>CAWHFS010000003.1:0-34034 GCA_963828695.1 uncultured Alphaproteobacteria bacterium | reverse complement strand
AGTATCACGGCCACCGCACTTGAGAAAAAGGCGCTGAAAATTGCCGTGTTATTTCTTCAACGAACGGACGTAGGCAACCAAGGCTTTCACATCGGCATCGGACAGCTGTTTGTAAGCTTTCATCTTGCCCTTGCCATTCTTAATGACGTTCGCCGCTTCGGCGTCACTGAAGCCCTGGTCTTTGCTGTAATCTTTCACACCGAGCTTTTTTCCCATCGTGGTGTTGCCGCTGCCGTCTTTGCCGTGGCACGAGGCGCAGTCTTAGCCCATAGCGCTGCGCCATCTGCCCCAAATGCTGCGCCCGAAGAAGCGAAAATGATAGCTAGGATTAGAGAGGTGTTGGTTTCATTAGGCTTTGGTTCCTTTCGTTATGTTTTGGCGTGGATAACGCCTACGGTTAAAACAAATCCGGTTGGGTTATGCAATAGTTTTATTGCGTCGAACTTTCATCCGTTGCGTTCAACGTAGTCGAACAATTCGTTTAAACTGCCAAGTTCATCGGCTGGTTTTGTTCCCGAAAGAAACTTTTGAAATTCCGGGGAGTACGCGTCCTTGCGACCCGGCCACCAGACCCGACGCACACCTTCGGCATGATAATATTTTCGAAGCAACGTCTCCCATCCGACCCATTGCGCCTGATCGAGGATGCCTGCTTTCTGCAGATACCAGGCGTTCTCTAACAGCTTGAAAAAGGAAAACAGAAAATAATGCGCGATGATTCGTTCTTCTCGGCTGGCGGAATCCCAGTCCGCAGTTGCTTTGGACAGCGCGATCCGAGGATATGCGATTCATTGCCGGCACGTTGATTGAGGTGATCGCAGCTGCGAGAGAATCTACTGCCAGCGCCTTCTGCGATCTGGTGTTCTGCCGGATGTCACTATCAGCGCGAGCAGTGTCAGACGTTACTGCCGACGCGCTGACGATTTGCGCAAGGTCCACCCACATCTGGACCGTCATGTTGGCTATCGTACGAGCAGGTCGAGTTTGAGCGCGTCGAGGCCGGCCTCGCGATAATGTTTCCGCGTTAACTCGAGAGAGTAATCCGTCCTTGTACGCAGCGAAAGTACCATTCGTAGGCTTGTCGAGATAGATGAGGCCGCCTTCGACGAGGAAAAACGCGATCATCGGTTCTGGTGAATCTTCAGTGATCACCAGCGTGTGAGCTTCGCCTGCGGGTTCATAAATGTAAGTGCCGGGCTCCGCGATCCAGTCGTGCTCCAGATATCGCCAGCGACCCCGCATCGTGTAGCCATGCACGCCCGCAACGTGGTAATGCGTTCCGATCATCGAGCCCGGCAGACCTTTCAGCACCAGACTGAATCCACCTGAAGTGACATTAAAGCAGCATGGCTGGAACCAGACACCGTCCGCGTATGGAACCCAGAGATTGTCATCATTGAGGTTCGTGTTTGTGATGAAATGTTCACGGCTTCTTTGATTCGGTTGGAGACCGTCGGAAAAACTGCTGAAAGCGGTAATCGGCATGGCCTCTTTTAGCTATGCCACGATGGAAACGTCAACCTCCCGTTCAGAGTCGACCATCGCTCTCGCCGAAAATCTTCTCGGAATCCGCTGGAGGACGGCGGACGCTACAACGGTGCAGATCTTCTTACCGAATGGACGGCACCGGAAGCGACTTCCTCTCCCTTGTTCGGGAGAGGATTGAGGTGAGGGTGATCAATTTACCAAAAGCAGCTTGCAAGGATGGTTCGACTCCTCACCCTCCCCTCTCCTCGATCGAGGAGGAGAAGTGACCGGCAATCCCGAAAGCATTCGGGATTGCCCTACAGATTCTTCTTCGTCCAGGCGTCGATGCGATCGAGCGCTTTCTCGATGTTCTCGATCGAGTTCGCCACGCTGAAGCGAAGATAACCTTCGCCGAAATCGCCGAACGCCGTGCCGGACAACGCAGCGACGCCTGCGTCCTCGAGAAGCGCGTCGGCCAGCTTTTTCGATGGCCACCCGGTCTTCGTGATATTTGGGAAGACATAGAACGCGCCATGTGGGACGCGACAGGAGAAACCTTTGATCTTGTTCAGTCCGGCGACCATGACGTCGCGCCGTTTTTTGAATTTAGCGCGCATCTCGTCCACTACGTCCTGCGAACCGCGGCAGCGCTTCGATGCCGGCGACTTGTGTGAAGCTGGCGGTGCACGAATTCGAATTTGTCATTAACCGCGAGATGTGGGTCGCCAGATCGGCGCGCATGACGCCGTAGCCCATCCGCCAGCCAGTCATCGCGTAAGTTTTGGAAAAGCCGTCGAGCAAAATCGTTCGCTCCTTCATGCCGTCGATCGACATGATGGAATGCTCTTCGCCCTCAAAGATGAGCTGGCTATAGATCTCGTCGCTCAAGACCATGATGTTGCGATCGCCGATTGCGCGCGCGATCGCGGCGATGTCCTCCTTGTCAGCACGCCGCCTGTCGGGTTCTGCGGCGAATTCAGGATGATGAGTTTTGTGCGATCGTTGATCAGACTGGCGAGCTCATCGACGTCGAGCCGGAATTCCAATTCCTCGCGCAACCGGATCGGCACCGCTTTCGCACCGACGTAGTTGATCATCGACTCGTAAATCGGGAAGCCGGGATTCGGGTAAATGATTTCATCTCCGTCTTCGGCGAGAGCCAGAATCGAAAAAAAAATGATCGGCTTGCCGCCGGGAACGACGACCACTTCATCGGGCGTCACGTTTACCTGGCGTGTCTCGCTCACGTGTTGTGCGATGACCTCGCGCAATTCCATCATGCCGGCCGAAGGCCCGTAATGTGTGAAGCCTTTGCGCAGTGCGTCGCATCCTGCCTCGATGATGTTGCCCGGTGTATCGAAATCGGGTTCGCCGATTTCCAGATGAATAATGTCGCGGCCCTGTGCCTCGAGCGCTTTCGCTTTCACCAGCACTTCGAACGCGGTCTCCGTGCCGAGTCGCGCCATGCGCCTGGCGAGCCGGAGTTCATGTGTCTTATGCATGATGTGAGATCGGTATTATACCGCACCGGCGCAACTTGTCTTCTGCAACAACGATTCGTTCGGTTCGTTTTTCCGCTCATCAGCGAACGCTCCAAGACGCTGAAACAAGGAGTGACGGCTTCCCAGCCGTCACGTTTGCAGTGGACGGCTGCCCAAGACGTCCCTCCTTGATTTGGCAACAATTTGCGGCTGACAGCGCCGCCTCTACAGTCTTGGTGCTGTGAAGCGCTGGTGGCCGATTGTCGTTATAGTTCTCGTTCTTGTTTTGGTCGGCGGGGGCGCCGCGGTCTACGTTGATTGGACTTGGAAACGAAAACTGCCACCGCGCGGCGGGCGTCCGTTTCTAACTCGCGTCGAGTTGCCGGTGCCGTCGTTCCGACAAGGAGACGACAAATGGCGGGACGATCCGTTAGGTGGCGTTCCCGAGAATGGGACGATCGGCGGCGAAGGTTGCGCCGTGGCGTCGGCGGCGATGGTCTTCAAGTTTTATGGGATCGACGTTGATCCGCAGCAGTTGAACTGGTTTCTGACTGCAACAGACGGATACACGGAGCAAGGCTGGCTTTACTGGGACAGAGCGGCGTGGTTCGCGCCCGATCGTGTGCGGCACATCTACGAAGACCTGCCTTCGTATCAATTGATCGATTCGAACATCTCACACGGAAATCCCGTGATCGTGCGCGTGCGTTTGGGTAGTGGCATCACGCATTTTGTAGTCATCGCAGGGAAAGACGGTTTCGATTATCTCGTGCGCGATCCGGGCGCGGGCTCTGCGAAAGGGCTTTACCCGTTGCGCGAACTCGGCAGCGATATCGAGGCGCTGCGATTCTACCAGCCCATCGCCAAAACAAATTCGAACGTCGCAGTGCAGCGCTGATTTCTTTTTTTTTTTTTTCTTTACTCGCAATCAAAATCTTCTCGCCGCTAATCCACAACTGCGATTCCTTCTCGCTTCTAATCCGCAGAGTTGGCGTTCAATCGATCTCCTGTTCGTTGTGCGCAGAAAAACGCCCCGGACGGTTTCCCGTCCGGGGCGCTGCCTGCCTGTCTCGGTCGATCAGTTTTACTCAGTCGAGGGGAGAAACGTCGAACAAGTTGTTTTCGCCGTGCTGCTGAGTGAAGAAAAGCATCGCCCGGTCTTTCCTAAATTCTCTCGTCCCGATTAATCCGCGGATCGTGGCGTCTCCTTCAGACATGTGCAGCCCGGTCGGTTCGTTATCCTCTTCCCCTGCGACGCCGGCCAATCTGTCCAGCCCGAGGGCAAGGAATCGCACCGCGGTGTTTCTCTCCGGATGCCCCCTGTCCAATTTGTAAGCCCAAATTGAATCGAGCTTATTCAACTGATCGTGCAACAGGTCGCCCCGATCTTCTGTTAGCAGGATCGTATCTTTATCATCCGCGAACGTGATATTATCGAACGCTGCATGGTCGGCGTCGCCCAAGACCACGAGCGAGATGGCGCCAGCCGCGCGGTTTGCGTCGAGATCGACACGGAAAATGCCACCCCACGCCCCGCGCGCTGCCAGCACAGGGTCTGTGCCCGCGACATTATCGGTATCGCCCGTGACGACAAAGAAGAAGGTCCGAAAATGTGAATTAGGCTGGAACTGCGCGTTCTCGGGGCGCTTGAACGGTGTGGCGTTGTGGGCTTTGGCGGCAGCGTTAGCGTCAAACGCCGCGGTGCCATCTATGGCAGTATCGTGAATCGTGACCCACTGGACTGGGTAGGACGCACCCACAGTGTGAAGCAGCAGTTGGTTCTGCGACCGCGTGTCGCCGTTCGGGTGCTGCATGTCCACCGGCACGAACACTACCGGGTTGCCGTTGATCGAGACTTGGAGAGCCTGCAGTTTGCCATGAGCCAGATCGTCCGGAGACGTAGGAACGAACCGGTAAACGAACGAGTTTGGATTCCTTCCATTATTCATAACCGTAGTGCCGCCGACATCCTCGATGATCAGGATGTTGCCCCAGTCATCAGGATGAATTCCTTCATAACCGCCACGGCCGAGGCTGCCATAGAGCGTGCGTAAACCCGCGCCGCCGCCGGTGTTTGTATCAAAATCGGCGCCCATCTCGATGACCCCGCCGATAGCACCGTCTTCCTGGGTAAAGAGCAGTGTTCGACTAAACGGATCCCAGGTGGAACCATCGATGCTGTTGAATCCAGTCAAAAAATTCGCGTCACCTGGTGTCATAAGTGTGATGCGATGATCCGGGTGCGCCACGTCAAGATTGATGCGCGTGATGTAGGCGCGATTGGTATTTCCGTTAGGCATTTCATGGCCCTGAAAAATGAAATGCCGGCCGTAATCATAGCCCTGTGTGGGGCCACCGGGATTATGATCCAGAATGAGATAAGTGTTTTCGTCTGGCTCAGTGCGACTGCCATCACTTAGGTTGCCCAATCGCGTGATTGGCCCCGAGGGGTTCTCAAGCAGATCGAGGCCCTCGGCGACGAGCCCAGGGGCAAACTCCGGTGACAAGACATTGTCGGTGATGATCTCACCATTGGCTTCGGGCACGCCGCTTACCCTTTTGTCGAACACCTTTACGTTGTCCGCTGCGGCATTTGAAACAGCCATGGCGGCAAGCGCGATGCTGGCAGCTACGAGTGAACAGGACTTGGCCTGCAGTGAATTCTTACGAATTAATTTCATGATTTGATTGTTTTGTTTTGGTTTTGTTTTTGTTGATGCGGCATGGACCGCGCGCTCGAACACCTACACGCCGATTGTGACGAACCGGTTTAGAATGTGTAAAAGCTGTGTGACTTTGATGTGACAGAGCCGTTACACGCGTTCAGCCACGACGGCTTGGTCGTAACGGCGCGCTCATACGGCTTTGACCTAGGTCACGATCAGACTTCTGCCTATCGTGGTCCGCAGAGTTTGTGTTGATAGTTGCGACTTGCACGCATCTAATAAGACCAGCAAGCCTCCGCACCTGGGGCTGAAGAACAATGAAAAAGGATCAATCTAAGACAAAAGGCTCCGCTGTTTTGAATGATCAACGTTGCTCGAGCGGAGTCGAAGGGTTGGACGACATCCTGACTGGCGGTTTACCGCGTGATTGTTTTTATCTGATTCAAGGCGATCCCGGCTCAGGCAAAACAACCCTGGCGTTGCAATTCTTGCTCGAAGGTGTGCGCTGTGGGGAATCGGTTTTTTATGTAACGCTTTCCGAGACGCGCGAAGAATTGTTGAAGGTGACACGCTCACATGACTGGTCACTGGAAGGTATTCCGTTACTCGAATTATCCTCGATCGAGCAGCTCCTGCGTCCGGAAGCGCAGACGACGGTTTTTCGTCCTTCCGAGATTGAACTGAATAAAGTCAGCAAACTATTGATCGATGAAGTGATGAAAAGGCGTCCAGCACGCGTCGTGTTTGATTCGCTCTCCGAATTTCGGTTGCTGGCGGAAACGGCGTTACGCTACCGGCGCGAATTGCTGAATCTAAAACGACACTTCGCGCAGTCCCGGAGCACGGTGTTGTTGCTCGACGACAAAATGGACAGGGGCATGATCGGAACTGATCCGCATGTGCTGAGCCTGAGCCACGGAGTTATTGAGATGGAGCAGCTTTCTCCAGACTACGGCAAATCGCGACGGCGGTTGCGCGTGCTCAAATTGCGAGGAGTCAAATTTCGCGAAGGCTATCACGATTACTCAATCGAGACTGGTGGCTTGCGCGTGTTTCCGCGTCTTGTAGCGGCAGAGCACTACGCAAAAATGGCGCGTGAGCCGGTTTCCAGCGGCATCAAGGAGCTGGACGATTTATTTGGCGGCGGTTTGGATCGTGGCACGACAACGCTAATTCTTGGCACCGCAGGCACGGGCAAATCCACGCTCGCTTTGCAGTATGCCAGGCAAATGGCATCAAAGGGTGATCGGGGAATACTCTTCTGCTTTGACGAAACGCGTTCGATCATGCTCACTCGCGCCAAGGCATTGGGGCTTGATTTGGAAAAGCACGTGGAAAGCGGAATGATCGTCGCGCAACAAGTGGATCCCGCGGAGATTTCGCCTGGCGAATTCGCTGCTCGCATTCGGGAGCAAGTGGACGGAGGCTGCAAACTCGTGGTGATCGACACCCTCAATGGATATCTTAACGCGATGCCCGGCGAGAAGTACCTTGCCAATCAACTTCACGAGCTTGTCACTTATCTGAATTACCAAGGCGTTATGACGATCCTCATTTTGGCGCAGCACGGGCTGGTCTCCGCCGCAGAGTCCCCGGTAGACCTTAGCTACCTATCGGACACTGTGCTGAGCCTGCGATACTTCGAAGCGGCAGGCGAGGTCAGACAATCGATAGCGGTGGTTAAAAAACGAAGTGGCCGGCACGAAAAAAGCATTCGTGAATTCAAACTGGAGTCTGGCCGGGGCATTCGTGTAGGTCAGCCCTTGAAGGAGTTTCACGGCGTCTTGACGGGAATGCCTATGTTTCGCGGCGGTAAAGGGGAAATCATGCCGCCTTCCGATGGAAAAAAATAATTCGAAAGACCGCGTCCTCATCATTGCGCCAGTCGGGCGGGACGCTCAGGCCATGGCCGAGTTGCTGGTCGGCCACGGATTTGAAGCACAGATTTGCGGTTCGCTGGCAGAATGTGCGGCGCATATTCAGTCCGGTGCTGGTGCGCTCATGCTTACGGAGGAAGCTCTCGAATTGGGCAGCTTATCGCATCTATTCGAAGCGCTAGCCGCGCAACCGTCCTGGTCTGAGTTACCACTTATTATTCTGACGACTGGTGGTGAATCTCGACTAGCCAGACTATTGGAATTGGCCGCACAGGCAGCTGGCAGTGTGACTTTGCTGGAGCGGCCTGTAGGTACTACAACATTGATACGTTCTCTTGAGGTCGCGTTAAATTCGCGCCGGCGACAATATCAGGTGCGAGATTTTCTGGAAGAGCAACGTCGTACGGAGCGGGAACTGCGAGAGACGCACGAGCAATTGGCTGATCGAGCCAAGCAGCTTGAAACACTCGTTGAATCACGCACCGCGAAACTGGCCGAGTCTAACGAACAGCTTCGGCGTGAGATGGCCGAACGCGAAGCCTTGCGTCGCAAGTTACTTCACGCGCAAGAAGAGGAGCGGCGGCGCATTGCTCGCGAGTTGCACGATCAAATGGGACAGAATCTGACTGCGCTTAATGTTGGCCTCAAATCCCTGCTTGATCGCCAATCACGCTCGGGCCTCGGCAGTCGAGTGCAACACCTCCAGGAGTTGGCCACTCAAACGGCGCGCGATCTTCACCGCGTCGCAGTGGAACTGCGTCCGGCTGCCCTCGATGATCTCGGACTTGTGAAAGCGATTCGTGCGTTTATCGAAACGTGGTCAAAGCGCTACGGCATTGACGTGGATTTCGAGGCGGGACAATACAAAGCTGCCGGCATCTCGTCCGAGATTGAAACGATTCTTTACCGGATCATTCAGGAAGCGCTTAACAATGTCGCAAAGCATTCTGGCGCGACGCGCGTGGCTCTTGTCCTCCGCCGCACTGCGGACCAGTTACACGCAATTATTGAAGATGACGGGCGGGGGTTCGACGCTCGCGTGACGTCCCAATCGGGAAATGGTAGCGGCCGCTTGGGCTTGCTCGGAATTCAGGAACGTCTCGGTATGGTCGGGGGCAGTTTCAAGGTCGAATCCGCTCCGGAGCGCGGTGCCACATTGCTCGTCCGCATTCCAATTTCGAAAGCACATGAAAAAGAAAAGAAATCAAAGTGAAGCCAAAATTCGCGTGCTGCTCGTCGACGATCACGCAGGTATGCGTGAGGCGTTGCGAATATTCATCAATTTGCAGCCGGATCTGGCGGTTGTTGCTGAAGCCGATGGCCACAGCGCGCTCGACGTATTCGGTCGCACGACGCCGGACGTAGTCTTGATGGACGGCTCGATGCCTGGAAAGAACGGAATCGAGGTCACTCACGAACTCAGACAACTCCAGCCTGCGGTGAGAGTGATCGCTCTGACGTTGTACGAATCCTCCACGTACCTGGAAGACATGATCGCAGCGGGTGCCAAAGGTTACGTGTCAAAGAGTGGCGCGCCGACCAACGTAGCCGAGGCCATCCGTGCTGTTGCCGCCGGCGGAACGTATTTTGATGAAAATATTCCGCGTCAGTCGTCTGCATCGGCCCAAACCCAAACAGTTCCCGACGACCTAAGCGCAGATGAATTGGCCGTATTGAAACGTGTCGCGAATGGTCAGAGCAATGACGAAATTGCCGCCGACTTGGAGGTCTCCATGCCGGTCGTGGAGAAACGAAGGACCGCCGCGATGAAAAAACTTAATGTGCGCAGCCGCGCCGAGCTGGCGCGAGTGGCCGCCCTGCGTCAGTGGTGAATTCCAGTTCGAACCGCGGCAGTCGGCAGTCGGAGAACCGCGGTTCTCCGTGAATTTAATTCCTACTCAATCTCAGCAGCCCAAACGGTTCCGGTGTATTTGCCTGTGCGATATCGGACTTTGACCCGATCGTTCTCGCGCAATTTCTCCCATTTCGCTTGATCGGCCGGGACTTGAAATGTGCGGCCGTTGTCGAGCATTCGCACTTTCACGATCCACTGCTCGTGCTTCAACGCGCGCGGATCGCGACTCGTGCCGCGCACCTCTGGCTTCATCACGTATCCATCAACTGCAATCTCATCATCCGCCATGGGACGAAGCTGCGCGTCCGGACTAGACCCGGATTGAGCGTTCGGCGTTTCTGCAGTTGGCGGCGCGGCATCGATATGCTCTTTTCCTAGGACCACTGCGTCGCCACTGTTCTTGTCGCAACCGGTAAGGGGAATTATTAAAAAAGCTGCAACGAAATACGGTGCTACACTCTTTCGTAACATTTCCGTGACTTGATTGCTTCTTGTTAGTCCCACTTTGGCACGTAGCATGGAAATGCTCTCATGCGCAGGAGGGTGAATTATGGGTGTGATGTTGCAAGCGTTTTATTGGGATTGTCCCCAGACGGAAAATCGCGAACACCAATGGTGGAGCTTCATCAAATCGAAATTGCCGGCGATCGCGCAAGCCGGTTTCACCGCCCTGTGGCTCCCGCCTGCAAACAAAGGCAGCCAGCTGGAAATCGATGGGCTACGACCCTTACGATTATTACGATCTCGGCGAGTTTGACCAGAAAGGCGGCGTGCCGACGTGGTTCGGTTCCAAGACCGACCTGCTCGATCTCATCGAGTCTGCGCACGCACTGGGACTGCAAGTGTACGCCGATCTTGTGTTCAATCACAACAGCGGCGCGGACGCGCAGGAAGCAAATCCAATCGACGGACAGTTACGTTGGACAAGATTCACGCCGAAGAGCGGCAAGTTTCCGCGTGATTGGAAATGTTTTCATCCCAGTCAATACGAGACGTGGGACGGCGTCACGTTCGGCGACATGCCGGATCTCTGTCATCGCACACCGTTCGTTTATACCGAGCTCATCAATTATGCGCGCTGGCTGTTGGAAGAAATCGGCTTCGATGGGTTCCGTTACGACATGGTCAAAGGGTACGGCGGCTGGATGGTGCGCTCGATTCAAGAACTCCGCGCACTGCGCGGCGGCACCAGTTTCAAGCCGTATGCGGTCGGTGAATGCTGGGACAGCGAACGCACAATCGACGACTGGCTCGATGAAGCCAACGCGTGGTCGGACAATCCGGTAGGCGCTTTTGATTTTCCGTTGCGCTGGCGGTTACGCGATTTGTGCGACAGCTACGGATTCAGTCTGCGAACTCTCGTCGAACACGGAGTTTTGATCTGGGGTCGCCCCGAACAGGCTGTCACTTTCGTCGAGAACCACGACGTCGTGCGCGACACTCCAATCATCAACGACAAGTTGCTGGCGTACGCCTTTATCCTCACTCATGAAGGTTATCCGTGCGTCTTCTGGCAGGATTACTTCAACTGGAATCTGGCGCAGCCGGATAATCAGAGCGGCATCGATGCCCTTGTGAAGGTTCACGAACAACATGCCTCCGGTTCAACGCAAGTCCTGTTCACGGATGACGATCTCTACATCATGCAGCGCTCGGGCGCGGGCGATCGATCCGGACTAGTGCTTGTTCTGAATAACCGCAGCACATGGAATGGCACGTGGGTTCAGACGCGATGGAATAATACGCGTCTCGTTCCAGCAGCGTGGCACGGCCGCGATGACGTTAGCGTGCCTGAGGCAAAATGGACTAACGAGTCGGGTTGGGTGGATCTCTGGGCGCCGCCGCGCGGCTATGTAGTTTACGTGCCAGCATAGGTCGGAACACCGAATGTCGCCGCGGGTGTTTCTAACTCACCGTGGAACCTCTGGAGCCGTCTTGTTCAAGATATCCAAGTGATTCTTGGGGCCTTTCTCATCGACTCTGACCATGCGGCCGTTCGCCACGCCCCATATCGAACCATCTGCAACTACCGCGACAAACATTGGGATGTGATATTGGTAACTGGAGTAAATCCAAGTCTCAGCTGGGAATTTTCCCGCGATCTGTGACGCTGCTACTCCAGCGAGCTGATTCCCAGGATCAGGTTTTGCTGTGTGGATAAGCTGCGAAAGCAAGTCCACACGTTTTGCAACTGCACCATCTGCCGACACCGTCACACGAAAATGGCCGCCGGTTGTAACATCTCCTTTGTGTTTCGAAATCGCGAGCGCGTAGACGAGAAGCCCATTACCACCCGGATGATCAAGGACTACGTAATCGTAACGCATCCTGTTATAGAGTTTGCCGCTTAAAGCTGCAGCGGCCGTGTCTTTCGCACGTGTTTTCAATGGTGTCGTTGCACCACGATCAGAACGTTGACTTGCCCGAACGATATCATTTCCGAGGCGTTCGGTTGTCCGGAGATCGAATTGCCACAGTTCGCTCGCTAACGCACACACAAAGAACATCGATATCGATGCGATGAGAGGAAGGCCCCGCACATGCGCAAATTATGATAGTCGTCCCGCGTTTCCGAGGATTTTCTGGATTTATGAAAGTTCGTTTCGGCGGGGACGCCGAAACCAGCACGCGCCTGGCATGATCTAATGACATGGGTAACAGTTCAGTCTAATGACATAGGTGACACTTTTCCGGGCATCTATGCCTTGGAAAGAAGTTTTGGCGCCGGAGGCGCGGATGCGATTGGTCCTCGCCTACAGGGAAAAAAGGGAATCGTTCAGCTTGTTGTGTCGCCGTTTTGGGATCAGTCGCAAGAGCGCTTACAAGTGGCTCAAGCGGTATCGTGCTGGGGGAGTACAGGCGCTGAGGGACCGGCCGCGTCGGCCTGGTTATTGCCCAAAAGCGTATCGCTCTTTTTGGCGCGAACGGTTGGTAAAAGCGCGCGAAGCGCGTCCGCAATGGGGAGCGAAAAAGCTGCGGAGTGTCCTGCGAAAGACTTTTCCCGGGGTAAAACGTGTTCCGGCGGTAAGCACTTTGGCGCTCTGGCTGAGGCAAAGCGGTTTGGCGCGCAAACGCAAGAGGCGCGCTCGACGCGGTCCTTTGCTTGCATGCAGAGCATTGCCAGTGGCGCGACGGTGCAACGAGCTATGGAGTGTGGATTTCAAGGGGTGGTTCCGCACGCGAGATGGCCGTCGCTGCGAACCGTTGACGGTACGCGATGTGTTCAGCCGTTTTGTGATAACAGCGGCGCTTTTGCCCAACCAGAGCGACGCGGCGGTGCGTCGAGCGATGAGGCAAGTTTTTCGCCGTTACGGTTTGCCCAAGGCGATCCGCGTAGACAACGGAGCGCCTTTTGGCGGCCGTGGAGCGCTAGGTCTCTCGCGCCTGAGCGTGTGGTGGTTGCGTCTGGGTATTGCAGTGGAGTTTATCCGAAGGGCGCATCCGCAGGACAACGCCGCACACGAACAGATGCATCGCATTTTCAAAGCCGATGCAGCCAGCCCACCGGCAGGCACCTTCCGGGCGCAGAAACGCCGAACTAACGCATGGATCAAGTGCTACAACTACGAGCGTCCTCACGAAGCCTTGGGCCAGCGCGTGCCCGGGCGGATTTATTGGCCCAGCAATCAGCCCATGCCGGAGCAGTTGCCCAAAGTGAACTATCCACGCGCATGGGACACAAGGAGAGTGCGCAACCGTGGACACATCAAATGGCGAGGGCGAGAGCGTTTTATCGGACGAGCCTTTGTCGGCGAATTGGTGGGACTGAAAAAGATCGCGGATGGCATCTCCAAGTTCGAGGCCATGGACCTGTTCAACAAGCACGACATTCCGTGCGGGCCGATCCTGTCGATGAAGGAGATCGCCGAGGAGCAGTCGCTGCGCACGACCGGAACCGTCGTCGAAGTCGACCATCCGACCCGCGGCAAGTACCTGACCGTCGGCAATCCGATCAAGCTGTCGGATTTGCCCGCCGACGTGCGGCGCTCGCCGCTGCTCGGCGAGCACACCGAGGAAATCCTCACCAAGGTGCTCGGCTACAAGGGATCGGAAGTCGCCGAGATCAAGGCGTCGGGTGCGATTACCGCACCGGACAAGACGAAGGCGGCGGCCTAGCAAACGTCGTGTTGCGGACGCGGTGCATCGCGACGTGATGCACCGCCGGTCCGGCATAAGTAAGAAATTGCGGGGAGAGCAAGTCGATGCGTATCGTGGTCCACGGCCAGCAGGCCTTCGGCAAGGCGGTGCTGGAGGCGTTGCTCAAGCGCGGCGAGAACGTGATCGCCGTCTATGTCGCGCCGGAAAAGGAAGGCGCCAAAGCCGACCCGCTGAAGGAAGCCGCGCTCGCCGCCAAGCTCCCGGTCTATCAGCCGGCGTCCTACAAGGACCCGAAGGTCTGGGAAGAGTTCAAGGCGCTCAAGCCCGAGCTGCAGGTGATGGCCTTCGTCACGCTGTTCGTGCCGGAGGACTTCCTCAACATCCCGACGCACGGTTCGATCCAATATCACCCGTCGCTCTTGCCGGCCTATCGCGGCGCCAGCGCCATCAATTGGCAGATCATCAAGGGCGAGAAGGAAGCCGGCCTGTCGATCTTCTGGCCCGACAATGGGCTCGATACCGGCGACATCCTGGTGACGCGGAAAACGGCGATTGGTCCCACCGACACGCTCGGCACCGTCTATTTCGACCGTCTGTTCCCCATGGGCGTCGAGGCGATGCTGGAAGGCATCGACCTGGTGAAGGCCGGCAAGGCGCCGCGCATCAAGCAGGATGAATCGAAAGCGACTTACGAAGGCCGCTGCGGTCCCGGCAATGCCAGGATCGACTGGGGCAAGCCGTGGGAGCAGATCGACTGCCTGATCCGCGGCTGCAATCCGGCGCCCGGCGCCTGGTGCACGCTCGACGGCAAGACCGTCAAGATCTTCGACGCCAAGCCGCTGCCGGCCAAGGACCCCAAGGGCATCGCCGGCAAGCTCGGCGAGATCGTCGCGATCGAGGCCGACGGCTTCACGGTGGTCTGCGCCGACGGCCGCTTCAAGGTCACGCGCGTGCAGCCGGACGGGGCTAAGAAGATCGACGCATCGGAATTTATCGCCACGGCCAAGCTCGCTACGGGGGCGAGGTTTACTTAAGCAAGCTCAATCGCCGGTTCATCACTCTTGCATTAACGGATCAATCCCATGCCTGCCTCGCAGCATCAGAACCCGAAGTCCGACATCGAAATTTCGCAGGCCGCCAAGAAGCGGCCGATCATGGAAATCGCCAAGGAAAAGCTCGGCATCGCGCCGGAAAATCTCGATCCCTACGGCCACTACAAGGCCAAGGTGTCGATGGACTATGTCAAATCGCTCGCCGGCAAGAAGGACGGCAAGCTGATCCTGGTCACGGCGATCACGCCGACGCCGGCCGGCGAGGGCAAGACCACGACGACCGTGGGATTGACCGACGCGCTCAACTTCATCGGCAAGAAAGCAATGCTGTGCCTGCGCGAGCCGTCGCTCGGCCCGTCGTTCGGCGTCAAGGGCGGCGCCGCCGGCGGCGGCTATGCCCAGGTGGTGCCGATGGAAGACATCAACCTGCATTTTACCGGCGACTTCCACGCCATCACCTCGGCGCACAATCTGCTCTCGGCGCTGATCGACAACCACATCTATTGGGGCAATGCGCTCGGCATCGATTCGCGCCGCGTCGCCTGGCGCCGCGTCATGGACATGAACGACCGTGCGTTGCGCGAGATCGTCTGCTCGCTCGGCGGCGTCGCCAACGGCTATCCGCGCGAGGCCGGTTTCGACATCACCGTCGCCTCGGAAGTGATGGCGATCTTCTGCCTGGCCAAGGACCTCGCCGATCTCAGGGAGCGCCTCGGCAACATCATCGTCGGCTATACCCGCGATCGCAAACCGATCCGCGCCAAGGATCTGAAAGCGCACGGCGCCATGGCGGCGCTGCTCAAGGACGCGATCGCGCCGAACCTGGTGCAGACGCTCGAAGGCACGCCGGCCTTCATCCACGGCGGCCCCTTCGCCAACATCGCGCATGGCTGCAACTCGGTGTCGGCGACGACCACCGCGCTAAAGCTCACCGACTACGTCGTCACCGAAGCCGGCTTCGGCGCCGATCTCGGCGCCGAGAAGTTCCTCGACATCAAGTGCCGCAAGGCCGGGCTCAAGCCCGATTGCGTCGTGATCGTCGCCACCATCCGCGCGCTGAAGATGCACGGCGGCATCAAGAAAGAAGACCTGAAAAAGGAAGACCTGAAGGCGCTGGAAGCCGGCATGGCCAACCTGCAGCGCCACGTCGAGAACATCAAGAAATTCGGCCTGCCGGCGGTGGTCTCCATCAACCGCTTCTCGGCCGACAGCGACGCCGAGATCGCGCTGGTCAAGGACAAGTGCAAGGCGCTCGGCGTCGAGGCGCTGATGGCCGATCACTGGGCGATGGGCGGCGAGGGCGCCGCCGACGTCGCCAAAGCCGTGGTCAAGGCGATCGACGCCGGCACCGCCAAGCTCAAGCTGCTCTATCCCGACGAGATGCCGCTGTTTACGAAGATCGAAACCATCGCCAAGGAAATCTACCGCGCCAAGACCGTCACCGCCGACAAGTCGGTGAAGGACCAGCTCAAGAGCTGGGAGGAGATGGGCTACGGCAAGCTGCCGATCTGCATCGCCAAGACGCAGTACTCGTTCTCCACAAATCCCGACGCCAAGGGCGCGCCGGCCGATCACACCATCAATGTGCGCGAGGTGCGGCTCTCGGCCGGCGCCGAGTTCGTGGTGGCGATCTGCGGTGAGATCATGACCATGCCCGGCCTGCCGCGCGTGCCGGCGGCGGATTCGATCGACGTCGGCGCCGACGGCAAGATCGTCGGACTGTTCTAACTGAGCTGTCGTCCCGGGCGAGCGCAAGCGAGACCCGGGACCCATACTCCATGTGCTAACGTGAGGGCACGGCATATGGGTCCCCGCCTTCGCGGGGACGACAAACGTGAAAATGGGGAAATGAAATGATCAAGTTCTACTATAGCGGCGCGCCCAATCCGATGAAGGTGGCGCTGATGCTCGAGGAAACCGGCCTGCCCTACGAGGCCATGCCGGTCGATACCCGCAAGGGCGAACAGCACAAGCCGGAATTCCTCGCCATCAATCCGAACGCCAAGGTGCCGGCGATCGTCGACGGCGACGCCACCGTGTTCGATTCGAACGCCATCCTGCTTTATCTCGCCGAGAAGACCGGCAAGTTCTTGCCGCCGAAGGGCGACAAGACGCGCGGCGAACTTTTGTCCTGGCTGATGTTCGTCGCTTCCGGCGTCGGACCGTTCTCCGGCCAGTCGGTGCATTTCCGCAATTACGCGCCGGAGAAAATCGAATACGCCATCAACCGCTATATGTACGAGGCGCAACGCCACTACGCCATTCTCGATGCGCGTCTGGCCAAGCAGAAATACCTGCTCGGCGACACCTACACCATCGTCGACATGGCGCTGTGGGGCTGGGCGCGGCTCATTCCGAACGCGCTCGGCGAGGGTTACTGGGCGAAATTCCCGAACGTGAAGCGGCTGGTCGACGAAATCTCCGCCCGTCCCGCGGCGGCGCGCGCCAATGCATCAAGGACAAGCACAAGTTCAAGACCGAGTTCGACGAGGAGGCCCGCCGGCCATGTTCAAGCACATGGGCGTGAAGGTGGCTTAACGCGGCGCCATCGATATCGCATCGTTCCGGGTCCGGCCTTTGGATCCGCCCCGGAAGATTCAGTATCATCCAACCGATTGCATAGGACCCTTCGCGCGGGGTTGTAATCGGTCGCGAAACCATCGCAATTGGCCGCGAACCGGCCTTTAGGCTATTACCGCGCAAGCACGCAGTTGCGGCGCATTTGATTAAAAGTTTAGTCTTTTTACAGGGAGCATGTGCAACGGATATTCGCACCTTTCCGCTAAAGTCTCGGCACGTCCATTTGTCCGGGCAGCGTTTACTGTCCCGACCTCATTAGCAATGTGCCGCATGTCCGACACCGCCGTAGCCCCCAAAGCCCCTCCGCCTGCCGAGAGCCGGTCGCTTATCGATGAGGTGATCAGCACGGTCGCCACCGGCGGCCTGAATGAACGCTTGCGCATCCTTCAGCGCGTCACCGATTTGTTCGTGGCCGGATCGCGCGGTTATTCCGACCAGCAGATTGCCGTATTCGATGACGTGCTGCAGCAGCTTTCGGCCGATATCGAGGTCAAGGCGCGCGTCAAACTCGCGAATCAACTGGCGGGCGTGAGCAATGCTCCCCCCAAGCTGACCCGTTCGCTCGCCTTCGACGACGAGATCACGGTCGCCGCGCCGGTGCTTATCCGCTCGGAGCGGCTGACGATGCCGACCTGATCGAGAACGCCAGCACCAAGAGCCAGGAGCATCTCCTCGCCATCGCCCAGCGTTTGAAGCTGAGCGAACAGGTCACCGACGTCCTGGTCGAGCGTGGCGATCACCGCGTCGTGCACAAGGTCGCGCGCAACAAGGGCGCGCACTTCTCGCTCGCTGGCTATGGCCGGCTAACGGTCCGCGCCCAACATGATCGCAAGCTGATGATGGTGCTCGGACAACGCGGCGATATTCCGCGCCAGCATTTCCTCAAGCTGCTCGAAAGCGCGTCGGCTTCCGTACGCGCCAAGCTGGAAGCCCTCAACCCGCGCGCCGCCGCCGAAATCCGTGATGCCGTCGATGACGTTGCGACCACCATCCAGCACGAAGTCCGAGCGGCGTCGCCGGAACATGCCGCAGCCGCGCGCAATGCTTATTTCCGCTTCAGGACGCGCCCCGTGGTGGAGGCCAATGTTCACGGTTCCGCCCGTACGCAGGAATTCGAAAAAGCGGTGGTCGCACTGTCGAAGCTCGGCAATTTCCCGGTCGATCTGGTCGAACGCGCTCTGCTCGACGAGCACGAGGACATGATCCTCATTCTGTCCAAGGCCGCCGGCTGCTCCTGGACGACGGCCCGCGAGCTGATGCTGATGCGGGCCGCCGGACGCAAATTGACGCCCGACGATCTCGCCATTGCTTTCGAGCGCTACAAGATGCTGAGCGATGAAACCGCGCGGAATATCGTCAAGTTCTACGGGCGGCGCATGGAGTTGCGCAAGCGCAAGTTGGCGCATGCCGACAAGGTGCGAGCGGCAAAACCGGTCGCGAAGGGCGAGAAAAAGAAACAGCCGGTGGCGCGCGCTTCGGCGCCGGCCGAGGGCGCGACGCCCGGTATCTAGTCCAGCTCGATCGGCCGCCAGCCGATGGCGGCGTTGAACATGGCCGCGCGCACGCGCGTCACCACGTGCGGTGCGCCGTAGAGCCGCAGCGTTTCCTTGCCCTCGCCCTGCACGACCACCACGTCGGCGGCGTATTCACCGCGCGACTGGACCTTTTCGCGCATCAGCTCGGCGATCTCATCGGCCTCGATCGGATCGATCGTGTCGTCCTTGACGCGGATCGCGTAGATCGCGTTGCGCCTGGTGTCGCGCACCGTGCCGAAAACGTAGTTTTGCTGCATCGCCCGGCGCCCCCTTGAAAATCGACGGGCGCCGCTTCCCCTTTTTTCGAGGAAGACGGCGCCCGCTCAATGCGTTGCGGCTAGTGGAACAGCTTCATCGCATTGATGATCGTCTCGATCACGCCCCAGGCGAGCGGGATGCCGACGAAGCCCCAGGCAAGGGCGAGCTTCAGACCCATCGACGTTTCTGCGTTTTGCATGGTTGTTCTCCTTACGCGCCTGCCGGCTCGCCCGCGGCGGCAACGGCCGCCTGCGCGCGTTCGGCTTCATGGTCGGGTTTCATATGGAAGCGATGGTGTACGGCCTTGATCATGAAGTTGCAGATGAAGCCGACCACCAACAGCCCTGCCATGATGTACATGGTGGTGTTGTAGGCCTGCGCCTTCGGCACGCCGTGATCGATCTGATACTGGCGGATGTAGTTGACCAGCACCGGACCGAAGATGCCGGCCATCGACCATGCGGTGATCAGCCAGCCATGGATGGCGCCCACGTAACGGGTGCCGAACATGTCCTTGAGATAGGCCGGCACGGTGGCGAAGCCGCCGCCGTACATGGAGATGATCACCAGGAAGCAGAGCACGAACAGCGCCACGCTGCCGATCGAGCCGGTCCACGGCACCAGGGCATAGAGCACCGTTCCGATCGCGAAGAAGCAGAAATAGGTGTTCTTGCGGCCGATGATGTCGGAGGTCGAAGCCCAGAAGAAGCGCCCGAGCATGTTGAACAGGCTGAGCAGCCCGACGAAGCCGGCCGCTGCGATGGGGGTGATGTGGCCGGGGAACATTTCCTGGCTCATCGCGGAGGCCTGGCCGAGCACGCCGATGCCGGCGGTCACGTTCAGGCAGAGCACCCACCAGATCAGCCAGAACTGCGGCGTCTTGATCGCGTCATAGACGAAGACGTCGTTCTTGGTGATCAGCTTCTGCGCCACCACCGGCGGCGTATAGCCTTCCGGCTTCCAGCCCGGCGCCGGCACGCGCACGATCGCGGCGCCGACCCACATGAAGACCAGGTAGACGATGCCGAGACCGATGAAGGCTTCGGCGACGCCGACATGGGTCGCGGAGGAGAAGTGAGCCATCAGCCACACCGACAGCGGCGAAGCGATGAAGGCGCCGCCGCCGAAGCCCATGATGGCCATGCCGGTGGCCATGCCCGGGCGGTCGGGGAACCATTTGATCAGCGTCGATACCGGCGAGATGTAGCCGATGCCGAGACCGAGGCCGCCGAAGAAGCCGTAGCCGAGATAGACCAGCCACAAAGTGTGCGAATAGACGCCGATGGCCGAGATGAAGAAGCCGAGCGCCCAGCACAGGCCGGCGGTGAACATGGCCTGGCGCGGGCCGCCTTCCTCGACCCAGCGTCCGAGCAGCGCCGCCGAGACACCGAGGATGAAGATCGCGATGGAGAATATCCAGCCGAGCTGCGTCAGTTTCCAATCGCCCGGCGCCGATTGCGTGATACCGATGAGCTTGGTCATTGGCAGATTGAACACGCTGAGCGCGTAGGCTTGGCCGATGCACAAATGAATACAAAGCGCAGCCGGCGGCACCATCCACCGGCTGAATCCTGGTTTTGCGATCGTGTGATTACGATCGAGTATCGAGAGCAAACTCATCGCGTGGTCCTCCTTGGATCCCTGACGTCCATTTTTTTTGACAGACCGCGGACAAGCGACGTTGCCCCCCCAGAGTCTGCTTTTTGCAGAGTGCGGATGGGCACCTGTTGAATCAATAAAACTGTTCCTATGACCCGATAGGAATCGCCAATGACGCAATAGCGAACAACTATGTTCGCTGCCGAGTGAGTGAGAGAAAGGTCTTTTGAAAAATTTTCGCGCGGCAAAGCCGGCGCACACATATTACGTCTACGACTAACGACTAGTCTTACGTTTCAACGCATTGAGATCAATCGTCTAACGATGCAGCGACTCGCCGCGCTTCCGCCACCAACGCGGCGGTGATCGGCGTCATCGGTTCGCGCGACGGCACGACAAGGCCGATTGTTTGCACGGCCTCCGGCTGGGTAATCGGAATGGCGCGGATGGTGTCGGTAAGGCCGAGCGTCTCGGCGATTTTCGCCGGCATCACGCTGGCCCAGCGGCCGGTACGCACGTGCGAATACAGCAGAATCATCGAATCCGATTCGAGCGTCGGCCGCGCCTCGCTGCCGGCGCTTTTGAGCAGGCGGTCGATGATGCGCCGGTTCTGCATGTCGGGCGTCAGCAGGCATAGCGGCACCTGCGACACTTCCGCCCAGGTGACGCTGTCGCGATTGCCGAGCGGCGCGTCGGCCGAGGTGAGCAGCCGGTAGCGCTCGCGATAAAGCGGCACGGTGTTGACGCGGCCGAGCGGTTCGTTCTCGACATAGGTAATGCCGGCGTCGATCTCGAGATTTTCCAGGAGGTCGAGGATCTCGAACGAATTGCGCGAATAGATGGTGAACTGAACGTTCGGGTGCCGCGCGCGATAGGGCGTGGTCAGCCGCTCGACCATCGCCAGCGTGGTCGGAATCGCCGCGATGCGCAGGCGGCCGGACAGGCCGTGCTTGAGGCTATGAACTTCCTCGCGCATGGCGCGGGCATCGCCGACGATGCGCCGCGCCCAGTCGAGCACGCGTTCGCCTTCCGGCGTGAAGCCCTGAAAGCGCGAACCGCGGTTGACCAGCAGGACGCCGAAACTATCCTCGATCTGCTTCACGCCGGCCGATAGTGTCGGCTGGGTCACGCCGCAGGCCTCGGCGGCGCGACCGAAATGCTTTTCCCGCGCCAGCGCGAGCAGAAATTCGAGTTTGTCGATCACTGGATTTCTTCTGCGTTGGCTTGCGTTGGCTGCGGTATTCGGATGGCGAGGAAACAGTGCATCTATGCGCCGCCAATTTGACGGGCATAATCGGATTTTACAAGTATGGCCATTTTTTTGATAGATGAAATCTATCAAGCCATTGAGGAATAGGCCTTGTTTACAGGGATTTAGAACGGCTCTTCTGGCACCGGGAGAACAAAATGAGTGTTGCAGGGCGACGATGTGAAGGCGCCGCCGCGCACTGGCCGCCGCCGGCCGCCGCGTACGCCCAAGGGCCGCCAGATCGACCCGCAGGCGCTCGATGAAGTGCGCGCGCTGCTCACCGACCGGCCGCGCCGGCGCGACCTGCTGATCGAGCATCTGCATCTGATCCAGGACCATTACGGCCATCTCTCCGCCGCGCATCTCGCCGCGCTCGCCGCCGAGATGAAGATGGCGCAGACCGAGGTCTACGAGGTCGCCACCTTCTATTCGCATTTCGACGTGGTGAAGGACGGGCCCGCGCCGCCGGCCGTCACCGTGCGCGTGTGCGATTCATTGTCCTGCGCCATGGCCGGCGCCGAGGCGCTGCTGAAGAAACTGCCGGCGATCCTCGGCAAGGACGTGCGCGTGGTGCGCGCGCCCTGCATGGGCGCCTGCGACCGCGCGCCGGTCGCCGCCGTCGGGCATCTGCAGACCTTCAAGGCGACGCCGGACAAAGTCGTTACCGACGTGAAGGCGAACAAGCATCCGCACGCCTGGCATCCGGGCGCCGATTTCGCCGCGTATCAAAAAGCTGGCGGCTACGCGCTGCTGAAGGACTGTCTCGCCGGCAAGCGCACGCGCGACGAGCTGATCAAGATCGTCAGCGATGCCGGCCTGCGCGGTCTCGGCGGCGCCGGTTTCCCGACCGGCCGCAAATGGCAATTGGTGCGCGCCGAGCCTGCGCCGCGCCTGTTCGCGGTCAATGCCGACGAGGGCGAGCCCGGCACGTTCAAGGACCGCTTTTATCTCGAGCGCGATCCGCACCGCTTCATCGAGGGCATGCTGATCGCGGCCTGGGTGGTCGAAGCGCGCGGACACTTATCTCTATATCCGCGACGAATATCCCGAGCTGCGGCTGATGCTGGCTGAGGAGATCGACAAGGTCGAGAAGGCGGGGCTGTCGCCGCACACCAAGCTGCATCTGCGGCGCGGCGCCGGCGCCTACATCTGCGGCGAAGAGTTGGCGATGATCGAATCGATCGAAGGCAAGCGCGGCCTGCCGCGCCATCGCCCGCCTTATGTCGCGCAGGTCGGCCTGTTCGGCCGTCCGACGCTGGAGCAGAATGTCGAGACGCTGTACTGGGTGCGCGACATTGTCGAGAAGGGCGCGGCCTGGATGACAGAGCAGGGCCGCCGCGAGCGCAAGGGTTTCCGCAGCTTCTCGGTGTCGGGCCGGGTGAAGAAGCCGGGCGTGGTGCTGGCGCCGGCCGGCGTCACCGCGCGCGAACTGATCGAGGAATTCTGCGGCGGCATGGCCGACGGCCATACCTTCAAGGGCTATCTGCCGGGCGGCGCCTCCGGCGGCATCCTGCCGGCCTCGATGGCCGACGAGCCGCTCGACTTTGGAACCCTGGAAAAATACGGCTGCTTCGTCGGCTCGCACGCGGTTGTCATCCTGTCCGACAAGGACGATATGAAAGCCGTGGCGCTCAATCTGCTGAAGTTCTTCGAGGACGAGAGTTGCGGCCAGTGCACGCCGTGCCGCGTCGGCACCGAGAAGGCGGTCAAGCTGATGGCGCAGGGTCCCTGGGACGCCGCGCTGCTGACCGAACTGTCGAACGCCATGCGCGACGCCTCGATCTGCGGCCTCGGCCAGGCGGCGCCCAATCCGCTGCTGTGCGTGCTAAAATATTTTCCCGAGGAACTGAAAAAGCCGCTGGGCACCTGGTGAACCATGGCTGACAACGCACAAAAGCCCAACACGTTCTTCATCGACGACCGCGAGATCGACATCCGCGACGGCGAATTGATCTTCCGCGCCGCGCGCCGGCTCGACATCAAGCTGCCGCATCTGTGCTACTCGCCCAAGCCCGGCTACCGGCCGACGGCAATTGCCGCGTCTGCATGGTCGAGATCGAGGGCGAGCGCGTGCTGGCCGCAAGCTGCATCCGCAGCCCGTCGCCCGGCATGAAGGTCAAGACCGCAGACCGACCGCGCCAAGACCGCGCGCAAGATGGTCGCCGAGCTTCTGGTCACCGACCAGCCGGCGATCGAGGTCGCGCACGACCCGATCTCGGAATTCTGGAAGACGGCGAAGCGCCAGAGCGTCGAAGCAGAGCCGCTTCCCGAAGCGCGACAATATCGTCGTGCCGCCGCCCGACCGCAGCCATCCGGCCATGGCGGTCAATCTCGACGCCTGCATCCAGTGCAATCTGTGCGTCCGCGCCTGCCGCGAAGTGCAGGTCAACGACGTCATCGGCATGGCCGGCCGCGGCCACAGCGAGAAGATCGTGTTCGACTTCGACGACCCGATGGGCGCGTCCACCTGCGTCGCCTGCGGCGAATGCGTGCAGGCCTGTCCGACCGGCGCGCTGATGCCGGCGACGCTGGTCGACGACAAGAACGTGCGCACCGAATTCCCCGACCGCGAGGTGCACTCGGTGTGCCCCTATTGCGGCGTCGGCTGCCAGCTCACCTACAACATCAAGAACGACAAGCTGCTCTCCGTCACCGGCCGCGACGGCCCGGCCAACCAGAACCGGCTGTGCGTCAAGGGCCGCTTCGGCTTCGACTACGTCAGCAATCCGCAGCGGCTGATGAAGCCGATGGTGCGCAAGGACGGCGTCGAGAAATCGGCCGACGATCTGGTCGATCCGGCAAACCCGTTCACGCATTTCCGCGAAGCCACCTGGGAAGAGGCGATGGAGCGCGCCGCCGCGGGCCTGAAAAAAATCCGCGACCGCGACGGCCCGCGCGCGCTCGCCGGCTTCGGCTCGGCCAAGGGCTCGAACGAAGAGGCCTATCTGTTCCAGAAGCTCGTCCGCACCGGCTTCGGCTCCAACAATGTCGATCACTGCACGCGGCTCTGCCACGCCTCGTCGGTGGCGGCGCTGCTTGAAGGCGTCGGCTCGGCGGCGGTGACCGCGACCTTCAACGAGTGCAAGAATTCCGATTTCATCATCGTCATCGGCGCCAACCCGACCGAGAACCATCCGGTCGCCGCCACCTTCTTCAAGCAGGCGGCCAAGCGCGGCGCCAAGCTCGTCGTCATGGACCCGCGCGGGCAGGCGCTTGAAGCGCCACGCCTGGCAGATGATGCAGTTCAAGAACGGCACCGACGTGGCCATGCTCAACGCCATGCTCAACGTCATCGTCGCCGAGAAGCTGTACGACCAGCAATACGTGCAGACCTATGTCGAAGGCTTCGACCAGCTTGCCGAGCACGTCAAGGATTTCACGCCGGAGGAGATGGAGCCGATCTGCGGCATCCCCGCCGACACGCTGCGCGAAGTCGCGCGCTCCTACGCGCGCGCCGAAAGCGCCATCATCTTCTGGGGCATGGGCGTGTCGCAGCACACCCACGGCACCGACAATGCGCGCTGTCTGATCGCGCTGTCGCTGATCTGCGGCCAGGTCGGCCGTCCCGGCACCGGCCTGCATCCGCTGCGCGGCCAGAACAACGTGCAGGGCGCCTCCGACGCCGGCCTCATTCCGATGTTCTTCCCCGACTACAAGTCGGTGGAGAATCCGGAGCAGATCGCCAAATACGAAAAGGCCTGGGGCAAGAAGCTCGATCCGAAGACGGGGCAAGACCGTGGTCGAGATCATGGACGCGGTGCACGCCGACGAGATCAAGGGCATGTACATCATGGGCGAAAACCCGGCGATGTCCGACCCCGACTTGAACCACGCGCGCGGCGCGCTGGCGCATCTCGAACATCTCGTGGTGCAGGACATCTTCCTCACCGAGACCTGCTCTTATGCCGACGTCATCCTGCCGGCCTCGGCCTGGCCGGAGAAGGACGGCACCGTCACCAACACCAACCGCCAGGTGCAGATGGGCCGCGCAGGCGCTGCCGCTGCCGGGCGACACGCGCCAGGACCTGTGGATCATCCAGGACCTCGCCCAGCGCATGGGCGAGAAGTGGAACTACAAGCACGTCAGCGAAGTGTTCGAGGAGATGGCGCGGCTGATGCCGGCGCTCGACAACATCACCTGGGACCGCGTCGAGCGCGAGGACCACGTCACCTATCCGGTCGACGGTCCCGACATGCCCGGCCGCGACGTGGTGTTCGACAAGGGCTTCCCGCGCCCGGGCGGCTTCGGCAAACTGGTGGCGGCCAAGCTCACGCCGCCGGACGAGACGCCGGACCACGACTACCCGTTCATCCTCACCACCGGCCGCCAGCTCGAGCATTGGCACACCGGCGCCATGACGCGCCGCGCCTCGGTGCTCGACGCGCTCGAGCCGAGCGCGATCGCGTCGCTGTCGCGCGGCACGCTTCGCCAAGCTCGGCATCAAGCCGGGCGACATGGTGCGCGTCACCACGCGGCGCGGCGAGGTCGAGCTCGCCGCGCGCCAGGACGACGCCATCCCCGACGGCGTGGTGTTCATCCCCTTCGCCTACGTCGAGGCGGCGGCCAACATCCTGACCAACCCGGCGCTCGATCCGTTCGGCAAGATCCCGGAATTCAAATTCTGCGCCGCCAAGGTGGAGGCGGCCGAGCCGCGCATGGAAGCGGCGGAGTAGGATTTCCGACACATTTTTGAACTTGCATGGCCGGGCTTGTCCCGGCCATTTGCTTTTCGCGTGCAAGGGTTGTCATCGCTCGCACGGGATGAAGCGCTGATCTGCTTTTGATCCGGATTCGATGGACAATGTTTCGCGATGCGCACTTCGCGGTTTGTTGCAAAAGAACCAAAAAGGCATCAACATTCCGATCGGCCTAGGTCATCTGGGAAGCCGGGCTCATCGAATGAAAAAGCTTTCACCGAGGAATGCCCATGGCTATCGAGCTCTTCCAAACCGCCCATTCCACTTGCAGCCAGAAGGTCCGCATTACGCTTGCCGAGAAGGGTTTGCCGGAGCGCGGCAAAGACTGGATCGAGCACGAAGTCAATCTCAGCAAATTCGAGCAGCTCGAACCGGCCTATCTCAAGCTCAATCCGAACGGCGTGGTGCCGACTTTCGTGCATGACGGACAGGTGATCATCGAATCCTCCGCCATCCTCGAATATCTGGAGGAAGCGTTTCCCGATCCGCCCCTTGCGCCGCCGACGCGAGTTGGCCGCGCGCACATGCGGGCATGGATGCATTACATCGACGAGGTTCCGACCATCGCGGTGCGCGTTCCGAGCTTTGCCAACCTGTTCGCGCCCATGCGCTTCACCAACACCAGCGACCAAGATTTCAAGAAGCACACCGAGCGGCTGCCGCTGCGCAAACAGTTCTATCAGCGGATGACCCAGAAGGGTTTCAACGAGGTCGAAGTCAACCATGCGCTCGATCAGATTTGCCAAACCTGCGAGCGGATCGAGAAAGCAATGGACGATACCGGCGGCCCCTGGATCATGGGCAAGCAATACACGCTGGTCGATGCGCAGGTGACGCCGCTCATCGACCGTATGGAAGACATGGGTTACGATTATCTCTGGAAGGACCTGTCGAAAATGTCGGCGTGGTGGGGTCGCGTCAAGGCGCGGCCGTCCTATTCCCAGGCTTTCTACCCCGGCACCCGCATGTCGGCTCGATTCTCCGAGCACTTCAAATCGGCCGAGGAGCTCAAGGCCGTGCGCGGCTCCTGAAGCGCGGCAAGAATTGCCGCGTTCGTGTTCTGCGCCGCGCGGGTCGGGCCCGCGACGGAGTTTCCGCGCGAAGCGGCGGAGTGATGCCGCCATACTTGCGACGCGCCACCCCTCGGCCCGCATTGCGCGCGGGGCTCGAGCGCGCGATATTCACGCTGCGTTTGCCCAAGGCTGGCGGGGGCGTCGCATGAGGCGTGGCGGGAAGACATGGCAAAAAATCGGTTGGTTGAGAACGATCCTTGCGCGCAATCAGGTATCGCGCGCGGCCTTCGCACACTCATTGGCGCCGGGCTTGCGGCATTCGTCGCTTCGCTCGCGGTTGTGGATGGCGGTGTGGCCGCCGAGCGTCCGGTCGTCATCGGCGCGCTGTACAATCTGACCGGCGGCCAGCAAGACCTCGACGTTCCGTCGTCGCGCGGCGCGCGGCTCGCCGTCGACGAGGCCAACAAGGCGGGCGGCGTGCTCGGCCGGCCGGTCAAGCTCATCCTGCGTCGACGGCGAGACCAAACCGACGTCATCGCGCGCAAGACCGCCACGCTGTTCAAGCAGCAGCCGGCGATCTCGCCGGTCTGATCGGCTTTTCCGATACCGACATGGTGCTGGCGGCGGCGCGCATCGCCGCGCGCAACGAGCGCGTGTTCCTCACCTCCGGCGCGACCTCGCCGCGGCTGCCGCGCCAGGTGCCGCGCTATCTGTTCCTCGCCTGCTTCGGCGACAACGTGCAGGCCGCGGCCGGCGCCGAATGGGCGGTGAAGACGCTGAAAGCCCGCTCGGCCGTGGTGCTCTACAAGCAGCGGCTCGTCCTACGCCCGCTGCTGCACGGCTATTTCCAGACCCGCTTCAAGCAGCTCGGCGGCAAGGTGCTGGCGGTGCGCGCCTACACGCCCGCCGACCGTCACGGCGGCGGTCAAAGATCTGCCGCAGGCCGACCTCGTCTATCTCGCGGCGCAGCCCGACGACGTCGCGGCCGCGATCGCGGCGTTGCGCGGCGCCGGCATCGACGCGCCGATCCTCGGCGGCGACGGCCTCGACATCGGCGACGCCTGGAAACAGGTGGCGCAGGCCGACAAGATCTATTTCACCACCCACGCCTATCTCGGCGCCGACAATCCGGACGCGCGCGTGCAGGCGTTCCGCGCCGCCTTTGCCAAGGCCTATCCGGGCAAGGAGGCCGGACGCGTTCTCGGCGCTCGGCTACGACACCGCGCGGCTGTTGATGGCCGCGATCGCGTCCGCCGGCAGCAAAGCCGCAGGCGGTGCGCAAGGCGCTGGCCGCGACGACCGGCTTTGCCGGCGTGACCGGCACCATCAGCTATCGCGGCGGCAGCCGCATCCCGGCGAAATCGGTCAGCATCATTGCGATAGCGCAAGGCCGCCAGTCCTCGCCGCCAGCGTGCTGCCGGAGAAAATCCCGCCGCCGTGACGATGTCGCGGCCGCTGTGGTAGGCTTGCCGCGTGCCTCGTTCACCCGAATCATCCCCATGACACGGCGCCGGAAAGCCAAGGACGGCAACGCGCTCGGCTGGCTCGTGCGTGAGGAATGGTTTCTCGGCGTCAGCCTGGCGACCTGCGCGATCTTTGCGCTCGCCGGCGAGCGGATGTACTGCGGCTCGACAATCCGCTCTGGCTCGCGCTCGTTTTCGCCTGGCTGTTCAGCACCGTGATGGCGTCGGCGCTCAACGTGGTGCGCCACGCCGACCATGTCGCCGAAATCCTCGGCGAGCCCTACGGCACGCTGGTGCTGACGCTGTCGGTCACCGCCATCGAGGTGATGAGCATCAGCGCGGTGATGCTGCACGGCGACAACAACCCGACGCTGGTGCGCGACACGCTGTTCGCCATCGTCATGATCATCATGGGCGGCATGGTCGGCGTGCTCGCTGCTCGCCGGCGGCTGGCGCCACCGCGAGCAGCACTACAATCTGCAGAGCGCCAACACGTATCTGAGCGTCATCATCCCGCTGGCGCTGCTGACGCTGAGCCTGCCGAATTTCACCGTCACCACGCCCGGGCCGACGCTGTCCACCGCGCAGCAGGCGTTTCTCGTCGTCATCTCGCTCGGGCTTTACTGCGCCTTCCTCGCCATCCAGACCGGCCGGCACCGCCGCTATTTCATGTCGGAGGAAGAGGCCGAGGAGCCGACACAGGGCCCGAAGGGCACGCGCGGGCTCGCCTGGCACGCGCGCGCTGCTGCTCGCCTACATCCTGCCGGTGGTGTTGTTGGCCGAGCACCTGGCGCATCCGATCGACTATCTGATCGAGACGGTGAAGGTCGCCGGCGCCGCTCGGCGGCGTCATCATCGCCATGCTGGTGGCGACGCCGGAGGCGATCAGCGCCACGCGCGCCGCCTGGACCAACAGGGTGCAGCGCTCGATCAATATTTTTCTCGGCTCGGTGCTCTCGACCATCGGCCTGACCGTGCCGGTGATGCTGGTGATCAGCTATCTGACCGCGCACGAGGTCTTTCTCGGCCTCACCAGCGCCAACGACCTGCTGCTGGCGGTGACGCTTGTCGTCAGCGTCGTCACCTTCGCCAGCGGCCGCACCAACATCCTGCAAGGCGCGGTGCACGTCGTGCTGTTCGCGGCCTTCGTGATGCTGATTTTTCAGGCGTGACTTTTCCGCAATACAAATTCGGCGCTGCCACCGACCGGGGCAACCAAAGTTGGCAAAAATTGCAATCGCCATGATGGTAATTTACGTCAGTGTCGATGCCCCGCTGCATCATCAATGAGGCCTACCATGAAGGTTTTTGTCATCGCCGCCATCGCGTTCCTGTTGCCCGCGCTCGCTGCGCCGGTTTTCGCCGCTTGCACACCAAGTGCCGGCGAATCAAAAGCGCTCGCATCGCCAACTTTTCATCGCAGTCATTGCGGTAATGTGCGTGGCGTTTGCAGGAATTGGACACGCAAATGACGATGCCAAACGAGCTCTTGCGAATAAGGTTGGCCAAGCCCCAGTCGCCATGAAATTGAGGTGCGATTCCAGTGAAAGAAAACTCGTGTTTTATTTCACCGTGTCTAGATCGCTCAAAGCCGTTGCCTGGAGCACTGACAAGAGCCGGAATTCGCCACCGTCCGTTTACATGGACGGAAAAGATACCGGCCTTGGTTACAAAGCAACGGTTAAAGTTGAAGCCAGGAAAATCTCATGGACAGTGAAGACGGCTTACGGCCGCAACTTCGGTTCAATAGATATCGCCAAGCTGGCTTTGGACATGCACTCAATATTCAGCGGCGAAGACATAGCGAATACCGGCTCTTGCACCAAAATTTAGGGAGCCCGCAGGGCGGCTTAGCAAAGTGTCATCCGCCTTTCTGTCGGACGCGAAGACGGCGGGTTGCGCCTTCGGCTAACCCGCCCTACGCGCTGGAGCGGACACGGCTGGGGCGGACATCGGTTGATTGCCAAACCCAAAATCGACATCGCCGCGGCCTCTTGACAATATTCCTATAATAGATTATATTCCTATCCATCCTCCCCACTACCGAGGGCGTTCTCATGAGACGCAAACGAGGGCGGGGGAGGATGCGGCGCCCGCGGGCGAGGCTCGTAACCTCGCACCCGGGCGGCGCCGGGGCTCCGCCCGGGACCACTACGAGTCCCTGCGAGGAGCTCGCTGACGGTGGTCGGCTCGGCCGGCCGAGTAGGTCCGCCGTTTCACCCGTGGAGGGTGGCGGCAACGAAGGGCCGAAAGGCACGCCAAGAGCTTGAGCCGAAAGCGCGGCCCGGCGCCGCAAGGAAAACGCCGCGATGGAGCGCCGAGAGGCGCCCGCGCTCTTCAAAAGAGAGCGCGGCTAGACGAAAGACTGGTGCGCCGCTTGGCGCTCCATCCCCTCGGGCTTGGCCTGAGGGAAAAGAAAGAGGCCCCGCTGCGGCGGGGAGAAGCTACGGCGCCCCCGCGCCGCAAAGAACAGGGGCGATGGCGCTTGGCCGTTTGAAACTTGGCTGTTTGAAAACTGAATCGGTGAGCGCGAAGATCAACCGGGCTTCCCGGTTTTAAAATAAGGCTCGACCGGGCCCTTGAGTTTCATGGTCAGCGGATTGCCGTAGCGGTCCTTGGCGTTGCCGAGCGTGACCCGAATCCAGCCTTCGCTGATGCAGTATTCCTCGACATTGGTCTTCTCCGCGCCCTTGAAGCGGATGCCGACGTCGCGCGCGAGCACGGCGGCATCGTAGTAGGGGCTTGCCGGATCGATGCAGAGCCGGTCGGGCAGGGTGTCGGGCGTGTCATTCATGGCCGTGGTTTTAGCAAGACTTGTCATGGCCGCAAGGGCGTTGTCCGCGAGCCCTCAGTGCAGAGTCGGCCCTTGTTCGCCGACCATGCGCGTCTAGCCCGGCGACGCGTTGCGCTCGCGTGGCGCTTGGGCGGCGGTCTCATCGGACTTGCCGAGCGCGAAGCCCAGGTTGATCGTCTCGGCCGTCTGCTGGAATTCGGCGGCGACCGAGCGGCGCACGACGTTCGCCAGTTCGTGCAACGGCGTCTTTTCGTAAAGGTGCGGGAAAGTCACGGTGACCAGCGTCAGCCGCCCATTCGACCAGCGAAAGCCGACCTGCGGCCGCATGCCGATCTTTTGCTCCAGATCGGATTCGACGGCGCGCGAATGTTTGACGCCTTCCGTCAGCGTGTCGACCACGCCGCAGCCGGTCAGAACGAGAACAAGTATGGCAATTGCCGCAAGTCTGAACATAGGAGTGCCCCTGTTGTCGAGGATCGTCCTGCCGCGTCATAATGATTCACCGCACGCCGGCCGGGTCAAGTCCGGCGGCGCGGTCAGTGCAGCCGCCTGACACCGTCGTCGACCGTGCGCAGCTCCAGCCGCCCGATCATGTCGGCCCGCATCGCTTCGCTGGCGCGCAGCGCGGTTTCGGTCTCGCGCCAGGTGGTGCGGTTGGAGCCGAGCAGCACCACGCCGATGATGATCGCCGCCAGCGCGGTGAGAGTCGTCTCCGGAGTGTAGGACACGGCCGACAACATCGACAGCGCGATCCAGCCTGCGCCGGCGGCGATGGTGATTTTGGCGGCCAGCGAAAACTTGCGGCAGCGCGCGATCGCCTCGCCGAGCTCCTCGATGTGCGCCTCGATGCGGGCGATGTCCTCGCCGGAAACCTGGTCGTCCATGGTTGCAACCGTAGCCCGAATTGCGCGAAAATGCCTCGCGTTTCGGTCGAATAGTGCATCCGCGGCTGCCCCGATGCCGCCGCTTTTGCGGGCTGGAATTCTAAGGTTTTTGCGGCACCCGCGCCGCGTCATAAACGAAAGAAAAGAGTAGCGCCATGAAACATGCGCGAATTTTATTCGGCCTCGGTGTCCTGGTGTTTTCCGCAGCCGGGGCCCTGGCGAAGCCCGCTTACGTTTTGACCACCGTCAATCTGCGCGCCTCGCCCGGCACCACCAGCGAGATCGTCGGCAAAATCCCCGGCGGCGCCTTGATCGACGCCACGGATTGCGCCGAAGGCTGGTGCGCGGTCACCTGGCAGGACAAGAGCGGCTTCGCCATCCAGACCGCGCTCGATCTGAGCGGCCGGGTGCCGCCTCGCGCGGCCGGCCCGGGCTATCCGCCGCGCGGCGTTTATGTCGAGGAAGAAGAAGAGCCGGTCTACGTCGCGCCGCCGCCGGTCTACTATGAAGGACCCTATTACCGGCCGTATTGGGGTTGGCGCCGGCATTGGTGATGAGCACCGCCTGAGCGGCGTTCGTCAGGTCGGCTTGCCGCCCGCGCCCAGCATCAGACCGACCGCGACCTTGATGGCGAAGTAGACCACGATCGCCACCGGAATGGCGTAATAGAGCTGAACGCCGAAGCCATGCTGCAATTCGAACAGCACGGCGGCGCCGGCCAGCACCGCGACAAGTCGACCGATTACCAGCCGGTTCATCCGCGCCTGCCGTTAACGCTTGGTTTTGGCATTGTCGGCGCCGCGCAAATTTGCCATGGATCGACGACTCTTTGCGCCGCTTCCTGCGCTTGGGTTTTCTTCATTGTGGCCTGGTATTCCTTCTCGGCCTTCTCGGCGTCTTTTTTCTTCTGCGCTCCTCGAGCTGGAGGGTGTTTGGGCGCGTTGCCGCGATGACATTTGCGCGTAAAGGGGCCCCGTTAGTACGGCAAGCGTAAACGCGGCAATAGTGGCGATCAGTCTTTTCATGGCGTCACCCGGCAGTTGGCTTTTGCCATGTTTATCACGGTAGCGTCTGACGCTACAATCTGATGGAATCATCGTGAATTTGGGTCCATAGAGGTCGAAGAATGTCGCTTGCTCACGCCGCATCGCCGCCTCCCCGCTTGGCCCCACCCCGCCACGATTGGACCCGGGAGGAGGTGCGCGCGCTGTTCGAATTGCCCTTTCCGAAACTGATGTTCCTGGCGGCGCAAACGCACCGGCAGTATTTCGATCCGGCCGAGGTGCAGATTTCGACCCTGCTGTCGATCAAGACCGGCGGCTGTCCGGAGGATTGCGCCTACTGCCCGCAGTCCGCGCAATACGACACCGGCGTCAAGGCCGAGAAACTGATGGCCTCGAGGCCGTTTTGACGAAGCGCGCGCGGCCAAGGCCAATGGCGCCTCGCGCTTCTGCATGGGTGCGGC
>CAWHFS010000002.1:0-2873026 GCA_963828695.1 uncultured Alphaproteobacteria bacterium | reverse complement strand
CCGGAAGCGGACAAGTGCGGGCGTAACTTGCTTGTCGGCTAATAGCGGACTCATGCTGCAACATGATCGACACAAAAAGACGGACCGCCCAAATCCGTTCAGTGTTTCGAATTGGGCTTCGAGAGAGGCCGCTCATGTAGTCGGATACCGCCCGCCTACCTTGCCACCACAAAGCCCCACATTTAGACTACCGGGACCTGCTTTATTAGGGAGGGCTTGACAGTGGTCATTAAAAGGATGGTGCAAGAACACGGGCACCCGGACCGCTCACATGAAGTCACGGTGCCATCCTTTACGTTCGCACCAAATGAGGGCCTCGCATTACTGATTGTCGACGCGTGGGCCAATGATACGCTCCGAAAAAAGCTTTTGGAAAGAGACGCCCATGGCGACCCGACGCCAGGCGCCGTGGAAGAAGCTACAAAGAGGGTCAATTCACAAGGAGGCTTCGATCTGAAGCGCGCCGTCGTGATCTCGGAAAAAGAGCACGACAATCACTACATCATGAAAAAGGACAATGAAGTCGTATTTGTGCTCCCAAACAATGACCGAATAGACCCCGCCGCCGCCGGAGCCTCGCTTCTCAATACGGCCCGCTTGCTGATGGCCTGTACGCCGAACGGGATCTAGCTGTTTCGTACGCTGCCGCGAGTGCAGCAGCTGCGCATGTCCGCTTCAGGTCAAACGCTGCGTAGCTTTTCAGCCTCCACGCCGCCCGATGTCCGTTGTTGGTCGGATAGCGTCCTAGATTTTGCAGCGCCGCGAATGACGTGATGTGCCAATTTCAAACTCATGCACCGCAGCAAGCTGCATCTCTATTCGATCACCTCGTCGGCGCGGACTAGCACCTCGGGCGGCAGAACAATCTTAAGTGCCCGCGCGGTTCGAAGATTGATAGTCAGCTTGATTTCCGACGGCTCCTCGAATGGCAGATCGGCAATTTTGGCTCCCTTCAAAATCCGATCAACGTATACGGCCGCGTTTGAGACATATTCGACCACCGCTGGCCCATAGGAGATGAGTGCACCGTTGCGCACCTCGATTGCCCAACTGTGCATGCAAGGCAGGCCTTGTATGAGACATTGGTTGACGATACCGCCACTGTAGCGAAGCGTTAATGGGGAAGCCTCTACGAGCACTGCCTTGACACTCTCCCGCTCGGCGCGAGCAAAAGCGGCATCAATATCTGACTCAGACCTCAACGGAAGCGATACCAGTTCAATGCCTAGCGCATGTGCCGACTGCTGAACGCGCGGCGTAAATTCTTTTGACAGCGGGTTTTCCGGAACCCATAGATAGCCAGCCTTGCGCAGCGTTGGCATGATATTGTGCAGTAGTTCGAGCCGTTTTGCCGCAAGCGACAGGCTTGAGATGGTGAAACCAGTGATGTTATGAGTTGGGCGAGCAATACTGCTGGTCAGACCAAGCGCGACTGGGTCGCCGACCACCGTCATCACGATCGGAATATCGTGCGTCGCGGCAAGCAATGCCACGGCACCCTGCGATGCGGATCCAACGATCACGTCCGGCTTCGCGGCAGCGAGTTCGCGTGCAAGCACCGGCAGACGACCGCTTTCACCTTCTGCAGCCCGAACCACGTAGGTTATGTTCCGTCCGTCGACGTAGCCAATCCGCGCTAATTCCTGAACAATTTGAATATCAGTTGGCAACAATGCGCGTCCGTTGAGCAGTATGCCAACCCGCGCCAGGCGCGGCTGGGCGCGTGTGCGGAGAGGCCACATCGCAGCCGTGCCGCCCAAGAGCGTAATGAACTCGCGCCGCTGCATGTCCGAACCCAGGGTCAGGAGATGGCATCTTAGCGGCTCAAACGAGTGCTTTGATAGGGGCTGAAACAGGCATCAAAAGTATTGCGCGGTGCACTGCCAATGTCGCGGTTGGGTCATTCGCGTCATAGCAGCCGCCCGCCAAAATCGGGCTTTGTCCGCTATGCTTTCAATAGCGACCACGAATGTCGGAACGCCGCGAATGAAGCTGCGTGCCAGAAGCAGGCATGCGGGCGGGTGAGCCATGTATTGATCAGTCACGCCGCCCGTTCGACCCGCGTATCGATCTCGCTGCGCAAACTGACAAAGTCGATGGGCTTGGTCAGCAGCGCCTCGGCGCCGTTCTCCAGCGCCTTCTGCTTGGTCTCGGCGTCGCCATAGGCCGTGATCATGATGACCGGCACGTCGGGTCGCAAGGCCTTGGCCTTCGGCAGCAGCTCAAGCCCGCTCATCCCCGGCATGTTGATGTCCGACAGGATCAGGATGATGGAGGCCCCCGCCGCATCCGTGATGCGCTGAAGGGCCGCCGGCGCAGACTGGGCAAACTCCATCGTGAACCGGCCGGCGCGAATATCGTGCCGGAACTGCTGGCGGAACAACATCTCGACGTCCGGCTCGTCATCGACCACAAGAATAAGGAGGTTCAAGGTGATACTCCGGTCTTGGTTCTATCATCCAAGGATAACCTGCATGGATAGGTACACTTGAATGTGACGTGCTTCACACCCGCCCTCCGGTTTCGGCGAGGAAGACAGGCGCGCGCGGCAGGATAATGGTGAACTCGGTGTACTGACCAGGCTTCGTGTCGACCGCAATCGACCCGCCATGCTGCTTGACGATGATGTCGTGGCTGATGGACAGACCCAAGCCCGTCCCCTCGCCCGCCGGCTTGGTGGTGAAGAACGGATTGAACATCTTCTCCTTCACCTCGGGCGGGATGCCGGTGCCATTGTCGCGGATCCTGATCTCGACGCGATCGCCCAGGTTGCGGGTGGCCGTGGCAAGGGTCGGCTCGTAGCCCTCACCCCCGTTGCCGTCCGCCTTGCGCCGGGTGGCCGCATAGAAGCCGTTGGAGATCAGGTTGAGCAGCACCCGGGTGATCTCCTGCGGGAACAGATCGACCTCGCCGGCGGCCGGATCGAGCGATTTTTCCATGGTGATATTGAAGCCCTGCTTCTCGGCCCGCGCCCCATGGTAGGCGAGGTTGAGGCTCTCCTCGACCAGGGCATTGATGTCGACCGGCCGGTGCTCGCCCGAACCTGCACGCGAATGCAGCAGCATGTTCTTGACGATCGCATCCGCCCGCTTGCCGTGCTGCACCACTTTTTCGAGATTGCCCCGTAATGTGTCGACCAGATCCGTGATCTCGCTTTGCTTCCTTTCGTTGAGGGGCACGTCCGACAGGGCTTCCTTCAACTCATCGATCAGTTCAGTCGACACACCCGAGAAATTGTTGACGAAATTGAGCGGGTTCTTGATCTCGTGGGCGATGCCGGCGGTCAGCTGCCCAAGCGAGGCCAGCTTCTCGGTCTGCACCAGGCGGTCCTGGGTGGTGCGCAGGTCCTCCAGTGATTTGGTCAAATCATCGGTGCGGCGCCGCAATTCATTTAGAAGTCGCGTGTTCTCGATGGCGATAGCGGCCTGCGTAGCAAAGTTCAATACAAGTTCGATTTGTTTGTCCGTAAACGGGTGCACTTCCTGGCGATAGATGCCAATAGTGCCAAAGGTCTTATCGTCCTTGAGCATTGGAACAACCAACAACGTCCGAATGCCACCAAGTTCAACGCCAGCTACCGCCAGCCGATCACCATCAATATATGCTTGGTATGCTTGCAAGTCCTCAACGTGTACGGCTTGGCCAGTTGTAATGACGCGACCGATCGCATTGTGTGGGCTGGGTCGAGGAGTCTCGCGACGCCAATATTCTTCTAATGGGACCGGCACGCCGAGTTGAAACATTAATTTCGGGATGCCATCCACTACCTGCGTTAAAGTCCCAAATTTTGCCTCACATATTCGGGTTGCATTGTCTAAAATCGCCTCAAACACAGGAGCCAATTCACCGGGCGAGCTTGAGATGACCTTTAATACCTCCGAGGTCGCCGTCTGCTGCTTCAGCGATTCACTCAGGTCGTCCGTGCGTTGCCGTAGCTCATTGAGCAGCCGCGCGTTTTCGATAGCAATGACTGCTTGAGCGGCAAAGTTCTTAACCAGTTCGATCTGCTTGTCGGTAAACGGGCGCACCTCCTGGCGGTAGATGAGAATTGCACCGATGATCAGACCGTCCCTGAACATTGGCACGCCAAGCGTCGTGCGCGCGCCCGCCAGCTTGGCCAGCCGGAGACCGCGATAAGCCTCTTCAGCCTGAATGTCTGCAATATGAACCAGTTGCCCGGTTTCGACGACGCGACCCACAGGGCTCTGGCGCGGCACTATCGAATTGGTGCGCACCGCCTCGGCAAATTCCGCTGGGGCGCCGTGCTTGGCGCGTATCCGCGGTTCACCGTCTTCAATCAGAACGAGATTGGCAAAACTGGCTTCACAGATCCGCGTGGCATTGACTAGAATCGAATCGAACACCGGCTCCAGGTCACCTTGTGATCTGCTAATGACCTTGAGTACGTCGGCGGTGGCGGTCTGTTGCTGGAGCGATTCGCGGAGCTCATTGAGCAGGCGCGCGTTCTCTATGGCGATAACCGCCTGAGCCGCGAAATTGCTAACAAGCTCGATCTGCTTGTCGGTGAACGGACGGACTTCCTGACGATAGACGGCAATTATGCCGACAAGCTCGTTGTCCTTGAGCATCGGCACGCCGACCAGGCTCCGCGTGCCAGCAATCTTGACACTGGCGACAACCACCGGATCTCCCTTCCGATAAGCCTCCGACTCCGCCAAATCGGCCATCTGGACTGGCCGCTTTGTCTCGATCACCCCTGCGACAGGCGTGCCGGCTCCGGGACGCACCTTGATCTTGTTTTGAAGCAGATCGCGATATTCGGGCGGCGCGCCATGAATCGCAGCCGCCTTGAAATCCTTTCCATCGTAAAGCCAGAGATTGGCAAACCCGGCTTCACAAATTCGCACGGCGTTCTCGAGCATGGCTTCGAACACCGGCGTAAGTTCGCCGGTCGAACTCGAAATCACCTTGAGCACATCGGCGGTGGCTGTCTGCTGCTGGAGCGATTCCCGCAGCTCATTGAGCAGCCGCGTATTCTCGATGGCGATAACGGCCTGAGCAGCGAAGTTCTTTACCAGTTCGATCTGTTTGTCGGTGAACGGGCGCACCTCCTGACGAAAAATGGTAATTGCGCCAACTAGGTTGTTGTCTTTCAGCATTGGCACAACGAACAGCGTTCGAGCACCGGCCATGTCTACCATCGCAATAAACGACGGGTCTTTTTCAAGGTATAACGGTTCCGTCCTCATGTCAGCGATCTGCAAGACCTGCTTCGAGACAGCGAGGCGCGCAAGCGGATGACTCGGGTCGACTTTTAATATTGGATGGCGCCGGCGATATTCGGCGTATTCATCCGGCACATTATGCGTCGCTGCTAGCGGGAGCGCACCATTTTCGTAAAGATTCAGCGTGCCAAAATTTGCTTCGCAAAGACGCGTCGCATTTGCGAGCATGGTTTCAAATACAGGAGTGAGGTCGCTCGGCGAACTCGATATGACCTGCAACACCTCCGACGTCGCGGTCTGCTGTTGCAAGGATTGCCTCAGCTCATTGAGCAGCCGTGTGTTCTCGATGGCGATGACGGCTTGGGCGGCGAAATTTTGCAACAGCTCGATCTGCTTATTGGTGAACGGCTTAACCTCGTTGCGACGGATTAGGAACGCTCCGATTGGCTTTCCTTCTCGCAGCAACGGCGTGGCAAGCGTGGTTCTGTGCCCATACTGCTTCGCATAGGCCGCTCCCTCTGGAAATTCTCTCTGGGCCGCCTGCAGATCGCGGACCTGAACCGGTTTGCGATCAACGACCGCTCGTCCGGTGACCCATTCGCGATTTATCGCCCGCGTCGTTCCTATCGCCCATTGTGGAGAGGGCCCATGCGTTGACACGGCTCTCAGTAATTGACCCTCGACGCGCATGATGCTGGCGTCGGCCACATCGAGCAATCGAGCAGCGGTCGTTGTAATAGCATCCAGTACCGACTGAATTTCGGTTGGCGAGCTGGCGATGACACGCAGAATCTCCGTGGTCGCACTCTGCTGCTCCAGCGCCTCGTTCAGCCCGTGCTCGAGCAGCGCAATCCTCTCGGCTACATCGAGGGCGGGAGGCTTGCGACCTATCGTCGCCGCCTTGCGGCGCTTCAACGTCCCGTGACGTGGCGGCTTAACTACCTTGCCGCCTGCTTTGTGGGGCCGTCTCATAGCCACCCCCGAGTTTCAGGAGAAGCCATCGTATCAACCCGTGGCAGTCCTCAGAAAGGGGTGGCGCTCGAGGCCAGCTAATGTCCGCTGTGGGTCATTCGCGTCGTAGCCACCGCCCGCCAAAATCGCGCTTTGTCCGCTATGCCCCCAATAGCGACCACGAATGTTGCAACGCCGCGAACGACGCTGAGTGCCATGTGTGGACGGCGCCGAGTTGGCAAGAGCTTTCTTCACGTTTGCAGCCTTGGTCGGTGCAGCCATGTGTTCGGCCTTTGAGTGCGGCACACAGGGCCGCTGGCCATAATGCCCTCCGCGGATCAGGTCCCGATCAAAAGCACGCATTCGACCATGCGCTGGCACTAGTGGGTTGTCCTGATCGCCGGATCGACCGGCTCTGCATTCCGTGCTGTTCGCCCTTTCCAACCTTCACATCACGCCGGATGTCCGGCGCGATCTCGTTTACGCCGCCAGCGCGACCGGTTCCTTGTAGCGCTCGCCCCTGGCCATCAGCACCCACACCATCCGCGCGATCTTGTTGGCAAGTGCGATGGCGGCAACCTTGCCCGGTCGCCGTGCCAGCAAGGCCGTGAGCCACGGCCGATGCCTGGTGCCATGGATCCTGGCGTAGCGAATGACGGCGAGCGCGCCGGCCACGAACAGGCCGCGCAGATAGCGGTCGCCTTGTTTGCTGATACTGCCGAGCCTGTCCTTGCCTCCACTCGAGTGCTGCTTCGGCACCAGCCCGATCCAGGCCGAGAAGTTGCGGCCCGAGCGAAAGACTTTCGGATCGGCGACACTGGCGACCAGAGCGGTGGCCAGTATCGGGCCGACGCCGGGGATCGCATCAAGCCGCCTGCTTGCCTCATGCGATCGGTGCCAGGCCATGATCATCCGGTCGAACTCCAGAATCTGCTCCTTGAGCCGGCGCAGCTGAGCCCCCAGTGCGGCAAGACAGGCACGCGCTATCGCCGGAACTCGCTTGTCAGCTGGATTGGCGACGACAGCGAGCAGCGCCTCGACACCCTTGCGGCCGACCGGCGCGACAATCCCGAACTCGGCCAGGTGGGCACGGATCGCATTGATCACCGCGGTCTGCTGGCGGATGAACAGATGCCGCGTGCGATGCAGCGTCAGACCACTCTGCTGCTCGGGCGTCTTGGTCGCGACAAACCGCATGTTTGCCCTGGTCACCGCTTCGCAGATCGCCTCCGCATCAGTGGCGTCGTTCTTCTGCCGTTTGACGTAGGGCTTCACGTAGGCCGGTGGCATCAGCCGCACCGTGTGACCGAGCCCCTGGAGCTCCCGCGACCAGTGGTGCGATGAGGCACAGGCTTCGATCCCCACCAGGCAGGGTGACAGCTTCTCAAAGAATGTCAGGACATAGCGCCGCTTCAACTGACGGCGGATGACCACCTGGCCCGCGGCATCAACGCCATGCACTTGAAATACCGACTTCGCAATATCGAGACCGATCGTGCTAACCTCGCCCATGGACGGCTCCCCTCAATGTGGTTCGCTTCACGCAACCACCCTATGGCACTTTCGATGCCGCAGAGTGGGCGCCGTCCACAGCATCAATACCGGACATTCCACTAGCGGCCGCTACGCAGTTTATCGGGGTTTGTTCTACGGCGAGTTATTCCCACCAAATCGGCCGTCTCGATTATCGAGGCGATGCCCAAGCTCGGGAGCGAAGCGAAACCGAGATTCGTCTGACCAAGGGGCTCTGGGACACGTGGATGTCACGGGGGAATGGGGGACAGGGGAATGGCACCCAAATGCTCGAAAGATACTAATTTACGGCCCGCGAAGCTGGGCGTTGATCCAGATCAACGTGGTCTGATTATTGTAGGCGTTCATTGATTTTATGCTGAAAGATCAATGGCCACCTGACAAATGGTTGCCAGTTTCAATTGCGCCATCCGATGGCGACCTTGAGGTTTGTGTGATGGACAAGCGCGGCAGCCACGCGCTGGTGTTCCCGGTCCGCAAAAACGGATCTGATTGGGTGGATGCTTCGACGAAAAAGCGCATCGACATACAGCCGACACATTGGCGCAAATGGAGCGACCACCGCTAATTCAATAAGCCTTGGTTTCCTTCTTGTCGTAAGCAGGCAAGTGTTTTTGTTTCAACTCCTCCTCAGCGAGAAGGCGCGCTTCCATTGCCCGCTTTGTCGGATCGGTTTCCGCTTTCAGCAGTTCTTTGAGCCTGTCGATATTTGCTTGGATGATCCGTCGCATATCGAACTCCCAGTTCCGCCGTAGCATTAGGTCTGCACCTTTATGGCGGAGGAGTCCAAACATATGCGTTGTGACGGACATCACAAATTAGGACCGCAAGATAGACCTTTTGGGGTCATTGGCGGCCGTTCCGATTTTTATGTCTTGTTTATTTTGTCCGCTGTGGGTGTCGCGCGCTGCTCGCCCGCCGGACTGTCCGCAACTGGCCATGAGTTTCCTAGCCATTTTTCAATAGCGGTTTCTCAACTCGCGCAATGAGTACCTTCGACGTGCCCATAGTTACTCGCCCGCGTTGCGCTTAAATAATAGTGGCGGTCGAAGGATCGTACTTGTCGAGATTGGGAAAGAACGGCGTTGGCTCCATCGCAACGGACATATGTTCTCCGATGAAACGGGTTTGCGATTCGTCGCTCGCCCAAACGAACCGCCGGGCGCGCGATGCAACCCACAAATTGACGTGCTGCACGATATCGAACGGCGGCAGTTTCCCTAACTGCTGAATCGGCTGTTGCTCATTTGCGGCAACAAATAGTTTCGTCGGGCTTATGGGAATCGAGATGAATCCCGAAGACTCTTTAAGCTGACGAATTTCGACGGGCCGATCCGACATTAGAAATCGAAACGGTGAATTCGATACGTCTAGGACCGACCATTTCATTTGGTTTAGGTGCGTTCCGACAATCTGATTGTCGAGCATGGTGATAATGCAATTTAGCTGTATCTTGGCGCGTGTAAGTGGGTCGCGTGTGGCGAGCCATTGGTCCATCGTGTCAGGCTCGCCGGGCCGTCGTAGCGACTCATAGTGCGCCTGATAGGCCGCTCCGCTTTGGTCCCAAATCGAACCGGCGGCGGCGCGCAATTCTTGCATCACGTCCGGGTGACGAAGATGGATGCCGATGACGAATCGCGACCACGCGCTAGCAAGCTCCGCGTTCCATCCCGGCTTGTTGTTTAGATGCAAGTCGAGCGCTCGTGCGGCCTTGTCGTCAGCGTAGTTGAAGAACACCGATTCCAAATATTGCGAGTGCTCTGGCGGGAGTTCGGGGAAGGCATAAAGATCGCGCTCGAAGCCCGTTCCTTTTGGCCCAACCGGCTTCGGAATCAGTTTTTTATATTTGATCGTGTATTCGACTAGCTGATTGTCGTTGGTTGCCCACGGTGCGAGCGCAAAGGCCGGGATGAAGTGATGATCGCGCGGGATGCTCACGGAAATTTCCAAGGCCCGACGATGCGTTGGCGGGTCATGCAATAGCATCGCGAGCATTGCGCGTCACGAAGCACAACGCGAATTGATGCCTCCGGATCGCGCGATTTCATACGCAAGTCCAAATCGCTGATGGTGCCGCAACCTTCGCAAAGAATGGAAATCCAATGGTGCCCCGACGTGAGCGCCGCCGCAATTTTCGGCCAAGACCACACAGCCCGTCCTGCCGATAGACGAGCATTGAAGTGGCGCACAGTCGCCAGCGCGTCGCGCTCCGCCTTACGGGCGCGTTCCATCCGCTCGACATTGCGCCGCGTTTCCACTTCGCGCGCGAGACGGTAATTTTCGGGCATGGCCGGGCGGCCTTCTATTCGCGAATCCTGGCCTCAAGCTCAAGAGCTTCCCAATCCGGCTCGTTGCCCAAGGCAAGGAGACTTGAGACTAGCTCTTGGTAGATACCCGTGCATTCCGCGAGGGTCTTTTCCAATTTGGTCAGATCACCCGTGGAAAGGTCGCTGCCGTGAGTCGCCTTGCTTCGGAGCTTGTACAGCCGGTTGAGCGTATCGCGGATGGATTGGCGAGTTGCGACGGGGCCGCCGATCAATTGAGCGCACCGCACGCTCACCCTCCAACTAACGGCCGCCTCAGGACCCGGCCCACTGAGAGCAATTTCGAACGCAAGCTCCAATTCTAGTATGCGATCAACGAGGGTGTTGCGACATTGGCTTAACTCGAAGCGGCCCATTGAGCGTAACAGTTGGTTCCGCAATTTCGTCGGAAGGGCCCCGAAGCTTGCCAGTTTTTCTTTGATTGACGCTACGGTTACGCGCGTGACTTTCTCAACGCGAGGATGCACTTCGGGCAGAATCCAAGCGAGGCTGCTTTGCCAGTTGTTGAAGTCCAACGAGTTGTCTTCGTATTCAAACCAACACGCTATCGCGAGCGAATGCCCGACGAGCGTCGCTTGCATGAACAACCAAAAATCTCTCGCGGCATATTCTGCTACTTTGATGCGCCAGAATGCCTCGTCGACACCGCCGATATATGGAAAGTCGGGAAGAGCGATGACGTGCGCGGCTGTTGGCTTGTCAAAGAAATTGTACGCTCGCCACACCGCGCCGTCGCTACTTTCCCTTGCGCGCTCGTCGGTTCGGCCCTTCATGTACGTTTTCGGCAAAGACTCCCACGGCATGAGACGGGATGAGTCCGGCAGAACGGTTTCAGCATCAATCGACACGCCCCACCGCTACCTTTAGAAGGCCCGCCGCTCGGCGAGTGCCTAAGAGTTTAAAAAGCCAATCGGCGGCGGCGGGGATATCTGGAACGGTTTCGTAATCGACTTTGCTAAAGAGGCTGGATGCCAGCAAATCGGCGGTAAGAACCGGTGCGCTTCCGCCTGTATAAACAGCGTGACCGGCAATCTCCTTGTACGAGCCGCACGCCTCGATAGCGTCGCGAACCTTTTGGAGCACGGCTTTGTCAGGGGTCGAGAGCAAGCCGCGTCCGCGAAACTTCTCCTTGTCGAGCTTGACCGCTTCCTCAAGCGCGAAAATCAGAATCTTGCGTTCTTCGTCGAACGACATTGGCTATGGCCTGTCGGAGCTTCGGGCAATGGCACGATTTGACAGCGTTGTTGCTCGAATCTCAACGGAGAAGTTTTGAAATGGTGACGTATACGCATCGATCAGGCACTTGTGGTTATTTCAGCCCAGCTTTCCGCATACCTTCAAGGAATTTGGCCAGTGGCGTCGGCGTATAAGGAATATTGCGTTCGATCCATGCGACGGAATGTTCGGGCTGCAATTCCTGCAGTTTCGCCAATGCTGCGCGGGCCTCGTCTAATTTCCCCGCCTGCGCGAGGCTGGCGATGTAAACTCGATGACCGTTAGTCAATCCGAAACGCTGTTGAATAGCCCTGCGGCCACAAACGCTTCGCCCGAATATTCTTCGCCACAGACTGAAAATGTATTTTTCTGTCCAGAATAATTCGTTTTGAAATGTTACCGTTGGTTCCTCGCAATTTCAGGAAGCAAGTGACGACTGGACATCGTTCAAAACGAATTAACTTGGCGGCCAAGCGCCAAATAATTTCATTTGGCGGTCCCGGGGACGCAATCTGATAATCGCAAGTCGTGTCCCGGATAAAGATGGCGGCGCACTCAACTGCACAAACGCATCACTCATCCAGCCACGCCACTGCGCGAATTGGTGCGCCGGTGCCGCCCTTGATTTTGATCGGGAAGCCGATGAAGCGAAAGCGTCCTTTGCCGACGAGCTTGTCGAGATTGACCAGCCCCTCCATGTGGGTGAAACCGAGATCGCGGCACACGTGGTGCACCTCGAAATTGATGCGTCCCGGCCGGCCCGGGCTCACGGCCTCAACGCCGAACATGCCGATACCCTTGTTGCCGAGCCAGGAGGCTGACTCCTTGGTCAGTCCAGGGAAGTCAGTGAGATAGCCGGGCGTGCCGTGGGTGCGGCGGAAGAAATCCATGTGCAGCAGCACGGTGTCCTTCGGCTTGATGGTAATGCCGGCAGCTTTCTCGGCTTTCTCCAAATCCCCGATCGAGATGTCGGACTTCAGCGGCTTGTGCGAGAGGTCGAGACACACCGCTTCCGTGAAGAAAGTCTCCAGCGGCATCTTGTCGATCGTCATCGCCTTGGGATCGGCGTTGAAATGGCACGGAGCGTCGACATGGGTGCCGGCGTGATCGCCCAAGACTAATGCCATGGTGGCGGACGAAAAGGTATAGCCTTCGGCGGTGCGCACATCGTCGTGGGTTGCGAATTTCGTGACGATAACCTGCGGATGGTTGGGTAAGACGGCCATCTTGTGATCGATGTCGCGGCTGAGGTCGATCAGGATCATTGTGGACCTGTAAAATTTACGGGGATTGGAAGCTTCATAAGCAGGAAGCGTCTCATTTGCATCCCAATGGGCATGAAGTTTTGCGTCTTTTCGGCCTCCCTGCAAGAATGATGCGGAGCGCGAATGAGCACGGGAATTTCGACTCATCGCAAATAATGCCGCGCTCGGATTTTTCCGCTATTAGCGCACAACTCGACGGCAGAGATTGTCGCGGCACCCCAACGAAAACCTCGCCATGTACTAATTTCAGCCTATTGAATATATTCCTATCTCCATCAACCAGGAGATAGATCATGCCGATCCTGAAAAACCTCACCTTCACCGCCGTTCCCGCCCGCGCCCACGACCCCGTCGCCAGCCGCCGGGCCAAGCTCGTCGAGCGCCTGGAGGAGCAGAAGGCGCTGCTGCAGAACCCGTCCTACGTCCGCGTCGCCCAGCGCTGGACCGGCAAGGGCGAGGAACGCCGCCAGGTCGAGAAGCGCCAGCGGGTCCGGCCCTGGTGGCGCGCCGACGCGAACGGAGCCGTCGTAATGTCGGTCTACTACGGCACCAAGCCGATCGAGTTCGAGCGCGGCAAGGCCGGCATCGCCGTCGCGTCGCGGGACAAGCTGCCGGCACTGATCGACGCACTGATCGGCGCGGCCAAAGCCGGTGAGCTGGACGGCCTGATGGCGGCCTCGGGCAGACCCGTGGGAGCGTCCAAGGCCAGGAAGGCGGCCTGACCCGCGGGCCCCGACGCGGGCGACCCGTGAGTCGCCCGCGTCCTCTTCCGACAGGACGCAATCGTCATGGCCAGGTCACGAGGTCGCCCGCCCGGCACGTCCGGGCGCGCCGCGGTGCTGACCGCCCCTCAGGTGCGGCACGTGTTTCGCGTCGCGCGGTCGCGCGGCCGGCACGCGGCGCGCGCCGAGGCGGCGCTGGCGCTGTCGGTCGGGCTGGGTCTGCGCGCCAAGGAGCTGGCGGGACTGACGTGGGCCGACGTCTACGACGCCGACGGCCGGGTCCGGCGGGTCGTGCACCTCAGGGCGGCGTACACCAAGGGCGGCAAGACCCGCGACGTGTTCGTGTCGTCGCCCGCTGTGCGGCGGGTCTTAGAGAAGTACGGCGCGCGCGACTGGCTGGCCAGCGCGAGGTTGTCCCAGGCCGCACTGTTCCGGAGCCAGAAGGGAGGGCCGATGACCGCCTGCTCGATGGCGCGCTTTCTCAAGGCGCTCTATCGCGAGGCGGGCATCGCGGGCGCGTCGTCGCACAGCGGAAGGCGCACGCTGATCACGCGGCTGGCCGAGCGCGGCGTGGACCTGAAGGCGATCGCACAGATCGCGGGCCATACCAGCATCCGCACGACGGCGATGTACGTCGAGTCGAACCCGACGCGGCTCGCCCGCATCCTGCAGGACGTGACGTTTTGAGTGGCGCATCGAACGTATGAACCGAAGCGGGCGCATAGAGCGCCACTAGAAAATTGATGCATCGATCCCTAAATCTGACCGGCCATATTTGCGCTGTAAGACCCATATTGACGAGATCACAACATGTCGGCCTTATCGTTCTTGCTCAACGTGCTTTGGATCGTCTGCGGTGGTTTGTGGATGTCGGTCGCGTGGATCATCGCCGCCGTTCTGATGGCGATCACCATCATCGGTCTGCCCTGGACGCGCGCGGCGTTCAACATCGCGCTCTACACGCTGCTGCCGTTTGGCCAGAAGGCCGTATCGCGCGCGGAATATTCGGGCGGCGAGGACCTCGGCACCGGCCCGCTCGGGCTTCTCGGCAACGTCATATGGCTCGTGCTCGCGGGCTGGTGGCTCGCTTTTGGGCACCTGATCACTGCCGTCCTCCTTGCCGTCACGATCGTCGGCGTTCCCTTCGCTTGGGCGCATTTGAAGCTCGCGGCGATAGCGCTGTGGCCGATTGGAAAGATGATCGTTCCTGCCGACAGTGCACCCATCACGAGTGGAAGAGCTGGTGTCCAAACGCATTAGCAAGAGCGACTTAGCGATGGGTCAGCATCGCTTCCTTTTGCTCGATCATAAATCGCGAGTTTCGTGACCCCCGTCACAGCAAGATTGCGGCCGCTGCCTTAGTCTACCAGCATGAGATTTGAGGACTGGAGGCAGCCATGCCGTACACCTTCGCAAACTGGACCAGTCGGGTCGCCATCGCAGCGCGCGTTGCAGAGTTGCGTCGTCAGTCCCAAGGCAATGAAACGATGACGTTCGGCGATTACCACCTGCCGTTCGGAAAGGCCGAAGCCCGCGCCGAAGCTGCACGGCGTAACTCCCCACTGCGCCGTCCTTTCATTTTGGCAAGTACGCTATTGCACTTTGTGGACAATCCGGCCGCGCCCGCCCGTGTCGGCTTCCGGACAATAACGGACAAAATCGGAATTTGGCCCAGGATCGTTAGTCTGCGAATGATCCACAACGACAATCGCAGCGGTTCTTAAAGAGTGGTAATTTGACTCGATACTATGCCTTGTCCTGAGCGTCGGGGGAGGCAATGAGACGGCGCGAGTTCATAACGTTTCTCGGCGGCGCGGCAACTTGGCCGTTCGCTGCACGGGGGCAGCAGCCGGCAATGCCGGCGATTGGGTTCCTCAGCGGGGTATCGCCTGGACCGTTCGCGAAACGGCTCGCTGCATTCCGCCGAGGCCTGCACGAAACCGGCACCGTCGAGGGCCGAAACGTAGCGATCGAATACCGCTGGGCGGAGGGCCAATATGACCAATTGCCGGCACTAGCCACCGATCTAGTTGGCCGTCGGGTCGTTGTGATCGTCGCTTACACCGACGCTGCGGCACTCGCCGCAAAAGTTGCCACGACGACCATTCCCATCGTCTTCCTCATTGGCAACGATCCGGTCAGGCTTGGTCTGGTCGAGAGTCTCGCCCGGCCAGGCAAGAGCATCACCGGGGTGAGCTGGTTCGGAGTTGATTTGGTGCCGAAACAGCTTTCGCTACTGCACGAACTCGTACCCAATGCGGCAGTCATCGCGATGCTCGTGGATCTTAACGTTCCGGGTGCCCAGTCGCGGGTGAGCCAGGTGCAGGTGGCCGCACGTTCTCTTGGACTGCAGCTGGTCGTGGGGAATGCTCGTACTGCAAGTGACATTGACAATACATTTGCGAGCTTTGTGCGGAAGCGGGCTAGTGCGCTGGTCGTCGGCGCAGGCGCATTCCTTCTTGGCCAGCGCGCTCAAATCATTGCACTCGCGGCGCGCCATTCGATGCCCGCGATTTATGGATTTCGTGAATTTTCTGCGGACGGCGGCTTGATCAGCTACGGCAATGATATTCCGGATGCCTTTCGCCGAGCGGGCGTCTACGCGGGGCGGATTCTCAAGGGCGAAAAACCGGCCGATCTACCGGTCGAGCGAGCGACCAACTTCGAGTTGGTCATCAACCTCAAGACCGCCAAGGCACTTGGCCTCGACGTGCCTTTGGGTCTCCAGCAGCGCGCTGACGAGTTGATCGAATAGCACCGGTCTTGCGACCCATTCATGGTCGTGACATCCCCTTAGGGCACTTAGCCGACAAGCGAGTTACGCCCACACTTATCCGCTTCCGGATAGTAACGGACAAAATCGCATTTTGGCCCCGGATCGTTTGTCTGCGAATGACCCACAACAGACCTTGTGAACTTTTGCCCCATGGATTATCCCGCCTGGCAGGGGAAAATATCTCAACGCACAAAATTCGTTTATCCTGTCGTTTGCGGCGTGCTGCTGGGACCCTGGTATCTTACGAGGCTATCGGTAATATGTAGAAATTAGTGTCATGTAGCGTGGGGGCGCTCTTGGCTTGCGAATAATCGAAAAAGTATTTTTTTTAGCTGGCACGGCGCTTGCGGCTTTGACGCTCACGCCGAGTGCCGTACATGCGGGCGGATTCGCGATCCCTGAACAATCCACAATTGGTTCCGGCATGGCATTTGCGGGGGAAGGCACATCGAGCCTCGGCCTCAGCGCCATGTTCTGGAATCCGGCGGCGATTACGCAGACAAAAGGCACGCAAGCGGAGCTTCACATCACGGGAATCTTCGCCCGCGGGATTCTCGATACGTTGCCGGCCACCTCTCCTGCCTTGCTCGCACTTGGCAACAATTCGATTGACATCGGCAGAGATGCATTAGTCGGCTCGATGTACGCAGGCTATCAATACAATCAGAACCTCTACTTCGGACTCGCCTTCACAAGTCCGTTTGGTTTGCGGACCGTCTCGACAGTGCCCTGGCCCGGCCAGAACTTGTCATTGAACGCCTCGGCCAAGTCATTTGAAGGCAACCCGGTCGTCGGCTATCGAATCAATGACTCAATAAGCGTGGGCGCAGGCGTGCGCATCATGTGGGCCAAGGCCGAATTCAGCCGCGCGCTGGTGCCGTCGGCCGCGGCTCCCAATGTGGCGTCGCTGGAAGCAACCGATGTCGGCATCGGTTGGAACATCGGTGTCACGGTCAAACCGTGGCACGGAACCGAGCTGGCGCTTGGATATCGTTCGCAAATCAAGCTCACTCTCGATGGGGACACCGTCCTGCCGCCGGTCGCACCGCTTGCCGGTGCGTTCGATATCAACGGAAAGGTCACGCTACCCGACCAGATTCACTTTGGAGTGCGACAACGCGTTACCGATTTGTTCACGCTCCTCGGAACCGTCGATTGGCAGAATTGGAGCGTATTGCAGACGCTGCCGTTCACGTTCACGAGCGGCCCGGCCGTGGGCGCGACAGCAACGACGCTCCAATTCAACTATCGCGACAGTTGGTACTTTGCAATCGGTGGCGAATATCAATGGTCGCCGGAGACAATTTTGCGCGCCGGAATTGGATTCGCCACGAGCCCAATCACTGACGCCGTGCGCGAAACATCGTTACCGTCGAATGACGGATGGCGATTCTCGGCGGGTACGAGCCACAAATTCACTCCGGCAATGACGTTCGATCTTGCCATCAGCTACTACAAAGAGAAGAGCGCACCGATTAACATCGTTCCGGGTCATCCGGACAGCGGCAATCTGCTGTTTCCGCTGCCGCTTGGGCAATTGAGTTACGTTGGGGTGGGGCATACGTACCTTTGGTTCATTTCCGTCGCACTTCGATACAACTTCAGCGCGGCAGGAGCCGGCGTGCAAAAGTGAGAGCACCGTTACTTGCGCCTTTCCTCTGTAATCCGCTTCGGCACCGAGCGCTACCCCGAGAATGTGGCGCGGCGGCTGCGCGTCATGAACCTGTCGGCGTGGACGGTCGCGATATTTGCGGGCGGCTTTGCAGTGTCGCAATTTCTCTCCTCGGGTCCAGGCCTGTGGCCGGCGGCGATAGCCAACACGCTGGGCGCATTGGCCTGTGCAGCGGTTCCTTTGCTCCATCGATTTGGTCCGTACGCAGCGCCCGCTGTCTTTGCGACCAGTGCTTATGCGCTGATCGTAGCCGATATCTGGATTCTTGGCACCGACACACTCATGCAAATTCAGTTCTTGGCGGTAGCGGCTGCCTCCGTCCTGTTCTTTGGCACCGAGCGAGCCGTGTTCACGGTCATCTGCGGCATCGTGGCCGTCGTGCTGATCATCGTCGTGCAGGTTTCGGTTCCCCCTGATACCGGCACCCGGCCCCCAGGCATGCTTTTCGCCAATCTGGTCGCCAGCACGGCCGGTACAGCCGCAATCTTGTTGTCGATTGTCTTCTTCGCGGTGCGCGACGTCGCCCGAGCCGAAGCCGTAGCCGCGCGCGAGTTTGCGCGGTCGGAGTCGTTGCTCGGCAATATCCTGCCCCCGGCGATTGCAGCCCGTCTCAAGGACTGCCCGCAATCGGTGATCGCAGACCGGTACGACGAGGCGTCGGTTCTGTTCGCGGACATGGCGGGCTTCACGGCGCAGGCGGGTGAAACCGCCCCGGACGATCTCATCCTGTTTCTCAACCGTGTATTCTCGGAGTTCGACCAGCTGGTTGAGCGCCACGGGCTCGAAAAGATCAAGACCACCGGAGACGCCTACATGGTGGTCAGCGGCGTACCGGAGCCGCGGCCGGACCACGCGCAGGCACTGGCCTTGCTGGCAATCGAGATGCGCGAGGCCGCGAGGGAGTGGCGAGACCCGCACGGCCGCAGCGTGCCGGTACGCATCGGCATCAGCAGCGGGCCGGTTGTCGCCGGCGTCGTTGGTACGCGGAAGTTCTTCTACGATGTCTGGGGTGACGCCGTGAATGTCGCTTCACGCATGGAGTCGACCGGCGAACCGGGAAAGATTCAGATCGCGCAGAGTACGCGTGAGCTCTTAACGGACGACTTCCGGCTCACCGAGCGCGGCCTGATCGACGTGAAGGGCAAGGGGCAGATGCCGACGTGGCTGCTGATCGGACGTAAAGCGGACAGCAAAGAATGATGCCAGTTCGAGGGCGCGCAGCGACACGAGCCCGCCGCGTGCGCCTGCTTCCTGGCATTAGTTTCGGCACCGAGCGCTACCCCGAGAAGGTGGCGCGACGGCTACGGGCCCTCAACCTCACCGCGTGGAGCACTTCGGCCCTCCACGCAGGCTATGCCCTGATCCTCATCTTCGTCCCGCCTTTGCACTGGCTCGCCCTCACCAACGCGGTTGCGATGGTGCTCTACGCGGGTGCACCGCTTTTGCATCGCCTGAGCCCATTGGCCGCACCGATCGCCGTAACGGTCTTGGTCGATGTGGACCTTCTCATCTACATCTGCCTGATTGGCACCGGCATCGGCATCCAGTTCTACTATCTGGTAGGCGTGGGACTGGCCGCGCTCTACGTCGGCACAGAGTACGTCGCACTGCTGGCGGCGGGCGGTGCCCTCGCAGCGGTCCTGATCGTCATCCTGCAATTCACAGTCCCCCACGACACCGGCCTGCTCCCGGCCTGGGTGTTCAATGCAAGTGTTGTTGTGAACGCATTCGCCAGCAGCGGGCTCTTGTTAGCGATCGTAAACTACGCCATGCGTCAGGCTGTGCGTGCGGAGGCCGCCGCCGAGCGAGAGTTCGAGCGCTCGGAGCGGCTTCTCAACAACATACTGCCCCACTCAATCGCCGACCGGCTTAAGAGCGAAAACGACGCGGTGATCGCAGACCGGTACGACGAGGCGTCGGTTCTGTTCGCGGACATGGCGGGCTTCACGGCGCAGGCGGGTGAAACCGCCCCGGACGATCTCATCCTGTTTCTCAACCGTGTATTCTCGGAGTTCGACCAGCTGGTTGAGCGCCACGGGCTCGAAAAGATCAAGACCACCGGAGACGCCTACATGGTGGTTAGCGGCGTACCGGAGCCGCGGCCGGACCACGCGCAGGCACTGGCCTTGCTGGCAATCGAGATGCGCGAGGCCGCGAGGGAGTGGCGAGACCCGCACGGCCGCAGCGTGCCGGTACGCATCGGCATCAGCAGCGGGCCGGTTGTCGCCGGCGTCGTTGGTACGCGGAAGTTCTTCTACGATGTCTGGGGTGACGCCGTGAACGTGGCCGCGCGTATGGAAACGACGGGAGTTGAGGGCAAGATTCAAATCTCACAGAGCGTCTGCGAACGGTTGAAGGATCATTTCGTGCTGGAGGCGCGCGGCGAGATCGAGGTCAAGGGCAAGGGCTCGATGCAGACGTGGTTCTTGGTGGGTCGCAAGCCGCCTGAGACGTACAATCTTTGTCAGACAGGCCGACCATCGTAGCCCCCGCTTAATGTTGTGCGGCCTAATCCCAAATGGCGTACTTCCGCGGAGTAACGTCGCGATTGGCCCAAAGCGTCGTTCGCTGCGCCGCAAAAGGTTTGGTCGTTATGGGGTGGTGGTCTCAAGGGATCGACGCAACACTTTATCTTTGAGGGAAAAGATGGAGTGTGCCGATGGATCAGAGATTTCGTCGAGGTTTTACCGCGGCCGAGAAGACGGAGTTATGGGATCGCTGGCAGGGGGGCGAGTCGCTCAAGGCAATTGGACGAGCGTTTGGTAAGCCGTCCTCATCGATCCATAACCAGGTGGCACCATACGGTGGGATACGTCCCGCGGCACGGCGTCGCTCGCGGCTAGCACTGACGCTCTCGGAACGCGAGGAGATCTCCAGGGGTCTTGTAGCGCACCAATCGTGCCGATCGATGGCGAGGCTGCTGGGTCGCTCGGCCTCGACGGTGAGCCGAGAACTCAAGCGCAATGGCGGCTATGATCGCTATCGAGCCGCATTAGCGGATGAGCAGGCCTGGGGGCGAGCTCGACGTCCGAAACGGTGTAAGTTGGCAAACAGTCCGTGGCTACGGCGGGCGGTGGCGAGCAAGCTCAGATTGAATTGGTCGCCCGAGCAGATCGCCGGCTGGGTCAAGCGAGCGCATCCTGGCGATGAGAGTTGTCACGTGTCACACGAGACGATCTATCGCAGTCTCTTTGTTCAGGCCCGCGGGGTACTTAAGAAAGAACTGCTGGGCTATCTGCGATCGAGGCGTACGATCCGTCGATCGCAGCGGGTGGACCCCAATCGTGATCAACCGGGGCGAATCAAGGGTCTCGTTTCGATCCGTCAGCGGCCGGCAGCGGTTGAAGATCGGGCGGTGCCTGGTCATTGGGAAGGCGATCTCCTGACGGGGTCAAAGAACAGCTACATCGCGACCTTGGTCGAACGTCATACGCGTTACGTGATGCTGGCAAAGGTGGCCAACAAGGACACCCAGACGGTCATCACCGCGCTCATCAAGCAGGCCAAGAAGTTACCTAATGAGCTCTATAAGTCGCTGACCTGGGACAGGGGCAAGGAGCTGACCGATCATCGGCAATTTACACTGGCGACCAATATCGACGTTTACTTCTGCGATCCGCAAAGCCCGTGGCAGCGCGGTTCCAACGAGAACACCAATGGACTGCTGAGACAGTACTTTCCAAAAGGAACCGACCTGTCGGTACACTCGCAAGCTCATCTGAACAAAGTGGCGCGTCGGCTCAATGAACGGCCACGCGAGACCTTGCAATTTGAAACCCCAGCGGAGAAATTCAATGCCTGTGTTGCGTCGATCAGTTGAGGCGGCAGGTGCACAGCGGACATAGGGCTGCGCTAGGGCTGAATTGGTACGCAGCGAATGACCCGAAGAAGACATGGCGCGTGCAGCGCAAAAAAGCTCATTTGTAACGGAAGGTGATATTGGGTAATTCCTACTCGAGATCGGTTTAGTCTAGGATGATGGCGATGGGTGCGGTCCCGAATAGGCTCGCTCCACTCTCGCTATCCGCAATTCAAAATGGGAATACCACCGCTCCTTGCCAAGGCGCTGGGCGACAAGGTGTTCAGAATTCTGTTTCCATGCGTGAATGGCTGCCTCGTCCGTGAAGTACGCGACCGTAATTCCAAGCCCGCCGACGTCGCGGACGCTTTCGGCGCCCAAACAGCCGGGCTGCTTGAGCGCTAGCTCGAACATCGCTTGCGACATGGCTTCGTAGCCGCGATCGCCCTCGGTCCGCTGGGACGTAGCACAGATCGCCTTGCACAATAAGTTTAGGTCCTTGCCAGATCGTGCGGGTGCAAATTAGGGGAATTATATACTTGACAAGTACGACCTATGAGTCTATATTAAGACTCAAGGAGTTAGGCCATGTCCATTCTTTCCCAGCCGCACTTTCATAACGAGGCCGCAGCCCGCGAACGCCTAGAGCATATCGTTTGGCCGCAGGGTCCATATTGCCCGAAATGTGGTGGATTTGACCGCATTACGCCGGTCAAGGGCGTGCGCCCCGGCGTGCGTCGCTGCGGGCCATGCAAGCGCGAGTTTACGGTGACCGTGGGAACGGTTTTTGAGCGCAGCAAAGTCCCGCTGCATAAGTGGTTCCAAGCCGCTCATCTGCTCGGCAGCAGCAAGAAGGGTCTGAGCGCCCATCAACTCCATCGGACTTTGCAGGTCACGTACAAGACCGCCTGGTTCATGGAACATCGCTTGCGCGAGGCGATGCGGGAATTGCATCCGACCGAACCGCTCGGCGGTGACGGCAAGACCGTCGAGATGGACGAGACATTCGTCGGAGGGCTAGAGAAAAACAAACATCGCAAGAAACGCAAACACGCTGGCACTGGCGGAGCTGGCAAGGAAGCGGTCTATTCTCTTGTTGAGCGCGGCGGTGTTGTCCGCTCTCACCATGTCCCTTCCGTCAACGCGCAAAATCTTCGGCCAATCATCGAAGCGCAGATCGACGGCGCGACTATTGTCTACACCGATGAAGGTGCGACCTCTAAGGGGCTTGGCCGTCTTTTCGACAAACACGAATCCGTCAATCACAGCATCGGTGAGTACGTTCGCGGCGACGTGCACACCAACACCATCGAAGGTTATTTTTCCATTCTCAAGCGCGGCATTCATGGCGTCTATCATCACGTTAGCCAGCAGCATTTGAAGCGTTATCTCGCTGAGTATGATTTTCGATACAACGAGCGCGCTGCTCTTGGGGTCAATGACGAGGCTCGCGCTGATCGCCTCATTCGTGGTATTGTAGGAAAGCGATTAATGTACAAGGACTCGTGCGTCGCGTAGCGCCGTCCTTTACTGGAGCGGGTTGGATGTCTGCCACGCCGGATCAAATTCCGACCGATCTAACACTAGAAATTGGTGAGAACCTTTCCCCGGATCGGTTCATGGCGGCGGCGCGCGCGTTTTTTGGATATGTGCAAGAAATTAGCCACGCTATTGCACCAGACGGCGAGCCAGCGAGATGGATTGTGCGCGTTCGTGAAGGAAGCGCGCTGCTCGCCGTTGATCCGAGCCCAAGCCTGCCGCCAGAAGTCGCCCGAACTGTTTATGCTCGTGCCGAGCGCGGCATTCGCCACTTGATTGATCGCGATATTGAAGATTCCGGTTTGCCAGAGCCAGCACTTAAACATTTGCGAGTATTGTCCGAGATGACTGAGGCGGGACCGAACAAAGCGCCGCCAGTTCCCATTCGTCTATGGGTGGAAAAGCGACCGATCAATTTTGAGCCGACAATAGCAAGTGCAATTCGCGAAGATGGACGAGCCGACTACAATGATTATGGCACCATCGAGGGGCGGTTAGAAACCATTCAGGAAAGCTACGGAACTCTACAATTTCAAATTCGTGATGCCCTGCTGCGGCAGAAGGTCCGCTGTTATTTTCCTGAAGAATTGCTGCCCGAGGTATTCGGAAAATTTCGCAAGAGGGTCGAGGTTTCCGGCATCATCCACTATCGGAAGAACGGCACGCCAGTCAGCATTGAAGCCAATCGGCTAGTTGACTTGCCAGATGATAGTGAGTTGCCGAGTTTTGAGGACGCGAGAGGGATTCTCCGTAGTTAGCATATGCCGGTAGAATTTATCTATTGGGACAGTGATGCGTTCCTTGGTTGGCTTCAGGCCGAACAAGGGAAGACCGAACTGTGTGCTGGCACATTAAAGCGGGCTGACCTTGGAGAAGTATTGATTTTCACTTCTGCACTGACAATCGCGGAAGTGTTGTGGATGCGCGGAGCGCCTATGATCCCGCAAGATAAGGCTGATATTGTTCGCAAGCTCTTTCGACGATCATCCGTGAGAGTCAGAAACGTGACACGCACCATTTCGGAAAACGCTCAAGACCTTGTCTGGACGCAAGGTATTCGGCCTAAGGATGCGATACACGTTGCAACGGCGCAGGACGCTGGCGCTGTAGCATTAGAAACCTTTGATGAGGAACTGCTGAAAAAGACTGGGATTATTGGCAATCCAACGCTAATCATTCGGAAGCCGATTCCCCCAGCGCAGAAGGGATTGTTTGATGGCTAAAGAGAAATCTCACGCCAAGCCCGACGACAAGGAACAGTCCAAGCGGTTCATTGAGAAGGCACGCGAGATCGGCGCTGATGAGGACAAGTCGGTAGCGGATGAGGTGATGGGCAACCTTCACCAAAAGCCGCCAGAACCGCATAAAAAGGCAAACCATTAACTGAGACAGCTAGACTGATGTCTGCTCTTTGATACACTATTGATTGCCCCACGGCCCGCCGTAAGCGGGTCGTGCAGATCACCGGCACGACGGTTTGCGGGCATCTTTAATTAGCTTCGCGGGTCGTGCCATGCCTGAATTGTCAGTTCTGTTTCTCGCCATCTGCATGTTCCTTGGGGCGGCGCTCTATACGTCCGTAGGTCATGCCGGGGCATCCGCCTATATCGCCTTGATGGCCCTCTTTGGCACTGCGCCTACGGTCATGCGGCCCACGGCGCTTGCCCTCAATATTCTGGTCGCAAGCTTCACGTCATTTCGCTACATCCGCGCCAGTCTGTTCCGATGGCGCACGGTGTGGCCATTCCTCTTGGGCGCGGTGCCGTTTGCCTTTCTGGGCGGAGCCATCCAGCTACCCGGCGTGTACTATCGGCCATTGGTCGGTGTCGTCCTGATACTCAGTGGCATTAGGTTCCTTTGGCCTAAGGACCTCAGCACTAATCAGGAGCCGCGCGACCCACCGATATGGCTTGGCGCGATTTGTGGAGTTGGCATCGGCTTTCTTTCGGGCCTTACCGGAACGGGCGGCGGTATCTTTCTGTCGCCGCTCTTGCTGTTCCTAGGATGGTCGGCAACAAAACCAGCATCTGGCGTGGCCGCTGTATTCATTCTTTGCAATTCGGTTGCTGGCTTGCTCGGCAATCTGGCCATCGTGAAGGCTCTGCCGCCTGACTTACCGATTTACGCCGTCGCCGTGACGTTAGGGGCCGTTGTCGGCACCACGTTCGGTATTCGGTGGAGCACTCCGATGATCCTGAAGGCTCTCGGGGCCGTGCTCATCATCGCGGGGGCGAAGCTAATCGGGGTCTATTGACCCTACTTTTCAAGTATATAACTCCCCAAATTAGGGCACGCTTCTGCGTCATAAATGGACTCTAACTTTGTTGTGATCTCGTCGCATTGTGCCTGGACTGGCCGCAAAAAGATTGCGTTCGATCTGACGCGACTGCCGACAAATCGGCCCACCGAAGGACCGCGATGCCCCTCACACCCTATGTCGTAGATCAGATATGGCTTTGCACATATCCCATTCGAATGGGGGGTACGAGGTTCGATGCGCGAATGACGGTGATCCGCCTCTCCTCAGGGGAACTTATGCTGCATTCGCCCTGCGACATCACGGCGGCGATGGCCGAGAAGATCTCCGCGCTCGGTCCAGTTGCCCATATCGTTGCCCCCGGAAATTTTCACACCACGTACGTGGCCGCCGCGAAAGCCGCATTTCCAAGGGCGAAGACATGGATCTGCCCCGGCATCGAGCGTAGGCGCCCCGGCCTGAAATACGACGGCGTCCTCGGTGACGTGGCTCCTGCGGACTGGGCTACAGAGATAGACCAGGTGCTCGTACAAGGCACTCGCTTCATGCGCGAGGTCGCGATGTATCACCGCGCCAGCCGCACGTTGATCCTTGTTGACCTCATCGAGAACTTCACTGACGCGACACCCAATACCGGAGGGGCATTGAAGTTCTGGTTCAAGTATGTGTTTCGCATGTGGGACAATCCCCGTCCCGCCCCGGAATACCGGCTGGGCTGGAGCGACCGCAAGGCAGCCGCGACGTCGCTTCGGCGCATTCTGGCGTGGGACTTTCAGCGGATCGTGCTATCGCATGGCGATCTAATTGATCGAAACGCGGGTGAAGTAGCGGCTAAAGCTTGGTCGAGGATACTCAAACCGTGACAGCGTACGGATGCTGCACCCCGCCGAAATACTGCGAGTTTCGCGCCTCCAGCTTTGGTTGCTTGAAAACATCTCGTGGACCATTGGACAACACGGTACCCTGCAGGTAGTGCCCGAATGTCTGCTAATGGCACATCGCGTCGTTCGCGGCGATGCAACATTCGTGGTCGCTATTGGGGCATAGCGGACAAAGCCCGATTTTGGCGGGCGGTGGCTACGACGCGAATGACCCAAGCCGGACATCTTGGCTTGATAGACACGTTCGACACCAATCCGTAAGCTTCGCTGCTTGGTGCGGGTTATGTCGGGGCAAGGCAATGGAGTTACCGGGCACTGGTTTTCTCTATACGATTGCCACTCTCTCGATTACTTACGCGGGTTTTGCCGCACTGATCGTGATATTCCGCCAGATAATCGGTGGTGAGGTATCAAACTATGATGTTTTTTTTGTTCGCGCCGTACTGCTGAGGAGTTTTATTGTTACTTGCTCCGCATTACTGCCGCCGGCGTTAGCGCTTTTCGATTTATCTCATCCCGTCGTCTGGCGCATATCAAGCGTTGTCGCAGCGCTCCTCCAGGGATTGTTTATTTTGACGCGTCGAACAAGACGCCGCGCGGTAACAGACTTTCCTACACCGATCAGGGCGCAAATAACACTTGGCTTGGGTGCCTTCACGGTCATAGCACTTCTCATGAACGCGTTTGGAGTATTCGGTAAGCCTGACGCCGGACCATTTGTAATTAGTGTAACAGCGTTTCTAATCATTTCGTTTTATGTCTACCTATCGCAATTGGAAAATATGCTCCGAGGACCCACGAAGAAATAGCGCAGGTGCGTCTCTTCTCTTGCAGTCAAATGTCCACACATGGCACTTCGCGTCATTCGCGGCGTTGCACCATTTTGGTCGCTATTGGACAAGAGTGGACAAGCACAATCGCCGGTCTTGACCAGCCAGATCGCGAATGACCCATTTCTGAGTCGGCAGATGCCCGACACTGAACAGTTCGCGAGCGCTAAGCCACAGCTTCCTGCCTGTTCTACACGGTGCTAGCATTGATTGCTTTTTTCAGCCCCGGAGCGATAGCGAATGGCATTGCACACCCGATTAAACGAGGTGTTGGCTATCGAGCATCCGATCCTTTCTGCGCCAATGGCATTCGCGGCAGGTGGCCATCTTGCGGCGACGATAACGTCAAGGGGAGGTCTTGGCCTGATCGGCGGGGGCTACGGCGACGCTGAATGGTTAGAACGCGAATTCGAAAAGGCAAGAAACGTGCGTGTGGGCTGTGGGTTTATCACTTGGTCGTTAGCCAAGTGGCCTCATTTGCTCGATTTGGTACTGGCACATGGGCCGGCCGCTGTAATGCTCTCTTTCGGCTCGCCGACGCCGTTCGCTCGACGAATTAGTGAGTCCGGTGCCAAGCTGATCTGCCAGGTCCAATGTATGGACCACGCGCGTGAAGCCGTCGCGGTTGGAGCCGATATAATCGTGGCACAGGGCGCTGAAGCAGGTGGGCACGGGCTAGTTCGCGCGACGCTAACTTTGGTTCCCGAAATTGCCGATTATCTGTCGAGGGTTGCGCCAGCAACCGTCCTGGTGGCAGCAGGCGGAATTGCTGACGGTCGAGGACTAGCGGCGGCATTAATGCTTGGGGCCGAAGGCGTACTGATCGGTTCACGTTTTTGGGCCAGTTCTGAAGCGCTGGTTAGTCCTGCCTTTCAAAGAAGGGCAGCGTCCGCTGACGGTGATTCCACCATACGAACGAAGGTGGTTGACATCGTCCGCAAACTTGAATGGCCTCCATCATTTTCGGCCCGCGTGATGAAAACTCGATTTGTCGAAGATTGGCACGGCCGTGAAACCGAACTCGCCAAAGCTGAAGTAATTGATCGCGAAATGCAGCGCTATGTATCGGCGATGAAAAGTGGTGATCCCGACAATACCGGCGTGTGGGTTGGCGAGGCGACCGGGCTAATCAACGATGTGCGCCCCGCAGGCGATCTGTTAATGGAAATAATACAAGATGCGGAACGTTTGCTCCGCAATCGAGCACCCAATCTACTGCGATCGACATAGGCCAATTTCCGGAACTGGCATTTTGCTGACAATCCGACCACGCCCGCGTTTGTTCGCTTCCGGACAAAAGCGGACAAAATCGGATTTTGGCGGGGATTGTTTGTCTGCGAATGACCCATAGGCGACATTACCTGTGCACTGTGGCAATGGTTTTGATGCCGGTACCAGCCCCTATCAAAGTACTCGCCTGAGCCGATAGGATAGGATGCCGTCTCCTGAGCTTGGGGTTGGACATGCGACGGCGCGAACTTATTTTGCTTATTGGCAGTGCAATGGCTGCGTGGCCAATCGCTGCCTGGACGCAAGAGGCTTCGAAAGTCAGGCGCATTGGATTCCTGCGCGTTGGACCGCCGCCCCCGGCGTTCATTGACGGCTTTCGACAGGGATTACGCGAAAATGGTCTTGTAGAAGGCCAACACTTCGTCATCGAGTACAGTTTGGCTCAAAGTGCAGCGCAAATGGCCGACGCTGCAGCTGAGTTGGTACGACGCAAAGTAGACATTATTGTTGCGTCCGGAACGCCGTCGGTGTTGCCAGCCCGGGATGCTGCGGGCCAAATTCCAGTGGTATTCGTGGCCACCTTAGATCCGGTCGCGACGGGGGTTGTTGCCAGCCTCGCCAAGCCTGGCCGCAACATCACCGGAATGACCAGCCTCAGCGGTGATCTCACAGCGAAGCGGTTAGAATTGACAAAAGAGCTGCTTCCCAATCTCAAAAAAATCGCGATCATGGTTCGCAAAACTAGCCCGACCGCGCCTCAGTATTTGGACGGATCCCGGATCGCGGCACGGAAACTGGGTATTGAGTTGCAGATCCTGACCGAGCGCAATCCGAATGATTTGGACGGGATATTCGTCGCGGCGCGGGAGTCGAGCGCGCTGGTGGTGGCCGATGATGCCGAATTTACTGCTCGTCGAACCCAGATCGCAAAACTAGGGATCAAGAACCAACTGCCGACCATTTTCGGACTTAGCGAAATGGTGGAGGCGGGCGGTCTCATAGCCTATGGATCCAATTTCGGTGACCTTTATCGGCGTGCCGCGAGCCAAGTGCGCAAGATTCTACAGGGCGTGGACCCTGGCAACCTTCCAGTCGAGCAACCAATAAAGTTCGAGCTAGTGCTGAACATGCGCACAGCCAAAGTACTCGGCATTACTGTGCCGTCGAAAATTCTTGCCCGCGCCGACAAGGTAATCGAATAACGACGCGGTTAGTTGCGGTGCGTTGGTCGCGATTGGCACAAAGCTGCGTTCGCGGCACCGCATCATTTAGGACGTAATTGGAGCAAAGCAGACAAAGCTCGATTTTGGCGGGCGGCGGCTAAGACGCGAATGAACCACTGCGGAACTCGGTGGTCCGATTTCGCTGTGACACACAAGACCGCCGTTATCGTCAGTGGCCAGCAATGTAGACATCGCGGAGGACGCTCGCTTCAAGTTCCAGATCATCCAGTCTATGCTTTACTACGTCGCCTATGCTGATAATGCCAACCAGCTTGCCGTTGCGAACCACAGGCATGTGGCGCACGCGATGGCGCGTCATTAAGTGCATCACGTGGGTGAGATCATCCCCGAGGGACGCGGTGATCAAGCCGTGCGTCATGATGTCCTTAACTTGCAAAGACCCAACTGGCTCGCCGTACTGAGAGAACGCGCGCACAATATCACGTTCAGAGATAATACCAAGTATAGCATCGCTGCTCGTCACCACTAGCGCGCCAACGTTCTTTGCGCGTAACCAGTCTGACGCTCTTTTGATGCTAGCCTCGGGGGCTATTGTTGCAACCTCCGTTCCCTTTTTTTCCAAGATGCTTTCAACGTTCATGGCCGTAACTCCCTGTATTCCCGCCGAGGTGGGCTGCCGGCCTCACAGTTGCCGACGTCAATTATTCTACGTCCGAGTAGACAGGATTATGCCGACCTCCTTGTCAAAAGAGTGCATCAGGCAGTGCTCCCTCTTAGGATCAGGGGCAATTTCTACTCGGCGATCACTCGCCCACAGCGAATGCCAAAATTTACGGAAAGTTCCATTTCACGGCGCTTTCCTCGGAGCTATTGGGCATTTGCGTCATTCGCCGCGTCTGATTTTAGATTACCAATCTTTCATGTTCACGCCAAAGTAACGACGAAGTCGGCCGGACCTTCGTAGTGGGAAGCCGGTTCTTCTCATTGGGGCGGTGAAAGGTCGAAGCATGAACGAATCTACAAAATCCGCCTTGAGCAAAGTGCCCGAGGTCACGCTTGTATTTTGGATCATCAAAATTGCCGCTACCACCTTGGGAGAAACCGGTGGCGACTCGGTAACGATGACATTGAATTGGGGTTATCTCGTCGGTACCGCAATTCTCCTTTCTGTTCTTGTGGTTTCTCCGTATCGGCAATTCGTCGAAGAAGGAAGCCTGATGTCCTATGGACCGGATACTCCCGAAATTTTCCGGCGTTCTGCATCCTACATCGATCGCATTCTCAAGGGCGAGTTGCCTGGCAATTTGCCGGTGCAATCGCCAGACAAGTTCGAACTCGTTGTCAATCTTAGGACGGCCAAGGCTCTTGGCCTCTCGGTACGTGAATCATTTTTGCTACTTGCTGACGAGGTAATCGAATGAATAGGGCGCTCAATAATTGACTAGCAGGGTTCGCTCTTTTGCACGTTAAATTCCCTGTTGCACGGAAAAATCCTCACTTCGCCAGATTGTCCGACCTCAGTGATTGTGAGTAGCGGCTTGAGGACCGGAGGATTTCTGGCTCGTCGTAACCATCAAGGAGTGTAGCTGAGACAGAAATGCGCACCCCCTTAATCGCCGGCCAAATACCCCATTTAAATGGTCGATTCAGACATGACTACTATTTCTCTGGGACATAAACCGTATGCGGCCAAGATCCGGATAACGCCTTGTCCGCGCGCCGCTCCAACTGTTTCTCATGATAGCGGAAGAAAATCATACCTGCAGCAACACAACCGATTGCTGCAATAAATAATAGCAAGGCGACCGGGCCGGCCACGCGCGTAAAAGTGTTACCCAAAATATATGCGCCAATACCAAAAATAGATGCCCAGCAGATCCCTCCCAACGCATTCATGAAAAGAAAATGGCGCCATTTCATGAGATTTACGCCCGCTAAAATGGCAGAATAGGTTCGAAGGATTGCGATAAACCGTCCGAAGAAGACGATCTTGCCGCCGTGTCGAATGAACAAATATTGGCCGACTTTCAGGCGCGGCTCATTCAGGCGCACGTATCGGCCGTATCTCATGATCAATCGAACCCCAATTGAACGACCCACCAAGTATCCGATATTATCGCCGAGTATTGCAGCGGTCGCTGCTACGATCACTACTAAGGCCAAGCCAAATTGATGCGTCGATCCGGCGTAGAGCGCCGTCGCAACCAGCGCAGTCTCTCCCGGCACAGGAATACCCATGCATTCGAGCAAAACGGCTACGAATAATGCCCACAGACCATAGGTCTGTATCAGGTCTTGCATCCACCAAAGGAACGACGGCTCCACGTCCGACATCTGGGATTGCCTTACCTGACGGCCTTTCGGGCCAACGGACGAGAGATTACTGCATCAGCGCGACGCCTCACAATTGGATAGCTGTGAGGGCGCCGATGATCATGTTCACCGCCCATGGGAATATACCGATGCGCTCAACAGTGCCGGAAACTCTCGTTAAAACTGGTCTAAACGTCCAAAGCGGACCGTCCCCAGTTGCACGCGCCACGTCCGATTTTGAGAACAAGATCCGTTGTCGTATTTCCAGGTACGGCCATGTCGCGATCGGCACTAAGCGGACAACCTAACTACGCTCGCGTTTGTCCGCTATCGGAGAGGCGGTCTCAACCGATCGACGCAACGCTTTATCTTAGAGGTAAAAGATGGAGTGTGCGGTATTGGATGGGGTTATTCGTTTGCGTTGTGCACCTTAACGTCACTCTGCGGAAACTGCTGCTTGAATTTCAAACCTGCTTTTAACGCCTCCACAAAGATTCCAAACTCTGATTTTATTTTTCCATCGATTTCTAGGACATAGCACTCGTAGGGCCGCGCATCGGTGAAATTGGTGATTTTCATGAGAGACCCCAGTCTGTCACCCCACGAGAATGCTCGGTAGACATTTCTGCTTGTTTAACGGCCGAATTAATTCGAGCAGAAGCGCGGGGCAAAACCTGGGTCATTACGTCAGCAATACTGACCGAGTGCCTTATCCTTCTATTGCCGCCGAAAGACTGCTCTCGGCGAACCAGCGGACGCCTGGCTGTCCGTAAAATCATACAGCGGCAGCGAACCGAGGGTCGAGAGATCGGTTGCCCCGCGCTGCCTCAGGGAACGTCGCTGGTGAGGCAGTGATATTGTGCAGCACCTACCAGCGGGGGACACCCCGAAATGATTCCCTAAGTCTACCGCGGACCACAGCGGTGCCGGTAATTTTGATTCAAGACCCCGGCGATCTTTGAATCATTGTTGCGCTGATTGTGCTCAGTGACTGGTCGCTTACTGTTCTATTCTGTGACCAGTGGCGTCATTGCGTACGGAGAGCACCCAATGAAATCAAGACACCTGAAGCTGGTCGAATGCAGGTCTCCGACCAGGCCCCCACTGAAATTCCGGGGTTCTCTCAGGGCGGGTATCGCCATTTGCGGACGTGGTCTTACAAAAATTATAATTGGAATCTTTCTGGCCCTGCGCGAGCGGCGAATTGGCATCATAAGTCCAATCCGCCGCCCCCCCTGAGTTTATCTCAAAAACGCTCGAATTACTTCTTCTTCTCTTGCTCCTCGTGCGCGGTCTTCACCATGTTGTAGTACAGCTCGAGAATGCGTTCGTGATAGGGGTAAACCTGTTTCGCGAATGCAACCTGCGAATTGAGCACCTTCTTGAAGAAGGGGTTCGCCGCCGCATACTTCTCCGTCACCATCTTTTCTTGAGCGATGAACTTCGGATAGTAGTCGGCCGGCGTGTCTTCGACATGCACCTGGTCCTTGTCCTGCAGTTCCTTGAGGGCAACCGCATTGTCATAGAGGCTGGCGTTGATGGTCTCCATCGCGTTCGCCATCACGGCGACCCGGATGATCTCCTTCAGATCGGCCGGCAGCCCCTTCCAGAAGTCGCCGTTGATGACGATCTGGCCGACGTCGGTCTGCTGGTGCAGGCCCTGGAGGTAGTAATACTTCCAGATCTTCTGCAGACCGAGATTGCGGTCGTCGGCGGGGCCGATCCATTCCGCGGCGTCGATCACGCCGCGCTGCGCGGACGGGACGATTTCGCCGCCCGGCATGCCGACTGCCGCCACGCCCATGCCCTTATAGGTCTCGCCTGGAATGCCCGGCGGCGAGCGGTACTTGAACTTGGCGAACTCTTCCATGTTCTTGATCGGCTTCTTGAACCAGCCGAGCGGATCGGGACCCATGGGTTGGATCAGGAACGCCTGCAAATTCAGGTGCATGACGTCGCGCAGAAACTCTTCATAGAGCTTCTCGCCGCCGCCACGGTAATACCAAGCGACGAGGCTAGCCTGATCGAGGCCCGTGCTCGCCGGCGCGTTGGCGAACAACACGAAGGCCGAGTTCTTGCCCGACCAGTAATTGCCCCAGGCATAGCCGGCGTTGACGACGTTGCTGTTGACGGCGTCAAGAATTTCGAACGGCCCGACGACAGCGCCCGCCGGCAGAATTTCAGCCTTGAGGCGGCCGCCCGACATGGTTTCGATCTGCTTGGCGAACCGTTCCAGGAGCTGGAAGTATAGGCTCGATGACGGAACGGCCGTCTGCATCTTAATTTGATATTCTTTGTCCGCCGCATACGTCGCCGACGGCGGAGCAAGGAACAAGAGTCCGCATGCGAAAAGCAATCGCGCTGCGGCAGTTCTTATTGTGTTCATTGTATTTCTCCCATTGTTGAACGATCGGCCGTTGATCAGGCTTCTTTGCCTCATTGTAGCCCCGTCACACTCGGTAGCCACGTGACGAGAGCAGGAAAGTTGATGAGCAGCGCGACGATGATCGCCTGAATGAAGACGAACGGCAACATGCCCAGGTAGATATCCTTCATGTGCCATTGCGGCACGACACCTTTGAGAAAATAGGCGGACAGCGCCAGCGGCGGCGTCAACCAAGACGATTGCAGTGTGACGGCGACCAGAATGCTGAACCACAACATATCGAAGCCGAGCTGCTTGACGACCGGCAGAAAGATCGGAACCACGACGAGAACGATCGGAATCCATTCAAGCGGCCCGCCGAGCGCGAAGACCAGAAGCAACATAAGGATCAGCATCACGGTCGGCGAGAAATTCATGTCGACCAGCGTCTTGGTGATGAGATTGCCGCTTCCGAGCCGCGCAAACACGGCGCCGAAGAAATTGGCAGCGCCGATCAGAAACATGATGAAGGCCGTGGTATCCATGGTGCGATAGACCGCTGACACCAGCCGTTGCCAGTTCATGCGGCCATAAGCGATCGACAGAAGCAATGATGCGAAGGCGCCGGTCGCGGCCGCGTCGGTGGGCGTGGTGACGCCAGCCAGGATCAAGCCGAGTGTCGCCATGATGACGGTGGCGATCGGGATGACGCCGAGCAGCAGCTCGCGCATTTTGACCGCAAGCGAATTCTCGGCGCCGGACCCGAGAACGGGACCAAGACTGGGATTGAGCTGACAGCGGACAATCGCATAGACGAGATAGGCGCCGGCCAGCATCAGTCCCGGGATCATCGCGCCCGCGAACAGATCGGAAATGGGCACACCCATGACCGGGCCCATCACGATGAGCATGACGCTGGGCGGAATGAGAATGCCGAGCGTACCGCCGGCGGCGATGGTTCCGGCCGAGAGCTGCTCGTCGTAACCGCTGCGGATCATCATCGGCGCCGCCATGACGCCCAACACCGTCACCGAAGCGCCGACGATGCCGGTGGCGGCGGCGAACACGGTCGCGACGACCATGACGATGATGTAGAGCGAGCCTTTGGTGCGGCCCATCATCATGCGCAGCGCGACGAACATCCGGTCCATCAGGCCGGACTGCTCGAGCACGTAGCCCATGAACAGGAACAACGGGATCGAGGCAAGCTCGACGCTGGTCATCAAGGAAAAGAATTGGTAGGTCAGCAAATAGAAGACTTGGTGGCCGATCCCGATAAGTCCGCAGACCAGCGCAACGAAGATAAAGATGAACGCCATCGGAAAGCCGGTCAGCACGCCGAAGACGGCGATAAACAGTGACACGAGTCCGAGAACGGGGTTTGACATCGTCTACGCCCGCCTGAACGCGATGTTGTGCCTGAATGTCCACACCGCCTTGACCAGTTCGGCAACGCCCTGAATTAAGAGGAGCACCAGCGTTACCGGGATGACGGTCTTGAGCGGGTAGATGATCGGCATCCATGGGCTTTGCGGAAACGTCTCGCCCTGCAGCCATGACAGGCCTGCGAACGTGATGCTCGTTTGAAGAAATAGCGCAATCGAGGGGAAATAGACAAACACGTAAAGCACGATGTCGACCGCCGCCTGCCAGCGCGGCGGCCGCGAGGCCAGAAGAAAATCGGCCCTGACGTGACTTCCCTGCCGCAACGCAAAAGCCGAGCCGAGCATGAACAGGGTGCCCGCGAAGATATAGGTCATGTCGTAGGCCCATATCGTCGGCGCATTAAAGATGTAGCGGGACACAACCTCGTAAACCAAGCCGCCGATCATCGGCAGGATGAGCCATGCGCCGACCTTGCCGATGAGCACGCTGGGAAATTCCAGCACCGCAATGACTTTGAGCAATGTTGCGGGGGGCGTAGCCGCTTCGCTTTCATCCATGGACGATCACCTCCATTGGACAAGCGCAGCGATCGCTAGAGAGAATGTCCAGGAACCTGCACAGGCACTGCTTGCCGGACGCGTCCGACGCTGCGCTCTGTTCCTTCATCTCAGAGGCGCGGATAGCGTCTCCTCCCCGGTACTACCCCACCAGTTTTGACGCCGGCCACAAAAGCGAAGGCACGGTTCCGGCGGGTGGGTTTGTTTGTTTGCTTGTGCGTTTTTTGCTTCTGGAAGGCTAGTTTTCGTGCCGGGACTGTCAAGCGGTTTCCCGCCGGAGTTTCCGACCATGGACGGCTCCACTCGATGTATTTTGCTACAACGCAGCCACCCTATGGCACTCTGATGCCGTAAGAGCGGCGCCGTCCACAGCATCACTATTGGACAAACCGAACTCGGCCAGAGCAACAGCGGACAAGAACCGGTATCGAGGCAGGACGCTTAGGTTGGAAAGTCGCGCGCGGGCTCGTCACTCCTCGGCGGCGCTCACCGCGACGACGAGCGTCTCCCGGTCCGACATCGCGTCCCAGAACGCGTTCATGCGCGAAACGCGGCCCTCCGTCAGCACCTCCGAAGGCAGCGTGACGGCCGTGAAGTCGAGGCCGAACGCGCTCATCTTGAACAGCGGCCCGTCCTCGTCGGGCGTAACGACAGGGATCTTCGACGCGCCCCCCGCGTCGTCTCGCCCGCCTCCTCGCAGTTCCTGCAGTTCGATGATGAATTCCCTCAAGCTCTTCACGGCGCGCTCCTCGTTCCACGCCGCGCGAAGACGCGGCGACGGAATTATTTATTCGCGACGCGCGCGGAAGCACCGCTGACCTTGGGATGATCACCGGGAGTCCCGGCCCGTCTCACCGCGGGCGGATACCAGGGCCGCGTCCCGGCGCTCCCACCATTCATCCGGCGGGCTCGGCGGCCGGAACGAACTGGCGGGCTAAGGGACACGGGGCCGAAACAGGCAGTGAATCGATCCGTATCGGCGGTAGGAAGTCTCATCGTCGGTCGGACCCGCGGCATCGGCCCGCAGCGGCGGCAGCTGGACGCGCCGCCGAGGTACGCACCGCATTTCGGGCAGTACTGGAAACTCACGTCCTCGGCCCCATTCGCGCCTTCATTGGGTCCCGGCCACGAAGCTCCGCGCGGGCGCGGGGCAGCACCAGAATATCGTCGGTCGAAAATCGGCCACGAGCGACGCTCTTCAATGCGTAGTCAACGGCCCGCTCGACCGTGTGTTCGATCGGGCGCACATCGACATGGTCCAACTTACTACGGTCACGGACGTAGAGCGCCTGATGCAGCCGAAAGTGCTCCTCGACCGGTATCGGAAGGCGGGAGCGCGGCGGCACCAGCAGGATAGCGTGAAGGTGGAGGCCGTCGTTCAAGGTAATTTGCGCTAACGGCTTGTCGCTTTTGCCAACAGAAAAATCAGGCGCGGCGACCATGATAGGCAAATCGCCAACCGATCCAGCCGACAACGGACGTCGAATAACGCGGGTCACGAATGTCCGATACACGCGCTCGGCTTCATCGAACATCTGTTCCAGAAGAGGTTGATGCTTTTTAGAAAGTCGCGCGAACATCAGCGTCGCAAGTTGAGGATGCCAGCCATCGGCGACACGCTGTGCGGCAAGCTGTACGTAGCCATCCAAAGAATTGTTGATTAGACGGCCATCATCAATGTATTGGACCGACATCGGTCGATTTTACCTCGTTGTTTTCTGTGTTCGTTAAATTTGACATTGTGTTTTGTTGGCTTGGCATTCATTCCTGCGCTGTATCGGATTGCTTCCTGTTGCAAGCAAAGCCGAGCAAATGGCCCGGAACGCGTGGTTCCTGGCATCAAACCTGGCGAGCGCAGAACTTCGCGAGCGGCCATCCGCGGCGCGACTCTAACTGCTGAAGTATTTATCAACGCGTTCATGATGTGCATGATGATCAACAGCTTTCGGTCAGTTGTAGAAACTGCCGATAGAATTTATCTAAATGGCGCGCGCGGGAATGGCGACCAAAAAATGAGCCGGTTTAAAAACTTTTTCACTTTCTGAGAAATTCATTGCGGAGGTCGCGCGTCATATCGAACCGGACTCGACACCTCGCTATTCCGCCGCCGCTGTTTGCAATAGCCGGTGTGGTAATTGAAAGAGGCAGCGGACAGCGGTCACGGTCTTCCGCCGAGATGCGGAAGACCGCTAGTGAATACTTTTAGGATCGACGCCAAACACGAGGCTCAAAACTAAGCCGCGAGAGGCAATTCTTGGTCGTCTACCACCTTCGCAATAAAAGCCCCGGTCGTTTCGTCGAGGCTAACCAGCTGCATGATCAGGTTCGGCTTCGGGGCCCATGAGACCTTTCCATCGCTCTCGGTGGCCATCACCACGCGAAAATAGCCCTCGCAGTAGTCTCGTGCGTACTTCAAGTCTTTTATCGCTTTCGCCCGGCCGCGTGGGTTATCTGCGGGTTGCGGCTCGTCTCGGTACACTCCAGCTGTGAATTGCCTGCTCACGCAGGATACCACGACGATCTTCCGCTTAGCGGCAGACCAGTCCGATCGGCAGTTTTCCAGTTCCACTCCGTAATCGGCGAAAGCCTCAGTCATGGTGTATTTGCGCTTCATGGCATGCTCCTATTGATGCGCAAGGAAAGTTAAGAGGGACGTCGCCGTCGACGGGTCTTGTATGCGCCAGTAAGCGAAATGATACGCGGTCGGTTGGCTGAGAAAATTGCGTACCGAATTGACCGTTTTGGTCGAGGTTGAGCCGATCCTCACGCGGCGATCAGGCGGGGGCGCACACTCTTCGAATAGCGGAAAACCGTGCGTTTCTGCGCCACAAAGGCGATGAAAGGCCCTTCCTGCCAGAAACTCTCGACATTTTGCGGCTGGAAGCCCACGGAGCAGAGCGCCTCTACCATCCGTGCTCGGGTCCACGGTGTCATTAGACCCCGCAATCGGCGTTCCTTGTCGAGGACCTGCTCGGCCGTGAAGGTTTGGCGCTTGTAGTCGTAGTAGGCGAAGGTGATGAGTTCCTGCAAGGTAGAATCGGCCGCCAACGTCTTCTCCGCGATCATGAGCGCGCCGCCCTCGACCAGCCCGTCATACACGCGCTGAAGCAGCCCCATCTTGTGACGCTCGGGGATGAATTGCAGCGTGAACACACTCATCGCCAACGACATGTTTTCGAGTCCATCGAATGCGAGAACGTCGCGGACTTCGAATTGCAGGTTCTCTTGGCGGCGGTTCCGCCAATGCTGTTCAAAGTCTCTCTCGATATCGATGCCGAGATATTCTACCGACGGACGAGAGCATTGGTTCGTATCCCTGATGTTCTTCATCAGGGCCCCTGTCGCGCAGCCAATGTCGACGACCTTCGTTCCGTTTTGCACAAAGCGGCGCGATAGCTTCTCAGTCCACCAACAGAGCTGGTCATAACCGGGAATAGAAGCACCGATGTGCTCGTCAAACTCGAGGGCGTGTTCGGCGAACGAGAAGTCGTGAATTGTCATGACTGCTTCTCCGCGTAGCGTCGCAAGACATGCTTAAAGACGCTCTCGGCGATTGCCCTCATCAGGGGCGGCGGCACCATCCGGCATATCCGCTCGGCGGCCTGCTGCAGGGTTCCGGTGAGGACAAAATCGTCCGGTAGCCCAGTCAATCGCATCAGTTCTCGGATCGTAAACTTCCGGTCCTCCATCGGGTGTATGGCCCCGCTCAACCCATCGGGGCGCTGCCCCATCACGGTCAGTGTTGGCGCAGGCAAATCCCACGCGCAACGTACAAGCGAGTACCTGCTCTCATTCCCCAGCCCGACGTGGCAGGGCTTGGTCCGTTTGTGAGGGTCGCGCGGGAGCTGGCGGATCGCACGACCGATAGGCGCGGTCATCACAGCCCTGTGCCAAGGAAAAGTCTGTGCCTCGCTTTGCTGCAGTCCTGCCAACGCCGAGCGGATGGTGACCGGCGCGTGAGTTGGTGTCGGAAACACGACCGCCACATCGTCATCGCTGGTGATTCCGACCGCCTCCGCCACGTCTTTACGAACGCCGATGATGAAGAGCCGGCGGCGGACTTGCGCCACACCGAAGTCGGCCGCCGAGAGAACTTTCGCGCTCGCATAGTAGGAGCGGGTGCGCGGGCCGCCAGAGAAGCGCAAGTAATCTAATGCTGCTTCAAACAGCCCACCGTGTCGTTTCTCGAGCGCGGGGATGTTCTCTGTTATCACCACCTTCGGCCGCACTTCATGAGCCAAACTGAAATAGTCGAACATCAGCGTGTCCATGTTGCGCTGCTGTACGTCCGAATACGGCCGCAATTGACTGTGGTCTGACTTCGCCCTGCGTCCGGTGCTGAACTCACAGCACGGCGGTGAGCCGTCCAGAATATCGAGCTCACCGGGTCGCAGTCTCACTTGCGCCAGGAAGGCTGCGACGGCGGCGGGGTTCGCCGTGATTTCGCGAATGTTGCGATCGTCGATCGGCGTGTTTGGGAAGTTTGCCCGGTATGTGCGGCGGGCCTCCGCCACGAACTCGCTGGCGAGCAAGACGTGTCCGCCAGCCAAGCAATAGCCGATGCAGGACCCGCCGCCGCCAGAAAACGTCGAGATGACCATGAATTTGCGCTGGGCCGACGCCTGGCGGACATCGTCCATCGCGTCGGCCTGATAGCGGCCCGGTATGCTGATTATCTTTTCCGCAACTCGCGCCGGCGGCAACGCCTGCAACTCGGCCATAAACTGGTCGCGGTTTTGTCTGACTTCGCGGCCCCATCTCTGAGCCAGCGCCGAGACCGTGGTGTATCGCTCGCCAAATCCGTTGATCCTGGCGTCCTGCAGCAAGGTTGTGAACAACGAGTTGACCCCGCCCCCGGTCTGGAGTTGAACGCCAACAGCGAGACTGCCCCGCGGTAGGCGCTCTAGCTGGCCGGCGAGAGATTGACGGATAAACGGCTTGTTGAGCGGCGAGAGCCGCTCGTGGTCGAATTGCAAAAAGTAGTTGCGAACGGTGTGGGCGAGGTAGGGGTCGAAGAGCCTCTTCCCGTGCTGTGACGCGAGCCGGTGCGCGTACCACCAGGTGTCACCGGAATCGGGGTTTGTCAGCGGACCCTCGAACTGAGCCCGTCGCTCGGCGTCGAACGCCTCCTTCCGCTCGGCCGGCGACATTCCTTGATGTGCCATTCGCCGCTGGCGGAAGGCGCATTCCCGGGTGTTGCCGTAGTGGTCGTCGGCGTTCCAGCCGGTCCAGATCTCGGTCTCGTCGATCTGCGGAAACACGTAGAGCAGCGGAAACGTGACCTCGAATTGCGTCTTCTTCCGACAGCCTTGCTCAATCGCGAGGCGCAGGAAGTCGTTGGCGACAGCCGCGGTCGGCACCGTTATGACCGCCAGAGGCCAACCGAGGTGCCCCGCGATCGCGGTCGCCTTCTTGAGATCCTTCGAGGGATAGCCGTCCAGGTGGAAGGTGTACGCGTGGACGATCTTGCCGGCCTTTTCGAGCGTGAGGCCGACGGACACGCTGTCCAGGCCTCCCGACAACAGCAGAGCGACGGTCTTGTCCCGGCTCTGCGTCGCGACTGCGTCGGACAACAAACGCAGGAGCTCGCTCATCGGCTTTGCTCCTCAGCCCAGGTATCGTCACCGATGATCGACCTCCACCCCTCCGTCCGCGCGGGGGCGAACAAATGCAGCTTACGCGTGGCTTCGGGATAGAGCCGGGTGGCGACCGCTAACGGGTTGAGCTTCCCCGCATCGTCGAGCCAAACGCCGTCACCGGGCAGGCTGAGCATTGATTCGCCGCGCTCGGCGATGACAACGATTTCGGCATCGGTGACATCCAGCGACTTCGGCTGTTGCGCGAGCAGGATGCGGGATGGACGGCCGAAACCGCAGAGCGGCAGCAGCCTGTCGACGATCAGAGGCAAGTCGAGCTCACGCGCCACGACAACGGCAGCGAGGTTGTCGCTTTGCTGCAAGGCTTGGACCAGCGGCAGGCGGGTCTTCAGCGTATCGTCATCTGCATAGTTCGTGGCCAGGCGCTTCAGGTCCCGCTCGCGGGGCGTCAGCAGTACCAGGTCGACCTGCTGCGAGGTGTCGGCGAGATCTTTGGCTGTCCCGTCTGCGGCCGCATCGATGGCGGTTTGACCGCTTGTCGCCGGCTGTGCCTCGCGTTTGGACTTGCTAGCCTTCTGGCTCTGCTTGAGGTGATCGGTCTCCTCGCTCAGGTAGTCACGGGTGATCTCGCCCGGGCAGTTTTCCAGGATGCCTAAGAGGCGTTTCACTCTCTGTTCATCATCGCCTTCCGGCAGGGTTCGGTAGAGGACGATCAGCTGATAGACCGTGCTGTATCCCGGTCCCAGGTAGGGAGCTATCTCCTTCCGTCGAAGAAAATCTGCGCACTCCCCAATTGCGCGCAGCTTGACCAGCTTGGGCGACACGAGGCGGAGCCGTGCCTCCCTCGGCGTGAGCAGGTGAACGTCAACGAGACCGGTGATGAATGCATCGAGTTGGTCGGCGTCGTTGGCGAACGCCCGCAGGCTCTCCATCATCAGGATGCCTGCGTCGATCAATGCGTCGACACCGCCGCGCCAGGCGGATGCGATCAATGAAGCTTGCGTGGTCGGGTCTTTGACCGCCGCTACATCGGCCGCAATCGAAGGAGCGTCGATTTTGGTTTTACGGCGTAAAACCTCGCGCGGCGGCGAACCAGCATCGACCGATGCTTTCGATCTCACCGTCTCGAGTTTTGAAGCATCTTGAGCGGCGAGTTGTTCGATCTTAACGGTCATAGCCGCCTCCGATCCGCTGCTTCGCGTTTGCCGACGTTTGTCTGATTAACGGTCGCGCGATGCGGGCCGCACGGCTTGCGCTTTCGCGTTCAGCGATCCACTGGCGGACCGCACTGATCCGGAAATAGTTACGCCCGTTGATCCTGATCGGTTTAGGAAAGTGCAAATCCTGATAGGCGGGGTCGTTGGTCAGCCGCCAGAGGTGCATTTGGCTGCAGTTGTTCATCAGGCCCCGGGCTGCGCGGCTGCCGATCAAGGTTAAATCTGTGGTGTCATCCGGAGTATCAAAGGTGTGGTTGTGAGGCATGGAAGTCTCCAGGCGTTTTCGCTGGAGACATGAAAATCGATTTCACGAAATTAAACGCGGTCGGTCCGGATCGAAAATGCCGCCTCGAATCGACTGGCACCAGAAGAACAAACTTTTTATGCGCAATCACTCATGCTCAGGCAGTATCACTCTGATAGCGGCGTCGACCGGCTTACTCTCGTCAATCACCGGCCGCCGTTTTTTCCACCTGTTTTCGGCACTACGAGCTGCATCGTTCTCATTGTATTTTTTTGTTTCAACTTTGAGCAAAACGTCCGAAAGCTCGGTAATAATCTTGCGATGAGAAGTGCCAAGCTCTCGGCGAAACACATCGGCTACTAATAAGCTAAAAAGTACACGACGACCTTTAATGTCGCCCTTCTTTCTTGTATCTGGAATTATTGCGAAGTGCTGGTCGAATGCTGCATCAAGATATTCGACACTTGCCAACGCCTGCCCTAGGTGTATGCCGAACATAAAGTGATCGTCCCCGTCAAACGCCATTCCGATTGGTAAACGTTCAAAAAGCGGCAGTGAGAATGCATCTTCAAGGAGCTTCGCGCTGGTCCGCAGGTTGTGCAGATGCGTTTTGATGCCATTTTGTATCATCGAACGAACATCAGGCATCAAACATTCCAGATAGGCCGTCAAAACCCCCTTTATCAGATTATCTAGTTTGTCGGGCTTAGATAGGCAAAGTTCACGGAAATCCTTCAGGCGGAAATCTTCGATCAGCTTAGAAAGAGCCTTCGTTGTGGGAACAGGATTCAGTTTCTGCAAATATCCTCGCATGGCGTCACTGAGGAGCATGCGCTGTGTGGCGGGACCGAAATCAGCAAAAGATGGCTTCGAAGTAGATTCACCACTCTGCTTAGACAGAGCTTCATCCATAAAGGCCATGAAGCTGCGGCCGCTCGCGTCTGCAATTTGAGGTGCTTCAGCCACCACCTTTTTAGCCGCCGATGAGAATGTTGCCTCGCGACTTCTCGATGACGTCATAGCTTGCCTCCTATGAAAGCGGCTATTTGTGAGGGCGCCTATGATTCCCAAGGCTACGTTTTTCTACAGTGCCAATCACTGCAGGTCCTTGCGCATGCGTAGGAGCATTCACAAGCCCCGTCACAAAATCACCCCACGCGATGAATGCGGACTTCGTCTCCTCGGCGTAGGTGTGGCGCTGATATGTTGCAACGATGCCTGCAAAACTTCCGCTCACATGATTCAAGGCCTTTTCAACCACCGTCAATGGAACTCCAAGGCGCGCCATTCCGGTCGCGCACGTTCGCCGAAGATCGTGAAGTCGGAAGGGTGCAACGTCGGGCGTTTCTTTGTCCAAGCGAATTTTTGCTTTACTAAAGCCGCTGCACGGCGATTTCCCCGTGGTGCTGAGAAGAAATTTTGCTTTCGCTATGCGCGGCAGCGATTTAATAACCGCACAGGCAGCGTCGCTCAAATAAATCTTGTGTTCAATACCATTCTTCGTGCGGACGGCGGGTACCGTCCAGAGCCGATTTTCGGGGTCTAACTCGCGCGGCGATAGGCCCGCGACCTCGTTGCGCCGCGCGCCGGTCAGCAATAGCAGTTCAAATAATGGCCCGAACGGAAAGCCGACTTTATCACATCCCTTCCAAAACGATTTTATTTCATCGTCGGTCAACACACGCTGGCGGCTCAATTCAGGCGAGGGTTTTTTGATGCCCTGAACGGGCGAAATGACGATCAGGTCGCGACTTAGACACCAGTTGAAAAATGCCGATAGCAGCGTGACCGTCGAATTGGCAGCGTAGGGCCCGCGTTTGGCAGCGTCATCGATGGCATTTAGCACGTCACGCTTTGTGATTTCGCGGATCCGGCGATCCTGCCATTTTGGCAATAAATTCGTTTCGAAAATGCCCTTGAACCGGGATGCTGATGACGGCTTTAGGTTCGGCGTGAGATGACGTTCGACGTATTCATTCCATACCGTTTTAATTAGGTCCGCATCGGCCAGGCCTGCCAAATTCAGTCTTCGTGCTTCTTTTCGTTCTATTGCAGGATTACGACCGGTGGCGACGGCGGCAAGAATCTCGCGAGCGAGGCCGCGCGCGTCCGGCGGAATGCTCGTCGGGTCTTTGGCGATCCGCGCCTTGCGGTCCTCGGTCAATTCGGCAAGTTGGATTTTCGGGTAGGTGCCAAGCGTCACCTTGAACCGCTTGCCGTTGAAGCGATAACGGACGGCCCACGACTTCGCGCCGGATGGTTGCACGATTAGGCTGAGGCCGGGGCATGTCGTGTCGGGGAGTTCGCGCCGTGTTGGGCCCGCTTTGATCCGTGCGACGCCTTGAATCGTGAGGGCTGGCATGGCTTGAGAAGGGTTCCTTCCTCAGGGGTGTCGCCGGGGTGTCAGCATATACCTGTTTTGACGGGTTTGGCAGGGTTATTAACAAGGGCTCATAAGCCACAACAACTCCAATCATGACCGCCAATTTTGATATTGAGATGGTAGACCAGTTTAGAACAAGTTAGGCGAGGAGCTAAAATTGCCAAGGTCGGGGTCGAGGGTTCGAATCCCTTCGCCCGCTCCAGTTTTTCTCCTTGCGATGTGTCGTCAGTAACCCGCCGCCAGTGCGCCGCGGGTGCGGGCGTCGGCCGCGCCGACATATCCATCCGAAGTGACTTCAATGGAATTCGCCGACGTGTGCGGCTCGGTCGGCACGATGGTGTGGCCGCGCGCCTTCAGCGCGTCGAGCACGGCAGCATCGAAACCCGGCTCTGCGTAGGTTTCATCCGGCTGCCACTGATTGTGCAGCCGCGGTGCGCTGACGGCATCGGGAATATTCATCTGAAAATCGATCGCATTCACGATTACCTGCAGGACTGCAGTGATGATGCGGCTGCCACCGGGCGACCCGGTGATCAGAAACGGCTTGCCGTCCTTGAGCACGATGGCCGGCGTCATCGATGAGAGGGGACGTTTGTTCGGGCCGGGCAGGTTGGCATTGAACCCGACCAACCCGTAGGCATTGGCCGCACCGGGCTTCGAGGTGAAATCGTCGAGCTCGTTGTTGAGAAGCACGCCGGTGCCTTCGGCAACCAGACCGGTGCCGTATGAGAAATTCAGCGTGTAGGTATTCGACACCGCATTGCCGTCATGATCGATGACGGAAAAGTGGGTCGTGTTGCGTCCTTCGAACTCGGTCGGATTGCCTGACTTTATCTCGGCTGCCGGCGTCGCTTTTTCGCCGATGCTTGCTCGCAGGGTGGCGGCGTATTTTTTCGACAACAATCCGGCCAGCGGCATGATCACTGCATCCGGGTCGCCCATGTAGACGGCGCGGTCGGCATAGGCGCGCTTCATCGCCTCGATCATATAGTGCATCGATTGCTCACCGCGGCCGAGCTTGCCGAGATCGTAGCCCTCCAGGATGTTGAGCATCTCGATCAGATGCACGCCGCCGGAAGAAGGCGGAGGCATGGAGATGACGTCGTAACCACGGTAGGTCCCTCGCACCACCGGTCGCTCCACCGCGCGATAATTCCTGAGATCATCCCTGGTCATCACGCCGCCGGCGCCGCGCACTGCGTCAGCGATCTGGCTTGCCGTGCGCCCTTGATAGAAGGCAGCCGGGCCTTCGTGCGCAATCGATTCCAATGTGTCGGCCAGATCGAACTGAATCAGACGATCACCCTCGCGCAGCGGATCGGCGCCGAGAAAAAAGACCGATTTCGATGACGGCCAGCGCGCGAGCCGCATCGCCAGACGCGGGAGCGAATCCGCGAGATCGTCCTCGACCGGAAATCCCTTGCGCGCGAGATCGATGGCCGGCGCGATCAGATCGGCCAGCGAGAATTTCCCCGAGCCGTATTTCTGGTGCGCGAGCGCAAGTCCCGCGACGGTTCCGGGTACCCCGACGGAAAGGCCGGAATCGCGCGATTTCGCCGGATCGGGATTGCCCTGCGCATCGAGGAACATGTTCGCGCTCGCCGCCGCCGGTGCCGTTTCGCGATAGTCGATCGTGGTATCGCGGTTGTCCCTGGCGAGGTGGATGACCATGAAACCACCGCCGCCGATATTGCCGGCACGCGGATAGGTAACCGCAAGCGCAAAGCCGACGGCCACGGCGGCATCGACCGCGTTGCCGCCGCGATCGAGGATTTCCACGCCGATGCGGGCAGCACGTTGCTCCTGCGCCACCACCATGCCGTTGTGGGCGAGGATGCCTTGCGCGGGCCGGATCACCGACGCCGGCGTAACCGGCGCGACCTGGGCGCTGGCGATTGCAGCGAACAGGAGCGCAAGTATGGTCGACAGGATGCGTGTCATCGACTGGCTTTGCATTCACCCGCTCGTCCCCGCGAAAGCGGGGACCCAGCACTTTTTTTAGCTGGATTCCCGCTTTCGCGGGAATGAGCGGAATAAGCTATGGCGCTGAGCAAGAAACTAGCGTGCCTGGCCGTGGTAGACCGGGTTGGGCCGCATGTCGGTGGCGCTGGCGACGCGGTTCGACATATTGAAGAAGCCGACGATTGCCGAGATGTCCCAGATGTCGCGGTCGGTGAAACCGGCGCGGCGCAATCGCTCGCGGTCGCCGCCTTCTACGCTCCACGGCTGCGCCGTGAGCTTGACTGCGAAATCGAGCATGCAGCGCTGGCGTTTGTTGAGGCGCGCAGCGCGGTAGTTCATCACCAGGTGCTCGCCGAGCTGCGGGTTTCCGGAATACTGCCGCACCGCGGCGCCATGGGCCGTGAGGCAGTAATAGCAACGGTTCTGCGAAGACACCGCCACCGCGATCATCTCGCGCTCGAGCTTGGAAAGCCCGCTCTCGCCCAGCATCAGATCGTTGTACATGGCGGCGAAGCTTTCCAGCTTCGCCATGTCGAAGGCGTAAGCCAGCAGCACGTTCGGTACGAAGCCGAGCTTGTCCTGGCATTTCTTGAAATAAGCCGCCATCGCAGGCGTCAGCTTCGCAGGCTCAAGATTGAGCGCAATCACCGGCAGGTCGTCTGCGACCGCCGGCGCGGGCTTCAGCGCGAGTGGCTTTGACGCCGGTTTCTGGCCGGGCCTGGCAACGGCAGCCTGCGGCTGCGATTTTGCAGACCCGTTCTTTCCGCCCTTAATGGCGCGCAGGGCCGGCTTGTCCTCGGGCGTGACCTTGCCAGGCCTTGCGAAGGCAGCCTTTGTGGCTGTTTTGAGTGGTTTGCTGGCTTTGGCCATTCCCGTCGTTCCTTCCCTGTCGTCACCCGGCGGCAAGATTACATTGTTCCGGGCGCGTGCGATACGACGGGCGGGTTGCGCTTTCGTCTTTTGTTTCAACCTCTTACGCGGTTCTCGCCGGCCGCCTTGCGCAGCCGTCACGGCGCCGTCACCAAATGATGTGTTGCTCTCGACGCGCGCGGGCAGAATGTGAAGACTCCCATTTCGGCCTCACCTGATTCTTTCAAAAGCGCGCGAGGTTCCATGGCTGTTGAGCTGGCAGGCAGCAAGGAGGACGCCGCCGCACGTGCCGCCATCGATGAGGCCGGCGCCACGCTCACCGCGCGCCGCAGTGACATCCCGGCCGATTTCGTCGCACAACTTTTTGGCCGCTCAGTGCCTGAGGACCTGGTGCGCTACTCCGCCGGAGATCTGGCAACACTTGCCGGGCGGGCATTCGATTTTCTTGTGGAACGGCCGCCGGGTGCGCCGAAGGTTCGTTGCGCGACCGTGCCGCTGCAAGGTTCCGCCGGTCGCAAGTCCGTTTCGGTGGTCGAGATCGTCAACAGCGATATGCCGTTCCTTGTCGATTCGGTGATGGGCGAACTCGCCGACGGCCACCTCGATGTGCGGCTTGTGGCACATCCGGTGCTGGTGTTGCGGCGAGAGGGCGCCAGGCTCGTCGGTCTGGGCGCAACCGGGGCTCCGGGCAGTACGCGTGAAAGCTTCATCCATATCCATCTGGATGAAATCGAAGACGAGTTGATTTGCGAGAAAATCGTCAACGCGCTGAAAGGCGTTCTTGGCGAGGTGCAGCTTGCGGTTCAGGACTGGCGCGCCATGCTCGACCGCGTCAACGGTATCGTCGATGAACTGAAAACCAATCCGCCGCCACTTCCGGTCGACGAGATCGCCGAGGCGGTGCAGCTTCTGCAATGGCTGCTGGCCGACAATTTCACCTTCCTCGGACTGCGCAACTACAATTTCGACGGTCACGCGATAGAGCCCGATTTCGACAGCGCGCTCGGTATCATGCGCTCGCGCGAATTACGCGTGCTCAAGCGCGGCAATGAGCTGCTGGAATACACGCCGGAGATCATGGCGTTCCTGAGGGAGCCGCGGCCGTTGATCATCGCCAAGGCCAACATCCACGCACGCGTACACCGCCGGACCTATCTTGACTATATCGGCGTCAAGCGGTTCGACGCCGCCGGAAACCTGATCGGCGAGCAGCGCATCGTCGGGCTGTTTACCTCCACCGCCTATACCCGTTCGGCGCATGGAATTCCGTATCTGCGCCGCAAGCTCGCCGCAGTCGAACAGCGCGCGGGCTTCGAGGCGGGCAGCCATTCCGGCAAGGCGCTGGCGAACGTGCTCGAGCACTATCCGCGCGACGAGCTGTTCCAGATCGACGAAGATACGCTCTATCGCTTCGCACTTGCGATTCTTCAGCTCGACGAGCGTCCGCGCGTGCGCGTGCTGGCGCGGCGCGACCGCTTCGATCGTTTTGTTTCGGTGCTCGTGTTCGTTCCGCGCGAGAACTACGACAGTGCAATTCGCTTGAAGATCGGTGAATATCTTGCCCGAGCGTTCCTCGGACGGGTATCTGCGTTCTATCCGTTCTTTCCGGAAGGCCCGCTGGTGCGGGTGCATTTCATCATCGGCCGCTCAGGCGGAGCAACGCCCGAGATCGAGCGCGCCGTATTGGAGGACGCAGTTGCCGCAATCGTGCGCAGCTGGACCGAGGGCCTTCGCGAGGCGCTGGCACTGGTCAATCCGCCGGCCAGGGTGCGCGAACTGTTCGAACGCTACCGCGACGCGTTTTCCGGCGGCTTTCACGAAACCTATTCGCCGGTGCTGGCGGCCGGCGATATCCGTGTCATCGAAAGCCTGACCGAGCAGCGCCCGCTTGGCGTCGACTTTCACCATCGCCAGGAAGAAGAGCAGCGCGCCGTCGGCCTGAAAGTATGGAGTTACGCGCGCCCGCTGCCGCTGTCCGAACGCGTGCCGGTTCTGGAAGACATGGGTTTTCGCGTGGTGGATGAGCGTACATTTCATATCTCACCCAGGGGCGAGAACGGACGCGAAGTCTGGTACCACGACATGCTGCTGACGCGCAGCGATGGTGGCACGATCGACCTCGATACCGGCAAAGCGAAGCTTGAAACCTCCTTCCTGATGGTGATGCGAGGTCAGGCCGAGAGCGACGGCTACAACGCGCTCACGCTCCATGGCGGGTTGGCCTGGCGCGACGTGGCGCTGATCCGCGCACTCTCGCGCTACCTGCGCCAGGTGCGCGTGCCATTTTCTCAGGACTACATGTGGGCGACGCTGGTGAAGCATGCCGCCATAGCTGTCGACATCGTCGCGTTGTTCCACGCCCGTTTCGATCCGCGCCCCGACGCTGAGAATGATCGCGCCGGCCCGCAGGCCGCGATTGCCGCGCGCATCGATGACGAATTGCAGAAGGTCGAGAGCCTTGATGAGGACCGCATTCTGCGCCGCTTCGTCAATGCGGTGCAATCGGCGATCCGTACCAACTTCTATCAGACCGACAGCCAGGGACAGCCCAAGGCGCTGATCGCGGTCAAATTCGAGAGCGGGAAAATCACCGATCTGCCGCTGCCACGGCCGCTCTACGAAATCTTCGTCTATTCGCCGAGGGTAGAGGGCGTTCACATGCGCTTTGGCAAGGTGGCGCGTGGCGGTATCCGCTGGTCCGACCGGCCGCAGGATTTCCGCACCGAAATTCTCGGCCTGGTGAAGGCGCAGCAGGTCAAGAATGCGGTGATCGTGCCGGTCGGCGCCAAGGGCGGCTTTGTGCCGAAGCTGATGCCGAAGGAGGCCGGGCGCGACGCGGTGCAGGCGGAGGGCGTTGCGACTTACAAGCTGTTTATCGGAACCCTGCTCGACATCACCGACAATATCGGCCCCGATGGCAAGATCATTCCGCCCGATTGCATGGTGCGGCACGAGGGCGACGATCCATATCTGGTTGTCGCTGCCGACAAGGGCACTGCCACCTTCTCGGACATCGCCAATGCCATCGCGGTCGACCACGACTATTGGCTGGGTGATGCCTTCGCCTCCGGCGGCTCGGCGGGGTACGACCACAAGGTCATGGGCATCACTGCGCGCGGTGCCTGGGAGGCGGTGAAGCGCCACTTCCGTGAGATGGATGTCGATATCGGCAAGACGCCGTTCACCGTGGTTGGCGTGGGTGACATGTCGGGAGATGTATTCGGCAACGGCATGCTGCGCGAGGACACCATTAAACTTGTGGCGGCGTTCGACCATCGCGATATATTTATCGATCCCGATCCCGACCCTGCGGCGAGTTTCGCCGAACGCAAGCGGCTGTTCGCGCTGCCACGATCGAGCTGGCAGGACTACGACAAGAAATTGATATCAGCGGGCGGCGGCGTCTTCCCGCGCGCATCCAAGGAAATCCGGCTCAGCACCGAGGCGCAGAAGCTGTTCGACTTGCCGGAAAGCGTGACGCCGCAGGTTTTGATGAAGGCTATCCTGAAGGCGCGCATCGACCTGTTGTTTTTCGGCGGCATCGGCACCTATGTGCGCGCGTCGAGCGAAGGCGACGAAGCAGCCGGCGACCGCGCCAACGACCCAATTCGCGTGACGGGCGCCGAACTGCAATGCAAGGTAGTGGGCGAGGGCGCCAATCTCGGCATGACCCAGCGCGGTCGCATCGAGGCGGCCTTGAACGACGTCCGGCTCAACACCGACGCCATCGACAATTCCGCCGGTGTCAACACCTCCGATGTCGAGGTCAATATCAAGATCGCGCTCAGTCCGATGTTGCGGTCCGGCGCACTGACGATCGAGGCGCGCAATGCGCTGCTGACACAGATGACCGACGAGGTCGCACGCCTGGTGTTGCGCAACAACTACCAGCAGACGCTGGCGTTGTCCCTGGCGCAACGACGCGGACTGGAGGACCTGGGCTTCCAGCGACGATTGATGCAGACGCTGGAAATGCAGGGCATTCTCGACCGCGCGGTGGAATTCCTCCCCGACGAGATGACCATTGCTGAACGGCGAAAGCGCAACATAGGTCTGATGCGCCCCTCACTCGCCGTGCTCCTGGCCTATGCCAAGCTCACGCTCTACAGCGAATTGCTCGTTTCAAATGTGCCGGACGATCCCTATCTCGGCCGCGAGCTCGGCCGCTATTTCCCAAGGGAAATGTCGGAGCACTATGCGGAAGCACTGCAGGGGCATCGGCTGCGGCGCGAAATCATCGCCACCCAACTGACAAATTCGATGATCAACCGCGGTGGCGCAACGCTGATCGTGCGCATCGCCGACCAGACCGGCGCCGCCCCCGCGGCCATTGCCGCCGCTTTCGCCGGCGTTCGCAACAGCTACGGCATGATCGAATTGAACGGAGAGATTGACGCGCTCGACAACAAGGTCTCGGGCGATGTCCAGCTTGGCCTGTACGCCGAAGTGCAGAATCTGCTGCTGGATCGACTGGTGTGGGCCTTGAGGCATGTTGACCCCGCGCAGGGGCTCGAAAAGATCGTCGCGCACTACAAAGAGGGCATTGCGCAAGTGGAAGCCGCGCTTGACCACGCGCTGCCGAAACAGGCTGCCGCGGCGCGAAACGCGCGCGTGGCGGTGTGGACGGACGCCGGCGTGCCCGACGCGCTCGCACTCCGCATCGCAAATCTGCGCGTGCTCAAGGCCGCGCCCGATATCGTGCTTGTGGCCGATCGTGCCAGGAAGCCGGTTGCCGAAGTAACCGCGACCTATTTCGCCACGGAGGCCTTCTTCCAGCTCGATCGTGTCGCCGGCGCGGTACCGGGCATCGTGGTGGCGGATTATTTCGATCGCCTCGCGCTCGACCGCGCGCTCGATTCCATCGGCGATGCCGAGCGGCGCCTGACGGCCGCCATGGTTGGCAACGGTCATGCCGGCGAGGGCGCAGTGAAAGAATGGGTAAGGCCGCGCCAGGCGGAAGTTGAGCGCATCCGCACCGCGATTCACGAGATCGCCGGCTCGGGGCTCACCTTGTCGAAGCTGTCGGTGGCGGCGAGCCTGCTCGGCGATCTGGCGCGGCAGTAGCGCTGACTAATGTCGGAAATGCCTGATCCCGGTGAACACCATCGCCACGTTGTGTTCGTCGGCGGCGGCGATCACCTTGTCGTCGTTGACCGAACCACCGGGCTGGATCACCGCAGTTGCGCCGGCCTCGATCGCGACCAGTAGCCCGTCGGGAAACGGAAAGAAGGCGTCGGACGCGACCACCGAGCCCCTGGTCAAAGGCGCCGGCAATTTCAATTCCTTTGCGGCGTCGTCCGCCTTGCGCGCGGCAATGCGCGCGGCATCGACCCGGCTCATCTGCCCCGCGCCGATGCCGACGGTGGCCAGTCCCTTGGCGTATACGATCGTATTCGACTTCACGTGCTTGGCGACGCGAAACGCAAAACGCATATCGTTCAACTCGGCATTGCTCGGCGTGCGCCTGGTGACGACCTTGAGTTGCATTGCGTCCACCACCGCATTGTCACGCGACTGAACGAGAAGGCCGCCGGCTACCGATTTCACTGTCAGGCCGGAGCCACGCGGATCCGGCAGGCCGCCCGCGAGCAGCAGCCGCAGATTCTTCTTCGCCGCCACGATCTTGACTGCCTCGTCGGTGGCGTCCGGCGCTATGATGACTTCGGTGAAGATTTCGGTGATGGCCTTTGCCGCTTCCGCATCGAGCGTGCGATTGAGCGCCACGATGCCACCGAAGGCGGACGTCGAGTCGCAGGCCAGCGCCTTGCGATAGGCGTCGACCAGGTTCGCGCCTTCCGCCACGCCGCAGGGATTGGCGTGTTTGACGATCACGCAGGCCGCGGTGCGTTTGGCGTCGAACTCGCCAATGCACTCGTAGGCAGCATCGGTGTCGTTGATGTTGTTGTAGGACAGCTGCTTGCCCTGCAGCTGTCGCGCCGTCGCCACACCGAAGCGCTCGATCGGCGTGCGATAGAAAGCGGCGGTCTGGTGCGGATTCTCGCCGTAGCGTAATGCTTCCGCCAGTTTTCCACCAAACGCGCGGTAGTCGGGCGCATCCTCGTGGAGCGTATCGGCGAACCAGTTTGAAATCGCGGCGTCATAGGCCGCTGTGCGGGCATAGGCCTTGGCGGCAAGCTTCTGGCGCAATTCGAGCGAGGTCATACCGGCATGCTGCGCCATCTCGGCCAGTACGATCGCATAGTCTTTCGGCTCAACGACGACTGTAACGTCGGCATGGTTCTTTGCGGCGGCGCGGATCATCGCCGGCCCGCCGATGTCGATATTTTCGATACAGTCATCGAGCGGCGCGCCCTTGGCGACCGTTGCCTCGAACGGATAGAGGTTCACAACAAGAAGGTCGATCGGCCTGATGCCGTGCGTTTGCATGGCGGCGGCATGCTCCTTGTTGGCGCGGATGCCTAACAGGCCGCCATGCACATTCGGATGCAGCGTCTTCACGCGGCCGTCCATCATCTCGGGGAAGCCGGTCAGTTCGGCAACGTCGGTCACCTTGAGCCCGGCCTCTTTCAGCGCTTTGGCGGTTCCGCCGGTGGAGACCAGCTCGACATCAAAGGCAGCAAGCTCGCGCGCAAACTCGGCGAGGCCGGTCTTGTCGGAGACCGACAGCAAGGCGCGGGTGATGCGGCGCGGATGACTGGTCATGGCAGACGAATCCCGGGGTGCACGCGGGCCGGTAGCATGAATCGCCGGCGCATTAAACTCATGCAATTCACAGTGGCAATTCCGGCTCATCCGCGGGGCCGGGGCGGGCGGCTGCCGCAGCGGGCGGGGAGTGGCGGAAGCTCCAGCGCACCGCCGGCGTCGTGCGTGCGTGGCCGTAGATCACGATTTGCACGGCGCGGCGCGGACCGTCCGGGCCGGCAAGAAACACGCTTTCCTCGATCTCGACCGCATCGCCGAAGCTGGTGAAGGTCCATAAATCGCGATCCGGCAGCAGCAGGATCACGCCATGACCGTCGGATAAACGGTTGGCCTTGATGGCCGGATGCAGATGAAAGCGGATGGCATATTCGTCAGGGGCCCGCGCCGGAAATGTATTGCCATTGGCCGGCGTGAAGGCGTCCTCGCCGTCGAGGATGGCGCCGTCGGCGCCAAGCCGGATGGCGCGCGTATGGACGACGCCGAGTTCGCCGGCATAGCCGTCATGCGATGCGCGCAAGCGCACGCCGTCGCTTTGATCCGCGCGCTCGATGCGCACGTTGTGCGGCCCGCTGATAATCGGCGTACCGGCAAGCAATCGGCGGAACGCGTTGGATTCGAGGAAGCGACAAGACGATACCTCGTTGAACGTCACCGTCGAGTGCGCCGCTGTGGCGCGCGCGACCTGCCGCCAATTTGCCTTGTTGACCGCCGGAATGCCGCAATTGACCACCAGCCGCTGCGTATTCCACGACAACTCGAATGAAAGGCATCCGGCGTGCGCCTCCTGACTGACGGCGATCGGCGGCGGGCGGCCGGTGTCCATCAGCAACGCAGATCGTCCGACGTCTACGCGCTGATAGCCCGAATGCGGCGCATTCGACACTGGCGTGCCGCGAGCGTCGTCGTAGGCCAGTACGGTGGCGAGCAGATCGACCGAAGTCGGCCCCATGCCGTTGAACTGCGCGAAATTGCCGTCGCCGTGGCGGAAGAAACGGAGCATCGGCATCATCCGGTCAATGGCGTTGTTGAGCCCGGGCGGCGGCGGAAGACTGCGTGATGAAAACAGCTGCCGCAGCGGCAGCAGGTCGACCAGCAATTCGATCAGTGTGCCGGGATTGCGGCTGATGTGTCCGCCATCGGGTAGAATTTGATACCGCAGTTCCTCAATCAGGCGGCGCACATTTGCATTGAGGTAACCGGATTGTCCCTGCATGCACAGCGTGGCGTAATTGAGCGCGATCACCGCCTGCAGCCGAGGCAGTCCGTCGCGCAACTCCTTGAGCGCACGGCGCAGATAGCGAACCTGTCGCGACAGGCTGCGGATAAAGCGCCGGTAGAAGCGCGCGTCGGCTTCCTGCAGCACGAATGGCGCCTGACTGAGCCAGCAGATGATCCGGCGCGACAGAATATCCAGCCGCCAGCCGATCGGATGCCATCTGCCTTGCGTGTTGATCCAATCGTCGATCAGCGAGCGGGCATTGGCGCGGGTGATTGCGCTGTCGGCAGCACGCAGATGGCGCAGCCAGGAAAAGCCGAGCAGTATGACCGCCCATTCGTCGGATGGCGGTATCATCTCGAATGGCGACCGCCGGTCGCAGATCACGACCTTGCCGGCGAAGGCGAAGCGTCCGGCATAGATCTCGCTGGCACGGGTGGCGTCGGCGGTCCGCAGATCCTGCGGCGCGATGACCAGCCGGTCGGTTTTGGCCGAACCAAAACGCCAGCGCAGCAGCGCATGGGCGTTGATACCGCCGATCAGACTGCGGAACGCGCGTCGCGCGATGAGCACGGAGAGCCTGAATCGCTCCGCGACCGAAACTCCCGTCATGTAGGCGCTCGTTCCCTGCGGCGCGGTCCGAATCCCGCGCGCGTTCCACACGATAGCGAAGGGGGCGCGAAGGGCCAATATGTCTTGTCCACGCGCGAATCAGGGCGCCTGGCGGACGAGACGGGCGGCATAAAATCCGTCGAGCCCGGCCCAACGCGGATCGGGATCGCCGAACTGCATTGGCAGCGTGCGCAGATCGCCATCCGCGGTCACGAATTCGGCGCAGCCGCAGATGTCCTGCGCTGTCACCGCCAGGCGGGCGATGCGCGAATCGCGCGCCAGCAAAGCGGAGATTTGCTGTTCGGCTTCCTCCGGCTCAAGTGAACAGACGCAATAGACCAGGTGGCCGCCGGGTGCGAGCAGATCAACCGCGCGGTCCAGCAGACGCTGCTGCAGCGCGGTCAGCACGGTGAGGTTGGCCTCGCTCTTGAGCCAGGGTACGTCCGGATGACGGCGGATGGTTCCAGTCGAGGAGCAAGGCGCGTCAAGAAGCACGGCGTCGAATGTTCCGGCACCTGACGATTCAGGCTGCCATTCCAGGACGTCGGCGGCGATGGTCTTGGCGGACAGCGCAAGCCGATCGAGATTTTCGCGCAGACGGTTAAGCCGCGCCGGTGAGCGATCGATCGCAGTGACATCGGCGCCGGCAAAGCTGAGTTGCGCAGTCTTGCCGCCGGGCGCTGCGCACAGGTCGGCGACCGAACGCCCACGAACGTCGCCGAGCAGACGCGCCGGCAGCGAAGCGGCGGCATCCTGTACCCACCAGGCGCCTTCGTTGAATCCCGGCAGGAGCGATATCGCGCCCTGCGCCAGCGTGCGCACGGTTCCGGTCGGAAGGACGCGCCCGCGCAGCCGTTCGGCCCAGGATTCCGCATCTTGCTTGACGGTCAAATCGAGCGCCGGCTCGTGACCGTTTGCTTGCGCGATGGCGCGCGCGGTCCCGGCGCCGTATCGCGCGGTCCAGCGTTTCAGCAGCCATTTCGGCGTATCACGTGAAACGTCGTCGAATGCAGCGCCCGAGTGGTTCTGTGTGACGCGCCGGAGGACTGCATTGATGAGGCCGGCATAGCGCGCGGCACGCCGGTCGGCCTGCGCCAGTCGCACTGCAAGATCAACCGCAGCATGGTCGGGCACGTCGAGCCAGAGAATCTGGGCAGCGCCGATCAGCAGGATTGTCTCCGCGCGTGGCGCCTCGGGCGGAAAACCCTTGTCGAGATATCCGCCGAGCAGATGGCGCAAGGTTCCCAGCCGCCGGAGCACGGTCGCGACCAGGCGTCGCATCAGGGCGCGGTCGCGATCGGCGAGTGTGGCAAGGCCGGGATGGGCCGTCTTGCCGGACAACTGTTCATCAAGCGAGATCTTCCGCCGCAGCACGCCATCCAGAATGTCGGCGGCGATCCTGCGGGCGGTGAGGCCGGGGACTTCCGGCTGCGGGGAGGTGCGCGGTCGCGCCATGCCCCGAATCATTGCCACAAATTGTGTCCTGGTCGCGAATCCGGAGGCAGATTTCCGCTTCCGCACACAATTTAAGGCAGGCGCCAGCAGGTGGGGTCGTATGTAGAGAAAGAGAACCGAGCGCGGGCCTTTATTGCTCGACGATCACCGGCGTACCCACGGAGACCAGCGAATACAGCTCGCGGATGTCGCGGTTGTACATGCGGATGCAACCGTGGGACACAAAGCCACCAATCGAGGAGGGCCGGTTGGTGCCGTGGATGGCGTATTCCCCGCCGCGCAGCGTAAGTGCGGCGTCGCCCATGGGATTGCGCGGTGAGCCACCGGGAATGACCGCGGGCAGCCTGGGATTTTCACGACGGATCGAGTCGGGCGGCGCCCATGCCGGTCGCACATATTTACCTTCGACACGTGCGACTCCGGTCCAGGTCATGCCGGCACGGCCGACGCCGACGGGAAAGCGCAGCGCACGGTAGTCGTCGAGCACGTAGTAAAGCCGGCGTTCGGAGGTCTTCACCACGACGGTGCCGGGTCGGAAGCCGGAGAAGCTGACGATGTCGCGGGAGGCTGCGTTCGCCGCCGCCGCCATCGCCAGCGCAAGCGCCGCAACGATCGCGATAAATAATGTCGCTCGCTTGAACATCGTTTCCGTCGCAACACTGTAACGGGCGCGATCTTAATCGCTGCGCGCGAATTCTCCGGCGAAAGCTCGAACTAGAGTAAATAACGATTAAACATGTGGGGACGGGCGACGCGGCAACCACCGTTCATTCCCGCGCAAGCGGGAATCCAGGGCGGTGATCGCAGAATTGGTTGAGTGCAGCCCTGGGTCCCCGCTTGCGCGGGGACGGACGGTTTGTTGCCGAAGCCGGCCCGGCTAACCCGCCTTGGCCGCTCTCTTGTTCTGGCGGTTGTTGACCAGATCGTCGACCACGGCCGGATCGGCCAAAGTCGATGTGTCACCGAGATTGCCGAATTCGTCTTCGGCGATCTTGCGAAGAATTCTTCGCATGATCTTTCCCGAGCGGGTCTTCGGCAGACCGGGCGCGAACTGGATGAGATCCGGCGAGGCGATGGGTCCGATCTCCTTGCGAACCCAGCCGACGAGCTCCTTGCGAAGGTCCTCGGTCGGCTGCTCGCCCGCCATCAGAGTGACATATGCATAGATGCCCTGACCCTTGATGTCGTGCGGATAGCCGACCACGGCGGCTTCCGACACTTTCGGGTGCGCCACCAACGCGCTTTCCACCTCGGCGGTGCCGAGGCGATGGCCGGCAACGTTGATGACGTCGTCGACGCGGCCGGTAATCCAGTAATAGCCGTCCTCGTCGCGACGGCAGCCGTCACCGGTGAAGTACCTGCCGGGATAGGTCTTGAAGTAGGTATCGACAAACCGCTGATGATCGCCATAGACCGTTCGCATCTGGCCGGGCCAACTGTCGGCGATGCACAGATTGCCGCTGGCAGCGCCTTGCAGTTCCTTGCCCTCGGCATCGACCAGCTGCGGGATGACGCCGAAGAACGGCTTCGTCGCCGAACCGGGCTTGAGCCTGGTCGCGCCGGGCAGCGGCGTAATCAGAATGCCGCCGGTTTCGGTCTGCCACCAGGTATCGACGACCGGGCAGCGATCCTCGCCGACCACGTGGTAGTACCATTCCCACGCTTCCGGATTGATCGGCTCGCCGACGGTGCCGAGCAGACGCAGGCTCTTGCGGGATGTTTTCTTCACCGGACCTTCGCCGCCCTGCATCAGCGCACGGATCGCGGTCGGCGCGGTGTAGATGATATTGACCTTGTGCTTGTCGCACACTTCCCAGAAACGCGACGTGGTCGGATAATTCGGCACGCCTTCGAACATCAGCGAAATGGCGCCGTTCGAGAGCGGGCCATAGATGATGTAGCTGTGGCCGGTCACCCAACCGACGTCGGCGGTGCACCAGTAGATTTCGCCGTCGTGATAGTCGAACACGTATTGATGCGTAATCGACGTATAGACCAGATAGCCGCCGGTGGTGTGCAGCACGCCTTTCGGTTTTCCGGTCGAGCCCGAGGTATAGAGAATGAACAAGGGATCTTCGGCGCTCATCTCCTCGCACGGGCAATCGGCCGGTACGGTCTTGGCGATATCGTCGTAGAAGACATCCCGGCCGGCCTGCATGGTGACCGGAGCATTGGTCCGTTTGACGACGATGACCGACGTCACGCCGCCGGCCTTCTTGCAGGCCTCGTCAACATTCGCCTTGAGCGGAATCTTGCGGCCGCCGCGGACGCCTTCGTCCGCCGTGACGACACAGGTCGACTTGCAATCCTCAATGCGCCCGGCAATTGAATCGGGTGAGAAGCCGCCGAAGATTACCGAATGGACGGCGCCGATGCGCGCGCAGGCGAGGATCGAGATCGCCGCTTCCGGAATCATCGGCATGTAGATGGTAACCCGGTCGCCCTTCTTGACGCCGCGTGCCTTCAGCACATTGGCGAAGCGGCAGACTTCGGCGTGCAACTGCTTGTAGGTGAGTTTCTTGTCGTCCTTGGGGTCGTCGCCTTCCCAGATGATGGCGGTCTGGTCGCCGCGCTTGGCGAGGTGGCGGTCGACGCAGTTGTAGGCGGCGTTGAGCGTGCCGTCTTCGAACCATTTGATCGAAACGTTGTGCGGATCGTAGGAGGTGTTCTTGACCTTCTTGAACGGCTTGATCCAGTCGATGCGCTTGGCTTGCTCGGCCCAAAAGCCGTCCGGGTCTTTGAGCGAGCGCGCATACATGGCCTGATACTTGGCGTCGTCGGCGAAGGCGCGTTTGCGCCAGTCAGCCGGCACGTCATAGATCTTGTCGGACATCGCACTTCCTCCCCGCCCACGCCATGCGCTGTGGATCACGTTTTCGTTTCGTGGTTGGGCCCATTATGCGACGGCGCTCGCGCAGCGGACAAGGCGCGGAATGCCCCACTTTGGTGGGGTCCGCGGGGTTCAGACCCCCCAGGCGCCGATGATCGCGCCCATCACCAGCAACACCAGCAGCCAGTGTCCCCCGTCGATCCAGATCAGCGAGGGTTTCCGCATGCCGAAGGTGTTGTTGACCACCAGGGTGGTCATCACGAATCCGGCCCAGATGAAGGCAGCGGAGATCAGTCCGTCCTTCACGTTTACCGCGCCGATGTGACCGATGAGGCCGGCCAGCACCCAGGCCATGATGAGGTCGGCGGCCAAAGCGATGATCAGGGGCCATGGAGCGGCGCCTTTGCCGTGATGGGCGCGGATCTGCTCGGTGGTGAAACCGTGCGCCGCTTTCCAGGGCGCAGCCAGCAGCCGGTACCACACGCCGCCGAGCCCGAAGCCGACCAGGCCCGCCACCAGCACGGCCCAGTAGTTGTATCCTGCAAAATTCACGGTTGACCTCCCGCTATTTCAGCCCGCCCATCTTGCACACGACCTTCCATTCGTCCGCCGTCACCGGCTGCACCGACAGCCGCGTGTTGTTGATCAGCACCATCTTCTTGAGCCTGGGCTCTTTCTTGACGTCTTCGATCGTCACCGGCTTCGGCAACGGCTCGACAGCTTTCACGTCGACGACGACCCAGGGCTCGCCGGGCTTTGCGGTCGGGTCGGGGTGGTGCTCGCGGACCACTTCGACGATGCCGACGATCTCCTTGCCCACATTGGAATGATAGAAGAAGGCGCGGTCGCCCTTTTTCATCTTCATCAGATTGAGTTTGGCCTGGTGATTGCGCACGCCCGACCAGGCCTCGCCCTGGGCGCCTTTAGCAACCTGTTGCTGCCATGACCAGGAATCGGGTTCGGATTTCATCAACCAGTAAGACATTTCAGCCTTCCGACTTGAGCGGGCGGGTGAGCAGCGATTCAATCGCTTCGTCCACGCTCATTTTCTCCGCCAGCACGGCGGCAATGGCGGCAGAAATCGGCATCTCCACGTTCTTTGTACGCGCCATTTCCAGGAGTACCGGCGCGGTGAAAATGCCCTCGGCAAGTTTGCCATGCGCTGCGGTGCCGGGCTTCTCACCTTTGCCCAATGCGACGCCGCACGAGAAGTTGCGCGACTGCGGCGTGGAGCAGGTGAGGATGAGATCGCCGAGACCGGAGAGACCCATCATGGTTTCGGTCCTCGCGCCGAACGCCTTGCCGAAACGCACCAGCTCGGCAAAACCGCGCGTGGTCAGGGCCGCAGAAGCGCTGGCGCCAAGCCCGCGTCCGGTCACGATGCCGGCTGCAATTGCCAGTACGTTCTTGGTGGCGCCGCCAAGTTCGACCCCGCGCACATCGGTCGAGTGATAGGGGCGAAACGTGCCGGAATTGATCGCCTGCGCCAGCGCGCCGGCGAGTGCTGCATCAGGCGCGGCGATCGTGACTGCGGTTGGCATGCCGCGCGCCACGTCAGCGGCGAAACTTGGCCCGGACAGGATCGCCGGCACCGCCTTCGGTGCGCGTTCGGCGATGATCTCTGTCATGAATTTCTGCGTGCCGGCCTCGATACCTTTGGCGCAGGCAATCACCGGCGTTCGCCCGGGCAACAACGGAGCCAGCTGCGTGCACACGGTGCGGACCGCCTGCGCCGGCACCACCAGCAGGACTGCGTCGCTGCGCGCCGCCTGGTCCAGATCGCGCGTGACCTTGATGCGGTCGTCGAGCCGCACGCCGGGCAAGAAGCGGCTCTCGCGCTCGCTCACAAGGTGTTCGGCATTTGCCGCGTCAAATTCCCACAATGTGACGTCGCGGCCGGCGCGCGCGCAGCTCAGCGCCAGTGCCGTTCCCCAGGCGCCGCCTCCAAGCACGCCAATGCGTTGAATGGCCATGGCGTCAGCTCTGTTGCACTGAGGGAAGGGGGGTCTGCGGCCGTACTCCGGTGACGTCTTCAAGCGGCCAGCGTGCGCGCGGCGCGACATCGAGCGGATCGGTCAATCCGATGGCGAGACGTTCGGCGCCGGCCCAGGCAATCATGGCGCCGTTGTCGGTGCACAGTTCGAGTGGTGGCGCAATCAATATGGTGCCGATTTCGACCGCCAGACGATTGAGCACCTTGCGGATCGCCTGATTGGCGGCAACGCCACCGGCGGCCACCAACGCAGTCGGCGGGCCAAATTTCGCGTGGAACATGCGCAGGCCCGAGCGCAGCCGGTCGAGCACGACATCCACCACCGCCTGCTGGAACGACGCACAAAGATCAGCCACGTCCTGGTCGGTCAGCGGCGCGATCTTTTCCGCTTCCAGCCGCAGAGCGGTCTTCAAACCGGACAGCGAAAAATTCGCATCCTTGCGTCCATGCATCGGCCGCGGCAGGGCAAAACGCGTGGAGTCGCCATGCTGGGCTTCCTTTTCCACCTGTGGGCCACCGGGATAGCCCAGACCGAGGAGCTTGGCGGTCTTGTCGAAGGCCTCGCCGATGGCGTCGTCCATGGTGGTGCCGAGGCGCACGTAATCGCCGACACCGCGCACCGCGACCACCTGGGTGTGGCCGCCGGAAGCGAGAAACAGGCAATATGGAAACGGTGTTGCGTCAGTCAGCCGGGCAGTGAGCGCGTGCGCTTCCAGATGATTGACGGCGATCAGCGGCTTGCGCTTGACCAGCGCAATAGCCTTCGCCGTGGTCAGGCCGACAATGACGCCGCCGATCAATCCGGGGCCGGCCGCGGCGGCGACGCCGTCGATCGCGCCGTAGTCACACTTCGCCTCGCTCATGGCCTTGGCGATGATGAGGTCGAGCGCTTCCACATGGGCGCGGGCGGCGATTTCTGGAACCACGCCGCCGAATGCCGCATGCTCGCTCACCTGACTGAGCACGACATTTGACCGAATTTCGCCCCGGCCGTTCTCGAAACGCTCCACCACCGCGGCGGCGGTTTCATCGCAAGTCGTCTCGATGCCGAGGATGATCATTTCTTCCTCCGACCCTCCCCTTTCAGAGAAGGGTGAACTAAAAGGTGCCCAAGTGTCCCTATTCCGAAGTTCGCACTCCCTTGCGGCACCCACTTATGCGAACTTCGGAATCAAAGGGACACTAGCAACTTAATGATTCTAGTGCGGTTTAGGGTTTGAAGTTCCTCCCGTGAGTTCGCGGCTACAACAGGAGGAACTTCAAACCCACCGCACTAGCATCGAGAGGTAATATGGCGCAATCCACCGCGCTCTGGCGTATCGGCACGCGCGGCAGCCCGTTGGCGCTGGTGCAGGCGCGCATGGTTGCCTCGCGGCTGGCGTCTGCACTTGGATGCGGCCAGGAGGCGATTGAGCTCAAGATCATCCGAACTTCCGGCGATGCAATCCAGGACCGGCCGCTGGCAGAGGAAGGCGGCAAGGGGCTGTTCACCAAGGAAATCGAGGAAGCCTTGCTGCAGGGCGCAATCGATCTGGCGGTGCACTCGGCCAAGGACATGCCGACCGTGCTGCCCGACGGACTGATGTTGGCGGCATGTCTCGAGCGGGAGGATCCCCGCGATGTATTCATCAGCCGCAAGGCGCGATCGCTTGCCGAGTTGCCGCAAGGCGCGAGCCTCGGTACCGCCTCGCTGCGCCGTCAGGCCATTGCGAAACGCGCACGCGACGATCTGAGGATAATGCCGCTGCGCGGCAATGTGGAGACGCGGTTGCGCAAGCTCGACGGCGGCGACTTCGACGCAACGATTCTTGCGCTCGCAGGATTGAAGCGGCTCGGCCTGACGAAACACGCCACCGCGATCATGAGCGTGGACGAGTTTCTTCCCGCGGTCGGACAGGGCGCTATCGGCATCGAGACGCGCGAGAACGACGGGCGCACGCGTGAGCTCCTGGCCCGCATCGATCACGACGATACTTCGATCGCGCTTGCCTGCGAGCGCGCCTTCCTGGCTGAACTCGACGGCTCCTGCAAAACGCCGATCGGCGGGCATGCCACCGTATCGGGCGACACGCTGCACTTTCGCGGTCTGATCGTGCGGCCCGATGGCTCATCCGCGCACGATATCGTTGCGAACGGGCACCGCGGCGACAGGATCAAGATTGGCAGCGAGGCTGGCCACGAACTCAGGCGTCTCGGCGGCCCTCACTTCTTTGAATGACCATGCGTCTGATTGTCACCCGACCGCATCCCGATAGCGTCCGCACCGCGGGTGCGTTGCGTGCGCGCGGTCACGAGGTTCTGCAGGCGCCGCTGATGCGGGTCGAGCCGCTCGCGGTCGATCTGTCCGGCACCTGGGGCGCGGTCATCGTCACCAGCGCGAATGCGCCCGCCGCGATTGCGGGCAATCCCGCGCGCGAGACGATCCTGAAGTTGCCGGTATTCGCGGTCGGCCGTCGCAGCGCAGATGCTGCGCGAGAGGCGGGTTTTGCCAACGTTACATCCGCGGGCGGAGATGTGCGCGATCTGGTGCGTCTCATCGCCGAGCGCCGCGCCGATGCGGGAGCGCCTCTGCTCTATCTTGCCGGCGAGGATCGCGCCGCCGATCTTGTGGGCGAATTGGCCGTGCATGGCATTGCGACGGATATGCGCATTGTCTACCGCGCCGTTACCGCGCCGTTTCCGCCCGAACTGGTCGCGGCGCTGAAGTCTGGCGAAGTCGACGCGGTGCTGCATTTCTCCCGCCGCAGCGCCGACAATTACCTTGCCGGCGCCGGGCAGGCGGGCCTCCTGGAACAAGCGCTCGGTCCGCGGCATTTCTGCCTGTCGGCCCAGATTGCAGCGCCGCTTACCGCCGCCGGGGCAGTCAAGGTTTCCGTGGCGCCGCGGCCGGACGAGGGAACGCTGCTCGGTCTCGTCGAAGAGACGCCGTCAGCTTGACATTGGCAGCCCAGCGCCGTTTGCCTTATCCCCAGCGGACGAATAGGGCCAATTCGTCGAGGAGTTTGCGCATGACAGACAAGCGCACAACACCGGAAGCACCGCAAGATGCGCATGACGCCACGCACGATGCGACGCATGGCGGTCCCGGCCGCAAGAAGCGTACGCCGCCCACGATCGATCTCACGGCGAAAGAGGTAGCCGAAGCGGTGCCCGATTCCCCCAAGCATGATGCCGGCCCACAGGCGAAGACTGCCGGTGAGCAAAGCAACCCGGAGTCGATGCCCGAAACCGGGCTGGACGCCAATGATGGTTCCGGCGCCAAGTCCCGGAGCAGCACGAATTTCATCGTCACTCTGGGCGCCGGATTCATCGGCGGGGCGGTCGTCGCGCTCATTGGTGTCGCGCTCTGGTTCACCGGCCTCGTTCCGGTCCGCACAGCCGGTTCGGCCGCCGATCCGGGTCGTCTCGCGGCCATGGAAGCGACGTTACGCGATTTGCAAAAACATCAGGCTGCGCCGGCGGACACCAGGACCATCGAGACCTTGTCGGAGCGCATCGCCAGGATTGAACAAACTGTCGCCAGATTGCCGGCAGGAGATTCGACGGTCACGGAACGGCTCGCCGCCGCCGATAGTGCAATGAAGTCGCTTGGAGTGGCGCTCACGGCGCTCAATCGCCGCAACGACGATGTGGCCGCCAATGCAGCAAAGGCGCTCGAACGGGCCGATGTGGCGACGAAGGCCATGACCGCGTTGCGGACCAATGTCGAGGCAGCAAGGAATGCCTCCAGCGGATTAACGCCTGGTGAGCTTGACGCTCTTGAGAAACGCCTCGCGTCGCTCGAGCAATCGGCCAAGAGCGCGCACGACGAAATCGCCAAGACGACGGCCGTTGATTTGCCGGCGCGTCTCGCGCTGAGCGCAGCGGGCCTGCGTGATGCTGTTCTGAGCGGCGCGCCCTTTGCTGCAGAACTGGCGGAAGTCAAATCGCTGGGCGCCAACGACAGGCCTCTGGCATTGCTCGAACCGTTTGCAGCGGCCGGCGTGCCGAGCGAAAAAGCGCTCGCCCGTGAACTCGGCGATCTGCTTCCGGTCATGCTCAAGACCGCGGGCGTGAAGGCACCGTCCGGTGGTTTCCTCGATCGGCTCCAGGCCAATGCCGACCGGCTCGTGCGCATCCGCCCGGTCGATGTGCCGCCCGGCAACGATCCCTCGGCGGTCCTGGCCCGTATGGAGATTGCGGTGGCCCATACCGATATTTCCGCTGCGCTTGCCGATCTTGCCAGGCTGCCCGAAAACGTACGAGCGCCGGCGGCTGGCTGGATTGCCAAAGCGCGGGGTCGCCAGGCGGCCCAGGCGGCGGCGCGACGGCTCGCCGCCGAATCCGCGCGCGCACTCGGTTCACGGTGAGGGCGCGATGATCCGTGTGATCCTCTTCCTGCTCTCGGTCGCACTCATCGCGGTCGGCTTTGCATGGGTGGCAGATCGTCCGGGCGAGGTCTCCGTCACATGGATGGGCTATCGGATCGAGACTTCGGTGATGGTCGCAATGTTTGCGGTCGCCGCGGTCGTTCTTGCCGCCATGCTGATCTGGGGAATTGTACGTGGCATCCTGCGTTCGCCGGAGCAGGTTTCACTGTTCTTCCGCCATCGCCGCGCCATGAAGGGCTACCTCGCGATTTCGCGCGGCCTCATTGCAATCGGCGCCGGCGATTCGCACATTGCGCGCCGGGCGGCTAACGAAGCCGCGCGACTGTCGCCCGGCGACCCGCTCGCTCTCCTGCTTACGGCGCAATCGGCGCAGATGGCCGGCGATCGTGACACGGCCGAGCACGCATTTCATGAAATGACCAAGCGAGACGAAACGAGGCTGCTTGGCCTGCGCGGACTTTATATCGAGGCGCAGCGCCGCGGCGACTTGCTTGCCGCGCGGCGCGCCGCCGAGGAGGCGGCCAAGGTTGAGCCATCGCTCAGCTGGGCAGGGCAGGCGGTACTCGACTATCGCTGCGCCGCCGCCGACTGGGCCGGCGCCCTCGATGCGCTTGATCATATGAAGGGTGCGCTGGAGAAGGTCGACTATCGGCGCAAGCGCGCGGTGCTGCTCACCGCGCGTGCGCTGGCGCTGGAAGACATCGATCGCGATGCCGCGCGTGCATTGGTGCTTGAGGCCGTGAAGCTCGCGCCCGATCTGGTGCCGGCGGCGGCGCTCGCCGGGCGGCGGCTTGCGGAATTGGGCGAGCAGCGCAAGGCGGGAAAGATTCTGGAAAGCGCATGGAAGATCAATCCGCATCCCGATATTGCGGAGGCATATGCAAACCTGCGTCTTGGTGACAGCGCGCGCGAACGCCTGACACGCATGCAGAAGCTCGCCGCCAAGGTGCCTGGACAGCTGGAGGGCGCACTGGCCGTGGCGCGCGCCGCTATCGATGCACGCGAGTTTGCGGCGGCGCGCCAGGCGCTTGCGCCGTATTTGTCGGCGCCCACCCGGCGGGTTGCGACCCTGATGGCGGAGCTTGAGGAAACCGAGCATGGCGATGAGGGCCGCGTGCGCGAATGGATGGGCCGCGCCATGCGCGCTTCCGGTGATCCGGTCTGGACCGCAGATGGCGTGGTGTCGGATCGCTGGCTGCCGGTATCGCCGAACGGCCGACTGGACGGTTTCGAGTGGAAGCTGCCGCTGGCGGAACTCGGCGTCAGCCGTCCGGTGATCGAGGTGGCCTCTCCGTCGCTCAAGCCGGCGGTCGCGGCGATCGAAGGCGCCGCGCCCGGCAGCGAAAAAAAACCGGCGCCGGCCGAGCCGGAGGTGAAGCCGGCCCCGACCGCAGACAAAGGCAAGATTTCGGCAAAACCTGCGGCCAAGCCCAAGCCGGCCGAACCGGTGATCCCGCTGGTGCACGCGCCCGATGATCCGGGGCCGGATTCCGGCATCGACGGCGATCCGCCGCCCGAAGTGCCAACGGTGCCGCCGGCGCGCGACACCTGGCATCGGCTGCGGCAGCTGTTTCGTTGAAGGTCACGTGTTCCCTGCGGGATGATTGCTTGCCAAGGCCGGTACCCGCCGATATCAGTGGCGGGCCTTAATTGCGCACGATCACCTCCGACCTCGCTTCGCCCGCCGAAGCGGGCTTCGCGAAGGCGGGAAACCGGTTCCCACGGGATCATGCGCGAGCCGGCGTAGCTCAGCGGTAGAGCATCCGCTTCGTAAGCGGGGGGTCGGGGGTTCAAATCCCTCCGCCGGCACCAGTCTCCGCGGCCGGGACCGCATCCGTCGGCAGACCATCCGCTTCGACGACGCTTGCTTGCCGAAGCTCGAGCGAAGACGGGTCATGCCGGCAGCGCTGGCGGCCCCAGCGCTTTCGTCGCATATGATGACTGCGGGCCGGCCGCAGCACCGGCTAAACCGCTTGAGATTCCAAGGAAAATTCACGAACCGTGGGCTGCCCGCGGAATTGCCAGAGGGGCCGCCAATGGAATAAAGCTGTCATTCCAGCCCGCCGATAGCGTAGTAAGATAACAAGAAAGGCGTGTTGCGTACGTCCGGGGTCTCGTTCCGTAGAGTGTGTCATGGCTAAACCAGCAGTTATTCTCGTGGGTGCCGACAAGGGCGGCGTGGGCAAGACCACCGTCGCCCGTACCTTGCTCGACTATTTCGGCGCTCATCAGACGCCGATCCGCGCCTTCGATACCGAATCGCCGCGCGGCACGCTCAAGCGCTTCCATCCCGACACCACCGAGGTCGTGGACGTCACCTCGGTTCCGGACCAGATGAAGATCTTCGATACCCTGGGCAGCGCCGAGGCCCGGGTGACCGTGATCGACGTCCGCGCCGGATTGCTGTCGTCGACGCTGCAGGCGCTCAGCGACATCGGATTTATCGAGTCCGCCAAGAAGGGCCAGATCACCTTCGCGGTGTTTCATATTCTTGGCCCGTCGATCGCTTCGCTCGACGAGATCGCCGAAACGTCCGGCTTCGTCGGCGACGCCAGCTACTTCCTGGTGAAGAATCACATCAACGAGACTTCGTTCTTCGAATGGGATCCCGCGACCTACAATTCGTATTTCAAGCGGATCAAGGGCGCCGAGGAAATCACAATTCCAAAGCTCAACGAAATGGCTTGCGAGCAGGTGGAACTGGCCAGCGTCCCCTTCGTGAATTTCGTCGCCAACAAGAACGCCAAGGACGACGCCGCCAACTATTCATTCGTGCTGCGCGGATACGTGCGCCATTGGCTCGGCAATGTCTGGAGCGAATTCGACCGGGTCAAGCTGATCGATCTGATCGCACCGAAAATCGAAAGTAACGTCCGCCAGGTCGCGAGCTAGTCTTTCGCCGGCTATCCCGTTTTGAGAGCTGCGCCGAAACGCGGGCGGCGTCCGGTGAAGTCATGTCGTTCCGCAATTCCGTCATCATCGTCGCATCGCCGCGCCCGCGCGTGGGCAAGACCTTGCTGTCCCGGTTGCTGATAGATTTCTATTTGCAGCAGGACCGACCGGTAGCGGGCTTCGATCTCAATTCCGGCGAAGGCACGCTTGCCGGGTTTCTGCCCGAGCAGGCGATTGCGTCCGAGATCGGCGACATCAAGGGGCAGATGGCGTTGTTCGACCGGCTGATCGCTGACGACGGGATCACCAAGATCATCGATCTCGGCCATGAATTGTTTGAAGCTTTTTTTTCGCTGGCCCACAGGATCGACTTTGCCCGCGAAGCGCGCAGGCGATCGATTGCGCCTGCGGTATTGTTCATGCTGACGCCGGACCACACTTCGGTCGAGGCCTATCGCGGCCTGCGGCGCCGGTTACCGCAGGCGACGCTTGCGCCGGTGCATAACGAGATCCTGGGCAGCGCGCAGCATCGTGACAAATACGAGCTCATGGGCAGTGGCGAATTGGTGGTGCGGCTTGCAATTCTGGCGCCGGTCTTTCGCAAATATGTCGACAAGCCGCCGTTCTCCTTTGCCCGATCGCGAATCGCGGAAACCCCCGATGCGTCGCATGACGCGAATGCCGAGCTGCAACGCTGGTTGCGAAGGGTCTATCTGGAGTTCCGGGAACTCGATCTGCGAATACTGCTGGCCGACCTGCAATCCTCGATCCGGCTGCAATCTTAGTTCCGGATACCTCCACTTTTACCGATCCTGCTCGTAAATAAATCATCAAATATCCACAGCCGGCTCGCTGACCGGAGGAACCGGACCCCGCTTAGCGCGTTGCCACGGCCAGACTTCCCGCGCGCGAGCCCGCGCATACGAGGAGGCACCGCCATGTGGTTGTCTTTATTCAGCGTCGTCACGGTTTTTGCCCTGGCCTTCGGCCTTGGTGCCGTCATCCTCGAATCTCGTGAGGAGGCCCGTCCTTAAGGTTTATGTCATCGATAGCGACCCCCTTGGGCGGCCGCTGGCCGCCCAATTTTTTATTTGCGGCGGTACCGGCTTCCCGCCGCCGGAACTTTGCAATAAGCAATGTGGGCCATGCCGCCCCCCCTGATGCTATCGAGGCGTTTCGCACCCCTGTTCTGGTGCCAGTTCTTCTCGGCGTTCAGCGACAATTTCCTGAAAAACGCGCTGGTCTTCCTGATCCTGTTCAAGATCGGCGGGTCGGCGGCCGAATTGCTCATCACCCTGGCGGCGGCGGTTTTCATTGCGCCGTACTTTTTCCTCTCGGCGTTCGGCGGTGAGATGGCCGACCGCTACGACAAGGCAATCGTGGCGCAGCGGCTGAAGCTTGCGGAGATTGGCGTTTCGGTCGTTGCGATCGCCGGCTTTGTCATGCATTCGGTGCCTGTCCTCTTCGTGGCGCTGTTTGCGTTCGGGGTCATCGGCTCGCAGTTCGGCCCGATCAAATACGGCATCCTTCCCGATCTCCTCGACAAATCCGAATTACCGGCCGCCAACGCGCTGGTCGAAGGCGCAACCTTCATGGCGATCCTGCTCGGCACGATTGTCGGCGGGCTGGCGGCGAAGGACGGCGGCGATCCGGCATCGTTTGCCGGATTGATGCTGGTGTTCGCGCTCCTGTGCTGGGGGTCGAGCCTGTTCATTCCGAAAGTGGGATCGGGCGCGCCCGATCTGAAAATCTCGATCAACATCGTTTCTTCCACCGGCCGGTTGCTGAAGCATCTGCGCGATGACAAACGGCTGTGGTGGGGCGCGCTGGTGACGAGCTGGTTCTGGCTCGTCGGCGCAGTGGTGCTGTCGTTGCTGCCGCCGCTGGTGAAGACCGTGCTCGGCGGCACCGAGGAGGTGGTGACCGCATTCCTCGCGGTGTTTTCGATCGCGGTCGCTGTGGGATCGGGTCTTGCCGCGTGGCTCTCGGCCGGCCGCATCGTCATCCTGCCGACATTGATCGGCGCTGTACTGCTCGGCGTATTTGCAGTCGATCTCGGCTGGGCCACCTACGGGGCGCCGTTGGCCACCATTCCGGCCGGCGTCGGCGAGGTGTTCTCATCGGGCCGCGGGCTGCGGGTCATGATCGATCTCGCCGGTCTGGCGATTGCCGGCGGTCTCTACATCGTTCCGACGTTTGCCGCCGTGCAGGCCTGGGCCGGCGCCGACCAGCGGGCGCGCGTGATCGCCGGCGTCAACGTGCTCAACGCCGCATTCATGGCCGGCGGCACTCTGGTGATTGCGGTCCTGCAGGCGTTCAAATTCAGCACGCCGGCGCTGTTCGGCCTCATCGGATTTGCAACCCTCGGCGTTGCCATCCTGATCGGCCGGACCATGCCGGCCAGGGCGGGCATGGATTTTCTTTCGATCCTGTTTCGCGTGCTCTATCGGGTGGAGGTCAGGGGCGCCGACAACCTCAATGACGCCGGTCACAATCCGATCATCGCGCTCAACCACACGAGCTTCCTCGATGCGGCGCTCGCGCTGTCGCTTCTGGCCAAGGACCCGGTCTTCGCCATCGACAGCGCGATCGCGCAGCGCTGGTGGGTCAGGCCGTTCCTGCGTTTCACCCGCGCCATGCCGCTCGATCCGACCAAGCCGATGGCGACCCGTACGCTGATCAATGCAGTCAGGAGCGGCGAACCGTTGATCATCTTTCCGGAGGGGCGGCTCACGGTTACCGGCAGCCTGATGAAGATCTATGACGGCGCAGGGCTCATCGCCGACAAGACCGAAGCATTCGTCGTGCCGGTGCGGCTCGAAGGGCTTGAATCCACGCCGTTCACGCGGCTCGACCGCGCGCAGGTGCGGCGACGCTGGTTTCCGAAGGTTACCGTGACCGTGCTCGAGCCGGTGAAGCTCACCGTCGATCCGGCGCTCAAAGGCAAGTATCGCCGGCACGCGGCCGGCGCGGCGCTCTACGAGATCATGTCGAATCTCGTATACCGCACCACCTCGATCGAACGCACGGTGCCCAGGGCCGTGATCGAGGCGGCGGAAATCCACGGGATGGGCCGCGTCGCGGTTGAGGATCCGGTTGCCGGCACGCTGACCTATCGCAAGCTTCTGACGGGCGCGCGCATCCTCGGCGAGAAGCTGATGCCGCTCGCGCCGGAGGGCAAGGCGATCGGGCTGATGCTTCCCAATTCGAACGGCGCGGCGGTGACCCTGATGGCGCTGATGTCGGCGGGCAGGGTGCCGGCGATGATCAATTTCACCGCCGGCATCACGAACGTGCTCGCGGCGTGCCGGGCGGCGCAGGTGGATACCATTCTCACCTCACGCGCCTTCGTCGAGAAGGGCCGGCTCGATGCGCTGATCGCGGGGCTGCAGAAAGAGATTAAAATCGTCTATCTCGAAGATATCCGGCCGACCGTCACTTTCAGCGATAAAATGCGCGGATTCTGGAACGCGAAAAAGCCGCTGGCCGCGCGCACGCCCGGTGACTGGGCGGCGATCCTCTTCACCTCCGGTTCGGAGGGCACGCCCAAGGGCGTCGTGCTGTCGCACCGGAACATGCTGGCGAACGCAGCGCAGGCGGCGGCGCGCATCGACTTCGGCCGGCAGGACAAGGTGTTCAATGTGTTGCCGGTATTCCACTCGTTCGGCCTCACGGTCGGGCTCGTGCTGCCGCTCGTCTCCGGCGTGCGCATCTATCTCTATCCGTCGCCGCTGCATTACCGCATCGTGCCGGAGCTGGTGTATGGCGTGAACGCCACCATCCTGTTCGGCACCGACACCTTCCTCAACGGCTACGCGCGCGCCGCGCACGCCTACGACTTCCGCTCGCTGCGCTACATTCTGGCGGGCGCCGAGCCGGTGAAGGAAGCGACGCGCCAGATCTATCTGGAAAAATTCGGCGTGCGGATCCTCGAAGGTTATGGCGTCACCGAGACCGCGCCGGCGCTTGCGCTCAATACGCCGATGTTCAACAGGTTCGGCACTGTCGGCCGTCTGCTGCCGGGCATGACGGCGCGGCTCGAGAAGGTCGACGGCGTGGAGGAGGGCGGCCGCCTTTTTGTGAGCGGGCCGAACGTCATGCTTGGCTATCTGCGCGCTGACAATCCCGGCGTGCTCGAACCGCCGCATGAGGGCTGGCACGACACGGGCGATATCGTCACGATCGATCCGCAGGGCTTCATCGCCATCAAGGGGCGCGCCAAACGGTTCGCCAAGATCGGCGGCGAAATGATCTCGCTTGCCGCCATCGAGATGCTGGCGTCGGATCTGTGGCCGAATGCCCTGGTCTCGGTCGCAACCGTGCCGGATGCCCGCAAGGGCGAGCGGCTTGTTCTTGTGGCGGATAAACACGGCGCCACACGCCAGGAATTCCAGGCTTACGCCAGGAGCAGGCACGCCTCCGATCTGATGATTCCGGCCGAAGTCGTCTATCTCGACAAGATGCCGGTGCTCGGGTCGGGCAAGGTCGACCATCTGGCTGTGCAAAAATTCGTGCGCGACCAGACAACCGCAAAAGCCGCGGCTTCATAAATCGTTACGATCGGGCTGCTACAGGTCCGGCCAAGGCAATAGTTATTTGCGCAGCGCCAGCACGCGATCGACCATTTCGCCGGCGACGCCGAGATAGTTGGCCGGGTCGACCAGCTTCTCCAGCGTCTTGCGGTCGGCGTGCTTGCTGATCTCCTTGTCTTCGGCAAGCAGATCGATCAGCGGGCGTCCGGTTTTCACGACCTCGCGGCAGATGTCATAGACCACGTCATGCGCCCTGTTGCGGCCCATGGCGGCGCCGAGCCCCATCATCACCGCTTCCGACATGATCAGGCCGTTGGTGATGTCGAGGTTCTCGCGCATTTTCTTTTCGTTCACCTGGAGGCCGCTGACCAGGAAGCGCGTCTGCGCCAGCGCGCCGGCCGACAGCATGAAGATTTCGGGCAGCGCGATCCATTCGATTTCCCACGGACCGGTCGAGCGCTCATGGTCCTCGACCTGCGCTTCCAGCAGCGCCGCCACCAGTTGCCGCACCATGGCGGTCTGCGCAGTGATGTAGACCGACGAAATCGGGTTTCGCTTCTGCGGCATCGTGGACGATGATCCGCGCCCCTGGTGGAACGGCTCGTAGACTTCCTCCACTTCGGTCTGCATCAGCAGCTTCACGTCGAAGGCGATCTTGGCGCAGGCGCCGGTAACAAGACCGAGGAAACAGCCGACCTCGGCGATGCGGTCGCGCACGGTGTGCCAGGAAATGTCCGGCTGGCCGAGCTTGAGTTCCTTCATCAGCTCGTCCTGGACTTTCAGACCGTCCTTGCCGAGAGAGGAAAGCGTGCCGGCGGCGCCGCCGAATTCGCCGACCAGGACGCGCGGACGCAGTTCCCTGAGCCGCTGCTTGTGGCGCTCGAAGGCGCCCAGCATGGTGGCCATCTTGTAGCCGAATGTGATCGGCACCGCCTGTTGCAGATTGCTGCGGCCGGCCATCGGCGTGTCGCGGTATTTCTTCGCGAGCGCCGCCAGCGCGTCTGCAATCGCGTCGATATCCTTTTCCAGAATGTCGAGCGCCTCCCGGATCTGCAGGATGGTGGCGGTGTCGGTGATGTCCTGGGTGGTGGCGCCCCAATGGCTCCACTCGCCGAGGCCGTCCTTGCACAGTTTCACCAGCTGCTGGACCACCGGAAGAACCGGATAGCCGATCCTCTCGGTCGCCTCCTTGAGCCTGGCCATGTTCATGAATTTCGCGTCGCAGTGGCGCACGATTTCGGCTGCCGCGTCCTTGGGAATAATGCCGAGCTTTCCCTGCGCGCGGGCGAGTGCGGCCTCGAAGTCGAGATATTTCTGCACGCGGTTCTCGTCGGAGAACACGTCGCGCATTGCCTGCGTGGTGAAAATGTCGCGGAACACAGCGGAATCAAGGATCGTGGACGGCATTCGAGGCTCCCAAAGGCTGCTCGCGGGGCACGTTAGCGTTTCCCGTGGCCCGATCAACTCAAGCCGCCAAGCAGCCGCCAGGCAAAGGTCCCGGTTGCATGGCGGCGGCTTTCCGGACCTAATTGCCGGACATTGTCGAAGGAGACCAGCATGAATGTCAGCACCAAGCCGCCGCGCGGCTTCAAGCTCGAGCCTGTGCATCCGAAGCCGGAGGAGGCACACACGATGCCCTACGCACCGGCTGTCCACATCGTCGGCGCCTGCGATCTGATGTTTCTGTCGGGCGCCACGCCGTCGCCGCTCTATCACAAACACCCGCATGTGGATTCCGAGCAACTGCATCCCCACTCGATCGAGGAGCAGACCACCCGGGCCATGGAGGCGATCAAGTCGATCCTCGACCACACCGGCGCAACGTGGCGTGACGTGGTGAAGGTCACGAAATACCTGACCGACTTCCGCGAGGCCGACGCCATGCACGCCACCATGGCCAAATATTTCGGCGACTGGCGGCCGGCGAGTACGACGGTGTGCATCAATCAATTGTCGTCGCCGGGCGCGCGCATCGAGCTCGACATGATCGTGGCGCTGCCGAAGAAGGCCTCGTGACGCTTCCGCCGCATCTTGCCAGACTGGTCGAGGCCGAAGTCCCGCGCTTTTCCGATGCCGAGATGGCGCGCCGGCGCGCCGCCATGGAGGCGCTGCTGGCGGAAGCCGAATGCGATCATCTCCTGTTCTGCGGCGCCAACCGCTTCGGCTCGGCGGTGCAATGGCTGACGCAATGGCCGGTCACCGCCGAGGCGGTCGGCGTGCTCACCCCGGGCGCGCGCGACGCGCTGTTTGTCCAGTATGTCAATCATGCGCCGCAGGCGCGCCTCCTCGCCGACAAGGCCGATGTGGCCTGGGGCGGGGAATCTTCGATCGCCGCCGCGATCGAGGTGCTGGCCAGGCGCGGTGCGCGTGCGAACCGTGTTGCGACAGTCGGGCCGGTAAGCGCCGATCAGAATGCGGCCCTGTCGGCGAAATTCGGGAAGCTGAAGTCGTTCAATCGCGACTATATCAGGCTGCGGCAGGTGAAGTCGGCGGAGGAACTCGATTGGCTGCGCGTCGGCGCATATTTCAGCGACCTCGGGATGATGGCGCTGCGGGACGGATTGAGGCCCGGCCTGAACGAGCGGGAATTGGGCGACCTCGTGGAGCGGGCCTACATTTCGCAGGGCGCAACCAATGTCATTCACTATATCGGCACGACTTCGATGGATGCGCCCGAGCTCGGCGTTCCACGTCAGTTTGCGACGACGCGGCGCGTGCAGCAGGGTAACGCGGTGGTGGCCGAAATCAGCGCGGCATTCTGGGAGCATCCTGGCCAGGTGCTGCGCAGCTTCGCGCTTGGCGAACCGACCAGGCTCTATCGCGACCTGCATGCCGCCGCCGATGCCGCCTTCGATGCAATCGCGGCAGTGCTCAGGGCCGGCGCAACGCCTGCGCAAATTGTCGACGCCTCGGGCGTGATCGAGCAGGCCGGCTACACCATCATCGACGATCTGTTGCACGGCTATGGCGGCGGCTATCTGCCGCCGATTCTCGGCTGCAAGAGCCGGCCTGCCGGCCCTATTCCGCAGGAACCGTTCCGCGCCGGGCAGACGGTCGTGATCCAGCCAAACGTCGTCACGCGTGACGGCAAGGCCGGCGTGCAGACGGGCGAGATGGTGCTGATTACCGACACCGGAATCGAGCGGCTGCACAAGGTGCCGCGCGGCTTTCACACTATTTAAGCTGCTCGGCCATCCAGTCGGCGCTCTGTGAACGCCAGCGATAGGCGCGGTTGGTAGCGATGTGATTGCCGTCCTCGATCATCATTAGCGTGACCGGCCCCTTGACCTCGCGTGCCAGGCGCTCGGCATCGGCGGCCGGCACGATGCGGTCGAGCCGTCCATTTACGATGAAGATCGGACAGGTGATGTTCTGTGCGACGCCCTCCAGCGACAGGGTGGCCGCGTTCTTGCGCGCCTCGTCCTGCGTCTTGCAATGGCTGCGGACGCGGAACGCCTCGCGCGTCAGCTCCGGCAAGCCGTCCCAGGCCGCGCCCCAGTTGAACGGGCCGCCGAGCGCAATGCAGGCCTTGATGCGCTTGTCGAAAGCTGCGGCGCGCGGCGCGTAATAGCCGCCCAGACTGACGCCCCACATGCCGATGCGCGTGGCATCGAGATCACGTCGCGTCGCGATGTAGTCCAGCACCGCCTTGACCGGAACCTCGTAGTCGCCGCGGATCGCGAAATCGTACTGCGCCTCGCCTTGACCCGGCCCTTCAAAGATCAGCGTTGCCACGCCGCGCGCAAGGAACGGCGCTTCGTAGGCGTCGCCTTCCTCCTTGGTCGAATCCAGGCCCACCGCCATCGCCACCACCGGTGGCTTGTCGTAGCCGGTGGGCCTGCGCAGAATTCCCGCCAGCATCCTGCCCTCGTAGGGAATTTGCACGCGCTCACCGGGTGGCCGCAGATGCGGCAATGCGGCCTGCCGGCATTCGATCTGCTTTTTATGCGCGGCCTTCATTTGCGCCATGTCGTGTACAAACAGGAACGAGGCAAAATGATAGTAGACGCCGGCGCGCTGCAGGCATTCGCCGGCCGTGAGAAATCTGCGTTGCGCCAGCGCCTCGCGGCCGAGCTGCTCGTGATGCGCGGCGCGGTCCGACCAGGCGCGGCACCAGTCGTCATAGCTTTTGAGCGAACCGGTGACTTCCTCGAAGTCGGTGAGCACGACGCCGTTGGCGACAAAGCGGGGGCCCCAATGGGCAATCGCGGCCTTGAGGCGGGGATCCGATGACATGGGGACTTCCTTTAGTTGCGCATGATTTTCTTGGAACCGGATCCTTCTTCTTGAAATCGTGCGCTAGTGTCCCGATTCCGAAGTTCGCACTCCCTTGCGGTAGCCACCTATGCGAACTTCGGAATCAAAGGGACACTAGCTACTTTATGATTCTAGTGCGGTATAGGGTTTGAAGTTCCTCCCACGAGTTCGCGGCTACAACAGGAGGAACTTAAAACCCACCGCACTAGTCCGATTTCTCGTCGCGGCGATACCAGGGCAGGAAGCGGCGCGTGCCCCAATTCACCAACAATTCGAAGCCGACGCCGAAAGCCGCCAGCAGCAACACGCCAACGAAAGCTTCGCTGTGCTTGTAGATGCGTGAATTGTAGAGAATGAAATAGCCGAGCCCTCCGACAGACAGGAAAAACTCCGCGACCACCGCCCCGATCAGCGCGCGGCCCGACGCCAGGCGGAAACCGGCCAGCAGGTAGGGTACCGACGACGGCAGCACGATTTCCGTCAACGTGCTGAACCGGCCGGCGCGAAACGCGCGCGCCACTTCGAGGTAGTCGCGGGGCACCGAGCGGGCGCCGTCGGCAGCGTTGATGATGATGGAGAATATGGCCGCGAAGATGATCGTGGCGATGCGTGCGGCGCCTGAATAGCCGAACCATAGCGAGAACAGCGGCAGCACGATGATCATGGGCATGGCGTAGAAGCCATTGATGTAATGCCGGATCGCGCGTTCGAATGGCGGGCTGCGGCCCATCAGCAGGCCGATCAATGTGCCAGCGACGAGCGCAATGGCGAGACCCTCGGCGACCGCGGCGAGCGTCTGGCCGGTCGCGGTCAGAAAGGTCGGATCCACGATCACGCGCGGGATCGCCAGAAAGACGGTGCTGGGCTTGGCGACATAGGCCGGCGCGAATGTGCGCACCACCACTTCCCAAAGCACCAATATGCCGATCCCGGTGAGCACCCGCGGCACCAGCGTGCCGTGCAGCCATTCGCTGCGGGCGGGAAGCCTGGCTGCCACGACAGCGGGTGCCGGAATGCCAACGCTGGACTGGCTCATTGACTACTGTCTCCAGCGCGCGAAATGATTTTCGATTTTCAGCCCCACCCGCATCAGGCCGACGCCGATGAGGCCGATGACCAGAATCGAAGCGAACACGCCGCCGGTGTCGAAATTCTGCGACGCGCCCATGATGAGCTGGCCGAGGCCGGTCGAGGACAGGAAGAATTCCGCAGCCACCATTCCGACCAGTGCGCGGCCGATCGCCTGCCGCACGCCGGTCATGATGTAGGGCAGGGTGTAGGGAAGTATTACTTCGCGCCACAGTGCCCACTCGCCGGAGCGAAAGGATTTCGCCACCTCGATCATTTCAGGCTTGATGCTGCGCGCGCCTTCCACCGTGTTGTAGAGCACCGGAAATACCGCGAACAGGAAGACCACCAGTACCTTGGGCGCGAAACCAAAGCCCATCATTGAAAGGATGAACGGGATCAACGCCACCATCGGCGTGGCATAGAGCGTCATGATGTAGGGCTCGACGCCGATGCGCAGCACCCGCACGCGCGCCAGCAGTACACCCAACGGCACGCCGACCAGAAGCGCCAGCACGAAGCCTGTCAGGAAGAGCTGGGCGGAATCGAGAAACTGCGCGATGAATTCGCCGGCGGTGACCAGTTGCCAAAGCCTGACGAGCGTTTCGGAGAACGGCACCATAAATGCCGCGCTGGTGCTGCGCCCGGCGATTTCCCAGAGGGCGAGGCCGGCGAAAATGCTGAGCCAGAACGGTGCGTGGCGGCGGAGGCTGTTTTGCACGACTATGGCTCTATCACCACTCTGACGTTCCTGCTTCAATCCTTGCCGCGATTTGCAATGCGCTCCCTCTCCTCTTTGGGTAGAGGGCTGGGGTGAGGAGGTTCCAGGAATCTCGACAGGCCATAACCCCTCACCCGGCGCACTTCGCGCGCCGACCTCTCCCTATGGGAGAGGTAAAGCGAGCGCGCGGCTGGCGAAAAACTACTTTACCTTCGCGTTGGCGTCTTTCCAGACGCTGGTGTCAACCAGCGCCTCGTAAGTCACCGGCTCCTTGTCGGGCTTGATGGCGCCGATCTTCTTCATCAGCTTGGCGGTGGCTTCCAGCTTGTTGCGCGGCAAACCGTCGTCCTTGGTCGCCCAGAAGTCGATGGCGAGGAACTGCTTGAGCGCGGCCTTGTTGACCTCCTTGCTGTGGCCCGTCCCCGCGGCGGCGTCAGCCACGGCATCGGCGTTCTTCGGCTCCTGCATGAAACGGGCAGTCTCGATCAGGGCGGCGACCGCACGCACGATGGCGTCGCGGTTTTTCGCGAGGTTGTCCTTGCGCACGACCAGCATCAGGTAATGGCTGGTTGGATTGGTGTTCTTCATCGCCAGCAGGACGTGCAGCTTCTTGCCCTGAGCCTCAATCTCGGCGAGGTCGTCGAGATGCAGCACGGCATAGTGCAGTCGGCCGGCGATCAGTGCCGGGCCGGAGCTCGAGCCGAGCGCGATCTGCTTGATCTGGTCGAGCTTCACAGCCGGGCAGCCGGTGAGCATGGAGCGCAACGCCACCGAACGGGCGCCGCCGATCGAATCGACGCCGACATCGGCGCCGGCGAGATCCTTGCAGGTCTTGCCGGCGTCGGTGGTGCCGACCACCCAGTCCGGGTTCGGCATGCCGTAGACCGCGACCAAAGGCACGCCGGCATTGGAGATCTGGTTGATCACCGGCGGCGTTGGCGACCAGGCCATGTCGACATTGCCGGCGACCACAGCGCGCGCGGCCGCAGTGCCGTTATCGAACGGCCGGATCTCGACGTTGGCGCCATACTTTTTGAAGAAGCCCTGCTTCTCGGCGAGGAATGCGATGGTGACCGAGAAGATCGGCGGAATGCCTGGTGTGGCAATGACGATCTTCTTGTCTTGCGCCGCGGACGGGCTGGCGATTGCGAGCGCTGCCAGCAGCACGCCGCCGGCCAGAAAGGTGGTGAATTTGCGGATCATGGGGCTCCCCTTGGGTTTCAGTGTTTTTGCTTCAACGTTCGAGATGGAATTCGGCTTCGCGAGCTTCGCGCATGAGCGTGCCCCAAACCTGCTCGCGCAATTCGGCGAAACGCGGCTCACGCAGCGTCGCGCGGGTGCGCGGATGCGGCAAGTCAATGGTAATGGTCTCGTGGATGCTCGAGGGCCTGCCCTTGAGTACAATGACGCGGTGACCGAGCAGGACCGCTTCCTCGATTGAATGCGTGACGAAGATCATCGCGGTCGGCCGCTCGTCCCAGATGCGCAACAACTCGAATTGCAGGATCTCGCGGGTCTGCGCGTCGACGGCCGCAAACGGCTCGTCCATCAGCAGCACATTCGGTTCCACCGCCAACGCCCGTGCCAGCCCGCAGCGCTGCTGCATGCCGCCCGACATCTGATAAGGAAATGCTTGCTCGAATCCGCTCAGGCCGACGAGCTTGATGAATTCCGGCACCTTGCGGTCGATGTCGGCTTTTGGCGCGCCCGCCATGCGCAAGCCATAGGCGACATTTTCGAAGACGGTCTTCCATGGAAACAGACCGAAGTGCTGGAACACCATGGCGACGCCCGCAATCGGCTTGTCGACGCGCTCGCGGCCGACCCAGATTTCGCCGGCATCAACCGGCAGCAGGCCGTCGATGCAGCGGAGCATCGTGGTCTTGCCGCAGCCGGACGGTCCAACCACGGCGAGGATTTCACGCTCACCGACGTCGAAATCGATGTTTCGGAAAACTTCGAGCGTGCCGTAGCGCTTGCCCAGTTCTCGAACGCGAATGCGGGGTTCGCCCGAAGGCGTCCGCGAGGCGGGGGATGGGCGAATGGCGGATGAAACTGTCTGTTGGTTTGTCACTCGGCTGCCTGCGTTGCGGGTTTCGGGGTGATCTTGGCCCAGTAGTCGGGGGCTTGTTTCGAGCGCTTGAGTGCGTCTTCGGTCTCGAAGCCAGGCGCCATCGAACCGTCGGTGCCGGCAAGAATCTGGTGGTGCTCGATGTTCAGGGTACGCAGCCAGCGCTGCTGGCCCATGGTGATGGCGACGAAATAGCCGATCTCGACCAGTTCGGGCTCGCTGAAATGTTTATGCAGACGATTCCATAGCTCGTCGCCCGCCGGCAGATCCCAGGTAATTGCCTCGGCATAGGCGAGGGCCGCCTTTTGCCGTTCATCGTAACGGGTCGAACTTTCGAAATTGATCAGGTCGGAATAGTCGTCTTCCTTCAGTCCAGATTTTGCCGCCTTGATCGAGCGCTGGTTGCCGCAAAACTCGCACAGCACCGAGCGCGAGACATAGATGCGACACAGCTCTTTGATCTTGTGATCGGCCACGCCGTTCTTGAATACATCACGCCAGGTGTTGGCGAACGACCAGAATGTCGCCGGCACGTGGGCGCGCACGGCCTGGCTCTCCGGTCGCGGAGTTCCTTCCCGTGCGCAGCGTTCGAATTCGGCGACCATCGCCGGGTCATCGATTGTCGCCGGATCGACATAGCTAATGCGTGGTTTAGACATCGGCGATCTCTCCCAGGATAATTGTCTGGTCGCTTTCGTGGGTGCGACTTTTCTTATGGCTTGCGGCGCGCATGCTGCCGCAACCGCATAGCACGGGCAACCGCGGTTATGCATCTACTAACCTTAGTCTGGTTCCGGCCTGCCCCCGGGCGACATCTGCGGGTGGGCTCAAGCCCCGTATTTGCGGGCATTTCCGGATGCACGAGTCCCGTCAGCGTCAACCGATCGTTACCGGCGAAGACGGCATGCCGAACAGTATTGTTAATGCCGGGCAAGGTTACTCTAAAGTTCATCCGATTTCAGACACCGATCATAAACAATAGTAATTCAGCGGCTCTTCAGCATACAGCGAATTGCGCTGGTAATTTTAATATTTGAATACAGCCTCGCGCTTAGTGTCGCTTCGAACCGACCAGAGAAAAATCCGGTCGCGTTAAAAGGGGCAGAAGTCGTGCGCGCCAGTACAATTGTCATGACCGGGTTTGCCGTCGTGTTCGGCTTGCTCGCCGTGTTTATTGCCCAGGCCTGGCTCAACAACCAGGCCGACTTGCGGGCGAAGAATTATGCGGCGAACAAAAAGCAGGACACGATGCATACCATCGTTGTCGCCAAGCAGCCGCTGCGTTTCGGCACCGAGCTTTCAGGTGCGATGATGCAGGAAGTGCCGTGGCCGGCGCATTCGATGCCGGAGGGCGCGTTCGCAAAAATTTCCGACGTATTGTCCGGTGGAAAACGTGTCGTCCTGACTGCGATCGAACCGAATGAGCCGGTGCTCGCGGTCAAGATCACCGGGGCCGGCCAGCGCGCCACGTTGTCGGCGCTGGTGAAGCCGGGCATGAAGGCCGTAACCATTCGTGTCAACGATGTGGAAGGCGTCGGCGGCTTCGTGCGGCCGGGCGATCGCGTCGATGTCGTGCTTACGCGTCAGGTCGAGAAGGGCCAGGCAAGCACAGAGGTCGTGTTGCAGAACACGCGCGTGCTGGCGGTTGACCAGATTGCTGACGATCGTGCCGCCAAAGCGGCGGTCGCCAAATCTGTCACGCTCGAAGTGAATACTGTCGAAGCGCAAAAAGTCTGGCTGGCGTCGTCAGTCGGAAATCTGTCGCTGCTGCTGCGTAAAGCCGGCGATACGGCCGACGTGAAGACCCGCAAGATTACGCTGAAGGATTTGGGGACCGTCGAACCGGTCGCCAATGACAACAAGCCGGCGACCACGACGGTCGTTGTCACGCGCGCTGCTGCGAAGCAGGAATACACGGTGCCGACCGAGGGCAAAGATGGGGCCTTGGCCGACGCAAGACAGAGGCAAATCGCCCGGTAGTTCCGGGCTCGGGGTAAATCGGGGACGGGGAGAGTGTCGTGAATCACAAGTGTGAAATTGCCGTCGGCTTTGCGTGGCGGCGTATGGACGGGAACAAAAGCGCCGGGTGCTGGCTGCGCGATCTGGCAATCGGCCTGGGCGTCGCTCTGGCGGCATCGCTCTTGTGCATGGTCGGCGATGCCCGTGCACAGCGCGTTGTGCAGATCAGCGGCGCCGAACGCACCGCCATGGTGCTGGTCCCGATCGGCAAATCGCAGGACGTGCATACCGACACCAGCTTCGTGGACGTGACCGTCGGCGATCCTGATGTTGCCGACGTCAATCCGTTGACCGATCACTCCTTGTCGATCCTCGGCAAGAAAATCGGCACCACCCGCGTCTCGGTCTATTCCGAAGGCAAGAAGCTGGTCGGGATTTTCGACGTCGAGGTGTCCTACGACATCAGCCGGCTGACAAACGAGCTCAAGCGGCGCTTCCCTGGTTCCGGGCTGAAAGCCGCGTCTGTCAACGGCCGCATCATGCTGTCCGGCCAGGTTGCAGATGCCGCCACGCTCGATCAGGCGGTGACCATTGCGCGCCAGTTCGGTCCGCAAATCATCAATTCGGTTTCGGTGGCGTCACCGCAGCAGGTCATGCTTGAAGTGCGTTTCATCGAAATCTCGCGTACCGCCGGCCGTGATCTGGGCGTGCAATGGAACCGGTTTGGCAGCAACAGCATCACCAATATCGGCAATCGGGTCCCAGCTCCAGGCCTGCCGGTCACGGCGGCGACGATCGCAGGCGAAACGGCGGCGGGCGTGCTTTCGGGCGGTTCACCGTTCGGCTTCATGATCGGCCGATTGGTGGCAAGCGGCGTGTCTACCGACGTGCTGATCAACGCGCTTGAACAGAAGGGTATTGCGCGCAGTCTGGCTGAGCCAAATCTGGTCGCGCTCTCCGGCGACACCGCGAGCTTCCTGGCTGGCGGCGAATACCCGATCCCGGTCTCCGGCTCGTTTGGACAGGTGACCGTCGACTACAAGAAATACGGTGTCGGCCTTGCCTTCACGCCGACCGTGCTCGGCCATGGCTTGATCAACATGAAGATCCAGCCGGAGGTCAGCCAGATCGATGCGACGCATTCGGTGTCTGTTGCGGCTGGCGTTTCAGTGCCTGCACTGATCGTCCGCCGTGCCTCGACCACCGTCGAGTTGCGCGACGGCCAGAGCTTTGTGATCGGCGGGCTGCTGCAGAGCGACAACAAGCGTCAGATCGAGCAACTGCCGTGGCTTGGCAGCGTGCCGGTGCTTGGCGCACTGTTCTCCAGCAAGTCCTATCAGAATAACCAGACCGACCTCGCCATTATCGTTACGCCGCATCTGGTTCGTCCGACGCGGCCTGGCGACGTGGTCAGGACGCCGACGGATGATTCGCTGCCGCCGAACGACGCGGACTTCTTCTTGCTCGGCAAGACCGAGGTCACCCGCGCCGAGGCGGAAGCATTCACGCCTGAGTTTGCCCAGGTTGCCATGGCCGAGAACGTGCCGTTCACCGGCCATATGCTCGACATTTCGAAGGGGGTCTCCAATGCGGCCGTTCAGTAAAGCCGTTCGGTTTGCCACGCTCGCTGCGGTGCTTACCGCACTTGCCGGGTGTTCGGAATATCTCGATCGGCGCGACACGATCTCGTTCAATGGCGGCAACGCGGTCGCGAGCAACAAGGTCGCCCAGATGGTCGATCCCTGGCCGCGCGTCAGCGCGAACCGCAACATTTCCTTCAACGGCGACGTGATGGAATCCGCGTTTGCGCGCTATCGCACCAACCGTGTGATCCCGCCGGTCGGCACCGGCACGTCCACCACGTACCAGGCGCCCGCCACGCCGAGCGCAGCAGCGGTTACACCGAGCGTGACGGCGCCGGCCGCGCCGGTGAAATAGTCGGAATCGATCGACGCCATGCAACTTGGTCGCAGTCCCAGCTCCAATCGGACCCGCGTGGTGGTGCTTACCGCCGACGCGGAGTTCGAGCAGTCGGTGCGCGCGACTTTCGGCGCCAGCGGTGCGATTGACCTTGAAATGGTGCCGGGGCGACTGACCGAGCAGGGCGACACTCTTGAGTTGGGGGGCGCCACCGTCGTCGTGGTCGATCTCGACGCCAAGCTCGCCGAGGAGATGCAGGCGCTGTCGCGGCTGATGGCGCGGATTGGTGCCTGGCCGCCGGTCATCGCGGTCACGCAGGGCTTCGACGAAAACGTTGCGCGTACGCTGCTCCAAATGCGGATCGCCGATTTCCTGGTGAAGCCGGTGGAGCCTGTCAATCTGGTGCGTGCCTGCGCGAGCGTCGCCAAGGGTCCGGCAGGGGGCGCCGAGCCGACCGAAGCGCAAATCTATACTTTCCTTCCCGCTGTCGGCGGCGCCGGTGTGACCACGCTTGCCGTACAAGCCGCCATGCACTTGCTCAACAGTGGCGGGCCGCGCGCAAAACCTTCCACTTGCCTGGTTGATCTGGATTTTCAACATGGCGCGGTTGCCGACTATCTCGACCTTGAGCCACGGCTCAATCTGGCGGAAGTCGAACCGCGGCCGGACCGCCTCGACCGTCAACTGCTTGAAGTCATGCTCTCGTACCACGCGTCAGGCCTTGCCGTCGTCGCCGCACCAAACAGGCCGGCAGAGATGCGCACGTTCGATCCCGATGTCGTGACGCGCCTGCTCGATCTCGTTTCGACAAATTTTCAATTCGTCGTGTTCGATATGCCGCGCACCTGGTTTTCCTGGACGGACAGCGTGCTGTTGGGCTCGAACAAACTGTTTATCGTCAGCGAAACGACTGTACCGGCGCTGCGCCACGCCAAGCAATTGGTGGCGGCGATCAAGGAGCGGCTGGGCGAGGGACCTAATCCGCAGGTCATCGTCAATCGCTTCCAGCAACGCATGTTCTCGTCGGGCCTGCGCAATAGCGATTTCCGGGCGACGCTCGGCGATTCTTTCGCTGCGGTCGTCCCCAACGACTACGCTCTGGTGCGTGAGGCCATCGATCGCGGCGTCCCGCTCGATGAAGTCAGGCCTGGAAACAAGATCACCGCACAAATCAAGAAGCTGGTGCTGGATCCTGCCGGCGCAAAGACTGTGCCCGAAACCAAGCCTGCCCAGCTGATGCAGAAGCTCAAACTGTCTATCGCAAAGTAGAAGGAACAGGCGATGGCCGGCCGTTTCACAGCCCGACGCGTTAATGCGCCAGACCTGCCGGCGGCGGAGGAACAATCGGCGGCCGCGCAAGAGGGCGTGGCCTGGACGGTGTTTCCGGAAACGCCAGCCGAGCCGGCGCCGCAATCACCGCAGTCGCCGCAGCCGGCGGTCAATCCGCTGCTCAGCGACAAACTGCTCGACGCGAAGGTGCGTCTGCATCGCCGGTTGATCGAGGAAATCAATCTTTCAGCGCTGGAAAAGCTGCCGGAAGAAGAGATCCGCCGCCACGTCCAGCAGCTGGTGACGCAATACGTGCTGGTCGAACGTCTGGCGCTGAACACCCAGGAGCTTGCCGATTTCGTCTCTGAAATTCTCGATGAAATGACGGGCCTGGGCCCGCTTGAGCCGCTCCTCAAGGATCCATCCATCAGTGATATTCTGATCAACGGTCACGAATGCGTCTATGTCGAGCGTCACGGCCTGCTTGAGCCGCTTTCCGTGCGCTTCAAAGATGAGCAGCACCTGCTGCGCATCATCAACAAGATTGTTTCCGCGGTCGGTCGCCGGGTTGATGAAGCTCATCCGCTCTGCGACGCGCGCCTGCTCGATGGTTCGCGCGTCAACGTGGCGGTGCGACCAATCGGTGTCGACGGCCCATTGGTCTCGATTCGTAAGTTCTCCAAGAAGCCGCTCAACCTCAACAAGCTCGTTGATGTCGGCGCGTTGCGCCCGCCCATGGCCGACCTGCTCGCAGCGGCAGTCAAGGCCCGCATCACCACCATTATTTCCGGCGGTACCGGCTCGGGCAAGACCACGATGCTCAACGCGCTATCGGCCTTTATTTCCGAGAAAGAGCGCCTGATCACCATCGAAGACGCCGCCGAACTACAGCTGCAACAGCCGCATGTGGGCCGCATGGAAACGCGTCCGCCCAATGTCGAAGGCAAAGGCGAAATCCGACAGCGAGAATTGGTGAAGAACGCGCTGCGTATGCGTCCCGATCGCATCATCCTCGGCGAGTGCCGCGGCGAGGAAGCCTTCGATATGTTGCAGGCAATGAATACCGGCCACGAAGGCTCAATGGCGACGATCCACGCCAACACGCCGCGCGATGCCATTTCGCGCCTTGAGCAGATGATCGGCATGGCTGGTCTTCCGATGACGGTTGCCTCGATCCGCGGTCAGATCGCCGGCGCAATCCAGCTGATTGTACAGCTCTCTCGCCAATCCGACGGCAAGCGCAAGGTCACCTCGATCGCCGAAGTCACCGGTCTGGAAGGTGACATCATTCAGATGCAGGAGATCTTTAAATTCGTGCGCACGGGTACCGGGCCCGATGGCGCCGTGCTGGGACACTTCACCGCCACCGGCGTACGCCCGCGTTTTCTCAGCCATCTTGTCAACCAGGGTGTCAAGCTGCCCGGCAACTATTTCGACCCATCGCAGCCGCTCTGACCGGCCATGTCCAATTTCAATTCCATCTATCTGCTCTATCTGCTGATCGGCGTTTCCGCGGCAATGTTCGTGGAAGGCGCTTATCTGCTGCTCTACAGCAAGGCGTCTTACAGAAGTAATATCAATCGCCGTCTCAAGGTGATGGAAGACAAGACCGACCGCGAAAGCGTGCTGGTGCAATTGCGGCGTGAGCGCGGACTGACAAGCACCGGAGAGTACCGGTTGCCGCTGATCAATCTGAATCAGCTCGTGCTGCAATCCGGGCTCACGCTCGGCTTCGGGCGCCTGATTCTGTTTATCCTGATCGGCATGGCCGCGGTCTTTGCCGGCACGCTCGCCTTCACCCACACGTTTTCTCAGGCGGTCATGGCCGCGCTGTTTTGCGGGCTCGTGCTTCCGTACTTCGTTCTGAGGTATTTGCGCAAGCGCCGACAAAAGAAATTCAGCGCGCAGTTTCCTGATGCAATCGATATCATCGTGCGGTCCTTGCGTGCCGGTCATCCGGTTCCCATCGCCGTCAACATGGTGGCGCGTGAAATGCCCGATCCGATCGGCAGCGAGTTCGGCACCGTCACCGACGAAATCACATATGGCGCCGATCTGGAAACGGCGATGCGCAACCTGTTCTATCGCATCGGTACGGATGATTTGCCGCTGTTCGTCACCGCGATAGCGATCCAGGCCTCGACCGGCGGCAATCTCGGCGAAATTCTTGAAAATCTCTCCGGGGTCATCCGGGAGCGTTTCAAGATGCGTCGCAAGATTCGCGCGCTGGCTGCGGAGGCACGCGCCTCGGCGCTGATCCTGTCGTCGCTTCCGATCGGGCTGTTCGCGGTGATCTGGTTCCTGGTGCCGAGCTTCTATGGCAGCGTCTGGGATCAAAGCATGACGAAAATCGTGCTGGCGATTGCTGCCTGCTGGATGGGCGTTGGCAATTTCATCATGTATCGGCTGGTCAATTTCAGGGTCTGACGAATGGATTTCGGTTCCGTCACATTCGCAAACCTGTTCCGCGACGGCGCCAGTATGCTGATGGCGCTGCTGGTGTTTCTGGCCGCCGGCACGATGGCGTTTTCGGTCATGGCGTTCGCACGCGTGCGCGGCTCGGTAAAGCGGCGCGCGGTACGAATCATGGACGACGGCGAACGCCAGGCCAAATCCAGGCGCTCGCTGCGTTATTCCAGCCTGCAGGCTGTGGGCCAGCTTCTCGAATACACGACCAAGCACTATGGCAAGACCAACGACGAGAATATGAAGGTGCTGCGCAGGCGGCTTATCCAGGCCGGCATCTACGATCCGCGGGCCGTTGCATACTTCTTCGTAGGGCGCACCGCACTGGCGATCGGCCTGGCTATCGCTGCGTTCATTTTTATGCCGATAGTAACGCGGACGGGCGGCTCATTCTATTGGTTGATGATCATTCTCGCCGGCGTCGCAGGTTATGTCGGTCCCAGCTTCTATATCGACCGGCGCATTTCGACGCGAAAGATAGAACACCGATCCGGTTTTCCCGATTTCATGGATTTGCTGGTGGTGTGTGCGGATTCGGGGCTGTCGATGGAAGCAGCCCTCGAGCGTGTGGGCCGCGAGCTCGGCGACAGCTATCCATCGCTCACTGCCAATATTCACATGGCCAATCTGGAGGTTCGCGCCGGCAAGAACCTCAAGGATGCCCTCGAGCGGTTCGCCGACCGTCTGGCGCTGGACGAAGCGCGCGCCTTCGCAACGCTGATCAATCAGTCGATCGATCTCGGTTCCAGTATTACCGATGCCCTGCGGGTCTACAGCGACGACATGCGCCACAAGCGGCTCTCGCTCGCCGAGGAAAAGGCCTACGCGCTGCCCGCAAAGCTGTCTGTGCCGATGATGGTTTGCATCTTTCCGGTCCTCTTCGTGGTGATCCTGCTGCCGGTCTTCGTACGGCTGCACGTCGGGCACTATTTCTGAGCCACCTGCGACGGCCTCCCGGTGAATTTGGGCCCCGGCTGCGCAGGGTGAAGAATTTCTTAACTAACCTCACCTAATTTGACGCAAGTGTCCCGGCATCGGGCGTTTCCGACAGGTTTTTTCATGTTCAGTGGAATAGCCCGAACCATGGTTGTCGCGGCTGCCGGCCTGTGGCTGGCCGGTTGCAGCACCTCAAACAAGCTTTCCGATGCGTTTGCTTCGAATACGCCGGCGGCGGACGCTTCCGCATCGGCGGATACAACCACGACGACCGGTTCCATCACGCCCGATACAGCCGCGAATACGCCGGCGGTGGACGCTACCGCGTCTGCCGATCCAAACGCGGCCACCGCCCCGGCCACGACCGATATGGCTGCGAAGCCGCCGTATCCGGAGGCTTCCGAACCACCGGCCGACGATGCCGCGACGACCGGGTCGGTGCCACCGCCGCCACCGCCGCTCGGTGTGCCGGTTCCCGCGGGGCAACGGCTGCTCGGCAGCGATCCCAACGACGACCTGAGTCTCGGCAAGAAACAATACCGCGCCAATAACTATGGTCTGGCCGAAAAGTATTTTCGCCATGCAGTCGAACAGCATCCGCGCGATGCGGAAGCCTGGATGGGCCTGGCCGCTTCCTATGACCGCTTGCGCCGCTTTGAGCTCGCCGACCGCGCTTATGCGCAAGCCATCAACATCGTCGGACCGACGGTCGAGATCCTGAACAACCAGGGCTATTCCTACATGCTGCGCGGCGATTACCGGCGCGCACGCGAGAAATTGCTTGCCGCCAAGCGCAAGGATCCGGGCAATAAATACGTTCTGAACAATCTGCACCTGCTGGAGAAAAGCTACCGCAAGGGCAAAGCTATCCAGTAAGTCGCGATAGCGACCGGCCGGCTCAAGTTCACTTGTTATATTCCAGCTTTCGGATGTCTGGTGGCGAAAAAGTCGTCGCCGCCGGGACTATTTCTCCAAATCAGATGTTTTCACGCTACGGAAAAACGCGCTGCGTGGCGGTGAGGCCGTAGCGCCCGCGCGGCGTCTTGACTAACATTGCAACCGAGCCGGCGATCAAGACCGGTCTTCGCAGTAATCTTGGGGGAGGAATCCATGGCTACAGTGAACGCCGGCGCACGTCTCGACCGGCTCTCGATTTCATCGTTCCACTATCGAATCTTCTGGCTGGTCGGCGCCGGCATGTTCTTCGACGGCTACGATCTCTACGTCGCCGGCGGCGTGCTCGCCTCGGCCATTCAAACGAAGTTCTCAACGCTGCCGCAAAATCTGAGTTTTCTTTCCTTGACCTTCGTCGGCATGACGTTAGGTGCGCTGATTACCGGTTTTGTCGGCGACGCCATGGGACGACGCTTCACCTACCAGATCAATCTTTTGATCTTCGGTCTGGCCTCGCTCGCTGCTGCCTTCGCGCAGAACATGGACCAGCTCATCATTTGCCGCTTCATCCAGGGACTCGGCCTCGGCGCCGAGATCGTCGTTGGCTATTCGACATTGACTGAATTCGTGCCTCCGAAGACTCGCGGACGCTGGCTCGCTTTCATGGCCTTCATCGTTGTCGCCGGGTTCCCGGTCACCGCCATCCTCGGCTATCTGATCATACCGGTTTGGGGATGGCGACCGATGTTCATCATTGCCGGTATCGGTTCGCTGATCGTGTGGTACCTGCGCAAGGCGCTGCCGGAATCGCCACGCTGGCTCGAATTGAAAGGCCGAACCGCGGAAGCCGAAGCCTTGATGACTACAATCGAAAAGGAAGTAGCGGCGAGTACCGGTGCATTGCCGCCGGTCGTCGCGCCTGCTCCCATCCCTCAAGTCACCGCCACCGACATGCTGCGGCCGCCGCTACTACAGCGCATGATCGTCGGATCCTGGGTGCTGATCACCATCAACACGCTGATCTTCGGCTTCGTGATTTTCCTGCCGCAATTCTTTCTGCGCCAGGGGCTCACCATCACCCACTCGCTTGCCTACACGCTGGTGCTGTCGGCGGCTTCGCTGATCGGCTGCGCCGTCGGCGCCTATACCGCCGATTTCATCGGCCGGCGCTGGAGTATAGTCGGCGCCTCGATCGTCACCATCGTGTTTGGATATTTCTATGCACGCTTCAATGCGGCTTCTGATCCGGCGACCGTGCTGAGCGTCGGCTTCGTGCTGATCGTGGCGATCTATGTGCAGACCGCACTGCTGTTCGGCGTCTACACGCCCGAACTGTTTCCGACAGAAATCAGGCTGCGTGCAAACGGAATCTGCAATACCATCGGGCGGGCGGCGACCGTGGTCTCGCCCTTTGTCGTCGGCTATCTGATGGTGCACTACAAGCTGCCGGGCGTGATCTGGCTGATGATCGGTCTCCTGATCGTGCAAATTCTCGTGGTGCTGGTGTGGGGCGTAGAGCCGCGTAATCGTGCGCTCGAGGATGTGGCTGTCGCCAAGGCCTGAGCTCCTCGCTCCGACGTGATAGACCGGCCGTCCGGGCTACCGGGCGGCCGGTCGCGTTCATAGATGTCCACCCGTGGGGCGCGCTTGCCGCATGACGGCACGTCAAAGAGAATAGGGCCGATGTTTGAATCGATTAGGAAACTGATCTGCGATCTGGGCGAAGGCAATGAGAAAGCCGGCCGCTTTGCGGACGGCGACTACCGCGTCGCTGCAGCCGCGCTGCTGGTGCATTCTGCAACAATCGACGGCGGCATAGCCGACGTTGAGCGCGAGAAGCTGCGGTCCACTATCAAGCTGCGCTTTGATCTCGACGATGAGGCTGCGGATGAACTGATCGCCAAGGCCTCGGAGGCCGAGCAGCGGGCGGTCGATCTCTACCGTTTCACAGCCCAGCTCAACCGGTCGCTCGATGAGGCCGGCCGGGCGCGGATTGTGGAAATGATGTGGCAAATCGTTTGCGCCGATGGGACCATCACCGAATTCGAAGATAATCTGATCTGGCGGGCCGCCGACCTGCTTGGCATTTCGCGCGACGAGCGGATTGCGCTGCGCGAGCGGGTTACCAGATCAGGCATGGGTGGGGGCAATTCGCGGCAATGAGTGGCCTGCGGCCAATCACCGTGATCACCGGCGCGTCGGCCGGTATCGGCGTCACGCTGGCGCGCGTGTTCGCGCGCCACGGCCATGAGCTGGCATTGGTGGCGCGGCGCGAGGACCGGTTGCGCGCGCTGGCTGATGAGATCGAGGCGGCCGGTGGCATCAAGCCGCTGGTGATTGTCGCCGATCTGCAACGGCCCGGCGTCGCAAAGCTGATCGGCGATGCACTGGCGGCGCATGGGGCCGAGCCGCAATACATGGTCAACAATGCCGGTTTCGGCCTCGCCGGTCCGGCCACGACGCGCGACCGCGACGAATTGCTGGCAATGGTCGACGTCAACATGCGCGCACTCACGGAACTGTCGCTCGCCTTTGTCGACAGTCTAGAGCGCCACCGCGGCGGCCTGCTCAATGTCGGTTCGGTTGCCGGCTTCCTGCCGGGTCCGGGCATGGCGGTCTACTACGCCAGCAAGGCTTATGTGCTGTCGCTCAGCGAGGCGCTGCATAGCGAGTTCAAACCTCGCGGTGTGCGGGTGAGCGTGCTTTGTCCGGGACCGGTGCCGACCGAATTTGCGGCGCGTGCCGGGGTCGGCAGCCCTAAGGCGCCCGCATTACTCACGCAGAGCGCGGAGCGCGTGGCCGAAGTAGGCTATCGTGGCCTGATGCGCGGACAGCGCGTCGTCGTCCCGGGCTGGGCTAACAAGCTGGTAACCAAAGTAATCCGGTTATTCCCGCGCGGGCTGATGCTGGCGGCCGTCGATCTTCGGCAGCGGCGGCGCAGGTCCGCGCAGGACACATAGCCGCAATCCGCCGCTCATGTTGCAAATGCCGGCAAAGCCGCTAGTACTCACGTTTCGTGCATGAGATTTAATGTATGAGCATGATCTATCCCGAATGCCGGTTTTCACCCCTGATCGGAATCGCGCTTTGTGGGGTCGTGCTCTAGGCGCCCAATCGCCATGCTGAAGCCCGTCCTCATCATTCTTCACCAGGAGCATTCCTCGCCCGGCCGGGTCGGTCAGGTGCTGGGCAAGCTCGGCTATCCCCTCGACGTCCGCCGTCCGCGTTTCGGCGATCCTTTGCCGGAGACCATGGACGAGCATGCCGGCGCGGTGATTTTCGGCGGTCCGCAGAGCGCCAATGACGAAGAGGAGTTCGTCAAGCGCGAGATCGATTGGATCGGCGTGCCGCTGCGCGACAGGAAACCATATCTCGGCATCTGCCTCGGCGCGCAGATGATGGCGCGCCATCTCGGCAGCCGGGTCTTTCCGCATCCGCAAGGCCATGCCGAAGTCGGTTACTATCCGATCCGGCCAACCGCGGCGGGGCGCCAAGTGTGCGCCGAATGGCCCGACCACGTCTATCAATGGCATCGCGAAGGCTTCGATCTTCCGGCCGGCAGCGAATTGCTTGCGGAGGGCGATGATGCCTTTTCGGTGCAGGCTTTCCGCCATGGAACCGGCTATGCGCTGCAGTTTCACCCCGAGGTGACCCACGCGATGATGTATCGCTGGCTCGTGCGCGGCGCACACCGCATGGAATTGCCTGGCGCCAAGCCGCGCGCCGACCACGTATCCGGTCGCGCGGTGCACGATTTTGCGCTCCGCAACTGGCTTGCCGCTTTCATCGATCATTGGATTGGCCGCAAGCCGGCCAGACAGCCGGCCGCCTCTGTGTAGGCCGGCGTGCCGGCGGAGCCCGTTACCGGACCGCAAGAACCATTGACAAAAAGCGGCGCGGCCATGATCGATGGATCAGCGAATTGAGGCAGATCATCGACCCACGCTCGGAGCCGTGCGGATGCGTGATTCGAATGACAGCGGGCGGCCTGTCCATGCGCCGATTGTCACGGCGTTGAGCGCAATATTGCGGGCTTCCGACGGCATCCTCGACATGCTGCCGATTGCGACGTTCATCTGCGACGCAAAAGGCACGATCCTCCAGTACAACCGCCGCGCCGCCGAAATCTGGGGCCGCATACCGGAACCCGGAACGACGCATCAGAATTTCACTGCAGATACAAACTTCTTCAATCTGGACGGAACGCCGGCGCCGACCTCAATAATCGCCGAAGTGCTGGCGAGCGGCACACCCGTGCGCGATGCGGAAAGAATCGTCGAACGTGGCGACGGCACGCGCGTGGTCGTGTCCATCAATATCGACCCGCTTCGAAACGCGAGAGGCGAACTGGTCGGCGCGGTGAACTGCTTTCTCGATATCACCGAGCGCAAGCGAACCGACGCCGCGCTTGAGACCTCGCGCCTGCATGCACTTGAGCAGGAGCAGCGGCTGGCGGCGACCTACGAGCATGCCGCCATCGGTATTTCGGAAATCGCGCCGGACGGCACATTCCTGCGCGTCAACGAGGCGATCACCGCGATCACGGGATATAGCCGCGAGCATCTGCTCGCGAGCAAGCTGTTCACCCATACGCATCCGGACGACGTCGATCCCGACCGGGAGGCTTTTCGCAAGCAGATTGCCGGCGAATTGGAATTCTACTCGGTCGAGAAGAGGTTCGTCCGCAAGGACGGCCGCTTGATCTGGCTGTCGGTGCGATCATCGCCGATCCGATCAGCCGACGGACAATTGCTCTACCTGGTCCGGGTCGTGCAGGACATCACCGAGCGAAAGGCGGCGGAGCAGCGGCAGAAGCTGTTGATGGATGAATTGAACCACCGGGTGAAAAACACACTTGCCACCGTGCAGTCGCTGGCTTCGCAAACCGCGCGCGGCGCGCTCACGCCGGCGGCGTTTCGTGAAAGTTTCGAGGGCCGATTGATAGCGCTGTCCAAGGCGCATGATCAGCTCACAATGCATCACTGGGAGAGCGCGGAGTTGCGTGAGCTGGTGTCGGCGAACATCGCGCCATACGTTGTCGATCGTACGGACCGCGTCGTTCTGCGCGGCGAGGATATCGTATTGCGGCCGCGTGCGGTGCTCACACTGGCGATGGCGTTTCACGAACTCACCACCAATGCCGCGAAATATGGCGCGTTGTCGGTTCCCGGCGGCCGCATCGAAATCCAATGGCATTCGTTCCACCGCGAGGATGACGGTCGCCCGCTGCTGCGCATCGTGTGGGCGGAGCAGGGCGGGCCCCCGGTCACTGGCCAGCGCGAGCGTGGCTTCGGGTCCAAACTGATCGAAGGCAGCATCGCCGCCGAGCTTGGTGGGCGTGCCAGCCTGGCATTTGAGCCGAAGGGGTTGCGCTGCGAGATCGATATTCCGCTGGCGGCGGCGGCGATCCATGCCGGCGCGGAAGAGGCCGCCAGATCGTGAAAAGCCCGCCTTCGCCCTTTCGGAGCCGCGATTTGCAGCCTTTGCGTATTCAGGTTGGCTCGCCAATCGCAGCGACCTTTCGCCGCGAAGTTTGGTGGAGCCGAGGGGATTTGAACCCCTGACCTCCTCATTGCGAACGAGGCGCTCTCCCAACTGAGCTACGGCCCCGCCTCAGCGGCGCAACGGCGATGAGTTGCGCGGGATCCGGCGAGTGGGCGCCATTTAGGACCAGGGTTATGGCCTGTCAAGGACGCGCCGCCGCCGCGCCAATGCCAGAGATCGGCTTGTTCAAGTCAATTCGACCCGCTAGTTTCCGCCCATTCTCAAACGGGCAAGGGCTCATGCGCGCCATTCTCGATATCATTCTGCTGGTTCTGCAAATCTATATTTGGCTGTTGATCGCCGCCGCAGTTCTGTCCTGGCTGGTCGCCTTCAACGTGGTGAACACCCGCAATCAGGTCGTGGCGACAATCGGCGAGTTCCTCTATCGCATAACAGAGCCGCTGCTGCGACCGATCCGTTCGATGCTTCCGAGCCTCGGCGGCATCGACGTCTCGCCGGTGATCCTGATCCTGATCATCCTGCTGATCGAAAACGTGATTATCCGTTACATCTATCCCTACGTGTTCTGAATTGGCTCAAGCGCAGCCTGGTCGGCAGTTGCCGGCGGCGTCACGCTGGATGTGCGGCTGACGCCCAAGGGTGGCCGTGATGCCATCGACGGCATCGAAACCCTGGCCGATGGTCGCAGCGTTCTCAAGGTGCGGGTGGCGGCAGCGCCCAGCGATGGCGAGGCCAATGACGCGCTTTGCCGGCTGGTCGCCAGGGCGGTGGGTGTCCCACCGCGTGACGTTGACATCAGCACCGGCGCCAAGGCCCGTATCAAACGGCTTGCGATCGTGGGCGATCCGCCCACACTGATCGCGGCGCTGGAGAAAATTGCCGCACCGCGCTAAAGCTTCGTCATGACCGCACGGATCATCGACGGCAAGACAATTTCGGCCGATCTTCGCGGCAAGATGACGGATGCGGTGCACCGGCTACGCCGGGACCGCGGCATTGTGCCGGGACTGGCGGTTGTGCTGGTCGGCAGAAATCCTGCGAGCGAAGTCTATGTCCGGAACAAATCCAAGGCGGTGACCGAATCCGGCATGCACCCGTTTGACCGGCAATTGCCCGACAGCACGGACGAAGCCGAGTTGCTCGAACTGATTGCCGAGCTCAATGCCGACCCGCAGGTCAACGGCATCCTCGTTCAGTTGCCGCTTCCGAAGCATATCGATGCGCAAAAAATAATCGCGGCGATCGACCCGGCCAAGGATGTCGACGGATTTCATCCGCTCAATGTCGGCCGGCTTGCCAGCGGCCTGCCGGGCCTCGTGCCATGCACCCCGCTCGGCTGCATCTTGCTTGCCAGGACCGTACACACTTCGCTTGAAGGCATGGAGGCGGTCGTCGTCGGTCGCTCCAACATCGTCGGAAAACCGGTGGCACAGATGCTGCTGGCGGAAAATGCGACGGTCACGATCTGCCATTCCAGGACAAACGACCTGGCCACAGTCTGCGGGCGGGCGGATTTGCTGATCGCTGCCATCGGCAAGCCCGAGTTTGTGCGCGGCCACTGGCTGAAGCCGGGTGCGACCGTGATCGACGTCGGCATCAATCGCGTGCCGGGTGCGGGCGGCAAATCGCGCATTGTCGGCGATGTCGCTTTTGCGGAAGCTTCGCAAGTTGCGGGCGCAATCACGCCGGTTCCCGGCGGTGTCGGGCCGATGACCATTGCGTGCCTGCTGCTCAATACCGTGCGCGCGGCCTGCATGCAGAATGAACTGCCGGTGCCGAGCATCTAGGTGTCGTCCCCGAGACTTGCTTCCTGTCATCGCCGGGCTTGTCCCGGCGATCCCGATGAGGTGGGCACTGTGCGTCCCTAAGCGAGATGGCCGGCACAAGGCCGGCCATGACATCCGAGAGTCGGCGGGTATTGGAAAAGATCAGCCCTGCCAGGCGTAGGCGACCTTGTCGAGGGTCTTCGGGCCGAAGCGCTCCGATGAGCGGGCGACCGCGCGGCCCCCGAGCGCACGATAGAATTCCACTGCCGGCTCATTGTCCGAAAGTGCCCACACCACCAGGCTCTTCAAGCCGCTCTGGATGAGATCCTTGCGGGCGGCGGAGAACAGGCGGCGGCCGAAGCCAAGCCCCTGGAACTCGGGCCGCAGGTAAATTTCGTAGATTTCGCCGTCATAGAACAGGCTGCGGGCGCGGTTGCGGCCGTAGTTGGCGTAGCCGGCGATCTGCTCGCCGAATTGCAGGATCGTGATGCGGCTGCCCTTGCGGATCGCGCTGTCCCACCAGTCCGGTCCGCGCCGGTTGATCAGCTTGTCGAGCTCGTTGCCCGGAATGATCCCCTGATAGGCGGCGCGCCACGCCTCGTCATGAGTTCCTGCGACGTCCAGGGCGTCGGCAGGCTTCGCGCGGCGAATCTCTATGAGGGTCGTACTCATTTCAGAATAGAAGCAACGAACCCTGCGCCCTTCAAGCCCTATGATTAATGAAGGGTAAACGGTGTGGATTACTGGTCACAGTCGGGCGAATATCCGCTATGGACCGAGCGAAAACGCGCGTCCGGGTCGATCCATGGCAACGTGCCGGTACGCGTCTGCCTCGATTCGGCACACGACCGCACGCGTGTGCCGCGACGATTGATTCGTTTTGATGATTCGCTCCGGCGCGGCTCTCCTCTCGCCGCGTTCGGGTCAAGGCTAGACGGCCTCGGCTTCCCTGGTGCGCTCGGCCTTCTTGCGGTCGTTCTCGTCCAGCAGCTTCTTGCGCAGGCGGATCGACTTGGGCGTCACCTCGACCAGCTCGTCGTCCTCGATATAGGCCAGCGCCTTCTCCAGGATCATGCGGATCGGCGGCGTCAGCCGTACGGCCTCGTCCTTGGAGGTGGTGCGGATGTTCGTCAGCTTCTTGCCCTTGAGCACATTGACGATGAGATCGTTGCCGCGGGTGTGTTCGCCGACGATCATGCCCTTGTACACTTTCCAGCCCGGCTCGATCATCATCGGGCCGCGATCCTCCAGATTCCACAGCGCATAGGCGACCGCTTCGCCCTGGTCGTTGGAGATCAGCACACCGTTGCGACGGCCCTGGATCGGCCCCTTGTAGGGAGCGTAATCGTGGAACAGCCGGTTCATGATGGCGGTGCCGCGGGTATCGGTAAGAAGTTCGCCTTGGTAGCCGATCAGCCCGCGCGTCGGCGCGTGGAACACCAGTCGCAGGCGGTGACCGCCGGACGGTTTCATCTCCAGCATCTCGGCTTTGCGCTCGGCCATTTTCTGCACGACGATGCCGGCGTGTTCTTCATCGAGATCGATCACGACTTCCTCGATCGGCTCCAGCGTCTCGCCGGTGGCCGGATTATCGCGCAACAGCACCTTGGGCCGCGACACCGAGAGCTCGAAGCCTTCGCGCCGCATGGTTTCGATCAGGATGCCGAGCTGCAATTCGCCGCGACCGGCGACCTCCATGGAATCCTTCTCGTCGGATTCGCGCACGCGCAGCGCCACATTGCCCTCGGCCTCGCGCAACAGCCGGTCGCGGATCATGCGGCCGGTGACCTTGTCGCCTTCGGTGCCGGCGAGCGGTGAATTGTTGACGCGGAAAATCATCGAAAGCGTCGGCGGATCGATCGGTTGCGCCGGGATCGGCGTTTCCACCGACGGATCGCAGATCGTCATCGCCACGGTCGCGTTCGGAAGCCCTGCGATGGCAACGATATCGCCTGCTTCCGCTTCCTCGACGGGCACCCGCTCGATGCCGCGGAAGGCAAGCACCTTGGTTACGCGCCCGGTCTCGATCAGCTTGCCGTCATGATCGAGCACTTTCACCGGCTGATTGGGCTTCACCGTTCCGGAGGTAATGCGGCCGGTGACGATCCGGCCGAGATAGGGATTGGCTTCGAGAATCGTGCCGAGCAGGCGGAACGGCCCGTCTTCGACCTGCGGCGGCTTGACGTGACGCAGGACCAGATCGAACAGCGGCTTCATGCCGTCGTCGTGCGAACCGTCGAGGCTCGTCGCCATCCAGCCCTGCTTGGCGGAGCCGTAAAGGATCGGAAAATCGAGCTGCTCGTCGGTGGCATCGAGCGCAGCGAACAGGTCGAACACCTCATTGACCACTTGAGTTGCGCGTGCGTCGGGGCGGTCGACCTTGTTGATGACGACGATGGGCTTCAGGCCCATCTTCAGCGCCTTGGAGACCACGAATTTGGTCTGCGGCAGCGGTCCTTCCGCGGCGTCGACCAGAACCAGCGCGCCGTCCACCATGTTGAGGATGCGTTCGACCTCGCCGCCGAAATCCGCATGGCCCGGGGTGTCGACGATATTGATGCGGGTATCGTTCCAGACCACCGACGCCGCCTTGGCGAGGATGGTGATGCCGCGCTCGCGCTCGAGGTCGTTGGAATCCATGGCGCGCTCGACCACGCGCTGGTTTTCGCGGTAGGCGCCGGATTGCTGCAGCAGCCGGTCGACCAGCGTCGTCTTGCCGTGGTCGACGTGGGCGATGATGGCGACATTGCGAAGTTTCATAAGGGTTCCGAAAATCAGGCGCGGACCGGCCGCAAAAAGCGACAGGATTGCCGGATGGCAATCCTGCTGGTTCGCGACTCTGTTGCGGCGCAATATAGTCACGCGCGGCCGGGATGCAATCGCCAGCCGGCCCGCGTCCGAAAGCAGGGTAAACCCCGCCATTCAAGGCGGGGTCCCCGACGGGACAGGTAATCGCGCTAGCCCAAAACCGGATCGAGTGTCTTTGCCCAAAGTGACCGGTCGTCCACGTCCTTGAGCGTCACCGTCACCTGCCGGGTGGCGCCATCGATACCGATATGGCCGAAGAACTGCAGGCCCTCGCTGGGCGGCAGGTTTTGGCCCTGTCCTTTGCCGGGCGCCTTCACAAAGACGAGCTGCGGTCCAAAGGTCTTGTCCAGGGCGTTTGGGCCGAATGTGCCCGCATGGATCGGTCCGGTCACGAATTCCCAGAATGGCTCGAAGTCCTGGAACGCTGCCTTGTTGGGATCGTAGTAGTGTGCCGCGGTGTAATGCACGTCGGCCGTGAGCCATACAGTATTACGCACGCCCGCGTGCTTGATGAAGGAGAGCAGATTGGCGATCTCCAATTCACGCCCGCGCGGTGCCCCTTCGTCGCCTTGTGCCACGCCCTCGCGGCCCCATTTGCGTGCGCCGTCATAGACGATGACCAGACTGATCGGCATGTCGGCTGCGATCACCTTCCATGTTGCGCGCGAGTTCAGCAATTCGCGCTTGAGCCACGCCAGCTGTTGCGGCCCAAGGAAATAGGCTGCAGGCCCATAGGCCTCCTCCATGTCCTCGCCATTGGCGCCGCGATAACTGCGCATGTCGAGCATGAATACATCGAGCAATGGCCCATAGGATATCTTGCGGTAGACGCGGCCGGGCTCGGCGATCGTCTCCCGCAGCGGCATGTATTCATGGAAGGCACGACTTGCGCGAGCCGCAAGGATGAGGCTGTTTTTATTCGTGTATTTCCTGGCGACCAGTTCGGCGCGCGTCATCGGTTCGCCCGGCCACCAGTTGTTGAACACTTCGTGGTCGTCCCATTGCGAAAATACCGGTACCTCGGCCGCGAAAGCACGCAAATTTTTGTCGAGCAGATTGTATTTGTAGGCGCCGCGAAACTCGGCGAGGGTCTCGGCCGGCTTGGACTTGTCCTCGGTTACAATGTTCTTCCAGACCTGTCCGTTCGGCATCTTCTGCTCGGCTGCGATCGACCCGTCAGCATAGATATTGTCGCCATTGTGGATGAAGAAATCCGGACGGTTCTTGAGCATGGTTGCATAAGTGCGCATGCCGCCGCGCGATTCATCGATGCCCCAACCCTGGCCCGCCGTGTCGCCCGACCAAACGAAACTGATCGAACGGCGGTCGCCTGGCGCGGTGCGAAAGCGGCCGACGATCGGCTCGCCAAGGACGGTCGGGCTCGCGTGGTCCTGAAAGCGAATTCGGTAGAAGACGTCTTGACCAGCGGGCAGGTTATCGATCAGCGCCTTGGCGGTGAAATCGCTCTCAGGCAACGCATCGACAAAAACTCCGCCGCGTACGTCCTTGAAACTGTCTGTGGTCGCGATCTCGATCTGCGCGCGCGAAGGACGGTCGGCGCGTGCCCAGACAACGCCGGAATCGACCGAGACATCACCGGATTGCACACCGTGCGTGATAACGGGCCGGTCATTGGCGCGGCTGATCAACGGCCGGGCGATGCCGCCGACCGTCGTAAGGGCCGTTGCAGCGGCGCTGGTTGCAAGGAACCGGCGGCGTGTTGCGGCCGTAGAAATGCGTATCGTCATGCAAGCCTCCGCTTCTGATTGAGCGAGCTTGCTCGCGGCGGCTGACAAATCGTCGACGGCTGCATGACGTATCCGTGACGGCAAACCGAATACTGTGGCTAGGCCCCCGCCGGGCGGCCCCAAGGACCGACGCGCGCGCCCTTTGGCAGCGCGTCCTGCAGCATCATCATCTCGGCGATGGTCTCGCCGGTGATCAGTCCGACCAGCTTGCCACCGGCGTCGGTAACGCCGACTGCGGGGGCCTGCTTCTGCTGCAGCAGCTTGAATGCATCTTCCAGGCAGCGGCGATAGCCGATGGTGGGCATGTCCGCGCTCATGGCGTCCGCGACGCGGGCGTCGGGGCCGCGCTCCTTGATGGCGCGGATCAGATCGGCGCGGCCGACCACGCCGACGGGCTTGCCGGCGCCGTCAATCACCGGAAATTCGCCTTGGCCGGTGCGCAGCAATGTCTGCACTGCCTCGTCCAGGTGCGCTTCCGGCGACAGCGATTCAAAATGCGTCATCATGGCGTGGCTCACCGGCACGCCGCGCGAGACTGCACGCAGCGCCACCATATGCGCTTCCGACGAGGCCGCGAGATAGACGAAGATCGCGATGAAGATCAGGATCGGATTGTACATCAGGCCGACAAAGCCGAGCACGAAGGCCACGAATTGGCCGATCACGGCGGCGATTTCCGTTGCGCGGACATAGCCGAAGCGGGTGGCAAGCAGCGCGCGCAGCACGCGGCCGCCGTCCATCGGAAAGGCCGGGATCATGTTGAACACGGCGAGAAACAGGTTCACGGCCGCCAATCGGTTGATCATCGGAATATGCGTGTTGTCGAGGCCGGCCGCAGCGGACGTCTGCAATGTCGCGCCGGCGAATGCGACCAGCAGGATGGTGATGACGACGTTTACCAGCGGGCCGGCAATCGCAATCAGGAATTCCTGTCCGGGCTCTTCGGGGATGTGCTCGAGCTGCGCGACGCCGCCGATCGGCAGCAGTGTCACATAGGGCGTCGGCACGCCAAATGCGCGGGCGGTGAAGATGTGGCCAAATTCGTGCAGCAACACGCAGAGAAACAACAGCACCATGAAGAGCACGCTGTCCCATGCGGTCGCCGCGCCGCCCGAGGCGTAGCTGGCGGCGAAAATCCAGGCCAGAAACAGGAGGAAAGTGAGGTGGATCCGCACCACCGTGCCCGCCACCTTTCCGATATTCAATGACCAGGACATGAAAGCCTCGTAGGATGGGATCGTCACCTCACAGGTAATATCGGGCGGGACCCATTGCGAGGGTCGCCGCGCTTGTCGGAAGAGAGGCCGCAATGGCGCAGAAACTCAACCCGGATGCCCGCAAAGCCGCTCTCGCCAGGCTCTCCGGATGGTCGGAGGTGGCCGGCCGCGATGCGATCACGAAGAAATTCGTCTTCAAGGATTTCAACCAGGCCTTCGGCTTCATGACGCGGGCGGCGCTGGTAGCGGAAAAAATGGATCACCATCCGGAGTGGTTCAACGTCTACAAGACGGTCGATGTCACCCTTTCCACCCACGATGCCGGTGGCGTAACGGAGCTCGATGTCAGGCTGGCCGAGGCGATGGACAGGCTTGCAGAAGCCTGAGGCCGTCGTTGCGGCTTTCGCGGGCCCCGTGCGGGGCTTGCATCTGCCTCAATGAGCCACCAAATTGATGAAATGCTATTTGCACGCGCCGCATCCTGGGGAAACGAGGACGAGGAGCGCACGCTGCGCAGCGGTTTCTGGCGCAAGGCGCAGCGCGTGGCCGCGCAGATCCCATTCGCCGAAGATTTGCTTGCCGCCTATTACTGCGCTTTCGATCGCGCGACGCCGCGGCACGTGCAGCTGTCTCTGTTTGGCGCACTGGCCTATTTCGTCATGCCGGCAGATGCCATTCCCGATATATTTCCGGTGCTGGGCTTTACCGACGATGCCGCTGTGCTCGCGGCCACCATCAAGCTGGTTGCGGACCATGTTCGTCCGATGCATCGGGACGCCGCCCGCAACAAGCTCGCGGAATTCTCGCAGGCACGCTAGGGCCGAAGGATGACCTTGCCCATGACCTGGCGCGCGGCGATCGCCTTGAGCGCGGCGGGCGCTTCGGCGAGCGGATAGACCGCATGCACATGCGATGACAATTTTCCCTGCGCGCACCACGCGAGCAACTGTTCCGTATTGGCGCGGTGGCCCTTGGGGTCGCGCTCGATCCATGAGCCCCAGAACACGCCGAGCATGTCGCAGCCTTTCAGCAGAACAAGATTGAGTGGCAGCTTCGGAATTTCGCCGGCGGCAAATCCGACAACGAGAAATCGCCCCTGCCAGGCGATCGAGCGCAGCGCACTTTCCGAAAACGAACCGCCGACCGGATCGTAGATCACGTCGGCGCCGCGGTTCTGCGTCAGCTGCCGCAGCGCGTCTTTCAGATCTTCCCTGGTGTAATCGATACCGTCATCAGCGCCGTGCTGCTTCGCGAAGGCGATTTTTTCCGGCGACGAGGCGCAGGCGATCACGCGCGCGCCCATCAGCTTGCCGAGCTCGATTGCCGCCAGGCCCACACCGCCGGAGGCGCCGAGCACGGCCAGCGTTTCTCCCGGTTTCAATCGGGCGCGATCCTTGAGTGCATGCAGCGTCGTGCCGTAGGTTATGCACAGGCCGGCGGCGCGATCGAAGTCGAGATCGACCGGGATCTTCACCAGCCTCTCGCCGGAGATCGCAATGCGCTCTCGTGCGGCGCCGTGGGTGGAATAGCCGACCACGCGGTCGCCGATGCTGAAGGAACCCACGTCGGCAGCGAGGCTTTCCACAGTGCCGGAGAATTCCGCCGCCGGCGAGAACGGCATTTCCGGCTTGTACTGGTATTTTCCGGCGATGATCAGGGTATCGAAGAAATTCAACGCCGCGGCTTCGATGCGCACCACGGCTTCGCCCGGCCCAGGCTTCGGATCGTCTATGTCGGCCAGTTCGAGATCATCCGGTGTGCCGTATCGGGTGCAGAGCAGGGCTTTCATGGTGTCTCGGTCAAGGGTTTGCGGTCTTCGCGCGGGGAGCGGCGGATTGCCGCCTTCACATTGTCGATTTTCGCTTTTAATGCGCTAATATCCAGCGATTCTTCATCCGGATTCGGGGTTATCCGTGTTCGGTATTTCATGATGGGTGTCGGCGCGGATGCCGTTGCTCGAAACAACCGGTAGGGCCCGATGACGAAGACGCACTGGCAAGGTCCGGCGATCGCATTCCTCACTGCCGGCGCCGTTATTTTCTGCACGGCGGCATGGGGACAGCAGAAGAAACCGGCGAAACCCGGGCCCACCGAGCAGGCCGTGCTGCTCGGCCAATTCGGCGATTGGGGCGCCTATAAGGCGGCTCCGGGCGGCAAGAAGGTCTGCTTCGCCTTGTCGAAACCGACCTCCGCGGTGACCGATCCGCCCGGACGCAATCGCGATCCATCCTATGCCTTCGTCTCGACGCGGCCCACCGAGAAGGTCAAGAACGAGGTTTCGGTGATCGTCGGCTATCCGCAGAAGCCGGGCGTCGATGCTTCCGCGGTGGTCGGATCGGCAACTTACGTGATGTACACCCAGAACGACGGCGCCTGGGTCAAGAACGCCGCGGAGGAGGCGCAGATGGTCGATGTCATGCGCAAGGGCTCCGATTTGGTGATCAAAAGCGTGTCCACGCACGGCACCAAGACCACCGATACCTACTCGCTCAAGGGCATTTCCGACGCGCTCGACAAGGTGGCGGAGGAGTGCAAGTAGGGTGCCTCCGCCCTATATTGTCGTCATCGCCATGACGACGTGACCCTATGACAACGACCGCAGACATTGCACCGGCCTCGGCGGCGCCCTTCGTCGAGAAGGTGCCGCTCGAGCGCTATGTCGCGCCGGCCAGGCCGTCATTGATCGGCATGTCGCGGAGCGAACTGGCCGATGCGCTTGGCGCGCTCGGCGTGGCGGAGCCGCAGCGCAAGATGCGCGTGCAGCAGATCTGGCACTGGATCTATTTTCGCGGCGTGACCGATTTCGACCGCATGACCAGCGTGGCGAAGGAATTGCGCGCGCAGCTTTCTGCGCGATTTACGCTGGCCCGGCCCGAGGTCATGGCCGAGCAGATATCGGTCGACGGCACGCGCAAGTGGCTGTTGCGGCTGCCGGGTGATCCCGAGAGCGGCCTGCCGCACGACGTCGAATGCGTCTACATCCCCGACACCGAACGCGGCACGCTGTGTGTCTCCAGCCAGGTCGGCTGCACCCTGAACTGCACCTTCTGCAACACCGGCACCCAACGCCTCGTACGCAACCTCACCGCCGGCGAAATCGTCGGACAAGTAATGATGGCACGCGATCGGTTGGGTGATTGGCCGGGCGCGACAAGGCCGACCGACGGAGTTATTCCATCGGGCGACCGTTGCGTGACCAATATCGTGATGATGGGCATGGGCGAGCCGCTCTATAATTTCGAGGCGGTGCGCGACGCGTTGTTGATCGTGGCGGATGGCGAAGGCATCGCGATCTCCAAGCGGCGCATCACCCTCTCCACTTCGGGAGTGGTCCCTTATATTGCGCGCACGGGCGCCGAGATCGGCTGCATGCTGGCGCTGTCGTTGCACGCGGTGCGCGACGAGTTGCGCAACGAATTGGTGCCGCTCAATCGCAAATATCCGATCCGCGAGTTGCTCGATGCGTGCCGTAACTATCCGGGCGTCTCCAACGCCAAGCGCATCACTTTCGAATACGTCATGCTCAAGGGCATCAACGACTCCATTGGCGACGCCAAGGCGCTGGTGCGGCTGCTCAAGGGCATCCCTGCCAAGATCAATCTTATTCCGTTCAATCCATGGCCGGGCAGCCGCTATGAATGTTCCGAATGGGAGCAGATCGAGAAATTCTCGCAGGTGGTCTTCGACGCAGGCTACGCTTCGCCGGTGCGCACGCCGCGCGGTCGCGACATTCTGGCTGCCTGCGGTCAGCTCAAGAGCGCGACCGAGAAGCTTTCGGTGCGCGAACGCATGGCGTTGCGCGCCATGGCGATGACAGACTGAAGCATGCGAATTCTTGGCCGGATCATCGTCATCTTCTTCGCCGTCCTGCTTGCCAGCATTGCCGCCGGTATTGCCATTGCCATGGGCATATATGGGCCGCAGTGGCATAGCGTTTCGGGCGACATCGGAGAGCGGTTCTTTTTTTGGGTCACGGCGTTCTTTGCATCTGCCTTCGCCGGCAGGCTGGTCATGCTGCCGACCGCGGTTCTGATCGTGATCGCCGAGATTTTCAAAATCCGTTCCCTGCTGGCCAATGTGGCTGCGGGAGCAGCGATGATGGCGTTGGTCTTTTACAGCGCCACTTTCTCGCGGCCGTCCTATGAAGAATTGATCGACCGTCCGCAAACGGGCGTCTCGCGTGAGGTGCCCCTTTCGCATGATATTGAGATTGCTGCTGCCGCCGGCGCGGTTTTCGGCATGGCCTATTGGCTGATTGCCGGCCGCAATGCCGGCCGTTGGCGCGAAGCCTGACTTCCCTTCGCCGCGGCGCTCGGCTAGACCGCAGCGCATGAATCGAACCGGATTGATCGTTGCGCTTGGTTTTGCCCTTGTTGTCGGCCTGGCATTCGGATTTTATCCAGACCTCGACCTCCGCGTCGCGCGCGCCTTTTATGAAAATACAGACGCCAATCACAATATGTTCGCCTTGCGCCTCTATCCGCCGTTGATGCTGGCGCGCAACATCGGCCTCTGGATCGGCGCCATTCTGGTCGCGCCGGCGGTCGTCGCCCTCGTGACCAAACTGATCCTGCCGAAACGCAAACTTTGGATGTCAGGTCGCGCGATCGTATTTCTGATTGCAACGCTGGCATTGGCACCCGGGCTCCTGGTTAACGTTCTGCTTAAGGATCATTGGGGCCGCCCGCGCCCGATCGATGTCTTGCAATTTGGCGGTACCCAGCATTTTGTGGCTTGGTGGGATCCGCGCGGAGACTGTCGTGCAAATTGCTCCTTCGTGTCAGGCGACGTCGCCGGTGCGTACTGGACGATTGCGCCGGCAGCGCTGGCGCCGCCGCAATGGCGCGCGCTTGCCTATGGCGCAGCTCTTGCGCTTGGCACCGGCATGGCGGTGGTCCGCGTCATGGCGGGTGCACATTTCGTGACCGATGTCGTGTTTGCCGGTCTGTTCACGTATTTGATCATCTGGATTGTGCATGGGCTGATCTACTGCTGGCCCCGCACGCGTCTCGCCGACGAAGGCGTCGAGCGCGCCATCGAGCGTATTGCGATGCCCGGGTACGATTTTGTCACCGGGCTGTTCAGCGGCGGGCGGAAGCCAAAAACGTGATGTCCGGCGCCGCCTTACGCGATGCTAAAGTTGCGCCGATTCGAAAGAGGAGGGGCCTGTGGCGGAGCCTGAGGACAAAGTCAGACGAGTGCTGCATATCAAGGCGCGGGCCGTGGGTGATGCAGGGCAGGCGCTTGCTCTCATTCGCAACGCCGCGCCGTTCTACCGGACGCTCGGCACCGGGCACTTTCGCGTGCTGCAGAATGTCGACGATCCGGTGCAGCTTCTTATTGAAATTGAATACGAATCCCACGCCGCGCTCGAGCTCAACCGCCACCAGGTGGCAAGCGACCCAATGGTCCGTACATTCCTGCAGGGCTGGCGCACAATGCTCGCCGGCAGCGCCGATATGGATGTGTATGAGGACGTTACCGATTGAAGCGCTGTCGCCCGGCCTTGAAGTATCATAGTCCGGCAGCGCGCTGCACGGTCCAGAGCAGTCCGGTCACGGCGATAGCGGCGGAGGCTGGAATTACGATCCGCGGCCGGTACCACCATTTGTTGCGACACCACGCTGCCACGGCGAAATACGCTACGCCGATGACTGCAAGCTGCGCCAGTTCGATGCCGATATTGAAGCTGATCAGGGCCGGAATGATTTCGGCACGTGGCAATTGAAGCTCGGTCAGCACGCCGGCAAATCCCATCCCATGCAACAGGCCGAAGCCGAACACTACGGCCGGTCGCCAGGGCGTCAGCTTCGAGGTAGCGATATTTTCGATTCCCACATAGGCAACCGAGAGCGCAATCAGTGGCTCAACGATGCGCGAAGGAAGCGAGACGATGCCGTACATCGAGAGGCCAAGCGTCACCGAATGGGCGACCGTGAAAGCTGTGACCTGAATCAGGATTGCCCGTAGATTGGTCGTCAGCAGGAAAATGCCGAGCACAAACAGAATATGATCAAATCCATCGGGTACGATGTGCAGAAATCCAAGCTTCAGATATTGCGCGGCGATCTGAAAGCTCGTCGGCGGCTTGACGTTGATTGCGATCGGAAAAGTCCGACTGGCGATGTCGCCCTGGAGCCAGTGCGTCTGCGGCTTGGCGTCGTCGCCGTCGGCAAGAAGCAGCGCGTAAGTGGCGAGGATCAGATCGTAACGCCAGCTGACGGTTTTCGCCTTCTCGGGGATCGCTCCGGTCGCGCGCAGGACCACAAAGTCCGGACGTACCGCGTCGGGCATCACTTCGATTTCGGCGATGAAGACCGCTGCCGGAGAAATACGGCGGTCGAAGCGCACCTCGATGTGACGGGCAATCACTTCACGAAACGCCTCGAGTTTGGTGCGCAGTGCCTCGGCGGTGAGGCCGCTGCTCGGCGGCTGGCCAGCTTCCAGCTCAAGCTTGTTTACAAGCGTCTGCGGCGCCGTCGTGATGAGAGCAACCCAATTGTGGTTCGAATGCAACGTGAGGCGGACGGTCGTGGTCCCGATCTCATGTGCCCGCGCGCAGCCCGGCGTCAGCAGCAAGGCTACGAGCAATAGCCGTTTCAGGATGCCGATCATTCGAGATAAGTGGTGGTGACCAAACTGAAGCTTTGGGACGTACGCAAGTTACGCTAGTTCGGCAGCGGTGGAATTGCCACCTGCACAGCCAATCGTGCTAGGTTGTGCCTGAATTTATTGTATTTTGAGACTTCAACGGGGTCCGAAGTGGCGCGCATTCCTGCGCTTGCGCGAGCGGGCATTCGCCCTATAGTCCGCGCGCTTTCCTGAACATGGATTGCCGGGCCTGACACGGATCAAGTCCGGCAATGGCGGAGCAAGACTGATGTCGAAAGGTGCGACGAAAAAGAGCGTCAAGAAGGTCGTGCTCGCCTATTCGGGTGGTCTCGATACGTCGATCATTCTGAAGTGGTTGCAGACGACCTATGGCTGTGAAGTGGTGACCTTCACCGCCGATCTCGGGCAGGGTGAGGAACTTGAGCTTGCGCGGGAAAAAGCGATCCTGCTCGGCATCAAGCCGGAAAATATCTTCGTCGAGGATCTGCGAGAGGAGTTCGTGCGCGAGTATGTGTTCCCGATGTTCCGGGCGAATGCGCTGTACGAAGGACAATATTTACTCGGCACCTCCATCGCGCGCCCGCTGATTGCCAAGAAGCAGATCGAGATCGCTGAGAAAGTCGGCGCCGACGCGGTCGCCCACGGCGCCACCGGCAAGGGCAATGACCAAGTGCGCTTTGAGCTCGCGTACTACGCGTTGAAGCCTGACGTGACCGTGATAGCTCCGTGGCGGGAATGGGATCTGACCTCGCGAACCAAGCTGATCGAATTCGCCGAAAAACATCAGATCCCGATCGCCAAGGACAAACGCGGCGATGCGCCATTTTCGGTCGATGCCAACCTGCTGCACGCGAGTTCGGAAGGCAAAGTGCTGGAGGATCCGGCGCAGGAAGTGCCCGACTACGTCTATTCGCGCACCGTCGACCCTGAAAAGGCGCCTGACAAGGCGACTTACATTGCGATCGATTTCGAGCGCGGCGATGCGGTCGCAATCGACGGCAAGAAGATGTCGCCGGCAACATTGCTCAAGGCGCTCAACGAGTTGGGAAAAGCCAACGGCATCGGCCGGCTCGACCTGGTGGAGAACCGTTTTGTCGGCATGAAATCGCGCGGCATGTACGAAACGCCGGGTGGCACCATCCTGCTTGCGGCCCACCGGGGAATCGAAAGTATTGCTCTCGATCGCGGCGCCGCACATCTAAAAGAAGAGCTGATGCCGAAATACGCCGAGCTGGTCTATTACGGTTTTTGGTTCGCGCCCGAACGCGAGATGCTGCAGGCCGCAATCGACAAAAGCCAGGAGTTCGTCACCGGTCGGGTCAAGCTCAAGCTCTACAAGGGCAATGCCATCGTTGTCGGCCGCGAAAGCAAATATTCGCTCTACGATCAGGAATTGGTCACCTTCGAGGAAGGCGCGGTCGCCTACGACCACCGCGATGCCGAGGGCTTCATCAAGCTCAATGCGCTGCGTCTGCGAACGCTCGGCCAGCGGCGGAAAAAACTCAAGCTCGAATGATCAAGGCGGCGGGGAGGCGTCCGATGGGTCGGAACGCATCAAAATTGGCATCGCTATGCGCACTTGGCGCGGTATTGGCAGCCTGCACGTCGAGCAGCAATAAGCCCCCGCCCGAAGACCCCAACCTGTTTCCGACCGGATACAAGCAGGAAATCCTGGATACGCTATCGACGACGCTCGATGACCCGGTGAATATCCGTGACGCGTATATCAGCGATCCGGTGCTCAGCCCGGGTGGCAGGGACCAGCGCTATACTGTCTGTGTACGCTACAATGCCAGAAATTTTCGGCAACAATATGCGGGCAGCAAGGACCGCATCGCGTTTTTCTACGCCGGCCGCCTCAACCAACTGGTCGAGCCGAGCAACGAGCAATGCAGCAAGGCTGCATATAAACCGTTTCCGGAACTGGAGACGCTTTGTCGTGCCAAGAAATGTGTCTAGCTAATAATCGTTCTCGCGCAGCTTGGAGCGTTGATCGCTGGTCTGCATTGCCGTTAGTTCCGGCACCAGCGGTTGATGGTGGCGTTTTTTGTCGGCGATCTCGGCGATCACTTTTTTCATTTGAACGAACCGGGCAGGCAACGTCGGGTGCGTCGTGGCAAGCCGGATGGCGCCAGGGTCTTCCAGCGCCATTTGCCTCCAGACGGCCTCGGTGCCGGAAATATCGTAACCTGCGCGCGCCGCGTAATACGCACCCACATAATCGGCTTCGCGTTCGAATTTCACACTGAATGCAGAACTTCCGGCGGAAGCGAAATGCTTCATGAACGTGCCCCGGGTATCGATTGAGCCAAGCAAGAAACCGCCGTCCACAACGATGCCGGCGGCTGCTCCGAGCAGCAGATTTTGCAGCTTCTTCCGGTAGTGGCCCATGTTCACGTGCGCAAGTTCGTGGCCGATGATGATCGCAAGATCCGCGTCACTGCGCGCTAGCCGCAGGACGCCCGTTTGCACCACGATCTTGTCTCGGGTGGAGAAAGCGCCGGGCTCCGGGTTGGTTTCGAGGGTAACGGGGATTGCGCAGGCCATGACCGGGTTGACGGCGCGCAGAATATCGGCGCCATCACGCCGCACCATGATCTGTATCGGCGCCTCGCCATTTTGCTTCAGGTGGCGGCCGATCCAAGCCGCCGTCCTGGTCGGCGGCGCTGGCTGGTTGTTGAGGGCGAGAATTTGGTCGCCAGGCTTGATGCCTGCGGCCATTGCCGGTGATCCGTCGGCGACCGAGATCGCGGTCGCTTTGGTTCGACTGACGCCGAGCGCTTCATGCGAGTAGGACCGGTACCTGCCCGGCAAGCTTCGTACCGTGACCGCATGCAGGCCGATCTGCGCTGACACGTTCCGGCAATATTCGCGGTTGGCGACCCTCATACGGAAGGCGACATTGTCGATGCGAGCGAGTTGCGCGTAGTAGTCGCGCATCTGGGCGATCTGCTGCCGGCGTTGTTCGGCGGCGACTTCGGCTGCGGGAAGCCGGGGAAGGTCGCTTGCCGGCCCGGCGCAGCCTGTACACAACCACACGCTTGAAACTACGAATAACCGGCGACCTGCACGCACCAACAACTCCTGTGCGCCAATTTTGCGCCGGAGAAACCGGAGAATCAAGTATAAGTTGTATCGAAATAAGAGACAATCTATGCGCGATTATCCTTTTAGCCGTCCGATCAGGCTGTGAATATCGCCGAGTACGTACAGGTCACGCACCTTGGACCCCTCGAAGGTAAAAATCGGCATGCCGATCCACCAGACGTGGCGCCCTGAGGGCGCCACGTCGAACAGGTCTTTGCGGTGAAAGCCGTGGAAACGCATCTTGCCACTGACCCGGTTACCTTCCTCGATTATGGCGAGAATGTCAGTGGTGTACCGACCGAACGCTCCGGTTACCCAGTCGACATAGCCGGCGAACTCGCTGTGGCCGACCAGCGTCGGCCCAAGCGAGCCACGAAAGGTGAAATCGGTATGGAAGATTTTCGGGATCAGGCTCTTGTCAGCGTGGTCCCACAATTCTTTGTAGAAGAGGCGCACGATCTCCTTTTGCGGAGAAAGCGTCACGCTGTCGAAACTGAGCGCCGGCTCGTCCATAACGCCAAGGCTAGCAATGCGGCCGCCCGCAATCCAGCTTCAGGAATTCACTTGGGACGCCCCAGCATATGTGCTGCGGCGCACCGTTTTCGCGGCGCGCCGCAGTCCTCTGGCTAGTTCTGTCCCACCAACAGGGATCTGATGTTGAGGATCGTGACCCTGCGGTTACGCCGCTCCGGCCCCTGCGTCGGGATCTTGAGGTATTGTTCGCCGTAACCCTGCGTGGTCAGATTTTCCGGCGGAATGCCGAACTCCTGGGTCAAGACCTCTGCGACCGCTTCGGCGCGGCGATCGGACAACGAGATGTTGTCCTCAAGCGACCCGATCGCGTCGGTATGTCCCTCGATCAGGAAGACTGCATTCGGGTTATTCCTGATGGCCCGGGCCAATGCATCGGCAATCAGTTCGAGCAGTCGCGCCTGATCAGGCGTTACATCCCACGAGCCGGTATCGAAGGTGATGGTATCAAGATCAATCCGCCGCATCCGTTCGCGCAGTGCATGCGAGTAGCGGATTTCATCCAGCGTATAGCGACGATCGATGTGCATGATAGGCGGCGCGATCAGGGTCTCATAAAGAAGTGCGCGGTCGGCCCGATCGGCTTCGACGATGTATCGATCGCGCGGAATGCGAATTACCGGTGGCGGCAAATTCACCAGGAAGCTGAACCCGTTCGGCCGGCCGACGTATCGGTTGTCAATCAGTACGATTTCCCGGCCGTCCGGCAAACGCCGCACGCGTCGTAACAGGCGGCCGTCGGAATCGACGATCGAGATGATCCGTGATCCATCCGGCCGGGTGATGATCGTTTCCGTGTCGCCACCGCGACGCGTTACATGAATGTCACGAGCGCCCACGCGGAATCGATTGATCTCGTCGTGCCGAATAATCGTGTGGCTGCCCTCGCGAATGATCGTGCGACCTGGCTCTTGAATCACGAGGCGATTGCCTTCTCTGATTTCTCGCCGCTCGTCGCGCACCTGGTCCAGCCGCTTGGGACCAGGCGATACGGCCTGAGGACCTGCAGAGCCTGATTGTTGCGGTGCCGCCGGCAGCTTCTTGATGTCTTGCTGAACCGGTTTTTGCAATTGCTGCTGCTGCCGTGCCGGTTTCTGCAGCTGTTGCTGTTGTACTGGCTTTTGCAGGGGCTGCTGCTGGGCCGGCTTCTGCAGCGGTTGTTGCTGCGCCGGCTTTTGGAGTTGTTGCAGCTGTTGCTGGACCGGCTTTTGCAGCTGCGGCTGCTGCGCCGGTTTCTGGAGCTGCTGCGGTGGTACCGGCTTTTGTGGTGGCTGCTGCTGGGCCGGCTTCTGCAGTGGCTGTTGCTGGACCGGTTTCTGCAGTTGCTGCTGTTGCGCCGGCTTCTGCAATTGCTGTTGCTGCAAGGCAGGCTTTTGCCCAGGCTGTCTTCCTGCGGGCGGATGCCTGACCTTGTCTTTTTCCTTGTCCTTGTCGATCGCCGGTGGCGGCGCCTGCGCGATCACCAGATTGGCACGGCTTTCAGCCGCGGCGCCGGTTGCAAAGATGGCGAAACTCGGGGCGACCGCGCCGATGACCAAGAGCAATTTGAGCTTCATTGCAGGGCCTTTCCTCGTCCGAATTCGAGCACGCCATACCATGGCGCTTGCATTTAAGGGACCAACACATGATCGGTGACTTTTGTCGTACATGTGTCCGTCTAAGGACGGAACTGGGGATGATTGTGGTGCTGATTGTCTTGGCTATGCCCACGGTTGGGTCGCGCCGCATTTGGCAGTGGGCACGGCCCGATGCCGTCGGTATTGGCGGCTCTGGCCGGCGTCAAACTTGCCGGTCCACCATCGCCTTTTTCAATTCGGCGATCTCCTTCGCCGGATTGAGACCCTTCGGACAGGCCTTGGAGCAGTTCAGGATCGTGTGGCAGCGGTAGAGTCGGAACGGGTCCTCGAGATTATCGAGCCGGTCGCCGGTCGTCTCGTCGCGGCTGTCCTTCACCCAGCGGTTTGCCTGCAGCAGTGCGGCGGGCCCAAGATAGCGGTCCGAGTTCCACCAATAGCTCGGACACGAGGTTGAGCAGCACGCGCACAGGATGCATTCATACATGCCGTCGAGTTTGGCGCGGTCTTCGTGGCTCTGCTTCCATTCCTTTTCGGGCGCCGGCGTAACGGTCTTGAGCCAAGGCTCGATCGAAGCGTATTGCGCATAGAAATTCTTCAGATCCGGCACAAGGTCTTTGATCACAGGCTGATGCGGCAGCGGATAGATCCGCACAGGCTCTTTGGAATCGTCAATGGCTTTGGTGCAGGCAAGCGTGTTGGTGCCGTCGATGTTCATGGCGCAGGAGCCGCACACCCCCTCGCGGCAGGAACGCCGGAAGGTGAGAGTCGGATCGATGTTGTTCTTGATCCAGATCAGCGCATCGAGAACCATTGGCCCGCAGTCGGACCGGTCGACATAGTATGTATCGATGCGCGGATTGGCGTCATCATCGGGGCTCCAGCGATAGATTCGGAATTCGGTTTCGTCCGCGGCCCGGGGCACGCGCGGCCATGTTTGACCTTGCGTGATCTTGGAATTCTTCGGCAGCGTGAATTCGACCATGGCGGCAGTCCGCGGTTTGTCCGTTTTGGCGCGCCGCGTCAGTAGACGCGGGCCTTGGGCTCGATATAGGCGATATCGTTGGTAAGCGTGAACGTGTGTACCGGGCGATAGTCGATCTTCACCTTGCCCTTGTCGTCCATCCACGCAAGCGTGTGTTTCATCCAGTTTTTGTCGTCGCGTTCGGGGAAATCCTCTCGCGCGTGCGCGCCTCGGCTTTCGGTGCGGTTCTTCGCCGAATCCATGGTGACGACCGCCTGCGCAATCAAATTATCCAGTTCCAGCGTCTCGATCAGATCTGAATTCCAGATCAACGAGCGGTCGGTGACATGCAGGTCATTCATACCGGCGTGCACGTCGTGGATCAGCTTATGGCCTTCATCCAGCACCTCGCCGGTACGGAACACCGCGCAATTCGTCTGCATCACCTTTTGCATGTTGAGCCGCAATTGTGCGGTCGGCGTAGCGCCTGAAGCGTGGCGAAGCTTGTCGAGCCGCGACAAGGCGCGCTCTGCTGAATGCTTTGGCAAATCCGGATGCTTGTCGCCGGACGTCAACAGCTCCGCGCAACGGTGGGCAGCAGCGCGGCCGAACACGACAAGATCGATCAACGAATTCGAGCCCAGCCGATTGGCGCCATGCACCGATACGCAAGCCGCTTCGCCGAGAGCCATCAGGCCCGGAATCACGGTGTCTGCATTGCCGCTTTTCTTGGTCAGCGCTTCGCCGTGATAATTCGTGGCGATGCCGCCCATGTTGTAGTGCACGGTCGGCAGCACCGGTATCGGTTCACGAGAGATATCTACGCCAGCAAAGATGCGGGCCAGATCGGCGATGCCCGGCAGCCGCTCATGCAGGACGGCGGGATCGAGATGATCCAGATGCAGGAACAAATGATCCTTGTTCTTGCCAACGCCGCGACCTTCGCGGATTTCGATGGTCATGGCGCGAGACACGACGTCGCGCGATGCCAGATCCTTCGCAGACGGCGCGTAGCGCTCCATGAAACGCTCGCCTTCCGAATTGACCAGATAGCCGCCTTCGCCGCGTGACCCCTCCGTGATCAGGCAGCCTGCGCCGTAAATCCCGGTGGGGTGGAACTGCACGAATTCCATGTCCTGGAGCGGGAGACCTGCGCGCAGCACCATGGCGTTGCCGTCCCCGGTACAAATATGCGCCGACGTGCAGGAAAAATAAGCGCGCCCGTAGCCGCCGGTAGCCACGATAACCATGTTGGCGCTGAAGCGATGGATTGTGCCGTCATCGAGATTGAGCGCGATCACACCGCGGCACCGGCCTTCGTCGTCCATGATCAGGTCGATAGCGAAATATTCAATGTAGAACTCGGCCGAATGCCGGAGGGCCTGGCCATACATGGTGTGCAGCATCGCATGGCCGGTGCGGTCGGCGGCGGCGCAGGTGCGCTGAGCGGTGCCCTTGCCGTAATGGGTGGTCATGCCGCCGAACGGGCGCTGATAAATACGGCCGTCCTCGCGGCGGGAGAATGGCAGACCCCAATGCTCGAGTTCGTAAACCGCGTCAGGCGCGTTCCGGCAGAGATATTCGATGGCGTCCTGGTCGCCGAGCCAGTCGGCGCCCTTGACGGTGTCGTACATGTGCCAGCGCCAGTCATCCTCGCCCATGTTACCAAGGGCGGCGGCGATGCCTCCCTGTGCGGACACTGTGTGTGAGCGGGTCGGAAATACCTTGCTGATACAGGCTGTGCGCAAGCCCGCCTCGCCGCAGCCGACCACAGCACGCAGGCCCGAGCCGCCGGCCCCGATTACGACCACATCGTAACTGTGGTCCTCGATCGGATACGCCTTGCCATTGACCGCAGGTGCGCTTTTGGCTTTTCCATTCGTTGCCATGACTAGACCCCGAACGAAATCTTGAGAACGGCGAAAGCGCAGGCGAAGCCCACGGCAAAGACGAAGAAGGTGTTAGCCATCAAGCTCAAGAATTTGAGTTTTTCCTCCTGCACGTAGTCGAGGATTATCTCCTGCATGCCAATCCACATGTGATAGGTGATGTTGATGATGAACAACAGCATGGTGATGGCGACGATCGGCGATCCGAGAATTTGCACCACCGCCGCATGGCTTCGTCCAAGCAGCGAAACCACAATCACCAACAGAGCGATTGTCAGCGGAATCCCCGCGACTGAAGTGATACGCTGATGCCAGAAATGTCCGGTGCCCGTATGTGCGGCACCGAGCCCGCGGACGCGGCGCATCGGCGTGCGCATTTGCTGCGCCCCCTTCATCGTGGCCCTCCCATGGCGAGGTAGCCGACAATCCAGAGAAGAAGCGTGAAAATAATGGAGCCGACAAGTGACGCGAGTGTAAGCATTTCACGCTCGGGTGCCTCGAGTCCGTGAATCGTGTCCCATATCAGGTGGCGAACGCCACCGAGCAAATGATGGAGCAACGCCCAGGTGTAGCCGAATAAAATCAGGCGCCCGATCAGGCTGCTCATGAACCATTCGACATTGGCGTAGGCATTTGGGCCCGAGGCAGCAGCAATCAGCCACCAGGCCAGCAGCAGCATGCCGAAATACAATGCGGCGCCGCTCATGCGATGCACGATCGACATCATCATCGTCAGCGTCGGCCGGTAGACTTGCAGATGCGGAGAGAGCGGACGCGAATGTTGCGGTCCTGTCGTTGCTCCCGCCTCAAATTCGGCCATCGTCATTCTCCAGGACGCTGAAATCCGCAGTTTGGTCGACTTGACGGTTCCGGCCGGTGCCTATCGCAGGACGGGATCGGGCGGCATGTTGGTGGTCACTCGCGACACCGGCTGGCGAGTTCAGGCTTGACCGGCAACCACAACCCGCTACTTTATCAAACGCGAAGCTTGAACCGTTCAATATCCCAGTGCAATATGCATTTTGCGTAGCCTGCCTTCGTAAAATAAGAAGGTAGCCCGACCCATGCGCTTCGACTTCACCGACCTCAATCTGTTCCGCCACATCGTCGAGGCGGGCAGCATCACCCATGGCGCGGCACGGGCGAACCTGGCGCTGGCCGCTGCCTCGACGCGCATCCGCAAGATGGAATTGGCATTCGGCACCGAGCTCCTGGTACGCGGCCGCGCCGGCGTGACGCCGACACAGGCCGGCCGCACGCTGCTGCAACACGCACGCGGTATCCTGGCTCAATCGGAGCGCATGCAGGAGGATTTGAGCCCCTATGCGCGCGGGCTCGCCGGCCAGGTGCGTGTGCTGTCGAATACCAATGCGCTTACCGAATTCCTGCCCGAGACCCTGAGTTCGTTCCTCACTGCCTATCCCGACATCAGCGTCGATCTCGAAGAGCGGCTGTCCGATGAAATCGTTGGACTGATCGCGGATGGCACCGGTGATATCGGCATTGTCGCCGGCACCGTCGACTACGGCGGCTTGCATACGTTTCCGTTCCGCAGCGACCGCTTCGTGCTGGTGGTTGCGCGCAATCATGAGCTCGCGGCCCGCTCGCGCATCGGCTTTGCCGAAGTGCTTGATTACGACATGGTTGGATTGGATCGCGCCAGCGCAATCCAGCGTTTCCTCGCCGACAAGGCAAATCGCGTGGGTCACCCACTGCGGCTGCGCGTTCAATTGCGCAGCTTCGATGCCATATGCCGTCTGGTTGAATGCAATGTCGGCGTCGGCATCGTTCCCGAGACCACCGTCAAGCGGACCGAACGAAATATGGCAATCAGCGCCGTTCGCCTCACCGATCCCTGGGCACTGCGCGAACTATCGATCTGTGTACGTGACGTCGAAACGTTGCCGCCATATGCGCGGCAGCTTGTGGACCATCTGCGGGCGAGCGTCTAGCGCGGCAGCAACACCCAATAATCCAGATCGAGGATCACCGACGGATCGTAGTCGTCTCCGCTCTTGAACGGGAAATCTGGGCACGGCCGATCCTTGGTTGCAATGGTGCGCAGTCGAAGTGCGCCGACGTCCTTGCGGCCGGGCAATTCGGCGATCTCCAGAACTTCCGACCAGGCGAAGACCGTGAGCCCTGCAAACAGCGGCGCTACGTGACGACCGCCATTGATCGCAGCCACATGGAACGCGTTACCAAGGCCATTGAACGTTAGCGAACGGGCCAGCGATATGGCGTGGCCACCGTAAATCAGCCTCCGGCCAAAGCGTCCCTTGCTTTCGGCAAACTGATTGAAATGAATCCGTGCGGTGTTCTGATAGAGCCGCGTCGCGATCATGTGTTCCGCTTCTTCGACAGTAATCCCATCCACATGGTCGATCTTTTCGCCGGCCTTGTAGTCGCCGAAGCGGTGCGGGCTGCCCGAAAGTACGGTGTCGTAGCTCTTCGCATTGATGAGAGGGCAGGCGACGCCCAGCTGCGAAGCTGCTACGCTCCTTGGCAATTCGGGCACTTTTTCGCCCGGCGCCTGCGCTACCTCGTCGCGCTTGCGTACCATGACCCAGCGCACATATTCGAGCACAGAGCTGCCGTTCTGGTCGAAACCGCGGGAACGCACATAGACAATGCCGGTCTTGCGGTTGGAGTTTTCCTTCAACCCGATCACCTCGGACACGGCGTTGAGGGTGTCGCCCGGATAGACGGCTTTCAAGAAGCGGCAATCGGCATAGCCGAGATTGGCGACGGCATTGAGCGAAATGTCGGGAACCGTCTTGCCGAACACCATGTGGAATACAAGAAGGTCATCGAGCGGAGAGCGCGGATAGCCGATCGCACTCGCAAAAACATCGGAAGAATGAACGGCAAACCGCGGGCCGAAGAGGCCATGGTAAAGCGCGAGGTCGCCGACCGTAACGGTGCGCGGAGTGGCATGGCGGATCTGCTGACCAAGCCGGAAATCCTCGAAGAAATTGCCGGGATTGGTCTTGGACGACGGCTCGCTCACGCGGGTACTCCTTCGGCACATTTTGTCCGGCTGGACATTTTCACAAATCCGTCGGCCGAACGCCAGCTTCGCGGCGAGTTCTGGAGATTTTACTTTCTTGCCGGCGTCTCCGCGTCGGTAATCAGCCGCGCGCCGCGCTGGAAGGTGAGATAGTCCCAGAACCAGTTGAACGCGACGATGAATCGGTTTCTCAATCCGATCAAAAAATAAATATGAACGACGCTCCAGAACAGCCAGCCGATGAAACCCTTCAATTCGAGCCGGCCGAATTTCACCACTGCAGCCCGGCGGCCGATGGTGGCGAGATCTCCGAGATGCACGTACCGGAACGGCTTGGGTGTCCGGCGGCCCGCGATGCGCGCCGTGATTAGCTTGCCGACATACTTTCCCATCTGTTTTGCGGCAGGCGCGATGCCAGGCACGGGTTTGCCATTTTGGTCAGCAATCGCCGCGGTGTCGCCAATGACGAAAATTTCAGGATGGCCCGGCAACGACAGGTCGGGTTCGATGTATACCCGGCCGGCGCGATCTCCCTCGACACTGAGCCAGCGCGCAGCCGGTGAGGCCGTGACGCCGGCAGCCCAGATTACCGTCCCTGCGTTGATGCGTCCGCCATCGAGGTCGACGCCGCGCGAGTCGCATTTGGTCACGGGCGTTGTGGTCTTCACTTCGACGCCTCCGCGAGCCAGTGTATTGAGCGCATAGGCGGCCAGTTCGGGCGGAAAGGCGGGCAACAGCCGCGGGCCTGCCTCGAGCAGCACGATGCGCGCGGAGCGCGGATCGATGCGGCGGAAATCGGCAGCCAGAGTTTGACGCGCCACGTCTGCGATGGCGCCGGCCATTTCGACGCCGGTCGCGCCGCCGCCGACAATGACAAACGTCAACAAGCGCCGTTGCTCGTCCTCATTCCGCATCACCTCCGCCCGCTCGAATGCGATGAGGATGCTGCGTCGAATGCGGGTGGCGTCTTCGATGCGTTTCAGTCCCGGCGCAAATTCCGACCAGTCATCATGGCCGAAATAGGAGTGCATCGCGCCGGTGGCGATCACCAGATAGTCGTAAGCGATCTCGCCAAATTGCGTCGACACATACTTCGTCTTCGTATCGATGCCGCGGACTTCTTCCATCAGCACGGTGACATTGCGCTGCGGGCGTAGAATGTGGCGGATCGGCCACGCAATGTCCGCCGGTGACAACGCGGCAGTTGCCACCTGGTAAAGCAGTGGCTGGAAGCAGTGATGGTTCTGCCGGTCGATGACGATCACGTCGGCGCTTGCGCGCCGCAAAGCCTTGGCGGCTTCCAGCCCACCGAAGCCGGCTCCGACGATCACGACCCTGACACGGCGTTCCGGCACGGCTGTTCCTTATTTGGTTTGACCGGCAAGTGTCGGCCCGGGAATGCCCGGTTGCCAAGTTTGCGGTGAGGCTTTAGCAATCCGCGCAGCAATTTCACGGCGAGGTAACGCGTATGGCGACCCATAATATACTCCTGCTCCCTGGTGACGGCATCGGCCCGGAAGTGATGGCGCAAGTGAAGCGCGTCATCGATTTCTTCAACAAAAAGGGCCCAGACAAGTTCGTCTCTGAGGAAGCCCTGGTCGGCGGCTGCTGCTATGACGCCCACGGGGTCGCCATCACCGACGAGACCATGGAAAAGGCCAAGGCTGCAGAAGCGGTCATTTTCGGCGCCGTCGGCGGGCCCAAATGGGACAAGGTGCCCTATGACGTGCGGCCTGAAGCGGGCCTGTTGCGTCTGCGAAAGGATCTCGACCTCTATGCCAATTTGCGCCCGGCGGTGACCTATCCCGCGCTCGCCGATGCTTCCTCGCTCAAGCGCGAACTGGTCGAAGGTCTCGACATCATGATTTTGCGGGAACTGACGGGCGGTGTTTATTTCGGCGAGCCTAAAACCATCACCGATCTCGGCAATGGCCAGAAGCGTGCCATTGATACCCAAGTTTACGATACCTACGAGATCGAGCGCATCGGGCGTGTAGCCTTCGAGCTGGCGCGCAAGCGGCGCAACAAGGTCACCTCGATGGAAAAGCGCAATGTCATGAAATCGGGCGTGTTGTGGAACGAAGTGATGACGGCGCTTCACGCGCGCGAATTCAAGGATGTGCAGCTCGAGCACATGCTCGCCGATGCCGGCGGGATGCAGCTGGTACGCAACCCGAAGCAGTTCGACGTGATCGTCACCGACAATCTGTTCGGCGACATGCTGTCCGACGTCGCCTCCATGCTTACCGGCTCGCTCGGCATGCTGGCGTCGGCATCGCTGGGAGAGGTCGATCCCAAAACGAGAAAACGCAAGGCGCTGTATGAACCGGTGCACGGTTCAGCGCCGGATATCGCCGGCAAGGGCATCGCCAATCCGATCGCCATGATCGCGTCGTTCGGCATGGCACTGCGCTATTCGTTCAATCTCGGCAAGCAGGCGGACTGGATCGACCAGGCAATTGCTGCCGCACTGGCCAAAGGTTTGCGCACAGCCGACATCAAGTCGGAAGGCTCGACGGTCGTCTCAACGTCGGAGATGGGCTCGGCAATTCTCGACGAGCTTGAAGCGTTGGCCGCCTAGTATCTCAGCCAGGGATTGTTCCTGCCCGGCAAGTCGAACGGGCCCGGCAATGCCGTCTGGTTGCTGCCAAAAGGCGTGTTGTCGAGCACCCTCGACGCCTTCTGATCGGGCAGCGAGGCATAGTCGTGATCGTTCTCATCACCTGGCAGCACCTCTGTGCCCGGGTCGAGATAGGAGCGCTTCTGGATGATGATCCGGGTGCGCTTGCGCCCGTCTTCGTCACGGCTGGTAAACACTGTGTGCCCCCGCGAGTCATAGACGATTTCGCTGCTTTTCTTTTTGGGTGCCGCGTCCGCCGGCAGGACCAGCAGACCGACGGCAGCCGCGGCAATGGCGGTGGCAATTACCTTGAAATGCATGGGTTCCTCGACTGGTGGTCCTTATTAAAATTATTCTATTACAATGCAATGTAGCGGGCTTTGATGCATCGCAATAGTGCCAATCACGGGCAATTGTGCCTTGAGAATCCCTAACAAAAAGGGCCTTGGCCATAGGGCGGGCTCGAATACTCAGGCTTCAGGCCGAAGCTCCGCAGTTACGCGTCCACGGCGTCAGCGGCCGATGCGGCGCGGCAGCGGCCGTTTTTCGAGAGCCTTCCAAAGCAGGTGGTATTTCGGCGTCGCAGCCAGGATCGGATCACGCTGTCCGCAGAAGCTGCGGTGCAGTTCGGCCTGCGCGAAGAGGGCAGCGACTTTCGGCTCGCTGCCGGCAGAGAGCAGCGTGAACCGGTCGAGCGCGCAGGCCAGCGTGCTGCGCTGAATCGGCTCGCCGCCACGGCAGAACCAGCCTGACATCTGCAAACGCGGATCGTCATAGGTCCGTACGAAGCCAAGGCAATGCCGTGGCGTACCTTTTGACGTTTCAAACGGGACAATGGTGAGCGGACCGAATTTTGTCGCGAGCGGGTCGCTGTCGCGCCGCAACTCAACCGGCCCAAGTGCGACCGTACCCTCGGCGATTTCCGTTCGGGGATCCGCAAAGCCGACGATCTCATGGCCCGGACGGTAGATCTCGACCTGCAGATAAGGTCCGACGCTGTCCGGCTCGCCCAGCCTCAGGATGTCCTTGCGACCACCGCCCTCGGCATGGCGGCGAATGGCATAGTGCGAGGGCACGTCAGCGGCTTCCGGGATCGAGAGTGCGAATGCCGGGAACGGCCGTCCGATATCCGTCCATTTTGAATCATGGATCGTGGTGATGCTATTCATCGTCGGCGTCGATTGAAGAACATGCGCGGCCCCCATTGAAATCAGGCCGGCGGCAACCAGATAGGCGACCCAGCGCACAAAGGTGGCGGGCAGCTGGTCGCGCCAGGATTGCAGGGCCGGGTGCATGCTTTCGGGTCCGCGGGCTAACCGTTGTCTTCGGCCGGTTTCTCGCATAGAAGCGCTTTGCATCCGGTTGCCCTGGCGCGAAGCCGGCCGGATATGTTTTTCGGAGCGTTAACAATGGGTTACAAAGTCGCCGTGGTGGGTGCCACCGGCAATGTCGGGCGCGAAATGCTCGCCATTCTGGCCGAGCGCGATTTCCCCGCCGATGAGGTGGTGGCGCTGGCCTCGCGTAAGAGCATGGGTGTTGAGTGCTCGTTTGGCGACAAGACGCTGAAAGTGAAGGCGCTCGACCATTTCGATTTTTCCGATGTCGACATCTGTCTGATGTCGGCCGGCGGGGCAGTGTCGAAGGAATGGTCGCCGAAGATCGCGGCGGCCGGTGCCGTGGTGATCGATAATTCGTCCGCCTGGCGTATGGACCCGGACGTTCCGCTGATCGTGCCTGAAGTAAATGCGGAGGCGGCTGCAGGATTCGCCAAGAAGAACATCATTGCCAATCCGAATTGTTCGACCGCGCAACTCGTGGTCGCGCTGAAGCCGCTTCACGACAAGGCGAAGATCAGACGCGTGGTGGTTGCGACCTACCAGTCTGTATCGGGCGCCGGCAAGGACGCAATGGACGAGTTGTTCTCGCAGAGCAAGGCGGTGTTCACGCTCGACGAGGTGGAAGCGAAGAAGTTTCCCAAGCGCATCGCGTTCAATCTGATTCCGCAGATCGATACTTTCATGGAGGACGGCTACACCAGGGAAGAGTGGAAGATGATGGTCGAGACCAAGAAGATTCTCGATCCCAAGATCAAACTCACCGCCACATGTGTGCGCGTGCCGGTATTTGTCGGCCACTCTGAAGCGGTAAATGTCGAATTCGAGAATTCGATCTCGGCCGACGAGGCGCGCGAGATCTTGCGGAACGCGCCTGGCTGCCTGGTGATCGACAAGCATGAGGCTGGCGGATACGCCACACCGTACGAGTCGGTCGGTGAGGATGCGACGTATATCAGCCGCATTCGCGAGGACGCCACCGTCGAGAACGGCTTGTCGTTGTGGGTCGTGTCCGACAACCTGCGCAAGGGCGCAGCGCTCAACGCCATCCAGATTGCCGAGTGTCTGATCAACCGTAAACTGATCCAGGCCAAGCGCAAAGCTGCATAGCCGTCGCGCCAGCGGCCAACACGAGTTGATCGCAGAAGTTACGAAGCTCCGCCGAGCTGGGGCACTGAGCGGTCTTGCGCGCGAATATGCTGCGCCAGCTGCTGAAAATCCGATAGCGCCGAGTGCCGCTCGTTGTAAAAGCGGACCAGACGCTGGGCTGTTTTCAGCTGCAAACGGTCAAAACTGCGGCGTGCCGTTTCGATGGCCTGCGGGGAAAACCGAAAGGCCTTGCGTCGCAGGCTGCATATTTCCTTTGCTGTCGGCCATGACAGGCCGGCGGCCTTTGCCAGGATGAGCGCGAAATCGTTTTCTGCCCGCGCGTCGTTCATGACGTTTTCGATGAGCTTGCTCGGCGTGTGGCAGAGCGCGGAAAGTGCGGCAACCGTTTCTTCGAATTTACCGCTCTTGGCGTATTCGCACACGACCGGATCGATGGAAACGCCCGAGCGCCGGACGATATCAAACTGGGCCGCCGCTTCCCGGTAGTCGCGCTTTGCTTTGGGCTTTACCGCGGCATCCTGCCCGGTGATGTCATTCAATACCCTGTGGACTTCATACACCGCATTGGGGTTGCTGGCCGCGAGCTTTTCGAAAACCACCTCGGAAGCTTTCGAGATGAGGGCGTGAAAATGCTCGCGCGGAATATCCTTGCGCATTGATACGCAGATCGCGAGCACTTCGTCATCGATCGATCTGTCGACCAGCTTGCCATAGCCGGCATCGGAGAAGCGCGCGCCTTCATTTTGCGTGACCGACAGAACGACGTCGCGATTGCCGTGAGTCACCAGGACATCGCTCACCGTCTCGCTGAGCGTGGGACGCTTTGAAATTGCGAGCAGCCGCTCCTGGCTGTTGCCACTGGAAATCGCAAGCAGGTCTTCGTCGGTCAGTCTGCTCGAGCGACTCAATATCGGGCCGGCGACCTCAATCGAGTCATCGTTGGCCAGCATGCGCACGGTGATTGGCGGCGCGTTGTCGGATGGGGCCAGGCGATGAGCGAGCTCGGCCTTGGCCTTTGTCTCGATCTTTTCGGCTAGGCGGGAAATGACGCCATCGAACAGGTCGACGTGCTCATCGGTATAGTCGTCGGCGCCGGCCATGAACAGGTCGGTAACCCGACGCAGAATTTGCGCCTGCTTCTCGGCTGATCCGGAAGCGAACGTGCCTTCAATTTCAGCAATTATCGACTGCTCTTCCATCACACCGTCAGACCGTTCCCGCAATATCGATATCAGCTGTTTTTAGCCGTAGGAAATTACCATCGCGTTAGGCGAGAACTGCGCATTGTCGGTAACCCTGCCTGTCCGCGTTGTTTTGGAATTAAAGGGAAATCCGGGAAATCAGGGTTAAGATCCGCTAACGGGAAGCAGGACGCGGCGATCAAAATCGGGGTTGCTCGAATAGTCGCGCAAAGTCATCTGCCGCGGCCTGTACAAAGATTCCGGTTGCGGGATCTCGCACCGAGAGCTGACCGGTCGCCACGCCGAAATAAGCACCGTGGATGGCGATTTGCTCGCGCTCAATCAGTTTCCGCAAGCGAGGAAACGTCATCAGATTTTCGAGACTGTTGACGATATTCGCCTGCTCGAGTCGCGTGAGATACTCAGCCGGCGACAGCGTGCCGCGCGGGCCGAGTTTCCTGGCGGCTGGCGTCATCAGCTTCATCCAGTTGCCGATGAAGTCACCGGGCGAGAGCGGTTCGGTATCCTCGGCGAATGCCTTTACGCCGCCGCAGTGCGCGTGGCCGAGCACCACGATGTGCTTGACCTTGAGTGCGCCGACTCCGAATTCGAGCGCGGCGGAAACGCCATGTGCGCGTTCATCGGGAGCATAAGGCGGCACGATGTTCGCAACATTGCGCACGACGAACAGCTCGCCGGGTCGCGCATCGAAGATGACCTCCGGCGAGACGCGCGAATCACAACAGCCGATCACCATGATCTGAGGCGATTGTCCGCTTTCGGCCAGGCCGCGATAGCGGTCCTGCTCGTGACGCAATCGGCCAATCAGAAAGGCGCGATAGCCGTCGATCAATTGCTGGGGAAACGGCATGGCCCGCCACTCATGAGAAACCGTCCATGGGCCCACACAATCACGGCCGAAACGTTTCTGGCAACCCGCATGGGCGCAGGGTGTGGCATGTCGATTGCGCGGACGATAGGCTTGGGACCGAACAAAGGGAGGCCAACCCGATGACCATCCGCCCGCGCCGCAGCGTGCTCTACATGCCGGGCTCCAATGCCCGCGCGCTGGAAAAGGCGAAAATATTGCCGGCCGATGGCGTTATTCTCGATCTCGAAGATTCGGTGGCACCCGACGCCAAGGAAACCGCCCGGGGGCAGGTGGTACAGGCGGTGAAGGCGGGGGGCTTCGGCACGCGCGAGGTTTTTATTCGCGTCAATGGCGTCGACACGCCCTGGCACGCCGAGGATCTATCGGCCGCAGCCCATGCCGCGCCCGATGCCATCCTGGTGCCGAAAGTCTCGAGCGCGGAAACGCTGGAACTGATCGGCCGCCGGCTGCTCGATATGGGTACCGACCACAAGACTCGCGTATGGGCGATGATCGAAACTCCGCTCGCCATTTTCAATATTCTGTCGATCGCCGCTGAGGCCAAAGATTCCGAGTCACGGCTGTCCGGCTTCGTCATGGGCACAAACGATCTCGCAAAGGATACCCGCGCGCGGCTGGTGCCGGGACGTACGCCGATGCTGCCGTGGCTCACCATGTGCGTTGCGGCTGCGCGCATCTACGGCATCGACATCCTCGATGGCGTCTACAATGATCTTGGCAATGCCGATGGCTTCGCTATGGAATGCATACAAGGTGTCGAACTCGGCTTCGACGGCAAGACGTTGATCCATCCCAACCAGATTGAGCCTTGCAATAAGGCGTTCTCGCCATCGGCAGAAGAAGTGATGCAGGCGCGCAAGGTAATTGTCGCCTTCGACCTGCCGGAAAACAAGAACAAGGGCGTGGTATCGATCGACGGGCGCATGGTCGAGCGTCTCCATGCCGACATGGCGCGTCGAACCGTCGCGATTGCCGATGCGATTGCCGGCAACGGCGCTCGTCGAAATTATTGAGGCGCGGCGGCGGGTTGCATGGCGCCTTGCAAACCTGCCGGGCTACTTTTTGGCCGAAATCGGGGTCGAAAATTCTGAAATTGCCTGCCGGATTAGGGAACCGGCTGCCGTTACCTGTTCAACCAGCCATCGATGGGGATGGCGCTTTTTTTGACAGGGAGCTACTGCCATGAGGACGGTAAAACTGGCGCTGGTCGCCACCTTTGCACTGGGCGCGGCTATGGCCAGCAATCCGCCCGCAGGCCATGCAGCCACCACTGACGGCAACTGGAATGTGACAATCATTACTGAAAAAGGCACATGTGACCGCACCTACAGCTACAATGTGGACGTGTCGAACGGTCGAGTGATCTATCGCGGCAGTACGTTCATCAAGCTGGCCGGGACCGTCGCGCCCGATGGTCTGGTGAAAGTGAATATCAGTGCCGGCAATCAGGGTGCCAGTGGCACCGGCCGCTTGTCAGGTTCGGAGGGCACCGGCGTTTGGCGTGGCCGTGGGACAGCCGGCGCGTGTGCCGGTCGCTGGGAAGCGGTTCGCCTGTAACGTTGAACACCCGGACTTTACGCGGCTGCCACAATTCGCGCGCGCGTGGAGGTCGCGGAGTTCACGCCCACGGGCGTGCAACAGTGGCCTTCTCCTCATAGCTCGCGATCTTGCTCTGCTTCTGCTGAGTCAGCCCGATGTCGTCGAGCCCGTTGAGCATGCAATGCTTGCGGTGCGAGTCGATCTCGAAATGAATCACGCCGCCGTCCGGTCCGCGGATTTCCTGCTTTTCCAGATCGACGGTGAGCGTCGCGTTGGCGCCGCGGTCGGCATCGTCGAACAGCTTTTCCAGGTCTTCCGGAGACACGCGGATCGGCAGCACACCGTTCTTGAAGCAGTTGTTGTAGAAAATGTCGCCGAATGAAGTCGAAATCACGCAGCGAATGCCGAAATCCATAAGTGCCCACGGCGCGTGCTCGCAACTCGAGCCGCAGCCGAAATTGTCGCCGGCAACAAGGATCTTGGATTTGCGATAGGCCGGCTTGTTCAGAACGAAATCCGGATTTTCGCTGCCGTCGTCCTTATAGCGCATCTCCGAGAACAGGCCCTTGCCCAGCCCGGTGCGCTTGATGGTTTTGAGGTACTGCTTGGGAATGACCATGTCGGTGTCGACATTGATGATCCGTAACGGCGCAGCGACGCCTTCCAGAGTGGTAAATTTTTCCATGACCGGCCTGATCTCTTGCCTGAAATTGCTCGGGTTTCTATCGCGAACCGCGTGACGACGGAAGCACTCAATCCGCCGATCGTTCGATGGCTGCCATGTCCTCATCAGATAGCCCGAAGTGGTGGCCGATCTCATGTACCAGGACGTGGGTCACGATGGCACCAAGGCTGTCGCCGTGCTCGGCCCAGTAGTCGAGGATCGGGCGTCGGTAGAGCCAGATCATGTTGGGCATCAGCTCCGGCACGGTCTCCGACTGAAACGGCAGACCAACGCCCTGGAACAGGCCAAGCAAGTCAAATTCGCTCTCAAGCTTCATGGCTTGCACGACGTCATCGGCCGGAAAATCCTCAACCCGGATGACGAGACCGTCACACAAATTGCGGAATTGCTCGGGCAGTCGGGCATACGCGTATGCTGCCAAAGCTTCGATCTCGTCGAGCGATGGGGCGCCCATCCCTCGCCAGATCCGGGGATCGTCTTTTCTGCCCGACATGGCGACGTTCTAGGAGAGACTGCGGTTTTAACCAAGTGGTTGACCGAACAACACGAATGGGCGACCGTCACGTGACAGGACGAGCTGTTATGGGTGAATTCCGAAAAACCCTTTGGTGTTGCGCATTGGCGGTTGCCCTGACGGCGGGCGCGGCGAGGCCGGCGTCGGCGGGTTCATCTGGTGCCGGCGGGCTCTCAATGGACGCCCTGAGCAGCCGCAACAGCGACGAATTCGCCGCGAAATCGCGCCCGCGCGTCACGATCTACCCGCGTTCGATCCATCCCGGCCCCAATTCCAAACGACATTGCTACTCCTGGTTGGCAAAGGAATATCGGATCAGCGGTACGGTGGTCGTGCCGCGCATGCGCTGCTGGTGGGATTAGCGGATGGGGCCTTTTTCGCTATAATTCGAATGGATGGGGTGGCATCGGAGGAACAACGATGTCGAAACTCGTAAAATTGTTCGCAATTGCAGCATTGACCGCAAGCGCACTTGCGGTCACGCCGGGCAATGCCGAGGCCTATTGGCGCCGTCACTACTGGGGCGGCGGATGGGGCTGGGGTCCCGCGATCACATTCGGTTGGGGCGGTTATCCCTACTATCCGTACTACGCGCGGCCGCGGCCGTATTATTACGCCGCGCCGAACTGCGGCTATGTCCGCGTGAAGGTCTGGCGGCACGGCCATTGGGTTCGCCGCAGCGCCTGGCGCTGCTGGTAAGATCTGCACCGTCATCTTGGGGCGGGGAGGATAAACGGCCCGGGCCGTTGCACTTTGATACTCGGCGCCATGCGCCGAGCAGCTCGAAGGCGCCGGCCTCAGGCTATTTCCACTCCCGCACGTCGACGAAATGGCCGGCGATCGCCGCCGCTGCCGCCATCGCCGGCGACACCAGATGGGTGCGGCCCTTGTAGCCCTGACGCCCCTCGAAGTTGCGGTTGGATGTGGAGGCGCAGCGTTCGCCTGGCGCGAGCTTGTCCGGGTTCATGGCGAGGCACATCGAGCAGCCCGGTTCGCGCCAATCGAAGCCGGCAGCTTTGAAAATCTTGTCGAGGCCTTCCGCTTCCGCCTGCTCCTTCACCAGCCCGGAGCCGGGCACGATCATGGCGTTGACAGACGAGCTGACCTGCTTGCCCGCGACCACGCGGGCCACTTCACGCAAATCCTCGATGCGCGCATTGGTGCACGACCCGATGAATACGCGGTCGAGCTTGATGTCGGTCACCTTTTCGCCGCCCTGCAGACCCATGTAGCCGAGCGAGCGTTCGGCGGCTCTGCGCTTCTTCTCATCTTGAAATTCGGCCGGCACCGGCACGCGCCCGCTGATCGACACCACCTGCTCTGGACTGGTGCCCCAGGTCACAAGTGGCGGCAGCTTGGCGGCGTCAAGGTGAATTTCGCGGTCGAACTGTGCGCCCTCATCTGAGTGCAGCGTTTCCCAATACCGCATGGCCTCATCCCAAAGTTTTCCCTTGGGTGCTTTCGGCCTGTCCTTCAGATACGCGTAGGCTTTGTCGTCAGGCGCGATGAAGCCGGCCTTTGCACCGCCTTCCACCGACATGTTGCAGATGGTCATGCGCCCTTCCATCGAGACCGAGCGGATCGCCTCGCCGGCATATTCCAACGCGTAGCCGGTGCCGCCGGCGGTGCCGATCTCGCCGATGATGGCGAGAATGATGTCCTTGGCGGTGACGCCCGGCGGCAGTTTGCCATCGACGACTGCACGCATGTTTTTCGATTTCTTCTGGATCAACGTCTGCGTCGCCAGCACGTGTTCGACTTCGGATGTTCCGATGCCGTAGGCGAGCGCGCCGAATGCGCCGTGCGTCGCCGTGTGACTGTCGCCGCAAACAATTGTCGTGCCGGGCAGCGTGAAGCCCTGCTCGGGCCCGATGATGTGAACGATGCCCTGACGCTTGTCGAACTCGTTGAAATATTCAATGCCGAAATCTTTGGCGTTCCGCGCCAGCGCCGCAATCTGGTCGGCGCTTTCCGGATCCGGATTGGGCTTGCTGCGATCGGTGGTCGGCACGTTGTGATCGACCACTGCCAGCGTCTTGTCCGGCGCGTGCACCGGGCGCCCGGCCACCCGTAAGCCTTCGAAAGCCTGCGGGCTCGTTACCTCGTGGACAAGATGGCGGTCGATATAGATGAGGCAGGTGCCATCCGGCTGTTCGTGCACCAGATGGTCGTCCCAGATTTTGTCATAGAGCGTACGCGGTTTCATAACTCGAAGGCCTTGCTCAGATTGAATTGAAGAAGCGGCTTGCGACCGGTTTTGCCGGGCCGATCAGAGTCCGGCTTGCACCGCAGTCAGCCGGCCGAAAAATCGCCAGGGCAGCCGTGCATGGTCAACCAGAATGATCCGCTGAACCTTGGAAACCATGAGTGTTATATAGCCAATCGGTCCGTCCGCGACAATCAACAGGACCCGGGCGCGCAATTAAGAAAAAGGGCCGAACACCGGCCCCTTCCATGCATTGCTGAACTGCTGGATAGCTTATTCCTTGGCGGCGGCCTCGGCCGCTTCCGGTCCGGCGGCACCGGATGCTTCCGAAATGCGCGCCTTCTTGCCGCGCAGGCCGCGCAGATAATAGAGCTTGGCGCGGCGCACCTTGCCGCGACGCACGACCTTGATGGAATCGATCATCGGCGCGTAGAGCGGGAACACGCGCTCGACGCCTTCGCCGTATGAAATCTTGCGAACGGTGAAGTTCTCGTTCAGGCCACGGCCGGAGCGGCCGATGCATACGCCCTCATAAGCCTGGATGCGGCTCTTGTCGCCCTCGACCACTTTGACGTTGACCAGCACGGTATCGCCCGGCGCGAAGTCCGGGATTTCTTTGCCGGCGGAGAGCTTTTCGACCTGCTCTTTTTCGAGCTGTTGAATGATGTTCATGGGAATTCTCCGTCGGCGGCGCCAGCATCCGGCGCGCGGTCCTTACCTGTTCTGAATGGGTCGGCGAGCTTCTAGTACAAAGAATGTGGCTTGTCACTCTTTGGATTCGGGGTTGTTTTTGGCCGCCAGGCGGGCCTGATAGGCCTTCCAAAGGTCGGGTCGGCGGTCTCGGGTAAGCCGCTCTGCCTCGGCCCGCCGCCAGGCCTTAACCTTGGCATGGTCCCCGGACGACAGGATCTCCGGGATCGGCTTGCCCTCGAAAACCGGGGGCCGGGTATATTGCGGGTATTCCAGCAGGCCGTCCGCAAAGCTCTCCTCCGCGGCGGATGCCTCCTTGCCCATGACTCCGGGCAACAGCCGCACGCAGGCATCAAGCAGAGCCAGCGCGGCGATCTCCCCGCCGGAAAGCACGAAGTCGCCGAGCGAAACCTCTTCCAGCCCGCGCGCCTCGATCAGCCGCTCGTCGACGCCTTCGAAACGGGCGCAGACAATCACGGCGCCAGGCCCGGCGGCCAATGCCGCTACGCGATTCTGGCGAAGTGGCGCGCCGCGGGAACTCGTCAGCAGGCGGGGGCGGGTGTCGTGCGGAACGGTGTCGAGCGCGCGAGCGAGCACATCGGCTTTCATCACCATGCCGGGGCCGCCGCCGGCCGGCGTGTCGTCGACGGTGCGGTGCTTGTCGGTCGCCGAACTGCGGATGTCATGAATATCGAGCGACCAGATGCTCGACGCCAGTGCCTTGCCGGCGAGACTTGAGCCAAGCGGCCCGGGAAACATTTCCGGAAAAATCGTCAACACGCTTGCACGCCACATGACCGCTACTCGCTCGTGGCTGGTGGCACGACAATCATGCGTCGTGCCGCAATATCGATCGTCGGCACCGTGTCTGCAGTAAACGGTACCATCAGCGTTTCGCCGCCGCCGGCCGGTTGGATTTCGAGCACGTCGCCGGCGCCGAAATTATGGATGGCCGACAGCGTGCCGAGCGAAGCGCCGTCTTTACCCACAACACTCAGGCCAATCAGGTCGGCGTGATAAAACGTGTCGGCTTCCTCGATCGGCGGCAGCCGTTCGCGCGGCACGAACAGATCGACATTGCACAGCTTTTCTGCCGCGTCGCGATCGCCCACGCCGGCAATGCGCGCGACCAGAAAATTCTTGCCTGACCGCAGACTTTCGATCTCGAAATGCCGTGTGCCGTCCTCGGATTCCAGCGTCCCGTATTCGGCGACCGCCATCGGATCTTGCGTGAACGGCCACAGTTTGACCTCGCCGCGAATACCGTGCGCGGCACCGATGCGGGCGACGCGGACGCGGTCTGCCATGACGCGGCGAAGCGAGCGTCAGCTCGCCGCCGGCGCTTCGGCTGCCTTGTCCGCTTCGGCCTTTTCGCTGGCCTTGGCGGCTGCGGCGGTCTTGGCAGCGGCGTCGCCGGCCTCTTTGGCCTTGAGCGCCTCTTCAGCTGCGGCTTTGCGTTCCTTGCGCGGGACCGCCTTTACCGGATTGTTGCGCTTTTCGCGCTTGGCGATGCCGGCGGCATCAAGGAAGCGCATGACGCGGTCGGACGGTTGCGCGCCCTTCTTCATCCACGCCTGTACTTTTTCCAGGTCGAGCTTGAGGCGCTCGGTTTTTTCCTTCGGGAGCAGCGGATTAAAGTAGCCGAGCCGCTCGATGAAGCGGCCGTCGCGCGGCGAACGCGAGTCGGCAACGACAATGTGGTAGACTGGCCGCTTCTTGGTTCCGGCGCGGGCCATGCGGATGACGAGAGACATTTCAGGTTCCTTTCTTACGCTTTGAAATTCTGCTTATTTCTTTTTTCCGAGTCCCGGGAGACCGCCGGGCAATCCTGGAAACTTTCCGCCCAGGTTAGGCAGATTGCCCGGCAGACCGGGCGCACCGGGGAAATTCGGCGGCAGGCTTGGCATGCCGGGCATGTTCGGCGGCAATTGACCAGCAGGCATTTTCTTCGCCAGTTCGGCCATCTGCTCCGGCGACGGAGCGCTGCCACCGAAACCCATCATCTGTCCGAGACCGGCGAGCGCGCCGCGCTTGCCGCTCCCCATGGCTTTCATCATGTCGGCCATGCCGCGATGCATTTTCAAAAGTTTGTTGATCGCCTCCGGTGTGGTGCCGGAGCCCGCGGCGATGCGTTTCTTGCGGCTGGCTTTCAGAATGTCCGGGTTGCGGCGTTCCTTCGGCGTCATCGAATCGATGATTGCCATTTGCCGCTTCAAGACCGTGTCGTCGAGACCGGCATTGGCAATCTGGTTCTTCATTTTGGCGACGCCCGGCAGCATGCCCATAAGGCCGGACATACCGCCCATGGCCTGCATCTGCGTGAGCTGTTCGCGCAAGTCAGTCAGATCGAACTGGCCCTTGCGCATCTTTTCGGCGGTGCGCGCGGCACGCTCGGCATCGATATTGGCGGCTGCCTTTTCCACCAGTGCGACGATGTCGCCCATGCCGAGAATGCGGCCGGCGATGCGCGCCGGGTCGAAATCCTCAAGCGCATCGAGCTTTTCGCCGGTGCCGATCAGCTTGATCGGCTTGCCGGTGACCGCGCGCATCGACAACGATGCGCCGCCGCGGCCGTCGCCGTCGACGCGAGTGAGCACAATCCCGGTCAAGCCAACGCGCTGATCGAACGAACGCGCCAGATTGACCGCATCCTGGCCGGTAAGGGCATCGGCGACGAGCAGGACCTCGTGCGGGTTGGCGGCACGCTTGACCTCGGCTGCCTCGTTCATCATCTCGTCGTCGAGGGTGGTGCGGCCGGCAGTATCGAGGAGCACGACGTCATAGCCGCCGAGGCGACCGGCCTCGAGCGCGCGTCTTGCGATCTGGGGCGGGGCCTGGCCATCGACCACCGGCAGCGTCTCGATCTGCGCATCGCGGCCGAGCACGGCGAGCTGTTCCATCGCCGCCGGCCGGCGCACGTCGAGCGAGGCCATCAGCACTTTCTTCTTCTGCCGGTCGGTCAGGCGGCGAGCGAGCTTGGCGGTTGTGGTGGTCTTGCCCGACCCCTGCAGGCCGACCATCATGATGGCGACCGGCGGCGGCGCGTTGAGATCGATCGATTGCCCTTGTGCGCCGAGTGTTTCCACGAGCTGGTCGTGCACGATCTTCACGACCATCTGGCCGGGCGTGACCGATTTCATCACCTCGACGCCGACGGCGTGTTTCTTCACTCCCTCGGTGAAGGCACGTGCAACATCGAGCGCGACATCAGCTTCCAGCAGCGCGCGGCGCACCTCACGCAAGGCTGCGTCGACGTCGGCTTCGCTCAGCGCGCCGACGCGGGTGAGGCGGTCGAGAATACCGCCGAGTTTTTCCGACAGGCTGTCGAACATATGTCTCAAAACACCTTATGCGCCCGAGGGCGCATTGCGCTGTCGGGCGGGGGCCTCCGGCCTCTCAATGGACCGGGCGGCGGAGTTTGAATTTCACGTCGCTTGCGAAAGTGTGCGGAACCTAGGGTCGGGGAGACCCCGAGTCAAGACGCGCTAACGCCAGTGCGCTCAGGGGGTCAGCTCGTAACTCACGGTGACTGCGGCGCGCAGCATCTGCTCGCCGGGGGCGACCGGTACCGCTCCCCCGGCGCGGAATGCCTTGACCGGGCTCGGCGGCGGGATCGCGCCTTCGTCCGTAATCGACACCACATGACCGACCTTGGCGCCGGCGGCGTGCGCATATAATTCAGCCTTGCGGCGAGCATCGGCGATAGCCTCGGCGCGCACCTGGTCGAGCAGCTTCGACTGCTCCGATACGATGAGCTCGATGCCTGACATCTCATTGGCGCCGGCGGCAACCGTTCGGTCGAGGAAATCGGGCAGCTTGTCGATGGCGCGGATCTTGACCGTGAGCTGATTGGTCACCCGGAAGCCGAGCAGCCGCGCGGTGCCACCCTTGTTCGGATCGTATTGCGGCTGCAGCGACAGGCGCGACGTCTGGATATCGCGGTCGGCGACGCCATTGGCCTTGATGGCGGCCAGCACGGCGGTCATTTCCTTTGCGTTCGCCTCGCTTGCGGCCTGAGCAGTCTTTCCCTGGTTGGTCACGCCGATGCGAATGACCGCGGTGTCGGGCTTGACCGAGATCGACGCTTCGCCGGTGACGGTCACAAGCCTGTCAGTCGCATGGGAAACGACCGGAGCGGCGATGAGGAGGAGCATCGTGTTCAGGACGAATACGCGGAACATTGGCACGCTCATTTTATTGGTACGAATACAGTGATCACCAGATTGTCAGGCGCCGTGGTCAGCGGATCGGAGACATATTCCTCGATGAACAGGTCCTTTGCCTCAAGTCGCTTGTCATCAAGATAATTGGTTATCGCCTCATATGTCGCGTCCATCGCGTCGTACGGCCCGCGGTGGACGAATTTGAGCGCTCTGCCGGACGGTGTCTTGCCGACTGCGATGTCGCCTTTCGGCGGGTTCTTGGGAATCTCGGCGACCGGCAGTGCGGCTTCAAAGTTGAAGCCGGTGTCGTCGGTCTGGGTGTAGATGGACATGGCCGAACCGGTAGGCGTAACGCCCTGTTTGTCGAGATACTCCTTGAGTGACTTGAAGGCATCAATCAGCGTCACAAATGCGCTATCCCAATCGCTGTGGCCTTTGATGTAAATGATGGTGCGTTCAGGCAACGTCACTTCCTGGCCAAATGCGTCGCCCGGCTGCAACGGCTGAGGCGCGGCCGGTCCGACCGGAGTTTCTGCGGCCGGTGGCGGGATTTGCGCCAGCGCCGGGCTGGCCCACAGGATCAGGGCAAACGCGATCGATGCGGCCAGGCGAATGCACGACATCACGGTTCTCCGTCGTTGCGGCGCGTCAGTCCCGGCGATTCGCAGCATAAACGCATTCTAGCACGGCCTCTGGCCAATCCCCGTTCATTCGCCATATAAACCGGGCGAAACCCGGGCAAGGCACAACTTCGGCCGAATTCATGGGCGCGCTCGCCAACCAGTCCTTCACCAAGATGAACGGCATCGGCAACGAGATCGTCGTGGTCGATCTGCGCGCCAAGGGCGGGACGATTGCAGCCGAAGAAGCGCGCGCCGCGGCTGCCCCGGCGGGCGCACCCTATGATCAACTGATGGCGCTCTATCCGCCGCGAACGCCCGGCACCGACGCCTTCATCCGCATCTATAACAATGACGGTTCGGAAGCGGGCGCCTGTGGCAACGGCATGCGCTGCGTTGCCGATCTGGTTTCGAAGCAGAGCGGAAAAGACGCCCTTGCCTTCGAGACTACCGCAGGCATTTTGAACTGCTGGAAGGGCGCCGACGGGCGGTTCACGGTTGATATGGGCGTGCCGCGCTTCAAGTGGAACGAGATTCCGTTGGCGGAAGAATTTCGCGATACGCGAGCCATCGAATTGCAGATCGGGCCTATCGACAAACCGACACTGCATTCGCCTTCGGTGGTGAACATGGGCAATCCCCACGCAATCTTCTGGGTTGATGACGTGGACGGCTACGACCTGCACCGCTTCGGGCCGCTCCTGGAAAATCATCCGATTTTTCCCGAGCGTGCGAATATTACGCTTGCGCACATCGTTTCGCGCGATCACATCGTCATCCGCACCTGGGAGCGTGGCGCCGGTCTGACCCGCGCCTGCGGCTCGGCTGCCTGCGCCGCTGCTGTCGCTGCTGCGCGACTCAAACGCACCGACAGGAACGTGCGAGTCACGCTTCCCGGCGGCGAGTTGACGATCGAGTGGCGCGAGAAGGATGACCACGTGTTGATGACCGGACCGGTGCAATTTGAATTCGAAGGACGTTTCGATCCGGCATTGTTCGTGAAGGCGCCGGTGCCATGAGCATTGACGTCGTCACATTCGGATGTCGGCTGAACGCTTACGAGTCGGAGGTGATCCGGCACACGGCGGCCGCAACCGGGCTCGACGACGCAGTGGTGGTGAATACCTGCGCGGTCACTGCCGAAGCAGTGCGCCAGGCGCGCCAGACCATCCGTCGCATCAGGCGCGAGCGTCCGACCGCGCGGGTTGTCGTAACCGGCTGCGGGGCCCAAACCGAGCCGGAGCTCTTTGCCGGCATGACCGAGGTCGATCATGTCGTCGGCAACACAGAGAAGCTCGATGCGCGCCTTTGGCGGGCAAACGAGAAAATTGCCGTCTCCGACATCATGGCCGTGAGGAAGATGCGGCCGCATGCCATCAATGCGATCGAAGGTCGCGCGCGCGCGTTCGTCGAGGTGCAGAACGGCTGCGATCACCGCTGCACCTTTTGCATCATTCCGTTCGGCCGCGGCAATTCACGCTCGCTTCCTGCCGACGAGGTGGTCAGGCAGGTGCGCCGCCTGGTTGACAATGGCTATTGTGAAATCGTGCTTACCGGTGTCGACATCACCAGCTATGGCGCCGACCTTGGCGGGCCGCGGCTGGGTGCGCTGGTAAAGCAGATTTTGAGGGATGTGCCGGAGCTGGCGCGGTTGAGATTGTCCTCGATCGATTCGGTGGAAGCCGACCGGGATCTGCTCGATGCGCTGGCCAATGAGCAACGATTGATGCCGCATCTGCATCTGTCGCTGCAGGCCGGCGACGATCTGATCCTCAAGCGCATGAAACGGCGGCATTTGCGTAGCGATGCAGTTGCGTTCTGCGATCAGGTACGGCGCCTGCGCCCGGACGTCGTTTTCGGCGCGGATGTCATCGCCGGCTTTCCGACCGAGACCGAGGAGATGTTCATGCGCTCGCTCGATCTGGTGGACGAATGCGGGCTGACGCAATTGCACGTTTTTCCTTTCTCGCCGCGGCCGGGGACGCCGGCCGCCCGCATGCCCCAGCTCGACCGCGCGCTGATCAAGGATCGCGCGCGCCGCCTGCGCGAGAAAGGCGAGGTGGCATTACGCCGCCGTCTCGATTGCGAGATCGGCAAACGTCGGCGTGTGTTGACGGAATCCGGAAACATCGGTCACACCGAGCAGTTCATGCCGGTGCGGTTTTCGGAAGCTGCCGCGCCGGGCGTGCTAGTCGATGTCACGATGACCGGACATGACGGCCGGCAGCTGCTGGTCGCTTGAGCAAGGGGATAGATCATGGGCGCGAGCGACCATCTGGTGACGACCATGGAGCAGCTCGAAGCGCTGTATGGCGAGAAGATGCCGACCTCGATCGTCAAGGAGATCGATCACATCAGTGAAGGCTACCGCAAGCTGATCGAGGCCGCGCCGTTCGTGACGGTGGCGACCAGTGGCCCGGAAGGCCTTGATTGCTCGCCGAAAGGTGATGCCCCCGGCTTTGTGAAGATTCTCGACGACAGAACGCTCGCAATACCTGACCGCCCGGGCAACAACCGAACTCGATGGCTTCCGCAACATCGTGCGTGATCCCCGTGTCGCATTGTTGTTTCTCATTCCGGGCGTAGGGGAGACGTTGCGCGTCAACGGTCGCGCCGAGATTTCAATCGAGCCTGAGCTGATGGCGGCTTTCTCGGTCAATGGCAAGTTGCCGCGCGCCGTGATGATCGTGCATATCGAGACAATCTATTTCCATTGCTCGAAAGCAATCGTGCGCTCGAAACTGTGGAACGAGGAAACCAGGATCGATCGCAGGAGCCTGCCCTCGACCGGGACGATCATTGCCGAATTGAGCGGAGGCAAGCTTGGCGGCGACGTTTACGACCGCGAGGCACCGGAAAAGATCAAGGCCCAGCTTTACTGAGTCTCGTTCGTCCATCGGCACGCACGCAACATCTCGCGCATGTGGTCCGGCACCGGAGCGGTAACTTTCACCGGCGGCTTGTTCCTGGATATTGGCACCACGATTTTGCGCGAATGCAGATGCAGCGGTGGGCCGCCCACACGCGGCGCTCGTCCATAGATGTTGTCGCCAAGGATGGGAAAGCCCATCTCGGCGCAATGCACGCGCAATTGATGCGTTCGTCCAGTGAGCGGTTCGAGCGCGAGCCAGGTGAGGCTGGGCCCGCGCCCCATCACCCGCCAGGTGGTTTCGGCCGGTTGTCCATGTGGGTCCGCCTTCATCCACCAGCCGCGCTCCACGTCGAGCTTGCCGAGGGGGATGTCGATGCGGCCTTCGTCGGCCGGTGGCGAACCTTCAACGACAGCCCAGTAGGTCTTGCCGATTTTGCCCTGCTTGAACAGCTTGCCCAGAAGCGCGAGTGCCTTGCGGTGGCGGCCGAGCACCAGGCAGCCGGAAGTGTCGCGGTCGAGCCTGTGTGCCAGCGCGGGGTCGCGCGGCAGGCCGAAGCGCAATACGTCGAAATGGTCGTCCAGGCTCTCGCCACCCTTCGGTCCGCGATGCACAGCGAAACCGGCGGGCTTGTCGATCACCAGCATCAGCCCATCGCGGTAGAGCAGACGGGCAAGCATCTCTTCCGGCGTCATATTGAGTTACCAAATAGTGCCAAAACGGGTATCACGGGCGCGCCATGAACGACAGTACACAGAGCTGGTGGAAGCGCCTGAGCGCGGGGCTCGGACGCACCTCATCGTCGCTCGGCTCATCGATAGCCGCCCTTGTCACCAACCGCCCGCTCGAACCCGAGACGCTTGACGCGCTGGAGGATGAACTGGTGCGTGCCGATCTCGGTCACGAGCTCGCTGTCCGAATCGTGGAGGCATTGAGCGAAGGCCGCTACCCGCAAGGTATCTCGCCTGACGAAGTGAAGGCGGTACTCGCGGGCGAGATCGAGAAAGTGCTTGGACCCGTGGCGAAGCCTCTCGAGGTGACGGCACGGCCCTTCGTCATCCTGGTCGCCGGTGTCAACGGCTCGGGGAAGACGACCACCATCGGCAAGCTTGCCGCCAAGTTCCGGGCCGAAGGCAAAACTGTGATGCTGGTCGCAGGCGACACCTTCCGCGCCGCGGCCATCGATCAGCTGAAAATCTGGGGCGAGCGCACTGGAGCAGGCGTGATCGCGCGCGAGCCCGGTTCGGATGCCGCGGGGTTGGCGTTCGATGCGCTTGTTGCCGCCAGGACGCAAGGCGTGGACGTGGTGCTGGTCGACACGGCCGGCCGCCTGCAGAACCGCGCCGAGCTGATGGGCGAACTGGAAAAAATGGTTCGCGTCATGCGCAAGGTGGATCCGGCCGCGCCGCACGCAGTGCTGCTGGTGCTAGACGCGACAGTTGGACAGAACGCACTCAGCCAGGTCGAGATCTTCGGCAAGACCGCCGGAGTGACCGGTTTGGTGATGACCAAGCTCGACGGCACCGCGCGCGGGGGCATTCTCGTCGCCATCGCTTCGAAGTTCGGGCTGCCGGTGCACTACATCGGCGTTGGCGAGGGCATCGATGATCTCGCGCCGTTTACCGCGCATGATTTCGCCAGGGCGATCGTCGGGCTCGATTCATGAAAACGGACAAAATGGCGACCAAAAAACAGCTGAACCCTGTTCTCAAACTTGTGCTCGATATCGGGCCGCTGGTGCTGTTCTTTGCGGCCAATGCGCGCTTTGGAATCTACTTAGCGACCGGCGCGTTCATGGCGGCGGTGCTGATCGCGCTCGCCGTGTCTTATTTGATGACCAGGCATCTCGCTATCATGCCGCTTGTTACGGCGGTTATCGTACTGGTATTCGGCGGGCTCACGCTCATTCTGCACGACGATCTGTTCATCAAGCTCAAGCCGACCATCATCTATGTGCTGTTCGGCGGGACGCTGCTGATAGGCCTCGCGCTCGGCAAGCCGCTGCTCGGTCTGCTGTTTGAATCGGTATTCCATCTGACGGATGAGGGCTGGCGCAAGCTCACATGGCGCTGGGCGCTGTTCTTCTTTGCGCTCGCGGTCCTCAATGAAATCGTCTGGCGTACACAGACGACGGATTTCTGGGTGAGCTTCAAGTTGTTTGGAGTCGTGCCGCTGACGTTTGTGTTCGGCGCGCTGCAATATCCGCTGCTGGTGAAATACAGCACCGACAAGAAAAGCTAGCACGCCGTCCCCGGCTGCGCGCCTGACAACCGCTCGCGCTCGGTCGCACTTTATGCGCTAGATGCGGGCCTGCGCCGATGAATACTGGCCACTGGCAGGATCGGAGTGATGATGAAATGAAGGGTCTGTTGCCTTGATGAGCCGTTTTGCCAGCATGTAGGCGAAAATTGCCATGCAGCTTCCGGCGACGACGTCGATAAAATAGTGCGCCCCTTCCGTGATGGTAGCGCCGAGCATCGCTGCATTCAAAAGGAGCAAGGCGACAAAGAGGTGACGAAATTTGCGCAAGGTGAGAGGCGTCAACACGGCGATGGTCGCATGAAATGACGGAAAGGTCGCAATCCCACCGGGAAAATCCTTCATCAGGAGTGGTCCTGCCTCACGCAAGCGCATCAAATGATCAAGTGGTGTTGCACCGGTGAATTCCAGGACTTTGAAGGTTGCCGGATCAACCAAGGCGATCGGGCCTACCGCCGGCATGAGGGCAGAAATAAGAATCGTGGTGGTCAAAGCAATCGAGAAGGCGAGAATGTAAGTTCGCAGTTCGCCAATCCGGTTTGTAAAGGCGAGTGCGATCAATGGAACGAAGACCTGAGCCAGGATGCTGTCATAAGCGAGATGAAAAATTGTTTGGACGGCGAAATGATTATCGACCCAGTGGGCGAAATCGAACCATTTGAACCCGAGCGCCAGGTCGATGCTTTCCAGATTCTGATCTTGCAGCGGAAATGCGAGGCGTTGCACCGAATATGCGGCGAAGACAGCGCAAAGAGACGTGGTCACGAAATACAATAGCCCGTAAAGAAAGGCTTGTACGGATTCCACGATGCGGGTTTGCGGCGCGAACTGGCTTATGACATCCACACCCAAGACCAAACCGACCAGCGGCAACATATTTGGAAGTGATGCGAGCGTAAATTTCGTTGTGGTTGAAGCGACAATCCCGATAACCACCAACGCAAATGTTAGAAGAAGCGCGGGAAGCGGGATTGGACTGACGCGCGAGTGAATAAACAGCCAGCGATACTTGTTAAGAAACTGACCGAAATTCATTGCCAACTCCTAACGCACCTCGAAGACTATGAATTTGTTGTCTTAGGCGCGTCGGCCGATGGATACGCATCAGGCTGACCGTGAGCTAGAGTAATTAAAATACTCTTTACACAGTAAGGACAGGAACGGCTTTGCAACCAGGTTGGAGCGGGGCTGCCAGGTCACTCGCCTTTGTGGGCGATAGCATTCATTTGGCAGCCGCGGCCTTGTCAATTTCCGGCCCCAGTGTACGGGCAAGATTTTCGGCGGTAATTGGCCCGACCAGTTTGTAGGCGATGCGACCATCGCGTCCGACCACGAACGTTTCGGGCACGCCATAAACGCCCCAGTCGATAGAGGTCCGGCCGCTTAGGTCCTGGCCTGTGGCGAGAAACGGATTGCCGTAACGATTGAGGAACCGACGGGCATTATCGGCCGCATCTTTGTAATTGATGCCGACCAGATGAATCCGCTTGTCTTTGGACAATTGCTGCAGGAATGGCACCTCGTCATGGCAGGGCACGCACCATGAGGCCCACACGTTCACCAGCGTCACCGCGCCGGCGAATGTCGCATTGCTGATACCCGGGACCGGCTGTCCGTCGCGCATAAGACCCGGCAGTGGCGGAAGCTCGGTTTGCGGCGCCGGGTGTCCAATCAGCGCAGACGGAATGCGGGAGGGATCGCCGTTGCCAAGCCGGAACAGGAACAAGGCCGACAAGGCCATAAAAATGATGAGCGGAAGCAACACCAGTATATTGCGCCGCGTCTTGCCGGATGTCTGGACCGGTGCCTCGCTCATCGCGCGTCCTGATCTGCTTGGCGCGAACGCCGGGTAATTCCACGCTCATCGAGATTGCCGAGAATACGGCGCTGTGTCGAATAATCGAGCAGGACCCAGGCGATCAGGGCGGCGACGACAAATATGGTCACCGCATAAGCAGCGACAATGAAATCGGCGTGCGGCCCAAGATTCAAGGTCTGACCCCTGCAAGTTCTTGCGCCTGCATCAAGCGCATCGCACGCACACGCCGACGGAGGATTTCATTGCGCATCGCGGCAAGATGCAACGTGAAGAATAAAAGCGTGAAGGCGCCGGCCATGATCAGCAGCGGCGTCAGAATGGACGGATCGATGGCCGAGCCGCCCATCCGCAGAATTGATGACGGCTGATGCAGTGTATTCCACCAGTTGACCGAAAACTTAATGATCGGAATATTGACCGCCCCGACCAGTGTCAGGATTGCCGCTGCGCGCGAACCGCGACCGGGCTCTTCAGCGGTCCAATAGAGTGCCAGCACGCCAAGATAGAGGAGGAACAGCACGAGCATGGAAGTAAGGCGTGCATCCCAGACCCAGTATGTGCCCCATGTCGGACGTCCCCAGAGCGACCCGGTGACCAGGCAAACAAGAGTAAAAGCAGCGCCGATCGGAGCGGCCGCTTTGCCGGCCACGTCCGCCAACGGGTGGCGCCATACCAGCGTGCCGAGCGCGGCAACGCTCATCAGCCCCCAGCCCATCATGCCGAGCCACGCCGCCGGCACGTGCAGGAACATGATTTTGACGGTGGCACCTTGCTGGTAATCATCAGGCGCGTTCATGGCGCGTGTCAGCCCGAACGCGAAAAGCAGTGCAGTCAGCGCTGCCATCCATGGCAACACGCGGTTGACGATGCGCAGAAAGCGCGTCGGATTGGCGAGATCGATCACGGGCATCGGCGGCCTTTTATCATGTGCATGACAAATTCGAAGACCATCATTCCAATCCGTGGCGAAGTGCGGCGGCTGCTGCAATCGGCCCCAGCACCAGGCTTGCCAAGCTTAGCGCGCAAAGAATGGTGAAAGGTGGGCCGAATGGCGCGGGGCCGACGATGGCCGCGTGTGCCGCGGCCACGCCGAAAATCAACACGGGAATAGTCAGCGGCAACACTAAGACTGCCAGCAACAATCCGCCCCGACGCAACGCCACCGACAGCGCCGCGCCGATCAGTCCGATGAAGGTCAGCGCGGGCGTGCCGGCGAACAGGGTAAGGGCAAGCGGACCCATGGCGTGCAAATCAACGTTGAGCAAGAGCGCAAGCAGCGGCGAAATAATAACCAAGGGCAAACCGGTGGTGAGCCAATGCGCGATCGCTTTTGCCGCCACCGCCAATTCGAGCGGCATGCGGCCCATCATCAAGAGGTCAAGCGATCCGTCCTCATGATCGGTGGCAAACAGCCGGTCGAGAGCCAGAAGGCTGGCCAGCAGCGCGCCAAGCCAGAGAATGGCCGGCCCGATACGCGCCAGTAAATTGAGATCGGGACCGACCGCGAACGGCACCATCACCACGACGATCAGGAAAAACAGGGCACCCATCAGCGCGCCGCCGCCGACGCGGATGGCGAGCCGCATGTCGCGAACCAGGAGAGCGGTGAATGCACTCATGCTGGTCCTAATTTCAGTTCGCGCGCGCGCTCGAGCCCGATCGGCCCATGCGCTGCAGCAACGATCATGCCGCCGCCCGCCAGATGCCGGCGCATCAAGTCGGCGAGGCGGGCTTGCGACGGTGCATCGAGCGCCGACGTTGGCTCGTCGAGCAGCCAGATCGATCGTGTTACCGCGACCAGCCGGGCGATCGACAGCCGCCGCCGTTGCCCGGCCGATAGATAAGCTGCCGGCAATTCGGCCAGGGCGCCAAGGTCGACAGCTTCCAGTGCCGGCTCGATGGCGGGTCGGCCGCGACCCAGGAATGCCGCCCAGAATGCCAGGTTCTCGCGAACCGACAGGGATGGCTTTATCGCATCCTGATGACCGAGATAGTGCGCCTGTTCGCCAATTGTCGCTTCGGGCTCGCCGCCGACGAGGTCCAGCCGACCGGCGGAAAGGCGCACCAGCCCGGCGATCGCGCGCAACAGCGAGGATTTACCGGCGCCGTTGCGGCCAGTCACGAGCAGGGCTTCGCCGGCAGACAGACCGAAGTGCAAGCCCGAAAACACTTCGCGCTCGCCACGGCTACACGCCAGATTGTCGCCTTTGAGTTGCATCAGGCCAGCCGCACCAGAACATGCAGCCCAGCCATGCCGGGGGCCAAAAACCGAAATTTTCCGAGCATCTTTTGTGACGTTCCCCGATAATATGGCGCTGGGCGCAAAAAAACCTTATAAGCCCGCACCTGCGGCGATTGTGTATTTGGAATTCGGCCCAAAGTCTTCCCAGCGAGAAAACTCTTGTCTTGCTAAGAGCTTAGACCGAATTCCCGCCGATGTCTTGGGCCGGGGATGGAACAGCCGATATGACTTCGCTCGACAGCTTTCGATGCTGCAAGACCCTCCAGGTCGGGGGCAAGATTTACGCCTATTTCAGTCTTCCCATCGCCGAGAGAAATGGTCTGAAGGGGATTTCCCGTCTGCCGTTCTCGATGAAAGTGCTGTTGGAAAATCTCCTGCGTAACGAAGACGGGCGTACCGTCACCAAGGACGACATCAAGGCATTCGCCGAGTGGCTGAAGACCAAATCGTCCGATCGTGAAATCGCCTTTCGCCCTGCGCGCGTACTGATGCAAGATTTCACCGGCGTGCCGGCGGTTGTCGATCTCGCCGCCATGCGCGACGCCATGGAGAATCTCGGAGGCGACCCGAAGAAGATCAATCCGCAGGTCCCGGTCGACCTGGTCATCGACCACTCTGTGGCGGTCACCTTCTTCGGCAACAACCAGGCCTTCAAGAAGAACGTCGAGGAAGAATACCGGCAGAACCAGGAGCGCTACAAATTCCTCAAATGGGCGCAGCGTTCGTTCGACAATTTCCGCGTGGTGCCGCCCGGCACCGGCATCTGCCATCAGGTCAATTTGGAATATCTCTCGCGCGTGGTCTGGTCGCGCAAGGACAAAGTCAAGGTCGATGGCAAGGAAGCCACGATGGACGTCGCCTATCCCGACACCTTGGTCGGGACCGACTCGCACACCACCATGGTCAACGGACTTTCGGTGCTGGGTTGGGGTGTCGGCGGCATCGAAGCGGAAGCCGCCATGCTGGGTCAGCCGTTGTCGATGGTGCTGCCCGAAGTGATCGGCTTCAAGCTCACCGGCAAGCTCAAGGAAGGCGTTACCGCCACCGATCTGGTGCTCACCGTCACCGAAATGCTGCGCAAACGCGGCGTGGTCGGCAAATTCGTCGAGTTCTTCGGCCCCGGCCTTGCGCATTTGACCATTGCCGACCGCGCCACCCTCGGCAACATGGCACCGGAATACGGCGCGACCTGCGGCTTCTCGCCGGTTGACGATGACACCATGAGATATCTCAAGGATACCGGGCGACCGTCCGAGGTGGTCACGCTGGTTGCGGCCTACGCCAGGGCGCAGGGCATGTTCCGCATCAAGACCACGCCCGATCCGATGTTCACGGATGTGCTCAAGCTGGATCTCAACACCGTTGAGCCCTCGCTCGCCGGCCCCAAGCGCCCGCAGGACCGTATCGCGTTGAAGGACGTGAAATCGGGCTTCGTTGCTTCGATGGAGAAAGAGTTCAACAAAGCCTCCGAATTGAAAAAGCGCGTGCCGGTCGAAGGCAAGAACTACGATCTTGGCCATGGTGATGTGGTAATTGCTGCCATTACCTCCTGCACCAATACGTCCAATCCGAATGTGATGATCGGCGCCGGACTCTTGGCAAGAAAAGCCGCCGCCAGGGGCTTGTCCGCCAAGCCGTGGGTGAAGACGTCGCTGGCGCCCGGCTCGCAGGTGGTCGGCGAATATCTCGAAAAATCCGGTCTGCAGAAGGATCTCGACAAGCTCGGATTTAATCTGGTCGGCTTCGGCTGCACCACCTGCATCGGCAATTCCGGCCCGCTGCCGGAAGAAATTTCCGAAGCCATCAACAAGAACGATCTGGTCGCCGCCGCGGTGCTCTCCGGAAACCGCAACTTCGAAGGCCGCGTCAACGCAGACGTGCGCGCCAACTATCTGGCGTCGCCACCGCTTGTGGTCGCATATTCGATTGCCGGTTCGATGCAGGTCGATGTCGCCAAGGAGCCGCTCGGCACCGATCAAAAGGGCAAGAAGGTATTTCTCAAGGACATCTGGCCCTCGAACAAGGAGATCGGCAGTTTCGTCGCCAAGAACGTCACCAAGCAGATTTTCGCCAAGAAATACGCCGACGTTTTCAAGGGCGATGCGAATTGGCGCAAGATCGCGGTCAAGGGCGGACTGACCTATGCATGGGACGATCGCTCGACCTACGTGCAAAACCCGCCGTATTTCGAGGACATGGAAAAGCGTCAGCGGCCGCTTGAGGACATCGTGGATGCGCGCGTGCTGGCGTTGCTGCTCGATTCGATCACCACCGACCACATCTCGCCGGCGGGCTCGATCAAACAAGACAGTCCGGCAGGCGAGTACCTTCGCGATCATCAGGTTCGCCCCAAGGACTTCAACCAATACGGCACGCGCCGCGGAAATCATCAGGTGATGATGCGCGGCACATTCGCGAACATCAGGTTGAAGAATCAGATGGTGCCGGGCGTGGAGGGAGGATTCACCATCCACTATCCCTCCAAGAAGCGCATGACGATGTACGACGCGGCAATGAAGTACAAAGCCGACAACGTTCCGCTCGTCATCTTCGCTGGCAAGGAATACGGCACCGGCTCCTCGCGCGACTGGGCTGCCAAAGGCACGATTTTGCTCGGCGTCCGTGCCGTGATTTGCCAGTCGTTCGAACGCATTCACCGCTCCAACCTGATCGGCATGGGCGTGATGCCGCTGATGTTCGAGGAAGGCACGTCCTGGCAGTCGCTTGGCATGAAAGGCGACGAGCAGGTGACCATTCGCGGCCTGCACGGCGAGATCAAACCGCGCCAGCGGCTGATCGCCGAGATCGTGTCCGGCAACGGCACCCTCAAGCGCGTACCGCTGATCTGCCGCATCGATACGCTGGATGAGCTGGATTACTACAAGAACGGCGGAATTCTGCAGTACGTGTTGCGCAATCTGGCCGGCTGAGCGTTGGCTGCGCTGTGCCGCGAAAGCGGCCTGATTTCGCTCACCGCGAAGTGAGTGGCAGGTGATCGATAAGGCGCTTTATATGCTGCCGCATCGGGCGGGGGTATTGCGGGATCGACATGAACTATCGCCGGATCACCTTTGCAATCTCGCTCGCCAGCGCGTTCACTGTGGCTGCCTTGCCGGCAGGCGCCGGTGAGCCGCGCGCTGTGATCGAACTGTTTACCAGCCAGGGCTGCTCATCGTGTCCGCCGGCCGACAGAGTGCTGAGCGAGCTCGCAAATGATTCTTCGCTCGTGACCATGAGTTTGCCTGTCGATTACTGGGACTATCTCGGCTGGAAGGATACACTCGCTTTGCACGGCCACTCCAATCGGCAGCGCGCCTATGCCAATGCGCGTGGCGACCGCGAGGTCTATACGCCGCAGGTGGTGGTCAACGGCATCGTGCACGTGCTTGGCAGCAACAAGGCTGCGATCGAACAGGCAATCGCGCAAACCAAGCGGACTGCCGCACCCTTGACGCTACCGGTGAAAATGGCTGTCGCTAACGGGAAAGTGACGGTGTCGGTTCCGGCCTCGGAAGGGGAGCATCACAGCGCCGAAGTCTGGCTTTGCCCGATCACCAGCAAGACGAAGGTCGCGATTGGACGCGGCGAAAATCGCGGCAGCACGGTGACCTATACCAACGTTGTGCGCCGCTGGGTGAAGCTCGGGACATGGAATGGAAAGGCGCAGACCTTCAGCCTGCCTTTAGCCGATCTCGCCAACACGGATTTTTCACTGAAGGACGTCGACCGCGTCGATGTCGTGGTGCAGGGCGGCGCTGCCGCCAAGCCCGGGCTGATGCTCGGCGCAGCGACGGCAAGTCTGCACTAGATTTCTGGCATCCTCAGGAGCGCGGCGCGCGCTCTCCCCGCCGAATTCGGGTTTGCGCGCCGATAATCCCGTCGAGAACTTTGAACGACGCCAAATAAAAATCGGGCCGGCATTCGCCGGCCCGAAGGCTTAGGGGATTGAACCGTACGCGGAACTCAACTGACCCGGCCGGCTGAGCCCCGGGGGGCTGGGGGGCTGAGGAATCCGGAACTCGAACCGGACCGGGCCTTGAGGCAACGGTACCCTTATGGCCGCCCAGCATGACCGGCGATTGACCGAAATTAGGCGTTATTATGGTTCCTTTAACGACTTCGTGATCGTTGGTGCGGCTTTTTTGCCCGTTTCTTGGACACGGCTGCGCACACGAAGCACTTGCCGTCGGCCATCGCCGGCGCGATCATTGTCTTTAGAAAAGGAGGCGCCGCATGACGTTCGGTTCCGGCGAAATCGATCCCAGCCAGTCCCCCGGGGGCGGATCCCCGGTACGACGCAGCCCCGCCCCCGTAAATCAAGTCACGTTCAGTCGGCGAGAGCTCAACCGCATTCTCGATCTCTACGGCCGCAAGGTTGCCGCCGGTGAATGGCGCGATTACGCCATCGATTTCCTGAAAGACCGCGCGGTGTTCTCGGTATTTCGGCGTTCGTCGGAAGTCCCGATTTATCGCATTGAAAAAACCCCCAAACAGACACGTCGGCAGGGCGCCTATAGCGTGATCTCGGCAACCGGCCTGATCGTCCGCCGCGGCCACGAACTCGATCGAGTTTTGCGTGCGATCGATCGTTCGCAACTGTCTCTGGTGGCGAGTTAAGGCGGTTTCGACGACCCGTCACCCAGCGCGCGCTGCATCAGCACGCTGTCAAGCCAGCGGCCGTGTTTGAAGCCGACGTCTTGCAAGATACCGACATGGCGGAAGCCGGCCGTTTCGTGCAGGCGGATCGAGGCCGTCTGTTTGCTCGAATCCCCGATGACCGCGATCATCTGCCTGAAGCCGCGGGCGGTGGCAATCTCGATCAACGCCGTCAGCAAAGCCCGCCCCAGCCCGCGGCGATGGGTGTGAGGCGCGGTATAAACCGAATTCTCGACAGTCATCCGGTAGGCCGGTCGCGCGCGATATGGCCCGGCATAGGCATAGCCGGAAAGCGTGCCATCGACGTCAGCGGCGAGATAGGGAAAATCAGCGGCCAGCAGTTCGCTCATACGCCGCGCCATCTCTGCCTCGTCCGGCGGGATCAGTTCGAACGATGCCGTACCGTGCTCGACGGCGTGGGGCATAGATGCGGGTGATGGCTGGAATATCGGCTGGCGTTGCCGGGCGAATAATGGAGCTCATGCTTTGATGAAACTACCAGAATCAAAACGCCCCGGCCTAGGGCCGGGGCGTTTCCTTTACAGGCCTGCCGCTGTCGCCTAGCGCCGGTCGCCCATGAAGCGCAGCAGGAACAGGAACAGGTTGATAAAGTCGAGATAGAGCGTCAGCGCGCCCATTACGGCCTTGCGGCCGGCGATGGTGCCGTCGTCGTTCGTATCATACATCTCCTTGATCTTCTGGGTATCCCACGCGGTCAGGCCCGCGAAGATCAGTACGCCGATAGCGGAGATCGCGAAGTCGAGCCCAGAGCTCTTGAGGAAGATGTTGACGACCATCGCCAGGATCAGCCCAAACAGGCCCATAACCAGGAATGAGCCGATCGGCGAGAGGTCCCGTTGCGTGCTGTAGCCGTAGAGGCTGAGCGCACCAAACGAGGCCGCCGAAATGAAGAAGGTGCGGGTGATCGACGCGCCTGTATAGGCGAGGAACACCGACGACAGCATCAGCCCGAGCAAGCCGGCATAGAGCATGAACAGTACAAGCGCCGTGCTCGGCTGCAGGTGGCTGATGCGGAAGCTCATGAAAAATACCAGACCGAGCGTGCCGATGAACAGCACGATCGTCAGCGGGCCGCTGAAGATCGTTTGCCCGAATGGCGTCAAGCCCGTGATCTGGCCGGCCGCATTCGTCACCACCGCGGCGCTGTAGGTCATCCACGCGACGACGCCGGTCAGAGCGACGCCGGCGGCCATGTAGTTATAGACGCGAAGCATGTAGGCGCGCAGGCCTGCATCGATCGCGACTGCCTGTTCGGCGCCGAAGCGGCCGCGGGCAGAAATATTACGGTCGAAGTCCGACATCGAAGTTCCCTCTCTGTGTCCCGGTGCGAGACCGGGCATGTCTCGCGCGCCGGCGACAGGCCGTCGCGCTCGTGTTGCATCGATTTAGTTATTGCGAAGTCTGGGTGCCAGATATGGCCCCTTGATGGCCCTGCATCATTGCGGATCGTTAACGTTTCCGTGACGCCATTATAGCTGAAAAGCGCAAACGCCATCAGGGGCCTTGGGCCGCGCGGCGGAATGTCGCGAAAACTATAGATTCCTCAATACCGGAGCCGGTTTCTGGCCCAATGCGCTGAAGGTCCCGGCCAGCCCTAACACAACCGTCACGGCTACCGCGCCAAGGGCTACCGCCAGGGCCGGCCAGGGCAGCCAGGTAAAGCCAAGGTGCATCAGTTCGGCAACGATCAGCCAGCCGGCCAACGACCCGCCCAGCACGCCGAATACGGCTGTGGCGGTTCCAAGCAAGGCGTATTCAACGGCGTAGGCGCCGAGCAGGCGGTAGCGGGTGGCGCCAAGCGTCTTGAGGATCACTGCATCGTAAACCCGATATCGGTGGCCGGCGGCGAGGGCACCGCCCAAGACCAGGGCCGCCGCCAACAGCGTGATCGCGCTTGCGCCACGGATCGCAAGCACGAGGTTGGCGACAATGGCACCGATCGCTTCCAGTGCGTCCTTCACCCGCACGGCCGTGACCATGGGAAATGTACCGGCGACCGCACGTATGATCGTGCCTTCCTGCTCCGGTGTGCCGCCATTGGGAAAAGTGAGTGTCGCAAGACGCGTGTGAGGCGCTCCGTCGAAGGCATGCGGCGAAAAGACCATTACGAAATTGATGCTCAAGCTCTGCCAGTCGACCGCACGCATATTGGCAATATGGGCAGTGATGTTGCGGCCCAGCACATTGACCACAACCGCATCGCCGAGCTTGAGTCCGAGCCCGTCAGCAATTTTTTTCTCGAACGAAACCAGCGGCGGCCCGTCATAGTCCGCGCTCCACCATTGGCCTTCGACCAGCCGTGAGCCCGCCGGGACTGAGGTGGCGTAAGTGATGCCGCGGTCGCTCTGGAGTACCCAGCCGGCGCCTTCCTTCGGCTTGAGATTTTCGGCGGCCGTGCCGCGGGCGGATACGATGCGTCCACGCAGCATCGGCACGTCCTCAAGCTTTGCGGTCGGCGCGTTCGTGCGCATGAATGTCTCGAAGCGCGTCACCTGATCGGACGGAATATCGAGAAAATAGAACGAGGGCGCCTTTGCCGGCAATTCGGCGGACAATTGCCGGCGCAGGTTGCCGTCGATCTCGATGACCGTGACCAGCAAGGCGATGCCAAGCCCAAGCGAAAGTACGACCGTCGGTGTCAGCGCGCTTGGCCGATGAATATTGGCGACCGCCATGCGCAAGATCGTGGAACGCGCGCGCGGCGCATGAGCGGCTGCGGCCATCACCAGCGCCGCGACAAGGCGCAGGGCGACAAAGACGACGGCCGCGATCCCGACATAGATGACGGCCACGCGCCGGTCATAGGCCGTGATGACCGCGAAAGCAGCCAATGTCATGACGGCGATCGCGGTCAGCGCAATATAGTTTTTCCGCGGCCAGCGCGGCTGCGGCGCCACCGCGTCGCGGAACAGCGCGCCGACGGGTACATCGTGTGAGCGGCCGAGCGGCCAGAGCGCGAAGGCAAGTGCGGTGAGCAGCCCGTAGACCAGTGCCAGAGCCAGCGCACCTGGTTGAATCGCTGGCTGGATTGGCAGCGGAATGATTGCGTCCAATGCCCAGGCGACGGCGAACGGCAGGAGCGCGCCAAGTGCCATGCCGATTGCGCCGCCGACCATCGCCAGTATCAATACCTGCGTGAGGTAGACAGTGAATACCCTGGTGCCACTGGCGCCGAGCGCCTTCATGGTGGCGATCACCTCGCGACGGCGATCGAGATGGCTTTTCACCGCATTGCCGACCCCGACACCACCGACCAGCAATGCGGTCAATCCGACAATGGTGAGGAACTGGGTGAAGCGCTCGACATTGCGCTCGAGCTGAGGCGAGGCGTTGCTGCGGCTGCGGATGTCCCAGCCGGCTTCGGGAAATTGCGCGCGTGCTTGCGCGGCGACGGCTTTGGCAGCGGCATCGCTGGAGTCGTTAGCCGGTAGCCGCAGACGATAGTGCCAGCGCACCAGGCTGCCGGGCTGCAGCAGACCGGTGGCGCGCAACGCATCCTGACTGACCATCAATCGCGGGCCGAAACCGATGCCGCCAGCGAGCTTGTCCGGTTCGTTTTTCAGCGTGGCGCGAATTTCAATTGCGGCACTACCGATGGTCAGCCGCGCTCCCGGCTTGATGCCGAGGCGCGTCAGCAGGATTGGATCGGCCGCAGCACCGAATACACCGTCGCGTTGCGCGAGGGCAGCGATCAGTGTCGCGGGCGGGTCGAGCGCGGCTTGGCCAAACAGTGGATAGGCGGCGTCGACCGCTTTCATTTCCACCAGCGTGGCCTTGCCGTCGGCGGTGCGCGCCATGGCGCGCATGGTGGCGGCGCTCGAAATCCTGCCGCGGCCCTGCAAGAACGCAAGTTCGTCGGGTCTTGCTTCACGCTGGACAAACGTGAACGAAAGGTCACCACCGAGGATAACCTGGCCTTGGTGCGCCAGCCCATCGGCGAGACTTGAGGCGAGGGAGCCGACGCCGGCAATTGACATGGCGCCGAGCGCAATACAGGCGATAAACACATAAAAACCGTGCAGGCCACCGCGTAATTCGCGCCAGGCGAAACGAAGCGCCAGCCATCTCCCGCTGCCGTTCGAAGTCGTCATGGCGGTGACGCTCATGACAAGCCTCCGCCATCGATATGACCGGAGCGAAGCCGCACCACGCGGCCGCAACGCGCGGCCAGCGCGGCGTCGTGGGTGACCAGAACTAGCGTGGTGCCGCGCTGCACTTGGCCTGCAAACAGCAGGTCGATGATCTGTTTACCGGTGTCCTCATCGAGGTTTCCGGTCGGCTCGTCGGCCACCACGATCGCAGGATGGGGCGCCAGCGCGCGGGCGACCGCCACGCGCTGCTGCTCGCCACCGGAAAGCTCGGCCGGATAATGATGCAAGCGCTCGCCAAGCCCGACCGCGGCAAGCTCATTGCGCGCGCGCTCATGGGCAGCAGCAATGCCGGCCAATTCCAAAGGCACCGCCACGTTTTCGAGCGCGGTCATGGTCGGGATCAGGTGGAACGACTGGAATACGATGCCGACATTGCGTCCACGAAAGCGTGCCAATGCATCTTCATCGAGCGCTCCCAGATCTTCGCCAGCCACCATGACAGACCCGGTGTCGGCGCGTTCAAGCCCCGCCATCACCATCAGCAGCGTGGACTTGCCGGAGCCGGAGGGACCGACCAGGCCAATTGCCTCGCCGCCGCCTATATTCAGGTCGATGTCTTTAAGGATGTGAACGCGGGCCGCTCCCTGCCCGAGCGAAAGATTGACGCCGGCAAGCGTAATGGCCGGCCCCGCCTGGGATGGTGCTTTCATGGGATTTGACCGCTCACGGCTCCACACATATGGGGCAAAATCCACCCCGGTCCAGCGTCTTGCGGTGTTGGTCCTGGCGACGGTTATTTGCGCCGTAGCGACAGCGGGATCGGGATCCGTCCCGGCTGCCCAGGAGCGGCCGGTGAAAATCGTGGTGCTTGGTGATTCACTGAGTGCCGGCTTCGGCCTGCCGGTGGAAGCCGCTTTCCCTGCCAAGCTCGCGCTCGCAATTAAAGCCAAGGGCATCTCGGCGTCGGTCGCCAACGCCGGTGTGTCGGGCGATACGGCCTCCGGCGGGCTCGGCCGCCTCGACTGGTCGGTGCCGCAAGATACCGAAGCAGTAATCCTCGAACTCGGCGCCAATGACGCCTTGCGCGGCATCGATCCGAAGCTGACCAGGTCTGCGCTCGATACCATTCTGACGAGGCTCGCCAGTCGTCACATATTTGTCTTGTTGGCGGGCATGAGAGCGCCGCGGAATATGGGACCGGATTTCGCCAAAGCCTTCGACGCGATCTATCCGACGCTTGCCTCGACTCACGCGGTCGTCTTTTATCCGTTCTTCCTTGATGGTGTGGCCGCCGATCCCAAACTGAATCAGGGCGATGGCATGCACCCGAACGCTGCCGGCGTCGACACCATCGTTGCGCGTATGCTGCCGCGGGTCGAGGAACTGATCGCTCGCGTGCGAGCGGCGCGCGGAATGTGAGTTCGGAATACTGATATGCCGCGTCTATTTACCGGTGTCGAAATTCCGCCGGATGTCGGTCAGGCACTGGCGAGCTTACGCGGCGGATTGCCCGGCGCACGCTGGATCGATCCGGAAAATTATCATCTCACGCTGCGATTCATTGGCGATGTGGACGACGTGACGGCCCACGAGGTTGCTTCCATGCTTGAGCGGGTCAGGCGCAACGTGTTCGATCTTTACCTGGAGGGCGTCACGTCGTTCGGCGGACGGAAGCCGCGTGCCGTGGTCGCCGCAGTGGCGCAGGCGCAACCGTTGCTCGACGTGCATGCGGAGCACGAGCGGCTGATGCAGCGCATCGGTCTGGAGCCGGAAGGGCGCAAATATACGCCGCATGTGACGCTGGCGCGTCTCCGTGATTCATCCAGTCGGCAAGTCGCGGAATATCTTTCGGCGCGCGGCTATTTCCGTACATCGCCATTCCGGGTTTCGCGCTTCGTGCTGTTTTCCTCGCGCAACTCGATTGGTGGCGGGCCTTATGTCGTCGAGGCGAGTTATCCGCTGAGCGCGTAGAGCTTACGCCGTCCCAAACAGCCGCGCCTGCGCGTCGAGGATCGCATTCGCGACGCCATCGGCATCGGCGAACGCCTCACGCATCAACGACAGCGGTGTCGAGCGCGCAGCGTCGACTTCGCCGACCACGCTGCCGAAATCGAACGTCAGGTCTGCGTCGAATTTCCGTGCCAACTGCTGCATGCGCCGATTGTCTGCGATGCAGTGCATGTGCAGCGTATCGATACCCCGATTGCGCGCGCTTAGCAGGGTCCGCTCGAGCAGCACCGTACCGACCCCCTGGCTCTGCCAGGGTTGTTCGACGCTGAAGGCAGCCTCTGCCTCGCGCACGAACAATGAGCCGAGGCGGCGCAATTCGGCGGCACCGCGCAAGATGCCGTCGATGAAGAAGCCATGCACCACCACACCGATCTCGTTCGCCGTCGCCGCATGCCGCGCGATGAAGTCATCCGACACCGCGCCGGAAAAACGCCGGTTGCGGCTCTCGAGGTCAAGGCGCAGCAGGTGGTCGCGATAGGCCTCGGTCTCGGCGATCCACAATTTGCGGATCGTACCGCCGCCGGGCAAATGCTCGTACATGTCATTCTCCTGAATGGTCACACCGCCCGCTTGAAGACATCTTTCCGCCGGCAAGCGGCGCAGCCGAATCGCCAGCGATTAATTTGATTGTGCAATGCAGCAAAAAAGCGACCGGGTCACGCCTGACGAGAAGGCCTCACCAGCGAGAAACGCATGACTAACAAAGAATTACCGCACATTTTTTGCGCAGCAAGGACAGCCTCCCCAAAGGGATCGATTTACAGACCGCACAGATCACCCTAGGTCTCGCGTTCCCGCTGATCCGGTCCCGCAATTACGACCGGCGAGATCGCTCGCTTGGTCGCCATGTCCTAAATGTCCGAAACCTTCAGCACGCGCTATGCGGCGCTTCTTACCGCCGGAAAGATCGAGGCCGATGCCGGCCAGGCGATGCTGGCGCGCCATCTGGCTGATCTTGAGCGCCGCCTCGATCAGCACCGGCTGGCGCGGAAATCGTCCTCACTTGGCTGGCTGTTCGCCAAGCGCGAAAAATTCGATGCGCCGCTGAAGGGACTCTACGTCCATGGCGAAGTCGGTCGCGGCAAGACGATGCTGATGGATCTGTTCTTCGAGACCAGTTCGGTGGTGCGCAAGCGCCGGGTGCATTTTCATGAATTCATGAACGATGTGCACGAGCGCGGTCATGCCTGTCGGCAGGAGATCAAGAACGGCGCCATCCCGGAGCAGGACCCGATCCAGCGGACCGCCGCGGCGCTGGCCGAGGACGCCTGGCTGCTGTGCTTCGACGAATTTCATGTGACCGACATCGCCGACGCCATGATTCTCGGCCGGCTGTTCACGCGGCTGTTCGAGCTTGGCGTCGTCATGGTGGCGACGTCCAATCTGCCGCCGGACGAATTGTACAAGGACGGACTCAATCGCGCATTGTTCCTGCCATTCGTTGCCTTGCTCGAACGCCAGTGCGACGTGGTGCGACTGGACGCCCGCGCCGATTTCCGGCTGGAGAAACTCACCGGTGTTCCGACCTGGCATGTGCCGGCCGATGCCAAAGCCGATGGCGCGCTCGACGATGCATGGCGGCGCCTTGCCGGCGAGCATCGGGGTGCGGCCCACGAGCTGGTGGTAAAGGGACACATCGTGCAGGTGCCGATGGCGGCCATGGGGGTCGCCCGCTTTTCATTCGACGATCTGTGCGCGCAGCCGCTGGCAGCCGCCGACTACCTCAAGATCGCGCACGAATTTCACACCGTCATCCTCGACCGCATCCCGGTCATGGATTTCGCCAACCGCAACGAAGCCAAGCGTTTCATCATCCTGATCGACACGCTCTACGACAACGCCGTGAAACTGCTGGCCTCGGCGCAGGCGCAGCCCGACGAGCTCTATCAAGGCACCGAAGGCTACGAAGCCCAGGAGTTCAGGCGCACCGCCTCGCGCCTGATCGAGATGCGCTCGCAGTCCTATCTCGGTCTGCCGCACGGCCCACGGCAGTCGCAGGGCTTGGACTGGTCGGAAAAAATCGTAGAGACTTGAGCAGGCACTCTGGCGAAGGGACGTGGCCATGACCGATCAGCTCCCTGTTTCTCCGCCGCCGTCGGCGCCGGTCCGGAAACATCCGCGCCCGCATTGCGCGATCTGCGGCAAGGACGTGCGCGAGCCGATTTGCTTTGGCGCGGTGCGTCCCGTCATTGCCGGGCTGATGACCGCCGAGCATCCGAATTTGACCGCAGATGATGTGATCTGCGGCCGGCACGTCAGCGACTACCGCACGCGCTATGTCGCCGAACTGCTCGAGCGGGAGCGTGGCGAACTCACCGAACTGGATCGTCAGGTGGTCGAAAGTCTGGCGCGCGAGGAGACGGTCGCGCGCGACGTTGAGGCCGCGTGGGATACACGCCGCACCGTCGGCGAACGGGTCGCCGACGTGGTCGCCGATTTCGGCGGCAGCTGGACCTTCATCGTCAGCTTCTTCGCCGTGCTGGTCGTGTGGATGGGTTTCAACATCTGGGCCGCATCGCGCCAGGTGTTCGACCCCTATCCCTTCATACTGCTCAATCTGGTGCTGTCATGCCTGGCTGCGATCCAGGCGCCGATCATCATGATGAGCCAGAAGCGGCAGGAGGCGAAGGACCGGCTGCGATCGGAGAACGACTACCGGGTCAATCTCAAGGCGGAGCTCGAAATTCGCCATCTGCACGAAAAGATGGACCACCTGATCAATCGGCAATGGGAGCGGCTGGCCGAGATCCAGCAGATCCAGCTCGAAATCATGCAGGACATGGGGCGCCAGAAGCGCTGAGGCGACGCGTGGTCGCGCGCGCCCCCACCAAACCTGCGCAATTTGCGCTGGACTCGGCCGCGGACCTCTGCTGGTATAATGTATACACGCTGCATTCCGGCGCAGGGGCGTATTGCTGCGATACAGCGGAGTCGATAAGCCACCCTCGGCCACGCTCCGTGGCGCATCAGAATCGAGAGATTTCCCACCATGGCGCGTAACAGGATTGCGTTGATCGGCGCCGGCCAGATCGGCGGCACGCTTGCCCATCTCATCGGTCTCAAACAACTCGGCGACGTCGTGATGTTCGACGTCATGGAAGGCATTCCGCAGGGCAAGGCCCTCGACATCGCCGAATCCTCGCCGGTCAACGATTTCGACGCCAAGGTCACCGGTGCCAATTCCTACGATGCGATCGCGGGCGCCAATGTCTGCATCGTCACCGCCGGCGTTCCGCGCAAGCCCGGCATGAGCCGCGACGACCTGCTCGAAATCAATCTCAAGGTGATGGATCAGGTCGGCGCCGGCATCAAGAAGTACGCGCCCGAGGCCTTCGTGATCTGCATCACCAATCCGCTCGACGCCATGGTATGGGCGTTGCAGAAGAGCTGCGGCCTGCCGGCGCAGCGGGTGGTCGGCATGGCCGGCGTGCTCGATTCGGCGCGCTTCCGCTATTTCCTCGCCGACGAGTTCAATGTCTCCGTGGAAGACGTCACGGCCTTCGTGCTCGGCGGCCATGGCGACACCATGGTGCCATTGATCCGCTATTCGACAGTCGCCGGCATTCCGATTCCGGATCTGGTCAAGATGGGCTGGACGACCCAGGCGCGCGTCGACGAAATCGTGAAACGCACCGCCAATGGCGGCGCCGAAATCGTCAATCTGCTCAAGACCGGCTCTGCATTCTATGCGCCCGCGGCGTCCGCCATCGCCATGGCGGAGAGCTACCTGCTCGACAAGAAGCGGGTCTTGCCCTGCGCCGCATGGCTCAACGGCGAATATGGCATCAAGGATCTGTATGTCGGCGTGCCGGTTGTGATCGGATCGAAAGGCGTCGAACGTATTGTTGAAATCGATCTCAGTAGCGCCGAACGCGACATGTTCGAAAAATCCGCAGCTTCGGTGCAAGGTCTGGTCGAGGCCTGCAAGAAGATCACGCCAAACCTCGGCAACTAGAAAGTGCCGGTCGCCACGCCGGTAGCCTTCCCATGAACATCCACGAATACCAGGCCAAAGCCGTGCTGCGGGAATTCGGCGTGCCGGTGCCGCGCGGCGTGCCGGCGTTTTCAGTCGACGAGGCGCTGAAAGGCGCCCAGGAGCTGGGTGGTCCGGTCTGGGTCGTGAAGGCGCAGATCCACGCCGGCGGGCGCGGCAAGGCCGGCGGCGTCAAGGTGGTGAAATCTCTCGACGACGTGAAGGCGGAATCCACCCGCATTCTTGGCTCGACCCTGGTCACGCACCAGACCGGCCCGCACGGCAAGAAGGTCAACCGGCTCTATATCGAAGAAGGCTCGGCCGTCGATCGCGAGTTCTACCTCTCCGCGCTGATCGACCGCGAAACATCGCGTGTTGCCTTCGTCGTCTCCACCGAAGGCGGCATGGATATCGAGGAAGTCGCACACAAGACGCCGCAAAAGATCATCACCTTCTCGGTCGATCCCGCCACCGGCATCATGCCGCATCACGGCCGCTATGTGGCGCAGGCACTCAAGCTCACCGGCGATCTCGCCAAACAGATCGGCGACATGCTGCCCAGGCTCTACGCCGCTTTCACCAGCAAGGACATGAGCATGCTGGAGATCAACCCGCTGGTGGTGACCAAGGACAACAAGCTGATCTGTCTCGACGCCAAGGTCGGCTTCGACGGCAACGCGCTTTATCGCCATCCCGACGTGGTCGCGCTGCGCGACCTGACCGAGGAAGACGACAAGGAAATCGAAGCCTCGAAATATGATCTCAACTACATTGCGCTCGACGGCTCGATCGGCTGCATGGTCAATGGTGCAGGCCTTGCCATGGCGACCATGGACATCATCAAGCTCTACGGCATGGCGCCGGCGAACTTCCTTGACGTCGGCGGCAGCGCCACCAAGGAGAAGGTGGCGGCCGCGTTCAAGATCATCACGTCCGATCCGAACGTGAAGGGCATCCTGGTCAACATCTTCGGCGGCATCATGAAATGCGACGTAATCGCCGAAGGCGTCGTTGCCGCGGTGAAGGACGTCGGATTGAAAGTGCCGCTGGTGGTGCGCCTGGAAGGCACCAATGTCGAGCTCGGCAAGAAGATCATCGCCGAGTCAAAACTCAACGTCACATCGGGCGACGATCTCGACGATGCCGCGCAGAAGATCGTGAAGGCCGTGAAGGAAGCGGCCTGATGATCGAATTGCCGTTGCAGCAATTGCCGAGCAATCTCCGCCCTCAGGATGAGGCCGGCGCTCTATCGCGTTTGCCGAAAGTGACCCTCACCCGGCGCATGCGCGCCGACCTTCCCCCTTTCAGGGGGAGGTAACGAGCCGAAAGGCCGCGCGTAATGTCCATCCTCATCGACAAGAACACCAAGGTCATCTGCCAGGGCTTCACCGGCAAGAACGGCACCTTCCATTCGCAGGCAGCCCTCGACTACGGCACCAAGATGGTCGGCGGCACCTCGCCCGGCAAAGGCGGCTCAAGCCACCTCAATCTGCCGGTGTTCGACACCGTGGCCGAGGCGAAAGAGAAAACTGGCTGCGAGGCCTCCGTCATCTACGTGCCGCCGCCGGGCGCGGCGGATGCCATCTGCGAGGCGATCCAGGCCGAGATCCGGCTCATCGTCTGCATCACCGAAGGCATCCCGGTGATGGACATGGTCAAGGTCAAGCGCTCGCTCTCCGGCTCGAAGTCACGCTTGATCGGGCCGAACTGCCCGGGCGTGATGACTGCCGGCGAATGCAAGATCGGCATCATGCCGGGCAACATCTTCAAGCCCGGCTCGGTCGGCATTGTGTCGCGCTCGGGGACGCTGACCTACGAAGCCGTATTCCAGACCAGCCGCGAGGGTTTGGGCCAGACCACTGCGGTCGGCATCGGCGGCGATCCGGTCAAGGGCACCGAGTTTATCGACATGCTGGAAATGTTCCTGGGCGACCCGAAGACCGAGTTGATCGTGATGATCGGTGAAATCGGTGGGTCGGCAGAGGAGGCTGCCGCGCAGTTCCTGAAAGATGAGGCCAAACGTGGCCGTAAGAAACCCATGGTCGGCTTCATTGCGGGGCGCACCGCGCCGCCGGGCCGCCGCATGGGCCATGCCGGTGCGATCATCTCCGGCGGCAAGGGCGACGCCGAGTCAAAAATTGCGGCAATGGAATCGGCTGGAATTAGGGTATCACCCTCTCCGGCGCGAATCGGGAAGACCCTGGTAGAAGTTTTGAAATCCTGATTCAGTCCTTAAGTCTTTCGTAGACTTACAGACGTCATAAATAGGGTTAAAAGAGCCAGTCGCCGGGCGGCAGCGGGCTATTTGTGGTTTCGCAGCCGCAACCGAGGGGATTCTGGCCCCGCAAGGATCGAAACATCATGTCCCGCCAGGACGCCAACGCCGCCTTCGCCCACACGTCTTTTCTCTACGGTACCAACGCCGGTTACATCGAAGACCTGTACGCGCGCTACGAAAAGAATCCGGGCTCGGTGGATGCCGAGTGGCAGGCCTTCTTCCAGGGTCTGAAGGACGAGGCGAGCGACGTCGCAAAGGCTGCGCACGGCGCCTCGTGGCAGCGGCCGAACTGGCCGCCTCGCGCCAATGGCGAACTGGTGGCCGCGCTCGACGGCGACTGGCCGGCGATTGAGAAGGACCTCGGCGACAAGATCCGCGCCAGGGCGCAGGACAAGGGCGCCGAAATTTCCGTACCCCAGGTACAGCAGGCGACGCGCGATTCCATCCACGCGCTGATGCTGATCCGCGCCTATCGCATCCGCGGCCATTTCCACGCCAGGCTCGATCCGCTCGGCCTCGAGCCGGAGAAAGACGAAGAAGAACTCAATCCAGGTTCCTATGGCTTTGGCGAAGCCGACCTCGATCGAAAGATTTTCCTCGACAAGGTGCTCGGCCTCGAATTCGGATCGATGCGCGAGATCGTCGCGATACTTCGCCGCACCTATTGCCAGACGCTCGGCGTCGAGTTCATGCATATCTCCAACGCCGCGCAAAAGGGTTGGATCCAGGAGCGCATCGAAGGTCCCTATAAGGAAATCAGTTTCACCCGCGAAGGCAAACGCGCCATCCTGAACAAGCTGGTGGAAGCGGAAGGTTTCGAGAAGTTCCTCGACGTCAAATATACCGGAACCAAGCGCTTCGGACTCGATGGTGCGGAATCGCTGATTCCGGCGCTTGAGCAGATCATCAAGCGCGGCGGCAATCTCGGCGTGAAGGAAATCGTGCTCGGCATGCCGCATCGTGGCCGGCTCAATGTGCTGACACAAGTCATGGGCAAGCCGCACCGCGCGCTGTTTCACGAATTCAAGGGCGGTTCGGCCACGCCGGACGAGATCGAGGGTTCCGGCGACGTCAAATATCACCTCGGCGCTTCTTCGGACCGCGAGTTCGACAACAACAAGGTTCACCTGTCGCTGACCGCAAATCCGTCACATCTGGAAATCGTCGACCCCGTGACGCTCGGCAAGGTGCGCGCCAAACAGGACCAGCACCACGCAACGCCCGACGAACGCACCATGGTGATGCCGTTGCTGATGCACGGCGATGCCGCCTTTGCTGGCCAGGGCGTGGTGGCGGAGTGTTTCGGCTTGTCGGACTTGAAGGGCTACCGCACCGGCGGTTCCATTCATTTCATCGTCAACAACCAGATCGGCTTCACGACCTATCCGCGTTATTCGCGTTCCTCGCCCTATCCGTCCGATGTCGCCAAGATGATCGAGGCGTTGATCTTCCATGTGAATGGCGACGATCCGGAAGCGGTGGTATTCGCCGCCAAGGTCGCGACCGAATACCGGCAGCAGTTCCAGCGGCCGGTGGTCATCGACATGTTCTGCTACCGGCGTTTCGGCCACAACGAAGGCGACGAGCCGGCGTTCACCCAGCCATTGATGTACAAGAAAATCCGCGCGCATCCGACCACGCAGGAAATCTACAGCAAGCGGTTGATCGCCGAAGGTGTCGTCACCGAAGGTGAAGTCGAAAAGTTGCGTGCCGACTGGCGCTCGCGGCTCGAAGCCGAATTCGAGGCGGCGCAGGGTTACAAGCCGAACAAGGCCGATTGGCTTGACGGCCGTTGGGCCGGCCTCAAGGCGGCGCGTGACGCCGATGATCCGCGTCGCGGCAATACCGGGGTCGCTATCGAGACCCTGCGCGACATCGGCAGGAAGATCACGCAAGTCCCGCAAGGCTTCCATGTCCACAGGACGATTCAGCGCTTCCTGGAACATCGCGCCAAGGCAATCGAAAGCGGCGAGGGGATCGACTGGGCCACCGGCGAAGCGCTCGCCTTCTGCTCGCTGCTCAAGGAGGGCCATCCGGTCCGTCTTTCCGGGCAGGATTCGGAGCGCGGCACATTCTCGCAACGCCATTCCGTACTGTTCGACCAGGAAACCGAAGAACGCCACACGCCCTTCAACCATCTCGGCGAGCCCCAGGCGCGCTACGAAGTGCTCAACTCGATGCTTTCGGAAGAGGCGGTGCTGGGGTTTGAATACGGCTATTCGACCGCAGAGCCGAATGCACTGACATTGTGGGAGGCGCAATTCGGCGACTTCGCCAACGGCGCGCAGGTGGTGTTCGACCAGTTCATCTCCTCGGGAGAACGCAAATGGCTGCGCATGTGCGGCCTGGTCTGCCTGCTGCCGCACGGCTACGAGGGCCAGGGACCGGAGCATTCATCGGCGCGGCTCGAGCGCTATCTTCAGATGTGTGCCGAAGACAACATGCAGGTGGCGAATTGCACCACGCCGGCCAACTATTTCCATATCCTGCGCCGCCAGTTGAAGCGCGAAATCCGCAAGCCGCTGATCCTGATGACACCGAAGAGTCTGCTTCGCCACAAGCGCGCGATCTCGCGGCTTGATGAGCTGGCGAACGGCACCTCGTTCCATCGGCTGCTGTGGGATGACGCACAGCAGATCCCGAATGAACCGATCAGGCTCGTCGCTGACGACAGGATCCGCCGCGTGATCATGTGTTCCGGCAAGATCTATTTCGATCTCTACGAGGAACGCGAAAAGCGCGGCATCGACGACATATATCTTCTGCGCGTCGAACAACTCTATCCGTTCCCGTCCAAGGCGCTGGTAGCGGAGCTGTCGCGCTTCAAGCAGGCGGAAATGGTGTGGTGCCAGGAAGAGCCACGCAACATGGGCGCCTGGTTCTTCGTCGACGTTTTCCTGCAATGGGTGCTCAACCAGATCGGGGCCAAGCACCGTCACATGCGCTATGCCGGGCGTCCGGCGTCCGCATCCACCGCAGTCGGGCAGATGTCGAAGCATCTGACCCAGCTCAAGCAATTGCTCGACGAGGCGCTCGGTTAGGCCACACGCGGCGCGCGCGAATTGCGAGGATCGAACGATGACTGATATCCGCGTGCCGACCCTCGGTGAATCGATTACCGAGGCCACCGTCGGCAAATGGTTCAAGCAGCCGGGTGAGGCGGTGGCGGTGGACGAGCCCCTGGTCGAGCTGGAGACCGACAAGGTCACGCTGGAAGTGCCGGCGCCTGCCGCCGGCGTGCTGTCGGACATCGCGGCCAAGAATGGCGATACCGTCGCGGTTGGTGCGCTGCTCGGCCAGATCAAGGATGGTGCCGCAGCTGCGCCAAAAGCCGCGGCCGCTGCGCCCGCGCCCGCAAAATCGGCCGAAGCGCCAAGGCCGGCTCCGGCGCCTGCGGCCAAAGTCACGGAAATGCCGTTCCCGCCCTCGGTTCGAAAGATGGCGGCCGAAAGCAGCGTCGATCCGGCCAAGGTCGCCGGCTCCGGCATGCACGGCCAAGTAACCAAGGGCGACATGCTGGCCGCGATCGAGCGCGCCGCGTCCGCTCCCACCCCGGTGTCTGCGCCGGTACAAATGCGTGCGCCGTCACCGGCCGACGATGCCGCGCGTGAAGAGCGCGTGCACATGACGCGGCTGCGCCAGACCATCGCGCGCCGGCTGAAGGATGCGCAGAACACCGCCGCCATGCTCACGACCTTCAACGAGGTCGACATGGGCGCGGTGATGGCCATGCGCAATCAATACAAGGAGCTGTTCGAGAAGAAGCACGGCATCAAACTGGGATTCATGGGCTTCTTCGTGCTCGCCTGCATCCAGGGGCTGAAGGAGATCCCCGCGGTCAATGCCGAGATCGATGGGACCGACATCGTCTACAAGAACTACTATCATATCGGGGTTGCAGTCGGCACCGAGAAGGGCCTGGTGGTACCGGTGGTGCGGGACGCCGACACGATGTCGCTGGCGACGATCGAAAAGACCATTTCCGATTTCGGCCGCCGGGCGCGCGATGGCGCGCTCAAAATCGAGGAGATGCAGGGGGGCACATTCACAATCAGCAACGGGGGCGTCTACGGTTCGCTGATGTCGACGCCTATCCTCAATGCGCCGCAGTCCGGTATCCTCGGCATGCACAAGATCCAGGAACGGCCGATGGTCGTCGGTGGCAAGATCGAGGCGCGGCCGATGATGTATCTTGCGCTTTCCTACGATCACCGCATTGTCGACGGCCGCGAGGCAGTCACCTTCCTGGTGCGCGTGAAGGAATGTCTGGAAGACCCGGCGCGTCTGGTGCTGGATTTGTAAGCCGATGGCCTACGACCTGATCGTTATCGGCACCGGCCCAGGCGGCTATGTCTGCGCAATCCGTGCGGCACAACTTGGATTGAAGACCGCCGTGGTCGAGAAACGCGCCACATTCGGCGGCACCTGCCTCAACGTCGGATGCATACCGTCGAAGGCGTTGCTGCACGCCTCGGAACTTTTCGAGGAGGCCGGCCATAGCTTCGGCAAGATGGGCATCGGCGTGTCCGCGCCCAAGCTCGACCTCAAAGGCATGATGGCGTTCAAGGACCAGGGCGTCGAGGGTAACGTCAAGGGAGTCGATTTCCTGCTCAAGAAAAACAAGATCGATGCCTTTCATGGAACCGCGCGCATCACTGCGCCGGGCAAGGTGGAGGTGAAGGGCGCCGACGGCAAGACGCAGACCCTCGAATCCAAATCCATCGTCATCGCCACCGGTTCGGATGTCGCGCGCCTCAAGGGCATCGAAATCGACGAGAAACGGATTGTGTCGTCAACCGGTGCACTGTCGCTGCCGCAGGTGCCGAAGCACCTGCTGGTGATCGGCGCCGGCGTCATCGGACTTGAACTTGGCTCTGTGTGGCGCCGGCTGGGATCGAAAGTGACGGTGGTGGAGTTCCTCGACGGCGTGCTGCCGGGCATGGACAATGAAGTGCGCCGCCAGGCGCAGCGCCTGTTCGAAAAGCAGGGCATGGTTTTCAAGCTATCGTCCAAGGTCACTTCGGTCGATGCTTCAGGCAATCCATTGAAAGCCGCCATTGAGCCGGCCAAAGGCGGTGCGGCGGAAGTCATCGAGGCCGACGTGGTGCTCGTTGCCGTCGGTCGCGTGCCTTACACCGAAGGGCTGGGTCTTGCGGAAGTTGGCGTCAATCGCGACGAGCGCGGTCGCATCACGGTCGATCATTATTACGCGACCAACGTTCCCGGAATCTGGGCGATCGGCGACGTGATCACGGGGCCGATGCTGGCACACAAGGCCGAGGACGAAGGTGTGGCGGTGGCCGAGATTCTTGTCGGGCAGGCCGGCCACGTGAACTACGATGCCATTCCGAACGTGGTCTACACCTATCCGGAGATCGCGACCGTCGGCAAAAGCGAAGAGGAGCTGAAAGCCGCCGGCATCGCCTACAATGCCGGCAAGTTTCCATTTACCGCGAATGGCCGCGCCAAGGTCAACCTGACAACGGACGGATTCGTGAAAATTCTTGCCGATGCCAGGACCGATCGCGTACTCGGCGTGCATCTGGTCTGTGCCGACGCCGGCAACATGATCGCGGAAGCGGCCATTGCCATGGAATTCGGCGCGTCATCGGAAGACATCGCGCGCACCTGCCATGCCCATCCCACCTTGTCCGAGGCAGTGAAGGAAGCCGCCATGGCGGTGGCGAAACGCGCGATTCATATGTAACGCGCAGTGCACGCCACGCCCGTGGCGTTATTGCCGGACTTGACCCGGCAATCCATGATGACGCGCAATTCAGAACAGCGGTAAGGTCGGCACGTGTAGCGCCGCCTCATGGACCCCTGGGTCAAGCCCGGGGTGACGGTCCGTTTTGCCGCGCCGATTGAATTCAGGGAAGGAAGCATTCAATGGCCAAGGGTCATAAGGACAAGGTTGCCGTCATTACCGGCGGCGCCAACGGCATCGGGCAGGCCTTCGCCAGGCGGCTGGCCGAAGATGGCGTGGACATCGCGGTCGTTGATCTCGCCGACGGCAAGGACACCGTAGGGCTGGTGGAAGCCGCTGGCCGGCAGGCGATTGCGGTCAAATGCGACGTGTCGTCCGAGGACTCGGTCAAGGCGATGGCCAATGAGGTCAACGGCAAATTCAGCCACGTCGATATCGTGGTCAATTGCGCCGGCATCTTCCCTCAGAAGAATTTCCCTGAGATGACTTTTGCCGACTGGCGCAAGGTCCTTTCGATCAATCTCGACGGGACCTTTCTCGTCTCAGCCGCTTTCGTCCCAGGCATGTGTGAACGCAAATGGGGCCGCGTGGTCAACATGGCCTCAAGCACACTCGGCTCGGTGGTCACCGGCTTTGCGCACTATGTCGCCAGCAAAGGCGGCATCGTCGGCTTCACCCGCGCGCTGGCGAGCGACCTCGCCGGCGATGGCATTACGGTCAATGCCATCGCGCCCGGCTTGACCCGCTCGCCCGGAACGCTGGTGCGCGCGCCGCGTCCCGGCTTCAAGACCATGGACGATGAATTCGCCGCGGTCGCGCAGATGCAGGCGATCAAGAGGGTCGAAGTGCCGGAGGATCTGGTCGGCGCGGTGTCATTTCTGACCAGTGATGACGCGGCTTTTATCACCGGGCAGACGCTGAACGTGGACGGAGGCAGGGTGAGGACGTAGCCCCCAATCCGCACGGTGTCATGCGCGGGCTTGACCCGCGCATCCATGATGAAGATCGATCGGCTGAAGGTCATACGTAAGGCTGTCGTTGCGGAATGACCACATGGATTGCCGGGTCAAGCCCGGCAATGACAGCCGAGAAGGCCTTACTTGCGGCCATAATTGATCCTGCCTACCGGGCAGACGCTGAACGTGGACGGAGGCAGGGTGAGGACGTAGCCCCCAATCCGCACGGTGTCATGCGCGGGCTTGACCCGCGCATCCATGATGAAGATCGATCGGCTGAAGGTCATACGTAAGGCTGTCGTTGCGGAATGACCACATGGATTGCCGGGTCAAGCCCGGCAATGACAGCCGAGAAGGCCTTACTTGCGGCCATAATTGATCCTACCTACCGGCCATGCGCCGCTGGCTCCGCCCGCTCTGGGTTTTCCTCGCCCTCCTGTTCCTGCTGGAAGCGTGGCTATGGGATCATCTCGAGCCCATCGTCGCGCGTATCGTCAATCTCGTTCCGTGGGGCAGGCTCAAGGACAGGCTGGGGCAGCTGATCGAAAAGCTGCCGCCGTGGGCGACGCTGATCGTGTTCGTCATTCCATTCATCATCCTCCTGCCGCTGAAATTCCTGGAAGTCTATTTTTTGGCCAAGCGCCAGTGGTTTGCCGCTGTCGCTATTCTGATTCTTGGAAAGCTTGTTGGTCTCGGTGTCACGGCGTTCGTATTCGACGCTACCCGCGACAAGCTGTTGCAGATGGCGTGGTTCCGGCGGATGTATGATTGGTTGATGTGGGCGCGCGGCTGGGCGCACGACATCACCGAGCCGGCTCGCGAACGCATGCGGCAACTGGCGTGGCTGCTGAAACCGCAACGCGCGGGGCGATTCATCCGGCGGCTGATGCGCCTGCGCCACCGGGCTTATCGCGGCCGGCCCGCGTGAATTATTGCTTCAGGCCAGATGTATCGCGTGCGGCGCCCATAGTCCGAGCGCCATGAAGCCCAGGCCAAAGACGCCGACCAGCCCCGACAGCCAGCCGAGCACGACGATTCCTGTAATGACTTCGGCCGATGCCAGCACGATGCCGATCTGAAACGCGGCGGACGCGAATTCGTATTGGTGGTACCGTGCCAGCCAGTAGTCGCGGTTGTGTTCGTATTTTTCCGCCAAGGCTCGAAGTTCCTTGCGGCCGTCCTTTTCCTTCGGGTCGGATTCGTACCGGTTTGCCGTGCTGCGCCAGGCCTCGATCTGTTTCGCCATCGCCGCCCTGGTTTCATCATTGGTGATCGAAGGCAATTGGACAGACAGTGTGTCCGCCGCGGTTCGCAGGCCCGTCTGACGGATCGTCTTGGCCTGGAAGAAGTTCCAGGTGTCGGACGCTTTGATGTTGTCGGCAATTGCCGCGGTCTGGGCGCTTTTACCAAGTGTTTCGGAAAATGCGAGGAACAGCGCCAGGACCGCTATCAGCAGTGCGATCTTTTTGTTGGAATGCGATGCATGTTCGGCATGCTCGGCGTGTTCAAGATTTTCGTGCGGCCCCGCCATCGGCATCCCCCGAGTGAATTGGGCGGCGACGATGATACGAAATCCGGTCCCTCTGCAAGGGCGCTAAAGCCTTATTGCAACGATTATGTTACGCGCGCGGGTGTGCGCTGGCATAAATTTCCAGTAAACGTTCGGCATCGACTTCGGTGTAGATCTGCGTTGTCGACAGCGACGCATGGCCGAGCAGCTCCTGGATCGCGCGCAAGTCGCCACCGCGCGCGAGCAGATGCGTGGCGAAGGAATGGCGAAGCGCATGCGGCGTCGCCGTATCGGGCAGGCCAAGCGCACCCCGCAAGGTGGCCATGGCGAGCTGCACGATACGCGGCGACAATGGTCCGCCGCGCGCACCGACAAACAGCGGGCCGTCCGGCAGCAGACCGAACGGGCAAAGCGCGGTGTAGTCAGCGATCAACCTGGCGACTTGCGGCAATACCGGCACCATGCGCGTCTTGTTGCCTTTGCCGGTTACCGTGATTGTGTCACGTGCGCCATCGACATCCTTGCGTCTGAGACCGAGCGCCTCGGAAATACGCAGGCCCGAGCCGTAGAGCAGCGCCATCACCGCCGCGTCGCGGGCGAGAATCCATGTCTCCCGTTCGTCACCCGCACGCAGGGCGATGTCGGTCATCTGCCGGGCGGCGTCCGCCGGCAGCGGCTTTGGCAATGATCGCGGCAGTTTGGGCGTGCGCACGGCGGAGAGCGCGCCGACTTTGCCCTTGCCATTGCGCTCCAGAAAACGCGCGAACGACCGCACACCCGCCAGCGCGCGCATCAGCGACCGGTTGCCGATACCGCTGCCCCGCCGCGCCGCCATGAAAGCGCGCACATCGGCGGGTGAAAGTCTTGCCAATTGCTTGAGTGAAGGCGCGCCGCCAAGATGGTCGGCCAGAAATGTGAGGAATTGGTCGACATCGCGCCGGTAGGCTTCCAGCGTCTTTCCCGACATGCGCCGCTCGGCGCCAAGATGGCCAAGCCAGCGGGCGATTTCCGCGGTTACGTCAGATGCGATTGCGATTTGTGACGGCATCAAATTCTGTCGTCCCCGCGAAAGCGGGGACCCATAACCCCAGCCTCGCCGCATCACGAGCACCGGGGCAATGGGTCCCGGCTCGCGCAATGCTTTGCATTGCTTGGCCGGGACGACGCTAGAGGGGTTTTCTTCACCCTTCCTTAAGCGGCCGGAATCGGCCAGACCAAGGGCCAAAGGGCCGACCATGACTGCACGCTTTGTCGACGTTCTGGTGCCGGTGGCGCTCGATCAGACCTATTCCTACCGGGTTCCGGCGGGCCTCGAGCTCAATCCCGGCGACCTCGTGACGGTGTCGCTCGGCCCGCGCGAGGCGACCGGCGTGGTCTGGGCGGACGATGCCAAACCCAGTCCGCGCCTGCATAACCGGATGAAGGACGTCGCCGACAAGCTCGACGTTCCGCCGCTCAGGAACGAGTTGCGCACATTCGTCGACTGGGTCGCCGATTATACGCTGTCGCCCCGCGGCATGGTGCTGCGCATGGCGCTGCGCATGGGCGAACATCTCGGTCCTGCGCGCGAGCGGATCGGCGTGCGGCTCGGTGGACCTCCGCCGCCAAGGTTGACGCCTGCAAGGGCGCGTGTCCTTGCGCTATTGGCCGACCGGCTCACGCGCGCCAAGAGCGATGCTGCGCGCGAGGCGGGGGTGAGCGCCGGCGTCATCGATGGGCTGATCGACGAGGGAACGCTTGTCACCGTGGCGCTGCCGCCGGAGAAAGTCGCAGAGTCGCCCGATCCGGATTTTGCCAAACCCGACTTCGTACTCACGCAACTTGCCGCGGCCGATGCACTACGCACCACGGTGGACCAGGGTGGCGCGACGGTCACGCTGCTCGATGGCGTCACTGGTTCCGGCAAGACCGAAGTTTATTTCGAGGCCGTGGCGGAAAACATCCGTCGCAAGCGGCAGACACTGATCATGATGCCTGAAATCGCGCTCACCGCGCAGTCGCTTGACCGCTTCAGCGAACGATTCGGCGTGCGGCCGGCGGAGTGGCATTCGCAGGTCTCGCCGCGCATGCGTGCGCGGACCTGGGCGGCGGTGGCGGCCAATGACGTGTCGGTGGTGGTCGGCGCGCGCTCGGCGCTGTTCTTGCCCTACGCCGATCTTGGCCTGATCGTTGTCGATGAGGAACACGACCCCGCATACAAGCAGGAAGATGGCGCGCACTACCACGCCCGCGACATGGCGGTGGTGCGCGGCCGCGTGGCGAAAATTCCCGTCGTGCTGGCCTCTGCCACGCCGTCGGTGGAATCGGAGGTCAATGCGCGGCGCGGCCGTTACAGAAGAATCCACCTGCCCGAACGGTTCGGCGGCCAGCACATGCCGGTGATCGAGGCCATCGATATGCGGCGGGAAGGCCCGCCGCGCGGGCGGTTCATTTCACCGCGGCTCGCAGAAGCGGTACAAATTTCGCTCGCGCGCGGCGAGCAGGCGCTGCTGTTTCTCAATCGCCGCGGCTATGCGCCGCTCACCCTGTGTCGCGCCTGCGGTTTCCGCCTGCAATGTCCGAATTGCGACGCCTGGCTGGTCGATCACCGGTTCAAGCGCCGGCTGGTCTGCCACCATTGCGGCTTCTCCATGCCGCCGCCGGCGGAATGTCCGAATTGCCATGCCACCGAAAGCTTCGCTGCAGTGGGGCCCGGCGTCGAACGGCTGGAGCAGGAAGCGGCCGAGCTGTTCCCGCAATCGCGCATACTCGTACTGTCGAGCGACCTGGTGGAATCGATGGAGCGATTGCGCGCAGAGCTCGACGACATCGCGCAAGGCCGCTTCGACATCGTCATCGGCACGCAGTTGGTGGCCAAGGGCCATCATTTCCCCAAGCTCAATCTGGTCGGTATCGTTGATGCCGATCTTGGCCTGGGCAACGGTGATCCGCGCGCCGGAGAGCGCACATTCCAGTTGTTGCATCAGGTGATCGGCCGCGCCGGACGCGAGGAGGGCAGGGGCGTCGGTCTGCTGCAGACGCACCAGCCCGAACATCCGGTGATGAAAGCGCTGATTTCCGGCGACCGCGACGCGTTTTATTCGAGCGAGATCGAATTGCGCGAGCGCACGCACTATCCTCCGTTCGGCCGGCTCGCCAGCCTGGTCATCACCGCGAACGAGCGGCACGCGGCCGAATCCTACGGCCGCTCGCTCGCCAATGCGGCACCGAAGGACGAGCAGGTGCGCGTGCTCGGTCCCGCCGAAGCGCCAATTGCGGTCGTGCGCGGCCGACACCGTTTCCGGTTGCTGGCGAAATCGCCGCGCGGTTTCGATCTTTCGGCGTATCTGCGGCAATGGCTTGCGGCCGCACCCAGGCCGCGCGGAAACACGCGGCTGGAGGTGGACGTCGATCCGCAGAGCTTTTTCTAGAGCGATATCCGTTCGAGTTGAAGCATAGCCTCACCCGCTCATTCCCGCGAAAGCGGGAATCCAGAGATACTTGCTCTGACTCTCCAACCTGTTGCCCCTGGGTCCCCGCTTTCGCGGGGACGAGCGGAAAGCAAAATGCCGTTTCAGCCTGATCGAGCTTTGCTCCAGAATTCACTCCGGCATTTCGTCGTGCTTGACGTTCGGCTGCAACAGAACGCAGGCCGCCGCCGAAAAAATCATCACAAAACCGATGATGTCGGGTGCCGTCAAACGCTCGCCGAGAATGACGGCGGAGGCTGTGACGCCGATTACCGGCACCAGCAACGAGCCGAGTGAGGCCGTGATGGCGGGCAGACGCCCGACGATCGTCCACCACAGAAAATGCGCCAGGCCCACGCCGAACACGCCGACAAAGAGGACGGCCAGCAAGGTTTCGTTCCGGATCGGCCACAGACGCGGCGAGCCTTCGAACAGGAATGTTCCGGCAGCGATGAACAGCAGACCGAACAGCAGTTGCCAGGCCGCATTGGCCAGCGGTTCAATCGTGACCTTCGCCCATTTGATATAGACGGTAGCGATCGCCCAGCTCAGTGCGCAGCCCAGCGAATAGAATACGAAGGGCGGAAAGCCGCCGGCAAACAACGGCCACACCAGGATCGTCAGTCCGGCCACGCACAAGCCGAACGCCACCATGCGAACCTTGTTCAGTCGCTCGCCCAATACAAGGTGGCTCAATACCGTGGTCCAGATGGGCATCGAGTAGGTGATGATGATGGCGCGCGAGGTCGCCCCACTCAATTGCGCAAAGCCGGAGAAAATCTGGAACATCGCCACGTTGAAGAATCCGGCGATCATGACATGCAGATGTTCTCCGCGCGGCACCGACAAATTCCGGCCGGTAACGAGGACCGCCGTAAACAGCGTCGCCGCGCCGATGCCGGATCCGGCGAAACGCAGGCTCCAGGGGGATACCTCGCGCAACGCCACCGCCGCGGCGATCCAGTTCAGGCCCCAGGCGAACGCGAGGATCACGACCAGCAGCTTGGCTGTTGTGGCAGCGTCTTTTCTGTTTTGTGCGTTCACAGATCCCGGACTCCAGTCCGTCATCCTGAGGTGCGTGCGAAGCGGACCTCGAAGGATGAACGGCCGGGCCGTCGCCCTTCGAGGCTCGACGCTTCGCGCCGAGCACCTCAGGGTGACGGGGAAAGCAGCACGCAAGCTATCGTGGGGGCACCCGTATGGCGAGGCATCCCAGCGATGCAAATTTGTCGCCCCACGGCGCGGCAGCGGCAGCAGCATGCGGGGCCTGCGGCCGCGCGTGACAGGGCGCCATGTTGCACCGCCTCTGGCCCTGTGTTAGCTAGCCCCTCGATTTCATGGGGGTTTCCGTGGACTTCCGCGACGTCCCCAGGAATTGGAATTCCCTCTTGGATTCCAATAATTTGCGCCGCCATCCCGCGACGGCGTCCGGCCTGTGAATGAAGTAACCAAAAAGAGCGTCGACGTGGCAGGCAAAGAGCCGATCATCTCCGGAATGGCAGGCCGCTACGCCTCGGCGCTGTTCGAGCTCGCGCTCGAAAACAAAGCTGTCGACGCCGTCCGCAAGGACCTCGACCAGTTCGATGCGCTTATCGCCGGCAGTGCTGATCTCAACCGGCTGGTGCGCAGCCCGGTGTTCGACGCCGACGAGCAGCTGAAGGCGCTGTCGGCGATCCTCGCCAGGGCCGGCATCGAGGGGCTGGCCGCCAATTTCGTGCGCGTCATCACCACCAATCGGCGGCTGTTCGCGGTGCGCGATATGATCCGCGGCTATCGCTCGCTGGTCGCCCGTCACAAGGGCGAGGTGGTGGCGCAGGTCACCGTCGCAGAAAAACTCAACGACAAGAATCTCGACGCGCTCAAGAGTGCGCTCAAATCCGTGACCGGCGGCAAGGATATCGATCTCGACGTCAAGGTCGAGCCCGCCATCATCGGCGGGCTGATTGTCAAGGTTGGCAGCCGCATGGTCGATTCATCTCTCCGCACAAAGCTCAATGCGATCAAGTTCGCGATGAAAGAGGCACGCTGATGGATATCCGCGCCGCAGAAATTTCCGCTATCCTGAAAGAGCAGATCAAGAACTTCGGCCAGGAAGCCGAAGTCTCCGAGGTCGGGCAGGTGCTTTCCGTCGGCGATGGTATCGCCCGCGTCTACGGCCTCGACAATGTTCAGGCCGGCGAGATGGTCGAATTCGAGAACGGCACGCGCGGCATGGCGCTCAATCTCGAAACCGACAATGTCGGCATCGTGATTTTCGGCGGCGACCGCGAGATCAAGGAAGGCCAGACCGTCAAGCGCACGGGTTCAATCGTGGACGTGCCGGTCGGAAAAGGTCTGCTCGGCCGCGTGGTCGACGCACTGGGCAATCCGATTGACGGCAAAGGTCCGATCAAGGCAGAGAGCCGGGCCCGCGTCGACGTCAAGGCGCCTGGCATCATTCCACGCAAATCGGTGCACGAGCCGATGGCTACCGGCCTCAAGGCGATCGACTCGCTGATTCCGATCGGTCGCGGGCAGCGCGAATTGATCATCGGTGACCGCCAGACCGGAAAGACCGCGATCGCGCTCGACACCATCCTCAACCAAAAGCCGCTCAACGCGCAGCCCGACGAGAAGATCAAGCTCTATTGCGTCTATGTCGCGATCGGTCAAAAGCGCTCCACCGTGGCGCAATTCGTGAAGGTGCTGGAGGAACAGGGCGCGCTCGACTACTCCATCGTCATTGCTGCGACCGCATCCGACCCGGCGCCCATGCAGTATCTGGCGCCATTTTCAGGCTGCACCATGGGTGAATATTTCCGCGACAATGGCATGCACGCGGTCATCATCTATGATGACCTGTCGAAGCAGGCAGTGGCCTATCGCCAGATGTCGTTGCTGCTGCGTCGCCCGCCCGGCCGCGAGGCCTATCCCGGCGACGTGTTCTATCTGCATTCGCGCCTGCTCGAGCGCGCTGCAAAGATGAACGACGAGAACAAGGCCGGGTCGCTCACCGCACTGCCGGTGATCGAAACGCAAGCAAACGACGTATCGGCCTATATTCCGACCAACGTGATTTCCATCACCGACGGCCAGATCTTCCTGGAGACCGACCTGTTCTATCAGGGCATCCGCCCTGCGGTGAACGTCGGCCTGTCCGTGTCGCGCGTGGGCTCGGCCGCGCAGACCAAAGCGATGAAAAAGGTTGCCGGCAGAATCAAGGGCGAGCTCGCGCAATACCGTGAAATGGCGGCCTTCGCGCAGTTCGGCTCGGACCTCGACGCCACCACCCAGCGCCTGCTCAACCGCGGCGCGCGGCTGACAGAATTGTTGAAGCAGCCGCAGTTCTCGCCGCTCAAGATGGAAGAGCAGGTTTGCGTGATCTGGGCCGGTACCAACGGCTATCTTGATCCACTCGGCGTCGACCGCGTGCGCGCCTTTGAATTGGGCCTGTTGACGCTGATACGCACCAAGCACGGCGATTTGCTCGACAGCATCCGCAAGAGCGGCGACCTGTCCGATGCCGATGCGGCCAAGCTCAAGGGCGTGGTCGACGGATACGCCAAGACGTTCGCGTAACATTCAGCGTCATGGCCGGGCTTGTCCCGGCCATCCCGATAAGGCGGGCACTGTGCCCTCCTGAGCGAGATGCCCGGAACAGGGCCGGGCATGACAAGAGATAGAGACGAGAAGTTTGACCGAAGGCGACAGAGAATAGATGGCCTCCCTCAAGGACATGCGCGTTCGCATCGCCGCGACCAAGGCGACGCAGAAGATTACCAAGGCCATGCAGATGGTCGCGGCCTCCAAGCTGCGTCGAGCGCAGGCGGCCGCGGAAGCCGCGCGTCCTTATGCCGAGCGGATGGGCAAGGTGCTGGGGTCGATCGCTGCCGCCGTTGCCGGGAGCGATTCCGCGCCCAGGCTGCTCGCTGGTACCGGCGCCGACAAGGTCCACTTGCTGGTGGTCTGCACCGCCGAGCGCGGCCTGTGCGGCCCGTTCAATTCGTCGATCGTGCGCCTGGCGCGCGAGAAGGCGAACGCGCTGATGAACGATGGCAAGGAGGTCAAGATCCTCTGCGTGGGACGCAAGGGTTATGACCAGCTCCGCCGGCTTTACGGCAAGCAGATCATAGAGACCATCGAGCTGCGCGGGGTGCGCACAGTTGGCTTCGAGCAGGCCGAGATGATCGCCAGGAAAATCATCGCCTTGTTCGATCAAGGCGCATTTGACGTTTGCACCTTGTTTTTCTCGCGCTTTCGTTCGGTGATCGCGCAGGTCCCGACCGCGGATCAGATCATTCCGCCAGTATTCGAAAAGGCGGGATCGGCTGGGCCAGCCGCGGCCTACGAATTTGAACCGGAAGAGGAGGATATCCTCGCCGATCTGCTGCCGCGCAATCTGTCGGTGCAGGTCTTCCGGGCGCTTTTGGAAAACGCGGCGTCTGAGCAGGGCGCACGCATGAGCGCGATGGACAACGCGACGCGCAATGCCGGCGAAATGATCCGCAAGCAGACGCTCACCTATAACCGTACGCGCCAGGCGATGATCACCAAGGAACTGATCGAGATCATCTCCGGTGCCGAGGCACTCTGATCCGGGATAAAGGGTTTCTAAGAGGATTAAAATACAATGGCTACCGCAAAAAACGCAGTCGGAAAGATCACCCAGGTCATCGGCGCCGTCGTCGACGTGCAGTTTGAAGGCCACCTGCCGGCGATCCTCAACGCACTGGAAACCAGGAACCACGGCATTCGCCTGGTGCTGGAAGTTGCCCAGCATCTCGGCGAGTTGACGGTGCGCACCATCGCAATGGATTCGACCGAAGGCCTGGTGCGCAGTCAGGAAGTGACCGATACCGGCGCGCCGATTTCGGTCCCGGTCGGACAGGGACTCCTCGGCCGTATCATCAACGTGATCGGCGACCCGGTCGACGAAGCAGGCCCCGTCAAGGCCGAAACGAAACGCGCGATCCACCAGGAGGCGCCGACCTATACGGATCAGTCCACCGAAGCGGAAATCCTGGTCACCGGCATCAAAGTCGTCGACCTGCTGGCGCCTTACGCCAAAGGTGGAAAGATCGGACTGTTCGGCGGCGCCGGCGTGGGAAAGACGGTGTTGATCATGGAGTTGATCAACAACGTGGCCAAGGCACACGGCGGTTATTCGGTGTTCGCCGGCGTCGGCGAGCGCACCCGCGAGGGCAACGACCTCTACCACGAAATGATCGAGTTAGGCGTCAACAAGGATCCGCACAAGGGTTCGGTCGAAGGCTCCAAATGCGCGCTGGTGTACGGCCAGATGAACGAGCCGCCGGGCGCACGCGCGCGCGTCGGCCTTTCAGGGTTGACGGTGGCCGAGTATTTCCGCGACCAGGGCCAGGACGTCCTGTTTTTCGTCGACAATATCTTCCGCTTCACCCAGGCCGGCTCGGAAGTGTCGGCGCTGCTCGGGCGCATTCCGAGCGCGGTGGGCTATCAGCCGACGCTCGCCACCGACATGGGCACGCTGCAGGAGCGTATCACCACCACCCACAAGGGCTCGGTGACCTCGGTGCAGGCGATTTATGTCCCGGCCGACGACTTGACCGATCCGGCACCGGCCACTTCGTTCGCGCACCTGGACGCGACCACAGTGTTGTCGCGTGACATCGCTGCCAAAGGCATCTATCCGGCGGTCGATCCGCTCGACTCTACCTCGCGCATGCTCTCCCCGCTGGTTGTCGGTGAAGAGCACTATGGTGTTGCACGCCAGGTCCAGCAGATTCTTCAGCGTTACAAGGCGCTGCAGGACATCATCGCTATTCTGGGCATGGACGAACTTTCGGAAGAAGACAAGCTGACAGTGGCGCGTGCGCGCAAGATCGAACGCTTCCTGTCGCAGCCGTTCTTCGTCGCCGAAGTGTTTACCGGCTCGCCGGGCAAGCTGGTTGACCTCGCGGATACCATCAAGGGCTTTAAAGGCCTGTGCGAAGGCAAGTACGACAATCTGCCGGAGGCCGCTTTCTACATGGTTGGCACCATCGAAGAGGCGGTCGAGAAAGGCAAGAAGCTGGCCGCCGAGGCCGCGTGATAAAGCTCCCTCACCCTGAGGAGCCGCCGCAGGCGGCGTCTCGAAGGGTGAGGGGCCAAGGACACAGGCCTCATCCTTCGAGACGGCCGCTGCGCGGCCTCCTCAGGATGAGGAGAAAGGTTGGAATTCGACATGCCGCTCCATTTTGAACTGGTGTCTCCGGAAAAGCTCGTGTTCTCGGGCGAGGTCGAGCAGGTCGACGTCCCTGGAGCAGAAGGCGATTTCGGCGTACTGGCAGGACACGCACCACTCGTGGCTACGTTGCGGCCGGGCTTCCTGACCATCCACGGCGCCGGCGGCGGCGAGCAGAAAATCGTCGTCCTCGGCGGCTTTGCCGAGGTCTCTGCTGCCGGCCTTACCGTGCTTGCCGACGTCGCCGAAGCGGTCGAGGACATCGATCGTGGCATGATTGCGACCCGCATCAGTGAATTGGAGAGCCGGATCGAGAAAACCGAGCCCGGCTCGGCGCTCGACAAGCTCTTCACGCAGCTTGATCATTTCAAGACGGTAGACCGGCATTTGAGCGGCACGGCGATGCATTAAAGCAAGTTTGCTTCGTTTTGATTCAGGCCTCGCCATGGACTCACGTCATCTCTCCCATAGGGAGAGGTCGGATTCTCGCATAGGGAGAGGTCGGATCGCGAAGCGATCCGGGTGAGGGGTTATAGCCTATCGAGAGTCACCTTCCCCCTCACCCAACCCTCTCCCCAACGGGGAGAGGGAGCGCTCTGTGCCAGGTGCGACCGTTTCATTGCAATACAATCATGCTTTAGCGCTATCGCACGAACTTCTTGAATTCCTTGACCACCCGCTCGTAGGTCCGGCGCTTGAACGGCACCACCAGGTCGGGCAACTCACGCAAATCGACCCAGCGCCAGTCGATGAATTCCGGTTCGTGCCCACCGGCGGGATTGGCGATATCGATCTCGCTCTCTTTGCCGATGAAGCGCAGCGCGTACCATTTCTGCTTCTGTCCGCGATATTTCCCGCCCCAGGCTTGGCCGATGATCTCACGTGGAATGTCGTAGGCGAGCCATTCGACAATCTCGCCGAGCTTTTCGACCGAGCAGATATTTGTTTCCTCGTAGAGCTCGCGTAGCGCCGCCTGATATGGGTCTTCATCCTCGTCGATGCCGCCCTGTGGCATCTGCCACACATGGATGGGATCGATGTGCTCGGGACCGCTGGAGCGGCGGCCGACGAACACCAGGCCGCTGCGGTTGAACACCATGATGCCGGCGCAGGGCCGATAGGGCAGGGATTCGTATGGGGGCATCGTTCTCGCCTGTCGTCCCGGCCAAGCGGATGCGTAGCATCGCGCGAGCCGGGTCCGATAACCACTAGCGTCTCGGATAACGGAATGACAGGGGTTATGGGTCCCCGCTTCCGCGGGAACGACCGTCTCAGGACGACTTCGCTTTTACCGCCACCATGGTGATCGGGACCAGGACGAAGCCGCGGCTCTCCACCTTCTTTGCCCACTCGGCGATCCGCGCGACGGTGGCCGGCAGCGCGGTTGCAAACCCGACGGCGCTGCCATGATCGCGCGCCATCATCTCCAGCCGTGTCAGCGCCTGTCCGATCTGGGTCGGCGTCGGCACGGCGTCGATGACAATGTCAGCTTTGGCGAAGGGCAGGTTGTTGCTGCCGGCAAGCTGGCCGGCGACGCTGCGCGAGGAGGCGCCGTCGTCCACGTAGATCAAACCGCGCTTGGCGGTTTCGCGCAGGATCGGCGCCAGCGCCTGCTCGGAGGCGGTGAAGCGCGCGCCCATATAACTCATGATACCGACGTAACCCTGCATGCGGCTCATCAGCCAATGCAGACGGCCGATGTTCTGGTCCGCAGTGAGGGAGGTCAGCAGCGTCTGCGGGCCGGGATCATTGTCGGGAAAATCGAACGGCTCCATCGGAGCCTGCAGCAGAACTTCGTGCTTTTCCGCCCGTGCGCGCGATGCCAGCTGCGCCAGATCGGCGCCATACGGCGCGAAAGCGAGGGTCACGGGCGCCGGCAATTTTGCGATGGCCTCGGCGGTACCTGAAGCGCTGATGCCCAGCCCGGCGACGACGATCGCGATGCGCGGCAGGTCTTTCTTGGACGGCGGTATTTCGCGCGGATGCGCATAGAGCTTGAATGGCCGCGCGTCATCCGGACCGATTTTCGGGATGGGCCCGTAGCGCGAATGTTCCTGCATACGCGGATCCACCGGCGCTTTCGCATCAACCGGTGTCACGGGAATGACCACGTCCTGGCGCTTGCCGCTGGAGCCGTCGATGATAGTGACGGTCTTGGCTCCGGCGGGCGGCGCGGCATTCGCAGGCGCCGCCTTGCCGTTCATCCCATCGTGACGGGAATGCTGATTGCCGTCGCCGCCATCGTTCATCCCGGCCTGTTTGGCGGCGGGCAGATTGGTGGCGACCACCACCTTCGGCTCGCCGCCCAGCGGGTCGTTGACGAAAATCGCCCAGGCCGCCACCGCGATCCCGAAAAGTCCGAGCGCGCCGGCCACTATTTTCGGCGTTGCAGCCGGAAGCTTCGGCAGCCTTTTTCGCTTGTCCTGGCCAAGGGGGGCGTTCAGATCATCCGATGCCACGGACGCGGTCCTTGCGAATCATCGCCGGAGTTTAGCACGCGGAGTTTTGACGGCCGCCCCTCGTCGCAAGCAAACGGGGCGGCCTTTGGGCCGCCCCGCGGGAACATTCAGCCGGATCGACCTGTTCAGTTCGGAACCGGAGCCTTGGCATTCGGCGGGAAGGCCGAATTCACCTGGGTTCCGCGCAGCAGGTCCTCCGCCATGTGAAGAGCCTTGTCGTTCTTGGCGTCGGGCGGAATATAGGACTGAGAACCGGTCTGTTCCTTGCCGGCATCGCCCTTGAGATGGCCACGCAACGACGCCTCACCCTTGGTGTCGGTTTTCGCCTTGAGATCGTCCGGCACGTCTTGCAGCACCTCGATTTCCGGCGTGATGCCCTTGGCCTGGATCGAGCGGCCTGAAGGCGTGAAGTAGCGCGCCGTGGTCAGCCGCAGCGCGCCATTGCCGGAGCCGAGCGGAATGATTGTCTGCACCGACCCTTTGCCGAATGAACGGGTGCCCAGGAGCGTAGCGCGCTTGTGGTCCTGCAAGGCGCCGGCAACAATCTCGGACGCCGAGGCCGAACCGCCATTGATCAGCACAATGACCGGCTTGCCCTTGGTGAGGTCGCCGGCCCGCGCATTGAAACGCTGGGTCTCTTCGGCGTTACGGCCGCGGGTTGAAACGATCTCGCCCTTTTGCAGGAACGCATCCGAAACCGAGATCGCCTGATCGAGCAGGCCACCCGGATTGTTGCGGAGGTCGAGAATGTAGCCCTTGAGCTTGTCGTTGGAGATTTTGGCCGAGATATCGGCGATCGCCTTCTTCAGGCCCTCGGTGGTTTGCTCGTTAAACTGCGTGAGGCGGATATAGCCGATGTCGTCACCCTCCAAGCGCGAGCGCACCGAGCGCACGCGGATAATATCGCGCGTGATCGAAACTTCGACCGGCGTATCCTTGCCCTTGCGCATGATGGTGAGCTTGATCTTGGTGTTCACCGGGCCGCGCATCTTCTCGACTGCCTGGTTCAGGGTGAGACCCTGCACCTGCTCGTCGTCGAGCTTGGTGATGATGTCGTTGGCCATAACGCCGGCTTTGGCGGCAGGCGTGTCGTCGATCGGCGCCACCACCTTGATCAGGCCATCTTCCATCGTGACCTCGATGCCGAGCCCGCCGAATTCACCTCGGGTCTGCACCTGCATGTCACGGAAACTTTTCGGATCCATGTAGCTGGAATGCGGATCAAGACCCGCCAGCATGCCATTGATCGCGGTTTCGATCAGCTTGCTGTCTTCGGGCTTCTCGACATAATCGGCGCGAACGCGCTCGAACACGTCGCCGAACAGATTGAGCTGACGGTAGGTGTCGGCCGCTGCCGCTTTGGCGCTGGCACCGACGAAGATCATGCGAGGTTGAGTAGCGAGCAGCGTCATCGCTGCTCCTGCCGCCGCGCCGAGTAGAATGAGTGTGGTCTTGCGCATCATCCGCGAACCTTTTCACCTTCGCCAGCCGCCCACCATGGGCCTGGATCGACGGGAACCCCGTCCTTACGAAACTCGATATAGAGCACCGGTTGGCTGGAACCAGCTGCGAGGATAGCGGCGATATGGGAGCCGTTCCCCATGACCGCAACGGGTTCTCCGGTCAGCACGAACTGTCCGAGATCGACTGATATCCGATCCATCCCAGCGAGCAAGATATGATACCCGCTGCCGGCATTGAGGATCAAGAGTTGGCCATATGAGCGGAACGGCCCGGCATAGACAACCCAGCCGTCAGCCGGTGCGGTCACCTGCGCGCCGGCCCGGGTGGCGATTGAAACACCCTTTTCCACCCCGCCGACCCCGTCCGATGCCCCATATCCTTTCAATTTGACGCCGTTAACCGGAATCGGAACTCTTCCGCGCAAGGCGGCAAATGCGGCGGCCGGCGCCAGCCGGCCCGGGTCGTGTAGCGCCGCCAGGGCGGTGCGCGAATCGGTGCGACCCCCTTCGCGTGCGGTCCGCGTTGCCTGATCCAGGCCCTGTTCAAGCTTGGCGATCAAATCTTTGAGATTGTCTACCTGGCGCGCCAGTTCACTGGTGCGCGCACGCTCGGTGTCGAGCGCCTTCTCGCGCTCGGCCTGTTGCTTTTGCCGTTCGGAAATGAGTGCCGTCATCCGCGCGTGTTCGACGCCGAGCGCGGCAACCTCGGACTGGAGCCGCTTGTGTTCCGCGTTGATGATTTTTCGCACGGCAACCAGTGCGGAAAGATCGTTGGCAAGCGCATTCACTTCATGGCGCATTTCCGGCAACACCGCGCCGAGCAGCATGGCGGTTCGCACGGCCTGCAATGCGTCTTCCGGTTTGGCGATCAAGGCGGGCGGCGGACGGTGCCCGATCCGCTGGAGAGCGGCCAGCACTTCACCGATGACTGCGCGACGTGCATCGAGCGATTTGCGAATGCCCCGTTCTTTTTCGTCGAGCGGCTTAAGGCGGGCTTCCGTCGCGGTAACCTTGGCCTCGACGGCGCGGGTGCGCGCGGCCGTGTCAATCAGGTCCTGATTGAGCTTGCGCCGGTCGGCACCGATCTGCTCGATCTCGCGCTTGAGCGAAGCTTCGTTTTCGGCCGCCCTGTGCTGGCGCTCGCGTGCGGCTTTGAGTTCCTCTTCGCGCTGCTTGAGCGCCTCGGTCTTCTCGGCCTTGTCGTTCTGCGCGAGCAGCAGGCGTTCCTGTGCCGGCGCCGGGCTCAGCACAAACGGCAACGCCAAGCCGAGCCCCGCAATGATCGCGAAGCGCGGATCGAGACGATGGAGCCCCCCAAAGCTGGTCATCGGATCCAAGTTACGCCGGGCCTTTGTATCGCCGCCGCCATTCTGATCCGGGTTCATTGCGTCCGGATTAAGACCGATTTTATTAATTTGTCAGCCCCGGAGGATGCCTCCGTAATGACTTTTCATGCCCGGTGGTATGGGTGGCCGGTGAGGATAGTCGTGGCGCGATAAAGCTGTTCGAGCAGCATGACCCGCACCAGCTGGTGCGGCCAGGTCGCTGCCCCAAAGGAAAGCCGCAACTCGGCCTTTTCACGCAAGCTCGCGGCCAGTCCGTCGGCGCCCCCGATCAGGAAGACCACCGCGGGGCGGTCACTGCCGCGCCAGTTCGCCAGTTTTCCGGCAAGGTTTGCGCTGTCGAGATTTTCACCTTGGACATCGAGGAGCACGACAGCTGCGCCCTGCGGTATGATGTTGGCGAGCGCAATCGATTCCTCAAGCGTGCGCCTTCCCGCATCGGCGGCGCGGCTTTCCCTGATTTCAATGATTTCGACGGCGCCCAAGCCGAGCGAGCGCCCGGTCTGGGTCGCGCGCTTGGCGAAGCGCTCGGAAAGTTCGGTTTCCGGGCCCCGCTTCAGGCGTCCGACAGCGGCGACGACAATACGCATCTTGCTGCGAGTGTATCAGCATGGACACCGCAGGATCCCGAAAAGCTTGGCCACGCGCGCAACCAGACACATGGCCGGTTTCCCGGCCTTCGGTTAGATCATGCGCGCCGAACTAGGCTCGTCCGCCCGACCACATCTTTTCCAGATTGTAGAAGGCGCGCACTTCCGGCCGGAACACGTGAACGATCACGTCGCCGGCATCGATCAGCACCCAGTCACCTTGCCGCATGCCCTCGACGCGAACGCCGCGCACGCCGGCGGCCTGAATATCCTTGATCACATGGTCGGCCACCGCGCCGACATGGCGCTGCGACCGGCCGGATGTCACGACCATGTAGTCGCCTATGGAGGATTTGCCGGTAAGATCGATGGTGACGCTGTTCTCGGCCTTCATGTCGTCCAGACGCGCCAGAACGAGGCGGAGGGTCTCCTTGGCGTCGGGGCGCCAGGAGACGGATTCGGGCAAACGACCTGATGCCCGAGAGAGTGCAGAAGTTGCCAGGGTTTCTGATCCTTTCGGTTCGCAGCACCCACCCCGATCTTGATCGAGGTTGGTTAAAAGATAGCTATTTCGCCCGCCACTTGCCACCCTTGCGTCCGGCGCGCCGGACCGATTTTCCGGATTTGCGCTTTCCGCCCGTCTTGCCGCGCTTCTTGCCGATTCTGGCGGCCTTCTTTGCAGACGTCTTGCGCTTTGTGGCCGCCACCTTCTTTTTTACCGCCGCTTTCTTCTTGACGGTCTTCTTGACGGACTTCTTGGCGGTTTTCTTGCCGGGTGTTTGCTTTCCCCGGCGCAAGGCGCGGAGCGCGGTCGAGGACAGTGGAGATTTGAGACCGTGCACGAAGGTCCAGGCGGGCGGCTTGTGGCAGGGCAATGCTGCAACGGAATATTCCGGGATCCGGGCGCGGGCGAAGGCCTGGCCCGCGGGGCTGGCGCCGGCATAAAGGCTCGGTCCCAGCCGGTCGATGACGACGAATGGTACCAGCTTCGCTATTCCCCGCCATTTCTGCCAGCGGTGAAAACTCCGCAAATTGTCCGCGCCCATGATCCACACGAAGCGGACGCCCGGACAGCGACTCATCAGCCACAAAATCGTATCGTAAGTGTATCGCGTATTGATGACAGCTTCGAGACCGGTGACATCGATACGTGGATGATCGGTCAGCGCGCGGGCGGCAGCGATTCGCCGGTTCAAAGGCGCCAGCCCGCTGGTGTTCTTTAGCGGATTGCCTGGGGTAACCAGCCACCAGACACGATCAAGCTTGAGCCGCTTGAGTGCGAGCAGACTGGCGGCGAGATGCGCCTGGTGCGGCGGGTCGAAGGTTCCACCAAACAGGCCAATCCTCATGCCGGGCGCGTGGGGAGGTAACAGGCGCTCGGTACTTGCGTGCAAATGTGGTTTCACGGCCGGATCTGACCGTTTCCGTGAATGCGGTATTTGAAGGTCGTGAGTTGTTCGACGCCGACCGGACCACGCGCATGCAGGCGGCCGGTGGCAATTCCGATCTCGGCACCGAAGCCGAATTCACCGCCATCGGCGAACTGGGTCGACGCATTGTGCAGCACGATCGCGGAATCAACCTGTGCGAGGAATTTCTCCGCCGCGGCGGCATCCTCAGTGACGATGGCATCGGTGTGATGCGAGCCGTAGCGTTCGATATGCGCAATCGCGCCGTCGACGCCGTCGACCACCCCGGTGGCAATAATGGCGTCCAGATATTCGGTCGACCAATCTTCTTCGGTCGCCGGCTTGACGCGGTCGTCGACGACAAGCGTCACCTTGTCGCCGCGGATTTCGCATTTGGCATCGATCAACATCTCGACCAGCGGCTTGAGATGGGTTTTCGCTGCCGCGCGATCGACCAGCAATGTTTCGGCCGCGCCGCAGACGCCGGTGCGCCGCATCTTGGCGTTGAGCACGATCTTTCTGGCCATATCGAGCGACGCTGCCTTGTCCACATAGACATGACAGACGCCCTCCAGGTGCGCGAATACCGGTACCCGCGCTTCCGCCTGGACGCGCGCCACCAGACCCTTGCCGCCGCGCGGCACGATGACGTCGATGTTGCCGTCGAGCCCGGACAGCAGCAGGCCGACCGCGGCGCGGTCGCGGGTCGGGATGAGCTGGATTGCGGTCTCGGGCAGGCCGCTTTCACGCAAGCCCTGCGCCAACGCGGCATGAATGGCCCGGCTGGTTCGCAGGCTGTCGGAACCGCCGCGCAGGATGGCGGCGTTACCGGATTTCAGGGCCAGCGCGCCGGCATCGGCGGTCACATTCGGCCTGCTCTCGTAGATGATGCCGATGACGCCGAGTGGCACCCGGACGCGCTCGATGCGCATGCCGTTCGGCCGCGTCCATGCCTCGGTGATCGTGCCGACCGGATCCTTCAGCGCCCGGATCGCATTGATGGCGGCAGCCACGGCCTCGACACGCCCCGCATCGAGCGAGAGACGGTCGAGAAATGCGCCGGTCACCCCGGCGGTTCGGGCCTCGGCGATGTCCTCGATATTGGCCGCCAGAATTTGGGCAGCCTGCGCCTGCATCGCAGCAGCCATGCGTTCCAGGGCACGGTCCTTTTGGGCAGTGGTGGCAAGCGCCAGAATCCGTGCGGCCGCGCGTGCATTGCGTCCGATCTCGCCCATGGCGGCGGGAATATCGCCCGTTCCCTCGATACTTTTGAGCGGCGCGGTCATTTTTTCGCAAAAAGGCCCCTGAAAACCCCTTGTCCAGGCCCTTTCCTATCACGTCAGGGGCCGGGCGGCGAGGTCGGGCAGAACGGGGTCGGCATTGGGGATAGTGTGGAAAACCTCCGGTAAGATCGAACCGGTCAATGGACCTACACATTGTGTTGGCAGGGTGCGATCTTGTCAGGAGGTAGTCATGGCGTACGGTTCCAGTCGTCTTCCAAGCCGCTTTCCGGTCGGTACCAAGTTCGTGATCGAGGGCAAACGCGGTGGCGAAGGCCAGGTCCAGGTCTACAGCCGTTATCTCGAGTTCCCGGACGGCACGTTTTTCCGGCTGCCGCTGCGGCCGGCCAAGCGCAAATCGGCGCCCGCGGGGCGCCGTTCGCGTCGTACACGCGGACGCCGGCACTGACCAAGGTTGTCGGCCGCTGGCCCGGGCTGCCTGCTACGGGTCTCGGCCAATGGCCGAGCGGGACGCGCCACCACCGGCTTTTGGGTCCAGACTAGGCCGTTGCACCGCTATGCCGGCCGCGTGGGCCAATGGCCGACCGAGGCCGACAGAAGCCGAATTGCCGCAAAACCGCAGAACTGCAAAAAAAGAGGGGCCCGAAGGCCCCTTGGGGGATAGTCAACGTCCAGGACCGGTTGTCCGGCCCTCGACACGAGCCGCCGCTTGGCAACCGGGTTGGGGTGCAGGATTTGTGCGTTTCCCGGCCACCGTGGCGTTATGCGATCAAGTGGAAGCCGCTTCGTCGGCTGGCGCAACCTGCCAAATCGTCGCGTGAGCCAATTGGCCGCGCCTGAATGGGTAGCCGGGGCTGGCCGGACGCTCGGATAATAACTGACTGAAGCCGGCAGGAACCCTGACCTCGCTGACGGCGTTTGCCTGCCGACAGTTGGCAACCGGCCGAAACAGAGATGGCATTCATTCTGTATTTCTTCGTTTTGATGTTCAGCGCGGCAACCGTGCTGTTCGGCCTTGATCTCATGACTGCACCCCTGCCGACGGCTCCGAATGTGCCGATCGGGCGCAGCGTGCGTCATGTTGAGAAACCGGCCGTCCACGATGCAAGCGAAGAAAGAATGAAGGCGCGGCTCGATGACCGCAAGCTGAGCCCGATCTATCCGGCCAGTCCCCCTGGGCCGAAAACGGATACCGCAACGATCGTCTCCGACACAGCCGACGGATCTTCGACGACGGCGTCGCAGGATGACGCGCAGACGCCGGCAGAGCAGCTGCAGACCCAGGCCGAAATTCAGCCGACGCAAAACCGCTGCGACGTTCGCGCCTGTTCGGACGCCTATGTTTCGTTTCGGGCCTCCGATTGCACTTACCAGCCGTATGAAGGGCCTCGACGACTCTGCGAGAAGTCGGATGGCGCGACGGCGACGGCGACCAACGTGCCGGCTGCGTCGACGCAAGACCGGCCGGAACCGAAAGCGGAAGATGACAGTTCGTCTGACGATTGGGCGACGGCACGCGCCGACCGACAGACGGGCCGCGAGGACGAGAACAGCGATGCTGCCCGGATCGTCAGGCAAATGACGCGTGGCCAGGGCGAAGCGGACATTCCCGTTCTCAGTGCAGACGGCCGCATCATCATCGTCCATACCAGTGGCGCGCGCGCTCAGGCGTCGGCCAGGTGCAATGTCGCCGCCTGCGCCAAAGCGTACAGCACATTCAATGCGTCCGATTGCACCTATCAACCGTATGATGGATCGCGGCGCATATGCAGGCGGTGACGGCGCGACAGTGCGGCCGGTATCGGGCCGTGCCGGAAGCATGCAGAAAAATTTAGGAAAATTGCATCGCGCAGCAGAAGGACCCCGGTCTTGAACGAACCGGGGCCTTCCGGGCGATCTGTCGATCGCCTTCCACGTGTGTCGTGCGTCGCGCGAGGATAACGCGGCCGCCCTCTACAGGTTCCAGGCGCTTCATTCCCGCCAGACAAGTCGCGTCGGACTGGCCTATTCGCCGCCGAGAACGAGATCGTCCCGATGGATCATCTCTGTTCTGCCGGTAAACCCGAGGATCAGCAGCACGTCTGCAGACGAGCGGCCCTTGATCTTGTCAGCGTCTTCCATGTCATAGGCAATGAGTCCGCGGCCGACCTCGTGTCCGTCCGGACCGCGCAACACCACGGCGTCGCCACGCCCGAATGCGCCCTCGACCTTGATCACGCCCGCCGGCAACAGACTTTTGCCGCCGCGTAGCGCGCGCACTGCACCGGCGTCGATCGTCAGCGCACCGCGCGGCTCAAGCGAGCCGGCGATCCACTTCTTGCGCGCGGTCACCGGATTGGCCGGCGTCAGGAACCACGAGCAAGACCCGCCGTCGGCGATCGCCCGCAACGGATGCTGCACATGCCCCGAAGCAATGACCATATGCGTGCCGGCCGTGGTGGCGATCTTGCCGGCCTCGATCTTGGTGAGCATGCCGCCACGCGCGAGCTCGGAGCCTGAGGCTCCTGCCATTGCCTCGATCTCCGGAGTGATGCGCGCGACGAGAGGCACTAGCTTCGCGCCGCTTCCCGCGCCGGGCGGCCTGTCATAAAGCCCGTCCACGTCGGACAGCAGCACCAGCAGGTCGGCGCTCATCATGGTGGCGACGCGGGCGGCCAATCGGTCGTTGTCGCCGTAACGGATTTCGGTGGTGGCGGTGGTGTCGTTCTCGTTGATCACGGGCACGCTGCGCCATTCCAGGAGCTTGGCAATTGTCGAGCGCGCGTTGAGATAACGGCGGCGCTCTTCGGTATCACCCAGCGTGACGAGCACCTGGCCGGCAGTGAGCGTGTGGCGACCCAGCGCCTCCGACCAGGCGCGTGCCAGCGCAATCTGTCCGACGGCGGCGGCGGCCTGGCTGTCCTCGAGCTTGAGCGCGCCCGCCGGCAATTTCAGCACCGCGCGGCCAAGCGCGATCGCGCCCGACGACACCACCAGAAGGTCGCGCTTGTCCTTGTGCAGGGCGGCGATGTCGGCGGCCAGCGAGGCAAGCCAGTCGTGCTTGAGCTGGCCGGCGGCGGAATCCACCAGCAGCGACGAGCCGACTTTCACGACGATACGGCGAAAGTCCTTGAGCGACGGCGTTTTCGACATGGTCCGGGCGGAGATTGTTTGGCGCGGGCGGGGTTTAGCACGGGATTTGCCGAAACGTCAGGGGTTCAACCGCAATGCGGATTCGCCGGCACTGTTGCCGGCGAATCCGGTGGCCGAAGCCGGCGAACGCGCAAAACTGGGGCTGAAGGGGTGGAAGTCGCTGAGGGGGCGGCCGGAAAAAACGTCAGCTCATCCGGTGGCGGCCAGCGGACTGGCCATGCGTACCGGCGGTTCGGCGGATATCGCGCTGTAGCGGCTCTGGAAATGCTGGATGAGAGTCGCTTCACCCATGTACACCGGATTTCTGAGGCGGACGATCTGGGTGTTCGGAAATGCGTCGCTGCGCGCAAACAGCGTCAGGCAGTCGATCAAATGTTCGCCGCCCCAGTTGACGACTTCCTGAACGAGAACCCTCCCGCCGCCGCGCGTGATCAGATCGCCGACAATGTCAGCCGAGACCGATTTCGCGCGCCCGTGTGGAATGCCGAGGGTATCGCCATATTCGAGCAGATTGGAATGATGGATAAATGCGACGCCGGCCGGAGAGAGCTTACGCACCATCTGGGGAATATACGACGCCAAGACGTCGCGCTCGGCATGGACCAGCGAAGCAAATGAGAAAATGAGGTCGAAACTCTCATTCTGTGCCGCCAGCAACGAGAAACCGTCGTTGGTGAAGAACCGAGCATGCCTGGCGTCGGAAAATCTTTGGCAGCAGGCCTCGATGCACTTTGCCGACAAATCGATGCCGACGAACTCATCGCAGGCCGGGACCAGAAATTTGGTCCAGCGGCCAAAGCCGGGCGCGATTTCCAGGATCCGCCGTGCTGGCAGGAAGCGATGCAGACGTGGATATATAGAACCAAACCATTGCGCCTCGCTGCCGCCCCAGGCCACGCTCCATTCTTCGCCGCGGCCTTGCCAGCCGTAAGTCGAATCCCAGGTCGTCTTGTTCCAGTTAAGGTCCGGCATCTTGCGATTCCCGCTTGGGACACGGCGTTACTGCCAGGAAGCTTGAAGACCTAGCCACGGTGGTGATTCGGCGCAAGGAATTTACGGACGTCCGCATCACGGACTTCGCCGCTCGAAGTGGAGAGCGTCCGAAAGTATTCCTCATTGCCGAGCGTTTCGCCGACGATGTTCCTGGAAAAACTGGAACTGACTATTCGGCCGTCAGTGTCGACGATCGCGAATTCGAATGTCGGCTCGTTGCTTACCGATGGATGGCGTGAGGAGGCGTCGAGGTCAAGTTTGCCCGAACTCTGATCGTATGATTGTCTCAGATACAGAAGCGTGGAATCGATGTTCGTGAAAACGTGCGAAAACGACTGCTCAAGATTGTTTGCGCGCAGTACACCATCTTCGTACGCGCCCTTGCGGTCGGCTTCCAGCAGGTACGCGAGGGCACAGAAGATGAAGACCAGCATCGCGACGCCGAGATAGGTGACTGGCTGGGCCAAGGCACGGCCAATCACGCGGCTTCGGTCACGAATCGCGTCTATGCTCAAATTTCATCTCTATTCGCGAGAGGGTCGTCCAGCGCGAATCAAATCGGGCTGAATCCTAGTGGCTGCAAAAGCGGAATGGAAAACCATTAAACCGTAATCCACTGAATATCGCCTTCAGGATGAAGACATTTTCGGTCGTTAAATCAGCGCTGGCCTTGCCGTTCGACCCGGTCAGCCAGGATTAACGGCCGCGACAAGCATACGCATGACGCCGGCCCCCCGTATTTGTTAGAATTACCATGTAGACGACGGAAAGCCGGGACCGTCGGTGTCAAGGTGCGCGAACGATGGAGTTCGCGCCAGGCATTCGCATCCCGGCAGTTTGTTCGTGCATGCTCCACTCGGGGCTGCCCGACCGTTTGAGGCTTATGCCATGCCGTTCCTGCTCTATGCCGCGGTGCTGCTCATCACGCTGTTCAGTGTCGTGATCGAGATGCACGCGCTGGTCGAGCCCACGCGCCATATCGAGCGCGCGGCGCTGACCACGAGTCAGCCGGCGCCGGTGGTCGCGGTGCCGCGCGCAGGCGAGCGGGCGCTGCCGCCTGACGCGACGCCCGCTCCGATCAATCCGCCTGATGCCTACGAGAAAGCCCTGGCGCCCAGGCCCGCAGACCAGCCTGCGCCCTTGTGCGACGTCGCGGCTTGCCAGGCGGCCTATTTCACCTTCACAGCGTCTGATTGCACCTATCAGCCGAACGATGGGCCGCGCCGCATTTGCACCAAGGGCAATCCGCCAAAGCCGGAGCAGGCGGCGACGGACGCGGCCAATGCGCCGAACAACACCGACACGACCGCGCCCAAATGCAATGTTGAAGCGTGCAAGCAGGCCTATTTCACCTTCACGCCCTCGGATTGCACCTATCAGCCGTCGGATGGGCCGAGAAGGCTTTGCACGAAGTGAGTGGCGCCTGGTGCCGCTCATCCCCGCGAACCGCCTCATCCTGAGGAGAGCGCCTAGCGCCCGTTTCGATGGATGTGGCGGCCATATGGTTCGAGACGCGTCGCAATGCGACGCTCCTCACCATGAGGCCGTGAGAGGCCGCCATTGATATGGTTTAGCCAAGAAACGGCGACCATCGATTGCGGGCATGACCACCCGTTCATTCAATAAACCACCACGCTCCTGATCGACTTGCCCTCGTGCATGAGGTCGAAAGCGTCGTTGATCTTGTCGAGCGGCATGGTGTGGGTGATCAGGTCGTCGATATTGATCTTTCCCTCCATGTACCAGTCGACGATCCTGGGGACGTCGGTGCGCCCGCGCGCGCCGCCAAAAGCGGTGCCTTTCCACACGCGGCCGGTAACCAGCTGAAACGGTCGCGTGGCGATTTCCTGGCCGGAACCGGCAACGCCGATAATGATGCTCTCGCCCCAGCCGCGGTGGCAGCATTCCAGCGCCTGGCGCATCACGTTGACGTTGCCGATGCATTCGAACGAAAAATCAGCGCCGCCACCGGAGATATCGACGATCGCCTGCACAACTTTGTCGACACCAACCTCGTTTGGATTGATGAAATGGGTCATGCCGAACTTCTCGGCGATGGCAAGGCGCGCCGGATTGAGATCGATACCGATGATCTTGTCGGCGCCGACCATACGTGCACCCTGAATCACGTTAAGTCCGATGCCGCCGAGACCGAACACCGCCACGTTCGCTCCCGCCCAGACCTTGGCGGTGTTGATGACGGCGCCGACGCCCGTGGTGACGCCGCAGCCGATGTAACAGATCTTGTCGAAGGGCGCGTCCTCGCGCACTTTTGCGAGTGCAATTTCCGGCAGCACGGTGAAGTTCGCGAAGGTCGAGCAGCCCATGTAGTGGAACACCGGATCGCCGTCACATCGGAAGCGGCTGGTGCCGTCCGGCATCAGGCCCTTGCCTTGTGTGGCGCGGATGGCGGTGCACAGGTTGGAGCGGCGGGACAGGCAGGTTTTGCACTGCCGGCATTCCGGCGTGTACAGCGGGATGACATGATCACCGGCTTTCAGCGTGGTGACGCCTGCGCCCACGTCACGCACCACGCCCGCGCCCTCATGGCCGAGGATGGCCGGGAAGATGCCTTCGGGGTCAGCGCCCGACAGCGTGTAGGCGTCGGTGTGGCAGATGCCGGTGGCCATGACCTCGACCAGCACCTCGCCGGCCTTCGGGCCCTCGATCTCGATGGTCTCGATGGTAAGCGGCTCGCCCGCCTTCCAGGCCACCGCCGCGCGTGTTTGCATTCCTGACACTCCTCAATTCAAAGACGGCAGACCATTTCGGCCAACGCTACACCACCAGTATTGGCAGTGCGAGAGAATCAGGGCGCGATGGCAATATGGTCCGGCGGCAATCCCGCGCGCAGGCGCGCGACCATCGTCTCGTAAGCTTTTTCGATGTGCCGCGTAAAAAGTCCGGTATCGAAAAGTGCCGTGCTCCGCCGCTTCTCGACGAGCTTCTGCCTGATCGATGCAAGGCGTTGCGGGTCGCGGGCGAGCATGACCGCCGCCTGCTCGTATTCCGCCTCGGAGCGCATGATGAGCTCGGGAATTTCGATCGCCCCGAGAAGGCTCGCGGCAACCCGCCCGGGGAAGGCCTCGCCGATCCGTGTCACCACAGGCACGCCGGTCCACAGTGCATCGCTCGCAGTTGTGTGCGCATTGTAGGGCAGGGTATCCAGAAACAAGTCGGCCAGCCGCAAGCGTGCGAGATGATCGGACAGCGGCAGGCGTGTCGCAAAGATCAGCCGCAGTGAATCAACGCCGCGACGACTGGCTTCCCGTTTCAGATTGGCTGCGGCGACCGGATTGTCCTCGAACAACCAGAGCACGCTGCCATCGACGGCGCGCAAAATGCGCATCCAGCAATCAAAAACGTCCGGCGCGATCTTGAAGTTGTTATTGAAGCAGCAGAACACGAAGCCATTGTCGGGCAGGCCCTGCTCGGCGCGCGTAAACGAACGCGCCGATATTGCCCGCTTGTCATCATTGGCCTGATAGCAATAGGGAAGGCGGCATATTTTCTCCGAAAAGAATTGAGCCTGCCCCTCCGGGACCACAGTCTTGTCGGCAATGATGAAATCGAGATAGTCGCCGCCTGTGCCCGCGAAGCCGAGGTAGTTCACCTGAACGGGCGCCGCCCGCTCGCCCAGAACGCCAAAGCGCGCGTCGGCCGTGTGACCCATGAGATCGATCAGCACATCGATCTCAAGCGACCTGATCTGTTCGCAAATCTCACCGTCGCTCATCTCGTCGGCGACGATGAACCGGTCGACGGCGTCTTGCACGCGCCGCCGGATAGGTGAGCCGTCGTCCGGTCCGAAGGAAATCGCCGTCGTCTCGAACCGCGATCTGTCGTGATGCTCGAACAGCCCGGCAATCAAATAGGAGGTTGGATGGTCGCGGATATCAGCCGACAGATAGGCAATCCGGATTCGCCCGTGATCATGCAATGTCGGCTTGGGACGATCGGCAGGCGGAGGAAATTTCTGCGCGACCCACGATTTCGTGGCCAGGAATTGCTCTTCAGGCGAAGATGAAATTGCCAGCATTGAGAAGGGCGACGCACGTGGCTTGTTGTCGCGCAATGATGAGAGGAGGTGCGCACGCTCGGCATCTATATTTGACCACTCGCAACAATGCATTTTGCTGAACAGCCGGCTGCCCTCGAGGCCGGCGAGATCAGGTGCCAGCCGATAGGCGCGGTCATAGGCGGCGAAGGCCTTGTCGTAATGCTTGCGGGCGAAATGGACGTTGCCGGAGCCGAGCCACGCTTCGGCGAGCGCAGGACGAAGCGCGAGCGCCCGGTCGTAGGCCGCAAGCGCCTCGTCGAGCCGCTTCAGCGCTGCGCAGACATTGGCCCGGCCGAGCCACGCCTCCGCCAGATCGGGGCCCAGCGCGAGGGCGCGGTCATATGCAGCAAGTGCTTCGGCAAAGCGTCGCAACTCGGAATAGGCGTTGCCGCAGCCGGCAAGGGCGGGCGCAAACTGTGGCGCAATGGAAAGTGCGCGTTGATGACTCGCGATCGCGTCGTCGTATCGCTTGAGCTCGAACAGTACGTTGCCGCGGTTATAATATGCCGGCACAAAGCCGGGATTGATCGCCAATGCACGATCGAAGCTGGCAAGCGCGTCATCGAACTGGCGCAAGATCTGCTGCACATTGCCGCGGTCAGAATAGAGCGGAGCATGATCGGGCGCGAGTGCGATGGCTTTGTTGTAATATTCGATTGCGTCATCGAGCCGGTTAAGCTGCACCAGGACGCTGGCATAATTGTGCAAGCAAGGCGGCATTGCGCTGTTGATGCCTAGCGCATCGCTCAGCATTCGCTCGGCCTCGACAAAATTTCCGCGCTGCGCGCAGATGATTCCGAGCATGTGCAGCGCATCGAAATTCCGGCTGTCGTCGGCCAGGAGCGAACGATAGAGGGATTCCGCCCGGGCCAGATCGCCCTTTCGATGGGCGGCGAACGCCTGCTCGATGAGGGACATGTCAGGCCATTGCGTCTTGCGGCGCGGGCCTGCCTTCGCGGGCCTGGTCGATCGCTTGCAACAGTGCCCGCAGAACTGCCGGCACGCCCTCGCCGGATGCCGACGATATTACCAGCGGAGATTTCTTGCATGCCTTCTTCAGGATTGCGGTCTGTGCCTTGATTGCGTCCGGCGTCAGCGCGTCGGCTTTGGAAAGCGCAACGATCTCCGGCTTGTCGGTCAGACCCTGGCCGTAAGCCTCCAGTTCGCCGCGGACGATTCTGTAGGCTTCGCCCACATCTTCAGCCGTGCCGTCGATGAGATGCAGCAACACGTCGCAGCGCTCGGTGTGGCCGAGGAATTGATCGCCCAGCCCGGTGCCTTCATGGGCGCCTTCGATCAGCCCGGGCAGATCGGCAAGCACGAATTCGCGCTCGTCAACGCGCACAACGCCAAGCTGTGGATGCAATGTCGTGAACGGATAGTCGGCGATCTTCGGCTTTGCCGCACTGACGGCCGCCAGGAAAGTGGACTTGCCGGCGTTGGGCAAACCGATGAGGCCGGCATCCGCAATCAGCTTCAGGCGCAAGCGAATGGTACGTTCCTCGCCGGGCTGGCCGGGATTGGCGTTGCGCGGCGCCCGGTTGGTCGACGACTTGAAATGGGCATTGCCGAAACCGCCATTGCCGCCGGTCATGAGGGTTACGCGCTCGCCGACCTGTGTGAGATCGGCGAGCAGCGTCTCGGCATCTTCTTCGTAGACCTGCGTGCCGACCGGCACCTTCAGCACCACGTTCTTGCCATTGGCGCCATGGCGGTCCTTGCCCATGCCATTGCCGCCGCGCTGCGCCTTGAAGTGCTGCTGGTAGCGGTAATCGATCAATGTGTTCAGGCCATTGACCGCTTCCACGATCACGTCGCCGCCCTTGCCGCCGTCCCCGCCGTTCGGTCCACCGAACTCGATGAACTTCTCGCGCCGGAACGACACGCAGCCGTTACCGCCCGCGCCGGACTGCACATAGACCTTGGCTTCATCGAGGAATTTCATGGCCGCGATATAGCCTATCGCGGCGCGGACTGCACCCTCGGCCTGTTACTGGCGCGCGTGCAGGAAATGCGTGGTGCCGTCGCGCTTGATGCGTTCCAGCAGGTCGACTTCCCACGACAGATAGGCGTTCATCGCGGCCTCGTTGCCGCTCGGGCGTTCATAGGGTTTGAGCCAGACGTCGACGGGCCCGTCGGCCATCCTGGCGTCGGTCGCGAGCGGAAACCCGCCGGTGGCCCAGGCGGCATTGCCGCCTTTGAGCCAATGCACCGGTGTCCCGGTCAACGCGCGCGCCTCCGCGACGGCAAGCCCGGCCAGTATGCCGTCCTCGGAAGTGAGGACGATGGTGGGGCGAAGCGGGATCTTGGGTAATGCACGATCCAGCCGCCCGCGGATGGCAAACCAGGCGCCGGGGATATGGCCGCGGCAGTAGTGCAGGCTGGTCGACACATCGATCACGGTCACATCGTCGACCTCGAGCAGCTTCGATGCATCGATTGCCGCGTCCTCAGCCGGCGCGCCGATCAGGACCGCCGGCGGCTCGTCGGTCTCCTGTTCGGACTTCTGTCCCGCCTCGGGCAGTACGAAGACATCGTTCCAGCCCATCTGCTTGAGCCAGGAGGCGGTCATCAGCGCGCGCACTTCTGCGTCGTCGCTGAGCACGATGCGCGCCTGCAGCACGCCGGCATAGATGTCGGTTGCCTGCACCAGTTGTCCGCCGGGCGCCGAAATTGCGCCGGGCAGGTGCCCGGCCTTGTATTCCGACGGATCGCGCACGTCGAAAAGATAGGTCGTGCGCGCAGCATCCTTGCGCCAGGTCTCGAGCTGGGCGCGGTCGATGCGGGTGACACCGAACTTGCGCGCGACTTTTTCTGCTGCCGATTTCGCCCAGGCGAGGCCATCGCCGGAAAAATCCGGCGCGCGATCCGATTTTCCACTGGCACAGGTGAGCCCGGCCAGATGCCAGCCCATGGTGCCATTGCGCAGCGCAACGACCTTGTTCGGTACGCCGGCATTGATCAGCGACTGCGCACCGATGATGCTGCGGGTCCGACCGGCACAATTGACTACGATGGTGGTGTCGGAGGAGGGCGCGATATCGTGCACGCGCAAGACCAGCTCGGCGCCCGGCACGTTGATGCCGGTCGGGATCGAGATGCGCGAATATTCGTCGAACGGCCGACTGTCGAGCACGACCATCTTCGTGCCGTCGCGCATCAACGCGTCGAGCTCCTGCGCGCTCACGCTGGGCGTGCCGCTGTCGTGCTCGACGAATTCGCCGAACGCCTTGCTGGGCACATGCACGCCGGAGAAGGTGACGAAGCCGGCTTTCTCCCAGGCCTCGATACCGCCGGCGAGAAACGAAAGATCGCTGTAACCGGCGCGCGCGAGGATCGCTGCGGCGCGCGCGGCAAGGCCGTCATTGTCGTCGCACAAGACGACGCGCGTGGTCTTGCGCGGTACCAGCCGGGCGAAACGCAGCTCCAGGCGGCTTAGTGGCACGTTGCGCGCCCACAGCAGATGATTTTGCGAGAAGGTCAATTCCTCGCGCACATCGATCAACGCAAGTTCTTTGCCGTCGCCGAGCATGGCTTTGACGGCGGCGGCGGTGAGGGGTTGGAGTTTGTTGCCGGGCATGTTTCTCTCCTTTGTCATGCCCGGGCTCGTCCCGGGCATCCCGTTTGGGGATGCAGTGCCTTCCCAAGCGAGATCGCCGGGACAAGCCCGGCGATGACTCTGAATTTGTTGCAACGATGCTTACGTCGCCTGTTGTGCGTACATCTTCTCGACCGCGCCGGTTTTCGGATCGATCTTGATGCGGTCGATCTTGTCCAGGTTGGTGCCGGTGACGCGCACGAAGCGTGCATAGTCCGGATAGTCGATCGAATGGATCTTGCCGTCCTGGTAGATGCCGGCTTTGCCGGGGGTGAGGCGATACTTCTTTACCGGCTTGAGCTTGGCGTGCCTGGGATCGGCGCCGTCATCCTCGCGCTCCCATTCGGTCATGTCGGTGTATTTGGTGGCCTGGCCGTAGATCGCCCAGGAGTTGCCGTGATCATGCGGCGGCGACACGCGCGCCTTGTCGTTGATATGGGCGAGGATCTGGAAGCCGAGCTTGGGATCTTCGTAAAGCACCTTCAGCCCGCGCGGCACGTCGTCGCCGCAATACTCCTTGATGAAGTCGGCATTGCCGAGCAGGCGCTCCAGATTGCTGCGCACCTGCTCGCGGCCGGCGGGACCGGGATCGCGCGTCAGCGTCGCTTTGCAGTCGGCGATGAACTGGTCGAGGTCATAAGCCATGGCGTCCTCCCAAAGGCGTCGTTTGGAGGAGATTTTTGCCCAAACGGCGACGCCGCGCCAGTGGGGCCTCACTTTCCCTCTCCCCGCAAGCGGGGAGAGGGAATGCGACCTCAGCTCACCTTCTTCATCCGGCCCCAGCCCTTGAGCGCCGACCAGATGCCGCGCTCCAGCTGGAAACGGTCGATGGGCGCCGACGACTTGATCGAGCTGATGCGATAGAGCCCGACGCCCGTCCACTGAAAGCCGCACTTCTCCAGCACCCGGCGCGAAGCGGGGTTGGTGACGCGGGCGCCGGCTTGCACTGCCTCGTGCGCCAGATCGGTGAAGGCGTAGTCGATCACCGCGTGCAGCGCCTCGGTGGCGTAGCCCTGGTTCCAATAGGGCACGCCCAGCCAGTAGCCGAGCTCCGGCGTATCTTCCTGCAGCATGATTCCGCAAGCGCCGATCACGGTCTTGTCCCGCAGCGTAATCAGAAACACCACCTCGCCGGCCTTGCTCGCCCCGCCGATAAAACTCTCGGCATCCGACGTTTTGTACGGATGCGGAATGCGCGCGGTGTTCTCGGCGATGCGACGGTCGTTGGCGAGCATCGCAACCGTTTTAGCGTCCGCGAGACGCGGCGCGCGCAAGGCCAGCCGCTTGGTCTCGAGGACGGGGATACTGCCTTCGCGGAATCGTCCTGTCGGTATTTCTTCCAGCAGTGTCATGGCACGGGCTCCTGGTTGCGCAGCGCAAGTGCTGCAAAAAGCGAAGAGGGGGAGCCGGTCACCCGTCTCCCCCTCTCGAAGCCCTGAAAGGCCCCGCCGGTTTGACTGAATGACCGGCGGACCTCGATTTGGTCTACCGTCTTACTCGGCCGCAGTCTCCGTCATCGGTACAACCGACACGTATTTGCGGCCTTTGGTTTTGGTAGCGAACTGAACCTTTCCATTGACGAGCGCGAACAGCGTGTGATCCTTGCCACAACCGACATTGCGACCGGCGTGCCACTTGGTGCCGCGCTGGCGCGCAAGGATGTTGCCGGCGAGCACGATCTCGCCGCCGGTCGACTTCAGGCCCAGCCGCCGGCCCGCGGAATCGCGGCCGTTGCGTGAGGATCCGCCTGCTTTCTTGTGCGCCATGAGTACTCTCTCGAATTACCTATCTTGCGAGCGCATGATCTTGTCCGAAAACCGGTACCCACTTTTCGGGATCATGCGCGTACTCTCTACACCGATTCCATGACGGAATCATCTCACTTCTTCTTACCTTTTGTAGCCGCTTTGGCGGGCTTTTTTGCGGCCGTCTTTTTTGTTCCCGCCTTGGTTTTGGTGCTGGCGTCCTTGGCCGGCCGGGCCTCCGCCTCGCCCTCCGCCTTTGGCTCGCGTTTGGGCCGCGGCGCCGCCGTCTTTGAAGGCTTGGCGCCGTCGGTCAGAATCTCGGTGATGCGGATCACCGAGAACTCATGCCGGTAACCGCGCTTGCGGCGCGAATTCTTGCGCCGGCGTTTCTTGAAGGCGATCACCTTGTCGCCGCGAGTATGTTGAAGCACCTCGCCCGCCACCGTCGCGCCGGCAATCGTCGGCGCGCCGATCTGCGGCGTGTCGCCGCCCAGTACCAGGACCTCGCCGAATTCGACGATCTGGCCCGGCTCGCTCTTCACCCGGTCTATCCGGATCACGTCCTCGGCGGCCACCCGGTACTGTTTGCCGCCGGCTTTAATGACTGCGAACATCATTCTTTCCTTCGTGTTCGATCCCGGCGCTCGGAACTTCCGGACCGGCTTCTTTCAGTCGGTTTGTTGTGTGTTTCTAAGGGCTTAACAGCCCGTCAAAATGCGCGCGGACCCAAGGGCCCGCGATGGCCATGCTTATGGCGGGGAAGGGTGCGGCCTGTCAAGAAATCCTCTTGATCGCCGGACCCTGGGGCCGCCGAATACACTCCGCTCATTCCCGCGCAAGCGGGAATCCAGGTTTACAGACCGCAGCCCCTGAAATTTGAGCTTTGGGTCCCCGCTGGTGCCTTCCCCCGCGCAGGCGGGGGCGGGAATGAGCGGAGCGTGGTTCTTACTGCGCGATCTGCACTCACGGCTCGGTCGGTGCGCGCGCGGCATCGACTGCCGGCGCGGAGCCGCTTTCGGCTTCGAGCCCCGATTGCGCCAGCCGGTAGCCGACGCCCAGCTCGGTCACCAGGATCCTGGGTGAATCCGGGTGCGGCTCGATCTTCTGCCGCAGCTTGCGCACGAAGATGCGCAGGTAGTGGGTGTCGTGCACGTGGATCGAGCCCCACACTTCCTTCAGCAGATGTTGATGGGTGACGACATTGCCGGCGTGCTGGCCCAGCACCTGCAGCAGCCGGTATTCCTTCGGCGTCAATGCCAGGCGCGCGCCGTTCAGCGTCACCGTGCGGGTGGCGAGGTCGATGGTCAGCGGCCCGGCCTTGATCGTCGGCTCGCCGGTCACCGCGCGCATCTGCCGCCGCAGCGCCACGCGCACGCGGGCGAGCAGCTCGGCCATGCCGAACGGTTTGACAACATAGTCGTCCGCACCGAGTTCGAGCAGCCGTACCTTCTGCGCTTCGTTCGAGCGCACCGAGAGCACGATGATCGGCACGGTCGACCACGAGCGGATGCGTTCCACCACTTCGGCGCCGTCCATGTCGGGCAGGCCGAGATCGACGATCACCAGGTCGATCGGACGCAGCGTGGCCGAACGGATGGCCTCCGCGCCGGTGCCGGCCTCATGCACGACAAAGCCGTTGAGCTCGAATCCCGTGCGCAGGAAACGGCGGATTTGAATCTCGTCGTCGACGACGAGTACGATCTGGGCGGAGTCACTCATCTGAGTCGCTTTCAAGTTGCGGGACGGCGGCTTCCGTCACCGGGAGTTCGATCGCCACCGTGGTGCCGAGGTCGGCGCCTTTGCTGGTGGCGTTCATCTTGCCGCCATTGGCGGCGATAAAGGCGTTTGCGATCCACAGGCCAAGGCCGGAACCGCTGATGGTTGCGACGTGGCGTTCCCCGCGCGCGAACCGGTCCCACATCCGCGAGGTTTCGGCCGACGTCAGGCCGGCGCCTTCGTCGCCGATGCTCAGGACCAGGCGGCCGTCGTGCGCGCGCGCGGTGACCGAGATCTGCGAGCCGGCTTGCGAGTATTTCACCGCGTTGTCGAAGATCTGCACCAGTGCCTGCTTGACCAGCACCGGGTCGACGTGAACGAGCGGCAGATCGTTCGGCAGATCGAGCACCAGCTTGTGGCCGGCAAGACGGTTGCGGCAGCGCTCGATCGCCGAACTCACGATGTCGTCCGGGTCGGCCCATTCCATATGCGGCTTCACGCCGTCGCTGCTGATGCGGCTGGCATCGAGCAGGTTCTGGATATCGTTATTGAGGCGCTCGGCTTCATCGCGCACGTCGTGCACCAGCGCCTGCAGTTTCGTTTCACCCTGCAGCGCGGGTGCAGCGCTCAGCACCGTGGCGGCGCCGAGGATGGAGGCAAGCGGCGTGCGCAATTCGTGGCTGACCGAGCCGATCAGCGCATCGCGCAGTTGCTCGGTCTCCGCGCGCATGCGTGCTTCGTTGATGGCGTGGGCGACGCCCAGGCGCTCCAGCGTCGCGGTGGCGTCGGCCAGCACCGCGTCGACGCGGAAGCGCAGCTCGTTGGTGGCCTCCTGGGATTCGCGTCCGAGATTGATGGCGATGACGCCGAATTCCGAACTTTTTGGCGACACCGCGCGCACCAGCCAGATCTGGCCGCCGTCACCGCGCACCGTTACGCCGCCGTCGCCCTCGCGCCGGCCGGTGGCCACCTCGGTCACTTCGGACAAAACCTGCTGCGGCACCGCGACGCCGGCGTGCCGCCCGCTGCTGCCGGTTGCATCGCGCGCGCTGGCAAACAGCACGACCTTGCGCTGCATGATGGCGGCGAGGTGATCCTGGATCGCGGTATGGATGTCGCGGACGTCGAAGGCCAGCGCCAGCCGACGCGAGAAGGCGTAGAGGTCGCGCATGTCGATTTCGCGCTGGCGCGCCATCTCCAACTGGCGCTTCAGACGAGAGGCGAGCTGGCTGACGACAATCGCAACCAAGACATAGAGAATGAGATTGATGACCTCCTGCGGATCCTTGATCTGCAGGCTGTAGAGCGGGGGAAAGAAGAAGAACGCGGAAGCCACGACGCCGCAGATCGACGCGAAGATTGCCGAGACGACGCCCCAGCGGATCGCCGCGATCAGCACCGGGATCACGTAGATCACGGTGCCGCGGGTCAACCCGATCTCAAGAATGATCAGGGAGATGAGTGCAGTGGTGGCCAGCACCAGCAGGAAGGTCAGGAAGAGCCCGTGCAATTCCTTGCGCAAGCGGGCGAATTTGGGAGCGCTGGGCATGGTTTGGCGGTTGTGCGGCCGTCCGTTCGGCCAGGCCGATATCGACAGGGGCAATATACTCCAGGCGACCCTTGTCTGTCTTGGCCCGCCCGGTTACATAGCGGCCGTCCAAATAGGGCATTTTCAAGCCCTTTTGGGCTCCGGAGAGGTGGCAGAGCGGTTGAATGCACCGCACTCGAAATGCGGCATACGGGCAACCGTATCGGGGGTTCGAATCCCTCCCTCTCCGCCAAAGCTGTATCTAAAGCATTGCTGTCGCTAGATTTTCACAACAAGCGGTTTTGTACCCACAAGGCTACCCACAATCGTCGTTTCCTCGAGTTTTTTTTAACGGGCTGGTGCCTAGTTACATGGACTCTTCTCCGACGTGAACGAATTGCAGTAGCGCGCAATTTCAGATTGCACTTCGCGCATTCGCCATTCCGGCACTTCGCGCGCCGCTCGCGCGCTGACAAGAGAATCGAACGTCCGCGCCAAGCGAGTGAGCAGCTTGCGCGCTTTGCTGGCCGCGAAACTCGGGGCGATGCGTTGTTCGAGCACAAGGGCAGACATTGGAGTTCTCCTCGTTTTTGCGGAGGCTCATGGTTTCCGCGTCCCCAATGTGTGCCTCTGCTCATAGGAATTCGATCTGGAAATCAGCCCGAAAGTGCAAACGGACCATAAAGGCCGATTTTGAGGGGCGGGATAAGGCCGAAACGATCTTTATTTCCTCTTGATATTTCACAATTGCAATTCGCATCGCTTCTTTATGGTTCGAAGCCTATTTCGAAGTTCGCTCCAGAACATTTACCAGGAAGCAGATCATGCTCGACCTCATCCTGCTCGCCATAGGCCTCGGCTTCTTTGCGGTATCCATCGGATACGCCGTCGCCTGCGATTACCTGTGAAGGTGCCGTCATGACCATCGACTACGCACTCGCCGGCCTCGTGATGGCGGGCCTCACGATCTACCTCACATACGCCCTGCTGCGTCCCGAGCGGTTCTGAGAGGCTGTCATGACCATCAACGGTTGGCTTCAAATCGCACTCTATCTTGTCGTGCTCACCGCGCTCGTGGTGCCGCTCGGCCGTTTCATGGCGCGGGTGTTCGAAGGCGAACGCACATTCCTCTCGCCAATTCTTCGGCCAGTCGAGGTCGCGCTGTACCGCGTGTCCGGTGTGGATGAAACGCGCGAGCAAGGCTGGCTGACTTATACGGTCGCGATGCTTCTGTTCAATGCCGCCGGATTTATCGCCGTCTACGGCCTGCTGCGGCTGCAAGCTTTTCTGCCATTCAACCCGGCCGGCCAATCTGCGGCGGCGGCCGATCTATCATTCAATACGGCAGTCAGCTTCGCCACAAACACGAACTGGCAGAATTACGGCGGCGAGCTCACGCTGAGCTACCTGACCCAGATGGTCGGGCTCACCACGCAAAACTTCGTATCTGCCGCGACCGGTATCGCGCTCGCTGTTGCGATGATCCGCGCCTTTGCGCGACCGTCGGGAAAGACCGTCGGCAATTTCTGGGTCGATCTAACGCGCTGCACGCTTTACATCCTGTTACCCATCTCGATCATCGCTGCACTTTTCCTCGTCTGGCAGGGTGTGCCGCAAAACCTCGGCGCGTATGTCGACGCGACAACGCTTGAGGGCGCCAAACAGGTTTTCTCGCAAGGCCCGGCCGCTTCGCAGATCGCGATCAAGCAGCTCGGCACCAATGGCGGCGGCTTCTGGAACGCCAATTCCTCGGTTCCGTTCGAGAACCCGACGCCGCTCAGCAATTTTGTCGAGGTGCTGTTCATCCTGCTGATTTCGGGCGCGCTCACGCACACCTTCGGGCGCATGGTGAAGAGCCATCGGCAGGGTTGGGCGCTCTATGCGGTGATGCTGATCATCTTGGTGGCCTGCCTTGCCGTGACCTATTGGGCGGAAGCGGCCGGCAACGCCAATTTTACGGCGCTCGGCATCGATCCTGCCAACATGGAAGGAAAGGAAGTTCGGTTTGGCATCGCCAATTCGAGCCTGTGGGCGGTGACGACAACAGCGGCCTCCAATGGCTCCGTCAACTCGATGCATGACAGCTTCACGCCGCTCGGCGGATTGATCCCGATGCTGCTGATCCAGCTCGGCGAGATCGTCTTCGGCGGCGTCGGTTCCGGCCTCTACGGGATGTTCCTGTTCGTCATCATCACCGTCTTCGTCGCCGGCCTGATGGTCGGTCGCACGCCGGAATATCTCGGAAAGAAGATCGAGGCCAAGGAGGTGAAGATGGCGATGCTTGCCGTTCTTTGCCTGCCGCTCTCGATCCTTGGCTTCACTGCCATTGCGGTCCTGATCCCCTCGGCTGTGGCTTCGACCGCCAATGCCGGCCCGCACGGATTCTCGGAAATCCTCTACGCCTATTCTTCGCAGACCGGCAACAACGGCTCCGCCTTCGCCGGGCTGACGGGCAACACGCTCTGGTACAACACGACCGGCGGCCTCGCCATGCTGATCGGTCGCTACTTCGTCATCATCCCGGCGATGGCGATTGCTGGCTCGCTGGTCGGAAAAAAGATCGTGCCCGCCTCATCAGGGACGTTTCCGACCGACGGCGGCCTGTTTGTCGGCTTGCTGATCGGCGTGATCCTGATCATCGGCGGTCTCACCTTCTTTCCCGCACTCGCACTCGGACCCATCGTCGAGCACATCGCGATGCTGGCGCACAGTGTGTTCTGAGCTGGCATTCCAATTTGGAGCATCATCCATGGAAACCTCGAAACTGCGCAAGCGGATGCCGGTGTCAACGCTTCTCGATCCAAAGATCGTGGCTCCCGCCATCGGCCAAGCCTTCTCAAAGCTCGACCCGCGCACACTTGCCCAGAACCCGGTCATGTTTGTGCTGGAGATCGTCACGCTGCTGACGACTGCGATCCTGATCCGCGATCTTGTGACCGGTGGACAGAGCATTACGTTCGAACTCCAGATCGTCGTTTGGCTCTGGTTCACGGTGCTATTCGCAAATTTTGCCGAGGCAGTCGCCGAGGGGCGAGGGCGGGCGCAGGCTGACACGCTGCGCAAGACCCGCACGGAAACGCGCGCCAAACGCGTCCTTATGCCCGACAACCACGAGGTCTATGAAGGCGTGGCGGCGGACGAACTTGAGGCCGGCGATCTCGTGGTTTGCGAAGCAGGTGATGTGATCCCGGGCGACGGCGAGGTGATCGAGGGTATCGCATCGGTTAACGAAGCCGCGATTACCGGCGAGTCCGCTCCGGTGATCCGCGAATCCGGGGGCGACCGCTCGGCAGTGACGGGCGGCACGACCGTGATCTCCGACCGTATCGTGATCCGCATCACGTCATCGCCCGGCTCGTCATTCCTCGACCGCATGATCAAGCTGGTCGAGGGCGCCGAAAGGCAGAAGACGCCCAATGAGATCGCGCTGACCATTTTGCTGGTCGGGCTGACCATCATCTTTGTGTTCGCGACCGTGACAATTCCGAGCTATGCCGCCTATGCCGGTGGCGCAATTTCGATTGTCGTATTGGTGGCATTGTTCGTTACGCTCATTCCAACAACCATCGGGGCGTTGCTTTCGGCCATCGGCATCGCCGGCATGGACCGTCTCGTGCGCTTCAATGTGCTGGCGATGTCCGGCCGCGCGGTCGAAGCGGCCGGCGATGTTGATACGCTGCTGCTGGACAAGACCGGCACGGTCACCTTCGGAAACCGGCTGGCGACCGAGATCATTCCGGTGCCGGGCGTCTCGGAGCGTGAAGCGGCGGAAGCGGCCCTGCTCGCCAGCGACGCGGACGAGACCGCCGAAGGCCGTTCCATCATCACGCTCACACAAGAGAAATACAACGTGCGGCGCCAGCCTGTGCCGGCCAACGCCAGGTTTATCGAGTTCTCGGCGATGACCCGGCTTTCGGGCGTTGACATCGGCGAGCAAAAGCTTCGCAAAGGCGCTATCGATTCGGTGCTCAAATTTGCGCGCGAACAAGCCGGCCAGAACGTTGCCGAACCGCCGGCTTTCCGCGCGGCAGTGGACAAAATCGCCCGCTCCGGCGGTACGCCGCTCGGCTTGGTCGAAGGCAGCCGTCTCCTTGCCGTCATCCACCTGAAGGACGTGGTGAAACCGGACGTGAAGGATCGCTTTGCCGAGCTGCGGCGCATGGGCATCAAGACCGTCATGATCACGGGTGACAACCCCGTTACGGCCGCTGCCATTGCCTCGGAAGCCGGCGTTGACGATTTCATCGCCGAAGCGACGCCCGAGGACAAGCTGCGCTACATCCGCAGCGAACAGGCGCAAGGACGACTGATTGCGATGTGCGGCGACGGCACCAATGATGCTCCTGCGCTGGCTCAAGCCGATGTCGGCGTTTGCATGCAGAGCGGCACCCAGGCGGCGCGTGAGGCCGGGAACATGATCGATCTCGACTCTGATCCCACCAAGCTGATCGAGGTGGTGGAGATTGGCAAGCAACTGTTGATGACGCGCGGCGCACTGACGACGTTTTCCATCGCCAATGACGTAGCGAAATACTTCGCGATCATCCCGGCGATGTTCGTCGCCTTTTATCCGCAGTTGCAGGTCCTCAACGTGATGAACCTTTCCACACCGCAGAGCGCAATTCTATCTGCGATTATTTTCAATGCGCTGATCATCATCGCGCTCATTCCGCTAGCGTTGAAGGGCGTCAAATATCGTCCGATTGGCGCTGCGGCGCTGCTGCGACGAAATCTACTGATCTACGGGCTTGGTGGTATCGTTCTGCCCTTCATTGGCATTAAAGCCATCGATGTCGCGGTTACCGCCTTCCACTTGGCTTGAGGAGAACGGCCATGCTCAAAGAAATCCGGCCGGCCATCGTGATGCTGATCGCATTCACGCTTATTACCGGGGTGGCCTATCCCGTCGCTATAACCGGCGTTGCCGAGGTGATTTTTCCTTATCAGGCACACGGCAGCCTAATCGAGCAGGGAGGCAAGATTGTAGGCTCGGCTCTGATCGGGCAGCAGTTTGCGAGCGATAAATACTTCCATAGCCGGCCGTCCGCCACGGTTGCGCCGGACCCCAAAGACCCCAACAAGACCGTTGACGCGCCTTATAATGCCGCCGGCTCCGGTGGTTCAAATCTTGGCCCGACGAGCAAGGCGCTGATCGAACGTGTTAAGGCCGACGTGGCCAAGCTCAGGGTGGAAAATCCAACAATGCCCGTTCCCACCGATCTCGTGACGGCCTCGGGCAGCGGTCTCGATCCGGACATTTCGCCGGAGGCTGCCATGTTTCAGGTCCCGCGTGTCGCCAAGGCGCGTGGGCTGCCCGAAGCGCAGGTCCGCGCGTTGGTCGAAGGGCGTACTAAGGAACGTACCTTTGGCCTGCTTGGCGAACCGCGCTTGAACGTGCTCGAACTCAATCTCGCGCTCGACAAGTTGCGGTCCTAGACCGCGTATGAGAGGAGCCGAATGCCGGGCGACGAAGCGCAAAGAGCTTCGCCTGATGCGCTGCTCGCCCTGGCCAAGAAGGAGGGGCGGGGGCACCTTAAGATTTTCCTCGGTGCCGCTCCCGGCGTCGGCAAGACCTATGCGATGCTCACCTCCGCCCGCACCGAGCTAGCGGGCGGACGCGACGTGGTAGCCGGTCTTATCGAGACGCATGGCCGCCGCGAGACTGAGCAACTCCTCGATGGCTTTGAGGTGTTGTCGCGTAGGTCTATCGCCTACCGTAACCAAATCATGCGCGAATTCGATTTGGACGCCGCACTTACGCGACGGCCCGATCTTTTGTTGGTGGACGAGTACGCCCACACCAATGTGCCCGGCAGTCGTCATCCGAAACGCTGGCAAGATATCGACGAACTGCTGGACGCCGGCATCAATGTCTGGACCACACTCAATATCCAGCATCTCGAAAGCCTCAATGATGTGGTCCAGAAGATCACGAAGGTACGCGTGCGCGAGACTGTGCCTGATACTGTTTTCGAAAAGGCCAATGAAATTGTACTGGTCGATTTTCCACCTGATGAACTGCTCAAGCGGCTTGCAGAAGGGAAAGTCTATGTTCAAGACACTGCCGCGCGGGCGGTTGAGCATTTCTTCAAACACCAAAACCTGACCGCCTTGCGCGAGCTTGCCCTCAGGAGGGCGGCTGAGCGCATTGACGCGGACCTCATCGAGCGCATGCAGGCGCAGGCCATTGAGGGCCCGTGGGCGGCGGGCGAGCGCATATTGGCCTGCATCGGGGCTGATCCGGGCTCTCCGGCCGTTATACGAGCCGCCAAACGCCTCGCTGATTTGATGGATGCCCCTTGGCTCGCCGTGACGGTAGAACGTCCGGGCGCGAGCCTTGGCGACGATGCCCGCCAGAAGCTCGATGAAGCCATGAGACTGGCGCAAAGTCTCGGAGCCGAAACACAGACGCTCACAGGTAATGATCTTCCTGAAACGCTGCTCCGCTTCGCAAAGTTTGAGAATGTCACACAGATCGTAGTCGGTCGGTCACGCGGCGGAGTTTTCAGCGATTTGTTTCGACGCTCGCTACCCCACGAGCTGGTTCGGCGTTCGCAGGATATCGCCATTCATCTGGTGACCCGCGAGACTGAGCCGGCACCGCGAATACGGTTCCCTCGACTGGCGAATATCTCGTTCACGCCCTTACCGTTCGTCTACGCGACGGTCGCTGTTGCTGCGGTGTTGGCACTTGGGGAATTGCTGACCGCGCTGACGCCAATCCCGAACCTTTCCATGGTCTTTCTTATGGCGGTCCTGCTGATTGCCGTAAACTATGGAATCTGGCCGGCGATCTATGCATCGGCCATTTCATTTCTAGTTTACAATTTCTTTTTTATTCAGCCGCTGTACACATTCACAATTGCCGAGCCGTACGAACTGTTGGCGCTCGTGATCTTCCTTGGTGTTGCGGTCATTACGTCTGCGTTAGCCGGACGTGTGCGTCAGCAGGCGGAGGTGTCGGCAAGCCGCATGCGCGCGATGCGCCGCCTCTACGAATTCACACGCCGTCTTTCGGGACTAGCGACGCTTGATGCGGTGGCTGAAGGCGCTGCGAGCGAAATTAACGTCAGCCTTGGCCGTGCTGTCGTAGTGCTGCTGGCGCATGGAGACGATCTCGCGCTTACCGCCGCGTGGCCCCCGGAAGACGTGCTTGATGCGGCGACAATCACTGCAGCCCGATGGGCCTACAGACACGGGGAGCCGGCCGGTGCCGACACAGGAACTTTGCCGACGATTCCATGGTTTTTCGTTCCGCTGCGGATCGGCGACAAAGTTCTTGGCGTAATCGGTGTTGCTAGGGAGCTGGGGATGCCGCCGCTCGATTCGGAGGCGCGGGCCTTGCTGGACGCGCTTTCGGAACAGACGGCGGCGGCAATTGACCGGGCTTCGCTGTCCAGCGAGATGGTGAGCGCAAAGACTGCGACCGAGACGGAACGGGTGAGAAATACCCTGTTGGCTTCGATTTCGCATGATTTCCGCACACCGCTATCATCAATTCTTGGGTCGGCGACGAGCCTGCTTGATTACGGCGACAAAATCGATCCTGCGGCAAGGAAGGACCTCCTTGGTCAAATCAAGCAAGAGGCTGAGGGGTTGGACGAGATGGTCCGTAACCTGCTGGCTATCACGCGCATTGATGCAGGAGCCTTGGAGCTTCGACGTGATTGGGTCGATCTGCGGGAGATCATCGAACGCATCGTAAGCTCGACACGGCGGCGGGGCGCCCTTCAGCAAATGGAAATCAATCTGCCGCAGGATGTTCCACTTGTTCGCGCGGATGCGACATTGGCCGAACAGGCAATCGGTAATGTCGTGGCTAACGCCGTCGGCCACACACCAAAAGAAACGCATATTCTAATAGACGCTGAAATTAGCGAGGCCGCGATTGTAATCCGCGTTACCGACGACGGGCCGGGTATTCCATCGGATGCGCTGCCGCACATCTTCGATAAATTTGCAAAGGGCAGCGCCGCACCGTCCCGCGCTGATGGTAGCCAAAGCACTGGCCTAGGTCTCAGTATTGCCAAGGGCATCATGGATGCCCACGGCGGCTCAATTGAAGCTGAAAGTCCTGCGAGCGGCAGTCGCGGGGCTCGTTTCACGTTGCTCTTTCCTCGCAAGGGAGCAAGCGCATGAGTGGCAAATCGCGCACCCTTGTGATCGATGACGAAGCGGCGATCTTGCGCTTTCTCAAGCCGGCCCTGGAGGCGAACAACTACGAAATGTCGAGCGCGGGGACGATTGCGGAAGGCATCAAGCGTATCGCTTCCGAAGTGCCTGATATCGTGCTGCTTGACCTTGGGCTTCCGGACGGCGACGGCAAAGATGTCATCCGGCGAGCAAGAGAATGGACAGACGTGCCAATCATTGTGTTGTCAGCGCGCGAGCGCGAGACAGAAAAGATTGAAGCCCTTGATCTCGGTGCCGACGATTATGTCAACAAGCCGTTCAATGTCGGCGAGCTTCTGGCGCGAATGCGAGCGGCCCTTCGCCATCGCATGCAACGCAAATCGGAAATCCCGCTGCTGCGGGTTGGCGATCTTGAGGTCGATGCAATCCGTCATCGTGCGACGCGCGGAGGAGCTGAACTCAAGCTGACGCCAAAGGAATTTGAGCTTCTTTCATTTCTTGCGAAGCATGCTGGCCGTGTTATCACGCACAAGCAAATCCTGACCGCTGTGTGGGGTCCTGCGCATACCCAAGATACGCAATACCTCCGTGTTTACATTGGGCAGTTGCGGCAGAAAATCGAGGAACATCCGGACGATCCTCGGATCATTTTGACCGAGCCGGGGATTGGGTATCGAATCGCGGAAAGCTGATATTCAGGTGTACCGCGCATCATTTGAATGCGCGAAAATTGAAATCGAGTGAGGCATAAACGAGCGTCAAGAGTTGGGCTGGCAACTTTGCCAGCCTTGACGGTGAGTTTGTTCCGAACTTCTCGCTCGCCACACGACGGACGGCACAATGGGTGGTAAACGATGCATTCTTGACCTCACGATCATCGGCATTGCCATACTTTGCGCCGTTCCAGCACGCGCCGACGAAACATACGGCAAGGCGCCGGCGAACTTGAATGAATATCTGGACCGGCTCGTCAGCGCCTACCCGGGCAAGATCGCCGGTCATGACGATAGGTTTCTCATCTTGAAGAACGGGATGAAGTTCCGGATCTCGGATGGCCGCACCGACAAGACATTTCGCGAGCTTTTGGAGAAACCGGATATCGATGACATGTTCTATGTCCCCTATCCGGCCGGAGCAGCGCCGGCAGCGCCCGCAATCAATATGGACCCCGGCCGGGTCCGCTTTGAGCCACTGTTCGTTGCGATGTACGGCGATTGCAACAACCATGAAGTCGCCAGGACCTTGCGCACGATCAATTGGCTTCCAAGGCACGGCGGCGGCAAGGCTGCGGTGACGACGACGAATGGCGTCGCCGCCGCGCTTGAACTTGTTTCACGCGAGCTCGATGTGCTGCCGGACGATCAGGTCAAATATCTCGTGCCACTGGCCGGGGCCTATGATTGCCGGAAGGTTGCCGGATCGAGCGTAAGATCGATGCATGCCTACGGCGCCGCAATCGACATCAACTTGCGGTATGCCAATTACTGGCGATGGGCTCACGGCAATCGGGATCGCCCCCGGTGGCGAAACCATATTCCGATTCACATCGTGCGGATTTTCGAGAAACACGGTTTTATCTGGGGCGGCACTTGGTATCACTACGATACGATGCACTTTGAATACCGTCCTGAACTTCTCAGCAGCAAGACGACAGGCCGCGACATCAGATAGCCTGGACCATACTGCGCCGAGCCGTTCATCCGCCAAGGAGGGATCATGCGTGCCTTTGTTTGCGCCATCGTCGCGGCGATCGTCGTCCTGGCCGTGCACCCGGCGTTGGCACAGGGCGATCGCACCGCGGGAGCGTTCTGGAAATCCGTGCAAGCGCGCTGCGACGCCACGGCCGCGAAACCTCCGAGCGCGCTCGGGCGGCGCATCGCACAGACTGCGATCGAGGAGTTCACCCGCTTCGGCGGCCATGAGATCGATTCCAACGGCCGGCTGTTCCGGTTCGGCCTGACTGAGGCCGAGCAGGAGGAGGAACACGGTGACAACCGGCCGGCGCGCCTCGGTCAACTCGCCTGGTGGCAGGTCATGAAATACTGGCGGGCGCTATACGGCAATGACGCCGCCGACAAACTCGAAGTACGCGGCTATGGCGAGGCGTCAAAGTCGACGGACGAGACGCAGGATGCGACGCTCCTGCGGACAGATGCCGCCCAGCTTCTGCGCGCCGCAGATGCTGTTCCCGATCCGGCGGCGCGTGAAATCCTGCGCGAGACGGCCTTGCGCGCGGCCATCATCGATACGCCGTGGTCGGCGGCGTTCATCAGCTATGTCATGAAGCAGTCGGGCGTTTCGGCGAAAGCATTCGTGTTCGCCAACGCTCATCGCGTCTTCATCTACGATGCCTTTGCAACGAGCGCGGACGAACTGGCCAACGAGAACAACGATCGGATCTATCGCGCGTGTCCGGTCGCTTCTACCAGACCGCGCGTGGGCGATCTGATCTGCTTCCAGCGTGAGCCCGCGCTCGCCGACGCAAGCGACGATGCAGTGCGTGAGCGCATCCGGGGGGAACTCGCCGGCGGTTCCGACGCGCGCACGGTGCGGCGCACCCATTGCGACGTGGTCGCGCATATCGATGCGCCGGCGCGCAAGATGTATGTCATCGGCGGCAACGTCAATCAGTCTCTTGCCGTCAAGAAGCTCAACCTGCGCCAGCGCGGCCTGACTTTCCCGGTGATGCAAAAAGGCCATTGCGGCGGCCCGGGGCATTGGACTTTGCCTCAGCCTGCGTCCGACACTGGGCGCGAAGCGAGCCTCACGCGGAATTGTTCGCTCAACGACAGGAAATGGTTCGTGCTGCTGCAGCTGAGATAAGCTATAATTCAACTGTAACTATCCCAATGATCCTTTCGTTGATGTCGAGACAGGCAAGGGGGACTGACGTGTTTCGAACCTGCCGGTATGGCGTTTCTGCTCCGACAGCCTTGTTGCTGATTGCAGGAACTTTTTTCGGCTTTCCCGGCTCAACGGGTAACGCACGGGCCCAAAGTTCCGCGAGCGCCTGCGAAGAAGCGGCCGGAATTGCGGTTCTGCCTTCGCCGATCGCGCCGTGGAAGGGAGCACCGTTGCGCGTGCTCTTCGTCGCGGAAAAGCCGCTCAGGGGCGAGCTCTCGCTGATCGCACCCGATGGGCGCGTCGCGGCGCGCTCGCGTCACCGGTTCGACGGACCGCCGTACTCATGGTTTGCCGAAGTCGCGTCGCCGGCCGCAGGAACCTGGCGCGCAACGCTCGCCAGCGACAATGCGCCGGCCGGGTGCGGCACGATCACGCATGACATCGCCGTACGCGGCGACAAACCGCCACAACCTCATGACACGTCGGGGAGTGTCTGGCCCCTGCACAATTCATGGAATCGCGCGACCGAAAATCTGTATTCCGCCTGGATCGAAAAGCTCTTCGATGCACCGCTCGACGTGGAGCTGTCGTGGCCCGCGCTGCATCAGGGCCTGCGCGATCGTTCCCGCAATTTCCTGTTCAACTATCTGGGCCTCGGCGAAGACGAAATGAAGATCGTCATAAGGCCCGACTGCGCCGACCTTCCGTATTTCCTGCGCACGTATTTCGCCTTCAAGATGGGGCTGCCATTCGGGTTTTCGAAGTGCACGCGCGGCGGCGGCGGAAAGGCGCCGCAGTGTGTCGCATGGACAAGCGTTCAGGACCGCGGGCAAAAATCCAAAAATGGCGCCAGCCAGGCGAAGCAGTCGAACCTTGCCGCGGCGTTCAGCCAGTATCTGCGAACTGTCGCCGACGGCGTCCATTCCGGAAACGGACGAACGGCGCTGAACGACAACAACACCGATTACTATCCGGTGCCGCTGTCGCAGGATACGCTGCGCCCGGGGACGGTGTACGCCGATCCATATGGGCACCTTCTGGTTCTGGTGCGGCGCGTGCCGCAATCCGGCGACGGCGCGGGTGTCTTCCTTGCGGTCGACGGGCAACCCGACGGAACGGTCGCCCGCAAGCGTTTCTGGCGCGGCAATTTCCTGTTCGCACAGGATCCCGCGCTCGGCGGTCCCGGGTTCAAACGTTTCCGGCCGATCGTGGCCGGGAAGAACGGCGCCTTGCGGCGGCTGAGCGACGCCGAAATTGCGAAAAATCCGCAGTATGGCGATTTTTCGCTGGAGCAATCACGCCTCGGGGTCGAAGACTTTTACGATCGCATGGACGACGTGATGTCGCCTCAACCGCTCGATCCCGAGCGCGCGATGAAAGAGGCGATCACCTCACTCGAAGAGCAGGTGAAAGTCCGCGTGACCTCGGTCGAGAACGGACGGAAGTTCCAGAACAGCGGGCGCGGCGAGGCGAGCATGCCGGATGGCGCAGCGATCTTCGAGACTGTCGGCCCGTGGGAAGATTTCTCCACGCCGGCGCGGGATTTGCGCCTGTTGATCGCGATGGACGTGGTGCGCGGCTTCCCGGATCGCGTCGCGCGCCGGCCTGACCGCTACGCGATGCCGCAGGGCAGAAGCGTCGCGGACGTGAAGGCCGAATTGCAGAGCGTGCTCGCTTCGGAGCTCACCGCGCGCAAGTTTTCCTATACGCGCAGCGATGGATCCACGTGGACGCTCTCGCTCAAGGACGTGTTCGACCGCATGACGGTTCTCGAAATGGCGTACAACCCGAATGACTGCGTCGAACTGCGGTGGGGCGCGCCGGCCAGGAGCGACGAGGCGGCGACTTGCAAGCGGCATGCGCCGGCGGCACAGCGCGATAAAATGACGAAATATCGCCCGTGGTTCCACGAACGGCGACGGCCGCCACGCGCGAGCGGTTAACTGCGAGCGATAGCCCGACGCTGCTGGTAGCGCGATCGATTACAGCCCGGAGATCACGCGTCCGATCGCGAGGTGGTTCTGCACCTCGCGGACACCGGGCATCACCTCGACCGCGACCCTTACCGCGTTTTTCTCCAGCTCGGACTCAACGATACCCCATAGCTCAACCGTTCCGTTCTTTACGTTCAGGTTGATGTTCGACGGGTTGGCCCACATCTTCGACTGCAGTTCCGAAATTATCTTGTCGTGCAGGGCCGAATCTTCGACTGAGACTGTTTGTGGCATCCTGTGTCCGAGGCGCACGATTGCCTGGACCAGATTTGCGCGGCTTACAATTCCGACGATCTTTCCGTCTTTAACGACCGGGACGCGCTTGATTCGGTGTTTTTCAAGCAGGAATGCAACGGTCGCGAGCGCCGTGTCGGGACCCACCGTAATGACGGGGCTCGTCATCACATCGGTCGCCTTGCGGCCATGCGACTTGACGAATTCGCGCGCCAACAGGTCCTTTCCGGTGAACAATTCGAGCCACCAGGACCGGTGCCTCTCGGTACCGGCTTCCACGCGGTGAATCAGGTCACCTTCGCTGACGATTCCCAGCAAGGCGCCCGTTTCGCTGACAACAGGTACGGCGCTGATCCGGTTGGTGAGCAATAGGTCGGCAATCTGTTCCACCGCGGCATCAGAGCGGACGGTGATGACATCGGAAACCATTACATCGGCGGCGTTCATTTGAATTCTCCCGCACCGAAAAATTTGTTGGATGATCACCCTCCTGGAACTCGTTGCCTTGATTTGCATCAAACCGGCCGCGGGTCGCCAGAATGCTGCAGGGGGCAATCATCAGCTGGTTTGACCTGAATCAATGCAGGGAAAGCAGGCGGGGCTATTTTTTTCACAAAAGAGAAAGAATACGCATATGCTCAATTTCATTCGGACGATTTCCGCAAGATTCGCTGAACGCATTGCGGCCTCGCGACGGCTGGCTCGATTTACCTGCGGCGATTGCGATCGCAATGAACGATGCGGCCTCCCGCCATCCGACCAGTGTGTCACTCGAGCAATGCAAATTGCCCGCGATGGCGATTCTCGCGCAGCGCCACCGACCGGATTTCGTCCGGCTGTTTGGCCTGTTTGACACCCAGGTAGCCGGGGATCATCTGCAGGAGCTGGCCGGCACAATCAGCGGGTAGCCAGGATGTCAAACATGCTCGAACGGGCGGTTCCGCGATACACGTCCTACCCGACGGCTCCGAATTTCAGTGCGGCGGTTGATGCCACAGTCTATCGCTCGTGGCTTGCCGGGCTCGGCGCGAATGCCAATCTTTCATTCTACCTGCATGTGCCTTTTTGCCGCGATATTTGCCTCTATTGCGGGTGCCATACCAGGGCAACGCGCAGGAACAAGCCGATCGAGATTTACGCAAGGCGCATTGCCGAAGAGGTAGCCATCGTTGCGCGGCATACCGGCCGACACAAAGTCACGCATTTGCATTGGGGCGGCGGAACACCCTCCATTCTCGGACCCGAATTGCTGACGTTCATCTCCGGCGAACTTGGCCGCCATTTTGATCTTGCGACTGTCCGCGAACATGCGATCGAGTTGGATCCCCGCTATCTCGTGCCGCCGTTGCTGCGCGCACTGCGGGACCTGGGCATCAACCGGGCAAGCCTCGGCGTGCAGGACTTCAGCCCCGCCGTGCAGGCGGCGGTCGGCAGAATTCAGCCGTTCAATGTTGTCGAGCGCGCGGTCGCAATGCTGCGCGAATTCGGCATCGACGAAATCAATCTTGATCTGATGTATGGGCTGCCAAGACAGACGGTATCCGATGTGAAGCAAACTGCAATTCTTGCCCATGCGCTCAAGCCGAAGCGGGTGGCAGTTTTCGGCTATGCACATGTCCCGTGGTTCAGGCGGCAGCAGCGGTTGATCGAAAAATCCGACTTGCCCTCCGCGCGCGAACGCATGGCGCAAGCCGTCGCCGCGCATCAGACGCTGATCGAGCTCGGCTATCAGCCCATCGGTCTGGATCACTACGCGCGACCGGACGATCCGCTGGTCTCCGCGGCAAGGGCGGGACGGCTCCACCGCAATTTCCAGGGATATACCGTCGATGATGCGGATGCGCTGATTGGCATTGGTGCCTCGGCGATCAGCCGGCTGCCTCGGGGGTTTGCACAGAATGCGCCCGATGTCGGCAGCTATTCGCGCGCCGTTTCCAGCGGGGAATTTGCCATCGTCAAGGGAATCGGAGTTTCCGAAGATGATCGTATCCGCGGCCAGATCATCGAGCGATTGATGTGCGATATGGCCGTTGATCTGGAGGCAATCGCGAAAGATTCGGGAACTGACGTCGATCGCAGTTTTTCTGATGCACTCGAGTCGCTGAGGCCGCTGAGAGATGATGGCAGCGTGCTCATCGACGGCCGTCGCATCCAGATAACCGATAAAGGCCGTCCGTTCGCGCGCATCGTGGCGTCGGCATTTGATTCATACTTGGCTGATTCATACTTGGCGGCTGGCGAAGCGCGGCATTCGCCAGCGGTCTAGCTCCGTGCGCGCCCGCTAACCGGCCGCGGCATTTTTTCTGACAATGCGATCTTCCGGGGCCGCCGCCAACGCGGATGGCGCGTGCCCGATACGCTCAATTGTCCTTGGCGCCTTGCCGAATCCAGGTGCGGATGCTGGTGCGGTCACAGCTCGACAGCTGCTTCTTGTTGTGCGGCATGCGCAATGCCGGCGCAGCGCGCCAATCCAGTAACAGCATCAGGTTGCTGCTTTCCGGCTCGCCCGGAATGACCATCGCGCCGAATTTTGTGCCTTTCATCACGCCCGCATAGCTCGTCAGGTCGAGGCCACTTTTCACGTAACCCTCGCCGCCGGGTTCGTGACAGGAGGCGCAGCGCCATTTGAACAGCGGAAGAATGTCCTCCTTGAAACTGACCTTCTCCTCCGCCGCACATGCGTTGGGAGCGCTCATGATACCAACGCTCGTAACCATCCCTATGCCCAGTGCGACAACACCGATGAACAACAGAGGCCGCCTCTTCATATCAGTCTCCTGTTTTCCTTAACGCCACACCGGCCTGAACCCGCATCCGGGGCCTGGCCGGTCGGCGCCTCCTGGCGAAATATTCGCCGATTTTGTGGTGATTAAAGATCATGTCGCTCGCCGGACGTTTGATTTGTGTCAAGCGGCCTCGTTCAATTTCGTAACGCTGCATCGGCGCTTTTCTACCTGCGGTCAGCCGTCGAGCCCCAGCGATTTGACGTAATCATCGAAATGCCGGCGCTTGTCGGCATCGCCGCCGATGGCCTTGCGGGCGTCGGCGGCCGCACTCATGGCCTTGTCGCGTTCGCCCAGGACCAGATACGAACGCACAAGCCGCATCCAGCCATCGAAATCCGAGCCATCCTGTTTCAGGCGATCGGCAAGCCGAGCCACCATGCCGCGAATCATCTCGTTGGGTTGGCCGTCGGCGCCGCCGGGCGGACGCGCGTCCGCGACCGCAGGCGCCGGTATCGCCGGTGCCGCATTTGCGGCATCATTGGTCTTCGCGCGATCGATGGCATTGTTAAAGAATTGCAGCTTGGCTTTGTCATTGGCGAGCGCGGCGCGGGCCTCCTTGATGGTTGCGGCCGCTTTGTCCGTTTCGCCAAGAGCGAGGTAAGAGCGGGTCAGCATGATCCAGCCGTCCGGATCGGAACCGGATTTTTTCATTTTTTCGGAGAGTTGATCGACCATGCCACGGATCGCATCGCCCTCATGTTGAGGTGGCGCCGCAGGCGAAGTGGCCGGTTGAGGCGATGGGCTCGTCGCGGCACCGACGCCGTCAAGCTCCCGGAGCGCGGTGTCAAAGTGTTGCCGCTTGTCGGGATCGCTCGCCAGCGCCTGTTGAGCGTCGCGGATGGCCGCCTGCGCCTTGTCCTGTTCGCCGAGCACTTTGTACGAGCGCACCAGTCTCACCCAGCCGTCGGGATCTGAGCCGTCCTTCTTCAAGCGGGCCGCCAGGCCATCGACCATTCCGCGTATCATGGCCTTTTGCTGATCGGGTGGCTGGTTGGCGGCGGCCGCCATCTGCGCCGGGCTCGGACCGGGCGCTGGCGCGCCGGGTTTGCCCTCCACGCGGGCGAGCGCCGAGCGAACGTCACTCACCCAATGCGCGCCGGGGGGGGCTCCGGCAACAAGATCGCGCCAGATCCTGGCGGCCTCTTCAGGCTTGCCATCCTGGTCGGCTGCGATGCCGAGATAGTAGCGGGCGCTGACGATTGTCCTGTCGAGCGTGACGGCCCGGGTGAAAGCGGCCTTTGCCTTGGCCGTCACAATTCCGTTTGCTTCTGCCATCAAGGTCTCGCCGAGATTGGCCTGGCGGTCCGCACTTTCCCCGAGGAGCTGGATGGTATTGCGCCAGGCGATTACGGAATCGGAATAGCGGCCGAGCTTCATATAGACCGGAGCCAGAACTTCCCAGCCGCGGCCATCTTCGGAGTTTTTCTGGAGATGCGCCTCGGCCTTGGCGACCAGGGTTTCGATCGATGCCTGCTGCTCCGACTGCGTATCGCGCTGGGCGACGACCAGTCCGGATGCAAGCCCCGGCGAGCCCAGTCGAAGATAAAGAGCGCCGGTTCCAGTCGGGAGCAGGAGCAGCGCAACAAGCGCAACACCACGCCTGCGCCATACGGCTGCCGCCGCGTTCGAATCCGGCGGTATCGCCCGGGCGGCGTCGGCCGCGGCAAGCAAATGCCTGGAGATTTCCACGCGCGCTGCTTCGGCCTCGGTCTTGCCGATGAGGCCGTCCGCCAGGTCGCGTTCGAGCTCGCCAAGTTGATCGCGATAGACTGCGATATCGCTTCCCGATCTTGCAGCCACGCCGCTTCGGGCGAGCGGCCAGACTACGGCGAAGATCGCCGCCGCGGTCATCAACCCGAAAATCAGCCACAAGGTCATTGGATTTTCCACTGAACTCACCGTCCGACCCCAGCGGACCGGGCCTTAAAATTGTACTACTTTTTCACCTTGAAGCCGTTGGCTTTGAACTTCTGGCCAAAAGGTTTGAGCGGCCCGCTACCCGCAGGGTTCACGTGACATTGTCCGCACGGCAGCTTGGTCTGGGCTGAGAATTCCGGTTTCGCCGAAGCGGCACGCGGAGCGAATGTTCCGCTGAGCAACACAATCGCTCCGATGCCGATCACCGTCCGGAGGACGATGATACCAGGCGGCCTGCAAACATTTCTATTGTCTCCGTAGACCATTCGCATTCTCCATGTCGACCGGGATGATCGATCGTTTGAACTTTATCGTCGCGGCACCAGCGCACAAGCGCGAACTTTTCATGACGTGGATGAGAGATCCAAAAAGTTACATTGGAAACGAAATATGCTGTCCTCGATCGTGTATAAAATTGAACAGGTCGCTGGAAACGCTTGCTAAAAGTCAATTCCGTGCTTTGGCCTTTATCAAGCCCGGCGAGTTCGGCATTGCGCGGTGTTCCAGGTCAGTTCGAGCAGGATTGTTGGCAATGCGGCCAGAGTCTTGACCCAGATCAACGGAGCCGCGAATTAAAAATGTGGGGTCCGCGCTTTTTCCTTGATCATTGAAACAATAAGACGAGAATAAATCTTAGTTGTGCGGGGCAGGGGTTGGGGATGGGGCGTTTGGTTAGTATCGGACCCTTTGGTTCGCGCGTTCATTGGTGGCCGTCCGTACCTGACTGCGGTGCCTGGAGTGAACGCCACCGGCAATGGGCGGCGCTTGCTGTAGCCAGTGTTGCCTTGATCATGGTCGCATTCGCTGCAACGGCGAAGGCCGATGATGCGACTATGGGGAGCGACCCACTTTCTGCATTGCGCGGCTACGTACAATCAATTTCTGCGACGCGCACGAGCGCCATCGTTCAGAATGCAAATCCAAAATCAGCCGAAACCGCCGGGCGCGAATCCGATGACGGCGTCTATGCGGCGCTGCGCGCCTTCACGGAAAAGATCGGGTCCAATCACCCAGAATTGCTCAAGAGCCAGCCGAAATTGGCCGAGGCCGATAATGCTTTCGACGCGTTGCGCGAGTTCTTTCAGAAAGGCCCAACTCAATCCGCACCGGCAGCGACAAAACCGAACGGCCCTATTGCAGGTGGAACGAAACCGAGCGCCCCCGTCGAAGCCCACTATGTCGGGGCCAAGGCTTGTCTGACCTGCCACGCGAAGCAGGCCGAATTATTCGGCCATACCCTCATGGGCAGAATCGGAAAAACGCAAAAAGGCAAATTTGATTGCGAAAATTGTCATGGACCCGGCTCAGCACACGTAAAGGCCGGTGGCGGACGCGGTGTCGGCGGAATCATTTCGTTCCGGCCGGAGGATCGGTCCCGCACTGCCGCAGAAAACAATGCGATCTGTCTCGCCTGCCATGAACGAGGCGATCGGACATATTGGGATGGCAGCACCCACCAGAACCGCGGTTTGATGTGCACGAATTGTCACACCGTCATGAAACAAGTGTCCCGCAAATTCCAGTTGAAGACTGCATTTGGGGCAGACACATGCTTCCAGTGTCACAAAGATCGGCGTGCGGAGATGTACCTTTCATCTCACATGCCACTGCGTGAAAACAAGATCACCTGTTCCGACTGTCACAATCCGCACGGCAGCGCTACCGAAGCAATGCTGCGAGAAAATTCAGTAAACGACAATTGCTACAAGTGCCATGCCGAGAAGCGTGGTCCATTCCTGTGGGAACATGCTCCGGTACGAGAAAATTGTCTGAATTGCCACGACCCGCATGGCTCCACCAAGGAATTTTTGCTGAAGGTACAGAGGCCCAAGCTTTGCGCGGAGTGCCATGGATTTGATCACGGCACCAACCTTCTGGGGCCAGCGAACAGCCGATTTATCTTCAACAAGGGATGCGGGAATTGTCATGTCAAGATTCATGGCTCGAACCATCCATCGGGGGCCTTCTTCCAGCGATAGCCACTGGAGCGACAGCCTCCGTCCGTATGCAACGAGCTAGTTGGAATGGATAATTAAGGGGCGGGTACGATGAAGGCACGAGCAAGACTCCTGCTGGCCTGTGTGACGGGAGTGCTATTTGTCGGTGGAGGGCCGATTTCGACCGAAGCCCGCGCACAACAGGCAATGGCAGCAGCTGAGCCCGTGCCCTTCTGGTGGTTCCACGGTGAGTTAGATGTTGGGGGACGCTTCTTCCTAAACAATCCGCAGCGAAATGGCTCGAACTATCTAAACCAGAACAGCCTGGCGAAATACTACGGATACAGCTCGATCAAGCCCGGGCCGTTTTCGAATATCTGGCTATCTACGGGAAGCAGGGACGGCCTCTATCAGATCGATCTCGGTGGAAAGAATATCGGTTACGATGATCAGAGTTATTATCTCGAAGCGTCGAAAGCCGGTGAACACTATTTCAATTTCCAGTGGGATCAGACCCCGCATCTATACAGCACCAGCGCGCAGACGATGTACGGCGGCGTTGGCACTAACCATTTGACCCTGCCTAGCAGCGTAAGCACCGCGCTTTGGAATGCGGCGAGGGCCGCGAACTATAATGGCGCCGGCGGTGTCCAGAGCATTATCAACTCAAATGTGCATCAGACCGACGTTGGGATTCATCGCGACACCGCAGCGGTGGAGTATCGATGGACGCCGACTGACGCTTGGGACATCAAAGCTGCGTATTCGAACCTGCATCGCTACGGCAGCCAAGCAGTGGGGACGATTTTCAACAACTCAAGCAGCGGTATCGTCGTCGAAGCTCCGGCACCAGTTAGCGATACGACGCAGAATTTTGGGCTTAACGGCGAATATGCCGGCACCTCTCCGTGGGGCAAGAAGTTTAACTTCAAATTGGCGTATAATGGTTCGATTTATAGCGGTGACAGTTCCTACGACATCGACAACCCATTTTTTGACCCTACCGATCCGCGGCGCGGGAACGCGCCCTTTGCCAGCACATGCAACACGCAAGATTGCATTCCCGCATTCGGCCGCATGTCACTCTGGCCTGACAACAACGCCAACGCCTTTAGCGGCACTCTGGGCGCCGATTTGCCGGGGAAGAGTCGTTATATGGGAACAGTGTCGTACACGATGATGCGACAGAACGACTCATATCTCCCATTCGCAAGCAATCCGTTATTAACACCGGCCGTCACGCCGGGCATGATTTTGGTGAATGGCCAGCCGGCGACCAGTCTGGCGGCCCTTCCGTATTCGAGCCTGAATGGAAAAATCGATACCTTCCTGAGCAACAATGTGGTGACAACCCAGATCACCTCCGAGTTGAAGTCGAAGTTGTCCTATCGCTACTACAATTACGATAACGGTACGGCGACCCAGTTTTTTAATCAATGGGTGGGCACCGACGAGCACATTTATCCGCTGAACAATACTCCCAAGCGAAGCATCCCGAACTCCTACTCGAAGCAAAATGGCAACGCTGAGTTGATCTGGACACCAGTGCACGGGCTGACATTGGGTGCTCAATACGGCTACGAAAGATATAACTGGTCATGGAACGATGCCGACCACACTGCGGAGAACCTTGGCAAGTTGTATGGCGTTTATAAGTTGAATAGCTGGCTGACGACTCGCGGCAGCTGGCAATATTCCGAGCGCCGATACGGCACTTACACCAATGCGGTTCAGAGTAGTTTGAACGGCGGTTGGAACCAAAATTACCGCAATCCCGAACTTGCGAATCGCGATCAGAACAAGGGCAAGTTTCAAGTCGACGTCGTCGTCTTTCCGAACGTCACGATGTCACCTTTCGCAGGCTTCCAACTGCGCGACTACAAAACGGACCCCTACGGGGCGCGCGAGGTCGGCATCCTTGAGGATAATGCCTGGAACGCCGGTGTGGAACTTGTCTGGGTACCTACGCGCAGCACCCAATTCATGTTTTCTTACACCTACGAGGAGACCAAGAAGCGTATGGTCGGCGGCGGTGGCACAACGGGGCTTGCCAGCAACACGTGGGATTCGAATCTCAACGATAACGCCAACACCTTCACATTGGCTCTCAAGCAAAATCTGATCGAGGACAAGCTTGATGTCAAACTAAGCTATGTCTACTCGCTCGCGAATGGAACATGGTCCACCGCTCCGTTCTTCTATAATGGCTACGTACCTAACGCAAACCCGCTACTCTCACCCAATCCGAACTATCCGGACACGCGCACTTCGTTCCAGCGCTTCGATGCGATTGCGACCTATAAAGTTGATCCAGACCTAGTGCGGCAAATGGGCTGGAAAGGTCAGGTTTTGTTGAAGGCGCGCTACGCCTGGGAACGCAACAGCGTCGACGATTGGCAGATAAACAACATGCAACCTTACATGTTCTTCCCACCGCCATTAACTGGCGTAGGTGGCACTCAAACCCAAGTATGGCTTGCCGGCGACAATCCAAACTACGACGTTCAACTGTTGGCAGCTGCGCTCGTACTCAAATGGTAGAGCAACCCCGGCAAGCCGCGCCGCTGCTGGCGGGAAACAACACAAGCGATGGAAACTAGATGACCTCACGAACAGGCCTTATCTCGCGGATCTGGACATTTCTCTGGCGTCCGAGTTCGCGATTCTCGCTCGCAACATTGCTCATCGCCGGAGGCATCGGCGGGATCCTGTTCTGGGGCGGCTTCAACTGGGCGATGGAAGTGGCAAATACCGAGGAGTTCTGCATTTCCTGCCATGAAATGCGGGACAACGTATACAAGGAGCTGCAACAGACCATTCACTACAAAAATCGGTCTGGAGTTCGAGCCACCTGCTCCGACTGCCACGTTCCCCACGAATGGTTTTACAAGGTCAGGCGGAAAATCCAGGCGTCCAACGAACTTCTCCATAAGGTCCTGGGTACGGTTGACACTCCGGAAAAATTCGAAAAGCACCGGCTCGAACTTGCCAAGAATGTCTGGGCGACGATGAAGGCGAACAATTCGCACGAGTGTCGCAATTGTCACTCGGTCGCAGCCATGGATCCGCACAAACAAACGGCGACCGCGCAGAAGGTCATGGCCGAGGGATTCAAGGCCGGCCTGACCTGTATCGACTGCCACATGGGCATCGCGCACAAGCTGCCGAAAATGCCTGACGAGGACGAGGAGCCTGCCAAGAAACAGTAGCGCGGCGCCGGCGAATGCAAAGGCATTGAATTGCGAGGAACGGACATGGTGGATCGTGGGCAGGGACGTGATTTGAGGCCAGTGCCCGGCGCTGTTTTCGGATTGGCGGGAGCAGGCGCGACGGCATTGATAGTGGGATTGGCGGCTTTTTCCGCGCCGCGGCCGGCGGACGCCCTGCCGGCCTATGCGCAACAAACCAAGCTGGCCTGTGGTCGCTGCCATGTGAGTGCGGCGGGGGGCGGTGCGCTTACCGCATTCGGCAAGGCATTCGCAGCGAATGGCCACAAATTACCCGCAAGCGGAGCAAAGCCAGGAAAAGCGAGCAAAGGGGATGGAACGTCTCCTGCAGTCGCGCCGGCACTGGAACCCGCATCCGCGAGGGTTCTGGACTATGTGCCATGGAGCCTTCACGATCCCTACTATTCGCACTTCCTCTACAGTCCGGACGACTATCGCAATTGAATCACGGGGCACTCACGATCGTGAAAAGGCTCGAGCCTTTTGATCCGCGCTGGCCTCATCCCGCCGGCCAAAATCTAGAGCGAAGAATTCGCAACTGATATTAATCGCACCTGGCGTTACGCCTTGCGAATTTCGCTGATGCACCCGGCGAGAAACCACCCAAGGAACAGGATCACCGCCACCACAAGACAGGTTTCGGCAGCCAGAATCGTCCAATCAGCCAGCGCCGTTACGCCGAGAAATGCCGAAACGCATAAAAAGAAGCCTCCAAGGATCGCTATCACGGCTGCAATCATGGGCGCGCGCATGGTCTCCCCCACAGGGTTCGGTTGCCGACAATCTGGACAACCCAAGATTAGCTTCTGGTTCTCAGACCGCAATGCGGATCTGGAGCATCGCACCCTCATTTCGCGCTACTGTTTGGCCTTCAGCAGGGCTTCGAGCGTGAATGCGTTCGGGCAATAGTCATGGAAATTTTCGGTCATCTCGCCGTTCGCGAGATCCAGTTCGCATTGGCGTTTGTAGCCGCACCTGATACAGAGCCTCTGGAGATCCTGCATGACCAGCGGATCGTCATGTGCTAGGCCGTTCGCATCAACTCCGAGCGCGATGAGAAGTTTTTGCAGGAGGTCGGCGGCATTCGGCCCCTTCCTGGCGAGGGACACCAGCTCGGCCGGGTGTATTCTGAGCTCGCGCGCGATTCCGGCGACATCCTCCGCGCTGCAATTCATCAATTCGTTGCGAAGACCGCGAGCATAGCGATATTTCACGACCCATTGCGCAACGACGCCAAGGATCCACTGCAAACTCTCATAGTCCGGATGTGCAACGGGCTGCTGGTTCATAACCTGCCCCTTTTTGATATATAAAAAGCTGACACAAATCCGACTGCATTGATTTGCATCAAACGGGGACGGTTTGACCGACCAAGCAAGTTTCAGCTGATTTTCATTCGTCTATGAGCGCATTCGGTTTGGCAAACCGCGCCAATGCTGACGGATTTTCGATAATGATGTCGCGTCCGGAAATCCGGACGCCGTAGGTCGTCAACTTGGCGAGATTGCGCGACAAGTTCGCAGGGGTCATTCCAAGGCGCGACGCCAAGGTGCGCTTGTCGAAAGTCAATTCGAAGCATTGGTGTTCGCCTTGCAGCGAGCCCATCTGCAGGATCCAGTTTGCCAGCCGCTCGGCGCTGTCGCGGAGCTTGATATTCTTCAGTGAGCGGACGGAGTCGCGGCATCGCTGCGCCATGTCGTTGAGAATGGCCCGTGCAAAATCGGCATCGCTTTCGCAGAGGTCACGCACGACCTGCGCCGGGATCATCAGGATCCGCGACGGCACCAGCGTACGGGCCGAATTAAGGGCCACTTCATTGCGGATGACCGCGGCCAAAACCATTGCCGAACCAGGCTTGACGATTTCGATCGTCGTTTCCGCGCCGTTGTGGGTACCGAACAGCTCGACCAGGCCGTCGACAACAACACCGAGGAATTCGGGAGTCTCGCCTTCGCCGATGATGACGGCATGTTTCGAAAAGTGGCGAACCTGCGCCGCGGAAAGCAGCACATTTCTGGTCTTTTCATTCACTTCACGAAAGAACGGAAGCTCACGAAGCGATGGTGAATTTGATTGAAGCATGGCCTTGACTTTCAACTGCAGTCTTGAATACCGCATCGCAGCAATAAAGAGATTGACAATAGTCAATTGCTTGTGTGCGAACATGTGGAATGGATTAAAGTCGTCTTGCTGGCGGGAAATTGCGTCTTATCCAGAGCAATGTGCAGGATCTGCTGTTGCGCCGGCAGCATAGCGCCTGGCGGGAAATTCGTACGTGGACCTGATTATCCGTAACGTTCGCCTGGCAGGCCGCAGCGCCGGTGGGCTTCTCGATATCGGAATTGAGGGCGGGCGCGTCGTCGCGCTCGAGCCGGGCCTGTCCGCCGATGCCGAAATCTATGACGCCGGGGGACGGCTCGCCTGTCCCGGCCTGATTGAAACCCACATCCATCTCGACAAGTCGCGCATCATCGACCGTTGCGCGCCCCAGGAGCGCGCCAAGCTCAGTCCGGTCATCGGCGTCACGCCGCTGAAAAAGGACATGACGGCCGAGGACGTGCATACGCGCGCGGCACAGACGCTCGAGCAATGCATCCTGCACGGCTGCACTCGCATGCGTACGCAGGTCGAGGTTGACCCGGGCATCGGCATGCGCGGCTTTGATGGCGTTCAGGCCCTGATCGACGAATACAAATGGGCGATCGATATTGAAATTTGCGTTTTCCCGCAGGAAGGCCTGATCAGCTACCCCGGAACTGACGAACTTCTGGTGGAGGGCCTCCAGCGCGGCGCCAAGGTAATCGGTGGTGCACCGCGCTACGACAAGGACGCCGCCGGACAGATCCGGCGGATCTTCGAGCTGGCGCGCGAATTCGACGTCGATATCGACATGCATCTCGATGTCGGCAATACGCCGGAGCACATGGACATCCACCTGGTGCGCGAGCTGACCGACACCTATAAACGCGGCGGCCGGGTGGTTGTTGGCCATATGGCCAAGCTGTCCTTGCTGCCGCCGGACAGGCTCGCCGCGCTTGCACGCATGCTGGCCGACAGCGGCATTGCGGTGACCGTGCTGCCGGCGACCGATCTGTTCCTGATGGGGCGCGACCAGGATCATGACGTGCGGCGCGGCGTCGCCGACGTCAATCTGCTGAGTGCGCACGGCGTGACGTGTTCGCTCTCGACGAACAACGTGCTCAACCCGGCGACCCCTTACGGCGACTGCTCGCTGATCCGGATCGCGAACCTCTACGCCAACGTGCTGCAGGTCGATCGCCCGGCGCATTTGTGCGAATGCTTCGACATGCTCACGGTCAGCTCGGCCCGGCTGCTGAATTTGAAGGACTATGGATTTGCCGTCGGCAATCCGGCCGATGTCGTCATCATCAATGCGCCGACGCCGGAGCAGGCGGTGGCAGAAATTGCGCAGCCGGTGGCTGCCTTCAAGAGCGGCCGCCAGACGATGCGCTGGAACTTGCCGGAGCTGCTGCGGCCGTCGCAGGATCTGCACGGGTAGGGGTCATGGCCGGGACAGCCCGGCCATGACAATTCATGCGGCTGTGATGCCGTTATTTCTTAACGATGACCACTTCGAGATATTCGGCCGGCGCCACCATGGTGCCGTCGTGCGCCTCGTTGAAGCTCGCGATCAGTGCCAGCAGGTCCTGGTGCAAACTATTCTGCTTGGCGGGCTCGAGCGCCGCGAAAGCCTTGAGCATCGGGCCGTAATAGGTCTTGAACAGGTCGACGAAATGCTCCGGTGAGCGGTAGCGGAAATTGAACATCCGCGGTTCGGCGATGATCGACGTTGCCGCGGTTCCGAACATCTCGTTCAGCCGCGCCCGCGTGCCCCACAGGGCCGGCGATTTTGCACCGGCCGGCGGTGGCAGATATTTTCCGAGCGTCTTGAACATCTGGCCGATGAAGCCCTCCGGAGTCCAGTTGGCGAGACCGATCTTGCCGCCGGACCTGCATACGCGCGCAAGCTCGCGCGCAGCCTTGTCCTGGTTCGGCGTGAACATGACGCCGAAGGTCGAAACCACCGCATCGAAACTGCCGTCGTCGAACGGCAATGCTTCGGCGTCGGCTTCCTTGAACGCAACGTCGAGACCGTCGGCGGCGGCGCGTGCCCGGCCGCGCTTGAGCAGGCTCGGCACGTAGTCGGTCGACACCACCTCGCACCAGCGGCGTGCGGCGGCAAGCGTGACATTGCCGTTGCCGGCGGCGACGTCGAGCACCTTCTGACCGGAACGCAGATCGAGCGCCTCGCACAGTTGTTCGCCGACGATCTGCAAGGTGGTGCCGACGACGGCATAGTCGCCGGAGGACCAGGCGGCCTGCTGCTTGATCTTCATGGCGCCGAGGTCGGGGATGGTGGCCGCCGGGGCGGCTGTGGTCATGATATTCATCTGAATGTTCCCGCTATTGGTGACCCGCACCGCATGGCGCGGGCTCGATGCGGGGGACACTAGCGGGCCGGCCCGGGCACATCTTTTAGACGCCCTTGGGGTCTCCTTTAGAAACTATGGATTTTTGGCGTTTTGCGCGGGATTTGCGGATTGCGGGAGGGCCGTCGCGCTATTTCTTCCGGATCCGGAACGTCAACACGCCGTCGGCCTCGGCCTTGTCTTCCAGCGCGTCGCCGGTCTGCCGCAGCAGGTTGGGGATGTCGATCACGGTCAGCGGATCGGTGCATTCCGCGACGATCAGGTCGCCGCTCTTGAGTCCGGTCAGAGCTTTACGCACCCGAAGCGCCGGCAGCGGGCATTTCAGGCCACGCAGGTTCATCACCTTTTCAGTCATGACATTTTCTCTTCGCGCGTGATCCTGTCCGACCTTGCTTTGCCCGCCGAAGCGGGGCTTCGCAAAGGCGGGAAACCGGTCTCCAGTTTCGGGATCATGCGCTTACCGGCACCATCGACAGCTGCGTGTCGGTCGCCGGGATATAGGCTTCCTCAAGGCCCAGCTCCTTGCGCACGATATTGGTGCCGCGCGTCAGCGCCACCATTTTATAGATCGCATGCATGCGGCTCATCGATTGCCGGCCGAAGCCGCAGTCACTGGTGAGGATCAGCCGCTCGGGCTCGATATATTTCAGCGCCTTGCGGATGAGGTCGGCTACCTCTTCCGGCCGTTCCACCTGCAGCGTGCGGTGGCTGATCACGCCGAGCGCGACCTTTTTGCTCTTGGAAATCATCGTGCCGAAATGTTCCAGATCCATGCCGCGATTGAATGCGGCCTCGACCGTGAGCACGTCGCAGTCGAGCTGGTCCAGATAGGGCAGCGCCGCTTTATAGGATTGATCCTTGCTGGCGACGCGCTGCGCAGCGGGACTGCCCCAGCATGTGTGGCACCACACTTCGCATTTGTCGCGCAGGCCCTTCACCTCCACGTTGAAGGCTTCGACCCATTGCTCCGGTTTGATCGCCTGCCTGGGATCGGCAATGACCTGGTGGATGGCCGGCTCCTCGATCTGCACCAGCGGAGCGCCCGCGTCGGCGAGCGCGTGATACTCCTTGTTCAGCGCCGCCGACAGATCCATCAGCAGGTCGAGGCGGTTCTTGTAGTGCTCATTCGAGAGCATCAGCGCCAGGATCTGCGCGGAGATCGAACCGACCTTCACCGGCTTGTCGGTCATCGGCGCGATCGCCTTGTAAGCGCGATCGAGCTGCAGCGACGTCGCGCCGATCTTGCCCGTCACCGGCGGCGTCATGCGGGTCTCGATTACTTCCCACATCAGGTCGCCCGGTCCCTTGTCGGCCATGAAGCCTGCAGGCGGCACTTCGACGCGCGGCTCGCCGATGCCGGCGACCCGCTCGGTGACGTAACTCACCCAGCTGCGGCCGGCCACGTCGTCGTCCAGCCGTGTATCGCCGTCGACCATGATGTCGATACCGGCGCGATGTTGGGCCGCCACATGGCAGGCCAGGCAATCGAAGTGCTGTTCGCGATAGGCGAGGCGGGAAAAGCCCTGGGCAAGCGGAATGCCGCGCAGGTTTTCGGTGTACCAGCTGGGCCGGGGCAGCGCGCCGGTGGTGGTGGTGAGAAGAGCCTTGTCTTTTGTGGCCGTAAACACGCCTTTGATCCCTGTTTAACCTGTTTTCAGAGCAGGAAAACCTTCGCTGTGCCCTGCGCTTTGTTGAGGTAAACTGAATAGTCCGACATCAACAAGGTCAAGCTCCGGAAGACGATGGCTGCCGCGTCCGAAACAATACAGACGATTACTCGGCTGACGCCGCTGGCCGAGGTGCTGGCGAGAATCGAGACCGAAATTAAGCCGGTCACCCCCCGCACGGTCGACGTGGCCGCGGCCGCGGGCCGCACGCTCGCCACCGACGTATCGGCGCCGGCGCGTCCGAGTTCGGCGCTCGCGTTGCTCGACGGATGGGCGCTGAGCGCAGACCTGACCCTGGGTGCCGGGGGCTATTCGCCGATGCTGCTGAAAAATCCGCCGTCACGCATCGAGGCTGGCCAGCCGCTGCCGCCGGACACCGACAGCGTGGCGCCGTTCGACGCGGTAAAGTTGAACGACGGTCGAGCCGAAGCGCTTGTCACCGTCAATCCCGGCGACGGCGTATTGCCGGCGGGCGGCGATTGCGATCCGGGAATTCCGTTGCGCTATGCCGGTGATCGCCTGACCGTTACCGATCTCGCCGCGTTTTCCGCCATCGGCCTTGCGCGCGTCACCGTGCGCGAACCGCGCATCCGCGTGCTGCCGCTGCGCGGCAGCGGGATCATCAACGCCGCAGCGCGCCTGCTGGCGACGGATATCGACCGCCGGGGCGCTGCCGCGCGGCTCGACGAAGCGGGCCGCGATTTCAACGGCGTGCTGGCATCTGAAAGCGCGGACGCGATCGTGGCGATCGGCGGCACCGGCAGCGGACGCAACGACACCAGCGTGCAGACGCTGGCGCGCGAAGGCCGCGTCGCCGTGCACGGTATGGCGCTCACGCCGGGAGAAACCGCCGCACTCGGATTCGTGGGGCCACGACCGGTGCTGCTGTTGCCGGGACGGCTGGACGCGGCGCTCGCGGTCTGGCTCGTAATCGGCCGGCGCATCCTGGATCGGCTTGCCGCCGCCAAGACAAAAGAGAACGAGCCGGGCGTGACCCTGACACTGGCGCGCAAGATTGCCTCGACCGTGGGTCTTGCGGAAATCGTGCCGGTGCGGCGTGTTGCCGAGAATGCCGAGCCGCTGGCGAGTAAATATCTGCCCCTTTCGTCGCTGGGGCGATCCGACGGCTGGATCCTGGTGCCGGGGGAGAGTGAGGGCTATTCCGCGGGCTCCCAGGTGCACGTCAGACCGTGGCCGTGAGACATAACTATAATGAGTGACAGATCATAATATGAGCGACAAGCGAGCGGCCGACGCCCAATCTGACCTGATCGCGCGCGTGCGTGCCGCCGCGCGACAGGAGCAATTCCTCGACGTGGTGTCGGCCGAGGAGGCGCGCGCGCGTTTCGAACAACATCTCGATCTTGCTCCCCTTGCAGCCGAAAGCGTGCCGCTGGCGTCTGCACTCTCGCGCGTGCTTGCGCATGACGTGGTAGCCGCAGTCGACGCGCCACCATTTGACCGTTCCAACGTTGACGGTTTTGCGCTGCGGGCGGCCGATATCATTGGCGCGAGCGACAGCAATCCCAAACTGCTGCAACTCAATCCGGAAGTAATCGCCTGTGGCGATGCGCCGGTGCTCGAAGTTCGGCCCGGCACGGCCACGACCATCGCGACAGGTGGCGTGATTCCGCGCGGCGCCGATTGCGTGGTGATGATCGAACAGACCGAATTGATCGAGCAGGGGTTGCCGTCGATCGAACTGCGCCGTGCGGCGGCCCCCGGGCAATTCATTTCCTACGCCGGCTCTGACATCGCGCGCGGCGAGACCTTGCTCAGGCGTGGCGCGCGGATCGGTTCGCGCGAAATCGGCATGCTCGCGGCCTGTGGACTCGCAAAGATCGACGTGGTCCGGCGCCCGAAAGTGGCAGTGCTGTCGACTGGCGACGAGTTGGTGCCGCCGGGCGAACCGCTCAAAGTCGCGGGTGTCTACGACAGCAACGGCGCGATCATTGGGGCGGCGGTGACCGAAGCTGGCGGCGAGCCGCTTGCGTTCGGTGCGTATCCCGACGACGAGGCGGCCCTGGAACGAGCCGTGCGCAAGGCCCTTGCCGAATGCGACATGGTGGTGCTTTCCGGCGGCACCTCGAAAGGCGCCGGCGATCTGTCGCATACGATCGTTTCACGGCTCGGCAAACCCGGCATCCTCGTGCACGGCGTTGCGCTGAAGCCCGGCAAGCCGCTCTGCCTCGGCGTGGTAGGCGACAAGCCGATCGTGGTGCTACCGGGCTTCCCGACGTCCGCGATCTTCACGTTTCACGCATTCGTCGCGCCGGTGATCCGCGCGCGCGCGGGCCTGCCGGCGCAGGCGGCCGAAACGAGCCGCGCACGCGTGCCGGTGCGCGTTGCTTCCGAACTCGGACGCAAGGAATTCGTACTGGTGTCGCTGATCGCAAGCGGAGAGGGTACGATTGCCTTCCCGACCGGAAAGGGCTCGGGCTCGGTAACCAGCTTTTCGCAAGCCGACGGCTTCGTGGAAATCGATCAGCTCGCGGCGGCGCTCGATGCCGGCAGCGACGCGCAGGTGACATTGATCGGCAGCGCGGCGGAAGCGCCCGACCTGGTGATCATGGGCAGCCACGACGTCGCGCTCGACGTGGTGGTGGGCGCGCTGAGCGAACGCGGCTATTCCGCGCGCGTGCTGGCGGTCGGCAGCCTCGGCGGCGTTGCGGCAGCAAGCCGCGGCGAATGCGATGTCGCGCCGGTGCACCTGATCGATCCAGAAAGTGGACAATATAATGTGCATCTTGCTGGCCCGGATATAACGCTGGTGAGTGGCTGGGAGCGCATGCAGGGCTTGCTCTTCCGGCCGGGGGATAAGCGCTTCGAGGGCCGTACCGCGCAGCAGGCGTTGCAGGCAGCGCTTGCCGATGCCTCCGCGTTGATGGTCAATCGCAACGCCGGTTCCGGCACGCGTGTGCTGGTCGATCAGCTTCTCGACGGCAGGCGCCCGCCCGGCTACGCCAACCAGCCGAAATCCCACAACGCGGTGGCGGCGGCGATCGCGCAAAATCGCGCCGACTGGGGCCTCGCGATCGAGCCGGTGGCGAAGCTCTATGGGCTTGGTTTTCTCCCCGTGGCCCCGGAACATTACGATTTTCTGCTGGTTGAAAGCCGCAAGGAACGTCCGGCGGTGCAGGCCTTTCTGGCTGCGCTGCGCGATCCTGCGACACGGGAACGCATTGCCGCCCTCGGCATGCGCCCTGCTGATGGCTAATTTCCCCGCCTAGAATGTGATCTCGAATACCGGATCGTCATGACACTTTGCATCAAACGCTTGTGCGCCGCCTTGCTCTTGTTGCCGCTCGGCTTGTGCGCGACAGCCGGTGTTGCGAACGCGCAACTGCGCGGCCATGGCGGCCCGGTGCGCGCGCTGGCAATCTCGCCCGACGGCAAATACGCGATATCCGGCAGCTTCGACACGTCGACGATCCGCTGGTCGCTCACCCGCAATGTCGCCGAACAGGTGATGCGCTTCCACGACAATGCGGTGAACGCGGTGGCCTGGCTCAGGGACGGCCGCATCGCCACTGCCGGCGCCGACGCGCATATCGCGATCTGGACGCCCGGGAAGCAGGAGCCCGACAGCGTGCTCAATGGCCATACCGGCCCGATCGTCAATCTCGCTGTGTCGCCCGACGGTGCCACGCTGGCGTCCGCGTCGTGGGATCACACGGCGCGGCTGTGGCCTCTCAAGGGCGGAACCCCGCGCGTGCTGGAAGGGAATGCACAGAGTGTCAACGGCGTCGCTTTCACGCCGGATGGCAAACAGATCATCACCGCCGGCTACGATGCGACCTTGCGCATCTGGCAGGTTGCCGGCGACGGCGTGGTCGTGCGCAATCTTCCGACACCACTCAATTCCGTGGCGGTGGCGCCCGACGGCGAGATTGTCACGGCCGGCGCCGACGGCAAGGTCTATCTTCTCAATACGCAAGGCGTCGTCCAGGCGAATGTCGAAGCGTCGGCCACGCCGGTAATCGCGATCGCGATCTCGCCCGACGGCAAGCTCATCGCCGCGGCCGGCATCCGCGGCTCGGTGGCGGTCATTGACCGCAAGGCGCGCAAGCTCGAGCGCACGCTGGTCGGCCCCGGCCTGCCGGTGTGGTCGGTAGCGTTCTTTCCCGACAGCCGCACATTGTTGACCGGCGGCACCGACCGCATGATCCGGCGCTGGGACGCGGTGAGCGGTGACCCGATCGGTTCGGTGGTCGTCGGTGCGCCGGCCGATCCGCTTGCGGCCTATGCCGGCGACCATGGCGCGCAGGTGTTCCGCGCCTGCGTTGCCTGCCACACGCTTTCGTCCGATGAAGGCAACAAGGCAGGCCCAAGTCTTGCCGGCATTTTCGGCCGCAAGATCGCGAGCTTGCCGGGCTATCACTACTCCGAAGCGCTCAAGCACATGAACATCGTGTGGTCGCCGGAGACAGTGGCGAAGATGTTCGAGGTCGGACCGATGACTTACACCCCAGGTACCAAGATGCCGGAACAGAAGATTGGTTCGGCCGAGGACCGCAAGGCGCTGGTGGAATTTCTGGCCAAGGCGACGAAAAAGAAGAAGTAACACTTGTTGGTGTCACGCCCCGCCTTTGCGGACAATGACCGCCGAGGCACGTGCTCTTGCCGGTCAATTGATCAGCGCGACGCCGATGATCGCCGCCGCGATTCCGCCCGCTACGGGCGGCGCGATCGTTTCACCGAGAACGATCATTCCCAGCACAACACCGATGCCGGCGCGCAGGTAGCTCTGGCTTGCGACTCCCATCGATCCGATCGTCCGTACCAGACGAAAGTAGATCAACAGCGCGACGCCTGTGCAGAACATCGACAGAATAATTGTTGCGCCGATGGCGGCGGCCGAAGGCACAGTCGCCAAGGGGCTTTCAACAATAAACGCAAGTGGAAACAGAGTCGCGCTCGCGCAGATCATCGTGCCGGTCGCGGTCGCGACGGCAGACAAATGGCTGAACTGCTTGCCGTAAATTGCAGCGCAGGCATAGAACGCGGCGCCCGTCAGACATGCGAGCTGTCCCGCGACTTGCGCACCGAGGCCGTGCAACGCGTCGAGGCCTACGATGAGAATGACGCCAAAAAACCCCACAAGCGCGCCGAACAGTTTTCGTCCGCCGAGGGATTCGTGGCGCGTGATCATGGCCGTGAACATAAACACCAAAATCGGTGAAGTTGAATTCAGAACGCTCGCAAGGCCGGCGTCGACGAACTGCTGGCCCCAGGCGAGCACGGTCCAGGCGCCGATGCTGTTGAAGATCGCCTGCAGGTACAGCATGCGCCACGTGCGGCTGTCGTGCGGCAATTCTTCGTTTCGAAAAACCATGACCACGAGCAGGAATGCGGCGGCGCCGGTTACCCGCACGGCAATGAGGGTGATGGGCGGAATCTCGGCAACCGCGACCTTGATGAACAGATATGACGAGCCCCACAACATTGCGAGCAGTGCCAGCAGAGGCAGTTCCGTCTTCAAGCTGTGCGGCGTCGTCATGCAGGCTTCGCGCCCCGGTGTCCGCCGCAGTCACTACAGGATTGCCGGGATGGTATGCTTCGACTAAGATCGAACTATGAAAGAAGGCCCCGATATTGCCCGGATTGCCGCGCTGATCGGAGATCCTGCGCGGGCAAATATGCTGACTGCCTTGATGAGCGGGAAGGCGGTGACCGCCTCCGAATTGGCACAGGAGGCCGGCGTGACCGTGCAGACCGCCAGCACCCATCTATCCAAGCTCGATCAGGGCGGGTTACTTCGTCCCCGCAAGCAGGGACGGCACAAGTATTTTTCGCTCGCGAGCGAAGACGTTGCCCGCGTCCTTGAAGGCTTGATGGGTCTCGCGGCCGGATCGGGACATTTGCGAAGCCGGATTGGGCCGAAGGACCCTGCTTTGCGCAAGGCGCGTGTCTGTTACAGCCATCTTGCTGGCGACATGGGCATTCGGCTCTTCGACAGTCTTGTCGACCGCCGCTTACTGCGAACGAAGGGAGCGACCCTCGAACTGTCCGAAAGAGGCCACGCATTTGTGCGCGAATTCGGCATCGACATCGTTCGTCTCGATTCCCGGAAAACGCCGCTCTGCCGCGAATGCCTCGACTGGAGCGAACGAAGATCGCATCTGGCCGGCAGCCTCGGGCGTGCATTTCTTGGCCGCATCGAGGAAATGGGATGGGCCAGACGTGAGCGCGGCACGCGCATCGTGCGCTTTTCGCCGCCCGGAGAGAAGGCGTTCGCGCGGGCATTTCCGATCGTCAGGGCCTGATTGCAGGCACAAATATGCAGAAGTGAGATTTTGCCGTAAGCCGTAGTGCACTGCCGCGCTCAGCTCTCGCCCTTCTGTTCCTGCTCGCGCTCGCGCAGGTAATCGTCGGTGGTGCGCACCGCCGGGCGCTGCGGCGCGCCGAAGGGATCGAAATTCTCTTCCGCCATGGCGCCGACGCGGCAGTCGGCACACATCTTGATGACGTCGAGGCGCTTCTTGCTGTCCTTGAACATCCAGTGCTGACCTTCGAGCTTGGCCACCACGCGTTCGACCGAGCTTCTTACGCCGAACGGCTTGCCGCAGCGGATGCATTCGTAAGGCTCTTCCTGCTTGACGATGCGGCTTGCCGCGGTGGCGGCGCGGAAATCGATCTGCGGCTTCAGGCTGATGACCTTTTCGGGACAGGTGGTCTTGCACAGTCCGCACTGCACGCATGCGTCTTCCGCAAAACGCAGGATCGGCCGTTCGGGATCGTCCGACAGCGCGCCGGTCGGGCAGGCCGATACGCAGGACAGGCACAGCGTGCAACCTTCGACGTTGACGTCGACTGTGCCAAAGGGCGCGCCGTCCGGCAGTGCCACCACGTCGACTGGTGCAGGCGCAACGGCGTGCAGTTCGCGCAGCGCGAGGCGCACCACTTCGCGTTTTGCACCGACGGCGGCAAAGGTGGCGGGCCTGGCCGCACCGTCCATGGGTGCGATCGCGCGCAGCGCAGCGCCCAGCGCGTCAGGATCGTCCGACTCGATCGTCGCCACGCGGGCGCCGAGAAAGCCGAGGCCGGCAAGCACCGGTTCGACCAACGCGACGGTGTCTGCGAGGCCGGTCACGTCGTGGCGCGGCCTGGCGCGAGTGAGGAAACGCACCGCCGACGCGCCGTAGGCGAATGATGCAGCGACTGTCTCCAGGCCGACCTGCGTCACCTCATTCACCTGCATCGGCAGGACGTTTGCCGGCAATCCGTCGCCGTAGCGCGCGAGCGCATCGATCACTTCGCCGCCATGCTCGGCGTCATGGAATAATAAAATGGCGTGCCTGCCGCCGGCTTCGCGATAAGCCGAAAGCAGCGTGCGCAGTTTGCGCAAGAGGGCATCCGAGCCCGGAAGTGCGTAAGCCGCGGCGCCCGTCGGGCAGGCGGCGGCGCATTGACCGCAGCCGGCGCAGATCCTGGCGTCGATCGCCACGTGATCACCGTTCGGCGTGATAGCGCCGGTCGGGCAGAGGTCGAGGCAACGGCGACAGCCGACGATCTTGGAACGCGAATGCGCGCACAGATCCTCGGTGAATGTCACATAACGGGGCTTGTCGAAACTGCCGGTGAGGTCACGCGCTTTGAGCACCGCGCGCAGCACGGCCGCCGGGTCGCCTGGATCGGCGCGCAGATAGCCATCGCGCAGGTCGGCGGCCGGGAAAAGCGGCACGCCGCCGGAAAGGTCGACCAGAATGTCGCAGCGCGAATGCGCGTCGTTTTGCGCAGTGCCGAACTTCAGGGCATCGCGCGAAGACGGACTGGGCGCCGCAAAGTCATCGAGTGTCAGTTCGAACGCGCCAAGATAACCGCGCACCGACTTGATGGTGCCTTTCACCAGCGGAACGTCGGTGACGCGCCGCGGCGCGACGTCGCTTCCGGGCTTGAGCAGCACGGTGACGTCGAGATGGTCCTTGAGCAGATTGGCAGCGTCGATCGCGCGTTCGTCCTTGCCGTAGATCAGCGTCACGCCTTCGCTGTTGAGGCCGACATAGGGTACTTCCGGCGCTGGCTCCGCCGACGCGGCAATCAGCGCCGCGATCTTGGGCGCCGCCGTCTTTGCATCTTTCGACCAGCCGGCGGTCTCGCGAATGTTGACAAAGGTGATGGCGTCACTGCCCGCGATTTCGGCTGCGACCTCGGTAAATAACGGTGCTTCCTGGGTGCAGGCGATGGTGACCGGCTGGCCGGTGGCGGCGGTCTTGCGCACGCGATCAAGCTCGGCGCGGCAAAGCTGGCGGCCTTCGACGATCTCTGCGCCGCGGCAGACGCGCGCCACCGTCTTGCCGTCGAGCGGCATGGTGTCTTCGCAGGAACAGATCAGGATGTTTCGCGGCCGTTCGGCCATCGGGCTCATTAACCTTTGTGCTGGCCCGCTGTTGTCGAGCAAACGCCGCATTTGGCATTTGCATTTACTGCCTGTACCTGATCCGCGAGGCTGCGGGACTGGCCTCGGAACCACCTCTAGCTATAATTATAGTAATTCAAACAAGAAAGTAACAGTGAGGAACCATGCCGCTGGAGTCGCGGGCCGGCCTTCCGGCGGACAAATTGACGCTGCCGCCGCCCTTCACCCTGGTGAAGATGCGGGAAATGGGCGACGCCTTCGCGCATGCGATATCGATCGCAGGCGAAAAGGGTGCCGGCACGCTGGTCTATGTCGGGCGCTTCGATCTCGCTGAATTCGCCGTGGTGCTGGAACCGGAGGAGCCTCTGGTAAAGGCGCGACGTGCATTTTATGCCGGCATGACGGCGCTGGTCGACGCGATAGCCGCCCATGCGCAGCCGGAAACCTCGATCACCATCGACTGGCCGGATTCCATTACGGTCAATCTTGGTCTGGTGGGCGGCGGCCGTCTGGGCTGGCCAAATGGCGTCAAAGAGAATGAAATTCCGCCGTGGCTGGTATTCGGCGCCATGATCCGCACCGCTTCGGTGAGCGGCGCCGAGCCCGGCGCAAGTCCTTTCATCACCGCGCTTGATGAAGAAGGCTTCACGGATCTGCTTGCCGCCCATCTGCTTGAAAGTTTCACCCGGCATTTCATGGTCTATGTAGACTCCTGGGCGGAACAGGGCTTCGGCAGCGTCGCGCGGAATTATCTGCCGCGGCTGCCGGTCGAAAAGGGCCTGCGACGCGACATCGACGAGAACGGCGATCTGCTGGTCCGCCGCATGGGCAAGACGGAGGTCGAACGGCAGGCGCTGCTGCCGCGGCTGGCAAGGCCCACGTGGCTCGATCCGGTCACCAAGGGGCCGCGGGCATGAAACTGTTGCGCACCATCCGCCTCGATCCGTCCGATACGTTCGTGTTCGAGAAAACGGCCGAACCCGGGGAATGGGCAGTGCCCGGCGCTTTCGTGTTCTGGGATCGGGATCCGACGACGCTTGAGGGAAAGGCGCGTTCGGCTTTCCGCGGTGGCTTTCTCGGTGTGGATTCGCTCGGCTGGTCGACATTGGTGCAGATCGTGGAAGCGAGCGAAGACGACCGTGCGGCGCTGGTGGAATTGCTGGCGCAACGGCTGGTCGAAAATTTCGGCGCGCCCGACATGGACGCGGCGCGGCTCGCCGCAGAAGATGAAGTGACATTCGCGGCGTCCTTGTGCAGCGAGCCGCAGGACACCCTGATCGCCCTTCATCGCAGCTACGAGGATGGCGAGGTGCGCGAAGCTTTCCGCACGCTGACCCCGCGCAATGGAGCAAGACCGGCACGTGCGTTTTCGTTCCTTGAAGTGGAAGGCGAGGAGGACGAAGAGCCAGGTGAGCAAATCGATCTCATCGGCATGGCCGAACGGGAACGCAAATGAACGATTTCTGGATTTCCTGCGGCCATCATCTGCTCGACCGCGACGAGAGCGGCGGCCTTCTCGCGACCGACGATTTCCTCAAAGTTTATCTGGCGCGGCCGGAACTGATTCCGCCGCCCGAAGCCTGCGCGGTCGAGCGCACATTGCATGCCGCGCTGCTCGCGAATCCGCGCATGCCAGTCCCGGCGTCAGACATGGCCGCGATTGCCGATGCCGATGCGCGCGAGAACTGGCAGATGCTGATCACCTTTCGCGACCATCTGTTGCGCCACAAGACACTGGAAGCCGCTTATGCCGATCTGGTGCGACGGGACCTCGGCAGCACGCCACCCTTGTTCGTCAATCAGCTTGTGCACGTGCTGCTGCGCAACGCGCTCGACGGCGTCGAGGACGCGCAGGTCGTACGCGCGGCCGAATTGTTCTTCCGTACCCAGCGCGTCACGCTGCACGAAGGTTCCCTGATCGCGGCCGATGAGGAAAAAGTCGGCGGCACCAATCCGGCCTCGGTGTCACCGCTGGTGTCCATGCTCGGCATTCCGGCCGAGGCCGAGATCGACGTGCTCAACGAAGATAATGCCGCGAGCTATTGGGAGCGCAGTGACCAGTTCGACATGGCGATCGATCTCACCACTGGCCGCCCGGGCCTGGTGGCACTGGCCGAGGCCATGCGGCGCTGGATCGCACACCTGCTTGGGGTCGAGACGGACATCGAGCCGATCAAGGAACTGCGCGATGTCAATCTTGCCTGGTATGTCGGACTTGACGCAGGCGGGACCAGGCTTGGCGACATGCTGTGGAATGGCGAAGAGATCGACGAGACGACGATGGCGCGGGTGGGCGGACTGTTCCGCCTGACGTTCCGCGACCCGTCGGTGATGCTCGACAAGGTGAAGGGCGAACCGGTCTACCTGATCCTGACCATGACAGCGGACAAGCTCATCCGCATGAAACCGCAGAACCTGGTCACCGGTCTGCCGATCCGGCATCTGGAGGCGGTGGGCTAGGCGCCTTGCTGCGGCGCAAAATCGATCAAATTGCCCGTAAAATGGTGCATCGTTTCCCGCAGTAAATGACGCCGAACCTCCGCAAATCGTGACGCGTCATATGGCCCCGGCAGGTTGCCGGTGCATTCCGGGACGGATAGCTTTTAAACGATGTGAATTCGCCCTTTCGCCCCGGGCGCGCTAATAGAAGCGTGAAGAGGCCGGCCGAGGATCCATGAGCAAGAACGACGCAGCCGATCACGGCCTTCAGGAGGCCATCCGCGCGGCCGGTGGTGTCACCGAACTGGCGCGCCGCATCGGCATTTCACAGCCGTCGGTTTCGAACTGGTCACGCGTGCCCGCCGAGCGGGTCCTGACGGTCGAGGCCGTGACTGGCGTCGGCCGCGCGGTTCTGCGGCCCGACCTCTACGGCGAAAGCCAAAAGGGCAGCGTCGATGAAATCGATCTGGCCCGGGCGCAGGAATATGCGCTGCTTGCGGCTTTGCTGTCGCATGCGCCGGACGCCGATATGCTGAAACGTATTGCCGATTTGCGCGGCGATCCGACCCCGCTCGGTCTTGCCCATATCGAGTTGGCGGATGCCGCCAGCAAGACCAGTGCCGAAAAAGTGGAGCGCGAATATTTCGACCTGTTCATCGGCATCGGCCGCGGCGAATTGCTACCCTACGGATCTTACTATCTTTCCGGCTTCCTGCATGAGCGACCGCTGGCGCGGCTGCGGGACGATCTCGCCAGGATCGGCATCGAGCGCTCGGAAGGCGTGGTGGAACCCGAGGATCACGCCGGCATCCTGTGCGAGATCATGGCGGGACTGGCGAGCGGCACGCTGCCGGCGCCTGCAGGGTCCGATCGCCTGATCTTCGACAAATACCTGGCGCCGTGGATCGGTCGCTTCTTCGTCGATCTGGAGCGTGCCGAGGCTGCGGATTTCTACCGGCGGCTGGGTACGCTCGGCCATATCTTCATGGACATCGAAGCGGAAGCTTTCAAACTACCGGGCTGAATCGGGTATACTGCCGAGACCGCCAATTCGAGGAGGAGTTGGATATGAAAAAGGACAAGGACGAAGCAAAACTGGGACGTCGTGACTTCCTGCGCGCCATGGGCGCGGGTGCGGGCATGGCGGCGACCGCAGTTGCGGTGACATCGCTCCCTGCCACCGAGGCGGTGGCAGCCGAATCCGACAAAGAAAAGAAGAAGGCGCGCTACAATCCGAATTCGGAAGACGTGAAGAACTATTATCGCGTCAATCGCAGCTGATAGCTGACGAACCGATCTGAAACTGAGCAGCGGTTATGCCGGCCGACGCCGTAATGCCCATCAGCGTCGTGATCGAGCGGCGCGCAAGCAAGAATCAATGGCAGGACGAGGTCTGGCGTCCGGTCGGCATCTTGCCGCGTGCCGCACCCGAAGCCGGCAAGTTGCTGGCAGAGGGCGAGGGCTGGGCGCAATTCGATGGCGGCACGCTCAATCTCGAACTGTTCCGCGGCGAGACCGAAGGCTATCTCACCAATCTGTCGCAAGATATGCCGGTCATTTTCGCCGTGCTGCGGCGAAGTGAGGAACCCGATGGCCTGGAGTTCGTGCCGTTCCTCGTGACCGCATGCCCTTATGAGGCGATGGGCTACACGCCGGACAACGACGATATCGTCGAGGGCGTGCCGATGCCGCCGGAGGTGATGGACTGGGTGCGTGAGTTCGTCGCCCTGCATCATGTTGATGAGCCGTTCAGAAAGCGCAAGAACAAGCGCCACCAGGACGACTACGGCGGCAAGCAGCCGCGGCCAGAACCCGAACAGGGCTATTCATGAGCGACGAGATCACCGCAAGGCTGTCACGCTGGTCCCAGCGCAAATTGGCCGCGCGCCGCAGTGGTACCTTGCCGGTCGAGCCCGAGGTGGCGCCGGACAAAATCCGTACCGAGGAGAAGGCGCCGGCAGCCGAATCCCAATCTACCGTTACGAAAGCGGAAGCAAACGCGGCGACGGACGTGGATATTTCGTCGCTGCCACCGATCGACGAACTTACATTCGAATCCGACTACACCGGGTTTCTTGGCAAGAACGTCTCAGAGACGCTCCGACGCGAGGCACTGCGCAAGCTGTGGCGAAGCGATCCGGTGCTCGCCAATCTCGACGGGCTCAACGACTATTGTGAAGATTTCAACGTCGTGGATTTGCCGATTTCGGTCGCACAAACCAGCTACGTGCCCGGCAAAGGCTACATCGACGAAATCGAGGAAAAGATCGAAAAGGAACTGCCGGAATCCGGTAACCAGGTCGCCGATGCATCGACCGAGTTGCAATCCGCAGCTGCCAAGTCGGAGCGTGAATCAGACGATGCAGCGACGGCAGGCAGCGAAGAGCCGGCAGACGAGCCGGCGTGCGACACCACCGGCGTGCCGCGGCAGTTGGCCGCAGAGGAACCGGACACGGAAGCCACCAAGTTCCCGACAGATAGCATCAAAGGATAGATTCCGGCTGGATCTCGCGCCCACCATGCTCGGGTCAAGGGTTGTCGTCCTGCCCAAAATTCATGGCGCCGATACCGCAATATAGTGCTGCCGCACGCAAGGCCGCCTCGCGACCCATAACCAGGACATTGGTCGCCATGTTTGGCGTGATCCTGGTCTGCGGTTCGCGCCCATCTTTGACAGACCATCGCCAAAAATTTTCCGGGTGGGCATTTGTTGCGCTGCAACAAAAATTTATGTCATGCCTGATTTTATTCGAGGGAATGCGGCGTAACGCGCATTGTTAATCCATAGGGCAACGCTATAATTAGAATAATGAAGCTATAGGGCGGCGCTATAAGAACGCCGGGGTTTGGGGAAGCGAAACAAGAATGGCCGTGGACACCGTTCAATACGGTTGCGCAAGCGCCAAGAGCCACTCCGGCGTCCCGCTCGCGGAGCCGCCGTACCGAAGCTTTGCGATTTCAATTCATCAATGCGTTCGCTTATGCCGCGCGCGACCCGCTCGGCCAGCGGCCTTTCACCCATTCGCATGCGGAGGACTGACCATGCGCAGTGAGAAACAAGAAAAATCGGCAAAACTCGATCGCCGTCGCTTGCTGAAAGGGGCGGGTCTTGTCATTGGCGCGGCGGGCGCGAGTACCGCGGTTGGCGCCACAGGCGCCGTCGCTGCGGCGGACGCAGCCAAGCCGCAGCAAGCCGGGTATCGCGAGACCGAGGAAGTAAAAACGTACTACCGCCTCGCGCGCTTCTGACGCCACCAATTGATGTCGCCGCTCGATGCCATGCATCGGGCCGAGCCGATCCGAATTCAGGAGGAAGATATGCTCAGAAAGAAATCCGACGGCACCGCGAGGGCCACCCGTCTGCAGCAAGCGATGTCGCCGGTTGCCGGCGCCCCGATTGACCGCCGCTCATTCCTGGCGCGGTCCGGTCTGCTGACCGGTGGCGTGGCATTGGCGAGCGTCATGCCGATTGGTGCAGTGAAGCCCGCATCGGCGCAAGGCGCGGCCGGCAAAATGACCCGTGTCAAATCGGTCTGCACGCACTGTTCAGTCGGCTGCACTGTCATCGCCGAAGTGCAAAACGGCATCTGGGTCCATCAGGAGCCAGGCTGGGACAGCCCGTTCAACATGGGCTCGCACTGCGCCAAGGGTGCCTCGGTGCGCGAGCACGCTCACAACGAGCGCCGCCTGAAATATCCGCTCAAGCTGGAAGGCGGTCAGTGGAAGAAGGTTTCCTGGGAGCAGGCGATCAACGAGATCGGCGACAAGATGCTCGAGATCCGCAAGGCCTCGGGCCCCGATTCGGTCTACTGGCTCGGCTCCGCCAAGTTCAGCAACGAGCAGGCCTACCTGTTCCGCAAATTCTACGCGATGTGGGGATCCAACAACGGCGATCACCAGGCGCGTATCTGCCATTCCACCACGGTCGCAGGCGTCGCGAACACCTGGGGCTATGGCGCGATGACCAACTCCTACAACGACATGCACAATTCGAAAGCGATGATCCTGTTCGGGTCCAACCCGGCCGAGGCGCATCCGGTTTCGGTTCAGCACATCCTGAAAGCGAAAGAGCAGAACAAGTCGAAGCTGATCGTCTGTGACCCGCGTTTCACCCGTACCGCTGCGCATGCCGACGAATATGTGCGCTTCCGTCCGGGCACCGATGTGGCGCTGGTGTGGGGTATTCTCCACCAGATCTTCAAGAATGGCTGGGAAGACAAGGAATACATCAAGCAGCGCGTCTATGGCTTCGAAGATACGAAGAAGGAAGTCATGAAGTGGACGCCGGAAGAGACCGAGAAGGTCACCGGCGTGCCGGGCAAGCAGATTGAGCGCGTCGCCAAGATGCTGGCCGACAATCGCCCGGGCACCCTGGTCTGGTGCATGGGCGGAACGCAGCACACCAACGGCAACAACAACACGCGCGCCTACTGTTCGCTGCAGCTCGCGCTCGGAAACATTGGCGTCTCCGGTGGCGGCGCCAATATCTTCCGCGGCCACGACAACGTGCAGGGCGCCACCGACGTATGCGTGCTGGCCGACAGCCTACCTGGCTATTATGGCCTGGCGGCGGGTTCCTGGAAGCACTGGGCACGCGTCTGGGATCTCGATTACGAATGGATCAAGGGCCGCTTCGCCAGCCAGAAGCTGATGGAGAGCAAAGGCATCCCTGTCTCGCGCTGGATCGACGGCGTACTGGAGAAGAAGGAAAACATCGAACAGCCCAACAACATCCGGGCGATGGTCTATTGGGGCCATGCGGTCAATTCACAGACCCGTTTGCCCGAGATGAAGAAGGCGATGGAGAAGCTCGATCTCATGGTAGTCGTGGATCCGGTGCCGACTTTCGCCTCGGTGATTCCGGATCGTAAAGACGGCATCTACGTGCTTCCCGCAACCACGCAGTTCGAGACGTCCGGTTCGGTCACCGCGTCGAACCGCTCACTGCAATGGCGCGAACGCGTGTTCAAACCCTGGTTCGAAGCCAAGGTCGACCACGAGATCATGTATCTTTTTGCCAAGAAGCTCGGCTTCGACAAGGAGATGTTCAAGCACATCGAAGTCAAGAATAATGAACCGGTTGTCGAAGACATCACGCGCGAATGGAACAGAGGCTCTTGGACCATCGGCTACACCGGTCAGTCGCCAGAGCGGCTGAAGCTGCACATGGCCAACCAACAAACCTTCGATCCGACTACGCTCAAGGCCAATGAGGGTCCCTGTAAGGGCGATTACTACGGCTTGCCATGGCCGTGCTGGGGCACCGCCGAGATGAAGCATCCCGGCACACCGATCCTGTACGACACTTCCAAGCCGGTAGCGGAAGGCGGTCTCACCTTCAGGGCCCGTTTCGGTGTCGAGCACAAAGGGACGAACATTCTGGCCGAAGGCTCCTATTCGGTCGGCTCTGAGATCAAGGACGGCTATCCGGAATTCACCATGGCCATGCTGAAGAAGCTTGGCTGGGATAAGGATCTCACGGCCAATGAGCGCGCGTCGATCGAAAAGGTGGCGGGCGCAAAACCCGTTGCCGCGGGGGCCGATACCGCCGCAGTTGCCGACTACGACAAGAAGATCGGCGGCGTGAACTGGAAGACCGACCTTTCGGGCGGCATCCAGCGCGTCGCGATCAAGCACGGTTGCGCGCCCTTCGGTAACGCCAAGGCCCGCACCATCGTGTGGCAATTCCCGGATCCGATCCCGCTGCATCGCGAACCGCTTTACACGCCGCGTCGCGATCTGGTGGCGAAGTATCCGACCTACACGGACCGCAAGGCCTGGCGTCTGCCGACGCTCTACGCCTCGATCCAGAAGGTCGATCACTCCAAACAGTTCCCGACGATCCTCACCTCCGGCCGTCTGGTCGAATACGAGGGCGGCGGCGACGAGTCACGCTCCAACAAGTGGCTCGCGGAGTTGCAGCAGGAAATGTTCTGCGAGATCAACCCCGCCGACGCCGGTAAACTCGGAGTCAAAGAGGGCGGCAAGGTCTGGGTGCACAGTCCGGAAGGCGGCAAGGTTCTGGTGGCGGCTCTCGTCACCGAACGTGTTGCGGCCGGCGTCGTCTTCATGCCATTCCACTTCGGCGGTTACTGGCAGGGCAAGGACCTCCGGTCGAAATATCCGAAGGGCAGCGACCCCTACGTGTTGGGTGAAGCTTCGAACATGTGCGGGACCTACGGCTACGACTCGGTCACGCAGATGCAGGAAACAAAAGTCACTCTTTGTCGGATCGAAGCGGCCTAAGGCGCTGCTGAAGGAGAATTGACATGGCACGCATGAAATTCCTCTGTGACGCCGACCGTTGCATCGAATGCAATGCTTGCGTCACTGCCTGCAAGAACGCCAACGAGGTGCCGTGGGGCATCAACCGCCGCCGCGTCGTTACGCTCAATGACGGCAAGCCGGGCGAGCGATCGGTCTCCATGGCCTGCATGCACTGCACCGATGCGCCCTGCGCGGCGGTGTGTCCGGTGGATGCGTTCTACACGACGGCCGACGCGGTGGTTCTGCACTCCAAGGACATCTGCATCGGCTGCGGCTATTGCTTCTACGCCTGCCCGTTCGGCGCCCCGCAATATCCGAAAGTCGGAAACTTCGGTTCGCGTGGCAAGATGGACAAATGCACGTTCTGTGCCGGTGGCCCCGAAGCCGACAACAGCAAGGAAGAGTTCGAGAAATACGGCTCCAACCGGCTTGCGCAAGGTAAGCTGCCGCTGTGCGCCGAAATGTGCTCGACCAAGTCGCTGCTGGCGGGCGACGGCGACGTCATCGCCAAGATCTACAAAGAGCGCGTGGCCAAGCGCGGCTACGGCTCCGGCGCGTGGGGCTGGCAGACGGCCTATCGTGAGTCGATCGCGACCTGAACCGGCTTCGGCGGTGTGTGAGGTCTCAACTCACGCGCCGCCGGTTTCGCCACTCAAGAACACTTGAAAGGGAGGATGGCATGGCGAAAATTGGTGGGCGGTTACGCCTGATCGCCGGTGCGCTTGCGCTTGCATTTATGGTCGCGGTGGCGACGCCTGCGCCGGTTTCCGCGCAAGGCGGCCCGACGGCGGCTACGAGCGAGCAGCAACTGATGCAACAGCTTCGGGGTGGTGCGATCTCGGGTCAGGTCAGCATACCGGACAAAAAGGCGGCAAACCTGATTCATCCGGCCGGCCGCAATTGGCGCGAATACCGCACCGTCACGCTGAAATGGATTGGCGGCATCGCCATCCTCGGCATGCTGGCGCTTCTTGTGATCTTCTATATGTCGCGCGGCACCATCGAAATCGAAGGCGGCCGTTCGGGACGCACGATCGTGCGGTTCACTGCGTTCGAGCGCTTCGTGCATTGGCTCACCGCCAGCACATTCGTCGTTCTCGGTCTTACGGGCCTCAATATCACGTTCGGCAGAAGCCTGATTTTGCCATGGATGGGACTGGAAGCTTTCAGCACCTGGTCGGAGTGGGGAAAATACGCGCATAACTATCTCAGCTTCGCCTTCACCATCGGTGTGGTGCTGATGTTCCTGATGTGGATCGGGCAAAATTTCCCGACTGCGGCGGACGTCGAGTGGTTGAAAGCCGGCGGCGGCATGGGCAAGAACAGCAAGCATCCGCCTGCGCACAAGTTCAACGCCGGCCAGAAGCTGCTCTACTGGTTCATCGTTCTCGGCGGCGCGGCCATGATCATTTCGGGCTTCATGCTGATGTTCCCGTTCTACTACGGCCTGAACGTCGGCGACATGGAACTCGCCGCGGTGTTCCACGGTATCGTCGGCGTGCTGTTCATTGCACTGATCATCGCGCACATCTATCTCGGCACGCTCGGGATGGAAGGCGCCTTCGAGTCGATGAGCACCGGCACGGTCGACCTCAACTGGGCCAAGGAGCATCATAGCCTCTGGGTCGAAGAGGAAATGCAGGCCGGCAGCACGCAGGGCCGGATGCGTCCGGCCGAGTAGCCACGCTGATTGCAGCAATCAAAACGCCCGGTCTCTCGGCCGGGCGTTTTTCTTTTCGGGTCAATGTCTGCTGGCCGTCCTGGCTCTCATACCGAGAAGCAACGTGTCTCGAAGCAAGAACCATTCACGCTGCCAGCCCGATCGCCAGGCAGACGGAATAGGAGAGCGTCAGCATCGCCATGCGCGGCGTCATCGGCACGAGTTCGGCGAAGTGATTTCTGGTCCATACCGCATGTGCGACTATGGCGGCCAGTGGCAAAGTCACGAGGGGCAGCAGAACCCAGGCGCTAAAATCCAGACTCTGCCAGAACGCGAACGGCGCCAGATATGAGAATGCCAGCAACGTCACGAACTCGTAACGGCTGTAGATCTTCCCGAAACGCACCGCCACCGTGTTCTTGCCTTTTACTGCGTCGAACTCATGATCGCGAATGTCGTCGATGATCAGGATATTGGTGGTCAGCGCGCCGATCGGCAGGCTGACCACGATGGCGGTGAATGGCAGCGCCTCGCGCCAATGCACGGTTCCCAGCACCACTGCGGCCTGGACGTAATAGGTGCCGATAACCGACACGGTGCCGAAGAACAGAAAGAACAACGGGTCGGCAAAACCATGACGGCCGAACGGCCAGGGTCCGGCGGAATAGGCCCAGCTCGCAGCGATACTGGCGAGCCCGATCACGATCACCGGCCATCCCGCGACAGCGAGCAAAGCGAAGCCCAGCACCACGGCTAGGCCGTAACTCACAATGATCGTGTTGCGCAGGTCGGCGAGCGACAGCAGGCCACTCTTGACCGCCTGCACCAGCTCCGGGTGCTCGCGGTCGTCCGGTTCACGCACCAGGTTGGAGTAATTGTCGGTGACGACACCGGCGAACTGGATCAGCCATCCGGCCAGGAACGCGAGAACTGCCGGCAGCGCGGCGAAAACACGGTCGTGGTGAGCCAGGCCGATGGCGACAATCACCGGCGCGGCGGCGGTCGGAAAAGTATGGCCGGGATAGAGCAGCTTACGGGTCCAGACCTCGCGCCGCGACCATACCGAAGCCTGGCTCATGGTGACTCTCCGTGCCGGCTTTTGGGCGAAAAACCTGCCCGTTAGCCCAATTCCAGGCAATTCCGTAGTTTCCCGGACGCCTTCATTCCTGGACCTGTCATCGTGGTATATGTCGCAGGCGATTTTTGGACGACGGGGCCTATATAGACGTCATGCGGATCATCGGTCTCGCCGGCTGGAGCGGGTCGGGCAAAACCACGCTGATTACCAAGCTGATTCCATGCCTGCTGGCGCGCGGGGTGCGGGTGTCCACCCTCAAGCACGCCCATCACGGCTTCGATCTCGATCAGCCCGGCAAGGACTCGTTCTTCCATCGTGCAGCCGGCGCCACCGAGGTCATCATTTCATCGGCCAGGCGCTGGGCCATTCTGCATGAACTGCGTGAAGAGATGGAATGGGACTTGCCCGCACTGGTCGCAAAAATGTCGCCGGTCGACCTGGTGCTGGTCGAGGGTTTCAAGCGTGACAGGTTTCCCAAGCTGGAAATTCACCGGGCCGCCAATGGCAAATCGCTGATTCATCCCGAAGATCCGCATATCGTTGCGGTTGCCGCCGACAGCGCACTGCCGGCGGCGACGGTACCGGTGGTCGATCTCAACGATATCGAGGCGATAGCGGATCTTCTCCTCAAGCATGCGGTGGAGGTCGGTGACGTCGCGCGAGGTAATGAGGGATGTGGTGCGGCCTTGAAATAGCCCGCTCGTCCCCGCGCAAGCGGGGACCCAGAGCCAACTATTGTGACCATGCAATTGTGGCTCTGGATTCCCGCTTGCGCGGGAATGAACGGAGGATGGGCACCGCAAGCGGGACATGACCCAATGGCGCAACTGACCGACGACTGTTTCGCCTTTTCCGGACCGCTGCTGCCGCTCGACGAGATGGAGCGGCTGATCGGCGAGCGGGTGGTGCCGGTCAGCGAGGTGGAAAACGTGCCGCTGTCGGGAGCGCGCGGCCGGGTCACTGCCGCTGACATCAGGGCTCCGGTCGATCTTCCGCCGTTCGATAATTCGGCAGTGGACGGTTATGCCGTGCGCTACGCCGATCTTTCACCCAAAGGCGACACGCGGCTTGCTGTCAGCGGCCGCGTGACGGCCGGTGCCCGCGCAGACATCACGCTCAAGCCCGGCGAGGCGATCCGCATATTCACCGGCGCGGCAATGCCTGCGGGCGCCGATACAGTATTCATGCAGGAAGACGTCACGCTGGATGGCAGTCATGTCGTGGTGCCGTCAGGCTTGAAACCCGGCGCCAACCGCCGGCTGGCCGGCGAAGACGTGCCTGCCGGCGATGTCGTGCTGCCGGCCGGAACGGTGCTGGAGGCGCAACACATCGCGCTGGCAGCCGCGCTCGGCATCACCGAATTCGCAGTGCGCCGGCGGCTCAAGGTGGCGATCTTTTCCACCGGCGATGAAGTGGTGGAGCCCGGCGCTGCGCGCGGCAGTGCGGCAATCTACGATGCCAATCGCTATCTTCTGGCGGAACTCCTGCAACGGCTCGGCGCCATCGTGACCGATCTCGGCATACTTCGTGATCAGCCGAGCGAATTGATGCGGGCGCTTCAGGATGCCGCTGCAGGCCACGATCTCATTGTCACCTCCGGCGGCGTGTCGACAGGCGAAGCCGATTTTGTGCGCAGCGCGGTCGAGCGCATCGGCAGCCTCGTATTCTGGCGCGTCGCCATCAAGCCTGGACGGCCGGTGGCCATGGGCGTGATCCGCAACGCCAATGGGCACAGTGCCGCCTTCGTCGGACTGCCAGGCAATCCGGTCGCAGTGTTTGTGACGTTCGTGCGGGTGGTGAAGGTGCTGCTGCGGCGTCTTTCCGGCGCGCGGCCACAGACCCTCGTGGCGCTGCCGGTGCGCGCGGCCTTTGCCTATAGGAAGAAAAAGGATCGTCGCGAATACGTGCGCGTGGCGTTACGGCGGCGACCCGACGGCGAGATCGAAGCTGTCAAGCATCCGCAGGACGGCGCCGGAATCCTGACGTCGCTGACGGAAACCGACGGATTGCTGGAATTTTCCGAAGACGTAACCGCGATCGAGCCGGGCACCCGCGTCGGTTTTCTGTCGTACGCGGCGCTTATGGGGTAATACGCCAAGGGGGCTTTCGCCCCCCGCACTTCGTGTGGACCGCTCCAAAGGAGCGCCCCAGGCCTTACGCCCCCAGTCTCACATATTGCGTGCTGAACGCGCTGGCCGAGCTGTCCGGCACCTTGTTGAGCGCGACCCCGCCGATAATCGCAATGATGATTGCCGCAGCACAGGCGATGACGAATGTTTTCATTGTGTTGGCTCCTCTCCCAGACCCATAGTCTATCACTATAATGAATATGGCTGCGATACGATGTCGGTCAAGCTGCGTTATTCCGCCGCCGCCAAGTCGTGTCAGCTATGTTGCATCGCAATGCGTTCGGCGCGCGCGGCATCCTCGGGCGTATTGACGTTGAGGAACGGGTCAACCGGTTCAGCCGGCCAATCGGCGATGGCGACGCCATGGCGCGCAGTCCAGACCTCGATCTTGCGGAGGTTTTCCTCGACGAGCGCTTTGCGCAGATCCGCGCGCAGCGCCAGCGGCCACAGGCCAACCACCGGATGGCGCCATTCGCCCGAACGGGCACAGGCCAACGGCACGCCGGTTCCCATCTTGCGGCGGGCCAGGTGCAGCTTCTCCACCAGATCATCGGGCAGAAACGGGCAGTCGCCCGGCACGCTCACGATCCATTCAATGCCGTTGCTTTGCGCCGCCAGCCAGTCGAGCCCGGCCAGAACGCCGGCGAGCGGGCCGGGATAGTCCGGCACGTTGTCAGGCACGACGGTCAAGCCGGTATCGGCGAAACGTCCGAGGTCGCCATTGGCGTTGATGATGATGCCGGTGCATTGGCCCGACAGACAGGCGATCACGCGATCGAGTATGGAGACGCCGCCGATCTCGATACGCGCCTTGTCGCCGCCGCCCATGCGGCGCGCGAGGCCGCCGGCCAGCACGAGGCCGAGCGTGGGCGGGACGGGGATCATGCGGTGTATAAAGTGAGGCGCGGGAGTTGCCGCGAACGCTTCTTCCCTCTCCCCTCGGGGGCGAGGGTGCCCGAGCGAAGCGAGGGCGGGTGAGGGGGCAGGGGCGCTCCGCGCTCGCCACCCTCTTCCCCGAGGGGAGAGGGAAAGCGAAAATGTCTCGCGCCCACACACATAAACTCACTCGTCATGCACCGCCGCCTTGCGCCGGTGCTTGGCGCTTTCCTCTTCGACAAAGGCGAGATCCTGATCGAACACGATGCGATCCTCGCCCGCGAGCGCGACAAAACGTTTGCCTCGCGCCCGACCGATCAAGGTCAAATTGGCCTTTCGCGCCAGCTCCACGCCCCAGGCGGTGAAGCCCGAGCGCGATATCAGGATCGGAATGCCCATGCGCACGGTTTTGATCACCATCTCCGATGTGAGGCGTCCGGTCGTGTAGAAAATCTTGTCGACCGGCGAAACCTTCTCCTTGAACATCCAGCCCGCGATCTTGTCGACCGCATTGTGGCGGCCGACGTCTTCCATATAGACAAGCGGCTGGTCCTCTTTCGCCAGCACGCAGCCATGGATGGCGCCCGCCTCAAGGTAAAGCGACGGCGTGGTGTTGATCTTGTTGGTCAGCGCATAGAGCCAGGACGTGCGCAGCTCTGCTTTCGGGAGCGAGACATTTTCGAGCGCCTCCATCAGGTCGCCGAATACGGTGCCCTGGGCACAGCCTGAGGTCTGCACTTTCTTCTTGAGCTTCTTCTCGTAGTTGGTTTTGCGTTTTGTCCGCACGACGACGACGCTGAGTTCCTCGTCGTAGTCGACGCCGGTGACGACATCATCCGGCAAGAGCATGTGCTGATTGAGCAGATAGCCGAGGCCGAGATATTCCGGGTAATCGCCGATCGTCATCGCAGTGACGATTTCCTGTCCGTTCAGGAAGATCGTGAGCGCACGCTCCACCGTCACGGACGTCTCGATGCGGGCGCCGGTCTGATCGATGCCGGTGACGCGCTCGGTCAATCGCGGGTCCTGCGGATTGGGCCGGATGATGTATACGTCGGCTTTCTTGTTCATGCCTTCACTATAGCAGAGATCTGGCGGCATTCTGAAATCTGCCCACTCAGGTGGGCAGTGAGGGTGCAATTGTCCATGTGTGGCGCGGCAAAAATCGTAACCCCCCGTTCCCAAGGCGCATGTGAGCGCCTTAATATCGGCGCAACGACAACGAGCCGTTCAAAGGCTCAGACCTAGCCTCGGGGAGATGCCTGCCATGCTACGTGCCACCAAGGACATCATGCTGCCGACCACGATTACCGGCTCGCTGCCGCGGCCGAGCTGGTACACGCAAAATCTCGGCTCCCGAAGCTTCCTCGACGCGATGGTCAACAATCAGTTCCGCGAACAATACGTGGACACGGTGTCGGTCTATCTGCACGAGCAGGAAGTCGCCGGACTCGACATCGTCACCGATGGTGATGCGCATTTCGATTCCGATGTTGGCGGCCAGAGCTGGACGAACTATCCGCCGCGTCACATGGGCGGCTTCGACAAGGACCCGCAGCCAACGCCGGCGGGAAAAGGCGGCCTGGCATTTCCACTCGGCCATATCCTGCACGACTATATGGAAGCGCGCGTGATGCCGGGCATCGTTGGCCCCGTCACCCGGGGCGAACTGCAATACGCTGCCATGTGGAAAGTGGCCCAGCGCATGACCAAGAAGCCGGTCAAGTTTGGAACGATCGGGCCCGAACTGGTCGCCTTCGCGGTCCAGGACAAGCACTACAAGTCGATCAAGGACCGGATCCTCGCCATCACCGATGCCTTGAACGCCGAACTGCACGATCTCGCCGACGCCGGCTGCCCGGTGATCCAGTTCGAGGAGCCGCAAATCCATTTGCTGGCAGTGCGCAACATTGTGGACGACGTGATCAATCCGGGCTTCAGCGTCGAGGTATTCAATCGCACCGTGAAGGGCCTTCGCGCCAAGACGGAAGTGTGGTGCCATACATGCTGGGGCAACCCATCGCAGCAGCGCATGTTCAAGGAGGTGCAAAGCTACAAATCGGCGCTGGAGATGCTCAACAAGGTCGACGCCGACGTGATCACCTTCGAATCGGTCAGCGCCGGCGGCGCCGACCTGGAAGCCTTCGGCAAGATCATCACCGACAAGAAGATCTGCATCGGCGTCATCGACCACCATTCGCTGCAGGTCGAACGTCCGGAGGAAATTGCCGATCACATTCGCCGCGCGCTTAAATTCATTCCGGCGGAGCGACTGGTGATTTCATCGGATTGCGGCATGGGGCGTGAAGGCATGAGCCGGCGCCACGCATACTACAAGATCGTCTCGCTGGTGCTCGGCACCAATATCGTGCGCAAGGAGCTTGGCCTGCCCCAGGCCGAGGTGCTTGCCGCCGATCCGCGTTTTTCGCTGGTGGTGGGAACAAAATAATCAGCCGGGCAAAAACGCCACCGCGCCGGTTTGCGGGTCGACCAGCCGTTCGACCGGCGCGCCGTAGAGCGTCTCGAGTTGCGTGCGTTCCAGCACGGTCGCCACCGGTCCCTCGGCGATGCGCGTGCCTTCGCGCAGCAGGTATGCCCGGTCGGCGGCGCGCAGTGCATGGTTGGGGTCATGCGTGGTGAACAAGACGCCGTGGCCGGATTCCGCCAGCGCGCGGATTTCCCGCATCACTTTGCCCTGGTTGCCGAAGTCGAGACTGGCGGTCGGCTCGTCCAGCACGATAAATTGCGGCTCCTGTGCGAGGGCTCTTGCCAGCAGCACGAGCTGCCGCTCGCCGCCGGAAATCATGGTGTAGGGCCGCTGTGCCAGTCGCGCGATCCCGAAGCGTTCGAGCACCGTAGCCGCGACCTCGCGGTCGTGCGCGCTCGGGCGGCTGAACAGATTGCCGTGTGCGGTGCGTCCCATCAGCACCACGGTCTCGACGGTGAAGGCGAATGTGCCGATATGGACCTGCGGCACATAGGCGACGATTCGCGCGCGCTCGCGGATCGAATAGTCGCGCAGCGATCTTTCGCCCAGGCGCACTTCACCGGCCTTGGGCCTGAGCAGACCCAGTAACGTCTTGAGCAGCGTGGTCTTGCCGCCGCCGTTCGGACCCAGCAGTGCCAGTACCTCGCCGGTCCTGAAGCCGACATCGAGCCCGCGTCCTACGGTGTGGTCGGTGTAGCCGATGGTGAGATCGTGGCCGGAGAGGATCATGACCAGGTCTTCTGAACGCTTGCGAGCAGCCAGATGAAAAACGGCGTTCCCACCACCGCGGTGAGAATTCCGAGCGGAATTTCCACCTCCGCGGCAGTCCGTGCCAGCGTGTCGATCAGCAGCAGATAGCCACCGCCCAGGATCGCCGCCGCCGGCAGCAGCCGCGCGAAATCCGGGCCCACCAGCGAACGCGCGAGATGCGGCACCACCAGCCCGACCCAGCCGATGATGCCGGCGGTGGCGACGCTGGCCGAGGTCACCAGCGTCGCGGCGGCGACGATCACGATGCGCAGCGGCCCGGTGGCAAGGCCCAATGCACGCGCTTCTTCTTCCGGCAACGACATCGCATTCATGCGCCAGCGCAGCGTTATCAGCACCAGCGCGCCGATTGCCACCGGGCCGAACAGCGGGACGAGATCGGAAACAGTGGTGGCGGCAAGGCTCCCCAGCAGCCAGAACGTCATGGCCGGGAGCTGGTTGTAAGGATCGGCGAGATATTTCACCAAGCCAACCCCGGCGCCGAGCAGCGAGCCGACCACCACGCCGGTCAGCACCAGAACAAGGATCGGGTCGCGCGAGCGCACCATCGAGCCAATCATATAGACGGCAGCCACCGCGATCAGTCCGCCGATGAAGGCGAATAGCTGGATCAGGAATATGCCGAGCGACAGATAGATGCCGAGAACGGCGCCGAGGGCAGCGCCCGAACTGGCGCCGAGGATATCGGGCGACACCAGCGGATTGCGGAACAGGCCCTGGAATGCGGTGCCGGCGACCGCCAGCGCCGAGCCGACCATGACGGCGGCGAGAACGCGAGGCCCGCGCACCTGCAGGATCACGCTTTCGATCGCCGCCGGTACGTTCGGTTCGTGCCCGGTCGCCTTCGCGAACAGCACGTGCAGCAGATCGGAAAGCGAGACCGGATAGCGCCCGACGGTGAATGCGAAGATCAGACCCGCAACCAGCACTGCAGTCGCAATCGCAAAGCCGGGCAGGGCGGAGCGGATCACTTTACCTCTCCCCGCTTGCGGGAGAGGCAAGCAAGAGGCCATGCCGCATTACTGTCAACCTCTCCCCGCCAGCACATGCTCAATCTGTGCATTGGTCGGCGTGACGTGGTAGAATTTCCCATAGAAATCGCGCGTCAATTCGCGCAGATCTTCCTTGAACAGATCGGGATAGAGAATCTTCCCGAGCCACCACAATCCGATCAGCCGGTTGACCGAGGGTGGAAAATCCACCCAGCCGAACGGCATTTTCGGCGACAGATGCACGCGCCCGTTCCTGACCGCAGCGATTGACGCCCACGCCGGATCCTTGCGCACATTCGCCGCGAAGTCCTGGTCGATGGTGACGATCACCTCCGGATTCCACAGGAGCACCTGCTCGATCGAGACATTGGCGAGGCCTCCCTTGTTGCCGGCGGCGACATTGCGCGCCATCAGCTCGATGGTCTCGACATTGATCGATCCGCCGAGGCCCGTGACCAGCCCGCGCGGGCCGCGCGCATAGTAGACCCGTGGCCGCTTGTCCGCATGGACAAAGGCGATGCGGTTGGTGATGACCGAAAGCGTCTGATTGCAATAGTCGGCAAAATCCGCGCCGTCGATCTCACGGCCGATCAGCTTGCCGAGCTTCTGGTAGCTCGTCGACAGTGACAGAAAGCGTCCATCGAGCAGCGCGTAGGGAATGCCGGTCTGCTCCTGCGTGCGGTTGGCGAGCGACACGAAGGTTTCGCGCGTCGAGCCCATGTCCAGAATGAGATCGGGTTTGAGCGCGATCACGCTTTCCAGATTGGCGGTATTGCCGCGGCCGGTGAGGCGTCCGACTTCAGCGCGCCGGCAGATTTCGGGCAGCATGTATACGCATTCTTCCGGCCGGTTGGCGCGCGGCCAGCCCAGCAGCAGCTCGGGCGCCAGCGTATAGAGCAGGATCGCTGCCGGCGGCCCCGCTGGAAACACGCGACGAACCTTGCGGGGCACCGTTACGGCCCGGCCGGCATCGTCGGTGACCGTCGCGGCCAGCGCGCTGCCCGGCACCAGCAAGGCGGCGGACGTCGCGGCAACGAATGTGCGGCGGGTGACGGGCATGAGCGGACCTTATTCTACTGTGTCGTCATCGGTTGATCGAATGGCGCGACGACCTGCCTTCCCTCTCCCCTTGTGGGAGAGGGTGGCGAGCGCGGAGCGTGAGCGAAGCGCGAGCCGGGTGAGGGGGTCAGTGGCTTAATCGAAATCGGGACCCCTCACCCGCCCTCGCTCGGCTTCGCCTCTGCTCGGGCACCCTCTCCCACAAGGGGAGAGGGAAGCGAGACAGCCGAGCATCACCACATAATGACAAAGCTAGTCTACCCCCACCATCACATTGCTGGCCTTGATGATGGCATAGGCGGTCTTGCCGTTCTCCAGCTTCAGTTCATCTGCCGATTCATTGGTGATCGAGGCGGTCACGATCTGCCCGCCGACGTCGATCCGGACATGGGCAGTGGTGGCACCCTTCTTCACCTCGACGATCTTGCCCTTGAGCTGATTGCGTGCGCTGAGTTTCATGACTGGTTCCTCTCGTCAATTTCCGGACGCAAAGCCGTAGCTCGCCAGAATCGTCTGCCCGTCCGCAGAAACGATAAAATCGGCCAGGGCTTGCGCGGCCGGCGAAGCGCCGTTCATCACGGTCAGTCCGTAGTCAGCGCCGACGCTCAGGTTTTCCGGCAACGCCACCATCTGCTGGCCAGGATACTGCTTCCGGGCGGCCAGCGCGTTGGTGCAATATGTGAGGAAGATATCGGCGCGGCCTTCCGCCACGTGCCAGCCATAGGCGATGCGGCCAGCGGGCGGCGCGGCGCTGTCTTTCGCGCCCGTGAGTTTGAGCGCTTTCTTTTCGAGCGCCGCCTGGGCACCCGGCCTGATTGCGTCCGCCTTATGAAAAGCTTCGAACGCATAGTCACCCGACGGATCGGCTTTCGGCGTCGAGGTCCCGAGCTTGACGTCGGCGGCAAGCATGTGCTTGAGCAGGCCGGCGCTGTCCACCTTCAGATCCGGCTTGACCAGCGCGCACAGCTTGTTGCGTGCAAAACGAACGACCGGCCTGGCTTTGTCGGCGTCATGCAATGCGCGCGGATGGGTCAAGTTGGCGGACGCAAACACATCTGCCTTGGCGCCGCCGGCAATCTCGGTTCTCAGCAGGCCGGACGGGCCAAACCTGGTCTCTACCTGATTGCCGGTTTTGGCCTCGAATGCCCTGGCCAGGTCGGTCAGCGCGCCCTTCAGGCTGCCGGCGGCGAAGAGTTGAATCGTCTCCGCCGCCGCCGACCCTGTCATGGCAAGCATCGCCAGCGCAATCGCCCCCGCGCGCATCAGGCGTTATGATCGTTAGCGTTCGGGAAGAACAGCTCTTGGCCGTCCACCTTGTAGCCGGCGATATCCTTCTGCCCTTCCGGCGAGACCAGATAGTCGATGAACGCCTGACCGAGATCCTTTTTCACGCTCGGGCATTTCGCCGGATTTACCAGCATGACGCCATATTGGTTGAACAGGCGTTTGTCGCCCTCGACCTCGATAACCAGGTTCTGCTTGTTCTTGAAGTGGATCCAGGTAGCGCGGTCGGTCAGCGTGTAGCCGTTTCCGGCCGCGGCGGTGTTGAGCGTGGCGCCCATGCCCTGGCCGAGCGACTTGTACCAGGGACCCTTGTCCTTTTCGATGTCGATGCCGACTGCCTTCCACAGGCGCAGCTCGGCACTGTGCGTGCCGGAGCGGTCGCCGCGCGAGAAGAAGGCCGCGCCCTTGGCCTTGATCGTCTTCAACGCGTCGGCGACGTCCTTCTTGCCCTTGATGCCGGCCGGATCGCCTTTCGGGCCGACGATGACAAAGTCGTTGTACATCACCGGAAAGCGCTTCACGCCGGCGCCTTCTTTCAGGAATTTTTCTTCCTGCGCCTTGGCGTGAACGAACACCACGTCGGCGTCGCAGCGCCGGCCGGTGTCGAGTGCCTTGCCGGTGCCCTGCGCCACGACCTTCACCGTGATGCCGGACTTGGCCTTGAACTTCGGCAACAGGTATTCAAACAGCCCGGAATCCTGGGTCGAAGTCGTGGACGCAACGATGATCGATTTGTCCTGTGCCTGCGCAACCGGCGCGCCAAGGACGAGCGCGCCAAGCGCGGTGGCAGCAATGAGTACGTGACGGTTGAACATTGATCATCCTCCTTGTGTTTTTCGTTTCATTTTGCCTGTCGTGCGATGACAGGCTTCGTTTCAAACCAGTAATTCCCCTGCGATGAACTTGCGCGCCTGGTCGCTGCGCGGAGCGGCGAAGAATCCGGCGGCCGGGCCGTTCTCGATCAGGCGGCCGCGATGCAGCAGCACGATTTCGCCGGCAAGCCGCCTGGCCTGGCCGAGATCGTGGGTGGACATCACCACCTTGACGCCGCGCGCGGTGACGCTCCGCACAATGTCCTCGATCGCCTTGGTGGCGGCGGGATCGAGGCTGGCGGTGGGCTCATCGAGAAACAGTACATCGGGATTGCGCGCGAGCGCACGGGCCAGCGCCAGCCGTTGCTGTTCGCCGCCGGACAGGCGCCGGGCCGGCCGCCGTTCGAGTCCTGCAAGGCCGACATCGGCAAGCAGTTCGGTGATGCGGGCGGAGCGATGCGCGCGCGGGACATGTGCGGCACCGAGCGCATAGCGGACATTTCCCGCTGCGCTGCGCCGGAGCATGGCCGGCCGCTGGAACAGAATGGCGCGCCGGTTCGGCGGCGAGACTTCGCGGCCGCCCCAGGTGATGAATCCACGAGAGGCGGGGAGCAGCCCCATGGCCGCGCGCAGCAGCGTGGTCTTGCCGGACCCGTTCGGGCCGATCAGCACTGTCGGCGGGCCGGCGCCGAGCGTGAGCGTTATGCCATCGAGAATCGTGACGCCGCCGGCGGCGATACCAACGTCCACGAACATGATCGGCAGATCGAGGGCGGGCGGGCGCATGGTCATCCCGCGTATCGTTCGCCGGCGCGGCGGGCGGACCAGGCGAGGGCGTTGATGGCAACGACAATGGAAATGAGGACGATGCCGAGCCCGATGGCGAGCGGCAGGTCGCCCTTGGAGGTCTCAAGTGCGATGGCCGTGGTCATGGTGCGGGTGAAGCCGTCGATATTGCCGCCGACGATGATGATGGCCCCGACTTCCGCCGCCGCCCGGCCAAAGCCGGCAAGCAACGCCGTGACCAGCGAGAACCGCGCGTCCCGGACCAGGGTCGCGACCCGGCCGAGCGGGCCGACATTCATCGCGGCAAGCTCGTCGCGGTATTCGACCCACAGGTCTTCGATCGTTTGTCGGGTCAGCGCCGCGATGATGGGCGCGACCAGCACGGTCTGCGCGATGACCATGGCCTGCGGCGTGAACAGCAGGCCCCATTCGCCGAGCGGGCCCGAGCGCGACAGCGCCAGATAAACCGCCAGCCCCACCACCACCGGCGGCAGCCCCATCAGTGCGTTGAGCACAACGATGACCGCTTCGCGGCCGGCAAAGCGGGTCAGCGCCAGGAAGGCGCCTGCGGGGATGCCGATCAGCGCCGCGCACAGCACCGCGCTCAGGCTGACGACGAGCGACAGCTGGACGATGGCGAACAGCGCCGGATCCCCGGTGAGCACCAAGTGAAGCGCGGATCCGTCACCCGTCATCGCGATACCAAAGTCCCGGTCGCCCGCCGCTTTCGCCCTGAATTTTCGAGCTGGAAAAGCTGATTGGCCATATTGCGCAGTAGTTTCGGAATTGGTCAATGTGCGAAAACACTGCATAACAACAGCATATCCATGCAGGGATATTGGCATCAGGATTGCCGGATCGGGCCGGTGCAGGCCGGTTGTGCAGAATCGGCTCGTGGCTATAGTGCCCCGCCGCTTGCGGCGTTTTGCGCCCGGCCGGGCGGCAAAAAACCGCGCCTCGCGTGACCTTGGTGTAAACCGGTCGGGCGCCGGCGCGGATGTCAGCTGATCAGGAGGGGTGGCCGAGTGGCTGAAGGCGCACGCTTGGAAAGCGTGTTTACGGGAAACCGTAACGTGGGTTCGAATCCCACTCCCTCCGCCACACAGCCGAATTCTCTGGCCTACGTGAGACTTCTCTGTGCTGCAGAGAAGTTTTTTCAGTTTCACGCCGTCCACCTGCGTTGGACTGCGATGGCCTACGCAAGTGTTGCATCGACCGGTTGAGCCAGCAACCCAATTCGGACATCGTTGCGTCGATAGACACACTCCGCCCTCGACCATAGACTTGGGAGCACGCTGACCTCGATTGCAGGGGTGATATCTATGAAAAGTGACGAATTCTGGAAGTTCTTCAATACCGTAGCTGCGCCAAAACTGGAAATCAGAGAAAAGACGTTCCGGAAAATTTTCGAATATCTTGACGTCGTCGAGGGACCACTCACGATAATTGAAACAGGTTGTGTCCGTTTGGAAAATAATTGGGCGGGGGACGGCCAAAGCACAGTCCTGTTCGATAGGTACATAAACTATCGCGATCAAGACTCTATTTGCTACACCGTCGATATTAATCCGACTTCAGTCGCGGCATGCAAAAGGCTTGTCAGCCAAAGAGTTCAGGTGAACACCGATGACAGCGTGCATTACTTGAGCTCTCTATCAAAAAAATTGATACAAGAAAACAAGTCCATCAACTTTGCATATTTGGATTCCTTTGATGTCGACATGACATATTGGTACCCTTCAGCAATTCATCATCTGAAAGAATTGTTGGCGATATCAAACTGCATAAATAGCAAAACCCTGGTAGCAGTTGACGACTGTCCTCTGAATGCCAATTTTATCCACGGAGAAGGGAGCCAAATATCATTTTTGGGGTCTCCCGCCATTGGAGGAAAGGGGAGACTGGTCGCCGAATTTGCCGCTGCATCGGGAGCCAAAGTTGAATTTACGGGATATCAGTCTGGCTGGACTGGCTTCCAAATATAGAATTTGATTCGAAATGCTTGGCTTGCAAGTTTACGCTTCGTTGCGGACGAAATCGAATAGTTCCGCACTGACTTGCCGGACAACATGATCCCAATCGTCAGCCTTCTCCTGCCTATACAGCTTTGCCGTAGGATACCAAGGGCTGTCAGTTCGATCTACTAGCCATCGCCAACAGCTGTCAAAGCGGTTGAGAATCCAGACGGGTTTACCCAAAGCGCCGGCCAAATGCGCTGTCGAGGTATCTACGGTTACGATCAGATCTAGATTATCAATTAAAGCTGCCGTGTCCGAAAAATCTTTCAGCTCGTTGGTGAAATTGACAATATCGGGACCATCCCAGTTGGTTCGTGTTAGTTCAGTCAGTTCTGACTCACCCGGCTGACCTTTTTGCAGGCTATAAAATTCAATGTCTGGATGCTTTAGCGAAGCGAACTTGACTAAAGGGATATTTCTGCGCCTGTTCACAGCCCATGTTTCGGGCTGATCGGAACGGAAGCCTCCGGACCATACTAAACCCACTCTTGGTTTGCTTCTCTTACCAAGCTTTTCCTTCCAATAACACGATTTTTCCAAACTGGGCGTCAGGTAGGGGATGTTTGCCGGAATACTTGTTAAATCTGTTTTGAACGCAAACGGCAAACTCATCAACGGGCATTGATAATCGAAGCGAGGCAGTGGCGTTCCGGGTTCTACGATCTGCGCCACGCCAGAAACGCCAGCAAGCAAATTCGTCAATGCTTTTGGTACCTGCAAAATGACACGCGCACCCAAATCGGCGACCAGTTTGGCATAGCGACAAAACTGAATTGTGTCGCCCAAACCCTGCTCCTCGTACAGCAATACGGTCTTTCTCGAGATATTCTGTTCACCGGACCATTCCGGTTGCGAATAAGGCCGCAGAACAGATTGTTTTCTTCGCCATTCATACAAACGCCAGCCTTGCTCGAAATGCCCGGTGACGAGCAGAAGAAGGCTTTTGTTGAGGTACGCATCTATATAGTCCGGCTTCAGTGCAATAGCCTTGTCATAACTTACGATTGCCTCGTCATGGCGCGTCAGCACTCTCAGTATATTTCCACGATTGTTGTAGGGCTCCGCATAGCTTGGCTTGAAAAAGATGGCCTTGTCATAACTCGCCAATCCCTGTTCAAAGCGTGCCATGTTATACAGTGCGTTCCCGCGATTATTGTGTACCTCCGCATAGTCCGGCTTGAGCGCAATCGCCTTGTCATAGCTGGCGATCGCTTCCTCATGGCGCGTCAGTGCGTTTAACGCGTTGCCCCGAGTGTTGTGGGCTTCCGGATAATTTGGCCTCAGACTGATTGCCTTGTCGCAGCTCGCCAATGCCTGCTCTTGACGCTTCAAAGCGCTCAGCGCGACCGCCTGATTGTTGAGAGCCTCCGGGTAATTTGGCTTGAGCACGATTGCTTTGTCGCAACTCGCCAGTGCTTCTTCATGTCGCTTCACGGCGTTCAATGCAGCTGCGCGATTGCAATGCGCCTCGGCAAAATCAGGATTAATGGCGATTGCCCTGTCAAAGTGCGGCAGCGCATCTGCAAAACGGTTAAGAGCAAACAATGCGGAGCCCAGGTTGCTGTGAGCAGCTGCGACTTCCGGGTTGAGCGTTATGGCTTTACGAATCAGCTCGATGCTTTGCTGAGCTCTGTTCGTTTGCAACGCGACAACACCAAGCAAATGCAGCGCTTCGAAGTAGGTTGGTTCTCGTTGCACAATTTTGTGATAGATTGACTCAGCCTCCGCAAGACGGCCTTGCTGATGCAGCGCGACTCCCCGTCGGAACTCTGTTTGGATCGCCGCGGGAACAGCTTTTTTGGCGTTCAGAGGCACAGCACGACCCTCGGTTACTGCCATAACTAACCGATTCGCCGGCACATGCCGATTTTTTTGATTCGTAATGTAATCGTTAAGCTTTGATGGCAGTTGAGGCGCCCGGTTGGCATGTCTGCCAATGGCACCAAGAGGACCTTTTGACCTATCGCGATGATCGGGACGCAAAAATGAACGTAATGCCGTCGCCCGACGGTACGCTCCGACTTTGAGAGGATCGCATGAAGCTCGCCATTGTCACGGCTGCACTGATGTTCGCAACCATCGAGGCACAGGCCGGCTGCGCCACAATGCAGAAGCTGGCACAGGAACATTCCAACGATATGGCGCGGCGCGGTTCGATGGATCATGCGGGCTTTATGGATCGCGCGCGCCGCGGGGCGCGTGCCGAGAACGTCGCTGCCGGCGTGAAGACACGAAGCGCTGCGATCGCGTTGTGGTGGTCGTCGCCCGGCCATGCCGCCAATATGCGTCTTCCGGGATGCAAAGCCGTGGCGCATGCGGTGGGGCACGGCGTTTACTATTGGACGATGGTGATCGGGCGATGAACGATCAATCGCGCCTGAACCGGTGAGATTGCTGTGGCCCTTCAGGCGTCGAGCATTTCAGTCGAATTACGCACCCGTGCCTTCGCGTTTACGGTGCGGCCATGCAAATATAATGAGAGCATGATGCAGCGGTCATCGGGAGCGACGTATGACCATTTTCACAGTGAATCATCTCTGCCGCGAAATTCTCCGCGACCACGCATTTCGCGCTGCCATGAAGACCGACCCGGCAAAGGCGCTGGCGCCACTTGACCTGACCGAAGAAGAACGGGATGCGCTCATCGCCGGCGACACCGGTACGCTCTATCGGATGGGCGCCAACGCTTTTCTTATGGCCTACCTGGCTCGATTTGAGGTCTGCGGACTTAACGTCGAAATCTACAATCAGCGCATGCGCGGCGTGAAAGTCGACGAACTGGGCCGACCCGTGGCGTAATTTTATCAACCGCAGAAAAGGAGTTCGTCATGGCACAGATCGTCGCCGGCTTCGGCGTGCCGCACACTCCGTTTTTTCCCTTCCTGGTGAAGCGTGACGGACCGGACTGCGAAATCGCCAGGCTGTTCGCGGCGCAGAAGAATGAGCTCATTGCGGCGCGGCCAGACGCTATCGTGATGTTCGACACCGATCATCTCAACACGTTTTTCCTCGACAACCTGCCGATCTTCGCCGTCGGGGTAGACAAGACCTTCACCGGCCCAAATGACGAACCGCGCGAGGTACCAGTCTATAAGATACCTTCATCGCGCGATCTTGCAGCGCATATCCGCGCTGAGTGCATTGCGGCTGGTTTCGACACTGCACTGACCCAGCACTTCTCGGTTGATCATTCGATCGCAGTTCCCTTGCACTTCCTGACCCCGGACATGCATGTGCCGGTCATTCCCTTCTTCATCAACGGCCATGTGCCGCCATTGCCGTCGGCGCAGCGCTGCTACGCACTCGGCCAGGCGGTTGGGCGTGCGATTGAGTCATGGCCGGAACCCTTGCGTGTCGTCGTCATGGGCAGTGGCAGCTTCTCGCTGGAGGTCGGCGGGCCGCGCATGGCACCCGGCCGCTCCGACGGCGTGCCCGATCCGGATTGGGCCATGCACGTTGTCAAGCTGCTCGAGCGGCAACAGATCGGCACGCTCATCAGCGAGGCAACGCCGCACCAGTTGCTCAAGGCCGGTAATGTCGGCGGGGAACTGCTCAACTGGATTGCTATGCTGGGCGCGATTGGCGACCGCGAGCCGAGCTACATTGCCCCCCAATTGGCGAACGGGCATGCCTATGGAGTCTGGCGCTGGAACAGCGGCCGCTAATGCTCTCTACGACGTGCAGAGAATTTAATTTGCAGAATCACTCCTCCGCCAGCGCCCAGGTTCGATGGCTTGCGCAGATTTATTGGCGTTTGGCGTCGGCGTGGCGAGCGCCACACGCCGCGGCGGTCACACCAACCTGGGCGTGGCCATAGTCCGAATTGCACCAGCGACCACCTTCGAACAGGCCATGCGACTCGGCAATCTGACCCAGGACGACCCGGCCTGGCAGATTGCACCGCCGATCAACCACGCCGCGTCGGAGCTGGCAGACGTCCAATGCTTTTCCGCACGGGTGTTCGCTGGAAATCGAACATCGGCCGGGCCGAAGGCCGTGAATGAACAGTACCCGGGCGCCGTAGTTGTTTTCCAGATCATCGATATAGGCCTGGAAGCGCACGGCATAGGCGGTGCCAACGCGGGCACGTGCACCCGTCTTGCCAGAGACGATTACCCCTGCAGGGTTGCCATTGGCGTCGAGTGGAGGCGGCTGATGCTTTGCGGCAAACATCGTGCTGTTTGCGGACGACCGGCGCCCCCGAAGGCTTTTTACCGGCGCGACCACGCTGAGAGTTGTGCAGCGACCGTCGTTGTTGCATGTCGCCACGGTCCGGCCCTCCTGGCGATCAGGTTGCCCGGCTTCTGCTGACAGAACCGTGAATGCACTGAGCGCAGCAATTGCAATGACCTTCACGGTATCCTCCTGAAGAGGTCACCGCGTGAGGCGGTCGATCTACATTGATTGATGAGTGCCCGCGCCGATCCACGGTATTCTGCGACGTCGCCACTTTCCGAGAATTTCTTGTAAATCCACCGGCCGTCATCCCGGCGGCGCAAGACCGTTCCCCACAACAGTCGGCCGGTGATTGACCGCCGTGGAAAAATGATCTTCCAAAGATGCCAGACCTCCTCAAAGGGAGGCCTTTGCTTCGGGGCGAGCATCCGAAGAACGTCGTGCTTGCTTGCGAATATGCGCAGCATTGCGGACCAACCGTTCGGCCCGCACCATAGGCACCAATTATTCTTCTTCAATCAGGTTTCGTATTTACCGTAAGAAAGAAACCTTAACGGCGAAGCGACGCATGTCCGTGGGGGGTCATTGGCGGACATTTCGCAGTGCAAACGTCATGTCGGCCTTACCCACGATGATGGACATTCACAGGCGGCTCACCGCTTTGCAGGGCGATTTTCCAGGGAACGGGTACTGATACCGAGCAGCGCATAAGCCGGGCACCAACCGATAAAACCAGTCAGGGGTGTAAACGCTCCAGCGATCCCGAAAACTAGTGAAATGGTACCTTCAACCAACGCCACGGGACCCGGCACATGTTTTTCGGCGCGTGCGGCCTTGAGGCCGGCGCAAAGACGGAGACATAATGAGTTGATGTTTCGCCAGATCAAACGACGCCGAAGTCTTTTGCGATGCGTTCGTTGCGGAACTTTTCTGACGCTGGCCAGCCTGTTCGTCGCGAACCCGGCATCCGCACAAGTCGTCATTCCCCACGGGAGTTTCGACAACGATTTTGAAAATTATTTGCTCGCAGCGATTACGCTGATCCTTCTCGCTTTCGCTGTGTGGCGCTATTTCAGAAATGACAGATAGCGGGATATCGCCATTGCCCCGATAGCGAACATCGCGCGCTCCGTTCCGGAACAAAAGGCCGCAGACCGGGGCGGTCCGGTAAGTATGAACTATAAGACAGGCCTTCGACTAAAATGATAGTGAATTCGGAATCCGTTTTTCAACGCCTGTTGGCTTTTATCACGGTTTGTGAAGTCAATGCCCACACTCTTACCGCGCCAGCTTAGCGGAGGCGCCCCGGGCAAACTCGGAGAATCACGCCTTCGCAAATCCGACCGAGGATTTGCCGACATTATCGTTGCGCACGGATGACTGCTATGCACCCAGGAAAACGCATCTTGATTGTCGACGACTCACGTACGATGACGGCTGCCGTCCTTCGAATGTTGCAGGACGCAAAATACGCCAACATCGATTGCGCCTATGACGGCGCCACTGCGCTCGCGACACTCCGTCAAAAGGAATACGATCTTGTCATCACCGACTGGCAAATGCAGCCAATCAGCGGGCCAGAGCTTATAAAGCTCATCAGGGCGGATGAACGGCTATCGAAAGTCCGGATAATCGTCATCACTGCGCTCCATGGCAAGGATGATGAGGCATGGCTCGCTGGCGCTGATGGCCACCTCACAAAGCCATTTGATCCGCGAGATCTCACGGAAAAAGTGGAGGACGTGCTTTCCACGGCCGCTTTGCTGGCCTGAATTGCCAGCCGGGCAATCTATTGATGATTGGTGCGGTATCCACGGATGCATCAAAATCCGTAACGCGGAACTTTTTTGATCAGAATTGTGCAAAGTTCCGGACCCATCGAGTTTTAAGATCTAAAATTCAACCCGAATTCCAAAACTCTTTTTCATCGAGATCGACCAGGCTTCCCGTCAAACAAGGGGCACGCTCCGGAACGGCAACCGGTGCGGACAACCGGCCGAAGGGAGGCCAAAGATGGAAAAGACACGTTACTTTGATGCAATCGATGCCCTCAGCCTGGCGGGCATGATTGCCGTGGGCTACGTGCTCCTGACGTTTGGAGCCTTGCCGTAAGAGTTGCAATTGCCTTGATGACAAAGTGGTCTTCGCGAATTCGGTGATCGAAGCGTATTCGCCGTCCTCGATTTGTCGGCGTCAACAATGCGCGGGTGCCAAGGCTTTTGGCAGCGCATTGCCGATCCTCGGCTGAGACGAAAGCGGGGGTGACTTCGGTGATGACGCCGCGGCGACAGGCCGCACATTCAGCCGCAAGTTGCGACAGGGACCGCGCGCCCGAGGTCAGACTGAATCCGAACAACAAAACAATGCGTTAGTTGCGTCGCATAAATATCACGGGCGGCAAGAATTCTGCATCATGCTCTCCGAAAGCGCCGGGCTGGGCGCTCGTAAACGCGGCGTTCGTGATAGTTTTAAACGATACTTTTATCGGGCGTACGCAAGGATTTGGCCCGGGACTGAACAGGTTGGGTCTGCACATTGCTGACCTCTGGGGGCTGAACATGCGTCGTATGAATTGCGCAGCGCTTGCCGCTGCGTTCGCCGGATTGACTTTGCCTGCATCCGCCGCCGACCTGCCAGTCAAGGCGCCGCCCTTGGCCCCGCCGCAGGTCTTCAGCTGGACCGGGTTTTATGTGTCGGGCGGTTACGGCTACGGCATGTACAACGCCGACACCACCTGGTTCCTGCCGAATGGCGTACCCAACCTTCCTCGCACACAGACGCAGGGCGGCCGCGGCTGGCTCGGCACCGTCGGCATCGGCTACGACTATCAGTTCAGCAGCAATTTCGTTGCCGGCGTGCTGGCGGATTACGACTTCGCCAGCATCAAGGGTACCATCCAGAACCAGGGTCCGTTCACTGTCGGCACCATGAAGGAAACGTCGGCCTGGTCGGTCGGCGGCCGGCTCGGCTGGCTGCTGACGCCGGACATCATGACCTATGTCAACGGCGGCTACACCCAGGCGCATTTTTCCGACGCTGACATGATTGTAAATTTCGGCGGTGTGGGCACTGCTTTTAGCACCGTTCCGTCTCAGACCTACAGCGGCTGGTTTGTGGGCACCGGCCTGGAAACCAGATTGCCGTGGTTCGGCAATGGCTGGTTTGCCCGCGCCGAATATCGTTATGCGTCCTATGGCAGCAAGACCCTGCCGGACATTGTCAACGCCACCGGTCTTCCGACCAGATTGGTCACGATCGAGCCGGTGGTTCAGACGGTACGCAGCGAGCTGGTCTACAAATTCAATCCGGGCGGGGTGGGCAACAGCTTCGGCGCGCCGCCGGCTGCACCGGCCGCGAACTGGACCGGGCTCTATGTCGCCGGCGGTGTCGGCTACGGCATGTACAATGCCGACACCGTGTGGCTCAACGCCGCCGGCGCGACGTTCCTTCCCTTCACCCAGACACAAGGCGGACGCGGCTGGCTTGGTACCGTCGGCCTTGGCTATGATTACCAGTTCACCGACAAAATCGTCGTCGGCGTGCTCGCCGATTACGACTTCGCCAGCATCAAGGGCACCATCCAGAACCAGGGACCCTTCACCGTTGGCACCATGACGGAAAACTCCGCCTGGGCGGTCGGTGCCCGCGCCGGCTGGCTGGTGACGCCTCAGGTCCTGAGTTATTTCAGCGCCGGCTACACCCAGGCACACTTCTCGTCAGTTGACATGACAATCAATGCCAGTGGCGCTCCCTTCAGCACGGTCCCGTCGCAGACCTATAGCGGGTATTTCCTTGGCAGCGGCGTTGAAGCGAAACTGCCGTGGTTCGGCAATGGCTGGTTTGCCCGCACCGAATATCGCTACGCCTCCTATGGCAGCAAAACTCTTCCAGACACGTGCATCAACTCAGGATTATGTACCGTCGGATTGCCGGCCGCCTTTGTCGATCTCCATCCTTATGTGCAGACGGTGCGCAGCGAACTGGTCTACAAGTTCAATTGGGGCCGGTGATCGCAGGGTAGAAGAATCCGAACGTGGATGGTGCCGTCAGCTAGTTCGCCGCCGGTTCGAAACCGGCATCTTTCCATACTGAGTGGTATGCCGGAGCTGCCATGAATCTGATGAAGGCCATCGCGGCGTCAGGCATTGCACTATCGGCGGCCACTCCTGCGCCATAGACGATCAGAAAGTCGAGCCCCGCCGGCAACGGGCCAACGATGGTCAGGCCGTCGACACCCGCCACTTCGCTTGCCGGATAGATGCCGATATCGGCCCGACCTTCCGCCACCAACTGCGCACCGCCATCGAGTGCCGGCCTCAGGACGATCTTCTTCGCCATGGCGTCGGCGATGCCGAGTTGTTCCATCACTTTGCCCATATGGGTCCCGCTTGGTGTCTTGCCCGGCGTGGCATGGACGACCGAACGGGCCGCCAGCATAGCCTCACGAAATTTTTCCTTGCTCGAAATATCCGGCTGCGGGGCGCCTTCCTTGACCACGACGCTGATTCCGACGGTACCAAAAGTAGAACAAGTGTCGGCGCGTATCTTGCCGTCCTCGGCGAGGGCGTTGAGCACCGGCACGGGCAACACCAGCACGTCGGCTTTCTCTCCGGCAGCAAGTTTCTCACGCAATGCCGTAATGACCGCGTAGGTGAACTTCACTCTGTTGCCCGTTTGCTGCTCGAATTTCGGTGTCAGCAGGGCGAAGACTTCCTTCGGCGCGCCGCCACTCATCACATGGATATTGTCTGCTGATACGGACATGCTGGTCACCGTGGGTGGCGGTCAGGAATATCAATCGGGCAACGCCCGAATACGGTCACTGGAACGATGTTGATGGCCGGCAGGAAGCCGGCGCCGGGGATCGTCAAACGGCCAATGGGGATCGGCACGCGGAACGACGGTCCGGAGCCCCCGAACGCGAAACAAGTTCTCGGCTCGATCAGGACAGATTTACATGGTTTACCCTTGCTTGCCGATCAGGCGCACGGCGTCTTCGGCGCGTGCGGCATCGGCTGCCCAGAACGCCGCAAACTCCCTGGCATTGAGATAGGCATATTCCTGGCCAAGATTGCCGATGAGCGTTCTGAATTGAACGCCATCGGCGGCTTTGTCGATGGCAGCACTCAATGTCGCGATGACCGGCGCGGGCGTGTTCTTGGGTGCGAACAGCCCGACCCACAGATAATATTCAACGTCATAGCCAAGTTCCTTGAGGGTCGGCACGTCCGGCAGCACTTTCGACCGTTTGCCGCCGAATGAAGCCAACGCCCGCAGCTTGCCGGCCTTGATGTGCTGAATCGTCGCCGAGGTCGATTGTGCACTGGCTTGGGCGTTGTTGCCGAGCAGGGCGTTGATCGCCGGTCCGCCGCCATTGGTCGGCAGGTGACGAAGTTTCGGGATGCCGGTGGCTTTCTCGAACAACGCCACCGGCAAATGGGTGGCGCCGTAAAGGCCGCCGGAACTGTAGACGATTGCTTCCGGCCGTTTCTTGGCGTCGTCGATGAATTCCTTGAGCGTCTTGTACGGCTGTTGCGCATTGACCAGCAGCAGCACGGGATCCGCTATCAAACGCGCAAGCGGGATGAAATCCGCGCGTGTCGTCTTTGGTTGGCGGCCGAAAAGTTTGTCGACCTCGGCGTAACCGGAGATGCCGTTGTTGTGTGACAACAAAGTGTAGCCATCCGCCTTGGCATTCGCTGCCACCTGTGCGCCGACCTGGCCGCCGGCACCAACCTTGTTTTCGATGACGACTGGCTGTTTGAGGATCGGCTCCATCGCCGATGCGATCGGCCGCGTCGTGATGTCATTGGCACCGCCGGGTGGAAACGCGACCAGTATCGTGATGGCATGGGAGGGGAACGCGCCCTGCGCAAATGCCGGCCCCGAAGCGAGGCATGCAGCGGTGCCGATGACGAAACTACGCCTGTCCATGGTTCGCTCCCCAAGTTTGGAATGATGTATCCGCAGTGTGCCGGATGGTTTCCGTACCGGCGTGATTATCCGCATTTTTCGGGTCTTGCAGCAAGGCAGGGGCGGGGTGCCGCCCTCACGGATCGGTGCTATTTCTCCGTTCGGCCCACCCAAGAGTTTGCGCTTTAGTGTGTAGACCGGATAACGCACTGCCGGGTTGCGATGTCCGTCTCCAAGCCGGGAAAGTTCCGCTCAATCCAATCGAATCCGGACCGATACCTCACCGATCGGATCAATCGCGTGGGTAATTTCAGTTTCGTCCGGCTCGATCATTACGGGTGGCGTAATCGAGCCGGTAATGATGATATCGCCGGCTGAAAGTCTTTCGCCGAATGCTGCCAGCATGTTGGCAACATGCGAGACGATGTCGATAAGCTTGCCGGTCAGCGCTTCCGGGTCGGTGCTGCGCGCTGTTTCTGCGCCACGCCGGATCAGGCGCGAGGTGAGGCCCTCTGTCGAGGCGCCACTGCGTGCGTTCGCACCGAGCAGCACATGGCGCTGGAAAATATTGCCCTCGAGCACCTTGTCGAGATTATCGGACGCCGGCACGCGTTCGAGGTCGGCCAATTCGATCGCCGGCATGATTTCCTTGATCGCCGCAGCAGTTTCTTTCCGCGTGGCCCCGCCGGGCAGATCGCCTGCCATCCGTACGGCAATCTCCGGCTCCATCACCGGTTTGGCATAACCCTTAAGCGACACGGTACTGCCGGATGCAGACAACGCACGCTGCATCAAGAAGCCGACTACAGGTGCCTGTAACCCGAGTTTCTGCATCGTCGCCGGCGCGCCCAGGCCCACCTTCCAGCCGAGCGGTGCTTCGCCGGCAGCGATACGCGCGCGCCGCGTCGCCAACTGCGCGGCCATGCCCACCTTGATGAGCGGATTGCTCAAATCATTCATTTGTGACTGTCGGGATGCACTTCGTATCCGGAGTCATCGATCGAGCCAGCACCCATCCAGCCCCAGACCAGCACCACATCTTCGTTCGAAGTATTATTGAAGCCATGCCAGCAGCCGCGTGGCGAATAGATCACGTCGCCCTCGCCAGACGGCTTTTCGCCGGAGTCCGTGTAGATCATGCCCTTGCCCTTGAGAACGATGAAAAACTCATCGCAATTGTGATGCCGATGGTTTTCGTGCCGCGCGCCCGGCTTGAGGACGGTCCAGCCGACAACGTGGTCAGCACCGGCTGATTTCTTGTCGATCAGGAATTGCACCTGCATGTCGACCCAGCCGTCGTCGCGTTTGAGGCCTTCAACTTTCGGCACGTCGCGCAAGTTTGTACGGTACATGACCGGGGCCCGTTCGCCTTCGTTCAGGACGGCGGCGGCTCCCTTTACGGCCTTGGCCAGAGCATTTCCGAATTTCTCGGCCGATGATGTCATGGTTGTCCTCCCAAACGCCGATAAACCTGATGCGCGACCACGAAATCGTTGCCATCGATGCCGAGCCCGCGACAGGCATTCATCATTTCGTTGGCTGCGGCGGCGAGCGGCACCGGGCTGCCCAGCGTGCGGCCGAGAGTCAACGCCAGAAGCATATCCTTCTGCTGCAGGGTAACGTCGGCGAGCGGCACCTCGGGCATGTTGCCGTCAAGAATGAATGGTCCCCGATAGCCGAGCACGGGCGAAGCGGCAACGCTCTTTAGCACCGCGTCGAGCGCGACGTCCCGGTTGACGCCGCCTTTCTCGGCGAGCGCGACAGCTTCTCCGAAGGCTATCACCTCTACCATCAGCAGAAGGTTGACGGCGATCTTCATCTGGCAGGCAAGTCCGTTTCCGCCAATGCGCGTGACCTTGGGCCCGATCGCAAGCAAAACGGGCTTCACCCGCTCGAAAGCGGCTTCATCGCCGCCTATCATGATCGAGGCATTGCCCTGAACGACGGTTACCGGGCTGCCCGAGATCGGGCCGTCCAGCATGATCGATCCGGCCTTGGCGAATTCGGCGGCAACGGCACGGCTCGCGTCCGGCTCGATCGTGCTCATGTCGATATAGATGCCGCCTTTGCGCAATCCAGTGACAATGCCGTCCTTGCCCAGGGCGACGGATCGCGTGGCCGCGGAATCCGTGACGATGGAAAACACGATCTCGGATTCTTCCGCCACTGCGCGCGGCGTGTCGGCCCAGCGCATGCCTGCTTTAATCAGCGGCGCAGCCTTCTCGCGCGATCTGTTCCAGCCGGTAACGGCGTGCCCCGCCGCCATGAGGCGCGGCACAATGAGCTGCCCCATGGCACCGAGCCCGACAAATCCCAACTTCACCGGTCTTTCTCCTGCGCGCTTGCTTTGTAGGGACTAACCTGGATGACTCCCGATCCGGTCCGGATGACACGAGTTGCCTGGATTGCCTGGAAGCGCGAGTGCGAGATTGGACCGATCCCGGCAATTGGCGAGATTGCGAATACGCGACGCCCGCTCCCGGCCCGGAGCAGACGTCAAGGAACCAACCCGACTGCAATCATGATCGTCGTTACTGACAGTACTTGCAGGGTGGGAAATCGCGACTGTAGACCGGCTGGGCCAGGAACTTCGCCTTGTCATAGGTCCAGAAGGTGCCGACGGCTGGGTAGGTCTTGATGACCGTGTTCCAGAGCTCGTCCTTCTCGTAACCGAACATCTTCTTCTTTTCGACCTTCTTGATGTAGACGTTTTCGATCGGGCTCTTGGTCGCAAGATCGAGACGAACCGGGCCACGTGGTGCATCGAGTTGAATGGTCGACATGGTTTTGATGAATTCCACCGGCCCGGGATATTTGCCCTTGTGCTTGGCCAATGTGGCGTCGATCCATTTCGCGGCCGCGTAGTTACCCTCCGAATAATACGAAGGCACCTTGCCGTATTTTGAGCGGTACTTTTTGACAAAGGCTTCGTTTTCGGGCGTCTGAAGCGCCGCGCTGTATTGCAGCGCCGACACGTCGCCGATCACTTCGTCGCCCATGAAGGGCAGAGCAAATTCGTCGTAGCTCGTACCGCCGGCGACGATCGGCTTCTTGTTTCCGGACGCACGCAACTGCTTGGGAAATTGCAGCGACATTGGTCCGACCATCAGCGTGAAGATCGCGTCAGCGTCGCTCTTGAGCGTCGGGATATACGGCCCGAAATCCTTGGTGCCGAGCGGCACCCAGACCTTCTGAACGACTTTTCCGCCGCAGTCTTCGAAGGCTTTCTGAAAGCCGCCCATCTGTTCATAGCCGAAGGCATAGTCGGCGACGACGGCGGCTACCGTCTTGTAGCCATGGTCGCAGGCCCATTGGCCGAGCGGATGGTTTGGCAGCGAGGGCACCCAGGTCGCGAGCACCACATAGGGGTATTTGCTGACCTGCCGCTGCGCCAGATCGTCGGCGGTGGACACGGTACCGATGTAGAGCATTTTCTCGGCGGTCGAAACCGGTGCCAATGCATAGGCGGAGGATGCGAGCACGGCGCCGACCAGCATATCCACCTTGTCTTGCAGGATGAGCTTCTTCGCTTTGGCGACATCGACATCGGGCTTTCCCTGATCGTCTTCGACGATGAAGGTCACCTTGGCACCGCCCAGCATGCCGTTATGTTCTTCCAGATACATCTTGAAGCCGTTCACCATATCGGTGCCGAGCTGGGTGAAGATGCCGGTGCGCGGTGCCAGAAATCCGATTTTGAGTTCCTGCGCTTGTGCCGGCAGCATCGCGCCGAATGCAATAACTGTGGCAAGGCATAGTGCCGGCAATATCCGCGACAACTTGTCGATCATGTTGATCCCCTCCCGTGCGGGTGCCGGTGCTTTTGCTTCGTGTGGTTACATTCCGGCAGCAAATGCTAGCATATAAAGAAGTTATGGCACCAATCTTCCGGACCTTGGCAAGAGCCAGGACTTTGGCCGGCCAAAACCATAAACCCGTATCAATCATGCGCGGTGGCTGGTGTGTTTCCGCGTTCCCCGCGCGTCAGTGGGATAGTTCCCACGACAGTCACAATGCGACCCCGAGGCCGATCCGCTTTTGCGCAACGTTGCTTTAGCCCAAAAGCGGACAACTGCGTGGACGGTCGGATTGTTGCCCAGCTGCTGATTCCAGGCATGGCGGCCCGGTGGTCGATCAGCAACCGCTACGCATCGGGGCAAATTGGTGCGCGCGACATTCAAGGCACGATGGTGAAACGGATGCGGGTGCCCCAGGGATCCATCGCGGCGAAGCCGCCTGGAATTTCGTCGATTGTTGCGCCAGTCGCGCCAAGTCGCTCTTTCAGGCCGTCCAGTGTCGCTGGATCGTTGATTTCCATTGCGAACCAATCGAGGCCCGCCCGTTTTGCGTTGCGTGTGCCCGCGCCATCACTGTGCCAGATGTTGAACGCCACGTGATGGTGGTAGCCGCCCGTGGATACGAAGGTGGCTCCGCCACGGCGGCGAGTCACATCGAGACCGAGCGCGCCGCAATAAAACGCCTCCGCCCTGGCAATGTTGCCGACGCGCAGATGGATGTGACCGACGCGCAGTCCGCCCGGCGCGCCCTGATAAGTCGCGGTCTCAGGGTCGGTCTCGCCGATGATCGCGTCGATATCGAGCGGGTCGGTTTTCTGGAAAATCATGCCGTCGTCGCGGCGCCACGCCTCGCGCGGCCGGTCGAAATAGACTTCGACACCGTTGCCTTCCGGGTCGTCAAGGTAGATCGCTTCGCTCACATCATGATCGGAGGCGCCGGTGATGGGCACGCGGTTCTTCGCGACATGCAAGATCCAGCGCGCGAGATCCGCGCGCGTCGGCATCAGAAACGCGGTGTGGTAGAGGCCGGCTTCGCGCGCGTCGTCCGGCACGGCATCGGGTCTGTGACTGAGCTCAAGCAGGGTTACGCCGTCGACGCCGAGCCTCGCAACATCCCGGGTGCGCTCCTGCACGGTCAAACCGAGCAGGTCGCGGTAGTAGGAGGTGAGGCGATCAAGATCGCGCACCGTCATGCCGACGGCACCGATATGGATCGGCTCGCGGCTTGCGGCGGTCGGGATTCCCGAAGGGTTGGGTGCGTCCATGGCGCTACTATATGAGCGGTTTTGCGCGGCGGCACAATCGCGCGAACCGCCGCCATTCGCATTCCCTGTGCCGGCGCCGGATGCGCCGCAGGCCGTTTCACGCATGTCCGCCAGTGACAGAAGGCGGGAATGCTCAGTAGTATTCATTGCGACGACCGGGTAATAGTCGGCGTATTCTGGCAATTGCACTGGTACCGCGACGATATTTTCCCCACCACCATCGGCAAACTGCTGTTCAGCAATGCCATTGTTGCAGGGAGGCCGTAACATGCGCCGCCTGGTCGTCATCGTCGCCGTTCCGGCACTTCTGCTTTTGTGCGGAGCGACCGCCTTGGCTCATGCCCATCTCCAGCGCGCAACGCCTGCTGTCGGCGGCATCGTCGCCGCCGCGCCAAAGGAGGTTGTGCTCTGGTTCAGTGAAAAACTCGAACCGGCCTTTTCCACCATCGAAGTGCGCGACGCCAAAGGCGCCGCCGTCCAGGCCGGCAAGGCGACCGTGGGCGGTGACCGAACCCGGTTGCGCGTCCCGCTCAAGGCGCTTGGCTCGGGGACTTACAAGGTCATCTGGCGTGTTCTATCGGTGGACACCCATCGCAGTCAGGGCAACTTCAGTTTCACGGTCGGCCGCTAGACGCATCCTCGCCCCAGGGCCGCGGGACGGAACGGAAATGACTGACCCGCTCATCGTCATGCGCAGCCTGCATATTGCAGCGATCGCGCTAGCGGCCGGCACCGTGGGCTTTGTGGCGCTGGTGGCTGAGCCGGTCTTGCGCGCGGGTGCGCCCGCGGATGTTGCCGCAATGCGGCGGCGATGGCGCGCCATGGCCTGGATTGCGCTCGGCGTTGCGATCCTCACCGGCGGCGGCTGGCTGGCGTTGTTGGCAGCCGAGATCTACGGCGCGCCGGTGATTGCCGTATGTCTGCATGGCGGCGCCTGGTCGGTCCTGACCGGCACCCGCTTCGGTCTGGTATGGACGTCGCGCCTGGGATTGGCGATTACGCTTGGTCTGTTGTTGCTCGGACCGGTCACGCGGCCCGCACCTCGGGCGCAATGGATCGCGCAACTTGTTGCCGCCGCCGCGCTGATCGCCTTGCTCGCTTTTGTCGGCCACGCGGGAGCAGCACCCGGTACGATCGGCGAGGTCCATCTGGCCTCCGACATTGTTCATCTCATTGGCGCCGGCACCTGGCTTGGCAGCCTGCCCGCACTCGTGCTGCTCTTCGCGCAAGCGCGTGGCGACGGCAAGGCTGAATGGCGCCGCATAGCGGCGCGCGTTGCCGCCCGTTATTCCGTCCTCGGGATGCTTGCCGTCGGTGCGCTGCTGGCAAGCGGCCTGATCAACAGCTGGATGCTGTTGAGCGAACCGCGCGATCTGATCGCGACCGGTTACGGCCGCATGGTCGCGCTCAAGGCCGCGTTGTTTGCCGCGATGGTCGGCATTGCCTCAGTCAACCGCTTTTGGCTCACGCCGAGACTTGCGGCGCCCGGCGCCTTGCGCGCGCTTACCCGCAACAGCCTGGGTGAAACCGGGCTCGGCCTCGGTGTCATCGTCTTTGTCGGCGCGCTTGGTACCATGCAGCCGACCGTGCATGTGCATGTCGGGCCGCCGGACATCCCGGCCACCGCCGCCTTCACCCACATTCACACCGAGGAGGCCATGGCGGACGTCACCATCGATCCCGGCCGTACCGGCCAGGTCAACGCCACCATTCGCGTTTTGCGTCCGGACCTCACGCAATATCCCGCCAAAGCCGTTACGCTTGCGCTCGATCCGCCCGCATCCGGCCAGCAATCGATTGCACGCGTTGCCGCGCGCCTGCCCGATGGCTCCTGGCAGGTCGACGCCATGGAGCTCGCGCGAGGCGGTACCTGGACAGTCCGCGTTGTCATCACAAGCGAGCGCGACACGCCGATCGTTCTCGATGCGCCCATCGTGATCGAACAAGGAAAATGACCAGGTGCTGGATTATCCGCCTCAACAAGGGAGTATGTATTACCGGAACTACGGCGGATTGGACGGGTTCAGGTACTGACGGGAATTGGCATCGATTGCCTTTTTGCTTATCTACACTCCAAGATGCCGTTGCAAAATGTCCGGGTTGGCCTTGATCTCGCCGGTTGATGCTTCGTGCACAATATGGCCGTTGTTGATGATGTAGGCGCGTTGGGCCAGTGCCAGCGTCGCCGCGAGATTTTGCTCTACCAGAATGATGGTCTGACCGGATTCAACCAAACTGCGACAGGCTTTCATCAAGTCGCGTACGATCACCGGCGCCAGGCCTTCGAACGGCTCGTCCAGCAGGATCAGCTTGGGATCGCGGACCAGAGCGCGCGCGATTGCAAGCATCTGCTGCTCGCCGCCCGAAAGATCCGTGCCGCGGCTGCGGCGGCGCTCGGCCAGCCGCGGGAAGGTGTCGTAGATGCGCTGAAGCGGCCAGGCATTGGGTGCGGTCAGGCCGGCCAGGACGATGTTCTCCTCGACATTGAGGCTGCCGAAGATGCGCCGCTCCTCCGGCACGAGTTGCATGCCGGCGCGCGCGATTGAATGCGCCGGCCTGCCGGCCAATTCTTGCCCGTCGAACATGACCGAACCGGAGCGCGGGCGGACCATGCCCATCAGACTCTTAAGGGTCGTGCTCTTGCCGGCGCCGTTGCGGCCGAGCAGCGCCACCACCTCGTGCTGCTCCACCCGCAGCGCCAGGTCGAACAGAATGTGCGAGTCGCCGTAATAGCTGTTGAGCGTCTTGACCTCGAGCAGGCTCATGGCGCGTGCACTCCGCCAAGATAGGCTTCCTGGACGGTGGCATTGGCCTTGATCTCCTCCGGCGTGCCTTGCACCAGCACCTTGCCCTCGTGCAGCACCGTGATGCTCTCGGCGAGCTCGAATATCGCGTCCATGTCATGGTCGATCACCACCATGGTGCGGCCGCGCCGGATCGATTTCAAAAGCTGCACCGTCTCCACCCGCTCGCGCGGGCTCATGCCGGCGAGCGGCTCGTCGAGCAGCAGCAGGCTCGGGCTCGTGGCCAGCGCCAGACCGATCTCCAGCCGCCGCTTCTCGCCGTAGGCAAGCTCGGACACCGGCAGATCGGCGCGCCCGGTCAAATGCACCAGCGCCAGCGTTTGCGACACGCGTTCGGCAAGACCCTCCACGCTTCCCACCGGACGCAGCATGTCGAGGCGGAATTCCCCGCGCCTCTCGGCCAGCGCCGCAATGGTGATGTTCTCTCGCACGGTCAGGCGAGTGAACAGCTGATTGACCTGATAGCTCTTGGTCAGGCCCAGTTGGCAAACTTCGGTGACCTCGCAGCCGGTGATGTCGGCGCCGTTGAACCGGATGAACCCCGAGGTCGGATGCACTTCGCAGGTCAGCATCTTGAAAAAGGTGGTTTTGCCCGCCCCGTTCGGCCCGATAATGCCGCGGAGCTCGCCGCGCCGCACGGAAAAATCGATACCGTCATTGGCGACGACGCCGCCATAGCGCTTGCTCAACCCCTGCGTCTCCAGGATCGCCTCGCCGACGCCTTCGGGAGTTGCCGAGGCGGCAACATCGGACGGCGACCCGCCGATATTGGCCACAAAGGCGGACGGCTCGGATTCGACCGCCTCGTGACCGTTGCGTTTGCGTGCGAGCTTCGCCAGATCGACCAGGCCGCCGACGATGCCGCGGCGCAGGAAGCAGACCAGCAGCACGAACACGACACCGAGCACCAATTTCCAGGTGGCGCCGAGGTGAAGCGTGGTCTGGAAGAAGTCGCTCAGATAAAGCCACACGGTGGCGCCCACCAGCGGCCCGAACAGTGTGCCGGCGCCGCCAATCGCGGTCTGCATGACGAGCTGGCCAGAGGTGTCGAAGGTGAAGGCGTCGGGCGGCATGAAGCCCTGCATCACGCCGAGCAGGCCACCGGCGAAGCCCGCATACGCGGAGGCGACGACAAAGGCGGCGAGCTTGTAGCCATGAATATTGTGGCCGACCGCGGCGGCGCGCAAGGGATTGTCGCGGATCGCGCTCAGGATGGCGCCGACCGGCGAGCGCACGATGCGCAGCGCGAGAACGATGCCGACGAAATAACAGAAGGCCAAAAACCAATAGAGCGACGAATCCGTATTGAGCTGGATGGTAGTGAAACCGAGATAAAGCACCGGGGTCGGCACGCCGGGCAGTCCGTTCTCGCCGCCGGTGAACGCCGAGAGCGGGTTGAACTCGACGAAATAGAAAATCTCCGCGATCGCCACCGTAATCATGGCGAAATAAATGCCGGTACGCCGGAGCGCGATCAGCCCGATCACGAATCCGATGGCCGCCGCCGCGATCATGCCGATGAACAGCGCCGGGATGACGTAGGGAAAGCCCGCCATGGTGAGCAGATAGGCCGCAACCATGCCGCCGGTACCGAAGAAGGCGGATTGGCCGAACGAGAGCAGGCCGGTGAAGCCGAACAGGATATCGAAGCCAATCCCGAACAGACCCCAGACCAGGATACGATTGACCGTAGCTGGCGCGAAATCGAGATGGGGCAGCACGAAGGGCGCAGCGATCAGCGCCGCCGCCGTCAGCACCTCGACAATATGGGGGTGTTTCCTGACCATCAGATAACCGCATTCATTCGCGGCCGGCCGTGCCAAGCAGGCCGTATGGACGCAGGACCAGCACCAGCGTCATCGCAACGAACAGCATGACGTAGGAATAACCTGGGTTGAACATTGAGGTGATACTGATGATCTCGCCGGCGATCAGTCCGCCAAGCACCGCCCCCGGAAACGAGCCGACGCCGCCGATCACGACGACGACGAAGGTCTGCACCAGGATTTCCTCGCCGACATCAGGCACGAGCGAGACGACCGGCGCATTGACGATGCCGGCAAAGCCGGCGGCCATCGCGCCGATGCCGAACACCAGCATGAAGACTTTGTAGACATCGATGCCGAGCGCATCGACCATGACCGAATCCTCGATCCCGGCGCGAACGATCATGCCGATACGGGTGCGGTAGAGCACGATGTAGAGCGCGAGCAGCGCCACCGCCACGATGCCGAGCACCGCGATCCGGTAGGTCGGGTAGAACATGAAGCCGAGGTTGAGTATGCCGACAAACGGCGGCGGCGCCTGCACGGTCTTCGACAGGCTGCCGAAGAAGAAGCGAACGAACTCGACGAAGACGATGCCAAGGCCGAATGTGACCAGGAGCTGGTCCTCGTGCGGCCGTCTGTAGAAATACCGGATGATCCCGCGTTCCATCACCACGCCGACGAGCATGACGAAAAGCGAGCCGGCAATGACCGCGACGATGAATGAACCGGTATAGCTATAGGCGACCCAGCCGGCGTAGCCGCCGAGCATAAACATCGCGCCATGCGCGAGGTTGAGCACGCCGAGCGTGCCGTAGATGATGGTCAGGCCGGATGAGATCAGCGCCAGCAAGGCGCCGAGCACCAGCCCGTTGAAGGCTTGTGAGACGAAATTTGGCCAATTAACCACGTGCCGCCCGCTGTTGTTTTACGCGAGATAAACTGAGCCTATCAGACGACGATGGTCGGGACATCGAACGCGAAGACGGCGTGGAGCCTGTCATCGGGCCACGCTTCGCGCGGACCCGTTGGCGCCCTTTGCCCGGCCATAGCCGTGCAGACGCCCTTCTCCGCCCGTCGCGGACGGAGAAGGTGCCTGCCTGCGTGATCAGACGTAATCGCCGAGCTTGCAGCCGAAGGCATCGGGCTTCTGCATCAGCGGTGCGCCCGGCACCACTTCGACGATCTCCCAGTAGTCCTCCTTGTTCTTCATGTCCTTGGGCGCCTTGCCCTTGACGATGACGACGGGGCGGACCAGTTGGTGATCCTCGGGGCGGAAATGGACCTCGCCGACCGTGGAGTCGAACTTCTCGCCCTTCTCATAGGTCTTGATGACGTCCGGCGGATAGAAGCTGCCGGCCTCGGAGACCATGCGCGCCCAGATGGCGAATTGCATGTAGGCGTTATTGGCGCCCCACTCGGGGTGGTAACCGTACTTCTTGTTGAAGGCCTCGACGAACATCTTGGCCAGTGGATACTTGTCCTCCAGCGTCCACCAGAAATCGGTGGCGGCGAAGACGCCTTCGGTGAGTTCCGGCCCGGTTTCCTTGGCGAGGAAGGGGATTTGGTAGGGAATGACCATCTTCATCTTCGGGGTGAGGCCGAACTGCTTGGCCTGCTGGATCGACAGCACCGCGTCGCGGCCCCAGTTCACATTGATGATGAACTCGGCGCCTGAGTTGGCGATGTTGGTCAGGAACTGGCTGAAGTCCTGCGTGCCCAGCTTGGACACCTGGTTGGTCACCATGGTCCAGCCGCCGTTCTTGGAGAGATAGTCGTTCACCGACTTGGTCACGGTGTGGCCGTAGGTGTAGTCCGGCGTCATGAACGCAGCTTTCTTGTTCTTGCCGAACTGCTTGAGCAGCACCGGGCCGATCGCGTTGGCCGCTGTCTCGCCGTAGAAGCACTGGCGAAACGAGTAGCGGACGCAGTCCTTGCCGGTGGTGTCGTTGGAGCCGGAGATCGCCACCAGGTAGAGGATCTTCTCGCGCTCGGCGAATTTGTTCAGCGCGACCGCGACCGCCGACGAGGTCGAGCCGGTCATGGCGATGATCTTGTTCTCGTTGATGAAGCGCTGCTGTTCCTGCACCGCATTATTCGGCTTGGCGCCGCTATCAGCGACCACCAGTTGCACCTGCTTGCCGAGCACGCCCTTGGTGACCTTGGGCGCGATCTTCTTGATCAGCGGATGGCCTTCGTTGATGTGCTCGACGGCGAGCTGCATGCCCTTGAGCTCGTCCTCGCCCTGCACCGCATAGGCGCCGGTGCGCGGCACGGTCGCGCCGATGGTGATCGAGCTTCCTTGCGAGCCGGCCGGCCAGGTGCCGATCGGCGGCTTATCGCCGACGCCGACCGCAAAGGCCGGCATCGATAGTGCCGGTGTGAAGAGTGCGGAGCCGGCAAGTCCGGCGGTGACACCCAGCAGTTTGCGCCGAGAGATGTCGCCCTCGAGTGGATGGCATTGAGGGTTCTTGGGGTTCGACATTTTGATTTCCTCCCTATGGGCCTTCATTCGAGTCGCCCCCTCGAAATTATCCCTGTCAATTTTTGCTGTTTGGTGCCGCCGTTTCTCCTTTCTTCGCAATTGAATAGTCAATTTCCCGCATTCCGTGCACGACGCGAAATACGTCCATCAAACATTGGTCACGAGCACCATTCCCAACCTTGAGCGCGCCTTCGTCAATGCCACTTTCGTTTATAGGGTTCCTGGAAGGTCGATTTGCGCGTCCGAAAATACAACGCAAAAATTTGCGGCGGCTTCCAGGCTCGAATGCTTCGCACCCCTGCAGAAGATCAAGCGCGGCACCGCGCAGGAAGTTCTGTTGCAGAACGACTTCAATCCCGGCCGCGCCGACAAGGTCAACACCACCATTCGTGTTTTGCGTGTGGACCGCACGCAATACCCCGCGAAAGTCGTTACGCTTGCGCTCGATCCGCCCGCATCCAATCAGCAACCGATTGCACGCGTTGCCGCGCGCTCCTGGCAGGTCGACGTCATGGAGCTCGCGCAAGGCGGTACATGGACAGTCCGCGTTATCATCACAAGCGAGCGTGACACGCTCGGTCAGGAGGCGGCTTTCGTAGGGCTATCGTGATGAATCAACGAGATAGCCCGAATTTGTCGCTATTCAGATTCGATAAAAATGTAATCGACCATTTAAGCGCAAGAATATATTTGCGCACCTAAGCTTTTGAACAGCTTGAGGTGACGTCGGCAGGAAATCGACGATGACTGCAAGAGCCCTGAAAGCGAAACCGTCCGCCTACGACCGTTCCCAGACGATCTTCATCGCTTGTTATTTTGCCATTGTCCCATTGCTGATCGTGCTCGGCATGTTGATCAAGAGCCACGGTAGTGTCATGGCGATCGCGGCGGCTCTGTTGCTGGTATGCGCCGATGTCGCAACCGTGACGTGGATGCTGGCGACAGAACCAAAACGTCGGCGCCCAAGGTAGACCATATAGCGGTGCGGCGAATGCCGCCGTTATCATTTCCGAATTTCCCGAAATAACTCCTGGACCAGCCAGGGCGTCGACAGGGCGAAGACGCCGGCCACCTTCCGCGAGATTCTTGATGCGATGTGGCTCTTCGACGACAAATTTGAACAAGCGCTTGCACAATTCGACCAGGTCAAGGCCCGGCAAAAGGGCTAAAAGCGACAGCCATTGCGACCACCTTGCGCAGACGCCGCCGGGCTTTGGGCAATGCCGGCCAATTTCGCTTCAAGCGCCGCGGAATCGACGCGATCGGCTTTCATGACCGCTATCACGATGGGATCCGACAGGATTTCCGCGATCGTCGGTTCGTGGCGGACCCAACTCTTTTGATGGCTGATGCATCGGCCGATTTCCGTAAATATCATCATGCATGCTTCCTTTTATTCCGCGGCAATCGGGACCGGGCCTTCCGCCCATTCCAGATCTTCATTCGCATTGGCCTGAATCGATGATGCCTCGACCGGTTCGTCGATTTGCACGCGGAACCACAGGGCATAGAGCGCCGGCACGACCAGCAGCGTGAGGATGGTGGCAACAAACAGGCCGCCCATGATGGCAATCGCCATTGGCCCCCAGAACACGCTGCGTGCGAGCGGGATCATGCCGAGGATGGCGGCGAGCGCGGTCAACACGACCGGTCGGGCACGACGCACCGTGGCGTCAATGATGGCGCGATAGCGGCCATGACCTGCCGCGATATCGTGCTCGATCTGGTCGACCAGAATCACGGTGTTGCGCATGATCATGCCCGCGAGCGCGATGATGCCGAGCAGCGCGACGAAGCCGAACGGCCGGTTGGACACGAGGAGCGCGCCGGTCGCGCCGACAATGCCGAGCGGCGCGGTCGCAAACACAAGGGCGAGACGCGAGAAGCTCTGCAGCTGAATCATCAGGATCGCCAGCATGGCGACCGCCATGACCGGAAAGACCGCGGCCAGCGACGCATTTGCCTTGACGCTTTCCTCGATCGCGCCGCCGGTCTCGATGCGATAGCCGTACGGCAGACTGTCCTTGATGTTCTGAAGCTTCGGCAGCACCTCATTGCTGACGTCGGGCGCCTGGACGCCGTCGACAATGTCGGCGCGTACGGTCAGCACGAGGTCGCGATTGCGCCGCCACAAGATCGGTTCCTCATACGTATATTTAAGACGTGCGATCTGTGACAGCGGCACAGCCACGCCGTTGCGCGTGGCAATGGTCAGGCTGGGCAGCCGGTCGAGATCGAGCCGCTCGGCGGGGATGGCGCGCGCGACTACGTCGATCGACTCGATGCCTTCGCGGTATTGCGTCACGGTGAGACCGGAAAGCAGCGTCTGCAATGTCTGCGCGACGTCCTGCGGCGTCAGTCCGAGCGCACGCGCACGATCCTGATCGACCTCGAGGCGGATTGATTTGACCTGTTCGCCCCAGTCCGGATGCGGATCGACGAGCTTGGGGTTCTGCTCCATCACCTGACGGACGTCGTTGGCAATCGTGCGGACCTTCAGCGGGTCCGGACCGATCACGCGGAACTGGACCGGATAGCCGACCGGAGGACCGAAAATGAACCGGTCGACACGTGTGCGCGCCTCCGGCAACGCGCCGTTGGCCAGTTCACTCTCGAGCCGTGCCTTGACCCGCTCGCGCGCCTTGAGATCCTTCGTCACAATGACAATCTGCGCAAAATTCGGATTTGGCAGCACCGGGTTCAAACCGAGCCAGAAGCGCGGCGCGCCCGAGCCGACATAGCTCGTGTAGCTCACGATGTCGGGATCTCCCGCGAGCATGTGCTCGGCCTTCTTCGCCGTCGCATCGGTGACGCCGATCGCGCTGCCTTCCGGCAACCGCATCTCGAAGAACAGTTCGGTGCGCGTCGAGGTCGGAAAGAATTGCTGCTGTACCAGTCCGAAGGCGGCGATCGATGCGCCGAAAACGAGCACGGTCAGCGCGATCACAGTCTTGCGCCAGGCAAGGCACAATGCGATCAGGCGGCGCAGTGCGCGGTAGATACGCGTGTCGTAGATCGCCTCGGGATCCGGATGGGCCTTTCCGGCGGCACGCCTGGCAAAATCCGGCAACAGCTTGACGCCGAGATAGGGGGTGAACAGCACCGCCACGAACCAGGATGCGATCAGCGCGAGGCCCACGACCCAGAATATGCCGCCGGCATATTCGCCGGTGCTCGAACTGGCGAAGCCTACGGGCAGGAAGCCCGCGGCGGTCACCAGCGTGCCGGTGAGCATCGGAAAGGCGGTCGATGTCCAGGCAAATGTCGCCGCCCGCGCGCGATCAAAGCCCTGTTCCATCTTCACCACCATCATTTCGATCGCGATAATGGCGTCATCGACCAGGAGCCCGAGCGCGATGATGAGCGCGCCGAGCGTGATGCGGTGCAGGTCGAGGCCTGCCGCGTACATGACGATGAATACGATCGCCAGCACCAGCGGTACCGAAAGCGCAACCACGATACCCGTGCGCCAGCCGAGCGTCAGGAAGCTCACCAGCAGCACGATGCCGAGCGCCTCGATGAAGGTTTCCAGGAATTCCGAAACCGAATCGTCGACGATGTGCGGCTGATCGGCGACCTGGGTGATTTCGACGCCGACCGGCAGCTCGGCGGTGACGGCCTTCATGGCCTCCTTGAGGTTCTCGCCGAGCGTGAGAATGTTGGCGCCGTCCTGCATCGATACGCCGAGACCGAGCGCGGGCTTGCCGCCCTCGCGAACGATGAAATGCGGCGGGTCCTCGTAGCCGCGCGTAACGGTCGCGATGTCGCCGAGGCGGAACACGCGGCCATCAGCCTGCACCGGCACGGCGGCAATCGCGTCCGCGCCCGAGAAGGCACCGGTCACCCGAAGGTGGATACGGTCGGCGGAGGTATCGACCGATCCGCCAGAGACGACGGCGTTCTGGCGAGCGACACTGTCAAAGATCTGCTGCGGCGTGATGCCGAGCGTCGCGAGTTTGGCGTGACTGAATTCGACAAAGATCTTTTCCGGCCGCACACCGATGAGATCGACCTTGTTGACATCGGGGACCCGCAACAGCCGCTGGCGAATATCCTCGGCAGTTCGCTTGATTTCGGCGGGACTGAGGCCGTCGGCCGTAATCATGTAGAGCGCCGAATAGACGTCGCCGAACTCGTCATTGAAACTCGGCCCGTTGATCCCTGACGGCAGATCGTCGCGGATGTCGCCGACCTTCTTGCGCACCTGGTACCAAAGATCCTTGACCTTGCGCGGCGGCGTGGTGTCCGAAAGGGTAACCTGGACGAATGCGATGCCCGGCTGCGAATAGCTGGTGACGCGGTCGAGATAGGGAAGTTCCTGCAGCTTCTTCTCGATCTTGTCGACGACCTGGGTCTGCAATTCAGCCGCGGTCGCGCCCGGCCAGCCGACCTGAATGTTCATGACCTTGATGGTGAAGGACGGGTCCTCCGCGCGGCCGAGTTTAAAGTATGAAAACAGGCCGGCGGCGCTGATCAGCAGGATCATGAACAGCACAAGCGCCCGGTGCGTGATCGCCCATTCAGACAGGTTGAAGCGTTTCATAGGCCGCTCGCTGCAATTTGGTGTGGTTACGGTTGGGCATTGACTGTGCGCACCTTGACCCCGGGTTCGAGCTTCTGGACACCAAGGGTGACGATGCGATCGCCGGTCTTCACACCCGATGTGACGAGCGCGGCATCCTCGTTGAATGATTTAACCGTGACCGGACGACGTACCAGCGTGTCGTGCTCGTTCACCACATAGACAGACGGTCCCGTGCCGCGATTGAGCACCGCCGACAGCGGCAGTCTTGCCACCGGTGCCTCGCTCTCGCGTTTCAGGCTCACCGTCGCGGTCATGCCGAAGGCGACGGTGTCGTCGGCATCGAGGATCGTAAAGCGCGCGGTATAGGTGCGGGTTGCGGGATCCGCCTGAGGCGCGAGTTCGCGCAGCTTCGCCTGGAAGCTGCGTCCGCGATCCGACCACAGGCGGACCGTTGCCTTGGCTGTGCGAACATCGCCAAGCCAGGTCTCGGGCAGGGCGACGACGGCTTCCTTCTCGCCGCGTTGCGCCAGCCGCGCCACCGCCTGCCCGACCGCAACGACCTGTCCGGGCTCGGCCGGCGTTGCGGTGATCACACCGTCGGCGCTGGCCTTGAGATCGGCATAGTCGAGCTGATTGCGCGCAAGGTCGAGTGCACGCCGGGCGCGCTCCAGACGTCCTTCTGCCTCGTCGTTTGCTGCCTGCTTGCGGTCGAAATCGGCGATCGCGGCAAAGCCGCGCTCCTTCAGCGCCGCATATCGCTTCAGGTCGGCCGCGGCTTGGAAACGCGTCGATTTCGCCGCTGCGAGTTCCGCCTCCGCACTCTGGACCCGCAGCTGAAGATCCTGTGCGTCGAGCTGCGCGATGACATCGCCGGCTTTTACCTGGTCGCCGACATTGACATTACGCGAGACGATCTTGCCGCCGACGCGAAATGCGAGATCGGTCTCGTAGCGCGCCTTTACGACGCCGACGAACTCGCGCACATCGGCGCCGGTCTCGAAGGTGACGCGCTGGACCTGAACCGGACGCTGCGAGGTAGGAGCCGGCGCCGTTTCGGCCTGACATCCGGCCAGAGCAAGCGCGGCGCCAAGTATAAACATGCGTGTCAGCGCGGAAATCCCGAGCGCGCTTCCGGACCGCAATGCCGGAGCGCTGCCTTGATTTTGACTGATGAGTGACGAAAATAGGAATTCGTCAGTCTGCGGGCATGCAAAAGCGTGGGTGGATTGGGTCATGGCGGTTACTTCCGAGGGGTCAGGGCGCGCAGCAGAAAGCGGATCTGCGCACGGGCCTCATTCTCGAGGTTGTGGCCGTCCTGCAGGGCCTGGGCGATCAGCACGGGATGGCAGTAAGCCACGTAGGACTGCATGAACAGCGCGGAGGTTTCGCGAGGATCTACAGATTCGAATTCGCCGGCCTCGATACCGTCACGCAGGATAAGCTCGACGGCGGTTCGCTGGACCTCCTTGTGCGCCATGATGGCATCCCAGCTTTCCTCCATGGCAACCATGACAATGTCGTTCACCTTCTGCTCTTCGAGCAGGTTTTCCTTATGATATGCGAGGACTTCAAGCACCAGACGCTCCAGGCGCTGGGATGCCGGGCTGCGCGAGCGCGCCACAGCCCAGACCTTTTCCTCCAGCTCGCCGAGACAGCGCTGGCAGATCGCCTGCACAATCGCCGACTTGCTGGGGAAGAAGCGGTAAACATTGGCCGGTGACATACGAAGCTCGGCGGCGATATCGGCCACCGCGGTCTTGGCGAAGCCAATGCGACGGAACATTGCCTCGGCGGTCTCCATGATCCGCGCCCGGGTATCGTCGGGCTTTGTCTTGACCTGTGTATTCATGGCGGCCGCAGTTCCGGCACTGGAGGTGAATAGTGACGAATTTGATAATTCGTCAGTCCCGAAAAGTCAAGACCCGCTTGGGTACGAATTTACGGGGCTTTCCGGGAGCTTGCTCCGGGACCATGGGCCATTGCCGGAAAACAGGCGGTAACAATGCAGCCCGGCTAATTCAGGACGACCACCCGGCCTTCAACCGTCGCGCGGTTATAGAGATCGATGATGTCGTCGTTGACGAGCGCGATACAGCGCTGCGGGACCTGCCGGCCGGCAGCGGCAAGGGCGCCAATGCCATGGATACGATAGTTCTGATCTAGGTAAATCGCGCGGGCGCCGAGCGGGTTCTTCATCCGGTCATCGGGGGCGTTTGGCGTCTGTTGCGCTGCCGTATGCCACTCTGGCCATTCTTCCTTGCGCACGATGTGATAGAGCCCGGCCAGCGCTTCGCATTTGGGGCCGACACCGATGCTGTAGCGCAGGGCCGACAGCCTTGGCCGGACAACGTAGAGAAATGTCTGCGGCTTATCGACGATGATCGTGCCAACCGGATAGTTCGTCCGGTAGTAGACCAGTTGCCGCATATAAATATAGCTCGTGTCGGTCGCCGGCTCTTCGGCGGGCGTGCTGACACGCTGTTCCTTCACGATGCTGCGCGCGCTGGAGAGCATGCGCGGCCAGAGCGAATAAGCCGCAAAGCCGGCGAGAACAATGGCCACAGTGCCCAGGACTGCGGCGAAAATGCGCGACCGGCTGCGAAGGTCCTTCAGCGGTGGCCGGTCCGGATATTCTTCGACCGGCGCGGCATAGGCTTCCGGCGCCGGCTGCGGCGGGGCAGTGCGGCGTATGGCATCCGCTTCGACGCGAAGAATTGCAGCTTCGAGCCTTGCGCGTTCCGCTCTCACGTCAGTGTGTGACAATGTCGGATCGCCGGCCCGAAGTTTATCGACCAGGGTATTGCGGGCGCGGTCGTAGATAATATGGCGCTGCTCGCGGGTATTGGGATTCAGCGCCGCGACTGCACGAGCTAACAGCGGGACGTAATCGATCATCGGCTCACGCTACCTGGACTATTCAGCTTCGTCGCGACCCGGACCCACACCACCGAGCAGATATCGCATTACCTCAAACGTTAAAATGCCTCCACCGCTCGAATTGCCGACGACCTCGCCAGCCTCAATCAGAATTCTGCCCCAACGCGGCTGCTCGGGCAACAGTGGGGCTGCAGCCGGAATTCGCCCGCCCAAAGCCGCTCGAATCCGCTGAGTCAGTGGAAAGGGTCACGCCTGCGTCATGTTCGTTCGCCTAAATTTGAATAGAAACTGGCGAGCAGGATTTGCCCCATGAAGGGCCGTTATCTGAGCCTGGGGATTCTCGGCGTGGTCCCCATGGCGGCCTCTGAATCGCGGCGCCGGCATTGCGTACAATGCGGTGGCTCATTCGGGCTTGTCCGTCACCGGCACGCCGGAAAGCAGTTTTGCTCGCCGCGTTGCGTCGATCAATTTCGCCAGAATGCCCGGAAAACGGATGAAGCCAGGACCCGGTGGTATGCGTTTCTTTACCAGCGCCGATAGGCCATGCCATCAGGTCCGACTACGCCGCCGATGAGGCTGTGAGGTTGTGGATCACAGCGAACAGTTGCCGGACGGCAATCTCAGGCGCACCGGAATTCTCAATCTCATTGTCGATCTGCAGGCTGCCGAATTCGGCATTTCGCTTGGCGCGCTCAAGTAGCGAACCATCGGTTTTTCGGGATCTGCCTGCCAGCCGCATAGCCAGAATTTCGGCTGGCGCGGTGACCAGAACCACATGGACATGCGCGTAACGCCCTCGAAGTTCCGCAAGGAGTCCGCGCGAGACATTGCAAACAACGAGAAGTCCGGCGCGGATATGGTGGTCGGCGACGCACGGGATGCCATATTTCAATCCATGCGCCGACCACCAGAAAGCCAATTCACCAGCCTTCACGGCCTCACCAAAGGCGGCGTCCGTCAGCGTATCGTGATCTTCGAATTCGGAAGCCGGTCGCGTGATGACGCGGCGGGCAAACACGATGCCACGATCACCAGCGCAGGCAGCTTTCGCGCCCGCGATCAATGTATCCTTTCCGGCCCCGCTGGGGCCGACGACCAGGACGAGCCGGCCGGGTCCGATGAGAGTCGGCCGGGACGTTTTTTCGGCAAAAGACATCATGCCACGCGATTTCCGCCGGTCCATACGCTGCGGACGACAGCGGCACCGTTTGCGTGATGCACCCGGATGAGATCGGCACGTTTGCCGGCGGCGATTTCACCGCGGTCGGTCAGTCCCACCACTTCGGCCGGTGTCTTGCTGACGGTTCGAATTGCCGCCGGCAGATCATAGTTTTCCACCAGTTCCGGAAGGCGAAGCGCCGCAATCAGCAGGCTCGACGGCACGTAATCCGACGACAGAATGTCGAGCATGCCGGCGCGCGCAAGCTCGGCGGATGCGATATTGCCGGAATGCGAACCGCCACGAATAAGATTTGGCGCACCCATCAGAACCTTAACGCCTGAATCGTGCAGCGCGGATGCCGCCTCCATGGTCGTCGGAAATTCGGCGATCGCGACACGATCGTGGACTGCCTGCTCGACATGTTCGATCGTGGTGTCGTCGTGACTTGCCAGCGGTATCCGGCGCGCGGCCGCCAGTCCCAGCAAGCCTCGGTAATTCCGGGCGGCGTGGTTTGCGTGGTTGTCGATCCTGCGCGCAAAAAGGACATCAAGTTCGCTATCGGTCATGCCGCCGCTCTTGCCGCGGTAGTACTCGCGCAGCTTTGCCGGATCGCGGAATTGGCGCTGGCCGGGCGTGTGATCCATCAGCGACATCAAGCGCACTTCCGGCCGCTCGATCACCTGGGCGGCATCCTCGACGACCTTGGGCATGGGTACTTCGCATCGGAGATGCAGGTAGTGCTCGACGCGAAGCAGCCCGGCCACGCGCGCGCGTTCTATCGCGGTTGACAACTCGCCTGCCTGGCCATCGACCTCCTCGGCGCCTTCCTCGCGCCAGACCCGCAGCGAATCGAGAACGGTGGTGATGCCGCTGGTGGCGATTTGCGCATCATAGGAAATGACGGCAGCGAGTGTGTCCCAGTGCACCTTCGGTCGCGGCATCACGTGCGCTTCAAGGTGATCGGTATGCAGTTCCACCAGGCCGGGCAGCAGGTAGTCGCCGCCAAGATCAATTCCGTGCCCGGGAGCATCACCTTCGCCGATTTCAGCAGTCAGACCATTCTGGATGGCGACGTAGCCGTATTCGATGATCCGGTCGGCGAGGACGATGCGGGCATTTTCAAGGATAGTTTCGCGGGTTTCGGACATGACCGCTACGCCGCCGCTGCGAATTGACCAACGTCGACAACCGCGTCGGCGATTGCCTCGCGCACGTCATCGTCATGTACGATTGCTACGATGGCAGCGCCTTGTTGCTTGCGTTCGCGCACAAGCTCAATCACGACGGCGCGATTTCTGCTGTCGAGTGAAGCGGTCGGCTCGTCGAGGAGCAGGATCGGATGTTGCGGCAAAAGCCCGCGCGCCAGGTTGATGCGTTGCTGTTCGCCCCCGGAAAACGTTGCCGGCGGCAGGCTCCAGAGCCGCTCCGGCACGTTGAAACGCGCGAGCATTGCTGCAGCGCCGGCATTGGCGGTCTCGCGCGGCACCGATTTCATCACCAGCGGCTCGGCGACGATATCGAGCGCCGATACCCGCGGGACAGCGCGCAGGAACTGCGTCACGTATCCGAGTGCGCGCTGGCGGACAGACAGGATCCGGCGTGGCGGGGCCGCAGCGATATCGACGACATCAGCGTTGTCGCGAACCAGGATTTGGCCCGCGTCACAGCGGTAATTGCCGTAGATCAGCTTGAGAATCGATGACTTTCCGGCGCCGGACGGACCGGCGAGCGCGATACATTGGCCCGGTTCGACGCGGAAGCTGACGCCGCGCAATACCGGCAGCCGCAGGCCCCCTTGCAGATGCATGGTGAAGGTCTTTGCGACGCCTGCGAGTTCGAGTGCCACCATGACGGGCCTCACGCCGGCAGAATTGAGGAGACGAGCAACTGGGTATAGGGCTCGTGCGGGTCGTCCAGTACCTGGTCGGTCAAACCCTGTTCGATCACCTCACCGGCTCTCATCACCATGATTTGGTTTGATAACAGCCGTGCGACAGCCAGGTCGTGGGTCACGATGACGGCCGCAATGCGCATTTCCGATACGATCCGCCGCAGGAGATCGAGCAGGCGCGCCTGCACCGAGACGTCCAGCCCGCCAGTGGGCTCGTCCATGAAAAGCAGTCGTGGCGCCGTTACCAGATTTCGCGCGATCTGCAGTCGTTGCCGCATGCCGCCGGAATAGACGCGCGGCGTATCGTCGATGCGACTTTCCGAAATCTCCACCCGGCCAAGCCAGTCGGAGGCGGCGGTTCGAATGGCCGAATAGTTGCGCCAGCCGACTGCCATCAGCCGCTCGCCGACATTGCCGCCCGCAGACACGCCCATGCGAAGCCCGAGCTGCGGGTCCTGATGCACATAGCCCCAGTCTGTCCGAAACAGGAAACGCCGCATCGGTTCGCTGACGCACCAAAGGTCCGCGGTGCTCCCGTCGCGGAAGCGATAAAGGATTTTGCCGGCGCTCGGTTCAATCTGGGCCGACAGCAATTGAAGCAGCGTGGTCTTTCCGGACCCGGACTTGCCGACCACCGCCATGACTTCGCCTTCGTAAAGCTCGAATGAAACATCGCGGCAACCGAGGCGATGCCCGTACCATTTCGTCAGGCATTCGGTGGCGAGGAGGGGATTTTCGCTGTTGCCTGGACTCAAGCTACCACCTCCTCGGGCGCGAGGCGGAAGCTGTAGCCGTGCCGCTCGAAGCCGAGCGACTCGTAGAACGCGTGCGCGCGTTCGCGCCTGGCATTCGAGGAAAGCACGAGCTTGTAGCAGTGCTTTTCTCGCGCCCGCGTGGCGGCAAAACGCATCATCTGCCGCCCGATGCCGCTGCCGTGCAGCGCGGGATCGACCACTACATCTTCGACTATGGCAGACGGTGCTCCGAGGTGACCGAGATTATCCATGATCAACAGCGCGAAGCTGCCGACAATCCGGCTCGCCTGTTCGGCGACAAAGAGAGTATAGTCGGGATAGGTCTTGAATCGCGAAAGGATACGCTCGGCATCGCGCAGCGGCAGCACATTGCCATCATCGAGGTCAGGCTGCGCATAGAGTGCCAGTACCCCCGGCAAGTCGGCGATTTCGGCCTTGCGAATGCGGACGGTTGCGGCGTCAATCATGGACCGGCTCCGCTTCAGCACGGGGCGATGGTTCTGTGCAGTCGATTGCACGGCGCGTTTCGCAGTAGTCGGTGTCCGAACAGACGAACATCCGGTGGCCCGCATCGTCGGTGATAACCTCGTCAAGATAGCTGTCGGCAGCGCCGCACAGTTCGCAGGCCGCGTTGTGCCTGTAAGGTTCGAATGGATGGTCCTCGAAATCGAGCGACACGACGCGCGTGTAAGGCGGGATGGCATAGATACGCTTCTCGCGGCCGGCTCCGAACAATTGCAGCGCCGCGCAGTCGTTCAGCTTCGGATTGTCGAATTTCGGAATAGGCGAGGGGTCCATGACATAGCGCCCGTCGACCTTGACCGGATATGCATATGTCGTTGCGATGTGGCCGTGCCGCGCGATGTCTTCGTAAAGCTTCACATGCATCAATCCGTATTCGGACAATGCATGCATGCGGCGTGTTTCGGTTTCGCGCGGCTCGAGGAAACGCAGAGGCTCGGGAATCGGAACCTGAAAAACCAGAACCTGGTCCTCGGTCAGCTGGCGTTCCGGAATACGGTGACGGGTCTGGATTACGGTCGCTTCCGGCGCCGACGTGGTGGTGCGCACGCCCGCGGTCTTGATGAAGAAATTCCGGATCGATACCGCGTTGGTGGTGTCATCCGAACCCTGGTCGATCACCTTGAGGACATCATGCGGCCCGAGGATGGAGGCGGTGACCTGCACGCCGCCGGTACCCCAGCCGTAGGGCATCGGCATTTCGCGGCTGGCGAAGGGGACCTGATAGCCGGGTATCGCAATCGCCTTGAGAATGGCGCGTCGGATCATCCGCTTGGTCTGTTCGTCGAGATAGGCGAAGTTGTAGCGGGGCGCGGTCATTCGGCTGCATCCTGCATCGGCGCATCAGTTTGATTTTCGCACTCACGCGCGAAAAATTCCGCACGCAGCTGGCGCAGAAGTCCGAGCTCGGCCTGAAAATCCACGTAGTGCGGGAGCTTCAAATGCTCGACAAACCCGGTCGCCTGCACATTGTCTGAGTGGCTGAGTACGAATTCCTCATCTTGCGCCGGTGCGCCGGTTTCTTCGCCCAGCTCGCGCGCCCGCAGGGCGCGGTCGACAAGTGCCATTGCCATGGCCTTGCGTTCGCTCTGGCCGAAGACGAGGCCGTAACCCCGCGTAAACCGCGGCGCCTCGGTGGCATTGCCTGTGAACTGGTTGATCATCTGGCATTCGGTGACCGCGATGCTGCCGAGCGGCACCGAAAAGCCGACGTCTTCGGCGAAGAACTCGACCTCAACCTCGCCGAAGCGGATTTCACCGGCAAACGGGTGATTGCGGCCATAGCCGCGCTGCGTCGAATAGCCGAGTGCCAGCAGGAAACCTTCATCGCCGCGTGCAAGATTTTGCAATCGCAGATCGCGTCGGGCGGGAAAGGACAGAGGGTCGCGCGTAAGATCGCAGGGCTCGCAATTAGCGCTTTGTTCGCGCTCGATCAGGCCGTTGTCGCCGAGCAAATCGGCGACCGAACGGAATGTCGAATGATCAACAGGTGCCGATGGCGCGACCGGCGCGCCGCCTTCTCCGGCCAGATTGTGATCGAGCAGGCGGTGGGTATAGTCGAACGTCGGCCCGAGCACTTGCCCTCCCGGGAGGTCCTTGAATGCCGCCGAGATGCGCCGACGGATATCCATATTGCCGGTCTCGATCGGCTCGGACGCGCCGAAGCGGGGCAGCGTCGTGCGGTAGGCGCGCAAGAGAAAGATCGCCTCGATCATGTCACCGCGCGCCTGCTTGATCGCCAAGGCCGCCAGCTCGCGGTCGAAAAGCGAGCCTTCGCACATGACGCGATCGACACCGAGGGCCAGCTGATTGTCGATTTGCGCCGTCGAGATTTCGGGGACCGCCCTGTCGCCGCGTCGCACGTCCGCAAGCAAAGTGTGGGCGTTTTCGATGGCGCGTTCTCCGCCTTTCACCGCGACATACATTTCAGCCTCGCTCGGTCACATGAATTGACCGCGGCAGGGCCGCAACTTTATCGCCGGCAACCAGCATCAGATCGATTCCACGAGGAAACAGCTCGTGGTTTTCGGCGAGCCGCCGCGCGAAATTGTCCGGTAAGGGCTCGGCGAAGATCTTGCGCGCGTGCTTGAGGCCCGGCCCTTCAAGAGTGAAAACGCGACCGCCGAATTGTTCGATCTGCACGATCAGTGTGGTCGAGCGGTCGGGATACTCCTCGCTGCCGAGTGCAAATGCGTCAAAATCCGGGACGGCGCGCGGATTTCCGACAAGTGCGAAGGTAGCCTTGTCGGGCTTGCTCACCACCACGGCGCCTGTGTGGAAACGAATCCAATCAGCAACTGCGGGAACACTGTCGAGCGCGGGGTCGAGCCAGACGGGTGTTTCAAAATCCATCAGGCTTTGCACCAGCGCTGCGAGTGCCGGCGCCATGGGCGGCGGCGCCGCAACGCCGTGAAGCGTTCTGATCTCGCCGGGCCGGGCGAATGCTTCCATCACCGCGCGGAACGTGGTCTGGCTGGCATAGGCGCCGTCGAGATTTTTCGTCGTCATCTCTCGTCCTCGCCACGCACCAGCGTGAAGAAATCGACGCGCGTTGCCGCGGTCTGTGCCCGCGCCCGGTCACTGCGCTCCTGTCGAACCTTGCGCAGCGGCGCCAAAACGTATTGTTCCAATCGATCGCGGAAATCCGCGGCTTGCCACAGCGCATCGCAAATGGCCGCCAGCCGCGCTTTTCTTGCATCGCGACCCAGGACATAGGCGAAACCTTGCTCGCCTGAGGCCAGCTTGACCGCCGCGCGCGTCACCGTCGCTTCGCCGACATTGAACGCCGCGCCGCCGCCCCCGATCCGTCCGCGCAACATGACAAGACCGGTTTCCGCCGGTCGCAGCTCCTCGAACCCGATTTCGTCCGCAATCGCGGAAAGACCGCGCGCGATGTCTTCGGTGGCTGCCTGCGCGAGCACTGCCATGACGGCGTGGCGTTGTGCGCCGCGACCGGTCGGGTGTGGGTCGACAATGTGATCGCCAACAATCGACATCGGGCTTGCGGGAAGTTGTCTAGTTCAGTAGACAAGTGATAGCGCGCATCCCGTGACGCTTTGATGACAGGTCCGGCCATGCTCACAAGAACGCCGCGTGGTTCGTTGAACAAGAGTCACCTGCTGGCGCGCGGCATCACGTTATGGCGCTGCATTGCCGACGATTTCGAGCAGATGATCCTGGTCGGCAAGCATGAAAACGGCGAACGGCTGCCGGCTGAATCCGAGATTGCGACGCGCTACGGGGTCAACCGCCATACCGTGCGCCGCGCGATGGCGGAACTTGCTGCGCGCGGTCTGGTGCATACGGAGCGCGGCAGCGGCACTTATGTGAAGACCGACAAGCTCTCCTACCGGATCGGTCAGCGAACGCGATTCTCGGAAATTGTTGCGGCGGCCGGACAGGAGGCGGAAGGACGCCTCCAGGGCAGCCGGTTCGAGCCTGCCAGCGATGAGATTGCAGAAAGACTGGGGCTCAAGCAGGGAGACACTGTCGTCCGGCTCGAAATCGTCCGCGCTGCCGACCGCGTGCCGATCTCGATTGCAACCACCTGGCTCTCCGCCGAGCGCCATTACGATGCGCCAAAGATCTTCCGCCGGTATCGCTCGATTACGCGCACGCTGGAGCACTTCGGAATAGCGGGGTACCGGCGAAAATGGACCCGGATCAGCGCCGGCTTTGCGGACGCCGTCGACGCCGGACGGCTGCATCTGTCGGTACAGCGGCCGATTCTATTTGTGGAAAGTCTAGATACGACAGCGCGCGGCGAGCCAATTCTGACGACACGGGGACGCTTTGCCGCCGATCGGGTTGCCTTGATCGTCGAAAGCTAGTCTCGGGCTGCGCCCGACGACCGCGGTTGTCATCCGACTGTCGTCTTCATGTCGTTTTCTTAATCCGGTTTTCGTTGCGGTGAAGAGCCTCGCAGGCTCCCGGGGCGCGCATGCCTGACAAGAAACTGTCCAAGGTGCCACTTGTCGATCCGTCAGCCGAACTGACGGCGGTCGAGCTCGGCGTCTACACCGAAGTCGGCGCCCGCACCAAGCTGCTTGAGGTCGAGCTCGGCGACTATTCCTACGTCGTCAACGACAGCGACGTTGCCCATGCCAGGATCGGGAAATTTTCCTCTATCGCCGCGATGACCCGGATCAATCCCGGCAATCATCCTATGAATCGAGCGAGCCAGTCGCATTTCAGTTACCGCGCCAGCGCGTATTTCGATGGCGAACGCGATGAGGAAGAATTCTTCGCCTGGCGGCGTGCTCATAAGGTCTTTATCGGCCACGATGTCTGGATCGGCCATGCCGCAATCGTACTGCCGGGGCGGCGCATCGGTACCGGCGCGGTGATCGGCGCCGGCACCGTGGTGACCAAGGACATTCCGGCCTATGCGGTCGCGGTCGGGAATCCCGCGCGCGTTGTGCGCCTGCGCTACCCGCCCGAAATCGCAGCCCGCATGCAGGCGCTGGCCTGGTGGCATTGGCCGCACGAGCGGCTTCATGCCGCTCTGGCCGATTTCCGCGGTCTATCCGCCGACCAATTTCTCGCGAAATACGAACCGCAGGCAGCTGCGCCGGCCACGCTTCGCACAGCCGTCACCGCGGCGGGTTGAGCATTGCCATGCGTATTCAGGGCGGATTGGCGCTGGTCGACGGAAAACTGGTTGTCGCGGACCTCGATGTCGATGAAGAGGCCGGCATCATCGGCGCTATCGGCAGCGATCGGGCAAACGGCCGCTGCTTTAATGCGCGCGGCCTTCATGTGCTCCCGGGCATAGTGGACATACATGCCGACGCGTTTGAACGGCAGCTGATGCCTCGGCCCGGCGTCGGATTTCCGATCGACATTGCGCTGATGGAAAGCGATCGGCAGGCCGTGAGCAACGGTATTACCACCATGTATCATGGGGTGACCTGGTCGTGGGAGCCCGGCTTGCGCGGCGCCGACAATGCGCGTGCGATCCTGGCCGCACTTGAAGCGTTGCGACCGCAGCTCGGCGCCGATACGCGATTTCATCTGCGTTACGAAACATTCAATCTGGAAGCAGAATCCGAGGTGTCCGATTGGCTGGCCGGCAAACGGATCGACATGCTCGGCTTCAACGATCATATGCCGGGCGAAGATGCTCCCCCGCGCACCCGCAAAGTGGCGCAAATGGCCGAGCGCGCCGGACTTTCGCGCGAAGAGTTCATGGCGCTGGTGGGGCGATTGAGAGCACACGCCGATGAAGTGCCCCGGTCGATTGCCCGGCTTGCCACCGTTGCTTTCGAGAATGCCGTGCCGCTGCTGTCGCACGATGACATGAGCCCGCAGCAGCGCCGCTGGTTTCGTGGACTTGACTGCCGTCTGGCGGAATTCCCCACCACGATCGAAACCGCGAAGGAAGCGACCGCCGCCGGCGATGACGTCGTGCTGGGCGCACCCAATGTGGTGCGCGGCGGCAGCCATATCGGCTGGATCGGCGCGGCCGACATGATCGCCCGCGGCTTCTGCACCATCCTTGCGTCGGACTACTACTATCCAGCGCCAAGGCTGGCGGCTTTCCGCCTGGCGGCCGATGCCGTCGTGCCGCTCGAGACCGCGTGGTCCTTCGTTTCCGAGCGCCCGGCCAAGGCCGCAGGATTGAGCGATCGTGGCGTAATCGAAACCGGGCGCCGCGCAGATCTTATCCTTGTCGATGCCGCCGACATTCACCGCCCCAAGGCAATTGCGACGATTGCGAATGGACGCATCGTACATCTTTCCGAGGCGGGTCGGTTCAATTGATCGGAGCGCCATGAAGACGCCGAAGCCGGGCCCGCGTTACGCGATTTACTTTGTGCCGGCCGTCGGCTCCGCGCTGTATCGGTTCGGTGCTTCGGTGCTGGGCTACGATTGCCATACGGGCAAGGACGTTGCCCTGGTCCAGGGCGTCGATACCGCGTCCTGGCGCGCATTCGTGCGCGAGCCGCGCGTTTACGGATTCCATGCAACGTTGAAGGCGCCGTTTTGTTTGCACCCGGGCGCGAAAGAGGCCGATCTCTTGCGCGCCGCGCAGGATTTTGCTGCTGACATGCCGGCGGTCCTGGTTGGCGCGCTGGCGGTGCGTGAAATCGACTCGTTCATCGCCCTCGTTCCCGAAACCGGGCGTCCAATGCTCGACCGGCTTGCGCAGGCCTGTGCGCAGGAGTTCGACGCATTCCGGGCCCCCATGACTGTAGCGGACCGCAGTCGCCGGCTTTCGGCTGGCCTGAGCCCACGTCAAATCGAGAACCTCGAACGCTGGGGTTATCCCTATGTCTGCGAGGATTTCCGCTTTCACATGACTCTGACCGGGTCGCTCGAACATGACGATCGAAAGATGGCGCTGCGGTTTCTCTGCGAAAAATTTGAGCAGTTGGCAGACGCGAGATTATTGACCTTGGACCGGATCGTCGTCGCACGACAGAGCGAAAAGTCCTCCGCGTTCCGCGTCATCCGCGAGGCGGCTCTCGGCCATTCGGTTTACCGTCCCTACGCCTATACGTGCTGATGGCGCGGGTCTCCGCATCGACAATGTGGAGAACGACAAGAATGGAGCGTCACATTCACATGTCTGTCACAGCGAGTTGTTAGCGAGTGTGACAGACACAGGAGGTGCCGCTTGCCATCGGAACCAATTATCGATGCCAGAGGTGTCTCGAAGTCGTTTCAACGCGGCATCCCCGTCTTGAACGATGTCACCTTGTCGCTGCGCCGCGGAGAAATGGTCGCGTTGATCGGAGCGTCCGGCTCCGGCAAGTCGACTTTGATACGCACCATCGCTGGCCTGACTGCAATCGACGGAGCCCGGAAGGGCGACAACGGAAGCGGCGGATGTATTACCGTCATGGGCGAGCCCATTCAGCTGGGTGGGCGGACAAACTGCAGCCGCAGCGTGCGAGCACGCATCGGCGTCATTTTCCAGCAGTTCAATCTGGTACCGCGGTTGTCCCTGCTGACGAATGTCTGCTTCGGTCTGCTCGGGCAGCTGCCGGTCATTCGCGGCACACTCGGGCATTTTAGCGCTACCGACAAAGGCAAGGCCATGCAGGCCTTGGCGCGCGTCGGCATTGCCGAGCATGCACTCAGGCGGGCGAGCGAACTATCCGGCGGACAGCAACAGCGCGCGGCCATCGCGCGCTCATTGGTCCAGGGCGCCGAGCTTCTGATCGCTGACGAGCCGATCGCGTCGCTTGATCCCGCGTCGGCGCGCCGGGTGATGGATTTGCTGGCCGACATGAACCGCAATGACGGCCTGACGATCTTCATATCCCTGCACCAGGTGGAATATGCGTTGAAATACTGTTCGCGAACGATTGCGTTGAACGCCGGCAAGATTGTCTATGACGGGCCGTCGAGTGCGCTTACGGCACCTTTCCTCGGTCAGATTTACGGTGCGGAAAGCGAGGAGCTGTTTTTGCCCTCGTTTGAAGAGAGAGAGCCGGCGGCCAGAAACGGTAGCGACGATCTGCCTACGGTCCCGGCGTGGGTTGCACAGCAGGACAAGTCTGTCCAAGCGGCAAAACAGCCATTTTCGGAAATCGAACGGCTGTCCGCGTAACCGCGGCGGCTGTGTCGAGTTTGCGTCACTGGAAATTTAACACGCAAAAACAGGAGAAGGCGACATGCGTAAGCTATTCCTGATCGGCACGGCCTTGGCCGTGGCAGCGGGCGTTACGGCGAAAGTTGCTCGCGCCGAAACTCAGACGGAAATCAATTTCGGCATCATTGCCACCGAAGCAAGCACCAACCTGAAGACGGTATGGGAGCCGTATCTCGCTGCAATGGCGAAAGGCACCGGCTTCAATGTGAACGGATTCTACGCTTCGGACTATGCCGGGGTCATCGAAGCCATGCGTTTCGGCAAAGTGCAAGTTGCGTGGTTCGGCAACAAATCGGCGATGGAAGCCGTGAATCGTTCAAGAGGCGAGCTGTTTGCGCAATCGGTCGATTCGGAAGGAAATCCTGGTTATTGGTCGCACCTCATCGTTCACAAGGATTTGCCGCTGAAGAGCCTCGACGATGTACTTAAGTGCGATAAATCGATTGATTTCGGCATCGGCGATCCGAATTCGACCTCGGGCTTCCTGGTTCCGACCAGTTACATTTTCGCCGCAAAGAATATCGATCCGAAGCAGTGCTTCAAGACAGTGCGCAACGCCTCGCATGAGGCGAACGGGATGGCAGTAGCGAACAAACAGGTCATGGTCGCGACCAACAACAGTGAAAACCTGCGCCGTCTGGAACTAACCGCCCCTGAAGCCCGCAAGAACATCCGCGTCATCTGGACCTCTCCGCTGATCCCGAGCGATCCGCTGGTCTGGCGCAAGGATCTGGCGTCGGAAACCAAGACGAGGCTCTATTCTTGGCTTATGAGCTATGGCCGCATTGGCACGCCCGACGAGATCGCCGTAGCCCGGAAAATTTTGGCCGGCTTGCAATGGGCGCCGCTCAATCCAACCAACGACAATCAGCTGCTGCCGATCCGTATTCTCGAAGCCAACAAGGCAATCATGAAGATCAAGGGTGACAGCAAACTTTCGGCCGACGAGAAATCCGCCAAGATCGCGCCGCTGCAGACCGACATCAAGAAATATCAGGCGCAGACCGAAAAGGCTGATAAGGGCCCATTCAAGAAGCAGATTGCGCTGTTCATCGAGGCTGACAAGGCCGGCAAACAGGATGATCTCAAGAAGCTGATCAGCGAGTTTGCGGCGATGTCCGCGAATGCGCCGACCAACTGACGCAATCGAGGGGCGCCAGGTTTGACGGCCTGGCGCCCTTCCCATGCATTCAGCAATGACCGACGCCTTCGCCCACTCCCGACCGGTACACCTGGCATCGCCGGAGACCGCGATCCCGCAATACCCGCTGGCGCGGCGGCTGCGCGGGTGGCTGGCCTGGGCGGCCGTGTTCGGGTTGTTGGCGTGGAGCTGGAACGCGGCCGAGATGTTCCGTGCGTCGTCTTTGTATTCCGACTGGCGCAATATGGCCGAGTTCGGCCAGGCATTTCTCCATCCCAATTTTCACGATTGGGATTCATATCTCCGCGATATGGTGGTCACGATCCAGATCGCCATTTGGGGTACCGCTCTCGCTGTTGTCTTCGGCATACCCTTTTCAATTCTGTGCGCCTCAAACGTCAGCCCCCAGTGGATCGTGCAACCCGTCCGTCGTTTGATGGACTCCTGCCGCGCCATCAACGAAATCGTATTCGCACTGTTGTTTGTCGTGGCGGTCGGCCTTGGGCCATTTGCAGGCGTCATGGCATTGTTCGTCCACAATCTCGGTATTTTTGCCAAGCTGTTTTCGGAAGCAGTCGAAGCCATCGATCCTCGGCCGGTCGAAGGCATACGCGTCACAGGCGCCGTGCGCGTGCAGGAGGTCATCTTCGGCGTGATCCCGCAGGTGATGCCGTTATGGAGCTCGTTTACGCTTTATCGGCTAGAGACCAATGTGCGCTCCGCGACGACTCTGGGGATCGTTGGTGCCGGGGGAATCGGGCAGACGCTCTATGAGAGCATCAGGAGCTTCCACTATGCCGATACGGCCGCCCAGATCATCATTGTCGTCGTTACCGTGATTTTCATCGATTTGTTGAGCGCGCGGATTCGCAAGGCCCTGGTCTGAGCTGGCAAGTTCCTAGCGGCTGGCCCGGCTACGCGTTGCGTTCTCGATCAAGGTCTTTCCAAGCGACCAGATTGCGCCCGGAACGCGATGCGCATCCGCAATGACCGCCTCGAATGAGTGCTCGATCCAATCGCAGTCTTTGTCCGAAATGATCAGAGGGGGCAGGAGCTTGATCGTATGGTTGCCGTGGCCCGCGACCTGCGTCAGAATCCTGTGGTCCTTCAACAGCGGAATGACGATCAACTGGCAGAATAGCCCGCTGTTGGCCGTCTCGAGCAGATTCCAGGATGCCTTGAGCGCAAGTGAACGCGGCGCGCCGAATTCAATGCCGATCATCAGGCCTTTTCCGCGCACGTCCTTGACCAGTTCGTGATCCTGTTTCATCCGCTCGAATGCGGCGAGAAGACGCGCACCTATCCGATCCGCATTCTGTATCAGGCCTTCGGATTCCATAACCTCAAGTGTGGCAAGTCCGGCCGCCATGGCCAGGTCGTTCTTGGAAAACGTCGAGCCGTGCACGACGGCGCGGTCCATCCGATCGAAGACCTTGTCGAATATCCATTTGCGCGTCAGCAAGGCGCCCACAGGGATATGGCCGCCGGAAAGCGATTTGGCCAACAGGACGATGTCGGGTTCGATGCCCCAGTGTTCGCAGGCGAGAAAGCGCCCGGTTCGCCCCAGCCCGGTTTGAACTTCGTCGGCGATGAACAAAGCGCCGTACTTGCGGCAGAGATCGAACGCTGACCGGAGGTAGTCGTCCGCCGGAATGGTAACACCCTTGCCCTGGATCGGTTCGACGATGAATGCCGCAATTGTCTTCGAGGCCAATGCCTGTTCCAGCGCAGCGATATCGTTGAAGGGCACTTCGATGCATCCCGGCAACAGCGAACCAAAGCCCTCGCGGAAGATGTTGTCGCCGTTGACCGACAGCGAGCCGTAGGTCAGTCCGTGGAATGCGTGACTGCAGTAGACAATTCCGTCACGACCGGTTGCGGCGCGGGCGAATTTAAGAGCGGCCTCCACGGATTCACTGCCGGAATTGGCAAAGAATACCTTGTCCAGGTGCGGTACGTAGCTCAACAAGCGCTCGGCCAGAACGCCGGCAAGTTCCGACACATCCATCTGCACGAGATTTGGAAGATCGCTGTCGAGAACCGTCTTCAGTCTTTCGCGCACGACCGGGTGATTGCGGCCGAGTGCAAACACGCCCCATCCGCTCAGAAGGTCGAGGTATTGCTGGCCGCGGGCGTCGTAGAGATATTGGCCCTTGCCACGCTGATACGCCCGGTCAAACCCGATCGTCTTGAGAACCCGGACCATCTGTTCGTTGAGATAGCGGGTGTGCAGCGCGTAGCGATCCGGCACCGCTTCGGCAAAGACGTCCTCGATTTCAAGGCTCAACCCGGCCTCCAAATTTCAGCCTGAATTCACGAACCAGACTTCAGACCTCCGTCGGTTCCTGGAGCAGTCGAAACACCTAAAGTATTCCACAACCGGCGCTATTCGAAAATAGCGCCTGGCCCTTCGAGGGCCATCGAAGACTATTGTGCAATGCATCCTTTTTGCAGCCCCGCCATCCTGCTGAATAAAAAGGCCCCGCCGATAGGGCGGGGCAGGAGGTAAAACACGATGGATCATTGAAGTCTTGACGACCGGAATTTGCGCGAAAAGGGATGATGTCTATGTGACGCGCTTCACGTCCGCGAATGGCGCCCCTCTGTATTTTTGGCCTGCATCGGGGAAGCAGGGCTGCGCCTCGGGAGTGACGTCATGGCCGCGCTCATGTTTGCAAATTCCAAGCTCATCCTGCTCTTCTTGCTGATTGGTACGATTATCGGGCTGTCGCATTTTGGCGGTCAGCCAAGCCAACTTTCAACGCGGAAACGACAAGCACCCTCTGACGGGCTGCGTTGAACCCCTCACCGTTTTCCTCTCAAAGTCATCCGGCCGAACGGCACACGCAGTGGGTATCATCATACGCAACAACTGCGAGTTGATAAAACTCGCAATGCATTTGAATCGATGCAGTGGAAGGAACGCAATGGACATGCTGTGATCTGAGCCAGGATCATAAATCCCTGCGACGGAGGAAAACATGAAGCGGATATTTCTTGCGGTCCTGATCTCGACTTTCGCTGTCGGTTCGGCGATGGCAGCCAGTTGCGAAAGCATGGCGGTCGGAAAAGACGGCAAGGCACTGAGCGGAGCCGCCAAGACCAGCTTCATCAAGAAGTGCAAGACAGATGCGTGCAAGGACAAGGCCGTCAGCAAGGACGGCAAGCCGCTTTCCGGCGCGGCAAAAGACAGCTTCATCAAGAAGTGCGAAAAGGACGCCTAGAATTCTCGAGAGCCCGGCGCGTCGCCGCGGCCTTTGAGAGGGTGATCTACGTCTTGCCAGCGCGTTCGTTGGCGCCGTACTGAAGCACTTGTACTTTTTCGAGCGTGATCAGACCGCTCGTCATCATGCCGTCCAGCACCGGCAGGAAGGCGTCGATTTTTTCCTGCGAGTCGACGATCTCAACCACGATCGGCAAATCCTGCGACAGGCGCAAAATCTTGGTCGTGTGAATCCGGCTTGAGTGGCCGAAACCGACATGCCCGCGCAGCATGGTTGCGCCGGCAAGATGCATCTCCCGCGCCTTCAGCACGATGGCTTCGTAGAGCGGCAAATTGCCGGACTTGTCGTCTTCACCGAAATAGATGCGGAGCATCACGGCGTCCCGGGGAATCTGCATGGGTCAAATCCACTTCATCGAATTGATGCTGCCGGCGAGCAGGCTGCCGACCCAGACTGCGATCAGGCAGCACGCGACTGAACCGCCAATATTGGCGCCGGCGCGGAACCACTCGCCGTCGTTCATCAGATTGAGCGTCTGCAGGCTGAAGGACGAAAACGTCGTATAGCCGCCGCAGAAACCAATCATGACGAATTGCCTTGCCTGCGAACCGACATAGAGCCTGCCGTCGGGGCCCGTGAGCGTGGCAAAAAATCCGATGATGAACGAACCGGTGACATTGGCGATAAATGTACCCCAGGGAAAGGTCTCGCCAAACCAGCGCGCCGCCAGATCCGAACTCCAATAGCGCGCCATCCCGCCCAGCGCACTTCCGATGGCGATCCATAAATAGGTGACCATTGAAGCCGTGCTCCCTATGTCCTCGATTTAGACCTGAGTCGCCGGCGTGCTCCTACCCCACAGGCGAACGGCACGCGTGCGTAAAGCACGCGTTTTGCACAAACGCATTCGGACCGACCGGCAGGGTTAGTTGGAGGCTTCACGCACAGCTCCTCTCCTCCGCAAACGGATGAAAGGAGTCATCAGCCCAAAGGGCGGTTTAAGGCGGAACCCCATCGCCTTGCTGGGTTAAACCAGCATTGTGCTGCATGAATACGGACAACTATGACATGCTGTCAAGCTTGCGGGCGCGCATCTGCCATTCAGAGCCACCCGCTAACCCATTGACGGCAAGACGCTTCCGGGCGGCATACGGGATGCGATTTTCACACCGTCAGGCATCGCGTAGAACCTTTTCGCCAAGTGCGTTCACGGGGTCAGAGCGGATCGACAGTTATGGAATTGCGTCACCTGCGTTATTTTCTCGCCGTCGCGGACACCCGCAGTTTCACGCGTGCGGCAGAGCGGCTGCATGTCACGCAACCCACGCTGTCGCATCAGATCAAGCAACTGGAGTCGATGATCGGTGCCGTACTGTTCGAGCGCGGCACCAGGGAAGTCGAGGTCACGGCGGCCGGACGGCTGTTCAAACCCTATTGCGAGCGCGTGCTGAAGGAGATCGAGGCGAGTTCGCTTGCCATCTCCGAGCTCGAAGGGCTGATGCGCGGTACGCTGCGCATGGCGGTGTTTCATTCATTCTCGCATTCCATGCTGCCGCCGATCCTGTCCGAGTTTGCCTTGCGTTATCCCGGAGTTCACGTGACTGCGCGACTGGTGCCGCGCTTCGACATGGAGCGCGATCTGCTCAACGCCGAACTCGATTTCGCGGTCGCCTATATTGCGGACGACAACGACCAGATTGTCGCCGAGCGGCTGTTTGACGAGGAACTGGTGCTGGTGGTCGGCTCCAGGCATTCGCACGTCGGGCGCAAGTCGATGCCGATGCGTGAGCTTGCCAGGCTGCCGCTGGTGCTGCTCACGCCCGAATTCGGCGCGCGGCAATTCGTCGATCGCTTCTTCGTCGACGCGCACCTTGAGCCGCATGTGGTGCTGGAAATGAATGCGATCGAGCCTATCCTCGCGACCATTCGAGACTCCAGACTTGCCAGCGTGCTGTCTGCCGGAGCAATCGTCGACGCCAGCGGCCTCAATGTCGTGCGCCTGACCGAACCGGCACCAAAACGGTCCGTGGGAATCCTCTGGCGGCGAAACGGCCAACGCTCGGCCGCCGCGCAGCGCATGGCCGAAATGATCAAGGCTGCATATGTTGCGCAGGCTCCGGCGAAATCCGGCGCGTCTGCCTCATAGACAATATCTATTCGGCTGATAACCAGAATATACTTGATCTATCTGGTCGCGGCCCTACGCTGATTGCCTTAGCCCGCCACATAAAAAAGAAGCGGGCTGCTCGGGAGGTATTTCGTGCCAGGGAGTGAGGCGCTTGCGCCGCGCGTGCCGGTGCTGCTGGTCACCGGATTCCTCGGCAGCGGCAAGACCACACTGGTCAACCGGTTGCTCAAGACGCGCGCCTTCGCGCGCGCTGCGGTCGTCGTCAACGAATTCGGCAAAGTCAGCATCGATCACGTGCTGGTGGCGGCACCGCGCGCCCGCATGCGTGTGATCGACAGCGGTTGCCTTTGCGGACATGTGCACGAAGAGATCGCATCCAGTCTGCTCGATCTCTACGCCAGGCGCGACCGCGATCCCGACATGGATTTCGATTTTGCGCTGATCGAATTGTCCGGCCTCGCCGATCCGGTACCGGTCATCCAGATTCTGCTGACCGACCGTCACCTCGCAACGCTTTACGAATTGCGCACGGTGGTCGCAGTGGCCGACGGGGTTCATGGCACCGAGCAATTGAAGCAACATCCGGAATCGATCAAGCAGGCGGCGGTGGCCGATACCATCATTATCAGCAAGACAGACCTCGCCGATCGCGCCGTTGCCGACACGTTGAGCGCGCGGCTTCGGTCGATCAATCCCGGCGCGCGGCAACTGCGCGCCGCTCATGGGGAGGTGGAGGCCGACGCAATTCTCGGTGAGACCGGCTACGACCTTTCGGCGCGCGGGGAAGATGTACGCGGCTGGCTCAGCGATCGATCCTATGCCGCTACCACGCGGCCGGCCGCGGCCGATCCGGCGATTTCTACCTTCGCGCTCACATACGATGAAGAAATCACGTTGCCAGGCATTGTCCTCTGGATGAATCTTTTGGCAGGCGTTCGCGGCTCAGCGCTGCTGCGGGTCAAGGGCATCGTCAATGTGGAAGGGCGGCCCTATGCCGTCCAGGCGGTGCAGACCATCATCAGCGAGCCGACGCCTTTGGACAATTGGCCCGACGGCGACCGGCGCTCGCGGCTGGTGTTCATCACCCGCGGCATCGATGCCGAAGACATCCGCCGCACATTTGCGGCTTTCACGTTCGACGCCGGGCGCGCGCCGCGCAACATGACCATCAATCCTTCGACCTATCGCCGCTTTGCCGAAACCATGCAGCTGTTCCGCACTTCGCCGCAGCGAAATGCAGCCGCGGACAGCACGACCAGTGAGTTAGAGATCCGATGAAAGAACTGGCACCAAACGAGCCCGCAACCGGCCCGGTGAAATACATTACCGCCGCCAGCATGATCGATTGCACCGGCGTGGCCGCGCGCAAGGATCCGGTCATCGTTCTCAAGGGCAAGCGGATCGAACACATTGGCAGCAAGGATAGCATCAAGATTCCGCAAGGCGCGGAGGTTATCGATTGCGGCGCCTGTACGCTTCTCCCCGGCATGATGGACATCCATCTGCACACGATGATGTTCAACTGCCTCACATTTCACAATCACCGCGTGGCGCAGTGGGAAATCACGCCCGAGCTTCAGCAGATGTACGGCGTGTTCCACGCCCAGCTCTGCTTCGACATGGGCTTCACCACGCTGCGCGATCTCGGCCTGAACTCGCAGCGCGGCCTGCTGGTCGCGGAGGCGTGCGCCATCCGCGACGCCTTCGATGCGGGCATTCTGGAGGGCCCGCGCATGCTGGTGGCGGGCTTCACCACCATTACCGGATCGCATCTGGCGCTGATTCAGCCGCGTGCGGCGGTCCGGCTCGGCTTCCAGACGGCGGATGGACCATGGGAATTGCGCAAGCTTGCGCGCACCAATCTCCTGGCCGGCTGCGATGTGATCAAGACCTGCACGACCGGCGGCGGTGGTACCGACAAGGAAGAGCCCGACATCCGCAACATGACGCAGGAAGAGCTCGACGCGGTGGTGGACGAGGCGCATGCCTTCCACAAGCTCTGCGCCGTGCATTGCTTCACGCCGCAGGGCCAGCGCATGGCGCTGAAGGCCGGCGTCGACACCATCGAGCACATGGTGTTCTCCGACGACGAGACCATCGGCATGATCAAGGAGAAGGGCACCTGGATGACGCCGACGCTGGCGCACCGGACCGATCATGCGATTGAGATCCGCAAGGAGATCGGCACATCGAAATTCGTCACCGATAAGATGAAGAAGCTGCAGCCCTATTGCTTCGATACCTTTCAGAAGATGCTCAAGGCCGGAATTAACATCGCCATGGGCACCGACATGGGCTTCGATCCTGAAATGGGAACCAACGCCTCGGAACTCGCGATTTACGTCAAGCTCGGCATGAAGCCGATGCATGCGTTGCAGACTGCGACCATCAATGCTGCCAAGGCGATCAAGCTCGACAAGGATCTCGGCAGCCTGGAAACCGGCAAGCTTGCCGACATCGTGGCGGTCAATGGCGATCCGGTCGCCGACATCACCTGCCTGCAGGAGAAAAAGAACATCCAGATGGTGATGAAGGAAGGCAAGATCTACGCCGACCGCCGCCCGGGCGGACCGACGAAAAACGTGGTCAACGCACAACCCGGAAGCTGGAAGATCATCGACTACCTTTGAACCGCGAGAGCGAGTGCATCGCATGGCAGCGGCGGAAACAGCAGTGGTTACGGGTGCCAGCTCCGGCATCGGCGAAGCCATTGCCGCCGGCCTGCTCGAGCGCGGCGTGCCGGTGGTGACGCTGCAACGCTCGCCGCCGAAGCTGAAGCACCAGAACCTGCATTTCCGACCGATCGACCTGACAGATCTGAAGGCAACGCGAAAGGTTGCCAATGATGTCGCCGCCGAATTCCCGGTGCGCTACCTCGTCAACAACGCCGGCGAGAACGCACCAAACCCGTTGGAAAAAGCGACGGTCGAGGAACTCAATTACGTCACCACCATCACGCTCGGCGCGGCCATGGTGCTGATCCAGAGCTTCGTTCCCGGCATGCGGCGCGCCAAATTCGGCCGCATCGTCAATATTTCCTCGCGCGCGATCCTCGGCAAATCAGAACGCATTGTATATGCAAGCGCCAAGGCCGGTCTCGAAGGCATGACCCGCGTTGTGGCGATCGAGACCGGCGCCGACGGCATCACGGTCAATTCGGTCATGCCCGGACCGGTGGAGACAGCACATTTCAACCGCGGTCATCCGCATGGCTCGGTGAAGCGGCAGACCGTGATCGACAAGATCCTGGTCAAGCGCCTCGGAACGCCGCAGGACGTGGCGCATACGGTGATGTTCCTGCTCGAACGCGAAAGCGGCTTCATCACCGGCCAATCGATCTTTGTTTGCGGCGGTACCAGCGTCACCGGCACGGGAGGCGAATGATCGAACCGATGAACTCCGTGGCCGACCAGATAGAAGTAAAGAATGTCAGCTTCGAATACACGGTCGACAACGGTCGCGTATTGGCGATCAAGGACATCAATTTTTCGGTGCAGCCGTCCGAGTTCCTTTGTCTGCTCGGCCCGAGCGGCTGCGGCAAGACCACCATCCTCAACATTCTCGCCGGCCTGCTGAGGCCAACCAGCGGCGAAATCCGCATCGGCGATGTTGCACTCGACGACAACAGGCAGAACCGCGGCGTCGTGTTTCAGGATTTCTCACAATTGTTCCCGTGGCGCACTGCGCGCCACAATGTCGAATTTGGCCTGGAGATGCGCGGCATCGACAAGGTCACGCGCAAAAAGACCGCGCTCGAATTCCTTCGCCTGGTCGGCCTGGAGAAATTCATAGACGTCTTTCCACACCAGCTTTCCGGCGGCATGCAGCAACGCGTCGCGATCGCGCGGTCGCTTGCCTATAATCCGCAGGTCTTGTTGATGGACGAACCGTTCGCCGCGCTCGATGCGATGACACGCGATGACATGCAGCTGCTGCTGACGGACATCTGGCGGAAGACCAAGAAGACCATCGTCTACATCACGCACAATGTCGCCGAGGCGGTTTTCCTTGGCGACAAGGTTATCGTGCTCAATGCGCATCCGGGGACCGTCAAGGCCGAGTTGAGACTCGACCTGCCGCGGCCGCGCGATCCCTTGAGCGAATCTTTCGTCGAGACACAGCGCGAAATCATGCGTCACCTGCGTTCACACTGATGGGGATGCCGTGAAACCGATCAAAACCATTGCCTTCGTCGGACTCGGCAACATGGGCGTGCCAATGGCGGTGCATCTGGCCACCAGGGGTTTTGGGCTGATGTTGTTCGATCGCCGTTCGGACGCTGTGTCCGCTTTTGCTGCAAAGCACGGCGGTCGTGCCGCCGCGACGCCGGCCGATGCCGCGCGCGATGCGGATATCGCAATTACCATGCTGCCGGACGACTCGGCGGTGCGCGAAGTTGTGCTTGGTCCCGACGGGCTGGCCGCGGGGCTGGCGCCGGGCGCGACCATCATCGATATGGGAACGTCCGATCCGCGCGCAACAAAAGAGATCGGTGCAGAATTGGCCAAGCGCAAGATCGCCTATGTCGACGCACCGGTGATGGGCGGCGTCGTCTTCGCCAGGGATGCCACGCTCGACGTGATGGCGGGCGGCAGCGACGAAGACATCGATCGCTGTATGCCGGTGCTGACCGCAATTGGCCGGCAGGTTTTCCGCTGTGGCGGCCCCGGTTCCGGCCATGCGCTGAAGGCGCTTGCCAATTACGTCAATGCCGGCGCGCTGGTGAACCTGATCGAGGCGCTCGCCATCGGCCGCAAGTTCGGCCTCGACAGCAAAATCATGGCGGACGCCATGGTGCATATGTGCGCCGGCCGCCAGCATCCGCTGGAGAAGAAAGTGATCCCGCAGGTGCTTACCCACAAATTCGCGACCGGCATGGCGCTTGGCCTGATCGCCAAGGACGTGTCGATCGCCGCGAAATTCGGCCATTCGATCGGTGCCATGACCCCGCTCGCCGATCGCGTCTGTGAAATCTGGGGCAAGGCCGAGGCCGAGTTCGGCGGTGGTGCCGATCACACCGAAGTGGCCCGGCTGTGGGAGCAAGGCAACGGCGTTCGACTGTAAGAGAAAGGTTCACTGCAAAAACCGGAGGAAACAATGACCACATTCACTCTGCCACGACGCGACTTTCTGACCATCGCCGGCGGCGCGCTCGCCGCGGCAACATTGCCTGCAGGCATGCGCGCCCATGCGGCAATGGCACCGATCAGGTTCGGCTTCCAGAACACGTCATGGGGCACCATCGGCATGATCGCGGAGGCCGAGGACCTGTTCAAGAAAGCCGGCGCCAATGTCGAGATATTCAAATTCGACAGCGGCAAGACGACGCGCAACGCCATGATCTCGGGCCGCATCGACGTCGGTGTGATCGGCGCCACGCCCTTCATCATCGGCGCCGCCAAGGGCGAACTCGAGGCGATCGGGCTCGCACTCTACGGCGCCAAGACGCTCGCGGTCGTCGCCGGCGTGAAATCCGGCATCAAGTCGGTCAAGGATCTGAAAGGCAAGAAGGTCGGCTCGCAGCTCGGATCCGCCACCGATTTCGTGTTCCAGAACAAGATCCTGCCCAGGGCCGGCCTGAAGAAGGACGATGTCCAGATCATCAACGTCAAGTTCCAGCAACACGTAGCGGCACTTACCGCCGGATCGATCGATGCCTTTGCCGGCGTCGAGCCGTTCCCCTCGGTGGCCGAGGTCGAAAATCTGGGCAAGGTGCTGACCGACTACAGCGACTACGACCTGCAGCCGATCATCCTGGCGGCTAACAAGTCGGTGGTAGACCAGAACCGCGACGGCGTCGTGGCGTTCCTGCGCGGCTGGCTCGCGAGCGTGAAGGTCTATCAGGACCACCGCGACCAGGCGACCGCGATTGTGCTCAAGCATTTCAAGGATCAGGGCTTCGCGGTGACTGACAAGGTGATCAAGCTGATGTTGTCCAAGATCGACGTCAATCCGGAGCTTGGGCCACAGTTGAAATCCTATCTGGAAGCGCAGTCGAAAGTGCTGCTTGACCAGAAGAAGATTTCCGCCATGCCGGACTGGAGCAAACGGCTCAACGGCAGCCTGCTGTCGGCGGCACACGCCAAGGCCTGATCGCACACGCGATGAGACGGGCACTGTCGATCGGTCTGCCGCTGCTTACTTTCGCGGTCATCGCGGCGGCATGGGAACTGCTCGTGCACTACGGTGGTTTCCCTCCGAAGCTGGTGCCCGGTCTTGGCACCATTGCCGATGCCTTCGTGCGTCTGGCCGGCAATGGTGTGCTGCTCGCGTCGACCGTGGCTACGCTTTACCGCCTCGGTGCCGGGTTTCTGCTGGCCGCCATCATTGGGGTCACGGTGGGGATCGCGATGGGGCGGCGGCAGTGGGTGGAAGATACGCTGCTCCCGATCGTCACGTTTCTGTATCCGATCCCCGGTCTCGCCTATGCGCCGCTGTTTGTGCTGTGGTTTGGCCTGGGCAATGTGCCGACAATTCTGCTGGTCGGTGTTTCGTCCTGCTTTACCGTCATCATCAATACCTGGAAGGGCGTCAAGGCGGTCAAGCCGATCTGGTTGCGCTCGGCGCAGGTGATGGGCGCGCGCGATCGCGAGATGTTCCGGCGCGTGGTTCTGCCCGGCGCATTGCCCTATATCCTGATCGGCCTGCGCCTCGGCCTGGCGCAGGCCTGGCGCATCCTGATCGCGGTCGAAATGCTGATGTCGGTGCAGCGCGGTCTCGGCTGGCTGATCTTCGGAGCGCAGACCTTTCTCAATACCGACGTCATGCTTGCCTCGATTGCAGTGATCGGGGCGGTCGGCATCGTGCTTGAGCGCCAAGTGTTCGCGCGCATCGAACGCTTGACCGTTGTGCGCTGGGGAATGGTGGCGGCATGAGAAGGGGTTTTTCCTGGATTGCATTCGCACGCGGCATGGTCGGCATCGCGGTTCTGCTCGCCGTCTGGGAAGCATTCGCGCGCAGCGGCATGTTTTCCACGGCCATGACGCCACCTCTCGAGTTGGTGGCCAGGATCATGTGGCGGATGCTGGCCGACGGCAGCCTGCTCACAAACGCGCTGGCGACCCTGGTGCGCGTGTTCATCGGATTGTCGATCTCGTTTGCGGTGGCAGTGCCGCTCGGCGTGCTGATGGCGCGCTACTGGGTGGCTGAGCGCGTCTTCCTGCCCGTGCTGAGCGTGCTGTTGCCGATCCCGTCGCTTGCCTGGGTGCCGCTGTTCATCCTGTGGTTCGGCATCGGCAATCTCGCCACCATCCTGGTTGTGGTCTATGCCTCGATGTTTCCGCTGGTCTATGCCGTGTGGACCGGTGTGCGTGCTGTCAATCCACTTTGGCTGCAGGCGGCGACGGTGATGGGCGCCGACGAAGCCACGCTGTTCCGCAAGGTGATATGGCCGGGCGCGTTGCCTTACATCATCACCGGCCTGCGTCTGTCGTTTGGCCGTGCCTGGATCGGCGTGATCGGCGGTGAATTGCTCGCAAGTCCCAAGCTCGGCCTTGGCGAAATCATCTTCAATGCCGCGGAATTTCTCGATGCCGCGGTCATGCTCAGCACTCTGGTCGGCATCGGCGTGATCGGCGTGATTTTCGAGCGCTTTGTCTTTCAGACGCTGGAACAACTCACCGTACAGCGCTGGGGCATGGTGGCGGGCTCACAGCAATAGTCGGGCTCGCGGTCCAGGACCTCTGCGGTTTTGTTTCAGGCCACATTCCGCGTAGCAATCCGCACGCGGTGGCGGCGCACACAATCCTCGTCGACGTCGATCCCAAGGCCCGGGCGGTCGAGGCTTTCGACATGACCCCTGTCGGTGCGGATCGGGTGCGCGGTCACGTCCTCCGAAAGTGCAATGTGGGTAAGGGTCAGGGCCCAGTCGATGTTCGGAATGACCGAAGCGACATGCAGTGCCGCCGCGCAAGCGATGCTCGATTTACCGGTCTTGCAGGAAACATTGACGCTCATGTCGAGAACATCGCAGAGCCGGGCAGCCTCGACCACGGCGGCGATGCCGCCGAGTTTGATCGCCTTCAGGCTGACGCCGCGTGCGGCCTTGAGTTCATGGTGACGCTTGATGTCGTCGAGCGAGTGAATACCTTCGTCGGCACCGATCGCGATTTCGGTTGCGGCGGCAACCGCTGCCATGCCGGCGAGATCGCCGGCATCGATCGGCTGCTCGAAGAAATCGAGCCCGGAGTCCTCGACCACTTTTGCATACTCGATGGCCTGTTCGGTGCTGTATCCCTGATTGGCGTCGGCGGAGATCAGCAGGCCTGAGCCGAGCACCTTGCAAATCGCGCGCGTGCGCGCGGCATCTTTGGCAGGCTCATCGATGCCGACCTTGATCTTGTAGGCGGTGATGCCGTCGGCTTTTTTCTTTTCCGCGTCGCGCAGGTCGCCGTCGAAGTCGCCGCCGCCGACCACGCCGAGCAGGGCGACGCGCCGCCGCATGCTGTCGCCGAGCAGCGCGTGCACCGGCTTGCCCGCGGCCTGCCCGGCGAGATCGTAAAGTGCAATTTCAATAGCCGCCTTGGCACTATGATTGCCGTACATGCGGCTGTCCATGGCCGCGTGCGTGCCGCTGATATCGGCCGCCGGCCGTCCGCGCAGCGCAGATTCAAGATAGTGAACGGCGGAAACGATGCTCTCGATCGTTTCACCGGTCATCAGCGGTGCCGACGCGGCCTCGCCCCAGCCGACGAGACCGTTGTCGGCCTCGATGCGAACGAGCACGTTGTCGGCGCGACTCACGGTTTCGCCCGCCATGATCAAGGGCTTGCGCATCGGCAGGCCGACTGCGATCGGTTCGATCGTCCCGATGTGCAACGTCGTTTCCCCTTGCAACCTTGAGCGGGCGCCCGCCGTCGTGGCCGGCGAGGGCGGGCGCTTTTGATGTTCAGCTCCGTGTCTACAGCTTCTTGATGCCGGCCTGGTCGATGATGGTCTTGAACATATCAATTTCCTTTGTCACGCGCGCCCACGCGGCATCGGCGCCTTTCGGCCGCACCGAAAAGCCGGCCTTGTAAAGTTTTTCCTTCATCGGCTCGGTGGAGAGAACCTTGAGCGTTTCCGTCTCAAGCCACTTGACGATGTCCGGCGGCGTCTTGGCCGGCGCCAGCAGCACGGTGTCAACGGCGAACACGAAATCCTTGTATCCGGCTTCTTCCATGGTCGGAACATCCGGCAGGTCCGGCCATCGGCTGTCACTGCTGACCGCGAGGCAACGCAACGTGCCCGCCTTGATGTGCGGTGCCGCCGGCGGCAGCGAGCCCGAGCTCAGCTGCACGGTACCGCTGAGCAGAGCCTGCAGTGCGTCGCCGCCGCCCTTGAACACCACGCCTTGCAGCTTGGGCAGGTTCTCGCGGATCTTCAGGACTTCGGCCTGGATCTGCGAGGTCGTGCCGATCGGCGGCGTCGACACGTTGAATTTTTCAGGATTCGCCCGGGCAAGCGCGACAAATTCCTTGATCGTCTTCACCGGCAAATCGGACTTCACCGTGAATGTATTTGGCGAAGAGGCCAGCTCGCAAACCCCCACGAAATCCTTGTGCGCGTCGTAGGGCAACTTCTTGTAAAGACCGACATTGACCGAATAGGCGTTGGTGGCGAGCAGGATCGTGTAGCCGTCGGCGTCCGCATGCGAAGCGTATCCCATGCCGATATTGCCGCCTGCGCCGCCACGGTTTTCGATAATGAAGGTCTTGCCGGTCGATTGTTCCAATGCCGCCGCGACGACGCGGCCGATAAGATCGGACGGGCCGCCGGGCGTATTGGCGACGACGATCTTGACCGGGCGGTCCGGATAGGCGGCATAGGCTGAACGGATACGCAGGAATGCCGGAGCTGCGGCGCCGGCGACAAGCGCACCGGCACCCTTGATAATCCGGCGCCTGGACGGCGCCGAGTTTGAACTGGATTTGGTCATTGTCTCCCCCGTAGTGTGTTGTCGTGATTTTTCTGGTTAGCGCGGTTGGATGTCTTAGGCTAAGCTTTCACGATTATTGGAGCAATGGCCTCCCGTGCTTTCGGCGATGTCTTTGAACCAGGTACGCGATTTTCACGGTATTCAAACAGCGCCGAACCGGTTCCCCGAACCATGACAGACACACAAACGCGAGCAACGACCTGGTACGAGATCGTGCTTGCAACCCTCAAGGCCAATGACGTCAGGCTTGTCGTCTATGTCCCCGATCGGGTGTTCACGCCATTGATCAAGGCCATCCACGACGACAGGTTCTTCACCACCTTCGCCGCAACGCGCGAAGAGGAAGCGCTGGGGATTGTCACCGGCGCCTGGATGGGTGGAATGCGGGGTGCCGTGCTGATGCAAACCAGCGGCTTCGGCACAATCCCCAATGCGCTCGCCTCGCTGGTGGCACCCTGCCAGATCCCGGCGCTGATTTTCGTTTCGGAGCGCGGCACGCTTGGCGAGTTCAATCTTGGTCAGGCCATGGTGTGCAAGACCATGCGGCCGGTGCTCGATTCACTGGCCGTCGAGCATCACACCATCACGCGCCATGACGAACTTGGTTTTATCGTCGACCGTTCGATCAAGCAGGCTGTTGCGACGCAGGCGCCGGTAACATTCATTCTTTCGCCGCTACTGACCGGCGGCAAGGTATTTGGAGCGTGACACCGCCATGACCGCGCAAGGCCGCGCCGGAGGCGCCCATAATGCCAAAGTGATGAACCGCTTTGATCTGACCAAGCGGCTGGTCGGCAAGCTCAACCGCGACGAGGCGGTGATCGGCGGCATCGGCAATGCCAATTTCGATCTGTGGGCGAGCGGTCAGCGGCCGCAGAATTTCTACATGCTCGGCAGCATGGGTCTGACAATTCCGATCGCGCTCGGGACGGCCATCGCGCAACCAAAGCGTCATGTAATCGCGCTCGAAGGCGATGGCTCGCTGCTGATGCAGCTCGGCTGCCTCGCCACGGTTGCCATGCTCGACCAGAAAAATCTCACCATGGTCATCTGGGACAACGGCATCTACCAGATCACCGGCGCGCAGCCGACCGCGAGCAGCTCGACCGCAGATCTGGTCGCAATTGCCCGTGGTGCCGGTATCACCAGGAGCGCCTGGGCGGCAGATGAGGAAGACTTCGATCGTCTTGTGGCGGCCGCGCTCAACAACGGCGGGCCGAGCCTGATCGCGGCGCGCATCGACGACAAGCCCGGCGTAGCCACGACCGACCGCGATCCGGTGCAGATTCGCGAGCGTTTCATGCGCGGGCTCGGGGTCAAGAAACAGGCGTAAGGGCTCCGCCGTTACCCGCGCCATCGCGCGGGAATGGCCGCGGCGGTGCCTGCGCATTTGTCGGGCAGGCAGGATTTCAGTTAGGCTTGCGGGACAAGAACTTCGCCGCGGGATAACCGCGGGATGGGGAGGCGGAATGGAAACAGTCGGACTCATCGGGGTGGGCAAAATCGGCCTGCCGATCGCGGAAAATCTGATCAAAAGCGGTTACCGGGTCCTGGGCTATCGCCGCAGTTCACTTGCTGATTTCGAGAAGATCGGCGGCGTTCCCGCAAGCTCGCCGGCCGAAATCGGCGCCCAGACCGACATCGTTCTCACTTGTCTGCCGTCTGCGAAAGCGCTCGACGAGGTGATACAGGGCCGCGAAGGCCTCGTGCATACGGCGCGGCCCGGGCAGATCATCGTCGAACTTGGCTCGCATCTTATCCCGGACAAGGAGCGGCAGATCGCGCCGCTGGCCGATAAAGGCGCGTTCTTTCTCGACGGTGAAATCGGCGGCACGCCGAGCATGGTGACCGCGCGCAAGGCGGTGGTCTATCTCGCAGGCGATGCGGAGGCGGCCAAACAGGTGGAACTTGTCGTGCGCGGGTTCACCGACGTCTACCATTATTTCGGGCCGTTCGGCGCCGCCAGCAAAGTCAAGCTGGTGAATAATCTGCTGGTGGCGGTCCACATGGCGGCCACCGGCGAGGCCATGGCACTGGCACTAAAGACCGGAGTTGACATCGATCTGCTGATCAAGGCGGTTGCCTCGGGCAGCGGGGGCTCCACCCAGTTCGGCATCCGCGCGCCCTGGATGGCACAGCGCCGCTTCCTGCCGGCCATGGGGACGGCCTACAGCATCTCGCATTATTTCGGGTTGATCGGCGATCTTGCTGAGCGCGCTGGCGTGGCGACGCCGATGCTCGACCGGGCGGCGGAACTCTATGCGCGCTGCATCGACATGGGGCTCGGGGAGCACGACAATGCGGTTATGGTGGAGGTGATCGGCAAGTTGCCGCGCAACACAGGGCAGAAGATCAAGGCGCTCAGGAGCGCCGGTAAGAAGAAACTCAAGGCGAAAAAACACGCCAGTAAATCGAAGAAGAAGTCATTCAAGAAATCGAAGAAAAAATCGAAATCGCCAAGGAGAAGGCCATGATCCGGGTCCGCAAGATTGCGCATGCCAGCTACGAGATGCCAGACATCGACAAGCAGGCCGAATATTACACCGACATCCTCGGCCTCACGCTTGCCGCCAGGGACAAGGACGCGGTCTACCTCGCCAATACCGTCGATCACCATTCCGTCGTACTGCGCAAAGGTTCAGCTGCGCAATGTACGCGCGTCGGCTTTCAGATCGGGCCCAACGAAGATCTCAACGCATTTGAGAAGCAGACCCAGGCGCACGGCGTGAAGACCGCGCGCAAGAAGGATCCCGAGCCGTCAATCTCGGACATGCTCACCTTCGAGGACCCGAAGGGCACTGTCATCGAAGTGTTCAAGCGCGACGATTTCTCCCATCAGAAATTCGATCGCAAGGGTGTCGTGCCGCACAAGCTCGGTCACGTGGCGTTTCATTGCGAGGACGTGAAGAAGGTTGCGCAGTTCTATATCGACGTGCTGGGTTTCCGCGAATCCGACTGGATGGCGGATTTCTTCGTGTTTCTGCGCTGCGGTCCGGATCACCACACCATCAACCTGATGGGTACTGGATCGAACCGCCATTTTCACACCGCGTTCGAAGTGCGCGACTGGGGCCATCTGCAGACGGCCTGCGATTTCCTCAGTCTCAACGGCTACAAGATTCTCTGGGGGCCCGGCCGGCACGGCATTGGCCACAACCTGTTTGCCTATCACCGCAGCCCGAACGGCCTGATCACCGAACTGTTTGCTGAGCTCGACCAGATGCAGGATGAGGAGCTCGGCTATTTCGCGCCGCGCCCCTGGCACCGCGACAACCCGCAGCGTCCGAAGGTGTGGGCGAAGGACCCCTCCGCCTCAAATCTTTGGGGTCCGGGGCCGCCGGAAGAAATGATGAAATAAACCAACGCGGTGATGGTGCCGGGCTTTACCCCGCCCCGTAAAAGAGTCTGGGCAGCCACAACGCGAGCTGTGGAAACAGGAACATCAGCACGATCAGCAGGAGCGGCGCAAACAGGAATGGTACGATGCCGCGGTAGATGCTGGTGATCTTGATGTCCGGCGCGTGCGCCTGAATGACGAACAGGTTCAAGCCGACCGGCGGGTGGATAAGTCCAACTTCGGCCACGATGACAACGATGATGCCGAACCAGACCGGGTCATAGCCGAATTGCTTCACCAGCGGCAGGAAGACCGGTACGGTAATCAGCAACATGCCGATCGCTTCAAGGAAGCAGCCGAATGCGATGTAAGCGATGATGATCAGCGTCATCACCATCGGCCCTGAAAGATTCAAGGCATGGGCGCCGTCCGCCAACAGGTCGGGCAGTCGGGTCTGCACAACGAAGAACGAGAATAAATTGGCGCCGAAAATAATGACAAAGAGGATGCCGCAGGTAGCCACTGTATTCTCGATCGCGCGCAGCAGGTTCGAGAGCGTGAGGCGGCGCCCCATGACGCCGAGCATGATGGCGCCAAAAGCACCGATCGATGCGGCTTCCGTCGGGCTGAAAACGCCCGCATAGATTCCGCCGATGGTCACCAGGAACAGCGCCAGGAACTGCCAGGGATCGCGCATGGCCGCAATGCGTTCGCGCAACGTCGCGCTCGCGCCGGGCGGCGCATAGTCTTTTCTGACATGCGCCACAATAATCACAACGATCATGTAAAGTGCGGTGAGCACCAGACCGGGCACCAGTCCGGCGGCGAACAGCCGCGGCACCGATTGCTCGGCGATCGCCGCATAGATCACCAGGATGATCGACGGTGGAATGAGGATGCCGAGACTGCCGCCCGCGGCCAGCGAGCCGGAGGCAAGGCCGGGGTCATAGCCCGCCTTGCGCATCTCCGGCAGCGCGATTCGCGTCATCGTGGCTGCGGTGGCGACCGATGAACCGCATACCGCTCCGAAACAGGCCGACGCCGCCAGCGCGCCGACGGCGAGCCCGCCGCGCATGCCGGCGAGGATAATCCGCGCCGCCTTGAACAGATCCGATGACAGCCCGGTCACCGAAGCCACTTCGCCCATCAGGATGAATAGCGGCACCACCGACAGCGTGTACCCCGAGCCAACGTCGAACGGCACCGTCCCGGCCAGTGCGAAGGTCGGCGCCAGGCCCGACATGATCGTGTTGCCGATGAAGCCGACCAGCGTCAGGGCAATCCACACCGGGACCCGCAGCAGCAGGAGCGTGAAGAGGGCGAGTACGCCGATCGCGCCGATGGTTGACGCAGCCATCAGACCGGCTCGTCATCGTGATGTGGATCAGCGGGTACAATCAGCGCCCCGATCGCGCACAGAATGCCGCCAGCAATGCCGATGAGTGCGATAGCCCACAGGTACCAGATCGGTACCTGCAGCTCCATCTTGAGTTCGCCGTAGTTGTAGGATTGCAGCGCCGGCGTCAGCATCGCGTAGGCGTAAAGCGCAAGCGTTATGATTGTCAGCACATCGGAAATGCGGATAAGGGCGTGAACGATATATCGATGTACGAAAGAATCGATCAGATCGATGACGATATTGCGCCGTTGCAGCAGCGCGGTCGACATGCCGTGGAACACAAACACCACCAGCATCGTCTCGACCATATCGTAGGAGCCGCGGATCGGACTGTTGAATACGTAACGTAGGAAGACATCGATCAGCGTGACGGTCATCATCACGATGAGCGCAAGCGATGCCAGCCTCAGCTGCGCGACACGCAGCTTTTCCAAAAGCGAGAATGCCTGGTGGCGATCCATCGATTGCCCGTTGCCGGCAAAGCGTCAGCGCGTCCGACGTGGAACACCGGGCGCACGCAAAATAAAGCGAGCGTGCCGCGTTCTTATTCGCGCGGCACGCCGCTCAGCACTTACTTGGTGTAGGCCGCAAAGAATTCGCGGGCCTTGTGGCCGGCCTTTTCCTGCGCGTCGAGCGCATTCTTGATGATGGGCTTGGACAGCTCCTTCATCTTGGCGACCTCGGAGTCGGGCAAGGTGATGATTTTCAGACCCTTGTCCACGAAGGTCTTGCGGGCGAACTTCTCGAAGTCCTGCCACGCCTTTCCGAAGCTCATCGCGCCCGCAACGCCGGCCTCCTTGTCGAGGATGGCGCGCAGGTCCGGCGGCAGCGAATTGTACTTTGCCGGATTCATCACCATCGCGAACGTGGCCGATGCCAATGGCGGCTCGATCGTGTAGGGCACAACGGCAGCAAGCTTGTAGGCGAAGCCGGCTTCATACGGGAAGGTCGCGCCTTCGGCGATGCCCTTTGCGATCGCATCCTGCGACTCCGGGGGCGGGATCAGCAGCGGCACGGCGCCCATCGCTTCGAGCAGCTGCTTGTTGGTGATCGAAGCGTAGCGGATCTTCTTTCCCTTGAAGTCCGCAACCGACCTTATCGGCTCTTTCGACCAGACCACGATCGGGTTCGCCATGTTCATGAACAGGATGTGCAGCCCCTTGTGCTCGGCGGCGAGATATTTCGGCGCGAGCTCCGTCATTCGCTTGCCCATCTCCGGCAGGTCAACGCCGGCTGACGGCCAGGTGAACGGCAGGTTGGCGAGCTCGGTCATCGGATAGCGGCCGGGCGTTACGCCGTGCAGACACCAGGCGATGTCGGTGATGCCGTTGCGTGCGGCGTCGAATTGCCTGTTGGGCGGGCCGACCAGCTGGCCGTTCGGATAAATCTCGAACTTGAGGCGGCCTTTGGATTCTTCCTCGATCTTTTTGGTCCAGCCGACCACCCATTTATGGAAGGCATGCTGGGGTGGGACGAAATGTGACAGCTTGAGGGTGATGGTCTCGGCGCGCGCGCTGCCCACACTGAGCGCGACGACAGCAGCCAAAGCAAATGCCCTGGCCAGGTTCTGCAACGACATGATGGTCCTCCCTTGGCGATCTCGTCTTCTTGTAATTCTTGGTAGCCTTGCCCCACTGATTTTTAAAGGAAATCGGGCGCGTTGTCACCCGCAGGCGCGGACATGAATGCTCCAGCGCTGGCTCACGATGTGAGACACCCGGCGGTTAGCCGGCGACCATTTTGTTGATCAGCTCCCCGCAGCCGCCCACCTCGATGCGGACCTCGTCCCCCACCTTCAGGAATTCACCGCGTGGCATCCCGACCCCGGCCGGCGTACCGGTCGCGATGACATCTCCCGGCTGCAGGGTGACGTGCCGGCTCAGATAGGCGACCTGCTCGGCAATGTTGTGCACCATGCGCCCGGTGTTGGAATCCTGCTTCAGCACGCCATTAAGCCAGAGCTTGATCGGCATGTCGTTGGGATCAGCGATATAGGCGGCGGGCGTGAACCAAGGCCCCATCGGCGCTGCGTCTTCGAAGCATTTTTGCCCGACCCAATCGTAGATGAAGGGCGTACCCTCCCTTTTCATCAGGTCGCGGGCCGACAGGTCGTTGACGATGGTGTAACCGGCGACGCAATCGAAGGCGTGTTGTTCGGAGATATTGCGCGCCGGCCGCCCGATCACCACACCAAGCTCGGCCTCCCAGTCCACCTGCCTGGAAAAGCTTGGCAACCGCGCCGGCGTGCCGGTGCCGATGATGGAGCCGGCGCAGGTCTTGAGGAAAAACCACGGCTCCTTGCCTTTGACCATCGACGGCGCCTTGCCGGTGGTGCGCTTGGCGATCTCGGCCATCTCTTCCAGATGATCCCAGTAGTTGGCGCCGGCGCAGAACAGCGCGCCCGGATAGAGAATCGGCGCCAGCAGTTTCACTTGTGCCAGGGCAATACCATCGCTCTGCTGTACATTATGAGCGGCTGCATGCAGGCGCGGATGCACCTGGTCCCAGGCACGCAACAGGCCGAGCACCGATGCGGCGTCCACATCGACGCCGGGCAGCAACGAAGTAGCCGGCACAACGCGTTCGCCGACAAGAACGCCGGCCATTGGCTTGCCAGCTTCCTCGTAACTTACCAGCCGATATTCGGATGCCATGCGCTGTCCTTGCTTTGCGTTGCCATGGAATTGCGAAGGGACTCGATCATCGCGATGGCGGCTTGGCAAGGGTATGGCGAATGAAATCAACGCCCGCGTTTGGCGGTTTCGCCCAAAATGCCGGCCTGCATCGCCATCCGGACCAGATCGGACAGGCTGTTCGCCGTCATCTTGGTCATCAGGTTGGCACGATAGATCTCGACCGTACGGGGGCTTATGCCGAGATCGAACGCAATATTCTTGTTTGCGTTGCCGGCTACCAGGCCTTCCAGCACCTGCCGCTCACGCTTTGACAGTGCCGCCAGCTTGTCGTGGATGTCCGACAACTCGGCATTGCGCCTGGCCGCGTCGGCATCCCTGGTGAGCGTGGCGCGGACCGCGGCAAGCAATTGATCATCGTCGAACGGCTTTTCGAGAAAATCCACGGCGCCGATCTTCATCGCCTCAACTGCCAATGAAATATCGCCGTGGCCCGTGATGACGATCACCGGAATATCAATTTCGCGTTCCTTGACGCGCCGCAACAGGTCGATGCCACTGATCTCCGGCATGCGCACATCGGTAATGATGCAGCCTGATCGTATGTCCGGGAGCACCTCGAGAAAGGCCTTGGCCGATTCAAATCCGCGCACCGTGATGCCGGCGGTCTTCAACAGGAATTCGAGCGACTCCCGGACCGCATCGTCGTCGTCGATGACGTAGATGGTCGCTTCAGGCTGCATCGTCGACGTCCCCTTCGCTGACTACGGCGAGCGTGAAATGAAAGATCGTTCCGCCCGAGGGATTGGGTTCGACCCATATTTTTCCGCCGTGCGCTTCGATAATAGCGCGGGAAATCGACAGACCAACGCCCATTCCCTGCCGCTTGGTGGTGACGAACGGTTGGAACAGTTGCTCGGCGATATCAGGCGAGATGCCCGAACCGCTGTCGGTAACGCTGACGCGGGCCTCCTCCTCGCCGGTGGCGACGACCGATACGGTAAGATTCCGCGTTTGCGAATCCTCCATGGCATCCATCGCGTTGCGGATCAGGTTTAGCAGCACCTGCTGGACTTGGACTTCGATCGGCCAGTACCCGATCGACAGTTGGATCGAACTGGTACTGTACGCGGATCCCGCGATCCTTTACGCCCACCAGCGCCAGCGCGCTGGCTTCCTCCACCAGCTTGGCGATGCTTTCTACCCGCCGCTCACTCTCTCCGCGTGAAACGAAATCGCGCAGCCGCCGGATGATCTGTCCCGCACGAATCGCCTGGTCGCCGGCCTTCTCGAGCGCGTCGCGCAGCGTCGCGGAGCGTTCGTCACCGGCGCCCTCCAGCAACCGTCGCGAGCCTTTGAGGTAATTGGAAATCGCCGACAGCGGTTGATTGAGCTCGTGTGCGAGTGTCGAAGCCATCTCACCCATGGCCGTCAGCCGCGAGATATGGACGAGCTCGGATTGCAATTCCTGCAGCCGCGCCTCGGTCTTCTGTCGTTCGGTCAGATCGCGAATGAAGCCGGTGAAATAGCGCCTGTCGCCGGATCTCATTTCGCCGACCGCCAGCTCCATTGGAAACGTGGAGCCGTCCTTGCGCCGACCGACCACCACGCGGCCGATGCCGATGATGCGGCGTTCACCGGTATTCAGATAACGCTGCAAGTAACCATCATGGTCTTCGCGATAAGGCGAGGGCATCAGCGATTTGACATTCTGTCCGACTGCTTCGCCGGCACTCAGGCCGAAAAGCCGTTCCGCGGCGCTGCTGAACGACTGCATGATGCCATGTTCGTCAATGACAATCATCGCCTCCGGCACGGTGTCGAGGATTGATTTCATATGCGCCTCACGCGCCAGGGCGTCGCGTGTCATCAGGCTCGCGCGCCGGCGGCTTCGGCGCAGAAGTTCGCCACCCCATGACACGCCGATGCCGATAACGGCGAATGCTGCGCTGTTGACCAGCAGCGTGTTCGAGAACTGTGAGACGTCGGTAACCAGGAAAAACACCGCCACGATGCTCAACGCTGTCGCCAGCAGCCCGGGACCAAGGCCGCCGATGCCCGCAGAAATCAGCACCGAGGGCACGAAATAGAGATAGGTCGCCTCGTCGTGCAGTATGGGCGAGAGCAGCGCCCGCGCAGCCAGCGACAGCGCAACCGTGGTCGGAGCGACGCCATAGCGCAGTACCGTGCCGCGCTCCTCGAGCGTGGAATCGCGTGAGTTTTCAAAGGCTTCAGACATCTGGCCCGGCTGGAGCGTCGGCGGCTTTTTGCCTCCGGTAAATCCCCTAGGGGGATTATCTGAATTTCGGCCGCTGGTTGCCAGCGATATCCATGACCATCAAATTTTTTGAGGACAGCGCCATGCTCACCCAGACGATGGTCACCCGCAATTCTTCTCGCCAACCCGCCGCTCGCGTCGCCCATCCGGCTCCGCCCGTCAACTCCTGTGCCCTCAAGGGCTCGATTGAATTGATGGGTGCGCCGATGCCGTTTGCACGCAACGCCGAAATCTACGGCGAGAACGAGCCGGCCGAATATCTTTACAAGGTCGTCAGCGGCAGCGTACGGACCTACAAGGTGCTTAACGACGGCCGTCGCCAGATCGGTGCGTTCTATCTGCCCGGTGACGTGTTCGGCCTCGAGATCGGTAACGAGCATACTTTTTCCGCCGAAGCAATTGCCGACTCCAGGATCCTCGTGTTCAAGCGTGGCGCCCTGGTCAGCCTGGCCGAGCGCGACAATGACGTCGCCCGTGAACTGTGGACCATGACCGCGGGGGAACTGGAGCGCGTACAGGATCACATCCTGCTGCTGATCAAGACCGCGCAGGAACGCGTGGCCGGCTTCCTTCTGGAGATGGCCAAGCGAGGTCAGGCGAACAACGAGATCGACCTGCCGATGTCGCGCCAGGATATTGCCGACTACCTCGGCCTCACCATCGAAACTGTATCGCGCACTTTGACCCAGCTTGAGAATTCTGCCGCGATTGCGGTGCCAAGTTCCCGCCGCATCCTGCTGCGTAACCGCGCCGCGCTGAATTGGCTGAACGCCTAGACGAAAATTGCTGAAAGTCGTCTTCTTCCCCGACTGACTTCGGCTGTCCTGCCCCGGCGCTGGTCGCCGGGGCTTTTATTTGCGGGTCCATTGCGCGCCTGCAACCGCGTAGTTCCGTTGTTGCACCGCCGCCGCCAATGTAAGCTCCGTACGAACGGGGCGAGGCTCCGGGCCGGGGGCACCCATGACGGAATTTGACGGGATCGTAATTGGTGCCGGTCACAATGGCCTGACGCTGGCCGCATACCTGGCGCGCGCCGGCTTGCGCATCGCAGTGCTCGAACGGAACGACCGCATCGGCGGTGGTTGCAGCACGGACAGTGAGCGGTTACCCGGTTTCCGCCTCAATCTGCATTCGAGCTTCTTTATCGGCGTGCGATTTTGTCCGCTGATCGAGGATCTTGAACTCTATCGTTTCGGCTTTTCCTATATCGAGCCGCCCGTGCAGCAGGGCGCGGTATTTCGCGACGGCACCTGCGTCGTCGTCCACAAGGACCTCGAGAAGACCTGCGCATCGCTCGCGCGCTTTTCCGGCCAGGATGCCGAAACCTTTCGTGCGCTCTACCACACTTATTGCGTCGAGATGCGGCCGTTGCTGGTGTCATTGCTCTACAATGCGCCGCTGCCGCGCGAGCAGCTGCTCGACCGGCTGAGCGGGCCCAAGGCCAAAGAGTTGCTCAGCCACGCCCAGCACGATTTGTTCAGCGTCGTGCGCAAGCATTTCGTCGACGAGCGTATTCGGACCCTGTTCGCCTCGCTGATGCATGTCATCACCACCGAGAATGTACCTGGCTCAGGCATCGTATTTCCTGCAATTTTCTCCAATATCGCCAGCCTCGGGCTTCCGGCCGGCGGTTCGGTATCGCTGGTGCTGGCGCTGGCCAGGGTGGTGGAAGCCGGTGGCGGCGAGGTCATCACCGGGGCCGACGTGAAGGAAATCACGGTGAAGAATGGCCGTGCCACCGGGGTCAAACTTGCCGACGGCCGGTCGATTTCAGGGCGCAAGTTTATCGCCAGCGCGATTGATTTTCCGTCAACGGTGCAGATGGCAGGGGAAGAGCTTTTCCCCGAGCCGGTGCGGGAAAAAGCCAAGGCGTGGCATTGGGGAAATCACAGCCTCGTCACGTTACATCTGGCATTGCGCCAGGCGCCGGCCTACCGCGCCGCCGGCTTCGATCCCGACATCACGCGCGCTTACAACATGTTCTTCGGCATGAACAATATCGACGACGTGGCAAGCACCTTTGCGGATTGCGCGGCAAAAAAATTCCCGAAAGTCCTGCACGGCAATGGTGCCTGCAACAGCCAGTTCGATCCGAGCTATGCGCCGCCCGGCCAGCACGTTGCATTCTGGTGGCCGTTCGCGCCTTACGAAGTGGAGGAGGGGGCCGAAGGCTGGGAGCGTCATCGTGCTGATTATACCGCGCGGTTGCTCGATACCTGGCGCGAATACGCTTCCAACCTTGACGACCGCAATGTGATCGGCAGTACGCTGTTTACGCCGCTCGACGTCGAACGTCTCAACATCAATATGCGGCAGGGCGCCGTGCGCATGGGCGCCTATATCCCCGACCAGCTCGGCATTAACCGTCCGCATGCGCTCATACCCGGCTCGCGCACGCCGGTGGAAGGGCTCTATCTCTGCGGCTCATCCTCGGGCAATGGCGGCGGCGTCAACGGCGCCCCCGGCTATATCGCCGCCAATGCCATTGCTGATGACTTTGCCATCAAACGCGCCTGGAATCAGGTCCCGCGGCCGGAATGGAAGCATTAGCCGCTTGACCTGAATCAACAGTCGACTCGCCGTCCCGTGCTCTCATGATTTCCAAACCGATGGAGGCAGGTCATGATGGCCGAAGACGTGATGACGCGCGACGTCATCTCAATCGACCCCGACGCGACGGTATTGCAGGCGGCACGCCTGATGCTGCAGCATCATATCAGCGGCCTGCCGGTGATCGACAAGTCGGGCAAATTGGTCGGAGTCCTGTCCGAGGGCGATTTTCTGCGCCGCCGCGAGACCCACACCGAGCGTCGGCGCTCGCGCTGGCTCGAATTTCTCATGGGGCCCGGTCGCATCGCCGCCGAGTATACCCATTCGCATGGAAACAAGGTTTCCGAGGCGATGAGCACCGAAGTGCATACCGTCAGCGAAGTGGCCCCGCTCGAGGACATTGTGGAACTGATGGAACGCTACCGCATCAAGCGAGTCCCGGTCGTTTGCGGCCAGGAAGTCGTGGGGATCGTGACCCGTTCCAATCTCATGCATGCCATGGTCAGTCTGGCGCGCTCGGCGCAGTCCGCGCCCGAGGACGATACCGAAATTCGCGAGCGGCTGCTGGCGGAGATGCAGAAACAGCAATGGGCGCCGGCAGCGACCACCAATGTCGTGGTGCATGATGGCGTTGTCGAGCTGTGGGGCATGATTGTCGACGAGCGTCAACGCGAAGCGCTGAAGGTTGCAGCCGAAAATATACCCGGCGTCAAAGCCGTTAAGGATCACCTGGTCTGGATCGAGCCGACCTCCGGCCTGACCATCGAGCCGCAGGAAACCACGCCGGGGCGCTAGCGCGCCGCACACGGCTCGCCGCCGTCACATCGAATTGATCCAGCTCAATGAACTGCGTACGCGCGGGTGATATGAAATATCCGACGCGGTGATAAGCGTCAGCTAAGTTGAGGAGGTTCCCGATGAACCTGAAATCTCTCATCCCCGTTGGCCGCGAGCGAGGCGTTGCTCGCGCCGACAATCCGTTCCTGTCGCTTCAGCAGGAAATCGATCGGCTATTTGACGATTTCACGCGTGGGTTCCCATCCATGGGTGCCGGTATGACGAATATGACGAAAATGCTGCCGACCATGGACGTAGCGGAAACCGACAAGGAAATCGAAATCACCGCCGAACTGCCGGGTCTGGAGGAAAAAGACGTTCAGATCAATATCGTCGACAATCTTCTGACCATCCGCGGTGAGAAGAAGGCCGAGAAAGCAGAAACAGAGAAGAACTATCGGTTGATCGAACGAAATTACGGCTCGTTCGAGCGCACGCTGGAATTGCCGGAGGGCGTCAAACCTGACGCCATCAAGGCCACCATTTCCAAAGGCGTGCTCAAGGTAACGGTGCCCAAGCCTGCGCCCGCGCAGGCCAAGAAGATCGAAGTCAAGGCAGCTGCCTGAAATCGATGGGCGCTGGTAAAGCGCGTTCCTGCGCTGGCGCAGGAGCGCGCTTTTTTGATTGGCTGGCCTGTGGGCTGTTTGTCCGCGTGCCCGAAATTTCACCATAGGCACAGGGGCTTGTTTGACTTGCATCAAGGTCGTCCGGCAGTCCCGGCGGTACCTGAAACACTACGGCCCCATCCTTTCCTGGCCACCCAGACACGGAAGAATCAGCATGGCGAACGCGCTCGCTCCCCAAAAATCCATGACTCTCGGTGAAGGCGGGGCGGCGATCACTTTCGCGGCCCTTGCGTTCTTGTCGATCGTGGTCGCGGCGAAGGCCTACACGCCGGAATACGCGTTCCATGCCTATCTGTTTACCGCCGCCAGCATCGCCACGGTGTTTGCGATCATCAACCGCTATTATGATCGTCCGGCGGCGGCAGCGCCGCTCACCATTGACGGCAAGCCCAACTACAACATGGGCCCGGTCAAATTCGCGACCGTTGCCGGCGTGTTCTGGGGCATCGCCGGTTTCACCGTCGGACTTTATCTCGCCTGCGAATTGGCGTTTCCATTCCTCAACCTCGATCTGCCATGGATCACCTTTGGCCGGCTGCGCCCACTGCACACATCGGCCGTGATCTTTGCCTTCGGCGGCAACGTGCTGCTCGCGACTTCCTTCTATGTCGTGCAGCGCACCTGCCGCGCGCGGCTGGCTGGCGATCTGGCGCCGTGGTTCGTCGTGATTGGCTACAATTTCTTCATTGTCGTTGCCGGCACCGGCTATCTGCTCGGCATCACGCAATCGAAGGAATACGCCGAACCGGAATGGTACGCCGACCTGTTCCTGACTATCGTCTGGGTCGTCTATTTCCTGGTGTTTCTCGGCACCATCATGCGGCGCAAAGAACCGCATATCTACGTTGCCAACTGGTTCTATCTTGCGTTCATCGTCACCATCGCGGTGCTCCACCTCGGCAACAACGCATCAGTGCCGGTGTCGCTGTTCTCGCCGAAGTCCTACATCGTCTGGTCGGGCGTACAGGATGCCATGGTGCAGTGGTGGTACGGCCACAACGCGGTCGGCTTTTTCCTCACCGCCGGCTTCCTGGCCATCATGTATTACTTCATCCCCAAGCGCGCCGACCGACCGGTCTATTCTTACAGGCTGTCGATCATCCACTTCTGGGCGCTGATTTTTCTCTACATCTGGGCCGGCCCGCATCATCTTCACTACACGGCGCTGCCTGACTGGGCGCAGACGCTCGGCATGACCTTCTCCATCATGCTGTGGATGCCGTCATGGGGCGGCATGATCAACGGAATCATGACGCTGTCAGGTGCGTGGGACAAACTGCGCACCGATCCGGTACTGCGCATGATGGTGGTGTCGGTCGCTTTCTACGGCATGTCGACCTTCGAAGGTCCGATGATGTCGGTGAAGATCGTCAACTCGCTCTCGCATTACACCGACTGGACCATCGGTCACGTGCATTCGGGCGCGCTTGGTTGGGTCGCCTATATCTCGTTCGGCGCGGTCTATTGCCTGGTGCCGTGGCTCTGGAATCGCAAGCTGTACTCGCTGAAGCTCGTGAACTGGCACTTCTGGATCTCGACCATCGGCATTGTGCTCTACATCACCTCGATGTGGGTGTCGGGCATCCTGCAGGGCTTGATGTGGCGTGCCTACACCGCGCTTGGCTTCCTGGAATATTCCTTCGTCGAAACGGTGGAAGCGATGCATCCGTTCTACGTCATCCGCGCGCTCGGCGGGGCCCTGTTCCTCGCCGGTGCGCTGGTGATGGTCTTCAACCTCTGGAAAACCGTGACGGCGGAAGAATCCGTCCAGCCCGTCGGCTTGACGCTGGCGCCGGCGGAATAGACGGGGGCGCACATGTCACTCTGGACGAAACACGCCATCTTCGAGAAGAACTCGATCATCCTCGTGATCGGCATTCTGATCGTGATCGCAATCGGCGGCTTGGTGGAGATCGTACCGCTGTTCTACCTGAAGAACACGATCGAGAAGGTTGAAGGCGTGCGGCCCTATACGCCGCTTGAGCTCGCCGGCCGCAACATCTATGTGCGCGAAGGCTGCTATCTCTGCCATTCGCAGATGATCCGGCCGCTGCGCGACGAGGTCGAGCGTTACGGGCACTATTCACTCGCGGCGGAAAGCATGTACGACAAGCCCTTCCAATGGGGCAGCAAGCGCACGGGCCCGGATCTCGCCCGCGTCGGCGGCAAATATTCCGATGACTGGCATCGCGATCACTTGCGCGATCCGCGCTCGGTGGTACCGGGCTCGGTCATGCCGGACTATTCCTGGCTGGCGCGCACCGACCTCGACTACGCCCATATTGCACAAGACCTGAAAGTTCAGGCGCTGCTTGGCGTGCCCTACACATCCGACATGATTGCCAAGGCCGAGGCCGATGTCGTGGCGCAAGCCATCACAGATAGTCCGGCCGCCGTCGATCTCGCCAAGCGCTATCCGAAGGCGCAGGCGCGCGACTTCGACGGCAATCCTGCCCGCATCACCGAAGCCGATGCACTGATTGCCTACCTGCAAATGCTCGGCACGGAAGTGGATTTCAAGCTTTACGACGACAAAGCCAATATCCGGTGAACCAGATGGATCCGACCTACCAAGCATTCGCCGAGTTTGCCCAGACCTGGGGGCTCGCCTATTTCGTCGTGATCTTCCTGCTGGTGCTGGCCTATGCGCTGTGGCCGTCGCGCAAAAAGCAATTCGATGAAGCAGCGCGCATTCCGCTGCGGGAGGACTAAGTCGTGGCCGACGAACCGAAACAGATCGATCAACTGACCGGCACTGCGACCACCGGTCACGATTGGGACGGTATCCACGAACTCAATACGCCGTTGCCGCGCTGGTGGCTGTGGACGTTTTACCTCACCATCGTCTGGGCGTTGGGCTACTGGATCGTCTATCCGGCCTGGCCGCTGTTGACGACCTCGACCCAGGGCGTGTTTGGCTGGCACACGCGCACAGCTGTCGTAACCGATCTCGACGAGCTCAAGGCACAGCGCGGTCCGATGATGGACAAACTCACCAATGCATCGATCGACCAAATTGCCGCCGATCCGCAGCTACTCGACTTCGCTCGCGCGGTAGGGCGCGTCGCTTTCGCCGACAATTGCGCCCCCTGCCATGGGGCAGGCGGTGGCGGTGCCAAGGGCTATCCGAACCTGAACGATGATGATTGGCTGTGGGGCGGCAAGCTCGCCGACATCAATCAGACCATTCGCTTCGGCGCACGCTCAAGCAACGACAAGGGCCGCCAGGGCAGTATGCCGGCGTTCGGCCGTGACAATATCCTGAAGCCGAATGAAATTTCGGCGGTGGCCGATTTTGCGCGTTCGTTGTCGGGACTTCCGACCGAGGCCGGTGCCGATCTCAACCTCGGCAAGAAAGTGTTCGCCGACAATTGCGCGCTTTGTCATGGGCCGACCGGCAAGGGCAATCGTGAAATGGGTGCACCCGACCTGACTGACAAGATCTGGCTCTACAGCCCCGACAAGCAAACCATTGTGCAGGGCATGCAGAGCGGCCGCGGCGGCGTGATGCCGGTCTGGGAGGGACGCCTGAGTGAGCCGGTGATAAAGGCGCTGACCGTTTACGTCTACACGTTTGGCGGCGGAGAGAAATGAACGTGAATGCCGTGCCGACAATGTCGCTCGATCAGGCCGCGCCCGCGCAATCCGACCTCGCGCGCCTTGTCGCCGCGGCCGAAGTCGGCAACGAGCCGCCCGATGATGACATTCCGCTCTATGCACCGCGGCGGAAAATCTATCCGCAAAGCACATACGGCCTGTTCCGCAGAATCAAGTGGGCGGTGCTGGTGGTCACGCTCGGCATCTACTATTTCCTGCCGTTCGTGCGCTGGGACCGCGGGCCCAACGCACCGGATCAGGCCGTCCTGATCGATTTCCCCAACCGGCGCTTTTACTTCTTTTTCATCGAGCTCTGGCCGCAGGAAGTCTATTACCTCACCGGCCTGCTGATCCTGGCGGCGATGGGGCTGTTCCTGATGAACGCGGTCGCGGGCCGCATCTGGTGCGGCTATCTTTGCCCGCAAACAGTATGGACCGACCTGTTTTTCGCCATTGAGCGGCTGATCGAAGGTGACCGCCGCGAGCACATGCATCGCGACAGCCGCAAGTGGACAGCCAGCACCTGGGCCCGCAAGGGCGTGAAACATTTCCTCTGGCTGATGGTGGCGTGGTGGACCGGCGGCGCCTGGGTGCTCTATTTCGCTGACGCGCCGACGCTGGTGAAAAATCTTGCCACCGGTGAAGCGCCCCTGGTGGCCTATGCCTGGATCGCAATTCTCACTTTCACCACTTACACACTCGCCGGCCATATGCGCGAGCAGGTCTGTCTCTATATGTGCCCGTGGCCGCGCATTCAGGCCGCGCTGACCGACGAATATGCGCTGAACGTGACGTATCGATACGACCGCGGCGAGCCGCGCTGCTCGGTGAAAAAAGCCGAGCAGTTGCGCGAACAGGGCGAGCCGGCTGGCGATTGCGTCGACTGTCTGCAATGCGTGCATGTCTGTCCGACCGGCGTCGATATTCGCGACGGCGCCAATCTCGGTTGTATCCAGTGCGGTCTGTGCATCGACGCCTGCGACAACGTCATGAAAAAGGTCGGCCGCGCCACCGGGCTCATTGCTTATGACACCGATATCAACATCAGGCGCAGGATCGAGGGCAAGCAACCCTTCTTCAGGATTGTGCGAATGCGCACGTTGCTCTATGCCGCCGTGATCGCGTTGGCGGGCGGCGTGATGCTCTATACGCTTGCGACCCGTGACAGTGAAGGCATCAGCGTCATCCACGACCGTAATCCGATGTTCGTGCGGCTGTCGGATGGCGCGCTGCGAAACGGCTACACCATCCGCATCGTCAACAAACAGCTGAAGTATCGAGAATTCATCGTCGGCGTCGACGGCCTGCCATCGACGCTTGTCGATTTCGTCGGCCTGCCGCCGCGCGCCGACGGCCGACAACTCGTCTCCGTCGGTCCCGACCAGACCAAGGAAGTTCGGGTCGTCGTGACCGACTACAGCACCACGCCGCCGGCGCCGTCGACGTCGATCCTGTTCAAGCTGATCGACGTGGATACCGGTGAGGTTGCCGAAATGCGCGACCACTTCTTCGGCCCATGAACGGAGGACGGCGATGAGCGTTTCTCGTTCCAATGCGCGCGAGGTTACCGGCCGACACGTGTTGCTCTGGCTCCTCGGCTTCTTCGGCGCGGTGTTTATCGTCAATGCCGTGATGGTGCGGGCCGCGATCTCCACCTTCGGCGGCGTCGAGACCACGAGTTCCTATCAGGCCGGTCTTCAGTTCAAGAGCGAAATCGAACGGGCAATTCGCCAGCAGGATCTGCATTGGCGGGTTGACGGCAAGCTCAGGCGTGACCGGAAAGGCGAAGCTGTACTCGAAATCAGTGTGCGCGATGAGAGCGGGCGGCCTGTCACCGGACTCACCGCCGACAGCACGCTGGCTCATCCCGCTGATGCCCGGCTCGATCATCCGGTCCAGCTCGATCAGGTTGGCCCCGGCGCCTTCCACGGCGAAACCCGGGGCCAGGCTGGCCAATGGGAGCTGATCATCGATTTCTACCGCGACAATGAACGCGTGTTCCGTTCACGCAGTCGCGTCACATTGAATTAGGAGCGGTTGTGCGCGGAATCCATCCACTGCCCAGTGAAGCAAACAGTGAGCCTCGCGATCGTGGCCCTGGATTCCCGCTTGCGCGGGAATGAGCGGAGCAAGGATTGACTGCCATGCCAGAAACGCTCGACCTCTCGCTCTATGCCAGGCCGGAAAGCGACGGCACGCTCGGCATGGACCTTGCGGTCGAGGGCATTGCCTGCGGCGGCTGCATCGCCCGCATCGAAGGCGCCGTAAAGCGCCTGCCGGGCGTGACCGAGGCCAGAGTCAATTTCACCAATCGGCGTCTGCATGTGGCGTGGTCGGAAGGCGCGATCACGCCGGCGCAGATTCTGCAGACGCTTGAAGACGCCGGCTATCACGGGCATCCGTTCCGGCCATTGCTCGCCGAAGAGAATGAGGCGGCCGAGATGCGCCGCCTCCTGCGCTGTCTTGCGGTCGCGGGCTTTGCGGGCATGAACATCATGCTGCTGTCGGTATCGGTCTGGTCGGGTAATGTCACCGACATCACGCCGGAGACGCGCGATTTCTTTCACTGGGCCTCCGCGTTGATCGCCTTGCCGGCAGCGGCCTATGCCGGCCGGCCGTTTTTCCTGAGCGCCTTGCGGAGCCTGCGCAGCGGTGCGCTCAACATGGATGTGCCGATTTCGCTCGGCGTGCTCCTGGCGCTCGGCTTGTCGGTCGTCGAGACCACGCATCACGCCAGGGACGCCTATTACGATTCCGCCATCATGCTGCTGTTCTTCTTGCTCGTCGGGCGAACGCTCGACCACGCAATGCGCCGCAAGACGCGGGCGGTCGCCGGCAACTTGGCTGCGCTGAAGGCGGAAACCGCCCGCCGTTTCGCCGGGGACGAGCTGGTTAGCGTGCCGGTGGCAGCGCTTGCCGCCGGCGACCGGCTGCTGGTCAAGGCCGGCGAGCGTGTGCCGGCCGATGGGGTCGTGCTCAACGGCGTATCGGATATCGACGAAAGCCTGGTTACGGGTGAAACCGCGCGGCGCAAGGTCGAGGCCGGCGGCACTGTGTATGCCGGCAGCATGAATTTTGGTGGCGCGCTGACGTTGCGTGTGACCGCTGCCGATCGCGGGACCTTGCTCGACGAGATCGAGCGCCTGCTGGAAAAGGCGCAGAGCGCGAAGTCAAGCGCCATGCAACTCGCCGATCGCGCCGCCCGGCTTTACGCCCCGCTGGTGCATGCGACCGCTGCTCTCACCCTGGCGGGCTGGCTGTTCGCCGGTGCGTCGGTCCACGATGCCGTCGTGACGGCAATCGCCGTGCTCATTATTACATGCCCCTGTGCGCTGGCGCTGGCGATTCCCGCCGTGCAGGTTGTCGCATCGGGCGCGCTGTTCCGCTCGGGCGTCATTCTGAACACCGGCGATGCCATCGAGCGGCTTGCGGATGCCGATACCGTCATCTTCGACAAGACTGGCACCCTTACGCTGCCTGAGCCCCGCGTTGTCAACGCAGACACGATCGATCCGTTGCTACTGCAAATGGCGGCGCGGCTGGCACTGTCGAGCCGGCATCCGCTGGCCGTCGCATTATCGCGCGAAACTGTAACGCGCGTGCCGATCGACAATGTGCAGGAGGAGCCTGGGCAGGGCGTGCGTGCCGTCATCGATGGCGCCGAAGCGCGGCTCGGTAGCGTGGAATTCTGCGCATCCCTACAAACTCCGCTCATTCCCGCGGAAGCGGGGACGAACGGAGCGGGCCCGGGTGTCTCGCACATTTATTTTACTCACAATAGTCGTTCTGCCGTATTTTCGATTGCCCAGAAACTGCGGTCGGACGCGGTCGAAGTTGTTAAATCACTGCGCGGACTCGGTCTCGATCTGCATATCCTGTCCGGTGACCGCAATGACGCAGTGCGGCCGGTGGCTGAAGTGCTCGGCATTGTGCAATGGCTGGGCGAGATGAATCCCGCGGAAAAGATCGCCGTCATCGAAAAGCTCAAGGCGCAAGGCCGCCGCGTGCTGATGGTCGGCGATGGCCTCAACGACGCGCCGTCGCTTGCAGCCGCGAATGTGTCGCTGTCGCCAATTTCTGCCGCCGACGTCACACAGGCGCATGCCGACGCGGTCTTTCTCGGCGACAGGCTCGGACCTGTATCGGAGGCGATAAGTGTCGCCCGCCGCGCCCGCAAATTGATGAAGCAAAATCTCCTGTTTGCCGCGGTCTACAATGCGATCGCGGTTCCGGTCGCCATCGCCGGCGCGGTGACGCCCTTGATAGCCGCGCTGGCGATGTCCGGCTCGTCGATTACTGTGACGCTCAACGCGCTGCGTGCCCGCGCATGATCGAGAAAAGCGGGAACCGGTTTTCGGACAAGATCATGCGCCAGGGACCAAATACAGGAGGGTCGTCATGAATGTGCTGGTCTACCTGGTGCCGATGGCGCTGGGGCTCGGACTGATCGGCCTGTTCGCCTTCCTGTGGGCGCTGAAGAGCGGCCAGTACAGTGATGTCGAAGGCGCATCGCTGCGCGTGCTCTCGGATGACGATATCGAGAAGTGAAACGGGGCCGGGTCGCCGAATAATTCATCCCGCCGCAACAACGGCACATGTCGTTACGATATCGTCGATGCTTGCGCCGCGCGACAAATCGCTGATCGGCTTGGCAAAGCCCTGCAGGAACGGCCCGAACGCTTGCGCCCCGCCCAGCCATTGCGTCAGCTTGTAGCCGATATTGCCAGAATCAAGATCCGGGAAGATCAGCACGTTCGCACGCCCGGCTACCGTGCTCGCCTCTTTCACTTTCTTGACTGCAATGTCGGGGATCAGTGCGGCATCCGCCTGGAATTCGCCGTCGATCGCCAAAGCCGGTTCACGCTTGCGCACCAATTCAAGCGCACGGCGCACCTTGTCGATGCGCGCGTGCTGCGCGCTGCCCTTGGTGGAGAAGGAGAGCATGGCGACGCGCGGTGTTTCGCCCAGCAGCGCCTGGGCACTACGCGCGGAAGTGATCGCGATGTCGGCCAGTTCCTCAGGCGTCGGATCGGCATTGACCGCGCAATCGGCAAAGACAAAGGGTCGCGGACCCAGCCCGAGAAAATCGGGCACGACGATCAGAAAGCAGCTCGACGGCAACGCGATACCGTCGCTCAGTCCGACCGTCATCAGCCCGGCCTCGATCACGCGCCGGGTTGAATTGGCGGCGCCCGCCACCATGGCGTCGGCGTCGCCCGAGCGCACCATCATGCCGCCGAAATACAAGGGCTTGCCGGCCAGGCGCGTGGCCATGGCCGGCGTCATGGCATCGCGCGTAGCTGCCAGAGCCGCGCCATAGGCTTGCAGTTTTGCATCGCTGTGCGGCTCGATCACCGCGATCCCATCCCATGAGACGCTAGCATCGGCCGCAGCCTTGCCGATGACGTCGGCAGATCCAAGCAGAATGGGCCGTGCGATCTTCTCGGCCACGAGGCGCGCGGCAGCAGCGACGACGCGCGTGTCCTCACCTTCCGGCAGCACGATTTTGCGATCGCGTCGACGTGCGATATCAAAAAGCCGATCGATCAAATTCATGCTTCTCACCGTGTGAGAAAACGAGCGAGCGCGCAAACCTCTGAAAAGCTTGTCCTCGAGTTGATCCGGGACGGGTACCGGATTCCGGATCGGGGTCACGCGCAGCAGAAGGGGCCATCAATGACCGAAACCGTCGAAGCGATCAAGATTCAACGCGGTCTCAAGGGCGTCTATTTCGACCGTTCGCCGTGCACCTTCATTGATGGACGCGCGGGCGAGCTGCGCTATCGCGGTTATTCCATCCATGATCTTGCCGAACATTCGAGTTTCGAGGAAACCGCCTGGCTCCTGCTGCGCGGGGAGTTGCCGACGGCGAAGGAACTCGGCAGCTTTGACGCAGAGCTTAGAGCCGCACGCGGGCTGCCCGAACCGGTGCTGGACATCATCCGGTCGATCAAGGACGCGCATCCGATGGATGTGCTGCGGACCGCGGTATCGGCGCTCGCTGCCTTCGATACGGAAACGTCGGACAACTCGCGCGAAGCGACACTGCGCAAAGGGGTGCGGCTCACGGCGCAAGTGCCGATGATTGTCGCCGCGCATTCCCGCATCCGAAGCGGCCTCGAACCGGTTCCGCCGGACCGATCGCTCGGCCAGGCTGCCAACCTTTTATGGATGCTGCGGGGAGAAAAGCCGAGCGCCGATGCCGCGCAATTGATCGATCGCGATCTCATCCTGCATGCTGAGCACGGCTCCAATGCATCGTCGTTCGCCGCGCGCGTGGTGATCGGCACCGAGGCCAACCTGCATGCCGCGATCACGGCGGCGATTGCCGCACTGTCGGGGCCGGCGCATGGTGGCGCCGCCGAAGACGTCATGAAGATGGCGGAGGAGATCGGCGATCCGACGCGTGCCGCGGATTATGTAAAGGAAAAGCGCAAGGCGGGCGTTGCCGTCACCGGATTCGGCCACCGTGTCTATCGCGCCGAAGATCCACGCGCGCGCCATATGCGTGCCGGGGTCGAGCGGCTTTCAAAGGAGATGGGCGAGCCGAAATGGTTCGAAATTCTTCAGGCGGTAGTCCAGGCGATGTCGCCCTATGCGCGCCATGGCGTCAACGTCAACGTCGATTTCTATTCCGGCGTCGTCTACCACCTGCTCGGCGTCAAACGCGATCTGTTCGTGCCGATCTTCGCCATCGGCCGCGTCCCGGGGTGGGTGGTGCAGGTGCTCGAGCAACTCGACAACAACATCCTGATCCGTCCGCTCACTCTCTATAACGGCCCCGAGGCGCGCGCCTACGTCTCGCTGGAGAAGCGTTAGGGACTGGCGCAACCTGCCCGGAACGCCATTCGTGCCGCCCACTGAGAAATTTGCGCCGGAGACGCGGTCTTTGGATTCGAAATCTCAAATTGCGGGACCAAACGGCTCGGATTCACCGTTGCGGGCGCAAGGCCTTCTGTTATCGTATTGAGATCGACAGTCTCAAATAATGAGACTTTGCCGGAGCGTTTATGCCGCTCTCGGTATCCAGCCGGCAGTCATAAGCCGGACGTCATCTTGCCGGCACGGCCGCGGGCGGACGACAGACCAAGCAAGCGGCCGAAGGCAGGGAGGGAATTTCCATGCGTTCGACCACGCAAACGCTCGGCGTACTCTTGGCCATTGCCGTCAGCGCCGCGCTGTTCGGTGGCAGAGTCCAGGCACAGACACAAGCACCGGCGGCGCAGCCGCCGGCACCAGCCCAAGCCGCGCCGGCACCAGCGCAGCCGCCAGTACCGGCCCAGGCGGCTCCGGCACCAGCGAAGCCGCCGGCAACAGCCCAGGCGGCCCCGCCGCCAGCGCCAAAGTATCCGCAGCGGCCGATCGAATTGATCGTGCCATGGGGGCCCGGAGGCGGCGCCGATCAGCTGGCGCGTCTCGTCAGCAAATTGATGGAGCCGATGCTGGGCAAGGGCGTTCCGGTCATCAACGTTCCTGGCGGCACCGGCGCCACCGGTATGGCCAAGCTGCTTGCTGCACCGGCCGACGGCTATACGATGGCAATCTACATTGCCGACAGCCATGCCTTGCTGGCCGGGAAGGCTCCGCGCTGGAGCATGAATGATATCACCCCGGTCGCGGTGATGATGAAGGTGCCCTCATTCATCTTCGTGAAGGAGGACAGCCGCTTCAAGACCTGGACCGATTTCTCCAATGTCGCAAAAACCAATCCCGGCAAGTTGAAGGTCGCGACGCTCGGCTTCGGCAGCGTGGACGATTTCTCGCTCACGGTGCTGGCCAAGCACGGCATCAAAGTCGTCCAGGTGCCGTTCTCCAAACCCAGCGAGCGTTATGTCTCGATTCTCGGCGGTCATGCCGACGCGCTGTATGAACAGTCCGGCGACGTCGGGCAGTTCCTGCGCAGCAAGCAGATGCGACCGATCCTGCTGTTCGGTGAAAAGCGTCTGGATGCGTTCAAGGACGTGCCGGCATCCTATGAGCTCGGCTACAAGATTGCGCTGCCGCAGTTCCGTTCGATCGTGGTGCGCTCCGGAACGCCGCCGGAAATCGTGAAAATACTTTCGGATACGCTGGCCAAGATCGCCGCAACGCCGGAATACAAGAAGTTCCTCGAAGTGCAGCTTGCCGATCCCAACAGCTTCGAGGACGCGACCAAGGCCCCGGAATTCGTCAAGCAGCAGCTTGACGACATGAAGAAGACCATGGCGGCGAACTGAATCGTTGCGAAAAGGCAAGGCCGGCGAACGAGAGTCATGGATAAAAGTGCCATACGCTCTGCGTTTCCATACTTCGTCGGCCTTGCCGTCGCTGCGGCGCTGTATCTTTTGACGCGGAATATCGTCTACACGCCGCGGCCCGGAATGCTCGGTCCCGATTTCTGGCCGAAGGCCGCCATTGGACTGATGGCTGCGGTTTGCCTGTTTGAAATCGCGCGCCGGTTTGCCGGGATCAGAACCGAGACCCATGGCGTTGCCGACGAACTGGAAAAGGTCGAGGAGGACGAGCCAGCCAGGACCTATCCGTCGCTTTTGATCGGCGGCGTCCTGCTGGTGACAGCCTACGCATTGCTGGTCAACGTCCTCGGCTTCCTGCTGTCGAGTTTTCTGTTTCTTGCGGGCTTCATGTATCTCGGCCGGTACCGCAATCACCTCGCGGTCTGGGCGACCAGTGCGATCATCACCATCATGGCGGCACTGATTTTTATGCGCTTTGCCTATGTCTCACTGCCACGCGGTGAACCCCCGTTCGACGCCTTCACCGATTTTATCCGCGTCATGCTCGGCGGATGAGGGCAAAACAACGCAATGAATGACGCGTCATGAGTCACATCCTGCTGCAGCTCGGGCACGGCTTCGTCGACTGCCTGACGCCGATCAATCTCCTGATGCTGTTCATCGGTATCGTGATCGGGCTTTTGATCGGCGTGCTGCCGGGTCTGACGCTGGTGATGGGTGTGGCGCTGGCGCTGCCATTCACCTACCGAATGGACGTCACTGCCTCGATCGTGCTGCTGACCGCGATGTACGTCTCCGGCACCTATGGCGGGGCATTTACGGCCATTCTGTTCAGGATACCGGGAGAGCCGATCGACGTCCCGATGCTGTGGGACGGCTACACCATGGCGCGCAAGGGCCGCCCGGCGAAGGCGCTGGGCTGGACTCTGATCGCTGCGCTCGGCGGCGGCCTGCTGTCGGCCACCATCATGGTGCTGCTCACCCAGCCGCTCGCGCATTTCGCATTGCGCTTCTCCTCGCCGGAATATTTCGCGATCCTGATGTTCGGCCTCACCAGCGTTGTCGCACTCGGCCGTGGCGCGCTTGGTAATGCATTGATCAGCCTGTCGGCCGGCCTGCTGATCGCCACCGTCGGCACCGACGAGACCTACGGCGCTTACCGCTTCACCTTCGGGACGCGTATTCTGGCCGATGGTATCGAGTTCCTGGTGGTGATGGTCGGCGCATACGGCGTTGGCGAAGTTCTCTCGCGGCTGGAGACGGGTTTCGCCACCAAACCGATCGAAAAAATCGCGAATGCGCACACCGAGTTGCCGAGCTTCAAGGAAATTCTTGCGCTCAAGGGCATGTTCCTGCGCTGTAGCGTGCTCGGCAATGTCATAGGGCTCATTCCGGGCGCCGGCGCGACCATCGCCTCATTCGTGAGCTACGGACTGGAAGCCCAGTTCGGAAAGCGCAAGCACCAGATGGGAACCGGCATTGCCGAAGGCGTCGTGGCGCCGCAGGCAGCAGCCACCGCCTCGGTAGGCGGCGCGCTGGTGCCATTGCTGGCGCTCGGCATACCGGGCAGCGGCGCCACCGCCATCATTCTCGGTGCCTTCATGCTGCACGGCGTCCAGCCCGGGCCGCAGGTGCTGGCGACGTCGGCCGGCACCGTCTACACCGTCTTCGCCTCGCTTTATCTCGGCATCCTGCTGATGTGTCTGCTGGGCTACTTCGCGATCCGGCCGCTGGTGAAAATCCTCGACTTTCCGGAAGCGATCGTCTCCGCCTATGTCCTGATCCTCTGTTTCATCGGCGCGCTGTCGATCCGCAACAACGTCACTGACCTGTGGCTGATGATCGGTTTCGGCGTGATCGGCTACCTGTTCGAAAAGCTGAAATTCCCAATCGCGCCTCTGGTACTCGGCGTCATCCTCGGGCCGCTGGCCGAGGAATCCTTCATGAACTCGATGATCAGCTACGGCAACGACTGGACCGTGTTCTTCACCCGTCCGATTGCCGGCACGGTCATGCTGTTTACGATCGTCATGCTCCTGCTTCCCTTCGTACAGCGGTGGCGCGCAAAACGCGTCGCTGCCGCTCGAACCCGAGCTTAGGTGACCCATGCGCAGCACTCCTGGCCTCGACGCAAGGACTGAAAACACCGGATCCGCCGGCCCGCGACGCTCGGTGGCGCAGCTCAAGCTCAAACCGATGTCACGATCGGCGAAGCCGGCCCATGCCCGCGAGCACAAGCTCGGTGCCACCGCGCGCTCGTTTGCGATCCTCGAGCATGTTGCTCAGTCGCACGCGCCGGTGGACGTGCTCGATATCATCGCTTCGCTCAAATTGCCGAAGGCAACTGCCTATCGGCTGGTGGACTGGTTTGTCAGCCACGGCTACCTCGCGCGCGAGCCCGGACGTCGGCGTCTGATTGTTGGCCCCAAGCTGACCAATCTCGCTTTCGGCGCGTTGTCGTCCTCGATGCGCAACGACACGCCCCACATCGTACTGCAGCGTCTGGTGCATACACTGAACGAGACCTGCAATATCGGCACGCTGCTCAACGGGGAGGTGGTCTATCTCGACCGGGTGGAAGCCGAACATTGGCCGCTGCGGCTCCATTACACCACCGGATCGCGCGTGCCGCTGCATTGCAGCGCGATCGGCAAGCTTTACCTGGCGCTGTCCGCCGCTCCGCGTCGGCGCCGCCTGCTGCAAAGCCTGGATCTGCGCCGATTCACCGGCCGCACCATAACCGACCAGATGCGCCTCGATGCCGAATTGCGGCAGATCCGCAAGGAACATGTGTCGTTCGACCGCGAGGAATATCTCGCCGGTGTGATCTGCATGGCCGTCCCTGTGCTCGGCAGCAACGGCGAACTGCTCGCTGCGCTCGCTATCCAGGCGCCGGAAGCGCGCATGGACGTAGAATCCGCCCGCCGGCACCTTCCCGCGTTGAGGCGTGCCGCGAGTGAATTGGCTGACATCTTTCAGGATAAATCCTGAAACGAAAAAGGATCTGAAGCCATGAAGATGACGACGGAAGAAGCCTTCGTGAAAGTCTTGCAGATGCACGGCATCGAGCATGCCTTCGGCATCATCGGTTCCGCTTTCATGCCGATCTCGGACCTGTTCCCGAAAGCTGGCATCACGTTCTGGGACGTGGCGCACGAGTGCAATGGCGGCATCATGTGCGACGGTTTCACGCGCTCGACCGGCAGAATTGCGATGTGCATCGCGCAAAACGGACCGGGGATCACGAATTTCGTGACCGCAATCAAGACAGCCTACTGGAATCACACGCCGATGCTGCTGATCACGCCGCAGGCGGCGAACAAGACGATCGGGCAGGGCGGGTTCCAGGAAGTGGAGCAGATGGCGCTCTTCCGCGACATGGTCTGCTACCAGGAAGAAGTGCGCGATCCGTCGCGCGTTGCGGAAGTCCTGAACCGCGTCATCACGAAAGCCAAGCGTCTCTCGGCGCCCGCGCAGATCAACATCCCGCGCGACTACTGGACTCAGGTTATTGATATCAGCCTGCCGCCGATTGTCGACTTCGAGCGGCCGGCCGGCGGCGCGCAGGCCATCACCGAGGCGGCAAAACTGCTCTCGGAGGCGAAATTCCCCGTTATCCTGTCTGGCGCAGGTGTGGTGATCGGAAACGCCATCCCGGAATGCATTGCGCTCGCCGAGAAACTCGATGCGCCGGTCTGCAACAACTATCAGCACAACGACAGCTTTCCCGGCAACCATCCACTTGCGGTGGGGCCACTCGGCTACAACGGTTCGAAGGCCGCCATGGAGCTTGTTGCCAAGGCCGATGTCGTGCTTGCGCTCGGCACAAGGCTCAATCCGTTTTCGACACTGCCTGGATATGGCATCGACTATTGGCCGAAGAACGCAAAGATTATCCAGGTCGATATCAATGCCGACCGCATCGGACTGACCAAGCCGGTATCGGTCGGCATTTGCGGCGACGCCAAGCTCGTTGCCCAGAGCATTCTGAAACAGCTTTCGCCCACGGCTGGAGACGCCGGGCGCGCGGAACGGAAAGCATTGATCCACACCACCAAGTCCCGGTGGCTGCAAACGCTCTCCAGCATGGATCACGAGGAGGACGATCCCGGCACCACCTGGAACGAAGACGCCCGCAAGCGGGATGCCGATCGCATGTCGCCGCGGCAGGCCTGGCGCGCCATCCAGGCCGGCCTGCCGAAGGACGCGATCATCTCCAGCGATATCGGAAACAACTGTGCCATCGGCAATGCCTATCCGACATTCGAAAAGGGCCGCAAATATCTGGCACCCGGTCTGTTCGGGCCTTGCGGATATGGATTTCCGTCGATCATCGGGGCAAAGATCGGCAACCCGGACACGCCTTGCGTCGGTTTCGCCGGTGACGGCGCATTCGGAATTTCCATGAACGAAATGAGTTCAATCGGGCGCCAGGAATGGCCGGGCATCACCATGGTTGTCTTCCGCAACTACCAGTGGGGTGCCGAGAAACGCAATTCGATCCTCTGGTTCGACAACAATTTCGTCGGAACCGAGCTCGATCCGCATCTCAGCTATGCAAAGGTGGCGGTAGCCTGCGGTCTCAAGGGCGTTCAAGTCAAAACACCGGCCGAGTTGACCGAGGCGCTGCGCCAATCATGCGAAGACCAGAAGAAGGGCGTTACCACCTTCATCGAGGTGATCCTCAATCAAGAGCTTGGCGAACCGTTCCGCCGGGACGCCATGAAGAAACCCGTAGTGGTGGCTGGCGTCCGGCGCGAAGACATGCGTCCGCAGCAGGTGGCCTAGCCGAGAGGTGACACGATGACCGTGGCAGTCAAATCGCCGTTGGATAGGAACGCAAAAGCGGCTGTCGACCAGCTGGTACGGCGCGCCCGTGCTGCGATGGCGGTGTTTTCCAATGCCGATCAGGCGCGCACGGACGAAGCGGTCACGGCCCTGGCCTGGTCGCTTTATAGTCCGGACCACGCAAAGGAACTGGCCGAGCTCGCCGTCGCGGATACCAATCTCGGCAATGTCCCGGACAAGATCATCAAAAAGACACGCAAGACGTTCGGCACCCTGCGTGACCTCATGCGGGTGAAATCGGTCGGCATCATTGAAGAAGATCGAAAGCGCGGCATCGTAAAATATGCCAAGCCCGTGGGCGTGGTCTGCGCCATTACGCCATCGACCAATCCGGGCGCCACACCGGTGAACAAGGCGATGATGGCGATCAAGGGCCGCAATGCCATCATCATCGCGGCTTCGCCCGCAGGGCTAAGGACCACCCAGCGCACGGTAGATTACATGCGGGCGGAGCTCAAGAAGATCGGCCTGCCGGAGGATCTCGTCCAGATTCTCCCGCCGCCGGCCTCAAAGGATATGACGCAGGCGCTGATGCAGGCCGCGGATCTGGTGGTGGCCACCGGCTCGCAGGACAATGTGCGGCGCGCCTATTCCAGCGGCACGCCGGCGATCGGCGTCGGCACCGGCAATGTGCCGGTGATCATCGACGAAACCGCCGATCTCGACGACGCGGCGAAGAAGATCTGCGCGTCGAAGATATTCGACAATTCGACCTCCTGCTCGTCCGAGAACTCCGTCATCATCGTTGACGCGGTCTATGACCAGGCGATGGCCGCGCTCGAGCGCGCCGGCGGCTATCGCGCCTCGGCGATGGAGAAGGAGCGCATCCAGCGCGCGCTCTGGCCGGATGGAAAATTGAGCCGCACGCTGATCGCGCGCGATGCCGACGTGTTCGCGCGCGGCTGTGGACTGCCGGCGGCGGCGGAAGCAAGGAAATTCTTCATGGTAGAGGAAACCGACGTCGGCCGAGACTTCCCGTTCTCCGGCGAAAAGCTGGCACTGGTGCTGACCGTCTATCGCGCCAAGGATTTCGATGCCGCTGCCGAACGCGCCCGCGAGATCCTCAATCACCAGGGCCGCGGCCATTCGGTCGGGCTGCATACCAAGGACATGAGTCGCGGCCGCAAGCTGGCCGAGGAGACCGACGTGGTGCGCGTGCTGATCAATCAGGCGCACACATTTGCGAATGGCGGCGGCTTCGACACCGGACTCAACTTCACCCTCAGCATGGGATGCGGAACCTGGGGCGGCAACAGCATCACCGACAATCTGAACTACATGAACTTCCTCAACATCACCCACCTCGTCACCACCATACCGGAAGACAAGCCGAGCGAAGAGCAGCTGTTCGGCGCCTATTGGAAGAAATACGGGAAGTGATGAGTGGCCACAGTCTTACTCCACCTCATCCTGAGGAGCCCCGCGCCGCGTGGCGTCTCGAAGGATGGGGCGGCCACATGGTTCGAGATGCCGTGCTTCGCACGGCTCCCCACCATGAGGCCGGGGTGAACAGGATGCGGTTGTGATTTCATGAACTTCGAAGAACACGCCGCAAAATCACTGGTTCTGGGGCCGGCCGGCATTCCTGTGCCGCGCGGCATGCTGTGCGCCAATGCGGCCGAGGTGGCGAAGGCTGCAGCCGAGATCGGCCCCTGCGTGGTCAAGGCGCAGGTGCCGACGGGAAAACGCGGCAAGGCTGGGGGCATTAAGCTCGCCGCCACGGCGAAGGAAGCCGAGCAGGCCGCGGGGCAAATTCTCGGCATGCGCATCGGCGATTACACCGTCGAGCGCCTGTTGATCGAGGAACAGGCCAAGATCGCGCGCGAATTCTACGCGGCGGTGCTGCACGACACTGCGGCACGCAAGCCGCTGATCCTGTTTTCCACCGAGGGCGGGATGGATATCGAGGAGATCGCCGAGTCCAAACCGCAGGCAATCCGCCGTCTGCTGGTCGATATCGACTGCGCGCCGTCACCAAAGGACATTGCTTCCATGCTCGCCGGCCTCAATCTCGAGCCAGCCGAGCAGCAGATCGCCGACATTCTGCCGAAGCTTTATGCCGCCTACCGCGCGCGCGATGCGGAATTGCTGGAGATCAATCCACTGGCGCTCCTTGCCGACGGCCGGGTGGTCGCGCTCGACTGCAAATTCGTGCTCGACGATGCCGCGATCTATCGCCAGCCGAAGATCGCGCATGCCGGCGCAGCGACGGCGATGACCGATCTCGAGAAACGCGGTCACGAAGCCGGCCTCAAGCTGATCCAGCTCGACGGCAATGTCGGCGTACTCGCCAACGGCGCGGGATTGACGATGACTACCATGGACGTGATCCGCCACTACGGCGGCAAGCCTGCAAACTTCCTCGAGATCGGCGGCGAGGCTTATACAAAATCGGATATCGCACTCGACCTGGTGTTGTCCAATCCCGGCGTGAAAAGTCTGGTGATCAATTTCTGCGGCGCCTTTGCGCGCACCGACGTGATGGCCGACGGCGTGGTCAAGGCCTGGGCCAAGCTCAAGCCGAAAGTTCCGGTGTTTTTCTCAATCCACGGCACCGGTGAGGAGGAGGCAGTCGCGCTGGTGCGAAAGGAACTCGGCATCGAACCCTACGAGTTCATGGAAGACGCCATCCAGGCGGCTGTCGGGGCAGCGCGATGATCGTCCGCAAACAGGATCGCGTGGTCGTGCTCGGCATCACCGGCAAGCAGGGCACCTTCTGGACCGAAAAGATGATCGCCTATGGCACCAATGTGGTCGCCGGCATCAATCCCAAGCGCGCGGGCGAAACCCATATCGGCGTGCCGATCTTCGCTTCCACGGCGGAAGCGGCCAAATCCGTCGGCGCCGACGTCGCGGTCATGTTCATCCCACCGCCAATGGCGAAGGATGCAGCAGTGTCGGCGGCGGAAGCAAAGGTCAAAACGCTGGTGGTGCTGACCGAGCACATTCCGGCCCTTGACGTGATGGCGATCCACGCCGCGGCCGCGCGTCACGGGACGCGCATCATCGGGCCGAATACCGCCGGGCTGGTGACGCCGGGCGAATGTTTCGTCGGCATTATGCCGGCCTTCGTGAAGAGCGTGTTCAAGCCTGGCCGTGTCGGCGTGATATCGCGCAGCGGCAGCCTCGGTACGCTTGTCTGCCTCAATCTCACGCGTGCCGGCCTCGGCCAGTCGGCCTTCATCGGCATCGGCGGCGATCCCATGCTCGGAACCACCACCGGTGACGCGCTGGCCGCACTCGACAAGGATGCGGGTACCGATGCCATCGTCATCGTCGGCGAGATCGGCGGTGGCATGGAAGAAGCGGCGGCCGGTTACGCCAAAGCCGTCGGCAAGCCGATGGTCGCTTTCATCGCCGGCGCCGCAGCGCCTCCGAACAAGAAAATGGGTCACGCCGGCGCCATCGTCACCGGCAGTGCCGGTGGATACGCCGGCAAGCGCAAGGCGCTGGAATCGGCCGGCGTCGTCGTCGTCGATACGCCCTCCCAAATTGCCGCGGCGGTGGCCGCGGGTGTCAAGGCCGGCCGCGCCGGCAACAAGGTTGCCGGTAACCGGGGTTAAGGAAAAATTCGCGTGTCAGCAGAAAATTCACAGGCCTTGCGGCCGTCCATGGCCACGCTCATCGATTACGCGCCGGGCGTGGCGTTGTCGGCGCTGGTCGCCGCGATCGGCTATATCGCCGCGCCCTATGTCGCCAGGGTCGTTCCCATTCCAAGCATGGTGATCGCGCTGGTCGTCGGCATCGCGCTCAATCCGTTCGCCGCGCGTCCGGCAATGCAGCCCGGCATGGCGTTTTGCGTGCGTACGGTTCTGCGCTGGGCGGTGGCGCTGCTGGGATTGCGGGTGGGGCTGGCCGATATCGCGGCGCTCGGTCCGGGTACCGCCGCGCTGATCGTGGTTTCGATGATGGCGACGCTGGTGTCCGGATTTGTCCTCGTGCGCTGGAATGGACGCGAGCCGGGCTTCGGCGCGCTGGTCGGTGTGGGCACGGCGGTGTGCGGCGCGTCCGCGACGCTCGCCTGCTCGACCGTCGTGCCGGATTATCGCGGCAAACAGGCCGACATCGCCTTCGTGGTGGTGGCAGTCAATGCGCTCGCAACCCTTGCCATGCTGGTCTATCCGCCGCTTTGCATTCTGCTCGGCTTCGATCCGCAGACCACGGGCGTGATGCTGGGCGGCACCATTCACGACGTCGCCCAGGTGGTCGGCGCCGGCTACGCGGTTTCGGTGCCGGTCGGCAATACGGCAGTGATCGTCAAGCTGTTCCGCGTATTCCTGCTGCTGCCGGTGGTGCTGGGCGTCGGCTGGTATTTCACCCGTATGGGCCAGAAGCATGGGCAAGCGCGGGTGCCGGTGCCGGTATTCGGCATCGTGTTTCTTGCGCTATGCGCGCTGAACAGCGCCATGCCGCTGCTGCCGTCGCTGCTGCCGGTCTATATGCCGACCAAGAGCGTACTGGTGGAAGCCTCGACCTGGGGCCTGCTGCTGGCGATCGGCGCGCTGGGCCTCGGCACCTCGATCCGGACCATCATCGGCCTCGGCTGGCGGCACATCGCCACCGTGCTCGGCGCGACCACGGTCATCTTCGTTGTCGTGACCGGCGGGCTGTTGCTGGCGCGCCTCGTTTGAGTTTCAGGCCAGCGTCACGGTCTCGAAGTCGGCCGGAAGCACGATCTCCAGCAATTCGCAATCGTCGGAATAGCCGAGCACGGTGTGCTTGATCTTCGGCGGCTGGATCCAGCATGAACCGGCGTGGAACGTGTGCACGCCTTCGCCCTCGAATTCGGTCTTGAACCAGCCCTTGAGCACATAGACCATCTGGAAGTCGACATCGTGATAGTGCGGTGTCGAAACGTCTTCCGGCCGGAACGGCGGCAGCATGCGGATGACATGCGCCTGCACCATGCCGCCGGTCGCCGGTGCGATTCCGAGATCACGGTATTTCGCGTAGCTGCGCAGGCCCTGGTCGAAATCCTCTTCGCGGTGATGACTGAACGTGAAGCGCTGCGGCCGCCGCGCCTTGGTGCGTGCCTTCGTCTTGATGGGCCGCCGGGGTGCTGCCTTGCGGCGCGCCGTCTTCTGCCGCGCCTGGACTTTCCTGCGTGCCTTGGCCATTGATGCCTCCCTGTAGCGCATGGTCCCGAATAGGGGGAACCGGTTTCCCGCCTTCCTTCGCCCGCTTCGGCGGGCGAAGGAAGGTCGGAGAAGGCCATGCGCAGATATCAGGGGATTGGATCACGACGGACCGACCCATGGAAGAGCCCAAACCGGCCGCGGCAATCCGGATCTTTGTCGACGCCGATGCCTGCCCGGTGAAGCCCGAAATCTATCGGGTGGCGGAACGGTATGCGCTTCATGTCTTTGTGGTGGCCAACACCTTCATGATGGTACCGCGCAGCGACTTGATCGAACGGGTCATCGTGAATGAAGGCCTCGATGCGGCCGATGACTGGATCGCCGAGCGCGCGACGCCGTTCGACATCGTGATCACCGCCGATATTCCGCTGGCTGGCCGGTGCGTGCGCAAGGGAGCGGCGGTCATCGGCCCGACCGGTAAACCGTTTACCGAGGACTCGATCGGCATGGCGCTTGCAACGCGCGACCTGCTGACGGATCTGCGCAGTGCCGGCGCAACGACGCGGGGGCCGCCGCCGCTGACGCGACAGGATCTGTCACGCTTTCTGTCGGCGCTCGATCTGGCGGTGACGCGGCTGCGAAGGAAATTGGCGGGGCAGGGTTAGCGCGCGGAAGATTTACACGGCTGCTTCGCCACACGGGGGTTCCGCTACTCCGCTGCGGTAGCCACGCCGCCGTGGGCCTTCGACCATCCGGCCGGGTCGTTCATGAATTTTTCGACTTCGGCCAGCATCTTGCCATCGAACTTGCCGCTCGCCTTGGCGACAGCGAGCACCTCCCACCAGGTGGTGAGCGCGTGCAACGTCACGCCGAGTTCATCGAGTATCTTCTTGCCTTCGGGATAGATGTCGTAAAAGAAAATCACGAAACAATGGTCGCACGTCCCGCCGGCCTCGCGGATCGCCTTGACGAAATTCACCTTGCTGCGGCCGTCGGTGGCGAGATCTTCCACCAGCAGCACGCGTTGGCCGGGGATCAACTTTCCCTCGATCTGCGAGCCGCGGCCGAAGCCTTTCGGTTTCTTGCGCACGTACTGCATCGGCACATTGAGCCGGTCCGCCACCCAGGCGGCGAAAGCGATGCCGGCGGTTTCGCCCCCCGCAACCGTGTCGATCTTGTCGCGACCGATGTCGCGATCGATGGTGGCGACGGCGAAATCCATCATCCTCGAGCGCACCTCGGGAAACGATATCAGCCAGCGCGAGTCGTTGTAGACGGGGCTCGCCCAGCCCGAGGTAAAGATGAACGGCTTGTCCTCCATGAAGCGGACGGCGCCGGTGTCGAGATACATCTGCGCCGTTTGTTCGGCGATGGTCTTGCGGTCGAGAAGGTCGGCGGTCATGGCATTCGTTCGAGCGTTATGTTTGAGGTAACGCATAGTCCACGGCCCGCGCAAATCCAAGGGTCGTGCGCGATTAACCCCTACTCATTCCCGCATAAGCGGGAATCCGGGGTTATCGACCGGGAAACTTGCCGCACTGGATCCCCGCTTTCGCGGGGGTGAGCGGAGAGAATAATCAAGCCGCCTTCGGTCCCGCCTTCATGTACCAATCCGCAATCTGCGCGCCGGTCCAGAACAGCACGTCTTTCTTCTTCCTGATTTTTTCGAAGATCTTGCGAAAATATTTCGCCCGGTGCGGCGCGCCCATGATGTAGGGGTGCACCGAAATCGCCATCACCCGGGCCGAGCCCCTGGCGTCCTTGTAGATCTGCTCGAACTGATCCATCGCCCGCTCGTAGAATTCCGACGCCTTGTGGTGCTGGATCAGCATCATGGCGACGTCATTGCATTCCTGCGTATATGGAATGTTGAGGATCGGCTTGCCGCGCGTCTTCATCCACACCGGCTGGTCGTCGAGCACCCAGTCGGCGACGTAGTCGTAGCCTTCCTCGGCCAGGATATCCGGCGTCTCCCAGGTTTCGGTCAGGCCCGGCCCGAGCCAGCCGCGCGGCTTCTTGCCGGTTGCACGCTCCAGCACCTCGATGCATTTGCGGATGTCGGCGCGTTCGTTCTCGACCTTCTGCATGTTGCGCTGGGTGTAGCCGTGGCCAACGAATTCCCAGTTGCGTTCGACACAAGCCTTGACGATGTCGGGAAACGCCTCGACCGCGACGCCGTTGATGTTCATCACGCCCGGAATTTTGAACTCGTCATAGACCTGCAGCAGCCGCCAGAAGCCGACCCGGTTGCCATATTCGTGCCAGCACCAGTTCGGAATATCGGGCATCGGCGAGCCGCCGGCGGGCGGAGTCAGCACCGTGCGCGGCATGGTCTGGGTCGGGTCCCACTCTTCCACATTGGTGACGGTCCACACCACCATTCGCGCACCCTTCGGCAGCTTGAGCGGTTGGCGCTTGGGGATGGCCGAATAGGCGAGACGGTCGTTCGGCAGCATGCCGACTGCGGGTTTGGGGAAGTTCATGTACGCTCTACCTCGATTCATACTGTTGTGCCGCCCCGGGCGAGTGATGCGACGCCCGGGACGCTGTACCTTGATCCGCCGCGGGACCGCGGCGCACTGGTTCCCCGCTTTCGCGCGGACGGCAGCTGGTCAGCTTCCGCTCAGGTTGTGCGCTTCCGGAAAGAAGTAATCCTTCCAGGAGGCCGGCTTGGCTTTCAGGCGGCCGACGCTGGCCATGAAGTCGGCGAACTTCATGGTGTTCTCCGGAACCATGGTCCAGTGCACTTGCTTGCCCGAAACGATCTTGCCGACCATATCAAGCGGCAGTTTCGATTTTGAGTCTTCGATCCAGTAAGCCGCCGCCGCTCTCGGATCCTTGGCGACGATTTCGGTCGCTTCCTTCAGCGCCGCCACGAACGCCTGATACATCTTCGGATTGCCTTCGCGGAATTTTTTGGAGGTCCAGATTGCGGTGAAGGTGTGCGAGCCGCCCATGACGTCGAACGAATTGAGCACGGTGTGTACGGCCTTGTCTTCAAGTTGCTGGTACTGGAACGGCGGCACACTGAACGCGGCGCTGATCTGGGCGCCTCCATGAAGCAGTGCAACGGTGGCATCCGGCGGCGTCATCGAAATCGTCAGCGGGTCGAGCTTGTCGAACTGCTTGACGCCGAAGGCCTTGGCCGCCGCCATCTGCAGCGTGAGTGCCTGGACCGAGGATTTCACCGCCGGCACCGCAATGCGGTCGCTGTCCTTGAAATCCGCGATCGTCTTGATGTTGGCGTTGCGGGTATTGAGCAGGAACGGCTGCGAACTCAACGCGGAAATGCCGCGAATTTCCTGCGGGGTTCCCTTGGTGCGCGACCACAGCGTGAGAAGGCCGGGCACGCCGCCGGAGCCGATGTCGACATTGCCGGAAATAAGCGCTTCGTTGACGGCAGTCGGTCCGTTGAACTTGAACCAGGACACCTTGGCGTTCGGAATGCCGAGCGCTGCGGCGTGTTTCTCGATCAGCTTCTGGTGCTCCATCACGTTGAGCTGCAGATAGCCGATCGAAAATTGCCGCGCGAGCCGGATTTCCGGCGTCTGGGCGAAGGCCGACGACGCCAGACCGAACATTGCCGCTGCGGCGATAAGGCCGCGGATAGTCCCCCTGAGTCGCATGTCATTCCTCCAGCGTGGCGCCCGTTCTTGGTCTTTTGGGCGGCGCCCACTTTAGGCAGCGCCCCCGACCTTGGCAACGCGGCGATACCAGTCGAAAATCTGCGCGCCGTTCCAGTGCAGCACGCCCTTGTGCTTGTTGACGTGCTTGTAGATCGCCTCGAGATATTTGATCCGGTGCGGCTGACCGCTGATATAGGGGTGGATGGCGAGCGCCACGATTTTCGCGCGCTTCCTGCTTTCGGCGTAGAGTTGATCGAACTGGTCGATGGCACGCTTGAGCAGATAGTCGCTTTCGTGGTGCTGGATGAGCATCATCGGAATGTCGTTGAGTTCGATGGTATAGGGCAGCGTCACCAGCGGCCCGTTGGTGGTGCGGATCACCGTGGGCTCGTCGTCATAGACCCAGTCGCCGATATATTTCACGCCCGCCGCCGTCAGCAGATCCGGCGTCTCCAGTGTCTGCGTCAGACCGGGTCCGAGCCATCCGACCGGCCGCTTGCCGTTGAACTTTTCCATGATGTTCATGGTGCGGTTGATCATGCCGGCCTGGTCCGCCTCCTTGTGGATCGGCCCCTGCTCGTAGGCGTGGCCCATGAATTCCCAGCCGTCGTCGCGCGCCTGTTCGGCGACCCGTGGATATTCCTCGCAGATGCGTGCATTGGCGGCGAGGGTCGGCTTGATCTTCAGGCGCTTGAATAATTCGTGGAATCGCCAGCACCCCACGCGCATGCCGTATTCGTGGAACGCCCAGTGCACCACGTCCGGCATCAGGGGCACGCCGGTCGGGGCCGGCAGCAACTGCCGCGCCATCGGCTTGCCGATGTCCCAGACCTCGTAGTTGACGATCGTCCAGAAGATAATGCGGGCATTGCCTGGCAACTTGAGCGGCGGGCGATCGACAATCGCAGAATAGTCGGAACGTTCGCTGGGGATCATCGGATTGGGCATCAACTACCTCTTTCCTTTGGACCGCCATCCTGAGGGAGCGCGCGTAGCGAGCCTCGATGGGCGATGGCCCGGACCATCGTTTGAAGCCCGCGCTGCGCGCGGGCACATCAGAATAACGGGGCGAAGAATGTCACGCACTCGCGCTGACGCGCAACCCGACCAGCCGTTCGAGCGTGCCCACGTCCTTTTGCAACTCGTGCGCGGGCGCCCGGTGTGCCACGGCGCCACGTTCCAGGATAGCGGCGTCGCTGGTCAGCTCGAGCGCGATATCGGTGTGCTGTTCGACCAGGATGATGGCGATTTGCCGGTCCGCCAGCATCAGCTTCATCGCTGCGGTCATTTCATCGACAATCACCGGCGCGAGCCCCTCGAACGGTTCGTCCAGCAACAGCAGCACGGGATTGGTCATCAGCGCGCGGGCAATCGCCAGCATCTGCTGCTCGCCGCCGGACAGCTGATTGCCCATGTTGCGCCGGCGCTCGGCCAGGCGCGGAAACAGGTTGAACACGGCGTCGAGTTCCCAGCGGCCGGGGCGGGCGGCGACGGTGAGGTTTTCGTCGACCGTGAGTGACGGAAAGATCTCGCGCTCCTGCGCCACCCAGCCGATGCCGTTACTCGCGCGCCGGTGTGGCGCAACGCGGGAAATATCCTCCCCGCGCCACAACACGCAGCCACTGCGCAATTGCGTATAGCCCATGACCGTGAGCAGAAGCGTCGACTTGCCGACGCCATTGCGGCCGAGCACCGCGAGGCTGCCATGCTCCGGCAATGCAAGCGAAATATCGTGCAACACGACGGCGTCGCCGTAGCCCGCGGTCACCTGCTGCAATTGAAGGAGGGCCTCAGCCACGATCGTCATCCATGTTTGCGCTTGCCCAGATAGACTTCGCGCACGCCCTGATCGGCCGCGATTTCGGCAGGCGAGCCTTCGGTGAAGATCGCTCCGCCGACCAGCACGATGATGTGGGTCGCAAAACGAAATACGACGTGCATGTCGTGCTCGATGAACAGCAGGGTCAGATCGTCGGACAGGCTCGCAACAACTTCGAAAATGTCGCCACTTTCTTCCTGCGGCACTCCGGCCGCCGGCTCGTCGAGCAGCAGCACTTTCGGCTTGGTCGCAAGCGCCAGCGCGATCTCCAGCAATCGCTGACGGCCATAGGGGAGTTCGCGCGTGGCTTGATAGCAGCAATCGCCCAGCCGCAGCTTGACGAGGATATCGTGGGCTTCCTCGATCAACTCGCGATGTACGGCGATATTGCGCCAGAACTCGCCGGCAATGCCGCGCCGCTCCGCGACGGCAAGCGTCACCGCTTCCAGCGCATTCAGGCCCGCAAACAGCGTGTTGATCTGGAACGTGCGCGCCAGGCCACGCCGTACCCGGTCCTGCGGCTCGAGATCGGTGATGTCTTCATTCCCAAGAAAGATCTGCCCGGCATTGGGCGCGAGCATGCCGGTCATCAGATTGATCAGTGTGGTCTTGCCGGCACCATTTGGCCCGATCAGCGCATAGCGCGCGCCGACCGGCAGGTTCAGCTCGATATCCCGCGCGACGATCAGTGAGCCGAAGCTCTTGGCGAGACCGCGCGTAGAGAGGGCAGGCGCACTCACCGGAACCCCCATCGCGACCACAGTTTTGACAGCCCGCCGAGAATTCCATTCGGCAGGAAGATCACCACGACCACCAGCAACAGGCCGATCCAGAAATACCAGTATTGCGGTGCGATGCCGGAAAACTGGTCGCGCGCGACCATGAAGATCGCGGCACCCACCAGCCCGCCATAGAGCCTTCCGGCGCCGCCCAGGACCAGCATCACCAGCAATTCCGCCGAGCGCTCGAAGCCGAGCGAGTCGAGCGCGACCGTTTCCGTGGTCTGCGCGATCAACGCGCCGGCCATGCCGGCAATGGCGGCGGAGATAGTGTATATCTTGCGGATGTGCGCGCGGCTGGGCGCACCGATCGCCGGCATGCGGACGGCGTTTTCGCGAATGCCGCGAAGCGCAAGCCCGAACGGTGAATGAATCAGCCGACGTGCCCCCAGGAACACGATGAACAGCACGCCAAGCGAATAGCCGTAAGCCGTATAGCCGTAGAGATCGAAGTTGAAGTATCCGAACAGCGGCGCGATCCGGACGCCCTGCAGGCCGTCGCTGCCGCCGGTGAGCCAGCTCGCGCTGTTCGCGGCCTCCTGCAACAAGAGGCCGAGCCCGAGCGTAATCATGATCAGCGTCAAATGGCGGAAGCGCGCGATCACGAAGCTCGAGGCATAGCCAAGCAGCGCGGCGGCCGCGGTACCAACGATCAGGCCTGTCAACGGTTCGCCCCAGACGAACTTCGAGAACAGCCCGGCGGCGTAGGCGGCGGTGCCGAAGAACGCCGCATGGCCGAGCGAGACGATGCCGGCATAGCCGAGGATAAGATCGAGCGAGAGCGCGAACAGCGCGGTGATGGCGATCTGGCTGGCAAGCTGGAGATAGTTCGGCAGGAAAAAGAACGGCAGCAGGGTTGCGAGCCAGAAGACGGTCTCGACAGGACGCCAGCGCGTCCGGGACTTGAGGTATTGGACGGGACGGTCCGCGACATCGGTGGCGAATGCCATGCGCTAGCGCCTCCCGAACAGGCCGACCGGCCGCCACATCAGGATCGCCAGCATCACCAGGTAGATCAGGAATGCACCGAGCTGCGGTACGTAGTATTTGCCGGCAATGTCGCTGATACCGATCAGGATGGCGGCAACCAGCGAGCCGGTGATGGAGCCGAGCCCGCCGACGGAGACGACGATCAGCACATAGATCAGGTAGGTGAAAGCGAAATTGGGATCGAGGCCGACGATCTCGATGGCGAGGGCACCGCCAAGACCGGCAAGGCCCGAGCCGACGGCGAAGGTGATTGCGAAGGTGCGCTCGACATTGATACCGAGCCCGCTCGCCATGCGCTGGTTGTCGACGGAGGCACGCACCTGCGCCCCGAAGCGCGTCAATTCGAGCGCGCCGACCAGCAGCAGCGTGATCACCGCGCCGACGCCGATCAGGAACAGCCGGTACACCGCAATGTTGAGGCCGAGCACGTTGAGCGAGCCGCGCATATAGGCCGGCACCTGGATCGGCTGCTGGGTGGTACCGAAGAAGTAGGCCGCAATCGCGACCGAGATGAAGGCGAGACCGATGGTGAGCAGGACCTGGTCGAGATCGGTCGCCCTGTAGAGCCGGCGGTAGAGCACGCGCTCGAAACCGACGCTGCCCACCGCCGCAACGATAAAGGCCATTGGCAGCGTGGCGAAGAACGGCCAGCCGAAGCTGTTCATCAGCAGCACGGTGACGTAGCCGCCGACCATGGCGAACGCGCAGTGCGCCAGATTGACGAAATTCATCAGGCCCAGCGTCACCGACAGACCGACGGACAGCAGGAACAGCAGCATCCCGTAGGCAATGCCGTCGAACAGGACACCGAAGACGGGAGGAAGCATGGCGGTGCTGCTATGCCCTTGGACCTTGAGCCGGCAGCCTGTCGATCCGCTCGTCACCGCAATTGCGGGGACCCGGGATCACAAGCGCAGGCCTTCGCTGTTATTACCGGATTCCCGCTTGCGCGGGAATGAGCGAAGTGTGTGCGGCAACCTGTTGTCGGGCGTAAAGGATGGGGCGACCGCGGGCGGCCGCCCCATCCAGATGCTTCTGTGTCGGGTCGCCGGCGACTACTTCTTCTTCATCGCTGCCTTGACCGGGTCCTTGACGTCCGGGATCTTGTCAACCACGACATTGACAAGATTGCCGCCGACTTTTTCGACGCGGCGGATATAGATGGTCTCGACCGCATCGCGCGTCTCCGGGTCGATCATCATCGGGCCGCGCGGGCTTTCCCATTTCATGCCCGCCGCCGCTTTGGTCAGAGCCGCTGCGTCGGCATTGCCCTTGGTCTTCTTCAGCGTTTCATAGATCAGGTGCATGCCGTCATAACCGCCGGCGCCGAAGAAGTTCGGGTTCTCGCCCTTCGAGATCTTCTTGAACCCGGCCACGAACTGGGTGTTGAGCTTGCTCTTGAGGTTGTGGTCATAGTTCCAGGCGGTGATGATGCCAAGCGCGGCATCGCCCATCTGCTTGAGCGCGCTGTCGTCGGTCAATTCGCCGGTGCCGAGAATACGGGTGGTCTTGGTGGAGAGGCCACGCTCGGCAAGCGCCTTGCCGAAGGCCGCCGGCTGCGCGCCGCCCGGAATGAACACGAAGATCGCTTCCGGCTTGAGATCTTTTGCCCGTTGTACATAGGCGGAGAAGTCCGGATTAGCCACCGCCATGCGCACCGAGCCGATGATCTCACCGCCCGCCGCTTTGAAGGCGCGGATAAAGCCTTGCTCGGCGTCGTGACCCGGCGCGTAGTCGGAGGTCATGGTGTAGGCCTTTTTGAGGCCCTGCTTGGCGATCCAGGTACCGAGCGTCTCTGTCACCATCGGCAGTGTGAACGAGGTGCGCGTGCAATAGGGCGACTTCAGGGTGATGATCGAGGTCGCCGCATTCATGATCACCATGTACTTCTTGGCTTCCTCCGACACCGCGCAGGCTGCGATAGCGTTCGGCGTCAGCACGAAGCCGGCGAGCAGATCGACCTTGTCGCGCACCACCAGTTCCTGCGCCAGCCGCTTGGCGGTCGGCGGGTTGATGCCACCGACGTCCTTGCGGATGATCTCGATCTTCTTGCCGGCGACCTTGTCGCCGTGCTGCTGCATATAGAGCTTGATGGCGTTGTCGATCTGCGTCGCAGCGTCGGCAAACTGGCCCGAATAGGGCAGAATGACGCCGATCTTGATGGTGCCTTGAGCCTGGCCGGCAACCGGCAGCAAGCTTGCCGCAAGCAGAACGCTTGCGCCCAATAATGCGCGTTTCATGGATTATCCTCCCTTTACCATTCCCCTGGTTGTTATTCGTTGCGGGTAGAATGCCCGAGGTTGCGCGCAAAGAAAAGCGCCGCAAACCAGGGTTTGCGGCGCAACAGTTTGGACCCCAACGGCCCCCGGGGGATTTCAGGCCAGCGACAGGGTGGCTTTGTCGTAGGCGCCGCTGCCCATCTTGCCTTCGGGGAATATGTTGTGGGCGGCGATCCACTCGAAGGACTCTTCAAAAACCTCCTTCGTATAGGGCTCGAACACCAGCCGTTCGCCCGGACCCCACCGTCGCGTATCCATTTTGTCATGGAAGCGGTCGGGGAATTCATTCTTGTAATAGTGGGTATAAAGCTCCGGCCGCAGGTCGATGTCGCGTTGCGCCTTTCGCAATGCACGGAAGAACTTGCGCAAGTCTTCGGGATCGGGGTCGCCATGGATCATGGTGCCGATCATGAAGGTGGTGTCGATCACCTTGCGGAAGCCGAGCTGCTCGGCGAAGTAGTACGGCCCGCCGAACAGATGCACCGCCGGCGCGGTGCCATCGAACAGCTTCTCCATGCGGGCGAACAGCATGCCATCGGCATAGACGAGATTCATCTGTTCGGGCGCGAGATACTGTTCCAGCGCCTGGACGGTGGAATAGTGACTGCCGGACTGGTAGCCGACCGAGACCGGCACGCCGGCGAGGTCCGCCGGCGTTTTGACCGGAGAATTGGCGGGGACAAAAATGCCCGCCGGCGCCACCGAATAGACGTCGCGATACATTTTGCCGTGCCCGTTGGAGGCGGCGACGTTCACCGTCCAGTGGCAGGCGCAGCTTACGTTCGACTTGCGGCCTGCTTCGAACGACTGATAGGCGCCGACCTTGTCGCCCTTGTCGTGAATCTTGCCGTCGGTCGCGCGCATCAGCTCGCGGAATTCGTAGTCGAGGCCTTCCTGGCGGAAGTAGTCCTTTTCTTCAGCCACCCATTCCTGCAGGCGGAAATGCGGTTCGATCAGGAATTTCGGCATCTTTTCGTCCTCCCTGGGGATCATTAGCAGCAGGTTTGATCTTGCTCGTTTGTCTGTCCGTGCTCGGCGACGCGGCGGGCGCGGATCATTTTCACGTGGTCGTCCATCAGCGCGCGCGCAGCGGCGGCATCGCGCAGCTCGATCAGGTCGGCGAGCCTGATGTGAATGTCGAGAATATGCGCGGCAAGCTTCGGTGTGGCAGTGACGTTGCGGCGCGGCCAGGACACATGTTCAAGGGATATAAGCTGCACCACCAGTACGCGATTGTGCGAGGCTTCGGCGACGGCAAGGTGGAAGTCGCGCGACAGGCGCGTGAACAGGTCGAGATCGCCAATTGCATCTTCAGCTTCACGCAGCAGCCGGCGCAGCGTGGCGATGTCGTCAGGCGTCGCGTTCTCGGCGGCGAGCTCGGCGCCGAGCGTCTCGATTGCGCGCTGGGCATCCATGATTTCGGCGGCGGTCACGCCGGTAAGGTCGAGCTGCACCGCGAGCGCCTCGGCGAACAGGCGGGGATTGCCGTGCGCGATGCGGGCGCCGCCGCCCTTGCCCATGCGAATTTCGACGATCCCCAGGGCTTCGAGGGTGCGTAGCGCGTCGCGCGCAACAATGCGGCTGGTGCCGAAGCGCGCGCCCAGATCCTTTTCGGTGCCGAGAAAATCGCCGGGCTTGAGTTTCTTGCCGAACAGATCGTCGCGCACCTGCGAGACGATCTGCGCCGACAGCGAGGACGAGCGGCCGGCAAACATGACACGGGCGGTGAGGTCACCGCTCATCCGCACCGGCTGCCGCAATGCCGTCCGTGGCATGTCCGCGTCCTTATCGACGCCGGCAGTATGAGTGCGCCGCTTAAAATAGTAAAGATACTAACTTTAAAAAATGTTGCTCTATTTGCAGCTATTTAGACGGCGCGGCATGCTGAAAGGCCGGGGCGAAATCTGAAACGCGATGCCGTGGGTGCGGACTTTCGCACCCAGCAGTCGTGAGTTAGCGCCGGCACCTTTCTAATGCGCCGGGACGTGCGCTTCCTTGATCACCTCACCCCAGACCTTGGTTTCATTCTTGATGAAGGCGGCGGCATCGGCGGGACTGCCGCCGGCGGCGTGGAGGTTGACCTTGGCAAACAGCTTGAGGACTTCGGGTTCGTGCAGCACCTCGTCGATCGCCTTGTTCAGCTTGGCGACGATCGGCTTCGGCGTCTTCGGTGGGGCGCTGATGGCATTCCAGGTGCCGGATTCGAAACCTTTCAGGCCCACTTCTTCGAGCGTCGGGATGTTCGGCAAATTGGAAATGCGCTGCCTGGTCGCGACCGCCAGGATCCGCGCGCGCCCGCCTTCGTGCAGTTTGATCGCGGAGGCGAGCTCCATGAAAATCATGTCGACGTGACTCGCGACAATGTCATTGAGCGCCGGCGCGGTACCCTTGTACGGCACGTGCACAAGCTTGGTGCCGGTGACCTTTTCGAACAGGGCCGCGGTCAGGTGCGACGTCGTGCCGATGCCCTGTGACGCATAGTTGACCTTGCCCGGATTGGCCTTGGCATAGTCGATGAATTCCTTCGCGGTCTTTGCCGGAAAATCCGGGCGCACCAGCAGCACGTTGGCGATCTTCGTCATGATCGCCACCGGCTCGAACTTCGTGGGATCGAAGGTAATTTTCTTGTAGAGCAGCGGATTGACGGTGATCGGCGAAGGCTGTGACGCCAACAAGGTGTAGCCGTCGGGATCGGCGGTGTAGACCACATCGGCGCCGATATTGCCGCCGGCGCCGGCGCGATTTTCAACGACCACCGGTTGGCCGAACTTCTTGTGCAGGCCTTCCGCAACGATACGGGTGACGCGGTCGACGCCGCCGCCGGCCGGCACCGAGACGATGATCTTGATCGGTTTGTCGGGATAGTTGGCCGCGGCATCCTGCGCAGATGCGCTCGATGCGCAGAGCAGCAAGGACGATATGAGTGCCAAAATTACGCGCATGGTATCCTCCCGTTATTGCCACCCCCGCGGCGCAAGGCGGTTCATGCGACGCGCGCCAGTTTCCCCGCCGGCAGCTTGAGATTGAACGCCCGTATTGCATTGCCGCCAAGAATATTGCGCTTGGCCTGTTCGCTCAGGAACGGCAGATCGTAGATCGTCGACGGCAGATCGAAGTCCCAGTGCGGATAGTCGGAGGAATAGAGCAGCTGGGTCTCCGCCTTGATCATGCGGAATGTCTGTTCGATTGCGCCCATGTCGGTCATTTCCATGGGCTGCGATGAAAAGAACATCTCGCGCATGTAGTCGCTCGGCCGCCGTTTGAGCGCCGGCGCTTCCGACGTGCGCATCATGTATTCGTTGTCCAGGCGCTGCATCATGAACGGGACCCAGGCCAGGCCACTCTCGATCCAGAGCACTTTCAGCTTCGGGAATCGCTCGGGCAATCCGTTCACGATCCAGTTGGTGAGATGCACCATGTTGTAAAACACGAAGCCGATCGCGTGTACGGAGATGAACTTGTTCATCATCTCCATGGACTGTTCGTTCCAGTTGTAGCCGGCGTGGAATCCGAGCGGCAGGCCCATCTCCTCGAGCAGCGCATAGGTCTTCATGTAGCTGTTGTGGTGCACCGGGCGGTGGCGCGCGGCCGTCACCATGAAACCACAGACGCCCTTGACCTCGCCGAATTCCTTCACCATGCGGTAGCAGGCTTCCGCGTCATTGAACGGCAGATAGAGCATCGAGCGCAGCCGCGGTTCGTGCGCCAGGACACGTTCGCATAGCCAGCGGTTATAGGCGCGCGCCAGCGCGACCTCGACCTCCACCTGCGGATGCAGCCCGAGCGTGAGCATGGGCGTCGGGAACATGACGGCGATATCCGTGCCCATGGCGTCCATCCAGCGCTTGCTCAGCGTGATGTCGCGATGCGGATCGCCCGAGGTTTTCTCAATCCGGCGCAGGGCGTAACGCATGACGCGCCCGCCCATATCCTGATAGCCGACACCGCTCGGCAGTACGCCGACATGGCGCATGCCGGTCTGGCTCGCGCTCATGGCGAGCTGCTGCAGGACGGGATCGTCCATGTAGCCGAGGATCTCGTTGAGCGATTCGGATTCGTAGTGGTGCGAATCGACGTCGACGATTGGGAAGTTCTTGTAGCCGCGTTCGGCCGCTTGCGTGGCAGCGTGCGCCAGCAGCTTCGTGGTGTCGAATTCTTCGACCGCCATGCGGCGGAAATCGCTGAGCGGAAGGTCCATTGCCATTCGATCCTTATTGCCGGCCCGACCAGGTCTGCCACATGCCGAGCTCGAACACCTGCAGGTTCACCGCCTTGAGCATGGCGGTGGCCGTCACCATCACATCGGTGGCGGTCACTTGCGAGTCGGCCGGAAACGCCGGCAGGCCGCCTTCGATATCCGCGACGCGCTCGGCATAGAGGCGAACGGCGTTGGCCAGCATGGCCTGAATATCGGCGTCGCTCGGCCGCTCCGCTGGTCGCGCGACGGGTTCAGCCTGCGATGACATAGATATCCTCCCCGCGCCGGACCACTTCGAAGCTCTTCAGCCGCAGACTGCGGTCGGCGGCGCACTCGCCGGTTTTCAGATCGTATTCGTAGCCGTGCCAGGGGCAGACAAAGTGAATTTCGTCATCGGAAAATCGCTGCCCGTGCCAGGTGCGGTCGGGGCCGAGCACGTCCTCGACCTTGTGCATCATGATGCCTTCGCACGCTGGTCCGCCCTGATGGACGCACAGATTTTCGTAGGCGTAAAACTCGCCCCGCCAGTGGAACACCCCGATCTCGCGCCCGGCGTGGCTGACGATGCGGCGTTCGCCGTCAGGGATTTCCGAAAATTTACAAACGAAGACATCCATACCCGGCACCTGTCGTGACCCTCGCTGCGTTGCGGCAGACAGCTGAAAAAGTATGGCACCGAACCCCTGGCGGCGGCAATGAAACGCCGCGGTCCGGCTTCGTTAAATTTGGAGGCTGGGTTGCGGTCATCAGCATTGTCGAAGTGGTTGGCATCGCGCATGGTCCGGCACCCGCAGCCAGGGGAGCGCCGGTGGAGACTTTACCAAGCCTTGCAGCCATCGCCGGCGCATATCTGCTCGCGGGTTTCGTCAAGGGCGTGATCGGCATGGGCCTGCCGACGGTGGCCATTGGGCTGCTCGGCCTCATGGTGACGCCGGCACAGGCGGCCGCGATTCTCGTGGTGCCGTCGCTGGTCACCAATATCTGGCAATTTGTTGTCGGCGGTCAGCTGCTCGCTTTGGCACGGCGGCTGGGACCGATGCTTGCCGGTATCTGCATCGGCACATTTGTCGGCGCCCTGTGGCTTCCGAATACCGGGAGCGGGCAGGCGACCATCTGGCTGGGTGTCGCGCTCGCAATCTACGCGGGTCTCGGACTCGTCAACATCCACTTTAAAGTTCCGCCGCAACGGGAATGGTGGTTGGGACCGCTCGTCGGTGCGGCGACCGGCGCGATCACCGTCGCGACAGGCGTGTTCGCGCTTCCCGGCGTTCCCTACATCCAGGCGCTCCAATTCGAACGCGACAGGCTGGTGCAGGCGCTCGGACTGTCATTCACGGTCTCCACGATCACACTCGCCCTGGCGCTCTATCATGCCGGCGAAATTCGCTATTCGCTTGCATGGCCGTCGCTGGTCGCGCTCGGAGCTGCGCTCGTCGGGATGGTTATCGGCCAATTCGTGCGCGGCAAGATCAAGGCTTCGACCTTTCGGCTGTTCTTTTTCCTCGGCCTGCTCGCGCTCGGCGTGCATCTGGCGCTGCGCGGCCTGCTGTGATCAGCTAACCGGAATTCATATCGTTCGTATCAGGGTTGTGTGATGAAAATTGTCGATCTCTCTCACGTCATGAATGTGCATACACCCGGCTGGGTCGGATATGCCGGCAACAAGATGTACTACGCACAGAACCTGCAGACCGTGCGGATCGTCGCGCAGCGCATTGATACGGCCCTGCACGTGGGAACCCATTTCGACGGCGCCATGCATGCCACCGACAATCGGCATGGCGACATGGCACATCTGCCGCTCGATTATCTGGTCAACCGCGGCGTGGTGGTGGACATCTCCAGGCACATGCACGACTGGGCGGTGATCACGCCCGAGATGCTGGAGAACAGCGGCGCCGACATTCGTGAGGGCGACATCCTGATCGTGCACACCGGCTGGCACAAATACTACGAAGGCCAGCCCCAGCAGGATCTGGTGCGGTACTTCTGCTACCACCCGGGACCGAGCCTCGACACGCTGCACTGGATGTTCAGGAAGAAGATCAAATGGTGGGGCATGGACACGGGCTCCTGCGATCACGCCATGAACACCTCGATCCGCTACATGCGGCCTGACCTCGCCGAAGAATTCACAAAGAAACACGGCAAGACGCCAGGTGAGTTCTTTGGCACCTTCGAATACACGCACAAGAAATCCGGTCGCCAGGTGTCGGCCGACGTGTTCCCGTTCCACAACTGGGCGTTCCAGGAAGGCCTGCTGCACGCCGAGAATCTCGGCGGCGATATCGAGATGATGCTCGGCAAGCGATGCCTGATCGGTGCCTTCCCCTGGCGTTACGAAGGCCTGGAAGGCTGTCCTTGCCGGATTGTCTGCTTCCTCGACACCGACATGTCGGTGGAAGCGGTCGGCAACGCGGCAAAGGCGATCTTCAGCAGCTAGCGCTTTTTCCTGGGCGCACTCTTGGCTGCAAGCTGTTTGAGCCTCGGATCCGGCCTGTTGCTTTGCAAGGTCGACTGAATTGCCTCGCGCAATACGGCGTATTTGCTCTTGGGCCAGTGCGCCACATGGACGTCGGCCAGCAGCCTGGCGGACTTTCCGAACACCACGATACGATCACCGACACTAATTGCTTCCTCGAGCTGATGGGTGATCAGGATCGCGGTCGAGCCGCATTCGCGCGCCAGTGCCAGGAAAGTCTCGCGCAATTCCGCCGCCGTCACCTCGTCGAGATGACCGAAGGCTTCGTCTGCCAGCATGATATCGGGCTGTACCGCAAAGGCGCGCGCGATCGCCACGCGCTGGCGCATGCCGCCGGAAAGCTCATGCGGAAAGGCATTGGTGAACTGGCCGAGACCCAGTCGATTAAGCCATGCAAGTGCGCGCTCGTGCTGAACCTCTTCCGGCAGCCCGATCAATTCGAGCGGCAGCTTGGCGTTGTCCAGGGCAGAACGCCATGGCAGCAACCGGTCCTGCTGGAACACGGTGGCGATTCTGCCGCGGAAAAAATCGAAATCGCTGTGCGGACTCTTGTCGCCGATGCGCAACGTGCCCTCGGTCGGCGCTTCAAGCCCGATCATCAGATCAAAGAAGGTGGATTTTCCGCAGCCGGTCTGCCCGACGATCGCCACCACCTCGCGCGGTGCGATCGTCAGGTCGAGGCGGTCGATTGCCACCACTGCCTGTCCGGACGTGGTCTGGCGGAAGACCTTGCGTACACCGCGCACCTCGATCGGGGGCGGGCCACTCATGTGGGCCACGCCGGGTTCATGCGCGCCATCGCAAAAGCCTCGCCTCGACGCGCGCGACCATGGCCTCGAGCAGGAACAACAGCGCGACCAGCACGATTGTCCAGGCAAATACATCGGACACGGAGAACAGTTCCTGCGCCACCGACAATTGGTGTCCGATGCCGGTCACCGCGCCGACCAGTTCGGCGATGGTGACGACGCGGATCGCCAGGCTGATATTGACTTTCCAGCTGGTGAAGATGCTCGGCACGATCGCCGGAAGCATCAGCTTGACGAAATATTGAAATGTGGTCGGCCGAAACGACTGCATCATGTGACGCAGTTCGCGCGGCACGCCGCGCATGGCGTCGAGCGTATCCACGAGAAAGACCGGTCCACACACGACCACCAGCACAAAGCCGATGCGGAATTCGACTCCGGGAAACCACAGCACCGCGAACAGGATCCACGACACCACCGGCACCGCCATCAATATGCGGATCATCGGGTGGAGATAATTTTCCAGCGTTTCCGAGCGATACATCGCCATCGCCAGAAAGACACCCAGGAAGAACGATACGACCAGCGCGCCGATCACACGCGCCAGCGTGACGACGATATCGATCGGCGTGATGGTCGCGATGCTTTTTGCAATCCGCAACAGGCTGGGGATGGCGAATGGCGGAATTCCCAGATACGGCGCGAGATGTGACAGCGCCTCCCAGACGACGGCAAAGACCAGCAGGGAGACGAGAGTCTGCCGCGGAAAGCTCAGAACCGGGACAAACTCGCGATACTCCTCAAGTGACATTGACGTTATTGGCCATAGAAGATCTTTTCGTCAGCCGCTTTCGGGTAGAAACCTGCCTTTACGGCCCGGTCCATCATGTCCCGAATCGACTTGTGGACCGCGGGATCCGACGCCGGTTTGACGATGAATTGCAACCGCCCACTGCCGATCGCTGCGGTGAGAATACCCGGCGGCAGCTTGGTGGTCTCGACGGCGATCTTGTCGCCGGCCGCCGTCTCCTTGTGCATGACATTGGCGACGTCCTGCAATGCCGCGATCAGCATCTTCGGCGCGTCGGGATGTTTCTGGATCAGTTCGGCGCGCATGGCCGGTACGATTTCCCAGCCGCTTTCGCCGGTAATTTCCTTCCAGCCTTGCGCGCCGTTGAAGACGACGTGCCATTCCGGCCGCTGCTTGTTGATGATGCTTGCCAGCGGTTCGATCACCAGGGCTGCATCGACCCGGCCCGCTTCCAGCTGCGCGCGTGCGATCGCGAAATTGGCATTGACCACGGTGATGTCCTTGCCGAGATCAATACCCTTGTTGGCGGTGTAGATCTTGACCACCTGATATTGCGAGCCGCCCATGTCGATGGCGAGCTGCTTGCCCTTGAGATCGGCCAGCGACTTGATTTTGGCGTCCTTGGCGAAGATGACGAGGTCGCCGAGCGTGAAGCCACTGCCGATGATGCGCAGCGGCACGCCCTCGTTATAGAGCTTCTGGAACACGGTCGGGCCGCCAATCAGGGCGTCGGTCTCGCCGGTGGCGAAGCCGGCATAAAATGCCGAAATGGACGGATAGGCGTGGATGTCGAGGTTGAAGCCGTGCTTGGCGTCGAAACCGCGCGCCTTCATGATGTTCCAAACCAGCGGATTGAACACTGGCAGCGTGAGGCTGGAGACCCGGATCGTCGGCTTTTCCTGTGCCTGCGCTTGCGGAGCGAATAATCCGGCAACGGCAACTGCGGAAACGGCCGCCAGCGCGGCAAGGCGGCGTCGAGACATCTTCAACATGACAACTCCCCCTGGTGGATTTTCAACGCGTGGTCGTCGTCGCCACGCTCGGTCGGCGTAAGTCCGGGTCACGTATTGGGCACGTTCCCGGGAAAAGTCGCAATCGAAGTTTTTGCCTTACTTTGAGGCGCCTATGCCGCGCAAACCGCGATGTTCGGCATCACCGCGCTGAAGACTTTACTCCGCTTTCATTTGCGTGCAAATAATTGTCGTCGACCGGCCGGAGTACGAAATGCCGCAAATATCCGCGCGGGATGGCACTCGTTTGTATTACGAGGAGGCCGGCGAAGGCACGGCCGTTGTCTTCGTGCATGAATATGCCGGCGACTACCGCACCTGGGAGCCGCAGATGCGGCATTTTTCCAGGTCGCATCGTTGCGTCACCTACAGCCAGCGCAGCTATCCGCCATCCGATATTCCGGACGAGCCCGAAAAATATACGCAGGACAAATTCCGAGACGATGTGATCGCGGTGATGGACGCGCTGAAAATCGACCGGGCGCACGTCGTCGGTCACTCGATGGGCGCGGCGAGCGCGCTGCACGTTGGCATCAAATACCCGGAGCGCTGCATTTCAGTCGTGGCGGCGGGCTGCGGCTACGGCTCCAGCCCGGATCCAAAGGTGGTCGAAGAATCGCGCGCCGCTTCGCGCGAGACCGCCAGGATGTTTGCCGCCGAGACTATGACAGTCGCTGCCGCGCGTTACGGCGACGGTCCGACGCGGCAGACGCACAAAAACAAGGATCCGCGCGGCTATGCCGAATTCATCAGGATACTGAGCGAGCATTCGTCCAGGGGCCACGCGCTTGTGATGGAGAATTTGCAGGCCAGGCGGCCGACGCTTTGGGACATGGAAGCGGACTTGCGCAAATTCAAACCGCCGCTTCTGGTGCTGGTCGGCGATGAGGATGAATGGTGCGTCGATGCCAGCATTTTCCTCCGCCGCATCGTGCCGACCGCGGGCTTGTGCGTCATCGCGCGGTCCGGCCACACGATCACCAGCGAGGAGCCGGCGCAGTTCAACGCCGCATTGGCCGAGTTGTTCGCGTCGGCGGAAGCGGGCCGTTGGCACGCGCACAAGCCCGGAGACCGCGTCTAGAGTATTTTTGCAAGGAGTATTTCCATGGATCTCAAGCTCAAAGGCAAAACGGCGCTGGTCACCGGCGGCAGCGAAGGTATCGGCAAGGGCATCGCACTTGCGTTGGCACGCGAAGGTGTCGATGTCGCCATCTGCGCGCGCCGCAAGGAGCCGCTTGAGACAGCAGCCGGGGAAATCGCCAAGGAAACCGGACGCAAGATCGTGGCTATCCCCGCCGATCTGCGGAAAGATTCGGACGCCAGGAACTTCATCGAGCAGGGGGCCAAGGCGCTCGGTCGCGTCGATATCATGGTCAACAATGCAGGCTCGGCGGCCGGCGGCGTGATCGAGCATCTGACGGAAGACGACTGGGAAAAAGGGCTTCAGCTCAAGTTCATGGGTTACGTGCGCTGCCTGCGTTACGTGCTGCCGCTCATGGTGAAGCAGGGTGGGGGCCGCGTCGTGAACCTGATCGGCAACGATGGCGTGAAGCCGTCCTATTGGGAAATCTGCCCGGGTGCCGCCAATGCCGCAGGACAAAATCTGACGCTTTCGCTCGCCGGGCAATACGGCAAGGACGGGATCAGTTTCGTTGCGGTCAATCCCGGTCCGGTGCGCACGGAACGTTGGGCCGGGCTGGTGGACGCCATGGCGCGCGACATGAAAATCCCGCGCGAGCAGGCTGATAAGCTTGCCCCCGCCTCGATTCCGATGGGTCGTATCGCCGAGGTGGAAGAGGTTGCCAATCTCGTCGTGATGCTGGCTTCGCCTCTGATGGAGATGGTCAATGGCACCATGATCGAGATTGACGGTGGCCAGGACAAACCGCTGATGGACCGCTTCCGGGACAAGCCGAACGGCTAGTGCCGCGCGGCCGTGACGCATTATCCGGCGATCGTTGTCTTGACAAGCTCGGTCAACCGGACGGACTATTTGTACACAAACGACTTCGCCCGGCCGGGGGGCGACTGAGATATCGCCACGATACGAGCGGACGCGCGATGAAAGCGCAGTCAGCCGCCACGCAAGGAGTATTGGCCATGATCACCAGGCGCTACGTGTTTTGTCTTGCGCTCGCCGGCAGCCTCGCCGCCGGCTTTGCCACGTCGGCTGCGGCGCAGCAGACCATCAAGATCGGCGAACTCAACAGCTACAAGGCGCAGCCTGCCTTCCTCGACCCTTACAAGAAGGGCTGGGAAATGGCGGTGGACGAAATCAACGCCAAGGGCGGCGTGCTCGGCAAGAAGCTGGAAGTCATCTCACGCGATGACGGCGCCAATCCGGGCGAAGCGGTGCGTGTCGCCGAGGAACTGGTCACGCGCGAGGGTGTGTCGATGCTCGCGGGGACCTTCCTGTCGCATATCGGCCTCGCAGTGACGAATTTCGCCGGTCAGAAGAAACATTTCTTTCTTGCCGCTGAACCGCTCACCGACAAGATCACCTGGCAGAACGGCAACAAATATACATTCCGTCTGCGCGCCTCGACCTACATGCAGGTTGCCATGTTGATGCCGGCGGCCACAGCAGCGAACAAAAAACGGTGGGCGCTGGTCTATCCGAACTTCGAATACGGTCAGTCGGCTGCCGCGAACTTCAAGGCACTGATGAAGAAGGCGCAGCCCGATGTCGAATTCGTCACCGAGCAGGCGACGCCCTTGGGCAAGATCGACGCCGGCGCAGTGGCCCAGGCGGTCGACGACGCCAAGCCGGACGGCATTTTCAACGTCCTGTTCGGTGGCGACCTGGCCAAGTTTGTGCGCGAGGGAAATACCCGCGGCGTATTCAAGAACCGTGTCGTGGTCAGTCTTCTGTCGGGCGAGCCTGAATACCTCGACCCGCTCAAGAACGAGGCGCCGGTTGGCTGGATCGTGACAGGCTACCCCTGGGACAAGATCAAGACTCCGGAGCATGTCGCCTTCGTCCAGGCTTATCAGAAAAAATACAACGACTATCCGCGACTCGGTTCGGTGGTCGGTTATGTAACGATGAAATCGCTTGCTGCCGGCATCGCCAAGGCCAACTCGACCGATACCGAAAAGCTGGTGGCGGCATTCAAGGGCCTGAAGGTGGACAGCCCGTTCGGACCATTCATTTATCGCTCGATCGACCACCAGGCCACGATGGGCTGCTTTGTCGGCAAGATTGCGCTGGAGAACGGCAAGGGCACCATGGTCGACTTCAAATATGTCGACGGTGCCTCCGTGATGCCGCCCGACGCCGAGGTCAAGACGATGCGTCCGGCGACGGACTAGGCATTGCAGCGGGCGCACTTTCCCTCTCCCCTTGTGGGAGAGGGTGCCGAGCGAACGTAGTGAGCCAGGCGGGTGAGGGGGCGGTGTATGCTGTGAGCCTAAACCCCTCACCCGGCTCGCGCTCGGATTTCCTCCTCGCGAGCCACCCTCTCCCACAAGGGGAGAGGGTAAGAGAGCTTGCGGCGGCTCCCCAATGACTATCAGCGCATTCCTGTTTCAGGCGCTCAACGGGCTTTCCACCGCCTCCGGCCTGTTTTTTGTCGCGGTCGGGCTGTCGCTGATCTTCGGTGTCTCCCGTATCATCAATATCGCGCACGGGTCCCTCTACATGCTGGGGACCTACATCGCTTACACGTTCGCGACCGGGATCGGCGGCGCCCTCGGGTTCTGGGGCGGCATTGTTGCGACCGCGATCGTGGTCGGCCTCATCGGTGCGGTCATCGAGATCGTGCTGCTGCGCCGGATCTATCGCGCGCCGGAACTGTTCCAGCTGCTCGCCACCTTTGCGCTGGTGCTGGTGATCAACGACGCCGCGCTCTACATCTGGGGTCCTGAGGATCTGCTCGGGCCGCGCGCCCCGGGATTGGGCGGGGCAATTGAAGTGCTCGGCCGCCGTCTGCCGAGCTATGATCTGTTTCTCATCTTTATCGGTCCGGCTGTACTGCTGACGTTGCATTTCGCGCTGGCGCGTACGCGTTTTGGCCGCCTGGTGCGGGCAGCAACGCAGGATCGAGAAATGCTCGGCGCGCTCGGCGTCAATCAGGCCATCCTGTTCACGTCAGTGTTTGCGCTCGGCGCCGCGCTCGCCGGACTTGGCGGCGCGCTGCAGGTGGCGCGCGAACCGGCCAATCTCGCCACCGATCTGGTGGCGATCGGCGACGCCTTCGTCGTTGTGGTGGTCGGCGGTATGGGCTCGATCACCGGGGCCTATCTCGCCGCCGTAATCATCGCCGAGGTCAAGGCGATCTGCATCGGCATCGGCGTGGTCGATTTCGGCCTTTTCACGATCAACTTCTCGAAGTTCACCCTGGTGGCAGAATTCATCGTCATGGCGGTGGTATTGATCGCGCGCCCCTACGGATTGCTCGGCCGCGGGCAGGCAGCGGTGCGCTCGATCGCCGAGCCGGAAGACCCGATCCAGCCGGCAAGCCCGCTCCTGAAAACGCTGGGCGGCGTGGTGTTGGCATTGTTGCTGTGCCTCCCACTGTTGTCTCAGAGTTCGCCCTATCTGCTCATTCTCGGCATCGACGTCCTGATCGCGGTGATCTTTGCGACATCGCTGCATTTCATCGCGGGGCCCGGCGGCATGCATTCGTTCGGCCATGCGGCCTATTTCGGACTTGGCGCTTACGGTGCGGCACTCCTGGTCAAATGGCTGGCCGTGCCGATGGGGTTGGCGCTGGCGGCGGCGCCGCTGGTGGCGCTTGCCGGCGCACTGCTGTTCGGCTGGTTCGCGGTCAGGCTTTCCGGCGTGTATCTGGCAATGCTCACATTGGCCTTCGCACAGATTGTCTGGGCGACAGTGTTTCAATGGGAGGAACTGACCGGCGGCTCAAATGGCGTCATCGGCGTGTGGCCGCCGCCGCCGTTCGACAAATCCTGGGTCTATTTCCTGCTGACGCTCATATTGGCGACGGCCGGCGTACTGCTGCTGCGGCGATTTCTGTTTGCGCCGTTCGGCTATGCCATGCGCGCGGGCCGCGATTCGCCGCTGCGCGCGGAGGCCATTGGCATCGACGTCAAACGCGTACACTGGCTGGGTTTCGCCATTGCCGGCGCAGTCTGCGGTGTGGCGGGCGGACTGTTCGCATTCGCCAAGGGGTCGATTTCTCCGGAGACGATCCATGTCGGCCGCTCGATCGATGGCCTGGTCATGGTGCTGCTCGGCGGCATCCAGACGCTGACGGGGCCGATCGTCGGTGCTTCGGTATTCGCGACGTTGCAGGACACGGTCATGCGGCAGACCGAATATTGGCGCGCGCTGCTGGGCGCGATCATTTTGCTTTTGGTGCTCGTGTTCCCGAGCGGCATCGTCGGAGGTCTGTCGCAACTCTTTGCAAAGGCGAGACCACGGCCATGAGCGTGCTTGCCGTTCAATCGTTGTCCAAAGCCTTCGGCGGCGTACACGCCGTCGACGAGGTCAGTTTTGACGTTGGAGACGGCGAGTTTCTTGCCATGATCGGCCCGAATGGTGCGGGCAAATCCACCTGTTTCAATATGATCAACGGCCAGCTCGTGCCCGATGACGGCAATATCCTGCTTTCGGGCAGGAATATCGCAGGTCTGGCGCCACGCGAGATCTGGCGGCTGGGCGTCGGGCGCACATTTCAGGTCGCCGCCACATTCGGATCGATGACGGTCGCCGAAAACGTGCAGATGGCGCTGATTTCCCATGCTGGCGAAATCTATCGGCTCTGGACTCCGGCGGCAGGCCTTTACCGGGAGCGTGCGCTCGAATTGCTCGAACAGGTCGGAATGCGTGATGCCGCCGATCGGCCGAGCCGCGAGCTTGCCTATGGCGATGTCAAACGCGTCGAACTTGCCATCGCGCTTGCCAATGAGCCACGCCTGCTGCTGATGGACGAGCCGACTGCGGGCATGGCGCCGCGCGAACGCAATGAGCTGATCGAACTGGTCAAGCGGCTTGTGGTGGAGCGCGGAATCTCGGTGCTGTTCACCGAGCATTCGATGGACGTGGTCTTCGCCTTTGCCGACCGCATCATCGTGCTGGCGCGCGGCCGGCTGATTGCCGACGGCGACGCCGCCGCCATTCGCGACAATGCCCAGGTGCGCGAAGTCTATTTTGGCAGCGGGAAGACTTTCGCTCCCGGTTCTGCTTTGCAAGGAGCGTCGACATGAACGGCGCTCCCATGATGTCGGTCGAATTGTTGAGTGCCTGGTACGGCGCCGCGCGCATCCTGTATGACCTCAGCTTCGAGGTTGGCCGCGGCGAGGTGGTTGCGCTAATGGGACGCAACGGCGCCGGCAAGTCCACCACCATGAAGGCGATCATGGGCCTGATCGGTGAGCGCCGGGGCAAGGTGTGCTTCAACGGCAGCGACATTTCGGCCTTGAAGCCATTCGAGATCGCGCGACGTGGATTGGGCTTTACGCCCGAAGACCGCCGGATCTTTTCGGATCTGACCGTCATGGAAAATCTCGACATCGGCAGGCAGCCGCCGCGTCGTTTTGCGGACGGCCAGCCTGCACCGTCATGGACAGCGGAAAAGCTCTTTGCCCTGTTTCCCAACCTCTCCGAAATGCCGGATCGTCTCGGCGGCCGCATGAGCGGTGGCGAGCAGCAGATGCTGACCGTGGCGCGCACGCTGATGGGCAACCCGCTGCTGGTGCTGCTCGATGAGCCGTCCGAGGGCGTGGCGCCGCTCATCGTCGAGCAGATGGCCAACACCATTGTGGAGTTGAAAAAGGAGGGATTGGCGATCCTGCTCTCGGAGCAGAACATCCACTTCGCCCGACTGGTGTCAGATCGGGTCTACATGCTGGAGAAAGGCCAGATCCGCTGGCGCGGCTCCGTGACACAACTCATGGACAACCTGGACGTGCAGAGGGCTTATCTGACGGTCTAGAAAATATGCCGGGGTAAAGTGAGGTAGGTCACATACATTCAAGTACTTGAAGGTTAGGCCTTTCGCAGGGGCCCAAGACCGGTCATGATTTCTCAACCCATGAGATTACACTCGGGGCCGGTCCAGCAGGAATGGATGGAACATGCGACCTGAGAAACTGAAGGTATTGCTGCTACCGACCGATCCCGCCGAGCAAGGCGGTTACGTTCTCGACGACCAGGTCGGCTTCCTGATCCGCGTCGCCATGCAGCGACATACCTCGATCTTTACCTCGCGCATGGTCGAGGCGCTGACGCAAACCCAGTTTGCCGCATTGGCCAAGCTGTATGAAGTCGGGCCCTGCTCGCAGAATCATCTTGGCCGGCTGATCTATCTCGATGCCGCCACCATCAAGGGCGTGGTCGACCGTCTATGCTTGCGGGGTCTTGTCACCGCCCTGAACGATCCGAAGGATCGCCGCCGGCGCGCAGTCACACTCACCGATCGCGGTCGCCGTGTGACCGAGGAGGCAATACGGGTCGCCGCCGAGATCACCGCCGCCACGCTGACGCCGCTTACGATGGAAGAGCAGCGCATGGTGGTGAAGCTTCTGAAGAAGCTGGGTTGAAATTCGCGCCGGGCGTGGATCGGGTCACCACAGCCCCTTCAGCCTGCCGCCATCGAGATTGACCGATACGCCGGTGATATAGCTCGCGCGTTCCGAACAGAGGAAGACCGTGGCGTTGGCGAGCTCTTCCGGCTTGCCCATGCGGCCAAGTGAATTTTTCCTGGCAGCAATCTTGCGGGCTTCCTCTTCGCTTTGCACGCCGAATTCCTTCTTCATGCCCTCGGTATTGCGCACCCACAGGTCGGTGGCCACCCAACCGGGGCAGATCGCATTGACCAGTACGTTGTCCGGCCCGAATTCTTCGGACAACGACTTCGTCATGTTGAGCAGCGCACTATTGGTCATGGCGCTGCCGAACATATACGGGTCTGGCTCCTTGCCGGCGCCCCCGATGGTGTTGACGATACGGCCCCATTTCTGTTCCTTCATCATCGGATAGACCGCGCGGATTGCACGCATGAAGCCGAACAGCTTGGTCTCGAGTTGCGTCTTCAGCTCGTCATCCTTGAGCGCGGCAAAGCGGCCCGAATACATCTGGCCCGCATTGTTGACCAGAATGTCGACACCGCCGAGTTTCTCTTTTGCCGTTGCAACCAGCTTCGCAATGTCGGCTTCCTTTGTCATGTCAGCAACCACCGCATGGACCTCACCGCCGGTGCGCTTGGCCAATTCGTCGCGCGATTGAGTCAATTTCTTTTCATTGCGGCCGGTGATCAGCACGCGTACGCCTTCTTCCAGAAACTGACGCGCGGTTTCAAAACCAATCCCGCTGCTGCCGCCGGTGACAATCGCGCGGCGGCCCTTGATTCCGAGATCCATACGTTCGCTCCCTTCGGCTTGACGCCTTTAGCATCACCATAGAGTATTCCCGCCGCAATAAGGCAACAAGAAAACGAGCGATTGCCGCGAGGTTTGCGCATCGCGAAAGGAGATGCCGGTGTTCACTGTCGGCGAAGCCACCATTACGCGCGTCGAGGAAACTTACCTCCCGAGCTATCCATTGCGCGATATTTTTCCCGAGTTCACCGATGCGCATCTGGCCGAGCACAAGGCCTGGCTGGCGCCGCATCACTACGACGCCGACAAGGGATTGATCAAACTCTCCGTTCATAGCTGGCTGTTGCAGATAGGCGGCAAGAAAATCCTGATCGACAGCTGCTGCGGCAACAACAAGGTCAAGCCGGGCCGCCCGTTCTGGCACATGCTCAATGTCAATTATCTGGAACGGCTCGCCGCCGCCGGCGCACGGCCGGAGGAAATCGACATCGTCATGTGCACACACCTGCACCACGACCACGTCGGCTGGAACACTCAGCAGAGGGACGGCAAATGGGTGCCGACCTTTCCCAACGCGCGCTACGTATTCTCCAAACCCGATGTCGACTATTTCTCAAGAGTTGATGCCGATCCGAAGGAAGGTCCGGCGGAACTCGGGACCTTCCGCGAATGCGTCGTGCCGATCCTCGAATACGGCAAGGCCGATCTTGTCAGTGGCGGGCCATACCGGCTCAACGACTTCATCGAGATCGATTCCGCGCCCGGCCATTCGCCCGGCCATGTCTTTTTCAAGCTCGAAAGCCAAGGGCAGCGCGCTGCCTTCATCGGCGATGTGTGGCATCATTTACTTCAGGTCCATTATCCCGACTGGAACTTCCCGAAGAATTCGGACGCCGCGCAGGCCCGTGTCAGCCGGCGCAAGGTGCTCGACTACTGCGCCTCAAGCGGCGCGCTGGTGTTTCCCGGACACGTTGGTTCGCCGTTCGCGGGCCGTATCGAAGCCGCGCAAAAGGGATACCGGCCCGATTTCAAACCGGTTTGACCGGCGTCATGGTGCGGCGATCAGCGCCTTCAGCCGCTGGGGCGAAATCGGCAATTTCGTCACCGCGCCGGGACGCTGAAGGGCGTCGTCGATGGCGGAGGCGATCGCTGCGCCAACTGGCGTGATGCCACCTTCTCCGGCGCCTTTGAAGCCGTAGGTGTTGAGCGGTGACGGCGCATCTTCGGTTACAATCACGTCGACACGCGGCACTTCGTGTGCCGTCGGCATCAGGTAATCGGCAAAAGTGACGGACAATGGATCTCCGTTTTCCGAATAGAGAAATTCCTCGAACAACGCGCCGCCCAGTCCTTGTGCCACACCGCCCAGGATCTGGCCCTCTACCAGCATTGGATTGACTGCCTTGCCGATATCGAATGCGACCAGATAGCGCTCGATGGTCACTCCGCCGGTATCGGGATCGACCCTGAGCTGCACCACGTGGGCGCCATAGGGGTAGACCATTTGGCTCGACTTGAATTCGGCTTCCGCGGTCAGACCATCCGGCCGACCGGCGAGCGCTGCCAGCGGCATCGAAGGGCCGGGTTGACCCATGCGCACGATCTCGCCGTCGACGATGTCGAGCACAGCGGGCGCCGTCTGCATTAGCTCGGCGGCCGCGGCAAGCGCTTGCTCGCGCAGTTTCACCGCGGCCATACGGGTTGCCTCGCCGCACATCACCGTAACGCGCGAGGCGAATGCGCCGAGGCCCTTGTCGATGCGGTTGGTCTGGCCATGCGTCACCTTGATCCGGCTGTAGTCGACGCCGAGTGTCTCTGCGGCGATCTGCGCCAGGGCGGTTTCCACGCCTTGTCCGACGGAGGCCACGCCGGTGACAATTTCGATACCGCCATCGGCCGAGACCTCGATGCGCACCTTGTCGAATGGGCCAAGCCCGCTCTTCTCGACGAAAATGGCGAAACCGGCGCCGGCTTTCTCGCCCTGGGCGCGACGTTGCTTGAGCGTTGCTTGCATGGCCGGCCAGTCAGCGGCGGCCAGCAGTGTGTCGGTCAGCTTCGCGTAATCGCCCGAGTCATAGATGATGTCGGTACCAAGCGTGCCGAAACCCAGAGAATAGGGCATGGCACTCTTGTCAATGAAATTGCGACGGCGGATTTCAATCGGATCCATGCCGATCTTGGCGGCAATGGAGTTGATCAGCCGCTCGCGCACGAAGGTGGTTTCGTAGCGGCCGGGCGAGCGATAGGTGCCGCAAGGCGTCTTGTTGGTGAGCCGCATATGGCCGACGGCACGATAGGCAGGCACGCGGTAGGGGCCGGGCAACATTGCGGCTGCAAGGTCGGGAACGGTGGCCGCATGTGTCCGGGCATAAGCCCCATTGTCGTGAAAGAATTCATCTTCGATGCCGAGTATCAATCCATTTGGGTCGATTGCAGCTCTTATCTTGTGGGATTGCTGACGCGAATGGTTGGCAGCAATCAGATGCTCGCGGCGGTCCTCAATCCATTTGATCGGCCTGCGGAGCTTGAGCGCGGCAGCGCACACCAGCACGTCCTCCGGATACATTTCGCCGCGGATCCCGAAACCGCCGCCGACGTGACCTTCAAACAATTGCACGCTCTCGGGCTTTCGTCCGAACATCAGTGCCAGCCGGTCGCGATTCCAGTGCGGAACCTTGGCCGCCCCGTGCATTTCGAGTACATCCCTCGCTTCGTCGTAGCGAGCCACCGCTCCGCGCGTTTCCAGTGGAACTCCGCTGTGCCTTCCGATCGCGAGTTCAAGCTCGACGACCATATGCGCGTTTCGGAACGCCGCATCGATGTCGCCACGGCCCTTCTCAATCACCGTCGGTTCGGTATTGTGATTGTCGTCGAAAACGCCCGGGGCCGCTGTCGCATCCAGGACCACCGGCAATGGCTCTATATCGAGCGCAACCAGATCGGCCGCATCCTCGGCGAGATATTGGTCATCGGCGAACACGACTGCCACCGGCTCGCCGACGTAACGTACGTAACTTTGCGCCATCGCATATTGCCGGTAGGGCTCGAGCGCCGTGAGCCCGGTCAAACGGAAACCAATTGGCGGGATGTGCGCAATGTCGGCATAGGTCCATATCGCGTGCACGCCGGGAAGCCGCAGCGCAGCCGTTGCATCGATCGCCTTGAGTTTGCCGTGCGCCACAGGCGAGCGCACGACCCGCATGTGCCATTGGCCGGGAAATGAGATGTCGGCGGCGAAGCGGCCCTCGCCGGTCAGGAGCGGGCGGTCCTCAAGGCGCGGGACCGAACGTCCGACGAATTTCTGCTTTTGCCCAGGCATTGCGACGCTTTGCTTCACACTCCGCTCATTCCCGCGGAAGCGGGAATCCAGACGCCACAATCGCCGCCCTCGGACCTATTTCTCCCGGGTCCCCGCTTTCGCGGGGACGAGCGGCTGGAAAGGGGGCGCCTTCAACATGTTACTTCCGCATTTCTTTCACCGCCGCGCGCACGGCCTTGATGATGTTCTGGTAGCCGGTGCAGCGGCAGAGATTGGACGAGAGGACATCAAGCAAATCATCGTCGCTGATATCGGGCTCACGCTCCAGAACGCCCACCGCCAGCATCAGGAAGCCGGGGGTGCAGAAGCCACATTGCAGGCCATGATGATCCATGAAGGCCTGCTGCATCGGGTGGAGCTTGTCGCCGTTCGCCAGCCCCTCGACCGTGCGAATCTCTTTCCCTGCTGCCTGCACCGCGAACATCAGGCAGGATCGCACCGGCTCGCCGTCAACGATGACGGTACAAGCGCCGCAGATGCCGTGCTCGCAGCCGATATGTGTGCCGGTCTGTCCGCAGTCCTCGCGAATGGCATCGGCCAGCGTACGGCGCGGTTCGACGCTAATGGCATGATTGCGGCCGTTGATCGTCAAGGTGATACCGGTCTTGTCGATCATGCGGCCTGTCCTCTGGCGCGGAGCGCCGCGCGAATCCGCTGCGGCGTTGCCGGCATCTCGTCGATCTGCACGCCGAATGGTGAAAGCGCATCGTTGATCGCATTGATCACCGCCGCAGGCGCACCGATGCAGCCGCCTTCGCCAAGGCCCTTGGCTCTTGTGATCGAGGTCGTGCTCGGCGTCTCGATGTGATGAAGCTCGATCGGCGGAATTTCGTGCGCCGTCGGCGGCAGGTAGTCGGCAAGGGTTGCAGTGAGAATACCGCCGTTCTCGTCATAGATGATTTCCTCGAGCAAGGCATTGCCAATGCCCTGTGCGATGCCGCCATGTACCTGGCCGTCGGCGATCATCGGATTGATGATGCGGCCGGCGTCCTCCGCCACCAGGAATTTCTCGACCCGCACATGTCCGGTGTCGATGTCCACCTCGACGATCGCCACATGGCAGGCATTGGAGAACGTGCCCGGCGGATCATATGAGCCGGTCTCGGTCAGCCCGGGCTCGATTTCACCCTTGAAACGGTGGGTCTGGGTATAAGCCTCGCGTGCCATTTTCGCGATCGGAATCGTCCGGTCGGTACCTGCGACCTTGGCCTGGCCGTCCTCCAGCACGATGTCGCCGGGGGCTGCTTCCAGCATGTGACTGGCGATCCTAATCAACTTGGCACGGACCTTCTGCGCGGCGATCAGCGTGGCGCCGCCGGAAATCACCAGCGAGCGGGCGGCGAAAGTGCCCCATCCGTATGGCGCGCGGTCTGTGTCGCCGTGCACCACCTTGACGACGTCCGGCGTAACGCCGATTTCGTCGGCGATGATTTGCGCCAGTGTCGTGCGCAGACCTTGCCCATGCGGCGAGGAACCGATGCGCGCCTCGACGAAACCGGACGGATCGACGGTGAGAATGACCGTCTCCCAGCCGGGGGTGATTTCCATGCCGCGCGCGGCAAAGGCCGGGCTGCCGTAACCGGTGCGCTCGCAGAAAGTTGCAAAGCCAATTCCGAGATGGTGGCCGTGCGCGCGTGCCGTCTTCTGCCGCGCGCGGAAAGCGGGCAGGTCGACAGCAACCGCCGCCATTTCCAGTGTCTCTTTATAGCTGGCTTCGTCGTACACCAGGCCCATGGCTGAAGTGTATGGGAATTTGCCGATCAGGTTGCGGCGACGGATCTCGACGGGATCGAGCGCGAACGCTGTTGCCGCCTTGTCCATCAGCCGCTCGAGTGTGAACGTGATGGTTGGCCGCGAGACGCCGCGATAGGGCGCCATCGTACAGGTGTTCGTCAGGACGCCACGCGCACGGCACTCGTAGTGTCGGAAGTCATAGGGCCCGGGCATTTCAGCCATGGCCATCAACGGTTCGACACCGCATGTGGTCGGAAAGCAGGAATAGGCGCCGACATTGGAGACGATGTCGGCTTTCAAGGCGATCAGTCTGGCATCCTTGTCGAAGGCGCCTTCGAGAGCGAGGTATTGGTCGCGGGAATGAAAACTGGCGATCAGGTTTTCGCGCCGATCCTCCGTCCAGGCGACCGAACTCTTCAGTTTTCGCGCCAGCCAAACCAGAACGACGTATTCCGCGCAGAGCGACATTTTCTGCCCGAAGCCGCCGCCGACATCGGGCGCGATCACGCGCAGGTCGGCTTCCGGCATGCCGAGGACGTCTGCGATGGCCGTTCGCACCAAGTGCGGCATCTGCGTCGTGCAGGTCAGCGTGATGCGGCCGGTGGATGCATCATAGGCCGCATGACCGCTGCGTGCCTCCATCGGCGTTGCATTCTGCCGGCGCGAACGCGCCTGGATCGCGACGATCTTGTCCGCGCCGCTCCAGGCCGCATCGAAATCCTGCGTCTTGAATTTGCCTTCGAGGATGACGTTACCAGGTGCTTCGTCGTGGATTTGCGGCGCGCCGGTCGCAAGCGCATCACGGGCATCAATCACGGGCGTCGTTTCGGCGATGTCGAGATTGACGCGGTCGGCGATATCCTCGGCCAGCTCCTCGCTTGCCGCCACCACAACGGCGACTGGTTCGCCGACGAAGCGCACCACCCCGTCCGCCAGGATCTTCTGGCCGATGGGCTTGTAGGCGAACTTGTGCAGCATGGGCAGGATCGGCTTTACGCCACTGAGATCGGCTGCGGAGATCACCATCACGCCCTCGGGCGCATCGATGCCTTTGATTTTTCCAGATGCGAATGGGCTGCGCACGAAGCGCACCCAATGCACGGCCGGCAGATCGGCGGTGAAGCGGCCTTGCCCGGTCACCAGCGCAGGATCCTCGAGCCGGCGGATGGCGCGGCCAACCCACCTCATGCGATCGCCTTTGGAGCCTTTGGTGGGCGCGCTCATGCTGCGGAATTCTCCAGCGCGCGGCGCACCACGGCGCGCACCAGATCGCACCGGTAATCGGCATTGGTTTGATGATCCTCCAGCGGATCGATCGCCCTGGCGGCGGCTTCCGCGGCAGCGCGGAACACCGCGTCGCCAGGCGCCTTGCCATTGAGCGCCGCCTCGGCCTCCGCAATGCGCCGCGGGCACGGCTCTGCGCCACCAACACCGACGCGGGCATCCGCAATCCTGCCGCCGTGCAGACCATAGGTAACCAATGCCGCGCTCATGGCGAAATCGCCGGCACGGCGATTGAATTCGTTGAATCCAAATCTGGCATCGGGCGCGAGCAGGGGCAATCGTACCTCCACGAGCAGTTCATCCTCGGCCAATGCAGTCGACATGATGCCGGCGAAGAAATCGTTGGCCGCAATCAGCCTCTCGCCGCGCATGCTCTTGGCGACGATGGTTGCGTCAAGCGTGGCGGCGACGAGGCACCATTCCGACGCCGGATCGGCATGCGCGAGACTGCCGCAGAAGGTGCCGCGCACCCGGATCGGATAGTGCGCGATATGGCGGGCCACATGGGTGAGCAAACGTCCGAGCGGATTTTCGACGACGGATTTGTGAAACGCCGCGTGACGCACGCGCGCACCGATGGCGAGGGTCTTGTCGTCGCTCGCGATCGTATCGAGGCCGGCAATTTCATTGATGTCGACGAGATGCGCCGGCCTGGCCAGCCGGAATGCCATGATCGGCACGAGGCTCTGTCCGCCCGCCAGCACGCGGCCGTCCTGCGGCGCCACCTCGCTGAGAATCTTCAGCGCCTCGTCGAGCGTGCGCGGCACGTGGCGGGTGAACGGCGCTGGCTTCATAACCGCCTGGGGTCCTAAGGCTAATTATTTGCACACAAACGATAAACTCCGCCCTCGGATTGTCAAACGCCGGGCTTATCTCGGCATGCCCCGCAAAACTGACTGGCATTATAATTCTGCCGGTCGCACTGGATCAAAGGGGCGCCGATATCATATACCAATTCGCGAATATCTATTCCTCTTGCCGGAGCCCGGAAAATGCCGACCGTGCGATCGATCCTGAAGGCGTGCCTTGTCCTTGCCGTGTTGCCCGCGCCATCGGCGCTGGCCGGCGACAAGCCGCCGGATAAAGTCTCGTTCTATTTTGCCGCTCATGAGGACGACTGGCAGTTGTTCATGAATCCGTCCGCCTTCGAGGACGTGACCAATCCCGCCACGAAAACCGTCTTCATCCATATGACTGCCGGTGATGCCGGCTTCGGCATGAGCAATCGTGGCCGCAAGCATCCGTTCTTTCTTGCGCGCGAAAATGGCGCTGAGTCCGCAATCCGCTTCATGGCGGATGCCGATGACATTCCGACCGCTCGTAGCGTTACGCATATGTCGTTTAACGGACACCCGATCTACCGTGTCGGCTATCGCAATACCGTAAGCTATTTCCTGCGTGTGCCGGACGGCAATCCGCAGGGCAGCGGCTATCCAGGTACCGGGTTCCAGTCGCTGAAGCGCCTGGCCGATGCCGAAAACAGCCGGCTCGCTGCAATCGACGGCACGACCATATATTCCGGATGGAGCGATCTGGTTTCGACAGTTCGCAAGATCATTGATTTCGAGCGTGGCCGTGCACCGAACGTTCAACTTAATGTCGCGGAGATTGACGCGCGCATCAATCCGAATGACCACTCCGATCACGTAATGACGGCGATGGCTGCGCTCGATGCAGTCAGTGATCTCGCATGCGTGCGACGTCTCTATTATGTCGACTATGCGAGTTCAGGGTTGCCGGAGAACCTCAATGCGCAGCAGCGCGACATGGAAAGCTCGGTGTTTGCGGTCACGCTTGCCGGTGTGCTGGCGCTCGATCACGGCACCTCATGGCACCACTATGACAAGTCATTTGTCGGCCGGAACTATTTCCGGGTCGAGCAGGGTGCAGGCAGGTGTGATGGCCCAGTGACGGAAGTGGCTGCCGTCAGGCGCTGATTCTGCCTGTCGGACAGACTTGACTTAAGTCAACAGACGGCCGTCGGCAGTCGGCTATGGAAGAATAGTCGAGCTTACCGGGTAGCAGATCATCGCAGCCATGCTGCAAGTGACGCCCAGAAATTATATCGATGTCGCGTCGACGCATCCAAGCCAGCGACTTGCAAGCGTCGACGCGCTGCGAGGCTTCAATATTTTCTGGATCCTCGGCGCCGACGGCGCAATCCTGGCGCTCAATGAAATCGTCGAGGACAAAGGGCCGTTTGCAAGCGCTGTCGGACGCTTTTTCGGCACTCAAATGACGCACGTTGCCTGGGAAGGATTCCGCTTCTACGACTTCATTTTCCCACTGTTCATCTTCATTACCGGCGTTTCAATCGTGTTGGCGCTGCCGCGCCTGGTCGAGCGCGAAGGGAGATGGGCTGCGCATATCCGCGTCTTGCGGCGGGCGCTGCTGCTATACGTCCTGGGACTGATCTACTACGGCGGTATCAAGAATCATTGGGCCGATATCCGCTATCTTGGTGTGCTGCAGAGGATTGCAATCTGCTATTTGTGCGCCTCGCTGATCTTCCTGAATTTCAACTTGCGAAGCATGATTGCCGCATTCGCGGCGCTGCTCGCCGTCTATTGGGCGCTCATGACGTTTGTGCCCGTGCCCGGCATTGGCGCCAGCTCGTTCGCCCCTGACGCAAATCTCGCCAATTGGATCGACGCGCACTATCTGCCGGGCCGCTTGTGGGACAAGACACGCGATCCGGAAGGATTGCTCTCGACGATACCTGCGATTGCCACCTGTCTTATGGGCGTTTTCGCCGGCCTGTTGCTGAAGAACGAACGTTTCACACCGCAGCAGAAATCGCTGGTGCTGATTGGCGCAGGCATCCTAACAACTGCCGCAGGCTATCTGTGGGGGTTGCAGTTCCCGGTGATCAAGGCAATCTGGACCTCGTCTTTTGTCCTGGTTGCCGGAGGTTATAGTCTGATCCTGCTGGGCGCGTGGCACCAGATCATCGACGTCTGGGGTGTCCGCAGCTGGTCGTTGATCTTCGTCTGGGTCGGCGCAAACGCCATCACACTCTATTTTCTCAACAACGTATTCGGCTTCCAGCCGTTCGCGACTCGTTTCGTTGGCGGTGACTTCAGCGCTCTGGTCGATCGCCTGACCACGCCAGGTACAGGACTGTTCCTTTCAAATCTGCTCGGGCTGGTTTTTGCGGTCCTACTCGCGCGCTTCTTCTATCAGCGCAAGATTTTCCTGCGGGTGTGAGCGCCTGCGGGCAGTCGGGGCCCTAACGCCATTCGTCGAGCCGGTAGCCATCGTCGTTGAACAGATAGTTCTCGCCGGCATGCACCACGCGTTCGCTTGGTGGCCCGCAAATTCCCCATCGGTCGACCCGACGCGGTGGCCATTTCCATTGCTCCGGCGTGCCGATCGGATAACTATCGTCAACCTGCTCCATCTCGCTGGTATATTCGATCGGGATTTCCTCCGGCCCAACGAAGTAGCAGTACACGTTGGCGCCGGGGCCATGGCGGCCTGGACCCCATTCGATCGGGTGACCGTTGTCGATCATGCGTCCCGCGCCGCGGAACACGGAGTCGAGGTCCGTCATTTCGAATGCGATGTGGTTGAGGGTGGCCGCGTTGTCGAAGCCGATGACAATGCAGTGGTGATCGCTGTTGCAGCGCAGGAATCGGAATTTGATCGTGCGGTCGGTAAGCTTTAACCCCAGCGCCTGGTAGGCGGCAAAGGTTGCGTCGTTGTCGCCGCAGTTGAGGTTGAGATGCGATAACCGGCGGGGGCGGTCGGGCATGTCCGCGCTGTCGGGATGGTCCTTGACGCCGCACACGACGGCAATATTGCGGCCTTCGGGGTCCTTGAAGCCAAAGCCGTAGTCGCCATGAGGTTGGCGTAAGGGTGCAGGCTTTTCGATGGTCTTGGTGCCGTGGGCGGTGACTTGAGCGTGCAAGCCATCAACGGTTGCGCGGTCAGCGGCGTCGAACACCATGCGCACCAGCCCGGTTTTCGGCGTCCCGCGCAGCGAGAGGATGTGATGAAACGCGGCAGTTCCGCGCAAATAGTGCACGCCCGCGCTTTCTCCGACCGGCGACAGGTTCCATACATCGGTGAAGAAATGCAGCGATCTTGCAATGTCGGTGACGCCGACCTCGATGCTGCGCAGAGCGCGGACGCTGGCCATGGTCATTCACTCTCTCCCAGGAAGCGGGCGGCGTTGTCGTGGTGCAACAGCTTCACATCGCCATCGGACAGTTTGAGGGCGGCGACGGTCTCAATCGGCGCACGTTCATGAATGTCGAACGGGAAATCGGTGCCAATGCAAAGCTGGCGCATTCCGAAAGTCTCGATCAAGAAGCCAAGCGTACGCGCGTCATAGACCAGCGTGTCGTAATAGAGCCTGCGCGCGTGCTCAAGCGGGGAGACGCCGATGCGTTCCGCGAACTCCGGCTTGAGTTTCCAGCCATAGGCCAGCCGCGGTAGGATCGAGGCGAAAGCGCCACCGCCATGGCTGAAGGCCAGCCGCAGCCGGGGGTGACGGGTGAGGGTGCCGCCGGTCATCAACGATGCAATGGTATAGGCGGTCTCGAGCGGAAAACCGATATAGGCCATCAGCCCCGGCGGACCGACGATGCGTTCCTTGCCGGACGGATGCAGGGCGTGCACGAACACTGCGGCGTCCATTTCCTCGGCCGCAGCAAAGAATGGCTCGAATCGTGCGTCTCCCAGGGCCGCGCCGTTGACATTGCTGCCAAGCTCGACGCCGCGAAATCCGTCGCGCATCAGACGCTCAAGTTCGCGTGCGGCGGCCTCAGGATCCTGCAACGGCACGCCGCCAAGGCCAATGAATTTGTCCGGCGCTCGCGCCACCATTGCGGCGATGGTGTCATTGACGTGACGGATGAGCGGGAGTGCATCGTCAAGCGGCAGCCAATAGGAAAGCAGTTCCGGCATCGGCGAAAGGACCTGGCGCGCGATGCCCATCTTTGCCATGGCTTCCTCGCGCCGCTCGATGTCCCAGCATTGGTCGCTGACGGTGCGGAAATTCTTGCCGTCGATCATCACGTTCTTGTGGTGGCAGTCGTGCGCGGGCGCCATGTGCGGCCAATGTGCTCCGCCATGCCTTCCTGCATAGGCGGGAAATTCCGCCGGCACGATGTGGGTATGGATATCGATTGCGTGCGCGGTCATTTGCGGCCGGTAAACCTCGGTCTGCGCTTTTCCATGAAGGCGCGCACGCCCTCCGCATAATCGGGCGTCAGGCTTGCTTCGCGCTGCAGGTCGCGTTCGAGATCGAGCTGGGCGTCGAGACCGTTGCCAGCCGAGGCATTGAGGGCGCGTTTGATCAGCGCCAGGCCCAGCGTGGGTGCGATGGAAAAGTGCTCACAAATGCGTCGCGCCTCGTAGATCAGCACATTGTCATCGACGCAGCGCCAGATCAGACCCCAACTCGCGGCCTTGTCCGCCTCCAGGTCCTGCGCGATCAGCGAAAGGCCCCGTGCGCGTGCGTCGCCGACGAGTTTGGGGAGGAACCAGGTACCGCCGGAATCCGGGATCAGCCCGATGCGGGCGAAGGATTGGACGAATTTCGCCGAACGCGCCGCCACTACGATGTCGCAGGCCAGCGCTATGTTTGCGCCAGCGCCTGCGGCGACACCGTTGACAGCGGCGACCACGGGGAAGGGGAGACCGCGCAGCTTGCGCACCAGCGGATTGTAATAGTCCTCCAGTGCGTTGCTCGGTACCGGCGCCTCTCCCGGCTTCGTCAGCCGGTCGGCGAGGTCCTGGCCGGCGCAGAATCCGCGCCCGGCCCCGGTGATCATCAATGCGCGCGTTTCCATGTCGGCCTCGGCGTCCGCTATAGCGTCGCGCAGGGCCTCATGCATCGCGGCGTTGAAGGCGTTGAGTTTGTCCGGCCGGTTGAGGGTGATAATGCGGTAGCCGGCCTGCTGTTCGACCAGGATTGGTTGTTCGGACATTATTGATGGCCCCGGCATGGCGACGGCCGGGATTGGCCCGGCCAAGACAGACTGTCGCACGCCAACGCTCTTGGCAATCAGCGCTTCAGAAACTCGTCCAGCATGCCGACTTCCATTTTCTTCCCGTTGAAATCTTTGGCGATACGTTCGTAGAGTTGTGCCGCGGCCTCCAGCATGGCGTGCTCGGCGTGATCGTCGCCGACAAAACTTGAAATCTCCTCGAGTTCGGCGACATAGCGGTAAGCCTTGGAATACATCGCTGGCACCTGCCGCGTGAGGTAGCCGAGCAGCGCCGGTTGGCTTTCCGCGAGCTCCGCGGCCAGCGCTTGTGCCGATCCGCCGCGCGTGGCGGCCAGCATCATGGCCGCGCCCAGCGCGGTGAAGCCCTTTGTGATGCCCGCATATGACATCTTCAGCGCTGATGCGGCCGTGAGCGGCCCTTGAAGCACGCGCACGATCAGCCCGAAGTCGTTGAGCCTGGCGAATTCAGCGGCGGCGGGGCCGGCGGCATAGAATTTTGTGTTGCTCGCACCCGATTTTGGTGGCGGACCGATAATGCCGGCGCCGACGAATGCGCACCCGGTGGACGCGATCACCTCGGCGATGCCGAGCATTGTCGGCGGGCTGACTGCATTACATTCGACATAAATAGGCTTTTTGTTTGCGGCGGTGAGCACCGGGGCAAGCCGCTTCGCCAACCCAAGCGCGTCGCCGGGCGGCACGATCGAGAGCAGGAAATCGCTTTCTGTCAGTTGGGCGTCCTCGACTGCGGTCATCCCGGCATCGCGTGCGCGCTGTGCGCTCGCCGCGCTACGGCCGGCCAGCGACGTGAGGACATGAACCTTGCATGCGGTCAGGCATTTTCCCACCGCTGCGCCCATATTGCCGGGCGCAATGATTGCAACAATTGGCGTCATATTCTTCATCCCGCAATTGCCATGTTCCGTCGCCAGGCCAAGGTTCTGCTTTGGCTGCTAGCAGACACAAAAAAACCACGGTAATCTAGCAAGAACTTGCCGATTCTCCGAAACCAGAACAGATACGAACGCGGCAGCCGTCAGGGTGTCACGATCGGTACGTCTTCACTCGAGATACAAAGGATGACCGCTTGAACACTCTAAGTGCTCCGGCCGCGGCGACGAGCGAGGCGCGTGCCTGGACGCGGAAATTGCTGCGCTACCGTGAACCGAGCGGTGCGCGCAGCATTGTCGAGCTTGTCATTTCCGCGGGTCCACTTGTCGCGCTCTGGGTACTGATGTGGCTCTCCTATACGTTCGGGCTCTGGTGGCTCACCTTGCTGTTGGCCGTTCCGGCCGCCGGTTTTCTGGTTCGCTTGTTCATGATTCAGCACGACTGCGGCCACGGCTCCTTCTTCCGTCATCGACTCGCCAATGACTGGATCGGCCGCATATTGGGCGTGCTTACGTTGACACCCTACGATTTCTGGCGGCGGACGCATGCCATTCATCATGCGACGTCCGGAAATCTTGATCGCCGCGGCATTGGCGACGTGGATACGCTGACGGTAAACGAATATCTGGCACTATCGCGCTGGCGCCGGCTGGTATATCGGCTCTACCGCCACCCGGCCGTGATGTTTGGCGTCGGGCCGGCCTATCTCTTCATCTTGAAGCAACGGCTCCCGTTCGGCTTGATGCGGAGCGGCTGGCAGCCCTGGCTCAGTACGATGGGCACGAACCTGGCCGTCGCAATCATCGTCGCCGGACTGATGTGGCTGGTTGGCATCGGGCCGTTCCTGATCGTGCACGGCCCGATCATGCTGCTGGCGGCTGCCATTGGCGTGTGGTTGTTCTATGTGCAGCATCAGTTCGAGCACACCGTATGGGCCGACAACGAAGCGTGGAACCTGCACGAAGTCGCGCTGCACGGAAGTTCGTTCTACGTGCTGCCTGGCATTTTGCGCTGGTTCACTGCCAATATCGGAATTCATCACGTGCATCATCTCTGCAGCCGGATACCGTACTACCGCCTGCAGCGCGTGATCCGCGAGCATCCCGAGCTCGAAGCCATGAGCCGGCTCACACTGTGGGATAGCATCAAATGTGTCCGCCTGGTGTTGTGGGACGAAGGCCGCAAGAAGCTGATTTCGTTCCGCGAGCTTCGTGAGTTGCGCACGGCCGCACAGTCGGCGATCAACTAAGAAGGCGTAACGCCACCGTCGAGATTGATGCTTTGCCCGGTGACGAAGGCGGATGCGTCAGAGGCAAGGAACAGCACGGCACCGACCAAATCTTCCGGTACCTCGGGACGCGGCACGCACTGCATGGCGATAATGCGTTCCTTCTGCTGCGGGGTCACTGTCTTGCGCTCGATCTCGGTGAAGGTTGCCCCCGGCAATATGGCGTTCACCGTGATGTTGTCGGGTCCAAGCTCGCGCGCCATCGACAGGCTCATGCCCATCAATGCCGACTTGGTTGCGATGTAATGCAGGTAGTTTGGCCTTCCGAGCCGGACCGCCCCGGATGCGACGTTAATGATGCGGCCCCATTTCGCGCGCCGCATGGCCGGCAGCACTGCACGGGCACACAGGAACGGACCGGTGAGATTGACTCGCAGCACCTGTTCCCATTCCTCGAGTGGAATTTGATCGAAGGGGCGCATCTCCAGCGTCGAGAAAATTCCGGCATTGTTAATCAATGCGTCGATGCGACCATAGGCATCCTCGACGATTTCCACCATCTCGGCGATTGAAGCCGGGTCGGATACGTCTGTCGTCACCGCCAGCGCCTGGCCGCCAGCCTTCATGATTTCCTCGGAGACAGCCGCAGCCTTCTTTTCGTTCAGTTCGGCGATAACCGCGCGCGCGCCGGCCAGTGCGAACGCCTTGGCGAAGACGCGGCCGATGCCTTGACCTGCGCCGGTGATGATGACGGCGCGGTCCTTGAGCGAAGGAAACACGATGTTGGTCAAGTCGGCATCGCTCATGCTGCGCCCCGTTCCGTTTTTACATGCGCCTCGAGCGCACGGCGTGCGTTCCATGGCGTCCACCAGGGCTTGATCTCCAGGTCTTCCGCTATGATTGTGGCAGTGATGTAGCCGGCGCCGCCAGAAATTGCCCCGCCCGGGTGTCCGGCTGATCCGGCGTTATAGAGATTGGGGATCGGCGAGCGATAGCCGAAGTGGTTGTACATTACTTGCTCGGCATTGAACGCACCCATGAAGATATCGCCGCCGCGCATATTGATCATTTCCTGCACATATTCGCGTCCCGTGTAGATGTAACGACAGAGTATGTTTTTCATCGTCATATTGGGGCAATAGCGGGCGAAGCATTCGACGATCTTGTCAGCGAACGCTTCTTTCCAGTCTTCATAGGAATCACCACCGATGTCGGGATTAAGCGGCATCACATGCCAGCAATAGGTGGTGTGCTTGCCGGGCGGCGCCTGGGTGGGATCGAGCAGGCTCAACGGGCCGGAGCCAAACTGTATCAACTTGGGCACACGGCCGGCCTGGACGTCCTGGTGGGCGGAAAACAGATCCTCCATCGTTTCCGCGCCGATACTCCATTTGAGCGCGCGGTTGATGTTGGCATCGAAGGTTTCCGCTGCAAAACGCGGGCTCTCGTTGAGCGCCAGGTGCAGACCGAACAGGCTCCAGGCCGTGTATTGAAATCCGTCGAGCTTCGTCAGGAACGCTGCGGGAAGTTGCGCGCGCCCGACCAGATTTTCGAAGGTCTGGTGGACATCGAGCGTGGAGGCGACAAACTGGCGCGCACGCACGGTACGGCCGTCGGAGAGTTCTATGCCGGCGGCCTTGCCGTTCTCAACGATGATCTTGTCGATATTGACCTGGGGCTGGAAGGTACCGCCGGAGGCGATAAACGTTTCCATCATACCGCGCGCCAGATTGTACGAGCCGCCCCGACACAGCTGGTAGCCGCTTTCCAGATCGAAGGCACGGATCACCGAACCCATCGGTGACGTTTTCGACAGCGTGTCCACCAGCCAGGTACCGAATAGCGACACCTTGAACAGGAACAGCAACTGCACGTGTTCGCTCTCGAACAGTTCGCGCACAACATCGAGCGGCTGGCGGTTCGCCATGGCGAGAAATTCCCGCCCTAATGAGGTGCGGTTTAGCAGTGACTCGCGTTCGGCCTGCGGTAGCGGCTCCGAATAGCGCTCGGGCAGAAAAATTTCGGCGGTGATCTTTTCGGCTTTGCGGTTCCACTCGCGGAACGTGGCGGCATCTTTCTTGGAGAAGCGCGCGATATTGGCGACCGATTCCTCGAGGTCTCTGCCAAGCACCAGCGCCGAACCGTCGCGATGCGCCTGGCCGAACTCGTAGCGCGGCGTGATGTAGTCGACGCGCGCGTCGAGCCCGAGATCCTTGAACCACGGTGTCTCGCTGATATGGAAATGATTGATCGAATGCAGGTTGTGATAGAAGCCGGGCAGAGTGACTTCACGAGTGCACAGGCCGCCGCCAAAGATCAGCCGTCGCTCCACCAGCAAGATATCGAGACCGGCCCTGGCGAGGTAGCTGCCGAGGATCAGGCCATGATGACCCGCACCGATGATGATGCCGTCGTAAGTTTTTTCCAAAGATTTCGACAAAGGTCTAAAAGCTCCGAATTATAATTCGCGCGGCCTCCGCCGCACCCGGTCAAGACTAGACTGCAAGGCAGGTGCGGCCGCGGTCAACGGGCGGTGGCATTCGGGCACCTTTTGCCTGCATTGGCGGCGTCTGACTGGACGGTGGGGCTGTTGGGACAAGCCCGCTGACGACTTGCCTTACCCCTGCGGCCTCGGCGCGGGTGGACCTATGACCGCCGTTGCCGGTAGATTAGGACATCCAAAGCAGACGGGCCGAAACGGCCCCGGGGGAGGACATCATGCGTAAAACGTTATTTGTAGTGGGCGCCGCCTTGATGCTTGCTAGTGTGCCGGCCGCGGCCCAACAGAAAACCGTCAAGATCGGCTTCATCTCGACATTTAGCGGCCCGGTCGCCGTGATCGGCAATAACATGCGTGACTCGTTCGAGCTCGCGCTCGACCATATGGGCCGCAAGATGGGCGGCTTGCCGGTCGAAGTGATCTACGAAGACGACGGTTTCAAGCCCGACATCGGACTGCAGAAGACCCAGAAATTGATTCAATCCGACCACGTCGACTTCCTTGCCGGCTATATTTGGTCGAACGTGCTGCTGGCTTCGGTGAAGGCCGCCGTCGATTTAAAGACCTTCATCATCAGCGCCAATGCTGGCCCGCACCAGATCGCGGGTGAACAGTGCTCGCCCTATTTCTTCTCGACCTCGTGGCAGAACGACCAGACGCCGCAAGCGATGGGTCTGTACATGAATCAGAAAGGCGTTAAGAGCGTGTTCCTGATCGGCCCGAACTACGCTGCCGGCAAGGACATGCTGGCGGGCGTTGCCTCCACCTTCAAAGGCAAGGTGATCGGACAGGAACTCACCAAATGGCCGACACAACTCGACTTCTCGGCGGAATTGGCAAAGGCCAAGGCGGCAAATCCGGAAGCGGTCTTTGTCTTCTATCCGGGCAAGGCGGGCGTACAGTTTTTGGCCCAGTACGCGCAAGCCGGTTTAAAGGGCAAAATCCCGCTGTACACCGCATTCACGATCGACGAATTGTCACTGCCGCTGCAGAAGGATCTCGCACTTGGCGTTCCCGGCGCGCAGGAATGGGTGAATGACCTGCCGAACGAAGCCAACAAGAAATTCGTCGCCGACTTCATCAAGAAGTATCCGGGCAAGAAGCCTTCGTTCTACGGAGCGCAATCCTATGACGCTGCCAATCTGATCGCGTCGGCGGTGGTCGCCACCAAGGGCAACCTGTCCGATAAGGCGGCAGTGCAGAAGGCGCTTGAGAAGGCGAACTTCAAGTCGGTACGCGGCGGCTTCAAGTACGGCAACAACCACTTCCCGATCCAGAATTTCTATCTGCAGGATGTGGTGAAGAAGGGCGACGACTACGTATTGAAAACCGTCGCCACCATCGTGAAAGACGATCAAGACAAGTTCCACGGTAAGTGCCCGATGAAGTGATCCGGCGGCAAGCTATGACGGCGGCGGCGCATTTGCGTCGCCGCCGTTTGCTTGTCAGATACCTAGATATTTTATCGATCGACGCACCATGACGTTGTTCATCGAGCAATGCCTGAACGGATTGCAATTCGGCCTGTTGCTATTCCTTCTGGCGGCTGGACTGACGCTGGTGTTCGGCATCATGGATCTGGTGAATCTCGCCCACGGCTCGCTCTATATGATCGGCGCTTACTTCGCGGCCACCTTCGCGGCCTGGACCGGAAGTTTCGTGCTCGGCGCCGTGCTGGCCTTGAGCGCAACTTTGTTGGTCGGCATGGCCGTCGAAGTGATCGCAATGCGCAGGCTCTATGGCCGCGACCATCTGGATCATGTGCTCGGCACTTTCGGCCTGATTCTGTTCTTCAATGAGCTGGTGCGGTTGATCTGGGGGCCGGAGGGGATGAGCCTGCCGCTGCCGTCCTGGCTCAACACGTCGATCCAGATACTGCCTGGTATCCAGTATTCGGCGTACAAGTTCTCCATCATCGTGGTGACGATCGCCGTCGCCGCCTTTCTTTACGTGTTGGTGATGCGTACGCGAATCGGCATGCTGATCCGCGCCGGCGCATCGAACCGCGAAATGGTCGGCGCACTCGGCGTCAATATCAAGCTTCTCTACACGCTGGTGTTCGGACTCGGCGCGGCACTCGCCGGTCTCGCAGGGCTGATGCAGGCGCCGATTCTCACCGTCGAGATTGGGATGGGCGAGAAAATCCTCATTCTTGCTTTCGTCATCACCGTGATTGGCGGCATCGGCTCAATCCGGGGCGCGTTGGTGGCCGCGCTTCTGGTCGGCTTCATCGACACGCTCGGCCGCGCCTATCTCACTGACCTGCTGCGTATTTTCCTCAGCGCGGAAGCGGCCTCGACCGCGGGCCCGGCACTTTCCTCCATGCTGATCTACCTGCTGATGGCAGTGGTGCTTGTGGTCAAGCCGGAAGGTCTGTTCTCGGCGGGCGGCAAATGACCGGTGCACTGACGCTCCGCAATCTGGCCGCTGCCGCGCTGCTGGTGGCGCTGGTGCTGCTTCCGGTTTATGCGGTGTTCGGCGACGACCGCTTCATGCTGACGCTGTTCACGCGCATCGTGATTCTGGCGCTGGCGGCGGTCAGCCTCAATCTCATTCTCGGGTTCGGCGGCATGATGAGCTTTGGCCATGCCGTCTATCTCGGCCTCGGCGGCTACGCTGTCGGCATGCTGGCGCATGAGGGCGTGATCAGCGGCTTCGTGCAGTGGCCGGTGGCGATTGGCGTATCGGCGCTGTTCGCGCTGGTGATCGGGGCGCTCTGCCTGCGTACGCGCGGCGTCTATTTCATCATGATCACGCTGGCCTTCGCGCAGATGGCCTACTATATCGTTTCCGGCATTTCGCGTTACGGTGGCGACGACGGTCTTACCATCTACAAGCGCAGCCAGTTCTTAGCGCCGGTCGACCTGTCCAATAAGGTGCAGTTCTACTACGTCTGCCTGGCGCTGCTTTATGCCGCGATCTATCTGGTCTGGCGGCTGGTTAATTCGCGCTTCGGTCTGGTGATTCAGGGTTCGCGCTCCAACGACGTGCGCATGTGCGCCATTGGATTCCCGACCTACCGCTATAAGCTCACCTGCTTCGTCATCGCGGGCGTGCTGTGCGGGCTGGCCGGCGCGCTGCTCGCCAACCACACTGATTTCGTCAGTCCGGCTATGATGTATTGGACGCGCTCGGGCGATCTCTTGATCATGGTGGTGCTTGGCGGCATGGGCTCGGTGATCGGCCCGGTGTTCGGCGCCGTGACGCTGCTGGTGCTGGAGGAGGCGCTTTCGAGCCTCACTGAGCATTGGGAGATCATCCTCGGGCCGTTGCTGTTGCTGGTGGTGCTGTTCGCGCGCGGCGGCATCGACGGCTTGCTCGCGAAAGCTGGTGCGGCGGTGCGCTCATGAGCGGATCTTTGCTGCAGGTGGAAAATCTCGCCAAACGATTTGGCGGCATCGTCGCTACCGACGATCTGGTGCTCAATGTGGCCGAGAACGAGTTGCATGCCATCATTGGGCCTAACGGCGCCGGCAAGACAACGCTGATCGCGCAGCTATCCGGACAACTGACGCCCGATTCGGGCCGAATCCATTTTGCCGGCGATGATATCACGGCGTTGCCGATGTACCGCCGATGCGAGCTCGGGCTGGCGCGCTCATTCCAGATTACGTCGTTGTTCCTCGATCTCAGCGTGCTTGATAACGCGGCCTTGGCGGTGCAGGCGCGTGCCGGCCATTCATTCCGCTTTTGGCGTGATGCGCGCGCCGAGCCGGAATTGCGCGAGCCCGCTCTTGCGGCGCTTTCCCGTGTGGGTCTGCGTGAACGCGCCAATATGCCCGCTGCCGCGCTCAGTCACGGTGAACACCGCTTGCTTGAACTGGCCATGGCGCTCGCGGGGCGGCCGCGCATGCTGCTTCTGGACGAACCGATGGCCGGATTGGGCCCCGAGGAGTCTGCGCGCATGGTCGACATGCTGCGCGCCTTGAAGGCCGAGTTCACGATCTTGCTGATCGAGCACGACATGGAAGCAGTGTTTGCGCTGGCAGACCGGATTACCGTGCTGGTCTATGGCCGGGTGATTGCCTCGGGTGCGCCTGAGGATATCCGCGTCAACCCCGAAGTCCGCAGTGCCTATCTGGGCGAAGCCGAGAATGGCGGCCATGCCTGACCCGGTGCTCGCACTCGACGGCGTCGAGACCTCCTATGGCCTCTCCCAAGTGCTGTTTGGCGTCTCACTTGACATTGAGCCGGGCGAGATGGTGACGCTGATGGGGCGCAACGGAATGGGCAAGACGACCACCGTGCGTTCGATCATGGGGCTGACGCCAGCGCGCACAGGCCACATTCGCTTCGGCGGTACCGAGATCCGTGGTTATCCTGCCTACAGGATTGCGAAACTCGGCATTGGCCTGGTTCCGGAAGGTCGGCAGATTTTCCCGAATCTCAGCGTGCGCGAAAACCTGCTGGCGACGGCGGCGGATCGGAACGGTGGCGGCTGGACGCTCGACAAATTGTATGCGCTGTTCCCGCGTCTGGCCGAGCGCGATACCAGCATGGGCAACCAATTGTCCGGTGGCGAACAGCAGATGCTGGCGATCGGTCGCGCACTCATGACCAATCCGCGGCTCCTGATCCTGGACGAAGCGACCGAGGGGCTTGCGCCGCTGATCCGCGCCGAAATCTGGCGCTGCCTCGCAAGTCTCAAGGAATCAGGCCTCGCAATTCTGGTAATCGACAAGAATGTCGATACGCTGATCCGCGTGGCCGACCGGCACTTTTTGATCGAACGCGGCCGGGTGGTGTGGTCGGGTGCTTCGGCTGCGCTCGCCGCGGCGCCAGATGTTCAGCATCGGTATTTGGGTGTTTGACTCTATTCGGCCTGAGCGGCCATCGGCCGCCGTTTGATGAACGTAAAACTGGTGCCGCCGAGCTGGCGGTGCAGTTTGTCGAGCAGCAGATAGATTACCGGCGTAGTGTAGAGCGTGAGCACCTGGGATACGAGGAGACCACCGATGATCGTGATGCCGAGCGGGCGGCGCAGCTCGGAGCCCGGACCGATGGCGATCACCAGCGGTAATGCGCCCAGCATGGCGGCAAGTGTGGTCATCAGGATCGGACGGAAACGTTCCAGGCAGGCTTCGTGGATTGCCTGAGCCGGCGACATTCCGCGGCGCCGTTCTGCTTCGAGCGCGAAGTCCACCATCATGATGCCGTTCTTCTTCACGATGCCGATCAAGAGAATAATGCCGATGAAGGCGATCACCGTCAGCTCGGCATTGAATAGCTGAAGCGCGAGCAGCGCGCCCAGGCCCGCTGACGGCAGCGTGGAGATGATCGTGAGCGGGTGTGCCAGGCTCTCGTACAGCACGCCCAGTACGATATAGACGGCGATCAGCGCCGCCAGGAGCAGCAGTGGCTGTGCGCCGGCGGATTGCCTGAAGGCCTTGGTGTCGCCCGCGAAGTCGGTATGTATTTCGTCGGGAAGGCGCATTTCCGCCACCGCCTGCTCGATCGTCGCGGTGGCGTCTTCGATCTTGGTATTTGGCGTAAGGTTGTAGGTGATGGTTATGGACGGAAACTGGCCCTGATGATTGACGACAAGAGGTGCGATACCACGTTTTATTTGCGCCATCGCGGACAGTGGAATCTGAGTATGGCCACTGCCGGATACGTAGACTTGCGTGAGGTCGGTCGGATCGCGCTGGTATTTTCGGTCCACTTCAAGAATGACACGATACTGGTTACGCGTCGTGTAAATGGTGGAAATCTGTCGCTGCGAAAACGCATCATTGAGCGCGTTGTCGATATCCTGGATGCGCACGCCCAGCCGCGCCGCCGCGGTGCGATCGATTTCGACATTTGCCTGCAACCCGCCCAAGTCGCGATCGGTAGTGACATCGACGACGCCTTCGATTTGTTTAATGCGGCTTTCTACCTGCGGGACCCATTGATTCAGCAAATTGATGTTCGGGCTCCACAATGTGAATTGATATTGAGAACTGCTTTGACGTCCGCCCACCCGCAGATCCTGGGCGGGAAACATGAACACGCGAAGTCCGGGGATGCGGCCAACTTTCGGGCGCAGGCGTGCGATGACCCGCTGGCTACTTACGCCGCCGCGCGCACTGAGCGATTTCAGACTGATGAACATTCGGCCAAAGTTTACCGAAGCATTGAATGTCGAAGCGCCGATTGATGAGCCGAGTCCAGCTACAGCCGGGTCGGCAAGCACGACGTCCATTGCCTTGAGTTGCAAGGCTTTCATCGCATCAAAGGAAATGTCGGGTGAGGCGAGGGTGCCCGCAAAAATCAGACCGGTGTCGTCCTGCGGAAAATAGCCCTTCGGGGTTTTGATATACAGAGCCGTAGTGAGCGCGATGGTGGCGAGAAATACTGCAAAAGTCAGCGCACTATGCGCCAACGCCCGAGCAAGTGTGCGATCGTAGAAGGCGCGCATTCGCGCGACCAAACCCTCGGCGATCCGGTCGAAGCGCGTGGCGCTGCTGCTTGGTGGCGACCGCACGAAATACGCGCAGATCATCGGCGTCACCGACAACGAGATCACGGTCGAGATCGCGATCGCAAAGACCAAGGTCACCGAGAATTCCCGGAATAGCCGGCCGACGACGCCACCCATGAATAACAGCGGAATGAAGGCCGCGATCAACGATATGCTAATCGAGATGACGGTGAACCCGATTTGCTGGGCGCCCTTGAGTGCAGCACGCAGGGGCGAAGCGCCGCTCTCCAGATAACGAAACATGTTCTCTATCATCACTATTGCGTCGTCGACCACGAACCCGACACTGACGATGAGTGCCATCAGCGATAGATTATCGATGGAAAAACCTGCTACCCACATCGCGCCGCAAGTGCCGGCGAGCGATAGAGGTACGGTCACGCCCGCGGCGATGGTAGGTGCTCCGCGGCGCAGAAAAACAAAAACAACCAGCATCACCAAGAGAATCGTGGCCGCCAATGTCAGCTGCATGTCGCGAACGCTGGCGCGGATTGTCTGCGTGCGATCGGCAAGCACTGAAATTTCGATTCCCGCGGGAATCCATTGCCGGAGCTCCGGCAGCAGCTCGTAAATGCTGTCGACCGTGTCGAGCACATTTGCGTTCGGCTGTTTCGTAATGATTAGCAGGACCGAAGGGGAGTGATTGAACCAGCCGGCTGCTCGACTGTTGCGTACGCTTGGGCGGACCGTGGCGATGTCGGTCAGTCGGATTACGCGGCCGTCTATCGTCTTGACGACGACGGGATTGTAGTCGCCCGCTGTACGCAATTGATCATTGAGGCCGATGGTGGTTGCGCGCTGAGGTCCGTCAAAGCCTCCAAGAGGCGTGATTGAGTTGCTGTTGACGATCGCGGTGCGTACCGCCTCCATGCCGAGCCCCATCGCGGCTAGGCGGGCGGGATCCGCCCGAACCCGGATTGCCGGCTGCTCCGAGCCGGCAACGGTAACATCACCGACGCCGCTCACTTGCGAAAGGCGTTGTGCAACCACGCTGTCGGCTGCGTCATAGATTGCGCTCGGCTCCATTGTCTTTGAAGTCAGCGCCAGAATCAGGATTGGTGTGGCGGATGGATTGAATTTGCGAAATCTCGGAAGCGTCGGCATGTCGCCCGGCAGGTCACTGAGTGCGCCATTGAGCGCTGCTTGCACGTCACGGGCTGCACCTTCAATGCTGCGACTCAAATCGAATTGTACGGTAATCCGGGTAGACCCGAGCGAGCTCACCGATGTGAGTTCGGTGACGCCGGCGATCTCGCCGATACGGCGCTCGAGTGGGGCGGCAACGGTTGCCGCCATTACCGCCGGGTCGGCGCCCGGCCGGCTGGCGCTGACATGAATCGTCGGGAACTCCACGCTGGGCAAACTGGCGACCGGGAGAAAGCCATAAGCGACCGCGCCGACAAGAAATATGCCGATAGCGAGCAAGGTCGTGCCGATCGGCCGGCGAATGAATGGCGCGGAGAAATTCATGTGCGGCCCCGCGCTGGACGGGTCGGCCGGCGCGCCACTGCTGGCGGTTCGGGGACCGGCGCCAATCGCGCGCGCAGACGTTCCATGTAGAGATAGATCACCGGTGTGGTGTAAAGCGTCAGCAGCTGGCTGAGCAGCAGGCCGCCGATGATGGTGACGCCGAGCGGATTGCGCAGCTCGGAACCGGTGCCGCCCTCCAACGCCAGCGGCAGCGCACCGAACAATGCGGCCAGAGTCGTCATCATGATCGGGCGGAACCGCAACAGCGCCGCCTGCACGATCGATTCTTCGGGCGAAAGGCCTTGGCTGCGTTCGGCCTCGAGCGCAAAGTCGATCATCAAAATGGCATTCTTCTTCACAATGCCCATCAGCAGCACGATGCCGATCAGCGCAATCACCGACAGGTCGTAACCAAACAGCATCAACGCAAGCAGCGCGCCGACGCCCGCCGATGGCAGCGTGGACAGGATGGTGAGCGGATGGATGAAGCTTTCGTACAATACGCCGAGCACGATGTAGATGGTGATCGCGGCGGCCAGGATCAGCCAAGGCTCGCCTGCCAGGGATCTGGCAAACTCGGCGGCGTCTCCGGAATAGCTGCCGGTAACTGACGCCGGCATGCCAATTCCTACCTCAGCGCTGCGGATGGCTGCGACCGCATCCGAGAGCGCATATCCATCATTTAGATCGAAGCTGATGGTGACGGAAGGAAACTGCTCCTGGTGTGCGATCGAAAGTGGCGCCGCCGTAGGAATGTAATGTGCGAACGCTGCCAATGGCACCTGACTGCTGGTGGTGATTGCATTGGGAGTCGCGGTGGTGTTGGTGTTGGTTGTGCCGGTTGCAGTATTGGCGACCGTTGCGACTGTGCCAGTCGATGTACTGGAACCCGTGACGTAGATTTTGCCGAGCGAAGCAGGATCCTGCTGATAGCGCGGTTGCGCTTCCAGAATGACGCGATACTGGTTGGCCTGGCCATAGATAGTTGAAATTTGCCGTTGGCCAAACGCATCGTTGAGCGTGTCGGTCACGCTTTGCATGGAAACGCCCAATCGACCGGCCTGTTCACGATCGACCTCGATCTGCAGGCGCGGGCCGCCTTCCTGAGCCTCGGAGGCGACTCGCCGAAACGTGGCGTTGTCGCGCAGACGCCGCGCCAGTTTGTCGGACCACTCGATCACTTCGCTGCGGTCGGTTGAAGCCAGAGTATATTGGTACTGCGCGCGGCTCGATCGAGTAGAGATCTGGATGTCCTGAGTTGCCTGGAAATACACGGTCATGCCGGGGATGCCGGCAACTGCGTGCTTCAGCCGCGAAATAATGTCTTCGACGCGCGAATTGCGTTCATTGCGCGGCCTGAGGGTGATGGCGAGCCGGCCGGCATTGGGCGTGGCATTGATCGGGCTCACGCCAACGACGGAAACGACTCCGGTCACGTCCGGATCATCTCGAACCGTGTCCTCAACCACCCGCTGTCGGCGCTGCATTTCGGTGAACGAGACGTCGGTGTCGGCTTCCGTCACCGCGGTGATCAGCCCGGTGTCCTGAAGCGGCAGGAATCCCTTGGGCATCACGATGTAGAGCCCGATGGTGGCGACAAGCGTAACCAGCATTGCAATCAGCGTCTCGCGCTGGCGGCGCAACACCCAAAGCAGACTCTGATGATAGAATGCGACCGTGCGATCGATCATGCCGGAAAACCAGCGCGTCAGTGCACTACTCTCACGACCCGTGCTTTGGCTGCGATGGCGCAGCAGGCGGCCGCACATCATCGGCGTCAGAGTCAATGAAACGACTGCCGAGGCGACGACGGCGATGGTGAGAGTCAGGGCGAATTCGCGGAACATGCGTCCGACCAGGCCGGTCATGAACAGAAGCGGAATGAACACCGCGATCAGGGAGAGGGTCAGCGAAATCACTGTGAACCCGATCTCGCTTGCGCCCTTGAGCGCGGCCTGCAGCGGCTTTTCACCATTCTCCATGTGACGGACGATGTTCTCGATCATTACGATGGCGTCGTCGACCACGAAGCCAGTGCCAATCGTCAGCGCCATTAATGACAGATTGTCGAGCGAAAATCCGGCGAACCACATCACGCCAAAGGTTGCGATCAATGACAGCGGCAGCGCCACGCCGGCGATGATGGTGGCGCGGATCGTGCGCAGGAAGATCAGCACCACCAGTACCACCAGAACGACGCTGAGCATCAGCGTGAACTGAACGTCATGGATGGATGCGCGGATGGTCGTGGTGCGGTCGTTGACGATGGTGACATTCGCACCTGCCGGCATGGTACGGCGCAGGCGCGGTAGTTCCGCGCGTACGCGCTGCACGGTCTGGATCACATTGGCGCCAGGCTGACGCTGCACGTCGACCACGATTGCCGGCTCGCCCCGATACCAGGCTCCGACTTTGCTGTTCTCCAGCCCGTCAACAACGTCCGCAACGTCGCTGATCCTGACCGGTGCACCATTTCGAAACGCTACCACCACGTTCCTGTAAGAATTGGCGGAGGCAATCTGGTCGTTGGCGGCGATTGTGTAGGATTGATGTGCGCCGTCGAGCGCTCCTTTGGGTCCCGCAACATTGGCGCCGACGATGGCTGTTCGAATATCATCCAGTGCGATACCGTAGGCAGCAAGCCGCGAAAGGTCCGCCTGGATGCGGATCGCCGGCCGGATTCCGCCTTGTACCGAGACATGGCCGACGCCGGTCAGCTCGGACAGGCGCGGTACCATCGTGGTGTCGGCCATATCGCTGAGCGTGCGCAGGTCGATGTTCTGCGAGGTCAGCGCGATCGTGATGATCGGGGCGTCGGCCGGGTTTACCTTGGAATAAAGTGGCGGATAGGGAAGATTACGCGGGAGCGTGGAGCCGGCGGCGTTGATCGCCGATTGAACGTCCTGTGCCGCGGAGTTGATGTCGCGGTTGAGATCGAATTGCAGCGTGACCTGGCTGATGCCGAACGAGCTCGATGAAGTCATCACTTGCAATGCCGGGATCTGACCGAACTGGCGTTCCAGCGGTGCGGTTACCAACGACGCGATGGTGTCGGGGTTGGCGCCCGGAAGCTGTGTCGTCACCTGGATCGTGGGGAAATCGACCTGCGGCAGCGCCGAGACCGGCAGCCACCAGTATCCGAGGGCGCCACCGAGCATTGCCGCGACGCCGAGCAGGGAGGTGGCGATCGGCCGGTGAATAAATGGGGAAGAAACGCTCATTGCTGCGCGTTCGGCCTGGTATTGTTGACGCCTTCCTGTCGCCGCTGGCCGTTGCGCGGTCGCGAGCGTTGCGGCTGACCCTCCGGGCTGTTGGCGCTTCCGATCAAAACCTTGCCGCCGTCGGTCAGGCCAACAAATCCTGTGGTGACGACACGTTCCGGCGGTTCGATTCCGCTCACGACTGTCCTTATCTCGTCCTGTTTCAGGACAGCGACCGGACGCATCGCCACCGTACTATCGTCCTTGATGACATACACGAAGGTGCCGTTTGGCCCGCGCTGCACCGCGCCGGTCGGAATCACCACCACTTGCTTGAGCGTATCGATCAGCAGCCTGACATTCACGAACTGCCCGGGCCACAACTGCAGGCTGGCGTTGGGAAACTCGGCCTTGAGCTTGACCGTGCCTGTCGAGGAATTGACCTGATTATCCACCACCTTGAGCGTGCCGCGGTCGATGACTGCATCATTGTCGGAACGTTGCGCGTCGACCCTGAGGGGCGCCGAAGCAAACGCGGCATTTACCTGCGCGAGGTCCTGCTGCGGCAGATTGAACAGCACCGAGATCGGCTTGACTTGCGTGATCACCACGATGGCGGAGCTGGTGTCGGAGGCGCGCACGATATTGCCTTCGTCAACCATGCGGATGCCGGTACGGCCGTCGATCGGTGCGACGATCGTGGTGTAGCCGAGGGTGGCCTTGGCGCTCTCGATCGCCGCCTGATCGGACTGCACCTGCGCAGTATATTGTGCGACCAGGGCGCGCTGGGTGTCGGCCTGTTGTTTGTTGATGGCGTTGCTGGCGGCAAGCTTTTCGTATCGATCAAGATCGTTTCTGGCATTGCCGAGCAGTGCCTCGTCCTGCGCCTTCTTTGCAATCGCCTGGTCGAGCTGGGCCTGGTAGGTGGTCGGGTCGATGCGCGCCAGCACGTCGCCTTTCTTGACGTCCTGGCCCTCCTGGAAGTTGACTTCGAGCAGCTTGCCGTCGACCTGCGGGCGCACGGTCACGGTGTTGAGCGCCTTGGTGGTGCCGACTGCGTCGAGATAGACCGGCACGTCGGCCCGCGCGGCGGCAGTCACCAACACGGGTACGGGCCCGTTAGCGGTAAAGCGACTTCGCCGCTGCTGCGTCGTCGGGGTGGAAGTTAATACGTAGATCAGCAGGGCTGCGACCGCGACCACGACCAGCCCAATCGCCAGATAGCGGCGGCTGCGGCTGCCGGCCTTGGCGGAGAGCGCCTTGGGCAATTCACCGTGCATTTGATGCTTCCACCGGTTTCGGCAGCCAGCCACCCCCAAGCGCCTGATAAAGGCTGACGATGGCCTGAATATGTGCAAGCCGTGCCTGCACAAGCACGTCCTCTGCCTGGAACAGCGTCTGCTGGGTCTGCAGCACGGTTACCAGATCAATGGTGCCTTCACGCAGCCGCTGCTCGGAAATATCAAAAGCACGGCGGGAGCTGGCCACCACGTCGCGCTGCAACCGCTCGCGCAATGCCGTTTGGCGTATGCCGTCGAGCGCATTTTCCACGTCGGCAAAGCCAGAGATCACCGCCTTGCGGTAGTTCTGCAGCAGCTCGTCCTGCCGGCCTTTCTGAAGATCGAGATTTCCCAGAAGCCTTCCGCCTTCGAAGATCGGCTGGGTTAAACCGGCCGCGGCGGTGTAGATCGCCGATTTAGGCCGCAGCAGAACTCTGAGCACGGCGCTTTGGTAACCACCTTCACCAGTGAGTGTAATGCTCGGCAGGAACTGCGCACGCGCATTTTCGACGTTGGCATTGGCGGCGGCCAGCTGGGCTTCGGCTTGGCGGATGTCGGGGCGTTGTGCGAGCAGTTCGGATGGCAGACCCGGCGTCACGCGCGGGATCGCGATGGTGCGCAGCGAGCCGCCGCGGACACGCACATGCTCAGGCGAACGCGCTATCAGCACCGCCAGTGCATTGCGGTTCTGCGTCAATGTCTGCTGCAGCGGCGGAATGGCGGCACGCTGAGTGTTGACCACGCTTTCCTGTTCGGAGATTTCGAGCGCGGAGGCGGTACCGGCGTTGAGGCGCTGCTGGATCAGGCCGAGTACGCGGCGCGCGCTGGCCAGATTCTCGCGAGCAACGCGCAATCTGTCCTGCGCGGCCAGCACCTGGAAATAGGCGTTGGCCGCGCTGACGACCGTCGTCAGGCCCACCACCTCGCGGTCATAGCGGCTGGCAACGGCAGTTTCTTCCGCTGCCCGCATTGCGGAACGGTTCTTGCCCCAAAAATCGATTTCGTAGCTTGCGGTGAGGGTGGCGGTTAACAGGTCGCGCTCGGAGCCGCCGAGCGAGCCGGTCGTGCCGCCGGCAGCGGTCGACTGCGACGTGCGCAGACGCGTGGCCTTGCCGTTGAGATCGACGGCCGGCAAGAGCGGCGCGCCCGTAATGCGCGCCTGTGCGTCGGCCTGTACGATGCGGGCGATCGCCGCAGCTATATCGAGATTGACGCTGCGCGCCTCTTCAATGATCGCGGTCAGTTCGCGCGAACGGAATTTGCGCCACCAGTCGAGCGGCGGCAGCGCTGCCTCCGCCGCAGCCGGATTTCGTGAACCGCCGTCATAGGATTGCGGAATATCGAGCGCGGGCTCGGGCTTGTCGCCGTTGAGCAAGCAGCCGCCGAGCGGTAATATCAAACTAATGGTAGACATCATGGTCACGAAGGTTTGCGCCCGCGATTCCGTCCCCGACCGCATTGACCTTGCACCGAGCCGCATACCGGCAACTTTCAACAACTATATTGTCAGTGATCGGATATGAATTCTTCTTTGAGTCTCGCCTATTGCCGATTGGTGCCGGATTTGCGGGTGGCGCGCCAGTCGGCCAAGGCATGGCGGCCAGCCGACGACATTTTCTCTGCTATGTCCGCGAACACACCCTGGATCACCTGATCATACGCCTGTCGCGCCGCTTGGGTCTGCAGCATCGCGGTGCGCATGTCATCGACCTTGAATGGATCTTGCCGCAATGTAGCGCGGATGCTTTCGCGCGCGGCGTAATATTTGTCCTGTGCGTTGGCGATGGCGTCGTGGTGTGCCTTCATCTGGTCGCGAACAAGGTCGGCGTCGGCGGGCGGCAGTGTCGCCGCCATCCGCTCGACGCGCACGAACACGTTACGGTTCCAGGCCGATGGGGCCGGCGCACGGATCGCCATCGCTACCGCGACACCGACGAAGAATAAATTGAGCGCTAGCGATACAAGGAGCAGCCAACGCGATGATCCGCGTACCGTTGCAGAAAACGCAAACTGGGCGACACTCATGGCCTGTCTCCGATCAGCGGTGCCGGTTCGAACACGATAAGTCCGCTATCGCTGCGGCTTGCGGTCGCTCCCTCCAGGCGGTCAAGCCGGCGGTCCGCGCCCGCAATGCCGATGAGAAACCCGAGCGCAAGGCAGCCGGCGAGTGCGGCAAGGCGCGGCCAGGCAGGGGCGAATTCCCAGTCGAGAAACACCGCCGGCCAGCGCCAGAATGATGTCTTCTGCCGCGGCAGCGATGCAAGCCGTGCCAGCACGCGCGCCGCGGCGGCTTCATTGGCCGCCGTCGTTCGCGTCTGGCGCCTGAGTGCCGCGCCAATCAGTTTCTCAAGACGCTTCTCGGTCATCGTCTAGTCCTCTTCGATTACGTTACCCAGCACGCGCCGCAGATTCTGTTTCCCGCGCACCAGCAATGTCTCTACCGCCGACACGGACGTGTCGAGAATTTCCGCCACTTGCGCATTGCTCATGCCCTCGCTGTAGGTCAGCACGACGGCTGCGCGTTGCCGCGCGGGCAACTCCGCGATTGCATTCGCGACAAGTCGGTCGCGCTCGTCACGCTCGACGTTATCGCCGGGCCCGAGCGCCGGGTCGACGATCTCGCCGGCCGCTTCCAGTTCGACCCACGGTGCCCGCCGCTTGCGGTCAAGACAGAGATTGACCACCACGCGCGTGAGCCAGGTACGGTACGCGGCGATCGGCTGCCAGCGTGGCGCGTGAACCCAGACCCTGAGCATGGCTTCCTGCGCGACGTCCTCGGCATCGGCGGAATTCCCGAGAATGCGCCGGGCAAGCCCGAGCATGGCCGGCAGATGGCGGCGTGCAAGCACCCGGAACGCCGGCTCGTCGCCGTGCGCGACCCGAGCCATGAGCGCTTCGTCGCTGTCATCCATTGTGGGTCGGCAGCCAGCATCGGAAAAACCCACCCATTGTAGTCTTCAGCCTGTCTATTGAACGTGTCGCGGCGCGAAATCCTGTGGTGGCGGGAAAGCGGGGAATGCGGGGAAAAGCGTTACAAGAATCGCGCCTAACCTATTGAACTAGCGTTGTTTTGCGACCCGGCGCTGGCTCGCAAGTTCCAAACCTTTGATCAGCCGCGTGACCGCCCTGCAGTTCGAGACCGGTACGCCGAGGCGTTCGCCCTCGCGCACAATGAAGCCGGTCAATTCGTCGATTTCGGTCGGCACGCCGCGGGCAATGTCGAGCGCCATTGAGCCGGCATGGGCGGACATCGGGATTTCACCGGAGCGGATCTGGGCGACGAATTCCATTGGCGGGAAGGCGAAGCTGGCGCCGAGCTTCTTCACCACGGCCATGCATTCCATTGCCATGGCATCGATCAGCGCGCGCATCTCCTGCGATTCGTGGCGGGCGGCATTGTCCCCCATCATGAGCGCGCCGAGCGGGTTCATCACGCAATTAAACACAAACTTTGACCATACCGCGCCCATCGGATCGGCGACGACTTCGGTCGGCAAGCCGGCGGCCTTGAAAAGTTCCCCAATGCCGACGATGTCTTCCACGCTGCCGCGTTCGGGACCGAGCCAGGTCTTGCCCTCGATCAGGTTCTCCACGCGGCCCGGCTCGACATAACGTCCGGCCTTCATGGTTACGCCACGAACGACGACGGCGTCAGGCACGCCGAGCAGTACTTCGGCATTGCCCATGCCGTTCTGCAATGTCACCAGTACCGGATTACCGGCGAGCATGGGCCGCAATTGCGCCAGCGCCTGCGCAGTCAGTTTCGACTTGACCAGGAAAATGACCGCGTCGAAGTTCGCGCCTTTGAGTGTGGCCGGATCGGCGGTAGCGGCAATGCGGGCGGTACCGGAACTTTTTCCGATGACGTGTAACCCGTGCGCATTGATGGCACGGACATGCTCGGCATTGGCGTCATAGGCGGTGACTTTGGCCGCGGAAGAAAGCGCCGCTGCGAACAATCCGCCGATGGCACCGCAACCGACGATCAGTACGTTCAGGCTCATTCTTCTATCGTGCACATGATCATGCCCCAAACGGCTGCCCACTTTCGGGATCATGTACCCGGGGCGACATCGGTCAGCGCAAAGCCGGCGATGCGCTTGTAATTTTCCGACAGCGCGCGCAACTCATCCTGGGTGATATATTTGTCGAGATCGTCGAAAGGTCTGTCGCCAACCAGTTCCTCAACCTTGATGTTGATAAAGTCCGGCGCCTGCTCGCGATTGGTCCGGACCACGTTGGCGGTGGCTGCGCAGCGCGCGGCCTCATAGGCCTTGAGTGCGGCACGAGGATCATTTTCAGCACGCAAAAGATCGGCGAGGGTGCGGGCGTCGATTGCGGCCTGCGCCGCGCCGTTTGAGCCGCGCGGATACATCGGATGCGCAGCATCACCGGCGAGTGTCACCCTACCGAAGGTCCATCGGTCGACCGGGTCCTTGTCGACCATGGGATATTCCAGAATCTGATCGGCGTCGCGGATCATTTGCGCTACGTCGAGCCAGTCGAAACGCCAGTTTTCATAAAGCGGGAAAAAGTCCGACAGATCGCCGGGCTTGTTCCAGTCGTTCTGCTCGGTGGTGTCGCGCTTGATCTCCGCCATCCAGTTGATCAGCTGGTTTCCGTTTCCGTCCAAGTCGTCGATGATAGGGTAGATGACAATCTTGCCGGTCAGAATCGAGCCGACCCGCATATATGTGCGCCCGCCCAGAATCGGCTTGCGTCGCGTGATCCCTCGCCAGGTATTGATCCCGGCAAATGCCACCTTATCCTGCGGGTAATACTGTTTCCGGATCGCCGAATTAATTCCGTCGCAGGCAACAACGAGGTCTGCGCGGACGCTTTCCTGCGTGCTGGCGCTGGTGGTCTGCTTGAAATGGGCGGTGACGCCCATCTCATCCTGCTCGATACCGGTGCATTCGTGGTCGGTGCGCACCGCTTCAGGCCCGAGGCGCTTGCGCACCGCCTCATAGAGGATCACATGCAGACGGCCACGATGGATGCCCACTTCCGGATACTGGTACCCCGCGTACTTTCCGCGCGGCTCCTTGTAGATCAGTTGGCCGAAACGATTGAAGAAGCAGCTCTCACGGTTCTCGATGCCGGCTGCAAGCAGCTTGTCGCCCAAGCCGAGCGCGCTGAATTCGCGCATCGCATGGGGCAATAGCGTGATTCCGACCCCGAGTTCCTTGATTTCAGGCGCGCGTTCGTAGACGCGTGCTTCGATGCCGCGCTGGTCGAGATGCAACGCGAGCGAAAGCCCGCAAATACCGCCGCCGACGATGGCTACTTTCATGGCTGGCCCGTCTGATGCTGGGCGAGAATGGACGAAATCAGTGAAACTCTGTCAACATAAGCCATTATCGGCGGTATACGTCATTGAAGCGCATGATCCCGAAAATCGGGTTCAGGTTTTTGGGGCAGAACCATACGCACAGAAGCGGAGGACGACATGGACAAGGCAGTCTACGACCGGGGCATGACGATGCGCCGCAAGGTATTGGGCGACGAATATGTCGACCGCGCCGTAGCCAATACCGACGATTTCAATCGGCAATTCCAGGAGTTGCTGACCGAATATTGCTGGGGCGCGGTATGGGGTGACGAGGCTCTCAAGCCGCGTGATCGCAGTATTCTCAACCTCGGCATGATAGCCTGCCTCGGCCGAATGCATGAATTCGAAGCGCATTTCCGCGGCGCGATACGCAACGGGCTCACCCCGACGGAACTCAGCGCCATTTTGCGCCAAATTGCGGTCTATTGCGGTTTCCCGGCCGCTGTCGACGCCCACCGCGTCGCCAAGCAGGTTCTGGCCGCGGAGGCCAAGAAAACATAATCAAGACGGGCCGCCGTAGAAGAATCACGTTAACGAGATAGTCGTATTCTGGTCTTGAATGTGCCTACATCCCGGGGCACGTGAAGTGCTGGGTGCGGCCATTTGGCCGTTGATGGACGGCAGGTGGACGATGATCTTACGTTTTACTGCATTTCTACTGACGCTTCCGGTTGCCGCCGCCGCCCTGGCCGCGCCGGCGCAGGCACAATATTCCGCGCCGCAGCCCTACTATCGTTCGGGTCCCGCCTCCGGCATCTATCAGGAGCAGCTGCCACCTCCCGGCACGGCTGAAGTTGAGCGGTCGGGTCCAGGACAAGGCCGCATCACCCCGCAAAGGGTGCTGCCCTATCCGGAAGAAGAGGACGCGGCAATACCGCCGCCGCCCGGCTTTGCGATCCCCAGCTCGCAATTGCCGGGATATGACCGTCAGGTCGACGGGCAGCGCCAGCAGCAACAGCAGCTGCAACAGCAACCGCAGCAACAGCAGCAACAACAACAACCAGCCGCATCGACGGCCGCTACAGAGCCTCTTGGGTTCCGTCCTCCGGGGTCGATCGGCCCCGCACCTCAGACTGCGCCGCCATCGGTTACCGCTGCACTCCCGCCGGAAGATCAGCCAGAGCAGGGTCAGCCCAAGGAACTGCCGGAAAATCTGAAACGGCAGTTGGTGCAATTCAAAACCAAGGAGCCTGCCGGCACCATCATCATCGATACGCCGAACACCTATCTCTATCTGGTACTCGGCCACGGCCAGGCGATTCGCTATGGCATTGGCGTCGGCCGCGAAGGCTTTACATGGTCGGGCACTGAGCGAATCTCCAGGATGAAGGAATGGCCTGACTGGTTCCCGCCGTCGGAGATGATCGAGCGCCAGCCTTATTTGCCGCGTATGATGGCAGGCGGTCCGGGCAATCCGCTTGGCGCGCGTGCCCTTTATCTCGGCAAGACGCTTTACCGCATCCACGGCACCAACCAGCCTTCCACCATTGGCCAGACGGTATCCTCGGGCTGCATCCGCTTGCTCAACGAGGACATCGAAGATCTGTTCAGCCGCGTGCAAGTCGGCACGCGCGTGGTGGTGCTGCCGGGCAAGGCGCCCGATACAACGGCCAATACCGCGAGTACGTCAGCCGCCGGTGGTCACATGCCGGTCGCAAGTGGTCGTGCGCATGTCGCGCCGCAAAGCGGTACGGCAATATCCGGCGCGCCGCTGCCGGCGGTACGCTAGACCGGCTGCTTCTCCGTCGCGCTTACTTTCGCCAATCGGGTAATCGCTTCGATCATCGCCCCGGGATCGGCAATGCCCCGGCCCGCGATATCGTGCGCGCTGCCGTGAGCTACCGAAGAGAACAGGATCGGCGATCCGATCGAAAGACCCGCAGTGCGGTTGAAGGCCTGCAGCTTGGCGGCAATGTGACCCTGATCGTGCAGCATGACGATGAAGGCGTCGCAGCCCTGCTTCCGGAACATTGTGTCGGCGCTGAACGGACCTGAGACGTCGATGCCGTTTTGCACGGCATCGTCGATTGCCGGAATGATGATATCGATTTCCTCGTAACCGAACATTCCCTCTTCGCCAGCATGCGGATTGAGCCCGCTCACGAAAATTTTCGGATGCCCGATGCCGAGCTTTTGGAGCGATGCATTTGTGATGCGGATGACGCGCGCGACATGCTCGCGTGTGATCAGGGTCAGCGCCTCGCGCACACTCACATGCAGGGTCGCATGCACGATCCGCGAGGAATCGAAGCAGATCATCAAGTATACGTCGTTGACCGGCGTGCCGGTCTCGCGCGCGACGAAAGAGGGATATCCGTCAAATGCAATTCCGGCAGCTTGAATCGAACGCTCGGTCTGCGGTGCCGCCACCACCGCGTCGACGTTTCCGTTGAGCGCGGCTTGGATGGCGCGGCTCGCACTGGCGAGTGAGGCGCGCCCATAGGCTGCGTCCACGGTACCGAACTTGATCGGCACGTTTGCACCCTCGCCAGCATCGAGGAGATTGACGGTGGCATTCGACCAATCTGCATTCTCGGGTCCGCTAATCACATTGATGCGGGGCGCAAGGCCAGCCGCGCGTGCGTGCATTTCCACCGCCATCGGGTCGCCGACCAGAATGGGTCGGCAAATGGCGGCTACACGCCGCTCGATCGCCGCCTTCAGCGCGATCTCCGGGCCGATGCCGGCCGGGTCTCCGGTTGCAATGGCGATCCGCGGCAAGGGCATAGCAGTTGCCTTCCCCGGCGGCCTTGGCCGCCTATAATGGCCCGAAACAACAGCCTATCGCATGATCCCGAAAAATGGGTACCAATTTTCGGAAACGCTCATGTGGCGCAGGAAAATCGAGGAAACGTCGCAATGATGTCGTGTGAACAGAACGAGCTGCTCAGCCGTATCGGCCCGGGCACGCTCATGGGCAAGCTCTTGCGCCGCTACTGGGCGCCGTTTCTGCTGTCGACGGAAATCCCCGAGCCGGACTGTCCGCCGGTGCGGGTCCAGCTGATGGGCGAGAAACTGATCGCCTTTCGCGACAGCAAGGGCCGCATCGGTCTGATCGACGAATTCTGCGCCCATCGCGGCGTATCGCTCTGGTTCGGCGAAAACGAGGATTGTGGGCTGCGCTGCCCCTATCATGGCTGGAAATATGACGTGACCGGCCAATGCGTCGACCTGCCGTCGGAGCCCGAGGAATCCGGCTTCCGCCAGAACATCAAGTTGAAATCATATCCTTGCATCGAGAAGGCCGGCATCGTCTGGGCCTATCTCGGGCCGCCGGAATTGCAGCCGCAGCCGCCTGCCTTGGAATGGACCGATGTCGAACCGTCTCAGCGCTTCGTCTCCAAGCGCATTCAGGAATGCAATTATCTGCAGGCGATGGAAGGCGGTATCGATTCCAGCCATGTCTCGTGGTTGCATGGTAGCGAGCTCAACAAGGATCCGCTGTTCAAGGGCTCCAAGGGCAACGTTTATAACGAACAGGACCGCATGCCCCTGTTCGACGTCGAAGAGTTTGCCGGCGGCCTGTTGATCGGTGCGCGACGCAACGCCGAGGCCGGTAAATACTACTGGCGCATAACACCCTGGATCATGCCCTGGTACACGATCATTCCGCCGCGCGCCGGACATCCTTTGGGCGCGCACGCCTGGGTGCCGATCGACGACGAAACCTGTTGGGCCTGGAGCATCAACTATCATCCCAGGCGTGCACTCACGAATTCAGAAGTGTCCGCGATGCAGGATGGTGAGGGTATCCATGTCAAATATGTGCCCGGAACTTTCATTCCGCTTGCGAACAAATCCAATAATTATCTGATGGACCGCGAAGCGCAGCGCCACGGTCACTCCTCGACGGGCGTTGACGGGATCGCCATGCAGGATGCTTCGATCCAGGAAAGCATGGGACCGATCCAGGACCGCACCAAAGAGCACCTTTGCGCGACCGACAGCGGAATCATCATGACGCGGAAATTGCTGCTTCGCGCGGCCAAAGCCGCAGGTGAAGGCAAACCGGTGCCGGCGACCGAACCGGAAGCGCAGCGTGTGCGCTCGGTGGCGATCGAGCTCGATAAAGATGCCTCGTTCACCGAAGGCGCCAGGCACGGCCTCTATGCCAAACTCGGCACCGATCCGATGTCGGTGTGACCGCGCCCCTTGTCGGCCAAGTCCAATTCCATCGCAATCATCGGAGCCGGCCCGACGGGGCTGACGCTTGCCAATCTGCTTGGCATCTACGGCGTCGAAACTTTGCTGATCGAGCGTAATGCCGAAACCGTGCATGAACCGCGCGCGGTATCGATCGACGATGAAAGCTTACGTACCATGCAGGCAGCGGGCCTTGCGGATGTGGTAATGGCGGAGACAGTCGCCGGCTACGGGTCGCATTATTATTCCGCGAGCGGACGGCTGTTTGCCAAGGTGCAACCAACCGAGCAGCCCTACGGCTTTCCGCGCCGGAACGCGTTTCGACAGCCAATTCTCGAACGGCAATTGTGCAATGGTCTTGCACGCTTTGCGCACGTGACGGCGTTGTTTGAACATGAGTTGATTGCTTTCGAACAAGGCGACAGTGGCGTTTCGCTGAGATTGCGAAAGAGCGGCGGCGGCAGACACGACATTGTCTGCGATTACCTGGTGGCCTGTGACGGCGCATCCAGCCTGGTTCGTCGACAACTCGGAATCGGCATGAGTGGATCGACGTTCAGGGAGCGTTGGCTGATCATCGATTTGGAGAATTCCCCGAGCGCCTCGCCGCATACCAAGGTATTTTCCGATCCGCGGCGCCCTTGCATCGCGTTACCTGGGCCGAACCTTACACGGCGCTACGAGTTCATGCTGCACGATCATGAGCGCGACGAGGATTTGCTCGCGCCCGATCGTGTGCAGCATTTGCTGCGGACGCACGAGGCGGCGCCGCAAAGCCACATCGTGCGCACGGTGGTCTATACGTTCCATGCGCGGCTGGCCGAACATTGGCGGCAGGGCCGCGTGTTTCTGGCGGGTGATGCAGCCCACCTGATGCCGCCCTTCGCCGGCCAGGGTATGAACAGTGGCTTGCGCGATGCCAACAATCTGGCCTGGAAATTGGCCGCGGTGGTGCAGGGGCGGCTCGGGCCGGGTCTGCTCGGAACGTATCAACCCGAACGACGCGATCATGCCGGTGCCATGATTGCGTTTGCGCTCAACATGGGCCGGGTGCTGGCGCCGCCCAATGCGGCGGCGGCCTGGGCGATCGAAACCGGATTCCGTGCGCTCGCAATATTTCCCAAGGCACGCGACTATATCGCGCAGATGAAGTTCAAGCCCCCGCCGCGATTTGTGGACGGATTTGTCGTTCCCGACGGTACGGGCAATCGGCACACCCTGGTCGGGCGACTGTTTCCCCAACCGCGTGTATTTGCGGATGGCCAGGAATGCCGGCTCGACGATTTATTAGGCGCAGGCTTCGCACTCATCGTGCGCAGCAACCGCCTGGAGAGTGTCTTGCCGGCACTTCGGGCGTCGTTTTGGCGCGACCTGGATGCCAAGATCGTCGTGGTGCGCCCGGATGGCCGCGGGGAGGTGCGTATAATCGGCGCCGCCGATCCTCGCCTCGCGCGATTTTCCGATCATGTGCTTTTGTTGCGGCCTGACCGCTACGTGGCGGCGTGCATGAGGGTGGATGAATTGGAGACTGTTACGGCGAAGGTGGAGAAATTGATCGCTTCCACGTTTGTCATTCCTGGGTGAGAATGAAGCGAGTAGTCCCCGAACCGATAGCGCGAGATCCGCGGGCTGTTTAGAAACTATTCTGCCGCGGTCTTGGCCGACCTGCCGATGGCCGCATTCACCCGCGGCATTACCTGCTCGGCCATCAGCTCCATCGAGCGCCTGGCAAACTTCGGATCGACCCAGTCCATGCCGGCGTAGACCAGTTCGCCGAAATCGCCGGTTTGCTCACGCATGGCGAGGATCTGGTCGACCACCTTGTTTACCGAACCATGAAACACACAATTGTCCATGACGAAGTCGTGTGTGATCTCCTCGTCCGGTTGCTCCTTGTGGCTCTTGAACACATTGAGCCTGTTGCCGCGCTTCATCTTGGCGCGCATCTGTTCAAAGTAAAACCGGTAGGGGCTGTTGGAATCCTCGCGGCCGTAACGCAACGCGGTCTTATCGTCGTCGGCAACGAATATGGTGCGTGCCACGCGCCAGTCGGCAATTTTGGCCTTTTGACCGGCTTCTGCCTTGCCCTTGGCATAGTTGGTCCAGTGCGATTTGAGATGGTTTGACAGCAGGAAGTTCGCCGAGAGCGGGTGGAAATCACGCTTGCCCATCAGCACCACGCCGGGCGAGAACGGTGCAACAACGGTACCGACGATTTCGGGGCGCGGTTTCTGGAACGGCTTGGCCATGATGCCGACGCCAAGGTGCAATGCGGCAGCGCGATTGATCGCCACCTTGAAGCGGTTGTCCGGGAAATCGATATTGTAGGGCGGCTCGCGCTCCCAGATTGCCAGGATTACGTCGATTGCTTCGGCAAATATCTTGTTACGGTCCTCGTCGAGCAGGCCGATCGCTTCCGCGTCCGAGGTGAGCGCTCCGGCGGAGACGCCCAAAATGAAGCGGCCTTGCGAAAGATGGTCGAACATTGCCGAATTCACCGCTACCAGCACAGGGTGTTGCTGCGACAAATTCGTGGTGCCGGTGGCGAGCTTGATTGTTTTCGTTTCGTTTATCAGCGTGGCGTTGAACAGCAGGCTGTTGGTGACGTTTTCGCAGGCATCGGTCAGGTGCTCGCCGACGAAGGCATCATAGAATCCGAGCTTGTCGGCGAGAATAATCGCCTCGCGATCCTCGCGCAGAGTCTGCGACCAATTCCGGCCGATCGGATGCACCGGCATTGTGAAGTAACCCAACCGCATTCCTGTTCTCCGATTCGAATATTCTTGAAGTCGCAAGCTAACCGAGCCACGACGCCGGTGCAGCTACTCTTCAGTTGCAAATAGCGCCGATCCGCTGGCTACGAAAACCGCATTTAGGTCATTGATTCAATGACAATTATCAATTTTGAGGGGGCGAAAATTTTGCGCCGTTACAGTCATTGCATTGTCAACGACATATGCCGGCTTGGCACAGCTTCGATCGAGTTTTGCCCGCTGTTCGCCTGGCAGGGTATTGCCCGGTTCCCTGATGGCCGGCCCAGCCCCTAGGCTATGGTCAATTGACGCGCGCTCGCCGGAGGCCGCCATGCTGCACTGGTTTCATGCATTGATGCCGAAGGAGGAGCGCTTCTTCGAGCTGTTCGCACGCCATTCCCAGGCCGTGCTCGCCGGCGCCGAGGCCCTGCGCGGCATGCTCGAAGGCGGGTCGGCAGTGGAGCGCAACTACCAGATTGTCATGGACCGCGAGCACGACGCTGACGATGCCACGCGTGAGGTCCTGATTGCGGTACGCCGCACGTTCATAACGCCATTCGATCGCGGCAATATTCGCGATCTGATCACTTCCATGGATAACGCCATCGACCAGATGCAGAAGACGGCCAAGGGCATCATTCTGTTCGAAGTGACGGAATTTACGCCTCAGATGAAAGAGATGGCTGACGCAATCGTAAAATGCGCGCAGCTGGTGCAGGAGGCCGTTCCACTGCTGAAATCGATAAGTTCCGAAGCCACCCATATCAGCGATCTGACCGCACAGATTTCCGCGCTGGAAGGCCGTGCCGACGAGTTGCACGATGTCGGCCTCAAAGTGCTCTACCAGACGCACGCAAAATCAAATCCAATGGCGTTTTTTGTCGGAAACGAAGTCTATGATCATCTTGAGAAGGTCGTGGACCGCTTCGACGACGTAGCCAATGTCATGCACGGCATCGTTATCGAGCACGTGTAAAAGGCGGAGCCGAACAACGATGGACGCCGTGTTGTCCCTGCCGGTGCTGATCGGCCTGATTGCTGTCGCGCTGGCATTCGATTTCCTTAATGGGCTGCATGATGCCGCCAATTCCATAGCAACCATCGTCTCCACCCGCGTGCTTCGGCCGCAATATGCGGTGGCATGGGCAGCATTTTTCAATTTCATTGCATTTCTGTTCTTCGGTCTGCACGTGGCCAATACGCTCGGTACGGGGATTATTGCAGCACAGGTGATCGATCCGCGCGTCGTGTTTGGCGCGCTCATGGGCGCGATCTTGTGGAATCTGATCACTTGGGGGCTTGGAATTCCCTCAAGCAGTTCGCACGCGCTGGTCGGCGGGCTTGTCGGAGCAGGCCTCGCCAAGGCAGGGATCGGCGCCGTTGTATGGAAAGGCCTTGTGCCCACCACCGCCGCAATCATTGCGTCGCCACTGATCGGGTTTCTTCTCGCGATATTTCTGGTGCTCGTACTGTCGTGGACTCTCATGCGATGGACGCCATATGCAATCGACCGGACGTTCCAACATCTGCAATTTGTATCCGCCTCGCTTTATTCGCTCGGGCATGGCGGCAATGATGCGCAAAAGACCATGGGCATCATCGCCGTGCTGCTTTATTCACAGGGTTACCTTGGCAGCAATTTCCATGTGCCGTTCTGGGTCGTGATCGTGTGTCAAATTGCAATGGCGCTCGGCACGCTGATCGGCGGCTGGCGCATCGTGCGAACAATGGGTTCGCGGATTACCCGGCTTACACCGATGCAGGGATTTTGTGCGGAGGCCGGCGGCGCCGCGACACTGTTCGCGGCCACTGCATTCGGCATACCGGTCTCGACGACCCACACTATCACGGGCTCGATTATTGGTGTTGGCGCTGCGCGCAAGATGTCTGCGGTGCGTTGGAGCGTAGCCAACAACATCGTCGTCGCCTGGATCATTACAATTCCGGCAGCCGCGGCGATTGCCGCACTGTTTTATTGGCTGTCCGGATTGTTCGGCTGACGACCCGTATCAGGCCGCGACGCGGGCGAGGAAACCTTCGACCTCGCGGCGCAATTCCGTCGCGGCGGCTTCGACCGCTTGTGAGGCAGTGAGTACGTTTTCTGCCGACTGACGTGTGTCGGTCGCCGCGCCAGCAACTTCGCTGAGCACGGTCACGACCAGCTTGGCGCCTTCAGAAGCGCTGGCGACATTCTGTGAAATTTCGCCGGTCGCCGCGCTTTGCTCTTCGACCGCGGCCGAAACCGCAGTGGCGCAACTGTCGATTTCCTGCATGCGGCTTGCAATGCGACCGATCGCATCCACTGCGCTGCTGGTCGAGTTCTGCACCGCGCTAATCAGCTTGGATATATCCTCGGTCGCCTTTGCAGTCTGTACCGCCAGCGATTTGACCTCAGACGCGACAACAGCGAATCCCTTGCCCGCTTCACCGGCCCGTGCGGCTTCGATCGTAGCGTTGAGCGCCAGCAGGTTGGTCTGCCCGGCTATGGCTCGGATCAGCATGATCACATCGCCGATCTTTTGTGCCGCTTGCGCCAGCGCCGAGATTTGCTGGTTGGTGTCTTGCGCCTCGGTCACCGCCGCGCGCACAATATCGGTGGTCATCGCAAGCTGGCGCGCGATTTCCCCGATCGAACCGCTCAATTCGTCGGCGGCGATAGCGGCGGTCTCTACATTCGTGGAGGCTTCGTTCGAAGCAGTGACCGCGCTCTCGGCGCTTTTTGAGGTCTGGCCGGAATTTGCGAACAGAGTCGTGGCGGTGGAGCGCATGGTCATGGCTCCGTCCGACACGGTGTGCAGGTGATCCTCGACCCGCTGGCGAAAGGCAGCGATCGCCTGATCTATGGCAGCACGCCGCTGCTGCTGTTCTTGCATCAAGGCGCGTTCATGTTCTGCATCGCGCCGTTCGGTAACATCTTCATGGGTCGCAACCCAGCCGCCGTCGGACATCGGTTGGTTGCTGACGAAGATCATCCGTCCGTCGGTGGACTTCACTTCCGTGGTTGTGGTTTTGCCCTCACTCATGGCGGCAAGCAACTCGCGCCGGTACTGGTTGGGATCGCGCGAAAATGTGCCACTGGAGATGCGATATTCAAGCAGATTGGTGAGCGTACGGCCGGGCTTTGCGACTTCGCGCGGTAGCTTGTAGAGATCCAGGTAGCGCTGGTTGCACACGACCAGCCGCTCGCTGCCGTCGAACATGCACAGGCCCTGCGACATGTTGTTGAGCGCGATCCGCATGCGCCGATTGTTGACTTGCAGGCGCCGCGCGAGGACGACGGCCGCCAACACAACCGCTACAAGGGTAATCAGGCCGGCAAGGAAGGCCGACACCATTGGTTCGGGAGCAGCCGCGACCCAGCCACCGACCGGCAGGACGTAGTGGAACAGCGCGAAGCTCGCAGGGTAACAGCCGAGGCCGACCAGCGCGGGCAGACGCCAACCGTGCGTGTATGTGCCTGCGGTGGAAGGTTCGGCCATGTTTGCGTCCGGATACTCCACCACGCTATTCCCCTACCGGTTTTTTTGCAGTTAATTGCTTGCAGTTGAGTGGTTAAGCAAAGCTTAATGGCGGGTCGGGGGAGGACGGTGGATGGCAAAGCTGAGGGCGGCCGAATGCCGTGAATTCATCAAGGCAGTGGTCGAAAAGGCCGAGGAAATGGGGGTGCCGATCTCCGTCGCCGTGGTCGGCCCGGAGGGCAATATCATTGCCGTCGAACGAATGGACGATGCCGGCTTCGTCACCCCTGACACCGCCATTGCCAAGGCCTATACGGTGGCCGCCTTCCGCTCCATGAGTCCGCGATTCCCCGATGGCCTGGTGATCCAGCAGTGGTTCAAGGAGCGAAATCCGCAGCTGCTCGTCAGCCTCGCCGCCATGACCCATGGCAAGATCGCGGCTTCAGGTGGCGCAGCACCTGTGTTCAAGGGCAATGAGATGGTTGGCGCCTACGGCATTTCCGGCGGAACCTCGCAGCAGGACGAGGAAATAGCAATCCACGCCCGCGCCAAGGTGGGATGGGCGCATCAGCCCGAACACGACACCGTTGCCCCTAGCGTGAAGGAGCACATCAACGCGCTCTACGCCAAGGCCGGAATCAAGGACCGTCTTTAGTTTTTTCGTGCACTGCCGGAGTTACACAATGACCTCTGCGACCGCAACCAGCGCAAAATTCGACGAATGGGCAGGACGGGTCGAAGACGATCCGCTGTTGCGCGGGCACGGGCGTTTCGGCGACGACGTCAAGCCGGAAGGAGCTTTGACTGCTCACTTCGTTCGCTCGCCGCACGCGTTTGCGAATATCGAACACATCGATACGGCCAGTGCGAAGGCGGCGCCGGGTGTGGTTGCGGTGCTGACCGCGGCTGATTTGGCCGAGGCGCATTACCATTCGATCTCGCATCCGCATCCGATTCCTGGCCGCGGTGGCAAGGTACCGATTTCTCCGCACCGGCCGTCGTTGGCAGAAAAGCGTGTGATGCACGTTGGCGAGCCGGTGGCGATGGTGATCGCCGTGAGCCCGGCGGCGGCCCAGGACGCAGCCGAAAAGATCGCGGTCGACTATCAGCCAATGACCCCGGTGACCGACGTGCGCGCGGCTGTGGCGCCCGGCGCGCCGCAGCTTTGGCCGGAAGCGCCGGGCAATATCGGCTTCGAGTGGACTGCGCCGATGGACGCGGATGGCAAGACGCAGGCTGCACTTGAGCGTGCTTTCAGGGACGCCGCGTATGTGGTGCGTGTGGAACTCGTCAACCAGCGTCTGGTGGTGGCCTCGCTTGAACCGCGCACTGCGACGGCAAGCTACGATGCCGATAAGAATCTCTTCACGCTGCGCTGCGGGACGCAAAGCGTTGCCGCCGTGCGCGGCCAGGTCGCCGGTGCCATGAACATCAAGCCGGAGGAGTTGCGAGTCCTCACCGACGATCTCGGCGGTGCCTTCGGCATGAAGGGCTGGTGCTACCCCGAATACGTGCCGATGCTGCACGCCTCGCGCATACTCAAGAAGCCGATCCATTGGGTGTCGACGCGTTCGGAAGCCTTCGTCACGGACAATCAGGGCCGCGACTCTTTCTGGACGGTCGAACTGGCGCTCAGCAGGCGGGGCCGCTTCCTGGGGCTGCGAGTCGACTGTCTTGGCAATATGGGCGCCTATTTCACCGGCGTGGCACATTTCTGCGTGACCACACATATATCGGGATGCCTGCCGACGGTATACGACATTCCGAATGCTCAGCTGAACACGCGTTGCGTGATGACCAACACGCTCCCGACCGGACCTTACCGCGGCGCTGGAAGGCCGGAGGCAAGCTATCTCATGGAGCGCGTCATAGACGCCGCCGCTGACGCGACGGGGATCGACGCGGCGGAGTTGCGGCGGCGCAACCTCATTCAGTCCGACAGGATCCCTTACACCACTGCATTCGGAAATACCTATGACAGTGGCGACTTCAGCGGCGTCTTTGAGCGCGCACTGAGCGTTGCAGACTATGAAAATTTCGCCGCGCGCAAGAAGGCAGCAAAGAAGCATGGCAAGCTGCGCGGCATCGGCATCGGCTGCTACCTCGAAATCGCCGGCGCGTTTCCGGAAGAGGCTGCACGAATCACGTTTCCGGACGGCAACAAGGTTCAGGTGAGCATCGGTGCCGGCGCCAGCGGGCAGGGGCACCGTACGGTATTCGGCCGCGTGGCGGCACGCCGTCTCGGGGTTTCGCCTGAATTGGTGAGTGTGCATTCCGGCGATTCCGCGCGCGACGTACCCGGCTTCGGTGCGGTCGCCTCCCGTTCCGCAATGATGGTGGGTGGGGCGATCGCGAATACTGCCGACCTTGTGCTGGCCAAGGCGAAACGCGTTGCCGCCATGCTGCTGCAGGCGTCTGAAACCGATGTCGACTACCGTGACGGAAAATTCGGCGTAAAGAACTCTGGGCGCGAGGTCTCCTTGTTTGAGGTTGCGGAACGCGCGGCCGAGCTCAAGCGACAGGGCGTAATCCCGGAGAGTCTCGACACCCAAGGCGGCGTAAAGATACCACCCTCGTTTCCGAATGGCTGTCACGTCGCCGAAGTCGAAATCGACTCCACAACCGGTGCGGTCGAGATTGTCAACTATGTGGCGGTTGGCGACTGCGGCAATGTGCTCGACGATGTGATTGTCGAAGGCCAGATTCACGGCGGCGTGGCGCAGGGTCTTGGTCAGGCATTGGCCGAGAACACGATCTACGACGCCGGCGGCCAACTGGTCTCGGGCTCGTTCATGGATTATGCGATGCCGCGGGCCGATGTGATGCCGGACATGAAGGTCGAGCATCGCGCCATTGCCTGCCGTACCAATCCGCTCGGCGTCAAAGGCACCGGCGAGGCCGGCACGACCGCCGCACCGCCGGCGGTGATCAATGCCATCCACGACGCGCTTCCGAAGGGCGCCATGATTGATATGCCGGCGACGCCCGAGCGAATCTGGCGGGCGTTGAAGACAGCGAACCCTTAAGTCCGGGTACGAGGCGAGACTACGCTGCTTTTACGCCATGCAGGCCGTGGGAGGCGTCCTTGCAGGTGAAAAACACCACGTCGCCGTCTTCGGTGGCCTTGCCGGCGTGCACGGTGTTAGCGGGAATGTAAATCACCGAGCCGGGCTTGGCGTCGAACTTCTTGCCGCCGATATCGGCGCGGAAGGTTCCCTGCAGCACATAGATCCATTGCTCATTCGGATGCGAGTGCGCATCCGCTCCTGTCCCTGCCGGCATGCGCATCAACCCGACGATCATTCGATCTCCTTCCACGCAGGCACCATTTGCGGTGGAATAAGTTGGGCCGCCGAGTATGTGGTTCACGGTGCCGAGATCGAAGACATATTCGCCCTCGGTGGCGCGTTTGGCGCCCGGCGTCCGTGCGACCGGTTGGCTGGTCATGGCGTTTCTCCCTGAGCTGTCGCGAGGCGACTTGTTCTGCTGGATGTTAACGCATGATATAGGAAAGTGGCACCCGGTTTTCTGAATAGTCATGCACCATCGAGTTGACCTCAGAAGAGGGCAACAATAAATGCGGGCGGGAATTCTCGATCCACGTTTCAGGGCGCGCCAATTCCATCTTTTTTACCACTGTTCGGCCACGGTCGGCCGTCAGGTTCCCGACACCCTACCGATTCGGAGATCGGCTCAGATGACGCCGTTTCGCTTTAGCGTGGGAATGCTTGCAGGGTTGGCGCTGGCCGGCTGCGCCGCCGACTATGTGCCCAAGGAGGAGCCGAGCTTTTATCGAAATCTTGCCCAGCCCGGCGCTCAACTCGACGCCGCTGCCGCGGCTTCGATGATTTCCGGATACCGTGCGAACAACGATCTGCCGGCAGTAACGATTGACCCGGCGCTGATGCAGATGGCACAGATGCAAGCCGCAGTCATGGCGAAGCGCGACAAGCTCGAGCACAATGCCGGCAAACCGTTTGTGGTACGGCTCAAGGCCTCGGGCTACGACGCGGCCGCGGCGGCGGAAAACATCAGTGCAGGTTATCATACGCTTGCCGAGGCGTTTTCCGGCTGGCGTGATTCCGCACCGCACCGCGCCAATATGCTGCTGAAGGGCGCAACCCGCATGGGGATCGCCGCAGTTTACACACCGCGTTCGAAATACAAGGTCTATTGGGCGCTCATTCTGGCGATGCCGGACGAGAAAAAGGGATGACCGTGCGACACAGATTCCTGGATGGCTGCCGAAATTTGAGACAATTTTGCCATCGTTCGGTGTTGTGAGGCGAGTATGACGCTGGCGTTTGTGCACGCGCTCCAGGTTGTCACCGTGAGTACGGCGGTGCTGTTTGCGGCGCCGGCAGGCGCGGATGAACTCTTTCATCGCGCTGAGAACCAGGTACCCCTCGCCATCGTGAAAGTCACCCGCGCGGCGACATTCACCGAAATCCGCATTCAGACACAGGCCGAACTGAAAAAGGTGTGCTGGCCGTCGAGCGGTCCCAATAGCCCGTACCTTCTGGCGATAGGACGCCGCTTTCGTTACCTCGACGGAGACAACATTGCCGCCTGTCCGGCCAGGCGGGACTACGCCGACCATGACGTCATGGTGCTACGCTTTGCGCCGCTGGAGGCTCAGGTCAGCACGTTTTCCTTCGTAGGAGGCCAGGCTGACGAGAACCGATCGATCAGTCCGGCATCAGCGGCCGGCCGCGACTGGAATTTTCTTCGCGTCCCGGTCAATTGACCGGAAAGCCAAAACCACCGCGTAGCTCTGGACCTCCCAGCTTCGGCTGACTAGCTTTGCGCTCCATGCCGGTACTGCCTCGCCTTCGCGAATACGACGCAATTTATCGCCAATTCCGCTGGCAGGTGCCGGCGCGCTACAATATCGGTGTCGATGTCTGTGACCGTTGGGCGGAGGCCGAGCCGGATCGTCTTGCGATCCTGCATGCCCGGCCAGACGGACGCGAGGAAGAAATCAGCTACGGCTGGCTGCGCGATACCTCCAACCGCCTTGCAAATGTCCTGCGCGCGAACGGGATCGCCCGCGGTGATCGTGTGGCTATCCTGCTGCCGCAGGCGCCGGAAGTGGCTGCTTGCCATATCGCGATATACAAGCTTGGCGGCGTTGCGTTGCCACTCGCAGTTCTGTTCGGCGTCGATGCGCTGGCGTATCGCCTGCAAAATTCCGGCGCTGCGGCGTTGATCACCAATGCGCAAGGCATCGCGAATATTGCCGAAATCAGGACGGATCTGCCCGACCTGAAAGTGGCGCTTTCGCTCGATGGTGCCGGCGAAGGCACGCTCGGATTTGCGGATGCACTCGCGCGAGCATCATCAGAATTTACCCCGGTCGATACGTCCGCCGACGATCCGGCGATGATGGTCTATACGTCCGGCACCACCGGTCAGCCGAAGGGTGCGCTGCATGGACATCGCGTCCTGATTGGCCACTTTCCCGGTGTGGAGACCCATCACGATTTCTTCCCGCAACCGGGTGATCGCATCTGGACGCCGGCCGACTGGGCCTGGGCCGGCGGACTGCTCAACGTGTTGCTGCCCGGACTGCACTACGGCGTGCCGGTGGTGGCGAAACGGTTTGAGAAATTCGACCCCGAGGAAGCCTTCGCGCTGATGGCACGTGCAAGGATCCGCAATGCGTTTATTCCCCCGACCGCGCTTCGCATGTTGCGCGCAGCCCGCAACGCGCGGGGCCGTCACGACATCAAGATGCGTTCAATCGGTTCCGGCGGAGAATCGCTCGGCGCGGAAACCTATGAGTGGGGAAAGGCGGCCTTCGGTCTCACCATCAACGAATTCTATGGACAAACCGAGTGCAACATCGTGCTCTCGGCCTGCGGCGCCATCGGCGTGGCGAAGCCCGGCGCGATCGGCAAGCCGGTCGCCGGTCACACGGTGGCGGTAATTGACCGCGACGGAATTCCGTTGAAAGCCGGCGAAGCCGGCCAGATCGCGGTAAAGCGCCCCGATCCGGTGATGTTTCTGGAATACTGGGGCAAGCCCAAGGCCACGCGCGAGAAATTCATCGGCGATTGGATGACCACCGGCGACCAGGGCGTAATGGATGATGACGGCTATTTCAGCTTCGTCGGCCGTGATGATGACGTCATCACTTCGTCCGGATTCCGCATCGGACCGGGCGAGATCGAGGATTGCCTTATTCGCCATCCTGCCGTTGCGCTGGCCGCAGCCGTCGGCAAGCCCGATCCGCTCCGTACCGAGATCGTAAAAGCCTTCATCGTGTTGAAGAAAGGCCATGCAGCATCGGACGCGCTCGCCGCCGACATCCAGAATTTCGTCAAGACGCGGCTATCGGGACACGAGTACCCACGCGAAGTCGCATTTATCGACGACATGCCAATGACAACAACCGGCAAAGTCATCCGGCGCCTGTTGAGAGAGCGGGCTTAAGTGCTGCCGCCCTTGATGAAGACGTGAAAGCCGAGCCGGCGCCTGGCGACGCAATAGAGCAGTACCAATTCGACCACCAGCGCGATTGACGTCGCCGTTGCCGCGCCCTCGATGCCGATGCGTGGAATGAAGATCACACACAGCGCCAGATTGACGACGAAAGCAGTCGCATAGACGAATGCGCATTGCTTTTGCTCTCCCAGCATGTTGAGCAGACGTTCGGCAGGGCCTACCGCCGCGCGCGCAAGCATGCCGGCCGCCAGGATGAACATTACGGCATAGCCGGACATGAAATCAGCGCCGAAGAGTGCAAGCAGTGGACGCCCCAGGGCCAGAATCGCCGCGCAGGCGACAAGCGAGGGCCAGAATGTCCAGCGGATGGTTTCGGCAAAGAACTCCGCAAGCCGCTCCCTGTCGCCGGCAACGTGATAGGCGGCGAACTTGTGGGTGGTGGCGCTGGCAATTGCAAAATAGACGAAGGCGACGATGGCCAGCAGGCGCGCAGCAGCATAGTATACCGCAACGTCGTCGGGCGAGCGGAAGTGTTCGAGCGCAAGGATGTCAACGTAGGTGAGCAGCAGGTAGAACCCCTCGACGATAAATATCGGGACCGAGGTGACAATCCACGCCTTGACGTCGTAGCGCTTCGGTCCGCCGGCTACCTTGCTCTTGAGGCGGCGATCAAGAACGATCATCTGGCCGATTGTCACCGCCCAGGTGGTAAAGACGGCGATGATCATCGCGGTCACGGCGTTTGTCGGAGCGCCGACGAACCAGGCCGCGCCCATCAGCATGGTAAGGATGAGCTGCCGCCAGACAAAAAACGGCATCAGCGCAAGATTGGGCCAGTCGTAGGATTGTGCGATGCCAGCCTGAACCTGCACCAGGCCGTATATCGGAATGGCAAGGCAGGCAAGATAAAGCGGCACGACCGCGAAGTTGTCGAGCCACGGTGCAACCAGCGTCACGCCAAGCGCGCCAATAGCAGCGATCGAGGTTGCAATCCCGGTTGCCAGCCAGCGTCCGCCCGACAGAAAGCCGCGCAAACGGTCAAACGCCTTGTGCTCTACATATTCGGGAATGAAGCGTCGCGCCGCCGACGAGAGGCCGAGATCGGTAAGCGCGCCAATCATCAGCACCCAGGTCCAGACATAGATGTAGACGCCGAATTCGAACTTGCCCATCCAACGCGCTAGCAATACCTGCGAAACCAGCGCGAGCAGCGCGCTGGCGACGCGCACGAGAAAAACCTTTCCGGCAGTGAGCTGCGCCAGTCGGCTGTCGCCGTGCTCGGCCAGCAATGTCTTCACGCGCGTGACGGCGCTGCCGATCGAAAACGCTAATGTAGGCGCCTCGGATTCGGAACCGATAGTTGTCACAGGGTCTTTCCGCGCGGGCTGCGACCGGGATGCGAACGACGGCATTGCCATCGCGACCGGTTAGCAAAGAGGCGTTAAGATTCGGTTGGATAAGCGCGTTTACGCCTTTATATCAGGCCATTTCCAGCTTGGCGACGTCGGCCAGAATCCCTTCCACCTGCTTCGTTTCTTCGGCGCTCAATGCTGACTGAGGCGGCACCGGATCGCCAACGTCGTATCCCTGAATCTTCAGGCCCGCCTTGATGCAGGCTGCAAGATTGAAGCGCGCGAAGGCCTCGTTGATGCGCCAGAGATCGCGCTGGAGCTTCATCGCCTGCGGCCATTTCCCGGCGCGGCAAAGATCATACAGCTGAACGCTCTGGTGCGGTACGATGCAGGCCGGCCCCGCCATCCAGCCGACGCCGCCAATCAGCATCACCGCTGCCGGAATATGCGCCGAGGCTGAAAAAACTTTCATGCCCGGAGCCCGGTTCATGATTGACAGCAGGCGGCCGGTATTGGTGGAAGCGTCCTTGATGTACTGGATGCGTGGATGCGTCGCGAGCCGCGCGATCACGTCGAGGGTAAGATCGCTGCGCTGGAACTGCGGGTTGGTGTAGATCACCACCGGAATTTCGACCGCGTCGGCGATGGCGCGGAAGTACGATTCGATCTGCGGCTCTTTCAGCGGAAAGTAGGCCTCCAGGATGGCAAGGATGCCATCGACGCCGAGTTGTTGATAGCGCCTGGCCTGCGCCACCGCATCGGCGGTAGAGGTCGAGGCGACGCCCGCGACCACCGGCACGCGTTTTTCCGCCGCCTCGATGGTCGCCCTGACCACGGCTTCGCGCTGTTCGCGCGACAGGTACGCGAATTCGCCGGTTGAACCGAGCGGAGTCAATCCGTGCACGCCGGCCTTGATCAGGTCCGATGAGAGCCGCCCGAGCACGTCGGTGAGGATGCGGCCGCTGCTATCGATCGGTGACACCAGATATGGAAAGACGCCGTGAAATGACTTCATCGCGACACGCTAGCCCGCGAAACCGCCGCCGTCGAGAAAAGCCTGCTCTTCGGGCGTCGTGACGCGGCCGAGTACGGCATTGCGGTGCGGGAAGCGGCCAAAGCGGCGGATGATGTCGGCGTGAATTTCCGCCCATTTCAGTCCATCGGCATCGCCGGCTGCCTTGATAAGGGCGATGCCGCGTTCCTGGTCCGCGAGGTCTTCCGAATGCTCGAAGGGAAGAAAGTAGAGGACGCGCATTCCCTCCGGGGCCTTGGCATCGAAACCGCGGACCAAAGCGCCGGCCGCGATCGCGCGCGCCAGATGATCGGTGGCAAAGGCGCGCGCCTGGCCACGGAACATATTGCGCGGGAACTGGTCGAGCAGGATGAGCAAGGCCAGCGCGCCTTCGGCGGTACTTTCCCACGCGGAAAGCCCCCCGGCGGCGGCGGCCTCATGTGTCGCAAGAAATCGGCTGCGGATTTCGGCATCGAAGCTCGCATCCTTCTCGAACCAGCGTTTCGGTCCGGCCTCGCGCCAGAACGCGACAATATCGGACGCGCTCGCGAGAGCAGGGCTTACGGTCATGCGTCTTCCCGGAGTGCGCGCCGCAGAATCTTGCCGACATTCGACTTCGGCAGTTCGTCGCGGAATTCGATGTAGCGCGGTACCTTGTAGCTGGCGAGACCCGCGGTGAGGAAGGCGCGCATATCCGCTTCGGTGAGATCGGCCTTTTTCCTCACTGCGAACAACTTCGGCACTTCGCCGGAATGGCGGTCCGGCACTCCGACCACCGCGCATTCCAGGATTCCGCCATGGCTCATGGCAAAATCCTCGACCTCATTGGGAAACACCTTGAAGCCGGACACGGTGATCATGTCCTTCTTGCGGTCGACGATTCTGATGCGGCCGTGATCGTCCATCACGCCGATGTCGCCGGTTCGGAAGAAACCGTCCTTTGTCATGACTTTTGCGGTTTCGTCGGGACGTCGCCAGTAGGCGGGCATCACCTGTGGCCCCCGCGCGCAAATCTCGCCCTGCTCGCCGGTCGGCAGATCGTGGCCAGCCTCGTCGCGGATCGCGATCTCGGTGGAAGGTATCGGCAGCCCGATGGTGCCGGTCCATTCGGTAATGTCGCCACGATTGCAGGCGAGCACCGGCGAGGTTTCTGACAGCCCATAGCCCTCGATGATCGCATGGCCGGTGGCCTTCATCCAATCATCGGCGACCTGCTTTTGCACCGCCATGCCGCCGCCAACCGCATATTTGAGCATGCTCCAGTCGAGCGTATGAAAACCTGGATGGTGCAACAACGCGTTGAACAACGTGTTCACCGCCGGAAAGGCATTCACCTTGTAGTGCCCGAGCTCCTTGATGAGCGAACGAATATCGCGCGGGTTCGGTATCAGCAGACAACACCCGCCGATCCGCATGCCGAACAGGAAACAGGCGGTAAGTGCAAAGATGTGATAGAGCGGCAGGGCCGTGACGATGATCGGCTGGGTGATTGGCGGCGGTTTTGCAATCAGCGGCGCATGCCATGCTTCCACTTGCAGCGTGTTGGCGACGAGATTGCGATGCAACAGCATCGCACCCTTGGCAACGCCGGTGGTACCGCCCGTATATTGCAGGAATGCGATATCGTCGGGGCCCGGTGCAGCTTTAACAAAGGTCAATGCGCAGCCGGCGGCGAGCGCATCCTTGAAGCTTACGGCGCCAGGAAGCGAGTAGGGTGGCACCATCTTCTTGACGTGACGTACGACGCCGTTGACTAATGTGCCCTTCACCACGCCCAGCATGTCGCCCATGCTGGCGATGACCACATGTTTCACCGGTGTGTGCGGCAACGCGGCTTGCAGCACCGAAGCGAAATTCTCGAGAACGATAATCGCCTCGGCGCCGGAATCGTTGAGCTGGAATTCCAGCTCACGCGGTTTGTAGAGCGGATTGACATTGACGACCGTCAGGCCGGCGCGAAGGGCGGCCGCGATTGCCACCGGATACTGCAACACGTTGGGCATCATGATGGCGACACGCGCGCCGGTTTTGAGTCCGCGGCTTTGCAGCCATGCAGCAAGCCGGCGCGAGTCCTCATCCAGCGCTGCATAGGTCATAGGTTTGCCCATGCAGACGCAGGCGTCACGCGCGGCATGTGCCTTGAAGCTTTCCTCGAACATCGCCACCAGCGATAGGTAGCGCGACGGTTCGATATCGGCGGCGACGCCCGGCGGATAATGCCGCAGCCAGGGCCGTTCCATGGCGTTTCCCTCGGTGCCGCCGGGGCGAATCAGCGCGGCCGGGGGCCGGCTGAACATCGGGTGAGTCGTGGAGGTGCGCAAGGGGCACAAAATCAGCGGTCGGCGCCGCCGAACGGAACCAGCGGATTGTCGGTCAAAGCGGCACGATCAGGGCGGTCGACGCCTGTTACACCGAGAAAGGCTTCGAACAACTCGCGCACCGTCCGCTCTGGCAGGTCTCGGGTAATGAACACGAGCCGGGTTCGGTGATCGTCGTCCGGCCATTGCTGCAGTCGCGCGGTGGGATGGAAGACATGCTGGACGCCATGCACCACGACGGGCGTCTCGGGCATTTCAGCCAGCTTTACGATGCCCTTCAGGCGCAAGAGCCGCGCGCCATGGGTCGCGCGCAGCAGCTCGAGGAACATTTCCAGCGTGCCGGCCGGAATCGCGACATCGCTTGTCAGCACGAAGCTGGCGATATGCTCGTCGTGGCGGTTGCGGTCGAGATGTTCATGGGTGTGGTCGTGGGCATGCTGGTGCGTATGGTGAGGACCATGACTGTGGCGGACGTGATCGTCGGCATAGGCTTCCGCCGCCAGCCATTTCTTCACGTCCGGAATTTTGCGCTCGGGATCGTAAAGGCCACAGCCAAGCAGTCGGCCCACCGTCGCCTCGCCCTTGGCGGCGTCGAGAATGGGAGCTGCCGGATTGAGCGCGCGCAGACGCTCGACAAGTCGTTCGGGCCGGGCGGTGTCCCCTAGATCGGTCTTGGTCAATACGATCCGGTCAGCGACCGCGGCCTGCTTCACCGCTTCCGGATGTTGGTCGAGCGTGGCATCGCCGTTGACGCAGTCGACCACCGTCACCACGCCGTCGAGCCGGTAGCGCTGAACGAGGTAGGGATGCGCCATGGCCGTGTGCAGCACCGGCGCCGGATCGGCGAGGCCCGTGGTTTCGAGCAGCACGCGGCTGAACTTGCAGCGCCGATTGTCGAGATCGCGCAGCAAGGTTTCCAGCGCATCCACAAGATCGCCGCGCATGGTGCAGCACAGGCACCCCGACTGCAGCAGCACCATGTTGTCACCGACATACTCGACCAGCAGGTGATCGAGCGCGACATCGCCGAATTCGTTGATGATGACGGCAGTGTCGGCGAGCGCCGGATCTTTCAGGAGGCGATTGAGCAGCGTGGTCTTGCCCGCGCCGAGAAAGCCGGTGAGAAGCGTCAGGGCAATAGGCTCAGGCGGCCGCCGCCGCGCAGCACTATTGTCTGCCTCGGTCATTGGTTTGCCGACGAGACTTTCGGTTTCGCGGCTTTGGCCTTGCGCGGCTTGGTCGCGTTCGCGCTCTTGGCGGCCGAATCCTTCTTCTTCTTTGCTTTGCTCACCTTGTGTTCGGGGGTCTGCACCGGATCCGGATGGTCAGCCGGTCCGGTGAATACCACGATCGGCGGTGTGGTATCGACCGGAGGCCCAAGCACGAACTTGCCGTTTGACGGTTTCAGGCTCGAGAGCATGAAGCCTTGCGCCGATCCGCTGTCGGCGCCGGATGCGGCTACAGCTGCCTCATCGGGTTCCTCTTCATTGTTATCCTCGGCCGGCGGCTTGCGGCGGTGGCCCCCGCACATTTCTTCGCGCAGATTGGGCGGTTGGGCGTCAATCGGCGCCAATGCATCGATGGTGCCGAGTGAGGGCGTAAGCCAGGACAGTCCTCCGCTGTTGAATCCGCGCTCGAGCAATTGCGCAGCCTTCTGCGCACGCACCGCGCCCGAATATGCGCCGAGCACGATAGCAATCAGGCGCCGCCCATTGCGGGTAGCCGAAGCGACTACGTTATAGCCGGACGCGCAGATGAAGCCAGTCTTCATGCCATCGGCGCCGGGATAGCGGTCGATCAGCGAATTGTAATTGCGCATCACGCGATTGCCGTAGCGGATCGAGTGAATGTGCCAGTACGAATCGTATTCCGGAAATTCCTGGATCAAAGCGCGGGCGAGGATCCCGAGATCGCGCGCCGAGGAGATATGGTTCTCCGCCGGCAGTCCGTTTGGATTGACGAAATTGCTCTGCGACATCCCGAGTTGGCGGGCATTGGCATTCATCAGGTCCGCAAAGCCGGTGATCGATCCACCGACACCTTCGGCAATCGCAACCGCGACGTCGTTGGCAGACTTGACCATCAGCATCTTCAGCGCATTGTCGATGGTGAGCTGGGTGCCGACCTTGAAGCCCATCTTGGTCGGCTGCTGCGCTGCCGCGTTGCGCGAGACCGTGAGCAGCGTATCAAGAGCGAGGCGCCGTTCCTTGACGGCGCGCAGCGTGGTGTAGGCGGTCATCAATTTGGTGACAGAAGCCGGATACCACGGATAGGTTGCATTCTCGGCATGCAGCACCTTGCCGGTGGACGCCTCGATCAATAGCTGAGCTTCAGCATGGGCGCGTGTGGCGCTGGTAAGCGCGAGCGCAGCCGTTGCGGCCAAGCCGAGCATAAGAGGACGTAGGCTCGAGCAATATGCCAATGTTCGTGGTCCGGTTCAGTCTCTCGGGCCTCGGAAACGGCTGGGTTCCATAGGCGGTGGCGCTAGGCTATCTAAGCTGCGGACAAGAGGCAAAGCCGCCCGACCCCCCAGCTGCATATATGGTGACTGAGTAACTATCGCCGCGTAATGCGACCAAAGTTCGGCATGAGGAGGCTTCGATGACCGCCTGTATCGTCGGATGGGCCCATACCCCCTTCGGAAAACTCAGTGGCGACAGCGTCGAAAGCCTGATCGTACGCGTGGCCGGCGAGGCACTGGCCGATGCTGGGATTTCGCCCAAAGACGTCGACGAGATCGTGCTCGGCCATTTCAACGCCGGCTTTTCAGCACAGGATTTCACCGCCGCCCTGGTTCTGCAGGCCTCACCCGATCTGCGTTTCAAGCGGGCTACACGGGTCGAAAATGCCTGTGCCACCGGATCGGCCGCCGTGCACCAGGGGCTGAAGGCGATCGAGGCGCGATCCGCCCGTATCGTGCTTGTGGTCGGCGCCGAACAAATGACAACGACGCCTGGACCGGAGATCGGCCGCAATCTGCTCAAGGCATCTTATGTGCGTGAAGAAGCTGACATCGATGGCGGCTTCGCCGGTATCTTCGGCAAGATCGCCGGGCTCTATTTTCAGAAATGGGGTGACCAGTCAGACGCGCTGGCCATGATCGCGGCCAAGAACCACAAGAACGGCGTCGGCAACCCCTATGCGCAAATGCGCAAGGATTTGGGATTCGATTTCTGCCGTACCGAGAGCGAGAAGAATCCGTTCGTCGCTGGGCCGCTCAAGCGCACCGATTGCTCACTGGTCTCCGACGGTGCTGCTGCGGTGGTGCTTGCCGATGTGGAGACAGCGCTCGGACTCAAAAAGGCGGTGGCGTTCCGCGCCGCCGAGCACGTGCAGGACTTCCTACCGATGTCCAAGCGCGACGTTTTGAAATTTGAAGGCTGCTCGCAAGCTTGGCAGCGCGCGCTCAAGCACGCCGGTCTGGCACTCGATGAACTGTCGTTCGTGGAAACCCACGACTGCTTCACGATTGCCGAGCTGATCGAATACGAAGCGATGGGCTTGGTGCCGGAAGGGCAAGGCGCGCACGCTATCAAGGAAGGCTGGACGCAAAAGGATGGCAAATTGCCGGTTAATCCATCCGGCGGATTGAAGGCGAAGGGCCACCCGATCGGTGCAACCGGTGTGTCCATGCACGCGCTCACCGCAATGCAACTCACCGGCAGTGCCGGCGATCTGCAGGTCAAAGACGCACGCATCGGCGGTATATTCAATATGGGCGGCACATCGGTGGCGAACTACGTGAGCATTCTCGAGCGCATCAAATAGCGCCGGTTGTGTTCGTCAGCGGTTCGGTTGCAGCCACGTTCGCCTTCTATGTCCGCGGGCGCCGATTGAAGATCGTTGGAGTTGCAACGATTCGAGCATCAGCACAAAATTGATTGGTGGTCCGAACGTGCTAGAGTTTTGCGCCATATGGCTGCTTTTTATTCGTATGCAAATGACCCTGCGGCGACTGGGCAGGGACAAGGACGTCAGATGATCAATATTCCGACTGACCTGTTGCGCACGCTTGTTACAGTTGTCGACCTACGCAGCTTCACCAAGGCCGCGGCGCTTCTTGGGGTAACCCAGCCGGCGGTAAGCTCGCAGATCAAGCGGTTGCAATTTCTTCTGGGCGACGAGCTGTTCGACCGCAGGGCTCAAGGCATCAGTTTGACTCCGCATGGAGAGTTGGTGGTCGGATATGCCCGCCGTCTGCTGTCGATCAACGATCAGATTTTGCATCTTTCCGGTGACGATCCTCGGCCGGAGCTGGTGATCCGTATCGGGACGCCGAGCGATTTCGTCGCCACGATTCTTCCCGATACTCTTGCGCGGATGCGCCAACGCTGGCCGGACGTCCGGTTCATCGTGCGCGCCAACTTCTACGATCCGTTGTTGCGCGAATTGCGCAGCGGGGAGCTCGACCTCTTCGTCGGTTTGTCCTTGACCCGGCCGAATGACGCGCGCCATTGCTGGGCGCAGGAGGCGGTCTGGGTGCGCGGCGTCACGACACAACTTGATCCCGATCGGCCGGTACCGCTTGTTTCCTATGGTGAACAGTGTGTCTATCGCCAGCTTGCGGTAAGGGCATTGAAGTCGGCCCGACTGGATTGGGAGGACGTTTTTACCGGACCGAGCGCCACCAGTCTCGATGGCGCCGTTGCCGCCGGGCTTGGCGTCATGGCGATTACGCGCAGGCGGGCGTCTGAACTCGGCATGATGATTTGGGACGATGCCCCGCTGCCGAAACTGCGCAATCTCTATACCGGAATTTACGTTCGCGAAGGCGGAGCTCACGCTGCCTATGAACAGCTGGCCGATGAAATTGCCGCAGTCCTTCGCGTGCCAGCCGCGAACAAGCCGGCTTTGGTCGCCGCCAACGGCGCAGCTCACGCCGAGAGCACGGCCGCCTGAATGCTAGTTGACCTTGCGCCCGGTCGAGGACGGCAGATACGAGCCGTCGAAAATATCGTCCGGCTTCGGCTTTGCTGATTTGAATTTGTAGACGATCGCAATCTGATCGATGGCGCCGGCGAAGCGCAAGCTGTCGATGCCGCCAAAGCCATTCGCCTTCACTTCGGCCGTCACAATGTTGTCGCGGATCGCCATCTTCAGACGCTCGACTTCGGTGTCCTTCTTGGCCGTATCGTTGCGCTCAAGCACCGAGCCGATGGCGGCTGCCGGCGACTGAATGGTTTCCTTCAGACCCCTCACGAAGGCGCGCAGAAAGCCTTTCACTGCATCCGGATGCTCGTCGGCGAATTTTGGATTCACAAAAATCGCGTTGCCGTAAAGGGTAACGCCGTAGTCGGCCATCAGCAATACGACGATGTCGTTGACCGGAACACCCTTGTCCTTGAGATCGAGGTAGGAATTATACGATATGCCGGTAATGGCATCCACCTGGCCGGCGGCCAGCATGGGATCGCGCACCGGAAACGCAACATTCTCGATCGTCACCTTGGAGGTATCGATGCCGTTGGCCTGCGCGAAGATCGGCCACTGGGCGAAGGCGCTGTCAGCGGTGGGCGCGCCAAGCTTCTTGCCCTCGAGATCCTTTGGCACATCGATGCCGCGACTCTTGCGCCCCACCACAGCGAAAGGCGGACGGTTGTAAACGATGAACACCGCCTTTACCGGGGTCTTGGGATTGGCGTCGCGGAATCTGATCAGCGCATTGATGTCGGCGACGCCCATATCATAGTTGCCGGACGCGACGCGTTTGATCGATTCTGCCGATCCGGTTGCGGCGTCGATAGCGACATTGAGGCCTTCGGCCTTGTAATAGCCCCTGTCGAGCGGCAGCAGGAACGGAGCTGACGGGCCTTCGAATTTGAAGTTGAGAGTAACCTTGATCGGGGTTTCCGCGGCCAAGGCGTTGCTTGCCAGACCAGCTGCAAGCAAGAGTCCCGCCCAGGCCAATCGGCCGGTGCGACGCACGCTCATAACCCGGATCCCTCTCTCGCGGCGCGCGCACCCGGCGATGCGTTTCCCGGCCGTGGCAGAATTTGCCTTGATCAGCAAAGAACATGCTGTTGCAAAGAGCAAGATATCGGCGCTCGATTGCGGCTACTTAACGGCGACATGGCTAACACGGCCGCTTCGTTAAGCAGTTTGAAGTCAGTCTCAAGCCGCAAGAATCGCCCGTTTACGTTAGTCTGGCGCACCGGTCTGGAGGCCGATCCATGCAGGCGGCAAAGCCTGAACCAACGGCATGCGACATTCCGTCCTTCCGCGCGCCCTATGCGCCGCCGGATGAGGCCGCTGCTGCCGGCTTACTGGCAGCTGCCGCCCGGCCGGATGCGGCCGAAGCCCGCATCGATGCCCGTGCTACGCGGTTGGTAAACGCAATCCGCAGCAACACCGGCGGCCTCGGCGGCGTCGAAGATTTCCTGCACGCCTATGCGATTTCCACCAAGGAGGGCCTGGCGCTGATGGTGCTGGCCGAAGCTCTGTTGCGGGTGCCAGACGCCGACACCGCCGACCGCCTGATCGAAGACAAACTTAGTGCCGGGGATTGGGTGCATCACGACACCCGCTCAACCACATTTCTGGTTTCAGCCTCGGCCTGGACGCTCGGCTTGACCGCCAGGGTTATTCATCCGGGCGAAACGCCGGAAGGCATCGTCGAGGCGCTGGTAAAGCGACTGGGATTGCCGGCTGTACGGGCGGCAACCCGACAGGCCATGCGGCTGCTCGGCTCGCATTTCGTGCTGGGTGAGACCATCGATGAGGCCCTGGCGCGCGCGGCCTCCCGCAACACGTTTCTCTATTCATTCGACATGCTGGGAGAGGGTGCGCGGACCGCCGGGGATGCGAAGCGGTATTTTGATTCCTACGCCGGCGCGATTGCCGCGATCGGTAAACAGGCCGGCAACACCGCGACGCCGAATCGTCCCGGGATTTCGGTGAAGTTGTCGGCGCTGCATCCGCGCTACGAGCCGCTGTCACGGGCGCGTGTGCTGGCAGAACTTTCCCCGCGGCTGCTCGACCTGGCGCGGCTGGCGAAAGCACACGAACTTAATTTCACCGTCGATGCAGAAGAGGCCGACAGGCTGGAATTGTCGCTCGAGGTGATCACCACGGTGCTGCGCGATTCTTCCCTGGCCGGCTGGGACGGCTTTGGGCTCGCCGTGCAGACCTATCAGAAGCGCGCGGGCGCGGTGATCGACTGGATCGTGCAGGCGGCGCAGGCGCTTGATCGTCGATTGATGGTGCGGCTGGTCAAGGGGGCCTATTGGGACACCGAGGTCAAGCGCGCGCAGGAACGCGGCCTTGCCGACTATCCGGTGTTCACGCGCAAGGCAATGACCGATCTCTGCTATCTCGATTGCGTTCGCAAGTTGCTGGCGGCGCGGCCGCTGCTCTACCCGCAATTTGCTACCCACAACGCGCTCACGGTGGCGAGTGTCATTGAGGATGCCGGCGGCACCACCGGCTATGAGTTCCAGCGTCTGCACGGCATGGGCGATGCGCTCTATCACGCCCTGCTGGACGAACTGCCTGACTTGATCTGCCGGGTCTATGCCCCGGTTGGCGGATATTCCGACCTGCTCGCCTACTTGGTACGTCGGCTGCTGGAGAACGGCGCGAATACCTCCTTTGTGTCGGTGGCGGCCGATCCGGCGGTGCCGCTGGAAACCATTCTGCGGCGGCCGCAAACCTGGATCGCTGATTCCGCACATGCACGTCATCCCCACATTCCTCTCCCGCGCGACATGTTTGCGGGCGAACGACGCAATTCAACCGGAGTAGAGTTCGGAGACAAGGCGGCGCTCGATGAACTGCTGGCCGAGATCCGCGCAGCGCCGCAAGACGCGAGGTCGGCGCCTCTGATCGAGGGCGTGGCAGTTGCAGGACGCGAGCGCGCAGTCAATTCGCCGATCGATGGTAGAATTATCGGAGCCGTGCAGGATGGTGACGAAGCGATCGTCGCAGCCGCGATAGCTGCGGCGCAAGCCGGTTTCCCCGCCTGGAACGAAAAACCTGTCTCCAAGCGTGCGGATACGCTGGCCCGTGCCGGCGATATGATCGAGCAAAACCGCGGCCGACTGATTGCGCTGTTACAAACCGAGGGTGGCAAGACTCTTGATGACTGTGTGTCGGAGGTGCGCGAGGCGGCAGACTTGTGCCGCTACTATGCGGCACAGGCGCGCCGTACGCTCGTACCGCAGGTATTGCCAGGACCGACCGGCGAGAGCAACGAGCTGCGCTATCGCGGGCGCGGCGTCATTGTCTGCATCAGTCCATGGAATTTTCCGTTGGCGATTTTTACTGGACAAATTGCCGGCGCGCTCGCCGCCGGCAATTCGGTCGTGGCCAAGCCCGCCGAACAGACGCCGTTGATTGCAGAAGAGGTGGTGCGGCTGTTGCACGCTGCCGGCGTATCGGTCAGTGCGTTGCATCTGGTTCCGGGCGACGGCAAAGTCGGCGCCATGCTCACGGCCGATATCCGGGTTGCCGGTGTGGTATTCACCGGTTCCACCGAGGTTGCCCGCACCATCAATCGTGCGCTCTCCAACAAGGGTGGTTCAATCCCGCCGCTAATTGCAGAGACCGGCGGCATCAATGCCATGGTCGTCGACGCTACGGCCCTGCCCGAGCAGGTGACCGATGACGTCATCGCATCGGCGTTCCGCTCCGCCGGCCAGCGCTGTTCGGCGTTGCGTCTGCTCTGCGTCCAGGACGACGTGGCCGACCGCATGCTTGGCATGGTGGAGGGAGCCGCAAGCGAACTGGCCATCGGCGATCCGCGCAATCCGTCAATCCAGGTCGGCCCGGTGATCGACGCCGAAGCCAAGGATACGCTCGACCGCTGGATCGCCGCCATGGAGGCGCGCGGCGCAATTCGCTTTCGCGCAGACGCCGAAAGTCCACTGCCAGCGCGGGGCACTTATGTCGGTCCCGCGATTGTTGAGCTCGAACGCGCCCGCGAACTCAAGAAGGAAGTGTTCGGCCCGGTGCTGCACGTTGTGCGCTGGCGCCCCGAAGAGCTCGATCGGCTTCTTGATGATATCGCGACCAATGGGACCGCGCTTACGCTCGGAATCCATTCGCGCATCGATTCTACGGTCGCACATATTCTTGCCCGGCTGCCGCACGGCAATATTTATGTGAACCGCAACATGATCGGGGCTGTGGTCGGCTCGCAGCCGTTCGGCGGAAGCGGATTGTCCGGAACCGGACCGAAAGCGGGCGGCCCCAACTATCTGCACCGGCTTGCGCTCGAACAGGTGGTAACAGTGAACACCGCCGCGGCTGGCGGCAACGCGGCGCTGCTCACCGACGAAGAATAGCGGCAGGGAACTCGTGCCCGGGAACCGAGCGCGACATTCGGTCGCGTCATCGCAAAAGCGCGACGGCACGCAATTGGCCACCACAGGGATTCATCACGCGAACCGTTTAATGTTCAGGCATCCCCAGAAGGGAGTATTTCCATGAGCGTGCGCATCCCACGGTCCGCCGCCATCACATTGGCGGTTGCGGTAGCGGTAACTTCAATCGAGCTCACATCGGTCTCGGCAGCCAGCGCCGCCGGGCGTGCGCAGGCAACCCAGGCTTCGACGATCGATTTGAGCTCCCGTCGCCGTGGGTACCGCGGCAATGCGGCCACCTTCGGTGCCATCCTTGGTGTCTTTGGTACGATTGCTGCAGTTGCTGCGTCCAATCGCTATCGCGACCGCTATTACTATTATGGTCAGCCATATTATGGCTCGTATGGGTATGGTTCGTACGGCTATTATGATGGCCCATTCGCCTATGGCGCTCCTTACCTGTATTCCCGGCCGTATCGTTTGCACCGCTGGCATCACCGCCATCATTGAGGCCCATCTTTGGCGTTCTGCCGGTACCATTTGTTAATGGTCCGGCCGCATTCGTTAACCGGTTCGCGTCCCGGATCGGGTATTCTCCGGCGCATGACTGATTCGGTTGCCCGGCTGTACGAAGCCGTAATCGCGGTTCGGGGCACTGACCCGGCGAAATCGCGAACGGCGCGGCTTCTGCGCGCCGGTCGCGCCAAAATGGCGAAGAAGCTTGCCGAAGAAGCCGTCGAGGTGGTCATCGACGCCATGCATGGCCAGCCCGAAGCGGTCGTGAGGGAAAGCGCCGATCTCCTTTATAATTTGGTCGTGCTCTGGGTTCACGCCGGGGTGCATCCTGACGATGTCTGGGCCGAGATGCGTAGGCGTGAGCGGATGTTCGGAATTGCCGAAAAATTGCCAAAAGATATGGTACAGACCGCGCCGCGGCGAAAAGTCGTGGCCTTGGAAGCTCGTCGCGCCCGTAAGCGCCGCTAAAACGTTTCTTCCCCTCCCGCGAGTCATGTGATGACATTTCCGGCCGCTGAGCCGCGTTCGTTGCTTCGCCGTCTGTACGACTGGTGCGTCGCCGCCGCCGACAAGCGGCATGCGCTTTGGACCCTCGTCGCGGTGGCGTTTGCCGAGAGTTCGTTCTTTCCAATCCCGCCCGACGTCATGCTGATCCCGATGTCGCTGGCAAGGCCGGATCGCGCCTTCTTGTTTGCGGCCTGGTGCACCCTTGCCTCTGTAGCCGGCGGCGTGGTCGGCTACAGCATCGGTGCGCTGCTCTATGACTCGGTCGGCGCCTGGCTGATCAGTCTTTATGGCTACGGCGACAAGGTCGAAGCTTTTCGCGCGGCTTATGCGCAATGGGGTGCCTGGATCATTTTGCTCAAGGGACTGACCCCGATCCCCTACAAGATTGTGACAATTACCTCAGGTTTTGCCGGCTATAACTTCGCTCTTTTCGTTGTTTTGTCGATTGTCACGCGCGGAGCACGGTTTTTCGTGCTGGCCATTTTGCTCAACCGCTATGGCGAGCCGGCGCGCCAAATCATCGAAAAACGCCTTGGGCTCTGGACGACAATTTTGGCCGCCGTAGTCGTCATAGGCCTGGCTCTCGCGCTATACTTGTTTTGATTGAGGCAGGTTTCCTCAATTTCGCCACCTGTCGGGCTTAGGCAAGGCAGACGCTGGTGCAAATACCGCGGGCAACGGATCGCCGTTGGGTGACCGACCTTGAATTAGTTTGACCGGCCATGGGCTCCAAGCGGATCACGACTTTACATACGGGGCGATCGGTCGCCTCGTGCTTGCTCGGGAGTTTGTGCGCGGGCGCGATCCTGTTTGGTGCGGTGATGGTCGCGGCGCAGGAACAGGTCAATGCCGATCCACCCAAGGCAGCTGAAAGTCATGGTTTCTTCGCCAGCATCGGCCGCTGGTTCGAAGAGCAATCAGCAAATTTCAAATCCGGGTTGAAGAATGCTGGGACCAAGGTTGAGACCTTCAGCCAGGAAGCGGCAAAGACCACGGTGGAAGGCGCAAAGGAAGCCGCGGGCGCGGTGGCGCGGATCCCCGGTGCGCGAGTAATCACCGGCCACGAGAAATGCGCGCTCGCGCCCAACGGTGCGCCGGACTGTGTCGCCGCCGCCACTGCCATGTGCAAGACGAAGGGCTTTGAGTCAGGCAAGAGCGCCGACATGACCACCGCCGAGGTTTGTTCGCCTCAGGTCTATTTGTCCGGCCGCAACAGTGGTCCCGGCTGCAAGACCGAAACCTTCGTCTCCCGCGCGCTCTGCCAATAGCGGGCAATCCGGTTGTCTCGGCGGCGCCGTTGTGTTTCCGTCGCGCCGAATTCGGCGCATGATCCCGAATAGCGCGAAAAATTTTTCGGCAGGGACCGTGCGCACGCAAAAGGAGCGCGACGTCTGTGAATCTTCATTCCAAGCTTCTTGAACGCGAAGCGGCCGGAAAGCCTGTCACGGTTGGCGTGATCGGTGCCGGCAAGTTCGGCACCATGTTTCTGTCGCAGGCTCGGCTCACCCAGGGCCTGCATGTCGTGGGCATCGCCGATCTCAATGTCGCGCGCGCACACAGCCAGCTCACCACTGCAGGCTGGCCGAGACAGCTCTATTCGGCAAGCTCTTTTGCAGATGCCCACAAAAAACGCGCCACGCTTGTCACCGACGATGCCATGGCGCTGATTGCGGATCCGCGCATTGAAGTGATTGTAGAGGCAACCGGCGTGCCCAGTGCGGGCATTCATCATTGCTTGCAGGCGATCGCCAATGGCAAGCATATCGTGATGGTCAATGTGGAAGCCGATGCGCTCGCGGGCCCCTTGCTGGCGCACCGTGCCAGGACGGCTGGCGTGGTCTATTCGCTGGCTTGGGGGGACCAGCCGGCGCTGATCTGCGAGCAGGTCGACTGGGCGCGTACTGCGGGCTTCAAGGTAATCTGTGCAGGCAAGGGCACCCGCTACGAACCGCACTATCACAAATCCAATCCCGACAATGTCTGGGATATTCTTGATAAATATCTCAATATCACCGACCGCAAGTCGATCAATCCCAAGATGTTCAACTCATTCGTTGACGGCACAAAGTCCGGCATCGAGATGACGGCGGTATGCAATGCGACCGGCCTGGTTCCGCAAAGCGATGGACTGCATTTTCCGCCAGCGACGCGTTTTGAGCTTGCCGACATATGCAAACCGAAGAGCGACGGCGGCACGCTGGAGAAAGAAGGTGTCACTGAGGTCACGTCTTCGGTCTACCGCGATGGAAGCGACGTGCCGAATCATCTCGCCCTCGGCACCTATGTGGTGTTCGAAGGCGAAACCGAATACGCCCGCCGCTGCTTCAAGGAGTACGCCATGCTGCCGGACAGGAACGGCAAGTATGCCGCGCTTTATCGGCCAATCCACATGATCGGGCTCGAACTCGGCATCTCGGTGGCCAGTGCCGCACTGCGGAATGAGCCGACCGGTGCGCCCACCGGCTTTCGCTCCGACGTGGTGGCGACCGCCAAGCGTGCTCTGAAGACTGGCGAGATGCTCGACGGTGAGGGCGGCTTTTGCGTCTGGGGCAAGCAGACGCCGGCCGATATTTCGCTGGAAAGTGGACTATTGCCGCTTGGTCTTGCCCACAACGTGAAGCTCAAGCGTGATATTCCCGAAGGCGGTGCGTTGAAATGGGATGATGTCGGCTACGATCCGAACGATTCTGCCGTAAAAGTGCGGCGCGAAATGGAAGCGACCTTCGGTCAGTGAGACGAGCCATCGTCATGGCCGGGCTTGCCGCGGCCAGCCAGGTCTTCGAGTTAGCGATCGATGCGGCAATTGCCGCGCCGATCGCATCCCGGAGACCGTCGCGAACAAGATATTATTCATAAAAATCTGTTTGTCTCTTTAGCGGCCTTCGCAGTTTTCATGGGGAGTCCATGCGCCGCCGCAGTTTGCTCAAAGGTGTCGCCGGTCTGGCGCTGATTGCGGGCACTTCACCGGCATTGGCGCCGCGTCTCGTGGGCGCTGCCGTTGTCTCGAAGCGCCGCCGCATTCGACCACATGAGCCGGGTTGGCCTACTGCGGCCGAATGGCAACAGCTGCGTGAAGCTGTGGGCGGGCGATTGCAGCCGGTATCGTCGCCCCTTGCGCAGTGTGAACGGGGATCCGACGGCAAGTTGTGTGCGGCAGCGCTCAAGGACCTGCAGAACCCGTTCTTCATTCAGGATCAAGCTGGCGGTACCCAGTCAGCGGGCTGGGTCGACGGCTGGACATCGGCGCCGAGCGTTTACGCCGTCGAGGCGGTAGGCGCGGCCGACATTGCGGCAGCGATGAATTTCGCCCGCGAGAAGAATCTGCGCCTCGTCGTGAAGGGCGGTGCGCATAGCTATCTCGGCCAGTCCAATGCGCCGGACAGTCTGATGATCTGGACCAGGCGCATGGATAAGCTGGAATGGCACGAGGCCTTTGTGCCGCAAGGTTGCGACGGGAAGATCAAGCCGCGGCAAGCGGTCAGTGTCGGCTCGGGTGCGAAGGTTGTCCAGCTCTACGACTTCGTCACCACCAAACATGGTCGTTACGTGCAGGGCGGGGGCTGCACCAGCGTCGGCGTCGGCGGCCATTTGCAGACCGGCGGCTTCGGCAGTTTCTCGAAATACGGCGGGCTGGTCGCTGGCAGCCTGCTCGAAGCCGAGATCGTCACTGCCGACGGCAAGATTCGCGTCGTCAATACCTGCTATCATCCCGATCTGTTCATGGCCCTCATGGGCGGCGGGGCGGGCTTCGGCGTCATGACGCGGCTGACGCTCGCGAACCGGCCATTGCCGGATCGTTTCGGTTTTTATGGATGGATCCTCACCGCATCTTCCGATGCGGCCTTCCGTCGACTGATCGACGCATTCTGCAGCTTTGCCAAGAATGCACTGATCAATCCGCATTGGGGCGAGCAGGTCACGGTTAAGCCAGACAATCAGCTCGTGTTCGCGATGGTTTTCCAGGGATTGTCCGACGATCAGGCGCAACGCGCTTGGCAGCCCTTCCAGGATTGGGTCGCCAGGCATTCCGCCGATGTAAAGACATCCGATCTGCGCCTGATCTCGATGCCGGCACGCAACTGGTGGGACATTCGCTATCTCAAGCAGCGCCTGCCCAATACGATCATGATCGACGGTCGGCCGGATGCCGCGCCGGGCCGATTTTGGTGGTCCGGCAATGCCGGTGAGGTCGGCATCTTCCTCTCCGGCTACGAGTCCATTTGGCTGCCCGAAAGGCTGCTTGATGCGGCTCGCCGCAAGAAGCTCGTCGATGCCCTATTCGCCGCGTCACGGCACTATGCCGTCGGCCTGCATTTCAACAAGGGTTTGGCCGGTGCGGATCCGGCGCGACGAGCTGAGGCGCGTGCCACCTCGATCCATCCTGGTGCGATTGATGCCTTTGCGCTTGCGATCGTCTCCGGCTGTCAGCATCACGCCTATCCAGGCGTGCTCGGTCATGAACCGAATCTGACACGCGCGCGCGCCGATGCCAGGAAAATTGCCGCGGCCAAGGCCACCTTGCGCCGCATCGCGCCCAATAGCGGCTCATATTCATCGGAGATGGGCTTCTTCGAAAAAGACTGGCGCCAGGCAGCCTGGGGTCCGCACTACAGCCGGCTGCTCGCCACCAAGAAGAAGTATGATCCGGAAGGGCTGTTCACCGGCCACCATCAGGTCGGCAGTGAGTTCTGGAGTGCGGACGGGTTCACCCGGCTGATATAGCGCATGGGCCGGGTCGGCTGCGGGGGTATTGAAAAAGGGCGGCGGCGCACCGCTGCCCTCATTCGCGCCGGGTGAAGTTGCGTTACCAATAGCGCCAGCCGCAGCGCCGATGCGTACGCCACACGAAGAAGCCGCCGGGTACACGCACGCGAACGCGCTCGCGCCAGCAATGGTGATGGCGGTGACGATGACTCCAGGCATAATGATGGCGCCAATCATCGCGGTCGTGCCGCCAATAGCGAGCTCGATGAATCGTCGCAGGCGCGGCTGAATTCAAGCCACGTTCGAACATTCTCGCTTGTGCTGGAGCGGCCAACGAAAGCAAAGTGGCTGCGATAACTGCGTGGACGATAGTGCTGCGCATCAAGATCTCCTCGAGAAGTTCTATCTATCGAGGAGACAAGCGGCGAGCTCAGAAGAAGTTGCACGCAAAGTTCCGTGCGAGCTGCGGTCGGATGCCGCAATCGCGTGTGACAATTTGCAACGAAGCGTGATCGTGAGAAAGTTGTCAGCGCTACGTCGTCAAGCATCGAGCGAGGCGCGACTCGAAATTCATTCCAGGTCGATGGTGCCGTCGATCTTGTGGTTGAGCCCGACGCTGCCAATGGTCAGCACCATCTGTGCTTTGAGCGCCTCGTTGCCCTTAATGCGTCCCTCTGCCACCGCCGCCCGGATCGATTTCTCGATTTCGCGCTGGGAGGTGACGCCCACCGTCTTGAGAAATTTACGCAGCGAGGTATTGAGGACCTCTTCGTTCATGGCTGGCGCTCCTTGAAAAAGGCGTGATTCGGCGCGGATCATAGAGACAAGCCTTGCGCGCTCAAAGCACGCTGTCGTGAGCCGCCTCCGGGCGCCGTTGACCCTTGGCGGAGCGCCGCTATTATCCGGCCCTTCTGAAGCCCCTGTGGCGGAATTGGTAGACGCGCCTGACTCAAAATCAGGTGGTGGAAACATCGTGCTGGTTCGAGTCCGGCCAGGGGCACCAATCGCTGTGGAAACCGACTTCGGGACGTGAGGCGGAACGCATGACGACGGACTACCTCGCCGTGGCCCGCAAAGAGCCTGAACGCACCGCAGCCGGGCTGATTGTTGCGATTGGCCTGCTGACCATCGGCGGCTTCTTTTACTTCCAGTATGTGCTGGGCTATCCGCCGTGCCCGCTCTGTCTGGATCAGCGTAACGCCTATTACCTCAGCGTGCCTCTTGCGACCTTGCTGTGGCTCGGCAGCACTAATGGTGCTTCGCGTAAGGTGATGATCGCGGGCTTCGCGGTCGTCGCTGTGGTGATGCTATGGAACACCGGGCTTTCCGCTTATCACGCAGGAGTTGAGTGGAAATTCTGGCCAGGTCCGACCGATTGCAGCGGGCCGATCAGCAATTTCGGATCTGCCGCTGATCTGATGAAGCGGCTGCAGAATATTCGTGTCGTGCGCTGCGATGAAGCCGCATGGCGTTTTCTCGGCATCTCGCTGGCCGGCTACGATGTGCTGGTATCGCTGGTACTGGCGGGCGTCGGAGGCTGGGGCGCCCGGACCGCGCTCTCACGACGGGATTGATCCGGCTCAATTGGCGGAATAGAAAAACCTCCATGGAAGTTCTCATCATCGGCGCCGGCATCGGCGGGCTCACGCTGGGTCTGATGTTGCACCGCGTCGGCATCGCCTGCCGCGTGTTCGAGGCGGCGCCCGAACTCAAGGCGGTAGGCGTCGGCATCAACATTCTGCCGCATGCCTCGCGCGAACTATGTGCGCTTGGCCTGGAGGACGCCCTCGCCACGGTCGCGGTTACCACCCGCGAATATTGCTTCTACAATCGCTTCGGCCAATTCATCTATAGCGAACCGGCGGGAAAGTTTGCCGGCTACGATGTGCCGCAATTCTCCATCCATCGCGGTGATCTCCAGATGGTGCTGCTCGACGCCTTCGTGAATCGTGCCGGCGCCGACAAGGTGATTACCGGCTGGCGCTGTACTCGAGTTGAGCACAACGGTGGCGAGGCAATCGCACATTTCGAGAGAGCCGATGGCAAGCTGCTTCCGCCGCAACGTGGTGCGGTCGCGGTAAGCTGCGAAGGCATTCATTCGGTGTTGCGCAAACAGCTTTATCCGAACGAAGGCCCGCCAAAATATTCCGGTATCAACATGTGGCGCGGCATCACCCGCTGGAAGCCATTCATGTCCGGCGCCAGCATGATCCGGGTCGGTTGGCATCATCCTGCAAAGCTTCTGATTTATCCAATCCGCAACAATATCGATGCCGAGGGACGCCAGCTGGTAAACTGGGTTGTCGACATCGAGACACCGCAATATCAGGCGCGTGACTGGAACCGGCGCGGCAAACTGGAGGATTTTCTCCCGGCGATGGCGGATTGGCATTTCGATTGGCTCGACGTGCCGGAATTTATCAGCAGCGCCGACGCAATCCTGGAATATCCAATGGTCGATCAGGATCCGCTGCCACGCTGGAGCTTCGGCAGGCTCACGCTGCTCGGCGATGCCGCGCATCCGATGTATCCGCGCGGCGCCAACGGCGCGGCGCAGGCGATTCTGGATTGCCGCGCGCTTTCCGACGCGCTCAAATCGAATGCCGACCCCGTCGCAGCCCTTAAGGCCTACGAGTCCAAGCGCCTTCCAGCAACCAGCGAGGTGGTGCTGGCCAATCGCAAGGCGCCACCGGATGCCATTTTACATGAAGTTTATCGCCGCACGGGCGACAAGCCGTTCAAGAATATTGACGATGTCATCAGCCGTGAGGAATTAATCGCGCTTTCGGAAAGCTACAAGCGCGTCGCCGGCTACGACAAGGAGCGGCTGAAGGCAGGCGTGTGAGGACCTGTATCCTAGAATTGATAACGACCGCAAACTGGAGGGTGCGCGTACATCCGGCGTCACCCGCCAATCGTGGTCGTCCACCGCAGAGGGAATTACCCTGCGTCAATGACGGAGCCTTTCGGCTCTACATCATCGTTCAATGCTATATGGGGGCCTTTGGGTTTCATTCAAGGGGAAGTTCAAAGGTCTGAAAGATGGCGAAGGCAAGTGGCTATTCGGTGACTGCGAAAACGCTGCATTGGCTGATACTGGCACTGCTTATCGGGCAATTCATCTTCGCCTGGACAATGCCGCATATCGGCAGAGACACACCGGTCACCACACTGATCAGCCTGCACTTCACGTTCGGCATTCTGATTCTCGCGATTGCGGTTGTGCGGCTGGCCTGGCGCCTGATCGCCGGTGCGCCGCTACCGGATGATACGCTACCGCCCTGGCAGAAGCGCTCCTCCGTCGTCGTCCACTGGTTGCTTTATCTGCTGCTGTTCGTGATTCCTGTCCTCGGCTGGATCAATTCCTCCTGGCGCGGCATGCCGATCGTGATGTTCGGGCTGGAATTGCCGCAGCTGGTCGGCAAGCGCGCGCCCGGCTTCGGTTGGACCGGCGACGTACATGGGCTCTTGGCAAATTACGCAATGCTGGCGCTGGTCGGGCTGCACGTAGTGGCCGCACTTTATCACTACTTCATCCGTCAGGATCGTGTGCTACAGCGGATGCTGCCGGGAATCTGAAGTGACGATGCGCCCGGTGCTCAGATCAGACTGGCGACCCAGGTCACCAGCTCGACGGCGGTCTTGGAAAATGCCTGGTTGAGAGCGGCGACGGCCTTGGGTGCGTCCGTACCTTCGGCCGGTACTGAGACCTTGAAGATGCGTGCGTTCGCCACCGCGCCTTTGTCGGACACCAGCCGGGCGGAGAATTCGACGAGGGCGGTCGGTGCCGGCTCGAGCGAAATCTGGAAATTTCGGATTCCCAGCTCCAGCTTGTATTTCGCTTCCAATTGATCGATCGGGCGGCTGACCGAACTCAGCTGACTGGCATTCTCAAAGCTCTGTACGATCTTGGCCTGCATCAGCTTGGGCAGGTTATCGGCCCATTTGGCATTTTCGACGGTTGAATAAGTGCCGGCCGCCGATTTGATCAAAATATTCTGGGTATCGAAGACCAGGCTGGCTGCCGGGTCCGGCACAACCATCTGTTCCTTGATCTCCTTGGCGAGTGGCGGAAAGGTGGTCGCCGCAACCAGGTCGTAGACTGGGGGCGTCTCTTTCTTGCCGACACCGGCAAGCTTCTCCAATCCGCCGATCAGGCCCTCGATGCGCTGCGAGTTGCGTCCCAGCATGTCGGCGAAGCTACTGATCCCTTCGATTGCCGTATGCAGCGGCTTCTTGTTCTCCACCAGGATGTCGTCGATCTTGCGCAACGTCTCGCGCGCAGATTCGGTCAGATTTTGCCCGACATCCGTGCCGGCCATCAGAAGTGGCGGCAGTCCATCCTTGGACGACAGGGCGGGCGCGGTAGCCGCGCCGCCTTTGAGTGATATGGCCGGCGCGCCGGTCAAGCCCTGGAAGCTGATGTCGACTTCCGAATCGGTTCGGATCGGTGTGCCCGGATCGACCGCAATCGATGCCATGACGCGCTTTGGATCTTGCCGGTCGAGATCAAGGCTGAGGATGGTGCCGACCCGAATACCGTTGAACAGTACGCTTGAACCCGGAGCCAGGCCCGATACCGGTTGACTGAACTGAACGCGATAGAGATTCCGACCGAAAGCACCGCTGTTTTGAAGCCAATATACGAATCCAAACGCCGCAAAAATGCAGGCGAGGACGAAAGCGCCGATAATTGCGTAGCGCGCGCGAGTCTCCATAAATCCGATCCAGTTGACCGCTCAGCGCTGACTTTGTCAGCGCAAGCCGCGGTGGAGCGTAATGATCGCTGAGATCCTGTCCTCCGTGCCGATGGTGTCAATATTAACTGACTGACTGCTGCCTCGAGTAACGATAGTTACGTTACCCGAGAATGGCGCGCTTTCGACATGAATTTGAAAACGATCGCCTCGAGTACTTCCTGATGCGGTGCCATTGACGCCACGGCTCTGTTCGCTCCAGATCCCATGTATCCTATTATTTTCGTCGGACTGGAACTCGCCTGAGAGATCGAACTTGTAGCTGTCGCTCGCGCAAACAAGCGCAAGCACGATATCGCTGCCGGTGCTTCCACGCGTGCTGTATGTCGCCTTGCAGCGGATTCGCTCGGTCTTGTCACCAATCCTGATTTTTCCGGTGCCGTCCCAAGACCCGGGGAACGCGGAAAATGCACCCGCTGCGGCAGAAGCCGGTTGCCAGGCGGCGCACGCGAACACGAGGAAACACGCCAGCATGGAAGCATGCAAGATCGAAAAGCCCGAGAAAGCAAACCGCATCATAAGGGAAATCCTTTGGGAGGCGCCAAAGCTTACGGTTCGAGTTCGGTATCCCAATAGAGATAGTCGAGCCAGCTTTCGTGCAGATAATTCGGCGGGAACGCCCGCCCGTTGCGGTGCAGGTGCTGCACCGTAGGCTGAAACGGCATCTGCGAGGGATGCATCTTCGCCTCGTCGGGCGTCATGTTGCCCTTGCGCAGATTACAGTCCGAGCAGGCGGTGACCACGTTGACCCACGTGGTATGGCCGCCGCGCGAGCGCGGCAGCAGGTGGTCGAAGGTGAGATCGTCACGGTCGCCGCAGTATTGGCATGAGAAGCGGTCGCGCAGGAATACATTGAATCGGGTGAATGCCGGATGAGTCGAAGGCTTTACGAAGGTCTTGAGCGACACCACGCTCGGAAGCTTCATTTCCAGGCTGGGGCTGTGCACTGCAAAGTCATAGTTCGCGACGATATTCACCCGTTCGAGAAACACGGCCTTGATCGCATCCTGCCATGACCACAGCGACAACGGATAATAGCTCAGCGGCCTGAAATCCGCGTTGAGCACCAGCGCCGGGAACCCACTAGGCGATACGTGCACGTTCAAGCGAGGCTCCTGTAAACCTCCCAAATCACTGCCGCCACGCAGCTTCGGCTAGTAATAGGACAGCGTGACAGGATTGTGAAGTCGACCCGGGGGGTTACCCGCAACCGGCAGTATCGGCTAGCCCTCTGCTATAGCCGGCGCGCGATAAATTCCCCGCCATGGCGCAGGCCTTCCTGGTCGATGCCATGGCCAATGCCAGGAGAGACATGCCATTCCACCGGCACCTCCAGCGAACCGAGCCCCTGTGCCGCATGCATCAGGGCCTGGACCGGGATGAGTTCGTCCTGGTCGCCGTGAACCAGTAGCACGGGTGGTCGGCTGCGAATTTCTGCGGTGAATTTGTCGGGATCGACGTTCTCCGGGACCACCAGCATGCCGGAATAGCCGACGATTGCAGCCGGCGGCACGGCGCGGCGCAAACCCACATGAAGGGCCATCATGGTGCCTTGGGAAAAGCCGACCAGCACCAGGGCCGACGGCGGAAGCTGCCGCCGTTGCAGTTCGGCGTCGAGGAAAGCGTCGAGCATTGGCGCGGCCGCATTGACGCCGGTCCAGCGTTCGTTCCGATCGCGGAATGTCAATGGAAACCATTCGCGGCCGACCGGAGCCTGCCCGCACGGGCGTGGTGCGTGCGGTGACACGAAGGCGGCATTCGGCAACAGACCTTGCCAGGCGCGGCCGATGTCGATCAGGTCGTTGCCGTCGGCACCATAGCCGTGCAGGAAGACCACGAGTTGCTTCGCAGTGCCGGAGCGCGGCTCGAAGCGCGGCCCGTCGAGTTCAGCCATTGCGAGATTTCCTATTCGTCGTTTTCTTGCGGGCCGGTTTTCTTGCCGCCGCCTGGAGGGGAACCACGTCGCGCTCCTTTACGACGTGATAGTAAGCCCATAGCAGATGCGCCGCCACACCGCGCCAGGGACGCCACGACTCGGCGATTTTCGCCAGCGCTTTGGCATCCGGGCGTTTGCGCAACCCCAGCGCGATGCGGGCGGATTCCTGGACGGCAAGATCGCCCGCAGGAAATGCATCGGCATGTCCGAGGCAGAACAAGAGATAAATGTCGGCAGACCATGGACCCACGCCATGCAGCGCGGTAAGTGCGGCATGCGCCGCGTCGGCGTCCATTTCGCCGACCTTGTCAAGATCGATGCGGCCTCTTGCAACGGCTTTGCCGATTTCCCGGATCGATTTGATTTTCGCGGCGGAAAGCCCAAGCCGTTTCAGCTTGTCGCTGCGTGCCCGCCGCACCGAGTTGTGATGAAAGGGGTCGAAGGCGGCGAACAGCCGCGTCCGGATCGCTGCCGCGCTCGCGGTCGACAGCTGTTGACCGCAGACGATGGCACACAGGCCGGCAAAACCTGCTTCCCGACGGCGCAGACTGAAGTTGCCGGCCCTCTCGGCGACCGGCTTGAGTCGCGGATCGGCGAGGATCAGCTGGGCAAGGCCATCCTGCAGGTCGGCATCGGTATGAAGGAAGTTTGTCATACGGTCCGTTGTCATGCCTCGCCAAAGCGGGGCGTCCAGTAATCGGTGATATCGGTTGGACTCGCAAGCGCTTCGGAGTACTGGATCGTCCGCTTTCGCGAACGATGACAGCCGAGGGCTCATGCCACCACCCGTTTTCCGCTTTGCGCCGTCACCGAACGGCTATCTGCACCTCGGCCACGCTTTGTCGGCGCTGCTCAATGCAGACATGGCGCGCGCAGCGGTCGGGCGTCTCCTGCTGCGGATCGAGGATATTGATGCGGCGCGCTGCCGGCCGGAATACGAGGCGGCAATCTATGAGGATCTGGCCTGGCTTGGGCTGACATGGGAGCAGCCGGTATGGCGACAGTCCGATCACGAGAACGATTATCGCCTCGCACTTGCCAGGCTCGAAGCCATGGACCTGGTCTATCCAAGCTTCGAAAGTCGCGCGGAGATCGCCGCGCTCGTGGCCGAGAAAGAGAAGCAGCGGCCCTGGCCGCGCGATCCCGATGGCGCGCCGCTTTATCCTGGCAATGGAAGAAGCCTGCCTGCCGCAGACCGGCTCCGGCTTGTGAACAGCGGAACGCCCTATGCGCTACGTCTCGACATGGCTGCCGCGCTGGCACGAACCAGTATGCTCACTTGGCATGAGACCGGCACAGGCCCCACCGGCGAAACCGGTACAGTTGCCGCCAAGCCTGAGGTCTGGGGCGACGTGATTCTGGCGCGGAAGGACGCGCCGGCCAGTTATCACCTGGCGGTGGTTGTGGACGATGCGGCGCAAGGCGTCAGCGATGTCGTGCGCGGCCACGACCTGTTTCATGCCACCAGTGTGCACCGCCTGCTTCAGACACTGCTCGGACATCCGCAACCCAAATATCATCACCATCGCCTGATCATGGACGAGGACGGCAAGAAGGTGTCGAAATCGACGTCCGCCACCGGACTGCGCGAGCTGCGCGCCCGAGGCGCAGCCGTAGGCGATATCCGCAGGGCGGTCGGGCTCGATTGAACGCAGCTTCCGTGGCATTGTCATGAAATTCGGGGCGGAAAACGCATGGCGAAACGCAAGGCCAGCAAACGGCCGCGCCGGCGGGGCCGCGCATTGCATGCGCGCCCGCCAAGAGCGGCATCGGCACGTGCGGTCGAAGCTGCGCTGGCCGGCATTGCGCACGACATTCGCACGCCGCTGACCGGCATCGTTGCGCTGGCCGAACTGCTGGCCTCCTCCGACATCGGCAAACGCGAGCGCGAGTGGGCCAAGGCCATCAAAAGTGGCGCCGACCATTTGGCGGCCCTTACCACACTGATCGTCGATGCAGCCAAGGCCGACGCCGCTGGCCTGCTGTTGCGCCGGGAAACTTTCGCACCCCACGAACTGGCACTGGCGGTGGGCGAGGGGCTGAAAGCGAGGGCCGGAAACAAAGGGATCATCGCCGAGATTGCCATCGCGGCTGATCTGCCGGCAATGGTCGCCGGCGACATGCTGCGTGTGCGCTCGGCGCTGGAGAACCTGACCGACAATGCGGTGAAATTCACGCAAGAGGGCATGGTTGTTTTTACTGCGGCTGCCCAGCCAATCGGCCGCATGCGTCTGCGTCTTGTCTTTACTGTGACTGACAGCGGGATCGGAATGACATCGCGTGAGATCAAGACATTGTTTCGTCCATTTGTGCAAGCGAGCGAGCAGATCGCGCTCCGTTATGGCGGCGCCGGCCTCGGGTTGAGCTTCGTCAAGCGTATCGCCGGGGTCATGGGTGGAAAGCTTTCGGTGTTGAGCAAGCCGGGACGCGGCACCACGTTTCGTCTCGAGGTGCCGGTCGAGCGCGTGAAGGCGCCGCCGGCCACTGAACTGAGCGGCGTGCCCGCGGGCCGCTCGCGGGCGCTCACGATTCTGTGCGCTGAGGACAATCCTTACGGCCGCGTAGTGATGAACACGATCCTCTCCGAACTTGGTCATCGCGTCGATTTTGTCGAGACCGGTGAGGCGGTAGTGGAGGCGGCGACGCGCGGCGGATACGACGCGGTGCTGATGGATGTCACGCTGCCTGGCCTCGACGGGATTGAAGCCACGCGCCGCATTCGTGCATTGCCGGGCAAAGCCGGGCAGTTGGCCGTCATCGGCATTTCCGGCCGTTCGGGCAGCGCCGAGGAGCAGGCTGCGCGCATTGCGGGCATGAATTCTTACTTCGTAAAGCCGATCAGCCCGGGCAAACTGGCGCAAGCGCTGGAATCCGTTACCGCTCATCACGACGAAAACGAGGGTTCAGTCTGAGAGGCGGTTGAGGTTTTCCCCTTGTGCGGGAATGGACGGAGCTCAGACGTTGCTCGCGCCATTCGCGCGTTCGACAATTCGAACGACGTCGGACATGATGCGGTTCAATTCGAAATCCTTCGGTGTATAGACGGCGGCGACACCCGATTTCTCCAGTGCGGTGGCGTCTTCCGGCGGAATGATGCCGCCGACGACCAACGGCACCTGCAAGCCCGCCGCCTTCATGCGGCCGACCACGTCCTGCACCAACGGCAGATGGCTGCCGGAAAGCACCGACAATCCGATCACGTGCGCTTTTTGCTTGCGCGCCGCATCGACGATTTCCTCCGGCGTCAGGCGGATTCCCTCGTAGACCACCTGCATACCGGCGTCGCGTGCACGTACTGCAATTTGCTCCGCGCCGTTGGAATGGCCGTCGAGCCCGGGCTTACCCACCAGGAACGTCAGCCGTCGGCCGAGCTTGCGCGAGACACGATCCACATCGGCGCGGATATCGTCGAGCCCGCCGACATCGTTGCGCATGGCGCGGCCGACGCCGGTGGGAGCACGGTATTCGCCGAATGCCTCGCGCAGTGTCCATCCCCATTCCCCCGTGGTGACGCCGGCCTTCGCGCAGGCGATAGACGCGGGCATGATATTGGCGTTGCCGGATGCCGCGCGCCGGAGTTCATCAAGCGCAGTCTTTACAGCATTGTTGTCGCGTGAGTTGCGCCAGGCTTTGAGCTTTTCGATCTGGCCGCGCTCGGCGTCCTCGGAAACGGTCAGGATGGCGTCGGCGGCGTCTGCCAGCGGCGAGGGCTCGCTCTCCAGATACTTGTTGACGCCGACCACGATCTGCTCGCCGCGCTCGATCGCTTCCAGCCGCGCGGTGTTGGATTCCACAAGCTGTTGCTTCATGTAGCCGGTATCAACCGCGGCGACCGCTCCGCCCATCTCCTCGATGCGCCTGAGTTCCTCTTTCGCTTCGGTCTTGAGTTCATCCACCTTGCGGGTGATTTCGCCCGAGCCATCGAAAATATCGCCATAGTCCAGCAAATCCGTCTCATAGGCGAGAATCTGCTGCATGCGTAGCGACCATTGCTGGTCCCAAGGCCGGGGCAGGCCGAGCGCCTCGTTCCACGCCGGCAACTGAACGGCGCGCGCGCGCGCGTTTTTTGACAGGGTAACCGCCAGCATCTCGATCAAAATGCGTGCGACATTGTTTTCCGGTTGCGGCTCGGTCAATCCGAGCGAATTCACCTGCACGCCGTAGCGGAACAACCGCTGCTTGGCATCGGTGATGCCGTAGCGTTCGCGGGTGATCTCATCCCACAATTCGGTGAACGCGCGCATCTTGCACAGTTCGGTAACGAAACGCAGGCCGGCGTTGACGAAAAACGAAATTCGCCCGACCACCTCGCCGAATTTCTCCGGTTCGACCTGGCCCGAGGCCTTCACCGTGTCCAACACGGCTACGGCGGTTGCAAGCGCAAACGCGAGTTCCTGCACCGGCGTCGCGCCCGCTTCTTGCAAATGATATGAACAGACATTGATCGGATTCCATTTTGGAATCTCTTTGGTCGTGAACTGAATCACGTCTTTGATCAGCCGCATCGATGGTGCGGGCGGAAACACGTAAGTGCCGCGCGACAGGTATTCCTTGATGATGTCATTCTGGATGGTGCCCTGCAGGCTCGCGCGCGGCGCGCCTTGTTCGTCGGCCACTGCAATATAGAGCGCCATCAGCCATGCGGCGGTGGCGTTGATCGTCATCGAAGTGTTCATCGTGGCGAGCGGGATGCCCTCAAACAGCGCGCGCATGTCGCCCAGATGACAGATCGGCACGCCGACCTTGCCGACCTCACCCTTGGCCAGCACATGGTCGGAGTTGTAGCCGGTCTGGGTCGGCAGATCGAAGGCGACCGAGAGGCCGGTCTGCCCCTTGCTCAGGTTCTTCCGGTAAAGCGCGTTGGAATCCGCAGCCGTCGAATGGCCGGCATAGGTGCGGAATATCCACGGCTTGTCGCGTTGGGTTTTGTCGCGCATCACTCGCCTGTCATGCCAGTGTGACGTAAGGCTTGCTGCAATGCAACAACGAGGCCGGCCGCGGCTAATGCCTCGTTCGACCAGGCCAGATCAGTGAAATTTTGAGCCGGCGCCGGCGGCGTCAGCCCCGTTTCACCAAACCGATAATGACCAGCAGGATCACTGCGCCGATGGTGGCATTGATGATAGCGGCAATGATGCCACCGCCGATTTGCAACCCGATCATCGGCAACAGCAAGCCACCGATGAAGGCGCCAACGATGCCGACGACGATATTTCCGACCAGGCCGAAGCCCACTCCTTTGACGATCTGGCCCGCGAGCCAACCGGCGATCGCGCCGACGATGATCAGGATGATCAGACCTTCGAGTCCCATCGTGCTCTCCCGAAGACCCGCGGCTTGGCCCCAGGCGGCGAGCCTGCGGATCGCGCAGATTGAACATTAATGCGGCGAGGACGTCGACCTCACCTGTGGTTGATTGTGAATGGCCATGGCGGTTATCCGGTGATTTGCTGCAGTGCAACATAACGTTTTTGGGCGCGGCGCCCCGTCCGCGGGTCCGATTCCGCCTCAACCGACAAAGTTTCCTTAATACCCGCGCCTTAACGTCGAAATCGATCACCACAGCCCGAGTTCTTGCGATGGTCTCGAATTCCGATGGCGCTCCGCGCTACAGCTTCGTCGTCCCGGTTTATAACGAACAGGCAGTGCTGCCGATCCTGCTCAATCGCCTTGACGCGTTGATGGGGGAACTCGACGGTGCGGCCGAAACGATATTCGTCGACGACGGCAGCACGGATTGCAGCGCGATCATTTTGCAGGCGAAGGCGAAGGACGACCCGCGTTATCGATATCTCGGTCTGTCGCGAAACTTCGGCCATCAGATTGCCATTACCGCCGGCATGGACATGGCCGCCGGCGACGCCGTCATTGTAATGGATGCCGACTTGCAGGATCCGCCCGAAGTCATCGGGCAGATGATCGAACGCTGGAAAGAAGGCTACCAGGTCGTATATGGCCGGCGGTTGGCGCGCGAGGGCGAGGGCCGGTTCAAGCGCTGGAGTGCGAGCGCGTTCTACAAGTTGCTCGGGCGCTTGTCGTCCGTCGATATTCCGCGCGACGTCGGCGATTTCCGGCTGATTGATCGCAAGGTCGTCGAGGCGTTCCGGGCTATGCCGGAACAGGATCGGTTTGTCCGCGGCATGTTCGCCTGGCTGGGGTTCCGTCAGACCGAGGTCGCGTTCCACCGTTTGCCGCGGCTCGCCGGGGAAACGAAGTATCCCCTGTGGAAGATGATGCGGCTTGCCCTAAACGGCGTCATCGGATTTTCCGACGCACCGCTGCGGCTGGCAATCTGGGGTGGCTTTTCGATTTCTGCCTTCGCCGTTTTCTATGGTGTATACGTCTTGATCGACTGGCTGGCCGGCGACAGCAACTTGGTGGTCGGGTGGGCCTCGACAATTATCATCGTGTCGTTCCTGTCCGGCATCAACATGATCATGACCGGTATCATCGGTCTTTATATCGGCCGCATCCACGCTGAAGTGAAACGGCGCCCGCTTTACGTTCTGTCGGAAAAGGTCGGCTTCGACCGCCAGGCTACTGTGCGGGGTGAAAAGGGCGCCGGCGGTACTGCCGACGTCCGCAAGATTTCTGCCGTGTGATTGCTGTCGGTTACTGCCCCGGCGACATCCGGCGCTGGTGCACCACGGCTACATTGTCTGCATACACGCGCCGCCATTCGGGCAAGCGGTCAAGCAAGGCGACAGCCGGCGTCGATGGCGCGAGCAGGGTCGTCTGGATTCGGTATTGGTCGAGCAATCGCAGAAAATCGGGCAGATCCTCAAGACTCAGCGCGCGGGCATAGCGGAGCGCGAAGTCCGCTCCATAGATTTCTCCCCTGCCATCGATGAAAGGCGCGATCCCGACGAAGTCGAGATAGCCACCGAAGTCGTAGTCGTTGAGAATCGCTTCGGCCTTGCTGATGTCGATCGATTTGATTGCATTCGCAGGTGTGATCTTGGCAGCGGGTACGACGTCATAACGCGTCACCGAGAAGACGGTGACGATAATCAGCAGCAGGCCGGCCGAAAGTGGGAGCCATACGCCTGATCGAGCCGCCGCGGCAAGACGTGGCGCGGCAATCGAGGTGAACTGCTCGGCGAGCGGACGGGCAAGGAACAGCGGAGCCAGCATTGCGAGCAGATCGGCATGCCGCTGTTGCGACAGACTGAGATGCAGGACGCCAAACACCATGAGAATTCGCCACAGCGGCAATTTCACGCCGCGGAATAGCGCGATACCGAACCCCGCCAGCATGATGAGTTCGAAGCCGCCGAGGTGACTGAAATCCTGAGGCCGCCATTCGGTGATCGTCGCCAGCGCTTTGCCCAGTGCGACGGTGCGAAACGTCACAAGGATCATTTCCGGGCCGTACGGATTTAGGCAGGCGGCGGCGAGCGCAAGCACTCCGAACAAGATCCACCACTGCGCCGTTCGTCGACGCTCGGACGGCTGAGCAGACCAGAGCGCATCGCAGGCGACGGGCGCGATCATCGCAAGCCCGAATGTGAAGCTGCCATGAAGGTTGACCCATACAATCATGAGCGCCAACAGCCACCATGACGGTGCGCGCTTTTCGTCCGCGGCCTGGATCAGTCCGGCCACCCAGGTCAGCATCAGCGGCAGCGCCAAAATATGCGGGCGCGCCAGAATATGCGGTGAGACCAGCACCAGCGCGACCAGCACAGCGATCAGCGTGGGAACCGGCTGCCAATATCGCAGCAGGAACCGTGTCAGCTGGCCAAATGCAGCAGCTACTGCGGCTGCCGCGAGCGCGGCGACAGCAATCCAGCCGCCGGCTGAAAAGGCGCCGGTATAGAGAACCTCGGACAGCCATTCGAAGGCGATCCAGGGCGTGCCGCGCATGGTTTGAGAAAACGGATCGACGGTTGGAACAGCATGATGGTCCAGAATCCAACGGCCCAGCGCGATATGCGAGTAGCTGTCCGGATCGGCGAGCAGCCGCGGTGCGAGCACGATGAGCAAGGCATAGATCCCCGCGGCGACAAGCCACGGCAAGGCCGCCGTTGAATCGGCGACGCGAGCGTCACGAATGATCTGTTCGGACATATAGGGCTCGCCTCGGCTGCCGGAACCGGCCATCACCGCCCCAAGCTAGGGCCGGTGCATTGCAAAACCCTTAAAAACCGGGATTTTTGCCGGATCGATTGGCCGCGGCAAACGTTATTATTGCGCTGCAGCATAAGTTGCGTCACACTGACGCGAGAGGAGACAGCAGATGCCGGCCGTCGCGCAGATGCGGAGCGTTGCTCCACTAAAGGATCTTTATGGCGTTGGCGAAATCCCGCCGCTCGGCCACGTGCCCGAAAAGATGCATGCGTGGGTGATCCGCAAGGAACGCCACGGTCCGCCGGACAAGTCGATGCAGCTCGAGGTCGTTCCCACCTGGCCAATCGGTGAGGACGAAGTTCTTCTCCTCGTGATGGCTGGAGGCGTCAACTACAACGGCGTGTGGGCCGGCCTCGGCCAGCCAATCTCCACCCTCGATGTGCACAAGCATCCGTTCCATATCGCGGGCTCCGATGCTTCCGGTGTGGTCTGGGCCGTAGGCAAGAAGGTCAAGCGATGGAAGGTCGGTGACGAAGTCATCGTCCATTGCAATCAGGACGACGGTGACGACGAAGACTGCAATGGCGGCGATCCGCTACTCTCGCCTTCGCAGCGTATCTGGGGTTACGAAACGCCGGATGGATCATTCGCGCAGTTCTGCCGCGTACAGTCGCGCCAGCTCATGCACAAGCCAAACCATCTCTCCTGGGAAGAGGCGGCTTGTTACACGCTCACGCTTGCGACCGCGTATCGGATGTTATTCGGCCATCCACCGCATACACTCAAGCCCGGCGACAATGTGCTGGTGTGGGGTGCGTCCGGTGGACTGGGCGTGTTCGGCATTCAGCTCGTTGCTGCCTCCGGTGCCAATGCCATCGGCATCATCTCCGATGAGTCGAAAGCCGAGTATGTGGTCAATCTCGGTGCCAAGGGCGTGATCAATCGCAAGGACTTCAAGTGCTGGGGCCAGCTGCCGCCGGTGAACTCCACCGAATTCAATGACTGGACGAAAGAAGCGCGTCGTTTCGGCAAGGCGATTTGGGATATCACGGGAAAACGCGACGTCGACATCGTCTTCGAACATCCGGGCGAGCAGACCTTTCCAGTGTCCTGCATGGTGGTTAAACGCGGCGGCATGGTCGTATTCTGCGCCGGCACCACCGGCTACAATCTCACATTCGACGCGCGCTACGTCTGGATGCGGCAGAAGCGAATTCAGGGCTCGCACTTCGCGCATCTGAAGCAGGCTTCGCAAGCCAACCGTTTTGTGCTCGAGCAGCGCATCGATCCCTGCATGAGCGAGGTATTTGAGTGGGACAAGATTCCGCTTGCCCACATGAAAATGTGGAAGAACCAACATCCGCCGGGCAACATGGCGGTGTTTGTGAACGCGCCGCGGCCGGGCTTGAAAAGTTTTGAGGATGTGCAGGAAGTGGCCGGCGCCGGCTGATGCGCCTATCGCCATGCGTCAAAAGGCAGTGGTTGCAGCCGATATCCTCGCAGGCGTGCGATCATCGCCTGCCAATTCGGCCTCCGTGCCGACCTCGCGCCAGCGCGAGTTGAGGCTTCGGCGATATCGCTGCAGCGGCCTTTCCATCGCCAGGTAGCTCACGGTAGCCGCGGCCAAAGCAAGTGTCAGAACGAGTGGCATGGTCTGATACCAGGGCAGCAGGCTGCGGAAAAAGGCGGCAGCGGGATAATGCCATAGATACACGCCGTAAGAGACGACGCCGATACCGACAAGCGGTGGCGCCGACAGCATTGCACTTACCCACGAGGTTTGCACCGACGCCGCAATCAACAAAGCGGCCGCGCCGATCTCCACGAGAATTATCATCCACACCAACCCCCCCGGTACGTGCCAGTAGCCCATCGCGAGGCAGGGGAAGAGCGCAACACATGCGAAAATGCCGGCGGTATTGGCGGTTTTTTCGGAAATCCGGCCGATGCGCGGGAGGCATATCGCGAGAATTGCGCCGAGAACCAGCCCGCTCATCCGGGTGTCAAAACGATAATACGTCGTGTTCCAGTCGAGGCGTTCGTATTCGAATATGCGCCACGCTGTGGCGAGCAGATAGATACCGATTAGAAGTGCGATGCGCCAACGTAGCTCGATGCGCGTCAGCAGGAGCACGACGAATGGCCAAACAAGATAGAAATGTTCTTCGACTGCGAGCGACCATGAATGCAACAAGAACTTCGGATGATGCCAGAAGACCAGCGAGTAGTCGGAAAGATAAAATGCGGCCAGTCCTGCGTCGCGGATATGCGCCCAGGCGCTAAATTGCGGCCAGGCGCCAGGCGCGAAGGCAATATAAGCGGCGAGCATCAGCAGCAAGGGCGGCGAGAGCCGAAGGAAACGGCGTAGATAAAATCCGCGCAGGTTGATTCGGCGCCGTGTATCGAATTCGTCGACCAGCAACCGGGTAATCAAGAATCCACTCAGTACGAAGAAGAGATCGACGCCGAAAAAACCTGCGTCGAATCCGGGAACGCGGCAGTGATCGGCGACCACCAGCATGGCGGCGATGGCGCGCAGCCCGTCCAATGCCGGATTGTACTGAAGAGACGATTCCAACCGATGCCCTCTGTTTCTGCTGTCCGTGCCGCGCGAGAGTCGGTTGCCGGCGTCGTTGTAATTAAAACGCTGTATATGTGGCCCTACCGGAGGGCCGCAAAGCCCTGAAAATCCGGCATTCTAAATGGAGCAAGATCATGAAAAAATCATGCGACCTTTATTTTGCAGTTTAGACAATACTGCAATTTTCGGGCGCCTGATCCTGCCGCCTCGCGAAGTCGACGGCGGCATTTCGGCGGCGGCACCTGCACAAGACCATTAGCGCGCGAGCGGGGGCGAGCAGCTCAGCAAGCTCTATCGCTGCTTTTTGCGCATCTTTGCAATCACCGAATTCAATTCGCCGCCATAGATGAAGATCGACGAGCACACATACAGGAACACGAGCGCCACCATGGCCGAAGCTAGTCCCGCATACATCGATACGTAGGCGAAGGCGTAGCTTGCAAGATAGCGGCCGAAGGCGGCGCCGCTGATGAGCCACAGGAGCAAAGTGGCGATGAGCCCTGGCGCGATTTCGACAAAGCTGCGCCGGCCGGCCGGAAGAAAACCGTGAAGGATCGCGAGTGCGAACACCAGGACCGACGCAGCGATCGCGTAGCGTGCGATGGTGACCAGATTGTCGAAGGGCTGGATTGCAGGCACATATTGGACGAGTTTCTCCCAGAGCAGCGGTGCCAGCACTACCAGGAATGAGAACGCCAGAATCGCCACTGCGCCAACCAGCACATAGACGATCGATTCCAGCCGTAACAGCCACCAAGGCCGCATCTCTTCCGCGTCATAGGCGCGATTGAGACCCACGCGTAAACTCTCAACTCCGCTCGAAGCAAAGTAGACAGCGAACAAAACACCGAAGGTGAGCACGTCGCCGCGGGTATTGGTCAGCACGCCGGTGATGTCTGTCGCAATCGGGCCGGCCACCTGCGCTGGCCAGGCTTCCAGCAGGAGGCGTGCGGCCTCGTCAGCAAGTTCCTTCGATCCGAAAAAAAAGCCGGCGAGTGCAGTCACCACGATCAGGAACGGGAACAGGGCCATCAGCGTGGACAATGCGATATGGCTAGCGATCGCCCAGCCGTCGTCGGCAAGGAAGTGCCGGAAGGCGTCGCCTGCGATCCGCAACGAAAGTTTGAGAGTGCGCAATGCGCTGAGCCCCACTCGCAATCGGCCGTCCTTTGAGATCGGCTATCGCGGCGGGCTTTGCAAGGGGTCTCGGAACAGCCCGATCAGGCCGCTTGCACGTTCGTGAGGAATTGCCGCACTTCCGCTTCCAGGCTTTCAGCCTCGACTGCGACCGCGTCGGCGAGATCCTTGACGTCGGAGGCGGTAGAGCGGGCATCAGAGGTGACGCCGGCCACCCGGCTCATCGCTTCGGCACCGATGCGTGCTTCGCCGGAAGCACGGCTGACGCCTTCAGCAATCGTGGCGACCGCGGAATTCTGCTGGTCGACCGTCGCCGCCACCATGGTGGCGATTGTCGACATTTCGCGGATGATAGCGTTGACCTGTTCGATCGCCTGCGCAGAGTCCGCGGCTGCCGATTGGATCGAGCCGATCTGCTGCGCGATTTCTTCGGTCGCCTTGGCAGTTTGCCCGGCCAGCGATTTCACTTCCGACGCGACCACCGCGAAGCCCTTACCGGACTCCCCGGCACGGGCCGCTTCGATTGTCGCATTGAGGGCGAGCAGGTTGGTTTGCCCGGCGATCGCCTGGATCAGGCCGACAACCTCGCCGATACGGGTCGCGGCGCCGCCGAGCTCCGACATGGTGACGACCGTACGCTGGGCTTCCGACACCGCACGCCCGGCGACGTCGGTCGATTTTGCTGCCTGAGCGGCGATCTCGCCGATCGAGGCTGCGAGTTCCTCGACCGAACTGGCGGCCGAGGTCACGTTGTCGGATGCAGCCGTGGCGCGCTGCTCGGCGGTTTTTGCTTCGGACGATACCGTATCGGCGGCCTTGTTGAGATCGCTCGAACTCATTTCGAGCTTCATGGCGGCACCACGCAGTTTGCCCAGCGCGCTTTCGACCGAGTGTTTGAATTGCGCGATAGTAAGCGAAATCGTATCGCTGCGCTGCGCCTGGGCATGGCTCGCCTCCGCCTGGGTAGCCGCGAGACTTTCACGTTCGATCATGTTGTCGCGGAACACGATCACAGTCCGCGCCATTTCGCCAATCTCGTCGCGCGCGTGGGTGGCGGGGATGCGCGCTGTGGTGTCGCCATTGGCAAGTCGTTTCATCACGGCGGCCAAGCCATTGAGCGGACGTGTAATGCTTCGACCGATCAACCAGCTGAAGCCGAGGCCGAGCGCGACCATGGCAATACCAACCGAAATGATTCCGTTACGTGTACGGGTTTGAGAGATGTTAAGCGCATCGGTTGCCCGGGCGGCCGCGCTATTCGCCGAAAAGACGATCATGTCGGCCCGTGGCAGCATGTTTTGGCTGTCGATATCGATGAGCGAGCGCAGGGGTTGCGCGCGTTCGGTAACTTCGATCCATTGCGCGAATGTGTCGGCGTACAGTTTCACCTCATCTTCGAGCTTCGACTTCATCGTCGGCGTGCCATCGATGTTTGCGAAGATATCGGTAAATTGCTTGTAGCCAGCAACGAAGAGTTGCCGCGTTAGCTCACGCGGATCAAATCGATACTCGGATTCGTGATGCCTCATGATCAGCAATGCCATCATCAACTTTTGCGCGTCTGCCTCGGCCAGCCACTTCATATTCTCGTTGATGATACGTTCGACGGCATTGCCGGCATCGCGAAGCCTTCCCCGCAGGCCTTCTTTGTCGGTGTATCCGAGCGTTTTCTGCTCGATGACTACCTTGTCGAAATTGTTCTTCAGTTCGGCGAGCTGCGCGCGCAACGCCTTGATTTCGCTGGCGTGCATGCCATCGATCGTTGCTTCGATTGTGTCGAGGCTCTTGTTCGCGCTTTGTTGCGAACTTTCGAAGGCAGTGACCAGAGTGACGTGCGGTGCGGCTGCGTAGTCCTTGGACGCAATTCGCATTGCCGCTATCGCGATTTTGAAGTCGCGGCTCGCATCTGCAAGGGTGGCGGATTTCTGGAAGTTCTCGAACGTGGCGCCGACTTCGTGTTCGCCGGAGACAAATGTGAGTCCGTTGGCAATAAATCCCGCGACCGGAATAAGCGCCAGCGCGATGATACGGGTGCGAACCGAAAACGACGTCAATAGCCGGCCCAGCCACCGGAATGGAAACGTCAGGATGTCGAGCAGAAAGGACAGATTTTTAAGTCGCATGGAAGCAGTTCGGGCCTGGCTGGACGAATGAGGCGCTGCGCAGTGGTATCCGCGTAATCAAAGCTTGAATTGGTTAATTTTGTCGCAATTTCAGGTTGAGGCCCCTCCCAAACCTCCGCAAAGACCCGTCAATCTCCTGTGACTTTGATTTTTGTGCAGTGCACGCGTAGTGTCACGGTCGCAGCCGGCGCAACACAGATTGTCCGTATCCAGAGGATCCCATGTCGATCGCCGCCTCCCACCCTGCGTCTGAGCCCGAGCTGGTTGAGCTGACCCGTGAGGCGAGTTTCGCACTCGATGCCCTGCTGGCTGATGCAACGGCCAAGGTGCGTGGGCGGGTCGTGGAGGACGGCCAGGTCGCCACCCGTCTGATCGACCGTGAACAGCGCGCCACCCACGGACTGGCCTGGCTTGCCACCTACGTTGAGGCGGTGCGCCAGCTTGCGGCCTACGCGGAACGTATGACCGCCGTCGGTACATTTGGCGAAATCGAAGAACTCCTGGTGCGTATAGCGCTGGGCGAATATCTCGCGCAGGTCGTCGGCGGCATTCCGATGAGTCAGGGCGAAATGGTGCGGCCGGCCGACCTCGGGCTCTCGGCCTCGCAAGTGAGCGCCCGCATCAATCCGGCGGTCGAGGCCCTGATCGCCGGCGGTAATACCGCAGAGCGGCGCGCGTGCCTGATCGCGCTGATACGCGCCGGCCACGGCGCCACGGTAGGCGCATGCGGTCTCGACGAGACGCTGGAATCGATCCGCGAGGAAATGCGCAAATTCGCCGACAGCGAGGTCATCGGCAATGCGCAAACATGGCATCGCACCAACAGTTACATTCCGCTCGAGGTTGTCGGTCAGATGTCTGAACTCGGTGTTTTCGGGCTCACCATTCCGGAAGATTTCGGCGGCATGGGACTCGGCAAGGAATCCATGTGCGTTGTTTCCGAGGAACTATCACGGGGCTATATCGGGGTCGGCTCGCTCGGTACGCGCTCGGAGATTGCTGCCGAACTGATTCTCGGGAGCGGTACTGCCGAGCAGAAGTCAAAATGGTTGCCGAAAATCGTGTCGGGCGAGGTGCTGCCGACCGCGGTATTCACCGAACCGAATACCGGCTCAGATCTGGCCTCGATCAAGACCCGTGCCGTGCGCGAGGGTGACGTGTACAAGGTTTACGGCAACAAGACCTGGATCACCCATCCGGTACGCGCCGACTTGATGACGCTGCTGGTGCGGACCAATCCGAAGGAATCCGGTCATCGCGGATTATCGATGTTGCTGGCGGAAAAGCCCCGTGGCACGGACGAAAATCCGTTTCCGGTCGCTGGAATGACCGGCACCGAGATCGAGGTGCTGGGCTATCGCGGCATGAAGGAATACGAGATCGCCTTCGACGGTTTTGAGGTGAAGGCGGAGAATCTTCTCGGTGGCATCGAGGGGCAGGGCTTCAAGCAGCTCATGCAGACTTTCGAATCCGCGCGCATCCAGACTGCCGCGCGGGCGATCGGCGTGGCGCAGGCAGCCATGGAGCAGGCACTCGAATATGCGCAGAGCCGCGTCCAGTTCGGCGGTCCTATCATCGGTTTCCCACGCGTCGCCGACAAGATCGTAATGATGGCGGCGGAGATCATGACAGCGCGGCAGCTCACCTACCATGCTGCGCGTGAAAAGGATTCCGGCCGTCGCTGCGACCTGGAGGCCGGCATGGCGAAACTGCTCGCCGCCCGCGTGGCCTGGGCTGCCGCCGACAATGCGGTGCAGATCCACGGCGGCAACGGCTTCGCGCTGGAATTTCCGGCCTCGCGCATCCTGTGCGATGCCCGCATCCTGAATATTTTCGAAGGTGCTGCGGAAATCCAGGCTCAGGTCATTGCCCGAAGGCTGCTTGACGGCACTAATTGAGCCGCAGATTCGCAACAAAACCACCGGCTGCGGCATTTGATCCAGAACAAGATCCGGGATTCGTGACTATCCTATATTTATCAACAAGTCAGGAGGTTGTTCCATGTCCGAATTATTGATCCGTCACGGCGAGTGGGTGGTTGTTTGCGACGGCGCCAAGGCGCTCGTGCTGGAGAATGCCGGCGATATCAAGTTTCCCAATCTCAAGACGCTCGAAGTGTTCGAGCAAAAGGACCTCCCGACCCACGCGCTCGGCACCGACGCGCCGGGCCGGGCCTACAGTCCGACTGGCAATAGCCGCAGCACCGTCGAGCAGACCGATTGGCACGATCAGGCCGAACGAACCTTTCTCATTAACCTCGCCCGGCGGCTCGACGCCGCTGTTGTCGCCGGCAAGGCCAGATCGATGATCGTTGTTGCGCCGCCGCGCGCGCTCGGCATGATCCGTCCTGCCTACAGCCAGGCCTTGCGCGGGGCGGTGCGCGCCGAAGTCGACAAGGACTTTGTCAAGCTGCCGGTGCATGAGATCGAGAAGCATCTGACCAGCGCCTGAGCTTGGCACGGCCAGGCATGAATATGACTGGCCCGCCGCAATTGCGATGCTATGGTCGCCGCGATTTCTCACCTTAGGCTGAGGCCGGCGAATGAATCGAAGCTGTGGTCGGTACGTGAGCGGCGGCGCAAGGGCCGCCGCCGCCGCCCTTCTTGCTGCAGTCACGATTGCAGGGGCAGGCGCGCAGCCGGCCAATCCACCGCAAGGCGCGTCTCCTGCACCTGCGACGGTGAAACCGCCGGCCGATACTATGGCGGTGCCCGGGTTCTGGGATCCACGCCGGCGTCCGGAGCGGCCGGACCTCACGCGCATTACGATCATCCGCTTTCTCACCGAAACCAACTACCCGCCATTCGACTTTGCCGGGCCCGATGGGGCACCCGCCGGCCTCAATGTCGATTTGGCGCGGTTGATCTGTGAGGAGATCAAGGTCCCCTGTACGATTCAGATGCGCCGCTTTGACACCCTGATCGACGCGCTGAACAAGAACCAGGGCGACGCGATCATCGCGTCGATCGCAGAGACGGCGGAAATGCGCAGACAGGTCGATTTCAGCAATCCCTATTACCGCACGCCGGCGCGATTCGTGTCGCGCCGCGACGTTGACATCGACGACGTGCGGCCGCAGGCGCTGGAAGGGCGCAAGATCGGCGTGGTCGCCGGGACGGCGCATGAAGCCTATCTCAAGACCTTGTTCACAGAAGCCGAGCTGCATACTTATCCGAATGACGACGCGGCGCGCGCGGCACTGCGCCGCGGTGAAGTTGATCTGCTGTTTGGCGACGGCATTTCGCTCTCCTTTTGGCTCAACGGGACGGATTCAGGTAACTGCTGCGAATTCCGCGGCGGTCCTTATCTGGAAAGTCGTTTCTTCGGTGAAGGCGTCGGCATTGCGGTTCGCCGCGGCAATGAGCTGTTGCGGCAGGCGTTCAACTGGGCGCTGTTCCAGCTGTGGGAGAAGGGCCGCTTCACCGACCTGTGGCTGCGTTATTTCCCGATCAGCCCATTCTGACATTTTGATCGCTGCCCCATTGCGCAGAGAGCGGGATTTGAATTTGACGTGCGGTCCCCGGATTCCTACTGTCCGCGCTCCGGAGACCATTATGCCCGTCACAGAAACTGCCGCTTCGTTACGCGACGTTGCCGAGCAATCGAACGCCTGGCCGTTCGAGGAAGCACGCAAGATCGTTCACCGGCTGAAGAAACATCCAAAAGACGAGGTGATTTTCGAGACCGGCTACGGTCCGTCGGGCCTGCCGCATATTGGTACCTTCGGGGAGGTGGCACGTACCACCATGGTGCGCCACGCCTTCCGCGTGCTGACCGATGACAAGGTGAAGACCCGGCTCATAGCCTTTTCCGACGACATGGATGGCTTGCGCAAGGTGCCGGACAACGTTCCGAACAAGGAGATGCTGGAACAACATCTTGGCAAGCCTCTCACCAGGGTGCCGGATCCGTTTGGCACGCATCCAAGCTTCGGCGAGCACAACAACGCCCGCTTGCGTGCCTTCCTCGACCACTTCGGTTTCGACTATGAATTCATGTCATCGACGGATTGCTACACATCGGGCCGATTCGATGGCGCTCTGCGCAAGATGCTGGAGCGATTCGATCAGGTGATGGCAATCATGTTGCCGAGCCTGCGCGAGGAAAGGGCGTCCACGTATTCACCGTTCCTGCCAATCGACCCGAACACCGGCATTGTGCTGCAGGTGCCGGTGACGGCTCATGACGCCAAGGCCGGTACCATCACCTACGAAGATCCCGACAGCAAGAAGCCGGTCACGACGCCGGTTGCCGGCGGCCGCTGCAAGCTGCAATGGAAGCCGGACTGGGCCATGCGCTGGGTGGCGCTTGGTGTGGACTATGAGATGGCCGGCAAGGATCTGATCGATTCAGTGAAACTGTCGGGCGAAATCTGCCGCGCGCTTGGCGGCACTGCGCCGGAAGGATTCAACTACGAGCTCTTTCTCGACGAGAATGGACAGAAAATTTCCAAGTCGAAGGGTAACGGTCTCACGATCGATGAATGGCTGCGCTATGCCAGCCCGGAAAGCCTTTCCCTCTTCATGTATCGCGAACCGAAGGCGGCAAAGCGCCTCTACTTCGACGTCATTCCGCGCACCGTGGATGAGTATCAGCAGTTTCTCGACGGCTATGAGCGCCAGGATGTGCGCCAGCGATTGTCGAATCCGGTCTGGCACATCCATTCCGGAAATCCGCCCAAGGTTGAAATGCCGGTTACGTTCTCCATGCTGCTCACGCTGGTATCGTCCTCGAACGCCGAGAACGCGGAGACGTTGTGGGGGTTCATCGGGCGCTACAGGCCGGGCGTCACGCCGCAGACGCATCCGGAACTCAAGGCGCAGGTCGAGTATGCCATTCACTATTTCCGCGACTTCGTGCTTCCGGAAAAGAAATTCCGCCATCCGACCGACGCTGAACGCGCCGCCCTGATTGACCTGCGCGACGCGCTCTCGCAATTGCCGGCCCATGCCAGCGCGGAAGATATCCAGAACGTGGTCTATGAAGTCGGCCGGCGCGAGCCATTCCTCGACCAGAAGAAGAAAGCCAAGGACGGAAAGCCGGGCGTCTCCCTCGACTGGTTCAACATGCTTTACCAGGTACTGCTCGGCCAGGAAAAAGGCCCGCGCTTTGGCTCGTTTGTAGCGGTCTACGGCTTGCAGAATACAGTCGACATGATCGACGGCGCGCTTGCGCGCAGTGCCTAGCTGAACATCTCCACGGTGCCGTCGAGCGCCATCAGGCCGGTCTCGACCGCAAGTGCCGGGTATCGTTCGCCGACCTGGCGGCGGAATTCGGTCAATGCCGCTTTGTGGGTTGCGGTCTCGATATGCGGATTTGCGACTTTTTCCTCACCATAGGCAATCTTGGCTGCACCACAGTCGCGATGATTCATCGCAATGACCTTTGCAATGTGGTGAATTTCGATTGATGTTGCGAGATTGTCCCAGAATGCCGCTTCCCAGGTTTTGAATGCCGGCGCGACCACACCGATGGAAGCTCCGGCGAATGCAAACTGGCTGTACTTGCCGACCATATGACGGTTTTGCATGTATCTGATGGTCGGTTCGGGAAAGCGCGGGTCAATGCAGGTGAGCAACATGGCTTCGTAATTTCCTTCGGCGCCGAGAGCGATAGAAGGAATTGCGGCGAAAAGTCCGGCACGCACCGTCAGTTTGAGGAAGCGTCGCCGGTCGAATTGCTTCTGCAGCACGTCGCTGCAGTATGCGCAGGTGATCGGGTGAACGGTGGTGCCTCGAATCATGAAGACCCTCGACGGTAGATGGATCGGCAGGTACTAGGCACGACGAACGGAGTGATGATGCTACTGACTCGCCCAGACGATGCGCGCGACCCATACGATGTCGGACATCGGCAGCGTACGATCTCGGTGCTCGGCATTGAGCGATTTGAGTTCGATGCTCTTGCCGGTCTTGCGGCGAAGCTCCTTAACCATCACTTCGCCGTCCCTGGTCTTGACCACCACGCGGTCGCCGCGGCGCACAGGTGCGGCCGGCGAGACCACGATGACGTCGCCGTCACGATATGCCGGTTTCATCGAGTCACCGGAGATTTCCAGCGCATAGGCGTGCTCGTCGGTCACCGAGGGGAATGCGATCTCCTCCCAGCCCTTGCCGACCGGGAATCCGCCGTCATCGAAATAGCCACCGGCGCCGGCTTCCGCGAATCCGATCAACGGCACGTTCTGGATCGCCGGCTTGCCGCCGTCGGTGATCAGATTGACGAAGGCGTCAACTTTCGTGCCGGTGGCCTGCAGCGCTTTGGCAACCGACTCGGTCGAAGGCCAGCGCGGCCGGCCTTCCGGCGTGACACGCTTGGACTTGTTGAACGTGGTCGGGTCGAGGCCCGCTTTCTTGGCGAGCCCGGAGGGCGACAGTTTGGCGCGCGCGGCCAATCGGTCGAGGGCGCTCCAGATCTGATTATGCGTCAACATAGACGCCACGCGGGCCTCACATGCTATTATTATGAATCTTATCCAGACTATAGGAATTATAGCCTTGAGTTGCCCCCACCCTGCAATAGTTTCATGAATGCTTGCCTTGAATAAGCCTATGGCCCGCCGATAGGGTCGTTGGCGCGTGATCCCGAAAATTGGGTACTAGTGTTCGGAAAAGATCACGCACCAACAAGATGTCGCAACCCGGAGCCGCATTTGGTGTTCGGTCTCATCGATCGCCTGTCTCGCCCGCTGATGCGGGCTCTCGATCCGGAGGATGCGCACGCCTTGGCGATCAGGGCCTTGCGCTTTGTCCCGTGCGCGCGACCGGCGCCCGAGCCGCCCGAACTGTCGGTCCGTGCATTCGGGCTCAATTTTCCGAACCCGGTTGGGCTTGCCGCCGGCTTCGACAAGAACGCACAAGCGCCGGATGCGCTGCTTCGCCTCGGTTTTGGTTTTGTGGAAGTTGGTACGGTGACACCGCGCGCGCAGATCGGCAATCCGCGACCGCGCCTGTTCCGCCTCGAATCCGATGAGGGCGTGATCAACCGGCTTGGCTTCAATAACGAGGGCGCGGCCGTGGTGTTGGCGCGGCTGACCGCGCGCAGCAACCAGGGTGGCATTGTCGGAGTCAACATCGGCGCCAACCGCGATTCGCCCGATCGTGCCGAAGATTATGCTCGGCTGATCGAAACCTTCGCTCCGGTCGCGAGCTATTTCACCGTCAACGTCTCCTCCCCCAACACGCCCGGCTTGCGTGACCTCCAGCAGGCCAAGGCGCTCGACGACCTGCTTGCGCGCGTCGTCGATGCGCGAGAACGGGCTCGCGCGCGCAGCGGCCCGACGCCGGTGCTGCTCAAGATCGCGCCGGATCTCACGCTTGCCGATCTCGACGATGTGGTCGGAGTTGCGCGCAAGCACCGCCTTGACGGCATGATCGTCGGCAATACCACGATTGTTCGGCCGAATGCGCTGCGCGAGCGCGACAAGGCCAAGGAAGCCGGTGGACTGTCCGGCCGCCCGCTGTTCAAACTCGCGACCCGCATGCTGGCAGAGACCTTCGTGCGCGCGGAGGGGGCCTTTCCGCTGATCGGTGTCGGCGGCATCGACTCCGGCCCGACCGCGATCGCCAAGGTCAAGGCTGGAGCAACATTGCTGCAACTCTATACCGGCCTGGTATTCCGCGGCATCGCGACTGTGTCCGAGATCAAGGTGGACCTGCTGGCCGCGCTCAAGCGCGGCCACCGAGACTCCCTGAGCGCAATGGTGGGTGTGGATGCCGCCGATATCACGGCCGAAAGCTGGCCGGGATAACCTATTTTCCGCGCGGCGCGTTGACGATCCGCATGATCAGCCAGATCGGGATTACGATCACGGCGCCCAACAGGAAATATCGCCACAGCCAGCGGACCGCGTCGAAACCCATATTCCAGATGGTGCGGAACAGCCGCTCGATACTGTGGATGATGTCGAACGGGTCGAGCCCGATTGCGGACAGAATGACGCCGACCAGGATCGACACCAGCACAAGACGGAACAGCACCCCCAGCGGCGAACCGCCGAAGATCTTGCTGACAGTGTCGTTGCTCATGGGCCGCCTCTCCATCAAAGCCGCGCCATCCTGGCACGATTGCCGGGCGCGCCTTTCAGATATGGCTTAGACTCAGCCAATGGAACCTGCAACCGCGCGCGACCGGGTCGGAGAAAGCCCGCTGCTGCCAGAGATGTTTGCCCGCTGGTTTGCCGGCCGCGGCTGGACGCCGCGCACCCATCAGCTCGAGCTACTGGCGAAAGCGCGCGCGCAGCGTTCGGTGCTGCTGATCGCGCCGACCGGCGGCGGCAAGACGCTGGCCGGCTTTCTCCCGACTCTGGTGGAGTTGCATCAGGCCGCGGCGCCGCCGCGCCGTCCGGTCTCGACCGGCCGCGACGTCAGGCAATCGCAAGGCCTGCATACGCTTTATATTTCGCCACTGAAAGCGTTGGCGGTGGACATTGCTCGCAACCTGGAGATCCCGGTCAAGGAGATGGGGTTGCCGGTGCGGCTGGAAACGCGTACCGGTGATACGCCGGCCTCCAGGCGCCAGCGCCAGCGGCGTTATCCGCCCGACATCCTGCTTACCACACCGGAACAATTGGCATTGCTGCTCGCGACCGCCGATGCGCCGTATCTGTTCGGAACGCTGCGCCGCGTGGTGCTGGACGAACTGCATTCATTGGTCACCTCCAAGCGCGGTGACCTTTTGTCGCTCGGCCTGGCACGGCTGTTCGCGCTGGCACCGCACCTCACCACGGTCGGCCTGTCGGCGACCGTGGCCGAGCCCGGCGATCTTTGCCGCTATCTAGTGCCGCAGCCGCCGCAAGGCGAGGCGCGGGCTGATCTGGTGGTGGCGGATGCCGGCGCGCAGCCGCGCGTCGGCATGCTCGACACGGAGGAACATCTGCCCTGGGCCGGTCATTCGGCGCGCCATGCGCTCGGCGAAATCTATGCGTTGGTCAAGCGTCACAAGACCACGCTGGTTTTCGTCAATACCCGAAGCCAGGCCGAGTTCCTGTTCCAGGAACTTTGGCGCGTGAACGACGACAATCTCGCGATCGCACTCCATCACGGCTCGCTCGACGTCGCCCAGCGCCGCAAGGTCGAGGACGCCATGGTTGCGGGGAAATTACGAGCAGTGGTGTGCACGTCCTCGCTCGACCTCGGCGTCGACTGGGGCGATGTCGATCTGGTCATCAATGTCGGGGCGCCCAAGGGGGCTTCGCGCCTGCTGCAAAGAATAGGCCGCTCCAATCACAGGCTCGATGAGCCGTCACAGGCGGTGCTGGTGCCGGCCAATCGCTTCGAGGTGCTCGAATGCCGCGCTGCCATTGACGCCGTTGCCGAGAACGCCCAGGACACGCCGCCGCTGCGCACCGGTGCGCTCGACGTGCTGGCGCAGCACATTCTCGGGCGCGCCTGCGGTGCGCCATTTTTCTCCGACGAGCTCTATGACGAGGTTTGTTCTGCCGCACCTTACATCGGGCTGTTGCGATCCGATTTCGACGCCGCGGTCGATTTTGTTGCCACCGGCGGTTACGCGCTGAAGGCCTATGAGCGTTTTGCCAAGATTCGCCAGGGCAAGGACGGCCGCTGGCGTATTACCCACCCGAGCGTGTCGCAGCGCTACCGTATGAATGTCGGAACGATCGTGGAGGCCGACATGCTCAAGGTTCGGCTAGTGCGCTCGCGCGCGTCGGGCGCTTTCATTCCACGCGGCGGGAGGCTGCTGGGCGAGGTCGAGGAATATTTCATCGAAACATTGACGCCAAATGACACGTTTGTTTTTGCCGGCGAAATCCTGAAATACGAGGCGCTGGTTGAGGACGAGGTCTATGTCTCGCGTTCGAGCGCCACCGATCCGAAGGTGCCCGCATATGAGGGCGGAAAGTTTCCGCTCTCGACCTATCTGGCTGCGCGTGTGCGCGCGTTACTCGCGAGCCCGGGAGCCTGGCGTGCGCTGCCCACACAGGTGCGCGAGTGGCTGGAAATCCAGGAATGGCGTTCGCTGCTGCCGAATCCTGGCGATCTGTTGGTCGAGACATTCCCGCGCGCCGCGAAATACTATCTGGTTTGCTATCCGTTTGAGGGTCGACTTGCGCACCAGACGCTCGGGATGCTGCTCACCCGCCGTCTCGAACGCGCCCGCCTGAAGCCGCTTGGCTTTGTCGCCAATGAATATGCGCTGGCGGTCTGGGGTGTCGGCGATGTTGCCCTGCGGATCGTGCGCGGCGATATCTCGCTTGGGCAGCTATTCGATCAGGACATGCTGGGCGATGACCTCGAAGCCTGGCTAGCCGAATCGGCGCTGATGAAACGCACGTTCCGCAACTGCGCGATCATCGCCGGGCTGATCGAGCGGCGCTTTCCCGGCGAGGAGAAGTCGCGCCGTCAGCTCACAATCTCGACAGACCTCGTCTATGACGTGCTGCGCAAGCACCAAGGTGACCACATTCTGTTGCGCGCGGCGCGCGCGGATGCGGCCACCGGCCTGCTCGACATTAAACGGCTCGGCGAAATGCTCTCGCGCATCCAGGGCCGAATTGTCCATAAAGCGCTCGATCATGTTTCGCCACTGGCGGTTCCGGTGTTGCTGGAGATCGGGCGGGAGACCGTCTATGGCGAGGCCGCGGATTCGCTTCTGGCCGAAGCCGCCGACGAGTTGGTGAAGGAGGCGATGAAGTGACGTTTTTTTTCGCACGATCCCACGCAAGCGGAAATCCGGGCGAAGATGGATCTCCGCTTGGGCGGGGACCAGCGGATTGCACACTGGTTCTCAATGGCGTTTCGCTGATCGCCGATCCTGACGGGGTGCTCTATTGGCCGGAGCAGGGCCTGCTCACTGTCGCCGATCTGCATCTGGAAAAAGGCTCAAGCTTCGCGACGCGAGGCATGCTGCTGCCGCCCTATGACAGCGCGGTGACACTGGGGCGGCTGACTCATCTGATTGCACGCTATGCGCCGCGCTGCGTCGTGGCGCTCGGCGACAGCTTCCATGACGTGGAGGGTCCGGCGAGGCTCGGCGCCGAAGACCGCGACAATCTGCTGAAACTTCAGCGCGGGCGCGACTGGATCTGGATTACCGGGAATCATGATCCGGAACCCGCATCAAACATTGGCGGCGCATATCGGGAGGCACTTGTTCTGGGCAGTCTGACATTCCGCCATCTGCCGAGCGGCGCCGAAGGGGAAGTCGCGGGCCACCTGCATCCGGTCGCGCGCGTCGCGCGTCGCGGCCGGGCCGTCAGCCGCCGCTGTTTTGCAGCGGACACCAGGCGCATGGTGATGCCGGCGTTCGGGGCCTTCACCGGTGGACTCAATGTAAGAGACGCAGCATTTGCCGATCTGTTTGGCACGCTTGCATTCACCGCGCATTTGCTGGGCGAGGGCAGGCTCTATACGTTCGCGGCCAAACGTTGTTTGCCTGGCTAGTGTGGGCGCTAGTCCCGCCGGAATACGACGCTCGCAAGCCAGCCGGTGATCAGTGCCATCAGCGTGGTCGCAATGCCGTACAGCAGGCCGTGGTAGCGCGCTGCGTCGGCGACATACTGCTCGAAGCCGGTCTTGGTTACCTCCAGCGCCGAGTTAGTGCGCGCAATCATTTCGCCACCGGCGAACAGCTTGACGTCAATTGCATAATTCCCGATCGGCGCTTCGGCGGGAAGCGGAATGGCGGTGCGGAACACGGCCGGCGTCAGGTAGGTCACGGCCGTCGGGGATTCGCGATAGAGTCCATGTTGACTTTCCAGCCGCACGAACGCGACCCTGAACGGATCGTCGCGCACGGTATCTGCGATGTCCGGACCGATGCGTTGCGGCAGCAGGAAATTTCCGAGTCCCATTTGCAGGCGTCGCAGGGTTTCCTGCGTGGCGATGTCAGCGACCGGGCGATTGCTCAGGACGGCCAGATAGGATGGAACCCGCACGAATTCGCGCGAGTCGACATTGACCCAGATGCCGAGCACGCGCTGCTTGCGGCGCGTCCGGATCGTCTGCCGTGGTCCCGTCACGGTGACGACGAGATCGTAGCTGGGGCGCAATGCGGTCGTGCCCGATTCGGGTTCGATAGTGCCGAACAGTACCAGATCCTCGCCGACGAAATTGGAGGTGATCGCCACGCGATGATTCGACAGCGACACGACCAGGCGCTCTGCGGTCGCCGGGCCGGCGCTCATGGCCGTCAGCGTCAATGCGACGATGAGCGCAGTCTGTCTCATCATCCGGCCCTGACCTGACGTATCGAGTAGAGATCGGCCGGCTGAATTACCAGCTCATACGCAAAACGCAGGCCGACTGCGAAAACCAGCAAGCCGAGCAACAGGCGCAGGCGTTCGCCACGCATCTTCTGCCCAGTGCGGACGCCGAATTGCGCGCCGATAACGCCACCGACCATGAGAATCAAAGCCAGCAAAGCGTCGACCAGATGATTGGTAGCTGCGTGCATCACCGTTGCCGACGCCATGGTGATCAACGTGAGCACCATCGAGGTTCCTATGACGGTCGCGGTCGGCACGCGCAAGACGTAGATGAGCATCGGTACCAGAATGAAGGCGCCGCCAATGCCCATAACCGCGCCGATGAAGCCAATGAAAAATCCGATGACCCACACGGGAATCGCCGACACGTAAATCTTCGAACGCTTGAACCGCAGCTTGAACGGCAGTCCGTGGATCCAGTTATGGCTGCCCGGCCGGCGAATGGTGGCCGGACCACCGTGATGCGCGCGCACTACTGCACGCAAGCTTTCGTAAATCATGGCGGCGCCGACCGTCGTGAGCAGGGTTACGTAGGAGAGGCCGATCATCAGGTCGAGCTGATCGACGGCGCGCAATTCGGTGAATAACCACACGCCGACCGCAGTGCCGATAATACCGGCGCTGAGCAGCATCATGGCGAGCGCAATATCGATTGTGCGCCGGCGCCAATAGTTGATCGCGCCCGAGAAGGATGACGCAGCGATGTGGCTGGTCACGCTTGCCACCGCGACCGCCGGTGATACGCCGATGAAGATCAACAACGGCGTCATCAGGAAGCCGCCGCCAATGCCGAACATGCCGGAGATGAAGCCGACCGCGATTCCCATCCCCAAAACGAGGAAAACGTTCACGGGCAGGTCGGCGATCGGAAGATAGATCTGCAAGGCTGGCGCCGTCCGGTTCGCGGCCGAAATGCCACTTGACCGGTCCGGGCCGGCGGGCGGTTTACCTTGCGGTCAACCCCGCGCCTTGCGGATCGGGCAGCGACTCTGAGCCGTCGGTCAAAGTGATCTTAGCGTTGAATGCGCGCGCGGGCACGTGTTTGGATGACAGCCCGCGCTTGTTCACCGTTTTCCCATGGTGAATGTGTCAAGCGCCAGCGGGCCCGCGGTCTGTCGCGGTTTTGGTTTGGAAGCCGGCACGGCCGTGGCGTGATCCCAGCCGCCCGCCGGTACCGGGACTTTGACCGCCTCTTCCGGCTGTGGGACCGGCTTGAAGGTTGCGGCGGCCTGCTTGGCAGCGGCGAGCGCCTTGGCGTCCAAGTGGGCTGCGACTTCGTCGCGCTTCTTGGCCGCCTCGTGGTCGCCATGGGCGGCGGCGAGCGCGAACCACTTGTAGGAGTCGGCCATGTTGGCTTCGAGCCCCAGCCCTCGCGCGGTCAGGATACCGAGATTGTATTGGCTGTCGGAAATCCCCAGGTCTGCTGCCTTGCGGAACCATTTCGCGGCCGTGGGGTAATCCGGCTTGCCGTCGATGCCTTCCGCATAGAGTACGGCGAGATTATGCATCGCCTTGGCGTTCCCCTTGGCGGCCGCGGCGATATAGAGCCGGCGCGCCTGGTTGAGGTTCTTCTTAACGCCTACCCCTTTCTCAAGCATGCTGGCGTATCGGAACTGCGCCGGCACTAACCCCTTGCTGGCCGCACGCTCGAACCAGCGTGCCGCCTCCTCCATGTTTGCCGGGACGCCCCGCCCGGCCGCATAGCGAGCCGCGATTTCATAGGCAGCGGCAGCGTCGCCGGAGCTCGCGGCGCTCCGCAGCTGTGTCCCGCCAATGGCCTCCGGTAATTCATCCGGCTGTTGTTGGGGTGCGCGCGTCGATTGGGCTGGTGCAGGACCACCATTAGCCGGAGCGCGCGGAATTGAGCCGGTAACGTCACGTTTTGTCCCCAGCATCGGAGGGTTCAGCAGCGACGGCAATTCTTGCGCCGCCTTGCTCGAATTTGGCGGGGCCCCGGCCGCGAGATTTCCCGCCGGTGGTACGACCGGGATGTCTCCCGATTGTTGTTGCGGTTCGAGAATGTTGACCGCGCTGCCGGTCGACGTTTCCGGCATGCCGGGTACTTCCGTCTTTGGTTCGGCTGCAGCCGTGACCGCATTGTTGTCAGCCTCCGGGTCGGACGTAAGCATCACCGCGTGGGGGATTTTCGCGGTTTTGGTGGAGGGCATATGGCCGCGTTCGAGGATAGGGCCGAGGATCTGGATCGATCCGATCACGCAGGCAATCACGCTCGCGGCGATGAACAGGGACTTGACCCCTCTCACCATTTTCATGCGCAGGGGTGAGCGGCCTCCCTTGCTTGTCTGAGCTATTCCGGTGCGCGATGCCCTGGCGCCGGGTTGCTGCCCAGCCGTTTGCGCTGCGCGTCGGGCGGCGGCAATGAAACTGGACTTGGCGCCAGGTTGACCCGCAATTGCCGGGTGTGTCCCGCCGAGATCCGCTTCCGACGCGGCAATGCGCGCGGCCTGGATGCTGCGCAAGTGCGGCGTCCCGGAACCGGGCTCGAGCGGCTGGTCGGGAGGCAGGTTGGGATCGATCGGCGGCCGGTTGGTTCCCGACAGGCGCATGGGCGATGGGTCCAGCGGTTGTGCGATCGTTTCAGGTTCGCGAATCTGGGCGGGCGTGGCCGGCGGCGTCTGCGACAGTTTGAGCAGTGCATTCTCGGCTGGCTGGGGCTTGCCGAACGGATGGTCGGGTAAAGTCTCATCGGAGACAGCACGAGCGTGCGCTTCGCTGCGAATATCCCGTTCGATCGTGGTGAGGCGGTTGACCACGACGGCGAGCATCGAGTGAAGCGCTTCGAGCACGTCATGGGTTCGGGCAATGTCGTTCTTCAACTCTTCGATGCCCGACGGCGCGCCATTGGCGCGCAAGTCGAACTTGTTCGGTTTCAGGTCTTCGATCGTGATCAGAAGATCGGCAAGCCCGCGTTCGATTGCCTCCAGATGGCCCACGCGGGAATCGGATGCATCCAGCCTCTCCACCAGGCTGACGATGCGATCCTCGAGGTGGCCGACCGCGACATTGTTGTCACGCAAGTTCTCGATCCGATCGATCTTGGTGGCGAGCGATTCCACAAGCGCTTCTATCCGGGACGGGACCGCGGTGTCATTTTGCGTCCGCTCGGTCAGCACATCGGACAGCGTTGCGATCCGTTGCTCGAGGCTGGTGAGCGTGTCATCGCCGGCTCCAGCAAGGGCAATGTGGTCGATCTTTTCGCTGAGCTCCTGTACATGTGCGGCAAGACTGTCGACCGCCTCATTGGAGGCGATGTTGCCTGCCATGCTGCGCAACGCTGTAATCGCGTTCTCGAGCTGGGCGAAGCTTTCGGGATTTCTCTGGGCAACAATGAGATCGATCTTGCGCGCTACGTCGGCAATAGCCTCATTGTAGCCGACCAGATTTTCCGCCGGAGTGAGGTCGCGCAACGCATCACGCACTTCGACCAGGCAGCGCTCGATACCGGCCAGTGCGCTGCCGTCGGCGCCTGCCTGCCGGCCTTCGACGATCCGCCGGCTGAGAGTTCTGAATTTGCTTTTCGATGGCATCGAGGGTCTGGCGCGGCATCGCCTCATTGAGCGAATGCCCGATTTCGACCAGCTCATCGCGCAAGGCGTTGATCGCGCGCTCAATGCTGGGCGTGCGCAATGTTTCAATCTGACTGGTGATGTTCCGAAGCTGGTGCTCAAGCCCGGACAAATTCTGCGCCGGAGGCGATTCCCGCGGTGTCTTCCTGGAGGGAGCGGTCGCGGGAACGCGCGGGGGCGGTGGCGCTGGAATTGATGCAGGTGGCGAAACCAGTGGCGATGGTGGTCGCGCCGTTGCAGGGTCGCCATTGAGCGCGCGCTGGCGTGCAGAAAATTCGGCAACAGCACGATCGAGGCTTGGCGGCAGCTGGGGATTCACCACGGCAGGCTGAGCCGGGGCCGCCGGTGGCACGATCGGCCGTAACGCGTCGGGGTCGAGCCGGTGGTTGAGGCGCCCGACCAAATCGGCAATCTGGTCGGATTCGCTGCTGCCGTGTTTGGACGCGTAGGCCTCCGGCCCCGTACGCATGAGCTGCTCGATGCGGCGCGAAAGACTATCGATCCGTTCGTTCACCGCGGCGAGGTTGCCGTCATCATCACGGTAGCCGCGCGGCCGCGCCTGCATGCCCTGGTGCCCCGCTTGCCGGATGATCGTGGAATTGAGCCATTCGGCCAACGACATGCCTGACCGGCGCGCAGCTTCCGTCGCAGTTTCGCGGGCTTCCAGGGGTATTTCCTCTACGTTCCACGGGACGCCAGGTTTCATGCTCGCACCAGGTTATAGGTGGAGGCGTTGGAGCCTCATCGGCTCGCCGTGGAACCGCCACTCATTAACGGTCGGTGGATACGGGCGCGGTCCGCAGTCCTCTGTCCTGACTTTTTGCCTGTTGCGGTAAATAGCGGGTTAACGCACGACGGAAGTGCCGGAATTTACCAGCGGTTTTCTCCGAGGGCGGACGGGCAGCCGCCTTAACGCGGCTGTAAGCGCGATGCATTATGCTCGACGATGGCAGCTGCCGCTGCGGCCGCCAAAGGGGAAAAACCAGCCGTTCTTAAATTGGTCGCAACCGTTCACTAGTTAACGAATTATTAACGGCGCCAGCCCTGCTGCCGGCGCTGCGGCAGGATGCCGGGAGGAAACGATGCCGACCTACAAGGCCCCTGTTGACGATGCGTTGTTCCTTCTGAATGACGTCCTACACATTGACCGTTACGGCAATCTACCGGGATTTGCCGATGCCTCACCCGATATCATCGAGGCGGTGCTGCGCGAGGCAGCCAAATTCAGCGAGGAAGTGCTTACCCCGCTTAATCGAGTCGGCGACAGGGAGGGCTGTAAGCGTCACGGAGACGGCAGTGTAACCACGCCGACCGGCTTCAAGGATGCTTTCAGGCAACTGGTCGAGGGCGGCTGGATCGGTATTTCGGTTCCGGCCGAATTCGGCGGCCAGGGACTGCCTGCCACGCTCACCCAGATCGTCAATGAATTTCTGTGCTCGGCCAATATGGCCTTCGCCATGTATCCTGGCCTCACGCAAGGCGCCATCGCCGCGTTGCTTGCGCATGCCGCGCCCGAACTGAAGACGAAATACCTGCCGAAGATGGTCGAAGGGACGTGGACCGGCACCATGAACCTGACCGAACCGCATTGTGGTACCGACCTCGGGCTGCTGCGTACCAAGGCGGTGAAACAAACCGACGGCAGCTACAAGATCACAGGCACCAAGATTTTCATTTCGGCCGGCGAGCACGATCTGTCCGAAAACATCATCCATCTGGTGCTCGCGCGCATCGAAGGTGCGCCGGCCGGCACCAAGGGAATTTCGTTGTTCGTGGTGCCGAAAATCATGCTCAACGATGACGGCTCGCTGGGCAAGCGCAATGGCGTCACCTGCGGCTCAATCGAAGAGAAGATGGGTATCCACGGCAACGCCACCTGTGTGATGAACTACGATGGAGCCACCGGCTGGCTGGTCGGCCAGGAGAACCGCGGCCTCAACGCCATGTTTACGATGATGAACGAGGCAAGGCTTGGTGTCGGTGTGCAGGGTCTCGCGCTGTCGGAGGTCGCATATCAGAACGCCGCGATTTATGCCAAAGAGCGTCTGCAGGGGCGCGCGATCAGCGGCGTCAAATATCCCGACAAGCCGGCCGATCCCATCGTCGTGCATCCGGACGTGCGCCGTACGTTGATGACTATCCGCGCCTTCAACGAAGCCGCGCGCGCGCTCGTGCTGTGGACTGCGCTCAAGAGCGACGTCGCCCATCGCTCCGAGGATGACAAGGAGCGCCAGAGTGCCGACGACCATATGGGCCTGCTTACGCCGGTGATCAAAGGCGTGCTCACCGACGGTGGTTTTGCCAATTCCGTGATGGCACAACAAATATTCGGCGGCCACGGCTATATCGCCGAGCACGGCATGGAGCAGTTCGTGCGCGACGCGCGCATCGCCCAAATCTACGAAGGAGCGAACGGCATCCAGGCGCTCGATCTGGTCGGTCGCAAGCTCGGCAAGGATGGTGGTCGCGCACTGATGGCGTTCTTCAACGAAGTGCAAGGCTACATCAAGGATAAAAGCGCTGACGAAGCGATGAAAGTGTATGTCACGCCGCTCGGCGTTTCGCTCGATCATCTGCAGCAGGCGTCGATGTGGTTCATGCAGAACGCCATGGCCAAGCCCGACAATGCCGGCGCGGGCGCCACCGACTATCTGCATTTGTTCGGCCTGGTGGCGCTCGGCTATATGTGGTGCAAGATCGCCGAGGCCGCAATCGCCAAATTGCCGAAGGCCAATGGCTCAGGCCCGCGCTACAGTGCGAAGGTCACGACCGCACGCTTCTTCATGGAGCGCATGCTGCCCGAGACCGCCGCGCATCTCGCGCGCATCCAGTCGGGCGCAACCAGCACGATGGAATTGCCGGACGAAGCCTTTTAGGTCTTGAAAGCCGGCATCACCTCGCTTGCGAACAGGCGGATCGAGCGGTCTGCCTGTTCGAAACTCATCGTGCCGAATACCATCTGCCCGAGCAGATAGTTGATGCCGGTTTCGTTTTGCAGCCGTACAATATAATCGCGTACGGTTGCGGGCGAGCCGGCGATGCCGTTTCCGATGGCCTGAAGACCGGCGAAATCCTTCGGGTAAATTTCCTTCAGCGTGAAGTCCACGTTCGAGCGGCGCCAGAGAAAATCCATGCCGTCACGCCAGCGCGTATATCCCTCGGTGGCGATGCGTTCGGCCTCCGCGTCGGTGTCGGCAACAACGATGTGGCGGGTGATGCCGATCATCGGCAGTTCTGCATCCGCGCGCCCCATCGCCGTCCACTCCCGGCGATAACGATCCGAGATCGCACGCGCGCGCGCGGCGGGTCCGAGTGAGACCACATTGACCGCGCGCGGAGCCGCCCAGGCGATCGCCTCGGCATTGGGGGCGCCGTACCAGATCGGCGGATGCGGCCGCTGCACGGGCCTCGCCTGCACCAGATAGTCCTTGTACTGAAAGAATTTGCCCTCGAAATCGAGCACTTCGGCCTCGGCTACGCGCATGAGCACCTCGAAGACCTCGTGGTAAATCGCCGGCGCAAGAGTGGGATCGATCCCATAGCGCTGGTGCTCGAGCAGCGCTCCACCACGTCCCACCCCGAGCATCAACCGGCCGCCGCTGAGGTGGTCGAGCATGCAGATTTCCTCGTAAAGCCGCAGCGGATGGTGCAGCGGCAGCACATAGACCAGGGGCCCGAGCCTGATCCTGTGCGTGCGCTGGATCGCAGCGGCCAGGAATACGCTCGGGCTGGGCGCCCGGCCTAGCGGGGTCGCGTGATGTTCGGCCAGGTGATATCCGTAAAACCCTGCCCACTCGAAGAGTTCGACCAGCCGCAGGCGTTGCTCGAGAAAGTGGCCCAGCTCGCTCCCGTCGTCATCGAGATGGTCGAATATGCCAAAGCTGAGCATGCGTAGTTCTCCGCGGCGGAATTGATAGTATCATCGCTACAGCGGCCGCCTGTCCTCAACAAAATGCGGCGGCCAGGGAGGACGTCAATGCAAAGAACACTCAATACACTTTTCGGTCTCGCGGCCACTCTCGCCGTGGCATCCACGGCGCATGCCCAGCAGACGATCAAGATCGGTCTGATCGAACCGTATTCCGGCCAGTTCGCAGATGCGGCGACGCAGCAGGACAATGCCATCAAGCTGTTCATGAAGCAGAACGGCGACACGGTCGCCGGCAAGAAGATCGAAATCATTCGCAAGGATGTCGGCGGCATCAATCCGCCGGTTGCCAAGCGGCTGGCGCAGGAACTTGTCACCCGCGACAATGTCGATATCCTGGCCGGCTTCGTACTCACGCCGAACGCGATGGCCGCCGGAGATATTTCGTCTGACGCCAAAAAGTTCATGGTCGTCATGAACGCAGCAACCGCGATCATCACCACCAAGTCGCCATTCATGGCGCGCACATCGCTCACCATTCCGCAATTGAACGAGGCTTTCGGCAAATGGGCGGCAACCAAGGGCGGCGTGAAGAAGGCCTACACCATGGTCTCCGACTATGGCCCGGGTCATGATGCCGAGCAGTCTTTCCAGCTCGGCTTCAAGTCCGGTGGCGGCGAGATCGTCGGCTCGGTGCGTATGGCGGTCGCCAATCCGGATTTTTCCGCCTATGTGCAAAAAGCCAAAGATGTGAACCCGCAAGGCATCTTTGTGTTCATCCCCGGCGGTGCGCAGCCGGGCGCCTTCGGCAAGGCACTGGCCGAACGTGGCATCGATCCCAAGAAGACCAAGGTCATGGGTCAGCTTGAAATCACCGACGACCACGCGCTCAAGGCCATGGGCGACGCCTCGATTGGGATGATCACCTCCGGTCATTACGATCACAATCACAAATCGAAAATGAACGAGGCGTTTGTGAAGGCCTACAATGCTGAATACCACCGCAATCCCGACTTCTTCTCGATCGGCGCCTGGGATGGCATGCATCTGATCTATGCGGCGCTGAAGAAAGCCGGCGGCAAGACCGACGGCCAGGCCTTAATCAACGCCGCCAAGGGCATGAAGTGGGAAAGCCCGCGCGGACCGATCTCGATCGATCCGGACACCCGCGATATCGTCCAGACCGTCTATGTGCGCAAGGTCGAGAAAGTCGGCGGGCAGCTTGTGAACGTCGAGATCGACACGATCCCGAACGTCAAGGATCCGGTGAAGGCGCGGATGAAGAAATAAACCCGCCGCGGCATTTCACGCCGCGGGTAAATCAATGCATTCCGCCGGCGCAGCTCAATCGAGATCAGTGGCGCCGGCGGTCGATTTCATGTCGGCGCCTATGCTGCCCGCGCAAGCGCCGGTCGATTGCGCGAGCGCAGCAGCAGGAAGATCATGATCGACACATTCAGGAGATTCCAACCGATTCCGTTGAGGAACGCGGCCTGATAGGAGCCGGTGAGATCGAAAATCGCGCCCGACATCCAGCCGCCGAGCGCCATGCCGAGCAGCGTTGCCATCAGCACCAGGCCGACACGCGTGCCGGCCTCTTTGGGCGGAAAGAACTCGCGCACGATTATGGCGTAGCTCGGCACGATGCCGCCCTGGAACAATCCGAACAGTGCGGAGATCACGTAGAGAGAGAACAACCCGTCGAAGAAGAGATAGAGCAACAACGCCACGCCTTGCAGCACCGAGCCAAGCAACAGCGTACGCACCCCGCCAAACCGGTCGGCAATGAAGCCTGAGGCAATACGGCTGATGATGCCGAAGGCGAGCATCAGCGAAAGCATCTGAGCACCGCGCGCAACGCCGTAGCCGAGATCGCCGCAATAGGCGACGATATGCACTTGCGGCATCGACATCGCTACGCAACAACCGACCCCGGCGATGCACAGGAGAATTTGCAGCGCACCTGGCGACAATGGAAGTTCGGCCTGCCGGAGCGCCGCCGACTGTACCGCGGCCTCGGTATGATGCTCTTCGAGCTGGTGCCGCATCATGTAACAGAGAGGCAGCATCGTGACGAGGCAGAACAGACCGATGCCGATATGGGTCGCGCGCCAGCCGTCGGCGGTGATGAAATGCTGTACGACCGGTGGCCAGATCGTGCCGGCGAAATAATTTCCCGAGGCTGCGAGCGCGACGGCGATGCCGCGCCGGCGCATGAACCAGTGTGAGATGTCCGCCATCAGCGGACCGAAACTGGCCGAGCAGCCAAACCCGATCAGCAGGCCGTGGGCAACCGCCACCTGCCACAGGCTGGAAGAGCTCCCGGCTGCCAGATAGCCGAGGCCGAGCGCGAGCGTACCGAGCGCCAACGGCAGGGCGATGCCGTAGCGGTCAGCAATCCGTCCCATGACAACGCCGCCGCCCGCGAAACCGAGCATGGCGAGCGTATAGGGGAGGGCGGCGTCGGCGCGGTCGATGCCGAAATCGGCCTGAATGGCCGGCAGCGCCACCACCACCGACCACATGCCGACCCCACCGATGGTGGAGAGCACCATGGCGACAACCAGGCGCAGCCAAGCCTGAGCGGAATCGGTCGGCCCGCCATGGCCGGCAGCTTCGCTTGCAGGTGACATGATGATGACAAACCCGGCTGTTACGGACGCCGCTCCTAGCACCCATCTGGGGCTACGGCCACCATCGCCTGCAGGATGGGCCTCGCCGCCGGGAACGGCGCGCTTTATGGTGCTGCCGACGACGATTCGACCGGGATTGCGCTCAATATGGACGCTCTCAATCTACCGCGCCCGGCGTGGATGACCGAAGATCTTGTGCTGCTTGAGGAGCAGGCGCGGCGTTTCATCGCCGATGAGTTTGCCCCTCATATTGATCGCTGGCACGAGGCCGGCATCTACGAGCGCGACGTATGGACAAAAGCCGGCGAGGCCGGGCTTCTCTGTGCGTCGATGCCTGAAGAATACGGCGGCGCCGGCGGAACTTTTGCGCATGAGGCAGTGATCAACCGCGAACTAAGTCTTGCGGGTTTCGATACGTTCGGTTCGCCGCTCCACTCCGGTATCGTTGCGCCCTACATTCTCCATTACGGCACCGAAGAGCAGAAAAAACGCTGGCTACCCAAGCTTGCTACCGGCGAAATGGTCGGCGCCATCGCCATGACCGAGCCCGGCACCGGTTCTGACCTGCAGGGCGTGCGCACCAGGGCTGAGAAATCCGGCAATGGTTATGTGCTCAACGGCTCCAAGACATTCATCACCAACGGCCAGCACGCCAATCTGGTTATCGTCGTCGCCAAGACCGATCCCAAGGCCGGCGCCAAGGGCGTCTCGCTGCTGGTGGTGGAGACTGACGATGCGCAAGGCTTTCGCCGCGGCCGCAAGCTCAAGAAGCTTGGTATGGATTCCGCCGACACTTCGGAACTGTTCTTCGAAGATGTGAAGCTGCCCGCGGAAAGCCTGCTCGGTCTCGAGGAGGGGCAGGGTTTCTATCAACTGATGAAGGAACTGCCGCAGGAGCGATTGATCGTCGCGGTCCATGCAGTGGCGATGATGGAGCGCGCGCTCGCGCTGACCGTCGACTATGTCAAACAGCGCAAGGCGTTTGGCAAGACGATCATCGAGTTCCAGAACACCCAGTTCGAGCTTGCCGAGTGCAAGACCGATGCCACCATCGCCAAGGTGTTCCTCGACCATTGCATCGGCCAGCATGTCGAGGGCAAGCTCGACACGGTGACCGCTTCGATGGCCAAATACCGGCTCACCGACATGCAAGGCAAAGTGATCGACCGCTGCCTGCAATTGTTTGGCGGCTATGGCTATATGGATGAGTATCCGATCTCGCGGCTCTACCGCGACGCGCGGGTGCTGCGAATTTATGCGGGAACGAACGAGATCATGAAACTGTTGATCGCGCGGAGTTTGTAGTCGCGCAGGAGAACGCCAATGCCCGACGCATTCATTTATGACGCCGTCCGTACCCCACGCGGACGCGGGAAAGCCGACGGTGCCCTGCACGAGGTGACCGCGCTCAATCTCGCCGCGCAGACACTCAGCGCGATCAAGGATCGCAACAAGCTCGATCCGGAAATGGTCGACGATGTCGTGATGGGCTGCGTCGACCCCGTCGGCGAGGCCGGCGGCGACATCGCGCGCGCGGCAGCACTGGTGGCCGGCTTTGGCGACGGCGTGCCGGGCGTGCAGATCAATCGTTTCTGCGCCTCGGGACTTGATGCGGTGAATTTCGCTGCGGCCGAAATCATGTCGGGGCAGCACGAGATGACGATCGGCGGTGGCGCCGAGTCGATGAGCCGCGTGGGCATCGGCGCTTCGGGCGGTGCCTGGCCGGTCGATCCGTCGATCGCTGTCGCGACCTATTTCCTGCCGCAAGGCATTTCCGCAGATCTGATTGCCACCAAATACGGCTTCTCGCGCGACGACGTCGATGCCTACGCGGTCGAAAGCCAGAAGCGTGCCGCGACGGCCTGGGAAGAGGGACGATTCAAGAATTCCGTGTTGACGGTGAAGGACTGCAACGGGCTCACGATTCTGGCCAAAGACGAGCACATGCGACCGTCGACCACCATGCAGACGCTTGCCGCCTTGCAGCCGTCCTTCGTTCAGATGGGGGAGATGGCGGGTTTCGACGGCGTGGCCGTGCAGCGATATCCCGAAGTCGAGGCGATCAATCACGTGCACACGCCCGGCAATTCATCCGGCATCGTTGATGGCGCTGCAGCGGTGCTGATCGGCAGCAAGGCGGCTGGCAAGGTCGCCGGCCTGAAGCCACGCGCGCGCATCCGTCAATTTGCCAATATCGGTTCCGAGCCGTCGATTATGCTGACCGGACCAATTCCGGTAACCGAAAAAGTGCTCAAGAAGGCCGGTATGACCAAGAAAGACATCGACCTGTGGGAGCTCAACGAGGCATTCGCCTCGGTCGTGTTGCGCTACATGCAGGCGCTCAACATTCCGCACGACAAGATCAATGTGAACGGCGGCGCCATCGCCATGGGCCATCCGCTCGGCGCCACCGGCGCGATGATTCTCGGCACTGTGCTTGATGAGCTGGAACGGCGCGACAAGGAAACCGCGCTGGTGACACTTTGCATCGGCGTCGGCATGGGCACTGCGACGATCATCGAACGGGTCTGAGCGGCGCATCCATGCCCAAAATCGATATCGCCAAGCTGCCGGTCGAAAGCGCGACCAACTATCCGCCGCCGTTCAACAAAGCGGTCGAGGGCCGCTCGCGCAAACGACTGGGCAAGGCTGCCGGACTGACGCAATTCGGCTTCAACATCTGCACGCTCAGACCGGGCGCGGCATCCTCACAGCGCCACTGGCATGAGAACGAGGACGAGTTCGTTTACGTGCTCTCGGGTGAAGTCGTGCTGTGCGAGGATGACGGCGAAACCATGCTGAAGCCCGGCGATGCGGTCGGCTGGAAAGCCGGCATCGCCAACGGCCATTGTCTGGTCAACCGCTCGGACCGCAACGCCGTATTCATCGAGGTCGGTACCCGCGCCGCAAATGAACGCGCGCATTACTCCGACATCGACATGCAGGTCGTGCGTGATCACACGACCTTTCGCTATCTGCACAGGAACGGCGAGCCTTATCCGCCATAGGAACGCAAGGCTATGAGCAACTTCAAATTCGACATTGATAGCGATGGTATAGCGCTCGTTACCTGGGACATGCCTGGCCGCTCGATGAACGTCATCGACGCCGGCGTCATCGAGGAGCTTGCGGCGATCGTGGAAAAGGTCGCTGCCGATGCTGCCATCAAGGGCGCGGTCGTCACCTCGGCGAAGGATGCTTTTTGCGCCGGCGCGGATCTGACGGTGCTCGAGCAGATGGCCGGCAAATATGCCGTGTTGCTCAAGTCGAAAGGTGAAGAGGCCGCCAATCAGATGGTGTTCGATGAGAGCCGCAAGACCTCGCAGCTCTACCGCCGTCTCGAGACCAGCGGCAAGCCGTGGGTCGCCGCCATCAACGGGACAGCGATGGGCGGCGGCTTTGAGCTTTGCCTTGCCTGCCATCACCGCGTTGCGTCGGACAACCCGAAAGTACGCCTTGGTCTGCCTGAGGTGAAGATTGGCTTGTTTCCCGGTGCGGGCGGCACCCAGCGCGTCGCGCGGATGTTACCGCCGGCCGACGCGCTGCAGTTCCTGCTCAAAGGAGATCAATTGCGCACCGACCGCGCCAGGGCGATGAAGTTGATCGATGCGGTCGTACCTGAGGCCGATCTGATCAGGACGGCGAAGGAATGGATCAAGGCCGGTGGAAAGGCACAGGCGCTATGGGACGTGCAAGGTTTCAGGTTGCCGGGTGGCCATGTCTATTCCAAGGCAGGGATGATGACGTTTTCGGCCGCGAACGCGATCTACCGACGCGAGACCTACGACAACTATCCGGCGGCGCGCGCGATCCTGCAGGTGGTCTACGAAGGCCTGCAATTGCCGATAGATTTGGCGCTGCGCGTCGAGTCGCGCTGGTTCGCCAAAATTCTGCGCTCGCCGGAAGCGGCGGCGATGATCCGCTCGCTTTTTGTCTCCATGCAAGAGCTTAACAAGGGCGCGCGCCGGCCGGCCAAAGCGCCGCCGTCCTCGCTGAAGAAGATCGGCGTGGTCGGCGCCGGCTTCATGGGGGCCGGCATCGCGCAAGTGACCGCAGCTGCCGGACTGCAGGTGGTGTTGATCGATCGCGACCAGGAGACAGCCGACAAGGGCAAGGCGGCGCTGCATAAGGCGCTGAGCGATCGTGTCATGAAAGGCCGCATGAAGGGCGCTGACCGCGATGCGCTGCTGGAAAGAATTGCACCCTCGGCTGACTATGCTGCGCTGAAGGACTGCGACCTGATCATCGAAGCGGTGTTCGAAGACCGCAAGGTGAAATCAGATGTGATCGCGAAGATCCAGGCGGTCGTCGGCGACGGTGCAATTTTGGGGTCAAACACGTCGACCCTGCCGATCAGCACGCTGGCTTCCGAGTTCAAGGATCCGGCACGCTTCATCGGCGTCCACTTTTTCTCGCCGGTCGACCGCATGATGCTGGTCGAACTTATCCTCGGCAAGCAGACGGGCCACAAGGCCCTCGCGGTTGCGCTCGATTACGTGCGTGCAATCCGCAAGACCCCGATCGTGGTCAATGACAGCCGGGGATTCTATACCTCGCGTGTGGTCGGCACATACATCCGTGAAGGTCATCTGATGCTGACCGAAGGCGTGCCGGCGGCGATGATCGAAAACGTCGGCCGAATTGCCGGCATGCCGGTCGGCCCACTTTCGCTCAACGACGAGGTGGCGGTCGATCTTGCCTGGAAAATCCTCAAAGCAACTGAGGAGGACCTCGGCGTGGATGCAATCGACCCCCGGCAGAAGATTTTGCTCGAAGACATGGTCGAAAAGCGCGGGCGCTACGGTCGCAAGAACGGCAAGGGTTTCTACGATTATCCGCAAGGCCAGCTGAAGAGACTCTGGCCCGGACTTGCCGAATTGCAGCCGAAAAAGCTTGATCCCGACAAGATCAATATCGGGGAATTGAAGCTGCGCCTGCTTGGTATCCAGGCATTGGAGACCGCGCGCTGCTTCGAAGAGAAGGTCCTGACCGATGTTCGTGAGGCCGACGTCGGTTCCATCCTTGGCTTCGGCTTTGCGCCGTTTTCCGGCGGCACGCTGTCGTGGATCGACATGATGGGAACGAAGCGCTTTGTGCAGGCGTGCCGGACGCTTGAGAAAAAATACGGCGCGCGCTTTGCGCCCAACAGGTTGCTGCTCGATCTCGCCGAGCACGACCAGACATTCTATCAGCGCTTTGCTCCGGGAAAGACGAAAGAAGCAGCCTGATCTGTTGTTCCTCGCGAAGGCGGGTGATGACGCCGAACTATTGTCGTCGGCATGAACAATAAAGCACGCTTTCTTTTTCACTGGCGCGAAATTCCGCGCAGCGTCTGGGCGCTCGGGCTGGTCTCGCTGTTCATGGACCTTTCCTCCGAGATGATCCATGCGCTGCTGCCGCTTTATCTCGTCACCGTCCTCGGCGCCTCGACGCTGACGGTCGGCATCATCGAAGGCATCGCCGAGGCGACTGCATCGATCACCAAGATATTTTCCGGCGCGCTGAGCGATTACCTCGGCAAGCGCAAGCTGCTGGCTGCCTTGGGCTATGGCCTTGCCGCCGTCACCAAGCCGATATTCCCGCTGGCGCCTGACATCGCGTGGCTGACCGCCGCCCGCTTTATCGACCGGGTCGGCAAAGGTATCCGTGGCGCGCCGCGCGATGCACTTATCGCCGATCTCACGCCGGACGGTACGCGCGGCGGCGCGTATGGCCTGCGCCAATCGCTCGATACGATCGGCGCGGTACTGGGGCCACTGCTGGCAATCGTGTTCATGGCGCTGCTGGCGGACAATTTCACCCATGTTTTCTGGATCGCGGTGATTCCGGCATTCATCTCGGTTGCCGTCATCGTGTTCGCCGTGCGCGAACCGGAACGGCCGCTAGGTTTGCGCCGGGTGCAATCGCCGTTTTCACGCGCGGAGCTCGCACGGCTGAGCATGCGGTACTGGACGGTCGTTGCGGTGACCGCCATTTTCACGCTGGCGAGGTTCAGCGAAGCGTTCCTCCTGCTGCGGGCGCAGTCGGTCGGTCTGGCCATCACCGTGGTGCCAGTGGTGATGGTGGTGATGAATATCGTCTACACGCTGTCAGCATGGCCGGCCGGTGCGCTCTCCGACGGCATCGGCCGGTACAGATTGATCGTCGCCGGCTTTGCACTGCTGATCGTCGCCGATCTGGTTCTGGCGCTGGGCGCAAGCGTGTTCACGGTGATGATCGGCGTTGCGCTCTGGGGCCTGCATATGGGGCTGACCCAAGGGCTGCTGTCCGCGCTGGTGGCGGACGCCGCGCCGGCGGAACTGCGCGGTACCGCCTTCGGCGTGTTTAACCTGGTCAGCGGGCTTGCCATGCTGGCCGCAAGCGTGATTGCCGGCGCACTGTGGGACACGATCGGACCGGACGGTACCTTCCTTGCCGGCGCGGTGTTCACGGCTGTCGCTCTGGCGGTGCTGCACTTCGCGCACCGGCGTTGAATTGCGGCTGGGACACGATGACTCTCTGTCCGCTTACACCACGACCGTAAGCCGTCTCGCAGCACGCGTCACCCCGGTATAAAGCCAGCGCTCGCGCGAGTCCGGAAACGCAAAAAACTCATCGAACAGCACCACGTCGTCCCATTGCGAGCCTTGCGCCTTGTGCACGGTCAGCACGTAGCCGTAGTCGAATTCGTCGTAAGGCTTACGGCGCTGCCAATCGATCTGCTCGATGCCGCCCGTAAAGCATTCCGGCCGCACCGACACCTTCACACCGCGCGTGGCAGTCTCGTCATCGGGCAAGAGCCGCATGGTCATGATGCCGGTCTTGCGCCCGCCACGCTCCTTCACGGTCCACAGGCCGCCGTTGAACAAACCCTTCTTGCGATTGTTGCGCAGGCAGACCAGCTTGTCGCCGGCGGACGGCATCGTGTCCCCGAAGCCTCGGCGCTCTCTCATTCGGATGTTGTAGGCGCGCCGTGTGGTGTTGCGGCCGACCAGCACCTGGTCGGCCTCGAGCACGCGCTGCGGGTCAAGATCGTCACGCCGCACAACTTCTGTCTCGCCATAGCGGCCAGGCTCCAGATACTCGCCGGCGCGTATGTCCATCGACAGCCGCACGATAGGATCGTCCTGCGCCTGCCGGTGCACCTCCGTGAGCATTACGTCGGGCTCGGCCTCGGTGAAGAAGCCGCCACCCTGGATCGGCGGCAATTGCGCGGGGTCGCCGAGCACCAGAAGCGGCACGCCGAATGACAACAGGTCGCGGCCGAGCTCGGCATCCACCATCGAGCATTCGTCGATGATGATCAGCTCGGCCTTGGATGCCGGCGCCTCGTCCCAAAGGTCGAAACTCGGCACTTCCTCGCCGCTCTCACGCGCACGGTAGATCAGGCTGTGGATGGTGGAAGCGCCGCGGCAGCCCTTGCCGCGCATCACCGAGGCCGCCTTGCCGGTAAATGCCGCGAACTTCACTTCGCCGTCGACGTGCTCAGCCAGATGTCTGGCGAGCGTCGTCTTGCCGGTGCCGGCATAGCCGAATAGGCGGAAGATCTGCGGCGTGCCGTTTGCGCCGGGCTTGTCCTTGAGCCAGCGGGCAACGGCGTCGAGCGCGGCATCCTGGTGGGGTGAGAACTGCGGCATGGACGAAAACCCTTAAAGCATGCGGCTGAAATGCCCAAGAACAAATTAGGAACCCAGGGCAGCTTGACTTTCGAATATTATTTCAATAATCGTTGAAATATGGAACAGATTGATGCCGTCGCCGCTTTGGCGGCCCTTGCTCAGGACAATCGTCTGGACGTGTACCGGCTCCTGGTGCGGGCCGGACCCGAGGGCATGCCCGCGGGCAATATTGCCAGCCAACTCAAGCTCGCGCCCAACACGCTCACCTTTCATTTCGACCGGTTACGTCAGGCCGGACTTATCACCGTTCGCCGCGACGGTCGCTTGATGATCTACGCGGCGCGCTACGACACGATGAACACGCTGATTGCCTATCTCACTGAAAATTGCTGCGGCGGAGCGCCCGAACAATGCGCGCCGGCGGCCGTTTGCAAACCGGACAATACCAAACGCAACAAACTACCTGTTTGAAAGGACGCCAGTCATGATGCGCCTGCATGTCCATGTCGCCGTCGGCGACCTCGCGAAATCCATTGGGTTTTATTCTGCGCTGTTCGACGCGCAGCCCGCGGTCGTTAAGCCAGATTACGCGAAATGGATGCTCGACGACCCGCGCGTGAATTTCGCGATCTCGACGCGCGGGCGCGCGCCCGGCCTCGACCATCTCGGTATTCAGGTCGAAGACAAGACCGAGCTGAATGAGGTCTATGCGCGCCTGCGCAGGGCAGGTGGCGAGATTGTCGAACAGAACGAGACATCCTGCTGCTATGCCAAGTCGGAGAAATCCTGGATCGATGATCCTGCGGGAATTTCGTGGGAGACGTTTCACACCACCGGCGAGAGCATCACCTATGGCGACGGCTCCGGCGAGCGTGAGGCGCGGACCACCGGCGCCAAGGTCTGCTGCGCGCCTGCTCTTGCGTCATCATCGGCCTGTTGTGTGTGAGGTTCGGCCATGACTGAGCGTGTTTACAATGTCCTGTTTCTCTGCACCGGCAATTCGGCGCGCTCGATTTTGGCAGAGGCAATCCTCAACAAGGATGGCCGCGGCCGATTTCATGCTTTCAGCGCCGGCAGCCAACCCAAGGGTAAAGTCAATCCATATGCGCTCGATCTGCTGCACGGGGCTGGTTACGACGTTTCGCAGATGCGCTCGAAATCCTGGGCCGAATTCGCCAAGGCAGGCAGCCCCGATCTCGATTTCGTCTTCACCGTCTGCGACAACGCTGCCGGCGAAACCTGTCCGTTGTGGCCGGGCCAGCCGATTACCGCGCATTGGGGAATTCCCGATCCGGCAGCGGCTACCGGCAGCGATGCTGAAATCGCACTGGCGTTCAAAGATGCCTTCCGCATGCTCAAACGCCGCATTGAATTGTTCCTGGCGCTCCCGATTGCCAAGCTCGACCGGCTGGTGTTGACGAATCGCTTGAAGGAAATCGGCCGCCGCGAAGGCGCGACAACGTTGGCGAAGGCTGACTAGCGGATGTTTGTCAGCGGCTGCCACAGACACCGCTCATCCCCGCGCTCGCGCCTACGCTCGCTTCGCGAGCTTCGGCGGGTTCGAGTCCGCCAAAGCGCGGAGCGCGAAGGCGGAAAGTGGGAATCCAGAGCCATGCTTTCAGCTATGGCGATTGTTGCTGCTGGGTCCCCGCTTTCGCGGGGACGAGCGGAGAAATAAGTTGTCCGATCCTCTGTCGCGCCGGCTGTTCGCAGAAGCGCTCGGCACCGGTTTCCTGCTCGCCACTGTGGTCGGTTCCGGCATCATGGGCGAGATGCTTGCCGGCGGAAACGTCGCACTTGCACTGCTCGGTAATACGCTGCCGACCGGCGCCATCCTGGTGGTTCTGATCCTGATCTTCGGTCCGGTTTCCGGCGCGCATTTCAATCCGGCCGTAAGTTTCGCCTTTGCACTCCGCGGTGAACTTCCCTGGTCGGAAGTTGCTCCATACGTGGCGGCGCAGATCTTCGGCGGCATCCTTGGGGTCTTCGCCGCCCACATCATGTTCGATCTACCCATCGTCCAGATGTCGCTGCATGCGCGCACCGGTCCCGGACAGTGGTTTGCGGAAAGCGTCGCGACCTTCGGGCTGCTGCTGGCGATCTTCGGTTGTGTGGCGCGTGCACCGCAGGCCGTACCCTATGCGGTCGGTCTCTATATCACAGCGGCTTACTGGTTCACTGCCTCGACCTCCTTCGCCAATCCGGCGGTAACGATTGCGCGAGCCCTGTCCAACACTTTTGCCGGCATCGCGCCGGCAGGCGTGCCGGCTTTCGTCGCGGCCCAGTTTGTCGGCATGGTTGCGGCGGTTATTGCTGGCAGTCGGCTTTGGCCGGCGGAAACCGCAAGGCCGCGCTGACCGCTTCTTTCATTGCCCTTTCACGCGTCCCATGTTTAAGGTCGCGACCTTTTTGCGCCGGACCAATGCATGGCTCGTGATCAGATTGACATGACCCCGATCGAGACGCGCGACGAACTCGTCGCCTGGCTCGAGGCGGGCTGCAAGCCAAAGGCGCAATTTCGGGTCGGCACCGAACACGAGAAATTCGCTTTCACGGTCGCGGACAACCGTCCGGTGCCTTATGCCGGCCCGCGCAGCATCCGTGCCTTGCTCGAAGGCCTGCACGACATCCTCGGGTGGGATCCGATCATGGAGGGCGAGAACATCATCGGCATGTTCGACGTCACCGGCGGCGGCGCCATTTCGCTCGAGCCCGGCGGCCAGTTCGAGCTCTCCGGCGCGCCGGTGGAAAACGTGCACCAGACCTGCTCGGAGCTAATGGCGCATCTAGCGCAGGTGCGCGAAGTGGCCAAGCCACTCGGAATTGGCTTCCTCGGCATTGGCATGACGCCAAACTGGACACGCGCCGACATGCCGGTGATGCCGAAAGGGCGCTATAAGATCATGACCGCCTACATGCCCAAGGTCGGCAAGTTTGGGCTAGACATGATGTATCGCACCTGCACGGTGCAGGCGAACCTCGATTTCTCCAGCGAAGCCGACATGGTAAAAAAGCTGCGCGTGTCGCTGGCACTGCAGCCGGTTGCGACCGCGCTGTTCGCCAATTCACCGTTCTCCGAAGGCAAGCCGAACGGTTTTCTGTCGTTCCGCTCGGAGATCTGGCGCGACACAGACAATCATCGCGCCGGCATGCTGCCTTGGGCATTCGAGGATGGCATGGGCTTCGAGCGCTATGTCGATTACGCCCTTAACGTGCCGATGTATTTCATCAAGCGCGGCGACAAATACATCGACGTATCGGGCAAGTCGTTCCGCGATTTCTTTGCCGGGAAACTCGATGTATTGCCGGGCGAACGGCCGACCATTTCCGACTGGGCCAATCACCTCAGCACGATGTTTCCGGAGGTGCGGCTCAAGCGCTATCTGGAAATGCGCGGCGCCGACGGCGGACCTTGGCGGCGGCTGCCATCGCTCACCGCATATTGGGTCGGACTGCTTTACGACGATGACGTGCTCGATACCTGCTGGAACATGGTGAAGGACTGGAGTGCCGCCGAGCGACAGAAGCTGCGCGACGATGTGCCCAAGCTTGGCTTCAAGGCCGAGATCCGTGGGCGCAACGTGCTCACGCTGGCGCAGGAATCATTGCGGCTCGCCGCGCGCGGACTTTCGCAGCGAAGGCATCTCGACCGCAACGGTCGCGACGAGACGCGTTATTTGCGTCCGCTCGAGGAGTTGATCGCGCGGGAGATCACGCCGGCGGAGGAATTGCTGGAAAAATTCCACGGTGCGTGGAAGGGCTCAGTCGAGCCGATCTTCACGGAATATGCGTATTGAGGAAAGGCGGAACTATTCCGCGGCTTGCGCTTCCGAAAGGTTGTCGAGCGAGGAGATGATGTGCTCGGCCAGGGCATCGGCAAGCGCCGATGAGTTGTGGGCGTTGCGCACCAGTCCGATGCGGCAGCTCGGCAGTTCCGGGAAACCTTCGCCTGCCGTAAGCACGCGCATGCCGGGCCGTAATCCGGACTCCGGCAGCACCGATACGGCCATGCCGGCAAGCACTGCGGCGGCGACCGCACCGGCATTGGAGCTCGAGTAGAGAACCCGATAAGGCCGGCCGACTTTTTCCAGCCGTTCGATCGCGATCCGGCGCCAGCTGCAGGCGGGCCGCCCAAGTGCAAGCGGCAGGCGCTCCTCCAGATGAGTCGGATGCCGGTTCGAGGTTACCCACAACAGCCGCTCGCGCCGGAAAGTCTCCGACGCACGCTTGGACTCGCAATTCGTCACGATGGCGAGATCGATCTCGTTGGCGTCGATGCGCTCAAGCAAGTCGGCCGACGGTTCGCAGATCACAGTAAGTTCGACGCCGGGATAGGCGCGGGAGAAGCGCGCCATGATCTCGGGCAGGTAACGGTCGGCGTAGTCGTCAGGTACGCCCAGTCGCACGCGGCCGGAGAGTTCGGCATCCGAAAAGGCAGCCAGCGTTTCGATGTTGAGTTTGACAATGCGGCGCGCGTAGTCGAGCAGGCGAGCGCCGTCCTCGGTCAGCTTGGAGGCGCGGCCGTCGCGCGCGAAGATCGGCCGGTCGATGCGCTCTTCCAGCCGTTTCATCTGCATCGACACCGCGGACTGGGTCTTGTTCACGACTTCCGCCGCGCGGGTGAAACTGCCGGTCTCGGCGATGGCGATGAAGGTACGCAGTTGGTCGATATCGATGAGGGCTGTCATGGCAATTTCTCGGCTAATGGCACCGAAAACTGATATCATTAATACTGATTGATTGCATTAAAAACATTCGTTTCACTAATCAATTCTTTCGGCGCATGGTGCACCGCATTCCAGAGGTTTCGGGTGGGGATTTCGGGTGGTTCCGGTGGGCGGCCGGGGCGATTTTGGCGTCTCAAGCTGCCACCTGATTGGAGACTGACTATGAGCGCAAATTACCCCGTTTTACCCATTGTCGGCAGCGCGCTGGCCCGCGTCTTTCTGACCCTCGTGGCGCTGGTAACGCACTGGCTGAAGGAACTCATGCGCGCCCGCCGGCATCGCCGAGAGGCGCGAGTCCTCGCCGGCCTCGATCGCCGGATGCTGGCCGATATCGGGATCACCCGCTCCGACTTGCGTGATGCTTTCTCGGAGCCGTTTTGGGACGATCCGACCGCACTGTTGCGCGAACGCGCAGCCGAACGGCGCGTGAACCGGAGCGCCCAGCGCGCGTTTCGCGAGGGTCGGGTTGAGGACGGCTTTCACCGTCCGCCCATCAATCGTCCGGCACGCCAGGCGATCTAGAGCCACGATTTCGTAAACGGCCGATCCCTCTCATCGGCCGCTCGGTCCGACACCCGCGAACATCCCCTCTCGCGGCCGGATCCAGCGCCCGCCGGCCCCTCCGGCGGGCGCATTCATTTGCATCATTGGATTCGCAGAGCGTCAACGGCTGTGTGCGATTTCCGGCTGCACCAGTTGGCGGCGATCCTTGACAACGCCGATGCGCGCGCCAAGCCGCGTAATGGTCGCGATGACCTCGCCATTGAGCGCGCGATCGCAATTCATGTGCGTCGGTGCGATGAAGAAGTCAGCCTTGTCCCAGTCTTGGGTCCATTGCAGGTGGAGACTGGCCTCTTTCTCAAACGGCAATCGCTCGCCGCACACCGCCACGGTGTAGCGGTGATTCTGGCCGAGCGTGGCGACATAGGCTTCAAGATCGTCCACCGCTTCCGGCATGATGTTAACCCAGTAGTCGGTGACGTAGCGGCCTGACGCGCCTTCCAGCCCGCCGACCAGTGGATTGTAGAAAAGATATTGATAAGGATGAAGCTTGACCAGAATCGCAGCGTTCCATAGCAGCGCAGCGGCAATCGTAGCGGACGTCCCGGCAGCAAGCATGCGTCGGCGCGCTGCGAGCTCATCCAGCAGCCAGTCAAAACCGATGCCGGCGAGCACAGCGAAGGTCGGTACCACGAACAGGAAATGCCGCAAGCCTGTGAATGCGGGACCACGATCGATTACCTGGCAGATCACCGGAAATACGGCGATGACGGCCAGGAATGCGGTTTCCGATCGCTTGTCCGTCACGCGGGTGTCGGCTCGACCGGAACGAAGTATGTAAGCAAGTGCAAGACCTGCACCGATCAGCATGATCAACGGAAGCTTGATCAGCAGATAGGCCGGCACGTACCAGCGTGGCACGTCGGCCATTTCGTAGATTTGGCCGTTGAACAGAGTTCGAATTTGATAGTGGAATTCGCCGAAATCGATCAGCCCACGCACGGGATTGAGCGGGGCCAGCGCCGACCACGGCCAGGCCGCCAGCATAAGCACATAGCCGATGAAAAATGCCGGCGTCAGCGCGACGATCGACTGCGCGAAAAATGTCAACCGGTCACGCATCGGTTCGGCACGCAGGCGCGACAGATGCATGAGCATTGCGAGACCGGCGTACCCGATCATCAAAAGTCCGAGCACGCGAATGCCGAGCGCGGCGCCGAGCAGCAATCCGAACCCGATCACGTCGCCTCGCCGCGGCTTCGGTAGCGTGCGTGCAGCGCTCACGAGAAAATAGGTTGCCCCCATCATCGCGGCGCCGAACGGAATGTCCTTGGTGTGATTGAAGATCGAACCGTACCATGGGCCGCAAACCGCCAGTGCAAATGCGGCAATGGCGCCCGCGCGCGGCCCCGCTACGAGCCGCGCCGTCGCAAACGCAGCGGCTATGCCGGCAATACCGATCAGCGCGCACAAAATATGCCGGATGGCATACGGGTCGAAGAATGGAAGTAGCCGCTGCATCGCCACCGCGACGATGTCGAACAACCCGCCATACAAATACAGATTCTCGTAGTGGAACAGCGATTGGTCGGTGAAGCCGCTCAAATAATAGGAAACGATCAGATCGCCGTAATGCTGTTGAACGCCCTCATCGTTGGAGATGGCATATGAGTCGCAAGTCACGAAGACCAGTACCACCAAAACGGCCAGAAGAGCCGCGACAGCAAGGTCATAGCGATCGCACGCGGCAAGGCGGGACCGCATACGCGCAAGCGCGGCGTGCGGCTTGCCGGCACGCGACTTGTTCAGGCTGGACATTCGAATGCACCGAGCCACGCAAGACACAACACGACCCGTGGCGCGTCACGGCGCGAACGCAGGCAAGGTCCCGGCAGGTGATCCTCCCCTCGAAAACGCGCCGGATTTTGGCTTGGCTTTACGGCTGTGTCATGCTGCATCTGCACAATCGGTCGCAACTGCGTTAACATGCCGGAGGGCGATTGACGTCAAAACGCCGGGGGCCGAGCGGCAGGCATGCGGATTTACCTCGTTCTGTTCGGCGCACTGATGATGGTCGCCGCTTGCAGCCCGGCGCTGGCGCAAAGCGGCTTCGACCGGCGCGGCGGCGATTATACGAGTTTCAGGGTACTCAACGGCGATCCGGCAATTTGCGCTGCCCGCTGCGAGCGCGACGCGCATTGCCGTGCCTGGAGCTTCTCCTATCCGCACACGGCGTTTGCATTCGCCACTTGCTGGCTGAAAAACAAGGTACCGCCGCGTGTCAAAGATGAATGCTGTGTGTCGGGCGTGCGCGGGGCAGGGGTGATCGAGCCACGACGTGGCTCGATCGAATATTCCATCGACCGACTTGGCGGTGACTACCGCAACTTTGCGACCGACACCGATCCGGCCGGCGCTCCCTGCCAGGCTGCCTGCGAGGCTGAAAACCGCTGTCGGGCGTGGACTTATGTGCGACCCGGCTATGCCAGTGCCGCCGCGCGCTGCTATCTCAAGAACAGGCTGACGCGCCCGCGTCACAAGCCGTGCTGCATTTCGGGTGTGGTCCGGTAGCGGCCTTCGCTGCGGCTCAATGCACGGCGGTAAAGAAGCGCGCGAGGCGCAGGCCCGATGGCCAGTTCCACAGCGGCTGGTTTTTCGTCGCAAGGTCCCAGGATCCGACGATGCCTTCCACGCGTCCGACCAGATTTTCGACCGGCAGCATTCCGACGCCGCCGGCACGCACCGGAACACGGCTATCGGCAGAGTTGTCGCGGTTGTCGCCCATCACGAACAGGTGGCCGGGCGGGACGATCATTTCGGACATGTTGTCGAGCGGATCAAACTTTGACAGTTTCAGAATCGGATGCTCGCGATTGTCCGGCAGCGTCTCGATGAAACGCGCTGCCGGCACCATGGTGCCGTCTTCGGTCTCGGCCTGACCCATTCCGTCTGCGCGCAATGGGGCAACCTTGCCGTTGATCGATACTTCGCCATCGCGTAGCGCGATGCGGTCGCCGGGCAGGCCGATCACGCGCTTGACCCAAACCTGTGCATGGTCGCCGGGCCAGCGGAACACCACCACGTCGCCGCGACGCGGCAGTGCCGGCAAAATGCGCTCGCTGTTCGGCAAAACGATGAAGGCTGGCAGCGACGCCGTGCCATAGCCGTAGGGAAATTTGGTCGCGAGCAATTCGTCACCGATCAGCAGCGTCGGCTCCATCGAGCCGGAAGGCACGTAGAACGGCTCCGCGATCGCGGTCTTCGCCGCCGTGACCATCAATACAATGACGGCCAGATCGGCGGCTGGCTTGATCCAGCGTTGCACGCGCGGCTTCCAGGATGTCGTGGGGAGCCTCTTCATGATGCGTCACGCCGTTCCGCCGACAGTGATGCGGTCCATGCGCAGGCTCGGCTGACCGACGCCGACCGGCACGCCCTGGCCGTTCTTGCCGCAGGTGCCGATGCCGGGATCGAGCGCAAAGTCATTGCCGATCATGGTGATACGGTTGAGGTCGGTCGGTCCGTTGCCGATCAACATCGCGCCCTTCACCGGTGCACCGACCTTGCCGTTCTCGATCTTGTAGGCCTCGGTGCACTGGAACACGTATTTGCCCGAGGTGATGTCGACCTGACCACCGCCGAAGCTCACCGCATAGAGGCCATTCTTGACCGAGGCGATGATTTCCTTCGGATCGTGCGTGCCGGCCAGCATATAGGTGTTGGTCATGCGCGGCATCGGCACATGAGCATGGCTTTCTCGCCGTCCATTGCCGGTCGGCTTCATGCTCATCAGCCGCGCGTTCTGCCGGTCCTGCATGTAGCCGACGAGTTTGCCGTCCTCGATGAGCACGGTGCGGCCGGTCGGCGTGCCTTCGTCATCGATGGATAACGAGCCGCGACGCTGCTGCATGGTACCGTCGTCGACGACCGTGACGCCCTTGGCCGCGACCTGCTGGCCCATGAGGCCGGCAAATGCGGATGTCTTCTTGCGATTGAAGTCACCTTCCAAGCCGTGGCCAACCGCTTCGTGCAGCATCACGCCCGGCCAGCCTGCACCCAGAACGACATCCATCTCACCCGCCGGTGCGGGCACGGAATCGAGATTGACCAGCGCCTGGCGCAGCGCCTCATCGACTGCGCTCTGCCAGGCATCGGGCGTGACGAAGCGCTCATAACCTTCACGACCGCCGACGCCGTAGCTGCCTGACTCCTGCCGATCGCCGTCGCCGGCGACGACCGACACGTTCAGCCGCACCAGCGGGCGGATGTCGCGATAAGTCTCGCCGTCGGCGCGGAGAATTTCAACGACCTGCCAGGTCGCCGCGATACTGGCCGAGACCTGCCGTACGCGCGCGTCCTTGGCGCGGGCATAGGCATCGATCGACTCCAGCAATTTTACCTTGGCGTCGAAGACCGGCGTCGCGAGCGGATTGTCGTCGCCGTAAAGCTTGCGATTGGTGCGGCCGGGCGGTTCGGCATATTTGCCGCTGTGGCCGCCCTTGACTGCGCGCACCGCGTCGGCGGCGCGGGCCAGTGCGGCCTCTGACAGATCGGAAGCATGGGCGTAGCCGACCGCCTCATCCTTGACCGCGCGCAGGCCGAAGCCTTGCGCGGTGTCATAGGTCGCCTGCTTGAGCCGGCCATTGTCGAACAGCAGCGCCTCGGACTGCTTGTATTCCAGGAATAACTCGCCGTCGTCAGCGCCATCGAGCCCGCGCTTGATAATCTTGCCGACCTTGCTCTTGTCGAGCCCGGCGCGATCGAGCAGGGAGGAAATAGCTGGATCCATTGGATACTCCGGTGACAACGCCAGGCTATCAGATATGGCGTCTGTGGCGATTTCGCGAGGGGACCGGTTTTTTCGGTTTCAGGAATGCCGCGCAAAATGCAGCCTCGAATGCCCGGTAATCGTTGGTGATCTCCACCCCTTTGCGGATGTCGCAACTGGCAATGACGTAACCGTTCTTGAAGGCGGTATTGGGGTTTTCCGAGTGATTCATGAACGTATCGTAATCCATGGACAGGAGGATTTCGTTTCCCCACTGATAACCGTGCAGCTCGACATAGTCCCTGGCGGGCTTGGGCAATTTGGCCAATTGCTTGCGCGAGTAAAATCGGTCGAAGCCGACGACGAACCGCCAGATCCTGGTGCCCTTGCGGATAAATTCGCCCGCGAACACGCCGAGACCGTGAATCCGGCTTTTGTCGAGATAGGTCTTAACCAGGAGCATGAGTCACGCCCCGCCAACTCCTGCCTAGAAGCACCACTGCCTTTCCGGCCGAATCGCGTGCGACAGCAAAGTGTATCTCATCTCGTATTCGGGAGAACCGAGTGTCTCAGTCTTCTACAGGCCGGCACCGGCGGTGGCGCCGCACGGCGAGAGCAAGGTGTTGACTGTCCGTGGTTGCCGGGATCATGGCAGCTTGTCGTAACCCTCGCCGAAGCCGGCGAGGCTCATCGGAAAACCGATGCCTTCCTCGGGTGTCTGGAAAATGATGAAAGTCGCGGTCTTGCCGGTGCGCAGCTTCTTGATCAGCTCGTCGTCCATGATCACTTCGGCGATGCAGCCGTTGGGCAGGCAGCGCACGAAGCCGGCGCGTCCCACATCGTTTGTGTCGATCTTGAGCCCCAGGCCGGACGGCAACAGGACGCCGAGCGGTGCAACCACCCGCATTAGCCGGCTCTTCTGGTCCGCGGTCTTGAGGACGATCACCGTGAGGCCGACATTGGCCCGGTCTTCAGCGGTCACACTCTGGATCAGGGCACATTGTTCGGATTTGGCGCCCGGAGGCGTATCGCAGCGGATCTGCCAGTCCTTGTGCACCGATTTGACGGCTCCCTGGGCAGCGGCAGGGTCGGCCGGCACGGTCATCAAGGCCGCAGCCAGCGCCAGCGGCGCGAGCCAGGCCCGGCGACCGATCGCATGCCTGCCATGCTGGTAAGTGCCCATGCTTTGATCCTTTGGGATGCGGGCGCGCACTGCCCGCCGCACCGTACCGGGCGAATCGGCGATGCCGCCAGCTCTTTTATTCAATTCGTTCGGTCATGTCGGGCCATGCTGTCAAGCAATGGCCGCGGGTGGCGCGGTCAGGGCAGGGCCATCCAAGCCGCTTCTGGATGGCGTAAATACGGCAGCTAGACTGGCTTGGGGGCAAGCCGTTTGTCGCACGCCGCAGCCGATAAGGCGCATTGCGGCAGGGCAGGAATTGTGGTTTGAGAAGCCGGGATTTCCCCCCGTCCCGCCGCACCGCCAAAGCTGCCACGCCCGTGGCAAGACGCCGTGCCGAGCGGGGCCGAGCCGGATATGAATGCCTGCGGTGGGCGGCAAAAAGGGGCCTTTCGCGGCCGTATTTCTCGTCGAGGGAGCGAATAAGACGATGCTGGTGCTCAAGCGGTTGATCGCTTTCGTGGTCACGGGCGTGACCGTTCTCGCCACCGGCAATGCCGCGCTGGCCGGTCTCGGCCAACCCACGCCATGGCAGCTCGGCCTTCAACAGTCTGCCACGCCCGTCATGGACGACGTCGTCTGGTTTCATGATTTCCTGCTCTGGATCATCGCGGCGATCGCGCTGTTCGTGTTGATCCTGTTGGTAATCGTCATCGTGCGGTTCAATGCGCGCGCCAATCCGGTGCCCTCGCGCACCACGCACAACACGGCGATCGAGATTCTCTGGACCGTCATTCCGGTCGTGATCCTGGTATCCGTCGCAGTGCCCTCGTTCCGCCTGCTGTTTTATCAGCTGAAGATTCCGCCGGCCGACATCACGGTGAAGGCGACCGGCAAACAATGGTTCTGGAGCTACAGTTATCCCGACTCGAAGTTCGAGTTCGACTCGCTGATGGTACAGGACAAGGATCTGAAAGCCGGGCAGCCACGGCTGCTGGCGGTCGACAACGATATGGTGGTGCCGGTCAATAAAGTGGTCCGTCTTCTGGTCACCGGCGCCGATGTCATTCACTCGTTCTCGGTACCGTCGTTCGGAATCAAGATCGATGCCATTCCGGGCCGCATCAACGAAACCTGGTTCAAGGCAGATCGGGAGGGCGTCTACTACGGACAGTGCTCGCAGCTTTGCGGCCGTGATCATGCGTTCATGCCGATCGCAGTGCATGTCGTGAGCGAGAAAGAATATTCCGCATGGCTCGATCAGGCGAAGACGAAATACGCCGATGATGGTGGTGCCCGCACGCCCGCGGTCGCTGTGGACAAAAATGACAATGCCGGTTCGACCGCGGTAGCCGCAGCCGGCGGACTCAAGTGACATATATAAAAATAAGAATATAATAAGGGCGACGAGGACAAGGGTCGAAGGACAAGAGCGATGGCGAGCAAGGCAGCTGCACACGGCGCACATGAGGCCCACGACGCCCACGGTCATCCGACCGGATGGCGGCGGTTCGTTTATTCGACGAACCACAAGGACATCGGAACGATGTACCTGACGTTCGCGCTGGTTGCCGGCGTGATCGGCGGTCTGCTGTCCATCGGCATTCGGCTCGAGCTGCAAAACCCCGGCCTGCAGTTCTTCCCGACCCCGCATGAGTACAACGTCTTCGCCACCGCGCACGGGCTGATCATGATCTTCTTCATGGTGATGCCGGCAATGATCGGCGGTTTCGGCAACTGGTTCGTGCCGATCATGATCGGTGCGCCGGACATGGCGTTCCCGCGCATGAACAATATCTCGTTCTGGCTGCTGCCGGCCTCGTTTGCGCTCCTGCTCAGTTCGATGTTCGTGGAAGGCGAGCCCGGTGCGCTTGGTGCCGGCACGGGATGGACAATCTATGCGCCACTATCGACCAGCGGCCACCCGGGCCCGGCGATGGATTTCGTCATTCTGTCGATCCATTTGGCGGGCGCCTCGTCGATTCTCGGCGCCATCAACTTCATCACCACCATCTTCAATATGCGCGCGCCCGGCATGACGCTTCACAAGATGCCCTTGTTCGTGTGGTCGCAATTGGTGACCGTATTTCTTTTGCTGCTGGCGCTGCCGGTGCTGGCCGGCGCCATCACCATGCTGCTGACGGACCGCAATTTCGGCACCACATTCTTCGCGACAGAAGGCGGCGGTGATCCGCTGCTGTTCCAGCATCTGTTCTGGTTCTTTGGTCATCCGGAAGTCTACATTCTGATTCTGCCCGGTTTCGGCATGATCAGCCAGATCGTCGCGACTTTCTCGAAGAAGCCGGTGTTCGGCTATCTTGGCATGGCCTACGCGATGGTCGCCATCGGCGGCATCGGCTTTGTGGTGTGGGCGCATCATATGTACACAGTCGGACTTTCGACCGGCGCACAGGCCTATTTCATAGCGGCCACCATGGTTATCGCGGTGCCTACCGGCGTAAAGATCTTTTCCTGGATTGCCACCATGTGGGGCGGCTCGATCGAATTCCGCACCCCGATGCTGTGGGCGCTGGGCTTCATCTTCCTGTTCACCGTTGGCGGCGTGACCGGCGTGGTGCTCGCCAATGCCGGCGTCGATCGCGTCTTGCATGACACTTACTATGTGATCGCGCACTTCCATTATGTGCTTTCACTTGGCGCGGTGTTCGCAATTTTCGGTGGCTGGTACTACTGGTTCCCGAAAATGACCGGCTACATGTACAACGAGACCATCGGAAAGCTGCACTTCTGGATCACCTTCATCGGCGTCAACATCATCTTCTTCCCGCAGCACTTTCTGGGGCTCGCCGGGATGCCGCGGCGCACGGTCGACTATCCGGCAGCGTTCCACGGCTGGAATGAGGTGTCGTCCTATGGTTCATACATCGCGGGATTTGGTGTGCTGGTGTTCTTCTTCGGTATGGTGGAAGCCTTCGTGAAGAAGCGCGCGGCCGGCAATAATCCGTGGGGTGCCGGCGCTACCACGCTGGAGTGGACGCTGTCGTCGCCGCCGCCGTTCCATCAGTTCGAGACGCTGCCGCGGATCAAATAGGAATCCGGCATAAACCCAATGTCGCTCGTCAGCGAAGGCGTAGATTTCCGCGGCCCGCTTCCTGCCGGAGGCGGGCTTGCGCTTGCGGAACCAAGCCTGGCGAGCGTTGGCGACTACATTGCTCTGATGAAGCCGCGGGTGATGTCGCTGGTCGTGTTCACCGCGCTCACCGGACTGGCCGTCGCGCCAGCTTCCCTGCATCCGCTGACCGCATTTACGGCGTTGCTCTGTATCGCGGTCGGTGCCGGCGCGGCAGGCGCGCTCAATATGTGGTACGATGCCGATATCGACGCCCGCATGACGCGGACTGCACGCCGTCCGGTTCCGATGGGACGGGTGCTGCCGGGCGAGGCGCTGGGCTTTGGGCTGACACTTGCGAGTTTTGCAGTCGTGGTGCTTGGCCTCCTAGTGAACGTGATCGCCGCCGCGCTGCTCGCCTTCACCGTCTTCTTCTACGTCGTGATCTACACGGCGTGGCTCAAGCGCGCGACGCCGCAGAATATCGTGATCGGCGGCGCCGCCGGTGCCTTTCCGCCGATGATCGGTTGGGCGGCTGCGACCGGCTCTCTATCATTGGAGCCGGTGCTGTTGTTCCTGATCATATTTTTCTGGACGCCACCACATTTTTGGGCGCTGTCGCTCTACCGCACCGAGGATTATGCCCGCGCGGGCATTCCGATGTTGCCGGTGGTCAAGGGCGATACCACCACGCGGCGGCAAATCCTGCTCTACACTATGATTCTTGCGCCGCTCGGCGTCGCACCGTGGGCGCTGGGTTATGCCGGCGTGCTCTATGGGCTGACGGCGGTCGGGACCGGTGCAATCATGTTGCTTCTGGCCGGCCGGGTACTGATCGAGCGTCGCCCGGCCGAACAAGCCAGCCGGCATCTTTTTGCCTTCTCGATCCTGTATCTGTTTCTGTTGTTTGCGGTCTTGCTGGTCGAGCGCGGATGGGGCGGGTTGATTGCCCGATTGGCAGCGTGAGCATCGGTATTGCAATGAATAAACAGCGGAAAGACGAAGGTGTTGTGCTCACCGACGCGCAGAAGCGCGCGCGGCGTTCACGTTCGATTGCCATTGCGCTGTCGCTGGCTGCGCTGGTGATCCTGTTTTACGTGATGACGCTGGTAAAGGGACCGATCGTTCTCGTTCGGCCGATATGATGAACGAAAATCCCGAACAGATAACCGCACACCAGGAGGACAAGCGTCCGCTCCGGCGCGACGTACTGGTCGCAGCATGTTGCGGCGCATTGGTCGCGGGAATGGTGGGTGCCTCGTTTGCGGCCGTCCCGTTCTACAACTGGTTCTGCCGCACCACCGGTTTCGCCGGCACCACCCAGGTGTCGCGTGTGGCGCCCCAGCATATTCTCGACCGGACCCTCACCATCCGCTTCGATTCCAATGTGACGCCCGGCCTCCCTTGGAAATTCGTGCCGGAGCAGAATGAGATCAAACTGCATATCGGCGAGGTGACGACCGTCCACTACAAGGTCGTCAATGAAGCCGCGCGCACGGTCACCGCGCAAGCGTCCTACAATGTCTCGCCGCCGACGGTCGGCGCCTATTTCAACAAGATCAACTGCTTCTGCTTTACCCAGCAGACCATGAAGCCGGGCGAGACGCGCGAGATGACGGTGGTGTTCTATGTCGATCCCTCGATCGTCAAGGATCCCGACCAGGACGTCCTCAACACCATAACGCTCTCCTACACCTTCTACAGGCTGCGCGAGCCGACGCAGCCGGTGGCGGAGGCGCCGAACAGCAATTCGAGCAGGCTCTAGCCGACACAAACGGGAATTGAACGGAGACGACGATGGCGCAGGCGCATACCAATCATCACGACTACCATCTGGTAGAGCCGAGCCCATGGCCGGCAGTCGGCTCCTTTTCGGCGTTTCTGATGGCGGTCGGTGGCATCAGCTGGATGCACCACATGTATGCAGCTGCGCCGCTGGTGTTCGGGCTCGGCGTTCTCGGTACGCTCTATACCTTCATCGGCTGGTGGCGCGACGTGATCCGCGAAGCCCAGTACGAAGGCTTTCACACCCGCGTGGTGCAGATTTCGCATCGCTATGGCATGATCCTGTTCATCGCCTCGGAGGTGATGTTCTTCGTCGCCTGGTTCTGGGCCTATTTCAATACCGCACTGTTTCCCGGTGAAGCGCATGAAGTGAGCCGGCTGGCCTTTACTCACGGTGTGTGGCCACCGAAGGGAATCGAGACTTTCGACCCGTGGCACTTGCCGCTGCTCAACACGCTGATCCTGCTCACGTCCGGCACCACCGTGACCTGGGCGCACCATGCATTGTTGGAGAACGACCGGAACGGGCTGAAGTGGGGTCTGGCGCTCACCATCCTGCTCGGGCTCACATTCACCTGCGTGCAGGCTTATGAGTATTCGCACGCGGCGTTCCACTTCAGTGGCAATATCTACGGCGCAACCTTCTTTATGGCGACCGGGTTCCACGGCGCCCATGTCATCATCGGTTCGATCTTTCTGATCGTATGTCTGGTACGGGCGATCAAGGGCCATTTCAGCCCAACACAGCACCTCGGCTTCGAGTTTGCCGCCTGGTACTGGCATTTCGTCGACGTAGTGTGGCTGTTCCTGTTCGCCTGCATATATGTGTGGGGCGCCGGCGTGCCGCATCCCGAATGATCATCGCGCGATGATTTCGAGAAGGGCGGCGCGACGAGCGCCGCCCTTTTGTTTTGAGCAAGGAATCTAACGATGGCTGAACCGCTGCCGATCGTCCGAGGCCTGGGTGGCCGCTGTCCGCGTTGCGGTGAGGGCCGGCTGTTCCAGGGCTTCCTCAAACTTCGACCGCGCTGTGAATGTTGTGGCCTCGATTTCGGCTTTGCCGATTCCGGCGACGGGCCGGCAGTGTTCGTGATCCTGATCGGCGGTGGCGTCGTCGTATTCGCCGCGCTGATCACCGAAGTGGTTTATCAGCCGCCCTACTGGCTGCATGCGGTTTTGTGGTTGCCGCTGATCCTGATCGTGACGCTTGCACCCTTGCGTCTCCTCAAGGGCGTGCTGATCGCGCTGCAATACCACCACAAGGCGGCGGAAGGCCGCCTCGAACACCGAGGCGACGTGTGAACGAGCCGCGCAGCATGCGCCGGCGGGGCGTGCTGGAGCCGACGGTTTTCGCCGTGGTGGGTGTTACGATTCTGATCGGCCTCGGAATCTGGCAGCTCGATCGCAGGACCTGGAAAGACAATCTCGTCAACATCCTGACAGTGCGGCTTGCGCACGCACCGCAGGACCTGCCGCCACGGGACAGTTGGCCGCGCCTGACCGAAGAGGCCAATGACTATACCCGCGTGCGTTTCCCGGCCGAATTCCTCGACGGCCAGGAGGCGCTTGTCTACACGGCCGGTTCCGCGTTCCGGCCCGACGTTAAAGGTCCGGGCTACTGGTTATTCGCGCCGGCGCGGCTTGCGGGCGGCAGCATTGTTCTTGTCGATCGTGGCTTCATACCGATGGATCGAAAGGATGCAGCGACCCGCACGGCGGGGACGCCGCATGGCAGCATCGACATCGTTGGCGTCATGCGCTGGCCGGAGAAGCGCGGTTTGTTTACGCCGGCCGACGAACCTCAAAACAATCTCTGGTTTCTGCGCGATTCCGTTGCCATCGCCGCAGCCAAGAAATGGGTCAGCGCGGCACCGTTTTATATCGAGCAGGAATCTCCGGTACCGGATGGTGGCCTGCCTCTTCCCGGCAGGCTTACGGTCGCGCTGCCGAACAATCATTTGCAATATGCCATCACGTGGTTCGGCCTCGCGCTCGGCCTTTGCGGTGTCTACGTGGCGTGGATTGCGCGGCGCATGGCGGGCGCAAGAGAAACGCCTAGTGTGAAGCCTTTCTCCCTATGAAAAATCCGGCATGATTGTCGCGAGTGACGCGGCATGATTTAGTGCACGTTGATCGTCTGAATTTTTCGAATTGTGAATCGGGGACGTTGCATGTTGCTGGTTGGAAAGAAAGTCGTTGTCGTCGGGGGCTCATCCGGCATCGGCTTGTCGACGGCCGAGTTGGCCAAGGCCGAGGGCGCCGACGTCGTCATCGCCTCGCGCAATGCCGAACGTCTGAAGGCGGCGGCAAACAAGTTGGGGGCAAAGGCGATCCCGACTGACGTCACCAGCGATGACAGTGTTGCGAGCCTGTTCCGGAGCTGTGGTCCGGCCGATCATGTGATCGTCACTGCCGCCCAGCTTCGCACCGGCCCGTTCAAGACGGTCGCCATGGATGAGGTTCGCGCCACCATGGAAGGCAAGTTCTGGGGCGCCTGGCGCGTCGCGCGCTCAGCCGAAATCCGCGCAGGCGGTTCGCTCACATTGGTATCCGGCTTCTTGAGCATTCGCCCGCGGCCCAACTCGGCGATCGTGAGCTGCGCCAACGGCGCACTCGAATCACTCGCGCGTGCGCTCGCGCTTGAGTTCGCGCCGGTGCGCGTGAACTGCGTTTCGCCCGGCATCATTGACACGCCGATCCGCGCCGCCATGCCGGAATCGGTCCGCCGCGATATGTTGGATAAGGCCGCTGCATCCCTGCGGTACGCCGCGTTGGTGAGGCCGAAGACGTCGCCCGGCAGATCCTTGCCTTCATGACCAATGGTTTTGCGACCGGTTCGATCGTCTATATCGACGGCGGCGGCTTGATCGTCTGACGCCGCGGCAATCTGGCTGGCGCGATGGCGGCGGCGGCGTCGAATTGGCGGCGGGAGGACTCTCGTTTTTGGGCGGGCACCGCTGACGCCAATTCGTGGATAGTGGAGGATACTTCGGTTTGTGCGCCTCCGTCTTCGCCGGGTTTTCTTGTGCAAGTATCCCGTCAGGGCTAGTGTGCCCTGATCTGCCGTGCCGGAACCGTAAAAGCTCGTTAATTCAATGCGTTATGTCTCAACCCGGGGCGAGGCCCCGGCGCTGGATTTCGTCGAGGTGATGCTCGCAGGGCTTGCCCGCGATGGCGGCCTTTACGTGCCTGAATCCTGGCCCGCACTCGATGCCGAAACGATCGCCGGATTTGCCGGACGTCCATACGCCGAAGTCGCCGTTGAGGTGATCCGGCCCTTTGTCGGCACGGGCATCGCAGAGGCGGATCTCGCGCGCATGGCGCGCGAGGCCTACGGCACGTTCCGCCATCCTGCGACCGTACCGCTGGTTCAACTTGGAACCAACCTATTCGTGCTTGAACTGTTCCACGGGCCCACGCTCGCCTTCAAGGATCTCGCCATGCAGTTGGTGGCGCGGTTGATGGATCATGTGCTGCTCGCGCGCGGCGAACGCACCACCATCGTGGTCGCGACGTCCGGCGACACCGGCGGCGCTGCAGTCGAAGCCTTCCGAGGTCGCTCGCAGGTGGACGTGGTTGTGTTGTTTCCGCACGGGCGCATCTCTGATGTACAGCGGCGGATGATGACCACCGTGCCGGAATCAAATGTGCATGCGCTGGCAATCGAAGGCACTTTCGATGATTGCCAGGCCTTGCTCAAAGCCATGTTCAATCACCATGCCTTTCGCGACCGTGTTCGGCTGTCCGGTGTCAACTCTATAAATTGGGCGCGAGTCGTTGCGCAGGCTGTCTACTATTTCACCGCTGCGGTTGCACTTGGCGCGCCGCAACGCAAAATCGCGTTCACGGTACCGACCGGGAACTTCGGCGATGTGTATGCCGGCTATGTCGCATCCCGCATGGGACTGCCGGTGGACCGGCTTGTGGTGGCGACCAACGTCAATGATATCCTCGCTCGCACCTTTGCCACCGGCGTCTACGAATTGCGCGATGTGGTGGCGACCACATCGCCCTCGATGGACATCCAGGTCTCGTCGAATTTCGAGCGGCTGCTGTTCGAGACCTGCGGCCGTGACGGCAAACAGGTCGCCAACCTGATGGGTGCGCTTGCGCAATCACGCCGCTTTACGGTGCCCGCGTCCGCGCTCAAGCAGATACGCGCTACGTTCACGGCCGACCGCGCCGACGAGCAGGAGAGCGCCGCGACCATCCGCGCCTGGGTGCGCGAGGCGGGCTATTGCGCTGATCCGCATACCGCGGTCGGATTGGCCGTTGCCGAAAAGGAGACACGCGACCCGTCGGTGCCGATGGTGGTGCTGTCCACCGCGCATCCGGCGAAATTTCCGGACGCAGTTGCGGCCGCATGTGGTGTCAAACCGGCGCTGCCGGACTGGCTTGCCGATCTGCCCAGGCGGCCGGAGCGGGTCAGCGTCCTGCCGGCGGATCAGGCGGCAGTGGAACGATTTGTCTTGTCGGCGTCGCGTGCGGCGCGTGAAGGAGCAGCTGCATGAGCGTCGAACTGACCCGACTTTCTTCCGGCCTGACCGTGGTGACTGACCGCATGTCGCATCTGGAATCGGCCTCGCTTGGGGTGTGGATCGGCGCCGGCAGCCGCGATGAGGCGTCCGACGAGCACGGCATTTCGCATTTGCTTGAGCATATGGCGTTCAAGGGCACCAGGCGGCGTACGGCGCGGCAGATCGCGGAGACCATCGAGGCAGTCGGCGGGGATCTCAACGCCGCCACCAGCGTGGAAAGCACTGGTTATTTCGCGCGCGTGCTCAGGGCGGACGTGTCACTCGCGCTTGACGTGTTGGCCGATATCCTGTCCGAGCCGACTTTCGATCCGGAAGAATTGCGGCGCGAACAGAATGTGATCGTGCAGGAGATTGGTGCCACCGAGGACGCGCCCGACGATCTTGTGTTCGACCGGCTGCAGGAAACCGCATTTCCTGGCCAGGCGGTCGGCCGTTCCATTCTCGGAACACCGGACACCGTGCGCTCTTTCAATTCGGCGCGCATTCGCGCCTACCTCGCGCGCAACTACCGCGCACCCGACATGCTGGTCGCCGGTGCCGGTGCAGTCGACCACAATGCCATCGTTGCTGAAGTCGAAAAGCGCTTCGCCAACTTTAACGGGCCGGCCGCGCCTGCGCCCGAGCCGGCGCATTTCAGCGGCGGCACACGGGTCGAAACCCGCGATCTCGAGCAGGTCCATATCGCGCTCGCCTTGCAGGGCGTGCCGGTGCGCGACGACCAGCTTTACAGCTTGCAGGTATTCACAAATGTGCTCGGCGGTGGCATGTCCTCCCGCCTGTTCCAGGAGGTACGCGAGAAGCGCGGACTCTGCTATGCCATTCACGGCTTCCACATGCCCTATAGTGATACCGGATTGTTTGCCCTCTATGCCGGTACGGACGAAGCGGACGCGCCGGAACTCATGCGCGTGGTTATCGCCGAGCTCGCAAGTGCCACCGAGACGCTCAATGAAACGGAAGTCAATCGCGCCAAGGCGCAAATGAAGGCCGGGTTGCTGATGGCGCTGGAAAGCTCGGAGGCGCGCATCGGCCAGTTGGCGCGGCAGATATTGGCCTATGGCCGCCCAATTCCGCTCGACGAGATCGTCGCCAGGGTCGATGCGGTCACTGTTGAAAGCGCGCGCGCCGCAGGCCGTGCGCTTATCGGCCGCTCAAAACCGGCGATCGCGGCGCTTGGGCCCGGCAACGGCCTTGAAAGCACGGCCGCGATCGCCGAAAGCCTGGTTCGTCGGGCTGCCTGATCGAGGACGCGACGCGCGTACACCACATGGCGTTATTCCGCAGCGTCAGTCTCAGCGAAACACTTCCGGCCATCACCGGTGCCGGCATCACGTTGCGCGTGCCGCAAAGCGACGACTTTTCAGAGTGGGCAACCTTGCGCGAGGCGAGCCGTGCCTTTCTTACGCCTTGGGAGCCGACCTGGCCGACCGACGATCTCACGCGTGGCGCATTCCGACGGAGACTCAAACGCTATGCCGAGGACCTGCGCAGCGATATCGCTTACGCGTTCCTGATCTTCCGCAGCGACGACAATGCTATGGTTGGAGGCCTGACGCTCGCCAATATTCGCCGCGGCGTGGCGCAGGCCGGCAGCATCGGCTACTGGATCGGCGCGCCATTCGCCCGCAAGGGCTATATGACTGCTGCATTGCGCGCGCTGACGCCGTTTTGTTTTGGGACACTGCGGCTGCATCGCCTCGAAGCGGCCTGTATTCCGGACAATGTTGCGTCAATCCGCTTGCTGGAAAAGGCCGGCTTCAAACGCGAGGGCTATGCGCGCAGCTATCTGTGCATAAACGGGGTTTGGCAGGACCATCTGTTGTATGCCCGTCTCAAGGAAGATCGGGGCTGACGGCGTCTGCCTTTGGGTTGCCATGCTTGATTTGCTATAAGGCTCACGGGATAGCGGCGGCGCCGGGGCGTTGGCCGGCAACGCAGCAATAGAAAGACGGCCAATAACGTGAGCGGGATCGTGCGTGGGGGGCAGGGTGAACGGACGGCGCGACCTGGCGCGAGTGTGGTCGCGCTATTGGCCTTGTCCTTGGCATTGGGCGGCTGCGGATCTGTCGGGACCAATCTATTCGGTTCTTCGGACAATTTTTTTAACTCACTATCGAAAACGAGCAGCAACGCTTCAGCGGATGTTGGCGGCAACGCCAATGCCGCAGCGACCGACGTCGATTGCCCGGAGGTCAATGTGCGTAACGGAGCGGCCACACTTCTGATCGGCAGCAAGCCTGGCGATGCAGAACCGGCCGTGCTTGATGTGCGCTATCAGGGCTCCATCATCCGTACCGCACGCGAGTGTCACGTCAACGCCGGCATCATGACCATGAAGGTGGGCATCGAGGGGCGGATTATCACCGGTCCGGCCGGCGGCCCCGGCACGGTCGACGTACCAATGCGCATCGCCGTCGTACACGAAGGCGTCAATCCAAAGACGGTGGTGTCCAAATTTGCGCGCGAGCAGGTGACGGTGAACACCGCGGTCGATCGAATTACATTCACCCATATCGATCCGGAAATCTCGTTCCCACTACCTCAGCCGGAGGCGGATATCGATGCATACGTCGTCTATGTCGGATTCGATCCGCAGGGCGCGCCGCAGCCGAAAGTGAAGAAGAAACCGGCGAGGCAAAGGGCAAACCCAAGTGCCCGGCCAAAACCTTCGGCTCAGCCCGGACAAAGCTGATCTGCCCAACCCTGGCTCTACCAGCCGCGTAGGTCGATGATGGTGCTCTTGAGCGCCCGCATGTCGGCGATGACGGCGCGCGCGCCGGCGGCACGCAATTGTTCACTTAATTGATTCCCGACGTGGCTGCCGCCGACAAAACCGATCACCGTCATTCCGGCTGCGACACCGGCTGTCACGCCCACCACCGAATCCTCGACAACGATACATTGGGCCGGAGGTACGCTCATCTTTGCGGCGGCGTGCAAGAACAGGTCGGGCGCCGGCTTGCCGTTGGGCACGTCGCTCGCCGAAAACAGATTGGGGTTAAAAAAGCGAATCAGGCCGGTGCTTTCCAGGCTGACGCGAATACGTTCGTGCGAGGACGACGACGCTACGCATTTCGTTCCACGCAGCCAGGATAGCGCATAGGCGGCGTGCAGAGTTGCGCGCAGCTCAGTGCGGAATTGCTGCACGGTGGTATTGGCGACAGTGGCGGCGAAGTTCGGCGGAAGCTTGCGGCCTGCGGCAAACTCGACTTCAACAAACATATCGGTCTGGCGGCGGCCGGTGAAATGGCGCGCGACTATGTCCGGCGTCAGCGGGAAGCCGGCTCGCATGAACTCTTGAGATACAATGGCGGTTGCCAGCGGCTCGCTATCGACGAGAACGCCGTTGCAATCGAAGATGACCATGGGTCCCCCGACGCTTCGAGCGGTCGTTCCGGCCCGCACACGAACACTGCGGACGAATCAAACGTGGCGAGCATAGTGAGCGGGGAAATGCAGGCAAACGCGAGTAGTTCCCAATTGGGGACTTATGCACAAGGCGAAAAGGAATAGCGGGGAAAACGCAGACTTAAGGAGCCAGGAGCGCTGCAGCTGGCTGCGGACGGTCCATCGCCGCAAGCCCGCCTGTCAGTTCAGCTTTTTGCGGACGTCGTCAATGCCCCTGGCGATCAGTTCGCCCGCGAGCTTGCCCCTGGTTTCCCGGGCGAGGATTTTCTCGGCGGCGGCGACAGCCGCTTCGGCGGCCGCGCCACGTACATCGGCCGCGGCCTGGGCCTCGGCCTGGGCGATTTTGGTCTCGGCCATCTTGGTGCGCCGTGCGACGAATTCCTCGATTTTGTCTTTGGCCTCGATTGCGAGCCGCTCGGCCTCGGCCTTGGCGTCGGCAATGATCTCCTGCGCCTCGCTCTCGGTCTGTTGGCGCTTGCGCTGATAGTCGGCCAGGAGTGCGGCCGCTTCATCCTTCAGCTTGCGCGCCTCGTCGAGTTCGGCCTTGATGCGGGCGGCACGCTCGTCGAGCGATTTGCCGATCATGCGGTGGACGCCGAGATAGCCGAGCAGCCCGACAAAGACGAAAAAGCCCAGCGCCACCCAGAATTCAGCTTCGTGCAGCATCGACCGCGTCCCTACCGCTTGAGAGCTTCAGTGACGGCATCGGTGACCGCCGCTTCGCTCGGTGCCGCGCCGATCAGCCGCTCGACGATGGCGCGCGCGGCGTCCTCGGCGATGCCGCGTACATTGCTCATGGCCGCCTGCTTGGTGGCCGAGATGGATTTCTCGGCATCCGCCAGCTTGACATTAAGTGCATCCTCGAGCCGCTTGCGCGTCGCTTCCGCTTCCGCCGCTTGCTTGTCGCGGGTCTCGTTGGCGATCGTCTGTGCACGGGCGCGGGCGTCGCTCAGCGCCTTTTCATAGGCCGCCACCGCCGCGTCCGACTGTTCTTTCAGGCGTCCGGCTTGGGCAATGTCATCGGCAATGCGCTTCTGCCGGTTCTCGATAACGCGCGCGACCCGCGGCAGCGCCCATTTTGCCATGAGCGCATAGAGCAGGACGAAGGCGATCACGAGCCAGAACAGCTGCGAAGGGAAGGTGTGCGCATCAAACGGCGGAAAGCCGCCATGCTCGCCCTTCGGTTCAGCGCCCGTGCTCGTGGTATGGACCGGCTCGGCCATGACGATACTTGCGGTATTGCCTAGAGCGCGAACAGCAGCAGCAGCGCGATCAACAGAGAAAAGATGCCGAGTGCTTCCGTGATGGCGAAGCCGAAGATCAGGTTGCCGAACTGGCCTTGCGCCGCCGACGGATTGCGGATGGCGGCGGCCAGGTAGTTACCGAATATGATGCCGACGCCGACGCCAGCGCCGCCCATCCCGATTGCCGCGATGCCCGCGCCGATGTATTTCGCTGCCACTGGATCCATAACGAACTCCTTCTTGTTCTAGTCGAGTACGGTGGGGCCATTAGTGGCCCGGGTGTATCGCATCGTTGAGATAGATGCAGGTGAGGATGGCGAAGACATAGGCCTGCAGGAACGCAACCAGCATTTCGAGCGCGGTCAAGCCAACGATCATCGCGAAGGGCAGCACGCCGCCGGCCCAGCCGATCGCGCCAAGTCCGGCGCCCAGGAGAATGATGAAGCCTGCGAAGACCTTCAGCGCAATGTGGCCGGCCAGCATGTTGGCGAACAGACGCACACTGTGCGAGATCGGCCGCGAAATGAAGGACAGGATCTCGATCGCGACGATCATCGGAAGAATGTAGCCGGGAACGCCCTTGGGCACGAACAGGTTGAAGAAGTGCAAGCCATGGCGGATGAGCCCGTAAATCAGCACCGTGAAGAATACGGTAAGCGCAAGCGCCGCGGTGATGATGATGTGACTGGTGACTGTGAAGGCGTAGGGGATCAACCCGAACATGTTCAGCGTCAGCACGAACATGAAAATGGTGAACACGAAGGGGAAGAAACGCATGCCTTCATGGCCGGCCGTGCTGCGCACCATGTTGGCGACGAATTCGTAGGACAATTCAGCGGCAGACTGGAAGCGCGTCGGTACGTCGCGACCGCCGGCGGTACCAATGACAAGGAATGCGGTCAGCCCAACTACAGCGATCAGCATAAAGATCGCGGAATTTGTCACGGCGATTTCGGTATTGCCGAAATGGCCGAGTGAAAACAGGTTGACGATCTGAAATTGGTGGATGGGATCCATGGTCGCCTAATCGTTCAAATTTCTCTCGCGAACGACCCCCGCCGCTCGCATCACGTTAAGAACGCCGGCGGCAAAGCCGAGCAACAGAAACACGATGAGCCCCCACGGCGAGATTCCCAGCCAGCGATCGAGCAGCCAGCCGATCAGCGCACCGACAATCACGCCCGCCACCAGCTCGGTCGAAAGCCGGAAACCGCGGGCGAACGCCGAAATATCGGCGGTCGGACGAGGACCGGAGCCGTTTTCGGATGGTCGGCTCACATTTGAGAGCCGTTCGCCGAGACGCTGGAGCCTCGCGGAGAGAGCAGCCTCGTCGTCCGGCGGTTTATTGCGATCACCTTTCCCGCGCTTGCCGTCAGCCATGCTTTCGACCTGCGTGGATTCAAAGGCCTCGCGCTTGCTCCGCCGCCCTAAAAGCCGCGCGGACCATACTGACCGGGTTTATTTGAGTCAAGAAACCGGGTCCGCGCTATAAGTGATTGATATTCGGAACGAAACGGAGAATTTTCGACAGCGATTTGGCGCTCAAAGGTGCACTGCGGCATACAGTCAGCTGGTGCGGCGCGGTTCAGGCCGGCGCAGCCGGATGATAGGCTTTGACGGGCTGGCGAAGAGCTAAAGAGGTATTTGCCATGCGGATTTTGACGCTTGCCGTTGCCGCATCGTTTGCGTGCGCCACCTTGCCCGCGTTCGGTCAGGACCAGCCTCAGGCACAGCCGCAAGTTCAGGAACTGCCTAAAGACCAGGATCGCCCGGTTGCGCCCGCCCCGGATCAAACCCAGGGCCAACCGAAAGTGCTGGAATTACCCAAGAGCAGGGATCGCATTGGTGACCGGTCACAGCCCGACGCGACGAGCACGCTGCCGAAGGTGCCGAGTTGCTATACGTTCAATCGATTCAATGACAACTTTCTCCGGCTAGACCATGAGACCGGCCAGGTCGCCTATTGCAGTCCGCATGCTTCGGGATGGGCCTGTGAATTGGTGCCGGAAGAACGCGCTGCGCTGGACAAGGAAATTGCCCGCCTCCAAGACGAAGTTGCAAATCTGAAGGCGGAGATCGCGACATTGCGCACGCCGCCGCCGCCGCCGCGTCCTCCCGCAGATTTGACACCGCATGACAGCAAAGACGACGACGCGCAGATCAAATTGCCGACTGCCGAAGACCTTGCACGCGCGCGCGCCTTTTTCGAGATCGCCTGGCGCCGGCTGATGGAAATGATCGTGAACATCCAGAAGGATATGATGCATAAGGGCTAGCCCATGCATCGTGTTATTTCCCTATGCCCGGCCGTTTGTCAGCCGTAACCCAGGTCAGCCCGCAACAGATCGCGACCGCGACGTTGCGCCTGGATACAAATGGCACAGGCTTCACGGACATCACCGGCCAGGCCTCAGGCTTCATTGCGCAGATCGGAGCCGGCGATGGTGCGCTGCTGGTCTATCTGCGTCACACGTCGGCGTTGCTTACAATCCAGGAGAACGCCGACCCGGATGTGCAAACGGACCTTGTCAGTGCACTCGATCGCATTGCGCCAGAAGACGCACCGTGGATTTACGAAGTCGAAGGATCCGACGACATGCCGGCGCATGTGAAGGCTATGCTTACCGGTGTCTCGCTGCATGTGCCGGTGACCGGCGGCAAGCTCGCGCTCGGCACCTGGCAGGGCATTTATGTGGTGGAGCATCGGCGCCAGCCGCACAGCCGCGAATTAATCTTTCAGTATATCGGCAGCCGCATCTGATGTGAAAATTTGCAGCACTCAGAGGCCGGCAAGCGGGAGCACGAGCGCGATCGCCCACATGGTAACGGCGATTGCGGACGTCCATAGCGCGAAATTGAGATACGTATCTCGCAACACAGCCGCGCTCACCCGCTGCGCGTAGGCTTCAGGCGGACGCATGTCTTTCGGCAAATAGAGCCACATCTCTGTCTTGCGGTAAGGCTTGGTCCGTGCCTCGCGCGCCTTGTAGACCAGGACGGCGGCCAGCAATGTCGTCGCGGTGCCACCCGCCTTGAACGCCAGGCGCGGTTCATACGACAGGCCAACCATGAGGCAGAAAATCGCGAGCGCACCAAACAGGCAGGCGCGCTGCACGACCTGGAACGCGACTTTCCGCATCTTGTCCATGCAGCCCAGCCTGATCGGTCAACCGGACAGAGGCAATGCTAGCGGAAAATAGGGAAGGCGACAGTCACGAAACCGTCAGTAAGAACTCCGATCAGGCTATCGACATGACGAGCGCCGATCCATAGAGAATGCCGGCGACGCCCGCGGTACTCTTGGCAAAGCGCAGCAGCAGGTCTTCCAGCTCGGCCCGTGCCCATTGCCGGCCATGCTCGCCCGTCGGCCGCTCCTCGTCACGCAGCGCGAGCCACGCCTCACAGCGCTCAATGCGTTCCTCGGTCAGGCAAAACGCCCGTACAACCAGCCCGATCGAGAACATCAGGGCTACGGTGGCACCGATCTCGAAGGCGACGAACAGGTGAAAACTGAAAGCCAGCATCAGCAGTCCAGCTGCCAATGCAACAAAGCTCGCATCGCGGGCTACAGTGAATGAAGCAAAGCGCGTAAAGGGCATCATGCCAGTCTCCTTTCAGACCCTTCGCCCTCCTCAACCCCCCCTTTGACCTGCCCACGAAAAATGCAAGCGCCGTGCCAAAGGCCCGCGGGGCAACACTATTGAATTGAACGCAGCGCCCGTTAATGGGTTCCCCTGCTGGTGCCAGCAATACTTGCCTATTTTGACGTAAATACGGGCCTCCCATGGCAGTAGGCGGCGCACCTTGCCTTGTTCGGCTGGGCCGGGCTTGTTAGGGAACGGCGCAGCCCAAACGGGCGTCGTGAAATATCAGCACGGGTACGGCCATCAGGGACCCGGATCGTTCACCACCATGACGTCGGTTCGGGAAAAAGCAGCAGATTTCTGGCAAAAAATCACCGGTCTGCTCAGGACGCGGCGCGATACGACGCCCATCGACAGCGTGGCCAAGCTGAATGATTTCGTTGCAACACGCTCGGCGTATATCGCGCAAAAGACACTCTACGGCTATGTGAAGGCGCGCATGGGGATCCGTTACCCCGCGATGTTCGAAGACGCCAAGGTCGTCGCCTCGCTGAACATCGCCAAGGTCTATGTCTTTGCAGCATGCCTGTCCGATTTGACCATCTACGCGGTGGCCAATGCCCTGCACGATCAGCCTGTCGGAAACAACGAACGGGAAGCGTTTGCCCGACGTTGTTACGAATCCGGATTGAAAGCGAACACTGACAAAGCGCCGGAGCAATTTTCGGCAACCGGCTGTATCGACGACTTCAGGCATCGCCTCAGCGAAACGGACTGGCGAACAAGCGCGCGCCAGCCGGAAAATTTTACCGACAGCCCTCGAGCTCTGTTCAGATGGGCCCCGATTGCGGACAATCTGAAGAAATTTGACAGCGAGATCATTGAGAATTCGATCAAGTTTTCCTGGCGCGACGTCCGCGAACAGTTTCAGAAGCGGATCGACGCTGCCGCGGTCGGTGCCGATTGGACGCGCCAGACCGCCAACTGACCGCGCACGTCGCTGTGGCGGTAATTGCCGCTCGCCCGGCGTGCGCCGCTAGTGGAAATAATAATAGATCATTTGGGCGATCTCGCTCTCGAGGGGGAACGAGAGCATGCCCATGACGGAATAACCGAGCAGCCACGGCATCACGTAGAACCGGAACATGAAGAAGAACCAGGCGACATAGAGCGGAATCAGCGGCTCCAGCAGGAAACTCGGCGTGATCGGGGCAAAGACCTTCAGCAGCGGATTGGTCACCCGTACGAAAAACCGCATGAAGAAGAAGCTCGAATCCACTGGGAGGAAGAAGTTCATTGCCGTGCGCGCAATCAACGTCCACATCACCATTCCGAGGATGTAGTCGATTGCGACGACCCAGATCGGGTGTATTGCGAGCGGATTATCCATCGGGCGCTTCTACCATGCGGCCGTAACGAATGGGGGGCGGGAAAACTCCCGCCCCCCCACAAGACCTTGCAAGTCGAGGATCAGTGGGTCTGGGCGAGGATCGTGCCCCCGGTGGGGATGCGCACCTCGTCGACCATCCTCTGCGTCTCGGCGTCGGGCGCCGGAGTCATCAGACTGACCGCCACCATGGTGATCAGGCTGACCGGCATGCCGATCATGCCGAAGCGCAGATGGTCGATGCCGACCCACGGCGTTCCGCCGTTGCGGACATAGTACAGGTAGGCCGAACCGGCCACGAACCCGCACACCATGCCCGCGATCGCACCTTCGCGGTTGGCCCGCTTCCACCACACGCCGAGAACGAGCGGGAAGAAGAGGCCGGAGCACGCGAAATCGAACGCCCAGGCGACCGCACCGAGAATGCCGGTCAGCTGGAGCGATGCGACCAGGCACGCCAGCACACCGATGAGGACCAGAAGGACGCGCGCCACTATCAGACGGAGGCGGGAATCAGCATTCGGATCGATCATCTTGTAGTACAGGTCGTGGCTGAGCGCATTGGCGATCGCCAGCAGCAAGCCGTCAGCGGTCGACATGGCCGCTGCCAGGCCGCCCGCAGCGACCAGGCCGGAAATCACGTACGGCAAACCGGCCATTTCCGGCGTTGCCAGCACGACGATGTCGGGCCGCATGAAGAACTCGTTGAGCTGCAATATTCCGTCATGATTGCTGTCGGAAATATGGAGCATCCCAACGGCCGTCCAGTTCTTGATCCACGCCAGATTGGCCACTTCGGCAAACGGCTTGCCGATGATGGCGGTCGGCAGATGCGGATCGAGCAACTGCAGCTTGGTCAGCGTCGCCAGGCAAGGCGACGTGAAGTACAGCAGGAAGATGAAGAACAGCGACCAGGACACCGACTTGCGCGCTGCCCGCACCGACGGGGTCGTGAAGTAGCGCATCAGGATGTGCGGCAGGGACGCCGTGCCGGCCATCATGCAGAAGGCCAGCGTCGCAAACTTCCAGCTTTCCAGGTGAGCACCGGTCGCGTTGATGGGCGTCACCAGAGTGGCAAGTCCCTTGAACGATTCGGTTGCTTTCGTGCCGAGCTTTACCACCGGCTCGAGTTCCTGAATGCGATGGACGGCTTCACCATAGGAGAAGTGCGGGATGATGCCGAAGCCCTGCCGGTTGGACATCCAGATCACCGGTACCAGGTAGGCGATGATCAGCACGATGTACTGGGCCACCTGCGTCCAGGTAACGGCGCGCATGCCGCCCAGCATGGAGCACATCAGGATGGCTGCGAGGCCGACCCAGATGCCGACGCCGAACGGAATTTGCAACGCGCGGGCGGCGATGGTGCCCGAGGCGTTGATCTGTGCGGTCACGTAGGTGAACGAGGCGACCACTAGAATGACAACGGCGACAAAGCGTGCCAGGTTGCCGCCGTAACGGGTGCCGATGAAGTCGGGCACCGTATAACAGCCGAACTTGCGCAGGTACGGCGCCATCAGCGCGTTCACCAGCACATAGCCGCCGGTCCATCCGACGACGAAGGCCATGTAGCCATAGCCGCCGAAGTAGATGCCACCGGCCAGTGCTACGAACGAAGCGCCCGACATCCAGTCGGCCGCCGTCGCCATGCCGTTGTAAACTGCCGGAACCTCGCGCCCCGCCACATAGTAGGCGTCGAGTTGCATGGTGCGGGACAGCCAGCCAATGATCGCATAGATGCAGATCGTGAAGGCGACGAAGAGAATGCCGATCGTTGCGGCGCTTACCCCCAGCTTGCTGAGGATGGACATTAACAGGATAAAGACGACGAACCCGCCCGTGTATATCCCGTAAATTTTCGGCAGGTTATCGACCAGTCTGCCTTGCATTCGGAAAGCCATTGTACGTCTCCCCCTATTCTTCGCCGAAACCGAATTCGTCGTCGATTTTGTCCTGGAACCAGTTCTGGACGAAAATCAGCACGACGAAGGCGATGAGCGATCCCTGCGCAATGAAGTAGAAGCCGAGCGGGAAGCCCATGAACTTGATGTGGTTCAGGGCAAACGTGTTCCACGGCAACACGAATGCGAAGATGACCCATAGGATCAGGATGACAATGGTGAGATTCCGCGTCTTCTCCCAATGTCGCTGCCTCTTGTCGTCGCTAGCGGCCATGGTCGTTCCTCCTTATGTCGTGCCTTGTGCGATCAAGGCGACGATGCTGTTTGGACGTTGAAACAACCGGACACCGAATTGTTCGGCGTCAGATGATTCAAAACGTGCACGTTGGTTTTGGTGCCGATCCCTGCCCCTCATCGATCATTCGCACAGCGAGGATCGAGCGGATCAACGGACGGCTCAAGTTCAGTCGCCTCCCTAAGCTTGCCGGACCGCACTCAACGCGGAACGGAATTCAGCCGTATTGGGGGAGCCGAAAATATCAAAAGACGGCACCCCCCACTTGCCGCGGTCGCGCCCAATCTTGAGAGCCGGGTCGGACCAATAAATTTAGCCTAACATTGCTGCCGTCCGCCGCTTATACAACTTTCGGCCAACCGGGACTTTGTCCCGCACCGTCTCGTTTTTTCGCGGCGCATTCTCGTGATGTTTGATGCATCATGATGTTGCAGCGCACTATCCAGCGGCGCTATTGCATATATTTCGAGCGATTGCGCAACGTGTCCCGTTGCAGCGCGATATACTAATGTACATTACCGGTATGGGCGCCGAATGTGCGCCCTCGGCGGCAATTTGAGGGGCTTTCGGTTGAATAGCGGCCCACACTATCGGTTGGTGATTGCTGACGATCATCCGTTGTTCCGCGGCGCCTTGCGTGAAGCGGTCTCGGGATTGTTGGAGCGTGTGGATATCGCCGAAGCCGGGACCTTTAACGAACTCGCGGAACTGCTCGATCGCGGCGGCGAGGTCGATCTCATCATGCTCGATCTGACCATGCCAGGCGTGCGCGGGTTTTCGGGGCTCATGTATATGCGTGCGCAATATCCAAGCGTGCCCGTCATTGTTGTGTCAGCTAACGACGACCCGGCAGCGATCCGCCGTTGCATGGAGTTTGGCGCCTCCGGCTTTATTCCCAAGACACTTGGGATCGATGCGATGCGCGCGGCAATCTCGCGAATCCTGAACGGCGGCATCTGGACGCCGCCCGACGTTGACCTCACATCCGGTTCCGATGCCGAAATCGCGGCCCTGATGACGCGGATGGCATCGCTGACGCCACAGCAGGTACGTGTGCTGATGATGCTGTCGGAGGGCCTTCTCAACAAGCAGATCGCCTATCAGCTCGGCGTCTCGGAAGCGACGGTGAAGGCACATGTCTCTGCAATTTTGCAGAAGCTCGGTGTTGAAAGCCGCACACAGGCTGTCATAGCAGCCGCCAAGATCGAAGCCGGGCCGTCGCCGCAAGGCGCGTCTGCCGAGGGGTAATCGCCAGGACTATTCCGCTGCCGCGACCCGCAGCACGCGCCACTGGGCGAGGAGGGCACGCAAGGCTGCCGGCTTAATCGGCTTGTGAAGGACCTGAATGCCCTCGGCGCGCGCCTGTTCACGCACGGCAGGTGACCGGTCGGCGGTGATGAGGATCGCCGGTAACTCGCCGCAGCGTCGGCGTAGCGCGATGATCGCCTCGATGCCGTTGCCTTCGTCGAGATGGTAGTCGACCAATAATCCATTCGGTGTGGTTTGACTTTCGACGATCGCCGCCAGCGCGGTGGCGAGACCGGGCGCCTTGATGACCTCGCAACCCCAGCCGCGAAGCAAGGTAGCCATTCCGTCGAGCACTGACGGCTCGTTGTCGATGCAGAGCGCGGCGGTACCGGCAAGCTGGCTCCGATCACCGCGTCCGTCGTCGCGCAACGGCGGATCGATCGCGGTGGCCTTTGACTGTGGAACCGAGACTGCAAAATGCGAACCGCGTTCGGTCGCGGAATTGACTTCGACCTCGCATCCGAGCACGCGCGCCACGCGTTCGACGATCGATAGCCCCAGTCCCAGTCCGCGCGCGATCTTGGCGCCCTGATCGAGCCGGTGAAATTCCACGAAGATGTCGCGCTGCTTGGATTCCGGGATCCCGACGCCCGTGTCGTAGACGTCGATTTGCAGGTATTCGCCCCTTCGCCTGCAGCCGACCAGTACGCGGCCCGACGGCGTGTATTTGATGGCATTGGAGACGAGGTTCTGTACCAACCGGCGCAACAGCCGCCGGTCGGAGCGCACCGCCAGCGTGCAAGGGATAAAGGTGAGATTGAGCCCTTTCGCAACGGCGAGCGGCGCGAATTCCAGCTCGATCTGGCGCATTAATTCGTCGATGCGGAAACTGGCATATTCCGGCCGCATCACGCCGGTGTCGAGCCGCGACATATCGAGCAGTGCGCCAAAGATTTCTTCGACCGCTTCCAGCGAGGCGTCAATATTGTCGACCAGCCGCCGGTCCTCGCGTGCGCCGCGTTCGATCAGGCTGGTGACGTAAAGCCGCGCCGCATTAAGTGGCTGCAGGATATCGTGGCTTGCCGCAGCCAGAAATTTCGTTTTTGAAATGTTGGCGGCGTCAGCTTCCCCCTTGGCGCGCGCCAGTGCGACGTTCAGGCGCGTGAGTTCTTCGGTGCGCTCACGTACCCGGCGCTCAAGCGTCTCGTTGGCGCGCTCGAGCGCCTCGGCTGCTTCCACGCTGGCGGTGATGTCGGTGAAGGTGGTCACGATGCCGCCGTCCGGCATGCGGTTGGCGCGCACTTCGATCACCGTGCCGGGTTCGGCAAAGCGTTCGAGGAAGGCCTCGCTGCCCGAAACATACAGCTCGATCTGCTTATGGACGAATTCATCGACGCGGTCGGCGGCGATGTCGCTGCGGCGGGCATTGAAGTGCAGGATATCGGCAAGACCGATGCCGGGACGGATCAGGCTGGGCGGCAGATTGAGTATTTCGCCGAACTGGCGGTTCCAGCAGATCAACTGCAGATCCTTGTCGAACACCGCGATGCCCTGACGGACGTGGTCGAGCGCCATCTGCAGTATTTCGCGATTGTATTGAATCGCGGCATTGGCGTCGTCGAGCAGCTTCAGCGCTGCTTTGGTTGAAACCGTGCGTTTGCGCAACAGCAGGGAGAGCACCAGCCGCGATGATGCGGCTCCGATGGCCGAGGCGAGAATGTGTTCGCCATAGCGCACCAGTCGAAAATCGGCCTCGTCTTCGGGCTCGAGACTGATCCGGTTTGTTGCCGCAAAGCTCTCGAGTGCGGCGCGGGTACGCTCCTCGCCGAGATAACGCGCGACCGTAGTGGAGAGCTCCTGCACCGTCACCGATGAGCGCCAGAGCCTGAAGCTCGGCGTGATCGGCGTGAAGTCCGATGGCACGAACAAATTGGCCTGCAGCCGCTCGATCGGCGAGGGTGCCCGGCGCAGGGAGAAGCCGGCATAGAAAATGCAATTGAGCGCCAGGCTCCAGACTACGCCGTGCACGAGAGGTGGCAGATCGAGCCCGAGCAGGTGTTGCGGCCGCAGAATCGACAGTCCCCAAGGCCCGTCAGTAAGGATGCGTTGCCCGACAAAGCCAATGTCGGCGAAGCTCGGCAGCAGAAGCGTGTAACCCCACACCAGGATGCCAGCAGTCATGCCGGCGATCGCCCCGGCCGCCGTCCCGCGACGCCAGAACAGCCCGCCAAAAAACGCCGGTGCCAGCTGCGCGATTGCGGCGAAGGCGAGAATGCCAATGGCGAATAACTGGGCCTCGCCCGCCGAGCGGTAATACATATAGGCGAGCAGCAGGACGGCGAAGATTCCAAGCCGCCGGACGGTCAATAGAAGCGAGCCGATATTCTCGTGACCACTGATCAGTGTCTCGCGCCGGTGCAGCACGAGTGGCATGATCAGATCGTTCGAAATCATGATCGACAACGCCACCGTTTCAACGATCACCATCGCGGTTGCGGCCGACAGCCCGCCGACGAAAGCCGCAATGGTAAGAATGCTCGATCCGCTCTGCAGCGGCAGTGCCAGCACAAACATGTCGCTGTCGATCGATCCGGCCGGAAACGTGAGCCGGCCGGCGATCGCTATGGGGACGACGAACAGATTGATCAGCACCAGGTAGAGGGGAAACAGCCAGACAGCGCGCTTTATCTCGCCTTCGTTGTTGTTCTCGACCACCGCCACGTGGAACTGCCGCGGCAACAGGATGATCGCCACGAACGACAGCAGAGTGGTGGCGACGAGCGTATCGAATGGTGGCTCGCGCGTGAAAATCGCGGCCGTCTCCGGTTGTTGCCGTGCTGCCTCGAACAGCGCGCCGGGCCCGCCGAACATCCAGAAGGTCACGAAAATGCCGACCGCCAGGAAGGCAAACAGCTTAACGATCAATTCGGCCGCTATCGCCAGCATCAAGCCGTCCTGATGCTCGGTGGCGTCGATATGGCGCGTGCCGAACAGCACCGCAAAGGCGGCCATCGACAGCGCCACCAAGAGCGATATGTCGCCAAATACCGGCTGGGTGACGCCGGTGCTGGGCGTGATGTGGGCCAGGATGGTTTCGAGCGAAAACGACACTGCCTTGAGCTGCAGCGCGATATAGGGAACGGTGCCGATGATGGCGATCAGGGCAACGGTGGCGGCAACCGCCTGGCCCTTGCCGTAGCGCGCGGCGATGAAGTCGGCGATCGAGGTAATGTTCTGTGCTTTGGCCAGCCGTACGATTCGCATCAGCAACGGCGAGAACAGGCCGATCATCAGCATCGGGCCGACATAGATGGTGAGAAATTCGTATCCGGTGCGCGAGGCTGATCCGACCGAGCCGAAAAACGTCCACGAAGTGCAATAGATGGCCAGCGACAAAGGATAGATGAGCAGCCGAGTGCGGCCGTCGCGACCGAGACCGCGGGTGCGGTCACCGTAGCTCGCCACCAGGAACAGCAAGCTGATGTAACCAAGCGCTACCGCGATGATGACCCAGCCTTGCAGCATGCGTGCTCCCGTGTTCGAGCCTGGGCTAAACCCCGGCCGGAAAAGGATTTTAGACGCTTCTTGGGGAAAACAGAATGGCGCAGCGCCAGGTGGCGGCGATTGTGCGCATGGCAAAAAGCCGCCGATTCCGCCAAATTGGCTTGTCCAGACGAGGATTGCCGACAAAAAGGTTGGGAAAGGTGCTGCGCCGACCGGGCTGCGGCTATTCTGCAAAAATCTTGATCCAGGACGAGTTCAAACCAAACCATAGGCTCCGATGGCAACCGCTACGAACGCTACGCCGCTGATCGCGCTCGATGCCTTTGTCATCGATACTGAGACGACGGGACTCGATCCGGCAAAGGCACGCATTGTCGAGATCGCGGCGGTGCCCCTGCGTCACGGCAGGCTCGACGAAGCGGCAGCACTTCGTCGCCTTGTCCATCCGGGCGTCCCGATCCCGCTGGTCGCGACCGGCATTCATGGCATCGACGACGCAGTCGTGGCCGACGCGCCCGGATTTGCAGCAGTCTGGCCGGAATTCATCGCTGCAATATCCGGCGCGGTCCTGATCGGTCATACCATTGGATTTGACCTTGCTGTGCTCAAACGCGAATGCGAGCACGCCGGCCTGCCGTGGACTGCTCCGCGCACGCTCGACACCACGCTATTGGCGCAAGTTGCCGAGCCGCATCTCGGCAGCTACACGCTCGAGGCACTGGCGAGTTGGCTTGGCACTGCAGTCGACGGCCGGCATTCCGCGCTCGGCGATGCCACCCTCACCGGACACATCTTTCTCGCACTGATCACCAAGCTGCGTGACGGAAAGATCCGCACCTTGGCTGAGGCCGAGCAGGCATGCCTGGCGCTGACCGGCGTGCTCGACGAGCAGCATCGTGCCGGCTGGGAGGAGCCGATCGCGGCGCTGGCTGCGCGAGCCGAGGAGAGTTTTGCCCGCATCGACGCATATCCGTACCGGCATCGCGTTGGCGACGTGATGAGCGCTCCTGCTCAAAGCATTACGGCGGACATGCCGCTCCGGGAAGCACTCAATCGCATGTCAGAGGAGAAAATTTCGTCGCTGCTGGTGACCGACCAACCTGTCGGTGCTGCGCTGCGCGCGATTGATACCGGCATCGTTACGGAGCGGGACGTGTTGCGTGCGCTGAGCGAGCATGGCGAGCAGGCACTCGCGCGCCCGGTCGAAGCTTTCGCCAGCAAGCCGCTGGTCGCGATGCCGGCCGCCGCCTTCGTCTACCGGGCGCTCGGCCGCATGAGCCGGCTGCGGCTGCGCCATCTCGCGGTGGAGGACGAGCGCGGCGAGATCTGCGGCATTATCACATCGCGCGATCTGCTGCGCGTGCGCGCGCAGGAGGCGGTCATCCTCGGCGACAGTATGGACCAGGCCGACAGCGTGCCGGCCCTGGCTGCGGCCTGGGCCCGGCTGCCGCAGGCGGCCGCCGGATTGCTCATGGAGGGCGTGAGCGGGCGCGACATCGCCGCGGTCATTTCACGCGAGCTCGGCGCGCTCACCGGCCGCGCCGCGGTGCTGGCCGAGCGGCGTATGCAGGACGAAGGCGAAGGTGGTGCGCCCTGCGCCTATGCGTTGTGTGTTCTCGGCTCCGGCGGCCGCGGCGAAAGCCTGCTCGCCATGGATCAGGACAATGCCATCGTCTTCGCAGACGGCGAGCCGGGTGGGGCGGCTGACCAGTGGTTCGCGCGCTTTGGCGCCATCGTCGCTGACATTCTGCACGACGTCGGCGTGCCTTATTGCGACGGCGGCGTCATGGCCAAGAACGAGGAATGGCGCGGCTCCATGAAGACCTGGCTTGCGCGTATCGCCTCCTGGATCGCGCGATCAAAGCCGGCCGATCTGCTTTCGGTCGATATCTTCTTCGATCTAGTCGGTGTCCACGGCGATGCGGCGCTTGCCAATGAACTGTGGCATGCGGGCTTTGCGGCGGCGCGCGGCAATGCGGTATTTGCCAAGCTGTTGGCCGACGCGTCCGGCGAGATGCCGAGCGGACTCAATTTTTTGGGTGGACCGCGCACCGAGAATGGCCGCATCGATCTCAAGAAAACCGGCCTGTTCGGCATTGTCGCCACCGCGCGCGTCCTGGCTATTCGCTACCACCTGCTGGAGCGTTCGACTCCGGATCGGCTGGTTGCAGCGGCGGCTCTTGGCCGCGGCGGCCACAATCTGGCCGAACTGGCCCGTGCGCAGGGGGTATTCCTCGATCTGATCGTAGGGCAGCAGCTCGTCGATATTCAGGCCGGGCTGCCGCCGAGCAACAAGGTCGCGGTCAAGCGGCTGTCGCGCGAACAACGTGACACCATGCGTGAATCCCTGCGCGCCGTCCAGCACGTTGGGCCGCTTACCCGCGATCTTTTGTTCTAAACGCCGTTTGACCTATTCGACGCCGCGCGGCATTGATCGCCGGTGACTGCCAGTTGAACAGAACGCATTCCGGTCCCGCGAAAGCCGTTCATCCTTGTCCGCGAGCTCACCCATCGACTGGATCGACATGATCCGCCGTCTCGCAGAGACTCTGGTGATTGCTGCAATCGGCGGCGTCACGTTCGGTCTGCTCGGCCTGCCCGCCGGCTGGCTGTCGGGGTCCATCCTGGTCGTCGCGGCTGCCGCACTCGCGGGCCGGCCGTTGTTGATGCCGCAGCTGCTTACGCGTTGCATATTCGTGGTCATCGGCATCTCGCTTGGCGCTGTCGTGACCCCCGAAACACTGCGGGGCATAGCGAGTTACCCGATCAGCATCGCCATGCTGATTGCGGCGATCGTCTGTATCAGCGCGATCGGCACGGCCTATCTTTGCGTCGTGCACCGATGGAGACCGCTTTCGGCCTATCTCGCATCCTCGCCCGGCGGTCTGTCGCAGGTGCTGGTGGTCGCCGCCGAGCTCGGCGCCGAATTGCGGGCCATCGCGATCGTGCAGAGCATGCGCGTTGTGATCATCGCGGTCGGCTTGCCGGCGGGGCTTTCGTTGCTCGGCCTTGCGGGGAATGCCGCCAGGCGCGCCAATGGCCCGTGGACGTTTGCGCTTGTCGGTGAACTGGCGATCCTGGTGGCGGCCTCGTCGATCGCAGCGCTCATCGCCTTTCGCTTCCGGTTTCCCGGCGGTTTGCTTTTCGGCGCGATGTTCGCATCCGCGGCATTGCATGGCACCGGGCTCATCCATGCCGTAGTGCCGCCGTGGGTTGCCAACACCGCCATGGTCGCGCTTGGTGCGGTTGTCGGTGCACGATTTACGAATACGCCGTTGCGGCTGCTTGCGGGCTATCTTGGCGCTGCGTTTGGTTCGTTTGCGGTCAACGCAGTCATTGCCACGCTGTTTGCGGCGGCGCTGATCAGTTTGATGCAATTGCCGATACCGGAAGTCATGATCGCGTTTGCGCCCGGTTCTGTCGATGCGATGATGCTGCTCGCGCTCGCATTGCACCTTGACCCGGTTTATGTCGGCGCGCATCACGTCACGCGTATTATTCTGGTGTCCCTGGCGATGCCGCTGATCGCCCGCCGGATTGCCCGCGCGCCGGCAAGTGCGATCAAGCCGCCGCGCGAGCCGCCGACGTTCCAGGATTGAAGATTATTCCGCCGCGATTGCCGGTTTGCGCCTCGGCAATTTGAGCCGCTCCCACACCTCGACCATGGCCTCCGCGAGCCGGTCGACCAGTGCGTCGTCGTGATAGGGCGACGGTGTAATCCGCAAGCGCTCCATGCCGCGCGGCACGGTGGGATAGTTGATCGGCTGGATGTAGATGCCATGCTCGGCAAGCAGCAGGTCGCTCGCCGCCTTGCACTTCTCCGGATCGCCGACCAGCACCGGAACTATATGGGTTGTGCTCGGCATCACCGGCAGGCCGGCACCGTTGAGCACGGCTTTCACGCGCGCGGCGCGGTCCTGATGGCGCTCGCGTTCCCATTGCGAGGTCTTCAGATGGCGGATCGCTGCGGTTGCTGCCGCGCAAATCGCCGGCGGCAGTGCGGTGGTGAAGATGAAGCCGGGCGCATAGGAGCGCACAGCGTCAACCATTTCCTCGCTGCCCGCGATGTAGCCGCCGAGACAGCCAAAGGCTTTCGCCAGCGTGCCCTCGATCACATCGATGCGCGCCATGGCATTGTCGCGGTCGCCGATACCGCCGCCGCGCGGACCGTACATACCGACCGCGTGAACTTCGTCGCAATAGGTCATGGCGCCGTAGCGCTCGGCGAGATCGCAGATTCCGTGCAGCGGCGCGACGTCGCCGTCCATCGAATACAGGCTCTCGAACACAATCAATTTTGGCCGGTCCGGATCGGCGGCTTTGAGCAGCTCTTCGAGATGGGCGAGATCGTTATGCCGCCAGATCTGCTTTTCGCAACCGGACTGGCGCACGCCCTCGATCATCGAATTGTGGTTGAGCGCGTCGGACAGGATCAGGCAATTTGGCAGAAGCCGTGCGATCGTCGGGATGCCGGTCTGGTTTGAGACATAGCCCGAGGTAAACAGCAGCGCGGCCGGCTTGCCGTGCAGGTCGGCGAGCTCGCGCTCGAGCTCGACCAGTGGATGGTTCGTGCCGGCGATGTTGCGGGTTCCGCCGGCGCCTGTCCCCATGCGCGCCGCCGCCTCGACCATGGCGCCGATCACTTTCGGATGTTGTGCCATGCCGAGATAGTCGTTGGAGCACCAGATCACGACCTCGCGCGGGCCGTCCGGCGAATGCCATACGGCGTGCGGAAACCGGCCGGCGATGCGTTCGAGATCGGCGAACACCCGGTAGCGGCGTTCGTCCCTCAGCCTGCCCAGGGCCGACGCAAAGAAAGCCTTGTAATCCATTCGCTTTTGTCTTCTTCCGCGCCCCGCGTGCTGCCCTTTTTTAGAAGGGTTCCAGGGGGTTTGTCGAGCCAAGATTTGCTGAATTCCAAAGTGGCGCCTTGATAATAGTCAAAGGCTGGAGCTGTGAGGGCTGGGCAGGGCAACCTATGCCTTGGGCGATCCGGATTCGACTGCCCGGCTGAAAACGCCGAGATCGATATGGCCCGTCATGCCCGCGAGCAGAATAGCGCCGATGTGGATCTGCAGGACGAATTCGCCGGCAAGGATCAGTGCCGCCAGTTCCACCGGCGTCACCAGTCTGGAATTGATGCCGGTCTCGGTGGCTTGTCCTTCGGCGCGGGCGCCGATCTCCACAAAGAACGAATGGATCCGGTTCGACAACCGGGCGGTGCAGGGTGCGTAGCTGCCGAGGGCATGCACTGCTTTGGCGGAAAATCCGGTCTCCTCAAGCAGTTCGCGCCTGCAGGCTTCACTTGCATCTTCGCCATCATCGACGAGGCCTGCCGGTAATTCCCAGGTGAAGCGTTCCAGGGCGGGCCGATATTGTCGCACGATCGGGATCCTGCCATCCGGGGTCAACGCGACGATGGCGATGTAATCCTGCTGGTCGACCGCATGGTAGAGTTCGGCCGGCGCGCCGGGCGAAAATTCCACTTCGCGTTCGATCACCGTCACCCAGGGCGATACGCGCGTTAATCGGCGGGCTTTGATCTTCGGCCAATCCTCGGCCATGGCTCCGCTCTCCCTTGCGCCGCAAGCGTCAGGCGGCACCCGACGACTGCTTCATACGCACCGTATGCGCCGGCCGCCGCAGCCAGGTCGTGGCAAATGCATATCTATACCAGCGTAGATAAGCCGGCAGCCATCTCAGCACCTGAAAGCGGCTTGTTCCCTGCGCGCGCTCGAACCAGTGGGCAGGGATTTCCCCGATGCGCCAGCCCAGCCGGTGACACTTCACCAATAGTTCGATGCTGTAGCAGAAGCCACGGTCGGATTCGATGATGATCTCGTCCGTCACGCGCCGCGAAAACAGGCGAAAGCCGTTGCTGGCATCACGCGTCGGAAGTCGAGCAAAATGATAGAGCGTGAAATTGCCGGCGCGCACCAGCAATGCCTTGAGCCATGGGCAACCGACCATGCTGCCGCCCCCCACGAAACGGCTGGCACAGACAATGTCGCAGCCTGTCTCTGCCTGCCGCACCATGGCATCGATGATCCCGGCATTGTAATCGTCGTCCGCCGGCAACATCACGGCGTAGGGTGTCTTGCTTGCGGCAAAACCAGAGAGTATGGCGCCGTGGGCGCCGCGGCCGCGATTGCGCACAAATTCGATTGTGAGGTCTGCAAAAGCCTCCCGATTGTTGCGGATCGCCGGCAGCGTATTGTCGCCATCGTGATCGTAACAGATCAGAACCTGCTTGGGCGTTGCTACCGCGTGTGCGACGGATTGCAGCGTTTGCCGGATATTGGCGCCTTCATTGTACACCGGAATGACGATGGCGAGGCGCGGCGGCACTGCGGGTTGCATGCTACAGGATCCGCGGCACCGGGAGTGGGGTAATCAATTGCCCGCGAAATCCTTTCGCCCTGAGCTTGGGTGCCAACTCGTCGGCAATGTGCCAGGAAAAGATCACCGCGCAATTGGGCTGGTCAGAGAACAGCCTGGTCTCGTCCACCACCGGGATTTGCGTGCCCGGCATGCATTTGCCGATCTTGAGGGAGCCCGGGATTTCGCAGACATAGTCTATGATGCTTTGATCGAGTCCGACATAGTTGACCAGCGTGCTGGCCCGTGACGGCGCGCTGATGCCGGCGATGCGCGCGCCCTTTTCCTTCAAATCCCGCAGCATTGAGAGCAGCCGCAGTTTCGACAGCATGACGTCACGCTTGAATTCCGCAAGCCGCTTGACAAGGGCTTCACCGCGCGGCTCGCTCGACAGCATCCGCCGCACGCTGTCCTGCACGGTGTGGGCGCCCCGGCGTGCCGCGTAGACTCTGATCGAGCCGCCATGGCTGGGGATGGGGCGGGCGTGAAATACTTCGAGATCGTGCATCTCCAGAAGATACTTGAGGCTCGCCACCGAATAATAGCGCAGATGCTCGTGGTAGACGGTATCGTATTGCAACGTATCGAGCAGGCCAATGAGATAGTGCGATTCGGAAACGAATACACCCTTCGGCTCCAGCATCTCGACGATGCCGTCCACGATCGCGTGCACGTCCTCGATATGGGCAAAACAGTTCGCCGCCGTAACGACGCTTGCAGGTCCGTGATCCCGCTTGACCTCACGTGCCACTTCGATGCCAAAATAACGTTTGAGTGTCAGAATGCCCTTGCTGTTGGCGATATCGCCGACATCGGTCGGCTCGATGCCGAGCACGCGAATTCCGCCTTGCTTGAAATTCGAAAGCAGCGTGCCATCGTTCGATCCGATATCAACCACCAGATTCTTTTCGCTGAGCCCCAGCATTGCAGCGGATTCGCGATGCAAATCGGCAAAATTGTCGCGCAACAGTTTGGTGGTGCCACTGGTGTAGGGATATTCCGGCGGGAAGATGATGACGGGGTCGACCGCCAGCCCGAGTTGCACCAGTTCGCAATTGCGGCAATGCAGAAGATTGGTCGGGAACCAGGGCTGCTGCCGTGGCACCTGGCCGATCGGCACCATTTGATTTACAGGCGGCATATAGCCGAGCGAAAGCACGTCATCGAGCGCCGTATGGCCGCAGACCTGACAGCATTCGACCGGAACGCTGGCGCCGGTGCCTGCGGCGCGCGCGACTTTGGTAGGACGCAAGGGCGGTTTCTCCTCAGGTCGTGGGCGCGAGATCGGCATTGCGCCAATACCAATCGAGCGTGGGCGTCAGGCCCTGATCGAGTGGCACGCGCGGCTTATAGCCCAGCTTGGCAAGTTTCGAAATGTCGGGACAGCGCCGTGCGGTGCCGCCAGGAGCCGGCTTGCCGCCGATCAATTCGATCTCTCGATTGGCCTCGGCTGCGACGCGCCGCGCCAGGTCGGCGATGGCAACTTCTTCGGCGGTGCCGACATGATAAATGCCGAGGTGTTCGCCCTTCTCACGCATCAACATGACCCCAGCCACCAGATCATCGATGAAGCAGAAACTGCGAGTCTCCTTGCCGGTGCCCTGAATTTCGAATCGCAGCCGGCCGGATGGCTGCTTTTCGCAAAGCTTGTGCAGGCGCAATGCGAATTGCGGGATTACATGCTCCCAGCCCATGTCCGGGCCATAGACATTGTGCGGTCGAAAGATCAGCGCGCGGTCCAAATGCTTGCGGCCGAAATTGATCGTCATCACCTCGCTGATGAGCTTGCCGGCCCCGTAGGAGTAGCGGGGGTTCAATACGTCGGGCACGGTGAGTGGCGCGCTTTCATCGGTCGGGACCTTCGGTGGCGACTGGTAGACCTCCGAACTCGAGGCCAGCACCAGATTACCGATGCCATGCTTGCGGCAGGCATCGAGTACGTTGATCATGCCCCTCACGCCGACATCGAGCACCAGATCAGGCTGGCTGTAGAAGAATTTCGTGCCGTTGATGAAGGCAAGGTGATGGACCTCGTCCATTCCGCGAGCAGCGCTGTCGACGGCCTGTGCATTGCGAATGTCGCCGGCAATAAATTCGATATCTTTCTCGACATCTGCAAGGCGGCGCGGGCTTCCGCGTGAATTGTCGTCGAGCACCCGTACGGCGCATCCGGCGCGCAGCAACGCTTTCACGAGTGCGGAGCCGATGAAACCGCTGCCGCCGGTAACGAGAACGCGTCGCTCGCTCACCGTACGCTCTCCTCATCGGCAATGTCGACCCATGTGCCCTGCTCGTGCGAGCGGCGCGCTGCATCCATCAGTTGCTGCGCGCGATAGCCCTCCGTGAATCCTGGCGAAGGGTTACCGCCGCGCTCGATCGCGTCGAAAAACCTGTTGACCAATCGTGATACCGGCGCGATGCGGCCATCCGGAAATTGAGCGTCAATCGGATCCTCGACCGGCACGCGTTCGAGTGCCGCTGCCGGCCGCCGGGCGTGAAACAACTCGAAGCCACGCATATAGTCAGCCCCCGGATTATGGAGCACCAGCGTACCGTCCTCGCCGAAGAATTCCACGCGGTGCCCGTTGCCCAGATATGACGCACAACTCATGGACAGGCTCGCCAGCGCATCTGACCTGAACTGCATTGCCATCGCTACCGTTGTCTCGGTTTCAGGATCGTCACGCAAACCCGAGATGCGTGTCGACAAGCCGCCAATTGGTCCGATGAACCATTCCAGATAGTGGAAACAATGGCTGATGAAGTTACCCAGAACGCCGCCGCCGTCATCGCCCACGGTCTTCCAGCTACGCATCCGCAACTGGATGACGCGGCTCTCGACATGCCAATGCACTGCCGCATGCCGAAGCCGGCCAATTGCGCCCGCATCGAGCATGGTCTTGGCGCGCTGCCAGCTCATGATCTGGGGAAAGTTGAAATCGATCATCGTCGGCAAGCCGCTCTGCCTCGCCTGTTGCAGCATGGCGCGGGCGCCATCAAGGTCGCTCGCCATGGGCTTCTCGGCAAAGACCGGCTTTCCGAGAGCGAGCGCGGCGCCGGCGATCTGCGCCTGCAGGCTGGGGAGCGTGGCAATTGCAACAGCCTGTACGTCCTTATCCTCGACCATCGCACGCCAGTCGCCGTAGCTTTTCGGAACATTCGCCGCGCGGGCAAACTCGGCCGTACGGCCGGCATTGCTGCCGGCAAGCGCCACCACCTGGCAGCGCGTATCGGCGCGGAACGCTGGCAATTGCACAGTGCGCCCGTAGTTGGTCCCGACTATTCCTAAACGGATCACGGGTCTTAAGGCCCTGCATGAAATGGATAAGGAATTGGCGCGCGGCATGGATTTGAGCCAATTCGGCATGCTACGCAAGGGCGTTTTGATGCAGCGCCGGAACGAACGATGACGATAAACGAGGCCGTATCGCGCGGCTCCGGCGGATGGCGCAAATTTGCGGCGCTGCTGTTGGTGCTGGCCGTGGTCGGCCTGCCGGTGAGTCAGGTCAGCGTCTTTGCGCTGTTGGTCGTATCAACCGTCATAATTTTCAGCGGCGAGGTCAGTGCTCGCGCAGGCGCATGGACGACTGCGGTTATTGTCGTTGGAATTGCTGTCGCGGGGCAGGTTCTGATGACGCCGCAACGCATCGAGGAAGGACACAATGTGTTTCTTCCGGGCCCGGCGCTGGAGCGCGGGCTGCCGCCGGAAGTCTATCGACACCTGGCAAATGAATTCGATGCTGTGTATCCGCCCGCCATTCGCTGCAAGCCCGGGTCGAAAGGCTGCTGGCAGGATCTGGGCTTTCCGGACAAGCCCTTCGCATTCTCCGCTGACGGCATTTGGCGCAAGAGCGCAGCCTCACGCATGGTGAGCTCACTCGATTTTTCGGATCCGGTCTGGCTGCGCCTCGGCTTTACCAATGAGGTCCGTTACAACTGGTACACAGCCGCACCCGACATTCATCGCGCCGATCGCGATCGGCGGTTCTGGATGGGCTGGCACCGCTGGCATCTTGCCATGCCGTGGTACGAGATGATCCGCCTGCCCGCGGCCTATGTCGGCGGCGAACTGTGCTGGAGCGGCGAAATCATGTGGGAGGGTGCTGACAATCATTTTTCCATATGGCGCGGCGACAGCTGCCGGACGATCGAGCTCGCAGATGCCGGCAGGCGCATTTTCGGAATTGCAATCAAACCCGACACACTCGCCATGCATCTCGTATCGCCGTGGGCGGTCAGTCTGCGGCAACTCGCCGCCAGCCTGCTGGCGGGAGCGGGGATCATTGCCGTGATTGTCTTGTTGGTGCGGTTTAAGGCGCGCCGCACGATCCTGCCGTTTGTTCTGATTGGTCTGGCCACGCTGGTCATCGCCATTGACGATGCCGGCTTCCTCGGTGGCATACGGCCTTTCGACGGCGGCGACGACGGGCTTTTCTACGACGGTTACGGGCGGCTTATTCTGCAAAAATTGCTGGCCGGAGATGTTTCCGGTTTTCTCGAAGGCGGTGAGAAAGTCTTTTATTACGGCGGGCCCGGGCTGCGTTATTTTCGCGCCATCGAGCACATCATCTTTGGCGAAAGTTATCTTGGCTATCTGTCGCTCGTTTTTCTGTTGCCGATCGCCGTCTTCGAAATATTCCGCCGTTTCCTTCCGGTGCAATGGTCGCTCGCACTTGTTCTGCTCTTTGTCGCTGTCCCTGTCGGCATGCTGTTCGGCACCAGTTTTTTACAATATGCGAAATGGGCCGGTCGGGGATTTGCCGACCCGGCGGCGTATATCCTGTTCCTCTGCGCACTTCTTCCTCTCATTGGGATCACCTCTGCCGGTCCGGATGGCAGAATTATGCCTGGGTTCTTTGGTGCGCTTTTGCTTGCACTCGCGGTAATCATGAAGCCGATCGTCGCGCCCGCCGCCGCGGTCCTGCTCGGTGGAGTTGGCCTTGCCGCGCTCTATCACCGGCAGTGGCCGAGGCTTGTCGCTCTCTGTATCGGTTTCCTGCCGATCTTCTCCATGGCGCTGCATAACTGGGTTTACGGCCATGTGGTGGAGCTGTTCAGCGCCAATTCCCGGGATTCCAATCTGCTGGTTATGCCGCCCGCCGCCTATGTGGCGGCGGCGCGGGAATTAATTGCCCTGGATTTCAGCGGCGCGGGACGCGCGATCGCGCAATTTGCCAACTGGCTAGGCGGGCCGGCTGAATCCTATTGGACAATTCCCCTGAATGCCGCCGCTGTCGCTATCCTGGTCTTTGTTGTCGTCCGCGGTCGGCGATTTGACCCCTGGCTGCGGCTGGTCGGCGGAGCGGCATTGGCCCAGCATGCAGTGGCACTCTTCTACAATGCAGCAACAGCGCGCTATCATTTCCTTACCTGGTTTCTCACTATGCTGGTCGTCATGGTGTTTATGCATGAGACAGGCGTGGACTGGCTGAGGCGGCGCTGCCCGGCCCTTTCGGCGCGCATTGCGGCCCATCCCTGGCGGTTGCGGCTTGCATCCGGCCTGTCGTGCCTGCAAAAGATATCCGCATGAGCAAACAGCCCACCGGCATCGCGCACGGTCTGACCAATTACGGGGACCGGGATTTCTCGCTTTATCTGCGGCGCTCGTTCGCCCAGTCGATGGGTTATTCCCACGTCATGCTCGAAAAATCGGTGGTCGGAATCGCCTATACGCCGTCGGGCTTCAATAATTGCCACCGGCATTTTCCGGACATGCTCGAGGCGGTGAAACGCGGTGTTCTGGCGTCGGGCGCATTGCCGATTGAATTTCCCACGATCTCGTTGGGCGAAGTATTCCTTAATCCGACCAGCCTGAAATTCCGGAATCTGATGTCGATCGATACTGAAGAGATGGTCCGCGCGCAGCCGATGGATGCGGTCGTTCTGATGGGCGGTTGCGACAAAACCGTGCCGGCCCAGCTCATGGGGGCGGTTTCGGCAGGACGGCCATCGATCATGTTGGTGGCCGGCCCGATGATGACCGGACGCTACCAGGGTGAGCGACTGGGTGCCTGCACGGATTGCCGCCGTTTCTGGGCGCAATATCGCGCCGGTAAGGTCGATGCCAAGGAAATCTCCGAGGTCGAAGGCCGGCTCGCGACTACCGCAGGCACTTGCGCGGTCATGGGCACCGCCTCGACCATGGCCTGCATCGTGGAAGCGCTCGGCATGATTCTGCCTGGCACATCTGCAATTCCAGCTGTGCATGCCGACCGGTTGCGCGCGGCGGAAGCCACCGGCGCCGCGGCCGTAAAGTTGATTGGGTCGAAACTTACGCCCGATGTCATCATCAATCAGAAATCGGTGGAGAATGCGCTGCGTGTGCTGCTCGCCATCGGTGGCTCGACAAATGCAATCATTCACCTGACTGCAATCGCCGGCCGGGCCGGTATTTCCGTTTCGCTGCAACGGCTGAATGAGTTATCCGACTCCACGCCGGTGCTCGTAAACCTCAAGCCGGTCGGCAACGGCTATATGGAGGATTTTTTCGCCGGCGGTGGAATGGGCGCGCTGATGCGTGAACTAAGGGACCTGTTGCATCTCGACGTCATGACGGTGACCGGGGAAACGCTTGCGCAGCGACTCGACGACGACGCGGACGCATGGATCGACCGCACGGTGATCGCGGAGCGCAAGAAGCCGCTTGAGCCGCAAGGCGGTCTGGTCGCTCTATTCGGGAACATCGCGCCCAAAGGCGCTATCCTTAAACGTTCTGCAGCCGACGCCAACCTGTTCGAGCACGAAGGCAGAGCGGTGGTATTTTCCTCGCTTGAAGATCTCGCGGCGCGTATTGATGATCCCAAGCTCGATGTCGAGCCAAAGGATATCCTGGTGCTGCAGAATGCCGGCCCGCATTCGACGTCCGCCATGCCCGAAGCTGGCTATCTGCCGATCCCGAAAAAGCTCGCCGCCAAGGGCGTCAAGGATATGGTCCGCATATCTGATGCCCGCATGAGTGGCACTGCATTCGGCACGATCGTGCTGCATGTGACGCCGGACAGTGCCAGCGGCGGCCCACTCGGTCTGGTGCGAAACGGCGATCGCATCAGGCTTTCCGTCAAGGATCGTCGTATAGACCTCGCCGTGGATGATGCCGAACTCAAGCGCCGCGCCGCCTCGGCCAAAGCGCCGGTCGATATGCCGCAGCGCGGCTATGCCCGACTCTATGCGCAGGAAATCCTCGGTGCCGATCAGGGTTGTGATTTTGCCTTCCTGAAGCCGCGCTGAAGTACATTGTTACCGTGGCCATTCGAATTGCCACGCTCGCGTTAATCTCTTCGTATGACTAATTGCCAATTAACAACTCGGGCACGCGAAATTTAACGCGGCTCCAGACCTTCTGCCCATAAGTTGTAGGACTTAGCGGATTGTTGGGCACGCCCCCGGCAGTCCGAGTGTGATGGGATGCACCGGACGCTGCAAGATTTCGGACGATATCGCGACTGGCAAATGACTGGATTTGCCGGCGTGCTCGGCTTTGCCGCGGCCTTTGCCTCGATGGAAGCCGTCGATGCTCATTCGCGCTCCATGACGACATTATCCATGACGTTGACGGCAGTCGCCGGATTGCTGTTTGGCATGTGCCTTATTGGATCAATTTCGGCCTGGCGTGTACGGCAGAAACTTGCCGAGCAGAACATGCGCCTCGACGGTGCCCTCAACAACATGAATCAGGGGCTCTGCATGTTTGACGCGGAGAACCACCTGGTGGTCTGGAATGAGCGATACCGGGCCATGTACAACATCGACCCTGACCATATTTGGAGCGGTTGCGGCGTTCGCGACCTGCTCGAGGCAAGCATGAAGGCCGGCACCTTTCCGCTGGAACCCGAAGGTTACAACGCCGATTTGCAAGCAGCGCTCAAGCAAGGCCAAAGCTTTACGACAAATGTCGAGTTGAAGGATGGCCGTATCATTGCCGTCGTCAACCAGCCGATGGCGAGTGGTGGCTGGGTGGCGACGCATGAAGACATTACCGAGCGCAAGCGCGCCGAGCATGAACTGGAACGCACCCGTTCATTCCTCAACACAATCATCGAGAATGTTCCTTCGCCGATCATCGTGAAGGACATTCCAAATCTGAAATACCTCCTGATCAACCGTGCCGCCGAGAAATATCTGGGCGTCGACCGCGCGAGTGTCCTCGGCAAGACCGCCGGCCAAATCATGCCCCGGGCCAGCGCCGAAACAATCGAAGCGGAAGATCGCAAGCTGATCGAAACCGGCAGCGCGATGTTCCTCGACGAACATGCGGTCGTCACGCCCGGCAACGGGACCCGTATCGTGACCGCAACGCGACTTCCCGTGTCGGGTGCCGACGGAAAAGCGCAATATCTCATCAGCGTCATCCGCGATCTCACCGAGCGCAAGCGCGATGCGCAACGGATCGCCCATTTGGCGCACCACGATCCGCTCACCGATCTGCCGAACAGGGCGGCTTTCAACGAATGTATCGCCGCCACGATCGAACTGGCGTCGAAGTCACGCGAAAGCTTTGCCGTTCTCTGTATCGATCTCGACCGATTTAAGTCAGTCAACGACGTGTTCGGTCACGAAGCGGGCGATATCCTGTTGCGTGAGGTGGCGAGTTGGCTGGAGACCGCATGTCAGGGCGCATTCCTCGCACGCCTCGGCGGCGACGAGTTTGCGGTCATCACGCCAACCGGGCCACAGCCGGCGGCCGCCGAGATGCTCGCTGAGAGGCTGTGCGCCGCAGTCGACATCGACCTCGATATCGAAGGCCATCTGATTCGGATGGGGCTTACCGTCGGCGTCGCCGTTTTTCCGCAGGACGGCCGGGACGCGACGACGCTGATTGCCAATGCAGATGCTGCGTTGTTCCGCGCGAAGTCGGAAGCGCGCGGATCGATCCGCTTCTTCGAAATGTCGATGGACAAGCAGCTGCGCGAGAAGCGCGCACTACAGCAGGATTTGCGGACCGCAATTGCGCGCGACGAAATAGAGCTGCACTACCAGCCGCAGGCGCATATCGCCGGAGGAATTACCGGCTTCGAGGCGCTGGTGCGCTGGCATCATCCGCGTCATGGGCTGGTCCCGCCCGATACGTTCGTTCCGCTTGCCGAGGAGAGCGGCATCATCATGCCGCTAGGCGAATGGATTCTGCGAAATGCGTGTCGTGAGGCCGCATCCTGGCTGCGTCCGCTGCAGATATCGATCAATCTTTCGCCGGTGCAATTCCAGCATGGCGATCTGGCCCAATTGGTGCACCAGGTGCTTCTGGAAACCGGACTGTCGCCTGCGCGGCTTGAGCTCGAGATTACCGAGGGCGTGCTGATCGGTGATTTCAATCGTGCGGTGGGGACCCTGCGCCGACTGAAGAATCTCGGGGTGCGCATCGCCATGGATGATTTCGGCACCGGATACTCATCTCTCTCCTACTTGCAGTCGTTCCCGTTCGACAAGATCAAGATCGATCAGTCCTTCGTCGCCAACCTGAAACACAGCGAACAGGCCGCCACCATCATCCGCGCCGTGATCGCGCTCGGTCGCGGGCTCAATCTGCCGGTGATGGCGGAAGGCGTGGAGACCGAGGAGCAGCTCAAGTTTCTCGCCGCCGAGTTCCTGCAACGAGATCCAGGGTTTTCTGGTCGGCCGGCCCAAACCGATCGCTGATTATGCGGCAGCCGTCGGCCGTCCGCCATTGCGGCTTCTCCCCAAGGGAAAAAAGCTTGCTGCCGCCAGTTGAGCGTCATGCAATGACGTTTGGTTCGATGAGTGGTGCTGCCGGAGTGGATTGAACACTCGACCTCCCCCTTACCAAGGGGGTGCTCTACCACTGAGCTACGGCAGCAAAAATGCGCGCAACAGACAATCGGGGCGCGAACGCGGCGGAAACTGCCATATCGGCACCCATCGGCGCAAGGCAAAGGGTCGGGCTTTAGTGTTCTTGCGAAGCTGCGGGGGCAGCCGATAATGCCGATATGACACGCGCCGACGAGGATCGTCGAAAAGCCGGCAAATCCGGCAGCCGGGATCAGCGACTGGCTGCGGCGTTGCGGGAAAACCTGCGCCGCCGCAAGGCGCAGGAGCGGGCCCGCGGAGCGCCGGAACCGCCGGCAAAAAGGGCTCCGGCGCCGCGGGATGACGAGGGCGGGTGAGGGCAAGCCTGCTGCGAGGCTGGTAAGCGTCCGGAAAATTGGGCTATGCAGGCCCTGCCGGACCATCGGCAGACCGGCGCCATGAATTGGCCGGTTGTCGCAAGAGCTGTGTGGGGCGAGCATGGATCGAATACGTATCGTCGGCGGTGAGCGGCTCAACGGCACGATTCCGATATCTGGCGCCAAGAACGCCACGCTGCCGCTGATGATCGCGAGCCTGCTGACCGAGGACACGCTGATCCTCGAGAACGTGCCGCGGCTGGCCGACGTCATCCAGCTCCAGCGTATCCTCGGCAATCACGGCGTCGACGTGATGATCGCTGGCAAGCGTCCGGGCGAAGATCCCAACAGCGGCCGCACCTTGCACATTTCGGCCAAGCATATCGTCGATACCACCGCGCCCTATGAGCTTGTATCGAAGATGCGGGCAAGCTTCTGGGTAGTTGCGCCGCTGCTGGCGCGCGCGGGCGAGGCAAAAGTGTCGATGCCGGGCGGCTGCGCCATCGGCACGCGGCCTGTCGACTTGTTGATCATGGCGCTGGAGAAGCTCGGTGCCGAGATCGAGATCGAAGGCGGCTACGTGATTGCGCGTGCGCGCAAAGGCCTGCGCGGCGGCGAGATCGTATTTCCCAAGGTTACTGTCGGGGGCACGCATACCGCGCTGATGGCTGCAGCGCTCGCCAACGGCACCACGGTGATTGAAAACGCCGCCCGCGAGCCTGAAATCGGCGACGTTGCCGACTGCCTGAACAAAATGGGCGCCAGGATCTCGGGCGCCGGCAGCTCGCGCATTGTTGTGGAGGGTGTCCCCAGGCTGCACGGCGCGCGCCATGCGGTGCTGCCGGACCGGATCGAAACCGGCACCTATGCCATGGCCGTGGCGATGACGGGCGGCGATGTGCTGCTGCAGAACGCGCGGCCGGAATTGCTGCAAGCAGCACTCGATGTCCTGTCGCAGGCAGGCGCGACCGTCACGCCGACCAATGAGGGTATACGCGTCGCCCGCAACGGCGCGGGATTGAATCCGGTCGACGTGACAACTGCGCCGTTTCCGGGCTTTCCCACCGACCTGCAGGCGCAATTGATGGCGCTGATGACGCGCGCCAAGGGCACATCGCATATCACCGAGGCGATTTTCGAAAACCGTTTCATGCACGTGCAGGAACTGGTGCGGCTTGGCGCTCATATCCATCTCGATGGCGAAACCGCAACGATCGACGGTGTCCAGCGCCTGAAGGGCGCGCCGGTGATGGCGACGGACTTGCGCGCCTCGGTGTCGCTGGTGATCGCCGGCCTTGCGGCCGAAGGCGAGACGATGGTGAACCGCGTCTATCATCTCGACCGGGGTTTTGAGCGGGTCGAGGACAAGCTCGCCCGTTGTGGCGCCACGATCGAGCGCATCAGCGCCTGAATCGCCCGGGGACATTGCCGTGGCGGATATCAAAGTCATGAGTGCAGGTGCGGTGCAGGCGATGGTGACCGCGCTTGGCGGCGAATTCGAGCGCGCGAGCGGCAACAAGCTCAATCTGAATTTCGGCACCGCCGGTTCGCTGCGAGAACGCTTCAAGGGCGGCGAAATACCGGATCTGCTGATCCTGTCGGCGTCCATCATGGAGGCGCTGGACAAGGAAGGCGCATTTGTCCCCGGCAGCCGCATCGATCTCGGCCGGACCGTCACCGGCGTGGCAGTGAAGGAGGGTGCGGTGGCGCCGGACATCTCCACTCCAGAGGCCTTCAAGCAGGCACTGCTCAACGCCAGGAGCGTCGCCTATACCGATCCGAAGGCGGGCGGATCGTCCGGGACATTCTTTGCAGCTTTGCTGGAAAAGCTCGGCATCGCCGATGCTGTCGCCAACAAGGCGGTGCTCGGCAAGCGTGGCTTCGAGGTGGCCGAGTTGATTGCCGCAGGCGAGGCCGAAATCGGCACGACATTTATCAGTGAGATTTTGACGGTGAAGGGGGTGAGGGTGGTCGGCCCGCTTCCGGGCGCGCTGTATAACGTCAATACCTATACGGCGGCGATCCCGGCCGGCTGTTCCGCTCGCGATGGGGCGGCAGCCTTGCTGCGTGCGCTCACAAATCCGGCCCATGCCACTCGCTGGACGGCGGCAGGTCTCGAGCCGGCGTTCCCAGTCGGATAACAGGCTTGCGCGACAGGAAGGGCTTTCCTAACTAGGCAGGGTCGGGAGCACAAAGTGCCATGGACCTGCTGAAATTCGTTGTCCTCGACGAAGAGGATCTCGAAGTCGTCTCCACCCACCTGCAGGATGCAGTCGTGAAGGTGTCGGATGTGCACTGGCGACCGCAGGAAAGGCGGCTGGTGATCGGTCTCAATCGGTTCGATTGGGAAAGCGCGCAGGCTGGCGAGCCGGAATACCACCGCCGGCGATCAGCACTGCGTTTCGAGCGGGTCTTGTCTTGCAAATGCCGGGACGTAAATCCGGCCGGCAAGGATGCGACGCTCAGCCTGCTTGCCGTCGAATTTTCCGAGTCCGACGCTCCGGCCGGTCAGGTGACGATGACATTTTCGGGCGGCGGGATACTGCGTCTGGAGGTTGAATGCCTGGAAGCCGAATTGGCCGACCTGGGGCCGTCCTGGACGACAGTTGCGTGTCCTGTTCATGCAGTCATTGATGACAGCGCGTCGGCTGAACCGGCCAAACAGGCCAAGCCTGACGCCGGCTAGATTTGCCGAAGCGGTTAACGCTCTCCAGCCATTGATTGCGATTGACAACCGGGTTTGTGCCTGGAGCCGGCGAGAGGGTTGACGCGAACCGGCTCATCACCCATTGACCTGTGATCCGGGTGCTGCCCGGCGGGAACCGGCCATGCCACTTCGACTGGATAGCCAAAGCGCCGATTTCGCGGAGCGTTTTCGTGCCTTCCTTGCCGTCAAGCGCGAGGCGGCGGCCGATGTGGAAACGGCCGTGCGCGGCATCATCGCCGATGTCGCCGCCCATGGCGACAAAGCGTTGATCGCCCTGACCGCCAAATTCGATCGTATCGATCTCGCCAGCACCGGCATGCGTGTCAGTGCTGCCGAAATCGATCAGGCCCATAAGGCGTGCGACCCGAGTGCACTGGCCGCGCTCAAGCTCGCGCGGGAGCGCATCGAGGCCTATCACCTTCGCCAGAAACCAGGCGACGAACGTTTTACCGACGCACTTGGCGTCGAGATGGGCTCGCGCTGGACGGCGATTGATGCGGTCGGACTCTATGTGCCCGGCGGTACGGCGGCCTATCCGTCCTCGGTGCTGATGAACGCCGTCCCTGCGAAGGTTGCCGGTGTGCCGCGACTGGTCATGGTGGTGCCGGCGCCGGATGGCAAGCTTGCGCCATTGGTGCTGGCGGCAGCCAGGCTCGCCGGAGTCGACGAGATCTATCGCATCGGCGGCGCGCAGGCAGTTGCTGCGCTCGCCTATGGCACCGAGACGATCTCTCCTGTCGCCAAGATTGTCGGACCGGGCAATGCCTATGTCGCGGCGGCAAAGCGGCTTGTGTTCGGCAAGGTCGGCATCGACATGATCGCCGGCCCGTCCGAGGTGCTCATCCTTGCCGACAAGACCGGGAATCCCGACTGGATTGCCGCCGATCTCCTGGCGCAGGCCGAGCATGATGCCAGCGCACAGTCGATTCTGATGACCGACGACGTTGCGCTTGCCGACGCAGTCGAGAAGGCGGTCATCTCGCAGCTCAAGACGTTGCCGCGCGCCGATGTCGCCGGCGCCTCATGGCGCGACTTCGGCGCCATCATCACAGTGCGCAAACTTGGCAATGCAATGTCGCTGGTTGATCAACTCGCACCCGAGCACCTGGAGATCGCGGCAGACGGTGCCGAAGCGCTGGTCGCGAAAATCCGCAATGCCGGCGCTATCTTCATTGGCGCGCACACGCCGGAGGCGATCGGCGATTATGTCGCCGGCTCCAATCACGTGTTGCCTACGGCGCGCTCGGCCCGCTTCTCATCCGGACTTGGCGTGCTCGATTTCATGAAACGCACATCGATATTAAAATGCGGACCGGAGCAGCTGCGCGCCCTTGGACCGTCTGCGATTGCGCTCGGCGAAGCAGAAGGACTTTCCGCCCACGCGCGTTCGGTGGCGATCCGCCTCAATCAGAGATGACACCGCCAAAATCAACGCCTGCTGCGGGAAAGCAGCGCCTGGTCTCCGTCATTCTCGACGAGGAATTGATCGGCCGCTCCAATCCTGACGTCGAGCACGAGCGCGAGGTGGCGATCTACGATCTGCTTGAACAGAATACGTTTGCCCCTGTCGGCCATGATGGTGGCCCCTATGCGTTGCATCTGAGCATCAACGGCAATCGTCTGGTGTTCGACATCCGCCTCGAGGACGCAACGCCGGTGGTAGCACATCTGTTTTCGCTCTCGCCGCTGCGGCGGATCGTCAAGGACTACTACATGATCTGTGACAGCTATTATCAGGCAATCCGCACTGCGACGCCCGACAAGATCGAGGCGATCGATATGGGCCGGCGCGGCATCCACAATGACGGCTCGCGCATCCTGATGGAACGGCTCAAGGGCAAGGTGAAGGTCGATCTCGACACGGCGCGCCGCCTGTTCACCCTGATCTGCGTGCTGCACTGGAAGGGGTAGGGCGGTGTTACTTGCGATTTCATCGCAACACGGCAATGCGTTTCTTCACCTCTCCCGTGGGGAGCGGTCGACGCGTAGCCGAAGTCGGATTTTTCCGACTTCGGCTACGCGGCGGGTGAGGGGTTGTTGCTTATCGAGAATCCTGGACCCCCTCACCCCAACCCTCTCCCCAGTCGAAGTCGGATATATCCGACTTCGACCGCTTAATAATGCCGAACTCGGGAAAGCCCGAGTTCGGGTGGGGAGAGGGAGCGCGCCGAGTGTTTGGCGCTGCTTGACCCAGAGTTAGCGCGCCAATGGCCGCGCCCGCGCGTTCCTCGCGCCCTCAGGCAGTGCTGTTTGCCTGCGGCATGAATGCGGTGCGCTCGCCGATGGCGGCGGCGCTGTTCCAGCAGCTCTACGGAAAATCGGTCTATGTCGGCTCTGCCGGCGTGCAGAAGGGCGAGCTCGATCCATTCGCGGTCGCCGCCATGGAGGAGATCGGGATCGATATCGCGCGGCACAAGCCGCTGACCTTCGAGGAACTGGACGAACTGGAAGGTCTCAATTTCGATCTGATCGTGACCCTGTCACCGCCGGCACATCACAAGGCGCTGGAGCTGACCCGCACCAATGCCGCCGAGGTCGAATATTGGCCGACCGTCGACCCAACCGCGGCGGAGGGCAACCGCGAGCAGCGGCTCGATGCCTATCGCGCGGTGCGCGACCAGCTCATGGCGCAAATTCGTCAACGCTTCGGCCGGCCGGGCGCGGGGAACGAATAGGGCCTCCGGCTTGCTGCTCGGGTTGTGAAAAAAGACTTGTTCCGCTAGGTTCCGCGCCCGTTCGTCATTGTTTCCAACTCCATCGCGGTGCCGCGAAAAGATGATCGGTCGGCCCAAATTCGTGCTCGCTTCCGGTTCGCCGCGGCGCCTCGCTTTGGTCAACCAGGCCGGTATCGAGCCGGACGCGCTCAAGCCCGCAGATATCGACGAGACCCCGCGGCGCGGGGAGATTCCGCGCGCCTATGCCAATCGGCTGGCGCGTTCCAAGGCGGAAGCGGCGTTGGAGGCCGTTAAGCTCGACGACGAATTGCGCGGCGCCTACATCCTGGCGGCCGACACTGTGGTGGCCGTTGGCCGCCGCATCCTGCCGAAAGCCGAGTTGCTCGATGAGGCGGCGCAGTGCCTGCAACTCTTGTCCGGCCGCAGTCATCGCGTTCATACCTCGATTTGCCTGGTGACGCCGAAGGAGGCCTTCCGCCAGCGTCTGGTGGAAACCCGCGTGCGATTCAAGCGGCTGTCGGCGGAAGACATCGAGGCCTACCTTGCGTCCGGCGAATGGCGTGGCAAGGCCGGCGGCTATGCCGCCCAAGGCATTGCCGGGACCTTCATGGTGAAGATCGTCGGCTCCTATTCCAACGTGGTTGGCCTGCCGTTGTACGAGACCGTGAGTCTGCTCGGCGGCGAGGGCTATCCGATCCGCTTCGGCTGGCTCAACGCGGTATAGGGGGATTTCCCTGACGCGCGAGCGCTGCGCGCCGAGTCAAGAGTAAGAGGAATGCGTATTCATGGCTGATATCGTGCTTGCAATCGGAACCTCTCACAGCCCTCTGCTGAACAGTCCGGCGGAGGATTATCCGAAGCACGCTGCCATCGATGCCTCCGGCCGTAAGCTGATCGACAAGAACGGACATCCCTGCACCTACGGCGAATTGCTGGCGAATGCCGACCCGTCGATCAAGCAGCAGATCGAGCCGCAGGTACTCGAGCAGCGCTCGGCGCGCTGCACGGAAAACATCGCGCGGCTGTCGAAAGAACTGGCAGATGCGAAGCTCGATGCGTTGATCATCATCGGCGATGACCAGCACGAACAGTTCTTCGACGACAACATGCCGGCGATCCTGATCTATTGGGGCGAGAAAATCGAAAACAATCCGCTGCATATGGACGAGGATGCACCGCAATTCTGGCGCAAGGCACGCTCGCAATATCACGAGACCGCGCAGTCTCGCGACTACCCGGTCGACGCCAGGCTCGGTCTGCATCTGATTGAAAAACTCATCGACCAGGGCTTCGACATCAGCCAGTCCAGGCGGCTCGCCAGGGAGCACGGCGAAGGACACGCGTTCGGCTTCGTGCACCGCCGGATGATGGACGACGACCATATTCTGCCGATCGTGCCGGTGGCGCTGAACACCTACTTCCCGCCCAATCAGCCGCGGCCGCGCCGCTGCTACGAACTGGGCAAGGCGATCCGCGCCGCCGTGCGCTCGGCGAATGGTTCGGAACGCGTGGGGATTCTCGCCTCGGGGGGCCTCAGCCATTTTACCGTCGACGAAGAGCTTGATCGCAGCGTTCTCGACGCCTGCAAGCGCAACGATGGCGAGGCGCTGTTTTCTATTCCGGTGGAAAAGCTCAATTCCGGTTCTTCGGAAATCCGCAACTGGATCACGGTGGCCGGCGCGGCTTCGCATCTGAAATCCGATTGGCAGGAATACATCCCGTGTTACCGTTCAGCGGCGGGCACCGGCTGCGGCATGGGTTTCGCACTCTGGAAATAAACGGCGTCATGAACGAGATTGACCGCAAAAGTCTAGGCGCACGCTTCTGTCCGCTCTGCGGCAAGCCGGCGGACGAGGCGCTCAAGCCGTTCTGCTCGAAGCGTTGTGCCGACATCGATCTCAATCGCTGGCTGTCGGGTGTTTATGCGGTGCCGGTCAAGCAAGACGAGAGCGAGGACGATGAGCGCCCGGCCGACGGCGACCCGGACGAGCACGTATGAGCGCGCCTGTCGTCGACTGGCCTGACCGGCTGTTTGACGCCCTCAAACGCGCCGACATCCGCCAGATCGGCTATGTGCCCGATGCGGGCCACTCCCGATTGATCGACCGCTGCCGCGCCGATCCTCAGATCCGTGACGTGGTGCTGACCACCGAAGAAGAAGGCGTGGCGCTGGCCGCCGGTGCCTGGCTCGGCGGCGAACGCGCCGCGCTGCTTATGCAGTCGAGTGGCGTCGGCAATTGCGTCAACATGTTCTCGCTTGCGCGCACCTGCCGCTTTCCGCTGCTGATGTTCATCACCATGCGCGGCGAGTGGGAGGAGTTCAATCCGTGGCAGGTGCCGATGGGATCGATCGTCGATCCGGTTTTGAAACTGTGCGAAGCCGATGTCTGCCGGGTGACCACGCCGGACGATGTGGAAGGCGCGGCCGAGCGCGCGGTGCAGCTGGCGTTCGGCGATGATCGCATCGCCGCAGTGCTGCTGTCGCAGCAATTGATCGGCAAGAAGGTGTGGACCAAATGAGACTGGAGCGCCGCGCCGCCATGGCCACCCTGCTGGCCGATCGTAGTGACGATCTTCTTGTTGTGCCCGGCCTCGGATCGACCACCTGGGACCTGGCCGCTGCCGGCGACGACGACCGCAATTTCTATCTTTGGGGCGCCATGGGCGGCGCCGCCATGATCGGGCTCGGCCTCGCGCTGGCGCAGCCCACGCATCACGTGGCGGTCATTACCGGCGACGGCGAAATGCTGATGGGGCTTGGCGCGCTCGCCACCATTGGCATCCAGCGGCCGCCCAACCTTGCCGTCATTGTGTTCGACAACGGCGTTTATGGCGAAACCGGCATGCAGCCGAGCCATACCCAGAGCGGCGTCGATCTGCTTGGCGTGGCGGGCGCCTGCGGCATCGGACCATGCCTGGATGTGCGTGACGAGGCCGCATTACTCGCGCTGGCCGGACAGCTGAAGACTTTGCGCGAAACCGTGTTCGCGCGTGTCCTGATTGCACCGGAGGAGCCGCCGCGAGTGCTGCCCTCGCGCGACGGCGTCGCGCTCAAGCAGCGGTTCCGGGCTGCGGTCGGCGTCAAACCGTGACATTTGCCCGGATTGGGCGCTGTTCTGGACAGTGTGAAATCGAGCCTCTATAACGCCCGCGCTCTGCTCGTCCGCTCCAAGGGGCGGGCAAGTTTGACGGCTTGGCGCCCAGGTAGCTCAGTTGGTAGAGCACGTGACTGAAAATCACGGTGTCGGTGGTTCGATTCCGCCCCTGGGCACCGCCGCTTCCTGCAGAGTCTGCGTGCCGCTCACGAACTGACGCGCGGTCGCTTCGACGCCATCGAATCGCGAATGACCGGGTAGGCCAGCATGGCCTTTGGACCAGGCGATTAAGCAGGCGAAACGATCCAACGGCGCGCCTCGGCTGCTTGCGCATTGGGAAAAATGCGCAATTCACCGGGCATCAAGAATGCAAAAGCTAACGGGATCAGCCGGCCATTCGTTTCGGCGCGCGCCTTGGCGGCGCGCGTCCCTTTTTCCGCTACCTGTTCGGCGTTGAGATAGGCCAGCTGCGCGCTCGGCCAATCGAAATCACTTTTTGTGAGATTCTCGGGAACATCCAAAGCACCAACCGGGTTCCTATAGCTGGTGGCTGAAGATGCGGCCGCAGGGGCCAGGGTGAGCGTGGTCCATGGAAAGTTCTTTGGCAGTTCCGATCGGCGTCATTGTTGCGCGGACCAGAATTGACGTCGCATGGCAAAACCACGCCTGGCGACCGATCAGTGTGCTTCTGGGTGGATTAAATCTTCAGGCCGGCAGCCTTGTGCGGGTGGATGGCGAAACAGCCTATTTCTTTGCCGGCGACGCAATCCTCGAATTACACGCTGCTGATATCGCCTCATATCGAGACAATATCGAGCAGCACACGCCACGCGTTTATGTCGTGCTCGACCCGCAGGACGAGGTTGCCGGCCCGCCGTCGCCACAGGCCCATCTCGTTACAATTGCCCCAGACGAAGCGGAATCCTACCTCGAGGGCGATGATTTTTTGATGGATTCTGTGGCGATGCCCGTGGAGCTGCTCAAGCTCGTGTGCGCATTTATTCGCGCACATCAGCCGGAGCCGCCCCGTGCCACCGACCATTCACAATCCACAATCAGCCTATCACAGGGAAGGTTGCCTTGACTGCTCACAGCAATGATCTGTCAGGTTTCGTAGAGCGATGGTCGCGGCGAAAATTGAAGCGTGGCGCGGGTGTTACGCACAACGAGCACGAGCATTCGGTCCCGGTCAACGACAGTTTCGCGGATTTCGATTTCGGTTCGCTCGATTTCAATTCGGATTTCAAGCGATTTATGAGCGAAACGGTCCCTGACGGTGTGAGAAACCGCGCCTTGCAAATATTGTGGTTGTCGAACGATATCATCGGTTGCCCGGACGAGCTTGACGATTATCTCGAGGATTTTTCGGAGGACGCAATGGCGCTGCCGGCGGAGCTTGCGAAATCGGCCTATCAGATCGGCGCCGGATTTGTCGGCGACGACGAAGCCGATGCGTCAGTGCAGGCCCTCGAACAGCCCGGTAAAAAGCCTGATGGCAAAATAGCCATGCGTGAGGCGCATCGATCACCTGCAGGCACTCTTTCCGAACTGTCCGCTCCGTTGACAGAAGAGGGCAGGGCTGAAAAACCGGAAGACGAAATAGAGTAGTGCCTTCGTCGGCAAAATTGACGTCAATTTGACGCAGGTTTTCGAAAGTTTGTGTTGGGAACAAAAGTTTGATTGCCGCATTTCGCTCCATAGCAAAGTCCTATTTGTCCATGGAGTAGCGCGCGGAACGGCGCGTCATTGAGTGGATTGAGTGGACGACCCGCGGGGCGCAACAGCGGAGTCGTACAATGCCGAACAAAGTCAGTTCCAGGCCGCCCGAATTATCACCGGAAATTCTGACTACCAACCGCCGCGCGGTGCTGCGGGGTTTTTCCCTGGTGGGGCTTGCCGCTTCATCCGCAGTTGCGCTGACGGTGCCCGCCGCAGCAAATGAGCCGCCCGCCAACAATCAAGGCCTCCAATACCGCGAAACGGATCACATCCGGAACTACTACGCATTGGCGCGCCGCTAGGCCGTCGATCGAAGTCTTCGGGAGAGCGAATAATGTTGACGAAAAGACGCGACAGGCAAACGCGGTTTCCCAAAGGTCTGCAAGCCGTACTTGCCGAAAGGCCGTGTGCCGGTCTGTCGCGGCGCACCTTCCTCGAAGCGTCGGGCGTCACCTCGGCGGTCGCCCTGTCAGGATTGCAGCCGCAAATGGTGCGCGCCGCCGAACCCAAGCCGCATGAGCCCAAGGGAATCGAGCGGAAGAAGACAGTCTGCCCGTTCTGCGCCGTGGGCTGCACGATCTGGGCGGAAGTCGATAACGGCGTGTGGATCGGACAGGAGCCAGCGTTCGAGAGCCCCATCAATCTCGGCACGCATTGCTGCAAGGGCGCAGCCACGCGCGAACTGGCGATCGGCGAGCGTCGCCTGAAATATCCGGTCAAGAAGGAAAACGGCGTCTGGAAAAAAGTTTCCTGGAATCAGGCGATCGAGGAAATCGGCGACATGCTGTTGAAGATTCGCCAGCAGACGGGGCCTGATTCCGTTTACTGGCTCGGCTCGGCGAAATTCTCCAACGAAATGGCCTATCTGCACCGGAAGTTCGCGGCCTTCTGGGGCTCGAACAATGTCGACCACCAGGCCCGCATTTGCCACTCCACCACTGTTGCCGGTGTCGCCAACAGCTACGGCTATGGCGCCATGACGAATACCTTCAACGACATCCACAATTCGAAATCAATCTTCCTGCTCGGCGGCAATCCCGCCGAGGCGCATCCCGTTTCGATGCAGCATTTGCTCCGCGCCAAGGAAAGCGGCTCCAAGCTGATCGTTGTCGACCCCCGCTTTACGCGCACTGCGACACATTCCGATGAATACGTACGCGTGAGACCGGGCACCGACGTCGCATTTATCTGGGGCGTGCTCTGGGTCGTGCTCAAGAACGGTTGGGAGGACAAGGACTATATCAAGAGCCGCGTCTTCGGCTTCGACGAGGTGCGCAAGGAGGTCGAAAACTATCCGCCGGAGCTCGTGTCCAATATCACCGGTGTTCCGGTCGAGCAGATCAAGCGCATCGCCGAGATTACCGCCAAGAACAAGCCGGGGACGCTGATCTGGTGCATGGGTCTTACGCAATCGACCATCGGCAACAACAAGACCCGCGCCGCCTCGATCTTCCAGCTTGCCCTCGGCAATATCGGCGTGGCAGGCGGCGGCGCCAACATTTTCCGCGGCCACGATAACGTGCAGGGCGCGACTGACCTCGGCGTCTTGTGCGACAACCTGCCGGGCTATTACGGGCTGTCGGAGGGCGCCTGGCGCCATTGGTCAGCTGTCTGGGACGTCGACTATGACTGGATGCAAAAACGGTTTGCATCCAAGAAGCTGATGGAGTTGAAGGGAATTCCCGTCTCTCGCTGGTTTGACGGTGTGCTCGAAACCAAGAAAGACGTAGACCAGCCCAACAATATTCACGCGATGATCTTCTGGGGACACGCGCCGAATTCACAAACGCGCGGCCCCGATCTGAAAAAAGGTCTGGAAAAGGTCGATCTCCTCGTGGTGATCGACCCGGTGCCGACTTTCAGCGCTGTCATCGCCGACCGCAAGGACGGCACCTATTTGCTGCCGGCCGGTTCGACCATGGAATGCTCGGGCTCGGTCACCAATTCGAACCGCTCGCTCCAATGGCGCGAGCGCGTCATCGAACCAATGTTTGAAGCCAAGAGCGATTATACAATTGCATATCTGCTGGCGAAAAAAATCGGTTTTGCGGACGACCTGTTCAGACACATCGAGATCAAAAACGATGAGCCGGTGGCCGAAGACATCCTGCGCGAGATGAATCGCGGCTTGTGGACCATCGGCTACACGGGCCAGTCGCCGGAGCGGCTCAAGCTGCACATGAAGCATCAGGACCTGTTCGACACCACCACGCTCATGGGCATGAGCGGGCCGGTGAAGGGCGAATACTACGGGCTACCATGGCCGTGCTGGGGCACGGCCGAGATGAAACATCCTGGCACGCCTCTGCTGTACGACCAGTCGAAAACGATTGCAGAAGGCGGCTTGCCGTTCCGAGCACGCTGGGGCGTGGCTCACAAGGGCAAGAACCTGCTGGCCGAAGGCTCATATCCGAAGGGCTCGCCGATCAAGGACGGCTATCCGGAAATGACGATGGCTGTGCTGGAAAAGCTCGGCTATGTCGATCAGCTCACGCCCAGGGAGAAAGTTGTTATTGCCGCGCTTGCGGACGGCCTATTTCACCCGGCGCTGCTTGATATCGGCGATTCTGACGCGCGAAATCTGCTCGGCCGGATCGAGCAGCGTGCCGCGGAGCAACCCGGTGCGCAGGGCGACCAGGGCAAACAGGCCGCGGCCGAACAAGAAGCATCCAAATTCCCCAACCTGTCCGACAAGGCGCGCGACGCCATCGTCGCCTACCTCGCCAACGCCCCGACAGCCCAGGCCAAGAAAAAGGGCTCCGCCGCAAAAGCCGTCAACGAGCAAAAGAATGGCGAGACCGGCGAGCAGGAATTCAGCGGCGGCGACAACGTCAAGAAGGACCAGAAGGAGGTCCACGAAACCGCCGGCCTGAAAGAAAAAATTCTCAAGATCAACTGGAAAACGGACCTATCCGGCGGCATCCAGCGTGTCGCGATCGCCAACGGGCTTGCGCCCTTCGGTAACGGCAAGGCACGCGCACTGGTATGGAATTTCCCCGATCCGGTTCCGGTTCATCGCGAACCGCTCTACACGCCGCGCCGGGATCTGCTGCCGAAATTCGAGACTTACAAGGATCGGCGCGACTTCCGATTACCGGTGCTCTATCGCTCAATTCAGCAAAAGGATGTCTCCAAACAGTTTCCGCTGGTGCTTACTTCAGGGCGGCTGGTTGAGTTCGAAGGCGGCGGCGACGAAACGCGCTCCAACAAATGGCTGGCCGAATTCCAGCAGCGGATGTTCGCCGAGATCAATGTCGAAGATGCCAAACGTCTTGGCATCAAGGACGGCAAGGACGTCTGGATCCGCACGCCGGAGGGTGCGCACGTTCGCGTGGCCGCGCTGGTGACGCCGCGAGTCGGCAAAGGCGTGGTCTTCATGCCCTTCCACTTCGGCGGCTTCTGGATGGGCGAGGATATTACGGGGCGATACCCAAAGGGCACCGTGCCCTATGTGGTAGGCGAAGCGTGCAACACGGCAATGACATACGGCTACGACGTCGTGACTTTCATGCAGGAGACCAAAGCCACGTTGTGCCGCGTCGAGAGCGCTTGATTTCAGGAGATATCACATGGCCCGCATGAAATTTCTCTGCGATTCGGACCGTTGCATCGAGTGCAATGCCTGCTCGACCGCCTGCAAGAACGAAAACGAGGTGCCGTGGGGCATGGTGCGCCGGCGTGTCGTGACGCTCAACGACGGTGTGCCTGGCAAGGAAAAATCGATCGCCATCTCATGCATGCATTGCACTGACGCTCCCTGCATTGCGGTCTGCCCCGTCAATTGCATCTACCAGACCGACATCGGCGTCGTACTGCACAACAAGGACACTTGCATCGGCTGCGGCTACTGCTTCTATGCGTGCCCGTTCGGCGCGCCGCAGTATCCGCAGGCAACCAATTTCGGCACGCGCGGCAAGATGGACAAATGCACGTATTGTGCTGGCGGGCCCGAGCCGAATGGCTCCGAAGCCGAGTTCAAGAAATACGGACGCAATCGTATTGCCGAAGGCAAACTACCCCTTTGCGCCGAAGTGTGTTCGACGCGCGCATTGCTCGCTGGCGACGGCGACATCATCGCGCGGATCTACAAGGAGCGTGTGAGCAAGCGCAAATACGGTTCGGGCGCCTGGGGCTGGGCGACTGCGTACTACGGATCGCGCGCATCCAGCAGCTAATGAACCAGGGAGAGGCGGTCATGGGAGCACGTATCGCCGGGGCTATCGTCGCCATCATTTCAGCCGCGCTTCTGATCTGGGTCGTGGTGATTTCGTTCGGTCCTGAGGAGGTCTTCTCTCCGACAGTGAACGTGACGGCCAACAAGACGATTCCCGGTGCGCGAGGGAAGGTGACGACCGTCGGGCAGGCATCGAGGGCCGCGGCAAAACCGACTCCGGAGCAGATCCTGGCGGCGCGCACAGAGCTGATGCGAGACCGGACAGAAACCGGACCCAAGGCATTTCCACCGCTCGCTGCCGGCGATTTTTCGATCAATACCGATCAGAGCAGCCGGCCAAAACCGCAAGACACGCAGAAATGGCAGGCGGACAGGCCGGGCGGAGACCTGTTGCAAAATCGCGGCAAGATCGCCGGGATTTCCTCGCTACCCTACAGGGAGGCCGCAAGCTTTCAGCAACCGCAAGGCCGTACCTGGCGCCGCGTGCACAATGACCAGGTCCGCTACGGCGGCGGCTGGATACTGTTCGGGACGATCTTTGCACTTGCCTTCTTCCTGTTGGCCCGCGGCCGTATCAAGATCGCCGATGGCTGGAGCGGCGAGACGGTCGAACGATTCAGCGCCACCGAACGCGCCAACCACTGGATGACTGCGACCTCATTCGTCCTCATGGGTCTGACCGGGCTCATTCTCCTCTACGGTAAACCGCTGCTCATTCCGCTGATTGGCGAGCCGGCATTCGGCGCCGTTGCGTCATGGAGTGCCTGGATGCACATGGCATTCGCAATACCCTTCGTGCTCGGCATCCTGATCATGATTGCGCTTTGGCTCGTCGACAACGTCCCGACGCGTCTGGATTGGGAATGGCTGAAAAGAGGTGGCGGATTCATGCATGACGACGGCAGAAATCCACCCGCGCGCAAGTTCAACGCCGGACAAAAACTCGTTTTCTGGGGCGTTACCATCGGCGGTCTGTTGCTTCTTGCCAGCGGCATAAGCCTGATGTTCCCATTCTACTGGTTCGGGTATGGCGGCATGCAATCAGCGCAAATTGTTCACGCGGCACTGGCGCTGTGCATGATCGCGTTGATCTTCGGCCACGTCTATATCGGCACGATCGGAATGGAGGGCGCCTTCGATGCGATGTGGTCGGGGGAGGTCGATCGCAACTGGGCGAAGGAACATCACAGCCTCTGGTATGAACGTGTTGTTGGACGGCGTGATCGGTCTTCAGGCGAAGATCGCGACAGGGTTGCCCGGACCGCTCATAGGTGAAAGACCCAGGACGGCGCGCGCTTGCGCCGGGCGTCGTTTCTTCAGCTACACCTGTTCGGCGTTGAGATAGGCCAGCCGCGCCCCGCAAAATGCGCAGATCAGTCCTAGGCCGAGCGCGGTGAGGCCGGCGATTACGTCAACGGTACCGCCGAGATTGCCGCTCTTGCTCATGACGCCGCCGGCAGTCGCTGCCGCGAACACCAGGCCGATCAGGAACCATTGCGCCACCCGGTATACGAACTCTCGCTCGCGCGTTGCCGCGATCAGATAGGCGCCTGCCGCCCACCCGCCGACAAAGCCCGCACCGGCAATTGCCCACCATGCCAGCGCTGAGACGAGTTGCTGCTTGCCAACCCCGGCACCGGCGCTACGCAGCGCAGCATCGAGCCCCACGCCGAAAAGCGTCAGCGCAATGTGCACGACCAGCGCTGCAAACACGCCGCAGGCGATGGCAGCGGCGTAGTGCAGGCGGCGAAGGGTATCCGCATCCATTTTCGGGCGTCCGAAACGTCAGCACCGGCGATGACCGCCGGCGCCGCAGATTAACCCATTGCTCTCACGCGTGCGAAGCGCCCTGTTGGGAAAAACGCGGGCTCGCTAGCCCGCTCGGGCCGTCAGGAATTCCTGCAATTCGCGTTCCAGCGCGTCGAGTGCCGCACTGCGGGCCGGCGTGAGCGGGCTATTATCGCGGGCGTCGTTTTTATCACCTTGCGCTCTACCAGGTCGGATTGAACTGGTCGATGGTTTGCCCTACCCAAGTGCATCCTCACCCCCGATCGCCCCAAATTATTTCGGGCGGAAGACCTATCTGAGTCGGCCGGTCATGCCAGTCTGCGCAATTCCTCCCGCGCTGAATTGGTGCGTCTGTTGTATTTCTGCGACAGCGCCTGCGGCAATTTGTCGAACATGAGTTGTTTCAAGACGTTAGTCTCGGGCCACCAGCAGGCGAGGGTAGCGAATGGCGGCCGGCACCATCGTTGAAACGGACATTCCGGCACGGCTCGACCGACTGCCTTGGGGGCGCTTCCACAATCTGGTCGTGGCCGCGCTCGGCGTCACCTGGATTCTCGATGGGCTGGAGGTGACGCTGGCGGGCAGCCTTGCCGGCGCACTCAAGGACAGCCCGGTGCTCAGGTTTACCAATGCCGACATCGGTTTTGCGGCATCGGCCTATCTCGCGGGCGCGGTATTGGGCGCGATCTTCTTCGGTTGGCTTACTGACCGGCTCGGCCGCAAGAAATTGTTTTTCATCACGCTCACGGTCTATCTGATCGCCACTGCGGCAACCGCCGCGTCCTGGAACATCGCAAGCTTTGCGCTGTTTCGTTTCATCACTGGCGCCGGCATCGGCGGCGAATATGCGGCGATCAATTCGACCATCCAGGAACTGATCCCGGCGCGCGTGCGGGGGTGGAGTGACCTCGTTATCAACGGCAGCTTTTGGGTCGGCGCGGCCATGGGAGCGCTCGGCTCGCTGGTGCTTCTCGATCCCAATGTAATCGATCCGGAACATGGCTGGCGGCTCGCATTCCTGATTGGCGCCAGCCTGGCGCTTGTCATCTTTTTCATGCGGCTGTGGATTCCGGAAAGTCCGCGCTGGCTGATGACGCACGGCCGTGCGGAAGAAGCGCACCGCGTAGTGGATGAAATCGAGGCGCGCTTCGAGACTGTGCCGCCGGCACACGGATTGCCACGTGTTAAATTGCGCACGCGCAAATCCACGCCGTTATGGGAAGTGGCGCAGACGCTGTTCCGGCATCACCGTCAGCGCACACTGGTCGGCTTGAGTTTGATGGTATCTCAGGCATTCTTCTACAACGCGATCTTTTTCACTTACGCCCTGATCCTGACCGATTTCTACGGTGTGCCGTCCGATCATATCGGCTGGTATCTGCTGCCCTTTGCGCTCGGAAACTTCCTCGGTCCGGTGTTGATCGGCCGGCTGTTCGACACGCAAGGGCGGCGGCCGATGATCGCATTTACCTACATCATTTCCGGCGTATTGCTGGCTGTGACCGGCTATCTCTTCATGCACGATCTCATCACGGCTGAAACGCAGACGCTGTGCTGGATGACGATATTCTTCTTCGCCTCGGCGGCGGCAAGCTCCGCCTATCTGACGGTGAGCGAGACCTTCCCGCTCGAAATCCGCGCGCTGGCGATTGCGTTCTTTTACGCAGTCGGCACTGGCGTCGGTGGCATCGTCGGCCCGTCGCTGTTCGGTGCGCTTATTGATACCGGCTCACGGGCAAGCGTATTCGGCGGCTATCTGCTGGGCGCGGTCCTCATGATAGCCGGAGGCTCGGTGGCCTGGCGTTGGGGCGTAGCCGCCGAACGCAAGCCACTGGAGATGGTGGCGCGGCCACTGACGTTTATCGATATCGCCTAGAGGTCTGATCGATGCGGCCGCTCATGCCTACGCGTAGATCATGGCAATGGCGCTTATCAGGATCAGTGCGACCAGCAGCGTGGCGGCGAACTCGGCCCCGATGGAATTCCGAATCTTCATCATCTTGATTTCCCCTCCGGATATCCTGCGCCGGTGAGCGGCAGGGTGCTGATGGCACGACACGAATTGTCCGCGCGTGTCCAGAGGACGGCCGCAGCAGGCGTAATTCCGCAGCAGATCGGCACGATATTTTTTCATCGGACGCGCCGGAATATCGCCATGACGGTCGTCATGGCGCCACGCGCGCGACGATAGGTGCGCAGTATTGGGCAATTGCCCAAGGGACGCGGTCAATCCGAACCGAAATCGGGTGTGCCGGCGGCCAATACCAATCGACTTGTATTCGTTCTGCTGCGATACAGGCGGGCAGGTGCGGCATCGAAAGGCCGCGCCGCCGTCCGGCGTCAGGAGCCTGCATTATGAAATTCGCGCATTTCTCGCATATCTGGAACAAGCCAGAGATGACCCCGCATCAGCGATACGAACAGCTATGGCGCGAGCTGGTGCTCTGTGACGACCTCGGCTTCGATTATTCCTTCTGCGTGGAACATCATTTCCGCCCCGACGAGAGCTGGATTTCGTCGCCCAGCCTGTACGCGGTCGGCGCCGGCGCCCGTACGAGGCGCATGCGCGTCGGGCCGATGGGCTACATCGTGCCGCTCTATCATCCGCTGCGACTGGTCGAGGAAATTGCCATCGTTGACCAGATGCTGGGCGGGAGAATGGAACTCGGTCTGGTTCCCGGCATCAGCCCCGATTATTTCAAGCCGTTCGGCTTCGACTACAATTTCCGCAAGTCTCCGACGCTGGAATTCGTCGAATATTTGCGTGCAGCCTATGGCGACAAGCAGCCGTTCTCGTTCCACGGCGACGTGCATCATACGGATTCGGCGGAAATCTCGGTGCAGCCGATGCAGAAACCTCACCCGCCGTTGTGGATGATGAGCCGCGATCCGCAGACGCTGGAGTTCTGCGCAAGGAACGGGATCAACCCGGGGTATTTCCTCGTCTATCCGCGCGCGGACGCTGCGCCGCGCTATCGCACTTTTCTCGAAGACTGGAAGAAGGCCGGCTGGGCGCGCAAACCTAACATCGCCTATTGCACCATCATTTATGTGGACGAGAGCGATCAAAAGGCGCTCGATGTCGCGCTCGCGCGCGCCGCGCGCGCCTATGAGGGATTCCTGGCGCCGCCGAAGCCGGGCGAGACCTTCGAACAGCGCGTGCGCGAGCATGCCAAGCGCTTCATCGGCCGCGGCGAGCCGGGTGCTTCGCAAATCATGGCCAATCTTTTCGATGCCGATTATCTGATGAAGCACGAACTGGTATTCATTGGCTCGCCCGAAACCGTAGCCGCGAAAATCCGCAAGACCGCCGGCGCCGGACTATTCAATGTCTGCATGGGCGAATTCAACTTTTCCGACCTGCCCGAAGCCGACCTGATGCGCTCGATCAGGCTGTTCGGCGAAAAGGTCATACCGGCATTGCGCGAGTACGAGCCTTTTTGATTTTCACGTCTCTCGTGCGCTCGGCGCGCTCCCTCTCCCCTCTGGGGTGAGGGGGTTCAGGATTGCAGATAGATTGTGACTCCTCACCCGCCGCGCTTCGCGCGTCGACCTCTCCCTATGGGAGAGGTGAAGCGAGGTTTGCCGCAGGCCTATCAACTGTTCGCCGGCATTACCGGCAATATCAGTTCGGATGGATGTGCAGCGTCATGATGGATCGTGTCGCTGCCGATCTTGTCGGGCCGGTAATAGTGCACCCAGAGCTGCTCGCTCGCCGGTGAATCGCCGTTGACGATTTCCAGCCGCAGCCGGTGGCCGGCCTTGATCAGGTAGGCCATGGGCTCGAGGCTGATCTCGAACTTGGTAATCTCGCCCGGCTTGAGCGGCCGCGGATCGTCATGTGTGTGATATGGGACCATCTGGGTGCTGCGTTCAGAATCGAGCGCGCGATGCGAGGCGCGCAGCCAGCCGCGGGTGATCAGGTCGGCGAAAGGGTTGAGGCCCTTGCCGCGGTCGTCGTGCGACTGTGGGAACTGGTCGGACAGTTTGATGAAGAAGTCCGTATCGCTTGCGCTCGATGCGGCATAGAGCACGAGCTTGATCGGCCCGCTGATTTCCATGTCCTTCTCGAGCGGCGCGCTGGTGAAGGTCAGCACACGCCGCACCGGGTCGAAGCCGCCGGGAGGGCCTGCAGGGCCGAAACCGGCAACGCCCGCGACCCAGCCGGGATTGGGATATTGATAGCTGGTTGACGGCGCTCCGATTGCTGCTTGAACCGCCAGGCCACCATCGTTGAGCGACGTCACGCTGCCGGATTTCGCGGAATTCAAATACCAATGCGTATATTTTACTCCCGGTGGCGGCCAGGTTTCCGCGTTGCGCATGATGTTGGCGCCGCGCACTGCGTATTCCACGTTCGGCCGTGAGAGATAGTCGGTCGACTTGCCTTTGAGATAGTGATCGTAAAACGGCAGCATCACTTTGCTGTGGAAGTCGATGCTGGAAAATTCAGCGGCCGCCGCCCAGGCGTTCGGTACACCAGACATGCGAAGCTTCTTCGGGCCGCTGGCGCGCAGGTAACCGTCGATATTGCCGCGGGTGTGCAGCTGGATCTTGCCCCAGACGCCGCTCGAATAGAGTGGAACCTTGATGCGCTCGAGCAATTCCCACGCGCTCCGCTCGCGCCAGAAGCTGTCGAAATTCGGATGCGCCGCGGCAAGCGCGGCGAGATCGGTCTTCTGTTCGCAGGGTGGGCCGTCGGCGGGAAAGCGGTTGATGAAGCGGTTCTGGTACCACCAGTAGCCGGGAAAGAAATCGCATGGAATGCCGCCATGGTGCGTTCCGGCGCGATAGACGTCTGCGAGCCCGTCGTGCGCAGCGATGCAGGCGAGGGCGGGTGGCGCGAGCGCGCCCATGAACCATTGCAACATGCAGAAATAGGATTGCCCGATGCCGCCGACCTTCCCGTTGCACCAGGACTGTGCGCCGATCCATTCGATCATGTCGTACAGGTCGTTCTGCTCGTTCTTCCCCATGAACTCGAAATCGCCGCCGGAACGGCCGCTGCCGCGCACGTCTATGTGCACATAGGCGTAACCCTGTTCGACATACCATTCGATCGGCCCGGTCTCGCGCCAAAGAAATTGCGCACTTGCCGGCAGGCGGTTGTTGTCGAAACGGTAGGGCGAAGCACCGAGCAGCGCCGGATAGGGGCCCGGACCGTCCGGCCGGTAGATGCGTGCGGCGATGGTGATGCCGTCGCGGACGGCGATGCTGACGATTTCGTCGATCATGAATAGACCCCGGCCTTTCTGGTTATCATGGCCGGACTTGTTCCGACCATCCCGTTTGGAAGAGCACGGAGCGTCCCCAAGCGGGATGCGCGGGTCAAGCCCGCGCGTGAGAATTGAGAGGAGACATCCCTAGAGTCCCGCCAGTTCGCGCATGATCCGGTAGAGTCCGTTTTGTCCCTCGAAGCCGATGCCGGGGCGATCCGATAGAGTAACGGCGCCATCTGCAATCACCGCATCGTCGGCGAAGCCGCCGAAGTCGCCGAACACGCCCGGATAGGACTCCGCACCGCCAAGTGCAAAGCCGGCGGCCATCGCCAGCGACATCTGATTGCCGCCATGCGGGAACAAGGACGTGCGCGGCCAGCCGTGACGCGCCAGCATGTCGATCGTGCGGGCATATTGTGTGATGCCATAGGCCTGCGGCGGATCGATCTGGATGACGTCATGACCGGCGCGGAAGCCGCCGAAACGCACCAGATTTTCGACGTCCTGGGTCGAATAGAGATTTTCACCTGTCGCCAGTGGTGGCCGGTAAACGCTCGCAAGTTCAGCGAGCAGTCCGAAATCGAGCGGATCGCAGGGCTCCTCGAACCAGCGCAGCTTGAAGGGGCTGAGTGCCTTGGCATAGGCCAGTGCTTCCTCGCGCTCGAACTTGCAATTGGCATCGACCGCAAGGTGCTCGCCCGAACCCACGACCGTGAGCACGGCCTCCAGCCGGCGCACATCCTGGTCGAGCGGCAGCCCGCCCACCTTCATCTTCACCAATGTGTATCCGGCGTCGAGATGGCGGCGCATTTCGTCCTGCAAATTCTGGATCGTCTGGCCTGGCCAATACCAGCCGCCGCCGACATAGCAGAACACCCTCTCGGGTACCTTGCCGCCGTTGAAATGATCGGCCAGCAGCCGGTAGAGCGGCTTTCCTGCGATCTTGGCAAGCGCGTCCCACACGGCGACCTCGATGGTGCCGATGGCGATCGAGCGCTCGGAATGGCCGCCGGCTTTTTCGCGTTTCATCATCACGGCAAGGATTTTCGCCGGATCGAGATGGCCGCTTTCGTCGCGCAGCGTCTCCGGGTCGGCTGACAGAATTCGCGGGATAAAGCGTGCCCGCATCTGCGCGCCGCAGGCATAGCGGCCGGTGGAATTGAAGGCGAAGCCGCAGACCGGTTTGCCGTCGCGCCGGACGTCGGTGATGACTGCCACCACCGAGGTCGTCATTTCACTGAAGTCGAAGCTGGAATTGGCGAGCTTCGACTTCAGCGGGATCGCGGTTTCGCGGATATCGACAATGCGCATGGTTCGATTTTCGCCCGCATTCGGTGTGAACGCAATCGAACGCCCAGGCCGATGTCGGCCTGGGCGTTCGCAGAAGTATCTGCCCTTGCCAGCGCTTGCTTGCGCCGGTGGCGGCTATGGATCAGTACGGGCAGGCCAGCAGGTTCCAGAAGTACGCGCCGTTGACGTTGATCCAGCACGGGCCAATGCCGTAATCATACCAGACGCCGTTCCAGCGGTGGCGTTTGTGGCCGAGCCAGACATTGCCGTTGTATTTTTGCCCAACGACATAGACTTGCTTTTTCTTGACCACGACGTTGTTCTTTTTGACAACCACGTTGTTCTTCTTAACGACCGTTTTCTTTTGAACGACGACATTTTGATCTTGTTTCTTTTCTTTCGCGTCAACCGGTGTCGGGGAGACGAGTGCAAACCCGACTCCAAGCACGACAACAACGGAAAGAACAATAGAAACCTTCTTCAGCATTGTGTTTCCTACTCTGGGGGTTGGAGCAGCATTGTCTAACTCGATCATTACAGTCAGATCGATGGCGGCTCTTGCTTTTAGAAGCAGCCGACAGAATCGCAGTATCGAAGAAACCATGTGAACACTGCCTGAACAAAGCACGGCAATTGCACCGGCATGACGCAATTTTGCCGGCAAACGTGCACATCCCGCGGGAGTTGGCCTGGAACGGGCCTATGCGATGCCGACGCCGTGGGGCTTGCTTTCAAACGCTGTCGCAGGCTGTATTTCCGGAAATCCACCCGCCGAACCATTTCAGCAGAGGAAATTCAATGCCGGCACGAAAAGTCACCCGCCAGGACATGCGCGAGGCCGCGGAGAAGTACAAGAATTGGGGCAAATGGGGTCCGAACGACGAAATCGGCACGCTTAACTACACCAGCGCGGAAGACATCGTCGCCGCCACCCGCCTGGTCAAGAAGGGCAAGGTGATCTCGCTTGCCCTCAATTTCGACCACAGCGGGCCGCAGGGCGCCAAGAGCAAGTATCCGTCGATGGGTCGCACCAACCCGATCCACACCATGCTGCGAACCGGCACCGACGCCTATTCCGGCGTGCTCGACAAGCGCGGTATCCGCGCTGCCGACGATATGGTGACCATGCCGCTGCAATGCGGCACGCAGTGGGATGGACTGGGCCACGTGTTCTATGAGAACTACATGTGGAACGGTTATGATTGTCGCGAGGTGACCAGCGCGGGCGCGCAGAAATGCGGCATCGAGAAGACCAAGAACAAGATGGTCGGCCGCGGCGTGCTGCTGGACGTCGCGCGCTTCAAGAGCATGGAATTGCTTGACGATGGTTACGGCATTACCAATGACGATCTCTACGGTACGGCCAAGCAGCAGAACGTCGAGCTCAAGCGTGGTGATTACATCATTGTGCGCACCGGTATGATGGAGCGCTGCCAGAAGGCGGGAAGCTGGGACGGCTATCCAGGCGGCGATGCACCGGGCTTTTCATTCGAGACGCTGGATTTCGTCAAGGATACCGAGCTTGCCGCGCTTGCCAGCGACACCTGGGGCTGCGAGGTGCGCCCCAACGAAAGCGAGGAAGGAATCAACCAGCCGTGGCACTGGATCACAATCCCGATCATGGGCATGACCATGGGCGAGATCTTCCAGTTGAAGGAACTGGCCGACGATTGCGCCGCCGACAAGATTTACGAATTCCTGTTCGTGGCGCCGGCTATTCCGATTACCGGTGCGGTCGGCTCGCCGATCAATCCGCTGGCGATCAAGTAGGCACCTCATGGCAATGAAGCCGCAATATCCCGTCACGCGCAGCGACGCCGAATGGCGCAAGCTGCTCAAACCCGATCAGTACGTGGTCATGCGCCGGTTCGGGACGGAGCCGGCGGGAAGTTGCGCGCTCAACCACGAAACACGGGCGGGCACGTTTCATTGCGTTGGCTGCGATCAGCCGCTATTCATCTCGGGCACAAAATACGAGAGCCACACCGGGTGGCCGAGCTTTTATGCTCCGGTCGATGGTGCTGTCGGGCACAAGAAGGATCCGGTATACGGCGATCTGAATGTGGAAGTGCATTGCCGCCGATGCGGCAGCCATCTCGGCCACCGTTTCCCCGACGGGCCTGCGCCGACCAGTCTGCGCTATTGCATCAATGGCGTGGCATTGAAATTCATTCCCGAATGAACCACGCTATCCGGAACCAGCCATGACGAATATCGGGCACAATACCAGGCGCGTTGGCGCCGAGGTTCTTGCCGACATGCTTGCGGGCTATGGCGTCACCCATGTGTTCATGGTGCCGGCGGTCCTGCGGCGCACCTTCGCCGAGATGGAACGGCGGACAAACATCGCGCGTGTACACTGCCACGGCGAAAAATCCGCGGCCTATATGGCAGACGGCTATGCGCGGGCCTCCGGCAAGCCTGGCGTCTGCATGGCGCAGGTGATTGGTGCGCTCAATCTCGCGGCCGGATTGCGCGATGCGTATTTGGCGCATTCACCGGTGATTGCCATGACCGGCGGGCGCGACCCGAAAACCAAATTCCGCAAGGTCTACCAGGAGATCGACGACGTGCCGGCCTTCGAGCCGGTGACCAAAATGAACGTTACCATCGACGAGGTCGCGCGCATCCCCGACATGGTGCGGCAGGCCTTTCGCGCCGCCACCACTGGCGCGCCGGGGCCGGTGCATCTGCAATTCCGCGGCAATGAGGGCCAGCTCGACGTGGAGGAAGGCGAGATGGAGGCGCTGGTGGAAGCGCAGTTCGCCCGCGTGCCGCCGTTTCGCCCCGAGCCCGAAGCGGCGCATGTGAAAGCCGCGCTTGAGCTGCTGCAAAAGGCTGAACGCCCGATCATCGTCGCCGGTGGCGGTGCGCGCGCCTCCGGCGCCGGCCGTGAGCTGGTTGCGCTCGCTGAAGCGTTGCAGATACCGGTCGCCACTTCGCTCAACGGCAAGGATGTGATTCCCGGGACGCACCCGCTGTCGGTCGGCGTGGTTGGCAGCTATTCACGCGAGACCGCCAATCGCGCGGTCAATCGCGCCGATCTGGTCTGCTTCGTCGGCAGCGAGACCGGCGGCATGACCACACATTTCTGGGCGGCGCCGAAAATCGGCACACCCGCGATCCAGATCGATATCGATCCGATATCCCTCGGCCGTAACTACCCGTTGGCCGCAAGTGTTCTCGGCGACGCCAAAAGCGTTCTGGTACGTATGTTGGGTCAAATCGACAAATCGAGCGCGACAAAACGCGCGCCCTGGATCAAGGAAATCGCCGGCCTCCGCAGCGACTGGTATGCCAAATATAAGCCGATGCTGGAATCCGACAGTGTTCCGATCCATCCGGCCCGCATCTGCCACGAGCTCACGCAGCACGTGCCGGACGATACCATCGTCGTTGTCGATACCGGCCACGCCGGCATGTGGATGGGCGGCATGTACGATCTGCGTGTGCCGACTCAGAGCTACATGCGCAGCGCCGGCCACCTTGGGTGGGCTTTTTCGGCCGGCATGGGTGCCAAGGCCGCATGTCCCGAGCGGCCGGTGGTGGTTTTCACAGGTGACGCCGGCTTCTGGTATCACATCGCCGAAATCGAGACCGCGGTGCGCTGGAACATCGCGTCGGTGACCGTCGTCAATAACAACGGTGGCGGCAATCAATCCAAGCGCGGTTTCGACCGCGCTTATGGCGGCGAGCAGACGGTCAAGGCACGTGAATTGTGGACCTATAACGCGACGAATTTTGCGCGGCTGGCCGAGGATATGGGTGCGCTCGGCATCCGGGTCGAACAGCCAGGCGACCTTGCGGCGGCACTCGAGCGCGCACTGGCAGCGAACCGCCCGGCGGTGATCGACGTTGTCACTGATATCGAGGCGCTGGCGCCGACCGCGGTGACGTGATTCTCGTCCAACTATCTTTTACCAAAATCCTGCAACGTGTAGTCAGCCGGCGGGAAATGCATCGCGCAGGCGCTGTAACGATGCGCGGGTTCGCACGCCGAGTGGCGTCCAGGACGCGGGCAGCTCGGGCGCCCGATCGGAAAGGATCACCTTGATAGGGCCATTTTTGGCTTGAGCCTGCACTATGACCTTGTCCTCTGCTGTCGGGTCGAGGGCGGCCGCCTTGTAAACAGGCTCCGAAATCGCGAATTTCTTCCCACGCTCGGTGGCAAGTCTGCGCAGATCAAATGTGAAGTTCATGGCGTCCCCGACCGCGAGCACGGCGGGCGGCTCGGCTGAACCAACTTCTCCTACTGCGGCACGGCTCGCGTGAATACTTGCCAAGATATCGGCTTTGCAATTCCACTGCTCGCCGAGCCTTTCGTTGAGGTCGGCGATCGCGTCGTCGATCGCGCTTGCCGCCTGCAATGCCTGCCGGGCCGCATGCTTGAGCCCGCGCTCGAGGCCGAACAGCGCGCATATGCGGTCGGGCTCGATGTAGCTGACTGTTCCGCCTGCCGCACGGATGGCGTGGCCGATTGCCTCGGTATAGAGAGTCAAAACATACAGCAGGTCTTCTGCCAGGTGATCAAGCGCCAGATCCCGCCAATTGCGAAAATCGCAGAACATCATGACGATTTCGCGCTCCGCCTCGCGCCGAGGCGCGGTTGGCCGATAGATCGGCTTCTCTGTGCGGACCAGTGGAATGACCGAAATGCTGCCTTGTGGTCGCAACTGACAGGCGAGGCGCACGTCGGGCGCCGCACCAATGCGATTGAGCGTTGCCTGCTCATCTACACCGGGATCGGGGCAGGCATTTGCGCCCGATGTAACGCGCGCCCGGCATGTCGAACAGCGCGCTCTGCCGCCGCACATGCTGGCGTGAGGGATATGAAAACTCCGGCTAGCCTCCAGTACAGTCCATCCGCGCGGCACACGCACACTGCGGCCGGGATAAGAGATCGTGACAAGACGCTTGCGGCCGCGTTCAAATGCATTGCGGACGGCCCGAGCCGCGAAGGCCGCGCCGACGATGACGAAATAGCCGATAATCAGCCGGTCTCGCCACTGCTCAATACCCCTGCGCTCGGCTGCATGGACCGAAGTCAGATACTCCTGTGCTGCTGCGGATGCTGGCGCATCCAAGTGAAGCTCCTTTCCCATGGCGATGAAACCGAGCCCGGAAAAGATCGGCAGAAGCAGCGCTCCTGCGAACAGCACCAGGCGCAATTGCTGGAACAACGGTCTGCGCCGGAAGGCGAAATTTAGCCCAAGGCAGCCGTGTATCCAGCCGGGCGCCATAACGCCCAATTGCCAGCCTTGCGAACCGGAAGCCCATAAGTTCGCGACGACGCGCGTGTAATCCGACGACAATCCATACACATCGTAGGCTATACGGGTATTTGCGGCGTGACCAATCAGGATGATCGGAAGTGAAAAGCCGAGCGCTATGCGAATGAGTTCGGCAATTGGCAGGCGGAAAGTGCGGCGCTCGTAGACTGCCCAGAGTGCCAGCACGAAGTGGGTAGCGGCCGCGCCATAGAGCAAGACCGTGCCAGGCGTGCTGTACCAGACCTGCGTTGCAATCCACATTCCACCTTCGGCCACATCAATCGAAATGAGGCCGAGCGCATGGTTGATAAGATGCGCCCCAATATAGAAGAAAAGAACAAGGCCGGACGCCATTCGCAGGTTCCGACGGATGAGGCTAAGGGAGGGTCCGGAGGGGACACGCCGTGCAGGATTTCCGCCGCCCCTTTGTGCGACTGTCATCGTCATGGATTGCTCATGCCGGATCACGCCCTTTGAAACCAGTACAATAGCCCAGGACTTGAATTTCAGGCAGGCCCTTTGCTTTGCAGCGCAATACCCCCGACGGTTCGGAATCGGCCGAGGTCGGCGACATGGCAGCAAGCCCAGGGTGGCTGACTGCGGGCTTTTGGGAGGGGTCGGCTTCTGGCATCACATCGCCCAAGTCGAAAGCCGCCCTACGCTGGAACATCGATTCCAGCAACTACGCCGGTGTGGAACCGCCCGGCGGTGATCGACGTTGTCACCGATATCGAGGCGCTGGCGCTGACCGCGGTGACGTAACCAGCCGGTCGCCGAAAAGCTGTTTTGCGGAGGGTGGGACGCGAGCGTCGCCAGTGCGACCGAATTCATTGCAATTTCAGCCGGTCAACGTGAAATCAATGACCCTCGTCGCGGCCGCTGATTTGTGAAAAAATAACCGCCGATACACTGGACAATTCCGCAGCCAAATGTTGACCGCACGGCACGCAGCCATTCGCCTGCTCAAGCTGATGATGGTGGCATCCGTGGTGCTGCCGGCGGTGCTGTTTGTGTTCGCCGCCTCGGTCAACTACCGCAACATCAAGGCGGCGACTGACGATCGTATCGACCGCTCCCTTGATATCCTGCACGAGCACGCACTCAAGGTGCTGCAGACGGTCGAACGCACCTTTGCCGAAATCGACGAAATCGTCCGCGATATGTCGGACGACGATATTCGCCGGAGTGAAGCGCGGCTGAATTTCAGGCTCGAGCGGATCGTCAAGGCGCTGCCTCAGCTGCAAGGTATCGTCATCATCGACCGCAATGGTCATCCGCTGGTCTCGGCCAATACGTTGCCGGTACCGGGGGACCTCGATTTCTCCGATCGCGACTATTTCCGGGCGCAAAAAAACGGAGGTGCTGGCACCTATGTAAGCAGCATTCACTCGCCACGCATGCTTGGGATTGGCTCGTATTTTTTCGCACTGTCGCAGCGGAGGCCGTTGGACGACGGTGCCTTCAACGGCGTCGTGTCTATCGCTGTGTTGCCGGAATATTTCGAGAGCTTCTACGCAAAAATGAGCAGCAATGAAGGCAGCTATTTTTCCATGGCGCGTGCCGACGGCGGATTTCTCGCGCGCTATCCGGTGCCGAAGAATCGCATTGTCAAACTCGACGAGCACAGTGAATTGCGCCAGGGTATTGCCCATGGCCTGGATCGCTCGATCTACTCGGTCGATTCGCAAGTTGACCATGTCGACCGGCGCATCGGTTATCGCAAGCTCACCGGCTTTCCGCTCTATGTGCTGGCAGGAGTCGAGAAGTCGGCGATCACCGCTGAATGGCTCAGGAATATGTCGAGCCATCTGATTTTCGGCATACCGGCGACCGCGTTCCTGTTTTCTGGCCTGGCGCTGGCGCTGGGCCGCACCAAGCGGCTCTATGACGAAGCTGACCGGCGCGAGGCGGCGGAAGGCGCGCTGCGTCAATCGCAGCGGTTGGAGGCAATCGGTCAATTGACCGGTGGTGTCGCGCACGATTTCAATAATCTTTTGATGATCATTGGCGGCAGTGCGCAGCGGCTGCGCGCTGAACTGACAGAAAAGAAACATAGACGGCTATTGGAAATGATTGCGACTGCGACCCAGCGCGGAGAGACGCTCACACGGCAGTTGCTGACGTATTCACGGCAGCAAACGTTGACGCCTCAGGTTGTCGATCTAACACAGCGCCTGCCCTTGGTGCGCGAACTGTTGACGCGTTCCTTGCGCGCCGACATCGAAATCAAGGTCGACGTGCCTGACGGCGTGTGTTCTGTACGCGTCGATTCGGGCGAATTCGAGCTCGCCATTCTCAATCTCGCGGTCAATGCCAAGGACGCGATGCCAAATGGCGGCACGCTGTCGATCCGGGCCAAGCCCGTGACACTCAAGGGCGAGGCCACGGCCGAAGGACTGACGGGCGAATTCGTCGCCATTCGCGTCGCAGATACCGGTCACGGCATCCCGGCAGAGATTCTGACGCGTGTATTCGAACCGTTTTTCACCACCAAAGAGATCGGCAAGGGCACCGGTCTCGGCCTGAGTCAGGTCTACGGTTTTGCCAAGCAGTCCGGCGGGACTGCGACTATCACGAGCACGAAGGGACGCGGCACCGCGATCACAATTTATTTGCCGCGCAGCCGTGATGTTCCGCAAACGCCGTCTCCGCAGTCGCAAGCGCAGACGCCGGCGGAACCGGCGGGTACTGTTCTTCTGGTCGAGGATAACGCCGACGTGGCCGAAGTCGGTGCCGACTATCTGCGCCAGCTTGGCTACCGCGTGCGCAGCGTCGCTAATGCACAGGCCGCCCTTGCGGCTTTGCGGCTGGATAGCGATGTCGATTTGGTGTTTTCCGACATCCTGATGCCCGGCGGAATGAATGGACTCGATCTGGCCCGCGCCGTCAGTGAACGATTTCCATCCATTACTGTGCTGCTGACGACCGGATATAGCGCGAGTGCCCAGGATGCAGTGCGTCAAGGCGTTGTTGTGCTGCAAAAGCCGTACGATCTCGACTCGCTGCGACGCACGATTCGCGACGCGGTCGAAGGCGCCAGGGGCCGGCGACTGCACAAGGCGCAGGCAGTACCGACCGTTTGACTCATGTCAAGGACGCAGCTCACGCGAGCGGCGACAAACGCCGCTATCCAACTAGTGCAAACTGGAGGAGCGCAAATCATGAATTACATCCGACTACACGTCAGCAAGGACGGTCAAAGCCATTTTGCGGAAGCTGCGCTTGATCTCAACGAGGCTGACTATCGTCCGCCGGCGCCAATGATGTTCGTGTCGCATGCCTTTGAGACTGACGGCCTGCAATTTCTCAGGTTGCCGTCGGGCTGGGCGGCCGATTCCATCCATCCACCCAAGAAGCAGTTTCTCATCTGCCTGAATGGCCGTCTCGAAGTGACGGCCAGCGACGGCGAAAAAAGAAGTTTTGGCCCCGGCGACCGCGTGTTGATGGAGGATGTCGAGGGCAAGGGCCATCGTACCGCCGTTGTGGGCGCGGATGAATTCCTGGCCGCGATTGTTCCGATAAACTGATCCGGTTACGGCCTCGCGGCGAAATCAGCTTTCGCCAATCTCGCGCAGGATTTCGGCGGTGTGCTCGCCGAGCAACGGGGAGGGGCGATCTGACGCAGCTTTCCAGCCGTCCATCACGATCGGTGTGCGCACGCCTGGAATTGTACCACCCTTGGCGGCCGCGCTCGGTATGTCGAGCTTCATGCCGCGAAAGAGCACTTGTGGATCGGTGAAGACCTGTTCGAGATTGTTGATTGGGCCGGCGGGGACCTTCTGTTCTTCCAGCTTGTCGAGCAATTCCTTGCGCGTGACGCGTTTGGTCAGCGCCGAAAGTTTCGCGACCAGCTCCTTGCGATGCTTCAACCGTCCGACATTATCCTTGTAGTCCGCCGTCTCGGCGAGTTCCGGCGCACCCAGCACATGGCATAGCTTGACGAATTGGTTGTCGTTGCCGGTGGCGATGATGATGTGGCCGTCGGCAACCGGAAATTCCTGATAGGGGACGATATTGGGATGCGAATTGCCGATACGCTTCGGCACCTCGCCTGACACCAGATAGTTCAGCGCCTGGTTGGCGAGCACGCCAACGGTAGAATCCACCAGCGCGGTATCGACATAACAACCCTTCCCCGTTTTCTCGCGCTCCGTCAGTGCCGCCAGGATGCCGATGACCGAGTAGCAGCCCGTGAAAATATCTGAGATCGCGACACCGACGCGGGTCGGCGGACCGTCGGGCACGCCGGTCAAATCCATGAAGCCTCCCATGCCCTGCGCCATCAAGTCGTAGCCGGCGCGCCTGGCATAGGGACCGTCCTGTCCGAAGCCGGTAACCGAGCAGTAGATGAGCCGCGGGTTTTCCGGCGACAGGCTCTTGTAGTCGAGTCCGAATTTGGCCAGGCCCCCAACCTTGAAATTTTCGATCAGTACGTCCGAGCGCTTCGCGAGCTTGTACACAATGCGGCGGCCGTCCTCACTTTCGAAGTCGACCTCGATCGAGCGCTTGCCGCGATTGGCGGAATGGAAATAGGCCGAACCGATATGCTTGCCGTCGGCACCTTGTACAAAGGGAGGGCCCCAGCCGCGAGTATCATCACCGGAGCCCTTGCGTTCGACCTTGACGACATCAGCACCCAGGTCGGCCAGCATCTGACCCGCCCAGGGTCCTGCCAGGATGCGGGCAAGTTCGAGGACACGCAGGCCCGCAAGCGGCTTCGGCATACTGAGAATCTCCCAAAAATGCGGAATGGACGATAGCGGCGGGGGTTATAAAACCATCGGCCCGCGGTGACCATACCGGGAATTGTTCATTTCCGGCATAGGGTTATATCCGTATTTTCCGTGAGACCTATGGCACTGTGTCGCACCGGCGGCTATTGTGTAACTGGGCGCGATGGGCCGTTTTGGCTATTGTAGCGGCTATAGAACAAATGCAGCGGCATGCCGTTGCCAGAAAAAATGCAAAGGGAGGACGTCGATGAAAAAGCTGACGACAATTCTTGCTGGCGCCGCAGCAGTCATTCTGCTGTCGGCCAGCGCGCAGGCGCAGATGACGCTGCGCGCCTCGCACCAGTTTCCTGGCGGCAAGCACGACATACGCGATGATATGGTGTTGATGATTGCCAAGGAGGTCAAAGACGCCAATGTCGGCATGAACGTGCAGGTTTATCCGGGCGCCTCGCTGTTCAAGCCGAAAGAACAGTGGAACGCGCTGGTGAATGGCCAGCTCGACATGGCGCTGTTCCCGCTCGACTACGCCAGCGGCAAGGTGCCGGCTTTCGGCGCGACGCTGATGCCCGGCCTAATCCGCAGCCAGGATCGCGCCAAGCGCATCAACAATTCGGAATTCATGAAACAGATGCGCGCCGAAATCGAGAAGAATGGCGTGATGGTGCTGTCCGACGCGTGGTTTGCAGGCGGCATGGCTTCAAAGGGTGGCTGCATCCTCAAGCCGGATGACATGAAGGGTCGCAAATTCCGCTCCGCCGGCATTACCTTTGCCGATATGTGGAAGACCGCCGGTGGCAATATCGTCAGCCCGCCGTCGAACGAAATCTATAACGCGTTCCAGACCGGCGTCATCAACGGCACCGACACCAGCCTCGGCTCTTTTCAGTCGATGCGCCTTTATGAAGTGACGGATTGCCTCACCGCACCGGGCAACAACGCGCTGTGGTTCATGTATGAGCCCGTCGTGATGTCGAAGAAGAGCTTTGAGAAGCTCAACAAGAAACAGCAGGATGCGGTGATTGCCGCCGGCAAGAAGGCCCAGGCGTTCTACGAGGGCAAGGCCGACGATGTGAACGAGGCTGCGATCAAGGCCTTCAGGGACCACAAAGTGAAGGTCGTCACCCTCAGCGATGCCGACTACCAGGCGTGGCTCGCGGTCGCGAAAAAGAGCGCCTACGCCGATTTTGCCAAGAAAGTGCCGAACGGTCAGAAGCTGATCGACGAGGCGCTCGCGGTAAAATAAGGCTCAAGCAAATTGCGCCGGCCGGCGGAGTTCGCCGGCCGGTCGCGTTGCGCGGGCCCCAACCCACACTGACCAGCCCGCCGAACCAAGCCGGAAACCCCGTCCCATGGATACTTTCATCTGGGCCGTGAACATGCTGTCGCGCATCGGCGGCGTGGTGGCTTCCTTTTTTGTTGCGCTTGCCGTTGTCGTCATTTGCGACATGGTAATCGAGCGTTACATTTTCAACTGGACCACGATCTGGCAACTCGACGTCGTTACCTATTCCATCATCGCTACGACATTTATCGGCAGCGCCTACGTGCTGATGACCCGTGGCCACGTCAACGTGGATGTCCTTCCGATCTATCTTGGCCCGCGCGCCCGCTACTGGCTGGCAATTTTTGCAAATATTCTGGCGTTGAGTTTCTGCATCGTGCTTTTCATCCTTTGCACCAAATTCTGGTATCAGTCATGGTCGAAAGATTGGCATTCTGACACGGTCTGGCGCGCGCCATTGTGGGTTCCATATTTTTCGATGCCACTCGGCCTCGGGTTGCTGGTCCTTCAATACATCGCAGATCTGATTAGCGTCGCAACCGGCCGGATCGAGCCGTTCAATCTCAGCCCTGAAGAGCACGTCGCATGAACCCGACTGCTCAAGGAACCATCATCCTGGTTGTCACCGTATTTACATTGCTGTCAGGCGTGCCGGTCGCTTTTGGCCTGGGCGCGATCGCTGTCGTATTTCTTGTGCTGTTCCACGGCTTCGACAGCATTCAGGTGGTCGCGGAGACGTTCTATGCGAGTCTTGACGAGTTTACCCTGGTCGCAATCCCCATGTTCATCATGATGGGTGCGGCGATTGGCTCCTCACCGGCCGGCAAGGATCTCTATGAAGCCCTCGACCGCTGGCTCTACCGCGTTCCCGGCGGGCTGGTCATCTCCAATCTCGGCGCCTGTGCGATCTTTGCGGCTTTGACCGGGTCCTCGCCGGCCACCTGCGCCGCCATCGGCAAGATGGGCATTCCCGAGATGCGCCAGCGCGGCTATCCCGACGAGGTTGCGACCGGTTCGATCTGCGCCGGAGGGACGCTTGGCATTCTCATCCCGCCATCGATTACCTTCATCCTCTACGGCATCGCCACCGAGACATCGATCGGCCGCTTGTTCCTCGCCGGCGTATTTCCCGGATTGCTGCTGACTTGTCTCTTCATGCTGTGGACGCTGCTCTACATCTGGCTCAAGGGCTTTCGCGCCTATGCGCCGGATTTCCGTTTTACCTGGAAGCAGAAATTCGAGTCCGTGCCGAAGGTCGCACCATTCCTCGCGGTCGTGGTCGGCGTCATGTATGTCCTCTATGGCGGCGTTGCTACGCCGTCGGAAGCGGCGGGCGTCGGCGCCGCGTTGTGCGCGCTGCTCGCAATCTTCATTTACCGCATGTGGAGCCCGGTTTCGTGGTGGGAAATCCTGCGCTCGACCACGCGCGAGTCGGTGATGATTCTCATGATCATCGCCGCCGCCGCGCTGTTCGGCTACATGCTGACGTCCCTCTATATCACCCAGACTTTGGCGCAGGCGATTGCTGACGCCCACTTCAATCGTTGGGTGCTGATGGGGATGATCAATTTATTCCTGCTGGTATGCGGCTGCTTCATTCCGCCGGCCGGCATTATCCTGATGACGGCGCCGATCCTCCTGCCCATTATTACGGCAGCCGGCTTCGATCCGGTCTGGTTCGGGGTCATTGTTACCATCAATATGGAGATCGGCCTGATTACCCCGCCAGTCGGCCTCAATCTTTTCGTCGTTAACGCAATTGTTCCGGACGTTCCGACAAATAAAGTACTCTGGGGCTCGGTGCCATATGTTGCTATGATGATTGTGGGCATCATCATCTTGTCTATTTTCCCGGATATCGCCACATGGCTGCCGGACCATCTCATGGGCGTGGCTGTAGGGCCTAAATGAACGTCTCGTTTTTCGGCGAGCTGCTGCAAACCATCTCCGAACGCGGCCGCGCGCTGCTTGATCGCGGCCGTGACCGGCGTAATGGCGCATCTGCCCGCTCGGAGAGCCTGGTTGAGCTGTGCGAGGACCTGCTGTCGGGGCGTGGCGAAGCCTCCGGCGTAGCGCTGGCGCGCGAGATTTTCGGCCGCTATAGCGAGCTCACGACCGGGCCACGCATTGCTTTTTTCGAAGCGCTGGCCCAGCGCTTCGGTCCGGACCAGAAGCGCATGGAGGCGGCGATTGCCGCTTGGCGGGAAAAGCCCGGCGACGAGACCGCGGCGGAAGTGCACGCGGCGTCAGAGCCCCGCCGGCAGGAGCTCTTCCGCCGACTCAATCTTGCCCCCGGCGGCACGGTCGCGCTGGTGCATATGCGCGAGCAATTGATGGACACGCTCGGCCACCGCGATGATCTCACGGCAGTGGATGATGATTTCGTCCACCTCTTCTCGTCATGGTTCAACCGCGGGTTCCTGGTACTTCGCCGTATCGACTGGTCCACGCCGGCAATTGTCTTGGAAAAGATCATTCGCTACGAGGCTGTGCACGCAATTCACGATTGGGAGGATTTGCGCCGGCGTATCGATCCGTCGGATCGGCATTGTTACGCATTTTTCCATCCGGCGCTGGTAGACGATCCGCTCATCTTCGTCGAAGTGGCACTGACGCGCGATATACCGGCGGCTATCGCGCCGATCCTGGCCACCGGTCGCGATATCGTCGAGCCCGACAAGATGCGTACCGCCACGTTCTATTCGATCTCGAATTGTCAGCGTGGGCTGGCTGGCGTGTCGTTCGGCAACTTCCTGATCAAGCAGGTGGTCGAGGAGATCAGGCGTGAAATGCCCAAACTTTCGACCTTCGTGACGTTATCGCCGGTGTCCGGATTCGCCGACTGGCTTGCCCAGGAACGTAGCAACGAGACTTCCACGGCGTTGACCGAAACGGAAAAGACGACGCTGGCGGGGCTCGACAGTCCTGACTGGTGGCGCGACGCGGAGACGGCGGCACGTCTGGAGGATCCGACGATGCGGGCGGCCGCCTGGTACTTCCTGCGTGCGCGCAGCAAACGGGGCCTGCCGATCGACGCCGTCGCGCGTTTCCATCTCGGCAACGGTGCGCGGCTCGAACGTATCAACTGGCTTGCCGACACTTCCGACAAGGCAATCGCGCAGGCGCATGGGTTGATGGTGAACTATCTCTATGATCTCGATGACATCGAGAAGAACCACGAGACCTATGCCGAAGGGCGAACTGTGGTCGCGTCCAGTACGGTACAGCGCTTGCTGCGGTCGCCATTGGAACTGGTTCCGATCGCCGGGTAGTGCGCACTCCGGCATAACCGTCGTCCCCGCGCAGGCGGGGTCCCAGTGCGGAAATTTTCCGACTCTGCGTTTGGCGCTCCGATTATGCTTTGCCGTACGCCGGCACCACCGCACCGCGCGTTACTTTGTTGTCGGGCGAAGCCAGAAACAAAATCGTCGCCGCGACTTCTTCCACTTTCGGCCAGGCGTCGAAATTTGCTTTCGGCATTGCATTGCGGTTGGCGTTCGTGTCCATGATCGAGGGCGCTACTGCAGTCACCAGAATGCCGTCCCTGGCTACTTCTTCCGCTAACGCAATCGTAAGTGTCGCGACGCCGGCTTTCGCGATCGTATAGGCGACCATGCCGGCGCCAGAGCGCGGTTCCAGCGCCTGCCGCGAGGCGACATTGACGATGCGGCCGCCTGCGGTACGCATGGCGTTTACGGCGGCGCGGCAGCACAGATAACAGGAGATCAGGTTGGCGTCGATCTGCGCCATCAACTTGAGTTTGTCGGTCTCGGCTACCGCGCCGGCCGCGAATCCGCCCGCGATGTGAATCGAGGCCCAGGGCTTGATGCCCGCATAGACTTTCGCGACATCGGCCTCATCGGCGAGATCGTTGACTTTCACCAATTTGACATTGGCGTCGCCGCGGGGCGCAAAGCGCTCCATTTCGGCATCGTGCACATAGGGGATCGTGCAGCCTGCTCCAGCCTTGATTAGTGCACTTACCACGGCGCTCCCGAGTGCGCCGGTGCCGCCGGTTACGATCACCTGCCGTCCCGAGAAGTCCATTGCGTTCCTCCGACAGTCCGGCCGCGTGAAATCGTCACCCGCGCCCCCGTTTCACGCGCGTCGGCAATACCTGGAACTCAATCCAGTTTGCCACTTCACCGACGCGCAGCTTCTTGTCGAGCACGTTCTTGCTGATGCCGTGGCGCCAGGAAAGCCGCATGCAATGGGGATCGCGGTCGAGGGTGTCCAGGTCCTGCGCAAAGGTTTTTATATCGGCCTCGTCGGCAAAGAAGCCTTCCTCGATCAGTCTTGTGCCGATGCGGCGCACAATCGCGGCAATCTCGCGCAGCGGATATTCGGGATGATATTGCACCGCCCAGGCGATCGAGCCGTTGGTGCGGATTTCCGCGCTTTGCACCGCAGACATGGCATTGGTCGCGAGCACCGTGGTGCCGGGCGGCACCATTTCGACTTCGTCGAGGTGCACGGTCGGTGCGTTGAACACGTCAAGCTTGCCGACATACATCGGATGCTTGCGGCCCGCTTCAGTGAGACGAATTCCCCGCCCGAATCCGATCTCGCGGCCTTTCGGGTTCTTGCGAACGCTGCCGCCGGCCGCCGCCGTTATCACTTGCAAGCCCCAGCACGAACCGAATATCGGGGTTCCGGTTGCCAGCGCCGCGCGTACAAGGTCGACTTGCCGCATCACCTCCGGTCCGCCGGAATAGACGTGCAGCGCCGAGCCGGTAATGGCGATCCCATCATATCCCTGCAGCGATTCTCCCTCGGGCAAATTCGCGGTCGGATCGCCCGGGTAGCAGATGTCCACGATCGCTCCCGGCAGCAGTTCACGCAGCAGGTCGGAATAGCCCTTGCTCGACGGCACGCCACCCGCCGCCACGTGCTCGGCCGTAGTCTGCGGTGAATTGCCTTCGATGACGAGCAGGCGGGGGGAGGGCATTGGACCGTTTCTGGATCTCGGCGGACGTCGGCGGCCACCGGACGCATGATAAACAGATATGACGGCGTAGGGACTAAATTGCAATCAAGGCCGAATCTTGTGGCTTTACGCAAGGGTAAGCGCGCCTGTTCTTGAGTGTGCCGCACAAGCCGCCCATTCTGCGGAAACCAAGCGAATCAGCAGGCAAATGCCCGACTTCGACCTCGCCATCATCGGCGGCGGCATCAACGGAACCGGATTGGCCCGAGACGCCGCCGGTCGCGGGCTGCGCGTGTTGCTGGTGGAAATGAACGATCTCGCCTCCGGCACATCCTCTGCATCCTCGAAACTGATTCACGGCGGCTTGCGCTATCTCGAGCATTTTGAATTCCGGCTGGTGCGCGAAGCGTTGCATGAGCGCGAGGTTCTGATGCGCATGGCGCCGCACATGATTCAGCCGTTGCGCTTCATGCTTCCACCCATGCCCGGCAAGCGGTCGGCACTGCTGCTTCGGCTAGGTCTGTTCATCTACGACATTCTGGGTGGGCGTGAGTTGCTTCCCGCCACCCGCACCGTCGATCTCACTCGCCACCCGGTCGGCCACCCGTTGAAGCGCCTGTTCCGCTACGGGTTCGAATTTTCCGACTGTCTGGTGGATGATGCCCGCCTGGTGGTACTTAACGCGCTCGACGCCGCCGAACGGGGCGCCGTCATCCGAACCCGCACGAAGCTTACGCGCGCCGAGCGGCGCGACGAATGGGAGCTGGTGCTCGACAGTCGCGGCCGACGCGAGGTCAGGACCGCGCGCGTGCTGGTCAATGCAGCCGGGCCCTGGATTGGCGAAGTGGCGGATACCGTGATCCGGCGCCCGATGCCGGCGCCGGTGCGCCTGATCAAGGGCAGCCATATCGTGGTGCCGCGGCGCTTCGAGCACAATTACGCCTACCTGTTGCAAGCGGCCGACCAGCGCGTGGTGTTCGTGCTGCCGTTCGCGCGGGAGTTCACGCTGATCGGCACGACCGACGAAATTTTCGTCGGCGACCTGACTTCACCGGCGCCCGATCCGGAGGAGATCGTCTATCTGTGCGACACGGTGAATGAATATTTTCGCGACAAAATTATGCCCGATGAAGTGGCGTGGTCGTTCGCCGGGGTGCGGGCACTTTATGATGATGGCGCCGGCCGCCCTGAAGACGTCACCCGCGATTATGTGCTCGCCCTGGACGAGGCTTGTGGTGAAGCGCCGCTGCTTACCATCTATGGCGGAAAAATCACTACCCATCGGAGACTGGCGGAAGCCGTGCTGTCGCGCATCGGGCATTTCTTCCAGGCGCCACCGCCGTGGACCCAGAATTCCACGCTCCCTGGCGGTGATTTCCCGGTCGACGGCATCCGAGCGCTGGTGGCGGAAACGATTGAACACTGGCCGTTTCTGGGCGAGGCGCATGCGTGCCGGCTGGTGCACGCATACGGCCGACGGGTCGTTCGCATCCTCGGAGACGCCCAAAACATGGTCGATCTGGGCGAGCGCTTTACCGGCGATCTCACCGGCGCCGAGGTGCGCTACCTGGTCGAGAACGAGTGGGCGCAGAGCGCAGATGATGTCCTTTGGCGGCGTAGCAAGCTTGGGCTCAATGCCACCGCGGAGGAACGCGGTAAACTCACGCGTTTCATTGTGGAATTGACAGCCCCGCCCGCGTCCTGAGCACATTCAATTCGTTTAAAAGTTATTGCCGTAGCTGACTCAATTGCGACCGCAGTATTTAATTTGGCGCTGTCCTTTTATGATTTTATCGTGGAAATCCATCTTGGTCTCGCCGGCAAGGGAGCACGATGCCGATCGACAAGAAAACCATGACCACGCGTCTTGCCGCCATCAAGGTCCTGGTGGTGGACGACGAGCCTTACACCCGCAAGGTCGTGCGCGCCTTGCTCGCGAATATTGGCGTGCATGACGTTTATGATGCGCCCGACGGTTCGGCCGGCCTCGAAATGATCCGCACGGTGGTGCCGGACGTCATCATCCTCGACTGGGAAATGCCCGGCCTGGACGGTCCCAAATTTGCGCGCATGGTGCGTTTGCCGGAAGCCTTCCCCAATCCGGACGTGCCGATCATCATGCTCACCGGTCATGGCGAGCGTTCTCGCATGATCCAGGCCATGAACTTCGGCGTCGATGAGTTCCTGCTCAAGCCGGTATCGTCAAGAGCTCTGCAGGACCGTTTAATTTCCGTCTTGGTCAAATCGCATGAGCTCGTGCAAGGCGGTGAAGCGGCCGGCCAGGCGCGCCGCAAGAGGGCCACCAGCCGTGCGGACGGCGATGCGGCAATCGCCAACCTCACATTGTTGAACTAGGCTCGGTGAGCTGCGCCGCCGCCGTGTGATTCGGGGAATCAGGGTGCCGACCGCTCTTATCGCCATAGACCAGGGCACGACTTCGACGCGCGCCATCGTGTTTGATGCGGGCTTGAAGCCGCTCGCCGTCGCGCAACAGGAACTGCGCCAGATCTATCCGGCGCCGGGTCTGGTTGAGCACGACCCGGAGGAAATCTGGACCGCGTCAATCGCATGCGCGCGCGGCGCCATGGCCAAGGCCGGCCTCACGGCCAAAGACATTGCCGGTATCGGCATCACCAATCAGCGCGAAACGACGGTGATCTGGGACCGCGCAACCGGTAAGCCGATCCACAATGCTATCGTCTGGCAGGATCGACGCACGGCCGACCTGTGCGATGCGTTACGCAGCAGTGGCCATGAGCCGGAGATCACCGAGAAGACCGGGCTGTTGCTCGACCCATATTTTTCCGCCAGCAAGATTGTCTGGCTGCTGGATAATGTTGCCGGAGCGCGTGCTGCTGCAGATGCAGGCAGGCTCGCTTTCGGCACCGTCGACACTTTCCTGCTGTGGCGGCTCACCGGTGGCAAGGCGCACGTGACCGACGCCAGCAATGCGGCGCGCACGGCCCTGTTCGACATCGGCAAGGGCGCGTGGGATGCCGGGCTTTGCAAGCTGTTCGGCGTACCAATGTCACTGCTCCCGAGCGTCCTCGACTGTGCTGGCAAATTTGGTGTCAGCGAGGCGGCCCAGTTTGGGGCTCCGATCCGGATTCTCGGCGTGGCTGGCGACCAGCAGGCGGCGACCATCGGGCAGGGATGCTTTACGCCAGGCATGATAAAGGCGACTTATGGCACCGGTTGCTTCGCTTTGCTCAACACCGGAACGACGCGAGTGATTTCACGCAGCCGTCTGCTCACAACAATCGCCTATCAACTTGACGGTGAGCGGACATATGCACTTGAAGGTGCGATCTTCATCGCGGGCGCTGCCGTGCAATGGCTGCGCGACGGCTTGAAGATCATCGTCAAGGCATCGGATGCAGACGGCCTTGCCGGCCGCGCCGATCCGGCAGAGCAGGTCTATTTGGTGCCGGCATTTGTTGGATTGGGCGCACCCTATTGGGATTCGCAGGCGAGGGCCGCGATTTTTGGCCTCACCCGCAATTCCGGCGCGGCAGAAATTGCGCGTGCCGCGCTGGAGTCGATCGGCTACCAAACTCGCGACCTGCTCGAGGCGATGCGCGCCGATTGGCCGCAGGCTGCGGATGCGACCACAGTGCTGCGTGTTGACGGCGGCATGACCGCGAGCGACCTGACCATGCAATTTCTCGCCGATATCCTGGCAAGTCCGGTAGATCGACCGGTGGTGATGGAAACCACAGCTTTGGGCGCGGCTTATCTCGCGGGACGGGCGGCCGGGCTTTGCCCCGATCTTGCTGGTTTTGCCGCGCAATGGCGTCTCGAGCGTCGTTTCGAGCCGCGTATGAATGCTGCGGTACGGGAACGCAATTACAACGGCTGGAAAGGCGCGGTGCGTCGGACGTTAACGCCCGGTTGATATTTCGCGCCGAATATCGCCGGGCCGAAGGCAGAGTATCATGAATATCAGTGGCAAACAGGCCGAAGCCATGATCCAACAGCTCACGGTGCTGGTGGTGGATGACAATCAGTTTATGCGAAGCCTGGTGCGTGGCTTGCTCACCAACATCGGCGTCAAAAAGATTTTTGAGGCCGCCGACGGCATCGCCGCACTCGAAATGATTCGCACGGTCACGCCCGACGTGGTGATCCTGGATTGGGAAATGCCACTGCTCAACGGACCGGAGCTGGTTCGCATCGTGCGTTCGCCCGGAGTCTTCCCGACGCCGGATATCCCCATCATCATGCTCACCGCCCATGGCGAGCGCTGGCGTATTCTTGAATCCGTCAAGCTCGGCGTGAACGAATTTCTCTGCAAGCCCGTGTCGGCCAAAGCGCTGTTCGACCGCCTGATCTCGATTTTGCTCAAGCCCCGCGAAAGCGTTCGGGTGGGCGACTACTACGGCCCCGCGCCACGGGTTCCGCCGGCGAAGGCGAAGGTCGAAGCTCAGGCCCAGACGGCGCCGAAAGACTGACACCGCTTCCCCTTGCGTTCGACGATTGCCCGGTTGAGCGCCACCCGTCGTCCCGCTAGCGTGCGCGCCATGGCGGTGAGGGGGGTCGATGGCTGACGTCGACAGCAAGACTACGGTGCTGGTGCGTTTTGAAGGCGTAGCCAAGCGCTTCGGTGCGCTGATGGCAGTCGACACACTCACGCTTGACATCAACCAGGGCGAATTTTTCGCGCTGCTTGGTCCTTCAGGTTGCGGCAAGACAACGCTCCTGCGTATGCTCGCCGGGTTTGAAAATCCGAGTGCGGGCCGCATCCTGCTCGATGGCGAGGACATAGTCGCGGTGCCGCCGCACCGGCGCCCGGTCAATATGATGTTCCAGAACTACGCGCTGTTTCCGCATCTTACCGTGGAAGGAAACATCGCTTTCGGGCTGCGCCAGGATCGGACGGGCAGGGCGGAGATTGCCGAACGGGTCGCCGAAATGCTGGCGCTCACGCGCCTGCAAGGTTACGAGAAACGGCGCGTCGACCAGCTTTCCGGCGGCCAGCGTCAGCGTGTTGCGCTGGCGCGCTCGCTGATCAAGCGCCCGCGTGTGCTTTTGCTCGACGAGCCATTGGCCGCGCTCGACAAGAAGCTGCGCGCCGAAACTCAATTCGAACTGATGGAATTGCAGCGCAAGCTCGGTACGGCTTTTGTCATCGTCACGCACGATCAGGAAGAGGCGATGATCGTCGCCGACCGCATTGCAGTAATGGATCAGGGTCGGCTGATGCAGGTCGCGGAGCCTGCGGAAATCTATGAGCGTCCGAATTCGCGCTGGGTCGCCGATTTCATCGGTGAGGTAACCCTGATCGAGGGCCGAAACTCAGGCGACGGCATCATGCAAACGGCGCTCGGTCCGCTGCGAATTGCTTCCGGGGGCAGTAATGTTGGCAAGGTCTGGTTGGCGTTGCGGCCGGAAAAGTTGCGTCTTGGCGGTGAGCGCCCTGCCGGCGCCGTCAATGCCGTTGCAGGAACCGTGTTCGAAATCGGTTATCGCGGCGATGTTTCGGTCTACAAGGTGAAGCTCGCCGACCGCTCGATCATGAAGGTCGCGCTTGCCAATACTGGAACTTCCGCCCAACCCGTTTTTTCAATTGACGATCCTGTCTGGCTTTCGTGGCCACCCGATGCCGGCGTCCTGTTGACGTGCTAGCAGATGATTGCACCTCATCAATCCACTGGAAGAACCTGGGGACGGCGACTGGCGCTGCTCGCGCCCTGTTTTTGGTTGACCGTTTTCTTTCTGGCCCCGTTTCTCATCGTGTTCAAAATCAGTCTTTCGCAGACCGTGATTGCGCAGCCGCCATATCTGCCGGTGCTCGATCTCTCCGCAGGCTGGCAAAGCCTGAAAAATTTCGTGGCCAGTCTCGGACTCGACGCATACGGTCTGCTTGCATCCGACCCGATCTATCTCTTGTCGTATCTTAAAAGCCTGCAGGTGGCTGGCATTTCGACCGCGATTCTGATCGCCATCGGCTATCCGATCGCCTACGGCATCGCGCGCAGTCCGCGCCGGCTGCAGCCGGTTCTTATTATGCTGGTGATCCTGCCGTTCTGGACCTCGTTCCTGATCCGCGTCTACGCCTGGGTCAACATCCTGCAGCGCGACGGCTTGCTCAACGACCTGCTGATCAGCCTCCATGTCATCGACGCACCTGCGGCATGGCTGGCCTCCGATACGGCAATCTATATTGGCGTGGTCTATTCATACCTGCCGTTTATGGTGTTGCCGCTCTACGCCACGCTGGAACGAATGGACGAAGGGCTGCTCGAGGTGGCCGCCGATCTCGGTTGCACGCGATTGCGGTCGTTCTGGCTGGTGACCATGCCGCTGTCGCTCCCTGGGTTGGCAGCGGGCGCGCTGCTCTGCTTCATCCCAATTGTCGGCGAGTTCGTCATTCCGGATCTCCTCGGCGGGTCCGACAGCCTGATGATCGGACAGACGCTCTGGACCGAATTCTTTTCAAATCGCGACTGGCCGGTGGCGTCTGCCATCGCGATTACGCTGCTTGGCCTGCTGGTCGTGCCCATCATGCTGTATGAGCGCCTGCAGCGACGGCAATTGGGGGGCGTTCGCTGATGCGGCGCGGGGCCTCATCATTCAACGTCGTATCGGTGGCGCTCGGCCTGGCCTTCCTCTACCTGCCGATCGCCATTCTAGTGATCTACTCGTTCAATGCTTCGCGGCTGGTTACGGTATGGGCCGGCTGGTCGCTCGATTGGTATCGCGAGCTGCTGCACGACGAGGCCATGCTGCAGGCGGCCTGGACCAGCTTGCGCATTGCGGGCTTGTCGGCGAGCGCGGCCACCGTGCTCGGCACGCTCGCCGCGGTCGCGCTGACCCGGCTCGGTCGTTTCCGTGGCCGGTTGCTGTTTTCCGGCATGGTCTATGCACCGCTGGTGATGCCGGAAGTGATTACCGGGCTTTCACTTCTGCTGCTGTTTGTCGCTATCAACGTCGACCGCGGCTTCTGGACCATCACGATCGCGCATACCACGCTCACTTTATGCTTTGTCGCCGTGATCGTGCAGTCGCGTTTGATCGGGTTCGATCGGAGCCTCGAGGAAGCAGCCATGGATCTTGGCTGTCCGCCGCTCAAAACCTTCCTTACCGTCACGCTGCCGCTGATCCTGCCGGCGATTGCGGCCGGCTGGATGCTGGCGTTCTCGCTCTCGCTCGACGATCTGGTGATCGCGAGTTTCACGACCGGTCCGGGAGCGACCACGTTGCCGATCCGGATCTATTCGGAAGCACGTCTGGGCGTGAAGCCCGAGATCAACGCGGTCTGTACGATCATGATCGCGGTCGTGGCGGTCGCTACCATCGCAGCCTCGCTGATGGCCAAGCGAGGCGCAGTGCGCCGCGAGCGCGAAGCCTTGGGTGCGCAAGTCTGAAATCCTGCGCGGCGAATAGCGGATCGCGCGCTCCGGGAAAATTCCCTAGTCGCTACTGCTTCGTCCGGGCGGGCGGAACAGAAAGACCAGGAACCAGATGGGGACGATCACCACCGAGCCGAGCAGTACGTTCGGCCATGCCCAGGCGAAGCCTTGCTTCGCATACTCCTCAATCCGCTCGGTGGAAATGCCGAAGTCGTGCATCAGTTCGTCGGCAGTGATTCCGAAATGGGCAAGAATCGTTCCCACCACCAGCGAGGCGACGGCGATCTTGACCAGAGTCCGGAGGATGGGATTCAGCATCCGCAACCTGTCGTGCCGGCATCAATTCGGCTGAGTGATTCGTTCCGGATCGATGATAGTTGAATGGCCGCGCAGCGGCACCCGCCGGATTGAGCCTTATTCAGGCTTTTGTGCCGGCGGAGTTTGGGCGGATTGCTCGGCCGCCGGGATTGTGCCGGATGGGGCATTATCGGGCTTGCCGATGAATTGATCGATTACCGAGTGTCCGCTGTTTTCCCGGTCGCGCCGATTGCGGACGGCATTGAGCAGCGGGGCGGCCGCGCCTGAGCGGCGAATCAATGCCTCCGGATCGGGCAGCATGATCGGGTCGTCCCACGAGCCTTGAACGATAAAGGGCAGCTCAAATGGATTTGCGCCCGGTTTGGCGATGGACACCAGAGAGGCGGTGCCTTTGAGATCGAGCTCGCGCGCAGGGATTGAGGCCGAGCCCGCGAGCGCCAGCCGGACCGCGGAGCCGTCGATCTTGACGTCGTCAACGCTGACCGTGCCCTGGTTGATCTTCAGCGTCACGGTGATCTTCTCGAAGGGTGTGCGGCCGGTGCGGAATTCGCCGCCGCCGGACAGGGGCCGCCGCTCGAGGCGACGGAGCAATTGCTCGACATTGAGCCCTGCGAGGGCGCCCTTGGTGCCGGTGAGGCTGGCGGTGCCGTTCAAGGTTCGGGTAACCGCGAGGACGCTATCGCCGGCGCCTTCGACCGAAAATGAAATGTCGCCCTTGCCTTCCAGGCGGCGCAGGCCGAAAAGCTGTCCGAGGCAGCTCTCCAGATCAACGTCAATGAAATGCAGCTGCGATTTGACATCCACGCCGGCATTGAAATTGGCGAGCGACAAGGAGCCCTTGATCACCCCGCCATAGGCCTGTGCCTCGCCCACGGTCACGACCAGATTGCCGCCGCGTAAATTTGCAGCGATGGCGGTCCGGCCCAGCTTGGCGTTCGACAACACGACCTTGCCCGCCGACAGCCGCAGATCGAGATCGCCGCCGGAGAGACCGTCGAGCGTGATGCGTGCGTTGTTCCATTCGCGCTGGTTCGCGGTAAGCAGGCGCACCGTAGATACGTAGGGAGTCAGATCGAGCGTATCCGCCGCGAGCGTACCTTGCAGGGTCTGCCGCCCGTCGGTCGCGAATGTGAGGACACCCTCGGCGGAGTTGCCGTCGAGTTCGACGTTGACGTTGGAGAGAGCGATCTTGCCGCCCATTACATTGGTCTGCGCCTTGATCGCAAATCGGCCGAAGCCGCCGCCCGGTAGCGGCTTCTGTCCGAACCAGACCAGCGCGTCGCGGAGCGAGGCCGCGTCGGCGGCGAGCGTGCCCTCGACCTTAAGCGTGGGCTTGACGCTGATCGCGCCTTCGAATGCCGCCTTCATCGGATCGCCGGCGATACGCACCTTCAGGCCGGTACGACTGCCGGCGAGTGCGGCGGGGAAATCCCCGAGCGTCACCGTCAGGTCCAGCGGCTCGTCGTGCCAGACAAAACGGCCGGTGGCGCCGAAGCTTTTTGAAATCGAAGGCCATGCAAGGGAGAAATTCACACTATCGAACGTCTCGGAGATCTTGTGGAGTTGGTTGCGTACCACAACGGTGCCGTGGTCGATGCGCATCTCGGAGAATGCCGCAAGCCTCAATGCGTTCGGTTTCTGGCTGCGCGCCAGCGACTCAATCAGGCCCGACCAATTGGACCGGCCGTTCGGTTCCAGGTCGACGGCGATCGTCGGCCGTTCCAGCGACACGTCGGCGATTTCGACTCTGCCGATCAGCAGCGGAAAAAATCGCAGCCGTGCGGTCAGCCGCTGCGCGGTCAGCGCCGGATGTCCGGCCTCGCCGAGTGCCACGTCGTAGAAACTGACGCGGCCTGTTGGAAACAGTGACACCTTCGCGGTGCCGCGCAAAATCGGATTCAAGCCGGTGACGGCACGGATCTCGCTCAGGACCTGCGTCCGGGCGGCGTCCGCCGAGATCAGATAGCTGGCCGCGGTAAGCACGCCGGCGCCGATCGCGATCACGGCGAACAGGGCGAGTCCCAGGCGTTTGAAGCCAGTGGCGGCCGTCAAAGGGAGAATTTCCGGTTGTGTTTGTGTCGATTTCCGGCGGACTATACCACCCGTCTCGCCGCCGCCAACCGTGCGCGGCCTCTGTGACCCTTTCATGGCCGGTTGCCGCTCCAGTTAAGCTTACCGCAACAACGGCACGGCGGTGCCTGCCGGCGCGGCATCGGCTATTTCGGCGATCAGTTTCTTGATAATGGCCTGGCCGAAGGAATTGAAGTCCTTCGCTTCCAGGATGAAAGCGCCCGGCCCGCCGACCACGTTTATTCGGTAGTAATTCCCCAAGCCGCCAGGCGGGTTTGTATGCTCCGGGTTCCAGGGCAGCGGGCGCTCGCTCAGGATCACCAGCCCGTTGATGGTGATGCCTAGTGCGAGGGCGTCGTCGCGCGCTTTGGTCACGTCGCGTCCGGAATTGTTGGTCCCGTCGCCGGAGACGTCAATGGTCTGCCGTTCCGAAAAAAAAGGCGCGCGCGGGAATTGCGCCACGGCGAAATCGATGCCGCCGCTGATCGAGGTGCGATCGGCGAACGAGCGCGGCGATTCCAGCAGCCGGTCGCCGAAGGCCTGCGCCGCCTTCGGCCCGTCGATCGGAGTCCAATCGATGACGACCTGCTGGTTGCCGAATCCCGACCACTCCATGAACAGGACCGCGATGCGCCGGTTGCGGCCGGAGCGGATGGCATCGAGTACCCGTGGATTGGCGATGGCTGCGGCGTAGCCTGCTCGTTGGAGCTGGAATTTCTGCGCGTCAACGCTGCGCGAGACGTCGGCCGCCAACACGAGAAGGAGATCAACTCTCTCGGCCGCGCAAATCGGCGCAGTAGTGATGCCGAGCAGCAAACAAACCAACGCCGATTTCAGCCGCCCGCACCGCATGGTCACTGGCCTCACCCCGGGTGCCGACAATGTTAGCCGATTACGACGGTTTTGCAGATAGGTACGGGACGCGTGGCGGCAATTATTGCGCCAGTGCGCGCGTTGCGGGGAACGCCACTTCCACCAGGGTACCTTCGTTGACCTGGCTGCTGATGCGGAACCGCGCGTGATTGGCTTCCGCCAGCGCTTTCGTGATCGGCAGTCCCAGACCGGTGCCGTTCGATCCAAGGCGCGCCGACGTGGCAAGCTGGCGGAACGGCTCGAGCGCGGTTTGAACTTCCTTTTCGCTCATGCCGGCCCCCGTGTCGCGCACGCGCAAGCTGACTTCCTGATCGTCGGTGAGCGTGGTGGAGACGATCACCTGGCCGCCGGCGCCGGTGAACTTTATCGAGTTTGACAACAGGTTGAGTGCGATCTGGCGCACCGAGCGGACGTCGGCCACGATCGGCGGCAGGTTGAAGTGCAATGCCGTGCGGATGATAACGCGCTCACGGTTTGCCTGCGGTTGCATCATGGCGACGCATTGCTGAACAATGTCATTCAAATTGACGCTTACGAAGGTGAGCTCAACTTTTCCGGCTTCGATCTTTGACAGGTCAAGCAGATCGTTGAGCAGCGAGATCAGGTGCCCGCCGGACGAATGGATGTCCTTGAGATATTGACGATAGCGTTCATTGCCGATCGGGCCGAAGCGCTCAGCCATCATGACCTCGGAGAAGCCGATGATGGCGTTGAGCGGCGTGCGGATTTCGTGACTGATCTTGGCGAGGAACTCCGATTTCGCGGTGGAAGCCTTCTCGGCGGCCCGCCTGGCATTGATGAGTTCTTCCTCGGTACGTTTCCAGGCGGTGATATCGCGAAAAACCGCACAGAAATTTTCGCCGTCCGCCAGCTGTCCGATCGTGACGTAAAGCGGCAGCAGGCCGCCTTGGCGTACCAGGCCAATCGCCTCGCGGCCGGCGTCGAGCGCGCCGGTGCCGCGTCCGAGCGCCAGGCGGTCGAGATCGTCGAGCGCGGCGCGCCGGCTTTCAGGCGCGAACAGATCGCCGAAGCTCATTTCGGTGAATTCGGCGGCTTCGTATCCGAACAAGGCCTCGGCACTGCGGTTGGCGGAGAGAATGCGGCCGGAGCGATCAAGCACAAGGACGCCGTCGGTGGCGGTGTCGAGGATCGACTTGAGTTCGCGGTTTTCGGTCTCGAGCCGGCGCAACGTCGTGTCTGCAGTGCCGCTCGGTGTTTCGCCTGCGTCATGCGTGCTGATCATCAGCACGAGTGCGTTTTCGTTGTTCCACGCCACGCTGAACAGCCGGCCTTCGACCGGCTTCTGTTTGCCGTTGACCGTGGCAATGGTCAGTGTTTTCGCGCCGTTCGCCGGCTCATTGGCGGTCGGCCCGGTTCCTGTTTCGATGAACAGGCTGTCGAGGCCGCCGGCTTCCGCGAGCGCGGCCAGGTCGGAATATCCCGTCCAGTCGAGAAAGGCGCGGTTGGCGTAGATCAAGCTGTCGAGACGATAGACCAGAACGCCGACAGGCAGGCGGTCAAGGATCGGGCGGCCATCATGGGTGTCGCGGACGGCGTTTCCGTTGCGTGCGGCGCGTGGCGGCGCACTGTGCGGTGGCGGCGCACTTTCAGCGCCGAATTCGTCAGACGCGTCACCGGAACTGATCTTTTCGGACGTTTTCCTGAGACGTTCGGTGAGCTCCTGGGCGAGTTCCAGGAACGCGCTCTGCTCGCTGGCGCTGAGCGTCGGTGAGGCCGGGAATGGCAGCACGTCGGCGGTGCGCTCTTCCGGCCTCGGCTCTTCCGGCTTGCGCTCTTCCGGTCTGGGCTCTTCCGGCCTTGGTTCTTTCGGCCTGGGCTTTTCCAGCTTGGGTTCTTCCGGTCCGGTCGTGGCGGACGGCGGCGCGCGGTGGCGTTCGATCGCGGCCAGCCGGTCCAGGTCGCGGCAGATGCCGAATCCGCGATAGCCGTCGAACTGGCGGTCACGGTTGAACACCGGCAGGCCGGACATCTCGACCGCCAGGCGTTCGTTCTCGCCGTCGACCGGCCAATGCACGACGACCCCGCTCCACGTGTCGCGCGACGCCAATGCCGCCGCCACATGCCCCTCGGGGTCGAGCTTGAGCGTGGCGGCAACTTCCGCCCATGGGCGGCCAAGCGCCGCGGCAGCCTGCGGGCCGATCAGGCGCGAGAATTCTTCCGAGTTGAGCGTGAAGCAGGTCGCGGCATCCATTTTCCAGACGAAACGGAACGGAACGTGGCGCGGCTGGGACGGAGCGGCGGCCGGAATTGGCGCTGTCGGTGCGGCGCTGGCAGAAGCGGGTGCCGCGGCATCGGATGTTGGCGCCTCGACGCTTGCATATTGCGCCGCCGCGCCAAATGCCATCAGCAGCGTGAATGTCGTTCCGGCGCCGAGACGGAGCATTGTAACATGCCCCGCGGCGATCTCGCCCTCGGCACGGCCATTGCGTGTTGCCTCGCGCGCGAGTTTCCCGGCGCCAAGCGCAACCAGGTCGCGATGTCGTCCGAGACGTTTGCGTACCGCCGGCTGTCCATCGATAAATTCCCCATCGGCGCTGAACATCGCGGCGGACGGATCGATGTCCGCCAGCAGACGGCGCGTGCGCTCGGGCAGGCTGAGGTCCTTGCCGGCGCGCTCGGTGGAGACGACCAGGACCGCGGCCTCGTCATCGGAAAGCGCGATACGCGAGCAGAGACAAATCAGTGTTCCGCCGAAGCTGGCGCCAAAACCACGGAGCCTTTCCAGCCGGGGCGCGTTTCCCTGCGGCAGCGTGCCGGAAAGTCGCGCAATCTGTGCGGCAGCCGGGTGGCGGGAATCGAAATGAAGTTTGCCGACGGCCGTCGACGACGGCGCATCGAAGATCGCGGCGGCGACCGGGTTGGCCCACAGGATGCGGGTCGCGTCCGCGCTCCAGAGCCAAACCGGCGACGGGCTCAGCGCGTGAGGCGCAAGCCGCGGGTCGTTCAGGCAGGCGAACTGGAACTCGGTCCCACGCATGGTTCTCGTCGCACGAATTACGGCTAATAAATCCTTAATACGGCTGCCGGTGGCCTGCGTCCACGGCGCGGCGGTGGCGCCGCGCCGCCAAACGCGGATAACCTTAATCGCGCGGGTTCCCGCGACTGGCGCAGGGCCGGCCCCACCCTAGATAGAGGACAAGGTTAAAGGCCGGCGTCAGCCAGGCGCGAACAGCAGGAGGATGCGATGGCGAAGGAAGGCGTTTCGAACTTCGAAATCCCGGCGGAAATGCGCGCATTTGCGGAGAAAAGCGTTGAACAGGCCAAACAGGCCTTCGACAGCTTTATTGCCGCCACCCGGCATGCGGTCAGCACGGCAGAGACCCAGGCGGCGAGCGCGCGAACCGGCGCCAGGGAGGTCGGCGAAATGGCGGTGCGCTTCACCCAGCGCAATATCGCTTCCTCCTTCGAATTCGCCCAGAAACTCGTGCAGGCAAAGGATTCCGCGGAAGTGATGGCGCTGCACGCCGACTACGTGAAGAGCCAGATGGCGGCGCTTGCCGACCAGGCCAAGGAATTGAACAGGCAGGCGGCCAAGCTCACCGGGCAAAGCAGCCCGCACTGAGCCGGCCGCCGGGACCACTGAAATCCTGCCGCGCCAGACCGCAAAGCTGGCGAGGGGATTTCTATAACATTTTGTGCATCGCAATATTTTTGTTGCAATGCATCAAAAATGCTGCTATAGGATTTTTATTCACCCGCCTGGATGCCCCTTTGGGCGTCTGCCCGAGACTGCTCCTCACGGCGGCGGGTCCTGCATCAGGCGCGAGCCGATTTGCCGAGGGCGGCGGCTCGCTTTGAGCCGAATGCCGCCCTCCGAGCCAAGGATGACTGTTATGGCCGAAACTACCCCGACTGCCACATCGAAAGCCAAGTCGAAGCCGGCCCCTGTCAGCGCCTCCGCCTTCGAGATACCGAAATTCGAAATGCCGACCTTCGAGATTCCGAAGATGGAAGTGCCCGCCGCCTTCCGCGAGATCGCCGAGAAAAGCATCGCCCAGGCCAAAGAGGGCTATGACAAGATGAAGAGCGCCGCCGAAGAGGCGACCGACATGCTCGAGGATACCTACGCCACCGCGTCCAAGGGCTGCTCCGCCTACGGCCTCAAGCTGATCGAGGTCGCGCGCACCAACAGCAACGCGGCATTCGACCTGTTCGGCGAATTGCTGACCGCGAAGTCCTATGCGGAAGTCGTCGAACTCTCCTCAACCTTCATGCGCGAGCAGTTCGACACCATGTCCGCGCAGGCCAAGGAGCTCGCCGAAGAGGCGCAGAAGCTCGCTACCGAAACCGCAGAGCCGATGAAGGAAAGTTTCACCAGCGCTTTCAACAAGGCTGCCTGAGCGTTCCGCCATTCACCTTCCAGCTTGAGCCCGGGCGCTGAACCGCCCGGGCTTTTGCATTCTGCGAGGCCGCTGCGCCGGGACCTGCGCAATTTGCACCTGCTTCAAGGCGGCTTGCCAAACCGGCAGGCTGAACCTAGGTTCGGCCCGCTCGCGTGAATTCCGACGAGCCCCGTGCAGCTGTAGCTCAGTTGGTTAGAGCGCTGGTCTGTGGAACCAGAGGTCGGTGGTTCAAGTCCACCCAGCTGTACCATTCATTCGTTTCAGATCCGGCATGAAGGCGGCCAGACAAAAACGCCGGCGAGAATCTCGCCGGCATTTGTCGTTGGAAGATGAAGTGCGCTCAGCGGATCGTATAGCGGCCGTTGTTGCCGGCACGCGGGCCAATGAACCCGCGCGGCCGATAGACCGGCGGCGGGCTGCCATGCGGGCCGCCGCTGGGGCCGCCGAACAGAAACTCGAAGAAGTTCGATCCGCCGTACCCGCCGCCTGAGCCATTCGGGCCGCCGAACATGCCGACCGGCATGCGCACCGGCTTGGACGATGAACTCTGCGCGCGCTCGATTGGGATATCCGCAACCTTGCGCTCGCTGTTGTTCTTCAGGATCGCGATCATTCTGGCATCGCGGCCGTAGACGTCTTCGCGCAGCTCAAGCTTGCCGTCCTCCACGAATGCGGTCTGATAGGTCAGATGCACCGGGATCGGCTTGGGGAAGTTGATGTTGATCTCGTTGCCGCCGAACATCCTTTCCAGTTTCGCCTCGGTGTAATGCTCGTCCGGCAATTCGATCGACAAAAGCTTCTCGCCGTAGGTGAGCGGATTTTCCACCCGCATGCAGCCGTGGCTGAAGGCGCGTTTGGCGCGCTTGAACAGATGCTTGTCCGGCGTGTCGTGCTGATACACCAGGAACTTGTTGGGGAAGTTGAAGCGGATACGGCCGAGCGCATTGCCGGCGCCTGGCGGCTGGTAGATGCGCACGGTGCCGTCCGCCGCCTGTTCCACCTTCAGGCCGATGCGATCGAGCGCGTTCGGGTCCTGCTCCAGCGCCGGAAGATATTCATTCTCGATGATCGACGGCGGCACGTTCCAGGTCGGGTTGACCGTGATGAACTTCATTTCCGCGCTGGTCATCGGCGTCGCCTTGCCCGGCAGACCGGCGACGATCTTGGTCTTCCAGTACAGTTCGCCGTTCCGGTAAAGGCTCAGCGTGTAGTCCGGCACGTTGACCACGACGTAGGTATTGTCGGCATTGCCGAGATGGCGCGGCAGCCAGCGCCAGCGATCCATGTTGACGATGATGGTGTCGATCGGATTGGCCGTCGACCGGCTGACTGTGCGCTCTCCGTTCATGGTGCGCACGGTGTTGGGACCGAGCATGCCGTCGACGTCGATGCTGGACTCCATCTGGAAGGCTTTCACAGCCTCGAACACGGCATCATCATAAAGCGGGTTGTTCTTGTCGCCGGCGATGTCGAGGCGCTGACGCACCTGCAGCACGCGCGCATCCTTCATGCCCGGGCGCAGGATCTTGCCGTCGCCGACTTTCACCGGTGCGGGCTTCTTGACCTCTTCGGGCTTGGTCACCGGCGCCTTGCGCAACTCCGCAAGCTTCGCCTTGAGCGCCTTGAAGCCTTCTTGCGGCGGATTGTAGCTGTCGAGCGCCGCGGCAACGTCATTGGCGTCCGCAAGTTTGGCCAGGACGTCGGCGGGCTCCGGCGCCACCAGATTGAACGCGATGTCGGCGGCGACATGACCGAAATGGATCGGGCCGATCTGTGCGTGCCGCGCATAGGTCAGGACCGAAGCGGTAAACCTGAGTTCGGCCTCGGCTTGATCTTCGGGAGTGACAGCAGATTTCAAATCGGGCGTCGGATAGTCGCGCGGCTCGAGGCCGACCGTATCGACCTGGGCCAGATAGGCGATGGCCGCCTTGGCGCGCGCTTCGGCGGCAGCGTCGCCCACCCAAAGCGGTTTGAAGTCGTGCTTGCTGTAATAAGCCTCGACACCCTCGCGATCCGATTTGCGCATCGCGATGCGATCGAATTTCTTGCCGGCAATCAGGTCGCGCAATTTTGCGGAAACCGGATTCTCGGCTGGCATGGCAGCCGGCGTGCTCGCGGCTTTCGCCGGTTCGGCGGCGGGCGCTGCTACGTCTTTCCTGGGCTCGTCCGTTGCCGGTTCGACCGTGACGGTATTGGACGGCTCCGTTTTGGGAGCGGTGTCGACATCCTTTGCCGTCAATGGCGGCGGCAGTGTCGTATCCGGCATGGGGACCGACGCTTCGATCTGATTGCCGGACTGCTGTGCCATGCCGGCCTGACTGCACAACGCCAGGGCGAGGCCCAGGGCGGTCGAAGCCAGCAGATGGTCAAATCGGACACTTTTCACCAGGACGTCTCCTAAGGGCTGTCGGGGCCGGGCCCCGTCAATTGCGGCGCATACTATCTCATACCTTTGCACCGGTTACGCTTTTCACAACATGAGAGATCTGAACCGCGGTCAACTGTGACTATTTTGCACTGACGGCCGAATGTGCAGAAATAGCTTGCATTTCCGGCTTTTTCACGGTCCGGCGCTTATCCCAACGGATGACGGAGGGGTCAGTTCCTGAACAGATATTTTGAGTTTTACCCAGATGACGTGTTCGTGATGGCCGGCTTTGCGACCGGCCGAGGGTAGGGGAGCCGCAATGATGACGCCCGAAACGCGAATCGCGGGCCAATCGCGCCCCTTTTTATTGCCCGCACCGGTTGTTCGGCCGATTTTCAGCGACGAGGAAAAAACCGGGCCCCGTAAGGGGCCCGGTTTCAGTTTGCCGGAGTGGGGACCGGCAATATTCCAGAGGGGAACATGCTGCGCACCGACGACTCTGGGAGGATATTGCCGGCGCAACAGCGAAACCGTACTATGCGAGGCGATCCCCAATCCAGCAACGTCAATGGCCGCATGACTGCCATGCGCAGACGCGCTGCAGTGCAAAATCTTTCAGGCGCACTGAAAATCGGTCCATAACCCGAAAAGCGGGCACCGGTTTCCCGCCTTCGCCAGGCCCGCTTCGGCGGGCGAAGCAAGGTCGGAAAAGATTACGCGCCGCTAAAGCGCGTGATCCCGAAAAGTGGGCACCGGTTTTCGGAAAAGATTACGCGCCGTTAAAAATTCCAGCGCTGGGCATTGGCCACCAGGAAATCGCGAAACACCTGGATGCGCGCAACCGACTTCAGTTCCTCCGGATAGACGAAATAGGCATCGAGCGCGAGCGTGTCGGCATCGCCGAACAGCTGCACCAGTCCGCCATTCTCCTCCACCAGATAGTCGGGCAGCATTGCCACGCCCAGCCCGCGCTGGCAGGCGCGCAGCAGGCCGAGCACGTTGTTGATGGTCAGATGCGGTTCGCGCGGCGCTTTGCCTTCGCGGCTGATCTCGAGCAGCCAGCGCCGGTTGGCGAAATGTGCCGGCACCGCTCCGCCGAGCAGAATAATGCGATGCTTGTCGAGATCCTCATGCGCCCGTGGCGTTCCAAACCGCTTGAGATAATCGGGCGACGCGTAAGCGTGGAAGTGTACCGAGAACAGCTTGCGCTGAATCAGATCGGGTTGCGTCGGCTGGCGCAGGCGAATTGCCACATCGGCTTCGCGCATCGCCAGGTCCAGTTCCTCATCGGTCGTGATCAGCGTGATGTGGATGTCGGGGTAAAGATCGAGGAACTCGCCCAGCCGCGGAGTAAGCCAATGTACGCCGATACCGGGCGTGGTCGATACCTTGAGCTCCCCGTTCGGGCGTTCGCGGCTGTCGGTGAGTTTGGTGCGCGCCGCTTCCAGCTTCATGAACACTTCATGCGCCGTGCGGTAGAGCAGTTCGCCCTGCTCGGTGAGAATGAGGCCGCGGGCGTGGCGATGAAACAGCGACACGGACAGCTCGGATTCGAGCGCCGAAACCTGCCGTGACACTGCCGATTGCGACAGCCCAAGCCGTTCGCCGGCGTGGGTAAATGAGCCCGCCTCAGCCGCGGCGTGGAACACTTTCAGCTTGTCCCAGTCCATCGAGTTGTTGGCGGCCATGATCTATTCTGCCGCCGCGCGCTGGTGTTCGTGCGCGGCCAGGAATTTCTCCGCTTCGAGCGCGGCCATGCACCCCTGGCCGGCGGCTGTGACCGCCTGCCGGTAGATGTCATCCGTGACGTCGCCGGCGGCGAACACGCCGGGAACCGAGGTCGCGGTGGAATGGCCGGTGGTGACAATGTAGCCGGACGGCTTCATCTGCAATTGGCCGACAAAGAGTTCGGACGCCGGCGAATGGCCGATGGCGATGAACACGCCATCGACGGCGCGTTCGGTGGTCGCGCCAGTCTTGACGTTCTTGAACCGGACACGGTTGACCTTCAGCGGATTTTCGCTGCCAAGCACGTCATCGAGCACGCTGTCCCAGACCACTTCGATCTTGGGATTTTTGAACAGCCGGTCCTGCAGGATTTTTTCCGCCCGGAACGAGTCCCGCCGGTGCACCACCGTGACCCTGGAGGCGAAATTGGTCAGGAACAGCGCCTCTTCGACCGCGGTATTGCCGCCGCCGATCACCACCACTTCCTTGTTGCGGTAGAAGAAGCCGTCGCATGTGGCGCATGCCGACACGCCGTAACCCTTGAACTTCTGCTCGGAGGGAAGATCAAGCCAGCGCGCCTGCGCGCCGGTGGCAACGATCAGGCTGTCGGCGAGATAGATGTCGCCGCTGTCGCATTCCAGCCGGAACGGCCGCTGCGACAGGTCCACCCTGGTGACGTGGTCCGTCACAATCCTGGTGCCGACGTGCTCTGCCTGGGCCTGCATCTGCTCCATCAGCCAGGGACCCTGGATGACATCGGCAAAGCCGGGATAATTTTCCACGTCGGTGGTGATGGTGAGCTGGCCGCCCGGCTGGATGCCCTGAAGCAGGATCGGTTCCAGCATGGCGCGCGCGGCGTAGATCGCGGCGGTGTAGCCCGCCGGACCCGAGCCGATGATCACGACCTTGGCATGGGTTGTCTTTGGCATTGATTGCGCCCCCCTGGCGGGCGTCATGGCGTCGTTCGCCCGGGCGGCCGGACAAGGGGCCGGCTCTTGGCCCGGCCCAGTATCTAGGCGTTTCGGGGAGCCATGCAAGATACGCAACCCCCCGGACTCACAGCCTTCGTTCTTGCAGATCAGCGCCCCATGCCCGCCCGCGCAATAATCTTTCGCGAAACATTGTTTCGCGGTATGGATGTTCTGACGGCTTTTTGGGAGTTTTCCGTGCCCGCCCGCCTCGACGCCATCGACCGCAAGATCCTCAAGGAGCTGCAGGGCGACGGCCGCATGACCAATGTCGACCTGGCGCGCCGGGTCGGCATTTCGGCCCCGCCCTGTCTGCGCCGCGTGCGGGCGCTGGAGGAGGCCGGATACATCAAGGGCTACCGCGCGCTGCTCGACGAAAAGAAGCTCGGCTACGAAGTCACCGTTTTTGCCATGGTGCATCTGGCGAGCCAGGCGGAAGCCGATCTCGTGGCGTTCGAAGAGTTCGTCCGCGCACAGCCGCTGGTGCGCGAATGCTGGATGCTCTCGGGCGAGATCGACTTCGTCCTCAAATGCGTTGCGCCGGACCTGAAGACCTTCCAGGCCTTTGTCGAGAAACTCACCACCGCACCCAATGTGCGCAACGTCAAGACTTCGCTTACGCTGCGCAATTCGAAAGACGCGGCGATGGTCCCGATGGAAGTTTCCTGATCGTCTGTATCCCGGAATCGCGAGCTGGATATTTGCGTCTGGATTCCGGGCTCGCGCGCAGAGCGCGCAATCGCGAGCTGGATATTTGCGTCTGGATTCCGGGCTCGCGCCTTCGGCGCGCCCCGGAATGACAAAGGCCGGTCCCGGCTATCCTGTTCACTTTGATGCGGATTGAATATAACGCAGTCATTCCGGGACGCGCGCAGAGCGCGCGGGCCCGGAATCCAGAAACAATTTCGGCGTCGCCGAATGTACTACGTGTATCTGTTCGCCAGCCGCAAACAAGGAACTCTATATCTGGGCGTGACACGCGATCTCGTTCGTCGTGTCTACGAGCACAGGCAAAAGGCCAGTCCTGGCTTTACCAACCGTTATGACGTGCGGCGACTGGTTTGGTTCGAAGCCTACGACGATCCGACCAACGCGATTGCGCGCGAAAAGGACGTCAAGAAATGGCGTCGCGCGTGGAAGATCAGACTGATCGAAGAGGGTAACCCGGATTGGAAGGATCTGTATCCCGAAATCGCGAGCTAGATATTTGCGTCTGGATTCCGGGCTCGCGCCTTCGGCGCGCCCCGGAATGACAATGGCCGGGCTTGTCCCGGCTATCCTGTTTACTCTGATGCGGATTGAATATAACGCGGTCATTCCGGGACGCGCGGAGGATAGAACACAAGGCAGTCATTCTGGGACGCGCGCAGAGCGCGCGGGCCCGGAATCCAGAGGCACTTTCGGCGACTTCGGCGCGCACCCGAATCCAGAAACAATTTCTGGCGTGGCCGAATGTATTCGCGTCTGGAGTCCGGGCTCGCGCCTGCGACGTGCCCCGGAATGACAATGGCCGGGACAAACCCGGCCATGACAACCCGCGATGCGAGGGTGCGATAATGCAGGCTATCGCCACTCCACCTTCTTCACTTCGTAGGCTTTCGCGCCGCCGGGCGTGTTGACCTCAACCGACGTGCCCTTAGTCTTGCCGATCAGCGCCTTGGCGAGCGGGGAGGTGATCGAAATGCGACCTTTCTTGGCGTCCGCTTCCGGCTCGCCGACAATCTGCCACACCTTTTTTTCGTCGGTGTCCTCGTCGACCAGCGTCACGGTGGCACCGAACGTGATGGTGTCGCCGGACAGCTTGGACACGTCGATCACGTCGGCGCGCGCGAGCTTGTCTTCCAGCTCGGCGATCGCGCCCTCGTTGAGCGACTGCTGCTCCTTGGCGGCGTGATATTCGGCATTCTCCGACAGATCGCCGTGCGTGCGCGCATCGGTGATCTGCTGGATAATGCGGGGCCGCTCCACCTGCTGGCGGTGCTTCAATTCGTTTTCCAGCGCCGTATAGCCCGCCGCCGTCATCGGAATCTTTTCCATCGTCTCATCTCCTCCTGGCGGCCGCCCGAACGTCGTGAGCGGGCATTGTGTTCCGCCAAGCCCCTTTTCGCTTCCAGAACGAGCGTCCAATCGACTCGCAATACGACTCCGGTCACGGTCACCCGCGCGCCGGAGCCATGGAACGAGCCTCGGTCAAAAATGTCTCGACCGCGGCCAGCATCATCTGCGCCGCGATCATGGACTTCCCGGCCGAACTCGTGCCGCCGCTTGAACGCTGGACCGTGTGGAAAAACGCCCTCAGGTCCGTCCGCTGAAGTAGCTTTGCAGCGCGCGCACCTCGAGGTCGCCCCCGAGATAGGCTTTTATGCCTTGCGCCGCGGCGACGGCACCCGAAAGAGTGGTGTAGTACGGCACTTTATGCAAGAGGGCCGCGTGGCGGAGCGACCGGCTGTCGGCCAGGGCGGCGCTTCCCTCCGTGGTGTTGAAAACGAGCTGAACACCGCCGTTTTTGATGGCGTCCACGATATGGGGCCGGCCTTCCAGCACCTTGTTGATCTTGGCGGCCGCCACCCCCTGTTCGGCCAGATAGCGCTGGGTTCCCGATGTGGCGATGGTGTTGAACCCGAGGGACGCCAGAAGCTTGATTGCCGGCAGGATGCGCGGCTTGTCCGCGTCCTTGACCGAGACGAACACGGTTCCGGTGCGTGGCAGGCTGGTTCCCCCGCCGATCTGGCTCTTGGCAAAGGCAATTTCGAACGAGGCATCGATCCCCATGACCTCGCCGGTGGACTTCATCTCCGGCCCCAGCACGGTGTCGACGCCGGGGAATCGCGCGAACGGGAACACGGCCTCCTTCACCGCCCGGTGCCGGTAGCGGATCGGCTCAAGCTTGAAACTTTTCAGGCTCTCACCCGCCATGATGCGGGCGGCGATCTTGGCGACGGGAAGACCGATCACCTTGGCCACGAACGGCACGGTGCGCGAGGCCCGCGGGTTGACCTCCAGCACATAGATCTCGCCGTCCTTGATGGCGTATTGCACGTTCATCAGCCCGCCGACTTTCAGGGCCAGCGCCAGCGCGCGGGTCTGGCGTTCCAGTTCGGCCAGCGTGGGTGCGTCGAGCGAGTGCGGCGGCAGCGCGCAGGCGGAATCGCCGGAGTGAATGCCGGCTTCCTCGATGTGCTCCATGATGCCGGCGATGAAGGTGTCCTTGCCGTCGGAGAGGCAATCGACGTCGACCTCGGTGGCGTCGGACAGATAGCGGTCGATCAGCAGCGGGCTTTTCCTTGAGACCACCAGTTCGCTTGGGCGATCGAGATCGCCGGCGAGACGCGCCACATAGCGGTCGAGCTGGGCACCGTCGCGCACAATTTCCATGGCGCGGCCGCCGAGCACATATGACGGGCGGATCACCACCGGATAGCCGATCTCCTCGGCGATGGCGCGCGCCGCATTTGGCGAAGTGGCGATCCCGTTCTGCGGCTGCCGCACCTTGAGCTTGTCGAGCAGCTTCTTGAACCGGTCGCGGTCTTCCGCGAGATCGATCATGTCGGGCGACGTGCCGAGGATCGGCACCTTCGCTTTTTCCAGCGGCTCGGCGAGTTTGAGCGGCGTCTGACCGCCGAATTGCACGATCACACCGTGCAGCGTGCCGTTTGATTGCTCGGTATCGACGATCTCCAGCACGTCTTCGGGCGTGAGCGGTTCGAAATAGAGCCGGTCGGAGGTGTCGTAGTCGGTCGAGACCGTCTCCGGATTGCAGTTGACCATGATGGTCTCGTAGCCGACCTCCTTCAGTGCGAAGGCGGCGTGGCAGCAGCAGTAATCGAACTCGATGCCCTGGCCGATACGGTTCGGCCCGCCGCCGAGGATGATGACTTTCTTCTTGTCGGACGGCGCCGCCTCATCGGCGAGCTTGCCGGCGAACGGCGTCTCATAGGTCGAATACATGTAAGCCGTAGGCGAGGCGAACTCGGCGGCGCAGGTGTCGATGCGCTTGAATATCGGCCGCACGCCGAGGCCGCGGCGTTTTTCCATCACCGTCTCGGCCGAATTGCCGGTCAGCTTGCCGAGCCGGGTGTCGGAGAACCCGAGCGCCTTCAGCCGCCGGAACGTCCCTGCCGTGACGGGCAGGCCCTTGGCCCTGATCTCGGCTTCCGTTTCGACCAGCCCGCGGATCTCGGCCAGGAACCAGGGATCGATGCGGCAGGCATTGTGGATGAGTTCGTCGCTGGCACCGACGCGGATCGCCTGCGCCAGCTTCAACAGCCGGTCCGGCGTTGGCGTGCCGAGCGCGGCGCGCAGGGCGTTCTTGTTGTCGGCGTCGTCGATGCCCTTGGCCGCGTCGAAACCCTCGATGGTGATTTCGTCGAGGCCGGTCAGGCCCGTTTCCAGGGAGCGCAGCGCCTTCTGCAGGCTTTCCTGGAACGTGCGGCCGATCGCCATGGCCTCGCCCACCGACTTCATCGACGTGGTGAGCGTGGTCGACGCGCCGGGAAATTTCTCGAAGGCAAAGCGCGGGATTTTCGTGACCACGTAGTCGATGGTCGGCTCGAACGAAGCGGGCGTGGCGCCACCGGTGATGTCGTTGGAGATCTCATCCAGCGTGTAGCCGACCGCAAGCTTTGCCGCGACCTTGGCGATCGGGAAGCCGGTGGCCTTCGATGCCAGGGCGGAAGACCGCGACACGCGCGGGTTCATCTCGATGATCACCAGCCGCCCGTCCGCCGGATTGACGGCGAACTGCACGTTGGAACCGCCCGTTTCCACGCCGATCTCGCGCAACACCGCAATCGAGGCGTCGCGCATGATCTGGTATTCCTTGTCGGTCAGGGTCAGCGCCGGCGCGATGGTAATGGAATCGCCGGTGTGCACGCCCATCGGATCGACGTTCTCGATCGAGCAGATGATGATGCAATTGTCGTTCTTGTCGCGCACCACCTCCATCTCGTATTCCTTCCAGCCCAGCACGGATTCCTCGATCAGCACTTCGCTGGTGGGGGAGGCGTCGATGCCGCGCTCGACGATCTCGATGAACTCGGACTTGTTGTAGGCGATGCCGCCGCCGGTGCCGCCCAGTGTGAAGGACGGGCGAATGATCGCGGGCAGTCCGATGTCGTCGAGCGCTTCAAGCGCCTGCGGCAGCGTCTTGATTTGATGCGAGCGCGGCGTTTCCAGACCGATCCTGGTCATCGCCTCGCGGAACAGCTCGCGGTCTTCAGCCTTGTCGATCGCGTCCGCCGTGGCGCCGATCATCTGCACGCCGAATTCTTCCAGCGTGCCCATCTTGCGCAAGGAGAGGGCGCAGTTTAGCGCGGTCTGTCCGCCCATGGTCGGCAGGAGCGCGTCGGGCCGCTCCTTCTCGATGATCTTGGCGACGATCTCCGGCGTCACCGGCTCCACATAGGTGGCGTCGGCGAGGTCAGGGTCGGTCATGATCGTCGCCGGATTGGAGTTCACCAGGATGACCCGGTAACCCTCTTCCTTCAGCGCCTTGCAGGCCTGCGTGCCCGAATAGTCGAATTCGCAGGCCTGGCCGATGACGATGGGGCCGGCGCCGATGATCAGGATCGATTTGATGTCGGTGCGTTTCGGCATTTGGCGACGCAATCTTTCCTTCGTCATTCCGGGACGCGAGCGCAGCTCGCGGACCCGGAATCCAGAAACGTGCACGGTGCCTGCGTCTGGATTCCGGGTTCGCACCTTCGGTGCGCCCCGGAATGACCGGTCTCGTAGGCACAAAAAAAGGGCGCGCTGACGCGCGTCCCGGGAGCTCGGCGCTAGGGCAAGGCCCCGCGCGCGAGCGGTCTTTAGACCAGATTCGACAGGGTGGGAAGGGCGTTATCCGGATTAACGGTGGAGGAAAAAGACCGGAAAACGTGGATCAGGCCGGCCTGGCCAGGAAGGTCATCCGGCGCTGATTATGTCCGATATTGCGCGGCGCACGTCTCGCCGAAAATCCGGCCGCCTGCAGCCGTGCCAGCATGGCGGCTTCATCATAGTGCGACAGGCCGACGGTTTTCTTCAGCCGCAGATAGTCCGACACGAAAATCCGCATCAGGCCGCCGACGGCAGCCCAGAAAAATCCGTTGCGCGCGCCGAAGCACAACAGCGCCCAGGCCGCGGCCGGCGCGGCCAGATGCGGCGGCACGATGTCGCCGATGACGAACAGGCCGTCCGGCTTGAGCAGCGCGCGGAATTTCGTCAGCAGGCCGTCGAGCTCGGTCACGCCGAGATACTGCGCCACCGAATGCAGGACGATGAGATCGAAAGACCCCTGCGGCAACGCCGCCGCTTCATCGGGCGTGAGCACGGAAATTTTCGGATTGTCGGCAAAGCGCGCGGCGAGCGCGGCGCGCACATTGGGCGCGGCTTCCACCATGGTCAGATGGCCGCAAGCCGCGGCCAGAAGATCGGCCGAGGTCGCTTCGCCACAGCCATAGTCGAGCACGGCGGCGGTGGGCGTGGGCACGTGGGTGCGGATGTCCTGCGCGATGGTGCGGTAATGCACGTCGCGGTGACGCGCATTCACATAGATCACGGAATGCTTGAAGTCGTAGAAGCTGATCCAGTCGGTCATACGCGTCTTTCACTGGCGCAGGATCGCATCCGGCCTTCCTTCGTCCGCCGAAGCCGGCTGCCGCCTGTTCGAAAGTTATGCGCCGACGCGCCACAGCTCCAGCAGCGGCCCGTTCCTGCCACGGACCGGATCGCTCGTCGGCGCCGGCACCTCGGGGATCGTCAGCAGCGCCTTGGCGTGCTCGGACTTGCTGCCCCGGCAGAGATTGTAGGTGCCGTCCGGCGGATAGCCGCCGATAACGACGAGATCGGGGCTGGCCCACAGACCCTGATGGCCGGTGCCGGCCGGCAGCACCGCCACGTCGCCGACGGAAAGATCGACCTCTTCGCCTTTCGCGCCGCCGAAGCGAACCTTGGCGCGGCCGCGGGCGATCCCCAGCACTTCATGGATCATCGAATGATAATGCGTGTACGGATAAATTCCGTTGCGCCACATCGAATGGCCCCAGGCGTTGCGTGCAAACACGCGCTCGATGGTGTTTTCCGGATCGGTGCTGCCGGCGAGATCGACCGCGCGGCGATAGACCAGCAGCGGCAGCGTCGGATTGTTCGGCACCGCGCCGTCGTCCTTGAACACAAAAATTTCAGGCGCGTCTGTCTTCTTTGCAGATTTCATTGCCGCGCCGTGAATATGCCTTGACATTGGCTGTCCAGACCGGTGGCGACAGCCGATCCCGACGCGATTTTGCATCGGATCGTGCCGTCATAGCTTGCCGGGATTTGGCCTCCGCCGGTGCGGCCCAATCGCGAGCCGCGGATGTGAAACCCGCCGCCGGCATCGATTGTACCGAAATAGGTTGCGAAAGGATTAGTAAGGCTCACGGTACCGCCGGTAACCTTGATTGTGATTGGAAATCGGCCACCTGTGCGGGGGCACTCACTGCCGGCCGTGCCGGACGCGACGCGTTTCTCGACGATAGATGCGCCCTTGCAGGTGCCGTCAAACGACTGCGCATGCGCGGAAGCCCCGACGGTCGCGCCCGCGATCAGGCCAATCGTCACCCTGGCAAACATGCACAATTTTCCTCTTTGCCGGGCTGACGAATCCTCATCGGCCCGGCTGCGGGGCGATCACGCGATTTTACGCTTCGCCTGCCGCATCATTTCGACAAAGCGTTGGAAAAGATAATGGCTGTCGCGCGGGCCTGGCGAAGCCTCCGGGTGGTATTGCACCGAGAATACCGGCTTGTCCTTCAGCGCGATTCCGCAATTGGATTCGTCGAACAGCGAGAGATGCGTCTGCTGCACGTTCTTCGGCAGAGAATCCTTGTCGACGGCGAAGCCGTGATTCATCGACGTGATCTCGACCTTGCCGGTGGAGAGATCCTTGACCGGATGATTGGCGCCGTGATGGCCCTGATGCATCTTGATGGTCCTGGCCCCGACCGCCAGGCCGAGCATCTGGTGGCCGAGACAGATTCCGAAAGTCGGAATTCCTGAGTTGATCAGCGTCCTGATGACCGGGACGGCATATTCGCCGGTCGCCGACGGATCGCCGGGGCCGTTTGACAGGAAAACGCCATCAGGTTTGAGCGCGAGAATGTCCTCCGCCGAGGTGCTCGCCGGTACAACGGTCACCTTGCAGCCGGACCCGGCGAGCAGCCGGAGGATGTTGCGCTTGATGCCGTAGTCGACAGCGACCACGTGAAATTCCGGCTTGTCCTGTCGGCCGAAGCCATTGCCCCAGGCCCACTCGGTTTCGTCCCAGGTGAAGCGCTGCGCGCTCGTGACCACCGGTACCAGGTCCATGCCGACCAGGCCGGGCCAGGCCGCCGCTTCGCGTCCGAGCGCAGCGACGTCGAATTTTCCGTCGGGCGCGTGTGCGATCACGGCGTTGGGCATGCCGTTCTGGCGAATCAGTGCGGTCAAGGCACGGGTGTCGATGCCGCAGAGGCCGATGATGCCGCGCGCCTTCAGCCAGTCGTTGAGCGGCCGGGTGGCGCGGTAATTCGACGGTGCAGTGATGGCGCTGTGCAGGATGACGCCGCGTGCGCCGGTCGCCGCCGCCATATTGACGGTCTCGATGTCTTCTTCGTTTGTCCCGACATTGCCGATATGCGGGAAGGTGAAGGTGATGATTTGTCCGGCATAGGAGGGATCGGTGAGGATCTCCTCATAACCCGTCATGGCGGTATTGAAGCAGACCTCGCCGACCGCATGGCCGGTCGCGCCGAGGCCGACGCCTTCCAGCACGGTCCCGTCGGCCAATACCAAAAGCGCCGTGGCCTCGGGTTCATCCCAGGTCCCCGTGGATTTGGCTTGCGTCTGGGTCATGGCCTCTTAGTTGCCTATTATAGAGTATGAGGCAAGGGGCCGCCGGGTGCCGCCCCCAGGCAGGATTAAAGATACGGAAAGGGGCTCCCCGTGCTGCGCGACGACATCAATAATGCTTTGAAAGAGGCGATGAAGGCCAAAAACGAGCGGGCGGTTTCCACCCTCCGCATGGTCAATTCCGCGCTCAAGAACGCCGATATCGAGGCGCGCGGGTCGGGCAAGCCCGCACTCGCCGATGCCGAGGTTCTTCCGCTGCTGCAGAAGATGATCAAGCAGCGCCAGGAATTGGTCGAACTCTACCAGAAGGGCGGCCGCGCCGACCTGGTGAAGCAGGAGCAGGACGAGATCGCCATCATTCAGGGCTATCTGCCCAAGCAAATGTCGGAAGCCGAAATGGCAAGCGCTATCGACGCTGCCATCAAGGAGACCGGCGCCGCCGGCATGAAGGACATGGGCAAGGTGATCGGAAGTCTGCGCGGCAAATATGCCGGGCAGATGGAGATGGGCAAGGCCAGCGGCATGGTGAAGGCGAAGCTGCAGTAGCAACGGTTCTCCTCATGGTGAGGAGCATTGCGAAGCAATGCGTCTCGAACCATGAGGCCTCATCCGCGCCGTCGCGCGCGCCTATTTGCGCACGGGCGTGCCGACGAAATCCCGGACGATGCTGGACAATGCCTCCGGTCCCACCTTGATCGTGCCGGCGAATGGATGATCGATGGCGATGATTGTCAGCAGCCCGGCGAAGATCAGGACGGACAACGCGCCCGTCATCATCACCTGGGCCTTGAGATTTTCCGCGCCGAAGAAAAACGTGAACCCGATGGTCACGATCGCACCGCCGAACAGCACCACCCAGATGATGTCGGGCACGATGCCGTCGGCCATGACTAGACGTTCGCGCCGCGCTTCGCTGATCCGGTTGACCTGCTGGAGAATTGCGGCAATGACGACGCCCTCGTCGGCGTCGAACGAATGGAACCTGAGAACCGCGATGTAGACACCGCCCAGCGCCTCGGTGACGGCAGGGCTGTCGCCCTCCTGCTCCATCGCCGGCCAATCCTTCGTGATCGCGGCCGTCAGATAGTCGGACATCGCATTGCGGATGACGGCGCCGTGCTCGGCGCCGACCCCGTTTGTGAGGAGAAAGACAGTCGCGGCCGCGCCCGCCTCCTTGGCCACTTCGCTGTCGGCCTGGTTGAATTTTTCCCATACGACGACGACGGCGAAGGCGAGCATGACTGCGTAAAGCACGCCGACGGTCGCGAACTTGAAGCCGGCGACCTCGTTGTTGGTGCGCAGCCGGCTGAGCTCGACATAGCGGCGAACGACGAGGGGCCCCGCCATCGACAGCAATGTCGTCGGGACCATGAGGATAATCGCGCTCATCCACAGGGGCTGGGTGGTCAGGAAATACATCATTATTGGCAGCGTAGCGTTGCCGTTGGCCCCTGTGAATAACTAGGAAAAGGCCCCAAATCCGGTATCGGACGATGGCGTCCCGGAAAGTCTCCATCGACCGGACTATGATGTGTGAACCGATTCGGCCACACGACAAAACACGGACGCGGCGCGCCGGCGCGCGCAGGACCCATGCGCTTCACGCCCCAGTTCCTCGACGAATTGCGCGCGCGCCTCCCTGTGTCGGAGGTGGTCGGCCGGCGCGTGAAGCTGCGCAAGCAGGGCCGTGAATTCATCGGGTTGTCGCCCTTCAATAAAGAGAAGTCACCGTCGTTCACGGTCAACGACCAGAAGGGCTTCTTTCACGACTTCTCCTCCGGCAAGCACGGCGACATTTTCGGTTTCGTGATGGAGACGGAAGGCGTCGCCTTTCCCGAGGCGGTCGAACGCCTGGCCCAGCTTGCCGGCGTGCCGCTGCCGAAAGTCTCGTACGAGGACCAGGCGCGCGATGCGCGGCGCAAGACGCTGCACGACGTGATGGACCTGGCGGCGAAATTCTTCGAGGCAACGCTGGCCTCGCGCGCCGGCGCCAGGGCGCGCGGCTATCTTGCCGATCGCGGTCTCGATGCCGGCACGCAACTCAAATTCCGCCTCGGCTTTGCGCCGCCCGAGCGCTTCGCGCTGAAGGAGCATCTCGGCGCGCACGGCATTCCGGTCGAGGACATGGTGGAGGCCGGCCTGCTGATCGCCGGCGACGACATTCCGGTGCCGTTCGACCGTTTCCGCGACCGCGTGATGTTCCCGATTACCGATCTGCGCAATCGCGTCATCGCCTTCGGCGGCCGCGCGCTGGAAAAGGATGCGCAGGCGAAATACCTGAATTCGCCGGAGACGCCGCTCTTTCACAAGGGCGCGACGCTCTACAATATTGCCGCCGCGCGCCAGGAGGCACACGCAGGCAAGTCTACGCAGCCTGCGCAAGAAAATGCCGGAGCGGCGATCGTCGTGGTCGAAGGCTACATCGACGTCATCGCCATGGTGACGGCCGGCTTCCCGGCCACCGTCGCGCCGCTCGGCACCGCGCTCACCGAAGACCAGCTTGCGCTGCTGTGGAAGATGGCGGATGAGCCGGTGCTCTGTTTCGACGGCGACAGCGCCGGCCTGCGCGCAGCCTTTCGCGCCGTCGATCTCGCCATGCCGCGGCTCAAGCCCGGCAAGAGCCTGAAGTTCGCGCTGCTGCCGCAAGGGCAGGACCCGGACGACCTGGCGCGCTCAGGCGGGCGCGAAGCGGTGGCAGACGTGATCGGCGCCGCGCGGCCGCTCGCCGCGATGCTGTGGGCGCGCGAGACCGAGGGACATTCCTTCGATACGCCCGAGCGGCGCGCGGCACTGGAAGCGCGCATCAATGAAGTCACGGCAGCGATCGGCGACGATGCCGTGCGCAAATATTACCGGCAGGATTTCAACGCCCGGATTTCGCAATTCTTTGCGCCGGCGCAAGGCGCCCGCGGCAACCGCGAGCCGGGCGGGCGGCAGAACTGGCAGAACAATTGGCAAGGCAACTGGCAAGGAAACCGGCAAGGAACCCGGAAAGAAAACCGCCGCAACGGCGATTTCGCCCCGCGCAACGGTGCGTTCCCGCGCGCCGCGACCGGCGGCCGCAGCACGCCCTATGTGGTGGTAAGCCAGCAGCTTGCGTCCAGCCCGGTGCATCGCGGCCATCGTGTCTCGGTCCCGCTGCGCGAGGCGCTGATCCTGCAGGCCGCGCTCAATTATCCCTGGCTGTTGCACGACCATCTGGAGGAATTCGCGTCGCTCGAGTTCCGTCACGCCGATGCCGAACGGATCAAGAGCGCGCTGGTCGATATTGCGGCCCATTCGGCGGCGGCGGATGCCGAAGCCGTGCGGGCGGAGCTGGCGGCCCGCGGCCTTGACGAGGTCGCCGCGCGCATCGCCGCCGCGATCACCACCCAGTCGGTCTGGGGGGCCCGGCCGGAGGCTGCGCCCGAGGATGTTTTGGTGACCTGGCAGCAGCTCGTTGGCTTGCATCGGCAGTGGCATTCACTAACTAAGGAGCTCAAGGACGCCGAACAGGCGCTCGGCCAGGACGCAAGCGAGGCCAATTATCTGCGGCTGCGTGACGTCAAGGCCCGCCTGTCACGGATGGAGGGAACCGAGGCCCTGATCGAAGGATTTGGGGCCTCTTCCGGCCGGGGCGCCCGTAGCTTATGAGCATGCCTGCCATCGGTGCATGAGCCCGGAAATCGCTGAAGTCCGGACTTGACCCGGAGCCCAAGAACCGGTTTTCGAGTCCATGCGACATAGGGTAGAGGCTGTACGCAGAGGCCGGCCTGCCGGGGAATAAAGGGTCGATTCCCGCGGTATTTGTAGGTTAATCGGAGCTTAAGCGGGTTCCGACGACACTGGCGACCTGATTCGGGGGGCCGCGCCTAGCCGGCGTTGCCCTTGTTGGTCATGCGCTTTTTCAAGCGACGCAGCGAAACGACCGGCGAGCCGGCCAAGAAGGGCCAGGAGAAGCAACCAATGGCGACGAAGGCGAAAGCAGCGGTCAAGGAAGAAGCACCGGAAAAAGAGGCCGACGGAACCCCTGAATCGCCGCTTCCCCTGCTCGATCTCTCCGACGCCGGCGTCAAGAAGATGATCAAGGCCGCCAAGAAGCGCGGCTATGTCACCTTCGACGCGCTCAATGCGGTCCTGCCATCCGATTCGACCTCTCCCGAGCAGATCGAAGACATCATGGCGATGCTCAGCGAGATGGGCATCAATGTCGTCGAGACCGAGGATGCCGACAGCGAGGACGGCGAGACCGAAAAGGCCGCCGACGAGCATGACGACGACGATGACGACACCGGCACGGAGGTCGTCGAGGCCAAGTCGAAGTCGCTGGCGACCACCGAAAAGAAGGAACCGTCCGAGCGCACCGACGATCCCGTGCGCATGTATCTGCGCGAAATGGGCTCGGTCGAACTGCTCTCGCGCGAGGGCGAAATCGCGATTGCCAAGCGCATCGAGGCCGGCCGCGAGGCGATGATCGCAGGGCTCTGCGAAAGCCCGCTCACCTTCCAGGCCGTCATCATCTGGCGCGACGAACTCAACGACGGAAAAGTCTTCCTGCGCGACATCATCGATCTGGAAGCGACCTATGCCGGCCCCGACGCCAAGCAGATGGCGCCGCCGGTGGTGATCGGTCCGGACGGCAAGCCGGTTGCGGCCGCCGTCGGCACCCCGGTTCCGGGCGCGCCGCATCTTCAGGTCGTGCAGACGCCGGCGCCGCCGGCCGCACCGCCGTCCGCCACGCCGTTCAAGGCGCCGGGTGAAGCCGGCGACGGCGAGGAGAAGGATCCGGGCGAAGCCGCCGCCGAAAGTGATTTCGACGAAGACGACATGGAGGGTTCGCTCTCCCTTGCCGCGATCGAAGCCGAGCTCAAGCCGAAAGTCGTCGAGACCTTCGATACCATCGCCGACGCCTTCAAGCGACTGCGCCGTCTGCAGGAGCAGGACATCGAGTTCCGGCTGAAGAACACCTCGCTGTCGCCGGCGCAGGAACGCAAATACCGCAAGCTGAAGGAAGAGATCATCTCCGAGGTAAAGTCGTTGCGGCTCAACCAGGCGCGCATCGATTCCCTCGTCGAGCAGCTCTACGACATCAACAAGCGGCTGGTCTCGAACGAGGGCCGGCTGATGCGGCTTGCCGAAAGCTACGGCGTTGTGCGCGACGACTTCCTCAAGCAGTACATGGGCAACGAGCTCGACCCGCGCTGGCTCAACCGCATTTCCAAGCTCTCCGCGAAGGGTTGGAAGAATCTGGTCGCCAAGGAGAAGGACCGCATCAAGCAGATCCGCTCCATGGTGCACGAGCTCGCCGGCCAGACCGGCGTCGGCATCGACGAGTTCCGCAAGATCGTGCACATGGTGCAGAAGGGCGAGCGCGAAGCGCGCCAGGCCAAGAAGGAGATGGTGGAGGCAAACCTGCGTCTCGTCATCTCGATCGCCAAGAAATACACCAACCGCGGCCTGCAGTTCCTCGACCTGATCCAGGAAGGCAATATCGGCCTGATGAAGGCGGTCGACAAATTCGAATACCGCCGCGGCTACAAGTTCTCGACCTACGCCACCTGGTGGATCCGCCAGGCGATCACCCGCTCGATCGCCGACCAGGCGCGCACCATCCGCATCCCGGTGCACATGATCGAGACCATCAACAAGATCGTGCGCACCTCGCGCCAGATGCTCAACGAGATCGGCCGCGAGCCGACGCCGGAGGAGCTCGCCGAAAAGCTCGGCATGCCGCTGGAGAAGGTGCGCAAGGTTCTCAAGATCGCCAAGGAGCCGCTCTCGCTCGAAACGCCGATCGGCGACGAGGAGGATTCCCATCTCGGCGATTTCATCGAGGACAAGAACGCGATCCTGCCGATAGACGCCGCGATCCAGTCGAACCTGCGCGAGACTACGACGCGCGTGCTGGCTTCGCTCACCCCGCGCGAGGAGCGCGTGCTGCGCATGCGCTTCGGCATCGGCATGAACACCGACCACACGCTGGAAGAAGTCGGCCAGCAATTCTCGGTCACCCGCGAGCGTATTCGCCAGATTGAGGCGAAGGCGTTGAGGAAGCTGAAGCATCCGTCGCGCTCGCGGAAACTCCGCAGCTTCCTCGACAACTAAACAACCTCACTCCGCCTCATCCTGAGGAGCGGCGCATAGCGCCGCGTCTCGAAGGATGGGGCGGCCCCGTGCCCCGATCTCGGGTTTAACCGGGATCGGATTTGAGGTGCGCAGGTCGGCTATTAGCCGACCTGCGGTGACGAGCGTTCCGCGCTCTTCAGCATGAGGCCGTCTAAGGCGATGGGAATCCGCACTCCAACAAACCGCATCACGCACACATTTCACGTTCCTGCCGTCACCTTCCCGCCTCGCAGCGTCTCGGCTAGCATCCGCCTTCGAAAAAAATCCCCGGAGGCCCCCATGAAACTGCCCAGCCGCATGCTCGACATCTCGATCACGCTCGACAACGAGACGATGCTCGATCCGCCCTTCATGCGGCCGAAGATCGACTACAAGACCGGCAAGGAAAACGCCTGGACGCTGCTCGAAGCATTTCCCGGGCTGAAGGCGGAGGATCTGCCGGACGGGGAAGCCTGGGCGGTCGAGTTCGTCAACCTCGCCACCCACAACGGCACCCACATGGACGCGCCCTATCACTTCCAGTCGAAGGATATCCACGGCAACCGCATGATCACCATCGACGAGGTGCCGATCGACTGGTTCTTCCGTCCGGGCGTCAAACTCGATTTCCGCAAGCTGCCCGACGGCCATGTGGTGAGCGCCGCCGAAGTCGAAGCCGAGCTCAAGCGCATCGGCCACGATCTCAAGCCGTTCGACATCGTGCTGGTCAACACGCGCGCCAGCGAATGCATCGGCACCAGCGAATATCTCACCGCCGGCTGCGGCATGGGCCGCGAGGCAACGCTTTATCTCACCTCGCGCGGCGTGCGCGTCTGCGGCATCGATGCCTGGGGCTGGGACGCGCCCTTCATGCATACGCGCAAGCGCTGGGAAGAGACGCATGACCCCTCGATCATCTGGGAGGGTCACAAGGCCGGTCGCGAAATTCCCTATTGCCACATGGAGAAGCTCTGCAATCTCGAGCAGCTGCCGCCTTTCGGTTTTACGGTTGCCTGCTTCCCGGCCAAGATCAAAGCCGCGTCCGGCGGCTGGACCCGGGCCGTAGCATTGTTCGACTGACGGGCGCGATGAACGGCGTGCGGGTGAGGCAAACCCGGATCGCGACTTTCAAAGCGAGACAGAGACGGAGGCTGCGACTCTGCATCGCCTTTCATTCGGACCCTCGCGCATGCGATGGTTTCTGCAACGGGGGCAAAACGAGGAACCGGCATGAATGCGCGCCTGCTTGCGGCCACCTTCTGCATCCTGATCATCGCGGCACCCGCGCAAGCGGCGAAGTGCGGCGGCGATTTCAATGTTTTCCTGTCCGCCATGGGGCGCGAGGCCCAGGCCGCCGGCGTTTCGCGCGGCGTGATCGACAGCGCCTTTGCGGGCGTGACGCTCGACCAGGCCGTGCTGTCGTTCGACCGCCGCCAGCGCTACACCTTCCGCAAGAGCTTCGAGGAATACGCCCGCACCCGCGTCGTCCCGGCCCGCATCAATCGCGCAAAGAAGATGATGGCGCGCCACGCCGCGCTCCTCTCCCGCGTCGAGCGGCAGTTCGGTGTGCCGCCGAGCCTGATCGTCGCGATCTGGACGCTCGAATCCGACAACGGCACCGGCGACATGGGCAAGCGGCCGGTGATCAAGACCATCGCCACGCTGGCGCATGACTGCCGCCGCACCGAACTGTTCCAGCGCGAACTTATTGCCGCGCTCAAGATCCTCCAGCGCGGCGATCTTCCGTTGCGCGACCTGATCGGCGCCTATGCCGGCGAGATTGGGCAAACGCAGTTTCTGCCGTCGTCCTACATCAAGTATGGCGTCGACTACGACGGCAACGGCCATGTCGATCTGCGCCACAGCGTGCCGGATGTGCTTGCCTCCACCGCCAATCTGCTGAAGGTCAACGGCTGGAAGGCCGGCGCGCCGTTCGGGGAGGGGACGGAAAATTTCCAGGTGATGCGCGAGTGGAACCGGTCCGAGATCTACCGCAAGACCATGGTTTACTTTTCCGAACAGCTGACGGGGCCGTGAGCAGGCACGGAGGGCGGCGAAACGCGGGCGTTGCGCCACTTCTTCCCCATTGCCCCGGGATCCGCACGCCCGACGACCTGATCCCGTCGCGGCTGCTGCAGATTCACTGGCGCAAGATCAGCGAGTACCCGGACGTGGCGCCGCCGACGCAACAGCAGCCTGCGTCCCTAAACGCCTCATAGTTCACCGGCCTGCCGGATCGCGGATCTCATTCCCGTCCGGTCTTCAATATCACCTCCTCGAACGTCACATCCGCACCCTTGTTGAAGCGGTTGCCGTTCTTCCGGTCGTGACGATGGAAATTCGGCGCGTTGAACCGGACGCGCAGGCGGTAGGTGCCGTCACCGGGAATGTGCCAGTTGCGACCGTAGTGATAGAGATAGGGATGCCAGAGCAGCGGCTGGCGATGGGTGCCGACTTCCTTGCCGTCCGCGTCCGTCACGGTTACGTCGACGTCGAGCCCGGGGATCATTCTTCCGTCGGCCGCATCGCGCACCGAAATCTCGATATGGATGTTTTCGTTTTCGGGCGGTTGCCACTCGAAGCCGCCGTTCCTCGGCACATACATGCCCTCGGCTTTCTCCACGGCATAGGCGATCATATAGTCGCCGCTTTCGATTTCCTCGCCGGCGTCGGCCACGTCCTCAAGCATATGTTTCAGCGTGCGGCCGAAGGCCTGGCCTTCGGCGCGGCCGAGTGCGAGCCCGAGGCCATCGGCTTCATCGCTCGGCTTCAGAAATTCATCGCTCGACTTCAGAAACAGGTCGCCCATCGTCATGTCATGCAACCTCAATTGTCTCGCCCGAGTGTCAACGGGACAACGCGCGAAATGCAGATTATTTCCATTGCATGGCGCACATGGCGGCCCTGCCATATGGGGTATTTCAGGCGCCCGGAGGCTTGACATCCCGTGAGCGGTCGCCGGAGCGCTACGCGGTTTCCGGCACCTTGGTCTTGCTCAGGCCTTCGCAATAGTGCGCCATGATTTCACGCTCGCCGAACAAGTGGCCGTGTCTGACGAATGCAATCGAGAAGTCCGGCCGCAGGCGCATGACCTCGTCAAGATAACGCCGCGCCTCATCCTTGCGCTGCAGCTGACCGAGCGCGGCAATCAGCACCGCGTAGCGCGACCACTGAAAGTTCGGCTGGCCCAGGGCCTTGAGCGCAAAGCTCACCGCGCCTTCGTAGTCGGTCATGAAATATCGGGCATCCGCGATCCGCACGAGAAATGAACCCATGTTCGGATCGTGCGGGCTCAGGCGAATTGCCGATTTAAGATGCGGGACGGCTTCCGGGGGCTTGCCGGAAAAGACCAATGCCGCGCCGAGCCCGTAATGGCCGAGCGCGTGGCTGGGATTGAGCTCGAGCGACGTCGTGAGCTCGGAAATCGCCGGCGGATATTCGCGCCGCAGGTAGCGAACGGGTCCGAGCGTGCAGTGCGCGCCGGCATCTTCCGCGTCGAGCGTGACGGCACGGTGGGCCGGTCCGATGGCCTTTTCCCGGTTTTCATCGTTCGACCCGGCAAAGCCGTAGACCACTTCGTAATAATAGGCTTCCGCCTCTCCTGAATAGGCGGGCCCGAGTTCGGGGTCCATGGCGGTGGCCTGCGCAAAAAGCTTTCGTGCCTCGATCAGGTCCTCCCGCGTGCAGCGGTAGAGGTGGAACATGCCGTGCTGATAGATGCCCCAGGCATCAAGATTGTCACGCGGCTTGACGCGCGCCCGTTCGCGCTCGGCGCGGCCCAGTTCCGGCAATATCGCGCCGACGATCGTTTGGGTAATCTCGTCCTGTACGGCAAAGATGTCGGACACCGCCTGGTCGTAGCTGCGCGCCCAGACATTGTTGCCGGTACTGCCTTCGATGAGCTGAACGCTGACGCGGATGCGGTCGCCCGCCCGCCGCACGCTTCCCATCAGCACATAGCGCACGCCGAGCTCGCGCGCGATCTGCTTGGCATCCAGGCCCTTGTCCCGGTATGCGAAACTGGACTGGCGCGCGATGACGAACAGCCAGCGCACGCGCGACAGCGCGATGATGATTTCCTCGGCGATGCCGTCGATGAAATAGGTCAGCCCGGCGTCGCCGCTCATATTGGTGAAGGGGAGAACCGCAATCGACGGCCGGTCGGGCAGCGCAAGCGGGGCCTGGGGTTCGGCAGCCGCGGCGGCTGGCTGACCTTGCTCGACCACCTGGCCGACAAAGCGGAGGCCCTTGCGCGCGATCGTGCGGATGATCTTCTGCTGCTCGCCGCTGTCGCCGACCGCCTTGCGCACGGCGTTGATGCGGCTCGTCAGCGTCGATTCCGATACGATGCGCCCGCCCCAGACCGAGGCAATGAGATCGTCCTTGGTCACGACGCGTTCGCGGTTCTGGATGAGATAGACCAGAAGGTCGAAGACCTGCGGTTCAATCGGCATCAGCGTGCCGCCACGCTTGAGTTCGCGGCGTTCGGTGTCGAGCGCGTAATCTTTGAACTGGACCAGCAAAATCAGTCTCATTCCGCGTCTGACGGCACGCAAACAACGCACCCTCTGGACGGATAATCAAGCCCGTCCGAAGGGCAAATAGGCCTCCGGCGGCGCGCTGCGCTTTGCGGCGCTCACTGCGTTCGTCGTCGCGGCGACGCCGTTCGCGATCTCAGGGGTCACATCCGCATTCCGGGCCATCGTGGCGGGAATGGCGGCGGCCTTTCTTGTGGAGCGGCCGCAGCTTCTCGCGTACTGGCGTAACGGAAGCGATGTGCGCCGTTCGTCGTCCGGCGCCGGTAAAACCTGATCCGCGTCAGAACTTCGCCGGCACTTCCACCAGCACCGGGTCCGTCTTGCCGCCGGTGCCGCCGTCGGGTTTGCGGTCCGGGCCGAGCGTCATGATCGCCGTGCCCATCGCCACGCTGCCGAACGTCACCACCAGGCCGAACAGCAGGAGCATGAGCGCCGCGCCGCCGGCACGGTCGGCCAGGATCAGGTCGCGCAGGCCGGCGGGATTGAGCGCGAGCAGGCCGCCCAGCATCACGAGCGCGGCGGTGATGCCGATGGCAAGATTGATGGCGAGCAGCCGGATCAGCGGCTGACGCGCAAGCTGTTTACGAATTGCCCTCACTCCAGCCCCTCGATGATGCGGATGTCGCGCACCGCGCCGTCGCCGAGCGCACGCAGCGCGTCCTGATAGCCGGGCGAATCGTGGGCGGCGATCGCCTTGTCGAGACTCGGGAACTCCGAGACCACGACGCGCTCCTTCTGCCCGGACTCGTAGGCCGCCTGCGGCGTGCCGCGCACAATGTAGCGGCCGCCGAACGGCGTCACCGCCGGCGGCGCGAGCTTGGCATAGGCCGCAAGCTTTTCGGGATTCTTGATCTCGCGATAGACGGTGATCCAGTAGGCCTTGGGCATGGGCAGCTCCGGGTTGGCAATGGACGAATATTAGCCCGGAAGAGCAAGCGGAGGCGAGACGTCCGGCGCGGGCCATTCCGACCGGAACCCGCGCCGCCTCATGGTTCGAGACGCGCCGCTTGCGCGACGCTCCTCACCATGAGGCTGTGCAATGTATTGCTGTCGCCTCATCCTGAGGAGGGCGCGCAGCGCCCGTCTCGAAGGATGAGGCGCCCGCGGAAGCGGTGACCCAGTTCTTGAACAAAAACCGGATTCCCGCTTTCGCGGGAATGAGCGGCAAAACGCCCGCGCATGCGGCCGGTGGAGGCGGTTACAGCGTGCAGCGGCTGTATTTTATATTCAGCTCTTCGATGCCCGGGAAAACGCGGACGATCGTGTTGTCGTTCTCGACCCTGTAGCTTAATTGAAAAGTGGAAAACGCCACCTTGTCGGCGGCGCACGCTGCCACCAGGTGGGTCAGCGGGCCGACCTGCTTCCTCGTCTTGACCGTGCAGGCAACGCTGTTACCGACGATCGCGTTGCCCCGGACGATAAAGCCGTCGCCAAACATGTCCGCGTCGGCCTTCATGGTGACCGTATTGTTTGTCTTTACAAATATTTTTCCGCAGGCCGAGGCGTTGTTTGCCCATGCGCCGTTCAGATCAAAGGCAAATGAGGGATGGCTTGAGAAAACGACGGCCACAGCGACTGCTGCTCCGTAGAGCGTCATTGGCTTTTTCATCTTTCGCCCTCGACACATGAATTGATCGATCACTCACATGGCCACTATAGCAGGCCTGCAGCAACCTGTGCGGCCATCCCGGGCGGCCCTATTCGTCCTTCGGCCCGTGCGGGGCGGCACTTGCGTGGTCGTGATGCAGCAGCGCCGACCGGTCCTTGGGATCGACCGGTGATTGATGAGATTCCGGGGATTTCGGGTGTTGCCAGATGCGCCATTCAACCGGGTCGATCACGATGCGCGTTCCCAGATCGACGTCGATCCAGTCACCGGCATTTGTCTGCAGGCAGGGAAATTCAAGCGTCCGGGTCGCCCCGTCTTCGGCAATGCGCAGTTCGAGCTCGCGGTTGCAGGGCGCCGTCGAGATCGGGTGCCAATGGGACAAATGCACGTGCAGGGCAAAATCGTGGATTGCCTGATCGACGCCCTCCGGGAGACGCTTTTCAAGCGATTCAAGCCAGTCCTTGCTCATCGCCAGTGGCGTCCCCGTTCATCGCGATCAACAAGCCGGGCCGCGGGTGCTCAGGCGCGCCTGCTTCGGCCATGTCACTTGTGAATCATCGCGCTTTTCGGCAGGGGCGCGGGCGGCGCCGCCGGCGAAATGGCGAAGGTCAGCCACGCATTCCACCCGTCCGGGCGGCGATGGGCGTCGAACTCCCAGTAGGCCTTGACGTTCAGGAAACCCTGCATGTCGCCGACGGGAAAAATGTAACCGAGCTGCGGCCCGATGCCGATGACGCTCGACTTGTTGTCGCCCAGGAACGCTGCCTGGCCGCTGTCCGCCGTCAGCTGACTGTAGAAGTAGCCGACCGCGCCGACGAACAGCTGTTTCGACAGGAATTGCGAGGCGCCCCAATCCAGATGCCAGTCGACGCCATTGGTATAGTCGGTGTCGGGGTTCTTGAAATTGAAGGTGAACCCGGTGACCGCGGAAAATTCATGCCCGGTCTGCGGGTTGAGATAGGTGTAGCCGAAGCCGCCGTCGATTGCGCCATGGCCAATTCCGAGATTGGCCAGGCGATTGGGATCGTAGGCGCCGACCGGGATGTCGCCCGTCACATAGGTCATGAAATTGTGCACGCCCCTGTTCCAGCGCAGCGATGCTTGCGGATACAGGTCGCCGAAGCCGGTCAGCGAGCTGTCGATGCTGCCGCTGCGCGTGGCGACGATCGGCCCCACCATGGCCGTGAGCGTTCCGTCGATCGATGTCCTGTTGCGGCCGACAATTCCCATCAGTCCGATCTGCAGCTGTCCGCCGAGCACCGGCGATGCAAACACATAGCTGGGATTGAGCAGCACGAGGTCGACATCGGCGTCCAGGTTCGCATTCAGGTTGACGTTCACGGTGGGATTGAGGTGTCCGATCGTCACCTGGCGCGCCGCGGCGACATTGCCGCCTGCCGAGACCGACGTGTGATAGTACACGCTCGCAAACGAGAGACCCGGCTGCATCGGGGCGGCGGCAAGGCTGCCGTAGATGCCCGGCAGCCAGAAGCTGACGCCGCCTTCGTCGGCTCGTGCGGTCGTTGAAGCGTTGACAGCAATGCCGGCAAACAATGCGAATGCGATTGATCCGCTTGCGGCAAATTTCCGACTTACGCGCTGAAACATTGCCTGGCCCCCATGCTGTCCCGTCTTCGCAATCTATGCACCTTTGGCTCTGCGGGCCAAGGCACAAATGCGGTGCCGGTATTCCGGCACCGACACTTTCCGCCCAACCTGTTGTGAACAAGACACGCCCGAAAGGGAAAGTAAACCAACGCGGGATCGCAAACCGGACTTGATGTCCGTCAATCCATTCCGGCGAAACGGCAGCGTGGACATTCGCCGGAATGTTTTTGGCCGACCAGCTACGAGCCCTTGTCGAGCGTGTGCAATTTGGCAATCAACTGTGCAAAGGGTGCCGAGTTGAGTTGGCTGGGGCCATGATAGGGGTCGCTCATCCAGTAAATGAGAATCACCGTGGCCCCGGCCACAAAATAGAACAGGCCTGAAAAGATCAGGTTGAGCGGCCGCTTTTCAAACACGCCCAGAAGAAAAGCCAGGAAGCCAAATGCGATCGCAAAGAAAACCCAGAATGGTGTCTCCGTGCTGTTCGTCAGTGCCCAGACGCGCTTCTTGCCCCGAAGCTCGATGAGCCTGCTGCAGGTGCCTTGAAGCTGAGTTTGAAGCCAATCCGTTGCAGCTTCATTTTGAGGATTTGCAGTCGCCAGCTTGCAGATTTTGAACAGAAGCGCGTTTGTCGTCTCGGCTGACTGGTCGGCCGATTCTGGCCGGTCCAGTTCCAGTGCTGAGGCCTGCGCGTATTGCAGAAGATTCTCGCGAATACGCCGGGAATTTGGATAGCCGGGCGAATTCGATACCAGGATATAAAACGTGCCGATCTGCTGAACCTCCTCCAGCAGGTTTCGCTTGGCCTCCGTGTAATGCGTATGGCTGCCGCTGAAGATGAGGCCCACTGCGATGCCGAAGATTGCCGATACGCGCAGGCCCGAGAGGCCGGCTAGTTCCTTGCTGTCACGGGCATTGAAGCGCGAGAACGCCGCGCTGCCGGACATTTGCAGGATGATACCCGCGGCGGCGCATAGGGCGCCGGCAAGAAAAACGTAAAAAGCAATCGCGCCCATTCAAATTCGCCCCTGAAAAACGCCACCCCGGCGCAACAAGACCCCAATAATGAAACTGTCTCCGCCGGTGTAAATTCTTGCGTCGTCAGTCCAGTCAGCGTTGCCGCGCGACTTTCTGATCCTCTCCGTATCGCTCTTTCAGCATTTTCACGACTGTCGTCACGTCCTCAAATGCCCTGTCATGGGCGCTGTCGCCGGCAGTTTTCAGCGTCGTCAGGTCGAACGCCTCGATGTGATCGCGCTCGAATTCGCTGCGATAGGGCTCCGCATTGGGATTGATTTCACCAAGGCGCGGCACGCCGCCCCAGAGTGTCTTCGACAGTGCCAGCGCGGTATCATCCTGGGAGACAAATACTGCAATCCGCGGCCGGGGCGTTCCTATCCGCGCGATCTGCATCCGGAAAACATCGACATCGACATCGGGTGCCACCAGCAGGACGTTTTTGACCTTGTCTAAAATCCGCCTGGTGCGCGCCGATCTCGCACGCTGCGTTTCGATCGACCGGGTCCGCAGCGATTCCAGTGTGACCCAATTGCCCATGGAATGCGCGACGATATTGATCTCGGCGATATTCGGGTTGCTCGCGATCTGGTCCAGAAGTGCCTCGAGTGCGTCGCGCGAGTAGTTCGCGCTTTCCCGGTCGTAGGTGTAGGACCGCAGACTCACTTCGCCGCGCGAGGGCCAGGAAAACAGGACGGGGATGCCCGGCGCTTTCGCATCGTGCACGACCTGGGCGAGCCGATAGACCGCGTCATCGAACTTGTTGTTGAAGCCGTGGATAAAGACCAGCACCTTGTTGCGTCCGGTCTGTTTCGCCGTCGCGGTGATTGCGTCGGTAAAGTCTTTCTTGCCGATATAGTTTGCCGACACCGTTACGAAATCGTGACGCGGATCGCCCGGCAGGCTGATGGGCCACTGCACTTCGCCGATCTTTCTTGCGCTGTCGGGCGGAATGGAAACGGTAACCGACGCATAGGAGACACCATCAGCGCGCGTGCCGGTGAACATGACGCCGGGTACGCCGTTTGAACGCTGTCTGGTTGTCGCCGCAAGGATCGTGACGCGGGACGTTCCTTCAAAATTGACCGTATCGGCGGCGGCCATGAGCACGCCTTCCGCAGTGCGTCCGGAACAACCGGCGCAAACAATCGCGACGCCGAACAGGCCCGCAACCAGCATCGATACGCGTGGATTCACTTTGCTACCCGGTGTTCAGTCCCAATCTATCGTAACGTGCATCACTGTGACATTCGCATTTTATGCAGCTTTGGCGCGTTATTCCGTGCAATGCTCGGAAGTGACGACGTTCGACGGTGAAAATGCCGATGCGATGGTGGCTGAGTACCTGTCGCATTCTCACCGGATCAGATGTTTTTCTGCAAATATTTTTACTACCCTGTTTCCCTCGCTGCAGTTGATCTGCATCAATCGACGCGCCGCTAAGTTCGATTTACCAGACAACGCGCGATGATCTGCCCGACAATGATACAAGTTCCTGGACCCAAGGAGTTGGCGCATGTGTAACCTGTTGAAGTTCAATGCTCGAAATGCCTTTGCCCTTCTACTCAGCGTTTTCGCATCCGTCGTCATCGGCTCCTTTGCTGCCGGGGCACAAATCATAACCGGCACGCCGGGATCACCCGGCGCCACAACAACGATTGACGGAAAACAACTTCCGCCGCCCGATCCGAAATTCGGTGGCGTGATCAAGGACGATGCCTTGCAATCGAAGCCGTGGTGGGCGCCGCGCGTCGTGCCGCCGAAAGGCGCGCCGAACGTGCTGCTCATCATTACGGACGATGCCGGCTTCGGCGTGCCGAGCACCTTTGGCGGCGTTATCCCGACGCCGGCGATGGACCGCATCGCGAAAGAGGGACTGCGCTACAACCGGATGTTCTCGACTGCGCTGTGCTCGCCGACGCGGGCGGCACTCATCACCGGGCGCAACCATCACTCGGTGGGCTTTGGCGTAATCTCGGAGCAGTCGACAGGCTTCCCCGGTTACAACAGCGTCATCCCCAAGGACAAGGCCACGATCGGGCGCATCCTGCTCGACAACGGCTATTCCACGGCGTGGTTCGGCAAGGATCACAATACGCCGGCCTTCGCGGCCAGCCAGGCCGGGCCTTTCGACCGCTGGCCGACCGGCATGGGCTTCGAATATTTCTACGGGTTTGTCGGCGGCGACGCCAACCAGTGGCAGCCGAACCTGTTCCGCAACACGACGCAGATCTATCCGTTTGAAGGCAAGCCGGGCTGGAACCTCGTCACCGGGATGGCCGACGATGCCATCGACTACATGACGCGCATCCATCAGACCCAGCCGGACAAGCCGATCTTCATCAAGTATGCGCCCGGCGCCACGCACGCGCCGCATCACCCGACCAGGGAGTGGGTGGACAAGATCCACGCCATGCACCTGTTCGATGACGGTTACGAGAAGCTGCGCGAGCGCATCTTCGAAAACCAGAAGCGGCTGGGCGTGATCGCCAAGGACGCGAAACTGGCGCCCTGGCCCAATGACGTCCTGAAGCCCTGGGACCAGCTCAGCGATGTGGAGAAGAAACTCTTCATCCGGCAGGTGGAGGTCTTCGCCGCCTACGCCGCCTACAGCGACTACGAGATCGGCCGCGTGATCCAGGCCTTCGAGGATCTCGGCAAGCTCGACAATACGCTGATCATCTACATCAATGGCGACAATGGAACGAGCGCCGAGGGTGGTCCGCTCGGCACGCCCAACGAGGTCGCGTTCTTCAACGGCCTCAACAAGCTTCCGGCCGAAGTGCAGATGAAATGGTACGACGTGTGGGGCACCGAGCAGACCTACAACCACATGTCGGCCGGTTGGTCGTGGGCCTTCGACACGCCGTTCGACTGGTTCAAGCAGAACGCATCAAGGCTCGGTGGCATCAACCAGAACATGGTGGTGTCATGGCCGGCGCGCATCAAGGACAAGGGCGGCCTGCGCGAGCAGTTCGTGCACGTCATCGACGTCGTGCCGACCATTCTCGAAGCGGCCGGCATCCGTGCGCCCGAGGTGGTCGACGGCATCAGGCAGGCGCCGATCGAGGGCACCAGCTTCCTCTATACCTTTGACGCCCGGAACGCGAAGGTCGCCTCGCACCACAAGACGCAGTACTTCGAAATGATGGGCCAGTGGGCGCTCTATGACGACGGCTGGCTCCTGAGCACCAAGGTGAACCGGGCGCCATGGGAGGCCTTCGGTCCGGCCAACCCGGATCCGCTGAACAACCAGGTGTTCCAGCTCTACGACCTGCACAAGGACTTCAGCCAGGCCGAAGACATCGCTGCGAAACACCCGGAGAAGGTCGCAGAGATGCGCAAGAAGTTCGTCGCGGAAGCAAGGAAGTACGAGGTCTTCCCGATGGACGCCTCGGTGGCGGCACGCATCGTTGCGCCGCGCCCGAACATCACAGCCGGGCGCAGCGAGTTTGTCTATACGCGGCCGATGGTCGGTCTGCCGCAGGGTGACTCACCGCTGCTGCTCAACACGTCCTACACGGTCACCGCCGACATCGAGGTCCCGCAAGGCGGTGCCGAGGGCATGATCCTCACATCCGGCGGCCGTTTCGGCGGCTACGGTTTCTACCTGCTGAAGGGCAAACCGGTGTGGCTGTGGAATCTGGTCGATCTCAAGCGCGTCAAGTGGGAGGGCGCCGACGCGCTCACGCCCGGCAGGCACACCGTCGAGTTCGACTTCAAGTACGACGGTTTGGGCCCGGGCACGCTGGCGTTCAACAACTTCAGCGGCGTCGGCCGATCCGGCACCGGCACGCTGAAGGTCGACGGCAAGGCTGTCGCCACCCAGACGATGGAGAAGACCCTGCCGATGATCCTGCAGTGGGACGAAAGCTTCGACATCGGCTCCGATACCCTGACCGGTGTCGACGATGCCGACTACAAGCCGCCATTCCCGCTGACGGCCAAACTCAACAAGCTCACGCTCAAGCTCGATCGGCCGCATTTGTCGGACGCAGACATCAAGAAGCTCGAGGGAGGAATGAAGGCTGCCGCAGACGGGCCGGTCTCGGAAGATCTGACTTTGGTCCAGCGGATAGAAGAGCGGTTCGAAAAGCGGGAGGAATGCCGCAAGCAGGCTGATTTGCGAAACCTCGGTCCGATCGAGCGGATCCAGTTTGTGCGGAAATGTCTGCAGTGACACGCGTCGAAAACTGTCGCTACGCGGTGCACGACGAACGCGCAGCCCGAACAAGAGGGCATCCCGTCTGCGGGGTGCCCGCCACGTCCAGATCCGTGTGATTCAGGAATCGCGGTCTCGGAAAGTTGCGGATCGGAATCTGCATTAATATGGTACAATAGGCTGTGGCTGGCAGCGCGGATTGCCGCTGTGTGGCTACAAATGTGCGCTTGTCCGCGTTGGCGAGGGCAACACCGTTACGCATCCTGAGGAACAATCAAGTTGGCCCGCCGTCGCCGACACGATCAAAGCGCGCGCCATCGGCCCGCGACTGCGTCGACGCCAGAAGCTCAGGGCACGCCACGGACCCTGTCCAAGGGATTTTTGATCGCGGCTGTCGCCGGCGTGGCCGCGGTGGTCATTGCCGGCGGCGTCGGCTGGCAATTGCTTGCGGGGCAGGGCGTATCGGGCGGAAGTGCTGCAGCGACTGACAATGCGCCGCCCGCGTTCGCCGGCAGCGAAACCTGTGCCGGCTGCCATCAGGCCGAGGCAAAGCTGTGGCAGGCATCGCAACACAAGCATGCGATGGACCACGCCACGGAGAAATCGGTGCTGGGCGATTTCTCCGGGACCACGTTCGACTATGCCGGCGTGACCTCGCGTTTCTTCCGCAAGGATGGAAAATTTTTCGTCGAGACCGACGGCTCCGACGGCAAGCTCGCCACCTTCGAGATCAAATACACCTTCGGTGTCGACCCATTGCAGCAATATCTGATCGAATTTCCCGACGGGCGCATCCAGGCACTGTCCATCGCCTGGGATTCGCGGCCAAAGGAAAAGGGCGGCCAGCGCTGGATCCATCTCTATCCCGACGAGATCATCCGCCACGACGATGTCCTGCACTGGACCAAACTCAATCAGAACTGGAATTTCATGTGTTCGGAGTGCCACTCGACCGGCGTGCGCAAGAACTACGACACCGCGGCCGACCGCTTTGCAACCACCTGGAGCGAGATCAGCGTCGGCTGCGAGACCTGCCACGGCACCGGTTCGCGCCACGTTGCGTGGGCACGCAAGCAGCAGAGCTGGTGGCCGTTCGGCAAGGCCACGGAATCGAACAAGGGCCTGGTGGTGCGTTTCGACGAGCGTGAAAATGTATCGTGGCCGCAAAACCCGCAGACCGGCAGGCCGCAGCGTAGCGTGCCCCCGGCGCTCCTGCGCAAGGAGGTCGAGACCTGCGGCCTGTGCCACGCCAGGCGAGGGCAGCTGTCCGAAAACTGGGTCCCGGGACATTGGCTGTCCGAGACCCACCGCGTGACGCTGCTCGATCGCAGGCTCTTTTACGCCGACGGGCAGATGCGCGACCGCGAGGAGGCCTATAATTACGCCCCGTTCAAGCAGAGCAAGATGTTCGCGACGGGCGTCACCTGTAGCGATTGCCACGACCCGCACAGCGCTGCGCTGCGCGCGCCCGGCGGCGGCGTCTGCCTCCAGTGTCACGCGCCGGACAAGTATGATACCGCCGCGCACCATCACCATGCGGATGCGAAGCCGCAGGTCACCTGCGTGTCCTGCCACATGCCGGCCCGCACCTACATGGTTGTGGACCGCCGGCACGATCACAGCTTCCGCGTTCCACGGCCGGATCTGTCGGTGAAACTCGGTACGCCCAATGCCTGCAATGATTGCCACGCCGACAAGCCGATGCAGTGGGCCGCCGACGCCGTCAAAAAATGGTTCGGGCCGAAGCGCGAAGGTTTCCAGACCTATGCCGAGGCATTCGAGGCGGAATGGAAAGACCGGCCGGAGGCGGAAAAGCTGCTGGCGGCCGTCGCGGCCGGCGGATCAAACCCGTCATTCGCGCGCGCCAGCGCCCTGGACGATCTGAATGCCTATGTGTCGCGCGCCAATATCAATCTGGCGCAAAGCGGTCTCTCCGATCCCGATCCGACGGTGCGGATCGGCGCGCTCGATATGCTGGCGGGCATCCCGGCAGATCAGATCTGGTCCCTGGCGGCTCCGCTGCTGTCCGATCCGGTTCGTGGCGTGCGCATCCGGGCGGCTTCGCTGCTGGCACCTCTCCCGACCGCGCGTCAGCCGGTGGCCGATCGCGAACGCTTCACGCGCGCCGCCGCCGAATTCGTCGCGGCGCAACGGCTCAACGCCGACCGGCCCGAAGGCCGCACATCGCTTGGAACGTTTTACCTACAGCGCGGCCAAACCGCCGAAGCGGAGGCCGAGTTCATGGCAGCCCGGCGCCTGAGCCCGCATTTCGCGCCGGCGGCGGTCAATCTTGCCGATCTTTATCGCGGACTGGGTCAGGACAATAAGGCAGTCGACGTGCTCCGCAGTGCGGTTGTGACCTCACCGCAGGACGCAGGACTTCACTATGCGCTTGGGCTGGCGCTGGTCCGGTTGAAGCAGAACGACAATGCCCTCGGCGAATTGCGCCGCGCGGCCGAACTCGCGCCCGATCAGGCGCGCTATGCATATGTCTACGCAGTCGGCTTGCATTCCGCCGGACGTGCCGCCGACGCCATATCCGTGCTCAAGGAAGCCCTGGCGCGCCATCCGGCCGACCGCGATACATTGCTGGCGCTGATCTCGTTCAACCGCGATGCCGGAGATTTCGCCGCGGCGCTCGAATACGCAGAACGGCTGGCGCGGGCGTTCCCCGGTGATCAAAACGCGGCCCGTATCGTCGAGGAGCTCAAGCGCCGGCAGAAATAGCGGCTCGTGGCAGAACAGGCCGTGTGCGCGCGCATCAATTCGCTATAATGAATTGAAGCGTTTTTTCCCGACAGGCCGGCCCGACAGACGTGCCCACCCGACCGACCAGCGATCGTCTCGTTGAACTGCAGGAGCGGCTGCGCGATCCGCTGTTGACCGCGCTCACGATCATGCTGGCTGCGATGCTGTTCGTTCTTGCGCCGCTGCAGGCAACGGGTGTCCTCGCGGCCCACTACTTTGGCATCGCATTTGCACCGGTATTGCTTGCGACGATCTTCGTCGTATCACGCAGCCCTGCGGCTGTCGCAGCCGCTGTCATCGCACTCGTGATGGTCATTGTCGCCACCGTTTTACGCCTGCGTCACCCTTCGGTCCTCGACGTTTATCTCGACGCCGGTGCATGGTTGATCATCGGGCTGGCATTGGGCGTCGTAGTCACGCGGGCGGTGTTTGCACCCGGGCGGATCACGTTTCACCGTATCATCGGTGCGGTCCTGCTTTATCTCAACATCGGGATCGTCTTCATGGCGCTGTTCTGCTTCGTTGCGCTCATGTCGCCCACGGCTTTCACCGGCTTTGGGCCGCTGCGCGACACGCTCGCCGTCGCCAGCAACCTGATCTACTTCAGCTTCGTGACCCTGACCTCGGTCGGCTACGGCGACATCAGCCCGGTGCATCCGGTCGCGCGGAGCCTCGCAAACATCGAGGCCATCATCGGGCAGCTTTATCCCGCGACGCTGCTGGCGCGTCTCGTCACCCTCGAGATCGAGGGACGGCGGGGCCGCTGAATGACCGTGGAAGACTTCCTATTGACGCGAAGGGAGGCCGTTGCATAGACGGCTTTGAGGCCATCGCTTTTCTTCAGCGGTTGCCTCCCTGATCGGATCAATGATCCTTTCCGTTATGCCTTGATGTCGGCGGGCAGTTTTCCGCCGTTGGCGGCAAGCTTGCCCATGATCTGCTTGTGCAGCCAGACGTTCATGGTAGCTGAGTCACTCGTATTGCCAGTGTAGTTCAGTTCCTTGGCAAGCTGCTTGCGCGCCCCCAGGCTGCTGTCAAGATCGAGCGCCTTCATCAGGTCGACGATCGAGGTGCGCCAGGCAAGCTTCTCGCCTTTTGCCGCCGCTGCCTTGTCGACGATTTCCGCGACATCGACTGTTTGCGCCGGCGGTGCGCTTGGCTCAGCCGTCGGCGCGGCGCTCGCCTGCGCCGAACCATGACCGAAAATCGCACCCATGATGCTGCTGAAGATACTCATGACGAACGCTCCCTTATGTTTGATGAAAACCGATCCATTGCATTTCAGTAGTTCGTTTCCCTTCCGCTCGCCTTTTCAAAAAGCCGCGCGGTCTAGCGGGGCCCGGCGCCGGGGTCGGAAATCACGCGTGCGACGACCAGCCGGTGCCAGATGAAAAGCACGATCAGGGCGCCCACAGTGGCGCCAATGAAGCCGGCGCCCTGATCGGGCCGATACCAGCCGACCATCTGGCCGAGCCAGGTGGCGCAGAACGCGCCCGCAATGCCGAGCACGGTGGTGAGGATGAAACCGGCCGGGTTGTTCGGGCCCGGCGAGAGAATGCGGGCGACGACGCCGGCCAGGAAGCCGATCAGGATGATCCAGATGATGCCCATTGCGTGCTCCCGGATATTGCGTTCACGGATTGCAGCCCGTAGTGGCCACAATCAGAGCAGCCGCTCGGCTTCCTGTTCCGTCGGCAGGCGTCCGTCTGGCGTCAGCTGATCGACCACCTGGGGCAAGTATTGGCTGAGGCCCAGCAGCAGTTCGTCGCGCGGCAGTCCGGATTGTGCCGTGAGCGCGTTGATCTTGTCGGCGCCCAGCGCATTGGCCATGTCATTCGGCGATATCGACCTGTTAGGCCCGGTACCGACCCAGGAATGCGCGACGTCGCTTTGACCGCTCTGCTGAAATTGTTTGAGCAGGTCGTTCAGGCCGCCGCTCAGCACGCTTCCGGCAGCGCCGCCCGCGAGCAGCCCGCCGAGCCCGCCACTCAGCAGATCGCCGAGCCCGCCGCTGCCCGCCATACCGGCATTGGTGACGCCACCCGGCATTGCGCCGGAACTTGCCGGCCGGGCCGTCGGCTGCGCGCCGCCGACGCTCTTGACTGCCTTGTAGGCAAGCAGGCCCAGGATCGCCATCATGATCGGTGACATGCCGCCGCTGCCGGCGCTGGGGTTCTGTTGCCCGCGCGGGCCGTTCTGCATTCCGTTGAGCACGTCGAGCAGTCCCATATTGGCCTCCTGTGATTCATGAACAGACTCGGGGCCGAGGCTTTTGTTCCGTCCACTACTTGGCCGGCTCAACCTCGACCTTCTTCCAGGTTTGATCCGGATTGAACCATGTAAAGCGCGCGGCGCGTTGCGCCGTGCGCGGACCGAGATCCTTCTGGTAGACGACGCCCTTGTGATTGACCATGAACGTCATCACACCCGAATTGGCGTACTCGGCCGGGTAGGCCACCAGCGCAAAGCCGCCGATCATCTTGCCGCGCACGACGTAGTCGATTTCGCCGCCCTCGGCATTGGGCCCTTGCTGCGTCAGCACCTTGAAGTAATAGCCGTGATAGGGCGTGCGCCCGGCGCCGACCCTGTAGCCTTCGACCGTTGCCTCGGCGACCAGATCACCCAGCGGGCTCGCTTCGGTGTCGCCCTGCGCCGATGGCCAGTACAGCCCGTCCTTCTTGCCCGGGTGGCTGACAATGCGCTGGGCGTAGGTCGGAACCCCGGCGCCGGTGCGGTCCTTCTCGGCATAGTCATTCTGCGCATCGACATAGGCAAGGCAGGCCTGGATGGCGTCAAGCTCGTTGCGGCCGATGCGCCGATACAGGATCTCGAGGCGGCCTGCGGCCGTGTCGAACTGCCAGGCGCCTTTCTTTCGGGTCAGCGGAATCGGGAACGGATAATCCTCCGTCCCGATGATCATCACGGCCTTGTCGTCGCCTTCCATTTTCACTTCATGTTTGGCGTCGTAGGCCGCCAGGAACTTCTGGCGAATGGTCTCATCGGCAACCGTGTCGCCGGACGAGACGATGTCGACGCCGTCGCGGCCGAGCACGGTGATCACGCCCTTGGGCCAGTCGTCCTTCGTGGCGCCGACCAGCGCTTTGACCGCGTCATCCGGGCTCTTGAAGGATTGCTGGGCGTTCGCCGCAGAGACCGAGGTCATGAGCGCAACCGCGGCAATGCAGCAAGCCAGTCGGCCGGAGAGAGAGAGGATCTGGGTCATGGCGATCTCACCAATCGTTCGTTTGCGTGTGCGCGATCCCGGCGGCGGCTGGCAGCCGGCGTCCCGACGCAACCCAGTGGTCGTAGGTATCGAATGTCAGCCCGAGCTTGTCGTAGAAGACCCGCAGATACCCGTCCGGCCCGCGGACGACTGCATCCGGCCTGATGGTCTCAACTTCCTGCGCCATGACGCCGACATAGGCCTTGTCGCCGCCATTGTAGACGAAGCGGTAGAAGCCGAGGCCATTGTCGAGGTGGCCAAGCAGGACGACGTCGTGCTTGAGCCTGATGTCGGAGCGACGTCCGCCGCCTCCGCCACCGCCACGGCCGCCGCCGCCGCCACCGCGACCACCGCCAGCGGCCGCCCTTCCGCCGCCACCACCACCGCCAACACGGCCTCCACCACCACCGCGGCCGCCGAGACTTGCCTGACCTCGAGCGGATTGTGCACGCGCCGTTCTGCCCGAACTCACGTTGCCGAATGCATTGCCACCGCCCCGACCACCCGAGGGCCGTTGCCCTGCACTGGGACGTCCACCGGAAGGCCGTTGCCCTGCACTGGGACGCCCACCCGAGGGCCGTTGTCCTGCACTGGGACGTCCACCTGAGGGCCGCTGCCCTGCGCCGGGTCGCTGACCGCTGCCCGGCCTGAGAACTTGCTCGCCACCACGGCCACGAAAATCCATTCGGCCCTGGGCCCCGCCGCGCAGATTGTTGTTGCCGAATCTTTGCTGTACGCGCGGATTATTGTATCTGACGCCCTGGCGATGCGCGGGGTTATGCCGCCAGTTATTGCCGCCTAATGGATTAACCCTTGGCCGGTTGATGTTGATGTTGTTGTTGCCCCAGTTGACGCCGCCGCCCCAGTAATTTCCTCCAGAACTCCAGCGACCGAGTGCATAGCCGGCGCCGAACGCGATTCCGGTCGCAATGACTCCACCGGGAATATATCCCGGCCACCCGAAGGCGTAGGGCGGATAGGCCGGATAGGGCCAGCCGCCATAGACCACGGCAGGATCGTAATACGGCACGTAAATCGTGTCCGGCACCGTCGGCTCGATGACGATGACCTCTTTGCCCTGCTCCTGCTTTTTGCTGACCTTCTGTTCCTTGGTCGACGCCAGCTTTTTGTTGGCTTCGGCCTTCGTCCGCAAACGCTGGATTGCGTCCATGACATCGGGCTGCTGCGCGAGAACGGCGTCGCCGAGTTTCTGTGTCCAGTCCAGCTTGGTGCTCATCATCGCGAGAACATCTGGCGTGGCGACCAGTGATTTCACACTGTCGTCCCAGGCCTGCTTGTCCACCGCAGCCTTCAACTGATCATCCTTGAGTTTCTTATTCTCATTCACCCAGCGATCGGCCTGCACCACCTCCAGCGGATAAGTCGAAGCCATCAGCACCAAAGAAAGAAGGTTATCCGGATACAATGCAATCGGCGCAACAAGAGCATCGAGCTCTTCGGGTTTGAGCAATTGCTCCTGGTCAGTTGACGCAGGGGGCGCAGGAGTGGCCGGAGGTTGTGTTTGCGCAATCGCCGAACAAGAAGCCACGAAAAATATGAAAGCTGCAATGAGCGAACGCGTCACTAACATCTTCATTTCTCCGAAATGAATAACGGATGCCTCATAGACACCGGCATCTGCAGCGCCTGCCGGAAAGATGATCTACAAGATCGGCCCTGCGTCCATAGGACCTAGGTCCATCTGGACGGTTGCGGCAAGTCGTCTCAAAGTTTTCAGTGACTCACGTTGCAATCCTTTGCTCCGTTAGAGGAGCGGTCAAGTACGTATCGGCGGGGACACGAAGTCTTGATAAAAATTCCGGGTTGTAAGACGTGATCTCCCGCGGCGACGATCACATTCGCAGTGTGACTGGCGCCGACCTGCGAGGGTGGCGTAAGCAATTACCTCCAATCTGCGAGTCCGACCCGCTTGAATTCTCGACACCGAATGCTGACTTGAGGTGGTGTAATCAATTCCGCGATCAGCCGACGCCTCTACGCCCCGCAAGTCGATGACACATGGCGCGTTTTGCTGATCGAATTCCAGTGCAGCAGCTGTGCGATCGCGTTGTCACACGGACCAAGGGCCGACTCGACCCATCCGAGGGTGAGCGGATGACTTGGCTGCAAGAACCAGCGGCCGGAGATGTCCCGATGCGAAATCCGACTGAAAGATGGTCCGGATTGCTGCTGACAGTCGCTGCTTTGAGTGCATTGTGTATTGCAATTCCGGACATCGCCATTGCGCAAAACAATCCGGTTTCCGTTCCTTCCGATGGCTCGGTCCTGCCGTTCCCGCAGCCTCCCTCCAAGAGCATCGCGGGGCCGACCCTGGAAGTGTCCAAACTCGCGCCGTTCCCGGTGGAAAATCACCTGCCGAAGGGCGCACCCAATATCCTGATCATTCTCCTCGACGATGTCGGCTTCGGGCTGCCGGACACCTTCGGCGGTCCCGTTCACACGCCGACACTCACGCGCCTTGCCAATGAGGGCATCAGCTACAACACCTTCCACACGACATCGATCTGCTCGCCGACACGCGCATCACTGTTGACGGGCCGCAATCATCAACGTGTCGGGTCCGGGACGATCGCCGAACGCGCTGTCAACTGGGACGGATACACCGGCGTAATTCCGCGCACCTCCGCCACGCTTGCCAAGGTGCTGGGCGACTACGGGTACAAGACCGCCGCATTCGGCAAGTGGCACAATACGCCGGCCACCCAAACCACCGCGATGGGGCCGTTTACGCTCTGGCCGACAGGCGAGGGCATTGGATTTGATTATTTCTACGGGTTTCTTGCCGGCGAGACGTCGCAGTGGGAGCCGCGTCTGACGGAAAATTTCAACAGTATCGAACCACCACACGACGAAAAATATCATCTCAGCGCTGATCTGGCAGACAAGGCCATTGCGTGGCTTCACAGGTATCGCGCCTTTTCACCCGACAGACCGTTCCTCATGTACTGGGCGTCCGGTGCATCACACGGGCCGCACCACATCTTCAAGGAATGGGCAGACAAGTATAAGGGCAAGTTCGATCAGGGCTGGGATGTGCTACGCGAGCAGACATTCAAGCGGCAGAAGGAACTTGGCTGGATTCCGGCAAACGCGAGGCTCACGCCGCGCGACAAAACGATGGAGGCGTGGACTGACATCCCGGAATCAGAGCGGGCGTTCCAGATCCGGCTGATGGAGTTATTTGCCGGCTTTACCGAGCACGTCGATGCGCAGGCCGGCAAAGTCGTCGATGAGCTGGATCGGCTCGGGCTTCGTGACAATACGATCGTGTTCTACATTTTTGGTGACAACGGCTCGAGCGCAGAAGGCCAGCGCGGGACGATCAGCGAATTGCTCGCACAGAACGGCATCCCGAACACGGTCGAGCAGCAGCTCGCGGCGTTGAAGGACCTCGGCGGCCTCGAAGCGTTGGGAGGCCCGAAGACCGACAACATGTATCACGCCGGCTGGGCCTGGGCCGGCAGCACGCCATTCAAGGGCACGAAGCTGCTGGGCGCCTATTTCGGCGGCACCCGCAATCCGCTGGTGATCTCGTGGCCTGAGCATATCAAACACGACGGGACACCGCGCGCCCAGTTCCATCACGTCAACGACATCGTTCCGACCATCTACGACATTCTTGGCATCAAGCCGCCGAAAGTTGTCGACGGTTTCAGGCAGGATCCGATCGACGGCGTCAGCATGAACTACACGTTCGCGAATGCCACGGCGCCTGGTCAAAAGCACACGCAATATTTCGACAACAATGGAAGTCGCGCCATCTACCACGACGGCTGGTTCGCCGACACGTTCGGGCCGTTCATTCCGTGGGAGGCGGCTGCTTCCAGCGCGAAAATCAGGACTTGGGACGCGAACAAGGACGTGTGGGAGCTTTATGACCTGCGCAACGATTTCTCGCAGGCCAACGATCTCGCAGCTACAAATCCAAAGAAGCTCGCGGAGATGAAAGCGCTGTTCCTGAAAGAAGCCAAGGCCAACAAAGCGTTTCCGATTGGGGCCGGCAACTGGCTGCGGATTCATCCCGAGGATCGGGTGAAGACGCCGTACACAAGCTGGACGTTCGACGCCTCGACTGTCCGCATGCCGGAGTTTACGGCACCGGGCCTCGGCCGGGAAAGCACCCACGTCACGATCGACGCGGACGTCGGTGACGACGCGACAGGCGCACTCTATGCGCTCGGCGGCTTCTCCGGCGGCCTGACGCTCTACATGGATAAAGGCGAACTCGTCTACGAATACAACATGATGGAAATCGAGCGTTATTCGGCGCGATCCAAGGACAGAATTGCAGCGGGCAAGCACAAGATCGAGGTGGATACAACGATCGTCAGGCCCGGCGGGCCGGCCGAAGTCGTGCTGTCGGTTGACGGCAAGGAAATAGCCCGCACGACCGTCAAGCGCACGGTGCCGGCCGCGTTCACAGCGAGCGAGAGCTTCGATGTCGGCGTCGACCTCGGCTCTCCAGTGTCGCCCGCGTATTTCGACCGACGGCCTTTCAAATTCGACGGCAAGATCGAGCGCGTGGTTGTGAAATTGAAATGAGGGTCCATGCCCGGAAACCTCGAGCAAGATGCTTCGTTATAGCTCCGGCGCCTGAACGATGAGCTTGCAAAGTCGGCGCTGCCCGCAAACTAATTCGGGAAGAAAGACAGGAGAGTAGAGCATGCGCAGGATCAAGATATTCGTACTCGGTCTGCTCGCAGTGGTCACTGCCGCATTTTTGGCCGTTGCGCCGGCGTCCGCACAGCAGAAACCCAACATTGTCATCTTTTGGGGCGACGACATCGGCCAGTCCGACATCAGCGCCTATTCGCACGGAGTCATGGGTTTCAAGACACCCAACATCGACCGCCTCGCGAAGGAAGGTGTGATGTTCACCGACTACTACGCCGAGCAGAGCTGCACGGCGGGCCGGGCTTCGTTTATCACTGGTCAGTCGGGCTTGCGTACTGGCATGACCAAGGTTGGCTTGCCGGGCGCCACGCTGGGGCTGCAGAAAGAAGATCCAACGATTGCAGAACTGCTCAAGCCGCTCGGCTACGCGACCGGACAATTCGGTAAGAACCACCTGGGCGACCGCAACGAGTTCCTGCCCACGGTGCACGGCTTCGACGAGTTCTACGGCAATCTCTACCACCTGAATGCCGAAGAAGAGCCGGAACAGGCGGATTACCCGAAAGACCCTGCGTTTCGCGCAAAATATGGACCGCGCGGCGTGCTGGACTGCAAGGCCTCGGACAGAGACGACCCAACCGTTGATCCACGCTTCGGCAAGGTCGGCAAGCAGATATGCACGGACACCGGCCCGCTGACCAAGGCGCGGATGGTAACGATCGACGACGATATCACTGACCGTGCCGTCGACTTCATCGAGCGGCAGAAGAACGCCAACAAGCCGTTCCTCGTGTGGGTGAATACCACCCATATGCACGCACGCACCCATACCAAACCGGAAATCGTCGGCCAGTCGGGGCGGTGGCAGAGCCCGTACCACGACACCATGATCGACCACGACAAGAATGTCGGCACGGTTCTCAAGGCGCTGGATGACCAGGGCATCGCGGATAACACCTTCATCATGTACTCGACCGACAACGGCCCGCACATGAACACCTGGCCGGATGGCGCAATGACGCCCTTCCGCAACGAAAAAAACTCCAATTGGGAAGGGGCCTACCGGGTACCGGCCATGTTCCGCTGGCCAGGCAAGATCAAACCTGGTCAGGTGTCCAACGAGATTGTTTCGCACCTCGATCTGCTGCCAACGCTTCTGGCGATCGCCGGCGACACGCAGATCAAGGACAAATTGCTCAAGGGCTACAAGGTCGGTGACATGACCTACAAGGTCCATCTCGACGGTGACAACCTCGTGCCCTATCTGACCGATCAGGCTCCTCAGAGTCCGCGCAAATCATTCTTTTATGTCAATGACGACCAACAACTGGTCGCTCTGCGCTACGATAACTGGAAGCTCGTATTCATGGAACAGCGGGCACCGGGGACGCTGCTCGTCTGGGCCAATCCGTTCACCAACCTGCGCGTTCCGAAAATGTTCAACCTGCGGACGGATCCATACGAGCGCGCCGACATCACTTCGAACACCTATTACGACTGGCTATTCGATCATGCGTACTTGGCTGTTCCCGCGCAGGATTATGTGGGTCAGTTCCTGGCAACTTTCAGGGACTATCCGCAGCGGCAAAAGGCGGCCAGCTTCAATCTCGATGAAGTCATGGCGAAGCTGAAAGAAAGTCCGTCGAAGTAAGAGCCGTCTATTCCGACGCCAACGATTCGCGGCCGGCCGCGGGATAGGGCCGGCCGGAGTTCTGATCGTGAAGAATTGACGACAACCCTAGAGCGATGAAGCATTAGCGATTCAGGTCTTGGAGACTGGATATGAGTTTGCAACAAAACGCACTGCAGGCTGTCCTCGGCCTGTCGTTAGCTGTGCTGCTATCGGCAACTACAAGGGCGCAGGAAATCCTGCCGTTTCCGCCCACGCCGTCCGGCTCCACTCCTGGGCTGACGGTGCAGGATTCCATTTACAATAAGCGCGTCGAGCCAAGACATCTCGCCGATGGCGCGCCGAACATCCTCATCATCCTGATAGACGACGTCGGCCCTGCCACTCCTTCGACCTACGGCGGTGAGATCAACACGCCGACGCTGGATCGCGTCGCCAAGATGGGCGTTTCCTTCAACCGCTTCCACACCACCGGGATGTGCTCGCCGACGCGCGCGGCGTTACTGACTGGAAGAAACCACACGCGGGTCGGCAATGGCCAGATTGCGGCGCTTGCCAACGACTTCGACGGATTCAGCGGGATTATTCCGAAATCGTCGGCGACCGTCGCGGAAGTGCTTAAGGACTATGGCTATAATACCGCGGCGTTTGGCAAGTGGCATAACACCCCCGAAGAGCAGATAACCTCCAAAGGACCGTTTGATTATTGGCCGACAGGCTATGGCTTCGAGTACTTCTACGGGTTCATGGCGGGCGAAGCCTCTCAATATGAGCCGACGATGTACCGCAATACCAACATGGTCACCGAAGAGAAGCCAAAGGGCTATCACCTCACTGAGGACATCGCGGAGGACGCCATCAAATGGCTCCGCGAACAGAACGCCTACGCGCCGGACAAACCGTTCTTCATGTATTGGGCAACGGGTGCATCCCATGGCCCGCACCAAATCTTCAAGGAGTGGGCCGACAAGTATAAGGGCAAGTTTGATGATGGCTGGGACAAGTACCGCGAGCGCACGTTCGCACGCGCCAAGGCTATGGGCTGGATTCCGCAGAACGCGCAACTTACCCCACGCCCTGCGTCCATGGCTTCCTGGGACTCTATCCCTGAGGAAGAAAAGCCATTCCAGCGCCGACTCATGGAAGTATTTGCCGGATTTACCGAACACGCCGACTACAATGCAGGCCGCATCATTGATGAGATCGAGAGGCAAGGGAAGCTGAACAATACGCTGATCGTCTACATCTGGGGCGACAACGGATCCTCATCAGAGGGCCTGAACGGGACCATTAGCGAGCAGCTCGCCCAGAACGGAATTCCGACTACAATTTCGCAACACATCAAAGCGTTAGATGAGCTCGGCGGCCTTGATGCGCTCGGCGGACCAAAGACTGACAATATGTATCACGCCGGATGGGCGTGGGCCGGCAGCACGCCGTACCAGGGCACCAAGCTGATGGGAGCCTACTTCGGCGGCACCCGCAATCCGGTTGCTATCGCTTGGCCGAAGAGCATCAAGGGAGACCTGGTTCCTCGGCCCCAGTTCCACCACGTGGTCGACATTGTGCCGACGATCTACGAAATACTGAAAATCACGCCTCCTCGGGTGGTGAATGGGTTCGAGCAGGATTCGATTGACGGCATCAGCATGGTCTACGCGTTTGGTGATCCTAAAGCGGAAGGCCGGCGGAGGACCCAGTTCTTCGACATCATGGCAAGCCGCGGAATTTACCACGATGGCTGGTTCGCGAGTGCCCCTGGTCCGCGTGAGCCATGGGTGGGCGGGATACCGAAGGGCTTCAAGAATTGGTCCCCACTGACGGACAAGTGGGAACTCTATAACCTCGACAAGGACTGGAGCCAGGCGAACGACCTTGCCGCATCGAATCCTCAAAAACTCGAGGAGATGAAGGCGCTCTTCCTGATTGAATCGACGAAGAACAAGAACCTGCCAATTGGCGGAGGTTTGTGGTCAACGGCACTGTTCCATCCCGAGGACGCACCAGCCTCGTCCCTCACCGAATGGACCTTTTATGGCCCCATGACCCGAATGCCTGAATCCGCCGCTCCCAAGCTTGGCAAGGTCGACAGCATCGTCAGCTTGGATTTGGACGTGCCGGCGAATGCCAATGGGGTGCTGTACGCGCTTGCCGGGTTTTCGGGTGGCGTGACCTGCTACGTGAAGGACGGTGTCCTGAATTACGAATTCAACCTTTTCGAGATCACGCGCACGAAGATCAAGGCGAAGGAGAAGCTGCCGACTGGCAAGGTAAAAGTTGAGGTTGTTTCGAAACTGGCCGGCCCAATCGGCGGCCCCATGGACGTCACGCTGAGGGTCAACGGCAAGTCCGTTGCGCAAGGACGGGTGCCGCGAGCGATGTCACTTCATTTCACATCAAATGCGACATTCGATATAGGCAGCGACCTGGATTCTCCAGTATCCCTCGACTACTTCGACCAGGCGCCGTTCGCATTCAACGGCACTATCGGCACAACGAAAATCGCGTATCCGAACAAATAGGATTGTAAGGAACAAGACCAAGTAGGCTGCCCTCACCGCACTGGCGGCAATGAAACAAATCGGCAGTGTGCCTCTTCTGTGGCGTTACTCGCGGCGACGAAAATCACTGCCGCCGCGGCAGGTCATTATATGTAACAATCCTGTGCAAATAGGCCCTTGGTCCGACTAACCCGCGCGCCCAACTCGCCAACACCTGGCAGGGAGACGCGGACAGGCTTACCGCCTGGTACAGCGGCTGGTACAACGGCCTTGCCAGAAAACATTACCTGGATGTGCGTAAAGGCAAGGAAGTCGAACACGAAGTCATTGTGTACTGCAAGGCGCATCAGGACATCAGGATCATTGACGCCCTCGCTGTCGTGTTCAAGGACGAGCGCGCTCGGCTCGGTATCGAGATGAAGTAACAAACGGTCTTGCCATCGCAAGCCTTTGCCCGATCGAGCGCGCTTTTGATCTAACTCAAAGGCTCAATAGCCGGATCTGGTAGCAAGCCCGGTCATACCAAAGGCGGGAATTCGTGCCGAACTTCGATCCAAAATACAGGAGCTGAGCAATGCGAAACCTTTTGGTCACGTCATTCGTTGTCGCTATTGCTGGAATTTGTTTTGCACAGCAATCGAGCTTTGCGCAAACGCCGACGGCCATTGCACCTCACGTTCCATTACAGAAGACAATCGGTCACGCAAAATCGGAAGTCGTGCCGTCACTTATTGTATTCAATTCACGCGGCGCCAGTCTTCGGGACGGAAAACTGGTCCTGAGTGGAATCATGTCGAATTCGATCATCTTTGCCGACCGTCCCGTGCGCGCGGCGGGCCACGATACTACGGCGCACGTCGTTGAAGACTGGAACAAGGGCAGCGACAATTTCGCCAAGGACCCGCCGAACGCAACGGTCTCCGCCTTTACCAAGGACGGGTCCGGCGTGAAGGATGCCGTCGTGGTGCTGAAATCACCCAGGCTTGAGGGCGACAAGCTCACATTTGACGTCGAAGTTCTCGAGGGCGATCTCAACGGCGCCGACGGCGCCGCCGCGGTGTTCATCGACATCATCGGGAGGCCGTTGACGCCGATGTCGTTTGCCGGTGTCGGACGGCGGACCGCATATCGCGGTGCGGTGTATGCCGGGGCCGCCGCGGCTGGCGCAGCGGCCGCTTACGGCGCGTATGCGGCACCTTATTACGCGCGTCCTCCCTGCGGCTATTACCCTTATCCGCCCTGTTACTAGTTCGCGTGTGACGGTCGTAGGAGTTGTGACATGAAAATCAGTCGCACCATTCTCTCTACTGCAGCATTCCTTGCTCTTGGTTGCATTTCGATGGTGGCGCAGGAGGTTACAGGTGTCCCTGGTTCGCCCGGCGCCACCACCACGATCAACGGAAAGCAAATTCCGCCTCCGCCTCCGGAATTCGGCGGCGTGATCAAGGAGAGGGCCTCGGATTCGAAGGCCTGGTGGGCGCCGCGCGTGGTGCCGCCAAAGGGTGCGCCCAACGTTTTGGTCATCATGACGGATGATGTCGGCTATAGCGCGCCGTCTACTTTTGGCGGGGTGATTCCTACACCGGCGCTCGACCGTATCGCCGCGCAGGGGTTGCGCTACACCAATTTCCATTCCACGTCGCTCTGCTCGCCGACGCGCGCGGCGCTGATTACCGGCCGCAACCATCACTCGGTGGGCTTCGGGGTGGTCGGTGAAATTTCGACGGGGTTCCCGGGTTACGATTCAATCATCCCGATCGACAAGGGCACCATCGGTACTATCCTGAAGGCCAACGGGTATGCAACATCGTGGTTCGGCAAGGACCACAACACGCCCTCTTATCAGTCGAGCCAGGCCGGACCGTTCGAGCAATGGCCGAACGGCATGGGCTTCGAGTATTTCTACGGATTTGTCGGCGGCGACACCAGCCAGTGGCAACCGAACCTGTTCCGCAATACGACGCAGATCTTTCCCTTCCAAGGCAATCCGAGCTGGAATTTGGAGACGGCGATGGCCGACGAGGCCATCCAGCACATCAAGCAGCTCAAGGAGATCGCTCCCGGCAAGCCCTGGTTCGTCTATTACGTGCCGGGCGCCACCCATGCGCCTCATCATCCGACGCCGGAGTGGATCGAGAAGATCAGCGCCATGCACTTGTTCGACGGCGGCTGGAACAAGCTGCGGGAGACCATTTTTGCCAACCAGAAGCGCCTGGGCATCATGCCCGAGAACGCCAAGCTGACACCGTGGCCGAAAGAACTTCCGGAATGGGACTCCCTCGACAGGTTGCAGAAGAGGCTCTTCATCAAGCAAGCGGATGTCTATGGCGCCTACCTCGCCTACGCCGATCATGAGATCGGCCGCGTCATTCAGGCCGTCGAAGACCTTGGCCAACTCGACAACACCTTGATCATCTACATCAGCGGTGATAACGGCGCGAGCGCCGAAGGCATGCTCAACGGCACGCCAAACGAGTTCACCACCTTCAACGGCGTCCCCGTGCCGGTGAAGGCGCAATATCTCTGGTACCCATTCTGGGGGTCGGACAAGACCTTCCCGCATTTTGCGGCGGAATGGGCGTGGGCCTTTGACACCCCGTTCAAGTGGGTGAAGCAGGTGCCGTCGCACTTCGGTGGCACGGCCCAGGGCGTGGCGATGTCATGGCCCGGTCACATCAAGGACCTCGGCGGCATCCGCCGCCAGTTCCACCACGTCATCGATATCGTGCCGACCATTCTCGAAGCAACCGGCATCCCGCAGCCCGAGACGATCAACGGCATCAAGCAGCTTCCCATCGAAGGCACGAGCATGGCGTATACGTGGGACAAGGCGAATGCCGATGCCCCAACCCGGCACACCACGCAGTACTTCGAGATGCTCGGCAATCGCGCGATCTATCACGACGGGTGGATGGCATCCACGACGCCGGTAACACTCCCGTGGGAGCTGAGCAGCGCACCGCCCCCGGATGTCATCACCGGGTACAAGTGGGAGCTTTATAACGTCAATGAGGACCCCACCCAGTTCAATGACCTGGCTGCCGGGATGCCGAATAAGGTCAAGGAGATGCAGGCGATCTTCGATTCCGAGGCGAAGAAGTACAATGTGCTGCCACTCGATAACACGACGCTCGCGCGCTGGAATACGCCGCGCCCAAGTCTCACGGCCGGACAAACGGTGTTCACCTATTCGGGCGAACTCGCCGGCGTGCCGGCGAGCGCTGCGCCGAGCATCCTGAACAAGTCCTACACCATCACCGCCGAGGTCGAGATCCCCAAAGGCGGTGCGGAAGGCATGATCGTTACCGAGGGCGGGCGCTTCGGCGGCTATGGGCTGTTCCTGAGCAAGGGCGTGGCGGGCATTCGATCGGGCAGGCCGGTGTTCCTTTACAACTTTCTCAACCTCAAGCGCACGGTCTGGTCGGGGCCCGCGTTGCGCGCCGGCAAGCACACCATCGTCTTCGACTTCAAGTCCGATGGTCCGGGCCTCGCCAAGGGCGGAACGGGTGTGCTGTCAGTGGACGGCAAGGAAGTGGACAGGAACCACATGGAACACACCACCCCGATCACGTTCGCGGAAGACGAAACCTTCGACGTTGGCCAGGACACCCGCACCGGGGTCGCGCTGCTGGAGTATCGCTACGATGTTCCGTTCAAGTTCACCGGCAAGATCAACAAGCTGACCTTCAAGCTCGAACCGGAGCCCAAGGCGGCGCCGGGGCCCAAGGCGGAACTGGGGCCGACGCCAGCGCCGGAGCCGGATCCCATCGAGGCACCGAAGCGGCGGCGCTAGCAGCGTCCAGCCGTTGTTGATGGGATTGGCAACGCGAAAGACTGAGTGAAATCGAGACCATGAAAAAGAGTTTGCTGTTCGCCGCTGTCGGCGAAGCTGTCACCGGATTGGCGTTACTGCTCGTACCGTCGTTCGTCGGACAGGTATTGCTCGGTCAAGCGCTTGCCGGCGTCGCCATACCGGTCGCGCGCGTGGCAGGGATCGCCCTCATTGGCTTGGGGATCGCCTGCTGGCCGGGCCCGCCGCTGATCGGGATGCTGACCTACAGCACAGCCGTCACGCTCTATCTTGCCTACCTCGGCTCCGCAGGTGGACCGATTGGCATCTTGCTATGGCCGGCGGTCATTCTGCACGCGATTCTGACGGCACTTTTGACCTCGGCATATGTGAGAGACAGAGAGCCGAACCGCGGGCAAACGTGAGCGCAAAATTCGAGTATCTTTATCTCACCGCGGCATCACTCGCCGTCTCGCATCACAGCGAAATTCGACTCGACGCGAACGATCGCTTCGGGGGATCAGCGCTCAAGCTCGGCGCGGTGCCAAGGTGATGGGGGGCTCCATTTTGTCGAGACATAGATTATGGGCTGAGCCATGCGCCGCTCTTCTGTAGCGGAGGTCGGCGTGAGTGGCTTCATTCCTAACGCGCGTGCCGCCGTGTGTAACGTCGAATAACGCCGTGCGTCCGCTGCTAGCCCGCTCGGCCGAGGAAACTGTCGCCCCGTTGCGAGTCGGCAAGACACCGGCCAACGATATCGGGTTTTAGGCCGCGAACTGTCGAGCTGAATGGACGTTCGCACCCGATCTTGATCTCCGGGCTTGGCACAATTGGTCTCCGCGAGATTTCATTTCCCAACTCGACGGACTGATGGACTGTCAACCGGTCGCCCTTGAGGGAACGATTGACCACCTGACGCGCAAAAATATCTTTCGTGTTTTGATTGAAAGTGACGTCGATGAGCGTTTCGTTCAGCGAGGGAAAGACATAGTGGGCCGTTGCGACCAGGCTGAAAAGTCCCACGACGTACGGGAGCGAGTACAATGTCAGGGTCCTGGAACGCATCACACCGCCCTTTTGCGTGAGATGATCAGCGTTCAAATTGTATCCATGCCGGGATGCAAGAAACGATAGGACCTTGGTCCCTTGCGCGGCATAGGACCCAGGGGCCATCTCGATTGGATGTCACGCCAACCGTATCGCTGGGACCAAGGTCCAACTCGACTTTGAGCGGCGAAGCTCAAACAATGCATCTTTGGAACAGGTGCAAATCGGGCCAATGAAAAAGCCTCTCGACGAGAGCCATGGCGCCTTCGCCCGGTTCACCCTCCCCAGCGTCCCCCCAGACCAGGCGGAAAACGGCCAGTTCCAGAGAGAACTGGCCGCTTGATTTATGTCTGTGGCCACAGATCGGGGGTCGCCGATGAGGACAAAGCAGACGGGGTGGATTGCGGTCCTGGATGACGATGCGTCGGTCCGCAGCGCCCTGATGAACCTGCTCGCAACCACTGCCTATCGGGCTGAAGCCTATTCATCAGCAGATGAATTTCTGGCAGTTCTGAACGGTGACCGGCCAAATTGCCTGTTGGTCGACTTTCAAATGCCAACAATGACCGGATTACAACTTCATAAACATCTCAGGCAGATCGGTATCCAAATTCCGATGATTATCATGACGGCTCACGACGAACCAAAAATTCGCGAAAACTGCATGAATGCCGGAACATCGGCATTTCTGCCCAAGCCAATTCGGAAACGGACGCTCCTGGCGGCGATCGAGCGGGCTCTCGCTGCATGACGGTTCTCTCAACAATAAGGATCTGGCGTTCATACATTGCGATTTCGTATCACGCCACAATGGCCGAGCCCGGTCGATGATTTTGCGAGGGATGGATTTACAGAAGAAACCTTGTTTACCGGAGCGGCACGCGCTCGGTCATGCGTACAAGTTGAGCAACTGTTCGCACGTTCATCTTCTGCATCATCCTTCCGCGATGCGATTTTACGGTCTTCAGTGCGATGCCCAACTCATCCGCAATCTGCTTGTTCATTAATCCGGAAACAACGCCCCTGAGAACTTCGCGCTCGCGGACCGTAAGCTTCGCCAGTCTTGCGGCGATACCCTCGATTTGATCCCGATGATTGCGGGATTCAATCTGGTTCTCGCGCGCTGCGGATATTGCAGCCAGGAGGTCTCTGGATTTTGCGGGTTTGGTGAGAAAATCGATCGCGCCAGACTTCAGTGCCTTCACACTGGCAGGAATTTTGGCCGTGCCGCTCAGAAAAATGATGGGTTGATCCGTTTGGGTACCTGCGAGTTCCTGCTGGATTTCAAGCCCGCTCATGTCCGACAGAGATAGATCAAGAATTATGCAGCCTGGCACGTGGGGGTCGTGTTCCTCCAGAAACCGTCTCCCCTCGCAATAGGCGCGCACTTCGAAGCCGCTGACCTTAAGCAGCCGAGAAACCGATTTTAACACCGACTTGTCGTCATCGACCAAAAAGGTGACAAACACGCCCGTATTCATGGTTCTGCTCCTTGATCTTGCCCGATCGGCAGCGTCAAAGTCGCAGACGCACCTCCATCGGAATTATTTTGCAAAACGATATCGCCGCCATGGACTTCGGCAATCGTTGCGCAGATTGATAGCCCGAGCCCTAACCCCGACGACTTTGTCGAAACAAATGGTTCAAACAAACGATTCTGTACCTCCTTTGAAATCCCCGGACCATTGTCAGAGACAACAATTCTGACGCGTTTGTTCGCAAGCTTTGCACTCAGCAGAATCTTGTGATTGCCGTCGGGCGAACGTGATGCGCTTATGGATTCCATGGCATTCATCACGAGGTTCACAAGAATTTGCTGAAGCTGCACAAAATCTCCAAAGATCAAGGGGAGGTCGGAGCTGCAATCGAGCTCCAGAGAAATTCCCTTTCGAACGAGCTCGCTGCGCACAAGAACGTAAGTCGATTCGAACAGCATATCGAGATTGACAAGTTCCAATTTACTGACGTCCTTCTTCATCATTCGCCTGACGCGACTGATGACATTGGCTGCCCGGCCAGCTTCATCAACAACGTCAGACAAAATTCCTCGAATTGTCTCGATATCGGGTGGCACGAGCTCAATATGACCGAGGCCAGCCTCGGCATTCGACATGATTGCGGAAAGGGGCTGATTTAGCTCGTGTGCGATGGATCCGGCCAATTCATTCACCGTCGCTTGTCGGGAGAGCTGGAACAGCTCACGACGCTGAAGATCCCGATCGCTCTCAAGTTCCTTGACGTGCGTCACATCGATAAATAGCCCGTCGATGATAACGCTTCTGTCGTTTTGCAAATATGAACTCGCTTTGGCCGAAAGCCATCGGATGTTTCCGTCCTTGAGAATAACGCGAAAACTAAAATCAATGACCGATGCATTTCGCAAGGCAGACAGCATTGATCGGATGAAATGGCGACGATCCTCGGGGTGGGTGACCTCAGACAGGTTCGACAGTGTATAGCTTTGCCCGTTTGGCAATCCGAAGAGAGCGGCACAATTTTCAAGACCCCTGATGGGCTGATCTTGCGCCTTCATTTGCCAAATGCCCGAATTGGTGGAAGCAGTGGCCAATGCCACCCGGTTTTCACTAACCATCAGATTCAGCTTTGTTTCCATCAATTCGGTAATGTTCTCATGTGCGACCACGACATGCACGGCGCCGTCGCATTCAAAGCGACTGATCCGGAGCTGAAACCAAAATCGGGCACAAAGATACTCACGAACGAATGTGTGCTTTTGCCCAGTCAGGATCTTTTCAAGGTCTTCAGCAATTGAGGCGGCTGTTGCATCCGCGTCGGTCGCCGCGCGGCATATGTCCAGATAGTTCTTCCCAATTCCATGATCGTGGCCGATATAGCCGTTGTCCGCAGCGAATCGATGCCACGCTTTGTTCACCGCGATTATGGTGCCGCGGCTGTCCAGAATCGCAATGTGCGCGGACAGGGCGTCCAGGGTCGCGCAAAGCAGGCCATTGCTTTTTGCAGCTTCCTGTTCAGCCAGTTTGCGGTCGGTAATATCGTGGAAAATGACCACGGCTCCGCCGGGCGAGGGGTAGGCATGGTAATCGAGCCAGCGGTCCGGCCTCAATGCTGATCGAAGCTCGGCGTGCTTTGTTTGGCGGTGCTGTATTGCATCCCTTGTGATGCTGCCGCAAGGATCAGTCGGCTTGCACAATTTCCAGAAATTGGCACCGATAATTTCTCTGCGCTGCAGTCCGGCCCACTTCAGCAACGCATTGTTGACATCGATGATGTTGCAGGAATGATCAAGTGCGAAATAACAATCAGTAATACTTTCAAGCGCATTGCGAAGTTGCGTGTTTTGGAGTTCGAGTGGCATCTCCACATGTCTGCGAATTCGAGCTGAAGCTGCAACTGCATTTGGGCGCTCGACAAGTTCACTCGAATGAACGGTGCTTTCCGCTCTCATGCAGTTTTCCCCACGCCTTAACAAACTGTGAAAAGCGTAAATGCCGAACGGAAACCGCTCCATTGTCCATTGGTGGCGTGTGATATTGAAAACGGAGGTGAGCGCTATACGCAAGTATAGTGTCGCGATTTAAGGGATTGAGAGGTAATCAGGCCCGGCGGTAACGCCGGTTAAAGTGTCTGGTGGCCCAATGCCTTGTCCAGATAATTTATCAAGCTGTTGTCATCAAACGGCTTGCGCAGGAATCCGAGTGCGCCGGCCTCTATCGCGCGATCATGGAGTTTTTGCTCATAAAATGCTGTCACAAAAATTATGGGCATATCATAACCGTCTGCGATCAGCCGACTCTGCAGATCAACTCCGTTCATTCCCGGCATCTGCACGTCGGCAATCAAACACGCAGTGTCCTGTGCGCATTCGGATTCCAGATACTCCTCGGCGGAGGCAAACGTGGCGGCCGAAAAACCCAGGGAACGAACAAGACTTTTGGTGGCTTCCCGGACGGATTCGTCATCGTCGACAATTGAAATGACGGGCACTTTCGCCAAGTGGCGCTCCTTATTGTGACAAAACCAATACGGCCGTACGACGGAATGAATACAAATATGGCGCGCGACAAGCCATCATATTATGGGAACGATCCAGTATCTCATGGTTCGACGTTCCTATACCCGCGTATAGTGCGCCCTATGGGCTAGCGCGGCGTACGCCGAGCGCCTCGGCGATCCGCACAAGATCTGCCAAGGACTTCGCTCCCATCTTTCGCATGACATTGCCGCGGTGAACCTTCACGGTAATTTCGCTAAGCCCGATCTTTCCCGCAATCTGCTTGTTCATCAGGCCCGCGGTGACCAGACCCAAAATCTCCTGTTCGCGCGCAGTCAGCGATTTAAAACTTGTTTTGAGGTCGGCAATGGAATGTTCGGCTTCGCGCCGTTTGCGATCGCGTTCCATGCCCACTTGAACGGCGTCCAGCATGTCCTGGTCGCGGAACGGCTTGGCCAGGAAATCCACCGCTCCGCCTTTCATGGCCCGCACGGTCATGGGGATGTCGCCGTGGCCGGTCATGAAAACGATCGGGACCTGAATATTAGCCTTGGCCAGTTCATTCTGGATATCGAGGCCGCTGGTCCCGGGAAGCCTGATATCGAGGACCAGGCAACAGGGGACATCTGGTAGTTCGGTTTGGAGGAAATCCGGGGCGGCTGCAAAGGTCTTGACCTGCAAGCCAACGGAACGGAACAGGCTGGAGAGGGCGTCGCGCAGGGACGCATCGTCTTCGATGACGAAGACAATGGCGTTCTTGCCAGGTTCCTCCTCAGCCATATGTTCTCGCTCCTCGTGCGCCGAGGGGTGTACCCCCGATCTCGTCAACCTATCCAGTATATCTCCCGAATAGCGGGTCGGGCTACAAATAGGCAGGGGCGTTCGGGGTCCTTGCCGAGGCCGCAAGCCGCCGTGAAACGCCGTGTCCATCTCAAACTAATATTCGTCCCGCCGGGCGATTCGATCGAAGTTGATATCGGGCTTTCTCTGGCGCGACGAAACATACGTAGGGATGCATCGACAACGACAGGCGGTATCGACGTTTGTCGGCCGCTTCCAAGGGATCGTATTGGCGCGTCGGCTCTGCTATAAATGAATTGGTCGCGTGACGGGGTTATTTCGGCGGTGGTGCACGAAGTATACGATCAACGCCAACTCCTTAACGACTACCATTTCAGCGTGGCATTCAGGTCGCACTCCACAACCTGCTTCGATTGAGTTGACCAGAGGTGAGTAGTTGCCGGTCGGAGGGAGGCCTTTGCCAGCACGTGACCAAATCAACGAGCCCGAGGTGTCGCTGGCAAACCTGCCGCCCACCCCCGTGCAGCGTCGTCTGGCCATCGTCGTCGCCGCACTCCTGGTCGCGGGGTTCGCGGTTACCGTTTGGTTGGCAGACAAGCCGTTACCTCAAGTTGACGTTTTCATCCCGGTCCTCGAGGCAACAATCGTCATCACCGATCTCACCACGTCGATTCTTCTGTTCGCGCAATTCTCAGTGACCCGCTCGCGCGCACTTTTGGTGCTCGCGAGTGGCTACCTGTACACCGCAGTGATAGTCGTTCCGCATTTGCTCACTTTTCCAGGTGCATTCTCACCGACCGGGCTGCTCGGTGCCGGCCTCCAGACCACCGTATGGCTTTATATATTTTGGCACCTGGGTTTCCCCATCGCCGTGTGTGTTTACATCTGGTTGAGAAGCAAAGATCATACGACCGGTACTGTCTGGGACGCGACGCAATCAGCCGTAGCCTGGAGCGTCGCGATCGTGCTTGGCCTTGCGTGTGGACTTACCTTAGCCGCCACGGCCGGAGAAGATATGCTGCCGCGCATTTTTCTCGATCGTGCGCGCTTCTCGCCTTTGTCCGACTATTTTGCCGCGCTCACTCTGTCAGTGCCGATGCTTGCGCTAGTCCTGCTGTGGATTTACCGCCGCTCGGTGCTTGATGTGTGGCTCATGATTGTGCTTCTGGCCTGGATCGCGGAACTGGCTTCTACCGCCCTGCTGAGCTCAGCCCGGTTTGAGTTCGGCTGGTATTCCGGCCGCATTTACTCGCTCGTCACTGCAACCGTTGTGCTGGCGGCGCTGCTTGCAGAAATCACGAAATTGTACACGAGTCTGGCTCGTTCGAATGTGCTTCTGCAGCAGGAACGCAACAGTACTTTGATGAGCCTGGAGGCCATGGCGGCTTCGATCGCGCATGAGGTGCGACAACCTCTGGCATCCATTTTAATCAGCGGCCAGGCAGCCCTTCGATTTCTTGGCTTCGCGCCACCCAACCTTGAGGAGGTGCGGACGAACCTGAACAGAATGATCGATGACAGCCGCCGTGCCAGCCAGATATTTGACAGCATTCGGGCCTTGTTCAAGAGCACCGATCAAGAAGAGCACGCCATCGATATCAATGAGATTGCACTTGAGGTGCTACGCATCCTGCAGAGGGAACTGGAAGAACACGACATCACAACACGGATCGATTTGAGGGCCGGACTTCCCCGTGTCCCGGGTCACAAGGGGCAGTTACAGGAGGTTATTCTCAACCTGGGGCGCAATGCGATCGAGGCAATGCACGATGTGCCTGCGGGAAATCGCATTCTGCGCTTGAGCACTGATCACCATATCCATAGTGCCATTATTTTGGCGGTGGAAGATTCGGGGCCGGGAATTGATCCGGAGAGACTGGACAGCATTTTCAATGCGTTCGTCACGACGAAGTCCCAGGGAATGGGGTTGGGACTCGCGCTATGCCGATTGATCATAGATCGTCACGGCGGCAAGCTGTCGGCATCATCCGGGCGTAACAAGGGTGCGCGGTTCGAATTCACGCTGCCAGTTCATTCGACAGCGCGTGCCGCTTCGTCAGCGCCCTAGGTATAAATCTGACCTGGCGGTTTTGGACCAAGCGTACTGCTCGCTCGGCGGGTCCCGGAGAGCGACTCCGGCGGGGTCTGGCGGGCTGTGGCGATATCTCCAGCCAAGGTCGCGAGCATCACAAATTGAATGCGCCCGGCAGCGGGGACTGACCGGGCGCAGGGGGATGAGAAGGGGACGCTCATCCGTTGGGGTGATTCCAAGCTAGACCGTCGGTACCGCCGAGGCATCTATACGCTCGTATAGTTCAGTATACCTCAGCAGTTTGGTGTCGCGGAATCAAAAGTGACAAAATGAATTTTTGAGGACCGGGATCAAGCGATATCACAGTCGAAAAAGCTCAAATCAACATGTGATAGCTCGTGACGGTGCCAAGCTGGACAAGGAAAATTTATGAAATCAGCGGTCATCAAACGTTCGATCGTTATCCGCGGGCACAAAACCAGTGTATCGCTGGAAAATGAGTTTTGGGAAGAATTAAAGGATTTCGCCAGGCGCAAGAGCACCACGCTTTCGACGTTGGTGGAAGGGATTGACGACGACCGCAACAAGAACAACTTGTCATCGGCAATCCGAGTTCACGTGTTGCGCGAGTATCGAACGCGTCTGAATGGCCAGAATTTCGAATCGAACAACGCGCGAACCGAAAATTACACTCTCCCCTTGCTCAACGCATCCGACGTGCGCGGAAAAGCCCGTCAGCTCTAGCCAGCATGCTGCGCTTTATTACCAATTCTACAACGGCTTGAAAGCCCGGGACGAGCTGCATGGGGGTGCTAATTTGCCATTCCACAGGCAGTTAGATTGGTCGTCTTTGTTTTCGTCACCTCTTGCGGCGGTCGCTTTGCGATATCCGGCCACAGTCTGAAAATTCGGTCGATTGCGTGGCCTGTCCAGGCTTTGGTACATTGGAATTGTATGGCCTCTCATTTCGGGTGAGATCAGGGTTGCATGCTTTTCGACTCGCAGAGATGGGCCTACCCTGCAATCGTGTTTAATCAGACGTTTTCGACCTGGCTCATTGCCGCAGGCCTCACTGTCGCAGTAGCCGTCACATATTTCTTCGCGGCACGGCTGGGCCTTGCGCTGCTCACGAAACCTGACGGGGTCGCGGTATTTTGGCCGGCTGCGGGTATTGCATCCGGCGTGCTCATTGCTCGCGGATCCGGCGCACAGGTGCCCGTAATTGCCGGCGTGATTATCGCAACGGTCGTAGCCAACCTGTTGGGAGATCGCAGTATCTCGAGTGCCATCGTTTTTGCCGTCTGCAATGCAGGCGAAGCGGTGCTCGTGGCAGGTCTCATTGGTCGGTTCTTCGGGTCGCCATTCCGTCTGGATCGAATGCAAAATGTGCTGGGATTGGTCGCGGCGACAATTGTCGGGACCGCCATCTCAGGGGTTGGCGGCACATTGGGTTTTATCCTGTTCCACAGTTCGACAGCATCGGCCCTGACCGTGTGGCAGCATTGGTTCACGTCGGACGCACTTGGGATCATCACCGTTGCGCCACTCCTGATCGGTCTGTTCGCCGTGGTGCGCGATCCGCCGCCCGCCAGGGAAGTCGCGGAAGGCTCTATCGCTCTTGTGACGGTAGCTGCCTTGAGCGGGCTTGCAATCTACATGCCGAGCGAGCCCTGGGTTATCGAGGTCACCCTCGCCGCGCTTTTCCCGCTGCTGGTTTGGATTGGTTCTCGCTGTAGCACGGTCTTCGCTGCAATAGCCGCGTTCATCCTCGCTTTCACCATCGTTTGCGCGACAACATTCGGTATCGGGATATTCGACGCTTCACATTTTTCAGGTGATGAACGCGTCCTGTTCGCCCAGACTGCAATCCTGGCTCTGTCATTCTGTGCACTGGTCCTTGCGGCGTTGTTTGCCGAGCGGCGTCAGCACGTGGCCATCCTTTTGGACGGTCAACAGCGACTGGAGAGCGCACTAAAAGCGGCGGAGGATGCCGACCGCGCGAAATCGAGTTTTCTCGCCGCGGCGAGTCACGACCTGCGTCAGCCGTTGCAGACCATGAACCTGTTACAGAAGTCGCTGAAGCTAAGCGTCGGGAATGCCGAGAGTCATGCCTTGATCGCCGAAATGGGGCATTCGGTCGAGGTCATGAATGGCATGCTGGTCAGCCTTCTAGACATTCATCGCCTCGAATCCGGATCGCTTAGCGCTTCGACGAGTAACATTCCAATCAACGATGTTCTTGAATCAGTTGCAATGGATTTTCGTCAACCGATAGCGGAGAAGGGTCTGGAATTGCGGTTGGTTCAATCGCGAATTGTTGTGCGAAGTGACCGCCGAATGCTCGAGGAAATAATTCGTAATCTGCTTTCCAATTCAGTCCGCTATACAGAGCAGGGACGAATCCTGGTGGGATGTCGCAGGACCGGTGACAAGGCGCGCATCGAAATCTGGGATAGCGGCGTCGGGATTATGGGTGAGCACCTTCCTCGTATATTCGAGGAATACTATCGCGTTCCAAACGGGCCGCAGCCGGGTGGATTTGGATTGGGGCTCGCAATCGTGCAGCGACTTGGACAATTCCTGAGCCATCGCATTGATGTTCGGTCCACTCCCGGTAAAGGCTCTGGCTTTTTCATCGAAGTCCCCTTGGGGAATATCGACGGCAATGCGATGTCGGTCTCCAATATTCCGCCGGAGATCACCAACTTGCCTTGTGCGATTCTGGTCATTGAAGATGACAGTTCCGTGCGTATGTCGCTCGATTCGCTGTTTCGATCCGTAGGTTCAAAAGTAGTATCTGTTGCGACCGGAAATGACGCATTGGCTCGCATAGTCGAAAACGGGATGCGCCCTGATATTGTCGTCTCCGATTACAATCTTCCGGGTAGAATGAACGGAATCGCGACAATCGAAGCGTTGCGTAAGGCCCTTTCCTGGAAAATCCCGGCCATTGTGTTGACCGGCGACACAACGAGAGAAGTGACTGACGAGATTGGCAAGCATGACGTTTCCGTTGCCGTTAAGCCCATAAATGGGGAAGACCTGCTGCAGCTCGTAGTGGCGATTCACGCTCCATCCACGCCACAGACGTTCAATTGACGTCGTTTGAGATAGGTGGACGGGCCTGGGACCTAGGTCCATATCGCCACAACCGGCGGATGGTGCGAGGTTTCAGGTCTGGCAAAGATCAAATGCCGCCATCGTCCCCCCCCCAAACCCCCCGGGCGGCATTCCGGTGACCAGAGCCCCCGGCAAATTTCGCCGGGGGTTTTTTGGGCCGCGCGCGGGAAAGATTGGCGAAACATACGCATGCGAAACACGAATTGTCGTCCCGGTTGTAGGACCTATGTCCATCTCGACCTTAGGCACCTGGCGTCAAGAATGCGCCGATACTGCATTGTGATCACCTGGCCATTCGACCAGAATAGGCCAGGTCGAAAAGAATACGGACGAGGGTAACATGGTACGGAAGCTGTTTCTGATTGCGTGTTGTCTTGCTGCGGCCGGCTTTCCGGCGAGCGCGCAGACAAGCAAGGAGCAGTCCATCAAGCAGATGGACATGATGGCGCTCGAAGACCAGCCGGGTTACGTGCCCAACCCGACGGAAGAGCAGCTCGATGTCGTCTTCCAGCGCCAACCGGTCTTCTACCGGACGACGGAGGCACCCGGCACCATCGTGGTGAGCACGTCGCAGCGCTTCCTCTATCTCGTTCAGGGCAACAATCGCGCCATCCGCTATGGCGTCGGCGTCGGGCGCGACGGCTTCCAGTGGGCCGGTATTCACCGGATCTCGCGCAAGGCCGAATGGCCGGACTGGACGCCGCCGCCTGAAATGATTCAGCGCCAGCCGTATCTGCCGCGCTTCATGGCCGGCGGGCCCGGCAATCCGATGGGTGCGCGCGCTCTGTATATTGGCGCGACCGTTTATCGTCTGCACGGCACCAATCAGCCGCAGACGATCGGCCACGCGGTGTCATCGGGCTGCTTCCGTATGGTCAATCCGGACATCATCGACCTCTATTCGCGCGTGCCAATTGGCACCAAGGTCGTCGTTCTGCACGCGCCGAAACTGTAACGGCGCTCACGGGGGACAATCGTCATGCTGTTCAGACTTTGTGCGGCAGCGCTCGCGCTGCTCTTTTTCGCCGCGAGCCCGTCATCGGCCCAGACCCTCAAGACCGTTAAGGACCGCGGCCAGCTGATCTGCGGCGTGAACGAAGGCCTGCCCGGATTTTCGGCGCCCGACGACAAGGGCCAGTGGAGTGGCCTCGATGTCGATTTTTGCCGGGCGCTCGCCGCCGCGGTCTTCAACGATGCGACCAAGATCCAGTTCGTTCCGCTGTCGGCCGAGGCGCGCTTTACAGCGCTGCAGTCGAAGAAGGTCGACGTGCTGTCGCGTAATTCGACCTGGACCATGGGCCGCGAGAATGATTTTGGCCTGATCTTTGCGGCCGTCAATTATTACGACGGTCAAGGCTTCATGGTGCGCAGGGCGCTCAAGATCGAATCCGCTCTCGAACTGGCCGACAAGACCGTCTGCACGCTGTCGGGAACGACGACGGAGCTCAATCTGGCCGATTATTTCCGGAACAACCGGCTGAGCTACAAGGTCATGACGTTTCCGACCGCCGACGCGGCGCTCAAGGCCTACGACGGCAGCCAGTGCGACTCGCTCACCTCCGACGTTTCGCAGCTCTATGCGCAGCGCACCAAGCTCGCAAATCCGCGCGATCACATCATTTTGCCGGACGTCATTTCCAAGGAGCCGCTCGCGCCGGTCGTCCGGCAGGACGACGTCCAGTGGCTGGAAATCGTGAAGTGGACGCAGTTCGCCATGATCAATGCCGAAGAGCTCGGCGTCGGCAAGGAAAACCTGGATGAGGCGCTGACGTCGCAGAAGCCGTCGGTGCGCCGTCTGCTCGGTCTGGAAGGAAAATTCGGCGAGCAGCTGGGGCTGACCAGGGACTGGGCCGCGCGCATCATCAGGCTCGTCGGCAATTACGGCGAGGTCTACGAGCGCAATGTCGGCACCGGTTCGAAGCTCGGAATCCCCCGCGGCCTGAACAGCCTGTGGGACCGCGGCGGCATCCAGTACGCGCCGCCGATACGGTGAGGCACATCGTGATTGCGGTGTATCGACAGGGAACTGGCGCAGAAAGGGAGAATTGCAAATGGCTGACAGCAGGAAAAAACGTGGCAAAGCAGATCGCAGTCGCGTTTCTGGAACCCAGCCGCATGAAGTCTATTATGTCGCGCGCAAATACGGCGTGACCGCGGACACCGTCCGCAAGGTGATCAAGAAGGTCGGCAATTCGCGCACAAAGATCTATGCCGCGCTAGAGAAGATGTGAGCTGAGACCCTTCGTCGTTCAGGTTATGGTGACGGGCCGCGGCGGCCTACTTCGCCTTCATCATCTTTTCCGGCTTGGCACCGACGCGGCGGATGCTCTTGATCGCCAGCGGCGCGCGGCCGGATTTTTCCGCGATCTCGCGGTCCTGCTCGATGATGAAGTCGCGCGCGGGCTCGTCCTTTTCCAGGCCGCCGAGCAGTTCTGCCGGCACGCGCCGGTTGGAGCGCTGTGAGCCGTCCTCGTAGACGACGTCGAAGAAGACGAATTCGCCCTTGGGGTTGGTTCCCGGTTTCTTGGCCATAACCCTGATCCTGCGTGCGAACCTATAAGAAAAAGAAAAACCCCGCGCAAGCGCGGGGTTTCTCCAGCTGTACGGACGTTAGACCGTCTGCAGATTGGCGGCGGCGGACTTGCCGTTCTTGCGGTCCGCTTCGATGTCGAACGAAAGCTTTTGGCCCTCGTTGAGATTGCTCATGCCGGCGCGCTCGACTGCCGAGATGTGAACGAACACATCGGGGCCGCCGCCGTCCTGCACGATAAAGCCGAAGCCCTTTTGGGCGTTGAAGAACTTAACGGTACCTGTGGCCATGGTGGCCTCCCTTTGAAAACGCGAAAACGCGTTATGCGCCGTGCGAACCATTCGCATGGGCCTCATATCCGGGTTTGGCGTGTTCTTGGGAAAGGGCCTTGGGGCCAAAACGGCAAGGTCAAGCGCAATCGGAATGGCGTGGATATAGGGACTCCGCCGGTTTTCCGCAAGCACGCCAGCGGCTGCATGCCGGTGCGAACGACCCTCGCTTGGCAATCGACTTGGCAACCGACTTGGCAATCGACCTGGAAATCGATCTGGCACACGCCCTTACGGCACCAGCTCGACCCCGCAACGCAGGACAGGGACCGCGCGCGGCCCGCACATCCGTGTCAACCATTGTGTCGGAAAGGCGGCACACGCCCGCCGTGACTAGGTCAATGCCGCCAGCAATGCTGCCGGTTTGGGCGGCAGGCGCCGCCAAATGAATCAGATGCACGCTTTTGCGACAGGCCTGCGACGCAGCGCATGTGCCGCGCGCATGTGTTGCATGCTTCGCCGCACCTACTGTCTGCGCCGAATAAGACTATGTTCCGCTCAACAAAAACAAGAAACGGGAAACGCCCTGGATCGGCCCATGAAAGGGAAGTGAATCCATGGCCTATGCCCGTTCCGCGATTGCCCCGAGCAATCTTGTCATTCCAGATCAGCCAAAGCCGGCGCGCGCGCAGCGCGGCCTGTTCCTGCGCCTGCTCGATACCATCGAGCGATCCAACATGCGCCGTGCCGAGCGAGAGATCGAACGCTATATGCGCAATCGCGGCGTCAAATTCACCGACGAAGCCGAGCGCGAAATCGAGCGCCGCTTTCTCGGCTCGCCGTCCAACCGTTAGGAGACGAAAACAATGTCGACCCTTCCGCTGCGCGCCCCGCACGTCCCGCATTTCCTGCGGCCGTCCGGCTTCACGCATGTCCTCTCGATCATCGCGGCCGTGTTCGAATCCTTCGCCGATGCGAAGGAGCAGGCGCGCATCGCCCACCAGCGCTATCCGTTCGGCCGCTGGTAACTGCGCCGGGGCGAATTTACGCCGCCCCTTCCACCACGCGCATGTCGCGATCGACATTGCCGCTGCCGAGCGCCTTGAGCGCGGCCTGGTAGGCCGGCGTATCACGGGCGGCGATTGCCTGGTCCAGACTGTCGAATTCGACCAGCACCACGCGCTCGTTCAGTCCCGACTCGTAAGTCTTTGCGGGATTGTTGCGGATGAGAAAACGCCCGCCGGCGGCGGTGAGCGCCGGCGCCGCCAGCTTGGCATAGGCCTTCCAGGCCTCCGGATTTTTCACCGAACGGTAGGTCACCACCCAATAGGCCTTCGGCATTGCAATCTCCCTGTTTTCGCTTCTGCGTCCGCGCCGGCCGACATTAATCCATCGCGCGACGGATTGGGGCAAGACGGTGTGTGGCGAGAAAGCCTGGGTCGCGAAGGCTCAAGGCGAAAAGGCTTGGCGCAAGATGTCACGCGCGCCCTCGCTGCCGTCGAGCGGCCGAAGCGTGCGTCGCGTCACCTTCCAGCCGTCCTTCGTGCGTTTGAGCTCCCAGCGGTTGGCGCCGGCGCGATGAATGCGAAAGCCGCTTGAGCTGCCATGGCCGGCAACCTCCATGGGCGGTGCGCCCTTGTGCGGCGTGATGATCTGCAGATAGGACGTGGCGACAGCGGTGTCGCCGTTGAGTTCGACCCGCGGCAGCCCGGCAAAATGGCACAGGCCGCCGGCAATCGCCGTCTGATGTCCGGGCGTCTTCACGATCGCGCCGATGGCGGCATTGCCGGTGGCGCCCTTGCCGCCGCCGAGATCCATCGTGCCGTCGGGCATGAAGGCGTTGCGATAGTACTCTTCGGTACCGGTATCGGCGGCCGGCGGGTGGCTGGCGATCAGATGAAAGATCGCAAGTGTATCCTCGACAGCGCGCAGCCGGTCTTCCAACGTGTTGTCAGCTTGACGCGTGCTCATGTATATCCTCCCGCGCGCCACGACGGCGCGGGGGAAAGCCTACATGGCCCGATCGCGTGCCGCGACCGGACCTCGGACGGTATCGCTATTCGCCGCCCTGGTGGGCCTGATGGGCATGGCCGGTATAATAATCGCCCCAAGCGAGCGTTCCGGCAAACAGGGCGAATGCCAGCACGATCCCGATAATGACAATGATGGTTTCCGTTGGCATCGATTCCTCCTTCATTGACAGGAGGCTAGCTGCCGATGGGGTCCGCATATTGATCTGGATCAAGGCTGTGTGGGCACTTCGGGACGCTCAACCTCGATAACATTCGTAACAGCATGAATCATTTCGTGATGGAACGCTTCGGGGCCATCCCTGTTGCGGTCACAAAGTCGTCAGAGTTCCCGACAACAAGCAGGGGTATCCCAAAAACCGGAGCTGACATGACCCGCAATCTTTGCCTCGGCACGCTTTTGTTCATCCTCGCCGCGTCGGCGGTTCCCGCCGCGGCGCAAAATCAGCGTGTGGCGCGTCTCGACGCCAACGGCAATCTCGATTCGCTGATCGCTCAATACGCTGCTGCCAACAACGTTCCCGAAGCGCTGGTCCGTCGCGTGATCAAACGCGAAAGCGGCGGTAATCCGCGCGTCGTCAGCAAGGGCAATTACGGTCTGATGCAGATCAGGCTCGGCACCGCGCGCGCTCTCGGCTATCGCGGTACCGCCGCGGGCCTGCTCGATCCCGATACCAACATGACCTATGCGGTGAAATATCTTGCCGGCGCCTATCAGGCCGCCGACGGCAATGCCAACCGCGCGGTCCACTATTACGCCAGCGGCTATTACTATGCCGCCAAGCGCAAGGGCATTGATGCCTATGCTTCCGCGACGACGGCTGACGCTGCGCAGACGACGGGCGCGATCAAGCCGGCAGAGAGGCTGAGCGCCGCGCGCGATGCGGGCATGAGCGTCTCAAGCTCGTCGAGCCTGTATAGCGGGCGTCTCGATTTCTACTGATTGATGGGTGCGCGGGCCGCGTGACGGCGCCTGTCGCTAGTCCGGATTGATGGTGCCGGCGCGCGCCATCGGGTCGGTGTTGCCCGGGAAAAAAAGCGAAAACGGAAACAGCGGGGGAAACGGGGGCGGTTTCGGCAGCGGCTGGTAGTAGCGGCGCGCCACGCGCAAACGCCGCGTCCTGGTTTGTTGTTGCGACTTCAGACGCGCCGGGGTGACCACCGGCGGGAGTTCCTCCTGCTTGGTCACCGGCAGTTCGGACGCGGACGGTTCGCCGATTTCCATTGGAAGCGTAGTCCCGGATGCCTTGGACGTCGATCCGGTCGCGTCATCGGGCTCGGCGCTGTCCTGGTCAGCCGGGAGGCCAGCGACCTTGGGCGCGTCCTGCGACGAGTCGCGCGGCGAATCCTGGGCCGGCTCTTGCGGCGACGCCTCGGGCGAGACTTGAGACGAATCCGTGGCGGCAATCCTGGGCTGGTCTTGAGAAGACCCTTCAGGCGAGTCCCCGGATGCGTCTTTGGATGCGTCTTTGGGTGGGTCTTGGGGCGAACCTTCCGTCGAATCGCGGGGCGAATCTTGGGGCGAATCTTGGGACGAATCTTGCGCCCCACCTTGCATAGAGTTGCCGGACGAGGTCTGCAATTCCCGGGACGCGTCATCGTTCTGTTTGTTCGTGTCGATGGCGATCGGGATGTCCGGCGCGGTTCGCGTCGGCGTGTCGGGCAGATCGCGGAGCCGGTTGAGTTCGGTGGCGCGCCGGGTCGCTGCCAGGATCAGCAATTGCCGCCATTCCGGGTGATGGCTTCGTTCCATCAACGCGCCGCGCGCTGCCACCATGGACGGCGAACCTTGCGAGCGCGGACTCCCCGGCGGATTGAGTGCCAGGATCAGCAGGAGGATGGCGAGGAGTACGCCGCCAACAGGAAGGATCCGGAGAATCGGCAGCATCCCCTGTGCATAACTGAGTCGGTCCCGTGACAAAAGCGCATTTCGCCTTGGATTTTGCAAAATCCGCGCCGCCATTACGTCCATGGCGAGTCCGTAGCGCGCGGCTGAGCTGCCGGTGACAGAAGTTCCATCGGTTGCTAGGTAGCGGGCTCCGGTAAACGCGTTGTGGGGGGCGTCATGTTCAAAAAGCCGAATTGTCCGGTCATTGCCATCGAAGAGCACTACTGGGATCCGGAACTCGCCAAGCATTTCACCGGCCCGGAGGCCGGCCGCGGCAATGAGACCGACGAGCGGCTCTATGATCTCGGCAGCCTGCGGCTCAAGGAGATGGACGAGGCAGGTATCGACATTCAGGTGCTGTCACACGGCGCCCCATCGACCCAAAAGCTCGGCGCGGATATTGCCGCCGACCTGACCCGCGCGGTCAATGACCGCCTCGCCAAGGTTTGCGCGGCGAACCCCAGGCGCTTTGCCGCCTTCGCGGCCCTGCCGACCGTCGACCCGAACGCCGCCGCCGACGAGCTCGAGCGCGCGGTCACCACGCTCGGCTTCAAGGGCGCCATGCTGCACGGCATGTCGAACGGCGAGTTTCTCGACCTCAAGAAATTCTGGCCGATCTACGAGCGCGCCGAGAAGCTCGACGTGCCGGTCTATTTCCATCCTTCGCTGCCACACCCCCAGGTCACCGAAATCTACTACCAGGACTACGCCAAGGATTTCCCGCTGGTGGTGCGTCCGGGCTGGGGTTACACGGTGGAGACCGCAACGCAGGCGATCCGTCTGGTCCTTTCCGGCGTTTTCGAGAAACACCCGAAGCTCAAGATCATCCTCGGCCATTTCGGCGAGACGTTGCCGTTCCTGGTCTGGCGCATCGATGCCTCGCTCAAGCGGCCGGGACAGAAGCCGATGAGCTTCCGCGACATTTTCTGCAAGAACTTCTACGTCACCACCAGCGGCTTCTTCTCCAATCCGGCGCTGTTGTGCTGCGTGATGGAGATGGGCATCGACCACATTCTGTTCGCGATCGACTGGCCGTTCGTGATGAACCCGCCGGGGGTGGAATGGATGAAGGACATTCCACTCAGCGACGAGGACAAGGAGAAGATACTGTGCGGCAATGCCAAGCGGCTGCTGAAGATGTAATATGCGGCGGCGGCGATCAGCCAACGGGATGTCGTCTATAATACTCCGTGTCGGCGGCTGACTGTTTCCAGTCCGGATTGCCGCGCCAGGCGCAATGGTGTGCGGCCATGTCCTCGCCGTAGCGTACGCGGAACAGCATGGTGCGCGCCGGGCCGTTTTCGTATTCGTGCACCTCGCCGGGCGGATGCACCACGAAACTGCCGGGGGTGACCGGAATGGTCTCCTTCGGTGTGCGCATGGTCCCGCCGCCGGAAAAGCAGAAATAGATTTCGGTCGCGTGCGGATGACAGTGATAGGGGCTGATCTGGCCCGGCTCCCAGCAGGCGACAGTCACGTCGCCATCGGCGATCTTGCCGAGGATCTTCTCCACGTGGTGCCTGGGGTCCCATTGCTGTTCGCGTTCGAGGCTGAAAATATGCATGGCTTTCGATTCTCCCGGCGGAAATCGCAGGCGATCCTAGCGTATCGGGGGGCTCGGCAGGAGAGGGGCGATTGCGCATCACCCACGCGCGTTGATAGAAGGTGGCACCGCATCGCGACGGGCCCGTAGCTCAATGGTTAGAGCCGACCGCTCATAACGGTCTGGTTGGAGGTTCGAGTCCTCCCGGGCCCACCACGCAGTCCTGCGTGCTCGGAGATTTCCTGAAAATGGCCGAATAGCGCACCGCTGGCAGGCTATTTGAGTCGCATTTCTGTCTCTGCAGAGACCGTTCAGTGCGAAGAGCCGACTTTCGGCGCTCCGTCTCTGGGCGCCTGAATTCTGTTTCCTGGGAAAAGCAGAGACCGGTTCGCAGAGACTGGTTCGAATGCGGCTAGGGTGCGGCGAGTCCGAGGGCACGATATTGACGGGACCATTCGGCAGGCAGCTCACAGAGGCGAGTGACACCCATACCGTAGGGCAGACGCCCTTCAACGGCGGCCCTCACCAGGCTGGGTGCAAGGAAGGCAAGCGAGATCGTCATATTGACCTTGCGCACGCTGCAGCGTTCTTGATCAGCGATGGCTTCAACATTGATTGCAGGATCACTCATAAGCTTGTTGAGCCAACGCCGCGCTCTGGCAATTGAGGCAATCAGGAGCACACGGTTTTCTGACCGCATCGGGCGTACCGGATGAGCAGATGAATTGTCGGGCAGTAGAATTTCGCGCCGGCGAGTGGGAGGTGTCTTGCGCCAGGGCACCTCAAGGTGTTTGCGATTTCGACGTCCGTCTGGACTGACTTTGCGGTGTGCCAGTTCAATGACTATCCGGTCGGAATGGATGTTCACCCGGACAACATGATCCTCAACGACTGTTCTGTCGTCGAGTTTGCCAGATAAGCCAAGGTGATTGCGGACGGACTTTGTGATCAGCGCTTCGATCTCATTGGACGGCACACGGTTTATGCTGCCGGCGCGGTCAGCCTGACCGTGCAGCAAAGCCGAGGAGATGTAATAGCGGTACTTACGACCTCGCTTGCGGGTATGGCTCGGGCTCATCGGCTGGCCACGGTCGTCGAACAAACGGCCGGTAAGAAGCGCCTCGGAATTGTGCCGCTGCTTGTTGTGACTACGTAGCTGGGCATTGAGTTTGGCCTGTACCGCCTCGAACAGATCGCGGTCGATAATGGCCGGTTGCTCGCCGGGCAGCATCTCACCCTTGAACACAACCTCTCCGATATAGAACCGGTTGCGCAGGAGGTGAGCAAGCGGACCCCGGGTGAACGGAATGCCGCCAACGGTTTTGCCGGACTGGAGCTGGCGTCTTTTGGTAACGATGGCCCGCTTCCGGAGCTCCGTCATCACAAGATTAAGGCTGCCAAGCTTGCGATAGGTGCGAAAGATGGTTCGCACTGTCTCTGCCTCGGCCTTGCTGACGGTGATCTTGCGATCCTTGGTGTCATAGCCGAGCGGGGCCATGCCGCCCACCCACAGCCCCTTGCGCTTCGAGGCGGCGATCTTGTCGCGGATCCGCTCGGAGGTGACCTCGCGCTCGAACTGGGCAAATGACAGAAGGACATTGAGGGTCAACCGCCCCATCGAGGTCGTTGTGTTGAACTGCTGGGTGACCGAGACGAATGAGACATTGTGTTTATCGAACAGTTCGACGAGCTTGGCGAAATCGGCCAGCGACCGGGTCAACCGATCCACCTTGTAGACGACGATGATATCGAGCTTGCCGGCGCGAATATCTGCCAGCAGGCGCTGCAGGGCAGGGCGGTCCGTATTGCCGCCGGAGAAGCCGCCGTCCTCGTATTTGGTGCGGGTCGGCATCCAGCCAGCGTGGGCCTGGCTCTTGATGTAGGCTTGTGACGCTTCGTACTGAGCGTCGAGTGAATTGAAGTCCTGCTCCAGCCCCTGATCGGTCGAGACGCGGGCGTAGATGGCGCAACGGACACGCTTTTTGACTCCCGTGGTCATGGTTTGCCCTCCGCCACAGACTTGGACCGGTCGCGCAGGCCGAAGAACCGTGGTCCGTTCCAGCGGGTGCCAGTGATGGCGAAGGCGACCTTTGACAGACTGGTATAGGTTTTGCCGTTCCAGGCAAAGCCATCAGCCAGTACTGCGACGCGATGCATGTGCCCTTTCCACTCGCGTGACAGGATGGTGCCTTGCTGTAGTGTGGCGGTGGTTCGGCTTAACTCAACTGGCGTTTTGCCATCGTGGGGCAAAATGCGGTCGAGCAGTCGTTGGCAATCACTGTCCAGATCACCCAATGCGTCGGCCTGCAAGCGATAGGCCAGGATGCGGAACAGTAAATGGCGCGGCAAATGAGGCGGTGCTTGCCGCCGGAATATCGTTTGCCAACGTGCCCGAAGCTCATTGAGATCGAGATCGCGCAACCGCGCGATCTCGACTTCATGGTTCGTTCGGTCCGTTCGCGCGCGACCGATTTTCACGCGCGACCTGGTCATCGCTTCGCTTTGCGCGCGCCCGATTGGGCTCCCTTTGAACCTCGAGCAAAGTAGATCCGCTCGCCATCCGTCACCTTCGAGTCAAGTTTAAGCTTCAGCCGTTTGCGCGCGACGCCGGCAAGGAAACCACGCACGGAATGCGGCTGCCAGCCCGTGGTTTTCATAATCGCGGCGATGGTGGCGCCATGTGGCGATTGCAGCATCGCAATCACACGAGATTGTTTTGAGCCTTGATCGGGCTTTTTAGTTTTGGGCCCGCCCGTCCGCTGGTGCGTTAGCTTGCGGGCAGACGCTGACTCCGTCGATAAGGCAGCGAGTTGCTTGGTGGCAGATTTGGACATTTGAGATCCTCCATTCGGTCTGAGGCTGCAAACGGCCCCACCACCGAAGCCCCACCTCGGCCATCGGGCCGGCGGGGCAGGATCCCAGAGCGCTTATAGGTCCTGGAACTGACCAAAGTACCGCTCTGTTTGCGGAGGAATGCCAGTCATTTCAGGATAATCTTATTGCTCGTTTCCCCGTACGTGAGCATCAATTGGCGCCCCGAAATCCCCTCTGCTTAGGGCAGTGACGAGTCCAGGTTCCCAATTTGCGGACGCAGCCGACTAATTTGCCGCGTGCCTCTGGGAGTTTGAGACAAAATTTCCAGATTTCGGAGAATATCGGAAACTGGCTAGCTGTAGGCCGAGTGAACGGGTTGCCGCCGATCGCTTAAATAGCGAAGCCTAACTGCACGAGAGGTTTCAATTTGGCGTATCGGTCGTCAGTCAACTGAGTGATCGACTGTGGCGGACGATTTACAAATACACCCGTCCTCACCAACGTTTCGAGCCGCACAATTGGTTGAATGTGCCCGATGAGAAGAAAATCAATTGCCTTTACTGGAGAGAGTTCGGTCGCCTTCATCGCTTCCAAGTCTTCGGCTGTGAATACAGACCGCTTTGCGGTATGCTTGATTAGATCATCTGCTGTCATCACATTGATAACCTGTTCAACGACTCCAACGGTAGTGATCGATTGTGAGGCGGCGTAGCTCTCATCCTTCGACATGTAGAAGAAGAGTATGCCGCCTGGGCGAAGTAGCGTTGTTTTGGCGCGGCACAGGTAAACCTTTCGAATCGTGTTGCCCGGTGTGCGCGCCTGTCCGCGAGCTAGCACGGGACCGAAAGTGTTCGTCGGAAAAAGAGGAAGCTCGGTGCCGATGGCAATCTCAGGAAACAAGCGACGATGATAGTCGGGCTGAATAGGAACGCAGAATTTTCGAACAGGCTGCCCGTCATGGAAGCGAGGATAGTGCTTTCGATCAAAGTCGAGCGCATTTCCAGATAGAATCGGCAACGCTCCCGTATCTATCGGCTTCTCCAGCATGATTTCGCCAGTGGCCATATTTTTTGTTTTTTTGAATCCATAATACGAGAGCAGATCAATTAGAAATTCATGTTTAGGGAAAGCCGTCACGTACACGAGGTTGTATTGGTTCTGCTGCGCGAACCACAGAACCTGTTTTAGCAATAATTCTCCGAGCTTCTCTCCTTGGAATTCGTCTCTAACCTTGAAGGTACAAATTTTGAGAATCTTTGGGCCGATGTGTTGGGTTCCGGCGTCTGCGCGAGTTTCATCCTTGCGGATAACTAGGCCCGCAATTTCGTTTTCAATTTCGAGGACCCAACAATCACGATGTTGTCTCCTGCATTTGTCGAACCATTGATCAAAACCCGGATAGTCAGCTTGAAGGCTGGTGAAGATGGCGTGAGATTGATTTATCTCATACGCCTTACGTTCCGCCACATATGGCAGGCTCACCGGCTTCGCCGTGAACGTTTGATTCAGCCAGTCAAGGGCTTCCTCGACGGTTAAAACGCTAGCGCCTAGTCCAGCTTTCTCGGCCCGGCGATGAAGGCCAATGTCTTGGGTTACGAGGAAATCAATCGCCTTTGCGTCAAGCGCCCCAAGTAAACGCACATCCGATCGATCGTTATCACTGTTAATTGTTCCAAAACGAGTGACGAGCTGTGCCTCATCAGGAACTGGTACACCTCGCAGCTTTTGAAATTTGGCAAGTTTACTTAAGGTCACCGTACGCCGCGCGCTGTCGCGGTCGCGCGCTACGTCGTCATAGTTCGCACCTTCAACAAAAAGACCGACGGCGTGCTCATTGCTGAGACGAACTAGTTCAGCGAGGGACGATTTAACGGGCTCAGGATCTTCAAGCCCTATGACGACGTTTGTGTCGATGAGAAGTTTGAAATTGTTCATCGCTCAATAGCGCAATACAGTCGTCGGTAACGTAACGGTACGACTGAGGCGGCACAATCCCAAATTGTGCCTTAAGATCAATTGCCTTTACCTGCGTTTTCAACGATCGGACGCTCTCGAAAAGGATCGCAAAGCCGTATTTCAGGCCCGCGAAGTACTCATTGAAATCATCCTTCGATACACAGGCGGCAGCGCCGTGTTCCTTCCAAATTCTGGAAACGGGCAATCTCAGTACATGTCTGATGCGTGCGTATCCCACTACAGCGCTGACGGGACTTGATGAATAGATAAGTGCCATTGCGCCGACGATGCTGACTTCGGGGAACTTCCGTCGTAGTTCAACAGTCTTCTGTCCGTTAAGAATCTTGGACGCATAAAATGGTCGAATACTTACGAGAACGTCCCGCGTGAGCTCCGGTATGGCGTCCATCACTTTTCCTTATTCCGAATCAAAGCGATTGAATCAGCATATGAGTCTCGCGCCAAGGCTCATTTCTAAGCACAAACTTGCTTTGAATTTATGCGTTTCCGACCGCCGGCTGCCCGATACGCGTTGGGCGCGCCTAACAAGGTGTTCAAGATTCCCGTAGTCTATCTTGGTGGCCTACCAGAAAAACCAAAGGCATTCGGGCAACAGCGGAATGTTCCATAATGGACGTTATCCGCACGTCATTTGTCGGAAGTACAAATGACCTCTAACTTACCATGGCATCTTTGTAGCGATGTTGCCGGCGTTTTTGGGTGGCGGGACGGCTCGGCATCAAGGATCGCCCGGCGACCATTCCCTGCCGCCTATAAAAATCTTCGGAGCTGCACCGATCATCGGCTGCCAGCGGTAGCGTGCTTCCGCCCAATTCAGAAACTGCGACACGCTGTCGACTTGATCATCATGGCGCCCCTTCGGAAACGCGAAGATCTCGTGGAGAAATTCGCTCAGCCAGGGTGCCTCCCGGGGCAGATGAACTTGCCCTGCTTCGAAGCGGGCGCATTGGGCTTCCATTCGCACGAGCTTGTCGCCCTCCGGCTTGATGCCGATCGGGATTGGCACGCCGGGAGTAGGGGTCGTACCGAGCTCTTGTATTAAGTGCAGTCCTGGACCGGCCTGCTCAACAAGCACACGATTGGGCATATTTTCGCAGGCTAGGGAAATCAGCTTGCGCCTTAATTGAGGGAACTCAAGCCGCCCGCGCCAGACGTCGAGGAGATAATAATTCCGCTTGATCGTTAGCCAAGTGGTGCACACCGACCAGTCCCCGGTATTGGCGGTGGTACTTGCGACGTCCCAGCTTTGCACGACTGTCCCTCCGATGCCGCGGGTCGGAGCGACCTCATACCATTTGAGCCAATCGCGCTTGATGAGATTGCCTTGGAGCGGAACTGGCCGCTGCAGATATTGGGCCGAGAAAGTGAGCGAACCGATCTCGCGTCGGATCTCCTCAAGAAGCGCCATTGGCTCACGCGCCGGATGCAGGACGTCGCCCTTATTGCGGCGATGATTCGCGTTGGGTCCGATCGGTATGTTCTGATCAATTTCTGCAATCGCAGGCAGGTCGAGGTGGTGCCATCCAATCTCGCTCAGCAGCTTGCCCGCGAGGTCATCCTCATGGAGGCGCTGCATCACGAGAATGATCGCGCCAGATTGTTTGTCATCGAGGCGGGACAAAAGCGTGGTCGCATACCAATCGTTGACCAAACGGCGGGCCTTCTCCGACTGAGCGGAGTCAGCTTTCAAAGGATCATCAATAATAATGATATCAGCGCCGCGGCCAGTGAAGGAGCCGCCGACAGGCACAGCAAATCTCCCACCGCCTTTGCTAGTTATGCATTCAGTTTCGGTGTCCTTGACGAGCCGAACCAACGGGAAAAGCGACTGATACCATGCGCTCGTGATGACCGCACGGAACTGGCGTGCGAACGTTGCAGCAAGCTCTTGCGAGTAGGAGACGCAGGCAAATCGCTTGCTCGGGTCGTGCCCGAGCGACCAGGCCACGAATGCCACCGAAGTGCATATTGACTTCAGCGACCGAGGCGGCTGGGTGACAATGAGCCGTCGCATTTTTCCATGATGGACCTGCATGAGTGCGTGGACGACGGCATCAACATGCCAGTTGTGGAGATAGGCGTCCCCGGGTGAGACGGTCGAAAAAACCTTGAAAATGAAGGTGCCGAGATCTTGGCGCAACGCCGCAGTCAGAACCTTCTGCTCGTTCAGTCTGATGGTTTGTCGGGTCACTTGTTCGAACCCTTTGTGCTGCGCTTTTGGTCAGCGGGTCGGTACCTCTTGACCTGCACTCGCTTTATTGGCGTTGTTTCAGCCGCTTCGGTTGCCGCGGTCGGCCTTCTTGAATCTCGGCATTCGGATGATTGGCCGTTGTTCGGGGCCAAATCCGTCACTGCCGTTGCCCCAGTCAGCACGCGCATGCGGTAATGCTGAAGCACGTTTTCGTCCTCGGTGAATAAGACAGCTGCGGCAGTGGCCAGGTCGTCCTCACCATAAACTTGAGCAAGCTGGATCAAGCGATCGAGGGCGCGGCCGTCACCGCCGAGCGCCTTTTCCCGCAGTCGAAGGAGCATGGCTTCCTGTGTCGATACACTTCTCGGCTGACCATCGCGGGTCAGCCTCACCGGCGCCTTCAACGTGGCCTTGACGTCAGTCTTGAAGTTGCGCGCGCCCTTTGGCCGGCCCCTGCGGAAGCCGGATTGACCCGGCCTGAATTGGCTGTGCTTCGGGGGCTTGCCATAGCCGATTTGGTAGTCGCTAGCATCAGTCTCGGAGTGTCGCTTCTTTGATTGTCTCATAGCGCTGCCATCTCGGTCAGGTGGAATTCATCCGTCCCGTTTTCTTCTTGCCATTGGTGCAGGTGGGAGGTTTCATTTTTTGCTTTCGCGCTCTAGCGAGATTCGTGAGCGTTAGACCGCTTTGCACATGCCGCGGTTCGATCGAGGTCAATGCCTGAAAACGTTTGAGCGTCACGTCCACATAGCGCGGTTCAATTTCGATACCAAAGCCGCGCCGACCGGCGCGCTGCGCGGCGATGAGCGTCGTGCCTGAGCCACTAAATGCATCGAGCACAATTCCTCCCCGATTCGAGCAGTCGAGGATTGCGTCCTCGACCAGCCGGACCGGCTTAACCGTCGGATGCATCGCCAGCGCTTCCTCGCGCTCGGCACCAAAGCTGTTCATCCCGGCATAAGCCCATACGTTAGATCGGTTCCGCCCATACCGGCCCAGCTCGATATTGTTGATGTGTGGTGCAGAGCCGTTCTTGAAGACGGCCACCAGCTCATGCTGTGAACGGTAGAACGAGCCCATGCCCCCATTGGACTTCGTCCATACGCAAAGGTTCTTGAACTCGCAGTAGATATTCCGACCCGCCGTCAACAACTCGTAGACATGGCGCCAATCCATGCAGACGAAGTGGATCGCGCCGTTACGGCTTTGTGCAGCTAATGACCCGAGGATGTTTTTTAGAAACGCGGTGTAGTCGGCCTCGTTCATTTCACCGAAGGCCATCGCGAAATCGGCATGCTGCAACGTCCCAAGGCCTGAAGCGTGACCGTCGATCGGCACATTGTAGGGCGGGTCGGTGAACACCATTTCCGCCCGCTCACCAGCAAGAAGCTTTTCAAAGGATGCCGGTTGTGTGGCGTCCGCACACAGCAGGCGGTGCCGATCTAACTGCCAGAGATCTCCGAGTTGCGTGACGGCCGGCTCGCCGAGATTGCCCGCTGGCAATTGGTCCGCACCGGTATCCGCCTCCTCGTCCGGCCCACCAATCAGAAGATCAATCTCACCCATCTCAAACCCAGTGACGGTCACGTCGAAACCGAGGTCAATTTCGGAAAGATCGTGCAATTCGAGTGCTAGGAGTTCGCGATCCCAACCGGCATTCTCAGCCAGCTTGTTGTCGGCCAAGGTGTAGGCCCGCTTCTGCGCTTGGGTCAGATCATCGATGCAGATCGTGGGTACGCAGTCGATGCCGATAGCCGTCGCTGCCAGAAGCCTGCCGTGCCCTGCAATGACGACTCCGTCAGCGTCAGTGAGAATTGGATTAGTCCAACCAAACGCCCTGATCGACGCTGCAATCTGACGGATTTGCCTCTTTGAGTGCACGCGCGCGTTGCCCGCATACGGCTTTAAAGCCGTTACCGGCCGGGTCGTAATCTTGAGATCACGTATGCGCATCGCCGCGGTCGTCCTCGAAAGCCGCAGATTTTCCATTCTGAGAGGCAATTCGTATCGGCCGATTGCCGTGCGCCGGCGAGGCGCTTCACGTGATCGCCTTGGCAACGGTTGCCTGCTCGTGGTGACCAATAGTCACAACGAGGTTTCAAATCCATCCGTGAAAAGTGCTGAATATTACTTGCGCTGAAGACGGCTCGGATTTGCCCACCACGATATAATTGTAGCCGGCCGCACGTAGTAACCGCCCGCTATCTCTTCCGCCGCCCGCTGATTAGCGTCGTCGTCGGATAGGCCATCGGTCTTCAGTTCGCGCCGGCGACGATCAAATTGAGCAACGGCAGTTTGCTCCCACCGGCGCAGCCACCAGTTTTTCCGCGGGCGGTGCTTGGGCCGAAGTGATCGGCCGTGTTTGTGCCCTGTAAGGTCAGCAAGCATCCGTCTTGCAATTTGGGGAGGTACTCGTACAACGCCTTCACCACGAACGGTGGCCTCGCCCAACGCGAGTTCAAGCGCTCGTTTCATGCCATCGATATCAATCTGGTCGAACGGACCGGCCTCATTCTCGATTTCTTGCCAAAGGTCCTTTGGGCTTAGCGTCGGGATGTTGAACCTATTCTTGCCAGCCATTGCATGAGTATACATGCCAACACTGCAGGATTGTGACTATAAAACAGTATTTAGCTTAATATTTCCTATTGTCTCGGACTGATCGCGTCAGTCGATTCGCATATTGAATGGTTATGGAATGTCAACGCGCCTACACTGGTCGATGCCATTCGAATTTTCGTCGCGTGTGACCATGATTCAGAGCGTGTCTGTGTTTTGGTCGACGAAGGGAAGCCAGCAGGCGCGGCGCTCAATTCATGGCGCTAATGGGAAAAATCGTCGGGCTGCCACTCAGCCCAGCATGCGCAAGTCATTGTCTTACGGGGGCAGTTGACTTGCAGGCCCACCGCGCGTTTAATTTAGAAAATATTTTCGCAATCCGAAAAGCGGATAAAGTGTGGGACGAGGAAACGCGATCGAAAAGGCGGGCGGCGGTGCGCAGGCTTCGGCACGTGCCAAGCGCGCCGCTAATGACGCCGACAGCCGCAATCTTGTCGGCTCGCTCGCTAAGGGCCTCCGGGTGCTCGAATCCTTCACCGCCGACAGGCCGGAACTCACGCTGTCGGAAGCGGCGGAACTTGCCAAGCTCGATCCCGGCACCTGCTTCCGGATGCTCAACACTTTGGTGATGTTGGGTTATGTCGACCGGGTACCGGAGAGCCGGCGCTTCCGTCTGACCTTAAAGGTAACCGATCTTGGCTTCCACGCCATCGGCCGCGCCGATTTGCGCGAAATGGCGCGTCCGATCCTGCGCTCGCTGGTCGGCGAGTTGAACGAGGCAGCGAGCCTCGGCGTGCTCGATGGCGCCGACGTCGTCTATATCGATCGTATCCGCGCGGGGCTGACCCGCATCGGAGTCGATATTCGCATCGGTACGACGATCCCGGCCTATTGCAGCGCAATCGGCCAAGCGATCATGGCTTATCTGCCGAGTGACGAATTGGCACGGCTGCTGTCGATGCGGACCCGTTCGGAGACTTTTCCAAACAAGCCGATGGGCAAGGAAGAAATCAGGCGCGATCTCGCCGACGTGCGTCAAAACGGTTTTGCGCTGCGCGACTCCTATTTCGGCAGCGGCCTGCGCATTCTGGCGGCGCCGGTGCTTGATCTCGACGGCTATCCGCTTGCGGCAGTCAGTGTGGCGGCACCGGCCATTCGGGCGCCAGTCAAGGAATTCAAGAGCCGCGCCCTGGAACCGGTCCAGCGCGCCGCAAAGGACATCGCCCGCATCATCCAGACCAGCGGTACTGTTTCAGCGATTGCGTAGAGAACTTCCACAACGAGAAAGCGGAGGAAAAAATGGGAATGAAAAAAGTCATTGGTGCGGCCACGCTCGTCGTCGCGCTTGCCGTAGCTAGCGTCGCGTCGGCCGGCGACACGGTTCGCATTGGTACGATGCCAATCGGCTCGGGTTGGTACGTAGCCGGTGCTGCGATTGCACAGGCGCTGAAGCCAGCGCTGCCTGGCAGCGATGTCGAAGTCATTGCACGGGGCGGCGGCGTCGCCAATCCCATGGTCGTAGAGCAGGGCAAGGCCGAAATCGCCATGTCTAACGTTGCGACATCCGTCTGGGCGATGAACGGCGAAGAGCTCTATAACGGCAAGAAAGCGACGCGCATTCGCGCGCTGATCGGCGGCCTCAACCCGGTCTACATGGCGATGATGGTGCGCAATGATTTTATCGAAAAGACCGGCCTCGACAACATGGACAAGATTTTCTCTTCCGGTAAGCCGCTGCGCATCGTCATGAAGCCGCAGGGCTCCAATGTGCCACCGACCGTCGACATGATCCTTGCTGCCTATGGGCTCGATCGCTCCAAGGTGAAAGCCAATGGCGGCGAGATCATCCAGGTTAACCCGGCGCAGATTCCCGGCATTGTCCGCGAAGGCCGTGCCGACATTCTGCTCGATACCGTGCTCAAAGGACATCCGATGATCACCGAGGTGTCGCTCACCGGCAATGTGCGCTTTGTCGATCTCTCCGAGAAGGCGCGTAAGAAGCTATCGGAGAACGGCCTCAAGCCGGCGCAGTTCCCCGCCTGGTTCAAGGGCCAGAACGGACCGACCTGGGGTGCCGACTTCGGCACCGAACTGATCGCGCGCGATGATCTGCCCGACGATGTCGCCTACAAGATCGTCAAGACCTTCATGGACAAACGGGCCGACCTGGTGAAGGCCTATCCCGCCTTTGGGGCTTTCAAGCCGGAAGATGCGGCGAAGAAAGAGAATACCGGCATCCCGATGCATCCGGGTGCCGCCAAGTACTACAAAGAACATAGCATGATGTGATCGCTGCGCGGACGGCCGGCACCCGGCCGTCCGCTTTATCGTCCCCGTCGAGATCGAAACCGATGTCCGTCGACCTGCGGATATTTCGAGACATAAGACTGTGGGTCGGCCTTTTGCTGGTCGTCTTTCAATATTGGATTCTAGTTCATCCGCAACCGCCGCTCGTTGACCGGCCGGTCCACCTGGTGCTGGCATTGCTGCTGGTGTTCCTGTGGAATCCGCTGCGGCAGGACAAGCTACCGCGCTGGGCCACATGGGCCGTCGACGGCGCGATCCTTACCGCTGTGGTTGGCTTTACGATCTACTATTGGCAGTCCTTCGATAGAATCCAGAGCCGCATCGAGAACGTTTCGGCCGTTTTCACCTCCGATACAATCTTCGGCATCATTCTGGTCCTGCTACTGCTTGAAGGCGTCCGGCGCACGACCGGATGGATTCTGGTCTGGGTGATTCTCGGCTTTCTCGCTTACGGTGCGCTCGGCTTCCTCATTCCCGTTGCCGGTTTTCGCGGCTTCGGTCTGCAGGAATACGTCGAGATCCTAATGTTGACGACGAGCGGCATTTTCGGCGTCACCACCGAAACCTCAGTCACCTTCGTCTTCTATTTTATCGCCTTCGGTGTGGTCTATGCCGCCATCGGCGGCGGCAGGCTGTTCATAGATCTTGCCATCCGGCTGGTCGGCCGCGCGACGGGCGGTAGCCAGAAGGTGGCGGTCGTCGGCTCTAGCCTCATGGGTACCATCACCGGCAGTGCGGTCGCCAATGTCGCGGCTGTCGGTGTGTTCACGATTCCCTTGATGCGGCAATCCGGCGTTCCTGCCGAGCGTGCCGCTGCGACCGAAGCCATTGCTTCTACCGGCGGACAACTAATGCCGCCGGTCATGGGCGTGGCTGCCTTTGTGATGGCGGAGCTGCTCGGCGTTCCATATTCACGCGTCGCGTTGGCCGGCGTCATTCCGGCCATCGCCTATTACGTCGCATTGTTCATCCTGGTCGATCTCAGTGCGCGCAAGACGGGCACCGGCACGCTGCCGGCGCAGGCCGTCGATGAGATTGATCCTTTGCTGCCGCGGCTGCATCTCCTCTTACCGCCTTTCATTCTAATTGGCTGCATGGTGGCCGACTACTCGGCGCAGACCGCGGCGATGTACGCGACCATCGCCTGCGTGCCGGTTGCTTTTATGCGCCGCCGAGATTGGTTCGGCCCCGGGCGCGTGCTTGAGGTTGTGCGCGACATTGGTCGGCAGGCGGCGGAGATCGCCGTGCCGATCGGCGCCATCGGCATCATCATCGCCATCGCCATTCAATCGAATTTGGCACTGAAATTCTCCGCCGGACTGGTGTCGGTCGGCGGTGGCACGCTCGCCGGATCGCTCCTGCTCATTATCGCCGGCTGCATCGTCATGGGCATGGGTTTGCCGACAGTAGCGGCCTATGTGATCGGCGCCGTGCTCTATGCGCCGGCCTTGCAAAAGCTCGGCCTACCGGCGCTGACCTCGCATTTCTTCGTCATGTATTATTGCGTGCTGTCGATGGTGACGCCGCCGGTGGCGCTCGCGGCTTACGCCGCCGCGGGTCTCGCGCGCACCAGCCCTTGGACCACCGGCTGGTACGCCTTCCAGATGAGCTTCGTCGCTTTCCTCATCCCCTTCGCGTTCGTTGCCGACCAATCATTGCTGTTCGAAGGGACTCCCTTCAACATCATCGTTGCCTCACTCGGCTTATTCGTGCCGACAGGGCTGTGGGCCGTCGGCCTGACCGGCTACTTCCGCCGCAACCTTTCCTGGCCGGACCGCATCTTTCTGATGGGCTGCGGGGTGGCGGCGATCGTGGCGCCGACCGGCACCTCGCTGTGGTGGGCCGGCAACGTCGCGGGCTGCGGTTTTCTCGCCCTCAACTGGCGATTTCCGGCCGCGAGCTTCTTGTCGCTCGTGCCAGGGGGTGCGGCGCGTGCGAAGTCGCTTGGAGGCGCGCCATGAAAGGCCGTGCCTTTAAATCCGAAAGCCGTACGCTGACCGATGCGAAGACAAAGCGAACGTTGCGGCAGGTGACCGCACATCCGAGTATTCATCATCATCCTTTCTTCTTCGTTCCGGCCTATGACCGCGCCGTCAGCAAGTTGATCTTTGTGTCGCATCGGAGTGGCGCGCCGCAGATCTTCTTCGAGGATCGCAGCCGCGGAGACCTGATTCAGGCGACGAACCGGCCCGATTTGGCAGAGTGGTCGATCTATCCCTCGCCGGACGGACGTTTCGTTTATTTCACCGCCGGTACCGGGGCTTGGCGCGTCGATCTCGACGATTTTTCGGAAACGCAGTTGGCAGACTTCGGCGCAGTCGAGATGCGCGAGGGGGGGATGGCGGGCGCTGCCATGGGCACAACGGCTTTGTCGGCCGATGGCCGCTGGTGGGCGATTCCGGTCAAGGCTGGCAAAGTCAGCCGTTTTGTCGTGATCGATACTGAAAGCGGCGGCAGTCGCGTCATCCTTGAGCGTGACACCATCGGACATCCCCAGTTCTGTCCGGAGGACGACGATCTCATTCTCTATGCCGGCCCGTTGACAGATCGGGTATGGACGGTCCGTCGCGACGGTAGCGACAATCGCCGCGTCTACGCGCGAGAAGACCGCATGCAATGGGTCACGCATGAAGTCTGGCTGCCGGGCAGACGCGCGATCGCCTTGGTCGATTGGCCGCGCGGCATGCGCCTCATTGATGTAGACAGCGGCGAAGTATCGTGGCTGCATCACTTTCCGAGCTGGCATGCGTCCCCAGACCGGCGCGGCAGTCGCTTCGTCTGCGACACCAATTTCCCCGATCGTGGTCTGCATTTGATCCCGCTGGTCGGCGAGCCGGTGCTCTTGTGCGAAAGTGAAGCAAGCTCCGAAGGCGCACATTGGGGTGGCCCGTTTCCTTACAACGACGGGCCAGTGGCCGTTGAAGCGCGGCAGCACACCCATCCGCACCCGCGCTTTTCGCCGGACGGCACGCACGTGGTCTTTACGTCGGACCGCAGCGGCCACGCGCAGATCTACGAAGTCGAGCTGGGAGAGGCGGCATGAACTCGAACGCCATCCTCGAAAGCCGGCATGTGCGCCAGGCGATCCGCGACGGCAGCATCACCGGCACCAGTCGCGGTCTGGCGCCGGGCTTCGTGCAATGCAATCTGGCCATCCTGCCGAAGACTTACGCCTTCGATTTCATGCTCTACTGCCAGCGCAACCAGCGCGCCTGTCCAGTGCTGGAAGTCACCGATCCAGGCGATCCGGTGCCGCATAAGCTCGCGCCGAAGGCCGACCTGCGTACCGACTGCGCCCGCTATTCCGTATTTATCGACGGCGAGCGTCAGCCCGATCGCACCGAGATCGGTGACCTTTGGCGCGACGATCTGGTCGCTTTCCTGATCGGCTCGGGTATCACTTTCGATGCGGCGCTCGAGCGCGTCGGTGTGCCGACCGTCCGCAACCGGTGGGTCTTGCGCACCAACCAGCCGACCGAGCCGGCGGGACCATTCCGCGGCGACCTCATTGTCACCATGCGCTGGCTGACGCCGCAGCAGGCGATCACCGCGGTGCAGGTGACCTCGCGCTTTCCCTTCAATCACGGCGCGCCGATCCATATCGGCGATCCGGCCGGCATTGGGGCCGATCTCGCCAATCCGATGTTCGGAGGCGTGGTGCCGCCATTGCCCGTCGATCAGACCGCGGTGTTTTGGGCCTGCGGAGTGACGCCGCAGTCGGCGGCGCAAGCCGCGAAGCTGCCGTTGTTCATCGTGCACGCCGCCGCGCACAGTTTCATTACCGACCTTCCGGCCGATCGCCTGATGACCGGCTGACTGACAAAAATGACGGAGTAAAGAGAGTGGCTATTGGGACTGTAAGAACGCTGCGATTGTCGGCCGATGTCGGCGGCACCTTTACCGATGTTGCCGCTTTCGACGAGCGGACGGGCCGGCTGCGACTCGGCAAGACACTGACGACGCCATCGCGGCTAGTGACCGGCATTGAGACCGGTGTCGGCAAAGCAGACGCCGAGTTCGCGTCGGCAAAGCTGTTCCTGCACGGCACTACCGTGGCTATCAACACGATCCTGGAGCGCACTGGCGCCTGCTCGGCGCTGCTGACCACGCAAGGCTTCCGCGACATCTACGAAATCGGCCGCGTCAATCGGCCAGAATCCTACAATCTGTTCTTCCGCAAGCATGTGCCGTTGATCGAACGCGACATGCGTTTCGAAATCCGCGAACGCGTCGACGCCGAGGGCAAGGTCCTGATCCCGCTCGATGAGGACGAGGTGCGCGCGGCCGCGAGCGTAGCGGTCAAGCGCGGCGCCAACGCCATCGCCATCCTATTCCTGCACTCCTACCGCAATTCGGATCACGAGCGTCGCGCCAAACAGGCGGTCGAGGAGGCATTCCCCGATCTGTTTGTGACCGCATCGCACGAGTTGTCTCAGGAGTATCGGGAATACGAGCGTACCTCGACGGCCGCCGCCAATGCCTATGTTGGACCGCGCGTACGCCGCTATCTCACTGAGATGGATGGCCATCTGAAGGAAACCGGTTTCGGCGGCAACTTCCTGATCGTGCAGTCGACCGGCGGTCTGTTCGATGTCGACGAGGCGCGGTCGTCCTGCATCCGCATGCTGGAATCCGGACCGGCGGCCGGCGTCATCGGCAGCAGGACGCTCTGCGACAATATCGGACTGCAGAATGCCATTGCCTTCGACATGGGCGGCACCACGGCCAAGGCCGGCGTGATTCACGACGGTAAGGTATTGATGACGGGTGGCGCGTTGATCGGCGGTTATGCCACCGGTCTGCCGCTGCAGATTCCCATGATCGACATTCAGGAAGTCGGGACCGGCGGCGGCAGCATTGCGCGCGTCGAGGCGGGCGGCGCGTTGCGTGTCGGCCCGGAAAGCGCCGGCGCGCAGCCGGGACCCGCTTGTTACGGGCAGGGCGGCACCGAGCCGACCATAACCGACTGTAATCTGGTGCTCGGACGGCTGGCGCCCGACCACTTTCTTGGCGGTGAGATGAAGCTTGATCTCGATGCTGCGCGTGCGACGATTGATGCCAAGGTTGCCAAGCCGCTCGGACTCGATCCGCTCGAAGCTGCCGACGGAATATTGCGCATTGCCGCCACCAAGATGTCGCACATGGTGCGCTGGGTTACCACCGAGCGCGGCCTTGACGCCGCCGATTTCGCCCTGATCGCCTATGGCGGCGCCGGCCCGCTACATGCTGCGATGATCGCGCGCGAGCTGCGCATCGGCAAAGTTGTCATCCCGCACGCGCCTGGCCATTTCTCGGCCTACGGCATGCTGTTTGCCGACCTGCGGCGCGACTTCGTCAACACGTGGTTCAAGCCCTTGGCTGAAGCATCTTTCGATGACATGGAAGCGCTTTATACCGCGATGGAAAAACAGGGCGCCGAAGACATTGCGCGCGGGCGTGACACCGTGGCCGACCTGGCAATCCAGCGTGGTGCCGACATGCGTTATGTCGGTCAGGAGCATGCCGTCACTGTCGACATTCCGCTTGAATTGTTTAAAGCGCAGGATCGCGACGGCATCAAGAAGCGGTTCGATGTCGTGCACGAAACGCGCTACGGCTATGCCGCGCCGCAGGAGAAGGCGGAGATCGTGAGTCTGCGCTCCGCCACCATCGGTATGATGCCGAAACCTCCGTTCGACCGGCTCAAAACCGGCATTGCGGGTCCAGATGCTGCGTTCCGCGGCAAGCGGCCGGTTTACTTCTCCGGTGCCGGCATGGTCTCGACGCCGACCTACGACCGCAAATTGTTCGAAGCTGGCAACCGTATTGTGGGGCCAGCGTTGATCGAGGAGCACGCATCTACGACGGTCGTGCATCCGAAGGATGTCCTGGAGGTTGACGCCTTCGGCAATCTGCTTATCGAGATTTGGAGGAACTGAGCATGGACGCCGTCACTGAAAAAGGCGCCGCCAATCTAGCCTCCACCGTCGATCCGGTAATCACCGAAATTGTGCGCAACGGTCTCATCGCCGCGACCGAGGAGATGAAGACAAATCTGATGCGCACCGCCTACAATATGATTATCTACGAAGCGCTCGACTTCACCGTCGGTCTGTTCGACGCGGAAGGAAATACGATTTCGATCGGTCTTGGCCTGCCGATGTTCATCCGCGGCATGAGCGACACGGTGAAAGCCAAGCTTGCACATTTCGGCCGGGAGAATATCGAGCCGGGCGACATCCTGTTGACCAACGATGCCTACATCACCGGTAGCCACCTCAATCATATGACTTTCACCGTGCCGGTCTTCCACGAGGGCGAACTGGTGGCGTTTTCCTGCTGCATGGCGCATTGGCCCGACGTGGGCGGGACGCTCGACGGTTCGACCACGGACATCTTCTCCGAAGGGCTGCAGATGCCCATCGTCAAGATCTACCGCCAGGGTAAGATCAACGAGGAACTGGTCGACATCATCAAGGCGAACGTGCGATTGCCGGAACGCGCGATGGGCGACTTCCGCGCCCAGGTCGCCGCGGTCAATACCGGCGAAAAGCGCTTCCTCGACATGATCCGAAAATATAGCCGAGATCGTGTCCTCGCCAGTATCGACGCGATCATGGACCAAAGCGAGGCACGCGCGCGCGAACGTGTAGCCGCAATTCCCGATGGCGTCTACGAAGCCGAGTCCTTCATGGATGACGACGGTATCAGCGTCGGTACGCGAGTGCCGATCCGGGTGCGGGTCGAGGTCAAGGGCAATCGTATGACCGTCGACTTGACCGAGGTCTCGAAGCAGGTCGGCGGCTTCTACAATTCGGGTGAGACCGCTGGCCGGTCGAGCTGCCAGGTCGCGTTCAAGTGTCTGACATCGCCGCTCGATATGCCGATCAACGACGGGCAATTTCGCGCGCTCGATATTGTGCTGCCGCCCGGGCGCGTCGTCAGCGCGGTGAAGCCCGCCGCCATGCGCATGTGGATGACGTACCCGATGACGGTCGTCGATACGATATTCAAGGCGCTGGCGCCGGCGCTGCCCGACCAGGTGATCGCCGGGCACCACGCTGATCTCGTGGTCGCGCGCATCAATGGCCGCAAACCGAAGGACAATTCCTTTTACATCTACACCGGCGGGCTGATCGGCGGTGGTTGGGGCGCCAAGCACAACAGCGACGGCATGAGCGCCACCATTGCCATCAATGACGGCGATACGCACAACGGTCCCTCCGAGCAAGTGGAAGCCAAGTATCCACTGCTGGTTGAGCGTTACACGCTAAGACAGGACTCTGGCGGGGCGGGGCGGTTCCGCGGCGGCCTCGGCACCGAGCAAGTGGTGCAGGCGCGTCACGATATCCGCTTCTCCTCGCAGATGGACCGCGTCAAGTGCAAGCCGTGGGGCTTGAGCGGCGGTCACTCCGGCGCGGGCAATTCGGTCGCGGTGCATCGCGCTGGCAAGGACAAGGAGACGCATTTCCCCAATGGCAAGGCATTCAATCAGACACTGAAGCCGGGTGACGCCTATATCCTGCGCTCGGGCGGCGGCGGCGGTTACGGTTCGCCGCTTGAGCGCGATCTCGGCAGCCTCGAGAATGATTTGCGCTGCGGCTATGTCAGCCGGGCCGCCACCGAGGAGATTTACGGTGCCGTGATCGGCGTCGACGGCGCCATCGACCGCGCCGCAACCGCCGCGCGACGCACCGAAATGAGCAAGCTGGGTCTGCCCGTCGATCAGCCGATCTCGGAATCCGAGTTTGTTCCGATACCGGCACATGATCATGGTCACGGCCATCCGGTGTCGGCGATGACCGAGGAAGAGCGTGTCGCCTGGGCAATGACCTGCCGCTGCTGTTCATGACCGGAGTTCATGAATGATCGGCGGCCTGCTGTCGCTTCTGTCAGCCTTCACTTTCGCCTACGCCAATGCCAGCGTTCGCCGGGGGGTGCTGACTGGGACAGTGTTGCAGGCGGTAGCGATCAGTCTACCGGTGGCGCTGCCAGTCTTTGTCATTGCGATGCTGGTGACCGGCGGCTTTCAACTGCTTGCCGGCTTCTCCTGGCGAAGCATCGGGCTCTTGGCGCTTGCCGGTGTCATTCATTTCGCCTGGGCCCGTTATTGCAACTACCGCGCGACCAAAGCGATAGGCGCCAATCTGGTGGCGCCGCTGCAACAGTTCAGTCTTGTCATCACGCTCGTACTGGCGGTGTTTTGGCTGGGCGAAAAACTTACTATCTTGCGTATCGTTGGCATTGTTCTGGTATTTCTCGGGCCAGTCCTAACGCTAAAGCGCAACGCGCCTGCGACGGATCCGAGCGTCAATGTCTTCAATCCGCAATACGCGGAAGGTTATTTCTACGCGCTGCTGTCGTCGCTCGGGTTTGGTATCAGCCCGATCCTCATCGGCATGGCATTCGCTAATAAAAGCATCGCCGCGGGGATTGCCGGCGTCTTCGTGTCCTATGTAGCGGCAATGTTTGGTATCGCTTTGGTCCTACTGCTGCCGGGCCAATGGCAAAGGTGCAAGTCGCTCGATTCCACTTCAGGCAAATGGTTCGTGCTTTCGGGCATAGCCGTCGGCTTTTCACAAATGTTCCGTTACATGGCGCTGGCGATTGCGCCGGTGAGCGTAGTGTCGCCAATCCAGCGCTTGTCGCTCGTCTTCCGTATCTATTTCGGTTGGCTCCTCAACCCTCACCATGAAGTCTTTGGCGGATGGGTCATTTGGGGAACGGTACTCTCGCTCATTGGCGCCATCGCGCTTTCGGTGAGTGCTGACGGTATCGTACAATTACTGTCGATGTCGGATTTTATGGCTTCGGTGCTGGCATGGCATTGGCCATAGGAGCCAGGTTCGCGGAATGAACGGTTATGGAATGTCCGGGGCCGGCTCTCGTGTGATTTTCGGAAAGGACAGGATAAAAACGCAGGTAAATCTGGCTACGCGCTTCCTCTAGAAGAGTATGGCTGCTCTACCTATTATCTGGGTCGTCCGACAGGGCGCGGCGCTCAATCTCCTGGGCTTGCGGATAATCAACCCAGAGATTGTTGACGCCCTTTGCCGCATCGACATCCTCGCCGGGCAGGCCCATCGAATACGCGCGCTTGGCAAGATCGGGATCGCCGGTCAGTTGCGGTGTGTGCGTCTCCACCATCAGGCAGCCTTTCTCCGCCCGCACCCAGGTCCAATGTACCAGGTTGCGCGGCACCCGCACGATGTCGCCCTTCACGCAGCGGAAGCCGTGCTGGTCGATAAAGAACCAGATCTCTCCGTCGAGCACGTAGTTCCATTGCTCGGAATCGTGCTTGTGCGGGCGCGAGTGATAGCCCTTGTAGCGTTGCGCCACCATGATGCCGGTATCGGTGCCGTAGGCCATCTTCACGCTCAGCGTGGACGGCGCGTCCTGGCTGGGCGGCGTCACATGCATTTCCGGCAGGTCGGCCAGATTGACGCGATATGGGACTTTCACCGCAGATGTCATGTCCTGTTCCTCTTGCTTTCCGTCGATTGCTTATGCGTTCAGCGCCGATGAATTCTGTGCTCGATCGCCAGCAACGCCGCGTTGGCGCCGGCAGCAAAGGCGAACAGCAGCAGCGTGAGCGCCATGATGTCTGTCACCTGATTCGCTTCCATGGCGCGGATGAGGATGAAGCCGACGCCGCGGTCGGACGCAAACAGCTCGCCGATCAGCGTTCCCAGCAGCGTGGTCGAGAAGCCGATACGCAGCCCGGTGACGATCTCCGGCATTGCGGCCGGAAATAGCACGGTGCGAATGGTCTGCAACGGTGACAGCCGCATCACCCGAGCCGTCTTGATGAAGACAGGACTGGTGTTCTTAATGGCGCCGATGGCGAACAAGGCGACCGGAAAGAATCCATGGATGGCGCCGAAGGCGATCTTGGCGGAAATGCCCAGTCCGAAGATGAGCAGAATGACCGGATAAAGTGTGATCTTCGGGATGGCGTAGAGCGTCGTCAGGATCGGCTCGCCGACCTGTCCGGCAAAGCGGTTGGCGCCGAGGACAAATCCGACCGCCAATCCGCCGGCGAGCGCGATGAGGCAGGCATAGGCAAAGGCCATACCGGTTGCTTCCACATGGTCCCAGAAACGCGCGCTGATGAGAAATTCGCCGATACGGCGGAAAGTTGGGACAGGCGGCGACAGCGCCTCAGGTCCGGCCCATTGGAACAGCAGCACCCAGGCGATCAAGACGCCGGCAACGAGCAGCGCGTAATCGAATATGCGGGGGCGTACAGTCATGCGCGATACCAGCGGCGGTGCACCGCTTGCTCCAATGCGCCGAGCAGGGCATTCAGGCCCGCGGCAAAGCCTAGGATCAGAACGAGCAGCGCGTACATGGTGGGATTATCGAAATCGTTGTACGCCAGCGCCACGCGTCGTCCGATGCCTGCGGTTGACAGGATGAATTCGCCGGCGATGATGCCAATGATGCTGTAGGCCACCGCCAGCCGCAGCCCCGTCATCAAATGCGGCGCCGCAGCCGGCAGCTTCATCAGCAGCGCCGTCCTGATTGGCCCAAGGTGTGAAACGCGCGCGACTTTCAGCAGCACCCGCGGAACTCGATCGATGGCGGCGATCGTCGAGACGATCATGGCGACGATGCCGAATAGCGCGCCCATGACGACCAGCGACGCCGGCCCGATGCCGAAAAAGACGATCAGCAACGGATATAGGACGAACGTCGGCACCGAATAATATGAGGTGAGGATCGGATCGACTACGCGGCGCAGGCGCGGCAGTGCGTGAACGGTGAGTTCGATGAGAAAACCGCCGACCACCGAGATGGCGACCGCGGCGCCGATGTTGACCAACGTGTAACGCACGTCCGGCCAGAACCAGCCGGCGCTTGCCGGCAGGTTGATCAATGCAACGAGCATCTGCGACGGCGGGATCATGGTGAGGCGGTCGATGACGCCGATGCGGCAAAGCAGTTCGAGGACGACAACGACGCCTACGAACAGTCCGATCTGCCAGATGCGCACGCGACTCATGTGGTGCCCAGCGCCTTTCGCGATTCCTCGCGCAGCATTGCCCACAGCCGCGCGGTGAACGCGCCGAATTCCGGATTGGCGACCAATTGTGAATCGCGCTCGCGCGGCCAGCCGGTGGTGAGAATGTCAATCAATCGCCCCGGTCGCGCCGACATCACGGCGACGCGGTCCGAGAGCAGCGCGGCCTCATCGAGTGCATGCGTAATCAGCATTACCGTCGCGCCAGTCGCGCGCCACAGCCGCAACAGCTCCTCACCCATCAACAATCGCGTCTGCTGGTCGAGCGCGCCGAACGGTTCGTCGAGCAGGATGATCTGCGGGCGCAGCACAAGCGTACGGGCGATGCAGACCCTTTGCCGCATGCCGCCGGAGAGCTGCGATGGATAGGCATTGCGAAATGACGTAAGCCCCATGAAGGCGAGGGCATCGTCGACCCGCTGCGCAATCTCAGAGCTTCCGAGACCGGCGCGGCGGACGCCGAACGCGACATTGTCCCAGACATTGAGCCAGGGAAACGATGCGTCCTCCTGGAACACCACGCCGATCCCCGTGGCGACCGTTCCAGTGATCGCGGCGCCGTTCAATGCGACCGTGCCTTGCGTCGGTGTGACCAAGCCTGCAACGATTTCCAGCAATGTCGTCTTGCCGCAGCCGGACGGGCCGACGATGCCGACGAATTCGCCGCGCCGGAAATCGAGATCGATCGGACCGAGCGCATGCACCGGCGGATGGCCGGCACGCGCCGGGTAGGTCTGCGAAATGCCGCGCAGCGCGATGTGCACGCCGTCGTTGGCGCTTGCCGCTGCGCGCGCCGTCTTCTCCATCGGAGACCGGGCGGCAAGCACGCTCATAGAGACCGCTGCAGATCCTTGTCGAGATATTGCTGGTCGATGAGCTTCGACCAATCGACGGGGCCTTTGATTTCGCCGACCGATTCGAGGCCCTCGACAACGGCATCGAGTCCCTCTTTCGAGAAATCGCCGGCATTCCAATGATGCCAGTCGTAATATTTCGGCAGAATAGCTTCCGCCTGGTCGGGCTTTATATTCCAGACTTTAGCATAAACCTCCGCCGCTTCTTTGTGATTGGCGTAGATATATTCCACCGCCTTGCGGTGGACGGCCACAATCTTGCGGACGATTTCTGGGTGCTGTTCGGCGAATTCCTTGGTGGTCACGCCGACCGACCAGGAGAATTTCGGATAGTACTGCCAACCGTAGAACAGGATGTGATAATCCTCGGGATGCAGCGTCATGCGCGGATCGTTGAGCGGCGCCGCGGCAACCGCGCCCTGCGACAGTGCGGTCAGCGCCGGCCCCAGTCCGCCGAGCGGCAGGGCCTGCACCTTGTCGGTCAGCCCTTCCTTTTTGAGCGCGTAACGCACGATCATTTCCGTCGTCGAGCGGGGATTGGTAAAGGCGATCTTCTTGCCGACCAGATCCTTGATCGTTTTAAGGCCGGAGTTGGGTTTCGCCGCCCAGGCCAGTTCGCCGATATGGTTGGATGCCGCGTAGATGACTTTGAGATTTACGCCCGTCTTCGCCGCGGCGAGAACGACCGAGGTCGAAACTTCTCCGATCGGCAATTCGCTGGCGAGCAGGTTGCGCAGCGACGTGCCGCCGCCGGAACCGGCGGTGATGCCGTCAACGTCGAGACCGGCTTCCTTAAACATACCTTTTTCCAGCGCCACAGCCCAAGGCAGTGTCGCGATGATGCGGCCGTATTGGGTAACAGTCAGTTTTGCGGCGGTCGCCGGTGTCGCCACCAGCGCAGCCGCGATTGCAAAGAATGCAAGCGTGCTATTGACGATACGCATGTTGTCCTCCCGGACCCAAGGCCTTCTGCGGCCCTAAATCGTTCGCTTCCAAACTAATTCCCGTGCTCGGATATGGGGCGGCGGGGCTGTTGGAGTTTTTGAAAGGCTACACCGCCGCCGTTGATAATCCAACTGTTCTCGAATAGCCTTCGATCGGGAAACGCGAGCCACGGAGGCGACGCTTATGAAGATCGTCCAAGGCGACACCGTCAAAGAAGTTGTCCGGCAGTTTCAGCACCGCCAGGGCCAGTTCATCCACCGCAAGCTGATGACCGGCGAGCCAGGCACGCCCGGCAATTTCGCGTTGGAGCTGGTGCGCACGACCAGCGATTTCTTCTCGCCGCGCCACATGCACAATTTCGATCAGATCCGTTACCAGGTCGAAGGCGAGTTCGACTTCGACCGCAACGGCAAGATGGTTCCGGGCACCATCGGTTATTTTCCGGAAGGCACGCGCTACGGCCCGCAGACTTCGGCCGTGGTGTCCCTCACGCTGGTGCTGCAGTTCGGTGGCGCCAGCGGCTCAGGCTACATGACCCAGGAACAGATGGAGGCGAGCACCGCGGAGCTGAAAAATTTCGGGCGCTTCGAGAAGGGCGTCTATCGGCGTAACGACGACGTGGAGGGCAAACGCAACGTCGACAGCTATCAGGCGGTCTGGGAAAACGTGAACAAGCGGCCCATGGCGTATCCTGCGCCGCGCTACAACGATCCGATTATGATGAATCCGCAGAACTTCGACTGGGTGCCGGTTGAGGGAAGTCTTGGCGTCTACGACAAGCTGATGGGCTCGTTCACCGAGCGGCGTAACCAGACCGCTTTTCTCAAGCTCGACCCGCAAGCAAAATATCGCGCCCACGGCCGCAGCGTTTATGTCGTGCTCAAGGGCGAAGGGCAGGTCGCTGGCGAACCCTACCGACGTCTCACCACTGTCATGTGCGAGGAGGGCGACGACCCGGCTTTCGCCGCAGCGACGGAAACGGAAATCCTGCTGTTGGGCCTACCGCGGCTCGGCCAATCCGTTCAGCAAGCGGTGGCGGCGCAATAGCGCTCGCTGTCCCCGTAAGCCAATCGGGCTGGCAACTGATGCAGAATCACGCAATCTTTCTATTCTATGAGGGAAAGTTGCAGCCTAGTTTGATCGGCGTTGGTCGGTTTATTCCGATCAAGAGCTTCATTGCTGGCTGAGATCCTGATTGTCCTTTCCGAATATTCTATCGGCTTTTATTTGCGATAGGGACATCCTCAGTACAGGACATGCGGCAGCCAGAGCGCGATGTCGGGCCATGCGATCAGCAGCGCGATCAGGATCGCGTTTGCCACAAGGAACATCGCGCTGCCAATGTACATCTGCCCGAGCTTGGCGTCGGCCAGCTGCGATTGCAGCACGAACAGATTGATGCCCATCGGCGGGTGGATCAGCCCGGCCTCGATCAGCACCACCAGCAGCACGCCGAACCAGATCAGGTCATAGCCGAGGTTCTGCGCCAACGGCGCAAACACCGGCACGGTGATGATGATCATTGTCAGCGATTTAAGGAAGCTGCCGAGGACGATATAGAACACCACGATGACGATCATCACGATGACCGGCGGTAGCCCCAGCGAAACCACCCAGGCGGCGAGCCCGGTGGCGATCTGCGTCTGCACCACGAAGTAGCTGAACATGATGGCGCCAAGCAGGATGAAGAACAGCATGGCCGTGGTGCGGCTGGCCTCGACTAGCGAATTGATTAGGCGCGGCAGCGTCAATTGCCGGCCAAGAGCCGCGATCAAAATGGTGACGAAGGTGCCAACGGCGGCGGCCTCGGTTGGGCTGAACCAGCCGGCATAGATGCCGCCGATCGACAGCGCGAAAATGAACAGCAGCTTCCACATGCCGACCGAGGCGGCCAGCCGTTCGCGCCACGGCAGGCGCGGCGACACCGGCGCCCAATGCGGCTTGAGCCATGTGGCGATCTTTATGACGCCGATCTGCAACGCCGCCAGCAAAATTCCCGGAATCATGCCGGCCGCAAACAGCTGCGGGATAGACTGCACCGCGGTCAACCCGTAGAAGATGAGCATCACCGATGGCGGAATCAGAATGCCGAGCGTGCCGCCCGCCACCACGGCGCCAAGCGCCAGCCGCTCGTCATAACCGGCGCGCCGCATCTCAGGGATAGCGACGTGGCTCATGGTCGCGACCATCGCCACCGAGGAGCCGGAAATCGCGCCGAGCGCTGCGCAGGCGCCGACAGTGGCCGTGGCGAGCGTGCCGCGCCGTCCGCTGAACATGATGTTGATCGAGCGGAACAGTTCGCGCGCCATGCCAGAATGGGCGGCGATCACACCCATCAGCACAAACAGCGGCACAACCGACAAGTCATAAGCCGACGCAAAGGTGAGCGGCGCGCGGCCGAGCACTAGAAGCGACTGCGTCCAGCCGTTGAGCACGGCATAGCCAACCGCGCCGACCGAGCCAAGCGCGATGGCCACCGGGACGCGCAGAAAGATCATCGCGATCATCACGGCAAAGCCGACGATGCCGACGATGTGCGCGTTCATCGTCTGTCCCGCAGCAGCGGCATCAGATTCGCGATCATGATGAACATCGCCGGCAGCAGCGCGAGAAAGACGCCCAGGATCATCAGCGACCAATGCACAATCAGGGGGATAGCAAGGTCGAGCGAAACCTCGTGGAAGCGCATGGAATTGAGCGCCGGCGGCACCATGTGCCAAAGCAAGACCGCCAGAAACGCGAAAGCGAGCAGGTTGGCGACCGCCTTGAGAACTTCAATATCGCGTGGCCCGAGCAGGTGATCGACAAAATCGATCACAATGTTCTCGCCGCGAAAGAAGACGTCGGAAAGGCTAAAAAAGACCGAGCCGACCAGAAACACCTGCACCAGATCATAGGCTCCGGCGATCGGGCGGTTGAAAAGCGCGCGCGAACTGACATCGGCGACGGTGACCAGCATCATCGCCGCGAGCGAAAACGCGGCGCCATAGCTGGCGCCGCGCGCAATCAGCGTCAGCAGACGCCGAATTCCCAGTACGTCATTCATGTCTTCCAGAATGAGAATGACGTCTTGGTGTATTTCTCCGCCGCCGATTTCATCGCGGCGTGGACCTTGCTGGCCGGTTTGCCGGATTTGTCGAGCGCCACCAGCACTTTCGCGGTGTCCTCGGCGCCGATCTTCTTGAACAAGGCGTCCTGATCCGGCGACAGCGTGATCGGCGTGTCGCCTTCCGCCACTAGATATTTCTTGCCCGGGGCGTCGGCCGAATCCCACAGCTTGCCGATTTGCTCGATGCGCGGCCGCGTCGTTTCGTCGATCAGCTTTTGCAGATCGGGAGGCAACTTGTTGTACGCGCTTTGGTTCATCACCACGCCGAAGCTTGAGACATAGGAGTACATTTCGGTGGTGTATTTGACGAGCCCGCCGAGCCGAAAGGCGGTGTGTGCGCCGCCGTAATCGACGAAGCAACCGTCGATGGTGCCTTTCTGCATCGCGTCGGCGATGCCGCTGGGTGGCACACCGACCGGCGTGCCGCCAAGCGCGGCGATATAGCTCTTGATAGTGACCGAGGCAAAGCGGATGCGCAGACCCTTCATGTCCTCAACCTTGTGCACTGGCGTCTTGGTGGTGTGCAGATTTCCGGGCTGATGGGTAAGTAAATAGAGGATCTTCACGCCCGGATATTCCGGTGCCAGCAGCTTGAGCACTTCGGGGTCGTTGAGCGTCTTGGTACCGATCTCGGCGCTGCCCACCATATAGGGAAGCTGGATGACCTCCGTCATCGGGAAGCGGCCGGGCGTCGCGCCGTGCAGGAACCAGGTGATGTCGGCAACACCAGTCCGCGCATATTCGGCGTAGTTCTGCACCGGGCCCATGGTATTGGCCGGGAAGATGGTGATGTTGAGCTTACCGCCTGAGGTCTTTTTCAACTCGTCGACCCAGTTCTGCAGGTAGACGGAGAAAATGTGCTTGGGCGAGATGAAGTGGCCGAGCTTGAGATTGTAAACGGTCTGGCTGCGCGCGATATTGGGCGCGGCGATCATGGTCGCGCCTGCCAACAACGACGTGTTGAATTGTCGTCTGTTCATCGATTCCTCCCGTGACCCGCGGCCTGTTTTCACACCGCTTTTCGTTGAGGGATAGTCTGCGCCGGAAACGCGGGCCTGACAACGGAGATTGCTGGCCCGCGTTTTACCCGCAGGTCCTAGTGGGGCTTATGCCCACCATGGGTATCGACGCCTTTCGGCGCGACGTATTTCAGTCGGCGGATGCTCGCCGGGTCCGCCTTCGGCACGCCGGTGACCGGACCGCCCTTGATGGTCACGCGCTCCATGTAGCGGCGCTGCGGATAGTAATCGTGCACCGCGTAATGCTGGGTCGAGCGGTTGTCCCACATGGCGATGGTGTGCGGCTCCCAGTGATGGCGGAACTGATATTCCGGCACGAAGGCCTGACGGAACAGGAGATCAAGCAGCGCGCGGCTTTCGTGTTCCTCCATGCCGTTGATGCCGACGGTAAACTGCGGATTGACGAACAGAACTTTCTTTCCTGACACCGGATGGATGCGCACGACCGGATGCAGCTGGGGCGGATACTTCAGTTCGAATTGCTGCAGCTTCTTGCGCTCCTCCACGGATTTCCCGAACAGCGGGCGGAACGGCTTCATGTCGTGGATGCCCTCGAGCCCGGAGATGAACTGCTGCATGCGGTCGCTCAGGCCCTCATAGGCCGCGGACATGCTGACATACATGGTATCGCCGCCGACCGCCGGCACTTCCTTGGCAACCAGGATGGTCGCCATCGGCGGTTCGGCACGGAAGGTCTCGTCCGAGTGCCAGACGTCGGTGCCATACGGCGCGGTCTTTTCGTCGTTGCGAAACTTGATCAGCTCGGGCGCGTCCTTGCCCTCGTTGGGCGCGAACGGATGCACGGTCAATTCTCCGAACCGGCGGCCGAAATTCATCAGGTTTTCGGATGAGATGTTCTGGCCGCGGAAGATGATCAGTTCGTGTTCGACCAACGCGGCCTCGACTGCCTCGAACTGCGCGTCGGACAGCGGCTGCGTGAGATCGACGCCGGTCACTTCGGCACCGAGATGGACGCCCTTGCGCGTCACGCGCACGCCGGCTTGTTCGCTGGTGAGCGGTCTGCCCTGGGTGAAGGTGAACGGCTGATTCATGGACATTCTCCCTTCAGCCTGTTGCGGCTGTTGTTACCCATGGTGCACCAGGCGGCCGCGGGCGCCTTGCCCTAGTCATTCGACTGCATTCATGTATAATATGCATAATATGCATATTGAAGATCTCGATTTCGGCCAAATCCGGCTGATTAGCGAGCTCGCAGCTTTGCGGAAGCTGTCGGCGGCCGCGGCGCGGCTCAACCTGTCGCAGTCCGCCGCCAGCCATGCGTTGGCCCGATTACGCTGGCACACTGGGGATCCGCTGTTCGTGCGAGGCAGCGACGGGTTTTATCCGACGCCCTATGGCGAACGCTTGAGCGCCGCTGCACGCAAAGCCCTTGACATCTTGCTCGATGGGCTTGCCTCCAACGCACCTTTTGACGCCGCCTCGACAACGCGGCGCTTCAATGTATATCTCAGCGATGTCGGCCAGATGGTGTTATTGCCAAAGCTGCTCGCCTTCCTCTCGCGCGAAGCACCGCAAGCGAGTTTGCGCGCGTGCCCTATCCCACTTGAGTACCCCGGCGCGCAGCTTGCTTCCGGCGAGGTTGATCTCGCGGTCGGTTTTTTCAGCAACCTCACCGCCGGTTTTCGCCAAAGCCTTTTGTTTCGCGAGCGCTACGTTTGTGTGGTGCGCACCGACCATCCCAATTTCCGCTCCGGCATGACGGCGGAGGGCTTTGCCAAATCGCCGCGCGCACTGGCCGACGCCAGCGGCATGGCTCATGCAGTGGTCGAGGACGAATTGCGCAAGGGCGGGCTGATGGCCGCGCCGCGCCTCACGGTGCCGCAATTCATGGTGCTGCCATTGGTGATTACCAATTCCGATCTGCTTGTGATCATGCCAAGCCGCCTGGCGAAAGCATTCGCCCAGCTCGTAACGATCAAGATTTTAAGGCCCCCGATCGTGCTCAAGCCCTACGACATCAAGATTTATTGGCACGAGCGCTTTCATCAAGACCCTGCGAGCCGCTGGCTCCGGCGCGCCCTAATGCAACTATTTCGCGAATAGGGAGCGCGCATACGCGCGCCACGCCATCGCGCCAAAAGATCAGAACTCGCGGGCCATCTTCGCGTCGAGCGAATACATCCCGCCGCCACGGATCAGGAACACGAGCCCGACGGCAAGGATCAGGAGTGAATACTCCGCACCACCCTGAGTCCAGAAGAACCCTTTTTGTGAAGTGAAATGCGCTCCGAAGATCATAAAGATAACGAGGAATAGCGACACTGCGCGGGTGAACAAGCCGAGCACTAGGCAAATGCCACCAACCAATTCGATTGTCGCCGCTATCGAATTGAAAAGAATTCCGGGATGGTAGCCAAGTTTGTCGAACAGTTGATTGAACTTCTCGAAGCCCATGCCGTGGAACCAGCCGAAGAATTTCTGACATCCGTGCGGAATCAAAAGCAGCCCAATCGCCACACGCAAAATCGGGAGCGCGTAGGAATTGAGCTTTTCGTAAAGCGGCCCAAGCGCGGGAATGAAAAGACGTTTTGAGTTTCCGGCCATTGGCATTTCCCCCTTTTGATTGCTTTCGACCCGTCTCGAATGGACGGCTTAGCTTTTCAACTTAGCACGAAAATCAACACCGCGATGGGCGCCTGCGTACGTCACGTGTTGGGCTACTTCCCAAGTCCTGATTGTATTGGGGATATCTGGGCCGCCCACATTTCACGGGCAGTCACCGCCCTACCGCTATTTGCGATAATGCACGACATCTTGCTCGATGGCGCCGAAGACCGAGCGGCCCTGGGTGTCGCGCATCTCGATGCGGACCGTGTCGCCGAATTTTAGAAATGGTGTCACTGGCTTGCCCTTGCTCAGCGTCTCCACGGTGCGTAGTTCGGCAATACACGAATACCCGAGTCCACCCTCACCGATCGGCCTGCCCGGACCGCCGTCGGCGTCGCGGTTTGACACCGTACCGGCACCCAAGATAGTGCCAGCAGCAAGTGCTCGCGTCTTGGCGGCGTGCGCGATCAGCGTGGGGAAATCGAACGTCATGTCGTTGCCGGCGATGGGTTTGCCGAACGGCTTGCCGTTGATAAAGCTCAGCAGCGGCAAATTCACTTTGGCGCCATCGAAAGCCTCGCCTAGTTCATCCGGTGTCACAGCGACAGGTGTGAAGGCGGTTGCCGGCTTCGACTGCACGAAACCGAAGCCCTTAACGAGTTCGGGGCCAGTCAGATTGCGCAGGCTGACATCGTTGGCCAGCATAATAAGCCTGACTGCGCCGGCCGCTTCCGCAGGCGTCGCGCCCATTGGCACACCGCCGAGGATGACAACAACCTCGGCCTCGAGATCGATGCCCCAGGCCTCATCGGCAATTTCAATGGGATCGCGCGGCCCCAGCATCCCGTCGGAGCCGCCTTGGTACATCAGCGGATCGGTCCAGAACGAGGCCGACATTTCGGCGCCGCGCGCCTTGCGCACCAGGGCGACGTGATTGACGTAGGCCGAGCCATCGAGCCACTGATAGGCGCGCGGCAACGGCGCTGCGCATCTTGCCGGATCGAATGGTGCATGCGGGGCGAGGCCGGATTCGAGCGCTTCCGCGAGCGAGATCAAGCGCGGCGCGGCGGTGGCCCAATCGTCGAGTGCCTCCTGTAAGGTCGGCACCACCGTGTTGGCAGCGGCGCAGCGCAGCAAATCCCGCGACACCACGACCAGACGGCCGTCACGACCGTCCTTAAGGGAAGCAAGTTTCATGCGTTGCTATTTCGGTTCGCGCCGTGTCGGATCGAAATGCTTGTTGAGGCCATTCCAGCAGTCGACGTAATCGTCCTGCAAAGTAGGTAGCGTGGCGGCATATTTGGTCACGCGCTGGCGGAAACGTGTCTCGAACATGAAAGCGAGCGTGTTGGCTAGCTTCACAGGCTTGAGATCGACATTGCTGGCGTGCTCGAAAGCGTCGGTATCGGGTCCGTGCGGCAGCATCTGATTGTGCAAGCTCATACCGCCCGGCACAAAGCCCTCGGGCTTGGCGTCATAGACACCATATACGAGCCCCATGAATTCCGACATGATGTTGCGGTGGTACCAAGGTGGGCGGAAAGTGTTTTCCGCCACCGCCCAGCGTTCCGGGAAAATGACGAAATCGATATTGGCGGTGCCGGGTGTTTCCGACGGCGATGTGAGAACTGTGAAGATCGACGGATCAGGATGATCAAACAGGAGTGCCCCAACCGGGGAGAAACGCCGCAGATCGTACTTGTAAGGATAGTAGTTGCCGTGCCAAGCGACGACGTCGAGCGGCGATTGCGGCACTTGCGTCTTGAAAAGTTCGCCGCCCCATTTCACCACTAAGATATGCGGTTCATCATTGTCCTCATAAGCGGCGACCGGCGTGAGAAAGTCGCGCGGGTTGGCCAGACAATTTGCGCCAATCGGGCCACGGTCTGGTAAAATAAAGCCACCGCCATAGTTCTCGCAGACGTAGGCGCGCGACGGACCTTCAATCAACTCGACGCGAAATATCACGCCGCGCGGGATCACGCAGATTTCGCCGGGCTCGATCTCGATCACGCCGAATTCGGTACGGAAGCGAAGCTTGCCGTGCTGCGCGACGATGAGGAACTCGCCGTCGGCGTTTAAGAAGTGCTCGCGGACCATCGGCGCGGTCATGAGCGCCACATGACTCGCCATTCCGGCTTGGCTGTCGGCATCGCCGGCGGTGGTGATGGTGTGCAGGCCGGTGATGAAGTTGAGCTTGTCGTCGGGGATGGGCGTCGGTGACCAACGCAATTGCCCGATCGCCAGTTCGCTGTCCTCGCGCGCAGGTGCGGTACACAGCGCCCCCATATCGATGCGCTCGAATCGGCCAGTGTGCCGCACCGTCGGGCGAATGCGGTAGAGCCAGGAGCGCTGGTTGGAGGCTTGGGGCGCAGTAAATGGCGAGCCGGATAGTTGCTCGGCGTAAAGCCCGTAGTTGACTTTCTGCGGCGAATTTCGCCCGACTGGAAGGCCTCCAAGAATAGCCTCGGTTTCGAAGCTGTTGCCGAAGCCGGACATATAGCCAAGATTCTGCTCAGAAATTGGCGTTACAAACGCGCGACCCGAACTTTCGTCGGCTGGATTGGTCATGGGCTACTACTCTCAAAACAGTGTCAGGGCAGACCATCGCGCCTAACAACCACTTAGGCCATCGCCCGTTCTCTAGATGAACTCAAAGAAGACCGGCCTGATCACAGTCTTCGAGAATATCTGGAGTAAAATTGTTTTCACCGAAGGCTTGAACTGTTGCCAGTGTCACAGATTTTTGTCCTGGCCGCAATTTTACACTTTATACCCTTCGCAGGCCAAGCATTCGAGCTGATTAACTGCCTGTCCTTTCCGAAAATTTCATCCGGCGGCTGAATTGTACGGAAAGGGAGAATCAGGGCATCATGCGGCGTGATGCTTTCCGTGCTCCACACGTTCGGCCTGTTCGCCTGCGATCTGCTCAAGTCGCGACGCCGGCTTCAGGCTGAGAACCTGTTCCTGCGGCATCAGCTTAATATCGCCTTGAGGAGAGCACCGCCGAGGCCTCGATTGTGCGGCACGGATCGGGCTCCGCTGGTCTGGATGACGCGGGCTTAGATATCCAATCGTCGAGTGCCGGGCTTGACGTAATCGAAGACGTCTGCCTTTGCCTCGTCCTTACTTCGCCTTTCCCATTTTGCTCTCGGCCTTTCAAGTCGGCTGGCCGGCCTCCAGCTTGTCCGCGGTTGGGTAGCCGATGAGCCCGATCGTGGGACCGGACCCATCGGCAATGTTTGCACTGGTTCGTTTGCGCCGGGCGGCGCCGCCTAGTCACAAATGCGTTTGCGCACGGTGACCCGTTCGCTCCAGCGAGTTATGTGGGTTCGGACAGCCATTCGACAGCTCGGCTCATAGGCATTTTGGCCGCGACAGTGGCGGTGATTGTCTTTGCCAACAGTCATGCGCTACCGCTGATGCTTTTCTGCTTTGCGGGACGCCGCCTGAGTATCAGCCGAATTTGGCCCGGCGTTTTTCCGCGAACTCTGTAACCTTGGTCTTCAAGCTTTGCGATCGCCTCGTCTTTAAGTTCGGAAAGCTTTTTACGTCTCCTTTTCCGAGGGTCAGTTCGATCTTTAATCATGACGATCACCCTGCAAACACGGTCACACTACCGATTGTTTGAAGTAGCGAGTTGCTCCAAATCAATTTGTTAACTGGCAATCGCCTCCCACCTGGGAACCAAAATAGCGAACGACATCAAGAAAATAGCTCATTAGTGGGATTGCCCAGGAAGCTATAAGATCTGTGAAGAGCGGGGATATTTGCAATTTAGTCACAAAATGAACGCGGAGACGTATTTCTGGTAATATTTGGGGGGTGAGGACAGACGGAGGGCTCAATCATGCCTCGCGTTCCTCATCAGGAAACATGCTTTGCGGCTGGCACGAAATACGTACTCGAAAATCGCGGACCATTTGTCCGACGTTATGTTGAATTTCCGAACGGAAACAGAATTCAATTGTCCACCCGAAAAGCCTTGACTTGCACATGTGCGGAACGCTTGATCAGTATCGTTCCAGAGCATGATAGGAACATTCTGGATGCTCGGCACTTGAGCGCCGCGCGATAAAGCCTCTACCTATTGGTCGAGCGCGAGGTCGAAGGTGCGGGACCGCTGCCGGCCCCCCGCCAGACCATCGCCTCAGTGCGCGCGCACGTTACAACGAGTTGTGCAGTACACCGGGAGCGGGTTTAGGTTTTCGGTACACACAGGATAAGGACGCACCTGTGTCGCACACCATTGAGCGGACCGGACACATTATTTGCCGTCCGATCCTGGGCGGACTACATCACCAATACGCTCGGATTTGATTTACGACAGGCACAGGACTCCATCATCAATACGTCCGGATATGATTTTTCGGAAAGGACAGGTAACGGCTGGAAATACCCAGCCTAAATGGATCGGACTCTAGAAGTCGGTGTCCAACTCTTCCTCGGCCGCAATGGCTATGTGCTTGGATTCGCGATTGTGCTGCCAAACCGCAAACGCTACCGACAATACCGAAGCTGCCAGCAGTCCGCCGGAAATCGGGCGGGTGAGGAACAGCCACGGATTGGCGTCGGTCGAGATCGCTTGGATCATATTGGCCTCGATCTGATCGCCGAGCACCACGCCTAGGATCAACGGCGGAAGCGGGATACGCGCCTTCACCATGGCGTAGCCGATCAGGCAGAACAGCGCCAGCACGTATACTTCGTTCATGCTGTTGCTCAGCGCGTAGGCACCGATCACGCACAGCACCAAGACGATTGGAATCAGCATCGCCTTCGGCATCATGATGATACGCAGCCATGCGCGCGATCCGATCCAAATCACCGCCACCATCAACGGCAATGCGACCAGATAGGCCGCATAGATTCCGTAAGCGATCTTCGCATGCTGCGAAATGAACAGCGGACCGGGCTGGATGCCGTGCATCGTGAGCGCGCCCATCATCACCGCCGTAACGGCGTCGCCGGGGATGCCGAAGGCCATGATCATCATCAGTGAACCGGCGACATTGGCGCTGTTGGAGGCTTCCGATGCGACGATGCCTTCGGGGATGCCGGTTCCGAATTTTTCCGGCCGCTTGGAGAATTTCTTGGCCTGGTCGTAGGCCATGATGTTGGCGGCGCTGCCGCCGATCGCCGGCAGCACGCCGATTACGATCCCGATCAGGGTCACCCACAAGAGCATGAATGGCCGGCAAAATATATCCCACAGCACGGCGCGATGCGACACGCGCAAGCTGACTGGAGCCGATGCCGCAGCCACCGCTTGTCCGCTGGACGTGAACTGTTCGACATCGGGCATCAATTGCGCGAAGGCGAAAATGCCGATCAGCACCGGGAGGAACGGAAATCCGCCTTCGAGCTGATGAATGTCGAGCGTGAATCGTTGAACGCCCATGATCGGGTCGGGCCCGACGATGGTGATGACCAGGCCGATGGCGCCAGACAACAGACCCTTGGTGACGGATTTGCCGACCAGACCCGCCACCATCGATAAGGCGAAGACAAACAGGGCGAAGAACTCCCAGGGGCCGAATTCAAGCGCAAGCGAGGCAAAAGGTCCGGTGAGTTCGATCAGGAAAATTCCCCCCAGTGTGCCGCCGATGAAGGCCGCCCAGATGCCGACCCAGACCGAGCGGCCGGCCTCGCCATTCTTGGTCATCGGGAATCCGTCGAACGTGGTCGCGACCGCCGAGGGCGTGCCCGGAATACCGATCAGGCTCGCCGTGATCGAGCCGCCGGCGGAACCGCCGACATAGACGCCGATCATCGCCGCAAGACCCTGAAGCGGATCGAGCCCGAACGTGAAGGGCAGCACCACGATCACCGTCATGGTGATGGTGACACCCGGCAATGCGCCGCCGATCACGCCGGCGATGGTCCCAATCAGGAGCGGAATCAGATACTGCAAATGCAGGATGGTTCCGATATGGGTAAGCAGCAGCTCGTAGTGGCTCACATTCCGCTCCAGGTCCCGCGCGGCAACAACACCGACAAGTAATATTCAAACACGAAGTGGCAGATCAGGCTCGTCGCCGCCGCCACGATGATCGCGAAGCCCCAATGCCTTGCGGTGCGCGGCCATTCCAGCGTCACCTGCAGCGCCAGCACGAACAGGAACGTCGAAATGCGGAACCCGAGATCGGGCAGCAGCGCGATATAGAGTCCAAACTGGATGAAGGTGGCAACGACCAGCCGGTAATTCGGCGCGCTGGCGGTGGCAGGAACAGCCGTAGCCATCGGTGCGGCAGCCCGTGGCCGGCGCATGGCGAGAAAATCGGTTGCGATCAAGATGGTGCTCAGCAGCGCCAACAGAGAAAGCACGATACGAGGGTAGAACGCCGGCCCGATCGGCACCATCGTGGCCGGCGGCAACCACAGTGTCAGCACCAGCAGCCAGAGGCTGATCGCGAGACAGATCAGACCTGAAATGCCGTCGCGGCTGAACATTATTTATTCGCGCTTCAGCAGGCCGAGATCCTTGGCGATCTCCTTGGTCTGGGCGTCGGTCGTTTTCAGATAGGCCGCGTAGTCCTTGGCATTCATGTAGCGCGCCTCGGTGCCCTGCAACAGCATGGCCTTAGCGAATTCCGGCTCGTTGACCGCCTTGGCGCAGGCGGCACCGAGCTTGGCGATGATAGCGGGCGGCGTGCCCTTCGGCACCATGATGCCGCGGTTGACCGAATATTCGACGTTGTAACCGAGTTCCTTGAGCGTTGGCACGTCCTCAAGACCGGTGGTGCGTTTGTCGGCCATGTTGGCGAGGAATCGCAGAAGCCCGGCGTCAACCTTGCCCTTTTGCGTGAGGTTGGAGTCGCCCACTTGGATGTGGCCGCCGAGCAGCGCGTTCATTCGTTTGGCGGTGCCGTCGTAAGGCACGTATTTGAAGCTGATACCCGCGGCCTTCGCGGCCAGCGCGATCGAATATTGGCTGGTTGAACCGAGCGAGGCGCCGACGATGATCTGGCCGGGCCGCTTCTTGGCGTCGGCAACCAGCTCCTTGAAGGTTTTCCATGGTGTCGCGGTGCCGACGGTAATGACCGAGGGGGTCGAGGCGACCATGCAAACCGGCTCGAACGCCTTGTCGTATTTCAGGTCGATCATGCCGCCGAAATAGACCGAGTGGATATAGTCGTGCGCGCCAAAAAGCGTGTAACCGTCAGGCGCTTGCCCGGCCGCTTCGCGTTCGCCCACCGTACCGGATGCGCCGCCAACATTGGCGATGATGACCGGCTGGCCGAGATTTTTTTGCAGCAGCGGAACCAGCGGCCGGAAGATCACGTCGGTGTCGCCGCCGGCCGCCCAAGGCACGATCACTTTGATGGCACGGTCCGGATAATCGGCGGCAACGGCGTATCCCGCCATCGTCAGCAGCACGGCGGCGGGCAGTAGCTTTTTCGCTGACCAATGCAATAACGTCCATTGTTTTGGCATCACAATCCTCCGTTGCCCGGTCTTCGCTTTGTTCGACATCTCTGACCAGGGATTGCGCAAATGCTAACATCCCGTCAGAGGCGGTGGAAGCCATTCGCAAGCGATGCCGCGTGCACTTTGCCGGATGCCTCAGGCCGGGGGCGCCAAGCTACGGCCACGCGACGGTCAGTTTTGAGCCGGTAGCCGATCTTGAAAATCCACCAGACGGTCGCAAGACGGATGGCGAGGATAAGCCGCGTCACCGTCAGCTGATGCCGATGCTGACGTCGGCAATCTCAAAGAAGCTCCAGCGGAAACCGTTGATTAAATAAACCACCGGATTGACAAAAATGATGGTCGGTCAAAGTGGCGGCAGCATGCTGGCCGACTAAACAGTTCCGCCCAAAAATGTTAGCGGTGTGGTGACGAATAACGGTACGACTTGCAACATTTCGAACGATCTGTCCAAATTCGGCAGCGCGGCGAAGACAGTTCGAAGTATCTGTTAAGCGACACGGCGACGGCATTCATCCGAAGAGAAGATCCGGATCGCTCTGAAATGTCCGCGCGGCTAGAACTTGATTGCGGCGCTGTGCCGACGTGAAGGGCTTAACCAGAACGTCTATTATCGCTGGTCGAAGGAGTTCCTGCAGGCAGACAAGAAACGGCTTGTCATTCGAATTTCTGCCAGCAAAAATCAAGTTGCGACGACGGATTGCTCACCAGTGGCAGCAAGCGAGCGTGCATGATGAAGGACGATCGAAAAACCGGCGGGATGGAAATTCGGGTGGCAATCGCCGGCTTCGGTGCGATCGGCCGTAAAGTCGGTGAGCGGCTCGACCAGGGAATCCCGGGGCTGCGCTTGTCAGCGGTCTCGGCGCGCAATGTAGAGCGCGCGGCAGGCATCATTGCCAAATATCGCAATCCGGTCCCGATCGTTCCGGTCGAAAAGCTGACCGAATTCGCTGACATCGTGATCGAATGTGCTCCGGCGGAGATTTTCACCAAGATCGCCGAGCCAGTCGTCCGCGCCGGGCAGACCCTGGTTGTGATCAGCGTCGGCGCCTTGATTGCGCATCCGGAAATCAGCGAGCTTGCCAAGAAAACCGGCGCCCGGATCCTGGTGCCGACCGGCGCATTGCTCGGACTCGACGCAGTTCAGGCAGCGGCCGAGGGCAAAATCGAGTCGATCCGAATGATCTCGCGCAAGCCCCCCATCGGGCTCATGGGAGCGCCATTCCTCATCGAACACGGAATCGATCTGCGTGGCATTACCGAGCCTTTGAAACTATACGAAGGCAGCGCGCGCGAGGCGGTGGAGGGCTTTCCTGCCAACTTGAACGTTGCCGCGGCTTTGAGCCTGGCGGGGATCGGTCCCGACCGCACCATCATCGAAATCTGGGCCGATCCGCAATTGACCCGCAACACGCACACCATTGTGGTGGTCAGCGACAGCGCCGAATTCACCATGACAATCGCCAATATTCCGAGCGAGAACCCGAAAACCGGAAAGATCACCGCGTTGAGCATCGTCGCAGCGTTGCGCAAGCTTGGCGGCTCGGTTTGCATCGGCACATGACGGCAGGCGTCAGGTATGCTCCGCTGCATGCTCATCACGCTGGAAGGGACGGAATCCGCGCCTGTGTGTGCCGAAAACCTCATCCGGAAACGATTCCAGTATTTGCGGTCAACGAATGCCTGGATCAAGTCGTCGTCTTTGGCGAGGCGCATCTGCGACACATGCTTTCTGCCTACGCTGCCTATTACAATCAGACGCGCCCGCACCTGGCTTTAGGTTTTTCGGATCCGGCGTCACAATGTATGCGTCACTTTGCTCAGGTAGGGCGGATTGTCGGGATCGAGGCCTCGCCGGCGTGCTACCACCTCGATGGCGCGATAGGCCGGCATGAGCATGAGGACTGGATCGCAAGCGGGGTGACCGTCGCCGATCCATGGCAGCGTCCCCGCCGCGCCCCCGGCGGTAAACACAGTCTCCCCGGCATCGTTCAGGTCACGCACGAGGTCGTCGACAGTAGCGGCGGCCTGGTCGTTCTGTCGCAGCGCCAGCACAGGCGTCGCCGGCGTAATCGATGCGCGCGGTCCATGCCGCAATTCGGCCGCGCTGTAACCGAGAGATGGGACCCGCAAGATTTCGGCCACCTTGAGCGCGATCTCGCGCGCGCAACCGAGGCCGTATCCTCGTCCCACAACAAAGGCTGCTGGCGCGCCCGCCGCATTGTCCGCCCAGGCCGACCAGTCGCACGCGAGGGCGCCCGACAATCGGAGCGGCAGATGTGGGAGGGCGTCATTCAGATCGTCGTTGCGCGCCAGCGCCGCCACCAGCTGCGCACCGGCGATCATCGACAACACGACGGTCTTGGTCGCTGCGACGGAACGTTCGGTTCCGGCGCTGATTGGCAGCACCAGCTCAGACGCGGTAGCTGCCGGAGAGTTTTCGTCATTGACAATGGCAAGGGTCAGCGCGCCGAACTTGCGCGCCACTTGCGTTGCGTCGACGAGGTCGGGGCTGCGTCCGGACTGCGACACCACGACGAATAAAGCATCTCGAAGGTCTGGCGGCCGTCGGTAGGCAGTCACAACGGAAGGGGCGGCGGCGGATGCGAGCATGCCCAGTCGCACTTCAAAAAGGTAGCGCAAATAAACGCCGATATGACCAGAACTGCCACGTCCGCAGAAGACGATGAAGCGAGGCTTGGTCCGCTCAATCTTCTCGGCGATTCGTCCCAACATACTGGTGCGCGCCAAAAGCCGCTCAGCCGCCGCCGGGATTTCAGCGATCTCGCGCGCCATCGCGCTTCCGGCCTGCGGTTCAGCGATTGCCACTTTTTGACTCGCCGATGGCGGAGCGAAGATTGCCGCCATGCCGCTGGAGCAGTTGCGTGGCTTCGCTGCGGCTCAATCCGAGCCCGAGTAGGACAGCCGTCTTTACGTCTCCATCTGACTGTTCGAGATAGCGCGTCGCCTCGTCTTCCGAACAGCGGAGAATTTCACTGACGATGGCTTGCGCTCGCCGGCGCAATTTGGCGTTGCGAGCCCGCATGTCCACCATAAGACCGCGATAGACCCGACCCATTTTCACCATCACGGCGGTCGAGAAGAGGTTGAGCACGATCTTTTGGGCCGTACCCGCGTTCATCCGGGTGGACCCGGCGATCACCTCGCTTCCTGTCTCCACCAGGATTTGGTGACGCGCGGCCGCGAAAATCGGAGAGCCCCGGTTGTTGGCTACACTGATCGTCACGGCGCCCGCGGCGCTGGCCGCTCGCAAGGCGGCGATCGTAAAGGGAGTGGTACCGCTTGCCGCGACGCCGATGACAACATCGTCGGCGCCGACCTTCGCGTTCGCCATGGCCTCCGTACCTGCCGCTTCGTTGTCTTCGGCGCCTTCGGCGCTCCGGACCAGCGCGTCAAGCCCGCCCGCGATGGCGAAGACGACGCGGTCGGTGGGCCAGTCATAAGTTGGCGGAAGCTCGCTTCCGTCCAGCACGCCTATGCGCCCAGACGTGCCCGCACCGACGTAGACGATGCGTCCGCCACGCTTAAGCGCCGGTACGGCGTCTTCGACAGCTGCAGCGATCACGCCAAGTGCGCCGTGAACCGCGGCGGCTGCCGCAAGCTGCCCCTCGTACATGGCTGCAATCATCTCGGCTGCAGACCAGGAATCGAGCTCGACATAACGGGGGCTGATTTGCTCGGTGCGCATGACCCTGTCCCGATTTTGCCGCAAAGCGGCCGGCTTTCATTCCATTTCGATCCTTAAGCGCGCGTGCACTATCTCTTCCTGATCCTCTTAATAGTTACCCATCATCACTTCTTGACCGCACGCCGGGCAAGATGCAAGGCACCATCCACCGCATCGCCCTCGACCGGAACCAGCCGGCGCTGGACATCCGGCCCTAGCCACGGCTGCATCGACGATGCGAGCCCGCCGAGCAGGGCGATGCGGGAGGCGCCGCACTCCGATAGCCGGCGCACCAGGTCGTCAATCTGCTCCGCTGCGTCCCGCACGATCCGTCGCGCGGCCGGATCTCCGTTGTCCGCATGACGCATGACCAGGGGTGCGAAGGTCGCATAGTCGGTCGCGGTCGCGTTATCCATCCAGGCAACGGCGTCGAACGGATCGTCGCAGAAGCGCAACATTACGTCGCGCGTGAGGCTGGTGCCGACGGCACGCTGGTCATACGCGCGCAACGCTATGCGGATCGCGTGTAGCCCAAGATCGGCGCCGCTGCCTTCGTCGGATATGGGAAAGCCATAACCTCCGATCCTGATCTCGCGTCCGGCTACAACGGCGAAGCCGACGCTACCCGTACCGACGATCACAATGCCGCCATCGCGCGCGCCATGCGCGCCGATACAGGCGATTGCCGCGTCGTGAGCGTAAACAACTGAGCGGAAAGGATGCGGCCGTCGTTCGAGCTTCTCGAGCAAACCTTTGCGGCCGATGCCCGCAAGCCCGATCGCAGCATGCATGGAGCCAAGCGCACCCGCGGCAAGGCCGGCATCCTCGGCGGCGACGCAACAGGCCTTGCCGACCTCGGCAAATGCGCGATCGACTCCGAGGCGCAGAGTCGCGGGGCCGGCAATACCGGTCCCGAGCAGGCGAGCCTCCGCGTCCTCAATCCGTGCACGACAGCCCGTCGCGCCGCCGTCGACGCCGACGAAGAGCGGCGCGGATTTAGAGGCGGCGCTCATTCTGTCACCCGCCGGATATCCGCGCCGCACTGCGTCAGTTTGCGGTCGAGCAATTCATAGCCGCGATCGAGATGGTAGATGCGGTGAACTGTCGTTTCGCCTTCGGCGGCCAGCGCGGCGAGAACCAGGCATACGGACGCCCGCAGGTCGGTGGCCATCACTTCAGCACCGTGCAGCCCCTCGACACCGCGCACTAGTGCGGTCGAGCCTTGTAGCGAGATGTTGGCGCCAAGCCGCCTGAGCTCCGGGACGTGCATGAACCGGCTTTCGTAGATGGTCTCGCGGATGACCGATGCCCCCGATGCGATGGTCATCAGGGCCATGAACTGCGCCTGCAGGTCGGTGGGAAATCCAGGATAAGGCTCGGTCGTTATGTCGATGGCCTCCAAGGGACCGGAACGCACAACCATCAAACCCCGATCAGTCGGCCAGATCCGGGCTCCGGCACTTTCAAGGGCGGCTCCGACGGAGCCAAGGTGCTCGAGGTGCGCGCCGAGGATCTCAAGATGGCCGCCGGTGATCGCGGCGGCGATCGCGTAGGTCCCGGCCTCGATCCGGTCAGTGATCAGTTCGTGATGCGCCTGGCGAAGAGCATCTACACCCTGAACCAGAATCCGGTGCGTTCCTGCACCCTCGATATGCGCGCCCATCGCGAGAAGGCAAAGCGCGAGGTCTCCGACTTCGGGATCGCGCGCCGCGTTGAGAATTTCCGTTTCACCTTTCGCGAGGGTTGCCGCCATTATGGCCGTCTCGCTCGCGCCGACGGACGGCGAGGACAGAACGATGCGGCCACCGCGCAGGGCGTCTCCTTTGGCGCGGGCATGGATGTAACCGGACTCTATGGTGACGTCGGCTCCGAGTGCCTCGAGTGACTTGAGATGCAGGTCGATCGGCCGCGCGCCGATCGCGCAGCCCCCCGGCATGGATACGCGCGCAGAACCGAAACGGGCCAGCAGCGGTGCCAACACGAGAATGCTGGCGCGCATGCAGCGCACAATATCGTAGGGCGCGTGCGCGTTCTTAGATTTACCGGGATCCAGCACCAACATTCGCCCGGGACCTCGGTTGGCCACCACGCCGAACTCGCGCATTAGCGCAAGCATGGTGTCGACGTCAGTCACCTCGGGAACATTTGTCAATTCCAGCCGTTCTGAGCTGAGCAGCGCAGCAGCAATCTGCGGCAAAGCTGCGTTCTTCGCGCCGCAGATCTGGACCGACCCTTCAATGCGTCTGCCGCCGCGAATGACCAACCGGTCCATGGTATTCTCTCTTTCCGCTGGGTTGCGATCAGCAGAAGTGCGTAGCAGTCTTACATCTAGCCCGCCCGATCGGCCCATCATACTGTCGGTAAACGGCCTTTCCGCCGGCAATGGTGCTCTGGGTATTCGGCATCCGCTAATTTAGATTGGAATTGTTGTACGACCAATCCAGTCCGTCTCAGGTACAGATGAGCCCCAATCGCAAACAATTTTTAAACGCCGAAGGGCACGCCATCCTCGCGGACCGTGTTTTTGACGGTTTTGGGTGGCATACCGAAACCGCCGTCATGATCCGGGGCGGCCGCATTGCGGGGCTCGCTCCCCCGGGCGAGATTCCGTTGTATTGGGCAAAGACGCGCCTCACGGCCGGCACCTTGCTGGCTCCCGGCTTCATAGATTTGCAGGTCAATGGTGGCGGCGGTGTTCTCCTCAACGATCAGCCGACAGCCGACGGCATGCGCGCTATTGCCCAGGCGCACCGCCGCTACGGCACGACGGCTTGCTTGCCGACTTTGATCAGCGATACGCGGCAGAAGATGCGCACCGCCATGGCGGCCGCGCGCTCGGCCGCCGGCCGCGACGGTGTTCTCGGCATGCATCTGGAAGGTCCATTCATCAGTCCGCAACGCCCGGGTGTGCATCCGCCCGATCGCATCGTGCAACCTAGTGCGGCCGACCTGGAGCAATTGTGCGACCTCGCTGGCGCCGGTCGATCGCTGATTACGCTGGCGCCCGAATGCGTTCCGGCTGGCTTTGTCTCGGCACTGACCTCCTCGGGTGTGCGGACTTCGATTGGGCACAGCGAGGCGTCCGCTGCCGTTGTCGTGCAGGCCGTTGCGGAAGGTGCAACCGGGGTCACTCACCTGTTCAATGCAATGCCGCCGCTGAGTGCGCGTGCCCCAGGGATCGTCGGTGCGGCGCTGGCGGAGCCCCGGCTGACGGCGGGTCTCATTGCCGACGGCATTCATGTCGATCCCGTTTCGGTGCGGGCAGCGTTTGCGGCGAAAGGCTACGACCGGATTGCGCTCGTCACCGATGCCATGCCGACGGTCGGGACATCGCTGGATCGTTTCGAGCTAGTTGGCCGGACGATCAGACTAGCTGACGGGCGGTTGACGACGGAAGAGGGCACGCTGGCGGGCGCGCACCTGGACATGGCCTCGGCGGTGCGCAACGCGATCAACCTTGCTAACGTGCCACTGGAGGACGCGCTTCGCGCCGCTTCGCTGACCCCCGCGCGATTTCTCGGCCTGGACAATGAGCGGGGAGCCATTGTTTCGGATGCTCGCGCCGATCTCGTTGCCCTGACTCCGGAGCTGACGGTTGTGGCGACGTGGCGCGACGGCGAAATCGAGTCCTATGAACTGCGGTAGTGCAGGTATTGCTGACGCTGCCTCGACCAGGACTGCTCATCTTGCATAGCCAGCGCGTCTAGGTCCTGCGATCTTGCCGACGCATCGTCAACCCATTCCCGCAATAACGGGCTGCCATTGATGACGTCGATGGCGCGTTTTCCTTGCTCGTACTCATATGCAAAATCGCGCCACAGCGGGTAGTCCGGATACAGACGGCGGATCGCCTTGAACGCGATTGCCTGAATGCGCCAAGGCTTGAACGTTCGGTGATTGTACCAGGGACCTTCCGTATGGATCTGCAGGCCGTGGCAAAGCTCGCCCTTATGCTTGTGGAACGTGGGTTCGAACCAGCACTCGCGCAAACGGCAACCATCGAGCCATCGCGGGGCAAGGGATTGCATTTCTTTCATGATCGCCAACGCGTCGAGATCAGGCGCGCCGAACAGTTCGAGCGGCCGCGTCGTGCCGCGCCCTTCCGAGAGCGTCGTGCCCTCGAGCATCACGGTCCCCGCATAGACGCGCGCCATCCACAAGTTGGGTGCATTGGGACTGGGATTGATCCACGTGCGCGCGCCCAACGGCCACCCAAACCCAGGCGCGGCATCGGGCTTCCAGTCCTGCATCTCGATGACCCGATAATCAACATCGAGCTTGAGCGTCTTGACGAACCACAGACCAAGCTCGCCGAGCGTGAGCCCATGACGCATTGGCAGCGGTCCTGCGCCGACAAAGCTTTCCCAACCGGTGCGCAGCATCAAACCTTCAACCGGCCGACCCCCAGGGTTAGGCCGATCTAATACCCAGACAGATTTATGATGTTGCGCTGCCGCTTCGAGGACGTAGCGTAAAGTCGTGATAAATGTATAGATTCGACAACCCAGATCCTGCAGGTCGACGAGGATTACATCGAATGCATCCATCATCGCGGGCGTCGGCTTGCGCACGTCTCCATAGAGACTGAATACCGGAATTCCATGTAGCGGATCCTTGAAGTCCGGCGACTCGATCATGTTGTCTTGTTTGTCGCCGCGCAGACCATGCTGCGGGCCGAAGGCAGCAGTAATTTTCAAGTCTCCGCATCCGGCCAGCGCATCCAGCGTGTGCGTCAGGTCTTCCGTGACGGAGGCAGGATGCGCGAGCAACCCCACACGTTTGCCCGTGAGTGGCGCACGCAAAGCAGGTTCGGCTAGGAGTTGATCGATGCCAAACATCATGACTGCATGTCCGGAGAAAACTCATGCGCAAAACAGACCGGGTGATGGAAGTCCGGCTTCCCCGGTGGATGCGCCAACGCCCAATATGACTTGCGGCCGCCAGTGTCTTCCATCAACGCCGACAAACCGAGACGCCACATGTCCTGACGTGGCAAGCCCGACAATCGATTCAACTCCAACGAGGCCTGCAATGTATAACAGTCAGGGCTCGACTTCACTTCGATTGGAGGCGCGCTAATCTCGACCGCCACGCACATCCCGCTCCGATAGCTACTGAACCGGTATGCCGCCCATTGCGTCGAAGGGGCAAAGTTGAATTCGTAGTACTCGGTGCCTGAGGACGCACGGACAAATGCCTCGAAGCAGGTATGCAGCCAAAGCCCCCCGCTACGCGCGGACGCCATGACAGGCGGCATGCGGACGTCGCTCATGTTGCCAGTCACGGTATAGGACAACACCAGACTATGTGCACGCGGACGCGCTATCCTGACTTCTATGTATTCTGCTGCCAAGCAACGCGAGTCCGGATGACGTCTCAACAACTGGCGCATACTGGCATTCTATAGGTCGAATCATTGTTGTCACATGGTTGTGTGTACCGAAAACCTTATTCGCGTTGATTAGCCGAGGGAATCGCCTAACCGCCACTTTAGTGCGGGGCACTTGCTCGATGTGCATGTAATCTTGCCGGGCCGAGAGCTTGATGGATCGAGGCGGAATCGCCTCCTTGTTTGCCGGCGGCAGTTGAGCAATAGCACCTTCGATCAATAACGTGGCCGCCAACGGGCTCCAAGACTGCTCGCTTACCCGCCGACGATAGTTCGAGCCTTGGCTTCCCAGCGGGCTTATTTTTCGCGTCACGGCTCTTGCGAGCTCACCGGCAGCGGGTAAAGCGGGTGCCCGGGCGATAAGGCCAGCGACGACGGTATTGCCGGCCGCATCGCGCGGCCCCATGATAATGCCGCATGACAGATCGCTGGCCAGATCTTCCGCTTGGCGCCTGGCGCGATACGCGCGAAACACTGCATCTGTGGACGCAAGTGCCCGGCAAGGTGCGTCTTTCATTCACGCCCTGGCTCAATCACTCCTGGCACGTCGCTCTCTACGTCACCGCGCGCGGGCTCACGACGTCGCCGATCCCATGGCAGGACGGCAGCTTCGAGATCGATTTCGACTTCCTTGACGATATCTTGTGGATCAGGAAAAGCGATGGCCATTCCCGCCAGCTGATGCTCGCGCCAATGTCAGTCGCCGAATTCTACAATAATGTGCTGATCGCGCTGCGCGAGCTCGGCATCGAGGCGCGCCTTTCCAGTATGCCGTGCGAGATTCCGGACTGCATTCCGTTCGACAAGGACACCGCGCATCGCGCCTATGACGGCGAATATGCCCGGCGCTTCTGGCGCGTCCTCGTATCCACGCACAAGGTATTTTCGCATTTCCGAACCGGTTTTCTCGGCAAGGCGAGCCCGGTGCATTTCTTCTGGGGCTCGTTCGATCTCGCGGTGACACGATTTTCCGGCAGACCTGCGCCAAAGCACCCGGGTGGGGTGCCGCATTTGCCGGATGCTGTAGCGCAGGAGGCCTATTCGCACGAGGTGTCGAGTGCTGGCTTCTGGCCGGGCGGCGGCGGACCGGTCGACTACGCCGCGTTCTATTCCTATGCGTATCCTGCGCCTATAGGCTTTGCCGAGGCGAAGGTGGGACCGGCCGCGGCGTTCTGGTCGAAGGAACTCGGCGAGTTTCTCTTTCCATACGACGAGATGCGTAAGGCGCGTGATCCGGACGCGGCGCTGATTGGGTTCCTCATGAGCACCTACGACGCGGCGGCTGATCTCGCCAACTGGGACCGGGGGGCGCTCGATGCGCCCCTCGGTCGACCAGGGAAAGTAAGGGTAGTTTAGGCGCGAGCCCGATTAGGCCTGACGGAACCACCTAACTTGTCCGGCCTGTGCTTTTCGCAGGCCGTAAAGAAAATCGGTCGGTCCGTAATCGCGATACTGGCGCTGCCATTCGGCAATACGTGCCTGGATGGCAGCCCGGCCATTGATCGTCGTGTTCATAGGCGCCTCCATTGCTTGGACTTCGGAATTGTATGTAATCCGCAATTCATTTGGCGGCTGTGACGCGAATCACAAGATTTGCGATTTCCGAAGGAGACGATATTTAATATCGCACCGGCATCGCCGCGAAGGCAGCAACTGCTGCCTTGGTAATGTGATGTTGTTCGTAGACCTGCACGTTAGTTGGCGCGACGTTGGCAAAGATGCGGCCCAGCGCGTATAGCCAGCGTGCTTTACGGGTTACGAGGCGGCGCATAGGCCATCCCTGGCGGCCGTCATAGAAACCCTCACGGAACGCGCGGCGACGAATGATTGATTCGACGGTCATGACAGACGCCTTTTTCCGTATCAGATGACCCTTTCAGTTTTGTGGCTTGAGCCGGGTGACAGGTTCATCGCGAAGGGCATTTTCTCGGATCGGGCATTGGCTGCCGTACGGAGGGGCAGGGGAGGATCGGCAGCTATTTTGGGGACAGCTTTACCCTCCGATAGCGGACATGTGCGGTTCAACTAGCGATGTCTATTTTAGGCCAATGGAGTACTCGGTCTTGACGATGGGCCAGCTTTGCTGCCGCTATTCAAGGCAGCCTACCGGTGGCTCTGATGGCCTTCGCCTACGGGATTTCCCTCGCTGTGCCGAATGATATTTCCGGCAAATTGGATCGATTCATGAAGGTCGTTTGACACCGGCATCTCATGCCGGCGTTGCTACAAACAGCGCGCGTGCGCCGCGCATGTCGAGCCAGAACCCCGCCGGCGTATGGGTGAGACGAAGCACGGCGGTATTGCAATTTGCACAGCGCAGGACGGCGCCCATCGCAACGGCATAGAACCGTACTTCGCCGATGGCCGCGACCGAACCGCAACCGCCGCATGTGATATTCGCTGCCGTCATATCGAGTGCAAACAGTTCGCGTAACAGGCCGCCGGCTGCGTTGCCGTCGAGCGGCATGACGTCTTCGCTGGGCTCATCCATGGCTAGCTCCCCGTAGGTCCGAAACGTTCGGTCTTGATCAGACCTCGTTCGTGGCCGATCTCGCGCAGGCCGCGCGCCACGGATTCGACCAGCTGCGTCGGGCCACAAATGAAGATGCGCGGACGCGCGCTTGGCGGAAAGCCGACGCTTTGCAGCATGGCGCGGTCAATGCGACGCGTCAGTCCGCTCCAGCCTGCAGGCTGCGTGCGAGTGAGCGTGTGAACGACGCTAACCCCGCCGTTTTGCCTGGTCAGGTGTTCAAGTTCGGCATGATAGATGATGTCGTCGATCCTGCGTGAGGAATAGAGCAGAATCGCCTTGGCGCGGCTTCCCGCCGCCGCGCGATGACGCAGCATGGCCATCAGTGGCACGACGCCGGAGCCGCCCGCCACCAGAAACAAGGGCCCGCCAAGCGCTGCTGTCCAGATGAAATACCCGCCAATCGGTCCGCGCAATTGGAACCGGTCTCCGGGGTGTGCCTCGCCGGCGAGATAGGGGGACACCTCGCCCGCGTCGATGCGCTCGACGGTGAGCGTTACGCCGGTACTTTCGGGTCCGGACGCGATCGAATAGCTGCGCTGCGCCTGATAGCCGTCTTCCGCCGTCAATCGCACGTCAACGTGCTGGCCGGCCTTGTGACCCGGCCAGCCCGGCACATCGAGCATGAGGCTGCGCACGTGCGGCGTCTCGTCGATCACCTCGCGCACGGTCGCGGTTATCCATTCCAAGCGCTCCGGAACAGCGACCGCGGCATCAATCGCCGGCATAACGCTGCTCGCGCCAGGGGTCTCCATAAATGTGATAGCCGAGTTCCTCCCAGAATCCCGGTTGCTCGCTATCAATGAATTGCAGCCGCCGGACCCATTTGGCGCTTTTCCAGAAATAGAGATGCGGCACGAGCAAACGCGCCGGCCCGCCGTGTTCGGGATCGAGCGGCTCGCCGTCGAAATGGGTTGCGACCATCGCCTTGCCATCGACCAGATCTTCCGACGGCATATTGGTGGTGTAGTCGCCGTCGCAATGGACCAGCACGAAGGGCGCTGGCGGCTCGCTCAATCCGGCGGCTTCCAGCAAGGTGTCAATGGAAACGCCGCGCCATGTGGTATCAAGTTTCGACCAGGTGGTGACGCAATGGATATCGACCTTTACTTCGGTCTGCGGCAGTGCGTTGAATTCTGCCCACCGCCACTCGCCGATCGGACTGTCGCCGTCCTCCAGCGTCAGGCGCCAGCTTGCGAGATCGGGCTCGGGTGTCGGCCCTGCCGAGAGCACCGGAAAATCCGACACCAGATGCTGGCCCGGCGGCACCCGCGCGCTTTGCTCGGCGCGGCCGCGCCCGCGGAAACCGCGTGAGATAGGGGGGTCGCTCATGGCGGAATGCCTCGCTAGCCCGCTGGCGGGATCAACGCTTCTGGTACGGGTGGAAGATGTGGTCCTTCACCTTCACGGCCACATGGCACGCGTGTCCGCAGTCTGATGGGCTGGGATCAGCCGTGAACTTGTCAGATGTGGCTTCGTAATTGAACAGTGCGTATCCCCATCCGCCGCTTTTCGGAAACCTCTTGCTGTCCTTTTCGATAACAAACGCCTGCGTGAAAACGTCTGGCACATCCACGACGAAGGGGGCCTCCGTGCTCTTCTTTGGCTTCCACTGGAGCTTTACGATTTTGGAGCCATCCGGGAAAGGCTGACCGTTGCCCGGAACGCCAGCCTTGTACGCATTGATCATGGTCGGATTGGCGACGATCACCTTGAGCACTTCGTCGGTCCGGGCGGAAGAGACCACCGCCCAGTCTTCGTATCCTCTGAAGTCGGAGAACGCGACTCCGCTCGGCGATTTCAGCGAGTACTTGTCCTGCGCGTGGACGGCCGTGCTGCCGAAGATGGCGAGAACTGCCGCACCGAACACAATCGTCGACGAAGGAATTCTCGTCATGGCTCACTCCTGCATTGATGTTTATAAATCAAATGTGGTGGCATCCCGCAAACCGACAACACTGAGACCGATCTAGCGTTGACAACTGGCCGCAGTCTTTCTTTTGAGCCGGTCAGCCGAGGCACTCAGTCTGAACCAGATGTGTAAGGAGAGAAACTGTAACGCTGCCTAGCAGGCGGGTTCGATTGTACCGCTCTCCACTCAACTGCGCGGCACCACTCCGCACTACTGGCGCATTTTCTAGTCGGTTGAGTCCGGGGGCAAAAAGCCCAGGATTGGCGCAGCTATATTCTCGTACCTCTGGACTTTATGAGGCGCGTTCATAAATCGGTGCTGGTGCCCATTTTTTAGTCAATGGTTGCATCGCGGTCACGGGAGCAACCTCAAATTTGCGTGATGCGACAGCCGCGTCTTGTTTTTGGGCGCCATTCTGAATGATGATTTGTAATCCCTAAGCATCGCGAGCAGCGCACTATCCATCGCTGTTCGTTCCGAAGTACCGCGGTCGCTCTGAAACTCTGTCGATATAGTTCGCACCACCGGCAACTGCCGACGCTCCAATATTACCGCGCCCAGAAATTGGGAGGCAGGCTGCGCGGGTACCTCCACTGCGCGCGGTGCGCGCCGTTTTTCCGACACTGATCATCACAGAATCCAATGGGAGAGGATACATGTCCGAAGATATCAATCCTCATCGCCGCCAATTTTTCGGCGCGGCTGCCGTGACAATTGCCGCCACCCAACTCGGCATGGTCGGTTCGGCTTCGGCGCGACCGACGAAGAGAAAGTCGGCTGATTCGCCAGCGATCAAGCGGGGGATACATACGACCTTCGCCCCGCTGAAGCAGATCGATGCCGGTGTGCTTAGTATCGGTTACGCCGAGGCAGGGCCCGCCGATGGGCCGCCAGTAATGCTTCTGCACGGCTGGCCCTACGACATCTACAGCTTTGTCGATGTGGCACCGATCCTGGCGTCGGCCGGCTACCGGGTAATCGTCCCTTATGTGCGCGGCTACGGCACTACACGCTTTCTTTCAGACGACACACACAGAAATGGCCAGCAGTCGGCGGTTGCCACGGACGTCATCGCCCTCATGGATGCGCTCAAGATCGAGAAAGCAACCGTTGCCGGCTTTGACTGGGGCGCACGCAGCGCCGACATCGTCGCCGCGCTGTGGCCGGAGCGTTGCAAGGCCCTGGTGTCCGTCAGCGGCTATTTGATCGGCAGCCAGGAAGCCGGCAAAGTCCCGTTGCCGCCCAAGGCCGAACTGCAGTGGTGGTACCAGTACTATTTCGCCACCGAGCGCGGCCGCGTCGGCTACGAAAAAAATCGACGCGACTTCGCGAAGCTCATCTGGCAACTGGCTTCGCCGCAATGGAAATTTGACCAGGCAACCTTCGACCGCACCGCGGTCTCCTTCGACAATCCTGATCATGTGGCAATTGTGATCCATAATTATCGCTGGCGTCTCGGATTGGCCGAAGGCGAGCCGAAATACGACAATCTCGAACAACGGCTTGCCAAAGGCCCCGTCATTACTGTGCCCACTATCACCATGGAGGGCGATGCGAATGGCGCGCCACACCCGGAGCCCAGCGCTTATGCAAAGAAATTCTCGGGCAGATACGCACATCGGCTTATTACAGGTGGCATCGGGCACAACCTGCCGCAAGAAGCCCCGCAAGCGTTTGCGGATGCTGTCATTGACGTCGATCGGCACGGCTCCTGAATCGTCTCTATCGGATCGTTACTGAAAGAAAACAGGTGGGTCCCATGGCCTTCATCATCAAAGTTAACAAGAAGACGCACAGCGTTGATGTCGATGGCGACACGCCACTTCTGTGGGTGTTGCGCGACGTGCTGGGCATGACCGGCACGAAGTTTGGCTGCGGCATGGCGTTGTGCGGTGCTTGCACCGTACATATTGACGGCTCTCCGACCCGTTCATGCATCACCCCTGTCGATAGCATCGGCAGCTCCGAAATCACCACGATAGAGGCGATCGGCGCGACACCAGCGGGTGCCAAGGTCCAGAAAGCCTGGCTCGATCGCGAGGTCGTACAATGCGGCTACTGCCAATCCGGTCAGATCATGTCTGCTTCGGCGCTTCTTGCGAGCAACCCACATCCGACCGATTCCGAAATCGACGACGCAATGTCAGGCAACATCTGTCGGTGCGGGACTTATCTCCGCATTCGCGAAGCTATCAAGCAAGCCGCGCAATAGACCGGACGGGGAGGCTGACCATGATTATCGATCACCTCACTTCCCAAGCTTCCATCCCCGGTCAGCCGCAGTCAGAGACGGGTCTGTCCAGGCGCAGTTTCTTACGGGTTGGAGCGGCGGCCGGCGGTGGCCTATTGCTGAGTTTAAGATTGCCATTCGCAAATGGCCAAGCCGAAGCGAATGACGCCGGCAACTTTGCGCCGAACGCCTTCATACGCATTGGTGGCGACGGGCAGATTGTCCTGACCATGCCCTATGTCGAGATGGGTCAAGGTACCTACACTGCCATTCCGATGCTGATCGCCGAAGAGCTTGAGGTGGATCTGAAACAAGTGCGCTTGGAGCATGCTCCACCGAATGAAAAGCTCTACGCCAACCCCTTGTTAGGGGTGCAGGCTACCGGCAATTCGAACGCAATGCGCGGGGCTTGGCAGCCCATGCGCCGGGCTGGCGCAACTGCTAGAACCATGTTGGTCGCGGCTGCGGCAAAACGCTGGAATGTCGATCCGGGGTCATGCCGTGCGCTGAACGGTGAAGTGCATCACATCCCGACGGGACAAGGCATCAAATACGGCGAACTGGCAGCCGCCGCCGCCCGCATGCATGTTCCGGAAAGCGTGGTGCTCAAGCAGCCAGGAGATTTCAAGCTCATCGGCACGCCAGCCAAGCGTCTCGACACGCCGGCAAAGGTCAACGGAACGGCCGTCTATGGAATCGACGTGCGGCCACCGGGGGTCAAGATCGCAACCCTTGCACAATCGCCGGTCTTCGGCGGTCGCGTGAAGAGCGTGAACGATGAGAAAGCCAAAGCCGTCAACGGTGTGCGTCAAATCGTGCGCCTCGGCGACGCCATCGCGGTCGTGGCCGATCATATGGGGGCCGCGAAGAAAGGGCTCGCGGCCCTGACGATCGAGTGGGACGACGGTCCGCACGCCAAGCTCACCACGGGAGACATTGCGAACGAGCTCGAAAAAGCGACCCTGAAATCGGGGGCGGTTGCGCAAAACATCGGCGACGCCGAAAAGGCCATCGCAACCGCCACCAAGAAGATCGAGGCGACCTATCAGGTTCCGTTCCTTGCGCACGCCGCTATGGAGCCGATGAATTGCACGGTCCATGTCCGCGACGGCAGCTGCGAAGTCTGGGTTGGCACCCAGGCCATCGCGCGCGCCCAAGCATATGCGGCAAAGGCCGCCGGCCTCCCGCTCGAAAAGGTCGTAGTCCACAACCATCTGCTCGGCGGCGGTTTTGGTCGCCGCCTCGACGTTGATGGCATCACTCGCGCTGTTCAGATCGCCATGCACGTGCGTGGGCCGGTGAAGGTCGTATGGACCCGCGAGGAAGATATCCAGCACGACATGTACCGGCCCTATTGGTTCGACCGGATTTCTGCTGGTCTCGATGAGAAGAGAAAACCGGTTGCCTGGCATCACCGCTTCGCAGGCTCTTCGATTATTGCGAGATATTTGCCACCGGCGTTCAAGAATGGCCTCGACCCCGACTCGACTGAAGGTGCGATCGATCTGGTATATGACCTTCCGAACCTGCACGTCGAGTATTTGCGGGTGGAACCCCCGGGCATTCCGACCGCCTTCTGGCGCAGCGTCGGACCGTCGCACAATGTCTTTGTGACTGAAAGCTTCATGGACGAACTGGCGTTTGCGGCTGAACACGATGCGGTTGCCTATAGGCGCGCCCTTCTCGATAAGTCGCCGCGCGCTAAAGCTGTGCTCGATCTTGCCGCGGAAAAGTCCGGTTGGGGACAGCCGCTGCCCAAGCGGACCGGCCGTGGCGTCTCCCTCCAAAATGTCTTCGGCACCTATATGGCGCACGTTGCCGAAGTTGAAGTGTCTAAGAACGGTGAGGTTCGAGTTCGGCGTGTCGTGTGTGCAGTGGACTGCGGCATTGCGGTCAATCCCGATACAGTTCGCGCGCAGATTCAGGGTGCGATCATCTTCGGTATCACGGCCGCGCTCTATGGCGAGATCACGCTCAAGAGCGGGCGCGTTGAGCAAACCAACTTTGATACCTACCAAATGCTCCGCATAAATGAGGCGCCGGCCATCGAGGTCTTTATCGTTCAGAGTTCCGAGCCACCAGGCGGGATGGGCGAGGCCGGGACCTCAGCGATCGTTCCCGCGATTACCAACGCGATCTTTGCGGCGACTGGCAAGCGTTTACGGAAGCTACCGGTCGATACCGCGGCGTTGAAGGCGCCGGCGTGAGGGATGAACATGCAAGCGATTCGCGCGGAATGGAGGTTTATATGATCCGCAAGGCAAAGGCGGTTTGGCGCGGGACTGGTCGTGCCGGCACCGGCAGTCTATCTACCGATTCCGGCGTGCTTGCAGAAACCCCGTATTCATTCAGAACCAGGTTCGAAAACGAGAAAGGCACCAACCCCGAAGAGCTCATCGCCGCGGCGCACGCTGGTTGCTTCACGATGGCACTTGCGTTTGGCCTCCAGGCCGGAGGCTATACCCCGACTGAGCTCACCACCGAGGCAGCAGTCACCCTCGAACCAGAGGGCCAGGGGTTCCGCATCAGCCGATCGGCCCTGACGCTGCGCGCCCAAGTATCCAATCTTGACGAAGCTGAATTCACTCGAATGGCCGGCGATGCCGAGAAGAATTGCCCAGTCTCGAAGGTACTCAACGCCACGATCACGCTCGACGCCAAATTGATCTGAAGAACACCGTTAGCTCGTTCGACAATGGAGATCTTTGCCAGGCGAGGCCCATCATGCCGCGTTATTATTTTCAGCTCACCAATGGCAAACAAGTTCTGAACAATCACAAGGGCATTGATTTGCCGGGGCATGCCGCTGCCCGCACTGATGCGGCGGCATTCGCACGCGACCTCAAGCACGGCGTGACCATGCCAGGTTGGGACTGGGCCGGCTGGTTCGTTGCGATCATCGATCAGCACGGCCGCAAGGTCGATGAGGTACCGATAGCAGATGTTTGAGTCTTTGATGGATGACAAGACGGGCACGCAAATGATCAAAAGCGGCAAGTTTTGAAAATGAAGGTGACCTAATTTTGATCCCAGAGGAATTCGTTTCGTGCCAATATTCTTGCGATACAAGGAAAACATGGAGCTGTTCTGATGTCCTTACCGTTTAACATGACATGCAAAGTATGCGGGCACGCAATTGGAACAATCATTTCGCCTGCCGCTGACCATCTGATGCCGCTCAATCTCGAATTTGCTTGCCCGGACTGCATTGAAAAAATCGCAAGGAGCAAGGCCATTACACTCGATTCAGAAACGAGTTGGGGAAGGGTTATCGCGGAATTGAAGGGCCGGCGGTAATGGCCGCTGATAGTGGCTGTCATCTATGCGGTGCCGATGTAACCGATGGGAGTACTTGCAATGTCGACGATTACAACCAAAGACGGCGTTGAGATTTTTTACAAGGACTGGGGCAAAGGCCAGTCCATCGTGTTTAGCCACGGCTGGCCGCTGTCGGCCGATGACTGGGATGCGCAGATGATGTTCTTCCTCAATCATGGCTATCGCGTCATAGCCCATGACCGCCGCGGCCATGGCCGGTCGTCTCAGGTGAGCGATGGTCACGACATGGATCACTATGCCGACGACCTTGCAGCTTTGACCGCCCATCTTGATCTGAAGAATGCCATCCATGTTGGCCATTCGACCGGGGGCGGCGAGGTCGTGCGCTATCTCGCGCGTCATGGCGAGACCCGGGTGGCAAAAGCGGCCATACTCAGCGCAGTGCCGCCGCTGATGGTGAAGACTGCGGCCAATCCAGGCGGCCTTCCCAAAAAGGTATTTGATGATTTTCAGGTACAGCTCGCGGCCAATCGCTCGCAATTCTATCGCGACGTCGCGGCGGGGCCTTTCTACGGCTACAACCGGCCGGGCGCAAAAGCCGCGGAAGCGACGATCCAGAACTGGTGGCGTCAGGGCATGATGGGTGGCGCCAAGGCACATTACGACGGCATCGTCGCCTTCTCGCAGACTGATTTTACCGACGATCTTAGAAAGATCACGGTTCCGGTCCTTGTCATGCATAGCGAGGACGATCAAATCGTTCCCTATGCCGACTCCGGACCGTTATCAGCCAAGCTTTTGAAAAACGGAAAGCTGAAAACCTACAAAGACTTCCCGCACGGCATGCCGACCACACAGGCAGAAACCATCAACGCCGACCTGCTGACCTTCATTAAGGGATAAAGGGGTGGCGCTGGGTGTTTCCTCCGATGGTGATAACCAGCGCCGACCAGGTAATCGAATGAGGCGGCTAAAACATATCACACCTGTCGGGAGCTTTAGGTCCGTTGCCGCGATTGCATTTCTGCTGCTTGCATTCCCTTCTCTAGCGAATGCGCAGCAGCCTCCGCGGAACGGGTGTTATGTCGTTGACAAGCGAGAATACGATAGCGCCAGAAAGAAAAAACTGCTGAATACCCGGTTTGGCACATACGTGAGAACGGGCCGGGTACTGCGGCGCTACTATTGGTTTTGTCCTTGACGCCGAGCGCCGCGAAGGCTCTTCGACTATGGCTGTACCTCCACGTTTGATCATCGAAACGCGATCGGACCAGATGTTTCCGGTCCTGGATCGAACTGAGATTGAGCGCGTCCGGCACTTCGGCACATTGCGCTCATACCGCAAGGGCGACGCTCTGGCGAAGGCCGGCAGCGTCACCGAAGGATTTACGATTATTTTGTCCGGCAAAGTCGATATTAACCAGCACGCTCGATCAGGACTGGGGCCGCTGATCGTCACTCACGGGCCTGGCTCTTTCATGGGTGAATTGGCCCAGTTGGCTGGCCAGCCGGCGCTGGTTGATGCGCGCGCGCAGGAAGACGTGGAGGCCTTGATCATACCGCGCGATCAATTGCGCGCATTGCTGATTGCGGAAGCGGAGCTTGGCGAACGGATCATGCGCGCGCTCATTCTCCGCCGCGTTGGTCTGCTTGAAGTCGGTTCGGGCGGCCCTGTAATTATCGGCCGCGCGGACGATGGGGATGTGTTGCGACTGACAAATTTTCTAAGGCGAAATGGTCAACCGCTGCAGACACTCAATCCAGAGACCGACGCCGAGGCCAAAGCGTTGATTGAGCGTTTCCACGTTGATCCCGGTCAGCTGCCGATCGTCCTGTGCCCGGGCGGTCAATTGCTCCGCAATCCGGGCGAAAACGAGCTTGCCCGCTGTATCGGCATGGTGGGGCCGATCGACGCTAACCGCGTCTATGATGTTGCTATCGTTGGAGCAGGTCCTGCTGGTCTCGCCGCTGCCGTCTACGCCGGCTCGGAAGGGCTGTCGACTCTGGCGCTCGACTGCCGCGCTTTTGGCGGCCAAGCCGGTGCTTCCGCTAGGATTGAGAATTATCTTGGCTTTCCGACCGGCATCAGCGGCATCGCGCTGATGGCACGCGCCTATAATCAGGCGCAAAAATTCAGCGTCGAAATGGCTATTCCCGATGAAGCGGCTCGCCTTCAAGTGCAGGCCGGGTCGGGTTCCGGCCACTTCGTTCTGATTCTCGCAAACAATGAACGAGTGTCCGCTCGCTCCGTTGTGATCGCTAGCGGGGCTCGGTACCGGCGGCTTGCGGTGAAGGGCTTGGAAGATTTTGAGTCTTCAAGCGTGCACTACTGGGCATCACCCCTGGAGGCAAAACTTTGCGCCGGGCAAGAGGTCGTTCTAGTCGGGGCAGGCAATTCGGCTGGCCAGGCAGCGGTCTATTTGGCAAGTCAAGTCGCCAAGGTCTGGCTCCTCGTGCGCGGAGCGGACCTACACAAGAATATGTCGAGTTATCTCGTCGATCGCATCGGTAGACTGTCCAACGTAGAAGTGCTCACGCGAACGCAAATCAGTGACCTTGAAGGCGCCGATGGCATGCTCCAGGCGGTCCGCTGGCAGCAAGGCGCATCTGGTGAAGTACGGCGGTCCATCCGCCACCTTTTCCTCTTCATCGGGGCAGATCCGAACACGGATTGGCTCGATGGATCCGGCGTAGCGCTTGATCGCAAGGGATTCGTGCTGACGGGGGCCGAGGCCGGCGGCAATCGCCACTTGCTGGAAACTAATTGCCCAGGCGTGTTCGCGATCGGCGATGTCCGCTCGGGCTCGGTCAAACGTGTTGCCGCGTCGGTAGGCGAGGGTGCGCAGGTCGTCGCGGCGCTGCACGATTTTTTGGCTGTATCGGGCCGTCTGCGGGACGTCGTCGCGACGCAATAGTTTCTCTATTTAAACAAAGCGCGGGATAGGGCCGTTGTGCGGAGTCATGCGATCCGACAGATCGAACGTGACTTCGTCAATGTAGCACCAGCCCCATCCTTCGGGCGGATCATAGCCTTCGATAATCGGGTGTCCGGTCGCATGAAAATGCTTTGTCGCGTGACGATTTGGCGAATCGTCACAGCACCCAACATGGCCGCAGGTTCGACAAAGACGCAGATGGACCCACTCGTCGCCGGTCTTCAAGCACTCCTCGCAGCCGAGGGCGCTCGGTGTAACATCACGAATGTCTTTCAAGTGACTGCATCCATTGGCCATCTGGACTTCCTTTTAGCTAGGGCCCTTTGAACGATCAGACAGGGCGTAAAGCCGGGGCCACTATGCCGCGGCGCTAGACAGCGATTTATCCCTATGTACTGCCGCACCGCTCTGACGGGGGTCAAGTTTATTTGGGTGGATCGCGTTGCAAGAAACCACATGATGGCCGTGGCACTTAACGGACATTCCAGCTGTGCCCGCGTTTGTCCGCTATTGGACAATAGCGGGCAACGGTAGCTTTTAGCCGGGGGATCGCTTGTCCGTTTTTGACGGCGGTCTCAACCGATCGACGCAACACTCTATCCAGAGAGGGAAATATGGAATGTACGGCGATGGGTCGAGGATATTTTCGCGACTCCAATTCCTTAAGTTTCTGCGTGCATTGGTCATAGTTCGGAGTGCCAGGAGTAAAGCCATAAGTGCCTTGACAAGCGACCACGTTCGGATCGGTACGTGTCGCTCACGGACGAACGCGGATAACCGTCTTCCCCGCGCGGCTCGGTCGCGTTGAAGGTGGCGACGGCATCGTCGAGGGCCGAGACGCTGCCGATGTTCGTCCGCAGTCGTCCGTCACGCACCCGCTGGACGATCTCACTCAGTTGGGCACGATCGGACTCGACAACGAAGTCGACCGCCAGGCCGTCGGCGGGCCGCGCCTCGGTCGGCCCGACGATGGACACCAGCGTTCCTCCGGCTCGGATCAGGCCTGCGGACCGAGGGATGCACCTCTGCAGCGAGTTGTCCAACGGGTCGGCAACATCATCGCCATCCCAATCCTCGGCGGTTTGCATCATGAATATGTGCGGATATGATTTTCGGAAAGGACAGGTAAAGCGGACAAGGCCGACTTCACACCTTGAATATTGTGGTGGCCGATTGTGCGGCCCCGCAAGCTATCGGTGGGGCACTTGAGGGCCAACCCAGGTGCCGGGCGGCAAGGACGGCAATCCCGCCGCCAATCCGTCGAGCATTCCCTGCACCAGGCTATCAGCCAGCGCGCCAAATTTTTTCTTCGGGCCGACGAGTCCATCCACCAGCAGCAGCGTCAGTCCATGCACGAGCGACCAGCACGCCAGAATAGCGCCCGCAATCTTCCGTTCGTTGCGCGACGTGTGCGGGATGGGGCGTCCGAGGCCCCCCGCAATGATAACGTCGGCAAGCAGGGCCTTGGTCTTCTCGGCTTCGGCCAATTCGATGGCGGGGCGGTCGTGATCCGGACCGCTTAGGTAGCCTCCGAACATCAGGCTGTAGAGCGCCGGGTTTTCAACGCCATGAGCAATGTAAGCGCGCAACATCGCGAACAACTGCTCGCGAGAATTCCGGAGTCTCGTCACTTCATGGGCCATGCGCTTCGCCAGCATCTCGAACCCGGCTGCGGAGACGGCCGCCAATAGCTCAGGTTTGTCGGCGAAGTGCTTGTAAGGGGCGTTATGGCTAACGCCGGCGCGGCGGGCGAGTTCACGCAGCGAAAACTCAAGGCTTTGCGTTTCACCCAGGATTTCCAGGGCAGCCTTGACGATCGAATGGCGCAGGTCGCCGTGATGATACGGGCGCTCTTTGGATTGGGACCTAGGCATCGCTGACAAACCCTCATTTTCCTGACATTTAGCCGACAAAGTTGGCGATGTCAACATTATGCATATCAGCCATTCTCACGGTTAACGATACCGATGTTGACATTGCCAACTTTGCTGTTATGAAGTTGGCAATGTCAACATTAAAGCTATCCCGTTGGAGCCCGAACATGCGGTCCTGCATCCTTCTACTTCTCGCCCTTCTGGTGCTTGCCGGCTGCAAGCCAGAGGACGTGCCGGCGGCACTCCAGCTGGTCCGCGCAATCGTCGTCGATCCCAGGTCTGTCGGCGAAAACCGCCACGGGATCGGCGAGGTCAAGCCGCGTTACGAGAGCGATCTGTCGTTTCGCGTCGCCGGCAAGGTGCTCTCCCGGCTCGTCGATGTCGGAGCTTGGGTCAAGCAAGGCGACACGTTGGCCACGCTCGACACCCAGGACTACGAGAACCGCCTGCGCTCAGCGGAGGCGGACGTTAGTTCCGCCGAGGCAGCGCTCGTCAATGCGCAGGGGACAGAAGAGCGCCAAGCCAAGCTTTTGAAGGATGGCTGGACGCCGAAGGCAACTTACGACACTGCGCTCCAGAACTTGCAGGCCGCCGAAGCGCGGCTCAAAGCTGCCAAAGCCAATCTCGATCTTACCCGCGACCAGCTCAATTACACCACGCTCAGAGCCGATTTCGACGGCGTGATCACTGCCGTTGGTGCGGAAGCAGGCCAGAATGTGAATGCCGGGCAGATGGTGTTGAAGCTAGCGCGACCGGATGACAAGGATGGCGTCTTCAACATCGCCGAGACAGCCCTCACCGATATCAGCGGCTCCCATGCCAATGTCATCGTCTGGCCGCTGTCAAACCCGGACCTGGCCGTCGAGGGAGTGGTGCGGGAGATTTCTCCTGTCGCAGACCCAGTGACGCGCACCTACACGGTCAAAGTCACGCTGAACAACCCACCGCCGCAACTCCGCTTCGGCATGAGTGTCGGCGGCCGTTTGAAGGGAAAGACTACTCTTGCCGTCGCGCTGCCACTCTCCGCGCTTTTTGAAAAGAACGGTTCACCGGCGGTCTGGGTGCTCGATCAGCAATCGAGCAGTCTTAGTCTGAGGCCTATCACGGTCGCGCGCTATGAGGCGAATACCGTCATCGTCGCCAGCGGGCTCGCCAAAGGAGACATCGTCGTTACCGCAGGCGTGAACAAGCTCACGGCCGGCCAAAAGGTCCGGTTCGCCGAAGCAAACTTGGCCAGGAGTGACAACAGATGAAGACGTTCAATCTCTCCCGCTGGGCGTTGGAGCATAAGACCTTTGTCGTCTACCTGATGCTGGTCGTCGCGCTCGCCGGAATCTTCGAATATCGCCGGCTCGGGCGTGATGAGGATCCGCCCTTCACCATCAAGACGATGGTGGTGAAGACGCTGTGGCCGGGAGCCACCACGCTAGAGACGATGCAGCAAGTCACGGATCGGATCGAGAAGAAACTCGAAGAGCTGCCAAACATCGATTATCAAAAGAGTTACACCAAACCGGGCGAGTCCGTCGTGTTCATCTATCTGAAGGACTCCACCCGTGCATCGGAGGTGCCCGATCTCTGGTACCAGGTGCGAAAGAAGGTCGGCGACATCAAACAGACCTTGCCGCAAGGTGTGCAGGGTCCCTTCTTCAACGATGAGTTCGGCGATACTTATGCCCTGATCTTCGCGCTGACTTCGGATGGCTTCTCCCATCGCGAGCTGCGCGATTATGCCGAGCGCGTGCGAGCCGAACTGCTCAGCGTTCCCGACGTTGCGAAGATCGACCTTCTCGGCACCCAGGATGAGAAGATCTATCTGGAGTTCTCGACCCAGCAGCTCGCTGCCATGGGGCTCGATATCTCCGAGCTCATCCGGACTTTGCAGACGCAAAACGCGATCCAGCCGAGCGGGACCGTAGACTCAGATGCAGAGAAGATCGCCATTCGCGTCTCGGGTCAGTTCACGTCAGAAGAGAGCCTGAAAACCATCAACTTCCGTTTTAATGGCCGCTTCTTCCGGCTTAGCGACATCGCCAAGGTCCAACGAGCTTACGCTGACCCACAGCAGCCAATCTTTCGATACAACGGCCGCTCGGCCATTGGTGTGGCCGTCGCAATGCGGAAGAACGGTGACGTCATGGCATTTGGTGAGCACCTCAAAGTGCGCCTCGCCAAGATCACGGCCGATCTGCCAGCCGGTATCGAATCCCGCCTGGTGGCCAACCAGCCAGAAGTCGTTGAAGAGGCCGTTGGCGAGTTCATCAAGACCTTGATTGAAGCCGTCGTCATCGTTTTGGCCGTGAGTTTCCTGTCGCTCGGCTGGCGCCCCGGCATTGTTGTCGCGATTGCAATTCCGCTGGTTCTTGCGATCACCTTCGTCGCCATGAAGCTTGCCGGGGTGAGCCTGCAGCGTATCTCGCTTGGCGCACTCATCATCGGGCTTGGGCTTCTGGTAGACGACGCGATGATCGCAGTGGAGATGATGATCAAGAAGCTCGAAGAGGGCTGCGACAAGGTTACGGCCGCAACGTTTGCCTACACATCCACGGCGTTCCCGATGCTGACGGGAACGCTCGTCACCATCGCAGGTTTCGTCCCCGTAGGCTTCGCAGCGAGCAGCGCCGGCGAGTACTGTTTCACCCTATTCGCGGTCGTCGGCATTGCATTGACCGCATCATGGGTCGTTGCGGTGCTGTTCACGCCCCTAACAGGCATTTTCATCCTGCCTGATAAGATAAAGGGGCATGGCCACGAGCCGTCGCGCTTTGCCCGCGCGTTCCACACCGCGCTCGATCGTGTGCTGCATCTCAAGTATTGGGTGATCGGCGCCACGGTCGCGCTGTTCGTCTGCGCTCTCGCAGGCATGCAATTCGTACAGCAGCAGTTTTTCCCGAGTTCCGACCGTCCCGAACTCCTTGTTGACCTAACGCTCCCGCAAGGGTCCTCGATCAATGCAACACGCAAGGTGGTCGATAGCCTCGAGAAAATCATCAAGACCGACCCCGACATCGAGCACTGGTCATTCTATATCGGCAGCGGCGCAATCCGCTTCTACCTGCCGCTTGATCAGCAGCTTGCAAACGACTTCTTCGCGCAAGGCGTCATCGTCACGAAAGGATTCAAAGTGCGCCCGGCCGTGCAACAGCGCATCCTCGCCGCGTTGCACCGGCCTGAGTTCGAGCAGGTGCAGCCTCGCGTCAGTCCGTTGGAGCTCGGACCCCCGGTCGGCTGGCCGCTCAAGTTCCGCATCAGCGGTCCCGACCACATGAAGGTCCGCGAGATCGCGCAGAATTTCGCGTCGCTGGTCGGCAAGATTCCGCTTGCGCGAAACATCAATTTCGATTGGAACGAGCCGTCCAAGGTAGTCCGCGTGCAGGTGGATCAGGACCGGGCCCGGGCGCTCGGCATCAGTTCACAAGCATTGAGTCAGACCATCAACGCCATCTTATCGGGCACGACCGTCACCCAATTACGCGATGACATCTATCTAATCGACATCGTCGCTCGCGCCATTCCCGACGAGCGCGCTAAGCTGGAAACCCTACGAAGCCTGATGATCAATGTCCCAGGCGGGCGCTCGGTGCCGCTTGAGCAGGTTGCTAAGCTCTCGTACGGGATCGAACCGCCGCTAGTCTGGCGCCGCCATCGTTTGCCAACCGTCACGGTGCAAGCAGATACGCCGCCGGGCATTGAGGCAGCGACCGTTGTCAAAGCGCTATCCTCCGATCTCGCCACGTTCAAGTCGAAATTGCCGGCCGGTTATGACGTGGTTGCAGGCGGCACGGTCGAGGAGAGCGCCAAGGCGGAGGCCAGCATTTTCGCGGTCTTCCCGATCATGATCCTGATCATGATCACGATCCTCATGGTACAGCTGCAGAGCTTTCAGCGGTTATTCCTTGTGCTTACCACCGCACCGCTGGCTCTCATCGGTGTCGCCGCCGCGCTGCTCATCTCGCGCGCACCGATGGGATTCGTTGCAATCCTCGGAGTCGTGTCGCTGATCGGCATGGTGATCCGCAATTCGGTGATTCTGATTGACCAGATCGATACTGAAATCGCCGCCGGCCAGCATCCATGGAACGCGGTGATCGTGGCCACGGAGCATCGGCTGCGCCCGATCCTGCTGACCGCTGCTGCCGCGATCCTGGGCATGATCCCGATCGCGCCCACCGTGTTCTGGGGACCGATGGCCTATGCGGTGATGGGCGGGCTCGTAATTGCGACGCTGCTGACTCTCGTATTCCTGCCGGCGCTGTACGTCGCATGGTTCCGGATCAAACCGGTTTCGGAACGGCAGCTGACAATTTCAGCCGGAGTTCATGCGCTTGCCCACGGCTGAGCAATGAGAAGCGATCGGCGCACACGCGCTGCGACCAAAGGAGAAAATACGCTATGGAACAGCTTTCCTCTAATGATATCGCAGCGATGGCTGCAAGGCGGCGCCGCGTACCGGCTCGGCCCCCTTTCGAATGCATCGCGTTGCTGCTGCAGGGCGGTGGCGCACTCGGCTCTTACCAGGCCGGCGTATACGCCGCGCTGGCGGAGGCCGAGCTGCAACCGAATTGGGTCGCCGGCATCTCGATCGGCGCGATCAACGGCGCGCTCATCGTGGGCAATGCGCCCGAGCGGCGCGTCGAGCAGCTCAGGAGGTTCTGGGAGCAGATTACTGCCGGGACGCATACCGTCGACGCTTGGCTCGCACCGCTATCACAAGCTAGCGATGTCATGCGTGGCTGGATGAATCAGACGAGCGCTGCGATGGCGCTGCTTGGAGGAGCCCCGGGATTTTTCACGCCGCGCTTGATGCAGCCGTGGTTCGCTGCGGTCGATGGCGCCGGCGTAACGAGCTACTACGACACGGCGAAGCTGCGTTCGACGCTTGAACGCCTTATCGATTTCGACCGGATCAATTCGGGCTCGTTGCGCTTCACTGTCGGGGCCGTCAATGTGCGTTCTGGCAACCTGGTCTGCTTCGATACTGACACGCACCGGATCGGTCCCGAGCACGTCATGGCAAGCGGCGCGCTGCCGCCCGGTTTTCCCCCCGTTGAGATCGAGGGCGAGCACTATTGGGATGGCGGCCTCGTCTCCAACACACCGTTGGAGTGGGTCGTCGAAAACGTGCCGCGGCAAGACACTCTTGCTTTCCAGGTCGATCTGTGGAGCGCGCGCGGCGATTTCCCTCGCCAGTTGGCCGAAGTCGAGACGCGGCGGAAGGAGATCATCTATTCGAGCCGAACCCGTGCCAGCACAAGCAGCTTCAAGCGCATGCAAAGGATGCGAAATGCTGCGGCTAAGTTGAGCGCCGACATGCCCGAGCAGGTGCGCAACAGTCCGGAGATGGAGGTGCTGCAACCGATGATCGACCACAAGGCCTACAACATCATCCAGCTCATCTACCGCGCAAAAACCTATGAGGGCCACTCGAAAGATTACGAATTTTCGCGCCGGAGCATGGAGGAGCATTGGAACGCCGGCTACCACGATGCCGTGCGTACTTTGCGTCATCCCGAGGTTCTGAGGCGGTCCAAGACCCCGGACGGTGTCTTCACCTTCGATCTGCACATCGACGGCCGCGAATAAATGGAGGACACCATGACCGAAGAAGAGATCCGAAAGCGTGCATTTGCGATGCCGCTTACGAACCCAGCCTTTCCGCCCGGACCCTACCGCTTCATCAACCGCGAATACCTCATCATCACCTATCGAACCGACCCGGAGCGTCTGCGCGCGATCGTGCCTGAGCCACTGGCGCTCGACGCGCCATTTGTGAAATACGAGTTCATCCGCATGCCCGATTCCACCGGCTTCGGCGACTACACCGAGAGCGGCCAGGTGATCCCGGTCTCGCTCAACGGCCGTCGCGGGAGCTACACGCACTGCATGTTCCTCGACGACGAGTCGGCGATCGCGGGTGGGCGCGAGCTCTGGGGCTTCCCTAAGAAACTCGCGAGCCCGCGCCTCAAGATCGAGAAGGACACGCTGGTCGGCACGCTCGACTATGGCCCAGTGCGCGTGGCCACCGGCACGATGGGCTATAAGCACCGCACGCTGGACACTTCACAGATCGAGGCCGCAATGGGCGCGCCGAATTTTCTGATCAAGGTCATTCCGCACGTCGACGGCAGCGCGCGCATCTGCGAGCTCGTCGAATACCGGCTTGAGGACATCGAAGTACGCGGCGCCTGGGCGGGGCCAGGCTCGTTGCAGCTTAATCCGCACTCGCTGGCGCCTGTCGCCGAGCTGCCATTGCTCGAAGTCGTCTCGGCCGTCCACTTCGTCGCTGATCTGACCCTCGGTCTCGGCAAGGTCGTGCACGATTACCTGCAGCCGGCTGCCGTGCGCGCGTCAGAAAGGAGATTGGTATGCGTCTCCTAGGCAAAGTCGCGGTCATCACCGGCGCCGCGAGCGGCATTGGCAAGGAAATCGCGCACGCCTATCGGCGCGAAGGCGCCAAGGTCGTGATCGCCGATCTCAATCAGGCCGGCACCGACGCGGCGGCTGTGGAGGTCGGCAGAAACGATGCGATCGGCGTCGCGATGGACGTGACGAGCGAAACAGAGGTCGAAGCCGGCATGGCCAAGGTGGTCTCGTTCTTCGGTCGTATAGACGTGCTCGTGAGCAACGCAGGCATCCAGATCGTGGCGCCGATTGAGGACTTCGACTTCGCCAAATGGAAGCAGATGCTCGCAATCCATCTCGACGGCGCATTCCTCACCACCCGGGCGGCGTTGAAGCAAATGTACAAACAGGACACCGGCGGTAGTATCATTTACATGGGCTCGGTGCACTCGAAGGAAGCCTCACTGCTGAAGGCGCCCTATGTGACGGCTAAGCATGGACTAATCGGCCTCGCCAAGGTTGTTGCCAAAGAAGGCGCCAAGCACGCCGTGCGCGCCAATGTGATCTGCCCCGGGTTCGTGCGCACGCCGCTGGTCGACAGGCAAATTCCCGAGCAGGCGAAGGAGTTCGGGATCAGCGAGGAGCAGGTAATCAAAGGCGTGATGCTGAAGGACACGGTCGATGGCGAGTTCACGACGGTCGAAGACGTCGCCGAAGCCGCAGTCTTCTTTGCTGGGTTCAATTCAAACGCATTGACCGGCCAGTCCCTGATTGTGAGCCATGGCTGGTCGATGCAGTAAATAAATAGTCTATTTGAGGGATACGCGTAAATCAGTTCGAAAATGGCTAGAATTTTCGGCCCGCCCGGCGCGTCCGCGGGGAGGACCGTGGGTGCTGGGAATGACCACTTGCGATACAAAATCGATCGTTGACTGGCTCATGGATGGCGTGCGAACGGCGCCACGTCCGGAGATGGTGCTTGCAGAATTATGTGATCGTCTTGTTTTGGCCGGCATCCCGCTCTGGCGGGTGGCGGTATTCGTGCAGACCTTGCATCCGCAAGTCATGGGGCGTCGCTTCATTTGGCAGCAAGGCGCCGGTGTCTCGGTCGGAGAAGGATTATTTGATCTCCAGAAAACTCACGACTACCAGAACAGCCCGTTCGTCGCTGTCGTCAAATCCGGGCAGACCATAAGGCGCCAGCTAACGAATCCGGGTAATTCCGAGGAATCTTCCGTATACCGCGAACTGCGCGCGGAGGGCGCAACCGATTACCTCGCCACCCCCCTGATGTTCACGGACGGCTCAGTTCACGTGGCAACCTGGTCCACGAAGCTTACGGGCGGATTTACGGATGCGCACCTTGCCGGCATTGATACAATCGTGCGGCCGCTCGCGCGTGTCGCCGAGATCCGGGCATTGTATCGGACTGCTAGCAATTTGCTCGACACCTATGTCGGCCACACCGCCGGCGAACGCATACTGGCCGGCCGGATCAGGCGTGGCCACTCCGAAACAATCCGCTCGGTAATCTGGCTCTCAGATATGCGCGGCTTCACGTCTATGGCGGAGCAGCTGCCGCCGCAGACGTTGGTCGATCTGCTCAACAGCTATTTTGATTGCCAGGTCCCGGCAATTCTTAAGCATGGCGGCGAGGTCCTGAAATACATCGGTGACGGGCTGCTCGCGATTTTTCCATTAGCGGAAGGTACAACGGATGCACGCGAGGCCTGCACTCGCGCGCTCGCAGCGGCGCGCGAAGCACAGGTTAACATCGACGTGTGCTTTCCGAAAATTCCATCCGGTCTGGATTCGCCTCGTAAGATAGAATCATCGCATCATTCGGACCAATGTTTGCGATGCTGCATGCGCTCGTGATTTTAGTCGCTGACATGTTCAAGTCGCGACGCCGGCTTCAGGCCGAGAACCTGTTTCTGCGGCATCAACTTCAGATCGCGTTGAGGAGGGCACCGCCGAGGCCTCGATTGTGCGGCACGGATCGGGCCCTGCTGGTCTGGCTGACGCGGGTTTGCCCCGAGTTGCTCAATCTGGCCCAGGTGGTGACGCCGGAGACAATTCTGCGGTGGCATCGCGCTGGCTTCAAGGCGTTTTGGCGCTGGAAATCGCGAAACAGGGCAGGGCGGCCGAGGATCGATCGCGGCCTGCGTGAGCTGATCCAGCGGATGAGCAGGGAGAACCCACTGTGGGGCGCATCCCGGATCCATGGCGAACTGCTGATGCTTGGGTTCGAAATCGCCCAGTCGACGGTCTCGAAATACATGGCGCGCGGGCAAAAGCCTCCATCACAAAGCTGGAGGACGTTTCTGCGAAATCATGCTGAGGCGATTGCGGCCATCGATATGTGCGTCATCCCGACGCTGACCTTTGATCTGCTGTTCGCGTTCCTAGTTGTGGGCCATGGCCGGCGGCAGCTGCTTTGGATCGAGGTTACAAGGCATCCAACGGCAGAGTGGCTGGCTCGACAAATCACTGAGGCGTTTCCTTGGGGGTCGGCGCCAACTTACCTGGTGCGCGACAATGATCGTGCCTACGGACATGTCTTTACCACTCGGGTGAGCGCGATGGGAATTCGCGACCGACCGATCAGTCCGGGTTCACCCTGGCAAAATGGCGTTGCCGAACGTCTGATCGGGACGCTTCGCCGGGAGTGCCTGGATCAGGTGCTGATCTATGGCGAGGGTCACCTCCGCCGTATCTTGTTGGCCTATGCCACTTATTACAACCGGACACGCACGCATTTATCGTTACAGAGGGATGCACCTCTGCAGCGAGTTGTCCAACGGGTCGGCAACATCATCGCCATCCCAATCCTCGGCGGATTGCATCATGAATATGTGCGGATATGATTTTCGGAAAGGACAGGTCTTGAAACTGTTGGCCGAAGAAGAGGCGAAGCAGGTCAAAGCTTCGACTTGATACCTGCCTCCGGTACCGTCATCCTCGCTGCGCCGCATATCGTAGCAAATAAATGATTTGCGAACGTTCAAATCCTCGCAGCGGCCTTCGTTACCCAACTTACCTGAGTTCGGTGTGGCAACGGGCGCAGCCTTTGGGCAGAATGAATAGCGTGCCGGCACATCGAAAGGATCGGAATGACTGGCAAATGTCCGGTATCGGACATAATTGATCAGGATCAATGCAATTAGACTGCAATATTCGCAGCTTCAATTTCTATCGGGGGTCAAGGCCAATTTACGGGCGTCATAGAATCGAATTCCGGACGCCATGAGAGTTTGACGATATGACGATTGAACATTTTTTCAAAGGCCCGGAGTGTCGCACGGTCGCGAGTAGTAAGCGCAGGATGCCGGCATATAGGCTGACGAAAATCCAGCTACGAAAAGCACTCGCGCGGGACGGTGCTTTGCTTCGTCAAAAGGAAGAGTTGATCCAACAGCAGGCGCTCTTGAGCAGGGAGTCCGATCATAGACTGCTGAACGACCTGCAGGTGATCGTAAGCTTGCTGTCGCTGCAAAGTCGGGCGTCGCCGAATGCCGAGGTCGCTTCGCAATTGGTTGCCGCAGCAGATCGCATAGCCACGATCGGCCGCATGCATCGGCGTCTTCACTATTGCGATGGCGTACAAAGCGTCGCTTTAAAGCAATTCCTCGATGATCTTTGTCGCGATTTCTCCACCATGTTGTTTTCAGACCAGGGCCCGGAGCGGGTTATCGTCGTCGAGGGGATCGAAATCGAACTTCCATCCGTTACCGCAATTCCTCTCGGCTTTATCGTCAACGAACTGATTACGAATGCGGCCAAGTACGGCGAAGGCCAAATCAGGATCAGGTTGAAACGGGAATCCGGAAAGGGCTACGCGCTTTCGGTCTCCAATGACGGCCCTGGTTTGCCGGAGGGATTTAATCCGGCCGCCGGCACGGGGCTGGGAATGAGGATAATTCGATCGTTTGTTGAACGGATCGGCGGTGCATTGCTGATCGGTCGAGGCGATGGTCATAAATCGAGGGCCGCTCGAATTCGATGAAACGTAATAGGGTTCTCATGAGCACACATTCCTATCGTCGCATCACGGTGCATCTTCTAGCCAGCGCGGCCATTGCCGTGATGGTTCTCGGGTTGCCGCTCGCTAGCTCCCGAGTTTCCCCGGCGCAAGCGCAAGGGATTTCCGTTTCCGTCGAGTTCCACGATGCGCTGGAGCCTTATGGTCATTGGCGTAAGCATTCGCGCTGGGGCGAAGTTTGGATTCCGGATCGCCCTCGTGGTTGGCGGCCCTATCGGAACGGGCATTGGGTCTATACCGAAGAATGGGGTTGGTACTGGGTTGCCGACCGGAATGAGAGGGATTGGGGCTGGGTCGCTTACCACTACGGCCGCTGGGTGTTCGATCGCGACGAGGGATGGATTTGGATTCCGGGCAGGGAATGGGCCCCGGCCTGGGTCGACTGGCGGCGCGGCAGCGAGTATGTCGGCTGGTCGCCATTGCCGCCGGATGACTACGTGGTTGAGGCACGCGATGATCCGGCATTTTGGCTTTTCGTGCGGCCCGGCAATCTCGTGGCGTCAGCTCTGGCTGCGCTCTACCTACCGTCGCGGCAGACCAACATCTACATCCAGCGCACGGTCATCGTGAATCGCACAGTGATTGTCCAGGGCGGAGGGGCGGTCTTCGCGGTCAATCCGGGGATTCAGCCGGAATATATAGCGGCAGCAAGGCGTCGCCCGCTGCCAACATTCCAGGTAAGTCCACGCGTCGTGGCGGGTACCCAAGGCATCAAGGGCGCGGTGACCGTCAGCGCCAAAGATATTCAGGCAACCCGTAATGCCAAGCCGGGCCGCGGAGGCCGACGCACAGCGGTAGCGCCGATCCGTGAAACCGTCGTTCAGCAAAAGGCCGCACCAATCAAGGCGGCAGCGTCGGTGCCGCCGCCGGAGGCACTGCCTCAAGGCGAAAAGGGACGGTTGGGTGCTCGTCCACCGCGCGCTGCGCAAGGCGCCAAGCTGGTTGAGCCGGCAGCTCCTGCGGCAAAGCCCGCGACCCCGCTTTCGGCGCCGTCGACGAAGCCTGCTACGGCACCGCCAATCAACGCGCCGGCCGCGACGCATCCTGCAGCACCTCCGCCTGCCGCAAGACCGGCAGCGGCACCGTCAGCACCAGCGGCGCGGCCCTCGGCTCCGCCACCGGCCGCCGCAAGACCGGCAGCGGCACCGTCAGCACCAGCGGCGCGGCCTTCGGCTCCGCCACCGGCCGCCGCAAGACCGGCAGCGCCACCGTCAGCACCAGCGGCGCGGCCTTCGGCTCCGCCACCGGCCGCCGCAAGACCGGCAGCGCCACCGTCGGCACCAGCGGCGCGACCTTCGGCTCCGCCACCGGCTGCCGCAAGACCGGCAGCGCCACCGTCACCACCAGCGGCGCGACCTTCGGCTCCACCGCCGGCAGCCGCAAGACCGGCAGCGCCACCGTCACCGCCAGTGGCACGGCCCTCGGCTCCGCCGCCGGCTACCGCAAAGCCAGCAGCTCCACCGCCAGCAGCACGGCCCAAGCCGGCGGCTCCGCCAGCACCGGATGAGAAGAAATAGAATTCACGCGCTCGCGGCCAGAACGTGCAAAGTTGACGGGTGGCCTAATGCCGTGAGTATCATCGCCTGCACGATGTTACCGTACCAACACAGAGGGGGCTGCTATGCTTTCAGTTTTAATCGGGGTGCTGATTATTTGCGTCGTCGGCGCAATTTGTTTTTGGGCCATCGAAAAGTTCGTCAATGACGGTCGTTTGGCAAATCTTCTAAAAATTCTCGTCGTGCTGGTTTGTGTGGGCGCGATCCTTCAGCGGGTGCTGCCGCTGGCAGGAATTAATTGGTTTTAGCCGCGGCCCACGACGATGCCCGCCCGATGCTGTCGTCGCGACGGTTGCTTCGATTGGACGCCACATGCGGAGCGGGACGCGTCCGGAGCTGAGGGTGGGTTGATCTGCGGAGGTGTTTCCGGGACCTAAATGGGGACCAGACCATGAATCGTAACGTTCTCTACCTCGTCATCGGCGTTCTTGCCATCGTCACCGCGGTGATCGGTTATCAGCTCTACCAGGAGCGGCAGAAGACCACCGGTATCGAGATCAATGTTGGCAAAAGCGGTATTACTATCGAGAAGAAGTAGTTTGGCATTTCTGGGATATTGCGCTCGATAGCGCATCATCCGGAAAACGCCGATCGAGAGCGTCAGTCGGAGTGCGAAGAAGATCAAAGTTCGGTTAGGTGCTGCAACGGGAGATAGATCATGTCGCTCGGCCTCATACTCATCATTATCCTCGTTATTTTCCTGCTTGGTGGCTTCAGCGGCCGCTTCGGCGGCTACGGGTACGGTTACGGTCACGGTGGCATCGGTGTCATCGGCATCATTCTGATCGTCCTCGTTGTACTGCTTCTCATGGGGCGGCTTTGATCTGACAGGCGGGATGTCGAATGAGCCGTCTTCGCTTGCATCCGGAAAACCATTTCGTCAGCCGCATCGGGTGGTTGAGAGCGGCGGTGCTCGGGGCCAACGACGGCATCATCTCGACCGCAAGCTTGATCGTCGGTGTAGCGGCAGCGACCGCGACACAAAACGAAGTCTTGATTGCCGGCGTCGCCGGCCTGGTCGCTGGCGCCATGTCGATGGCGGCTGGCGAGTATGTGTCCGTCAGCTCGCAATCTGACACCGAAAAGGCAGACCTCGCGCGCGAACGCCAGGAGCTGAGCGAGAACCACGCGTTTGAGCTTGATGAGCTTGCCGAAATTTACGTCAAACGTGGTGTCGATCAGGTACTTGCGCGGCAGGTAGCCCAGCAGCTGATGACGAAAGATGCCTTGACTGCGCACGCGCGGGATGAACTTGGGATTTCGGAAATCACCACAGCACGTCCTGTCCAAGCTGCACTGGCTTCCGCCGCAACGTTCTCGGTCGGCGCGGCCATGCCCTTGCTCATGGTAGTCGTGTCGCCTGCGAGTGCGCTAGTCTCCATCGTGTCGGCGGCGTCCTTGGGCTTTCTCGCATTGCTGGGTGCGATCGGGGCAAAAACCGGCGGCGCGAACGTGCTGCGTGCCACGGCCCGCGTGACATTCTGGGGCGCGTTGGCGATGGCACTCACCGCGGGGATTGGGAAACTGTTCGGCACGGTTGTCTGACGATTGGGTACAGGCAAGAGACGCATCGGTTCGTCAACGGCAAACCCTCAATAGACCAGGGAGCAATGATATGCCGCTCTGGCAAAGATTGCTGATCACGCTCGCGACCATGCTCGTGACGAGCCTCGTCGCTGACTTGCTGTGGCGCTGGCTTTTCAGCACGGATATTCCGAGTTATCTGAGCGGGGTTGTCGGCGGCGTTTCGGCCGTGCCGATATGGGAGCTGCTGAAACGGATCGAAATACGGTGACCGCCTGACTCGGCCGGACATCGAAAGGATGGCACGCGATGGCGCTGCGTTTACTCGAGATGGTGTTGCAGGAGAAGGACGGCGCGGGCGTCCGCGAGCTCCTGAACGAGTGCAAAGTGCTCGAACACCGGCAAATCCGGCTGGCGGACGGCGAAATTCTGGTCCGTATCCTGCTGGATGCGGAGCAAAGCGAAACAGTGATGGATCTGTTGGAGAAGCGCTGTTCCAATGGCGAGGGCAACCGGGTGGTGATTCTGCCGGTCGAGGCGACTTTGCCACGCGCGCAGGCGGAGCCAGAACCGGAACCGCAAACGGCTACGTCCGCGCCGCCGCCGCCCGAGGAAAAGCCGCCGGAGCGGATCGGCCGCGAGGAGTTGTACGAGGACATCAAGAATGGCGCGCGGCTATCGCGCGTCTACATGTCGATGGTAATGCTATCCACATTGGTGGCGGCCATCGGCCTGAATCATAACAGCGTGGCCGTCATCATCGGAGCGATGGTGATTGCGCCCTTGCTCGGACCGAACGTGGCCTTGTCGCTCGGCATTACCTTGGGAGACCTGTCGCTGCTTCGGCAGGGGCTTCTGACGGCGCTGGCAGGCATCGCGGCGGCGTTGGTCTTGTCTGTGATCATAGGCGTGCTGCTGGACGTGGACCCGACATTGTCCGAAATGGCATCGCGCACGCGGGTGGGTCTGGGTGACATCGTCGTCGCGTTGGCGTCCGGTAGTGCGGGCGCGCTGGCGTTCACGACCGGCGTATCGGCAACTTTGATTGGCGTCATGGTGGCGGTGGCGTTGTTGCCGCCGCTGGTGACGTCCGGGCTACTGCTCGGCGGTGGGCATCTGGCCCTCGCAACGGGCGCGTTTTCGCTGTTTCTGGTGAACCTGATTTCCGTGAATCTTGCCGGTGTGACGACGTTTCTGCTGCAAGGCATCAAGCCCACGAGTTGGTGGGAGAAGGATCGGGCCGTGAAAGCCACGCGCATCGCCATTGCGCTGTCGGTGGTCCTGTTGGCGGTGTTGGTCAGCCTGATCCTGCTTGTGCACAAGGGCTGACGTCGGCCGGATAAAGAGCCGTAAACCTGGGGGCATACCGATACGCGCCGTCGATATTGTCCCGCTCACCGTCCCGAATTGATTCAAGACTGCATTTGCGGCTGCGCAGCCCTATGTTAGCCGCGGTACTCCGCGATCGGCTCAAACGACAAGGAGTGCGTGTTGCTATCGATATTCGATCTTGTGGCGATTCTGCTGACGGTCAGCGCCGTGTTCGCCTTCGTCAACACCAAGCTGCTGCGGCTGCCGACCACGATAGGGGTCATGATCATGGGGCTTGCCGCCTCTCTCATCCTCATCGGGCTCGAATTGCTGACCGCAGAGACGGAATTGTCCCGCGCGCTGTCTGACGCGGTGCGTCAGATCGACTTCACGGAAGCGCTGATGCACGGCATGCTCGCCTTCATGCTGTTTGCCGGGGCGCTGCAAGTTGACCTGGCCGAATTGAAGAGCAGGGCCGCGAGCGTCGGGCTACTCGCGACCGTTGGCGTTGTCGTTTCGACAGCGATTGTTGGAATCAGCTTTTGGCTGATTGCCCGCTGGCTCGGTACCCAGATCCCACTGGTCTGGGCGCTTGTATTCGGCGCCCTGATCAGTCCTACCGATCCCATTGCGGTGCTCAGCATATTGAAGGCCGTACATGTTCCAAAAGATACGGAAGTCGAGATGACCGGCGAAGCACTCCTCAATGACGGTGTCGGCGTGGTGATGTTCACAATTCTCGTGGCTGCGGCTGTTGGAGTAGAAGGTGAGGGGTTTGGCGTTGTGCAGGTCGCCCAATTGTTTTTCGTCGAGGCGCTGGGTGGCGCGATCCTCGGCCTTGTCGTCGGCTACGTGGCTTACCGCGCCATGCGGCTTATCGATGATTTTCGCATCGAGGTGCTGATCTCGCTTGCGATGGTCATGGGTACCTACGCGTTGGCCGGGAAACTCCATCTCAGCGGCCCGATTGCGATGGTATGTGCTGGCCTGCTGATCGGCGAACGCGGGCCTGCGGACGCCATGAGCGAAACAACACAGCGCTATCTGTTCGGCTTTTGGACGCTTGTCGACGAAATTCTCAATATCGTGCTGTTCCTGTTGATCGGGCTCGAAGTGTTGGTGCTGCGCCCCGATTGGGGCGTAATGCCGATCGCGCTTCTGGCTATCCCCATTGTTCTGGCGGCGCGGTTGCTTTCGGTGGCGGTTCCCGTTGCCGCGTTGAGCGTCCGAGTGTCGTTCATGAAAGGAACGATTCCGGTGCTGACCTGGGGCGGCGTGCGCGGCGGGATTTCGATCGCGCTGGTGCTATCGGTCCCGGAATTCTCTCAGAAGCCGCTCATCCTCGCCGCGACATATGCGGTCGTTATCTTTTCCATCGTCGTGCAGGGGCTGACGCTTGCCCCGCTGGTACGCAAGACCGTGACGACAATGAAATGAGAGGCCCTGTGTTGCGTCGATCGGTTGAACACACCGCCATAAGCGGACTCATGCAGCGCAGCAGATAGCATCCTCATTCGATCAGCTCGTCGGCGCGGGCGGCCATCTTACCCAAATAAAACCCCGGGAAAATGTCCCGGGGCTTTTTATTGGCAGGCGTTCAATCGGTCCAAGCATCAGCCGGTTATCCACTCAAGGACATGGATGGCGGTAGCCGTCATAGCCAAGATAAGTGCCACTACCCGGATCATAAGACTTGAACCGCCGCATGCAGTAGGCCACCGCGTTACCACCGTAGCTGCGGCCGTAGACGTAGGGGCCGGGCTCATAAGCGTAGGGGCCGTAGCCGTAGTTGGGCGCGGCAAGCATTCCGCCGATGATGGCACCGCCGAGCAATCCTGCCCCCACACCCCACCCCGGGCCGTAGTATCCACGGCCGTAGTATCCACGGCCGCGCCATTGTACGGTCTCGATATTCGTCGGAGCAGCGTTTTTGAGTGCGAGAGCATCGACGACCGGCGTCGCGGATGCATTATTCGTAAACGGCACAATGCTAATTGCAAACAATGCCGCCGCAGCAAGGATAGACACTCGGTTTCTCATGACCTGTTCTTTCACTGTTGGTTTGCGGCCCCGCCGCACAAAAAGGCGACGAACAAAAGTAATTTAATTAGAAGCCTCCTTTAGAGTGAGGCATCGCGGAGATGTGTTGTCGACAGCGTCCGCGATAACTGGCGCCGTTTCAGACCCTAATCGATTGGCTGAATACACATCTCAACTCGCGCAGGGCGAGAAAGGTTCCAATCATAATTTTTGCTCGGACCGCGTCCGCAAATGGCGATACGCGACCTGAGAGAATGAACCTGATCTGACGAGAAATGAAAAACGTCCATTCGACGGCTGATTTCGACCCGCACACGCTTGCCGCCACAATATATCTTTCTCGCAAGGCCGAACGATTAGTTGCGATGGCCGTTATTCCTACACTACCGCCCTTCGTTTCGCCCCGGTTAGCTGCCCTCGTCGCGTTCCTAGTTGGAACCTCGGCCGTCCGGTCAGAATTGACAACCATGACCTATCAGAGCGACCACCGCATCGACAAACGAGACGACAAATTCTGCATATCGTGGATTATTTGCGGCGGCATTGTGCTTGCTATCGTCATTGCAACCCTCGCATTCACAAACACGGGGAACTACCCCGACCTCGGCGTTCCCCAAATAACCACCACTGTTCCCGCTCCGGCGTCTTGAACGACTGGCTCCATCGACGCTCTAATCCCGGTCAGTCGTCTTGGTCGAATTCGGCTTGGTGTAAAAAGAGAGCCCGGGTCGGGGCGAACCGGGCTCTCCAAGATCACGCTGCGTGCGCGACCGAAGCATAGGCTGGGACGGGGGAATCGCGGCCTACGCTGATAACCAGCATCGACATATCTTCGATGCCAAAAGGTATTAATGCTTGCTCACAGAGCCGTGCGGGATCGCGCTCGCCATCGATCAGCTCTACGACACCCGGCAACGCCTGTTGTCGCTGAGCGCCGCCGTTGCGGCGCAGGACAAAGACATCCAAGCGGCGATCATCACTGCCATCGAGCCGAATGGCGGGTCCTCTGGGGCCGACAAATCATAGAATTGCCTTCCCAATGATTGGCAAGTTGCTCAGGCATACGCAGTTTCAGACGACGGCAAGGTACGCGCATCTTGCGGCCGATCCGGTGAAGTCAGCGGCAGAAGAGGTTTCGGCGAGTATCGCGGCGGCGCTTAATAAGGCGGCTTGACGGATCGGGATAGACAGGGGCTGATGGAGGGAGAGGAACTGGGATCCAACGGTCTCTGGGGATCAAGCCGATTGCGCATTATGGACGTTGGGCTGCGTCTGCCAAGTGAGCGCTGACCGGATGTCGTGAATAGAACCACTGCTTCACGCCCTGAGCGAACAAAAGGTAGATCACCGTCATTCCCGCCAGCGCTGCTAGCAGCTTGAGCGGCGGCGGTGTGAAGCCGAACCAGACGCCTAGCGGCGTGTAAGGCAGAACCACGGCAACGGCAACGGCGGCAAGCGATGTCGCGGCCAGGATTGGGTGCGGCCGGCTCGCAAACGGCGAACCGCGGGTGCGGATGACGAAAATGACCAGCACTTGCGTCATCAGCGATTCCACGAACCAGCCGGTGTGAAACAAGGCTTCGCCGGAGTGGAAGACCCACAGCAGCAGGCCAAAGGTCATGAAATCGAACAGCGAACTGACCGGCCCCATCACGAAGGTGAAATCGCGCACGAACCGCATGTCCCAGTGTCGGGGAAGCTCGATCATGTCCTCATCGACATCGTCAAGGGGTATTGCCGTCTCCGACATATCGTAGAGCAGGTTGTTGAGAAGGATCTGGACCGGAAGCATCGGTAGGAACGGAAGGAACAGCACGCCGCCGGCCATAGAAAACATGTTCCCGAAATTCGAGCTCGTACCCATCATGATATACTTCATGATGTTGGCGAACGTCCGCCGTCCCTCGCGCACGCCTTCAGCCAGGACGCCAAGATCGTTGCGGAGCAGGATCATCGTCGCCGCCTCCTTGGCGACGTCCGCGGCCCCCTCCACCGACAGCCCGACATCGGCAGCGTGCAGCGAGGGCGCGTCGTTAATGCCGTCGCCGAGATAGCCTACGACGTGGCCGCGACGTCTCAGCGCCCGGATTATCCGCGCCTTCTGCGGCGGCGATACCCGGCAGAACAGGTTGATGTCGCCGAGCCGCGCCGCCAGTGCCTCATCCGTGAGTTCAGCAAGCTCCGGTCCGGTCAGCACGCCCGTGACATCCAGCCCCAGCTCCCGGCAGACGTGCGCGGTGACATGTTCGTTGTCGCCGGTGACGATCCTGACCGCTACATTGAGGCGGGCGAGCGACTCCAGCGCCGGGCGCGCGCTTTCCTTCGCCGGGTCGAGAAAGGCGGCGAAGCCCACGAAGATCAGATCGGTTTCGTCGTCAAGATAGGCGTGATCTCGGTTCGGCTCGACCTCCCGCCAAGCGACACCGAGCGCCCGGAAACCATCGACGCCGAGCTTCTCAAAGACTCTACGTGCCGTATCGCGTGCCGCGTCATCGATTGGACGCGCGTCGCCATCGCTCTCGCCTTGATATCGTGACGCCAGCTTGAGGACATCCTCCGGCGCGCCCTTGACCACAAGCATGCGCTTGCCGTCGCGCTCGACCAGCACTGAGACGCGGCGGCGCTCGAAGTCGAACGGCACCTCGTCGAGCTTGCGCCAGCCGGCGAGGTCGATCGGTTGCGCCTCCAGAATGGCTTGGTCCAGCGGGCTCTTGAGGCCGGTCTCGAAGGCGGCATTGATATAGGCGAGCTGCAGAACGTTGCGGCTCTCGGCGCCGGTCAGGTCGACCTGTCGGATGAGCTTGATGCGCGCCTCGGTTAGGGTGCCTGTCTTGTCGCTGCACAGCACGTCCATGCTGCCGAAATCGTGGATCGCCGACAGCCGCTTGACGATCACGTCCTTACGCGCCATCCGCAACGCACCGCGTGCCAGCGTTACGGAAACCACCATAGGTAACAGCTCGGGCGTGAGGCCGACCGCGAGAGCAAGGGCGAACAGAAAGGATTCCAGTAACGGGCGCGCGAACAAGAGATTCACGAGCAGTACGAACAGGACCAAGAGCACGGTCAGCCGCACGATCAGCATGCCGAAATCCTTGATACCGATGGCGAAGGTGGTCGGTGGCGGAGCGCTGGCCAATGCTCCCGCAATTCCGCCCAGGCGTGTGTTGCGTCCGATTGCCACGACGACCGCTCTGGCGGTGCCGCTGAGGACAGAACTACCCATGAAGACGCCATTGGGAGGCGCCGCGACATCATGCGCCTCATCCTTATTCAGATCACGCGCCTGCTTTTCCGCCGGGTAGGCCTCCCCTGTCAGCAGTGCTTCGTTGACAAACAGGTCCTTCGATTCGACGAGCCGGCAGTCGGCCGGGACCAGATCGCCAGCCGCAAGCATCACGACGTCGCCAGGCACGATCGTGGCGGCAGCCACGTCGCAAACCCGGCTCTCGCGCAGCGCCGACACCCGCAGCGCGACGCGCTCGCGCAGCTTGTCAGCAGCGATCTCGGCACGATGCTCCTGAACGAAATCCAGTATCACGGACAGCAGCACGATCGTCGTGATTATGACGAAGCTGGTAGGATCTTGCGTCACAGCCGAAACCGCGGCGGCGGCGAGGAGCATCAGGATCAGCGGGTTACGGAATCGGGCGAGAAAGTTCAGCAGCAGCCGGCGCCGCGGCTGATCCGATATTCGATTGGGCCCCTGCGTAGCCAACCGCGCCGCTGCCTCGTCGGACGAGAGGCCTTCAGCATGCGCGCCGAGCCGCTCCAGCGCCATCGCGACCGGAGCGCTCCAGAAATCAAACGCTCCCTGGTTTTCCTCGGGCACGCCGGGTCCTTCATTGTCGGGTGGGCCTGCGCCGCCGCCAAGAACCTCGCCGCGGCCATTCTATTCCCGGCGCGCGGAAAAGAACTCGTCACATTCAAGACATCACTTCGCCAGTTGATCTCGGATCGACTGCAATTCCTGGCGGCGCTTTGCGCTCATTTTGGGGTAAGTCATTTTGAGTCCTTCGAACGTATCGAGCAAAATCTGGGATATAATCAACCGAGCATTCTCTTCGTCGGCGGCGGGGGCGGCTGTTTGAGTTCCCGACATAAATTTTGAGCACTTGCGGTTTTCAGGCATTCGGTCTCGATAAACGCGTGCGATTTTTGCAGCTTTTCAGACATCATATCGCTCTCCATTGCTCGCTAGGCAAAAGTGGCGGTGCCGCCAAAGCTTCTCAAGCAGGTACGCACTTTGAAACGTCTTTCGACTACCCGCGCCGACGAGGTAATTAATCTCTACGTTGCGTTCGGCCTTGCGAAGCGCACATTTTCCTCTCTCATTCTTGCTCCGTGCCTGCGCTGCTTGGTTTGCGATCAGCGCGTTGCAGACCGTAATTCGTCTTGAAAGCCCTGGCGTTTCCCTTCGGAATTGAAAACTTTTCCGCCCAACCCCGGATAATTCAAGCCTAAAATAAATTCATCCAATAGAGTCAAGCAATTAGCAGCAATTACGACGTTTGTCTGATAGCGAATTAGCAGTCTCCATTGAAGAGTGCCAAAAACATACCAATTGATCAGATAGATGCTGGTTTGATCTTGCTATCCGTAATGCGCCTCTGTTTTTCCGTCCCGAAAAATTAACAGCAACAGGTACTTAGGAGGATTGATATGAAGTTTCGACCGCTTCACGACCGCGTCGTGGTTACGCGCATCGAAGCCGAGAGCAAGTCCGCAGGCGGAATCATCATTCCGGACACCGCCAAAGAGAAGCCTTCCGAGGGAGAGGTGATCGCCGTCGGTCCAGGTGGCCGCGACGAGGCTGGCAAGCTCATCCCGATCGAGCTGAAGACAGGCGACCGCGTGCTGTTCGGCAAATGGTCGGGCACTGAGGTCAAGATCGACGGTGTCGAGTATCTGATCATGAAAGAGAGCGACATCATGGGTGTGATTGAACAGACCAGCGCCCGCAAGAAGGCTGCCTAAGGACTGTCGCGTCAAACATAACGGAGAACAAAAATGGCTGCGAAAGACGTAAGATTTTCAGTAGATGCGCGCGACAGGATGTTGCGCGGCGTCGATATTCTCACCAACGCGGTTCGCGTGACGCTCGGCCCTAAGGGGCGCAATGTTGTGCTCGACAAGTCGTACGGCGCGCCACGTATCACCAAGGACGGTGTTACTGTCGCGAAAGAGATCGAGCTCGAAGACAATTTCGAAAACATGGGCGCGCAGATGGTGCGCGAAGTCGCTTCGAAGTCATCCGACTTCGCCGGTGACGGCACCACGACCGCGACGGTTCTTGCACACGCGATCGTAAGGGAAGGCGCCAAGTCGGTAGCCGCCGGCATGAACCCAATGGATCTCAAGCGCGGCATCGACCTTGCGGTCGAAGCAGTGGTCGAGGACCTACAGAAGAATTCGAAGAAGGTCACTTCGAACGAAGAAATTGCTCAGGTCGGCACGATTTCCGCCAATGGCGACGCTGAAATTGGCAAGTTCCTGGCTGACGCGATGAAGAAAGTTGGCAACGAGGGTGTGATTACAGTCGAAGAAGCAAAATCCTTGGAGACTGAACTCGAAGTTGTCGAAGGTATGCAATTCGATCGCGGTTACGTCTCTCCCTACTTCATCACCAATGCCGACAAGATGCGCGTTGAGATGGAAGATCCCTACATTCTAATCTACGAGAAGAAACTCTCGGGCCTGCAGGAATTTTTGCCGTTGCTTGAGGCGGTGGTGCAGACCTCGAAGCCTCTCGTCATCCTCGCCGAGGACGTTGAGGGCGAGGCACTTGCTACACTCGTCGTCAACAAGCTGCGCGGCGGCCTCAAGGTTGCGGCGGTGAAAGCACCAGGATTCGGCGATCGCCGCAAGGCTATGCTTGAAGACATCGCGATCCTCACAGGCGCTCAGGCGATCAGCGATGATCTCGGCATCAAACTCGACAAGGTTACTCTGAACATGCTCGGGCGCGCCAAGAAGGTGACGATTGAGAAGGAAAACACCACGATCGTCAGCGGCGCTGGCAAAAAGGCCGACATCGAAGCGCGCATCTCTCAGATCAAAGTCCAGATCGAGGAGACAACCTCCGACTACGACAAGGAAAAGTTGCAAGAACGTCTCGCCAAACTGGCGGGCGGCGTTGCAGTGATCCGCGTCGGCGGCGCCACCGAGATCGAAGTGAAGGAACGCAAGGATCGCGTCGATGATGCGATGCATGCTACTCGCGCTGCGGTCGAGGAAGGCATCCTACCGGGAGGTGGCGTCGCCCTGCTTCGCGCGGTCGAGGCGCTCAAGCGCGTAAAGACCGAGAACGAAGATCAGAAGCACGGCATCGAGATCGTGCGCAAGGCGCTCTCCTGGCCGGCTCGGCAGATAGCGATCAATGCGGGCGAGGACGGTTCCGTTATCGTCGGCAAAATCCTGGAAAAGGACCAATACAACTTCGGCTTTGACGCTCAGAACGGCGAATACGGGAACCTCGTCACCAAGGGCATCATTGACCCGACAAAGGTTGTTCGGGCGGCACTGCAGAATGCAGCGTCGATTGCCGGGCTTCTCATCACCACGGAAGCGATGGTCGCCGAAAGGCCGAAGAAGGACAGTGGGGCGCCGGCTACGCCTGGTGGCGGCATGGGCGGAATGGACTATTAAGCGTACCCTCAACCGAAACGACGAAGGCTCGGGATTTCTTCCGGGCCTTCTTTCTTGTGCCGATGCCACGGTAGATTGCGTGAGCGTGGGCGGCGTGATCAATCACAGTCACTGATCCTGCTACGGGCAAGTGTTCACCGCCCGGGTCGGGACGATGGGTATCCGTGACCGACCAATCAGTCCTGGCTCGCCGTGGCAAAATGGCACCGCGGAACGTCTGATTGGCACGCTTCGCCGCGAATGCCTGGATCAATTGGTGATCTTTGACGAGGCGCACCTGCGGCCAATTCTTTGCGCCTATGCGGCGTATTACAATCAGGCACGCACGCGCTTGGCACTACAGAAAGATGCGCCTATTCATCGCGCTGTCCGACGATCTGGCGCCATTGTTGCCATGCCGATATTAGCTGGCCTGCATCACCAATACGTCCGGATATGATTTTCGGAAAGGACATGAGGTGCCACGCTATCTTCTCCGGGATCATGATCGCACCTATGGCGAGGTTGCCCTGCGGAGAATTCGGGCCATGGGCAAACGGGATAAGCCAATTGCACCAGCGTCGCCTTGGGAGAACGGTTTTTCCGAATGGTTGATCGGATCAATCCGGCGAGAATGCCTCGATTACGTTGTCATTTTGGGCGAGGCGCATCTGCGCGGGATTCTGCGAGATTATGCTCGTTACTACAACGATATCAGAACGCACCGGTCTCTCAACAAAGATGCTCCCGCCTATCGCGCTGTTCAGCGGATCGGGACCATCAAGTCACACGCGATACTCGGCGGTCTTCATCACCATTACGTCCGGGTTTGAGTTTTTGGTACATACAGCTCATTCGCTTGTTCGTTTCGGCTAAATGGCTCGAACCGCAGACGACTTCGCAACGATGTCTGCGGTCACCGGCCGCCCGATCAAGCGCTGGTAACCGCCTTCATCAGGGCCGCAATCTTTATCGTCGCGAAATTGGAGAAAGTATCACTCACCGCATAAGGCAAGATGATCTGGTCGCCGTGACGCATGGCGCCGCAAGTATAGACCACATTGGGCACGTAGCCTTCCCGTTCGGAGGGTTCGGGACGAACCAAAGGGTCATGCGCGCGCGCGAGAACCTTTGAGGGATCGTTTTTATCCAGGAGCACCGCGCCGATCGAGTATTTCCTGACCGGACCAACCCCGTGTGTCAGCAGCAGCCAGCAGTCGTCCAGCTCGATAGGTGAGCCGCAAGTGCCGATTTGAACGAACTCCCAAGGGTATTTGGGTTGAAGGATGCATTGACCTCCATTCCATGTGTGGAGGTCGTCGGAATAGATCAAATAGAGGTTTTCGTTGTCTTGCCGGCCGATCATCGCATAACGGCCACCGATTTTTCGTGGGAACAGTGCCATTCCCTTATTGCGCGCAACCGATCCGGCCAGCGGCGCCATGCGAAACGATCGAAAATTCTTTGTTTCAAGAAGTTCGGAGCGGATGGCCCGGCCGCTGTACGCGGTGTAGGTCGCATAATATGACTTCTGACCGTCATCGCTGAATTCGACAAAACGGGCATCTTCGATGCCGTTGGACTGGGATTCGGTGACCGGAAAAATCACCCGTTCGCTCAATTCTTCGTCCGGCCGGAAGACCACTTCGACATTGTCGCCATTGGGGCCGGCGGTCCTGGTCTGAACCTTCGGGACCGACGCGAGACGGGCGGTCGAATTGATGGCGACGTTTCCATCTGCACTGATAGTGCCGGGCCGAAAGGTCAGCGATGAAATATGCCCTTCGCCGACCGCGCGCAGGCTCAAGATAAATCGGCAACCGCCAACCGGTGCTCCGGACTGGTCGGGATGCCGAACGATGCTCGGATTGAATAAAGCCGACGCCTCGAACGAATATTCGTGAAGAAAATAAGCGCCAATCAGGTAGCGCTGCGTTTGATTTAGTTCGGCATGTGGCTCGAAAGCCTCTTCCATCTCCGCGGCCCGGAACTCGAATATTTCGAGCAAATTCCGGTGACGGCCATCAAAATTTTCCAGCACGTCGGTCAGCTGCTGCGCCGCAGAATCCGCATCGAGCCGAAGAACCCTTTCGACGATATGGTTGGCGCGGGTCCTGTCGGTTGGGTTGAAGTCGCGCGGTTCAGTCGCCGGTTTGAACGGCCTGACGACGACTCGGGTCGGATCCGGACGCAGATATAAGCGTTGCCGGTGCAGGAATTGGGATTGAGACAAGGAGGCCCCCCGGGGCTGTTTGAGGTGCGATCGCACGAGCGTCACTGCGGACCAATCTAGACAGAGGCTTCGTTTGGAGAACCGCAACAGCGCGTTTCAACTGCAGGATTTCGACATGGCCAAGAAGATACGACAAGACCGACTCCGCACCCTTGTTTTCATTGGGTCGATCGGGGTGTAGCCCATCAGAACAGCTGCCGGTATGAGAATCGACCAATGCAGTGTGTAGGTCGTTTTCGCCAAGAAACCAGCCAAACGCGCGCATCGCCGCTGGCAGCCATTCTGCACCGTGATCTGCTTGCCACGCCGCGTAACACGCAGAAATCGTCGCCCACGCTTCGACCGGTTGCTGATCGAACAGCGTCGGCATTTTTCGAATCTTGCCGAAGCTCATCGTCCCGACGGGCCTGAAATGTCCTGCTGGCGCGGCTTGAGCCGACATAAGCCAGCGCAGCGATCGCAGGCCGGCGTCGATGTATGATGGTGTATGGGTCGCCAAGCCGGTCTGGATCAGAGCCTGCGGAAGGCGCGCGTTGTCGTATGCGAGCAAGTCCTCAAACCAGACCCAATCGTCGGCTTGCGTTTGACAAAACAGACGCATGAGCCTGTCGGCCAATCGTTTGCGCATGCGGACCGCGAAGAGGTCTCCACCGTGCAGCGAGCAATAGGCGTCCAACCCCAGGAGCGTGAACGCCCATGCCCGTGGAGACGAGAATTCTTTGACTGTTGGAAGTGCGGTCTTGAATAGTTCCGCGGCCCAACTGCGGCGCGATGAATCGGTATCCTTGCGGGCGCATTCGGAAAGTGCCCAAAGTGTACGGCCATGGCTGTCTTCGGAGCCCGCGTCTTCCAGCCATCGGCGGTCATAACTCATGAAATTTCGGAACCGACGGGTATCCGGATTCCAAGCGTGCTGAATGAATGCTGCAAAGCTCGCAGTGCGTGCATCGGCCAATTGAACTTCGCCGGAATTTGGAAGCGCGCTCGCGAACAGCAGCGCGCGCGCGTTGTCGTCGACACAATAACCATGGGCGCGATCGGGTACCGAATGGACTGCGTGCTGAAGTATGCCTGTACTATCGCAAAGCGAATGAAAATGTCCGAGCTGCATCTTCGGAATGTCATGCTCTCTGATCGCGGCGACGATCGGGAGCGGAAGCGAAATTACGGGCAGGGCTTGCTCGCGCGCAGCCTCGAACGCTGCGAGATACCGTTTGGCCGCCTCTGGCCAGGTCATGGATCGGCTTGCCGAATAGGCCCGTTTTCGCATGGCATGACGGCGGGGTTCGTTTGTCAGCAGGGCGGAAACCTCGGTGCTGATGGCCTTGGCGTCGCCAAAAGGCACCAGAATGCCATTCCCGTCACCCAACAGTTCCTTGGCATGCCAGTAAGGAGTTGATACCACCGCCTTACCCAGCCCAAAGCTGTAAGCGAGGGTGCCGGACGTCATCTGCGCCTCATTGAGATAGGGGGTCACGTAGACGTCGCACATCGAAATGAAATCCAGCAGCGTCGCCTGCTCGACGAACTGATTGAAGAATACGACATGATTTTCTATGCCGAGTTCATGCACGCGCGCCGTCAAGCCGTCGCGATAGGCCTCGCCCTGTTGTTTCAATAGGTTTGGATGGGTCGCGCCGAGAATGACATAGACCGCGTCGGGGCACGATTTGATAATTCCCGGCATGGCATCGAGCATGAATTCGATGCCCTTGTTCGGTGATAGAAGACCGAAGGTCAGAATGACGGTCCTTCCCGCGAATCCAAATTTTGCTTTGGCGACGTTCGTGTCTTCAAACGGAAGATCGGGAATTCCGTGTGGAATGACCTCGACTTTGCGGGCCGGTATATCATGAGCCGAACGGACGAATTTCCGGCCTTTTTCAGACATGACAATAATCGTTTCTGACATCTGGACAATTCGGTCCATCACGGCGCGCTGCACGGGCGTCGGTTCGGCTAGGACCGAGTGAAGCGTCGTGACGATCGGCATCTTGAGGCGGGACAGGAGCTCGATGATATTGCTGCCGGCCGGTCCACCGAAAATTCCGTATTCGTGCTGAAGGGAAACAGCGTCGAATTCCGCGTTGTTCAAAAACCTGGCTGCCTGAATGTAGTCGCCGACTCTTTCGTCGTGAATCTCGAAGCGAACCGCGGGCGGATACTCGTAGGCGGAATCGGGGTCATTCATTGCAACAACGCAGGTCTCGAGCCCCGGGCGTTCCGCCGAGACCGCCCGATGAAGATCATGGGTAAAGGTGGCGATGCCGCAGCGGCGCGGAAGATAGTTTCCGATGAAAGCTACGCGTTTGATCGATTTCATTTGGCTACTTCTGAACGTCTGTTTACTGGGACTGCCGTACCTTGGGGCGAAGACGCCGACACCTTCACGTCTATTGATCGATCTGAGTTTATTGCGCCTGGCTGACTAGCGCTCTGCAGTAGATTCAGAATTGGGTTACCGCCGGTATACGCAGCGAGGGCAGTCATGCCGTTTGCGCCGGTGCGTACGGCGACGCGATCCGATTGCGCAAAAATCGCACCGCCTACGCTGACGTCGAATGGTCCAATGTGAGCACTTCCCCCGACGACCAGAAGCCAGGTCTCGCGTTCCGCCGCGAGACTCCAGGCGGAGTTCGGTGGCAAGGTGATCCGCTCGAACGCAAAATACTGATTGGATACCAGGAGTGTTCGTTCGTTGGTGAGTTGATTTGGTCGCGCCAGGAAATCGACCGGTTCGGTGTTCGCGGCCGCTATTGCACTGTCGATTTGGAGTTCACGCTGCCGGCCATAGTCGAATAATCGAAACGTTGCATTGGAGCGCTGCTGGATCTCTGCAATGACGAGGCCGGCGCCAATCGCATGGATCGTTCCAGCTGGCACGAAAATCGCGTCGCCAGCTGACGCTCTCCGCCACTCGACAAGATCCGAGATCGATCCGTCGTTGCTGGCCTCGCGCAATTGCCGTGAAGTGAGCTTCTGTTTCAGCCCGACCGCAATCTTGGCGTCAGGGGCGGCGGACAAAACGTACCAAGCTTCGGATTTTCCCCTTGGCTGACCGATCGAATGCGCAAACGCATCATTTGGATGAACCTGGATCGAAAGCGGCTCGTTCGTAAACAGAAGTTTGAGTAATAGCGATGGATCTGCCGCTGTTCTATCGGATCGCTCGTACCGGATTTCACCAAGCGACTTTCCGTTGCTGCGGGCATGACTCCAAGGACGTAGATCCGCGATGCCCCAAGGCTTTGGAATGATCTGAGTGAGCGCTTGTTCAGTCGCCATTACTTTTACCTTGAGATCGGGCGCGGCCACGTTCGATGGCCGGAGTGCGGCAGGCTCATAAAAAGTGTCGGTGCCGGCCGGGTAGGGCGCGGAAAGGGACGCTAGAGAAACAAACGTGAGCGATTGCGTTGATCGGCAGAAGAAAGCAGAAGTGAAAAAGTCGAAACAATTATCAGTAACGAACGAGGTGCCGATCCGTGTGACTCACAAATGCGCCATGTCCCTACGTATCTAAGTTGAATATCGTCGGTTACAAGCTGCGCTCTCAAATGAGCCAGCGGGCAGTGTCTGGCTGAAATCCTCTCCTATGAGCAACGCGGTGCGTGAAGTTTTGGTTGGAATCGCGGCTTTCGTCACCGTTTAGACCGAAGTCGTCATGGTTACCCTGGTGAATTCTTGTCGCAGCAATTGACGCGGGGAAACGGACATGCGCACGCTCGAATACCTCAGAAAACCAGGTACGCGGCGCGCTCAAAAAGGAGACGTCGATGACTACCGCCGAATCCAAAGACCTTAAAAAGGGCAGCCACGTCTATTGGCGGGGTGATGCTGCCGACCGCGGCACCGTCACTGAAACGAGCTGGGATGGAGTCACGATCGCCTGGGACAACGGTCAAACCGCCAGAGTACACCATGGGGATATGCGCGAAATCCAGCGAGCGCCGGTCAAATCGGTGACGGTTTAGGTCATGCAATTGCTTGGGTTCTGGCCTTGCCCGATCGAAAGTTCGTTTCGGCCCGTCACGACCACTTGCACCGTGCCCGGCGCGGAAATCATCATGAGAGTCTGGAGATCCGCCGCTCACCTTTGACGAACGTCGGACATTGGGTCGGGCGCGGGAAGAACGCAGCTCGTCCTGCCAATCAGCAAACGAGTGACCCAGGCGGGATCGTCATTTCTCGTGCCTGCCGGAGCACGTCGGCCGGCTGATAGGGCTTGTCATGGAAACACGTGCTCAAAGGCAACGTGTTTGGCCTTTGCCGGCCTGACGTTGGCAACCTTGGGCCACCGCTCGGCGACACGGCGGGCCAGATCTACGCCGCTCAGCGCGCCGGGCATACTGACATCGGTGAAAAGCAGCCTGATATCAGCGTTTGTCTCAAACAATCCCAAGGCTTCGTCGGCATTTCCGGCTTCAAGCACCCGATATCCCGCATCTAAGAACATATACGCCGCTCCCATGCGTTCGAACACGTCGTCGTCGACGACCATGATAAGGGCTTGGGGAGGAGAAGTGGTCACGCACACCGACTAGCACGGATCACGATCGTTCCGGGATAAATCGCCGCTGATGGTGACAGCAAACGAGCCGCTGGTGTTTTTGGTCCGATTTATACAGACATCGCATCAATATGGGCGTACTCTGCCATATGGGCGTGCCCCGCATGGGCTCTCCCTCGCCGCGCTGCAGCGGTCGCACTGTAACCGCCGGCGGTCCCTGGCAGCAACGTTACGACGATCGATGCCCGAAACCCCGAGCCCGCGTGGGCCCGGGGGTATAGAACATCTCATGGTCAGTACGGCGTCTGGTTACCGCCGTAATAGTCTTGCCTATAATCATGCCGATAATATCCTGGAGTGCCGTAGTAGCCTTGGCGATAGTATCCAGGCTCGCCGTAGTAACCTGGGGCATATCCCCTAGGCGGCAGCCCCGGCCACCGCACCGGCGACGCCTAAGATGCCGAGCGCGACGGTAGCACCGTTGTTGTGATAGTGGCGGCCTCGATAGTGGCGATAATAGCGGACATCTGTAACATGAGATTGGACAGCGTTATTGAGAGCACGCGTGCTCGAAAACACCGGGGCGGCCCATGTAGGTGTGGCGGCGCCTAGAGCGACTGCACCGGCGATTGCGATGAAGGCCGCACGTTTCATTGTTTGATTATTCACGATCAATATCCTTTGGTAATTGCGCGCCATTTCAGGCGGCAAAGCACTCGTCCGTCACCCATGACGTAACGAGGAATTCTTGCAGAAAACGATGCTAGCGCTCGAATCGCCGCGGCGCTGGTTCTTTCGCCTCTGAAACGCTCGAGGCATTGTAGCCCCGATGCTTCTGATTGCGGCTGGACCTGCTTTTCTCTCTCAATTTGATCTTTTCGAGAAAGAAGCCTTACCGACGATAACTCGCGGGCAGGTAATTTGTTCCGCTCGCGGCACCCTAAAGCCAATTCGGTTCCGGCCGGCGGCCATGGCAACGCCGGCAACTGACAGCGGTCAGGCGTGGGCGAGCTCCAACAGTGTCAGTTCGCTTTCAGGAGCGATCCGCTCGTACTTTTCGGCAATACTTTTGATGCGGTAGCGCGGATCGCCGGGATCGTTGTCCGGCGCGGGAACGAGATGGAGAATTTCATAGGGGCCCAATGCCGCAATGCGAAGCGCCCTCGGCTCGAGCTCGACGATTTCACCGATATTGAACCTGTGAGCCACCGGGTTATCCTTTCGCCTTATTCGAATTTACATCGCCACCAGCGGAGCTTTCGTCGTCCTTATGGTCGTGCAGGAAACGCGCAATTTTCCCTCTCAGTGCGGCTGTTTGCAGCACGTCTCCGAGCGACCCTGCGGTATCGAAGAGCTCGCGTTGAAGCTTCCTCGGGATCGTGTTCCATTGCATGATGACTGCAGCCCCGAGGCACCGCAGAATATGCTCCTCGATTTCCGCAACAGCTTTGCTGTCGATGTGCTTGCCCGCGACTTCGTCTTTGGAGTGGTCTTTGGAGGGGTCTTGGGCAATGTCTTGAGAAAGCGCGTCTCGCGAACGGATCATTTTGTCGAAATTGTCCGCCAACCAATCCTCGTTTTGCGCCAGCGCACTGAAGCTTTGCTTCGACCGCTGCAATTCACGGATTTCGCTCGGAACGTTGGTGTTCTTGAGCGATTCGGCGCTTTTCGCCGCTTTTGCGCGAAACTGATCTGCCGTGAACATGGAAGGCTCCCTTCGTTGCACGATGCGAGCAGTCGCCCGCTCGACGGTACCTGCGTGTCTGCTTATTGGGCGCTGGTTACCTTACATGGGGACGATCAAGTCGAATTGCGACCATAACCACGCAACCTGATCCTGAATGTCGTCAAACGTACACCATGCATCCCTTCATCGTGACCACAGGACGCTCGACTATTCCCGAATAAAGGCGCATCGTAACCGGCATTCGACGCTCAACCAAAGCGTCCTTGGCGCTTGCGCCATCATAATTAAAAATTAGCGCTACCTTGCCCTTGCTCGAAAGTGGGGCGAAAGGTTCACATGTTAGCTTCGACGCTGTCGAAGGAAGCGCCGTTTGTCGATCTCCAGGACGGGATTGAACTTGCGCATGCGATCGTTGACACCATACGCGATCCGCTTGTGGTGCTCGATCACGAACTCCGCGTCATCGCCGCGAGCCGATCGTTCTACGACACCTTTAGGCTCGCCCGTGAAGATGTCCGCGGCCGCTTGCTCTACGAGGTCGACGGCGGCCAATGGGACATCCCCGAGCTTCGCGATCTATTAGGCGCGATCGCGACAAACCAAACGACGATCGAAGGCTACGAGATCGAACGCGAATTTCCCGCGATCGGGCATCATGCCATGTTGCTCAATGCGCGAAAGGTTTTCTATGAGAAGGGCGTTCATACGTCCGTCCTGTTGGCATTCGAGGACGTTACCGCCCGGCGCGCCATAGAGCAGCAGGTGCAGGAATTGATGCGGGAAAAGGACATGCTTCTGGAGGAGATGGAGCACCGCGTCGCCAACAGTCTGCAGATCATCGCTAGCATTCTCCTTATCAAGGCGCGAGCCGTCCAGTCGGAAGAGACCCGCCTGCAACTGGAAGACGCGCACCAGCGGGTATTGTCGGTCGCCGCTGTTCAGCAGCATTTGCGTGTGTCAATTGGAAGCAAGCCGATCGAGATCGGCAACTACCTCACCAAACTTTGCGAAACACTGGCGCAATCGATGATCGGCGACAGCCGGCGAATTTCGCTCAAGGTCGAAGCGGACCCTGGCACTGCGGGCTCGCGCGAGGCCGTGAGTATCGGCCTGATCGTCACTGAATTGGTGATGAATGCGTTGAAACATGCGTTTCCCGGCAACAGACCAGGCGCCGCAATTATCGTCGCCTACAGAGTTGCAGGACCCGACTGGAAGCTGATCGTCTCCGATAACGGGGCCGGCAAGCCAGACGTGAGCGCAAGTGCGACGAAACCCGGGCTCGGGACCAGTCTTGTCAAAGCCCTGACGCGGCAACTCGATGCCGTCATTGATATCGTCAGCGATGACCGCGGCACCGCTGTTTCCATCACGCACGCGACTTTCAAATCACAATCTCCCAACCCAAACGAATGGCCGCCAGCTTGATCGTGGCGACCTGGAAAGAACCTGATGCTCACGCGAACGCGCCGCAAATCCGTAACATTCCAGCGACCTTTCATGCTCCAAGATGTCGGCCGCCAATTGCCCGCCGGCAGCTATGAAGTCGTGACTGACGAAGAGCTGATCGAGGGATTGTCGTTTCCCGCCTATCGCCGCGTGGCGACGACGATGCTGGTGCCGGCACAGTCTTCCCGGGCGACGATCGAAATGCTGACCATCGATCCGCTCAGCCTCGCGGCGGCGATAGACCGCGATGCGGCGGCCGCCGCCAACATGCCCGGTTGCGTTCCGGCCGAGGTGCCATGATGTGGTTTCAATGGTTATCGCAAGCGCCAAGGGCCACGAAATTGGCGATCAATTTTCCCAACCGTAGTCGCAGCTACGATGCGACGCGCAAGGCGGTTCATTTCTGGGGACATGACCGCGCCATGGAACGCTCGTTCTTTGTGACCGCGGACGCTCTCAAGCAGATTCAGCCGGACCTGCGGCTCGACGCGGCTGATCTGCTCAGGGTATTCGATGTCGACCGGGACCGTATCTACGCGATTGCCGCCAGGGTCTATGCCCGCGGACGGCGAGGCTCCTACGAGCTCAACGCGGCTGACGTTTGATGTCGCGGTTCTCCGCCTGAGCCTCGCGACGCTGCGGCCGTTCTGTGGTTGCCGGAGCCATCGAACCCCGAACGTGAAACACGACAAAGGAAAGTGCATGAAGAAAGGACCAATGAGCCTAGACCCCAAGATCCAGGAGCCGAAGATCCGGGACCCAGAGATCCAGGAGTTGAAAAACCAAGAGAAAAAGCTTCAAGATGCCAAGAGGCCGGGAAATCCGCGCGCGAACGCGCTGCCGATCGACGGCTATGTCTTGTCAGTCGATGGAAAGTTGAAAACGCGGTACGAAAATTCGAACGATGCCGAGGCGGTAGGCGCGAAGCTCAAGCAAAGCTACCCGGTGATCCAGGTTGCAATTTATGACGCGGCCAATCGGGTCTATACGCCGGTGGCGCTGCCGGTGCCAGAGAACGAAGCGGTTGCGGCGTGCGTTCGCTCGGAATAGCAGCGATTAACGAAGGGCGATGACACGCACGGTCCGCGCTTCGTCGGCGGGCTCTCTGATGTCGAATTGACACTTCGGCTCGAATGCGGGCCAGCCGTGGCGCGAGCATGCGTTTCCCCTGACCGGGGCGCGAAGGTGATCCGCCTTTGCCGACGGCACACTCTGCTTGACGTCGTCGGCATGCTTGGCCTCGCCCTCAATTGCCGCCGGTGAGACGGTGATGGCGAAGGCGATAGCGCCTGCAATAAGGGCGGCGGCTCCGATCCTGACCATTTGTTTGAACATTTTGTCCCCAATTCATCGCGTCGACGTTTCAAGCCGACAATGCGCGGATGGGTCGAAGGTTCCTCGTCGGTAAAGTAAAACTAAATAATCGAGGCGGGATCACCGTATTCATTCAAGTATTTCGAACAATAAATATAGGTGATTTTCTGTGGAACTTTAATCGATACCGGATGTTGATGGGTTATATCGAAGGAATTACATCATGAATTCCAGCTCATTCCTGCTGAAAACAACTATTTTTCTTGCGAGTGCCGCCTTGTGGTTCGGCTCAGCCGCCGCGGCGCCACTGCCGCTTCCGGTCGCTCAGGCGGCGCCGTCTGCTGCGACGGCCATGGATCGCCCGTTGGACGATGAAACCGACTTGACCGAGCTCGCGCCCAATCTGCACCGCCAGCTGGTCGACTATTCGGGCAATGCCGCGCCCGGCACCGTCATCATCGATACCGCGCAGACCTATCTTTACTACGTGCTCGGCGGCCGGAAAGCGATCCGCTACGGCATCGGCGTCGGCCGCCAAGGCTTCACCTGGTCCGGTGTGGAACAGGTCACGCGCAAGGCGGAGTGGCCCGATTGGACGCCGCCGCCGGACATGCTCGCCCGTCAGCCCTATCTTGCCCGTTTCACCGCCGGCGGTGAAGGAAACCCGCTCGGCGCACGCGCCATCTATCTTGGGAATACCATGTATCGAATTCACGGCACCAACATGCCGGCGACGATCGGCACGAAGGTGTCGAGCGGCTGCATCCGGCTGCTGAATGCGGACGTGATCGATCTCTATAGCCGTGTGGAGATAGGCACGAAAATCATCGTGCTTCCCATTCGCGGTTCTGTTGCGACGGGTGTGGCATCTGCCATTCCGTCACAGCTCGCGAAAGGGCGGAGTTCCGCCACGCGCACGTCCAATATTTACTGACGTCGGTTCGTTCAATCGAAGCACAGGCCGTGCTGTAAACCGGAGCGGTTACTCTCCACTCCGGAGCGTCTCTTCAATGCAATCGGATTGACTGGGAGTTGAACTATGACCTTGGAGCTGGTGACGCAATTTAGTCCCGCATATTTGCGGCTGCAGGCGGATCGCTGCCAGCGGCTGTCGCGAAGCTGCATGGATCTCGGTACGGCAAGAGACCTCAGGCTGATGTCCGAGGAATATTTTGCCGAAGCCACGAAACAAGAGGCATTGGGTCCGAGTGCTTGAAGTCGCTGTCGAGTTTGGAGGACGCGCCACGGAAACGGAAGGCATCGCATCATGAATCGCAGCGTTCTCTATCTGGTTATTGGCACTCTCTGCGTTGCTGTCGTCGTTCTCGGTTATCAGTTCTATCATGAACGACAGAAGACAACGGGTGCGGAGATCAGCATCGGCGACCGCGGATTTTCCATTGAGAGAAAATAACAGCGGGAGCTCCGAATACACCGCTTTCAGTGGCAGCCGCAGTTGACATGTTTTGAAGGCATCGACGTCGGGATCACCAAGAGGCTCACTCATCGCGCAAAGGAAATAAAGTCATGTCAATCGGACTCATACTTGTCATCCTCCTTATTATATTTTTGTTAGGCGGTTTTAGTGGCCGCTTCGGCGGTTACGGCTATGGCTTCGGTCACGGCGGCGTCGGTCTGATCGGCACGATCTTGATCGTCGTGGTCGTTCTTATGCTACTCGGGCGGATCTGATGCCGCGCGTGCTTTGGACAATTCCAATGCGGCGAAGTGCAAAAATTTTGTGGTGCTGGTTTGAATCATTGCACGAACTATTTCGAAAGCAACAATGCAATGCATAACTTACCGCTCCCATTCGTTGGCCGGCTAGTTTTTGAAGATGGAAATCGTGGACAAGGACAATAACGATATGACCAATCATCCTTACCGACGCATCATGGCGCATCTTCTGGCCCGCGCGGCCATTGCTGTCATGGTTCTCGGGCTGCCGCTCGCCGACATCCAGGTTTCTCCGGTGCAGGCGCAAGGGATTTCCGTATCCATCGAGTTCCGCGATGCGCTGGAGCCTTATGGTCATTGGCGCAGGCATTCGCGCTGGGGCGACGTCTGGATTCCGGATCGCCCGCGTGGTTGGCAACCTTATCGGAACGGCCACTGGCTCTATACCGAAGAATGGGGTTGGTACTGGGTCGCCGACCGGGACGAAGGGGATTGGGGCTGGGTCGCTTATCACTACGGCCGCTGGGCGTTCGATCGCGGCCAAGGATGGATTTGGATTCCAGGCAGGGAATGGGCCCCGGCCTGGGTCGATTGGCGGCGCGGCAGCGAGTATGTCGGCTGGTCGCCTTTGCCGCCCGACGACTACGTCATTGAGGCGCGCGACAATCCGGCATTCTGGCTGTTCGTGCGCCCCGCCAATCTGGTGGCAGCAGCGCTGGGTGACGTCTACCTGCCGTCGCGGCAGACCAACATCTACATCCAGAATACTGTCATCGTGAATCGCACAGTGATTGTTCAGGGCAGGGGGGCAACGTTCGCGGTCAATCCTGGCATCCAGCCGGAATACATCGCGGCGGCGAGGCATCGTCCGCTGCCAACATTCCAGGTAAGTCCACGCGTGTTGGCGGGAACCCAAGGCATCAAAGGCGCGGTGATCGTCAGCACCAAGGACATTCAGGCACGGCGTAATGCCAAGTCGGGCCCGGGAGGTCAGCGTAACGCGGCATCGTCTATCCGCGAAACCGTCGTTCAGCAAAACACTCCACCGATCAAGGCCGCGGCAACAGTTCCGGCGCCGCAAGCTTTACCGCAAGGTGAAAAAGGGCGGCTGGGCGCGCGTCCACCGCGCGCCGCGCAAGGTGCCACTGTAGTTGAGCCTGCGGGTCCCGCAGCAAAGCCCGCAACAACACCCTCTGCACCAACTGCCGCGCCAGGCCTGAAGCCTGACGCTAAACCGCCTTCGCAAGGCAACGCACCGCCACCGCCAAAGCCCGCGCTGCAACCTTCAGCGCCGGCTGCCAAGTCTGCGACGCCGCCATCATCAATGCCGCCTGCTACGCGGCCGCCAACTCCTGCGCCGACGGTGGCACCCGCCGCCAGGCCGGCGTCTCCGCCAGCGGCTGCACCGAAGCAGGCCGCTCCACCGCCACACCGTCCAGTGGCGCCACCGCCACCTCATCCGCCGGCCGTGGCGCCTGCCGCCAAGCCGGCGGCACCGCCATCCCCACCAGTGCAACGCGCAGCGCCGCCTCCGCGTCCAGCGGCGCCACCCGCTGGCGCCAAGCCTGCGCCAGGTCAGCCGTCATCGGAAAAGCCTGAGCCCCCGAAGTAATCGCGGCGCAGCAAGATCGGAGTTGAATCGGCAAAACAAGACAGGCGGCGCTTGGCGCTGCCCGTTTTACCTTGAGCTGTCGTGGTGCATCCCATCGTCTCGCTCAAGCCGCGTGAACATTCTCGTGCACCGAAAACCTCATCCGACAATGATTTTGATTTAACCCTGATAAAATTTCCTGTTCGTGCGCCGAAATTCCCTGTTCCGCTAAAAGAATTCCCTGTTCTGTTGCGTAGGGAATTTGGCGCAAAAGCCCCGAAATCATTGCGCGTATGCGATCACTCGGGCCGCAAGCCGGCCCGAAATTGAAAAATTCCCTGTTCTTTTCCCTGTTAGCAGGGAAATCGGCAGTGGAGACGGGTTCGAATGCGACTGCGTCCGCCACCACGCAGTCCACCTAGCCCCCAAAGTCTCTGATGCTGTCACGAAAGCGTCTAACCTCCGGGCTTTTTCGGGTTGGAATTGTCGGCGCGCCGTCTCTGCGGAAAAGTGGAGTCGCTTGGAGGCGGTTTTGGGCCGTTTGTCTCTACCGTCCGCAAAGCCGTTCCTGGCTAATTCCCATACGCCAATCCGAGACTCAGGGGGTATTGGGTAAACTCAGGAAGCCAGACCAAGCATGGCGTGCTGACGCGACCATTCGGCTGGCGCATCGCGCAGGCGTGCGATGCCGATGCCGTGTGGCAACCGTCCATCGATCGCTGCCTTTACAAGTGTGGGTGAAAGGAACGCCAGCGATATCGTCATGTTGACCTGCCGCACGCTGCATTTTTCGCGGGCGGCAATCTCCTCAACATCGACAACGGTGCCAGTCACGATCTCATCGACTCAACGTCTACCTTGAGCAATTGCAGTCACGAGCGCGATGCGCGTTTCCGACCGAATTGGAAGAACATCCCGTCCTGCGGATGGGGGCGCAATGAGTTCGCGGCGCCGCTTCAATCGTCGACTGCCATACTCGAGAGGCGCTTGCGATAGCTCCGAGAACGAACTTCCGGGCCTTCCTGGTGGTCGACATTCTTGATCAACTCGTCCGCTCGCGCGGCAAGCCGCTCAGCCTGCGGGTCGACAATGGCCCGGAGTTCGCCGGCCGGATGCTCGACCAATGGGGTTACCTGAACGGCATCAAAATCGACTTCTCACGGCCAGGAAAGCCCACGGATAACGCCTTCATCGAGGCATCGTGCGCGCGTGCGTGCCGAGTGCCTCAATACATCGTGGTTCCTGTCGATGGCCGATGCCCGCAACCGAATCGAAGAATGGAGGTGCCAGTACAACGAAGATCGACCTCACTCAGCACTCGGCAACTTGACGCCGAATGCCTTTGCCGACCAAGCTAACAAAGCTCGAAAAGTTGCCTAACTCCAGGACCACAAACGGGGAGCAGACCACTTTGGTCATGCCGAAGAAGAGGTGAAACCGCAAACCGCTAACGGCGGGTGGCCTTAACCAGCAGTTCGAAAAAATCAGATTCAACAATGCGGGACAATATTCTGCTCGGTTAAGGGATGCGCGAACGGCACGCCTCTCCGAGGCCGAATTTCATGCAACACTTCGCAAGCCAAAGTGGGACTTCATTATTGCTCCAAAGATTGATAGCAATCGCCTCACGTTCGTGTTTAATCTGGGCTTCTCGGATAGCTAGAAAGACTTGTTTGGCGCGCAATCATTGCGGAGCATCGAAATGCAACAATATCTTCGGACGTTTGGATGGCAAAAGCTGATTGTCGCGATCAGTTTTATGGCACTTGGAACTACACTACCGATAAAGACGTCTTTCGCCGCATCCTCACAAGCGCATTATTGTCGAATGTATGCTCATGATTACTCGAAGCGCTATTCGCGCGGCGGCGCGATGGGAGGCGTCGTTCGCGGTGCGCTAGGCGGGGCCGCCATTGGCGCAGTAGCGGGCGGCAGGAGGGGGGCCGGGCGAGGTGCTACCGCAGGAGCGATTGTTGGTGGTGCGTCGCGCGGCTTTCAAAGGTCTGATCTTTACGATCGGGCCTATGAACGTTGCATGCGTCGCGACTGGCCCTGACGCTCACGATGTCGGCGAATTTCAATCGCCCGCTCGCATGAATAATCATCCCGACTGTGTATCGACCGATTGGAATGACGCTTCTCGCGGTTCGTGAATCAACGCATCGCGAGAGCTACTTCGATATCGTGATGGTCGGAATTGTGAGTGCCGTTCTCGCATTGGTAGTGGTAATTGCACTCGGGTCGATCTTTGGTTCTTTTTAGGGACGAAACCCAAACGGGCGGCGTGCGAGAACGCAGAGTGAGCGTGACAAGCGGATGATCAATTTAGTTTTGAAGCGAACTCTCTTTAGACCATTTATTGTCGTATAGATATTTCCAGTCCACCCAGGTCAATCCGGGGCTCAACGCCTCGCCGCCCGCGTAACTCCAAAACAACGCCGTGCCAGTTCTGCAGCCGTACCACGCCCGTTGCCGAGCCGCTTCCTGGAACAACCGAATAGATGCCGTGGATGTTTGCTGCCGTCCGCATATGATAGGCGCGACCCAATAGGTCTACGCTAGGGGCACCAAAGAGGCCGACACTGACACCACCGACGCGCAGCGCATAGCGCTTGCCCTGGAAGTGCAGAGTGCCACTACCCCCGCCGAAGATGAAACCAGTCCTATTGATGGTGATACGGACTGAGCCGGTTGCCGCATGGGATTGCGTGGGTGCTCCAGCAAGGATTGCCAACGTTGCCAGAACGGCTACCGCGGATACTGTAGCACGAAATGAGCCAAGCATCATCGCCTCCGGCACCAAGCTTTTCGTCCGATGGCGGCTGGTAAATCTGCCTTACGCAGAACTAAATGCAGCCGCCGGATGCAGTAATAGTGCGACCGGCAATTTTCAAAACTATCTACTAGTGACAATGGTTGATAGTCAACCGGTTCTGGGCCGCATAATGGCGACTGGCTTGCGCTTTTGGAAATGTCTCAGGATCGCGAAGCAGGCTGCGCCTGCGGCGATGTGCTTGAGAGGATGACCGCTCATATTGGTCTCCATCGAGATCGCGTGATCATAGAACTCGAACACCTTCGCAAGAGCATACAGAGCCGCGGCGATGAACCAGTACGATGTGCCAGTGTATCGAGGCGGAAACATAAGGAAGATTACCGGCAATGCGAGGCAGGGAAAGAATTGCACCCAGCCATATAGCCGCAGATCGCCGGTCCAGCGCCACAGCAATAAGCTAAATACACCTACTGCGATGAGTGGCCACAAAAGAACGGCTCCTGCTTTTGCGTCCACTCGCTCTTCGATCGCAATCGCAAGGATAGCCATGAAGCTAATCGCCATCGGCAACCTGTCCCAAAACAGTGTTCGATCATTTGGATTGAGATGATAGTAGGCCGAGCCGAAGCCGGTCAGCATTATTCCCAGGAAGAGCACATCGATTGCCGGATCGCGACGAAGTTGCCACAGCCCTGCGGCTCCGATCGCAACAAAGGGCAAATTCGAAACGACATTCCAAAAATTCGGTATACCAAAGAGTGTTCGCTGGTCGGCGAACTCGTGATAGCTCTGATCCTGGGCAATTGGCGGAAGCAGCAGCAGCCCGACGAGCGACGCAGCCATAAGAATCAGGAGGGTGAGCACACTGCGACCTTTATTTGAGCTCAAAAGCATCATTTAAGCCCAGCTGTGTTGCATGCTGCGGGTTCGCCGTACCAGTCGCATTTTCAGTATTTTATTATCGTTGTGTAACCAGCGCGAGCCCCTCCTCAAGCAAGAACTTTCAGGCTCCGGGCTCGCCTTGCGGGCCATTGTTACCCTCGACTATGTTTCAACGTGTAATCGTCGGCAGTGATGCGCGTATGCGATCGGAAAAATCGGGTGCGCCATCCGCAGCCTGCGCAGCCTCATTGATTTTGGATCGCCGTCGCAATTCGTCGAACGGCAGTGTGGTATCTACTCGGCCCGAATAATAGAGATAACTATCGATCAACCCGTTGAGCAGATGGCGTATATTGAAACGGCCGGCCCGCCCGGCCGCATTCGCATAACGTATGATGTTAATCGTGCAGCTGTTGCTCAGTAGGTGATAAAATTCAGGTCGGTCGGCGAGTTCGTTGATCCGGGTCAGGTAGATCCTCAGAAGCCGGCGCGCATTGTCAGGCGATGTGTTGAGCCGATAGAGATATACGCTCTCCCTGCGATAGTTCGTGCGCACGCGCACAAGGTCACGCTCGTCACCCACCACGTAAATCAACTCAAATTGCTTAAAAAGGGAAGCGAGAGGATTAAAGCCCTCGCCAACCTCCGGGCGCGTCTCGATGGAAATACTAAGCGGCGGTGCGTTATCGAAGATGAAGCTTAAAAATGTGTGCCCAACAAACCCTTCGCTCCAGTACGACACAAAAAAGTCAAGTCCGGTCAAATGCGACAACTGTATATCGCGATCCTCATAGCGCACCGTGAAATCATCCCGACTACGATAATCGAAATTGCGGACACCGGTGATACGCACGCGGTCGCCATCGATGAACGCCCGCGGCATCACTGCTACTTCCGGTCGCCACGGACGATCGTGTGAAGGAGAAATTGATATCCACCACGCAACTACGCCGACAAAAATCACGATAAAGAACGCGGACATACGCCGTTGACGCGACAGCCAGAGGGCCCAGAACGCAAAGGCGGCAAAAGCAATGGCGGATGCGAGGCGCAATCCGGCCCACGGCAGGTTTGAATAGTAAATTGCCAAGACGGCCCACGCGACGAGTAAGCCCAAGCAGAGAAACTTCAGTCCTCTAGTGAACTGTCCGAGGCATCTAAAGAGGAAGTCGCGATGCGCGCCCAGCGTCTCCTCCCCTCGACCGACAAACCGCATAATATGAGAGTGATAAGCGGGTCAAGATATAACGCGATTGGCTTCAATTCGCTAACAACCAGTTTGTCCTCTATGCGTCTCCGCGCGAAGGGCCCTACGCTGTTCCGCCGTGTCCCCGATATGAATTCGAAGCGCGGATCGAAATCGACGAAGGTCGATTTCTGTCACAAGCGGACATTTGCAACGCAAAAGGCATGTCCCCTTTACCCCCGAAAGCCGAATTTTTTGCGAGACCGACTGACCGGCCCCCAGCCTGCGACCTCACGCCGAACGGAGGGCCTCACCACTTTCGGCGCAAAACATCCTGCAGCATGGTCTTATCCAAAGTCAGATCGGCCATGATCTTCTTCAGCTTGCCGTTCTTTTCCTCGAACTGCTTCAGGCGGCGGATCTCGGCCACGCCCATCCCGACAAACTGCTTCTTCCACCGGTAGAACGTCGGTTCCGATACGCCCATCTTGCGGCAAATCTCTTCAACCGTCGTTCCGCTCTCGGCTTGGCGTAGAGCGAAGGCAATCTGTTCCTCGGTAAACCGTTTCCGCTTCATGGTATCCCTCCATCGCTGGGTTCAGAATGCCCGAAAAAATTGCTCTCCGGATGGACCAGTTATCGGGAAGCAGACCAAATGGTCGGAAAAGCTATTTTCCGACGCTTAAGGAATGGCTCTGTTGAGCCATATTCCCCGACCGGTATTGATGCGTCAGTTGAATGTGCTGAGATGTGACGCTACGATGACCAAGAGCCGACGGCAGGAGCTTTCCGGGAAATTTACGGAGCAGTGGCAGCGAAGCCGCGACTGGCTGCCGCCGTTCATGCAAAGTAACGAGCCGAAGTTTTTGACAAAAGACGAGCTGCGTAGAGCCGCGATGCGCGAACTCAAAGTGTCGAAGAACGCATTCCACTTTGCCTGGAGAGCCCATCATGCCGGACAAGTCTGCAAAAGGCTTCGATCGCCGCAATCTGATAATAGCATCCATTGCCTCGGTCGGCGCCGCGGCCACCGCCGCCGTCAACGATAGTGCTGCGAATGCCCAGGACGCTGCGAGACCACCTACCAATCCAGCATCACGAACGGTCTATACCGGTGATGTTATCGAAGGCAAAAAGGTCGTCAGCGCGCTCGACGTCAACGACCTGGAGCCCGGCAAGAAGCACCTTTTGTATTTTCAAGGCGTCGAGATGCCAACCGGACAGCACTGGTATGTGTCTGTGATGGTCGCCAAGGGCGCAATGCCGGGCAAGCGCGGCGTCCTGACCAGTGGCGTGCATGGCGACGAGATGAGTTCTGTGCATTCGGTCCAGACCGTGATGAGCCAACTCGACCCGGCGCAGATGTCGGGCACGGTGATGGCGGTTACGGACGTGTCCCGCCCGGCCTTGGAAAGCATGCAGCGCAGATGGCCCAACCAGGGCAGAGGCTTCGATCTGATCGATTTGAACCGGGAGTGGCCCGGGAACGAGAACGGCGCCACCGCACCCAGCCGACATGCCGGGCTTCTGTTCAACCGGTTGCTGCGGCCGAACGCCGACTTCGCGATCGACTTCCACACAGGGACAACTGGATTTGAAGTCACCGCATTCAATATTGGCGGCATGGACGTGCCCGCAGTCAAGGCGATGATGGAGCTCTATCCCGTGGGCCAAGTCTTCGACAATCATGTATATCCCGGTGTCCTGCACAACGCGTTTATGGACGTGGGCATCCCGTCCTTCACGCCCGAAGTCGGCGCTGCGCGAATCCTGAACCCCGAGATGATCTCGGCCTTCGTGGAAGGCACAATGAATGTCCTCAAGCATCACGGAATTGTTGCCGGGCCAATGGGACGTACAGGCAAGGACGTGACCGTCTTTGTCGGCAACAGCGCGTACCCGATCCTGGCCACCGCGGGCGGTCTCGTTGAGCACCTGGTCAAACTCAACGACAAGATCCAAGCCGGACAAAAGGTTGCCATTCAGCGCAATAGCTTCGGTGAGGTTGTTGCGGAGTATACCAGCGCGGTGGCCGGAGAGATTACGGGCCAGCGCAGCGATGCAATGTCCGAGCCGGGCAATCCCTTGGTATTCATCCTTTTCAACAAGCCGGGGCCGAAGGACGTTCAGGTCTATCCCGAGTAGTTGCCGCATCGACCTCAAGGCCGGTGGCGCGATTTTTTTTTGCTGCAGCCATTCACGAGGCTCACTCGTCCTTGGTCAATGTCTCCCACTGGTCCGACTGACCTCCCGGCATGTCCGCTTCGTCGGTGGCTAACGGAAGCAAAACGGACATCAAGCTATCCGCCCTCAGAAGGCAGGAGATTGCCATTCCCCAATCCGCGGGAGCCTTTTGCCTATCGTAAATTCCATCCGGTTGGCGTGAGACGCAGAATCGGATGATCCTGTGCGGGATGTTGGAGCTCTACAGACTGATTCTTGCGATTGTGATCGACCTGTTCCAGCCGCGCGCGGCGGTGGAAGCCGAGATCCTCGTGTTGCGTCAGCAGATCAATGTGCTGCGACGGGGCAGGCCCGGTCGAGTGCCATTGTTAGCCGTCGACAGGATGATTCTGGGCTGGGTCTGCCAGCTGTTTCCGAAAACCCGCGAGGCGCTTGCGATCGTTCGGCCTGATACCGTGGTGCGGTGGCATCGCGCAGGTTTCCGGCGGTACTGGCGCTGGAAGTCGAGGCCTCGGTCCGGCCGCCCCGGGATGCCGGCTACGATCCGGCAGTTGATCCGAGAGATGAGCCTTGCCAATCCATTGTGGGGCGCACCTCGCATCCACGGCGAACTGGTCAAGCTCGGCATCGACATTGGCCAGTCCAGCGTTGCCAAGTACATGGCGCGAAGAAGAGGACCAGTGTGTACCGAAAACTTCATCCGGAACGATTCCAGTGTTTGCGGTCGAAATTCCCTGTTCACCCCCTGGGTGCAGTCCAAAATTCCCTGTTCCGCCAAAATAATTCCCTGTTCTGTTGCGTAGGGAATTTCGCTGCAAGCTGTTGAAATTGCTCGCGCGTCCGCGATCGAAATCGCATCATGAGCGCGGATTTGAGGAAATTCCCTGTTCTTTTCCCTGTTAGCAGGGAATTTCGATGCAGAGACGCGTTCGATTGCGACTGCGTCCGCCACCACGCAGTCCCTGACAACCAGAGACTTTCCCATGGTCCGGAATGGTGCGATTTGTCGGGCTTATGTCGATCCCCGTAGCGATACCGCGCATAGAGCCTCGCATAATGATTGCGCGTTTGTTCGTCGATCGCTTTAGGGTTTGCCGAGAGTTCATTGTAGAAGCGGTCGAGATAGATGCGCTCGCGGCCTTTCACCAGCCGGTCGACGTCAGGCCCGCGAAAATTGAAATGCCACAGCAGCGGGCTTTTTAGAATTCCTCCCATCCGCGATAAGCGAAGATTACCGTCCTGGGCGGAGGTGGTATGGACGTGTTGCTGGCCAAGCCAGACCAGATGGAAATTCACCGGTAAGGGCGGCGTTTGTTTCCTATTCCCTTTGCGTCCAATGTAATCCGCTGTACTCTGTGCGTGGGGCGCGTGGGGAACATCAAATGTCGTTGGGGAAAAGCATTCTCCTTGGCGGCGCTGCGGGCTTGGTTGCGGTCACCGGGGCACAGGCCGCTGATCTTCCTGTCAAGGCGAAGCCTGTCCAATACGTCAAAATCTGCAGCCTTTACGGTGTGGGGTTTTATTTCATCCCCGGCACCGACATGTGCATCAAGGTCGGCGGCTGGGCCCGCTATGAAGTCGGCTACGGCTATAACGGCAGCTTCTCGACCGAGTTCTACAACAACAACACGAATAACCGGCTGACCAACGACAACACCTGGCGCGTGAAGGGTGTGGCGACATTTGACGCCCGCAGCCCGACCGCCTACGGCACTGTTCGCAGCTACATCGCAATCGGCACCAGCAACAATAACAATGGCGACAACCCGATTTCGGCGGGCTACGCCAACCGCTGGTTCATCCAGTGGGCCGGCTTCACGATCGGTCACGCGACGTCATTCTTCGACTTCTATTCGATCATCGCCAATCAGTACGGCTTCGCGACCAATTCGTCCGACACGGCTGATGTCGGCTGGGACGTGTTCGGCTACACCGTGCGGTTTGGCAACGGCTTTTCCGGATCGATCGCGGCGGAAGCGCAACGCCGGACCTACATCGAAAATGATAATACGGTCACGACCGGCCCGCGCTTCGGTGTTGCTGCCGGCTCGCCGATTCGCGCCTCAAATGCCGTCAGCGCCAACTACGAGGGACATGACTATCCGGACTTGGTCGCCAATCTGCGTGTCGACCAGGCCTGGGGCTCAGCTCAGGTCATGGGCGCCCTGCACAATGTGGCCGCCCAGTACTACGGCACAACCGAAGCCAGCGGTCATCCCCACGACAAGCTGGGCTTTGCGGTCGGCGCCGGCCTCAAGCTGTATGCGCCGATTATCGGGAAGGGCGACTACTTCGACGTTGAAGCCGACTATACCCAGGGTGCGTCCCGCTACACCAACATGGCCGCCGCGGTTTGGGACTTCTCGATGTATGACGGCAATTCGTTCGGTTTCGGCAAGGAGACCGACGCCGTTTATGGAGGCACTGTCGCCGCCGGAACTGCCGCCAGCCTCGAGCTCACCACCACCTGGGCGGTGAATGCGGCCTATACTCACTTCTGGAACGCCCAGTGGAAATCCACGTTGTGGGGCAGTTACCGCGCCACCAGCTACAGCGGCCTCGGCAATGCGCTGTTGTGCACGTATATGGGCAACGGTAACGGTGCCGGTGGTCTCGGTACGCTGGCGGTTGCCACTCCGGGCTGCGACAACGACTGGTCGATCTGGGGCGTCGGTCTGCGCACCCAGTGGGCCATCAGCTCGAGCTTCTACATGGGCCTCGAAGTCCTGTACACGAACCTGCAGAGTGCATCGACCTGGAACGGACAGGTCAACCTGGGCGCCCAAGGCGGCAAGCCGGGGGGTCTCTACATCGTCGACGATCAGGAAAATTGGGCTGTTCGTCTGCGCGTCCACCGGGACTTCTATCCCTGATTGCCGCGATCGTTGTTTGGTTCAAGCCCCGGAGGTCTGCCCGGCGGGGCTGTGAGTACCGAAAACCTCATCCGGAAACGATTCCAGTATTTGCGGTCGAAATTCCCTGTTCCTTCGCCGGCTTTCCCTGTTGTTCCAAAATAATTCCCTGTTCTGTTGCGTTGGGAATTTCGCTGCAAGCTTTTGAAATTGCTCGCGTGACCGCGATCAAAACCGCGCCAAGAGCGCGGATTTAACGAAATTCCCTGTTCTTTTCCCTGTTAGCAGGGAATTTGGGAGTGGAGACTGGTTCGATTGCGACTGCGTCCGCCACCACGCAGTCCTGCGTGTGCTGAGATTTCCTGATGGCCGCCGAAAATGCAGCCAATTGGCGGAATTACTATCCGTGTTCTTGTCTCCATAGAGACTGCCGCGCGCCAGTGGGCGATTTTGGTCGCTCCGTCTCTGGGCCTCTGAATTCCGTTTCCTGGGAAAACGGAGACCGGTTGGCTAGAGACCGGTTCGAGTGTCGCGGCTAAGGCGAGTTCAGACCGAGCATGCGGTATTGGCGCGACCATTCGGGAGGGAGTTCACAAAAACGCGTGACCCCCATTCCATAAGGCAGGCGCCCCTCAATCGCCGCCTTAACGAGGTCGGGTGCAAGGAAGGCAAGCGAGATCGTCATGTTGACCTTGCGCAAACTACAGCCTTCTCGCTGAGCGATCGCTTTAACCGTGATCGCCGGTTCGGTCATAATCGCGTTTAGCCACCGTCGTCCTTTGGCAATTGAAGCAATGAGGAGTGCGCGGTTCTCTGACCGGATCGGGCGCGCGGGATGAGAGGACGGCGTCTCGGGCAACAAAATCTCGCGTCGGCGAGTCGATGATGTCGAGGCCCTACTAATCCGCCGAGGTGAGATCGAAATTCTCGCCGTGAAACCATTTGGCGAGGCGGATGTCGCTGGTGCGCGCATGCGCCTCCATGCCTTCCAGCCGCGACAGGCGTGCCGCCGCCGCGCCGATATCCTTGTTGGCCTCACGATTCATGCGCTGCCAGGTCACGGTCTTTAGGAACTTTCCGACCGAGAGCCCGCCGGTGTAGCGAGCGGCGCCCTTGGTAGGAAGGATGTGATTGGGGCCGGACGTCTTGTCGCCATAGGCGACGGTCGTTTCCTCACCAAGGAACAGCGAGCCATAGTTGTGCAAGTTGGCGAGCCACCAGTCGAGATCGCCGCAGTGCACCTCGAGATGTTCGGAGGCGTAGCGATCGGAGACCTCGACCGCCTGTTCGCGCGTCTTGACCAGCACCACCTCGCCATAGTCGTTCCAGGCTGCTTCGGCATTTTTGGCATTGAGCGCCGGCAGATCGGCAATCAGGCGCGGCACCAGCGCGAGGACTTTTTCGCCCAAGTCGCGCGACAGAGTGATCAGCCAGGCCGGCGAGTTGTAGCCGTGTTCCGCCTGACCAACCAGATCGGCGGCCACAATCTCCGGATCGGCGCTGTCGTCGGCAATCACCAGGATTTCCGAAGGCCCAGCGAACATGTCGATGCCGACGCGGCCGTAGAGGATACGCTTGGCCTCGGCCACGAACTGATTGCCGGGCCCGACCAAAATGTCGGCGGCGTGGCCGCTGAACAGACCGAAAGCAAGCGCCGCGACGCCTTGCACGCCGCCGAGGTTGAGGATGGTGTTGGCGCCGCACAAATCGAGCGCGTAGAGCACGGCTGGATTGATGCCGATGCGGGGCCGTGGCGGCGAGCAGGCAATCACATTCTGCACGCCGGCGACCTTGGCGGTCGTCACCGACATAATGGCGGAGGCGACATGGGTGTAACGACCGCCTGGCACATAACAGCCGGCCGTGCCAACCGGGATGTTGCGGTGCCCTGCGGTCAGGCCGGGTGCCAGTTCCACTTTGACATCGAGGATGGCGCTGCGCTGCGCTTGCGCGAAGCGATACACTTTGTCGTGGGCGAAGCGGATATCGCCTTTGAGCTTCTCGGACACCTGCGCTGCTGCGCGCGCACGCTCGACGGTCGAAACGACGATGTCGCCCTCCCACTTGTCGAGCCGGCGCGCGAAGTCGGCGGCCTTAGCTTCGCCGCCGGCCTCGATCTCATCAAGCATTGTCTGCACGGTCGCGCGCACATCGGCCTCGCCGGTGGCGGCGGTCTTCGACGCGCGCTTGAGATAGTTGATTGCCATGCCGCTCCTCCCCGCGCTAGCGCAACGCCCAAAGCGACAAAAATGGAATAAAGCCGAGCATCAGCACCACCACCAGCATGGACAACACGTAAGGGACGGCCTTGCCGGCGATCGGCAGTATTTTTTCGCCGGTCAGTCCCGACAGCACGAACAAGTTCAGCCCAAGCGGCGGCGTGATGAAGCCGACGCCGAGCGCCGTCACCATGAAGATGCAGAAATGGATCGGGTCCATGCCGATGTCCTGGGCGATCGGCAACATGATCGGCGCCAGAATGACGATATTGGGCGTGGTCTCCATGACGCAGCCGGCGAGGATCAGCACCGCCAACATCATCAAAATGATCAGCGTGGGATCCGTGGTGACCGCGGTGATCTCCTGCAACACCGCTTGTGGCAGATTGAGCGCGGAGAACGCCTGCGCCAGCGGCAATGCGAAAGCGATGATCGGGACGATGACTCCGTTCACCTTGGCCGAGGATTCCAGCATCTTAGGGAAATCGGCGAGCGTCAGCGTGCCCTGCCACAGGCCGACGGCGATGGTAACGACGACCGCAGCAGCGGCGGCTTCGGTGGGCGTGAACACGCCGGTATAGATGCCGCCCCAAATAATGATCGGGATCGCTAAGGCGTAGCGCCCGTCCCACACCGTCCGGAACCAGCGGCGGATAGAGAACTGATCGTCGCTGTTTTCGTACCCGTTAATCCGATTGAGCACGACATTCGTCACCATGATCGAAACCATGATCATGATGCCGGGCACCGCGGCAGCCACGAACAAGGTGGAAGCCGATATGCCGAGCACCAGGCCGATGATGATATAGGAGATCGAAGGCGGGATGAGGATGCCAGTGCAGGATCCGGAAGCGACCAACGCGCAGGCATAGGCCGGCGGATAACCCCGCTGCACCAAGCGCTTGTACATAATGCGCCCGACCGCGGCTGCACCGGCGGCGTCGGAACCGGAGATGCAGGAGAAGAACCCGCAACCGAGTACGGTCGAGGTACCGAGTCCGGAGCGCAGCGAGCCGAGCGTGGCTTCGGCAATGTCGATCAGCTTGTTGGAAAGTCCGCTGCGCACGAGGGCGTCGCCGGTGAGGATATAAAGCGGAATGGCGATGAGGGCGAAGGCATTGACGCCGTCGAACAGGGCCTGTCCGAACAGTGACATCGGCAGCACCTCAGTCAGCAGCAGCAGCGAGACCGCGCAGATGCCGAGCGCCACCCAGACTGGCACGCTGAGCGCGAAAAGCGCCACCATAAGCACCAGCGGACCGGCGACAGTCCAACCGAAGTCTGCGGTTGCACCGGGGGCCTGATACAACATATCAATCGAACAGTCGTTCGCCGCGATAAGGCGCGCGCCCCGCGCGGAAGTCGGCAATATCGCGCGTCATGGATTGCAGCGTGCGCCCGACCACCAGCAAGAAGCCAAACGGCACCGCCACCAGGAACCAAGCGCGGGTGATGCGCAGACCCTCGGTCACCGAGTGGAATTGGATCGACGTGAGTACGGGCGCGATGGTCCAGTACAGCGTGGCGCAGGCGAGGATCAGCGTCAGTAGATCGGCGAACATGTAGAGCAGCGCCGTGCCGCGCGGCGGTAGCAGATCGGTGATGACATCGATGCGGATGTGGGCGCGCTCGCGCACGGCGGAGGCCGCGCCGATCCACACCAGATAGATGAAGGCGTAGCGCGCCGTCTCCTCGCCCCACACGCTCGAATAGGCGAGACCGAAGCGGCGCACCACTTCGATGGCGATGACGAGGACGATATAGGTGTAGAAGCCGAGCAGAAGCCAACGCTCGCCGTTTGCGTCGAAACGCTTGATAAAATCACCCACGAACCGTCCCCGGACGTTGTTGGAAGAAAGTGACCCCGCCCGGGTGGGCGGGGCCAGAGGCAATCGTCAGACGTCGTTGACGTAATACTGGCAGGGCGTATTGGCGGCCTCCGCCAGCGCCTTGAACTTGTCGGCGGAGCCGAGGATCTTGGCCTTGATCTCGTCCCATTCCTTGCGCTGGGCGCCGGCCTTTTCCTTCCATTGCGCCAGTTCGTCTGGCTTGGGAACGTAGAACTGCACCCCGGCCTTACGCATTTCTGCCATGGCGAAAGCGCGCGACGCCGGCACCTGCGCCAGGTTCTGCTGCAAGGAGACGTCCGCGGCCTCCTTGATGGCGTTCTTGGCGTCGGCATCGAGCTTGTCGAACCAATCCTTGTTCATGGCGTAGCACTGGCTGTCCGGTACCGGCCGGTTGAAGGTCACCCACGACAGCACGTCCTTGAAGCCGAAGGCGTAGAGTGCGCCGAGCGAGGGATCGAGCGCATCGGCCACGCCCTGCTTGAGTGCGGACGGCGTCTCGCCCCAGGCGACCGGCGTCGGGTTAGCGCCGAGCAGACGATAGAGCTGCGTCAGGATGGCGGAGCCGGGCACGCGGAATTTGATACCCTCGAGGTCTTTCGGGGTCTTGAATGGGCCGCCCGCTAAGCCGCGCCGCTTCGCCGCGGTGCGCGGGTCGATGCAGAAATAGAACATCGGCTCGACGCCCTTCTGGCGCACGCGCGCGTTGACCTGCTCCTCCCAGACATTGCTGGTGACAAGATTGACGAATTTCTGGTTCTCTCCACACCAGTACGGAAGGTTGATGAGGTCGACCGACGGCGCATAGGGAGCGAAATTCGACAGGCTGAACTGGCCAATCTCGACCGTGCCGGCCTGCACCTTCTGCGCGAGCGCGGTGCCGATGCCCAGCGCACCGCCCGGCTGCAGCTTCACGTAGATCTTGCCGTTGCTGAAGTTCTGTAGGTTCTCTTTCACGTTGAGCTGGACCATCGGATAGGACCGCGTCGTGCCGATGCGGTACTCTGTCGCCACGGTGATTTTGTACTTCGCAGACTTCTCGCGTTCGCGCTCTTCCTGTGTGGTCTGCGCCGCTGCTTCTTTTGGCAGCAGCAGCGTGCCGGCGCCCGCGGCTACCATGGCGGCGGTGAAGCCGAACGTGCCGGACAGTTCGAGGAAGCGGCGGCGCTCGGCCGAGCGCACCTCTTCGGTTGTGGCCGGCGCACGGCCCATCATGTGATTGATCTCGCCGAGCGCGCGGTCGAGACGACGTTTCTTCAGCTCATCCATTGTTACCTCCCGGGTCAGGTGTTGGATTTTCTTTGACGATGACTTTCGACAGTGCCTCAGAGTCCAAATGCGCGCTCTCGCGGCGGGCTTCGCGACTCAGACATTCGGCTATCAGGAGTGCAGCGGTCAGCGCCAGCAGCAAAAAATGCGGCACGTCGCCGACGAATGGATGGACATCGCCGCCGGTGAGAACGGCGATCTTTCCGAGCACCACGTCGATCACGAATGCGCCGCAGCAGATCCAGAACAGCAGGAAGGTGATGCTCATGGTCGGCGTGCCCGCGGTTGCGGCGCGCGCCGCAAAGGCCTGATTCCTGGACGCAACGATGCGGATGCGGGGCCGCTACGGACGAGCAAGCCACTTTCCTCCCCAACGTGCTGTTGCTTGCGCCTGAATTTTAATTTCAGCATGAGCCACATAGCGATACCTGTCAACGCTGCGAGGTTTGTGATTATTGGCGCGGCCATGCGAGCGATCGCGCTAACTGATCGTGCGACCTCCGTCGACGAAAATGATTTTGCCGACTTCCGCAAGGACAATAGCCGCGCCATCCGGCAAGTTTGTGCCCTGTCCTTTCCGAAAATTCCATCCGACACCTGAATCGTAGGAAAAGGAGAATCAGGGCATCATGCGGCGCGATGCTTGCAGTGCTCCACACGTTCGGCCTGTTCGTCTGCGATCTGCTCAAATCGCGACGCCGGCTTCAGGCTGAGAACCTGTTCCTGCATCATCAGCTTAATATCGCCTTGCGGAGGGCACCGCCGAGGCCTCGATTGTGCGGCCCGGATCGGGCTCTGCTGGTCTGGATGACGCGGGTTTGTCCTGAATTACTCAATCTGGCCGAGGTGGTGACGCCGGAGACGATCCTGCGGTGGCATCGCGCGGGCTTCAAGGCGTTTTGGCGCTGGAAATCGCGACACAGGGCAGGGCGGCCGAGGATCGATCGCGGCCTGCGTGAGCTGATCCAGCGGATGAGCAGGGAGAACCCACTGTGGGGAGCATCCCGGATCCATGGTGAACTGCTGATGCTGGGGTTCGAAGTCGCCCAGTCGACGGTCTCGAAATACATCCAGCGGCGTCCCAGCCCACCGTCGCAAACCTGGAAGACGTTTCTGCGAAATCACGCTGAGGCGATCGCGGCCATCGATATGTGCGTTATCCCGACGCTCACCTTTGATCTGCTGTTCGCGTTCCTGGTTGTGGGCCATGGCCGGCGGCAGCTGCTTTGGATCGAGGTCACAAGGCATCCGACGGCCGAGTGGTTGGCCCTTGGGGCTCGGCACCAGCGCACCTGGTCCGCGACAATGACCGGGCCTACGGGCAAGGGTTCACCGGCCGGGTCGGGGCGATGGGTATTCGCGATCGGCCAATCAGTCCCGGATCGCCGTGGCAAAATGGAGTTGCCGAACGTCTGATCGGCACGCTTCGCCGCGAATGCCTGGATCAATTGGTGACCTTTGGCGAGGCGCACCTGCGGCGTATCCTTGCGGCCTTTGCAGACTACTATAATCAAACGCGTCCGCATCTGGCTTTGCAAAAGGATGCGCCGCTACGACGAGCCGTGCAGCGGACTGGGAGCATTATCGCCGTTCGGCGCAATCTTGGGATCTGACGGTAGGCGATTTCCTCGGCTAATCAATTCGGATGAGGTTTTCGGTGCACACAGGGGCGGATTCCGCGTATATTAATACGATGGGTAAATTTGCCCCTCTAATTAAGCAACTTCAAGAAACCGCGCGGAAAACAGCTCGCGGTACTCCGACTGATATCCATTTCGAAGCAAGAACCTTCCTTAGCGATGAAGATGTCTCAACCGAGTGGCGCATTACCTACCAACGTGTTTTTGATGGCTGCAAAAAGCTAATCAGGCGGTACAAAAGGCACAATGATTGAGCATCGCAATGCGCAATCCAAACTTGTTTGTCGAGTTGATCATCAGCATAGCCACCGGCCAAATAGGCGACCGCGAGCAAACTCCTGACGAGGAGGGAAAGACCTCGCCGGCGTCGCCCTTGGCCGGAAGGGCGACTTGGCTGATGAGGATGCGCTGACGCAAGCTGTTATCGCGTCGGCATGCCGGCTTGTATTTTGCCCCCCGATTATGATTGCTCTAGCGACCGTGATGCCGCGTCGGCGGCGCCCGTCAAGTGCGCGACCAGAGCCTGCTCCGCCAGAGTCACATGGCGGTCGCGGTGGCGGACCAGCGCATATTCTCGCAACGGCAATTCGATTGGGATTTCAGTAAGCGTGCCGGCGACTATGGCAGAGGCGACGACGTGGCGCGAAATAATTGTGGCGCCGGCTCCAGCCACAATCGCTTCGCGCACGGCCTCGTTGCTGGGTAAGACCAGGAAGATGTTGAGGTCGTCGAGCGATAACCCCTCGCGGGCGGCCAACTCCTCGAGCCCGCGGCGGGTGCCTGAGCCAGCCTCACGGATCACCCAGTTTATGGCGCGAAGATCGAGCCGGCCCGAAGCATTGACCGGCAGGGGTGGCTGGTCCGAAGCGATCACCAGCACAATGTGGTCCCGGTCGATCTGCTTCCGGATTAATGCCGGATGCTGGGTCGGCCCTTCGACCAGGCCGACATTCACCTCGCCTTCGACCACCGCGCTCTCGACCTCTTGGGTATTGCGGATAACGACATTGAGGCGCACTCGCGGATTGGCCGCATGGAACGCCGCGAGCCGACGGGGCAGCCAGTAGGTTGCAATTGTCTGGCTAGCTGCAACGGCGACCGGGCCGGCGGGGAGGCCGGCGAGATCCTGCAGTACGGAACGCGCCATCGAAGCGCGGTCGAGCACGGCGCGCGCCTCGCACAGAAATTTTTGGCCAGTCTCAGTTAGCTGAATTCCGCGACCGACGCGGTCGAACAATTTGGTCTGATAGCTAGCTTCTAATGTGGCGATGGCCGCCGACGCCGCTGACTGGCTCATGCCGAGCGCCTCGGCGGCACGTGTCACATGCCCGCGTTCGGCCACCTCAACGAAGATGCGCAACTGATCGAGTGTCATGGGCAATTAATCGATTATACTTATTGAAACCACATAGACAATCGATAATTCAAAACATTTAATTGTGTTGGGGCCTCTGTCGGCTATCATAAATTCGAAAGTTGGCCGCGCCGGGGGAATACCAATCAATGTTTACAAGCAATCCGTTCGCCGAACTTTCGACGTCCGTACCACCGACGGTCATGCAGACATACGTCGTCGTAATGGCCATCTTGGTCGCGGGTGGCACGCTGTTAGACATCGTGCACAAAAAAAGCGCCCGGTACTTTTTCAACAATTGGCGCAATTCCAAGAAAAAAGCGAAACAGCAGGTCGGCGGCGGAGAGATGGCGTCTATAGCGGTCCAGACCGCCGTGGTTGACGTCATGACCTCAGGTGAATTCTGCAACTTGCGGCGCAGGATTGCTCATCTACTGACGATGTACGGCTTCGTAATTTACGTCGTTACCACCACCATCTTGGTGTTCGCATACCCGACGCCGGTCGCGTCTGCGCCCGCCAATGTCGTGACGCTCTGGTACATCGGCGCACTAATGGTTTGTCTCGGCGGCTACTGGTTCTGGTTTTTCATTCGGGTCGACGTCGCCGCAGAAGGCAATTCCCCATTCCGATTTGTGCGCGCCGACTTGTTCATCGTCGCGCTTGTCTTGAGCGTAACGTTCGCCCTCGTGTGGGCCTACACGCAGACGACGGGCAACACCACGTGGACATACGTGTTCCTGGCCCTTTACCTCCTCGCCACCACGGTACTGTTTGGATCAATCCCATGGTCCAAATTCTCTCATATGTTCTTCAAGCCCGCCGCGGCCCTACAGAAAAGAGTTGCCGAAGCAAACGGCACAAGGCGCAACCTGCCGGCTCCTGCCGATGCGCCAAGAACTTTCGGGAGCACCGTCAAGCACTCCAACCATTATTGATTGGTCCCGCATTGACCTTCGATACAGGAGTTAAGGGAACATCATGCCGACCTACGTTTACATGACGAGTTGCGACGGCTGCGGACTTTGCGTGGATATCTGCCCGTCCGACATCATGCACATCGATAATACGTATCGCCGTGCCTATAACATCGAGCCCAATTTCTGTTGGGAGTGCTACTCGTGTGTGAAGGCATGTCCGCAGCATGCGATCGACGTCCGGGGCTATGCGGACTTCGCGCCGCTCGGCCACAGCGTCAGGGTTCGGCGAGAAGAGGAGAAGGCGACCATTTCGTGGAAGATCAAGTTCCGCGATGGCCGTGAAAAGGATTTCGTTTCCCCGATCAGGACCACGCCATGGGGATCGATCAAGTCTCCGGCTGAATACGAGGCCCCCACTGCGGATGCAATGAATTCCCAGCAACTCGCACACGAACCTGAGGCACTCAAAATCGATGCGCTACCGGCGCTCACTCGAGACCGGTTCAAGCAAGGATTGGTGTGATGAGTCTGTTCGGACGCCGAAAAACTGTCTTCGTTGACTCGGATATTCTCGTCATCGGCGGCGGCATGGGCGGGTGCGGCGCCACTTACGAATCCCGGTACTGGGGTCGCGATCTGAAGATTGTCTGCGTCGAGAAAGCGAACATCGAACGCAGCGGCGCGGTGGCGCAGGGCCTATACGCGATCAACTGCTACATGGGCATGCAGTGGAACGAGAACCAGCCCGAAGACCACGTTCGCTACGCGCGCAATGACCTCATGGGCCTCGTCCGGGAAGATCTTGGCTATGACATCGCCCGGCACGTCGACTCCACCGTCCATAAGTTCGAGGAGTGGGGTCTCCCCATCATGAAGGATCCGGAAACCGGGAGGTACCAGCGCGAAGGCAAATGGCAGATCATGATCCACGGCGAGAGTTATAAGCCGATCGTCGCCGAGGCAGCCCGCAAGGCCGCCACCGAAGTCTACAACCGGATCATGGTGACCCACCTGCTGATGGACAGGACGAAACCCAACAGAGTTGCTGGGGCTGTCGGTTTTAACGTCCGCAACGGGAATTTCTACGTGTTCCGCGCCAAGGCGGTCATCATTGCCGCCGGCGGCGCATCGCACATCTTCAAGCCGCGTGCGGTCGGCGAGGGTATGGGACGGACCTGGTACGCCCCGTGGAGCAGCGCCTCCGCTTACGCGCTGCCGATCCAGGTCGGCGCCAAAATGACTCAGATGGAAAATCGGATCGTCCTCACCCGATTCAAGGACGGCTATGGGCCGGTCGGCGCCTACTTCCTGCATCTCAAGACCTATACGCAAAACGCCTATGGGCAGGATTACGAGGCGTTCTGGCGCGATTCGATCGAGAAGATGGTCGGCGATTATGTCAATCACCACCCGGTACCGACCTGTCTGCGCAACCACGCGCTGCTCGAGGAGGTCAAGGCCGGCAGGGGCCCCATCCGTATGGTGACGAAGGAGGCCTTCAAAGATCCGCATAAGGAGACAATCGGCTGGGAGAACTTCCTAGGCATGACGATCGGTCAGGCGGTGGTATGGGCGTCGCAGAACATCGATCCCAAAGAAATAAATCCCGAGCTGACCACGTCCGAACCTTACGTCATGGGCTCCCACGCGACGTGTTCGGGCGCCTGGGCAAGCGGCCCGGAGGACTACGCGCCCGCTGAATACCAGTGGGGATATAATCGGATGATGACCGTCGAGGGACTTTTTGGCGCCGGCGACACCATCGGCGGCACCGCCCACAAGTTTTCGTCGGGATCTTTTACGGAAGGCCGGATCGCGGCCAAGGCCGCGGTCAAATACGTCAATGATCTCGGTAAGAATCAGCCGCAGGTCAGTGAAGCGGAGTACGAAGACCTCAAGAAGGTCATATACAAGCCCCTGGAAACCTACGCCGTCGGCCGCAACGAAATCGTCGCCGGGACCGTATCGCCTAGCTATCTCTTGCCACTTCATGGCCTTCAGCGGCTCGAGAAGATCATGGACGAGTATGTCGGCGGCATCAGCGCCCACTACACGACCAATGAACCGCTACTCACCCGCGGAATCGAGCTGCTTACCATGCTGAAGGAAGATCTCGCCTATCTCGGGGCCGAAGACCTTCACCAGCTTCAGCGGGCGTGGGAGCTTCAGCATCGGGTCCTGGCCTCGGAAAGCGTGGCGCAACACACCTTGTTCCGAAAGGAAACGCGGTGGCCGGGTTACTACTACCGGGCCGACCATCCCAAGCTGGACGACGAAGATTGGCATTGCTTCACCCTTTCCCGCTACGACCAGGAGTTCGGGACATGGGCGATGGAGAAGGCTCCGGTGTATCACATCATAGACTGATCGCTCGGGAGCTCTGAACGCAATGTCCCAACTCGTGCCGCCGCACAATTCGGAGCAGCTCAAGCCGCTGCTGCTGCCGGAGTCGGAGCGGGCCGAGGAGCGCCGGCGGGCGGAGAAACTCAGGAAAATCCCGCTCAACTCACGCGCGGTCTCAGACGTCTTCATGCTGGCCATGGGAGCCTATACGCCGCTCGATGGATTCATGCGGCATGACGACTGGCGCGGTTCGTGCCTGGACATGAAAACGACCAGCGGCGTGTTCTGGCCGATCCCGATCACGCTTCCTGTCTGCAAAGACATTGCCGACAGCATCCATGCCGAAGAAGAAGTCGCGCTCGCCGACGCGGAGACCGGCAATATCCTCGCGGTCATGCAGGTTAACGAGAAATATTCGATCGACAAGCAAATAGAGGCCACACACGTCTATCGCACCGCCGATCCGAAACATCCGGGCGTAGCGAAATTAATGGATCAGGGGGACGTCAACCTGGCGGGGCCGGTCACCGTGCTGAGCGAAGCCGAATATCCGGCCAAATATCCGCAGCTCTATATCCGCCCTGCCCAGGCGCGAGCCATGTTTCTTGAGCGAGGCTGGTCGAAGGTCGCTGCCTTCCAAACCCGAAATCCCATGCACCGGAGCCACGAGTACTTGGTGAAAATTGCGGTGGAGGTATCGGACGGGGTTTTCATTCATCAAGTCCTCGGCAAATTGAAGGAAGGCGATATTCCGGCCGACGTTCGCACCCGAGCCATTCAGGCGATGATTGACAACTATTTCCGCTCGGGAACTGTCATTCAGGCGGGCTATCCGATCGAGATGCGCTATGCGGGTCCGCGCGAGGCGCTGCTTCATGCCCTCATTCGCCAGAACTTCGGCTGCTCGCATCTGATCGTCGGGCGCGACCACGCCGGCGTCGGCAACTACTACGGTCCCTTCGATGCACATCATATCTTCGATCAACTGTGGGACGGCGCGCTTCTGACCAAGCCGCTGAAGATCGACGTCACTTTTTACTGCCGGAGGTGTTACGGAATGGCGACAGCGAAGACCTGTCCTCACGATCCTAAGCATCACATTTCGATCTCCGGAACGCAGCAACGTGAAATGCTTTCCACCGATGCGGAGATACCGCCGGAATTCAGCCGGCAGGAGGTGGTGGCGATCCTCAAGGAGTACTATGCGAGTTTGCGATCGGCAGGCTAAGGTCGGGCATTCATGATCATCGCGCAAATCTCCGATACTCATATTGCCCTGGATACGCCGGATGCCGATCGGCGAATATGCGATTTCGAACGCACGATTGCGGATATCAACGCACTCGATCGGGCCCCCGACGTGATCGTCCACACAGGGGATATCGTTCACAATGGACGGCAAGACGAATACGCCCAGGCGGCGGCCATACTCGCGAAGGCGCGTGCGCCGGTCTATGTCCTAGCTGGTAACAGAGATGACAGGGCGAATTTGCGCGTGGCTTTTTCGCCATTAGGATATCTTGCGCCTGATTCCGACTTTATCGACTACGCCATCGAGGATTACCCGGTCAGACTGATTGCGGTAGATACGCTGAATTCAAGCAGCAACAAAGGTGACTATTGCCCGGAGCGGGTCAGACGTTTGATTGACCTGATCGACGCCGAGACCACCAAACCAATTGCAGTTTTCGCGCACCATCCGCCGTTTGAGGTTCAGGTGGGGCCAGACCCACTCAATTTCGAGTCACCGGAGATGATGGCGAGGCTGCGTCGAGCCTTGCAGCACTCGGGGCGGGTCGTCGCCGTGTTCAACGGTCACGTTCACCGTGCGGCCGAAGGCTATGTCGGGAGCATCCCGACGGTCGTGGTGCCGTGCATCGCGACGTCGCTGCGCAAAAGCGAGTATCCGGCGCACATGAAGACGTGCCCGGTCTATTACGTCCACCGGTTCGATCCGGCCTGCGGTTTTGCCACCGAAGTACGGATTGTCGGACCAATCCAGCATCCTAATCCCTGTTCACCCCCTGGGGTGCAGTCCAAAATTCCCTGTTCCGCCAAAATAATTCCCCGTTCTGTTGCGTAGGGAATTTTGCTGCAAGCTTTTGAATTTGCCCGCGTGTCCTCGATCAAAATCGCGCCAAGAGCGCGGGTTCGGCGAAATTCCCTGTTCTTTTCCCTGTTAGCAGGGAATTTGGGAATGGAGGCAGGTTCGACAGCGATTGCGTCCGCCACCACGCAGTCTCCGGAATCTCTGATAACAGAGGTTTTGCGAGAACAGACCGCGTTAGCGCGGCCTGTTCGACGAACGATTTTCGATATTTTGGTCTCTGGCAGGCGCGGCAGGTCGAAATTTGGACTTAGTCTCTGGCGGGAAAAATTCTGGTCCCGGCCGCAACCCGCCCCGAAATCGGAAATCTTATGAGGCCAGGCCAAGTTTTTCGTATTTGCGGGTCCATTCAGCGGGGGAATCGCGCACGGCCGCGACTCCAATGCCGCGAGGTAGCCGTCCATCGACTGCGGCCTGTACGAGCGTGGGTGCGATAAAGGCAAGGGTTATCGTTCGGCTGACTTGTCTGATACTGCATTTCTCGCGGGCTGCGATCCGCTCAACTTCCAGGGGACGACCAGCGCATGTGGGTCGCGATGAACGCGCTCGTCCTGTTCTGCTGAGTGCCGACGATCATGAGCCGCGCTGACTCGTTCGGACTTAACGGAAAGCTGGATGGCAAGGTGATCCCGCTTCACGTCAACACGGGCAACATGGGCGGAGATCAACTCCCTGTCGTTGAGTGAGTGGGGGCCCTCTGCTTCCAGTTTGTTGTGCGGTTCGCTTGCGAGATGTTTACGGAGCGTGCTGAGGATCGGCTTTTCGATTTCGGTAGCGGGGACGCGATTGAGCTTGGCGGTCTTGTCCGGCTGCCCCTGAATAAGACTTGCTGAGATATAGTACCGATAGCGGACAGCGTACTTGACGGTATACGAAGGTGTCATCCGGTTGCCGCGGTCGTCGAAGATGCGGCGACTGAAACTGTTGCCGGGCTTTGGCATGATTGGTCCGCCGCGTCGAACAGCGCTCGATCGAGGATGGCTGTTTGCTCGCCCGGGAACACCTCGCCCTTGTATCGGACTTCGCCGATGTAGACGCGATTGCGCAGGAAAGCGGCGAGCGATCCACGCCTGATCGCCGTGCTCTCCATGGCAAAACGGATATGCTGAACGGCTGATCGGCTCGATCCGCAGGGAATGCGTCGACCATATCTTCGTCCTGGGCGAACGACATCTTCGTCACATGCTGCTATAATACATGAAATACTACAATGAGATACGCACGCATCTGTCCCTAGAGAAGGATGCACCTGTACCGCGCGCCAAAAGGACAGTCGGTTGTGTCCTTTGCCGTCCGGTTCTAGGCGGGCTGCATCACCAATATGTTCGGATCTGATTTACGGTAGGGAAAGCCGGCTGGAGAACTTTCTTGCACAAATCTCATAAGATTCCACGCATCGACGCAGATGCCGCCACTATCCATTGGGGTTACTTCGACGCCGCACTGGCACCGATCCTGACAATCGACAGTGGTGATCGTGTCGTGATGTCGTCGGTGTCGGGTGATCCCGAGATTATGCCGCCAGCGCCGTATAGGATTCCGCCAGCGTTGCCGGCCATTCATGCCGCCAATGGCCCCCAACGTTTTTTCGGGCATATGTGTACCGGACCGGTCGCAGTGCGCGGAGCCAAAGCGGGACAGGTTCTGCAAGTCGATATTGAATCGATCGGTCTGCATTACGATTGGGGATACAATGTCATTCGGCCGCTCGTTGGCGCATTGCCGGACGATTTTCCGGAATATCGGCCGATCTATATTACCCTTGATGAGGGGCGAATGACAGGACGGCTTCCGTGGGGCCAGGAGGTCCCGTTACGTCCGTTCTTCGGTGTCATGGCTGTGGCGCCGCCGGCTGCCTGGGGCAGGATACCGACCCCGCCGCCGCGCCGGAATGGCGGTAATATGGACAACAAGGAGCTTGTCGCTGGCACTACTTTGTTTCTTCCCATTTTTACCGACGGCGCACTCTTCTCTGTGGGCGATGGGCACGGCGCGCAAGGCGATGGCGAAGTTTGTGTGACCGCAATCGAGACGGGGCTGGTCGGTACATTTCGGCTCACGGTGCGCGACGACATGCGGCTAGAATGGCCGCTGGCCGAAACGCCAACACACATGATTACCATGGCGTTCGATCCCGATCTCGACGACTGCGTCGTCATTGCGCTGCGGCAGATGATCGATCTCGTTTGCGTGCGCACCAATCTTGATCGCTACCAGGCCTATGCTCTGCTGAGTCTCACCGCCGATCTCCGCATCACACAGGTCGTAAACGGCAACAAGGGCGTTCACGTGATGATAGAGAAGCGGTATCTCACGCGGGGCTGACAACCGCGCGCCTTCTGTTCGAGGCGGGCGATCGTTTACCGCCGTTTACTCTTTGCGGGACCTCTCGACTTTTTACCGGTAACTGCCTTCGCCATCTTCGTTGCCGTTCTCGCAGGAATGATCGGCAGCAACACAAAATTGCTTCGTCCGCCGCCGAGATAGATGGTCGTTTTACCGCCATAGATATCCAACGGGCGGTCGCGCGGGTCGTCGTGCAGGAACGGCCCGTTGCCGGTAAACTCGTTCTTCATATTGGAGAGCTTGCCGCCCGAACCGCCGGGATAGACGTAATCGCGGCCACGTACGCTCAAGCCCATACGATAGCCCTTCGGCACGACGATGCAGGTCGGGATGATTTCGATATCAAGCTCGTAGACTTGGTCGGGCTTGAGCGGCTGCTTGTCATCATGGCTGTGATAGGGCCGGAAAGGCAAGGTCAATTTTTTATCGAGCTTGCGGTGCGAAGCTCGCAGCCAGCCTTGTCCGATCGCGGTATTTGGATCGAGCGCGCCCTGGAACACGACTTCCTTCATATCGGGCGCGAACACGCGCAGCACCAGAAAGATGTCGGCGTCGGAGGTCGACGACGAGATGTGAAGCTTGGCGGCCACCGGTCCAGTGATCTCGGTCGGTGCCTTCATGGGCTCGGTGAGGAAGGTGACACCGTCGCCCAACGCGTCGAAAACCACGGTTTCCGAGCCTTTTGGCGCGTCGGTCGTTAGCTTGTGGCCGTTGATGGCAAGATGGAACTTGGTCCACTTGGTGCCCGGTAACGGCCAATCGTCCTCGTTGCGGATAACGAATTGCTCGCCGGGATGGCGGACGTTGAGCTGCACCCGCGGCTGCTTGTCCCAGCCGTTCTTCTCGCCCTTCAGGAAGTAGCCAAAAAATTTCTTCTGCAAGCCGACACCGTAGTCAGTGTAATAATGCGTCCAATGCTCGATACCGTGCACTTCGAGCCATTTCTGCTTGGACGCCGACCGAAAGAAGCCCTCGAAATTTCCGCGCGGATGCAGTGGCTGCCCGCCCCAGTTTGCGGCCGAGAGCAGGGGCACCTTGACCTTCGACCAGTCCGGCAGCATCGACTTGTAGAATTCGTCGTCGAGCGGATGCGCGAAATAAGTTGCGCCGAGGTCATATCGGTTGGCGCCCAATTGTTCGGCAGTGAGGGTTTCCGGGCCCGACACCCAGTCGCCGTTCATGCGGCTGCGGTGGCCCTTGGTGCCAAGGCCGTACTGCACAGACTTGACCTGCATGTCGTACCAATTCTGCGCGAAAGTGTTGTAGATGCCACCGTTGTGACTGAGCTCGCGATAAAAATCCGCAAATCCCTCCCAGACACAAATGGCGGCGAGATGTTTCGGTTGCAGCGCGGCGACCTGCCACTGATTGATGGCGTAATAGGAAATACCGCTCAGTCCGATTTTGCCGTTGGACCAGGGCTGGACGCCGGCCCATTCGATGCAGTTATAGAAATCTTTGGTCTCGCGTGGTGACCAGTGCTCCACGTAGCCGGGTGATCGCCCGCAGCCGCGCGAATCGACGCGCACCACGGCATAGCCGTCTGGCACCCATTTCTCCGGATCGCAGACTTCCCAGCTTTGATACTTGTTGCTCGAGCCCGCCATCACGTCAGGCTGTTTTTCTTCCATGCGCTTCCAAGCGGTCTTGTAACCGTCTTCGAAATGCAGCCATTTGCCGTAGGGACCGTGGCTGAGGAGCACCGGGTAGCGGCCTTTCTTGACCGGCCTGAACACGTCACAGCGCAGCACTAGGCCGTCGTCCATCGTGATCGGCATATCCCAGTCGATCCGCATGCCGTCACGGATTTCGCTGATTTCTCGATAGCCCATGATTTCTTGCTCCTCGGAATAGCTTTCGAGTGCTTATTTCTTCGGGATAACGGGCAGCAGGACATGAGCTTGCCGATCGGGGCCGACGTGGAGCGTAACATCGCCGCCGAAGACCGCCGGCGGCCGGTCGCGCGGATCGTTATGGGTGAACGGGCCAACCCCGGTCCATACCTTGCCAAGCGTTTCCACGCCGGCGCCGGGCTCGCCTGGATAGACGTAGTCAGTGCCTCGCACTGAAAGCGCGAGCCGATAGTCCTTCGGGAGCACGATGCAGGTCGGCCATACTTCGACGTCCACTTCGTAGACCTGGCCGGGCTTGAGCTTCTGTTCCTCGTCGTGGGTGTGATAGGGTCGATAGGGCAGCGTCAGTTTCGCGTCGAGCTTGCGGTGCGAACAGCGCAACCAGCCTTGCGCGATCGGCGTATGAGCATCCAACGCGCCTTGGAAAGTGACCTCCTTGAGGTCGGGCGTGAACGCGCGCACCACAAGGAATAGGTCGGCATCCTCAGTCGCCGACGATACCCACAGCTTGGCTGCGATCGGGCCGGTAAGCTCGGTGTCGCGCGCGAGCGGTTCACTCAGGAATGTGACGCCATCGCCAAGGCCGGCATAGGCAACGGAGCCAGCATTCTTCGGCGGTTCCGTCGACATCGTCATGTCGGCCGTGTGGATGTAAAACTTGGTCCATCGCGTGCGCGCCAGGGGCCATTCTTTTTCATGCCGCTCGACAAATTTTTCGCCAGGGTGGCGTACTTGTAACTGTACTTTCGGTTGCCCGGCCCAGTCGTTTTCGTTGCCTTTCAGGAATTGACCAAAAAACCGCTTCTGAAGATCGAGACCATAGTTTGTATAAAAATGAGTCCAGTGTTCGATGCCGTGGACTTCGAGCCACTTGTTTTCCGAAGCGGCGCGTACGAAGCCCTCGAAATTTCCGCGTGGGTGCAGGCCTTGCCCGCCCCAATTGGCGGACGAGAGCAGCGGCGTCTTGACCTTGCTCCAATCCGGCATGCGTGAGCGCCAGAACTCGTCGGTGTCGAGCTTGCGCGAGATGCAGTCTTCGTAAAAATCACGGCGGTTTCGGCCGAGCTGCTCTTCCGACAAAGTCTCCGGCCCGGAGACCCAGTCGCCGTTCATGCGGCTTTTGAACCCGCGAATGCCGCGCCCGTTCTGCACCGAATAGACCTGCGCCTTCGACCAGTCTTGGACGAAGCCGCGGCAGAAAATGCCGCCGTGGTGCGCCATGTCACGGTAGAAATCGGCGGCGCCTTCCCAAATGCAAATGGCCGCGAGATGTTTTGGTTGCAATGCGGCTGTTTGCCATTGGTTCTGACCGTAGTAGGAGATGCCGTTGAGCCCAACCTTGCCGTTCGACCATGGCTGCACGCCGGCCCAGTCGATACATTGCGCCAGATCGCGCGCCTCGCGCAGTGACCAGATGTCAATGACGCCGGGTGAGCGGCCAGCGCCTCGGCTGTCGACTCGAATGCAGACATAGCCGTCAGGTACCCATTTTTCCGGATCGACGACCTCCCAACATTGATATTTGTTGGTCGTGTCGGTCGGTACATCCGGCTGATCGGCGCACATCCGCTCCCATTGACTCTTGTATAGATCGGCAAAATGCAACCACTTGCCGTAGGGCCCCAGCGTCATTATCACCGGGTATTGTCCGTCGGCTATCGGACGGTAAATGTCGCATCGCAGCACCAGCCCATCTTCCATCTTGATCGGCATATCCCAATCGATCCGCATGCCGTCACGGATCTCACTCTTTTCACGATAGTCCATTGGCTCCTCGGGGCTCGGTTCGCACGCAACTGCCGGACCGTTGCGTACAATTTATTCGGCGCAAAGACGGTGGGCGATACATTTCCACCGGAAAGGACAGCGACAAAGTTATGCGTTCATCCGGCGGCCCTCGGCATCAAACAGATGGAGACGGCGCTGGTCCAATGCGAGCGCGACACGCTCGCCGACATTGACGTCGGCCATGGCGAGTCCTTCGGTGACTGCGACGAAAGCCCGCTCGGTGCCGACATCGAAATAGAGCAGGGTGTCCTTGCCGAGCGGCTCGACCAGCCGTACCGGCAGCTCGACGTCGCCCTTGGCGCCGACGCCGACATGCTCTGGCCGAATGCCAAGCGTGGCTTTGCCGGGCTTTGCCGTCTTGAAGCGCTCAGGAAGTACAATTTCGCCCAGGGCCGCCCGAAAGCGCGGTGTGGTGCCGTCCGGTATAATCTCGCCGGCAAGCAAATTCATCGAGGGTGACCCGAAAAAATCGGCGACGAAATAGTTGACGGGGTTCGAGTAGATATCCATCGGCGATCCGATCTGGACGATCTCGCCCGAGCGCATGACGACGATCCGGTCGGCAAGCGTCATGGCTTCTTCCTGATCGTGGGTGACATAGATGAAGGTGCGCTTGAGCGTCTGGTGCAACCGATCGCATTCCGCGCGCAGTTCGCGGCGCAACTTGGCGTCCAGGCTCGAAAGTGGCTCGTCCAGCAGGAACGTCGATGGATTGGTGACCAAGGTACGGGCAAGCGCGACGCGCTGGGACTCGCCGCCCGAACATTGGCCCGGCATCTTTTCCAGCAGATGGCCGATACGAACCATCTCCGCAACTTCACGGACCCGCCTGACGCGATCCGCCGGCGGCACATTCTTCATGCGTAGCCCGAACTCGATATTCTGAGCCACATTCTTGTGCGGGAACAGCGCATGGCTCTGGAACACCATCCCAAGCCCGCGGTCGCGCGGTTCCAAATCGTTGACAACGCGCCCATCGATGCGGATTTCACCGGCATTCGGATCCTCGAAGCCGGCAATCATACGCAGCGTCGTGGTCTTGCCGCAGCCCGACGGTCCGACGAAAACCACGAACTCACCATCCTCGATCGTGCAGCTCAAGTTTTTCACCGCCTGCACGGCACCGAACGATTTCTCCAGATTACGCAATTCAATGCGCGCCACGGCTATCTCCTTACCATGCCGAAGCTAAAGCCGCGCGCCAGATGCTTGCGGATAATCAAACCGACGATCATGAGCGGAATGGTGATGCCGACTGCGAGCGCCGCCTGACGGCCGTAAACGCGGCCCTCGGTCGAACCTTGATATTTTGACAATTCGATCGGTAGCGTGGTGACCTGGGTTTTCGTGAGGATCAGCGCCAGAAGATATTCGCTCCAGGTCAGGATCAGAATGAATAGAAATGTCGCAACCAGCCCCGAGCGAATGAGCGGCAGAACGATCTCGAACAAGGTACGCCAACGCGAGGCACCGAGAATTTCGGCCGCCTGCTCGATCTCACGCGGCACCTCGTCGATGAAGCTCTTTGTCATCCACACCGCGTAGGGCAGCGTGGTGAGGAAATAGACCATGATGAGGCCGGTTCGCGAGTCAAGCAGACCAAGCGCCGAGTAATAGAGCGACAGCGGCGCGACCACGACAATCGGAGGGATCATCCGCAGCATCAGTAGCTGGAACATGCGTGCCTCGGACAAGATTTTATATCGCGAGACGCCGTAGGCCAGGATCGAGCCGAACAGCACCGATAGAAAGGTTGAGCTGACCGCGATCACCGTTGAGTTCCACATCGAAACCAGCGGCTTCTGCGAGGAAATCGCATATTGGGTCTGGGCATACTGCTCGGCGCCGAACCAGACGTTCAGGTAATTGTCGAGCGTCGGGGGGTCCGGAAAATAGACCGGCGGCCAGGAGAACCACTGCGAATCCGGCTTGAACGACGTCGACACCATCCAGTAGATGGGAAAAAAAGCGATCAACGCCCAAAAACTGAGTACCGCGTAGCGCATGATGGAAGTGATGCGGCGGCGCTGCGATTTTGCCATCGCCATTTAGGCTTCCCCCGTCCCTTTGGCGGCTTCGTACATGACATCGAGTGACCGCTTCTCTCGGCGCAACAGATGGATCGCGATTAGTACGATAACGACCATCATCACCATGACAATGTAGGACATTGCCGCGCCCTTGGAGATTTCAAAGTACTGCCAGGTGGTCATGAAAATGTAGACCGGAATCGTTTCGGTCGCCGAACCTGGGCCACCTTGAAACAAAGCCCAGGTCTTGGGGAATTCCGCCATGGCTTCGAGAAAGCGCAGCACCAGTGCGAGCAAGATGACCGGCCGCAGTAGCGGGACCTGCACTTCCCAGAAGATCCGCCACTTGGAGGCGCCTAGAATTTCGGCGGCCTCGATCGGTTCCTTTGGGATCGCCGCCAGCCCGGCGACCATGATGATGAAGGAGAATGGCGTCCAGTTCCAAATCTCGAGCAGCGCCACTGCCGTCAGCGCGAGGTGCGGATCGGTTAACCAGGGGACTTGAAAGTTCAATCCGGTGAGAGCGGAGATGACACCGTTAACGGGCCCATTCCGGTACAGCATCATTTCCGCGGTGTAGGAGACGACCACCGGAACGGTCAGCATCGGCAGGATAAAGATAATGTAATAGAACGCTTCGCCGCGGAACGGGCGGTACATGAGATAGGCGAGCAGGAAGCCGAATACGAAGCATCCGATCGTCGATCCGGTGGCGAACGCGAGCGAGCGGACAACAGCCCAGCCGAAGCGCGGATCGGTCAGCACGCTTTGAAACATTTCGAGGCCGACATTTTCGGCGTCCCACCAGGAGCCAAGATAAACCGTCCATTGGTGAAATGAGAAATAGAGCTGCAGCAGCAGCACCGGCGTCAGCACGCATAGAAAAAGCCCGATCAGCGGCGCCAATAGCGTAAATTTGAAACGCCGGATGGCGCGCTGACGGGAAATCGCGCGTGTCGAAAACTCTTGCGGCATGTCGGCGGCGGAGATTGTCGCTACAGCCATAGTGCAGCTCCGACGGGGAGGCCGGGCGAACCAAAAGTTCGCCCGGCTGATGGACGGCAGGCTTGCGCCTTGCCGAGGACGATCACGCCGGAACGTCGCGCTTGGGCATCGCCGCCTTGTAGCTCGCCAGGTCCTTCTTCAGTTTGGTGCGGCCGATGCGCCCGATGATCTTATTCCATTCGTCCTCAGTCTTCTTCAGCACGTCCTTGGCCGGCAGTTGGCCAACGTAAGCCTCTGACAAATTCTTGCCGAGTGCGTCTTGGAATTCGAGGAAGCCGGTTAGATAAATCGGCGGCGAAACTACCTCGAAGTTCTTCTTGATCGCGTTGATGCCCTCCTGCGAATAGGCCTCAATTACCGGCGCCGCCTTAAAGTGCTCGGTAGCCCAGGCATCGTTGAACGCGTTCTTCGGATCGGAAACGATCGGAATGCTGTTCTTGCCCGAACCGAGCCATAGCGCCAGATAGGCGGCCTGCGCCTTGCGCGGGCTGTACTTGTTGATGAGGATGGCGGCGAGCGGCGAGGAGATCGAGCGGTGGATCATCTTGCCGCTGAACTTCGAGCCCGGCACCACGCTGAAATAGAACTTTCCGACCGTCTTCGACTGTTTCGGGTTGCCGATCGTCTTGCAGGTGCCGTCCCAGTACTGGCAGCTCACTACGTGGCCCTGCGCGATGCGCGGGATCATCTGTGGCGTGCCCCAGTTGGCCGCTTCCGGATGGTTTAATTTCTTGTCCTGCAGATAGATGTCGACTGCGTATTGACCGGCTGGCGTGTTCAATGTCGGCTTCATGTCGTCATCGAATGGGAAGCCGCCGGCACTGTAGAACATCATATACCACCAGGTCACGCCGTTGGCGCGATTGCGCAGGCTGCCGGAGCCGTAGAGATCTTTTTTCGGGTCCATGAGGAATTCCTGCAGCCGCAGATTCTCCTCCCAGGTTTCCGGGAGCTTCAGCTCGGTGCCGAATTTGTCGGCAAAACGCTTTTTGTTATCAGGATCATCGAGCAAATCCTTGCGCGTATATTGGATGTGCACATTGCCGTCGGTCGGAACGCCGTAGGTATGGCCGTTGTATTTCATGAAGTTGCCGTAGTCGGCCACGACGTCGAATCTAAAGTTAGATTTCTTGATGTATTCGTCGAGCGGCTCTAGATAGCCGGCCGAAGCGAGCGAAGGGATCATGTTCGAATCGATGTGGATGAAATCAAACTGTGGTGAGCGCGACAGCGCTTCGGCCATAGCCCGCTGCGGCGCGTCGAAAATCGAGATATCCTGCACTGCGCCGATCGTGATGTTGGTCTGCTTTGAGAACTCGGCGATCACCGGCTGCATTGGCACGAAATAAGGCGACCAGATCATTCCATTGACCGCAGCCGCACCGGCGGTTTTTGCGGCCGCGACAGTGCTCTCTTCCATGGTCGCGGCGGTGGCGAACGGCATGGTGCCAGGCAGAAAGTTGGCAACGCTAAGCCCGAGGCCACCTTCAACGAATGTTCGACGAGAAATATTGAACTTGGTCATGACGTCCTCCCTGCAGGTGTTTTTTTGAAGCGCTTATGAACTTGTCGTTCCAACGGACATCACGCGCCCGGCGCCTACGGCGGGCGACATTGTTTGGCCGATGAATCTAATGCGGGCAAATATGTGCGCGGCGCCGCCGGCGAAGCATCAGCGCCGGCACGCGTCCACATTTTTTCGCGAGAGGCGTTACCCACTGCTCCTCCCGACACTTGGCCACCACGCATGCCGCTTGCGGCGAATTTGCGCTTTCAGGGCCAAGTACAATTCTGGCGCTTACGTCCCTAAAATCCACATTATGGTTTGCGGTTGAATTCATCGTAGGGCGATGCATTTGGGTTCGCAACATGGTTCTTAGTACGTCCGACAGATACCGCTAATTATTTCATCCCTAGAAACGGCGGCCGGCCAGGGCGGCTAGGGGGATTGAGCCTATCAGGTGACGACCCTGAGCGTCCCCGCGGGCGGCACGCTGTCGCTGGTGCGCAAGGGGATCTACATGGTCGAGGCCAAGTGTCTTTGGGCTGGTCTTCGCCGCGCTCCCTACAACAGCGCATATTTTTCAGTAGATACGATCGGAACGCCGAGTCAAATTGGTAGTACGCTGACAATCATCTACTTTGTCCACGAGGTGTTCGAATGATCGCCGCAGATGAAGAACTATCCTTCACTTATTTTCCTGAAAATTATCGTTGGTCCCATGGGTTGTTGATCGGGTTGAACATGGCGCCTTGGGGCGGCGCGGAGATTGGGGAAATCAATCGTATCGGACTTCGACTCAAGGCATTTGTCGGTGACGATGATGCATGGTTTCGTGAATGGTCGCGCGAAGCCCGAACGGTGGAGGACCGGGGCCGCGAGCGCATCGCCAATGGGCGCACAATAAGTGGCGCTCGCTATCTGCAACGAGCAAGCGCTTACTATCATGTTGGTGAACGTTTCCTGCAGCCAAAGAGCAAGGAAGGGCTCGACGCTTATATGCGCGGTGTTGATTGTTTCCGTGACGCCGCCAAATACATCAAGCGTCCGCGTATGGAGCACGTTGAAATTCCCTATGGCGATAAGAGTCTGCCCGCAGTCTACGTGCATGCCGAGCCAGCGGGCTCATCCGAGATAGTACCGGCAATGGTTTTCTTCGACGGGCTCGACGTCACCAAGGAAATTCAGTATTTCAAGGGCATTGCCGACTTGGTCGCGCGGGGCATAGCCTGTCTGATCGTCGATGGTCCAGGCAATGGCGAAAGCATCCGTTTTCGCGGTCTCTATCTACGTCACGACACCGAGCATTATGCGACCCCGGTTTGGGAATATCTAGCTTCCCGGCCCGAGGTCGATGCCAAGCGCGTCGGTGTCATGGCGATCAGTTTAGGAGGTTATTATGCGCCGCGCGCCGCAGCATACGAGCGGCGCTATGCGTGTTGCATCGCGTGGGGCGCGCAGTGGGACTATCAGAAGATATGGCTTGCTCGCTTCGTGCGCCTGGCGCGCGCGGACACGCCTTCGCTTTCGGTCGCCGCACAGCACATCTCTTGGGTACTCAACGCTACCTCGCAGGACGATACGATCAAGCGGTTGGAGCCATTCAAACTCGATGGCGTGGTGCAGAAAATCACTTGCCCGTTCCTGATGCTGCATGGCGAGGGCGACGAACAGATTCCATTGAGCGAGGCGCTTAAGTGCTTTGACGCCGTCGGCTCAAAAGACAAGACGATGAAACTATTCACCCGAGAAGAGGGTGGCTATCACCATTGTCAAATCGACAATCAGAGCATCTGTTCGGCTTATATGTGGGATTGGCTCGAACAGGTCTTGCAGCCGACGCGGTGACACTTCGTTGCGGCGGCTTGAGCCGCTTTGTACCCGACGTTAGGGGCACAGTATTGAGAAATTCGCACAATGGATGGTTATTGAACGCGCGTTGGGATGCGGGTCTGATTCCATCGCTGGCAAGTTTGCGAGACGGAGAGAGCGAATTCCACGCAGTCCGCAGAAAGAGCCTCGGCCGGTTATACGAACGGCCGAGGCTCTTATACGCGAATCAAGACCAGAAACGCTTCACCACCTTGGGCTCATATGGTTATTGAATTCTAAAGACGCCGGATCGTGCCCGAATTTTAGGTTTTAAATGTCGCGCAAGCTTTGCCCGCAAGTCCTTTAGGGCGCTGATACACATTTGAATATCATCCCTGATCGCTTTGCGTTGTGCCGCAGTCAGGCTTTTCGAAGCCAGGTCCTCCCAATCGCGACGAATTGGTTCTCGGACCATATCAATTTCCCGCATGAGACCTTCTTCGTCCGTCATGAATTCGAACCCGTCTGATACTCTCGTTGCTAAGGCAAACTTGCACAAATGGGCGAGATGAGGAATGCGACGCAAAAGTAAGGGCGCCGTAGTTGGGGGACTACGCCGCCTCAGGATTAAGCCAACAGGCTCGGGGAAGGGGAGGTTTTGGCCTGCTCGCTAATAGGGTTCGGGCCGGTGTTCAGGCTGGGCAGGAAATTGCGCCGGTGCAGGACCCAAGGGTGTAATTTGCTGTTTGCGCATCGCCTGTCGCGGTCTCTAGCGCCTCATCGGAGATTCCGTTGATGAGGAGGTCTTCTTCGTTCTGCAGTGGCCCGGCTTCCAGTCCAATCCGCTTGAAGCGGTAAGGACCGCTCTTCAATACCGCCAGCAGTGCACCGCACTATATAGTGGAAGATGCAAGCAGCGCCGACCTCGAGCCTCAAGCATGTCGCGGCGGGTTTGGGCTGGCGTTGGCATCGTGCCGGCCTTCGCTGCTATTGGCGTTGGAAATCACGCTCGCGGGGAGGGCGTCCGCATGAGGCGGATCTCCGCGGTCTAATCCGGCAGATGAGCATAAAGAATCCGCTTTGTGGCGCGCCCCGCATCCACGGCGAACTGCTCAAGCTCGGGTTTGAGGTCGCGCAGTCGAGCGTCGCTAATTACATGATCAAGCGACGTCGGCCGCCAAGCCAGGGATGGCGCACTTTTCTGCATAATCACGCGCCGGACATCGCCGCCATGGATTTGTTCGTTGGTCCAACTATCGAGTTCGATCTGCTGTATGCCTTCGTCATCGTCGGACTGGGCCGGAGAGCCTTGGTCTGGGTCAACGTCACAACAAACCCGACGGCTGAATGGATTGCGCGCCAATTAACCGAGGCTTTTCCTTGGGGGTGAGGCGCCGAAGTATCTCATCCGTGACCGCGACAGGATCTATGGCGCGATCGTCACTCGTCGACTTCAGACAATGGGTATTCGGGATAGGCCGATCACACCAGCGTCGCCTTGGCAGAATGGGTACGTGGAACGGCTGATAGGATCGATACGCCGCGAGTGCATGGACCACTTCACGTCTTAGGCGAGGCGCATCTGCGCTGGATCCTTCGCGTTTATATTGGCTAGTATAATGATATCAGGACGCATCGCTCATTGAACAAAGTTGCGCCGGTCTCTCGCCCCGTTCAAAAGGCTGGAATTATCAATTCATACACAATCCTTGGTGGATTGCATCACCATTACGTCAGGGTTTAGGTTTTCGCACAACCATCATGATTGGGAATGGGTCTCGGGTAACTTGTTGATTGGAGGAACAGGCCATGAGCAAGGACTTTGTGCAGATTGCCAATGACGTGATGAGCGGGATCGGGCTGCTGCAGCAAGGAGAACCCGGTACGATGAAGGCCTTTGGGGCTCTTTCAATAGCTGCGACTGCCTCGAAGGCCATCGACACGAAAACGAAGGAGCTGATGGCGCTTGCGATTGGCATCGCGGTCCACTGTGACGGCTGCGTCGCGTTCCACGCGAAGATGGCTCACCAGCATGGAGCCAGCCGGGAGGAGGTTGCCGAGACCGTAGCTCTCGCCGTCTACATGGGAGGTGGACCGGCGGCAGTGTACGCCGGGGATGCGCTGCGCGCATACGATCAGTTTGCCGGCACAAGGCCGTAAAAAATTGGCGGATAAGGCGCCTAACGTATATGTCGCGCTCGGTGCGCCCTGAACAGGTGATCCGCCGATGCATCCAGTGTTTCTTTTCGTCGCTTATGTGGGGCTTGCATTGGCGTCACTTGCTCTTGCCCTACGCGCAAGGCAAACCGCCGCGGGCAATCTGGGATGAGCTTTCTTCGGGGTTGGCGTTAGCGGCATTCCCGATCCTGCTCGTCGAATTTGTGCTTTCGGGCTGTTTCCATTCCATTTCGAAGCGCATTGGCATCGACGTGACCATGCGCTTTCACCAGCTGCTGGCGCGAACGGCGACGGTATTTGTGCTGGTCCATCCGTTTCTCTATACGACGCTGACCGGGATTCCTCGCCCGGACGACATAGCCGGATTGGGACATCTCGGCCTAACTGGCCCGTCAATTGTGAGTGGCCTATCTGGATCAAACTTGGCACCGTCGCCACGAGTTGATTCGAGGCGGTGACTAGGTCACTAGGTCGGCTTCGTAGAGACCCTTCATGAGATGATCATGCAGGTCCACATCCTCGAGCATGGCGCCGACAATCGTTTCATCGCCCAGCATCGCAGCTTCACTCATACCGCGATGCCACTTCTGAGCCGCGAGGTCGCGCTGACCAATGCGCATTAGCGTGTACAATTCCGCGCGTGCGGTCAATGATAGGCTGGCGACAGCCTCGCGCAAGGCTGTGGTTTGCGGCGCGTTCGCGCGCACCGGATCGAACCCTAACGCGGCTGTGGGATTGTGTTCACCGCGTGCCGCTTTCAGGCCCGACAGGTCTGCCTCGGCAACATTGCCGAGCACATCATCGCGTTGCGCGCGGGCCGCTTTCGCAAGGAGCGCCACGAAGCGAGCCTGGTCGACGTTAAGTTCCTTAAGCATGGATCGTCCCCGCGGTAACGACGTCAGGCCATAGCGCGCGCACCTCTGCTGGCAGCATATTCTTTACGTCTTCAATTTCGCCTGGTGTAATTTTTCGTGCCAACAACTTGAAAACTTCCCGTACGGTTCCCTCGACGTCGATGGCCGGGTTGTCGCGGAATTCGCCGCGTACGTGATCAAAAAAGGCCTGTTTGGTGTGCTCGGGCGGGGCGGAATCCTTCATATGCCAATTTTCGTAGTAGAGACCGCGGATGAGCATTGGAAGTTGGGCGCCAAGGTGGACTGCTTCGTGCGGCGTCAGCCGGTCGCGCAGTGCATGCAGCGTGGCGCGAAGTATTCGGTAAGCTCGTTTCTTGTCTTTCCAATCCAGCCCGTCCATAAGCTCGTTTAGCCACACGTTCGACAGTTGGACTGTTTCATCGAAGATCGGGAGTCCGGTGAAACTCATATGGTCCTCCTTCCTCTAAACTTTCAAAGGATGGGCCGATGAAGGCTGCGTTCATTGATGTGAATCAATTCGCGAGTGACTGTCGAACCGACCGTTAGGCGGCCAAATATTCGCTTCGGCGGTAAAGCGGACATACAGGCTGTGTCTGCTAGTGCCCCAAGCAGACATTACCTGCTCAGGCCAGCAGATCTTCGTCTGCGAGCAATTCGCGCAGAGCGCCAATCGCCTCGATGGCGTCTTCCGGGGTTTTTGCGCCATCGAGTCGTGTCTTAAGCTCGCGCAGCTTGTACAGCCGGCGCTCGTGTAGCATCTCATCAACGAATTTCCGCGCTTCAGCGAGAGTCGTGAGCTTGCGCTTGTGTGGCGTATCTTTGACGATGATCGGCGGGGCGACAGGAAAATCAAGCATCGAGAAACCTGCTATCATTACTACCGTTGCTCGCGTTGGCTGCCGGAGGTCGTGGCGACATCAAAGTTTGTCTTCGAGCCAAGTCTGGCAGTCGTCCTTGAATCCAAGCCACGCCGCCCCTTCTCCATAGCGCATAATCAGTAGTCGGTCGCTATCTTCAAGGCATGGTTTGAGCTCGTCTTTTATTTGGATTGCGGTCTTGTCGGTTATGACGAGCCATGTCGAATCAAGGCAATCCCAGTAGCCGCTCCCAATCGCTTCAAGCGCCGTAAAAAGCTTATCGTCATTCTCTCCCTCTGGACGGTGCAAATCATATGCGATTATATAGATAGCCATTGGCTGCTCCCGAACTTCCAGACTTTTCATTCATTCGCAACAAATGTTTTTCTGTATTTGATTTTAGTCAAAGCAAAATTTGCTGTGTCGTCCGCGGCGCGGCAATTCGCGTGGCGCCTCGTGGGCGCTCAGGCCTGGCACGGCACTGACTAGGGCGCTGCTAACAACACCGGCGCTCGCACTTCGTCGTGTCCTCCTGGATGCTCTCCTTCATCGCTGCCGCCGGCCGGTTATTTGCTAACGGCGTGATGCAGCGCGGCTTTCGGCGTGTCGGTTGGTCTCGATTGCCTCAATAAGACGCATGATGTGTTCTTTGGCTGTTTCGCTCTCGACTTCAGCAAAAACATTGGCGATGCCGAGCCCGGGACGAATGAATTCTTTCTGAAACGTCCCAATATCGATCTGTTGCTCGGTTTCGCCGCTCTCGCCGCCCTCGGAGACCCGCGGACCGGCTTCATCTTCGACGACGACGCTCAGCCGCCAGCCTTCGCCAGCGTGCATGGGCGCGATTTCCAGGGTGGCGATGGTGTCGATTTCGGTCAGCTCCTCCCGCTCTTGGTCGCCGAGGTGGGATTCTTGGCGAAGCGGCACTTCGCGCACTTCCCGGCTGCGCCGCGCCGTGATCCTCAAGCTCGACGGTGCAGCTTCATGCTCAGCTTTGACCCAGCGAACAACCTGTCCTGGATCGATGTCGAGAGGATAACTGTCCATCGAGTTTCCCCAGGGAGCTAAACAGTCTGAAAGCGCGAGACCCGCGCCCCCCGCCCGTCGGACTGGAGTTTCCTCCGGTGGCTTAAGCAGATCCACGCCCGTAAACGATTCACTACCGTACTTCACCAATCTTGCCTCGGCACGACGGTAATAAAGCAAGTGCGCGGCCCGTCCGCTTTGATTTCGATCAAAAAGCACTGCATATAGATTGTGCACGCAGGGAGCCATCCGAACGGTCGACCTGCCTCAAATGGCGAGCAGCAATCTGGGCTTTATTGGCTCAGACACGGCCCTTTGCGATGAACGACGCGGACTGCACCGCCTTTCTGTGATGGGCGCCGCCGCAGCTCGGACTGCGCTGGCGGGGTTTGTCGTCCCAATCGAGTTGTTCCATGAACTTGTTCAGCCACACGTTCGACAGATGCAGGGTCTGATCGAAGGTTCGAAGCCCGGTCATGCTCATATTCATTCTTCGCGATGAAAGCCCAAGCCTGGAGTCCAATTCGTGATCAAAGCAAATGGATCAAGCTTAATTGATATGAATCAAACTTGCGGGCGCCGTGAAGGCTGCTCAGCTTGGCCAGAAGTTGCGCAATTCGTTCGGCGTCGCGGCCTTGGCATCCTCGAGTTCTGCCGCAGGCAGGCGCGCGGCGAGTAGCGCAAATACGCAACGCGCGATTTGTTCTGTATCCACTCCCGGGTCGCGATGCACGCCGTCATGGATCCGCTCCAAAAACGCGTTTCGGATTTTGGCCACCGGGGTTCGCGCCGGGATGCTAGCCGTCGTAATAGAGGCCGCGCAGCAATGTCGGCAATTGCGCTCCGAGAAAAATGGCTTCGTCGCGCGGCAGGGCGTCACGCACTGCATGCACGGCGGCAACCAAAGCCTGATAGACGCGCTCCGGGTCGTGCCAGCCAAGTCGCTGCTTCAGATCATCAATCCAGTCTTTGGTTGCCCGGACCGCAGCATCGAGATCGGAAATAGGTGCCATGGTGGAAGTCTGCGAATCCGTTAGTCGCCGCCATTTGGAAATTTCGGAAGGATGTCGTCAAGGATCACGCCGATGACGCCTTTGACGGGGGCCGTGTAGTCATGCGGCCCGAGATCGTTGGCGGCCCCGGTCAGCAATGTGCGGACAGTCGATGTGCGGCTAGGGTTCATTTTCTATTCACAACGGCTGAGATCGTGTCGGAGCAAATGCTTTGTCACTGCTTAGAAGCTCACCGACACCGTTCCTGTTCCAATGCGATTGACGACATTGATGGAAACGCCCTCTCCATAGCGGCGTACAACAACATCGATCCGCCCTTTCGGTAGCCTCAGATTTTTAATCACGATTTCATCCAAGAAGTCGGGCAGGCGGGGATTGCGAAACCACACGATCCCAGCTCCGGGATCGAAATCCACGCCGAGACAAGCCTGCAGAACGGAAAACGGCACCGCAGCCGCCCAGGATTGCGGCGAGCAAGCCACGGGGTAGAAGATCGGGCCCCGACCAGAGCCCCGCCGAAAACCGCAGTACAGTTCTGGAAGCCGACGCAGGTCCATGTAAGAGGCGGCATCGAAGAGGCCGGAGAAGAGGCGCCGCAAGTGCGTTGTAAAACCATAACGCCTCAGGCCCAATGCAACGAGTGCATTGTCATGCGGCCATACCGATCCATTATGGTATGACATTGGATTATAGCGCGCTTCGGTAGTCGCCAATGTCCGGATGCCCCACCCGGAAAAGAAGTCCGGACTGAGCAATTGGTCTGCGATGCACGCGGCGCGATCAGGCTGCGCGATGCCGGAGAAGAGAACTTGGCCGGCGTTTGACGACCGCACACGACACGGATTCTTGTCGCCATCGAGTGCAATCGCGTAGGTCGAGATGTCGTCGCACCAGAATGCTTTCTCAAAACGATCCTGCAAAGCCGCAGCCTGTTGCTCAAGAGCGATGGCCTTGGCCGGCATTTCCAGGGCACGTGCCATTTTCGCCGCAAGCTTCTTGGCGCCCCAGACATAACCTTGAACCTCGCATAAAGCGATCGGTCCGCGGGCAAGACGCCCGTCGGCATGGAAGATGGCATCAACGGAATCCTTCCAGCCCTGATTGATGAGACCTGTCTCGCTTTCCATGTGGTATTCGATAAAGCCGTCACCGTCACGGTCGCCGAATTCATCAGTCCATACTAGGGCAGCTTCAATGTTTGGCCATAGCACCCGAAGTGTGTTGAGATCGCCGGTGCGCTCAAAATAGAGCCCAGCCAGCATGACGAACAGCGGTGTGCTGTCGACGCTTCCGTAATATCTCTTGAAGGGCACCTCGCCGAGTTGCGCCATCTCGCCCTCGCGAGTTTCATGCAGGATTTTTCCCGGCTGCGCGTCGGCCTTAGGCTCAAAATCGGTCGACTGGGTAGCGGCGAGGAATCCGAGAACCCCACGGGCGATGTCGGGATCGATCCACAACATCTGAGCAGCAGTGAGAATGCCGTCACGACCAAAAGCCGTGCTGTACCACGGGATACCGGCATAGGGATAAGGGCCGAATTCCTTGTCGGTCATGAGCATATACAGGTCCGACACCGAGCGGCACAGCACCTCATTGAACACCTCGTTCGATGTCTCCACCGTCGCAGCGCGAGCGGCTGAGTGGCGCAGAGCTCTACGTGCCTCGCGCAGCTGGGGGAAAAAATATCGCCCAACGGGCTGTGGGCCTGCGGACTCGCCAACATGGATGGCCATGAACAGCGAGATCCGCTGCCGAGGCTCAAGCTGCAGGTCGAAACGGGCTCGGCGCTCGTCGAGAAACGAAGGTGCCGGATCGAAGCGAATTGTGGTGCGCCGCGTCCGTGAATTGAGCCCTTCATAACTGAACACTACGGCATCGCCTTGCTCTACCCAGACGAACAGTTTGCCTCGCTCCGGACGGTATTTTCCGCGGATCTCAAAGATATCGGCAAAGTCGCAGGCAAACTCGAACTCGATGCTGACCGGATGCGGCCGATCGTCGAAATTTTGTACCGAAAGCCGTTCATAGGAGGAATGGTTCCAAAGAAACCGGCAACGAGCAATATGAATGGTGTCGCGCGGCAGATCGAGTTTCTCACGATTGAACATGTCCGGGTTTGTAAGGTCCGCCGTGAGAAGCGAGTTGTCGGCCCTCACGGCAGAGCCCAATAGGAGCGGCCGTTGGCCGTTAATCGTCAGCCGAAGGTCGCAGACAAACCGCATATCTTTGTGGTAGAGGCCCTCGGGGCTACCATAGCCCACGATGTCGCCGTTATGGTCGAACAAGCCGAAAGTATCGCCGTGCTTGAGCGTCCGTGGTCTTCGCTCCGACAGCGGCGAACTGATTGAGATGTAGAATTGTAGGCCGGTCTCGCCGAGCGGTGCAGCCTCGAGCACAGGTTTTGTGCGGGTCGGCATGTCATGCCCTAAGCAGCATCAGCGTGGTCCATCGCCGATGCAAGCTGCTGCAATGTTGGCATCGTTCTAGGCGAAGAATAGATGGCGAGGTACTCGGCAGCCATCCGCTCTGTGCTGAACCGCTCTTCGAAACGGCGCCGGATACCGGCGCGATCAAGGCAGTGCACCTTCTCCACGGCCCTCACTGCGCGTTCTATGTCGTCCACGATGAAGCCGGTCACCGCATCATCCACGACTTCCGGCACAGAGCCGCAGCGCCAAGCGATCACGGGCGTGCCGCAAGCCATGGCCTCGATCATGGTCAAGCCAAACGGCTCTGGCCAGTCGATCGGGAAGAGGAGCGCCGTTGCGTCGCCGAGAAACGCGGCCTTCTCGCGCTCGCCGATTTCGCCGATGTATTCGATGCCCGGCAGCTTTAGCAGCGGTCGTATCCGCTCGGCGAAATACTCTTCATCCACTTTGTCCACTTTGGCGGCGATTCTTAATGGCATCCCTGCGCGACGTGCGATCTCTATCGCGCGATCGGGCCGTTTTTCCGGGCAAATTCGTCCCAGGAACGCCAAATAATTCCCGCTCGGCACGGGCGAAAACGAATAGAGATCTCTCGGAATGCCATGCCTGACATTGCCTACCCAGTTAGCCCACGGCAAAGGAGTTCTTTGATCGTACGAAATCGAAACCACAGGCATTTCGGCGAATTCGCGATAAAGCGGAGCAAGGTCGGGCAGATCAAGTCGGCCGTGCAGCGTTGTGACCGTTGCAAGCCCGTTATCCCGAAAGAGCGGGAAGTGAAGGTAATCGATATGAAAATGCAGGATTTCGAATTCTTCGGCCTTGCGGCGCACCTGCTCCAGTAGAATGACATTGTGGGGCAGGGGATCTCGCATTGATGAAGTAAGCCGTAAAGCCGCTGGCGTGCAAGCGACGAGTTCGGCCGAGGTTACCGAGTCCCCGCTCGCGAACAGGGTGACCTCGTGCCCCATGCGCACGAGCTCTTCGGTGAGGTAAGAAACAACCCGTTCTGTCCCACCATAGAACTTTGGCGGTACACTCTCGATCAAGGGCGCAATCTGAGCGATCTTCACATCTGCAACTCTCCCCACGACGTCCCGCTACCAAAGCCTGATCCCGAGCGCGGCGCGCCAAACTTGGCAGCTTCTGTAACAAATACGGCAGGCAAAAAAGTTTGGATTGATTCAGGTCAAGACAAGGGGTCCGCTATACCAGCAGCCGCGATTTAATCCGTTGTTTGTTCCGCTACCGCTCATAAATGCCGACAAGCGTTGCTTCAGCAATAGCGTGTTTGCGCGCTTCCCGCTCGACTTCGCTGCAAGAAGCACCCTTGCCAACCTTCAGACGATCGACCGAAAGCGCTAACAGCCGGAAGTGATAGTGGTGCAGGCCATGATCATGGGGCGGGCAGGGACCGCCATAGCCGGCTGTTTCGAAGTCGTTGATTGCCTGCTTGAAATCGCGTTGCCAAGGCCTCTTGGCAGCTCCTTCCGGCAAGGACTTTATGTCGGCCGTAATATCATAGGCTGCCCAATGATGCCAAACGCCGCCGGGCGCGTCAGGGTCGTCGCATAGCACGACAAAGCTGCGGGCGCCCTTTGGTGGAGCATCCCATGCCAGGGGAGGAGAAATATCGTCCCCGTCGCAAGTATATCGCTGCGGAATCGCAGCCCCGTCTTGAAAGGCATGTGAATGAAGCCGCACGGGCAATCCGCTCAAATTTAACGAATATTGCCACATAGCGCAGGGCGCGGATTGATACCGGTCAAAAGGCGCCAACGGTCTCGCTCTATAATATTTTTTGTTAGCGGCCGCCGGCGTCGCCAAGGAGCCGACCATGCGCGACTGGAACGTCGTCATCAGCATCTACCAGGAAGGCTTCCGGCGCGTGCTTAAGGCGCTGCGGCAGCTCGCGCCGACTGAGCGGAGCGAATACTACAATGTCCTGATCATGAAGACAGACGATCCGTTCGCGCTGCTCACTGCCATCGAACAGAAAGCCGAAGAGAGCACTGCGCTCTACGATGCAATTTCGCGGGTGGCGCCGGCGATGCGCAGCTTCGAATTCCATTCGGCGGACGAGTTTGTCAAAAAAGCGAAACAGATCATCGGCGAATGGTCGGCACGTCTCGCCGGACACAGTTTCCACGTGCGCCTGCACCGACGCGGAGCAAAATACGATCTGGCAACGCAAGATGCTGAGCGCATGTTCGATGACGTTATCATTGATACGACGGCGAAGACGGGGACGCCAGGCAAAGTCTCATTCACCGATCCTGATGCCGTGTCGAAGCAATGCCCTTCGAAGTCCTCCGACGGCAAATCGGGGGCGGATGTTATGGATTGCTACGTCAATCACGGCAGTAATTGCAGTTTTCGTGCCATATCTTCCCGGCGCGACTTATTTCGAATTCGTGCCTTTACCGCCACAGGTGTTGGGGATGCTACTGGTGATTACGGTCCTCTATCTAGCGGCGTCTGAAATTGCGAAGCGGCTGTTTTATCACGAAGACCAAACTGGCCGACCCGCCGGTAAATGATAGAAGACCTCGTGCCCTGGGAAGTTATTGTTCGCCGTACAAATTCTTGATCTCTGCAGCGAAAAGCGGAACGACACGATCCCGTTTCACTTTGAGCGTCGGCGTCAGTAAACCGGACTCGATTGTCCATGGCTCAAGCGTCAGATGTAGTGCGTGGACTCGCGCATAACGCGGCATATTCGCGAGTAGCGGCACGATTCGAGCCTGGAGTTCGAGCTTGCTTGCAGGGTGATTTGGCTGGCGCGGATCAAGTCCTCTACTCGCCGCGAAGAGGTTCCACGAGGCAATATCCAGCACGATGACTGCCACAAGGAACGGCCGACGGTCGCCAACCACCACGGCGTGCTTGAACAAAGAATCGCTAGTGAGCGCGGCTTCGACGACTTTCGGGTTGACCTTTTCGCCGATGGACAAAACGATAACGTCTGAGAGGCGGCCGCGAATAAAGATACGACCTTCTTTCAGCTCGGCGACGTCGCCTGTCGACAGCCAACCAGATGAATCGAGTGTTTGGGGCGTATGGACGTCGTTTTTCCAATAGCCCGTCATGACCGACGGTGTATGGACCAGCAGTTCGTCTTGTGCGCCGAGCTTGACCTCGATGCCTTGCAAAGGGCGGCCGACCGAGCCGGGCACATTGTCGTCGAGCGTGTTCGCGGCCACGACCGGGGCCGCTTCAGTAAGGCCGTATCCCTCTACCAGCGGCAGGCCTAAGCCAATCAGTATCCGAGAGACGCTCTGCTCCAGCGCAGCCCCACCGGTGACAGCGACCCGTAACCGCCCACCAAATGTGGCAAGCACCGGCCTGGAGACGGTCCGCTCAAGGATAGGCCAAAACGCACGCAATGCCGGCCCTGGCCTTTGGTGCTGCTGGCGAGCCAAAAAGCGGCGCCACCCAATGGTAACGGTAATATGCAGGAGGGTGCGCTTTATGGCGCTCGTCGCGACCTTCGCTCGGATTGCCACCGCCATTCGCTCAAACAGCAGGGGAACGGCGAGCATGACCGTCGGGCGGACGGTGGCGAGATCGTCGACCAAATACTGCGCCGATCGAGCATAGGCCACCGTGCAGCCGCCCATCATGGGAAGGTAGTAGCCGACGGTACGCTCGAACGCGTGCGCGATGGGCAGAATCGACAAAAATACGTCGTTCCGGAGCGGAGGGATCACGGCAGCGGTAGCTTGCGCATTCCAGAGCAAAGCACGATGGCACAGCATTACTCCATTTGGCCGCCCGGTGGTGCCGGAAGTGTAGATCAGTGTCGCAACATCGCTTGGCGTCGGCTGGTGAGCCACCGGCGGTGCGGATGCGTTTGCCAGGACCTCTCCGAGCACTTGCACGTTCAGCCCATCGGCCGGCGCGGCAAGCGGAGCCGGATCCTCACAGACCCACACGCGCTCAAGCGCAGGAAAGTTGGCACGCAACGGCCATAGGGATTTCCAGCGCGCGTCGGTATCGATAACAACCAGCCGGGCGCCGGAATGACCGAGGACATGGGCGTTGCTGGAAGCCGTGTCATGCGGATAAAGCCCGACGACGATCAGCCCCGATCCTTGCGCCGCCAAATCAAGGCAAACCCAGTCGATTCCGTTCGGCAACAGAATGGCAACGCGGTCGCCAGGCTTCATATCTGCCATGGCGAGACCGGCGCGAAACCGGCTCACGCGTTCGCCGACCATAGCCCAGGTTTGATCGATCCAGCGTCCTTGCGCGGGATCGTAGTGTCGATAGGCAGCGACGTCTGGGCTGCGCCTGACCCGTTCGCGGAACAGCCCCCACAAAGTCTGTGCTTGAGCCGCGGTAATTATGTCGCTTGCGCGACCAGAGTCATCGGTTTGCATGCTCGGCGTGTTCTGCATTGGCGGTCGAATTAGTTGCTAACAGTGCTCCAAATCAAGATTTTATTAGCATTCGCAGTCGCTTGGCGTTTGATCGGCATCAACGACCTGCGCGGGCGGCATCCTAGGATTGGTCATGTCAGAAAGCCTGGCTGAGGCAAAGACACAAGCTGACGCACCCGAGCAACAACGGCACGGGGGGGAGCTGATTGCGGTCGTCGCGGAGCTCGTCCGTGAACTGCATCCTCAGCGGATGAGATTCATTGATATTGAGCCATCGAGCCGGATCGAGCGCGATCTCGGCATCGACAGTCTTGGTCGGACTGAACTGATCCTGCGCATCGAGCGGGCGTTTCGTGTCCGCCTTCCGGCACAAACGATCGGCGAGGCCGAGACGATCGGTGACCTGTTGCGGGCGCTGGACCAGGCCGGACCGGCGCGGGGCCGGGCGGCGCTTGAAGCGCCGCCAATTCCGCCCCTACCGACCGTCCCGCCCGCTAGTGAGGCACAGACCCTGATCGAAGTTCTTGAATGGCACGAGGCGCGGCATCCCGACCGTTTGCACCTGAGTGTGCTGCAGGATGAAGCGACTATTCTTGGCAGCCTGACCTATGCCGAGCTCGCAGCCAAAGCGCGAACTGTCGCGGTCGGCCTTGCGTCGCACGACGTTTCGCCAGGCGACCGCGTCGCCGTGATGTTGCCGACCAGCATCGACTTCTTCATAGCCTTCTTCGGCATCCTTTATGCCGGCGCCATTCCAGTGCCAATCTATCCGCCAATGCGGTTGTCGCAGCTCGAGGATCATTTGCGGCGCCAAGTCGGAATCCTGCGCAACGCCGGCGCTTGCCTGTTGATTACGATGCCCGAGGGTCGGCGGCTCGCCGGCTTGTTGCGCGCACGAGTGGGAACTCTCAACGCCGTCGAAAGCGTAGAATATTTCGCGACGTCAACGGCGCAGGCCGATTTGCCTCGGCCGGGCAATGCCGACACAGTCGCCCTCATCCAATACACGTCGGGCAGCACCGGCGATCCAAAAGGCGTAGTACTCAGCCATGCCAATTTGCTCGCCAACATCCGCGCCATGGGCAGCGTCATGGACGCCAGCTCCGTCGACGTTTTTGTCAGCTGGCTGCCGCTTTATCACGACATGGGGCTGATCGGTGCCTGGCTCGGCTGTCTGCACTTCGCGGCGCCGCTCTACGTCATGTCGCCGTTGAGCTTCCTTGTGCGGCCGGAAAGCTGGCTGTGGGCCATGCATCGGTTTCAGGCGACCTTTTCCGCGTCGCCTAATTTCGGTTTTGAACTATGTGTCAACAAGATTGCCGATGCCGATCTCGAGGGATTAAATCTCAGTTCCTTGCGCATGGTGGCGAATGGCGCGGAGCCGGTCAGTCCGCAAACCTTGCGGCGGTTCATCGAGCGATTCAGCCGTTATGGGTTTACCGCAGGCGCGATGGCGCCGGTCTACGGTCTCGCCGAGAGCTCGGTGGGGCTCGCGTTTCCACCTCTACGCCGCGGCCCGCTCATCGATCGCGTCAGCCGCGACAGACTGAGCACGGGCGGCGTGGCTGAACCGGCTAAACGAGACGATCCAAGGCCGCAGGAAATCGTCGCCTGCGGTCAGCCACTCCCCGGCCACGAAGTCCGTATCGTCGACGAAGTTGGCCGCGAACTCGGCGATCGCCGTGAAGGCCGGCTTGAGTTCCGCGGTCCCTCGGCGACCCGCGGTTATTTCAATAACGAGACCAAGACCCGCGAAGTCATTCACGACGGCTGGCTCGATAGTGGCGACCGCGCCTACATGGCTGGCGGCGATGTCTGCATCACGGGCCGAATCAAGGACATCATCATCCGCGCCGGCCGCCACCTTTATCCGCAGGAGATCGAAGAAGCGGTGGCCGAGATTCCGGGAATTCGCAAAGGCGGCGTGGCAGTATTCAGCGTGAGCGATCCCAGGGCGGGGACCGAGCGCGTGATCATACTGGCTGAGACGCGCGAGGTCGCCCCTGCGGCGAAAGCCAAGCTGCAGGCATTGGCACATGAGGTAGTCACCGACATTGCGGGCACGCCTCCAGATGAAATCGTCCTCGCCCCGCCGCGCACGGTGCCAAAAACCTCGAGCGGAAAAATTCGCCGAAGCGCCGCTAAAGATCTCTATATAAGCGGCCAGATCGGTACTCCCCAGTCCGCTCTCTGGCTGCAGCTCCTTCACCTATCGCTGGCAGGTTTTGGGGCGCAGATCGGCCGGCTCGCCAGACTTTCGCGTGAAATGCTCTATGCAGTGTGGTGGTGGGTCGTCGTTGCGCTGAGCTTAGTGCTAGCGTGGTTTGCTGTGATGCTACTGCCGCGTCGCTCGTGGCGATGGGCGTCCGTCCGTGCGATCGCACGCGCCGCCCTGACTGTTGTCGGAGTTCGTATCGCAGTCGCCGGTTTCAATCATATCCCTAAGGGTAACGCGATGCTGGTCTTCAATCACTCAAGCTATATGGACACGCTGGTGCTCAGCGCGATTTTTCCCGGTGAGCCTGTGTATGTTGTCAAACGGGAATTGGGCAGCCAGGTATTTGCCGGCCCGTTCCTGCGCCGGCTAGGCGCGTTGTTTGTCGAGCGTTATGACATCGGCGGAAGTCTGATGGATACCGAGGCCGTCATCGGCGCGGCGAGGCAGGGGCGCAACGTTGTGTTTTTCCCGGAGGGCACCTTCACGCGCAGGCCTGGGCTGTCTGGGTTCTATCTCGGCGCTTTCAAAGTGGCCGCGCAGGCCGATTTGCCGGTGTTGCCCGGGATCATCCGCGGCACCCGAACGATGCTGCGTAGCGACCAATGGTTTCCGCGTTGGACGCCTCTGAATATCCGGATTGAAGAGGCGGTCACGCCGTCCGGAACAGATTTTGCCTCGCTGCTACGCTTGCGTGACGCAGTTCGTCAAATCGTGCTCGCACATTGTGGCGAACCGGACATCGGCGAGCTTGTCAAACCTTCTCTGGCGAAGTCATGAGTTTGATGACTCCAAGCGGAGGGACACGTCGCGGCGTTAACTTTTGCTCGTTATCCGTTACCCCTTGACGCAAATCAGCGGCACAAGACGTGCCACGCGGCGGGCAAGACCCGCATGCTCGGCCGCCAGCACCACCGCGCCGACATCCTTATAGGCGCCGGGCGCCTCCTCGGCGATGCCGCGGGTGGAGGGACTGCGGATCAGAATGCCCTGCGCGGCCAAATCGTCCTGGATCTTGCGCCCGCTCCACTGTTTGAGGGCGGCGTGACGCGACATCGCGCGGCCAGCGCCATGGCAGGCGGATGAAAACGCCTTCTGCTCGCCTGTCGCTTGGCCGACCAGGATGTAAGAGCCTGTCCCCATGCTGCCGCCGATCAGTACCGGCTGGCCGACCGCGCGTAAGGCCGCCGGCAGGCTTTCGTGACCGGGCCCGAAAGCGCGCGTTGCGCCCTTGCGGTGCACATATAATTCGCGGCGCTTGCCGTTAACGACATGCGGCTCGACCTTGCAGGTGTTGTGCGAGACGTCGAACAGAAGGTCCAATTGGTGGTTTGGAAAGTAGTGCCTGAACACGCGCCGGGCAAAATGGCCGAGGATTTCGCGGTTGGCGAGCGCGCAATTGATGCCGGCCCGCATGGCGCCAAGATAGCGCTGGCCGACCTCGGATTTGATCGGCGCACAGGCCAGCTCGCGGTCGGGCAGTCTGATGCCCGACGCTTCCGCCGTCACCACCATGTCCTTCAGGAATTCGGTGCCGATCTGATGGCCGAGCCCGCGCGAGCCGCAGTGGATGGTGACGACAACATCGTCCCGTTTCAGCGCAAAGACCTCGGCTGTCGTGGCATCGAAGATTTCCGCGACCCCCTGCACTTCGAGATAGTGGTTGCCGGAGCCGAGCGTGCCCATCTCGCGCCGCTGGCGCTTCTTGGCGCGGTCGGATACCTGTGCGGGCTCGGCGCCGGCCATGCGCCCACTTTCCTCGATACGTTCGAGATCGCGCGCCTCGCCCCAGCCGCGCTCGACCGCCCAGTGCGCGCCGCCGGAGAGCATCGCATCCATGTCGGTGACGTCGAGCGTGATCGTGCCGGTGCTCCCGACACCGGCCGGAATGTGGCGGAAGAGCGAGTCAGCAAGCTGCTTCTGCGCCGGCCGGATGTCTTCAACCTTCAGGCCGGTCAGCATGGTGCGCACGCCGCAGGAAATGTCGAAGCCGACGCCGCCGGCCGACACCACGCCGCCTTCGTCGGCGTCGAAGGCGGCGACGCCGCCGATCGGGAAGCCATAGCCCCAATGCGCGTCGGGCATGACGTAAGACGCCTGCACGATGCCGGGCAGCATTGCGACATTGACGGCCTGCTCGTAGACCTTGTCGTCCATATCGCGGATGAGATTTTCGTCGGCATAGATGACCGCCGGCACGCGCATGAGTCCGGTCGGCTCGATGCGCCAGGCCGTTTCATCAACGCGGGTAAATCTTGCGGGGTCCATCGTCACACATCCACGATGCAGGCCGCCGACCAGATGCTGCCGTCGTTGGCGACCTTCAGCGTCGTGTAGGTCGCACCCTTCGGCTCACAGGCTGGCTGATGGCGCCCGACGTCGACCGGCTCGCCCCACAAGGTGCCGGTTAGCCGCGTGCCGTGGATCTGGACTGCGAAACGGGAGAACAGCATGTTGCGCACTGCCATCTCGTAGATGATCGCGTTCAGCCACTCGGCGAACAACAATTCAATATCAGGCGCCGAACAGATCACGTCGACTTTCACCTTCGGAGCGACCTCGGCGTGGGTAACAACGGCGGTGAGGGCGGTCGCCGCCTGTTCAAACGCCTCCGCTGCCGTTTCTCCAAACCCCCGCACCCCGACATCGGCGGCGTGCGGGAAATGCTCCCACCGCGCACTCGCCGAGGCAGCAGGCGGGCTCATACCTTCAGGCCGTGCTTGGTCATTAGCTTGACGGTGCTCGCCTGCGGGCCCTTGTCGCCGATTTCCTCGGCGAAGGTCACACGCGAGCCGACCATCAGATCGGCAAAGCCGCCGCTGAGCACGCTGTTGCGGTGAAAATAGATCTCGCGGCCGTCGCTCGTCTCGATGAAGCCGAACTCGCCGAGCGGGTCGAGCTCGCTCACCGTGCCGGTCGGCGGGTCATCGTGCTGTTTCACCTGGCCTTGCAGGTGGCGCACCTGGTCCTGTAATTGCCGGCGCGCGCGTTTGAAGCCGTCGTTGAGCGCAAAGTCGATGTCCGAGTATCGCTCATCGTTCTGCGGCGTGTGGTTGATATTGACCTCGCGGCCCTCCGGCAGCGCCAGGTGGATATTGATCTCGTAGAGACCGCCGCTGCGGTGACGGCCGCCGGGCGCCTTGACCACCACGCGGCCGGCGGTGATGCGGCCGAAGCGGTCCTCGAGTTGGTCGACGTGCTTGAGGATCGCGGCGCGGATCTGTTCGTTCGAATCCATGCCCTGAAAATCGATTTGTAGCGGGGTTTCCATTCGTTTGGCTCCGGTCGTTCTTCGTTTCACTGTAAACTCGCTTGGCGCTCGTTCGGTTTCCTTGATATGCCTCAAGCGGCCAGCAAAGCCCGCCGTTTCAACAACTTACGCAATTCCGCCAACGGCCGCGTGTTGATCACGTCGTCGGCGGTGAGCCAGGCGCGGCGGGCCTGATCGATGCCGAAGCGGATGTATTGAAACGAGCTGGTCGCGTGGGAATCCGTCGACACCGAAAGCTTCACGCCCTTACTCTTGGCGGCATGGGCGTGCAGGTCGTTGAGGTCGAGCCGCTCCGGCTGCGAATTGATCTCCAGATAGCAGCCAAGCTCGCGCGCGGCCGCAATGACATGGTCCATGTCGATGTCGTAGGGCTCGCGCGTGCCGATTAGCCGGCCGGTCGGATGTCCGACGATCGAGACGTAGGGATTCCGCATGGCACGGATCACCCGCTCGGTTTGCTCTTCGCGCGTCAGATCGAAAAACGAATGGACCGAGGCCACCACGACATCGAGCTTTTCCAGCGTCGAGTCCGGCAGGTCGAGACCGCCGTCCTTGAGGATGTCGACCTCGATTCCCTTGAGGATGGTGAAGCCCTCTAGCCTGGCGTTAATCTTGTCGACCTCGCGGATCTGCCGCACTACACGCGCCGGATCGAGCCCGTGCGACATGGTCTGCCGGCGCGAATGATCGGTGAGGGCCATGTACTGATACCTGCAAGCCTGCGCGGCGGCGGCCATCTCCTCGATGGAGGCAGTGCCGTCGGTCCAGTCGGAATGCACGTGCAGATCGCCGCGGATGTCGGCAACACTCACCAGTTTCGGAATCTTGTTGGCCTTGGCGAGCGCGATCTCGCCGCGATCCTCGCGCATTTCCGGCGGGACATAGGCGAGCCCGAGCTTTTCATAGACTTCCTCTTCGCTTGTGCCCGCGATGCGCCGCTTGCCCGAGAACAAGCCGTATTCGTTGAGTTTCCACTTGCGGTCGTTGGCGATGCCGCGCAGCGCGATATTGTGCGCCTTGGAGCCGGTGAAATAGAGAAGCGCTGCGCCGTAGCTTTGTTCGGCGACCGCGCGCAGATCGACCTGCAGGCCGGAGCGCAGCACGACGGTCGCCCGCGTCGGCCCGTGCGCCAGCACCTCGGCGACATTTTCGTAGCGCGACAGCTTATCGCAGACCGCCGCCGCGTGCTCGGAGGTGACCAGGATATCAAGATCGCCGACCGTCTCGCGTCGGCGCCGGTAGCTTCCCGCCACCACGACGCGGCCGCCGTCGCGCAGGTAAGAGACCAAGGCCTCAGCTTCCGCTTCCGCCACCGCCAATCGATGGCGCTTGGCGACGATCGGCTTCTTCAGCGCCGCCGCGAGCTTCTTTTCGATTGCCGGCCCGAAACCCTTGCGCCGTTGCAGCCGGCCGGCCTCCACCGCCTTGCGCAGATCGTCGAGCGTTCGGATGTGCAGTTTCGAATAGAGCAGCTTGATGCGCTTGGGGCCGAGCCCCGGCAGCGCCGCCATCTCGCCGAGCTCGCCCGGCAATTTCTTCTTCAATTCATCGAGCAGTTCGAAGTGGCCGCTCTCGACGATAGCCGCAATCTTGCATGCGAGGTCCTTACCGATGCCGGGCAACTCGGAGAGATCGGCCTCAGCCGCCAGCATGCTGTACGCGCTCTGCGGTAGGCCTTCGACCGTGCGCGCCGCGCGGCGGTAAGCGCGTACGCGAAACGGATTGTCCCCCTTGATCTCCAGGAGATCGGCGGTCTGGTCGAACATCGCCGCGATTTCGGCGTTCTGCACCGGCATCGCACATCCCTCGATAAAAAAGTATGTTCGGGCATCTGTCGGCCGCAGGCCTTGATCCAGATCAGGGGGGCTTAAAGTTCCGCACGCTCAATTGGTTAAGGGCCTAATTGCGCTAGCTCAAATGCGGCCCAGCAATGCTGCCGCATAATTCTATTGTCATCATTTGTATGGGAAAGTTATTCCAATGGCCAAACCGACAAAGCCTGCGCCTACGGATCCCGACGACAAGCTCACTATCTCGCCGGAGAAGGTCTGCTTCCTCATCATCAAGGCGCGCGAATTTGATGCCAAGGAAGAAATCAGTGAGCCAGATCCCGCGTCGAACCCGTCCGACGACAAGGACGTCGAGATCCTTGAGGATTACCCCGATGATCCTGTGGTCGAGGAAATTACCTCGTTGGTCGATTCACTGTCAGTCGACGAGCAGGTTGATCTCGTCACCTTGATGTGGCTCGGCCGTGACAACTACACCGCCGCGGACTGGAACGCCGTACGCGAGGAGGCGGCTGCGGCCCACAACGAGCGCACCGCACAATACCTGCTCGGCACCCCCAACCTCGGCGACCTACTTGAGGAAGGACTTTCTATGCTCGGCTATTCCTGCGAAGATTACGAAATAAACCGTTTGTAACGGCATGAACAAATACGGCGAGCGTGACGTCCTGCTGGTCGTCGACATTCAAAACGACTTCTGCCCCGGCGGCGCCTTGTCGGTGCCGCGCGGCGACGAGGTCGTGCCGCTGATCAATCAGCTGGCGCAGGATTTTGCCCATGTGGCGTTGACGCAGGACTGGCACCCGCGCGGGCATCTATCGTTTGCATCGTCGCATTCGGGCTGCAAGGCCTATCAAACTATCGAGGTTGCCTACGGCAAACAGGTTCTGTGGCCTGATCACTGCGTGCAGGGCACCAAGGGCGCGGCATTCCGCGACGATCTCGACATCCCGCACGCCGAACTTGTGCTGCGCAAAGGCTACCACCGCGCGATCGATTCCTATTCCGCCTTCTACGAGAATGACCGCACGACCCGCACCGGGCTAGCCGGCTATCTGCGCGAGCGCGGCTTTACGCGGGTGTTTCTGGCCGGCCTCGCTTACGATTTCTGCGTGCGCTACTCGGCCGAGGACGCCAAGCGCGAGGGCTTCGAGGCGGTTGTGTTCCAGGACGCCTGCCGCGGCATCGATGTCAACGGCTCGATGGCGGAAACGCGCGCCCTTTTCACCAAGCTCGGCATCCGCAGCGTAAGCGCGGTCAGCGCGTAGAATTTCGCGGCGCCTCTGGTTACTAACGTGCAAGCTTGTAGCCTAAAGGCAACGAAAGATGACGCTGGTCGCCTGCGATGGCGAGCGCGTGGCGGGGCAACTGCTAAACGCGCTTCTGCAAGCAATCTCGGCGCAGGGGCGTCCGGCAGGCGGTATTGATCTTTCCTGCCGATCAGTCGCGGATGTTAGGTTTGAGCACAGACCTTGCTTTTGAAGTTGCCGCATCTCCGAGTGATGCTTTACTAATTCGAGCCATGAAGGCTTTGCGCTGGGATAACGTGCCCGCCGTATCTAGGGGAGTTTAGATGTTCTCGACCCGACAATAATTACGTGCGACGAATGTTTGGTCATAGTGCTCCCAGGCAGTTGCATGGTCGAATGCCATAACGCCGGCGAGTGTGACGGCATAGACCGCACATTTCATATCGCGGTCGAGTCCGGTGAGATTTTCCGGCCGCTCGGCACCAGCATAGCCGACGTAGTGCAGCAAGCGAACGCCGCCTAGTCCCTCGGCTGCGTCGAGTGCTGCCTTCGCCGTCATAAAATGGTCGGAATGGTCGTTGGGATTGAGAGCATGATCAAGCTCGGGAATATGGAAATTCAGCGAGTGCGCATACCCACCTTCGAAATCAACAATGCCACGCAGCGTCAGCGCGAGATCCCGCCAGCCTTCATATGTTGTCGTGTCGTCGATCGCGGTGAGCGTACTAATTTGACCCCCTGCCATCCGCCTGAGCGATTGATAGCCGGTATCCGGATAGCCATCGCCCGATGGGCTGCCGTCCGGAATGCGAAGAAAATAGGCCAGCGTGTTGCGATAGGTCACGCGGTAGATCGGATGGCCGTTGAACGTCGCCGGCCCGGCTATTGTTTCGACCGGGGCGCGGTCTGAGTCTGCCATGAAGCGGATTGCAAATTCCGCACCATGCTCGCGCGCGAGATAATAAGGATACTTGCGGCCGCCGGTTTTGGTTCCGAGGCCGGCGTCGCCGGCAGTCACATGAATGAACACGGTCTTGGTGCCGGCATCCAGAACGTCCCGGAACGCCGATGGGTTCATGAACAGTTGCCAATCATCTTCATGGGCCGCGAAGTAAAATGATACGCGTTTCAACGCACCCGGCTTTTCCGCTGACGAAACGCTGGGCAATGTCATGTGCAGCTCAGCATTCAGATGCAAGGTCGGATATAGGGCCGGTTAACTTCCCATAATTCGTCCAGCACCTTTTCGGCCGCCGACGCGGAATTCACCACCGGGTCAATCAGAAGCGCCTGCATGGCGATCTCCTTCGACCCGCGCACGGCGGCTTCGACGGCGAGCTGCTGTACGTTCACTTGGGTGGCAACCAGCATTGCGATCGGGGTGGGCAAAGGCCCCAATGAAATCGGATGAATGCCGGCGGCATCCACCATCACCGGCACTTCGACCGCAGCTTCCGCCGGCAGATTCGGGATGACGCCTTGGTTTAAGACGATGCCGGATTCCAGGACACGTTTCTTGTTATGAACAATACCGCCTATCGCGGCGGCTCCGCGTTCGCCCGATGGCGTAAGCCAATCTGGCGGTACCGGTGCCCCGGCCAGGACGCGGCCGAGCGCCTCGCCGAACTCTGCGCGGCCGCGCTCGTCGGCGTCGAAGTCGTAGCCATGCTCGCCGCCTTCCCAGCCATAAGCGAGATATTCGCCTAGATGATCATCGCTGCAAGTCATCCAATAGCCGAAGGCCCGAAACAAGCTGCGTGTGAGCGGTGCAAATGACGGGTCAAAATCCTTTTCCTTGGCGCGCAGCAGGGGGTAGAGATCTCCGCCGGTTTTCCGGTCGCGGATTTGCAGCAGACACTGGAAATGATTGATGCCGGCGCCCCAGACGTCGACCTGCTCATACGGCAACTTCATGACGCGCGCGACGTCGCCTTGCCCCATGAAGATGCCGTGGCAAAGGCCTAAAGCTGTGATCGGGCTGTATTTTCCCAAGGCAAGGATGATGCGACTTTCTGGATTCGAGAAATTGATGAACAGCGCCTGCGGACAAATCTCCTGCATCTCGTGCACGAAGTCGAATATCAATGGCAAGGTGCGCAGGGTGAAGAACAGCCCGCCAGGACCGCCGTTCTCTCCGAGCGTTTGGCGGATGCCGTATTTGCGCGGCACCTCGAAATCCAGCTTCCACAGGCGGTTACGGTCGATCGCCGTGGCATTGATGACAAAATTGGCGCCGTCGAAGGCGGCGCGGCGGTCGGTGGTATGCTCGATAGTCAGACCGGCTCCCGATTTCTCATTTAGCAATTTGGCGAGCATTGCTGCTTTTGAAAGCGTCGCCGGATTGCGGCCGACCATCGTCAGCGTAGACCCGTGCAATTCGTCATTGCTGAAGATGTCCCGCAGCATGCTCAAGCCGAATGACATGCTGGTAGCCCCGAGGAATACGATCTTGGTCTGATTGGCCATCGGCGAACTCAGTTTTGCCCCTAGCTCGCCGGGCAGGTGCCGGCGTGGATATTCTCGGACTCGGCGTTGACTGAAATCATCATGCCGGTGAGCTTTTCATAAACCCGATCGTCGATGGTTACGGTCCCAAAATTCGAGTTCTCACCATCGAAGCGTCCCTCGGCCGGTTGATCGGCGTGTTCAAACCAATGGTATCCCACCAGCGCCTTGTTGCGCAGGGCGACAGTCACGTAGTGGCGGAAACAGCCCGCGCGCTCCTCCTGGGTCGCAACCCGTGGCCCGGCGCCGTTGGTATTGGGCAGACCGGAGTCGGCGGCCCGAAAGGAAAACTCGCCGATCATGCAGGGCTTTTCGATAGCGGCGTAGGCCGCAATCGCGTAGCTTGGATCGAGCTCGTAACAATTGAATGAGATGACGTCCACATGGCGCCCTGCAGCCTCGATCACGGCGCGCGGCGGGACATAGGCGAAACGGCAGCCGAGCACGAGATGATGGGGGTCTGATATTCTGATGGCGGCGGCGGTCGAGGCAAAATAACGCTCCGCCACCCGCGCGGCGAAGTCGTCGCAATCGGCCGCAAGTGCGCCACGATTGTTGTCGGTGCGGTTGGCCGTATCCTCTTCACCCACATCTCGCTGATAGGAGGGCTTGCGGAGGAAGGGTGGCGTGATATTCGCAAGCGCAATGAGTTCCTGCCACGTTTGTGCTTGCGTACGCCAAATCGAATTGAAATGCTGGTACTCGGTGTAGCGTTCGCGTAACCAATTGATTGTTGCCAATCGTCCCGGGCTCTCGGCTGATAAATTAAGAAACAGCGTCAGCAGCTCGTCGGGACCGCGCCAATCAGGCCCCCAACGCAATTCGTTGTCAATGAACCACCCGATGATGTTTTTGTCTTCGGAGCGCATCGCGCACAATTTGTGTGCCCTGCGATGAATATGGTCATCGAACTCTGGATCGAATACGTCGGGAAAATTCTGTTTCCTTTCCCATCCGAATGACATGCCGAGATCCAGATTGGGCGTTACCGCAAGCGGGAGAGGTCCCGCGTTCGCAACCGCTTCGTCGGACCACGCACCGAGTGTATTGAATCCCCAGGCTGAAAGCCGTCCGGCAACGGCACTGCGCCAGGCGTCCTGGCTTCCGTATTTGTGCTGGCAGGCATCTGCGTAAGGGATGAGGTTGCTGTCTTGAATTCGATCTTGATCGAAACGCACGGTATTGATTCCCTTCGACAGGAAACGACCGCCGTCGGGGTCGATGAGCCAGAAAGTGCCGTCGCGCTGCTCGACACGAAAATATCGGTTCGGCCAAAAATAGCCATTGGCCACGCCGCCCCACCGAGTTTTTGGTGCTTGAGCTATCATTGCCAGCTCGAATTTAATGTAGACATTGATCGCCGGTAACGCGGGGCAAGGTGTTGATTTGCCTCAATTGAGAGCCGCATCGAAACTAGTTTAAGCAAAGCGACGCAGGCCAAGAACAGGGTGTAATCAGTGTTTCCAGGCCAAAGCACCGGCAATTCCGCAGAGGCTGGCCGTACTTTCGCGCCCGATGTATCGATTGCTGCGTTGCGGCCTGATTTCATCTGGGGCGTTTCGACATCAAGCTTCCAGATTGAGGGCGCCACCAGAGAAGATGGGCGCGGCCCCAGTGTCTGGGACACCTATTGCGAAAAAGGCCAAATATCCAATCACGACACGGGCGATGTCGCTTGCGACCATTACCATCGCTATCGCGAAGACATAGCACTGATGCGGCGACTCGGCGTGCAGGCTTATCGCTTTTCTGTCGCTTGGCCGCGTGTGCTGCCGCAGGGACGCGGCATACCGAACGAACTGGGCCTGGCATTCTATGACCGGCTGATCGATGCCCTGTTAGCCGCCGGCATCGAGCCATGGCTTTGCCTCTACCATTGGGACCTGCCGCAGGCGCTCGACGACTTGGGTGGCTGGACCACGCGCGATTGTGTTTCATGGTTTGCCGACTACAGTGCGCTTGTGGCGAAACAATATGGAGACCGGGTCAGACGTTTTGCTACCTTCAACGAACCGTCGATCTTCACATTGTTTGGTTACGGATTTGGCGGCGGCGAACGGGATCTCACGGGTGTCGATTCATTGCACCGGGCCATCCATCACGTGAACCTCGCTCACGGGGCGGCAGTCGACATGATCCGCACCCACGCGCCTGGAAGCCTGATTGGATGCATTCACAATTATCAGCCATCCCTTCCGTCATCGCCAGCCGACGTGCAGGCGGCAGACCGCTGTGACGCTTATTGGAATAGGGCATTTCCAGACCCGCAATGCTTCGGCGTCTATCCGCCGCAAATGCAAGCCGCAATTGCGCCGCACCTGCAAGCCGGCGATCTTGCGTGCATTCAGCGTCCGCTGGACTGGTTTGGCCTTAACCACTACGGGCCGGTGTTCATAAAAACTGATGCCGGCGCGCGGCTGGGTTTCGGGTTCGGCGACAGGCCGCCGGATATTCCGCTTACGCCAATCGGCTGGCCGATCATGCCGCGCGCTTTCCGCGATACCTTGCTCAGCGTTGCCAAGCGTTACAAGCTGCCGGTGTACGTGCTGGAAAGCGGTTTTGGCGGCCATGACAAGCCCGACTCCAACGGCGCGGTGATCGACAACGACCGCATTGCCTACCTGCGGGCCTACGTTGGTGCAGTGAACGAAGCCGCATCGGCCGGTGCCGATATCTTGGGTTATTTCGTTTGGTCGCTGCTCGATAATTTCGAATGGGATTCGGGTTACAGCGTGCGCTTTGGGCTCACTTACATTGACTATCCGACGCAGGTTCGCATTCCGAAAGCGTCATTCGATTGGTATCGCGCGCTGATCAAAACCGCACGCGCGGGACGATTATGAGTTCTTCAGCCGCAACCGCAGATAGCGTCCTGCTGGGGGACGTCGGCGGCACCAACGTCCGCTTCGCCGTGTTAGCGGGCGGAATAATTGGCCCGGTCACGCACATGGCGGTCGCCGACTATGCAAACTTTGAGGATGCACTCACATCTTTCCTGGCGCACCGGACGGACCGCGCAGAAATCCGCAACGCTGTCCTTGGGGTTGCTGGCGTGGTCGAAGGCAGGCGGTGCCCACTCACCAACTATCCATGGGTGGTCGATGGCGACGAGCTAGGTGCCCGATTCGGCTTCACCGATATCCAGATTGTCAACGATTTCGAAGCGGTCGCCTGGTCACTGCCGCGCCTTGCGCGCGAGGACCTTCACCAACTCGGTGGCGGCGAGACCAGGCCAAACATGACAATGATCGCCCTTGGCCCGGGCACCGGTCTGGGCGTGGCTGCGTATGTGCCGCGGACAGAGGGCGCGTTCGTCGCTCACAGCGAAGGCGGACATATGACTTTGCCAAGTGGATCGCTTCGCGAGGATGCAATCATCGAGACGCTCCGCAAGCGGTTCGGGCACGTTTCCGCCGAGCGCGTCTTATCCGGGAACGGGTTACAAAATCTTTATCACGCGATTGCAACACTCGATGCGCAGACGGTACCTTATCGCAGCGCAGCCGACATCACGCAGGCTGCGATCACGGAGAGCTGCGCCATCAGCCTCGCCGCTGTCGACACATTCTGCGCCCTGCTTGGTGAGGTTGCGGGCAATTTCGCGCTCGGCTTTTGCGCGCAAGGCGGCGCATTTATTGGTGGCGGGATCTCCCGCCATTTGCGCGGCTACCTGCCGCGCTCGCAGTTTCGCTCGCGCTTCGAGGCGAAGGGCCGGATGAGCCACTATGTCGAGCCGATACCGGTATATCTGATCGTGCATGACGATCCGGCGTTCATCGGTCTGCAGGTGCTTGCCGAACGGCGCAACTGATCCTGAATTCAGTGCTGTTGCGACGGAGGTTCGCCAGACATGTCTTTCGCTTCAAGTTCGTCGAGCGCAAGCAGCAAGGTTGCCACGCGGTACGCCGAGGAGCGCCAATCGGCCAAGCGTTGATAATTATCGACGAGCCAGTTGAATGCGCCCTGGACGACGACGAATGCCGCCGCCGCTTGGGTCAGCTCCCCGAGCGACATGGCTCCGGCCAGATATTTCGGCACGCACAGAAACCAGGCAACGACCGGTGCGAACAGAAAGTTGCCGTGCGAGACCAACGTGGTGCGAACAAGCTGCCATAGGAATTCGCGCCACCAGAGCAGTACTGCCTGCAGCTTGAGCTGCAACGTACCCTGCTTACCCGCATTGTCCGTTATGGCATGGTTACGTTCGGTCTCTCCACGGAAGGCATCGGCAGCGGCGCGGAATTCTGCTTCACTCTGGTTCATGCGTTCTATGACGCCAGTCAAGTGATGACCAAATACGACCATGAGAACTGAAATCGCGCCCGAATAGATAACGACACCGAACACGAGGTAGCCAGGGATCGTCACCGTCCAGCCAAATGGAGAAATCGTAATGCTGCCGCCGATGCTCCACAGCACGGAGAAGAAAGTGATCGAGGTCAAAATCGATGAAAAGAATGCAAGTGAAAGGTCGATGGGTGCATCTGTCGATACCCGGATATCGACAACGATGCGGTACTCCGGATTCTCGGATCCTCGAACCAAATGATGATTGAGATTGAGATATCGTTCCTTTTCGAGCCATTTTTTAATAACCTGCCGGGTCAATGCCTCTCGCCAACTGCGCTGTGCCGTCATCCGGCCCCATACCGATGTTGCAGCGAGAAAAATACTGGCAACTGCAAGCGGCAGGAACAATTGCGCCTGAATCCAAAGTGCAGGTCCATCCTTGCGTTCGAGCGCATCAAAGAAATTACGGTTCCAGAGATTGAGCAGGACCTGCACTACCAATTGCAGAAGGACCACTACGACAAGAAAAATGGCGAGACCTGCGGCCCATGCTCTCTTGGTCCGCCAAAACTGCGATGCAGATCGCCAAAAGCGGGCGAGAAGCTGGCGCTGGTCGCGAGTCACGGTGGTTTGACGGCCGGGCAGCATGCTCAATGTCGGGCCTATACCAAGACAACAAAAATACTATCGCGAAGTTGATCCGTACAACGGCGCTTCGACAAGGTCACATTACAGCGTCACACCTACGGAACCACTATAACGATGCATGGCGCCAAGCTCGCCAATTTCTGCGACACACTGCCGAGCAGTAGACCTGATAGCTGGCCACGACCGCGTCGGCCGACAACGAGTGTGTCGACTTTTTTGTGCCGAATTGTGTCGATGATCGCCTCGGCCGGATCGCCCCACCCTGATTGTAATCTTATTTTGGAAGCGCCTGCTCGAACTGCGCGCATTCGGGCTTGCTTGAGGATCTTGTTTGCGGCCGCCTCCAACTTTTTACTGAGATCACCACCAATAGTCGCAAGCCGTCGCAGCTCCTCGCCTGTAACGCTTCCACCAATCGTCAGAATCAGGAGTTCGCAATCGGCAACCTTCGCAAGCCTTGCAGCTGCATCGACTGCGCGGTTTGCGCCGGGTGAGCCGTCGGTGGCGACGAGGATGCGGTGCATTATATAGCCAATCCTATTTTCTGACAGCTTGCCAATAGGCTATCATCGAACAGCAGAGTCGCGAAGCCTTGGGCATTAAGCTTATCGGCCACCGCGCGATTGTGCTGGCTGAAACGGCTGGCGCCGCTGCCACGGGCAAACACGACGATGGCGTATGCCGCGCGTGGGATATGCAATGTACCGGCAAGCCCGAGCGACGGGATTGCTATCTCTCGCATCTCGCCACCGCTCGTCATCGCCGTCATTCCTTGATGCAGATCAGTGGCGTAAGACGCGCCACGCGCCGCGGGAGCCCGGCATCCTCGGCCGCCAGTACAACAACCCGAAAATTCCATCCGGCCCTGATTGGCATGCGCTCCTGGAGTCCTGCTTGCGGGGCGCGAATGCTGCATCTCAAGAGATCACTCCAAGCGCTAGGGCGTCAGTTCTAGGATCAAGTTGACCGGCGTCTGGGCGGCGCGGCGCAGGTTGGAAAATCCGGCTTCGCGTGCCACTTTGCGCAGGCGCTCTTCGCCGGCCTGCGCGCCGAGGCCGAGCCCGACCTCCTGCGACAGGGAATTGGGCGTGCACGCCATGGCGGACGCGGCGTAATACATCCGGCCGATCGGGTTCAGGTTCTCCTCCAGCCGGTCGCCCGCGTACGGCTCCACCAACATTACCTTACCGTAGGTCGCAAGCGCCTTTCGGGAATGCGCAAGCGCGCCTACCGGATCACCGAGATCGTGCAGGCAGTCCATGAAGCAAATGAGATCGAAGCCCCTCCCGTCGAAATCGCTCGCGCTGGCGACCTGAAATTCGATGTTCGCGCTCACGCCCTGATTGGAGGCTCGGGTACGGGCGGTGGCAATAGACTCGTCGTGGTAGTCCACTCCTAGGAAGCGCGAATTCGGAAACGCCTGCGCCATCAAGATGGTCGAGACACCGTGGCCGCAGCCGATATCGGCGACCTTGGCGCCACGTTTCAAACTCTCGACGACGCCGTCGAGAGCCGGCAGCCACTCGCTCACCAGATGCGCCCGGTAGCCGGTTCGAAAGAAGCTTTCGGTGCCGCAGAACATGCGATGATTATGCTGGTGCCAGCCCAGACCTTCGCCAGAGCGGAAGGCTTCCACGATCTGGTCTTCATCCAGCCAGAACGACGCCGCGACTTCGAAGGCAGGCGCCATGAAAATTGGGCTTTGATCGAGGGCGAGCACCATGGCCTGCGCCGGGGGCAGGGCATAGGTCTGCTTTTTGGGATCGTAGGTAACATAGCCGCCGGCCGTCTGGTTGGCGAGCCATTCGCGGACATAGCGCTCGCGAATGCTGGTTGCCTCTGCGAGGGCGGTCGACGTGCAGGCACCGAGGTCCGCCATGGCCTGGTAGAGGCCGAGTTTCCGTCCCACATTGACCAGCACGCCAGAGAAGGCGGCGCTCAGGTCGGTGACCACTTGGCCGACAAACGCCTCGACCTCAGCCGGCGCCGGCTGTGTTGCAAATTCATTCATCATGCGCGTCCTTTGGTTTGAATGGCGCGGCCGAAAACGGCCGTCTGGGGTGCCGCCTCAGTTAGCTCGGCAAGGGATGGTCGTCTTGATATAGTCCGCCAAAGCATTGCGAGATCGCGCCAATGACGGTGGACAGACGCGCCGCGACCAGGCTCGCCGCGCCGACTATAAACCTGGCGAGCGTCGTTTACGGCCTTGACGCCTATCTGCTGTCGCGCGGTGCCGACCCGCGCGATGCGCTGCGACGCGCCCGCATCGGGACGGATGACCTGACCGATCCAGACCGGCGAGTGCCACTCATCCGTTATCTAGAGCTTCTTGAGATTTGCGCCGATGTCCTGGAGGACCTGCAGTTCGGACTGAAGTTCGGCGCCAGGTACGACCCGCGGCACGGAGGTGTTGTCGGCAACGTCGCGCTGGCTTCACGAACGGTTGGCGAGGCGCTCGAAACCATGGGCCGCTACATCCCGACCATGGTTGACGCTACGGTGCACGGCATGGAGGTGAGCGACGGAGTTGCTTTTGTCTATTGGTACTATATCGATCCGCTGATGATGTCGTACCGCCAGAAAGGCGACTGGGCGATTGCCTTTACCTGCAATCTCCTGCGCGTCGGTCTCGGCGATTCCCGCTGGACTCCGTTGGAAGTTTTGTTGCCGCAAGTACCGGATGAGACTTCCGATGCGCGCCGCGTCCGTTTCGAAATCATGGGTGAAAACATCCGAGTTGGCCACCCTTGGACGGGCATCCGGTTCGACGCGCAGTTACTTGCGCGGCCGATGACGACCGCCGACGCCATGATCGGAAGTCTCATGCGCCATTACGGCAACATGCGCCTAGCCGCCTTGCCCGAACAACGCAGCGACATCGAGCAACTGCGTCGCGAGATCGCCCGTGCGCTGGTCCGCGGCGAGAGCGGCATTGAGCACCTCGCTAGCGCCATTGGCGTCTCGGTGCGTACGCTGCAAAGGCGCCTGAAGGATGCTGGCCTGAACTACTCCGACCTTCAGAACGACGTGCGCAAGACGCTGGCGCTGAATCTGCTAGAAAACGAAACAATGGCGCTGGCGGAAATCGCCTTTTCACTTGGATACTCGGAGGTTAGTGCGTTCAATCATGCCTTTCGTCGCTGGGTCGGGCGATCGCCCGGTGACTATCGTCGCCAACTGGCGACTCGCCACAGAGCTGCAACCGCGGGCGCGTGCGAGTAGCGGCGCCGCCTCAGGACGGCGCGTTGCCGACGCCGCAATGGTCGGAATGCAATTGGCGATCGCTTTCGCTTATGCGGTTGAGGGAGACCCAAGGCTTCCGTGAACATTTTTAGGCTGCGGCGGGGACATGCCGTTTCGGGAGCCGAGATATTTTGCGAAGTATGCCGAAGCATTGCGAAAAGCTGACGTTCCGGAATGACACCGCTCGGAGCGCAATGAAGTCTGTGATCACCTTCACACTCGCAATGCGAACATAACCCTATTATTCAAGCATTGCATCTACATGGATGAAGGCGCTCATGAACCAAGAGGTTGCTGCCATGACTGACACGACGGTTGCTGGCAACGAAACAGAAGAAGAACTTCGGACATTCGAATTCTCCGATGAAATGTTGGAGAGTGTAGTGGCCAGCGGATATAAAACGGCGGGAAACTATACCCTCGCGGTTTGTACCGGGTTGACAGAGTGTCCTGGCCCATAATGCTCATTGAATTTGGGGGCGTCCGAAAAGAAGGACGGGCGCGTGACCGACATCTAACGTCTACGGTCACGAGCATCACAGCAAGCACAGTGAGGCATTGCTCGTCAAAGCCACAGAGCGGGTTCAAGCTCAGCTGTTGACAGATCAAATTATTGCTCTCCTGCATCGGGGATATAAGAATTGTCTCGCAAGCAGGTAAGCCTCTTTTGCCGTGCGAATGGAGCTTTTTACCCAAATGCGACATTCGATCTCGGAGACACCGTGTCTAAGACTGAATACCATTCGCCATAGTCAAGCTCAGGAAGTCGTTCAGCGGATGACCATCGCTACCAGGGAGAGGAAAAACATGACCGTTCGTCCAGACCCGACCTTCCACGCCACCGCGAAGCTGGCGATGGAAGCGCCTTCCGAGAAATATGCCTATTGCCTTATGTTAAGTCCCGATTTCTCACGGCCGGACGGCCTGGGAGTCGTTGACGTCGATCCTAAGTCCTCGCACTACAGTAAGATCGTCCATACCGTCATAATGCCGAACAAAGGTGACGAATTTCACCACTTCGGCTGGAACGCCTGTTCGTCGGCGCTGTCGCCGCTGTCTGGCCACGCATTCCTTGAACGCCGCTACTTGATCATCCCCGGCCTTCGGTCGTCGCGAATTTACGTGATCGACACCAAGCCCGACCCCACGAAGGCAAAGATCCACAAGATCATCGAGCCGGAGGAGGTATTCCGCAAGACCGGCTATTCCCGGCCCCACACGATCCATTGTGGTCCGGAAGGCATTTATGTCTCCACACTCGGCGGTGGTGGCCCAGATGGGACAGTCGGCCCGCCAGGAATCTTCGTCATGGACTGCGAGACATTCGAAGTGCTCGGCCGCTGGGAGATGGACCGAGGACCGCAGGACAAGCACTACGATTTCTGGTGGAACCTGCCGCGCGACTACATGGTATCGAGCGAATGGGCGCTGCCACCGCAGTTCGAGAAAGGCATCGTTCCAGAGGATCTGCTCGGCAACAAGTATGGCCACAGGATTCACTTCTGGGATCTGCGTGCGCGACGCAATGTCCAAACGATCGATTTGGGCGCGAACCATCAGATGGCTCTTGAGGTCCGACCGGCGCACGACCCGATTAAGGAATACGGTTTTGTCGGGGTCGTGGTGGACACGACTAATCTCGAGGGCTCGATCTGGACGTGGTGGCGCGAGGGCGGCAAATTCCATTGCAAAAAGACCGCGGTTATTCCACCCGAGCCGGCGCAGAAGGATCTGCTTCCACCGCTGCTTCAGGGGTTCGGCGCCGTGCCGCCGCTGATCACCGACATCGACCTCTCGCTCGACGACCGGTTCCTCTATGTGTCTTGCTGGGGCACCGGCGAGATGCGCCAATACGATGTCAGAGATCCGCACGCCCCCAAGTTGGCCGGATCGGTGCATATTGGCGGCATCGCGCGACGAACCACTCATCCAAACGGCAAGGCATTCGGCGGTGGGCCGCAGATGGTCGAGATCAGCCGCGATGGCAAGCGGGTCTACTGGACTAATTCCCTGTATTCGACGTGGGACGACCAGTTCTATCCGGATGGAGTGCCTGGCGCGATGGTAAAGGCCGACATTGGCGCCAACGGCGGTATCAGCCTGGACAAGAATTTCTGGGTCGAGTTCCCAGCGGGATACAGGTCGCATCAGATCCGACTTGAGGGCGGCGACTGCTCGACCGATTCCTTCTGCTACCCGTCCGTCTGACGGTGGCCGACATTCCATGGACCACGGCCGGCCTTTGGTTGGCCGTGGTTGCTAGCGGTCTTTATCATGGGGTCAATCCAGGAATGGGATGGCCGCTGGCAGTTTCTGCCGGCTTGATGGGCCGGGGAAGCCGGGACGTAGCGGCGGCGCAGGTACCGCTGGCGGCTGGGCATCTAGTATCGATGCTCATCATTCTGCTGCCCTTTGCACTGATGACCGCACTGCTTAATTGGCAGCACGAAATACGCATCAGTGCGAGCATTGCTGTGATCGGCTTCGGCATATTCCGCCTGATCAACCGGCAACACCCGCGCGCGCTCGCCCGCATTAGGCCTACGCAGCTGGCGCTCTGGTCATTCGCAATTGCAACCGCTCACGGTGCGGGTCTGATGCTACTGCCTATCTATCTTGGCCTTTGCTCCACTGAAGAGGTAGGCACAGTTCATCAGGCGTCATCCATCCTGATGGGACAAAACTTGGTGACCGCGGTACTGGTCTCCCTTGTGCACACGCTCTCAATGGTGGCCGCTGGCGCCGCTCTTGCGTTCCTCGTCCACGGCTGGTTTGGTTTGAAATTCCTCTCCAGAAGCTGGTTCAATCTCGATTTCGTATGGGCAATCAGCCTGATCTCCATCGGTGCCATCGGGCTCTTGATCACATCGTCCTTCTGAGGGAACCAAAAACTTTATCCGCTGTGAGTACCGAAAACCTCATCCGGAGACGATTCCAGTATTTGCGGTCGAAATTCCCTGTTCCTTCGTAAAAATTCCCTGTTCCGTCAAAACAATTCGCTGTTCTGTTGCATATGTGGGCGCGATAATCTCGCGGTGCCGGTTCAATGCATTTTCCAGCGGATTGCCCGGATCCTGCTGTCGTCATCATGGGCATTCCTCCTGAACCTTTTATGCTTGGTGTTACAGCTGCATTTCGGAGATCTTGCCAGACACCACAAGTTTCGCTTCGGTAGCGGCGACGACTTGCTCGACAGAAACACCGGGACCGGTTTCCAGTAAGGTCGCGCGGCCTTCCGGAAACGCGATCACAGCCATCTCACTGACCACAAGATCGACTGGTCTTATTGAGGTGAGCGGCAGAGTGCATTTGTTGACGATTTTCGGTTTGCCTTTGGCGGTGTGCTGCATTGCGACGATCACGCGCTTTGCGCCGGAGACGAGATCCATCGCTCCACCCATCCCCGGTACCATCTTTCCGGGGATCATCCAGTTCGCCAGAAGTCCTTTTGCATCGACCTGGAGGGCTCCTAACACGGTCGCATCCACGTGACCGCCGCGGATAAGACCGAACGACATCGCGCTGTCGAATGTGCAGGCCCCTGCAATCGCAGTAACCGGTCGTCCACCTGCATCCGTCAGCAGTGGGTGTCCCATGCCTTCTTCGGGGATGGGGCCGGTGCCGATGAGTCCGTTTTCCGACTGAAAGAATACCTTTACGTCGCCCGGAATATAATTCGACACCATCGTCGGGATTCCGATGCCAAGGTTGACCAGCATCCCGCTTCGCAACTCTCGGGCAATGCGTTTTGCGATGATCGTTTGAGCGTCCACTGCCTTCATCCGTTTGCGACGAGATAGTCGACGAGAGGCGCGGGCGTCACAACGTGATCTGGCGCAACGAGACCTACCGGCACAATATGTTCGGCCGTGACAATTGTTGTCTCACCAGCCATCGCAATGATCGGGTTAAAATTTCTGCCGGTCAACGCATAGGTAAGGTTGCCGAGATAGTCGGCGAGAAATGCACCGACGAGCGCAAAGTCGGCGCGCAGGGCCGTCTCAAGCAAGTAGCTCTTTCCGCTGACCTCGATTTTCTGCTTGCTTTCCTCGACAACTGTGCCCACGCCAGTTGGCGTTAACACCCCACCAAGTCCACAGCCACCAGCCCGAATCCGCTCGATAAGCGTGCCCTGCGGAACGAGATCGACGATCATTTTCCCATCGATCATCTGCTTTTGCGTCTCAGGGTTGAGACCGATGTGACTGGCGATGGTCCGGCTGACCAGGCCCTTGCTGACAAGCTTTCCGATGCCGCGTCCCGGAATTGCTGTATCGTTGGCAATAACCGTGAGTTCTTTTTTCCCTTGTCGAACGAGTTCGTCGATAATGCGTTCGGGAGTTCCTACGCCCATGAAGCCACCTATCATGAGAGTGGCACCATCTGGAATCATCTTGACGGCGTCCTCAATAGGAATCGTTTTCATGGTCGAAACTTCCGAGCCTACGTGCTTCACTTCGAAAGGATATATAAGCGAAACGTCAACTTACATTGGCGTAAATCAACCAGGAACGATCAGGTCAGTGAATTGACTCGAGCGCGAGCGCGATTCCCTGTCCGCCGCCGATGCACAATGTGACAATTCCGCGCTTGATGCCATCGCGCTGCATCGAATGCAAAAGCCGCGTTGTGAGGACGGCCCCCGTCGCGCCAATCGGATGACCATGCGCAATGGCGCCACCTTCGACATTGACAACATCCTCAGGCAGACCAAGGTCTCTGGCGACGGCGATGGCGATCGCTGCGAATGCCTCATTGATTTCGATGCGCTGAATATCAGCGGTTTTCCAACCGGCACGTTCGAGTGCCTGCTTGACGGCGGGAACAGGACCCAGTCCGAACATCCCCGGCTCGACTGCTCCTATGCCGTAGGAGACGAGGCGAGCCATTGGTTTCAGGCCCTTCTTCTCTGACCAGGCACGGTCGGCGACGATCATTGCGGACGCGGCAGTGTTGAGGCCCGGTGCATTACCGGCGGTGATGGTGCCGTCCTTGCGGAAGGCGGGCTTTAACCTGGAAAGGCTTTGCATGGTGGTATCGGGACGATTGTGCTCATCCTTCTCGAACTGTGTTGGCCCCTTTCGGGAAGCAATCTCAATTGCTGTAATTTCCGCTGCAAATTTCCCCGCGGCTTGCGCCGTCGAGAACCGCTTCTGAGAACGTTCGGCCCATCGATCCTGATCTTCCCGTGTGATTTGATGGGAGCTGGCGAGATCCTCAGTGTGCCACCCCGAATGCTTGCCGGAGAATGCATCATTGAGGCCATCCATAAGCATTGAATCAAAAATCTGCGCATCCCCCATCCGATAACCCCAGCGCCCGGACGTCATGAGGTATGGGGCGCGGTCCATGTTTTCCATGCCCCCCGCAATTGCACTGTTAGCGAAGCCGAGCATGATCTCCTGCGCTGCGCTGGCAATCGCTTGCGCTCCCGAACCACAGACCCGATTTACCGTCAGGGCAGGAACATTGACCGGGACGCCACCTTGGATGGCCGCTTGACGGGCGGGGTTCATTTTGTTGCCAGCTTGAATCACATTACCCATGACGACCGTGTTGATGTCACCGCCCGTCAGTTTCGCGTGCTCAAGCGTCGCGCGGATTGCTACTGCGCCGATATCGGTTGCTGGCGCGTCCTTTAGCGTTCCACCATAGGTACCAATTGCCGTGCGTACGGGAGAGCAAATCACGACTTCGGTTTCGGACATAAGCTGATCCTCTTAAATGAAAACGTTTTAAAAATACAGAGCTCCGAGCAGCCCCGGTTGATCTGCATCAACATACCTTCAAGAAAAATGTACGGGTCGTTGATCGGAATCAATGACCCGAAAATTGCGAGTGGCATTTTTTGAGACCAGACTGCTAAAGAGGTATTCAGATATGACGGTTGCAGAGAGATCACGTCCCGCAGAAATGAGCGCAATATCGGGTCAACTGCCAACAAAGCCATTAAAGGGCAAAACGGCGCTCGTAACCGGTTCCACCAGCGGCATCGGCCTCGGTATTGCAAGAGCGCTGGCGCAAGCCGGATGCAACATCGTTCTGAACGGCTTCGGTGAATCAAGAGAAATCGAACGTGAACGCACGCAAATCGCGGGCGACTTCTGCGTCGGCGCAACATTCGATGGCGCCGACCTGGCAAAGCCGGCGGAAATTGTGCGAATGATCGAAGCTGCCGCGCGCGAATTCGGCAGAATCGATATTCTCGTCAACAATGCCGGTATCCAATTCACGGCGCCAATCGAAAAGTTCCCCGTCGATCGATGGGACACAGTAATTGCGATAAATCTATCGGCAAATTTTCACACGATGCGGGCCGTCATTCCGCAAATGCGGGCACGTAATTGGGGCCGTATTATCAATATCGCTTCCACGCACGGTTTAGTGGCGTCAGTAGAAAAAGCCGCTTATGTCGCCGCCAAACACGGGGTGATCGGATTGACCAAAGTAGCGGCGCTTGAGACAGCGGGCACCAATATAACCTGCAATGCGATCTGCCCAGGCTGGGTTTTGACGCCACTCGTTGAAAAGCAAATCAGGGAACGAGCCTCTCGCGAAAAAATTTCCGTCGATCAGGCAAAAGCGGAACTGCTGTCTGAAAAGCAACCTTCGCATGAGTTTGCAACGCCCGACCAGATTGGCGCACTTTCGGTGTTTTTATGTTCGGACGCGGCCGCACAAATTACAGGCGCGGCTCTGCCGGTCGATGGCGGCTGGACTGCCCAATAGTAGACGGAAACACGCGAGCAATTGCGGTTGATCAAGATGCCGATGCTCAGCGGATGTATCGGTAGCTATCGCATCATCGATTAACGAGTTGGCCCCGCTCGCCTTTGCAGATGATGAAATCGTTTTGATGGAGGTCGACGGGAGCATTCCAAGCACGTGATTTGTGTCGGGGCCGGACGGATTTAGCTGGCCTGTCCCTGCACTGCGCCGACGATGTTCAGGATACGACGCGCTTCGTCTGGGCCAAGCTCATGGGCAATAAGCACAGCAGCTGCGCCGATCACAAGCTTCGCGACCTCAACCGCCGCGTCGGCTCCGTCGCGAAGATAAACCGCCTTGAAGATCGCGACAGCTTCATCGGCAGGCTTAAAACGCTCGTCGACCATGCGCTAGAATCGTCTGAGTCGCCTGGCATTGTCCACACCGAAAGCTGATGCAAAGCGGCTGCGAGTCAGCTTAACAAACCCGACGGCTGAATGGATTGCGCGCCAATTAACCGAGGCTTTTCCTTGGGGTGAGGCGCCGAAGTATCTCATCCGTGACCGGGACAGAATTTATGGCGCGACCGTCACGCGTCGACTTCAGACAATGGGTATTCGGGATAGGCCGATCGCACCAGCGTCGCCTTGGCAGAATGGGTACGTGAAACGGCTGATCGGATCGATATGCCGCGAGTGCGTGGATCATTTCATCGTCTTAGGCGAGGCGCATCTGCGCCGGATTCTTCGAGCTTATGTTGGCTATTGTAATGATATCAGGACACATCGGTCATTGAACAAAGATGCGCCGGTCTCTCGCCCCGTTCAATAGGCTGAAATTATCAATTCATACACGAACCTTGATGGATTGCATCACTATTGCGTCAGGGTTTAGGTTTTCGGTACCGCACAGGCAATGCACATCATCGCGGATGCAGCCAGGTCGGCAGGAATGAATAGGCATTGACGTTCTGAGTTGGCTTGATGGCGATGCCCTTGTCCTGCAGCATCTTCTGAAACGTCCCTGCATTGAACGCATCGAAAGTCTCCGTGGCACCGCCAACATATTTACCGCCGACAAAAATCTGCGGAATTGTTGGCGAGTGAATACGTGCCTTCAAGGCATTGCGAATCTCACCGCCCCAGTTGTCCTTCTGGTAATCGGCAGAATCGAGATCGACCGAACGATAGGGGATGTCGAAGGCCTTGAACATCTTGCGCACGGACCAGCAGAACTCGCACCATTCCAGCGCGAACATGACGACCGGCTGATCTGCATCCTCGACGACCTTGGAGACGAACGCCTCGGCTTCCGGGCTCAGGGCCGGCGCCTCAACCGGTTCAACCTCGGCTGGCTGCGGGGCTGGCGTCACATCGAAGCGGTAGCGCGGGGTCGATTGCGAGATCGAAATCTCCTCGTCTGTCATGTCGGCGGGAATATCCTCGAACAGCGGCGTACTTAGATAGCGTTCGCCGGTATCCGGCAGCATGCACAGAATCTTTGTGCCTTTCGGCGCGTTGCGCGCAATTTCAAGCGCGCCGGCGAAGGTGGCGCCGCCAGTGATGCCGGTGAATATCCCTTCCTTCCGCGCCAGTTCGCGCGACAGGCGCAACGCGTCGGTGCCCTTGATGGGCATGATCTCATCGATCAGGCCGGCATTGACGACGTCCTCAGCCAGCTTCGGAATGAAATCGGGTGTCCAGCCCTGCATCAGGTGCGGACGGAAATAGGGATGGCTCTCGGCCGGCGTGCCGTCGGTATTGCGCTTCTGCGTGACGCCGCTGCCGAGGATCGGCGAATTGTCCGGCTCGCACGCAATCACCTTTGTCTTCGGGCTTTCCTTCTTTAGGACGCGCGCGACGCCTTTGAGCGTGCCGCCGGTGCCCATGCCGGTGACCCAATAGTCGAGCCCGACATCCTTGAAGTCTTCAAGAATTTCCACGGCGGTCGTCTTGGAATGGAAGTCCGGATTCGCTTCGTTTTCGAATTGCCGGCACAGGTACCATCCATGCGTATTGGCGAGTTCGACGGCCTTTGCCAGCATGCCGCTGCCTTTTTCGGAAGCGGGCGTCAGCACGACCTTGGCGCCGAGAAAACGCATCAGCTTGCGGCGCTCCACGCTGAAGTTTTCCGCCATGGTAACAACGAGTGGATAGCCCTTCTGCGCACAGACCATCGCCAAACCGATGCCGGTGTTGCCGCTTGTGGCCTCGACCACGGTCTGTCCCGGTTTCAGTTCGCCGCTGCGCTCGGCTGCCTCGATGACGCCCAGCGCCAGCCGGTCCTTGACCGAACCGAGCGGATTGAAGGCTTCGACCTTGACGAACACCTCTACGCCGGGCGGTGAGAATTTCGCGACCTTGACGACGGGCGTGTGTCCGACGGTTTCGAGAATATTCTGATAGCGCCTGGTCATGGCTGCAGCTCCTTGAACTCTGCTTGCATCAGTTTAGCACGGTTCGATCAGTTCAACTTTTTACTATCTGGTGAGCGGTCCGCTTTCGGAAAGTTTCGGGCTCATGGCCATCAGAACGGAATATTCGGACCGATGAACCCCGAGCCGCGAACATACGGCCTGAGAGACGATGTTATCGCGGCGTACACCGGTGTAGAAGCTGGTCGCGCCGTGACGTGTTGCCATGGCACCGATGGTCATCGCGCCGAGTATCTTTGATAGTCCCTTTCCGCGATGGGCCGGGTGCGTGCAAAGCATGCCCCACCATGCCGACGTCGCGAGTGGACTTTCACGATGATGGCCAAGCACCGCGCCGGCAATGGCGACGATTTTTCCGTCCGGACCGGTCGCGTACATCACCGCCGACGGCCTGGTTTGGCCGCGCATCACGTGGGCGGCCGGAACCATGACGCCTTGTTCAGCTCCGACAGCTGCGAATTCGGCGATGATGGCATCCGGCGTACCGGCGTTGATTTCGCAGATTTCATAGCCTGCCGGCGCGGACACTTCTCCGCACACCTTTTCGGATGCACATAACGCCTCTGCCGCACCGAAGTATTGATCCCACCTGTCGGTCATGTACCCGATGCTTGTCAGTTTTTCGGTCAGCACGATTTCGTCGTCAGGGTTCACGTACCAGGTAACGCCGGCATGCTGCTCCCGAACCAGGAAGAGCAACTCGTCAATGGTCTCCGGTCTCGTGCCGTCCAGGGCGACGAGGCGTCCCTCATAGGCGTAACGCGGATCCGATTGGATCGACCGCCAAAGATCGTAAGCACGCGACTGCATACCCCGCTGCACCGGACTGCCGACATAATCGCCCGGGAGGCCAGGATAGGAACGGTCATGTTCGGTCCAACCGAGGCTCATCATTCGGTTCCTTGCTTTGCGTTCCCTGACTTCGTCCGCCAGAAACGTGTGCCGAAACTCAGGTCTTCTAGGCGGTGGGTCCGCGCCAAATGCCGCGGCTAACGCGAACCTCCTGCCATACGAAGGTGTAATGATTGAGGCAAGCGGCTCACATCAGCAGCTGACCGCCGTTCTGCAGGTACGAGATGGTGTCCGAGGCACCGGCCAGCGCCGCGCTTTCGATCAGGTCGTTCGCCGTCAGCCCGTAGGCATCAGCACACGCCTTGCAAACCCAGAAGCGGCCGCCGTTGGCGATGTAGCTAGCGCGCAATTCGCCAACCGAACGATATCCCTTCAGGTGCATTCCCTCGGCGCCGTCCTTGGTCGCCAGATAGATCCCTTGCCCCGTGAGAAACATCATCGTCTGGCCTTCCTTCGTAGACGCGACCTTGGCGATGGTCATCGCAATGGTCGTCTTCTCGACGTCGTCGCGGCCGTGCGAATTATTGATCAGGATGTTTTGTGTCATTTCCCTCTCCAAGGTTCATGGGTTCCGATGCGCCGGTTTTGCCCGGCGGCCGTCATCGCGGTGTCAGCGTTGCTGGAAATCCGCGTCAAAAATGCGTAAAAACAACGTCATCCCGTCACGGCCACCGATGGTCCGGATAGCGAAGGAAAAAGGGCCCATGGCGGTTGGCAGCTAGCGTAAGCCTCTGGAAAAGCGGAAGTATTTTCTCATGAACGCGCTTTCCATCAAGTTGTTCGGAAGCCTTGAGGTGACCGGCGCAGACGGCGCGAAGCTGCGCATCGACGGAAGCAAGCAAAAAGGTCTTCTCGCCTATCTGGCGTTGAATCTCGATCGACCGCCTACCCGCGATCAACTTGCGACTCTCTTTTGGGGCGACCGGTTCGAAGAACAAGCGCGCCAGAGCCTCAGACAGGCAGTATTCAAACTCCGTAAGACGCTGAATGGCGGTGATGACGGTCTCGTGTGGTCAGACGCCGAGCGCATCGGACTCGATACCGCCGCCATCTCGGTCGACGCCCTGGAGTTCGAGCGTAACGCAGTCAAGAACACGCTCGAGGCCACGCGCGCAGCCACGGAACTCTATCGCGACAGCCTGCTGAATGATTTCAACGTCGGCAAATCCGAGTTTGAGGATTGGCTCCGCGCGCAGCGCGCCCGCTTCAACGAGCTCGCGTGCCAGGTATTTGATCGACACGCCGCGCATCTTGCGCAGGCCGGGGACCCGACATCGGCGATCGAGACAATGCAGCGTCTCATCGCCCTTGATTCACTGCGCGAGCCCTCGCACAGAACACTGATGCGCATTCTTGCACAAGACGGCCAACGCGCCGCTGCATTGAAGCAATACAAAGCCTGTGCCGAGATCCTTCGCAGCGAACTCGGCGTCGAGCCGGAGGCTGAAACAAAACGACTGCATGATGAAATCCGTGCTACCGAAGCGACCTCAACACTGGATCCACTGACGCAGTTCTCACCGCCGTCGTCCGGATCCGCGCGCATCGAGCCGGGGAAGGTCACGATCGCCGTTTCTCCATTCGAATCCATTGGAGGCGAGCCGGAACAACAACTTCTTGCCAGCGGATTTACCGAAGACGTGCGATCCGGCCTTGCAAAAAACCGATAGCTGTCTGTCATCGCCATGCCTGCAAGAGCATCGAATCCAAAAGATGCTCTCAAACAGCACGACGAGGCAAAAAGTCAGGACGCGCAATATGTCGTTGACGGTACCGTCAGGCAATTTGCCAGACGATTGCGTGTCTCAGTCAATCTCATCGACCTGCGATCGAACATCTACATCTGGGCGCAGCGGTATGACCGCGATATCGACGATATACTTGCATTGCAGGACGATATCACCGCATCGATCGTGGCGATGATCGAGCCGGAACTGGCGTCCGCCGAGGGGCGGCGGGTGCGCGGCAAGAGCGCCGACGAAATGACCGCCTGGGACTGCTATCACCTCGGACTGGAGACGCAGTATCAGTTCACGAAGGAAAGCAACGCGGAGGCGCAAAAGCTGTTCCGGCGGGCCATCGAGCTGGATCCCGATTTTGGCGCCGCCTACGCGCGCCTTTCCTATGCGATGGTGATCAGTGCGATCTATTTCGAGGCCGATCAGAACACCGGCCTGCTTGAAGAGGCGCTGACTCTTGCCAAACACGCGACGCGGCTGGACGACCGCGACGCCGTCTCGCATTTCGCACTCGGACGAACGTATCTCGCCATGGGCGAATACGATCGATCCGTGGTGGAGTTAGAGGCCGCGATCCACCTAAACCCCAGCTTGGCGCAGGCCCATTGCGGTCTCGGCGATTCCCTCGCCTATGCTGGCAAACTGGACGAATCGATTTCTGCTTTTCAGGAGGCGGTGCGCCTGAGCCCGCACGATCCGTACCGCTGGGCGTTCTTGATGTACGGATCGATCGCTTATCTGTTCATGAAGCAGCACGAGGAAGCGGCAAAATGGGCCTCGGAGGCCGTTCGGGTACCCAATTCGCACTATTGGGCAAATGCCGCTCAGGTATCGGCTTTGGGGCATTTGGGACGCGACGAAGATGCGGCGATTGCTTTGGCTGAGCTCCTTCGGCTCAAGCCGGATTTCACCTGCAGGTTCGCTCGGGAGCGGTTGTTCTATCTGCGAAGCAAGGAGCAGGTGAACCATTATGTCGAAGGGCTCCGCAAAGCCGGCGTACCGGAGTGATCGGCTGCATATGAGGCCGGTCGCAGGGAGGGGCTCCGACGCGTGGCGCGCTTTCAAGAATAGAGGCGGTCGGCTTAGGCGAACTCGAGATGCGCCAGGCGCCACCGCCTGTACCAGATCAGCAATCCAACGATTGCAAGATTGACCATACCGGCGATTGCGGCATTGCCATAGGCCAAAACGTAATTGCCGCTATGATCGTAGAAATAACCGGCCTGATAACCGCCAACGCCCATGCCGAGCCAAGCCGTGGTGGAGACGAGCGCCATGGCGAATCCAGTCATTCGCAACGGCGCCGCTTCTCTCGCGCATATGAGCAGGCAGGTCATGACGCCGGCAAAGCCAAATCCGAACAACACCGAAATTGCATAAAGGACTGCAAGGTCGCTGGTTTGCGTAAACCAGAACACGGTCGAGGTTTGCGCCAGCGAAGCACAGAAATACGCATACAGGCCGCCGATGCGATCGGCGAGCCAGCCGAAAAACAGGCGGCCGAAAAAGCCGGATATCATCAGCGCCAGCAGCAGGCCGGCCGCCGTTTGCGGACTGAAGCCGAGATCGGTCCCAAGCGGTACCAGATGAACAAGCGGAGCGGCCATGCAGATGCAACAAAATATGCCGGCAAACGCGAGCCATGGCACGGTGATTTTGTGTGGCACGCCCCAAAGATTGTCGTCCGACCGGCTGACCTGTTCGGCCGACTGCGCGATTACCGGCGGCGGCTTCACTAGCATCAGAAGCGGCATCAGAATGATGAAATAGGCGACGCCGAGATAGAGCGCTGCATCGCGCCAGCCGAAGGCCGTAATCATGAGACGGACGACGAACGGCACGACGCCCTGGCCGATGGCGCCACCGACCGTAACGACACCGATTGCCAGCCCCTTGTTTTCGTTGAACCACAGACCGGTAAGCGCGACCATGGGCGTGAACAGGCAAGCGAAGCCGAGCGCCCCAATTAGAAAGTGCAACAGATAGAGCTGCCATAGATCGGTCTGCCAGCGTAGCGCCATCACGCCGACTGAAAGAACAGCGGCACCGAAAAGAGCGATCCGCTTGGCGCCGATCCTGTCCGAAAGGCCTCCCCAAATGATACCGCCGACAGCGGCGCCGATGGTTAGCACCGAATAGGCCAGCGAGATGTCGGCGCGTGGCCATCCGAATTCTTGCTCGAACGGCTTCATGAAGACCGAGATCATGATGTTAGCGCCGAATCCGAGCCCCAGACAGGTCGTTGCTACCGCGACGATCACCCAACCATAGGGTTGTTCCCTGAAACGGTCCTTGCCTGCAATGCTCAATGTTGTGCTCCCGGCCACGCGCTCCCGAAACGCTGGCGCTGCTAAGGATAAGAAGTCATTTTCGGAACGTCTACAACACGACCTGTGGTTCGATCTTGGCGGCTGACCACAGCTTGCTCTTCCGATCTGGAACGACCTCTGACTGAAAATTTAGGTTGTGCCTGTCGCAAATTCCATCCGGTTAGCGTGAAACGCAAAATCTTATGATCCTGTGCTGGATGTTCGATCTCTGCAGGCTAATTTTGGGAATTGTGATCGACCTGTTCCGGCCGCGCTCGGTGATGGAAGCCAAGATCCTCGTGTTGCGGCAGCAGATCATGGTGCTGCAACGGGGCAGGCCCGGTTCCCTTCTTAGCGGTCGACAGGATGATTCTGGGCTGGGTCTGCCAGTTGTTTCCAAAGACCCGCGAGGCGCTTGCCATCGTTCGGCCTGATACCGTGGTTCGGTGGCATCATATAGACGAATTGGCCTTGTGGTGCAGATATTCGAGCCCATATTCAGGCATGACCAACATTTTAGATAACGCTCCTGTAGAACATGATGATCCGAATCTAAAAGTCAGAAAAGCGCCTCACGCTGCCGTATGGTCCGTATGGGCAGAACTTGACGGTTCCCCTTCGGAGGAAATCTTTGAAGGATTTTCGGAGGCAGAGGCGTCGAATTGGATTGGTACTGGTGGGCGAGCATGGATTGAGGAACGCAGGCGAAAGCGGGGCGTGGACCAATAGCCCAAGCGCCGTCGGTCATTCCAGTTTACTGATACTTGTCGAAACTGTGCATTCATCTGATTGATTTGTGCCAGCCACATCGTGCGCATGCGCGGCAGCAAGTTCGACCGGATCGATCGCAATCATTTCAGTCGGCATGTTGGATTGCTGCGGTGTTACAATCCAGCTAGCGACACGACGATATGCCGGAAAAGAAAGTCCTTCAATCAGTTCCTCATCCGTTACCAGTTCGTAGGCGCCGGCAGGCAAAGGACGTCCGGCTCCATTGAGCCTGAAGGCGCGGGTGAATGTCAGTATGCTGCGCTTTGTGCGCGTCATTTCGGTCTTTCGTATATTGAGCGGGCTCGCAAATACTCCCGAGCGTCGGATAGTAGCGGTCCAACAATCTTGACGGCTTCACTGATTTTGGCGCCAGGCTGGCCCAGTTCCCGCGCCCAGTGCCGCATCTCGGCGGGCGAATGGACGTCGATACGTTTTCGGTCGGCGGGTCCCTGCAGCAGACCGTTTCTGTCGACGGCCGTCATTGCAACAGAAACGCAACGGTAATCGCAACCACGAACAGAGGCGGCGCGACCACCGGCGGTACAAACCAGGCCAGCATTGGATTCTCCCGCAATATGCCGACACCGTGCCGGGCGCTTGTCTGCGAACCCCGAAGAACCGGAGGAATACGTCAGCATTGCTGCTTGAAATGACGCGCCCTGACGGCGCTTCAACTGGAAAAAGGTTGCGCCTAATCGCGACCAAAGTCGAGGAATTATACGAGAAGATGCCGAAATACAGGTTCCGGCCTCTCGTTATCGTGACGCGTTATCCCCATATGCCCGGTATCCACCTAATTGCAGAGTCAGGCGATTGAGGGGGCCCTCAAAAGGAAGGCCTACAATGTTCACGCCCGAGCTATATCGCAAGAAAGCTGCCGAATTCAGTGAACTGGCAAAGACGGCAGACAGCCTCGATGATGCGCGTGATTTTCAATTGCGCGAGCAAAGTTTCACTGCTCTCGCGGACAATGAACAATGGCTTTCCGACCATCACGATCAGACGGTGCATGCATTGGAGGCGGGGGGACCGACGCAGGTGCCTCCGGTCATGATCAGCGAAGCGGTTCTTGCGGCAGAAGAGGAGCATATCCTGCGATGTCTGGGGGCGGCGCTGATCATGCAATGGAATACGTTGCCATCAAAATTGCGAAGAGAACTTTTCGATAGCGCCGGCTCCATGGGCGCGCTGCTGGAAACCGCGACATTGCGGGGGCAAATTGCCCGCTTCCTGCGCAGGCGAGAGGACGGCGAGGCCGAAATCGTTAATCAGTTTATTGATGCGAGCTAACACCGTGCGACGATACCACGGGCCGGGGTTAAGCACCCTTAAGCCAGGACACAACAAAGGATCGGGTTTATGAGCAGCAAGACGGAAAAGACCGCAAAACCGCGCGCGGATGCCACGCCGACAGACGGCTTTGTGTTAACCGTCGACGGCAAAATGAAAACGCGATTTGAAACGTCCGATGAAGCCATGGCGGCGAGCCTGAAACTCAAACAAAATTATCCGGTGGTTCAGGTTGCGGTCTTTGATGCAATGGCGAGGACGTACATACCAGTCGTATTGCCGGAAAAGTAGATCGGCCCAGCGGGTAGACAGCAGCTGCGCCTGACCGTCGTCATGGTTGGAATGTAAGGATTTCGCCTGCCCTTGTAATTCAAGAGACAAGTGCCAGCCATTCAATGTACCTGAAAAATACTTTTTGGTATTTTAGGAAGGAATTTCAATGAGCAATCCCCAAGGTGGCTCCAATGAAGCCCCGAAGACCCCCGCGCCGGGCTCTATCAGTCCCGCCCCGCAGCAGCAGCAGCAAACTCAAGGTGATAAGCCGCCCACCAAGCCAGAGCAGCAAAAGTAGGCTGTTCATCTTTTTGATTGATTGTCTCGATCTACGAAAGTCCGGCATCTTGCCGGGCTTTTTTTATGGATCAAACGAGGCCTTCGCGAAAATCATGCCGAGTTGTGAGTTCAAATGGTACCCGGCCCCGCCTTGTCGTCGATTCCAAGGCACTTTTGAGCGTCAGCAGGCATATTGGGCACGCGTAACGCGCGACCCATGAACGTTACCCAGGGCTTCTCGGCCACCGGTTGAAGCTGTGCAAAATTCCAGAACTGCCGCTCGCTCATCTCGATTTCGCTGACGTCGTGCTCAAGAATCCAATTGCGAAGCGTAGACAACCTTGGCTGGTCGGTATCGCTGAACATCTTCTCCGGCAATGTCTTTTTCATAGACGTGACGCCTGTTCTGTTTGAGTGCGCCGGTCCGCAAATTCCGCAACCTTCGCTGTCCCATTGCGCCAAGGCACGCCAATAGCGCCGCACCAACAGGACTCGGAACGCGTCGGTTACCGAACCTCTTAGCCGGTACTACTTAACAAGGTCTGATGACCGCCCAATTGTAGAGGCTTCCATTAAGTGGAACGGCAGGCGCGGTATCTCCTTGTGGCACTTACCAAATGGCACAAAGCGGACATTCGGCCAGCCATGCTCAACAGGCCGGATTTATGAGAAAACGCTCCAAGGCGGGCGCGCCTGTCTCAAAACGGCGCGCGATCTACTTTTTCGCGTCTTTCAACTTCCATAGCTGATAGCCAGCGGTGGCGATCGATTTTTCGATTACGTCGCGGCTGAGATTGTTCGGCGGGCTCGCGCCCGGCTTGACGACGCCAACCGCATACCAGGGGCGGAACTGCGCCGGCAGATTGTGGCCGCCCTGTTCGCGCGAAAATGCGCGCAGGCCGCGGGTCGCATCGGACTTGAAAATGAAGATGTTCATCGATTCCCTTTCCGCGGACATCAGTCCGCTCAAATCAATCTTGCCAAGGTTTCGCCATGCAGAGGCCTCGCCGTGCTGTAGCTTCGACGCCGCGTACTCTTGCGCGGCCGCGAATCCGATGTCGCCAATTTGGAATTTTCTGTCGATCTTCAGTCTATAGGCCGATTGCTGCGCTGCCACAAGGCATGCAAGGCCACAGGTATAGTCGGCGTCACACGGGCAGCGGGCCGCACGCGCGTTGAGCGGCGTGCCGCGCAAAACGAAAATAAATCTGCCATAGCCATATCTCTTTGACGCCGGAGCGCGCATGGTGATTCATGGACACCGTTTATGGCTACGCGTTCTGGGGGCTGCTCTCGATCACTTTGCTGGGACTAGGGCTTGCCATCATGGTGTGGTGAGCACAGTTGCAAAGGGTGCCAGAAAGCCGTCATGTCGATCAATTTTCCCAATGCCAGTCGTTCCTATTACGCTGCGCGAAACGCGGTGTGCTTCTGGGGGCACGACCAGTCGATGGAGGCGTCGTTCTTCATCAGCGCCGACGCTCTGCAGCGTCTCGTACCGGGAGCGGCCAGCAACGAGCGTGCGCTGCTGGAGGCATTTGACCGCAACTGTTCGCGCATCCACGAGGTCGCTGCCAGGGTCTACGGCCGTGACCACAAAGGGGGCTCGTTCGAGCTCAATCCGTCCGATTTTTCGTGATGGCCAATCCCTACACGCAGCATTTCGATGCCTGTCTGCCAGCAGTGGCTACGCCGGTGCGCATCACTTCGATCACCGATGCGCGTATCTTCACAAGGCGGTGGGTCATCCGGGACAAGGACCCCGGCCTGAAGGTGCTGCTGCGCCAGCTCGAAAGGGCCAACAGTACAGTCTCGATCGACGAAGGTATGGGATGCTTCAAGCAGGCGTTGATGGTGCGCGCCTTGCTGCCAAATCCGCTGCCGTAATGCTTGAAACTTTCAGGGCTGTGCCTGTCGTAAATTCCTTCCGGTTGGCGTGAAACGCACAATCGGATGATCTTGTGCTGGATTTTCGATCTCTGCAGGCTGATTTTGGGGATTGTGATCGACCGGGTCCGGCCGCGCGCGGTGATGGAAGCCGAGATCCCCGTGTTGCGGCAGCAGATCTTGGTGCTGCGACCGGGCAGGCCCGGCCGGGTTCCCTTCTTAGCGGTCGAGGCCGAAGATTGACCGTAGTCTGCGCGGCGGACCTTCTTGTGAAACCATGCCCCGTATATCGCAGCCATTGATCTGTTCGTAGTCTCGACCATCGGGTTCAGAGCTGCTCTATGTCTTCGTCATCGTCAGGCTGGGCCGTAGGTAGAGCGCGAGATGATCGCTGAGCTCGCGGGCGTCGTCGCCGGCGCCATCGATGAGCGAAGATTTGCGACGGCGCAGGAACGGCGCCCCCATCAGGTATACACCCGGCACAGCAACGACCCCGCCGTGATGGCGAACCGCGCCCTTGCGGTCAAAGACGGGAAGCTCAAGCCAGGAATAGTCGGGACGGTAGCCGACGGCCCAGATGATCGTCTTGATCGCGCCGGTTGTGAGGTCCATGCCGAGCGGCGGCGCGCTTTCGACCCGGGTCGGGGGCAAGCGGTGCGCCGGCTCGACCGAGCCGTCCAGCCCGTTGTTGCGCGACCACTCATCGATGAGGTCCAGCAATCTCCCCATCTTGAGATCTGACAGCGCGCACATATTGCGGAGAGATCCCGCAAACTGCGCCTTGCCGCTCTCGGTGATGCCCGCAAGGCGGCCGACAAGCGTCACGCCGATTGCAGTGAGGGCATTGAGGTCGAGGGTTGACCGGTCGGGCGTGCCGGCAAGTTGCAACGAAGGAACCCTGCGCGCCCTGGCAATATCGTCGACCTGGTCGAACCGTTCGTCGAGCACGCCGGCGACATCCATCCACCACTCCAGATCCTTGCCGCGATAAATGCGGGGTGCCCGAATGTGCTCACCGACCGACAGAGTGACCGGACGACCTGAGCGCTGGATTTCGTGCGCGATCTGCGTTCCGCTCGCCGATGCACCCACCACCAGAACGCCGCCGTCGGCAAGCTCGCCGGGATTCCGATATTCCTGGGCGGTCAATGTTGCAATCGAGCGGGGCACCAGATGGGCGAAGGCCGGGATCTGGGCAATGTTGCACGCCCCGGAAGTCAGCACCACAGTCCGGCATCGCCAATCGCCCTGATTGGTCCTGATGAGGAACCCCGTCTCGGTGCTGCGCACCGACGTCACGGCGGTATGGGTTTGCACCGGGGCCGAGATCGCCTTCGCATAGCGCGCGATGAAATCGATGACCTCGGGCATCGATCGATAGCCGTCGGGATCATCTCCGCGGTAGCCGAAACCCGGCAGCCGGCTTTGCCAGTTCGGCGTCAGCAGCCGCAGCGAATCCCAGCGTTCCGTGCGCCAGGTGTGGGCGACCTCGCCGCGCTCAAGCAGCACATGATCAATCGATCGCCCGGAAAGACAATGGCTCATCGCCAGGCCAGCGTGCCCGGCACCGATCACGATTGTCGTGACGGTTTTAATTGAGCCGCTCCGTCATGGTACGTCCACGATGGAAGGCGTTCGTTACTTCACTTCGACGGTGACGTTTGTCGGGTTTGTTACAATGTCGTAGACCGCCGAGCGTTTCTGCGATTGCGCAACCAGCGCCTCGATATCCTCACGTTTCGCGTTGGCGTCGATCTCGTAAGTGACCTTGATGCCATCGAAGCCGTTTCGAACATCGCTGTCGATCCCGAGGATGCCCTGGATATCCATGTCTCCCTCGATGGTCGCCTTCACCGAGCGCAGTTGAATATTCCGGTGCTGGGCGACCGCGGCGATACCCGCGGTCAGGCAACTTGCCAACCCCACCAAGACATACTCGACGGGCGTTGCACCCTTGTCCTCGGACGCAAAGACTTCCGGGTGATCGGCATCGAACTTGAAAGCCTTCTTGCGCCGCTGTTCCTCGCCCAGGCCGAAGAAGCTTTCGACCGTGGAGTGACTATGCGTACCGTTCTTCCATTCGCACGCTGCGCGCCATTTGAACTGCGCCGCGTCCGGTGCATTGGTGAGCGTTTCGCGCGCGGCGAGCAAAGCTTCGACGTTCACGCCATTGTTTACGGGATTGGTAACCTCGGTCATGGGGACCTCCCTGTCTTGTTTCTTGAACGAAATGCTTCTGAGCAAGACTGCAAACCAGCGCAATATCGCATCGAGATAGCGACTACAAGAACATACCACGATACCGATCGCTCAAATAAATGTCATTTCGGACGGGCCATGAGTGTGAGATATTCACTTCTGGCCGCTGGCGAACATAGGATGTGCTGCGAAAGTCCCACTCCGGAGATCTGCCGAAAACTTGATCCAGCGCCGATTTCGGTTTTCGCAGGCAAAATTCCCTGTTCCTCGGGCGGCATGCCTTGCCAGGCGGCGTCATTCACGCACGATGTTCTTCATCTCATTCAATCGTCCCTGCGCAAAGCAGTGCAGGTTATGCACGACAAGCGGCAACACCTGATTGCCATAGACGTCGCTCATGCCGCCGATCCGGGGCGTTATGATGACGTTTTGCATATCCCAGAGGGGGCTGTCGGCGGGCAAGGGCTCGGCCTCAAAGACATCAAGCCCTGCGCCCGCTATCCGGCCGTCGCTGAGGGCTCGAATGAGAGCCTGCTCATCCACCAGGGGACCCCGGGCGAGATTGATGAGAATGCCCTCCGGTTTCATCGCCGAGAGAACTCCTTCGTCGATCATGTGACGGGTTTGCGCGCTCAGCGGCACCAGCACGATCAGGAAATCGGCGAGACTTGCAGCATCCGGCAGCTGCGCGCGGGGGACCAACTTTTCGAAATGCGGGGCGCTTGTGCGTGCATCGCTCACGCCAATGACATGCATGCCAAAGGCCACGCATCGGGCGGCGAGGTCCTCGGCGATCGGTCCGATGCCGGCAATCACCGCCGTCTTGCCGAATAGAAGCCTTTGCGGCCAGCGTTCCCAAACGTGCCTTTGCTGATTGCGCTGCATGCGGGTGAAATTCCGCGATAGCGCAATCATGGAAAGGAAAGCCAGTTCCGACATCTGCGGGCCGTGAATTCCGCGGCTGGATGTGACGCGGACACCCGGCTTCAGCGCTGTCAGCGTTTCCAGCCGGTCTGTGCCGGCCGAAAGCGCGCAGAAATAGCGCAAACGCGGCATATGAATGAGAAGTTCATCGGTCACGTCGTGCGCCATTGCCAATAAGACTTCGGCCTCGGCGCAAACTTTCAGTGCCTCGTTTACATTGAGCGCCACGTCGAAGGTCATCGACGGACATTCGCGCCGCACGGCGTCGGGATCGAGGTGAACGCCCCGATCCATGATGAGAGCCCGCATGGATTTGCCTTGCTTGATGCCTAGCGATTTACCGGGGTTGAGCGTTGGCGACCACGTTACGGCGAAGCAGCTTCTCGCGCACGATGATGGCGACCGCCAATCCCAGACCGGCGAGATTGATCCAGCGCCCGATGCCAAATGAGCCAATCGGGAGCAGCAAAAACAGGCCCGCAACGAGATAGACAATACGGTCGACTGCGGCGAGATGCCGGACGGAATATCCCATGATGCCTGCCGCCCCGAAGCCGACACCGGCAACGGCCGCGAGGAAATCGATCGCGATCATGGTCGGAGTGCCGCGCATCAACAAGGTGCTTGAGAATACGAACAAGAATGGCACGACGAACACCAGCCAGCCGAAACGTACGGCCTCGAAGCCGGTTTTTATCGGATCGGCCCCTGCCAGGTGAGCGGCCGCGTAGGCGCCGATTGCCACGGGCGGGGTGATCATCGACAGGCAACCGAAGTACAGAATGAAAAGATGCGCGGCCATGGGGTCGACCTTCATCTGGATCAAGGCCGGTGCAACCAGCGTTGCAAGCAGGATATAGACGCCAACCGTCGGCATCCCCATGCCTAAGATAATGCAGGCAACCGCGGCTATAACCAGCAATGCCGGCAGATTGCCGCCCGACATTTGAACCAGGGCAAGCGTCAACGAGAATCCGAGGCCGGAATAATTAAGAGTGGCAATGACGGTACCGGCCGCGGCCGCGATCATAAACAGGTCGATAACGGTGAGCCCGGTGTCGCGTAGCACCTCGTAAAAATTGTAAAGGCTGAATTGCTTGCCCTTGAAGCCGAAAATGACTGAGGCGGCGATCACAGCGGCGGCCGCCATCATTGCCGCGGCCGGTGGTTCATAGTTGAGCCAGAACAGCGTGGCGATCAGGACGACAAAGGGGATGGGGAAGTGCCAACCGTCCTTTAGCACCTGCAAGGCGCGCGGAATTTGGTCTTCATCGACGCGGCGCAGTCCCTGCCGGGCCGCCTCGAGGTCGGCCTGCAGAAACAGCGCCAGGTAGAAAAGCAATGCGGGTATCAACGCCGAAAGCGCGACTTCCGAATAGGGAACTTCCAGAAATTCGGCGATCAGGAACGCCGCAATGCCCATTACCGGTGGCATAAGCTGACCACCGGTCGACGACACCGCTTCGATCGCAGCGGCGAGTTGCGGACGGAAGCCGGCCTTTTTCATGAGCGGGATGGTGACGACACCGGTGGTTACGACGTTGGCGACGACGCTGCCGGAGATGGTTCCAAACAACGAAGACGCCATGATCGCGATCTTGCCTGGCCCGCCGCGGTAGCGGCCCATCAGCGCCATTGAGATGTCGGTAAAAAACGCCGATCCGCCGGACTTGGACAGGGTGTTGCCGAAGAAGACGAAGGCCACCACCACCGTCGTGATGATCTGCATCACCGTGCCGAACAGGGCGCTGGCATCCCAGACCAGGAAATAGACCAGCCGGTCAAATTGAACATGACGCCCGGTGAGCGCGCCAGGCAACAGGTGGCCGATCAGCGCCAGAATGAAAAATACGACGACGACCACCGTGATTGACGTGCCCGAGGTGCGACGCAGCCCCTCAAGGAACAGCAGGCACAGGACGATCGCGGGAATAAGTCCGTCCCACGGCCGTTGCGATCCCATCTCCGACAAATCCGGAAATCGGAATGCGATGTAGATACCCAGGCAGAAACCGACAAGAGCGGCCAGCTGGTCGAACCACGGGATCGGCCCGCTACGCCGGCTGCCTTCATGCTCAGGCTGCGGGTCAATGGGCCGGGCCGGCACCGTGAGAAAGACCAGCGGCAATGCCAATGCCACCATCACCGCGATGTACTGCTCGACGTAGATGACAAACCCCGCCATACGAACGAGGTCGGCTGCCCACGCCAGAACGCCGCAGGTCAAGCTGACTGCCAAGGCATTCACTAGAATTTTCATGTTGACCCTTGCACGCACACGAGAGAGCCGCCGCCGCGGCTGGTCGCGCGGCGGCGAACTCAATCAAGTGCTTTCGATCAGGACGGATCCTTCGGCGGCCACATTCCCTTCTCTTTGAAGAATTTGATGGCTCCCGGATGATACTCAAGGTTGTCGTAGGCCGTCGCCATCTGCGCGGGCTCGAACCCGTTCAGGGCGCCGAACACAGCCGCCATGTCTTTCTTGTTCTCATTGATCGCCTTGGCGATCTTGTAGGCAACATCGTCTGACATTTGGGCGTTGGTGAAGAATACGACGTCATAGGCCTGTGCCGTGATCTGCGAGCGGACTTCCTCAAGGCGTTTTGATGGCTTGAGCACCGCCGGATAGGACCCCGGCACCAGTTTCTTCATGGCCGCGATTGCCTGCGGCGTGGTCTCGACCGAAATGGCGCGCAGGCCTCCGACGCTGGCTGCGACCTGCTTGACCTTGGCCGAGCCGAGCGCGAACCAGAAAATGTCGGTCTTGCCGGCAGCGAAGTCGTCGGCGCTGGACACGATATTCCGTGTCGGCACCGGCGTGATGTCCGCTTCCGTCAGTCCGGCGCCGGCGAGTTGGGAGAGCACCACCCGATGCACCGATTTCTGCGCGGGATAACCGGTGGGAACCCGCTTTCCCTTGACGTCCGCGAGCGTCTTGATGTCGGAATCGAGCCGCACCAGGCCGGCCGTTCTGATCGGCACCAAACGCCCGATCATCCGGATGTTCTTCTTCTCGCCCTTGCCTTCGTAGTCGATCGTTCCGGTGACGTATTGCTGCAGGTCGGAAATCGTCGCCAAACTGAGTTCGGCACTGCCGTCGTTGACGGACTCCTGGCCGTGAGATTGCTGCGGCGACACGGTCGTCTTTAACCCGGCTTTTTCGACCATGACCTTGGCAACCGCAGTGCCGATCGAATTGGTGAATGAGCCCGCGCGGGTTGTGACGATGGTCACAACCTGGGCATTGGCGGTGCCATATGCCAGGCAACCGACGACCGACAACGCGACGAGTTTTGAAAAATTCATCGTTTCCCTCCCTTTGTGTGCGCTGTCTTTTTATGTGGCAGCTCGCATCATGATGAGCGCTGTTTTTTCGGTAATCAAGACCTGCATACCGCATCGTGGTTCATGCAGCGCAATCATTATTCGCAAATTTGCTGTTGTTATTTGACTTCGTGACGATACATTGCGCGCCAATAAAAAAATATATTCCACGGGGTTTTGCCGTCTGCCGATACAGACGGGGAAAAAATCATTGTCGATGTGTCGACCGGAAAAAATCGCGCTCAAGCTGAAATCTTGGAAAGAGACGGATCGGCAGGCAGTCTTATTTCGGCCCGTGTCCGGACGTCGGTGACTTGAGCGAAAATCACAGTTTTTTATTCCCCGTTAGCGGGGAAATTCGGGAGTAGAGACACGATCGACGGCGACCGCGTCCGCCACCACGTATTTCAATTGCTTGCCATAGTCCCTGCCGCGGTCACCAGCACGCCAGTTCCTGGAGGAATTGCGGAGGCGAAATCGGCGCCGCATGGTCTCTGCAGATTTGTACGGGGAGTTCAGAGGCAGGTTGGACCAGTCGTTTAGCTTGCTAGTCCTTTTACGATCCACATAACGCTTTCTTCCAATCGAGTTAAAGCCAAGGTGCGGTATCGGCTCGGAGGCACCTTCTGGAATTTAGCTTCCAACGCTTCCACCTGTTCGTAGATCGCGTTCCGAATCTCCTGCTCGTCTTCCGATAGCTCCCGGTCTATGGGTCTGATGGTCGTTTCGCGGGCATCATCTGCCTCCGCTGCAACGGACTCTGACACCAGTTCTTGACTGGCGCCATTCAGCTTCGGGCCCATAGCCTCCTCGGCTGACTTTTTGGTCCAGTCAACAAATTCGCCCTCGTCAAATTCGCTCTCGTCGGTTTTCAAATCATTTTCCGGAATTAGTTTGGGGCTCTCCACGAACTGCGTATCTTGTGCGTTGCTTGCTTCCTCAGCGGCCTCCCCCGGAGGTTCGCCGTCCGTTAAACCTCTGTCGTAGTAGCCAATGTCATCGTCATCAAATTCCCCAGTCTGATTGGGATGTTCGACGAGATCGGCCGGTTCACTCGAACTGGATTTTTGTTCCAGAGGTTGAGTTCCGCCATCCAATTCATTTTTCCACTCTATGGCTATCGCACGCATCTCGATTGCCGTGGTAAAATTCGGGTCAAGCCGGATTGCCTCATCGAAATCGGCAATTGCGCGATCGAATTGGCCTTTGATCAGGTATCTGCAGGCACGTCCGTTGAAGGCACTGGCCTCTTTTGGATCGAGCCGGGCCGCCTCATTAATATCGGCGGTCGCTCGGTCGCTTTGGCCTTTCGCACCGTCCACGCCAGCGCGCAAACCGAAGGTACCAGAGTCTTTTGGATGGCGCTGGATCGGCTTGTCGAAATCCACGTTCGCGCGGTCTTGCTCACCCTTGTCGCGATGGGCGACGCCGTGAGCAGCAAACTCCATGAGCGCCATCTTGGGTTTCGCCGGAGTATCCGCGCCTGTTTTGCCGTCCAGTTTATTTTTCATCGCAATGGCTGTCGCTCGACTTTTGATTGCCGCCGTAACATCTTTCGGATTGAGTTTGATCGCCGCATCATAGTCGGCGATGGCACGGTCATACTGGTGTTGCTCCGCGTACGCGTTGGCGCGGTTGTAGAAGGCGTCGGCGCATTTCGGGTCAAGTCGGATCGCTTCTTCAAAATCTGTGATCGCGCGGTCGAATTGGCCTTTCACCGCCCATTCAACGCCGCGCGCCAATACCTGCTCCGCTGAATTTCCAAAGAAACTCATCGAATTCCCGAAGAAACCCATGCTCAAGGTCCTAATTGGCGTACCCTCCGACATGCCTCATGGAGCATCGTGCGCACAGCATAGTTCTAAAATGCTGAGATTATTTTAGCGCATTACCTAAAAATGCATGTGTTGGCTTTCGCTTTAGGGAATGCAGCAACAAGAAGTGTCTGCGCAATAAGCATTAAAAAGTTAAAACCCGAGTGATTTTCCAGTCCGTGCTTGAGGGTTCCCATAAAATTCTATGTATCTTTCTTAAGCGATTCTAAGATTTCTCTCCGATCATGAGTGCATGCTGTCGTGTGCGTTGGCCACCACGCGGGCCATTGCTGTCAGCTCCGACGTTTAACAGCAAACATGCCAAGCGGCTATCATGCACTCAGGAAAACAGATTTTGGTTGTCGATGAGCTGGTGACGACGACGGACCACGTCTCTCGTATTCTAAAGGAGGCAAATTACACGAATATCGACTGCTTTCATGATGCCGTCAGCGCGCTCTCGGCGCTGCGTGAAAAAGAATACGATCTTGTCATCACCGACACGCAAATGCAGCCTATCAGCGGTTTGGAGCTTACGAGGCTGATCAAAACGGATACACGGCTACAGAAGGTCCGGATAATCCTCATCGGATCAGACGGACTGGATGCTGTGGTGTCGCGCGACGGCGCTGACAGTTACGTCACAAAGCCTTTTGAGCCACGAGGCCTCACGGAAAAAGTAGAAGACGTGCTCTCTACGGTCGCTCAGCTTGCGTCCGGGTGACGCACATGAGATTTGATTTTAGTATCTTTTGGTATGTTGCACTCGGTTGTGCAGCCATAGTTTTTCTTGTCATCGGTCAATATCTTGTTGCGCTTGCTTGGCGCAAGTACAAGCTCCATGCTGACGGAACGCGCGCGATTGCGCGAATGAGGAACCTCAAGCCTGGGGAACCGCTGGATCCTCAACCGGCAGTGAGCGAGGAATTGCCGCCGCCGGTCAGCGCCGCGGTCAAGCCAGAGCCTCAACCAGTAGCGAGCGTGGAATTGCCGCCGACGGTCAGCGTCGCGGTCGAGCCGGTGCCGAGCAGCGAACCGGCAGAACCCCAGCCCGCAGCGAACGAGGAATTGCCGCCGCCGATTACTGCCGCGGTCGAGGCAGAACCTCAGCCAGTAACGAGCGTGGAAATGCCGGCGGCGGTCAAAGCCGCGGTCGAGCCGGTGCCGGAGCCAGGCGAACCGGCAGAGCCGCGGCCGGCAGTGAGCGCGGAACTGCCGCCAACGGTTGGTGCTGCGGTCGAGATAGAACCTCAGCCAGCACCGAGCGCGGAATTGCCGCCAACGGTTGGTGCCGCGGTCCAACTGGTGCTCGAGCTTAAAGAGCCGCCAGAATATCAGCTGGCGCTCGAGCTCAACGAACCGGCAGAATCTCAGCTGGCAGTGAGCGCGGAACTGTCACCGCCGGTCAGCGGCGCGGTCGAGCCGGAGCTCGCGCGCAACGAACCGGCAGAACCTCAGCCGGCAGCGAGCGAGGAATTGCCGCCGGCAGTCAGCGCTGCGGTCGAGTCAGAACCTCAGCCAGCAGCGAGCGAGGAATTGCCGCCGGCGGTCAGCGCCGCGGCGGAGCCAGAATCTCAGCCAGCAGCGAACGCGGAATTGCTGCAGGCGGTCAGCACCGTGGTTGAGCCAGAACTCGAGCCGGCAGTGAGCGCAGAATTGCCGCCGGCGGTCAGCGCCGCGGTCGAGCCGGTGCTCGCTCGCAGCGAACTGGCAGAATCTCAACCGACAGTGAGCGTGGAATCCCCGCCGGAGGTTAACGCCGCGGTGGAGCCAGAACCTCAGCCAGCAGCGAGCGAGGAATTGCCACCGCCGGTCAGCGCCGCGGTCGAGCCAGAATCTCAGCCAGCAGCGAACGCGGAATTGCCGTCGGCGACCAGCGTCGCGGTTGAGCCGGTGCTCGCCCGCAGCGAACTGGCAGAATCTCATCCGACAGTGAGCGCGGAATTCCCGCCGGCAGTCAGCACTGCAGTCGAGCCAGAACCTCAGCCGGCAGCGAGCGAGGAATTGCCGCCGCCGGTCAGCGCCGCGGTCGAGCCGGTGATAGCGCCAAGCGAACCGGCAGAACCTGAGCCGGCAGTGAGCGCGGAATTGCAGCTGGCGGCCAGCGTTGCGGTTGAGCCAGCACTCGCGCACCAAGAACCTCCAGAACCCCAACCCGCGATAAGTGTGGAATTGCCACCGCCGGTCAGCGTCGCTGTCGAGCCAGAATTTCAGCGAGCAGCGAGCGATGAATTGCCGCCGCCGGTTACTGCCGCGGTCGAGCCAGAACCTCAGCCAACAGCGAACGCGGAATTGCCGGCGGCGGTCAGTGCCGCGGTCGAGCCGGTGTTAGAGTCAGGCGAACCGGCAGAACCTCAGCCGGCAGTGAGCGTGGAATTGCCGCTGGCGGCCAGCGTTGCGGTTGAGCCAGCACTCGCGGACCAAGAACCTCCAGAATCTCAGCCAGCACCGAGCGCGGAATTGCCACCGCCGATTAACGCCGCGGTCGAGCCAGAATTTCAGCGAAGAGCGAGCGATGGATTGCCGCCGCAGGTTACTGTCGCGGTCGAGCCAGAATCTCAACTAACAGCGAGCGCGGAATTGCCGCCGGCGGCCAGCGTCACGGTTGAGCCAGCGCTCGAGCGCACTGAACCGGCAGAACTTCAACCGGCGGTGAGTGTGGAATTGCCACCGCCGGTCAGCGCTGCGGTCGAGCCGGAATCTCGGCCAATAGCGAGCGTGGAACTGCCGCCGCGGGTTACTGCCGCGGTCGAGCCAGAATTTCAGCGAGCAGCGAGCGCGGAATTGCCATCGCCGGTCAGCGCCGCGGTCGAGCCGGAATCTCAGCCAACAGTGAACGCGGCATTGTCGCCCGCGGCCAGCGTCGCGGTCCGCCCAGAACCTCAGCCGGCAGTGAGTGCGCAATTGCCGCCGTCAGTTAGCGCCGCGGGCGGGCCAGCACTCGGGCACCATGAACCGCCAAAACCCCAACCCGCAGTGAATGCGCAATTGCCGCCGCCGGCTAACGGAGCGGTCCAGCCGGTGCTCGAGCTCAGAAAACCGCCAGACCCTCAGCCGCCGGTAAACCCGGACTTGCCTCTGCAGGTTGGAACCAGAGTACAGGCGGTTTGCAAGTTCGGGCCGGTCAAGGAAGACACGCCAGGCATCGTCACAGGGGTAGGTTATGTCCGCTTTCTCTGGCGGTCGCGCCTGACGTACCAGTGTACATTCGCTGACAATATAAAAATTCAGGCGCGCCCGGAGGACATAGAGCCCTATAACCACGGACATAGTCTCGAAGAACTGAAGCAACCGAATTTTCAATCAATCGTATCGCGACAAATGACTTTGCGGGCGCAGCAATTGCTTTATCGACGAGCCGAAGCTGCTGGCGAACGGGGCTACCGGAAATAAAGACCCAACTGTGGGGCCGCTGTTTGACCGGGCTCTCCTCGCTCGCGCCAAATTGCTTCGGATTCGCGAAATGGCAGGTCAGGGGAACGAAAAGGGCGATGCGGGCGACAACCTGCATTGCCTCCAGGAGGCTGTATCGGCCGGGATGCTGTGGCTAGACTGCACCGGGTCGCATGAGCGGGGAGGACCGTATGGCGGGGAGGTTTGACCGTGCAAGCGTCGTTGCGCGTCTGCGGACAGAGCGCGAGGCCGGGCGTGCCATCTACGATGCGTTGTGCGGGTCTGGCATCACCGCCAAGATGGCGACACGCGGCGGCGCCGACCTCATCACAACCCATTGCCTGGCCTATTTTCGCATGCAGGGTCTGAGTTCGATGGCAGGCTATCTGCCGATCTGCGACGCCAATGCGCTGACGCTGGAGCTTGGCGAGCGCTCTCTGATTAACGTCGTCCGCGAGACCCCGCTGATTGCCGGCCTGCTTTGTGTCGATCCGACGCGCGATATGAATCGTTTCCTTGGTCGCGTAGCAGCAGCCGGCTACGACGGCGTAATGAATTGTCCAACTGTGGCGCTGATCGATGGCAAGTTCCGCAGCGACCTGGAAGAGACCGGCATGGGGTTTGCGGGCGAGGTCGCAACGCTGGGGAAGGCCGCGCGAATGGGGCTGTTCACCAAGGCATTCTGCACTTCGGCAGCGGAGGCGGTGGCCATGGCGGAAGCTGGCGTCGACAATATCATCGTGCATTTCGGCAACAGCTCTGGCGGCATCATCGGATCGCAGACCGTGATGAATCGCGACGCGGCAGTGATGCGCGCGGCAGCGATTCTCGATGCGCTTGCGGGCAAGTATTCCGACCGCATCGTGACCTGTCATGGCGGCGCAATCGAGACGCCGGAAGATTTCGCGGACTTTCTCAAAGTCGAGCCGCGGCTCGACGGCTATGTCGGCGGTTCGTCGGCCGAGCGTTTCCCGATCGAAACCTCGGTCACTGCGGCCGCTCGCGCGTTCAAGGCCGTCAAGCTGACGAAGGCGCGTTGAGTCGCGGCCCACCGAACGTCTCGGGTCTCGCCACCCCGACATCAGGTACGAGGCTGCAGGCATTTTCTGCGACCGCACATCAATCTGTCGTGTGTACTCCTGTTAGCAGGGAATTTTGGAGTGGAGACGGATTCGACTGCGATTGCGTCCGCTACAACTCTGCCGCTCAGATCTCCAATCGGGAGACTTTGCGAGAAATGCCCGCGCTGACCTGCATGTGCTGCGCGCGATTTTTGCAAGTCTCACGTGTGCTTGACGTTTTCGACGCCGCCCAGTCGCCCGATCAGCGAATTCGCGCCGATCGCAATGACGAACAGAATGATCAGCAGCGCGTACATCTCCGGCATTCTGAAGAAGTCATAGGCCTGGATAACCAGAAAGCCTACACCGCGGTTTGACAACTTGGTCTCAGCCAGCAGGGTGCCGATGAGTGCAACACCGAGACCGAGGCGGACGCCATTGACGATGGGGTAGCGCATGGCCGGAAGATAGATCTTGGTCGCCATCTGCCAGGTATTGGCGCGGAAACTTCGGCCCACATTAATGAATACCTTGTCGATTTCACGCATGCCACCGGCGGCGTTGAGTGCGATGGGAAAGAAGCACGAAATTGCTCCCATTGCGGTCTTCGATCCGGGGCCGACGCCGAACCACAGCATCATCAGCGGGAAGAAGATGATCTTTGGGCAAGGGCCGAGATAATAGAGATAGACTTCGTAAGATCTCGACAGCAGCGGACTGCCACCCAGCAGCAACCCGACGATGAGACCGCTGATCCCTCCGATCAGCATGGCGAGCGCGATTTCGTAGAACGTCGTGTAGAGGTGGAAATAAAAGGCTACGTTACCCAACGTATCATACAAGGCGCGGCCGATGGCGAGCAGCGACGGCACGACGTCGCGGTAGAGCAATCCCGATGCGGAAACCGCCTGCCAGACCGCCAGCAGCCCGACGATAAGCGCAATGCGCAGCAGTGTGACCGGCCGCACCAGCGGCTTTGCCGGTCTCACCGTCCGCGCGGTCATGACTTCGGTCTTAGCCACCGCTCCAGCCTTTCGATCACAATGAACAGCAGTACGCTGATGAGAACGACGAACAGAATGGCAGCATAGGTTCCCGGGACGTCGTAGCGATCGGCCATCTCGTTGATGAGCTGACCGAGGCCGCCGAAATTGATGAGAAACTCGACGCCGACGATATTGAGCATGGTGAATATCAGGCCGATACGCAGTCCGACAAAGATGGTCGGAAGCGCGGCCGGAAACAGTATTTTCCAGAACTGCTGCGACGGCGTCAGATTGAAGCTGCGTCCGACATTGACCAGGACCCCGCGCGTCGCACTAAGCCCTTCCAGCGTCTTCAGGATGACGGGCGCCAGGCCGGCGACGAAACCCATAGCAATGATGGTCGCGGTGTTGCGGCCGAAAATCACCAGGAAAAGCGGATAGAGCAGAACGGTCGGCGCCGATGCGGCGGCGGCGACCCAGGTTTCCGTCGCTTCGCGCAGAAGATCGAAACGGTAGAGCAAGGCGCCGATGGCGACGCCGGAAACGGCAACCAGAATCCCGGCCGACAGTGCCTCACTCAGGGTGAGCAAGAAGCGCCCGGGTGCGTCTTCCTCTACGACGATGCGCGGCAGCGCGGCCAGGACGTCGGTCGGCAGCGGCACCACGAATTGATTGAACAAGCCAAGGGAGACGACCAGTTCGAGGATGATGAGAAAGACGACGAAGGTTCCGCCACCGAGCAAGAACGGAAGCGTTGCCGATCGGGCGATTGTGGCAGCGCTCTTCATCGAACATCTCCGCAGCGGCGCGGGCGCGGCATCCACCTGGCCCCAAGTTCCATTTGCGCCGCCTCAAACTCCGTTCATTCCCGCGCAAGCGGGAATCCAGGTCGAGATCGCAATGCCAACAGTTTTGCCCTGGGTCCCCGCTTGCGCGGGGACGAACGGGTGCGAGCGATAAGCATTCAGAATGGTCAAGAGCCTGGCTTATAGACGATGTCGATCATGCCTTCGGCGTCTTTCACCGTCTTCTTCTCCGTGATGCGCTTGTACTGCAGCGCCTCATCGAGCGTCTTCTGCAAGCCTTCGATTTTTGTCAGCTGCAGCACCGACTTCGGGAAGAAATCGTCCACCGTCTTTTTGGCGACCTCGGGCGACACCTTGGCGATTTCGCCATACATTTTGTAGACCTCCGGCTTGCCGGAATAAGCCCAGTCGATCGACTCGGCGACGACCTTCATGAACTTGGTGATCGCGTCGCGTTTGGTTTTAAGCGAATTAAGATTGGCGACGTTCACGCGAATCGTCTGGCCCTGCATACCCTTGATGTCGCCGGCTTTGACCACGACGCGGATCTTGCCGTCATTGATTTCCTGTACGTTGAACGGCGCCACCGACCATCCGACATCGATCTGGCCGGACATGACTTGCGTCCGTGTCCCCGGCACGCCGCCGGTCGATATCGGCTTCGCCCCTTGTACATCGTACTCCTTCAATAAATTGAGCAGCATCAGGTTGGTCGAGGAGCCCGGCCGCGAGAAGGCGACGGTCTTGCCGGCGAGATCTTTCACCGTCTTGATCGGGCTGTCGGCCTTCACCCACCAGAAGACCTCATGCACCCCCGTCATTTCGGCGGCGATAATACGGATTGGCGCACCCTTGAAGTAGGCGCCGACGACGCCCAGCGTTCCGTTCGACATGGCGATGTCGGCCGAACCGGAGATCGCCGCATTCAGGGTCTCCGATCCGCCGTGGGTCCAGAAGATTTCGACCTCAAGCCCTTCCTTCTTGAACAGGCCCAGCTTCTGCGCGAATTCCACGAATTCGCTGTCCCAGAAGCCCTTTTGCGGAATGGCGACCTTCAGCTGTTCGGCGAAGGCGGCCGTTGTCATCATGGACAACACTAGTGCCGCTAGAATCGTGGTGCGCGTGCGCATGGTGCTCCTCCCGTTTGGCCGATTGTTTTAGGTGGCGCTCTGCACAGATTGCCGCGAAATGCGCGGCCTGGCAACGCTGCGCGCTGCCAGGTATTCGCCGTCAGGACGGCGCTGCCAGCTCAACGAGCTCGATAAGGACATTGCCGGTTGATTTCGGGTCGATAAATGCAATTCGCGAATTTGCATGACCGACCCGTGGCTGTTGGTCGATCAGCCTGATGCCTTTTTGCGTGAGCTCATCCAAAGCCGCCTCGATGTCTTCGACCTCAAGACAGATGTGAAACAGCCCCTCGCCATGCTCCGCAATCCAGCGCGCGGTCTCTGTATCATCCGATTCAGATTCCAGGAGCTCAATATACGTCTGCCCAATCGGATACATGGCCAACCGGGTCTTGTACTGTGGCAGGTATTCTTGGTATTCGAGATTGAAACCCAACTTGGCTTCAAATATTTCGCGAGATTGCGTCATGCTCTTTACGGCGATCGCGATGTGCTCAATACGCTTGACTTTCATGGTGTGCCTCACCGTTGAACTTTGTTTCACCAGGCTACGGCAATATCAGTATTTACAAAACCGGTTTAGGTCAGGGGTCGGCCTTGCCGTTGAACTCGCGAGAGCATACCACGGCCCATGAATCAGCGTCGTTCTCTACGCCGTGCCAGTCTCGCGATCACGCGCGTCGACGGCATCGGCTTTGCCGAAACGTCCGCGTCTCGCGCAAGATTTTCGATCATCGCGAGCAACACCGCACGAGTGATCGCAACGTGCTCCGGGGCGACACCCATGGCCGCAATCCGATTGACCTCCTCGGCAAGCGGAACGAGGCGTTCCTTCAGAAGGCGCCCTCTGGGCGTCAGATAGATATAGACCTTCTTTCTGTCCCCATGGCGTTGTCGGCGAACGACGTAGCCGAGCCGCTCCATTGTTCTGATTGCAGAGAATGTCGTCGGTTCCATTACGCCCGCGCGCTCGCTCAACTCGCGCTGCGTGAGACCGTCGCCCTCCCATAGCACGCGCAGGAACGACCAATGGCCGAACGAGACATGATGCTCGGCCAGCCGCACGCTGAGCGCGCGAACGAGGGCGCGCGCAGCATCGCGTACGAGGTGCGCGAGACGATCGTTCGGCACGGCCTCGCGCCAGTGCTGCAGCATGCGTTCGGTTTCGGATCGGCGGGATATGGTCACGGCACGCCGACCTGATGCCGAAGCGCCACGTCGTCGCCTTCGCGCGCGGATCGGAGAATTGCGAGACAGACCTCGAGTGTCGCCATCGCCCAGGCGCCGTCATGCAGGGGAGGTCGCCCCTCGACGACAGTTGCGTAGAGTTCGTCGATCACCTCTGCACGCGGAACTTCCGGTGGTGGTATCGGGTCGAGCCGGGCGGCGCCAGTCGAGTAAATCATGACGCCGGTCGGCAGCGGCCGCAGGTCACCGCGTTCGCAGCTCACGAGGATCGTGCCGAAGTGCTGATGCAGCAGGTTTTCCTTCATTGGCGCCTTCCAGTCGGGGCCGCCGTAATTGCGCGCGGCCTTGGCTGCACTCTCCTCCATCTGATCAGCGAAACGTCGCAGGGCGGGGGCGGCGCGCGGTTCTTTCTTCTGGCCCAATTCGCCGATCCAGTCGACAAATTCGTCGGAATCGAAATGGCCATAGCCGTTATAGACGAGCGACGCAAAGGCACCGTTTTCGAACGCGAGCAATGCGGCATAAGCACCTTCCGTCGGTCGCGCCGCATTCCAGGCGCCCGTCATCGCCCGCACTCGCGCAACGCGTCCGCCGCCGAGCAGCCGGACGATATCGACCTGATGCGGTGCCTGATTGAACAGCGCACCGCCGCCTTGGGCGGTATCGAGTTCTTCGGGTCGGCGCGGCCGATGGAGAAATTCGGTGAAATTGAATGCGGTGATCATCCGCACCGCGCCGTAAGCGCCGCTGTCAATCAGTGCTCGCGTACGCAACACCGGCGCGTCGAAGGAATGGCTATGCCCCACAATCAGATGCACACTGGCCGCGCGCGCCGCAGCGATCATGGCTTCGGCGTCGGCAATTGTCAGCGCGATCGGCTTCTCGACCAGCACATGCTTGCCATGAGCCGTGGCGAGCCGCACGTGTTCGGCGTGATGCTGATGCGGGGTGGCAACATAAACGACATCGACGGAGGGATCGGCGCACAATTCGGCAACTGAATCGTAGGCCGTGCCGCCGAAGTCGGCTGCGAAACGCTGACGCGCTTCCGGCCGCGGATCGGCCGCGGCAACAAGCATGACGCGCGGATCCTGCTGCAGCGTCGGCAACATCAGGGCAAAGGCCCGGCCGAGGCCGGCCACGCCCAGCCGCAATCGTGGGGCAGCGGATTGAGCCAAGGAATGTTTTCCGGCTCGACAGCCGAGCCGCCTTTCGTTAGCCTCAACTTAGATATCTAAGATAAATCGCGCGACAATACAAAAAAATAAGAGGGTGAAGGAGCGAGCGATGACGCCGGAGGAAAACGATCTGCTGTGCCGCGTCGAGGGGGCAGCACCGATGGGCCAGATCATGCGACGGCACTGGATTGCGGCGTGCCTGTCGGAGGAGGTCGCCGAGCCGGACGGACCGCCGCTGCGGGCGCGCCTCCTGGGCGAAAACCTTGTTGTCTTTCGCGACAGCAAGGGGCGCCTCGGCGTTCTCGACGAGTTGTGCGCACACCGCCGCGCGTCGCTGGTGTTCGCGCGCAATGAGGACTGCGGGCTGCGCTGCCTCTATCACGGCTGGAAATTCGACGTCGAAGGCAATGTCGTCGATCTTGCGTCGGAGCCGCCGGGGAGCACAGTGCCCCAGCGCATAAAGCAGAAGGCCTATCCGGCGTGTGAGGCCGGAGGATTTGTCTGGACCTATATGGGCCCGCCTGAGGAAATGCGCGCATTCGAGCCGCCCGCGTTTGCGCCAACAGCCGATGTGCGCGTCAGCGCCACCAAGGTACGCGTGCGCTGCAATTGGGCGCAGATTCTCGAAGGGCAGATCGATTCCGCTCATTCGTCCAGTCTGCATTCCTCCGACATGGTGCCGGCGCAGGTTGACGGGGCCAAGGCTACCGACGTGAATTGGCTGCGGCCCTCAACCGACAAGGCGCCGCGTTTTCAGATCGAACGGACCAGTTACGGTTTCCGGTACGCGGCCATCCGCCGTCCGATCAATAACGAGGCGACGCACGACTACATTCGCACCACCGTCTACATCGCGCCATTCACGGCGCTGATTCCGCCCAACAATGTTCACAATGTCGCGACGCTGCTGACGCCCGAGGACGACCACAATACCATCTTCTATTTCATCGCATGGAATGGCGCCGACAAGCCGGGCATCGCACCGGATGCATGGCGCAAGTTCAATGTCCTGGAATGGGGCGTAGATGTTGACGCCAATTTCAACGGCGCGCGTAACGCCAGCAATCTTTACCGGCAGGACCGCGCCGCCATGAAGAGCGGTAATTTCACCGGCATTTCCGGTATTCCCAACCAGGATATCGCGATGTGGGAATCCATGGGTACCATCACCGATCGCAGCCAGGAGCGTCTCGGCGCGAGCGACGTCGCCGTCGCGGCCTTCCGTCGATTGATGGTTGAAGCCGCGCAAGCGATGCGCGATGGCGGTCCTGCGATCGGCACCACCGGGCCGCACATTCCGCACGCCAGCATCAGTTCATTCGAAGGTGTCATGCCCAAGAGCGTCAGCTGGCGCACACTCGGCGGCGGCAGCGAGAGCGGGGCAGAGCGGCAGGATCGGGTCAGCGCGGCGGAATGACAGAGTCGACAGCAGTAGGTGTAGAAAAACCCACAATAGGCGGGCGCCGGTGACGCAACGGCATCAGCCGCCTTTCCGCGCCGAGCACATCGGCAGCCTGCTGCGTCCAAAGGCGTTGCTCGAGGCGCGAGCCAAATTTGCTGACGGCGAGATCAGCCGCGAGGCTCTCGCCGCCGCCGAGAATGCCGCCATCAAGGACGCAATTCAGATGCAGGAACGGGTCGGCCTGAAATTCGCAACCGATGGCGAGTTTCGCCGCCGCTCCTATCACAGCTTCTTCTATCGCCAGCTCGGCGATCTGAGCATTGATACTGTGGAAGGCGAAGACGCCAAGAGCGGCGCCGAGATCGGCAAGCGCGCGAGCCAACCCGTCGCACTGATCAAAAGCCGGGTGAAGTGGCGAAAGCCGATCAACGTGCCCGATTTCGATTTCATCGCCGCCAACACCCGGCTCGTGCCGAAGATTACCATCCCCGGACCTTGCGCGCTGCATTTTCGCGGCGGCGACGCTGCCGTACTCGCGGCCGCCTACGCGGACCTCGACCAGTTCTGGGACGACACGGTAGAGGCCTTCCGCTGCGAGTTGCAGGCCCTCGCCGATGCAGGCTGCCGGTATGTGCAGATCGATGAAACGGCGTTCGCCAAGTTTGGCGATCCGGAGGTGCAGGCCGCGCTGAAAGCGCGCGGCGATGACTGGAGCGCGCTGATCGACAAATACATTGCCGTAACCAACCGTGTTCTGGCGAACGTACCACAGGGCATGCGGATCGGTATGCATCTGTGCCGCGGCAACCGAGGCGGCCTGTGGCACTCCGAAGGCAGCTATGACGACGTTGCCGAGCGGCTGTTCAACGCGCTCAATATCCAGTTCTACTTCCTGGAATACGACACACCGCGCGCCGGCACATTCGCGCCGCTCCGTCTCGTGCCGCGCCACAAGACGGTGGTTCTCGGCATCATCTCGACCAAGACGCCGGCGATGGAAAACAAGGACGACATGAAGCGTCGCCTCGAGGAGGCGGCGCGTCAGCTCGATCTCGATCGCCTCGCAGTCAGTCCGCAATGCGGCTTCGCGAGCATCGATACGGGCAATCCGATCGCGCCGGATGTGCAGGAGGCCAAACTTCGGCTTGTGGTTGAGCTGGCGCGCGACATCTGGGGAGGGACATAAGGAGGACCATCGCAATGCAGAAACGGACAGACCAGACCAAAATGGTGATTTTGCGGATTGGATTCTGCGATAGTTCGTTCCGCGATTTTGCGATAGCGTTCAACTTTTAGGGGACAAAAAAGTAGTTCAATATAAGGGAGGATACCCATGAGGAAAACGCCGATTACTGCTCTGATCGTCGCCATGGCATTCGCCGGGCCGGTCTCAGCGCAAACCTACAATCTGACGGTCGCCGGCTACAGCCCGGGCGGACTGGTGTCGACGATCGGCGCTGGCCTCGACCGCGCGCTCAATGCGGGCTATCCGGGCTCGACCGTCACCTATCAGACGGGCAGCGGCGGATTGGCCAATGCCATGCTGCTCGAGCAGAACAAGGTGCCGCTGGCACTCATCGGCGGTACCGAACTCAAGGTCGCCATCAAGGGTATCAAGCCCATTCCAAAACCGCTCACCGATCTGCGGCTGCTGGTCCAGCCCTATGCGCCGGGTTCGCGCTTCCAGGCGACGCATGTTCTGGTGAACAAGGGTTGGGCGGACAAGTACGGCATCAAGACCGTGGCCGACATCGCGGCCAAGAAGCCGCCGATGAAGGTGGCATTCAACCGGCCAGGCAATCTCGACGGCGACGTCGGCCTCGCCGTGTTCGAGGCGAATGGCATTTCCCAGGACGACATCAAGAAATGGGGCGGCCAGGTCGTTCGTGCTGCCTCGCGCGAGATGACGTCGCTGATGCTCGATCGCAGGGTCGACGGCATAGTGTTTGGCATTTCGATCAACCATCCGCGCATTCGGGAAATGGCCAACGGTCTGGAACTGGTGATGCTGCCGATCAGGGAGGAGACCGCCAAGAAAGTCGCCGACGAGCTTGGTGCAGAGACCTGCGAGATCAAGGCCGGCGAGTACAAGTTCCTTGCCGCAAACTCCTCGTCAGTCTGCGTCGGCATGAATCTGGTCGTTCGCGCCGACATGGACGAACAGACCGCCTACAACATCACCAAGGCCATCATCGAGCACTCCGACAAGTACAAGGCGGCGCACCGGTTGCTGCAGAAGGCGGTGACAAACCAGACCCTCGCCGCCAATGGACTCATTCCCCATCATCCGGGCGCGGCGAAATACCTCAAAGAGAAGGGGCTGTTGAAGTAACGCAGCCCCGACATTGAACAGGCATCGGCGCGGCGGTTTCAGGACTGCCGCGCCATGAGTGCTGGACAGCTTTCATGAAAAAACCCGGCCTGATGAGCCCCGAAACCTGGTTCTCCGTCGGCGTGCGTCGCAAACCGCAGGGCTGGCTCAACTGGGTCATAAAGCCGCTCGCGGTGGCTTTGGCCGTCTATACGATCCTGGCGGCGACGGTCCTGATCATCCAGCCCTGGGCGCTGGTGGCCGTGTTTCTCATGGGCATCATGACCATCGCTTTCGCGACGGTCGGCGCCTTTCCGGACTCCGATCCCGAACATCCCCATCCCGTCGACTATGCGCTGGCCTTCGCCAGCTTCGCCAATGGCGTCTATTTCCTGTTCAAGGCGCCCGAAGTCGTCGACCGCATCGCACTCCTGAGCCCGTTGAGCGGCTGGGACCTGTTCTTCGGCATCCTCACGGTGGTTCTCACCCTCGAGATCACACGGCGTACCACCGGCGCCGGCCTGACGATGGTTGTGCTGATCTTCATCGCCTACAACTTCTTTGGCCACTTGCTGAGTGGTGTGCTGCAGCACGGCTACATCGACTACGTTCATTTCATCGACATCATGGTCTATACGACCGACGGCATCATGGGCCTGCCGGCGCGCGTGGCCGCGACCTACGCGTTCATGTTCGTGATGTTCGGTGTCGTGCTGTATGCCGCCAAGGGGGCGGATTTCTTCTATGACTTTGCGGCGTCGATTTCCGGCGGACGGGCCGGCGGGCCTGCCAAGGTGGCTGTGATCTCGTCGGGCATGTACGGCATGATTTCCGGCAGCCCGACCGCCGACGTGGTGACGACCGGCTCTGTAACCATCCCGGTCATGCGGCGGCTCGGCTACAAGCCTGAAGTGGCCGCCGCAATCGAAGTCGCCGCTTCGACCGGCGGCAGCATCATGCCGCCGGTGATGGGCTCCGCCGCCTTCATCATGGCGGAATATACAGGCATCGAATATCGCGATATCGCTATCGCGGCCCTGTTGCCCGCTCTCCTCTATTACGTGTGCGTCTACGCGCAGGTGCATTTCCGCGCGGTCCGCCTGGGCCTGGGCGCGCTCGACCGGTGGCAAATTCCTTCACTTGTGGCGACGCTCCGCAAGGGCAGCCTGTTTTTCGTGCCCTTGATCGTGCTGGTAACCGCGCTGCTGTATGGCTACACGCCCACCATGGTGGCGATCATGGGCACGGTCGCGGTGATCATCGTGTCCTGGTTAAAAAGGGAGACGCGTCTCCGTCCGATCGACCTGTGGGACGCGCTTGCCGATACCGTGTATCGCATCGTGCCGGTGGCGGGCGCGACCGCGGCGGCTGGATTGGTGATAGCCGGCCTTACCATGACCGGGCTTGCCGCCAAGTTCGCGCACGTCATCTATGCCATCTCCAATGCGCAGGTATTCACCGCGCTGTTAATCGGCGCAATGCTTACGATTGTGCTTGGACTCGGGATGCCGACGCCGTCCGCTTACATTCTGGCCGCCGTGCTGATGGGGCCGTTGCTCAACCAGCTCCACGTCGATCAACTCCCGGGCCACCTGTTCCTGCTGTACTTCGCGGTGATGTCGGCGGTGACGCCCCCGGTCGCTGTCGCGGCCTATGCGGCGTCGGCCATTGCTGAATGCAATCCGATGGCGATCGCCGGCCATGCGGTGAAATTTTGTCTGGCAGCGTTTGTGGTGCCGTTCGTGTTCGTGTTCGGACCGGAACTGCTGTGGCATGGCGCGCTGTGGAAGACCGCGACAACCTTCATCAGTGCCGCAATTGCGCTGACGCTGCTGGCTGCCGCGATCGAACGCTATTCGAAATGGTGCGATGCCTGGTGGGCGCGTGTGGTGCTGGCGATCGGTGCGCTGTTCATGATCGCTCCCAACATCTGGGCAACGGCCGTCGGCGTAGTTCTTGCAGTCATCGCCATCGGTGCGACCAGGCTGACGCGCCGCACTGCGGTCGAAGCGCGCTAGGTGTAGCGGAACGAAGAATCAATAAATTGCGACGCCTGTTGGGTTATTGGCGGCCATCAGCGGCATGTCCGCTCTTTCCCCGGATACGTGCTTAACGATGACCGCTGGCAACCGCATGATGCCGCTATTCGCCCTTGCCAAGTAGCGCGCCGGATATCGGCATCCTGGCAGCGCGGAACTCCATATTTACGTGTTTTTAAGAACATTGGTTGACCCTCAAGCGCGGCAGCATAGCGAGTGTGTTCTATGGATCGGCGTGACAAGACACTCCTGGACAAGCAATTGTGGGGAGTTGATCCGTACCCTCCAAGCCTGATTGGATTGGCCTTCGCTGCAGCATTTTTCGGCGGTATTTTCATTGGATCTGTTCTATTTTCCCCCGGCCACAAGCAGACCCGCGCTGCATCGAGCGATGTGACTGGGACGATTCCAGCACAAAAACCGCGCATTCGGGCTCCTGATTGACTGGCAGGACCTCGGCAGCTTTACACTGATGGCTTCTTTCGGGCGCGCTCTGCAAAGTACCAAATATACTTAACCGTGCTCTTCGTCGCGCAGATATCTTGCTAGAAATCACGGGCGATCAACTTCATAACACTTGAGTACTCACTGGAAACGGATTTCAAATCGTGCCGAATTTCCGTGTTTTGTTTGTCAACACTCCCCACTGCGTACGATTCGAGTTGTGCAATGTTTGCAGTTGATATGGACTCTCCACCTTGAGTCAAAAGCAATTTGGCGACATTTATACCGACAATTAAACCCTCCTCGGTCGACTCGCCACTTAATAGAGGCCCTCCGGAATCCCCATGCTGTATAGCGCAGTCATGGAGAATCAATTTCCCACCTGTGGATATCGAATCGATTCGACAATGTTGATCTGCCGTCAACACATATGCGCGCTCTTGGGCATAGCCCACGGTCATCACCGCCTTTCCCCGCGCCGGGGCTACACTCGCGATACGTAGTGGAACCAGCTCTGCAGGGAAGGGCTCATCAGAATCGAGAATAGCCCAATCATCTGCGAGGACTTTGTCCGGTCCGTTGATTTTTGTCGGGTCAAATGTTGGCGGGATAAAATACTTCGCCGCGACCCTATGTAGCCGGTATTTACCTTTCTCGTAGCCAAGCAAAAAATGTATCGATCCGGGCGATACATAGCGTCTCGCGGCAATATTATACAGGCAGTGCGCAGCAGTCAGGATTTGATTGGGGCTGATGACCGCGCCGGTACACTGCCCGCCCGCGCTATTGTTGATTTTTCCAATAGACGACCATGGGAATATGTTGGTGTCGACAATTTGGCGCCGAGTTTGCGACCAGGAAATATTCGTTATCAGGACAATGGCTATGGGGAGTAATATTGCAAAAATTCTCAGTTGCGAACGCCAGTGACCCGTGTGCCGCGGTGCGTCTTCCGCAGCGTCCCCACTGGGTGCGAATTCGCGGATTTCCGATCCGGGCAAATGCCCGGTGGACGAGTTGCTCGCCAATTCTTTGTCAGCCGGTTTATTCGTCACTTAGAACCTTGGGGCTGATGTCAATACTGATTTCAATGCCGGGCGGGTTATCTCCGGGGAAGCTTTGATTGATGCGGTTGTAAGTTTAAGCATCGCGTAAAGGCCCCGCTGTGTTAGCCATCACAAAAGGGCGGATCGCGAACAGCGGGGCTTTCGTCCCCGGTTTTCCGGGGATCTGCCTGGCCGAGCCAGGGAACTCACTCAGATGGCTTCAAGACGATCCACGTCGCAGTTATTTCTCCCCCGCGCCACCCGCGTGTTTTGTAAGTCATTGAAAAATATGTTGCATTATTTCGCAAAAGTGCGTCTTGGCTTAAAGCAAAAAGGGAGGAGGAGACAGAGTACCTCTCCGCCTTTTAGCCAACCTGTTCGGATTGCTGTTTAGGCTGGACAGACAGAAAGGCCAGTACAGGCGCCGAGGGTATAGTTTGCCGTTTCCGTCGCGCTGCCAGCCGCGACCTCTAGCGCCTCGTCGGCTACTCCGTCGATGAAGAAATCAACTTCATTCGGGCTGAATTCGGAAGTCTGGTCAGTCATGGCATTGGTCCTTTTGTTGTTGACACACTGGTTTTTCGGGATGGGTTATTCGTGGGCGATCTGGTCAGGGCTGCCACAACCATTTTGCGGCTTCTGCCCGAGCTTCCATCTTGCCGAAAGGCTGATGGTAATCGCCTAATGTTATCGTTTCACTCCAGCCTTGGGATTGGCGGCGCAATTCGGCAACGCGCCCTGCGATGGCGACCCGGCTGGTCAGGTTTGTAGAGGTGTCCGACATGGTTGCCTCCGGTCCCTAAAACTCATGCTTGCAGCGTAGAATGGTGCTCGGAGCCCCGCTGTGACGAGGGTCACTAAACCTGCGATTTATCATAGTCACAAAACTGGCCCAAAAAGCGGTGGGCGTTTGAGTGGCGAATTTGGTCAGGACCTAGTTCGTTTGTGGAGAGAAGCGTTTGAGAAGTTCGGATCCCGGAAGCTCGAACAGGATTGTACAACGACGTTCCTCCGTCGGGCTGCCGACCACCTTCAGGCCACCCCGTAGCATTGTGGCGCCGTCACGAACCAATTGTCCTGAGAAGCTATATTCCCACGCTGATGAATCGTTATCGAATTTCCATTTTCCGATTAAGTCAATCTTCCCCAGCGGGTCTATAGTACCGACGAACGCATCACGACCCACACGACTGGCCTTCAAAATTCCTTTCGAGTAGACGAAGGAAATTCTGTCCGTGAACGCTCCCGGTTTTGACCCAGTCGCGACCGCCTTGCAGTCAAGCCTTGCCGGGATCGTTTTGTTTTCATCGGCATATGCGGCCATTTCTACGGAAACGAGAACTAAAACCAGAAGAAAAATCTTTCCCATTGTTCCCTCCCGCCAGCCCGGGATCTATGTATCGAAGCTGCCACGCCTGGAGGCTGCTTCGAAAAAAAAGTCGTAGATTTCGACTACAGTTCAACACATTTGGGCTTTTTCGGCCAGCATCGCAGTGTCGCGAACGCAGACATTAAGTCGCAGGCGGCATGCCCCCTTTTGGTCAACACCGGAAGTAAGGCCCCTTCAAATCGAAGTCCGCCCTGCCCCGAAAGCATAAATTCGGCGCCCTCGGTTGCCGTGGCTGCTCGAAGGTCAATCAGAATTTTGCAGAGTGTGTGAGGCCGCTCACAGTTCTATTGTGCGATCCGCGGAATCATCGGAGCCGAGCCAGACATCCAATACAGGAGGCTCCGATGCGTATAGCCATAACCGCTGTAACCGCGGCCGCCCTGATTTTTGCCACTTCTCTTTTCACGGGTGTGGTCGTACCGAGCCAGATGGGCGCAGACACGAAAGTGACCAAAAGGTCAATTCCCAACTACCGTCTTCACTTTGGTGGGACACCGGTAGGTGGTTATTGTCCAGGCGAAGTCGGCAGAGCACTCGAGGCCGAATTGATAGTGGAACCTTGCTAGAACAATAACCCGGGCCGTATTGCCTCAAGTGGGACGTAGGCCCATCTTGGAGAAGCCGGTGGCTAGAATCCGCTTTACCCACAAAGCGGGCAGTACACTTATTGGCGTTACGATTAAGGGGTCCGCTTGGTCCTACCGCGACCGGAGATGAATGCGCACAGTAGGCACATTTGCACTGACCAGTCGACACCGAGAGGAGTGAAAATTAGTGCAGGACGCTTTGAACATTGCGCGCCCGCCTCAGGTCTGCCGTTTCGGCACCTTCGCCAAACCAACGGCAGATTGGTTCCAGCAGTGCTCGCGCCTCATCAGACCTACCATGGGACTGCCAGAGTTCTGCAAGATCCGTGGCGGCGCGCAGCTCCAGGGCCTTGGCGCTTTGACCACGCGCCACTTCAATAGCCTTCTTGAGATGAGATTCCCCTTCTACAAATTTCGATGGGTTGAGTGCTACAAGAATTTGTGCTTTTTGCCGATGCAATTCCGCTTCCCATGATCTCCCTGTCACATCACCGATATTATCCAGGGTCCCCTCGACAATCGATAATGCGCGTTCGTTTTCGCCAGCCTTGGCGTACATGTCGGCCAGCCAGCTGTCCATCATTGGAAGCATGAAACCGACGCCATTCCGTCGCGCTTCGTCGATTCCGAGTGCTATTTCGGTCCGACCCTCCTCAAGTCGGCCCAGATCGCCGATAGCTCGGCCTCGCGAAATTCTCGACAAAATCACGTACAGTGAAAATCGCTGCTCTTGAGACATCTCGGAGCTTTTTTCGGCGCTTTCGAAGGCGCGAGCGGCATCCCCGCGCAGGAGGTGCACGACAGACATCATGTAATGAGCGAAGGCTACGCTATATCGGTGACCAAGATCCTGAGCCAACGCAAGACCTTCCGAAACTCGCGAAAGAGATTGGTCCGGATAGCCCAGGAACCATAAGTCCCACGACAGGAGCAGCAATGAGGCGGCTTGCGGCTCCACCATGTAAAGGTTGTATAGCCGCTGTTCCCCTTTGCTGATCGAAAGTCTGATTGTCTCCGCGAAATGGTTTGCCGACGACTGGAAGTCCCCGGCAGTCAACAACGTGCTGCCCATGACTCTATGGGCCACCATTAGAAGCACGGGATCAGACAGCGCTCGGGACCGTGACATGAACTCATCGGCCATGCGGAGCGCGTCATCATTCCTTGCAGCCATCCAGGAATACCCCCACAGCCCAAACAAGGCTTGGAAATATTCGGGAATGTTGCCGAGCTTCAGGCATAACGAGCGAGCCCGCACAAACGCTTCGCGAGATTCCGCCGACGCATACCCTTGAACGGCAATAAGCGGTATCCCCAGAGCCAATTGAATGTCGATTTCTTGTTTGGTGCGCTCTGGCGTCTCAGGCAATGCTTTAAGCAGATGAAGGGCCTTTCGAAAATTGGCAATTGCTTCGACGTTGGCGGAATGCGCGAGCGCACGTTGTCCGGAATCGAACCAGCAACGAATGGCCAGATTGTGATTGCCTGCTTCCTGATAGTGATAGGCCAGAACTTCGGGTTGGCTTTCGGCGAGCTCCGGAAAATCATGCTCCAGGATCGTCGCGATATCTGCATGGATCTGCTGCCTCCTGCTCTTAAGCAAAGAGTTGTAGATTGCATCACGTAACAACACGTGTTTGAAGGCAAAACGGACAAAAGGCGAAATGCCGACTCGATAGATGATGTCGGCCTGTTCGAGCAGGGACAGGGCCGATTGCATGTCGTCTTCGTCAATTTGCGATGCAGCCGACAAGAGATTGTAGGAGAATTCGCGCCCGATTACAGCTGCGATCTGTGCAAGTCTGCGACTTGGCGCAACGCTGTCGAGTCGCTCCATAAATGCATCGCTCAGCGTCTCCGGAACTTTGAGCAATGCCCCCTGTTCTGGGCTCGCGACATCGCCTCGAGTTCTTGAAATCGCACTCAATGTACTGTTTGTCAGTTCCTCTACGAACAACGGGAGTCCATCGGCTTTTTCGATAATCTGGTCGATCAGCTGTTGGGGAATGCTCTTGCCCCGCAAGAGGTCTCGAATCATCGCCTTCACTTCGGACTGCGACAATCGCGTGAGCGAGTGTATGGAGATGTTTGCGTGCGCCATCCACGCGGGACGGAATTCGGGTCGGCACGACACAACAAGTAACACACGAGCGTGGTCAATTCGTCTGATAATCAGTTCAAGAAGCTCAAGAGTCGATGGATCCAGCCAGTGGGCATCCTCGAATATGCAAAGCGTGGGGCGCTGCAAAGAAAATGCAAGAAGCACGTCAACAAGCGTACTTATCGTTCTGTTTTTTATTTGTTGCGGGGTAAGCTCGGACAGCTCGCCGTGATTTTCGGTGGAGATCGATAACAGGTCGGCAATCAGCAGGAGCGGCTCCATAGAGCTGCCGGTCGAGGGCTGAAGGTACGCCTGAAGCTTTGCAAACTTGTCCGCATCGGCCTCGCGCGCTGTAATGTTGGCAGCCTGTTCGATCTGCTCGATCACAGGAAAGAATGCGCTCTGACTGTGATAAGGCGAACACTGATGGTGCAACAAATTGTGCGGATTCTCCTGAATATGCGATTTCAATTCGTGGAGAAGCCGTGATTTTCCAACCCCCGGCATACCCGAAAGCAGTATGACCTGGCCGTCCCCTTCTTTGACTTTCTCCCACTTATCGAGCAGCAAGTTCAGTTCGCTTGAACGTCCAACGAGCGGAGTGAGAGATCCGGCATGCGCAGCATCGAACCGGCTGGCGGCATATTTTGTCGAACGTACGCGGTACACATGGACAGGTTCGGTTACACCTTTGAGTTCCTGTATGCCAAGGTCCTTCAAATCGAAAGCTGCCGATATAAGACGTCTTGTCGATTCCGAAATGATTACCGTGTTGATCTTGGCAAGGTTCTGCAGACGTGCGGCAATATTTGGTGTTTCTCCCACAGCGTCCATCGACCACGAGGATGCGCCGTTTCCAATTTCACCGACAACAACCGGCCCGGAGCAAATACCCACCCGACTAGCCAGGGTGACCGGCCCTGAAATCTTCGTGACGCCAGCAACAATCTCCAGGGCCGCGCGAACAGCACGAGATGCGTCATCCTCGTGCGCGCGCGGCCAACCGAAAAATGCCATCACGCCGTCGCCGAAATAGCGGGCGACCTCGCCTCCATAACGCCTGATCGCCGTGCTGCATTCTACCCGGTATGCGTCAATGAGTTTCTGGAGATCCTCAGGGTCTAACTTCTCCGAGAGCTGGGTTGATCCCACCAGATCACAGAACATAACGGTGATCTGACGGAATTCGGCATCGCGATGTTGCGCAAGCGGGGGCGACACAACCGTTTCGTTCGAAACTGCAGCTACTGGGGCAGCGGGCTTGCGCGCTTCCGCCAACGCTTCAATGGCCCGGAGCAACTTCTTGCGGTGCCCTAGAGAAGAAACTCCAAGGCTTTTGAGATCATTTTCTGTCAAATCCGGAAGGACGGAGTATTCGATATTGTTTTCCGCAAAGGTTTGGGCGTACTGGCCTAGACCGTGTCTACCCAGCCACTCGGCCAAGTCGGCGGGTGTTCTCGTCATTGCAAAGGCCTTTACCTACCGCCGTAGTTATTTGGCAGGGAGCCCGTGACCGTCTTCGTTGCTATGGATCAAGGGACCTTCTGTCATACAGGCTACCACAACACATTCGCGATCGAAAATACGAGCGGCGGGATCCCGCCAATGCCGGGTGCGTTAACCATGGTGGCCGATCGCGAGGCCTCAAGCAGCCCTTGCTTGTTCGAAATCGCAAACGCACCATTGCCCCATAGAACGCGATCCTATCGGACGCGCGCCGACGCCGGCGCACCATTTCTCGCGCCTCACACCATGCCAGATTGTGATGCCTGGTGAGCTATTCAGCTTACGCCGCGGGCCGAGCGCCGCCGGCTTGACGGTCCGAAGGCCCTGAAGCGTGAAGACACGGCAGTGGCTCTCCGATTGCCTGCTCAATCTCCTCGAGCAGCTCCGCCTCGGATTTGAGGAGCTCGTGATTATACCCCTCCGCCAGGAGCAAGGTCGATTCATAAGTCTCCTGAACGACCCTGATGCGGTCATTCGCGGGAAGGGACGCGACGAATTCGATCGTTTCTGCGACGTGCGAGGCTTCGCTTCCGAGGGAACTGTGACTTCTGAGGAAGCGGGTCGCGTCGACGCCACTCGGGCACATCGCCTGGACCTTCTCGATATCGGTCTGCTCCTTCAGAGCGGCGATGCGCTCCAGGCAGTATGAATAGCCGATGGAGCCGATCGGATAGTCCTGGGCGCAAAGATCATCGAAGCGCTTGCAGAGCGGCTTGATGCCCTCCGGGATGAAGTTCGCGACGAGAAGCTCGCCGGGGACACCCAGCGCGCGCAGATCCTTGAGTGCAAGCCTGTCGTGACCGGTCTCCTCGCGCGCACGCTCTTCAAGGTAGGCCGTAACCTCAGGCCTCCCCAGCTCTTCAAAGCGCTTTCCGGCGCGTCGGAGATTTCGAGGTGTGTCGACGGAGGTGTGATAGGCGCCGACCAGTGCGACAACGTATCCGGCGAGATTCGGCTCGGGGTGCGCGAGGCGCTTTTCAACTCCGGCAAATCCGAGATTTATCGCCCCATCGAGCAGCCGAACCGTGCTGCCCGTCGCACCCGCGCCGGTCATCGGAGCCGCAAATGGATCTACATCCATTTTCATTCCGCCCAGGGTATGAAACCAGACTTCACCCGACTCGCGCGCGATGATCGAAATGTCGCCCGTGACGTTGACCCACTCCGTGACCAACTGTGTCATTTGATACCTCCCACTCCCGCAAGTTCAACCACGATCATCGGCGCTGCGACCTAGAAAGCGGACACACCACCTCACTCGCGTCAGACCGGATTGCAACCGCGCTAGATTCCGTTCGGAGTAACGGCCATCAGCAACTTGGCCGTATCCAGGAGCGATCGGCCTATGACTGGTTGTGTCGTTCGCTCGTGGTCCGGCACTACAAACACGATTTCATTGTCGGCTTCCTGTCTAAAGTGATCTCTGTACTCCTTTTCCGAGATCACGACAGGGTTAGCCAGAAAGTACCCCTCCGACGCGAGCAATTCTTTCGCGTGTTTTTTTCTTTCTCCAATATTTTCTTTCAATAGTTTCTTTTCGACGTCCTTGTTGACCCAGATATCGACGATCAATTGCGCGAGGGCATCACTTGTGTATGTAAAATCAACTACCTTGTCCTTCCCAGGAGGATCCACTCCGGGTGCACATGCGTCTGCGCTCTTTCTCAAAATGGCCACGGTCAGCCCTCCTTCATGAAGGGGATCCGGCACAATTGCCGTCCCGCGTTGTTTGGTATCCTAGTTGCATGATTTTTCAGTTGCAAGCGAGGGTAACAATACCGCCTCGAACGAATTTGAATTGATATGCGTTCACATAATTAATTGGATGCGATCACACACTTGGACCTATCGAGTCATGCATATAAAAATTTTATATCTGCCAGCAGGGTTTGACCCTACCAATAGAGCGGTAGTGGAGTAGTGTTTGGCCTGCATAAACGTGCACAATTGCTACAATGTAGCAGCTGTCAGCTCCAACCAAGGATTAATGCAATGAGTCACACCGCCAGCCGACTCCAGCGGACAAAAAATGAGATCTTCGACGATGACGTTTCCGATGACGTATTGGAAGCGGTGGGGCGGGCAGGGAGAGTAAATGCGGGAACCTATACGTATCCTTGTGCGCTCATCTGCATACCATTAGTCGCGCAAAATCCTGTCGGGGCAGATCGAAATTCCTAGTGATATTGGCGAAAGGCCGACGCAAGGGGTCTCATTGTCGGGCGCTCACGTCAGCTCTAGCCATTCTAACTGCGATTACAGCAAATAGAATTGATTGAGGATTTCGCTGTCATTTGAACAGACTTACAGCGTGTCTGCGCCTGGGCCGTTTTCAACAGCAGTTGGCCGCAGGCGGGCTGTCAGATCGACGCAACCCAAGACCGGCAGTCAGCTGGCGGGGGTTTTTTCGTCAATGTTTTTCTGACTTTCAACATTAACGCTGAAGCGCAGTATTTTGACGGTTGGAAAAAGACAGGCGTTCGGATAGCTGGCGAATGACGTAACTGGCGAGCGCCAAACCTGCCCTGGGGTGAGCTGTTACAAATTGATCGAATGCCTCTCGGCCAAGCGACCATATGACTGCATTGGGTCCCGCGAGTAGATTGGCAGACCTCGGGGTCTCGAGGAAGAAGCCGACCTCGCCAACCAGCGTGTGCGCTCCGAACACGCGCACCCGTAGTGTCTCCTGCTTGCCCCGGTCCAGAGTGACGCTGACCGGGCCGCGCTCAATGAACAAAAGGCTGTCAGTAGGATCGCCCTGATGACACAGGTACAAATCGGCATCACAAGACGCCGGTGTCATGAGGCCGAAAAGCTCCTGTGCACGCTCGCGCGAGCCGATTACATCGGCTAACCAGTCGACCATCGAACCTTTCAAGCTGGCCGGCGCGTCGTAAGTCCTTAGAATTTCTTCTTCCGCCGCCTCCAGGGCCGCATCCAGGTGATCATAACTGCAAATATTCTCTCCGAGGCCTGCGCTGGCATTCAGAATTGCGGCGGATTGTGCTGACACGGCGACCATCACCTGCTGAATGCCATTCTTCATCAATAACGTTCGAATTTTCGCAAAGGATGCGCCGGCTGAGGAGTCAATGCCAGTGACACCCGAGAAATCAAATATTATGACGCTGGGTTTTCCTTCTGCTGTCAACGTTTTCACGCGCTCAAGCAGCGAGTTGGCAGAGCCGAAAAACACATAGCCCGAAAGGACCAGAACCTGAACTTGTCGACCATGTTCCAGAAGAAACGAATTTTCTTCGTGGGAACGAACCAGTGAAGACGAGCGCTCATCCAATCCAAACTGATGGCGGATCACGCGGATACGGCTCACATCCACCGCAAAAATTACGCAGCCGGCCAGGATTCCGAAAAACAGCGCCTGCAGAAAGCCTGCACTGTAAGTCAACAGCACAATTGCGACGACAACCAGCCAGTCAGATAGCGGCAATACGCGGAAGCTTTTAATGCCCCAGTCCCAAATCAACCGTGCACCGAGTTGGAGCAGCAGGCCGCCCAAAACAAAGCGCGGAATGTAGGAAAGGACGTCGCCGCCGGCGAACAAGACAGCCAGAGCCACCAGTCCGACCACCATTCCTGAGAGCCGGGTGGCGCCACCCGCCGCGATATTCACAAGCGTACGGCTCACTGAAATGTAGCCAACGAACCCACCCAACGCAGCGGACGCAATATTTGCGAGACCTTGTACCCGCAGTTCACGATCGAGATCAGCTTCAGCGCCGGTAGCAAGCTCAATGCTCGTCGAGTTGAGGAGGATGGTTAGAATTGCGAGAACAGAGACGGCAAACATGTCGCCTGCCGCTGGCACGAGCGCGCTCCAGTCGATGCGGAAATAGTCTCCGCTCAACAGTGGGACGACCGGATGCAGACCGCCCGGTAGCGAGAACATCAGTGCGGACTCGACGGTCGGATTCAGTGACGCGCCGGCCAATACGACGTGCGTCGCCGCCGCTGCTGAAACCAGCGCCACGGGCAGGACAATGGGATGCTTCCAGTGTGCAGTCAGGAACCAAAGCGCCGTCGCCCATAGTGCCGTGGCTCCGAGAACAACAAGTGTATGAGGCTCGGCGAACGCCCCTAATGTCTGAAATGACAGCGATATTCCAGTCACCATTTTGACGGCGCCAGCGAACATCAGCCACCCTGTCGCTGCCAAAAATCCGGCGACCACCGGGTAGGGTACAAATCGGATCATTTTGCCCAACCGCTTCCAGCCGAGAAAGAATAGGGCAAGTCCGGTGAGTATCGTCGCTACACCGAGGCTGGCCAGGGCAAGTGCGAGGCCATTTGCTGCCGGCATCGTCGCGACAGTCGGCGCCAGATTGACCATCACCAACGACAAGGGGGCCGCGGTATTGCTGTCAGGACCAGCGATCGCAAAACGGAAGCTGCTCATCCCCGCGACCAGGATCGCTGTCACCGCCGCAGTGATCAACGCAGACGCCACGCCCTGCGCCAGAAATGGCTGCAAAGGGCCTGCAAAGATCAGTGCTCCATACGAAAAGCAGTAGGCAAGCGACAAAAGAGAGGCCACCAGCCCGCCACCGATGCTACGAACTGTTTGATTCATTATGACTTACTCGCGCGGCTAAATGACGAGCTAAATAGAATACATGCGACTTAGCCCGTGAATGTAATTTCGTATTGGGCCGCAAAATTTTGCCAGCAGGGTTGGCGGCGACTTTCCGCGATACGTCCCCCGATAGCAACCCCGCTGGTTCGGTTCACGAAGGTGATCGACATGGCTGCCCCCAAAGCGTGGATTTCATACTTGATTTATGCGGCGGCGCATCCGGTTACGCCGCGACGCGGTGACAGAACTTACAATTTGTAATTACGGGCCGGAAGAGACCATATAGGTCCTGCGTCGGCGCCGCATTTCCTGGAGCCAGAAGCATAGTTCGGCGAATCGTTATCTGCTTTCGCGTAGTACGGACGCAACTGGCCGCTTTACTGAAAGCTCGGTGCAGTAATATCGTATTGCAAACAGGCGCGCGAATCCAAACGTCGTTGATGTCGTCTATTGAGGATTTGGAGTGTCATGTCGGTCACATCTCGCGCGCTCGAGTGGGTGGGAAAACTCCTCGCACATCAGGTGTCCAAACCGACGAGCGGCTACGTTCCATATGCCGCGGCGCGACCGGAACTCGTCGCCATGATCATAAGGCCAGCAGATGTCTTGCTGGTCGAAGGATCCCGTTCGAATATCAATTCCGCCATCCGATATCTCACACGATCAACCTGGTCGCATGCGGCCTTGTATGTCGGGCTCGGTGCCAATCTTGGTGAGCGCGATGGCGAAGCACTTGTGCTCGTGGAGGCTGAACTTGGCGAAGGTGTGATTGCATCGCCGCTGTCAAAATTCGCGACGCACAACACCCGAATTTGCCGTCCGGTCGGATTGAGCCATGAGGATCGTGCGAAGGTCATTCGATTTGTTGTGGAACGCATCGGCTATTCTTATGATCTAAAAAATATTATCGATCTGTTGCGCTACCTCATGCCGCAACCACCGGTTCCCGCGTCTTGGCGGCGCCGCATGATTGCACTTGGGTCCGGTGAACCGACACGTGCAATCTGTTCGAGCTTGATCGCGCAGGCGTTTCAATCGGTGAACTATCCGATTCTGCCTGAGGTCATATTGGCCAATGAGCCGAGCCGGCGCGAAATTATGCACATCCGCCACCATTCGCTTTACACTCCGCGGGACTTCGATATTTCACCATTCTTCGCCATCGTAAAACCGACGATCGAGACTGGATTCGATTATAAGCGCGTGGCTTGGACGACAGATCAAAATCCGCAATCCGATGAAACGCATGCCGCAAGATTGAAGTAGGAGTGTTGAAACATCGGCTACCCGGGGTTGGTCATGCGAAAATATGATCGATTCTGAACAGCGCGATCACAGGCACATACCCGAGAACATCACTCGCGCAAGCTGTTTTCCTTGAGCACACTTGCTGCGACCGCATAACCACCCTCTGCGCCGTCGATGAAATGTACGTGGTTTGGATTTGAAGCCGATGGTGTGAAGCAAGTCATCATTGCTGCGTCCTGGCGGTGAGTACCGTAGCGCACCAGACCCTTGGCCATCGCCGCCTTCAGATACTCCTCGATTTCCGTTGCCAACTCCGGCGTGCAATCGAGAACCATGCGAAGCGAATCGTCGAATTTGCGGAAATCCGAATTTTCGACGACCTCGCGGATATATTTCTGCGGGATAAAGCGGCCGATACGCACGCCGGTCCACATGATGAGAAAATAAAAAAACGTCATCACCAATATTTTGGCCTTACGCACACGGATCGATTCACTGGCTCGCCGCAAGGCACGCGCCTCTAGGTCGCAACCTTGCGGAGGCCATTTTAACCTTAGCCCCTGACCAGGAACCGGACGTGAAGCGTCAGGCGTCCTGTCAACAATGCGGGCAATCGCCTCAACGACGGTACGGAAACCGTCTGGACCGGCCCGTGATCCGGGTATCACGACGAGTGAAAGTACATGTCCACGTTTGGATGGTATCAGCTCAAAGCGGCAGGATAGTCCGGAGAGGTCAGGATGTGCTCCGGTGGCGGCCGGCGCTATCGAGATCTCACCGCGCTTCATCGCGGCATCGGCCCATGCCATGCCGCCACCCGAGAACATAGCAATACTGATGTTCTCAGACGGCAAGTAACGGGCGACGCGAACGTCATGGCCCTGCGCGCGGATATCGGCGACTGATACCATTCCGATCCGCAAGGCAAGATCTAGGTCCTCCTTGACCCAGGTCGCTGTCTCGGCCAACGCTCGGCGAGCCAAGACTGCATCGGCACCCGGTACGGCAAAACTTGCACCGTCGCCAGCGAATACAAATGGGAAATCGCGACCCTTCAATGCGTTGGCGGTCGACGCAATTACTGAGGCGCCTGCCATGTTCACAGCCTTGTAGCGATTTTCGCGGATGGCTTTGGTCGATTGCACGACGTCGGCTACGCCGACTACCCAGTCGTCGGGTAGTGGCCGGAACCACGCTGGATCCGCAACTCGGCTGAAATCGCGAAAGACCGGCAATCGTTCGTAAAAATTGTAACTCGATTTAGCGTCCATAGATCGGATGCTAGTCGATTTGCGCACAACGCTGGAACCGTCCATGATGTCCGCGATTACGGATATTTTGGCCAATAGGCTGGCGTTCGCTTCGGGCTACGTGCGTAAATATACGGGTCCTTGACGGCACATCTACGCGGCCACTATCGCGGACCTGGATCCAGCATCAGTCTGCAGGGCAACGCCAAAATCTATCATATCACGCAGACAAATCGCCCTCATCTTTGAGGCCGATGCTCATGCGTTTGCGGTCACTGGCCATGATCCACACCATTGCTGGCGTGGTCAGGGCAGCGGCACTATCTCCGCCGGAAAGTCCTTGACGCCATATGGCAGTGCCACATGAAGACCGTGGACCAGGATCGTATTGCCATGGCGGTATTTTACAGCTCCAAAGTCTGTGACCGTTTTGCTCGGAGCGATTGTGGCCGTGACGAGAACGCCCATCAGCCCAGCCGCCGTCAGAATGGACAATGTTTTGCTCATGTGAGCCTCCTGCTCGGGGTTACCGTTTGGAGGAACAATTGGTACGGCCCGCGCAAAACATTTGTGAGCGAGATCACACAAGGTTCATAATTTGTCTCTGCTCTTCATCAGGTGGTATCCGAATGCAGCGCGGTTGCAGATGTTGCGTGCCGCTGCGGGACTTGGTTGTTGCGCCGGGATATCAATATTCGCGAGTTGCACGTCGTTGCGCTGTTTGGCGCGGGCGGCATCGGAATCGCCCTGAATAGGTTACACGGCTCTGTTGAAATTGGATTTTGCCGATAATTCTGGCGATCATGGGCATCGCCATCTTCAGCGAATGAGTATCCGTCAGGTCCTCTATATGATTATTTTGCGGGCCCGAACGGAACGCATCCGGCAAAAGATGGCGGCCTAATGCCACCTCGCAACGAGCTCAGTGGAGTATCTTCCGGTGTTGAGCACATTCGGGTCGAATTCCGAATTGCCATTTGACCCAAACGTAACCCCGGCCGATCGGCCAAGGTTACATCGGAGGATAAATAGGCGTCATTCAACACCCAGGCGCCGCGCCGATGGATAGATCATCGCCCTCAACCTCTCCTAGTCGCCAAACAACCACGAGTCTGGGTTTGCAATTGGTTCATTGCGATTGAGAGCCAAAACACCTTTCACGTTTCGCATGAGCGACCAGAATAGCCCGGCCAAAAGAATGAAAATACCAACGCCAATACCTAAAAGGAGGCCACCAACAACCAGGCAAAGAACCCCGATCCAAAACGTCCTTATTTGAAAGGTGAAGTGGCTTCCTAGTTCAGAACTGACGGAGCGGCTCTGCAAGTACGCAATCATGATGCCGATTAACGAGGTGATACCGGTGAAATACCCGAAGAAGAATAAAATGTAGACAGTGAATGCCAAACCGCGGTCATCGACAATCGGAGTATTTCCCGGCTTTGAAGGTTTCTTGCTCATGATGCCCCCATTCCCCTCCGCCCGAGGCGACTTTCGTATGAAGCTTCAGGTCTGCAAATAGCGTATTTATTGTCAACCCCAAGATAGCTGCTAATCCGGCCATCAGCTACCTGTCAATGACACGGATTTTGGAGGTTTGCCGCTTGGTCTGTGCTGTGAGTTTGTATAAATTTCCAACAGTTCGATTACAGGCTGGATCAGGAGCGATCTATGATTTAAGCAGGTTTAAGGAGACCAAAATGCCAGGTTTTATGGTAGTCATCCTGATCGGCGTAATCATCGGATTTATTGCTCGATTTTTGTATCCGGGCCGAAACACGCCGCACGGCTTCATCCTGACCACCGTGCTCGGAATTGCTGGCGCAACTCTAGCTACCTATGTCGGTCGGTGGATTGGCTGGATTGAACCAAATCAGCTCGCAGATCCTATTAGCATGATTGTAGGCGCAATTATTGTGTTGTTTATCTGGAATCATCTCGCGCTCTACGGTATTGTTCGTGATCCAGGCCGGGCGGCCGACCAGAATACGCCGCCACCTCCGGAAGCATAGTTACACCCAGTCCACAGTCGGCCGGAAGCCTTCGCGTACAGCCCCGTTAGTGATCGCACTTTACTGGTTATGAGACTGCCGCGGCGCGAAATTCGCCACCACCGGTCCTGGTCGCGCAATTTTCATGCTGTCGAGGAAGGCATTGAATATCGTATTGGTGTGCAGAGCGTCGCGGCCGGCTTCAATTAACATGTCGACCTGCTCCGGCGGCAACACAAAGCGGGTCTCGATTGCATTGAGTTGTACAGCGCGATCTGGTCCCAATTGATCAAAAGAGATCCGGCCGATAAAGAACTTTACATCATTGCAGTTCCACCGAGGCCCCGCGCCATAACGCTTGCGATCGGCCGCGGATAAGCTGCAGCGCCATTTGGTCAGGCTCTTGCGCCATCCCTCCATGGTGTCATCGAAGGTAGAATAGCTTTGAATTGCGCCGGCGCCGGTCGCCGTATCGGATGCGGCCATAATAAGCGCAATGCCGCGAGGTCCTGCAACGGTCTTGGACCAATCGCCCGATGGCGCAAGGCCCGCGTCGACCACTAAAAACAGCAGGCGTCGCAATTTAACCGCCTCTGCAGGCGTCATTGGCCCGTACGGCGTTGTCGAAGCCAAACGCGCGATTGTAAGCCCAGCCAACCCGTAATTATCTACCAAACCGCCGTCGAGAAGTTTGACGTAGTGAACCTGGCCAGTGTGATAGCGCTCAAGCGCATCGCTATATGACTTGATCAATGGTGGCGCATTGGCGTCATCCCGAATGCGATTGATGAATTTAGACAAATGAGCCGGACAATAACCATGATAGTTTTGTATTACGACGGGCGCGAACACTACGGGCACAGCGGCCGAAGCTGCAACCGCCATAGATACAGGATAGCTCGAAAAATCACTGCATAATGCACCGAAAGTCGCCGAGCCAAACACAAATGGAGTACGGCTGTAGATATCGGAGGCGTTGATCCAGACTTTTGGTCGCGTTTTGCTCATATCCCCGAAGGTTGCGCCATGGAACAGATTGGCATCAAGCCAGCGCGGAAATCGCGTCGCGTCATTGATGCCGCCATCCAATCCGCGCGCGAGATTGACGAGGCTGAGATCGGTCTGCAGCGACTCCTCGGCATTTCGCAGCAGGAAGCGCTGTTTGAAATCCGCAAGTGCAGCTTTTTTCTTGAGGCCATAATATGCGGCAAGCACGGAGCCGCCGGAAACACCGGATACGAAATCGATGCGGTCCCCCAGCGATGCTTCGCCGTGGGGCGTCATGATTTTGCTTTCGCTAAAGCTGGAGAGCACCCCGAACGAAAATGCCGCAGCCCGCATGCCGCCGCCAGAAAACGCGAGCGCAACGGCCGTATCCTTGTAAGGAGATTGGTTATTGCCGTCGGGTTGAATTGTTTCTATTGGGATCGCAGTGAGCGGCTTGTTGATCGGCTCGTTGCTGATGACCGAGGCGCAGCCCGCTACCAGCGCGACGCATCCAAGCTCGCAAAATATACGAAATGGATGCATAATAGACTAACCCCCCGGAACACTATTTCAAACTTATCGGCACCCCCATTGGATCGCGTCAAGCGATTAAGGGAGATACCGAAAGTAACGCGGCCTTAAGGTTAACGATGGTCATGGGGCGCGGGCAAGCCCGTTGAATGGCCAAAGAATTGGCCCCAACACGACATCCCGACCATGCATCTGCGAGTTGTGCCTTTTCGGGGCATCCCAATCCGAATCGGGCCCAATTTGTGCAGAATTCCGGAACGGTCAGAGAACAACGTTCCACAATCACACCGGCCATTACCCTGCCTTTGTCGAACAAGCCTCCTGCACGGAGGAGGTGCATGACTCCGACGCAACAGAACTAAGCCTGGGAAAAAAGCCTGATGCTTCGCGTCGGGACGATTTCAGTCCTTTGCGGATCGAGACCGGTTGTCACGCGGCACTTTTTGAGCCTTGAGAAACGCGCGATATTCAGATGGGCTGAAATCGAGAAATGTCCCACCGGAAGCGAAATGTTCAATGAATGCCATGCCAATCGAATAGGTGGCGCCAGCCGACAAGGCTGGCATACCAATCGCGCTAACGGCTGTTCCAATGACAGGTACACCTTTCGCAACACTCGCTGCACCGATCACGCTGGTTGCCGGGATCATTGCTCCTGCAAGGCTGGCGATAAGTGCTTTACCCCGGTTTTCTGAAAATGGAACGTTGTAAATCTGCGAAATGCGACGAAGCATCTGAAGTTGCAGCCCGCCAACGGCAGCTAGATCAACGAACGGGAGCGGAATAATTCCGGCAGCTCCCGACCACAACGAGAAGCGCTTAACTATTCCTATCGCAACGCCTCGGCGATCCGTATCGGGCGCCTCGGTCGTGTCAGGCGGGGCTGTTCTCTTGGCCGAGGCATGCGCAGTTCTTGAACGCACCGGAGTTGACTTCGGCGCAACCTGAACAGGTTCTGCCAATCTGGCGTCTGCCGGCCTGATTGCCTTGGGCAGCTTTTTCTTATTCATCGTTAGGCCGCCCGCCTGACGCCTATGATGTCATCGATTTCGTCGGCGATCGCGGCAATTTCCCGCGCGGCGGTTCCCGATTTTTCGATTAGACTCGGCGTTGCACCCCAGAGCGCTGCCTCCGCATAGATCACGCGATTGGTCATTTCATTCTTTAGCACGGGGAACCCGGCCTCGATCAATTCAGCACGGATGTGCTTGGCAATAACGGAATCCCGGGTTGTCTGAGTGAGGACGCACCGGAAGGTCGGTCGCTGGCTGCCGGCGCCATCAATGAGGGAATTGAGAGTATCCAGCATGCGGTCTATGTCCAGCGGTGACGCCTTGACCGGAACGAGAAGAAAGTCAGCTGCAGCAATGCACGCCAATGTGGCCTCGGAGCGAAATCCCGGTGTATCGATGATGATTTGGCCGCCCGCACGCGACAAATGGCGTGCGGTCTTCCATGCGTCTTCCGAGGCGTTTTCTACGACCGTCACGCCGCCGAGCGCCCGTTCACGCGACGCCAGTCGTGCGATGGAGCGCTGCGGATCTGCATCAATGATTGTTGTAGGTCGCCCACACAACTGCCAATGAACGGCGAGGCAACTCGCGATCGTGCTCTTTCCGCTGCCACCTTTCATTGTTGCAACCGTCATGATCTGTCGCATTAGCCACCTGCCTTTCCGTCGAATTGCGGTACGGCGAATTGCTTGCAGCAAATGTTATCGTATTCTTGCCTGAGATTTACAGCTGGTGGCTGAAATGACGGGAATATTTGCGCTTTTTGGCTTCACTTCAAGGAAGCCCGACCTGATCGGGTATCGCCATCTTGAGTAGACCCGACACTGGCTTGGCAATGGATTCAGTTGTTTTCATAGCATTGTGACATATGACTTAGTGCCGCGGCGTTTTCGGTACCAGTTTCCGCAATCACGCGGTGGCCATGCTCCCGCGGCGAGAAGGTGAGTTGGCCAAGGAGTTGGCCGCACGTCTTGATTGTTGAAATCCTCGATAAATGAAATTTGTCGGCACGCAGCATGCCAAATCCCCAGCTCAAATCTCACTGCGTGTTCGTTTCGGCAGCGGCTTCCAGCCTGACTTTGTATTGTTCGATGTTCTTTTCAAGACGAGCATTGTTCTCGAGGAGTTGATCGCTGGAGAGACGGAGGAAATAGTATCCGAAATCCGGGTATTCAAAATAGATTTCAAGCAGGCGGTCATAGCTGATCGTCAGAACCGCTCCATCCTCGATGCATTTGACCGTATGCGTTCGCTTGTTCTTTTTTGTGAGAAAGCCAAGTTCACCCATGAGCTGGCCCGGCAGAAGTTCAATGCCAATTTCGGTCACCAGAAATTTCCCGGTGGTTATTAACATCATTTCATTAGCTGGCCGCCCTTTCCGGAAAATGATGTCACCTGTACGATAGTTGCGCTGGTTCATGAAGGGCTTGAGCCAGTCCATGGACAGGTCACCTTCCGCAGCGATCCGCGCTTTCTTGAGGATCTTGAGAATCTGAAAAAGACGCAGGTTGTTGACGAAAAACAAAAACAAGTACATCAGAAATGTTGTGGTTACCGCTCCAATCAATCCATACGCCATGAAGAAGATGGCACTGATAATGCCAAAAATGCGCAGCCGCACCATTGTTGGCGTTAGAAAAGTCGCAGCATAGAAAGCCGCACCTACAAGGGCGCACATGTTCGCAATGTTGATGTTAGCGATCGCGACGTCCACGAGGCGATGGAGGACAGCGTCGAACGTAATGTTGCTGGGATCAAGATTAAGTTGAAGCAGCAATTTTTCGATCGTGAGGTTTTGTGCCGCACGCTCCAAAATGCGATTCAATACTGCGGCTATATCCAGAATTTCGCTGCTCATTTCCATCTCCATGGAAATTGTTGTTGGAGGCTGAATTTGCGCGTACTCCAACCTTAAGGCGCGAGGGTAGAGCAAAGATAGCGAAGCTCGCAACAATCAACGCAACTCTCACAGGAATTAGGCGCCGTCATGTGCTTGCGTCCGTAACTTTGACCCACGATTGCAACGATTGCATTTGGGGGTAACGCAGTCGCCCATGCAATGCGTGAGAACATATTCGTTGTATTGAACTGTTGTGGCTATGGTGCTGTGGTTTGCGAGACGGGAAGCGCCATTTAACTATCGCTAAGCTACCACTTGAATTTAGGCGCTCCTGACGGCTGGCAGGTAATCTCAGATTACCTGTTCGCCGATTCGAACCAGCGAAGGAACCGACCGCCGGCTACGCCGCGCGTGAGCGCAAGGTTATATTCCTGAAAGACTTTGGCAGAATACCAGTCGCCGACCGGCCATTCCTTGATCGCGTTCTGAAGCCGCACCAAATCGATGATTCGGCTCACCAATGAAGATTCAGAAATCTCGGCGATTTGGTGCGCGAGACCGTCACGTTGGCGTTCGAGCATTTCGTACCAGTCTGGCGCTTGCAGGCCCCTCAAGCGATTGGTTAGCACGATTTCCGGAAGCATGCCCCACATAGCGCGGCGGATCAGTGAGCGATCTATATCTTCGACAAGATATTGCTGCGGTGGAACGCCAAAGCAGTAAGAGATTACGTCAATGTCAGCGGTCGGATCGCGTACTTCAACACCGGTTACCGCTTTTTCCGCCGCATGCCAATCGCCAATATAGTCAATTTGTGTAAGCCCCCTGACGCGTTCGTCTTGCCGAATACGATAAAGAAAATCATGTCCAAACTCTTGCGCGCGGGCATCGACGTCCATTGCGGCGGCGAAATCGGGGCGGATCGGTGCGTGATCTTGCCAGGCGGCAATCCGGGCCGGGTGGCGGCGGCGATCGGCCCAATCACCAAACCACGCCGGAACCAGCGGCTCGACAAAGAGCTTTCGCAACGCTACCCAGCGCGAATAGGATGTACGGCGATAGTATAGTTGCCACTGACGATAGGCCGTGAGCAGTCGCCCGTGCAGCAAGTGAGTGGCTGCTTGAGACCAGCCATCCCAACTTATGGTGTAATTCCCAAACAGCCCGCCGAGCAGGACACGTCGGTCTTGGTCGCGTGCAAGCCGTAGAATTGTCAAAACCCAACCGAGATTAGTTGGATTGCGGATGGGCCCTTCCAGCGCGAGAAAGATGCGATCAAGTTCCGCAAAGTCATTAGGTTCATTGTCTTGGACGTATGTAACGTCAATATTGCGAGCCGTTCTTTGAATTGCTTCGACATACGGTGTCTCGTCAGCATAGTGGCCGGTTGGTACCGGACCAGCAAAACCGCGCCGTGGCACACCCGTAAATGCAATAAGTCGCTGGTTCCTCTCGGCGAGTGCGCGCGCGGCAAGTACAGCGACCGACGAGGAGTTGAGTCCGCCGCTGAGCAGAGAACCGATAGGGTGGGCGCTCCGCATCTGCCGGCGCACGGCCAAATCGAGCCGCTCGCGCAGCCCATCCGCATAGTCTGCATCGGAAGGAAGTGCGACGGTCTTTATCTTGTCCGGCGACCAGTATTGGTGCTGCCTTGTCGAGCCATCATGCTTCACCCGCATGTAATGCGCCGGTGGGAGGCGAAAGACATTGCGATACATGGTCGTCGCGTGGTCGGCATGATTGAGCACGAGAAAATCTGCGAATTTCTCCTCACTCAATTCACGCGGCACGCTATCCAGTGCGAACAGGCCGTTTGGCATAGTTGCGAAGGCGAACAATCGCTCGCTTCGGTGCCACATCACCACGTTTAGTCCGAGATGGTCGCGCGCGAGGGTTAAAGCCCGACTGCGCGGGTCCCAGATTGCAACTGCGAAAGGTCCACGCAGCATCGGCCAAATATCGTCGCCAAGTTTTTCCCACCCTGTCAGGAGCACACGCGAGTCAGGCCACGTGCTCGCGTCCTGTCGCGAAATTCCAATCCAGGCGAGTACGTCATCGCGATTGTCGAGCCGGACATCCGCCGTAATCAGCGATCCGCTCGCGCCGCGCCACGGTTGGCTGTCGAAACGATCCTCGGGAGTCATGCGCATCAGCACGTGGACGAGGCCGACTTTTCCGATAACAATAATATCGGATCGATCAGGACCGTATTGACCGAGTGTATTCGCTACCCGTGCCAGCTCGTGCCGGGTAACATTCTGATCGTCTAGCCGTACCAATCCACCGATCCCGCTCATGGGAAATGCAAATACCTCATCGTAATGCTCCTCCAAACGCGGCGAGGCGGGTATATCCGTCGGCGTCGGTACCTTCGACAAATCTATTGTCGCCTGTCTCGACCCACGCATGTGCAAGTATCTCGCCGCCTTCACGGGCAACGCCAAGGCAAAGCCGGCTCGCAATTCCGCGCCGGCGAAGCATTGCGTGCGCTGCGAGCGCCCGCGCCAGACAATGAACATCCATCCAGCGCCTCGCAGAGATCTCCTCAATTGCCCAGATAACCCAGCTCGCTTCATCTGCCGCGAAGCGCCGGATGCGGCGGGGCGGCCGGCTGGCCCACGCAAAAATATGTGCGGGTTGCACAAAACGGACTGCGATGCGTGCCAACAAGAGCATGGCGATCGCCTCCCGCAGATAGATTCGCCGCATCGTGTCTATCTTCATGGTACTTTGCCGGGATCAATGATCCGTACCAGCCCCTGATCGATAAGTTTTTGCAGGAAGGGCGTGACGTCATGGGTCAAAGTTTTGCCGTCGACTTCGTGACGTTCCGAGAGCGCATCGAAGATTTCGCCGACGCGGCAAGGCTCGGCGAGCATCTCCCAGATTTCAGTTGCAACGTCGTTGAAACCAAAATACGAACCTGCGCGCACACTCAAAATAACGACGCCACCATCGAGTTCGGCCACAGTCGGTTCGTTGTCTTGAACAAGAACGCTATTGATCGTAACTTTCAACATCGTCAACCCTTGTGAATACTCGGTGACGACATAGCTTCTTGCACAGTATAATTGAAATCTTTTCGTTACGCCATCCGGCGAACCCGTTTGGTTGGGAAGCAATGAAAGGCACGGGCGGCCGATCAGGGCCGTATTGTGCGCATTCGGGTTAAATTTCGGACGAACGGGAAAAGTTCTACGATTGTCGCAGTCGAAGTTGATCGAGAGTTGCGAGTTTCGATATCTCGAATTGCCGATTCGATTTTACTGCAATTACGGTTTGATCGAGCTTCGTCGACCCAACCCACCAGATATCAATTCAAGAATGAAATCTAACTTTCTGTGCGAGCGGATAGCGGAAAGGACATCTCGAAAGAGAATCCAAGCTTCGTCGTGGGCGCTGCGGGCGGTTGTGGCTGAGCAAATTGCGCTCGGGCAGGACTTGAAATTTCTACGCTGCGACCGTTCTCGCGTGACGTTTTTGTTTCAGAGCCGATTGCCAAGATTGTTATGACTGGTGGCTTCCAAGCGCGTCGCTTTTCAAGCGTGGTCTTCATATTTCCAATCGACCGCATCTGAGGCCTCCGATACAACAGCCCGCATTCGCGTTGCCAAGAGAGGACGCAGCCTGCCTTCGAAATTGGTTGCGTCCAAGAAGAGCATCATTATTGCGTTGGTTGGTCGTTCCACTCGCCAAGGTTATCGCTATTGCGGGTGCTTGGCATGACCTAACCAGCATGATATCGTTTAGAATATTAGATTGCCTCAATCAAGTCCCGAACCCGGCCCAGGGAATGACGAGAAAGGATCCGCTATGGCACAAAAATCAGATGCATCCGTGAATGCGGAGCAAGGCGAAGCCACGCCCGAGCTGACCGTCGAGCAACGCGATGCATTGGCTTCAAAGTTAATCGATCGATTTGCGATCTGGGCAGGGGTCGCCGGTCTGATCCCGCTTCCCTTTGTTGACGCCGTTGCGGTAGGTGGGCTGCAGATCCAGATGCTGCGTCGTATTTCGCAAGTCTATGGCGTGTCATTCTCCGAAAACAGGGGTAAAGCACTGATAGCGAGTTTGGCAGGATCGATGATTCCGGCTACGAGCGGGATCGGCGCCGCCAGCATGCTCAAGGCCGTGCCAATTGCTGGAATGTTGGTATCCGGCCTTGTGATGCCTGTCCTGTCGGCTGGGGCGACTTACGCGATCGGCAAAGCTTTCGTTCAGCATTTTGCTTCGGGCGGGACTCTCCTTGATTTCAATCCTCCCGACTATCGTGAATTCATCAAGGCTCAAAAGGAAATGTGGGACTCTCGGTCGACGGGCACTACCGAGGGTGTCCAGCATTCCCAATCCACCCGCTGACTTGCGCGGGTGGATGCCAGCCAATCAAATGCAGTGAGCCGATGTCCCATAGCTTTCGACCTGCGAGACCGGGTCCATGCTCGAGGCCAGTATCTACGTAGCTTTCTGCGCCCTAACCGGGCTATGCGGCATAGACCGCCGATTAGGTTTTTTCGGAACATTTCTCTTAGCGCTTGCCACTACTCCGCTGGTCGTGCTGCCGGTGCTGTTGCTCACCGGACCATCACGCCGCGTCGAATGGCGTCGCAGAACGTAGAGCAATTGCATTATAATGTTAAACAAATGCATCGCTGGGCCGGCGTGAGCGTCTTGTTAAAGTATGAACGGAAGACATCGCACTTATGTCCTTCCTGAATCTCGTTCGCCGCGAAATGCAGGGTTCTCTGCCGAAGCTGGCATTCATGTCAGCCATCGGAGGCATTAGCACTGCGGCAGTCCTTGCCGCCATTAATGCGGGTATGCAGAGCAAGTCCAATCTGTGGGCCGCCCTGCTATTTCTTATTTCCATTTTTCTGTTCGTCAAGAGTCAGTACTACGTCACCATTACGGCTACGGCCGAAATCGAGAGCATCATTCATAAAATTCGTCTGCGTATTATGGATCGGATACGGCGCTCAGAACTTCTGCCGATTGAAGAAATCGGGCGCGCGAGGATCATTGCCGCTGTCACCAGCGACACGGCAGTACTCACGCAGGCAAGCAATTTGCTCAGCATTACAGTGCAGGGCGCCGTGCTCATATTTTTTATTGCAATCTACGTGGCATTCTTATCAATTGCGGCAATTGTCATTACGATCATCGTTGTTGGTACGGCGGCGATAATATTCCATTACAAGAATCGTCGTCTTGCCGCGGAGAAGCAGGAGGCGGCAGCGTGGGAGCGCCGACTTTACGATCGATTGATCGACTTCCTGGATGGATTCAAGGAGGTCAGGCTCAACCGGGCACGGAGCGCCGATCTGTTTAATGACGCCGTAAGCGTTTCAAGAACGGCAGCCAACATCAAAATACGCAGTCAAGCCGAAACATTCAAGCTGATCGTGACATCGCAGTTCTCGATGTACATATTGATTGGTGCGGTCGTGTTCGTGGCGCCGCAATTCAGCGATTTAGAGGGCGCCTCTCTGACAAAAACCACGACAGCCCTGATGTTCGTTGTCGGTGCTTGCTTCGGTCTTGTGCAATCGATGCCGGTCATATTGACCGCCAACTCTGCAGCGGATCGAATTTATCAATTGGAACAAATTTTGCAGAAAATTGCGGTCGAGCCCAGCGAGGTAATGATACCGAAGCGTTTCGACAATATTGAGATGCGCAACATTGTATTCCGCTACGTCGATAAATTTTCTGATACACCATTCCAGATCGGACCGCTTGACTTCTCCTTGCATTCCGGAGAGCTCGTTTTCATTGTGGGTGGGAACGGTTCTGGCAAATCGACTTTTTTGAAGGTTCTAGCCGGAATTTATCCTCCTCATTCTGGTGAAATTACGCTTGACGGAATTCGCGTCGACGACAATACGCGCGACACATATCGGGCGTTGATGTCGGCAATCTTCTTTGACTATCATCTTTTCCGTCGTCTCTACGGGATATCCGAGCTGGAACAAAATGAACTCGGCCGCCTGTTGGCCGAATTCCGGCTGGCCGACAAGACCGGGATTTCGAATGGCGAGTTCCGTACGCTCGAGCTTTCTGGCGGCCAGCGTAGGCGCCTGGCACTTATCGTAAGTTTGCTGGAAAAGCGCCCAATTCTTTTGCTCGATGAATGGACAGCCGAACAGGATCCGGATTTTCGTCGAAGATTCTATGACCAACTCCTGCCAGAAATGTTGCAAGCTGGTGCAACCATTGTGGTGATCACGCACGATGACCGCTATCTTGCTGAGTTGAAATTGCCGGCACGCATAGTTCGAATGGACGAAGGCCGCATTGTCGAACAGCGATCGATGTAGCTGGTGGTGGGGCTTATGGAGAACGGCCGATGGTAGAGTATCCGGAAACCCTTGATGTAACGCCGTCACCGGAACCATCGCGTCGATGGCGCCGCTTTATTTGGCGCCACCTGCCAGGATTTTCCTTCCTGTTGATGATCTCAATGTTCCTGGCGGTCGTGCTTTATCCATATGTCGTAATAACAGTGCCGAGCGGAATGGTCGGTGTTCTTTGGAAACGATTCAACGGGTATGATTTATATTGTTGGTGCTTTGTCGGACGCGGCACAATTCTGGATCCCCGAGAACTACGGGATGAAGGTCTGCACCTTGTCTGGCCGTGGGACAGGCTGTTCCAATATAACCTGAGGCTGCAGACGACGCCCCAGACATACAACGCCATAACCAAGGATGGTGTGAGCGTGGCCGTTCAGATCAGTATACGGTTTCAGCTTTCGCACAACTCGGTGGCCGTACTCCATAAGTTCATTGGTCCGCAGTACTTGGTATCGATCGTAGCTCCCGAAATCGGCAGCCAGGCACGCGAGGTTATTTCCCAATATACAGCCCAACAAGTTTATACCTCCCGCGAGGCAATTCAAAACAAGATCCGAAACAATTCGCAAAAGAGCTTGGGTGACCATCTCAATAGTTTGGTGCAGCCTGATGCTATGGAGCAGCCAGATCCGAAACACTACAATAACTTCTTGCAAAATTCGATCCAAATTCTTGATACGCTTGTGCTGAGTATCGAATTGCCACCCGAAATCGTCGCAGCGATCAATCGCCAAACGCAGCAGTTCTATGAAATACAGGAGTACAAGTATCGCGTTGAGCGCGAAGCACAAGAATCGAAACGAAAGCAGATCGAGGCAAATGGAATTGCGGCTTTCCAGAAGACGGTCAGCCAAGGGATTTCGGATTCTTACCTGCGTTGGCGTGGTATAGAGGCGACGCTTGCGCTCGCGCAGTCCAAAAATTCAAAAATTGTGATCATCGGCAGCGGCAAGGACGGTATGCCGATCATTCTGGGCAATGTTGATACTCCCGCGACGCCGAGTCCGGGTACAAAGCCAACTGAGGGCGATGCGACCTCAAATGCCAAGACATCGTCGACTTTGCCCGACAGTGCGCCTGCGGGAACTCCACCAATGTCAAATTCGGGCGGTGTTTTGCTTCAACCCGATCAAGCGCCTTCGGCACCTCGCGCGCCGACGCCTCCAGCCACGGCATTGGAAAAAAAGCCGACAGTTGATCCGGCTGCAGCCCGTGCCAAAACGGATGAGCAGTCAAGCTCATCCCTTCCGCTTGATCTCGCGGAAATTCAGGCCATTCTTTCGCGAATATCTGAAGCGTTGCACCTGAGCAAATCAACGACCGGCTCCGGGACAGATACACAGCCGAAACCGTAGCTGACAGAAATGCCGCCCATGGCAACCTTCCAGGGCTATATGCTCGCCGTCTAGGTCAAATTGTAGCGCCTTCTGGGTTTAGTTGTAAGATGTGCGTAATGTTGACGGTGGTTGATGTGAAGCTGCGGCCAATATCGCGTCATCGGACGAACGACAAGGCCGTCAGGTGTGCTTGATCGCAATGACCATGATGGCGCGACGATGAAATTGACTGGTCTACACACTTCAGGTTTCGATTTGCCTTCGGTTCAACAAATCGGCAATCATGGAAACATGGCGGGCTCGCCGGCGCTCTGGGAAGGAATTGCCAAGTGACCGAAAGGATAACTCGAAGGGGTCGATTAATTCTTGCCGTTGCTATAGGACTTCTGGGCGGCGCTTTTGCAGGCTACACGGTCGGCTATAATTTGGCCTTTCGCCCCCTTTTAGACGCTGCGGCTCTCATCGGGCGCCTCCAGCCCGAAAATCAGCAGCTCAAGGCAACAGTTCTCGATCAGGACGCAAAACTTATCACGCTGCAAAGCAAGTTCTCGGCCGCTCAGTCTACGTTGGATGCGATTATGCCTACAGAGAACACTTACAATATCAAGCCCAATCAATCATTGAGGTTTGCGGATGGTCAGTTGACTATTGGACTTGTAGGTCCTCCTACGAACGAGAGTGTTAATATCAATATCAACGGCAAGCAACAGTTGGCGGTAACGGGCGATGTCTTCAAAATTGCGCCCAATCCCTCGACCGAATGTCGGGTGGCGGTTCAGGCATTTGACATGTTCAATGTCGTTCTGTCCGTATCATGTGCAGCAGCGAAGTCTCAGTAGGCCCTGCGTTCTGGGAACACACATAAGAACTATCCCCAGACCAGGACATTAGGCAGAGAGCCTGCGACTTGGCGCAATGATGTATATCCCACGCCAGCAAGGCCGCGAAACAAGCCTAAATTGTATCGACTATTTCCGCTGTTCCAGCGGAAGTCACCCTCAGTTCGGGCAGCTTCCAGAAGCGCCGCCAGCCGCCTCGAGGCAAGATCGCGAAGATCATTCCGCCCAAGGGCGTCCCCGGCCTCGCTGAAAAATTCAATGCTACCAAGCGTACCACAACAAAGCGTATCTAGTTGACCAGGCCAACACCGCTCAACGCCCGTGAGAGCATTGCTGATATCTGTTGCCAGGAGCTTGGAATCCAATCCTCCGCGTCTAGACATGCCAATACGTGCAAGACCGATACCTGTAGCACCGTGACACCACTGGCATGGCCAAGTTGGCCCTTGGTTCCCACGCAGATCAGGCCAATTATTGCGTCCTGGGTCGTAACTGGCATTTTCAAATGCAATACACTCTATAGCCAATTGCATAAAATCGTCCCGCCTCGTCGCTTCCGACAATGAAGCAAGGGCATATGCGAAGCCTGAGGCGCCGTGCGACATTCCGTTTAGAGGTTGCGGTCCGAAGCCCTGTCCGACCCAGCTTCTGCGACCCTCCGGTCCAAGCCGGCTTTGATTGATCAGGTGCTCACCGCATTTCGTCGCTCGCTTCAAAACATCGGCGGAGTGACCGTCACGATAAAGACGAAGCAGGCCAAGTATCGCACCCGCACTGCCACCGATAACATCCAGCCGTTTGTCTGCCGCGATAAGATCGTCGGTGAAGAGCCCCGCTGCGACATGCGCGTCTGCAAGCAAGCCATCGTCGTCAAGGCATTTGGACATCACCGACATGGCATAGATGATCGAACCCAGTCCGGTGGCACCGCCGATTCCCAAAGTTCTGGCCATGCTTGCCGCGTTCCGGCTTTTCAGCCTTTTGCGCAAATATGAAACTCCCGCCAGCGCAAGGTCGCCTGACGACGTGTGTCCGGTCACCGTTGCATGCGCGGCGAGAAAGACCGCAATACCGGATGCGCCGTTGTAGAGGTCTGGGCCCAGGCACGCGAGCTGGAATACTTCGGCGTCTCCTAGCCAATCGAGACCAATCCATGCCGCGCCCGGCCCTTTGCGAATTGCGCGATGGGAGATCTCTTTGGCGACCCTGTCTGCTTCCGCGATGAAAATCTCTTTTGCCGGTATTCCAGCGATGTCCGAATGCTCCGCTCGTATCAACTGATCACTGGTAACGGCTGGCTCGATAGCTCGCGAAATCGACCTCGTATTCTCCCGAATGACGTCGATCTGCCAGCCAATTTCTTCTTCATCGAAGCTTCGAACGCGCGCTCGCGCCCGGTCAAAACCGGAAACGGCTTCGATATTCGTTGATACACCAGTCGCATCTCGTATCTCATTTCCATCGCTGAGCGCCATGAAATGGGGCACATTCAATTCGAGCAGAGCCGACCGCTCGGCCCGCTGCAGCGGCCAAACTGGATCGGAATTCTTTTCCCATTCTGTCAATCTGGCGATAAAGTCCGCTTGCGCCGACCAAATAGCGCCATCGTCCATAGTCCGATGATTTTTCAGGCGCTGAAGCAGCATGTAGTAGAATCTGGTCGGACGAATAACCTTGCGGACCGGGATGCCTGCAAAGCCCTCGAACAATCTTCCTTGATTTTCGTCCCGACTTCGATTCAGCAGGAATTTTGCATATCCTTCGAAGCCAGAGACAAAGTCGTTGATATGGTCACCAAATTTGGCGTAACGCCCGTCTATATGCGGAAGATTTGGGTTGGTTTTGTCGATCTCCTTCGATTTTTCGGGTCGCATATCGTCAGAATTAATATTATTCCACTTAATTTTTATTTTGGAGCGCCAGTCGGAAGTCATTCCACCCATTGCAAATACATTGTTGTCTGGACTACGTGCATAGGCAGGAAGCAGGCCGACCATCATCACCGAATTTGCGATTGTTTCGGTGGCGAGATCAAAGGCTTGACCTTCGGGATCCCGGAGTTTGTGTTCCTCGGCCGTCGCCTGCAGTATTGTTTCCAGATCGATTGGTACCGGATGATCACCAGCTGCAATTATGTTCTCCTGGTGCATGTCGGATGCCGCGAAGAAGTGGAAGAGGGCAAGCCAAGCGCCGGCGCGCTGGAAAAATCGGTCAAAGCCTTCCTGATCGGCGCATCCTGTATGAATCACAAACTCGGTCCAACCGTAGCCATCACGTGAAATTGCATATGGGGCTTTCAGTTTGAGCGGGGACTCCGCCTGATTTAACCGCTCGATCAAGGAGTGCCAGGCGGCATCAAGGCGCAAATCCTTAGGCTTGTATACAACTCGCGAGGCGTCCTCAAAACCGATGATCAAGACTGAATGACCGCCATTGTGCGGATCGGAGACGGCGCCCTCAATCTTGGCCACACGAGAGTTGGTATTCGAATGAAGAATATCTCGACGCACGGTCGCCAGATCAGCATCAAGGCGCAGGATAAATTCCCGCGACGTATTGATCCACTGTCGCGTGATTAAGGCAATCAATCGCAAAAGTACCGGCTTGGCATCGAACAGAGAGCGGAATGCGCCAGCTTTCATTTCGGAGATGAATTGATCATAGCGCGACGTACCGATGCCTTGCTGCTGGTTCGCCGAAACTGGCGACATTTCATTGGCCGTCCGGGCTGTTACAAAGCACTCGTAAATCGCCGGAGCAGATAGATTAGAGAGTTCTTCGAGCAAGGAATGACGCAGGCAAGCGCGTGCGGATTTATTCAGGTTATTGAACGCTTGAGTGCTGATGCCAGACCAAAGCAGCGTCTCGGCCCGTTCAACCATCGGGATAAACAACTGTTCGAATGCGCAAGGGTCGATTTGTTCAAGCGCAGCAATTGACCTGATGCCTTTGACCGGAGCTTGCAATGCGTCGTTGATCCAAATTGCATCGCTGATCCATTCAGGGAAAGAAACGGAAGCTTTGCGCTGAACGCTGGCAAACCTCGATAACACCTGATCGATAGCCAACCGATCCCGCCGAAGCCGGCGACCAAATAGCAGCCAGTCGCCGCTGGCACACGATCTGCACCATGCCGCGAGGCGCCGCGCAGCCAAATCTGTGTCGCCTTTCTGGCCGGCCAATGGTTCGAAATCGTCAGACAGGAGTTCGTCTATGGTTGCAGCGCGGACATTCAAGCGCTCGTAAAATGCATCCATAAGTTTCAATTCGCTCCAATCAGACTTCTAAGGTTACTTCCGAGCAGCGCGCATTCTACTATCGCGAACATCAAAGACAGCCAATGCCCGCTTCAATCCTGGAGAACCGGTAGGACGTATGGGTCGCACTGGTCGCCTTGGGACGATTCTCGGATCAGGCAGACCGGTTTGGTAGCGCCCTGTCAAAACAGACCAGTTGGCACCATCGGGCGTCCACGAAACCACCCAGAAAACTTGACACGAGTGGCGAGATTGGCTGTTTACCGTCACAAATCGGCTATTTGCCGTAGGGGCGCGGCCCGCTAACCGTGTTGCCATTTTAAGTGCATTTGACCGCATATATATGCGCAGATCCGAATAGGATAGACTTTACAGCATATGTAGCCGATGATTTAATGTGCCGTTCGGGCTAAAAACGCTATCTGGGGGGGCTAGCAAAATATCTCCTCCGATGAAACGAAGGAACCAATACCATGAGTGAAGCCACTACGGGACTTGACCAGTTTGACCAAGAAATCCTCAGCTACGAGGTCTCCGACGAGTCACTGGAATCTGCAGCGAGCACGGGGAATGAGAGAATGGGGAACTACACCCTGGGGTCCTGCACTGGTTTTTACAGCTGCCCGGCTTGACCGGACTGTTATAGCGGTCCTGCTCTAAGTTACACTGAGAGACGGACCGAGGAACCTCGTAACGAGGCGCCGAGAAATACGGCGCTTCGTTATTTTTCGCTGTTTAATTTCTTCTCTCCTGACAACACCGTTGTCGAAGTAGAGGGATCAGCGCGGTGATCAGTACACCCAAAGGACGCGACCAGCCTGAAGTAGAAATATTCTCTCGCGATGTCTCCGACGAGGCGCTGGAGATTGCTGGAAGCACTGACAGTCCCAATGCGGGCTATTATACGCTCGGGGCTTGTACTGGCTTAACTGACTGTCCTGGTTGATGAGTTCAGAAACTGGCCCATTCTTTAGCCGAGTTCCTCGGCGGACGCAGATCACGATATCTCGTCGCAAACTCCCATCTATTTTATTTCCTATTCTATCGGTCGCGGCGGTCCCTGTCCCAAAACGTCGGATGGCGCGCACCAAAGGGCTCCAGAACGGAGGTTGCATGGTCGCAATTTTTGAATGCGCAATTGAAAATATTACCATTGATGGCATGTGACTCTCGCATCAATGGACTCGTTGCCCTTCTAAACGGCGTCTGCCATAAATGGAGACGACATTTCAGAAAGGGTGGCGTGTCGCGACCGGGTTGAAATATATTTGGCGGTGGCGCGGCCTAATTCATGGCGCATGGAGTCATTGTCATTAATTGTCTTGCGGAGTCGCAAACTTAGTTGGGGCACCAAATGAATTGCCGGTCTCTGCTCACATCTGCTCTGTTCATTCTTGCCGGTCGACGGCTTGATTTACCCGTCTGGACGAGCAGTGCCCATGCACAGGCCGCGAACTCAAAGTGGCGGCACGGCGTATCGCATTTCGGTGACTTGAAATATCCGCCAAACTTCAAACAATTCGACTACGTCAGTGCGAATGCCCCGAAGGGCGGTGAGGCCCGGCAAATCGCACTTGGCACCTATGACAATTTCAACATGACTATCGCAGGTGTCAAAGGCAGGCTCGTGCTTGGCATTGATCTCATTTACGACACGTTGTTGGTCCCGGCGCAAGACGAGATATCGAGCGAATATGGGCTTCTTGCCGAAGCCGTGAGCTACCCGGACGATTTTTCCTCAGTCTCATTTCGGCTGCGTCCGGAAGCAAAATGGCACAATGGCAAGTCTGTCACGTCAGACGACGTGGTATTTTCCTTCGATGCGTTCAAGAAATTGAGTCCGCAGGCAAGCGCCTCTTATCGCCACGTCGTTAAGGCCGAAAAAACCGGAATTCGCGAGATCAAGTTTACGTTTGATGGGCCGGGAAATCGCGCGCTGCTGCAGACCATTGGCCACCTCACCGTCCTGCCCAAGGAATGGTGGGAAGGCGTAGACGCGGATGGCAAGAAACGCCGTATCGGCGACACCACGCTCGAGCCTCCGCTCGGCAGCGGTGCATACCGTATCAAGGAGTTCACGTTCGGGCGCAACATCGTTTACGAGCGGGTTAAGGACTATTGGGGCAGAAACCTCAATGTCAATATCGGGCGCAATAATTTTGACGCGCTGCGGTTTGAATATTTCCGCGATACCGCAATCGCGATCGAGGCATTCAAGGCAAATACGGTTGACTGGAGAGTGGAAAATAGCGCCAAGAATTGGGCGACCGCCTACAATTTTGCTCCGGTCGACGATAAACGCGTCATCCTTGAAGAATTCCCGATCAAAAATTTCGGCATAATGCAGGGGTTTGCATTCAACATTCGCCGTGACAAATTCAAGGACCCACGTATTCGCCTCGCTTTCAACTATGCCTTCGATTTTGATGAGATGAACAAGCAGCTTTTCTTCGGACAATATAGGCGCATTTCCAGCTATTTCGAAGGTACGGAGCTTGCGGCGACTGGCTTGCCGGTGGGCCGTGAACTCGAACTGCTTCAATCAGTGCGCGACGAGGTCCCGTCAGAAGTTTTTACTTCTGCCTATTCCAATCCGGTCAACGGCAATCCTACCGCTACGCGTAAAAATCTACGTGCAGCGGTGCGGCTTCTCAAAGAGGCGGGTTACGATGTACGCAACCAGCAGCTCGTAAACAGCAAGACGGGCGAACCTTTCACAGTCGAATTTCTTGGCAACAATGCCCTATTTGAGCGGGTCTTTTTGTTCTTCAAACCATCGGTCGAGCGTCTTGGCATATCAGTGTCAGTGCGCACGGTGGATGAGCCGCAATACGAAAATCGATTGCGCAACTGGGATTTCGATATCATTACCTATGCTTGGGCAGAATCACTCTTGCCGGGTAACGAGCAGCGCGGTTATTGGGGTTCGCGCGCAGCCGACCAAGCCGGTTCGGAGAATGTTATCGGTATAAAGAACCGTGCGGTGGATGCGATGATCGAGAAGATCATCTTCGCAAAGAACCAGGAGGACCTCATCGCAGCCGCTAAAGCGCTCGACCGCGTGCTGTTGTGGAACCATTATGTTGTACCGCAGTGGACGTACAGCAAGTTGCGCACCGCGCGGTGGGATCGCTTCAGTCGTCACGATCCGTTGCCGAAATATGGCATGTCAGGATTTCCGGCCCTATGGTGGTGGGATTCGGCTAGAGCAGCGAAAGCGGGAAATCGGCAATAATTCCAATCAGACGCCGCACGCAGACGGATGCATTCCGTTCGCGGGCCACCTCAGGGAATTTGGTACACCGTCATTCTGTCGGATACACCACGCAAGGCCGCGTCATGCTCTGAGAGCCTGAGATTGTTCGCATCCAGCAGCTTCGATACTTGTGAGTTTTCCACGACCGGTTTGGTTGTAAAGATTGCTCTTGAGTCAGCAAGGCTCTGGACCCGAGCGGCAATGTTAACCGTCTGGCCAAAATAATCGAGGCGGTCGTTGAGCGTGACGGCGAGACATGGGCCCTCGTGAATCCCGATTTTGACCAGGAGTTCGTTCTTGAGACTTTGTACCGATTTACGCATCCGGAGTGCAGCGGCAACTGCGCGATCGGGCGTCGGAAACGTCGCCATAACGGCGTCCCCGATGGTCTTGACGACTGCACCTCCTTCAGAAGCGACGATCTCATGCAAGACCTGAAAATGCTCACGTACGATGTCGTAAGCCAGAATATCGCCAACTCGGTCATAAAGTGCGGTCGAGCCTTTGAGGTCGGTAAACAGAAACGTAAGGCTCGTGATTTTCAGCCCCTGATCGACGTCGAGTGTGTCGGTCCGATATAGATCGCGAAAGGTCTGATTGGTCAAAAGCCGTTTGGCGGTCAGGAACGGCCTGCGTTTACCGAGCAGATCATGCAATGCGTGCCCTGCGATCCATACCGATGGCAAGGTACGCGCATCGGTACGATTGTCGAGTGCCAGCCGCAGCGGCCCGGGTTGCATCACTGTGGTGCCAGTCGGCGCATGAATCTTGTTGAACATCATCGCCAGGTTTTGGCGCTCGCGGGTTGGTTCACCCTTAACGTCGATAAAGTGGGCTGAGTGCGTAACCGGCTCGAACACAATGACAAATTCGGCTGGCAATTGCAGCGATATCAATGCCTTCTCGCCAGGCGGAAGTTCGATAGCTTCGATCGTGACTTTCTCGAGAATGTCTTCCAAGCCGACTTCAGGCAGGTCGACCCCCGAACCCCAGAAAATTTGCCGGAAGTATTCCCAAATCGGGAGCGAGTGCGGATCGTGTGCTGCGATCCGGCGCACGCGTGGATTAACCGTGAAGGCGACTTCGACCATCTCGTCGAGAGTTGGCTCATAGCCGCATGCGCACAAGGCGCAATCATAGGCCTCCTTGTGCACCGATCTGAGCGTTTGCGTCGCGTCGAGCACTCCACCGCAGCCTGGGCATAAAACGTTCCAGGTCAATTCGAAAAGCCCAAGCTGTGCGGCCTGCAAGAAGCCACTAATTGCATTTTCTTCGTCTAGCCCGTGTTCCGAGGCAAATTTCAGAAGGTTGATCCGGCACAATTGCCGGTCAGTGCCCTCGTTGATTGTCCTTTCAATGGCAGAAACGACATTCGGATCAGCTACATTACGCAACGCATCGAAGAGTGCTGTCGTTGGGTTCATGACACTAAGCTATGCCAGATTTGGGGGTTTGACAGCGCCGCAGTAGATAAAGGGCACAAATTCCTGTGAATGGGTCACATTGATGAAAACATCATACCATGCGCCGGGTCGGTGCTTATCGCTTTGAAGTCGCTAGTCTTACTATGCCAAAATTTATGCTAGTATAAGCGTTAAATTGCTCGCTAGGCCGCGCGGAGATCTCATGGCTTCCCCAGTACGCTCCAAAGATTTGCTGTCAGATCTTCCGGAACGGTTGTCAGCAGCCCTGCTTGCTGGTGCGAAACAAGTACGATTGGGGGCGAATGAAATTCTATTTCTTGCCGGTGACCCGGGCGATGGTTGTTACCGGCTGAATGATGGTCTTCTCAAGGTTAGCATGATGTCACCGACCGGGGCCGAGCGCATTCTCGCCATACTCGGTCCGGGCTCGATTGTCGGCGACATGGCGATGATCGATGGTCGGCCCAGATCAGCTTCCGTATCTGCCTTGCGCGATTGCAATCTGAGCTTTTTGAGCCGCGCTGTGTTTGAAGCTGTCGCAGAAAAGAATCCTGAGATTTACCGACATCTTCTCAGCTTGCTTGCGACACGCTTGCGCGATACTGACCAAGTCGTTGCAGCCGGAAGTTTTCTGCCGCTCAAAGGCCGCGTGGCGCGCGCTCTGCTCGATTTGGCGAAAGCCTTTGGAAATGACGTTGGCGGCGGGCGAATTGTCATACACCAGAAATTGAGCCAAAGCGATGTTGCCGCCATGGCAGGTATAGCGCGTGAGAATGTCAGTCGAATTCTGAACGAATGGATGCGGTCAAAATTGGTAACCCGATTATCAGGCTACTATTGCATTGAAAATGCAGCAAAGCTAGAAAAAGAGCTCAGAATATAGCTTTGGTCCGAAGTCTGGCGATTGTTGGTCGCAGGCTCATCGCATTTTGATGTCGGATTTGCCGCAAGTGGCTGCATTTCCGCGGCTGTCACGCACGCGATACTCGGATAACGGCCATGTCAGATGATGCTGTCGGTTTCAACTTTCTCGCCGAGTCCAAGGCTCCTGTTTGGTACCTCAAACCGGGTGAAACAATATTCAAGGAAGGCGATACGGCTAAAGAACTTTACGTTATTCAAAAAGGGCAGGTTGAAATCCAGCTCGGCAATCGCCTGCTCGCCACGCTCGAGGCCAATGACATTTTCGGCGAAATGGCACTCGTCGATCCTGCACCGCGTAGCGCGACTGCCATTGCCAAAACCGATGTCGCGCTGGTTCCAATCTCGAAGAAAGACTTTCTGGTTCTTGTAAGCCGGGCGCCCAGCTTTGCGCTCGATGTCATGGCCATGTTGACCAGGCGGCTGCGGGCGGCAAACAAGGCAATATGACTACGGCTGCTGCCCGATCCAAATTTCCAATAATGCGCTCAAATGTGACGGCGGTCACAGCATCGGGAATGTCTTCGCTCTATTCTTTGATTTAGATCTTCTGGCCTCACCTCCCGGGGCCACCCGTCGGTTATCTGAATCTCCAAACTTCAAAGCGGCCTGAAACAGGCCGCTTTTTTCTTGTTTCGACATCAATATGCGCCTTTTTGTGACCCCGGTCACAGCCTGCGGCGAGGCACCCAAATAGCCTAATTGTCGCTGGATTGGCGTAACTTTGTAGCGCGAAGGAATTTCTGACTAAAATGTTGGGAGCTTCGTCATGATCCGTACCGCAATCACGTCCGTCACCGCTACATTTCTCATTTTCAGCGTCTGGGCCATCAACTTGGTCAGCTATCATCCGCCGGGATACCTAATCCCGCTGGCCCCACTCAGTCTGGATGCAACCTGGAAGTAACTACCTCGCCCGATTGCGCGGAATAGAATTCGTCGGTACCTCGCCAATCGCGCTAACGTCCGAAAACGGCAGTTTATCGCGGCATGGTCGACTACTAGAATTCGTCGGCCCTCAATTCACCCTTTAGGTACCCGGCTCATTCAGTGGGTCAGATCTAGCGCCCGTCCGGGGTGCGGACACCAGCCCAGCTGTCCCGCACCTGGTGGTAATGCACCTGCGGGCTGTAAACCGGCACATGCAAGGCGAGCACCTGTGGCGACAGCCGCCCGACCGCCGACAGCAGCGTATAGGATGCGACCACCCGGTCGCGCTGGGCGGTGACCAGCGCCACCCGGGCATTCACCAGTTCCTGCTGGGCATTGAGCACGTCGAGCGTGGTGCGCTGGCCGACGCGGGCCTCCTCGCGCACGCCATTGAGGGCAATCTCGGAGGCCTGCACCTGGGCCTGTGTGGCGTCGATATTCGCCTTGGCCGCCTCAAGCTGGCCCCAGGATTGCACGATCGCCTGGCGTACCGAATCGCGCGCGGTGTCGAGTTCGATGCGCCTCTGGCCCAACGTCTCCTTGGCCTGGCGGATGGCGGCGTATTCCGCTCCGCCCTGGTAGATCGGAATGCTGAGCGTGCCGAGCACGGAGGCGTTGTAGTTCTCGATGGTGTTGAGGGCGCCGACCACCTCGTAGTTCTTGGTGAAATTCCCCTGAACCGACAATGTCGGATAGAGCGCGCCCTCGGCGACTTTCACCTGTTGCTGCGCCACATCGACATTGTACTCCGCGGTCGTCACGGACGGATGCGTGCCGATGCCGAGGCCGATCGCCAGCGGCAGGGTCCGAGGCGAGAACCGGTCGACCGGCGTCCCGGGCGAGAGCGTGCCGGGATCGCTCCCGATCACCTGGCGATACGTCGCCGCAGACGCCTTCACATTGGCTTCCGCCAGCAGCACCTGTGATCGGCCGGAGGCCAGACGCGATTCAGACTGCGCCACGTCGGTGCGCGTCACCTCGCCGACATTAAAGCGGTCGCGGGTCTGGCGCAGCTGCTCCTGCAACACCTCGACGTTGCGCCGCTGCAGGTCAAGGATCGCGGTATCGCGCAGGAGATTCATATATGCGGTCACCGCGCTGAGCAGCACGTTCTGTTCGGTCACCCGCAGCGTTGCGCGCGCGGACAACACCTGGGATTCCGCCTGCCGGGTCCGGTTGGCGGTCTGAAATCCGTTGAACAGCGTCTGCGAAATCGTGGCGCCGGTGCCGAAGGGAGCGTTATAGCCGCTCTGGGTAAAATAGGTTGCCGGTGCACCGGGCGGGATTCCGGGGCCGGTCACCTTCGCGGTTGTCGACACGGATTGCTCGCCGCCGGTCGCGGTGATCGTGACCCGCGGGCGGTAACCCGACAACGCCTGCGGAACGCCCTCATCGGTTGCGCGCACCGACGCGCGCTGCGCATTGAGCGTTGGATTGCTCTGATAGGCCTTCACCAAGGCAGATTCGACAGTCTCGGCACGCGCCTGTGGCAGCGGTGCGAAAAATGATCCCCAGCAAGCGGTCGCACAGACCGCAGCGAGCACAACTTTTTTGGGCCCCACCATCCCCAATCCCGCCAACTACCAGGCAATAATCAAACTAATGCCTAAAAGCATGCCACTATTTGCCGCACAAGACACTAGAAAAACAACTGTACCTTTGATCAAGCGCAAAATCGTGATGTATCGATTGAGCCCGAAATGCCCTTTTGTCACTATCCATTGTCACTATTTTGTATCCAGGACGAAAACCCCGTTCCAGTCCGAAGGGGGTGGCTCTTGCTCAAACGTTCGGATACGCGTGACGTATAGATCGAACAGGCGCGTGAGGCCGAAGCCGTCGTCGATACCGCGGCACCGCAAAATTGATTTTTCTGCACCGGCAAAATCACGTTGCCTGTAGCATGCAAGCATTTCCCCAATGCCGCATTGCAGATCGCTAAACCGGTCACTGGCGGCGATATCCTCACCACCAAGAATTGTGTAAACGGACTCCGGTTCAGTCTTTCCTTTCACCGTAATGCAATCAAGCTCCAATACCGCAAATTTATCACGCAGCCCGAGCGCAGTCTTTGAACCGATAATAATGGGAACGCCGTAGGTTTTGGATTGCCCTTCCAGCCGTGATGCCAGATTGACCGGATCGCCGAGCACTGAATAGTTGAACCGTAAATCGGATCCCATATTTCCGACGACGCATTTTCCCGTATTAATGCCGACGCCGACATTGATGGGAATAAACCGCTGACCTGTTTCCGCGCAGTGGTGTTCGCGTTGCCGATTGAGAAACTCTATACGCCGAAGCATTTCGAGCGCCGCCTTGCAGGCGTTTTGTTCGTGACTGGAGTCAAACAGCGGCGCGTTCCAGAATGCCATGACCGCGTCACCCATATATTTATCGATTGTGCCCTTGTGGTCGATGATGGCGTTGGTCAGCGGTGTAAGAAAACTGTTCATCAGCGACGTTAAGCCTCGCGGGTCGTCTTTGTAGAGCTCGGAAATAGTCGTGAAACCACGTACATCGCTGAAGAGGATGCTCATCTCGCGCTCTTCGCCGCCGAGCACGAGTTTCTCCGGCGACTGCGCAAGCTGCTCCACAAGCGCCGGCGACAAATATTGACCGAAGGCGGAGCGGATGCGGCGGCGCTGCGCTTGCTCGCTGACATAGTTGCTGAACACCAGCATCAGGTATACAAGTGCGCTCGAAAGCAGCGGATACGTAAAGTCAAACAGCAATCGGTTTTGAAGATAGAAATACCATGAGATCCCTACCGTCGCGGCAACAATTGCCATGCCGAAGACCAGGAGAAGAGACGGGCTCAAGATTGGCGCCAGCCAGATAATGGCAATGCCGAGCAAAAGTGCGGCGCAAAGTTCTACGCCTATGGCGTAATTTGGCGCACACAAAACGGATTGCGTAAGCACGCTTTCAAGCACTTGAGCGTGCACTTCGACTCCTGGCATGACCGGGTCGACGGGGGTAGTCTTGGAGTCGAGCAGTCCGACAGCCGAGGTTCCGATCAGCACAAGCCGACGTGCCACCCGCTCGGTCGGCACCGCTCCTTCGAGAACGTCGGTGGCCGAGACATAGCGCGCCTTGTCGTGAGGCGCGAAATGAATCCAAAGTTGGCCATTGCGGTCCGTCGGTATTACGAAACCGGGCACTGCTGCGCTCTGGATGCCGGCATTGTCGGTGCGGATGAGAAGGGTGTTGCTGCCGCTCACCACGCGCAGCGTTTCCAGACTGAGTGAGGGCAGGATCGTCCCCTGCGCCTGCATCACAATGGGAACGCGCCGCACGATACCATCGCGCTCGGCACGGATTGTGAACAGGCCGCGTCCGCTGGAGGCCTGATCGAGAATCGGGATGTTGCGAAGCAGCCCCGGGAACTTCAGCAGATATGGCCGCGGATCTCCACCCATCGTCGCGATGCCGATTGGCGGTTGGTCGCGATCGGGTTGCGCGACCGCGAACGGAAGACCTGACTCACCAAGTACAACGTGTGAATGGCGCAGTGCGTCGGCAAGCACGGCATCGTTGCTTGGTAGGGCGCGCAACTTCGCGCGCGTATCCTCATCGAGGCCGCGAAATGCTTCGGCGGCGACGCGGGGCGACATCCGGTCCGGCTCGGCGAAGACGATGTCGAACGCGACCACAAGCGCGCCCATTTGGGTCAATCGCGTGACGAGATCGGCGATGCGCGTGCGCGGCCACGGCCACTGGCCGATCTTCTTGAGACTTTTTTCGTCGATGTCGACGATGACAACTGGCCGCTGGGTTGCTTCGCGTGGATGCAGCACCTGAAAAAGATCAAAAACGCGGACGCGAAGCTCCTGAACCGGTGGCGGATCGGCGATGCGCAATGCGGCGAGCGCAAGAAGTAATATTAAGGCCAAGACGCGTGCGAGTCCGAAACGTCGTCCGAGGCGCGATAGCCACTTCATCGGAAATCGCCCGTCGGCAGGCGAAGCGACGAATTCGTCATTTTTCCCGGAACGCCCGCATGAATTGATCTTGTAGTGGCTTGACTAGATAGGACAAAACCGTGCGCTCACCGGTCTGCACGAAGGCCTCGACTGGCATGCCGGGAATGAGTCTGGTGTCTCCGAGCCGAGCGATTTCGTTTTTCTTCATTGCAATGCGGATGATGTAATAGCTTTGGCCCGTACGTTGATCAGTGGTGGTATCGGCAGAAACCCGGGTGACCGTGCCATTGATTTCGGGTGTGGTGCGCAGATTGAAGGCGGAAAAGCGTAACACGGCCGGTTGCCCGACCTGCACCTGATCGATGTCGCGCGGGTTGACCTTGGCCTCGACCAAGAGCTTGTCGGTTTCAGGAACGATCAGCATGATCGTATCCCCGGCGGGGATTACGCCTCCAACCGTGTGCACTTTCGATTCTAGTACGACGCCGTCCTGCGGCGCGCGAATATCAATGCGCCTGAGCTGATCTTCGGCTGCGACCTTGCGCTCGACAAATTCGCCGAATTTCGCGTCGACCTCACGCATGTCCTTGGCAACTTCGCTGCTCAGGTCCTGATCGATTTGGATGACCTGGAGCTCAGTCTCGGTTATCTTGCCTTTGGCTTGGGCGACAGAGGCCACGAGCTGCCCGCGCTCGCCTTCGAGTCGTGCTGCATCGCGCTCGAGCGCGGTGAGACGAGTGATCTGGACCAGGTTATTTTTCCAGAGCTCGCGCACGCCCTCAAGTTCTTTGCCGATTAGCGTTATCTCTCGTTCCTTCGCAGCCTGTTGGGCGGAGAGACCGCGAATCTCGTCCTGAAGTTGCGTTATGCGCTGTTTTAGCTGGGCTTTCTGGCCGAGGCGGGCTGAACGGCGGAGTTCGAACAGCTTGCGCTCATTGGCCACAGCAACGGCGACCGGCCGCTCGCTGGCGCGAGCCAGCAATTCAGGAGGAAACGTGACGATTTCAGCACCGTCGCGTTCGGCTTCCAGTCGCGCTTTGCGCGCAGCGAGTTCGTCGAGCCCTTTGGTGATAATTGCCAGATTGGCGCGCGTGATCGTATCGTCAAGCTGTACAAGAACATCGCCGGCCTTGACGCGATCGCCGTCTTGCACATTGAGCTTCCCAACGACACCCCCGGTCGGATGTTGAATCTTCTTAACGTTGGAGTTGACGACGATCGAGCCTTGCGCGATGAGCGCACCTGCAATTTGAGTAGTTGCCGCCCATCCGCCGACGCCGAAGGCGAGCAAGAGCACGACAACGCCGCCCGCGAGCAGGTGTCGATGGATGGAATCACGCGCGCTGCCGGGCATGGCAACCGGCACCAGCTTTCTGACCCATTTTTCAATACGTTCAACCAAAGTTGAATTCTGCTCCGCTACCTTCATGCGCCCGCGCTCCCGCTCTCAGGCACAACTTTAAATGGTCGCGGCGTTGAAATCGGCCGTTGCAGTACCTTGGACAGGACCTCGTCTTTTGGCCCAATGGCCTGTGCCCTGCCTTGGTTCATCATCAGAAGTCGGTCGACACCGGCAATGGCGCTGGGTCGATGGGCGACAACGACGATGATGCCCTTTCGTTCACGTACGCCGAGAATGGCCTGGGTCAGTGCTTCCTCGCCCTCGGAATCGAGATTTGAATTGGGTTCGTCAAGCACGACCAGGAAAGGATCGCGGTAGAGCGCGCGGGCGAGTGCGATGCGCTGAGCCTGGCCGGCAGAAAGCGCAGAACCTTGTTCGCCGATCGGCGTATCATACCCTGCCGGCAATCGAACGATCAGCTCATGTACGCCGACTGCTTTTGCCGCGGCAATCACGGCTTCGGTATCCGGCTCCGGTTCGAAGCGAGCAATATTCTCTGCTACCGTGCCTGCCAGCAACTCTACGTCTTGCGGCAGATAGCCGATGTGACGGCCTAGCGCATCCTGCGACCATTGCCCAAGTGCGGCGCCGTCAAGGCGCACATTGCCACGCACCGGTTGCCAGACGCCAACCAGTGCCCGCACCAGAGAAGACTTGCCGGAGCCGCTGGGTCCGATAATGCCAAGTCCTTGTCCTGCTTCGAGCTCGAAACTGATGTCCAGGACGACAATTCTGGGGACGCCAGGCGGCGAGGCGCTGACGGACTCGACTGTCAGCCGTTGAACCGGCGCCTGCAGTGGCATCGGCGCCAATTGTGCAGGTGAGTTCATCAGCAATTTGTTCAATCGATACCAGCTCTGCCGGGCGGCGACAAAACCCTTCCAATTTGCAATGGCGAGATCAACTGGCGCCAAGGCGCGTGCGCTGAGAATTGATCCGGCAATGATGATGCCTGCGCTGGCTTCCTGGTGGATCACCAGATAGGCACCGACCGCCAATACTCCAGACTGCAGCATCATGCGCAGGACTTTTGAAATAGCGCCGAGCCCGCCGCCGAGATCGCTCGCTTCCTGCTGGCTGCGCATATACTGCCGGTTGGCTTTGTTCCATCGCATTGCGATCCGGCTGGCCATTCCCATGGCGACAAGTGCCTCAGCATTGCGCCGGCTGGCTTCGGCAAGACCGTTACGTAAGACGGCGGCCTCGGTAGCCGCCTTGGTAGGTGCGCGCATAAGAATCTCGGCCAGCAAGGTCAGCACGATCAGAATGATCGCTCCGGCCAACGCGGTGAGACCAATCAGCGGGTGGAAGGCGAAGCAAATCGCGAGGTAGAGCGGAATCCAGGGCAGATCGAACAACGCGACCGGTCCGAGACCTGATAGAAATGAGCGGATGGAGTCAAGATCACGCAGTGGCTGCGTACCGTCACTTCGAGCGCCCACCTTTAATGGCAACCGCATTAGTGTGTCGTAGACGCGGCCGCTCAGTGTCTCGTCAAGCGCGCTGCCGATACGCACCAGAATGCGTCCGCGGATCGCATCGAGGATCCCCAAGGCAGCGAACAACGCTGCGGCCAGAACCAACAGGCCGACCAGTGTCGGCATGCTGCGGCTGGGCAGCACGCGATCATAGATTTCCAGCATGAACATGGCGCCCGTGAGCATAAGGATATTGCTCATGCCACTGATCAGCGCGGTGCCGTAAAAGGCACCACGGCACGCAGCGAGCGCCTCCGCGAGTTCCGAACGAACCGGGTGTTGATTTCGATCCGATGGATTACGCTGCATCGATTGCCACCTGGCGAGGCTCAATGGCCACGGGTGTTCGACAAACCCCGACAGCCATATTCCGGCGCCTTTGATTAAATTATGCCACGAATACCGCAATTTGTCGCGCGGGGTGGGGTGCCAAAGTTAACGGCAGCGCTGGCCGTTTTGGTCGTTTCCATGCCCTGATTACAAAGGTGAATGCGGCCATTGGGCCTCGCCGCGCCCATCACAGCCGGATTATCGACCTAAGTGTGGTGAAGGATATCCGAGCCGGCGAGATTGATGTTCGTCCCGGTGAGGCGGATTTCCATATCCACGTGGTCCGCGGTTGCGGTCGTATTGACGTAAAGGATCGTTTCATTGTGTGCGTTGTCGATAAACCAGCTGATGCTGTGCGCGTCCACGGTGCTGGCCGAACCGACCAGCCCTTGCACACTGGTGGCGCCGGCAATCGCAGTCAGGTCGAGATGATCCGAGTTGTGGACGAAATCGCCGAGCGTGTCGAAATTGCCGGCGCCCGGAGTTGAGTCGGTGATTGCCCTGAACACGAAAGTGTCATCGCCTGCGCCACCGTTCATGATTTGAGCGCCGGCATTGCTGATCAGGAAATCGTTTCCGCCATTGCCGTTCATCGTCACGGCGCCTGGCTTGGCAATAAGAATGTCATTGCCCGAGGTACCGTCAAGAGCCCCGCTGGTGTCCTGCGTGATCGTTACGTGGGCGCTTGTCGTCAGCGCGCCACCCGTGGCCGTATAGTTGAACGAGCCGCCGCTCCCCCCGGTGTCATTGAACGTGACAGAATCGCCGCCGAGCGATGCCGCCCCTCCGGAATTGCCCAATTCATTGGTGATGCTGAGTGTATTGTCGCGGTCTGTGTCATTGGCAAGCAGCGCCGAATTCGGAATTTGGAATGCGTTGTTGGTTCCGAAATTCGTGATGACGTTGTCATCCGTTGCAAAGGGAAGATCGTCAATTGCCGTCACGTGAATTGTCGTGGTGGCGACGTTGCTGTCCGCCAGGCCGTCATTCACCGTGATAGTCAGCGCGCGATCAACCGTACTCGGGCTGTCGCTCGTGTTGCTGAACAGAATATGACTCAGCGCGTCCTGATATTGGGCGAGGCTGGCGGTGCCCGTAAGCGTCAACACGCCGGTTGCCGAATTGTAGCTCGACGCGGTGATCCCGCCCGGGGGCGTCCCGCCCAGGGACAAGAGGTCGTTCTCCTGGTGGTTGGTGATCGTGATCGTGGCCGAATGGACCGTCGCATTGTGGTCGGCGTCGGTGATTTGCGGCGGCAATAGGCCGACAGCGCTGTTCTCGGTGTAGTTTATCGTCTGCGTCGCGCTGGCTGTCGTCGCGTATGACAATTTGACATTGTCGACATAGACGACATCGCCGTTATCGACGTCGTCGCCGACGGAGAAGCGCAGCGCCACAGTCTGTATCGTGCTACCCGACGAAAGGTCGAATGTGAAGTGCTGATAGGAACCATCGACAAAACTGCCGTTGCCGGTCGCGCCGATCTGACCGATTTGGGTGAAAGCCCCGCCGTTGATCGAAGCGAGGACGATAAATCGGTCGTTTGACTGGCCGCTAGGCATGTCGCGCCGGTAGTCAAACTCAATTTTCGCGGTGCTGCCCGCTCCAACAAGATTGTAAGTGCGCGTGAGCGTGTCGGGAACATCTGACTCTGCGTCGAGGTCGGTCAACCTGATCTGGAAGTTTCCGGCCGCAGTCGTCGGATCATGAGCGACCTGAAACTCACCGGTGAGCGGGTTGCCATTCACGGCGCCATTGGAATTATTGCCTTGTTCAATCCAGGCGCCATAGTCCTGCGTGTTGAACTGATCGAGGCCATAGGAGCCGGTGTACTTGATGACCGGCGCGTCGTTTGTACCGTGAATTGTTACGGTGATGGGTTGGATTACAATGCCGCCGTGGTGATCGTTGACTGTGGCATTATAAGTCAGTGTTAGCGTTTCGTTTTGAGCAAGAAAATCGAGCGCGTTATCTGCGACACTGTAGTTCCATGTCACCGAGCCGTTGCTGGTCGCAGGAGTTGGCCCCAGGACGAGGGCCTTCAGGATGGCTGTCTGCTGAGGTCCGGTGAGTGCCAGTGCGGTGATGCCGTCGGCGGCGAAATAGGTGTAACCACTGAACGCCGTGGTCACAGTTGGCCGGTCGCTCAGGTCAACATCATTGAAACTGATCGTACCGGAAACCGAATCTGTATTTGGATTGTTGGTCCCCGGTAATTCCGCGAATGAATTATTTGTCGTCGTGACCACCGGCACGTCTTCCGTGCCATGGACCGTGATGACGACGTTCTGGCTGGCAAGCCCGCCATGGCCGTCGTCGACCTGCACCGTAAAGGTCAGCGTCAGCTGGTCATTGGTGCCCAGGAAGTCGAGGGCGCCATCGGAGATGTCGTAATGCCAGCCGACCGTGCCGTTGCCATCCACACTCGAGTGTGTCGCGGTATCGATGGAAAAGGCACTAAGCAGCGCATTCTGTTGCGCTACCGTCAGCGCATAGCCGTTCGCCAAAGTGGCGGTCGTCACCTGCCGCGCGGTGACCGAGCCGGCCTCGCTATCGGAGAGATCGACGTCGGTGAAGGTGACGGTGCCGGACTGATGATGAACGGTGGTGTTCTCGCCCGATGCGTGGTCCGCAATCTCCGTCACCAAGCCAGACTGCGCGTCGGAGGTGATCTCCGGCAAGTCCTCGGTGCCATGGACCGTGATGACGACGTTCTGGCTGGCAAGCCCGCCATGGCCGTCGTCGACCTGCACCGTAAAGGTCAGCGTCAGCTGGTCGTTGGTGCCCAGGAAGTCGAGGGCGCCATCGGAGATGTCGTAATGCCAGCCGACCGTGCCGGTACCGTCCGCCTGCGAATGGGTCGCCGCATCAATCGTAAAAGCATTAAGCAGCGCGTTCTGCTGCGCCACCGTCAGCGCATAGCCGTTCGCCAAAGTGGCGGTCGTCACCTGCCGCGCGGTGACCGAGCCTGTCTCGATATCGGAGAGATCGACATCGGCGAAGGTGACGGTGCCGGACTGATGATGAATGGTGGTGTTCTCGCCCGCCGCATTGTCGGCAACCTCCTTCACCGATCCGGACTGCAATCCAGAGGTGATCTCCGGCACGTCTTCCGTGCCGCTGATTCCGCCGTTGACAGTGATGGTGACGTTCTGGCTGGCAAGCCCGCCATGGCCGTCATCGACCTGCACCGTGAAAGTGAGCGTCAGCTGGTCGTCATCGCCCAGGAAGTCGAGGGCGCCATCGGAGATGTCGTAATGCCAGCCGACCGTGCCGGTGCCGTCCGTCTGCGAATGGGTCGCCGCATCAATCGTAAAAGCATTAAGCAGCGCGTTCTGCTGCGCCGCCGTCAGCGTATAGCCGTTCGCCAGCGTGACGCTCGTCACCTGCCGGTTGGTGACCGAGCCTGTCTCGATATCGGAGAGATCGACATCGGCGAAGGTGACGGTGCCGGACTGATGATGAATGGTGGTGTTCTCGCCCGCCGCATTGTCGGCAATCTCCTTCACCGATCCGGACTGCGCACCCGAGGTGATCACCGGCACGTCTTCCGTGCCGGTAATGTTGACGATGACCTGCTGGACGGAGCTGACGTGATTAATATCGGTGATCGTGATATTGTACGTAACGGTCAGCGTCTCTCCCGCTGCCAGGAAGTCGAAATTATTGTCGTTGGCGCTGAATGCAAAATCGATCGAGCCGGCACCCGAACCTGTGCTGTCATTCAATACGGTTGAGAGCGCGCCCTCTAAGACCGTGGTCAGCCCGGCCGGCAGGGTGGCGCCGCCAGACCAGACGGCCGAGACCAGGTTCTTGCTGACTGTATGGGTGTCCTGAAGGTCGGCATCAGCGAAGGCGAGCGTACCGGAGGTCTGGTGAAGTGACAGGGCACCGGTCGTGTCGGTCAGTTCGGTGATCTGGTGCAGGCCCGAAACGTCCACCGCCAAATTCGGTGCATCGTTGGTACCAAAGACGGTGACCGCGACCGGTTGCATAGAACCGTCACTGAACGTCACCTGATACGTAACGGTCAGCGTCTCACCGACAGCAAGGAAATCGACAGCACTGTCAATGATGCTGTAAGTGAACTGATCTGAGCCGGGAGCAGGAGGTGTACTCGCATTGGCCAAGGTGGTCTGCTGAGTGGCTGTCAAACTGCCGCCCGACCAAGCAAATACAGGCTCGCTGAGTGACAGTATGGTCTTGGGAAGCGCGGTCGTCGTGCTGTCGATTATCGGCTGGCCGGTTGTGTTGAATAGTTCGTTGATCTGGCCAGCACCCGCCGGGGGAGGTGGTGGCGGTGGCGGCAGAATGACGTCAAGCGTAAGTGGAGCAGGCGAATTGCTCGGTCCAGAGTTCAAATTCAGGAAATTTTGCGGCCCGGCGGGGTCAGGCTGGGTAAAGTTGATGGGCTGCACAAAAGTTTGAAACTCGACTGAAGGTGGCGTACTTGATCCGCTTGGGCCGTTGTTTGTGGGTCCTTGCAGCGAGACAACGTGCATCACATCTCGCTGATCGTCCTGGTACCTCAACATCTGATCAATGCTGTTTGTAATGCGGCTCTCACTGACCGAACTTCCAATCCGGCGCAGGACGATAGTTTCACTTGGGTCATCAAGACTGATGATGTGGGGCTGGTCGCCTTTAACAAACAGCTGGATTACGCCGAACTTCGCATCTTTATAGTCTTGTGAATCTTTGAAGTTGATGACGCCATCGTCCAGGAAAGAGACTTCAGAGGGCGCAGACCGTGCTTCCTCCATGGCGACGAAAAACAATGAAGCGATCGATAGCATCCCGATGCCGCTGGATTGAGCTCGGCCCCGAATGCTCGCGAACGGCGTGTCAATGCCAAGACGGCCACCTTCGGCCATTTTGCCTGCGATGAAAGCGAAGGTACCCCTCTCGATGTCGAGCAGAGCTGATGGCGAAGCCTTGTCACAGGCGAATTTTTTCAACGCCATGCGGCCACGATCGGATAAATTAATTGCAGTGCCGTCGATCAGACGAATACCGACCTTGCCACCAGCGTCGGTTTCGATGATGTCGCCTTGGCAGACAGGATCGCCAGGCGTGATTTGAACTGGGATGCCGTTCGATCGGGTAATGGTGCAGGACCCTACTACCGTCAGGATTTGGCCGACCAACAATGTAAATCCTCTCGCCGGCTCTGAACCAAAGCCAGTTGCCCTACTGTCCGGCATAAACTGAAAGTGACCGGACACTGGCCCAGCCCTCTATTGTCCACGCCAGCCGGTATTTCTGACCTGACTTCGCTGCCAGCGTGGGCTTTATTGTTAATCTCTCAGCCCAATTACAGTTTAAATCAATGGCAATGCTTCGTATAGGTTCAGATTAATGGTTTATTTGGAAACGTTTATGCGGCATTTACGGGATTTGCCATTGGCCTACGCCTTGGGGACATCCTGCCCCGAGCGGCCGGGTCACTCAATACGTGCATTGATGTAATGGTGGAAAACTGCTATTTTTACCTAAATTATTGCAGAAAAAGGCAGGTCCGATGCGCGCGCGCACTATTGCCGTATGCGTAATAGGTGTTTTGCTGTTTGCCTTCGGTTTTTTCACTGAGCCGGCGCGGACCCAGAATGCTCCGATTCGCCCTGCACCCCAGGATGCTTCGATAAAGCCCATTGGCCGAGTTGTGATGGCGAATGGTTCGGTCACGATTGAACACGTCAATGCGGTCGTCGTTCAGGCAGCGCTCAGCAGTCAGCCCGGCCAGGCGAAGGTTGGTGACCCCATTTATCTCGGCGATATCGTGGCGACCGGTGGCGATGGACGAGTCGGCATTACTTTTACCGATGGTACGGCGTTTGATCTGTCCAGTAACGCCCGAATGGCTATGACTGAGTTTGTCTATGACCCGAATGGCACCGCGAACTCAACTTTACTCAGTCTCACAAAGGGGACATTTACTTTCGTTGCCGGCAAAATTGCAAAAAGCGGCGATATGAAGGTTGACACTCCTGTCGCGACCATGGGCATTCGCGGAACGACGCCACGCGTAGAGATTTCGGATGACGGATCTGTAAAATTCTCCACGCTCATCGAAGAGGGCAAGGACAACGTCCTGCAAAGATCGGGCGGGGGCAGCGCCACACCAGGAGCGGGTACGATAGATGAACGCTCCAAGCCCAATCTCGAAATATGTCGGGGATGCTGAGCTAGCATCTCGGGACGGGTTGTTTTGGTAAAAGCAATGCCGGCGCACTCGGTCTCACGGTATGATTATCGAAATCGGCAGGGTTGGATATCCGATCTTTGTTCAAGATTCCTTTCGGTGTTCGTTCCCAGAGAATATGCAAGGATTTTTGGCGGCGGAGTCCTCATTTTAGCTTTGGGTTTTCCGGTGGCGGCGGCGTGCGCAGCGCCGCAAAAAGGCAGGTTCGAGAGTAAGCTAAAAAGTATCGAACTATGCAATGGAGCCGATCGCAGCTCGCCGGAACCGCAGATCAAAGGGTGCACGGCAATCATCGAATCAGGAAATGAAACGACCCTGGTTTTGGCAATCGCCCATAATAATCGGGGCGATGCGTACGCCGCGAAAGGCGATTATGACCACGCCATCGAGGACTATGACCTGGCGATCAAATTCAATCCGGACTTTGCAAAACCATTTAATAATCGCGGCGTAGCCTTCCAGAAAAAAGGAGAATACGACCGCGCAATCAAAGATTTTGATGAAGCGATCCGGATCAAGCCCGACTACGCGAGAGCTTTTGCTAACCGTGCCGAAACCAACCAGAAGCGGCATGATTATCAGCGTGCGGCGCATGACTATGATGACGCGATCCGTCTCCAACCAGATCTGGAAGCGGTGTGGAACGGGCGTTGTTGGGCGCGAGCCGTCATCGGCGAACTGCAGCCGGCTCTTGCCGATTGCAACAAGGCGCTACTCATACAGCCCAATGATGCCGAGACCTTCGACTCTCGAGGGTTGATTTATCTGAAGATGGGTCAACCGGATCTAGCAATCGAGGACTATAATTCGGCGCTACGCCTCGAACCGAACCTGGCCAGCGCTCTGTACGGACGCGGCCTCGCTCGCCTCAAAAAGGGTGAAGCGGCTGGCGGCGATGCTGATATTGCGGCGGCTAGGAAACTTAACAAGTCGATTACCGATGAGTTTTCGCATTACGGACTGCGCTAGCAAAGACAACAGCGGTCATATTCACAAGCGATCCATTCTGAATGCGATAACGCGTGCTATTTCCATTGGCCCTGGAAACGCCGCTCTGGCAATCAACTCATCGTCAAAGTATTAACGTTGCGGTAACCACTGACCCCGACTTCGCTTTGTACCAGCGAATGGCAACAGCTCGGGCTATTTTTTCTGACATCAGCTGACAGAACATTTGCAAATTGAGAAACCATTCACCGCGATGCCCGATTTTGCCCCGCAAAAATTGGTCGGTAAACCTCACATAAAAAAATCCGAGTGCACAATCCCCGACAATTATCCGGAAATGGGATCGGAAAATCCGACTGACATTCCGGGCTCGGGGGCGCTCGATCATGTTTGTCTCTGTGCGATTGCGTACCCTTCTTTTGGTCGTGTTTTGCTTCACCGCAGCGTTCGCAGATTTGCATCTGGGCCGATCTGCATCTGCGCCTGCCCGGATCGAACAAGCCAGGGCAGATTTTAAGCTTGTGACCCAGAATAAATCGGCCGAATCTTCTGTGCTTCAGGGTGCCACGCCTGGTCTGATGGATGGCAGCAAGGATGCATTGTCGGCTACGCATTTCAATTCATTGGCAATGTCCGCTGGAGATTTTTCCGCCAAGTGGAGCGACCTCCAGAATCGAATACGTGCCGACGAATTGGCCGTCGCGGCCTGCCTCTCAGACCAGACTGCATGTACCCAAGCCGCACGTCGTTTTTTGACCATTGTCAATCTCGGGCGCAAACACGAAGGTCGCATCCGTTTGGGATGGATCAACCGTGCTGTGAATCTGGCTATCCGACCGATGAGCGATTGGGTCCACTATGGATACGCTGATTTTTGGGCGTCGCCTCTTCAAACGTTGAGTAGCGGAACGGGCGATTGCGAAGACTATGCAATAGTCAAATATGTCGTGCTCCGTGAATTGGGAGTTCCTTCCAATAACCTCAAGCTCGTTATCGTGCATGACGACCGACGTGATTTGAGCCACGCGATCGTTGCCGTTCGGTCCGAACAACACTGGCTGATTTTGGACAATCGCACGATGGCGATCCTCGATGCCGAGGACGCTCATCACTACCGGCCATTATTCGCTTTGGATCAGCAGCGGGTCAGTATCACTTCGACCGCGGCCATCGATCAGATCACAGATCGATAATTTGGCCCTCGCGAGCCGTGATTGTACCGGCGCGCGCGTCATTGGCTTCGGCAGCCAGGCCATCCATGAAATCATCGTTATGCGATGGGTCATGATGAAACAGGCAAAGTTGCTTGACATCAGCTTCATCCGCAAGGCGAATGCCGCGTGCCCATGTCGAATGGCCCCAACCAGATCGGGAAGCGATTTCTTCCTCTGTGAAGGTCGCATCATAAACCATCAGATCGGCACCACGTGCAAGAGAAACAAGCTCGCGGTCGCGCTTGCCCGGAAATCCCTCGGTGTCGCTGAGTAGGGCAAATGTCCGTCCATCATATTCGAGCCGATAGCCGCTGGTGCCGTCGGGGTGATCGAGGAAAGCGGTTCGCAGCGTCACGCGATCGTAAGGATGCAACACGTCGCCGGAATGAAAGTCGCGGAATTCGATTGCAGCCTTGAAGACTTCCATCTGAACCGGAAACAGCGGTGAACTCATGAGTTTTCTCACAACTTGCTCAATGCTGCTTGAGGGCATCAGATTTCCAGCCCAGATCCGAACACGATAGCCTTCGCGAAACAACGGCTCGAAGAACGGCAGACCGGTAACGTGATCGAGATGACAATGTGTAATGAAAATATCGACATTTCGGATTTTCGGATCCTTGACCAACTCGATTCCGAGTGGTCGGAGTCCGGTCCCGGCATCGAAGATCAGAACATGCTCACCGCAGCGGATTTCGATGCATGGCGTATTGCCGCCATATCGAATTGTCGCGGCTCCAGGACAGGCAATGCTTCCTCGGACTCCCCAGAACCGAATTCGCATCGAGGTTTTTGGCATTTGCTAGATCCGAACAACTCTCCCCCGAATGTTCTATTTGCAGCGAGTTTAAATGTCGAGCAAACAGCTCCGATGTTCGGTCCGCATTTGTTCAGTTGGCATTCAAACAATTGAAACGAATGCGCAAGATATCCGGGGCCATATTTCCGACCTGAAACCATTACCGCACGGTGCACCGTGACCGTTTGCTAAAGCAGGTGCTGATTTGTCACATTCTGTGGCACCGTCAGGGCGGTGTACAATTAAATTGAGCAACACGGTCGGGTTTACGGCGCCAGACGATCGGTCGTGACCAGTCGTATGCCTGGGTGTCCAATCGGAGTCCCAATGCAGTTGAGATAAGGCCAAGGCCGCTGTGTGCAGGTTTTCAGCATAGTCTGCGCGGGTTCTGCGAGCGGGCCGGCATCGAGGCGGGCGCTCGTGCCGGTGAGCAAGGTGACTGCGCCGGCAATGACTGCAGCGGCAGTACAGGCATTGATCAATCTATACATGACAACCCCCTCATTGGGCCCACTTCACCGAGTACGGGCGGGGTCTCCTTATTCCGTGTGTGAGAGTGGGTTATCTGGCCGAGTTCAGCTGTGCTGGCGATCACAAAAATGCGAATTTTCTTCGATCGCAAATGTGGCGAGGAGGGCTGGAGGCCGCCCACGGTCTTCATGTCGCGCTGCCTGAAGGCGTGATGAATTTTCCGGCGGGACTGGTAGTGTTGCCTCGATGGTGCGATACGATATGCGATTGTTGGCCGGAAGGATGTGCAGTTGCCACAATACGCAGCTGGCGACGAATCTGGCTCATATCTGCTCCTGGCCGCAAAGCATGGTTGTGCGTACCTAAGACCTCGTCTCGCGATGATTGTAGTTGGCGGCGACGCCGCGCCTTACCGTTCGCGGCATGCGTCTCCTCTCAAAACAGCCTGCTCATGGCCGCCCTGGGAGCCCGAGCCCATCGTTCAGTACACTGATCCGGGCTATCCTTGCGTAAAATTGGAGGCCCGGCCTGGAATCGAACCAGGCTCGAAGACCTTGCATGGCTTCTGCGTTGCCACTCCGCCACCGGGCCGCAGTCATTGTATTTCGGGGCGGTCATTACACAACGACAACTGCCAGACATAGTGAATTGTGCTGTTCATAACCAATCTGGTGCGCCAGGGCAGAGAAGCGCTGGTCGAGCGGAGATACAAATTGCGATCTTCAATTACCGAACAAGCGGATGACGGCGTTTGGACAGGAGCTTGAACAGGAAAGCGCCGGTATTTGCTCCACGCGACATTTTCTTAATGCGTTTACCGCGAAATCGGAAACCTGATGCCGCGCACCTGTGAATTTGCATTAACTATGGCAAGAAATGCTACACACACACAAGCCGGGAATCTGGAACAAGTTCATCACCTGGTGTGATCGCGGATCTTGTTATGACCAATTCGACGAGGATGAGGTGGGTTGATTCGGCCAAGGGCCTGTCCATCATTTTGGTGGTGGCAATGTATTCGGCCTACAACACCGGAGAGTATACCGGAGAAGTTGGATTTCTCCATTATTTCATCGGCTTTGCAACGCCATTCCGCATGCCGGAATTTTTCCTGATCTCCGGTTTGTTTCTTTCACATGTAATTGCTCGACCTTGGCGTCAGTACGTTGACCGACGCGTCGTTCATTATTTCTATTTCTACGCGCTGTGGGCAATCATCATGATTGCGCTGAAGGTCGGCCTCTACACGGGTGCGCCCCTGGAGATGTTCCGCAGTCTCGCTCTCGCCATTGTAGAACCGTATGGCGTCTTGTGGTTCATTTACATGCTCGGCATCTTCAGCGTTGCTGCCAAACTGCTCTGGCAGTCCCGCATTCCGCACTGGGTCGTCGTTGCAATCGCCGCCGGCCTGCAAATGGCCCATCTCGAAGTAGCAAGTTACGCAGTTACGCAGTTCGCATCCTATTTCGTATTTTTCTATGTCGGGTACGCCGCCGCCCCGGCAGTATTTCGCTTGGTTGCCTGGGCTGAGAACCACATCGCGATTTCTTTGGCGGCTCTGTTGTGCTGGGCGCTAAGTAACGGGCTTCTCGTCTATTCGCCTGGCTATAGTGTTGCGCCGGTTGATACCAAAATGGGGTTTGCCGCGTTCCCGCCACTGCATCTTTTGTTGGCGATCATGGGTGCACTGGCGCTTTGCGTAATTGGTGCGTTTCTTTCCAGGCTGTCATTTATGAATTGGTTGAGATGGCTGGGCGAGCATTCGCTCGTCGTCTACGTGTCCTTCACCCTGCCGATGTCCATCTTTCGGGGGCTCGCGATGTGGAGCGGGCTCTTGACCGAAACCGGTCCGCTTAGCTTCGCCGTTCTGATCGTCGCCACAGCAAGCCCGGTAGTGCTCTACTTCGCCACCCGGCGCTTGGGTTTTGGTATCTTCCTGTATGAGCGACCTGGCTGGGCGCATATTGCCGAGAATCGACCTTCGACTCGGACCGCGGCCTGGCCTACCGCTGTGCGTACCGGAAATATCCGCTCGCTATAATCTCGGTTTTGACCTGCCAGTGACCTTTTGCATCTCTGTATCGGTGCCTTCTGCCGCGCCGTAAAATACTTTAAGCTTAAAATTTTTATGTTTGCAATATTTTTCGGAATACCTCATACTTCAGGTCTGACCACCGATAACGGAGCCGACAATGCGCGCGGCAATTCTTGGGGGTGGCCCAGGCGGACTTTATTTCGCAATTTCGATGAAATTGCGCGATCCCTCACACGACGTCGTTGTGGTCGAGCGCAACCGGCCGGATGATACGTTCGGCTGGGGCGTCGTTCTGTCTGAGGAGACGCTGCGCAACCTCGGGGCGAATGATTCGATAAGCGCAGGGGCAATCCGGGCCTCCTTCGCCTATTGGGACGATGTCGCAGTGCACTACCGTGGCACGGTAGCGCGCTCAGGCGGACATGGCTTTTGCGGCATAGGCCGTCAGAGTCTGCTCAACTTATTGCAGCAGCGGGCTCACTCGCTCGGCGTCGAGCTTCGCTTCAATACCGAAGCCCAGAATCTCGACGCCTTTCGCGATTTCGATCTGATCGTCGGCGCCGACGGCGTCAATTCGCGTGTACGTGCAACCCACGCCGAGAAGTTCAAACCCGACGTCGACGTTCGTGCCTGCAAATACATCTGGCTCGGCACCCATCAGAAGTTCGACGACGCCTTTACATTTATCTTTTCAGAAACCGAATATGGGTGGATCTGGGCGCACGCGTATCAGTTCGACGCCGACACCGCGACCTTCATCGTCGAGTGCTCTGAGCGGACTTGGCGAAAATTCGGCTTCGACACCATGAATACCGACGAAACCATCGCTGTCTGCGAAACCATTTTCGCGGCGCATCTCAACGGCAACGCGTTGATGTCCAACGCCAGGCATTTACGAGGCTCGGCATGGCTCAATTTCAACCGTGTGCTGTGCGAGTGTTGGAGCACTGGCAATATCGTGCTTCTGGGTGACGCAGCGGCAACTGCACATTTTTCAGTCGGCTCCGGCTCCAAGCTCGCAATGGAAAGCGCAATCGCACTCGCAAACTATCTTCACAGCGAGCCAACAATGCAGCGCGCATTTGCACGCTACGAGGACGAGCGTCGGCTCGAAGTGCTGCGGCTACAGAATTCGGCGCGTAATTCGACTGAATGGTTCGAAGACGTCGAACGTTATCTGCATCTTGATCCGGTGCAGTTCAATTATTCGCTGCTGACCCGCTCGCAGCGCATCAGCCACGAAAACCTGCGGCAACGCGATCCCCAATGGCTCGCCGGCGCAGAGAAATGGTTTGAGAAGAAAGCCACAGGGCAAGTCTCGCCGACGGCGCGCCAGCCAATGTTTGTGCCGCTGCGTGTACGCGGAGTTGAACTCAAGAATCGCGTGGTGGTGTCGCCGATGGCGCAATATCGCGCTGTCGATGGCGCGCCAACCGATTGGCATTTCGTGCATTACGCCGAACGCGCCAAGGGCGGCGCCGGGCTTGTGTTCACGGAAATGACCTGCGTATCGTCGGAAGGGCGCATCTCGCCCGGCTGCGCCGGGCTTTATCATTCGTCGCACGAGCAGGCCTGGAAACGTATCGTCGATTTCATTCATGCCGAGACGGACGCCAAGGTTGCCATCCAGCTCGGACACTCCGGTCCAAAGGGTTCGACCCAGCTTGGCTGGGAATCCGCTGATGCGCCCCTGGTCTCCGGCAATTGGCCCGTGATTGCGCCGTCGCCGGTGGCCTGGAGTGCGGCCAACCAGGCTCCACGCCAAATGACACGCGCCGATATGGACCAAGTGCGCGATGATTTCGTGCGCGCCGCCGAAATGGCCGGGCGCGCGGGTTTCGACTGGCTGGAGTTGCACTACGCGCATGGCTACCTGATGTCATCCTTCATCACGCCACTCACCAACAAGCGGTCGGACGAATATGGCGGCAGCGTCGACAACCGCATGCGCTTCCCGCTCGAAGTGTTCCGCGCTGTCCGGGCGGTCTGGCCCGACGAAAAGCCGATTTCGGTGCGTATTTCCGCCAACGACTGGGTCGGCGTAGACGGTATCACGCCCCAGGATGCGGTCACCATTTCACGCATGCTGGTCGATGCCGGCGTTGATCTCATCGACGTTTCGGCGGGTCAGACCTCGACGCAGGCAAAGCCGGTCTATGGCCGCATGTTTCAGACGCCATTCTCCGACCGCATCCGCAATGAGGCCGGAGTCGCCACGCTTGCGGTGGGGAATATCTATGAGCCAGATCACGTCAATTCGATACTGATGGCGGGGCGTGCCGATCTGGTGTGTCTGGCACGCCCGCACCTCGCCGATCCATATTGGACGCTGCATGCCGCGGCAGACGCCCGTTATAACGGCGCGACATGGCCCAAACCCTATTGGCCGGGGCGCGACCAGCTTTACCGGATCAAGTCGCGCCCTGATGTGCTCTCGGGGAAAGTATGATGGGCTCATTGGAGCACTGTCACGCGCTCATCACTGGCGGCGGGACTGGAATCGGCGCGGCCATCGCACAGGCACTGGCCGGTGCTGGCGCTGCCGTCTCTATCGCCGGCCGGCGCAAGGCGCCGCTCGACAAACTTGCCGGGCGTCTTTCGAAGGCCGCCGCGGTTGTCGCCGATGTCACCAGACCGTCCGACTGTGAAAGCATGGTTGCGGCCGCACGGGCGGCTCATGGCCCGATCGACATCGTGGTCGTCAACGCCGGCATGGCGACCAGCTCGCCGGCTGCGAAGACCGACCTCGCGCTTTGGCAGCGGATGATCGACGTCAACCTGACCGGGGCATTTCTCACGGTGCAGGCGGCGCTCGCCGATGTCACACGCGCATCGTCCGCCGGGCCAAGACGCATCGTCTTCATAGCTTCGACCGCCGGATTGAAGGGCTACCCCTATGTCGCGGCCTACTGTGCCGCCAAGCACGGTGTTATCGGCTTGATGCGGGCGCTGAGCATTGAACTCGCGGCATCCGGTGCCACTGTTAATGCGGTTTGTCCGGGCTATACCGATACGCCGCTGCTGGCAAAGGCGGTGGAAACGATTTCGGCTCACACCGGCCGCAGTGCAGAGCAAGCCCGCTCGACGCTGGCCAAAGACAACCTGCACGGCAGGCTGATCACACCGGACGAGGTTGCCCAGACGGTACTTTGGCTGTGCTCGTCTGCGGCCGGTTCGATCAATGGGCAGGCCATCGCGGTGGCGGGAGGCCCGCTATGAACAATGCGACCAAAATACGGGCGCGAGCTGCGGCACGTCCGATCAGCAAGCAGCGGCTGCGCCTGTGGATCAGAATCCTGCGCTCGGCGCGCGCCATCGAAAGTGAATTGCGCGAACGGCTACGCACCGAATTTGCGATCACATTGCCGCAATTCGACGTAATGGCGACGCTTGCGCGCAAGGCCGGCGGCATGAGCATGACCGAGCTCTCGCGTATGCTCATGGTATCGAATGGCAACGTGACCGGCATCATCGACCGGCTCGTCGCCGAAAAGATCGTATTGCGGCAGGCCCCTGCCAATGATCGCCGATCCTTCATTGTCCGGCTGACACCCAAAGGTGCGGGACAGTTCGCAGCAATCGCCAAGGCGCATGAAGCCTGGGTGAATGAATTTCTTTTCAATATCGACGGCGCAGAAGCCGAAGGTCTTATTCAACGGCTCGACGGCCTTGCGGCGCGCGTTCGCAGCGGAGGGTCGCGGCAATGAAGATGAAGGATTTCAAGCCCGAGTATTTCAATTGGGGCGTGGAGAACTCCGTCGCGGTCATTTCGCTGACGCGGCCCGATCGCAAGAATCCGATGACGTTCGACTCCTATGCCGAATTGCGCGACACATTTCGTCAGCTCGCTTATGCAAACGACATCTCCGCCGTGGTGTTCGCCTCGAACGGCGGAAACTTCTGCTCGGGCGGCGACGTGCACGACATTATCGGCCCGCTGCTCGACAAGGACATGAAGGGCCTGCTCGCCTTCACGCGCATGACCGGCGATCTGGTGAAAGCGATGCGCGCATGCCCGCAGCCGGTTATTTCTGCGGTTGACGGCGTGTGTGCCGGCGCCGGCGCGATGATTGCGCTTTTCAGTGACATCCGTATCGGCACGCCGCAAGCCAAGACCGCCTTTCTGTTCACGCGCGTTGGTCTTGCCGGGTGCGACATGGGTGCTTGCGCCATGCTGCCGCGCGTGATCGGCCAGGGCCGTGCCGCGGAACTGCTGTTCACGGGACGCACAATGACCGCAGAGGAGGGCGAGAGCTGGGGATTCTTCAACAGGCTGGTGGCGTCTGAACAATTGGAGGCTGAGGCGGTCACCCTGGCGCGCCAGTTAGCCGAAGGGCCCACGTTTGCCCACATGATGACAAAGACCATGCTGGCGCAGGAATGGTCGATGTCGATCGACCAGGCAATCGAAGCTGAAGCGCAGGCGCAGGCGATTTGCATGCAAACCCGCGATTTCAGGCGTGCCAATGACGCGTTCGTCGCCAAAGGCCGTCCGAAGTTCGCCGGAGACTGATTGATGCCCGGTACAAGTTTTCTCGACTGGCCGTTCTTCGAGCCGCGTCACCGTGCGTTGGCCGAAAAGCTCGACGGCTGGGCGGCGGAAAACCTGGTTGCAATCGATCATGACAACGTCGACGCGGCGTGCCGTGCTCTGGTTGCGCGGCTTGGCCAGGACGGATGGCTTGTGCATACCGCCCCGGGCGATGAAGCAGACCGAATTGATGTGCGCACATTGGCGCTCGTGCGCGAAATTCTTGCACGCCATTCCGGGCTTGCCGATTTCGCCTTCGCCATGCAAGGCCTTGGCGCCGGGCCGGTTTCGCTGTTCGGCACTCCAGCGCAGCGTGCCACGCTGCTGCCGAAGACCCGCCAGGGCCAGGCGATTGCCGCCTTTGCATTGAGTGAAGCAGCGTCTGGTTCTGACGTGGCCAACATCGGCACCACAGCCCGGCGCGACGGCAATGCCTTCGTCATCGACGGCGAAAAGACCTGGATCTCGAATGGCGGCATTGCTGATTTCTATGTGGTGTTCGCACGGACGGGCGAGGCGCCGGGCGCACGCGGGCTCTCGGCTTTTATCGTGGAGGCGGGAAATCCCGGCTTGTCTGTTGTCGAGCGTATCGGCGTAATCGCGCCGCATCCGCTGGCGCGTTTGAAATTCGACAACTGCCGCGTCTCCGACGACGCCTTGATCGGCGCAGGCGGAGACGGCTTCAAGATCGCGATGGCGACGCTCGACGTCTTCCGGACGACGGTCGGTGCCGCGGCATTGGGCTTTGCGCGCCGCGCGATGCATGAGGCATGCGGGCGCGCCCTCAGCAGGAAGCTGTTTGGCGCGCCACTCGGCGAACTGCAATTGGTACAAGGCCACATTGCCGACATGGCGGTCGAGATCGACGCCGCCGCGCTGCTGATCTATCGCGCTGCGTGGACCAAGGACATGGGCGCAGCACGCGTCACGCGCGAAGCGGCGATGGCAAAGCTGTATGCGACCGAGGCGGCACAGCGGGTCATCGATATGGCGGTTCAAATTCATGGCGGTGACGGCGTGCGTTCCGGCCATCCGGTGGAAACGCTCTACCGGGAAATCCGGGCGTTGCGCATCTACGAGGGCGCGACCGATGTTCAGAAGATTATCATCGCCCGGTCTGTGCTTTCATCAGGGGAGCGCTAGGATGGTTGCGACAGTGGAAACGCTCTGTGCTTCCGCGCATATTGATACCTTCACGCGCGACAATCTTCCGCCGTTCGCGCAGTGGCCGGCCCTTCTGCTCGAGCGGCCGGAATTCCAATATCCGGAACGGCTCAATGTCGCGGTCGAATTGACCGATCGAAATGTCGAGCGCGGTTTCGGCGACCGGATCGCTTTGATCGGCAATGGACGCCGGCGCACCTACAAGGAGCTGACCGACTGGTCGAACCGCCTGGCGCATGCGCTGATGGAGAATTACGGGGTGAAACCGGGCAATCGCGTGCTGATTCGCTCCGGCAACAATCCCGCTTTTGTCGCGGCATGGTTGGCGGCCACCAAGGCAGGCGCGGTCGTCGTCAATACGATGTCGATGCTGCGCGCCGGGGAACTCGGCAAGATCGTCGATAAGGCCGAGATCGGCCTTGCCTTGTGCGACAGTCGCATTTCCGACGAGCTGATTGCCTGCGCCAAGAACAGCCGCTTCCTCAAGCAGGTGATCAATTTCGACGGCACTTCCAATCACGATGCCGAGCTCGACCGCGTGGCGCTCGACAAACCGGTGAAGTTCGATGCGGTGGCGACAGGTCGCGACGACGTCGCATTGCTTGGATTCACCTCGGGGACCACCGGCGAGCCGAAAGCCACAATGCATTTCCACCGCGATTTGCTGATCATAGCCGATGGTTACGCACGCGAGGTGCTGACCGTCAATGAGAACGACGTTTTCGTCGGCTCACCGCCGCTCGCTTTCACCTTCGGACTTGGTGGGCTGGCGATCTTTCCGTTGCGCTTCGGTGCCACCGCGACACTGCTGGAAAATGCATCGCCGGCCAACATGATCCAGATCATCGAAACCTATAAAGCGACAATCTGCTTCACTGCGCCAACCGCCTATCGGGCTATGCTGGCGGCGATGGACAAAGGCGCTGATCTGTCGTCGCTGCGGATCGCGGTGTCGGCGGGAGAGACACTGCCGGCACCGGTATTCGAGGAATGGACGCGCAAGACCGGAACGCCGATCCTTGACGGGATCGGAAGTACAGAACTGCTTCACATTTTCATTACCAATCGAATCGGGGACGCTCATGCGGGCGCAACCGGACGCCCGGTTACCGGCTATGAGGCGAAGATCGTCGACGATGCCATGAAAGACGTGAAGCCGGGTACTTTCGGCAGGCTAGCGGTGCGCGGTCCGACCGGTTGCCGTTATCTCGCCGACAAGCGGCAGGCCGCTTACGTGTGCGACGGCTGGAATCTGACCGGTGACACATTTGTGCAGGATGAGGAGGGGCGCTTCCATTTCATTGCGCGCGCCGACGACATGATTGTGTCGGCCGGATATAACATTGCCGGTCCGGAAGTGGAGGCGGCGCTGCTTTCGCATCCCGACGTGGCCGAATGTGCTGTGGTCGGCGTACCTGATCCAGAACGTGGAGAGATCGTCGCCGCATTTGTCGTCCTGCGTGCCGGCGTCACGAGGGATGAACTGTGCCGCAAACGGCTACAGGACCACGTGAAGTCCGCGATAGCGCCCTACAAATATCCGCGCGCGGTCAATTTCGTCGATGCCCTGCCGAAGACGCTGACCGGCAAGGTCCAGCGTTTCCGCTTGCGCCAACAATAGGTCTTTCATGAAAGAAGCCAGCTTTGATATCTTGCAACCGAAGGAATGGCCGGCGCCGAAAGGCTATGCCAACGGCATCGTTGCGGAGGGCCGCCAGGTCTTTATTGCCGGTCAGATCGGCTGGAATGAGCACTGCATGCTGGTGAGCGACGATTTTGTCGCTCAGGTCGCGCAGTCGCTCTCAAACATCGTGAAGGTCTTGGCGGAGGCGGGCGGCGAGCCCCACCACATCGTGCGTCTGAACTGGTACCTCAGGGACAGGTCGGAATACGCTGCGCGTCAGAAGGAGATCGGCGAAGCATATCGGCGCGTGATAGGCCGGCATTTTCCTGCGATGACGGCAGTCGTTGTTGCGGGTCTTCTTGAAGCCGGCGCGAAGGTCGAAATCGAAGCAACGGCTGTCATTCCAGTCAGATGAATTACCGGGCATATGAAGCTTACCGACTACCGGGATAAGAATGGCGATCGACGTGCCTCCTAAAGCAATGGTCTGGCTGGCCGACCAGGGCAAGGTCTGGCTGACCTAATACTCGGCCGAATATCTTGGCAAAGTTATTTACGCCCGCCACGGATTGGCCGATCCGCCCTCAGCTCCAAAGCTTGCCGCGGCGCTAAAAGTTTGTCGACTACGCGACGACCTAGAGCGGCCCACGGGGTGACACCCGCGCAAACTTCCTGGCTGGACTGTGCCGAAGAATGTCTTCAGCGCCTCTTACCTGCGCGCCTCGACGTTGAGGCTGATCGGCACATTGGCGAAGACCAGCGTACTGGCGTCGTCGAAAAGGCCGAATTCGGTAACACGGCATATGTCACGGAAGCCTGTTTCGTGCAGGAATGCATGAAGAAATTCGAAGTTAAAGCCGGCGTAATTCACATCGTAGGCGTTTTTGCGCTCGCCAAACATCAACTGCATAATACGAAATCTGCCGTCGCCATTGAGCGATGGCTCCAGAAACAGCCGGCACAAGATCTCCAGGTCAGGCACCGATACGCACAATCGGCCGCCGGGCTTGAGCACACGATGGATGCCCGCGAGCGTATTCGGCAGTTCGCGGTCGTAACCCAAATGTTCCAGCACGTGCGAGGCATAGACCTCGGCGCAGCTTGCCGCCGGCAGAAACGACAGGTCGGTGCAGTTGCCGACGTAATCGACGCCGGGTCCCGGCGTTGCGTCCAGGATCGCCCAACCGTCCCGCTTTTCTCGGCCGCCGATGTGCAGCTTGATGCCATCTAGTCCCATGGACTCGGTAGCGCGGGCGGCCCGCGCAGCGGAATCCATCGAATCATTTAGGGTCACCATCGAAATAAGCCTAAATCATTCATATCGGTTGCTGCAACGGGAGCCGCGATAATTTGCCGCGACGGATGCCGTCCGGATTTGCGTGATTGCACCCCTGTTTCGCCAACTCACTGCTCGTCAACCGTAATTCGCGCTATAAGTCCATTCGACGATTCGATCGCAAAGATTTTTGATGAACCGTCAGCAGCGTCGCACCGCCGCCAGTGGACAACCTGCCGCGCAAGCGACCGAGGGCGCGAGCCTGTTTGCTTCGGCCATCCAGCACCACCAGGCCGGACGATTGATCGAGGCCGAGGGCTATTATCGGCGCGTGCTTGAGGCACAGCCTGACCATGCCGATGCTGCTTTCAACCTCGGCGTCGCCTTGCGGCAGCGGGGCAAAGTCGACGAGGCAATTGCCGCCTATACCCAGGCGATTGGCATCAAGCCGGATAACCCCGAGGCACATTTCAACCTTGGCAATGCATTGATGCTGCAAGGAAAAATCGGCGAAGCGGTGACCGCCTACGTCCGAGCACTTCAAATCAAGCCGGATCACGCCGGGGCCGTCGCCAATCTGGGCGCTGCCTATTCGAATCTCGGCGTCGCGCTTATGAATCAGGGCAAGCGCGACAAAGCCGCCTTCGCTTTTGACCAGGCGCTTCGCTTCAAGCCGGACCATGCCGAAGCTCATTACAATCTCGGCAATTTACGCAAGATTGAGGGCAAGCTTGACGCCGCCGCTGCCGCATATTCCGAGGCTATTCATATCAATCCAAACCTGGTCGAAGCCTATTCCAATCTGGGCAATACGCTTGCCGAACTCGGCAAGTTCGAAGAATCAATCACCGCGCATCGTCAGGCAGTCACGAACAAGCCGGATTCGGCCGAGGTGCATTACAACTTTGGGAATGCGCTGAAGGATCAAGGCAAGCTCGCCGACGCGGCCTCCGCCTATCGTCACGCCCTCAACCTCAACCCCGAGTACGCAGCGGCTCATGCCAATCTAGGCATCGTGCTTATGAACCAGGGCAGGCTCGATGAGGCTCTCATCGCCTATCGGCGGGCAACCGCCCTCAAGCCCGATGACGCCATCGCATTTTCCAATATGCTGGTCTGTCTGAATTACGACGACAGCCGGACGTCCGATCAACTGTTTGCCGCGCACCGTGAATGGGATGAACTCTACGGCGGGCCTGCTCCACGTCCAAGTACGTATGCCAACAGCCGCGAACCAGAGCGGCGATTGCGTGTTGGCTATGTATCGCCGGACTTCCGTGCGCATTCGGTTGCGTACTTCTTGATGCCATTGTTTGAAGGCCGCAGCCCGCAAGCCGTCGAAGTGTTCTGCTATGCGGACGTAATCCGGCCAGACGCGATCACCGCCCAACTGCGCAGCCTTTCCGATCGTTGGCTCTCCACCGTTGGAATGCCGGACGACGCGCTAGCGGCGCGTATTCGCGCCGATTGCATCGATATCCTCGTCGATCTTGCCGGACACACGGCATACAATCGCCTCGGTGTGTTTGCGCGTAAGCCCGCGCCGGTGCAGATGACATGGCTCGGCTATCCCAACACAACCGGTCTGCAGGCCATCGACTACCGCCTCGTCGATGACGTGACTGATCCCCCCGGGGCCGATGTTTTTGCGAGTGAGACGCTGCTGCGCCTTCCGGACGGTTTCCTTTGCTATAGCGGGCCGCAAGACGCACCGGTGACGTCAGCACCGCCCTCTCTGAAAGCCGGCGCCATCACGTTTGGCTCTTTCAACAATCCGGCCAAGTTGTCCGCGTCCACTGTCGATGTCTGGGCGCAACTGCTCACCCGGCTACCGGACGCGCGTCTGCTGCTGAAAGGCAAGCCGTTTGCCGATGAAGCGACCAGCGCCTATTTTCTGGCGCGCATGAACGAGCGCGGCATCGCTCCGCAACGCGTGCAACTTGTTGCCTGGCTTCCCAGCGGGACGGCGCACCTCGCGCTCTATGAGCAAATCGATATTGCGCTTGATCCATTTCCCTACAACGGAACGACGACCACCTGCGAGGCGCTGTGGATGGGAGTTCCGGTGATCGCGCTGCGGGGAGAGCGCCATTCCGCAAGAGTCGGCGCCAGTCTGCTCCGCCAGGCTGGATTGGAAGATTTTGTTGCCGGTTCGGCGAATGACTATGTCGAGATCGCCTTGGCGCTCGCGGCGAATCCTGGGCGATTGCACGATCTGCGCTGCACGTTGCGCCAGCGGATGACGGCATCGACTCTCTGTGATGGTAAGGGATTTGCGCAAAAGATGGAGCGCGCCTATCGCACGATGTGGCAAAGCTGGTGCGAGTCGCCAGGGAGCTGACCGGACGCGCATCCGCGAAATCACCGCTTGGTCTCTATGAAAGCCCTGTGGCGCCGATTAGCTACAGCATGAGCATCACGCCGTCGCTACCACAATGAACGCACAGCCACGTTTGGTGGCATTGTTGTTGCTACACCTGCCTTAGGTTCTAGATAGCGAAGTACCGAACAAAAGATTTCAGCGTAGGCAATTCAGCGACTGGCGCGAATCGCGCACTCAATTCGCGCGTGCGGCTGATCTCCGGGCATCGATATGGTGCAGCGCGGACAGTTGCTTCGCTGCCTTGCGCAATATCGGAAGAGACCGGACCAGGGCGGATACCGATGACCTCAGCACTGGCGCATGAATTGCGATGCCGGCAATGACTTCACCATTTTCGTTATAGATGGGCACCGCAACCGCAATAATCCCGCGAATGAATTCTCCGTTGTTGATGGCATATCCCTGCTTCCTGATCATTCGCAAATCGGTTTCAAGAGCACGGTGGTCCGTGATCGATTGTTCGGTCAGCTTATGCAGTGGCATTTGCGCCAGAAGTTTCTTCCGGGCCGCATGCGGCAGGTGTGCCAGCAATAGCTTGCCGATTGCCGTGCAAAAGGACGGCACATGGCTGCCGACTTCAAATTGTACCCGGAGCGGGGATCGGCATTCGACGCGATCGATGTAGATGATTTCATCGCCATCGAGCACCGCGACATTGCAGCTTTCGCCGGATTGCTCCACGACCTGCTTTAAGATAGCGCGCCATGGCCCGCGCCGATAGGTTGAAATCTGGATCTTGTTTGCCAGTTGGCGCAGTGTCGGGCCAATTTCATACTTCTCGCGCGAGACCGCACGAATAAGGAAGCCCATTTCTTCAAGCGCCCGGACCGTCCGATGCGCGGTCTGGCGTGGAATTTTCAGGCGGACTGCCAGTTCCGATGCGCTGATTCCAAAATCTTCCGAGACCACAAGCTCCAAGACCTGGGTTGCCTTCATCAAGGCGGAGTTTCTTTTCTTGGATGACCTTCGGGGGTCCGGAGACCACGTCTTGGTCAGCTCTAATTTCACGGCCTTTGCCATGTCGTTGAAACGGGTCCGTTATGAAAATGTGCCTTGCGGCCGCCAATTTCGTACAAGGTCAAATTGCAACCCGCAAGCGAATTGGGTTGTCAGGCGTCTCGTTTGAGAAACGATGTCTTAATTTGAGTGGTGGTTGTCTCGCTCCGTCCGGCAAGGCAAAGTTGACGGGGTTCAAGGTAGGATGCGTGGGTGATCAATAGGTTACGGCGCACATCGAGTCCTCTAATTGCCGGACACGAAGACATCGTTTGCTATTTGACAACTCTGGTTCACGGAAGATTGCACGAGATAGGATCAACCACAAAACTTGCAGGAGATCGTTCGTCTGCAGGTCGGTTTGTCTTGTGAACGGGTTGGGGATTCTCGCAGGGAGGCCAACGAACGTAATCTGTCAGCCTCCCCCGATCGGATGATATTCGCTCAGGACGTGTCAGCGTTATGGAAGCGCGCGCTTGGGTCGTTGCCGGTAACGAGGATCAGCAGCGGCGGCCACCTGCGTGGGGGGTCTGCCGCCAATGTGCAAGAAGGGTTTATTCGGCCGCTGTTTCGGGTGACGGGCGGCGGGAAAATTGGCGCGCAACCTTGCTGAGAAACATTGCGGTTGGGCGCAGAATTAGCAAATCGGCCATAAGCGCTGAGATCATCGCAAATGCGCTGAGCCAGCCGAACAAGCGAAGCGACGGCAGGTTTGAAAAAACAGTCATTGCGAGTCCACAAGCCAGCACGGCCGATGTCAGAATCAGCGGCGGCCCGACCCGGATTGTGGCGCGTTCGACGCCGACTGCCGGATCAGGATCTGTATCCTCGATCTGCAATCGGTTGAGAAAATGAATGGTCGCACTCAGGCCCAACCCGAACGAAACCGTCAATGCAATGACGCTTGCGAATTGCAATCCCTGACCCGTGACCAGCAACAAGCTGCCGGCCAGAACGATAGGAAAAATGCCTGGCAGGATACTAACCAGCATGACGACGACCGACCGGAATGCAATTCCGATAAAGGCGGCGACGAACACAATTTCAATCGTCAGGCCGCGGCTTAGCTTGTCGATCATGAGCGCGCTGTTGCGAGCAGCGATCACCGACAGGCCGGTCACGGAAATCGAATAGCCGGGATATTTCGCGCGCACGGCACCCAGCTTTTCGTCAAGCGAATGAATGATCGGGAGCAGCTTGCTCGCATCGGCATCCGGAACGCGGCCGCTGACAACGACCGCGTCCTGCTTGGCGGAAATGAACCGGCGAGTCAGATATATCGGCAGCAAGTCGACGTATTGCTTGAGCGTATCGACGTCTGACCTGTGCGCTTTTTCCGCCAACCATCTCCGCAGCGTTTCGAGCGACCAGACATTGCCAATGCCGGCCTGCTGTTCGAGCACTGAATGAACATCGGCAATGGCGCTCAATGTCGTTGGCGCGTAGAGCGAGATTCCCTTCGGAAACTCGACAAGCACGTCGATTGGATTGGCGCCGGTCAGCTTCACGTCGAGACGCTGGCTGGCCTTTACAGCCTGTTCCTTGTCGGGAACCTGATCCGCGAGCCGATAGCGAGGCTGCAACTGATAATAGCCATAGGACAGGCCGCCGACCACGAGCACGCCGACTAACGTGTAAAAGCCCGGGCGGCTCACCATGCGAATGGCGATCCAGCTGCAGAACCGGCGCAAGACGTCAAGTGCGTGGTCCATATTTCTGACACTTGCGACGAAGCCGGCTTCATTGTGGATGAGCAAAACGCCGAGCGCAGGCACGACCGTGAGTACCGCCACCATGGCGATGATGGTCGCGATGAGCCCAGCCTCGCCGAAAGTTCGGATCAAATCGGATTCCGAAAATTGCAGAGCGATAAAGGAAATGCCGGCAGTGGCATGGGTGAGTACGCAAGCCGGCCCCGCTATGAGCAGGGCATTGCGAAAGGCCTGGTATTTGTTGTCGCCGGCAAGCAATCGGTCACGCGCCGCAAACGTGAGCTGCATGCTGTCGGAAAAGCTGATGACCATGATGAGCGGGGTCATCACGTTCAAGAACATATTCAGGCGGAAATCGAGCCATCCGAGGGCCCCGAGCGACAGCAGGATTGCGCCAAGCGGCGGCGCCGCCGCAATGATCATGAACGATATGCGACGGAAGAACAGGACCGCGATCAGGCAGCCGGCTATAAATCCAAGTGTGTTGTAGACGAGACGGTCGCGCTGGATGGCATTGCGAATCTCGAGCTGCATTACCGGCACGCCCGACAACTCGCCTTTCAGGCCTGTACCCGCCAGATTCTCACTTACCGATTTGCGGATATTTCCGACAATTTCGGAAAGCATGCCTCCTTCGGTCGCGGACGGATCGAGGGCCAATACCATCAAGGCAAGTTTGCCGTCCGTCGACAGCAGCTTGCCGCGGATGATTTCATTCGACGTCACCCGGTCGATGAGTTGTTTGTACTCGGCGCCCTGCGGCAAGGGGCTGGGAAAAAGCGCGGGTGGAACACCGCCGTTCGTAGGCGGCTGGCGGGCGGAAAACAATGAGATGATGCCGCGGGTACCGTCGATCAGCTGGAGGTCAATGACAAGATCACGCAGTTTTTGCAGCGAGGATCGCTCGAGAAGCGAATTTCCTTCGATGACGACCAGCACGTCGAATTCATTTGAAGGAAATCGGCGCGAAACTTCCACGTAATTCTTGTATTCCTGTGTATCGGAGCGGAACAATTGGCTGAGGGAGTTGTCGACCTTCAGGCGCGTAAATCCAACCGCGGCCCCGATGCAGAGGACGACGAACAGGAATACGGACAGGAATCGGTGCGATAGGGGGAGGAAACCTATGCGCTCGATCCCGAGCGCCAGATTTCGCGGCACGATTGGGCGTGCCGAACTTTCCCCCTTTGAATCCGGCGCTGCGGGATTTGTCACAAAGGCGGCCTGAAGCTGTTTTGAGGGGGTCGCCCCGGATGGAAAAGCTGATGGGGTCTCGGTAGCTGGCTCGTCAACATACTGAGGTCTGGGACCATCATGCAATCGGATGACGGCAATATGGCACTTATGACCGCGAGCGCAAATACCGGCCCGGTGCCCGAGAATCAGGCGAACTGGTATCGTGTGCGAGATCCGTCACGGTGCAACCCGGAGCCGAAGATTTTATGTCCTCCGCCTCGGCGTGCCGGGGTTCAGGCCGTTTTCTCCAGCAGAGCCAAAAGTCCGGCCAGCAATCGGCGCGGGTTCGGCGGACAACCGGGGATGTGCAAATCCACAGGCACCACGTCCTTGACGCCGCCGGCGACCGCATAGCTGCCGGCGAAGACACCCCCGTCCGCGGCGCAGCCGCCAACCGCAATTACCCATTTTGGATCGGGCGTGGCGTCGTACGTGCGAAGCAATGCCTCGCGCATATTCCTGGTCACCGGCCCTGTGACCATCAGTACGTCGGCGTGACGGGGTGATGCGACGAAACGCAGGCCGAATTGTTCGAGATCGTAGAACGCGTTGCCGAGTGCGTGGATTTCCAGCTCGCAGCCATTGCAGGAGCCGGCATCGACCTGACGAATTGACAGCGAACGACCAAGCTTGGCGCGTGCGGTGCGGTTCACTGCCCGGGTCAATTCGGCGAGCCCAGTCTCATCGGGCTTGGGAGCCGGCTCAGTGAGCGGGCCGTGGGTCAAGCTCTCAAACAGTGTCTTGCGCATAGGAGGCCTAAAGGTCGTGTCCGGAGTAAGAGCAATTGAATGACTTATTGCAAAGCGGAAAATCCGCAACGATATTGCCTTCGATCGCCGATTCCAGCAGCGGCCACTGGAACCAGGACGCATCGCGCATGTGGCACCGCGCTATGCGCCCCTTCCCGTCAAGCCTCAGCCAGATCAGGACATCACCACGAAAGGCTTCAACCAGAGCAATGCCTTCGCAAACCTTGCCGCTGGATTTGACCGCAGCCCTCAAATTGCCGTCCGGCAAGCGCCTTAGAATCTGATCGATCAGCGAGAGGCTTTGCTCGACCTCGCGGATGCGAATCCACACCCGCGCATTGACGTCACCGGCTTCCAGTACCGGCACGTCGAATTTAAGTTCGCTATAGGGGAAGTAGCCCGGCTGATTGCGCGCGTCGAAATTTCGTCCCGAGCCGCGCCCGACGTAGCCACCCGCACCAAACTGACGTGCAAGGTCGGGTCGCACGATGCCAGTGGTCACAGTGCGGTCCTGAAGCGAGGCCGTGTTGTCATAAAGCTCGATGAGACGCGGAAACACACGTCGGATCTCGGCAAGCAATTCCCGTAGCTGCTTGAGGCCATCCGGCGTGATGTCGCGCGCGACGCCGCCGGGAACGACAACGTCCATCATCAAGCGGTGGCCGAAACATGCGTCAGCTGTCCGCAGGCAACGTTCTCGCAAAATGCCACATTGCGCATGCATCAGCGTGAAGGCGGCATCGTTGCAGATGGCGCCGATGTCGCCAAAATGATTGGCGAGGCGCTCGAGTTCCGCCATCAGCGCACGCAAATAGCCCGCGCGCGGCGGCGGCTTTATTTGCAATGCCGCCTCCGTTGCCTGGGCAAAGGCATAAGAATACGCGACCGTGCTGTCACCGGAGGTGCGGGCCGCGAGCATGGCAGCGTCATCAATCGATGCGCCGTTCAACAGCTTCTCAATACCTTTGTGCACATAGCCGAGCCGCTCCTCCAGCCGCACGACGTGCTCGCCGTTGGCGGTGAAACGAAAATGCCCAGGCTCGATGATTCCTGCATGCACGGGACCGACCGGGATCTGGTGCAGACCCTCGCCTTCGGCCGGCAGAAATTCATACGGCACTGGCTTTCGCGCTGGTCCGCGCCTGCCGAGCGGATGGCGGACATTCCAACGCCCGAGATCGAGCCAGGGCCGCGTGTCAGGCGGGTCCACGGCTTCGAGCCCGAATAAATCCCGAATAGCGCGTTCGAGCCTGATGGCTGGCGCATGGCGCGCGGCGACGCTCGGATAATTGCCGTCCTTGCAGGCATAGCTGAGCACGACGATGTCACCGTTACCCTCGGCCATCAGCGCCATCTGCACGGTTGGCGCATCGCCCCACAAACCAAGCAGCGTGCAACGGCCGGACGCCAGCAGGTCGATTGCCTGCCGCCAGCCCTCTTCGGTGACGGTAGCGCGCGGCCACGGACGGTGCTGCTTTGCCCGGTCGCCGTGTTGAATGTGGTCGAGTAAGGCCATCGGGCTATCCCAACAGTCGGGCGACGTTTTCGAAGCCGGTCACCAACGCCGGCGGCATATAGATGCCGGCCATGGCCACGATAGCCAGATGAGAGAACATCGGCACGTAGGAGGCTTCGGCCGGCGCGCTCGCCCCGCGCGGCTCGCCGAAGGCAATGGTGTTGAGCCGCAGGAACAAGCCGCCGAGCCCGACAAGAATTCCGAACACCAGGATCGTTGCAAGCCAGGGCTCACGCGCGAAAGTCGAGCTCACCACCAGAAACTCGCTCATGAAGATGCCGAGTGGCGGAAGGCCGGCGATCGCCACCACGCCAAGCACCAGGCCCCAGCCGAGCACGGGATTGGTCACGGTCAACCCGCCCATATCGGCGATCTTCTGCGTGCCCTTGACTTGCGAGATGTGGCCGACCGCAAAGAAAATCGCCGACTTGGTAAGCGAATGCATGGTCATATGCAGGAGGCCCGCAAAGTTGGCGAGCGGACCGCCCATGCCGAAGGCAAACACGATGACGCCCATATGCTCGATCGAGGAATAGGCGAACATCCGCTTGATGTCGCGGCGCCGGTACAACATGAAGGCCGCGAATACGCATGAGATCAGTCCCATTGTGACCATTAGCGGGCCGGGTGCGATGGCTGCCGGATTGAGCGCCAGCAACATCTTGAATCGCAGCAGCGCATAAAGTGCGACGTTCAACAGCAGCCCCGACAACACCGCCGAGATCGGCGTCGGACCTTCTGCGTGCGCATCGGGCAGCCATGCGTGCAGCGGCGCGAGGCCGACTTTGGTGCCATAGCCGAGAAGCAGGAAAACGAAGGCGAGGTTGAGCAGCGCCGGATCGAAATTTGCCGCGCGCGTGATCAGGACGGTCCACACCATCGCTGAAACGCCTTCGCCGATCACCGGTCGCGCCGCCATGTAGACCAGGATGGTGCCGAAAAGCGCCAGCGCGATGCCGACGCTTCCGAGGATGAAATATTTCCACGCCGCTTCCAGCGCTTCGTGGGTTCGATAGATTCCGACCATCAGTACGGTCGTGAGCGTCGCGAGTTCTATGGCGACCCACATCAGTCCGATATTGTTGGCTACAAGCGCGAGGTTCATGGCGAACATCAGCACCTGATACATGGCGTGATAGAAGCGTACGTAAGTGGGGGTCAACCGGCCGATTTCGATCTCGTGGCCGATATAACTTGCGCTGAAGGCGCTGGTGGTGAAGCCGACAAAGGTTGTGAGGACGATGAATACTTTGTTGAGGTCGTCCACGAGCAGATAGAGGCCCGATGTTGGCTCGACGACGAAAAGCGATACCGCAGTAGCAAAGGTTGCCAGCGCCGCCAGCACGTTTAGCCGTGCCGTCAATCGATAGCCGGGCAGGGCAGCGAGCAGGGCTGCCGCCGCAGCTGGTATGATCAGAACGCCGGTGAGCGCATCGAAGCTCATCGCCGTTCTCCGCGGAAACGATCGAGCGCTTGCAGATCGACAGTGTCAAAACGTTCGCGGATGCGGAACAGGAAGATGCCGATGACGATGAACGCGATCAATACCGAAAAGGCGACGCTGATCTCGACCACCAGCGGCATGCCTTTGGCGCCGGTCGCGGCCAGCACCAGGCCGTTTTCCAGCGACATGAAGCCGATCACCTGACTCACCGCATTGCGCCGCGTCACCATCATCAGCAGACCGAGCAGCACCACCGACAGCGCGAAAGCGAGATCCTCGCGTGCCAGCGGATCGGCATCCTCGGTTACGCGCAACATCACCACCATCGAAAGTGCCACCAGGCCCATCCCCAGGAGCATCGCCGGGCCGACACCGACCACGGTTTCAATCTCGCGGTGAATTCCGAGGCGCACGATAATCCGGTGCAGCGCCATGGGTATCACGATGGCCTTGAACACCAGCGCAATCAGTGCGGTGAGGTAAAGGTGCGGCGCATCCTGGATAAAAGCCTGCCAGGCGACCGAAGCTGCCAGCACCAGCGCATGCAGCGCGAAAATATTGAGCAGCGCATAGAGCCGATCCTGGTAGAGCTCCATGAAACTCACCAGCACCAGCGAACCGGCAAGCAGATGGGCTATATCGAAGGCGATGCTGTGCATTGCTCTAAAGGCTCCGTGAGACGAACAGAAGCAAGGTGCCAAGCAAACCGAGCATGAGTGCCGCACCAAGAAATGCCGGCACTCTAAACACGCGCATCTTGGCAATGGCAGTTTCGAATACGGCCAGCAGGAAGCCGCCTGCGGCGAGCTTGCCGACATAGATCGCAATGCCAATCGCGACTGCCGCCTCGCTTGCTGACCCCGTTGTGATCCCCCAGGGCGTGAACAGACAAGCTATGACGGAGACATAGAGTAACAATTTCAGTTCGGACGCGAGATCAATCAGCGCGAGATGGCGGCCGGAATATTCCAGTACCATCGCCTCATGCACCATGGTGAGTTCCAGATGCGTGGCGGGATTGTCGACCGGGACGCGCGCGTTCTCGGCGATTGCCACGATGACGAGGGCGATCAGCGCCAGCCCCAGCGAAACGCGCAGGCCAACTTCGGACGAAACCATATAGGCGGCCATCGTCGAAAGCTGCGTAGAACCAGCGACCAATGCAAGCGTGAATACGATCATCAGCATGGCCGGTTCGGCGAGCGAGGCGATCATCACCTCGCGGCTGGAGCCGATGCCGCCAAAGGACGTGCCGACGTCGAGGCCGGCCAGCGCAAGGAAAAATCGCGCGCTCCCGAGCAGGGCGATGATGGCAATGAGATCGGCCGTCCAGGAAAACAGCAATCCGCTGCGGAAGGTCGGGACTAACGACGTCGCCACCCAGATGCCCGCAAAGACAATATAGGGAATGGTGCGGAATAGCCACGAGGCGTTCTCGGCCAGGACCACGTCCTTGCGCATAAGCCGCACGAGATCACGATAGGGCTGCAATAGCGGCGGCCCTTGCCGGCGCAACAGGCGCGACTTCATTTTGCGCACGAAGCCGGTGAGCAGCGGTGCAAGCAGCAGCACCAGCAGCATCTGCGCGCCCTGGAATACGAAATCGCGGGTCACTGCCATATCGCGAGCACAAGCAGGAGGAGCACCAAGGCCGTGAACACCAGTGAGAGATAGCGGCGGATGGTGAGGAATTGCAGCACGTTCAATCGTTCGGCGGCATATCCGATGCCGCCGGCAATCGGCACGTATGCGAACTCCCAGATCAGATCGTGCAGTTCGACCATAAGACGCGCCGGAGTCGTTGCGCCCGGTGGCGGCATTTCGCCGATCTCGCGCGCACGAAAGACGCTTGTTCCAAAAACACGACGGATCGGCTGTGCAAAGCTCGATGCGGTGTATTGCGTTGCGGGACTTGAATCCGGGTAGCCGCAATCCCAGGCTGGTCCGCGCCGCAGTTTGTCAGAGGCCAACCGATGAATGGCAAATGCGGCAATCGAGCCCGACAATGTCACGAAGATAAAGACCAGCAGTCCGTTATAGGAACTGCGACTTTCGGCGATCGGCACCACGGTCAGCCAATCGAGCCCAACCTGGTGCGGCATATTCATTCCGACAAGCGCTTTGGCGACCGGCGCCAGCGCGTCGATGAAGATGCCGGGCAGGATGCCGGCGACAAGGCAAAGTGCCGCGAGAAAGAACATTGCTGCGAGCGAATTGCTGTCAGTCTCGTGAGCGCCAGCAGCGGCCGGGGTGCGTGGGCGTCCGAGAAAGCTCACACCGAAGGCCTTGACGAAACAGGCGGCCGCCAGCGCTGCCGACAGCGCCAGCAACGCGCCGACCGCCGGCACTAGGAATTTCAGGCCCCAGGACGGCAATTGCGGGCTGATCAGGATCGCCTGGAAAGTAAGCCATTCCGATACGAAGCCGTTGAGCGGAGGCAGAGCGGAAATCGCCACGCAGCCGACCAGGAACACAAACGCGGTCTGTGGCATGCGGTGGATCAGCCCGCCGAGATGCTCCATGTCGCGCTCGCCCGTCGCGTTGAGCACTGCTCCTGCGCCGAAGAACAACAGGCTTTTGAATACAGAATGATTGAACACGTGGAGCAGGGCGGCGGTAAGGGCGAGTGCTGCCGCCCAATCCATTGCATAGGCCTTGAATGCAAGCGCGAGGCCGAGCCCTATAAAGATGATGCCGATGTTCTCCACCGTGTGATAGGCGAGCAGACGTTTGAGATCGTGCTGCATCAGCGCATACAGCACACCCATCACCGCGGTCACTCCGCCGACGGTCAGCACGACCATGCTCCACCACCAGTCCGGCGTGCCGAGCAAGTCAAACACGATGCGCACGAAGCCGTAGACGGCGACCTTGGTCATTACGCCGCTCATCAGCGCAGAGACGTGGCTGGGCGCGGCCGGGTGCGCAAGCGGCAGCCACGCATGCAGCGGCACCACTCCCGCTTTTGATCCGGCGCCGACGAGCGCGAGAATCAATACCAGCGCCGCAAGCGCTGCTGGTGGTTGGGACGCACGAATGGCATCGAACGCGTAGTTGCCGTCGCCGCCAGCGAGCAGGCCAAAGGCCAGCAACAATGCCAGCGTGCCAAAGCTCGCCATCAACAAATAGATGTAACCTGCTCGCAGATTTTCGCTCACGCGATGGTGGGCAATCACCAGTGCCCAGGAGGTGAGCGACATGAATTCCCATGACACCAGGAAAGTGAAGGCATCATCAGCCAGGACAACGAGATTTATCGCTGCGAGATAAGCGGGGTAGAACGGCAACACGCGCTCCGGAGCGATCTCATGACGGCCGTAACCGAGCGCGAACAGGCTGGCCGCCGCGCCGCCGAGATTGACGACAAGGAGGAAAAAGGCCGCCAGCGCGTCGATCCGAAAATGTGCGCCAAGCCACGGCAGGCCGATCGGCAAGGTTGTGACGGTGACCGCACCGAAGTGCTCGAACAGGGCCAGCACCGCGATTATGGATAGCGCGAGCGTGACAATCAGACTGGCGCCATAGACTGCATTCGTGGCGATACCAGTGTCGCGAGATGACACGCAGAGCGCGATTCCAATTGGCGCAAGGACCAGCAGCGACGCCACGCCATATAGCGCGTAAACGACCGTCATTTGAATCGGACCCCCCGGCCTCCGCTGCCGCTGGTCGCGCCGTCACCGATCAACTCGATGCCCGCAGCGGAAAGCGCCTCGACCAGTTTCATCAGCGAGTTGACATTGCCGCGCACCACGCCGCCGCTGGCTTCCATGCGCTGGATGGTGGGCAAAGAGAGTCCGGAGCGCTGGGCAAGCTCGCGTTGGTCGAGGCCGAGCAGAGCCCTGGCTGCCCGCATCTGAGGCCCGGTTATCATGTTTAGTACATCAGAATAGATATATTAGCAGTTCTAATTGATGGATACTGCAACCAAATTCAAATTTCAAGGCCCGCGTGAGGGTCTGGCCCTACGGTCGCCGCTTCGCGGCCAGGCGCTGGTCGAGGCGGCTCATGTCGACCACCATGCGCTCGTGTGTGCCGGTGCCGATCTCCTCGGTCTCGTCGCGCGCACTCACGTTGAATTCAATTCGCCGTCCATCGACCTTTGTCACTTCAGCTTGTGCCGTAATCTGATGACCGACCGGCGTTGCTGCCAGGTGGCGGACGTTCACCAGTGTGCCGACCGCACTCTCGCCCGGATCGAGATAGTCACGCACCGCGTTGAGCGCTGCGTTTTCCATTGCCGTCACCATCATCGGCGTGGCGAAAACCTGCGGCAGACTGACGTCCTTGAATTGATTGGCGAGATGCGCAGGCGTCACACGCAGCGTGAAGGTGCCTTTCGCTCCTACGGGGATTGGGCGCATCGCTTTAACTCCCTGCAGCGCGAACGTGATTGATCGCGGGGGCGAGCACGGCCAGGATGATGCCGCAAAGCGCGATCGGCAGGAAGGCCAATTCGGCTCTGCTGCTGATGTCCCACATCATTCCGCTGATCACCGGCACGATCACGGCGCAACTGTAGCTAATTGTGAACATTGCGGCCGTGACGCGATGCACATCGTCGGGCGCGCTCAGAAGTGGCGGCAGCGCCAAGACCAAAATCAAGATTGCAGCGGCAGCAAAGCCGATCAATGTAGATGACGCGACGACCCAAAGCCCGGAACCGAACACGATGCCGCCGGTTGCGATCGAACACAAAATTCCGCACACGACATAGGGCCAGGCCTTGAGCTCCAACCAACCAGCGAATGCCAACAGCAGGAAAGAGGCCGGCAACTGCCCGGCATTGAGTCCGGTAAGTGATGCGCTGATCCATTCAGCTTGGCCGTTGCTCCTGAGATAGTCGGGCAGGAACGCGTTGGTCGCAAAATAGGTTGCGTTAATCGTGCCGAGCATGATGCCGAGTCGCCAGATGAGCGGGCTGTTCCAGTCTGGCCACCAGCGCCGCCGTATCGTTGATCCGTTCGAAGACATTTGCCGCGGCGCCAGCGCCAGTACCAGTACCGCGATGATGGCGACAGGAATGCTCCAGACAACGAAACCCCATTGCCAGCTGTCGCCGACGAGCGGCAGCACCACCGGAAGCATCAGGGCAACGGGAAGAATTTCGCCGAGCAGCAAGCCATTGGTATATATTGCAGTGGCAAAGCCGATGCGGTGCGGCACCCAGTTACGTACTGCCGGTGGCATGGTCACCTGCATGATCGCAACGCCCGCCCCCATAAGGATTGTCATGGCATAGAGCCACGCAACATCAGGCAGTGCGCCGCGCAACGCGCCGCCGATCGCCGTGAGGCCAAGACCCGCTACCAGAGCGGTTCGCACGCCGAGGTGCGCGATCAGAAGCGATCCTGGTACGGCCGCGAAAGCAAACAGCATCGACGGCAAGCCGGTGAGAATGCCGATCTGCGTCGCGCTCAGGCTCAACGCATCGTGAATGAGCGGAATGACCGGCGGTACAGCCAGTATGGTCAATCGCAGGCCGATGCCTGCGAGCCACAGCAGCAGCAGCGCGGTCAGGAATTTCGCTTGCAGGGGCTTATTCCCTGAATTGGGGATGGAAGAATCCGACATTACGAATAGAAGACTGCAGAAGTGAAGATATACTAGGCCAAATGCGGGATAGCATAGACTGCAGTGCCGCGCACGGTCCGCGGCGGATCGGTTTGTCACAATGGAACCCGCGCGAAATCCTGGCCAGAAGATACGGCTCTATGCAATCGGCGATATTCACGGTCGCCTGGATCTCCTCGATCGTGTGATTGCCGCGATCCACCGTGACGTCGATGTATATGGTCCGGACGCGCTTACGGTCACGCTTGGCGACTATATCGACCGGGGGCCTGATTCACGCGGCGTACTGGATCGCCTGGCGGCAAATCCGTTTCCGACATCTTATATTGCGCTCAAGGGCAATCACGAATCCATGCTCGAATCCTTTCTCGCCGATCCCACCCTGGGCAAGTATTGGGGAAGCCAGGGCGGTGACGAAACTCTGCGGTCGTATGGTGTATCGATGCGAAAGCGTCTGAAGACCTATGAAGTGGCGGCGGAGCGGCTGCGCGCTGTATTGCCGGCAACACATCAGAGCTTTCTGCGATCTTTAAAGACGTCGCTCAGCCACGGGAAATATTTTCTCTGCCACGCGGGAGTACGCCCGGGCTTGCCGCTCGAGCACCAGAGCGACGAGGACCTGTTGTGGATTCGCGACGAGTTTCTCGATAGCAAGATCAATTTCGGCAAGATCATCATACATGGTCACACGCCGGTAACGGAACCCCAGGTCCGACCAAATCGCATTAACATCGATACCGGCGCATTTGCGACCGGACGTTTGACATGTGTCGCTTTGGGCGAGGACGGGCATCGTTTCTTGAATATCGCAGACTAGTTGTCGACTTTCTCAATATCGGTACAGGCGAAGATGGCCATCAGTGAATACGCCAAACTCATTGCGCAAGAGCTGCTGGCAAGTTGAACGGCGGCAAACGGCTCAATCCCGGCCTGATTCCGCAACCCCCTGAGATCCTCAAGTCCGAGCCGACCGCACTCCTTAAAGGGCCGAAAAATCACGGTGCTCTCGGGTAGAGAATTTGCTACCTAAGCGCCTAGATATCAGGACCTATTTGCCCTTTGACGTGGCAAGACGCGCCACAGACCTCAGAGCCTTAATAGTTGTCCGCTAACATTGATAGGCCACCCTTGCACCAATCATCGGCCAAGACCATTCGAACGGCGCAGACTGACAATGCGCAAGCCGACCTGACCATCGTAGGCGGTGCGGGCCATGTCGGCATACCACTCGTGCTGGCATTTGCCGAAGCGGGGTTGAAGGTCAACGTCAATGACCTCAATGAGAAGGCCTTGGAATTGTTGCGGTCAGGCAAGTTGCCTTTCATCGAATACGATGCGGCGCCGTTGCTCGCCAATGCGCTGGCGAACGATCGGCTCACCTTTTCGTCGTCACCGGATGCTATCGGTCCTGCCGGACCGGTCATCGTCACGATCGGCACGCCGGTCGATGAATTCCTCAACCCGGTACAGGCCGAAGTCCAGCATTGCATCGATAAATTGTTGCCGCACATGTCGGATGATCAGCTGCTGATTTTGCGCTCGACTGTCTATCCGGGAACAACCGATTGGCTTGACGACTATCTCCGGCGCCTCGGTCGCAAGAACAAGGTTGCATTTTGTCCCGAGCGCGTCGTGCAAGGCTACGGTGTCAAGGAGCTACGCGAAATGCCGCAGATCGTCAGCGGTACTTCGCCGGAAGCCGAGTTGGAAGCCACCGAACTTTTCCGACGGATTGTACCTGAGCTCGTGACCGTAAAGCCAATCGAGGCTGAATTTGCCAAGCTGTTCAACAATGCCTATCGCTATATTGAATTCGCCGCGACCAATCAGTTCTACATGATCGCAAAATCGGCCGGCGCCGACTATCAGGCGATCATGAGGGCGATGAAGCACAATTATCCGCGCGCCAAGGCTTTCCCCGGGCCCGGCTTTTCGGCTGGCCCATGTCTATTCAAGGACACGATGCAGCTTGCCGCTTACGCTCGCAATCAGTTTGGTCTCGGCCATGCAGCGATGCAGGTGAATGAAGGACTAGTCTTGCAGTTGGTCGATGACCTTCGTCGAGCTTATGACGTCTCAAATTTGACCATCGGCCTCTTGGGGATGGCATTCAAAGCCGAAATCGACGATACGCGTGCATCGTTGAGTTACAAGCTCAAGCGTGCACTCCAAATGTGCGCCAGGGAAGTGCTGACCACGGATCCATTTGTGACCACTGATCCGGCAATTATGCCGCTCGATCAGGTGGTTGCGCGCAGCGATATCCTGATCCTCTGCACGCCACACTCCGCCTATGCCGACGCCGATCTCAAGGGAAAGCCGGTGGTTGACGTATGGGGCTTTCTCAAGAATGCGAATGTCGTCTACTGAATGTGACAGCTCCACTCATCGCGATGATGTGCCGGTATCGGAGCGCCTGCGCATTCAGATAGTCATGTCCCAGATCAAGTAACCTGACTTTCGTTCGGCCCTGGAAGAAAGCGACATGCTACGGCTACCGAAATTAACACCGCGTCAGATTTTGATTGTGCTGCACGATCTCGTGGCCACGGTGGCTGCGATTGTTCTCACATTTGCCGTCCGTTTTGACGATGAGCGGTTCTTTGCCAAGCTACCCAATCTCGAAAAATTCCTGCCGCCTTACCTGATCTACGCGGCCCTGGTCTATTTCATCTTTGGCTTGCACCGCAACAAATGGCGATTCACTTCGATCCCCGACCTCTACAACATCGTCCGTGCCACGACCGTGTTGTCGGTATCGCTTCTCGCACTCGACTATGTGCTTGTCTCGCCAAACGTCTACGGCCAATTCTTCTTCGGCAAGATCACCATCCTGCTGTATTGGCTTTTGCAGATGTTTTTTCTGGGCGGCTCGCGGGTCGCCTATAGGTACTTCCGCTACGCTCGAACACTCCAGCGCGCCAAAATCGCTGACGCGGTGCCGGCCCTGATCCTCGGCCGCGCCGCGGATGCTGAAGTTCTGCTGCGCTCAATCGAAAGCGGTGCGGTAAAGAAGATTTGGCCGGTTGGAATTCTTTCGCCGTCGGAGAGTGACCGCGGTCAATCCATTCGCGGGATTGCGGTTTTGGGTGACATCAGCGATCTCGAACGGGTCGTCGGGGACCTCGGAAATCAAGGCACGCGCATAATGCGGGCGATCCTCGCGCCTTCGGCGCTGTCGCCGGAAGCGCGGCCTGAATCAATTTTGATCCGTGCGCGCAAGCTGGGATTGAATTTGAGTCAATTGCCGTCGCTCGATTCTGGCGGGCCGGCGGTGCAGCTTGCACCTGTTGCGGTCGAGGACTTGCTGCTGCGCCCCAGTGTCAAGATCGATTATCGCCGGCTGGAACAATTTGTCAGCGGTAAATCGATCGTCGTCACCGGCGGCGGTGGCTCGATCGGTTCGGAAATCTGTGAGCGCATGCTTATCTTCGGCGCCAATCGTTTGCTGGTGCTGGAAAATTCCGAGCCCGCGCTGCACGCGGCACTGGAAAAGCTCCGTAGCATGCAAGTGCAGGCAGGAATCTCGGGCCGTATTGCTGACGTGCGTGACCGCGAGCGTACCATGACGCTGATAGCGCAGTTCAAGCCGGATATCGTTTTCCATGCTGCGGCGCTCAAGCACGTGCCACTGCTTGAAAGTGATTGGGATGAAGGCATCAAAACGAATGTGTTCGGCTCGATCAACGTCGCCGACGCCGCGGTGGCGGCTGGCGCCTCCGCTATGGTGATGATTTCCACCGACAAGGCGATTGAGCCAGTCTCCATGCTCGGCGCCACCAAGCGACTGGCGGAAATGTATTGTGAAGCGCTTGATAATGAAATGGGCGGCCGCGGCGCCAGCGGACGAGGCTCAATGCGTTTGATCTCCGTACGGTTCGGCAACGTGCTCGCTTCCAACGGCTCGGTCGTACCGAAATTCAAGGCACAGATCGAAGCCGGCGGTCCGGTCACCGTCACGCACCCGGACATGGTACGGTATTTCATGACCATCCGTGAGGCTTGCGACCTGGTCATCACCGCGGCCAGCCACGCGCTCGGGCCGGCAAATGGCGATGTATCGGTCTATGTGCTCAACATGGGTCAGCCGGTCAGGATCGTGGATCTCGCCGAACGCATCATTCGTCTCAGCGGATTAGAGCCCGGGCGAGACATCAATATTACTTTCACCGGCATCCGTCCCGGCGAGCGCCTGCACGAGATCCTTTTCGCACGCGAGGAAGAAACCGCGGACATCGGAATTCCCGGTATTGTCGCTACAAGGCCGGTGCAGCCATCGCTTGAATCGATCCGCGCCTGGGTAGCGATGCTGGAGCAAGGCCTGGTGCGCAACGAGCGTGCGACTATCTACAATGTGTTGCGCGATGCCGTGCCGGAGTTTCGCGGCGAAGCAGCCTGACGGGATTTGATATGGACCTCGCCGCATTCTTCAAGTCAGAACTTGCCGAGCATCACGAAGTGGCGCGCCGCACCGAGGCGGAGCTGTCCGACGCTTTCGCAAGCCTCGTCGGTGCTTGCGTTAAATCGCTCCGCGCTGGCGGCAAGTTATTGATCTTCGGCAATGGCGGGAGCGCCGGTGATGCCCAGCACATCGCGACCGAATTGACGGTCCGCTACAAGAACGACCGTGCCGCAATCGCCGCGCTTGCCTTGACCACCGACACGTCCGCGCTCACCGCTATCGGCAATGATCTCGGTTTTGACCGGGTCTTTGCGCGCCAGATCGAGGCGCTCGGCCGGCCAGGTGATATCGCCATCGCGATTTCGACCTCCGGCAAGAGTCCGAACGTCATTGCGGCCTTGCGTCAGGCCAAAGCCATGAAGCTGGCGACGGCTGCCTTGGGCGGCAAAGGGGGCGGGGACCTGATGGGCCTGGCCGACCACCTTCTCGTGGTGCCCTCAGACACCATCGCCCGTATTCAGGAAATGCACATAACCTTGGGCCAAATGCTGTGTGGCGCCCTGGAAATCGAACTGGGACTAATCCCGCCCAACCGATAATGCCGCTATTGCCCACCAATCTGGCCAGTTCAGAGCGGGCAATTTTGTCATTTTTCATATCCCGAAAACATCGTTCCTCAATCTGAAACTCCCTTGACTTTATTGCTCTGGCCGTTTTCCTTACGCCCGGGGAGAAAACAAGCAATGGACGCAACCATCCTGCCCGGACCCGGTACCAAGGCCCGTCAGCCGCGGGCGCGAGCCGACGGCGAACGCCACAGCATCCAATCGGTCGATCGAGCCCTCTTCTTGCTCGAGACGATCGCCGAGGCTGGCGGAGAAGCAACGCTGACCGATCTGGCCACCCGGACCGGTCTCAATATTTCCACCTGCCATCACCTGTTGGCGACGCTGATCCAGCGTGGCTTTGCCGCGAAAGTACCGGGCAGACGGCTCTATGCTCTGGGCCCGCGCATTCTTTATCTAGGCCATGCCTGTCTGCAGGTTGATCTGCCACGCCGCGCGCAGCCCTATCTCGAAGCCATCAATCGGGCGACGGGAGAGACGGTGCATCTGGCAGCCCTGCAAGGCGACGCGGTGGTTACCTTGGCCGTTCGCGAGGCACGACATGCCGTACGGGTCGAAACCGGCAAGGTCGGCAAGGTCGAAGCGCCGCACGCAACGTCGGTCGGCAAGGCGATCATGGCATGGCTGCCGGAAGCCGAAATCCAGCGCATCATCGGCGGCGGAATGAAACGCTATACCGACAAGACCATCACCGATCTTCCGGCATTGCTCGAGTCATTGCGTGCCGTGCGCCGCAATGGCTACGCCATCGATCGAGAGGAATACCTGCCGGGCGTAATCTGTGTCGGCGCCGCCATACGCGATCAGGCCGGTACCGTGATTGGTGCCATCAGCGCCTCGACGCCCACCATGCGTGCGGATGATGAACATATCACGCTGATGCGTGACGAAATCAATGCCGCTACCCGCGCGCTTTCGGCCGAGTTCGGCGAACCCAACGCGCAATCCGGCACAGACCGCGCGCAAGCGGTTGCCATCTGAAAATTTAGATTCTCGCAATTTTCCATTCGGAGGAATTGATGTACGCACCGCCCGGCGTAAAGACCAATCACAATGAATTTCCAATTCCGGAGAGCCAGAGGGCGTGGGTGCTCGGCGACCCCGGTCAGCTCAGCATCACAAATAAACCGGTTCCGGTTCCGAAGAAGGCCGAAGTGCTTGTGCGTATCGACGCGGTCGCGATCTGCGCAACCGACCTTGAAATCATCTATCGCGGGCCGCCGGCGTCTATTCAGGGTGGTTTGCCGTTCAACAAGAACTTCACTCCCGGCCACGAATATATGGGCACCGTGGTCGCGCTTGGGCCCGGTGTCGACGAATACAAGATCGGCACGCGTGTGGCGGTCGAAATCCATGCCGGCTGCGGCCAATGCAAGCGCTGCCGCGAAGGCATGTACACGTCCTGCCATAACTACGGCCTCAATTACGGCGACGTCGACAAGGGCCACCGTGCCAACGGATTCACGACCGATGGCGGCTTCTGCGAATACCAGGTGAACCACGTCAACACGTTGGTCGCGATCAATGACGAGATGACCGACGAAGAAGGCACCCTCGTCGTCACCGCAGGTACGGCCATGTATGCGCTTACCGAGCTTGGCGGCCTGGTGGCGGGCGAAAGCGTTTGCGTTACCGGCCCAGGGCCGATCGGGCTGATGGCGGTGGCAGTGGCGAAAGCGCTCGGCGCCCAGCCGGTAATCCTCACCGGCACTCGCGATAATCGGCTCAATATCGGCCTCGAGCTCGGTGCCGACGCGGTGGTGAATATCCGGAAAAACCCCGATGTCGTCGCGGCGGTGAAGAAGCTTAATGGCGGCAAGGGCGTCGATTACGTGGTCGAGTGTTCGGCCGCTACAAGCGCGGTGAATGACGCCGTGCGCATGGTCAATCGTGGTGGCCGAGTTTGCCTCGCCGCTTTTGCGCATGAGGAAGTGCCGGTCGATGTCGCACACATCGTGCGCAACAATATCTACGTGTATGGCATTCGCGGCGAGGGGAAGAGCGCCACACACCGCGCTGAAGCCTTCATGCAGCAGAAGCGCTTCGACGCCACCAAGATCCATACCCACACCTTTGCGCTCGACGATCTGCCGACCGCAATCCGCTATGCCAAGGATCGGGTCGAAGATGCCATCAAGGTGGTAGTGAAAGCCAAAATGGACGCTGCGCATAAAGTGGCGGCGGAATAGTATAGTAAGACGCTTTCGAAACGGCGGCACCGCGGAAACGCAAGGGAGCGAAATGCTCATCTGCGACGAATATCTGACGCCGGGCTCGCTCGATGAGGCTTTGGCCGCGATGGAGCAAAACCGCGGCCGCCATCGAGTTGTCGCCGGCTGCACTGATACGTTGCCTTGGGCGCGCGAAGGCCGCGCAGGCGACGTCGAAGTCCCCGTTCTGATCGATGTTGCCAAAATCCCGGAATTGAACGAACGACGTATTGACGAAAAGCGCGTCCGCATGGGCGCCGCCACGCCAATCCAGCATTTCCTTGATGACAGCGCGCTGGCCCGCGCATTGCCGGCCATGCCGCGCTGTGCGGTCTGGTTCGCGGACGACCAGATTCGCGCGCAAGCCACCATCGGCGGCAATATTGTCAATGCCTCGCCGGCCGCCGACGCCACGCCCTGCCTGATTGCGCATGAGGCTGAGGTGGAGCTGGCAAGAAGGTCCGGCGGCAAGATCGTGCGCCGGCGCATGAGGCTCGACCGGTTTGTCACTGGCCCCAATCAAACTGCGCTGGAAGATGGCGAACTGCTTGTCGCGGTCGAATGCGATGCCTTGCCCGGCTTTGGCGGCAGTTTCGAGAAAGTTGGCCACCGCCGGTCCCTGGTGATTTCGCTCGTCTGTCTTGCCGCGCTGGTCAAACTGGACGCCGACGGCCGCAAGTTCGAAGACGTGCGGCTGGCCATCGCCGGAATTGGGCCGAGACCGGTTCGTCTCACGGAGGTTGAGAAATTCCTGCGGGATGGACCGCTCAGCGATGAGCGTGTCAACCAGGCTGCCGACATGCCGGTCCCGCTTGTCGCCTCGCGTACGCGCCAGAGTTATCGCCGCGACGTTGTGCGCGGATTTATGCTGCGAGGCATTATCAATGCCGCACGTCGTGCCGGGGCGGATCCCGATACGCTGAGTCCGGAGCTGGAGGCAGCCTATGCCTGACCTCCGCCTGGAAGCGACCGTCAATGGCCGCAAGATTTCCCGCAATGCGAAGCCGAACCAGCGCTTGCTCGACTTCCTGCGCGATGATCTCAACCTTACCGGTAACAAGGAAGGCTGCGGCGCCGGTGAGTGCGGCACTTGCTCGGTGTTCGTCGACGGCGTGTTGATGAAGTCCTGCCTGTTGCCGGTGGCCAAGGCCCAAGGCGCCAAGATCGAGACGGTCGAGGCATTGGCCGCAACCGGTGAATTGAGCCTGTTGCAAAGGGCATTCCACAAGGCCGGCGCGAGCCAGTGCGGCTATTGCATCCCTGGCATGGTGATGGCGGCAACCGCGGCACTGCGCACAAATCCGTTCGCCGACCGGGAAGAGATCAAGGAGCGGCTCGGCGGCAATATCTGTCGTTGCACCGGCTATCAGAAGATCTTTGACGCGGTAGAAATGGCACGCGACGTGCAGAACGGCCGCTTGCCGGCGACTGTTTTTGCCGAAGTGGAGGCAGAAGCCGGCGATTATATCGGCAAGAATGTGCGACGCATCGACAGCCCGAGCAAGGTCGCGGGCCGTCTCAAATATGCCGGCGATATGATCATGCCCGGCATGCTGCATGTGCAAGTGCTGCGATCGCCGCATCCGCATGCGCGTATTGTTTCGATCGACACTTCCGCCGCCGAGGCAATGGCCGGCGTCGAGGGCGTTATCACCAGCGCCGACGTTCCGGGCGAGGACGGATTTGGTGTCTTCGTCAACGACCAGCCGATCATGGCACGCGGCAAAGTTCGCTATGTGGGCGAGGCGGTGGCCGCGGTTGCGGCAGAAGACCCGCTCGTCGCCAAGCGCGCTCTCAACGCGATCAAAGTCGGATATGAGCCACTTGCTGCGGTCTTTGACCCGGATGAGGCCATGCGTCCCGGCGCGCTTGCCATCCATGACTACGCACCCGACAACATTACCAAGCATATTCCGATCCGCGTCGGCGACGTGGAGAAGGGCTTTGCGGAATCCGATCTTCTTGTCGAAGAGACCTATTCCACGCAAGCCATCGAGCACGCCTATCTCGAGCCGGAAGCCGGCCTTGCTTATGTCGATCACGACGGCGTCGTGGTAATCGTCTCGCCCAGCCAGAATATTACGCATCACCGCCACATGCTGGCGCGTATCATCGCCAGGCCGATCAGCAAGGTCCGCTTCATCATGAGCCCGGTGGGTGGCGGGTTCGGTGGCAAGGAAGACATGATCTATCAGGGCATGCTGGCACTTCTGGCGATGAAGACGCGGCGGCCGGTGCGGCTTGTGTTCACCCGTGAGGAGTCCATCATCTCCACTGCCAAGCGGCACCCTTCGCGTACGGCGCTTCGCATGGGCCTCATGCGAGATGGCCGCATTCGCGCACTGGAAATGAAAATGATTTGCGACGGTGGCGCTTATGGTCTTTCGACCGAAGGCGTCATGCGCAAGGCGGCAATCCTGGCGGCCGGGCCGTATGTCATTCCCAACGTCAAGGTCGATACCTACGGCATTTACACGAACAATACGCCGTCCGGTGCATTCCGCTCGTTCGGCGCCCTGCAGACTGCGTTCGCGACCGAATCCCATCTCGACATCTGCGCCGAGCGCCTTGGCCTTGACCCGTTCCACATTCGCCGCGTCAATGCGATGCGCGACGGCGCGGTTACGCACACCAAGGCAAAGCTCGGCTCGGTGAGCCTGATGCGCGCACTTGATGCCGCCGAGAAAGGGTCCGGCTGGGAGCCGGGTGCGCCGGTATCGCGCGGCAGCAAGCGCAACGATCTCGATCGCGACGACATCCGTCCCCCGGTGTCATTGGGCGCGCGCTTTGCGGGCGTCGAGAAGCAAGAGGCTGCGGAATAGACATGGCACGCAAGCGCGGACGAGGCATGGCGGCCTGCTGGTACGGGATAGCCCGTACCGCGACAATTGACCGGGCCGCCGCCTGGGCCGAGATCGACGATGGCGGCAGTGCCAAGATCGTGACCGGTGTAACCGAAATCGGCGAAGGCATCCTCACGGTCCTGGCGCAGATCGCCGCTCACGAGATGGGCGTGAAGCCCGAGCATGTCGTAATCGGCGACAACGATACCGCGCGTTCGCCGGAAGCGGCTCATGCCGGCGCCAGTCGGCAGACCTACATGATCGGCAACGCCGTCGGTCTGGCTTCGCGTGAGGCACGCAAGCGACTGGTCGATGTGATGGCGAACGTGTGGGATGTGGACGCCGAAACAATCCGCACGGGCAACGGTGAAATCTGGGCCGAGAACACCAATCACCGGATAACAATGGGTGAGGCGGTGGCCACCGCGAAGAACCGCGGCGTGGTGCCGGTTGGATCGGCGACATTCGGCACCGATACCACCGGGCTCGATCCCGTCGACGGGTCGGGCAGGCCGTGGCAGGCCTATGTGTTCGGCTGCCAGGTGGCCGAGGTCGAAGTCGATACGGTAACCGGCGAAGTTCAGGTGCTCGGTATCTGGGCCGCCCACGACGTCGGGCGCGCGGTCAATCCGCAGGGCGTGGAAGGCCAGATAGAAGGCGGCATCGTGCAGGCGCTCGGGCAGGGCCTGATGGAGGACTACAAGCTCAGCGACGGTCGCACCAGCACCTCGGGATTCGCCAAATATATCCTGCCGACATCCCTCGACGTGCCGCGGGTCAATTCGATCATCATCGAAGACCACGATCCGATCGGCCCGCTCGGCGTAAAGGGCGTCGGTGAGCCCGCCATGGTGCCGACCATACCGGCAATCATGAACGCGATCTACGACGCGGTCGGCGTGCGTATCACTGCGCTGCCGGCGACGCCGGAAAAAGTGCTGACGGCAATCCGCGAGAAGGAACGGCAGGAGGTTCACATGGCGGCGCAGGCCGCCGAGTGAACGAGGACGGAATATGAGTTTGGCCAATGTAGCGGAGCGGGTCAAAGCACGGGAAACGCCGTTCACGGCGGATCTTGCAGAAATCCGCAAGCTCGCCGGCCTGCTGCCGGGCCCCGGGCCGGTGGCGATCAACGGCATTCGTGTTGCCGCCTCGATCCGCCCGCGCAAATTTGTGATCGAAGGCGGCGATGACACGCCGGTGACCATGCCACGCACTGCATTCCAGGCGGTCTATTCCGATTGTACTGTGATGATCGATTCCGGGCTCGACCAGGAAACGCACGACTCCTTCTCGACACCGGACAAGCGCGAGCCATATTTCTCCGAAGCCTTTGCACGGCTGCAATTGGCACTCAATGCGGCGCGCATGATCGTGCTCACGCATTTCCACGCCGACCATGTCGCCGGCGTAACCCGCGCGCCGAACTACGATGAGCTTGCGGTAAAGACGGTCGTATCCGCCGAGACTGCGGAAATGCTGTTGACGAAACCGCACCGACCTCATCTTGCGATGACGGGCGAACAGGTAAGCCGCCTCAACATCGTTGGTTACCGGCAATATCACGCGGTGGCACCGGGCATGGTGTTGATCAAGGCACATGGACATTCCGCCGATCACCAGATGGTCTACATGCGGCTCCAGTCTGGTCGCGAAATTCTGCATAGCGTCGATGTCGGCTGGGTGCTCGAGAACATCCGTCAAGTCAAAGGCAAGGCGGCGCCCTGGGTGAAGGAAGACGTCCCGGCGGTACTGGGGCAATTGCGCTGGCTGAAGGATATCTCGCTGAGCGAACCAGGGCTGACACTGTTGGTCACCCACGACGATGATTTGTTCATGCAGGCCACGAAGGCAGGGACGATCGGGGCCACGCTCGCGGTTTGAACCATGAAAGCGCGGCAATTTGCGGGTTTGAAACTGTTGAAATCGAATCTAGGGTCGGGCGAACACGAGGAGAGGAATCAATGACGATCAGCATGTATCAGAAAATGCGGGTTGGGGTCGTGCACTTCAAGGCCTTCCCGGGGCTGGAGACGGGCGAGGGACCGCTGGCCGAGACGCTTGAGAAAATCTGCGCCGACGATTTCTGGACTGCGGTCGAAGTGGGCTGGATGAAGGATTACCGCGAGCGCAACACCTGCCGCGCGCTGCTCGATCAGGCGCACCTGTCGGTCGCCTACGCGACCCAGCCGCGCATCCTCGGCAACAAGCTCAACCTCAATTCGTTCGACGCCAATGAGCGCGGTCGGGCCATAAGTGCGGTGAAAAACTGCGTCGACGAGGCTTACGACCTTGGTGCCGAGGTGGTGCGGATCATCGCCGGCAAGGACCCCGGCGACGCCAGGCGGGAGGAAGCAAAGAAGCTGCTGATCGATTCAATTCATCAGATCCTCGAGTACGGCAAGGAAGAAGGATCGATGAACTTCACGCTCAAGATCTTTGATCGTGACATCGACAAGATGAACCTGATCGGCCACTTCACCGACGCCGTTGACATCGCCAACGCGATCGCGCCGCATAACCCGAACTTCGGACTGCTTGCCGACCTGTCGCACTTCCCCCTGCTCAATGAGAAGGCGGAAGAGGCGATCCCGGTGATCAAGGACTATCTTTATTCGGTGCATCTCGGGAACTGCGCCTTCCGCGACCGCAAGCACCCGGCCTATGGTGACATCCAGCCGCGTTTCGGCATCCCGGGCGGCGAGATCGACACCGAGGAGGTCACAGCTTTCTTCGACATCCTGGAGGACAACGGCTTCTTCCGGCAGGCCAAGCGCCCGATCGTCAGCGCCGAAGTGCGGCCGGTGCTCGCCGGCGAGACCTCCGACATCATCCTTGCCAACGCCAAGCGCGTCATCCGTGACGCGTGGGTGCTCTCCAACGCGGCGCAGGTTGCGCTGCCGGAGCGCGGCGAAGAGCGCACCAACGTCGTCCATCGCGTTGCGGCGGAGTAATAAGCAAGAACGACATCAACCAAGACTTAAAAATCGAAGAGGGAGGAACAACAAATGAGAAAGCAAAGCGAGGGACGAATCTTTCGTCTGGCCGCGGCGGCGAGCGCCGTCGCGGCATTGCTGCTGGCGCCGGTGGGGGTGGCGCGGGCGGAATTTCCCGAGAAGCCGGTCGAGATGACGGTGCTGTTCGGCTCCACGGCCAAGACCATCGCGCAGGTGCTGTCCAACGAAATGTCGAAAGAACTCGGCAAACCCGTGGTGCCGGTATTCAAGCCAGGCGGCGGCGGCGCTGTCGGCTACACCCACGTCAAGAGCACGCCCGCTGACGGCTACAGCATCGTGTGGAATTCGAATTCGGTCAGCACCGCGCATATTCGCGGCAATATGGCGCTGACCTACAAGGACTTCACGCCGATCGCCCGCATCAGTGTCGAATTGCCTGTGATCGCAGTGCGCAGCGACAGCGGCTGGAAATCGCTCAAGGATGTGGCCGAAGCCGCGAAAAAGAAATCCGACAAGTTCAAGGTTGGCATGTCGGGTCCGGGCTCGTTCACCCACGTTGTCGCCGCCGCCATGATGGACGCCATGGGGCTGGGTGACAAAGTCATCTACGTGCCCTATCCGGGCGGCAAGGCGCCGACAGAATTGCTGGGTGGCCGCATTGATGTCGCGGTGCAGTTCCCTGGCCAGTTCATGTCGCACGTGAAAGCCGGCGAGGTCCGCCTGCTCGCCGTCACCGGCAGCGAACGTGTCTCTCAGATCAAGGACGTGCCGACCGCCAAGGAGCAGGGTTATGACGTCGACATGACCATGTGGCGCGGTCTCGCGGCGCCGGCCGGCACGCCGCCGGCTGTGATCAAGAAGCTTGAAATGGCCGCCAAGAAAGCGACCGAGGATCCAGCGTTCAAGGACGCGCTCTCTAAGCTCGGCGCCGAGGTCAGCTTCCTCGGTCCCGACGCCTTCGAGAAGCTCATCGTCAAGGACGACGGCCGGCTCGACAAGATCATGACCGGCCTCGGCCTCAAGAAGGCGCCCAAGAGTTGATCGGAAGCTGACAATCTGTCGGGTCGGACGCGTGAGCGTCATGTCGCCAGCCTTACGCGATCGCATCACGGGTGCGGTCCTGCTTGCGGTCGCCCTGGTTTGGATCATCCTCGTCTATCAAACGATTGAGCCGAGCCAGGGCGCCGCCGCGGGGCCGCGCGCCTTCCCGTTGTTCTTCGGGGTGGCGCTGGCGGTGATGGCCATGGCGATGCTGGTGCAGACGTTTCTCGTGCCAGGCGTCGCAGACAACAGCGACGTACAGGCCGCTTTACCGGGCGAGCTGACCGCCGTGCTGCTGACCATCGGCACCATCGTGTTTTATGGATTGCTGCTGGAACCACTCGGCTTCATCCCGTCCACCATCATCGTGGTCGCGGCCATGATGGTTTTGATTCTGCGCATATGGGCGCCGCTCAAGGTGGCCGCCATGTCAGTCGGACTGGCGCTCGGCTGCTACCTTGTCTTCGGCAAGCTGCTCGGCACCTATCTGCCGCCCGGCACCGTCATCACGATCTACTTTTAGGACTGGCAAAACCTGTGGATGCTTTCCTCCATGCCGTGCCGCTCGTTTTTGATCCGGCGACCCTTTTCGCTATCGGCATTGGCACGCTGGTCGGCCTGATATTCGGCGCCATACCCGGGCTCACCTTCACCATGGCGCTGTCGCTGGTGCTGCCGATGACGTTCGGAATGAAGTCGTTCGCCGCCATCGCCATGCTGGTCGCAACCTATATCGGCGGTATGACAGGCGGTTCTGTATCGGCGATCCTGATTGGCATCCCGGGCACGCCGTCGGCGGCGGCGACTGTGCTCGATGGCTATCCCATGCGCAAGGCCGGCAAGGCCAGCCTCGCGCTCAGTCTCGCCGTCATTGCCTCGACTGTCGGCGGCCTCGCCAGCCTGCTGATCATGGTGGTGTCGGTTCATGTGGTCGCGCGGCTCGCCATCAAGTTCGGGCCGGCGGAGATTTTCGCGCTCGTTGTGTTCGGCATGTCCACCATCTGCGGACTCGCAGAAAAATCCCTGTTGCGCGGCGTCATCGCTGGCCTGCTCGGACTGATGCTGATGACAGTCGGTCTCGACGAGATTTCCGGCGACCAGCGCATGACCTTTGGCACGGTCACATTTCAGCAGGGCATCAACCTGGTGGTGGCGATGATCGGCCTGTTCGCGGTGCCCCACATCATCCAGACTTTTGCTACCTATCGCGCCGGCCTACAGGCGGCGCCCGATCCCGCCAATGTGCGCCCCGAATTGCCATCGCTTGCGCTCATGCGGCGCACCCTCGGCCTGATGATGCGCTGTTCCGGTATCGGCACCGTCATCGGTGCCATCCCCGGCACCGGTGGGCCGATTGCTGCCTTTATTGCCTATGACCACGCTCGCCGCTTCTCCGGCGATCCCTCGCGGTTCGGCAAGGGCATCGAGGAGGGCGTGATTGCGCCCGAAACTGCCAACAACGCCGTCACCGGTGGCACTTTCATCCCGCTCCTCAGTCTCGGCATCCCCGGCGATCCGGCCACCGCCGTGATCCTGTCCGGCCTGCTGATCCACGGCCTGTTCCCCGGCCCGACGCTGTTTACCGAGCACCCGACCGAAGTCTATGGCGTCTATCTCGCCATCATCGCCGCCTACATCATCATCCTGTTTGTGCAGCTGCTCGGCATTCGCTTCTTCGTGAAAATCCTGCTGGTACCGCCGCATCTGCTCGGCGTCGCCATCACAGTCATGTGCGTGATCGGCACCTACGCCATCCGCAATTCGGTGTTCGACGTCTACACCATGGCTGCCATCGGACTGATGGGCTACCTGTTGATGCGTGCGGGGATATCGGTCACCCCGGTGGTGCTCGGCCTGGTGCTGGGTGAAACGCTCGAGAAGGAATATCGCACCGCCATCATTCTATCCGAGGGCCATTACGATATATTCTACAAGTCGCCAACCGCGATGGCGTTCTTCGCGCTGGCACTGGGCGTGATCGGATTGCAGGTTTGGGGCAACATGCGCGCCAAGGCGAGGCTGCGGGCCAAGGAGCGGGAGGCCTGATGTTGACACGCGCCGACAAGAACGAAGCCGACCGCGCCATGCGCACGCGCGCCAGCGCCGTCGCCAAAACCGGCGGTCTGGACGCCGCGCTTGCAAATGGCGCGCTGCCCAAACTGGTCGAGATCAGCTTGTCGGAAGCGCTGGTGCTCGGCCTCATGAAGCAGGGGGTGCGCAAATATTTTGCCATCTTCGGCCACGGCTCGACTGACCTCGGCAATGTGCTGCGCATCTACGAGGAGGAAGGCGCCACCCGGACAATCAATTGCCGCAATGAAGTCGAGATGGCGCATGCCGCCACCGCGCTGCGTTGGCAATATGGCGAAATCTCCGCCGTCATCACTTCGATCGGGCCCGGCGCCATGCAGGCCTTCGCCGGCTCGCTGGCGGCCGCATCCAATGGCATCGGCGTCTATCATATCTATGGCGACGAGACGACCTTCGGCGAAGGTTACAACATGCAGCAGGTCCCGAAGGAGGAGCAGGGCCTGTTCGGCCGCATGACCGCGGTGCTCGGCCAGTCCTACATCCTGCACACGCCGTCGGCGGTGCGTGACGCGCTGCGCCGCGGCGCGTTATGTGTGAACCATCCCTATCGCGCCGGGCCGTTCTATCTTCTGTTGCCGCTCAATACCCAACCGGCGCAGGTCACCGTCAATCTGGCAGCCCTGCCGGTGCGGCCGGACCTGCCGAAAATGGCGCCGGCTGACGACAGGATGATCGATCAGGCGGCGGCGATGATTGCCAAAGCATCCAGGATCGCGATTAAGGCCGGCGGCGGGACCCGCGGCCATGACGCGGCGGTGCGCCGCCTGGCCGAAGCCGCAGGCGCCGCGGTGGTGCTGTCGCCTGGCTCGACAGGCGTGCTGCCCGATGCCCACGCCCAGAACATGCATGTCGGCGGCTCGAAAGGCTCGATCAGCGGCAACTATGCGGCGGCTGAGGCTGAACTCCTGATCGTCCTCGGCTCGCGCGCCGTCTGCCAGGCGGATTGCTCGGGTATCGGATACAAGAACGCGCAGGCCGTCATCAACATCAACGGCGATCTCGCCGACGCCACCCACTACAACAGGACCATTGCGCTGGTCGGTGACATCAGCGCGGTGGCGCAACGGCTGGCGGCAAAGCTCGAGGCCGCCAGGGCCAGCGCCAACAAGAGCGCATGGCTCAAAGCCTGCGCCGCCAGGAAAAAGGAATGGGCAGACTACAAGGCAAAACGCTACGCCTGTCCGCCGCTCGTCGATCAAGCCTGGCAGAAACCGGTGCTGCCGCAGCCGGCGGCCATCAAGATCGTCGCCGACTTCGCCAAACAGATCGGCGCCGCCAAATTCTTCGACGCCGGCGACGTGCAGGCCAACGGCTTCCAGATCGTCGAGGACGACAAGACGGGCGATACCTTTACTGAGGCCGGAGCCTCATACATGGGTTTTGCGGCGAGCGCGCTCCTCGGCGCCGCTCTTGCCGATGTGCCGCGTTATGGTGTCGCATTCTGCGGCGACGGCTCCTTCATGATGAATCCGCAGATTTTGATCGACGCTGTGGAACACAAAGTGCGCGGCATGATCGTGATCTTCGACAATCGCCGCATGGCGGCGATCAGCGGCCTGCAGGTCGCGCAGTACAGCCAGGATTTCCGTACCAATGACCATGTCGCCGTCGATTACCGAATGCTTGCCGGCGCCGTATCGGGCGTGCTCGCGCTCTCCGGCGGCGACAATGCCAATACGCTGCGCGCCGCATTGAAATCGGCACACGCCCATGACGGCCTCTCGGTAATCCATGTGCCCGTCTACAACGGGCCGGACGAGCTCGGCGGTCTCGGCGCATGGGGCGAATGGAACGTCGGCAATTGGTGCGATGACGTTCAGCGCAGCTGGATGCAGCAGGATCTGTAGGAGTAATTACGGAACCGCGAGTAGCGTGAGTTCGTTTCCGAACAACGCGAGATAGTAGTGTGCCGGAACCCGCGGACATCAAATCATTAAAAGCTTTGCGCAATGCCGAAGCGACGTGCAAGCGTTGTTCGCTCTACAGGAACGCGACACAGGTCGTGCCGGGCGAAGGTCCGGCGCGGGCCCGATTGCTGCTGGTCGGAGAGCAGCCCGGGGATCAGGAAGACCGGCGTGGCAGACCATTTGTTGGCCCAGCTGGCGGTGTGCTCGCCAAGGCGCTTGTCGATGCCGGCATCGACCGTGGAGAGGCCTATGTTACCAACGCAGTGAAGCATTTTAAATTCGAGCAGCGTGGCAAGCGCCGCCTGCACAAACGGCCCACTGCCTATGAGATTGACCGCTGCCATTGGTGGTTGGAATTGGAACAGGCCATTGTGAAACCACAAATTGTTGTTGCCCTCGGCGCCACCGCACTACGCAGCGTTTCGGGAAAACCTCTTGCCATCAAAAAAGTACGCGGCCGCCTGCTACGGATGGCGGGCGGTGGGCGAATGCTGGCAACAATCCATCCGTCTTACATCCTGCGAATTGAGGATGAAAATGATAAGCGCGCTCAATATAAGCGGCTGGTCGCCGATCTAAAAGTCTGCGCCAAGGCATTGGCTGCCGGTCTCTAGGTCAGACGATTATCTCGGCATTGCCGTTGCGGGCAAACTCCGCGACCGCCTCGGTCGCGGCCACCGTGTTGATGATTATGTCAGGCGCTATGACGAATTTCACGCCGCCCGCTACCGCGTCGGCGAATGCTTCCAGTTCTGCGCGTTCCTTGTCGAGGGCCGCGAAGCTCATCCGGCGTTCGCCCCCCGCGAGATCGGAATAAATCAGCTCGGTCTCGCCGCGCATTTCCAGCGCGCCCTTCGAGCCGAATACATGGATGCGGTAAAACGCGCTCGCCGCGTGCAGCGTCGTAAGCGCGCCCGTGACGCCGCCCTCGAAACGCAAGAGACAGGCAGTGGTGTCGTCCACGTCGATATCGTGTTGCAGCCGCTCGCTGAACGCGGCCACCGTCGCGACCGGACCTGCAATATTCACCATGCTGTCGAGCACGTGCACGCCACGCGCGGTCATGGCGCCTCCGGGGCTTTCAACCTGGTTGGAGCGCCAGTTGCCCGGCTCGGTCTGGTAGCTCGGCGGCCCGGAAAAATTGCCTTCGATATGCCGCACCGCGCCGATCTCACCGGCCGCGATGCGATGCGTCATTTCGATATAGGCCGGCGCATAGCGACGGTTGAAACCGACCTGCAGCGTGATGCCGGCCGCACGGCAGGCGTCGACCGCTGACAGCGCATCAGCGCGCGTGAGCGTGAACGGCTTTTCCACAAATACATGTTTGCGGGCCCCCGCCGCCGCGATGATCTCGGCGGCGTGTTGAGAGTGTGGTGTCGCCAACACGATTGCGTCGACGGCAGGATCGGCCAGTACCTCGGTATAGTTTGCGGCAAGCGCGAGACCGAAGCGGCCGGCGAGGGGCTTCTGCGCCGTCGGGTCGCGGGTCACCACGGCGGTAAATCCGATCTTGGCGCTTTTGCCCTGAACCGCTTCGATCAGGCGGGTGCCCCAATGTCCAGCCCCGCAAATAGCTGCGCGCAGCATTCCAAGGCCCTCAATCATCCTGCAAGAACACAACAAGACTCTGGCGTTACCGTCAAATACATCCCCTGGAACCGTATTGCCCGGTTGGCCGTTGATAGGGACACGGGTTACCTGGAGTTGAGCATGACTGAAAAGCCGAAACAGCACGTTGATGAAGAACGCGAGCGGATCGAACGCAAGGAAGATCAGGTCGTGATTGATTCCGACGAAAGTTTTCCGGCCAGCGATCCTCCGTCATTCAATCCGGGCATTACCGGAACGCCGCGCACCGACAAAAAAAAGAAGAAATACTAGATCGGGTCCGATCCGGCATCCCCGCGAAAGCGGGGAGTGGTATTCTTGCGGGAAATCAACGGACCACAACGTGTTCTATCTGAAAGTCATATTGAGGAGCTTTTCGGCATTGCCGCAAAGCACCTTGCGCAAATCCGCAGCGGACAGGCCAAGTCCATTTACTGTCTTGATGGTTGGCGCAATTGGTCCGAGCGGCGTATCCGTGGCGAATACTACCTTGTCGGCGCCGAAGAATTCCACCCCACACCGCGTGGCGGGCACGCCGCCGCCGAACATTGCGGTGTCGGCATAGAAATCATGCAGATAGTCCAGGTGTGGCCGCTTCAGTGAGGACAAGATCTTTGAGTAGTCCTCATCTGACGTGCGCTGGCCGAGCACTTTCAAGCCCGGCCCGACGCGGCCGTCATAATAGGGGATCATGCCGCCGAGGTGGTGCGTGATGATCTTGAGTTTCGGATAACGGTCGAGCAGGCCGTTGAACACCATCCTGACCATGGCGACAGACGTTTCATATGGCCAGTGGAAGCACCACCACATTTCGAAACGCGATTTTTTCTCGGCCGGATAGTCGGGCATCGCTGCCGTACCGACCGGATGCAGCCAGATCGGCAGATCGAGTTCCGCCATGGTGGCAAAGATTGGCTCAAACTCGGGATCGTCGAGTGGCCGACCGGCGACGTTGGTGTAAAGCAGCACGCCACGCGCACCGAGATCCTTGACGGCGCGGCGCGCTTCCGCGACCGACCCGTCAACATCGGTCATGCAGAGCGCGGCAGCGAAGGCGGGAAACCGCTTGGGGTGTTTCCGGCACAATTCGGCCATCGCATCGTTGGCGATTCGGGCAAGGTTCAATCCGACTTCGGGCGAGGCGATATCCTCGATCGCCGGATTGGGCAGCGAGATAATCTGCCGGTAATCGCCGAACTCATCCATCTCCCTGAAGCGTGCGTCGAGGTCGAACAGCTTGGTGATGCCGCGCAGTCGCTTGCCGATATTCTCAAGATTTGGCGCGACCTTCGTCATTTCCTGAAAAAAGCGGTCAGGATAAATATGGCAATAAATGTCGACGATCGTACTCATGGCTTGCCTCCTGTTTCTTCCGTCGCGCCTGCAGTAACCAGTCGGCGTTGCAACGGCAGCGCTTGCCAGCCGAAACGGTCCGCGATCAGGCCCCAAAGCCCTTTCGGCGCCCACAGCATGGCCACGATGGCGACCGCGCCCATCATGAGCAGATAGAGACTGCCGAGATCAGCCAGTGCCTGCCGCATGACGAAAAATATCACCGTGCCAATGATCGGTCCCTCGATGCGGCCGATGCCGCCGATGACGGTGATGAAAATCACGAAGGCGGTCCAATCATTCACGCTGAAGGCGGTATCGGGCGAGATACGGAGCTTCATGAGAAAGATAAGTGCGCCAACCATGGCTGTGCCGAAAGCAGTCAACACATAGACGATCAGTTTGACGCGGGTCACGTCGACCCCGATGCTCTGCGCTGCCTGTTCGTTGTCGCGGATCGCTGTCAGCGCCAGGCCGTGGCGCGAGCGCAGCAGAGCGATGATCGCGCCCAACACGACAACGGTAAGCGCCAGCGCCAGCCAATAGGTCTCGAATTCGCGCAACTGCCGGCTTGGCGCCATGGAAATGATGATCGACGCCGGCAGGCTTATCCCCGACCCGCCACCCAGCACCTGAATTTGCGAAGCGATGAGCCGGAACACTTCCGCCACCACCCAGGTCCCGATGGCGAAATAGGCACCGCGCAGCCGGAATATGAGCGCTGCCACCGGCACGGCCACAATGGCAGCGACCGGCCCTGCGATCAGGATGGCCACGATCGGGTGAACGCCGAAAATAATGGCCAGCGCGAACAGGATATAGCCGCCGAGGCCGACGAAAGCCTGCTGGCCGACCGACACCAGGCCCGCATAGCCGGCGAGGAGATTCCACAGACTGGCCAGTGCGACGAAGGTAAAAATCTCGGCCAACAGCCGCAGGGTTGCGCGGTCGGCCCAATACGGCGCCAGCGCCAGCGTCACGAGCCCACCCGCGATCAGCACGACACCAATGCGGCTCGAACGCGTGGAGTGTTCGACTTTGCTCATCCCGACACCTTCGGGAACAGGCCTTGCGGCCTCAGGCCGAGGATGGCGAGGAAGACAATATGGCCGGCGAGCAATTGCCAGCCCGGATCGATCTGTGCGCCGATCGCCTGTGACACGCCGAGTATGATGCCGCCGGCAAGCGTGCCCCACATATTACCGAGGCCGCCGATGATGACCGCTTCGAAACCGAAGATCAGCCTGGCCGGGCCGATGGCGGGATCGAAATTGGCGCGCACCGCCAGAAATACGCCGGCGATTGCGATGACGGCGAGGGACAGGGCCATCGCCATGGCGAAGACGTGGCGGGTGTCGAGCCCCATCAATTGCGCCACCGACTGGTCGTCGGAGGTGGCGCGGAAGGCGCGGCCAAGGGCTGTACGATAGAATAGCGCCTGCAGGCCTGCGATCACTGCCACCGCGACGATGAACTGGATGAGCGGCAGCAGGCCGACCCATACGCCTTGCATGACCTGGAAGGTCGCGACCTCGAGTTGGCCGGCCTGCAGTTTACGGCTGTCCGCGGTGAACAGCTCCAGCAATCCGTTCTGGATGATGACGGATAGGCCGAAGGTGACCAACAGCGGCGGCAGCAGATCCTCGCCAAGGGTGAAATTAAGCAAGCCCCGCTGAAGCGCATAGCCGACCGCAGCCATGATTGGCGTCACCAGCAGCAGCGACGTGAGCGGGTCGATGCCGAAACCTTGTGTCACGACCACCGCGACATAGGCGGCAAGGACGATCAGATCGCCGTGTGCGATATTGACGAGCCGCATCACGCCGAAGATCAATGATAGCCCGGCGGCGAACATGGCGTAGAGGCCGCCGGTCAGTACACCTTGCAGGATGACGTTGATCCATTCGGTCATTATACGAACTCTGCTTTTCCGTCGTCATGCCCGGCCTTGTGCCGGGCATCCACGTCTTTGGGCCCTTCAACAAAGAAAGGCGTGGATGGCCGGGACAAGCCCGGCCATGACCGCGGAAGGTAATTTGCGAATCTCATCCTCCTCACACCCCGAAATACGCCGCCGAGATCATCTCGCGCGTCAGCTCGCGTGCGCGCCCTTGCAGCGCAATGCGACCTTCCTGCAGACAATAAACCTGGGCGGCCGCCTGCAACGCCTGCGCAATGTCCTGCTCGACGATGACCAGCGACAGGCCCTCCGCAACGATGTCGGGCAATCGCGCATAGATATCGCGCACAATGATGGGAGCGAGCCCCAGGCTGATCTCGTCGCACAGCAGCAGGCGCGGGTTCGACATCAGCGCGCGGGCGATCGCGCACATCTGCTGCTGGCCGCCGGACAGCGCGGGCGCCGGCAGATGCCGCCGTTCGGCCAAAACCGGAAACAGGTCATAGACACGTGCAAGCGTCCAGAAACCGGCACGACGCGTCTGGCCTCCGATCTTCAAGTTTTCTTCCACCGTCAGCGAAGGGAAGAGCCTTCGCCCTTCCGGTACCAGTGCAATGCCGCGCGCAACGATGTCGAAAGCAGGCGCCGCCCCAGCCGGCTCGCCTTCGAACAGGATCTGGCCGGATTTCGGACGCATCAGCCCGGCGATGCTCTTGAGCAACGTACTCTTGCCGGCGCCATTGGCACCGATCACCGCGACCACATCGCCGGCGTTGACGCGCAGCGAGACGCCGAACAGTGCCTGGAAGTCGCCGTAGTAGGCGTCGATCGCGCGCACGTCGAGCAGGGGGGCGTCAGGCATCCGCTGCGATCCCCATGTAGATTTCACTCACTTCGGGGCTGCGGATCACGCCATGCGGATCCCCCTCGGCGATGAATTTGCCGCCGTGCAACACCAGCAACCGGTCGACCGAAGCAAGCAGGGCATGCACCACATGTTCGATCCAGATGATGGAAACTCCACCCGCGCGCACGTGTTTGATCAGGTCGACCAGAGTACCGCACTCGTGCTCGGTGAGGCCGCCGGCGACTTCGTCGAGCAGCAGAACGCGTGGGCGCGTCGCGAGCGCGCGCGCGAGTTCGAGTCGTTTCCTGTCAAGCAAGGTGAGGCCGCCGGCGCGGCGGTTGGCTTTTTCGGCCAGACCGCAGCGGTCGAGCAGGTCGGCGCAGTCATCGTACACGGCCGCCTCGCGTTCGCCGCCGCCGAAAGCCGCCGCCACCACGACGTTTTCGAACACCGTCATGCCGGAAAACGGTTGCGGGATCTGGAACGAGCGCGCGAGGCCCAGCCGGCAGCGGCGCTCGGGTGGCAGACCTGTGATGTCCTCGCCGCCAAACATCACATGGCCGATATCGGGCGCGACGGTGCCGGCGGCAATGCCGAATAAAGTCGTCTTTCCTGCGCCGTTCGGCCCGATGATGCCAAGCGCTTCTCCTTCTCGCAGCGCAAGATCGACGCCCTCGGCCACCACCAACGCGCCAAAGCGTTTCGAGATATTTTCGAGCGCGAGGATAGGAGCCATTCTGTCTCTGTAGTGTCATGCCCCGGCCCCGATCAGGTCGGGGCTAAACTCCAGCGGGGCATCCAGTATCCGCGCACGCGCGGTTTAAACGCAATCCGCGAGCCGCGGCGACGACTGGATCGCCCGCCTGCGCGGGCGATGACAGCTTGTGTTTGCGGCGACTAGCTCAGCGGCAGGAGCTTGCCGCCGGTCGGAATATTAGGCGCGGTCTTGTTTTCGGTGATGACCAGCTCGAACTTGTCGCCCTTGCGCTGCCATTGGCCGCCGACCAGCGGTGTCTTGGTGACGTTCTTCACGGGCTTGCCGGTCCAGTGCACCGGCCCGACGATCGACTGGTAGTTGGTCGCCACCATCGAGTTGAGGATCGCTTTCGGGTCAGTAGGGCTCTTGGCGCGCTTGAGGATGTCGATCGCCACTTCGAATAGTGCATGCTGGAAGCCGATCGGCTGGGTCCATGGCCGCTTGGTGGCCTTGGTGTAGGCGTCGGCAAGCTGGCGGCAGCTTTGTCCGGTCAGCCCCGACTTGAACGGATGGTTTGGCGACCACCAGATCTCGCTCGAGAGCCCGTTGCCGCGAGCACCGAGCGAGTTGATCACTGACGGGAACAGCAGCGCCTTGCCGATGGTGACGATCTTCGGCTTGAAGCCCTGTTGCGCGGCTTGCGACCAGAAGGTCGCGAAGTCCGGAGGAATCATCACACCGGTGACGATCTCGGCGCCTGCAGCCTTGAAGGCGGAAATCTGCGACGTGAAGTCGTTGTTCAACGGCTGATAGCGGCCGGGATCGATCAGCTTGTAGCCGGCTTTCTTGTAGGCCGGCGGCACCCCGTGGACAGGATCACCCCAGGCATTGCCGTCGGCGTCGTTGGGGAACAGACCGCCGATCACCTTGTTGTTCGGCAACTCATCCCACAGCGCCAGGAACGAGCCGATCACGTCCTCCAGGCCCCAGAAGAAAAGATAGGTCCATTTGAAACCCTTGGCCGGATCGCCCTTGCGGCCGAAGAAATACGGCTGCCACGGACAGTTGGTTGTCAGGCAGGGCACTTCGTTGACTTCGGCCTGATCGGAAATCGGATTGGTGGTGTCGGGCGTGCCGGAACCGATCAGGAGATTGACCTTGTCGCCGAGGATCAATTCGGCCGCGACTTCGGAGGCGCGGCTGGCGCTTGACTGGCTGTCTTTGGAGATGATCTCGACCTTGTAGGTCTTGCCGCCGTTTTGCAGGCCCTTGGCGAGAATGCCGCGCACCTGTTCGAGGATAAAGCCGTCGGCTTCGCCAAACCCGGCGAGCGGGCCGGTGCGCGGGCTGACATGGCCGACCTTGATGACATTCGATTGGGCTTGCGCCGGCAGCGCGCCCAGCACGGCCGGAGCCGCCAATGCGCCAATGCCGGTCCTGACCAAGGTGCGGCGCGAGATCGTTTTATTGTCCGTCATGGTTTCCTCCCGTTTGTCTTTGCACGTCGTTCATGAATCCTGGGCGCGCGCGTTCTTGAGATGTTGCAATACATTCATGCGAAGTTTGGCCTGCTGCTCCGGGCTCCACTTGCGGAAGCCTTCGCCGCTCTTGAAGCCAAGCTTGCCGTCTTTCACCAGTTTTTCCAAATAGGGCGAGGGACCCGGCCGGCTGTCGATATCCGGAAGTACGGTCTTGTGGATGGCGAGCGTCAGGTCGGTACCGACCATATCGGCATTTTCCAGCGGCCCCAGCACAGCCAGCCTGCGGCCGAACGCCGCCTTGATCACATTGTCTACGGTCTCGGCGTCACAAATGCCGTTCTCCACCAGCGCGATTGCCTCGCGCCAGAGCGCATGTTGCAGCCGATTGCCGATAAAGCCGGGCACGTCTTTTTTGACATGCGCCGGTTTTTTCCCCGCTGCGGCGTGGAGCTTCATCGTGAAGTCGACTGCTGCGGCGCTTGTCCATTGTGTTTCGATTACCTCTACCAAGGGCACCAGATAGGGCGGATTCCACCAGTGAGTGCCGAGCGCGCGCTCGCGCTTCTGCAATCCTTGCATGATGGCGGTAATCGGTATGACCGAGGTGTTGCTGGCGAGGATGGCATCCGGACGGGCATGTTTCTCGATCTCGCCGAACAGTTTCTGCTTGAGCGGCAAATCCTCCAGAACCGCCTCGACCACATAGTCGGCGTTGCTCACCGCGGCAGAAAGCTCAGGCATCGGTGTCACCCGTTCGACGGCCGTCTGGTCATCTCCCAGGTCCTTGAGGTTCGTCAGGATGCGCGCCTTGGCGCTGTCGAGGCTTGCCTGTACGGAGTCAAATATCGCCACGTCATGGCCGGCGAGCGCAAACACCTGCGCGATGCCGTGGCCCATGAGACCGGCGCCAATCACCGCGATGCGCGCTTTTGACGTCATCTATCCCGCCGTGTAGCCGCCGTCGGCATAGAGGATGTGGCCTGTGTAGAAATCGGAGGCCTTGGATGCGAGGAACAGCAATGGTCCGGCGAGATCCTCGGGTTCCCCCAAACGGCCTTTGGGTACGCGCGCGAGGAAGCCCTTGCGCACAGTCTGTGCCCGCTCGGTGTCCTCGTACATCCAGGCGGTGAGTGGCGAGCGGAAGACCGTAGGTCCCAGTGCATTGACGGTGATGCCGGTCTCGCCCCATTCGCATCCCAGGGCCTTGGTGATGCCGTCGACCGCGGATTTGGACGCGCAATAGGCAGTGTAGCCGGCCGGATGGCCGAGCAGGCCGCGCGCCGATGACGTGAGAATGACCTTTCCGCCACCGCCCTGCTTGAGCATTTGCCGTCCGGCGGCGCGCGCCATCAGCCACGATTGATTGACATTGGCGTCCATCACGTCGAGGAAATCCTCGACCTTCTGATCCACGATCTTCGATACCTTGTTGAGACCCGAGGCGACCACCAGAATGTCGACGCGGCCGAATTTGTCGACCGCGGCTTTGACGATCTTGTCGCAGTTTTCTTCCGAGCTCGGACGCAGTGCGACGATCTCGGCTTTGCCGCCGAGTGTCTCGCATTCGGCCGCAACTTTCTTCAGCTCGTCCGCCTTGCTTGCCGCCAACACAACATTGGCGCCGGCGCCGGCCAGCGTCTTGGCGGCGAGTGCGCCAAATGCGCCCGAGGCACCGGTGATGATGGCGGTCTTGCCTTTGATATCGAACAGGGAAAGCGGATTTTTCAGAAATTCCTCGGACATGATAACTACTCCCCGGTACTCTTTTATTCTCGTCATGGCCGGGCTTGTCCCGGCCATCCACGTCTTTAATCGCGCGCGGCATTTAAGGCTTGGATGCCCGGCACAAGGCCGGGTATGACGCCTTCGGCGTCACTTCGCCGGCGGGTTGGCCACCGCGACCACGATGCTGCAGACTTCGTTGCCACGGTTGATGATTTCGCGCGTCTCGTTCGGCTCGATCACGCAGGAATCGTTGGCCTTGAGAACGGTCTCCTTGCCGTTGACGATGACAGTCAATTCGCCGCGCAGCACGAAATAGACTTTCTCCGGCGGCGAGGCGTCAGGGCCGGCGCCGCCGCCCGGCAGGAAGTGCGAATAGCCGAACACGAGTCCCTTGGTGCCGCCAGCCTCCGCGCCGAACAGACGCAGCGAAGTGTAGCTGCGGTGATTGGGTGCCTCGTAGGGTTTGGCATCGGAAAAGCGTTTGACGTGCATCAGAATTTACTCCCCTTTTCGACGCGGAATTTCTGCTTCGGATCGATGATGGCGACCAGTCGTACGATGCAGCCGTCGCCGCGGTCCCAGTTCCAGGGAAAATAGGCAAAGGTGCAACGCCTGCCGGTGACCTTGTCGATGTCGCCCCCGACGTTCTCGATGCCCATGATGCCGTTCCTGAACAGGATGCGGTGCACCGGCTCCCATTCCGGAAAATCGTCTTTCCAGTCGCGGCCGCCCGACCATTCCCGGTACTCCTCGGCGAGATGCGGGTGCAGCGGACCATTGCGCTGCGGGCCGATGGCTGTCGCGAGCGGATGATCATTGGCCTGCGTGTCGTGGCCGACGACCTTGACCTTTTTCTTCACAAACCATTCGCCGGCCGACGGCACGAAGCCCGGTGCACGGCAGAAATAATCCTCACTGTCTTCGTAGAACTTGTGCCAGCCGGTGTTGACGATCACCACATCGCGCGGCCGTACGATCTTGCCGCAGGCCTTTTCCAGATCGTCTCCCGTGATCGGTTCCCATTTTTCCTTCGGGATCGACACCACGATGCCGGAGCCGAAGAAGTGCGGCAGCGGCACTTCGTCGATGAATGGCGTGCCCTGGATGACATGTGCGGGGGCGTCGATGTGGGTGGTGTTGTGCATCGAAGTCGTGATGCGCTGCGACAGCACACCCGACTTTGCCATGTAGTGGATACGTTCGATCTTGACGTCCTCAAAATACGGCCAGTTGGGGGACTGATAGCCGAAGCGATGGGACAGGTTGTAGAACTCGAGCCCCATGCTGTTTTTGAGGTTCTCTTCGAACATCACGCCGCGAATTCTCTTGGCCACGGCATCCTCCCTTCTGTTTTGCGCATTCGCGCTTGTTGTCGGAACATTCTGATCATCGACTTGCGCCAGCCTAGCTCAGGCGGCGGCGGAATTCATATGCGTCTCCATGGCGCGCTTGGTGGCGAGCAGGCGCTCGGCGATCAGCGCCTGTCGGTTCTGGAATCGCTGGCTGGGCACCGGCACCGAGATCGCGACGGAATTGCCGAGCGAATCCTGCATTGCGACCCCGACGGCGCAGATGCCGAGCGTATGCTCCTCTCGATCGACAGCGACCCCGGTACGGCGCGCCGATTTCAGTTCGGTCAGGAGCGCGTCGAGCCTGGTGATCGTTTTCGGCGTTCGCGGTTCGTAGCTGCGTCCAATCAAGGCTTCGATCGCCACATCGCTGAGCTGGGCGAGATAAGCCTTGCCGTTGGCGGTGCAGTAGAGCGGGAAGGTCTCCCCGACGGCGGAAACGGTGCGCAGCCGCTGCGGGCCGATCACCTGGTCGATGAACACCAGATGGTCCTTCTTGACCGTCGAGAGGTCGACGGTTTCATGCAATTCCTCCGACAGCCGGACGATGAACGGCCGCGCTAGCGCGGTGAAATCGCTGCGAACCGAGGCGGCAAGCCGCAGGATGGTGGGGCCGAGCCGTACGCGCCCGTTGGGCGTCGCCGCGATCACGAGCTTTTCGGTTTCCAGCGCGGACACGATGCGCTGCACGGTGGAGCGCGCCAGATTCACGCGCTGCGCAATCTGGCCCAGGCTGAGCCCGCCGTTCTCTTCCTCCAGCGCCCGCAGAATGGTCGCCGCCCGGGCGATGACCTGTACCTGGCTCTTGTCGTTGGTGACATGGCGGTTCATCGACAATAACTCGATACTTTGCATGCGGCATGGCCGCCTTGCATGATGGTACACGTTAGCCCAAAATACGGTACAGTTGAAAATAAAAAAATCGGCCGGCTGCTGCACTGCCGCAAAGAGCGAGGGGAAACACATGGTCAAGAAAGTCGCCCTGGAAGAGCATTTCCTCGATCCCACAACAGAGCCTTATTGGCGTCCGACGATGGTGGACGTGGCGCCGCAAAAGACCGCGCAGCTTTACGCCTGTCTCACGGATTTCGGCGAGCAGCGGCTGCAAATGATGGACAAGACCGGCATCGCACGCGCCGTATTGGCGATCGCCGGTCCCGGTGTGCAGGCCGAGCGGGACACCGCGACAGCCGTGCGCGCGGCGCGTGCGTCGAACGATTTCCTTGCGAAGGAAGTGCAGAAGCGGCCGGATCGCTTTTCCGGCTTCGCGCATCTGGCCATGCAGGATGCAAAAGCCGCGGCCGACGAGCTTGAGCGCTGTGTGCGCGACCTCAAGTTCTGTGGCGCCATGATCAACGGTCACACCAATGGAAAATATCTCGACGATCGTTCCTACGATCCCTTCTGGGAGCGCGCCGCGGCGCTCGACGCGCCGATCTATCTGCATCCCGCCGATCCGGTGGCGCCGTTGTCGGCGATTGACGGCTACAATGTGCTGGCGCGGCCGATGTGGGGCTGGGGCGTCGAGACTGGGTCGCACGCATTGCGTATCATCTGTGGCGGCGTCTTCCACCGTTACCCGAAAGCGAAGCTCGTGCTCGGCCATCTCGGCGAGACGTTGCCGTTCCAGCTTTGGCGCTTCGACAGCCGTTCGGCGCCTTATGGCTGGAATTTGCCGAAGCCGCCGTCGCAATATCTGAAAGAGAATGTCTGGGTGACGCTGTCGGGTATGTACGACCTGCCACCGGTGCAATGCTCGCTCGATGCGCTGGGGCGCGACCGCGTCATGTTTTCGGCCGACTATCCCTTCGACTGGCCAGGCTGCGAATTCCTCGACACGGTCCCGCTCGATGAATCCTTGCGCGCCGACATCGCCTACAACAACGCGGCGAAGTTGCTCGGACTTTAACGGCTATTTTGGCGGAATGACCCTGACCGGCTTGCCGTCCAGCCAGGCGCGGATGTCTTCCACCATCTGCCCGTAGAAGCGTTTGTAGTTTTCCGCGGTGACATAGCCGAGATGCGGCGTGATCACGATATTGTCGAGCTTGCGGAACGGATGGTCGAGCGGCAGCGGCTCTTCGTTGTAGGTATCAATTGCGGCGCCGGCGATCCTGTGGGCCTTGAGTGCAGCCTCGATCGCCTTCTCGTCGGCAACCGGCCCGCGCGATGTGTTGATGAAAAATGCCGTCGGTTTCATCAATGCCAGTTCGCTGGCGCCGATCAGGCCTTTGGTGCGGTCAGAAAGTTGCACGTGCACCGTGACGAAATCCGATTGCCGCAACAGTTCCTCTTTCGAGACCAGCGTGGCGCCGCTTTCCCTGGCTTTTTCGGCGGTGAGGTTCTGGCTCCAGGCGATGACCTTCATATCGAATGCATTGGCGACGCGAGCGACCCGCGTGCCGAGCTTGCCAAGTCCGATGATGCCGAGTGTCTTGCCGTAGAGGTCGGTGCCCAGCACGCTCTGCCAGCGTGCGCCGGATTTCAGCCTGGCATTTTCCGCGCCGATCTTGCGGGCGAGCTCAATCATCAGGCCGATGGTCAATTCTGCGGTCGGCGGGCCCAGGGACTCGGTGCCACAGACCGGGATCCCACGCGCCTGCGCGGCGGCGATATCGATCGCCGCGTTGCGCATCCCGCTGGTGACGATGAGCTTGAGCGCGGGCAGGGCGTCGATCACGTCCTTGCCGAACAACGTGCGCTCGCGCATCAGGCAGACCACCGCGCAGTCTTTCAGGGCCGCAATGACCTTGTCCCGGCCCCCCAGGGACTCGGTGAAGACCTTGAAATTCACGTCGTTGGCGATGCTCGACCAGTCGGCAACCTTCATCGCCACATTCTGGTAGTCGTCGAGAACGGCTCCCTGCAGGCTCATGGCGCTTTAAATCCCCTTTACCGCCGGCGACGGCCGGGCCTGCCGGACTCACCACAGCCGAAGCGGGGCGACAAGACGGGGGCTTGTGCTTGGTCCCGAAAAGCGGGGCCAGCTCGGGGACGTGGCAACGCGACGAAATTGCGGGCTGGTCAGGCGGCCGGAGGCCGGCCGTGCTTGGCACGCCAGGCGGGTCCGGGGCCACGCATATAGTGGAGTTCAGGTCGGTAGGGCCGGATCGCGTCGCGGGTCACTTCGTGCCAGAAACCGGTCAGAAAGCGGCCGATGATGCTGAAAGGGCGCGGCAACAGGGCGGCGGCGGAACCGGAAATGGCTAAAATGGCTCGACCCATTGCATTCACCCATTGATGCAGGCGCCTTGTTGCCTGCCTTGACCGTTGGTCGCCCCCGACGGCGGCCCGGTTCACGTGCGGGAAATGATGCTGCCGGAAGCGTTAATGCCGGGTAGGTTCGTCCCGCACCCCGCTTAAAATTTGCGATCAGCCTTTCTAAAAATTTACCGTTCTCGCCGGGATTTCGGGCAATCAGAGCCGTGCTTGCCCTTTCGGGTTCCGGCCGTTACATCAGCCCCGCATTCCCCGACATGGCGTCAGGCTGCGCGTGAGCGCGCAAGGGCGGATTCGGGGGGCTGAGAAAGGGTTCCAGAGGTCAATGAACGGTCGCCAGTTCATCTATCACATGCAGGGTCTGACCAAGACCTATCCGCCAGCCAAGAAGGTACTGGATAACATCCATTTGTCCTTCTACCCGGACGCCAAGATCGGCGTGCTGGGTGTCAACGGCTCCGGCAAGTCTACGCTGCTGCGCATCATGGCCGGCATCGACAAGGAATATACTGGCGAAGGTTGGGTCGCAGAAGGCGCGCGCGTCGGTTACCTGGAGCAGGAGCCGCAGCTCGATGTTTCCAAGACCGTGCGTGAAAACGTGATGGAGGGGGTTGCCGCCAAGAAGGCGCTGCTCGACCGCTACAACGAGATCGCCTCGAACTATTCCGATGAGACCGCCGACGAGATGGCCAAGCTGCAAGACCAGATCGATTCCAAGAATCTCTGGGATCTCGACAGCCAGGTCGATCTGGCGATGGATGCGCTACGCTGTCCGCCCGACGATGCCGACGTGGCCCAGCTCTCGGGCGGCGAACGCCGCCGCGTCGCGCTGTGCCGGCTGCTTCTGAATCAGCCCGATCTTCTGCTGCTCGACGAGCCGACCAACCATCTTGACGCCGAGAGTGTGAACTGGCTGGAAGGGCATCTGCGGAACTATCCCGGTGCGATCCTGATCGTCACTCACGACCGCTACTTTCTCGATAATGTCACGGGTTGGATTCTCGAGCTGGACCACGGGCGTGGCATTCCTTACGAGGGCAATTACACCTCGTGGCTCCATCAGAAGCAGAAGCGGATGGAGCAGGAAAGCCGTGAAGATGAAGCGCGCCAGCGCACGCTGCAGCGCGAGAGCGAGTGGATTTCCTCCTCGCCCAAGGCGCGTCAGGCAAAATCCAAGGCGCGCTATCAGCGCTACGAGGATTTGCTCAAGATCGCCAACGCCAAGCAGAATACCGTGGCGCAGATCACGATTCCCGTTGCTGAACGGCTCGGCCAGAATGTCGTCGATTTTGACCACCTGACCAAGGGCTTTGGCGACAATCTTCTGATCGACGACCTCACCTTCAAGCTGCCACCCGGGGGTATAGTCGGCGTGATCGGACCGAACGGCGCCGGCAAGACCACGCTGTTTCGCATGATCACCGGACAGGAAAAGCCGGACAAGGGCACGATCAAGATCGGCGAGTCGGTGCACCTCGGCTACGTCGACCAGTCCCGTGACTCGCTCGACGGCAAGAAAACCGTGTGGGAGGAAATTTCCAACGGTCAGGACATCATCCTGCTCGGCAAGAAGGAGATGAATTCACGCGCCTATTGCGCGTCGTTCAATTTCAAGGGCGCCGACCAGCAGAAGAAAGTCGGCACACTGTCGGGCGGCGAGCGAAACCGCGTGCATCTTGCCAAGATGTTGCGCTCCGGCGCCAACCTGCTGCTGCTCGACGAGCCGACCAATGATCTCGACGTTGAAACCTTGCGCGCTCTGGAAGAGGCGCTGGAGGATTTTGCCGGCTGCGCCGTGATCATCAGCCATGACCGCTGGTTCCTCGATCGCATCGCCACGCATATTCTGTCGTTCGAGGGCGACAGCCACGTCGAATGGTTCGAGGGCAACTTCCAGGACTACGAAACCGACAAGATGCGGCGGCTGGGGCAGGATTCGGTGATCCCGCACAGGCTGAAATACAAGAAATTCTCGCGATAGCCGGACAAAATTCAGGCTTGTCACGCCCCGCGAAAGCGGGGCATCCAGTATTCCGTGACAGCACATCAATGGAGCCGATTCGGATTTCTGGATCGCCCGCTTTCGCGGGTGATGATAGCCGGGTTGCTGGCCCTGTTCTTGTGCGCGAATGCGTATGCCGATACCGCGTTCCAGAAGTGGCTGACCCAGCAGGTTGCCGCCGCCCAGGCGCTCGGCGTCTCGCGCGCAACCTTTGACAAGGCCATCCGCGGACTTGAGCCGGACTATTCGCTCCCCGATCTCGCAATTCCCGGTCGGCCGGAAAAGCCGCCACCGGGGCAGCCTGAATTTGTGCATACGCCGGCGCAATATTTGCGTGAGCCCACTTTCGATCGCCTGGCGGCGCGCGGCAGACAGCTGTCGTCGCAGTATCGTGAGACGCTCTCGCGAATTGAAAAGACCTTCGGCGTGCCGGGCAATGTCGTGCTGGCCATCTGGGCGCGCGAGACCGATTATGGCGGCTACAAGTTGCCGCATGACGCCATCCGCGTGCTGGCAACGCAGGCCTATGTCGGCAAGCGCAAGGATTTCTTCCGCAACGAGTTCCTGCATGCGCTGAAGATGCTGCAGGACGGCGTGTCGCGCGCCGACATGCGTTCGTCCTGGGGCGGCGCCATGGGGCTCACGCAATTCCTGCCGTCGGAGTTTTACAAATACGCCGTCGACTTCGATGGCGACGGTCGTGCCGATATTTGGCATTCGGTACCGGACGCGCTCGCTTCCGCCGCCAAGCAGCTTGCCGGCAAGGGCTGGCAGAAAGGCGAACGCTGGGCCTACGAAGTGCACGCGCCGGCCAGTGCCGACTGCAGTATCGGCGTACCCGAATACACAAAGCCGATCGGTGAGTGGCTCAAGCTGGGTTTCCGTCCGGCGCGCGGGCAACACTTGAGCGCGGCGGAGTTGGCGCTGCGGGCATCGCTACTTCAACCCGAGGGCAGCTACGGGCCTTCCTTCTTGACGCCGAAAAATTATTACGTGCTCAAGGACTACAATTATTCCGATCTCTATGTGCTGTTCGTCGGCCACCTCAGCGACCGTATTGCCGGAGGCGGACCATTCGAGACGCCGTGGAGCAAGAACGCCCAGCTCAAGACCACGCAAGTCGAGACGATGCAAAAGCGTCTGGCCGCGCTCGGGCTTTACAAGGACAAGATCGACGGCAAGGCCGGCATGCTCACGCGCGCTGCGTTAGGGGCATACCAAAAGAAGAACCGCCTGAAGGTCGATTGCTGGCCGACGGCGGCGGTGCTCGACCATATGCGGCGTTGAGGTGTCGAGGGCTAGTTGCAAACCTCGACACGGCGCGGCTGCCAGCCGTAGCCCGGAACCAGCACCTGCCGTTGCTCGACATGGCAGACCGGGCCGGTGACGTAGTCCGGCGGATCCACATAGTCGGCGGGCGGAACGCCTTCGACCGGGGCCGGTTCGACGTTGCGCGGTGTGCTATTGGCGATCGCCGAGCCGAGAATGGCACCGGCGGCAAAGCCGGCGACGCCGGCGCCGATGGCGCAGCCGCCGCGGCAGCGTGCCTGCGCTGAAGACGGCAACGCCGCGGCCACCAGGGCGGCCGCGGCGAGCGCGATACAGGTCTGTCTCATCAGATGCTCCTCGGGCCGATTGGATCGGCGCCGATCATGCATCCATGGCCGTTACCCGAAACTTAAGGGCAGATGAAGCGCGGCCTGCTCCAGCCGATGAAATTGCCCCAACGATCATGCAAGGGACGGCGAGCCCAATAGCCGCCCGGGCAGCCGACCGGATACGGCTCGGCATAGCCGCCGTAAACCACGTAGCCCGGCTCCGGCCCATAATAGCGCGGCTGGCTGTTGACGATGGCCGAGCCAAGCAGGGCACCGCCAACGACGGCAGCAGCGCCGATACCGAGAGCGCAGCCGCCACGGCATCGAGCGTCAGCCGGTGTCGGGGTCGTCAAAGTGCCCGCGGCGATGGTCGCGGCCGCAGCCAGTGCAAGAATAGTCTTCTTCATTGGGTCTTCCCTCCAGGGTCCAGGTCGGCCGAAGCCGACGCGAAAAGCGATTGGCTGAAAATGTCCCCGCAATGGTTAAAGAAGCGGGCTCATTTTGTCAGAATTTGGGTACTGACGGGCCGTATCCCGCGGAAAAAGCCCGGAAAATTCTGCAAAATCCGGGCTTTTCCATATCAACTGCCGACTTCGGCAAATTTTTAGTTGCAGACGCGGACGCGGCGCCAGTGCCAGCCCCAGCCGTCCCAGAATCGCTCGCGGGTCCAGTAGCAAGGCGGCCCATAATAGACCGGGCCCGGCCCATAGGCGTAGGGGCCATTCGCTGCCGCCGCCGCGCCGAGAAGAGTGCCGAAAGCCAAGCCGCCGATGATGCCGGCAGCGATGCGTCCGTTACGCGCCTGGGCGGGTTGAGGAGCGGCCACGGTCGCGAGCCCAAGGGTCGCGGCTGCCGCGATGGCAATCAGGGTCTTTTTCATGGCTCACCTCTTGTCTTGATCGATCGTAGTTATTGAACGGCAGTGTCGTTCGAATCCTGCGCTAAGGCCTCGGACGAAACGCCGTTCTTGCGTGCAAGGTTCCGTTTTTTGGGTGAACGCGCGATGAACAGCTCATTTGGAATTGATGTTACGAGCCTGGTGCGCGCATTAAATTTTCGCAAGACTCGCGGCCACTTTGGGGCGGGTTGGTTGCGAGCTTGCGCTATCAGCGTCTGAACATGCGGCTGAAAATTCCCGGACGCGCGGCGCGCGCCCGATGCCGCGATCGCGCGAGCCGATGTTTTTTTCGCAACCGCCGAGTCCCGGATTTTCTGCGCGTGCGCCGATTGCGCGCCTTTGCCGATTTGCGCGCAGACCTGCGCCGCGTCGTTTTTCGATGACGTTGCTTGAGCGCACGACGCCCGACGTGGTGCAAGAACAACTTCTCCAGCGGATAGCTAAGTCGTCGCACTGCCGCCGAAAGCGGCAACCATTCGACCGCCACGATGTCCTTCATCACCTCGCGGCTTGGCCGTGCCGCCGCCTGCATGCGCCAGAACTGCACGACCTTCGGCCGGCCGCGCACGCGATAGGTGATGGCGCCGAGAAATTCATGCACATGCACGCGGTGCCCGGTCTCTTCGGTTGCTTCGCGCCTTGCGCCGGCCGCCGGATTTTCGTCGCGCTTGAGTTTGCCGCGTGGCAGCACCCAGGCTTCGTCCTTGCTGCGCTGGACGACGGCAACGAGCGGGCGCGCACCAGCGCGCACCACGATGCCACCCGCCGCCTGGATGGGTTTGCTCGCCATCTTCGCCTCAGCCCAGTGCCCGCCGCATGTAAGCAAAATAGCCCAACGCATGCAGCAAATTGCGCGCAAGATAGACGCCACTGTGCATAACATGGGGCATCCAATCCGGCGTGACTTGTCACAAAACCGTCGCCGGCGCGATGCTCGTTGCGGGCATTCCACGCCTATGTCCTAAATGGCAGAGAAACTTCACGATGGGAGAACGCCATGCCGCAAGTCACCTGGGATCACATCCACCTGCGGACGCCCGATTCGGAAGCGACAGCGCAGTGGTTCGAGCGCATGCTGGGCGCGCAGGTGATCCGCTCGATGCAGCAGGGCATGCCGCGTATCGATCTCAAGCTTGGCGGTGCAAATATCTTTCTTGCCGAAGTGAAGTCCGGCGACGACGTCAATGCGCCGCCGGTGACGCCCTATCAGGGCCTCGATCATTTTGGACTGGCAGTCAGTGGCATTGATGCCATCGCTGCCGAACTCAAGAGCAAGGGCGTGGAATTCACCAAGGAACCGCATAGCCCGCGTCCCGGCATCAAGATCTGCTTTCTGCGCGGGCCGCAGGGCATATCGATCGAATTGCTGGACCGCGATCCGAAATATTCCTGAGCAGGCGCGGCGAAATGCCCAATTTGCTGGCAATTTTGTTTGGGACAGGTTGGTCCGGCCGCTTGCCTTGAACGGCAGCGGCCGCGAAAATCACTCAATCATACTTGGGGTTGTAAGGGGGTATCGGAATGCGGTGGGTTGGACTGGCGATCGGAGCTGTCTTCGTCCTGGCGGCGCAGGCCGCGAATGCCGAATCCCGATTCGAACGTAGCTTGAAGATGCTCGCGCCGAAGGAAAGGCTCGAGCAGGTTTGCGACTACACCGCCATGAAGAAGATTGGCGCGGCCCGCAAGGGGCTGCGTCCCGACCGCGCGGTGGGCGATGCGATGGCAAAGACTGTCATCAACAAGGACAGCATCGAGGCCAAAGGCGCAGCCTTTCGCAGCCACGGCAAGTGGTATGCGCTATCGTATACCTGCACCGCGACTCCCGATCATATGAAAGTCCTGTCATTTGACTACCGCGTCGGACCGGCGATCCCCGAAGACAAATGGGCGTCTTACGGCTTGTGGCAGTGAGCCGATATGCGTTTCAATGCGCCCGGCAATTGGTCGGGGGAAACGCCTATGAAAAATGAGGATCTGGTCGGCGTCTGGCGCGAGTTGGGACGTGAAACCGTCACCAGGGACGGCAGCATCAAGCCGGACGTGCCGCGCGCCTCGCAGATCATGTACACCCCTGACGGCTATATGGGTGTGGTCAACACGCCGCGCGCACGAAAACCGGTGGATGAGACGGCGCCGCGGATGGATCTCGACGCCACCACGCCGGATGCACGCGCTGAGGCTGCGATCGGAGTTGTGGCCTATGCCGGGACTTTCGAAGTCAAGGGCGACGACGTGTTTCATACCATCTTCACCGCGGTCAATCCCAACCGGGTGGGCGACAAGCAGCGTCGGCACATCACACTCAAAGGCGATGACCTTACGCTGACCGCGCCGCCCGACGCACAGGGCAATTTCTTCCGTATCCACTGGCGCCGCGCAGGCAAGATGTGAGCGGGCGATGACGCGCCGGCGGCTGTGCCTTGCGGTGCTCGGCCTTGCCGCGGCGGAGACGCTGTTCTGGCTCTACACCTTTTATTACATCGATCGTCACGCCAATCCGCGCGGTGACGGATTGGAAATCATGGCCGCGGTGCCGACGACCCTGATCTTATTGACAGGTGTGTTGCCGGCGCTGATCTTTGGCCTGCTCGGTCTACGTTTTCAGCTGGCGGCGGCTGCTGCGGTTATCTGCGTCGGAGGTGCCGCGATCGCCGACGCGGTGATCTGGACCCAGATTCTGCAGGCATTTGCGCACTAGAACTTTGCACCGGCACACAAAGTAAAAAAGTGTTCGCGAACGTGCGCCTCAGTCCTTGTCCTTGATCACCGTCGAAGGTCGGTCACTACCGCGCGCGGTTTCGGTGTGCCACTTGCCCTTGGAATCTTCGAACTCGATTTCCGCGGTCTCGCCGGGGACTCTCTGTTCGGCGGCGGCATATTGCGCTGCGGCCAGTGCGTCGGCGTGGGTGGGGAAGGGCTCCGAAAATACTCCGTCGACTTTATAGGCCCAGCCGCCATCGTGCTCGACGATTTCATAGGTGACTTCGGGCATGGGGCACCTCGCGACGATTGGAAACCGGCAAGAAACAGAAATGTACCAGAACGGTTGATCGTTGCGTGGAAAATCCGCAACGGGCGGGGGATTGTGTCGAATCGCGGCCTCTCCGATATTGCGCGCGATTCGTGCCCCGGATTGGGGGGGCACGCACGGAGGAGGCGGCGTTGCGGATCGCGGCGCGGCGGGACCGGTCAGCGCGCAAGACCGTGAAGCGGGATGTAAAGCGTGCACGGAAACTCGGCCCTACGCCGGAGCCGGTGTGCAAGCGCGATTGCCCGGACTATGATCCCGAGGTCGGCTGTCATCGCTATTGCCACGCGGCGCCACGCTGGCTGTCGAGCGACGCCGCGAGCCCGATTGAGCCGCTGATCGCGCCGCTGGTATTCGAGCTCAATCGTCTCGGCGTGTTTCGACCGTGCTGGTCATGCGAGGGCCACAATGGTGAAACGGGGCAGCTATCAAAAATCCCGTGCGTCTGGTTCTACGCAGATTCCGTCGTCCACATTCGCGCGCTGGCGAAAGCAATCGATCGTCTGTTCGGCGCCAAGGGCCTGTCGACGCGTTGGCGCGTCGTGCTCACCTATTCCGACCCCGACAATCCCGATACCACTTTCAGCCTGGAGCCGGATACGCCCAGCGAGCGCACATTGATCGAACTGCAGGCGGATGCGCGCGCGATTGCCGATGGACTTGAAACGCATTTTTGGGCGGCGTGCGAGCGGCTTCAGAACTTGGCGAAGTAGCAGTGGCTTTAGATCCCGCGCGCGCGCTTCAGGCGGTCAATATAAACCTCGACGTCCCGCGGCAGGGTCTTCAGGCCATATTGTGCGGCCACCGACAACACCGGTCGCCATTGCGATCCCATCAGGAACGCCGGCTCGCGGCCCGGCGGAATGATGCGGTCGAATACGAGCACCAGCAGCACCGCCAGCAGGCCGATGCGGACGACGCCGAATAGCGCTCCGGCTACACGATCCGGAATACTGATCGTGGAGCCGATCATCTCGCTGACGGAAAAGCGCAACAGCGCGCTCAACAGTACTCCGATGACGAGAAAGATGCCGGTGACCAGCAGCCACATTTCCGGCGGCCGGATTTTGAATACGTCCGCGATGATACCGGAGACTGGCGGGGCTACCGCCACCGCGATCGCCATCGCTGCGATATAGCCGAAGACCGTCGCCAGACTGCGCAGCAGGCCGGACATGAAGCCCATGACGACGGCTGCGAACAGGCACACATAGATCGCGGCGTCGAAATAGTTCATGGACAGGATGTCATTCATCGGCCGTGGGCCCATTGCGATTCGTGGGAACCGGACTACGCTTTGCACGGGGTAAGTTCAAGGAGACGGACCATGGCATTCACGGTCTTAAGCAACAGTTTCAAGGACGGAGATTATCTCGGCAAAGATCACATCCTGTCGGAGAATTTCGGCTTCGGCTGCGCCGGCGGCAACAAGTCGCCGCACCTGAAGTGGTCGGGCGCACCGGAAGACACAAAAAGCTTCGCGGTCACTTGCTACGATCCCGACGCGCCGACCGGCTCGGGCTTCTGGCACTGGCTGGTGGTGAACATCCCAAACAATGTGACCGAGCTCGAACGTGGAGCCGGAAGTGCAGGCGGAAAATTGCCGGGAGGCGCGTTACAGACCCGCACCGATTTTGGCTTGCCCGGATATGGCGGCCCGTGCCCGCCGGAGGGTGATCATCCGCACCGCTATCTGTTCACGGTATTTGCGGTGAAAACCGACACGCTCGCCGTAAAGCCTGACACGTCCGCGGCGGTGGTCGGCTTTAACCTGCATTTCAATACGCTGGCGAAGGCAGCGATCATGGGCTTGTTCAAGCGGTGAGTGCCACATTGCGGATCGCGTGATATCGAAGTTGTTGCGCCGGATCGGGGAGGAACTGGGCTCCGCTGATTCGTACTTCTGGCGGCAACGAGGACCTGACATGGATACCCCTCCTTCGACGCAATCTTTCGGCGCTCGCCTTCGCCTTGTTCTGGACGGTCTTCATGGTTTGGTGGAGCGGCGACTACGGCGCCGCGAGTATCGGCATATTGGCTGTATGTGGCCTGATTGCCGGCGCAGTTTGGGTCTGGGGGATGGGCCGGATGCAGCGGCGGCGGGACGCGGGCGCAAAGTAGCGATATCGTACACGACCAATATTACCGGCGGCGCCGCCGGCGGTGGTGGCCAACGAATACGGATTTAAAGGAGGATAACACCCATGCGCTTTTCTCACCGGTATCGTGCAGGTCTTGTCGCGCTGATCGCGCTCGCCAGCGCGAGCTTTTCGTCTGCAGTCTATGCCGACAGCGGCTCTGTCCGGATTACGGTGCTCAAGGCCGGTTGGTTCGTCGGGGGCTCGGGAGGCAGCGGCACACTGACTTTCCGCGGCCGGAACTATCCACTGTCGATCGGCGGCCTGAGCGCCGGTCTCGTGTTCGGTGCGTCGGAGACAAGACTGCACGGCACGGTCAGCCATATCAGCCGTCCGTCCGATGTCAGCGGCGTCTATGGCGCTGTCGGTGGCGGCGCTGCGCTTGGCGCCGGCGCGCGGGCTATCGTGCTGCGCAACGGAAAAGGCGTCGTTTTGACCTTGAGCGGCACTCAGGTCGGATTGATTGCCAATCTCGACCTCAGCGGGTTGGCGATTTCACTGAGATAATCGCACAGGCATGCGAGCCGGTTGAATGACCGGCTCGCCTTCCGTGTTCGCCGTGTCCGTTCAGTTGAGAACCCAGATGGCGCCGTTGAGCAGCGTGGCGAAGGCGACCCACAGCGCATAGGGCGCAAATAACAGCGCGGCGATGCGGTCGCGCGACCAGCACATCACGACGAAGGCGAGGATCGCCGCCAGCATTGCCGTCACGATGGCGAGCGCGATGCCGGGGCGGTGCGCGCCGAAGAACACCGGCGACCAGACGAAATTGAGTGCGAGCTGGCCGAACCAGACCGCCATGGCGGCGCTGCGCGGGCCGCGCAGCCAGGTGCGCCAGCCGGCAACCGCGACCAGAATGTAGAGCAGCGTCCAGACCGGCGCGAAAATCCAGTCCGGCGGATTGAACGGCGGCTTGGCAAGACCGTCATACCATGCCCCCGGCAATGTCATCAGGCCGATGAACGTTCCGCCGCCGAGCACCAGGGCGATGAACAGGGCGAGTGTCACGAAGGAGCGCATGGTCCTGCTTCTGTATGATCGAGCGCGCCCCCGGCATCGTCACGTGTCCGGCGGGCCGAGATCCACGATGTAATGCCAGACATTCTTCACGGTGATGCCACCGGGCAGTGCCAGCAGTTTCTTCTCGACAAGATTGAATTTCAGCGAGTTGACGCCGTCTTCCTGCGCCAATGCCTCAAGCCGGGACTGCCGCTTGTCATAAAGCGCGCTGGTGCGGCGGCCTTCTTCACTCCAGACATTGGGCGCGGAAAATCCGGCGCTCGGGTGACGCAGCGGAATATAGGTCCCGTCGCGCCGTTCGATGTCGTAGCCCTGGATGCGGCAGCGATAGCCCAGCTCCCGGTCCTCGGGCCCCCATCCCCAGTAGCAATTCGGAAAACCGTTCACCTTGCTGAACACGGCATTGTCGAGCACGCTCACGGCGCCGAAAAAACTGTAATAGTCCTCCTTCAGCGACAGCCCGTGCCAGATCAGCCGCGACGGATTTCTTGACCACGAATAGTCGGCCCACATCGGCAGGTAGTCGACGTCGTGGATGCACACATAGTCGGACTCATTCCGCGTCAGCAGAAATCCGCAATTGCCCAGCCGGCCGCGGCTGAAGGGCGCATTTCCATGCTGCTCGATGATGTTGATGGTGAAATCGATCTGCCGGTCGAGCTTGTCGCGCTCGAAATAGCTGACCATGTGCGGAACGAATTGCGCGAGGTGCTGCGCCCGGTCGCGATAGGGCACGATGATGGCGAGGCGCTTGTTGTAGCGCTCGTCGGCGGCACCGGATGGGGGGGCGAATGCCATGTGGGGGGCAGTGTGGACCAGCGAGGGCGGGAAGGTAGCTGATTTGTCGGGCGTCGAAGCGATGCAACGCGAAAAATAGCGCGCGTGGTTGTGTTGGTCCGTCTGCTCGCCCCCGCGACCCGCCTTCGCCAACCGCCTTCGTCGGAAGGAGGCTTCGGCGGGCTGACGTCTCAGCCCTTCGCAGCACGGAGCGCGAAGCAGGGAAGCGGGGACCGGCGCCGGATTCCCGCTTATGCTGGAAGGAGCGGAGAATGTTGCGTGCTCGCGATGCCTCTCCCCGCGTGGTAGAAGAACGCCATGGCACGAGGACCAGCACCACCCGACGCCCGCAGCGCGGCTGAAAAGGCCTTCAAGGCCGCGACCACAAAACCGGCAGATTTGCCGCTTAAGACATCGTCGCTGCCCGGCGCCAAGGAAACGGTGTCGCTGCGCATCGATCGTGACGTCCTTGACTTTTTTCAGGACGAGGGCCCCGGCTGGCAGGACCGCATCAATGCGGCCCTGAGAAAAGCCGCCGGCAAGTAGTTTTCGCGGCCCCGCAATTGCGGTGGCATCCATCGCCGGCCGCCGGGCCGGCGCGCATTTTCAGCAAGGAGATCGATCTTGGCCGATAGTTCGAAAACCAATGCAGCCGACAAGGAATTCCGCAAGGCCCGGCAGGCCGAAGACGGCAAGCGCGCAATGCTGGACTACGAAATGGCGGCGGCCGCCACCCGCGCCAAGACCGCCAAGCTGCGCGCGTTGCGGCTGGCGCGCGACGCGGAAGAGGCGTCGAAGGCGGAAGCAGCGCCGAAGGTGAAGAAGACAAAGGCGGGCAAGACGAAATCGTGACGTCCGCGGCGTCAGTCGTGGCGTTCACTTCGCTTTGAACGTTTCCGGATTTTCCATGCGGCACGCCGATCATGCGCGTTCGACCCTGGCCGCGTAGCAGCCGGGGGCGGCGAAATGGACGTGCAGGTATTGCGCGTCGGCATCGGCGAACTGCCGTTCGATCGCCTCCTCCAGGAAAATTCCCTCGATCAATTCCCACCCGGTCATCATGCCGTGGGCGTCGAACCCGCGCACCGCAAGCGTGCGCCGGCGCAACTGATCGGGCACGACGCCGACTGCATCGAAGGTTTTCTCGCCCTGGCGCACATAAATGGCAAACCGCATGCGGTAGGGCGACGCAACTGTGTGATGCTCATGATTGACCAGGATGACCTCGTCGCCCGGAGCCGCGTCGGTCAGGCTGATGCGGCAGGGATGAGGTCCGTCCGCGATTTTCCGCCTGGCGCCGAGCGCTGCGAGTTCGGCATCGGGAAGCGCGAAGAGATGCGAGAATTGTCCGGCCTCCAGGCCGCGAATGCGCAAATTCATCGTTGTCCTCCATGTTTCGCGTGGCGGACAATGGCGCCATCGGTCGCCAGAAAACACCCGATTCCGGCACCCGATTTCTGGTGGTTGACCCTCATGCTGAGGAGCGCGCCGAAGGTGCGCGTCTCGAAGCATGAGGCCGAATGGAGGCCGCCTTCATCCTTCGCGACGGGCGCTTCGCGCCCTCCTCAGGATGAGGCGAACACATCACGTAGCCCGTATGGAGCGAAGCGGAATGCGGGCACGGTACGCGGCGAATTTGCCCCGGATTTCGCGGAGCCTGTCATCGGGCGGCGAAGCGGGCAACAATGCACCGCGCAAGCTACGCCGCGGGCTTTTTTGCGTTTTAATGCGATTGGAAAGATTTAACCAATTCCACCTATGATTGAATAGGCGCAGCGCCGGTCGGTACAGCTCTATTTTAATTCATTCGTCGTGAGCAATTGCCATGAACGAAACCATTGCGGCCAATTTCACCGCCACGTCAACGCGCCCGGTTTTTTCAGACAACCGTTCCGCCTTCCGTCGACTCGTCATGCGCGGTGCGATGCTCGAACTCGTCACGGTCGGCTTTTACCGTTTCTGGCTGGCGACCGACATGCGACGGCATATGTGGTCGCACACCTCCGTAGCCGGTGACGCAGGAGAATATACCGGCACAGCCAGGGAATTGCTGATCGGATTTCTGTTCGCGTTGGCAATTTTGGCGCCGCTTTACCTCCTCTACTTTCTGGCCGGCCTGGAAGCGGAACGCGTCAAGACGCTCGCCAGTTTGCCGCTCGGCCTGTTCTTCTATGTATTCATGCAATTCGCCATCTATCGCGCGCGCCGCTACCGGCTGACGCGGACGGTGTGGCGTGGCGTACGTTTCTCGATGGCTGGATCCGGCTTGAATTTTGCTTGGCGGGCCGGGTTGTGGTCCCTGCTTGTTGCGCTGACGCTCGGCATGGCGTTGCCATGGCGGCAAGCCGCGCTCGAACGCTTCAAGATGCGCCACACATCCTACGGTGATCTGCCGGGCCGTTTCGACGGCAAGGGCTGGGACCTGTTCAAGCGCGGCTGGTGGTTGTGGCTCGCAGTATGGCTGATCTTCATCGCGCTCATTGCTGCAACGGCGGCCATCGCAGCGCTGAAGCTCAAGCAAGCAGCGGCGATCGCCATTCTGGCGCCGTTTCTTTTGCTGTTCGGCCTGCCCTTCATTTACGCCGCCTACAAGGCAATCGAATGGCGCTGGTGGCTGTCGGGGATTCGATTCGGTGCGGTATCGTTTGCGTCGAACCTCAAGCGCCGCGCCCTGATCGGACTCTATTGGAAAGTCATCGGCTGGGGCGTGCTTCTCGTCATCGGCCTGTCCGTGCTGGTGGGGATCGTAGTGGGCGTTGCCGTGATGCTCGTCGGCGGCGGAACTGCGGCGGAAAAAGCCGTTCTCGCCTCGCAGCATCTGCCTGTCCTGATCGGCGCTGGCTTGAGCTATGTCGTGGCGGCACTGGCATTCGGCGTGGTCATTCGAATGTATCTCATGCATGACGTGTGGCAGCGGGTGACCGGATCGGTGACGGTCCACAATCTGGCGGCGGCCGGCGACGTGGCGGCGCAGGGCCAACTCGCCGGCGCGCTTGGCGAGGGTTTTGCCGACAGCCTTGACGTCGTCGGCTTCTAGCGATGGCGCGCACGCCTGATGCTGCGTGCATGGCGAAGAACGCCGAGGCCGTGCCGTGACAACCGCTGACGCCGTCCAGGCCATCAATGCCGTCTATTTCGACGGTCGGAGCAATCGCAAGCGCGATGTGACGCTGCACCTTGCTACGGGTCTCGAGATCCTGGAGGACGGCGCGGTCGTCGGCACCTGGCCGTTCGACGCCATTCGCCGTGCGGATGGACCGCCGGAACTGCTGCGGTTGTTGTGCGTCGCTGCCTTGCCGCTCGCCCGTCTCGAAATCGCCGATCCGGCAATGCAACGGGTGCTGGTTGCTCGCTGCCCGTCGATCGCCGCGAGACACGAACGGCACACGTGGCGCATCGCCGCCTGGTCGCTGGCAGCGGTCGGGTCGATTTTGGCTCTGGTATTTTTCGGAATTCCGTTGGCGGCCGATCGTCTGGCGCCAATGGTCCCACGGGCGGTGGAGAAGCGGCTGGGCGAGGCGATCGACAAGCAGGTGAGCTTCGTCTTCAGCGGCAAGCTCTGTACCGGGGCCGAAGGGCGGGCCGCGTTTGTTGCCCTGGTCGACAAGGTCAAGCGGGCCGGCGGGATCGACGAGCCGCTCGACGCTCGGGTGATATCGGCGACCATCCCCAACGCATTCGCATTGCCGGGCGGAAAAATCTACCTGACAAACGGACTCCTGCAAAAGGCGAACAACGTCGACGAGATCGCCGGCGTCATCGCCCATGAACTGGGCCACGTGCGCAATCGCGACAGCATGCGGCAGCTCATCCAGGCCGGCGGGAGCTCATTTCTGGTCGGCTTGCTGTTCGGCGACGTGATTGGCAGCAGTGCGGTGATTTTTGCAACTCGATCGCTGTTCAATTCCGCGTACTCGCGCGATACGGAACGCGGCGCCGATGTCGCCGCCATCAAGACCATGCATGCGCTCGGCCGTTCACCGAAACCGATGGGCGAGCTCTTGATCCGCGTGACCGGCGCCGAGGCGAAAACGAGCATGGGTCTTCTCGCAAGTCATCCGCTGACCGAGGAGCGCCTTGCCACGATGCGAAAGGCGGATATCCCCGATACCGGCGCAGATATTCTCTCGGCGCGCGAGTGGGCGGCGCTGAAAAATATTTGCGGCGATCATTGACGATACCGCCGTCCGGCGGCCATTTTAACCTGGATGATATCCTTGGCGCCGGTTGCAGCCGCGCCGTCGCTGGCCAAATCAGCTGGAGAACAAGACAGATGTTCGTTGTGCTTCTCAGATTTGCCGACAAGGGTAAGGCCGGCCAATTCATGGAAGGCCACAAGGAATGGATCAAACGCGGTTTTGACGACGGCGTATTTTTGTTGGCCGGCAGTCTTCAACCTGGTTTGGGCGGTGCGATTGTGGCGCACAATGTGCCGCTACCGGACCTGCAGAGCAGAGTGAACCGTGACCCGTTTGTGATGGAAAACGTAGTGACCGCTGAAATTCTTGAAATAGCACCGGCAAGAGCCGACGAGCGGCTGAAATTTCTCCTCGGCTGAATGCCACCTGCACCGTCTTTGCGAGGGAAGGAGCGGCCTGAGCGAGGAGTCGGCCGCGTCGCGAACCTACATCGGCGCGGCCGGCGACGACGCGGCCAGCACGAAAGCCGCGGCACCGATCAGGAGCAGTCCGGTCGCCTTTGCCGTTCTGCCGCCGTGCGGCGCCAGCTTCTCCACCAGCACGAAGATGGTCAGCGCGGCGATCCAGATCAGGTTCATCACGCCGCCTGCGAACATCAGCGCCATCAGCAGCCAGCAGCAGCCGACGCAGAACAGGCCATGTTGCAGGCCCATGCGCAGGGCGCCGCGCGTGCCCGGCCGCCAATGCCGCGTGAGGAACTCGACCGGCCTCCGGCAATGGTCGAGGCAGACCGACTTGAGCGGCGACAGCTGGTATATACCGGCGGCGAGCAGAAACGCGGCGGTGAGCGTCTGGTCCGTACTCCACATCATCATGCGATCGAGGAGGCCGATGCGCTCCAGAACGGCCTGCAGCACGGTCGCCGCCGCACTGAAGGCAAGCCACGCCACGAGATAGCCGAAGGTGAAGGCGGCCGCCGGCAGGGCCGATCCGCGCGATGTTGCTGCTGTCTGGCTCTGTCGGTGGACGCGCGCGTAGAGCAGGACCGTCGGTGCTGCGGTGGGCAGCATCATGGCGATCATCATGATCCACCACATGGCGAACATGATGGCCCAATAGGACGCATTCCAGCCGTCGCCACCGTTCATTGGCATGGCCATGCGGCCGAGGACCTGCAGGCTGGTCATTGCCGCCGGATCCATGCCGGTGCCCGCGCCGGTCAGAAGATAGAGCCAGGCGAGGAGAGTCGTCGCCCCCAGACCGGTGGCGACGATCGCCCTGTCGTTGCGCAGCAATGTTTCAACGGTTGTGATTTGCATGGCCGCCACGCCCCCCATGTTCAGGCCGCCTTGGCGAGCAGGTTGCCGACATTGCTCAAGTGGATGAAGGCGAACTGGCCGTAGCTGTCCTTGAGCGACATCGGCATGGCGCCACTGATCTCGGACGTGCCGGAGCCCATTTCGGCGACCGTGTATTCGAAGCCGTTGGGAAGTTCGATGCGCGCGCGGTGGATCTCGCCGGAGACCGGATTGCGGATCGGTTCGCCGCGCGTGTCGATCAGTCCCGGCACCGACAGCCTCGCGGTGCGCGCGTCGACATCGACGTCGAAGGTGATGGGCCGGAACAGCGGCTCCAGCACTCTGGTCATGGTGGTGGCGAACACCCGCCAGACCGTCGCACCCGGTTCGGTGTCCTTGCCGCTCAGGATGCGCACCAGCGCGTGGCGCTGGTCGGCATTGGCGCGTTCGTCGACGATGATCTGGGTGGTGCCATTGCCTTCGTGGATCGGGTTCGGCCAATCCAGCAGCCATGCGGCGTTGAGGCCGTCGAGCCTGGTCTTGCCGTAGTAGCCCGACTCGATCGCGATGGCGCCGACGCCGCGGCAGGTGCCGTCGGTGGGCGCGGCATTGAACTGGCACGGACAACCGTAATCGCAATTGCAATTGACGAATTCTGCGCCGCGAATTTCCCATCTCGGTTTGGACATGGTGTTCCTCGTGTGACTGGAGTTTGCGTGCGGCGTTATCGACGTTGCGGCGCCATCCGGTAAGATTCATAATGGTCGAAACCGGTCCATTCGTGCCAGCGAAGGGGCGATTCATGGCCACTCAGCTGCCGCTGCGGGCGAGCATCCTGGCGGTCCCCGACACGATGGCGTCGCCGCTCATCGGCATATACGACGTGCTCAATTCGATCGCCGGACTGCGGGCGTTCGACGACGCGATCCCGGCCGAGTCGCCCTATCGCGCGGAAATCGTCGCCGAACGCAAAGGTCCGATGAACACGGCCAGCAACATTCCGATCCAGATGCACCGTTCGATCAACGAGATCGAGCAGACCGACCTCGTGTTCATCCCCTCGATCATGATTGGCGGCAATTTCTGGGAATCCGGCCGCTTCCCGGCGATTGTCGAATGGCTCGGCGCCATGCATCGCCGTGGCGCGACGATCTGCACGGCATGTTCCGGCGTGTTTCTGCTCGCGGAAACCGGCCTGCTCGACGGGCGGGAAGCGACGCTGCACTGGACGCATGCCCGGGAATTCCAGACTGCTTTTCCGAACGTGAAGCTCAGCCTGGAGAAAATTCTGACGACCGCCGGCAGCCGCGGCGAATTCGTCATGTCAGGCGCGGCGACCTCCTGGCACGACCTGTTGCTTTATATCGTCACCCGGCAGCTGGGTGCGCCTGTCGCCCACGCAGTGGCGAAATTCCACGCACTGCAGGCGCATGCGGATGGACAGGCGCCATTTATCGTGTTCATGCCGGTCACCGATCACGGCGACGCCATGGTCGCAAATACCCAGGAATGGGCACGGAAAAACTATTCCGCCGCCAACCCGGTCGAAGAAATGGTGCGCATCTCGGGTGTCCCGGAACGCAGCTTCAAGCGGCGCTTCACCAAGGCCACGGGGCTGACGCCGATCGCGTATATCCAGCACCTTCGGGTCGATCAGGCGAAGCGGCGCCTGGAGCGAACAGGCATTCCCGTCGACGAGATCGGCTGGCAGATCGGCTACGAGAACCCGGCATTCTTCCGCCGCCTGTTCAAGCGCACCACCGGCCTTTCGCCTGGCAGTTACCGCCGCCAATTCCGGCTCCCGGCCGTCGCCGCCGGCGGCGAGTAGCCGGCATCGCGCGCGGCAAGATGCAGGTGCACTTTTGCGCCCGGGCTTTTTTCATGCGTGCATGGTAATCTGACGTCATGGCGCCAGGACCGATCAGCAACGACCGCAGCGAAGCGGAGAATGGGCGCAAGCCGGCGGCCGACCGGCGGCTCGCGACGTGCGGCATCAAGGGATTTTGCCCGTTCCGCGTTTTGCTGTTCCTGGGCACGATCGTCCTGTTTGCGATTACTGCGGCGATGAACACGCGCGGCGCGGAACCCGGACGTGGACAGAAACTGGCGCAAAGCCATTGTGCGTCCTGTCACACCATCGCGCCGCACGCGCGCAGCGAGGTCGCCGACGCACCTCCGTTCGAGGTGATCGCGCGCAAATACGGTCATGAGGCCGACAAGATCGCCCACGCCATTGCCGGGCCACATCCGAAAATGAATTTTTCACCGCAGGCGGACGAAGCGGCAGACATCGCAGCCTATATCGCGACGTTGGGGCGGTAGGGAAAACGCAAACGATTTCATCCGATACGCTATTTGACCGGGATCACGTCACTGGCGCTGGACGCGCCCATATAGACCGCCAGGATGCGCACCGGCACTGCGCCGTTGTTGATGCCGAAATGCGCGACGTCCATGGCTTCCATGAAGGATTGGCCCTGCTTGTAAGTGCGCGTGCCGTGCGTGCCGTAGTTCACGGTCAGCTCGCCTGCGAGGATGTAGGCGAACAGCGGCACGCCGTGCTTGTGCAGGATGGTGCGGCCGCCCGGCGCCAGCGTGACGATGGCGGCCGTGACATGCGCGTCGCCCTTCGGATAGTGGATGGTCTCGCCGACAATGGTTTTGCCGGTCGAGAGCAGCGGTACCGCCGGATAGCTGGGCACGGCGACGTCGCGCGCGATGGCCGGTGCCGCGATTGCACACGCGGCGAGCACGGCCAGCACCGTGACGAGATCGCGGTGAGCCATCGGCGCTTCTCCTTTGCGATTCACGCTAGACCATGATCCATTCGCGTTGAACCAAACTCCGCTCATTCCCGCGCAAGCGGGAATCCAGGGCCATGTTGAAACGCCTGTCTTTTTTGCTCTGGGTCCCCGCTTTCGCGGGGACGAGCGGAGGATAGTGTGATTCAATGTGAACAGATCCTGCTCTAGCTGAAATGCTCGGGCTTCAGCTTGGTCTTCTTCGCGCGCGATGGTTTGAACTCCGCCCGGCAGGCCGGCGATAGCTGGCTTTTCTTGTTTTGCAGGCAGGCCTCGATTTTGGGCACGTTCGGGATGTCGAACGCGCAGAACCGGAACACGTCACCCATGCAGGCCGATCGTTCCTGCGCGGTACCCTGTGCGGCGGCTGGCGCGGAAAGAAAAATGACACTGGCGAGGATGGCGGCCGGCCGCGCGGACCATGTGACAGGCATCGTGGACTGCTCCCTGATGTGGAAACCTGTGTGCACCAGACTGTTGGAACGGGCGCGCGAAGTCCAGCGCGTAGCGCTTTCCGCCCTCATCCTGAGGAGGCGCGAAGCGCCGTCTCGAAGGATAGGGCGGCACCATGGTTCGAGACGCGCTCTTCGAGCCCTCCTCACCATGAGGCCGAGAGAGGTATGACGCGCCTCGATCCGTCGTGACAAAAAGCGCCATGGCACGAAGACCGATCCGGGATTCCCGCAGCGCGTCACCCGCATGGAGCGAAGCGGAATGCGGGATCGAATTTCGAGGGCATGTTTCCGGAATTCGCGGAGTTCACCCTCGGGCCGGCCGCAGGCCGGACCAGAGGGCTCATCCGGCGTAAGCGTGCTCTTTCCGCCCTCATCCTGAGGAAGCGCGAAGCGCCGTCTCGAAGGATAGGGCGGCCCCATGGTTCGAGACGCGCTCTTCGAGCGCTCCTCACCATGAGGCCGAGAGAGGTATGACGCGCCTCGATCCGTCGTGACAAAAAGCGCCATGGCACGAAGACCGATCCGGGATTCCCGCAGCGCGTCACCCGCATGGAGCGAAGCGGAATGCGGCATCGAATTTCGAGGGCATGTTTCCGGAATTCGCGGAGTTCAACCTCGGGCCGGCCGCAGGCCGGACCCGAAGGCTCATCCGGGCTACGCCCGCTGTACACCCTTATTCCTCATGCTGAGGAGCGCTCCGGAGGAGCGCGTCTCGAAGCATGAGGCCGGCCGCCGTCATCCTTCGAGACGGGCGCTTCGCGCCCTCCTCAGGATGAGGCGGACACAGTGTCCGGACCGGTGGGTTCATCCGGCTACGCGTGCCATGGCTCAGTGCCAGTTCGGCTGCGTGATCATGACAAGCAGCAGGAATAGGGCGTAGAGAAACCCCGGCACGAACAGGACCATGAGCAGCACGATGGCGGCCGCGCGTTTGCCCCTCGCCGAAAGCATCCAGCCGCCGACGAGTACCGCGGCGGTCAACGCGAGCAGGCCGAGCCACAGTCCCATGTTGAACGACGACACCGAGCCGTCGGCCAGGCCGATGACAAAGAAATAGGCGATGACCAGCGCGACCAGCGTGTCGAACGCAAGGATCGTCCGCACCAGCATCATGTGGCCACGCCTGGCATTCGGACTGTCCTGATTGCTTGCCGTCTCGTCATGGTCCGCGCGCGCTAGATCCGCGCGCCGCGATTGTAGGCATCGACCAGCTGATTGTAGTCGCGCGAAAGCCGCGGTGGCGAACCCTCGACCATCCAGCCGCCGCCGGAGTTGAGCATCATCCTGTCGCCCTGGCTGTAGGGCACCTTGTCCCGCAGACGCCGCATCAATTGCTTCGCCGTGACGAGGTACGACTTGGCGCTGCTCATGAACATCGAGCCGATCTTCTGCCCGCTGTCGGCCGCCAGAAGCGCCTCGGCCGCCTTGACGGTGCCTTCATAGTCGCTCAGCGCTTTTGTGATCTCGGCAAGGTCGGGTTTACCCGCGTTCTCCGTGCGCAGCACGCGCTTGGCCTGGATCATCGTCGCCTCGACGTAGTAGCGCGACTTTCGGCCTTCGCTCTTCTCGATCGCGGCGAGCTTCTCCAGTGAGCGCTTGTCGTTGATGGCTTCGACTTCGCCGCGCAGCTTCTGGTCGGCGCTCGCGAACGCATCCCACGCGGCAATGAGACGGGGATGTAAGGCGCGGCCCTTGGCCATCCTGTCGTCCTTGTAATCCTGCGCGGAATAATAGTCGTCGGCCTCCTTGAGCAGCGGCTCGAGCGCGCTCACGGCCGCTGCGTAGGCCGAGGCGGCGGCTTCGAGGTCGGCATCGTGCGGCTCCATCGCATTCGCCTTCTCGACGTTCTTCCTGCAGTCGGATGTGTCGTAGATCGTGTAGGTGCCGTAGATGATCCGCTCCCGGCCGGTGGGGCCCTTCTTGCCGACCCAGCTGAAATAGCGCCGGCGCGAATCGTAGGAGCGCGCCGAAAGACGGTTGATGCAGCCGACATAGGCATTGATCTTCTGGATGTCCGGCGGCGTTTCCGCCGCGGCCCGGGACGCGGCGAGCGGCGCAAGAAGAAACGTTGCGCCGAGAACGGCTGCAGTCGACGGCTTCATGGTGTCACCCTCCAATGCGCCAGCGGGCGCGCTTTCATCTTGTATTATTATTCACAGGAGGTGGCCAAGACGAGCAGACGAGCAGACGAGCAGCATTGCGCCCGCGAAAGTAAATAGCGTCTGGTTGACCGCCGGGCGAGGGCGTAGGCGACGAACTGGCGCACCAAAGCCGATGCTTGGGGGGAGTGGCGGTAGCGCCACGGGGGCAAATTCAGGACTTGCAATCCTGCTTGGGGCAGCATAGGAATAATTTCTTATTATGTAAGGGATTTATCAATGAGGTCATGGACGCGAGAAAACACTGGCCTGGTGCGCGGTCTTGCCGAGACGGCTGCACTTCGCTCGCGAATCGAACGGGCGATCTTGGCCGGCAGAACGCAGCGAAAATACGACCCTCGTCAACCGCGCGTACCTGCCGGTAAACCCGACGGCGGGCAATGGACAAGCGAAATCGGGACCAACGACATAGCCGCCAATATCGGCACTCGTCCCGCGCCATATACGTTTGCATCGAGGGGTAGCCAATCGGCGGCCTATTGCTGGAACCAAATGCAGATTGACATGCTGTTCTGCACAACGCTGCGCCCGGCGATCATTCGCGCTTGCCGCGCACAGGCAATGGAGCGATACGCTGCGTGCCTCGCCGGAAAACCATTACCCTCTCTGCAATTCTGAGGAGCGAAATGATGATTATCGCCCGACGTCTTCTGACGCTGCGTGACGAGAACAGGGACGTTCCGGTGCCGATCGAAATTCGCGCGCCCCAGCAACACTCAAACACTGAATGGCGGTGTCATTTTACGATCGGCTGGCCTGACGAAAAGGCAGAGCGCTGGGGGGCTGGTGTGGATGCCATGCAGTCGCTGCTGTTTGCCATGCAGATGATTGGTGCCGAGCTCTATACGAGCGAGAGCCATAGACAGGGCCGCCTGTTTTGGGAATCGCTTGGCGCCGGATACGGATTCCCGGTCACACAGAATATCCGAGATCTGCTGGCCGGCGATGACAAGAAATTTTTGTGAAGCGCGTGTGCCAACGGCCGACATCGGCGATCTGTTCCAGGGCCTATCAATTGATCCGTCATGGCCGGGCGCGGCGCACGCAACACCCGGATTTCGCTATCGCTCATCACAGCTACGCTTGCTTCAGCGCGCTGCCACCAGGACAAGTCGTGGATGCCCGGCACGAGGTTCACGTCCGCGCCGGCGCTTGCCTCGGCCGCGGGGGCACGGATAATGGGCGTCAACCGGGGGACCATGTGTAATGCGTGATCGTGTGATTATTGCCGGCGGCGGCATTGGCGGCTTTGCGACGGCGCTGACGCTCCACCAGATCGGCGTGCCCTGCATTGTCTTCGAAGCGGTTCGCGATATGCGCCCGCTCGGCGTCGGCATCAATCTGCAACCCAACGCCGTGCGCGAGCTCTACGATCTCGGCTTTACCGAGGATGACCTCGATCGGGTCGGCTTGCCGGCCAGGGAATGGGCGCTGGTGGGTCTCAACGGCAACGACATCTATTCCGAGCCGCGCGGGCGGCTCGCCGGCTACAACTGGCCGCAATATGCGGTGCATCGCGGCCTGTTCCACATGCTGCTGCATGACAAGGTGGTGGAGCGGATCGGGCAGGGGGCGGTCAGGCTCGGCAGCCGCGTCTCGGGCTATCGCAGGAACGCCGACGGCGGCATCACCGCGCTCGTCGAGCATGCCGATGGTTCGACGTCCGAGGCGCATGGCGGCCTTCTGATCGGCGCCGACGGCATCCACTCCGCGGTTCGGGCGCAGATGCATCCCGCGCAGCCACCGATCCACTGGGGCGGCGCGGTCATGTGGCGCGGCACGACTTGGGGAAAGCCGATCCGCAGCGGCGCCTCCTTCGTCGGGCTCGGTACGCACCGCGAGCGGGTGGTGTTCTATCCGATCTCGCATCCCGATCCGAAGACGGGCCTCTCGGTCATCAACTGGATCGCCGAGGTCACGATGGACAACAGCGAGGGCTGGAAGCAGCGCGGCTGGTTCCGCCAGGTGCCGATCGCCGATTTCGTCCATTATTTCGAAAACTGGATCTGGGACTGGCTCGATGTGCCGGCGCTGATCCGCGGCGCGGATGTCGTCTTCGAGAACCCGATGATCGACCGCGATCCGGTACCGACCTGGCGTGACGGTCCGGTGGCGCTTATCGGCGACGCCGCGCATGCCATGTATCCGACCGGTTCCAACGGCGGCAGCCAGGCAATCGTCGATACGCGCGTCCTGGGCGCCTGCATGGTCGAACACGGCGTCACGCAGGAAGCGCTCGAAGCCTTCGATGCAAAACTGTGCGGCCCGATCTCGCAGCTTATCCTGCGCAATCGCGGCGCAGGTCCGTTCGGGCTGCTCAACCTCGTCGACGAGCGTTGCGGCGGCACCTTCGAAAATATCGACGACGTGATTCCGCCCGGGGAGCGTGCCGAGTTCATGGCAGGCTACAAGGCGGCCGCGGGCTTCGCGATTGAAAGCCTCAACAAGGCGCCGCGTACGATCCCCGAAGGCGCGCGGGTGCGGGCGGCCGCGGTGGTGTGAACGCTTCTCCCGCGCACGGGGTCAATGGTGTCATCGCGACGCTCCTCAGGATGAGGCGGAAAGAGTCACAACGCCTTATTGCTCTCCTTCACCTTCTCCGCATCCACATAAACCTGCTGCCCCATGGCGTTGAACTTTTCGCTCATGCGCCGCATGCCTTCCTCGGCCTCGTCCTTCGAGACGGGCGCTCGCGCGCCCTCCTCAGGACGAGGATTGAGCGCCGGATCGTTCAACGTCGCCGCATAGTCCCTGACATCCTGCGTGATCTTCATCGAGCAGAACTTCGGGCCGCACATGGAGCAGAAATGCGCCACCTTGTGCGCCTCCTTGGGCAGCGTCTCGTCGTGATATTCGCGCGCGGTGTCGGGATCGAGCCCGAGGTTGAACTGGTCCTGCCAGCGGAAGTCGAAACGCGCGCGCGAGAGCGCGTCGTCGCGCAGTTGTGCCGCCGGGTGGCCCTTGGCGAGGTCCGCCGCGTGCGCCGCAATCTTGTAGGTGATGACGCCTTCCTTGACGTCGTCGCGGTCCGGCAGGCCGAGATGCTCCTTCGGCGTCACGTAGCAGAGCATGGCGCAGCCGAACCAGCCGATCATGGCGGCGCCGATCCCTGAGGTGATGTGGTCGTAGCCCGGCGCGATGTCGGTGGTCAGCGGCCCAAGCGTATAGAACGGCGCCTCGCCGCACTCTTTCAGCTGCTTGTCCATGTTGATTTTGATCTTGTGCATCGGCACGTGGCCGGGGCCTTCGATCATGACCTGGCAGCCCTTCTTCCAGGCGATCTGCGTCAGTTCGCCCAGCGTCTCCAGCTCGGCGAATTGCGCGCGGTCATTGGCGTCGGCAATGGAGCCGGGGCGCAATCCGTCGCCCAACGAGAAGGAGACATCATATTTGCGCATGATGTCGCAGATCTCATCGAAGCGCTCGTAGAGAAACGATTCCTTGTGCCGCGACAGGCACCACTTGGCCATGATCGAGCCACCGCGCGAGACGATGCCGGTGACGCGGTCGGCGGTCAGCGGCACATAGGCGAGCCGCACGCCGGCGTGGATGGTGAAATAGTCGACGCCCTGTTCGCACTGCTCGATGAGGGTGTCCTTGTAGCATTCCCAGTCGAGCTTGACGGGATCGCCGTCGACCTTCTCCAGCGCCTGATAGATCGGCACCGTTCCAATCGGGACCGGCGAATTGCGCAGGATCCATTCGCGCGTGTTGTGGATGTTGCGGCCGGTGGAGAGGTCCATCACCGTGTCGGCGCCCCAGCGGATCGCCCACACCATCTTCTCGACCTCTTCCTCGACCGACGAGGTGACGGCGCTGTTGCCGATATTGGCGTTGATCTTCACCAGGAAATTGCGGCCGATGATCATCGGCTCGAGTTCGGCGTGGTTGATGTTGGACGGAATGATGGCGCGGCCGCGCGCGATTTCCGAGCGCACGAATTCCGGCGTGATGAAGGCGGGGAGGGCGCCGCCGAACTGCTCGCCGTCGGCCAGCGCTGCTTCCGCGCGCTCCAGCATTTTCTTGCGGCCGAGGTTCTCGCGTGTCGCGCAGTAGATCATTTCCTTGGTGATGACGCCGGCGCGCGCCCATTCGAGTTGGGTGAGGGGGTGCGGACCACCCTCTGTCATTCCGGGACGGCGCATAGCACCGGGCCCGGAATCCAGATGCCGGCTCTGTGTTTGGTTCTGGATTCCGGGTTCGCGGCCTTCGGCCGCGCCCCGGAATGACGAAACTGCCCGCCACGGCTTCGGCGTGTTGGGAAAATTGCGCGCCAGATGTTTGCCGGTGACATTGCCGTTGTCGACCGGCTGGATCGGGCGGCCCTCGTATTCCTCGACGCCGCCGCGCTCTTTCACCCATGCGAGGCGGGCGCGCGACAGGCCTTTCTCCACGTCGATGGTCACGGCCGGATCGGTATAGGCGCCGGTGGTGTCGTAGACCGGAAGCGGCGGCTCGCCCGACGAGGCATCGAGCGCGATTTCGCGCAGTGGCACCCGCAGGTCGGGCGCGGCCTCAGGGCTCGCATAGACCTTGCGCGAGGCCGGCAGCGGCCCGGTCGTCACCTTCGGCAGCGTGACGTTCGGATCATGGATGTTCATGGCGGTCTTACCTTCTGCTGCGTTTTGGGGGCGCTGCGCGCGCCGGATGATTTCGGAACGGCGTCGGCATAGCCGTAGTAGCTGAGCACGACGCCGAGAACGGCCACGGCAAAGCCGGCAAACATCAAGGCTTCGCCATGGCTCATGACCGCGCCGCCGACCGCGGCGACTTCCTGCGGCCAGACCGTGCGGAACACGCCGCCGATCACGCCCAGCCAGCCGAACAGGGTGATGATGACGCGCCAGTCGCCGACCCAGACATTGTGCACCAGCACCAGCGCGATGCCGGCGGTGAGCGTAAGCACGCCGGCGAGATAGATCAGCGCGTAGCTGGCGAGGAACTGCGCGGCTACGGTGCGGAAGACGTCCGTGTTGAGCAACATGCCGAGGCCCGCGGCGGCCAGCACCGGCCCGATGAGCCTGGCAAGATAGATCGACCGCTGCATGGTTGCCTCCCCGGCTCGCAATCAGGCGCGCATGGCGCACCATGGTTCTTCGGGTCGGACGGCGAGGGGAAGTTGCGAAAGTCCCTGTCCCTTCGCCGGCATGACCCGGATCAGGTTCGAAGGGTCGCCGCGCCTCAAGCGGTCTCTCAGCCCCTTGCCGGGGCCCCCCTCGGAACAAGACTTAATGTATGCCGAAGCCGGGGGGTGTCAATGCGTGGCGGAACGGCGCGGGAAAACCTCAAGCCGTGTAACCGCGGAAGCTGATGAAGCCTCCGAGCGCCAGCAGGACGATGCCGGCACCGTTAAAGAAGCCGGGGTTGGCGACAATCGAGCCGCCGACGAACGCAGTGTACTGTGGCGCGATGATGCGGAATGTGCCGACGCAAGTGATGATCCAGCCGATTGCCGTGATTACGCTGCGCCAGTCGGGCGTCCACCGGTTGTGCACATTGAGGATCGCGAGGCCCGCGACCAGCGCGAGGATTCCCGAAAAATAGATGAAAGGGTAGGCGGCGAGAAATTGCCCGGCCATCACCCGGTAGGTGGCCCCGTTCGCCAGCATGCCGACGCCGACCACGCACAGCAGCGGCCCCATCAGCCTTGCAATCTTCAGCGCTGGTTCCATCGATCGTCCCGTCCGGCGCGAGCCGGGTCACGTTCAAAGGGTTTTTGGGGAACGTGTCAATGCGGGGCCAAAGCTGTCCCGCATCTTACATCTTCGGCAATTCGCTCACCGCCACTTTTGCATTGCCGTCGGCCTCGGCGATCACGCGTAACGTGCGGGAGTCGAATTCGATCCCGGTGAGGCGCAGAGCGTTCACGGCGGCCTCCACGCGCACGCCGTTGCTGTTCTGCCGGAATTCGGCCAGTGCCACGCCGATCTTCTTCAGCGCGTCGGCGGCGAAGGGCTTGAGATCAACCACCGCGTTCTCGGCGAGCGCCTGCTGCAGATAGGGCATGCCGGCGCGCGCGGCGGCACCGAGTAGTCCGTAGGCGGCCTCGGATTCCACGGCCAGCGATACGTCGGTGAGACGCAGAATCTGGTTTTGCCGGTCGAGCACCGGCTTGCCCCAGATCTGCATGGTTGCTTCCGCACCGAAGCCGAACCAGCTCTTCTGCTCGCGCGCCTTCACGCGCAGCGAGATCAGCAGCCGGTCGTCTGCCGCGGCAATCTTGGCGCTGCGCACCTCGACCGCGACCGGCGCATTGCTGTCCTCGGGATAGCGGTGGCCCTTGAGCTGGGCTTCCAGCAGCTTGTTGAGTTCGGTGAACGGCACATCGATCGGCACGCCGACCGACAGCTTGCCGTTGTCCATCGGCGGCACCAGTTCGAGCTTCGCCGGGAACGGACACGCGGGCCTGGTCTGTTGCGGCACGATGCGGGTTTCGGCCTGGACGCCGATGGTGAGCGTGACATTCTGCCCGTCGATCTGCGGCTGCGCCGCCGCCGCGCGCACCGGACGCATCTCCAGCCACAGTTGCGGCATGCCAGTATTGCCGCCGCCGAGCGGAATCGAGCGGCACATCTTGGCCCATTGCTGGCGCGCGGTGCGCTCGAGGAACTGATCGTTGCGCAGCCTCGCCTCGAGATTTGCGATCTGCGCATTGACCTCGCGATCGATCAGGGGCTTCGCCTCGTGCGCCACGTCGAGCTTGATGCCGGCGAGCGACACCGCGCTGTCGCGCAGCGCGACCTGGGCGGCGAGATTGGGCTGCAGCCGCCAGTTGGCGGTGATCGCCGGGCGCGCATGCACGTTCACCTGGCCGTGCAGGTCGGCACGCTGGTCGAGAACCTTGTTGGTGATCTTGCCGACATCCTGGCCGATCGAGCGGTTGAGAATTCCGGTGATCGAGCCGGTGATGTTACCGGCTTGCGACGCGAGCTGTCCGGTGACGCGCAGCGTTCCGTCGAGCGGCGTGCCAAGGGTGAGTTCATTGGGCCTGCCGCTCACCGTCATGCCGCCGCGCGCAACAGTGATGCCGATATCGGCCTTGGACAGAAGGCTGCTGACCGGATTGTCGTTCTTGCCGACGAGCTGGCGCGGTGCGGCTTCATCGAGGCTGCGGCGGATGGCGGTGAGTGCGACCGCGACCGGCGCGATCACGTAAGACGATTTTGTCACCGGCTTGAGCGGCGGCAAGGGCGGCAGCGCGGCGACCGCTGCGACCGGGCCGCTATCGAGCGGCATGAACCGATCCAGCGCCCATAACGTGGCGGCGAAGGACGCGCCGACCACGCCGAGCGCACCCAGCCCCGGCAGGACATAGCGCAGTATGACGGCCCTATCGCGCTTTCCGCGCATGGCGAGCCCCGCTCGAATCAACCCGGGCAAATCCTAGAAGGCCGGGGCTGGCGAGGCCAGCCTCGGGCTGATGGTGGGTCGCGATTTGCGGACGGCAATGAGGGCGGATTGGCCAATTGCGCCCGCATGGTTCTGCCGGCCGTGTTGCGCGGCTCAGGCGGCTCGCGCCGGCAGCGGGATCGGCGCGAGCGCCAGCGGCTGGAAATGTGCCAGCGCCTGCATCGCGTCGACGTCGATGAACTCGACGATGCGCTCGGTGTCGGCGATCAGCTTTTCGGAGCGGAGCTGCTGCATCATGCGGTTGAGGTGCGGCAGGCTGAGCCCAAGCACATCGGCAATGACCTCCTGCGAAAACGGCATGGCGAAGCGTGTCTTGTCCGCGCGCCCGACCGCAATCAGCCGCGCATGCAGTTCCAGCAGAAAATGCGACAGCCTTTCGATTGGCGTGCGGCGGCCGATGTCAATGACGTGCTCGGCATAGGTGGTCGCCTCCTGGACGGCGATCCAGCTCAGCGCCAGCCCGAATTGCGGACGCCGGTAGCAAAGCTGCACGTAGGAATCGAGCGAGCAGACATGCATGCGCAGGTCTGCAATGGCGGTGACGGCATAAACCGCCCGCTCATAGAAGCTGCCCGGCAGTCCGACGATATCGCCCGGCAGCACCACATTGAGAATCTGGCGCTTGCCGTTGCGCAGGAGCTTGTAGCGCATGGCATAGCCGTCATTCACGAAACAGAGCTTGCGATATTCGTAGCCCTCGACAATCAGGTCCCGTCGCTTTCGGATCAGCAACTCGCCGTCGATGATTTCATCGAAAGCCTTGCGATCGGCCGGCTTGAGATCGACGAGTTTCAGCAGCCGCGCGAAAAACGGATGCTGGTCCAGCGCATTGCGTGGCGTCATGCTGTCCATGGCAATACCTCGGTCAAACCGGGCGCCCTCCCCGATCGAGCCGGGGACGGGCTTTAATGGGATCATGTTCGAACGCTAATCCCGTTCATTAATTTGAATCAATGATCTTGAAGAAAGCGGCGCCGTGCGAGCGGCTGCAGAATATGCAAGCCATTCTATTCCCCTCTGAATCGAGTGGCATTGACCCAAATCTTGATGGCCGCGCAGTCGAAAATGTGCGGCCATTTTTTGGCCGGCGGCATCGGGGGCGGGAACCATGCCGCGGATTTTGCGGTTCAAACGCCATGAGCGAAAACAGTCAGGACTTTGCAGACCGTTGCGGCAGGCTGGTGTCAGCGATTCTCCTCGCTGCGCTGTTCGCAATATTTGCCTACGGCTATCTGTCGCACTTCATGGGCTGAGAGCGGCGAAACGCCCTGCAACATGTTCGGCGTCATGCCCGGGCTCGTCACTGCAAGTCGGGTATACCCGACTTGCAGTAGTTCGATATTCCGAACTCGGGCAAGCCCGAGTTCGGTGGCATCCATGATGAGGTGCAACGATCCAGGCTGTACGTACGGGCCATGCTTGCGGACCGGCGTCATGGATTGCCGGGACAAGCCCGGCAATGACGGGCTGAGATTGTCGAAAGGCGTCGCCACTCACTCGGCGTCATGCCCGGGCTTGTCACTGCAAGTCGGGTATACCCGACTTGCAGTAGTTCAATATTCCGAACTCGGGCAAGCCCGAGTTCGGTGGCATCCATGATGAGGCGCAGCGAGCCGGGCTGTACGTACGGCCATGCTTGCGGACCGGCCTCATGGATTGCCGGGACAAGCCCGGCAATGACGGGCTGAAAACGCTGAACTGCGCTGCTACACGCTCGGCGCCTTTTGCGCGGCAATGACGGGCCGAGAGCGGCGAAACGATTTGCAACGTGTTCGGCGTCATGCCCGGGCTTATTACAACGGCGGTCCGAAATCTGGACCATCCTCCGATCGACTGACGCACGTCAGCGCGCGGTGCCCATGCGGTACAATTTGAGCACGGTGTAGACCGTGTCATGCGCAGGCGTCGGCACGCCAAGCGCGCGGCCGAGCTCGCGCACCTTGCCGTTGAGCCAGTCGAGCTCGAGCCGGTTGCCGCGTTCGAGATCGTGCGCCATCGAAGCCTTCATGCCGGGCTCGACCGTTTTCTGCACGAAATTCATGCGCTCCTCGAGATAGGCCGGATCGAGCGCGACTCCCGTGGCTTTGCCAACGGCACAGGCTTCTTCCATCAGATTGCGGAAGAATGCGCGCAGTTCGGGATCCGCCACGATGGGGCCGATCGATGAACGCAAGGATGCGGTCGATCCGGCCATGGCGGTGAGGAACGCGAATTTCTCCCAGCGTTCGCGCTCGATGTCGGCGGAAATGCCGACATCGATCTTCGCGTCCTTGCCGGCATCGACGAAGGCCTGCAGCTGCGCGTCGGGTTTCCTGTCGGCGCGGCCGAAACGCATCCTGGCGAAATTGCTGGTGTGCCGGATGACGCCGGGCGCCGCGATGGTGGTGGCAATATAAGCGACACCGCCGATGGTATTGTCGGCCCCGAGGATCGGCGCGACGCGCTCGACGCTGTCGACGCCGTTTTGCAGGGTGATCACGCGCGTGTCCCGGCCGACCAGCGGGCGGGCGAGCTCCGCCGCTTTCTCGGTATCCCACAGCTTGACTGCGAACAGCACGATGTCGACCGGGCCGGCCTTGGCCGGATCGTCGGTGACGTTCGGCTTCGGCAGGTGCAGGTCGCCGTGCACGCTCTCGATCTTCAGGCCGTTCTTCCTGATGGCGTCAAGATTGGCCCCGCGCGCGATGAAGAACACGTCGTGGCCGGCAGCCGCCATCCGCGCGCCGAAATAGCCGCCGACCGCGCCCGCCGCCATGGCTGCAATTTTCATTTGGTCGCTCCCAGGACCCGCTCGTTCCCGCGCCTGTGCGGGCTCATGCCTTAGCTGACGCAAGGATGTGCGCACAAGCGCACAAAAAAATGGCCCGGCGCAGTGGCCGGGCCAGTCAGGGGGGAGGTTTCGGACGAAAGGGTTGAAATCAGCCGCGATGCATTGCGTTCTGCGCGACGCGGGCGGGAGCATGCTGCGGCAGCACGATGACCTTGGCGCCGACCTTCACGCGCGCATAGAGATCGGTGACGTCTTCGTTGGTCAGCCGGATGCAGCCGCTCGAGACATGCTTGCCGATGGTGGCCGGGTTGTTGGTGCCGTGAATGCGATAGACCGTGCCGCCGAGATACATGGCGCGGGCGCCGAGCGGATTGCCGGGGCCGCCGGCCACGAAGCGCGGCAGATAGGGCTGGCGCGCGATCATTTCCTGCGGTGGGACCCAATCCGGCCACTCGGCCTTGCGCACGACGGTCTTGACGCCGGCCCAGGTGAAGCCTTCGCGGCCGACGCCGATGCCGTAGCGCAGCGCCTTGCCGTTGCCGAGGATGTAATAGAGGTAGGTGTGCGGCGTATCGATGATGACGGTGCCCGGCGCCTCGCGGCTGGCGTAGTTGACGATCTGCCGTTGCAGGCGCGGATCGAGCTGGGCCTGGTCGTTTTCCTCAGCCGGCGGGGGCTCGACGGCCTGCGGTGCGATCTGGAATTGGGCGGGAGGGGTAAGGAAGGCGAACAGCGGCTCGGCGTTCACTGGACCGGATGATAGCGCAACAGCGGCCATCAGCGGGACAAACGCAAAAGACTTGAACATGACATCCTCGGCGGTTTTCCTCCCCCCTTAGTTTCGACAGGAGAATGGCCGAGAAGGTTCAAAGGTTCCTCAAGCCAGGTCCGTAAAAACCCTTAAAGCGCGGGAACGATTCGACAAATGTTGCATCTGGCACCCTAGTCTTTCCGTTTGTGCCAGCCCACGACCGCCTCCGGCACGCTGTCGGTGGAGGCGAAATAGGGCTTGATGTCGATAAGGGGCGTGCCGTCCAGGCAGTCGAGCCCGACCACCTCAAGCCGGTTGCCATCGATCCGCACCAGCTTCACCACGCTCATGGCCACCGGGTTGGGGCGGGCCGGCGAGCGCAGGGCGAAGGTGCCATGCTGGACGCCGTAGTGGCCGGGCACCTGCAACGCCAGATTTCGCGGCGATCTGTCCATCCAGTAGAGCAGCACCAGGTGGGTGCAGGTCTCCACGTCTTTCAGGCCGGCCTGCCAGCGCGGGTCGAGCTCGACCGTGCAGAGCGCGTCGGATTCACGGGCATTTCTCGGGCAGTCCTTGCGCTCCTTCCAGGGTGTATGGATGCGGCCGATGAAATAGAGGCCGGCGTCAGTCCTGACCGGCAGCTCGACGGCCAATTCCCCATCGCGAATGCCGAAGTCCTTTGTGGTGGTCATCATCCGTTCCTTACCGCAACTAAGTCGCGCTTTCGGGTCGGAACAGTAGCAATACGGGCGGGGAACGCCGACCGTTTCCGTGCTCATCGATCGCTAACCAGCGCCCACAAAGTTTGTCCGGCAGGCTTGCCAGACACCCGCTTCAACGTATAAAGATATCTTTATATAGTGGGAAGCGGCCCAAGAACGGCGCATTCGACGGGCAGATTGGCGGCCATGAGCATCGGCGGAAAGCTTGGCTTCGAGGCTCTCAACACGGCGCTCAAGGCGGCCGGCGAGGAGACGCGTCTGCGGGTGCTCGCCCTGCTGGCCGAAGCCGAGCTGACCGTATCTGACCTCACCGACATCCTGCGCCAGTCGCAGCCGCGCATCTCCCGCCACCTGAAGCTGCTGGCCGAGGCCGGTCTGATCGAGCGCTTTCGCGAAGGCACCTGGGCGTTTTTCCGGCTGGCCGAACATGGCGGCGGCGCCGAGGTGGCGCACGCGCTGCTTGAGCGGCTCAATCCGGCCGACCAGACGATTGCCCGCGACCGCAACCGTCTGGCCTCGGTGCGGCAGGCGCGCGCCGCCGCGGCGCAGGCTTACTTTCGCGCGCACGCCGTCGAATGGGATCGCATCCGCAAGCTGCACGTGGCGGATGAAGCGGTCGAGGACGCAATCCGCGCGGCGCTCGCCGGTAAACCATTCCGCTCGCTGCTCGATCTCGGCACCGGCACCGGCCGCATGCTGGAAATGTTCGGCGGCGAGATCGAGCGCGGGCTCGGTCTTGATCTCTCGCTCGACATGCTGCTGCTCGCGCGCGACCGCCTGGAGCGCGCCGGCCTGAAGAATTGCAGCGTGCGCCAGGGCGACATCTACGATCTGCCGCTTTCAAACGATTCCTTCGACGTCGTCATTCTGCACCAGGTGCTGCACTTCCTCGACGACGGCGCGCGCGCGATCAAGGAGGCGGCGAGGGTGCTGCGCCCGGGCGGACGGCTGCTGGTCGTGGATTTCGCGCCGCACGAACAGGAATTTCTGCGCGAACAATTTGCGCATCGCCGGCTTGGCTTTGCGCCGGAAACCGTTACGCAGTGGATGAGCGCGTCCGGGCTCGAGCCGCTGCTGCACAGGAGCCTGGCGCCAGAGCCCGGCTCCGACGGCAAGATCGCGGTGTCGTTGTGGCTGGCACGCGACGCGCGTGCGCTGATGGTCTCGCCGGCGCAGCGGGAGGTGGCGTGATGAATGTCCGCCCCAGCCGCTTCAGGCGCGGCGAGCGCCGCCGGATCGACGTGTCGTTCGAATTCTTTCCGCCCGCCACCGAAGACATGGAAAAGATCCTGTGGGAGTCGATCGAGCGGCTGGCGCCAATGGCGCCGAATTTCGTCTCGGTCACCTATGGCGCGGGCGGCTCGACCCGTGAGCGCACCCACGCAACGGTAAAGCGTATTCTGGCCGAGACGCCGCTGACGCCGGCCGCGCATCTGACATGCGTGGCGGCGACGCGCGGCGAGGTCGACGAGATCGTGCGCAACTACGCGCAAGTCGGCGTGCGCCATATCGTTGCGTTGCGCGGTGATTCCGCCGGCGGACCGGGCACGCGCTATGCGCCGCACCCGGGCGGTTATGAGAATGCCGCCGATCTGGTGGCCGGCATCAAGCGCGCCGGTGATTTCGAGATCTCGGTGTCGGCTTATCCGGAAAAGCACCCCGACAGCCCGACGGTCGAAGCCGATATCGACATGCTGAAGGCCAAGGTCGATGCCGGAGCAGGGCGCGCCATCACCCAGTTCTTCTTCGAGAACGATCTCTACTTCCGCTATCTCGACCGCGTGCGCGCCCGCGGCATCGACATCCCGATCGTGCCGGGCATCCTGCCGGTGCAGAATTTCAAGGCCACCACCGGTTTTGCCGCGCGCTGCGGCGCCTCCGTGCCGACATGGCTTGCCGAGCGCTTCCATGGCCTCGATCACGACCCCGCCACGCGCAAGCTGATCGCCGCTGCGGTCGCCGCCGAGCAGGTGGTCGACCTGGTCGATCGCGGCGTTACCCAGTTCCACTTCTACACCATGAACCGCGCCGATCTCGTCTATGCGATCTGTCACTTGCTGGGGCTGAGGCCGGCGGATGCTTCCCTCTCCCAGGGGGAGAGGGTGCCCGCGCAAAGCGCGGGCGGGTGAGGGGTCATGGCGCAGATTATTCGCACATCGAGTCAGGTTCCCCCTCACCCCGACGGGGAGAGGGAGAAGAGCGCGTGCGGCTGGCTCAAATATTCACGCCGGGCTGCTGTGATCGCGGCGGTGCCACATGTTTCCCTCTCCCATGGGGAGAGGGTGCATAGCGAATGCCCTTGGCATTCGCGTTCTTTCGCCAAAGGACGGCCAGCGCGAAGCGCTGGCCTTTGGCAAAGCGCGGGCGGGTGAGAGGTCATGGTGTCGCGTGTGGCAACGGCGAGAAAACTAAGGCGCGAGCAGACCGATGCGGAGCGTGCGTTGTGGTTCCGGTTGCGCGATCGACGTCTGAATGGGCTGAAATTCCGTCGGCAGGTGCCGATCAAATCCTACGTCGTAGATTTTTGCTGCGAGTCTGCGCGTTTGATCGTCGAACTTGATGGCGGACAACATGTGGAGCGTAACGCCGAGGATGCCAAACGTACCGACGATCTCGAAGCGTTCGGTTTTTTGGTTCTGCGCTTCTGGAACAATGACGTGCTCCGCAACATAGATGCGGTTGTCGAGACGATCCTCGCTACGGCAACGCAGGAACCCCCTCACCCTAGCCCTCTCCCCAATGGGGAGAGGGAACACCTCTGAGTATGCGGTACTGTCAATGACCAAAGCGAATATCCGTAGCGCATTCGAAAGCGAACTCAAGCAGCGCATCCTGGTGCTCGATGGCGCCATGGGCACCATGATTCAGGCGCTCAAGCTGGATGAAGAAGGCTATCGCGGTGCGCGCTTCGACGCCTGGAACCGCGAAGTGCGCGGCAACAACGACCTGCTCAATCTCAGCCGGCCCGATGCGGTGCGCGACATTCACCTGGCCTACTTCCGCGCCGGCGCCGACATCGTCTCCACCAATACATTCTCTTCAACCGCGATCGCGCAAGCCGACTACGGCATGGAGGGCATCGCCTACGAGCTCAATCAGGCCGGCGCGGCGCTGGCACGCGAGGCGGCGGCTCTTGCCGAGAAGGAAGACGGTCGCCGCAGGTTCGTCGCCGGCGCGCTGGGGCCGACCAATCGCACCGCCTCGATCTCGCCGGATGTGAGCAATCCGGGCTTCCGCGCCATCACCTTCGACCAGTTGCGCGAAGCCTATGGCGAGCAGGTGCGTGGCCTGATCGACGGCGGCGCCGACCTGCTGCTGATCGAAACGATTTTCGACACGCTCAACGCCAAGGCGGCGATCTGGGCCATCGCGGAAACAAGTGAGGAACGCGGCGTCGAACTGCCGGTGATGATTTCCGGCACCATCACCGACCGCTCGGGACGGCTGCTGTCCGGCCAGACGCCGGCGGCGTTCTGGAATTCCGTCAGTCATGCCAACCCGGTGACGATCGGGCTCAATTGCGCGCTCGGCGCGCGCGAGATGCGCGCCCATATCGCCGAAATCGGGCGGGTCGCCGACACCTTCGTCTGCGCCTATCCGAATGCCGGCCTGCCGAACGAATTCGGCTATTACGACGAGAGCCCGGAATACATGGCCGAGCTGCTGGGTGAATTTGCCGAAGCGGGCCTCGTCAACGTGGTCGGCGGCTGTTGCGGTACTACGCCCGAACATATCGCGGCGATCGCCAGGGCTGTCGCCGACAAGGCGCCGCGCAAGATCCCCAAGCTGCCCCGGCAATTGCGCCTGTCGGGGCTCGAGGCCTTTACGCTCACGCCGGAAATTCCCTTCGTCAATATCGGCGAGCGCACCAATGTCACCGGCTCCGCCAAATTCCGCAAGCTGATCACGGCCGGCGACTATGCCGGTGCACTGGTGGTGGCGCGCGATCAGGTGGAAAACGGCGCGCAGGTGATCGACGTCAACATGGACGAAGGCCTGCTCGACTCGGAAGAGGCGATGAAGACCTTCCTCAATCTGATCGCCGCCGAGCCGGACATTGCGCGCGTGCCGGTGATGGTCGATTCATCGAAGTTCTCCGTGATCGAGGCCGGGCTGAAATGCCTTCAAGGCAAGCCGGTGGTCAATTCGATCTCGCTGAAGGAAGGCGAGGACGCGTTCATCGCGCACGCCCGCACGGTGCGCCGCTACGGCGCCGCGGTGGTGGTGATGGCCTTCGACGAGCAGGGACAGGCCGATACGCTCGAGCGCAAATGCGCGATCAGCAAACGCGCCTACGACATTCTCGTGAACACGGTCGGCTTTCCGCCCGAGGATATCATCTTCGACCCCAATATCTTTGCCGTCGCCACCGGCATGGACGAACACAATGGCTATGGCGTCGCCTTCATCGAGGCGGCACGCTGGATCCGGCAGAATCTCCCACATGTCCACGTTTCCGGCGGCGTCTCCAATCTCTCCTTCTCTTTCCGCGGCAACGAGCGCGTGCGCGAGGCCATGCATTCGGTGTTCCTGTTCCACGCCATCAAGGCCGGCATGGACATGGGCATCGTCAATGCCGGGCAGATGGCGGTCTATGACGACCTCGATCCGGAATTGCGCGGAGCCTGCGAGGATGTGGTGCTCAATCGCCGCTCCGACGCGGCCGAGCGGTTGCTGGCGCTGGCGGAGAAATTCCGCGGCGCCGGACAGGCGGCAAGAGAGGTCGATCTGGCCTGGCGCGAGAAGCCGATAGACAAGCGGCTGGCGCACGCGCTGGTGCACGGCATCACCGAATTCGTCGAGGCCGACGTCGAGGAGGCACGGCTGCAGGCCAGGCGTCCGCTCGATGTCATCGAAGGTCCGCTGATGGACGGCATGAACATCGTCGGCGACCTGTTCGGCTCCGGCAAGATGTTCCTGCCGCAGGTGGTGAAATCTGCCCGCGTGATGAAACAGGCGGTCGCCTATCTGATGCCGTTCATGGAGCAGGACAAGGATGGTCGCAGCCATGGCGGCGCCAACGGCAAAATCGTGATGGCGACGGTGAAGGGCGACGTGCACGACATCGGCAAGAACATCGTCGGCGTGGTGCTCCAGTGCAACAATTACGAGGTGATCGATCTCGGCGTGATGGTGCCTGCGGCGAAAATTCTCGAGACCGCGCGCGCCGAGAAGGCCGATATCATCGGCCTGTCCGGCCTGATCACGCCCTCGCTCGACGAGATGTGCCATGTCGCCGCCGAAATGGAGCGCCAGGGCTTCGAAATGCCGCTGATGATCGGCGGCGCTACCACCAGCCGGGTGCACACGGCGGTGAAGATTCACCCGAACTACAGGCGTGGGCAGTCGGTCTATGTCAACGACGCCAGCCGCGCCGTCGGTGTGGCGCAGGCGCTGATGTCGGCGGAGGCCAGGGCCGGGTATGTCGCCGACCTGCGCGGAGAATATGCCAGGATCGCGGCCGCGCATGCGCAGGCGCAGGAAGACAAGGTGCGGCTGCCGCTGGCAGCCGCGCGCGGCAATGCCCTCAAGCTCGACTGGTCAGGCAGCTACCAGCCGCCGAAGCCGGGATTTATCGGGACCAGGGTGCTCAGCGACTATCCGATTGAAGAATTGATTGATTATATCGACTGGACGCCGTTCTTCTCGACCTGGGAACTGAGCGGAAGATTTCCCGCGATCCTCCAGGATGAGAAATTCGGGCCGGCCGCGCGTCCCCTCTATGACGACGCTCGCGCCATGCTGGACAAGATCGTCGCCGAGCGCTGGTTTACGGCCAGCGCCGTGCTCGGTTTCTGGCCGGCGCAGGCGCAGGGTGACGATGTTCTCGTCTTTGCCGACGAAACGCGCGCGAAACCGATCGCGACGCTGCATTCGCTGCGCCAGCAACTGGCGAAACGGGAGGGTCGCGCCAACGCCGCGCTGAGCGATTTCGTCGCGCCGCGCCAGTCTGGCCTTCGCGATTACATCGGCGCCTTCACGGTGACCGCCGGCATCGGCGAAGACGAGATCGCCGAACGTTTCAAGCGCGTCAATGACGATTACTCTGCGATCATGGTGAAGGCACTTGCCGATCGCCTGGCTGAAGCCTTCGCCGAGCGGCTGCATCAACGCGTGCGCAAGGAATTCTGGGGCTACGAACCGCATGAGGCGCTCGGGAGCGAGGATCTGATCGCGGAGAAATATCGCGGCATCCGTCCGGCGCCCGGCTATCCGGCGCAGCCTGACCATACCGAAAAGGCCACGCTGTTCGGATTGCTGGACAGCGAACGCATCGGCGTCAAACTCACCGAGAGTTTTGCCATGTGGCCGGGTGCGGCGGTGTGCGGTCTCTATTTCAGTCATCCGCAGAGCGCCTATTTCGGCGTCGGCAAGATCGAGCGCGACCAGGTCGAGGATTACGCCCGGCGCAAGGGCTGGACCGTGGCGGAAGCGGAGAAATGGCTGGCGCCTATCCTGAACTACGATCCGCGCAACGCGCCCAGCATCGCGGCGGCCTAGCGGGCGTGCATTCGCCCTCCTATAAAGCGCACGCGAAAACTGAACGCGTCACCTGCGGCGAACTTCCATGAAAAAGATCGGCTTCCTCTCCTTCGGTCACTGGACTCCTTCACCGCAGTCGCAGGCGCGGTCGGCGTCCGACGCCCTTTTGCAGTCGATCGACCTGGCGGTCGCCGCCGAGGAACTGGGCGCGGACGGGGCTTACTTCCGTGTCCATCACTTCGCCCGCCAGCTCGGCTCTCCCTTCCCGCTGCTGGCCGCCGTCGGCGCCAGGACCAGGCGGATCGAGATCGGCACGGCGGTTATCGATATGCGGTATGAGAACCCGCTCTATATGGCCGAAGACGCTGGCGCGGCCGACATCATTGGCGGCGGACGCCTGCAGCTCGGCATCAGCCGCGGTTCACCCGAGCAGGTCATCGACGGGTGGCGCCACTTCGGTTACGCCCCGCCCGAGGGCATGACCGACGCGGACATGGCCCGGCGCCACACCGAAGTGTTTCTCGAGGTGCTGCGTGGCGAAGGCTTCGCGCGCCCAAATCCGCGGCCGATGTTCCCGAACCCGCCTGGCCTGCTGCGCCTTGAGCCGCACTCGGAGGGACTGCGCGACCGGATCTGGTGGGGCGCTGGCACGAATGCGACGGCGGAGTGGGCGGCCAAGCTCGGCATGAACCTGCAAAGCTCAACGCTCAAGATCGACGAAAGCGGCAAGCCGTTCCACGTCCAACAGGCTGAGCAGATCCGGACATTCCACCTGGCGTGGAAAGAATCCGGGCACTCGCGCACGCCGCGCGTGTCGGTCAGCCGCAGCATCTTCGCGCTGGTTGACGATCGCGACCGCATGTATTTCGGGCGCGGCGGCGAGGAGGGGGACCAGATCGGCATGCTAAGCGAAACGGAGCGCGCCATTTTCGGTCGCAGCTATGCCGCCGAACCGGACGACCTCATTGAACAACTCAAGAAAGACGAAGCCATCGCCGAGGCCGACACCCTGCTCTTGACCGTCCCTAATCAGCTCGGTGTCGACTACAATGCCCACGTCATCGAGGCGATCCTCAAACATGTCGCACCCGGTCTTGGCTGGCGTTGAGATCTGCCCGCCCGGGACGTTGCACGGCGCCAGCACTGCAGTGGCGTGAGGGGCGGTCTTCATCTGCACGGCTCAGGCTTTTCTGGTCCGCGGCAACAAGGCGGCAAGAATGATCGCCACGAGACCGAGCGCAGGTACGTCCCCGATCAAGTGGCCGCGCTCGCCCATGTCGCTTAGAGATTGCGCGCCCATGATCGCTGCGTGCACGACGCTCGACCATATGGTGAACAGGATAAGGCTCTTGTTCGCATCGGGGCTGCGCGAGGCAATGATGAGAAATACGCCCAGCGTCGCATACACGCCGATGATCATCATCAGATAGTGCGAGTGCGCGTGGCCCCAGGTCCAGCCCGAGGGCCACACAATGCCCAACGGGTAGATTCCGAATATGAACAACAGGCCGGTGACGACGAGGGCGATCCGGAGAAAAAGGAGGCGATATGCATCAGACATGGTTGCGTCTCCCGTCCTCAGGAATATGCCGTCAGCGGGTCAATGATGGTGATGACTTCATTGACTCTGGTGATCGGAAATCCGGCAAGTCGCGAGTGCTCGCGGATGCGGTCCTCGCTCTCCCCAAGGTAGACGCAGAAGGTGTTGTCGGCGGCGATGTAGGACTGCACCCATTGCACGGTCCCTAAAAGCTTGGCGACAGCACTGTTGGAGGTGGCCGCGAGATCCCTGTACTGGGCTGGCGTCAGGCTGCCGACCCCCGGGATGTGACGTTCGATCAGATAGCGTTTCATTGGTTCGGTGTCCTTTTTGTATGCGTTATACAGGCAGCTGCCGGTCTTTAGCCCTTCGGCAAGTAGGCGATGGTGCCAGCCAGATCCGTATCGTCGATCAACTGAAGCCGGCTTTCGCTGCCGCGCTGACGGGACGCGGCAAGAGGCGCGTAGATCGGATCGCTGGTGAAGGCCTTCGCGGCGTCCGCCGACGGAAATTCGATGAGCGCGATCAGGGTGGTGTCGAGGGGCTTACCCTCGAGCGTTGTCACATTGCCGCTGCGTGCCAGATACTTGCCGCCATGCTTGTGCACGAGGTCGTGCACTGATGCGGCATAGCCCGGCACCCACGTGTCGTTGGTCACTTTCACATCAGCGATCAGGTAAACTGGCATGCCCTGGCTCCTGCGGTTAGTTTGAGGCTGCGACTTGTTGAAACGGCCTCGCTTGCCGGCGGAAACTAGGGTCAGACGCGCGCCGACATCAGATCGGGTTTTGTCAAAAACGATCCTTTCGTGCCAGTTTCTGGAGCGGAAATGGCCAACACCGATGCCCATGCCATCGAGGCGCTGATCCTCGCGTTGCCCGAATCCGCGGGATCCGCGATCTACGGGTTGATCGACGTGCTCGCTTCGACCGGAACGCTATGGCTCGATCTCGTTGGCGACGAACCCGGCCGGCGGCTGATCCAGCCGAAAATCGTCTCGCTCTCACGCGATCCGTTCCATTGCGGAAACGCCATTCCGGTCACGCCGGATTTGACCATCGACGAGAAATCCGACGCAGATATCATCGTCATTCCGGAGCTGTGGCTTGCTCCCGATGACGACTTGAAGGGCCGCTATTCAGAGCTGAAGGCGTGGCTCCGCAAACGCTACCAGGCAGGCAGCACAATCTATTCAGCGTGTTCGGGCGCGGTTCTGCTCGCGGCTTCGGGCCTGCTCAATGGCAAGTCGGCAACATCTCATTGGGGCTACACGGACCTGTTCCGCCGAAGCTTTCCGGATGTTCGGTTTATTCCTGAACCCAATATCGTGTTTGCCGACGACACTGGACGCATTGTGACGGCGGGCGGGGCGACCGCCTGGCACGATCTCGCCATCCACATCATCTCGCGCCATTGCAGCCCGGGCGAGGCGTTGCACATCGCGAAGGTCTATCTTCTGCAATGGCATGGCGACGGTCAGTTGCCGTTTACGAGCCTCGTCCGGCGCCAGGCGCATGCCGACTCGGTCGTTCGTCAGGCCGAGGACTGGCTCCGCACGCATTTTCGCGAGCCGCAGGCGGTCGCCGGCGTAGTTGCAGAATGCGGCATTCCCGAACGCAGCCTGAAGCGCCGCTTTTCGGCGGCAACGGGATCGACCGTGATCGGCTATGTGCAGAATTTGCGGATCGAGGAGGCCAAGCGACTGCTCGAGACCGGCGACATGTCGTTCGACGATATCGCGGCGGCGGTCGGCTACGAAAATCCGGCGTTCTTCAGGAAGCTTTTTAAGCGGTGTACCGGCCTCACGGCGGGAAACTATCGCCGCATGTTCCGCCCGATCTTTGATGCGGCGCGCGTTCGCTAGGACGGATCGCGCGCTTTATTTCGCCGCGGCCATGTCAGCGGTTTTGAGGCTTGCCATTTTGAGCTTGGCTAACCTTGCGTAATCGGAAAACGAAAACACCGGAGAGCTGTGCTCTCCGGTGTTGAACTTTGATCGGCTTGTGCCGGCAATTTTATTGTTTGGCGTCGTCGTTGCCCTCTTGAACTCAGAATGCCCCCAGCAAGATTGCGCCAACGAAAGCGAACACGGCGCACACAGCGAGCACATTCAGTCTCAAGGTAAGGTCCACGGCAGGTGCCTCCCTTGTTGATGTAGGCGAAAGTTAGCAGGAAACGCCGGCCCCCCGAAGCGGGTTGCATGCCGTCGACGCGAAATTTGCAATCCGTGTCATGCGCGGCGGGAATGACGGCGGCAAGGGCTTGATCGCTCGACGCAAAAAACCCGCTGCGGAACCAAAAAACAGTGCAAAATTCTTTGGCGGCCGGATTTCGATATGAATTTTGCGGCAAGCGGCGACAAACGGACGGTATTGTTAGGCGCCAAACGACGAGCCGCTACAAATTTGCATGCGGTTCTGGCCGCGCCGCAGTAGGGGCGCCCCGATCATCGCCCGCGTGTGGCGGCCCGCGGATCCCCACGTGCGGCGGCCGCAGCGGCACCCGTACCAGCCGGCGACGAAACCGGACATCGATCGCATCCCGCCGCGAGGACTTCGTGTGCCGAAAAAGATCGCCCGCGGTGCGTCGCGTGAATGGAAAGCGCAAGGCCGGGCAAGAGCGGACAAGACGTGGCAACAGTTCCTTATCCTTAACGAATTCACCACCGCCAGCATTGAAGCCTCGTTAAAGAAACTGCTCGCATTTTCGGGAGCATGAAGAGTGGTGTGGGTTTCAGTCTCGCCGGCCTGTTGGTGCTGCTGGCGCTCGCCGGTTGCGGGCGCAGTTTCATGTCGGGCGAACGCGCGGCTTGGCGGCATCAGGCCGAGGTCGCCTGCATGAAGTCGGGCGAGGTCAAGGTCGGCGCCGGCGTCGTGCGCGTGGAGCCGATCGAAGGGCCAGGGGTTTGCGGCGCCGATTTCCCGCTCAAGGTTTCCGCGCTGGGCGAGAGCAGTGCTTTGGGCTACGGCGAGGTCCCGATCCCGCCCGCGTCGATTCCGAATGCTTACGATCCGCGCATGCCGCGCTGGCCGGTCAATCAGCCGCGCTACAATGCACCAGTGCAACCGGTCGAAGTACAGCCGGTACAGACCCAGCCAGTTCAAGGTCAGCACATGCGCTGGATAACCGGCCCCCCGGGAATAGATCAGCGGCGGGCAAGCGCGCCCGCCGGACAGCCGATGTCGCTCAACCCGCCGGGGGTCGCGCCGGCCGACGATGTTCCCGACGACGCCATTCTGCCGCCCGGCCGTGCCCGCGCCGCGCCATCCTATCCTCCCGCGCAAAGCAGTTATCCGCCCGCACGTAGCGCGTATCCACCGGCGCAGAATGCCTATCCGCCTGCGCAAAGCGCATATCCACAATCGCGGGGCGCCTACAATGCGCCGGTCTATCAGCAGCCGCTGCAGCAACGCGCCTTGCCGCCGCTCGGTCCGATGCGCGGTCCGAATGCAACCACGGCCATGATGCCGGCCATCGTGACTCCGCCGGCGACGCTTGCCTGTCCGCTCGTTTCGGCGCTCGACCGATGGGTCAGTCAGGGCGTGCAGCCCGCAGCGCTGCACTGGTTCCGGTCACCGGTCGTTTCCATCAAGCAAATTTCGGCCTACTCATGTCGCGAAATGGTCGGCAGCGGCTCCGGCGGCATTTCCGAACATGCTTTCGGAAATGCGCTTGACGTCGCCGGCTTTACGCTCGCTGACGGGCGCACGATCTCGGTCAAGGACGGCTGGCATGGCACGCCGGAAGAACAGGGATTTCTGCACGACGTGCAGCTCTATGCCTGCGAGACATTTTCCACGGTGCTCGCGCCCGGCTACAATGCCGCACATTACAATCATATCCATGTTGACCTGATGCGCCGTGCGAGCGGGCACCGCCCGTGCCGCCCGGACGCGATCCCGGGCGAAGTCGTTGCCGCCAAGGCGCGCGCCATTTATGCGCGGCAGCACCGCGGGCCTGCATATACCGGCTCCATACCGGCAAAGGCGGCCAAGAGCGGCCGCTGGTTCATCGCCATTCCCGGCGAGGACGGCTATGTCGCCGACGAGGACTCCGGCGATCAAACGACTGGCTCGATTGTGCGGCCGTCGCACCCGGGGGCGGCTGCTTTTGGTGATAGCGCCATTCACGCCAAAGATCGCAGTTCGGCCGTTCACTGATCTCATTGCGGCTGGCCGCTGCCGTATACGCAAAATTAAGTATACGGACCGGTGCCGTTTTGCGGCGATCGATTCAGATTTTAATCAAACCGCGACCGACCGTTTGAAGTGTTTCAAAGGAATAATTCGTATGGATTGGGTGCACGGATACCTTCCTCGGGAGGACCAGTATGGATCCGAAGGACACCCAGTTTACCGACGCCAGTATTTTACCGTTTCCCCGCGTCGCGGCGAATGACGACGCGCCGCTGCTGCATACTGTTTTAGATAATATGTCGCAGGGCGTGCTGATGTTCAATTCGGACTCGCGAATGGTCATCTGTAACGAGCGATATCTGGAGATGTACGGTCTGTCGCGCCACGTCGTAAAGCCTGGCTGCACGCTTCGCGACCTTCTCGACCACCGCACCAAGGTCGGAACTTTTTCGGGTGACTCCGAGGACTACATTGCGAGGCTTATGGAAAGCCTTGCCGACGGAAAGATCTTCAACAACACCGTCAAATTGAGCGATGGCCGTGTCATTGCGATCGCAAGCAAGCCGATCCCGAATGGCGGGTGGCTGGCCATGCATGAAGATATCACCGAGCGCCAGCGCGCCGATGAGCAGATCGCCCACATGGCGCGCCACGATGCGCTGACCGACCTGCCCAATCGCGTGATGTTGCGCGAGCGTCTGCAGCACGAGCTAAAACGCGTCAAACGCGGCGACTGCCTGGCGGTGCTGTGCCTCGATCTCGACCAGTTCAAGAGCGTCAACGACACGCTCGGGCACCCGATCGGCGATGAATTGCTGAAACTCGTGGCCGACCGTCTGCGCGGCTGCATCCGGGGCCCCGACACGATTGCGCGCCTGGGTGGTGACGAGTTTGCGATCATCATGACTCAAATGCGCGATCCGAGCGATGCAATCAACCTTGCACGCCGCATCCGCGATTCCATCATCAGGCCCTATCAGGTCGACGGCCATCAGATCGTTTCCGACATCAGCATCGGCATATCGATTGCGCCGATCGATGGAATGGAATCGGACATTCTGCTGAAGAACGCGGACATGGCGTTGTACGGCGCAAAGGCCGACGGCCGCGGAACATACCGGTTTTTCGAAGCGGAAATGAACACGCGCATGAAAGCGCGGCGCGAACTGGAAATGGATCTTCGCAAGGCGCTGCACAACAAGGAGTTCGAACTGTACTATCAGCCGCTTGTGACCCTCCAGACCAATGAAATCAGCGCCTTCGAAGCGCTCTTGCGCTGGAATCATCCGACGCGTGGGATGATTTCACCGGCCGAATTCATTCCGATCGCGGAGGAAACCGGCCTGATCATCCCGCTCGGCGAATGGGTGCTCAAGACGGCCTGTCTGGAAACCAGCAACTGGCCGGATCACGTCAAGGTTGCCGTCAATCTCTCGCCATCACAGCTGAACAACCGGAATCTTGTAAAGGTGGTAATGGACGCCTTGAACGAATCGGGCATGGCGGCGCGAAGACTGCAGCTCGAGATCACTGAATCGGTTCTCATGCAGAATACATTTTCAACCCTGGCAACGCTGCATGAGCTGCGCAAGCTGGGTGTGCAGATCGCGATGGATGATTTCGGGACCGGGTATTCGTCTCTCAGCTATCTCCGCAGCTTCCCGTTCGACAAGATCAAGATCGATCGGTCGTTCATTCAGGACCTGTCCAACGGCGCGGAGCCACTTGCCATCGTGCATGCGGTTGCCGGCCTGGCGAACTGTCTGAACATGATCTCGACCGCGGAAGGCGTGGAGACGCAGCAGCAGCTGGATACGCTTCAGGCTCTGGGCTGTACCGAGATGCAAGGTTATCTGTTCAGCCAGGCCAAGCCGGCCAAAGAAGTGGCGAAATTCTTCAAGGGCGGGTTCGCGAAGTCAGCCGGCGCAGCCTAGTCGGCTATCCCGGAGCGTTGGTCAGAGGCGGCGCTCGCGCCGCTCAGGCGGCTAATGGGCCGCGGCAATTCTCTTGCGCCGCGGCCACTGTCTTGCCGCTGAGCATGCGTACATCCGCAAATCATGGATCTGGTGGTCGCCTAGGTGACGACTCTCATCGCCCAGGTCATGAGTTCGTTCAATTGACCAGGGTTGACGAGGAAATAGCCTACAACGAACACCGGAGCCAAAAGTAACAGCCAGTCCCGCATGGATGGCCTCCTTCGTTTCCTCTGCCCGTCTGGCCTGCGGAATTCCGCCGGTCATGCCAGGTATTAAAATGCATGATCGGACCCAGAATTTAATTTCCGGGCAACCAAATGCATCGAGTTTTACAAAAATTCGCGCTCAGTCCCGGCCGGAAAGCACGCTTTTGAGGCCAAAAGCGCTCAGTCCAATCCTGATGAGCGGTGCGCTGAACAACAGGCGTATCGCCAGGCGGCGCAGCCAGAGACGAGAGCGTTTCGAGGGTACGAACATGCCGACGAAACGGGCTGCCTCGCGCTGCTTTTTATCCACCGGCGGCTTGAGAAATTTCTGATAGGCAGCGAAGGCTGAGGCGTGGTCGCCATGCCGTGCCAGTTCCTGCGCCAGTACATAGCCGCCTGCCATCGCCATATGGGAGCCTTGGCCGGCAAGCAATGTGAGGCAGCCGCAGGCGTCCCCGATCAGGGCAACGCGGCCCTTATGCCATTGCGGCATCATGATCTGCGTCGCCGTGTCAAAATAGACCGGATCGTCGCCGGTATAAGCCCGCAATACATCCTCGGCGATCCAGCCCGCGCCGCGATAGAACTTGCGCAAAAAGTCGAGCCGCTCGTTTCTCGGCAGATCGATTTCGTCGTGGCGGAACGCAAAGGTCGCGTCGATGCGCTGCTTGCTGAGCGGATAAAGAAACGCCAGCCGGTCCGTTTCCTCATAAAGCTTGACGGTACGTTCGATCGGCAGGTTGCCGCGCGCGATGTGAAAGGCGGCAACATAGAGTCCGAGGAAGCGGGCATATTGGCGCTCGGGCCCGAAAATCAAATTGCGCACGTTGGAATGGACCCCGTCGGCGCCGACGACAAGTGCGAAGGTCTCCTCGGTCCCGTTTTCGAATCGCGCATGGACCGCCGTGCCGCGGTCGTCGAGAGCCGCCAGTGAAGTGCCGTAACGCAATTCAACGCCGGTTGCGCGCGCCCGATCTGCAAGGATTCGTTCGAGATCGGGGCGTCGCAGGTAGACATATTTATCGCTGAGAGCGCGCCGCAACCGGTCGATCGGCATGTGCATGTAGGGCTTGCCGTCGGTGTCCACGAATTCCAGGAAATCGATCGGGTAGCGGATGGCGCGCAGCTGCTCGATCAGGTCCATGCGTTCGGCGACGTCCCAGCCAGTGCCGAAAAAATCCATCATATAGCCTTCGCGGCGCAGGCTTTCCTCGCGCTCGATGACCAGTGGTTCGAAGCCGCGACGCTTGAGTTCGATGGCGAAGGTGAGACCGGCGATACCGCCGCCGGAAATGAGGATGCGATTACGGTTCATGATCGGCTATTGGATGGCGCGTCCCCGGACCCGTCTACGCCGCGCGCAGCGGAATCGTTCCGCGGCGCAATGTCGCGCCCGCATTCATATTACCGCGTCCAGCAGCATGGCGCCAAACAGGATCAGACCCGCGTCGCGGTTGGATTTGAACAACATCAGACAATGCGCCGGATCGTTGATGTCGAGACGCATCACTTGCCATCCGAGATGGGCGGCGAAGGCGACGATGCCGAGTCCGAAAAAAAGGCCGCCACCGGCCATGAATCCTGCGATTCCGATCAATACGAAAGCGCCGGCATAAAAACTCGCCAACATCGGCCGGGTGCGCTCGCCGAACAGCAGCGCGGTCGACTTGATCCCGATCAGCAGATCGTCCTCGCGGTCCTGGTGCGCGTAGATGGTGTCGTAACCGATCACCCAGGAAATCGATCCGGCATAGAGCACGAGCGCGGGCCAATCGAGGCGGCCGAAGGCGGCAGGCCAGCCCATCAATGCGCCCCAGGAGAACGCCAGGCCGAGCACGATCTGCGGCCAGTAGGTGATGCGCTTCATGAACGGATAGACCACGACCACGACAAGCGAGACCAGGCCGGTAATAACGGTGAAGCGGTTGAACTGGATCAGCACCAGAAACCCGGTCAGCGCCTGCAGCACCATGAACAAGGTTGCTTGTGCGACACTTACTTGTCCGGAGGGAATCGGACGCGATCGGGTACGTTCGACAAGGCCATCGAGATTGCGGTCAACCAGATCGTTCCAGGTGCACCCCGCGCCGCGCATTGCGAATGCGCCGATGAAGAACAAAACGATATGCCAAAGGTTCGGAAAGTGCTCCGCGCGCATTCCGGCGAGACCGACCGACCACCAGCACGGCATCAGCAGCAGCCAAGAGCCGATTGGCCGGTCGAGACGAGCCAGACGCAGATAAGGTCGGCTGAAGGCGGGCGCGAGACCGTCGACCCAGTTTCCGGTCGCATCGGCGACGCGTCCGGCCGTTTCGATCATCTGTTTCCCAGCGGGGAGCCGGTCAGGGTGTCGAAGGTGCCGCGGCCGGTCTTGATGTTGCTGGAATCCGGAACGTTCGTTCCGAGCGCATCGCTCAGGCTTGGACCCGCAGGCGCCTGCGGCGCAGCCGCCGCGCGGCAAACCTTGGTCCGTATCTCCGTCGCCTTGGCATGGCCAAGCTTCATTTGCTGCACCGCCTGCGGAGGAATACCGCACCAAACCGCATTGTCGGTGGCATATTTGATCAGCTTCGCCTCTGCCGCAGTGAAGACGTTGAACAGCTTGCAGGCTTCCTGCGGCGTTGCCTTGCGATCGCTCGCCGCCTTGATTGCCTTGCCCTTCTGCTCGGTGTCATTTCGCAGCCTCAGGAATTCCTTGATGCACGGGGGCGGTTCCTGCGCCTGCTGCGGCGCAGCCTGAAACTGCGCATCTGCTGCTCCGGCGGACGGGAGCACGAACGCGGCAATGATCAATGCCCGGCGCAAATTCATAGGCTGATGCTCTCCTCGGCTGCGTTAAGCATATACGGTCGATCTGCCCTCCGCTCCTTTATACCAACTCACCGAATGCGTCGGGAACACGGCAAGGGGGGCAAAATAAGCCCCTCGCCAAGGCCCCATTGCCTGGCCTAAACGGGTTCCAGCCCCTGGTCGCCCGATTATTGTCATGCCGCGCTACGATTTCCGCACCCCGCGCATCTATGTCGATGCCCCGCTGGCCGAGGCGCGAGAAGTTTCGCTTTCCCGCGAGCAGGCGAACTACTTGCTCAATGTGCTACGGCTCCGCCGGGGCGACGCCGTTCTGCTGTTCAATGGTCGCGACGGCGAGTGGCAGGCCGAACTCACCGGTGCCGGCAAACGCGCACTGTCCGCCGTGCCGATGAAGCGCGTGAGGCCGCAGCCGCCGCCGCCCGACCTGCATTTTCTGTTCGCCCCGCTCAAGCATGCGAGGCTCGATTACCTGGTTCAAAAGGCGGTCGAAATGGGCGTCTCGCGGCTTCAGCCGGTGACGACCCGGCACACCCAGGTCTCGCGAGTCAACCTTGAGCGCATGCGCGCCAACGTGATTGAGGCCGCGCAGCAGTGCGGCATCCTGACGCCGCCCGAAGTTGCCGACCCGTTGGCGCTGCGCGAACTGATCGGCGAGGAGGATGCCGGGCGGCTGGTCGTGTTCTGCGATGAGGACGCCGAGATCAAGGATCCGGTGGCGGCGCTGGTCTCAGCGCGCGGGACGCTGCCGCTCTCCGTGCTGATTGGCCCTGAAGGCGGATTTGCCGAGGAAGAACGGGCGGCGCTGCTCAAACTACCGAATGTCGTACGGATTGCGCTCGGCCCGCGGATCCTGCGCGCCGATACGGCAGGTGTTGCAGCGCTGGCGTTGGTGCAGGCAGTCTTGGGGGATTGGCGCGAAAGTTCGATTTAGATGCCGCATTTCGGCGCGGTTGCCGGCGAAACGCCGGCAACCGACGCCGTCTACGCGAACAAAACAACCGGCCATGAAATCATACGCACTATACGACATGACACTACGCGGTCGACCGCATGCGCCAGCAGCACGCCGGCCCAGCCCGTACACCACGCTGCCAGCCGACGATTCGCCGGCGCGATGATGCAGCGCCACAGGGAGAGTCTCGAGTTGGGGACCGTGCAAAGCTGTGCACGAATCGGCTCCCGCGGGGAAAATACTGTGATAAAGTGATTAGGGGTTACCGGAGCTTGGGCATGCTGCGCGCGTCTTTCCTGGTCAGATTCCTTGCCGCTGCCGTCCTGACGGCCGGTGGCGCAGTTGCGCCTGCCAATGCGGCAAGTTGGCTGGAAAAAAACGTCTATCTGACCGGACCGAATTACGATGGCGTGCTGCCGCCCTGCGATGCGGCGCTCGATACCATTGCCTCCCGGTTTGCCCAGAAGGAAGGCCAGTACTGGAACTCTGCGCTGCAGATCCTTGGCTTTGAGCACATACGTCAGGTCGCTTTCCGGCCTTGGGCAGCCGGAACCATTCCGCGCCGCTTCTGCAGTGCCGTGGCGCTGGTCAGCGACGGGCGCCGCCACCGGGTCAACTATTGGATCGGCGAGGACACCGGCATGATCGGCATGACCTGGGGGGTCGAATGGTGCGTGGTCGGCCTCGACCGCAATTGGGCCTACAACCCGCGATGCAAGATGGCGTTGCCCTAGATTTGCCACTAAAACGATCCCTTTTTGTTTCATTTTGTTCTTGTATTGTTCTTAAGTTTTCGCTAAGTTTGCCTGGAACTTTCGGCAAAGCTCAATTTCCGTTTTGTTCCCCGTACCTTGGCATGACTGCGATAGGGACTGCCCATGTTGCGTGAGCGTGTTCACCAAGCGGTACGCACCGCTGCTGTTGCTATCAGCTTCATCTTCATTTTCGCGATCGTCGCGCTTGCTCAGGACCGGCCTGTCGCGGCGGACCGCCTGGATGCGCCGGGCCGCTTCGATTTCTATGTGCTCGCCTTGTCCTGGTCGCCGAGTTTCTGCGCGGCCGCGCGGGAGCGTGCGCCCAATCGGGCTCCGGGCCAGCAGTGCGCCGGCCGGCCATTCTCCTTCGTGGTGCATGGGCTTTGGCCGCAATTCGAGCGCGGCTTTCCGTCCTACTGCCAGGTGCCGGCGCCCCGGCTCTCCCGCACGATCGTCGACAGCGTGCTCGACCTGATGCCGAGCCCGCAGCTGGTATTTCATGAATGGGATCGCCACGGCACCTGCTCGGGACTCTCGCCGCGCGCCTATTTCGACACGGTGCGTCAGGCGCGCGCGGCGGTGAAGGTGCCGGCTGAATTTCTTGCGCTCGACAAACCGATCGCGGTGACGCCGGACAGTGTGGCCGAGGCTTTCGTCAAGGCCAATCCGGGTTTATCGCGTGACGCAATTGCCATCGACTGCGACAGCAAACGATTGAGTGAGGTACGGCTTTGTCTTGCCAAGGACTTTACTTTTCACCCCTGCGCCCAGGTGGTGCACCGCACCTGCAGGCGCGACAGGATCGAAATGCCGGCGATGCGCGGCGGCAGTTAGAGCAGGCGCTTTTGGGAGCACCGCGCAAACCGTGAACTATCGTCACGCCTTTCACGCCGGGGGTTTTGCCGATGTTTTCAAACACGCCGTGCTTTGCCGAATTCTCCATTACCTGCGCGGCAAGCCGGCGGCGTTTTGCGTGATCGATACCCATGCCGGCGCGGGCCTCTTGATCTCGCCGGTCCGGAAGCCAAGCGTGGCGGCGAATGGCACGATGGCATCGAGCGGCTGGAGGCCGCATCGCTCGCGCCTCCGGTCGCCGAATTGCTGGCGCCGTATCTTGAGGTGATCGGTGCTCTTAACGAGCGTGGCCGGTTGGCGGTCTACCCAGGCTCGCCGGCGTTGGCGCGTGCCGCCTTGCGACCGCAGGATCGCCTGATTGCGTGCGAGTTGGAGCCGAATGCCGCGGCCGCGCTCAAAGCCAATCTGCGCGGCGACGTTCGTATCAAGACGATGGCTATCGATGGCTGGACAGCGCTTGCGGCCTATGTGCCGCCCAAAGAGCGACGCGGACTGGTAGTGGTCGATCCGCCGTTTGAGCAGGACCGCGAATTTGCTCAGCTTGCGAGCGGGCTCGCTCTTGCGCACCGCAAATGGCCAACCGGGATCTACCTGTTCTGGTATCCGGTTAAGGGCCGGCGCGAACCGGATGCCTTGGCCAAGCGGTTGCGCCGTCTCGGGATTCCCAAGATTTTGCGGGCCGAATTGATAGTCGCGCCGATCTCCGATCCGGCTCGGCTCAATGGGTCGGGACTGATCCTGGTCAATCCGCCCTGGACGCTCGAAAATGAGCTTTCCATCCTGTTACCTGAGCTCGCGAAGCTCCTGGGGCAAAACGGTCAAGGCGGCTTCAGGCTCGATTGGCTGGCCGGCGAGCATATGCCCGTCCCATGACATTCTGGCCTCTTTCCACAGGCCCCGGGTTGGTGTCTAGTTTCACCAATTGGCAGTGACGTTCCGCCTCCTGTGGGGGGCCGGCGGAGTGACTGAGGCCCAAGCATGGCCGATGCTTTCCCCGATTGTGAATGTCCGGCCGAGCCGCCGAGCGTTGGGCCGGCGGCGGAGCAATACGGGGAGAGGAGTTTTCCCTATGGCGCAAACCGGTGTTGTGAAGTTTTTCAACAGCGAACGCGGTTATGGCTTTGTGAAGCCGGATGACGGCGGGCGCGATGTGTTCGTGCACATCACCGCGGTCGAACAGGCCGGACTTAAAAGCCTGAACGAGGGACAGCGTATCAGCTTTGATGTCGAACCGGACAAAAAGGGCAAAGGCCCAAAGGCAGTGAACCTCGTCGTCACTGGCTGACCAACGGCTTGCGGCCGCGCAGATCGTGCGGCCGCACGAACGGTATTGTTCACCTCACAAGCTGCGGGGTTTGATTCCCGCGCCTGTCGCGGCGGGATGTTTTTGCAATGATCCTTCGTTCTTCTCCCTCCTCCCCCTTCGGTCGCAAGGTACGCATTGCGGCGGCAGTGCTCGGGCTCGACGGACAGATCGATGTGCGTGAAACGGATCTCAATGATCCGGCCAATTCGATCCGCGTGCAAAACCCGGTCGGAAAAATTCCGGCACTGGTTCTCGAAGACGGCACAGCCTACTACGACTCGCGCGTGATCGTGGAATATCTCGATCATCTCGCCGGCGGTGGTCGTATCATTCCCAGCAAGCCGGATGCGCGCTTTGCTGTGCTCAGGCTGCAGGCGCTGTGCGACGGCATCCTCGATGCCTGCATTCTGATCGTCTACGAGAGCCGCTACCGTCCGCCCGAAATCCGCTCGCAAACCTGGCTTGACCGTCAGACCGGCAAGGTAATGCGTGGACTTGCGGCCCTGGAAGCGTCACCGCCGCAGCTCACCCCGGTTCCCGATATTGGTCAGATCGCGCTCGCCTGCGTGCTCGGCTATGGCGATCTGCGATTTGACGGAACATGGCACAAGGATCATCCGCGCCTCTTCGCCTGGCTCGACCGGTTTGCCGCCCAGGTACCGGCATTCGCGCAGACGAAGGTCACGGCGTAGTTCCCTGTCCGCATAAGCGAAAGCCCCGGAGCTCGCTCCGGGGCTTTGCGATTGCGAGTTTATGTGGCCGATCAGAACCGGTAATTGATGCCGGCGCGGACGATATTGGTGGTGAAATCGGCGTCCGAACCCAGGAACGAACTGGTATTGCCCAGGTCGACATAGAGATATTCGATCTTGGCGCTCCATGGTCCGGCGATCGATGCCTCGAGGCCGCCGCCGACGGTCCAGCCGGCTCGCGTATCGTGCGCATCGCCCAAACCGGTGATCGAAGTTTTGACATCACCAAACGCAACGCCGCCGGTGATGTATGGCAGGAAGCGGCCGAACGCGTAGCCGACGCGACCACGCACAGTGGCGAGCCAGTTGTTGCGAGTTTCGCAGCTCAGGGTAACTGCGCATGGCGCGCTGCCGCGAATGTTGCTCCAGCCGCCGTCGCCTTCGATGCCGAGGACGACCTGACCAATCTGATAATTGTAGCCGAGCGTTCCACCGGCCAACCAGCCGTCGATATCGAACGAGCCGGTTGCGAACGGTGAGGTGAATTCCGAGTTGCCCCATCCCCCGCCGCCATAAACGCCGATATAAGGTCCGGTCCAGCTGAAGGGCGGCTCGATGTAGGCCGGCGCTTTGGCCGGCATTTGCCGGCGCTGAATGTCGGCGGCAGATGCCGATGCCACGCCCAGGGCCAGAATGCCGACGCCCGCAAGCAAAATCTTCTTCATGACTTACCTCGTTTTACGCAGGCGGCCAGAAACCCGCCCCCACTGTGTCCATTCAACGCGCCGTCGTCGGCACTGCCGGACGCGCACGCGGTGGGCTGATTGCCGGGCCAGTGTGGCGCGTGAGCGTTGAAAATTTGTCCTCAATGAGAAAAACCGCAGGAACTTTCAGGCGGTGGTTTTTTTGCAACAACACTCTTTGCAACAATTTGCAATAACGCGTTTACATGTTGAAACCATAACTTCCGACGCTTCCGTGTGGTGCAAACGAAAACCCCGGACACGATGGCCCGGGGTTTTCAGCCACGTGGAATTATTACCGCTCAGAAATGATAATTGACTCCGAAGCGCAGGATGTTTGTTTCCAGGCCATTGTCCACGCCAGTGATCGAGTAGGCGCGATTGCCCAGATCCATATACAGGTATTCGACCTTTGCCGACCAGTTGGGTGTGAAGCCGACTTCCATGCCGGCGCCGCCTGTCCAGCCGACATGCGTTTTGCTCTCGTCCAGCCCAAAGAATTCGCCTTTGATCCCGCCATAGGCGAGGCCGAATGTTCCATAGAACAGAATGTTGTTGAGCGCCCAGCCGGCGCGGCCGCGCAGTGTTCCGAACCACGGATTGGAGAACTTGTAGGGCGCGAAGGTATCATCAGCGCCGCTCAACTGAATGTCCGCTTCACCACCGAATACAAGCTGCCCGCTCTGCCAGTTGTAGCCGGCTTGCACGCCGCCCTGGAGACCATTCGGGTCGATGGGGCTGTTGGTGATCGTGCCCCACTCGTAGCCGGCATTGAGGCCGGCATAGGGACCGGTCCAGTTAAAGCCGGCCGGCGCAGGCTGCGAATAGTATGGCGTTGGCCCGCGCACGATGTCGGCCGCGAGGGCCGCGCCGGAGGCAGCGGTCGTCACGGTCAGCGCCAGGATCGCCTTTTTCATCACGTCCTCCACTTACGTCCGCGCCTCCCGCCTGTGGCGTGAAGCGCCCCATCACCAACTTGCTCTGAGCGCCGAGCAGCCAGTTACGCGAATTGGATGCGCAATGACGGTGCTGAGAAATCCGGCAATCAGCGAAAGTTCGACATTTTCGTGGAGGATTTATCGGGCATTTTAAGTTAAGCGGTCATGAATCGCTAACGACGCGCCGGCCGTTATGCCTAAAGATTCCTTAGCCATGTGCGCCGCCCGTGCCAGTTCTGGCCGCTCAGCTTTCATTAACTATAATTGTCGCGTCGGCGGCGCGGTGGCGGCAGGTGTCATGACGGCGTATGACAAGGCCACGGGGGAACAGCGAAATGATCGCGAGCGGTTGCGGCCGGTCTTCGGCAAAGCTCATATATCGCTTAAATCGTGATGGCTGATGCCAATACAAAAGACACGCCGCACGCGGCGCTGATCACAGGGGCGGGGCGGCGCATCGGCCGCGCCGTCACACTCGCGCTTGCGCGCGCGGGCTACGCGGTCGTGCTGCACGCCAACCGCTCTCGCAGCGAGGCGGAAAAACTTGCTGCCGAGATTACGGATAGCGGTGGTCGTGGTTCGGTGGTGCTCGCCGATCTCACGGATGCGGATGCGGTGCGCGGGCTCGTTCCGGCGGCAGCCGCGTTCGGACCATTGACCTTGCTGGTCAACAGTGCCGCAGAGTTCGAACCCGACGAGATCGCGGGCCTGGATCGCGCGCACTTCGAGCGCACCATGGCCGTCAATCTGGCGGCGCCCCTGTTCCTGGCTCAAGCCTTCGCCCGTCAGGCGCCGGCCGGCAGCGATGTCTCGATCGTCAATCTGGTCGACCAGCGCGTTTTCAAACCGACCCCGAAATTCTTCTCCTACACCTTGAGCAAGAGCGCGCTGCATGCAGCGACCACCACGCTGGCGCAGGCGCTGGCGCCGAAAGTCCGGGTCAATGCGGTGGCACCGGGTCCAACGCTTCCGAGCCCACGGCAGACCGGTGCGCAATTTGCCGCGCAAGCCGCTGCTCTGCCGCTCAAACACGGACCTTCGCCGGAGGATGTGGCGGCAGCGGTTATCTACCTGGCGCAAGCAAAGAGCGTTACCGGCGTCACTCTCGCAGTCGACGGTGGTCAACATCTTTCCTGGCGCACGGCCGACAGCGATGTTGCCGAGTAGCGCCGGCCCGGCTACGCATTATCTTGTGTGCCATGAACGGCCGAAAAGACATCGATCCCGAGAGCGAACTTCGCGAGAAGGATGAAGAGTCCTCGTTGCCGGAACCGGAGCGTAGCGAACAGCCTTCCGGCACGCTCGCCGCCGGTCGAGCGGCAATTGCCCGCGCCGTCAAACATGCGCCGCCTTCGCCCGGCGTCTACCGCATGATCGACAGCAAGGGTGAGGTGCTCTATGTCGGCAAGGCCAAAAACATCAAGAAGCGCGTCACCGCCTATGCGCGGCCGACCGGGCACGATAGCCGCATCATTCGCATGATCTCGGGCACGGTGGCGATGGAATTCGTCACCACCAAGACCGAGACCGAGGCGCTGCTGCTCGAGGCCAACCTGATCAAGCGCCTGCGCCCACGTTTCAACGTGCTCCTGCGCGACGACAAATCGTTTCCCTTCATTCTGATCACGTCCGACCATTGGGCGCCGCAGATCCTCAAGCATCGCGGTGCGCGCACGCGGCTCGGGCACTATTACGGCCCGTTTGCCTCGGCCGGCGCGGTCAATCGTACCATCAACGCGCTGCAACGGGCGTTCCTGTTGCGCTCCTGCTCGGACAGTTTCTTCGAGGCGCGGACGCGGCCATGCCTGCTCTATCAGATCAAGCGCTGCTCGGCGCCGTGCACCGGCGAGATTGACTTTGCCGGCTATGCCGAACTTGTACGCGAGGCCAATGAATTTCTGTCCGGGCGCAGCCAGTCGGTGCAGAAGCAGCTTGCCGGTGAAATGGACAAGGCTGCTGCAGCGCTTGATTACGAACACGCCGCTGTTTATCGCGACCGGTTATCGGCGCTATCGGCGATCCAGTCGCACCAGGGCATCAATCCTCGCTCCATCGAGGAAGCCGATGTCTTCGCCGCGCATCAGGCCGGAGGCTATACCTGCGTCGAGGTATTCTTCTTTCGCACCGGACAGAACTGGGGCAATCGCGCCTATTTCCCCAAGGCCGACCGCGCGCTCGGCGTTGGCGAAATCCTGGGCGCGTTCCTGGCGCAGTTCTACGACGACAAACCGCCGCCGCGCCTGATCCTGGTCTCGCACGAGTTCGAAGAACGGAGGCTGCTGGCCGAGGCGCTCACTGCCAAGAGCGAGCGCAAGGTCGAAGTCAGCGTGCCGCAACGCGGCGAACGGAAGGAACTGGTTCAGCACGCGCTCGCCAATGCGCGCGAGGCGCTGGCGCGAAAGCTCGCAGACACGTCGTCGCAGCAGAAATTGCTGAAGGCGCTGACCGAGACATTCTCACTGTCGCGCGAGCCGCGTCGTATAGAGGTCTACGATAACAGTCATATCGGCGGCACAAACGCGGTCGGAGCCATGGTGGTCGCCGGGCCGGAAGGCTTCCGCAAGAACCAATACCGAAAATTCAACATCCGGTCCGCGGATCTCGAGCCTGGCGACGACTACGGCATGATGCGCGAGGTCCTTCAGCGACGGTTCAAGCGGCTGCTGGAAGAAAGTCCGCGGCTTTCGGCCGATGACGCGCTCGCAGGCGAAGTTGCCGGGGAGCCGGGCGAAAGTGACGATCAGCCTTGGCCGGATCTGGTGCTGATCGACGGCGGGCAGGGGCAGCTCACCGCCGCGAGCGAAACGCTCGCCGCGCTGGGCGTGACCGATCTCCCTTTGGTCGCCATCGCCAAGGGGCCGGATCGCGACGCCGGGCGCGAAACATTTTTCATGGCGGGCCGCAGCCCATTCAAGCTGCCGCCGCGCGATCCGTTGCTGTATTTCATCGAGCGGTTGCGCGACGAAGCCCATCGTTTCGCCATTGGCTCACACCGGGCACGGCGAAAACGTGATATCCGCGAGGCCGGCTTGCAGGAAATCCCGGGGATCGGCCCCACCAGAAAGCGCGCTCTGCTCCGCCATTTCGGTACCCTGAAGGCCATTGAGCGGGCGAGCCTGCCCGATCTCGCCCAGGTTCCCGGAATTAATGCGGAGACTGCGCGAAAGATATATGACTTCTTCCATGAGTCAGCGACGCAGTAGACGAGGAATCGCGAAATGATCATCCAACGGCAGGACGATGTCACCAAAGCGGTGACGGAGGCCTTCAAGAATACTCAGCCCCCGCGTCTGCGGGAAATCCTGATCGCGCTGGTGAATCATCTTCATGCCTTCGCTCGCGACGTTCATCTGACCGAGGAAGAATTCCAGGCCGCGGTGGAATATGTCGCAAGGCTCGGGCAGAAGACGGACGACAAGCACAATGAAGTCGTTCTGATGTCCGGTTCCCTCGGTTTTTCGACGCTGATCTGCCTGCTCAACAACGGCAATAACGGCCAGACCGAAACCACCGCAAATCTGCTCGGTCCGTTCTGGCGGATGAATTCCCCGCGCACCGAAAGCGGTGCCTCGATTGTTCGCTCGCCGACGCCGGGCCCGGTACTGTTCGTCAATTGCTGGATCAAGGACACCAAGGGCGCACCGATTGCCGACGCGGAAGTGGATGTCTGGCACTCATCGCCGGAAGGCTTTTATGAGCAACAGGATCCCAAGCAAGCGCCAATGAACCTGCGCGGAAAATTTGTCACCGACGCGCAAGGTCATTTCGGATTTCGCAGTGTGAAGCCCGCCGGCTATCCGATCCCTGTCGACGGCCCGGTAGGTGACCTTGTGCGTGCTACCGGGCGGCATAACTACCGGCCCGCTCATCTTCATTTCCTGATCTACAAGCCTGGCTTCAAGACGCTGATCTCGCAGATCTATGTCAATGACGACGACAAGCTGGAAACTGACGTGCAATTCGGTGTCACGCGTGCGCTGGTCGGCGACTATGTCCGCCATGACGGGCCGGCACCGGCGCCCGACGTGAAAGGTGTATGGTATTCGCTCGATCAGACTTTCGTGATGGAGCCGGGCAAGAGCCAACTGCCCAAGGCGCCGATCCAGTAATCAACGGGAACAACCGGCAGCTGCCGGTTGACCTTGCCTCGGGAGGAGTATTCCTATCGCCTATGAACTCCGTGAGCACCGAACCGATGCGCTCGCGCCCCCTCGCGCTGCCTAACCTGCTGACCTACGCCCGTATTGCGGCGGTGCCGGCGGTGGTCGCTTGCCTGTATTGGCAGGCCCTGCTGGACGGCGGCCTTTGGCTGCGCTGGGTGGCGCTGGCGATCTTCATCGCAGCCGGCGTCACCGATATCCTCGATGGATATTTTGCGCGCGCCTGGCAGCAGCAATCGTCGCTCGGACGTATGCTCGATCCAATCGCCGACAAGCTGCTGGTGGCATCATGCCTGCTCATGCTGGCGGCCGACGGAACCATCCGCGGTTGGTCGCTTTGGGCAGCGATCATCATACTCTGTCGCGAAATTCTGGTTTCGGGCTTGCGTGAATTCCTGGCCGAATTGCGGGTCAGTGTTCCGGTGACGCGACTGGCGAAATGGAAGACGACGTTGCAGCTTGTTGCCATTGGCTTCCTGCTCGCCGGTCGGGCAGGCGATCTCATCGTTCCCATCGTCACGGAAATGGGGCTGACCCTTTTATGGCTGTCGGCGGTTCTGACGCTCTATACCGGGTGGGATTACTTCCGCGCCGGTGTGCGCTATTTAATAGAAGAATAGCGCATGGCCCCGAACAATGGTGACCGGATTTTGTATCACGTTTTGTTCAAGGAAAAATGTCTGTGAAACTGCGTTACTTCGCCTGGGTGCGCGAGCGCATTGGTAAACCGGAGGAGGACATCGAGCTTCCCCCGGGCATCGCTACCGTCGGCGATCTGATGTCCTGGCTTTCCTCGCGCGGCGAAGAATATGCCCATGCCTTTGAAAACCCCAAAGTGATCCGGGCAGCCATCGACCGCACCCATGTGCCGCCGCAGGCGCCGATAAACAAGGCGTCTGAGATCGCATTCTTCCCGCCAATGACGGGCGGATAGCCCTCTCCCGCGCGGACGCCGGACGGGCTACATTAACGCCATGACAGCACTTGCCACCGTGCGCCTGCAGCGCGAGCCATTCGATGTCGCCGCGGAAGCGGCCGCACTCAGGCGCGGACGAACCGACGTCGGCGCATTGGTGACGTTCACCGGCATTTGTCGCGGCAGCGAAGGCGACGAACCGATCGCCGCTCTGACACTGGAGCACTATCCTGGTATGGCGGAGGCCGAAATAAAGCGCCACGTTTCAGAGGCTATGGAGCGCTGGCCGCTTGCCGGTATTACGGTCATCCATCGTTTCGGGCGCATCGAGCCGGGCGAGGACATCGTGATGGTGACTACGGCGTCGTCGCATCGCGAGGCGGCATTCGCGGCCGCCGAATTCCTGATGGACTATCTGAAGACCCGCGCACCGTTCTGGAAGCAGGTAGAGAAGGCCGACGCCAAAACCTGGGTCGAGGCCAAGCAGACGGATGATGCCGCGGCGGAGCGTTGGAATGTCTCAGGCGGGCGACGGCGAGCGGCGGAATGAGTGCGTGCCGGCATGTAATACGGAAAAATGGGGCCGTGTTTCCCGCTTTCGCGAATACCGCTTCGACAGGCGAAAGAAGGTCGGGCAAGACCATACGCCAATGTGATAGAAGTTCGCGTTGGAGAGCCAAGATGGTTCCGATTGTCGTTGCAGCGGTTGCAGTTCTTGCGCTCGGCCTTAATCCGGCGCCCGCCGCTCAGGTATCCTACTTTGAGGTGCCGCATGGTGCGCACCCGCATGACGTGGCACCCGCGCCCGACGGCAATGTCTGGTACACCGCGCAACACCAGGGCGCACTCGGCATTCTCGATCCCAGGACCGGCAAGACGATGCAGATTCCGCTGGGGCCGGATTCCGCGCCACACGGCGTGATCGTCGGCCCCGACCGCGCGGCATGGATCACAGACGGCGGGCAGAATGCTATCGCGCGCGTGGATCCGGCAACCAGGGCGGTGAAGTTGTTTCCGTTGCCGAAGGAATTTCCTGACGCCAATCTCAACACCGCCACTTTCGACCGCAAAGGCATACTTTGGTTCACTGGCCAGAACGGCGTATACGGCCGAGTTGATCCTGCGACCGGGAAGGTCGAAGCCTGGAAGGCGCCCAAGGGCGTCGGTCCTTACGGCATCACGACTACGCCGAATGGCGAGGTCTGGTATGCATCGCTCGCCGGCGATCACATCACCAAAATCGACACCGTGAGCGGCGATGCGCTTGTGATTCAGCCGCCGAAAGCCGGTGTCGGACCGCGCCGCATCTGGTCGGACTCCAAGGGGATATTGTGGGTGAGCTTCTGGAATTCCGGCGAGGTCGGCCGATACGACCCGATCGCCAAGGGCTGGAAAGTCTGGAGCCTGCCGAAGAGCAAATCCGGCTGCTACGCAGTCTTTGTGGATGACAAGGACAAGGTGTGGCTCAGCGACTGGCCCGCCAATGCAATCGTACGTTTCGATCCGGCCACTGAGAAATTCGAAAGCTTCCAGAGCAACCGGCGGCGCGCCGATGTGCGCCAGATGCTCGGCCGGCCAGGCGAGTTATGGGCCGCGGAATCCGGCACCGATCGCCTGGTGGTGGTGAAGGATTAGAGATGATGATGCGCCTTTCCGCCGTCAGCCGCCGCCAGGCCCTACAATTGCTGGCTGGCGGTGCAGCCTGGACGGCGGGGGCCGGCCCTGCGCTGGCCGGCGAAAGTCGTATTGAACGCCTGATCGTTGAAGCGCGTGTCTACGATCATATTTCGCAGCGGATCGACTACATTTCCAATGCGCTGCGGGGTTCCCGCTACCGCGGCTACACCCTGATCGGGGGCCCGTACCGACCGGAAAAATTTGTCGTACGCGACGATGGCTTCGATTGCGTCACGTTTTGCGAGACTGTGCTCGCTGCGGCCATCGCCCGCAACTTCGCCGAGTTCGAACCCAGGCTGCGGGAAATCCGCTATCACAATGGCGTCGTGAACTGGTACGAGCGAAATCATTATTTCTTCGAGTGGAGCAGGCACAACGTCGAAAACAAACTCTGCCGTGTGATCGCAATGGATGGGGCGGTTGAGATCGAGAAAACGGTCCATTGGCATCGCGCACTCGGGAAGCGGCGATTTTCAATGTTGGGCATTCCGGGCGCCGTGTTTCTCGCCAACAAGAATATGCTGATGAACGGCGACATCGTTGGCTTCGTGACCCGCCGCCCGAATCTGGATTATTTCCACGTTGGCTTCGTCGCCTTGACCGCAAGCGGCGACCTGCTTCTGCGGCACGCATCGCAAAGCCGCCATCGCGTGCTGGACGAGCGCATGGATCACTTCGCCGCAGTCAACCACGTGAGCTATGTCACGTTGTTGCGTCCGGTGGACGCGCCAGCGGCTGTGTGACAGCTGCCTCAGGCGGCTGCGGCTTTGCCTTTCGGCTTCACTTCGGTGGTGTAGTCATCCATCAGCGTGCGGGTGATACCGCCCGGGTTGAAGTTCCAATGGGCGATCTCCGACACGGCGGTCACTTCCGCTGCCGAGCCGGTAATGAAGCACTCGGAAAAGCCGTTGAGTTCGTCCGGCAGGATGCGGCGCTCGATCACTTCGATGCCGCGCTTGCGCGCCAGCGCGATCGCGGTCTGGCGGGTGATGCCGTCGAGGAAGCAATCGGCAATCGGGGTATGAATCTTGCCGTCCTTCACGAAGAAGATATTGGCACCGGTGCACTCGGCCACCCTGCCTTCCCAATCCAGCATCATTGCGTCTGCATAGCCTTTGCGCTCGGCGGCATGCTTGGAGATGGTGCAGATCATGTAGAGGCCGGCGGCCTTGGCGAGGCAGGGCGCAGTCTTCGGATCGGGCCGGCGATATTCGGCGAGATCGAGCTTGATGCCCTTGAGACGCTGGTCTGGATCGAAATAGCTTGGCCATTCCCAGCTCGCGATGGCGAGATGAATGGTGTTGTTCTGCGCTGAAACGCCCATCATCTCCGAGCCGCGCCAGGCGACCGGGCGGACATAGGCTTCCTTCTTGCCGTTCTTCTCCACCACCAGCTTCTTGGCGGCGACGATTTCTTCGACCGAAAAGGGAATCTCGAAGTCGAGGATCTTGGCCGAGCGCTTGAGCCGCTCGGCATGCTCCTTGGACTTGAAGATTTCGCCGCCATAGGCGCGCTCGCCTTCGAACACACAGCTTGCGTAATGCAGTCCGTGGCTGAGCACGTGCAGATTCGCCTCGTTCCATGGCACGAGCTTGCCGTCATACCAGATGACCCCGTCGAGCCGGTCATAGGACTGCGCAGCCATGGTCTCCTCCTTCGCCTTGTCCGTTCGGACTTTCAGGCGGCCGGTGTTGCCGCCGTGATGGCGCATTTTTCGCGCCTATTCCAACACTTTGCGTCGCAGGGCAACACCCGGTAAGAGTGGGAGCGGCCGGCCAAAGCACCACCCGGCAGCGTCTTAAGTGGCCGGGAGAGGACCTTTCGGCACGATCCTTTCGTCATTGACGGGATTTTTGTAACATAAAATCAAAATATGTCAACATGGCTGACATAAATTTGAGCGCCAAAATTGCACCTACGGGGAATGGACTTGCTGAGCGCCCGGGCGCCTCGGCCGCGCCGGACGGCGCCCAGAACGAGCCGATCTGGGACATCATCGAGCTGTTGTTCTTTGCCTATCGTGATTTTGTCGGCGACCCGGACGAGGTGCTCTCCAAGCTGGGCTTCGGGCGCGCCCACCATCGCGTGCTGCATTTCGTCAACCGCAATCCCGGCATGAAGGTCGCCGACCTGCTCGATATCCTCAACATCACCAAGCAGTCGCTTGGCCGCGTGCTCAAGCAGATGGTTGATCAAGGTTACGTGGTGCAGAAGGAGGGCGCGCAGGATCGCCGCCAACGACTCCTGTATGTGACGCCGAAGGGTGAGGCACTGGCACTCAAACTTGCGGACTTGCAGACGCAACGCATCAATCGGGCCTTCGGCGAACTCGGCCCCGGTGCGCATGATGCCGCGCGCCGCTTTCTGACCGCCATGATCGACATCGACAATCGCGAGGGCGTGCTGCGGCTGATCGCACGCGCCGACCGTGCCAAACTCCGAGGCTGACGCGAGGAGGCACGCCGATGATGCTGCCCGCTGCGCTTCCCGATGATGCGCCGCATCTGCTGGTGGTCGATGACGATCGCCGCATCCGCGATCTGTTGTCGCGCTTCCTCGCCGGCGAAGGTTATCGTGTCAGTACGGCCGATACTGCAGCGGACGCTCGCGCCAAGCTGAACAATCTGAGCTTCGATCTGCTCATTCTCGACGTGATGATGCCGGGAGAATCCGGATTCGATTTTGCCAAGGCAATCCGTGGCGGATCCAGCGTGCCGATCCTGATGCTGACGGCGCGTGACGCTGCCGAAAGCCGGATCAAGGGACTGGAGATGGGCGCCGACGACTATCTGTCGAAACCCTTCGAACCGCGCGAACTGTCGCTGCGCATCGCCAATATCCTCAAGCGCACGCAGCCAGCCGCCGCGCCCGTGGCGGAATCCGTCCGTTTTGGTCCGTTCGTCTATCACCTGGTGCGCGGCGAATTGCGCAAGGGCGAGGAGATCATCAAGCTGACCGACCGGGAGCGCGAAATGCTGCGCGTCCTCGCTGCCACGCCGGGTGAAACGGTGTCGCGCCAGGCGCTCGCCGGCAATAGTGGCACCGTCAGCGAGCGCGCCATCGATGTTCTGGTCAACCGGCTGCGCCGCAAAATCGAACGCAACCCCGCCAATCCCCTGTTCGTGCAGACGGTGCGCGGCATCGGTTACCGGCTGGTGATCACCACATGACCAGCATGGACATCGGTATCGCCGCCGTGCGCGGCCTGCGTACCGCCGTCGGTCGCGTCAACGAAGGCTGGCGGCGCATGAGTCACTGGCTCAATGGCGTGCTGCCGAAAGGCCTCTATGCCCGCGCGCTGCTGATTATCATTGCGCCGATGGTGATCCTGCAATCGGTGGTCGCATTTGTTTTCATGGAGCGCCATTGGACGCTTGTTACCCAGCGCCTGTCGGCCGGCGTGGTGCAGGACATTGCCGCGTTGATCGACGTATACCGCGGTTACCCGCAGGATGCCGATAAGGCCCAGATCCGGCGCATCGCGCAGGATCGGCTTGGCCTGGTCGTGGATTTCCTGCCCTTGAGCGACATGCCGCCGCCGGGGCCGAAGCCGTTCTTCTCGCTGCTCGACCAGACTCTTTCGGAAGAGTTGCGCAAACAGATCGGCCGTCCGTTCTGGATCGACACCGTTGGCAAGTCGGCGCTGGTCGAGATTCGCATTCAGCTCGACAAGACCGTGATGCGCGTGCTGGCGCGGCGCAGCGCGGCCTATGCCTCGAATTCCGAGATTTTCCTGCTGTGGATGGTCGGCACCGCGTTCGTGCTCATCAGCGTGGCCATTATTTTCCTGCGCAACCAGATCAAGCCCATCTTGCGGCTGGCGGATGCGGCCGAGAGCTTCGGCAAGGGCCGGGAAGTACCGAATTTCCGGCCGCGCGGCGCGCGCGAAGTGCGACGTGCGGCGCAGGCCTTCATCGAAATGAAGACTCGTATCGAGCGCAGCCTCGAGCAGCGCACCGCGATGCTGGCCGGCGTGTCGCACGACCTGCGCACCGTGCTCACGCGATTCAAGCTCGAGCTTGCGCTGCTCGGCGACAGTCCCGAAGTCGAAGCGATGAAACGTGACGTGGACGAAATGGCGAGGATGCTGGAGGCCTATCTCGCCTTTGCACGTGGCGATCTGGGTGAACTGGCGGCGCCGACAGACATGGCGGCGTTTCTCGAGGAACTGCGGCTCGACGCCGAGCGTCACGGTCACAAGACAAGCGTGGACTTTCACGGGCCGCCGATCGTCACCGTGCGGCCAGCCGCATTCAAGCGCTGCCTCGGCAATCTGGTGTCGAATGCCTCGCGCTTCGCGCCCTCGATCGCCATCACCGGGCACCGTGATCACCGCTGGCTCACCGTCACCGTGGACGACGACGGGCCGGGGATCGCGCCGGATTTGCGCGAGGAGGTATTCAAGCCGTTCCTGCGGCTGGACGATGCGCGCAATCAGGACGAGGGCGGCACCGGCCTGGGGCTTGCGATCGCGCGCGACATCGCACGCTCGCATGGCGGCGACATCATGCTTGGCGACAGCCCGCTCGGCGGATTGCGCGCCACGGTGCGCGTGCCGGTCTAACGATCCAATCCCGCCTGTTTTCTGGATTCCCGCTTGCGCGGGAATGAGCGGGGGCGTGTGGCGGCGTCGCTAGGCTGCCTCGGGCTCTTCTTCGTCACGATAACGCCGCCGCCGGCGCGGCCCGCGCAACACGCATTTCGGAATCGCGCACAGATCGTCGACGAAGCCGGCCCAGCGCTCGGCACTGGCAAGGCCGCGGTCGAGCGCGGCCATCGTGCGGTCAAGACCTTCCTCCTCGTCATCAACCCATACCGTCAGCACGCGAGCAAACATCAGAGCCGCACCTTGTGTACGCAGGGCGCCGCGCGGGCCGGAGGTGTTGATGCCGGCGGACTCCAGCATCCAGTGCTGCGAGCGCACCGCCATGGCGTTGAGCGCGAGTGCGAGACCAGGTTTGCAGCGCGCCGAGCGCAACACAGACCGGACCGCTTCCTTGTAGGGCGCCAGTGCTTCCAGCCTCCGCATCAATACGTCGAACAGCCGCTCGCGCGCCGGCTCCTCAGCCATGTCGGCGTCGCCGCCGGCCAGCACGGCGCGGTCGATATCCTTCATGTGTGCCGCGAAAATAGCGAGCACCGAGCCGAACTCCGCGCGAAGTTGCGAAAGTTTCAGGCCGGCACGGCCGGCGATTTCGGCCAGCCCGATCTCGTCGAGGGAGTGTTCGGCAAGCAGTGCCATCAGGGCGTCGATCGCCTTGTCGCGGTCGGAAGCGCCGCGGGGCGGCGGTGCGGCAGGGGTTTTGCGTGTGCGTTTGGACTTGCGGGCCATAGCGGCCTCCATGCGGATTGTGCATTTGTCCTAAATCTAGGCCCGCAAAGGTGCCGGTTCTAGGGCATGCGGTGCGGCGGGTTTGGCCGGGCTCCCTCTCCCCACCCGAACTCGGGTTTACCCGAGTTCGGCATTATTGAGTGGTCGAAGTCGGATATATCCGACTTCGACTGGGGAGAGGGTTGGGGTGAGGGGGCAAGTGACGCTCGATATGCCCTAACCCCTCACCCGGCGCACTGCGTGCGCCGACCTCTCCCCATGGGAGAGGTGAAGAGGAGTTTGTTGAACGCTACCCCGCCAATTCCTTGCCGCGCCGTGTGGCCGCGGCAATGGCTTTCGTCAGCAACGCATCGAAGCCGTCCGGTCCCATCAGCACCTCAAGCGCGGCAGCGGTGGTACCGCCGGGCGAAGTGACGTTCTGTCGCAGCGTGGCTGCGTCGAGATCCGAGCGGCGCAACAACTCGCCGGAACCAGCAACGGTTTCGCGTGCGAGGCGGCTCGCAAGGTCTGCCGGGAGTCCCGCCGCGATGCCGGCCTTGGTCATGGCCTCGGCCAGCAGGAAGACGTAGGCCGGGCCGGAGCCGGACAAGGCCGTGGCGGCGTCCATCAGCGATTCGTCGGCCACCCATTCGACCGCGCCGATGGCGGCAAGCAGATCGGCCGCGAGTTTGCGCTGGCGCGCCGAGACCCTGGCATTGGGGCAAGCCGTCGTGATGCCGCGGCCGACGGCAGCCGGTGTGTTCGGCATGGCGCGCACGATGGCCGTGGCCTGCGGCAACGACTGCTGCAGAAAGCCGATGGTCCGGCCCGCCATGATGGAAAGTACCAAGGTGGTTTTGCCGATGTGAGCTGCGAGCGCCGGCAAGGCCTCTGGCGCGGTCTGCGGCTTTACCGCTATTACGACGGCCGACGCCGCGTCGGATTTGCCCTTTGTATTGAGCTTGAGCCCGCGACGCGTCAGCGCCTTGATCGTTTTTCCCGGCTGCGGCTCGATGACCGTAATCTTGCGCGGATTGAGTCCACGCGCCAGCCAGCCGTCCAGCATGGCATGACCCATCTTGCCGGCGCCGAGCAGGACCAGCTTGCCCATTGAATGAAGCGGTTGCGGCTTGCGAGCGGCCATAACTCTCTCCGCTGTCATCATCCGCGCATGCGGATGTGCCAGTATCCACTGTCGCTGAGATCAACCTTCAGCGTATCGGAATTCTGGATGCCCCGCATTCGCGGGGCATGACAAGAGGGGATAGGGCATGCAAAGGCGCCATCATGCCTCGCCCGAGGTCTCGAAACTGGCGGCGTCGAGCGCTTCGCGTGCGCCCTTGCCGGCCCAGACCACGAATTGGAAACCGGTGAAATAGCGCTCGCAGGCATCAAGCGCCGTGCCCAGCAATGCCTCGCACTGTTTGCCGGAGGCCTCGACACCGCCCGCCAGCACCAGCGCGTTGCGGAACATCACAATGCCTTCGGTCACCCACAGGTCGAAATGGCCGACCCACAGCCGCTCGTTGATCAGGCTGATCAGTCCCTGTACCTCGGCGCGGCGGCGCTCAGGTACCCTGAGGTCGAAGGCACAGGCGAGATGCAGCGCCTCGATGTCACCCATCCAGGTGTATGAAACCTGGTAGTCAGTCCACTTGCCGGTCACAAGGATGGTGATCTCGTCATCGCTGGCGCGCTCGAACGACCAGTCGTTGCCAGCCGCCAGCCGTTCGACCACGTCGAGGGGATTGATTCGTGGTTCGTCCGCGTAGCCGATCTGGGACATGACGTCTCCGCATTGCCGAATGGAGCGAGGGGAAACGCACGCCACCGTACGCGCACGGCACGCAACGGAGCAGCCGCAACGAACCGATATCGACGCAGGGATTACGAGGTGCCCTTGACGACGGGAACGAATCACCGGGCCAACCGACTATAACCCGCTCAATTCAGCCCGCGAAAGGCCGTTTCGCGAGCCAATGAGCCGTGATTTGCGTGTCATAGGCAACCGTGCGAACCGGAATCTCCACAGCCAATGCTGCGGCAAATTGAATCTTTGGTGGATAACTTTGCCTGCTGAATCCGCGCCGGCAATCGATTCCGTTTTGTTCTCGCCAGGAGTCAGTCGAACAGGCTCGAGACCGACTCTTCGGTGGCGGTGCGCCCAATCGCTTCGCCGATCAGCGTGGAAATTTCGAGCACACGAATATTACCGGCGGCCAGCACTTCCTTGGTCGGTTGAATCGAGTCCGTGATTACCAATTCCTTCAGCCGCGATTTGGCGACGCGCGCGACCGCACCGCCCGACAGAACGCCGTGGCTGATATAGGCGTAGACTGCCTTGGCCTTCTGCTCGAGCAATGCTTCTGCAGCATTCACCAGGGTGCCGCCGGAGTCGGCGATGTCGTCCACCAGCAAGCAAGTGTAGCCGGCGACATCACCGATCACGTTCATCACTTCGGATTCTCCCGCGCGCTCGCGCCGCTTGTCGATGATGGCAAGCGGTGCATTGATGCGCTTGGCCAATCCGCGCGCACGCACCACGCCGCCGACATCGGGCGACACCACCATCACATTGTCGAGCTGGAAGCGCTCGCGGATATCGCGCACCATCACCGGTGAGGCATAGAGATTGTCTGTCGGGATATCGAAAAAACCCTGGATCTGTCCGGCATGCAGGTCCAGCGTCATGACCCGGTCGGCGCCGGCCCGGGTAATCAGGTTTGCGACCAGTTTGGCCGAGATCGGCGTACGCGGTCCCGGTTTGCGATCCTGTCGGGCATAGCCGAAATAGGGGATCACTGCTGTAATGCGGCGTGCCGAGGAGCGACGCAACGCGTCCATGATGATCAGCAATTCCATCAGATGGTCGTTGGCGGGATATGAAGTGGACTGGATGACGAAACAGTCCGCGCCGCGCACATTTTCCTGGATCTCGACGAACACCTCCATGTCGGCGAAGCGCCGCACCACCGCCTTGGTCAGCGGGGTCTTGAGATATTCGGCAATCGCCTGCGCCAGCGCGGGATTCGAGTTGCCGGCGACGAGCTTGATTGCTCCGTTCTTGCCCGACATCTCAAACGTCCTCGTGTTACCTGGCGCTTTGGAGAAGCGGCGTGGTCATAACAAGGCAGGGAGGGTCGGGCAATACGACTCGAAATGAATGTCCCGAGACTTTTGTCGGCAGGATGAATGCGATCTTGGGCCTTAGCGGCTGGACGCCGCCAGCGTCACGGTCGCACGGGCCGATACTGCCGTTGTCAGACCCGGTCGGCGGCGCGGCAAGGGGACCTCATCGGCGACAGGCTCGGCGGCCGCTGGCCCCCCGGCAGCCTCCTCCGGTACGGGATCGGCATGGGCCTGGAAGATGCGGAAAATGCCGGCCGCTTCAGGTGAGGAATCCTGCGTTGATGCCAGCACCAATTGCGCCTCGCCGGACGGAGCGGATCCGCCCGGCGAAATCTCGGGCGAGGTCAGGAAGGCGGCAAGCTGCGTCATGCTGCTGCTGGCGATGCGTCCGAGCATGGCGCTGTCGGCGGCGGCCCAGGCGTCGCTATGCCGCCCGCTCGCCGTCTCTTCGCCTTCGATGCGCAGCGCGCGGCGTTGCTCGCTGTCGAAAACATCCCAGACCCACGAGATCGTGGTCTGCCCCTTCACCACCTTGGCGGCGAGATAGCCGCGCACGCGATAGGCCGACGGAGTCTCCCGTGACAGCACGGCGAGCTGGCGCGACTGCGCCTCCGTATTGAGATCTTGCACCAGCTGTTGGAATTGGCCGGGCGGCGGGCCGTCAATGGAATCAAACGCAACGGTGGCGCCGCGCGGCTGCGCGGCCGAGGCATCAGGCCGACCTTCGACGCTGCAGCCGGCCAGCGCCAGCGCGCAGACGGCGGCCAACGACAAACGCGGCCGCGACACGACACACGCCAACGCGCGCAAGGCGCAAACACCCCGAGTCCACTCCATCGACACCCCTCGGGCCTTGTTCTTTTTGCGTCAATGCCCCGCGGCCCTGACAAACCGTAGCGGCAAGGGTGGCCGCGAGTCCAGTCGGGACCAGCCTTGAATCTCTTGGCGGAGAGAAACACGTCAATCAATCAACGAGCGCAATTGCGTTGATATGGCGGCCGTAATCGGATTCGCCCAGGCGGGTCATGCGACGGTAGCTGAAGAAGCGCTCGGGCTCGGCATAGGTGCAAAGGCCGAGGTCCTCAAATTCCGATATACCGGCGCGCTGAACGCGGGACCCGATGTATCCGGTGAGATCGAACATGGCATGCCCGGCGCGTTTCGAGATGGTGAAAAAACGTTCATTGGTCGCGTCAGCCGCCACGAAGCGCTCCACCAGTTCCGGCCCAACCTCGTAGTTCGGCTGGCGGATGGTTGGACCGAGCGCTGCAGCGATGCGCTGGCGCTTCGCCCCGAGTTTTTCCATGGCGGCGACCGTTGCTTCGATGACGCCGCCGAATGCGCCGCGCCATCCGGCATGCGCCGTACCGATCACGCCAGCTTGTGCATCGACGAACAGCAGCGGTCCACAATCGGCAGTCGATACACCGATGGCAAGTTTCGGTGTGCGCGTGACAATGGCATCGGCGCGAGGCCGGTTCTCACGTGTCCAGGGACGCTCGGCGATCGCCACCTCGGGTGAATGGATTTGATAGGCGGTGAGCAGGCGGTCGGACGCGACACCCAATGCCGCTGCCATGCGGGCGCGATTTTCATCAACCTTGGCAGGCGCATCATTGGAGCCGACGCCGCCATTGAGCGTGGCATAGACGCCCTCCGACACACCGCCTGTGCGCGTGAAGAATGCATGGCGTATGCGCGCGAGCCTGGACAGGGATGCGGCCTGCAACATGAGCCAGGTTCTTTACGCGAATCCGGGCGGCGTGCCCAGATTCGGGTGCGTGAAAGCGGCGACCTTGAACAGGGCGCCCATGTCTGTGCGGCCGTGGCCGATCAGGCGCGCCACGGTCAGGTCGATCGCTGCGGCCGCGGCCGGAGACGCTTTGGCCTTGAGCGCGGCGGCACGGGTCTCGATCCCGAGATTGCGCAGAAATTGCGATTGATCGATTGGCCCGAAGCCGTTCGCGCCCATTGCCTCCACTGCCCGCGCCAGCGCCTGGAAATCCACATGCGCCGTGAGGTCGACGGTGCCGGGCGCTGTCAGCGGGTCAACATAGGCATGCCGGCCGACGGCCTGGAGCGTTTCACCGGCGGCGCTTTGTGCGTGGCCGTAATCGATCGCAAGTGCAGCGCCGCCCTCGGCGGCGATGCGGCGTCCGATCTGCATCGCGAGGGTGTCGTTGCGCCACTCAAATATCGACTGCTCCGGAGCATTGCGCACCGCCGGCGGCAGAAGCCGGTCAAAGAGCGGAATCGGTTCGGGTGCAATGGCGAAGGCGAGATTTCCCTCAGCATTGATCTCGATCTGGCGCTCGTGCCAGCCGTCCGTGCTCTTGACTGCCTGGTTGACCGGCAGCGCATCGAAGAATTCGTTGGCTATAATGATGGCGGGACCGCCCGGCACGGCGTCGAACGCGGCATGCCAGAACACTGGTGTCGACTGACCTTGCAGCATGCGCTCCTGCTTGGCCTGCAGTGCGGGGCTGATCTCGATCAGGTGCACCGCGAGAGCGTTGCGGAAGTCCGGCAATACCTGCGCCGCGCGCAGCGCATCGCTCATCAATGTGCCGCGGCCGGGGCCGAGCTCGATGACATGCAGGTTTCCCGGCTCGCCCATCAACTTCCAGACTGCCGCCATCCAGATGCCGATCAGTTCGCCGAACATCTGGCTGATTTCCGGCGCGGTAATGAAATCTCCGCGTTCGCCGAGCGGATCGCGCGTCGTGTAGTAGCCGTGCTCGCGGTCGCCGAGACACAGCGCCATGTATTCGCCGACCGGCATTGGGCCCGCCGCCTGAATGCGTCGGCGAATTTCGGTCTCCAGCGGCGAGCGCTCTTCCATCAGCCGCTCCGCAATGGATGCTTCAGCGCATAAGCGATGAAGGCGATGCCGGCAAGGAACAGCGGCACCGAGAGCAACTGCCCCATGGTCGCGCCGCCCCAGAGGAATCCGAGCTGCGCGTCGGGTTCGCGGAAAAATTCGCTAAATGAACGCGCGATTGCGTAGGACGCCGCGAAGCAGCCGATGATCATGCCCGGCCGCTTGAGCGCACCGGCGCGCATCAGCAGCCAGAGCAGGGCGAGCAGCAGCAGCCCTTCCAGTCCCGCCTCGTAGAGCTGGCTCGGATGCCGCGCAAGCGGTCCGGCGCCGGGAAACGCCATGGCCCATGGCACGTCGGTGGGCCGTCCCCACAATTCGCCGTTGATGAAATTGGCGATGCGTCCGAGGAACAATCCAATCGGCCCGACCGCGCATGTCAGGTCGCCGAGCGAGAGGATCGGAATGCCGCGCTTGCGGGCGAACAGCACCACCGCGAGCACGCAGCCGGTGAAGCCGCCGTGGAACGACATGCCGCCGTTCCACAGTTGCACGATCTCCAGCGGATGAGTGGCGAAGTGCGGCAGATTGTAGAACAACACGTAGCCGATACGGCCGCCCAGGATGATGCCGAGCGTCACCCACAGAACGAAATCGTCGAAGTCGACGACGGTCAGTGGCGCCTTGCCGCCCCACAGTCTCTCATTGCGGATCAGCGCACGGGCGTACACCCAGCCGAGCAGGATGCCGACGATATAGGCCAGCGCGTACCAGCGGATGGCAAATGGACCCAGATGCACGAGAACCGGATCGAAGGCGGGAAATCGAATGACGAGCAAGGGCATTGCGTCTCCTGATCAATGCGCCCCTTGGTGAATCCAATCGCGGCCAGTGGTAGCATGCCGCCTCTTGCGGCGGGATGACCGGGTCGCCATTGTTGCGGGGACCGGAGGGCAGGCATGACCCAGACCAGCAGCCGCTTTTTCGATGAGCTTGCGCGCCTGATGAACGACGCGGCCGGGGTTGCACAAGGGGTGCGGCGCGAGTTCGACACCCTGTTTCGCAGCCAGGCCGAGCGCATCCTGCGCGACCTCGACGTGGTTTCGCGCGAGGAATTCGAGGCGGTCAAGGAGATGGCGCGGCTGGCGCGTGAGGAAAATGAAGCGCTGAAGGCGCGGATCGAGGCCCTGGAGCGCAAGAGCTCTGGCAAAGCCGTTAAGAAGGCCAAGGGCGCGAGCGAGAAATCCAAAGACGCCGCCGACGAATAGTCATTTCCGGCCGCAATAGCCGCCTGACGGGGCCTTCCTTGCCCTTTGCGACCTGCGCCGCTATAACCCCGCGCGAAACGCGGCCCCCGGCACCCCTGGAGGCTTGCCGCGTTCGCAGGCGGCGGAAAAAGCCGCCTTTTCCATTGGCTTAGACGAGGGTTTCAAAATGGCGACCGTCCAGGAATTGAAGGCGACGGTGCGCCCGAAAGGCGGCAAGGGGGCCGCTCGGGCTGCGCGTCGTTCCGGCCGAGTGCCGGGCGTGATCTACGGAGAGAACAAGCCCCCGGTGATGGTGCTGATCGAGCATGATGAGCTGCGCAAGCGCATCTATGGCGGCCGCTTCCTCACCACGCTCTATAGTCTGGACGTTGACGGCACCAAGCATCGCGTGATCCCGCGCGACTTCCAGCTCGACGTGATCAAGGACCTGCCGATGCACGTGGATTTCCTCCGCGTCGCGGAAGGCGCCACCATCCGCGTGAAGGTCGCCGTGCATGTGCTCAATGCCGACCAGTCGCCCGGCGTCAAGCGCGGCGGCGCGGTCAACATCGTCACCCACACGATCGACGTGATGTGCCCGGCCGACGCCATTCCGGAGTCGATTGACGTCGACATTTCCAGCCTCGAGATCAATCATTCCAAGCATCTCAGCGACGTCACGCTGCCGCCGAACACGCGCGTCCTCGCCCAGGGCGACATCACGCTGGTCACGGTGGTGCCGCCGTCGGGTTACGCCGAGGAAATGAAGGCCGCCGCCGAAGCGGCCGCCGCTGCCGCCGCTGCTGCGGCTGCCGCTGCGGCAGCGGGCGTGGCGCCCGGCGCCGAAGGTGCGGCTCCCGGTGCTGCCCCAGGCGCAGCGCCCGGTGCGGCACCTGGTGGTGCTCCGGCTGCGGGCGGTGCGCCCGCCGCCGCCGCGCCGGCGAAGTCCGACAAGAAGTGAGGCGGCGTCTCGCCGCCTGTTCTCCGGCGTTCGCGCTTTTGTGGCGCATGATCCCGAAAAGCGGGTACCGGTTTTCGGAAAAGATCATGCGCCAGAAAAACTGAACCTGCGGCGGCGCCATGCTGCTTTTCGTCGGTCTCGGAAATCCCGGCCCGCAATACGCTGAAAACCGGCACAATATCGGTTTCATGGCGGTCCAGGCAATTGCGCGCCGCCACGACATCAAGCCGTGGCGGCGGCGATTTCAGGGTGTGGCGGTGGAGGGCGTAATCGGCGGCGAGAAAGTGCTGTTGCTGCTGCCCGGTACCTTCATGAACGAGTCAGGCCGCGCGGTGCAGGAGGCCGCGCAATTCTACAAGTTGGAATCCAACAAGGTTGTTGTGTTCCACGACGAAGCCGAGTTGCCTCCGGGCAAAGTGCGCGTGAAGACCGGTGGCGGCAATGCCGGGCACAACGGCTTGCGTTCGGTCTCCGAGCACATCGGCAACGACTACCGCCGCGTGCGCATGGGTGTCGGCCATCCCGGCGACAAGAACCTGATGGAACGCTACGTGTTGCAGGATTTTGCCAAGAGCGATTGGCCTTGGGTGGAGGCGCTCTGCGGCGTGGTCGCCGACAATGCCGGGCTGCTGGTCGAGGGCAAGGACTCGACCTTCCAGAATCGGGTGCATCTCGCCATGGACGCCAAGGGCTTCGGCGGCAGCGAGGAAGCGCCTGATTCCGACTGACAATGTGAACAACCGGACGCGGACATTTCCATGGGATTCAAATGCGGCATCGTCGGCCTGCCGAATGTCGGCAAGTCGACGCTCTTCAATGCGCTCACGCAGACGGCGGCGGCGCAAGCCGCCAACTATCCGTTCTGCACTATCGAGCCGAACGTGGGCGAGATCGCCGTCCCCGATCCACGGCTGGACAAGCTCGCCGTGCTGGGCAAGTCCGAACAGATTATTCCGACGCGCATCACCTTCGTCGATATCGCCGGCCTGGTGCGCGGCGCATCCAAGGGCGAGGGGCTCGGCAATCAGTTTCTGGCGACCATCCGCGAGGTGGACGCCATCGTCCATGTGGTCCGCTGCTTCGAAGACAGTGACGTCACTCATGTGGAAGGCAAGATCGATCCGATTGCCGATATCGAAACCATCGAAACTGAACTGATGCTGGCCGACCTCGAGAGCCTGGAAAAGCGTGTCGACAACCTGGAAAAGAAAGCCAAAGGCACCGGCGAGGATGCCAAGCAGGCCAAGGAGATGCTTGACCTGATCAAGCGCTCGCTTGTGCTGCTGCGCGAAGGCAAGCCGGCGCGCCTGGTCGAGCGCAAGCCCGAAGAGGAAAAGCTGTTTCACTCACTTGGCCTGCTTACGTCGGCGCCCGTTCTCTATGCCTGCAATGTGGACGAAGCATCGGCCGCCTCGGGCAACGCATTTTCCCGCAAGGTCGAGCAACGCGCGAAAGAAGAAGGCGCGGTCGCGGTGGTGATCTCGGCCAAGATCGAGTCGGAAATCGCCACCTTGCCGGCCGCCGAACGCGCGGAATTTCTTGAAGCCGTGGGACTAAAGGAGACCGGGCTCGATCGCCTCATTCGCGCCGGCTATGCGCTTCTGCACCTGGTCACCTATTTCACCGTCGGCCCGAAGGAGACGCGGGCCTGGACCATCACGCACGGCACCAGGGCGCCGCAGGCCGCGGGCGTGATCCACTCCGATTTCGAGCACGGCTTCATTCGCGCCGAGACCATCAGCTACGCGGACTATATCGCCGGCGGCGGCGAGACCGGCGCAAAGGAAGCCGGCAAGATGCGGCTCGAGGGCAAGGACTACGTGGTCGCCGACGGCGACGTGATGCATTTCAGGTTTGCCAACTGAGCATTGCTGTATCTGTTAGATTGCCCGCCATGCCGAAGCTCCACTGGGAAGATTTCAAGCCGGGCGCGGTCACGATCTACGGCCCGCGGCTGGTGACGCGCGAGGAAATCATCGCTTTCGCCGCGGAGTTCGATCCGCAGCCGATGCATCTCGATGAAGCGGCCGCCAGCGCGACTTTGCTCGGTGGCCTCGGCGCCTCAGGTTGGCATTGCTGCTGCTTGTTCATGCGCATCATCGCCGACGGCTTCGTGCTCAATTCCAGTTCCATGGGCGGCCCCGGTGTCGACGAAGTGCGCTGGCTCAAACCGCTGAGGCCCGGCACGCAAATCCGTGTGCGCGCCAGCGTGCTCGAAGCCCGCGCCTCCCGGAGCCGGCCCGAGATGGGTCTGGTCAAAATCTTCTACGAGATGCTCGATGAAGCCGACGTGGCGCTGATGACGCTGGCCACGACCCATATGTTCGGCCGCCGCAACCGGGGGCCGGGTGCATGAGATTTTTCGAGGATATTCGCGTCGGCGACAGGTTTCCGGTGGGCCGCCACACGTTCACGGCCGACGATATCAAGGCTTTCGCCACGCGCTTCGACCCGCAACTGTTTCACGTCGACGAAGAAGCCGGCGCCCGATCGCATTTCGGCGCCCTGTGCGCGTCGGGCTGGCACACCGCCGTGGTGTGGATGCGGCTGATGGTCGACTATCGCCGCCGCCTGACGGAGCATGCGCGGGCGCGGGGCGAACCGGTCGCCGGTATCGGACCTGCGCTCGGGTTCCGCGAGCTCAAATGGCTCAAGCCGGTCTTTGTTGGCGACACGATCGACTATAGCAGCGAGGTGGTCGAGACCCGCGTTTCGAACAGCCGGCCGGACATGGGGTTGATGACAATCCTGTCGACCGGCATCAATCAGAACGGCGAGCCGGTGATATCGTTTCTGAGCACGACCTTTGTCGAGCGGCGCCGGGAGGGGTCATGAGCGTGTCAAGTGACGACGCAGCTGCCCGGACGAAAGGCGATGAACGGCGTGCGGCCGGTGTCGCATTCGGCGCGCATGCGCTGCATGACGGCTATACCGATCTGATCTACGTCATGCTTCCGATCTGGCAGAGCGAATTCGGGCTTGGTTTTGCCGCGCTCGGCCTGATGAAGACGGTATTCTCGGGCGCGCTTGCGGGTTTCCAGATTCCATCGGGGTATCTTGCCGAACGCTTCGGCGCGCCGCTGGTCCTGGCGCTCGGCACCGCGCTCGCCGGCATTGGCTACAGTCTTGCCGGCATGAGCAATGGCGTCCCCATGCTGGTGGCGGCGCTGTTCGTCGGCGGACTCGGCGCCAGCACGCAGCACCCGCTTGCGTCGTCACTCATCGCACATGCATTCGCCGGCGCGCGGTCGCTGAAGGCGCTCGGCACCTACAATTTCGCCGGTGACATCGGCAAGATGACGCTGCCTGCCACGGCCTCCCTGCTGTTCGTCGTGTTGCCATGGCGCGAGGCGTTGATGCTGCTGGGCGGCATCGGGATGCTGGCGGCGATCGTTATCTTCATGCTGATGCCGCGTTTTGCCGATGTCGCGATACCACCGCGCAAGAGCGAGGCCGGCGCCGTCAGCGGCTCGCGATTGCGCCACTATGGATTTCCGTTGCTGCTGTCGATCGGCGTGCTCGACAGCGCCACCCGCATGGCGTTTCTCACGTTCCTGCCGTTCGTGCTCACGTCGAAAGGCGCGAGCCTGCCGACCGTCGGTCTCGGGCTCACACTGGTGTTCGCCGGCGGAGCGGCCGGCAAGCTGGTCTGCGCCATGATCGGCGCACGCATCGGTGCGGTGGCGACGGTGTGGCTGACCGAGGCAGTGACGGCGCTCGGCATCGTCGCGCTGCTGCCGCTGTCACTCGAGTCCGCAATGGTGCTGCTGCCCGTCGTCGGCGTCGCGCTCAATGGCACCTCGTCGGTGTTGTATGGCTCTGTGCCCGACCTCGTCGAACCGGCGCGGCGTCAGCGCGCCTTCGGCATTTTCTACACCGGGACGATCGGGGCGGGCGCGGTTTCGCCGGCGCTATATGGATTGCTCGGCGACGCCCTTGGCGTGCCGGCTACGCTGATGGTGGTGGCTGCGGCCGTGCTGCTGACCCTGCCGATCACGCTGTTGCTGAGACCGGCGCTGGTGACGCGAATTGGCTGATCGCCAGCGCGCGACCCGATCGGGTTGATGCACGGCCCCCAACCGCTCATTCCAGCGCAGGCGGGAATCCGGGGCCGCTTGTCGCGAGTCGTCAATCTGTTGCCCTGGGTTCCCGCATTCCGCCTTCGCGCTCCGCGCTTCGGCGGACTCAAACCCGCCGTAGCTCGCGAAGCGGGCGTAAGCTGGGTCGCGGGGACGAGCGGTTGTTTCAATCTGAAGGGATAATGCTCTAGCGGTGCGACGCCTTGGCCTGCACGACCGCCGCCGGCAGCACGTCGAGATAGGGACCGAGCAGGAACGCCTCGCCCGAGCCGACGCCGAACATGCGGTCATGAGCGTCGATCATCGCCCGCACCGTTCGGGAGCAGGCTGCGATCGAGTCGACAATGAGATCATTGATTTCGTTTGGCCGCATGTTGGCACTGTAGCGCGAACTGTGAGTTGCGGTGTGCACGATGCAGGCGGTCGCCCGCCGGACATACGGGAGCAGCGCGGCGTCTTTTCGTTGCACCGACATCTGCAGCCAGGCGGCCGGATCTGGTTGCGGGGGATTGTAGATTTCGAGAGAGACATTCAACGCAAGCGACATTCCGAACAATGATTTCAGAACCATCCCTTGAGCCTCGGCGAATCAGAGTCCTCAATGCTGGTATCAATTCGCGAGTCGCGCTGCACGAAAAACTTTGAACGATCGTACGGGAAAATCGCCGGCGTGGAATCCGGGTCACATACTCGCAACAAGTTCTGCCATCAGCGCCGGCGTGAACGAAAGGAGTCCAATTCACGCTAAATGATTCAGACTACAGACCTTTTCAATACCGGCCGGGAACCGCTCGGTGGCCGTCGCCGTTGTGAGTTTGATATGGCCCGTATTTTGACCCCCGACCCCGAATTGTCGATGTCTGCCGAACAGGAGGCGCTGCTCAGACAGCTTGCGCGGGATGCCTACGAACCGGACGCATTCAAGCCGCACCTCACGCGCGCCGAGGCGGAGCGGCGGATCGCCATGCTCACTGCAAAGCTCAAGCTGCTCGATGAGCCGCCGCATACCCTGTGAAACCGGGAACCTGAGCGAGGAACGTATCTTGCGTCCTGGCGTTGCTTCTCCTCTCAACAGACGCATGAGGAGGAACTCATGACATATTTTTGCCACGCAGCAATCGCGGCGGCATTGCTTGCGGGTACGGGCGCCGCGAATGCGCAGACCACGGTGATCACCCGCGAACCTGTCGAGACGCGGACGATCATTCGCGAGCCCGTCCAAACCGAGATGATCGTGACCGAGCGGCCGATTGCACTCACACCGGTTCAGCGGCGCACCATCTATCGCACCATCGTGCGTGAACGCGTGCAGGCGGCGCCGCCGCCGACAGTCGAATATCGTGTCGGCGCACGCGTGCCGCAAAACGTGGAACTCTATTCCGTGCCGGATATGGCGGCGGTCGAAGTGCCCGCAGTCCGATCTTACAAATACATGGTGGTAAACGGGCGCGTCGTTCTTGTGGATCCGGTCACCAGTCAAGTCGTGGCTGAGCTAAGCGACTAATATCGCCCGTTGCAGGCGGCGAGCGGCCCAGGTTCATCGCCGGCCGCTCGCCTTTTGCTTTCATATCGTGATTGTCTTTGACCCGCTGTATTTACCCTTCCAGCGTTGGGCCTGCCATGCGCGGCTCCCAAGCGCTGGATTTTCGGCGCTTTAGGGGCCATATTAGGGGCAAGGAGTCTTATCTGATGTCGATGATCAACTACCGTGCCCCGTCCGAACTATTCCCCAGCCGCAGCCGCAAGTCGCGGCGACCGATTGGATACAAGCGCTTTCCGACCGCGGCGGAAGCGATTCGCTTTGCCATGGAAGAACTGCCGCCGGAATTGTTGCTTGGTGCCTATCTCGAAGTCGAGGAAAAGCGCTTCGACGGCAACGGCATTCGCCAGCTCTACGAGAGCGCCGACTATCCGCTGCCGCGCAAAGTCGCCGCCAACTGACTTAAAGCTTCAGCCGCCACTTGTTAGTCTGCCGCGCCGGCCCCGCCGGCCGCGTTGCTGTCGTGCACCGGCCAAGCAAACCGGCGACGCAAGCCGGCCAAGCGACCCGGCAAAGCAAACCGCTTGAGTAAAATGGCCCCGCCGGAGCGGGGCCGAGTTTGTGGGAGGATTGCCCGAAGACGAGGCCGCTTCTGTCGCGTGCCGCAGCGAACTCGACTCTCAGCGGCCTCATGCGACCTGACCGCTTTCGAACGGGCGCACTGTAGGCCTCGATTCGGATGCGCAGCACGGTCGGCGCGGCTGTCCCGGTAATCCACAGGTTGCGGCCACGAGGACGGCGGGCTTACCCACCGGATTTTCGCTGCCGCCGTAGCGCTGCACGGGCGTCAGGGTGTCTTGCGGAAGCCGTTGTTGATCGGCGCGTCCTTCCATTGCTTGAGGCTGTCGGCGATGACCTTCATTGCGGTCATCGACGCATGACTTAGGCTGGCGTAGCCGGCAATCTCGCGGCTGACCCGCTCACCTTCACTGCGCAGCATGTCGCGGACGCCCTGCAGCTCGAGAATGACGCGATCGATTTCTTCCATCGAGGCGCCTGAGACGCGCCGGATCAGCGAATTCAGATTGTCGGTGACCGGCTCGTCGCCCTGTTCGACATCATTTCGCTGCCGGCGCAGGAATGCGACGTCGCGTCGGACGAATTCCCGAATTTCCCCTTCGAATGAATTTGCTGCCGCCTGGTCGATCTCGCTCAGCTTTTCCGGCGCGCGCCGATCCGGAGCGAATTTCTCCGGTCCGGTTTTTTCCGGCACACTTCTGTCCAGGTTAAGCCGCTCGGGTCTGATGGCCGACATGTTTCGCTCCTGCACTGGCGCAAATTCGTCTTGCGCTCACGATCCCCCGTCGCGCCGATTGCCGCATGCGACTGAGGCGGGGTTGAGGCAGGGCGGCCGTAGCGTGAAGAAACTTTGCGCCGGATCGGAATAGCGCTCGCGCAATTCGGTGGGGAGGCAGTACAGTCATACCGCGCATGCGTACGGCGCCCGCGCGTAAGGGACTACCAGCGCAGTTTCAAACCGGCGCTGATGCTCTTGCTGCTTGTCGACTGGCCGACATCGGTTACCGCGGTCGTCACATGCAGTGGACCGTAGAGCTTCTGGTCGGCGCTGAATTTATTGTGGGTAACCGGATCGATGTTGTTCGATGCCAGTCCGGCGCCGAAGCTGGTGCCGGTCGACAGCACATCGACCTTGACGGTTTTTTCATTGCCCCAGACCTGCGTCGGGGTCGTTCCCGTAACCGGCGGCGGCGCCATCAGCAATGGATTGGATGAGGGCGTTGCGGACGCGCTCAAGGTCTCGGTCACCGAATAAGTATTCTGCAGGGTCACGGACAGTTTGCTGCCGACGGGGATCGATCGCTTGATTGTGGCACCGAGTTTGCCCTGATCGTTGGCCGGATCGACGCGCGCATTGACCGAAGCGATGTTGGGTAAGCCAATCGACGCCCAGGCGACACCGGAGCCGGCATTGTTGGCCGTCGCCGACGACGGCAAGTCGGGCCCATAGCTTGCGGGCGGCGTCGCGGCGAGATTGAGATCGGCGCCGACCGTCGCGTCCCATTCGGTTGCCAGCGGCTTCTTGACGATGACGGTGCTGGAACCGTCCGGTTTGTCGGTGCGACTGACGTCGAGGTTCCTGGGCCCGGACGTTTGCAGCTGCCGGAGCGGCTTGATCGGCTTGCTGCTCATGAAGGTCGACGGATCGAATATCAGCGCGTTGCTGACCGCCGCTTCCTCCTCCGGGGTGAGGGGAGCGTCCGCCGCCTTGGCGGCGTCCATCGAATTCTCCGCCGGCGGGACGGGAGCATAAGCTTCTTCGGCTGCGCTCTGGGCGTGAACGGGCGCAGCAAGAAGGGTTGCGACGAGCCCGGCGGTCATCGATCCGGTGCTGAAAATCGCGCTCAAACGCATGCCGAAAATTTCCCCGCGATCACGCCGTCCCGGATTTCAGGTGACGGATGTTCGGCGCAACCGGTTAAGCATTGGTTGCGCTATTCGCATGGAACTTTGGCAAACATATGGGCGATTTGCGGCGCTCGTGGTCAACTGCAACGGGCCGCAATGGCGTCGTTAATGTGCGCGACATCGGCATCAAGGCGGCCAAGATCGCGATCGCGCTCCGGCCCGCTCTTGCACAGGGCGGTGACGGCGCGCGCCTTCACCATTTCGAGGAAATAGAGGCGGGTGGTGGTGCAGGCTTCCGCGCCATTCGCCGCGGCAATGTGTTTCATCCGCTGCTGCAGGGCGGCAACCCCGGCCATGGTAGCGGCCAGGTTCCGGTCGCAGCCCGGGCGCTCGATCGGGGCCGGCTTGGCCGGCGCCGCCAGCAAGGCGAGCGTGAAGGCGGACGGGAAGATCAAAGCGACGAATGCGATAAAAGCGATGATGAAGCGTCTTGCCATGACGACCCTCCGGCAGTTTATCATTGGACGATCCGACCGGCCGGAAGGTTCATTTCGGGGCGGTATCAAAATAGCGTGCCGGCAGGGCCGGGCGCGGCCGGACATTCGGCCGAAAAACTGAACAAGGCTGGGAACTTGGGAAAGGAAACGCCCATGCCCGCTCTATTGACGATCATTCTGGCAAGCATTCTGGCAAGTTCGCAGATCGCGCTGGCGGACCAGGTGCCGGAGTTCAATGTCGACCCGGGCTGCCACGCCGCTGCCATGGCCGTGGCTCCCGCGGACCGTCACGAGGATGCCTGCAAGCGCTCCGAGCGCGAGGCCCGGGGCAAGCTCGAACAGGAATGGGGGCAATTCACGCCCGCGCAGCGATCGCGATGCGTGACCTTGTCGACACTCGGCGGCTCGCCGAGCTATGTCGAATTGCTCACCTGCCTGGAGATGGCGAAGGACGTGGAAAACCAGCGCGCGACCGACCGCCCCGCCAGGGCCAAGCCCTGAGGGTCAGGGCTTCTTGCCGGGCGGATTGCTGTAGGGGCTGCTGGCCGAACCTTGCATCTGCGACAGCTTGTAGGCGGACAATTGCTTTGGTTTGTCCTTGTCGGCTTTCGGCTTCTTCTTTTCCTTCGGCGCTCTCATCTGACCCTTCGCCATGACGACCTCCTATGGGGATGCGCGGGCGGAATCGGGAGCGCGGATGGTGATACGGCGCCAGGAGCGAAGCAAGGGGGAGGGCTGACGCCGCCGATCTCAGGTTTTGGGCGCCGGCTTGTCGGCGTTCTTCGGATTCATCTTCTGCTCGATACATTTGGTGACGATGTCGGCGCGCTTGTCGAGCGAGATGTCGGCGTGGCCTTTTTCGGTCGCCATCCAGCACTCGGTCGCGGCGCGTTCATGGGTCATCGGCGCCTCGGGCGCTGCCGCCGGCTCAGGCGCCGCCGCCGGCTTGGCGGTCTGCGTCTCCGGCGCGTCGGTGCTTGTGGTCTGGCAGCCGGACAACATTCCGCCTGCAAGCAGCAGCAGCGCGGCACCGAACCCGGCGGAAAAAATGGGCCTGTCTGAAGCACGCATCGACTTGATTTCCGAAGTAAAGTCAGCCGCCCCCGGCCGGTTCGAATTCGGGCACCGGTTCGCCGCCGAACATGAAATGCAGGCCGCGGCCTTCCCGGATCACGATGTGGATGCTCTTTACCGGGACTTTTCCCACCTCGGCAACGACTTTTGTGAGGCCCTGGGCGAGCGCCCGTTTCTGCGCGTCGCTCCAGCCTTCGCGAATATCGCACTGAATGACCGGCATGGCGTCCTCCGATTGGCGGTAATGTGCGGTTTGTAGATTGTTGCTGGAATGCCACTGACGTGGCAATCGCGTACGCCTTTGCCAAGAGCAATCAGGAGTGCTTTTTACTCCTGAAGCCACCCCGCATCCCCGGCCTTCCCAGCTTTGACCGCGGACTGGTCGCGCCAGCCGGCTTTGCCTCGTGCGACACGGCGATCCCCATCTCGTCGAGCTCCGGCTTGTGAGGCCGTGAGCGAGAGCGCAATCCCCTGGTCTGTGCTGCCATCACGTTGCGCGTGGTCGGGTCGTCCACTACCGCCATTTCGGTCTGGCGCAGCCGCTTGATCTCGTCGCGCAGGCGGGCAGCCAGCTCGAAGTCGAGATCGGCGGCGGCTTCGCGCATCCTGGTTTCCATGTCCGCAATCACAGCCTCGAAATTGTGCCCGATGCTGGCGGCCTCCGCGAATTCACCCGCGCCGCCGGTGGAGATCAGCACGTGGTCGCGCTCATAGACGCTGTCGAGAATGTCGTGGATCGAGCGCTTGATGCTCTCCGGCGTGATGCCGTTTTCGGTGTTGTACTCGACCTGTTTCTCGCGCCGCCGGTTGGTCTCTTCGATTGCGCGTTGCATCGAGCCGGTCACGGCATCGGCATAGAGAATGACGTTGCTGTCCACGTTGCGGGCGGCGCGGCCGATGGTCTGGATCAGCGAGGTTTCGCTGCGCAGGAAACCTTCCTTGTCGGCATCGAGAATGGCGACCAGCGCGCATTCCGGAATATCGAGGCCCTCGCGCAACAGGTTGATGCCGACCAATGCGTCGAAGGCACCGAGCCTGAGATCGCGAATGATCTCGATGCGCTCCAGCGTGTCGATGTCGGAATGCATGTAGCGCACGCGAATGCCCTGTTCGTGCAGGTATTCGGTCAGGTCTTCCGCCATGCGCTTGGTCAGCACGGTGATGAGCGAACGGTAGCCTTTCGCCGCCACCTGCCGCACCTCGCCGACGAGATCGTCGACCTGCGTGCGCGCGGGCCGCACCTCCACCGGCGGATCGATCAGGCCGGTCGGGCGGATCACCTGCTCGACAAACACGCCGCCGGCCTCGTTCATCTCCCAGTGGCTGGGGGTGGCCGACACCGCGACGGTCTGCGGCCGCATGGCGTCCCATTCCTCGAAGCGCAGCGGCCGGTTGTCCATGCATGACGGCAGACGGAAGCCGTATTCGGCCAGCGTTGCCTTGCGGCGGAAGTCGCCGCGGAACATGCCGCCGAGCTGCGGAATGGTGACATGGCTTTCGTCGGCGAACACCAAAGCGTTGTCCGGCACGTATTCGAACAATGTCGGCGGCGGCTCGCCCGGCTTGCGGCCGGTGAGATAGCGCGAATAGTTTTCAATGCCGGCGCAACTGCCGGTGGCTTCCATCATTTCGAGATCGAACATGGTGCGCTGCTCGAGGCGCTGGGCTTCCAGCAGGCGGCCGGCGCCGTTGAGCTGCTCGAGCCGCGCGCGCAGCTCCTGCCTGATGCCGGCGATGGCCTGGATCAGCGTCGGGCGCGGCGTGACATAGTGGGAATTGGCGTAGATTTTCACGAATTCCAGCTCGTCGGTCTTCTGCCCGGTGAGCGGATCGAACTCGTGGATGGATTCAATCTCGTCGCCGAACAGCGAGATACGCCAGGCGCGGTCCTCGTAGTGCGCCGGAAAGATCTCGATCACGTCGCCGCGCACGCGGAACGAGCCGCGGAAGAAGTCGCCGCCCGAGCGCTTGTATTGCAAGGCGACAAGGTCAGCGAGCAACTGCCGCTGCTCGATCTTGCCGCCCTGTTTCAGCGTGAACGTCATCGCCGAATAGGTTTCCACCGAACCGATGCCGTAGATGCAGGACACCGACGCGACAATGATGACGTCGTCGCGTTCGAGCAGCGCGCGCGTGGCCGAGTGGCGCATGCGGTCGATCTGCTCGTTGATGGAGGATTCCTTCTCGATATAGGTGTCGGTGCGCGGGACATAGGCTTCCGGCTGGTAGTAGTCGTAATAGGAAACGAAATATTCCACTGCGTTGTCCGGGAAGAACGACTTGAACTCGCCATAGAGCTGCGCGGCGAGCGTCTTGTTGGGCGCAAGGATCAATGCGGGACGCTGCGTTGCCTCGATCACCTTGGCCATGGTGAAGGTCTTGCCCGAGCCGGTGACGCCGAGCAGCACCTGCGTGCGATCGTGACGCTGGACGCCTTTCACCAGTTCCTTGATCGCCTGCGGCTGGTCGCCTTTCGGCTCGAAGTCCGACGCAATGACGAGCGTCTTGCCGCCTTCGGACTTCTCCGGTCGGGGCGGGCGGTGCGGCGTCCACGGCTGCGCTGAAAATTCCGGCCGGCCTTCGCGCAGCAACTTCTCCAGCGACTCGGCGGTGGCCGCGACGCCCATTGAACTGAGCCCGCTGCCTGGCTGCGGCAGGTCGGCTTTTGGCAGACGGTACTTGCTGTCTTTCTTTACCTCCCCCTGGAGAGGGGAGGTCGGCAAGCGAAGCTCGCCGGGTCGGGGTGAATCTCTTTCGGTCGCCATCCCACCTCGCGCGCTTTCAGCGCGCGAACCTTCCCCTGCAGGGGAGGGTGAAGGGACGTCTGCGCCATTGTCGCCCAGCCCCAGCTCCTTCTCCAATTGCGGATCGAGACCGGTGATCGGCGACGCTGCGTAGTCGCGCTGCGATGCCTCGTCGAAACCTTTGGGTGTCGACTTGCGCGCCTTGTGGGCGTCGGAAAAATCGCGGCGGCGGTCCCATGAATTGTCCGGCGGCGGCTGTAGGCCGCTCTGCTCCGTCATTCCGGGACGGCGCGCAGCGCCGGACCCGGAATCCAGAGGCTGGCTCCCCGATTGCTTCTGGATTCCGGGCTCGCTCGCTTCGCGAGCGCCCCGGAATGACGTGTTTCCGGTTCCCGAGCCGACGCCGGCGGTGCCTTTCCTGATGGCCGGATTGAGCAGGTCGGCGAGCGCGTCCGGCGTCGGCGCTTCATCTGGCCGTGCCGCCTTGGCCCGCGTCGGGCGCGCTGGGTCCTTCTTTTTAGGACTTTTGGGCTCTTTCGGAGGGGATTTCGCCATTCGCTCGAATATGGGGCGAGTCACCAAGCGAGGGAAGAGTGTCAAACGACGCTGCGGTTTGTCATTTTTGCCGCGTATTTGGGCCGCCGTGATTGTGATATGGCAAACGGGACTCTCCTGTTGATGGAGCCTCTCATGCTTGCCCTGCGCCCGAACTGTGAATGCTGCAACAGGGACCTGCCGCCGGAAGCAACCGACGCCATGATCTGCACCTTCGAGTGCACGTTCTGCCGCGATTGCGTGGAGACCAGGCTCGGCGGCGTCTGCCCGAACTGCGGCGGCAATTTCGTGCCGCGCCCGATCCGCCCCGCCAGCAAACTGGCGAAATATCCACCCTCGACCGAGCGCGTGTTCAAGCCGCAGGGCTGCGGGCAGGCGGCGTAGCGCGTGCTGCGATTAAGTGAGAGCAGCGTCTCCGCTCGTCCCCGCGAAAGCGGGGACCCAGAGCCACAATTGAGGACCGTATATTTGGTCCTGGATTCCCGCTTGCGCGCGAATGAGCGGAGGCTGGAGCAAGTCGAAGCGACTCGACCTGAAATCAACCCGCACTGGTGTCCCGATTCCGAAGTTCGCACGCGCTTGCGGCGCCCACTTATGCGAACTTCGGAATCAAAGGGACACCAGCAAATTTATGATTCTCGTGTGGTTTAGGGTTTGAAGTTCCTCCCGCGAGTTCGCGGCTACAATAGGAGGAGCTTCAAACCCACCGCACCAGGCACGCCGCCTATTCCGCCGCCTGCTGCTGTTCGGCAACGTCGATAAATCCGCCCGACTGGCGGCGCCACAGTGTCGCGTAGTGGCCGCCGAGGCGCAGCAGCTCAGCATGTGATCCTTCCTCGACGATACGGCCGCGGTCCATGATCACCAGGCGATCCATCTGCGCGATGGTCGACAGCCGGTGCGCGATGGCGATCACGGTGCGCCCCTGCATCAGCGTGCCAAGGCTGGATTGAATTGCGGCTTCGACCTCGCTGTCGAGCGCCGAAGTCGCCTCGTCGAGCACCAGGATCGGCGCGTTTTTCAGGATCACGCGCGCGATGGCGACGCGCTGGCGCTGCCCGCCGGACAATTTCACGCCGCGCTCGCCGACCTGGGCGTCGTAACCGTGCCGGCCCTTCCAGTCTTCCAGACCGAGAATGAATTCGTGCGCGTGCGCCATCCGCGCGGCGGCAATGATTGCATCTTCGCTGGCATCCGGATTGCCGTAGCGGATGTTGTCGCGGATCGAGCGGTGCAGCAGCGAGGTGTCCTGCGTCACCAGCGAAATCTGTGCGCGCAGGCTTTCCTGTGACACTCCGGCGATGTCCTGGCCATCGATCAGGATGCGTCCGCCTTCGAGATCGAAGAAGCGCAACAGGACATTGACCAGCGTCGATTTTCCGGCGCCGGAACGGCCGACCAGACCGATGCGCTCGCCAGGCTTCACCGTGAGGGTGAGACCGTCGATCAGTCCGCGCTCGCGGCCATAGCCGAAGCGGATATCCTCAAAGCGAATTTCGCCGCGCGTCACCTTGAGCGGCAGGGCGTCCGGCCGGTCGATCAGGGTGTGCGGACGGGAGATGGTGAGCATGCCTTCCTGCACCACGCCGATATTCTCGAATATGTCGGTGACCTGCCAGGCAACCCATCCCGACGCGCTGACGATCTGCATCGTCATCGGCAGCGCCATCGCCACCGTGCCGACGCTGACGTGACCGTGACGCCAAAGCACGATCGCGAAGGCGCCGGTGGCAGTGATCAGCAGTGCGTTGAGGACAGTGAGTGTCAGCGCGAGCAGCGTGTTGAGACGCAGCGACTCATGAAAGCGGCCGGTGTGATGATCAACCGCCTCGCGGACATAGGCGTCTTCGTCCCCGGCGCGCGCAAACAGCTTCACCGTGACGATATTGGTATAGGTGTCGACGATGCGGCCGGTCAGCATCGAGCGCGCTTCCGACATGGTCTTGGAGCGATCGCGCATGCGCGGCACAAAGGCGCGCAGCATGACGACATATCCGGCAAACCACAGCAGCACCGGCACCGCCAGCCAGGGGTCGGCGGATGCAAGCAGCAGCAGCGAACTGGTGCCGTAGATCAGGATGAACCAGACGGCAGTCAGGAGGGAAACCAGGCTCTCGCGGATCGCCGGTCCGGTCTGCATCACGCGGTTGGCAATGCGGCCGGCGAAATCGTTCTGGAAGAATGCCCAGGACTGGCGCACCACGTGCCAGTGATTCTGCCAGCGGATTCGGTTCGCCACGTTCGCGGCTATGGCCTGGTTCATCAGAAGCTGTTGCGTGGTCAAGGCGAGCGGGCGCACCAGCAGCAGCGTGACCGCCATGCCGAGCAGCATCGGCCAGGCGCTGGCAAACAGCTCGTCCGGCCTGGTGTTTGTGATGACGGTGACGACCTTGCCGATGAAGACCGGAATCGAAATATCGATCAGCGCCACAACGAAGCCGACGGCGAACAAGGCGACGAACAGGCCCTTGGCCTGGCGGGCGAAGTGCCAATAGAAGGCGACCAGCCCGTCCGGCGGCTCGGCCTGTCCCGGTACCGAGGTCGGCCTCAGGGATCGTTCGAAAAAGCGGAACATCACGGTTCTCAATACGTCCGGGCACGGCCGGTCCTGGCGCGGCGTCCGGGCGTCGCGCGGTTCTTGCTGTTTCCGGCCGGAAGCGCGCGGTGCTAGTCCCGGTTCGTGTCGAGACCGTGGCGCGGCAAACAATGACGGGCAGGGCCTGTTTGCCGGGTCAGGCCGCCCTGGCCCAGAGCTGCTTCGAGGCGCGGCGGGCGCCCTCGGCCAGCGACTGCAGCTTCATCCAGACGATCCTGGTGTCGACCTGCACCCGGCCGGCAAAGGTGCCGAAACCGCAGTCGACCCCGGCGATGACGTTGTCGCGCCCGACCACACCGGCATAGTTGACAATGCGGTCGGCAACCAGCTCCGGGTGCTCGACGAAGTTCGAGGTCGAATTGATCACGCCCGGGATGATGATTTTGCCCGCCGGCAGTTTGACGTCGCGCCAGATCTTCCATTCGTGCTCATGGCGCGGGTTGGCGCCTGGAAATGACACCGCCATCGGTCGCGCTGACAACACGATGTCGACGATATCCTTGAACTCGACGTCGGTGTGGTGCGGCGCGACCGTCGAGCCCCAGCACACATGCATGCGCATCCGATCCGGCGGAATATCGCGCACGGCGTGATTGAGCGCGGCCACGTTGGTGGCGATGATCTTGCGGTAATCGGCGAGCGGCAGGTCGAGATAGACCATGTGACGCAGCATCGCGAGATCGGGGCAATCGAGCTGGAGGATGAAGCCGGCCGCGACGATCGCCTGGTATTCCTTTCGCATCACGTCGGCGAGCGCATAGATATATTCCTCGTCGTTCTTGTAATACTTGTTCTTGAGATAGCGCGCGATCTGTCCGGGCGAGGGTGACGTCATGAAAAAATCCTCGGCCTTGGCGTCTTGCACTGCCTGTTTGGCGAGATCGATGTCGGCTTGCGCCGCCGGCCAGTCCTTCCAGGCGACCGGGCCCGAGCATGCCGGCCGGTGCTGGAACGGCGAGGCGAAGTGCTTGAGAATTTCCGCGAGCTCGGGAAATTCCGGCTCGCCGGTGCCCATGGGCGGCGCGCTCTCGCCTTCATAACCGGTGAGCCGGTCCATCACGTGCACGGTGTAGTCGGTGCGGCCCTGCTCGCCGTCATTGATGATGTCGATGCCGCATTCGACCTGCTTCTGCACCACAAGCCTGACCGCCTCGGCGACGGCGGCCGACAGTTCGGCGCGCCGCGCGCCGGGATTGGCCTGCCCGGCCAGCAGCAGTTCGACCACTTTGGCCGTGCGCGGCAGGCTGCCGGTGTGGGTGGTGAGAATGCGGTTGGTGCTGCGTTTCATGACAAAGCTAGTCCGCGACTGATCTGCTATCCGTTCGTCCCCGCGAAAGCGGGGACCCAGTTCAATTCCACAAGCTCTGAGATTTTGGCTCCTGGATCCCCGCTTGCGCGGGGATGAGCGGAGTATCGAGCGGCGCACATCAGAATACTAGAACCCGCGCACCACTTCGGTGACGTGCTCGACATTCGGCGGCGATGCGAAACAGTCGCGGACCAGCATGCGCCACTCCTGGAAGTCGGCAGATTCGCGGAAGTCCTTGGTGTGGTTCTCCAGCGTTTCCCATTGCACAAACAGCAAGTAGCGCGACGGCGTCTCATGCGAGCGCTGAAGTGTCATGCCGGTGCAGCCCTTGGCACGCTTGAAGATCGGGCCGGCTTTTTTTACGCCGGTTTCGAATGCAGTTTCCATACCGGGCTTGATGTCGATCTGGGCGATTTCGAGAATCATGGGAACGGTTCCTCTATGCGCGGGCGTATTTTCCGCGGCCGAAATAACGGTCCTTGGCGTCGCCTGTGGCGCTGTCGCGCACCGATTTGATGGTACCGATCTTGGCATAGGCCCGCTTGACCGCGTCACGGGCGTTGAGCTTGTCGACCCAGGCCTTCAGATTCGGCCGTTTGCCGAGGTCCATGCCGAGCAGCTCGACGTTGCGCAGCCAGGGGAAAGCGGCGATGTCGGCGATGGTGTATTCGCCGCCGGCAACGAAAGGCTGTGCGGCCAGGCGCTCGTCGTAGAGATCGAACAGTTTATTGACCACGGTGCGGTAGCGGCTGTGGCCGTAGTCGCTGCCGGGCGGCGCGAACTTGCTGAAATGCACGAGCTGGCCGCACATCGGTCCGACATTGGCCATCTGCACCATCAGCCACTGGATGACGTCGTAGCGCTTCAGCGGTTCGTGCGGGATGAACTTGCCGGTCTTCTCGGCGAGGTAGATCAGGATCGCGCCGGATTCGATGACGGTATAGGGCTTGCCGGCGGGACCTTCACTGTCGACGATCGCCGGTATTTTTTGCAAGGGATTGATCTTGCTGAATTCGGGCGTGAACTGGTCGCCCTTCCACACGTCGACGAGCCTTGTGTTGTAGGGCAGTTCGCATTCCTCGAGCATGATAAAGATCTTCTGCACGTTGGGACTGGTCAGCGCGTAAAGGTCGATCATGGATATGTCTCGTGTGAAAGGGCCGCGGACTGCGGCGGCCTTCTATAGACGAAACGGGGCGCGCTTGTCCCGGCCGGCGCGGTCACAGCTTCGTGGGCCTGTGCCCGCTTGCGGTTGGGCCGAAATCGCGGCAGCCTGAGCGCAAAACGACAAGGCCGGAGGCCGGCCGGATTTGGTGGAGGGCGTGATGGACGCCAAGACAAATAAAGAGGCAAACAACAAGACCGAGCCGCTGATTGTCGCGCGCACGCCCGAGGAACAGACCAATGTCAAACTCGCCATTGAGCATTTCGCCGCCGAGAGCGCGCACGACACCGAACGCACGCTGAAGACGCTGGCCGATGGCGTCATGTACCGCGTGGTGGCGTCCGGCGAAGTCGTCTACGGCAAGGAGCCCGTGTCTAAATATTATGACGTGTGGTGGACGGCGTTTCCGGACGTGGACATCGAGATTCGCCGCATGGTGGCCTGCGGCGAGTGGGTCTATGCGGAGAATTTTGTCACCGCCACCCATCTCGGGCCCTGGCTCGGGCTTCCGCCGACGGGCAAGACGGTGATCCAGCATCTGTGCGCGGTGATCCGCTGCCGCGACGGGCTGATGACGGAAGAGACGGTCTATTACGACCAGCTCGAGCGGCTGCGCCAGCTCGGCGCTGACTTCACCATGGACGGCAAAGCGCTCAACGTGCCGAAGTGGAAGGGCTAGCCGCTTTCCGCGAGTGCAATTTATCCGAGCGGCGCGCCAAAAATCGCAAACACGAGTGGACCGGCGATCAGGAACGCCGTCAGTGCAGCCCGCACACGCGGTCGATCGATCGCCGCCAACAGCGACAATCCGGCCAACGGCAAAAGCGCTGCCAGCGGCAAGTAGTAGCGGGGATAAGCGTCCAGCAGCCAACCGGTCATCAGGTGTCGGTTGTAGCTGTAACAGATATGAATCAACAGCGTCGCCATGAATGCGAGCGCGCCCGCAACGACGACGACGTCTATCGGCCCTTCATTGTTGCGCCGCAGGCAGCTGATCGAAAATACAATGCCAGCAAGGGCGCAAAGGGCGGCTGCGACCGGCAGCACCAACATTGCATAGTTGAGCGAATTGCGCGCGGCAAGAGTCGGCATCCAGCCCGCGACGAAGTTCGACAGAAAATAGACGACGTAGGCAGGCGGCGCCATGCGTGTTGCATGATCCCATCCGGCGGTGTGCGCGCCCGACTCGAGCAGCGCAACTTGCGCCGGCGTATTCGGCACTGGGCTGCCGTATTCCGCAATGAAGACGAAGTAAGGTGCTGCGGCGATCAACAGCACCGCCGCCAAAACCACACCATAAGCATGCGAGAGCTGTCGGCGCAGCATCAGCCACGCCACGACCCCGCTTACCATCCCGCCGACGAGCAACAGGCCTGTGAGTTTCGTCCAGGCTGCGACTACAACGGCGGCAAGTGCAATCAGAAGCCAGATACGGTTGCCCGTCGCCACCATTTGCCAAGTGGCAAGCGTGGCGATTGCGCCACCAGCAAAGGCCAGATTGTCGGCATTGACGGCCCCGGCGAGTTGCGGGAGCACTGGAATAGAGGCGAGAGGATTACAGTAGGCGTAGAATTTGAATTGCTGCGGCCAAGCCAGGATGCCGATCACCATCAGTGCGGCGAGACCGGATACCACCAGCACAATGTTCAGCAGCCGGTCCATGAGCAATGCGCGCGGACGCCCCTCGATTTGGGGTCCAAGCCGCGCCAGCAGCCAGTAGTAGAACGGCGGATGATTGAGATAATTCGGCCGGTCGGTGAATTGGAAGTCGGACGGGTCGAGCAACCGCGTCGTCTCGAGCGTGGGCCAGATCTCACCGGTGCGCTGCAAATGCGCTACGTAGGAGGTTTGAGCCAGTTCATCGAAGCCGCGCGCAATGTCCCTGCGGTCTGCGTTCAGTGCAGCGGCAAGGGCGAACAGACCGACGATCGTCGCAACGACAACCCATTGACGCGCGACCGTCAGGCCCCGGTCGCGTTCCGATTGCGGCAACGATGGAACAAAAGTCGACATTGACCGGGATATTCCCAGCAATCGGTTAATCAACCATTAGTTGCAATAAACTGAATTCGTATATCGGTTGTGCCCGGCTTCTCAGGCCTCGGCGGTCCGCCGAAACCCGGCCAGCTCGGAGCTGACTTCACCATGGACGGCAAAGCGCTCAACGTGCCGAAGTGGATGGGATAGCGCATGATCCCGAAAAGTGGGAACCCGCTTTCGGAAAAGATCATGCGCCAGCAAAATGTCAGGAGCGCACGGTGATTCAACCTGTACGGATCGCGCTCTAGCGACCGTCCTCAGCTGCGCGCCGGCTTTCGGCTAGCGCCGCCGCCGACTTGCGCAGGCAGGCGGGACAGACGCAATCCTCGATCCATGCTTTGGTCATCGGCAGCCGGTAAGGCTCGGCCGCGCACCAACACTCGATATTGTTTCCGCACTCAAACTCCGCGCCGCAGCGTGCGCAGGCGAGCCGGCGGGGCGAAGGCGCTTGGTTCATGGTGCAGGTCCGGTTGGCGCGGCTGTCATATTACAGTGGTGAATCACTCGTAACGCAATCCCATGCCGATTCTGCCGCTCGTCGACATCATTGGCCTTACCGGTGCCGCGCTGACCACGCTGTGCTGGCTGCCGCAGGCGCTCAAGGTCATCCGCGAGAAAGAAACGCGTGCGCTGTCGCTGCCGGCGACCGCCGCCTTCACCGCCGGAATTGGATTCTGGCTGGTCTATGGTCTGGCCATCGGCGACTGGCCGTTGATCGGGTCCAATGCGGTCACGCTCGCACTGATGGCGCTGATTCTGGCCATGAAGCTGCGCTACGGGTAGCGTCGATGTGACACTAGAGTCCCGTGTGCTTGCCCGGCGACCAGCCTTTTTTCGCGAGGAATTTCTCACCGATGGCGATCGGCTCGCGTTCGAGCGGCGTCGCCAGCGTGTCGTTCCAACGATTGAGGAAGCCGAACAACGAAATGCAGCCGACGATCTCGACAATCTGGTCCTCGCTCCAGTGCTTGCGCAATTCCACGAACATGTCGTCGGTCACCGCATTCGGCACGCATGACGCCGCGACGGCAAAATCGAGCGCAGCGCGTTCAGCCGCGCTGAACAGCGGGCTGGTCTGATAGTCCCACACCGCGGCAAGCTTTTCGTCCTCGACGCCGTAGTGCAGCGCGCCGCCCGCTGTATGCGCCATGCAATATTGGCAGCCGGCGGTCCGGCTTGACACATGCGCGATCAGCCGCTTGAAGCCGCGATCGACCTTGCTCTCCGGGTCCCAGACCGAAGCCGTGAGCGCTGCGAACGCCCTGGTGAGGTTCGGGACGCGCTGCATGATCAGGACACTGTTCGGTACGAAGCCGAGATTCTTCTTCATCACCTCGAACTGCTCGCGAAGCTCGGGCGCGTGTTCGGGTGGCAGCGGCGCAATGCGTGCGGCAGTCTTGTTGCGCTGGTCCATGGTGTCGCTCCCTCACATGCAATCGCGGCGTACGGCACCGCCGGTATGACAAGAGAAATCCTAACACAAGACCCGGACCGGGCGATCCGCTATCGCGGCACGATCAATGTAAAGGATTGGGGGAAAAAATCATTTGCGTAGAGCCGCTTGCGGCCCAAAAAACTGCGGTCCCGGAGAGCAGGGTCAGCCGCACGGGACCGCAGGGGGGTACGCTTTACTCAACAAGCGACAGAAGCATTTTTCAGATAGCGCATGCCTGTGACGCGCCAGTGACAATTGCGTGTCGCCGCTCAAGGCGGCTAGATGCTAATATCGCCGCGCGAAAAGATCTCATCCACATCAGAGATATTCCATGCCCGCAGTGTCGCCTTACCTGCTGCCGATCGCGTTGCTGGTCGGTTCCAACGTGTTCATGACCACCGCCTGGTATTGGCACCTGCGCTACAAGGAAGTGCCGCTGTTCGGCGTCATCCTGTTCAGTTGGGCGCTCGCCTTCATCGAATATTGCCTGGCGGTGCCGGCCAATCGCTACGGCAGCGCGGTCTATAACGCGGCGCAATTGAAGACCTTGCAGGAAGTGATCACATTCCTGGTGTTCGCCGTCTTTTCGATTGTCTATCTCAAACAGCCGATCACCTGGAATCAGGGCCTCGGTTTTGCCCTGATCGCGGCCGGCGCGTTCTTCGTGTTTCACAAGTGGTGAATCACTTTGCCGGTGTCACGCGCAGGATACGCCCCGCATCTTCGTCCGTGAGGAGATAGAGCGCGCCGTCAGGCCCCTGGCGCACGTCGCGGATGCGTTCGCGCAGGCCTTGCAGCATGCGCTCTTCCTTTACCGCCTTGTTGCCCCTGAGTTCGAGCCGCGACAACAGCTGGAATTTCAACGCGCCGCTGAACAGGCTGCCCTTCCAGGCGGGAAACAGGTCGCCGGTATAGAATGTCATGCCGGACGGTGCGATCGACGGCGTCCAGTGCCAGACCGGATCTTCCATGCCTGCCATCCGGGCTTTGCCGGTGCCGACCGGCGTGCCGTCATAGTTGACGCCGTAGCAGACGAGCGGCCAACCGTAGTTGCGACCAGGAAGGATTATGTTGATCTCATCGCCCCCCATGGGGCCGTGCTCCTGCTCCCACAGCTTGCCGTCGGCCGGATTGATCGCGAGCCCCTGCGGATTGCGGTGCCCGATCGACCAGATTTCCGGCCGCGCGCCGGCGCGGCCCACAAACGGATTGTCCTTCGCCGCTGCGCCGTCGGGTGTGATGCGCACGATCTTGCCGAGATCATTGTCGAGCATCTGCGCCATGTTGCGGTCAGTGAAGTGCTCGCCGTTGGTGACGAACAGATTGCCGTCGGCGGCTTGTACGATGTGGCCGCCGAAATGAAAGCCGCGCGAGGGAGGGCCGTGCTGACGATAGATCACGCGGAAATCGACGAGGCGCGGCGTGCCGTTCGCTTCGAGCGCCGCGCGCGCCAGTGCGGTGCGGCCGCCGCCGTCAAACGGCTCGGCGTAGGAGAAATATATGGTTCGATTGCGCGCGAAATCGCGGTCGAGTGCGACATCGAGCAATCCGCCCTGACCGGAGGCGAATACTTCCGGCACGCCGGTGACCGGTGGCGATAACTTGCCATCACGGGTGACGATGCGCATGCGGCCGGGCCGCTCGGTCACCAGCATGCGGCCGTCCGGCAGGAAGGCAAGCGCCCAAGGGTGCACGAGGCCGTCGGCGACGGTCTCGACAGCAACGTTGCCGGCGGAGGACGGGAAAATCTGCGGCGCTGCGGTTGTTGGGCGCGTCAGCGCCAGCAGCAAACCAATCGCATTGCCCACTCCAGACGGCGCCGCATCGACTATGCGGGATCGCGGACAGTTGCGATAGCGCTCAGTGGTGTTGGGACTTCTTCGACTTGTGGCCGGGCGTCGTCAGGATCGACAGGCCGCCCATGCCGATGAACAACAGGCCGAGCAGCAGGGCGATGCCGAACAGGCTGCCTTCGTTGCCGATGATGCCGCCGGCGACATCGGCGCGGGCGATTCCGACCGAAACCGCGGTGGCGGCCACGATGGTGGACAGGGCGAGCGCGCCGGTCGCGACCAGTTCGGCGAGCATGACAGTGCGACGCTCGGTGCCGAGGATGCGATCGGCAGGCGGGGTAAATCCGGGACTTTCAATGTGCTTGCGCATGACGAACCTGCAATAGAATCGGTATTCCGATCCCGTGACGATGACGCCGGAAGCAGGCGGCTCTTGGTCCCGAATTGGGCAAACCCCGTAGGGAACCGGGGCGTTTTCGTGACGATGGTTAACGAATCGTGAACGAGGCCGGCCGCGAGCCTATGGCACGGCCGCCAGCCGATCTGGCTGCCAGTCGATGGCGACGTGGCCGGGCTCTCCTGCAACGCGGTCGAGCCAGCTGCGGACGGCGGGATAGCGCGCGAGGTCGAAGTCGCAGCGGTCGGTCACGTGGGTATAGGCATAAAGCGCGATGTCGGCGATCGTGAAGCGGTTGGCGACGAAATAGCGGTGGCCGCCGAGGTGCATCTCCATGACGCCGAGGGCGCGATAGCCGTTTTCCATCCAGTCCTCGAGCGCGTGCTTCTGCAGATCGCGCCCACCCTTGATCAAGGCCAGCCAGAAATAAGCGGCGCCGATATTCGGCTCCAGGCTGTGCTGCTCGAAGAACATCCATTGCATGGCTTCGGCCCGCTCGATGCGGTCTTCCGGCGCCAGTGTCGAGCCGCCGGCAACGTACCAAAGGATGGCGTTGGATTCAGCGAGATAGCGGTCGGGTGCGACCTCCAACAGCGGAATCTGTCCGTTTGGATTCTTGGCGAGAAATTCCGGTGTGCGGCTTTCACCCTGAAGGATGTCGACCTCGACCAGCTTGAAGGGAATGCCGAGCCGGGCGAGTGCGAGGCGAACCTTGTAACTGTTTCCGGACCGCTGGTCCGAATAGAGTGTGTACATGGCGTTATCCCCGAAGTGCGCCGATTAGGGCGAGCAAAGTCCGGCAAATAAAAGGCCGCCTTTGACGACGTGTCGGCAATGCCGTGCCAAAATCGGGGCGCTTTTCAGAATGTGCCGACCGGCGATCCACGGGAGGTTGGATATCTTTTCCAGCCGCCGACCGGCCGTTCAGGCCTCCGGCCCTATTTCAGATGCCGCAGCGCAAAATACCGGTGCCGCTCAACACCGGTTTCGATCATGGCGCGGCGCATCACGAGGATGAAAGCCAGCAGCATGAGCGGCGCGCCCAGCGGGACAAGCGTCGCCTCTGCGATCGTTCGGGCGACGAGCGGCACCAGCCAGAGCGCCGCCAATACGGTTTTCTCCCAAGGTGCAAAGCCGCGATCGGCGCCGTGGACGGCGAGGAACGCGATCGCCGGCGCCAGCAGCATCAGGTCATAGTCGAGCACGTAAGGTGTTGCCAGCACGGTGCCGAGCAAGAGCGCGGCGGCCTTGAGCGGGAACGCGGCGGAGCTGCGCCACAGCCAGCCAAGTGCAATCGTGACCAGAAGCGCGACGGCACCCTGCACGGCGTAGGCGAGCGAAATGCCGCCGCCCCACATGCGCACCACCGAGAACACGCTCTGGATCTTGTACCAGCCGGTGTTGCCCTGCTCGAGCACGACGCTCCGCGTGAATTTGGTGGAGGCGAGGAACGCGGTCCATACATCGACGCCGAAGGCGAGCGTGACGGCGAGCATGAGAACGGCGACCGTTGCCGTTGCCGCGATGAAGACGCGCCAACGGCCGCTGAGCGCCAGCACGAGCGGGATCAGCACGCCAAATTGCGGCTTGTACGCGAGCAGCCCAATCAGGATTCCGGCGAGCGCGGGCCGGCGATCGAGCAGGAGCAGTGCGCCCGTGATCAAAGTGGCGGTCAGGAAGCCATTGTGACCGTGGCCGAGATTGATGAACACGGCCGGAAAGGCGAGAGCGAGAAGCAGCCATAATTTTGCGATCTCCCCCTGAAGGGGGGCGGGTGAGGAAAACACAATCGCGCGTGTCGCCCAGAGATAGAGTATCAGCGTCACGCCCTGCCACACTGCCAATGCCAGGACGTAGGGCATGAGCGCCAGCAGACCGGCGAGCCCGAGGAAGAACGGAGGGTAATGCCAACCGTAAAACGGAGTAGCCCTGCCGAAAATCGTCTGCTCGCGGGCATGCTGCCGGGCTGGTTCGAACGGCGCCGCGGCGTCGCCGTCGAGCACGTAAGTGCCGGCGGCATAGACATTGGAAAAGTCCGTGCCGAGCGGGCGGTCGAAGCGATCGTTAAGGCCGTCCGAGGTGGCAACAAGAAACAGCGTGCCCAGCACGGTGGCGATCAGCACCGCGAGAGCCACCAGCCGCACCCGCTCCCGGGTCAGCCAGGCTCCGGTGCGCAGGGTGTCGCTCAATCCGGGCATGGGCCGGGTCTAGCAGCGCGGCATTAAAGGACGGTTGCCGCAAGGCCATCAACAGCCTTGATCAATGCATCAATCTTTGCGACTTGCTGTTGCCCAATTGGCCGATTACCACACTGTTTGTCGGGATTTTGACCCGGATTCGGAGCCTTCGATGGCCTTCCTTGCGGACCAGCTCAAACGCGTGAAGCCGTCGGCGACCATCGCCGTCACGGACAAGGCGCGCGCGCTGAAACTGGCGGGCCGCAATGTCATTGGATTGGGTGCCGGCGAGCCGGATTTCGACACGCCAGACAACATCAAGCAGGCTGCGATCAAGGCGATCGAGAGCGGCAAGGCGTCCAAGTATACCAACGTGGACGGCATCGCCGAACTGAAGGACGCCATCGTCAAGAAGTTCAAGCGCGAGAACGGTCTCGACTACAAGGCGAGCCAGATCACGGTCGGCACCGGTGGCAAGCAGGTCCTGTACAACGCGTTTGTTGCGACGCTGAACCCGGGCGACGAAGTCATCATCCCGGCACCGTACTGGGTCAGCTATCCCGACATGGTTCTGCTCGCCGGCGGCGAGCCCGTCGCGGTCGAGACCTCAATGGCGACCGGTTTCAAGATGACTGCGCAGCAGCTCGAGCGCGCAATCACGCCAAAGACCAAATGGGTGCTGCTCAACTCGCCGTCGAATCCGAGCGGCGCCGCCTATACGCGCGCGGAATTGAAGGTGCTCACCGACGTGCTGGTGAAGCATCCGCATGTGCACGTGATGACCGACGATATGTACGAGCATTTGGTCTACGACGACTTCGTATTCTCGACACCGGCGCAGGTCGAACCCTCGCTCTATCCGCGCACGCTCACCATCAATGGGTGCTCAAAGGCCTATTGCATGACAGGCTGGCGCATCGGCTATGCCGGCGGGCCGGAGCCGCTGATCAAGGCGATGGCGATGATCCAGTCGCAGTCGACGTCGAACCCGGCGGCGGTCTCGCAATGGGCGGCGGTAGAAGCGCTCAATGGACCGCAGGATTTCATCGCCGAGCACAACAGGATCTTCAAGGAACGCCGCGATCTCGTGGTGTCGATGCTCAATCAGGCCAACGGCATCAAGTGCCCGACGCCGGAAGGCGCGTTCTATGTCTATCCGTCCTGCGCGGGCACCATGGGCAAGACCACGCCGAGCAAGAAGAAGCTCGCCACCGACGAGGATTTCGTCACGGAGCTGCTGGAAGCCGAGGGCGTGGCGGTGGTGCAGGGCACGGCCTTCGGGCTGGGACCGGCATTCCGCATCTCCTATGCGACCAAGACCGAGGACCTGGAAGAGGCCTGCCGCCGCATCCAGCGGTTTTGCGGCAATCTGAAATAGACACTCTTTAATTCCTTGCCTGTTTGAAGGTGCAAGCGAAGCCGCGGCGAATCGCCTTTGCTTTCGCTAATCTGTGCGCATGATTCTCCGCGCCGTCGCGATAATTTCCTTGTTTGCCCAATTCGTCATTGCCGCTGCCGCGCAGGAGCGGGTGACGATCGGCACCCTGCGCCAGGGCGTGAACGGTGCACTGTTTCTTGCCGACAGCCGCGGCTACTTCAAGGCCGAAGGCCTTGAAGTTGAAATGACGGCCTATGCCTCGGCAAAATCGGTCGTTCAGGCGCTCGCTGCGGGTGCAACCGATTTCGGCCTCGCCGACCTGACCGCGGAGGCGTTCAATCTCGCCGGCAAGGGCCTGATCAAGGCAATCGCAGCACAGGCGCGCGAGAAACGCTTTTACGAAGGCAACGACATCGTCGTTTCCAACGGCGCCTACAAGCGTGGCGTACGCAATGTCGAAGATCTCGCATTTCGATCGTTCGGTATCGGCGAACGCGGTTCGCAGTCACACTATCAGATAGGTCGGATTGCCCAAGCCAAAGGCTTCGACTTGGGCAAAGTGATCCTGACGCCGCTGCATTCGCCCAAGGCCATGGCTGATGCAATCGCCAATGACCGGGTCGATGCGACGATTCTTCCGGCACGCGATGCACGCGAGTTGCTGGTAGCCGACCAGGGCAAGCTCGTCGCCTGGTATTCGGAAGTCGACGAGCAGCAGTTGGGCGCGCTGTTCGCCTCCAGCAAGATCATCCAATCGCGCCGCGCAACGGTGCAGAAATTCGTGCGCGCCTACCGCCGCGGCGTTGCCGACTATGCAGTCGCGTTCCTCCGGCACGACCGCTACTCCAAGCGCATCTCCGATGCGAGGTCCCGGGAAGCGTCCTTGACGATCGCGCGTTATGTTTTTCCCGGACTTCCGGTGACAAGATCAGCCACCACGATCGAGGAGGGTGCCTATTACATCGATCCGAAAGGGCGGCTCAGCAGGGCCGACATCGCGCGCCAGGTCGAATGGTACAAGGCGCAAGGATTGCTTGATGACGGTGTCGACGCGCGCGCTGTTCTGGATCTGAGCTTCCTCGATTGATGCACAAACGGCTCTTGCCAGTCCCCGTCCAGCCTGAGACGATGTCTCGACAGGGCCGGGATCATGGTCCGACTCCCGGCCGGCAAGGGAGGAAGATATGGGACAAGACGGTACGGGTCCCAACGGTACAAGAAACGCGGGCCCCCGGTGTATCGCGCTGGTGGGCCCGTTCCAGAGCGGTAAAACGACACTGCTGGAGGCGATTCTCGCCCGTACTGGCGCGGTCCAGCGCCAGGGTACTGTAGACGCCGGAACGACGGTCGGCGACGCCAGCAAGGAAGCCCGCCATCACAGGATGAGCGTCGAGGCTTCGATCGCCACTACCAGTTTCATGGGCGACAACTACACCTTCATCGATTGCCCGGGCTCGATCGAATTTATTCAGGACATGCGCAGCGTGCTGCCGGCCGTCGACGCGGCGGTGGTGGTGTGCGAGGCCGACGAGAAGAAGGTCCCGCAGCTGCAGTTGATCCTGCGGGAGCTTGAAGGCCAGAACATTCCGCATTTCCTGTTTCTCAACAAGATCGACAAAGCCGACAAGCGCGTGCGTGAGACGCTCAAGCTGCTGCAGCCGGCCTCGCGTGTACCGCTGCTGCTACGACAAATTCCGATCTGGCACGGCGAGATTATCGCCGGTTTCGTCGATCTCGCGCTCGAGCGGGCATTTGTCTACAAGGAACACGCGCCATCCGAAGTGGTAGAGCTCAAGGGCGAGGACCTCGACCGCGAGAAGGAAGCGCGTTTCACCATGCTGGAGACGCTGGCCGATCACGACGACCAGCTCATGGAACAGTTGCTCGAAGACATCGAGCCGCCGCGCGACAAGGTCTTCGACGACCTGTCCAAGGAATTGCGCGAGCGTCTGGTCTGTCCGGTATTGATCGGGGCGGCCACACGTTCAAACGGCGTCTTGCGCTTGCTCAAGGCGCTGCGGCATGAATTGACCGGCGTGGCGGAGACCGCGGCGCGGCTCGGTGCCAAGAGCAACGGCGAAGCATTGGCGCTGGTGCTCAAGACCTTCCACACCACCCATGGCGGCAAGATGTCGATCGCCCGCGTTCTGGAGGGCCAGGCCGGAGACGGCACGACATTCCTCACGCCGGAAACCGAAGCCGGCCGCGTATCCGGTGTGTTCAAGATCATGGGCCAGCATTTCGAGAAACGCGGGCAGGCCACGGCCGGCGAAACGGTCGCATTCGGCAAGCTCGATCATGCCAGGACCGGAGACACGCTTACCGCTGGCAAGCAGCCGCATGCGCCGTTGATCGAAGTGAAGCCCTGTCCGCCGGTGCTCGCCATCGCTGTGCAGGCGAAGGAGCGCAAGGACGACGTCAAACTTGGCGCGGCCTTTACCAAGCTCACTGAAGAAGATCCCTCGCTCTCCATCGTGCATAACGCCGAAAACCACGAGGTGGTGATCTGGGGTCAGGGCGAAATGCATCTGCGGGTCGCCACCGAGCGGCTGGCCGACCGCTTCGGCGTGCCGGTGGCAACCAGACCGCCGTCCGTCGGCTATCGCGAGACCATCCGCAAGCCGGCTACGCAGCGCGGCCGGCACAAGAAGCAATCTGGCGGGCACGGCCAGTTCGGCGACGTTGTCATTGAGATCAGACCGTTACCGCGCGGTTCCGGCTTCAAGTTCGAGGACAAGATCACCGGCGGCGTGGTGCCGCGCAATTACATTCCGGCGGTGGAAGAGGGCGTCGTCGACGCGCTCAAGCACGGCCCGCTCGGCTTCCCGGTGGTCGACCTGTCGGTCACGCTGATCGACGGCTCCTACCACACGGTCGATTCATCCGACATGGCGTTCCGAACCGCCGGGCGTATCGCCATCGTGGAAGGCCTGCCGCAGTGTCAGCCGGTCCTGCTGGAGCCCATCCATCTGGTGGAGATTGTCTGTCCGACCGACGCAACGGCCAAGATGAACGCCATCCTCTCGGGCCGGCGCGGGCAGATCCTCGGCTTCGATACGCGCGAGGGCTGGCCAGGCTGGGACACGGTGCGCGCCCAGATGGCGGAGGCCGAAATCGGCGACCTCATCATCGAGGTCCGCTCGGCCACTGCCGGCGTGGGCAGCTTCGTCTACAAGTTCGACCACATGGCCGAACTGACCGGCCGCACGGCGGACCAGATCGTGGCGGCGAGGCGGGCGGCGGAGTAGGCGCCAGCATAATAAAGCATTGAATCCCTGGCGGCTGGCATCCAGACGGCTGCCGGAGGGGGATTCTGAAAATTGTCGACAATTTGAAAACCAGAAAAAAACGATTTTTGCTGCTGGCCTGAAGCTATTAACCGGCCATCCGCCGAATTTGCCTAAAAACGGCATTTGCGCGCGGTCCTCGCGCGGTTCACGGCGGACAATCATGTTGAGCGGGCTACGTAAGCTGTTTTCATCCGAGCCGGTGCCTTTCGCCGGCCCGGAGGAGCGGATTCCGCTTGGGGAAGTGCTCAAGCGCGATTGGTTCGAGCTCTGGTACCAGCCAAAGATCGAGCTCAAATCCATGCGGTTGGTCGGCGCCGAAGCGCTCGTCCGGGCGCGCCATCCCACGCGCGGTATCGTGGCGCCGTTTTTCTTTCTGCCCGATGCCAGCGAAGAGGACATGCTCAAGCTCACCGAGCAGGTGATCCTTACCGCGTTGGGCGACTGGGAGATTTTCAACGAATACGGTGTGCCGCTGAAGCTTGCCGTCAATGTTCCGGTGTCGGCATTTGTCAAGCTGCCGATCCCCCAAATGCTGCGCGAGGCGCGGCCGGTTTCACCGCACTGGCCGGGCATGATACTGGAAGTGACCGAGGACCAGATCATTCACGATCTCAATCTCGCCAATGAGGTCGCTGGCGCGCTCGGCGAACTCAATTGCAATCTTGCGCTCGACGATTTCGGTGCCGGCTATTCTTCACTGGCGCGCCTGCGGCAATTGCCGTTCAGCGAGCTCAAGATCGACCGCAGCTATGTGATGAACTGCGACCGCGATCAGATTAATGCCGGCTTGTGCGAGACCATCGTCGAGCTTGCGAGGCGCTTCGGGCTCAAGTCCGTAGCCGAGGGCATCGAGACCGTACACGAAAGCCACAAGCTGCAGGGCATCGGCTGCGATATCGGCCAGGGCTATCTGTTTGCAAAGCCGATGCCGAAGGGCCAGCTCATCGGCCTGATGCGCCAGCGTAGCGGGACGTCATTGGCCCCCAAGACGATGCCTGCCGGGCATGTGGTCAAAGCCTGAAATGCGTCGATCCAGCCTGGCCTTCGCGCAACCGTGACTTGCCTGTGAAGCCAGCGCGCCGTACCCCTTGGGCCACGAATTCGAGAGGGGTTCACCCATGAACGTCATTCGCCGCCGCAGCTGGCACATTCCCGAACCTCTTGCCACGCCGGAACACCTGGTCTTCAACCGCCGAAATCTGCTCATCGGCGGCGTGAGCGCGCTGGCGATGGCGCCGGGCGTGGCGTCAGCGCAGCGCGTGTCTGACCTCGCCAATCTGCCGGATCCGAGTGCCAGCCTTTATCCGGCCAAGCGCAACGAGAAATATACGCTCGATCGTCCGGTCACCGACGAGAAAATCAACTCCAACTACAATAATTTCTACGAATTCAATTCATCGAAGCACGTCGCCGAGCAGGCGCAGCAGCTGCAGATCCGGCCATGGACCGTGAAGATCGATGGCATGGTGGAAAAGCCGATGGAAATCGGCATCGACGATCTGATCCGCAAGATGACACTGGAGGAGCGCACCTACCGTCATCGCTGCGTGGAAGCCTGGAGCATGGCCATCGCCTGGACCGGATTTCCATTCGCCAGGCTGGTCGATTTCGCCAAGCCTCTGGGCTCGGCCAAATTCGTGCGCATGGAGACCTTCATGAATCCGAAGGTCGCTCCCGGTCAGCGCCAGACCTGGTACCCGTGGCCCTATATTGAGGGCCTGACGCTGGCTGAGGCGACCAACGAACTCGCCTTCCTCGCCACCGGCGCCTACGGCCATCCGATCGCCAAGCAGCAGGGCGCGCCGCTGCGCCTGGTGGTGCCATGGAAATACGGCTTCAAATCCATCAAGTCGATCGTTCGTTTCAGCTTCACCGACAAGCGGCCGAAAGGCATGTGGGAAGCATTGCAGGCGTCGGAATACGGGTTCTGGGCCAACGTCAATCCGGAAGTGCCGCATCCGCGCTGGAGCCAGGCAACCGAAGAGGTGATCGGTACGGGCGAGCGGCGCGCAACGCAGATCTTCAACGGTTACGGCGAGTACGTTGCCGGCCTCTACAAGGGAATGGAAGGCGAGCGCCTCTGGGCGTGAGCCACCCGCGCAACGCCTCTTCCGGCGCCTGCTTCTGATGCCTATCTCGCAGGAAACGCCATGGAGGGTTTCTTGCGCGCTTTCATCGTTTGCCTGATCGCAGGCTCCTTCGTGCTGGGCGCGGTTCCCGCGCCGGCGGCCGACCAGCCGGATCTCATCTTCAAACGTTCGACGGTCTTCAAGTGGCTGACGCCGAACGACAAGCTTGCCACCTATGGCCTCGACGATCCGCAGATCGACGGCGTCGCCTGCCATTTCACCGTGCCGGAACGTGGCGGCATCAAGGGCTGGATCGGTGTGGCAGAGGAGGTCTCGGATATTTCGCTTGCCTGCCGGCAGATCGGGCCGATCCGGATCAGGGAAAAGTTCTCGCAAGGCGAGGACATGTTTCAAAAGCGCCGTTCGCTGATCTTCAAGAAGATGCAGATCGTGCGTGGCTGCGATACCAAGCGCAACGTGCTGGTCTATATGGTCTATAGCGACCGCCTGATCGAAGGCTCGCCGAAAAATTCGACCTCAACGGTGCCAATCATGCCCTGGGGCGCGCAGACCGACGTGCAGAAATGTGCGGATTGGGTGGAGAAGTAAAGCGTGGCCGCAATCCGGGCAGAGCTTCCGTACGCTCTGTAACCTGCGCGCGAAAACCTGTATGGTTCGTCATTCGGGTCAATCGTTGGAGGCTCGCATGTCCAGCAGTCAACCAGATATTGCCGGCATTCAACGCCGCGTCGCACAGGCGCTGCACGAACATTGGGTGCTGTATCTGATCGAAGGCATCGTCCTGCTCGTCCTTGGCGCCATCGCCATTGTCATTCCGCCGCTCGCGACCCTTGCGGTGACAATCCTGGTCGGCTGGCTGTTCCTGATCAGCGGCGTCATGGGCCTGGTGACCACGTTCTGGATGCGCCACGCACCGGGCTTCTGGTGGTCTTTGATCTCCGGGGTGCTTGGGGTCGTGCTCGGTGTCTGGCTGTTGGCGGCGCCGGTGACCGGCGCTTTCTCGCTTACGATTCTACTGGTGACGTTCTTCATCATCGAGGGCGTGGCCTCCATCATGTTCGCGCTCGATCACAAGCGGGAATTGACCGGACAGTGGGGCTGGATGCTGGTGAGTGGCATCGTCGACCTGGCATTGGCCGCGATGATATTTGCGAACCTGCCCAGCACGGCGGCTTGGGCAATCGGTCTGCTGGTCGGCATCAATATGGTGTTCGGTGGTTCGGCGCTGATTGCGATGGCGCTGCACGCGCGCAGGTCGCCGGGACCGGCCTGACATTCCCCGTGCCGGCAGCGATCGGGCCTGATGGCTGGCGTTGTTGGCGTATGCCGGTTCAGGTTTCGACTTCGCCCGCTTCCAGTTCGGCGAGCTTGTCGCGCCAATCCTTGCGCCTGAGCATGAACGTGACGGCGGACATTGCCAGCAGGATGATGCTGACAATCAGCAGCCCGGACGAGATCGGACGGTTGAAAAAGATCAGATAGTTGCCGTTCGACATGATCAACGACTGTCGCAGGCTCTGCTCGAAGATCGGCGAGATGACCAGGCCGAGCACCAATGGCGCCGGATCGAAATCGAACTTGCGCAAGGCGTAGCCGAGTGCGCCCATGATCAGCATGATCCAGACGTCGACGATGGAGTGGTTCACCTCATAGACGCCGACGATGCAGAACATGATGATCAGCGGATAGAGATAGCCGTAAGGAATGCGCAGCACGCTGACGAAGACGCTGACCAGCGGCAGGTTGAGCGCCAGCAGCATCAGGTTGCCGACATACATTGAGGCGACGAAACCCCAGAATAGGTCACGGTGCTCGGTGATGAGCTGCGGCCCTGCCGGCACGCCATGGATCATCAGTGCGCCGATCAGCACGGCGGTGATCGGTCCGGTCGGAATGCCCAGCGCGAGCATCGGCACGAAGGCGCCGGTCGACGCCGAGTTGTTGGCCGATTCCGGCCCGGCGACGCCGGCGACGGCGCCCTTGCCGAATTCTTCCGGGTGCCTGGAAATGCGCCGCTCCAGCGCATAGGAGAGAAAACTGGAGATAATGTGCGCGGAGCCTGGAATGATGCCGATGATGAAGCCAAGCACGCTGCCGCGTGCGATCGGCCAGGCCGAGTCATGCCATTCCTTTCGGGTCGGCAGCAGTTCGCGCAGTTTGGGCGAGATCACCTCACCGATGACTTTGTGGCTCGGTGTCGCGAGAATTTCGCCGAGGCCGAACAGTCCGACCGCCACCGGCACGATGCCGATGCCGTCGCCCAGCTCGTTGAGATCGAAGCTGTAGCGGAAGTGGCCGGTCATGTTGTCGATGCCGATCATGCCGAGCATGAGGCCGAGACAGGCCATCAGCAGCGTGCGCACCAGCGACGTCGACGACATGTAGGCGAGAAAAATCAGGCCCATCACGAGCAGGGCGGTGTATTCGGGCGGGCCGAATTTCAGCGCGATGGAGGCAAGCGGCGGCGCGATCACGGTCAGAACGATGATGCCGAACGTGCCCGCTACCCAGGACCCGATCGCCGCGATGCAGAGGGCCGCGCCGGCACGGCCCTTCTTGGCCATGGCATTGCCGTCGATGCAGGTCATCACCGAGGAGGCTTCGCCCGGAATGCGCATAAGGATCGAAGTCGTCGAGCCGCCATATTGCGAGCCGTAATAGATGCCGGCGAGCATGATCACGGCCTGGGTGGCATTGAGCCCGAACGTCACCGGCAGCAGAATCGAGATGCCCGACAGCGGCCCGATGCCGGGGAGCACGCCCACCAGCGTGCCGACCAGGCAGCCGAGAAATGCGTACCAGAGATTGTCGGGCTGGAAGGCGATGCCAAATCCATGCGCCAGGCTGATGAGTGTGTCTTCCACTGAAGTCGCCTTACCAGTAACCGAGCACGCCGGGGGGCAGCGGCGACTGCAATACGTGGACGAAGGCGATGTAAGTCACGACCGCAACGACCGTGCTGTAGGCCGCCGCCCGAACGACGTTCTTGCGCTCGATGATGACCAGAAGCGCGATCATCATCAGCATCATTGTGATGATGAAGCCGAGGGCGGTATAGAGCGCAGTCGCGATGGCGGTGATGCCGATGACCTGAAGCGCGTGCCGGCTGTCGTCCCAGGGGATTTCGGAAAAGGCTTTGCTCTCGCGCGCGCGCAGGAACAGCGATGCGCCGAACAAGATGATCATCGCGGCGATCAACAGCGGCAGGAAGCCCGCGCCCGGCATCGATAGTTGGCCGACCGGCAGGTCGCCACTCAAGGCGATGACCGACAGACCGACCACCACGAAGAAGGCGCCCGCCACGTGATCGGCGCGGAGATTCATTGGGATTGTCCGGACAGAAATGCCTCTCCCCGCCCGGTGATGCGGGGAGAGGCGGTTTAAGGATTAGCCTTGCTTGCCGATCGCCTGAACCGCGGCTTCGATTTTCGCCGCGTCTGCATCCCAGAACTTGGCAAATTCCGGCTGGTCCATGTAGTCGAGTTCCTGGCCGAGATTATTCATCGCCTGCTTGAACGCATCGGTATGCGCGCCCTGGTTTGCGACTTCGCGCAGCTTGGCAATGATCGGTGCCGGCGTGCCTTTCGGTGCGAACAGGCCGACCCACAGGTAGTATTCCACATCGTACCCGAGCTCCTTCATGGTCGGCACGTCCGGCAGCGCCTTCGAGCGCTTGGCGCCGAACATGGCGAGCGGGCGTGCCTTGCCGGCCTTGATCTGGGCCAACGAGGCGGAGATCGACGAGATCAGCACCTGCGAGTTGTTGCCGAGGAAGGCGGTGAGCGCCGGCCCGCCGCCTCTGGTCGGCAGATGGCGCATCTGGACGCCCGACGCCCTCATGAACTGCGCGGTCGGAATGTGCAGCGCGCCGTAGAGGCCGGACGACGAGAACACGAGCTGGTCCGGCTTTTTCTTGGCGTCGTCGACGAATTCCTTCAGCGTCTTGTAGGGCTGCTTGTCGTTGACCAGGAATACGCAAGGGTCGGCGACGAAACGCGCGATCGGGATGAAGTCGGCGCGCGTAAATTTCGGCGTGCGCCCGAAAAGCTTGTCGACTTCGGCGAAGCCGGAGATCGACGTGATGTGGATCAACAGCGTGTATCCGTCCGGCTTGGCGCTGGCGGCATATTGCGCACCAACCGCACCGGCGGCGCCGGTCTTGTTTTCGATGATTACCGGCTGCTTGACGATAGGTTCCAGCACCGCCTTGAGTGGTTGGCCGACCTTGTCGGCGGCACCGCCCGGTGGAAACGGATTGATCAAGGTGATCGGGTGGGACGGATAAGCGTCCGCGCCATAGCTTGGACGAACGGTGAGAGCTGCGGCGGCCGCGGCGCTACCGGCGATAAAATGGCGTCTGTGCACGAGATGCCTCCCCCTTGGTGCTCCGGCGATTTGGCCGGGCTTGTTATTGTGGGCGGATGCTATCGCCGGGCACGGTGGGCAATCAAGCATCAATGACCGCCACTGATTGCCGCTGGCTGCGTCGAACCGGCGGAACCGCCGCGGACAGTGGCCGGAAAGCAGCGCAATGAGAAGCCTTTTGCAGGAAAAGCTTCGAGATTGTGAAGTTTCCCGATGTGACAATTGCCGATTGCGCGGCTGACCTTGTGCGGGGCATCCACGTCCCGGATATTCGTCGCCGTCAGAGACGCAGACGCCCGGCGCAAGGCCGGGCCTGGTGCGTGAAGGAGGTTGCAGATGCCGGCTTATTGGGTTGCGCGGTCCAGGATCAACGACCCCGTCGAGTACAAGAAGTACACGGATCTGGTGCCAGACATCATCGCCAGGTTTGGCGGCAAGGTGCTTGCGCGCGGCGGACGTTTCCAGATCATGGAAGGTCCCGACAAATTCCAGCGCTTCGTCGTGATCGAGTTTCCAACGCTGGAGCAGGGGGTCGCCTGTTTCAAATCGCCGGAATACGACCGCGCTGCGGCGTTCCGGCGCAGCGGGGCGGGCGAGGTCGAGACCATCATGGTCGAGGGGATATAGCCCACCCTCTGTGCAGCCGACCCTCTAGCGCATTCCTGCGGAATACGCGTAAGATAACAAAAAACAACGGTTAATCGGGAGGACCAATGATGCTTCGAAAGCTTAAAACCCAAACAATTGCATGGTTTGCGGGGGTGGCGCTGACGCTGGCTGCCGGCGCCATGTTCGTTGTCAATTCCGCCTATGCGCAAACCAAGGAGCCGATCAAGATCGGTTTCGGCATGTCGCTGACCGGCTTCCTGGCCGCGAACGGCAAGCAGGCGTTGCTCGGCATGAAGATCTGGGAAGAGCGCACCAACAAAGCTGGCGGTCTGCTCGGCCGTCCGGTCAAGCTGGTTTATTACGACGACAAGAGCTCGCCGTCGGAAATTCCCGGTATCTACACCAAGCTGCTCGACGTCGACAAAGTCGACCTCGTGCTGTCGGCCTATGCCACCAACGACATCGCCCCGGCGATGCCGATCGTCATCCGCAAGAAGAAGCTGTTCATCAGCCTGTTCGGGCTCGATGTGAATGCCAAATTCAACTATCCGAAGTACTTCTCCATCCTGCCGACGGGGCCGGACACCAAGGTTTCGTTCACGGAGAACTTCTTCAATATCGCCGCGGCGCAAAAGCCGAAGCCGACGACGGTGGCGCTCAGCTACGCCGACGCCGAGTTCTCGCAGAACGCCTGCGAAGGCGCCCGCATCAACGCCAAGAAGCACGGCATGAAGGTTATCTACGACAAGGCCTATCCGCCGCCGCCGAAGACGACCGATTTCGCGCCGATCGTGCGCGCGATCAAAGCGACGAATGCGGAAGTCGTCGTGGTTTGCGCCTATCCGCTCGACTCGGTCGGCATGGTGCAGGCGGCGAACGAGATCGACTTGAAGCCGAAATTGTTCGGCGGCGCGCTGGTCGGTCTGCAAGCGACGTTCTTCAAGGACAAGCTGAAGTCGAAGCTTAACGGCATCGTGAACTACGAGACCTGGGTGCCGGATGCCAAGCAGATGTATGCCGGCACCAAGGAGTTCTTTGACGAGTATCAGTCGCGCGCGAAGGCCGAAGGCGTCGATGCGCTCGGCTACTATCTCGGTGGCTGGGGCTACGCCTACATTCAGGTGCTTGGCGATGCGATCAAGGGCGCCAAGAGCATCGACGACGACAAGCTTGCCGCTTACATCAAGAAGACAACGTTCCACACCGTGATGGGCGACGTGAAGTTTGGCAAGAAGGGTGAATGGGCCAAGAGCCGGATGCTGACGGTGCAGTATCACGGCATCAAGGATGACGCGAATCTCGAGACCTGGCGCGGCATGAGCTACCAGACGGTGCTCGCGCCGAAGGATCTGGAGACCGGTAAGGTCATCTATCCCTACGAGAAGGCGCACAAGTAAGTGCGTTCCCGCTACCGAAACGACGCGGCGTCGCGGAGCAATCCGCGGCGCTGTTTTTTTTATTGAGGCGTACGCGTCCCGGGCGCAGCGCAGTATGAGCGCAACGAATAGTGCGCTGCAGACCCGGGACCGAGCTTTTTAATGCCAACAGAAGCTGGGCCCCGGATGTGCGGAGCAGCACTTCGTGCTGCACGGCGTCCGGGGCACGAAGTCCTACATCCCCAGATAAAACTGCCGGATCAGATCGTTGTTGTTGAGCTCGTCGGCCGAGCCGCCTTCGAACTCGATTCTGCCGTGCACGATGACATAGCCGCGGTCGGCGATGCGCAGCGCCTGGGTAAAGTTCTGCTCGGCCATCAGCACCGTGAGATTGTAGTGATCCTTGAGCTGTTTGATGGCGTCGATGGTGCGGCTCACCAGCAGCGGGGCGAGGCCGACCGACGGCTCGTCGACCAGCAAAATACGTGGATTGAGCATCAAGGCGCGCGCCAGCGCCAGCATCTGCTGTTCGCCGCCGCTCATCGAGCCGGCCAGCTGGCGCTTGCGCTCGGCCAGGCGCGGAAAGATATCAAAGCAAAAGTCGAGATTGGTCTTGATGTGGGCGCGCGCCTTGGGGCGGCTGGCACCCAGCAGCAGATTTTCTTCCACAGTCTGGCGCGGAAACAGGCGGCGGCCTTCCGGCACCAGTGCAATGCCGAGATCGACGATCTGCTCGGTCGTCAATCCGGCGAGGTCGTGGGTTTCGCCGTCAATTTGGGCGATGATGCTGCCTTTGGTCGGCCGCACCCAGCCCATGATGCATTTCATCAAGGTGCTCTTGCCGTTACCGTTGGTGCCGAGCAACACGACGGTCTCGCCGCTGTCAACGCGCAGGGACACGTCCGCCAGCACCCGCACCGCGCCATAGGCGGCGTCGATCGCATTGACGGCGATGCTGTTGGTGTTATGTGCCAAGATAGGCTCCTACCACTTCCTTGTCCTGGATCACCGCGTCGGGCTTGCCGTCGGCGATTTTCTTGCCGGACACCAGCACCGCCAGGCGCTGCGAGAAACTCAACACCGCGCGCATGATGTGCTCGATCATGATGATGGTAACGCCGCGCTCGTTCATGCGGATCAGCAGCGCGACAATATCCTCGATCTCGGAATGAGACAGTCCGGCCATGGATTCGTCGGCGATCAGAAGCTTCGGTTCAGCCGCCATGGCGCGCGCAAGTTCCAGTTTGCGCATCTCGACCTGGGTCAGGTCGTTGGGGGCCTTCGACGCCTTGTCGTTGAGCGACACCAATGTGAGCAGCTCCATGCAGCGATCGTTAAGTTCGCCATGTGAGACATGATGCCCGGCGCGCGCGGCTACTGTGTAAAGCAGCGGCACGCGGATGTTCTCGGCGACGCTCATGCTTCGGAACGGGCGCGGAAGCTGGAAACTGCGCGCCAGGCCGCGGTGCGTGCGCTGATGCGCGACCATGCCGTCGATTTTCTCACCGTTGAAGGTCACGCTGCCGGTTTCATTATGCAGCGTGCCGCAGATGCAATTGACCAGCGTGCTCTTGCCGGAGCCATTCGGTCCGATCAGGCCGAGGCGTTCGCCAGGCGCGACTTCAAGGTTGACGTCGTCGAGTGCGATGAAGCCGCCGAAACGCTTGCCCAACTGTTCAATATGCAGGAGCGGCGCGGTTTTGGCATCGGTCATGGTTGTGACCCTTCGGTCCGCTTGGACTTCTTGCTCACCCAATTCTGCCACAGGCCGACAATACCGCGCGGCGCGATGATGACGAAGCCGATCAGCAGCAGGCCGGTGATAAGCAGATTAACCGCCGAGGAGATGGTCACGGTGACGACCTGCTGTAACGTCGAGAGCAGCAGCGCGCCGATCATCGGGCCGGCCCAGAAGGTGGTACCGCCGATCATCGGCATGGCGATCGAATTCACGGCGTAAGACAGGTTGAAGGCCGAGCCGGGTTCCACATAGCCGATGTAATAAGGGAAAGGTGCGCCGGCCATGCCGAACAGCGCGCCCGAGACGACGGTCGCAATCAGTTTCAGGCGCAGCGTCGGCACACCGGTCGCTTCCGCCGCCAGTTCGTCGTCGCGGATGGTGGCGAAGCCGATGCCGAGGCGCGAGCGCTCGATCGAGCGCGCAATGGTCAGCGATACGACCACCAGGACCAGCATCAGCGCGAACAGAAAGTCGATATAGGGGCCGAAAAACGGGATCTCGTTGGGCGGGATGACATAGGCGCCGCGCGAGCCGCCGACAAAGTCCCAGTTGGTGACGAAGGTCTCCAACACCACCGCCAGCGCCAGCGTGGCAATCGCGAAAAAGACGCCGCGCAGACGCAATGTGAGATAGCCCATGCCAAGCCCGACCAGGCCGGAGACGACGCCGCCAATGACGACAAGGATCGGCAGCGGCAGCGGGAAAATTATATGCATCGGCGCCAGCATGAACTCCGGGAAGATGTCGTCGACCGTTTGCCCAATCGTATAAAAGAACACGGTTGCGTAGACACCAATCGCGAAAAATCCGGCTGAGCCGAAATTCACATAACCGCAGTAACCGCCCAGAATGTTCCAGGCGGTCGCCAACACGATGTATTGCAGCACCGTGTAGCCGGCGAAGAACAGGTAGTCGTTGCCGACCGCGTGAAACGCCGCATAGAGCGCCGCGCTGACCAGCGATATGACTAGGATGAAGGCGGGCGTGCGCATCTAGCGTCCCAGCAGTCCGGAGGGCCGCACGGCCAAGGTGAGCAGGAGCAGGCCAAAGGCGACGGCCGGGGCCCAGGATGGGCCGTAGAAGGTCGCGGTGATGCTTTCGATGACGCCGAGCAGGAGAGCGGCGATCAAGGTTCCGGGCAGGCTGCCGAGCCCGCCGAGCACGCAGATCGCGAAGATGCGGCCGATATAGTCGCGCCCGGCCGACGGGATGACCGGCTGAATGATAATCAGGAATGCGCCGGCCAGCGACGCGGTCGCAAGCGAGATGCTGAACGCGATGCGCTTGATGCGGATCGGGTCGACCGCCATCAATTGCAGCGCCTGCGGGTCCTGCGACACGGCCATGACTGCGCGCCCGATGAAGGTGCGCGACAGGTAGATTTGCAGGCCGGCGAACATGACGATAGCGACCAGGCACGGCACCAGCATGCGCAGAGGAAATTCCATGGCGCCGATGCTCACGCTGCCACCGATATAGGGCGCGTTGACCGTGCGATAGTCGACGCCGAAGACAAGGTTCAAACCCACTTCGGTCACGAACAGCAAGCCGAAGAAGAAGGCGAGCCCGCGAAGCGAATCCTGCCCGTGCTTTTCAAACGACTGGTAGTAGACCTGATAGACGATCGCGCCGAGCGCATAGAACGCCGGCAGCATCAGGATGCTGACGATGATCGGATCAATACCGAAATGGACGTTGACGATATAGGCGATGTAGGAGCCGAGGATGATGAAACCAGGATGCGCGATGTTGACGATATCGAGCATGCCGAACGAGATTGAAATTCCGGCGGTGACGGCGGCGTAAAATCCACCGAGCATCAGGCCAGCGATGATTGCGTTGATCAGGAGATCGAATTCCATGCGACCTCAACCGGCACGTTCGCAGCGGCAATTCGTATTCATCTCAAACGCATCATACGGGCCGGCAGCGAGAGCCCGATGTGTTGAGGCGAACGCGAATTTCGTGACGAGATGGCCGGCGTTTCTCCCCTCTGGACCAGTATTTTCTTTCTCGCCTTGCGGCGGTCCCTTTCGCCGGGCCAGTGCGGCTCAGCTCTTGGGCGTTGCGCGGCAGTTTGCAGGAAGGCTGACGGCTTGGCTAGTCCATTGATCGATCAGCCGATCCTGCCCACTCGTGACAAACGAAACGCCCGTCGCCGGTGCTTCCGGGGACGGGCGCTGCGTCTTGTTGACGGCTTCAGGCGGCAGCTTGCGGCCGCACGCCGGCGGGCAACTGCATCGGCTTGTTGGCGCTGTCTTTGAATTCGACCGTCATGAAGACCATTTCCTGGTCGCCGAGATTTTCCAGATCGTGCACCTTGAACTCGCCTTTGCCGTAGGTCTCGTGGCGAGTCTCGCCGGGTTGATAGGTATATTCCACCGTGGTGCCATCATGCACATGCTGACGGCCGCGGCCGCCGCTGACTGATGTCCAGAAATAATCAAGCACATGGCGGTGGAATCCGATGCGCTCGCCGGGCGCGAGGCGGATGATCCACACGCGCGATCGTTCGTTCTCCGACAGCAGCGTGGAACCGACGCAGGGGTTGGGGTTCTTTGCTTCGCGCTCGAATTCGGCGGCGATATCGGCCGGCCACGGCGCCTTTTCTTTCTTTTCCGCAGCTTTGTCGAGCATGGTCAGAGCCATAGGGAATTCCTCCAGTGCTATTTGCGGTCATATATAGCATATTCCGGCGGACTTAAAGATTGAGGAAGCTCAATTGCCCGGGGCACAGACGCGACGTGCGGTCGTCATCGGCGGTTCGATGAGCGGCCTTTTGACCGGCCTTTCGCTGCGCCGCGCCGGCTGGTTGGTGGATATCTATGAGCGGGTGGAGGGCGAGTTGTCCGGCCGCGGCGCCGGAATTGTCGCCCAGTATGAACTGATCGAACGGTTGCGCGGGCTCGGCCTCGCCACCGATGCGCTGGGCGTGCAGATCACCACCCGAAAGATTTTCGACCCCCAGGGGCGGCTGACGCACGAAATCGAATGTCCGCAGGTGCTCACCGCCTGGGAGCGCGTTTATCGACTGCTGCGCGACGCCTTCCCGCCGGAGCACTATCACCGCGGCCGCGGGCTCGCCGGCTTCACGCAGGATACGGATTCGGTCACTGCGCATTTTTCCGATGGCGAAAATATCAAAGCCGATCTGCTGGTGGGCGCCGACGGCATCCGCTCCACCGTGCGTCAGCAGGCCGCACCGGATGTCTTGCCGCTTTACGCCGGCTACAGCGCCTGGCGCGCCTTGATCCCGGAGAGCGCATTCGCCGCCGACGTGCATCGTGAACTGTTCGAGTTCATGTCGTTCGGTCTGCCGCCGGGCGAGCAATTTCTCGGCTATCCGGTGGCGGGGCCGGATAACGATCTGCGACCCGGCCACCGGCGCTACAATGTTGTTTGGTATCGGCCGGCGGATGAGAAAACGAAACTGCAATGGCTGCTCACCGACGAAAGCGGTACGACGCATTCAATTTCAATTCCGCCGCCGCTGATCCGCCGCGAGGCAATTTCGGAAATGCGCGCCGACGCTGAGCGGCTGTTGGCGCCGCAGTTCCGTCAGATCGTACGGTTGATCCAGGAGTTGATCCTGCAGCCGATCTACGATCTCGAATCGCCGCACATGGCATTCGGGCGCATCGCAATCCTTGGTGACGCGGCCTTTGTCGCGCGCCCGCATGTCGCAGCCGGTGTATCTAAAGCGGCAGATGATGCGACGGCGTTGGCGGAGGCGCTCGGCGCCGATGCGGACGTTGCGCATGCGCTCAAGCGCTTCGAGGCGGGGCGCCTGCGCGAGAACTATCGCATCATCGAGCGAGCCCGCCATCTCGGCGCGTTTTTGCAGGCCAGTCGCACCCGGGAAGAGCAGGCGCGGGCGGGCTTGCACAGCACCGACGGCGCCGTGATTGCGGAAACTGCGGTGCTGGATTTCCTTTACGCCTGACGGGCGTTCATTTTATTCCGAGCATTTTTTTTGCATTGCCGCCGGCAAGCGCTGCGCGGGTCGAATTGTCGAAACTTTCGACCGAGGCAATATGCCCGATCGGATCGAATTCGAGCATGTCGAAGGGATAGTCGGTGCCCATGAGCACGTGGTCGGCACCGAACGTCTTCACCAGCGCTTCGAGTTGGTCCGGCGTAAAGACGACCGTGTCGAAATAGACGTTCCGCCGCAAGTAGGTTGTCGGCGGATTCGGCAGGTTGCCGTGCGCATCCGAGCGCGCGCCCCAGGCATGATCGATGCGGCCTGAGTAGGCCCCGAGGAAACCGCCGCCGTGCACGGCGAGAACGCGAAGCCTGGGATGACGTTCAAACACGCCATCGAAGATCAGGTAGTGCAGCGCCACCGTGGTGTCGAGCGGGTTTCCGATCACGTTGTTGAAGTAAAAGCGCGCGAAACGCTGCGGCTGGGTGAATCCGGTCGGGTGGATCAGCACCAGCGCGTCGAGCTCCTCGGCTTTCCTCCAGAATGGCGCGAAAGCCGGATCGGATAGCTCCTTGCCGTTGACGTTCGTGAGAATTTCGACGCCCTTGAAGCCGAGACGTTTTATGACCCGCTCGAGCTCCTTTGCCGCCTCCTCGCCGTCCTGCATCGGCACGCCCCCAAGCGCAACCAGCCGATCCTTGTGCCTGTCGACATATTCGGCGATGCCGTCGTTGAGCGCGCGCGCGGCTTGTGCGCCGACGTCGAGAGGCAGGTAATAATAGATTTGTGGCGGCGCCGGGCAGATGAGCTGCATATCGACGCCCATCTCATCCATCGCGGCGAACCGCTCGTCCGTCGTGCTGATGCGTGAGCGGATGTCGGCGGCCTGTTTCGCCATCAGGGCCTGGGTCTCGGGCGTCGAATTTGCAACCAGCGGATCGGTAGATTCCTTGAGATGCGGCGCGACGATCTCCGCGACGCGAGGCACCGCGACATGGGTATGGCAGTCGATGGTCACGCTCTTCGGCCGCACCTCACGGCCGGGCTTGCCATGTTTGCGTGCAGCAGTATTCGCGTACTTGTTCCAAACGTTCGCCATTGTCAGTTCCTTGTCAATTGTTGCATCTGCCGCCGCCATCCGAACAAGCGGATGATGCCGCCGCCATCGAAGGTCTGAAATTCGATCGATTTGGCCATTGTGCCGGGCCTTCGCCTTCGCAGAGATGGCCGTCTTCTCTAGAACACTCCCAAATGCTGTCGCAAATCGACGCCGTCCTTGTCCAGTTGCGCCGGCGTGGAGACCACCACCACGCGGCCGGTATTGAGAATTACGATGTCGTCGGCGACGTCGAACACCAGCTTGGGGTTTTGTTCAACCAGCACGATCGACAGGCCGCTCTCCTTCAGTTTGCGGATGGTGGCCATCACTTCGGCGACGATCTGCGGCGCCAGGCCTTCCGACGGCTCGTCCATCAGCAGCACGCGCGGATTGCCCATCAGCGCGCGGCCGATCGCCAGCATCTGCTGTTCGCCGCCCGACAGATGCGCGGCAATCTGACTGGTCCGTTCCTGCAAACGCGGAAACATCGCGAACACGGTATGAGCCGTCCACGGCGCGTGCTTGCTTCCGGCGTCAGGCTTGCGTGCTGCGACCATCAGGTTTTCTCGCACGGTCAGGCTCTTGAAAATGCGCCGTCCCTGCGGCACCAGCGCCACGCCGTGAGCCGCCACGATTTCGGGTGAGAGCCCGGTGACGCGATCCCCGAAAACTTCGACTTCGCCATGGCGAGGCGGAAGCAAGCCCATGGTAACGTTCATGCAAGTCGACTTGCCGGCACCGTTGCGCCCGAGCAAACCGAGCATCCGCGCCTCCCCCAACGCGAACGACACGTCCGCCAGCACATGGCTGTCGCCGTAGTAGGCGTCGATTGCCGTCAGGCTGAGCGCGCTAGTGGCCAAGATAGACCTCCCTGGTGCGCGGGTCGGCCACCACTTCAGCGCGGTTGCCTTCGACGATCACTTCGCCGAAATGCAGCAGCGTGATGCGCTCTGCGAATTCGAGTGCCACGTCCATATTGTGCTCGATCATTACCATGGTCACGTCGCGCGGGATGCCGAGCAGCAATTGGTGCACGTCGCGGCGCTCGTCGATGGACAGTCCGGCGAACGGCTCGTCGAGCAACAGCACCTTGGGATTTTGCGCAAGCGCCATGGCGATCTCGACCCGGCGGCGCTCGCCGTAGGAGGTTTGCGACAGCGGTCGCTCGGCAATGTGACTCAGCCCGACGCGGGCCAGCGCCTCGTGCCCGCTCTCCACGATATGGGATTGCCGTTTCATATCGATCAGTGGGTTCCAGCGCAGAGGTGTCAAGCCGAGCAAGGCCAGCGAGACGTTGTGAATTATGGTGTCGTGCGGAAACAACGTGATGATCTGGTAGGTGCGCGCCATGCCCATGTGTGGGCGCCGCCGGCTCGGCACCCGGGTGATGTCCTCGTCGAAAAGACAGATCGAGCCCGAGTCAGGCGTGAGCTCGCCTGTAATCAGATTGAACAGGGTGGTCTTGCCGGCGCCGTTGGGGCCGATAATCAGGCGGCGCTCGCCCGGCTCGACATTGAGGTTGACGTCGGTTGTGACGTGCAGGCCGCCGAACGATTTGCACAATTTGCTTACGGTGAGCGCGCTCACGATTTGGCCTCCGCTTTGGGCTCGCCCTTGCCGGCAGCGCTTCCGCCCGCCTTGCGCCAGGCCAGCCGCCACAGCCGCGCCGTGCCCGGAACCAGGCCTTCCGGCATGAAGATGACGATGACGACGAAGATGACGCCGAGCAGCATGTTCCAGCGTTCGAGAAAGCCGCTCACCACGCTCTTGACCACGATTACCAAAGCTGCGCCCACGATCGGGCCGAGCAGGGTGCCGGCGCCGCCGGAGATCACCATCAGCAACACCTCGGCCGACGCCGTCAGGTCCAATGCCTGCGGGCTGATGAATTGCGTGTAATAGACGAAGAGGATGCCGGCAATCGCGGTGAGCAGCCCGGAAAACATGCAGGCCCAGAAGCGGATTGCCCAGACGTGATAGCCGAGTGCGTTCATGCGGCGCGGCTGATCGCGCGTACCCATCAGTGCGGCGCCGAGCGGCGAGCGCACGAAGATCGCCACCGACGCCAGCGACAGCAGAAAGATGATCAGCGTCGTGTAGTAGAATGAGGTTGCGGTATCGATGGAGATGCCGAACGGATGCGGGCGTCCATGCAGATTGATGCCGTTGTCGCCGCCGGTGATGCTGATCCACCGATAGGCCAGACCCCAGATAATTTCTCCAAGTGCCAGCGTAATCATGATGAAGCCGATACCGGTTGCCCGCAGCGATAGCACGGCATAAAGCGCCATCGAGGCCATGCCGGCGACGAGCGCGGTAACGATCGCGACAGGGTGTCCGAAGCCGGCCTGCAGCATGTAACCGGTGGCATAGGCCGCGATGCCGAACAGCCCGGCATGGCCGAGCGAGACCAGTCCGCCATAACCGGCAAGAATGTTCAGGCCAAGCGCGAAGATGGCGTAGAACAGGATCTGGCTGGAGACGTTGAGGTAATAGACGCCGGGCATCCAGTAGGGCAGCGTGACCAGCGCCACGAAGCCGACGGCAAGGGCGACAACCCGCGCATTCATGGCACGAACCTGCCGAACAGGCCTTGTGGCCTGATGATCAGCACCAGCAACATCGGCAGGAACAGCACGAAGTAGGAAAGCTCCGGCAGCAGGGCCTGGCCGAAATTGTAAATGAAGCCGATGATAATGCTGCCGACGAAACTGCCGAGCAGGCTGCCCGAGCCGCCGAGAATAACGACTACCAGCGCGAGCGGCAGCATGTCCTGGTCGAGGCCGGGATAGACCGACAGGATCGGCGCGCCGATGATACCGCCGAAGGCCGCGAGCCCGGCGCCGAGCGCGAAGACGATGGTGAAGAGTTGCGAGACGCGGATGCCGACCACACGCGCCATGTCTGGATCGTCGACCCCGGCGCGTATCATGGCGCCGAGCCGGGTGCGATCGAGCAGCAGCCAGAGGAGCAGCGCCGCTATCAAGGCGATGACGATGACCGCCAGCCGATAGTGCGGGAATACCAACGGGCCGTAGCGAACAAAGCCCGTAAGGCTTTGCGGGGTGTCGACGCGAACAGGATCGCCGCCCCAAACCATCAGACAGAAGTCGGCGACAACAAATGAAATGCCGAGCGTTACCAGCACTTGTGCCATTTGCTGGCCCGGCAACCGGCGCAGCAGGAAACGCTCGATCAGGGTGCCGAATGCGGCAACCAGCACGATCGCCAACAGCATGGCTACCCAGAAATTGAACGTCACGCTGAGATAACCGCCGGCGAATGTCGCGCCGAAATAGGCGCCCAGCATGAACAGAGAGCCGTGCGTCAGGTTTGGAATGCGCATCAGGCCGAAGATCAGCGAGAAGCCCGCAGCCAACAGGAACAACAGGCCGCCGAAGGTGATGCTGTTGACCGTCAGCAGCAGCCAGAACGTCATATTCGCCGTCTTTCAGCTTTTTCTGAGAACGAGACCGGCCGCGGACACCGTGCAACTGGCGTCCGCGGCGGTCGGAGATCAGATCAGCACTTCTTCAACGGCGGATAGTCGCGGGTATAGACGGGGTGCGACAGGAACTCCTTTTCCGGCCAGGTCCAGAACTGACTGACGTTCTCGTATGTCTTGACCGTCTTGTTCCAGAGCTTGAGCCCAAAGGGAGCATCGGCTCTCTTGTCGCACCGGCGGACGTAGAAGTTACCGACCACGTTGCCGAGGTGATCGAACTTGATCGGCCCGCGCGGCGTGTCCTTCAGGTTCACGGCCTTGAGCGCGGCCATGAACTTTTCCTTGTCGTCGGTCTTGCCGCCGGTCGCCTGCAGGCCGGCATTGACGACGTCGCAATTGACGTACAAGCCCGCGCAGTAAAAGCCCGGGACGACGTTGAACTGCTTGTGAACCGCGGCAATGAACTTCTTGTTGCCGTCAGTTTCAAGATCGAGCGTGTAGGGGCATGCGCTCATGTGGCCAACCGCTTCGTCGCCCAAGGCATGCAGCAGCGCGTCGTCCAAGCCCGTTTCGCCGGTGACCAACGGGAATTTGAGGCCGAAGTTGGAATACTGTTTCAGGAAGCGCAGCGGCACGCCACCTGGGAAGCCCTGGCAGACGACGTCGCAATCCTTGATCTGGGCGATGTACGGCGTGTAGTCGGGCGTGCCCAAAGGCGTCCATAGCTTGTTGAGGACACAGCCGCCATCCTTCTCGAATGCCGACTGGAAGCCGCCTTCCTGCTCGTACCCGAAAGCGAAATCCCAATCGATGGTGATGGCTTTCTTCTTGCCCATCTCCTTCGCCGCGTAGTGCCCCATCACATGCATCGCCTGCGAGGAGGTTGCCGAGGGGCGCAGGAAGTAGGGGTTGGGCCTGCGCTGGGTGAGGTCATCGGCGCCGGCAAGGCTGAGCGTCGGTGTCTTGTGCTGCTTGATGTAGTCGTCAATCGCCAGCAATTCGAAGGCGGCGAGCGGCCCGAGGATTACATCGACCTTGTCGCGCTCGACCAGTTCCTGTGCCTTGGTCTTGGTGCCGGCCGGCTTGCCGCCGGTGTCGGCGGAGAAGAACTCGACCTTGCGGCCGGCCATCTTGTTGTCGTGTTCCTTCAGCCAGGTGAGCACGCCCTGTTCCATCTGGATGCCGCCCTGCGCCAGTCCGCCGGTCTTGACGGTGAGCAGGCCGAGCCTGAACGGGGCACCTTGCGCGATAGCCGGCATCGGGAATCTGAATGTCGCCGCGGCGGCACCGGCCGCTGTTGCGGCCATGAATTTACGGCGTGAGACTTTACGAGCCATTTTATCCCTCCCTTGTTCGCCCCTTTTGGGGCTTCATTGCTGAGCGGTTTTTGAGCCGCTTTTTATTGGCCAGCGCGGCCTTGACTGACGCAAAAATTGCCATGCGTCTCTGCGGGCCGTCGCTCCCACAGCGTCGGACCTTACCAACCCCATCATCGGCCAATGTATTCCACTCTGTAAAGCCCGGGTCCTTCATTGGCACGCCACACGTGCATTCGCCCACTCCGGCGTGGTGGGCACACCGCGGCCGGTCGTGTTAGATTTGTTGACAGCGTTTATGCAGTTTCGAGCGAACGGCGAGGGCGAGCGATGGCGATAAATGGCTTGGAGGTACGGCCGCTGTCGGGTTCGGTCGGTGCGGAAATCCTGGGCATCGATCTTGCTGCCGAGCCCGGCCACAATGTCATCGCCGCGATCCGCCAGAGCTGGCTCGAAAATGGCGTGATCTTCTTCCGCGATCAGAATCTGCCGCCGGCAAAATTCCTGAACTTTGCAAAACGCTTCGGCGAGGTGGTGGAATATCCTTTCATCAAGGGGATCGAGGGCTTTCCGGAGATCATACCGGTCATCAAACTCGAGCACGAGAAGCACAATTTCGGCGGCATCTGGCATACCGACACCGCTTACCTGGATGCGCCGCCCATGGCCACCATGTTGATTGCGCGCGAAGTACCACCTTACGGCGGGGACACGCTGTTTGCGAATATGTATCTCGCCTACGAGACGCTGTCTGACGGCATGAAGCGCATGCTCGACGGGTTGGTCGCGGTCAACATGTCGGCCAAGGCGGACGTCACCCGCACCCGCGAGGACCGCATGCGTGACAGCAGCAAGACCGAAGCAAAAAAAGAATTTGTTAGCGAGCATCCGGTGGTGCGCACGCATCCGGAAACCGGGCGCAAGGCGCTCTACGTGAATATCGGACACACGGTGCGATTCAAGGACATGACGCAAGCCGAGAGCGCGCCGCTGCTCGACTATCTGTTCCAGCATCAGACGCGTCCTGAATTCACCTGTCGTTTCAACTGGCGCGTCGGCTCGATGGCGTTCTGGGATAATCGCTGCGTATTGCACAATCCGGTCAATGACTATCATGGCTTCCGCCGCGTCATGCATCGGGTCACGCTCGCAGGCGACAAGCCGCGTTGAACGGCTAAATACCGAGATAGTTTGATTTGATCTCGTTGTTGGCCCTGAGCTCTTCGGGCCTGGCGGAATAGACCACCTGGCCCTTGCTCATGACGTGCACATAGTCGACCAGCTTGAGCGCCAGGTTGGCATTCTGCTCGACCAGCAAAATCGAAAGACCTTCCTTCTTCAGCGTGCCGATTGCTTCCCACAGCCCCTGGATGATGATCGGCGCCAGGCCTTCCGAGGGCTCGTCCATGATCAGGCAATCCGGATTTGTCATCAACGCGCGGCCGATCGCCAGCATCTGCTGCTCGCCGCCGGACAGGGTCTTTGCGCGCTGATAGCGGCGTTCTTCGAGCCGCGGGAACAGTTTGTAAACGCGCTCCAGATTCCAGTGGTGACGGTCCGGGCTGCGCAAGGCAACCAGCAGATTCTCTTCGACGCCTAATGTCGGAAACACACGGCGGCCCTGTGGCACCAGCCCCATGCCGCTCCGCACGGTTTCGAACGAGGATTTCTGCGTGATGTCGTCGCCCTTGAACACGACCTTGCCGCGGCGCGGCGGGTTAAAGCCGACGATCGAGTTTACCAGCGTGGTCTTGCCGACGCCGTTGCGTCCGAGCAGGCCGAGAATTTGCCCTTGCTCCAGCTTTATCGACAGCCCCTGGAGGACATAGGCGTCCCCGTAATAGGTGTGGATGTCCTGAATTTCGAGGATGGCCATGGGTCACTCCGAATTCCGTTTGCGCATGGCCGGCCTCTCCGCTCGTCCCCGCGAAAGCGGGGACCCAGCGCGAAATGCTGCAGACTCTGCGATGATGGCACTGGATTCCCGCTTGCGCGGGAATGAGCGGAGTGTGTGGCCCAGGGCGTCGGCCATGGGTCACTCCGTCCCCAGATAGATTTCCTGGACGCGCGGACTGTCGTGAATCTGCTGCGGCGTGCCGGATTCGAGAATTTCGCCGAAATGCAGAACCGAAATCCGGTCTGCGACGTCGAACACCACGTCCATGTCATGCTCGATCAGCAGGATCGCGAGCTTGGGATCGAGCTTCATCAGGAACTGCGCCATCTCGGCGGACTCACCGGACGACAGGCCGGCGGCGGGTTCGTCCAGCAGCAGAATTTTCGGATCGCTGGCCAGGCCGAGCACGATTTCGAGCTGGCGCTGTTCGCCGTGCGAAAGATTGCGAACTTCGAGATCCTTGCGGTCGAGGAATCCGGCTTGTTCGAGCAGGTGATATGCCTTGTCATAGACATCGCGGTACGAAGACAGGAATCGCCACATCACAAATTTCGACGGCCGCAGACCTTCGATAGCCAGCAGCACATTGTCGAGCACGGTCAATTTCGGAAACAGGTGTGTGACCTGAAAGGTGCGCGCCATGCCGAGCGCGGTACGGCGATGGCTCGGCCAGCTGGTGACGTCCCGACCGAACAGCACGACGCTGCCAGCGGACGCGGGATAGATACCCGTGATGACGTTGAACAGGGTGGTCTTGCCGGCACCGTTCGGACCAATGATGGCTTGCCGGTCTCCCGGCATGATACGCAGCGTCACATCCTTTGTAGCCTGCAGGCCGCCGAAGCTCTTGCACAATCCCTTGAGCTCGAGCGCCGGGACCATACCGTCATTCGTCTGCGTTTCAGTACTCACGCTCTGACCCTCAGGCTTCAGGAGAAAGCGCCGGGGCCCATCAATCGGGCCCCGGCAATTGGCGTCCGCTTATTCGCAGTATTTGCAGGGCGGGAAGTTCTTGTCGTAGACCGGCTGCGCAAGGAACTTGTCCTTGCCATAGGTCCAGTACTGGCTCACCGCCGGATAGGTCTTGATCACGGTGTTCCAAAGCTCGGCCTTGTCATAGCCAAACATCTTCTTCTTCTCGACCTTCTTTATGTAGATGTTCTCGATCGGGTTGCGATCCTGGAAGCTGACCGGACCACGCACGGCTTCGATCTTGAGGCCGGACATGATCTCGACGAACTTCTCTGGCCCCGGATACTTTCCGCCGGCTTTCTTCATGGCTTCGTCGATGACCTGCGCCGTCGTGTAATTGGCTTCCGAATAGTAGGACGGCACTTTGCCGTACTTGCTGCGGTAGGCCTTCACGAAGGCTTCGTTCTTTGGCGTCTCGATCGCCGCGCTGTATTGCAGCGCGGACACGTCGCCGACGACATTGTCACCCATGAACGGCAGGATGAACTCGTCGTAGCTGGTGCCGCCGCCAATAATCGGTTTCTTGTAGCCGGACGCACGCAGTTGTTTCGGGAATTGCAACGCCATGGGTCCCACCATCAGAGAGAAAATGGCGTCTGCGTCACCCTTGATTTGCGGAATGTAGGGGCCGAAGTCCTTTTCGCCGAGCCGCGGCCAGATTTTCTGAATCACCTTGCCGCCGCAATCCTCAAATGCCTTCTGGAAGCCGCCGACAACCTCATAGCCGAAGGCGTAGTCGGCCGCGATGGTCACGATCTTCTTGTGACCCTGGTCGCAGGCCCACTGACCAAGCGGATGATGGGGTTGCGATGAGGTCCATGTGGTGCGGAAGAAATAGGGATACTTGCTGGCCTGGCGCTGCGTCAGGTCGTCGGCAGCCGGAATCGACGAGATATAGAGTGTCTTCTCGCTGTTACTCACCGGCGCCAACGCATAACCGGTCGATGCGAGCAGGCCGCCGATAAGCATCTGGGCCTTGTCGCTCAACACCAGCTTCTTGGCCTTGGTCACGGCCGCGTCGGATTTGCCCTGGTTGTCTTCGACGGTGAACTTGACGGTGGCGCCGCCCAGCTTGCCGCCGTGCTCATCGAGATACATCTGGAAGCCGTTGACCATATCCTTGCCAATCTGCGCAAAGATGCCGGTCATTGGCGCGATGAATCCGATCCGGAGCTCTTCGGCGCCCGCGGGCGCGGCCACGCTCAGACCGAACGCGAGCGCACTGCCGAACAGCATCGGACTAATCCGCTTTCGCAATGTACTTGTCATTGTCATACCTCCCTTGTTGTCATTGCCTTCCGTAAAAACGTCTCAGGAAGGCTCGGTTGCCAGTTTCTCCTTTGGTGCTACGTTTAAAGTCTTGTCGGACGAGCCCCGTGCTTGCCGTATTCGAGCGGGGATACCCATCAAGCCCGTCGGCAAATACAGGATCGTCAGTACGTAGACGCCGCCCAGCACGTACTGCCACCAAGGCACCAGCGTGCTGAGATATTCTCGCAAACCGAAAACGATTGCCGACCCGATGGCACCTCCGACCAGCGTACCGGCGCCGCCGAGCACGACCATCAGCAATGCATCCACCGAGGTGGTCAACACCACGGTTTCGGGGCTGACCAGTCCATTGGTATGCGCCCACAAGACGCCGGCAAGTCCGCCAAAGGCGCCGGCGATGACGAAGGCGATGTATTTGTGCAGCCAGGTATTGTAGCCGAGAATCTGCATGCGTAGCTCGCGCTCGCGGATGCCCGCGAGGCTGCGTCCGAATGGTGATCGTACGAGGACGTAGAGCAGGATCAGCGTGACGGCGAAAAATGCGAACACCAGGTAGAAGAACGTCCGCTCATCCGTCAGGTCGAGCCCGAAGTTCGGCCGGCTGGTGACGTTGATGCCGTTGTCGCCACCAGTCAGTGAATTCCAGCGATAGGCCAGCCCCCAGACGCATTGGCCGAGCGCGAGCGTGATCATCAGGAAGTAGACGCCTGTGGCGCGGATCGCGAAGAGGCCGAAGAACGCCGCCAACGCCGCACCGATCGCCATGCCGTACAGCACAACCAGCCAGAAATCCCAGCCCAATCCGACATGATACCTGGTGGCGAGAATGGCGGTGAGATAGGCACCGACGCCGAAATAGGCCGCCTGACCGAGCGAAGCGAGGCCGGTAAACCCGAGCAGGATGTCCAGGCTCATTGCCAGGATCGCGAACACCATCGCGCGGGTCGCAAGCAGCACCACGAAGGAGCTGGAATGCGGGACGCCGAGCACAAATATGATCAGGACGGCGACGACCATCAGGATCTTGAAATTCTGACTTGCCATCATTGTTCTCTGCTCACTCTCTTCCGAACAGACCAGTCGGCTTGATCGCGAGGATCAGAACCATCGGCGCGTAAAGCGTGAAGTAGGAAATCTCCGGGAACAGCGCCTTGCCGAAATTGTCGGCAAGCCCCACCGCCAGCGCGCCAATTGCGGCGCCGCCAAGACTTCCCATGCCGCCGATGATGACCACCGCGAAGGCGAGTGGCAGCATTTCAAAATCAAGGCCAGGATAGATGCCGAGAAAGGCCCCGCCGATTACGCCGCCGAGTGCTGCGAGGAACGCGCCGAGCGCAAAGATAAACATGGAGATGCGGTTGGTATCGATGCCGACGCCACGCGCCATCTGCGCGTCGTCAACGGTCGCGCGCACGGCTGCGCCCATGCGCGTCTTTTCCATCACCAACCACAGCACGACACCGATTGCCGCCGCCATGGCGATCATGAACACGCGATAGAGCGGAAAGTAGATGCCGCCGACCACAATGCTGCGTGTGAAGGCGGTGGGCGGGGCGATGTCCATGTTGTCGCCGCCCCAGATGTCGAGAGCAGCTTGTTGAAACAGGAACGCGAAGCCGACAGTAAGCAGAACCTGCCGCAGCGGGTCGAAACCGAGCGGCCGCAGGAATACGCGCTCCATTGCCATGCCGATCGCAGCAACGGCGAGTGCGGCCAGTGGCAATGATAGCGCCCACGAACCGGTGGCCCAGATCACCGACAGAGCGATGTAGCCGCCCCAGAGAAAATAGGCGCCATGGGAAAGGTTGACGATCCGCATGACGCCGAAGATCAACGACAGGCCGCTGCCGACCAGAAACAGCAGCGCGCCATATGAAACGCCGTTGAAGGCCTGGACCACCCAGAATTGCGTATTCATTTCCCCCCTGATCCTTCTGTTATCGAAGGTTGCGGTCAGCTTACCTTAGGTTGGCCGCGAATGAACACCCCAAATGGCCGCAGGCAAGATTTGCGAGGTTGCGAAAACTGACACCCTCACTTGATACTTACACCAAATCGTCCTGCGCTATTTCCGGCCTTTGCGTTTGCCCGTTGCCTGCTTTTTCAGCGGAATGATCGGCAGCAACAGATAAGGCGCCTTGCCGCGCCCGAAATGCAGGCTGGTTGTGCCATTGAAAATGGCGGGCGGCCGGTCGCGCGGATTGTCATGCAGGAACGGACCACAGCCTTTCAGCTCGTTCTTGAAGTTCGATAACTTGCCGCCGCTGGCGCCGCCATATTCGTAATCCTTGCCGCGGATTGATACGCCGATGCGATAGCCGACGGGTACGACGATACATGACGGCCAGATTTCGATATCGAGCTCCACCGGTTTGCCTTTCGAGAGCGGCTGCTTCTGGTCGTGCGTGTGATAGGGGCGGTAAGGCGTGGAGAGTTTCTTATCGAGCTTGCGGTGCGAAGCACGCAGCCACCCCTGTGCAATCGGTGTGTGCGGATCGATGGCGCCCTGGAACACCACTTCCTTCAGGTCGCCGGTGAACACCCGCAGCACGATGAAGAAATCGGCGTCGCTGGTGGACGAAGAGGCGAACAGCTTGAGCGCGGACGGTCCGGTGATCTCGGTCTCTTTCGTCAGCGCCGGCGTCAGGAAAGTCAGGCCATCACCCATTGCCGCGAATTCGAGCTTGGCACTGCCTGAAGGTTTCTTGGTGGTGAGCGCCATGTCGGCGGGATTGAGATAATACCTGGTCCACTGTGTGCGCTTGAGCGGCCATTCGTTCTCGGCGCGCGCCACGAATTTTTCGCCCGGATAGCGCACCTGCAGCAGCACCTTTGGCTGCTTGCTCCAGCTCGTGTCCTTGCCGTGCAGGAAGTAGTCGAAAAAGCGCAGCTGCTGTTCGCGACCGTAGTCGGTATAAAAATGTGTCCAGTGCTCGATACCGTGCGCCTCCAGCCATTTCTGCCTGGAGGCCGCACGCACGAAGCCTTCGAAATTGCCGCGCGGGTGCAGGCCCTGGCCGCCCCAATTGGCGGCGGAGAACAGCGGCGTCACCACTTTGTCCCATATCGGCGAGCGATCGCGGTGGTATTTGTCGTCCAGCGGATGCGCAAGAATCTGGCCGCCAAAATCGGAGCGATTCTTTGCGAGCTCTTCTTCGCTCAGCGTCTCCGGTCCGCACACAAGTTCGCCGTGCACGCGGCTGCGCTTGCCGCGTTCGCCGGCGCCGTATTGCACGGTCTTGACCTGCATGTCGTACCAGTTCTCCCAGAATGTGGAGAGGATGCCGCCGTGATGGGTCATGTCGCGATACCAGTCGGCGGAACCTTCCCACACGCACATGGCGGCGAGATGAGGCGGCTGCAGCGTCGCCACGTGCCACTGATTCATGCCATAGTAGGATATGCCGTTGAGGCCTACCTTGCCGTTCGACCAGGGCTGCACGCCTGCCCATTCGATGCAATCGTAGAAATCCTTGGTTTCGCGCGGAGAGAAATGGTCGATGAAGCCGGGTGAGCAGCCGGCGCCGCGTGAATCGACACGCACGCAGACATAATCGTGCGGCACCCATTTCTCCGGATCGACCACTTCCCAGTTTTGGTATTTGTTGGAAGAGCCGGCGGTAACGTCGGGATGCTTTTCCGCCATGATGTTCCATGCGCTGGGATAGCCATCCTGGAACGCAAGGTTCTTGGCGTAGGGGCCGTAGGTGAGAATGACCGGGAACGTACCTTCTTTCACCGGGCGAAAAATGTCGGCGCGCAACACCAACCCGTCATCCATGGTGATCGGTACGTTCCAATCGATCCGCATGCCGTCGCGGAGTTCCGACAGCTTTTGCAACGACGCCATACCGTCCTCCCAACAATCTTTGTCTTGTGGTCGGGAGGCTACCGAGATGGAGAGGCAGGGCGCAAGAGCGCAAGACCGCAAACAACGATCTATTCGCTCTGCCGAATGCTGGAGGATTTGTCCGAAGATCGCCGTCTCCACCGAGGAAAGGCAGCGTATCGATCGCTAGCGCTTTCGCCGCTTGAGCCGCGCCATCTTCTCCATCACGGCACAAACCGCGGCGGTGTCCTGGGCGCCAAATCCGCTCTTCTGCGCTTTCACGTAGACCGGCTTGGTGGCGTTGAACATCGGCGTCGGCACGTGGATCTTGCGGGCGTAATCGCCAATCACCTGCATATCCTTGTCCCAGACGGAGATCTTCATGGTGGCGTCTTTGTAATCGTTCTTCACCATCATTGGTGCGCGCAGCTCGAACACGCGTGAATTGCCGGCGCCGGCCTTGATCAGATCGAAGATCAGGCGTGGTGGAAGCCCGGCCTTCATGCCCAGTACCATCGCCTCCGCGCTGGCGACATTGTTGATGGCGACCAGCAGGTTTGCGACGTATTTCATCTTGCTGCCGTTGCCGAATGGACCGACGTCGTAGACGTGCCTGCCAAAAGTCTCGAACAGGGGTCCGAGCCGCTTGATAACGCCGGAATTGCCGCTGGCGTAAAAGACCAGGTCGCGGTTCGCGGCCTGTGATCCGGTTCCGCTGACCGGGCAGTCGATCATTACGTGGCCGGCCTTTGCGAGTACACCCTGTGCTTTTTCCTTATCTGAAATTGCGAAAGTGCTCATTTCCACGATCACTCTGCGCGGCAGCTTGGCTTCGGCAATCTTCCGCACGGTATCTTGCAGCGCTGCCGGCTTGGGCAGGCTGGTGAGGATAGTCGGAGCTTGCGCCGCGACGTCCGCGGCATTTTTGGCGATCTTTACGCCCGTGCGTGCGGCCTGCCGCCTCGCAGCCGCGCTGATATCGTGGCCCACCACACGCCATCCGGCTGCGGCCAGGTTTTTTGCAAAGGCGCCGCCCATGATGCCGAGGCCAATGATGCCGACGGTGCCCTTGTTTTTCTTCGCCGCAACCATTCAGTGCTCTCCTGGATTTAAAACCGGCGCGCACGAAGTCCGCGTCCGCCCACAATTGTCTTATGCGTTAGAGCACCAGACCTGTCGAGTGGGGGCGGCATCCTGATGCGGCTTTCATGTTGTATCGCGATCGCCTATCGTCTCGACAAAACCGAGTGCGGGAGGAGTCATGAAAGTCGGAGTTGCCGGTCTCGGCGCCATGGGCGCCGCCATTGCCGCCCGGCTGATCGAGGTCGGCCACGACGTCTGCGTATGGAACAGGACCCCGGACAAGACCAAACCGCTGGCCGATGCCGGTGCCAAGGTCGCCGCCTCGCCGGCCGAGGTCGCTGCCTCAAGCGAAATCATAATCACCATTCTTACCGATGGTGCCGCCATCAATGATGTCTACAACGGACCGTCCGGGCTGTTGTCGGGCGACGTCAAGGGCAAGCTGTTCATCGAAATGAGCACGGTAGCGCCCAAGGTCGAGACCGAACTCGCTCCGAAGGTCCGCGGCAAAGGTGCGGCACTGGTGGAATGTCCGGTTGGCGGTTCGACCGCGCCGGCCCGGCAGGGCAAGCTGCTGGGTCTGATGGGTGCAGAGCCCGCCGACGCCGCGCGCGCGAGGCCCGTTCTCGATCAACTCTGCCGCAAGGTCGAGCATTGCGGGCCGATCGGCGCCGGAGCGGCGATGAAGCTTGCGATCAATCTGCCGCTGATGGTGGCCTGGCAGGCCTACGGCGAGGCTTTCGCCATCGCGCGCAGCGTTGGCTGGGAACCCAAACGCCTGCTCGACCTGTTCGTCGAGAGCAACGGCGCCAACAATGCGCTCAAGATGCGCGCCGACATGATCGTCGCCATGTTCGAGCAGCGTGATCCCGGACCGACCACCTTCAGCATCGCCAACGGTGTCAAGGATCTGCGCACGATGGTCGCGACCGGCGAGGCATTGGGCGCGGACATGCCGGCGACCAAGGCTGCGCTTTCCGGATTTGAGGACGCAACGAAGCGCGGATTCGGGGGCAGCGACGGGGCGCAAATGGCGGTGTTCTGGACGGAGCGGAAAAAGAAATAACGCAGTAACGGGAGAGACCAAGGTGAAACTGTTTTCGTTCTGGCGTTCGCTGGCGACATTCCGCGTGCGCATCGCACTCAACCTCAAAGGCATCACACCGGATGAGGTGATTGACGTGAATCTGATGCAAGGCAAGCAGCGTGAGGAGGCATTTCGCAAGATCAATCCAATGATGGCCTTGCCGGCGCTCATCGAGGACGACGGCACTGTGCTGTTCGAGTCGCTGGCTATCCTGGAATATCTCGACGAGACCCATCCCGATCCGCCGTTGCTGCCGAAGGACCCGAAGGGGCGAGCGCGGGTGCGAGGCCTCGCGCAGATTGTTGCTTGTGACACCCATCCGTTGATCGTGCCGCGCGTGCGCGAATATCTGGCCCATGAATACAAGATCGACGAGCCCGGCGTGCTCAAATGGGGGCAGCACTGGCACACCGCGGCCTTGAAAGCCCTCGAGGCCAATCTCGCCGGCTCAAAACAGACCGGCCGCTACTGCCATGGTGATTCCGTCACGATCGCGGATATATGTCTGGCCGGCCAGGCGGTGGGCTCGCATTATTTCAAGGTCGACATTGCACCGTTTGCGACCGTGAAGCGCATCGTCGACACCTGTTTTGCCGACGACGCCTTCGCCCGCGCTCATCCGCTCAAGCAGCCCGGCGCGCCCGCGTCGGCATAGTCGAAGTCCCATGTTGAATACTGCGATCGTCGGGCTCGGCTGGTGGGGCAAGACGCTGGTGAAGGCGGCGCAAGACTTCGGTGCGCCGCTTCGCTTCACGCGCGGCGTCACGCTCGAGCCGGACACGGTCAAGGACTTCGCTGCTGAGCATAAGATCGCGATCGGCACTTCGTTCGACGAGGTGCTTGCCGACAAATCGGTGCAGGCGGTGGTGCTGGCGACGCCGCACACCAGGCATCCGGCGCAGGTGAAGGCGTTGGCCGCGGCCGGCAAGCATATCTACTGCGAAAAGCCGTTCGCGCTCAGCAAGGCCGAGGCGCAGGCCATGCTGGACGCCGTCAAGAAGGCCGGCGTCCTGATCGCGGTCGGCCATCACTTCAGGCTGATGCCGTCGATGCGCGCACTCGCCGAGCTCAAGGCGCAGGGCGCGTTCGGAACCATCATGCATGTCGAGGGCAACTACAGTCACGATTGGCTCGCCAACTATCCGGTCGACTCCTGGCGCATGCAGGCGGAGGAAAGCCGTGCCGGGGGCATGACCGGCATGGGCATCCACGTGCTCGACTGCTTCCGCGATATGGCCGGGCCGATGAAGCGGATCGCCGCTCTGTCGAAATCGCGCGCGCTGAAGTTGCCGACCGGTGACACGACGGCCGCGCTGATCGAGTTCGAGAGCGGTGCCACCGGCGTGCTCGGCACCACGCTGAAGACGCCGTTCCGCTGGCGCATCGCGATCTTCGGCGAAAACTGCTGGGCGGAAAGCGCCGGCGAAGCACGTATCATCATTCGCCGCGCCGGCAAGGACGATCCGGAGATCGTCGAGTACCCGCACGACAACCACCTTGGCCGCAACCTCGACTATTTTGCCAAGGCGGTGATGGGGCAGGGCACGTTTCCGATTTCCCCCGACGGAATCCTGCAGACCGCCGCGGCACTGGAGGCGGTGTTCAGGTCGGTCGATGCAAATGGGGCATGGATAGAGGTGTGATAGAGTTTGCGGCGCCGGCCATTTCGGCCGCCCCAGGACCAGGACCGCGTCCCATGCTCCAGGATCGATTTGTGCCGCCTGCCGGCGCCTTCACCCGCAGCGTTACCGTACGTTTCTCCCATTGCGATCCCGCCGGCATCGTCTACTTCCCGCATTACTTCGATATGTTCAACGAGGTGATCGAGGATTGGTACGGGCAGCAGCTCGGCTACGACTATGCCGAACTGGTCATGGGCTCGCGCTTTGGATTTCCCTTCGTGCACATCGAATGCGACTTCAAGGTACCGAGCCGGATGGGTGAGACCATCGACCTGACACTCTTGATCGATCGTGTTGGCCGCTCTTCGCTCGGCATTGCAATCGTCTGTCATCTGGACGGAATCGAACGGCTGCGCGCACGCATGGTCACCGCCATGATGTCACTTGAGAGTCGCAAGCCAGTGCCTTTGCCGCAAGGACTGCGCGAAAAGATTGAAGCCTATCGTCAGCGGACCACGATCGGCGCGTGACCTCTAGCGCGCGACGGCGCGCATTTTGCGGCCGCTGCCGGCGATCGCCGCGTCCCATACTTCGTGAATATGCGCCACCTCTTGCTCGAAGCGTTCGAGGAACAAGCGCGCCTGGGTCGACAGCGTACGGCGGGTCGGCTGGATCACGACGAATTCGGCGTGCATCTCCGGTTGCACGAACGGATTGACGATCAACTCGCCGCGGCCGATGTCATTGACCGAAATCACGCTCGGCAGGATCGTCACCCAATCGGAGCGGGCAACGAATTCGAGCGTCGCGATCATGGCGTCCATTTCCAGCATGGCTTCGACTTCGACGCCGTGACTCTGGAAATAGGTTTCGAGGTTGCGCCTGCGGATATTGTCCGGACCCGGCACCACGATCTTCAGCGGCGCGCACCGGGACAGCCGCAGCGGCGCCAATGGCGTAAACCTGCTGCGAGGACCGGAGATCAGCATTTCGCGATCGCGCACCAGGAGCCGCGATTTCAGGCCGATGGTGCCTTCGTATGCCGGCACCACGGCGAAATCGAGTTTGTCGTCGAGCACCATCTCGGTGAGAAACGCGCTGTAGCCTTCGACGATGTGCAGCCGCACTTCCGGGCAGCGCGGCACGAAATCATCGAGCACCGGTGCCAGCACTGCGCGGGTGAATGTCGGCATCAGTCCGATGCGCAGGTCGCCGGTGACCTGGCCGGCACGCGAGCGCGCCTCCTCGGCGGCACGTTCCAGCGTCCCGACCGCCTCCACGCAGCGCTTGTAGTAGCCGAGGCCCGCCGGGGTCGGCGTCACGCCGCCGGCCGCGCGTTCGAACAGCCTGACGCCCAGTTTGCGCTCGACCGCCGCGACGTGCTGGGAAATGCCCGATTGCGTGGCGTTTTCACGCTCCGCGGCGCGGGTGAAGGACCCTTCCTCACAGACCGCGATGACGGCGCGGACCTGTCGCAGGGGGATGTGACGCATGAATCACCGCTATTAGAAAACCTGATGAGGAAGGGCAGATTATATTATTTCTTTAAGACCTGCCATCCGAATAACATTGCCTCAATCAAACAATTTAACGGCGCGCCTAAGCGCCGGCGGGAGGACGCCATGGGAGCAAATTTCGGCATCGCTGGAATGGATTGGCAGCAGCGGGTCAACTGGGACCGGCTGCGCGAATATCGTATTGAGCGCGCGCGTCAGATGATGAAGAAGCACGGCCTCGGCGCCATGCTCTGCATGTACGACGAGAACGTGCGCTACATCACCGGGACGCTGACGCCGGGCTGGAACCGGCTCAAACCGGGTCTGCGCTACGCCATGCTGTGTGGCGACGGCCGGCCGGTCCTGTTCGAACAGGGCGATATCGGCTTCCAGATCGAGCGGCACTCGCCGTGGATTCCGAAAGAAAACGTGCGGCACTCCTTCGCCTGGATCAAGGGCGCCGCGGGACCGGCTTCGACCCAGCAGGTCAACAAGTTCGTCAAGGCGGTGATACAGGCGATGAAGGACAACGGCGTTGCCGGCCAGAAACTTGGCGTCGACTTCATCGACATCAACATGATCAACGTCTTCAAGGAAAACAACATCAACTGGGTCGACGGCATGACCCCGATGATGGAAGCGCGCGCGGTCAAGAGCGTGGACGAGCAGGAGTGCTTCCGCATCGTCGGCGCCATCGGCGACGCCACGCACTGGGAATGCATGAAGTTCCTGCGCCCTGGCATCACCGAAAACCAGGTGACCGCGCATCTGATGCAATATCTCTACAACATCCCCGGTATGGAAGACGTCGAGGACGTGATCGTGTCGTCCGGTCCGAACACTTGGCCGAACTGGCGCAACTTTTCCGATCGCATCATCCAGCCCGGCGATATCGTGTTCATGGATTTGGCCGCGCTCACCTGGAACGGTTACAAGTCCTGCTATTACCGCACCTATTGCGTCGGCAAGGAGCCCACGCAGGAACAGAAAGACACTTACGGTACCGCGCTCGAGTGGCTTTACGACTCGATCGGCGCAGTGAAGGCAGGCGCGACGACCCGGGACATCGCAATGAAGTGGCCGTCGGCAATGGAGACCTGGGGCTACGAGGACGAAGACCAGGCGGCGGCGAACCTGTGGGGGCACGGACTCGGTCTTGCGCAATACGACCCGCCGGTGATCTCGCGCATCTGGTCGCTCGACCATCCGATCGAGATCCAGGAAGGCATGACGTTTGCCCTCGAGACCCAGCACGGCAAGCGCTTCCGCTACGGCGTTCGTATTGAGGAAATGCTGATCGTGAAAAAGAACGAGATCGAGATCGTGTCGAACTTCCCGGTCAAGCAGATCACCGTGGTCGATCCACTGCCGGGTTACGGGGATCACGTGAAATGACGTCGGCGTAAAGCCGACGTCATCCCCGGGCGAGCCGAAGGCGAGATCCGGGGATCTCGCGCCACAAGCCGTGCCTTCCCAAGCGAGATGGCCGGGACAAGCCCGGCCATGACAAAGGAAAGCCACCAGGCGACCGCGATGGCTGAATTCATCCTCCCACTCAGCGACCCCGCCGCCACCGACCCTGAAAAGGTCGGGCCGAAGGCGGCGAATCTGGCGTCGCTGACGCAAGCCGGGCTACCGACGCCGGGCGGCTTTTCGCTGACCGCGGACGCCTATCGCCATCAATTGCGCCATCTCGGCATCGACGACTTGCGCGCCCAGTACAACGACGGCGACGTGTCGACGACGCGGCGACTGTCGATCGCCATCAGGCTGGCGCTTTACGAAAAGCCGATCGCGCCGGAAATCCTTGAACCCCTGCTGGTGGCCTGGCGTGCGCAGCGGACGGACGGCTCGCTCGGCGCAGTGCGTTCATCGGCGCTGATCGAAGACCGCAAGGGCGCGAATTTCGCCGGCCAGTTCGAAAGCTTCCTTGGCCTTGGCGACGAGACCGAATTCCTCACCGCGGTACCTGCCTGCTGGGCGGCGCTATGGACCTCGCATGCGCGGCGCTACATGGAAAGCAGCGAACTCTCGCCCGCCGATACCGCAATGAGCGTGCTGATCCAGCCACTGATTTCCGCGCGTGCCTCCGGCGGCGGCCTCAGCGAGACTGCCGAAGGGCAGATGCTCATTTCCGCCACCTGGGGCCTCGGCTCGGCCATTGCCCAGGGCGAGGTGGTGCCGGACCGCATCGTGCTTGCCAAGAACGGTTTCCTGCGCACTGTCGAAGCCGGCCGCAAGGGCCATCGCGACACCTGCGCGCATGGCGTCTCGGCGCCGGAGCTGGTGCCGAAGGACATGGTGAGCGAGCCGTGCCTGTCCGCCGGGGAGGCGGTGACTCTCGGCCGGCTCATCAGACGCTGCGAAAAACTCGCGGGCCAGCCGGTCGAGATCGAATGGGCCATGGATGAGACCGGCTTCAAGCTGTTGCAGTCGCGGCCGCTGCATGTCGAGGCGCCCATTGTGCCCGACGAAATCTGGCTGCGGCATCCGGGCCTCAACGGCCATCCGGCCGGTATCGGTTGGGGCGCCGGCCGCGCCGTTGTGGTCAATTGCGAATGCGAATTGGCGCGCGTGGCGCCCGGCGACATCCTGGTGACGCGCGTCGCCGGTCCCGCGCTCAGCCACATCCTGCCGCGGGTCGCCGGTGTCGTCGCCGAACTCGGCGGTTCGACCTCGCATCTCGCTTCGCTCGCGCGCGAGCGCGGCATTCCGATGGTGCTTGGCGTGCTCGACGCCACCCGCGCCATTCCCGACGGCGCGCAATGCGCGGTCGATGGTGTCGCTGGTGTGGTGCGGTGGCTGCGGTGAAGGGCAAACCGCGCATCTTTGTCACCCAGCCGATCGCCGAGAGTGCGATGAAGCGGCTGCGGGCGCTGGGCAGCGTAAAGGTCTTTCCGGACGACAGCCGCATCATCCCCCATCGCACGCTCATAACCGCGGTGCGAAAGGCCGATATCCTGTTTTGCCTGTTGCACGACAAGATCGATCGCGCCGTGATCACGGCCAATCCGAAGCTCCGCCATGTGGCAGCGCAATCCATCTCGCCATCCAACATCGACGTTGCCGCGGCGACCGCGCGGGGTATTCCCGTCACGGTGGTCCCACCGGTGACCACCGAGGCAACGGCAGACCTTACCCTTGGGCTGATGTTGGCGGCGGCGCGCCGCATGGTGGAAGGGGACCGGCTGGTGCGTGCCGGGAAATTCCCCGGCGGGCAGTCGCGGCATCTGCTCGGCGCCTCAGTCTGGGGCAAAACCGTCGGGCTGATCGGCGGCGGGGGGCTGATCGGCAAGGCGGTGGCAAGGCGAGCTCACGGCTTTTCCATGCGCGTGCTCTACTGGACGCCACGCCGCAAGCCGGAAAGCGAGGAACGTGAAGCCGGGTTGACCTTCGTTCCGCTCGATCAGTTGCTGCAGGAATCCGATTTCGTCTCGCTGCACTCGCCGCTCAACGCGCAGACCCGCCACCAGATCGGCGCGCGCGAGCTCGGCCTGATGAAAAAGACCGCATTCATCATCAATACAGCGCGCGGTCCGATCATCGATGAGAAGGCGCTGGTGCGCGCGCTCAAAGCGAAGAAGATTGCCGGCGCCGGGCTCGACGTGTTCGAGTTCGAGCCGAAAGTTTCCGCCGAATTGAAGAAGATGAAAAACGTCGTGCTCAATCCGCACCTCGGCAGCGCCACCGTGGAGGTGCGCGAGGAGATGGCCAATATCGTGGTCGACAATATCGAGGCGCTGCTCGGCGGCGGGACGCCGCCCAACTGCGTCAATCCTGAGGTGCTGAAGAAGTGACGTGCCGTCATCATCCGCGAGTGCGGACGATCCGGTTATCGACGCAATTGCAATCCGCCGCCGTCGCGGCTTCAATGGCGGCAGAAAAGCGCCAGAAGTGCGCGTGACGGGAGGACGACATGGCGGATTTGCCCAAGCTCGACGTGGTGATAGCCAATAATTTCGGCCACCTGCCGATGTTCATCGGCGCAGAGAAGGGTTTCTTCAGGGCGCACGGCGTCGACGCCAGCTTCAAGGTGGTGGACACCGGTACCGATATGGTCAATGCCTTGCACGACGGCCTCGCGCAGGTCGGCGACATGAGCACGACCACTTATCTGAAGGCGGTGCACAGCGGCAATCCGTTCCAGGTCATCGGCCTCATCATGAACGATGCCACCAACGATCGTTGCGATACCCCGCTCGCTATCGTTACCAGGAAGGGCAGGGGCATCAGTGTCGGCAAGATCGGCGATGTCAGGGGCAAGACGATTGGCCTCGCGCGCGGCCAGACGTCCGACGAATATTTCAAAATGGTCCTGCGCCGCGCCGGCGTGAAGTACGAAGATGTCACCATCGAGAACATCTGGTCGCAGTTTGGCCTCGCGCCCGCGCTGAAGGAGGGCAAGGTCGACGCCATCGTGACCTGGGAGCCCTATGTGACGCAGGCGCTCACCCAGGTGCCGGAGTCGTACGAGGTCATCCGCGGCGGGCAGCACATGTCCTACGTGATGGTCGCGGTCGCGCACGGGCCGACGGTCGAAAGCAAGCCGGCGGTGATCAAGAGCATCGCTGCAGGGCTGGCGCAGTCCTCGTATTTCACGCGTCATAATCCGGACGAGGCGGTGGAGATTTTCGCCAAGTGGGTGCCAGGCACGGATGTCGCGATCGGCAAGAAGGCGATCCGCAACATCCACTTCGATCCGCGCATGTCGCCGAATGTGCTGCGCGCGTTCGAGAACGCAGAGGATGAGGTGCTGATGAACACGCTCAAGGGCGCGCCGCGGCTCGATGTGCCAAGCCTTTTCCGGCCGGAATTCATGCAGCAGGTCGAGAAGGAGCACCCGGAATATTTCGCGGACCTGCCGAAGCTGACCTAGGCGGCGCCACGGTTTCTCTTTCCCTCTCCCCTTGTGGGAGAGGGTGCCGAGCGAACGTAGTGAGCGAGGCGGGTGAGGGGGCAGGGCCCCACGAGAGACACGAACCCCCTCACCCGGCTCGCGCTCGCTATCGCTCCGCGCTCGTCACCCTCTCCCACAAGGGGAGAGGGAAGCGAGTAAGCTGCGCCCTGAGCTCCGCTTACTCCGCCGTCCAGCCGCCGTCGACCACCATCGACGTGCCCGTCATCAGCGCTGACGCGTCACTGGCCAGAAACACGATCGCGCCGGTCAGGTCCTCGAGCTGGCCGAGGCGGCCGAGCTTGATGCGGCGGAGGGTGTCCTCGCGGAAAGCCTTGTTTTCGAAGAACGGCCGCGTCATCGGCGTCTCGATGAATGTCGGCGCCAGCGTGTTCACGCGGATCCTGTGCGGGGCAAGTTCGATCGCCATCGCCTTGGTGAAGCCTTCCATCGCGTGCTTGGTGGCGCAATAGACGGTCCGCGTCGGGCCACCGACATGACCCATTTGCGACGACATGTTGATGATCGCGCCGGGCTTTTTGGCCTCGACGAGCTTTCGCGCCACTGCCTGCGCCACGAAATAGGCCGCGCGCACGTTGAGCGAGAACACGAAATCGAAATCGTCGACTTTCACGTCGACAAACGGCGCGGGCTTGTTGGTGCCGGCATTGTTGACCAGGATGTCGAAGGGTTCCTGCGCGGTGATGGCTTTTCTGGCCGCTTCCACGTCGCGCACGTCGAGGGTGAGCGGTGCTGCCAGCTGCCCGCGCGCGCGGATCGCATCCGCTGCATCCTCGATCTCGGCCGCGGTGCGCGCGGCGAGCGTCACATGCGCGCCGGCGTCGGCCAGCGCGGAGGCCGCGGCCAGGCCCAGCCCGCGGCCTGCGCCGGTTACCAGCGCGCGCTTGCCTTCGAGGCGGAACGACGGCGTCTTCGTCAGCTCCACGCTCATTCCGCCGCCTGCGCGTAGGGCACGTTGCGCCCGCCGTAGCGGCGCACGCGGATATTCGCCTGCTCGGCATGGCCGAGGAAGCCTTCCAGCACGCACAGCCGCGAGCAGTATTCGCCGATCATGGCGCTGGCTTCGTCGGTGAGCACCTTCTGATAGGTGCAGGTCTTCATGAATTTGCCGACCCACAAACCACCTGTATACCGCGCCGCCTTCTTGGTCGGCAGCGTGTGGTTGGTGCCAATGACCTTGTCACCATAGGCGACATTGGTGCGCGGCCCCAGGAACAGCGAGCCGTAGTTCTTCATGCCGTTGAGGAAAACATCCGGATCGCGCGTCATCACCTGAACGTGCTCGGAGGCGACGCGATCGGCCTCCGCGACCATCTCGGCTTCGCTGTCGCAGACGATCACCTCGCCATAGTCTTTCCAGGCCTGTCCCGCGGCGTCGGCGGTCGGCAGGATTTTCAGCAGCCGCTCTACTTCGCTCATGGTGTCGCGAGCAAGTTTCTCGGAATTGGTAATCATCACGGCGGGCGAGGTCGGCCCGTGCTCGGCCTGGCCGAGGAGATCCGTGGCGCAGATCTCGCCGTCCACGCTGTCATCGGCAATGATCAGCGTCTCGGTCGGCCCGGCCAGAAGATCGATGCCGACACGACCGAACAATTGACGCTTGGCTTCGGCCACATAGGCATTGCCGGGACCCACGATCATATCCACCGGCTCGATGCTCTCGGTGCCGAGCGCCATGGCCGCCACCGCCTGCACGCCGCCCAGCACGAATATCTCGTCGGCGCCGCCGAAATGCATGGCGGCAACGATCGCCGGGTGCGGACCGCCCTTGAACGGTGGCGCGCAGGCGATGATTCGTTTCACGCCCGCAACCTTCGCAGTGACGATCGACATGTGTGCGCTGGCGACCATCGGATAGCGTCCGCCGGGCACATAACAGCCAATCGAATTGACCGGGATATGGCGGTGGCCGAGCACGATGCCGGGCAGCGTTTCGACCTCGAGGTCGTGCATGGTATCCTTTTGCTTCTGCGCGAAGTTGCGCACCTGCGCCTGGGCGAATTTGATGTCGTCAAGGTCGCGCTTGGGCACCTGTGCGATCGCGCGTTCGATCTCGGCCGGCGTCAGTCGAAAATCTTTCGGCGACCACTTGTCGAATTTTTCCGACAGTTCGCGGATCGCCGCGTCCTTGCGTTCATCGACCTGCGCCAGGATGCCTTCGACCGTCTCACGCACCTTGGCGTCGGCCGCCTTGATCGCGCTCGCGTCCATTCCGCGTTTCAAATAGCGGGCCATGACGAACTCCTTTATGAATCCGGTTGTTCCCTGGGTCAGGCGACAGGCCGGCCCATATAGGGGTGGAACACCCCTGTCGGATCATACTTCTTTCGCAACGCTTCAAGTCGCCGATAATTCGCATCGGCCATGAAGCGGAACGGGCGGGCGCCAAGATTCTCGTCGGCGAGCTGAATGCCCTCGGAGAGCGGTTCGAGGCTTTTCATCTGATCGGTCACCCAGGCCTGATGCTCGGCGTCCTTGGCCGGATTCTCCCATACCGAATAGAGCGCGATGTAGAGATCGGCCTCCATCGAAAAAGCCATGTCGGGTCGTTTCTCTGGCGGTCCCCATAGCATCCACATCATGTGCGACGGCGCGCCTGGCAGCGTCGAGGTAATCCGCCGCATGCCCGGCAGAAGAGCCTCGCCCGTAGCGTTCGTCCACATATTGTCTGCCGCATACCTTCGCCCCCGTGGATAAAGCACCTCCTCGCCTTTCGCCAACAACGCGTCGAACTCCGTCACGATGTTCACGTCTCGAATCAACGCCTTGGCAACCACGGGACACGATTCCAGGCGTCCGAGGGCTTCAATTGCTTCGTCCTTGCTGTCAGCCAATACCGGACCCATCACCAGAGCGCCCGGCCCCGAATGACCGGAGATGTCGCGGCGAACGAAAACCATTGCTTCCATGGTACGGGCGAGCGACGGCTGCACGGCCCGCGCCCAGCACAAAACCTCGTCGAGCACGTCGATCGGATAGAGATAGATGCTGTTCATAAAACATTTCGGGCGCGGATAAAGCGAGAGATGGAATCTTGTGACGACACCGAAGAAGCCCGGACCCGCGCCACGCGCCGCCCAGAACAGTTCGGAATTCTGTCGTTCGTCCGCATGCACCAGTTTGCCGTCGGCGGTCACGATATCCATCGCCCGGACGCTGGCGCATGCGGGGCCCCACCGTCGTGAATTCCATCCGAAGCCGCCCTGCAAGAGAAAACCGCCAAGGCCAACGGTCATGCAGTGACCGGTGGGGAAAAACAGATCGTGCGCGCGGAGTGCACGATTGAGGTCCGTACCTTTGACACCGGGCTGTACCGCCGCCGTGCCCGCGCCGCGTTCGACGGAAAATGAATTCATTCGCGAGAGGTCGAGTAGCATGCCGCCATCGCGCACAAAGTTCGCCGCCCAGCTGTGGCCCCCGGAGCGCATGGCGACCTTCAAGCCTCGCTCACGCGCTATCCGAACTGCGGCGATAACATCTGCTTCGCCGCGCGCCTCCACCACGACCTCGGGGAAGCGGGCAGGCAGGCGGGCGTTCCACATCGACCCGCGCCGCGCGTCCTCATACCCTGGCTCACCGCGCAGATAGGTTGCACCTGCCAGTTCAGGAGCCACGGCAATACCCTACTTGATCGCCTGGGGGTTGATCGGCGACCCGGTGCCACCGGTAATGATCAACGGCGGGCCGCAGAAGAAGAACTCATAGATGCCGTCTTCGGCGCAGTCTTCTGCCAACTCCTTGAGATAGAAGATTTCGCCCATGCACAGGCCCATGGTCGGAATCACGACCCAATGCCAGGGCTGGTTGGCCTCGGTTGTCTCGTTCGGCCGCACTTCAACGCCCCAGGTGTCGGTGCAGATCGCGGCAATCTGCTTTTCCTGGCACCAGTAGCAGTTCTCGAACTTGACGCCAGGCGCGTCGCCGCCAGCGTAGCCGCCCCATTTGCCTTCCTTAAGACAGCGCTCCATCTGCCCGGTGCGCACGATGACAAAATCACCGCGCCCTATCGAAACATTCTGGTTCTTCGCGCACTTGTCGAGTTCGTCGTTGGATATGCTTTCGCCGTCTTTCATCCAATCGATTCCCCGGAAACGCGCGATATCGAGCAGTACGCCGCGCCCGACCATCTTGTTCTTGGAATGCTCGATCCCGAGCACGGACAGCCCGCGCGAGTCGATCAGCTTGGCATCGTGGCCGTTATAGGCCTTGTCCTCGTAGAAGATGTGGCCAAGCGCGTCCCAATGGGTCGCGCCCTGCACGCACAGCATGATCGTGTCGTCGGCGTACCGGATCTTGTTCCAGTCCTGCTGGCCGGCGATGGCGTCGGTTCCAGTGGCCAGCATCTGGTGGATCGGATTGAAGCGGCCGCCAAACAGCCCGGTCTGCGGTCCCGTGCGGTCGAGCGGTATACCGAGCGCAAATACTTTCCCTGTGCGGATCAGACTTGCCGCCTTGACGATGTCTTCCGGCGTCACATGGTTGAGCGTCCCGATCTGGTCATCCTTGCCCCAGCGCCCCCAGTTGCTGAGCTTTTTGGAGGCCTCGGCGATCGCCTCTTTGCCGACCTTGATATTCATGGAGCGTTTCCTCTTGTTGGCTCTTCGTTCTTGCAGCGCTCGACTGTGAGTTTGGTCCGCCACACATGCAATATTGCGCTGGACTCCGGTGTTTCATCAAGCAGGAGATCATGCCGGTTTTGACAGACCGTAGTGAAATTTCTCATGATCAAAATCGAGAAGCCTGCCCACCCGGAGCCGGCCATGCATAAGGGAGGACACGAATGATACGCTATCTGATTGCGGCGGTGGCCGCCGCTTTAATTGCGGCAATCACAGTGCCTGCGCAGGCGGGCAATGTCATCGACGAATGGAACAGCATCAAGCGGCCATCGCCGCCTGCACTCAAGCCGGTGACAGTTGACCCCAAGACGACCGCGCTTCTGATGCTGGACTTCATGAACCAGAATTGCGGCAAGCGGCCTGCATGCGTCGCGTCAGTCCCGGCAGTAAAGAAACTGCTCGGCGAGGCGAGGGCGCACAAGATGGCGGTGGTCTACAGCTTCATCGCCAAAACGACCGGTGCTGACGTGATCAAGGATGTGGCACCACAGGCCGGCGAACCGAACGTGACCAGCGGGCCCGACAAATTCCTGCACACCGATCTTGAGAAAATCCTCAAGGATAAAGGCATCAAAACCGTAATCGCGGTCGGCACATCGGCGAACGGCGCAGTGCTTTATACTGCGAGCGGTGCGGCGCTGCGCGGCATGGACGTAATCGTGCCCGTGGACGGCATGTCGTCTTCAAATACATATGCCGATCTCACCACGGCTTTCACGTTTGCCGATGCGCCGTTGGTATCGAAGAAAGTAACGCTGACCAAATTGGATATGGTGAAGTTCTGATCGTTTTATTCCTCTCCCTAAACCCCGGAGGGACTAGAACGTTTCACACCTTATCCAGCGCCCGCAAAATCTTGTCGGGCGTGAACGGCATATCGGTGAGCGTCTGCGCCCCGAGCGGGCGCAGCGCGTCGTTGATGGCGTTCATCACGCAGGCGGGAGCGCCGGCGGTGCCGGCCTCTCCCGCGCCTTTGGCGCCGAGTTCGCTGTCCGCAGTCGGAGAGACCACGTGCCCGCATTCGATATCGGGCATTTCTGCGGCCATTGGGACCAGATAGTCGGCCATGTTGCCGTTGGTGAGCTGTCCGCGCTCGTCATATTGACAGTGCTCGAACAGCGCGGCGCCAATGCCCTGCACGATGCCACCGCGGATCTGTTCGTCCACCAGCTGCGGATTGATGATGGTGCCGCAATCCTCCACACACCAATGTTTCAGCAATTTGACAAAGCCTGTGTCAGTGTCGACCTCCAGGTAGCTCGCCTGAACACCGTTGGTGAAGGCGAAGGGCCAGGCGCGCGGCACGTAATGGCGCGTTGCCATCAGTTCGGCCTGGAAGCCGGGCGGGAGGGTGTCGGGACGGAAGTAAGCGACGCGCGCAAGTTCTTCCAGCGGCAGCCGCTCGGTGCCCTTTGCCTCGTCCACAACGATACCGTTGCGGATGTCGAGCTCTTCCGGCTTGGCCTGGAGAATCGAGGCGGCGACGGCGAGAACATTCGCTCGTAACGCCTTGCCCGCCTGCCAGGCGGCCTCGCCGCCGATGCCGGCCGCGCGGGATGCCCAGGTCCCGCCGCCATAGGGCGTGTTGTCGGTGTCACCGGTAACGACACGTACGCGATCGATCGGCACGCCGAAGGAGGTGGCGACGCATTGCGCCACGACCGCCTCGGCGCCCTGGCCCTGTTCGGTGACGCCGGTATGCACGATGACGGCGCCCTGGGCGTCGAGCCTGAGCGTGGCGCCGTCCTGCGAGGTAATACGGGCACCGCCGACGCCATAGAACGCAGCGGAAGGATTGGTCACCTCGATAAATGATGCAAAGCCAATGCCACGATAGATTCCCTGCTCGCGCAACTTCTTTTGTTCGGCGCGCAGGCCGGCGTAGTTCATCATCGAGTTGAGATGGGCCAGCGACTCGTGGTGCGAAAGTTTTTCGAATTTCAGACCGGCCGCGGACTGGGCGGGATAGGCGTCGTCGGCGATCAGATTGCGCCGGCGGATTTCCAGCGGGTCCATGCCGATCTTGGCGGCTGCCATTTCCACCAGCCCCTCGGTCACCGCCACGGCGATGGGGTGTCCGACGGCGCGGTATTGGCACATGACATTCTTGTTCTGGAAGACCACGCGGGCCTGAGCGCGGTAGTTCGGGCAGGTGTAGGGGCCACCGACCAGATTGACGACCTGATTGGCCTCGATGCCGCTGGTGCGCGGATAGACCGAATAGGGGCCGATACCGGTCAAATCATCGATCTCGAACGCGGTTATGGCGCCGTCCTTGTTGACGCCGATCCTGGCCTTGATGCGGTGATCGCGGGCATGGATGTCAGTGACGAAACTTTCGATGCGATCCGCTACGAATTTGATCGGCCGCTTGAGCAGCATCGACAGCGCCACTGTCGCCATCTCATCGGCATATGTGTGCACCTTGATGCCGAATGAACCGCCGACATCCTTGGTGATGACGCGCACCTGATGCTCGGCAAGCGAAAGATGCTTGGCGAACAGGTTCTGCATCATGTGTGGCGCCTGCGTCCCGTGATATACGGTCATGCGCTGTTCGCCGGCGTTCCAGTCGGCAACCACCGCACGCGGCTCGGTCGTGACACCGGTATGGCGACCGAACATGAAGGTCGTTTCCACCACCGCATCGGAGTTTGCAAAAGCCTTGTCGGGCGCACCGACCTCCAGCTTGCGCTCGAAGCAGAGATTGTCGCCAAGTTCGGGCTGGATTACCGGCGTCTTGGCGTCGAGGGCTGTTTCCGGATCGGTGACCGCGGGCAGTTCCTCATAGGCGACCTCGACCAGTTCGCAGGCATCTTCGGCCACTGCGCGCGTGCGCGCGACCACGGCGCAGACCGCTTCCCCCTGCCAACACGCGCGGTCGATCGCGATTGCGTGCTGCGGCGCGGACTTCAGGCCTTTCAAATGCGTGAGGACGCCGACCCAGGGCGTCATGACTTTCGCAAGCTCTGCGCCGGTGACAATCGCAACGACACCCGGCGTTTTCTTTGCCGCAACGGCGTTGATTGACTTGATGCGTGCATGTGCGTGCGGCGAGCGAACGAAGGCCACATGCGCCATGCGCGGCAACGTCACGTCGCTGATGTATTGCCCGCGGCCCTGAGTGAGGCGTTTGAGATTCGGCCGTGGCACCGAGCGACCGATATAGGAATTCGGCCGGTCAAGGACCGTCAGTACGGGCGGGGAGTTGTCGGTAATCTTCATTTCTTGCCTCCCGCGCGCGCCTGCGCCACCGATTGCACCGCGTCGACGATCGCGTGGTATCCGGTGCAGCGGCAGTAGTTTCCAGACAGATGCTCGCGGATGGCGTCGCGCGTCGGCAGGCTCTTGCTGTCTTTTGTGTGTTTCAACAGGTCCTGTGCCGCGACCAGCATGCCGGGCGTGCAATAGCCGCATTGCAGGGCGTTGCGCTGCTCGAAAGCCAGTTGCAGGTCGGCAATTTCGCCGGAGTCCGAAAGACCCTCGATGGTCTCCACGGTAGCACCGTCACATTGCACCGCCAGCATCAGACAGCCGCGCACGATTTCCCCGTTTACCCGCACGGTGCAGGCGCCACACACGCCGTGCTCGCACCCGACATGGCTCCCGGTGAGTGAAAGGTCGTCGCGCAGAAAATCGACCAGGGTCTTGCGTGCCTCAACGCGTTCCGCAACGGGCTCGCCGTTGACGGTGAGGGAAATCTCCAGCGCGTGCTCGCTCATGGCCGCGCCTCCATCAATTGCTTTGCCACCCGTCGCAGCAATAAGCCGGCGAGGTATTTCTTGACCGCGCCGCTGGCCTGCGCATCGTCGTGCGGATTGAGATCAAGCGCAGCGATCGCAGCATCGATGCGCTTGTCGTCGATCGTGCCGTTCAGTGCTGATTCAGCCTTGCGTGCGCGCATGGGCGTTACGCCTACCCCGAAATAGGCCAGCCGCACATCGGCAAGGCCCTTGCCGTTGGCGCGCGCGCATGCCGCCAGGCCGACAATGGCATAGTCGCCGTGGCGGCGCGCCAGTTCGGCAAAACCAACGCGCGTGTCCTTGCCGGCGGCCGGCACGCGAATTGCGGTCAGTACTTCCTGCAGACCCAGCGCAGTTTCGAACAGGCCTTTGAAGAATGCTTCCGCCTTGATATTGCGCGCGCCTTTCGGGCCCGTCGCTTCGACCTCGCCGTCGAGCGCCAGCAAGCAGGCTGGCAACTCAGCCGCCGGGTCGGCGAAGGCAATGGAGCCGCCGAGCGTGCCGCGATTTCTGATAGCCGGGTGGCCGATATGCGGTATGGCGCGCGCGATGAGTGGTGCGTACTTCGCGATAACATCGGAGCGTTCGGCCTGGGCGTGACGCGCGAGCGCGCCAATCTCGACCATGCCACCCTTACTCGCGATTTGATCGAGTCCGCCAATGCGGTTGATATCGATCAACAGCGTGGGCGCCGACAGGCGCATGTTGAGTGTGGCAATCAGGCTCTGCCCACCGGCCAGCAGCCGGGCTTCCTTGTGCTCGCCCAGCAGCACAACCGCCTCGTCAAGCGTGCGCGCCTGCTGGTACGCAAATTGTGGCGGCTTCACGCGTGTCCTCCCCGGCGACGGTTTTTTCTTATTGTGACCGAGAAAGCGGTCGGGTCAATGCGGCGTAGACTCGCCGTGGGGGAAGGCGCCACGTATAAAGCCGGCCGAAAACAGGGGAGAACGCCAATGGCGGGAGAATTCAAAGGAAAGGTCATCGTCGTCACCGGGGGCAGCCGCGGAATAGGCCGGGCCATTGCCGTCGCCTTTGCGCGTGAGGGCGCGCAATGCGTGCTGGCAGCTTCGAACGCTGCCAACCTTGCCGCGGGCGCGAAAGCGGTGACCGCTGCCGGCGGGCCCGAACCGATGACTGTCGCCGGCGATCTGCGCACCATTGCAGCCTGCGACGATTTGTTCGCCAAGGTCAAAGTGCGCTTCAATCGTTGTGACGTGCTGGTCAACAATGCCGGTGCGACCCGCGGTGGCAAATTCTTCGAGTTGCCCGACGATGCCTGGATCGACGGTTTTGCGCTGAAATTCCATGCCGCGGTGCGGCTTACCAAGCTGTTCTGGCCGCTACTGAAGGAATCGCATGGCAGCATCATCAATATCATCGGCGGCGCGGCGCGAACGCCCGGCCCCGATTTCCTGATCGGCGGGGCGGTGAACGCCGCGATGGCCAATTTCGCCAAAGGTCTGACAGCGCTCGGCAACCGCGACGACATCAATGTCAACGTAATCCATCCCGGCCAGACGCAGACCGATCGGGTCGAGCAGTTGTTCCAGCAATTTGCAAAAGCGCAAAACAAGACGCCGGAACAGGTGCGGGAGGAAGCGTTGGCAAAAAGCGGCTTGCGCCGTATCGGCCAGCCCGAGGACATTGCCGAACTCGCGGTGTTTCTGTGCGGCGCCAAGGGCCGCCACATTCAGGGAACGGCCATCAGCGTCGATGGTGGTGCCACGCCGGGCTACTATTAGGCGCCAATGGTCCGCACGATATCGATGGCGCGTCGCAGCAGCGTCATCGATGCTTCCAGCGTGCGGAAAGCAGCGTGAGATGTAAGCGTGACGTTCGAAAGTTTTGCCAGCGGGTGGTCAGCCTTGAGCGGTTCGGCGTGAAATACGTCGAGCCCGGCGTGGCGAATATGGCCACTCTTGAGTGCGGCAATCAGCGCAGCCTCGTCCACGAGCGCACCGCGTGCCGTGTTGACGAAGATCACGCCCGGTTTCATGCGCGCGATGCGCTCTTTGCTCAGAAAACCGCGCGTCTCGTCATTGAGCGTGAGGTTCATCGATATAACGTCGGCCGTCGCCAGGAGCGTATCGATGTCAACCAGTCGAACGCGCCCTTGCGGCCGGGGCGTTCGGTTCCACGCGATCACATCCATGCCGAGGCCTGTGCCGATGCGGGCAACCTCGGCGCCGATGCCACCCAGGCCGATCACCCCCAGCGTTTTTCCGAGGAGCTGCACGCCTTCCTGCGGTGTCCAGATGGTCGACCGCACCTCACGATCCATGCGCGCAATGTCGCGCGCGGCGGCGAACATCAGAGCGATGCTGTGTTCGGCCACGGCGGTATCACCGTAGCCCTTGATGGTGTGTACGGTGACACCGAGATCTTTAAGCTCATCGACATTCATGTAACTGGCGGCGCCGGTGCCGAGAAACACGATGTGTTTGAGAGCTTTACACCGCGCCACCAGCTCAGTCGGCATGTAGGAATGGTCGTCCAGCGCAATCTCGTAGTCCGCGAGCACCAGCGGCAGCTGGTCGCGATTGAACGCCGTCGAATTGACGTCGATCGGCGGATCGTCAGGGCGGATGACCTTTTCCCAGACCGGCGCAAGCTGGTCGTTGCAATCGAGAAAGATCGATTTCATTTCAACGCGCCACGATCGGCTGGGCGGCCAGCGCCGGCTCATGCAATGGCACGCCGACAAAGGTGGAACCTTCCTCAAACCATGACTTCGGCGCCGGGTGGCCCCACAGCGTCTGGCGCTGGGGATCACGCAGTGACCAGCGCAGTGGTTTCAGGTCAGGGTCGACGGTGAGATAGTCGGAGGTGAACAGCTCGACACGGTGGCCGTCGGGATCGCGCGTATAGAGAAAGAAGGCATTCGAAATGCCGTGCCGCCCCGGCCCGCGCTCCATATTGGCGAGGAAGCCGGACGAGGCCATCACGTCGCAGATGTGCAGAATGTCAAGCGCGCCCGCGGCCCATACGCCGATATGATGGAGCCGTGGCCCGACGCCGTTGGTGAATGCGATGTCGTGCACATTGCCCTTGCGATGCATCCACACCGCCCACAATTTCGGGTCCGGATCGTCGGTCTCGGTGTATTCGGTCAACCGAAAACCGATGTCATTATAGAAATCGTATGAATTTTGCACGTCAGGCGTGAAGCAATTGATGTGATCGATGCGCTGGATGCGTGCGCCGCGATATTCGGCATATTTGCGGAGCATGCAGTCGGCCTGATCCATGCGCACATAGAAATCGAGCGGCATACCGACGGCATCGACCGTGCGCAACGTACGGCCCTGATGGGGCACGTCCGGAAACGTGGTCGGCAAGCCCTTTCGCGCGAAGAAGAACGCGGCACGATCCAGATCTTCCTCGCTCGCGACCTTGAAGGCGATGGCGTGCACGCAAGCTGCATCCGTAACGCTCAGCACGATGGAGTGGTGATTGCGCTCTTCGACGCCGCGCAAGTAAAGCGTGTCCTTGTGCGCGTCGGTCACGAGATAGCCAAGGCAGTCCACATAGAACGCGCGCGACTTCGCCAGGTCGCGCACGCCGAGCTCGACATGGCTGGCGCGCACCACATTGAATGGCGGGGCAAGATTTGGTGGCCGGACCGGCATGGCTAGGCCGTCCCCTGGTGGCGCTGCAAAAATTCGACAATCACATGCGGCATGGATGCTCCGGCGTTGACGGCCAGCCACCTGCAGCATACATGCTGCTGGCGCCAATCGCACCATATTGCCGAACCGCCGACGACTCCATGCCGCACGGGTGTTGGAAACCCGGATGAACTTGCGAGTGGCAGGATGTGCGGACCGGTCGGTTGAGGGCTAGTGTTGGTGACCGAAACGGCTAGCATGAGATGGCGGTGTCGCAGTCCGGGTTCTTGCGCAGTATCGCAGTGGTGAGAGCATGAAAGAAGAGCGCAAGGACGAACACAAGGCTGTCTGCGTGATTGCGTGGCCGGCCGGCCATTCGCGATCGCCTTTGATCCACAATTACTGGATCAAGCAGCATGGGCTCGACGCCGAATACCGCCGCGAGGAGGTGCCACCGGAGAAGTTCGCCGATTTCGTCACGCATCTGCGCGACCACGGCTATATCGGCGCAAACGTCACTATCCCGCACAAGGAACCCGCACTCCAGCTGTCGGAACCGGACGAACGCGCACGCGCGGTCGGTGCCGCCAATACATTGTGGTATGACAACGATACGCTGCGCTCGACCAATACCGACGTGGAAGGGTTTCTCGCCAATCTGGATTCAGCCACGCCGGGCTGGGATCGCGGACTCGAAAGCGCGATCGTGCTCGGCGCCGGCGGTGGTGCGCGTGCCGTAATATTTGCATTGATTACACGGGATGTCGGGCGAATCTACGTGATCAACCGATCGGTTGAACGGGCGCAGGCTCTGCAAAAGAAGTTCGGTACGCGCGTGCATATCGCCGGCTGGGATGAAACCACGGGCCTGTTGGGCGGCGCCGGCCTGTTGGTCAATACCACCACGCTCGGCATGGTTGGGCAGCCGCCGTTGGAGATCAACCTGCGCTGCCCGGCATCTCTTGTGGTCGCTGACCTGGTCTATGATCCACTGATCACGGGATTGCTGGCGCTGGCGCGCGAGCGCGGCCTGCGGACCGCCGACGGCCTGGGCATGTTGCTGCATCAGGCGGTGCGCGGGTTCGAACTGTGGTTCGGCGTGCGTCCGGAGGTGACGCCGGAACTGCGCGCGCTGGTCGAGGCCGATCTCATGAAGAATGCGCAACCCGAACTTCAACCGGAGGCGAAGCTGCGGAAAAAGCCGTCTCGCCGGAATAAGAAGCGGGGCGAGGGGTTCTCCGCCTGACGGACCGGCGTGACGATGCCGGCCGCAGAGCGGGAGGACATAATGCCGAAGACGAATATGACGGGGCGTGCGCTGGCGGTTGCGGCGGCGATCTCCGTGATTTTGACGGCCGGCGTTTCGTCGGCGCAGCAGCCTGGTCGTATCCGCGGCGAGGTCGTGAAGATCGATGGTGGCACGCTGTCGCTCAAGACCCGCGACGGCGCCACGTTGAATGTGAAGATCGACGAGAAGGCGAGGGTGTCGGCGTTGGTGAAGGCCTCGCTTGCCGACATCAAGAAGGATTCGTTTATCGGCATTGCCGGCATGCCGCAGCCGGACGGCAGCATCAAGGCGTTTTCGGTGCATATCTTTATGGCCGCGCAACGCGGCAAGGTGCCCGACCGGCATTCCGCCTGGGATGCCAAGCCCGGCAGCACCATGACCAACGCCTATGTTGAGAGCGCGGTCAAAGGCAAGGACGGCGAGATGCTGACGGTGAAATACAAGGACGGCGAGAAGAAAATCGTGGTGACGCCGGAAACGGTGATCGCCGCGGCCGCGCCGGGCAGCAAGGACGAAGTCAAAGCCGGGGCACAGATTATCATCTTTGGCTGGGACAAGCAGGCGGACGGCTCGGTGCTGGCGAAAGTGATGTATGTCGGCCGTGGCGTCACGCCGGCGATGTGATCGACTAGAGCAGGATCTGTTCACATTGAATCACACTGTCCTCCGCTCGTCCCCGCGAAAGCGGGACCCAGGGCAAAAAAGACAGGCGTTTCAACATGGCCCTGGATTCCCGCTTGCGCGGGAATGAGCGGAGTTTGGTTCAACGCGAATGGATCATGGTCTAGACTGCTTTGCGTGTCGGCGCATGCGCTGAGCCGCGCGCCGGCACATCAAGGTCGGAAGCCAATTCCGGCATGTCGCGCATCAGCCGCAGCAGGCGGCTGTGGCGGCCGCCCATGGCATGCGCCTCGCGCTGATCCTCGACCGGACGGCGCACTTCATCGGCGCGTGTCAGGCCGTCGATGTCGGTGCCGTGCTCGGCCAGCCGCGCGAGCCAGAAAGTGATATCCTCCAGCTCATCTGCAACCACATGGATGACTTCGGATTCCTGCTGCACGCGGCCGGTCACTATCACATAGCGCGCGCCCAGCACCACCGGGCGCACGCGCTCGAACACTTTTGGCCACACAATCACGTTGGCCATTGCGCTTTCGTCCTCAATGGTCATGAACACCACGCCTTTGGCCGAGCCCGGCCGCTGCCGGCAGGTGACGAGGCCGGAAATCGTCACGCGTGCATTGTTGGAAATGCCGCGCAGCGCCTCGTTGCGCAGGCTCCCGCGGGCCGTAAGGTCGGCGCGCAGGAACTGCGCCGGATGCGCGCGCAATGACAATCTGAGGAATCGATAGTCGTTGACCACTTCCTCGCCCAGCGGCATCGGCGGCAGGTGCACGTCGGGCTCGCGCATCCGCAGGCTGTCATCGCCCGCGATAACGCCGGGCGTCGCTGCCGCACCGAACAACGGCAGGTTATCGTTGCGGTCGCCGACACGGCCGAGCGCCTTGGTCGCCCACAGCGCCTCGCGCCGGGTGAGGCCAAGCGAGCCGAAAGCATCGGCATCCGCCAGCCGCTCCAGCATGCGCGAGGAAAGCCCAGTGCGCAGCCACACATCACGCACGGAATCGTAGGGAAGGTCGCGCTGCTCGACGACCAGCCGCGCGTCCTCCTCCTTCAGCCCCTTGATTTCGCGCAGTCCCAGGCGAATGGCATGCGTGGTGCGCACGTCGTCGCGCATCTCCCGATGCAGCGCGTGCAGCCGGTCCGCCGCACGCGGCCCCGGCTCGAGCGTTGAATCCCATTGCGAATGGTTGATATCGGGCGGTCGCACCTCGACGCCGTGCTCGCGCGCGTCGCGCACGATCTGCGCCGGCGCATAGAAACCCATCGGTTGTGCGTTGAGCAGCGCGGCGGCGAAGACGTCCGGGTAACGGCATTTCAGCCAGGCCGAGGCGTAGACCAGCAGTGCGAAACTGGCGGCATGGCTTTCCGGGAAACCGTATTCGCCGAAGCCTTCGATCTGGTGGAAGCAACGCTCGGCGAAATCGCGCTCGTAGCCGTTGGCCAGCATGCCGTCGATCATTTTGCGCTGGAATGTGCCAATGGTGCCGACACGCTTGAAGGTGGCCATGGCGCGGCGCAGCCGGTCGGCTTCCGACGGCGTGAACCCGGCGGCGACAATGGCGATCTTCATTGCCTGCTCCTGGAACAGCGGCACGCCCAGGGTCTTGGACAGCACGGCTTCCAGCTCCTTCGATGGATAGGTGACGGCTTCCTGCCCGCGTCTTCGGCGCAGATAGGGATGCACCATGTCGCCCTGAATCGGCCCCGGGCGCACGATCGCCACCTCGATCACCAGATCGTAGAAATTCACCGGCTTGAGTCGCGGCAGCATGGTCATCTGCGCGCGGCTTTCCACCTGGAACACGCCGAGTGAGTCTGCGCGACCGAGCATGCGATAGACGGCGGGGTCCTCGGCGGGAATGGTGGCAAGGGTGAGAAGAGGCACTGCGCCGTGTCCCGGATGCGGTGCAGCGCGTAGCGTAGCGGAGCGGTGCACCGCTGATCCGGGACCCAACTGATCTTCATCAATAGCTGGGTCCCGGGTCTGCAGCGCACCACTTCGTGCTGCGCTGCGCCCCGGACACGTACTCTCCAGGGCCGCCTCAGGGTAATGCCGCTCCACCAGATCCAGCGCCTTGCGCAGGCAGGACAGCATACCGAGACCAAGGACGTCGATTTTCAGAATGCCGAGGGCGTCGAGATCGTCCTTGTCCCATTCGACAAAGGTGCGATCATCCATCGCTGCATTGCCGATCGGCATCACTTCATCGAGCCGGCTGCGGGTAATGACGAAACCGCCGACATGCTGCGACAGATGGCGCGGAAAGCCGACGATCTCCTGCGCCAACGCCGCGATCTGCCTGACCCGGCGGCTGTCGAGGTCGAGTCCGGCGCGGACGAGATCAGCCTTGGCGACGTCGCCGCCGCTACCCCAGATCGAGGACGACAGCGCGCCAATGGTATCCTCGCTCAAGCCGAACGCCTTGCCGACCTCGCGGATCGCCGAGCGGCCGCGGTAGGAGATCACCGTGGCCGCGATGCCGGCGCGCGCGCGGCCATATTTGCCGTAGATATATTGAATGACCTCCTCGCGCCGCTCGTGTTCGAAATCGACGTCGATGTCGGGAGGCTCGCGCCGTTCCGGCGAGATGAAGCGCTCGAACAGCAAATCGGCGCGGTCGGGATCGACCTCGGTAACGCCAAGGCAGAAGCAGACGGCGGAATTGGCGGCCGAGCCGCGGCCCTGACACAGGATGCCCTGCGAGCGCGCGAAACGCACGATATCGTGGACGGTGAGGAAATAGGGCGCGTATTGGAGCTGTGCGATCAGCGCCAGCTCATGATCGAGATTGGCGCGCACCTTGGCGGGAATGCCCTGCGGATAACGCCGTACGGCGCCCTCATAGGTGAGATGCGTCAGCGCATCCTGTGCATTGTCGAAGCCTTCCACCGACTCGTCTGGATATTCGTAGCGCAACTCGTCGAGCGAGAAGGCAAGGGTATCGCTCAAACGCAGCGTTTCCTCGACCGCCTCCGGTGCGTCGCGGAACAGCCGGGCGATTTCGTCAGGGGGTTTCAGAAAACGCTCGGCATTGGCAGCGAGTCTGCGCCCGGCGCGGTCGATGGTGGTCTTTTCACGGATGCAGGTGAGCACGTCGGCGAGCGGCCGCCGGTCGGGGTGATGATAGAGCACGTCATTGACCGCGATCAGCGGCACTTGGGCTTTGCGTGCCAGCGTCGCGAGTCGATCAAGCCGTGCCCGGTCGCGGCCACGATAAAGCATCGATGCCGCCAGCCGCACGCGTCCTGGCGCCGCCTCGCGCAGTTGAGCGAGCGTGTTTCTTACCCTCTCCCGGCAGAACTCGGATTTATCCGAGTTCTGCCATCTATTATGTGGTCGAGGTCGGAAACATCCGACTTCGACTGGAAGAGGGTGGCGAGCCGCGTTAGCGGCGAGCCGGGTGAGGGGGCGCTGCGCTTCAAATGTTTTCTCCCCCTCACCCGGCGCGCCATAGCGCGTCGAAGACGCGCGTGAACGCGCTAATGGCGCGCCGACCTCTCCCACCAGGGGAGAGGTGAAGGAAGAAGAATCCATGGCGATCAATTCGAGCCCGAAGACATGCGCCAGCAGATCGTCGAGATGCAAAATGCACTCGCCCTTTCGGGCGCGCAGATTGCCGGCCGTCAGCAGGCGGGTGAGCCGTCCCCAGCCGGCACGGTCGCGCGGATAGGCAAGAATGTCGGGCGTACCGTCGGCGAAAACGAGCCGCGCGCCCGGGTGATAACGCAGCGGTAAATTCTGCTCACGCCTGGCCAGATGCGCGCGCACCACGCCGGCGACCGAATTGCGATCACACAGCCCGAGGCCGGCGAGCCCCACATGTACGGCCTGCACCATCAGTTCTTCCGGGTGCGAAGCACCGCGCAGGAAGGAGAAATTCGAGGCACAGGCGAATTCGAGATAACGCATTTTACGCTGATGTTTGCTCTCTTAACCCTCTCCCCCTGTGGGAGAGGGTCGCGGCCGAAGGCCGCGGGGTGAGGGGGAGTGCTCGATCGTTTCCATGATCTGCTCGAGCACTCCTTTCGCATTCCCAAGGATATCGTTGTTCCAGAAACGCAGGATGCGAAAACCGCGATTCCGCAGGTCGGCGTCACGAGTCTGATCGTGTGCACTATCGACATGCTGACTGCCGTCCGCTTCAATAACGAGCATGTGTTCAAATGACACGAAGTCGACGATCCAAGATCCAAGCGGCACTTGCCGGCGGAATTTTACTTCGGCGAGTTGACGCGAACGAAGCAGTTGCCAAAGCTGTAGTTCGGCGTCGGTCAGCCCATGACGGAGATGGCGGGCCTGACTTCGCTTGAACTTACCAACTCGGTACTTTGGCATTTCCCCCTCACCCGATCCTCGCTTCGCTCGGATCACCCTCTCCCACAGGGGGAGGGGGTTAAGAGCGCGCGTGGCGGCGTCCTCGTGTCTCACCAACTCCTCACGCAAAGGTCCCGTGCAAAAACCACGTCGGCGCGACGGCATCTTGGGCGAGGTCGCGGTAGAGGCCGGCGCGGAATAGCCAGAACCGAAGTCCCGATTTGTCCTCAACGCGAAAATAATCCCGCGCCAATCCTGTTCGCAAAGAATTGTCGCCGTGCTCGCTCCACCATGCGCCCTCGATGCGTTCGGGACCTTCGGCAGCGATTATCTCATGCAGCGCGCGCCGCCAGCGGAATCGCAACGGCGGTCCGTCCGGAATTTCCGCCATTGCTTCGATCGGTTCCGGCCGTGTCAGCAATCGCAGTGGCCGGGGGCTGAGCTCGGTCTCGGCGCGGAAACGACGGAACGCATTCCAGCCGGGCTCGGCGCTTTTCATCTGCGCCGGCATGCTGGCCGCGGCGATCTCGGGGATGTGGCTGTCCTGTGCGATCAGTCGGCGCACACGGCGCGCACCCAATCGCGCGCTCAACCGATCCACCAACCGGTCGATCTCGGCCGCGTCTTCGCCGTCGCTGATGCCGATCTGCTCGGGCGGAGCAGGCTCCGCCACTACCACCGACAACCGCGCCATGTCGAAGCCGAAACCGGGGTCGAATTCGTCGGCGAGTGCCGCCAACCGCTCGACGAACAGCGCGCGGATGTCATCCGGGTCGCGCAGCGGCCGAGAGGTGCCGGCGGCGATGCGGCGCAGCGCGCCGTCGGTGCGGAATAATGTGAGCTCGATGCGGCGGGCGCCGTCGCCGCGCCGTTCCAGCGCGAGTTGCAGTCGCCGCGCCAGCCGTCCGGTGATCGCCAGCACATCCTCTTCGCGCGCAATCGGCTCGGCGAAACGCTGTTCGGCAACATAAGGTGCGACCGGCAGCCGCGGATTGAGCGGCTCGTATTCGTTTCCGAACGCGCGGTCGAGCTGGCGCAGCAGGTCCGTACCGAAGCGGGCGGCGAGGGGACTACGCGGCAGATCGATGATGTCCCCGATATGTTTCAAGCCGACACGGGCAAGACCTGCAACCGTCGCCGGTGGAAGCCGCAGCGCGGCAAGTGGCAAAGCCGCGAGCAGGTTGCGCTCCTCGCCGCAGGCATAACTTGCCGGCTCGCCGTAATGCGAGGCGGCCCAGGCGGCGCCGATGGTGCCGGCAATGGCAATGCGGTAAGCAAAGCCCGCCCGTTCGATACGGGCCACGAGATCGGCGACCAGCTCCGGCTCACTGCCGTAAAGATGCGCGCAGCCGCTGATATCGAGCAGCAATCCGTCGGGCGGATCACAGGCGATCAGCGGCGTGTAACGCAGGCACCAGTCGGCAATTGATTCGAGCAGGCTGGCGTCGGCTTCGACGTCTTCCTCGATCGCACTGAGCGCGGGATGCATGGCGCGGGCCTGCGCCAGCGCGAGACCGGGATGCAGACCGAGACGTTCCGCCGTGTCATCGATGGCGACAATCAACTCGACATTGCCACGCTTGCCGTAGACGGCGAGCGGCGCCAATTGTTCATGCGATCTTTCATGCGACCTTTCATGCAACTTGGCGATGCGGTCGGTCGAAAGCCGGCGCAGCCACAGGCTGAGCATGCGTTGCGAGGACGAAACGCTCATCGATGTCACTCCATTCGAGAATCCACGACCCGGGCGAGCCGCGACGATTGCGTGTCAGATGTGCGACGAAGCGCGGAGGACCGGGTTCATGTCCGGCCGTTGACGAAGGCGTTGCCCCGACAATCCAGCGGGTGGCGGCGGTGGAGGCCTCGCGCGGCGGCATGCTGCGCAACAGCAGCGCCAGCGCGCCGGTCTCTCCTGCTGCAAGTGAAAGCCGCCGCATCGCCACCATGTCGATCTCGCCCTGGCGCAATTCGCCGATCACGGTGCCGACGGCGCGGCATCGCAACGCTTCCTCCATCGCCCACAGCAGGTCGCGGCGGTGCGCGGCGGAAAGCGTCAGAACTCGTTCGGGCGCGAGGCCGAAGGCATCGAGGCCAGGACCATGGGGCGCGCCGCTTTCGCTGAGCGCCATATCCTCGGCGATCCAGACGATGCTGTGTCTGCGCATAGGCTGAGCCGTGCTGCAAATGCAGCCGGACTCCCTCTCCCCACCCGAACTCGGGTTTACCCGAGTTCGGCAAATTTTATTGGCCGAAGTCGGATATATCCGACTTCGGCTGGGGAGAGGGTTGGGGTGAGGGGGCAAGTGATTCACGATAGTCCGTAACCCCTCACCCGGCGCGCCATAGCGCGTCGAAGACACGCGTGAACGCGCTAATGGCGCGCCGACCTCTCCCCATGGGAGAGGTGAAGAAGAATTTGTGGCACGCGCGTCATTCAGTCGTGACGAAATACCCAGTGCAAACCCCGTCGCGGCGACGAGATGGGCTTCGCCCGCTGCGGCGATCTCGTGCAATGCGCCGCGCGTCAGACCGCCGCCGAGCGCAGCGTCGATTGCTTCGATCCCGAGGGGCAGGCTGCCGGACATGCCAACGAGAGCGGCGGGTTTCTGCAGGGCCTGCAGGTGTTGACGCAGTTGATCGAGCACGAGTTAAGCCTCTGGAAACGCGACGGAATCCACCCGAGTCCGGGTATGGAGCCATCATATATGTTCCCTGTTTGTTCTAGTGTGCCGAAGGGTCCCGGGGCCGTCAAGTCGCAAGGGATAGGGAGTGTACGGCGTTAAGGGCGCGAGCCCTGGCGGTGCTCAGCCCCGGTCAAGCAATGCTCGCCCGCGCGGGGTCAGCACGAGTCGTGACTGCTGCATGCCGCTGCCGTTTTCGAAGCGGACAAGGCCGTCGGAGATCGCGTCTTCCCAAATGGACAGGTGCGGACAACTCCGGCGCCAGGCCTCCGCGTCGGCATAAGTGCGCTCGTCCTCGGCCACCCAGGCGAGGAACTGCTGCGTCAACGCGTGCGCGGCATTCTGCATGGCGACCCAAAAATACATCGAAGTTCCTGTTCCGTCATCCCGCAGGTGACGGAACTTTTTCGAACGTCCGGATCTCGATCTCTGATTTCAACGTATGGTGAACCGGGCATTTATCGGCAATTTCCAACAGCCGCTTGCGATGTTCGTGATCGAGCGCGCCTTCCAGTGTGATATTGCGGTCGATGCGGTCGACCATGCCTTCCCTGGTCTCGCAATTCTCGCAGTCCTCGGCATGGATCCTGTTGTGGCTAAGCCGCACCGACACGCGCTCAAGCGGCAGCTTCTTGTGGTCGGCATAAAGCCGCAGCGTCATCGACGTGCAGGCACCGAGACCCGCGAGCAACAGATCGTAAGGCCCGGGTCCGGAGTCGAGCCCGCCGACCTTGACCGGCTCATCGGCAAGAAAACGATGCGGCCCGCTCAAGATCTCCTGCTGGAATTTCCCGGCGCGTGTCTCGCGTACCAGCACGGTGCCCAACTCGATCTGCTCGTCGCTGCGCCCAATCGGTTGCTCGAGATAGCGCTCGGCCCAGGCCGCGATGACGTTGGCCACATAGACGGCGTCACTCTTTTTGCTCAACAAATGATCCGCGCCGGAAAGCGAGACGAAGCTTTTCGGATGCTTGGCGGCAGCAAAGATATGTGAGGCGTTCTCGATGCCCACGGTGTCATCGGTGGGTGAATGAAAGATCAACAGTGCCTTGCGCAAGTCGGCGAGGCAGTCTTGCAGCTTCTTCTCGGCGACGTCGTCGAGGAATTCGCGCTTGATGCGAAACGGCCGTCCCGCCAGCGCCACCTCGACTTCACCGTGCTCGCGGATCTTGTCGATGTGGTCCCTGAACAGGCCGGTGACGTGGCCCGGATCGCAGGGTGCGGCGATCGTGACGACGCAATGCGCATCAGGAATCCTGTGCGCGGCGGCAAGCACCGCAGCGCCGCCGAGGCTATGACCGATCAGGATCGCCGGCACGCCGTGCATTTTTCGCAAGTGATCGGCGGCGGCGACCAGATCGTCGACATTCGAGGAAAAGTGCGTGTTGGCGAATTCACCCTCGCTGCCGCCCAGACCGGTGAAATCAAAGCGCAGCACGCCGACGCCGTGGATCGTCAGCCGCTCGGCGATACGTTTGGCTGAAAGAATGTCCTTGCCACAAGTGAAGCAGTGCGCGAACAGCGCGAAGGCCGCCGGCTTGCCCAGTGGCAGGTCGAGGGTGGCGGCAAGCTGCTCGCCTTTGGCATTGGGAAAATTAAAGCGTTCACTGAGCATGGTTATCCCTTGAAGGTCGGCTGGCGCGGGTGCACGACGTCCTTGAAGGCGTCGAAAGTCTTCCAGGCCGGCTCTGGCGGATCGCATTTCGGCTGCGGGGTATAGATGGACGGGCCGGTCATCTGCATCGCCGGGATATAGCGCGGACAATTGGGGAAAATAGCCCGGGCCTGGACCCTCACGATAAGTTGCGCGCCAACACTTCCCTGGAGCAGCGGATCGGCATCGCTGACGCGCGCGCTGCCATTGATACGCAACCGCTTTGGCTTGTCGTGCATGGCGATGAACAGGAGGGCGATATTGGGATTCACCAGCAGATTGCCGAGGCTCTTGAACATGCCGTTGCCGTCATAGTCGGGAAACGCCAGTTCGGACGGGCCGGTCACACGCACAAAGCCCGGCATGCCGCCCTTGAACGAGCAATCCGGCCGGCCTTCCGCGTCGGCCGTCGCGACAAAGAAATAGGCGGCGCTCTCGATATGTGCCTTGTCGTCGTCGGTGAAGGCCGTGCGCGTCAACTTCTCTTCAAGTCTGTCGGAAATGCGCCGGCTGTCGAAACGGTCCTGCAGTTTCCGGTTGCCGTCGTGATACATGATGCTCATGACACGCCCTTGCATGTTTGATGATGCAAAAACGACTCTGCATTTTCAGTCGCCCGCAATATGTTTGCGGCGGATGCGCCGCACGACCCACCAGATCGCCAGCACGGCGACCGGCACGAACAAAGCGGTGGTCAGCGACATGTCGACCGGCACACCTTCGTCGTGCAGGCCCTTTACAAGATAGCCGAACAGCCCGACCACGTAATAACTCACCGCGGCCACCGACAATCCTTCGACCGTCGTCTGCAGCCGCAGTTGCAGCCGCGTGCGCTGGTTCATCGATTTGAGCAGGTCGCGGTTCTGCCGTTCCATCTCCACGTCCACCCGCGTACGCAACAGGTTGGCGGCGCGCGCCAGTTTCTCCGACAGATCGGCTTGCCGCTCCTCTGTGGTTGCGCAGGTGCGCATCGCCGGTGACATCCGGCGCGCCAGGAACGATGACCATGTCGGCAGGCCTTCGAATTTGCGCTCGCCGATGGTGTTCAGGCGCAACTGCACGATCTCGTAATAGGCGCGGCTGGCGCCGAACCGGAACAGGCTCGCCGCCGCACCCGCTTCCAGTTCGGCTGCAAGCTCGGTCAATTCGTCAAGTAAACGATGATTGTCGACGAGCTTGTCGGCGCGGCGCATTTCATCGGTCACTTCGGCCAGGCGCTTCTCGATGCGGGTGATGGAGGGCATCAGCCGCTGCGCCTCGGGCAGACCGAGCAATGCGAGGGTGCGATAGGTTTCCAGTTCGACGATGCGCTGCACGACGGCGCCGGCCCGCTCGGAGCCCAGGCCCCGGTCAAGCACAAGGATGCGCACGAAACCGGACGGATCAAGCTGGAAGTCGGTGGCAAACAGCGCACAACCATCGGAATTTTCGGCCACCGCCAGGCTGGCGCGGTCGAACACCTTCTCGAGCGCAATTTTCTTTTTCTTGCTGTCGGCCATCAGATGCAGGTCGAGCGCCACCAGCAGCGGTCCCGGCTGCGGCAGGCTTGCCATGGGAGCGGCGAGCGATGCGGCACCGGGGTGGAATGGCGCCGCACCCGGCGACGGCAGCTCCCAGGTATAGGTGGTGAATTCGGAATGCTGCTCCCAGCGCAGTATTGCGCCGCCGAATGTCACACGATGCTGCTTGGCCGAGGGCTTAAGCGGGTCAAGTTCGCGCCTGGCGCAGAAGTCGGCAAGCGCCGCGCGGTCGCGTTTGGCCGCATCGCCGGCGGTATCGAAGGCAAAGTGGAGGATACGGCGCGGCGTCTCGATCGAGGTAAAGGGGCGCGCGTGCACTTCGCCCAGCACTGCCGCGCGCAAGGAATGCGCGGTAAACCGCGTGCCGCCCGTTCCAATGGAGACATCAGCGCTCATCGGGCTTCCCGTCGCATGCAGCGTCGGTTTTGACAAGTCGCGGCGTCAGCTCCGGGGTGGGCAGCGCGGCAACACAGCGCTACACGCGTTGCTCCGGCATGTGGGGAGGCGGACGGCGCTCAAACCTGATGCCGAGCGTCTTGATGCGCGATGCAAGAGTGGTCGGCTTGACATCAAGCAGTTCGGCCGCCCCACCGCCTCCGAATATCCTGCCGCCACTGGCCTCAAGGGCCGCCATGATGTTGACGCGGTCGCGCTCACGCCGGTCGTCGTCGGTCAGGATCGAGGGCTTGCTGCCTGCCGCGGGTGTGCGGCGTCCGGCCAGAATGGTGGCGCCCGTTTCCGGCAGATCGATGCGCACCCGGCCATTGCGCGCCAGAATCGCAGCTCGCTCGATCACATTCTGCAATTCGCGCACATTGCCCGGCCAGGAGTATTGCGAGAGTTTCCGCGCATCGCCCTCCGTCAGCCGCAGGTCGCCGGTCCTGAGTTTCCTCGTGCTTTCGCGCAGGACGTGAACCGCAAGCAGCGGAATATCGTCAGTGCGTTCGCGCAGCGGCACCAGCTCGATCGGAAACACGTTCAGCCGGAAATAAAGATCCTCGCGGAAACCGCCGCGACGTACCTGCGCCTTCAGGTTCTTGTTGGTGGCGGCAATGACACGGACATCGACGTTGCGCGTTCGCGCTTCGCCAAAGCGTTCGAACTGTCCTTCCTGCAACACGCGCAGGAGCTTGCCCTGCAATTCGAGCGGTATCTCTCCGACCTCGTCAAGAAACAGCGTGCCGCCGTCGGCCAATTCAAAACGGCCGATGCGGTCGCGTAGCGCACCCGAGAAGGCTCCCTTGGCGTGACCAAAGAACTCGCTTTCGAACAGGTCGGCCGGAATCGCCGCGCAATTGACCCGGATCAACGGCCGATCGAGCGACGGCTTGCCTCGTGTATCGCGCGCGCAACCAGCTCCTTGCCGGTGCCGGATTCTCCGGAGACCAGAACGGTCGCATCGGTTGGCGCGACCAACTCGACTTGACGGAGGGTCTTCTGGATTGCGGCGCTGCGGCCGATGATCCCGTGATGATTGCCGTCGATCCTGATCTGCTCCTGCAGATACGCATTTTCTAGTTCAAGACGCTTGCGCAGCCGGTCTACTTCCCGGTGGGCAGCGCGCAGTTTTTCTTCGGCGTCGTAACGCTGGCTGACATCGCGAAACACGATGACCGCGCCGATCAGGACATCGTGGTCGCGGATCGGTGTCGATGTGTATTCCACCCAGAATGACGAACCGTCTTTCCGCCAGAACAGTTCGTGCTCGACGCGATGTACGGCGCCATCGCGGAACGCCGCATAGATCGGACATTCGTGGTCGTGATAATGCGAGCCGTCGGGATGGGTGTGATGTACCAGCGAATGCATGTCACGACCGACCAACTCCTCGGCGTTCCACCCGAGCATGCGCTCGGCGGCCGGATTGACGAATGTCGTCTTGCCCTCGGCATTGACGCCGTAAATCCCTTCGCCGGCGGCGCGCAGGATCAGCTGGTTCTCGCGCTCGATGCGATCAAAAGCGGCAATGGCGCTGTCGCCTGCCTGATCTGGATGCACACTCATTTGCCACCCCCTGGTTTGGGCCCGTTTTTTGTAGTCCCGGCTACGAGAACTCGTTGCCTACGAAATATCGTAAGCAAGAAGCAGGCCAATCACGGGCATTTCTTGCATGCGTCATCGGATTCCGGGGCGTCTTTGAAAACTTGGCACCGAAGTTGCTCTGTCTGGGACCAAGAGCCGTAAGGCGATAACGGCGCACAGACAGACTGGAGAGTCCCCCATGTCCACTTTCGACAATCCATTCGATCCATCAAAAGCCCTGAACCGGACCGGCTGCTCCTGCGGCCGCCATGCCAGCGAGGCTGAGCATCAGCGCGAGGCGCAATTGCAACTTCAATGCGTTGCGACCGAAAGCGAGGAAAAACGCTACCAGAATGTCGTCGCTTCGGCGCTGATGCGCGCGATATTTCCGCAGGATGCGGGCCGTCGCGCTTTCCTGCAATCGCTTGGCGCTTCGACTGCGCTTGCCGCGCTGTCGCAATTCTTTCCGTTGAAGACCGCCACCGAAGTGTTTGCCGCACCGGGCGCCATCGAAAAGAAGGATCTCAAGGTCGGCTTCATCCCCATCACCTGCGCCACGCCGATTATCATGGCCAAGCCCATGGGTTTTTATGAGAAGCATGGGCTCAACGTCGACGTGATCAAGACCGCGGGCTGGGCGGTCGTGCGCGACAAGACAATCAACAAGGAATACGACGCCGCCCACATGCTCTCGCCGATGCCGATCGCCATCACCATGGGCGCGGGCTCCCGGCCGATTCCCTACACCATGCCGGCAGTGGAAAACATCAACGGCCAGGCGATCACGCTCGCCATCAAGCATAAGGACAAACGCGATCCGAAGGATTGGAAGGGCTTCAAGTTCGCGGTGCCTTTCGACTATTCAATGCACAACTATCTGCTGCGCTACTACGTGGCAGAGCACGGTATCGATCCCGATCAGGACATCCAGATTCGCGCCGTGCCGCCGCCGGAAATGGTGGCGAATTTGCGCGCCAACAACATCGACGGCTTCCTGGCGCCTGACCCGGTCAACCAGCGCGCGGTCTATGACGGTGTCGGCTACATCCATATCCTGTCGAAGGACATCTGGGATCGGCACCCGTGCTGCGCATTCGCCGCGTCGAAGGAGTTCGTCACCCAGACGCCGAACTCCTATGCGGCATTGCTCAAGGCAATCATCGATGCCACTGCTTTCGCGACCAAACCTGAGAACCGCAAGCAGATCGCAGCCGCGATCGCGCCCGCAAACTATCTCAACCAGCCGGTAACGGTGGTTGAGCAGGTCCTGACCGGTACCTTCGCGGACGGCCTCGGAAACGTGAAGAAGGTGCCCGATCGCATCGATTTCGATCCGTTCCCGTGGCATTCATTTGCGGTCTGGATCATGACCCAAATGAAGCGTTGGGGTCAGGTGAAGGGCGAGATCGATTACGACAAGATCGCGCAGGAAGTGTATCTCGCCACCGACACCGCCAAACTGATGAAGGAGGTTGGCCTCACGCCTCCGACCGCCACATCGAAGACCTTTGTGGTCATGGGCAAGACCTTCGATCCGAAGAAGCCCGAGGACTACATCAAGAGCTTCAAGATCAAGAAGGCGGTTTAAATGAAGGCGGCATCGCTCACCGGGCGCGCGGCCGTCGTTTCACTCGCGCTGTTCGTCTGCTTCATCCTCGCCTGGCATGTCGCCACGCGAGGCTCCAGGCCCACGCAAAAAATGGACCCGGAATATGCCAAACTCATGGGGCTGACGGCGACGCAGGGCAAATCGGCGATGCCGGGCCCGCTAGAGGTCGGCGAAAAGCTCTGGTTTCATCTCCGGAAGCCCTTTTACGACAACGGTCCAAACGACAAGGGCGTGGGCATTCAGCTTGCATACTCGATCGCGCGCGTGACCGTCGGTTATTTCCTGGCAATCCTGTTCGCGGTGCCGATCGGCTTCCTGATCGGAATGTCGCCCCTGATGAGCAAGGCGCTCGACCCGTTTATCCAGGTGCTCAAGCCGATTTCCCCGCTCGCCTGGATGCCACTCGCTCTCTACACGATCAAGGATTCGAATCTGTCTTCGATCTTCGTCATCTTCATCTGTTCGCTGTGGCCGACCATGATCAACACCGCGTTTGGTGTGGCGTCGGTGCGCCGCGAATGGCTCAATGTAGCCAAGACGCTGGAGGTCGGTACCTTCCGCCGCGCCTTTACGATCATCCTGCCGGCGGCGGCGCCGACCATTCTTACCGGAATGCGCATTTCCATCGGTATTGCCTGGCTTGTGATCGTTGCGGCCGAAATGTTGGTCGGCGGCACCGGAATCGGCTACTTCGTCTGGAACGAGTGGAACAATCTGTCGATCACCAACGTGATCACCGCGATTGTCGTCATCGGGCTGGTTGGCCTGCTGCTGGATCAGATCCTTGCCCGTGCCACCCGGCTCGTGACTTTCCCGGAATAACCTCATGTCCAACAGCTTCATTTCCATCGAGGGTATCTCGCGGCGCTTCCCTGCGCCCGGTGGCGGCGCAACCACGGTTTTCGAAAACCTGTGGCTGTCGATGACACGCGGTGAATTCGTCTGTGTCATCGGCCATTCCGGCTGTGGCAAGACCACGGTCCTGAATATTCTGGCCGGCCTCGACATTCCCTCGACTGGTACTGTGATCGTCGACGGCAAGGCAATCGAAGGCCCGAGCCTCGATCGCGCGGTGATTTTCCAGAGCCACGCGCTGCTGCCATGGCGCACGGTGATGGGCAATGTCGCCTACGCGGTAACATCGCGTCACCGCAGCTGGGACAAGACTGACGTTGCCGCGCATGCGCAGAAATTCATCGATCTCGTCGGTCTTACCGGTGCGGAATACAAGCGGCCGGCGGAGCTGTCCGGTGGCATGAAGCAACGGGTCGGCATTGCCCGCGCCCTGTCGATCGAACCGAAGATCATGCTGATGGACGAACCGTTCTCGGCGCTCGATGCCTTGACTCGCGGGACACTGCAGGACGAGGTACGCCGCATCTGTCAGGAGACCGGGCAGACGGTGTTCATGATCACGCATGACGTGGACGAGGCGATCTATCTCGCCGACAAGGTCGTGCTGATGACCAACGGTCCGGGCGCGGTGCTTGCCGAGATCGTGGAGAACCCGCTGCCGAAACAGCGCGAGCGCAGCGAATTCCACAAGCACCCGCTCTATTACGCGGTGCGCAACCACATCATCGATTTTCTGGTCAGCCGCAGCCGCAGCTTCGTCCAGGAGTTGGGCGACGCCTATGACTCGCGCCAGGTCGCGACCGTGCGGCCCCGCCTGCCGGAGCCGGCGATCGCCAAGACCGGCGACCAGTCCGCATCGTCAATTCGCGGCCGAGGGGCCGCCGCCCACTGATAGTGATTTAACGAAGAGGAGCCTGCCATGATACGTGCCGATCTCACCGAAAAGCTTCTCGACATCAAGCGCGAGAAAGGTTGGACGTGGAAATACATCTGCGAGCAGATCGACGGCATGTCGCCGATCCTGATAACGGGAGCGATTCTCGGTCAGATGAAGTTGACAAAACCGCAGGCGGCCAATGCCGCAAAGCTGTTCGGCCTGTCCAAGAGCGAACAGGCGATGCTCAACGAGGTGCCTTTCCGCGGCACAGGCACGCCGATGCCGCCGACTGACCCGCTGATCTATCGCTTCTATGAATTGATCATGGTCAACGGCCCGGCGCTGAAAGCGCTGATCGAGGAAGAGTTCGGCGACGGTATCATGTCGGCGATCGACTTCGACATGGACATTACACGCAAGGCCGACCCCAAGGGTGACCGCGTCAGTCTCGGCATGACCGGAAAATTTTTGCCGTACAAATATTACGGCGCCACCGGCAATGCACTGGCCTATGGGCTGAAGGAAGAGTGAGCGAATGTCAGCTTCTGCTCTTGCGTGTCGGCTTCTTCTTCGCCTCCCCGCCGAACAGCACATGGCGCCCGATGTCGGCGATGCTGCTGACGCCGGTTAGCGCCATGGCGACACTGAGCTCCTTCTTGAGGATATCGATCGCCTTTGCGACGCCGGCCGCGCCCGCTGCGCCGAGACCATATATGTAAGCGCGGCCGATCAGGCATGCATGTGCCCCTAGTGCCAGTGCGCGCAACATGTCGGCGCCGGTACGAATGCCGCCGTCGAACAGAACCTCGGTGCCTGATCCGACCGCATCTGCAATCGCCGGCAGCGCCGATATCGAGGACGGCGCGCCGTCGAGCTGGCGGCCGCCGTGGTTAGACACCACGATCGCATCAGCGCCATGCTTGACCGCGGTCTTGGCGTCGTCGACATCAAGGATGCCCTTGATGATCAGTTTGCCGGGCCAGATCTTCCTGATCCATTCGACGTCCTTCCAGTTTAGTGCCGGATCAAATTGGTCGCCCACCCATTTGGCGAGCTGGTTGACGTTCTGCATGCCCTGCACGTGGCCTGCGAGATTTCCAAAGGTCTTGCGCTTGGCTTTCAGGATACTCCAGGCCCAGGCCGGCTTCGTGGCAACGTCGATGATATTCGCCAGGCGAATTTCCGGCGGCACGGTCATGCCATTCTTGATGTCCCGGTGACGCTGACCGAGCACCTGCAGGTCGACCGTGAGCACCAACGCGTTGCATTTGGCTGCCATTGCCCGCGCCAGAATGTCCTTCGAGAAGCTACGGTCCTTGATGACGTATAGCTGGAACCAGAACGGTTTGCCGGTGGCCTCCGCTACGTCTTCGATCGAGCAGATCGACATTGTCGACAGCGTGAATGGAATACCTGCCTCGTTGGCGGCTTGCGCCGACAGGATCTCGCCGTTGCCATGTTGCATGCCGCACAGTCCGATCGGCGCCAGCGCAAACGGCGCAGACACTTTCTGCCCCACAATCGATGTGGCCAGGCTGCGCTGCGAGACGTCCACCAGCACGCGCTGATGCAGTCTGATCCTTTCGAGGTCGGCACGATTGGCGCGCAGCGTCTCTTCATTGTACGAGCCGCTGTCTGCGTATTCGAAAAAGGCGCGGGGGACCCTGCGTCGGGCAAGATGGCGCAGGTCGTCAATGCAGGTGATAGCTTTCATGGCAGCCCGGTGGGGTCGCGGTGAGGCAATCGGGTAGCACAGGCCCGGGGACGGCGAAACCGGTGCATGAACCGGCCGATAACTGTGTGTAGTCTACTGCTGCAAAGCGCGGTTAACCGCGCTCGGTAACGATTGCTCACAATTTTTGAAGTAAATTCACCGCATTGACCGTATTATGCCATCTTGCGGGGTCGGCTGGGCCGTCCGCCAAAATGCGGTCCCAGCCGGGGCTTCAAAGAGCAGATAATAGAATTTCAGGGGCAAGAGTTCATGGTTCGTCGATACTTTGGCACCGACGGCATTCGCGGCCGGGCCAACAAAGTGATTACCCCGGAATTGGCGCTGCGGGTCGGCCAGGCGGCCGGCTTGCTGTTCAAGAATGGTGACCACCGACACCGGGTCCTGATCGGCAAGGACACCCGCCTGTCCGGCTACATGATCGAGACCGCGCTTGTCGCCGGGTTCACCTCTGTCGGCATGGATGTGCTGCTTACCGGACCCATCCCGACGCCGGCGGTCGGCGTGCTGGCCCGCTCCATGCGCGCCGATCTCGGCGTGATGATCTCGGCCTCGCATAATCCGTTCGACGACAACGGTATCAAGTTATTCGGGCCCGACGGCTATAAACTCAGCGATGAGGTCGAGGCAAACATCGAGAAACTGCTCGACTCGGATCTCAGTCAGCAGCTGGCAAAAAGTGACGATCTCGGCCGCGCCAAGCGCATCGATGGCGTACAGGACCGCTACATCGAATTCGCCAAGCTCACGCTGCCCAGGGCAATCAACTTCGAGGGCCTGCGCGTGGTGCTCGATTGCGCCAACGGCGCTGCTTATAGAGTGGCGCCTGGCGCGCTATGGGAGCTGGGCGCTGATGTGGTTTCGATCGGTGTCGATCCCGATGGCTTTAACATCAACAAGGATTGTGGCTCGACCGATCTTGGCGCGGTTACCCGCAAGGTGCGCGAAATGCGAGCCGATATAGGCATCGCGCTCGATGGTGATGCGGACCGCGTCCTGATTGTCGACGAGCGTGGCCATGTGGTTGACGGCGATCAGCTGCTCGCGGTCATTGCCGAGAGCTGGAAAGAAGACGGCCGACTGCAGCGACCCGGCGTGGTCGCGACCGTGATGTCCAATCTCGGGCTCGAGCGCCATCTCGCCAGCGTTGGCATCGAACTGGTGCGCACGCCGGTGGGCGACCGCTACGTGCTCGAGCACATGCGCACACATGGCTATAACGTCGGCGGCGAACAGTCCGGCCACATCATCCTTTCCGACTACACGACGACCGGCGACGGTTTCGTCGCGGCCTTGCAGGTGCTCGCGGTGGTCAAGCGCAGCGGCAAGCCGGTTTCCGAGGTTTGCCACCGATTCGAGCCGCTGCCTCAGGTGCTCAAGAACGTGCGTTACCAGGCGGGAAAACCGCTGGAGAATGCCGATGTGCGGTCGGCAATTGCCAGCGCCGAGCAGAAACTCGGCCGTGCCGGCCGTCTCATTGTGCGCCCATCCGGCACCGAGCCGGTGATCCGGGTGATGGGCGAGGGCGACGACAAGATGCTGGTCGAGGCGGTCGTCGACGACGTGGTCGAGGCCTTGACCGAAGTCGCTGCCTGAGCGCGCCCATTCGTCAACATAAAAGTTGCGAGGGCGCGTTCACTCCTGCCAGGCCGAATCACCGCAACTGTCGTCGTCGTGAAGACATTGCGCTCGATCTTCCAAACGTAAATGAGATCTTAAGAACGGATCGCCGCGGCGCGCGAAAAGTGCGGCTGCATCGCGGAAACTCAGATTCGTTAAAAGTCGTAGTTAAAGAATACGGTTAAGGGCCACTTAAGCTTTTCCTGCCATCGTCCCCCCATCGTCTCGCCAACTGGGCGACCGTTTGAGTTTGACAGGGGTGATTCCATGGTTCGTACGCGTCTCGGATTTTCATCGGTCGTAGCGATCCTCGCGCTGACGGCAGGCGTCGCGCGTGGCGCCGATTATTCACCGCCGATCGTCGTCGAACAGCCGGCATTCGTCGCAGGCTGGTATTTGCGCGGCTTCGTTGGCGTTGGCATGAACGCAAACTACAGTCTTGATTATCTGCCGGCCCCGGCCAATGTGGGCAACGGCTTTGTATTCCAGCACAACTCGATTGCCGACACTGTTTTCATCGGCGGCGGCGTTGGCTACGAATGGAACAACTGGCTGCGCTTCGACGGCACCTTCGAATATCGCGACAGGACCCGCGTCTACGCCTTCGGCAATTATCCGCCGAACGGCCTCGATATCTACGAGGGTAACCTGAAAAACTGGGTTTTCCTCGCGAACGGGTATGTCGATCTCGGCACCTGGTACTGCCTGACTCCCTTCATCGGCGCCGGCATCGGCGCGTCGTATCTCAAGTTGGCGGACCTCTCGGATGTCAATCCGAACGGCGGCTTCGGTTTCGGCCGCAATCCGACGGAATGGAATCTGGCATGGGCGGTGCACGCCGGCGTGGCTTACAACGTGTCCAAGAATTTCAAGGTCGAGTTGGCCTATCGCTATCTCAACTTCGGGTCGATCACGGATACAGTCGACTGCAACGGCGGCTGTAATCCGGATTCCTTCAAGTTCGGCAATCTCGACTCGCACGACATCATGCTCGGGCTGCGGTTCAACTGTTGCGATGTGCCGCCACCTCCCGTTGTGCGTAGCAGAGGCTGATAAGGCGGATGACCACGAAGACCCAGAACGGGATTTCGGGCAGCTCCGTCATCGACAGAAATCCACGCGCGCCGTCGGTTAACGGCGCGCGAACGTGGTGAAAATTTATGGTTAATCGCCGCTTAACCTTCCTGCGGCAGTATCGAATGGACGCGTAGCGAAGGAAAGGTCGTCATGGGTTGGTTGAGGACAGTCGGCGCAATCGGCGTGTTGGCGACGCAGGTGACTGCCGCCGCGGCCGCAGACATGCCGAGCCCCACGCCGCCGCCGCAACTGATCAATCTGAGCTCCGGTTGGTATCTGCGCGGCGACATCGGCTACAATTGGGGTAAGAGCAACGGCGCAGATGCCGCACCCGGCTACCCAGATCCCACCAACAATAATCTCGGCAATGGATTTTACGGCGGTATCGGCGCCGGAATCAAAAGCCAATGGGTACGCACCGACCTCACCCTCGAATTCTCCGCGCCGCTGAAATATACCGGCACCGCCGTTACTCCAGGTGACGTGACTGCCAGGATGTCGGCGGTCAGCGCTCTGTTCAACGGCTATCTCGACCTCGGTACCTGGTATCACGTTACGCCTTATCTTGGCGTTGGCGCGGGCGCTTCCTATCTGCGCGTTTACGATTATGCCAGCACCGTCGCGCCGCCGTTCTCCGGCGGGTCGCTCAATCAGTGGAATTTCACCTGGGCCGTCATGGGTGGCGTCGGCTATGCCATATCACCGAGCCTCATCGCCGATCTCGGCTATCGCTACATCGACTTCGGCGATGTGAAGACTGCCAGCGATTCCTTCGGCGGCATGACGTTCAAGAATATCGCCGCGCACGAAGTCCGGGCAGGACTGCGCTGGAGTTTTAATGATCTGCCGAGCGAGCAATAACATGAGCACCAACCACGCCGGATACAAGATAACGTTGCCGCTTTGCGCACTGCTTTCCATCTTGTCGGGAAGCGGGGCGAACGCAGCGGATTGGATCGACAATCTGCCCTTGCGCGGCTCTCTGGCGGGCGGTCCGGTTCGCTGGGACGGTGTTTATTTGGGAGCCCACGGTGGCAGTTCCGTCTTGAAGACCAATCCCACCACGGGCGTCGCGCCGCTGATTGCCTTCATCCTGCGAAACACCGTAATTGAAAACGAATTCTCGCCATCGAGCTGGACAACGCTGCCGTCCACCACCAGCAATGGTACGTCCTATGGCGGATTCATCGGCTACAATTATCAAATGGATCAGTTGGTGCTGGGATTCGACATCGGCTACAGTCGGCCCAAGCAATTGCAAACGGGCGTGATCGATTCGATACACCGTAGTGTTACGACCAGTGACGGCTACTTTAACGACATCAGTATTGACGGCCAATCGACCGCAAGACTGGTCGATTACGCGACGCTTCGTGGGCGTGCCGGCTATGCGGTCGAACAGTTTCTGCCTTATGGTATGCTAGGCCTCGCAGTTGGTCGCTTCAACATCACGAACAGTGCGACGGTCAACGTTGTCAGTACCGATCCTTTGGGCGTGATGCCTACCCTTGGCCTAAGCGAAACCAGGTCAGAGGGTAAGAACAATGCATTCGCCGTCGGCTTCCTGGCGGGGGCGGGGGTGGACATCGCAGTGCTGCCCAATTTTTTTCTTCGCGGAGAATGGGAATTTATCGCTTTTGCGCCGGTCAACGGGATCACCAGCAACATCAACACGGTCCGCGCCGGTGCCGGTGTGCGGTTCTAGCCCCGGCTATCCCGCTTCTTCTCCAGATTTTATGCCGGTGACGCGGGGAGTTGACCGCGTGGCCTGACTTGGCCTATGCCCGCCAGTGGGACACCCCTCCCCAACGAGGGGCGCCTATCTGGAAGGATAGACCATGACCGACGTGAAGCCCGGCGTGCGGCCGGCCATTCCGCACTTTTCCTCCGGCCCGTGCGCCAAGCGCCCCGGCTGGAGCCTGCAAACCCTCACCGACGCAGTCCTGGCACGGTCACACCGATCGAAGATCGGCAGGGCGAAGCTCAAACGCGCCATCGATCTGACGCGGGAAGTGCTCGAAATCCCCCCCGACTATCGCATCGGCATCGTGCCGGCCTCCGATACCGGCGCGGTCGAAATGGCGCTGTGGTCGCTCCTGGGCGCGCGTCCGGTGACCATGCTGACCTGGGAGTCGTTCGGCGACGGCTGGGTGACCGACGTCGAGAAGCAATTGAAGCTGAAAGACGTCACGGTGCTCAGGGCGCCCTACGGCGAACTACCCGATCTGAGCAAAGTCGATTTTTCCAGTGACGTGGTGTTCACCTGGAACGGGACCACCTCCGGCGTGCGCGTGCCGGATGGCGATTGGATCTCGGCCAAACGCGAAGGGCTGACCATCTGCGACGCCACCTCGGCAGCCTTCGCGCAGAGGCTCGACTGGCCGAAGCTCGATGTGGTCACTTTTTCCTGGCAGAAGGCCCTGGGCGGGGAAGCCGCGCACGGCATGCTCGTGCTCTCGCCACGCGCGGTTGCCCGACTGGAGAGCCACAAACCGGCCTGGCCGCTGCCGAAGATCTTTCGTCTGACCAAAGGCGGCAAGCTCAATGAGGGCATTTTTGCCGGTGAAACCATCAACACGCCGTCGATGCTGTGCGTCGAGGACTATCTCGACACGCTTGCGTGGGCAAAATCGATTGGCGGCCTGACGGCGACGATGGCGCGGTCGGACGCAAACGCCAAGGCGCTGGCCGATTGGGTCGCGGTGACCCCGTGGATCGCGCATCTCGCCAAGAACGCGCGTGAACGCTCGAACACTTCGGTATGTTTGAAAGTCGCCGATGTCGCAGTGACGCGCTTGTCGTCGGAAGAGCAGGCCGCGTTTGCCAAGAATCTTGCCGGTCTGCTGGAAAAGGAAGGCGTCGCCTACGACATCGCCTATTACCGGGATGCCCCGCCAGGCCTGCGCATTTGGTGCGGCGCAACGGTAGAGACGCGCGATATCGAAGCGCTTACGCCCTGGCTCGACTGGGCGTTCGCACAGACAAAAGCCGCGCTGCCGAAAGCGGCGTGATGGTGCTGTCACGCTCTGCGCAAGCGGGGCGGCCAGTAGTCACGATCGTTTCGGCTTGTCCCAAACGACTGCGATTGCTGGATCGTTCGCCTTCGCGAACGACGACTTCGGAACAGTTCGCAACAATGAATTCGGATGAATGACATGCCAAAAGTTCTCATCTCCGACGCCCTCTCGCCTGCGGCAGTGCAGATCTTCAAGGATCGTGGCATCGAGGTCGACTTCCAGCCCGCGCTCGGCAAGGACAAGGAAAAACTGGCGGAGTTGATAGGCAACTATGACGGGCTGGCCATACGCTCGGCGACCAAGGTGACGGCCAAGATCCTGGAGAGGGCCAGGCATCTGAAAGTGATCGGCCGCGCCGGCATCGGCGTCGACAATGTCGACATTCCGGCCGCCACCGCGCGTGGCGTGATCGTGATGAACACACCATTCGGCAATTCCATCACCACCGCCGAACATGCGATCTCACTCATGCTGGCCTTGGCCCGGCAGATACCGGAAGCGGATACGTCTACCCGTGCCGGCAAATGGGAAAAGAACAAGTTCATGGGCGTTGAGATCTTCGGCAAGACTCTCGGTGTCATCGGCTGTGGCAATATCGGCTCAATCGTGGCCGACCGCGCCATCGGGCTGAAAATGAAAGTGATCGCCTACGACCCGTTCCTGTCGGAAGAGCGCGGGCGTGACCTCGGCGTCGAAAAGGTCGAGCTCGATGAGCTGTTCAAGCGCGCCGATTTTATCACACTGCATACACCGTTGACCGATAAAACAAAGAACATCATCGATGCTGCTGCCATCAAGAAAATGAAAAAAGGCGTGCGCATCATCAATTGCGCGCGCGGCGGGCTGGTCGACGAGGCGGCGCTGGTGGAGGCGCTGAGGTCGGGGCAGGTAGCCGGCGCGGCATTTGACGTATTCGTCGAAGAGCCGGCAACGAACAGTCCGCTGTTCAGTCTGCCCAATGTCGTGTGTACGCCGCATCTCGGCGCCGCCACTTCGGAAGCCCAGGAAAACGTCGCGCTGCAGGTTGCCGAACAGATGTCCGAATACCTGTTGCGCGGCGCCATCACCAACGCTGTCAATTTTCCCTCGATCAGCGCCGAGGAAGCACCCAAGCTCAAGCCGTTCGTGGCGCTGGCCGAAAAGCTGGGCTCCTTCGCCGGTCAATTGACCGAGAACCCGATCAAGGAAGTGCAGATCACGTACGAGGGGTCGGTCGCGCAAATGAACATCAAGGCGCTCACTTCGGCCGTGCTGTCGGGACTGCTGCGGCCCATGCTGGGAGACGTCAACGTGGTGTCGGCGCCGGTGGTGGCGCGCGAACGCGGCATGGCGGTGGAGGAAACCACCCGCGATGCTGCCGGCGACTACGAAAGCTTGATTACCGTCACCATCGTGACGGAGAAACAAAAACGCTGGGTGTCCGGCACGGTGTTTGCCGACGGCCGACCGCGAATCGTCAACATTAAGGGTATCCGTATGGATGCCGAGTTCGGTCCCTCGATGATCTACATCACCAATCTCGACAAGCCCGGTTTCATCGGCAAGTTCTCTTCGACGCTCGGCGATGCAGGAATCAACATCGCGACTTTCCACGTCGGCCGCGAAGCGCCCGGCGGCAGTGCCGTGGCGCTGATCGAGATCGACGGCGAATTGCCAGACGATGTGCTGGCAAAAGTTCGCGCGCTCCCACAGGTGCAGCAGGCCAAGCCACTGCATTTCTAAAAAAATGCTGTCCGATCAACCCTTTGGGGTCGCCACATGGGGGCTGGCCGGGGCCTGCCGCGCCTTGCCTATGCGGGTATCATCCTTTATCCGAGGGTGGACCAAGCCGGCAGCTCCCGGCTGACGTGTCCGGGCGCTGGCGCCCCCACATGATCGCGGAAAACGGGAACCGATTTTCGGGAACGATCATGCGGGCGCCAAAACGGTAAGGGATCCTGATGGCGAATGTCGTGGTGGTCGGGTCCCAGTGGGGCGACGAGGGTAAGGGCAAGATCGTCGATTGGCTATCCGAACAGGCTGATATCGTCGTTCGGTTCCAGGGCGGCCACAATGCCGGCCATACCCTGGTGATCGACGGCGTCACCTACAAGCTGTCATTGCTGCCGTCGGGTGTCGTCCGTGGCGGCAAGCTTTCCATTATCGGCAACGGCGTAGTGGTCGATCCACAGGCGCTTATCGATGAGATTACGCAGCTCAAGAAGCAGGGCGTGGCAGTGACACCTGAAAATCTGCGCATTGCCGAGAACGCGCCATTGATCCTGCCGCTCCACCGCGAACTCGAAGCGGTGCGCGAGGCCGATGATGCTGCAACCCGCATCGGCACGACCAAGCGCGGTATTGGCCCGGCCTATGAGGACAAAGTCGGCCGCCGCGCCATTCGCTTCATGGATCTGGCCGACCTGCCGGCGCTGGGGCCCAAGATCGACCGGCTGCTCGCCCATCACAATGCCCTGCGCCGCGGCCACGATCTCAAGCCGATCGATCCCAAGGACCTGTATGACGACCTGGCCGCGCTGGCGCCGAAGGTGCTGCCGTTCATGGATTCGGTGTGGTCGTTGCTCGACGCCAAGCGGCGCGAAGGCAAGCGCATTTTGTTTGAAGGGGCGCAAGGCGCGCTGCTCGACATCGACCACGGTACCTATCCGTTTGTGACCTCGTCCAACACGGTGGCCGCGCAGGCCGCGACCGGCTCCGGTCTCGGGCCAAACGCGATCGACTACGTGCTTGGAATCTGCAAGGCCTACACCACACGGGTGGGCGAGGGGCCGTTCCCGACCGAACAGAAGAACGATATCGGCCGCATGCTGGGCGAACGCGGCAAGGAGTTTGGCGTCGTCACCGGCCGGGCGCGCCGCTGCGGCTGGTTCGACGCGGTGCTGGTACGCCAGACTGTGCTAACCTGCGGTATCGACGGGTTGGCGCTCACAAAGCTCGATATTCTCGACGGTTTCGATGAAATCAAGGTCTGCATCGGCTATCGCCTGGATGGCCGCGAGATCGACTATCTGCCCGCTGGGGAGCGCGCGCAGGCGCGGGCGGAGCCGGTCTACGAGACCATTGCGGGGTGGAAAGAGCCTACCGCGCGTGCACGCTCTTGGGCACAATTGCCCGCGCAGGCCATAAAATATGTCCGCCGAATCGAGGAGCTGATCGGATGCCCGGTCGCGCTGCTTTCCACCAGTCCGGAGCGCGAGGACACCATTCTGATGAAGAATCCTTTTGAGCTATGAATACCGAAAAAAGACACGAAGCAGGCTCACTTAGAGCACGATTCCCGCAGGTGGGGCCCGTATTCGGCCAGCACCGTGCACAAGCACAATGACGCGCAATGGCTGACTATTTTCCTCTAATTTCGCGCGCCGTCGCCGGCCTGGACAAGAATACGGGCGAGAACCGCCGTATTCTGTACGACCGGGCGCGAAGTGCGCTGGTCGCTCAATTGCGTGGCGTCGAGCCTGCGCTGAATGAATCCGACATCACGCGTGAGCGGCTGGCCCTGGAAGAAGCGATCCGCAAGGTGGAGGCGGACGCGGCCAAACGCTCACGGCCGGAAGTGCAGGAAGTCAGCGAGGCTCCGCCATCTCTGACCAATCATGGCCTGCGCGGATTCCGCGAAAATATAGCGGAAGCCGAAAGCCTTGGCGGCGCCGTGGCCGAAGCCAATCGTTCAGCGCGCGATTTCTTCGAAGCGGTCCCCGGCGACCGGCGGCCGCAATTCGACGGAGGCGATCATAATGGTGGCGGCCACTATTTTGAGCCACCCCCCGCTGAGCCGCCGTTCGGGCAGGAACCGCCAGTCGACAATAATGCGGTACCCGCCAGCGAGCATTCACTGCCGCCCGTTGGCGCCACGCCGCCGCAGCAGCCGCAGTATCAGGAAGACGAAACCTATTCTCGACCCGCACGCTCATATGGCCGCGTGATCAAGCTCATTCTGCTGTTGCTGGTGGTTGGCGGTCTTGCTGGTGGCGGCTATTGGCAGCGCAATACCATTACGAAAATGGTGGCAAGCTTCCGGAGTGCGCCGGCGCCGAAACCACGCGAAGCGGCGGCCCCTGCCGGACAGCCAAAAATCGCCGACCGCGTCGGAGCGAACAATGGTACGGCGAACCCTGCTACCGCGCCGGCCGCAGCGGTTGCGCAGAAGGTCGTGCTGTATGATGAGGACCCGAACGACCCGAAAGGCAGGCGCTATGTTGGTTCGGCGATTTGGCGCACCGAGACCGTGTCGCCCGGCCCGGGTCTGGCGCCCGAACTGGCGGTGCGCGCCGACGTGGAAATCCCCGAGCGCCATTTGCGCATGACCTGGTCGCTTCGTCGCAACAGCGACAAGGCGCTGCCGGCCAGTCACACCATCGAGATCATGTTTACACTGCCGGCCGATTTCCCCGAAGGCGGCATCGGAAATGTGCCCGGTGTATTGATGAAGACGGACGAGCAGGCGCGCGGCGTGCCGCTCGCCGGTCTGGCAGTGAAAGTGACCAACGGTTATTTCCTGATCGGCCTGTCGGCCGTCGATGTCGATGTCCAGCGCAATGTTCAGATGTTGAAGGAGCGCGACTGGTTCGACATCCCGGTCGTCTATACAAGTGGCAAACGCGCCATCCTGGCGCTGGAAAAAGGTACGCCGGGCGCTCGCGCCTTCGAGGAAGCATTCCGGGCGTGGGGAGAATAGGGCGGACCGCCGCAAAACGGCGGCGACCATGAAAAATGGCCGGGAATGACCCGGCCATTAGTCGTTTGTTGGCGTGACGATTGCCCTTAGTGCAATGTCGCTGCTGCGGCTTCCGCGGGCTGCTCCATCGCGGCGATCCGGTTCTTGACCGCCTTCTGGACCTTCTCGAAGGCACGTACTTCGATCTGGCGCACGCGCTCGCGTGAAACGCCGAATTCGGCCGCAAGGTCCTCAAGCGTGATCGGATCGTCGGCCAGTCGGCGCGCCTCGAAGATGCGCCGCTCGCGCTCGTTGAGAACATCGAGCGCACCGATCAGCGCCTTGTGGCGATTGTCGCTTTCCTCGTGTTCCGCCAGAAGACGTTCCTGGCTGGGCGCGTCGTCGACAAGCCAGTCCTGCCATTCGCCGCTCTCGCCGTCGTCGCGGATCGGCGCATTCAGCGAAGCATCCCCGCCGAGCCGGCGGTTCATGTCGACCACGTCCTGTTCGGTGACGCCCAGGCGCTTGGCGATCAGCTGCACCTGGTCAGGCCGCAGGTCACCCTCGTCGAGGGCGGAAATCTTGCTCTTGGCCTTGCGCAGGTTGAAGAACAGCTTCTTCTGGTTGGCCGTGGTGCCCATCTTCACCAGCGACCACGAGCGCAGGATGTATTCCTGGATGGCGGCTTTGATCCACCACATGGCATAGGTCGCGAGCCGGAAGCCCTTTTCCGGCTCGAAACGTTTGACGGCCTGCATCAAGCCGACATTGCCTTCCGAGATCACCTCGGAGATCGGCAGGCCGTAGCCGCGATAACCCATAGCGATCTTGGCGACGAGACGGAGATGGCTGGTGACGAGCTTATGCGCGGCGTCACGATCGCCGTGCTCACGCCAGCTGCGCGCCAGCATGTATTCTTGCTGCGGTTCCAACATCGGGAACCGGCGGATTTCGTCCAAATAGTGTGAAAGGCCGGATTCGGCCTTGAGTGCCGGCAGTGCGGCGGTACGGGCCATGACAGCGCCCTCCTTATTTTGCCCCCGATAAATCGGCGGGCGATTGTCACCGCCGCTCCCCGAGCCGACGGTGCGCATCCGATTTTGCGACCACGAAAGATTGGCCGCAGATGCAACATACCGGACCCGACCCGCGAAATAAAGTGTCCGGCCGTCACGTCGCCGTGACGCAGCCATGCACCACGGCATGCGACCAAAGCATTGGTATGGTTGACCGATTCTGACCAACCGCCGCCCCGATCCCGAACCTGCGTCATCAGGGCATCACGTAAACGACGCAATTCGCCCGGCGTTCCGTTTGGAACACCAGGTTTTCCGCGGTTTCGGGGTGTTGGGTTGAATATGGGTATCCCAGTAAGCTTTGGCAATGGGAATCCCCATACGCTTTGACAGGGCTTGCCTGACCGAACGGCTTGCGGGCCGAACGGAAAGCCTCCACCATGGGTTGTTTTCGGAGGTTTGTATGCGTGAGATCCGTTCGGCGAAACGCCGCGCGTTTGAGTCTCGTAGGTGCGCCCCTGAACGTCAGTGCGACCCATCCGCTTATACAACCTACTTCGCAGCATCTTACTTTGCAGCATCCAGCGTCTGCGGCTCGGCCGGGAGACCGAAGCTGGAGTAGCCGCAATGAAATCCGTCTAGCGAGGTTCCCATGCCAGATCAGATTCCGCCTTGGCTTACGACCATGCGCGACATCACCGGCACGCTGGAAAGGCCGGGCGGTGCCGACAATCCGATCATCCTTGCCTGGCGCGACGAGATCGCACAGCGCTATCCCGACATGGCCTCCTATTGTGCACTCTACACGCACGACAGTATCGCGTGGTGCGGACTGGCTGTTGCTTACTGCATGGCACACAATGGAATACGGCCGGTGTTTGGTCAGACAGACGACGAAAGATTTCTCTTCGCCGCGGCTTGGAAAGACTTCGGCGCGTCCGCTGGACAAGCGCAACTCGGTGACGTGCTTGTGTTTGATCATCACGTTACGCTCTGTGACGGCGAGGAGGGCGAATTTTATCTGTGCCGCGGAGGCAATCAGTCCGACAGTGTAAATGTTTCGCATCGCCGGAAGTCTTCGTGCCTGGCGGTGCGCAGGCCGGCCAGCGCGGCAGAGCGGCCGGAAGCGGCCACTGTTTCGATTTCATCGCAACCTCGCTGCACGGCAATCACCGCCACCGTGTTTGGCGGCCAGGCCGATCCAAACACGAGCTATTATGACGGGCACGTGATCAGTGATTTCGAGTTGGGCGTGGCGTTGCCAGCGCCTTTTATCGGCGCGCGTCCAAAGGTTCGTGTAACCAACGGCAGCAAATCGGTCGACTGCGATATCGTCGATCTCGGTCCCTGGAACACGAACGATCCGTACTGGGTCACTCACACGCGCCCGCAAGCGGAATCTGGGACGGATCGTCGCGGACGCCATACCAATTCGGCCGGCATTGATCTAACTCCCGCCGCGGCGCGCGCCGTCGGAATCGATGGCAAGGGCAAAGTCGACTGGGAGTTTGTCGGTGCGCCAGCAGTTCAAACCGGAGGAGGCACAATGCCTACACCCGCAACAAATACAGCCAATATCGCCTCGGTACTGCAACAGGTGGCCGCGGTTCTTCAGGCTCTGCAAAACGCACAACCAGCGACCACGACGACACAGCCGTCCACCACTCAGCCTCAGGTGCAAGCGGTCGATATACAAAAGGTGCTCGAACTGATCAACACCCTGTTTGGGGGGCCGCCGGCCTTGGGCCAGGTCAACGGTGCGCTCGGCGAGACGATCGGCAACCTGCTGAATGGCAAAAAGACAGCCATCGGTACGATCGGTGCCTTGGTGACGTCTATCTTGTCCATACCGGGCGTCAGCACCGCGGTGACCTCGATACTGCCGGCCGGCTTGGCGGCAACGCCGTTCGGCGCAATCGCCATGCCGATTTTCCTGGCCTTGGCGGGATGGGGTGTGCTCGGCAAGATGGAGAAATGGGCGCAAGGAACCGCGCCGCCGCCAAAGTGACGATGTGCTGAAATTGCTAGCGCTGCCCGCTCAGCGCTTCGTGCAGGAGACGCAGGTCATCGGGCAGTTCCGACCTGAACGCGAGCATCTCACCGCTTGCGGGATGTTCGAACCTCAATGAGTGTGCATGCAGGGCCTGGCGGCCCAGGTGGGCGAGCGCGGCGCGCGCCTGCGGGCCAAGCCGGCTGATTTTGGTCTTGAAGCCGGTCGCGTAGGTTTCGTCGCCCATGATCGGGTGGCCGATATGGGCGAGATGCACGCGGATCTGGTGCGTGCGGCCGGTCTCCAGCGTACAGGCGAGAAGGCTCGCGACCGGCTTTCCGTCAGGTCCGCCATAGCGTTCCAGCACTTGCCAATGGGTCACGGCGCGTCGGCCATTCGCGCGCACTGCGCGTTTGTCGCGGGCGTGCGGGTGGCGGTCGAGCGGGGCATCGATCGTGCCTTTCGGCCGATCGGGGGCGCCCCACACCAGAGCCAGATAGCCGCGTTTCAGCCCGCTTTCGCCCTTGTCGGCAAATTGCTTGCTGAGCGCGCGGTGCGCGATGTCGGTCTTTGCCACCACCATCAAGCCGGTGGTGTCTTTGTCGAGCCGGTGCACGATGCCGGGGCGCTTGATGCCACCAATGCCCGACAGGCTGTCCCCGCAATGGGCGATCAGGGCGTTGACCAGGGTGCCCTGGGCGTGCCCGGCGGCCGGATGCACGACAAGGCCCTTGGGCTTGTCGACCACGATCAAATCATCGTCTTCGTAGACAATATTGAGGCGTATGGCCTGGCCTTCCGGCCGGGCCTTCTCCGGCGGCGGCAGCGCCACGGCGACGACATCGCCGGAATTGACGCTGGCCGCCGGATCGCGGATCGTGCGGCCTTCGATTGCGACCTGACCAGACAGAATCAAGGCTTTCAGGCGCGAGCGCGACAGTGAGGGGATCCGCGCGGCGAGCACGCGATCGAGCCGATGGCCGGCTTCTTCGGTCGCGATCCTGACTGTCTCTATGGCATCTTCCGACATGGTTCACGCAATGTCCGACGACAAATCGCTTGGTCCCGAGGCTGAACGTACCATTGCCAAGGTGCGCCGGCTGATGCTGATCGCCAGTCTGACGACAATCGTTGCGATCGGCGCCGTTCTCGTCGTTATCGGCTATCGCGTTTCCACCATGGAGGGAAGTGCCGGGCCGCCGCCGGACGTCACGGCCATGTTGCCCGCCGGCGCCAAGGTCATTTCGACATCGGTCAGCAACGACCACATCGTCGTGACAATTGAAGTCGCCGGCGTGACCGAAATACGCACCTTCGACCCCGATACGCTCAAGCCATTGGGGCGGCTGCGCCTTGAGACCAGGCCCTAGGGTTTCACGACGACGCACGGAGAGCTTACGAACGTCTGATCTTTTCCAGGACCGGCAACAGGTAGCCGATAAATTTCTCCGGGTCCTCGCTCATCGGAAAGTGTCCGAGCCCCTTCATGATCGTTGCCGGCGCGCCGGTTCGCTCCGCGATCGCCAGCGTCGCCTCGGCGGTACACGAATAGTCGTATTCACCGGTCAGCAGGTACAGCGGGCAGCGCGTGATGTCGATTTCGCCGAGCTTGTCGCGCACGTCGCCGTCCTTGGTCGTGTAGAAATACAGGTCCCCTTTGAATACGCCGGGCCCGCTCTGCATGTAGTGCCACAGCGTTTCCCAGCGCTCATGCGCCGGCACGGTCGGCGCGACCAGGCCGGAGATCACGCCTGCACAGACCATGCCGCCATGCACGTCAGGCCGGTTGAGCCAGGATAGATCATAATAGGCCTCGGCATATGGCGCCGATTCCAGTCCGATCAAAGCGCGGAAGCGATCCGGGTGCTGATGTGCGAGATGCAGCACGATGCGCCCGCCGATCGAGCAACCCATGGCCACCGGCCTGTCGAGCTCCAGCGCGTCGGCGACATCGAGGATAAGACGGACATAGTCAGGCGCGGTCAATCGATACTCGCGGTCCTGCCAGCCGGCCGGTGGCGAGGTCTTGCCGTGCCACGGCATGTCGAAGGTGATGACGCGGAAATTCTCGGTCACGCGCCTGTCGTTCAGCAGCCCGCGATACTGCCGCGTGTCGGCGCCGGCGGTGTGCAGGCAGAGCAGGGGAATCCCTTGCCCGGCTTCCTCGACATAGAGGCGATGCGGCTCGCCCAGCAGCGTGCAGGGCAGATAACGGCCGGCGACCGGTTCGTAGCGCGGGCTCATCGGCTGGCCTGCCCTTCTGCGTCATCCTTGCGCGGCGCCGCCAGCACGTCCTTGAAATAGAGCAGATTGGCCATGAAGGGATGAATGTCGCCCTCGACGCGCATGAGCTTCTGCTTCACCAGCGCGAATACGTCGGTGAAACCGAGCGGGGGCAGCGGCTGCCAGAATTTCTCCCACACCTCGCGAGAGGCGCGCAGGGCAAAACTGTAGTCCGGTGTGATGAACGGGCCCGGCGTGACCTTGGTAATGCGGCCCTCCTGCACCCGGATCAGGGTATAGGCATCGTCGATCGCGATCATGAAGGTTGTGTCGACGAAACGGCCGCGGCGGACCAGATTGGCGTCGGCGTTCACGTGTCTGGGGATGGTGTCGATCATGCACTGCGCCTCTTCGGGACGGGGAGGGCAGGGTGGAATGTCACGCCGCCGGCTGCAAGTATTGATCGCGGCACCGGCCAGCTTGCGCGTGCGGCGGATCGGGGTTATCTCGATAGCTCTTGGCCCAAGCTCCCTTCGTCTAGCGGCCCAGGACGTCGCCCTCTCACGGCGAAAACAGGGGTTCGAGTCCCCTAGGGAGCGCCAAGCCATAACTCATCATTTTGATTTCTCCGTCGTTTTCGCGGGATTTCCCAAACCTGAAGAGTTGGTTTGGGCAATTCTGTTCGCTTTGTGTGCTTCAAGTTTGATCACTGCCTGCTCGGCAAGGTTCTCCTGATTAGCTTCTTCTGTGTATCGTTCGGCCTCAGAGAGCGTTATATGGCCCAGTATGGCCATGATCTCCTTTGTGGTCGCGCCTGCTTCCGCGAGACGTCGACCCGCCGCTTTACGCAAACCGTGCGGCTGGCAAGCGAGTGGAAGGCTTGCATCTTTAATTGCATCACGCATCCACTGACTAAATCCCTCAACAGTGAATGGCTTACCGTACTTTGTGGTGAGGATTGAAATATGCGTACGCTTTACTGAGGCCAATGCCGAAAGTAGGTCGTGGTGAAGCCGGATCCGTAATGGACGACCAGTTTTTTGTTGGGTGACAGCGATCTTGTTATCGGAGACGTGCGACCAAGCCATGCGAACTACGTCTGACCGGCGCTGTCCTGTATTCAGGAACAGTTCAAACGCCAGGCGTTGTTTGGTACCGAGCGGCCATCGCTTTCGGTAAGTCTCGATTTCGCCTTCCGTCCAAGACCGAATGCGTTGGATTTTTGGCCGCTTGATCCCAAGTGATGGGTCATGATTAAGCCAGCCGATATTAATGGCATGACGAATTAAAATGCGGAGCATTTTGAGGATTGAGAGAGCCGCCCCTGGACGATCTGCATATGGTTGAAGAATGCCGAAAATGCGCTCACGTGTAAGTCCTGCAACGGTACGCTGTCCGTGTTGGATTCTAATTGCCTCTATCCGGGACACGTAGCCGGTTTTCGTGGTCGCTCGGAGCCCAATATATGCTGCACTCCGTTTGTAGTGGGTTATGAGGGCGTCAATTGTTCCCGCGGCCGCCCGCGCATGACGCTCCCGGGTAGGACGGAGCTGCCCCGCAAGTGCGGCCTGATATGCTGTGTTAAATTCGCTCGATCCAATGGTGATGGGCAACGGGATACGTGGTCCATGCTCCTTGCGAAAATACACGCGCACCTTCTTGTGCCGGTCTCGCCAACACTCAACAAACGGCGGTAGCCTACGCCGCATCGAAGTCGCTCCACGAATTGTCCTCGTTATCCCCACCATCGGTCGGCAATTGATCAACTGCGATATCGAGCTTGCGAACATCCCAGGCTTTGCGACGTCCTCCTAAAAGGATCGGTCGAGGCATCCTACCGTCGATCACCATTTCATCGAAAGTTCCCGGTGCAACTGAAATATACGCAGCTGCAGAGGTCCTCCCAATTAGACGAGGTGCAAGTGAAGGAGGTAGGGCGTTTTGTCGAGCCATGGACCAGTTGAAACCAGTTGCGAAAGCAAAGCAGTTTGATTTGGTACTCTATGATCGAAAAGTCATTTCGTCATCTGCACGAAAAATTCTGCTGTCGCCTGGCAAAATTTCATATGAAATGGGCAGATTGTGAATCTGGCGGCGCTGATGTGGGGTCGAAAAGTGGGCATCTTTAAGGATCGATTCCAAAACTTTTTTTCACATCCGATGGCAGTTCCCAAGTCCATTGACCGTACCGTCCGCCGATACGTCGTTTTTTGACGGAGAGTTCTTTGCACGCGCGCCGTAGAGTGCTGATCGCGATCCGAGAACTCGCGCGCCCGAACCTCGACTTCCTTCATTGGCTTTGGCTCACCACGCAGCTCGTCCAGCAAAAATAGCGCGGCCATATTTCGTGGACGGCTCCGCCGGTTGCCTACTTCCTTTTCCAAAAAAACCAACGCATTAGAATATGCTTGCCTGCCAAGCTTTACAGTTCCCCAGACGTATCGCTCCGATCGGTTGTAACGTTCTGCAGCCTTTCTGACCGCTTTTTGCCGGGAAATCGTTGTATCCCCGGCTACTTCCATACCAACAGTGCTGCGCTCGCCAAAAGTCTTTATCGCTCGCAAAAGTTTGCGAGTCGGCTCGAGCCGAGCAGGGGTGTTCTTTCTGCCCACGACCACCGCCATCCACCGCTGCCGTAAAATGTCGGCACGAGGCAAGTCAGATGCGGTGGCGATTATCCGACAACGGGCTGCAGACCCGGCCTCGCGCCAGTTCATAATTTAGCACATTTTTTGCGTAAGCGCCGCCGGACAATCAGATGGCTGGCCGCCCGCTCCATAAACTTCGCTGAAGACCACGCAACCTGCATAGGCTAGATTAACGCATCCGAAGTGGGGTCGGACGGTTCACAGCCCATGGCAGATCATCAATCCGAACAACGTCGAGCTGCTGAGCGCGCACACGACCACGCGAACGACTTTTTTAATAGGGTCAACGAGGCAGCCATCAACACCGGAACGCTGGCGCTCCGGATGCTGCTGCTCTTGAACGGAGGCGCGGCAATATCGCTTCTAACTTTTGTAAGCAATCTTCCGGTCGACAAGAGAGCTCTCGTGGCAGGCGGCCTTGTTTGGTTTGCGTGCGGAGCAGTCGCCGCGGCTGCGGCTATTGGGCTGGGCTATGGAGCAAACTTTTGCTTGGCAGGGTTGAACTCAACACAAAAAAGAATTTGGAATTACCCCTATCTGGAAGATACGCCGAGCACCAAAATCTATCGCGCGCTAAATTTTGTCTTTCAGGTCGCCGCCGTGTTCGCTGGATTCGGCTCTATTGGCCTGTTCGTTTGGGGGATGTTCGCAGTCAAAAGTGCAATAGTCTAACTGGCAAAGGACCTATCATGCTCAAGTTCATTGTCGGTCTGGTTGTTTTGCTCGCTGCCTGCGTGGCTGTCGGCATTGTACGGAAATTGCGTGGTGGCACTTTCTTGCCACCTCCGGGGTCGGATGGAGATGACCACGTCCGAGATCAATCGGGACGATGGTGGCGGCACGATGCCGACAGCAATACCTTAGAAGAAGCATTTCGACGCCCCAAAAAGAAATAATGACCGGTTCGCTCACACTCAACGACTTTCCCGCCGGCACGGTGCGCCTCGCGTGCAACCGCTGCGGACGGCAAGCGAAACCTGATCGCCAGGTATGGCCGCGACATTGCGCTACCGGACCTACGACATGAGATCGCCAAGTGCGAGCGGCGCGGCAAGATGGGCGATGCGTGCGCGGCGCGTTACCCTGACTTGGTGCCGGGCGCCGTCTAGTACACAGCACGCGACGTCTTTGAGGGGCTCAAATGCAAATCGGTTTGGACATTGCTTCAATTTCAGTCGGTGCGGTCGCTGCGGTCCTTTGGTTTTTGTCGGCATCGGTTCGCCTGACCAAGATCGGGTTCGGTCAAGATGAACTCGATAAGGTCACGCGGTTGTCCGACAATTTGCAGGACATGGCGCGATGGAACTACTGGGCTGCTGGATGCACTGCTCTGGCGGTTTTATTTCAGGTCGCTGCGAAATTGGCGCAGTTTTTCCCCACCGCGCCGCCTCACTAGGACGTTGGCCACAATTAAACCGAAAGCCTTTGAATCCAGCCCAACATTCAGCGCCAAATATCCTTGAAAGGCTCCGGCGACATCGCGGTGTAACGGACCGTGTTGGTAATGCTGGCGTGACCTAGAAAATGTTGCAGCCGCCGAGTATCCATGCCCTTGCCCGCCAGAGCGTACCCCGTCGAATGCCTAAGCATGTGCGCATGAACTGGGAATGGTAGCGCGGCAGCTTCGCCAGCCCGCTCGATCATGCGGCCAACGCCCATGCGTCCGAATGGCTGTCCGCGCTCATTGACGAATACATAGGCTGATTTAGGTGTTTGCTCGCGCTGCAATCGTTTGAGGCCAGCGAGTTCGTCGCGCTCGAGATAGTGGGTGCTGTCATCGCTGCCTTTAAGCCGGCGGACCTGAATGGTGCGCTTGGCCAGGTTGATGTCGTCCCACCTCAGGTCACAGGCTTCGCTGACTCGCAGGCCGTGGCGATAGATCAATAGGCCAATTAGCCAGTCACGGTGGCCATATCGATTGGCCTTGAGCGCGGCCAGCAATTTGACCATCTCATCTTCGGTCAGATGTTCGCGAACCCGGTACGTTTCATTGGGCTTGCGGCCCCTCGACGCAACTGGTCGCTTTTCAATGCATTCGACCAGCTTCAGGTGCCCTGATTTCATTGGCTTGTCTCCGTACTCAATGACTGCACTGGTCACAGAATAAAACAGAATGTGACCAGTTGCTGAGCACAATCAGCGCAACAATGATTCAAAATTCGCCAGGATCTTGAATCAAAATTACAAGCGCCTGCGGCGGTCCGCGGCAGACTGAGGGATTCATTTCGGCGTGTCCCCGCTTGTTTGGGGGTTGCATCATACTGCTGACGTACCAGCGACGTTCCCTGAGGCAGCGCGGGGCAACCGATCTATCGACCCTCGGTCCGCTGCGGCTGTATGAGTTTGCGGGGAGCCAGGCGTCTGCTGGGGTCGCCGAACGCAGACTTTCGGCGGCAAAATACGGTCACTTGGTCAATATTGCTGACATGACATGATGACCCAGGTTTTGCCCTGCGCTTCGGCTCGAATTAATTCGGTCGTTAAACAACCAGAAATGTCTACCGAGCATCCTCGTGGGGTCACAGACGGTGGTCTCTCATGAAAATCGCTAATTTCACCGATGCGCGGCCCTACGAGTGCTATGTCCTAGAAATCGATGGAAAAATAAAATCAGAGTTCGGAATCTTTGTGGAGGCGTTAAAAGCAGGATTGAAATTCAAGCAGCAGTTTCCGCAGAGTGACGTTAAGGTGCACAACGCAAACGAATAAACCCCACGAACTGACGTCTCGACACTGCAGTGGTGGTGGATAGCCAGAAAGCGCTTGACCCAAACCGGCCGATTAGAGAAGTGGACAAGCAAAATAGCGGCATGACAACCAGCACCCTGGTCGCCAAACGCGCATCCAAATTCCGCCCGGACGGCCCCTGGCCGGACGATGACTATGACGTGTTCGACGGCGACAAACACATAGGCCGGATATTGTGGACGTATGCCGCGCCGTCAGACCGGCGGTGGTTTTGGACAATCCTGCGCTGCCCGCAAAGTCCAAGCGATCGCGGATATGCGGAGAGCCGTGGATTGGCGATGGTGGATTTCAAGGCGCGGTGGCTGAATTGATAAATTCGGCAGTATCCCCCATGCGGGGACTGTTAGAAAACAATGCCAGTATTGCCGGATTCGCCGCGGACTTTGGCACTCGGATATGTAGATAACCTAGCCGTTAGAATGCCGGCGCGGATCATTCGGCGGCCCATCTGGTAATTGAGGGACCAATTTATGGGGGTGCAACGGCTGCCCCGAAACGAGAACGAATATAATGCACTTACGAAGTATATTGTTGCTTCTTAAGCTTATTGCTGTCGTTGGTGTCATCGTCACCATATTGGCAGTGATCTCGCCTTTCGTCGGCTTAGGTGAGCAGCAGGGTTTTTTTGGCTATTCATTGCTCGGGCTGTCTCGGTCAGAGTTAGCTAGAGCCAGCTTTTCAATCGCGCTCGCCAGCTTCGCCATCATATTGCTCTTAACCAATCCATCTGTAGCGATCGATTTTCGCAATGAAGTAAAAACCGCCCCCGTTATCAAAGTCGCATTCACACCGCATGAATATAATTATACATACCGGCCCGACATTGATGGGATGCGGGCGCTGGCGATTATCGTCGTCGTTAGCTTTCACGCATTCCCTAATATTGTTACAGGTGGTTTTATCGGCGTTGATATATTCTTCGTCATCTCTGGATATTTGATTAGCAGCATTATTGTTTTGAAACTTGACAAGGGAACCTTTTCCTTCGGGGAGTTCTATTATCGCCGTATCAGGCGCATCTTCCCGGCACTAATTGTCGTGCTTGTATGTTGCTATTTGATTGGTTGGTATTTCCTCGCGCCGGACGAGTTCAAACAGCTTGGCAAGCACATTGCAGGGGGCGCGGCATTTGTTTCAAATCTCATATTTTGGCGAGAGGCAGGGTATTTCGATAATGAAAGCAAGATTCTTCTGCATTTATGGAGTTTAGGGGTTGAGGAGCAGTTCTATCTCGTTTGGCCGTTAATTTTGTGGACCGCGCGAAAGTTGGGATTTAACTTTTTTTTGACGGCGCTTTGCGTGGCCATACCATCTTTCCTTGTCAATATTTATTACGTTATGAACAATGATCTAGTGTCGGCCTTCTATTCGCCGGCTTCGCGGTTTTGGGAACTGATGCTCGGCGCGATGCTCGCGACTGTACAAGTTTCCAGTACTCAATCACTTCGCAGTCTTCAATCATTAGTCGGACTCGCTGCACTCTATCTCGCTGTTGTGACCATTACGCGAACTACGGCCTTTCCCGGCTTTTGGGTGCTTCTGCCGACCGTAGGCACGGCTCTAATCATCGGCGCGGGTCCCAACTCCTGGTTCAATAGAAATGTGCTTTCACAGCCGCTACTGGTCGGTATCGGTTTGATCAGTTACCCACTCTACTTGTGGCATCTTCCGCTGCTAACATTTCCGCGCATCGATGAAATGGGGACGCCAGATGTAACTATTCGATTAGGAGCAATAGTGCTGAGCGTGGTGCTCGCTTGGGCGACATACTATTTCATTGAAAGACCTATTCGCTTCGGAACGCTCAATAAGTTCAGCGCCGGTACGGTTCTTGGAATGACAATGTTTGCGGTGGGGCTCGCCGGATACATAACTATGAGGTTTGATGGGTTACCATTTCGGACTGCTGCAAAGGCGGTAAAGGAAGGAGAATTGTGGCACGAAGCATTCTTTCAATACCAATCTGATCATTCCTTCTTGTGCACGCCAGATTATATCCGAAATCATTCATTGACCCTGGGATGGCCAGCACGTTGCATTCAATCGAAGCCTTCCGAAATAAAGGATGTCGCTATAATAGGTGACAGCCACGCAGAGGATCTATTTGTAGGTTTGGCTGAAAGCCTCAGTGGTTTGAACGTTGTAAACTATATTCAAGGGGCATTACCGGTATTGGGCCAAAAAGAATTCAATGAGATTTTTGATTACGTGCTACACGACAGAAATATAAAGACGATTATTCTTGCTAGTTATTGGGGCTGGAGACTTAATCAGGTTCCGAAAGGCAGCAGCCTTGAAAATGAATTGACGAAAACCGTGGATGCACTAATTCGGGCAGGCAAAACTGTATACATCATCGACGATAGGCCGCTTTTTCCATTTGATCCTGGTGCCTGCAAATACAGTCGGCGCCGGCTATATTTTTGGGAGGCAGAGCGGGAGCCACGCTGCAATATCGAACGATCAGAATTCAATCTGCAGCAGAGCCGATATCACGCTGCGCTGGTTTCGGTAGCAATGAAATTAAAAAACGTCCATCTGCTAGACACCGCCGGTGTCTTTTGCAATCAAAACTTATGCTCGATGGCTACCGGCACTAGATTGCTTTACCGCGAGCGGAATCATCTAACTGTAGAAGGTTCGCGCGCCGTTGCGGACCATCTAATGAAACAATTGGCTACAGGAAGTGACAGTCCTTTGTTAGGCACAGCTAAGTAATTCCTCCACACCAGCCTCGACTTAGAAGACCGAACGAATTGGCCGCTTTGCGGGGCATGCGAATGCGCCCGTTGAATTCACTTGCAACCAAGGTTCTTCAAACCGGGGAGGTCAGTGCGTATCAGTTTCAAGAATCACTTTGGCATAGTAGTTCGCGATCAGCTCATTTCCTCTATCCAAGAGATGAACCTGATCTATGAAAAAGCTTTCCTTTTCATCATCATCCGATGGGAAGACTTCATCAATCGCCTTGTAGTGGCACCTGGGCCCATAGGCGCGACAAATGCTCGGCATTTCCGTCGTGATTCTTCCAAGGGCATACATGTTTATGTCTTCCCATCGAGGGTCGTTATATAAAGCACTTGTAAACTTTAGATTTTTCATTTTTTCCTTTAGTTCTTTCTGCGCTGAAACCGACAATGCAGAGTAACCGCGACGGTAATATGGTTGAGTGCTCAAAAGAAACTGACAAGTTGGACATTGCAACAACACTAATCGTTGTGCGCGCAAATAGAAGTCAATCGTTTGGTCAATCCGTGACCAGTCTCGTAATCTCGGGAATGATGTTTGTTGGGTGCGCGGTACGTATTCCTTGCCAGTAAAGTATCGATACGAGGCGCTCATTCGGATCAACTCGTTCTCAAATGCACTCCGATAAAAAGCCGGTCTTAGTCTATGGTAATAGTATCCATCAACAATATTGCGTATGATCGGCGTAACGATAGGAAGTCCAACGTCATCAGTGACATCAGCCTCGATCAAGTTCCCGTTCTTGAGAAAATTATTCGCGACTAAATTGATTATATCATTATTGCCATCCATGAAAATAATCCAATCTGGTTTAAAATTGAGCCCGTACAGTTCCAGTAAAATCAATTGCTGATATGCAATCCAACCGTTCACGCTCAAATTGAATACCGTGTAATGAATACCTTTTTGTTTTTCATTGAGCTTACGTTGCAGCCAGCTGTCTATGGTTGTGGCGTTGGACGTACTCCCTATACCGAAGGCCGCTGAACCGCCGAATAGAAGCACTACGCGTTCATTTTTTGCTTTATTGTAAACAGTGGTAGTATTGAGATCGCGCTCCATTCTGAAGCCCAAATTGTTGAGTTTGATATGATATGGAATCTGTTTATGGCGTAATGAATCTCGCCAATGGCCGTCGTGGTCTACAGGACCCTCGCTCAAATTCACAACATAGGGATGGAAGCGAACGAATCCGCCGGGGGGGACCGTCCGGTAGATATCCTGTTCCGGTAGTACAGCTCTTGCGATCAACTCCATGCAAGCAAGGATGAAGACCATAACAATCAAATTTATCGCAACGATGCGAAGGGCGCGTCCTAGGCGCACATTTAGCACGGCGTTGGTTGCGGTGACCAAAGTGTTACGTATTAACTGCCAATAGTTTTGTTTTGTGTTCATCAATTTCACAAGCTCGTCGTTTCATCCGGTCTCGAAATCGATCAGATGTTTGATGTAACGATCGCGAGGCGGTGGGAGGCAAAACATTAGAAATAGGCGCCCACACCGAGAGGGTATGAATTCAAAGCGCGGGGCCGGCTAGTTAGCTCAGAAGGTAAAAGGCGCCACCCACAAGTCCAATCACGCTCACTAGAGGCGTCATAATTTGAACAATCGCAAGGCCAAGACGGCCGACGTCCTCGCGGAAGGCAGGATTTGGATTTGGATCAAAAAACGCCCGACAAATCCTGAAGCAAAGCAGTAGCCAAATTAATTCAGAGATGGCCACGCCGAGGCTCAGGTCGGAAAATGATCGTGTAAAGATCTGGCCCTGTTGGATGCTCTCTGGCATGAAAGCGGCCAGCGCACCGAAGAGCGCGGCATAAAAAACTAGTCTAGTGATAATGCCAAACTTTTGCAGCCTAGCAGAACGGCGCTGCTCATCGCGCTTCTGGTGACCGCGATAGTCGACCGCGGCGATCGCACTCCACCCGATACTCATCGCAACTAACCCCCAGACAAATAAACTATAGCTGAATGCCTACATGCAGTCACCCACTGACGCATAAACGTATAAAGGCCACAAGAATCAGTCGCTTATTGAAGCGGGCTGTCGTTATGAGATACTGATGTCGCAGACATTCGGCGATGTAGTCATGGATTGTCTAGCCTACGCTTTGGCACCACAAACGACACCTCAATCCCCGTGATAGGTGGCTTGTCCGGCGCTCCCGAATGCTCGATCGCCGAAAGCTTGGAATGCAGGAATGGTGCGGCTGCCTTCGCCATTTCATCACGCCGCCGCACCGGAGCGTTCGGGTCGCGCATGACGCGCAACATGTAGTCGAGGGGCAGTTCGCCACCGACTTGAGCGGCCTCGATCAGAGCACGAGTGCGTTTGTTGCGTGAGCCTCGCGGCCGGCCGCGTGGATTACCCGACAGGCCGGGCTTGAATGGCTTGCCTCGTCGCTGCTTTAAAGAATTGTTTTCAGCGTCGAACATGACGGGAAGCCTATCACAGCGAAGATGACTACAGAATCCTCATGAAAGAGTTTTTCCGCAGTGACGACAGCGGAGGGACATAGGACGACGCTTCTCTAATCGCACAAAGCGAATTTTACCAAGATAACCGCAGCCGAAGCATTTGAACTCAGCTTGCTCAAATTTGTCAGGTTTGCCCGCACGAGCATGTCCAGGCGGACATTTTTTCACTGGCCCGTCGTAGGCGGCGATAGCCTTCCGCATCGCTTTCTGTATTTCGACCCGCTTATCAGTCATCTCGCATTCATCTCACTCTTTCGTCGGTGGCCTAGTGTTTACTCTTGGTGAAAGGATTATTTGGGTTTGTGCAGGCACGCTTCGCCCTGCTTGGGCAAAGCGTTGCAGCAGGACCGTTCGGAGCCACGGTGTGCAGACACGGCAGATCGACGAGGTCAATTCGATAGGCCGGGGTCAGCCGGTCGGCCTTGCTCGCTACTTCATCTGACGGCGGGGATATCGCAGCCGATCTGCTAGCCGCGTGTCCCGTGCAGGTCTTCGTAAGCCTGCGTCCTTGCATTCCTGCCGGTGCCCTCCGGCGTTTGCCCCAGATACCCCTCATCATGGAGTTTGGTTCGGCCCCTTTATGCGGGCTGGCTATTAGCCCGCGATTGTCGATAACGGCGCCTGGAGCTCGACGCAATCACCAACGATCGCGGGTTAGACGATCGTCAGCGCGCGAGAGCCTGTAAAAGTTTGGGCGGCGATCCTGAAACGTATTGAATCCCAATGAAGCATCTTTGCCCCAAACTTCCGCCTAACCTATTGAGATTAGATACTTCACGCGCTTCCCAAGGGAGCGCCACGATCAGAGTTTCCTTTTAGATTTCAGACGGGTTGCCACTTTGGGGTCGCAGCGAAATCTAAAGTCTCTCACCCTTGCGGCGAGCGTTCCATTCCGATTCCGTCATCAATTTTAAGCCGAGGTGACTGTAGTCGACCCGGAGATAATCATCCAAAGCGTCCCGAACGACGGCATCAGGGTGAATCAAGGCGACCTCTTGCGCCATGACACCGACGTATACGGTGTCGCTCCACAGATATCGATAGCGGTAAAGCCCAAGACCATCGTCGAGTCGCGCAACCAATGTAATGTCACGCTTCAGCCGCGCATCGGAAGGAACGGGTGGTTGGTCAAAATAATTGGCTGTCGTCCTGTTCCCCCACGCGCCGCCAAGATGGCCACCGGCATACAATCCTTCCCACGATCCTTGCGGCCCCGCGTCTGTTGCAGCGAACCGCCAACTCAAGCCGACCGTAACAACGCTGAAATGCGCTTGCGCGGTAGCATTCTGGGTTAATAGTCCGGTGAAAGCCGTACTCGTGCCGGCTACGCTGACCGCTCCGAGATCCACATACTGGTACCCAAAATTCAGAATCACGTTCGGTCGCCACATATAGTCAATGCCGCCGCCCGCAACCCATCCGGCTTTCACTGCCGATGTCTGCGAGCCTAAAAATCGCGGGCCCACAGGGGAAGCAATACTGCTGTTTAACTCAACATGGCCGTAGGCCAAACCACCGGTGCCGTAGAACAGGACTGGACCGGAGGCCCAACCAAATCGACCACGGACGGTGCCAAACCAGTCTATGTCCGCATTTGTGTTGGCACTCGAAGGGGGAGCAAGTGGCAGTAAGGTGTTCATATCGGTCTTGAGATGGGTCGCAGATATATCGGTCTCAAAACCGTAAACCACCGAGCCCTGCTGTCGGTTGTAGCCAAATTGAACACCACCGAGCCAACTGCTGGTATTCGCGGAATTGGATGCGCTATCCGTCACGAGCGCAGGGGGAACAAACCCGGCAAGAACATATTGGCAGGACAGCCCCATTGCTGCGGCCGCGATGCCAGCTGACAGGACGGCCGCCTTGAATGGACGCAACATGACCCACTTCCCCCGAATGGAATCCCGATTGACTTGAGCAAGGCTATCGTATCGCCACACAAGCGGCAATGAGTACCAAAGCGAGTCTGTTAATTGGGACAAGGGACGGGACGGCAAGACGGATTTGCGGGCTCTTTCAGCGGGATGCTTGTGCGCCGGCGCCCGGTTCTCAGGCATCCTTTCCCAGTCGCTCTGCCGTCCGCAGCGCCAGCGCGTGAATCGTCAGCGATGGTGCTTCGCCGCCGCCGGTCGAAGGAAACAGGCTGGCATCCGTAATCCATAAATTCCGCCAACGATGGCTGCGGCCGTAGGCATTGACCACTGAAGTGGCGGGATCGACACCCATGCGGCAGGTGCCGAAAACATGGGTCGCGCCGAACCAGTCCCAACTTGAATAGCTCTCGAAAATATCTTCGGTGCCGCTTGCGGCCAGGAGTTGGCGCGACTTGACCGCCATGAGACGCAAGCGGGCAATGTCGGATTCGCCCAACCACGAAGAAATTCGAGCCAGCGGGATCCCGAATTTGTCCCGTTTATCGGCATCAAGATCAACGCGGCTGTCGGGGTTCGGCAACCTCTCGCCAATCGCACCAACATGCAACGCATGGCCCCACAAACGGCGCACTGATTGGGCGTGTGCCCGTCCCCAGCCAGGGACAGCGCGAAGGGCAAATGCGGCCAACCCCTTGAGCTCGTTCTCACAGGAGGTGTTGCAAATACGAAATCCGCCAATCACGCCGGGAACGGCGTCGGGAGCGTTGAAGTCCCAGCAGATCGCATCGTCCGGGAGTCCACGGCGACTGTGCTGCGGATCAGGGTGCAGCGCGCCCACAATCACCTCGAGATTGTCCATAAAGTTGCGCCCGACTTCGCCACTTTCGTTGGCAAGTCCATCCGAGGCCAAAAGCAGCCGCGGCGTTTCAACAGCGCCACACGCCAGGATCAGTTGGGGGCTGGGGATCCGTTCGATCCTGCCATCGGGGCGCCCGACCAATACGGCTGACACGCGGTCCCCGCTGCCAGCTTCGATCTTCACCACAGGACTGTCCGGCCGAACGATGCAACGACCGGTCGCGATTGCTGCCGCTACGAAAGTCACGTCCGTGCTGCCTTTATCACCGCGCGGACAGCCCTTGTTGCAGGCACCGCAATAATTGCAGGGCAAGCGGCCATTCCAGGGAACCGGGAGAGCAGCCCGACTGTTCGCCTGCCAATCGAAGCCAAGCGCAGCGGCACCCCGCCCCAATGTGCGAGCGGCGTACGACAACGGATGAGCCGGCAAGGGAAAATTCCGAGAGCGCCAACGGGCCCCTTGGGTCGCCGGACCGGCGACGCCAATGAGTTCTTCGGAACGTGTGTAGAATGGCTCCAATTCCGCGTAATTGATCGGCCAGTCTGCCGCAACGCCAAAGCGGCTTTTCATCTTCATGGCGTCCGGATGAAGGCGATGTGATTCACCCGTAAAATGCAGGGTGGTCCCGCCAATGCCGCGGACGTGATGATACTTTTCCATCCAGCGCGTGCCATTGGTGACCAATGCCCCCAGACCTCGGCTTCCCGACTGCAGCAGGGGCTCGACGCCGTTTAATTTTTGGCCTGGAGCAAACGTGACCGGGCCGGTGCTGCCGGCTTTTTCCGGAAAATCCCGTGCGTCCCAATCGGAACCGGTCAAGGGGTAGTCAACCGTCGGGTTGAAGCGCGGTCCCGCATCAAGCAACAGCACCGAGATGCCGCGCTGGCACAGCCCATAGGCGGCGGCGGCGCCACCGGCACCGGCACCGACAATAACAACGTCCCAGTCGACACCGTTCGTCATCGAGGCGGGTCTTGGAAGTCGGGAAAGCCTTCCGGCTGCGGCGGTCCGGTATAGGGGAACGCCGCCTTGATCACAGGTTCGGAATAGTATTTCAGGCCGACATGAAATCGGAGCTTATTGATGAATTGGCTCGCGGCGGCGTCCTTCGATACAAACGCCGCTTCGATCGCCGCTAACTTGGCACCATCGTTGAGGGCAAGAAAATCCGGAGCGCCATGACGCATGGCTTGCCCATCGAGCCAGGCCACTCCATCGGTCATCAATGCGTGAAGATCAGACATTGCGACGATACGATCGTGGATTCCAAATTCAGTTGCCCCAGGCAGACCATCGCCGGGAAACATCAAGTCGGTGAGCGCCGTCACCGTCTGTGCCGCGTGGTTGCTGAGCTGTGGACGCCAGAATGAAACCAGGCTGCGCCACACCGCCGCAGCTCCACCCAGCGACAGTAATCCGAGAAGCGCAATAACTTCGCGACGTCTCATGCGAGCCTCCAAAGCTTAAAAGCACCGCATCGTAGCTGCTCGAACTGGTATGGCTAGACCCATCGACAGATGTGAAATAGGAGTCAAAAGCAGACAGCGAGCGATGTCGAGTGATTTTCCATTCTCCTACAGGATGGTCTTCGATTTCGTTCTTAGTGGTAGATTTCTCAGTCATTGTTTCGATCTTATTTTTCTGTGACAGGCATGCCGCCAATCTGCCGACCGCGCGGTTTGTCAATCCGGCTAATTTCTATTGATACTCAATGGGGAATTCTAAGATCTTGGAATTGGCTACTCCTTTGCACACGCAATACTTGAGCCAACCCCCCAGGGAGGGAGCGCCAAGCTGGCTGAAGCCATCCCTGTGAACGGCTTCCCATATTCTGGATTGATATTCGTAATGAGCTTCCTGACGGGCGCGGCAACGACGGCGGCGAACTCACGGTGAAGTACGATCACTTCGGGCTGCCCACAATATCCAAGCGATCGCGGCTACGCGGTCAGCCGTGAAATGGCAATGATAGAATTCAAGACGCGCTGGACTGACAGCTAGAAGGCTCGCTGGGAATGCGCGCTGTTCGCGCCATCAGAGACTGTCAGCAGTGCTTTAAGCGCACCAAATCGACCGTGGAACGCAGGGCGTGTGCCCGGTTCTGCCTCCGCTTCACTTGCCATCTTTTGGCAATACTGCGCCAATGAGATCAACTCTTCTGCGACTTTTCGATCTTTGCACTCGGCTGCAAATCTCATGCATCGATCCGCACGCCATAAAAGCCGTTCCTTATCCATGATGCTTGGCTCCCTGCATTCGACCACCCCGCTCGAACGCTAAACTTCGCGCTCTATGAAATGTTCTGGTCGGATGACAAATATCCCTAAAAATTGGAATCCGTGATCCGTAAAACTTTAGTCCGTTTTTCTCTATCGGGAACTTCTTTCCGTTCCAGGGTGCAGAAAACGTGAAAGAACCGCCTCGCGGCGGTCTCGCTGAAATCCGAGCAGGGGTCTAGATTAGATCAAGAAATCAGTGCAGCGGCGTTCTTTCGCGTTCGACGCCAACTGCCCGCAAGACGCCGTTGGTTCCGCTCACCGCGGCAGACGCGAGATGGCGATGGCAGACTTTATGGCCCGCTGATGCGGCCTCTCGAGCGGAATGTGCCGAGGCGAAGAAATCAAGAGCCGCCGAGCGGCGGGGACCACTCGACGGCCACGTGCTTGGACGTTCGGACAGCATGGGGGTACTGTCCACTGGGCAATGTATCCCCTTTTCGTGAAGCCGCGACGAAACTCGCTCGTTAATCTAAAGCATCAACCTTAAGCATTCACCGGATTGCGGCGGGCGCAGTCTCTCCGACTGACTGCCGCAAGCGCTTTCGCCGCTCGTGGTCAAGCGGAATGCTCATTTCATCGACAAATTGCAAGCAAGGTGCAGGGGCGCGACCGGGTGACCCAATCGCGCCCTCCGTTCGGTTCGCGTGCTTCGAGAATGCGCTCGACGCTACTGGACGTTCACGTCGTATTTGAGGTTGGCACAGCCATCCGTGCCGCTCGTATTTCCGCAAACCCTGAGCATGAATGTATCGGAGCCGCGGAAACCCGGCTTCGGATTATAGCTGTAATGGCCGCCCTGGGCGATCGAGACCGAACCATGCTGAGGTTGCGATACAATATAGAGCCGCTTGAAGACCGACGCGCCGCCGCTGGCAAACAAACTGCTGCATCGTTTGCCGGCGTCCACCTCCATCGCCATGCTCCATGGGCCTTCGCTGGAAAACAGGAAGTAGCCCAGAACCCCGCAACGCGCCTGCGCGCCACCTGTCGATGCCAGAATGAACAGGGCCGCTCCAATCAGGCCGAGGCTCAAAGTTGTCTTGCCGCTGCGCATGGTCCTTCTCCTCAAGCGAATGCATGGCTCGCTGAATTTCTACCACAATCGTGGCTGAAACCATAGGATGCTCTGCCGTATCTCGAGATGGATACGAGGTGCGGATATTATAATCATGGTAGAATAATTCGAATCGTAAACGCGCGGCGGGAAACAGCAGGGATTGATGTCAATGACAAAATACATGCTTGCGGCAATCATTTTGACAGCACTTGCCGGCGGATATGCCTCGACGAGCCCGGCGCAGGCCGAGCAGGAATATCGTGGAACGCCGGCACAACAGAAGGCGTGCAGGCCTAACGTATTCAGGTTCTGCGCCGGTGAGATTCCGAATGTGCGCAAGATCACCGAATGTCTTCGGCGCAATATCTCGCGGCTTACTCCGGACTGCGCGGCAATCTTCGCCGCGGAGCAGCAGCCACACTAGTCATGATCTTTGCCCGCGCCGGAGTTGCCATGCAATCCGGCAAAATTCCGGATCAGGAATCCAGGATCCCGCGCCACGAGAATCCGTTCACTGGCCAACACCGCCCTGGCCGATGCCGCCCTGGCCGGCGCCGCCCTGCTGCATGTATTGCTGAATTTGCTGCTGATATTCCTTCGGCACGTATTTCTTGATCCCCTGATCCACTTCCTGTTGTGTCGAGGTGCGTTTCCGCTTTGCCTTTTTCGTCGTCGTGGGCGCTGCCCCGTCGGCATTCTGGTCATTGGCGCTTTTGCTTGTGTCGCCGGATTTCTTCTCGTCAACAACAAGAAGTAGTGTACTTACGCCCAATGCCGCACGCAGCCCGGCGTCTCGGGTCATGGCGCCGGCAGGTGAAACATGCGCGCAAAGAATGAATGCAAGAAAGCCTGTCGTTGCGAAGCAGCATGAAGTCGATTTACGCATCGAATTTCTCCAATGAATGTCCACAAGAAGCTTTCCGAAAGTGCGCGAACCTAGCCGTAATTGACCAAGGCGTCCAGTAGGAACCAAATCATACGGTACACATCCGATCGGATGACGCCGCCCTTGAGTGCGGTCCAGCAACCGGGTAGGATTTTTCATCTTTGTCTATCGCGGGGGTGACACGATGAGAAAAGCTACGATTGTTGCCTGGCCGGGTGCGCTGCTTCTCGTGTTTGGTCTGGTGTCATATTCAACTTCGAGCAATGCTTTGGGAACTTCCGAGGAACGCGCGGCATGCACGCCGGATGTCTTTCGTTTGTGCAGTTCTGAAATTCCAAGTGTGTCCAAGATCATTGCCTGCATGAAGGCAAAAAAAGCCCAATTGAGCCCCGGTTGCAGGGCTGCATTCAATCCGCCGGAAGAGAAAAAAGCGGCATCGCAAACCCGATCGATGGGCCCGACAGCCAGCGCCTGGTGTAACTTTAAAGGCGTGTCGCACGATCCAAGTCAGCAGGATTGGATCAAGTGGTGCGGAAGTGCCGCCAAGCTGAGGTAAGCTTCTCCACACGCGCCGGACATTTGTGCCAGGACGGCCGCCCAGGGGCGGCCGTCGTTGCGTTCAGGCAGCCGGGCAAGTCTATGCGTTCAGAAATTTGCGGGCGTGTGCAAGTGCTGACAATACGAATGCCGAAGTCGCCTCCGGTCCGCCGACAAGAATTCGCGTCGGCGTTTTCATCTTGTTCCATTCATATGCTCTATAAGGCGCGCCGCGGCGGCCCTCGCCGAAATGTCGCACGAGGCAGGCCAGCGGTGCCGAGAAGGTTTGCGGTTCGGCCTGTAATTTGGCCAGTGCCAGAAGTGCCAATGCGGCATCGAACGGGTTCATTTCGGCGGCGATCAATTCATCCACGACATAGGCGAGGACCTGGCGGCGGACCAGCTCGAAGCTGTTTTCGGGATCGATGAGCCGCTGCGCCGCGGATGGCAGCGCCCGCAAGGCTGAATAACAGCGGCCGAAATATGCGCTATAGAGCTCAGGCAGATAGTAGATGTGCGAACGCGGCTCGGCGAAAGCGCCGCTTTCGGCGAGCCGCCTCTGGAACGAGACGATCGCGCGCAGGGTTTCGATTCGGCGCGGAGATTCGGCGATTTGCCAGCGATCGAAATTGCGAAACGCGGCCTCCAGCACATCAAGATTGAGCGTGGGGTCGAGGTCGTTGCCGAATGGCCGGTCTCCCGAAAGGTTCGCGATCCAGGTGACGATCCCGCCCCCGAAGTCGATATTGTCGTTGAGCGGGACCGTAACACCGGCCCGGTCAAATCCGGAGCCGACCTGGTGATCGGCATAGAAATCGATCATTGGCTGATCGAGGATTTTATCCTGGGATCCGAATTGTGAGGCGGCGGAAAATGCGCAGGCGGTGGTGTCGCAGTCCGGCACATAGGTCCCGAAACCGAGATCGGTCTTGATCCGCTGAAAGTAGCTGTTGAGCTGCGAATGCGGCGGCGGTGCCAGCGCAGTTATGACGTCGAATGATTTTTCGCCGCCAGTCGAGCCCACCTGTTCGCGGCTCACGCCCAGGCAGAAATCTATCAGACCCGCAATCGTGTCGCGCGCGGCAGCGCGTTCCTGTGCGGTAGCGATACCGCTGGCGAGATAGTCCATGAGCGCTTCCGCGTAGAATGCATCGTAGTATGCGGAACGATGGCGGATCTGGACCGGCTCCCACATTGGCTCGGCGATCCCGGTCCAGGGTGGATTGAAAAGCGCCGCAGCCGGCGTTTTCACGATGAAAACGCGCGCAAGGTTGAACAGGAAAGTGGAATTCTTGTAAGTGCGGGCGTTGAGACCGCACAACGCCGCCATCAGATCGCGGCCGTGAAAATCGGGATCCCCGATCAGGTTGAACGCCGCATAGCATGGAATGAACCCGTTCCGTGCGTGCGACGAGACCAGATGATTTGCGCAAGCGCGGATGATGTCGTCAACCTGTTTGAGGGAAACCTTGGTCGCGGGCTCAGATAGCCGTTTTGGTTTCGGGTGCGGATGGTGGGATTCATCAAGCAGCGCGGCGAGCGGCCGGCCGACCGCTTCCCAATCCGGCGTCTCAAGATCGCGTGCTGCTACGATGGCGTCACGTAGCGTTGCATAGCGCGCCGCGTCGCGCAGCTGCGGGTGGCCCGCGCGTGCGAGAACCATCCGCAATGGCAGGTTGGCCAAAGCGGTCTTGTAGAATTTGCGCAGATGGTCGTTGCCCGCATCGGATCGCAGCAGAAGCTGGTCGCAAAGATCATAAAGGGAAGGGCCGTCTTTCGGCGTTGTGAACACCCGATAGGCTGCGCGGGCAAAGTAGCCGACGCCATTTTTTTGAGCCCGTGCGGTGGCCCCGCTTGCGCCGCTCGTTGTCGCAATATCGGTGCGGGCGCCGTCGGGACCAACGTCGATCTGCCACGGATCCGCCTGGCGCGTTGCCGGATGGCCGGCGCGTTGCAGCGCGTCATCCGACATCGGCGACCGTATGCGGATTAGTTATTTTTGACTGATTCATCAGCGACCACCGGTCTTACGTGGTCGCCTTCGCGGAGGAACGCTCCAGCTCGCGACACGACCATGTCACCCTCGCTAAGCCCTTCACGTATTTCGACTATTCCTTCGGACAGAAGACCGAGGACGACCTTGCGGGTTTCGATCCGGTTGTTGCGCACGACTTCGACAATGGCGCCAATCGAGCCATAAAGCACCGCCGACAGCGGAAGCGCGATGCCGCAGCTTTCGCCGGCCACAATCGATGCGCGGCCGAATGTTCCGATGCGCAAGCGCCTGTCGTTGCCAAGGAAAATTCGAGCCGAGCCAAGTTGCGTCGCGGCATCGACTGTCGGCGACACCAGACGGACGCGACCCGGCACCACGCCGATTCCGACGACTTTGACCTTCGCCGGCTGGCCGGGGGAAAGCTGGGTGATGAGCTTGGTCGAGACATCGGCCAGTAATTCGATCTCGCCTTTGGCGATGATCTGGAACAGCGGGGGCGCCTGGAACGATGTCAGCGTACCGACGACGGCGGATACTTTTCCGACGACGCCGGCGGCCGGGCTTTCAACTGTGACCGCGCCACCCGACTGGCCTTCCGGCGGCGTTAGCCGTGCGAGTGCCTGCCCGGAGGAGACGCTGTCCCCCACTTCGACCTGCACGCTTGAAACCTGATACCCCTCCTGCTCCGGCCGCACGAAAATCTCTTCTTTCGGCACCAGCCTGCCGGTGATGTCGATCGAATCGTTAAAGCAGGACTTCTTCACCTTCGTCACCGTCACCGCCGGCCCAAGATAGGTGCCCGGTTTCGAATTTGCGGCGGACAGCGAATACGAGGATGCGAGCAGGAGTATTCCGGCCAGTGCCGCAACACAGGTCAGTCCGTCGGCGCGCGGTGCAAGAAGAACGGTTTGGTGGACGAACCAGTCCGTCCGTCCGGAGCAATCCGGTTGGACATTGCTCGTACGATTGTCAGCGAGCGGCTCGATCTGCATTTTATTTGCCAAAAAGCTCTTTCAGGATGCTGTTGATCTTGGCTTGCGTATCATCCGGCTTGGAATTGTCGGTCTTGGTATCTTGCGGTTTGCCATTTTGGGATTTTGGATCCTGCGGCTTGGCGTCTTCCGTTTTGGTATCCTGGGCTTTGGCATCCTGCGCCGGAGCACCTTGCGGCTTGCTGCCCGTTGCCGGTGTATCTTGTGTCTGGTTCTTCTTGTCCGCGGCGGGAGGTGGCGGCGCGTCTTTGCCGCTATCGCCTTTGCTCTTGAAAAGATCACCCAGACCCTTGAGCAATGAATCGCCGCCCGTCGAGGATTTGCCGAACAGGCCCTGGCCAAGTTCGTTAAGCTTGGAGTAGGCCGCCTCGGGATTGTCGAGAATTCCTGCCATGTCCGGGTAAATTTTCGGGGCTTCCCAGCTTCCTTCAACCATCACCGGCACTCCGAAGCCGACCGGATTTGCGGGGCCGCCCTGGCCTTCGAGGCTCATCACAAGTTTCGTATCAAGCTTGAATTGCAGTGTCTTCGCAGCGATATCGGCCGTTCCCGCTCCATTGACGCGGACAAGTGGGCCGTTGATCTTGAGATTTTCGGTCTTTGCGTTGCCGGCGGTAATCTTGAACAGCGCGCTCAGCTCGGAGAGGTCGGTCTTTTCCGCCCGCTTTTTCTGCCAGCCTTCGAGCGTGGTCTTGGTCAGGTTGCGGACCATCTGGGCAAGATTGACGTTACGGATTTCCCCGTCCTGGAAAACCACGTCGATTGTCCCGCCAAGTCCGGACATGAATTCGCGCTGGCTCGAACCGCTGGACTTGATGTCAATCTTTCCGGACATGGCGCCGTCCAGCTCGCGGAAATCGGCCACCGCCGACAACAGGGGCAGGGCGCGCACGCCGGCCAAATTCAGGTGCAGGGTCTGTCGCGGCACCGCCTCCGAAACGTCGAGCGTGAAAATGCCGTCGCCCTTGCCGCCGTAAATTCCGGTATTCGAGAGTGCAAGATCGAGGACGCCGTTTACGAGCGCCGCTTCGATATAGACCGGCCCGAGACGCAGCTTCGAGACGTTGAGCTCGGACGCCGAGAAAGCCAGCTGCGCGTCGACATAGTTCAAATCGTCAAGGTTGATCTTTTCGTCGCTCCACGGCTTGCCAATCGTCGACGGCTGCGTTGCGTCTTCCGGTTCCGGTGCGATCTCGGCAAGACTGAGACGTTTGAAATCAAGATCGATATTGACCCGCGGCTTCGTCGTCATGTCGACGGAGGCCCAGCCGGTAAAGCGATCCTGACCAATTACCCCTTCGACGTCGTTGATTTTCACCAATGCGCCGACGGCCGTGACGTTCGCCGTGCTCTTCAGCGCGCCTTGCAGCAAGCCGGGGGCCTCGATCGTCATTTCAAGCGGCAAGGATTGTTGACGCTTTTCGATCGGCCCCATGCTCTTGATACCGATACGCAGGTCCTGGGTGCCGGCCTTGGCATTGATCTGGACATTCAGCCGATGCTCGGGCTCGCTCACCAATGCGGTGAGATTGATGTGGTCAATACGATTTTCAATTTGATCGCTCGACCGCATGAACAGAATGCTGCCGTCCTCGACGACGACACGCCCGACTGCCGGGCTCTCGCGTGGTGCTGCCGCAGGTGCGTTCGCTTGCTTGTCTGTGGCGGCTTTGCGCTCGCCTGCGCGGCGGATCAGCGGAGTTTTTATGACGGGGCGAATGAGGGTAAATTCGGTAATCTCGGGTTTGCCGCTGAACAGGCTGGACAGGTTGATGTCCGCACGCGCGGTTCCCACCGACAGTTGATTTGTTGGCGTGCTGCCGTCCTTGTTGAGCAGCGTAATGTCGCGCACCTCGATCGAGGCGGAAGGCCAAAGCCGCAAAGTCGCGCCGCCGGCAACTTTCAGTTTGTAGCCGGTCTCGGCCGCGAACTGGGTATTGATCTTTTCAACCAGGAATCCGGACGGAATTCCGACGGCCAGGACCAGCAGTCCCGCTGCAAACAGGGCGATCAAAATTACGCCGGTGAACTTCAAGACTCTCATTTCAACTACTTCACTGTTTGCGCCGATGCGCTATTGCAGGTTTGATGCAGCACCATCCGGCAGCTATGGGCGACATCCTCGAGATGAGGCCGCCCGCTATTTTGATACGCCGTCAGGCGGCCCGAATTATGTAACCCCGACATACATTTGTCGATAGACACGCGTCGCAACGAGAACCAATCGCAGCAGCGTAGCCTTCCGGGTGCGTTTGGATCATGCACTAATGTCCTGCTCCGCGCGTCTGTGTCTTGCCGGCCTTCTTGTCGTCGTCGAGGCTGAGTAGCCGTTGGCCAAATCGCCAGCAGACTTTCGACACATCGTCCATGAAGGAAAATGCCGCCGGAACGAAAACGAGTGAAAGGATGGTCGAAAACAGCAAGCCACCAATCACCGCAATAGCCATCGGCGAGCGGAATTCGCCGCCGGCGCCGAAGGCAAGCGCGCTCGGCATCATGCCGGCAATCATTGCCACGGTCGTCATGATGATCGGGCGCGCACGCTTTTGACCGGCATCGACGATCGCATCGTCGCGGTTCATGCCGTGAGCAATCGATTCGACGGCGAAGTCCACCAGCATGATCGCATTCTTGGTGACGATGCCCATGAGCATCATGATGCCGATCCAGACGGGTATCGTCAGCTGCTTGCCGGTAACGAGAAGCAGTCCGATTGCGCCGCCGATCGAGAGGGGAAGTGAAAAGAGGATCGTGATCGGTTGCAGGAACGAGCCGAAGAGAATGACAAGCACCGCATAGACCATCATCAAGCCGGCCTGCATGGCATTGGCAAAACCCTCGCCCAATTCGTTCAGGCTTTCGGCATCGCCGGCCTGTTTGACCGTGATCCCCTTGGGGAGGCTTTTCATCACCGGTAGGGCATTGATGTCCGCCATCGCATTGCCGAGCGCGGCGGTGCCGACAAGATCGGCGGCGACCGTCGCCTCGCGTTCGCGGTCATAGCGGTTGATGCTGGTCGGGCCCTGATCGAGCTGGATGTCGGCAATCGCTGACAAGGGAACGCCGCCACCGCGGCCGCCGCCGGTCGGAACACGCAGGCGTTCCAGCGTCTGGCGGCTCGCCCGCGCGCTGTCCTCGAGCTGAACGCGGATCGGCACCTGACGGTCGCCGGCGTCGAATTTTGCCAGTGCCGGCCCCACGTCTCCGATTGTGGCGACGCGAATCGTTTCTGACAGGCTTTCGGTCGACACGCCGAGGCGGGCGGCCAAATCCTTGTGCGGACGAATGCGTAGCTCGGGCCGGTCGAGCGAGGTTTCCGACACGACATTGGCGATGATCGGGATGCGGTGCATCTGACCCGCCAGCTCGTCGGCGACATTGTCCACAATGTTGCTGTTTGAGCCGAGCACGACGAGAGAAATGGCGCGCAGGCCGTTTTCGTCGACGAACCAGTAGCGGATGTCGGGGACGTTCTCGATCTCATGCCCGATCACCAGCTCCAGTTCGCGCGCGGTAAGCGAACGATCGCCCTTCGGGGTATAATTGATGATCAGTGCGGCGCGGCGAACTTCCGTGGATTTTCCCGGCAGCCGCCCGCCGTCGACGAACACACTCTTGACCTCGGAGTGCTTGCGCAGCCGCGTGACGATATCTTCGGTCACCTTTTCGGTCTGCGACAATTGCGACCCCGGCGGGAGCTCGATCGCCATCACCGAACGGGCGGAATCCTGCGCCGGCAGGAAGCCTTGTGGCAGCAGCTTAATGCTCAGGATCGACAGCGCGAAGACCGTCATGCCGACGGCAAGCGTGATGTAGTAGTGCTGCACGGACCATCGGACCATGCGGGTATATTCGGTCAGAATGCGTCCCGGCGGCTTTTCGACATGTTTGGTCGGCTTCAGGAAGTAGGCGGCGAGCATTGGCGTGACAAGGCGCGCGGCCAGCAGCGAGAACAGCACCTGGACTGAGACCGTGATTCCGAATTGCTTGAAGAACTGCCCGGCGATTCCGGGCATGAAGCTTGCCGGCGCGAAAATCGCCACGATCGTCAGCGAGATTGCGATCACCGCCAGCCCGATTTCGTCGGCAGCATCGATCGAGGCCTGGTAGGGCGATTTACCCATCGCCATGTGACGTTCGATGTTCTCGATCTCGACGATCGCGTCGTCGACCAGTATGCCGGTGCTCAACGTAATGGCGAGGAAACTGACGAGGTTCAGCGAAAACCCGAGAATGTCCATCATCCAGAAAGCCGGAAAGATGGACAGTGGCAACGACACGGCGGCGATGACGGTGGCGCGCAGATTTCGCAGGAACAGCAGTACGACGATGACAGCCAGGATTGCGCCTTCGAACAGCGTGTGGATCGCGGCCTCGTAATTGCCGAGCGTGAAGTCGACCGAGGTATCGATCAGCTTGAGCTCGACTTCCGGATGGGCGCGCTTGATCTCATCAATGCGCTTCTCGACGGCCGCGGCGACGACCACATCGCTTGCGCCTTTCGAGCGCTTGATGCCGAATGCGACCACCGGCTCGCCGTCGAAGCGGGCGAAGGTACGGCGTGCGGCGATGGTGTCCGTGACGATCCCAAGATCGTCGAGCCGGACTTCGCCGCCCATCGGCAGGCTGATCATCGTTCCGGCGAGCTCATTGAGTGTTTTCGCCCCGGCCAGCGTGCGTATCGCCTGGTCGCGGCCGCCGATTTCGGCACGACCGCCGGCGACGTCCGCGTTGGTGCCGCGCAGCCGTTGGCTGACATCGACCGCGGTCAATCCCGCCGCCTGCAGGCGGTCAGGATCCAATGACACGAGAATCTCGCGTTCCACGCCGCCGATACGCTCGACCTGGGCAACACCGCGAACGCCCAGCAGTGCGCGTTTGACCACGTCATCCACATACCAGGATAATTGCTCGGGCGTCTTGCCCGGCGAGATGGCGGCATAGGTAAGAATCGGAAGTCCCACGACATCGACTCGCTGGATCAACGGTTCGTTGACATTGCGCGGCAGGTTGCTGCGGACGCGCGTCACCGCATCCTTGACGTCGTTGAGGGCGCGATCGGTGTTGGTCTCGAGCCGGAATTCGATGGTCGTCACCGAAATGCCGTCGGTGATCGAGGAAGAGATATGTCGGACACCTTCGACGCCGGACACCGCGTCTTCGATAGTCTTGGTCACCTGCGATTCCAGTTCGGAGGGCGCGGCTCCGAATTGGGTGACGACCACCGATACGATAGGAATGTCGGCGTTCGGCAGCCGCGTGATCGGCAACTTGAGGAAGCTCGTCCAGCCGAGCAAAAGCAGGATGATCGACAATACAATCGAAGGAAGCGGATTACGGATCGACCAGGCAGAGATGTTCAGCGCCATTACTGCACCTGCGTTTGATCGGTGTCTTCGGCGAAGATGGTTTTGACCAGGTCACCGTCATGCAATGAAGTCCCGGCATTGGCCACGACGATGTCGCCGTCCGAGAGGCCCTCGCGAATCTCGACATTGTTGTCGGACACCAGACCGAGCTGAACCTTTTTTGTATGAATTGTACTGTTTTGCACCACCTGCACGCTGGTCCCCTGGGTCTGATAGATGACCGCTGCGCGGGGAACCGAAATGCCGCAACTGCGGCTGGCGTCGATGGTGGCACGGGCGAACATGCCGACGCGCAGGGTAGGATCTTTATCGACGGACAATCGCGCCCGGCCAAGCTGCGATCTCTGATCGATCTCGGCCTCCACCAGCCGCACCCGGCCGTTGTGATCAATCCCGTCCGCGAGGGCAATCCGTGCAGTGGCTCCAGGCTTGAGCTTCGGGACCTGGAGGCTTGGGACCTCGACTTCGAGTTCGATCTCGTTGTTGACGATGATGCGGAACAGGGGGCCGGCTTTTAACGATGCGATCGAACCGACCATGGCTGTGCTCTTCATGACGAGCCCGGCTGTTGGCGCGCGCAAGGTTACCGAACGGGCAGGGACCGCATTCCCGGTGCGGGGATCTTTCGATGCCGGGCGGCTGAGGCGCACGAGATCCTGGCCCGATATCACCTGATCGCCTTCCGACACCAGCACGTCGGTTATTTTGAAGCCGTCGCCTTCCGCGTTCACCACCGCAACCTTGCGCGGCACCAGGTACCCGGTCACCCTCACCTGGTCCGAGAAGCAGGCATTGGTCGCGCGGACCACGATGACCAGGGCGCCCGTTGGCGCCGCAGGTTCCTTGTCTTTGGCATGGACCGCATGCCATTGCGGCGCGGCCAGAGCCGCGGCGGCCACAAGTCCAAATGCGGCGATTGTGGGCTTCATCGGGCACACCTGATCATATTCGGCGACAATCTTTCAGCCTGTCTTTTCTGGGTGATGCCCGGATGGGTCAGTAACCGCGTCCGCGCGTTTCAATAGCCCTGGCATGACCCTCGACGTAGCGAAGTCCCGCGATATGACGACCGGCCATTGCGCGGGACCTCGGTTGGCCGCGGCCCTGCCGCTGGATTCACTTATCGGCGACTTTGCTGTCCGTCATGTTGGTGACGGCGACGCGCCGGTTTTCGGCGCCGTAGGGATCCTTGGTACTCTTGAGGTGAGTCGAGCCGTAGCCGACGGTCACGAGTGACGACGCATCGAGTCCGAATTTTTCCATCAGATACTGCTTTACGGAATCGGCACGTCGTTCCGACAGATTTTGGTTATAAGCGGCCTTGCCGCTCGCGTCAGCGTAACCGGCAAGAATGAAGGTGTTTCCCTTCAAGGTCGGATCGGTGAGGGCCTTGCCAAGCTCGTTAACCGTGGCCGCCGCGGCCTGTCCGATGCGCGCGGAGTTGTACTCGAAATTGATTTCCAGATCGATACTGGGCCTGCTTTTGGTGATGGTTGCAATCTTTTCGCGTTCGCCCTCTGTAAGCGAACGCGTAGGACGCTGACGAAGAGTATCGACGAATTTTCCGTCTTGTGCGTTCCTTGTCGCATCATTGGCCCCGGACAGGCTTCGCGTCAGCGGCTTGGGGGTCAACGACTTGACGATCGACCCGGACGAAGGCCGTTCGCCCGCGCTCGCAGATCCGGCGCCCAATGACATGGCCAGGCTGCCGGCAATCACGGAATACGCCAACGCAATTCCAAACCTGCCAAGATTGATTGACATTGTTCTGTTCCCCCTCTGTCGCTGGTACGCCCGGACTGCCCCGAATTTGCGTAGACTTGCCGGAGGGGCATGATCCGGGCCGCTCGTTTTGTTAGTGAATTCCGTAGTTCGAGAATTCCTCGGCGATGCGCGGATTGATCGCTTTCGCCGCCTCGATGTCGCTGTTGCCGCCGGCGGTATTGCCGCTGCGACGTTTTGCAATGCCGCGCCCGTAGAGCGAAGATGCCTGCTTGGCGTTGATCCTGAGCGCGGCGTCGTAATCGGTGATGGCATTGCGCGGCAGTCCGATTTTCAGCTTGACGAAGCCGCGGCTGTCGAGGGCATCGGCAAAACGGGGCCGGATCCGCAGCGCCTCGTCGCAGTCCTTTAGTGCCGTCTGCAATTCGTCGAGCATCGCGCGAGCCCAGCAGCGGTTGTTCAACGCATCGGCATCCTCGGGATTGGCGCGGACGACCTCGTTAAAGTCCTTGATGGCTCGTCCGAACTCGGCGTTCTTGGCGTAAAGGATTCCGCGCTTGTAATGCGCATTGGCGTCTTTCGGATTGTCCTGGATCCGGCGACTGAACTCGCGGATTGCCTCGTCGTCGGGCGACGGTTTTGCGGCTGGCGCGGGCTTTTCCGGTTCGGGCTTTGCGGGTGTCGCCGGTGCGCTCGGCGGCTCCAGTTTGGCGAGCTGGTCATGGGCGAGGTTGGCGTAGTGCCCAGTGGGATGCTTGTCGAGAAAATCCGACCACGCCTTGCGCGTACCGATCTGACCCGCGCGCTGATAGTCGCGGCGTGCATCGGAGTCGGTATTGGACGGGGGCGCGGGCCGACTCTCGGGCTTGCGCTCGGGTTTGGGCTCGGGTTTGGACTCAATCCTGGGCTCCGGCCTGTTCGCGGGCTTGCGTTCCGGAACCGAATTGATGGCAACCGAGGATTTTATGTTGGGTCGCTCTTCCTGATTGAAATAAAACTCCTCGGCCAGCGAAGAAGAAAACCAAGGAGTCTGCTCGCCGCGCGATGCGCGCGTCATGCTGAGCCGCGTATGGGTGAAGACTTCTTCCCCGCTCAGCCTTGGCGCCTGCAACTCCTTGATCAATTCGGTTACAAAAAGACTCTGATCGGAATTGGAGTTGCTGACGACGGTGCCGGGCGCAGCCGCGTACATTATCATGGTGTCAGGCGGAGCGATAACCGGCGCGAGACCGGCGGCAACCGGCCGGAACCGCCGCTCAAACGGGTTTCGCCGCGAAGCGTTGAGAATGGCGATCTTGATCTTGGCGCCCTTCGTATTCATCTGGTTCAGCATCGTGTCCACGCTGAAACCGTCGCGCCGAACATCACCCTCGATCCAGATCTGGGCGTCGACCGGGATCATGTAGCTCTGCCGGTTCGACTGAATTCCGTAGCCGCTGAAGAAAATCAAGGCGACCGATCCGGGTTTGATTTTTCCATACAGGCGCTCGAGCGCGTTCCGCATGGCATCCTTTGTCAGATTTTCGCCAACGTCGACGTCGAAGCCGTTGCGGCGCAATTCCTTGCCCAGCGCGCGGGCATCGTTGATCGCATCCTTCAACGGCGCGTCGCTGTCGGGATATTTGGCGTTGCCGATGACCAGGGCAAAGCGGGTGCCGGATACCTGGGCCTGGGCACCGCGGCCGGCTGTCGTCGCAACCATGAGGCTCAAGAGAAAAACGATGGCGAACCGCATGTTCATACGACGCTATTCCCTTGATACCACTGCGACCTGCTGCCCAATACGGACTACCAAAGTCTACTCTGGGGCCCCTGTATTTTCAAACCTTTGGCGGCCGTCTGCACCCATCTATGCCCGTTGTCAGGTCCCTGGTCGGCCGTGGCCGGCGCAAGATGGTCCCCCGCCAGCACTCGCGGAGCAGGCGCGGGGGCCGGACCGTGTGCCTATGACGCCTGAGCCCGTCGGGCCGTCATAATATGTGGTGGCTTGACAACGGGGCTGTCCGGAACGTTGTCGCACTTTCAGCGGGAGGCCGTGCCGGTCGGGAAGCTGTTGCGCGACGTGGGCGTGCTTGGCGTCCTCACTACATGCGCCACGGTCACAATGTCGCAGCAAACACGGGCGCCGCGAATGTGGACCGCAATGCGATCAGGGCAATGCGATCAGGATTGTCGTGAGGGATAAATCCAGGGGTTCACGCTGCCGTCACAGTCGTCGGCAACTAGAATCCGACGCCGTTGCCATATTTGGATTGCTGACTGGCCTGCGGCTTCGCTTTTGACTTGCTGCGCTCCTGCTGAGCTTCCTTGCGGCGACGGCTTGGCTCGGGCTTGTTGACAACTGTCGTGGAGCAGATCCGCAATTTCTCCTTGCTGAGCTGACTGACGAAACTCTCGGTAACAGAGATATCGCCACCTTCTTCGCCTTTTTGGACCTTGTATTTCCTGATCGCCACCTTGGTGGCGGCATCGAGTTTTCCGTCGGTGCTGCCCGTATAGCAGCCGAGGCGGGTCAACTCCTTCTGCGCTGACGTGATCAGCGCAGGGGTATCTGCCTTTTGTGTTCCGGCCTTGTCGATGGCGGCCGTCACGCGATCGATGGCGGCGACGACCTGGGGACGCAGGCGCTCGCAGATCAGATCCTGCTGCAGCCGCTTCAGATCGTCGCGCACCGACGTGCCGTTGCCCGCGCTATTGAGGTCGTCGAGGCGCTCCTGCTCACGCTTGCAGGCCAACGCCAATTTCTTCTTGTCGGACTCGCTGAGCTGCTTGTTGTGGCGATCGATCTCGGCCTGTTTCTGTGCGTTTGCTTTTTCTTCGCGTTCGCGGGCCGCACGCTCCAGGATGTCCAGGCGATGTTGCGCATTCAGCGCCAAAGGCGAGTTCGGATGGCGCGTGATGAAATTTTCGAGCGCTTTCTTGTCCGTCGTGTCCTTGATCCTGTTCCAGGCCCGGATTTCGTCCGTAGTCGGCTTTACCGGCGCCGGTGGAGTGGTCGGCTCCAATGAGGCAACAGCCTTGGACGATTCCGTGGAGTCCTTGTTCAGCTTGGCAAGCTGCGCTCTGGCCAGATCCGCATAGAAACCTGTCTTGTAAGTGTCCAGGAAAACTTCCCACGCCTTCTTGGTTCCGATTTGCGAGACCAGATCGTAATCGGATTTCACCTTGGCGAGTTCCGGCTGCTTCGGTTGTTCGGGCGCCGGAACGAGCGAAATATTTCCGCCGCCAAGTGAACCGTACACAAACGGCTCCTGTCGTCGACCGGTGATCTTCAACACTTCGTCGCGCACCCGGCCAAACGCCAGGCGGACATCGAGGCCGGGGACCGTGAGGTTATCGAGCAGTGCGGTCGTAAACGGGCTGTGGGCGCCATCGCCGTCTTCGGCTGTAGAGCCCGCTTTGGCTGCATAGGCAATCAGCGTGTCAGTGCCGGTCGGCTCGACCTTGCCAAGCCCGGAGGTGATTGCGCGCATGACCGTGCGGCGCACCCGCTTCATCGTGGCAACAAACGGATCATCGCGGCATGCGTCGAGTATGATCAGCCGCAGCCGCTTGGCGCCGTCCACGGACTCGACAAGGCGGTTGAGCGCAATCGCTTCGTCCTCGGCGTCGCGGTCGCTGGCAAGTTTGGCGTCGACGGGAACGAGATAATTGATCCCGCCGATCTCGATGCCGTGCCCGGCGTAATAGACAACCGCGATATCGGCATCGAATGCGGAATCCTCGAATTTGCGGATCGCGCGTTTGAAATCCAGGTTGCCGACGTTGTTTGCCTCGACGACGGTGTTGAATCCGGCATCTCTGAAAAGTTTGGCCATGGCCGCAGCATCCCTTTCGGGATTCGGCAGGCGTGCGACGTTGCGGTAGGCGGAATTGCCTATGATCAGGGCAACGCGGGTACTGGCAGCGAGCACAGAATGGGACGTGAGAGCCACCGCAATAGCCGCGGCCAGTCCGATCACAAGATATCGAACGTGTTTCGTCACCCCGAGCCTCACAGCATTGCTATTGGTCTGCGGCGCGCATTTGTGGTGCGGACGTGTTCCAAGAGTAATACGGCTCGAATCACGCAATTCCGTAAAACCCGAAAAAAATCCGCGAGTTCCAACCCGCGGAAATGTAATGGTTTTGCGCAGTTTTCGCAAACCGCCCGGCGCGCGAGATATATGGCGTAATGTCGCGTTACGGCCCGTAGCGCCTTTTCTGTTCGATTTGGCGTTCGCCGAGCCGGCCAAAAAGCTGCCCCAGTCATCGGCCATAGCCGAAGTCGCTGGCGCAATCAGCTTACATGCCGTGCGATTCCAGCACTTCCCTGCATGCCTTGCTGAGCTTCGCCCGATGCTCCTGCAGACAAGAGAGAAACGCGCCGTTGCCTTCGCCGGCCTTGATGTGCCGGCAAAGCCTGCGCGTATCGCGACGACACGCGGCGTTTTCCTGCTCGGTGCCGCTAAGCCCGGAGCTGCCGGTGAGCGTCGGGTTACCAGTGGGATGGCTTTGGGCAAAAGTCGGAGTCGCCGATGCAACAACTATGAAGGCTGCCGCGGCAACGAGGGCCTTGCTGAGCATTCCATGATCTCCCAAACGATTCATGCCGAACGGAATGCCGAACCTATCGTGCGGCATCGGCGTTAAAGACGGTCAGGCGCGTGACTATCATTATCGATTATAGCTATACAAGGCAGGCGATTCCGCGGCAGGCCGGCGACAATTCGAAGTCGGAGTTCTGGACATGAAATCATGGTATTCGGCGCTGTTCCTGGCGTATTTGTCGTTGCTGAGCGTAAACAGCGCGGCCGCCCAGCGCCAGCTGCCGACAGCAGCCGGCCTGTGGCAGCAAGTCGACGACGTGACCGGCAAGTCTGACGGCTGGTTTCTTATTTACGAGAACGAGAGCAAAGGCGTTTATGAGGGCGCCATTGCCAAAATGTTCATCCCGCCCGGCGAGAACCAGAATCCGATTTGCACCAAATGCCAGGGCGATCAGAAAAACCAGCCGTCGCTCGGGCTGATCATCATCAAGGAGATGCACCGCGACGGATTGAAATATGAAAACGGTACTATTCTCGATCCGCGCGACGGGAACGTATACAACGCCTTGATGGAACTGAGTCCGGACGGACAGACCTTGACCGTGCGCGGTTATCTCGGGATCGCCCTGTTTGGTCGCAATCAGATCTGGTACCGCCTTCCGGACACAGCGCTGGCCCAGATCGATCCTTCGATTATCGCCGCGCACGCGCCCGCTTTGCTGCCCTTGGCCGGGCGCGCGTCGGGGGCTTCGCCTTCGCCAAGGCGCGCACCCGCAACCCGCGGTCAGGGGCGCTAGGCGGCGTCTCGGCCATTTCGCGTGGCTTGCCCATCAGTACCGGCTGGAACAGCACGGCTGCCGCCAAGGTGCAGATCAACGACAGCGCGAGGAGGCGTCCCATGCTGGCAGTGCCAGGATGGCTCGAGAACCACAGACTGCCGAACGCCGTTGCGGTTGCGAGCGCGCTGAATGTAACGGCGCGGGTAAGGGGTGATTGCAGAAGGTTTGTCTGACCCGCTCGCCAGGCCATGATGTAGTAGATCTTGAACGCCACGCCGACGCCCAGCAGGAGCGGCAGCGCGATAATGTTGGCGAAATTGAGCGGCAGATCGAACAGCACGCACAATTCGAGCGTCACAACGCCGGCGAGCGCCAAAGGTCCCAGAGTCAGAAGAACATCGGTAATGCGGCCCAGGCTGATCCACAGCAGGATGGCAATCGACAACAGTGCCCAGATGCCCGCCTGGATAAAGGCGTAAATGATGGTATGGGCGGATTCCACAACCGCGACCGGGCCGCCGGTGGCCCCCGGTTCGACCGCAAGCACGGCGCGTGTGAATTCTTCCAGAGCCTTATCGTTGTTGACGTTACCCGAGGGCGCGACCTCGACCCGCGCGCGACCATCCGGGGTCAGCCACTCCCTGGCGAGATCCTTGGGTAGCGTCTTTACAGTGACCGGATGCGCCTGCAGCAGGGTCGCGAGGCGATGCAGCGCGATCTTGAGCGGCGGAATGAATACATCAGTTGCATGCGCGCGCTTTTCCGGCCCGGCATCGGCAAGTTTCGTAAGACCGGCGGCGAGACGACGCGCCGCGAGCGCTCCCGGACCTGACTGTCCTTCAGCGATTTCCGTCAACCGCCCGGCCTCGTCTTTCAGCGCCTCGACATTCTCGGCGTCCGTCGGCGTCGGCTGGGCGTCACTCGGTTTGAGAGCTGACTTCAGCTTGGCGGCGATTTTTGCAACCAGCGCCAGCTTCTCCGGTTGATGGTCGGGTACCAGCGACTCAAGCGTCAGGGCACGCGAGACCTCCGGCAAAGTCCGCAGCCGCGCGGCCGTACGTTCGGCGTCCGCAAGCGAAGACGTCAATACGTCGATCGTGTTGACGTTGGCGTTGGTGTCCTTGCTCAGTTCGAGATAGGTCGCGACCGATTCGACGTCCGGGCTGCGCAGATGCATCGGATTGGAATCGAACCGCACCCAGTACAGCAACGGCAGTCCGGCTATAACGACAAGTGATGTGATCACGATGATTGGAATGCGGCGCCGCTCCATGAATTGATCGAGCGGCGCCAGAGCCGAAAATCCGAGCGGTACGGTTTCGGGGGGCGGCTTGAGCAACGAAAGCATTGCCGGCAGCAAGGTGATGCTGGTGAAAAAAGCGATCAGCATTCCGACGCCGGCAATCAGGCCAAGTTCGGAGACGCCGCTGTAGTCTGTCGGCAAGAACGAAAAGAACCCGGCGGCGACCGCTGCGGCGGCAAGGGTCAGCGGCGCACCCACATGCTTGCCGGTTACCAGTAGCGAATGGCGAAGATGGTCCACGATATGGCGCTCTTCGCGATAGCGCACCGTAAACTGAATACCGAAATCGACGCCGAGACCGACGAACAGCACGGCAAAATAAACCGAAATCAAATTCAGCGCATCGACCATCAGCATGCCGGCGGCTGCGGTCAGCGACAATCCGACAACCAGGTTTACGAATACCGCGAAAATCAGCTTGGCCGAGCGCAGCGCCCACCACAAAATCAGCAGAACGATCAAAACCGTGATCGCCTCGTTCAGAAACATCCCTTCTTTGATTGTCGCGAACTCTTCGTCCGCTAACGCCACCGGGCCGGTCAGTCGCAAGCTGGCCTGATATTTCGATGCAAAACCCAGATCGACGGCAGCCTGCCGAATCGTGTCGCTTGCCGCTTTTCCCGGCTCGAGCGCCGAGTAGTCGAGGATCGGGCGCACATCAATGAACCGACGCAATTCATGCGGCTGGGACGGCCGCCCTTGCGCCAATGCCTGCCATGAAAAGGTCGCAGGGTGCCCTGCAAGGATGTCCTCGACGGTGGTGGCCGCGGTATTCATCGGATAGGCGAGGGCGTCGAGTTTAAGCTTGCCGGTCTGGACTCCCATGATGGCGTCCGTCAGCCCGTCGGTGAGTCCGCGCAGGCTGGGGTCGGCGGATAAGTCGTGGATGAGGGGTTCTGCCCCCATGAGTTGTTCAGTGGTGCGTGTCAGGTCTGGCAAGCTCTGAAAAAGCAGCGCCTCGCGATCAAAATAGCCTTCGCCGGCCGGGCGGCGGCTGACCGAGACGAAACGGTCGGAACGCTTGGAAAGGGCCTGCGTTAGCTCCGAAGTGGCCCGATCGGCCAATTCAGGTGTCGGCGCAGACACCACGGCCAGAAGCAGGTTGTAGCGCGGAAACGCTTCCGCAAACGCCGCCTCCTTCTTTCTCCATGATAATTCAGGGGAAATCAGGGAGTTAATATCGGTGGTTATAGCGAAATGGCTCGCGGCGAAAATGATCGACGCGAACGTAAGAAGAATTGATAGAACCGCCACGATCCAGGCGCGACGAATAGAGTAGTCGATCGTCTTGAGGACTAACCGAGCCAGCATCAGTGGATTACCAATCGTTTCCGTGTCTGCTATGGTTTTAGATTGCCGGTGACGTCAGAATAGCCCGCGGGAACCTATTAAGGTATCGAGTGACATGCTTGAAAACGTTCGCATACCTGCCGATCTCCGCCGTATTGCCGAATCAGACTTGCAGCAAATTGCGGACGAATTGCGCACCGAAACGATCGGTGCTGTGGCAGAAACTGGTGGCCATTTAGGCGCGGGTTTAGGGGTCGTCGAGCTCACCGTCGCTTTGCACTACGTATTCGATACGCCCCGGGACAAAATCATCTGGGATGTGGGCCATCAGGCCTACCCCCACAAGATTCTGACGGGAAGACGTGATCGAATTCGCACATTGCGTCAAGGTGGAGGATTGTCCGGGTTTACCAAACGGGCCGAAAGTCCATATGACGCCTTCGGAGCCGCCCATTCATCGACCTCCATTTCTGCCGGTTTGGGCATGGCCGTCGCGCGCGACCTCAATGGTCAAGATCACAACGTGGTATGCGTTATTGGTGACGGCGCCATGTCAGCCGGCATGGCTTATGAGGCCATGAACAACGCCGGCGCGATGGATTCGCGCCTGATCGTCATTCTGAATGACAACGACATGTCGATTGCGCCGCCAGTCGGTGCAATGTCGGCCTATCTGGCCCGCCTCTATTCCGGCAAGACCTACCGGACGATGCGCGATATCGGCAAACAACTTGCGCGTCGCCTGCCGAAGTTCTTCGAAACCAAGGCGATGCGCGTGGAGGAATTCACCCGCGGATTTATGGCAGGCGGCACGTTGTTTGATGAGCTTGGCTTTTACTATGTAGGCCCGATCGACGGCCACAACCTCGACCATCTCCTGCCGGTGCTCAAAAACGTTCGCGATGCCAAGAATGGCCCTATCCTCGTCCATGTGGTGACCAAAAAGGGCTATGGCTATGCGCCGGCCGAAGCCTCGGACGACAAATATCATGGCGTGGTCAAATTCGATGTTGCGACCGGCAAACAGGTCAAGGCCAAGTCGAACGCGCCGTCTTATACGAAGGTCTATGGCGAAAGCCTGGTCAAGGAGGCCGCCAAGGATGACCGCATTGTTGCCATTACCGCGGCCATGCCTTCCGGCACCGGCGTCGACATTTTCCAGAAAGCGTTTCCGGACCGGACCTTCGATGTCGGCATAGCCGAACAGCACGCCGTAACATTTGCCGCGGGGCTGGCAACGGAAGGCTACAAGCCGTTTGCGACCATCTATTCGACGTTCCTGCAGCGCGCCTATGATCAGGTCGTCCACGACGTGGCGATCCAACGCCTACCTGTGCGTTTCGCGATCGATCGCGCCGGCCTTGTCGGTGCAGATGGTCCGACTCACGCCGGTTCATTCGACGTGGCCTATCTCGGCTGCCTGCCCGGGTTCGTCATCATGGCGGCTGCGGACGAGGCCGAACTCGTTCACATGGTGGCGACCCAGGTCGCCATCAACGACCGGCCGTCTGCCTTGCGTTATCCGCGCGGCGAGGGCGTCGGTATTGAGCTTCCCGAGATCGGCATCCCGCTTGAAATCGGCAAGGGTCGCATTGTGTGTGAAGGAACGACCGTGGCCTTGCTGTCGTTCGGAACGCGTCTTTCGGAATGCCGCAAGGCGGCCGAGGAACTGGCCACCTACGGCCTGTCGACCACCGTTGCCGACGCCAGATTTTGCAAGCCGCTTGATGTCGATCTCGTTCGGCGTCTGGCGCGCGAACACGAGATCCTGGTGACCGTCGAAGAAGGATCCATCGGCGGCTTCGCGTCCCATGTGCTGCATACCCTCGCCCAGGAGGGGATGCTGGACAACGGCCTGAAGTTCCGGTCAATGGTGCTGCCCGACGAGTTCATCGATCAGGACAGTCCAGTGGCGATGTATGCGAAGGCGGGGCTGGACGCCAAAGGCATTATTGCAAAGGTGTTTGAAGTTCTTGGTGCCGATCGCCGAATTGCAGTTACACGATAACCAATCCAGAATAGACGAAATTCATTATGCATTCTCCAATCGTTCCAGATAGACAGAATGGAGCTCGTCCGATGCGAGTGATCTTGGCGCAACCGCGCGGATTTTGCGCCGGGGTCGTTCGCGCGATCGAGATCGTGGAGCGTGCGCTTCAGAAATATGGCCCGCCGGTCTATGTCCGCCACGAGATCGTACACAACAAGCGCGTGGTCGAGACACTGAAAGCCAAGGGTGCGCGCTTTGTCGAAGACCTGTCGGAGATTCCTCCCAACGCTGTGACGGTGTTCAGCGCGCACGGCGTTGCGCGCAGCGTGCAGGAAGAGGCCGAAAAGCGCGGGCTTCCGGTTCTGGATGCCACCTGCCCGCTGGTCAGCAAGGTCCACAATCAGGGCAAGCGTTATGTCGGGCAGGGTCGCGTGCTGATCCTCATCGGTCATGCCGGTCACCCCGAGGTCGAGGGCACGATGGGGCAGGTTCCGGGGCCGGTCCTGCTCGTCCAGACCGAGAACGATGTCGAGTTGTTGAATATTCCGCCGAATACGCCGGTTGCCTATATCACGCAGACAACATTGAGCGTGGATGACACACGCGGCATCATCGCGGCGCTTCAGCGAAAGTTCCCCGACATTGAGGGGCCCGAAACGCGGGATATCTGTTACGCCACCCAGAATCGGCAAACTGCGGTGCGCAAGCTCAGCGCGCTCGTCGATGTGATTCTGGTCGTCGGCGCGAAGAACAGCTCGAATTCCAACCGGCTGAGGGAAATCGGCGAGGAAGCCGGCAAGCCGACTTACCTGATCGCCGACGGCAGCGAACTCATGCCCGAGTTCGTGCGCGATGCCAACGCGGTCGGACTCACCGCCGGAGCTTCGGCTCCGGAAGTGCTGGTTGAGGAGGTTATCGATGCATTGCGTCGTCTCGGGCCGGTCGAAATTTCGACACTCGATGGCCGCGAGGAGACGGTACAGTTTCGGTTGCCTGCAGAGGTCGCGGACGTGACAACGGTTGACGCGTTCGGCCGGGCGTAAACCACAAATTCAATCGGATCGATCGAAAGAGGTCTGTCGTGGGAATTCTCTTGCTGCAAAAGGCTTATGTCGGCGCCTATGTTCTCAAGCAGAGGCTGATGCGACGCAAACGGTATCCGCTCGTGCTCATGCTGGAGCCGTTGTTCCGTTGCAATCTCGCTTGCGCGGGCTGCGGGAAGATCGACTACCCCGACAAGATCCTCAATCAGCGCATTTCGGTCGAGGATGCGCTTGCGGCGGTTGACGAATGCGGTGCGCCGGTGGTGTCGCTGGTTGGCGGCGAACCGCTTCTACACAAGGAATTGCCGCAGATCGTGAAAGGCATCATCGCGCGCAAGAAGTTCATATATCTCTGCACCAATGCGCTGCTGATGGAAAAGAAGATGGACCAGTATGAGCCGAGTCCATTCTTTACCTGGTCGGTCCATCTCGACGGCGACAAGGACATGCACGACCACTCGGTTTGCCAGGATGGCGTCTATGACCGTGTGGTTTCTGCAATCCGCGCCGCCAAAGCGCGCGGGTTCCGGGTCAATATCAATTGCACGCTGTTTACGACTTCCAATCCGGAGCGTGTCGCGCGCTTTTTCGACACGGTGTCGGCGCTGGGCGTCGATGGCATCACCGTCGCGCCGGGCTATGCCTATGAGCGCGCGCCCGATCAGCAGCATTTTCTCAATCGGCGGAATGCCAAGCAGTTTTTCCGCGACATCCTTCGTTTCGGCCGTGGCGGACGCAAATGGTCGTTCAGCCAATCGAGCCTTTACCTCGATTTTCTCGCGGGCAATCAGACTTACAAATGCACACCGTGGGGCAATCCGACCCGCACGGTGTTCGGCTGGCAGCGGCCCTGCTATCTGCTTGGCGAAGGTTACGCCAAGACATTCCGCGAGCTGCTGGAAGAGACGGACTGGGATGCCTACGGCACCGGAAATTACGAAAAGTGCGCAGACTGCATGGTGCACAGCGGCTACGAGGCGACCGCAGTGAACGATGCCATTTCGCACCCGCTGAAGGCACTGGCGACGAATCTGTTCGGTGCGCGTACCGAAGGTCCGATGGCGCCGGAAATCCCGCTCGATCGCCAGCGGCCAGCGAAATACGTCTATTCGGCGCACGTCCAGAAGATGCTGGACGAAATCATGACCAAGGAAGCGGGGGCGAAGGAACCGGTCGGCGCGAAATAACGCTTCGCCCAGTTGATTGCCGCATCGATTTGGACGGCCGGTCGCGGTTTACATGCCGAAGGCCGGCCGTTTGCTATTCGCCCTTTTCAGATTGCGGTAACGCGCCATCGCCCAGAGCGGGAAGAATTTCGAATAGCCGTGGTATCGCAAGTAAAACACGCGCGGGAATCCGGTGGCGGTGAAACGCGCTTCCGGCCAAATGCCATCGCCGCCTTGGGTGCGCACGAGATAATCAAGCCCGCGCGCGACCGCCGGGTGGTCGATGGCACCGGCGGCCATGAGCCCGAGCAGCGCCCATGCGGTTTGTGATGCTGTGCTTGGCGCCGGCTCGTAGCCCTTGTAGTCGAGCTTGTAGCTGGTGCCGTCTTCGCCCCAGCCACCGTCGGGGTTCTGAATTTGCGCTAACCAGTCCACGGCCTTGCACATTTCCGGTGCATCGGAATCAACGCCCGCGGCATTGAGCGCGCAAAGCACCGACCAGGTGCCGTAGATATAGTTCATGCCCCAGCGGCCGAACCAGCTGCCGTCGGCGAGCTGCGTTTTGCGCAAATAGTCGAGCGCACGGGCGAGGGCAGGCGAATCCTCTGCGCGTTCGCCCAGCTGCGTCAGCATGGACACGCACCGCGCGCTCACATCTTCGGTCGGAGGGTCGAGCAGGGCGCCGTGGTCGGCAAACGGGATGTTGTTGAGATATTGGTAGTCATTGTCGGCGTCGAAGGCGCCCCAGCCGCCGTTCCGGCTCTGCATGCCGACGATCCACTCACGCGCGCGCTCATTGGCGTGCTGATATTCCGGTTTGCGCGCAAGACCGTCAGCGCGATCCATGGCCATGACCACGACCGCGGTATCGTCGACGTCCGGATAATACGCGTTGGCATATTGGAATGCCCACCCGCCCGGCCGCACGTTTGGCCGCGAATCTGCCCAGTCACCCTTCAGATCGAGAATTTGGCGCGGCTCCAGCCATTTCAAGGCGCTCACGGCTCGCTCGTACGCGGCCTTGGTGCCGACTTCCAGCAGCGCATGCGACACGAGTGCGGTATCCCAGATCGGAGACACACAAGGCTGGCAGTAGGCTTCGTCATCCTTGATCACCAACAGCCGTTCGATCGCGATATATCCGGTTACGTAAAGCGGATGGTCGCTGGGATATCCCAGGGCCTCAAACATCATCATCGCATAGGCCATCGGCGGGAAAATGGCCCCGATCCCGTCCTCGCCATTGAGGTGCAACGTGACGAATTCTACGGCCTTGTCTATCGCGCGCAGGCGCGTGCGTTTGGGAAAGAATGGCGCGGCAGCACGCAGCAGGATGTCGACCATGCGAAAGAACAGGAACCAGGACATCTTCTGGTGCGGCGCCTTGCGGGGCGGCCCAAGCGTCTGTGGCGGATCGATGAACAATTCATCGACGCTGACGCCCCTTGGATTGCGCGCCTTCGGCTTGAGCGCCTGCAATACCAGCATCGGCACGATGGTGGTTCGCGACCAATACGAAATCTTGGACAGATGGAATGGAAACCATCGCGGCAGCAGCATGATTTCGACGGGCATGACCGGGACTGCGTCCCAGGTGACGATGCCATAGAGCGCGAGCATGAAACGCGTGAACACGTTGCTTTCCGCGCCGCCGCCGCGCGCCAGGATCGCCTCGCGTGCGCGTCGCATATGCGGAGCGTCGGGTTTGTCGCCGATCATCTTGAGTGCGAAATAGGCTGTGACGCTCGCGCTCATGTCGAAGTCGCCGTCCTGAAACAGCGGCCAACCGCCATGGGTACCCTGGACGCGCCGCAGATAGACGGCGATCTTCGCCTCCAGTTCCGCTGAAATCTTCCGGCCGAGATAATGGTGCACCAGCACATATTGCGACGGGATGGTGCAGTCCGCTTCAAGCTCGAATACCCAATGGCCGTCGGCCTGCTGCCGGGCCAGCAAAGCCTCGGCCGCGCGGGCAATACAATCGTCGAGCTTGCCGGCGGAAGCAGCCGGTGCTGCGCGAGAAGGTGCATGCAAATCGGTCATCAAGCGTCCTCGGATTATTCCTAGTGCGCGGCCATTCTGCCGACAAGCTCGGCAGCCCGATGGCCGGAGCGGACCGCGCTTTCGATGGTCGCCGGCAGGCCCGTTGCAATCCAGTCCCCGGCCAGCACCAGATTCCGGAACCGTGTCTCGGCCGGCGGCCGCATGGCATTTTGTTCCGGCGTCGCAGCGAAGGTTGCGCGCCGCTCACGCACGATCTGCCAGGGTGGCAACGGCGCGTCGATACCGGAAATCGTGCAGACCTCACGCCAGATCTGCTCGGCCAGGGTTTCACGCGACGTTTCGAGCAGGCGATCGGCGGCGCTGATCGTCACCGACAACCGATCCGGAAAGGCGAACAGCCATTCGACGATGCCGTTCACGACTCCAGTAATCGGCGCAATCTGCCTGTTCGGTGCGATGCGGAAGTGCGCATTGACGATTGCGCGGAATTCGGTCGGCGCCCGGAGTTCGTTCGGCAGAAGAGCAGTGGCGACCATGGGCGGAACGGCAAGAATGACCGTATCACCCGGCGCCAGTTGCAGCGTGTCGTCACCGAATTGCAGCGCCGTCACTTTATTTTCGTCAATGCACACCGCCCGCAGGCGATGGCCGAATTTCACTTTGGCATTGCGACGGGTCAGAAATTCGAGCGCCGGATCGATAAGGGCGAAGGCCAGGCCCTCGCGCGCGATCAAGGGCCGGCAGGCGCGCCCTCCGGCCGCTAGCGTTTCGCGAATAACCGCCGACGCCAGAGCGGCCGAGCCCTCCTGCGGGTCCGTATTGAGCGCCGCCAGGAGCACCGGCCGCATCAGCCGGTGATACAGGGTGCCGTTGCAATCGAGCCTGTCACAGACTGTCTCGCGCGACCTGCTCCAAAGCATGCGCGCCAGCGCAATATAGTCGGTGGCACCGGTGCCGGGAACGCGCCGGCCACGGTCGAATATCCACCACGGCACGAGACCGTCGTTGGGACGCAGCGTCCACCGCTCCCTGGTCGCGAGATCGACGAACGGAAAAGCGGCCTGGGGTGGCCCGACGAGGCGATCCTGAGCGCCGATGTCCGCCAGATAGGCCAGCGCCGACGCGTTGCCGGACAGCAGCAGGTGATTGCCGTTATCGATCGTCATATCCAGCGCAGGATCATGATACGAACGGCACCGGCCGCCGGCCTGATTGGCAGCCTCATGCACCGTCACGCTGATGCCTGCAGCGCTCAGCCGTGTGGCTGCAGCCAGACCGGCAAGTCCGGCACCAATGATGTGGGTCGATGCAGTCATCAGAATGCGTGACGTAGGAGAATCCAAAGCAATTGTGGCTTGCCGACGCGAACCGGATGCCGTGGCGCGAGCCAGCCACGGCGTTCAAGAGCGTCGAGAATGAGTTGATATGCCCTGGCCATGATGCTGGGCGCGCGGGTGTTTCGGCGCGGACAGGCGGCCATGATCTTGTCTGCTTCCTGAAAATGACCGCGTGCCTTTGCCGCAATGACCGCACACGCCTTCGAAATCGCCGGCTCGGAAAGGACCAATTCCGGATCAGTGCCGGAAATGCCGGCTTGCCGCAGGGCCTCGCTCGGTAGGTAGAGGCGGCCGACGGCGGCATCTTCATCGAGGTCGCGCAGGATATTGGTCAATTGCAGGGCGCGGCCGAGATGATGGGCAAGCGCAACGCCGGCCTCGCCGGAAATGCCGAAAATACGAACCGAAAGGCGTCCCACCGCGCTGGCCACTCTGTCGCAGTACAAATCGAGCGTGGACATGTCGGGCGCACGTATCGGGGAACCGACATCCATCTCCATTCCGTCGATGATCGCCAGCAAGTCGTCCTGCCGCAAATCGAAGTTTTGAATGGCGGATTTAAGACCACCCAGATGTGCCGGTGATCCACCTGAATAGAGCAAATGCACGTCGTCACGCCATTTCTGCAATTGTTCCTTGCGTCCGGCGGCGGGACCGGGATCGTCGGCAATATCGTCGACGGCGCGGCAGAAGGCGTAGATTTCGTACATCGCGGCGCGCTGCGTCTTCGGCAGAATGCGCATGGCGGCGTAAAAAGAACTGCCGGATGCCTTGCGGCCGGCATCCTCGGACGTGCTTTCGGCGGCGGACAAGGGCTGGCTCATGCGTCGCGCGGCCGATAGGCGCCGGCCGTCAGCCGCCGGCGGCCGCGGCGCAGCATGTCGGCGATCGAGGTCGTCACGCTGATGGCAAGGACGCTCGCGCCGCTCAGATGAACGCGCTGGCTGAGCGGATCGCGCACCTGAAGAATGCGGACCAGACGGCCGGCCAGCGATTGAATGACCGATACTTCGAGGCCGAGACGGAGATCTTCGATCATGGCCGGGAACGGATCGCTGGTGTGCAACAACTCCTCGGTGCGGCGAGCAAGATCATGCAGGCATTGCGCCAGCGCAGGTGATGCACGGGGTTCACCGAGCGCGGAAACGTCGCAGCCTGCGGCCGCCAAGGCATCCAGCGGAATGTAGACGCGATCGAGATTGCGGTAGTCCTCCTTGCAATCCTGGATGTGATTGATCACCTGCAGTGCCGCGCACAGCGCGTCGTTGGCCGGCCATGTCTTGGTGTCTTCGCCGTGCACGTCGAGGACAAAGCGTCCGACCGGCATTGCCGAATAGCTGCAATAATCGATCAGATCATCCCAGTCGCGGTAGCGGAGCTTGGTCACGTCCATGCGGAATGCGGTCAATAGATTCTGCGCATGTCGCGGGGACAGCCCGCGTTCAATCTGCGCCCGTCGGAGCGCGACCGCTTCGGGATTGCCGTCGCCGGCACCCAGCAGGTCCTGTTCGAGCTGATCGAGCAGTTCAAGCTTTTGATCAGGCTTGAGCGTCGCATGGTCGGCGATGTCGTCGGCGGTGCGAACGAAGTTGTAAAAGGCCAGGATCGGTCCACGATGGCGCGGATGAATCAGCTTCGACGCGACCGGAAAATTCTCATCCCGGTGGCCCTTGCCGGAGCGGAAAGTGTTGGCGCTCGTCGTCATGAAAAATGGCTCACGCGTCCGATTGTCCGAACTTGAATTCCGGCATTGACCGGCGGTTCCGGGCCTATGCTTGCTGGCGCGAAGACAAGACCGCCCGCTGGGAAATCGCAAGCAGACATAGCGCATTGCTGCGTAGTCTGGCTAACACCCTTGTTATTTTTGAATAATTTGGCATTGTCAAAAAGTATGCATACCAGCGCAGGCCTGCAATATGCAGCTTTTTACAACCGCTGAAGCCGCCGCATATCTCCGCCTCAAGGAGCGGAAAATCTACGAAATGGTGGCCGAGGGCGCGGTGCCCTGCACCAAGATCACCGGCCGGTGGCTGTTTCCCAAGGCCGAACTCGATCAGTGGCTGGCCTCCAGCGTCACACGCCCGGCAGGAATGACGCGCCCCGACGTGGCGCCGATCGTCGGCGGCAGCCATGATCCGTTACTCGAATGGGCCTTGCGAGAAAGCGGCTCGGGCCTTGCCAGCCTCGCTGTCGGTAGCGAGGCCGGCTTCAACCGGTTCTGTGCCGGCGAGACCCTGGCGGCTGCCATGCATCTGCATTCGCTCGGCGCGCTCGATGACGATGCCAATGTTGCGGCCATGAAGAGTTGCAGCGATCTGCAGGATGCGGTGATGATCGCTTTCTGCCGGCGTGAGCAGGGGTTTCTGTTGGCGCCCGGCAATCCCCTCAAGATCCGCTCAATCAACGACGTGATGGCCAAGCGCGCGCGCATTGCCATGCGTCCGAAAGGTGCCGGCGCGCAGCTTTTGCTGTTGTCGCTGCTACACGGAGCAAAGGCTTCGCTCAATCAACTCTCCGCAGTCCAGCCGGCGTGCCCGACCGGCCCGGACATTGCGCAGGCGATCCGCGCCGGCCGCGCCGACACCGGCATTGCGACGCGCTCGGTCGCCAATGCTTCGGGGCTCGAATTCGTGCCGATCGTATGGGAACCCTTTGATCTGGTGATGCGCCAGCGCGACTACTTCCATCCCCAGCTGCAATCTCTGGTCAGGTTTCTGCAATCGAGTGAACTCGCCTCCCGCGCGCAAGAGATGGGGGGCTTCGATCTCAGCGAGTCCGGCAAGGTGCGGTTTGTGATTTGAACCGGGGCGCGGTAAGACGGCGCCATGCCAACCGCAGACACACAAACCTGGCCGAGCGAACTGCGCCTGCACAAGGATCGCAAGACGCTCACGGTTACGTTTGATGGCGGCGAGACCTTCGATCTGTCGGCAGAATATCTGCGCGTGAAAAGCCCGAGCGCGGAAGTGCAGGGTCATTCCGCCGAAGAACGCAAGACCGTTCCCGGCAAACGCGATGTTGGCATTCTCGAGGTGTTGCCGGTCGGCAACTACGCCGTGCGGCTGGTATTCGATGACCTGCACTCGACCGGAATTTTCGGGTGGGACTACCTGCTCGAACTCGGCCGCAACCATGACAAGTACTGGCAGGACTATATTGACGAGCTTGCCGGCAAGAACCTGACTCGCGATCCGCCGGTCCGGCGCTGATCGCTGGTGACGTCGCTATTTGCGGATCGAAGTCGGCGTACCGATCAGAACAGCGGCGGAATCTCGCCCAGATCGGTCGAACCCAGATAGACCGCACCATCCACGAAGCGAATGGGGATCTGCAGATTTCCCGCCTGCTGTCGTGCGGTATCCTGGCGTTCCCGCTCGAGCGGCCCGGCATTACGGCCCGGCTGGTCCGATTGCGGCGCGCCCAGGGACCGGGTGTGGGTTCTTGCGCCCCCAAGGAATGACTGAGCCAGACGCTCGCGTTCCCGTGCGCCGGACTGCCCGTCGCGAATGTAGGACTGCGCGAGCTGCCCGTAGGGGCCGGCTGCCTTGACGCGCAATGCGCCTTCGACGCGGCCGTTGTTGCTGAGAGACAGCTGACCGGCGCCGGTGGCAAGCGCGTCGCCTTGCTGAATTCGCGCCGACGCGACCTCCAGACGCCCGCCACGGGCCTGCCAATCGCGCAAGCGCGCTGAGAGCAGCTGCGGCGACCGATGATCGAAATCGTGCAGCACGGCCGCAATGTCGGCGACGAAGGGCCGGGAAACGATCGGACCGCCATCGGGGATCGAGACATCGACGCCATGCGCGGCGACATTGATGACCGAGCCGGCCGACGCGGTCGCGTTGATTTCGAACCGGCCGCCTGCCAGCACGGGCTTATCTGTTCCCTGTGCCACGCGGTAGAATTCGGCATTGTCGAGCACGACGGAAACCTGGCTCGGGCTCGCCGGTTGCCCATGCAACGTCAGCTGCGCGAGTGACCAATTTCCCACAAGGGTCGCGGATTGGCCCGAGCTGTTGATCGAAACCGGTCCGCTGATGTCGGTCACGAGTGTGCCCGGATCGAGGATGCTTGCAACGCTGCGCAGGGACTTCGCACTGACGACCAGCGTTGAACTGTCGGACATCGCCACCTTGGCCTGCAACGCGGTGCAGTGGACTTCGATGCGCAACGGAAATCCGCCGACGCTGCGCGAGCCGCAGCTGTAATCGCGGCCGGACCTGGCTTCCTGATCAATCCAGCTGGCGATCGCCGTCTCGGTTTTTTGCGCGGCATAAAACCAGGTCGCAGTCCAAGCGCCGCCGGCGACCAGCAGCGCGGCACATGACACGGCCGCGAGCCGCATCGGCTGGCCGGCGGCCAGCGTCAGCGGCCAGAGCAGCGCTTCGCGCAGGACGTCCCAGGCGCCCGTCAAGATGTTCGAACCACCTTCGGCGGCCCTGGTCGCACTCCGGGTTGAGGTAGTGGGGGCATAATTCAGGCTTTGCGGCTGCACGGAATTGCGGGCGAGATCGTCGGCCATGGCGTCGAGAATACGCAGCCTTGCATCGGCGCGATCCTGCGCGCTGACCTTCTTCGCGCCATGCATGGCACGCAAGTACAGATCGACGCGCTCGTCCAGGCTGGGAAGCGAGACGGCATCCGATCGCCTGGCGGCGGTGGAATCGTCCTCCTCCGGCGCGATCACCGCCATCAAAGCCAGCTTGGCATTTTTCTTCGCCATTTTCGTTTCTCTACCTAAGGACGTCAGTGCATCGAACTCGTGTCAGGCATTTTCCATCATTTCTTGCTTACGCGCGTACTGAGCGAAAATGTGCATCAGATCGGCTGGTTCCACGTTGTATTTGCGTCTGATCCTTCCGATCCAACCTCTTAGCCGCTTCTTTGCATTATCCACTCGGTCGTCATTCCATGGTCGTGAAGGCTTACTTCGATTGAGCGTGTCGACAATCTGGCTGACAGGCCACTCCGAACCAAAGCCGGCCTGAATTTCCATGTCGCTCGCCAGCAAATTGAGCAGTACCGAGACATCTTCATGGGGCTCGAATTCCGTTTTCGCCGCGGCAAGCAGTCCGCGCCAGGCCCTTCGATTGTCTTCGTCGTCGTGGGGATCGATCGGATCGACCGCCAGGTCGACGACATGCTCGTCTGCCAGCTGTTCGACTTTGTAACCTCCTTCTCTCCAGCGTCCGTAAAGCCTTCGTCGTATGTCTTCGTGCCGGTGGCCCAAGGCCTGTCGGCCGCCGATCTCGGCAACCAGCCAGGCGACACGCCCGTCCTGCTTTGGATCCTTGTGGGCGGTCAAATCGGCCTTTGGTTCTTCATCGTCCCCGGGATTGGCCTGCTGGCCTTCGCCAGAAGTTGTCGCTCCCAGGAGCTTTGCCATTACCTCGCTGAACAATTCCAACGATTCAGATTCTCTCTGCGCCACCGGGGTTCCCCGGGAAGCCACGTAGGCCGCGCACATTCTGCGAATTGCCTCGAAAAAGTAGTCCTGGTGTTGCCTTGGCAACGAATTCAGGACGCTCAATCGCGCCGCTCCGCCTGCCCTCGTATCCTCCCGCGTCATCGGGGCCCTTGATTTTCGGCCCAGCCGGCGGGTTTGGTGCAGTGCACTCGACCTTTCCAATAGTGACGGTCGTCGCACGCCAATTCCGGCGGGGCAGGAACAAAAATTTATCGGCGCTATTTCGCCGGATTAGGGGGGTCTCCGCCGTCTATTGGCTGAGCGGGTTCAAACCCGCGCGGAAAACACTGCCAAGGCCCTGATACTGAAGGAAAAGCTCCAATGTTTCAATTAATGGACCTGGCACCGTGCTGCTCCGCGCTTCTAAACTACGCCATTAGCCTATTCGCGACGCAATTCAATACGAGGAGAGCAACAATGTCGAATTACCGTGGAATCCTGAAGACCAGCATGGTCAGCACGACGATTGCCTGCGGTCTGGCCCTTTCTCTGGGCATCGGCTTCGCCGCTGCCGGCGACAAGCCCACGACCGAGCAGATCATCCATACGCTGACCCCCAAGCACACCACCCGCAGCCTGACCGCGAGCCCGGCCGAAGTGGCCAAAACTGCGGAGGAGCAGAAGTTCATCAACGAGCTGCGCAATCGTCCGCTGACCCGATCGCTGTCGCTTGGCGAGCGTGAAAAGGTCGCCAGCATCGCTGCCGACAAGCCGAAGATCGATCTCGAAATCAACTTCGAGTTCAACTCGGATCGCATTTCGAAATCGGCGATGCCGACCGTCGAGGCGCTGGCCAAGGCGCTCAACAGCTCCGCACTCAAGGGCAACACCGTCCTCGTCGCCGGCTATACCGATGCCAAAGGCTCCGAAGACTACAATCAGGGTCTTTCGGAACGGCGCGCCGCAGCGGTCAAGCAGATTCTGGTCGACAAGTTCGGGATCACCGCCGACAACCTGATGACCGTCGGCTACGGCGAAACCCACCTGAAGAACACGTCAAACCCCGGCGCAGCTGAAAACCGCCGCGTCGGAATCGTCAATATGGCCAGCACGACGGCCGCAAAGTAGTGCCGGTGAGTCCTCGGCCGGCAAGGGGGTCCCGCGTCAATCGATCGACTGATCACTGGCACGGGACCTCCTCAAACCGACAAAAGCCTTGTTCCGGACCCTTTCACCCTTGACCAACTGGAGATTGTTATGAAGCGCACAATGAAACTGGTTCTGCCGATCGTGGCGAGCCTGATCCTGAGTTCTTACGTATCGCGTCCAGCTCACGCACAGTTTTCCGGCGGCGGTTTTGAACAGATGGAGCAGTTCGCGCCCATGCTGGAGCTGATGAAGAAGAAGATGGGCAAGAAGCGTTTTGCCAAGATGATGCAGACCTTCGGCCCGATGATGAGCCAGATGATGGACGGTCAGGGCGGCGGCCTTGGCGGCATCGGCGGCTTTGGCGGCGGCAGCTTCGGCGCCGGAAACTTCGGTGCCGGCGGGTTCGACATGAACTCCATGAGCAGCATGATGAATGCCGAAACGATCAGCGCCATGACCCAGATGTTTGGTGGGCGCGGCGGCTTCTGAATTCGATCGGTCAAGCAGCCGGACAAGGGTTTCGTCTCCCGCGCGTTCAGTCGCGCCGGGAGACGAAACATTTTCGGGAACAGATTGCGTTGCGGAAGCCTTGCTTGCAGATTGGCCTGAAAACAGCAAATATCCTTGGTTGCAATCCATTGCCGCATGGGAATTAATTGCGGGCAGGTTTGGTCGACATCGGCCGATCCGGAAGTAAGGGTACGCGGTCGATGAAGCTTCTTTTTGTGCACCCGGGCCCGCTGATGTACACGAAAGTGTTCCTGCGGCTCGAACCCCTTGGGCTTGAGCTCGTCGCCGCTGCCGCACGCCGCGCCGGACATTCGGTCCGGATCATCGATCTCCAGGTTGAAACCCATGCCGACTATGGCCGCATGATCCGTGATTGGCGGCCTGACTTTGTCGCGTTCTCCTGCAATTACCTCGCCAACGTTCCCGAGATCGTCGACCTCGCCAGGGCGACGAAGTTCGAATTGCCGCGCTGTTTTGTCTGCGTCGGCGGGCACAGTGCATCGTTCACCGCGCGCGAAATCGTGGAGCATGGCGATGGCGCCATCGATTGCGTGCTCAAGGGGGAGGGCGAAGCGGGGATCATCAGGCTGCTGGAAGCAGTCGAACTGGATCGCAACTCCATCACATTGGTCCCGGGCGTCGTCGCTGGCGACGGTGAGGGGCCTGCACCGGTCTTCGTCCACAGCCTCGACGATCTCGCGCCCGCCCGCGACCTGTTGCGGCACCGCCGGAAATATTTCTGCGGGCAGCTCGATCCTTGCGCCTCGATCGAATTTTCACGCGGCTGCCCGTGGGATTGCTCGTTCTGCAGCGCGTGGACCTTCTACGGCCGCAGCTATCGGCTGGTGGGCCCCGAACGTGTCGTCGAAGATCTCGTTTCCATCCGAGAGCCGGGCGTTTTTATTGTCGACGATGTTGCCTTCATCCACGACCGCCACGGTTTCACGATCGGCGAGGCACTGGCGAAAAAGGGCATCCGCAAGAAATATTATCTGGAAACGCGCGGCGATGTGCTGCTGCGGAACAAGGACGTCTTCAAATTCTGGAAGACGCTCGGCCTCAGCTTCATGTTTCTCGGCATCGAAGCCATCGACGAAGAGGGCTTGCGCAAGTACCGCAAGCGCATTCCGCTTGGACGCAATTTTGAGGCGCTGGAGTTTGCCCGTTCGCTCGGCATCAAGGTTGCGGTCAACCTCATCGCCGATCCCGACTGGGACGAGGAGCGGTTCGCCACCATACGCGAATGGTGCATGGAGGTTCCGGAGATCGTCAACATCAGCGTCAACACGCCCTATCCCGGGACCGAGAGCTGGCATACCGAGCAGCGGCGCCTGCAGTCGCGCGACTACCGCCTTTTCGATATTCAGCACGCAGTATTGCCGACCAAACTGCCGCTTGACGTGTTCTATCGCGAATTGATCAGTACCCAGCGTGTGCTCTACCGGAAGCATCTGAACTGGCGCAGCGCACCAAGCGTCGCATTCGGCGCGGTGTCATGTCTGCTGCGCGGACAGACAAATTACGTGCGCGGCATGATGATGTACGACAAGGTCTACGACATCAACGCTGTACTTTCCGACCACAAGCGCCAGGTCGACTATGAGCTGCCGTTGCCGCCGGTCCCTCAACCTGCGCATGGGGCGCCGGCGAGGAAGGGTGCACAACTTTATATTCATGCCCCGCGCGGCCGCGCCGGCCGCAGTGTCGACGATTCCACCGAACGTTTTGTGGAAGCAACCCGCATGGGTGACACGGTCTGACGGGTTTCCTGGCCGAACCGTACACAAACAGGGCGCGTCGAATTTCAGATCAATACATGTTGCGCTCCGCGATTCCGCGGATTTTACAAAAGCGCTCCACTGACTCTCCTGGGCTTAGGCTTTTCCAAGATAAGCGGCGCGGACATTCGGATCGTTGAGTACGGAATTTGGACTGCCCTCGGCGATGGTGCGGCCGTAGTCGAGGACGTGGATGCGGTCGGCGAGGTCCGCGATCATCTGCATGTCGTGCTCGATCCAGATCATCGGCAATTTCAACTCGTGCTTGATGCGCAGGATATACCGGGCAAGGTCCTCGCGCTCCTCGCGGTTGAGCCCCGCCGACGGCTCGTCGAGCAGGATGATGGCGGGTTCGAGCGCCAGCGCGCGGGCAAAGCCAACGATCTTCTGGATGCCGAACGGCAGAGAGCCGACCGGCGCGTGGCGATAGCGCTCGAGATCGACGATGTCGATGATGCGCTCGACCGCCTTGCGGTGTTCGATCTCGGCGCGGCGCACGCTCGGCAGAAAGAGCATTTCGGCAATCGGATTGGTTTTGATCCGGGCGTGGCGCCCGGTGAGCAGGTTGTCGAGCACGCTCATCTGACCGAACAATTCGCCATGCTGGAAGGTGCGGGCAAGGCCGCGGCCAGCGATCTCGTACGGCGGGAGGCCATTGATGCTCTCGCCGCGGAAACGGATGGCGCCGTCGCCGCGGTAGATACCACTGATGCAGTTGAGCGCGCTGGTCTTGCCGGCGCCATTGGGGCCGATCAGGGCGAACAGTTCGCCCGGCTCGACCGCGAATGAAATGTCGTCGAGCACGGTGAGGCCGCCGAAGCGCAGGCTGAGATGATCGACCGCGAGTTCAGCCATACCACCTCCGCGACCGGCGGTATTGCTTGACGTCGCGATAGCTGCGCCGCTCGCCGTCGGCGCCGCCGAGATAGAATTCCTGCACGTCCTTGTGGCCCTGCAGCCGTTCGCGATCGCCGTCGAGCACGATGCGGCCGTTTTCCATCACATAGGCATAGTCGGCAATTTCGAGCGCGACCGCCGCGCTCTGCTCGACCAGCAGGATGGAAATGCCGAGTTCGTCGCGGATCGCCACGAGACGCTGCTTCAGATCGTTGACCACAATCGGCGCGAGACCGAGCGACAGTTCGTCGATCAGCAGGATTTTCGGGTGGCACATCAGCGCCGAGGCGACGGCGAGCATCTGCCGTTCGCCACCCGAGAGAAGGCCGCCGATGCGGGCGCGCAGTTCGGCGAGACGCGGGAAGAAGTGGTAGATGCGCTCTTCCTGCCGGCGATGTTTGCCGCCGCCATGGGCGACCGGGGCGGTCAGGTTTTCGGCGACCGTCAGGTTCGGAAACACCTTTTCGCGCTCGGGGACGAGGACGATGCCCTTGCCGGCAATTTCGTGGGGTGGCCGATTTTCGAGGCGGGCGCCATCGAACGAAATGGCGCCTTCGGTCACACGGGCATCATCGAGGCCAAGAAAGCCGGAAATAGCCCGTAAGGTCGTGGTTTTCCCCGCGCCATTGGTGCCGAGCAGCGCCACGATCTGCCGCTCGCCGACCGACAGCGTGACACCTTGCACAGCAGTGATGACGCGCTTGTAGACGACCTCAACCTTCTCGATCTGTAGAAGCGGCACGGTCATTTGCGGCTCCCGGCGAGCGGCCGCTGCTTGAACGGCCAGAGCAGAAAGTAGTTCTGAATACGGTGCCAGATGCCGACCAGGCCGAGCGGCTCGAGGACCAGGAACAGGATCATCACCACGCCGAACGAGGCGTAGTTGACCGCGAAGATGTCACCGGCGAGCCGTTGCACGTTCGGCAGCAGGCCGAGCAGGCCTTCGATGACGTAAGGGAAAATGACGACGAACACTGCGCCGAGGATGGCGCCGAGAAGCGAACCCATGCCGCCGATGATGATCATGGCGACGTACTGGATCGACAGGAACAGGTCGAAGGCCTCGATCGAGACGAAGCCGCGATAGTAGGCGAACAGGCAGCCGGCGACCGAGGTCATGCTCGACGAAATGACGAAGGCAAGCAGCTTGTAGCGGGCGACGTTGATGCCAAGCGCTTCGGCGACTGTCTCGCGGGTATGGATCGCACGCCAGGCGCGGCCGCTGCGGCTGCGCAACAGGTTGATGCAGATCAGCAGGCAGCAGGCCGCCGCGGCGAGCAGCACGAAATACCAGCCGCGGCCATCGCGCAGTGCGACGCCGAACAGGCTCGGCGGATCGACGACGATACCGGTCGAGAAGCCGCGCTTCGTCTCATATTCGCCGCCGAAATAGATGACGATGAAATGCAGCGCCAACGTGCTGACGGCGAGGTAGAGCCCGCGCAGGCGCAGCGACGGCAGCCCGAAGATGAAGCCGAGCACGATGCCGGTCAGCGCCGAAGCTGGCAGCGTGATCCAGAATGGCGCGTGGATTTCGCGGGCGAGTATGCCGGTGGTGAAGGCGCCGGCGGCGATCAGCCCGGCATGACCGAGCGAGATCTGCCCGGCATAGCCGGTGAGCAGCATCAGCGACAGCGCGCCGATCGAGGCGAGCAGTACCTGACAAGCGAGGTCGAGAATGAAGGGCGAGGCCAGAAAGGGCAGTGCGGCAAGCGCAACCAGAAACAGCGCGAGGCTGGCCATTTCGGTGCGGGTTTGCAGCAGCGCGGCGTCTTCGCCGTAAGTGGTGCGGAAATAGCCGCTGGCGCGCGGTGCCGGCCTAAACACGGTCGAGTTCCTCGCGCGTGCCGAACAGGCCCCACGGCCGCACGATCAGCATGCCGATCAGCACCAGAAACGGCACCACGTCGGACAGCAGCGGATCGACATAATAGATGAGCAGCACTTCGGCGCCGGCCACGATCAGCGCGCCAAGCAGGGCGCCGGCGAGGCTGTCGAGCCCGCCGACCAGCGCGGCCGGAAAGGCCTTCAGGCCGATGATCGGCATGATGTTGGTGAGGCCGGAATCGAGCGCCATCAGGATGCCGGCGAGCGCGCCGGTCAGCGTCGAAAGGCCCCAGGCGAGCGCATAGATGCCGTGAAGATTGATGCCGCGCTGCGCGGCGAGCAGCGGATTCTGCCCGGCCGCGCGCATCCGCATGCCCCAGCGGCCGAAGCGCAGGAAGAAGAATAGCGCCGCGTAGGTCGCGGCATTGACGCCGACCAGAACGGCCGACCACAGCGAGATATGCGCGTCGGCAATCACGAGCGACGGATTCGGCACGCCGAGTGCCTGCGCCGGATATTGCTGCTGCGCCGACCAGATCAGCACCACGAAGCCCTTGATAAGGATACCGAGCGCGACGGTGGTGAGAATGGCCGCGAGCACCATCTCGCCAGTCATCTTGCGCATCAGGAACACATAGACGAGACCGCCGGTGAGCAGGCTGAGCAGGACAGCGGCGGCCAGCGCGATGGCGGGGTGGTTGGTGAACAGCGAGGCGGTCGCCAGCACGAAATAGGCGCCGAGCATCATCAATTCGCCATGCGCCAGATTGAGTACGCGGCTGACGCGATAGATCAGCACATAGCCGCACGCGATCAGTGCGTAGATCGAGGCCAGAACAACGATGTTGACGACCAGTTGCACGTCAGTTCATCCCAACGTCCATAGAAACAAAGACCGGCGGCGGCGAATGATACGCCGCCGCCGGCAGGGGAGGATGACCTTATTTGACGTCGTAGGACTTCCAGTCCTGCACCCGCACGATGCTCGCTTTCGCGGTGTCCCACTTGTAGACGCGGTAGTTGAGCTTGGTGCGGAAGTGATTGGTCTTGTTCCACACAATGTCGCTGCCGCGCAGGCCCTTGGTGTCGAGCTTGAGGTTCTCCATTGCGGCGCGAACCTTGGCGGGATCGGCCGGCCAGCCGGCGCCCTTGAGCGCCGCTTCGATGGCGATGCCGCCGATCCAGCCTTCGGTCATCATCGTTGCCGGATATTTCGATCCGGCCTTCTTGGCGGCGTCCGCGATCTCCTTGTGGATCGGCAGATTATCCTGGAACAGCGCGTTGGCGCCGATCACGTAGAAATTGCCGTCCTTCAGGCGCGGAAGTTCACGTTCGGATTCAAGATGCGCCCAGGCGATCATGTCGTCCTTCCAGCCGAGCTTGCGCAGAGCCTCGAAGGTGCGGACTTGCGTCACCCACGGCGCCCAGGAATAGACCCAGTTCGGGCCGGCATCCTTGAGCTTGGTGGCGAACGGCGTGTAGTCGGCGGTCGGCGGCGGGATCACCTCCTTGTCGACCGGCGTCATGCCCATCGTTTTCGAGAGGCTTTCCGCGTGGTCGATCTCTCCGCGCGACAGCGGGATCGCCATCGCCGAGAAACCAATCTTCACCGGGCCCTTGGCATGTGCCTTGACGAAGTCGAGCGCCGCCTGGCTGTCGTAGTTTGCCGCGTAGCCGGTGGTGCAGAACTGCAGCGGATCGGCCGGCGGATAAACGCTCTTCGGGCAGACGCCGCTGGCGAACAGCAGGGGCACGTTGGCGTTCTTGCTCTCCGAGATTACCGGCGCGTAGGTCGAGGAGAGACTCGCGTTGACCATCAGAACGACCTTGTCCTGCGTGATCAACTTCTTGGTGTTGGCCGCCGCCTTCGAGGGTTGCGCGCCGTCGTCTTCCAGGATGAGCTTGATCTTCTTGCCGTTGACGCCGCCGGCGGCGTTCACACGGTCGATATAGATGCGCAGGCCCTCGACGGCCGGCGCATAGGTGCTCGACGGCGGACCGGTCAGCGCTCCGGTCAGGCCGACAACATAGGCATCCTGCGCGGCGGCCGGCAGGACCAGAGCCGAGGCCGCGACGGCGCCCAGCAGCAGTTTCTTGATCATGGTTTCCTCCCTGTTTGCGTCGTTCGTTATGGCGTCAGCGCGCCGCCGGCGCCGGCGGCGATCAGACGGTCTTCACTGTCGTCGTACATCGCGTCGACCAGTTCGCGGAAACGCTCGTACATCAGCTTGCGTTTGACCTTGCGGGTCGGCGTTACCGGCTCGCCTTCCTCTTCGGGATCGAGCGCCTTCGGCAGAATGCGGAACGCCTTGATCTGTTCGACGCGGGCGAGGCCGGAATTCACGGAATCGATTTCGGTCTGGATCAGCTTCGCGATCCGCGCATGCACCGTCAGGCTGGTGAAGCCGGTATAGGCGACGTCGTTAGCGCGCGCCCAGTCGGCGACGGTATCGAAATCGATCTCGATGACCGCGGTGAGATATTTGCGGCCGTGGCCGAACACGACCGCCTCCGCGACATAGGGGCTGGCGCGCAGCGCATTCTCGATGAAGGACGGCGAGATGGTCTTGCCGCCGGCGGTGACAATGAAATCGCGGGCGCGATCGATCAGCCGCAGCGAACCGTCGCGCCACTCACCGACATCACCGGTGCGCAGCCAGCCGTCGGCGCCTTTGACCTCGCGCGTCGCTTCGTCACTGTTCCAGTAACCTTCAAACAGGTCGGGGCTGCGGACCAGCACCTCGCCATCGTCGGCGAGCCGGACCTCGATGCCATCGACCGGTGTGCCGACGCTGCCCGGACGGGGGAAGGGGCCGCGCTGGCCGGCAATGATGCCGCCTGCCTCCTCGGTCTGGCCGTACATTTCGACCACATTGACGCCGTAAAAATGCCAGAGCGCGCCGGTCTCGGCGGGCAGCGAGGCGCCGCCGCTGACGACCAGTTCGACGCGGTCGAAACCGATCTTGTTGAGGATCGGCGCGAAGACGAACGCGTGCAGGAGGCGATAGGCGGTGGTTTCGACCGCCGATACGTTGCCGGCCCAGAGCCGCTGCGTGTAGCCGCGCGCCAAGCGCACCGCGGCGTCATAGGTCCAGCGCTTCAGCGCGCTGGAGTTGAGGATGCCGACCAGCACATGGGAGGCGAATTTCTGGAGATAGCGCGGCACGGTGAACAGGGCGGTCGGGGCCACCTCGAACAGCGTGGTAGCAAAATCCTCCGGGTCTTCGCCGAAATGCGGCACCAGCTGCGAAATCAGCGGCAGCGTGATGGCGACGTCACGGCCGAGCACGTGGCACATCGGCAAGTAGACGGCGGTGCGATGCGGCTTGTCGCGCAACGTCGGATATTGCGCAACGACGGTGTCGGCGGCGGCAAGATGCTTGCCATGTGTGACGAGTGCGCCTTTGGGATTTCCGGTGGTGCCGGAGGTGTAGACAATGAAGGCTGGATCGTGGGGCGACAACATTGCGATTTGCGATTCGAGCCAGGCGATGTCGCCGTGTTCGCCGGCCGCGAGCTTGTCGAAGCTGTGCAGCTTGGGGTGGTCATAGCCGAACATCGCGGAATCATCGATGACCAGAATGGCCCGCAGGTCCGTGAGGTCGTCAGCCAGCGGCAGAACCTTGTCGACGTATTCCTGGTCTTCGGCGATGAAGATCGAAGCGCCGCCGTCGCGCATCTGATACGCGACCTCGGCGGGCGCGGCAGTCGGATAGATACCGTAGACAATCGCGCCAAGTGACTGCGCGGCGAGATCGCAGATCATCCATTCTTCGCAGACATCTGCCATGATGGCGACACGTTCGCCGCGCTTGAGGCCGAGCGATTGCAGAACGCGGGCGGCGCGGGCGACGAGGCCGGCATAGTCGCGCCAGCTCCGTTCGCGATAGATGCCGAATTTCTTGGAGCGGAACGCCACGGAGGAATCCGAGTTTGCGCGCGCGCGCTCGCACAACAAGTGTGGAGCGGTAGTGCGGCGCAGCTTCTCGCGTTCGACCGTGCTCGATCCGGTCATTGGTCGCTGCCTTGCACGTTTCCTCAAAATTCTATAGCGCAATCAAATTTAGATTGCTACCGGTCCGGTCCGCGGCGCGGACGCCCTGCGCGCGGCAGCTGCGCCTTCCCACGCTTGCCCAATCCGTCGACGATCAGTCGGGCGAATTCCACGCTCAGCAGGGAGATACCGACATTTTCCCTGCGATACCAACTGGCTGCCGCATTGCACATACCGAGTACGGCAAGCGTGGTAACCCGCGGATTTAGATCGGCGCGGAATTCACCGCTCGCAATGCCTTCCCTGATGACATCCTCATAAATGCGTTCGAGACCGCGTGACCAGCGGCCGACGCGCCGGCGGCTCTCCGTCGGCAGATGCTGGCGTTCGTTGAGGAACACTTTGACGAAATCGCCGCGGTCGGCGAGCGGCGAGAGGTGCGAATTGATCATTATAGACAGGCGTTCCCGTGCACTCGCGGAGGAGTTGGCGATGAGTTTGGCGGCTTCAAAAAAGCCCTCGACACCCTTGAGGCAGACCTGTTCAAGCGCAGCTTCTTTCGACGGAAAATAGTAGTAAAGGCTCGCCTGTCGAATCCCGAGCACGTCGGCAATGTCCTGCGTCGTGGTGCCGTGAAATCCGCGTTCTGCGAAGACACGGGCGGCCGCTTCAATAATTTCCGGCTTGCGGCGGCGCTGACGACCGGCCCGGCCCTTCAGTGGGAAGCTGACGACTGCCATCTGACGGTACGCCCTGACCGATGTGCTGCGCTGCAGAATTGGAAAATTCGGACATCGGCATTGAATTGTGCCACACCGCTGCGCTAAATACTATCTATGATCCTATAGAATTTATAGGCCGGGAGTCAGTCGATGAGTCAACAGGCCAGTGGGCGTCCACCGTTCCGCGCCGATCATGTCGGTAGCCTGCTGCGGCCTGCGGCCCTCAAACAGGCGTTTCGCCGCCACGCTGCGGGGGAGCTCGGCGATGCCGAATTTTCGAAGCTCCAGGATGACTGCATTCGCGACGTCGTTGCGCTGCAGGAGACGGTCGGGCTGAAGGTCGTGACCGACGGCGAATTCCGCCGCGGCTCCTATTGGGGGCGCTTCGTCGATCGCACCGAAGGCTTCGAGATCAAGCCGGCCTCGTTCAAGTTCCGCAACGACGAGGGACAGAAGGTCGCGTTCACCGCGCCTTTTGCGAAAGACAAGATCGGCCGCCGTCAGCCGCTCGCACTCGACGAATACGAGTTCCTGCACAAGGTGACCAAGGTGACCAAGGTGACCGGGAAGATAACCTTGCCGGCGCCGTCGACCATGCATTTTTACCGTTGCGACGCTTTCGCCGACAAAAGCGTCTACCGCGACGTCGACGCCTTCTTCGCCGACCTTGCCACAGTATTCCGGCAGGAGATCGCCGAACTTGCAAGGGCCGGATGCCGCTATATCCAGCTCGACGAGGTCGCGGTCGCTCTACTGTGCGACCCCGCAATCCGCGACCAGATCAAGTCCGTCGGCAGCGATCCCGACGCGCTGGTCGGCCTCTATATAGACAGCATCAATCAGGCGGTGGCGGAGTGCCCTTCGGACATGGCGATCGGCGTCCACATGTGCCGCGGCAACTTCAAGGGGCACTATCTCGGTGCCGGTGGCTATGAATTTGTCGCCGAGAGGTTTTTCTCGAATACCAGGGTCACACACTTCCTGCTCGAATACGACACCTCGCGCGCGGGCGACTTCGCGCCGCTGCGTTTCGTTCCAAAGAACCGCGGTGTCGTTCTCGGACTTGTCAGCACGAAAACGCCGGTCCTTGAAACGGTCGATGCCTTGAAAAAGCGAACCGACGAAGCGAGCCGCTATATCGATCTCGATCGCCTGGCCGTTAGCCCGCAATGCGGCTTTGCCAGCACCGTCGCCGGCAATCCGCTCACCGAGGACGACGAACGCGCAAAACTGGGTTTGATCGTTGAAGCAGCCCGCACGATCTGGGGCGAGGCATAATGGTGGGCGCTGAAGGGATCGAACCTTCGACCTCTCCCGTGTGAAGGGAACGCTCTCCCGCTGAGCTAAGCGCCCGACCGATGCAAACGGGCGATATAAAGAGCGCCCCGGATGGGGAGTCAAGCTGGGGCGGCAGCCGAGGCTAATTGCGGGTGGTCGGCTTGTTGCCGAGCGGTGCGCGTGACGTGTGGTTTTGCAGCGCACGGATGCGCTCGGCGAGATCGCCATTGGTCGACGGCGCCCCGGCGAGTTTGGTGCCATGCGCAGCCACGGTCCCGATGCCGGCGTGATCCCGCTTTGATTCGGTTGCAAGAAGTGCGTCGATTGGCGAATCCGGCCCTTCCAGCGCCGAGGCCAACCGCGCCACTTCCACCGCGACGTCGTTGATGCGCTCGCGCAGCAATGCGTTTTCTACCCGCTCCGACGCCCAGGTTTCCTCGGTCTCGCGCTTCATTGCTGCGAGTTCACGCGTCAGGCGCTCGCGTTCGCTCACGGCGTGGCTGAGGTCAGCCGATAGCTGGGCGTTTTCTGCATTGAGCTTCGTGGCGGTCGCGCCGGATCGGCCTTCGATCTCGGCGATGGCAGCGCGTAGATCGCTTTCGACCTTGCGCGCGACGTCGAGTTCGTTTTGCGACCGCTTGAGCTCGAATTCGCTCTCATTGAGCACGCGCGATTGCTCGCCAAGCCGGTTTTCAAGGTCTTGGGCGCGACGGCCGAGCAGCTCAGCCTCTTTTGTCTGTGCCGCGAGCATCTGTTCGAGTTCGCCGATGCGGCGACCGAGAGTTTCGACCCGGCCACGCTCCTGCGCCAATTCCTCTGTCGCTGCCTTGAATTCGACCCGCTCCGCGTCGCGGCGGTCTTCCACCGCCTTTATCTCATTGCGCGCGTTTGTCAGGCGATCCTTCAGGGCCTCCACCTGCGTTTTGAGCGCGATGATCTCTATTCTCTGCGCGTCGGCGAGGTTCGAGCGCTCGTCCAGTTCGCCCAGCAATTTTTCAAGTTCCGCTTCCCTGGCGGACAATGCGCGCCCGGTATCGTGCTGGGCGCTGGTCTTCGCGGCGACTTCCTCTTCAGTCGCGCGCAACTGGTCGCGCAGTGCCTTGTCGCGCGCTTCCAGCGCAAAAATCGCGGCGGTCTTTTCGCCCAGTTCAATCTTCAGCCGGTTGATGGCGTCGCCCTTCTTGCCGATTTCGGCAAGCTGGCTGGTGGTCTTGCCTTTCAATTGTTCGACGCTCATTTCGAGCCGTCGCGTCGACATGGCATACTCTGCGCGCAGCTGGTCCTTGTCGGCCTGGATTTCCGCCATCGACAGGGGTGTTGCAGCTTCAAGCCGTCGCATGGTCAGGCGGACCGCGCGGCCATGAACGAGGGGAATGACGACGAGCCCGATCAGGGCTGCGACCAGAAAGCCGATCCCGAAAAACATGATCGGTTCGATCATGAACCTCGCCTCCAACTCACTCACGTTTCCATTAACAATGGCACGGACAGCCAATGGCTGCCAGCGCGACCCAGGAATATCCTAAACCGGCGCTTGTGCCCCCGGCGGCTTGCGTAAATCGTGCCGTGACAGGTGAAGCGGGCGTCGGCCGGTTCAGAACGGGTTCCAGGTCGCCTGCCGGGTAAATTTGAGATAGCCGATGTTCGCGCCCAGCCGCAGGCCAACGCCGGAGCGGATCGGCACGACGACGATGTTGTTGGCGGTCAGGGCGGTCATGCCGAAGCCGCCAATGAAATAAGCAGAGCCGTCGATGCCCGCGAAGCGCTGATAGATCGCTTCGGTCGCCGGCAATTTGTAGACCAGCATCATGGTGCGGGCGCCTTCGCCGCCGTAGTCGAATCCAATCGAAGGGCCTTCCCAGAACACACGCCGATCGCCGGCATTGCGGGTGTACAGTTTGCCGTCACCGTAGCGCAGGCCAAACACGAACGCGCCGCCGCCCTCCTGGCCCAGGATATAGCCATTGGGTTCGCCCCAGCGCCTGAAGGCCGCCTCAACCACCTGCGCCAGCCCGCGCGACACCGTGCCGAAAAAGTGATGGCCTTCGCGGACGATTTCGTCCGGTCCGAAAGTGTCGCGCCGATGCGGAGCCGGTGGCGGCGGCGGCTGATTCTGGGCTTGATTCTGAACCTGACTTTGGGCCACGACCTGGGCAATCGCACAATTGCCACCCAGGGCGGTGAGGCACAGCGTGAGGGCCGCAAGGCGCAAAAAAGCGCTCATCGGATGCTCCATCAGATAATGAGGTCCCAGCCCCACGCTTAACCGGTTGCTCACGCCGAGGGCGGTATTGTGGCGGCGCAAGCGGTCCGAATCGGTCGAATGTCCCTGAGAACTATGACTGCAGCGCGGCAGCAACGAAAGTCGTCTCTGGCCCTTGGGGCGCTGATCTCGTTTACAGTCTCCATGGGTATTTTCGCACCCTTGAACGGGCGCACGGCCGAAAACCCGGTCGTGGTCGACGTCAATACCGGGCTTGCGATCAGCGGGTTCGACCCGGTGACTTATTTCGTCGACGGAAAGCCGAGGGTCGGCCGTCCGGATATGGAATTGCGTGTCGGCGGTACGGTCTGGCGGTTTCGCAACGAGGGCAATCGCGCAGCCTATGCCGCGCACCCGGAAGTCTATACGCCGGTGTTTGGCGGCTATGATCCTGTGGCGATCGCCCGCGGCAATTCGGTGCCGGGTCATCCGCTCTTCTGGTCGGTGACCGGCGAGCGCCTGTATCTCTTTTACAGCGAAGCAGCGCGAGCGGAATTTCTGGCCTCGCCCGCCCGTATCATCGAAGCCGCGGCGCGCAAATGGCCGGACGTCGCCCGTACCGTCGCGCATTGAATCAACCAGGCGTTTCTAGATTGCAATTGAGGCGGCCTTGATCGGATCGCCCCAGGCAATGAATGCCGGCACGCGAAAGTTTTGTTCGGCGCGGCCGAAGATGAGGTGGGCGCCCTGCGGGTCGGTCACGATGCCGCCGGCGGCAACGAGCAAGGCATGGCCGGCGGCTACGTCCCATTCGCAAGTGGTGGCCAGCCGCGGATAGACATCGGCTGCGCCTTCGGCGATCTGACAAAATTTGATCGCCGAACCGCTGGGGCTGCGGGTAACGGGACCGAGGCGGGAGACGAAGGCATCGGTGAGTGGATCAAGATGTGAACGGCTCAGCGACACAATGGCGCCTTCGTCAGGCCAGCGGCGTGTGTGGATTCTCTGCGCTTGATCCGCGCCGTCCTCCAGCAGACGCAGGCGTTCGGCTTTGCCGCCGACAATGCCGCGCCAGACCTTTCCCCGGTTTGGATTGGCGACGATACCGGCGATCGGCGTGCCGCGGGTAACGATTGCGAGGTTGACGGTGAACTCATCCGACCCGGCAAGGAATTCGCGGGTACCGTCGAGTGGGTCGACCACAACAAAGCTGCCATCGAGTGCGGGCGCAGCCGTGCGGCTTGCCATTTCCTCCGAGACGACGGGCACGTCGGGCAGCAGCCGTGCCAGTCCCTGCAGAATTGCCACCTCGGAAGCCACATCGGCGGCCGTAACTGGAGACTGGTCGGGCTTGAGCCGATGCGGCACGCCCGCCGGGGAGATTGCGCGGATCAAGCTGCTGGCTCGCGCGACGATGGCCGTCAATTCGTCCAGCAATTCTGCCGCCTCGGCGGACGAGATGTCAGGTGACGAGCGCAAAGCGGGTCCTTGCGTAAGCTTAGAGTCCTTGGCGGTCCCAGCGATGCTGGTGTATCACGCCCTCAAGCCGGTGCGACCAGCGATTCGCCAGTTTTTGGCATGCTTAGTGGAGACCCGTCCATGTCCGGAACTTCCATCGAAGCCCTCGATCTTGCCGCCTTGCTGTGCTCGCGCGTCTGCCATGATCTGATCAGCCCGGTCGGCGCCATCGTCAATGGGCTGGAAGTTCTGGCCGAAGAAAAGGACGAGGCGACAAAAACCTTTGCCATGGATCTGATCACGAAAAGTGCGGCGACCGCTTCCACCAAGTTGCAGTTCTGTCGGATCGCTTTTGGTGCTGCAGGGTCCGCCGGTGCCCAGATCGATCTGGGCGACGCCGAGACCATCGCGCGCGGATTTTTCGAGGACGACAAGACCACCCTGGCCTGGAACCTGCCGCGCGCGCTGCTGGCAAAGAACCGGGTCAAACTGCTGCTCAACATGCTGCTGATCGCCGGCCAGACGATCCCGCGCGGCGGCAAGCTGACCGTCGAGCCGATCGGGTCTGGTGATGCCATGGGTTTCAAGGTCCGCGCCGCCGGGATAAATGCCAAGATTTCGCCAGGCGTGCCGCCGCTGCTTTCTGGCGACGGCGGTGCAGAGGGGCTCGACGCTCATCGAATCCAGCCGTTTTATGCCGGTCTGCTGGCGAGGGCGAGCGGCGTAACGGCGTCCATTGCTATGGATGGTGAAGCGGTCGTGGTCACCGCCCAGTAGGCGTTCCACCGACGCTTGCTGACGGGATTTTGCGCGTTAACGAGTGGTTAAAACCGCATTTTGCGGTGGCTACCCGCAACTAAAATTAAACGCTTCATCGACACACTGACCGCGCTCCCGAGGGGGCGTGGAAGGCGGGTCCAAAGCCCGTCGATGAAGGCGTTTTCAATGGACGACCTGCTGCGAGAATTCGTGACCGAGACGAACGAAAGTCTCGACGTCGTCGACGTCGAACTCGTGCGTTTCGAGCAGGACCCGAACAACGCCAAGATCCTCGATAACGTCTTTCGGCTGGTGCACACCATCAAGGGTACCTGCGGATTTCTCAATCTGCCGCGGCTGGAAGCGCTGGCGCATGCGGCCGAGACATTGATGGGCAAGTTTCGCGACGGTCTGCCCGCGACCAATGATGCCGTTACGCTGATCCTCGCCACCATCGACCGCATCAAGCAGATCCTGGAGTCGCTCGAACGCGAACAGCGCGAACCAGACGGCACCGATCGCGATCTGATTTCGGAACTGGAGCGAATGGTCGAAAAGGTTGCGTCATCGCCCGCACCCTCGCCATCGCAGCACACCGTCGGAACGCTCGCGCCTCAGGTCCTCGAGCGCCCATTGCGCCCGGGCGAAGATTCGCTCGACGATCTCGAACGCGCATTCCGCGAAACCGCAGTCGAGCCGCCCGTCATCAAATCCGCCAAATCTGCGCCGGCCGATGCCGGTGCCAAGGATGACGACACCGCCAAGGGCGGCAACCAGTCGATCCGGGTCACCGTCGATACGCTCGAACACCTGATGACGATGGTGTCGGAGCTGGTGCTCACACGCAATCAGCTGCTCGAGATCGTGCGCCGCCACGAGGATTTGGAATTCAAGACACCGCTGCAACGGTTATCGAACGTCACCGCCGAGCTGCAGGAGGGCGTCATGAAGACGCGCATGCAGCCGATCGGCAATGCCTGGCAGAAGTTGCCGCGCGTCGTGCGCGATCTTTCGCACGAGCTCGGCAAACAGATCGAACTGGAAATGCAGGGCGCCGATACCGAACTCGACCGCCAGGTGCTCGATCTGATCAAGGATCCGCTGACCCACATGGTGCGCAATTCGGCCGACCACGGCCTGGAATCGCCGGAACAGCGGCGCGCCGCCGGCAAGCCGGTCCAGGGACGCATCCGCCTCTCGGCCTACCACGAAGGCGGTCATATTATCATCCAGATCGCAGACGACGGCCGCGGCCTCAACACTGAACAGATCAAAGCGAAAGCGATTGCACAGGGCCTTACCACCGAGGCCGCAATCGAAAAGCTGACGGAAGCCCAGATTCACAAATTTATCTTCGTACCCGGGTTTTCCACTGCCACTACGGTGACCAGTGTTTCCGGCCGTGGCGTCGGAATGGACGTTGTTCGCAACAATATCGACCAGATCGGCGGCACCATCGACGTGAAGTCGGTTGCCGGCGTTGGTCTGAGCTTCACCATCAAGATTCCGCTGACGCTCGCGATCGTTGCCGCGCTCATTGTCGAGGCCGGCGGCGACCGCTTTGCGATCCCGCAGCTCGCCGTTGTCGAACTGGTGCGCGTGCGCAACGGCAGCGAGCACCGGGTCGAGCGTATCAAGAACACCGCGGTTCTGCGCTTGCGCGACAAATTACTGCCGGTTGCGCGGTTGAGTCATCTGCTCGGCATCGAGCCTGAATCCGACAACGTCGAAAGCGGATTCATCGTCGTTACCCAGGTCGGCAGCCAGACTTTCGGCATCGTTGTTGACGGGGTGTTTCACACCGAAGAAATTGTTGTGAAGCCGATGTCGAGCAAGCTGCGCCACATAGCGATGTTCTCCGGCAATACCATTCTCGGCGACGGCTCAGTGATCATGATCGTCGATCCCAACGGCATCGCCCAGGCTCTCGGGAGTACGGCCACCTCGCAGATGGAGACCGCGGAAGCCTCCGAGACCCGGCATGGTTTGGCCGAGCAAGAGGCCACGTCGCTCCTTGTGTTCCGTGCCGGCTCCGCTCAGCCCAAGGCCGTGCCGCTTTCGCTCATCACACGGCTGGAGGAAATCGACGCTCGCAAGATCGAACTCTCGAACGGCCGTCACATGGTGCAGTACCGCGACCAGCTGATGCCGCTGGTCACCATGAACGAGAATGTACGGGTGAAAGGCGAGGGCGCGCAGCCGTTGCTGGTGTTCTCCGACGGCAGCCGTTCCATGGCGCTCGTGGTCGACGAGATCGTCGACATCGTCGAGGACCGGCTGGACATTCAGGTCGGCAGCGACAATCCCGGCGCGCTCGGCTCGGCCATCATCAAGGGCCAGGCCACTGAAATCATCGACGTCGGCCATTTCCTTCCGCTTGCTTTCGAGGACTGGTTCCGCCGCCGGGAGCACCCGGCGCAACGCAAGCCGCGCTCGGTGCTGCTGGTCGATGACAGCCCCTTCTTCCGCAACATGCTCACGCCCGTGCTGCAGGCCGCCGGCTATGAAGTGACCGCGGTCGCCTCCGCCCATGAAGCGCTGAGCCTTCTCGGGGGAGGCGTCGAATACGATGCGGCGATTACCGATATCGAGATGCCCGAAATGGATGGCTTTGCATTCGCCGAAGCCGTCCGCGGCAATCCGCAGACCGTAGACCTGCCGATCATCGCGCTGTCCTCGGTGGTCTCGGTCGACGCGGTTGAGCGCGGCCGGCAGGCCGGCTTCCACGACTATGTCGCCAAATTCGACCGCCAGGGTCTGATCGCGGCGCTCAAGGAGCAGACCGAAGTCGGTCGCGCGGCATGACGGGCAAACCATGAGCCACGATCATACCCACGAGAATCTGGCCGAGTATGTCACCGCCATGATTGGCGGCCAGCTTTTTGGCCTGCCGATCAGGCGCGTGCAGGACGTATTCGCGCCGGAACGGCTGACGCGGGTTCCGATGGCGCCGCCTGAGATCGCTGGCGTGCTCAATCTGCGTGGCCGCATCGTGACACTGGTCGACATGCGCAACCGTCTCGGACTGGGTCAACGCACCGGTGATGCTTCGCCGATGGCGATCGGCGTGGAGTCGCGCGGCGAATCCTACGGTCTGCTGATCGACAGCCTGGGTGAGGTGCTCAAGCTCGACGACGGCAAGCGCGAGCCGAACCCGGTTAATCTGGATGAGCCGTTGGCGCGGGTATCGGCCGGCGTTCATCGCCTGGACGGACAACTACTCATCGTGATTGACGTCGATCGTATTCTTGATATCGGCGCGAAGGCGATCGCGGCGTGACTTGGAACTGAACTGCAAGGCGTTCGGCGAAATTTGTGAATGAGCCAGAATAGCGAGGGTGTGTGATGAAAACTTGTTTGATCGTTGATGACTCGAGCGTCATTCGCAAGGTGGCGCGGCGGATTCTCGAAGGGCTCGACTTCAAGATCGAGGAAGCCGAGGACGGAGAACAGGCGCTTGAAGCCTGCAAGAGCAATCTGCCTGAGGCAATCTTGCTCGACTGGAACATGCCAAAGATGGACGGCTACGAGTTCCTGCGCTCGCTGCGCCGGTTGCCGGGCGGCGACATGCCCAAGGTGGTGTTTTGCACCACCGAGAACGATGTCGCCCACATCGCGCGCGCGCTGCATGCGGGCGCCAACGAATACATCATGAAGCCGTTCGACAAGGAGATCGTGGAAGCGAAATTCCAGGAAGTCGGACTGATCTGATCGCCGTAGTTCGCCGCCATTTCACGGCCGGCAATCGGAAGTTCGATGAATCTCGCAGTCGCACCGCACCCCGCCAATAGCGCCATCGGACGGCGCATTCGCGTCATGATCGTGGACGACGCCGTCGTCGTGCGCGGCCTGTTCGCGCGCTGGATCGAGGCGGAGCTGGACCTGGAGGTCGTGGCCTCGCTTCGCACGGGCCGCGACGCCGTGAACCAGATCGAGCGTGTCGATCCTGACGTGGTGGTCCTCGATGTCGACATGCCGGAACTCGACGGCATTGCCGCCTTGCCGATCTTGCTGGAAAAGAAGCCCGATGTGGTCGTAATCATGGCTTCGACGCTGACCCGGCGCAACGCCGAGATCAGCTTGAAGGCGCTCTCTCTCGGCGCCGCCGATTATATCCCCAAGCCCGCCAGCAATCGCGAAGTCACCGTTTCGACCACATTCCGTCACGACCTGATCGAGAAAATCCGTCAGCTCGGCCTTCGTTCCAAACGCTTCCGGTCAGCGACTGCGCGCACCCGTGTTCCGCTCGACCCGCGATCTTCGCCGCCGCTGCAGCCACGCGTACTTCCGCCCGAGGGCGAATATGAACTGGTGCTCCGCCCGATGCCGGTGAACCCGCCACGCGTACTGTTGATCGGGGCCTCAACCGGGGGCCCGCAGGCGCTTAACTCCCTTGTGGCGCAACTCGGCGGCGTTCTGGACCGCGCGCCCGTGTTGATCACCCAACATATGCCGCCGACGTTCACCGCCATCCTGGCCGAGCATCTCGCGCGCATTGCCAAAGTGCCGGTTCGCGAAGCGCGCAATGGTGAAGAGATCAATGCCGGCACGATTTATATCGCGCCCGGCGGCAAACATATGAAGGTCGCACGTCGCGACGGCACCGCCGTGATTGTGATCGAGGACGGCCCGCTGATCAATTTCTGCAAACCCGCAGTCGATCCGTTGTTCACCACGGCCGCCGAAGTATGGGGCCCAAAGGCATTGGCGCTGGTGCTTACAGGCATGGGGTCTGACGGTTTGCGCGGCGCGCAGGCCTTGACTGCAGCCGGGGGCTACGTGATGGCGCAGGACGAGGCCACCAGCGTGGTCTGGGGCATGCCGGGACAGGTCGCGCATGCCAATCTGTGCTCGGCCGTGTTGGCGCTCGACGAGATCGCCCCCAAGCTCACCAAAGTGTTTGCCGGGGAGCGCCTGTGACCCCGCAGGATTTCGACTATCTGCGCAAGCTGCTGAAGGACCGCTCCGGCCTGGTGCTCTCGGCGGAGAAGCAGTATCTCGCCGAAAGTCGCTTGCTGCCGGTCGCGCGGCGTCACGCGCTCGCCGGCCTGACCGAGCTGGTCGCCATGCTCAAGACTGCCGAAAACGGTCGGCTTGCGGTCGAGGTGGTCGAAGCCATGATGACAAATGAGTTGTTCTTCTTCCGCGACAAGATCCCGTTCGACCAATTCCGCGATACCATCATGCCGGCGCTGATGGCAGCGCGCGAGCGCGAACGACGCATCCGCATCTGGTGCACCGCCGCCGCCACCGGCCAGGAGCCCTATTCGCTGGCGATGATCCTCAAGGGCATGGGTGCAATGCTCGCCGGCTGGCGCGTGGAAATCCTTGCCACCGATCTTGCCAGCGAGGTGCTGGAAAAGGCCAAGGCCGGCGTCTACAGCCAGTTCGAAGTACAGCGCGGACTGCCGATCCAGCAACTGGTCAAATATTTCAGCCAGGTGGGCGAGACCTGGGAGATCGCGCCTGAAATCCGGGCGATGGTGACATTCCGCCCGCTCAATCTGCTCAATGATTTTTCGCCGCTCGGTAACTTCGACCTCGTGTTCTGCCGCAACGTCCTGATCTATTTCGCGCAGGACACCAAGATCGCCGTGCTCAACCGGCTGGCACGGCAAATTCCGGCTGACGGCTTTCTGGTGCTGGGCGCCGCCGAGACCGTCGTGGGCCTGACTGACGCATTCAAGCCAATGCCCGAACGGCGGGGGCTCTATATGCGCAACGTTGCCCCGGCGTCCGCCAGCAACGTGCTCAAGTTCGCGGCCAAGGCCTGAACGCCCGGGCAACGCCGGAACACCAGGGCCCCTGCGCGCCCTGGCGAATTGCCTTCCGGCCCTGCCCAGGCCCCCCATGCTGGTTGCCCAACAAGCCTTCCGGCCATGAAATCTTGCCGTTTTCCGTCGATGGAACCGGGGCTTATTCATCGCCCGTTCAGGTGAGATCGACGACTGGTAGTGAGTATAGCGGGACGGACATGCTTTCACCGAACAAACCGATCATCGCGCCGGCGTCGTCGCCGCCGGCGTCGCGCCTGCGTTCGCACGGCTTTTCGGCGCCGCAGGTCGGCGTGTTGTTCGCCGCCTTCACTCTTCTGATATCGATACCGGTCTGGACCCATCCGCTGCCGCCGCTGTCGGATTACGTCAATCATCTCGCCCGCATGCATGTGATCGCCACGCTGGCGAAAAATCCGCAGTTGGCGAGTTTCTACGATATCAACTGGCAAGTGGTCCCGAACCTGACGATGGACCTGATCGTGCCGCTGCTTGCACGCGTGATGAATGTCTATCTCGCCGGCCAGGTGTTCATCGTCGGCATGTTTGCACTCATCATCTCCGGAACCTTGGCGCTCAATCGCGCCCTGATCGGCCGCTGGTCGGTGACACCACTGTTCGCATTTCCGCTCTTGTACAATTATGTCTTCCTCGTCGGCCTGATGAACTACATCTTTGGTGTCGGCGTCGCCTTGTGGGCCCTGGCCGGCTGGGTTGCCATGCGTGAGCGCTCCTGGCCCGCCCGCTATGCGCTGTCGACCGCGAGCGTGTTGGTGTTGTTCATCTGCCATCTGTCCGCGCTCGGCATTTACGGGATCGGCGTGCTGTCGTTCGAGATCTTGCGGCTATGGCAGCGCCGAAGCGAACCGTGGCTGCGGCGAATTGCCGGTTTCATTGCCGGCGGCCTGCCATTCCTGGCCGCGATACCGCTGCTGTATACCAGTCCGACCATGCAGCTCGTCGCCAATACGCACTGGGAACAGCGCGGCAAGATCGACGGGTTGATGTATGTGATCAGCGACTATTCCGACATTGCCGCCTTCGCGCTGCTGGGGGTGCTCATAGCCAGCATGGTCTGGGCGGTCCGCCACCGCGTGCTGCATTTTCATCCGCTGGTGTTCGTGCTGATTGTGGTCGCCGGCGTCGTCTATCTCGCTTTGCCGCGGCTGCTGTTCGACACCTACATGGCCGACCAGCGGGTGCCGATCGGTATCGCCTTCATGCTGTTCGCCTGTGGCGATCTGGAATTGCGGCGGCGCCTGGTGCGCCGCGCTGCCATGGTAATTCTCGTAATTCTGATCGCCGGCCGGCTGATCGAGATCGACGTCAACTGGTCGCAATTGTCGGATTCCACCAGCGAGTTTCGTTCGTCGGTGCGTCGTATAGCGCCAGGCTCGAAGGTGATGGTCGCCTATGCCGACCGCTCTTCGCTCGGCGAGGACGTGCGCGATCTGGGGCTGGTGCACGCCGCCTGTATCGCCACCATCGAGCGTTCCGCGCTGGTTACGACGCTATTCACGGTCGACGGCAAGCAGGTGCTGCACGTGAAGCCCCAATATCGCAACTTCGCCGACATCAGGGACGGCGTGCCGCCCTCGCTTGCTCAGCTCATGCTCGCGGCCGACCATCCACAGCGGAATATGCCGGCGTTCTGGCTGAACTGGACCAAGTTTGACTATCTCTATGTCCTGTTCACCGAGGATGACGCGCCCAATCCGGATCCCACGCGCCTGAAACTCATTACCGATGGTGATCGCTTCCAGCTTTACCGGATCATCAAGCCAGGTCAGCAGGCGGCGAAGTAGGCCGTCTTGCACCAAGTGTCCCGCTTCTGACACTTCAACGCGTATTGTCCTCTGAATTGAATTAAAATTTGAACTGTCGGAATAAGCCGGAAACAAGGCTCGATCGGGTAGGGTGGCTCATCTGGATTCCAGGAGCACCGTCCATGCGATTGTTTTTTGATGTTCTGCGTCGCGACCCTCCTCCGTCTTACGACTATCACGGCCGCGAATTTCCCCGGCCGGAAGATGCCGCCCAGATGGCGGAGTTGATCGCCGCAGACCTCGGCTGGTCGGAGACCGACGACTGGGTCGGGTCGCTGGTGCAGGTCAGGAATACCGAGGGAGAGATGCTGTTTTCGGTTCCGGTCCTGGTTGCAGCCTGAACGCTCGCGCCGTTGCGGCCACCGCATCAGGAATTGCGTCAGAAAAAAACCCCGCCGTTTCCGGCGGGGTTTGAGTTTGGGGGAGAGCCCTATCGGGCTCAGTCGTGAACGCAGACGCAACGTGTGGATCGTTAAGCTGGAATCCTTGCTTCATCTTCACTTGGCTCGCGCAGCACATAGCCGCGGCCCCACACCGTCTCGATGTAGTTCTTGCCCGAGGAGGCGTTGGCGAGCTTCTTGCGCAGCTTGCAGATGAAGACGTCGATGATCTTGAGTTCCGGCTCGTCCATGCCGCCGTAAAGGTGGTTAAGGAACATTTCCTTGGTGAGCGTCGTCCCTTTGCGCAGGGAGAGCAGCTCGAGCATTTGGTATTCCTTGCCGGTGAGATGCACGCGCTGGCCGCCGACCTCCACCGTCTTGGTGTCGAGATTGACCACCAGGTCGCCGGTGTTGATGACCGACTGGGCGTGCCCCTTGGAGCGGCGGACGATGGCGTGGATGCGCGCGATCAGCTCGTCCTTGTGGAACGGCTTGGTCATGTAGTCATCGGCGCCGAAGCCCAGTCCCTTCACCTTGTCCTCGATACCGGCAAGACCGGAAAGAATCAGGATCGGCGTCTTGACCTTCGAGACGCGCAATGAGCGCAGAACCTCGAAACCCGACATGTCAGGGAGGTTCAGGTCCAGAAGGATGATGTCGTAGTCATATAGCTTGCCAAGATCGACGCCTTCCTCACCCAAATCAGTGGTGTAGACGTTGAAACTCTCGGATTTGAGCATCAGCTCAATCGATTGCGCTGTCGCGCTGTCGTCTTCAATCAGTAAAACGCGCATGCCAGTCCCCTTCTCGCCGCAGCCGGGCCCTAGGTCAGCGCCGCAATGGCGGCGAGTGTGAAAAAACGCTGTGGGACAAACCGATTCGACACTATCCGGGCATGGTTAACAAAACCTGATTCTCCCACGCAAGCATGCTGTAGGCAGGACGACCCGAATCGGCGTAAGATATTGCCTGAGAGTGGTTTTTTGGCCACGGCCCGGTTCATGCTCCAGTTTAAGAGTCGGGCCTAACCGACTCAGTAAACTCGCCCCTTCCGTCCTGGCCGGGCGATTCGCGGCCGTGAGTCCCTTGGACGATGACCCAATGATTAACGACGCGGGTAAACACTCCGTTAAAGACGGCCCCGGGGCGGTAAGCCTAAGGGCGCGTTTATGGCGGTTCCCATTCTGGCGCAGCTGTTTCGGAACCCTGAAATCATGAAAGCGCTCGCCGAACAGATCGCCGATCTCGACAGCGTCGAGATCTATGGCCGCGTGGTTGCCGTCCGTGGGTTGATGGTGGAGGTCGACGGACCGATCCACGCCATGTCGGTGGGTGCGCGGCTGTCGATCGAGACAAGTGCGGAGCCCAACATTCCCTGCGAAGTCGTGGGATTTTCCGGCGGTCATGCGCTGGCCATGCCGTTCGCGGCGCTCGACGGGGTGCGTCGCGGCTGCCGCGCGCTGGTGGCGACCGGCGCCGGAGCGGTCCGTCCGTCCGAACGCTGGCTTGGCCGGGTGATCAACGCCATGGGCGACCCGATCGACGGGCTGGGGCCATTGCCACCGGGTCCCGCGCCCTATCCGTTTCGCAATTCGCCGCCGCCAGCGCATGCGCGCATGCGAGTCGGCGCGCCGCTCGATCTCGGGGTGCGGGCGCTGAATACCTTTCTCACCGTCTGCCGCGGTCAGCGCATGGGTATCTTCTCGGGCAGCGGCGTCGGCAAATCGGTGTTGCTGTCGATGCTGGCCCGCAACGTGAAGGCCGACATTTCAATCATCGGTCTGGTCGGCGAGCGCGGCCGCGAAGTGCAGGAATTCTTGCAGGACGATCTGGGGCCGGCAGGCCTCGCACGTTCGGTGGTGGTGGTATCTACGTCCGATGAACCGGCTCTGATGCGCCGACAGGCAGCCTATCTTACGCTCGCTATCGCCGAATTCTTCCGTGACCTGCACAAGGACGTGCTGGTCCTGATGGATTCGGTTACCCGCTTTGCCATGGCCCAGCGCGAGATCGGGCTTTCAGCCGGCGAACCCCCGACTGCCAAGGGCTATACGCCGACGGTCTTCACCGAGTTGCCGAGGCTGCTCGAGCGCGCCGGGCCCGGTACCGATGCAGGCACCATCACCGGGATTTTCAGCGTGCTGGTGGACGGCGACGACCACAACGAGCCAGTCGCTGATGCGGTCCGTGGCATCCTCGACGGCCATATCGTGATGGAGCGTGCCATCGCCGAGCGCGGGCGCTACCCGGCCATCAATATCCTGAAGTCGATCTCACGCACGATGCCGCGGGCGGCCGACCCGGCCTATCTGTCGGCCATCAACCGGGCGCGTCAGATCATGGCGACCTATGCGGATATGGAGGAGCTGATCCGGCTCGGCGCCTACCGCAAGGGCTCCAGCGCCGAGGTGGATGAGGCTATTGCCCTGCACAAGCCGCTCGAAGGCTTCCTCTCCCAAGTTAAGGAAGAAGCAACGAGTATGGCAGACGGATATCAGCAGCTCGAGCAAATCCTCACGCGCGAAGAAACCGAAAACTAACGTTATTGCCCCACAGTCCGCCACTTGAACGGTCCGGAATGTCCGCACGGGCCCGCTGGTATATCGCCGTGCGGGCGCATATTCGGGGCTTCTGGGGAGTATCTAGTCGATGAAGTCACGCGAAACCCTTATCCGCCTGAAGAAGTTTCAGGTCGACGAGAAGAAGCGCAAGGTCGCCCAGATCGAGGCGATGATCGCCGAATTCGACCGCATCGCGGCGGAACTCGACCGCGAGATCAAGACCGAGCAGGACCGCGCCGGCATCCACGATCCCGCCCATTTCGCCTATCCGACCTATGCCAAGGCCGCGATCGTGCGGCGCGAGAACCTCGTACGCTCGGCCGGCGAGCTCAAGGCCCAGCTGGATGAGGCCCAGGCCATGCTGGGCGAGGCGTTCGAGGAATTGAAAAAGGTCGAGATGCTCGACGAGCGTGACCACGCGCGCGAGAAGGCGGACGCCAATGCCCGCGAGCAGGCCGAGCTCGACCGGATCGCCGCCATCCGCTTCACCACCGGCAGCGCAACGGCGTAAGGGTCACATTTCTTTCCTCTAGTTTCCTGTGGCGGCGCCGGCGACGGCGCCGCCTCGTTTTCATCGCCTTCCGCCGGCAAGCTTTGCTGAGGCGGGATCGCGCCGAAGGGCAGCCATCGCCCAGGCGCCGAGAAACGGACCGGCGGCAAGAAACAGGAAGGTCCAGCGCCACCCGAGCGCGGCGTTGATTGGTGGCACCAGGTGAATCGACACCATGGTGAGCAGAAAGCCGACGCAGGTCTGAACGGTGACCATGGTGCCGACATGCTCTGCGTCGGACAGTTCGACGACGCTCGCTGAAAACTGTGCCGAGTCGGCGACCACGGCAATTCCCCAGACAATGCAAAACGGGACCAGCAGCCAAGGCGGACTGCCGAACAGGAAACCCGCGAGCACCGCGCAGCTTCCACTCACCAGCAACGCGCCGATGGTGAGCGTCGTGCGTCCCCATCGGTCCGCGAGGATGCCGCCGGCCAGACATCCCAATGCGCCAAGACCGATGGTTACAAAGGCTGAGACTTTGGACCAGAACGGCGCCGCAATCGATGGCGCGGTGCTGGTGAAACTCGCTTCGAGGAAGGCCGCGATCCAGGCCCACATCGCATAGAGCTCCCACATGTGTCCGTAGTAGCCGAGATTGGCCAGACGCAGCGGACGCTTGCGCCATGCGTCGAGCACATAGCGGGCGCGAAACGCCGTGGCCTGCCTGTGACGCGGTCCTGACTGAAACAGCTGGATCAGCAGCGCGGCGCAGATGGCGAGCACGGAAGCACCCAGCATCGTGTAACGCCAATCGATGCCGCCCAACGCGGCCAGCAGGAACGATGAGGCGCTGCCCAGTGTGGTCGCTCCGACCAGAAAACCGACCAGGAAACCGAGATCAGCGTGCGCCCAGGTGGCCGCCATCCGGATGCCAAGCGGGTAAACTCCGGCAATACTGGCGCCGACCACGACGCGCAAGACGATGAAGGCGAAGGCGGTGGGTTCGATCAGGATTCCGGCGGCATTCGCCAGCGCGCCGACAATGGCCGCGCACGAGAAAAACAATCTCGAATTCAGCCGGTCGGCCAGCCCCAGGATGGCGCTGAGCAGCGTACCGATGACAAATCCGAAGGCGACGCTGCTGGACAGCGCCGCGGCCTGAAATCCACCGATTGCGTATTGCACTTTGAGTACCGGGAGCACGGCGGCTGCGGAAAACCACAGCGACATGCCCAACACCTGGCAAATTGCGAGAACGGCAAGGCTTCGGGCCCTGCGAGGTGGACTACGGTCGGGCAAGAAAGGCTCCGTGAGATCGTGCGGTCACCGCTCGGACAGCGCGAGTTTGATCCCGAGCGCGAGAAATGCGCCGGCAAAGATACGGCGCATGAGAGTCAGTATGCGCGGCCGCGAAATGACATGCTCGCGAATACTGGCGGCAAAGACGCCGTAGCCGACAAAGACAAGGAAGGTCAGCGCCATGAACACCAGGCTCAACATGAACATATGCGAGAGCGGATGGGGTTCATGCCCGCTCACGAATTGCGGCAGGAAGGCAAAGAAGAAAATCGACAGTTTTGGATTGAGGACGTTGATCAGGATGGCGTGAATCGTGACCTGGATGAACGAACGGATGCCGATTTCATTCTCCACGCGCAGCGCGCCGTGCTCTTTGAGTGCGTTCCAGGCCATGTAGAGCAGGTACGCGACGCCGATATACTTGAAGGTCTGGAAGGCGAGGGCGCTGGTATGCAGGAGCGCGGCGACGCCAAAGATCGCCGCAGCCATGTGGGGGACGATGCCAAGCGTGCAGCCGAATGCCGCGACCGCGCTGGCGCGCGAACCGCGCGAGAGCCCGGCGGCGACGGTATAGAGCACGCCGGTGCCCGGCGACACGATCACGATCAGCGAGGTGAGCAGAAATTCCCAAGTCATGACGGGGGTCCTTGTGCTGCCGCCGCAGCGGGCCATGTCAACGCGGCAAATGCAAGTCCGTCGCCGTCAGGCGTGGGTAATTCGCATCGTCATCCCGGGCGCGACCTGCCAGCGCGGCCGATCCGACGGCTAGTACGCTTCCGCGAGATCGCGGGCGCCTTGCGAGCGTCCGGCGCGGTCAATATGGCTTTGAATCTCCGCAATCAGGCCCGCCACGACGGCGGTGCGGCGCGCCACCGGATTGCGCTCATAGCCATTCTGCTGGAAAAAATTCGCCGTCGGCACGCGCTCGCGAAAGGCCTGTGGCATGGTCACCATGTCGAAGCCGTTGCCGTCGCCGGTCAGGTTCATCAATTCGAGTTCGGCCGCGCTCAGCGGTCGGCCGAGGCCCTTGAGGCGCGCGAAGCGGACCGAGTCCATCAATTTCTCCACCTGCAACAGTGGACCAATGTCGATATCGAGGACCGTCGCATGAATGCCCCAGCCGCCGGCGGTGGTTTTGGCAAGCCGGTCGAAGTCACTCCATCGCTGGGGCACCGTGTGGGTATAGGCGATCATGCGCTTCACGGCCGCGATCTTGCGCTCCAGGGCCAGTCTGGCGCTGCCGCTGCGCGCTTTGGCCTTTTGGTGCAGGGCCGTGAGGATGCGATTGCCATGCTCGGCGAACAACGAGACTGAATTGGTGGAGAGCAACTGATTGTAGCCGACCGCTGGCGAGATTGCGTTCTGACGCGTCGCCGATACGCCAGGCTGGCTTTCATAGGTACCGTTGCCGCCGGTCTCGAAGGCGTAGACGCCGACAACCTGCTCGCGGGTGAGTCCGGCGGCCTGGGCCGCCCTGGCGTAGGCGCGCTTGAATTCGATTTCACTGACCCGCACCGGTACGAAGCCGAATTGCTCAAGCGCTGCCTGGAGGAAATCCGCGATTACCGGGATGCGCGGCCTTTGCCGCTCGCCGGGCAGCGGGCCCGGCCCGGCAGGATTGATCGGCCGCGGCGGTCCGGCATAGACGGGCGGGTGGGTGAGCACATAATCATCAAGCTGGACCGGCACGTGGTCGCGGCGATTGATGTTGCGCTGTTTTCGCTTGGCGGAGATTGTGTCCCAATAGGCGTCAGCGGCCTGGTCGTATGCCGCGCGCGCGCGCAGATATTGCTCGAGCTTGACCCGATAGGCCGCGATCGCTTGAGGGCTGGGCGAACGGGAGGCGTCCTGCGCGCAAGCGGGTTGCGCGGCCGCCAGCAATCCGGCGGCAAACAGGCCTATCAGGCAATTGCGAAAGGGATGACGGTGCATGTCCGGCCTTGGGCAGGCGCTGTCTTGCACAAAAAAATAGCGCCGCAAAGGCGGCGCAAAGGGGGGAGGTTCGAAGTCGAGAATTGATGCGTCAGCGCACGGTGGCGCTGTCGCGGGTGGTGAAGACCACGGGGCCACCGGCCTTGAGCACGGTCGGGCCTCTGGCGGTCAGAATATCGGTACCGAGATTGAGTTCGCGCGCGGAAATGCCGATCACCGCGATCAGCAGCGCTGCGGCCAGCCCCACCACCACGATCTTCAGGTGGGTGGTCCGGTCTGCGGTATACATGGACCAATTCATAGCGTCCTCCGAGGTCATGCCCCGTTTGTCGGCCCGTCCCCGAAAAAGGTTCAAACGGCTTCCGGGGCTAACATAGGTACGGCACCACAGTTCCCAATCCGGCATCACGGAACGTTGAAATTCGCGTGAAAACCCACTGTTTTGACAGGAGAAAGGCCGGGAATCGGCGACCGGCGAACCAAAATCGGGACGGGAAAGGTAAAATGGTATAGGCGACGGTCAGCCGAGAAGGCCACAGTGAGGGCGGCGAGGGCGCGACGAAACGTTTCGCCGAAATTCAATCTTCGCCCCTGAGCTGGTGTTCGTCGGCGATGCGCTCGAACGATTCCGCCAAGCTCTTGATCCTGTAGGTCAGCCTGTTGTCGTTCTCGATCGGGACCAGACGGACGATTTTGTATGCGCCGCGGGCAGCGGCGTTACCGAAGGTCGGCTCGTAATAGACCGTCTGGCCGATAGAATATCGATGGGTCATCTCTGTCCTCGGCGGTTTGCTCAGACCCGCGGATCGGCGGTCATTTTAAACAAAAACGCCCGGCGCGGGGCCGGGCGATCTCGGATGGTTCTGGATCGGCTTCGACCCTAGGCGTTCTGCAGATTGGCAGCCGCCTGCTTGCCGCGTTCCGTCACCACTTCATAAGTGAGGCGCTGGCCCTCATTGAGCGTGCTCATGCCTGCGCGTTCGACGGCGCTGATGTGCACGAACACGTCACGCGAGCCGTCGGTCGGCGTAATGAATCCAAAACCCTTCTGAGTGTTGAAGAACTTGACTGTACCTGTGGCCATAGCGGCCTCCTTGCATCATACGTTGCCTAAGTTGAATTGCGCACTAGCGCTCGTCACATGTGCGATTCGAAACATCCGAGTTTTTTGGGTGACTTGTTTGGTGCCCAAAAAAGGGGGCAGCGGAGCAAGGCAGAACCGAAAACCTGGTTGCGAATGGTGCCAATACGCCAATTGGCGCATTTCGTCAACGCGCGCCTAGCTCGCCCGTTTCTTGAGCGGGTATTTTTCGCTTTCGTAAAGCGCGCGAATATCCTTGTGTCCGAGCCGCGCCTCGTTGATTTCGATGAAAGCGCCAAGAAGCAGTGGCTCCGGCAATTCCTCCACCGCGAAACGGATCGCATCGGCGGCACTGTCGAAGCGGCGATACTTAACCTTGCTGGCGACCTTGCGATTGCGCGAGGGAAACAATTCGGCCGGCGCCGTATAATCGAACTTGTTCATTACCATCTCCAAATACTTGCGGGCAGGCAGGCCCGACCAAACTCGCTCATTATATGGGGATCACAACCGGATACCGCCAGCGGCTCGACCCAATTTGCTAAAAACATGGTCAAACGGCGCCTGTGTGAGCGCAATCAGGCTGCGGTAACGTCAAAACTCGACTTATCAGTCGAAATGGCGCACCTTGTTGAGAGCCGGCGGTGCTGTCGGATGACGGTTTTGGGGGCGTAATGGCAAATTCGGGTGTCGATCGCAATCGCGCGCCATTCCATTTCGTGATGATCAAGCCGACGCATTATGATGACGACGGCTATCCGATTCAATGGCTGCGTTCGGCGATACCCTCAAACACATTGGCGTGCCTGAACGGGCTCGCCGAGGACGTGCAGCGCCGCGGCGTGCTCGGCCCCGATGTTGATATGCATCTGCACACCTACGATGAAACCAACAGGCGGGTGCGGCCCGACCGCATCATCCGCATGATCCGCAAGGCCGGCGGAAAAGCGCTTATCGGTTTTGTCGGCGTGCAATCGAACCAGTTTCCGCGTGCGATCGATCTTGCCCGTCCTTTTATCGATGCCGGGCTGCCGGTCTGCATTGGCGGGTTTCACGTCTCCGGCTGCATCGCTATGCTGCCGGAAACGCCTGAGGAGATCCGGGCAGCGCAGGAGCTGGGGATTTCATTCTTCGCCGGGGAGGCCGAGGACGGAAGGCTGGACGCGGTGCTGCGCGACGCGTTCAACGGCAAGCTCAAGCCGCTCTACAATTACATGAACGATCTGCCCGCACTTGAAGGTACGCCGCCGCCGATCCTGCCGAGGAAGATCGTGCAGCGGACGTCCGGAACCGTCTCCAGCATCGATCTCGGGCGCGGCTGTCCTTATCAATGCTCGTTCTGCACCATCATCAATGTGCAGGGGCGCAAGAGTCGCATCCGGAATGCCGACGATCTCGAACGCGCCGTGCGCGAGAACTATGCGCGGGGTATCAAGCGATTTTTCATTACCGACGACAATTTCGCCCGTAATCAGCATTGGGAAGAACTGTGCGACCGGATGATCAAGCTGAAAGTCGATGAAGGTATGGACATCGGCTTCACCATCCAGGTTGATACGCTCTGCCACAAGATTCCGAATTTCATCGAGAAGGCGACCAAGGGTGGCGCCCGCCGCGTTTTCATCGGCATGGAGAACATCAATCCTGACAATCTGATCGGCGCAAAGAAGCGTCAGAACAAGATCACCGACTATCGCGAAATGCTGCAGAAGTGGCGCGCCCATGGTGCACTCACCTTCGCAGGCTACATTCTCGGCTTTCCGTCCGACACCAAGGATTCGATTCTGCGCGACATCGAGATCATCAAGCGTGAACTGCCGATCGACATTCTGGAGTTCTTCTTTCTCACGCCGCTGCCCGGCTCCGAGGATCACAAGGTGCTCTGGCAAAAGGGTGTGTGGATGCACCCGGACCTCAACAGGTACGATCTCAACCACCGTGTCTCTCACCATCCGAAAATGTCGGATGCCGAATGGGACGATGCCTACCGCGCCGCATGGAAGGCCTATTACACACCCGAGCACATCCGCACGATCTTGCGCCGGGTCGGCGCCAACAGGCTCGGCCTTCTCAATTCGATGACGTCGTCGCTGTTGTGGTTCAATACAATGATCCCGTTCGAGGGCGTGCACCCGCTGGAAGGCGGCATGTTCCGCCTCAAGTACCGGCGCGACCGGCGTTCCGATCTGCCGGTCGAGAGCCCACTGACGTTTTATCCGCGCACCGTCAGAGAACTCGTGGTCAAAGCCCGTGGCTACTGGTCGACTTACCGCAAGATCAACGCGATCAAGCGCGAAGTCGCGTCCGCACCCGACCGTTGGACCTACAGCGATACGGCAATTTCAGAACTGCGCGGGAACGAGCTGGAAGCGCTCGACCTCTATCACGCGACCGCCGGTGGGGAAGCCGCGCTCAACCGCAAGCACCGCGACGACGCCATTCGCGCGCGGGCGCATGCGCATGACGAGATGGAGCCAATTGAGGCGGCCGAGTAGTTCGATCGACCTAGATGCTTCCCACCGTCTTGAGGCGCGCGCGGGGGTGGATTTCCGACTGCGAGAGCACCGGTGTCTGCGCGCGGAAACGCTCAACAATGCCACGGACGAATGGACGGATGCCGGCTGAGGTCACCAGCACCGGTGCCTCACCCTCGCGTGCGGCTTCTTCGAACTTGTCGCGCACAAGCGCGATGAATTCCGACAGCTTGGAGGGCTGAATCGCCAGCTGGCGCTCGTCGCCCTGACCGATCAGGGATTCCGCGAACGTCTGCTCCCATGGTGCCGACAGCGCGATGAGCGGCAGGTAGCCGCCCTGGCTGGTGTGCTGGGCGCAGATCTGGCGCGACAGCCGCGCCCGTACATGCTCGGCGAGCGCTATCGGGTTGCGGGTAGCGGGGGCGCCCTCGGCGATGCCTTCCAGGATGGTGGAAAGGTCGCGGATCGACACGCGCTCTGCCAGGAGAATTTGCAGCACGCGCTGGATTCCCGATGCCGTGATCTGCGATGGCACCAGATCCTTGACCAGTTCGGACTGCTCCTTTGGCAGCTCCTTGAGCAGCTTCTGCACTTCGGAATAGGACAAGAGCTCGGCCATATTGCCCTTGAGCAACTCGGTCAGATGGGTGGACAGGACGGTGGCGGCGTCCACCACGGTGTAGCCCTTCATCGAGGCGTCTTCCTTGAGCGCGCCGTCGACCCAGGTCGCGGGCAGCCCGAATGTCGGCTCGGTGGTGTGGGTGCCAGGCAAGTTCACCTGGCCGCCCGCCGGATCCATGACCATATGCTGGCCCGGCCAGACCTTGCCGCTGCCGGCCTCGACTTCCTTTATCTTGATGACATAGGTGTTGGCGTCGAGCTGGACGTTGTCGAGGATGCGCACCGCCGGCATCACGAAGCCCATTTCGGTCGCGAGCGAGCGCCGCAGCGCCTTGATCTGTTCGGTAAGGCGGTCGGTGCCGTCCGGCGAATTGACCAACGGCAACAGGGCATAGCCGATTTCCACCTTGAGGTCGTCGATTCGCAATGCTGCCGAAATCGGCTCGTCGGCAGCTTCGGTCTTGGCTGCCACTTCCGCCTTCTTGACTTTGGTGGCGGCGGCGAGCTTGGAGCGCTTGTCCATGATGAAGGCGAGTGCGCCGGCGCCGGTGCCGAGTGCCACGAACGGCAGCATCGGAATGCCCGGCAGGAGGGACATCACCAGCATCACGGCGCCGGACATGCCCAGCGCTTTCGGATAGCCGGAAAGCTGTTTGAGCAGCGCCTTGTCGGCGGCGCCGGAAACGCCGGCCTTCGACACCAACAGGCCGGCTGAGGTGGAGACGATCAGCGCCGGGATCTGGGTGACCAATCCGTCGCCCACCGTAAGGATCGTGTAGGAATGCGCCGCATCTGAAAAGCTCAGGCCCTGTTGTGCGATACCGATGATCATCCCGCCGATGACATTGATGAAAACCACCAGGAGGCCCGCGATGGCATCGCCGCGCACGAATTTCGATGCGCCGTCCATGGCGCCGAAGAAGCTGCCTTCGTCCTCCAGCTGTTGCCGGCGGCGGCGCGCTTCCTTTTCATCGATCGTGCCTGTGGAGAGTTCGGCGTCGATCGCCATCTGCTTGCCAGGCATGGCATCGAGGTGAAAGCGCGCGGCCACTTCGGCAATGCGGCCGGAGCCCTTTGTGATCACCACGAAATTCACAATTACGAGGATCGCGAACACGATGATGCCGATCACGAAATTGCCGCTCATTACGAAATTGCCGAAGGCCTGGATCACGTGGCCGGCGGCATCGGTGCCCTCGTGGCCATGCGCAAGAATGAGCCGTGTGGAGGCGAGGTTGAGCGAAAGCCGCAGCATGGTTGCGATCAGCAGCACCGTCGGGAACGAAGAAAATTCCAGCGGCGTGTGGATGAACAGCGCGGTCATCAGGATCAGCACCGAGATGATGATCGATATGGCCAGCGACAGATCGAGCAGCAGCGGCGGCAGCGGCAGGATGAGCACCACCAGAATGGTGAGCACGCCGATGGCGAGCCCGAGGTCGCCACGCTTCATGAAGGCGCCGACCTCGCCGAGGCCGGGCAGCTTGATGCTTCTGGTCGCGGTGGTCGCGGAGGCAGGTGCGGCGGTGATATCGCTCATGCGTGCGGAATGACCTGGCAATTGCCGCTACACCCCCGGCGGCCGGGACTCTGGACAATGCGAACGTGATCGAAACTGGAACCGCGCACCGCAAGAGGTGCCGGAGTAACGCGCCGCGGTGGGTGATTACCCCCGGCAATATTTGCCCATTTTATGGTTAGCGCGGGGTTAACGGGATACCGCTCCGGAGCCACCTATGCCCAAACCTGCGTCAGAAAACACACAGTCCTCTCCGTGGGCAGAGGGCGGGAGCCTCGGCGCCGCAGCGTAGGCAGGCGCCTGTTTCCGCCTCATGAGTTGAGCGGAGGGAATTGGTGGCGGCCGTCAGGTCCGAGTGGCAGCGGATCGATCGCGGTCACGGCCGCCGAATCGAGCGCATCATAGAGATGCGGAAACAGCGCACCGCTGCGCGAGGGCTCCCATTTCAACTTGTCACCAAGGCGGCTGCTCTCCACGCGCAGCAGCACCAGATCGCGCTGGCCGGCAAAGTGCTTCGCCGCCGTCTCGGCCACCTGTTCGGCGGTAGAAAAATGAATGAATCCGTCACGCGCATCCACTGCCGAACCGTGGAATACGCCGGTGCGCAATGCTTCGTGCCAGAGCGGCACAGGACAGATTTTGTAGAGTGTGGGCATTCTGACGCTCTGTCTAAGTAGTTGGAACCCCAACGATTATCACATGCAGGTCGGCGGTGCATGGGGCCATGCAAAAAATAGCCTTGTATGGACACAATTCATATGCATATCCGGGCGCAAATCGTTACGGAGATGACATGCTGAAGACAGAGGAATACCTGGTCGATGCAGCAGACCGCTGTACGCGGCTGGCGCGCGAAGGACGCAGTTTGATCGAGCGGCTGGAAGCCATCGGCCACGAGCTCATGGCGAAGGCGGTTGAACTCGACACCAAGCGAGACAAGAAAAAGAACAGCGCCGGCGATGCGCGCAATGCGCCAAAGTCCTAGTTACCGATTTTTTCGGTCATTTCGAAGCAATAAAGCCCGGCTATCGCGCGGGGCTTTTTGCTTTTCAGGCGACGCTCAACGAGCCAGCGGGTCGGGACCGTATTTGTTTGCACCGGAGGTGCCGCGCAAGACGCCGTAATGGTCGCAGCCGTTACGCTGCGCCCTTGAGCTCGCCGCCATGGGGCGGTGGTATCGGCGCGCCGTCGGCGGCATATTCGTTGAGCTTGTTGCGCAAGGTGCGGATCGAAATGCCGAGAATATTGGCGGCATGCGTCCGGTTGCCGAGGCAATGTTTGAGTGTCTCCAGAATCAGGTCGCGCTCGACTTCGGCCACCGTGCGGCCGACAAGATTGCGCGTGACCTGTTCGGCGGCCATGGCCGCCTGCGCGGCCGCTCCCGTGCCGCGCGACTGGTCGAGCCTGGTGCCGTCGGGCATGAGGATGCCGTCGATACCGATCTCCGGTCCGCTCGACAACAGCACCGCGCGATGCAGCGTGTTCTCCAGTTCGCGCACATTGCCTGGCCAGCGATTGATGTTGAGCGCGCGTCGGGCTTCCGCCGACAAGGGCCGCACCGGCAAGCCGTTGCTTTCCGAATATTTCTTCGCGAAATACTGTGCCAGCTCGTCGATGTCTGACGGGCGTTCACGCAGTGGCGGGATCTTCAGGTTGATGACGTTGAGGCGGAACAGGAGGTCTTCCCGGAATTTTCCCTCGCGCACGACTTCCGTCAGATTGCGGTTCGAGGTGGCGATGATGCGGATGTCGACAGGCACCGGCTTGCCGCCGCCGACACGGTCGATCAGCCGCTCCTGAATCGCTCGCAGCAGTTTCGCCTGCAGGCGCACGTCCATTTCGGAAATTTCATCGAGAAGCAGCGTGCCCCCATTTGCTTCCTCGAACTTGCCGATGCGGCGCGCAAGCGCGCCGGTGAAGGCGCCCTTTTCGTGGCCGAATAGTTCGGATTCCAGCAGGTTTTCGGGGATCGCCGCGCAATTGACCGTAATGAATGATTTCTTGGCGCGCGCCGAACGCGCGTGCACGTAACGCGCCAGCACCTCCTTGCCGGTGCCGCTTTCGCCGGTGATCAGGACGGATGCATCCGAGCCCGCGACCTGCTGTGCGAGCTTGACCACATTGGCCATGGCATCGTCGCGATAGATCATGTCGCGAGAATCGTCGGTGACCGCGGCAAGCACGGCCGCGATCAATTCGGGATCCGGCGGCAACGGGATGTACTCCTTGGCGCCGGCGTGGATGGCCTTGACTGCCGCCCGCGCGTCATTGGTGACGCCGCAGGCCACGACCGGAACATGGATGCGCTCGGCGTCGAGCCGCATGACCAGATCGCGGATATCGAGAGCGACGTCGGCCATCAGGAGATCGGCGCCGCGGCCGGAGCGCAACACGGCCAAAGCCTGCTCATTGCTTTCGGCGTGGGTAACGGAGGCACCCTTGTCCATCGCGATCTTGCTCGCGGTGGTGAGCTGGCCTCCCAGCGTCCCGACGATCAGGAGTTGCATGACAATTGTCCTTCTAGTTTCTGTCTGCCTTGATGATTTCTGTCATGGTCACGCCGAGCTTGTCCTCGACCAGGACCACTTCACCGCGCGCGACAAGTCGATTGTTGACATAGATGTCGATTGCCTCGCCGACTTTGCGATCGAGTTCGAGCACGGCTCCCGGTCCGAGCTTGAGCAGGTCTCCGACTTCCATCCGCGCGCGGCCAAGCACGGCTGAAACCTGCACCGGCACGTCAAATACTGCCTCGAGGTCGGCGGCACCGCGGTTGACCGTGTCGTCGCTCTCGCTCGGCGAAAGCGAGCCTGCGTCCGGGACCGCCGCCATCTCGCTGCCGCCTTCCAGATCCGGCAGGGGCACTTCCTTGCTGTCGTTGTCACTCATCGCGTCGGTCTCCAAATTCCCTAGTTTTCAGCGGCCGTGCGGGCCGCTACGTAGCGGCTGACCACATCGTCAATGGACGCAAGCGTTGCGGTCCGCTCGCGGGCGACCCCGCCGTCGGCCCATTCGATACAGCAGTCGCCGGGCGCCATGCCTTCGTCCGCCATGACAACCAGACGGCCTTCGAAGCCGCGCGAGCTTGCGATCGCCTCGAGCTTTTCCTTCGCCGTCTCGTAAATATCCGCGCCGACGCGCACAACCACATGCGGCGTCTTCACCAGATGCAGGAAGCACTCGGTGGCGAGGGCCGAGATCTCGGCGAACGGCTCGCGGGCGATCAATTCGGGTGCGAGCTTGGATCCTACTGCGACTGCGACCTGCACCGCTTCGGTTTCCAGCCTTGCCTCGATATCGGCGAGCGCGCGGTCGAGCCGCGCCAGGCCGTCGGCAATGACGGCGAGAGCGGCGGCGCTGCGTTGGGCGATGTCGTTTTCCGCCTTGGTTTCGCCCGCGGCGAAGCCTTGGCGATAGGCCTGCGACTCGGCATCCGCGCGCCGACGTTCGGCCTCGACCACCGTGATGGTCGGCTTCTCGCCGCTGGCGAAATCTTCGTCGAAAAGATATTTGGCCGTCGCTTTCGCTTTCATTGCTGGCTCAATAGATCATTTCGTCGTCGCCGCGACCCTTCGAGATCAGGATTTCGCCCTTGGCAGCGAGGTCCTTGGCCAGGTTGACCAGATGCCCCTGTGCCTCGTCGACATCGCGCAGGCGCACCGGACCCATTTGCTTCATGTCTTCGACCAGCATTTTGGCGGCGCGGGAAGAAAGGTTGCTGAAGAAGAATTGCCGTACGGTCTCGTTCGCGCCCTTGAGTGCGATCGACAGCTTGTCCTTGTCGATATTGCGCATCAGTGTCTGCGCCGAGGCGGTATCGAGCTTGACCAGGTCATCGAAGGTGAACATCAGTGCCTTGATGCGCTCGGCGGCTTCGCGGTTGTCCTCTTCCAGCGCGGTGAGGAAGCGCGTTTCGGTCTGGCGGTCGAAGTTGTTGAAGATTTCCGCCATCACTTCGTGGGCGTCGCGCCGCCGCGTCTGCGACAGGTTCGACATGAATTCCGTGCGCAGCGTCTGCTCGACGCGCTCAATGACTTCCTTCTGAACCGCTTCCATCTTTAGCATGCGGTTGACGACGTCGAGGGAAAGCTCCTCGGGCAGGATCGCCAGCACGCGGGCGGCATGTTCGGCGCGCAGCTTGGACAGCACCACCGCAATGGTCTGGGGGTATTCGTTCTTGAGATAGTTGGCCAACACTTCTTCCTGGACGTTGGCGAGCTTCTCCCACATGTTCCGGCCGGCGGGCCCGCGGATTTCGTCCATGATTCCGCCGACCCGCTCTGGCGCAAGATACTGCTGCAACAGGCGCTCGGTGGCGTCGTAGTTTCCGAGCAGGGCGCCCGAGGCCGACATGCGGCCGACGAATTCAAGCAGAAGCTGCTCGACCGACTCGGCTTCAATCGTGCCCAGCGACGACATCACGATGGAGATTTCGCGCAGCTCGTCGTCGTCGAGCATGCTGAAGATCTTGCCGCCGTATTGTTCGCCGAGCGCAAGCATCAGCACCGCGGCGCGTTCCGGGCCAGTGAGCCTGCGCGCGCCTTCATTGCCCTGCCCGCGGCCGGCGAGCTCTGCCATCAGCCCGCCAATGTCCTCGCGGACGGCGTGCGTGGAGTCCTTGTTCTTATCGGAGTATGCTGACGGCATGGCTCAGGCTGCGTCCTCGTGTAGCCAGCTGCGGATGATTGACACCGCCTCGTGCGGATTTTTCTCGGCGAGCTCGCCGACCTTCTGCACGGATTGGGCGTGTACCTGACCCTGCACTTTGGCGACGTCGATCATGGCCGAGGTGCGGTTGGAAATTGCGACTGCTTCGTCACCGCCGACGATCGAGATATTTGCGCCGCCGGACGAGGTGATGGTGCCGCCACCCGTACCTGGAATGGTGCCGTCGGAGCCGCCCGCGCCGAGCGCACTGGCAACGCCAGCCGGGCCCGCAATTCCGGCCTGTGCGCCTTCGGGCGTTATGATCCGGCGCACCAGCGGGCGTACAACCAGGAACAGCACGATGAGGCCGAGCAGCGCCATAACGCCCTTTTCGGCGGCGCCCATGATGTCGTCCTTCGTGAACTGCAGATAACTCTTCCAGCCGGTCGGCTCGTTCAACGGCACCGGCGTCGTCTCGGCAAAGCGCAGATTGACGACTTCGATCTGGTCGCCGCGCTTGGCGTCGAAGCCGACGGCCGAACGCACGAGGGCTGCGATGCGGTCGATTTCTTCCTTGGGGCGCGGTTGATACACCATCTCGCCCTTGTCGTTCTTGACGTAGTTGCCATCCACAAGCACGGCGGCGGAGATGCGGCGCACCCGGCCGGCTTCGATGACCTCGGTCTTGGTGGTACGCGATATTTCGTAATTGACGACTTCCTCTGTCTTGCGGTTCTGTTCGCCGCTGCTGGTGTTGCTGGCGCCGCCCTGCTGCCTGTTGTTGGCATTGGCATTGGCGCCCGGCAGTTCATTACCGACAGAGACTGCGCCGTTCTTGTTGTCGTTCGAGGCCGTCTGCTCTTCGCGGGTCTGGCTTGAACGCACCACGCGGCTGTCGGGATCGAACTTGTCCGACGTTTCGGTAATGCGGTTCAGATCGAAATCCGCGGTGAGCTGAACGCGGGCATGTCCGGCCCCGACCACCGAATTGACAATCGCCTCGACTTCACTGCGCAGCCGGTTCTCATACGCCATTTTGCGCTCATCGGCGCTGCCGGCATTCATCGGATCGTTCGGCGTGGCGCCGTCGGCAAGCAGCTTGCCGCTTTCGTCGATCACCGACACGCGTTCCGGCTTCAATCCGTTGACCGCGGTAGCGACAAGATGGCGGATGGCACGCACCTGCTGCGGGTCGAGCGTGCCGCGCACCTTGAGCACGATCGAGGCTGAGGCATCGATCTTGTCGCGCGAGAACAGTGGCCGGTCAGGCAGCACCAGGTGGACGCGCGCCGCCTCCACGCGATCGAGGCTGCGGATGGTACGCGCGAGTTCGCCTTCCAGCGCACGCAGGTGATTGATGTTCTGGATGAATGTGGTGGCGCCGAGGGCATCCGATTTGTCGAAGATCTCGTAACCGACGCCACCGCCCTTGGGCAGGCCGCTCTCGGCGAGTTTCATGCGCAGGCGAGCGACCTTGTCTTTCGGCACCAGTATGATCGCGCCGTCGTTCTTGAGCTGAAACTGGATCGCCTGTCGATCCAGGTCCTTGATGATGGACGCGCTGTCGTCCATGGACAGATCGGTGAACAACGGCACCATTTGCGGTGTCGTCATCTGCACCATCAGGAATGAGAAGAACCCAATCAGTGCCAGCGTGACCGCGGCCATCGCCGCCATACGCGCCGCCCCGAGCGACTTCACGAATTCGAAGAAAGCCTGCACTGCTGTCCTTCCTACCGACCGGCGCTGAAGACGCGCCTCACTCGGCAAGATTTGCCCAGTTTATGGTTAGCGTCCGGTTAATTCGGAACGATTGCAGTTCGTCAGAATGCGTGCGGTGGTATGACCGCCGTCGGCCCTGGGCAGGCCTCGACGAGGCAATTGTGGAGCCGGGGCCCACAAATGAAAGCGCCGACCGCGGGTGGCCGGCGCTTGAATTGAAATTCGTCGGCGGTAGCGCTACTGCCGGTATTGCTGAATGCGCGTGGTGCGCAGGCCGGCAAGGCCATGCTGGTCGATCGAATACTGCCAGGAGAGGAATTCCTCGACCGTCAGCGTGTAACGTGCACAAGCCTCTTCCAGCGACAAGAGGCCGCCGCGCACCGCGGCGACCACCTCGGCCTTGCGGCGGATGACCCAGCGTTTGGTAGTCGGCGGCGGAAGGTCCGCAATGGTGAGCGGACTACCATCGGGCCCGATGACGTATTTCACCCTCGGGCGGTGGGGCTCGGTCATAGTTGTACTCACAGGACTCGACTGACAGTTACTCACTGGAAACTACAAGCCGCGACTTAAAATTTGCCTAAGCATGGGACTTAGAAAGGGAAAAGTTTGCCGTGTTTCTGCTAACCTTTTGGTTACGGATAGGCTGCTCCGGTTGGCATCCGTATGGGGGTGCAGCCAAGCCCCGATACTGGGCTAAGGTGGTTCTGGCCGGGCATTCTGGGGTACACCGTTGAAAAAGTTCCCTGCCAAGACTTCAACGTCGGATTGGCGAGCGGTTGTCAGCTACCTTTTCACGCTGATCGTCGTCTCGGGCACCTATTTCGTGCTGGCCAAACTGGGCTTGCAGCTCGCCTCCATCAATCCGAGCGCCAGCCCGATCTGGCCGCCGACCGGCCTGGCGCTGGCATCCGTGCTGCTGGGCGGTTTGCGGGTTTGGCCTGCGATTCTCGTTGCCGCCTTTGCCGCCAATGCCACGACCGCCGGCACCTATGAGAGCTCCGCCCTCATCGCATTGGGCAATACGCTGGAAGCCGCCGTCGGCGGCTATCTGATCCAACGGTGGTCTGGCGGCCGCAGAACCTTCGAACGGCCGGCATGGGTGGCAAAATTCGCCATCGTTACCGTTGGGCCCGCCACGGTCATCAGCGCCACCATCGGGGTAACGACGCTCTGTTTCGCGGGGCTTGCCGGTTGGGCGAATTACAATGCGATCTGGGTCACCTGGTGGCTGGGCGATGTGGCGGGTGCCCTGGTGGTGACACCGGTCATCGTCTTGTGGGCGCAAACCGACCAGAGACAGTTCAGCACCGCCAAGGTGCTGGAGCAGATCGCAGTGCTGGCCAGCACGGTCGCGGTGGGCATGCTCGCCTTCAGCCCGCTTGTGCCGCGGACCGAGTTCACCAGACCGCTCGGCTTCCTCGCGATCCTGCCGCTGGTCTGGGCGGCGCTGCGATCCGGACCGCGCGACACCGCCACGGTCGGCATGGTCCTGACCGGTTTTGCGGTCTGGGCCACGATCCAGGAAACCGGGCCGTTCGGGCATATCGCGCTCGACCAGTCGTTCATGCTGCTGCTGACCTTCATGATCAGCGTCTCGGTGCCGAGCCTGGCGCTGAGCGCCGACGTGGCCTTACGCCAGCGCACCGAGGAAAATCTGCGGCGAACCCAGATCGATCTCGACCGGCGTGTCAAGGAACGTACCGCCGCATTGGCCGATGCCAATATTCATATGCTTGAAGCCCAGCGGCTCGCCAATCTCGGCAGCTGGTCATGGGACATCGTGGAAAACCGGATCTCCTGGTCGGAGCAGTTGTTCAAGATCTACGGCGTTTCCCCCGGCAGAATTCGCGGGACGCTCGAGGAGTTCCTGAGCTTCATTCATCCGGACGACCGCCGTCACGTACAGCAGAGTGTCACCTCCGCGCTTAAGACCGGCAAGGATTTCGTCCATGAGGAACGTATTTTCCGCCCCGACGGCGACATCCGGAACGTGCAGATCGCCGGCGAGGTGATCCGCGATGAGACCGGCACGCCTGTCCGCGTGCTCGGCGTTTGTCTCGACGTGACCGACCGCAAACGCGCCGAGCGGGCGCTTCGTGATTCAGAACAGAACTACCAGCTGCTGCTGCGCGGTGTCCGCGACTATGCAATCTACATGCTCGACGTCGACGGAAATATCCGCAGCTGGAATCCGGGCGCAGCGAAAATCAAAGGCTACAGCGCCGAAGAGATCATGGGCCGGCATTTCCGCCAGTTCTACACCGAGGACGACCGCCTGGCCCATTTGCCGGAAAAGGCACTCGACATTGCCGCACGGGATGGAAAATTCGAAGCGCAGGGCTGGCGCGTGCGCAAGGATGGCAGCGGCTTCTATGCCAGCGTGGTCATCGACGCAATTCGCAACGACGCGGGCGAGCTGGTCGGATTCGCCAAGATTACCCGCGACATTACCGCGCAACACGAAGCTCAGGTTGCGCTCGAGCAGACACAGGATGCACTTACGCAGGCGCAGAAGCTGGAAGCGATAGGCCAGTTGACCGGCGGCATCGCGCATGACTTCAACAACCTGCTGATGATCGTTTCCGGCTACGCGCAGATCCTCCAGCGCCGGCTCACCGATCCCAAGGACGCGCAAGCGATCGAGGCGATCCGCACGGCCGCAAACCGCGGCGAGAAACTGACCCGTCAGCTGCTCGCCTTCTCGCGCCGCCAGAGACTGATGCCGATCATTGTCGACTTGCGTCAGCGCATCGACGGCGTGCGCGACATGCTCGCTCCGTCGCTGCGCGGGAATATCGAGCTCACCTGCGATATCGAGGCCAACATCTGGCCGGTCGAGGTCGATCTCGGCGAGCTGGAATTGGCGCTGGTCAATATCGCGGTCAACGCGCGCGATGCCATGCCGGACGGTGGGTCGATCACGCTGACGGCGCGCAATGTGGTGCTCAAGCCTGGCTCGGCAGCGGGGTCTCTTGAAGGCGAATTCGTCGCGCTCGCCATGGTCGACACCGGCAGCGGCATGTCGCCGGAAGTGCTCAGCCGCGTATTCGAACCGTTCTTCACCACCAAGCCGGTCGGCAAGGGCACCGGCCTCGGCCTGTCGCAGGTGCACGGCTTCGCGAACCAGTCGGGTGGCGCGGTGACGGTGAGCAGCGAGGAGGGCCGCGGCACCGCGGTCACGATCTATCTGCCGCGCAGTCGCGCCGAGGAGGTTTCACCTGCGGGCCTGGCGACAGCCCCGGCCGATGAGCCGCGTGGCACCGTGCTGGTGGTCGAGGACAGCCGCGCGGTTGCCGACGTGACTTCGTCGCTGCTCGAACAGCTTGGTTTCCGCGTGGTGCGCGCCGAGAATGCCAGCGAGGCGCTGCGGCATCTCAATCAGGGCATCGAAGTCGATCTGGTGTTTTCCGATATCGTCATGCCCGGTGCGATCAACGGCTTGACGCTGGCGCAAATCTGTCAGGACCGCTTTCCTGATATTCCGGTACTCCTGACCAGCGGCTATTCCGACGCCGCTCAGGCCGCCGACGGCCAATTCGACATTCTGCGCAAACCGTTTGAATTGTCCGCGCTCGAGCGCGCAATCGAAGCGGCGATCGGAAGTTACCGTGAGAAGGAGCGCGCCCGCGCGGTCTAACGCGGGATCGGCTCAGAAGCCGGCGCGCACGATCCGCTTGATCTTGTCCATGCCGTAGTTCTGGCCATTGATGGACATCTGCGGTGGATCCTGGGTGAGGTCGACCGAGTCGACAGTTGCCTGCACCTCGCTTGAAACCCCAACCGACTGGCCATTGGTATCCACCGCGGTGGCGCTGAGCGTATAGGCGCCGTCCGGCCAGAGCCTGCCGTCATTGCCGTGACCGTCCCAGGTGAAGGCCTGATTGCCGGGATTGACCGAATAGGTGCCGGAATAGACGGTCTGGCCGACTGCATCTTTGATCGTGACCGTAGCGGTCGAAGGCTTGCTGACATTGAGGCTCCAGTTCGCGCGGCCATTGGCCAGCTGCGTGGTCGAGCCGTCCACCACGACGGTCTGGCCGACATAGGCAAGCGCAGTGGTGGCTTGCGCGGACTTCTCCAGCGCAACCAGAGTCGTGAGTTGATCGTTCGATTTTATCTGTTGTTCGACCTGCGCGAATTGCACCAGTTGCTGGGTGAACTGATTGGTGTCGAGCGGATCGAGCGGATTCTGGTTCTTGAGCTGGGTGGTGAGTAGCTGCAGAAACGTGGTGAAATTGCTTGCGATCAGGGTGTTGTCGACAGTTCCCGAAACGCCCGAGGTGGCTGCGGCTGAGGTCGCTGCGATGCTGGTCATGATCAATCCCTAAACCCGGATGTCGAGGCCGCCAGACGGGCCGATCCGGCGGTAATAGTTGCGCGCGATCGCGTCGTTGTTGGCGAGCGTTTCATCGTGGACCGCAAGTTGCGCCACGTCGAGCCCGTTTTGACGCTGCTCCTGGCCGGTGGACTGGTCGCGCAGGGAAAATTGCAAGCCGTTGTCGGTGGTCTTCAGCCCGGCATCCTGTAACGCGCGCTCGAGTCCGGCGGCGTCGCGCCGCAACAGATCGAGCGTGTCGGCGCGGTCGGCGACCAGCCGCGAGGTCACATTACCGTCGCGGTCGACATCGAGGCGCACCTCGATGCGGCCGAGTTCGGGCGGATCGAGGCGAATTTCAAAACGGTTCTTGCCGGCCAGCGCCTTCCCGGCGATTTCAAGGGCAACACCGGCGAGCGGAACCGCCGCCTGAGGCACCAGTTGCGGAGGCGGCACGGCAGGCTGGCTGGTCGCCGCATGCGTTCCAGCGTGCGACGGCGCGGTTAACGTCAGCGGCTGCACGAAATCGGCGCCGGTTTTCGGCACGGCGATTTGGGTGTCGGCATTGATTGGACCCGGCGCGTCGGTCGGCGCGCCGCGATGGGCATTTACCAGAGCGTCGCCGCGCGGGTGGGCGGCCTGCTGCGTCTCGGATTGCTTGTCGGCCGGATTGCCGGCCAGCTTTTCGATCTGCTGATGGATCTGTTCGTCGGGCTGGATATTGGCCTGGCTGTCAGTCAGGCTATCGCCGTTTTCGTCGACTTGCCGGTTCGCGTCTTCGGCGACAAGTTGCGTCTTGCCGTTCTCCTGGATCGCGGGCGCGACTTTGACCACAGGCTTCTTGTCTTTTGTGGGGATCTCGGGCCCGGTTTGCAGTTCTGCAGGATCGACCGGGTTTTCCTCAGGTGCTTGCTTGCCGGGAACGTCAGGAGTCGATGCAACCTGGGCAGTTTGCTGAGCGGTGTCGGCTATCGGCGCGACGGGCGCTGCATGGTCGACTGCCTGGAGCGCGGGTTTGGGTGAGGTCGGGGCGAGGACCAGCCCGGCAACTCCAGCCGTCACCGGGTTGGTGTGCGATCGGGCCAAATCCGAAATGACGGCACCGAGATTTTCGGGTGCCGGAACGTCCGCCGGCTTGACGTCGGTTGGTATGACACTGGCAGGTGCGACGTCGACAAGTATGACATCGAGAGGTATGATATCGGCAGGCGTGACGTCGACGGGCGTGGCATCAGCCGGTTTGGCGTCGACCGGCTTGTCATCGACCGGCTTGTCATCGGCCGGCTTGTCATCGGCCGGTTTACCGTCGATCGCCTTTTCGTCGCCGGGTGTGATGACCTGCTTGACCACTTTTGCAACGGCCTGGCCGTCAACCGGAATCTGGAATTGGTCGTCAGGTGTTTCGGTTTTTGTCTCGGGCTTGACCGGCTTGTCGGCATCGGCGGAACGGACCTTGCTGCCAATCTTTGCGGTCTTGGCCGGTTTGCTGCCGTCGCTTTTTGTTGGTGGATTGGGCGACTCCGGCCGTGCGGTCCGCGGGGTGTCGTCGCCGGAGGCCGCTTGCGCAGGCCGCTCCGCGGTGGTCTGACCGCTGTCGTCGAGCAGGCTCTCGAACGGTGAAGATTGCGTGCGCTCAGGCGCAGGCGCGTGCCGCCGCGGATGCGGCGACGATGAGTTCAAGGCATGGGGGGGCGCTTCAGACGCAACTGACGGCACGATGGACTCTCCTTTGACTGCCGATTGATCTGCAATCGTCAGGCCAGCAGGCTGTTTTTGAAAAATCTATCTATATCAATGTGTTAGGTAGACATACCGGTAGCAGCCGCAGGCCCGACCCGGCAGCGCATGCGCCTCAAGCGGCAAGAATTGCCCGGTACCGACAGCCCAATTTGTTCCCGAGGCCACTCACTTTGCGCGCCATCCCCTGCCACCTATAGTAAGAAGTATCATGCCAAACAGCCTCGACCTTCCTGGCCGTCCGCAAGACACCCGTGTCGTCGTCGCCATGTCCGGCGGCGTCGATTCCTCGGTGACTGCAGCGCTGCTCAAGTCCGAGGGCTACGACGTGGTCGGCGTGACCTTGCAACTCTATGACCACGGGGCCGCGACGCACCGGAAGGGCGCCTGCTGTGCCGGGCAGGACATCTACGACGCGCGCAGCGTCGCCGAACGCATCGGTATTCCGCATTACGTGCTCGACTACGAGAGCCGCTTCAAGGAGGCGGTCATCGACCGCTTCGCCGAAAGCTATATCCACGGCGAGACGCCGGTGCCCTGTGTCGAATGCAACATGGCAATCAAATTCCATGACCTGTTGATCACCGCGCGCGAGCTCGGCGCCGAAGTGCTGGCGAGCGGTCACTACGTCGCCTCGCGGCAACTGCCCGGCGGCGGCCGCGGGCTTTACCGTGCGCGGGAGGAAGAGCGCGACCAGAGCTATTTCCTGTTTGGTACGACGCGCGAGCAGCTCAACGTGCTACGTTTTCCGCTCGGCGATCGCACCAAGTCGCAGACGCGCGAACTTGCGCGCCAGTTCGGGCTGGCGATCGCCGACAAGCACGACAGCCAGGACATCTGCTTTGTGCCGAGCGGCCATTACGCGGATGTGATCGAGCGTTTGAAGCCGGGTGCAGCCGAGGCCGGCGAAATTGTCGATCTTGACGGCAAAGTGCTCGGGGAACACTCCGGCATCATCCATTTCACCATCGGCCAGCGCCGTGGATTGGGCGTGGCGACCGGCGCGCCGCTTTACGTCGTGCGGCTCGACGCCGAGCGGCGACGCGTTGTCGTCGGTTCGCGTGAGGCGCTACGCACCAGCCGCATCGTGCTGCGCGACGTGAACTGGATCGGCGACGGGGCAATCGACGAAGCGCTTGCCGACGACCGGCGCGAGGTGTTCGTCAAGGTGCGTTCGACCCGGCCGCCGCGCGCGGCGTGGCTTTCGGCCACGAATGGTGGCTACGAAGTTGAATTGATTGACGGCGAAGATGGCGTTTCGCCCGGCCAGGCTTGCGTTTTCTACGACGCCAGTGGTGGACAGGCGCGCGTCCTTGGCGGTGGGTTCATCAGGAGCGCAGTGCCGGCGGCAGACAGCCCGCATGCCGGCGATCGAACCATAGCGGCGGCCGCCGCGCGCGGCTAGGCTTGCGCGCATGGGGGCAGAATTCGACAGACAAAACGTCGAACGCGCCTACGCATTTTGGGCGCCGATCTATGACGTGGTGTTCGGCGCGGTGTTCGACCGCGGCCGGCGCGCGGCGATCGTCGCAGCCGAGCAGGCTTGCGGTTCGTCGGGCGGCCGCATTCTCGAAGTCGGCGTCGGCACCGGAATTTCGCTGCCTGACTATGCGCGCAGCAACCGGCTGGTCGGCATCGATCTGTCCGAACCGATGTTGCGCAAGGCCCAAAGGCGCGTCGCCGAGCAAAACCTTTCCAACGTTGAAGCGCTGGCGGTGATGGATGCGGAGCGACTGGCGCTGCCGGACCAGAGCTTCGACGTGGTGGTGGCGCAATATGTCATCACCGCGGTACCAAATCCTAAATCGACGCTCGATGAATTTGTGCGCGTGATCAAGCCGGGCGGGGAGATCGTTCTGGTCAATCACATCGGCGCTGAGGCAGGTCCGCGCGCCCTGTTCGAGCGCTGTTTCGCGCCGTTCGCGCGGCGGCTTGGATGGCGGCCGGAATTCCGCTTCCGGACGCTCGCCGACTGGGCCGAGCGACACGGTGGTGTGCGGGTAGTCGAGCGCCGGCCGATGCCGCCGCTCGGACATTTTTCGCTCATTCGCTTCGAGCGCCTGGGGCCGGGAGAGCGCCGCACCGCGGCCTGACCGGAACCGCGTGACCCGTCCAATCGTTATCCGTCGTCCCCGCAATTGCGTTCGATCGCTCACCGCCGGAATGAGGTATCGTCATGGGTCCGGAAATCCGAACATTGCGAATGGCGGCGCTCATTGCCGCATTCATGACGCCGTCAATCGTATTGGCGCAGCAGCCTCCGCGCGCGAAATCACCCCTCGTGCCGCAGACCGAACTGGGCGACCCCAAAGCCTGCGTGCATGAAGGCGAGACGGTCGGGCAGGGCAGCGGGCAAGCGCCGTCCGGTCAGAGCCTGAGCGACAGGCTGGCACAGTCGAACGGCGTGATTTGTCCGCCGCCCGAGATGGATCCGGCCATCAAGGCTCCAACCCCGCCTGGAGGCACGATGCCGGTGATCCCGCCGCCCGGCAGTCCCGGCGGCAATCCGGACTTTGTGCCGAAATGACGCTTTGGGAGCAGTTTTTTCCGCGCTTGCTTGACAGCGTTTACCGCCGCTTCCTATATCGCAGCCATTCCGGCAAATATCGGTTTCGGAATGGCGGGGTAGCTCAGCTGGTTAGAGCAGCGGAATCATAATCCGGAGGTCGGGGGTTCGAGTCCCTCCCCCGCTACCAACAAAATCAAAGACTTAGAGCAGTCTCGACCTCCTGCCTATGTCGCGCATGTTGCAAGATTTTCCTCAATGATTACAATGGGTGTCAACGACTGTCGGCGACTCCACGCGACACACATGCGACATACGTGACCATCGGATTAGCGGAAAGTTAGTAATGTAACTCGAAACACTCGCCCCTATCTGAGCTGGCTCACGCATTAGAGCACTATCGAAACAGCACCGCAGCCACGAATGGGGAACGAGGAAGAAACCAAAAGGGCCCCGCTAGAGGGCCCTTCGTTTCAGTCATGTTGCTGGCACAGTGCATCCGCCCCGTAGAGCCAATCGAGGTCAAACACCTCCCTCAACGATCTTGATCGGCATCCCAAGGTCGATGAGGCGCGCCTGAAGTAAGGACAACGCGAGCCTGTCCTTCGCATTAACGAACAAACTCTCGCTGCCGCCGGGACCTGTAACTTCGTGAAACTCCAAGAATGAGCCTCTTGCCGACGAAAGCTTAGGGCCGAGATCAATGCCCTTCAAAAGCTCATACGCCTCGAAGCATGGATCCGGAGGCGTTTCGATCCATGGGCCGAGAGAGAGCAGATAGCCTTGCTCGTCGGCGTCGAAGTCATACCAACAAAGGGTTTGAGCAGCTTTCGCTGGCGAGAGCAGCAGTGGCTCGCCCGTCCTGCGAATGAAGGAGCGTGCATCGCTGACGAACGCCGTCGTGAGCAGACTGCCTGCGCCAATCATAAAACCGCGTCGTGATTGCAACATGAAAAACCCTCCTCGATGTCAATGTGAGCTGACCGGGCTTTTTTGAACCAAGCAATGTGAGAAAATAGCTTGGAAAGGAGCTTGGGTTATGCCGAAGAAGAGGTTCAGTGCGGAGCAGATCGTCACGCTGCTTCGTCAGATTGAAGTATTGATGGCACAGGGTAAATCGGCCCCGGAAGCCTGCCGGGATGCGGGCATATCGCAGCAGAGTTTTTATCGCTGGCGCAAGGAATACGGCGGCCTTGAAATCGATCAGGCGAAGCGGATGAAGGACCTGGAACGCGAGAATGTCCGCCTGAAGCGTCTTGTTGCCGATCTGTCGCTTGAGAAGCAGGTGCTCAAGGACGTTGCCTCGGGAAACTTGTAAGCCCCGAACGGCGCCGGCAGGCGGTTGAACGCATTCGGGGAAAGTATGGGCTCTCGGAGCGTCATGCCTGCCGGATTGTCGGTCAGCCACGCGGAACGCAGCGTTACACCACCATTGTTCGTGCTGATGAGGATGCGCTGACGCAGGCCATTATCGCTCTCGCATCACAGTACGGCCGATACGGCTATCGTCGGATCAAATCATTGCTAGACGAGGCCGGGTGGGATGTTGGCTGTGATCGCGTGCAGCGGATCTGGCGCCGTGAGTGGCTCAAAGTACCCAAGAAACAAAGGCCGCGAGGCAGGCTCTGGCTCAACGATGGATCCTGCATCCGGCTAAGACCGGAACGGCGCAATCATGTCTGGTCCTACGATTTTGTTGAGGCCCAGACCAACGATGGTCGCAAGCTCCGGCTGATGACCCTGATCGACGAGTTCACGCGCGAGTGCCTGGCCATCAGGGTGGCACGCCAGATCAACAGCTTCGGCGTGCTTGAGGCCATGGCCGACGTTATGCTGGTGCGGGGCGTGCCCGAGCACATCCGTTCTGACAACGGCCCGGAAATGACGGCGAAGGTCGTCCGCAACTGGCTGAGCCAGGTTGGAGCCGAGACCCTGTACATCGAACCAGGAAGTCCCTGGGAGAATGGCTACTGCGAATCCTTCAACGGGAAACTCCGCGATGAGCTGCTGAACGGTGAAATCTTCTACAGCCTGAAGGAGGCGAAGATCGTCATCGAGCAATGGCGAAAGCACTACAACACCATCAGACCGCACTCGGCACTCAACTATAGGCCGCCGGCGCCGCAGACATTCGCCCCCTTGGCTCACCACCTAGATGAGATCATGCCAATGCAGTAATCTCTATTCCGCTGGTCCAAAAAATCCGTCAGATCACAATCAATCCCTTTTTATGCAGCCGGTCCAGAGCACCCCAATCGAAGCCCTTCCAGGCACGCCTCTCGTCATGCAGCGTCAGCCATAAGAGTCCCAGGACGGCGTCGTCGATTTTATCGAGGTCGATATCCATGCTGCCAGTCTATCATACAGGAACGATACTGCCGTGACCGACGTTGGATGGCTACGTTCGCTGCGCCGCAAAATTTGGTCGCTATTAGGTGCGCAGCTGACAAACAATGGCGTCGGCCCTGCTTAGCTAGCACTTAAGAAACTTTTTACGATATTCGGTTCAATTACAATGACCATTTCCAATAGCCGAAGTAGAGATAAGTGGGGTGTGCAACATGCGTGGGCGATTATTCCTGATCGCTTTGTTCGCGATCGGCTCAGCTTTACCGTTTACCGGTAATGCATTGGCCGCCGACTGTGGTAATTGCGGTCACGCCGGCTACTACGTGCCCTACATGGTGCAGCCAGAACCGGTCGTGATCCGCCCCATCGTAGTCCAACAGCTGTATTATATTATCGAATATGTCCCCTGCGGCGATGGCTCTGTGGTCAACCAGGGGCAATATCGGACCAATGCCGCGCTAATTGCTAAACCGCGCTGTTTCGACGGCTATGTCCAGGTACGCCACTCGAAAATCTACTATAAATAACCGAGACTGCTCAAGCCGCAGAGGCAAGCCCGACACTCGTCGAGAATCGTTGGCGCTCTCCGCCACGTCTGCTCTTGGGGAACAGCGGACAAAGATCAACTTTTGTCCTTGATGACTCGGTCGTGAATGACCCGAAGCGGGCATTAGTCTCCTCACTCATTTGTCTGTCCGGGAGACTTGTCTGTAAGCCCTAGTAGTTTAATGCCTGCTCTAGCTGAAGCGATTACTCGCCTGAGGCCCCGCCGTCGCGCGTTGCTACATTGGCAAAGTAATTTCAAAGGTACAGCCATTTGAACCGGTCTTTGTAAGCCGCAAATTGCCGCCGTGATCTTCTATGATCCGCTGAGAGATGGAGAGTCCCAATCCCATCCCCGAAGACTTCGTCGTGTAAAATGGATCAAATACGTCGGTTTCGTTTTCGGGGGCTATTCCGGGTCCGGAGTCTTGGAAAGAAAGCACGACTGAGTTGCCATTTTGATTCGTTACCAGCCGAACGGTCTTTATGGTTGCGGGACCAGCGGCTATCGCTTCGATTGCGTTCCTGATTAGGTTCAGGATTACTTGGTGTAGCTGGATGGGGTCGGCCATTATTTCCGGAAGGTTTTCTTGAAGTTTGGTTGAAACAGTTACTCCATTAACAAGCAGGTCATTTTCGACCATTCTCAACACCTGCCGAACGAGACGATTGAGTACAATCTTGGTCCTTTGACGAGCGGTCGTTTTAAACAGCCTGCGAATACTTTCGACTATTTCATTTGCGCGAGTGCTGTCTTGCATTGTGGCCGTTAGGCAGGCACGCACTTCTTCGAAGTCAGGCGGCGTTGTTTTGAGATATTCCAAGGCTGCCGAGGTGTTTAACATTATTGCACCCAGTGGCTGGCTGATTTCATGTGCGATTGCAGATGTCGCCGCGTTCACACTCATAAGTCGGTTATCACGCTCGCGCCGCTGCAAGATGAACGCGCTGGCAAGCCGCGCATAGAGCATCATTGTTTCCCAGAGCAATACTACCAGAACTGTGCAACTGGCGATCAGTATGTAAGTCTTAGCCATATACCAGCCGACAGAAAAACGGACGACGGGATACAAGAACGCCAATCCAAGGTCAGGTAATGCCACATAGACCGCCACGAGGAGCCATACATCGAGGACGGTCCTCCTGCGGACGAAGAGCAGCACGAGGGCGATGGCGTTGAGTAGCCACATCGCGCCAGCAAAGTGCTGAACGAAGGGAGTCTGTCGTGTTTCATCAAGGTACAGACTTGGCAGATATCCTGCGGCGACGATCCACGTCAGTCCAGCCGCCACCGCGAGTACGCTAGCGACGCTAAGAGCGATGGCACGGCTCGGTTGGAGCCTTATGAGCAGGCTGCGGGCTTCGTTTGCGTCCTTCAACAGCACATAAGCAATCACCGCAAGCGGGAACGTTATGCGCCAGAAAGAAAAGAGCCAGACCGCCCCACTCGGTGTGCCGCTGATAAGACCGCTCGCACTATAGGCACCCGGAAAGTCAAGCGTTTGCAAAAACGCGAACAGGCCGCTGAATATATAGCCGCTTGCGAGCGCCAGAAGGGCGCGCCGAGGTTGGATAGAAAATTGAGCAAAAAGAAAAACCGCCGTAATGAGGTCTGCAAACAAAACTATAGATTGAGTGATCGAAAGAAAGGGGTCGATGCGCACGGTCTTTATAGTTGCGAACGGCGTGGCTATGGCAAACACGACCGAAAGCAAAATTACAATACCGATCGCCGTCCTGCGCTGTTGCGAACTAGCTGGAGTAGTTGCAATTAGGACAGGGACCTCAATACCCTCCTCTTGAATTATTTCTCTTGCCGTCTTCATTCGAACCGGCCCCCGATAACCCGAACGTACAGCATCGTCGAGGTCAAACCAATGGACTGACCCGTGGATGGTGTAATGTCCGCAACTGATGCTGTGGACGGCGCCCACTCTGCGGCATCGAAAGTGCCATAGGGTGGTTGCGTGAAGCGAACCACATTGAGGGGAGCCGTCCATGGGCGAGGTTAGCACGATCGGTCTCGATATTGCGAAGTCGGTATTTCAAGTGCATGGCGTTGATGCCGCGGGCCAGGTGGTCATCCGCCGTCAGTTGAAGCGGCGCTATGTCCTGACATTCTTTGAGAAGCTGTCACCCTGCCTGGTGGGGATCGAAGCCTGTGCCTCATCGCACCACTGGTCGCGGGAGCTCCAGGGGCTCGGTCACACGGTGCGGCTGATGCCACCGGCCTACGTGAAGCCCTACGTCAAACGGCAGAAGAACGACGCCACTGATGCGGAGGCGATCTGCGAAGCGGTGACCAGGGCAAACATGCGGTTTGTCGCGACCAAGACGCCCGAGCAGCAGAGTGGTCTGACGCTGCATCGCACGCGGCATCTGTTCATCCGCCAGCAGACCGCGGTGATCAATGCGATCCGTGCCCACCTGGCCGAGTTCGGGATTGTCGCGCCGGTCGGCCGCAAGGGTGTCGAGGCGCTGCTCGCTGTCGTCGCCAATCCAGCTGACAAGCGAGTTCCGGCGATAGCGCGTGCCTGTCTTGCCGCACTGGGGGCTCAGCTGCGCCGGCTCAAGGAGCAGATTCTGGAGTTCGACCGGATGATCATGGCCTGGCACCGATCGCATGAGGCAAGCAGGCGGCTTGATGCGATCCCCGGCGTCGGCCCGATACTGGCCACCGCTCTGGTCGCCAGTGTCGCCGATCCGAAAGTCTTTCGCTCGGGCCGCAACTTCTCGGCCTGGATCGGGCTGGTGCCGAAGCAGCACTCGAGTGGAGGCAAGGACAGGCTCGGCAGTATCAGCAAACAAGGCGACCGCTATCTGCGCGGCCTGTTCGTGGCCGGCGCGCTCGCCGTCATTCGCTACGCCAGGATCCATGGCACCAGGCATCGGCCGTGGCTCACGGCCTTGCTGGCACGGCGACCGGGCAAGGTTGCCGCCATCGCACTTGCCAACAAGATCGCGCGGATGGTGTGGGTGCTGATGGCCAGGGGCGAGCGCTACAAGGAACCGGTCGCGCTGGCGGCGTAAACGAGATCGCGCCGGACATCCGGCGTGATGTGAAGGTTGGAAAGGGCGAACAGCACGGAATGCAGAGCCGGTCGATCCGGCGATCAGGACAACCCACTAGTGCCAGCGCATGGTCGAATGCGTGCTTTTGATCGGGACCTGATCCGCGGAGGGCATTATGGCCAGCGGCCCTGTGTGCCGCACTCAAAGGCCGAACACATGGCTGCACCGACCAAGGCTGCAAACGTGAAGAAAGCTCTTGCCAACTCGGCGCCGTCCACACATGGCACTTGGCCGACAAGCGAGTTACGTTCGCACTTGTCCGCTTCGGGACAAAAGCGGACAAAGTTGGAATTTGGCCCCGGATCGTCTGTGAATGAACCAAAGCAGACATGACGATGGTCCGGTCCACGTCAGCGTTCTTCGGTATCCGCAACAACGCGGCGTCTAATTTCGTTAGGATCGGTTATTCCCTGCGACGCCAAACTGATGATCTTCTTGGCGATAGTCTCGACCAGTGGATCGTTGGGATCGTCGAGGTTCAAAATCGTGCGTGCGCTCTCGAACGCCGTGATCATGCGCTCAATAGTTTCCGGGTCGAAAGACGACCCCGGCATAAATTTTCTGATCGGCATTGAATCCAGCCCTTACCCGGAGGCAACAGTACGATAGCTTTGCGAGCGTTAAAAGCGCCGCGACGCCATCCGCAAGTTCGGGGATTGACGTCTTCGCAACAATATTTCGCGTTCCGGCAGGAACGCAGTGAATGTCCCCGTGTTGGCGTAACAGGTCATTCAGCCATAAGAGGTCGCACCAATGACCCGTGCTGAGGAATATCGGCATCTCGCTAATCAGGTTCGCGCCCGAGCCTTTGCGGAAGAAAGCCCGATCCTGAGAGCCGAATGGGAAACTTTGGCTAATTGCTATATTCGGCTTGCAGAGCAAACCGATGAAGCTGAGCAACTCGACCTTATCAATGATCCGATACTAGGTCTCTGAAGGGCTTCTCGGCATTAAAAGCGAAGCTTATGCGGTAGGAAACGCAGCGGCAGACGCCGCGCGACTATCTATTTTTGTTCCGGTGGCCACTCATGCCAATGGGTCGGCCGAACTTCAAGTGTCCGCCGAGTTTTCGCATCAATCCAAGACTTTCCGAGACGGCGACAAGGAAAAACGAGTTCGTGGACACCGTCACCATCAATGACCGCAAGGCACAAGTCACGGTCCATCGGGATGTCTTCGATGTAGCTGACAGGCTGCCACATATTTCTCCACTATACTTTGAACCTCTATTAGACCTTGATCTAGCTCAAATGTCGGCTAGCATATGAATGGGGGGCTGCGACCTGGGGAGACGCGATCTTGGAGCGTTCCACGGCGCGCTTCATACGAAGCGAGAACGTTAAGCACTACCGGCTGTTGCTTAAGGCCTTGACAGATGAAGCCGAGCGCCAAAAAATTCTTAAGCTGCTTGATGAAGAAGTGAAAAAGCAGCAGGCTGCTGGCGATCCGGTCGACGAGGAATAGGTACATTTTATGGACCAGCTCGAAACGCCGGTCAAGAAGCGAGCCGTTATCAAGCGCATCATTGCTATCAATGGACATACAACGAGCGTGGCGCTGGAGAGCGACATCTGGGAAGGCTTGCGTGAGATTGCCAACTGCGAGCGCACGAATGTTCCTACGCTTGTGGAACAGATCGACCCTAGCCGCGATACCTGCAATCTATCGTCTGCAATACGCCTATTCGTATTCAACCGTTTGCGGCGGAAAAAAACAGGAAGAGCACTTGGCGAATATTCGCTATTGGCACATCACTGCATTCGCCGGGCCGCACCGTTTTGGTTGCTATTGGACAAGAGCAGACATTGACCGGAATTGGCGCTGAAAGCCTAGGGCACGAATGACCCACAGCGGAAATGAGTTCGCTAGCCCACTAGGTCTGGTGGAACTCGAATGCACCGCTAGGAGCTTTTCGAAATTCAATTGTATCGATGATTTTAGTTGCGGCGCCGGGCGCAGAACGGACCACATATTGTACCCTTATGGTGTGGAGATTATTGAATTCAGACATCCCGGAAATTGCCTTAGACACGATCGGAGCAATCGCATTTGCTTCGTTGTCGCGACCGCCGTGAGTTGATTGATTCATGTTACTATTGATGCGCAAGACCGTGAGAATATTGCCACGCACCGCGATTTCGACTGACTCAGGCTGGGCGCCGATAACGCGAGTAATCGCGGTTGAGAGGTCAGCCGGAACTTTGGGTTGTTGAGCATGAAGCGTACCAACTGTAAGCAACAACGAAAGTAGCGCAATAAATGTCGCGCAGACACGCCTCATCATTTGACATGCTCCGTTATTTTTTTAAGTTTAGCCGCAGCACATTATGAAAAATTGATCTGCATCAAAATTGAAAGAGTGGCCTTTGGGGCGACTTCCGCTTATGGGCACTTCGCGTCGTTCGCGGCGCTACAACATTCGTGGTCGCTATTGGAGAGCCGCCTCAACCGGTCAACGCAACACTTGCGTAACGCCTACCAAATGCTCGCATAATCGCTTTCAAGATCGCCCGCTGCCAGCGGTGCCAGAGCTCCCGGTTTCTCGGGCCGCAGTGAACCCTGGAAGACATTTCTCGCTTATCAGCGCACGCTCTCTACCTTTTCTGTTCACGATAGGTGTTGCGTCGATCCGTTGAGACCACCGAGGCATAGCGGACAAAGCCCGATTTTGGCGGGCGGCAGCTACGACGCGAATGACCCATGAGCGACAATGCAGAGCGGAATAGCTCACTCATCTTTCGGCTTGCGATGCACCTATTCGTAACGCAATGCCTCGATTGGATCGAGGTGGGCGGCTTTGCGCGCTGGGTAGTAGCCAAAGAAAATACCGACCGCGGCGGAGAACAGGAAACCACCGGCAATCGCCGTGCCCGAGATTGGAGCCGGCCAGCCGGCGAAGAATGAAATAGCGGCGGAAAACGTCACCCCCATGATGATGCCCGCGATGCCGCCGGTGACGCTGAGGAATACTGCCTCGGCGAGAAATTGAAGCAGGACGTGCATGCGGCGCGCGCCGATCGCCATGCGCAGGCCGATTTCACGCGTGCGTTCGGTCACTGACACCAGTAAAATGTTCATGATGCCGATGCCGCCGACCACCAAAGAGATCGAGGCGACGGCAGCGAGCAGCAGCGCCATGATGCGGCTTGAGCTTTCGGCCGTTTCCGCGATCTGGCTGAGGTTGCGTACGGAAAAATCGTTCTCGTCGCCGGGCTTGATACGATGGCGGCGTGCGAGAATCTCGTTGATCTGGCCGATCGCAAGCCGCACGTCCGTCTGGTCGGCGGCTTGGACGTAGATCTGGTTGACGTAGCCGGCCAAATGCGGCGTCAGTCCGTAGGGGTTGGGCGGACTTGGATAGATCCAATTGAACTGAGTCTGCGCCTGGCTGGGCGCGGCCACGCCAAGCACTTTGCGCTCGGCGGTGGTGAACGGAATCATCACCAAATCGTCCTGGTCCTGACCGAATGACGTTTGTCCCTTGGATTCGAGCACGCCGATCACCCGCAACGGGATGCCCTTGACCTGGACGAGTGCGCCGATCGGGCTTTGCGATTGGCCGAACAGCTGACGAGAAACTGTCTGCCCAATGACGACGACGAGCGCAGCCGTCGCGTCGTCGTCGGGCGAAATCTCGCGTCCGGCGTCGATCCGCCAGTTTGTCAGCGGCGGGTAATTCGGGCTGATGCCCTGGATGCTGGTGGCCCAGTTCTGATTGCCGGACTCAACCTGGCCGGACTGGCGAATGAGGTAGCTCACTTCGTTGACCGCCGTACTCTCGCGGCGGATCGCTTGCGCGTCGCTGGTCGTGAGCGTAGAGGCGCTGCCGGATCCCGCGCGCATGCCGCCCGACGTCCTTGCGCCCGGCAGCACCACCACGAGATTGGTGCCGAGCCGCTCGATCTGCTTGCGCACGGCGTCGTTGGCGCCCTGGCCGACGGCGACCATAGCGATCAAGGCGGCAACGCCGATGAAGACGCCAAGCATCGTAAGGGCCGAACGCATCATATTGCGCCTGAGCGCCTGCACCGCCGCCGCCATGATCATCAAGGCGAAGGCCCAGACTGTAGTCACGCGCGCTGCTGACGGCGCAACCCGTGGCGGCCTCATATGCAACACGGCCTCATCGGCGGGACTCTTGGCCGGCTTGGGATTGCGCTTATCCGAGATGATTTTACCGTCGCGCATGGTCAGAACGCGGTCGGCATAGGCCGCGATGTCGGCCTCGTGCGTGACGACGATGATGGTGACGCCCTGCTCGCGATTGAGCTTGGTCAGCGTCGCCATGATCTCGTGCGAGGTGCGGGTGTCGAGATTGCCGGTCGGCTCGTCGGCGAGCAGCAGGCCCGGACTGTTGATCAAGGCGCGCGCGATCGCGACCCGTTGCTGCTGGCCGCCGGAGAGCTGGCCGGGCGTGTTGTGCTCGCGGTCGCTCAAGCCGAGCAGCGCAAGCGCGCTGCGCGCGCGTTCTGTGCGCGATGAGGCGCTGGCCGGGCCGGAGGCGGCGTAAAACAGCGGCAGTGCCACGTTCTCCAGCGCGCTGGTGCGGGCCAGCAGATTGAAGCTCTGGAACACAAAGCCGAGCCGCTCGCTGCGCAGGCCGGCGCGCTCGGGTTCGCTCAAGTCCGCCAAGTCCAGGCCCTCGAAGAAATAACGTCCGCCGGACGGCCGGTCGAGGCAGCCGATGATCGCCATCAGCGTCGATTTGCCCGAGCCGGAGTGCCCCATGATGGCGACGAACTCGCCGGCCTCGATAATCAGGCTCACGTCGCGCAACGCATGCACGTCAACGTCGCCAACATGATAGGTCCGCGCGACGTGATCGAGCTTGATGATCGGCTGCGCCATGGGGGTCAGAAACGCGGGCGCGGGACGCCGCTCGCGGCTGCGGCTGCATTGGCGCTGCTACGCTGCTCGGCGATGATGACGCGATCGCCCGGCTTAACGTCGCCCTGCACGACCTCGGCATAGGTGTCGTCGTCGAGCCCGGCCACGATTGGAATTCGTACCGGCTTGCTATCGCGCAACACCCAGATGGCGCCTTGGTTTGCGTCGGCCGACGTGGCTGGCTTTGCTGCCGGGGACGTGCCGCCGCGGGCGGCGGCCGGGCGCGTCGCGGCGGGCGCGTAACGCAGCGCCTGGCTTGGCACGCGCAACACGTCCGTGCGCTCCTCGGTGACGATGCGGCTCGCCGCCGTCATGCCCGGCTTGAGCGCGAGGTCGGTGTTGTTGACGCCGACCACCACGTCGTAGGTCACGACGTTCTGGATATTCTGCGGCGACTGCCGCACCTGGGTAACGGCGCCCTCGAAAGTACGCTTGGGGAAGGCATCGACGGTGAAATAACCCTTATTGCCCTCCTTGAGGTCGCCGATGTCACTTTCGCTGACATTGGTGTCGACCTGCATCTTGGTGAGGTCGGTGGCGATCAGGAACAACGTCGGCGTCTGGAAGCTCGCCGCCACCGTCTGGCCAACGGTGACATTGCGCGATACTACGGTGCCGTTCACCGGTGAGACGATATCGGTATAGCCGAGATTGACTTGCGCGGCCTCGAGCTGCGCCTGGCGCTGCTTGATGGTGGCCTCATCGACGCCGATCTGCGCGCGGGCCTGGTCGAGCGCGCTCTTGGCGACATCGAGCGCGTCCTTCGATACCGCGTTGGTCTGAGACAGCCGCGCGTTGCGGTCGTAATTGAGCTGCGCGTAGTCGAAGGAGGCCTTGTCCTTCTCAAGCTGCGCCTGCGCCACCGCCAGATTGGCTTTGTTCTGGTCGACCACGGTCTGGTACGGGCGCGGATCGATCTGCGCGCAAATCTGGCCTTTTTTGACTCGCGTGTTGTAGTCGCAATTGAGGCTCTGGATGACGCCGGAGACGTAGGAGCCGACGATGATCGTGAGCACCGGATTGACCGTGCCGGTGGCGACCACGGCGCGCGTCACCGCGCCGCGCGTGACCGCCGAGGTGATATAGCGCACGGTGTTGCCGGTGCTGGTGAGCCACCAGGCAAGGCCGATGCCGGCGAGCAGCGCCAGCCCGGCCAGGCCGCCGATCACCCAGGCCTTCCGCCAGAATGCGCGGGCAGGCGCCGCCGGCTTGGGGATGAGCGAAACCGCTGCTGGGGCCTCGCTCCGCGCCTCGCCTGCTGCAAAGGGTTTGTTCATGTTAGAATCCCCAAGTTAATCGATAGCGCAGGCGAGGGTTCGCTCCTTTGACGCGTATCAAATCGAGGCAAAACCACAGAATTTTGGCGTCAAACTGCAGTTTGTACCGGAAGTTTGAAAATCCAATGATTTCGGTTTTCCGGCAGGAGTGCCATTAATTTGAGTGCCGGCATGGCTAATCGAATACCGTTTTGCTGTAGTGCGTTGGTCGCAATTGGCACTTCGCGTCATTAGCGGCGTTGCAACATTCGTGGTCGCTATTGGGAGCATAGCGGACAAAGCCCGATTTTGGCGGGCGGTGGCTACGACGCGAATGACCCAATGTATGGTCCGGCCGTGCGGCGCAAGTGGATTTTGTCGACTTGCATCAATGTATCCGGCCTCTGATTGGAGCGTGTTGTGCTCCGGGCCATCATGGGTATCAGCGCGCGCGCGATCTCATTAGCGGATAGGCCTCAGTGGGCCATTTGGGTCACCAGTGTTCGCATGCGCCGGGAAGACCGAACCTCCATCTCGTCTCATCCTCTCGCAGACCTCGGCAGGTTAGGTGTCGGGCTATATCATCGGGCGCTCCTCCCTCTCGCGCTGGATGATCAAACAGATTATGCGGCGGGCGATGTCACCTCGAAGCTTCGGCCACGAGCCAGAACACTCCAGGCGATGCGCGCGAGCTTGTTGGCAAGCGCAGTGGCCAGCACATTGTAGTGCAGCCGCTTCTTAACCGACTCGATCCACGGCTTGAGGCCGTGACGCTCCCAGCTCTTTGGTTTGATCAGCACAACCCATGCCGCTTGCACGAACAGGACGCGCAGGTAGCGATTGCCGCGCTTGGATATCTTGCCGAGGATCGTCCGATCTCCAGTCGACATCTGCTTGGGGACCAGCCCCAGCCAGGCGGCGAAGTCGCGGCCCTTGGAGAACGCTTCTCCAGTACCGATCGCAGCGACCATCGCGCTGGAGATGATCGGCCCGATGCCTGGCACGCTCATCAGCCGCTCGCAGCCGGCGTCCCGGCGCGCGATCGCTGCGATCTCGCCCGATAGACCCTCAATCCGCTCATCAAGCCGCCGCCAGTCCCCCGCCAGGCCCTCAATCACCCGCACCATGCGCGGCGACAGAACATCTGGGCGCGTGGCCAGCAGGCGTGGTAGCTCGACGCGCAAGAAGCGCAGCCCCTGCCGCACCGCAATGCCACACTCCAGCAGGAAGGCGCGGATCTGATTGATGATGCCAGTGCGCTGGCTGACCAGCCGCTCGCGCACCCGGTGCATTGCCTGCAGGTCGAGCTGATCGGCAGTCTTGGTCGCCACAAACTTCATCGTTGGGCGCTGCACCGCTTCTGCGATCGCCTCGGCATCACGGAAGTCGTTCTTCTGTCCCTTCGAATAGGGCCGCACATATTTCGCTGGCATCAGCCGGGCATCGTGACCAAGTGCCTTAAGCCGGCGACTGAGGTGATGGGCGCCGACGCAGGCCTCCATGCCGATCAGGCACGGCGGCATATTGGCCAGGCGCGCTTCCACCTGGCCACGCGACCACCGCTGCCGCAGCACGATCGCACCGCGCTCGTCGTGGCCTACAATATGAAACGAGTTCTTGCCGATATCGATGCCGATAATGGCGGTCTTGGGTGTCTGAGACATGACGTGCTCCTCGTCTTTGGCGCCCCTTGCCAGCTTACTGGCGGGGCAGGAGCACGGCCGGACCATCCCATTAGCGGACTTTTCGTCCTCGTCGTTCAACGATGACATTCCGTTGACTTATCTCAAGTGTTTCACCTCGCTTACTGCTAGGAAACTCTGCGATCTTGGCTGCAATCTCAGGAAGTAAGCGATGCTCGACGAGTTGGTTGATGGCGGCCCACGCTGATCGGGGGCAAAATATTGACGTAGGACCTGCCTTCCTTTGGGCGGTGGGTTTGAACACGGCTTATGTCGTCATCGAAGCATATTTTGGCTTTTGGGTCGGATCGTTAGCTTTGCTTGCCGACGCGGCGCACAACCTCACCGACGTCGGCGGTCTTTTGCTTGCGTGGGCGGCGTTTGTTGTCGCGCGCCGACGGCCATCCAAGTGGCACACCTACGGCCTCGGTCGGGCAACAATTCTCGCCGCCCTCACGAACGGAATTGTCTTGCTTATCGGAATTGGCGCGATCATCCGCGAAGCAATCGTACGCATCGCTGCTCCCGAGCCGGTGGCAGCAACAACCATTCTTTGGGTGGCCGCGATCGGGATTGTTATTAATTTTGGTACGGCGCTGCTGTTCGTAAAGGAACGCTCGCGCGACATTAATGTTGGAGGGGCCTTCCTGCATATGGCCGCTGATGCGGCAGTTTCTGCTGGTGTCGTGGTGTCTGCGCTCGTCATCGTTCTGACTGGCTGGACCGTGGTCGATCCTTTGGTTGCGATCCTTGTAAGTGCCGTGATTGGTTGGTCGGCTTTCCGACTATTCAAGTCGGCAATCCATTTGAGCCTCGACGGGGTCCCGGAAGGTGTTGACCTAAATTCGGTTGAGGCTTGGCTACGCGCTTTGCCCGGGGTTGCCGATCTGCACGATCTTCATGTCTGGGCACTGAGTACGACATCTAACGCGCTGACCGTTCATTTGGTTATGCCTGATGGCCCCCGCAGCGACGCATTTTTTGAAAAGACCGCACACGATCTTGAGGCCCAATTCGGCATTGCCCACGCAACGCTCCAAGTCGAGCGTGGAATTGAAGCTGAATGTCGGCTAGCGGATCCTACGCGACCTTGAACTGTATGGTGGACAAACCCTGAGGGCCAACGAATGTCTGCTTCTGGCACCTCGCGTCATTCGCCGCGACGCACCATTTTGATCGCTATTGGAGAAGAGCAGACAAAGGTCAGCCCGGAGGCGGGATCGTTTGTCTGCGAATGACCCAAAGCGGGCATTAGGCTCCTCACTCATTTGTCTGTCCGGGAGACTTGTCTGTAAGCCTTACTAATTTAATGCCTGCTCTACCTGAAGCGATTACTCGCCTGAGGCCCCCCGTCGCGCGTTGTTACATTGGCAAAGTAGTTTCAAAGGTACAGCCATTTGAACCGGTCTTCGTAAGCCGTAAATTACCGCCATGATCTTCTATGATCCGCTGAGAGATGGAGAGTCCCAATCCCATCCCGGAAGACTTCGTCGTGTAAAATGGGTCAAATACGTCGGTTTCGTTTTCGGGGGCTATTCCGGGTCCGGAGTTTTGGACAGAAAGCACGACCGAGTTACCATTTTGGTTCGTTACCAGCCGAACGGTCTTTATGGTTGCGGGACCAGCGGCTATCGCTTCGATTGCGTTCTGCCGAACAAGGGCGCGCGCACGACGGCTTTTGCCGGATCTGATTTGCGCCAGATCAAAATCGACCACCCGATATTCGGTTAAATAAATATATTGATGTGCCCTATGGAAGCGATTTCGCAGGGAGAATGTCATGATAAACATTCACGACGCAGACCACCGATGGCGAAATATGTGCGAGATGCTCGATCGACTGGGCTTGGACGCCTCAACGCTGGCGCATGGGCGCCTTGCCAGCGACCTTCGTACCGCGGTTATCAATTGTCAGTCGTGCGGCGCGGATCAGGTTTGCCAGGATTGGCTCGTGCGGGCGCCGGAAAGTCTCGATAGGGCGCCGGCGTTCTGTCCAAATGCAGAGCTTTTCGCGTCCGTGCGTGACTTGATCGAGCGCGGCATCGACGAAGGTAATTAGCGCAAACACGGCATGTGACGATCTGCACGGCGCCGCCGGCCAAGTTCCCAAGCCAAACAATATCAATGAGTTGTTTTGGCGGCCAAGCGAGAATGGCTAGCCGCGGCCAATATTGGAATTGCGGCAAATCAATACATTGTCGCTCGCGTAGCATTAAGTTTACCCGACAAATATTGCTAGCATGCCGCGGCTCGATCGAGGATGGCGACGATGTTTCAAATTCGCATCCATGGGCGTGGCGGTCAGGGCGTCGTGACCGCAGCGGCCGTACTCTCTGTCGCGGCGTTTCTTGAGGATAAGCACGCTCAGGCATTTCCGAGTTTTGGCTCCGAACGCATGGGTGCTCCGGTCGTCTCATTCTGCCGCATCGATGACAAGGAAATCCGGCTGCGCGAGCCCATCGTCGCCCCGGATGCCCTGATCGTCCAGGACGTGACGCTGTTCAAGGGGATCGACGTCGTACAAGGCCTCAAAGATAGCGGCTATCTGCTCGTCAATACGAACCAGAGCTTTGCCGACCTCCACCTTGAAGCGGTGGTGGCCAAGCTCTCGCCCGGCCATGCCGTCACGGTGCCCGCGACCGAACTGGCGCTTAAACATGTGGGCCGCCCGGTGCCGAACGCCGCGCTGCTCGGCGCATTTGCGGCGTTGACCGCAGTTGTTCGCTTCAATTCGGTCGCGAAGGCCATCCGCGAAGGGTTCCCCGGAAAAGTCGGCGATGCCAACGTCGCCGCGGCCACCGAGGCGCATGATGCCGTCATCGCCCGCGTCAAGTCGGCGGCGTGAGGAAGATCGCATGTTGAAGCAAGTTGAAGGTTCCCACTCCACCGCCGAGGCGATTGCCCTGTGCCGCCCCGAGGTCGTCTGCGCGTATCCGATTACGCCGCAGACCCATATCGTCGAAGGGCTCGGCGAGATGGTGAAAAAAGGCGACCTGAAGAATTGCGAATTCATCAATGTAGAATTGGAATTCGCCGCGCTCTCGGTCGCCATCGGCGCTTCGGCAGCCGGCGCGCGCGCCTATACCGCGACCGCAAGCCAGGGTCTGCTGTTCATGGCCGAGGCAGTCTACAATGCCGCGGGCCTCGGCTTGCCGATCGTGATGACGCTCGGTAACCGAGCAATCGGCGCGCCGATCAACATCTGGAACGATCATTCCGACGCAATGTCGATGCGCGACGCCGGCTGGATGCAGCTGTTTGCGGAATCCAACCAAGATTCGATTGACCTGCACATTCAGGCTTTCCGGCTGGCCGAGGAACTTTCGATGCCGGTGATGGTCTGCGTCGACGGCTTCATCCTTACCCACGCGGTCGAGCGCGTGGACATGCCCGCGCAAGCCGATGTCGACGCCTATCTGCCGCCGTATGAACCGGTGCAGGTGCTCGATCCCAAGGACCCGATTTCCATCGGCGCCATGGTGGGGCCGGATGCCTTTACTGAAGTGCGCTTCCTGCAGCACTACAAGCAGACACTGGCATTGCGGCTGATCCCCGAATTTGCCGCCGAATTCAAGACGCGATTCGGACGCGATACCGGCGGCCTGCTGCGCACCTATCGCGCCGAGGGTGCGGAAATGCTGGTGGTCGCCATGGGTTCGATCAACGGCACCATCAAGGACGCCATTGATGAGATGCGCGCCGACGGATTCAGCATTGGCCTTGTCACCATCGTGTCGTTCCGGCCATTCCCGACCGATGCGCTGCGCCGGCTGCTTGCGGGCCGAAAGCATGTCGTGGTGGTCGAAAAGAGCTTCGCGGTCGGCATGGGAGGCCAGCTCGCCAACAATGTCGATCTTGCCTTGCGCAATACACCGGCAGCGCCGCAGGTACATTCGGTGGTCGCCGGATTGGGCGGCCGCTCGATCACGCGGGCATCGCTGCATCGCGTGTTCCGCCGCGCGATCGCGCAGGCATGGGAGGGCGCGCATTTCCTCGATCTCAATGAAGAAATCATCGGCAAGGAGCTGCATCACGTGCGCAAGGTGCGCCGTTCAGGGCCGACAGCCGAGAACCTGTTGCGCCGGCTCGACCAGGCCGCGCAGCCCACGGCTGCCGAATAAGGATGCGCACGATGACCGATTCGACAGCAAACACCGCCGCCACCCAGAAGCTCCGCTTCTACCAGAAGGGGACCTTTACGGTCGGCAACCGGCTGGTGCCGGACACCGAGCGATCCGTGCAGGCTTCGATCGACCGCTCGAACGCGCTGACCTGCGGGCATCGCGCTTGCCAGGGATGCGGCGAGGCGCTCGGCGCGCGTTACGCCATGGACGTGGCCATGCGCGTGACCCGCGGGAACCTGATCGCGGTCAACGCGACAGGCTGCCTGGAGGTCTTCACCACGCCTTACCCGGAAACCTCATGGCAAATGCCATGGCTGCACTCGTTGTTCGGCAACGCCGCAGCGGTTGCCACCGGCGTGGCCGCGGCCATGCGGGTGAAGGGTCGCCCGGAAGTGCGCACAATCGCGCAAGGCGGCGATGGCGGCACAACCGATATCGGATTTGGCTGCCTGTCCGGGATGTTCGAGCGCAACGATGACGTCCTCTACATCTGCTACGATAATGAAGGCTATATGAACACCGGCGTGCAGCGCTCCTCGGCGACGCCGCCGACCGCGCGCACGGCAACCACTCCGGCCATGGGCCCGGAACCTGGAAACGTTTTTGGCACCGGCAAGAGTTTGCCTCGGATTGCTGTTGCCCATGGCATTCCTTACGTCGCCACCGCGACCGTCGCTGACCTGCATGACCTTGAGCGCAAGGTGTCAAAGGCGATGGGAATTCGCGGTGCGAGGTATATCCACATTCACGTGCCGTGCCCGCTCGGTTGGGGTTCGGCCTCGCACGACACCATCCGCCTGGCGCGGCTGGCGGTCGAGTGCGGGCTATTCCCCGTATTCGAAGCCGAGCATGGCGCCGTCACCAGCAGCCGAAAAATTCGCCGTCCGGTTCCGGTGGACGAGTATCTCAAGCCGCAGCGGCGCTTTGCGCATTTGTTCAAGGACGCCGCCGGTGCGAAGCGCCTCGCGCACCTGCAAGCCATCGCCGATCACAATATCGTCGAATACAAATTGCTCGGGCAAGAAGTGGGCGCGTGATGAAACACCCTTTCGCCATCACGCTCGATAGTGGCAGCAGTCTTGCCAATCTCACCGGCTCCTGGCGCACCATGCGTCCGGTCTATGTCGACCGATTGCCGCCGTGCAATCATGCGTGTCCGGCCGGCGAAAATATTCAGGACTGGCTCTACCACGCGGAATCCGGCGACTACGAAAAAGCCTGGCGCGCGCTCACGCAAGATAACCCGCTGCCCGCCGTGATGGGCCGGGTCTGCTATCACCCCTGCGAGGGTGCCTGCAATCGGGCGCAGGTCGACGAGGCGGTTGGCATCAATTCGGTCGAACGATTCCTCGGCGACGAGGCGATCAAGCGCAACTGGCGCTTTACGCCGCCGGAACAGAAATCCGGCAAGCGCGTCCTGGTAGTCGGCGCTGGGCCGTCCGGTCTTTCCGCGGCCTATCATCTGCGCCGCATGGGGCATGCGGTTGCGATCCACGATGCCGGGCCGGTGGCTGGGGGCATGATGCGCTTCGGCATCCCCAAGTACCGGTTGCCGCGCGAGGTGCTCGATGCGGAAATCAAGCGGATCCTCGATCTCGGCGTCGAACTCAGGCTCAATGCCAAGGTTGATAATATTCTCGAAACCATGAAGGCTGGCCGGGTCGACGCGGCGTTCCTCGCCGTCGGCGCCCATATCGGCAAGCGCGCCTTTATTCCCGCCGGCTCCGCCTCAAAGGTGCTCGACGCCGTCACGATGCTGCGCTCGATGGAAGGCGAGGACAAGCCGCTGCTCGGACGGCGCGTCGTGGTTTACGGCGGCGGTAATACCGCTATCGATGCCGCGCGCACGGCCAAACGCATGGGCGCCACCGAGGCCGTCATCGTCTATCGGCGAACCCGCGAACGTATGCCGGCGCACGACTTCGAGGTTGAGGAGGCCTTGCAGGAAGGCATCATGATGAAATGGCTCTCGACCATCAAACGTGTGGACGAGGGCGTGCTTACGGTCGAGAAAATGCGGCTCGATGAGAAGGGATTTCCGCAGCCGACCGGCGAATTCGAGACGCTGGAGACCGACTCGCTGGTGCTCGCGCTCGGGCAGGATGTCGATTTGTCATTGCTCGACGGTGTGCCCGGATTGGAAATCAAGGACGGCACCGTGCAGGTTAACGCCAGCATGATGACCGGTCATGCCGGTATTTTCGCTGGCGGCGATATGGTTCCCTCGGAGCGCACCGTCACGGTCGCGGTCGGGCACGGCAAGAAAGCCGCGCGTCACATCGACGCCTGGCTGCGCGGCGCCGTCTATGCAGCCCCGGAAAAACACGAACTGGCGAGTTTCGACAAGCTCAACACCTGGTACTACGCCGATGCGCCCAAGACGGTGCGGCCGATGCTGGAAGGCGTTCGCCGGCAGAGCACATTCGAGGAGGTGCAGGGTGGCCTCGACGAGACCAATGCGCTCTATGAAGCGCGGCGCTGCCTGTCATGCGGCAATTGTTTCGAGTGCGACAATTGTTATGGCGTCTGTCCGGACAATGCGGTGATCAAGCTCGGTCCCGGCAACCGCTTCAAATTCAACTACGACTACTGCAAGGGATGCGCGCTTTGCGCGACCGAATGCCCCTGCGGGGCAATCAAAATGGTCTCGGAGACGATTTAATGTTGAGCGGATGTCATTTTGCGGGCCGGTGCGCCGGCATCTTACTTCACTCGGGCCGCACCTGATTTAATAAGAGGAATGTCTGGTTCTGGAATGTCTGCTTCTGATGCTGTGGACGGCGCCCACTCTGCGGCATCGAAAGTGCCATAGGGTGGTTGCGTGAAGCGAACCACATTGAGGGGAGCCGTCCATGGGCGAGGTTAGCACGATCGGTCTCGATATTGCGAAGTCGGTATTTCAAGTGCATGGCGTTGATGCCGCGGGCCAGGTGGTCATCCGCCGTCAGTTGAAGCGGCGCTATGTCCTGACATTCTTTGAGAAGCTGTCACCCTGCCTGGTGGGGATCGAAGCCTGTGCCTCATCGCACCACTGGTCGCGGGAGCTCCAGGGGCTCGGTCACACGGTGCGGCTGATGCCACCGGCCTACGTGAAGCCCTACGTCAAACGGCAGAAGAACGACGCCACTGATGCGGAGGCGATCTGCGAAGCGGTGACCAGGGCAAACATGCGGTTTGTCGCGACCAAGACGCCCGAGCAGCAGAGTGGTCTGACGCTGCATCGCACGCGGCATCTGTTCATCCGCCAGCAGACCGCGGTGATCAATGCGATCCGTGCCCACCTGGCCGAGTTCGGGATTGTCGCGCCGGTCGGCCGCAAGGGTGTCGAGGCGCTGCTCGCTGTCGTCGCCAATCCAGCTGACAAGCGAGTTCCGGCGATAGCGCGTGCCTGTCTTGCCGCACTGGGGGCTCAGCTGCGCCGGCTCAAGGAGCAGATTCTGGAGTTCGACCGGATGATCATGGCCTGGCACCGATCGCATGAGGCAAGCAGGCGGCTTGATGCGATCCCCGGCGTCGGCCCGATACTGGCCACCGCTCTGGTCGCCAGTGTCGCCGATCCGAAAGTCTTTCGCTCGGGCCGCAACTTCTCGGCCTGGATCGGGCTGGTGCCGAAGCAGCACTCGAGTGGAGGCAAGGACAGGCTCGGCAGTATCAGCAAACAAGGCGACCGCTATCTGCGCGGCCTGTTCGTGGCCGGCGCGCTCGCCGTCATTCGCTACGCCAGGATCCATGGCACCAGGCATCGGCCGTGGCTCACGGCCTTGCTGGCACGGCGACCGGGCAAGGTTGCCGCCATCGCACTTGCCAACAAGATCGCGCGGATGGTGTGGGTGCTGATGGCCAGGGGCGAGCGCTACAAGGAACCGGTCGCGCTGGCGGCGTAAACGAGATCGCGCCGGACATCCGGCGTGATGTGAAGGTTGGAAAGGGCGAACAGCACGGAATGCAGAGCCGGTCGATCCGGCGATCAGGACAACCCACTAGTGCCAGCGCATGGTCGAATGCGTGCTTTTGATCGGGACCTGATCCGCGGAGGGCATTATGGCCAGCGGCCCTGTGTGCCGCACTCAAAGGCCGAACACATGGCTGCACCGACCAAGGCTGCAAACGTGAAGAAAGCTCTTGCCAACTCGGCGCCGTCCACACATGGCACTTCGCGTCACTAGCTGCGACGCATCATTTTGTCGCCTCTTGGAGCAACAGCGGATAAAGATGCCTTTTGGCCCCAGATCGTTTGTCTGCGAATGACCCTGAGCGGACATAAGCGCACTCGTCAGCGGCCACGTTTTCCGGCATGAACTTCGATGGTTCGGCGTCAGGGGCAGCAAAAAAGCTACCAGACGCTTGCTTTGCTCAATTGAGTTAGATCAAAGCGCCAGGGGAAGATAAGGAGTATTTGGAATATATGCTGCCGCGGATCGGGAGGAGACCCGATGATCGCAATAGAGGAAATCATAATCATACTTTTTATAGGTGCCTGTATCGCATGGGTCGTATCGACAATGCGAGAGAAGAAACAGGCATTAGATGAGCGTGCCTTGGATAAGGCGTGGCGTGAAGTGCTCGATGATCCGCATTATGCGGAACGGCGGCACCTTGAAGAACGCAAGCGTGTAGTAGTCGCCGATCGCTGATCACGTACGAATTGCCGAGGCTTGCGGCGGATGGAGAATCAAAATGACCACGGTGCGACAACTGCTAAATCAGAAGGGTGGGAAAATTTGGTCCACTAAACCGGATGCTACCGTTTTTGATGCCGTCGCGAAGATGGCTGAAAAAGATATTGGATCGTTGGTCGTGATGGACGGCGACGAACTCGTTGGTATCATCACCGAAAGACATTACGCGCGGAATGTTGTTCTCAAGGGCAAAGCATCTCCCGCAACGCCCGTGCGGGACATCATGGAAAGAAACGTCATCATCGTGCAATCAGAACAATCCGTTGAACAATGTATGGCCATAATGACCGAGAAGCGCGTGCGCCATCTGCCTGTGTTTGAGGGGAAAGAGCCAATTGGTATTATTTCAATTGGCGATCTTCTCAAGAGTATAATTGGGGATCAGAAGTTCATGATTGATCAACTCGAACACTATATCCACGGTTCGCTGGTGAGATCCTAGGCGGTTGAATACGAAATCCCGAACGACTGGTTTGTTCTGATCGGATTTCAGAGAGACCGCCGCATTGGCGGTCTTTCATTTTGAGCTGATCATGCGGCTGCGTCGGTCGCGATTGGCACTTCGCGTCATTCGCCGCGCCGCAAGTCGTTATTGGATGCACAGCGGACATAGGGCTGCGCTAGGGCTGAATTGGTACGCAGCGATTGACCCATAAGCGACATCGAGCTGGCTAAAACCGCCAGCCGACACCTTGCCCAGCACGCCCCATTCGCGTTGTAATCTTCCCGCCGATATTACACCGGATTTCACGGAGACATCGGCGAGGGAGATCATATGCAGGGCTACGCCATCGAGGCGGTGAAAATCCCGCTGTTGAGATCGGTGGCAGGCTTCGCCGGCGACATCGGCGCGGTGCTAACAAGGCAAGATATTTCGACTAACCTTCAATGCGGGCCATCAAGGCTGGGCAGGACAGGGCCCACGAGAGGAGATCGATGAGCACAGTAAAAAGCACTCTGGCCCAGAAGAGTGGCGCCCTGATCCATGTTCGTTCCGGCGACATGGTCGTCGAAGCCTTGCGCCAGATGCGCGAAAACCGGGTCCGGTCGGTGCTGGTCATCGACGACGACGTGCTGGTCGGTATCGTGACCCAGGGCGACTGCGCGATCAAAGTGCTGCTGCCCGGGCTCGATGCGAAGCAGACGCCGGTGGGCCAAGTGATGACGGGCAACCCAGTGACGGTCAAGCCGGACGATCGGCTGGAAGGCTGCATGGCAATGATGGCTAAGCGCGGTTTTCGCCATTTGCCAGTGCTGGACGCGGGCAAGGTCGTGGGCGTGATCTCGATCGGAGACGTCGTCAAGGACATCATCCGGGATTTGGAGCACAACGTGGACGACCTAATGGGCTACGTCATGACGGACGGCCCCGGGGGCTGACAGACGAACCGCGGTGCTGTCGCGCCCCGTCCTCGATCCTGCGGCGGGCCTAGTTCTTGTGCGATCGAAAACCGCTCGCCGAGGTGGTCTATCCGCCGCCACGCGAAAGGTAGTTTTCTCCTCTCGCGCAACAGACTTTGGTTACCCCCCGGCCCCTGCGGCCGGTTTTTTTAAGTCAGCAATGCGTCAGGCGGTCGCCGCGAATCGCCCGCTTCACCGTCATCGGATGCCACCGCTTAATTTGAGTGACCTGCTGAGAAATGATCGCTTGTGGCACATCGCTGCGTTCGCTGCGCTGCGAAATCTAGGACGCTATTGGGCCAACAGCGGACAAACGGGCGCTCACCAACCTCGATTAATGAGTACGCGGCCTAGCTCTAGGTTTGTCAAAGTAAGCCTTCGCCTGCATGATCACGAAACATCTCGGCATCGCGAACGTACCCGCGCAATGTATCGACGCTCTTATGCCGACTGACATCCATCATTTTGAAGATTGATGCACCGCGCGCGGCAGCTGACGTCAAAAACCCTGACCTCAGCGAATGACCGCTAAAATCCGCCGCCTTCAGACCAGCTCGACGCGCATAGGTTTTCACAAGCTCGGCAACGGCCCTGGCGGAAAGCCGGCGGCCAGCGATCTTTCCGGTTCGCTTAACAGGGCGGAATAGGGCGCCTTCCGTAAGCTCTGCGGCTTTGATCCAGGCGTGCACCGCATCGACTGGGCAGGCGACCGAACCTCGTGCGATCGCGATGGTAGCGCCGAGACCCTCTTGGTCAGTCTTGCTCTTGCGAATGGCGATGCGCAGCCCGCCGCTGCAAAACTCGAGATCGGAGACGTTGAGGGCGATCAGCTCTGAACGCCGGAAGGCGCCGGCGAAGCCGAGGAGAAGGAGGGCGCGATCCCGCAGTCCTTTAAGGTCGGCTTCGGCCTTGGCCACCATGGCGAGGACCTTGTCCGCGGTCGCAGGTATTTTGCGGGCTGGGGCGCTTCCCGCGGTGCGTCGAATCCCCCGCAGCGTGGCTTTGACGGCTTCGGAATTCGTCGGTGGCTCGTAACCAGCGAGCTTATGTGCGTAGCGGATAGCGGCCAGTCGGCGGCTGATGGTGGCGACCTTCGCGCCACGGCCCGCTTCGGCCGCCAGAAACGCTGCAACTGTCTCAGGAACAGCGGGCAGGGCCGAGACGGCCTTGTCCTCACACCAGGACCGAAACAGCGCGAAATCCGATCTGTAGGCCCGCCTGGTTGCTTCTGATTTCTCCGCGCGGGCGTAGGCTGCCGCCTCCTCGAGCTCGGGGCCAAGCGGCGCTGGCAGGGCGCCAGCGTCTGCTCTGGCTAAGCTCCGAGAAGGGGAGTTATCGGTGGTCATTCACTGCGAGCCGTTATCCGAGATAGTGGATGCGTGTTATTCTCTCTGTGCGCCCATATTTATTGTTAAACAAAAATCATGAAGCGGTCAATATCTGTTAAACAGAAAAAAAGGGGGCGGCCCGCCACAGGGATACGGCCGATAGTTGGAATCCGACTTTCGGACGAAGTTATTGTGCGTGTGGATCGATGGGCCTCGGAACATTCCGTCAATCGATCAGAGGCGATTCGTCTGTTGATCGAACGCGGTCTCAAAAAATAGTCTCGCGTGACTAAGAGGTGTCCATGAGCAGCTGGTGGGTCAACCAGAACCAAACGTATAAATTTGAGGTTCCAGGCGGATTTCTTTGGTCGCCAAAAAGCAACAAGAACGGAAGTAAAAACCAATTCTACGAAAATATGGCTCTCGTGAAGCCAGGCGATCTGGTTTTCTCTTTTGCCGACACAAAAATTCGAGCCGTAGGGGTAGCGCTTGCGACTGCCGAAACCGCCGACAAACCAAATTTTGGCAACGCTGGTGAGAATTGGGAGAAAGCAGGACTTCCGCTACGCCCCCGACGAAGATGTTTACATCTGTCCTGCTGGCGAAAGACTGCCTTACCGGTACACGACCGAGGAAAATGGACTGATGTTGCACCGCTACTGGACTAACGCCTGTCAGCTCTGCCCTATCAAGCAGACTTGCGAGCGACGTATCACCCGATGGGAACAAGGGCGCGGGGCCCGGTTCTGTTTCGTAGGCAAAAAAAATCCGCGATCGGGCGAAAGGCGGGGCTTGTCACACATACGGGGGCGGCGGCAGGCCTTTGACGAGCTGGCTCAGCGACTCGATGTCTAACTCGTGGAGGATTTCGCTCAGTTTCTTGTGGCCGGGCTGTCCGGGAGCAAAGGCCTGCCCATAAGTCTGACGCAGGGTCGAAATTAACGTGTTGCCGTGCTTTTTGCTGATTTCGCCGTTCTTGTCGCGGTGGCGATTATCTAGGCCAGGCTCTTCCATTGGTATTATCTCCCTAATCCGCCGTGGACAGGGCGGCTCCAACCGCGAAATCTCGTCAGACTTCATTCGGCCAGAGCCGTCACGCCGGGGAAAACTAAAATCATCTCCCAGCCGTGCTAAATGTTTAGATCGCACTTTCGATGCGATCTTTGCGTTAGATCAAAGCCAACTGCGCCATACCGCTATTTTGTTTCTCACTAACAGTTTATTTTGTAGAGGCCCTTCGTGGGCGAAGACAGTTCAAAGCGCAAGAATGCGATTGCGCGGTTGGCAAAGCTTGAGGAGTTTATATGAAAAAGCGAAAGAGTTCGCGTGGTGGCGCCCGCGCGCTAAATCCACAGCCCATTCCACCAGGCAAGAGGCGTAAAAAGAAACGGACTAAAAAGCGACGCGGCTAGATTATTCTTGTCACCGAAGTGAAATATGCGCCGCAGCACGGAATCTAAGCCACAACGGCGTTGGCCAGGGTAATGCCTGGCCAGACGCAAGACCACACGGGGGACTGGGGGCATGGCCGTGTGGCCTGGCCCAAAATGATTTTCGAGGTAAAGGTCGTCGATCCGGATGTTTACGTAGTGCGGGAGCCGACGGACAAAATCGGATTTTGGCTCGGGATCGTTTGTCGGCTAATTAGACAAAGCGTCGTTCGTCGCGACGCACCATTTAGGTCGCGATTGGACAACAGCGGACATTGCCCGGGACGGCGCTGAAAGCCTAGGTCACGAATGACCCATTGTATGGTCCGGCCGTGCGGCGCAAGTGGATGTGCTGATTCCGAAGAGAAGCACGAGCCCGCGAGCGACATCGAAACTGCACAGGCGGATAGTCTGAAAGCGCTTGACCCAAAACGGCCGATTAGAGAAGCGGACATGACTGGTCGCTTTTCGACGCGATTTAGAGGCCACCCCGACTTACGGCCGCCGAGCAAGGATGTCTCTAATTTCAGTGAGTAGCTTTTCGGACGCTGAAGGTTCCGCAGGCTTTGCTTCTTCTTTCTTTTTCATCTTGTTGATCGCTTGGATAGCGATAAACAGAACGAACGCGATGATAAGGAAATTCAGTGCGACCGTAATGAAATTGCCATACGCAAGAACGGCGCCCGCCTTTTTTGCTTCGACTAAAGGCAATCCACCTTTTACTGCGGAGTTGAGAGGCAAATAATAATTTGAAAAATCAAGACCGCCGGTAACCGCGCCGATAATTGGCATGATGACGTCGCTGACCAACGACGTCACGATGGTTCCGAAGGCCGCGCCAATTATGACGCCGACCGCTAGATCGACAACATTTCCACGTAGTGCAAATTTTTTGAATTCTTCCAACATGCCCCTTACCGCCAATCAGCGTCAAAGCGCAACGCAAACGCACTCTGTCATGCTCCGCAGCAAAACGTCCGTTTGTCAGGTTCTAAGGCCGCGCACGATTACATTTTGTCCAGTGCGGCGTAAACTTTTTTTCGGCTATTGCCGACGCGCTTGATCACCTTGCGCACCGTATCCGCAGTCACGCCATACCTCCTTGCAACATAGTAGACTTCGGAAGCTTGGCTTCCCGATACGCGGGCGCGATCCGCTTTTCCACGATTTTCCTTATTATCAGCCATTTCTGTTCTCCATTGCTATGGGCGGGCGATCACAATTTGTCGCTCAAGGATGCTTTTCATTTTTGGCGGCGTGGAACCCTCCGGCCGCTGTAGTTCCTTCGCACATGTACGCGCCGGATTTCGTGTTGCCGTAGTCCTTGTATCCGGCGAAATGATAGATCTTCGATTCCAGATTGGCCCACACGACTGTATCTCTCGGACAGCGCGCTTTGGCTTCGGTCTCGGTTGTGAATTGTCCGGCCGCCGTAGGCTTACCTGCAGCCGGCGCCCGTGTTGTTGCCCGTGGTGGAGCAGTCGGCGCAGCTGGTGCAGTCGTTGTCGCAGCCGGTCTTGCGGGCGTAGTTGCCGGGGCAGTCGCAGCCGGCCTTGCGGGTGCAGATGCCGGTGCACTGGCAGGCGCCGGTTGTGCGGTCGTAGCGCCGGCGCGGCAACTTGCGACGTAAGCCTTTTGCGTGATGCCGGCCTTCTCATTGGTGGCCCTGTTCGCGCGCCACTCCTCCTGGCAAGCCCGCACGGTTTTCTGAGGCATACCAGGTGTTTTTGCTGCAGGTTTGGCCGTCACAGCAGCGGGTTTGGCTGCAGGCTGCGCGGTCGCGCTACCGGCACGACATTTTTCGACATAAGCCTTTTGCGTGATGCCGGCGGCCTGGTTGGCCGCCTTATTCGCTTGCCACTCCTGTTGGCATGCCTTCGCAGTTTTATGCTGTGCAACCGCGGGAGAGGACAAGATCAACGCTCCGATCATCGCCAAACACACGGCCAGGGTATTATTCATTTTCATTTTCCAACTCCTGCATCTGATTGACGGTGCTCGAAAGTTCAAAGCGCATCAGATCGTGCGCGCACAATTCGGCATTGTTTACTATTTAAATAACAAACAACAATTTCGACGATTGCGACTTGATCTACGTCAACTATGCGATCTGCCACGTCTTCTGCCGCGTCCATCGAACCATGAGCCGACATGCGTCGGCGAGGCATTGTGACAATTTGATTTAGCGCAATGTTGCGGCAAAGCGAATAGTGTTGAAATTAATCCTGAAAGACAGGAGGCAGCGCAACACCGCGCCATTGCCTTTTCACAAACAAGGTGGAGGAACATATCATGAGTATCTTTGGAAGCATTATGGGGGCGATATTCGGTCAAGGCTCGGCGCAGGCGAGCGCTTCGCCTACAACAGCGCCAAGCGCCACTCCGGGGCAGAGCGTTGATGTCGGCGCTATCGTTGACAAGGCGGCAGCCGCAACGGGCGAAAAACTCGCGTGGCGAACGTCCATCGTCGACCTGATGAAGGCCCTCAATCTCGACAGCAGCCTCGCGGCGCGCAAGCAACTCGCCAGCGAGTTGAAATACACCGGTGACACCAATGATTCCGCGACCATGAATGTCTGGTTGCATAAGCAGATCATGGGGAAACTTTCCGCCAATGGCGGCAAATTACCGGCCGATATCAAGGCATGAAATTCCGGCCTAAAGCGAGACCTGTTGCTGAGGAGACTCATATGTCGGGCATGCTCATAAATCTCATTATTCAGATTGTCGCCGGTGCGATCGGCGGGAATGTGGCCGGTGCGGCGTCGAAGGACGTTACCCTTGGCACGGCCGGCAACACGATTGCCGGCGCAATCGGCGGCGGCGTTGGTGGGCAGATTCTCGGAGCGTTCATTCCGTTGCTTGCCAACACTGCGAGCACGATGGACATCGGCGCAATCGTTGGCCAGGTCGCAGGCGGCGGCGTTGCCGGTGCGGTCCTTACTGCGATCGTCGGGATCATCAAGAACAAGATGGCGTAGACGCCTAGATTGGCGCAGACTTAAATATGTTGGGTTCGCAAAACCTTCAAAGGAGGAAACAATGAAGCGTATTATCCTTGCTGCGTTGATTGTGGCTTTCGCGAGCGGGTCCGCCATGGCCCAGTCCTGCGCAGTCAAAGCGGTAAGTAAGGACGGGAAACCGCTCTCTGGCGCTGCTAAAACCAGCTCTATTAAGAAGTGCTGCGAAGACAGTGCGATTGGCAAAGACGGCAAGCCACTTTCCGGCGCAGCTAAGACTAGCTTTATCACGAAATGCGAAAAGGGCGGGTAAGCGTACCAACGGCTTCGTCAGCTTGTAGATTTCCCTACAAGCTTCCCGAGTATAGGTGTCAGAGGCCGTACCCGCCCGCACGGCCTCACTTCTGTCTCGTTAATTCTAATCCATATGCGACGACCTCTGATTGTCGCCGTTATTTCCGCTTTGGCAGTCATAAGCGGACAGACCGTCCCCGGCCCAAACCTAACTGAGCCTCGGCGGCACAATAATGCCGAGCCCTTGGCGGTCTTTAGAGCGTAAGCACACATACGCTGCGAAGCTCCGGGACATTGCCCCGGGGCTTCGCGTTCGCCCGATCAGAATTTAGTTGCTCACATAGCCGGATTAGCGACTTCGCTTAAGCTGCCTGCAACTTCCCATTCGGGCTCATTTTGTCAACAATAGCTGGAAGATGTTCAGCAACGGTTGCCAATATCTTGTCTATTGGCAAACCGAGATGTGTAGCTAACTGTTGGATCTGCTCATTGCCCAATGCTGCGCGAAGCTGATCCCCTGTGATTGGCAAGTTCTTGCTGTCACCAAGCCATGACGATACTTGCTTTCCGAGCCCCGACTGCTGAAGCTTATCAAGCAATCCCTGCATATCTTTTAGATCAGTCTTTGCAAGTGCCGCAGACAATAAAGCTGGAAGAGCAGCGGTTTCCACCTGTCCAGCCAGTCCTTTTACAGCGCCACTAAGGCTATCGAACATTCCCATGGGATATCTCCAACCTAATTATTCAAACCATGAAAGCAAAAGCCGGGTATGACGTGTTGATGTAAATCAAGTCTGATGGGCCTGGCACGCCGGACGGCAAGAGGTGTTCAGCACTTAATTTCTCGGACCGCTATTGCGCATTACGTCCGGGATCCCCACCTAAAAACATAGGGCAAGCGTGATTTTGTCCAAGCACTGCCAAATAACGGCGACGTACCGAAGTCTCCGTTTCTTTCAATGGGCAGCGCCGGTGGCGTCGGCAGGCACAATAAGACTTTAAAATTGATGTTTATGTACCGATGCGATGAGCATCTGCATTTTGCACGTCCGCGCACTGCTTGCGGCGCGCGTCCCTCTCATTCAAAGGCAAACGCCCTTTGTATTTTCTCTAACCTGCAATGGAGTAAACAGATGAATCTTCCAAGATTGTGGACCAGCCAAGAGCTGACACTGGACCCGTTCCGAGCCATGCGACGCGAAATGGAAAACGTATTTCGTGCTTTCGATCAGCAAACGCCCTCTTCCGACATTGGGGCTGGTGTGCCGGCAATCAATGTGGCGGAAACAAAGGATGCCATTGAAGTGACGGCCGAGCTTCCAGGCGTAGACGAGAAAGATATCAAGGTCAGCCTGGACAACAACCAGCTGGTCATTTCCGGTGAGAAAAAGGCGGAGAGCACGAAAGAAGAAAAGGACTGGCATGTCGAGGAGCGGAGCTACGGCGCATTCTACCGATCGATGGCCCTGCCATTCGAGCCGGAGGACGGAGCCGTCGACGCTCATTTCGACAAGGGCGTGCTGCGTCTCACCATCAAGAAGCCCGCTAAGGCCATAAAGACTACCAAAACAATCGATATCAAGACGGGCCCTGCACTTAGGAAGGCCGCTTAATCCTGAACGATCGCCGCAAAAACACCGGAGACAGGAATTGATAAACTCGTTCCGGTTTCCGGATTCTGTCAAATTAAGGTCCGTCTTGTTGATCTGTGCCTTCAACACCGCCCGCATGTGACGCGTCTCGACACAGATCACCGGCAAGCCGGCTTCGGCGAGTGCACTGAAAAGCCACTGCGACAGCGGGCCGGCTTCCAGTCCGATCCGCTTGAAGTGACAGGCGGGGTTTGTCAGCACTGGCAGCAGAGCGTCCGGTTCGCTCACGACCTTCACTTCCCGCACGATCCTGCCCGTGTCATCCACAATGCAGACGCTGGTCTCCTTGACCGAAACGTCCAATCCGGCAAAATGGTCCATGCTGCGCTTCTCCTTCTGATGTTTGAGGCCGTTCACACGGACCTCGTTTCACCATCAGCCTGAAGCGCAGCACCCAAATTCTTCAGCTATCCACAAGTTCGGGCCGGCCGATTACCCCATCTTTCAGGAGCCGCCTCAACCGGTCAACGCAACACTTGCGTAACGCCTACCAAATGCTCGCATAATCGCTTTCAAGATCGCCCGCTGCCAGCGGTGCCAGAGCTCCCGGTTTCTCGGGCCGCAGTGAACCCTGGAAGACATTTCTCGCTTATCAGCGCACGCTCTCTACCTTTTCTGTTCACGATAGGTGTTGCGTCGATCCGTTGAGACCACCGGGGGTAAGCGGACATTCCTTTGAGCCCCGATAATAAAGATTATCGGAGCATAGACGGATCAGGCGTTCCCGCGCGACTGCATGCGACATACAGCCGAAGATGCAGCCGTTAGCCATTCTCGACCGTACCCTCGGTTACCTTGACGTATCGCCCTTCTGCTCGAGCTGCTCCATCGCCTCCGCGAACATGAAGCCGATCCTGCGAGCGATCTCGATATTGCTCATGTCGACGTTAATGGTCTGGTTGGTTTGAGCAATCCGCTCGAAGCCCATCATGTTGGCGATCAGCCGCAAGGCAGCGATCTTGGAGTGCATCTTGATGGTGGGACCGTATCGTCCCTGAGATACTTCGCCAACAACGCCGAGAACCTCAGGCGGGATCTTCTTGAGATCCTTGACCGTCACACCGCCATCCTGGAGATCCACGAAGTCGCTGATGTTCGAGAAGCCGATGGTCGCTAGTTCCTTGAGAACGCGCTCCTGTGTGATCGTCGTATTCCTTAGAGCGACCCCGGTAATTTCCGTTAGTCTGGCTCTGACGTCAGGATTGTTGGCAAGCTTGGAAGCATTGCTGTCATTGCGTTTGTAGCCGGCCTTCTCATGCGCCTCCGTTGCGCTCATTCCCTTCGCTAGGTTCTGCGCAATCAGTTCGTGTTTTACATTACTAAGTGGTGGCATGGATTTTACGCTTTCACCAGAGACGGGGCTCTGGCCTCTTTTGCATTGATGTCACAGTGACGCCAATGCGACGCCACCGGCGCGGCCTGCACTCGCATGCACAAGCAGAAAATCGCGAAAACGCTGCTGGAGTCCTCAAGCAAAGCATTGCTGCCCAAGCTGCCCTAACCCCCAACCCACCCCTGTTCGTAGAGTATAGGTGCTCCGTTTGGTGCACCCTTTTCTGTGCTTCATTTGGACCATCGATACAGAGCGGCGTGACCTCTACCGGCCTGTCGCTGAGGGATCATGTGGCCAAGCTCGATGAGGCGGCGGCGGGCTGCAGAGAGTCGCTTGCGTCCCCATCCAAACTTATCAACAAGTGTATTGGTGCACATGAAGGTCGCATTCGGTCCCTGATTGGCCCGCAGGAATGTCAGCAGAATCAATTCATCTTGTGCTTTACCGATCATCTCGTTGACCTCGGACCTGCTTAGAAACACACCATGCTGGCCGAACCAGTTGCGGCCTTCGGCCGTGTAGTTCCATGCTGACTGTGTAGTCGAGAACACTTCATGGTCATTCAGCGGTGGTTGACACCGGAATTCGTTAAATGTTCGCGCGACATCTAGCAGCGCATCAAAGTCGTCAACGTGATGTGCTTGCTTCATGCAGTGCCGCCAGAGTGAATCGTTGCGTTGACCTTCCGTAACTGAACCTTTGCCGGGCGTCGCTTTCAGGCCAAGATTGCGCAGGACCGGCAACCGTTTGATGTCATCCAGAGAACCTTGTATGAAATGATACTCGCCACTGGCGATCCGAGATGGCGGTGCGACGACGTAGCCGCCCGCGCCCAGCAGGTCGATCTCTCGTTTAGGCCACGGGCGAATTTTGCGGCGCTCGCCATTGTACCGATAGTAGGCGTGAAACTTACCGCTGCCTGAGCGCACGATGATTTGCGTCTGGCCGTGCCTGTCGAGGGCATCGGCCAAAACATTCTCATCGGTCGTATCAACATCGAGGACCGTGATGCCATTGCGTCGATCAGTCGCGAACGCGAACGCTGACGCACTGCGCAGCTTCTTCGATGATGCCAACTTTTCGCTCGCACGAGGTCCAACCTTCAAGAAATTTCGGATAGCGGGCTGCTTCTGTTCATTGACCGGAAACGTCACGATGCCGAGCTCGGCATAGAGTGGTTGCGCCGTAGAAAACTGATTCATGGCGCGATCTTCTCGAGCACGGAAGCCGTAGACGGCGTATCCTCTGCGCAGAGCGGCCTTCCGCTTTCATCGAGTAAGGCGACGCCGCGCAGCCTCTCAGGTGCCTGGACATGGTCGGGATGATTCAAATCGCCGCAGGAGGCCGACCACGAAAAATTCTTCAATGATTTCAGACGTCGAGCGACGCTGTTTTTTCGGTCCTCGGTCATGACGATTCGCTCTGCCCATTCTCGAGCAGCGCTCATGCAACGAGTGAGGTTTGCTGGCGTCGAAAGCCCGATGTCTGGCCATTCGACCCGAAACAGCAGACCGTCCGCGATCACACGGACAATCGCTTTTCGCGACCGGCCACGATACAGAGAGTAACTTTGCGCATTATTTGGGGAGGCAATACCAAAATGTCGTCCGGTTCCGTCGGCAACATTCTGGCAGGACTCGTCTCTTTCGAGAGCGAGACACGCGCCTTTTCCACCGCTCACGTCGCTGCTACTGAGAGAGCGCGGTTCAGTTCGGATTTTCGGGCGATCAGCGTTCCGCCGATGTGGCCAATCGGCAGGTGCTTCATGCGAACCGCGTGATACACGCGACGCACGTTCCATCCAAGGTACTGCGCAATCGCAGGCGCGCCGGTCAACAAATCTTCGGCGAGCGGAGTGGTGTCTACGGTCATCGGATGTCCTTTGCATACAGGAGACCGGCCACCCCCGACGGGGAGCTCGGTCTGTTTCGTTTGTGTGCAAGTGACCCCTCATCGCGCCCGTCGAACCGATGACGTCGCGAAATCACTGACGAATTGGCGCATACAATAAAAGCCTGAGAATAAAAAGCAGAAAATGAGGGGATTGATTGACTGCCGGATTTTGACGCGACATACTACGACATATGGCTGATTGGAGGGCACTATGTCAGTCCGGCGGCGGAAATGGGTTACGCGCAGTGGCGAGCACCGGGAGGCCTGGATCGTGGACTACGTCGACGCGACCGGCGTCCGCCACATAGAAACTTTTGGCCGGAAAAAAGACGCTGACGACTATCACGGCACGGTCCGAGTGGACGTTCGCAGCGGCGTTCATACCCCCAAAAATAAATCGATTACCGTCGTTGAAGCTGCTGCGGATTGGATCAACTACGTCAAGCTTGAGAAGAGGGAGAGGTCAACGGTTGATCAATATCGGCAGCACGTTGCTCTCCACATTGCCCCGCGTATCGGTCGCGAGAGGCTGGCGAACCTAACCACGCCGCGCATCAATAAGTTTCGTGACGATCTCCTCGCGGGTATGTCACGCGCCATGGCCAAGAAGGTGTTGACCACTTTCAAGTCGCTCCTTCGCGATGCCAAGAGGCGCGGCAACGTGGCCCAGAACGTAGCCCTCGATGTGCAGATCAAAGCCGACAAGCGCGGCAAGAAGAAGCTGAAGGTCGGTGTCGACATCCCCACGACTGAGGAGATCAAGCGGATCATTAGCGTCGCCAGTGACGACGTTCGTCCATTACTACTGGTCGCTATCTTCGCTGGCTTGCGAAGCTCGGAGCTGCGTGGTCTCACCTGGGCCGACGTGGACCTCAAAGCTGGTGAGATCCACGTACGCCAGCGCGTTGACCGGTACAATGTTGTCGGCAAGCCGAAGTCAGAATCCGGCAACAGAGCGGTCCCGATTGGACCGATGGTAGTGAACGCCCTTCGAGGCTGGAAGCTGCGTTGTCCGAAAGGGGACCACAACCTCGTGTTCCCAAACGGGGTAGGCAATTTCGAAAATCACAGCAACCTTGTGCAGCGCGTACTATGCCCGCTGCAGATCGCGGCTGGGGTCACCATTCCTGTGAAGGATGCCAACGGCAAGCAGAAACGCGATGAAGAGGGGAGGCCGATGGTTGAGGCGAAGTACCGTGGGCTTCACGCTCTGCGCCACTTTTACGCTTCGTGGTGCATCAATCGAAAAGCTGATGGCGGTCTTGAACTACCAGCGAAGGTCGTGCAGGAGCGGCTAGGGCACTCGAGCATCTTGATGACGGCGGACATTTACGCTCACTTGTTTCCACGCACCGATAGCGGCAAGGAGCTTGCGGAAGCGGAGAGGGCGCTATTCGGCGTGAACGGGGTCTAGACGCGACATAAACGCGACATACGGCCAATTTCTTCAATATATTCAAGGTCGTATACAGGAATCATAATCCGGAGGTCGGGGGTTCGAGTCCCTCCCCCGCTACCGCCGAAACCCCCGACTTCAGGCGGTTGGGGAAGGCGCGGTCACCGACAAGGTGACTGAAGTGCCCGGCGATCTCGATCTCAATGCTGCTTTATCGATTACCTGGTCGCACAAATACCGCGGCGATCAGCTCGCGAAGGGCTTCGCTGGCTTCATTTTCGCCAGCGGTGACTGTTCCTACCGCCCACCGCCTCCAAGCGAGCTAGCTATGCCGCGATTCGATTTGAGGACCTTACGGCGACCACGACTTCGAATTTGCGCTCGCGCGCGTCGGCGAAATCGCGCGGTCTCAACTCGGCGAAACTAAATTTTACCTGATACGGCGAGTTAATCGTACTAATTGTTCAGCAGGCCGCCTTTCATGCCGCAACGTGACGGGCAACGACAGGCTCAATTTTCTCAAGCTGCTTTCCAATCCCGCGTTGCGCGATCTGCAAGTCGTAGTCGTTTTGCAGATTAAGCCACAGCTGCGGCGAAGTGCCGAGGGCCTTACCCAAGCGAAGGGCCGTGTCGGCGGTGATACCGACATCCTCGGACGCAATGCGCTCAATGCGCGTACGCGGCAAGTTCATCTTGCTGGCGAGCGCGCCAGCCGACAACTTGAGCGGAATGAGAAACTCCTCGCGGAGAACCTCTCCGGGGTGCATGGGGGGCAGCTTCCTGGTCATGGTCTGTCTCTGTATATACGGTCGTCAGTGGTAGTCCGTAATTTCAATCTCTGTCGGGCCTTCCGGGGTCCATTTGAAGCACACCCGGAATTGGTCATTAATCCTGATCGAGTGCTGTCCAGCCCGATCACCTTTCAAGGCCTCAAGACGGTTGCCGGGCGGGGCTCGAAGATCCTCCAATTGTGTCGCGGCGTTGAGATAGCGAAGCTTTCGGCGAGCGACCTTGAGAATATCTGACGGGAAACCCTTCGGATTTTTGCCATCAAAGACCGCCTTGGCCGTTTCGTCCTTGAAGCCCTTGGTCATGGAACCATGTATCACCTCTTGATACAAAATTCAAGGGCTTTGTATCATATAGTGATACGCATATTCGTGCCGTTCCCGCCATGAGCCGAATCCTCAATAAATCCGGGTGTGTCCAAAGACGGTAACGGTCCCCCGCTACCGACCTTCGGGCGAATACAAATTCATGACAGATTGACTGTTCTGTCTTCCAGGCAGACCTCGTGTTGTGCGGGGCCCCCGATGAGGATCATAAATTACGTCCCATCGCGCAGTACGCGCGGATTCGCCGCGTCGTCACGCCTCCATCACATCATCGTCAGCCTGTGAGAACCGGGAAATTCAAGGTTGCCCCGATGCGCTCACGATGGAACAATCGCGCTCATTGTTCGTATGTCTACCGACATCGACTGCCGCTTTACCATTGAATAGACGTCAAGGAGGCCACCAATGGCGCGCACCGCGATTTCGCCGGTTCCGCGATCCGCCGCCATCGGGCCAGATCCGACACGCAAGGCGAAGCCATCGGGTGGGGAGGCGCGCGCCATCTGGCGAGACGCATTCCGCCGCGTGCGTGCGGAGACCGAGGCACGCGCCGCGCATCTGTCTGCTGAAGACCAGATCGTCCAGTCGATGGCCGATGCCAGCCCGACCAAGTGGCATCGTGCCCACGTCACCTGGTTCTTCGAACAGTTCCTGTTGGTGCCGAACGATCCAGCCTACAAGAATTTCGATGAGCGATTTCCCTTTCTGTTCAATTCTTATTATGTCGCCGTCGGTCCGCGCCATGCGCGCCCGCAGCGCGGCCTGATCACGCGGCCGAACGCGGCGGACGTCACCGGCTATCGCGCGCATGTCGATGCCGCGGTCGAGCGACTGATCGAAACCGTGCCGGCGGCGCACGCCGAGCGCGTGTTTGCCATTCTCGAGATCGGCCTGCATCACGAACAGCAGCATCAGGAATTGCTGATTACCGACATTCTGCATGCCTTTGCGCAGAATCCGACTGATCCGGTCTATGATGCGAATTGGCGATGGCCGCGTGCGACACAGGGCCCGCGTGGTTTCGTCGACGTGCCCGCCGGCATCCACGCCGTGGGCCATGACGGCGACGGCTTCTGCTTCGACAATGAAACGCCGCGCCATGACGAATTGATTCCCGACGTGCGGATTGCGCGCCATCTGGTGACGAATGGCGAGTGGCTCGAATTCATCGCAGCCGCCGGTTACAGCACGCCGGCACTCTGGCTTTCCGACGGCTGGGCCACGGCGCAGGCGGAAGGCTGGCTTGCGCCGGGCTATTGGCGGCAGCTGGACGGTACCTGGCATTCGATGACGCTTGGCGGACTTCAGCCGGTCGATCCAGCCGTTCCGGTCACGCATATCAGCTATTACGAAGCCGACGCTTTCGCGCGATTTGCCGGAAAAGACCTGCCCAGCGAGGCGGAATGGGAGGTTGCCGCGCGCGCAGGGTTAATGGCCGATGCATTCGGCATTGGTTGGCAATGGACGCGCAGCGCTTATCTACCCTATCCAGGCTATCGGGCGGCCGAAGGGGCGCTCGGCGAATACAATGGCAAGTTCATGGTCAGCCAGATGGTGTTGCGCGGCTCATCGCTGGCGACGCCCCCCGGTCACGAACGTGTCAGCTATCGCAATTTCTTTTATCCGCCGTCGCGCTGGCAGTTTACCGGTTTGCGGCTTGCCGAATTTGTTTGAATTTGAAAGAGGCCATGATGGTAGCGCTCGCACGTTCCAGCCGTCCGCAACCGCAAAGCGCCGAGAGCTCAGCCTTTGAGGCCGACGTCGTCGGCGGCCTGGCCGCGAGCCCGAAGCGGGTGGCGGCGAAATATTTCTACGACGGCACCGGCTCGCAATTGTTCGAGCGAATTACCGAACAGCCGGAATACTATCCGACCCGTTCCGAAATGCAGATCCTGCGCGAGCACGCCGCCGACATCGCCAGGCTTGTTCCCGAAGGTGCGGCGCTGGTGGAATTCGGCAGCGGTTCGAGCAAGAAAGCGCGAATCCTGCTGCGCGCGTTGCCGAAGCTTGCGGCCTATGTTCCGGTCGATATCTGCGGCGAGATGATCGAGCAAGAGGCGGCCGAACTGCGGCCGGATTTCCCCGGCCTCAAGGTACTGCCGGTGACCGCCGACATTACGCAGGCTTTCGAATTGCCGGTACCGGCCAGGGCGGCGCCGGTGCGGGTGGGATTTTTCCCCGGCTCGACCATCGGTAATTTCGAACCGCATGAGGCGGCGGCGTTCCTGCGCAACGCAGGCGACATTCTCGGCGCGGGCGCCGTGCTGATCGTCGGCGCCGACCTGATCAAGCCGGCGAATGTACTCAATGCCGCCTACAATGACGCCGCCGGCATCACCGCCAGGTTCAATCTCAATCTGCTGGCGCGCATCAACCGGGAACTCGGCGGCACCTTCAAGCTCGACACGTTTGAACACCACGCCTTCTACAACCGCGAACGTAACCGGGTCGAAATGCACCTCGCCAGCCTGCAGCGGCAGAAGGTGAAGGTCGCCGGAGACACATTCGACTTCCGTGTCGGCGAGACCATCCACACCGAGAACAGCTACAAGTATTCAATCGAGTCGCTGGGCGCGCTGGCGCGCGGGGCCGGCTGGCAGCCGGCGACGGTTTGGACCGACGCGCGGAAATATTTTTCCATCCAGGCCTTCCGGCTCGTCGAAAAGCAGCCGGCGGCGAAAATCTGATCCTTGTGATCAGTCGACCTTTCCGAACCGGCCTGCCTGCGCTAAGCCTTGCGCCGCCCAGCCGCCTCCGGCCGGGCAAGTCATTTCTGGCAGGACAGGGCTCATGAAGATCGTTGGTTTTGAAGTCAATAACGGCTTGCGGCTGGGCGTGGTCGAGGGCGACAATGTCATCGACCTGCAGGCGGTGGATGGGAATGCGCCCACCGATCTGGGCGAAGCGCTGCGCCGGAGCAATGGCGACCTGAAACCGCTCGCCGATCTTGCCGGCAAGGCGCCGGCGTCCGCGCGCCGCCCGCTGGCCGGGCTGAAGTATGCGCTGCCGGTGGCGCAGCCCGGAAAAATCATTTGCCTGGGTCTCAATTATCTCGACCACGTCAAGGAAGGCCCGCAGCGCAACAATATTCCGAAATTCCCGTCGATCTTCTTTCGCGTGCTGACTTCAATGGTGCCGCATCTGCAGGCAATCGTGCGGCCGAAGGAATTGATCCAGCTCGACTACGAAGCCGAAATGGTCGCGATCGTGGGAAAGCGCGCGAAGCATCTCACCATGGCCAATGCAGTCGATTGCATTGCCGGCTACTCGGTGTCGAACGAAGGCTCGGTGCGCGAATTCCAGCGCCACACCACGCAATGGGGCATGGGCAAGAATTTCGACCGCACCGGCGGCTTTGGCCCGTGGATGGTGAGCGCCGACGAGCTGCCGCCGGGCGGCAAGGGCCTGAAGATCATGACCCGGCTCAACGGCAATACCATGCAGTCGGACGACACGGCAAACATGATGTTTCCGCTCGTCGAGACGCTGGTCTATCTCACCAAGGGCATGACGCTTGAGCCTGGCGACGTCATCCTCACCGGCACACCGTCCGGCGTTGGCCATGCGCGCAAGCCCGATCCGGTATGGATGAAAGCAGGCGACATCTGCGAGATCGAAGTCGAGGGTGTCGGAATCCTGCGCAATCCGATCGAAGACGAGAAATAACGCGCACCGTCCCGAATAGGATCACGCGCACACGGGAAATATGGGGAACGACATGGCCGACAAGTTCAATGTGCTGGTGATCTGCGGTTCGCTGCGCAAGGGCTCCTTCAATGCCTCGGTTGCGCGCGCGCTGCCCGCGCTGGCGCCGCCGGAGCTTTCGCTCACGCCGGCTCCCTCATTCGCAAACTTTCCGCTGTACAACGTGGATGTTCACACTGCTTCCGGTGTGCCGGCCGATGTGACCGCCTGGTGCGACGCCATTCGCTCGGCCGACGCGGTCATCATCGTCTCGCCGGAATATAACTGGACGATCCCCGGCGGCCTGAAGAACGCTATCGACTGGGCCTCGCGTCTGAAGGACATCCCGTTCAAGGACAAGCCCGTGGCCTTGCAGTCGGCGTCGGGCGGCCAGGTCGGCGGCGCACGCATGCAATATCATCTGCGCATGGCGCTGACCGCGATCGACGCGCAGATGTTCGGCAAGCCAGAAGTGTTCGTCAATTTCGCCGCCAAGAAGATCGACGAGAAAACGGGCGAGCTGACCGACGATGCAGTCAAGGACGTGATCAAGCAGCAGCTCGCCGCCTTCGCGAAATTCATCAAGCGGGTGAAAGTGTAGGGCGGGTTGACGCCTGGGCCGGCCTCATCCTCTCCGCTCATGCCCGCGACCCGACCTTCGCTCGGCGGGTTTGAGTCCACTGAAACGCGTGAGCGCGCAAGCGGAAAGCGGGAATCCAGCACTGGATCCCCGCTTGCACGGAGATGAGCGGAGCAATGCGCGAAGCTTCGGCGGGCTCCTCAGGATGAGGCGGATTTTCGATCAGCCCGCCGCCTGCGCGCGCTTCGGGAACAGCTGCGGGCGCATCTTGGGATGGCAGGGCATGGTCTTGGGCGCGTACGGCGCCTCAGCGCCAAGCTCCTCGGCCGCGTGCCAGGCCCAACGCGGATCCCACATCGCCGCGCGCCCGATGCAGACGAGATCGGCTTTGCCGCTCGCCACGATGTCTTCCGCCTGCTGGTAGCCGGCGATCAGGCCGACGGTCATGGTAATGATACCGGTCTCTTTCTTGACCTTCTCGGCAAACGGCACCTGGTAGCCGGCCGACAGCGGTATTTTCTGCAACGGCGAGAGCCCACCGGTCGACACGTCCATGTAGTCGAGGCCACGCGTCTTGAGCTCCTTCGCCAGCACCACGGTTTCTTCCGGCGTCCAGCCGCCGTCGACCCAGTCGGTCGCGGAGACACGCATGCCGATCGGCTTCTGCTCCGGCCATACCGCGCGCACGGCTTCGTACATTTCGATGGCAAAGCGCATGCGGTTTTCGAGCGAGCCGCCGTATTCGTCGGTGCGCTTGTTGGAGAGCGGCGACAGGAATTGATGTGCCAGATAGCCGTGCGCCGCATGCAGTTCGACAACGTCGTAACCGATGCGATCGACGCGCCGGGCGGCAGCCGCAAATTCACCGAGAACGCGCTTGATGTCGTCCCTGGTCATGGCCTTCGGCACCACCCAGCCGGTGTCGTAGGCAATTGCCGACGGTGCCTCTGGAATCCATCCGCCTTCCTCGGGCGGGATCGGTTTGCCGCCGGCAGCGGGCGGTGTGGTCGGCGATTTGCGGCCGGCATGCGCCAGTTGCACGCCGAGCTTCGCGATGCCGAATTGCCGGCAGAAATCGTGGATGCGCTTGAGCGCTTTCTCGTTGTCGTCCGAATACATCCCGGCGCATTTCGGCGAAATGCGTCCCTGCGGATTCACGTTGGTCATCTCGGTCATGACCAGGCCAGCCGCGCCGAGCGAGAAGCCGCCGAGATGCATCAGATGCCAGTCGTTCGCGGAGCCGTTGTCGGAAATGTACTGACACATCGGCGAGACCACGATGCGGTTCGGCAAGGTAAGGCCACGCATCGTGAGCGGAGAGAACAGAACGCTAGCCATATTCGGGATTTCCTTTTCTGACGGAATTTGAAGTTAGTGCCAGGCATGCATGGCGACGACAAGGCAACAGATCGCCCAGAACACGCAATATTCGATGCCGCCGATCACCCAGATCCAGCTCTTGGTGACCTTGTAGGTAGCAGCGGCCGCCACGAGCAAATGGATGAAGGCGATGAGCCCGGCATATTGGGTGTAGATGCCGAAGATCAAGGCGACGGCAAGCACGGTCTCGATCGCGCCGGAGATATACATCCAGGTGGCGGCCGGCTTGAAACCGGCCTTGACGAAGAATTCCAGCGTCGCCGGTACCGTGATCTTGCCTACGATGTGTGGAATAAAGAACAGCCCGCAAATGATGCGCAGGATATTGAATTCATTGAGCAGGTTGAATTTGTCGGCGAGCGACATCGGATCCCCCAGGTCGGTTTTTTCTTGGGGCGCAAATTTGCATTTATTGAGCGACGCGCCAAGCCCTAGAGCTTCTTCCCCTTCAGCCATGCCGCGCCCTTGGCATAGAGCGTGTCGAGGTCCGGCCCGTCGAGGCCGGGCAGGTTGAGCTTGATCGGGTAGCCGATCCTGCTCTGGAGATAGGCAAGGTGGCGATACCCTTCGGGGAATTTCGCCAGATGGTCCTTGTCGAGAACGAGACGTGCTCCCGGCTCGACCGGGTCGATGCGGTCCTTCTCATAGGCGAGGCGGCGCAGCACGATGCCCCATTTGCCTTTGCGCTTTTCCAGGAAATCGTAGAAGCGGCCGGTGCACACCACGTCGCACAATACGCCTTCGACAGCTGCGCGCTGCGAGATCGACATTTTTGTCTGCGCGATCGCGCGCTTGCCCTTGATGTCGATCGTCATGCCGCCGAGCATGTGCATGATGCGCACGCCGCGGTCATAGCCTTCCTGACTGACCTTGATGAAATCCTCGTAGGAGCCCTGGAACCAGGTTGCCCACATCTGGCCTTCCTTGTGCCAGACGGTCCGGAATCGGTCCCACATGCGGGCATCGCGCCAGAGCGCCCAGTTCTCGACCAGATCACGGATGGCCAGCCGGTCGGCGGTATCGCGCGGCATTCTTCCCCCCTCTCGCAGCCGGGCTTGTCCCGGCCGTCCACGTCTTTATGGTCTAGGATCATGCAAGACGTGGATGCTCGCGACAAGCGCGGGCGTGATGAATTGCGGCGGAGGTGCAATACGCCCATGGCAAGGCTCGAAGGAAAATCGGCAATCGTCACCGGAGGCGCCAAGGGCATCGGGCGGCACTATTCTCAGGCGCTTGCGGCGGAAGGCGCACGCGTGATGATCGCCGACATTGCCGACGGCAAGGAACTTGCAGCCGAAATCGCCAAACGCCACGGCGCCAATTCCGTGGCGAGCATCAGGTTTGATGTCAGCGATGAGAAGGCGGTGAAGAATCTGGTGGCGCAGACCATCGACCGCTTCGGTCAGATCGACGTGCTTGTGAACAACGCCGCGCTTTATGCAACGCTCAAGCCGCGCAATTTCAATGAATGGGATAGCGAAACCTGGGATCGCGTGATGGCGATCAATGTGCGCGGACCCTATCTGATGGTTCGCCACGTGGCGCCGCATATGATGGAGCGGCGCAGCGGCAAGATCATCAACATCGCGTCCGGCGCGGCCTACAAGGGCGTGCCGCGCATGCTGCCTTACGTCACCTCGAAAGGCGCAATGCTTGCCTTCACCAGATCCTTGTCACGCGAGCTCGGCGAATACGGCATCGCGGTGAATTCATTGTCGCCGGGCTACATCCTGAGCGACACCGGGCTGGAGAATGCAACCCACGTGGAAGAGGAGCGTATTCCGGTCCGCAACAGCCGCGCTTTCAGGCGTGACGCCTATCCGGAAGACCTGCTCGGCGCCCTGGTTTTTCTGGCCTCGAACGACAGCGACTTCATCACCGGCCAATCGCTGGTGGTGGACGGCGGCTCCGTCAATAACTAGCTAACAGCCATGCATTGCAGGCGGTTTGAGGGGATTTCCCGTCACCGCCGAACTGCGGTATAAAGCTGCAAATTCAACGAACAAGTCCAAGGAGCGCGCCAATGGCGGTCGCAACCGCAACGCAAGACAGCAAACCCGGCTCCAAGCACAATGTGCAGGCAGCCCGACAGGCCTACTACGACAGGATCTCCAAGTTCCACATGGCGCCGCTCTGGGAGGTGCTCAAGGACCTGGTCACGCCGGAGCCGAAGACCAAATTACTTCCGACGATCTGGAAATTCGCCGACGTCAAGCGGCTGATGCTGGAGGCCGGCGATGTGATCAGCGCCGAGGAAGCCGAGCGCCGCGTCCTGGTGCTGGAAAATCCGGGACAACCCGGCAATTCGCGCATCACCAATTCGCTGTTTGCCGGCATCCAGTTGATCATGCCCGGTGAAATCGCCGACGTGCACCGGCACTCCGCTTCCGCCATCCGCTTCGTGCTGGAAGGCGAGGGTGCCTACACCGCGGTCGAGGGCGAAAAGACCATGATGAAGCACGGCGACTTCATCATTACCGCCAATTGGGCGCCGCACGACCATGGCAATCCCGGCAAGCAGCCGGTCATGTGGCTTGACGTGCTCGACATGCCGACCGTCAATCATTTCGAGACGTCGTTCGGCGAGCACTATGACGAGAAAATGCAAAAGACCAATCATGCCGACGGCGACTCGTTCGACCGTTACGCCTCGGGCGTGCTGCCGGACGGCGCGCCCGCGCACCTCAATCGAAGCCCGGTGATCAATTATCCCTACGCCCGGATGCGGCCGATCCTGGAGCGGCTGAAGCAGACCGGTGACATCGACAAGCATCACGGTGCACGCGTGCGTTACGCCAATCCGATCAATGGCGGGCCGGTGCTCCCGACAATGGGCGCCAATCTGGCCCTGTTGCCGAAGGGATTCAAAGGCGAGCCCTACCGTTCGACCGACGGCACAATCTTTGCGGTTGCCGAGGGTGAGGGCACGACAATCGTCGACGGCAAGCCGATCGAATGGACAGTCAACGACGTGTTCGTGGTGCCGCCGTGGAAAAGCTATTCTCACAGCGCGGCGAAGGAGTTGGTGCTGTTCTCGATTTCCGACCGGCCCGCGCAGGAAGCGCTCGGGATCTGGCGGGAGGGAAACTGACCGCGCGCAACGTCAAAATCTGACGAAACATTACGGCTGTGCCGCTTGCGGTGCGGCCGTTTGCTTTTCCGCCCGGCTCTGCATGTAGTTCATGGCAAGCAGCACGACGGCGCCCGCCAGCCCGATCCAGTCGAGCATGTCGGCTCCTGAAAAAGCGTGCGGTGGAATCAGGATCGCAATCGCCAGGGCACCCGCGACGACGCGCATGAGCGGCGTCAATACGGTGAAGCCAAAGCCGACAATTGCTACGGTCCCGACGAAGATGCCGAGAATATTGCGGGCAAACTGCCAGGCGATCAGGCCGGCGCTGCCCTGCATCAACAAGCTCGGCTCCAGCACGAACAGGAACGGGATGAAGAACGTGCTCCATCCGACCACCACCGCATTCCAGCCGGTGGTCCATCCGGACGTGCGCGCAATATTGGCGGCGGCATAGGCGGCGATGGCGACCGGCGGGGTGATCATCGACAGCATGCCGAAATACATCACGTACATATGGGCAGCCATCGGCACCACCCCGAGCTTGACCAGCGAGGGTGCCAGCAGCGTCGCGGTCAGCACGTAGACGCTTACCGTGGGCATGCCCATGCCGAGGATGATGCTGATGAGCGCGGTAAGCAGCAAAAGAATAAACAGGCTGCCGCCGCTCAGCGCGATCAGCTGCAGAGTCAGGCCGAAAGAAATTCCTGATACGCTCAGCGTGCCGACCACCATGCCGGCGGCCGCGCCGATCAGCACAATGTCAAGCGCGGCACGGCCGGTATCGAGAATGGCGCGCAGCATCTGACGCGGGGTCACGCGGTGGCCGCGATATCCGAAGACCATGCTGAGCACGATCAAAATGCCGGTCGCATAGACGGCGGCCCGCTCGATCGGGATCTGGAAGACTTCCGGATAGGCGATGGTGACGACCAGGAATATGAGTGGAATCGGAAAGTGCCAGCCTGACTTCAACACTTGGGCAAATTTCGGCGGATCCTCGACCTGCGCAGCGCCAATTCGGTGCCTGGCGGCTTCCAGGTCTACGTGCAGGAACAGTGCGGTGTAATAGAGTACCGACGGGATGATGGCGGCAATCACGACGGCGCCGTAGGGCACCTGAAGGAATTCCGCCATGATGAAGGCGGCCGCGCCCATCACCGGCGGCATCAACTGTCCGCCGGTCGAACCAACGGACTCGATTGCCGCCGCCCGCGTCGGGGAAAATCCGGAGCGCGTCATCAGCGGAATCGTGACGATGCCGACCGCCACCACGTTGCTCACTGCGGCGCCTGAAATCATCCCGAACAGCGCCGAGCCGAACACAGCGATCTTGGCGGCGCCGCCGCGGAATTGACCCATGGCCGACATGGCGAGATCGGCAAAGTAATTGGCGCCGCCGGTGCGGCCGAGAACCTGCCCCATCAGCGTGAATGGAATGACAATCAGCAAGGCGACCGACAGGATGATGCCGATCATGCCGTTGGTATCGAGGCCGAGATAGGTGATCAGGCGGGCCGGCGAGACCGGGCGGGTGGCGAAATCACCCGGCATGTGGGGTCCGATGAACACATAAAGCGACAGAATCAGAATGATGGCGACCAGCACGCCGCCCGACGATCGCCGCGTCGCTTCGAGGACGAGCAGCAGGAGAACGGCGCTTCCGATCACGCCATCGGTCGGCAGCATCGCGATTTCGTAGGTCAGCGCTTCGTAGCGCCAGGCGATATAGCCGCAGATGACGAGCGCGGCGGCGGCGCCGATCCAGTCGAACCAGCGCATGGCCCAGACACGGCCACCGATCAGGCTCCAGGCCAGCGCCAGCATCAGGCCGGCGACTGCCAGCCAGGATAATTCGCCGGTCGAACTGTATTCCCAGATCAGGTAGGCAACGATGACGACCGAGGTAGTGACGCCGCTCCACTCGAAGGGCGCGGGCCGGCGCGGCTTGCCGCCGATAAAGCTGAGCGCCAACCCCAGACCCAGACACACCGCCAGCAGCTGCTCGGTATAGAGCGACATGCCCAGAATGCGCCGTGGCACGTCCAGCACCCAGCCGACCACGCAAGCGATCAGCAGCCCTTGCAGAACATCGGTCGAAATTTCGACAGGCCGGGACGCGGCGGGGATTTGCTCCACCGCCGCGCCGGCCTGTCCATTCGTTTCGATCACTTCAAGGCCGTCGGCTGGATGTTATGCTCTTTGTAGTATTTCAGCGCGCCCGGATGATACGGGATGTCATACTGCTTGTAGGCGAAGGGCAGCGTGAACTCGCGCAATACCGGCTGGATCGCCACGATTTCCGCCTTGTTCTTGTCCAGGGCCTCGAGGAATTTGTGGACGAAGTCGTCCGGCGTCTTTGCGCTGGTAAAGATCACGGCGTCGAAGCTGTAGACCTTCATCGGCTTCTCGACCCCGATGAAGACCGGCCCGGGACCGACCTGGGTCAGGTAGCCGTAGGGCATGATCTTGCGCGCCGCATCCATGCCCTTTTCGTCGATCGAGAGGACGCGAATGCCGCCGACCGTGGCGTCGACCTCGCGCACCTTGGGCGCGCCGAAGGCGAAGTTGAACATGTCGGCGGCGCCGGACACGAAATCGTCGGCGCTACGCACCACGTTCGGCACCAGCACGACCTTGACGTCCTTCTCGGTCAGTCCGGCGGTCGCGAGCTGGGCGCGGCCGACCTTGTCGATGTTGCGCATGGCGGAATAGCCGAGCGACACGCGTTTTCCCTTGAGATCGGCGATCGTGTGCATGTTTGAATCCTTGCGCACGAAGAACGGTGTGCGATAGGCGTGCACTGCCGCGATGATGCGCAAATTCTTCTGGTCGCCCTTAATTCCGTCGGCCACCTCCATCACATTGGAAATGCCGAGTTCGGCCTCGCCGCGATTGACCATTGGCTTGATCGCGGTGTCGCCGGCCATCGGCTGCACCAGAATGTTCATTCCGGCTTTCTCTTTCAGCACCTTGGCTATGGCGGACGAGGTCGTGTAGTTCAGCGTACCGGCCGGCAGTGTCGCAAAGCCGTAGGGCTTCTGGGCGGCGGCGATGCCGCTCGATAGCGCCAATGCGGCAAGGCTGGCCGCCAGCAACGCAACCGGCCGCAAGTTTCGCGTGAAATTCGGCATGAATGTTTCCTCCCTGTTTATTTTGAACGGCCGGCGTTCCAGTCCGTGCGGCAGGTTCTGCGCCTGCCGCCCGGCCTTGCCAGCCGGTCACCGCCTCGTCCGGTGATCATTTTCCCCGGCTGCAATCTTTGCACAGCTGGGAAAACAAGGCGAGGCTTGACTTAATTCCCGCGGCAACCGCCCCGTGGGCCACCACCCAACCAATATCCGTGCCGGAACGCCGCCGTGCTGATATCGTTGAAGAAGGGTTCTGGGAGGACAAATATTATGCAATTTGAGCAATTGACCGCAGGCCGTGGCGCGCTCACGGCGGTGCGCGTGGGCCAGGGCCGCGATCTGGTGATCCTTCATTCGCTTCTGACTGACCGTCACGCCTTCGATCCGGTATTGCCGGCGCTCGCGGCCAAACATCGCGTCACGCTTGTCAATCTGCCGGGATTCCATGGTTCACAGCCGACCTTGCTGGCATTGATGGATGCCTATGTGGCCGCCATCGAGGACGGGTTCCAGGAATTCGGGATCGCTCACGATGCCATTCTTGTCGGTAACGGTTTCGGCGGTACGGTTGCGCTTGCTTTTGCGATCGCGCACCCGGAACGCATCTCCAGGCTGGTGCTTAGCGATGCCGCCGCGAGCTTTCCGCCCGAGGGTCGCAAGGCATTTGAAGTGATGGCGGTGAAGGTCGCGGAAGGCGGCCTGGGATCCATCGCGGAGATCGCCGCCAAGCGCGTTTTCTCGCCGGCGTACCTGGCGGCGCATCCGGAAAAGATTGCGGAGCGCAAGGATGCGCTGCTCGCGATCGATCCGCAGGCATTCCAGGCGGCTTGCAAAATTCTGCAGGAGACGGACCTGGTACCGCTGCTGCATCATCTCAAAGTGCCGACGCTGGTTGTGTGCGGCGAATTCGATCAGGCGACACCGCCACCGCTCAACAAGGTGATCGCGCAGAAAGCGGCTGGCGCGCGTTACGTGGAATTGCCGGGCTGCGGCCACTGCCCGCCGCTCGAGCAACCCGAAGCGTTCCTCGCCGCGATCAAGGAGTTCGTGGGGTTGTGAACCCGGTCACGTCCGGCGGTCGAAGCGCTGGATGTCGACTTTGGCCCAGATACCGTTTTTGTGGAACGGATCGGCATTGTTGAATTTCTCCGCGGTGGCGCGATCCGGCACTTCCAGCACCATCAGGCTGCCGATCGAGCTCTTGCCGTCTTCGGCGAGCAGCGGTCCGCCGACGACAATGGTGACGCCGTTGTCTTTTGCCGTCTTGAGATGCGCGACATGCTCGGCATGGACGGCCTGGCGCTTTGCTGCGGCATCCGGATTATCGAGCGCGTAAACCGAGTACAGCATTTCCAGTCCTCCGGAATTTTCAATCGAGTGCATTCAGTACGGCGTTGGCAATCGCGGCCGTGCCGTCTCGTCCGCCGTATTCCATCGGCTTGAGGCCGCCGGCATAGGCCTTGTCGACCGCGCGCTCGATGCGAAGCGCTGCTTCCGCTGCCGGCGAATGATCGTGCCTGTCGGCGAGCCAGTCGAGCATCATTGCCGCCGACAGGATCATCGCAGTCGGGTTGGCCTTGCCTTGGCCCATGATGTCGGGCGCGGTGCCGTGGCAGGGCTGGAAGACGGCATGCTTGTCGCCGATATCGGCCGACGGCGCGATGCCGAGGCCGCCGATCAGCCCGGCGGCGAGGTCGGAAAGAATATCGCCGAAGATATTCTCCATCACCATCACGTCGAAGTCCCATGGCTTGCGCACCATCAGCGCGGCGCAGGCATCGACATAGACGTGATCGATCGCCACCTTGGGGAAATTCTTGGCGCGCTCGTCGAAGATCGTGCGGAAGTAGGCATAGGCCTTGAAGGCATTGGCCTTGTCGACACAGGTGAGCAAGCCGCGTTTGCCGCGGGACTTGCGCCGTTCGGCAAGTCGCAGCGAGAAATCGAACAGACGCTCCGAGGTCTTGCGCGTGATCACCAGCGTCTCGCGCGCCTCGTCATGCGTTACGATGCCCTTGCCCATGGACGCGAACAGACCTTCGGTCGATTCGCGGATCAGCACGAAATCGATGCCGTGCTCTTGCGCGCCGACGATCGGGCTTGGGATCCCGGGAATGAGCCGCGCCGGCCGCACGCCCGCATAGAGGTCGAAGATAAAGCGCAGTTCCACCTGCGGCATGATCTCGGTGTTGTCCGGATAGCGCACGCTGGGCAATCCGCATGCGCCGAGCAGGATGGCGTCGGCTTCCTCCGCGAGCTTGATTGTGCTGTCCGGCATCGACTTGCCGGTCTCTTTGTAATGGCCGGCGCCGGCCGCACCTTCGGTGAAGCGGAATTTCAGGCTGGGCGTCGTTTGCTCGATCCGCCGCAGAATCTCGAGCGTCGGCGCCATCACCTCGGGCCCGATGCCGTCGCCCGGCAGCACTGCGATATGGAAGGCGGTGTTGGCGGACATGGAGTGATTGGCGTTTATGATAGAAGGTGCGCTAATGAACATGGAATAGGAGAGCACTGCAAGCTGAGCTGTGCCTCATCCTGAGGAGGCGGCGAAGCCGCCGTCTCGAAGGATGAGCGCCACGGGCCTCACCCTTCGAGACGCGCCCTTCGGGCGCTCCTCAGGATGAGGAGAGAGGTTCATGGGTAATTGAATGCCGCGCTTTGCCGCCAATCTTGGTTATCTGTTCACCGACCGCCCGTTGCTGGAGCGCATCGATGCGGCCGCGGCCGCCGGCTTCAAGGCCATCGAACTGCAGTTCCCTTATGACTTGCCGCCCTCCGAGGTGAAGGCCGCGATCGCGCGCAACAAGCTCACCATCCTCGGCCTCAATACGCCGCCCGGTGCGCGCGAGGGAGAATTCGGTCTTGCGGCCGTGCCCGGCCGCGAAAAGGACTTTGCGGTTATGTTCGGCCGGGCGCTGGATTATGCCGCGGCGATCGGCGGCAGTGCGATCCATTGTCTGGCCGGCAAGGTGGCGCCCGAGCAGCGGCCGGCTGCCGACCGCGTCTACATTGATAATCTCAAACGTGCCGCCGACCTGGCGGCGGACAAGAAGATCACGCTGTTGATCGAGCCGATCAACGGCCGCGATCGTCCGAATTATTTTCTCAATCATGTGGAGCATGCAGCCGACGTCATCGAAAAGGCCGGCAAGCCGAACCTGCGCATGCAGTTCGACTTTTATCATGTGCAGATTGTCGGCGGCGATATCATTCACCGTCTGCAGAAGTACCTGCCGGTCATTGGCCATCTGCAATGCGGTGCGGTGCCCTCCCGCCATGAGCCGGATGAAGGCGAGATCAACTACCCCGCGGTGTTCGAGGCGGTGGACAGGCTTGGCTACCAGGGCTGGATCGGCGCCGAATACCGGCCGCGCGCGCGCACCGAGGACGGGCTCGGCTGGGCGCGGCCCTATGGCGTAGTTCCCGCCCGTTAACCCTCGACTAACCGTCAAACTTCTTGAAAACCCAAGCTTTTCCGCTTTGCGCCGGGCGCCGGCATTGATAAATTGGCGCCATGTGGGGACGAAAAAAAGCCGACGACCAAAGGCCCGAGCCGCCGACCGAACTCAATGCCGCGGTGCGCGAAGCGCGCATCGAGGCGGCCGAGCGCTCCGGCGTGGTAGTCGATCTGCGTGACGCCGAGCTGGCGCGGCTGGAACTGCTCAATGATGCGCTCGATCCGCTGTTCAGGGACATCCCCAACGATGTCGATTTGTTCGATCGCGGCGTAAGCCAGGGCGACGTGCCGCGGCTGTGGGTCGACGTCATTGCCCATGTCGAGATGGGGCGCGACAAACGGCAATACCGTTTTGTGCAGGACACGCGCTACGGCCGCGCGGTGCTGGCTGAATTGCACGAGATACCCGAAATCGTCCGTGCGATCACCCGCTACGTGGCACGCCGGCTGGTTGAACGCGATCGCGCGCTTGCCGACGATACGCCGTTCGGCCAGGCCACCGCCCAAAAAATGCTCGCGCATGAGCAGCGCCGCGGCCGTTTGCGCGCGGTCCGCACGTTCATCTATGGCGTGGTGCTCACGCTGGCCGCGCTCTTTGCGCTGGCGATGCTGAACAACCCGAGTCCGTAAGCCGGCGAAACTGCTTTCGTTTGGCGCTATCTCACCAGAGTAATTCTTATCCGTTCCGACACGGTGCCGCGGGGGCCGATGCCGCGCGAGATCTGCTCGCAACGCCAGGCGCCGGGAGATCCGTCAATTGCATAGAGATTGTAGGCGGCGGCATGTTTGCTTGTGCCCGGCGCGGCGGAAGCCGACGGTACCCCAACCGCCGGCACGCGTGTGCCGTTCGGACCGTTCAGCCAGTTGAGCATGTTCAGGTGATCGTGGCCGTGCAGCAGCAGTTCGGCGCCATGTTGCGCAATGACCTTGAGCAGCACCGGCGCATCGAGCAGCCGCTTGTGCCGCGCGGCCTCGCTCACCGGCGGGTGGTGGATCATCACCACGCGGAACAGGCTTCCGTCCTTGAGGTCGTGCAATATCGCCGCCAGCGCCGCGAGCTGTTTGGTGCCGACCCAGCCGGTCGCGAGGAACGGCGCGGTCGGCACGCCGCTCGATACACCGATCAGCGCCAGCGGGCCGCGGCGGCGCAGATATGGAAATCCGTTCGTGCCCTCATCGCTGCTCATGTACGCGCCCCATTGTCGCGCCGCCAAGGCAACGCCGTCGCGCACATAGATGTCGTGATTGCCGGGGATGAAACTCACATCGGTCGCGTGTCCGAGGCCTTCCAGCCAGTCGCGCCCGTTCACGAACTCCTGCGGCAGCGCGATGTTGGCGATATCGCCGGTGACCGCGATGTGATCGGCGGCATGCGACTTCAGATCGGCCACGATGGCATCCAGCACCGGTCGTTGATGGATGAAGCGGCGTCGGCGCTGCCAGTTGAGATAGCCGGTCACGCGCTTGCCGAGCAGGTCGCTCCAGTGCGGCTCCGGCAATGGCGCCAGATGCGGGTCGGACAGATGTGCGAGGGTAAACATGCGTGATCAGCCGGTCATGCTTCAAATTCTCGCGGGCGATGACCGAAGCGGGACTCAAGCGCTCCCGATCAATATTCCGGCGATGAACACCAGCACGCCGCCCACCACCACCTGGAATGCCGCCTGCAGGAACGGCGTATCCATGAAGTGGGTGCGGATCCAGGCGATCGCCGCCAGTTCGACCGCCACGACGGCGATCGAAACCGCGGTGGCCGTGTAGAAATGCGGAATGAGGTACGGCAGCGTGTGGCCGAGACCGCCGATCGCCGTCATCAATCCGCAGACCGAGCCGCGCAGCCAGGGCGCGCCGCGCCCGGTGAGGGAGCCATCATCCGACAGCGCTTCGGCAAAACCCATGGATATGCCGGCGCCGATCGAGGCGGCGAGGCCGACCAGGAACGTCGCCCAGGTGTTGTGGGTGGCGAAAGCCGCCGCAAACAGCGGCGCCAGTGTCGACACCGAGCCGTCCATCAGCCCGGCAAGCCCCGGCTGCACATATTGCAGCACGAACATGCGGCGTGCTGTCTCGTCTTCCTTTTCGCGCGCGCCCGGGGTGAGGATGGCCTGGCTGAGCTTGTGCGCCAGGCTCTCGTGCCCGGCTTCGGCTTCGGCCAGTTCGATCAGCAATTGCCGGACCGATGCATCGCGCGCCGTCTCAGCCGCCTTGCGATAGTAGCGCTCGGCTTCGAACTCCATGTTTTCGGCAAACTTGCGCACTTCCTCGAGGCCGAGCGGACGCGTCAGCCAGAGCGGCTGCTTGGGATGCAGGAAGCCCTTCACGTCCTGGCGGCGGATCAGCGGCAGGTATTCGCCGAATTTCTTGCGGTAGAGGTCGAACAGCATGGTGCGGTGATGCACTTCCTCTTCCGCCATTTCGTCGAATACCTTGGCGGAGGCCGGGAACTGCTCGCGCAGGCCTTCGGCAAATCCGCGGTAAATGCGGCTGTCCTCTTCCTCGTTGGTAATGGCCAGCGCCAGCACCTCTTGCTCGGTCAAATCGGAAAATCGTTTCACGGGGGCGGCCTCTTGGTCGCGGGAAGGACTGCTCTTGCTATATTAGAACACTACTGAGCATTGAAGGGCCAGTTTGCCACTTTTCGCACAGCGGCCTGGCAACACCCGCGCTTGCCCGCGACGATTGAAACGGAGCATTGCTTTGCATCGATTGCGCCGCGCGCTTGAACCACTGATCCGGCGATTCGCCCATTTCTACTGGCGTTTCTCACGCCCGACGACCCTGGGCGCCCGCGCCATGGTGATCGACGGTCAGGGCCGGATATTTCTGGTCAAGCACTCCTACGTGGCCGGCTGGCATCTGCCCGGCGGCGGGGTGGAAACGGGGGAAACCGTGCTTGCTGCGCTGGCGCGTGAACTGGCCGAGGAGGGCAATATTCAACTGACCGGCCAGCCGGTGCTGCACGGCGTATTCTTCAACAAGCGGATCTCGCGGCGCGACCATGTCGCGCTCTTTGTCGTGCGGGAATTCCTTCAGGATGGGAAACCCGTGCCCAACCACGAGATCGTCGAGCACGGTTTTTTCGCAGCTGACGCATTACCGGAAGACGTCGGCCGCGGTACCCGCGCCCGCATTGCGGAAGTGATTGGCGGCGCCGCCGTGAGCGAATTGTGGTGAGGAGGGCGCTTCGATGCCCGTCAAGGATTGGCTGCCTGCGACCGTGCGCGCTGCCGCCGCCGACCGAAAACTGAAATCCGGCGAGACACTCTTTCGCCTGGGGGATAAAACCGCCGGCCTTTGCGAAGTCGTCGCCGGCCGCGTGAGGCTGTCGCGCATCGACCGGTCCGGGCGCGAAGTCATTCTCTACATTGCCGGTCCGGGCGAGACCATCGCCGAAGCGTCACTGTTCTCGACCGCCTACCATTGCGATGCCGTCGCGGGCACCGACGCTGTGGTGCGCATCTATCCGAAGGCGGCGGTGCTCGCCGCCTTCGAGAAGGATCCGAAGGCCGCCCGGACATTCACCGCCACGCTTGCGCGTCAGGTAATGAATCTTCGCACCCGGCTGGAACAACGCAACATCCGCTCCGCACGCGAGCGCGTGCGTCATTACCTCAGCGTCAATGCCGACGCCGATGGGCGTGCGGTCCGGATCAACGGCACGCTCAAGGATGTCGCGGCCGAGGTCGGGCTCACCCATGAAGCGCTGTACCGCACGCTGGCGGCGCTAGAACGCGCCGGCGAAATCAGGCGAAACGGCGGCAGGATCACGCTGCTGCGCGTGCGCAGGATATGATCTCGATCATATGGCTCTGTCGCGTTCCCGGCTAGAAGGGCAGCAGGGGCCTAACGCGAAAGAGACACCCGATGTCGAAATTTCCCTGGAAGACCACGCTGGCCGGCACAGCGATCCTCGCCGGCACGATCTACGCTTTCGCCGCCCAGCTTCCTTCGGGTCCGAACGGCCCGACGGGTATGCCCGGGCAGATGATGCAAGGCGGCATGATGGGCGGCATGCATGCGCGAATGATGCAAGGCATGCAGGGCCACGCCGATATGGCCCAGGGCGTCCAAGGCGGAATGCATGGCAACTTTGGCCAGCATGGCGCGATGAACGGTCAGCCGTTTGGCATGCAGGCTGTGCCGGCCATGTCGGGTCAGGATGCCTTCGGCGCCATCCAGGAAATCGTTCAGATCCTGGAGGCGGATCCCGCGACCGACTGGTCGAAGGTCAACATCGCCGCGTTGCGCGAGCATCTTATCGACATGAACGAGGTCACGCTGCACGCAACCGCCAGGGAGCGCGTCGTCGACAACAGCGTCGCGATCGATATCACCGGTGAAGGCCGCACGCTTGCCGCGATCAGGCGCATGGTGCCTGCGCATGTGCACGAACTGCATAGCATCGGCTGGAGCGCTAGGACGGATGAATTGCCAAACGGCGTAACGCTCACCGTGACGGCGGCCGACGCTCGGCAGCTCGTCAAGCTCAAGGCGCTCGGCTTCATGGGCATCATGGTGCAGGGCGGCCACCACCAGCCGCATCATCTGATGATGGCGAAGGGCGAGTTCCAGCACTGACTTTCGTCGCAGGGGCCGCATTGCGGGGTTTGACCTCGATCAATGCGGCCGTGCGCTTCGGCGATAGAAAGAACATGCAGCCGCTTCGCGTCGCTGCATCACGCACTCCGTGGGGGCGTCATTGTGGGGCGGTAACTGAAGGAACCTGACAATGCGCAAACTGTCTTATCTCGCCGGCGCGGCCGCAATAGCCATCACGGCCGGTCTCGCGATGCATGCGTCGGCACAGCCATACGGCCCCGGCATGATGGGTGGCTACGGGCCGGGTTACGGAATGATGGGCGGTGGTTACGGTGGTGGCTATGGCCCAGGTTACGGAATGATGGGCGGCGGCGGCTACGGCCCCGGCTGGGGCATGATGGGCGGCGGCTACGGCCCGCACTGGGGAATGATGGGCTATGGCCGGGGCGGATACGGTCCCGGCTACGGAATGATGGGTGGCTACGGCCCCGGTTACGGCCCTGGCGCCCAGGGAGACCTCAAGCTCACGACTGACAGTGTGAAGTCCTATCTCGAACGCATGATTGCCATGCAGGGCAATCCGCACGTGAAAGTCGGCGAGGTGAAGGAGAAAGATACCGACACCATCACCGCCGACATCGTGACCAAGGACAAGGATGCGCTGGTGCAGCGCTTCGAGGTCAACCGCCACACCGGATTCTATCGGCCGGAAGGAAGCTGAGCCATGTACGGCTACGGACCCGAGTGGGGCATGATGGGCGGTTGGGGTTACGGACATGGACCCTTTTTCATGATCTTCTGGTTCATCATCTTCATCGCGATCGTCGCCGGTATCGTATGGCTGGTGCGCGTGCGCGTACCGGCTGGCCCGCATCACATGATGGGGCGGCGATCCGCGGGGCTCGACGTGCTCGAGGAACGTTACGCGCGCGGCGAAATCGGCCGCGACGAATACCTGCAAAAGAAAAAAGATATCGCCGCCTAGCTGTGGAGTCTCAACAGGTTGTCCTCGGGGAGACCGAGTCTGCTGATGGGTGTTCTATCATTGATGCCGGCGTGGGGCCTACGGCAGTTGTAGCGGTACAGCCAGGCGGGCAGCTCGGCTTTTCGCTGTCGTGAGTTTGAGTAGGCCTGAGCATAGGCCCATTCGCGCAAACTGGTCTGGATGAAACGCTCGGCCTTGCCATTGGTCTTCGGCGTGTACGGTTTTGTGCGGATGTGGCGCAGGCCGAGCCGCTTGCACAGCCTGCGGAAGGCAAAGGACTTGTAGCAGGAGCCGTTGTCGGTCATGACGCGCTCGACCTTGATGCCGAGGCTCTCGTAGTAGGCGAGCGCGGCCTTAAGGAAGGCGGTTGCGCTACGCTTCTTCTCGCTGGGCATGATCCTGGCGAAAGCGACGCGCGAGTGATCGTCAATGGCGATATGGACGAATTCCCAGCCGGCGCCCTTATTGCGGCAGCCTTGCCGCCTGCCGGTCGCACGATGCCCGGCACGCGTGAAGCGGCCGAGCTTCTTGATATCGAGGTGGATCAGTTCGCCCGGCCGCTCGCGCTCGTAGCGGCGGATCGGCGCAGCAGGCTCCAGCGCCCCGATCTTGTTGAGCCCCAGGCGCTTGAGAATGCGGCTGACGGTGGCCGGCGAGATGCGCAACTCGGCGGCGATCTGCTTGCCGGTGAAGCGCTGGCGACGCAGCCGCTCGACTTGCTCGACAGTGGCCTGCGGGGTCGGCCGGTACAGCTGGCGCGGTCGCGAGCTGCGATCGGTCAACCCCGCCAGGCCCTCGCTGCGGTAGCGCTCCGCCCACTTGCGAACTGTCCGAGGGCAGACGCCTGCGGCTTGGCTGACAGCCTCCAGCGTCTGCCCGCTCGCGACTTGCCGAACAATCCGCTCTCGACCTGACGGCGTCAGCCGGGCATTCTTATGGATGTTCATCCGGTCCTCTCCTCGGAAAAACTGAAGTCTCGACACCTTCAGCTTCCTCGGTCAGGGCCGGATGGACAACCTATTGAAAGCTCACACCTAGCGCATGATCCCGAAAAGTGGGAACCGGTTTTCGGAAAAGATCATGCGCCAGCAAAATGTCAGCGAACCGCAGTGAGTCAACCTGAGGGATTGCCCTCTGGAGTCAGCCAAACCTGCCGCGATCGTGCGGCGCGGCAAAATCGAGTTGCGGCCCGACCGGTACGATGCCGGTCGGGTTTACGCGTCTTTGGCTGCCGTAATAGTGCCGCTTGATCTGCTCGAGGCTGGTGGTCTCGGCCACGCCCGGCACCTGGTAGAGATCGCGCACATAATTTGACAGGTTCGGATATTCGTAGATGTGGCGCCAGTTGCACTTGAAGTGCGAATAATAGACGGCGTCGAAACGGATCAGCGTGCAGAACAGCCGCCAGTCGGCTTCGGTGATGGTGTTGCCGACCAGATAGCGATGCTGCGACAGCATCTGCTCGATCTCGTCGAGCGCATCGAACACATTCCGGAACGCCAGTTCATAGGCCGCCTGGGACGTCGCGAAGCCCGCGCGATAGACGCCGTTGTTGATGTTGGGATAGACCAGCTCGTTGACCCGGTCGATCTCCGCGCGCAAGTGCTCCGGATAATAATCGGTATGGACATTGGTGAAGGCGTCGAACGCCGAGTTGAACATGCGGATGATTTCCGGCGACTCGTTGTTGACGATGGTCTTGCGCTTCTTGTCCCAGAGCACCGGCACGCTCACGCGCCCCGAATAGCGCGGATCCGCGAGCAGATAGATTTCCGACAACTTGCTCTTGCCGTTGACCTGGTCGCCGCTCGATCCCTCCTGCTTGTTGAAGGTCCAGCCGTCCTTGAGCATGTCGGGCGAAACCGTCGACATCGAGATCACGTTCTCGAGTCCCTTGAGCTTGCGGAAGATGACGGTGCGGTGCGCCCACGGGCAGGACAGCGACACATAGAGGTGATAGCGGCCGGCCTCGGCGGCAAATCCGCCTTCGCCCGAAGGGCCGGCTCCGCCGTCCGGGGTGACCCAGTTGCGGAAACGGGGGGTTGGCCGGATGAAATGGCCGTCCTTGGTGCGCAATCCGTCTTCCTGCCAGACGCCGTCAACCAGCAGTCCCATCGTCCAATTCCTCCGTTTTCGCCGTCATCCATTTAGGCAATTGCGGGCCGAAATGCCACGGCATGGACCGGAATCGGGTGAGATGCTAAGCGGCTCGGCCGGGGCAGGGCCCGGAGGCCGGACAAATTGTCCGCGCCGGTTCAATGTTTTACGGATCATGAGCGAGCCTTCGCTGACAATTCTGCCGGAAACCGCCGCCGACGCGCTGGCGATCGACCGGCTGCACGAGCGCACCTTCGGCCCCGGCCGCTACGCGCGCAGCGCCTATCGCATCCGCGAGGGCCGCGGTCATGTGCTCGATCTGTCGTTTACGGCCCGCATCGGGACGCTGCTGGTCGGCTCGGTCCGGCTCACGCCGATCTGCATCGCGGAGACGCCGGCGCTGCTGTTGGGGCCGCTCACGGTCGAGCCGCCATTTCGCGATCACGGCGTCGGCACGGCGCTGATCGAAAATGCGCTCAAGAGCGCCAGGGCGGCCGGACACAAACTGATTGTCCTGGTGGGCGACGAGCCGTTCTACAGCAGGATGGGGTTCAAGCGCATCCCCAAGGGCCAGGTGAAGATGCCGGGGCCGGTCGATCCAGCGCGGTTGCTGGTGGCTGAACTTGTGACCGGCGCCTTTGACGGCGTCAAAGGCATGATCCGCCCGGATTGGGAAGAAGCAGATTAGATGCGTTCGTCCCCGCGCAGGCGGGGACCCAGGGATGAACGTGCCGAGATTCGGATCAGGAACCGGACTCTCGCTTGCGCGGGAATGAGCGGAGGAGAGCTAGCGCCCCTCTCTGGCCCAGGTCGCCGCCAGCGAGCCGATCAGCAGCAACAGCCCGATCAGTCCGGCGAAAATCGGCAACACGCCGATGCCGCGCACGACGCTGAGGTCGCGCATCTTCAGGCCAACCCAGTCTTCACCCTGATAGGTCGTACTGGTGCGCACCGCCACCACGCGCGGCACTTTGAGATTGTTACCATCCGCCAGCCGCCTTGCGTCGCCGCCGGTCGCCTTGGCGAGGTCGTGCAGCACGTCGGTGGTGGATGTCACCTCGGAGAATTCGCGCGGATTGGCCGGCCCGACATTGGCGAGCGCGGTGAGCTTGCCGTCCGTTGCGCGCCACAGACCCAGTTCATTTGCGGTCACGGAAGTGTGCCACTCGCCCGGCTTGTCCGGTGTCAGGTCAAGTGTGCGGGTGGCGCCGGAGGGGGAGGTCAGCGTCACTTGATTGACGGTGTCGGCCATGGTCTGGCGCTGCACGGTAATGTCGCGGCCATGCACGATCAGCCGCAGCGCTTCCTCTTCGAGTTCCGGTTGCTTCATCAGCCAGTGTGACAGCCGCCGCATCAAATCGAGATGCGGACCGCCGCCCTGATAGCCGCGCGCCCACAGCCAGATCTGGTCCGACAGAAGCAGCGCGACGCGACCCTCGCCTTCGCGCGCCAGCATCAGCAATGGTTTGCCGTCCGGCCCCTGCATCACATTGGTGCCCCGCATCGTGCGCCTGATGTCGACCAGCCTGAACCACTGGCTCCATTGCGGCGGATCGCTTTCCGATCCTTCCAGGCCGCGCGTGACCGGATGGCGCTTGCCGGCCTCGGTCAGCGTCGGACGGAACGGCTGCTCGGAGACCTCGCCGCTCGGCTCCGCCGGCAGGATCACGTCGAGCGGCGTGCGCCAGATGCTGGTGGGGCTTGCGTAATCGGGACCGGCAGCGATCAGCACGGCGCCGCCGTCGCGCACATATTTTGCGATGTTGTCGAAATAGATCATCGGCAGCACGCCCTGGCGCGCGTAGCGGTCGAAAATGATCAGCTGAAATTCCGAGATCTTCTGCTGGAACAGCTCGCGGGTCGGGAACGCGATCAACGACAATTCGTTGATCGGCGTGCCGTCCTGTTTTTCGGGCGGGCGCAGAATTGTGAAATGCACGAGATCGACGGATGCGTCCGACTTGAGCAGGTTGCGCCAGGTACGCTCGCCGGCATGAGGCTCGCCCGAGACCAGCAGCACGCGCAACTTGTCGCGCACGCCGTCGATCGAGATCACCGCGCGATTGTTGACCTGCGTCAGTTCTCCCTGCAGCGGCGAGGCCTCGATTTCGACAATGTTTGGTCCGGCATGCGGGATCGGAATCCTCATCTGGATGTCGGTGTGCACCGTGACAACGCGCTTTTCCAGCACTTCGCCGTCGCGCTGCACGATGACTTCGGCGGCTCCGACCTTGGCGCCCTGGTCTTCGATGCGGAAGCCGATGATCTGCGATTGTCCGACGATGCCGAAGCGCGGCGTCTGGGTGAGAACGACGCGGCGGTCGATCTCGTTGGAATGGCCGGTGATCAATGCATGCAGCGGCGCGGCGAAACCGAGCGCGGCGGCGTCGGCCGGAACGTCGTGCACGCGGCCGTCGGTGATCATCAGCACGCCGGCGACACGATCAGGCGGCACGTCCGCGAGCGTCGAGGAGAGTGCCGAGAACAAACGTGTTCCGTCGTGCTCGCCGTCAGCCTCGCTTGCCTCGACGACGCGCACTTCCAGGCCGGGAATGCGCTTGAGCCGCTCGGTAAGCGCCGCGCGTGCGTCCTCGGTCTGCCTGGCGCGGTCGCCGAAGTTCTGGCTCGGGCTCTTGTCGACAACGACGACCGCGACCGACGGGATCGGGTCGCGGTCCTCGCGCGTGAGCGACGGATTGGCCAGCGCCAGGACCAGCAGCGCCAGCGCCAGCGCGCGGATCGGCGCACCGCGGCTCCGCGCCAGCAGCAGCATGCCGGCAATCACGACGGCGACGCCAAAGGCGGCCCACACGACATAGGCCGGCACCAGCGGGGCGAATGAGACGCCGAGATTGAACATATCGCTCCTACTGTCCCAGCCGCTCGAGCAGCGCCGGGATGTGCACCTGGTCGGCCTTGTAGTTGCCGGTCAGCGCGTACATCACGATGTTGACGCCGGCACGGAAGGCGAATTCGCGCTGGCGCGGTTCGCCCGGTACCATTGGCAGCATCGGTTGTCCGTCCGGACGCATGGCCCAGGCGCCGGCAAGGTCGTTCGAGGTGATCATGATCGAGGACACGCCGTCACCCGCGCGCGCCGGGCGGCTTGGGTCTTCCTCGGTTTCCGCCGGCAGTGCCTCGACCCAAAGCTGGCCGGATGTGAAACGGCCGGGGAAGTCGCGCAACAGGAAGAAGGTCTTGGTCAGTACGTGGTCGCGCGGCACCGGTTCGAGCTCCGGTATGTCGAGCGATGACAGGATCGCGCGCAGCGCCACCATGCCGGGCGCGCGATTTTGGTCGCCGATGCCCGGCGTTGCGTCGACAGCGTCGCGGGTATCGAATAACACGGTGCCGCCGCGTTTCATGTAGGTGTCGATGTGATCAAGCGCGGCCTGCGACGGCTTGGGTTGGCCGGGCACCACCGCCCAGTAGATCAGCGGAAAGAAAGCAAGCTCGTCGCGTTCCGGATCCAGTCCGATGGGGTCCCCGGCCTCCAGCGCGGTCCGCTGGGCGAGGAACAGCGTGAGGCCTTGCAGACCGGCTTTGGTGACGGCGTCGACTTCTGCGTTGCCGGTGATGACATAGGCGAGGTGCGTCCGCTGGGTCGCCTTGATGGCGAAGTCCTGCGACTGCGGGGACACCTGTGGCGGCTGTGATTGCGCAGGCGGCGGCACTTGCGCCTGCGCCGGATTATGCAGCGCCATCGCCGCCAGCACGCCGGCCGCCAGCAGTGCGGCGGTCGCGCGCCGGCGCGGCAGCATACTGCCGAAGCCGCCGGAGAGCGAGATCACCACCAGCGCGTCGAGGACCAGCAGCGCGAGCGCAGCCATGAAAATCGGTCCGCGCAAATCGAGTGGCTCACCGTGGCGATATATTTCGATTCGCGCATCCAGCCCCGCGTAGTCGAGCGGGGCCGGGCGATCGCCCGGCATCAGCGTGTTGACCGCGACCAGTCCTTCCGGCGGTCCGTAGAAGCCGGGCGGATGATCGGCATCGGCGCGGCTGTTGAAATTGGATGGAATCGGGCGCGCGGTCGGCGGCGGCGGCGAGAAGGCGCCGTAGCCATCGAGCACGCGGGTCGGCGGCACGGCCTGATTGGCGCGGCTGCCGGCGCCGTTCGCTTTGCCGGCATTTTCATTGTCGGTGGTCGCCACAGAACCTGACAGCGCGACGATCCGCCGGAGCATGTCGACGAAGGTGCCGGCGAGCGGCAGATCGGACCAGCGGGTATCGGCGGTAACGTGAAACAGGATCAGAAGTCCCTTACCGCGGCGCTGGGCGGTCACGAGTGGTGTGCCGTCGGCAAGTGTCGCCCAGGTACGGTCGGTGAGCTGCGAATCGGGTTCGGCCAGAACCTGGCGGTTGACCGTCACATCATTGGGCACCGGCATGGTGTTGAACGGGCCTTCGCGCGAGAAGGCCGCAAGCTGCTGCGGCTTGTCCCAGCTCAGGCTGCCGCCCAGGATGCGGCCGCCGCGGCGCAGCTTCACCGGCACCAGATCGTCGTCGGTGCGCGCGAGATGCGGGCCGGCAAAACGTACCAGCACGCCGCCATTGTCGATCCATTTGTTCAACCGGTCGTGGGCCTCGGCGACATTGCCGACATCGGCGAGGATCATCATCGGGACGCCCTGGTCGAGGAAGCGTCTGATCGCTTCGGCCGGTGCCACGCCTTCGGCCAGTCTTACGTCGGCAAACGGATTGAGCGCGCGCGCGAGATAGTAGGTGGCACCGAGCAGCGGCTGCGACCGGTCGGCGACCGAGCCGGATACAATGCCGACGGTGCGCCGTCGCCAGCGCTTGTCGAGCAGCTGCACGCTGCCGGCCGAGCGTTCGCCCACGATTTCGAGACGCGCCACGTCGTTGCGGATTTCAACCGGCAACTCGATCACCGCGTCGGCCTCGCGGCTGCCGGACTTGAAAGTGAAGGGGGCCTCGCCAAGCGGCAGCCCCTTCAGGTCGATGGCGTTGACGACGCCGTTGTCGGCGCCGCCGGTTTGCGCGCGCAGCACTTTCACCGTCAGCGCGCCGGCTGCATTGTCAGCATCGGCGAGCGCATGCGCGGTCGGCAGGCCGCCCTCGATCACCGTGAGCGGGTGGCCATTGATGACGCGCTTGAGGCCGGCGGTGAAATCTGCGCCCTTGCCGAGATCGACGCCGTCGCTGAGCCAGACGATTTCCACGTCCGGCGCGGCGGCGAGGAAGCGGCCGATCTGCGGCAAGGCCTCGATGCGGTCGACGCCATAGGGTTTCGGTTTGAGCTGCTTGATCTGCACGCGCGCGGCGCCGGCGAGTTGCAGCGAAATATTGCGGGTGGCTTCCGACAGCGGCAGCACGGCGACGCCGCGGTTGTCGGCATCGGCACGTGCGATCAGCTCATCCGCCGTGCGCAGCCGCGCATCCCAGGATGCCGCCGCCGCCCAGCCGTCGTCGATCATGATCAGCAACGGCGCGGCACGGCTCGCCGTGGCGACCGGCGGATTCCACAGCGGACCGGCGGCCGCAATGATCAGCAGTGCGGCCAGGGTCAGCCGCAGCAAGGTGAGCCACCACGGCGTGCGTGCCGGCGTCTCTTCCTTGGGCGCGATCTCGAACAGCAGCCGCGTGGGCGGAAAATTGATGCGTCGCGGCCGCGGCGGCACCAGCCGCAGCAGCCACCACAGCACCGGCAGGCTGAGCAGGCCAAGCAGCACCAGTGGCTGGGCGAAGCCGAGCGGCAGGGACCCGATCACGCCGCTCTCCCGGGATTTACAGGACCGTGCCGATTGCCGATGCTTGAGGATTGCATGTTGGCGCCCATGCGCGAATGCAGCACCAGCAGCAACTCGCTCGCCGGCCGGTCGGTACGGTGGATGGCGAAGCTCCAGCCGCGCTGGTCGGTTTCGGCGCGGATCGCGGCACGGTGGCGCGCCACCAGCCCCTGGTAGTCGTTGCGCCACACCTCGGCTCGGCCGGCGGTGACGGCGCCGGCGCCTTCCGGCTCGATGAATTCGATCCGCCCGGCGTAGGGAAAGCTTTCTTCCGCCGGATCGACGATTTGCACCACGTGGCCGTGCGCGCCGCTGGCGGAGAGCTGGGCAATGGTCTGACGCACCTCGGCGATGGGGCTCCACAGGTCGGACAGCATCACGATCTCGGAAAGCGGCGAGGGCGCAAACGACGGCGGCAGGCTGCCACGCGCCGACGGATCGAGCAGGATCGCCTGCGCCATCTTCTCGATCACGTTGCGGTTGGCGGTCGGACGCAGCAGTCCGGGAATGCCCACGCGCTCGCCGCCCTGGACCAGCACCTCGGCGAGGGCAAATGCCACCACCAGCCCGCGTTCGAGCTTGCTGTCGGTGGTGAGCGCGGATGCGAACGCCATCGACGGCGAACGGTCGGGCCAGATCCAGATAGTATGCGAGGCTTCCCATTCGCGCTCGCGAACATAGAGGTGGTCGTCGCGCGCGGAACGGCGCCAATCGACATTCTGTGACGGCTCGCCTGACATGAATTGGCGGTACTGCCAGAAATTTTCACCCGGGCCGGCGCGCCGTCGGCCGTGCAGGCCGTGGATGACGGTGGATGCGACCCGGCGTGCTTCCAGAATCAGCCGTGGCATCGTGTCGGCAAGCGCGCGACCACCGCCGGTTGCCTGCCGGACGGCGCTTGCCTCGATGTCGCTGAGCCTGGGCTCCGCCATCGCTGTTATCCGATGCGCGCCTTCAGCCGCCCGATCACGTTATGGATGGTTTCGCCTTCTGCACGGGCGGCAAAGGTGAGCGCCATGCGATGCTTGAGGACCGGTTCGGCCAGTTCGAGCACGTCGTCAACCGATGGCGCAAAGCGTCCGTCGAGCAACGCGCGGGCGCGCACTGCGAGCATCAGCGCCTGGCTGGCGCGCGGGCCGGGCCCCCATGAGATCAGCTTGCCAAGATCGCCGGCTTCCGGTCCCGGGCGCGCCGAACGCACCAGCTGAAGGATTGCTTCCACGACCGACTCGCCGACCGGCAGACGGCGTACCAGCCGCTGCGCTGCGATCAGATCATCGGCGCTCATCGCTGCTTTGGCGCGCGTTTCCTCCGCGCCGGTCGTATCGAACAGGATTTTGCGTTCGGCAACCTGGTCCGGATAATCGACATCGACTTCCATCAGGAAGCGGTCAAGCTGCGCTTCAGGAAGCGGATAGGTGCCTTCCTGTTCCAGCGGATTTTGTGTCGCCAGCACATGGAACGGTTTCGGCAGATCGTGACGGGCGCCGGCAACGGTCACGTGCTGTTCCTGCATCGCCTGCAACAGCGCAGATTGCGTTCGCGGGGAGGCGCGGTTGATTTCGTCCGCCATCAGCAATTGCGCAAACACCGGTCCGGCAATGAAGCGGAAACTGCGCTTGCCGCCGGGGCTTTCCTCCAGCACTTCTGTGCCGAGAATGTCCGACGGCATCAGATCGGGAGTAAACTGGACACGGCGGGCGTCGAGCCCGAGCGCGATGCCCATGGTTTCCACCAGCTTGGTCTTGGCAAGGCCAGGCACGCCAACCAGCAGCGCGTGGCCGCCGGAGAGTACGGTGACCAGCGCACGCTCGACGACGATATCCTGACCGAAGATCACCGAGCCGATCGCGGCTTTCGCAGCGCGTACGTGTGCGGACGTGGATTCCGCCGCATGCACGATCATGTCTTCCAACTTCTCCAGGCTTTCGCCGCTTGCCGACGCCATGACTTTCGCTCCTTTCAGCGAGCGCTATCGGCCGTCCCGCGGGTCGGCGGGTCGGCCCATTTATTGGGCTTCCTCAGAGCGCACATGCAACAAACACACCAGGCTCGGTTTTCATGCGCCATTCGGGCCGAATCTGCCTCATTCTATGGCCGAGCTTACGCTATCTTCCGCGGCCGGGTCCGGTGAGTCACAAAGTTGCGAACAGGCCAGAGGCGTCGGCCATATCGTAGGGAAACAATGGCGAAGACAGGGCAAGGCTCAGGGGTAGGGGGACTGGAGGCGATTACGGCATCGCTGCCCCGCGAAAACGGCAGGGCATTGCCGCCCGTAGACCAGTGGAACCCGCCATTTTGCGGCGATATCGACATGCGAATTGGTGCCGACGGCACCTGGTTCTATCAAAAGACCCCGATCGGCCGTGCGGCCCTGGTCCGGCTGTTCGCATCCGTGCTCAAGCGCGAGGGGGACAAATACTTTCTGGTCACCCCTGTCGAGAAGGTGGGTCTGGTCGTCGATGAGGCCCCTTTTCTTGCCGTTGAGCTCAAGGTCGAGCGGGGTCCGAACGGGCAGACGCTGCAATTCCGCACCAATGTGGACGACTGGGTCGAGGCCGGCCCTGGCCACGCCCTGCGTTTCGAGCCCGAACCGGCGACCGGGGGGCTGAAGCCCTTCCTTCATGTGCGCCGCGATCTGTGGGCCAAGGTGACGCGCGCGCTGTTCTACGACCTGGTCGAGCTCGGCGAGGAGCGCATGGTCGCTGGCCGCGCCATGTTTGGTGTGGTGTCGAACGGTGAATTCTATGCCATGGCGGATGCGAACGCGTTGCGGGAGTTCGCGTAGCTCATGATCCCGACAAGTGAAAATCGGTTTCCAGCCTTCGCGAAGCCCGCTGCCTACTCCGCCGAAGCGGCCGCTTCGGCTGCGAAGGCTGGAACGGCGGGCCAAGCAAGGTCGGAAAAGATCGTGCGCAGGGAAAAAATGTCAGGAGCGCAATTGACTCAATTTGAACGGATCAAGCGGTGATGCAGGACGCAACCGCGGGCATCACGGCGGATGAATTTTTCGCGCGCGCGCGTGCGCGCCTCACGCTCGACGTGCCACCGGGTCTGGCTGACGCCAGCGTGACGCCGAAGCGCGGCGACCACGACGCCGATCCCGTGATGTTGAAGGTCGCCGAGGTGCGGCCGATCCGCCCGGCGGCGGTGCTGGTACCGGTGGTGGATCATCCGGAGCCGACGATCTTGCTGACGCAGCGCGCCCAGCATCTGCCTGATCATCCGGGACAGGTTTCGTTTCCCGGCGGCAAGATCGACAAGAGCGATGCCAGCCCTTGCGACTCGGCACTGCGCGAGGCGGAAGAGGAAATCGGCCTCGACCGCAGCTATGTCGAGCCGCTCGGCTACCTCGATCTCTACATGACGACGCTCGGCTATCGCATCGTGCCGGTGATTGCGCGGGTCAAGCCCGGCTTTGCGCTCACGCTCAACACCAGCGAGGTGGACCTGACCTTCGAGGTGCCGCTTCGCTTTCTGATGGATCAGAATAACGTGCAACGCCACTCGCGCGATTGGCAGGGCATGACCCGCCACTACTACGCCATCACTTTCGACGGACGCTACATCTGGGGCGTGACCGCTGGTATTCTGCGCAATCTTCACGAACGGATTTGCCGGGATTGATCGATGCCTTGGACGCTGCAAAATCCACTCGGCCTCGTGCTCCGCGAATGCGGCGCATCCCATGTTCTGCGCGGTCGCATTTGCCATTGGCCGGCGATGGCGGCTACCGGGTCACTCGCTCTTGCGGGTGAAGACAGTCAAAAAGAGGTCAGTCCATGATTCGCCCGGTCGCCACCGAAGTCCTGCTCTTCCTTACGCCGTTCGTGCTCTACGCGGTGTTCCTGTGGGCGACCAAAGCCGGCGTGATGGAGCCGGATTCCTGGCCACTGCCGCGCCTGCTCACACTTGGCATCATTGCGCTGACGCTTGTGCTCGGCAGTTTCATCTACTTTGCGCATTTTTATGGTGTGCCTCCGGGCTCCACCTACGTGCCCGCGCATATGGAGAACGGCAAATTCGTGCCGGCAGAAACCAAATGACGGTGTCGCGAGACGGACACACGAACCGCAAGCTCGATCATGCTGCCTGGCTCGAGGGCGGCGGGCTCCCGCGCCTGCTCGATGTGCTCGATCGCGACGGCGAGGAAGCGCGCGTGGTCGGCGGCGCGGTACGCAACGCGCTGCTCGGCATCGCGATCCATGAGGTCGACGTCGCCACCACCGCAGTGCCCGATGAAGTCGTGCGGCGCGTGCAAGCCGCCGGTTTCAAGCCGGTGCCGACCGGCATTGAGCATGGCACCGTCACCGTCGTCATCGACAGACATCCGTTCGAGGTGACGACGCTTCGCCAGGACGTGGAAACCTATGGACGCCACGCCAAGGTCGCGTTCGGCCGGGATTGGAAAGTCGACGCAGAGCGACGCGATTTCACTATCAACGCGCTGTCGGCCACGCGCGACGGCGCGGTCTATGACTATGTCGGCGGGCTCGAGGATCTGGCGGCGCGGCGCGTGCGTTTCATCGGCGATCCGGGCAAGCGGATCGGGGAAGATTACCTGCGCATCCTGCGCTTTTTCCGCTTTCACGCCGCCTACGGCACCAGCGATCACCCCGATGCGGCCGGGCTTGCGGCCTGCATTGCCGGGCGAGACGGCCTCGATCTGCTATCGCGCGAACGCGTGCGCATGGAGATCATGAAGCTGGTTGTGGCGCCGCACGCGGTGCCGACGCTTGTGTCCATGACCGACGCCGGACTGCTGCTGCGGGTGTTCGGCGGGGTGAGCTTTCTGGCGAGCTTCGAGAACATGGCCAAAGTCGAAGCCGCGATCGGGGGTAAACCCGATCCGGTGCGCCGGCTTGGCGCACTTGGCGTGATGGTGGCCGAGGATGCAGAGCGGCTCTGGCAGAAGCTGCGGCTGACCAATGCCGAACACGAGCGTCTGGCTTCGATGGCCGAGGGCTGGCGGCGGATGTCATCTGGGCTCAGCGAAGGGCAGGCGCGTGCGCTGCTCTATCGGCTTGGACCGGAGCACTTTACCGACCATGCGCTGCTCGCATGGGCGCGCTCGGATGCCACCGCGCATGACATGACCTGGCACGCGCTCGCCACCTTGCCGCAGCGCTGGAGCGCACCGGCGTTTCCCTTGAAAGCCGCAGACTTCATCGCACGCGGCGTCGAAAAAGGACCGGCGCTTGGCGCCGCGCTCACGGCCGCCGAACAGGCGTGGATCGCCGCCGGATTTCCGGGCGACGCGGACGTGCTCGCCGATATCGTGAAAGCAGCAGCCTCCGGGCCGGCTGGCGAAAAATGAAAAGCCCCGGACCGCAGTCCGGGGCCTCTCATCACTGTAGATGGTCTCGCGGCCGGTCAGAATCGGTAGTTGATGCCAACGCGCGCGATGTGGTCGCGGACATCGATGGCTACCGTATTCGTGAAGAAATTCACAGTTCCGAGATCGATGTAGAGATATTCAAGTTTCGCGGACCAATGACTATTGTTGCCGAGTTTTGCCTCGACGCCGCCGCCGACAGTCCATCCGGTCTTGGTGGTTTCGTCGGAAACCGAGACGCTGAGCGCGCCGAGTGACAGCGACGCTGTGTCTTCTACCCGACCGATCGCCAGGCCGCCCGTTACGTAGAGCAGCCAGTTCGGATCGGGAATATAGCCCAGCCGCGCGCGCACGGTGGCGAACCACGGGAACTTCATTTCGTTCTTGATCGTGAATCCTGACCGGGCATCGCCGATCGTGATCGGGAATATCCAGGAAAAGTCATCCTTTTCCCCTGACCATTGATAGTCCGCTTCGATACCGACCAGCCAATTGGGATTGAACTGCCAGTTGAAGCCGGCCTGTATGCCGCCGATGATTCCGTCGACATCGAAATTGTGTTGGCCAGTCGGACCGATGACGACGCCGGTCGCGTCCCAATTGCCCCAGCTGTAGCCGATGTTGCCGCCGATATAGAAACCGGTCCAGGGATCAACTACAGCCGGCGTCATGACCGGCGCCTTCACCGGCAGGTCAGCTGCGGTTGCCGCATGCATTGAGCCGAAGCTGAGAACACAAATCGCGAAGACGAAACGGCGCATTTCAAGCCCCCAAAAAACGTGCGTCACGACGGAATAGAGCATTTCTGCACTCGAAAATCCGCGCGGCACAATGATTCACAGGCAATATTCAGGTGATGTTGCTATTCGGCAACGCCCTTCGATCGACGGTCGAGATCAACTATATCTGATTCTTATGCTGAAATTACGTTTTTTCGCCTGGGCGTGTGAGTTTCAAGGAGGCAGCATGTCGACATTTTGGCGCGGGGCGGTGATCTGGTACGAGCGCTTCAGCGTGCCGGTCACACCGGCTGATCTGGCTTCAGCCATTGCCGCGAATTAAGCACGATGCATGGCGATGCATTGTTTGTACGCGGCGGTGGTTTCAGGAAATCATGAACATCCTTTCCGGCTTCGCCGACATCTCTCTCTGGCAGCTTGCGCTGGTCGCGGGCATTGCCTTCTTCGCGTCCCTGGTCGGCGGCGTCGCGGGCTACGGCACCGGCGCGCTGATGCCGCTGGTGCTGGTGCCGCTGGTGGGAGCGGCGCCGGTCGTGCCGATCATCGCGATCTCGGCGCTGTTCAACAATGCCAGCCGCCTGACCGCGTTTCGAAAATATGCCGACTTCCGGCGCGCCGGTATCGTGCTGGCCGCATCGGTGCCGACCTGCGCGCTCGGCGCCTGGGGCTATACCAGGCTGAGCAGCACGGGCGCCGCGCTGGTGATCGGCGGGATGCTCATCCTCAGTGTGCCGCTGCGGCGCCTGGCGCGTCGCCGCAATCTTCGCGTCGGAGACGGCGGGCTCGCGCTCGGTGCTTTGGGTTACGGCGTGGTGGTCGGCGGAACTGCCGGCTCGGGCGTCATTCTGTTGTCGCTGCTGATGGCGGCAGGCGTGCAGGGCGCCGGGGTCATCGCCACTGACGCTGCGGTCTCGATTGTGATCGGAATCGTGAAGACGTCCATATTCGGGCTTGCTGGCGTGCTGAGCACGCAAGTTGTGGCATTCGCCGTTCTGATCGGGATCGTGGCGTTGCCCGGCGCATTTCTCGCGCGCGCCTTCGTCGAGCGTATGCCGGTGCATGTCCACACCGCGATATTGGACGCGGTGGTGTTGCTGGGCGGTACAGTGATGGTGATCGGTGCGCTAGGACATTGATGTCGATTGCGCCGTGCGAATTGGCGTGCACTTCTTGCTGTAAACGTCGACGATCTGGCGGACGATCGGAACGCTGCAATACCAGGTGGTCGGCCGGAACTTGACGCGAATCGTCTCGATCCGGCGGGCGCCCAGCGTCAGGAAATTGTCGAGGCGCACCGCCTCTGCGTCGAAACTGTTCTGGAGTTCAGGAAGGTTATCGATGAATTTCTCCTTTTCTCCCGGGATCATCGAACTGCCCGCCGCCCAGCGGCGCGCGGCCGCGATCCGGCGATGATTGGTGTCAAAACAATAATACAAGGTCAGCAGCTGATGCTTGGCGCTGTACCAGTCGATGCCGAGCGGCGTGGCGTTCGGATTCTCCTTGCGCATTTCGGCCGGGACCGGAAGCTCCACATGTGAGCCGCCGGGTCCGAAATTCGGCATGTATTTTTGACTGTCGCAGTCGAAGTCATAGGCGCCAAGCACGATCCGGCTCATCGGATCGGCACCGACCCTGCCGGGATTGGCCCCGTCCCAGTCGGGATCACTCGCCCAGTCGAGTGTCATTTCCACCTGGCGGGCAAGCAGATCGATGTGTTCGCGCAGTTCGGTGCGCAGGCCGTCATAGTCCTTGTAAAGATCGCGCGAATTCTTCGTTTCCAGAGCACTGGCGTCGCCGTCGGTCCTGGTTTTGGTCGCGTCGCGATAGTTGAAGTACAGAATCTGCTGCAGCGTGATCGCTTTCGAGAACTTGATTGACACATCGGAGAATGTTTTTTCCGCCTGGCTCACCTGCTCCGTGCCGACTTGTTTCACTTTTTCCTGGTAGGACGAGAGATATTGAAAATGGCCGACAACGACCGGAACGAGCGCGGCGACGATCGGCAGGCCGATGATGTAGGTGAGCCTTCGATTGAAGGAGTCCATAAAAATTTTAAAACGGTCCCACGCGCCGGATCGGACATCCGGCTGCTGCGCTGCTTGCGTTGTGGGCTTCGCCAGGTCAAGCACGGCAACCCCCTGTCGGGCGGTAGCTGTGCAAATGCTACTGCAATCTCAAATTGTGTGCCAGCACGAATGTCCCTGGTGCGATTTCGCGGGCCGGGCGATTTATGGCAGGCGGCCGGTTTGAAAATACCGCAGCGCCATTGGCGCGCGACGTTAACGATAATGTGCGGTCAACCGAGCCGCAGCGGAAGGTTCAACTCGCTCAATTTGCAGATCAGGTCCGCAACGCGTGCAGCCGGTCTTGTCCCTGATCCGCCGAAGAGCGGTATTGAGAGTCACGCGTTGTCGTGCCGGCGCACTACAGTTCGAAACTCTTTGACATATAGATAAATCAAATAAGCCGTATTCATATTCATATGGCTCATGGCCACTTCACCACGGGCGGCATCGAGGAAAGAATCGACTCGACATTGCCGCCGGTCTTCAGACCAAAAATCGTGCCGCGGTCATAAAGCAAATTGTACTCGACATAGCGACCGCGGCGGATCAGTTGCTCCTCCCGTTCGGCCTCGTTCCACGGCTTGGTGAAATTTTTTTGTACCAGTTTGGGATAGATGTTCAGAAACGCGCGACCGACGTCCTGCGTGAATGCAAACGTCTCATCCCAGTCGGTTTCGAGATAGTCGTAGAAGATCCCGCCGATGCCGCGCGGTTCGTTCCGGTGCTTGAGGAAAAAGTATTCGTCGCACCATTTTTTGAATTTGTCGTAGGGAGCGATCCTGACGTGAGCGTCGCAGGCTGATTTCATCGCCGCATGGAAGGCGATCGTATCGGGATCGCTCTGGTTGCGCCGCGCGTCCAGCACGGGCGTGAGATCAGCGCCGCCGCCGAACCATGCCTTGGTGGTGACGACAAAACGGGTGTTCATATGCACCGCCGGCACGTGCGGATTATGCATGTGGGCAATGAGCGAAATACCGGAAGCCCAGAAACGCGGGTCGTCGGCTGCGCCCGGAATTTCCTTCCGGAATTCCGGCGCAAACTCTCCAAACACGGTTGAGCAATGCACGCCGACCTTTTCGAACACGCGGCCGCGCATCAATGACATCACCCCGCCGCCGCCATCCGGGCCGGCTTTAGCCGACCCGGCACTTAAAGTTCCGATCTCGGGTAAACCCGAGGTCGGTTGCGTGCCGGAATGATCGGTGCGTTGCCACGGCGTGCGTGTGAAGCGCCCGGCGGCGTTTTGTCCGAGCCGCGCCGTGCCGGGCAGGGCATCCTCCACCGCCTCGAATGCCGCGCAGATGTCGTCGCGCAGCGCTTCGAACCAGCTCCGCGCGCGGGTCTTGCGGGCTTCCAGTTGTCCAGCGTCCATCGTCGGCTCCACGCGCGGAATATAACGTTTGCGCCCGGCCAGCGCACGCAAGCCCCGACCGGTTTGATATCGATCAGGGCGGGGGGAATTTTCCCGTTTGCCGCAGCGCCTCGCCTGCCGCCATGGCGACGGCCATCGCGATGTTGAGAGAGCGCAGGCCCCTGGCAATGGGGATGCGCAAGTGTTCGTCGGCTGCCTTGTGAACTGCATCCGGCACGCCGGCGCTTTCACGACCGAACAGCAGCACCTGGTCGTCCCGGAAGGCATGGTCGAGATAGGACCGCTCGGCTCCGGTGGTGAAAAGCACCAGCGCCAGCCCGTTGCTTTGCCGCCAATCCTCGAAAGCCCGGAACGAATTGTGGCGGATGATTGCAACCCGGTCGAGGTAGTCCATGCCGGCCCGGCGAAAGGCGCGGTCCGTGACCGGGAAACCGGCCGGCTCGATCAAATGCGCTTCGATGCCAAGGCAAGCGCAAAGCCGCAGAATCGTGCCGGTGTTCTGGGGGATGTCCGGCTCATAGAGGGCGATCCGCATGGCTGGCCGGAAAATTTCGATGACCGACTAAGTCGCTCTAGACGAATGATTTATGCGGCTAATTCTCGCGGGCAGGGGCGCAGGCGCGCAACCAGGCCCGGTGGATACCGGTTAGCCGCCCGGATTGCGCGCATAATGTAACATCTAAAGCGCGGCCGGACGCAAAACCGGTGCCCACTTTTGCTGGCCGTGCTTTTGCGGGCTTGCGCTCTTACGGCAAGGGTGCCAATAGAACGCCACCGCCGCGCCGTCCTGCCTTACCGGGGCTGCCGCAAGCGGTCCGCCCCGCCGCCCATGGGACTTCAAGTCCCGGGATTCCAGCCGCGGGCGGATGACTTAGCCAGCCGGGGGAGAGGGCTCAAGACGTGACGACCGTGTCTTCGGCGGAGCATTCGCGCCGCGACTTCCTTTACATCGCCACCGGCGCCGTTGGCGCGGTGGGCGCGGCAGCGACCCTGGTGCCGCTGATCGCGCAAATGAATCCTGACGCTTCGACCATTGCCGCCGGCGCGCCGGTCGACATCGATCTGGCGCCGATCGCCGACGGGCAGATCATCAAGGTGTTCTGGCGGTCCAAGCCGATCTTCATCTTTCATCGCACGAAGAAAGAGATCGAAGAGGCCAAGAACGTCGACGTCGCGAGCCTGCCCGATCCCGAACCGGATTCCGAACGCGTCAAGAAGGGTCACGAGCAGTGGCTCGTCGTCATCGGCATCTGCACCCATCTCGGCTGCATCCCGCTCGCCCACAAGGGTGAATATGACGGCTGGTTCTGTCCCTGCCACGGCTCGCAATACGACACGGCGGGCCGCATCCGCAAAGGTCCGGCGCCGAAGAATCTCTACCTGCCGCCTTATTCATTTCTCTCCGACACCAAGATCCGGATCGGCTGATCCGCGAAGGATGATTTCTTAAAGGTTCGATCATGAGCGGACACTCGACCTACCAGCCGCAGAACAAATTTCTGCAATGGTTCGAGAAGCGGCTGCCGATAGGCGGGCTGATTTATTCCTCTTTCGTCGCCTATCCGACGCCGCGCAACTTGAACTACTGGTGGACGTTCGGCGGTATCCTCGCATTCATGCTGGGAGTGCAGATCGTCACAGGCATCGTGCTGGCGATGCACTACACGCCGCATGTCGATTTTGCCTTCAAGTCGATCGAACTGATCATGCGCGACGTCAACTTCGGCTGGCTGCTGCGGTATCTGCACGCCAACGGCGCCGCAATGTTCTTCCTTGCCGTCTACATTCACATGTTCCGCGGCATCTACTACGGCTCATACAAGGAGCCGCGCGAGGTGCTGTGGATCCTCGGCGTCATCATCTACCTGCTGATGATGGCCACCGGCTTCATGGGCTACGTGCTGGTCTGGGGCCAGATGAGCTTCTGGGCGGCGACCGTGATCACCAACCTGTTCTCGGCCATCCCCGGCGTCGGCGACACCATCGTCACCTGGCTGTGGGGCGGATACGCCGTCGGTAACCCGACCCTCAATCGCTTCTACTCGCTGCACTACCTGCTGCCGTTCGTGATCGCCGGTGTGGTGGTGCTGCACATCTGGGCGCTGCATGTTGCGGGCCAGAACAATCCCGCCGGTATCGAGCCGAAGTCGGACAAGGACACCGTGGCATTCACGCCTTACGCCACGGTCAAAGACGGCTTCTTCATGGCCTGCTTCTGCATTCTCTATGCGTGGTTCGTGTTCTACATCCCGAACTATCTCGGCCATCCCGACAACTACATCCCGGCCAATCCGGCGGTGACGCCGGCGGAGATCGTGCCCGAATGGTATTACCTGCCGTTCTACGCCATTCTGCGTTCGATCCCGGACAAACTGCTCGGCGTGATCGCGCTGTTTGCCTCGATCATCATCCTGGCTTTTCTGCCATGGCTCGACACCTCGAAAGTGCGCTCGGCGCGCTATCGGCCGCTGTTCCGGCAATTCTTCTGGCTGTGGGTGATCGCCTGCATCGGGCTCGGCTGGCTCGGCTCCAAGCCGCCGGAAGGCGTCTACGTCATCCTGTCACGGCTGTTCACGGTTTATTACTTCGCGTTTTTCCTGGTCGTCCTGCCGCTGCTCGGCATCTTCGAGAAAACCAAGCCTCTGCCGAATTCGATTTCGGAATCGGTCTTGGGTGCGAAGGCGTGAGGACGGTCATGAAAATGCAGCCGAAACCAGTCACCCCCGTGCTTGCCGCTGCACTTGTTGCAATTGCACTTGTTGCAATGGTCGCGCCGTCCTCCGCCGAGGATCAGGTGCCGCCGCCGCGGCTGAAGTGGTCGTTTGCCGGTCCGTTCGGCAAGTACGACGAGGCCCAGCTCCAGCGCGGCTTCAAGATCTACCGCGAGGTCTGCTCCAACTGCCATTCCATGGAAATGCTCACTTTCCGCAATCTTGCGGAGCCCGGCGGGCCGGGCTTCACCGAGGAACAGGCGGCGGCGGTTGCTGCGGAATACAAGATCAAGGACCTCGACGAGCAGGGCAATCCGACCGAGCGTCCCGGCCGTCCGGCCGATTATTTCCCGTCGCCCTTTGCCAATGAACTGGCGGCCAAAGCCGCCAATGGCGGCACTGCGCCACCCGACATGTCGACCTTGGCCAAGGCGCGCACCTATCTGCGCGGCTTCCCATGGTTCGTGTTCGACATGGTCACGCAGTATCAGGAACAAGGCCCCGACTACATCGCTGCCTATATCAACGGCTACAAGGAAGCACCGAAAGGCTTCGCGGTGCCGTCGGGCGGCCACTACAACGAGTATTTCCCGGGTCATGTCACCGCCATGCCGCCGCCACTGCAGCCAGGTCAGGTTACCTATGACGACGGTTCACCCGCGACCGTGCAACAGTATTCGCAGGACGTCGCGGCCTTCCTGATGTGGGTGGCGGAGCCCCACCTGGTGCAGCGCAAGCGTATCGGCTTCCAGGTGATCATCTTCCTGATCGTGTTCGCGGGCCTGCTCTACTTCACCAAGAAGAAGGTGTGGTCGGCGGTGCATTGATCCACCGTGCCGCCGGTGACGACAATCGAGGGGCCCCGTTGGGCCCTTTGTTTTTCCCCTTGTCATGCCCTGCGAAAGCGGGGCATCCAGTAACCCGTGCGGCGTGGTCAGACAGCGATCGCCGCAAGTAACCGGTTGTCCGCGTGCGCGGATGAACGGCGGGACGTTGGGACGGGCATGATCAAATCGGTTCTCGGCATCATCGGCGGTTCCGGCATCTACGAATTGCCGGGCCTGACAAATGTGCGCGAGGAGCGCATCAAGACACCGTGGGGCGAGCCGTCGGCGGCATTGCGTATTGGCGAGATCGACGGACTGTCGGTAGTGTTCCTGTCGCGCCACGAGAAGGGCCACCGGCTGTCGCCGTCCGATATCAACTACCGCGCCAATATCGACGCGCTCAAGCGCGTAGGCGTCACCGATCTGGTGTCGCTGTCGGCCTGCGGATCGTTCAGGGAGGAAATGCCGCCGGGCACCTTCGTGCTGATCGACCAGTTTGTCGACCGCACCTACAAGCGCGAGAGCACTTTCTTCGGCAAGGGCCTGGTTGCGCATGTGTCGATGGCGCACCCGGTCTCGCCGAAGTTGCGGCTGCGTATCGACGAGGCCTCCGGCAAGGAGAAGATTCCGGTGGTGCGTGGCGGCACATATGTCTGCATCGAGGGGCCGCAATTCTCCACCTTCGCCGAAAGCATGACCTACAAGACGCTGGGTTATTCGGTGATCGGCATGACAAACATGCCGGAGGCCAAGCTCGCGCGCGAGGCCGAGCTCTGTTACGCCACCGTCGCCATGGTGACAGACTTCGACTGCTGGCATCCCGACCACGACGCGGTCACGGTGCAGGACATCATCAAGGTGCTCAACGACAATGCCGAGCGCGCCAAGCGGCTGGTTGTGCGTCTGGCGCGCGATTTTCCGCGCGAGCACGAACCGTGCCCGATCGGCTCTGATGTGGCGCTCGACACCGCGCTGATCACCGCGCCGGAAGCGCGCGATCCCGAGCTGATCAGGAAACTCGACGCGGTGGCGGGCAGGGTGTTGAAAGCATAAACGGCAAGGATCAATGCCATGACGTCGCCTGCCCTTGAAAACGACCTCCGCAACGCGATTCGCACGATTCCGGACTATCCGAAGCCCGGCATCATGTTCCGCGACATCACAACGCTGTTGGGTGATGCGCGCGCCTTCCGCCGCGCGGTCGACGAACTGGTGCAGCCCTGGGCCGGGATGAAGATCGACAAGGTTGCCGGCATGGAAGCGCGCGGCTTTATTCTCGGCGGCGCGGTGGCGCACCAGGTGTCGGCCGGATTCATCCCGATCCGCAAGAAGGGCAAGCTTCCCCATAAAAGGGTGAGCATCGCCTATTCATTGGAATATGGACTCGACGAGATGGAAATGCACGAGGACGCGGTGGCAGCGGGCGAACGCGTGATCCTGGTGGACGATCTGATCGCAACCGGCGGCACCGCCGAAGGGGCGGTCAAGCTTTTGCGGCAGCTGGGCGCCAATGTGCTGGCAGCCTGCTTTGTCATCGATCTGCCGGAGTTGGGCGGTGCCGACAAGCTGCGCAAGATGGACGTGCCGGTGCGCACCCTGATTTCGTTTGCCGGGCATTAAAATGTGGAGCCCGTCGCCGGGCGAGGCTCGGGCTTTCGGCCGAATTGGCCGGGTCCGACCCGAATTGCGGGTGGTTGCACGTTGAGATTGTATTAACGTGGAAAACCACGGCAGGAAGAACTTGTACATCCAATATAAAGAACATGATCGTACCGTTTTACGCGGGCAACCGTCGTTTGGGGTCTCCAGCCGGCAATCGGCCGGAGCCGGCGGTTTGATCGTTTTTGTGTGCGATGACGACGTCAAAATCACTCATTGATGAACTGGAAGGGGCGGTTCAAGGGCAGTCGCCCGAAAAGCGCACCGAGACGTTGCGGCGGGTCACCGAACTCTTTCTCGGGAGCGCCGAGCAGTTCAACCATGAGCAGGTCAATCTCTTCGGTGATGTTCTCACGCACCTGACCAAACAGGTCGCGGACAATGTTCTCGCCGAACTTGGAACGAAGCTGGCGCCGATCGATAATGCGCCGAATGCGATTATCAAAAAGCTGGCCTATCACGATGAGATCGCAGTTGCCGGGCCGGTGCTCGCGCAGTCCACGCAGCTTTCCGACGGCGATCTGATTGAAATAGCTAAATCGAAAGGCCAAGGGCACCTTGGCGCGATCTCCGAACGCGCGCGCCTCGCCGCGGTCGTGACGGATATTATTATCGAACGCGGCAACAACGACGTCGTCCGCAAGCTGTCGCGAAATCAGGGTGCGTCATTTTCCAACGCCGGGTTCGCCACACTGACAGAGCGTGCGACGGACGACCAGGATCTCGCAAAAAATCTCGCCATGCGGCTGGATATGCCGCCGCAGCTGCTTCAGGAACTGGTGTTGAAAGCGACCGAAGCGGTGCGTGAGCATCTGCTTGCGGTAACCCCGGCCGAAGATCGGGCCAAATTGCAGGACGCTCTTGCGTCGGCATCGACTAAGGCCTTGCGCGAAGCGGCTGCGCCGCGCGACTTCAGGGCTGCGGAAGCCTCGATTTCGAAAATGCATGACAGCAACCGGCTGAACGAGGCGGCAATCGTGGAATTTGCCAAAGCCGGACAGTACGAGGAGATGGTCGCCGGTCTCGCCAGATTGTGCTCGGCTCCGATCGAACTCATCGAAAGGCTGATGCAGAATACCCGCTACGACGGCGTGCTCGTGGCCTGCAAGGCCGCCGGGCTCCATTGGCAGACATTCAGCGCCATCCTGTCAAATCGATATTCGCGCCACCAGGTTTCTGCTATGGAATTGGAAAAAGCCCGGACGGATTTTATCAAGCTGTCGGCGGCGACTGCCCAGCGAATGTTGCGTTTCTGGCTGGTTCGGGGCGTGACAAACGAGCAAATCAAACGGCCGGCATGATAAATTTAGCTAGACGATTCCTTGGGGGGTTTGGGGATACCTGCCATGAACGATACTCGACGGGTGCTGGTTATCGACGACTCGACGACGGTCTGCAGCGTCGTCGAAAAGATCCTGCGTAGTTGCGGCTTCGAAAAAATCGAGGTGATGCAGGACGGCAAGGCAGCGCTGAGCCGCATGATCGAGAGCCCGTTTCACATCATCATTTGCGATTGGGAAATGGAGCCCATGAGCGGCGTCGATATTCTGAAGGAAGTTCGCAGCAATCCCATCACGAAGAGTGTATCTTTTATTCTGATGTCCGCAAAGAAAGAGCCGCATTGGATCATGGCGGCCAAAAAGGCGGGGGCGGACAGCATGCTGACGAAGCCGTTTGACGCCCACACGCTGAAATCAAAGATCGCGCAGCTTACCCGGTAAGTTCGCGGCCGGTGCCTACATCAATTGCTTGTTGGCAGCGCGCTCGCGTGCGCGGTGAAAGCCGAGAATTTGCTGGGCTGTCGGCCGGTTCAGGCGCTGAAAGGCGTGTTCGCACTGTTCGATTTCACGCGGCGACCGCCTGGTCTTTCCGATGCCGAGCCCGAGGATCGCCTTGGTCGTCTGCCACGAAAGCCCGATCGCCTTCGTCATGACCAATATGAATTCGGCCTGCTCGTCGTTGAACTTGCGTTGCACGACATCGATCGGCATGTCCGTCATGAGTGCAAGCGCGGCGACGGTCTGTTCGACCTCTCCGGCCTTCGCAAAAGCGTCCAGTTTCTCCCCGCCCAATTGTCCCGCTTTCTTCAGCGACTCAACGAGGACCTGCGCTACGGCATAGTTGGGCGTGTGCTCGGCCATGTGGGCCTGGATGCGGTCCGTCACGTCCGTGACGACCCGATGAACATCCTTGCGGGTAAAGCGATTTTCAGCCTCGAGTTTGACGCGAACGCTATCGGACGCAATTTCGAGGAGCCGGTCGAACAGATGCTGCGGAATATCCGGCCGGGTGCCGACGCACTTGGCGAGCAGGTCGTCGCCGTGCGAGCGCCTCACCATGGTCGCAAAACCCTTTTCGGAAAATCTGGCGCCTGCATTCTGTGCCGTACTCAATACGACCTGCTGGTCTCCGCGTTCGACCAGAATGTCGGTCACCGGTTCGCTGAGCGTCTTTCGGCGCGAGATCGCAAGCAGGTGTTCCTGGCTCTTGACCTTTGCGCATCCGATCAGGATCTGGTCATCGAGCTGCTCCGACCGGATCAGAACGGGGGACGCGACGTCGATCGCATCGTCGCAGGCAAGGGCGCGGACGATCTTGGGAGGAGCATTCGAAATCGGACCAAGACGGATCGCCAGCAAGGCCCGAGCGGATTCCTCGATCGTGACGACCAGCCGCACGAATACATCGTCGATCAGGGCGATCTCGTCGGCGGAATAATTGTCCACATTGACCAGAAAGAGATCGGTGAGATGACGGACCATATCGGCGCGCCGCCCGTCAGAGCTCTGCGCAATGCTGGTTTCGATCTCATTGATGAATGCGAGGGGGGCGTTCATGGAGAATTCGGGCCACTTCCTGTGGTAGGCCAACGTGGCCGATGGTCGCCAAGCATCGGCAGGAATTGGCCTTTCAGGCTATCCGTGCCGATCGATAAAATAGAGTCCTTTCATTTAACAATTCCTAAAGCATGACCGGCCTCACGGCCGGCCGATCCGCATTGGATGGGCAGCGCTTGTTCGCAAGCGCGATCGTCAGCGTCGCCGCGGGCCCCACGGACCGGCGGCCGGCAATGTCCCGCCGGGGCGAGGACCCCATGGACCTGGCGTGCCGCTTTCGGGCTGGCTGTCCCAGGGTCCGGCGGGAGACGAGGTGTCCGCCGTTTCGATCTGCGCAGGCCTGTCGTCTAGTTCTTCCGGCGCTTCAAGCGCCAGCGGACCGGGATCATGGCCGCCGGCAAATTTCACCAGTGCCGCGATCCGGGCGTCGACGGAGGGATGGGTATCGAAAATATTGGAAAAATCCGTGCGCGGATTGTCGATGCACATTTCCATCACGGCCGAATTGGCGCTGGCCAGTTCGCTGCGGCCCTCGATCTTGCGCAACGCGGAAATCATGGCGTCGGGGTTTTTGGTAAGCTCGACGGAACCGGCATCGGCAAGATATTCGCGCTTGCGCGAAAGTGCGAAGCGGATCACCACCGAAAGCACCCAGGCGAGCATAATCAGCGCCAGCGCGATCACGATCGCAATGCCGGCGCCGCCCTTGCGGTCGTCACCGCCGCGCCGCCCGCCGCCGTAGTAGGAAGCCTGGAAGAACAGCCGGAAAATGAGTTCGCCGAAGAAGGAAATCACGCCGGCGATGACCACCGCCACCACCAGCATGCGCACGTCGCCGTTGCGGATATGGGTGAGCTCGTGACCGAGCACCGCCTCGATCTCCTGGTCGTCAAGCGCCTCGATCAGGCCGCGCGTTACCGTGATCGAATATTGCTTCTCGTTGAGTCCGGTGGCGAAAGCGTTGAGCGCATCATCATCGGCGATGCGCAGCGTCGGCATTGTGATGCCGCGTGAGATGCAGAGGTTTTCCAGAAGGTTATAAAGTCGTGGCTCCTCGGTCCGACTGACCTCGCGTGCGCCGACGACCGCGTCGATCATGGCCTGGTGAAACTGGTAGGCGATGAAGATCCAGATTACCGTGCCGATGGTGGCGATCGGCGCCGCCTTGACGAAATCATAGATCGCGGCGTGCACGAGATAGTCGAGCGGCGCATTTCGGGCGCTGAGCGCCTCGGCCAAAAGCGCACCGGCGAACACCAGGACGTAGACCAGGAAAAACAGCCCGATCAGCAGCGCGATCGAGCGGCGCCTGTTCGACTGGATGTGCGTATAGAGACCGTAGGAGGCCATCTCAATTCCTTCACCTCCCTCGACAGAGAGGGTGTCAGAACTTCACGCTCGGAGCCTGTTCGAGTTGCTGGCGCTGATCGCCGACGTCGAAGAACTCGCGCTGGTGAAAGCCGAACGATGCGGCGAACAGCACGGCCGGGAACCGCTGGATACCCGTGTTGTACTCCTGCACCGCGCTGTTGAAGAAACGGCGCGAGGCGGCGAGCTTGTTCTCGATATCGGACAACTGGGCCTGCAATTGCTGGAAGTTCTGGTTGGCCTTCAGATCCGGATAGCTTTCCGACAGGGCGAAGAGTTGCCGCAGCGCCCCGGTCAGCATGTTCTCGGCTGCCACCTTCTGGTCGACGCCGGGTGCCGCAATGGCGGCATTGCGGGCCTGAACCACCGCCTCCAGTGTTCCACGCTCGTGCGCCGCGTAGCCTTTTACCGTTTCCACCAGATTGGGAATCAGGTCGTGGCGCTGCTTGAGCTGCACGTCGATGTCGGCGAAGGCCTGATTCGTTCGCTGCCGCATCGCCACAAGGCCGTTGTAGATGGCGATGGCCCCGAACACGAGCAGAACAATGACGCCGATAATGATCCAGCCGGTCGTGGACATGGAAGTGAGCTCCAGAAAGGGAATCGGAGGAAGTCGAAATGCAACAACAAGCCTATCCTAGATGGGATGCGCGCCGCCAACGGCAACAGGGTAGGGGTGCCTCCGGCAACTCGGGGGCGCGTGATGGTTTAGTGGCGCGCCGGCTCCCCTGGTTCAACACAGCCGGGCGCCCCGAAGCAAAAAAAGACCCCGAGACATGCCCGGGGCCTTTTCGCCAGACGGCTATTCGGGGGGTAAGGGGGGAGCCGCCCGACTGAAATCTACTGGGCATCAACGTTGGCCCGTGGCTTTGGTTCCGGCGTCCCCTCGTGATCACCGAGACGTTATCCACAGGGGGTTCCGCGGTCTTAAGTCGGTCACGATTGAAGGGTTCCCTTGATTTGCTGGGCTGAAGATCAATCGGAGGGCGCTATCCAGATGAGTTCGGTCATGATCAGGTGCCCCAATACCGGCCGCGCGGTTTCGACCGCAATCGAAACCGAGCCGAGCGTGTTCCGCTTGTTGCCGAAAACCAGTGCCCGCATGCTCTGTCCGGCCTGCGGTCAGGAGCATGTCTTTTCGACAAGCGCCGCCTGGCTTGCAGGTGAACCGCGGCTGGCGGAGACGGCGCGCCCGAACGGCAAAGCGGTCGTCTAGCTCACTCCGCCTAGGCACAAACATCATTGTGCGAAACGAAGCCAGTTTTTATTTTGTAAAAGGGAATGGCTGACTTAGGTTTGGCTGACTCAGGTTTGGCTGAAAATCATTTGCTTGTTTGTCTGCGAACATCGGGAATTGCCCGAAAATTCAGCGGGAAAAAAAATGTATCTTTTCGTGACGGCTGTCACAGGTCTTTGGTGCGAATCCGCCTAGTGACGAAAACGCCTGCTGAGCTGGACTAGGAGCTGAAAATGTACGCGCACCAGACCACCGATCAAATCTATGAGCTGGCATGGTGTCCTCCTCCGGAGCATCTCCATTTTCCGCAAGATCGCGCCACGCGCTATTTGAACCAGCATGTGGACTTGAGCGAGTTGATGTCTCTGACCCTGAGCCACATGGTCCGCAAAGATCGGTCTATTTTCGGCGAATAGGTCGAGGAAAAATTCTCTGTTGGGGCCGGGCCCCGCGTGGGATCCGGACCGCGTTTCCCGGAGCGGCTTTTTGACTCGACCACTCCGAGCTGTGAAGGCGCGCACCACCGACCAAGCTCTCAGACCATCATCGGGATTTCCCCCATCGGCAAACGCCGAGATTTTTGGCAGCCGGAGGCGCCGAGCGGGCTTTGATATTTTTCGCGGGCGAGCGGCTTTTTTTTGCAAACAGTGATTTGTTTTAAACTTAAACTCCGCGGCGGGGGAAGGACCGGCGCGGGAACTTTCAATGGAATACGGGCGTTTTCTCAGTCGACGTTTACACAAGGGGGAATTGGGATGGGGGAGCCGATAAGGGCAACTGCGCTCACTGTCGTTTTGGCAATTCTGGCCGCACCAGCGATGGTGGCGCCGGCCAGTGCGTCGCAGCAAGGTGCAAAAGCAAAACAATTTGATTTCTTCGGATTCCAGTCAGGGAATCAGCACCATTGCTGGCGCTGGCCTGGCGACCAGTCACGCTCGCAGCAACGGCACAAGCGTCGTGTCCGCGTTGATCGACATAAATCTGCCGGACCACCTGGGCCACCTGGACCACCCGGACCGCCTGGGCCTCCTGGACCGCCGGGACCTCCTGGACCGCCGGGACCTCCGGGGCCCGCAGGAACTGCAGGCCCCGTCGGGCCAATCGGTCCCGCCGGACCGGCTGGGCCTAAAGGATCTGCTGGATCAGCTGGACCTGCCGGACCCGCTGGGCCTGCCGGACCCGCCGGTTCAGCCGGACCTCCCGGACCTGCAGGCGCTGCCGCCCCAGCTGATGCCGGTGGTGAAAAAAAATAGGCTTTAATCGCGACACCGCCCCAGCTGTTATGTGCGGCTGGGGCGTCTATGGTGCGAAACGCGGTCTGATACCTGGCCTTGGATCGACCGCGTTAGATGATAGGCTTTCGATCAGCCCGCACCATTTCCGAGATTGGGAGGCGGCAATGAAAATACGTTACATTGTTAGCTTGTCCATTCTCGCCGGGATCGCTCCTAGCGGCTTGGCGGTTCAGGGCCTTCATGCGCAGGACAAGTACATTCGAAACATCCCCTTGGACGCGTGGACTCTTCCGGGCCCGGTCCCAGTCCCAGCGCCCGTTATTCCGCCGGGCTCCACGCTGGACTTGCGGCCAAATAGCACACCCAATGCTACAGATCGGCCGAATGATTACGGCTCAAGAACACAGGGCGAGACGACCCCCTCCATCGGCCTGTCGATAAAGGCGCCGATTGATAATGGCAAATAGGCTGGTGCCGGCGTACGCCTCCGCAATCGCCCCGGGTGCGAAGTCCAAGTAGGGGACCAGCGCAGGGTGGAGCGGCCAGGCCAGTCCGCCCAAGCGCAAACACCTTTTTGCAAAACGGAGCCAAATTTGTCTTGGCGGTGCGTCCTAAGAAATGAGCGGACGGAAGGTCAGAAAAATTGCAGCCCAGAGAAAAATTACGGCTTCCAGCCCGACGGGTGAAAATCCCTCACCTCTCCCGACTGGATTTGCTTCCGTCGCGATCCACTGGGCCGCCCCATACAGCGCTACCGTGAGGCACAGCGAACCAAACGCGAGCGCTCTTACGCGATCTTTTGCGTTCATCAGTCACTCGCAGGCGATCTGATAACTGCTTTTGTCGAACTGAGACGCTACTCGAATTTCCTTCGGCATCAAATCGGCGATTTTCGGGTGCCGCGCGTCAGCCCGCCTCGCGGAAACGCACGGCAGCCTCCAGATCGACCGACACCAGCTGCGATACGCCGCGTTCGGCCATGGTGACGCCGTAGAGGCGGTTCATGCGCGCCATGGTGATCGGGTTATGCGTGATGATGACGAACCGCGTGTCGGTCGCCTTGGTCATTTCGTCGAGCAGGTCGCAGAAGCGTTCGACGTTGTGATCGTCGAGCGGGGCGTCCACTTCGTCCAGCACGCAGATCGGCGCCGGATTGGTCAGAAACACCGCAAAGATCAGCGCCAGGGCCGTGAGCGCCTGCTCGCCGCCGGACAAGAGCGAGAGCGTTGACGGTTTCTTGCCCGGAGGCTTGGCCATGATTTCCAGCCCCGCCTCGAGCGGATCGTCGCTCTCGATCAATTGCAGCTCGGCGGTGCCGCCGCCGAACAGTTCGGAGAACAGATGCTGGAAGTGCTTGTTCACCTGCTCGAACGAAGACAGCAGCCGCTCACGGGCTTCGCGATTCAGGCTCTGGATACCGAGCCTCAGTTTCTTGATCGCTTCCACCAGGTCGTCACGCTCGGTGGTCAACGACGTGTGCTGGGTCTCGATTTCGCGCAATTCTTCCTCGGCGCGCAGATTGACCGCACCGAGGCGCTCCCGTTCGCGCCGTAGCCGCTCCAGCGTAGCCTCGATCTCGGCCATGTCCGGAATTGGCGCGTCGGGCTTGATACCGGCGAGCTCGGCGACACCCGACGGTTCGATCTCGAGCATATCGTGGATCTCGCGGCCGATGTCCGAGAGGCGGCGCTTGGCGCCTTCGAAGCGTTCCTCTGCGCGGGCAAGCTCCTCGCGCGCGGCGCTGGCTGCTTCCAGGGCGGCCCGGGCATCGCGGTCGGCCTCGGCCAGGGCGCTCTCGGCGGTCTGCAGACGATCGGCGCAATCGCGCCGTTCGGCTTCCGCGGCCTGCGTCTCACTGATCAGTCCGGCGCGTTTTTCCGCGAACACCTGCGGCGCGTTTTCGAGTTCAGTGCGGTCCCGCTTGGCCTCGGCGATGCGCTGCTCGAGCGTGGCAATCTGATTGCGCGCGCCGTCGCGCCGTTCTTCCCAGCCGGATTTGTCGGCGCCAAGGGATGCCAGCCGCCGGTCGGCCAGTTCCGCTTCGCGCACGATCGCCTGCTGCTCGGCCCGCACTTCCGCGAGCCTGGAGCGTTTTGTTGCGATGTCGTCGCGCACCTGCGCGAGCCTGGTTTCGAGGTCGGCGGCAGGCGCGAGCCCTTTGAGCGAGCGCTCGGCCTCGACCTTGGCGGCACGAGCTTCGTCGCGGCTGCTGATGAGCCGGGTGCGTGCCTCGGCGAGTGCGGAAAGCCGCGCGGCCTGGCGGTTGAGGTCGCGCTCGCGCGCGCGCGACTCGGTTTCATTGTGGCTGGCGGCATCGAAGGCCGACTGCGCCGCTTCGAGTGTGCCGCGCTGGGCATCGGCCTCGGCGCGCGCACTCGTCAGTTCGCTGTCGATTTCCGCAAAGCGGCTACGCTGCGCCAGCCGCCTGGCAGCGCCGGTCGGCGCATGCGCCGCTGCCACGAATCCGTCCCAGCGCCACAAATCACCCTCGCGCGAGACCATGCGCTGGCCGGTTTTGAGCTGTGCTGCCAGGCGGGCGCCGTCATCGCGCTCGACCACGCCGATCTGCGCCAGCCGGCGCGCCAGTTGCGCTGGTGCCTGCACATAGCGGGAAAGCGGCTCGACACCGTCGGGCAGGGCAGGGTGGCTCGTCTCGACGGTGATCGTGCTCCAGTGCATCGGCGCCGACGCATCGACCGGCGCGTCGAGATCGTCGCCGAGCGCAGCGCCAAGCGCCTTCTCGTAACCCTTCTCGACCGCGACATTGTCGATCACCGGCGGCCACAGATTGCGCGTCTCGAGCGCGAGCATCTTGGCCAGCGTCTTGGCCTCGGTTTCCAGCCGCTGCACGCGTTTTTCGGACTCAGCGACCGCCGCGCGTGCAGCTTCGAGCTCGGCGCGCGCGACATTGTGCGCGGCTTCGGCAGCCACGGCTGCCGCCTCGGCTTCGGTCAGGGCCGATTGGGTGCCGGCAACCGCGGCCGCGAGCGGCGCATTGTCGGTGTTGCGCAGCGAGGCCAGCTCGCGCTCAATCGCGTCAATTTCGCCTTCAATCCTGGCAATGCGCTCGCCCTGTTCGCGCGCCGCATTCTCGAACCGGCTGCGTTGTGCGGCGAGATCGGCGAGCGCGGTGGTGACGTCAGAGAAAATCTTCTCGGACGCGCCGAGCGCGGCATCGGCATCCGCCACGCGCGCATCGACGCCGCTGCGGCGTCCGGCGCTTTCGCGTGCCTCCGCGCGAATGGTTTCTTCCTCGGTCGCAAGCCTGGCGAGGGCTGCTTCGGCATCGGCGGCAAGTCTCTGCTCGCGCTCGCCGTCGGCTGCGAATTGCACCAGCCGGAGTTCGAGTTCGGCGATGCGGTCCTTGGCGCGCTGCTCCTCGCGGTCGAGATCCTGCTGGGCGACGGTGAGCCGGTGCAATGCGGCGCCGGCACGCGCCTCGGCTTCGCGCAATTCCGGCAGAGCCGCGGAGGCGTTTGCCTGGCGTGTCGAGGCTTCCGCCTGTGCGCCGGTGCGATCCGCCACTTCGCGCACGCAGACGTCTTTGGCGTGCTCGGCTTCGGTGACCTCATTGTTCGCGCCGGTCCAGCGCAGGTGGTAGAGCGTTGCTTCGGCCTTGCGCACCTGGCCGGACACCGTGCGATAGCGCACGGCCTGACGGGCCTGTTTCTTCAACCCGTCGATCTGGGCGGCCAGCTGACCGATCACGTCCTCCAGCCGCAGGAGGTTGCTTTCGGCCGCCTTGAGCCGCAGTTCCGCCTCGTGCCGGCGGGCGTGCAGACCGGCGACCCCGGCGGCTTCTTCCAGCACGCGGCGGCGCTGTTCGGGCTTGGCCTGGATGATCTCGCCGATGCGGCCCTGGTGCACCAGCGCCGGCGAGCGCGCGCCGGTGGAGGCGTCGGCGAATACGATCTGCACGTCGCGGGCGCGCACCTCGCGGCCGTTGATGCGGTAGGTCGAGCCGGCTTCGCGCTCGATGCGGCGCGCGATATCCAGTGTATCGGAATCGTTGAATGCCGCGGGCGCCGAGCGTTCGGTATTGTCGATGGTGATCCCGACTTCGGCGTTGTTGCGTGCGGGCCGGCTGTTGGAGCCGGAGAAGATCACCTCGTCCATCGAGGACGCGCGCATGGATTTGTACGAGGACTCGCCCATCACCCAGCGCAGTGCTTCGACGAGATTCGACTTGCCGCAGCCGTTCGGCCCGACCACGCCGGTAAGTCCCGGCTCGATCATGAAATCGGTCGGCTCCACGAACGACTTGAACCCGATCAGGCGCAGCCGGGTCAGCTTCATACGTCAGGCCTCATGCCATTCATGCTTGCGCATGATCAGTTCCATATACCGGTGCGCACCTGTCGGGATCATGCGCGAATCGGGACAAACGCCCACTGGGCCATTCGCTTGTACATTGTACATTGAGAGTCGTGGTCGGTTCCGGGATTTGCCCCGGACAGAGGGTCGCTTGTGCCGCATTGGTCGGCAGAATGAATCTTCGCGCACGCTTGAGCAATACGGTTGCGAACGGCGGCGGTGGTTTTCCAGACCTTTCGGGAGTCGGAGGGCCAAATTATGGCATTGCAGCCGCCCGCGGCGGTCCCGGCGGCGGCGAAAAGCCCTTGTCAGCCCTTGAGATAGGGGTCGATCGCCTTTGCCATTTCGTCGACCGAAAGCGCGCCCTGGTGCTTGGTACCGTTGATGAAGAACGTGGGTGTCGAGGATACCTTGAACTGGCTGTTGGCCCGCTCGCGGACACTTTCGATGCCTTCCAGGATCTTCTGATTCGAAAGGCAGGCGTCGAAGCTCTTCTCGGTAAAGCCGGCCTGCTTGGCGATCGAGAGCAGCGGCGGCAGCGGTTTTTCGACCGCCCATTGCCGTTGCTGGCGAAACAGCGTGTCGACCATGGAGTAATACTTGTCCGGATCCTTCTCGCCCGAGCAACGCGCCAGCATGAAGGCTGCTGCCGCCAGACTGTCGAGCGGAAATTCGCGCAGAATGTAGCGAACCTTGCCGGTGTCGATATAGCGCTTCTTGAACTCGGGGAACGTGGTCTCCTGGAAATGCGCGCAGTGCGGGCAGGTCATCGATGCATATTCGATCACCGTGACCGGCGCCTTGTCCGAGCCCATGACCATATCGGGCAGCGCTTCCGGCTTCATCAGTTCGGCGGCGGATACGTCTTCCGCCATCGCCGTGCCGTCAAAACGCGGCAGCGCCGAGGCGCCGAGGAGGACCGTGGTCAACGCCAGCGTGGCACTGCCCTGACAAAATTCGCGACGGGTGATCTGCAACTGGCGCTCCGTGAACTGGGACCGGCCCCGATTGGGCTTTGGCTAGCTGGATAGCATAATTGTGGCAATGGCGGGCCGCTCTGCCAAGGCCATGCCAGAAAAGCCCTGGGTTCTGAAAGCCTCAATTTTGCCTGACCGCGGCGCCCAGCCGGGCGAGCGCCTGGCGCAGGTCCTCGTCCTGGATCTCCGGCAAACCCTCGGCGATACGGGCGGCAACCGCCGGGTCGGGCTGATGCGGGGCCTTGGGCGGCACCTGGCGGCGCAGCGGCGCCTGGCGCAGCGCGATGCGGCCGATCGCTTGCCAGCCGAAGAAGCGGTTGACCCGTTCCAGAATGACCGCCGACAGGTGCTGGATTTCGAGCGCTGCCGGTCCTTCCACCCGCAACACGAGGGTCGCCGGTTCCGCGGCATCCTCGGCCCCGGTTGACGTGGCGCGCGGCCAGTTGATTTTCATCGGTTCGCTGTGAGCCGCAATTTCGATCCCGACGATGTCGGCCCAACGCGCGATGATTTCGGTGGATGCAAACCCCTGGCGCTTGAGGGCGTCACCCAAGGTCGCCCCCAGGAGCTCCGAAAGGGGCCGGGGAAAACTGCGCGAGGGCTTGTTCATGAAGCTGCGCTCTCATGCCATCGTCGGCGCGATGACCGTAGCAGTCCGATTGCCGGCGCGAAAGAAAGCTGTCGGCGAGCCCGAGCCGGCTGAGCTGCTGGCCTGGTACGACCGCCATGCCCGCGTGTTGCCCTGGCGCGTGCGGCCCGGCAAAGCGCGGGGTGGCGAACGGCCCGACCCCTATCGGGTCTGGCTGTCTGAAATCATGTTGCAGCAGACGACGGTCAGGGCGGTTGCGCCCTATTACGCGAAATTTCTGGCGCGCTGGCCGACGGTCGAAGCCCTCAGCCGCGCCAGCCTCGACGACGTGCTGCGTGCCTGGGCCGGCCTTGGCTACTACGCGCGCGCCCGCAATCTGCATGCCTGCGCGCGCGCGGTGGTCGGGCGTCATGGCGGGCGTTTTCCGGAAAATATCGAGGCGCTGCGCGCTCTGCCCGGCATCGGCGATTACACCGCCGCCGCGGTCGCCGCGATCGCATTCGACCTGCCGGCGGTGCCGGTGGACGGCAATGTCGAGCGGGTGGTGGCGCGGCTGTTTGCCGTCGAGGAGGCGCTGCCGGCAGCCAAGCCGGCGATCAGGCAGCTTGCGGCGTCGCTGTTGCCGCCGCACCGGTCCGGCGATTTCGCGCAAGCGCTGATGGATCTCGGCGCCAGCCTGTGTTCGCCCAGGCGGCCGGCCTGCGCGCTCTGCCCGTGGCGCCGGACTTGCGCCGCGCACGCCACCGGCGCGGAAGCGACGTATCCGCGCAAAGTCCCGAAGCACGAGGGCCGCCTGCGCCGCGGCGCGGCCTTTGTCGCCTTGCGCGCCGACGGGCGCGTGCTGTTGCGCAAACGTCCGGACAAGGGGCTGCTTGCGTCGATGACGGAAGTTCCTGGCAGCGCGTGGGTGCACGATTTCGACCCGGCGGCGGCACTTCGCGCCGCGCCGCGCCTTGGCGTAAAAACAAAATGGCGGCGGCTGCCCGGCGCAGTACGCCATGTGTTCACGCATTTTCCGCTTGAGCTCGACGTTTTTTCCGCTCAGGTCGCGCGCGCGACGCCGGCGCTCAAAGGTACGCGCTGGGTCAAGCTGGGCGATCTCGGCGAGGAAGCCCTGCCGAACGTGATGCGCAAGGTGCTCAGCCATGCGCTGGGGTTGAACAATCAAAAGAGAGGAACGCCATGAAAATCGAACGCAAGGAAGTCGGCCCGCGCATGAGCCAGATCGTCGTGCACGGCGATACGGTTTATCTCGCCGGCATCGTCGCCCATGCCAACAAGGGCAAGAGCGTCACCGAGCAGACCAGGGAAATCCTCGCGACGATCGACAACTATCTGGCGCAGGCCGGCACCGACAAGTCGAAGCTGCTGCGGGCCAATCTCTGGATCACCGACATGGCCAATTTCGCCGAGATGAACGCGGTATGGGACGCCTGGGTGTCGCCCGGCAACACGCCGGCGCGCGCCTGTGTCGAGGCCAAGCTCGCGGCACCAGACTACAAGGTCGAGATCATGGTGGTGGCGGCAAAGTAGCGCATGATCCCGAATAGTGAGTACCGGTTTCCCGCCTTCGCGAAGCCCGCTGCCTGCTCCGCCGAAGCAGCCGCTTCGGCTGCGAAGGCTGGATCGGCGGGCGAAGCAAGGTCGGAAAAGATCATGCGCAGAGAAAGATCATGAGCGATCCGGGCATTCTGGCGATCTGGAACGACTGCCGTGCCGGGCGCGAGACCGAGTTCGAGACCTGGTTCCAGGGCGAGCACTTGCCGGAGCGGCTTGCCGTTCCGGGTTTCCTGTTCGGGCGCAGGCATCAGGCGATTTCGGGGACCAGCGGCTACTTCAATTTCTACCTCGTCGAATCTCCGGCGGTGCTGACCTCGAAGCCCTATCTGGAGCGGCTCGACAATCCGACGCCGATGACGCGCAAGATCATGTCGGAGGTTTTCATCAACATGAACCGCACTGCGTGCCGGCGCACGGCGCGGCGCGGCGGATTTCGCGGCGCCTATGCCGTGACGGTGCGCTTTGATGCGGCGCCGGACGAGGCAGCGCTCGCCCGTGAGCTGGAGGCGCTGGTCGCCGATCCGGCGGCGGTGGCCAACGGCGAAATCTGGATTGCGCTCGATCCCAAAGGCATGCCGGTGTTGCAAGAAGAGAAATTGCGCGGCGGCGACAGGAAGATCGCCGGCTGCCTGATCATCGACACGTTGCGCCAGGCGGATGCCGAGACTGCGGCTGCAAGACTTGCGAGGAAATTTCCTGGAACCGAGGTTGGAGTTTTCCGCGTGCTGTGCCAGATCGGCCGCGGCGATCTGTAAAGGCGGAGAACATGCAAAGTTTGTTGCCACTGGCGGAAAAGATCGCGGCGCTTCTCAGGCAGCGTGGCGAGACGATCGCCGTGGCGGAATCCTCGACCGGCGGGCTCATCGCCGCCGCGCTGCTCGCGATGCCCGGCGCATCGGCCTATTTCGTCGGCGGCGCCGTGGTCTATACGCGCGTTTCACGTGCGGCGCTGCTCGGCATCAGCGACGCCGAGATGAAGGACATGCGCGCCTCGACCGAGCCCTACGCGCTGCTGGTCGCGCGACGCATACGCGAGAAGCACGGCGCGACCTGGGGCATCGGCGAAACCGGTGCCGCCGGGCCGACCGGCAATCGCTACGGCGATGCCGCCGGCCACAGCTGCATCGCTCTGATGGGGCCAAAGATCGAAAGCGCGATCACGTTGGAAACCGGCAGCGCCGATCGCCAGGCCAACATGCGGACCTTCGCGACGCGTGCGCTATCGCACTTTCTGGAGCTTGTCGCGAAGTAGTTACTCCGCCGCTTCCGCCATCTCGGCACGAACGGCCGCGCGAAATTCGTCGATCAGCTTGAGGCCCTTCGGCGTTTCGACGTGCCAGAAGGTCCAGCCGTTGCAGGCGTCGAGGCCCTGCACCATCGCGCCGATCTTGTGAATCGAACCGACATTGCCCTGGTGCGAGACCGCGCCGTCGGCGCGCACCAGCGCCTGGTGACGCTTCCTGGCGTCGACCAGCTTGATGCCGGGCGTGACGAGGCCACGCTCGATCAGTGCCGAGAACGGAACGCGGGGCGCCTCGCGCGCGGTCACGAATGGCGCGAGCGTCGGCGCGTCCAGCAGCCTGGCGGCAGCGATGCGTTTTTCGGCGGCTTTGGCATAACCGGGATCCTGTTCGCAGCCGACAAAGCGGCGGCTCAGGCGCTTGGCCACGGCGCCGGTGGTGCCGGTGCCGCAAAACGGGTCGAGCACGAGGTCATCGAGCCGCGAACTCGACAGGATGACACGGGCGAGCAGCGCTTCCGGTTTCTGGGTCGGGTGCAGCTTCTTGCCGTTGCGGCCCTTGAGACGTTCCTCGCCGGTGCACAACGGGAGTGTCCAGTCGGAACGCACCTGAATGTCTTCGTTGCCGGCCTTGAGCACTTCGTAATTGAATGTGTAGCCCTTCGCGTTGGCGTCGCGCGAAGCCCAGATCATGGTCTCATGCGCATTGGTGAAACGGCGGCCGCGGAAGTTTGGCATCGGGTTCGACTTGCGCCAGATCACGTCGTTGAGGATCCAGAAGCCGAGATCCTGCATGATCGTGCCGACGCGGAAGATGTTGTGGTAGGAGCCGATCACCCAGATGGTGGCGGCGGGCTTCATCACGCGGCGGCAGGCGGTCAGCCAGCGTCTGGTGAAATCGTCATACGCCTTGAAGCTTGCAAACTTGTCCCAGTCGTCGGTGACGGCGTCGACATGGGAATCGTCCGGGCGCTTGAGATCGCTGGCGAGCTGGAGGTTGTAAGGCGGGTCGGCGAACACCAGATCGACGGATGCCGCCGGCAGTTTCGCCATCTGTGCGACGCAGTCGCCAAGCAGAATGCGATGCTGTCGGGCACTCTCTGAAACTCCACGGGGCGCCCGTGAGGGCGCCCCGCGACGCGACACTACCATGACTCAGGACTCTGACTCAGGCGACGCGGTCGGCGACGCGGGACCTACAACCGACAGGCGGCCAATATGGGCGCTCAAGGTGAAAAAACGGTTTATGAGACGACCAGGCAACTGGGCAAATTCTGCCTACGACATCTGAACTTAGCGGAACTTGCCAAACGCCTCGCAAAGCGTCGCATTGGACGCCGTGCCGGCATTCGGCAATGATGAACTGATCGAACCGGGAGGAATTTTGAATGCGCTGGGATGATTTTCGCCGCAGCGACAATATCGAGGACGATCGCGACGGCGGCGGTAGCATCGGCGGTGGTGGTTTTGGAATTCCGGCAGGACGCGGCGGTCTCGGTATCGGCACGGTGATCGTGCTGGGTTTGATCGGCTGGGCGCTCGGGATCGATCCGAGCGTACTGATCGGCGGCGCGGAACTCATCAACGGCGGCGGATCACAATACCAGCAGCCTTATCGCCAGCCCACGCGACAGACCGGAGCGCCCAAGGATCGCACCGGCCAATTCGTTGCCGCGGTGCTCGGCAATACCGAAGACGTCTGGGTGCAGATTTTCCAAAGCAACGGCCGCAAATACATCCCGGCACCAATACGTCTTTACCGCGGCGGCGAGCAGGGCGGTTGCGGCTTTGCGCAGGCGGCGATGGGACCGTTTTATTGTCCGAACGACCGGCGAATTTATCTCGACACCTCGTTCTTCCGCGAATTGGAACTCCGTTTTCGCGGCTGCAGCGGAAAGGCCTGCGAGTTTTCGGAAGCCTACGTGATCGCGCATGAAGTCGGCCATCACGTGCAGAATCTGCTCGGCATTCTTCCCAAGGCCCAGAACGCACAGCGTGCCTCGGGCAGCAAGGTTGCGGCGAACCGTATCCAGGTGCGGGTCGAATTGCAGGCGGATTGCCTCGCCGGCGTCTGGGCACATCATTCCAATCAGCGCTGGAAATCGATCGAACCGGGTGACGTGGAGGCCGCGATGCAGACTGCCGCGGCGATCGGCGACGACCGGCTGCAGAAGCAGTCGCGCGGCTATGTGGTACCGGATTCGTTCACGCACGGATCTTCAGCCCAGCGGCAACACTGGTTCACCACCGGCCTGAGGGAAGGCAAGATTTCCGCCTGCGACACCTTCGCTTCGGCGCAAAACTGATATTTGCCAATTGCAGCCGGGGCCCGTTCAATCGTTGAAAACCCGCGGGCAAGCTGCTATAGAGTTGCGCATTCCGGGCCAACGACAACCGTCCGGTCAGCTGCCCAGCAGTCAAGTGTTGTCTCGCTCCGTTATGGAGATGAGACATGTCTTGCCGGGGCACCACTTGCAGTTCAATCAATTCGTCCGACGTTTTGCGCGACCTCAGCGACGTTGCGCGTTCGTCTTTGCTCATGCGCGTTTTCGCCAGGATCGGCGCGATCCTGGACAGGTTCCGGCAACGGGAAATTTCGATCGCTTTCGAAAAGGTCCGGCAACGGCATATCTTGCTGGAGCTTGACGACCGGCTGCTGTCGGATATCGGCCTGACGCGCGATCAAGCTGAACGGGAGGCACGCAAACCGTTCTGGAAATAAGCAAGCCAGGGCAGATGCTCTTGGCAGCAAGACGCGATGCGACCTACTCTAGCCACGAGACAGGACATCCATGCCCGGAATCGACGAAAGCAAACAGTTCGTGCCGTTGAAGATCGCGGTCCTGACCGTGTCCGACACGCGCGAGCTTGCCGACGACAAGTCCGGCAATACGCTGGTCGAGCGCATCCGGGCCGCCGGCCACACGCTGGCTGAACGCTCCATCGTCAAGGATGACGTCAAGGCAATCCGTCAGCGCGTGAAGGCATGGATAGCCGACAAGTTCATCGACGTCGTGATCACCACCGGCGGTACCGGGTTCACGGGCCGTGACGTGACGCCGGAGGCGGTCGAGCCGCTGTTCGAAAAGCGCATGGACGGTTTCGCCACTTTATTTCTGCTGGTGAGCGAAAAGAAGATCGGCACCTCTGCGATCCAGACGCGAGCCACGGCCGGCGTCGCCAATGCGACATATGTCTTCTGCCTGCCCGGCTCGCCGGGCGCCTGCAAGGATGCCTGGGACGAGATCCTCGTGCACCAGCTCGACTACCGCTACCGGCCATGCAATTTCGTGGAGATCCTGCCGCGCCTCGACGAGCACCTGCGGCGTGGCAAGGCGAAGAAAGCCGACGCCTAGTTCACAGCGCCAGATCCCAGAATTCCGCTACGACGTCCTTGCTCCAGCTGTGACGTTTTTCGCTCGCCGTGAGCGTGAAGCCGGCCTTCTCGTAGACATGGCGCGCTGCGGCGAGCACGCTGTGGGTCCACAGCGTGATCTTGCTGTAGCCGGCCTGGCGCGCAAAACGCACGCATTCATCCACCAGCCGCGCGCCGAGGCCAAGGCCGCGGGCTTTGGGGTCGACCAGCAACAGTCGAATACGCGCGACCTTCTTCGAATCCTCCACAAGCATCACGCAGCCGACATTCTCGCCGTTCATCTCGGCGATCCAGCAGCGCTCGCGCTTCGGATCGTTGTCGTTGGCAAAATCGGCGACGATCTGTGCACAAAGGCCCTCGAACGGTTCGGTCCAACCGTATTCACTGCCGTAGAGTTCGGCGTGCCGCGAAACGATCCAGCCGAAGTCGCCTGGCCGAGGTTCGCGCAATAGGTAACTTGCCTGCTGCCTGGGTGAGATTCTGCCACCGAGCAATGCCTCGACCTCCGACATCGCCGCAACCAGCCGGTCCTGTTCAGCCTGTTTGAGCTTGCCGAACATGGAACCGACCAGGGCATCCGAGCGCTTCTCGAGCGGCGTGAAGGATTTTCTGCCGCGCGCGGTCAAGGCGAGTTTGCTCTGGCGTGCATCGTTCGCCGACGGCTTGCGGACGATCAGTCCCTGCTTTTCAAAATTGCGCAGCACGCGGCTGAGATAGCCGGCGTCGAGATCGAGCGCGCGGGCGACATCACTGGCGGTACGTGCGCCATGCGCGATCTCGTAGAGCACGCGCGATTCTCCCAGCGAATAGGGAGTGCCGAGATAATCTTTGCGCAGCACGCCGATCTGGCGCGTGTAGAAACGGTTGAAACGGCGCACCGCGGCGATGCGGTCGTCTGTCTGGCGCGCAGCTGTCATGGGGGAAGGTTCGGGTAATTAGTTGACTAAGTCAAGTATATCGAATTCATCCGGCCGGACGCGCCCCCGTCGGCAGCATCGCGATCCGCCGCCGTCCGAGCCTCCGCAGCATCGCAGCTTCCGCATTGCCGCCGGCGGGATGGCCGCCGAGCATGTCGTAGAAGCGCCGAGCAATCAGAAGGCCCTGCTCGGGTTTCGGTCCGCCGCCGAAAGTGACGCGCAGAAGCGCGAGAATCTCGGCTAGCCCCGGTCGCAGCAGGTCGGCGACGCTGGGCGGGCGGAACACGGCGGCCCGGTCGGCACCGTCGTCCAACAGGTCTGTCGTCTGCATGAAGCGGTCGGCGGCGGTGACCCAGGCTGGCTCCGGTACGCATCCGGCGCGCAGGAACATCAGCCAGGGCGTGCGCGTGCTCGCGGCGGCTGATTTCAGCCGCGCGCCGAGGGGCTCGGACGACGCCATGAAACGGCAACCGGCCATATCCGCCACTTCTGCAGTGGCGTCGCGCGAGCCACCGTCTGCAACCACGACTTCGGCAACCAGACCGGAGATGGCGCCGGGCACCAGCGCCGCCAGGGTCGGCACCAGCGTGCGCTCCGATTCGTCGGTGGCAATGATCGCGCTCAGCATGGAACCGCGGCCCGTATGGATCGGTTAGCACCATATCATGTGGAATTCGGCTATCGCCCCACGAGATCGAGCCCCAAGTTGCTCAAATTGTGGGCTTTTTATAATGTTCTTGTTATGTTCACATTGCCCCGCTAAGGTGCCGCCATGGCTCGATCAAACGCAGCCCTGAAACGCCCGCCGGCAATGCGCCATGCTGACCGCGCACCGGAGCTGCCCTCCGTGCCGGCGGGCGTCTTTGTCGACGACGCCACCGAACTGCTCGGCGTGGTGGTGGAGCACGAGCGGCGTCGCGGGCGCGGGGCGCATAGCAACGCCAGCGGACGCTACGAGCCGCTGGCGCGGATTGCCTTCGACGACGGCTGGCGCAGCCTCGATGATCTGCCGCCGTTCAAGACACAGGTCACGGTTGACGCCACCCGCAAGATCATCACCCGTAACGACTCGCCCGACATCGGCTTCGACCGTTCGATCAATCCCTATCGCGGCTGCGAGCATGGCTGCGTCTACTGCTTCGCGCGCCCGACCCACGCCTATCTCGGCCTTTCGCCAGGTCTCGATTTCGAATCCAGGCTGTTTGTGAAGCCCGAGGCGGCCGACCTTCTGGAAAAGGAACTGGCGGCACCAGGCTATTCGCCCAGAGTGCTCGCGATCGGCACCAACACAGATCCCTATCAGCCGATCGAGCGGCGCTACAAAGTCATGCGCCGCATTCTGGAAGTGCTCGATCGCGCGGGTCATCCGGTCGGCATCGTCACCAAGTCGGCGCTGGTATTGCGTGACCTCGACATCCTCGCGCGCATGGCCGAGCGCAAGCTCGTCAAGGTCGCGCTGTCGATCACCACGCTCGATCCCGAACTCGCGCGCAAGATGGAGCCGCGTGCAGCGACGCCGATGCGCCGGCTTGAGACGCTGCGCCGTCTCGCCCAGGTCGGCGTGACCACGACTGTGATGGTGGCGCCGGTTATCCCCGCGCTTAACGACATGGAGATCGAACGCATCCTCGATGCGGCAGCGGCGGCGGGAGCCAAAGAGGCGGGCTATGTGCTCCTGCGACTGCCGCTGGAAGTGCGCGATCTGTTCCGCGAATGGCTGATGGCGAACTATCCGGACCGCTACCGTCATGTGTTCAAGCTGATCCGCGACATGCGCGGCGGCAAGGATTACGACTCCGCCTGGGGCAAACGAATGAAGGGCACCGGGCCCTATGCCTGGATGATCGGCCGCCGTTTCGAAATGGCCTGCGAGAAACTCGGCCTAAACGAAACGAAGCTCTCGCTGACGACCGAGCATTTCCGCCATCCGAGGCCGGGCGCCGAGCAGCTGAGCTTGTTTGGCACATGAGCGAGCCGCAGGGTCTCCTGACGCTGGTCACGCTGGGCGTGGCCAACCTCAAGCGCAGCATCGCGTTCTACGAGACCTTGGGATTTCGCCGCAAAGCACACGCGGCGGATGGTGTCGGCTTTTTCCAGGCCGGTGCATGCGCCATCGCCGTCTTTCCATCGGAAGAACTGGCGAAGGACGCCAATGTTGCCTTCGAAGGCATGGCTGACAATTTCCGCGGCGTTGCGTTGGCCTGGAATTGTCGCTCACAACATGACGTCGATGCGGTGATCAGACGCGCCGGCCGTGCCGGGGCCGTCATTCGCAAGCCGGCGCAGGATGCTTTCTGGGGCGGCTATTCCGGCTATTTCTCCGATCTCGACGGGCATCTCTGGGAGGTCGCCTATAATCCGCATTTTCCGCTGTCCGAGGATGGCCGGCTGCAATTTCCCGACTAGCGAATAATCAAGGCCTCAAGAAACGCTAGGCTGGCAGACCTGCAAGGCGCAGCCCTTCCGCCAGCTTGTTCCACACCTTTTCATCCATGAACATCATACGGCTGCGCTGTTTGGAAATCGTGAGCGTGGGGTCACCCTTGAGAAGCTGCCGGACCTGCTCGGTCGCTTTTTCCGGTTGGCCGAGGCGCGCATAATTTGCTGCGAGCAGACGGATTGCGACGACGTAGCGAGGATTTTGCGCCAAGGCCTTTTGCGACCAGTTGATCGAGTCTTCGAATTTTTCTTCCAGAAAATAGGCCAGCGACATGCCGCCGGCCAAAAGCCAGCCGGTCGGGTCGCGCGGGCTGAGCCGGTCGGCGCGCTGCAGAAGCGCCAATCCCTCCGCGGGATTGCCCGAGGTCATTTCAATCAGGGCCGTGACGATCAGTGCCCAGACCGAATTTGAATTGACGGCGAGTGAGCGGCGGGCAAGTTCCTTTGCACGCTGGCGGTTGAGTTCGAGTTGCCAGACGGCGGCGGCCGCCATCCACAGGACGTTGCCATCGTCCTCCGCAAGCTCGACCGCCCGCGCGGCCAGGCGCAGGCCCTTTGCGCCTTCGCCATCGATATCCTTGGACCAGCCCTGCTGCCGTCGGTGGGCGTAGCAATAGGCCGTCATCGCCAGAGCAGGTGCGTAGGAAGGATCGATACCGAGCGCCCGTTCGAGATAGTCGATCGCCGCAGTAAAACTTTCGTCGGTGAACCGGTGCCACTGCTGCAGCGCGTGGAGCATCAAGTCATAGGCGTCGAATTTTTCCGTTGGCTTGTATTTCAAACGCTCGATTTCGGCGTGTTGTAAAGTCGGCTCGATCGCACTTACAACGCTGGCGGTGATGCGGTCCTGCAATTCAAAAATATCATCGAGGATGCCGTCGAAGGTGTCTGCCCAGATATGGACCGCATTGCCGCCGTCGATCAATTGCCCGGTAATACGAACCTTGTTGCCGGCTTTACGCACGCTGCCTTCCAGAACGTAGCGCACGCCAAGTTCGCGCGCGACCTGCTTCACATCGACGTTCTTGCCTTTGTAGGTAAAGCTGGAGTTGCGAGCGATAACAAAGAACCATTTGAGCCGCGACAATGCCGTGATGATGTCCTCGACGATGCCGTCGGCAAAGTATTCCTGTTCGGGGTCGCCGCTGAGATTGTTGAACGGCAGTACAGCGATCGATGGGCTGTCAGGAAGCTCAAGAGCGCGGGTTGCCCAATCGGCCGCGTGTGGGCGTCCGTTCCCGGCATGAAGTCCTTTTTGCTCTTTGACGTCGCCGATAAAACGAAGTCCCTTGCGGGCAATTGTGCGAATGAGCCGTTGATCTTCGGCACGGTCCCCGATGGCGTGCCGGACGGCGGTTATCCGGCTGGTCAGCGTTGATTCCGAAACAATTCGGCCTTTCCAGACGGCGGCGATCAGATCATCCTTGCTGACAACGCGGTCGCGATTGCAGACAAGGTAGTGGAGCAAATCGAAAACCTGCGGCTCGATCGCAACGCGTTCGGTCCCGCGGCACAATTCCTGCCGGTCGGTGTCCAGAGAAAAGTTCTCGAATGAGTAGATCATTCTGGTCGGCCCCGGTCCCGGAATGACAGCATATCAGGGATATCTCGGGGAATTATCAGGTCCCTGTCAAAGACCTCGATATTCGCACTTGGTACCGCTGAGCCTCCTTACTCAAAGGAGGTAGCCATGCTCAAAAAGACCCTTATTTGCACCGCCTTCATCCTCTCAGTCTTCGCCTGCTCGTTTGTCGCGACCGGTGCCGAGTACGATCCCGAGGACGAGTCCCGGGCTTTTGCCAGCCGCTCACCGAGACCCGAATACGGCACGCCCGCCGAGGCGGTGACCATGCTTCAGCGTGCGGTCGCGGCGATCAAAGCCGGCAAGGCCGAAGCCATTGCGAGCTTCAACCACAATGACACGCCGTTTCGTGATCGAGACCTCTTCGTCTTCTGCTTCAACGAACGCGACGGGAAATATACGGCCCATGAAGCATTGGTCGGCCACAACGTCAGATCGTTCGTCGACGGCAACGGTCGAAGCGTCGGCTGGCAGATGTATCAGGCCGCCATGGACGATCAAATCGTGAAAATCGATTTCGTATCGCCGCTTCCCGGGACCACAGGCCTCGCGACCAGGTATGCCTACGTGACGCGCGTCGATGACCAGGTCTGTGGCGTCAGCGCCTATCGAATTGAATACTACGGTTAAGGCCGACATCCGGAAACGACAAGCCCGCGGCTCCGCCCGGTTTCCGGGCGGGGCTTGCTCTTGTTTCGGATACTTACATCTTCTCTTTGATGCCCGCCGTGATCAGCCACCAGTTCACGGGGTAGCTGGTCGCGAACCCGGCCAGCATGGCAATTTGCATCGTGAACCAGAATTCTGGCGTGTTCACCTCCAGCATTTTGCCAAGCAGCGGGCGAAAGTAGGCGAATTGTGCCAGCGCCATGAAGCCGTACATCCCGACTTGCCAGGCGGTGAGCGAAAGAGTGTCGGCTTTGACCGCCGCCCTTACACCGGGTCCAAAAGACAGTCCCCGCATAGGAGCGATGGTGAAATACTGGAACACAATCCCAAGCGCGAATGCGAAGATGTAATCGACGATCCAGACTGAAAATATTTTTTGTTCGAACAGCGAGTGCCAGCCGAACCAGACCGCGACAACCGGAAAACTGAATACCAGCCATTCCGCAACAATGTCGCCGATTGCACAGCCCGAGCCGCAATGGGCGGCGCCTTTGCCGACCATGACCGGGAACGGTGTGCGTGTCTTGCTCGGCACTGCTTCGTTCTTCTTCATTGCCGATATGGCCATTTCGTGCGTGGCAAGCCGGCCATAGACCAAGTAGCTCCATAGTGCGATTGGTCCCGCAAACAATGCCACCACCGGCCACACAATATTCATGATGCCCATGTGCTGGGGATGCCTGGCGACGTCGATCGCGATAATGATTGTGCACGCCGTGCCAAGAGTAAGCGCGCCGATTGCCAGCGCGTGCAGCCAAAAGGGAATCACGGCAAGCCTCACGTGCTCAAAATCGATGTCGGAGTGCAACCTATCCGGGCCTCTGATGGTTCCGGCTGCATTAATCCCCGAATTTCACAATTGAAATTTGCGCGATTGACATGGGCTGCCGTGCGCCGTCTTCTGGCGCATGGCCATCAAGCAGAAAGCCGCAAAGCGATTGCCGCTCAATGAGCCAGTGCTGCGCCCGAGCTTCCGGCGCGAGCGGCGCGCGCTCGCGAAGGGCATCTGGCCGGTGGCAGGCTGCGACGAGGCGGGCAGGGGGCCGCTTGCCGGTCCGGTGGTGGCGGCGGCGGTGGTGCTCGACCCCGAACGCATTCCGCGCGGATTGAACGATTCGAAGAAGCTCGACGCCGGGGCGCGCGAAAAGCTCTACGAGAAAATCTGCGCTACGGCACAGGTGTCCGTCGCCTTCGGCTCGATTGCGCGAATCGACCGCGACAATATCCTGCGCGCCTCGCTGTGGGCGCTGGCGCGTGCGGTGAAGTCGCTGCCAGTCAGACCGCAGCTCGTCTTTGTCGACGGCAACCAGAGGATCGACGTCGCATGCGAATGCCAGACGGTGGTGTCCGGCGATGCCCTTGTGCTGTCGGTCGCTGCCGCTTCCATCGTTGCAAAAGTGACGCGAGACCGGCTGATGGCGCGGCTCGGCCTTGAATTTCCCGGTTACGGCTTCGAGCGCCACATGGGCTACAGCGTGCCCGAGCATTTTGCTGCGCTCGCCCGTCTGGGACCGACAATCCACCACCGCAAATCCTTTGCGCCGGTGGCTGAAAAATTGGCCGCTCTGGGCGGCAGTGCCTCCGACGAGGTCATTGCCGAGTTGTTGCCTCTTTAGCCCGCCTTCTCTATCTCTCTCCCGGGGCGCATCGCCGCTTCTTCACCCCGCCCGGGCCAATGCATTACGTTTCCCTGATCATCGAATTTCTGCGCGGGCGTCCGGGGGTCGTATTCTGGACCGTGACGCTGACGCAAGCCGCGCTCTGGACCTTGCTGCCGGCTCTGTTCTACAGCGCGCCGCCCGGCAGCGTCCCGATCCTGCTCGCCATCGGCCACGAATTCGTACTCGGCAGTTATATGGGGCCGCCGCTCGCGTTCTGGGCCGGCGAGATCGCGTTCCGCATTGCGGGAACATTCGGCCTCTATGCGCTGGCACAGGCCTGCATCGTAGTCGCCTACTGGGCAGTGTTTACTCTCGGGCGCGCGATCGTCGGCACACGCCACGCGGTGCTCGCGGTATTGCTTATGGTGGGTATCGCTGCCTTCACCATTCCGAGCGTGGATTTTGGCCCGGCGATTCTGGCGACGCCCTTCTGGGCGCTGGCGCTCCTCTACTACTGGCGCGCGGTCGGGGAGGGCCGGCGCGGTTACTGGTTCCTGCTCGCGCTTGATCTCGGCCTGCTGCTTCTGTCGAGCTATGTCGGGCTGATCCTGGTCGTGCTGCTTGCGCTGTTCACGGTCTCGATTTCGCGCGGCCTGCGTGCGCTCGCCCATCCCGAACCGTGGCTTTCGGTGCTGCCGCTGTTCATCGTCATCTTTCCCCATCTCGCGTGGTTGACCGACGCTCGTACGCTGGTCATCGCCGGTCTCAACGATACTGCCGCCGCTGGCAGGTTCACGGCCAGCGCATGGCTCTGCCTGGCATTGGTGGCGACCCATCTCGGTCTCGTCCTGCTGGTTGCCCTGGCAAGCGGATGGCCGCGCAGGCCGCGTGAACGTGCGCCGGAAATCGACCGAAGCCCGGTCGACCCGGTAGCGCGGCTTTTCGTCTATTACTTCGCGCTGACGCCCGCGATAACTGCGATTACCATTGCATTCGTCAGCGGAAGACTTGGGCCGCTGGCCTCGCTCGCACCGCTGGTGGTGCTATCCGGCCTTGCGGTTGTTGTCGCCGCCGGCGACCAGGTCCTGGTCTATCGCGAACGCATGGTTTCGACCGCCTGGATCGGGCTTCTGCTGGCGCCGCCGCTCATCGTCGTGCTCGGCATCATGGTACTGCCGTGGACATTCGCCACGGATTTGCGCATCGCGCAGCCGGCCAATGCCGAAGGGCGTTTTTTCGCCGAAAATTTCCAGCGCCGCACCGGCAAACCACTGGCTTACGTCACAGGCGACGAACGGCTGGCGCCCTTGATTGCGCTGGCCAGTCCAAGCCGTCCCCATGTCTATTTCAATTGGGCGCCGCAGCGCAGCCCCTGGGCAACTCCGGCAGATTTCAGCAAGCAGGGCGGGATACTTGTATGGCCGAACGACAACACCGGCGCGCCGCCGGCGGTCCTGAAGGAGCAGTTTCCCGCGATGGTGGCGGAAGTGCCGCGGTCGTTCGCACGTCCGATCCAGGGACTGCTGCCGCTGATCCGTATCGGCTGGTCGATGACACGGCCGCAAGCCGCGCCCTAGCGCATCCGCCTAGTGATAGCTCTCGCCCTCGCGGACCTTGCCGCGGAACAGCCAATACACGAACGCGATGTAGCCGAGAATCATCGGCAACAGCACCAGCGTGCCGAGCAGCATGAAGATCTGACTCGCCGGCGCGGCCGCCGTTTCCCAGACGGTGAGTGAAGGCGGGACCAGATAGGGGTAATTGGAAATCACCAGCCCGAGATATCCCAGGAGAAAAAGCACGATCGCCGCCAGGAACGGCGGCGTCTCGTAACCCTTTTCCAGCCAATGCCAGATGGCGAATGCGGTCAGCGCGGTTACCAATGGCACCGGCCACAGGAAATAGAAGTTCGGCAGCGAGAACCAGCGCTGCGCGATGCGCGGCTCGACGATCGGTGTCCACAGGCTCACCGCCGCCATGAACAGCAGCACCATCAGCAGCAGCATCTTGGCGTGACGGCGCGAACGGACAGCGACCGGACCTTCCGTCTTCAATGTCAGCCAGCAGGCTCCGAGCAGCCCGTAGCCCGCAATCAGCGCCAGCCCGCAGACAAATGCGAACGGCGTCGCCCAGTCGAGCGGCCCTCCGGCAAAGGCGCCGTCCTTCACCGGAATGCCCTGGATCAGCCCGCCGAGAATGACACCTTGTGCGAACGCGGCAAGGCCGGAACCGATGGTGAAAGCAAAATTGAGCCAGGTCTTGCTGCGCGACACGGTGCGGAATTCAAATGCGATGCCACGAAAGACCAGCGCCAGCAGCATCACGATTACCGGCAGGTAGAGTGCCGGCATGATCACGGCATAGGCTCTCGGAAACGCCACCCACAAGCCGCCGCCGCCGAGCACCAGCCAGGTCTCGTTGCCGTCCCAGAACGGCGCCACCGAGCGCATCATCTGGTCGCGCTCGCTCTCGTTGCGTGTAAACGGGAACAGGATTCCGATGCCGAGATCGAAGCCGTCGAGGATCACGTACATGGCGACGGCGGTGCCGATCAGACCGGCCCAGATCACGGGGAGATACCATTCCATGGCGCTATCCCTCGTGCGCGGCGGAGATCGGGCTGCCGACGAATTGCCCGGTCTCTTTTGCTTCCGGACCGGATGGTCCTTTGGCGATCAGCCGGTTGATATAGTAGATGCCGAACGAGAACACGACACCGTAGGCGAGCACGAACAGCGCCAGCGTCACCGCGATGCTGGCACCGGGCACCGGCGAGGTGGCGTCGGCGGTGCGCAGGATCTTGTCGACGATCCATGGCTGGCGCCCGCTCTCGGTCACCACCCAGCCGGCGATCACCGCCACGAAGCCGACCCACCAGCACTGCGCCATGACCAGCAGATACCAGCGCGTCTCGAACAGCGTGCCGCGCCACCACAGGAAGGCGCCATAGAGCGCGGCCGCGATCATGAAGAAGCCGAGACCCAGCATGATGCGGAACGAGAAGAACACCAGCGCCACCGGCGGCCGATCGGCTGCAGGCACGCTTTTCAACCCCGGAAACAGCCCGTTCATTTTGTGAGTCAGGATGAGCGAAGCGCCCTTGGGGATCGAGATCGCGAAGCGGTTGGTTTCGGCCTTTTCATCCGGCCAGGCGAAAATCTCGAAATCGCCGGGCTTGGTGCCATCCCAGTGGGCCTCCATGGCGGCGATCTTGATCGGCTGGTGCTTGAGCGTGTTGAGGCCGTGCTGGTCGCCGATGACCAGCTGCAGCGGCGCCAGTATCGCCGTCAACCCGATCGCCATGCGCAGCATGGTGCGGCCTTCGGCGATATGCTGGCCGGCGATGAGAAAGCGCGCGCCCACCGCCAGCACCACGAAGCCGGTCGTGAGATATGCGGCATTGAGCATATGCGCGAAGCGATAGGGGAAGCTCGGGTTGAAGACGACCGCCAGCCAGTCGGCCGGATAGGCAATGCCGTCCTTGATCGCGTAGCCCGCCGGAGTCTGCATCCAGCTGTTGGCCGAAAGAATCCAGAATGCCGACATGGCAGTGCCGAGCGCAACGATCGCACCCGACATCACATAAAGCCAGGGCGGCACGCGGTTGAAGCCGAACAGCAGCACGCCGAGGAATGTCGCTTCCAGGAAGAAGGCGGTGAGGACTTCGTAGCCGATGAGCGGGCCGACCACGTTGCCGACCACCACCGAGAAGCGGCTCCAGTTGGTGCCGAATTCGTAGGACATCACGATGCCGGACACCACGCCCATGGCGAATGAAACGGCGAATATCCTGGTCCAGAACCGCATGAGGCGGTGATAGCGCTCCTCGCCAGAGCGAATCCAAAGCACGCCGAGGGTCGCGATATAGGCCGAGAGCCCGATCGTGAAGGTCGGGAAGATGATGTGAAATGTGATGGTGAAGGCAAATTGCAAACGCGCAAGAAGGACAGGATCCAAATCCATAAACAGACCTCCGCCCGGCTCCCCCGACCGGCAATTATAGACTCCCTCTTAAAATCTTTGCGAGGCACCAGCGTTCCATCCCTGCGCCATTTCGAAGCGGGTGAGGGGGCGGTATCCACAGGCTCCGGCAACGGTGGCCTGCCGCGCAAGCCACGCCCGCGATAGGCTGACGCCGCTGGGCAGCCAATCGAGGGGGGTTGATATGGTCAGGCGAGCGAAGGAACGGGTCGCGCGCGTATCGCGACGCCGGGGAGCGTACAAGCCGCAAATCATCGACGCGATGTACGAGACGTTCGCCCTCAAGGAGCAGGGTACCGACATCCGCACCGAATTCATCGCCGGTGTGACCACGTTCCTGACCATGGTCTACATCGTTTTCGTCAACCCGATCATCCTCGGCAAGGCCGGAATGGATCCGGGTGCGGTCTTCGTCGCCACCTGCATCGCGGCCGCCGTCAGCACTTTCGTCATGGCGTTCTACGCCAACTATCCGATCGCGCTGGCGCCGGGCATGGGCATCAACGCTTTCTTCGCCTTCACCGTGGTGCTCACCTACAAATATACCTGGCAGCAGGCGCTGGCCGCGGTGTTTTGCTCCGGCGTTCTGTTTTTTCTGATCTCCGTCTTCCGCATCCGGCAATATGTGATCGATGCGATCCCGCAGAACCTGAAGCTCGCGGTATCGGCCGGCGTTGGCCTGTTCCTCGCCATCATCGCGCTGGAGGAAGCCAAGGTGGTGGTCGCTCAGCCTGCGACGCTCGTCACCCTTGGTGACCTGACCAACCCTGCTTCGATGCTGATGCTGCTCGGCTTCGTGCTGATCGCCGGACTCAATTACCGGCGGATCCTGGGCGGGACGTTGATCGGCATCCTTGCCGTCACGATCATCGGTCTGCCGCTGGGGCTTGCCCAGTTCAAGGGCGTGATTTCGCTGCCGCCGTCGCTTGAGCCGACATTGTTTCAGCTCGATTTCTCCCGCATGTTCGAGTGGACCTTCGTCATCGTCGTATTCTCCATCCTGTTCGTGGACGTGTTCGACAATGCCGGCACATTGATCGGCGTTACCCATCGCACCGGACTGATGAAGAACGGCAAGCTCGCGCGCATGAAGGAGGCGCTGATTTCCGACAGTTTTGCCGCGATGTTCGGCGCGCTGATCGGCACCTCCACCACCACGAGCTACATCGAAAGCGCGGCCGGTGTTTCGGCCGGCGGGCGCACCGGCCTCACCGCCTTCTTTGTCGGCGTGTTCTTCCTGCTGGCGCTGTTGTTTGCGCCACTCGCCGGCATGGTGCCCGCCTACGCATCGGCAGCGGCGCTGCTTTACGTCGCCTGCGTGATGGCGCGCGGCCTCGCCGAGATCGATTGGGACGACATTACTGAATATGCGCCGGCGGTGGTGACGGCGATCTCGATGCCGCTGACCTATTCGATCGCCACCGGGATCGGGCTTGGCTTCATCACGTATACGCTGGCCAAGCTGGTCGCAGGCAAGGTGAACGAAGCGGCGCCCGCAGTGATCGTGCTGGCGGTTCTGTTCGCGATCAAGTTCGCGGTGACGGGGTAATACAATTCACCGTGCACCGATTGTCGCCGGCGCTCTTTATTGAGCGCCGGCGAGCGCTTTCCTGATCGCCATGAAATCGCGCCACGCGAAACGCTTTTGCAGCGGGCTGCGCAGCAGAAATGCGGGATGGAATGTCGGCATGGCGCGGATTTCGCGCTTCCCGGTGTTGAATGAGAACCAGCGCCCGCGCGTCTTGGTGATGCCTTCCCTGATGCCCAGCAGCGTCTGCGCCGACGGCCCGCCGAGACAGACCAGGACGTCCGGATCGGCCAGTTCGATCTGGCGCAGGATGAAGGGCAGGCAGATCTGCGATTCCTGCGGCGTCGGCGTCCGGTTGCCGGGCGGGCGCCACGGCACGATGTTGGCGATGTAGACCGATTTTCGATCGAGGCCGATCGCGGCCAGCATCCGGTCGAGCAGCTTGCCGGAGCGACCGACAAACGGCAGGCCCTCGATGTCCTCGTCGCGGCCGGGTGCTTCGCCCACGAACATCACGCGCGCTTGCGGATTGCCGTCGGCAAACACCAGTTGCGTTGCAGTGGCCTTCAGCGCGCAGCCGTCGAACCGTTCAAGAATGGCGCGCAACGCCTCGAGCGTGTTGGCGCTTTTCGCCGCCTGGCGTGCCGCCATCGCGGCTTCATCGGGCGCCGGCGGCGCAACCGCGGCGTTGGCGCGGGGCCTGGTATCGGGATTCGTCGCTGGCGCAGGTTGCGGCGCGCGTGGTGCTGCGGGCGCCGCCGCGGCCGCAAATCGATCCACCGGCTGTTCGCCGATCAAGGCATCAACACCGGCTTCCAGATAGAAGTCGATCAGGTCGCGCGCCGGCTTGCCGCGGCTGGGTGTCATGGCCAAAACCAAACACCCGCGCCGCGCCAGGCGCAAGCCGCTCGATCTGCGACGGTGGATTGCGTTATTCGGCCGCCTGCGACGATAAAGATATGACTTCGCCGCGCGCCGGATAATTCTTCTCCAGGACGAAATCGATCGCAGCGATCAGATCGGCGAAGTGCGGGCGCGCGAACGGCATGGTCTGCACGCTGGCGCAATACAGGGTGCGGTCAGGCTTGATCAGGAACAGGCCCGGCTCGTTGAAGAAGCTTGTCTCCTCGATTCCGGCCGAGGTCTTGCCCCGGCTGCTCGATATCCACAGACCGAAAGCGCGGGCCGTGCGCAGATCGAGCCCATAGCCGATGCGCAGGTTCTTGAAACCCCATTCCGGCTTGGTGCGCTCGGCGCGCTCCGCATTGTCGGGGGAGATGGCGATGACCGAGACGCCGCGCTTTTCGAACTCCGGCAACCTGGCATCGAGGTCGGTCAGTTGCTTGCGGCACTGCGGGCAATGCAGGCCGCGATAGAACACGACCAGGCTGAAATTCTTCGGACTATCGGCCGCCAGATCGAACCTGCCGCCGCCGGCGAGCGGGACGGTAAGCGGGGGGACCGGCTGGCGCGGGATGAGCGGCGTGATATCGGCCATCGACAATACTCCTGGTGGACCATGCTCCTCGTAGATCGCGCGCGAGCATAGCGGCCACGCCAGAGCTGGCCAGAAGAGCGATTTCAAACTTCAGTGAAAGTATCACAGGGCGAAAGGGCGGCAGCGGCCACGTTGTCACCGCCGCCAAATCGTGGAACACATCCTGCATGTAGCGCATATTGTGGAAGATTATTGCCAGGCTCGAACACCTGGCGTGGCACAAGGCCGAGCCGGTAGCAGGGAAGCGCATGAGTCAGCAGGACCTACCCGCCCGCGAATCGATGGAATTCGATGTCGTGATCGTCGGCGCCGGTCCCGCCGGACTGAGCGCCGCCATCCGCCTCAAGCAGATCAATCCCGATATTTCCCTGGTGGTGGTGGAAAAGGGCTCCGAGGTCGGCGCCCATATTCTGTCCGGCGCCGTGATCGACCCGGTCGGCCTCGACCGCCTTCTGCCGGAATGGCGCTCCGAAGACACGCCGATCAAGACCGCGGTCACCGAAGATCGCTTCTATTGGCTGTGGGCTCAAGGCGGCGTGCGGCTGCCGAACATCATGATGCCGCCGCTGATGAACAACCATGGAAGCTTCATCGTCTCGCTTGGCAATGTCTGCCGCTGGCTTGCGACCAAGGCGGAAACACTCGGCGTTGAAATCTATCCGGGCTTCGCCGCCTCCGAACTGTTGTTCGACGACAACGGCGCGGTTGCCGGCGTTGCCACCGGCGACATGGGCGTCGGGAAAGACGGGAGCCCCAAGGATTCCTTCACGCGTGGCATGGAACTGCGCGCCAAATACACACTGTTCGCCGAGGGTGCACGCGGCAATCTGGGCAAGCAGTTGATCGCGCGCTTCGGGCTTGCGAGCGAGTGCGAGCCGCAAAAATTCGGCCTCGGTCTGAAAGAGCTCTGGCAGGTGGCGCCGGACAGACACCGCAAGGGACTGGTGCAGCACTCGTTCGGCTGGCCGCTCGACGGTTCGACCGGCGGCGGCTCGTTCCTCTATCACCTCGACGACAATCTCGTGTCGGTCGGCTTCGTGATGCATCTGAACTACGCCAATCCGTATCTGTCGCCATTCGAGGAATTCCAGCGCTTCAAGACTCACAAACTGGTGCGGGACACCTTCGTCGGCGGCAAGCGCCTGGCCTATGGCGCGCGTGCGCTGACTGAAGGCGGCTATCAATCGGTGCCGAAGCTTGTCTTCCCTGGCGGCGCGCTGATCGGCTGCGATGCCGGCTTCATGAACGTGCCGCGCATCAAGGGCAGTCACAACGCCATGCTGTCGGGGATGATGGCGGCCGAAACGGTTGCCGCAGCGCTTGGAAACGGGCGTGATCACGACGAGCTTTCCGACTACGAGGCGGCCTGGCGCAAGTCCGCGATCGGCAAGGACCTGTGGAAGGTGCGCAACGCCAAGCCGCTATGGTCGAAATTCGGAACAATCGCCGGCATTGCGCTCGGCGGTATCGACATGTGGACCAGCACACTCGGCTTCTCGTTGTTCGGCACCCTCAAGCACGGCAAACCGGACTTTGCCGCGCTCAAACCGGCTGCCGAATGTGCGCCCGTCGCTTACCCCCGTCCGGACGGCACGCTTACATTTGACCGCCTGTCGTCGGTGTTTCTCTCCAACACCAATCACCAAGAAGATCAGCCGGTGCATCTGCGTGTCGCGGACATGTCACGCCAGAATACCTCCGAACATGATATTTTCGGCGGCCCGTCGGCGCGCTACTGTCCGGCCGGGGTCTACGAATGGGTGGAAGAGGGCGGGGCGCCGAAATTCGTGATCAACGCGCAGAACTGCGTCCACTGCAAAACCTGCGACATCAAGGACCCGAATCAGAACATTACCTGGGTTCCACCCGAGGGTGGCGGAGGCCCGAATTATTCGAACATGTGATGGCGAGGGGCTCGTCCCGGCCACGATGCTGCCTATATCGGGGGCTTCAAGGCGGGGCAGCGCGCCCCGAACCGCCGCTGTTGCGGGGGCGGCGCAAAAAGGCCATTCTCGGCATAATCCCTCGGCGGCCAAACGCAAATCGCGCTCTCGTCCGCCTTATTGGAGCGTCGCCAGTGACTTCTTCGAGCCTGTACCGGTGCATGGTCGGCACCGCGCTTGCCGTGTTTCTCGCGGCACTTCCGATCGAGCTGTCAGCGCAGGCACCGACCGCGCAGGAACTTGCCGGCATGAACGCCACCGGCAGTTACCTTGCCGCCCGTCACGCCGGCCAGCAACGCGACGCCGCCGCCGCTGCGGCCTTCTACCGCTCCGCGCTGCGAAAAGATCCGAAGAACGGCGAACTGCTCGATCGCACCTTCCTGTCTCTGCTGGTCGACGGCGAGATCGACGAAGCCGTAAAGTTTGCCGAGCGGGTCGTCCAGATCGACAAGGACGATCGCGTCGCCAGGCTGGTCCTCGGCGTGCATGGGCTCAAGTATAAACAATATGCTGCCGCCCGCCGCGACCTGGCCAAATCCGTACGCGGCCCGATTACGGATCTGACGGCGACGCTGCTGTCGGCCTGGAGTTTGTACGCCGGCGGCAATACCAAGGATGCAGTGTCAACGATCGACAAGCTGGCCGGTCCTGATTGGTACACGATCTTCAAGGACCTGCATGCCGGCATGATCCTCGACCTCGCCGGAAACAAGAAGGACGCTGGCAAGCGTTTCGAGCATGCCTATAAGCTCGATCCGTCCGCACTGCGGGTCGTCGAGGCCTATGGAAGCTGGCAGTCGCGCAATCGCTCGCCCAAAGATGCGCTGGCGATCTTCGAAGCGTTCGAAAAGGTCCTGCCACGCCATCCGCTGGTGCAGGAAGCAATGGCCAGGCTCAAGGCAGGCGGGAAATTGCCGCCGCTGATCTCCAATGCCCAGGCCGGCGCGGCCGAAGCGCTCTACGGATTGGGCGCCTCGCTCGGCCGCCGCGGCGGTGAGGATCTCGGTCTCGTCTATCTCCAGCTTTCGCTTTATATGGCGCCCAATCATCCGCTGGCGCTGCTCTCGCTTGCCGACCTTTACGAATTGCTCAAGAAGCCGGCGCTGGCGATCAAGGTCTATGAGCGGGTACCGCCGAATTCGCCGCTGCATCGCAATGCCGCCATCCAGATGGCGGGCAATCTCGATGCACTCGACAAGCCGGAAGAGGCCCAAAAACACCTCGAAGTGCTGATCAAGCAGAACCCGGACGACCTTGAGGCGATCATGGCGCTCGGCAATGTCTTGCGCGGGCACAAGAAGTTTTCCGAATGCGCCGACGTCTACTCCAAGGCCGTCGCCACGCTTGCCCATCCGGAAAAGGCGAACTGGGTCGTCTTCTATTTCCGCGGTATTTGCTACGAGCGCTCAAAGCAGTGGCCGAAGGCGGAAGCCGATCTCAAGAAGGCTCTCGAGCTGTTCCCCGAGCAGCCGCACGTGCTCAACTATCTGGGCTATTCCTGGATCGATCAGGGCACGAATCTGGACGAAGGCATGGCCATGATCAAACGCGCCGTGCAGCAGCGCCCGGACGACGGCTATATCGTCGACTCGCTGGGTTGGGCCTATTTCCGTCTCGGCAACTACGAGGAAGCGGTGAAGAACCTCGAACGCGCGATCGAGCTCAAGCCGGAAGATCCCACCATCAATGACCATCTCGGCGACGCTTATTGGCGCGTCGGCCGGGTGCTCGAGGCCAGGTTCCAGTGGGCACACGCGCGCGACCTCAAGCCTGATCCGGAAGAATTGCCGAAGATAGAGCAGAAGCTCCAGTCCGGCTTGCCGGACGAAACATCATCGCAGGCCAAAGCCGGAAAAAAGTCCGGTAATGGCGGCTGAACCTTTTGCTTGCGTTTGTCGGGTTGTCGACTGGCGTTTTTCTATAATGCGCTGAGAATTCTGGGTGAGCGCATTGCTGCTCGAAAAGGCTCCCGCCAAGATCAATCTGACCTTGCGTGTGCTCGGCCGCCGTGAGGACGGCTATCATCTGCTGGAGAGCCTGGTCGCGTTTGCGGATCTTTCCGACAAGTTGACCTTGCAGCCGGCAGCTGCAACCGCGCTCGAAATCTCGGGGCCGTTCGCAGACAAATGCGGACCGATCGCCGAGAATCTCGTGCTCAAGGCTGTGGCGGCTCTCCGGCACCGCAAGGGCGCCTTGAAAGCGGGACATTTCCTCCTCGAGAAGAATATCCCGGCGGCCGGCGGTATTGGCGGCGGTTCGGCCGATGCGGCGGCGGCATTGCGCCTGCTGGCGCGGGCGAACGGCATGGCCCCCGACGATCCGCGGCTCGCCTCGGCGGCGCTGTCGGTCGGCGCCGATGTCCCGGTCTGTCTCGATCCGCGACCACGCATCATGCGGGGCGTCGGCGATCTGCTCTCTGAACCTTACACTTTGCCGACCCTGCCGGCGGTGCTGGTCAATCCGCGTGTGCCGCTTCCGACCCGCGACGTGTTCGCCAAATTCTCGGGCATGCCGAGCAACAAGAAATATATCGCCAACGTGCCACGCACATTTGGCGGGATGATCGAATTCCTCAATGAGAACGGCAACGACCTGACCCAGGCGGCGATCGCCTGCGCGCCTGTGGTCGCCGAGGTGCTGATCGTGCTGCGTGCATTGCCGGCGGTGCGGTTCACGCGCATGTCGGGGTCCGGGCCGACATGCTTTGCACTGTTCGAGACGTCCGGGGAGGCCGCCGCGGCCGCGCAGCGACTCGCCACCGAGAATCCGGACTGGTGGGTCCATGCGGCCGATATCGGGGAAGTGGATATTCATTCTTGAAATAACCCGAATTGCCGGGAACTGTTGCCCGGCTGGCGCTTTGCCAACGGGCAGCGGACAGACACGCGGAGATGGTCATGAAGTTCAACTGGTTTGCAATTGCGGTCGCAATCGCCGCGCTGGCCGTCACGGCGGCCGATCCCGCGGCCGCGCGTTCCAGGCACAAGGCCAGGCCGCAATGCGTCGACGGGCCCTACGCATTCTCCGTATACGGACTGTTCCTGAACCCGCACCCGCAACCCAATGGCTGCGCGCCGCCGGTGTATTCCTACGGCGAATATGTCGGTCAGGATCCCGATCCGAATATCCGGTTGAATTTGATGCGCGATCCGCAGACCGGCTATTCCGGCAATACCGCTCGCTAGTGCGCGCGCGCGATACAGAATGCGACTGCTTCTTCCAGCGCCGTCTTGATCTCGGATTGAGGCACCAGCGCCAACGCGTCAGTGGCGATTGCGCCGTAGTGGCGGGCGCGGCCGATCGTGTCTTCGATCGCATGGTGCCTGGCCATCAGCTCGATCGCCGTATCAAGATCGCGGTCGCGGATTTCGCCTTCGCCGAGCGTGCGATTCCAGAATGCGCGTTCGCTCTCCGACCCGCGTCGGAATGACAGCACCACCGGCAGCGTAATCTTGCCTTCGCGGAAGTCGTCGCCCACGCTTTTGCCAAGCTTGGCGGACTTGCCGCCATAGTCGAGCGCATCGTCGACAAGCTGGAAGGCGATGCCGAGATTCATCCCGAAAGATCGGCAGGCCGCCTGCTCCGCCTTTTCGCGCACTGCCAGCGCCGGACCGACCTGGCAGGCGGCCGCGAACAGTTCCGCGGTCTTTGCGCGGATCACGGCGAGATATTCGTCCTCGTTGGTCGCGGTATTCTTGGCGGCGCCAAGCTGCATCACTTCGCCTTCCGCAATGACCGCGGCGGCGGCGGACAGGATATCGAGCGCGTGCAGATTGCCGACCTCGACCATCATCTTGAACGCCTGGCCGAGCAGGAAGTCGCCAACCAGTACGCTGGCCTCGTTGCCCCAGAGCATGCGCGCGGCGAGCTTGCCACGGCGCATGTCGCTTTCGTCGACGACGTCGTCATGCAGCAGCGTTGCGGTGTGCATGAACTCGACCGCGGCGGCGAGCTTGACGTGCCCATCGCCGGTGTAGCCGGCAAGTTTGGCCATCGCCAGCGTCAACATCGGGCGCAGCCGCTTGCCGCCTGAGGAGATCAGGTGGTTGGCGACCTCCGGGATCATGGCGACTTCCGAGCCGGTGCGCGCCAGAATCGTCGCGTTGACTCGTTCCATGTCAGGTGCAACGAGTTCGGTCAATCGGTCGAGCGATACTGGCTTTGGGCTTTCGAACGGAACGACGACGGCCACAAGAGCTACTCCGGGACTGAAGGACACGCGAGCATAGAAACGCTATCTTAAGGCGGCAAGGGCATTAGCTCGACGCTGCACGAAAGATTGATTCGGCCTATGGGGTAAGGGGCAAACGGGTGGGACGAAAACCTTCGACGCCAGCCGCACGCAAGATCGGCCACTTCGGCGGAACCAGGATCGCCGTGCTGATACCCTGCTACAATGAAGAAGTGGCGATTGCCAAGGTTGTCCGGGATTTCCGCGCCGTACTGCCGGCCGCCGCGATATTCGTGTTCGACAATAATTCAACCGACAATACAACGGCGGTGGCGCGCGCCGCCGGGGCCGAAGTTTTCAGGGAAACGCGCCAGGGCAAGGGCTTCGTGGTGAGACGCATGTTCGCCGACGTGGAAGCCGACGTCTACCTGCTGGTCGATGGCGATGCCACCTACCACGCGCCGAGTGCGCCCGCCATGATTGAGCGCCTGCTCGATGGCCGTCTCGACATGGTCGTGGCCAACCGGACGGACCGCGAACAGGATGCCTATCGCGCCGGGCACCGCACCGGCAATCGGCTGCTCACGGCATTCGTGGGTGCCGTGTTCGGCCACGCATTCAACGACCTGCTGTCGGGCTATCGCGTATTCTCACGCCGCTTCGTGAAATCATTTCCGGTGCTTTCCGGCGGTTTCGAGATTGAGACCGAACTCGCCATCCATGCACTCGAGCTTGGCTTGCCTGCGGCGGAAATCGACACGCCCTATTACGCGCGTCCGAAAGGTTCCGTCTCCAAGCTCAATACCTGGCGTGACGGTTTCCGAATCCTGGCCACCATCGTCAAGCTTTATCGCGCGGAAAGGCCGCTGCCGTTCTTCACCGGCATCGGCCTGATGCTTGCGATCATGTCCGTTGGTTTCGCCATCCCGGTCGTCGTCACCTATCTTGAGACCGGACTGGTGCCGCGCCTGCCGACTGCGGTGTTGTCGACCGGACTGATGATCCTGGCATTCCTGTCCTGCGCCATCGGCCTGGTGCTCGACACCGTCACGCGCGGCCGACGTGAAATCAAACTGCTCGCCTATCTTGGCCATCGCGCGCCGGGTCAGGAACGCCGGCAGGGATAAACGAATGCGTGAACTTGTTCGCACCAATGATGCAGTTCTGGTCTCGGCAATCGGCGCGCTGCTCGACGGCGCCAGGATCGCGCATATGGTGCTCGACCAGAACATGAGCGTGCTGGAAGGATCGCTCGGCATCCTGCCGCGACGCGTATTGGTGGCGGATGAAGATGTCGCCGCGGCGCGACGGGTCCTCACCGATGCCGGCCTCGCTCACGAGCTGCGCCCGGATGGCCGCTGAGCGCGGCACGCCCGAAACCAGCGAAGACGCCGTGCTCGGCGGGAAGCTGCGGCTACGTCAGCCGCTCTCCGGTCATCGTGTCGGCCATGATGCAATCCTGCTCGCCGCTGCGACCGGCGGGGCCTCAGGCGAGCATGCGATCGACCTCGGGGCCGGCGTCGGCGCCGCCGGGCTGGCGTTGGCGGTGCGCATCGCCGGGCTCAAGGTGACGCTGGCTGAAATCGACAAGGCCCTGTGCGCGCTTGCCGCCGACAATGCGCGTTTGAACGGACTGGACGAACGCGTGACCGCGCTGGCCTGCGACGTTGAAGATAAAGACGCGTTGGCAGCCTGTGGTCTTTCGCCCGGCTGCGCAGATCGTGTGCTGATGAACCCGCCGTTTCGTGATGCCAGCCGTCAGAATGTGTCACCCGATCCGCGCCGGCGTCTGGCGCATGCGGCCGCGCCCGGCCTGTTGCCGCGCTGGGTCGCCAGCGCCGCGATGCTGCTCAGGCCGCAAGGCGTGCTGACGTTGATATGGCGCGCCGATGCGCTCGCCGATGTGCTCGTCGCGCTGAAATCGGAATTCGGCCGTATCGCCGTGTTGCCAGTACTTCCGCGCGCGGGCGCCGCGGCGATTCGCATCCTTGTGCGTGCGGTGAAATCCGGTGCCGGCGGACGGCGGGATTATCCGGCGCTCGTTCTGAACGACGCGCTCGGCAAGTCGACGGCCGCCGCGGAAGCGGTGCTGCGCGGCGGTGAGGCATTGATGGTTACCGAGACGTAAATTCTGCGCTGGCTGCCTAGGATTTGCGCCGGCCCGGCATGAATTCGCGCCAGCGTCGGCGCACGAGCTGGCGCCGCATGCGGCCCAGGTTCTCGTCATTGAGGTGCGAAAGACCAATAACGGCGCCGATTAGCATGAACAGTATCGTCAGCTTGGGATCCATTGATCCGTCTCTCCAGGAGCCGCCAGGAATTTGGCGCCATCGACCGAGCAAGAAGCATTCCAAAGTTAAAAATTGTGCAATTTAGGGCGCAGGCAGGGCGACAAAACGTCCGCGTCACGAAGACGCCAACTGCCTTTGACTCAAGTTACAATGATTGCCTAACTGGCCCACATGGCCTTCGCCGCGAGCCCACCGATGCCTGATTTCCTCAAGCGCCCGATGGACGTTCTCCGTATGTTGGTGCCCAAGCAATTCCGGGCCGACATACCCGTCGTACCCGTGGTCCGGCTGTCCGGCGTTATCGGCGTGGTCACGCCGCTGCGACCCGGACTGATGTTGTCGACCACGGCCCGTTCGCTCGAGCGCGCGTTTTCGACCCGCAATGCCCACGCAGTCGCGCTGCTGATCAACTCTCCGGGGGGCTCGCCGTCCCAGTCGCATCTGATTTTCCGCCGCATCCGGCAATTGGCCGAGGAAAAGGATCTTCCGGTCATCTCGTTCATCGAGGACGTCGGGGCCTCCGGCGGCTACATGCTGGCTTGCGCCGGCGACGACATCGTCTGCGATCAATATTCGATCGTGGGTTCGATCGGCGTGGTCGGCGGATCGTTCGGATTTCCCAAGCTGATGGCCAAGCTCGGCATCGAACGCAGGCTCTACACCTCAGGCGACCGCAAGGCGACGCTCGATCCATTCCTGCCGGAAAAGCCGGACGATGTGAAACGCCTCAAGGCCATCCAGAAAGACATCCACGCCCACTTCATTGCCCTGGTGAAGGAACGCCGCGGCTCACGTTTGCGTGGCAGCGACAAGACGTTGTTTTCCGGAGAGTTCTGGACCGCACAGCCCGCGATCGATCTCGGGCTTGCCGATCGCGTCGGCGATCTGCGTTCTTATCTGCGCCAGCGTTTCGGCGAGAAAGTGCGCACGCCCCTGATTGCCGCGGAGCGCAGTCTGTTCGGCCGCAGACTTCCCGGTGTCGGTGCGCTCGGCTTGAACATACAGCAGGGCGGCCTGGCCGATGATCTGGTTTCAGCTCTGGAGGCGCGCGCCCTGTGGTCGCGCTACGGATTGTGACAAAATCGTAGGCCGCGAAATCGCCTTTTTTCCGGGGCAATTATTATTGCCGCTGTTGATGAGGTGCCGTCATGCCGCCAATTCTGCTCTCGCCGCTGGTGAAATGGACGCTTGCCGCCGTGGGCGGAGCCATGGTCGTGCATTGGGTGGTGAAGGAAGTGCGGCGGATCAATGAAGAGCTCGATCAGGCCAAACGCGTGCGCGTGACGGATGCAACGCCGCGTCCGACGCTTCGGCGCGACCCGTCGACCGGCGAATATCGCCTTTAAGCCGGACAGAAGCGGTTGCCGCTCCGCTGCGTTCTAGCGTCGTTCTGAGTCCTGGGTGCCGTTGATCAGCGCGCCGAAAAACAGCGTCAAAAGCGCCAATCCGACCAGTTCGAAAGCCAGCACGCCCAGATTCTCCGCAGCAATAAATTTTTTTGCGATTTGCGGCCGTTTGTCCAGTCAATCCGGTTCGATATCCCGCCAATAGTCGGCTGGCTTGACCCTCCATGGGGCCGCCGATAGGGTCCCGTTCATTCCCGTGTACAAGAATCCGTGTTCACACGATGGCTGAAGCCGATCTTCTTGCCAGCGACCGCTCGCGTCAAAGCAGCCTGGATCCGACGCGATCGTTCCAGGGGCTCATTCTTGCCTTGCAGCAGTACTGGGCGGCCTGGGGCTGCGTGATCCTGCAGCCTTATGACATGGAGGTGGGCGCAGGCACGTTCCATCCGGCCACCACGTTGCGCGCGCTCGGACCCAAACCGTGGAACGCGGCCTATGTCCAGCCCTCGCGCCGTCCCAAGGACGGGCGTTACGGCGAGAACCCGAACCGGCTGCAGCACTACTACCAGTTCCAGGTGATCCTGAAGCCGTCGCCGCCCGACATTCAGGACCTCTATCTCGATTCGCTGAAGACCATCGGCATCGATCCCGGGATTCACGACATCCGTTTTGTCGAGGACGACTGGGAAAGCCCGACGCTGGGCGCGTGGGGCCTGGGCTGGGAATGCTGGTGCGACGGCATGGAAGTTTCCCAGTTCACTTATTTCCAGCAGGTCGCCGGCTTCGAATGCAATCCGGTCGCCGGCGAACTCACCTATGGGCTCGAGCGGCTCGCAATGTATGTGCAAGGGGTCGATCGGGTCTATGACCTGAATTTCAACGGCCGCGATGACGACAAGAAAGTCACTTACGGCGATGTGTTCCTGCAGGCCGAGCAGGAATATTCGCGGCACAATTTTGAATTCGCCGACACCGCCATGCTGTTCGAACAGTTCAAGATGGCGGAACAGGCGTGCAGGAAATATGTCGCCGATGGCTGGACCAGGGACCACAAGCGTCACTTGATGGCATTGCCGGCCTACGACCAGTGCATCAAGGCGTCCCACGTATTCAACCTGCTTGATGCCCGCGGCGTGATCTCGGTGACCGAGCGGCAAAGCTATATCCTGCGCGTGCGCGAACTGGCCAAAGCCTGCGGCGAAGCCTGGCTCGCCACTGAAGGCGGAGGAGCCGCCTGACGGGTTATCAGTGCCGGCGCGCCCAGATCGTACTGTCAGCACGGCAGCTGGCGATCGGCCGATGACTGAAAAGTTTGCGACCTTAGGTTGGATTGCGGCCGGGGCAAATAGTGCGCAGCGAGAGTCTTCCCGCTGCCCAGGCCTGGGATAGCCTTGGCGATCTGTGCCAGCCGCCATTTGCCGCTATAATGAACTTTCCGAGTCGGCGAGCGACAAACAACCATGCTCTGGATCATCCTGCTGATCGCCGCGGCGGTGGGCCTCTACGCGATTGTCGTCTTCAATCAGCTGGTGCGCTCGCGCCAGATGGCAAACGAGGCGTGGAGCGGGATCGACGTGCAGCTCAAGCGGCGCTCCGAGCTCGTGCCCAATCTGGTCGAAAGTGTCAAAGGCTATGCCAAGCACGAGCGCTCGGTGCTGGAAGAAGTCACGCAATTGCGCGGTGCCGCGCGCGCGTTGCCGACCGACGATGTCGCCAGCCGCGCACAGGCCGAAAGCGCCTTGTCGCTTGCGCTCGGCAAACTCATCGCCTTGTCCGAAAACTATCCCGCCCTGAAGGCGAGCGAAAACTTTCTCGAACTTCAGAAGGAGTTGAGCCAGCTGGAGGATGAACTCCAGATGGCGCGCCGCTACTACAACGGCTCGGTGCGGAACCTGAATACGCTGGTACAATCGTTTCCCAGCAATCTGATCGCCGGCATGTGCGGCTTCAGCGAGCGCACCTTTTTCGAATTGTCGGAGGCGGCCGAACGTGCCGTGCCGCAGGTCGCCCTGGGAGCGGCGGCCCAGCCGTGATCCGATCGCCCGCCGTCGGAAATTTGCTTTGGGTCGTGGCGCGTGCGGTGGTCGCGTGCCTGTTTTTCTGCCTGGCCCTTTCGGTTTTCGATGCCGGCAATGCGTCGGCCGCAGAAATTATTCAACGCTTCGATTCGACCGTTCGCGTCGCCAGGGATGGCACCCTCACGGTGACCGAGACCGTGCGCGTGCAGGCGGAAGGCCGCGAGATGCGGCATGGTATTTATCGGGACTTTCCGCTGACCTTCAAGGATGCCGCCGGGCGTCTGCACGAAGTGACTTTCAGACTTCTCGGCGTCAGCCGCGACGGCAAGCCGGAGCCCTATCACACCCGGCATCAGCGCGGCTTCGTTCGCATCTATGCCGGCAGCAAGGACGTTCTGGTCTCGCGCGGCGAGCACACCTACGTCTTTCGCTACACCACCGGGCGGCAGGTCCGCTGGTTCGACGGCAAGCCCGAGCTCAACTGGAACGTCACCGGCAACTACTGGAATTTCCCGATTTTCAACGCGAGCTACAGCCTGCTTCTCGAGGACGGCGCGCGCCCGCTGCGCTGGACGGCCTACACGGGCCGTCTCGGCGCCCGCGGCACCGACTGGCGCGGCTCGATCGACAGTGGCGGGGATCTGAACGTCATGACGACGCAGCGGCTCGCGCCGGGCGAGGGGTTCACGGTCGTGGCCGAACTTCCTGCAGATTCGGTCGACCCACCAAGCGAGAGCACGCTGCTGTGGTACGCGTTTCTCGACAACCGCCGCTGGATCTTCGCGTCGATCGGCTTTGTCGTCTTGCTTGGCTATTACCTCGTTGCGTGGACGGCGGTCGGGCGCGATCCGAGGCCCGGCACCATCATTCCGCTGTTTCATCCGCCGAAAGGCGTTTCGCCGGCGCTCGCGAACTACATCCATGACTGGGGTTTCGGGCGCGAGAAATGGCGTGCCTTTACGGCCGCTGCCTTGTCGCTGGCAGTGCGTGGGCTTATCCGCTTTGACCAAGGCGGCAAGACGCTGACGCTCGAGGCGACCGGCAAGCAGCCGGAACGCGGACCTGGCAGCCTGCCGCCGGGCGAGGCCGCGATCTTTGCCTGGGTCAACGAGCGCGGCGGCAGTGCGAAAATCGACAGCAGTCACGGCACGGCTGTGGCCAAGGTCGGCAAGACGTTCACCACCAGCATCGAAAGCGAAAATCGAAACAAATTCTTCCGCCGCAATCTCGGCTACGTCATCGGTGGCCTGATCATGACCGGGCTGGTCGTGGTCGGGATTGTCATGGTGGGCGGCCTGGAGAACGAAGAATTTGTCATCCTGTTCGCTACGGCGTTCGGAGGATTCTGGCTTGGCATATTCCTGATACCGCTGCTGATGTCCGTATTTCACGTCAGCGGCTTCGTCCGGGTGGTGCGCATCGCCGTATCGCTGGTCTTCCTTGGCTTCTTTGCGTCGTTTGCACTGACATTCGTGCACGGGGTCTTTCCCGACGGCGTCGACAGCGTGCTGCCCGTCCTTTCAGGTTTCGTTTCGACCTATCCGTTCCCGTTCGCGCTGATGACGGCCTTCGCCACCCTCAATGGTGTGTTCTTCTACCTGATGCGGGCGCCGACCGCGCTCGGCCGACCGGTCATGGATCAGCTCGCGGGCTTTCGGCTCTATCTGGAAACGGCGGAAGCCGACCAACTCAACGCGCAGGCGCCGGAAATCACGGCCGAGCGTTTTGAGGCGCTGCTGCCATACGCGGTCGCGCTCGATGTGGAGAAGCCGTGGGCGCAGGCTTTCGAGGCAGCGCTGCGCCGCGCGCACCCGGGCGACGCCGATCCCATGCGGTATTACCAGCCGCGCTGGACCAACAGCAGCGGCACCTGGTCGGCCGCCGATTTCAGCGGTGCGGTGGCCTCGAGCGTGAGCAGCGTCTCCAGCGCATTGGCGAGCGCCGTGCCGGTCTCGTCGGGGTCGTCGGGTTTCTCCGGAGGCGGCGGCGGCTCCGGCGGTGGCGGCGGCGGTGGGGGCGGCGGCGGCTGGTAACGGGTGACTTCGCAGCCCCGGCTTGCTAGGCAGGCGCGCAAAGAGTGTTCCCATGACCGCCAAAACCCTGCTGCAGATGGCTGGCGTCAATCCGGCGCCCGCGAAACTGTCCGAGGCCGCCGTCGTCATCATCGACGCGCAGAACGAATACGTGACGGGCAAGCTGCCGCTTGCCGGGGTCGACGCCGCGCTGACGCAGATCGCCGCACTGCTTGAGGCGGCGCGCCTGGCCAAGGCACCGGTTATTCACATCGCACAGCGCGGCCGGCCCGGCGGCCTGTTCGATCCCGAGAGCGCGAGCTTCAAGTTCGCTGCGCAGGCCGCGGCACAGCCCGGCGAGACGGTGATCGAAAAGCCGCTGCCGAATGCATTCGCCAAGACGACGCTGCATGACGCGCTGCAGGCAACCGGCAAGAAGGCGCTCGTTATTGCCGGCTTCATGACCCACATGTGCGTCAGCGCCACGGCGCGCTCGGCGATCGATCACGGCTATGGCGTGACGATTGTATCCGACGCGGTGGCGACCCGCAGCCTGCCGGACCCGCTCGGCGGCGCCGATTTGCCGGCCGGCGAGGTGCACCGCGTCGCGCTTGCCGAACTCGCCGACCGCTTCGCTACCATCGCGCGCGTTGCCGATATCAAGGCCTGATGCGATGCCCGATCTCCTGCTTGAATTCTTCTCCGAGGAAATCCCGGCGCGCATGCAGGCGCGCGCCGCCGATGACCTGCGGAAGATCGTCACCGACCGGCTCGTTTCGGCCGGCCTCGTATACGAGGGTGCCAGGACCTTCGCGACACCGCGGCGCCTGACGCTGACGGTGCATGGGGTGCCGGCGCGTCAGCCGGATCTGAAGGAAGAGCGCAAGGGCCCGAAGGTCGGCGCGCCCGACCAGGCCATCGCCGGATTCGTCAAAGCGGCGGGCCTGAAGTCGATCGATCAGGCCAGGGTGCAGGCGGACAAGAAGGGCGACTTCTACATCGCGGTGATCGAGAAAGCGGGGCGGCCGGCGATCGAGGTGATCGGCGAGATGATCCCCGAAGTGGTGCGCGGTTTCCCGTGGCCGAAATCGATGCGCTGGGGAGGCGGCAGGCTGTCTTGGGTGCGCCCGCTGCATTCGATCCTCGCCACGTTCGGTCCCGAAACGGAAGAGCCGGACGTGGTCAAGTTCAGCGTTGACGGCATCGCCGCAGGTGACGAGACGCGCGGCCACCGTTTCATGGCGCCCGGTCCGATCAAGGTGCGGCATTTCGACGATTACGTCGCCAAGCTGCAAGCCGCCAAGGTGATGCTCGATCCGGCACGACGTGCCGAAACAATTCACGCCGATGCCAGGAATCTCGCCTTTGCGCAGGGCTACGAACTGGTTGAAGACGACGGGCTGCTGGCTGAAGTCGCCGGGCTGGTGGAATGGCCGGTGACGCTGATGGGCTCGTTCGACCAGGCGTTCCTGTCCATCCCCGACGAGGTGATCCGCGCCACCATCCGCAACAACCAGAAATGCTTCGTATTGCGCGATCCGCAGACGGCAAAGCTGGTCAATAAGTTCATTCTGGTCGCCAACGAGGAAGCCAGTGACGGCGGCAAGGCGATTGTTGCCGGCAACGAACGCGTGATCCGCGCACGGCTCTCCGATGCAAAGTTCTTCTATGAGACCGATCTGAAGACCAGGCTGGAAGACCGGCTGCCGAAATTCGAGCAGATCGTGTTCCACGAGAAATTGGGAACGCAGGCAGAGCGTATCGCGCGCATCGTCGCGCTTGCCGGAGAACTTGCGCCGATCGTCGATGCCGATGTCGCCAAGGCCGAGCGCGCCGCGCAATTGTGCAAGGCCGATCTGCTGACCGACGCGGTCGGCGAATTTCCCGAGCTGCAAGGCCTGATGGGGCGTTACTATGCCGAGGCGCAGGGCGAGGACGAGGCGATCGCCCACGCCTGCGAGGACCACTACAAGCCGAAGGGGCCCGATGATCTGGTGCCCGGCGATCCGGTATCGATTGCGGTCGCACTCGCCGACAAGATCGACACGCTGGTCGGCTTCTGGACAATCGATGAGAAGCCGACGGGGAGCAAGGACCCATTTGCGCTGCGGCGGGCGGCGCTTGGTGTCATCCGTATCATTCTCGATAATCGGATACGTTTGAGCCTAGGCGATTTGGTACATCGGCTTATCAACTCGCCAGGCCTACGACCGATTGTTCAAAAAGCAATGCCGCGCGACGCCGCTAATTCGGATATATTTGTTAGATATTCCGCCGATCTTCTTTCCTTCTTTGCCGACCGCCTTAAAGTCCAGCTCCGCGACCAGGGTGCGCGACACGATCTGGTGGACGCCGTCTTCGCACTCGAAGGTCAGGACGATCTGCTGATGATCGTCCGCCGCGTCGAGGCGCTCGGAAAATTCCTCGATACCGATGACGGCAAGAACCTGCTGGCCGGCGTCAAGCGGGCCTCGAATATTCTTCGCATCGAAGAAAAGAAGGACAAGCACGAGTACACCGACGCGCCCGACGTCACGCTCTATCAGCTCCCCGAGGAGAAGGCGCTAGCCGCAGCCATCGACGCCGCCAGGAAAGACGCCTCCGCCGCCGTCGCCAAAGAAGATTTCGCCGCCGCCATGAGTGCGATGGCGAAGCTGCGGCCCAAGGTCGACGCCTTCTTCGACAAGGTCACCGTCAATGTCGATGACGCAAAATTGCGCGAGAACCGGCTGAAGCTACTCGCCGAGATCCGCGAAGCGACCCGCGCGGTGGCGGATTTTTCAAAGATCGAAGGCTGAAAACCAGCGGAACCCATCCGCACGTTTTGCCGTTTCATTACTGCCCGCAGCCCGAAGGGATACCGTCATGGTCGTGAGCATCGCTCATTTACAGCCTGTCGTCGCACTGATCGCCGGAATTCTCATTCTTATAATGCCGCGATTGCTCAACATCATCGTCGCGGTCTACCTCATCCTGATCGGGATTCTCGGCCTTGGAATCATCCACTAAGACGAAAACCGGGCTTGCGTTGGTGTGTCCGGCGGTGTTCTTAAGGGCCATCGAGCCATCCATCATTTCCTGACCCGAATTTCTGGCCCAAATTCCTGACCCCCAGTTCTTGACCTATGGCAAAAAAACGAAAACCTCCGCGCGCCAAAGCCAAAAAAAGAGCCGCACGAAAGGCTTCAAAAGCGAAGCCGAAGGCGCCTGCGCGTCCATCCAGGGGAAAATGGGTCTACGCCTTCGGCGACGGCCGAGCCGAGGGCAAGGCGTCCATGCGCAACTTGCTCGGCGGCAAGGGCGCCGGCCTTGCCGAAATGGCCAATCTGGGCCTGCCGGTGCCGCCCGGTTTTACCATCACCACCGAGGTCTGCACCTACTACACCGCGCACAACGAGCAGTATCCGAAGGGTCTCGAGGCGCAAGTCGAAAAGGCTCTGGCTCAGGTCGGCCGCATCGCCGGGAAGGTCTTCGGCGACACGGTGAACCCGCTGCTGGTGTCGGTGCGCTCGGGCGCCCGTGCGTCGATGCCGGGCATGATGGACACCGTGCTCAATCTCGGCCTCAACGACAAGACGGTGGAGGCGCTGGCGAACAAATCCGGCGATCGCCGCTTTGCCTATGACAGCTACCGGCGTTTCATCACCATGTATTCCGACGTCGTGCTCGGTGTCGGCCACGAACATTTCGAGGAGCTGCTTGACCATCACAAGGAACGGCAGGGCTACTCGCTCGACACCGATCTGACCGCCGACGACTGGGCCGAGCTGGTTGAACAGTACAAGAAGCGCGTGCAGCAGGAGCGCGGCGAGCCCTTCCCGCAGGACCCGCACGAACAGTTGTGGGGCGCCATTGGCGCGGTGTTCGGCTCCTGGATGAACCAGCGCGCGATTACCTATCGCCGTCTGCACAATCTGCCGGAGAGCTGGGGCACCGCGGTCAACGTGCAGGCCATGGTGTTTGGCAATATGGGCGAGACATCCGCCACCGGCGTCGCCTTCACGCGCAATCCCTCTACCGGCGAAAGAAAGCTTTACGGCGAATTTCTCATCAATGCGCAGGGCGAGGACGTAGTCGCCGGAATTCGCACGCCGCAGGAAATCAGCGAAGCCGCGCGCGTGGAGGCGGGCTCCGACAAACCGTCGATGGAAAAGACGCTGCCCAAGGCCTATGGCGAACTCACGCGCATCTACAACAGGCTCGAGCGCCACTACCGCGACATGCAGGATCTGGAGTTCACCGTCGAGCAGGGCAAGTTGTGGATGCTGCAGACCCGCTCCGGCAAGCGCACCGCCAAGGCCTCGCTTCGCATCGCGGTCGAACTTGCCAACGAAGGGCTGATTACAAAGAACGAGGCGGTGTTGCGCGTCGACCCGCTCAGCCTCGATCAGTTGCTGCATCCGACCATCGATCCACGGGCGCACCGGAACGTGATCGCCACCGGCCTGCCTGCATCACCGGGCGCGGCCTCGGGCGAAATCGTATTCACCTCGGACGAGGCAGCGCAGCTCAAGGCCGATGGTCGAAAGGTTATTCTGGTGCGGGTAGAAACCAGCCCCGAGGACATCCACGGCATGCATGCGGCAGAGGGCATTCTCACCACCCGCGGCGGCATGACCTCCCACGCCGCGGTGGTCGCGCGCGGCATGGGCAAGCCCTGCGTTTCCGGCGCCGGAACCCTGCGCGTCGACTATGCGGCGCGGACGATGACCGCGGGCGGGCAAAGCTTCAAGCAGGGAGACTACATCACGGTCGACGGCTCGACCGGGCAGGTCCTGGCCGGCAAAGTGGAGATGATCGAGCCGCAACTGTCCGGCGAATTCTCCACCCTGATCGGCTGGGCCGACAAGGTGCGCAAGCTCGGCGTCCGCGCCAATGCCGATACGCCGGCTGACGCGAAAGCTGCGGTGCGCTTCGGTGCCGAGGGCATCGGCCTGTGCCGTACCGAGCACATGTTTTTCGACGAGAACCGCATCCAGGCGGTGCGCGAAATGATTCTTGCGGATGACGAGAAATCCCGCCGCGCTGCGCTCGCAAAGCTCCTGCCCATGCAGCGGGCGGATTTTGTCGAGCTGTTCGAGATCATGGCGGGCCGTCCGGTGACCATCCGTCTGCTCGATCCGCCGCTGCACGAATTCCTGCCCCATGGCGAGGAAGAAATCGCCGAAGTGGCGGCTGCCATGGGCGCCGACCCGAAAAAGCTCGCCAACCGGGCGAATGAACTGTCCGAATTCAATCCAATGCTCGGCTTCCGCGGCTGCCGCATCGCCATCGCCTATCCGGAGGTGGCCGAGATGCAGGCCTGCGCCATTTTTGAGGCGGCGGTGGAAGTGCAGAAGCGCACCGGCAAGCCGGTCAAGCCTGAGGTCATGGTGCCGCTGATTGCCACCAAGGCCGAATTCGATCTGGTGAAGGCGTGCATCGACGAGAGCGCCGAGGCAGTCGAGTCGGAAGCGGGCATCAAGCTCGACTACGACGTCGGCACCATGATCGAATTGCCGCGCGCCGCGCTGCTTGCGGGGGAGATCGCCGAAACCGCCGAGTTCTTTTCGTTCGGAACAAACGATCTGACCCAGACTACGTTCGGAATAAGCCGCGACGATGCCGCGAGTTTCCTGGGCATCTACACCGCCCGGGGGATATTGCCCGTCGATCCGTTCGTCTCGATCGACCAGCAGGGAGTGGGCGAACTGGTGCGCATCGGTGTCGAGCGCGGGCGAAAAACCCGCAAGAACCTGAAAGTCGGCATCTGCGGCGAGCACGGAGGCGATCCGGCTTCGGTGGCGTTCTGCCACGCGGTCAAGCTCGATTACGTATCGTGCTCGCCATTTCGCGTGCCGATCGCGCGGCTTGCCGCAGCACAAGCGGCTTTAGGCAAGACCGCGGCCAGTCAGGCGTAGTATTCCGGACCTCCCGACGCTCGCTTCCGCCTGCACTGCAAGCTTCAACGGTCCGGAGTCCGCCGACCCGGCCTCCGCTCGCTGCGTGAACTTCGGCGCGATTCAGAGCAAAATCAGTTCAAGTTGATGCATGGCTTCGCCCGCTCATTCCCGCGCAAGCGGGAATCCAGAGACAATTGCTTTGACTCTCCAACAAGAAGCCCCTGGGTCCCCGCTTTTGCGGGGACGAGCGGAAAGCAGAATGCTGCCTGGTTGCCAGGGCGGGAGCGGCAATAGTAGCGGGCGTTACACCGCGACCTTGGTGAGGAAGTCTTCCACCTCGAGGCGGAGATTGGAGACGGCGGTTTCCACCGTTTCCGAAGCTTCGCGCACAACCTGTGCCGACGAGCGGGTCTCGGTCGCCGCGCCCGTCACCTCGCCAAGGACCTTCACAACGTGGCCGGTGCCTTCCGCGGCGCTTGCGACATTGTGGGAAATTTCTCCGGTCGCTGCGCTCTGCTCTTCCACCGCCGCTGCGACCGCCGAGGAATTCTGATCGATTTCCTGCATGCGCGCGGCGATCTGCCGGATCGCGTCGACCGCGCCTGAAGTCGAATTCTGCACGGCGAGAATATGGTTGGCGATGTCCTCGGTCGCCTTGGCGGTCTGCACCGCCAGAGATTTCACTTCCGAAGCGACTACGGCAAAACCCTTGCCGGCCTCGCCGGCACGCGCGGCTTCGATGGTGGCGTTGAGTGCGAGCAGGTTGGTCTGCCCGGCGATGTTGTGGATGAGCTTGACGACGTCGCCGATCTTCTGTGCGCCGGTAGCCAGGCCCGCAATTTCGCTGTCGGTCGAGCGTGCCTCGCCGGTTGCCATGCCCACGATACTGGTCGTGTGGGTAAGCTGACGGCTGATCTCGGAGATCGAGTGAGACAGCTCGTCCGACGCAACCGCCGCAGTCTCCACGTTTCTGGACGCTTCGTTGAATGCCTGCGCGGCGCTCTCGGCGCGCTGCGAGGTCTGCTCGGAGGATCCGAACAACACATTCGCCGTGGTGCGCATGTCGGTCGCGCTGCCGCTCACGCTCGACAGGAGTTTTTCGACCTGCGGCCGGAACGAAGCGATCGCCGTGTCAATGGCAGCGCGGCGCTTCTCCTGGTCGCGGATGGCGCTGCGTTCTTCCTCCGCGCGCCGCTGTTCGGTCACGTCCTCGTGCGTCGAAACCCATCCGCCGCCCGGCAGCGGCTCGTTCTTGGCGAGCACAATGCGGCCGTCACTGGCCGGGACAAAATGCGACATGCTCTTGCGCTGTGCCACGTCCTCCAGGATCTTGCGGCAATAGGGCTCGACCTCGCCGGAAAACAGGCCGGTTTCCTTTCGGTGCTGAAGCAATTCCCGCAGCGTACAGCCCGGCTTCACGACGTCGGCTGACAGCTTGTACATGTCGAGATAACGCTGATTGAGCAGCGTGATGCGGCCCTGCGCATCGAACATGTTCAGCCCTTGCGACATGTTGTTGAGCGCCGTGGACAGCTGGCGGTTTTGTATGCTCAGGCGACGACACAGCATTGCGAGAAACGCCAGCGCAACAATGCCGACGCCGGCGAACACGATCGCCTGACCCAGGGCGGTCGAAGGAAGGTGAAGGAGATGCATGCCTGGCCCGGTTCGAATGCTGCGCGCCGATATTGTGCAGGAGCGATTGCGATATGGTTAATATTCCTTTCTGAAACCTTGCCGTCATGACCGCGGGCAATTTCCGCGCGGCATAATTCACATCAAGTCCGCGTGAATCCTGGATTGCGGAAATCGGGGCTGCGAGGGCGGCCGCCGCGCGGTTAACAGGTTCGCAAGGTTAATCAGTCCATAACAAAATCTGTCGCATTGTCGCCGCTGCGGCGGCCATGCCGGCACGCGTCTGTGTTGCGGGTGTTGCGTGAGCGTCCAGAAATTCAGTTTGCGTGGCCAACGGAGGTTTGCGCCGATCGCCCTCGGCGCGTTGGTCATCATATTGCCGCCCGGTCAGATCGGCTTTCAGGATCTCGGCGCGCTGCTGGCACGCCGGCCGGCAGTCGCCGAGCGCTGGCACAACCACGTAATCGCCTCGCCCTTCGGAACAATTCATGCCGCCAGGTTCAGCATGCCTAGTCCGATCGGCACCGCCATGCCGCATGCGCCGCTCTATGCCCTGGCCAATTTCGATCCTTCCGACGTCACGGCTTCGATCGGGGCCGAGCCGCTCGGCGACGCGAATGCACCGCTGCGATTTCCCACCGTCAACCGCAGGGACAAACGCAACTCGCTGATCTCGCGTTCGCGTCAACCATTGCCGCCGTTGCCGCCGGCTTTGCCGATCGAACCGGTTCCACAGGGGCAAGCCGACGCGCCACTCAAATCCGACAAGGCCGAAGGCCGCTTCGAGCCATATTCGGAATATGAATTCGGCGGCGTGCCCGACGAAGGACCGCCGTCGTCGAGCATTGAACTGCCTTATGCCGATATTCCACCGGCCAATCTTTCGCCGTCCGCAACGGATGCCGGGAACGGCAAGACCTCCGGGCGAATCTTTTTCGGCGCCGATCCGATGGCGTCGGAGCAGGAACAGATCAAGCCCTGGGCACCGGGCGAAGCGCCGGTGGTCATGGCCGCCCGCACGTCCGGCGACCCGGACATCAAGGAGTCTGCACTCGTTTCGCCGGGCATGAGCGTCGACCGGAATGGCGGAGAAAGTATCGCCAAAAAGGGCGAAGTCACCGGCATCGATCAGCGACCGCATTCACCGGCGGAGCGCCTCGCACTCACCGGCAGCGCGCGCGCCAAGGCGGAAAGATGTCTTGCCAATGCGGTCTATTTTGAATCGCGTGGCGAAGCGGTGAAGGGGCAGATCGCAGTCGCCCAGGTAGTGATGAACCGGGTGTTCTCGCCATTTTATCCCAACGACGTCTGCGACGTCGTCTATCAGAATGCGCATCGCCATCTTGCGTGTCAGTTCACCTTCGCTTGTGACGGCATTCCCGACGTCGTCACCGAACCCGATGCCTGGGCGCGCGCGCAACACATCGCCCGCGACATGCTTGACGGCAAACTCTGGATGCCGGAGGTGGCCAAAGCCACCCACTATCACGCCTATTGGGTGCACCCGGACTGGGTCAACGAGATGAAGAAGATCTACAAGCTCGGCGTGCACACCTTCTATCGCCCGCGTGCGTGGGGCGATGGCTCCGATGAGCCGACCTGGGGCGACGCGAAACTGACGGAACAGGAAGCCATCAAGGAAGAACAGGAACATCCGGTGAGCCACAGCCTGGAATGGCTCCGATCGGAGGAAGGGCAAGCCTATGCGCGCAAGAATGCGCGAAAATAGGGGGGTGTTCGCGTCGAGCCATGCGCGGAGCAAATGGCTAGGATCACGAATATTCGTTTTGGCCGGGCACCCTGGCCCTATATGGTCCCGGTCCGTTCGCGGTGACCGCGGGCGCTCGTAACAGGTCCGGGACCTCGAAAATGGCGGTGCAATCGGAAGCGGGAAGGCCTGGCGTGGCCGGCGCGTGGCGCACGCCCATGGTGATTCTCGTCTGCGGCTGCCTGATCGGGGCAATCGGATTCGGACCGCGCGCCGCGCTCGGGCTGTTTCTGACGCCGATGTCGGCGGCGAACAGCTGGAGCCGCGAAGTATTTTCGCTGGCGCTGGCGATCCAGGTGATCGTCTGGGGTACCGCGCAACCCTTCATGGGCGCCATCGCCGACCGCTTTGGCTCGTTACGCGTGCTCTCGGCCGGTGCGATGCTCTACTGTATTGGTCTCGTGCTGATGGCGTATTCGACAACGCCAGGTGCGCTTGATCTTTCGGCCGGCGTACTCGCCGGCCTCGGCATCGCCGGGTCTTCGTTCACCATCGTCATTGCGGCCTTCAGCAAGTTGATGCCGCCGCATATGCGCTCGCTCGCTTTCGGCGTCGGCACGGCAGCCGGCTCATTCGGCCAGTTTCTGTTTTCACCATTGGCGGTGGGTTTTATCCAATGGTTCGGCTGGCAACACGCACTGGTCGCGTTCGGTGTCATCACGCTTCTGGTCATTCCGCTCGCGTTCGCCGTGCGGACGCCGCCCATGGACATGAGCCAAAAACCCGGTGCCGCCGTCCAGCAATCCCTGCTGCAGGCGCTGGCAGAAGCGTTCGGCCATCGCTCATACGTGCTGCTGGTGCTCGGTTTCTTCACCTGCGGCTTCCAGTTGCTGTTCATCACCGTGCACTTGCCGGCTTATCTTGTTGATCGCGGTCTGTCGGTGGATGCCGGCGCCTGGGCGATCGGCACCATCGGACTGTTCAACATCGTCGGGTCGATCACGGCCGGCTGGATGATCGACCGCATGCCCAAACGCTACCTGCTGTCGATCATCTATGTCCTGAGGTCATTGGCGGTGATTGCGTTCATCAGCCTGCCGGTGACCAATGGCTCGGCAATCGTGTTCGGCGCGGTGATGGGCCTGCTGTGGCTGTCGACGGTGCCGCCGACGTCCGCTCTGGTGGCGATCATGTTTGGCACCCGCTGGATGGCCACGCTGTTCGGCTTCGCATTCTTCAGCCATCAGGTCGGCGGCTTCCTTGGCGTCTGGCTGGGCGGGCTGTTGTACACGACGACGGGCTCCTACAATGTGGTGTGGTGGCTTTCGGTGGCGCTCGGCGTCATCTCGGCCCTCATCAACCTGCCCATCATCGAAAAGCCGATCGCGCGCGCGGCTGTGGCCGCAGCCTAAAGCGCTTGCACGCGGCGCTCACGCGCGCCAAGAATGCCCCGAACGGGAAAGCGGCGAGGCGCGCGTGGCGACATTCAGGGCGATCGTGGTCGAGAAGGCGGATAGCGGCACCAGGGCCGCGCTCACCGATTTTGACGAAGCCAATCTGATGGATGGCGACGTTACCTTCCGGCCCGAATATTCCACGATCAACTACAAGGATGGACTTGCCATCACCGGCCAGGCGCCGGTGGTGCGGCGCTTTCCGATGATCGCCGGCATCGACGGCGCGGGCACTGTGGAAGCATCCACGCATCCGGCATGGAAGAAGGGCGACAAGGTCATCCTCAACGGCTGGGGCTGTGGCGAGACCCATCTCGGCGCCTACGCGGAGAAGGCGAGGGTGAAGGGCGACTGGCTGGTGGCGCTGCCCAGAACCATGAACGCGCACGACGCCATGGCGATCGGCACGGCCGGCTACACGGCCATGCTGGCGGTGATGGCTCTGGAGCGCCACGGCCTTACCCCTGAGAGCGGGCCGGTTGCGGTGACCGGTGCCGCCGGTGGCGTCGGTTCGGTCGCCATTGCGCTCCTTTCCAGGCTCGGCTTCAGCGTCAGCGCCGTCACCGGGCGTCCGCAGGAGGCCGACTATCTCAAGGGCCTGGGCGCTGCCGAAATCATCGATCGCAAGGAGCTTTCGGGTCCGGCGAAGCCGTTGGCCAAGGAACGTTGGGCCGGTGCCGTCAACTCGGTCGGCTCCACGACACTGGCAAACCTGTTGTCGATCACCCGTTATGGCGGGGCGGTCGCGGCCTGTGGATTGGCCGGCGGCATGGACTTACCGTCCTCGGTTGCGCCGTTCATTCTTCGCGGGGTGTGTCTTTACGGCATCGAATCCGTGATGTGCCCGATCGAGCGCCGCCGGGAGGCATGGAAACGCCTGGAAACCGACCTGGATCGCGCAAAACTGGCCTCAATCACCCGGGAAATCGGCCTTTCGGACGTCCTGGAAACCGCCCCGTCCATCCTGGCCGGCCAGGTCCGCGGTCGCATCGTGGTCAAAATCGGGTAAACGCATTCAGGATTTATCGACGAACAGCTGGCATAATTCATTAGGCTTGATGAACTGGCCAGTGGTTCGGTAATTGTAGGCGTTGGTTGGAGTAACGGGGATGGTGCGCGGAGTTGCAGTACTGGCCGGCCTGTTGGCCGCCCTGCCGGCGGTTGCCGGCGAGATGACGGCGCAGGAAGCGCGTCGCTTCGTGATCGGCAAACTATTCACCTACACCTGTTTCGAAGGAACGCGTGGCCAGGGCCGCGTCCATGCCGACGGTTCGGTGGTCGGCTCGATCCAGTTCCAGGGCTCCGGTCCGGTGCGCTATGCCCGCTTGCCAGCCAACACGCTGCAGGTGAAAGGCGAGTCGGTTTGCGCCTCGCTGCGCGGCCTGCCGATCCAGCCGTGCTTCAATCTCGAAAAGCACGACGCTGATTCATTCCGCGGCTCGATTTCGGGCCTCGGCTTTGCGTATTGCGAATTCACCCGCGCCGGCCATGCGGCCGTCGCGCATCGCGTGCAGCGTAGCCCGCGTGCGCTGGCGCTGCGGCCTTCGCTGACGGCCGACAACAACTAAAACCAGATCGGTTTAATTTTAATCAGGCAGCGCCACGCACTCTCTTCACCTCTCCCGTTGGGAGAGGTCGGATCGCCATAAGCGCGTTTATGCGCGTCTTCGACGCGTAATGGCGATCCGGGTGAGGGGTCACAAACTTTCGAGAGTTACGATCCCCCTCACCCCAACCCTCTCCCCAACGGGGAGAGGGAGCATCCAGTGCTTGAAGCTGCCACTTCGACACAAAACATTCACGCAAGGCGCCGTTCAGCCTTTCGCCGGAAAAATCATGCAGGTCGTCGTGGCGTGGGCATAGAGCTTGCCCGCGCGATCGGTCAGATCGCCTTCCGAGGTGGCCACGGTACGGCCGCGGTGGACGATCCGGCCTTCCGCGCGCACCGGGCCGGTATCCTTGGTGAGTGGGCGCACCAGATTGAATTTGAGTTCCAGTGTGGTCCAGGCATCGCCCTTGGCGATTGTTGAAAAGATCGCGCAGCCAAGTGCTGAATCGAGCAACGTCGCGGCGAAGCCGCCGTGCACGGTGCCGATCGGATTGTAGTGACGGAATTCGGGCAAGCCTTCGAACACCGCCCGCCCGTCTTCAACTTCGATCAGATGAAAGCCCAACAGTTCGCTGATCGGCGGATTGGGCACCGTTCCGTCGATGATCGCCTTGAGGAAACCGAGCCCGTCATAGGACTTGAGAACCTCCGGCGATACCACGCCGTATTCCATCGCACGCTTATTCATGACTGCGGCCTGCGTCAGTTGCGCCCGACGTTATAGCGGCATCGCGCGCCGGGAACAGCAGCCGCTGGTACAGCAGGCTGATGCCGACAAGCACGGCGCCCAGTCCGATGAACGATAACGCGCGGAAGATACCGGTCAGCCCCGACATGTCGATGAGGAAGACCTTGGCGATGGTCAGCGCGATGACTGCGGCGGATGCCAGACGCGCGGGCTGGGAGCGCAGCAACAATCCGGCTATCAGGAGCAAGACGCCGAAAATGAGCCAGACGGTGGAGTAGGTGTATTGCTCGACATCGGTCGTCGGACCGCGCGTCAGTATTGGGCCGTGGAACAGCGTGCGGACTTCCAGTGTCAGATACGCGATGAACAGCACGACCGCCGTGGTCGCCGCAATGAAACGATAGGCAAGCGGCCGCGTCTTGCGCGCGAACAATGCCAATATTGCCGCCAGCACCGCGGGAATGCCGTAGCCGAGCAGCACGAGATTGAAGAACGCGCCGCCGACCGGTCTGCCGGTCAGCAGCGGATTGAGGGCCAACAGGAGCCCGAGCACGATCGCTGCCAGCGTTGCCGCGCCGACAAGCAACGCGCCGAGATCGTGCACGACGCTTCTGCTGCGTCCACGCAACCATTCGAGGCCGATGGTCATGGCGAGACCGACCGAGACCTGCATGGCGACTTCGGCCAGTGCCGTGGAATTCCGGAAGACATCTCCGTTGTTCATGAAATGACGAATTTCAAGCAGAGCGAGCAGGACCGTGAACAGGATCGCAGCGGAATCGGCCATGCGTGCCGGCACGTCGTCGGCGCGCCGGCGCAACAGGGAGCCGGCATACCAGAACGCTGCGGCCGGCACGCCGTAGCCGTACAGAAGCCAGTTGAATATCGGCGTCGTGCCGACGTCATCGCCGACGATGCGCGGCTCGTAGCCCACGCGCAGCAATACCAGCACGACAATGGCGGCGGCGAGGTAGCGCAGCGCCGGCAGCGGCCGCTGTTCGGAAATCCACGCAATGCCGGGAACCATCAGGGCGAGGCCAATGGTGAGCCAGCCTTTGTCGAGCGCAAACGTCAGCGCCAATGCCAGCGCGGCCACGGCCGCGGCAGCGAAGACCGCGGCCGATGCCGCCAGACCCGGGCGCGCAGGGCGTTTGCTCAGGAGCTCGGTGCCATAGCCGTAGAGCGCTGCCAGCGCCAGTGCGAGGCCGGCAAACGGAATCGAACGGTCGAATTCAGTGACGCGCAGATAGAGCGCGATCAGGATGGCGATCGGAGCAATTGCCGCCGTGATGCTCCAGAGCAGGGGGACCTGGGGATTTTCGGAGCGACCTTGCGCGGCGTAGCCCGACAACCCGAACAGGCCTGCAAACAGCGCGCCGAGCACGAGATGCAAACTGCTTCCGGTCGGCGGACCGGGAATGGCGCCGCGGGTGACGCCGGCGGGATACACAAGGCTCTCGAAGCCCGTCGGCGCGATCCAGTGCACCATGACCAGGACTGCCATCAATCCGGCGACCGGCAGTGCATAGAGCGCGGCGTCCGTCCGCCAGGCAACGACCACCGTCGCCGCCGTCAGGATCGTGAAGACAATGAGTGCGCCTGAATCATGAAGGCTTGCGAGCACAAGGATAGTCGCGGCGATCAGATAGGCGCTGATTGCACCCGAAGATATCTCGTCGATTTGTCCCGGCTCGGCGTCGGGGCCAAGATACAATCCGGAAACAATGAGCGCCGCCGCCAGCGCGAAGCCGGCGACCACATAAAACAGATGTGCCTCCAGCGCATCCACATGCGGGTAGTCGATGCCCGGCAGTGTCCAGAGCGCGCCCAGAACGACCGCCGTGATCGCGAGCCAGCGCCACAGCCGCATGCGCGCCAGCGCAAACGCTGCGGCGGTGACGATTGCGAGATAGATGTAGAGCGCCCAGTAGCTCGGGGCGTCCGTGGATACGAGCACCGGTGTGACGAAGGCGCCGATGAGACCAAGGCCGGCGAGCCCCGGCCCGTGCAGCAGCGCTGCGGCAAGCGTCGCCAGCGCGACCAGGCCAAGAAGAATGAAGGCCGCAACCGGCGAAAGGAAACCATAAAGCGCATAGGCGGCGTAAACGGTGGCGTAGGCGGTGACCGTGCCTGCGGCGGTGAGGATGCTTGGAACGTGCCGGCTCGGAAGCACGGTGATGCCCGACGCGATTTCCGTCCGTCGTGTCCATTCGCCCGCGCCGATCAGCACGGCCGCGAACACTGCGGCCAGAAAGATCCGTACGCCCGGTCCGAGCAGGCCTTGTTCGATCGAATAGCGCACGAGGAAGATTCCGCCGAGCGCCAGCGCAAGCCCGCCGATCCACACGATCCATTGGGTGCCAAATCGTTCCTCGAACGTGGTCGAGGTAGGCGCGGCGGCGGCCGGCGGTACGGAGGCGCGGGGCGGCATCGGCGGCGGCGCGATGTCTGCTGCCGGTTGCTCGACGGCTGCGGGTGGTGCTTCGGGCGGCGCGGCGGCCGGCGGGGCGATTGGCTCGCGGGATGGTGCCGGCTTGGGCGGAGCCGGCATGGGAGCCGGCATGGGCGGTGCCGGTTGGTCTGTTCCCGGTGCGACGAGCCGGGTCTGCAATTCCCGCACACGACCGCGCGCGTCCAGCGCAATCACAAGTGCGACGATGGAAATGACGGGAAACGCCAAAATTAGCAGCACGCCCAGAATTTCCACCATCGCCCGCCCCTGATTCCATGGAATGCGGCGATGGTAGATGTCCGCGAGGCTACAGGATAGCGGGCGTGGACAACTCCGACGTAAAGCCGGTCAGGCCAGATCGAGCCGGAAGGGGTGGCCTTCCATGGCCGCGTCGCCCGGGCCGATGGTCTCGATGGCGCGCACCATACGCCCCTTCCGTTTCAGCACCCGGTCGGCAATCGAGACGATACGCGCATTGGGCTGGGCGGTGCGCGAGGCGCGCCGGATCGTCCAGGCGATCTGCAACTCGTCGCGGTCCGGATTGAGGGCGCATGCCGCCACATAGGCGCCGGCGGTCGAGCGGCTGATGCCGGCAAAGCAGTGCACCACCATGGGGGCCGTGCGGTCCCAGTGACCGACGAATTCGATCAGCCGCTCCACGTGTTCGTGGCCGGGCGCGACAAAGCCGTCCATCGGCGAAGCGATGTCATCGACACTGAGCACGAGGTGGTTCTGCGGAGCGATATGGCCCGGCAGCACGACTCGATCGCTGTGCTTGAGAATGGTGACGACATGGCGGGCGCCGGTCTCATCGACCGTGGCGTGCAGGCGCGCAAGTGAGCAGACGTGGATCATGAATACGACTGGAGCCTGACTCTTTTGTCATATCTATGACGGGCGAAGGTGAACGAAAGGTGTCAGCCTCTGAGAAGCTTTTCAAAGCGTTCGTGGAAGCGCGTTTGAGCGGTGCCGGCCGGCCACGGCGTCAGATAGTCGCGCTCCAGGGCGGCGGAGAATTTCGGCGGCGGACCGAAAAAACGCCGCGCCTCGGCCGGCTCGAAACCGGCCAGCCGTGTGGCCTCGAGATAGGCGGCGTTGCGGTCGGCCGCCTTGATCAGGTTCTGCAATGTGTCGGTCAGCCTTGCCGGCAGTCCGAAACGCAAATGGATGGCGGCGAGCAGCCGCTTCTCCACCGACTTGTAGCTGTCGCCGATCACCGCCTTGAACGGGGAGATCATGTCGCCGATCACGTATTCCGGTGCGTCGTGCAACAGCACCGCGAGGCGGCCGGCCGGAGCGAGCCCCGGCACTTTGGCGCGCGCCAGCGCCTCGACCAGGAGCGCGTGCTGCGCAACGGAATAGATGTGCCCGCCCCTGGTCTGGCCGTTCCAGCGCGCGACCCGCGCGAGCCCATGGGCGATGTCCTCGATCTCGATATCGAGCGGCGAGGGGTCGAGCAAATCCAGCCGCCGCCCGGACAGCATGCGCTGCCAGGCGCGCGGTGGAATCCTGCCTCTGGCCGTCTTTTTCATCTGCGTTTGACGAGCCGGGCGCATGCGGCATGCCGGTGGCAGGTGACCAGGTGATCGTTGACCATGCCGACCGCCTGCATGAAGGCATAGACGATGGTCGGTCCGACGAACTTGAAACCGCGGCCCGCCAGTTCCCTGGACATCTTGCGTGACAGTTCTGTCTCCGCCGGCACCTCCTTGATGCTGCGGAACCTGTTCTGCTTCGGCGTGCCGTCGAGGTGGTCCCATAACAAATCCGAAAATCCGGGACCGCTCTCCATGATCTTCAGCCAGGCGCGCGCCGAGGAGACCGCGCCCTCGATCTTGGCGCGGTTGCGCACGATGCCGGCATCCTTCATCAGCGACTCGATCTTGCGTTTTGGATAACGCGCGATTTTTTCCGGATCGAAATTGTTGAAGGCGCGCCGGAAATTGTCGCGCTTGCGCAGGATGGTGATCCAGGACAGTCCGGCCTGGAAGCCATCAAGCACGAGTTTCTCATAAAGTGCGCGGTCGTCGAATTCCGGCACGCCCCATTCCTCGTCATGGTAGGCGACGTAGAGCGGATCCTGTTTCGGCCACGGGCAGCGCTTCAGGCCGTCGGGATGCAGGACCGCGTTCATGAAGGGCTTTTTGCCTCACCCGGCCAGGCGAAGTTCGCCCAGGTCGGCTTCACCAGCCTGATCGGCATGTTGCCGCACGTGAGCGGTGTTCCGGCCGCAATCGCGTCCGCCACCCGGTCAACCCGGACGAGCGCAAGGCCGCGGCCTTTGGCGGCGGTGCCGAGCGTGCCGACCTGTTTCTCGCCCGCCATCACCGGCAGGCCGGACGAGGCCACGAATTCCTCAAAGGCGACCGGCAGGATCCGGCTGCGCGCGCTGGCGCGGTGCTCGACGCGCGAGACGACTTCCTGGCCGACATAGCAGCCCTTGTCGAAATCGACACCCGCAAGCTGATCCATGTCGGCTTCGTGCGGGAAGGTGTCGAGATAGGCAAAGTCCTCGCCGCCGCGCGGAACACCCAGCGCGATCCGGTGTGCGTCGTAGGCCGATGCCTCGACCAGCGTTGCGCCCAGCGCGGCTGCGGCTTCGCCGGCGAGCTGCGGCGGCAGGATGCTGCGCGTGCCGAGTGCCGGCAGCCGCGGATCGGGATAGGACAGTCCGTCTTCGCTCAATCCGGCGCCGTCCCAGAACGCCATCACCCCGAGCAATTCCGACAGGTCCTCGATCGTGACCCTGGCGCGCAGTTTGTAGAACGTGAGCTTCTCGACCAGCATGCCGGCGAGCGCGCGCGGGCAGTCGAGAAAAAATCCGCCGCCGTCATCGGGCTCCGCTTCGGCAACGATGAAATCCACGATGATCTTGCCCTGGGGTGTCAGCAGCGCGGCATAGCGCGGCGCACCGGGCGCGACCTTGGCCGTATCGTTGGTCACCAGGCCGTTAAGGAAGTGCCGGGCGTCGTCACCGGCGACCTTGACCACGCCACGGTCGGGGAGAAGTGCTGCCTGCATGTGGATTCCCAAGTCTCAATCTTGCGCTAGTGTCCCGAATCCGAAGTTCGCTTGATCATGCAGCCAGCTCATGAAGCGAACTTCGGATTCGAAGGACACGAGCAAAGTTATGATTCTAGTGTGGTTTTGGTTCAGAAGTTCGCTTGGAGGACTCGCTGCAAGAACGAAGCGAACTTCTGAACCACCACACTAGTCTCTTGCCAGAACTCGCGGCGAAACGTAAGCGCTGTTGGCGGTCTCTCAAGCCCTGCCTCATCCTGAGGAGCGGCCGAAGGCCGCGTCTCGAAGGATGAGGCTGCAAAGCGAATTTGCCCTCATGCTTCGAGACGGCCGCGGAGCCTGTCATCGGGCCGCGCTTCGCGCGGACCCGTTGGCGGCCTCCTCAGCATGAGGGCAAATATGGCCGAATCCTACGACCTGATCCTCAAGGGCGGCACCGTGGTCAATCATGACGGCGAGGGCGTGCGTGACCTCGGCATCAGGGAGGGCCGTTTTGCGGCCGTCGGCGACCTTTCGCGCGCGTCCGCCGGCGAGGTGATCGCCTGCCGCGGATTGCACCTCCTGCCGGGCGTGATCGATACGCAGGTGCATTTCCGCGAACCCGGCCTGACCCACAAGGAAGATCTGGAATCCGGCTCGCTATCGGCGGTCATGGGCGGGGTCACGGCGGTGTTCGAAATGCCCAACACCGATCCGCTCACGGTGAGCGCGGAGACGCTTACCGACAAGGTCAGGCGCGGCCACCACCGCATGCATTGCGATTTCGCCTTCTTCGTCGGCGCCACCAGCGACAACACCAGGGATCTGCCTTCGCTCGAACGGCTGCCGGGCTGTGCCGGCATCAAGGTGTTCATGGGTTCGTCGACCGGCTCTCTGCTCATTGCCGACGATGCCGGATTGCGCTCGGTGCTCAAGGTCATCCGCCGCCGTGCATCGTTTCATGCTGAAGACGAGCCGCGCCTGAACGAGCGCAAAAATCTCCGCGTCGAGGGCGATCCGCGCTCGCATCCGGTCTGGCGCGACGAGATCGCCGCGCTCAAGGCGACTCAGCGCCTGGTCGCAATCGCGCAGGAAACCGGCGCACGCGTGCACGTCCTGCATGTATCGACCGCGCAGGAAATGGAATTTCTCGCGCACCACAAGGACGTGGCATCGGTCGAAACCACGCCGCACCATCTCACGCTTGAGGGTCCCGGCGCATACGAGCGCCTCGGCACCCGCGCGCAGATGAATCCGCCGGTGCGCGATGCCGCCCATCGCGCGGCTATCTGGCGCGGGCTCAACCAGAGTGTCGTCGACGTTCTCGGTTCCGATCACGCGCCGCATACCGCGGAAGAAAAAGCAAAGACCTACCCTGCCAGCCCGTCCGGGATGACAGGCGTGCAGACGCTGGTGCCGATCATGCTCGATCACGTCAACGCCGGGCGGCTTTCATTGTTGCGGCTGGTCGATCTCACCAGCGCCGGTCCCGCGCGGCTGTTCGGCATCGCCGCCAAGGGCCGCATCGCAGCCGGCTACGACGCCGACCTGACCGTGGTCGATCTCAAGCGACGCGAAACCATCCGTGACAACTGGGTCGCCTCGCGCGCCGGCTGGACGCCCTATGACGGCGTGACGGTCTCGGGCTGGCCGGTCGGCACGCTGGTGCGCGGGCGCAAGGTCATGTGGGAGGGAAGCCTCACGACGCCGGCTCAAGGCGAGCGCGTGCGGTTCCTGGAAACGCTGGCAAGCTAGCGGTTGCCCGGACTGCATCGGTTTTATCCGCAACAACTTGTCCCCAGACTTTGTACTCAAGATAATTCTGTGGAATTGCATTCGGGTCGTGGATGTCTATCACCAGTATTGACGCACCCCTTGCCCGGTCGGAGCGTCGGGATGGGGGAGGGCATGAAGCCATGAGCGACGATCTGGTCTCGCTCCGTATGCTGGTCGTCACCGAATCGCGGCCGCAGGTGGATATGTGGCAGCAAGGCGCCGCGATGGCGTCAGTCCCGATCGAATTTTCCGCCGAAGACGCCGCGTCCGCGCTCAAGACCCTCGCCGGGGGCGGCGTCGAAATTTGTGTCGTCGACGGCGAACTGTCCCATGCCGACAAGTCTGCCGTCATCGGCGCCGCCCGCGCGGCGGCAAAACCGACGCCGCTCATTGTCATTTCGGCACCGCGCGGAAGCCCGTACTTCGATGACGTTGATGGCCTGTTGACGCGGCCAGCCAATTCGGAGGAGGCGCGCAGGCTGGTCGAGCGATGCGCGCGTGCGAAAATCCCCGCCCGCGTCTTGATCGCGGACGATTCCCGGACCATGCGCGGCATCGTGCACAAGATCTTATCGGCCAGCCGTTTCGCGCTGGATATTCACGAGGCCGCGGACGGCGCCGCCGCACTCGACCAGTTGCGTGGCGGAAAATTCGCCATTGCATTTCTCGATTTCGATATGCCCGGTCTCGATTGCTTCGAGACACTGGCGGAGCTCAAGCGCTCGAACGCAAACGTGGCGGTGGTCATCATGAGCCCGACGGTCGACAGGGCCGTCGCCGATCGCGCGCGATCAATGGGCGCGCTGTCGTTCCTGAAGAAGCCGTTCTACCCGGCCGATGTCGACGCCGTGCTCGCGCGCCATTACGGCCTGCGCATCACGAACGCCTGACAGATTCAAATTTGCAGAAAAATTTCTTGTGTCGTCTCGGCGTCTATTGCCGTGACTGATCGACCGAGAATTCACCGTTGCGGATGCGCGGACCCAGTCCTTCCGCGAATGTCGCGGCCGCTTCTTCGCCGTAGGTCGAGACGAATTCCGCAAATGCCGCAAACAGGCAGGCCTGCGCCAGGCAATCGCCGTCGATGCCGTCAAGGCGCGCTTCCGCCCAGGCTTCATGCAGGTAGCCGAGCGCCACGCGCTTCTGCTCGTGGTCGGCTACCGGTTCGCGCGCGTGCGTGGATCCACTCGTTGCGGTCATTTTTACCTTTGTCCCCGGGCGTCCGTTGCAGACGCCAGTCCCAAGTCCCGGTGGAACGTTACCACGCAAGTTCCGCGCACCAAGCCCGCAACTGGGAGGAAGGTTAATTGGGGCCGGTTTAATTGGCGTATCTTGCCGTGATTTCACGGGCGATTTTTGCGCCTTCGTCGAGATATCGCCGAATTGCAACGTCTGCGGCCGGGGTACAGGTGCGATAGGTCTGCTGGAAGCCGTGGTAACCACGATTGAAGCCGGCAACGATCTTGCGCCGCCGTTCGCCCTCGGGCGCCTCGGCGTCAATGAGGGCCTGCATCTCGTTGCGCCATTTCAGTCCTTCGTTGGCCCCGCAGAGCGCGCGCAGATAGTGCAGGGCGCCCAGGATCTCGGCGAGTCGCTGCAGTTCGCCGTCGAATGGCGCGGTGGCTTCCACGGCACGCGCCGGCAGCGCAAGGCACAGCAGCATCGAGCCGATGGTCAGAACGCGCGTCACGCGCCTGGGCCTGGTCATTTTGCGTCCGGTCATGGGCGCTTGATATGCCCCCGCTCTGCGGCAACCGCAAGGCAGGCGCGCCGGCCTACCGGCCGAGGCGCTCGAAGGCGGCGGCGACGATCTCGGCCAGACCATCGGTGGTGCGCAAGGACGACAATTCGGCGGGAATGAGCCAGCGCGCGTCGTCGAGTTCTTCGTTGAGCACCGGCTCGCCCGCGATCCAGCGCGCGGCGAAGCACAGGATGACGAAATGCCGCTCGACGCGGCCTTGCGCGTCGCGCACGATGACTTCGCGATGGCCTGCGATCGCGACCGGCTCGACGTCAAGCTGCGTTTCCTCGCGCACCTCGCGCCGCACCGCTTCGGTAAGCGTCTCTCCGGTTTCCACCGCGCCACCCGGCAGCGTGTAAAGATTGAGTGCCGGCTTGCGCGCGCGCCGCACCACCAGGATCTTGCCGTCACGCATGATCGCCGCGCTGACGGCGAGAAAGGGGCGCTCGGGATAGGTGCGGGCGTCTGCCACCGGCTCAGCTTTTCATCAGCCGGTCGACCACCTCTTGCGGCGCGATCAATTGATCGACTTCGACGTTACCTTCGCCGTTGATGACCGCACTCGCGCGCGCGACCTGCGGTCTGAGCCAGGAGGCCGCGCGGTTGGCCAAGGTGGCTGCCGCCTCCGGCGGCATGTTCGAGCTCATGGCGGCGCGCGTGGCTTCGAGCACCGCGGACATGGTGCCGGCCAGCGTGTCGAGGCAGCCGCGCAGATAGGGGTCGGCGGAATCATAGGCGGCAACTGCCATGTCGTGACCCTTGAGGCGCGAGGCGGTGAAGTGCTCGCGATAGCTGACCGGCCGCCAGGCCAGGAAGTCGTCGATAAAATCCGGGCTGCTCGACAGCATTTCGAGCAGCATGATCGCCTCATTGAAATGATTGAGATAGTCGGAGGCAAGCCCGGTGTCGGGGTTGATATTGGCGTCGGCAAGCCTGGCCGGATAATCGGCCTCCTGGTCCGCCGCTTGCACCGCGTCGGCGCAATCCTGATATTTCATGAACGCCCCGCCGCCCGAATCCGCCGGCAGGGAGTGTTATGGTAGCGGGTTAAGGTGCGATTAAGCGCCCAAGAGATCAGGCCACCAGCAAGAGATCGGGCTCATAGAATATGTGCGGCCGCTACACGCTGACCTCGGCGCCCGAAGCGCTCCGGGCGCTATTCCGCTACCAGGAGCAGCCCAATTTCCCGCCCCGCTACAATATCGCGCCTACGCAGCCGATCCCGATCGTGCGGCTGGTGGACGGCAAACGGCAATTTGCGCTGGTGCGCTGGGGTCTGCTGCCGTCCTGGGTCAAGGACCCGAAGGCCTTCACCCTGCTGATCAACGCGCGCGGGGAATCGGCGGCCGAGAAGCCGGCATTTCGCGCCGCCATGAAACGGCGGCGCTGTCTGATCCCGGCCGACGGCTTCTACGAATGGCAACGGGCCGGTGAGCGCAAGCGGCCGTTTTTTGTGCATGGAAAAACCGGCGCGCCATTGGCCTTCGCGGGACTGTGGGAAACCTGGACCGGGCCGAACGGCGAAGAACTGGAAACCGCGGCGATCGTCACCACAAAGGCCAACCGCACGCTCGGTCCGATCCATGACCGCATGCCGGTGATCGTGCCGCCGGAAGGTTTCGACCTCTGGCTCGATACTGCCAATGTCGACGCCAGGACAGCCGCGGCGCTGATTGCGCCCGCGCCGGACGATCTGCTCGAGGCCTACGAGATTTCGACCGCCGTCAATCGCACCGCCAACGACAATCCCCGGCTGCTCGACCGGGTCATGCCCGGACAGTTTGAGGCCGCGGAGGAGAAGGTTGGCAAGCCCGCGAAAGCAAAACGCGCCAGGAAAGATGACGGGCAGGGGGCGTTGTTCTAAAGCGTGTACTGATAAATCCGCCCTGTCCGTTTTGTGGGAGACATCAGGGCGCACGACGCGATTATGATCAATCGTTAGACAAGGCCGGCATTTTTTCGAGTAATCTCGTAGATCGAGCTCCAGTCCCGTTCACCCATGCCCGCCTTGATCGCCGCCTCCATCTTCGTTTTGACTATCTGTCCGACTTCGATGGGCACTCCGATCTGGTCGGACGCCTTCAACATCAAGGTGACGTCCTTCAGGCCAGCCGTCATGGCAAACCCGGCCTTACCGGCAAAATCACGCGCCCGCAGCTTGCCGGCATACATCTTGAACGCCGGATGGCCCATCGCGTCCTGAAGAAAATTCATAAGCACATCGAGATTGCCCCCCGCCTTGTCGGCGAATGCGTAAACTTCGCTGAATATTTCGATAAGCGAGATGACCGTATAGTTGATGCAGAGCTTCAGTGCATTCGCTGCGCTGTGCCGCTCGTCGACATTGACAACCTTTTTCGAATAGGCCCGGCATAACGGCTCAACCTCGCCGACCCGATCTTGGTCACCGCCGAGCAGCGAGAGCAGCTCTCCTGCCGCCGACGCGGGTCCCACGACGGGTCCAGCGATATAAAAGGTGCCAGTATTCATGTGCAGCTTCGCAACTTCGTCTGCGCATTCGGGTGAGATGGTCGTCAGCCCGATATGGATGGCCCCGGGCTTCATGCCCGCCAGGATGCCGCCTTTGAGAGTATCGAGTACCGACGTGTCATCCATCAACGAGGTCATGACCACATCGGCATCTTTCACAGTGTCCCTGAGGTTGGAACCGCCCTTGGCGCCATTGCTGAGGAAAGGCTCCATTTTCTCGCGGGTTCGATTGTAAACAGTCAAATCAAATCCAGCCTTGAGGATGGAATTCGCGATACCGCTCCCCATGTTACCAAGACCGATAAAGGCCACCCTCATAAGAAATCTCCATTTCTTACGACACGATGTCGCCCACTGTGATTATTGTTCCGAATTCCCAATACTACCAGCCGGCTGGCGCAAGATATCCGCTCTCCAATGTCGCCGTTGGATACTGATTTTATGAGTGCACGGCCTGGAAAACGCTCACAGCACCTTGCCGGGATTGAGAATGCCGTTGGGATCGAGCATGCGCTTGAGACCGCGCATCAGTTCGAGCGCCACCGGGTCCTTCACCTTCGGCAGCGACTCGCGCTTGAGCTTGCCGATGCCGTGCTCGGCTGAAATCGAGCCGTGATGCTTGAGCACGATCTCGTTGACCACGGTATTGACCTCGTCCCAGCGCCTGAGGAACGCTTCCTGATCGGCCCCGACCGGCTGGCTGACATTGAAATGGATATTGCCGTCGCCGAGATGGCCGAACGGCACCGGCCGGCAGCCGGGGATCAACGCCTGCACCGCGGTGGTTGCCTCGGCGAGAAAGGCCGGCACGGCGGCGACGGGAACCGAGATGTCATGCTTGATCGAGCCGCCCTCCGGCTTCTGCACTTCGGGCAGAATGTGGCGCAGGTGCCAGAACGATTTCGACTGCTCGATGCTGGCGGCAATGGTTGCGTCGGTGACGATGCCCTGCTCGTTTGCCTCGGCCAGGAGGCTCTCAAGGCTGTCGTGCAGGTTCCCGCCGTGCTGTGAGGAAACCTCCATCAGCACGTACCATGGGTGGATACCGGCAACCGGCTCGCGCACGCCGTGGCCATGGCGCAGGGCAAAATCGATGACGTCGCGGATGATCAGCTCGAAACTGGTAACTGTGCCGCCGACGCGTGCCTGCGCCATGGTCAGCAGCCTGAGCGCTGCTTCCGGTGACGGCACACCGGCGAAGGCGGTCTCGACCGCGCGCGGGCACGGGAACAGCTTGAGCACCGCGGCGGTGATGACACCGAGCGTGCCTTCGGCGCCGACGAAGATGTGGCGCAGGTCGTATCCGGTATTGTCCTTCTTGAGTTTCGACAGGACGTTGAGCACGCGCCCGTCGGCCAGCACGACTTCCAGGCCGAGCACCAGTTCGCGCGCGATGCCATAGGCAAGCGCAGCGGTCCCTCCGGCATTGGTGGAGAGATTGCCGCCGATCGTGCAGCTGCCTTCGGCGCCGAGCGAGAGCGGGAACAGCCGGTCGGCGCCTGCGGCTGCCTCCTGCGCCCTGGCGAGCACCACCCCGGCTTCGCAGGTGATGGTGTTGGAGGTCGGGTCGACCTCGCGGATCCTGTCGAGGCGGGTGAGCGAGAGGATCAGTTCGCCGTCGAACGGAATCTGTCCGCCGACGAGACCGGTATTGCCGCCCTGCGGCACGACCGGTGTCCTGGTCTCGTTGGCGAGCTTGAGGATGGCCGCCACTTCTTCGACTGAGCCGGGCCGCAGCACCATGGCGCTCTTGCCGTGATAGATGCCGCGGCTTTCGATCAGATAGGGCTCGAGCGCCACCGGATCGGTGATGGCGTATCGCGCGCCGACGATCGCCGCGAATTTCGGCAGCAGTTCGGGAGCGGGCGCGCGGCGAAGCTGCGGATTCATCGGGCGCCCTCCTGTGTTTCGGCTTTCGGCGCGGCGGCGCGCGCCAGCCGGTCGTTGATCGCTTCGCCCAGGCCCTCGTGCGGCACCTTCATGACCGCGATGGACTTTACACCTGACGCATCCAGCGCGCGCAGATGCGAAAACAGATTGGCGGCCGCCTCGATCAGATCACCACGCGGTGACAGGTTGAGCGTCACGCCAGCCGCAGCGGGCGCCGCACCGAAGGCGAGCAATGCTTCGCCCGTGCGCGCGGCGTCGGCATCGAGGCGCAGCCGCGCCTTCGGCGCATAGTGCGAAGCCAGCATGCCGGGAGCAAGTGGCGCGTCTTCGGCGATCGGCGCCTCCGCCAGCGCGCGTCCGAGCACGCGTTCGATCTCGGCACGCGGCACGCCGCCGGGGCGCAGCAAGGTTGGCGTGTCGAGGCAGGACACGATGGTCGATTCAACGCCGACCGTGCAGGGGCCGGCATCGATCACCATGTCAATGCGGCCGCGCAGATCGGCGAGCACATGCGCCGCGCAGGTCGGCGACACGTGGCCGGAACGGTTGGCCGATGGCGCAACGATCGGGCCGCCGAACGCGGCGAGCAAAGCGTGCGCCACAGGGTGCGCGGGCACGCGCACGGCGACGGTGTCGAGACCGGCCAGTGCGAGATCCGCCACGCCGCAGTCCGACTGTTTCGGTAGCACCAGCGTGAGCGGTCCCGGCCAGAATTCAGCGGCGAGCGCGTCGGCGGCGGCATCGAAGCGCGCAAGCCGATGCGCGGCCTCGCGCGAGGCGACATGGGCGATCAGCGGATTGAAGGCAGGCCGGCTCTTGGCGGCATAAAGGCGCGCCACGGCCTCGCCGTTGCCGGCGTCGGCGCCGAGCCCGTAGACGGTCTCGGTCGGAAACGCGACCAGCCCGCCCTGGCGCAGGCAGCGCGCGGCGGCCTCGATCGCTTGGCTGTCGGGCTTCATCACCCGTGTTCCCGGCTCGGCGGTCATCGAATTTTGGTTTCCTTGCGCATGATCTTTTCCGAAAACCGGTTCCCACTTTTCGGGATCATGCGCTCCTTGCGGCTGAAAGGGTGCCGGGGTTATAAGGCCGCCTTCAGTCGGAGTGTAGCGCAGTCTGGTAGCGCACCTCGTTCGGGACGAGGGGGTCGCAGGTTCAAATCCTGCCACTCCGACCACTAATAACCCTTCATCATCAATTACTTATACGCGCGATCCTTATGGTTCGACCACTGATCGCTGCCAAGACGTCAAACGTCTTGTCCAGGACCATTTCCTCTACCATGCGTTGCCACGATCTTTATCGGACACCTTGGCACCTTCGCACTTTCAGCTAGTCAGTCTGAAAGGTGGCACGATGCGATCCGTGAGCGCGTATTTATTGTTCCAGCTTCGATTTGAGGATCAAGCTGCGGGCGCGGCTTCGCGAGAGGATTGGTGTTCGTCTCAATTTTTCAAGTCACCGAAATTGGTGATGTTAACCGCCCCTTCGGGAAAACGTGCAGTAATCTCCAGTGAGCCGCCAAGTGCTTCAATATAACGTCGCAGATTGCTAACATACATATCGGCGCGTTTTTCAAGCTTGGCGACCGCCGGTTGGCCCACTCTCAGTTCGCGTGCAAGTTCTTCCTGCGAGCGTTCACGAGCCTGACGCAGGTCGGCTAAAGCCATCTCTGCCTTTAACGCATGCACTTTCGCTGCTGTGCGCGCCTTGCGTACCGGAGAGAAGCCTTTGGTCAGCTCGCTAAACGGACGATGCCCAGTCATTTGATCAACCCTTCTTTTCTTAGCTCTGCGAGGTGGTCGTCGTAGAGACGATCAGCAATTGGCACCATCTTTTCGTAGAAACGGTCGTCTCCCGTTTTGTCGCCGCCAACAATCAGGATCGCTGTGCGCCTCGGATCAAAGGCATAAAATCCACGAAGTGGTTTTCCGCCGGACTGCACACGCAACTCGCGCATGTGGTTATGCTTGGAGCTTTCAACTCCTGACGAATAGGGAAAAGGAAGTTGCGGCCCGTACTCCGTCAGTAACTGGACAATCGCGGAGAAATCCTCCTGTTGATCCTCGGTTAGGCCCTTCCACCATTCTTCGAACTTGTCGGTGTATTATTCCTTCTATGGAATAATGTCAATAGATATTCCTTCGATGGAATGCCATATAAGATAATGATAAATAACGAGAATATATAAATTTACCCCTTAAAGGGGAAATTTCCCATCACTATGCCAATTCCGAGCATCGTTTCACAATGGTCAATAGCAAGCACGAAATGCCAGCGGCGATGGGCTTCCTTGCATAGAGGACGATCTGTCTCACCTTGCCTCGCTGCCGTGGTCACACGAAAAACAATCCGTCCGACTATCCGCCTGGTCGAACGGGACAGTGATCGGGACAAGCCCTCCCAACCGGACCCGGTTGCGCGCCGACCGGCCCTGCCGGACCCCCGGCGTCCTTTTGTCCCGGAAGAAACCGCATTGCGCAGGGTTAGTGTTCCGGGTCCAACCAAACCCTGAAAGGGAGCAACACCCAATGAAACGCGGAGGAATTGCCTTCACCGTCGCGGCCATCGCGCCGTTGTTTTTTTGTGCAGAGGCGGGCGCGCAGCAACCGCCTCCGCAGTATCCCAATATGACCTTCTTTATCACCAGCACCGGTGGGCCAAACGGCGCCGACTACGGTGGTCTGGAGGGTGCTGACCGGCACTGCGAGACGCTGGCCGCAAAGGCCGGCGCAGGTGGAAAGACCTGGCGCGCCTATCTCAGCACGCAAGCCGAAGGCGGCAAGCCGGCTGTCAATGCGCGCGACCGGATCGGCAAGGGTCCCTGGGTCAACGCCATGGGTGTCCAGATTGCGGCGAGCGTCGCCGACCTGCATTCCGCCAACAACAAGATCAACGTCGACACCATCTATGCCGAAAAAGGCCGGCGCATTCCCGGGCGGCTGTTCGTCGTCAATCAACATGACATTCTTACCGGAACGCAGGCGGACGGCACCGCCCCGCCTCCCGGCAAGGACATGACCTGTGGCAACTGGACCAGGAGCGGCGAGGGCACGGCCATCGTCGGTCATGCGGACCGCATGGGACTGCGCGACGATGAGCCATCGAAGTCATGGAATTCGTCGCATCCCTCGCGCGGTTGCAGCGCGCCGTTACTGGTGCAGTCAGGCGGCGCGGGGCTGCTCTATTGCTTTGCGGCGAACTGATCCGCGGCGAATGCGGCTGTTCGGCCTGCGAGGCGCAGGTAACTGATCAGAATCAATTACCAGAATCCTGGAGAGACCGCCGCGCGAGGCGGTCTTTCTTTTGCGCTTTATGACGCAGAGCGGAGTTTCTGAGGCTGACTTGACTGTGATGCGACTTGCTGTGCCGGCAGCGATCCGGAGAGCAGCTGCATAACCTCATTGGCGGGGACAGCTTCGCTGAACAGAAAACCTTGCGCCTGTTGCGCGCCGTACCGGAAGGCCGCATCGGCCTGGACGGTGGTTTCCACACCTTCGGCGGTGACGCACAAATCCAGGCCTTTGCAGAGGCCGAAAATTGCGCGCATGAAAATATCGCTCTCGGCGCTTTTCCCGAGTTCATGGATGAAACGCTTGTCGATCTTCAGTTTATCGAATCTCAGTTCATAGAGGTGCGAGAGGCCCGAATATCCGGTACCGAAATCGTCAATCACGATACGAACGCCTGAATTCCGCAATGTCTGGATGGCGTGGCGCGTGGCTTCCAGATCCATGACAAGCGCGCTTTCGGTAATTTCCGCTTCAAGACGATGCGCCGGGAGCCCTGCGTCACTCAGAACGGCAAGGACCTGACTGGCAAAATTCCGGTCACCGAATTGAGAAGGCGAAAAATTGAACGATAGCGAAATATGCTCCGGCCAGGTCGCCGCGTCGCGACACGCGCGCTCGAAGAGCGGCGTTGCCAACACATCGATCAGACCCAGCTCTTCCGCAAGCGGAATGAAAGTTTCCGGCGTTACCGCGCCACTCATGGGGTGATGCCACCGGGCGAGACTCTCCAGACTGACAATCTGTCTCGATTTCAGGTCAATGATCGGCTGATAATACGGCCGGATGTCATAATTCTTGATCGCTGCTCTCAGGTCCCTTTCCAGAAGCGCCCGCTCGCGGACATGGGCATCCATCTTCGGATCGAAGAAGCAATATTCCACATGAGTATTTCTGGCGCGAGAAAGCGCAACATGGGCGCACCTGAGGAGTTCATCGACGGTCATGTGTCCTCGGCCCGCCTGAGTTATTCCCACATTTGCGCCGATCGTGAGAAATTCAATGCCGATTTGAACCGGTTTTCTGACACTCTCGACGAGTGAGCAGGCAACTCGGCGTGCTGTTTCGGGATCCGTTCCCGCCAGGCAAAGCGCGAATTCGTCGTCGCCGATCCGGGCGAAGATGTCGCCTGTTTTGGCGCCTTCACGTATTCTCGAACCGATCTGCAAGAGCGCCTCGTCGCATCCGAGGTGTCCGTACACCTCGTTGAGCTTTTTGAAATCATCGAGGCCGAGCAACAGAACGCTCATCACACTATTGGAATTCTTCAACGCGGCGCTCACGTCATTCTGGAATTGGCGCCGGTTTGGCAGTTTGGTGAGCGGATCGCGGGTGGAGGCCATGTAGGCACGTTGCTCGGCGGCAACGCGTTTCATGCGTTCGCGTCTTTGGTCCGCAATGCGCCGGATGCTGTAGACGACCAGCGCTATACCGCAGAAGTACAAGAATGATGGTGTCTCAAATTGCGTTCCAACGAACTTCTGGAGGAGCTGGAGCCCGCCCCAGCTGGCGATTGCCTTATAGGTAAGAAAGACCATCGAGAAAATTACCAATGCATCGGTAATTTCCCGAGCAGACGTCGCAGACAAGTCGATGCCAAAGAAACGCTTCGACGGGTTTCGCAAACGACACCTTCCGGATCAATTGCGCGGAAAAAATTTTCGTTCTACAAACTCAACCTAACTTGCCAAAGCTAAATTTAAGAAAACCAAGATAATTAACAGTGTATTGATGGAAAATTGACCCTCTACATTAGAGCTGTCGCCAGGGGCCGGAAACAAGCGTTCAGCTACCGCAATCCACAGCGATAAATTGTTTTCTAACACTGTTTTGTTGAAAGCGTAGGAATTGCGCATAAAGGCCGCTCGTATTTTACGAATTTCTTTTGGTTCGCAGTTATCAACCACCACCAGCCGAGCTTCCCCAAAAAGGGGTGGGTTGAAGTGACATACGTGGGCGCCGGGGGATTTTCGTGGGCACCGCAGACCGACAACCAAAACCGAAAGCGCGAGCGCGGGCCAATGGGCCGGCATTAAAGGCCGTTGAGCCGTCGTCAGCGGCAGTCGCGGATTCCAAAACGTCAGCGTGCCGAATTCTCGTTGCCGAAGATAGCCCGGTAACCCAGGATTTGCTGAAGCTGCTGCTGGAGCAGCGGGGACACATCGTTGACCTGGCCCCCGACGGAGAGAAGGCGCTCGCCGCCCTCGAAGCTCAGCGTTACGACGTCGTGCTGATGGATTTTCAACTGCCTAAAATGGACGGTTTGGAAGTTGCGACAAGATACCGAAAGAATGTGCCACAAAATAGCGGACCTCGCCTGGTCGCAATCACTTCGGACATCAAAGGGCTCCTGAGTCACGCCGGGAGTTGCGAAAATTTCGACGAGGTCATTTCCAAGCCGTTCGACCTGAAGGATATCCTGGAGGTCGTCGAGCGCCGGCGCGAGGACGACCAGACGCTGGACGCAATTCCCGTGCAACCGATGCCCGCGGCCGACAGCGCAGGCATGGCCGGGCCTCAAGAGCGGAAATACGAATTCCTCCGTTGGCCGGAAGACTTCAACTCCGACCGGCTCTCTGCGCGCGGGATGCAGGCTAGCCTGGCGGACGGCAGGTTCGACGCCATCATGCTGAACGAGCCGGTTACGGTCCGCGATTTGTCGGTTATCTGGACCACCAAAACACTGCATCTTCTCCCGGTCATTGACATGACGGGATGTCTGCCGAACCAGGCCGACCTTGACGCCTCAAAACTGAATGTCGAGGAGACGGGAAAGCTCGACCGGCTGATCCAGTCCTTTCAGAAGCGCCGTGCCCAATTGCACAGCGACCTCGCCTACACCGACGATATTGGCGAAAAAATCATTGGCAGGATGTTTGTCAGCGGCGGCTCGCTGGAGCTGGCGTATGATGCCGCATCGAAAGAATATGTAAGTTACAACGCCATCCTCGATTTCCACAGCATCGAAAAAGAAGTCAAGGACCTGCTGGCCAAGGGCCTGCTTGCTCGAACATTTTTCGACCGGCTCCATATTTGTGATCGGTGCGGTTCGTCCCATCTCAATATCCGCGAAGAGTGCGCCAATTGCGGATCGACGAATCTCAATGAAGAAGCCTATCTGCACCACTTCAAGTGCGCCTACCAAGGGCCGGAATCCGATTTTCACCAGGATGACGATCTCGTCTGTCCAAAATGCCGGAAAGTGTTGTCCCACTTCAGTGTCGATTACGACAAGCCCGGCTCAATGATGCGCTGTCAGAGCTGTGGGCATGCCACGTCCGAACCGCGCGTGGGCTTTGTCTGCATGGCCTGCCAGGCCCACTACGACGGCGACACCATCCGGACGCGCGATGTGTTCTCCTACGAGTTGACCGGCCGCGGAAATGATTTTGCGGCAGCGGGCCGTGTCCTGCTTGATGGCGACAACGCTTCACTGCGTTTCTCCGAGTTGCCACTGGAGCTCATCATTTCCATGAACGCCGAACTCAGGAAATATGATGCCGACCAGACTCCGTTCGCCCTGCTTAATATTTCCTACCGCAACGCTCAGGAGATCGAGAACAGGGATGGACTGCGGCTGTTCATGCAGGCGCGCGATCTTTTTCTTGAAAATCTTCGAAACACCGTCCGCAAAGATGACCGCATAGTTAAAGGCCGAAATTATGATTTCGCGTTGCTAAAAGGCGCATCGCCGGACGAGACTCGCAGCGAGATCGATGGCCTGCGCAAGGAAACAACCGAGACCCTGAGTGTCGATCTTGGGGTTCACATCGATGTCTTCGGACCCAGGGATTTCAAATAATGTGGTCCGCCGTTACTGACGGCCTAGTGTATATCACCTCCCAAAGTCCGGCGGGGATTTTTGCCCTGTTCTGGTTTACGATCCTGTTCGATGTTCCCCGCTACACATTTACTTTTCTGGTTGCGGCATTCTGCGGGCCCAGGCCAAAGGGGCCTGTCGCCGACGGCAGCGAAATCGGCAAGGTAAGTGTCATTCTGGCGGGCCATAACGAAGCCGACTCAATCGAGCGATGCGTACGATCGTTACATGAACAGAGTCGGCCGCCAGATGAAATCATCGTCGTCAGCGATGGTTCAACTGATGGCATGCCGGAGAAATTGAAAGCGCTTCAAAGCGCCGGAGTTGTGGATCACGTTCATTGCACACAATTGCGCGGCGGAAAATCAGCTGCCGTAAATTTGGGAGAACGCTGGGCAACGGGCGATATCATCGTGGTCGGCGATTGCGATTCCACCTATCACCGTCATGCCCTCAAGCGGATTCTGGCACCTCTTGCCGATCCAGCTGTTGGTGCGGTCTCAGGAAATATATTTGTCCGCAACGCGGACTACAGCCTGATCACAAAATTTCAAGCGATTGAATATCTGATCAGCATCTCACTCGGAAAACAGTCGGCGGCATTGACAGATCAGGTGACGTGCGTTTCCGGAGCCTTTGGAGCATTCCGGCATACGGCTCTCGAGAGCGTAAACGGCATTGATGTCGGCGGGGGAGAGGATTTCGACCTGACCCTGAAGCTGCGCAAGGCAGGCTGGAGGGTGGAGTTTGTAGCGGACGCGATCTGCTACACCGACGCGCCGCAAACGTTTGCGGCGCTTGTCAGGCAGCGTTTTCGTTGGGAGCGCGACACCGTAAGACTGAGATACAGAAAACATGCCGACCTTATGAACCCCTTCTCGCGCAACTTCGAACTCAAGGAGCTCTTTCACGAGGTCGAGTTTCTTGTCTTCCATATCGCCAGCGCCGCGTTATTGCCCGTTTACATCGTTTGGCTCTTCCTGACCTACGGCGATCTGGCAGCAATCATCCTGGCCTCCGTTCAGGCAGGCCTGTTCATTTTCGACCTTTCGTCATTTCTGCTGGCGGCTTATGCGACGCCTCAGGCCCGGGCATTGCCCTTGTTGCCCTATGTCGTTGGCTACAGCCTGTTCAACGGGATTGTGATGCGAAACGTCAGGCTCGCCGCCTACTTGCAGGAATGGATTTTCAATGCCTCCGCCGATGATGAATACCTCCCGGCGAAGGTCAGGCTGACGCGGAGATGGTGATGCTGAAGTCTATCAGAAAAAGGCCGCGGCCGGATGTGCTGAAGACCGAACAACGCCGCGTGACAAACAGGTCCGGGCGCATGTTGTATCTTGGCCTGCTGCTCGCAATGCTCCTTGCCGGTATCAATTTCCTCTTTGGAGATCTGTTTTTTCTGCACGCCGAAGGCCTGGTTCTGCGCGACAAGTCGACACTTTCAGCCAGCTATCTGGCGCGGGTCGAAGCCGTGAACGCCAAACCCGGCGCTAAGGTGGAGAAAGGCGCCATTGTTCTTCGCCTTCGATCGATGGAGGTACTGGAGCGGCTCGCCGATCTGTCATCCCGCAACGCCGGCCTCGCGGCGAAAGCGGCTGAATTCCATGTCCGTTCCGAAACGGTCGCCAAATTGCTCCCGCTTGCCGAAAGGCGTGAGCAGGAAACCGCAACGGTGCTCGAGCAATTCGACCAGCTGTCTAACGTGAAATTAGTGACAAGCGCCAGGCATGACGACGCTCTGCGCGCTCGCTTCGAAGCCCAGCAATCCCTGGTCCGCTTCAAGGCAGAAACCGACGCCTTCAAAGGCGAACTTGCCGCATTGAATGCCGCACGCGCGGATGCCGAAGCGGCGCTCGCCGATTTGCGCGCGCACTATGCGGATGGCGTTGTTCACGCACCGGTCAGCGGCGCAGTCGGCGCATCTGTTCCCTCTGTGGGCAACGTCGTCAAACCCGGGGAAGTCATGCTCGCCATTTATTCGGGCGAGCCCTACATTCTGGCCAATCTTCCCAGGCGATACCTTTTTGGAATTCCCACCGGAACCAGGGTCAAGGTGAGCAGCGGCCGACTGAGCGCTATGGGCACCATTACCGAGATCTTACCCGTGACCGGGGAGCTTCCACAGGAATTCCAGAATACCTTCAAACCGCGCGACCGCAGCCAGCTTGCGAGAATTCAGTTCGACGAGCCGCCTCCATTTCCGCTGCATGAGAAGGTAGAGATCACGAGCGCGAGTTACTTGTTCTGATCAAGTGTTGGCGTCCAAAAAATGCCGAGTAAGGCGGATTAATTGGCGCCGTTCTTTCCATTTTGAGTTGCATGATCTTGCCCAACAGGCTCCGGCTCGGTGTCCTGTTCTTAATATATTAACTTCCACATTTTACAGTTTTTGGACGATTTTGAATAATTAATCAGTATGATCAGCACAACCGACGATGTCATTTCCGTCATTGCTCGCCGAACTGGAAGTTGCCGTAAAAATCGGCACTCCTGAAAAAAGACGGGATACGCTTAGACGTATCACCAACCTGTTTCTCGACAGGTCAAGCCAACTCAACGAGCAGCAGATCGGCGTATTCGATGGCGTCCTTGTGCATCTCATCCAGAAGATTGAGGCCAACGCCGTCACCGCCTCGTTGGCGCTCGTCGAACTGAGCAAGAGCCTGGCCTCGGTCGATAATGCACCGATTGAAACAGTCCGGCGTTTGGCGTGTCATGACGAGATCACGATTGCGGCCCCGGTACTGAACCAGTCGAACCGTCTCTCCGAAAGCGATCTGCTCAGCATTGCCAGGCACAAGAGCCAAAACCACTTGTTGGCAATTTCAGGGCGTTCTTCGCTCTCGGAAGCCGTAACCGATGTGCTGGTCGAGCGAGGAGATACGCATGTGCATCATTCGCTTGCAAGAAACTCCGGTGCACATTTTTCGGAATCCGGTTTTGCTACGCTTGTGAAGAAATCCAAAAATGACGACAGGCTTACGGAAAGGCTTGGACTGCGGCTCGATATTCCATTGGAATTTCTGCGACAGTTATTGGCGCGAGCGACAGACCTGGTCCGCTCGCGGTTGCTGGCATCCGCATCGCCCGAGAATCAGGAGAAAATCCAGCGTGCGCTTGCGAGTATCGCAGACGAAGTCGGCGACGAGGAATTCGGCCTCAACGATTTTCCACGGGCGTACACCGTAGCAGAAGAACTCAACCGGCGCGGCAAGCTGAGTGAAGACGCGCTTGTGGGATTTATCAAGCGCGGTCGGTACAAGGATATGACCGACGCGCTGGCAATATTTTGCGCAGCGAAGTCGGATCTGATTGAAGAGCTTCTGAAAGACGCAAGTCACGACGGGATTCTTGCCGCTTGCAAGGCGGCGAGGCTGAGTTGGCCAACTGTCAGCCTCATATTGCGGTTTCGACTTGACCGTCCGATTTCAGAACAGGAGCTTTGCGACGCAAAAGACGCCTTCCTTGAGCTGTCGCAAACAGCTGCGCAAGGTTCGATGCAATTTATGCAGGCCCAGGAGTTGGCAAAGAAGGCGAGCTAGGCACTACGGGTCCTGTGTGTTTGGACCACGCGCCACATCCGCTATTCCTTATCGGATGGACTAACCGTACTGACGAAAATCCGTTTTCAGGGACAAAGGCGCTTTATCGCCGGGCAGCGGCGATAAAGGACCAAAGGCTTGTGACAATTCCCTGGGCGCGGCATATAGCTTTTGGATCATTGGCCGAACAAACATGAGCATCCTGGACAACCCGTTCGATCCGTCGCATGAAGCAGCGCTGGTCACCGGCGCGGGCAATGGCATCGGCCGTGCCATCGCCCAGGCGCTGGTCGGCGAAGGCCTGCGCACCGTATTCGCCGACATGCGCGAGGATACGGTCACCGCCGCAGCGGCAGCTTCGCCCAGGCCGGAACTCGCCATTCCCTGGGTCGGTGACCTCGCACATCGTGATGCGTGCAACGCGCTGCTGGCCGATGCCCGGTCCGCTGTCGGGCAGGTGACGCACTTTATCCATGCCGCCGCGCCGGCGCGGCGGGAGGCAGATCACGTGATGGCTGTGACAGACGAAACCTGGGAGCGGATGCGCGCGGTCAATGTCGATGCCGGCTTTCACCTCGCGCGCGAACTCGCGCGCCAGCTTATCGCCGCTCGCAAGCCTGGCTCATTTCTGATGCTGACGTCGCTGCATGCGGACACGCCACGCAATCTGGCGCACTACAGCACGTCCAAGGCGGCACTGGGGATGGTGGTCAAGGAACTGGCAAAAACGCTTGGCCGCTTCGGGATCCGGGTCAACGCCCTGGTGCCGGGCGCCATCGCCGCCGGCGGCTTCGTCGCCGATCCATCGATGGCGCGGCACATTCCGCTCGGCCGGCTCGGACGCAGTGAAGACCTGGTGCCCATGGCCCTGACGGTGCTGTCGAACCGGCTGTCGGGCTATGTGACCGGCGCCGCATTTGTGGTCGACGGCGGCATCGCGCTGACGAACTGGTTCGAACCCCCGGCACTCGACGACCTGTGACAGGTCGTCGCCCGTTTCCCCTGTCGGACAATTTGGACGGCAGGTGATCCAAACCCGGACCCTGCGGATCCCGCCAATCATTTCAACTGGTTAGGTCATGAATTGGCCGCTCCCGGGCTGCATGCGGCTCGGCAAGAACAATGGGCTGCAATCGCATCCTTTGTGCCCCCGACGGAGGGAACTTTTTCCGACGAGCGGTATTTAGAGATTCGGCGCGTGCCTTGACGCTTTGATCGGTCAGGGCACGTGGGGAGGGTCAGATCCCCTATCCTGGATGCTAAGGCCTGCAAGTGCCCGCGGCGTTGTGACCGTGATTTCGGCGTTCACCGGCGGATGTTGAGGTCTTAATCGTCGACGATCGCCTCCGCCGCGCAACGTGGCGGCACCGGATCAACGCGGGTCCATGCGGAGGCCGAAATGCAGCCTGGAAAGTCCACAGCTGGCGCGCGGGTGCTCAACGGAGCGCCAACCGGCAGATCGGCCAGCCAGAGACACGTCGAAAAGACGACGAACGGAAGTTCACCGGACCAATTGCAGGAGTTGTTGCATGCCATGCAGGGAATGCGGGCCGGCGACTTTTCTGTGCGGATGTCCGGCGATCAGATCGGTCTCATCGGAAAGATAGCCGATACATTCAATGACATTGTTGCCGCCAACGAACGCATGGCGCGGCAGCTTGAGAATGTGGGGCAGGTTGTCGGCCGCGACGGCAAGACCCGCCAGCGCGTCAAGTTCGCATTGTCCGATGGCGCCTGGGGCGAGATGGAGTCTTCGGTCAATACGCTGATCGATGATCTGCTGTGGCCGATCACGGAAGTCACGCGCGTGATTGCAGCGGTTGCCCAGGGCGATCTCTTGCAGACCGTGCAGCTCGAATCCGATGGCCGCCCGCTGAAGGGCGAGTTCCTGCGGTCGGCAAACATCGTCAATCGCATGATCAAACAGCTCGGCGTGTTCACGTCCGAGGTGACGCGCGTTGCGCGTGAGGTCGGCACGGAAGGTAATCTTGGCGGTCAAGCCAAGGTCCGCGAAGTGACCGGCGTGTGGAAAGACCTCACCGACAACGTGAACTCGATGGCCAGCAACCTGACCGCCCAGGTCCGCAACATCTCGGAGGTGACGATTGCAGTCGCGAACGGCGACCTTTCCAAGAAGATTACCGTGGACGTGCGCGGCGAGATCCTTCAGCTCAAGGAGGCCATCAACACCATGGTCGACCAGCTGCGTGCGTTTGCTTCGGAAGTGACGCGCGTGGCTCGCGAAGTCGGCACCGAAGGAAAGCTGGGAGGGCAGGCCATCGTCCCGGGCGTCGCCGGTACCTGGAAAGACCTCACCGACAACGTGAACTCGATGGCGAGCAATCTGACGGATCAGGTGCGAAGCATCGCAGAGGTTACCACAGCGGTCGCTCGCGGCGATCTTTCGCGCAAGATCACAGTCAACGTGCGCGGCGAAATTCTCGAATTGAAGGACACCATCAATACGATGGTGGACCAGCTCAATGCATTTGCATGGGAAGTGACGCGCGTGGCGCGCGAGGTCGGAACCGAGGGCAAGCTTGGTGGCCAGGCACAGGTTCCGGGCGTCGCCGGCACCTGGAAAGACCTCACCGACAACGTCAATCTCATGGCGGGCAATCTGACCGCCCAGGTCCGCAACATCGCCGAGGTGGCGACGGCGATCGCGAATGGCGATCTGTCGAAGAAAATCACCGTCGACGTGCGCGGCGAACTGCTCCTTCTGAAGGACACTCTGAACACAATGGTCGAGCAGCTTCGCTCGTTTGCCGCCGAGGTGACGCGCGTCGCGCGCGAGGTGGGCACCGACGGCAAGCTTGGCGGCCAGGCACACGTGCCCGGTGTCGCCGGCACCTGGAAGGACCTGACCGACAACGTGAACCTGCTGGGCGCGAACCTCACCACCCAGGTGCGCAACATTGCCGAAGTGACGACAGCGGTGGCGCGCGGCGACCTCTCGCGCAAGATTACCGTCGACGTGAAGGGCGAAATTCTGGAACTCAAGGACACCATCAATACGATGGTGGACCGGCTCAACGCATTTGCATCCGAAGTGACGCGCGTGGCCCGCGAAGTCGGCACCGATGGCCAGCTTGGCGGTCAGGCCCGCGTGCCTGGCGCCGCCGGGACCTGGAAGGACCTGACCGACACCGTGAACGTCATGGCGGCCAATCTGACCGAGCAGGTGCGCGGCATCGTGAAGGTCGTGACCGCGGTCGCCAATGGCGACCTCAAGCAGAAATTGACCGTCCAGTCCAAGGGCGAAGTGGCTGCTCTCGCCGAGACCATCAACAACATGATGGAGACGCTCGCAACGTTCGCCGATCAGGTGACCACCGTCGCGCGCGAGGTCGGCGTCGAGGGGCGGCTCGGCGGGCAAGCCAACGTGCCCGGCGCATCCGGCACCTGGAAAGACCTGACCGGCAACGTGAACTTGCTGGCGGCGAACCTGACGACACAGGTGCGCGCAATCGCCGAAGTGGCCACCGCGGTCACCAAGGGTGACCTGACGCGTTCGATTCAGGTCGATGCGCGTGGCGAGGTCGCCGAGCTCAAAGACAACATCAATACGATGATCGGCAACTTGCGTCTCACCACCGAACGCAACATGGAGCAGGACTGGCTGAAGACCAATCTCGCGAAATTCACGACCATGCTGCAGGGGCAGCGCGATTTCGTGACGGTCGGCCGTCTGCTGTTGACCGAGATAACGCCGGTTGTGAACGCGCAGCTCGGTGCGATCTATCGCCTCGATGGTTCAGACGAGCCCTGCCTGCGTCTGGTGTCCGCATACGCAGACGATGGGGCCAACAGCCATCCGGAGATCGTTCAGCTCGGCGAGGGGCTCATCGGCCAATGCGCCGTAAACAAGAGGCGCATGCTCATCACCGAGCTCAGGCCCGAGGCGGTACCGATCGGGTCGGTTCTGTTCAAAACCGTACCGAAGAATGTTGTCGTGCTGCCGGTATTGTTCGAGAACCAGCTCAAGGCGGTCATCGAACTTGCTTCTCTCGGTACGTTCAACGCGCTGCAGATCGCCTTCCTTGAACAGCTGACCGACAGTTTCGGTACGGTGCTCAACAGCATCGAGGCAACCACGCAGACGGAAGGTCTGTTGCAGCAGTCGCAGCAGCTGGCCGCCGAATTGCAGGCACAGCAGGGTGAATTGCGGCAGACCAACGACCAGCTGGAGCAGAAGGCGCAACAGCTTGCCGAAAGCAACGTGGAGATCGAGCAGGCGCGCAGTGCCCTCGAGGAGAAAGCGGGCGAACTTGCCCTGACGTCAAAATACAAATCCGAGTTCCTGGCGAACATGTCGCACGAATTGCGGACGCCGCTGAACAGCATACTGATTCTCAGTCAGCAGCTCACCGAGAATGCCGACGGAAATCTCGTGCAGAAACAGGTCGAGTTCGCGCGCACGATCCACGGCGCGGGGACCGATCTGCTTCACCTCATCACCGACATTCTCGATCTGTCGAAGATCGAATCCGGAACGGTCACCGTCGATGCCGAAGACGTCCAGGTCGTGGCCCTTATCGATGCGGTCTCGCGTCAATTCCGTCACGAGGCGGAGCGGCGGGAGCTTGCGTTCAACGTCCGGATTGACCCGGCTATCGGCCGCAACATTGTCACTGATTCAAAGCGGTTGCAGCAGGTGCTCAAGAACCTGATGTCGAATGCGTTCAAATTTACCGAGCACGGCAGCGTGCACCTTGGTGTATATCCCGCTGTTGACGGCTGGAGTGCTCAAAACGAAATTCTGAACCAGTCGCCAATGGTGGTCGCGTTCGAAGTCGCCGACACCGGAATTGGTATTCCCGCCGAAAAGCAGAAGATCATATTCGAGGCCTTCCAGCAGGCCGACGCGGGCACGAGCCGGAAGTATGGCGGGACCGGCCTGGGCCTGGCGATTTGCCGCGAGCTGGCGAACCTGCTGGGCGGCGAACTTACCTTGCGCAGCACGCCCGGTAGCGGGAGCACGTTTACGCTCTACCTGCCAATCAAGTTCTCCGGTCCGACGACCATTCCGCGCCCGACGTCGATGGGGGCAGCGCAGGCCCAGCAATTGCTTGAAGTCGAGCGGTCGTTGGATCGCGTTGTCGAGCAGATTCCGGACGACAGGCTTGAGATAAAGCCGGGCGATCCGACGCTTTTGATCATCGAAGACGACTCGCACTACGCGCGGATCCTGGTCGATCTCGCCCGGGAGCAAGGCTTCAAGGTTCTGGTTGCGACCCGCGGCGGCGACGCGCTCGAGCTTGTCAGCCAATACGAGCCGAGCGCCATCTCCCTCGATATTTTCCTGCCGGATACCCTCGGATGGAATGTCCTCAGTCATCTGAAGCAAAATCCGGTGACCCGTCATATCCCGGTTCAGATCGTGACATCCGATGAGGACCGCAATCACGGCTTGTCCCGTGGTGCATTTTCGTTCCTCACAAAATCTGCGAACGGACAGGACCTCGCAGGCGCATTTACAAGAATTCGCGAATACGCCGACCGGCCCCGGAAGCGATTGCTGGTCGTCGAGGACAACGCCGCTGAACAAATGAGCATCAAGGAACTGCTGGGCCACGATGATATCGAAATCAGGGTCGCCGGGACCGGTGAAGAATGCCGGCAATTGCTGCACGCCGAGCCATTCGACTGTGTCGTCCTCGATCTCAGGCTGCCTGATATATCCGGTTTCGATCTGTTGAAGGAAATCGGCGCCAAGGCCGAATTTTCCGATCTGCCGATCGTCGTCTTCACGGGCAGGGAACTATCCGCCGACGAGGATGCAAGGCTGCACGCGATGGCCCGCAGCATCGTCGTCAAAGGGGTCGAATTGCCGGAGCGCCTGCTCGACGAAACCGCGCTGTTCCTGCATCGCGTGGTTGCGAGGTTGCCGGCCAACAAGCAGCGCATGCTGGAGCGGCTGCGTGACTCCGACGAGGCGCTTGCCGGACGCACAGTGCTCCTCGTTGACGATGATGCCCGTAACGTGTTCGCCTTGAGCAGCCTGCTCGAGCGACGTGGCATGAATGTGCTCACCGCCACGACCGGCATCGAGGCGCTCCAGTTGATCGAAGCAACGCCGCAGCTCTCCATTGTCCTCATGGACATCATGATGCCCGGCATGGACGGCTATCAGGCCATCGATGCGATCCGGATGAATCCGGCATGGCGGCGACTGCCGATTATCGCGTTGACCGCCAAGGCCATGAAAGGCGATCGCGAAAAATGCCTCGAAGCCGGTGCGTCCGATTATCTCGCCAAGCCGGTCGACACCGAGCAGCTGTTGTCCGCCTTGCGCAGCTGGCTGCACCGGTAGCGATGTCATGAGCGAGGAAAAGGTCAACATTCTGCTCGTGGATGACCAGCCGGCGAAGTTGCTGACTTATGAAGCAATTCTGCGCCAGCTCGGCGAGAATCTGCTGACGGCGGGAAGTGCCCGGGAGGCGCTTGAACTGCTGCTGAAGAATGAGGTGGCCGTCGTTCTGGTCGACGTCTACATGCCGGAGACCGACGGCTTCCAGCTGGCGCAAATGATCCGCGAGCACCCGAGGTTCCGCGAAACCGCGATCATATTCATTTCCGCTATTCTGCTGACCGACCTCGATCGCCTGCGTGGCTATGAAATGGGAGCCGTCGACTATGTTCCGGTTCCGGTGGTGCCGGAAGTCCTGCGCGCAAAGGTCAAGGTATTCGTCGAGCTCTATCGGAAGACCCGGCAGCTCGAACAATTAAATCGCGAGCTCGAAGTCCGCGTGGCCGATCGCACTGCCGATCTCGAGGCCTCTGCAATGCGTTTGCGCCAGAGCGAGCAGCTGCGAGGCCTCGCATTGGCCGCCGGCCAGATGGGTTGCTGGGAATGGGACGCGATCCACGACAAGAGTATCTGGGATCAGGGCCAATTCACGATCTTTGGCGTGGATCCGAATGAATTCGTTCCGACGACCGGGAATGTAAAACCATTGATCCACCCCGACGATCTTGGCGTGCTGTTGCAGGCATTCCGGCAATTCAGTCCGGAAGAAAATACCGCCCAGCACGAATTCAGAATCCGGCGGCCATGCGGCGAATTGCGCTGGTGCGTCGGCACGGCGGCGGCGAGCTTTGACGATAGAAGCCGACTGACCCGGCTGAGCGGGGTCACCGTCGATATCTCCGAGCGGAAGCGGGCCGAGGAACGCCAGATGTTGCTGGCTGAAGAGGTCGATCACCGCGCGCGAAATGTCGTCGCGGTCGTGCAGTCGGTCATGCGCCTTACCCGCGCCGACAATATTGACGACTACATGACGGCAGTCGATGGCCGTATTGGCGCACTCTCGAATGCGCACAAGCTGCTGGCAGGATCGCGCTGGGAGGGTGCCGATCTCGCCCGGTTGGTCGAAGAAGAGTTTGCGCCCTATCGGGCAGGCGATGCGGGCAGGATTTCCGCCGCCGGGCCCGCGGTACTGCTGCCCCCGGCGACCGCCCAGACGATCGCGCTTGCGGTGCACGAGCTGGTGACAAACGCGGTGAAGTATGGGGCGCTGTCGGCCGACGCCGGTCACGTGGAACTGACGTGGCGTCTGCAACCACAGCAGATTGACTTCGAGTGGCGTGAATTGAATGGGCCGAAAATAACGCCGCCCAGCCGCCGCGGCTACGGCACGCGGGTCTTCGTGACCGGCATCGAGCAGCAGCTTGGAGGGTACGTGAACTTCGACTGGCACCCCGACGGGCTGCGCTGCAAATTGTCGGTGCCGCTCGACGGCAACATTGTAACGATAAACAGTGCGCCGCCTAAAGTCGTCTCCGACAATGTCGCGCGGCTACCCGCAAGCACGGCGGCGGGATGCGACAGGCATGTGTTGCTGGTTGAGGACGAGCCCCTGGTCTCGATGATGCTGGCGGACATTCTGTCCGAGTGTGGCCACAAGATCGATGGACCGTACAATCGGTTTGAGGATGCGATGGTGGCCGCCACCAGTAACAATTTCCAGATCGGTGTGCTGGATGTGAACGTCGGCGGCAAAATGATTTACGCCCTGGCCGACGTGCTTGCGACCCGGAAGATTCCATTCATTTTTCTTACGGGTTACAGCGCCGACAGTATCGACGCGCGGTTTACCCACGTACCCGTGTTGCAGAAACCGATCGTGCCGCAGATGCTACAGGAGATTTTGGTGCGGTCGTCGGCCGGCGCCCAGGCAATTGGATGAATGGTGTTGAATCTCCTGTATTCCGATCCCGGCCGCAATGTCACCGGTCCAACGCGTCAAATCTCTTTTTCTGATCCTGGTCGAGGCCCGTGTAGAAGCCGTTGAGCGCAATCCCCAGGTTTGTCGCGGCAAAGCTCATGCTCGACAGCTGATTGTTCGCGGCGTCAAGCCGGGCCAGCGGATCTGCCGGAATTGGTTGCGCACAGGATGCGGACAGCATCCTGGCCATTTCGGATGACGTCTTGCGCAGCGCTTCCAGGCCCGCGCGCTGGCTCTTGTCTGGCCGCACCGTCCGCTCGATCTGCCTCACCATGCGTTCGGCGTCCTCGCCGATTTGCGACGCGCAGGCCTGATACCGGCCCATGCCGCTGTCGGCATTCCTGGCGCCGCCGCGCGGTTCTTTCTGCGGAATTTCGAACATGAAGTTCGCTTTCTGCGCGTCACTCAATGACTCGGTAAAGGTCTTGAGCGGCTCACGCACGAAAATTCCGGCATCGCGCACGGCCCAAAGCCGTTGCACCATCACCTTCAGGCGGCCGGTCGGGGGAAGCGATGTCACATCGCGGCAGCCGGCCTTCAGGGCCTTGGTGGAATCGGCAATCGCCGTCTTCAGCCTGTTGAAGGCGTCCCGTTGCGCCGCGGTGAGTTGCGCGGTCTGTTCGATCCGCGTCGCCGGCCAGTCTGCCTGCGCTCCGGAACCAATGTCGCACAGTCCTTCACCCGAGCTGTCCGAGACGGCGGCGCCATTGGTCGATGTTCGGGCAGACTCGCGGCCGCGCAGCGGCGGCACGTTGAAACGGCCAACGACGGTATCGGCGATAACGTCAAAGCCGTGCATGCGAAATTGCACGGCATATTCGCCCGGCCAGAACGTATAGCCAAGAATCTCTTCATAAGCGCTCGGCCAGGCCAACGGCCCGACGAGACCAAGCTGCGACGGCAACGGGGCGGGCGCCTGCTCCTGCCGGGACGCGCCGCGGCGGGAATGGCGTGGGGGGAAGTGCCTCAGATGGCCGAGCATTTCCCGGAATGGCGCGGTGACCGCGCCCAATACGCCGCGAGGCGAAAATTGTGCATTCGCAGCCTCAGGCTGCGCAATTGCCAGAAACATCAGCGCAAGGAGTGAGATTGTCCGCGCGCGCATGTCCCGCCTCCGGTCGCCGCCGTCCATTTCCCGCTTCACGATAACAGACCGGCAAGCGTTGCGGTTCCATTTCGATCCTCCGCAACTTGTCGAAGGTGTCATGCGTTGAGATCGAGGTTCATCCGCTTCGCGCCGTCGCTTGGGCGGCGCAATAAGTCGATTGCCCAATTGGAATAAGTACATAACCTGAGCATTGCCGAAGGCGGCGCCCATCATGCTGGCATCCACGATCACCGCGATTGTCAGGTTTTGCACGCGATTTCCCCGGTTGATCATCGCCTTGAGCCTGTGCGCTGCGGCGGTATCGGTCGTTTATGCGGTGCGGCATTTCGCGATCGACACCGATATCAACAAGTTGATTTCGCCGGATCTGGACTGGCGCCGGCGCGAAATTGCGTTCGCGAAAGCATTTCCGGGGCACTTCGGATCCACGCTGGTGGTCATCGATGCGCCGACCGCCGAACTCGCGACGCTCGCGAGCGCCGCACTCGCCGATGCGCTGGCGGGCAAGCCCGACATGTTTCGTTCCGTGGAAGATATGGGCCGCGAACAATTCATGGCGCGCAATGGTCTTTTGTTTCAGCCGACCGAAAGTGTCGCAAGCCTCACCCGCGGCGTCGAAGCGGCGGGTCCGGTGATCGGAACACTGGTTGGCGATCCCAGCCTGCGCGGTCTCACGCGTACGCTGTCGTTCGGGCTTCTGGGCGTGCAAACCCGCATGTTCAGGCTCGACGACATGGCGCGGATGTTTTCCATGGCGGCCGATACGCTGGAAAGCGCGCTCGCCCGACGGCCGGCGGCATTCTCGTGGCAGGAACTGCTGACCGGAAAGCATCCCGGCCCGGGCGACTTGCGACGCTTCGTCGAGGTCCAGCCGATCCTCGACTTCTCATCGCTGCAGCCCGGGCACAGGTCGAGCGATGCCATCCGGCAGGCGGCCGCCGACCTCGATCTTGGCTCGCACTATCAGGCGCGCGTGCGCCTGACGGGTTCGGTGCCGATGGCCGACGAGGAATTCGCGACGGTTCAGGAAGGCGCGCTGGTCAACGGTCTCGCGACCATCGTGGTCGTCATGACGATCCTGTGGCTGGCGTTGAAATCGGCGCGGATCATTTCGGCGGTGTTCATCAATCTGTTCGTGGGGCTCGCGATCACGGGGGCGCTTGGCCTGAAGCTGGTCGGCGCGTTGAACATGATCTCGGTGGCATTTGCCGTGCTGTTTGTCGGGCTAGGCGTCGACTTCGGCATCCAGCTCTCCGTGCGATATCGCGCGGAGCGGCATGATCTGCCGGAACTGCGGCCGGCACTCGCGCGCGCGGCGGAAAAAATCGGCGTCCCGCTGACGCTCGCAGCAGGGGCCGTTGCGGCCGGGTTCCTGTCGTTCCTGCCGACCAGTTACCGCGGCGTCTCGGAATTGGGCCAGATCGCGGGGGCCGGGATGCTGATCGCCTATATGAGCAGCATCACACTGCTGCCAGCCCTGCTGACGGTGGTCAATCCGCCGGGCGAACCGGAGCCCATCGGCTATCGCTTCCTGGCGCCGGTGGATCGTTTTCTGCAACGGCGCCGGGTTCCCGTTATTTCCGCGACCATCCTGGTTGCTCTCGCGGGTGCGCCACTCCTTTACTTTCTCTCGTTCGACTTCAATCCGCTCCATCTCCGGAGCACGTCTGCCGAGTTTGTTGCGACAATGCTCGATCTTGGTGCCGATGCGCGGCTGGGTGTCAATTCAATCAACGTGATGATGCCGTCGGTCGACGAAGCCGTGACCGCGGCCGAGCGCTTGCGCCAGCTGCCTGAAGTGGCCCGGACGGCAACGCTGCAAAGCTTCGTGCCCGCCGATCAGCAGAAGAAATTGGCGATGATCCACGCGCTTGCCGGACGGCTTGGCCCGATCCTGCGGCAGCCTGTCGTAAGTGCCGCACCGACGGATGCGGAAAATATCGCCGCGCTTGCCGGTATCGCAGACCAGTTGAACAAGGTCGCTGGCGGCCAGAATGGGCCGGGCGCTGCGGCCGCCAGGCGCCTCGCGAATGACGCTTCGCAACTGGCGAAAGCCGACATGGCCGTCCGCGACAGCGCACAGTCAGCATTCGTTCTGCCGCTGCGGGGCGATGTGGGAGATTTGCGGAACCAGCTTGAGGCAAGCCTCGTCACCCGGGATGCCCTTCCGGCAGAGATCAAGCGCGAGTGGCTGACGCCCGACGGACACGCGCGCGTGGAGGTCGCGCCCAAAGGCGATCCCAATGATACGGACGTCTTGCGTCATTTCGCGCGCACGATCCTGTCCGCCTATCCCGATGCGGTCGGCGGCCCCATTTCAATTCTGAAGTCGGGCGATACCGTGGTGTCGGCCTTCATCCAGGCCGGCATCTATTCGTTGCTGTCGATTGCGCTACTGTTGTGGATCGTGCTGCGCCGGTTCGGCGACGTGCTGCTGACATTGGTGCCGCTTCTGCTCGCCGGCGTCGTGACGCTGGAATTGTGTGTCCTGATCGGCATGCCGCTGAATTTTGCGAACATCATCGCGCTGCCGCTGCTGCTCGGTGTCGGCGTGGCATTCAAGATCTATTACATCATGGCCTGGCGGGCAGGGCAGACGGATTTGCTGCAGTCGAGCCTGACGCGTGCCGTCATCTGGAGCGCATTGACCACGGCGACGGCGTTCGGGAGCCTGTGGCTGTCGAGTCACCCCGGCACATCCAGCATGGGCAAGCTGCTGGCGTTGTCATTGGTGTGTACCCTCGCGGCCGCCGTACTGTTTCAACCCGCGCTCATGGGAAAGCCGCGGGAAGCAGAACGAAGCCAAAAAACCTGATCCTGTCCGGTCAGTTTGCCGGCACGTGCATGGCTCAGGCGAGATTGTGCGAGGTGTCGCCGTTCAATCGGCTGGCGACAAAGTCGTCATGCCGCGCGGCAAACGGCAAGGCCTGGGAGCGAAGCTCCGCGAGCACGAACAGCCGGATGGCCGAGGACAGGTTGCCATTCTGGCGCGACTTGTCGATGTCGGCCACGACATTCGACAGCGTCAGACTGTGCCCGCTCGCGATCTCCTTGAGCGCGCGCCAGAACGGATCCTCGAGACTGATACTGGTCTTGTGTCCACCGACAGCGATGGAGTGTTTCACGATTGGGGATTTCATGTGGAGTTCCTTTGCAAACCGATGCGCTCAATCTGCATGCCGCCCCCCAACGGCAATGCCGACCGGGCGCACGCTCAGTGATTGCTTGACGCTTGCGCGCAAACACATCTCAAAGCACTGCGTTCCACGACCACTTTCTGCGACGCTCTTCACATGGACATAAGTTGGTGCCCGCGCACATGTTCCGAACACGCGTGACAATGCGACCAACAGAATTCCGATACGGTAAACAATATCTGCGCCCGATCGAATCGGAGCAATGCCGAAGAATGTTTTCCGGTAACATCGTCCGGATTTATCGATCACGCATGTATCCACGTACCACCGCCGAGGACCCGGCTACCTGCAAACAGGAATCCTCGCCGATGCAGTTCACTTTATGGAACTTGCGCAGGCGCGCACCGAGCCGGGTGCCATGGGTGCGTGCGCGCGGTTCCCGATTGATCGACGGAGCGCCGAGGCATCGGCCGGCTTCGCATTGCCGAATGGACCGAAGGCGAGTTGGGCCCTCTGACGATATTGACCGCGCGGGTTGCCGCCGAAACTGCGTTCCGGTGGGCATGTCCAGAACGATACACATGGAATGGCTTCCTGCGGGGCGTGGTCCTTTTGCGCCGCGGTACCCTTGTGCGAGGCCGTCACCGCCGCGTACCCTGAAGGCCGGGGTACGACCATCACCACCCGGTTAGACTGAAAAAAAGCCCCGGCGGAACAAGCCGCCGGGCGTGAGGAGGGAAGCGCCATGAAAACATCAATCAAATTGCTTGGCTTGAGTTTGGGCCTGGCCCTGGCTGTCGCGACGCCGGCAATGGCCGAGGACCTGAAAATGATGACCGGCCCGCAAGGCGGCTCGTGGATTCCGCTCGGCGGCCAGTTCAAGGACCTGTTCGAAAAGGCCATCCCGGGACTGACGATTCAGGTCCTGCCGGGCGCCGGCATTGCCAATGTGCGCGGCATCCAGGAAGGCAAGGCGGAGATCGGTCTCGCCAATTCGATTTCGACCGCCGACGCCATGAGCGGCCGCAAGCCGTTCAACAAGCCGCATGACGGCGTGTGCAACGTCGCGTCGCTCTATCCGCAATATTTCCAGTTCGTGGTGCTGGCCGACAGCGGCATCAAGAGTGCGGCCGATCTCAAGGGCAAGGCGATCACGACCCAGCAGGTCGGCAATACCGGCGAAGTCATCACGCGTCATTTCCTCGAGGCCAATGGCGTCAAGTTCTCCGACGTCAAGGTGAGCCATGTCGGCTATACCGATTCAGTCAACCAGATGAAGGACGGCCACGCGGTCGCTTTCGGGCTCAACACCCAGGCGCCGGCCGGCGCGGTGATGGATCTCGCCGCGGCGCGCCCGATCAAGCTGCTGGGCCAGGCCGAGAGCTACGACAAGATGCTCAAGCTCAATCCGAGCTACAAGCTGATTACGCTGCCGAAGGGCACCTATCCGAACCAGGATCAGGACATCAAGGTGATCGGCTTCTACACGCACGTCGTGGCGTCGTGCAAATTGCCGGTCGATGAGGTCTACAAGATGACCAAGACGATAGCGGATAACACCAAGACGCTCGCGACCGTCGCCAAGGACATCGGCAAGCTCAAGCCGACCGGAATGGCGGCCGACATCGGCGTTCCGTTCCATCCGGGTGCCGCCAAGTACTACAAGGAAGTCGGCATCGACGTGCGCAGCCACTGATCCGGGATCGGCCGGCGGGCGTTTGAAGCGCCCGCCGGCGGACCGCATGATGATGACAAACAAGCTCAGCTACGCCGGCATCGTCCGCTCCGCGGTCATCGTGATCGCGGTTGCGATGGCGCTCTATCATATGTGGGCGATCGCGTTCGGCTCGCCCGAAGCGGTCTTCTACCGCGGAACGCATCTGCTGTTCGCGCTGGTATTGCTGTTCCTGATTTACCGGCGCTCGGGCGAGGTGAACGACACGCCGGGCATCCTCGACTACATCCTGCTGGTCGCCGGCGCCGCGCCCATCCTCTATCTGTTCATTGAATACGAATACATCACCAACCGCATTTTCTATGTCGACGATCTGACGCCGCTCGACATGATCATGGGCACGATCATGACCCTGATCGTGCTGGAGGGGACGCGCCGCGTCATCGGCTGGCCATTGCCGATCACCGCGATCATATTTCTGGTCTACGGCATGTTCATCGCGCGGCTCGAGCCGATGCGCATGATGGACCAGCTCTACATGACCACCGAAGGGATTTTCGGCATCCCGCTGTCGGTGTCGGCCGCCTATGTGCTGATCTTCGTGCTGTTCGGCGCCTTCATGGAGCGCACCGGCACCGGGCAATTGTTCATGGATTTTGCCATGGCGCTGACCGGCCACGCCGCCGGCGGCCCCGGCAAGGTCTCGGTGTTCTCGTCGAGCCTGTTCGGCACCATCTCGGGCAGCGCCGTCGCCAACGTCATGGTCGACGGCCCGATCACCATTCCGCTGATGAAGCGCTCGGGCTTTGCCCCGCATTTCGCGGCCGGCGTCGAGGCGGTGGCCTCTACCGGCGGGCAGATCATGCCACCGATCATGGGCGCCGCCGCTTTCGTGATGGCGGAATTCATCGGCGTGCCCTACGGGCAGGTGATCATCTGGGCGATGGTGCCCGCCGTGCTCTACTATCTTGCCTGTTTCTGCGCGGTGCATTTCGAAGCCAAGCGCCGCGGTCTTGTCGGCGTGCCCCGGTCAGAATTGCCGCGCATGGGCAAGGTGCTGAGCGCGCGCGGGCATCTGTTCATCCCGGTGCTGATGATCCTCTATGTCATGTATTCCGGCTACAGCGCGCCGATGTCGGCGCTGGTCGGCACGCTCGCCTGTTTCCCGGTCGCCTGGCTCGGACCGGGTGCATTGTTCATCGTGCCGATTGGCCAGTTTGCCGCCCTGGCGTTTCCCGGAAAAATACCGCTGCTGCTGCCGGCCCTGTTTGGTCTGCCGCTCGCGGTGGAGGCATTGATCTTCGCCGCAATCGTGGCCGTGTGGATGTGGGCGGTGCGCCGCACCATCGTGCTGATTCCGTTCCGGCCGATCGCCATCATCGAGGGCATGCATGACGGCGCCAAGAACGCGCTGCCGGTCGCGCTGGCCTGCGCCTGCGCCGGCATCGTCATCGCGGTGGTGACGCTCTCGGGGCTCGGCATCGTGTTCACGCAATTCGTCATCGATCTTGCCAAGGACACGCTGCTGCTGGCACTGATCCTGACCATGTTCGCGGGTATCGTGCTCGGCATGGGCATGCCGACAACGCCCGCCTACATCATCATGACGGCGCTTCTGGTGCCGGCCATCATCAAGCTCGGCGTTGTGGAGCCGGCCGCGCACATGTTCGCCTTCTATTTCGCCATCCTTTCGGCCATCACGCCGCCGGTGGCACTCGCGGTGTTTGCGGCCGCAGGCCTTGCCAAGGCCGATCTGTGGGCGAGCGGGCTTGCCGCGGTCAAGATCGGTTTTGCCGGGTTCATCGTGCCGTTCATGTTCGTCTACGAGCCGGCGCTGCTGATGATCGGCCCGTGGCCGACCATTGTGTCGAGCTGCGTCAGCGCGACGATCGGGGTCGTCCTGTTTGCCGGCGGACTGCACGGCTATCTGGTGACGGCGGCCAATCCCTGGCAGCGCGTGCTGCTGGTGATTGCCGGCCTGCTGCTGATCAAGCCGGGCGTGCAGAGCGACCTGATCGGCGCGGCCTTCGCGGCCGTCGTGATCGCCACCCAGGTCATCGCCCGGCGCGCGCTCGTCGACATGGCGAAGGTCGCCAAGCCCGAGATCGCCGCGGAATGAGCAAGGTCAAACGTCCTGAAGACCTGCGCAGTCACCGCTGGCTCGGCGTCAATGATCTGCGCGCCTTCGGCCATCGCTCGCGGCTGCGCCAGCGCGGCTACGATGCCGAGGACTGGTCCGGCAAGCCGGTCATCGGCATCGTCAATACCTGGAGCGACATCAACTTCTGCCACACGCATCTGCGCGACCGCGCCGAAGACGTGAAGCGTGGCGTGCTGCAGGCCGGCGGTTTTCCGATCGAACTGCCGGCGATGTCGCTGTCCGAGCCGTTCGTGAAGCCATCCACCATGCTCTATCGCAATCTCCTGGCGATGGAGACGGAAGAATTGCTGCGCAGCCATCCGATCGACGGCGCGGTGCTGCTCGGCGGCTGCGACAAGACCACGCCTGGCCTGATCATGGGCGCCATCAGCATGGGGCTGCCGGCGATCTATGTTCCCGCCGGTCCGATGCTGCGCGGCAACTGGCACGGCGAAGTGCTCGGCTCCGGCTCCGATGCCTGGAAATACTGGGACGAAAAGCGTGCCGGCCGCATCACCGAAGAGCAGTGGCAGGAGATCGAGGGCGGCATCGCGCGCTCCTTCGGCACCTGCATGGTGATGGGGACGGCCGCGACCATGATGGCAATTGCCGAAGCGCTCGGAATGACGCTGCCGGGCGCATCGTCGATTCCCGCCGCCGATGCCGGCCATCCGCGCATGGCGGCGGCCGCCGGGCGGCGCATCGTCGACATGGTGTGGGAGGACCTCACGCCGCAGAAAATCCTGACGCCGGCCGCTTTCGACAATGCCATCCGCGTGCACATGGCCATGGGCGGTTCGACCAATGCCATCATCCACGTGGTGGCGATGGCGCGGCGCGCAGGATTGCCCATGGACATGCAACGGTTCGACGCATTGTCGCGCGAAGTGCCGGTGCTCGCCAATGTGCGCCCGTCGGGCGAATTCCTGATGGAGGATTTCTTCTATGCCGGCGGCCTGCGCGCGTTGATGGCCGAACTCTCCGGCAAGCTCGATCTGTCATGTCTCACCGTGACCGGCAGGAGCGTCGGCGAGAACATCAGGGGCGCGGAGGTCTACAAGCCCGATATCATCCGCTCGCTCGACAGCCCGGTTTCGCGCGCGGAAGCAACCGCGGTGCTGACCGGCAATCTGGCGCCGCAGGGCTGCGTCATGAAGCCGTCTGCGGCCGAGCCGCGCCTGCTGAAACATCGCGGCAAGGCGATCGCCTTCGAGGACTACAACCACATGGCGCGCGAAGTGGAGCGCGACGATCTCGATGTCACGCCCGACCATATCCTCGTGCTCAAGAACGGCGGCCCCAAGGGCGGTCCCGGCATGCCGGAGTGGGGCATGCTGCCGATCCCGCGCAAGCTGGTGAAGGCCGGCGTGCGCGACATGTTGCGCATATCCGATGCGCGCATGAGCGGCACCAGTTACGGCGCGTGCATCCTGCATGTGGCGCCGGAAAGCTTCGTCGGCGGTCCGCTCGCCTTCGTGCAGACCGGTGACGAGATCGAGGTCGATGTGCCGGCGCGGCGCATTCACCTGCATGTTTCAGACGCGGAACTGGCGCGCCGCCGCGCGGCCTGGATACAGCCGGCGCCGCGTTATCCGCGCGGCTACGGCGCGCTCTATTCGCAGCATATCGGGCAGGCCGACGAGGGCTGCGATTTCGATTTCCTGGCGCCGCTCGGGGCGATCCCCGAGCCGGAGATTCATTAGGTTCCGGTTGATGCGAAGCAAGTAGCCCGGGTGGAGCGCAGCGAAACCCGGGGCAGCGGATCGATCGATCCCGGGTTACGCTGCGCTCCACCCGGGCTACGGGCTCCGAGCTGGCTGACTAATGCAGATGCCTCAGCTTGTCGGGGTTGCGCACCACATAGATTGCCGTGATCTTTCCATCCTCGATGTCGAGCGCGGTCGTCTGTAGCAAGTAGCCCGGGTGAAGCGAAGCGTAACCCGGGGCAGCCTATCGATTGTTCCCGGGTTACGCTTCGCTTCACCCGGGCTACAGGCTCCGAGCTGGCTGACTAGTGCAAATGCCTCAGCTTGTCGGGGTTGCGCACCACATAGATGGCCGTGATCTTTCCGTCCTCGATATCGAGCGCGGTCGTCTGCAGTTCACCATCGGCCTCCAGCGTGACGAAACCCGGCAGTCCGTTGACGAAACCGGCACGGACGAGTTTCGAGCCGTTCTTCTTGAACAGCGCCGCCAGCCATACGTGCGCTTTCATCACGGCGTCGAAGCCGACGATGGGCTTCATGGCCGCCGGACGTTTTCCGCCGCCGTCCGCGTGAATACTGACGTCCGCCGCCAACATCTCACCGAGCGCTTTCATGTCGCCGTTGCGCGAGGCCGTGAAGAAAGCCTCGGCAAGCGCGAGGCCATGTTGTTTGTCGACCTGGAAGCGCGGTCTCGCTTCGCGGACATGAGTGCGCGCCCGGGCGGCGAGCTGGCGACAGGTCGCGGGGTCACGTTGAATGGTGGCGGCGACTTCCTCGAATCCCAGGCCGAATACATCGTGCAGCAGGAAGGCCGCGCGCTCGAGCGGAGAAAGACGTTCCAGCGCGAGCATCAGCGGCAACGTGACGTCTTCCTCTTCCTCCTCTTCGACGACGGGATCGGGAAGCCACGGGCCGAGATAAGTCTCGCGCTGGCGCCGCGCCGATTTGAGCTGATCGAGGCAGAGGCGCGTGACCGTCCGGCGCAGGAACGCCTCGGGTTCACGCACCTCGTCGCGGTCGGCCCCCATCCAGCGGATGAAGGCCTCCTGCAGAACGTCTTCGGCGTCGGCCACGGAGCCGAGCATGCGGTAGGCAACCCGCATGAGCTTTGGACGCAGCGGGTCGAAGCCGGCCGCTGCGTCCTCATGCGCGGCGCCAGCCATCAGGCTGCCACCGCCTTGACCGTCGCCTTGACGGTCGCCGGATCGGCAAATGCGCCGAAGCCGACCGCAATGCGGTTCCAGCCGTTGATGATGTTGATCATCAAGGTGAGCTTGACCCGCTCCTCCCCGGTGAATTGCGCCGCGAGGGCTTCGTAGGCGCTCTCCTGCGTATGGCCTTCGGAGAGCCGCGTCAGCGCCTCGGTCCAGCCGAGCGCGGCGCGTTCGCGCTCGGTATAGCAGGGGGCCTCGCGCCAGGCCGACAGCAGGTAGATGCGCTGCTCGGTCTCACCCTTTTCGCGCGCCTGCACCGTATGCAGATTGATGCAGTTGGCGCAGCCGTTGATCTGGGAGGCGCGGATTTCCACGAGCCCGACCAGGGCCGGTTCAAGGCTCGAAGCGACGGCGATCGATGTGCGCAGCCAGATTTTCATGAGTTCCGGAGCGGCGGCAAATGGATCGAGTTTGGCGGACATGGTTCGTCTCCTTTGATGGTTCGACATCATGACGAGCGAGACATTGTCCGTGTGACATCCACGCCGAAATTTTTGTGCCTGCCGGAAACTTCGGTGATGCTCCGACGCAGCATCAGTGTAGCCCGGGTGGAGCGAAGCGAAACCGGGGGCAGCCTGTCCAATTGTTCCCGGATTACGCTGCGCTCCACCCGGGCTACGGGCTCCGAGCTGGCTGACCAGGCCGTGTACTCATTGATCGAGGTCGGTGAGCGCCCGTTTGTCCGCTTTGCTCCAATCGCGTCATAGATTTTGCGGCGCAGCGAATGCAGCGATGTGCCAATTGCCGACAACTTTTAGTTCGAGCAATATGCGGGTCAGCACTATCAGAAGCGCCGAAAAATCATCCAGATTCACGACGCTAACAAGAGGCTCTCAAGTATGTCGCGCCAACTCATTTCCTCGGGCTCACGCTTTGAGTTTGAAATTGGGTACTCTCGGGCCGTTGTTGATGGCGATTGGATATTTGTCTCTGGCACAACAGGTTTTGATTATTCAAAAATGACGATTTCGGACGATATAGTTTCCCAATGCGAACAAACAATTCGCAATATTGATGCTGCATTGAAGGAGGCCGGCGCTTCAATGAAGGACATCGTTAGGGTCCGATACATTCTTCCGTACCGGGAAGATTTTGAGCCATGCTGGCCTGTTCTTAAGAAATATTTTGGCGATGTCAGGCCGGCAGCGACGATGGTTGAAGCAGGGCTTTCCGATCCGAGAATGTTAATCGAGATCGAGGTAACCGCCCGGCGGACTAGTGGTGTATGAATACATTGAACATCGCAGCCCACCGTGTGTCGACGTTGGGTCATTCGCAGACAAACGATCCGGGGCCAAAAGGCATCTTTGTCCGCTATGCTCTGATAGCGATCAAAATTGTGCGTCGCCGCGAAATGATGCGATTTGCCATAGACGACATTACTCAATCTCCTCGTCAGCTATTGCGATCAGGCCCCTCCAGGCGAGGCCAAGCAACCTGACAGTTCGAACGTTGACTGACCTATACAACAGACTCGCGCAATATTGTCGCACCCCGGTTATTTCGATAATTGACCTCACACACATCGTGATCAAGGCGACTGCTTGATTGTCCATCATTGGATTGGCAGACGCATCGCTGTAGCTGCGAGACGTCGATTGAAACGATGAGGGGCGAATGATGTCCGCTCCGGCAAGAAAGCGCACACGCAACAACAGGAGGAAGAGGATGATTCAGGAAGTTCATGGCAAGACCTACGGAGGAACACCTGCCGAGAACTACGAGCGGTTTTTTGTTGCTTCCATCGGTGCACCGGTCGCCGATGACCTCATTGGGACCGCGGATCTTCAACCAGGCCAGCGCGTGCTCGACGTTGCCTGCGGCACCGGGGTCGTGACGCGGCGCGCGGCAAAGCGCGTCGGCGCCAGCGGTGCGGTTGCCGGCTTGGACCTAAACCCAGGTATGCTGGCGGTAGCCCGTTCGCAGACTCCGCCCAATGTTTCAATCGACTGGTACGAGGCGAGCGCCGAGTCGATGCCGCTTCCGGACGAAGCGTTCGATGTCGTTCTCTGCCAAATGGGTCTCCAATTTGTCCCCGATAAGCTGGCCGCATTGAGAGAGATGCGTCGGGTTCTGGATACCGACGGACGCGCCATCGTCACGGTGCCCGGGCCCAAGCCGCCCATGTTTGAGATTATGACGGATGCTTTGGCCCGTCACCTGAGCCCAAAAGCCGCATCTTTTGCTGACCTCGTATTCTCGATGCACGATGCCAGTGAACTTGCCGAACTCATGCGTGGTGCCGGGTTCCGGGAAATTGATGTTGAATCGAAACCAAAGACCCTTCGTCTTCCGGCACCAGTCGACTTCTTGTGGCAGTATATCCACAGCACGCCGCTCGCCGAAGTAACGGCTCATGCCGGCGAAACCAAGCGCGACGCATTGGAGCGCGATGTCTGCGGGCGGTGGCAAGAGTTTACGGTTAACGGCTCCATGCTTCTCCAAGTGGGCATGACAACTGCAACCGCGATGAAATAGCCGCGCGAAGATCAACAGGGTTCAAGCACCACGACTGTCGAGAGCGGAGTGCAAACTGGCTTCTCGCGACATCAGGCCAATGTCCGAGTCGGGCCATTCGCGACCTATGCATTCAGCGCAGCAAGTAGCCCGGGTGGACCGCAGCGAAACCCGGGGCAGCCTGTCAATTGTTCCCGAGTTACGCTGCGGTCCACCCGGGCTACAAGTTGGCGATCCTCAAATGACGGTCGAGCGACAGCAGCCATGAAGAAACCAGCAACCACCATGAATAGGCGCGCCTCGAAGGACGAAAAAGCCGGAGGCTCTCCCTCTCAACTGATCAATGCGAAAATCGCTGCACTGGGCGATTGGCGCGGCGAGACGCTGGCGCGGGTCCGCAAGATCATCAAGGCCGCCGATCCCGACGTGGTCGAGGACGTGAAATGGCGAAAGCCGTCGAACCCGATGGGCGTTCCGGTGTGGGAGCACGCCGGCATCGTCTGCACCGGCGAGACCTACAATGACAAAGTGAAGCTGACCTTCGCCAGGGGCGCCGCGCTCAAGGACCCTTCGGGCCTGTTCAATTCAAGCCTTGACGGTAACGTGCGGCGCGCCATCGATATCCACGAGGGCGACAAGATCAACGAAAAGGCGATGAAGGCGCTCATTCGCGCCGCCGTGGCGCTGAATACGTCGGCGCGGGCGACCGCTCGCCCCGTCCGCGCCCGGAAGAGACCAAAGCGCGCTTGAGGCGCGCCGCTGTCCTGACCATCAGCGACCTGGCGTGAAAGCATATTCCGTTCGTTCCCGCGGAAGCGGGAACCCAGTCTTTGCCAAATAATTCTGGGTCCCTGCTTCCCGCCTTCGCGCTCCGCGCTTCGGCGGACTCAAACCCGCCATAGCTCACGAAGCGAGCGCAGGCTGGATCCCCGCTTTCGCGGGGATGAGCGGGTGCTTCGATAGCGCCCTGACGCGCGCTACACCAGAAACGGAATCAGCGCCGCCACGTCGGCGCGATAGCGCGCATAGGCTTCGCCGAATTGCTCCGCCATGAAGCGCTCCTCGATCGTGAGCTTGCGCAGGAAGGCAAACACGATCAGCGCCAGGCCGAGGAGGGCGCTCCACGTGCCGACCATGATTGCGGTGCCGAGCAGCGCCAGCAGCAGGCCGGTGTAGATCGGATGGCGGACCCACGCGTAGGGGCCGCTGCGGATCAGTTCGTGGCCCTGCTTGACCGTCACGTTGCTGCTCCAGTTGCCGCCGAGCCAGACCCGCGCGGCCACCGCGAAACCGAGACCCGCAGCCACCAGCACATTTGCAATCCAGAGCCACGTCGCGCTGTGCGGGACAAAATCGCCGTCCATCGGGGGGCCGAGGATGTCGGGAATGCCGAGCAGAACCGCGCCGGCGATCAAGGGGACATGATGGCTCAGCCATGAACGGACGTCTTCACGGCGGCGGGTTTGCTTGGTGCCGCGCGAGGAAACGATCCAGTACAGGACCCAGACCGCCCACAGGATCGGGATCACCGCATTCGATATCGCGCCCATGACGGGTCGGTTACGCGGCAACTGTGGCAAAAAAAGCAGTCGCGCCGGTCGCTATGGCTGGTTGGCCCAGAAATTCATCGCCGCCGACGCGGTGGCGCCGCCGATGACGCAGGGCAGGCCAAGCGCGACCTGTCCGGTGGCCGCCGCCGCGATGCAGCCGGCCGCAATCGTGCTCTGGCCGACATAACCCCACCACGAGACCGCGCGCTTGTAGGCCGGGCCCTTGCGCCGCAGTTCCTCGATCGCGGCGAGCGCCTGTTTGCGGACGTGCCCGAGATCGACGGTCTCGGCCGCCGCGACGATTTCGTTCAGCGCCGCGACGGTTTTCTCCGATTGATGTCGCGCCTTGCTCGAGCTTCGCAGCATGTCGAGCAATGTCTGGTCGCGCGCCGCATTGCTGGCGAGCGTGAACCTGGCCATGCTGCCGAGGGTGAGGCGCTCCACATCGTCGTGGTCCTCCGCCCATGGCAGCATGGAAACTATGTGCATGATCGGCCCGTAGCTGCCGGTCGCAAAATAATATCCCCACAGAATGTCGAGCACTTCCGGGCTCGGCTCCAGCACGACCTTGGGTTCGGATTTTCCGAAGACGGCATCGAGCCGGAAGTGTTCGCGCATGCGCTCCATTCCGGAGGGGCTGGGCGCAATCACCAGCTGATCGAGTGTGGGAAGTTTTCCGGTCAGGTATTTTTGGATCATGACACGGCGCGACGGAACGCGGTCGACGAACTCGCGCAGCAATGGCTTCCAGTTCGGCAGGCCGGAATAGGCGATCGCCCGCACGATGATCCAGCGATCCTGGCTCTGGATGGACAGAACCCGGGAAATGATCTTGTCGGCCTGTTTCGGATTGGCGGCGAGCACGCCGGCCAGGAAACCGATATAGGCGCCGCAGCGTTCGGAATCATTGAATGTGCCGAAGCGGCTCAACGCGCGTATGACGGCGGGCACGTATTTCGGTTCCGGATTGTTTCGGTAGGCATTGACCCACCGCAGCGCCGCATCGGCTGACGCAATATCGGGCGGCCGAACCGTGGCCATTACCGGCGAAACGAGAAACAGGGCGATCAGCCCGGCCATCAGGCAGCGCATATCCCCTCCGCATCCGCATGGCGCTGCCGGAAAACCGTCCCAATCCGCCGGCGCCTTGCCCCCAAGCGGCGACAAGCTGACCAGCAAGCTGCGACAAATTCGTGGGCCACATCAGGCAAAGTCGTGGCGCGGCGAGCCCGCATTGCGGCAGGTTACGGGCGCCGTCTGTACCAATATGGGAAAGCCATTGACGGGATCACCCGCCAGCAGGCATTTGCTCATGGCATGAATGACGACATCCCTTTCGACAAGAATCTCGATCTCGCGCCCGACCGCGTGGACGACGTAATGCCTGGCGTGCGGCGCGTGATGGCCGACAATCCGGGACCGTTCACCTTCAAGGGCACGCTCAGCTACATCGTCGGTAAGGGGAAGGTCGCCATCATCGATCCGGGCCCGGACGATCCGGCGCATATCGGCGCGCTGCTCGATGCCGTGCGCAACGAGACGGTGACGCATATTTTCGTCACCCACACCCATCGCGACCATTCGCCGGCAGTGCCGGCGATCAAGGCGGCGACCGGCGCCACCGTCTATGCCGAAGGCCCGCATCGCGCCGCACGGCCATTGCACATCGGCGAGCACAATCCTCTCGATGCGAGTGCGGACCGCGATTTCCGTCCCGACGTCGCGCTGAAGGACGGGGAGGTTGTCAGCGGCGACGGCTGGACCATCGAGGCGGTGACCACGCCCGGTCATACCGCCAATCACATGGCATTTGCGCTGAAAGAAAAGAACGTGCTGTTCGCCGGCGATCATGTGATGGCCTGGGCCACGTCGATCGTGGCGCCGCCCGACGGCGCCATGAGCGACTACATGGCATCGCTGTCGAAGCTCGCGTTGCGCAAGGAAGCCGTCTATTTCCCGGGGCATGGGCCGGCGATCGGCGACGCCGGCAGGTTCGTGAACTACTACATCCTGCACCGCAAGGCGCGCGAGGCTTCGATCCTGCACCGGCTTGCAAAAGGCGAAACCGACATCATCACAATCGTGCGCGCAATCTATATCGGCATCGATCCGCGGCTGACCGGTGCCGCCGGGCTGTCGGTGCTCGCGCATCTGGAGGATCTGGTCGCGCGCGGCGTGGTGGAGACCGATGGAACGCCGTCGATCGACGGCCTCTACCGATTGGCCGGCGGGCGCCGGGGCGCGGGCTGAGGTCTCCTGGGCGGTGGCGGCGCCGGCCGCGGCTCGGGCGCCGAACCAACCGCATCATCGATATCCGTGAGCAGCGCGAGCACGCGCGAGGCATTGGCGCCGAAATCGTGCAAGCCGTAGCGCGATGCCGAGCGTATGTCGACGCGCGCACCGGAGCCGGCCGGACCGACGCGGATCACCACGTCATCGCGAAAGCCCATGACCAATGTGCGGGCGACCGCTTCTATCTTGCCCTCGCGCCGGCCGGGCGTGGGAGCAAGGGCGTCAACAACGAGCCATTTGCGTTTGGTCACCAGCGCCAGCGCGACGTCGTAGGCAAATTTCGGCGGCACATCCAGTTCCAGCGGCCCGATATCGGGATAGGCCGAATGTTGCAACTGCGCAATTGCGGCACCCGCATAGTCGTTGGTGCCGCGCGGACGCAGGCGCGCCAGCACGTCGAAGCGCGGCGGGTTCACCGGATCGGTGGTGATGTCGGCGATCATCGGCAGTTTGTAGGCTCGATAGCCGAGATAACCGGGGTAGGCGAGGAGCAGCAGGCCGAGTAACAATCCCATGATCGCGTAGCGCAGGCCGCTATAGCCCTGCCGCCAGATCGAGACAAACGACGCAAAGGCCAGCAGGATTGCAAGTCCGGCGAAGATCAATGCGGCGCCGAATGTGGCAAGCGCCGGAACGATCTCCAGCAGGCCCGAACGCACGATGATGATCGAGAGCACGGCAACCGCGAGCGCAAACAGCGCGATGCGGCCCGACCAGACGGCCAGGCGGGATGTCGGCTCTTCCATATTGAGACGTCGCGCCATCGGATCTAGCTCGCGCGGATTCGCATCAGGATCGCCCTCCCGCCGGGACAGGGGCAGGAAACGGAGTGTGCATTCCGCGCGCGGCTGCGTGCGGCGTTGTCATCAGGCAACGTCATCGATCGCAACCCATTTCTGTTCCGCGGCGCTGCGGTAGCAGGCGTGCGCCAGCTGGATATCGCGAATGCCGGCGGAAAGATCGCTTGTCAGCGGCGCGCCGGCGACGACATGGCGCAGGTAATGCTCCCATCCGACACGGTAGGGATTGACATGGGCGCCGGTGCTCGCGACCTCTTTCCATTGCCCACGATAATCAATGCCGACATCGACGTCGGGATCGAAACGGTGAATGTCGGGCGTATCGGCGGCGCTTTGCATCCAGCAGCGATGCAGGCCTGCGACCGCCGAGCCGCCGGTGCCGTCGACCTGCAACGTCATCAGGTCGTCGCGACGCACGCGCGTGGCCCAGGAACAGGTGATGGAGCCGATGGCGCCCGACGCCAGTTCGGCAAGCGTGAGCGAGGTGTCATCGACGTCGGCGCGGTATGGTTTACCGGCCTCGTCGGCGCGTTCGGCGATCGCGGTCGTCGACGCCGCCGCCACCCGGCGAATGGGCCCGAGTATTCCTTCGATCACGTAGCGCCAGTGCGGGTACATGTCCAAGGTCAGCCCGCCGCCGCCGTGCTTCTGATAATTCCAGCTCGGCCGTTGCCCCGGCCGTTCAATGCCGTCGAACACCCACCAGCCGAAGTCGAGCCTGAAGCCGGTGATGCGGCCGAAGAATCCATCGTCCGCGAGACCCTTGAGCTTCAGCAGCCCGGGCAAGTTGAGCTTGTCTTCCACCGCGCCGGTCTTGAGCCCGCGCGCCTCGGCCGCCCGCTGCAGGGCGTGCGCTTCGGCCACCGACGGCGCCACCGGTTTTTCAGTATAGATGTGCTTGCCTGCCGCGATCGCCCTGGTGAGCACACCCACGCGCTGGCCGGTGGCTGCGGCGTCGAAAAAGACCGGAAAGCCGGGCTTGGCCAGCGCCGCATCGAGATCGGTGGTCCAGTCATCGATGCCGTAGCTTTGGGCGATGCCGGCGAGGCGTTCGGCGTTGCGCCCGACCAGCAGCAGATGCGGCACGATGCGGTCGGACCCGACGGCGAGCCCGCCTTCGGCGCGGATCGGCGCGAGCGCGTTCGCCAGATGCTGGGTTGCGCCAATACGCGAGGTTGCGCCGTTAAAAATGATACCGATGTCCCTGGACGCCAAACCCGTGCCCCAAAACCTTGATCCACCAGTACCCCGAACCCGAAGTTCGCACACCCTTGCCGCGAGTTCGATTGCGAACTTCGGATTAAAAAGGGACACTCGTGCGGCTTTCTATCATGGCCCGCCGACGCCGCCGACCTAAAAGGCGAGGCCATTCTGGTGAAAACCCGTGCCCCGCCACATCGTCTGCCTGACCTTCGACTTCGACACCCAGTCCGGCTTCATGGCCCGCGGCATGACCACGCCGACGCCGCTGTCGCGCGGCGAGTTCGGCGCCATGGCTTCGCGCCGCATTCTGGATTTGCTCGAGACGCGCGGGATCAAGGCGACCTGGTTCATTCCGGGCTTTACCATCGAAAGCTGGCCGCGGGAATGTGCCGCGGTGGTTGCGGGCGGCCACGAGGTCGCGCATCACAGTTGGGCCCATATTCCGCCGGCGACGCAATCGCGCGCCGATGAGGAAGCCGATCTGAAACGCGCCAACGAGGCCATCGCGCGCCTGAGCGGGCGCAAGGCGCGCGGCTATCGCTCGCCATCCTGGGACCTGAGCGAGCACACGATCGACCTGTTGCTCCGTCACGGATTTCTTTACGATTCGAGCCTGATGGGTTCTGACTATCTGCCTTATCGTGCGCGGCGCGGCGACGTCGCAAAACCCGGCGAGCCTTTTCACTTCGGCGAACCGACCACGCTGATCGAGATGCCCATCAACTGGTCGCTCGACGATTTTCCGCACTTCGAATTCATGCGGACGAATGCAACCGTTCTCGCCAGCATGCAGCCGGCGCGCGTGGTCATGCAAAGCTGGCTGGACGAGTTCCTGTACATGAAAAAGACGGTAGAGTGGGGCGTGCTCACCTATACGATGCACCCCTACGTGATCGGGCGTGGCTATCGCATGCATGCGCTTGAGGACCTGGTCGAGACGCTCGGCAAGGAGGGCGCGGTATTCATGACAATGGAAGAAGCCGCGCGCGAAGCGCAGCAGCGGTTATCGCCATGAGTGCCGCCGACGGCATTTCCGTGCACGAGCGCAAGGTGCTCGACTGGCTGGCGTCGCAAGGCGCAGCCATGCAGGCACTGCTTGCTACCCTGGTGAACATCGACAGCGGCTCCTACAACAAGGAAAGCGTCGACCGCGCCGGCGCCGCCATCTGCCGGTTTCTCGACGACAATGCGGTCGCCTACGCGGTGACCCCGAACGACCGGTTCGGCAATGCGGTCCGCGCCACGGTCGGTGCACCCGGCGACCAGAACATTCTGCTGATGGGACACCGCGACACGGTATTCCCCGACGGCGAGGCGCAGCGACGGCCCTACCGCGACGACGGCGCGCGCGGTTACGGTCCCGGCGTGGCCGACATGAAGGCCGGGCTGGTGATGAACTGTTTTGTTGCCGCCGCGCTGCAGAAGTTCGGCGGTGCGCCATCGCCCGTGGTCGTGCTGTTCACCGCCGACGAGGAGATCGGCTCGCCGTCATCGCGCGCGCTCATCGAAGCGCAGGCGCGGCGGGCGCGGCTGGTGCTCAATGCCGAGCCCGGACGGCCGAACGATGCCGTCGTGACCGGCCGCAAGGGTGGAATCTTCATGCGTTTCGAGGTGACCGGCAATGCCGCGCATGCGGGGGCCAATTTCGACCAGGGCGCCAGCGCTATCGGCGAAATCGCCCAAAAGATCGTCGCCCTGCATGCCCTGACCGACCTGGAAAAAGGGATCACCGTCAATGTCGGCATTGTTTCCGGCGGTCAAACCATCAACACCATCGCGCCGTCCGCGCGCGGCGAAGTGGAATTCCGCTACGTCGCGCCGGGTGATCGCGACGCGACCCTGGAAAAGGTCAAGGCCATCATGGCGCATTCGACCGTCCCGGGCACGGCGGCAACATTCGAGATCTATGCCGAGTTTTTTCCGCTGGTGCAGACCGCCGAGAGCAAGCGCCTGTTCGAGCTGTATGCCGGTTGCGGCCATGCACTCGGACTGACGATTGCGGAAATATTCACCGGCGGCTGTTCGGACGCCGGGTTTTCCGCCCGGGTCGGCGCGCCGACCTTGTGCGCGGTTGGCCCGATCGGTGCTCGCGCCCACAGTCCGGACGAATATGTCGAACTCGGCTCGATCGTGCCACGCGCACAGGTGCTGGCGCTCACGATTTTGCGCAGCTGAGATACATTCCGGGGTAAGGTGCCCGCGCCAGGAACGGGTCAGACGCTACGCATACTGTTACACTACTGCCGCAGCGAGAAACCGGCAAAATCAACTGCGTTCATCTTCCCCGTTGCGGCCGGTTGTCACCCGGCGCGGGCAGGACGAAAACGCGTTGAGCGGAACCTGGTTCCCTGCGCCTTACTCGGCCGCCTGCGCCGTCGGCAGCACATAATCCTTGAACTGCTGGCGCAGCGTGAGCTTCTGGATTTTTCCGGTCGCCGTGTGCGGGATCTCATCGACGAACACCACGTCGTCCGGCATCCACCATTTGGCGATCTTGCCCTGCATGAAGCCGAGAATGTCTTCCTTGGTCGCGGTCTCGCCTTTCTTGAGAACTATCACAAGAAGAGGCCGCTCGGCCCATTTCGGATGGCGGACGCCGATCACCGCGGCTTCCGCCACTTTGGGATGACCGACCGCGAGGTTCTCGACGTCGATAGACGAAATCCATTCCCCGCCTGACTTGATGACATCCTTGGAGCGGTCGGTGATCTGCATGTAGCCGTACTGGTCGATGGTGGCGACGTCGCCGGTATCGAACCAGCCGTCCTTCTCGAAGGCCTCACCACCCTCACCCTTGAAATAACTTTTGGCCACCGCCGGCCCGCGCACTTTCAGGCGGCCGAAGGTCTTGCCATCCCACGGAAGCTCCTTGCCGGCGTCGTCGGTAATCTTCATCTCGACGCCGAACGGCGGATGTCCCTGCTTCATCTCCACGTCGAGCTTTGCCTCGCCGGTGAGGACCGCATATTCCGGCTTCATGGTGCAGAGCGAGCCGAGCGGGCTCATCTCGGTCATGCCCCAGGCATGGATCACCTCAACGCCGTATTTGTCCTGGAATGTCTTCGTCATGGCGCGCGGGCAGGCCGAGCCGCCGATGACCACCCGCTTGAGATAGGGCAATTTGCCGCCGGTCTTTTCCAGATCCTGCAACAACATCAGCCACACCGTCGGCACGGCCGCGGTGAATGTCACCTTTTGCGTGTCGAGCAATTCATAGATCGAGGGGCCGTCCATCTTTGGCCCCGGCATCACCATGCTCGCGCCCACCATCGGGCAGGAAAAGGCGAGCGACCAGCCATTTGCATGAAACAGCGGCACCACCGGCAGCACGATGTCGCGCGAGGAAATGCCCTTGCAGTCCGGCAGCGCCGCCATGAAGGCATGCAGCACATTGGAGCGGTGGGAATAGACGACGCCCTTCGGGTGCCCGGTGGTGCCGGAGGTGTAGCACATGCCGGCGGCGGTGTTCTCGTCGAACGACTTCCATGCGAAATCGCCATCCACCTCGCCGATCCAGTCTTCATACGCGACCGCGTTCCTGAGCGTGGTCTTCGGCATGTGCGCGCCGTCGGTGAGCACGATGTATCGTTCGATCAGCGGCAGCTTGTCGGCGATCTTCTCCAGCAGCGGCACGAAAGTGAGATCGGTGATCATCACCCGGTCGCCGGCGTGATTGACGATCCAGATGATCTGATCGGGGAACAGCCGCGGATTGATGGTGTGATAGACCGCGCCGACCCCGAGGATGCCGTACCAGGTCTCCAGGTGACGCCAGGTGTTCCAGGCCAGCGTGCCGACACGATCGCCGAGCTTGACGCCGTCCTTCTCCAGCCGTTGTGCCACCTTCAGCGCGCGGGCGCGGATCTGCACATAGTTGGTCTCGACGATCGGCCCTTCGACCGAGCGTGTAACCACCTTGCGCCCGCCATGATATTTGGCAGCGTGGTCGATGATGCGATGGAGCAGCAACGGCCAATCCTGCATCTGCCCGAGCATGGCATTCCCCTCCTGGTCGTCTGTTGACGATTATTGGACCGGCGCCCCTCGCCAGTCAGCCGTAAGGTTAGCTGCCGCGCCGGGGGGCGCAAGCGGCCATAATCCCGTGGAAATGCCGCAATCGTCCCCGACTTTACCGGCATGAGGCTCCTGTTTGCGCTGGTGTCGCTGACCGGACTTGGCTGTGGCCTGGCCGCCGCGGAGGAGGTTCCTTTGCCGCGGCCGCGCCCGCCGGTCTGGACGCAGCCGCGGTCCTTCGCGGAGGCCGCCGGGCCGGATTTTGACGCTGCCGACGTTACCGCCGAACCCACCGCGTGTGACCGGCGGCTTCAAGACATGGCCGCGATCACGCCCATGCCGCGCCTGATCGGTCCCGGCGCCTGCGGCGGCCGCGACATGGTCGTGCTGAATGCGGTGATGCTGCCCGACAAGAGCCGCATAGACATTAAACCTGCACCAATCTTGCGCTGTGAAATGGCTGAATTGTTTGCCGCCTGGGTGCGGGACGAAACAGCGCCGCGTATGGCCAGCTTCGGCAGCGCGCTGCGCGCAATCGAGAATTACGATTCCTACGAATGCCGCGGCCGCAACCGGGTATCGAACGTCAAGCTCAGCGAGCATGCGAAAGGCAATGCGATCGACGTGCGCGCTTTCCATCTCGCCGACGGACGCCGCATCGAACTCACCGACATGACCGTGGACAGGCCCCTGCGCGAAGCGTTGCGCGACAGCGCCTGCCATCGCTTCACCACGGTGCTCGGCCCCGGCGCCGACGCGTATCACGACGGCCACATTCATTTCGATATCGACGAGCGCCGCCAGGGCTATCGCATTTGCCAGTGGGATGTGCGCGAACCGCCGCCTCCTGCAGCCGCGGTCGCCAGCGTTCAGGCAAGACCTGAAAATGTGCCTCTGCCCATACCCCGGCCGGCCAATGCCGGCGCGGCCGTTAAGCATCCCCGCAAACTGTGACCGCGCATCCATTGTCCATTCATAGTTCCCGGCTAGCTGTCCCCGAATGACCATCGGTACATCCGGCAAATTCGTCCGGCCCCTGTCGCCCGGCGCGGGCGTGACCCGGCGCGGGTTGCTCAAGGCCGGACTTGGCCTGACCGGTGTTGCCGGCCTCGTGATGCCGGGAACGGCGGCCTACGCCGCGGTCGAAGCGGCCCATGACCTGATCGTGACGCACTACCGGCCGGTGCCGCCAGCTTGGCCCGACAAGCAGCGACTGAGCATGACCGTGATCGCCGACCTGCATGCCGGCGGCCCCAATATGGGAATCGAGCGCATTGCCCAGGTCGTCGATGGCGCCAATGCGCTCGGCTCGGATCTGGTGGTGGTGCTGGGCGATTTTTTTGCCACCCATCCTTTCGTCACCGAGAGGGTGCCGAACGCGGCCTGGGCCGCCGAGCTTGCCCGCCTGAAGGCGCCACTCGGGGTGCACGCGATCCTCGGCAATCACGACTGGTGGTACGACGTCGATGGCGTGCGAAAAGCGCTTGCGGCCGTGCGCATTCCGCTGCTGGAAAACGATGCCGTGCTTTTGGGCGGACCCGGCAAGCGTTTCTGGCTCGCGGGGCTCGGCGATCAACTCGCCTATTGGCTCGGCCCCGGCCAATTCGAAGGGGTGGACGACCTGCCCGCCACACTCAAGCGGGTCGCGACCGATGATCCGGTCATTCTGTTGGCGCATGAACCGGATATCTTCACTGAGGTGCCGTCGCGCGTGGCGCTGACGATTGCCGGCCACACGCATGGTGGCCAGATCAAACTGCCGATGGTGCCGCCGGTCTGGGCGCCGTCGAAATATGGCGCGCGCTTTGCGTACGGCCATATCGTGGAGCAGGGCCGCCATATGATCGTGTCGGGTGGACTGGGCTGCAGCAAGGTGCCGCTGCGGTTCGGCGTGCCGCCGGAGATTGTGCGTATCGAACTGGGCGCGTAGCGCGTCGCGTGGCCCGGCATCCTGATGCGCGACCGCAAGGCACGAGCCGCAAGCGGCGACGCTGCAAGGGGCTACGCTGCAAGACAACACCAACCGGCCAAACAAAAACGGCGCCCGAAGGCGCCGTTTTCCCCCAGCCCCTTGTCATCTTCAGTTGAACAGGTTCCCGCTTGCCGCCATGCGCGGGTTATACGGCGAGTCGCCCTGCTTGGGCGCCAGCACCACCACGACCGTGCCTGTCTTGACCCGCTTGTACAGGTCGATGACGTCCTCGTTGGTCATGCGGATGCAGCCCGAGGAAATCGCCTGGCCGATATATTCCGGCTGGTTGGTGCCGTGAATGCGGTAAAGGGTGTCCTTGTTGCCCTCGAACAGATACATGGCGCGCGCACCCATCGGGTTCTGCGGACCCGGACCGACAAAGTCCGGCACATCCATGCGCTTTTTGATTTCGGCGGTCGGCGTCCAGGACGGCCATTCCGTCATGCGGCCGACCTTGGCCACGCCCGACCACGCCAGCGCTTCTTCGCCGACGGTTACGCCGTAGCGGATCGCCTTGTTGCCGGGCAGGACGTAATAAAGATAGCGCGCGTCGGAATCGATCACGATCGTGCCGGCGACCTCCTTGCGGTGGTAGTCGACGATGTGGCGCTTGTAGGGTTCCGGGATGGCCGCCTTCGCGTAGGGCGCCGCAGCCAGCAGTTTCTTGTCACGCGGCGTCAAATTCGAATCCGACGCCGCTTCCATGGTGGACTGCATGCAACCGCCGAGCATGACGCCGACGCCGAACAGCGCCACTACTAACCCCCTGGCCACCATTTCTTCCTCTTTCCCGCGCGCCTTGCGGCGCCCGCACCATGACTCTTCAGCAAGCAATTAACCGAAAATACCGCGCCATTGCCACGGAATCCGGCCTGTCCACAGCACGCTTCTCGCCAACTGTTGCACGAATGCCGCACCCCGACTTTGGGCCATATCCGCGTGTTCGTCAGGGCGAAAAAACACTCTATCCACAAGACCTTAACGGAGGATTTACCATGGCCGCGCCTATACTGTCGCAAGCAAGGCAAAGAATTGGCCGTGCCAGCCGAATGTCACGATAGGATACGAATTGCTGCGCAATTCCGCCCCAGTCGTTCACCACATAGACGGCAGAGGACAACGCAAGGACGGATTGGAGTACACGACGATGAACGCGACACGGGCGACGGAGCAGAGCCAAGACTCCGGCCGCGAGTACACAAGTCTCGACGACCGCTACGGCAAGATCGGGATTTCGGCGGTGGCCGGCGCGGTGCGCCACAAGGGCGACCAGCGCAAGCGCGACGAGACCCGCTACATTCCTTACGACAGCGACTGAGCGGCTGTCGGCCGGCCCTATAGCCGGGGATCGGCGTTTTTCAAAACACCGCCACGTTGACGCGCGCGGCCGAAGGAAGGGCTGCGCCACGCTCTATTTATGTCTTGCGTGAAGGCACGTGATCGGGCCATGAGAGACGGCCCGGTCGCTGCATGATCCCGAAAAATGGGCACCGGTTTCCCGCCTTCGCGACGCTCGCTTCGGCGGGCGAAGGAAGGTCGGAAACGATCATGCGCAAGCTCATGTGACTTCATGCTGTCGGTCTATGTTCCGCGTGGCACATCGCTCGAGCGAACCCCGGTCGAAGCCGGATCGGCGCCGCCGGAGGCGGCGGTTTGGATCGACCTGATTTCGCCCACGGTGCAGGAAGACAAGCTGGTCGAGCAGCTGCTCGGCATCGCGGTCCCGACCCGCGAAGAAATGCAGGAAATCGAGGTTTCCAGCCGCCTCTATGTCGAGAACGGCGCGCGCTACATGACGGCCACGCTGATGTGCCAGTCGGATACCGCGACGCCCAAGACCACGCCGGTCACTTTCATTCTCTCCAACCATCGCCTCTGCACGGTGCGCTACGACGAACCGCGGCCCTTCGCGATCGTCGAGCACAAGCTTGCGCGCATATGCCCGCCCAAGGTGACCGGCGAAACGGTGCTCATGGATCTGCTCGACGCGGTGATCGATCGTTCTGCCGATATCCTGGAACGCATCGGTGCGGAGGTCGACCAGATCTCGCATTCCATCTTCGAGCCGGACGACGAGGTCGACCCGCCGTCATACAATGACGTGCTCAAGGCGCTCGGCCGGAAGGGCGACCTTACGTCGAAAGTGCGCGAAAGCCAGGTGTCGATCGGCCGTCTGCTGTTATTCCTGGCCAACGAGGCCGAAGGCATGAAATGGCCGAAGGACACGCGCCTGCAACTGCAGTCGATGCAGCGCGACATGGTCTCGCTCTCCGATCACGCCACCTATCTGACAAACAAGATCACCTTCCTGCTCGACGCGCTGCTCGGCATCGTCAGCATCCAGCAAAACAACATCATCAAGATATTTTCGATCGCAGCGGTGATCTTCATGCCGCCGACGCTTGTGGCCTCGATCTACGGGATGAATTTTCACCACAACATGATCGAACTCGACTGGACGTTCGGCTATCCGTTTGCGCTCGCGCTGATGGTGATCGCCGCAGTGGTGCCGCTGCTGATCTTCAAATGGAAGAAGTGGCTGTGAGGCGAGGGCGCTGAGGCGCCCCGTTGATCAGCGTCGTTTCCGCGGGGCGGGTCCCTGCACGCGGGCGTCTCGCTGTTGCGCACGGCGTAAGAGAAAATGAATTTTTTCTTGACAATATTCCTATAGGAATATATGCAAGATACATCCCGCCCCGTTACCGAGGGGTGTCTGATCAGCGTCTCCAGACGCGGGGCGGGGAGCGGTGGCCGGGAAACGGCGGCGTCGGAGATGCGGCGCTTTGCCCCCGGCGGTCCAAGCCGCGCATGCTCCCGGCGTGCCTGCCGCACGCCGAGGCCCCTGACGGCCGGTAGGCCGGTCGTCCAGTCAGCGGACGCCGGCCGAGGTGCCAGGGCTTCAACGGTGGAGGGTCGGGACTCCGAGGAGGAGTTGAACCCGACGAACGGAACGACCACCGGGGACGGCGCGGAGCAAACCTGACAACACCGCGCGCGGGACGCCTTGGGTTTGGCGGACTTGCGGCACTTGATACGGACTTCGACAAGCCTCGATGTCGCGAGGCGTCGAGGCCCGTGGGTCCGAGCACTTGATGGTTGCGCACTCCACGCAAACCTTGAGTGCGCCCCGGACCCCTGGCGTCCCGCGCGCCCTCGGTTCTTATTTCGAGCGCGGCGGTTGCTCCCTTCAGACGACGGCGGACCCGGCGCCGATAAAAAATACGGGCGGCGGAGCTATGCCTCGATCCGCCTCATCCTGAGGAGCCGCGCGAAGCGCGGCGTCTCGAAGGATGCAGGCGGCCATCGTTGCGGCGTCGCGGCCTCATGCTTCGAGACGCGCACCTCACGGTGCGCTCCTCAGCATGAGGTCAAATGCGCTGCATCGGCTTCTTCCCCGCCTCATCCTGAGGAGCCGCGCGAAGCGCGGCGTCTCGAAGGATGCAGGCGGTCATCGTTGCGGCGCCGCGGCCTCATGCTTCGAGACGCGCACCTCACGGTGTGCTCCTCAGCATGAGGGGACAGTGCGGGGCGTTGGCTTTCCCCGCCTCATCCTGAGGAGCCGCGCGAAGCGCGGCGTCTCGAAGGATGCAGGCGGCCATCGTTGCGGCGCCGCGGCCTCATGGTTCGAGACGCAGCGCTACGCGCTGCTCCTCACCATGAGGAGACCCGGCGGAGCGCGGGCTGTTTGACAAGTGAATCGGTCCCCACACCCGCTCATCCCCGCGCAAGCGGGGATCCAGTGCTGGATGCCCGCAGGAGCCTGCCCCCGCGCAGGCGGGGGCGGGCATGAGCGGAGAGAATAAAGGCGCGGCAGCGCAGTGCGGTGGCATTCTTCGCCGATCACTCACACATGCTGTCCGCCGTTGATGTGGATCTCGGCGCCGTTCACATAGGACGACGTCTCCGTGCACAGCACATAAATGATCTTGGCCACCTCGTCGGGCGTGCCGAGGCGCTGCAGCGGAATCAGTTCGACGATCTTTTCGGTGCCGGGTGACAGAATTGCAGTGTCGATCTCGCCTGGTGCAATGGCGTTGACGCGGATGCCAAGCCGGCCGAAGTCACTCGCCATCTCGCGCGTGAGCGACGCCAGCGCCGCCTTCGATGTCGCATAGGCGGCTCCGGCGAAGGGATGCACGCGCGAGCCTGCGATCGACGTTACGTTCACCACCGAACCCTTGACTGCCTTGAGTTCGTTGACCAGGCCGCGCGCCAGCATGATCGGTGCGAAAAAGTTCACCTGGAAAACGTGATGCCAGACATCGATGGTCGTATCGAGGGCGCCGAGCCGGCTGCCGCCGTCCGCCTTGGGCGAGATCGCGGCATTGTTGACGAGCGCATGCAACTCGCTGCTGTCGAGCCGGCGCTTGATCTCCTCGATCGCCTCCAGCGTATTGGCTTCGTCGGCGAGGTCGACCTGTATGTGGTCTTCGGGACCGGCATCCCACGGACAGTTCTCCGGGAACGGATGGCGCGAGCATGTGATCACGCGCCAGCCGGCGGCCGAAAAGCGCTTGACGGTCGCGTGCCCAATGCCACGGCTTGCTCCGGTAAGAAGCAATGTTCGGCGCGGTTGGTTGGTTTGCGACGTTGGCATTTTTCTGTTTGGTTCCGGACAGGATGTTCGAGCTGGTGCTTGATGCTAGCTCACGGATAGAGCCGCGTCTTGCTCCACGGTGCGTCCGGCGTCGCGCGCCGGAATTCGACGCGGTCGTGCAACCGGAACGGCCGTTCGTGCCAGAACTCGATGGAGCGCGGCACGATCCGGTAGCCCGACCAGTTGGGCGGCCGCGGCACTTTGACGAGGCCGTATTTGGCGGCGTAGAGCGCGACCGCCTTTTCGAAGGCCGCCCGGCTTTCCAGCGGCTTTGACTGCTTGCTCGCCCAGGCGCCGATCTGCGCCTGTTTCGGGCGGGTGGCGAAATAGGCGTCGGCCTCTGCGTCGGTCACCCGTTCCACGGATCCGCGCACACGCACCTGCCGGTTGAGCGATTTCCAGTGAAATACCAGTGCTCCCTGGGGGTGGGCGTCCAATTCCTGCCCCTTTTGGCTGTCCATGTTCGTGTAGAATACGAATCCGCGCTGATCGACACCCTTGAGCAGCACCATGCGGGCGTTCGGCAGACCATCGGAATCGACGGTCGCCAGGGTCATGGCGGTCGGATCACGCGGTTCCGAGGCACTCGCCTCCTGGAGCCACGCTGCAAAAAGCCGCAGAGGATCGTCCGCAGTGGTGAAATCACCACTCGTTAACCAGGTTGGGTGTTCAATCGGTATCGTATCGGACATTACCCGGAGCGCTCACTTGGCCGGTGCAAAGACCTGTCGGTTCCAACGGCGCCTTTATAGTAGAAGTGCGCCTTCGCGCCTATGGCGCGGGCCGGCCATGGTTGCTGCGCTGACAATGGGGCTGGCCGCCGGCGGCTGCAGCATGTCCTACCAGCTCGACTCGCTGTTCGGCAGCAGCGAGAAATCAGACCGGACCAGCTCGATCGCACCTCCGCCCGGCACCAAGGAGGTGAAAGATATGCCGCCCGACCACGACCTCGTTTACGCGCGTGCCGCTGCAACCGAGGTCCTCAGCCACGGCCAGAAGAACGCCAGCGTGCCGTGGGAAAATCCGGACTCCGGCGCGCGCGGCACCGTCACCCCGATTGCGTCTGCCTATATGCAGGACGGCCGGACCTGCCGCGACTTCCTGGCGAGCTACGTCAACGGCAGCGCGCAGTCCTGGATGCAGGGTGAAGCCTGCAAGCAGGGTCAAGGCAACTGGGAAGTGCGCTCGCTCAAGCCCTGGAAACGGTCCTGAGCGCGAGCCCGGACGCGTTGCATCCGGGCCGATTGAACCCCACATTGAGGAATGTGCGGCCGGTGTTCCACCGGCGAGCCGGGGCTTTTTTCACGGGAGTTCTGACGGATGCGTGACCCCTATGAGGTCCTGGGGGTATCGAAGGGTGCGAGCGAGACGGATATCAAGAGCGCCTACCGGCGGCTCGCCAAGAAGCTGCATCCCGACGCCAACAAGCACGATCCAAAGGCCGCCTCGCGTTTTGCCGAGCTCAACGCCGCCTACGAGATCGTTGGCGACGACAAGAAGCGCAAGGCATTCGACAGCGGCGAGATCGATGCGGAGGGCAAGCCGCGCTTCCGTGGCTACGAAGGCTTCGGTGCGCAGCCCGGTGGAGCCGGCGGCTTCCATCCTGGCGGCGGCACGCATTTCGAGAGCTTCACGTTCGGTCCCGATGGATTCCAGCGCGGCGGCGGCGGTGGTGCCGGTGCCGGCGGCTTCGAGGACCTTCTGCGCGGCATGTTCGGCGGTGCGACGCGCGGTGCCCGCGGCGCGCGTGGCTTTGGATCGCAATTCGAGCCGGAGGATTTTGCAGGGCCGGTGACCGGGCAGGATCTGCTCGCCTCGCTGACCATCAGCCTGCCGGAAGCTGCGAAGGGCACAAAGACGCGCGTGCATCTTCCGACCGGCAAGGACGTCGAGGTGAAGATTCCCGCCGGACTGACCAGCGGCCAGCAGATTCGGCTCAAGGGACAGGGCTGGCCGAGCGCGAACGGCAAACCCGGCGACGCACTGATCACGGTCAATGTCGCGCCCCACCCGGTGTTTACGCCGGACGGCGCCGACCTTCGGCTGGAGCTTCCGATCACGCTCTACGAAGCGGCACTCGGCGGCAAGGTGCGGGTGCCGACGCTGGACGGCGCGCTGGAGCTGACAATTCCTCCCGGCACCAGTTCGGGCCGCACGTTCCGTCTCAAGGGCAAGGGGCTCAAGACCAAGGGCGGCGCGGGCGATCTGCTTGCGACCGTGCGCATCGTATTGCCCGAGCAGTCCGACGATGAGTTCAACGAGTTGATGCGCAAATGGCGCGATCAGCGTCCATACGACCCGCGCAAGGATCTGGAATAGGCGTTACGATTTCTTTGCGCCGGTTTTCTCGACCTGCTCGTAGATCATCTTCGTGATTTTCTCCAGCCGGTCGCGGTCGGCCGGGCCGCTCACCACATAGGCGTGGTCGTCATCCACCCAATAGATCGCGGCGAAGCGGTTAGCCTCCTTGAAACGAAGCGCGGTCTCCGGCGTTATCGCCTTGGAGCAATATAACGTGAAGCGCTCACCCGACGAGCCCTCATACATGTAGAACGCCGCCGCCGCGCCGGTCGGTCCCGGCAGCAGCCGGCCGCCGACCAGCTTGAGGCCGACGGATTCCAGGTTGGGGATGCGCTGCTGGTAGCCGACCCGCTTCGTCAGCCATGCCGTCATGTGCGCGCGCTCGTTTCCGGGCACCTCGACCGGATGACGGACCTCGACCACGTAGAGCTTGTGGGCCTCGATTGCGTCGGCGGTAATCGTGTCGAAACTGCTCGGCGCGACGATCGATGCACCGCGCGCCACCCATCCCGCGCTGCCGCCGATCACGAAAGCCACGGTCGCGGCAGCGGCTGCCATTGCGAACCAGGATCGGCCTGCCGCACGGTCCTGCCGAATGATCTGGTCGAGCTTCAGCCGCACCGGCACCGGTTCGTCGGCAACCGCGCCGTAACGCGTGCGAATGGCTTCCGCCTGCGCCCGCCAGCCTGCAACCAGGGCAGCCTGTTCGGGATGTTCGGCGAGCCAGGAGGCGACGGCATGCTTGCGGTCGGCCGGCAATTCGCCGTCGACATAAGCGTGCAGCTCTTCCTCTGTCACGGGTGAGTTGTCATCGGTCATGGCATCACCTTGTTTCTTATTTCACGCGGCGGAGCGGGGGGCGTCCGCCGTCGAGATAGGTTTTGATCTGTACGCGGGCACGCGCCAAACGCGACATCACGGTTCCGATCGGCACGCCTTGCACCTCGGCGACCTCGCGGTAGGTCAGGCCTTCCAGCACGACAAGCAGCAGCGCGTGGCGCTGGTCATCCACCAGTGTCGCGAGCGCGCGCTCGATGTCGCGGCCGCCGGCTTCCGGTCCGGCCAGGTCGGGTGCATCGTTATCCTCAAGCGGCGAAAGTGCCGGCCGCCGGGCCAGAGAGCGCAGCCGGTTGCGGTTGAGGTTGGTCAGGATCGTGTAAAGCCAGCTGCGCACGTCGCCGCCATGGAATAGATGCTCCGAGCGCAACGCCCGCACCAGCGTGTCCTGCACCAGATCGTCGGCGGTGTCGGCGTTCCGCGTGAGCGCCCGCGCGTAGCGACGAAGCGCCGGAATCGTTGCTTCGACACTCTGCCGGAACGTCGCCAAACTGACCTCCATCAGCGAACCCGATGCCGGGCTGCGCCCCGAATGTCCGGTATCAGTGACCGCCGCCGCAAGCATTTCGCGCCGTCAATCACAGAAACAAACCCCCCAATCGCGAACATATTCCCGAAATCGAATTGAATTCACAAAGGCAAACGCTTGATTTGCCTGCATTGCTTGCTGACCCCAAGACCCTATGCCATAGGGAAGAAGCCGGCATTTCCCGGCAGGACGGATCAGGTGAATGGCGGAAAAGTCGGGTCTGATGCGCGGCAAGCGCGGGCTGATCATGGGCGTGGCCAACAACCGCTCGATCGCCTGGGGCGTTGCGCGGGCCTGCCGTGACCATGGCGCCGATCTCGCCTTTACCTATCAAGGCGACGCGCTGAAGAAACGGGTCGAACCGCTGGCCGAGGAGGTGGACGGCCTCGTAGTCGGCCATTGCGACGTCACCGATCCGGCTTCCATCGACGCCGTCTTTGCCGCCGTGCGATCGGCCTGGGGGTCGCTCGATTTCGTACTGCATGCCATCGCCTTTTCCGACAAGGATCAGCTCGACGGCCGCTATGTCGACACCACCGAAGACAATTTCAACAAGACCATGCAGGTGAGCTGCTATTCGTTTACGGCAGTCGCCCAGCGTGCCGAAAAGCTGATGACCAACGGCGGATCGATGCTGACGCTGACATATTACGGCGCCGAGAAGTGGATGCCGCACTACAACGTCATGGGGCTGGCCAAGGCTGCGCTGGAATCCTCGGTGCGCTATCTGGCCGCCGATCTCGGCGTCAAGAATATCCGCGTCAACGCCATCTCCGCCGGACCGATCAAGACATTGGCTGCGTCCGGCATTGGCGATTTCCGCTATATCCTCAAATGGAACGAATACAACACCCCGCTGCGCCGCAACGTGGCGCTGGAGGATGTCGGGAAGGCCGCCGTTTTTTTCCTGTCCGATCTGTCGAGCGGCGTAACCGGCGAAATCCAGCACGTCGACGCTGGCTATCACATCGTCGGGATCAAGCATCCCGACGCGCCCGATATCACGGTGGGCAAGGACGAGTAATTGCCTTCATCGCCCGCGCCGGCGGGCGCGGGGCATGACAGGAAGATGCCGCCGACCATCTACTACATACGCCATGGCGAGACTGACTGGAACGTTGCAGGCCGTCTCCAGGGCCGCCGCGACGTTCCGCTCAATGCGCGCGGCCGCGCGCAAGCTGCGCATTGCGGAAAAATTCTTCGCGATCTGTTCACACAAGAGGGCCGTGATCCTGCCGCGCTCGACTACGTATCGAGCCCGCTGGGACGCGCCCGGCAGACGATGGAACTGGCGCGGCCGGCGCTCGGGCTTGCCGTTGACGGTTACGATATCGAGCCGCAGTTGGCGGAGCTTTCCTTCGGCGCGTGGGAGGGCTTCACCATCGCGCAACTGCATGAGAGCGATCCGCGGCGGATTGCGGCGCGCGAACACGATAAATGGCACTTCGTGCCGCCGGGCGGGGAAAGTTATGAAATGGTGTCGGCGCGCATGCGTGACTGGTACAACAGCCTGCGTCGCGACACGGTCGTCACCTCCCATGGCGGTACCGCGCGAGGGCTGATTGCGTATCTTGGCATTGCCAAACCGGCCGCAGCGCCCTTGCTCGATATCGCGCAAGGGGTGGTTTATGTGTTCGAGGGCGAAAAGCTCACACGTTATGCCTGATGGACAAGTCATCGTGGCCGGGACGATGCCGGCCATGAGGACAGGGACGCCCGGACAAGGCCATTTGACCGATGCTATGGCGCGCGGTACCAACTTCGCGCACAGCGGAACAGCCATGTCGTTCAACACTTTCGGTCATCTTTTCCGGTTCACCAGCTTCGGCGAGAGCCACGGGGCGGCGATCGGCTGTGTGGTCGACGGTTGTCCGCCGCGCATCCCGCTCGAGGTAGCCGACATCCAGCGCGAACTCGACCGCAGGCGGCCGGGTCAATCGCGCTTCACCACCCAGCGGCAGGAGCCGGACGCGGTGAAGATCATGTCCGGTGTTTTCACCGACGAGGCCACGGGCAAACAGGTCACCACCGGCACGCCGATCATGCTGATGATCGAAAATGTCGACCAGCGTTCGAAGGACTATACCGACATCAAGGACAAATACCGGCCCGGCCATGCCGGTTATACCTACGACGTCAAATATGGCCTGCACGACTATCGCGGCGGCGGGCGCGCCTCGGCGCGCGAGACGGCGGCGCGGGTGGCGGCCGGCGGCATCGCGCGAAAGATCGTGCCGGGCCTGGTGGTGCGCGGGGCACTGGTGCAGATGGGCCCGCACAAGATCGATCGCGCGCGCTGGGACTGGAACGAGGTCGGCAAAAATCCGTTTTTCTGTCCCGACGCGAAGCAGGCAAAATTCTTCGAGGACTATCTCGATGGCGTACGAAAGGCTGGCTCGTCCTGCGGTGCCGTGATCGAGATCACGGCCGAAGGCGTGCCCGCCGGGCTGGGTGCGCCGGTCTATGCCAAGCTCGACGGCGATCTGGCAGGTGCGCTGATGGGCATCAACGCGGTTAAGGGCGTGGAAATCGGCGACGGATTCTCGACCGCCGCGATGAGCGGCGAGGACAATGCCGACGAGATGCGCATGGGGAACGACGGCAAGCCGGTGTTCCTGTCGAACCATGCCGGCGGCATCCTCGGCGGCATCTCGACGGGACAGGTCATCGTCGCGCGCTTTGCGGTCAAACCGACCTCGTCCATTCTTACGCCGCGCAAGACCGTGGATCGCTATGGCCGGGATACCGAAGTCGTCACCAAGGGCCGCCATGATCCATGTGTGGGCATCCGCGCCGTGCCGATCGGGGAGGCCATGGTGGCATGCGTGCTGGCCGATCACTATCTCATGCACCGCGGCCAGGTCGGCGAGGGCACGGCGTGGCCGCTCAAGCCCTGACGCCGTCCGCGAGGAAACCCCGTGTCCGATAGCCACAGCCGAGTCGAGACGGCGATCAAGGCCTTCGCCAAGGGCGAGATTGTGGTGGTCACCGACGACGATGACCGCGAGAACGAGGGCGACCTGTTCATCGCCGCCTCGCTGTGTACGCCTGAAAAGATGGCGTTCATCATCCGCAACACGTCGGGGATCGTCTGTGCGCCGCTCGGCGCCGAACACGCGCGCCGCCTGCAACTCGATCCCATGGTGGCGGAGAACCAGGCGCCGCTCGGCACCGCGTTCACGGTGTCGGTTGATGTGCGTCATGGCCTGACCACCGGCATCTCGGCCGAAGAGCGCTGCAATACCGTACGCGCGCTCGCCAACGACATCAGCGGGGCCGCCGATTTCGTGCGCCCGGGCCATGTGTTCCCGCTGGTCGCCCGGCAGGGCGGCGTGCTGATGCGCTCCGGCCATACCGAAGCTTGCGTCGATCTCTGCCGTCTCGCTTCGCTGCCGCCGGTCGGCGTGCTGTCGGAACTGACCAACGACGACGGCACCGTGATGCGCGGACCGCAGGTGACCGCGTTTGCCGCCAGGCACAAGTTCACACAGGTCTCGATCGCGGAGCTGATCGCTTACCGGCAGAATCGCGACAAGCTGGTGGAGCGCGCCGGCGAATTCCATGTCGACTCCGAGATCGGCACGCTCAAGGGCTATGCCTACGTGACACCCTTCGACCGCGTGCACCACATGGCATTCGTCTATGGCGATATTGGCGACGGCAAGGACGTGCTGGCGCGGCTGCACCGCGCCGACGTGATCGGTGACGTGTTCGGCGGTGCCAAGGCTATCCATGCCGCGCTCGCCCGCTTCAAGAAGGCCGGCTGCGGGGTCATCGTGTTTCTTCGCGATGGCACGGCCGGCGTACCGGTGACGGAAATTCCGCACGAGGGCGACACCGGCACCGATGCCGCGCGCTCGCGGCAATGGCGCGAAATCGGGCTGGGTGCGCAGATTCTGAAGGATCTGGGGATTTCCTCGATTCGGCTGCTCGCCTCCAGCAAGCGAACCTATGTGGGCCTGAGCGGTTTCGGCATCGAGATCGTGGAGACCGATACCCTGGAAAGCTGAGCGGTTCCGCGTTTTTAACAGCCGCTCCGCCGGCCTTTTTTTTGTCCCGGCGCCGTGCCACCATTGTTGTCTGCACGGGAGTGCGACATGGGGCGACACCGTTTGCTTTGGGCCACGGCCTGTGCGTTGGCGGGTGCCGGCTTTGCAATTGCAGCCCTGGCCGCGCCGCACCCGCGCTTTGCCGATAGAAGTCCGGGTGCCGTCCCCGTCGACGTCGAACTCATCATCGCGGTCGACGTTTCCTATTCGATGGATCCGGACGAGCAGGCCCTGCAGCGCGAGGGCTACGTGCTGGCGCTGACCTCGCGCGAATTCATGCAAGCCCTGCGCGAGGGCGCCAATGGCAAGATCGCCATCGCCTATATCGAGTGGGCCGGGCAATTCGACCAGAAAGTCATCATGCCGTGGCGGCTGATCGAGGGGCCGGAATCGGCTGATGCGGTTGCGGCTGAAATCGCGCGCGCACCGTACCGGCGCGCTTCGCGCACCTCGATTTCCGGCGCATTGCGATTTGCCAAGCCCTTGTTCGACAACAGCGGCTATCGCGGTCTGCGGCGGGTGATCGATGTTTCGGGCGACGGAGCCAACAATTCCGGGCCGCTGGTGGTGCCGACGCGGGATGAAGTGCTGGCTGCCGGGATTACGATCAACGGATTGCCGATCATGCTCAAGCGGTCGAACTTCGGCACCATGGATATCGAGAATCTCGACGTCTACTACGAAGATTGCGTGATCGGCGGGCCGGGCGCCTTCGTCGTGCCGATCCGCACACGCGAAAAATTCATCGAGGCGACACGCACCAAGCTGGTGCTCGAAGTGGCCGGCCGGCAGCCGGCGTCGCGCGTGATTCCGGCCTCGGCGCAGGAGCCGCGCATTTCCTGCACGATCGGCGAGAAGCGCTGGCAGGACCGCTGGGGCAGCGGCTTCGACTTCGACGCGCGCTGACTAACGCACGAACTTCGCCACGATCTCCACGTGGAAAGAGTAACGGAACTGGTCGACCGGCGCGACCGCGCTGAGCTTGTAGCCGCCGTCCACCAGGATGCGCGCGTCGCGCGCGAACGTGTTCGCCTCGCACGACACGGCAATGACGGTCGGAACCGGGCTCTTGACGAGTTCGTGTGCCTGCGCTTCCGCGCCCTGGCGCGGCGGATCGAACACGACGGCATCGAAGGCCTTGAGCTCGGCGGCCATGTAGGGGCGCCGGAAGAGATCGCGGACATTCGCTTCGACCGGCTTGAGCCCGGATGCCGTCCGTGCCGCGCGAATCAGGGCCTCGATCGCGCTTGCTTCGCTGTCGGCGGCGGAAACGCGTGCGCGTTCGGCCAGCCGCAAGGCAAACGTGCCGATCCCGGAAAACAGGTCGGCAACGCGTTTGGCACTTCCGACGTAATCCGTTACCAGCCGTGCCAGCGTGGCCTCGCCCTCGGCGGTCGCCTGCAGGAAGGCGCCCGGCGGAAGCGGCACATCGGCGCGGCCGACCTTCAACAATGGTTGCGCTCGCTGGGCCACCAGTTCGCCGTGGCGGGTGATGCGGACAAGTTTATGCGCCTCCGCAACACGCGCGAGCGCCGTGGTGCGGTCCGCACGGAGATTGCCTGAGCCGCGGACATCGATGTCCAGCCCGGAATCTGTCGCAGTTGCCTGGATATCGAGCGGCTTTTTGGTTGGCTTCAATTGTTCGGCAATCGCCCAGGCGGCTTCGATTGCGCCACTGAGGCCGGGCGCGAGAATCGGGCAGCTGTCGATTGCAACGATGTGATGGGCGCGTGGAGCCGTGAATCCGACCTCCAGGACGTCATGGGTGCCGCGCCGCGCATGCAGCACCGCGCGCCGGCGTCCCTGTCCATGTGCGTCGATCAACGGTTCGACCGGTGCGATCAACCCTGCATGGGAGAGCGCTTCGACGACAAGCGATCGCTTCCAAAGATGATATTCCGCCAGCGACCAGTGTTGCATCGCGCAGCCGCCGCATTGTCCGAAATGCTTGCAGATCGGTTGGGCGCGCTCGTGGCTTGGACGTTCGACATGCACGAGATGCCGGCGGTCGGGGTGTCCGGCGACGGGTTCGACCGTCACGGTCTCTCCCGGCAAAGCGTAGGGGACGTAAATTGGTCCCGCCGGCGTGTCGGCGACACCATCGCCGCGATGACCGAGGCGGCTTATCGCCAGTTGCTCAGTCACGTGCGGCCCCAAGCAGGAACTCGGCATTGCCGTCACCGCCTGCGATCGGGGAGGGGACAATGCCGAGCACGCGCCAACCGAGCGATTCAACGAATGAAACGATATCATCGCAAATTTCCGCTCGAACGGCAGCGTCGCGCACAATACCCTTCTTGATTTTGGCGCGGCCGGCTTCGTATTGCGGTTTGATCAACGCGACCAGCTGTGCGGGGGTCTTCGCCAGATCCAGTGCCGGCGGGAGCACCAGCTTGAGCGAAATGAAGCTGACATCGATGGTGACCAGATCCGGGCGATCGCCAAGGCTCGCCGAAGTGAGCGTTCGGATATCGGTTTGTTCGAGTGAAGTGATCTCGGGCCGTTCGCGCAAAGACGGGTGTAGCTGGCCGTGGCCCACATCGACGGCGTAAATCCTGCTGGCGCCACGCTCCAGCAGCACATTGGTAAAGCCACCGGTGGAAGCTCCAACATCGAGGCAGACGCGGCCGCGCGGATCGATGCCGAAATGATCGAGGGCGGCGGCAAGTTTCACGCCGCCGCGTGAGACATAGGGGTGCGCGGGTGCTGCCCGCAGGGCAGCATCGGTTGCGATCACCTCGGAGGCCTTGCGCACGAGCGCGTCATTGGCGGAAACGAGGCCGGCTTCGATGGCGGCCTGGGCCTTGGCGCGGCTTTCGAACAGTCCGCGCTCGACCAACAGACGATCGGCGCGTTGGCGAGGACTCTTCGTCATGACACCGCTCATGATCCGTCGTCCTGCGATGCGAGCGCGGCGAGGCTCAAAGGGCGACGGAGAAAGCAAGCAGTCCGGAAATCCTATGCCAGCTTCACCGTCTCGGCGGCGGCGTCCTTGCCGAGGGCCTCGAACACTTTGGCCACAATGCCTTTGGCGTCGAGCCCGGCAGCAGCATACATGGCGTTCGGGGAATCCTGATCGATGAAGACGTCGGGCAGCACCATGCTGCGGACTTTCAGGCCACTATCCAGCATGCCATTTTCGGCCAATGCCTGGAGTGCGTATGCACCGAAGCCGCCGATCGCGCCTTCCTCGATCGTGATCAGCACTTCATGCTCGCGGGCAAGCCGCAGCAGCAGATCGACGTCGAGCGGCTTGGCAAAGCGCGCGTCGGCCACGGTCGCCGACAGGCCGAGTGCGGCCAGTTCGTCGGCCGCCTTCAGGCATTCGCCCAGCCGCGCCCCGAACGAGAACAGCGCTACCGAATGGCCCTCGCGCACGATCCGGCCCTTGCCGATTTCGAGCGGCTTGCCTTCCTCCGGCATCGGCACGCCGAGCCCTTCGCCGCGTGGATAGCGCAGGGCCGATGGACGGTCATCGATGACAACCTGCGTTGCCACCATATGCATCAGCTCGGCCTCGTCGGCCGCCGCCATTACCACGAAGCCGGGGAGGCAGCCGAGATAGGCCACGTCGAAAGAGCCGGCATGCGTCGGCCCGTCGGCGCCGACCAGGCCGGCACGGTCGATCGCAAAGCGCACCGGCAGCCGCTGGATGGCGATATCATGCACCACCTGATCATAGGCGCGCTGCAAAAAGGTTGAATAGATTGCCGCGAACGGCTTGAACCCGTCGGTCGCAAGTCCGCCGCAGAAGGTTATCGCGTGCTGCTCGGCGATGCCGACGTCGAAACAGCGTTTGGGGAATTCCTTGGCGAACATATCAAGTCCGGTGCCGGACGGCATGGCCGCCGTCACCGCGACGATCTTGTCATCCTTGCGCGCTTCCTTGATCAGGCTCTCGCCGAATACCTTCGTGTATTGCGGGGCGCCCCCTTTGGACTTCATTTGCGCGCCGGTGGCGACGTCGAACTTGACCACGCCGTGATATTTGTCGGCAGAATTTTCCGCCGGCGCGTAGCCCTTGCCCTTCTGGGTGACAACATGGACCAGAATGGGACCACTTTCGGCGTCACGCACGTTTCGCAGCACGGGGAGCAGGTGGTCGAAATTGTGCCCATCGATCGGGCCGACATAATAGAAGCCAAGCTCGTCGAACAGCGTCCCGCCGGCCATGAAACCGCGGGTGAATTCCTCCACCCGCATGGCTTTTGTCTCGAAGAACTTTGGCAAGCGGCGCGCAAGCTGTTTGCCGATGTCACGCACCGTGCGGTACGTCTTGCCGGAATAGAGCCTCGCCAGATAGGCCGACATCGCACCGACCGGCGGCGCAATCGACATGTCGTTGTCGTTGAGGATGACAATCAGCCGCGAATTCATCGCCCCGGCATTGTTCATTGCCTCGTAGGCCATGCCCGCCGACATGGCGCCGTCGCCGATGACTGAGATCACATTGTGCTTCTTGCCATCGAGATCTCGTGCCACCGCCATGCCGAGGCCGGCGGAGATCGACGTGGAGGAATGTGCTGCGCCGAAGGGGTCGTATTCGCTTTCGGCGCGTTTGGTAAAGCCGGACAGTCCGCCGCCCTGGCGCAGCGTTCGAATGCGGTCGCGTCGCCCGGTCAGGATCTTGTGCGGGTAGGCCTGGTGACCCACGTCCCAGATGACCCGATCAGTTGGTGTGTCGAAGACGTGGTGCAGCGCCACGGTCAACTCGACGACGCCGAGTCCAGCGCCGAGATGGCCGCCGGTCTTGGCAACCGCGTCAATTGTCTCGTGCCGCAACTCGTCAGCGAGCTGGCGAAGCTGGTCCGCCGACAGATTCTTCATATCATGCGGAAGGTGAATGCGATCGAGCAGCGGGGTCTTGGAAGCTTCTGACAAAAGCAACTCCACGCGGTTTCAGAAATAATGGGCTGGGACCGGCCGGTTCCCTGCAAACCGGAAAGACTTACACCAATTTTGCGTTTTGGGGCAATTCAACTCTCGTGGCGGCAGAGCCCTGCGGGGGCCTCGTTTCCGCCCTTATTCCGGCAAGAACGTCGCGCGATTCGGCGACTGGCGGAGCCAAATGGTCCAACCCGACCAATATCCGGAGGCTGCGAAAGCCGGTTATTTGCGTGCCGGCAACCGCCACGCGGTCAATCGACATCGAGCGGTTCGCTGCCGGTCGGTTTTCCCTTGGCGTCGAGCGTGATTTTTTCAACTCGCGCTTCCGCCTGGCGCAGGAGCTCTTCGCAGCGCTTTTTCAGCGCCTCGCCGCGCTCGTAAATCGCCACCGATTCCTCCAGCGGCACCTTGCCTTCCTCCAGCCGTTTGACGATCGATTCCAATTCCTCGATCGCCCGCTCGAAGGGCAATTTCTTGACGTCGGCATTGCTGGTGTCGGCCATGTTTGCGATCCGGCGCGATTCCTGTTGGCGCATCCTATGCGCCATCCGGCAGGGACGATAGTAGGGATTATCCACCAGCGCCATGCAGCCGCCTCCAGCGTCGTTCCATCATCCGGAGCACGAACGCGCGCGGCAGCAACCGCGGCAGCATGGTGAGAATGCGGTTGGGCGTGCCGGGCACCACAACGCGGTGGCCATCCATGAAAGCGCGATATCCTTCGCGCGCCACGCGTCCCACCGATCGGCTGAAGTAGGCAGGAAAATAGTCGTGCGGTATGTGGGCTTGCTCGAAGAATGCCGTTGCGACCGGTCCCGGGCAGAGCGCGCAGACCCGCACGCCGTCGGCCTTGAGTTCGTGGTGCAGTGCCTCGGTGAACGACACAACATAGGCCTTGGTTGCATGGTAGACCGCCATGCCCGGACCAGGCAGAAATCCGGCGGTGGACGCTACGTTGAGTATGCCGCCACGATGCCGCCTGACGCTGTCAATGTAGCGCAGCGACAGCTCGGTGAGCGCGCGGATATTGAGATCGATCATTTCGAGCTGACGAGCGCGGTCGAGCCCGGCTGCTTCGCCAAGCAGACCGAAGCCGGCATTGTTGACCACGAAGGCCGGCTCGATGCCGCGCGCCTGCAGTGTATCCGCCAGCCGTGCAATGCCATCGCTCGTGCCGAGATCCGCGGCAATCACCTGCGGACGCGCTCGGCCGCTCGCCGCGATCGCATCGGCAAGCGCGGATAGCTGAGGCTCGCGGCGTGCCGCCAGGACGAGGGCGTGCCCGTGCGCGGCGAACACGCGAGCGAGTTCGGCGCCGATGCCGGCGGACGCACCGGTGATCAGGCAAACCGGTTGCATGGGTGACATTGGGTGGCCGATGTTCGATATTGCACGCGGTTGCTTCGAAGGCGGAACGGCATGGCCGATCTTAGCGGGAAAATCGTCCTGGTCACGGGGGCGGCGGGCGCGATCGGCGCGGCCGTCGTTGCCGCCATCAGGCGTGCCGGTGGCGCTGCAATCGCCAGCGATCTTGCCCGTGGTCCCGGCATTGACCTGGAACTCGACGTTACCGCGGAAGCCGACTGGCAGCGCGTGACCGGTGAAATCGAACAGGCACATGGCCGGCTCGACGGGCTGGTCAACGCGGCCGGCATCGCCGCGGTCGGTCATATCGAGAAAACCAACTTCGCCACCTGGCGCCGTGTGCTCAGCGTCAATCTCGACGGCACATTTCTCGGCTGCAAATACGCATTCGGACTGTTGCGAAAAAAAGGGGGTGCGATCGTCAATCTGTCGTCGGTGCTGGGCTTGGTTGGTGGACCCAATCTCGCCGCCTACACGGCTTCGAAGGGCGGTGTATCCCTGCTCACCAAGTCGGTCGCGCTGCATGGTGCGCGATTTCAGCCGCCGGTGCGTTGCAATGCCGTGTGTCCTGCTTTCGTTGAGGGGCCGATGGTGGACGAGATCGCGCAGGGCACGCGCGATGCCAAAGCGGTAAAGCAGAAACTGGCCTACGAAATTCCACTCGCCCGCCTGGGACAGCCGGCAGAAATTGCCGCGCTTTGCGTCTATCTGTTGTCGGATGAAGCCTCGTTCATTACCGGCGCAGACTTGCCGATCGACGGCGGGCTGACCGCGCGCTAGCCGTGCATCAGCGCGGTGACGTGGGCTGCAACCGAACGCGACAGGCCCTGCAGGTCGTAGCCGCCCTCCAGCAGAGAGACCACGCGGCCCTGTGCGGAGCTGTCCGCGATCTCCATCAGCTTCTTCGTCACCCACGTATAGTCCGCTTCCACCAGATTGAGATTGGCGAGGGGATCGCGGGTGTGAGCATCAAAGCCGGCGGAGATGATGAGAATGTCAGGCTTGAAATCGCGCAGGCGCGGCAGGATCACGGTCTCGAACGCATCGCGGAACGCGTCGCCGCCGTCGCCGGCTGCCAGCGGCGCATTCACGATCGTATTGAATTCGCCACGCTCGCCGACGGCGCCGGTGCCGGGGTAAAGCGGCATCTCGTGGGTCGAACAGTACATCACGCTCTTGTCGGACCAGAAGATATCCTGCGAGCCGTTGCCGTGGTGCACGTCGAAATCCACGATTGCAGCGCGCTCGACGTCAAACCGGTCTTGCGCATAGCGTGCCGCTATCGCCGCATTGTTAAACAGGCAGAAGCCCATCGGCCGCGCCACCTCGGCGTGATGCCCGGGAGGTCGCACGGCGACGAAGGCATTTGACGCCTTCTGGTTCATGACTTCGTCCACCGCCAGCGTGGCGCCGCCTGCGCCGCGCAGGGCGGCCTCGAAACTGCCGGACGACATCGAGGTGTCGGCGTCGAGGCGCACCATTCCTTCCGACGGCGAAGCCTCGCGGATCGCCTCGATGTAGTCCATCGGGTGGACGAGTGCGACGATCTCGGGCGATGCCATCGGCGCCTGCTCGCGTGCCAGCGTCTGGAAGCGTTCCTCTTCCAACGCCTGCTCGATCGCGCGTAGACGGTCTGGACGCTCGGGATGGCCTGCGGGCGTGACGTGATCGAGGCAGGCGGGATGGCTGAGGAGCAGGGTGGTGGACATGGAGGTGTTCTAACGCGGCTATGTTGCTGTGCGCAAACCCTTACGCAGTCGTCCCCGCGAAGGCGGGGAACCATACTCCGCAGGATCTCGATACGCTGCGGAATTTGGGTCCCGGGCCTCCATCGCTTTCGCTCGGTCGCCCGGGACGACAGCAACTACTTCGCCGCTCCCAGGCTCACACCCTTCGGCGGCGGCATGGTGTCGGGCACGAAAAAATCGGTCTGCAAAGGCTGGCTGGGGTCGACGCGGTATTGATCGAAATCACTGATCCCCTCGGAGACGAGGAAAGTGTCGTCAATCAGGAAGTTGCCGGTAAAGCTCACAGGCTTCTGGAAGATGCGCCAGGCGGCGTCGGCGAGAATTGCGGGTGTCCGCGACCGTTGCATCACTGCCTCGCCGCCGAGGAGATTCCTGATCGCGGCAGTTGCGATCGTTGTTCGTGGCCACAATGCGTTGACCGCGACGCGCCCGCGCATTTCACCTGCCAGCCCCAGCACCACCAGGCTCATGCCGAACTTGGCCATGGTGTAGGCAGTGTGCGGCGCAAACCATTTTTCCGCCATGTCGAGCGGTGGCGACAACATCAGGATGTGTGGATTTGCGGACTTCTCCAGATAGGGGATCGCATATTTCGACACCATGAAGGTGCCTCGGGTATTGATCTGGTGCATGAGATCAAACCGGCGCATGTCGGTTTGCACGACCGGCGTGAGCTGGATGGCGCTGGCGTTGTTGATTACGATGTCGACGCCGCCGAACGTCTCCGCAGTCTTGTCGATGGCGGCCTTCACCGCAAATTCATCACGCACGTCGACCGCGAGCGGCAGTGCGCGGCCACCGGCTTTCTCGATGTCCGTCGCCGCAGTGTGAATGGTGCCTTCGAGCTTTGGGTGGGGCTCGACGGTCTTTGCAGCGATCGCCACATTGGCGCCGTCAGCGGCTGCTTTCAGCGCGATGGCGAGGCCGATGCCGCGCGATCCGCCGGTGACGAACAAGGTCCGGCCCTTTAGTGACATCGACGTAAGAATCTCCGAATCATCGCTCCGCCAGTGCGGCTTCCGCATTGGTAATGCTGCCGGCGCCTTCGGTGACGCTGCGCTCGAGCCCCGCCGCCTGCACCGCAATATTCTCGGCGAAAAACCGCGCCAGCGCGGTGCGCCCCGCGCCATCCTCGCTTTCGCGCAGGGCAATCAGGGCCTGCTCGGCGAGCATGCAGCCACCGGCGGCGTTGCCGAACAGCCTCAGATAGGGCGTGGCGCCGGCCAGGCCTTCGTCCGATGCGTTCTGCGCCAGCAGCCATTTTGTCGCGCGTTCAAGACTGTCCACCGTTTCGCCCAGCCGCGCCGCGGTTTCGCCGAAGGCTGGAGCATTGCTGGCTTTCACCGACTGGACCGTCCGCCGCAATTCGTCGAGATAAAGGCCGACCGTCTTGCCGCCCTCGAGCGGGACCTTGCGCGCGACGAGATCGAGCGCCTGAATGCCATTGGTGCCTTCGTATATCGCGGCGATACGCGCATCGCGGAAGTGTTGGGCGGCGCCGGTCTCCTCGATATAGCCCATGCCGCCGTGCACCTGCACGCCGAGCGAAGCCACTTCGGTACCGATGTCGGTGGAGAAGGCTTTGGCGACAGGCGTCAGCAGCGAAGCGCGCTCGTGCGCGGCCTTGCGCGCCGCTTCGCTCCTTGCCCTGAGCGAGCAGTCGATGGAGACGCCGGTCGCGTAACAGATCGCGCGCGCAGCGCCGGTCAAGGCGCGCATCGTCAGCAGCATGCGTTTGACGTCCGGATATTTGATAATCGCGCCGGCCACGCCCTGTTTGCGCTCGCGCGCATAGGCGAGTGCCTGCTGCGTCGCCCGCTCGGCGATGGCCACGCCCTGCAGCCCGACGGCGAGCCGTGCCCGATTCATCATCGTGAACATGCTGGCCATGCCCTTGTGCTCCTCGCCGACGAGGAAGCCGGTGGCGCCGCCGTTGTCGCCGTAAACCATGGTGCATGTGGGCGAGGCATGTATGCCGAGCTTGTGCTCGACCGAATGCGCGCGCACGTCGTTTCGCGTACCGTCGGCCAGGAACTTCGGGATGAGGAACAATGAAATTCCCCTGGTACCCGGCGGAGCATCGGGCAGGCGCGCCAGCACGAAATGAATGATGTTGTCGGTCAGGTCGTGCTCGCCGTAGGTGATAAAGATCTTCGAGCCGGTGATGCGATAATTGCCGTCGGCGGAACGCGTCGCGCGCGTACGCAGCGCGCCGACGTCGGAGCCGGCCTGCGGCTCGGTAAGCTGCATCGTGCCCATCCACTCGCCGCTGATCAGCTTGCCGAGGTAAGCGCGCTTCAGTTCGTCGCTGCCATAGACAGCCAGTGCATCGACCGCCGCCATGGTCAGCACTGGCCCGATGCCGAAGGCCATGGAGGCGGAGTTCCACATTTCGATGCAGGCCGCGTTCAGAGCATGCGGCAAGTCCTGGCCGCCCCACTGTGCCGGCGAAGCAAGCCCGTTCCAGCCGGCGGCTGCCCATGATGTGTAGGCCTCCTTCCAGCCCGGCGGCGTGGTGACGGCGCCATCCTTGAACGGGGTGCCGAACTTGTCGCCGACGGCATTGAGAGGCGCGATCACGTCCGAGGCAAAGCGTCCGGCCTCGGCAATTACCGAATTGACGGTGTCTTCGTCGAGATCGCCATAGAGCCCTTCGGCTATCGCGGCTTTCAGGCCGGCGGCGTTTTTGAGCGCAAAACAGATGTCGGCAACCGGCGCGCGGTAGGTCATAGCCCGCTAATCTAACGATGGGCTGGTGGGGGTCAACGAAGGCCTGGCGATTGCATATATATGTGTGTCAAGTTGTTCGCCGACAGCAGGCGTTGATCGGGCAGGGCGTCGCCGCTATGGTCCAGCCGCCGTGCGTGCCAAACGTGCTTCGGCGCGGCGTTCTCCGGTGCGAATTGGGGCGTAGCCAAGTGGTAAGGCAGCGGATTTTGATTCCGCCATTCGGAGGTTCGAGTCCTCCCGCCCCAGCCATTCAGTTCATTGGATTGCAGTGGATCTATTTGCGTCGGGACTTCCCGGAGTTTTCATTCCGTATCGGCGTTCAGTGCTGCCGGGGCTCGGGCAGCGGGACTGTGTGATCTTACCCGGTAGAAGAACAAGGGTTTTCGCCGCTGCAAAACCCTTCCCTTCAGCTCTTTCGGGCGCTGCGGAAAGGCTCAGCCCGGGCGGCCTATGGCTTGGTTAACACTGTGTATGCAGTCACCCATGAAAATTGAAGAACATTGTAGGGAGTATGCAATTGGGATCAGGTATCGATGCCGCATTGGAAGGGTCGCCATGAAAGAAAGACGTCGGACTACAAGAAACGCGGTAAACAAGCGTGCTAGGATCGTTTTTGACAGGTGCACGCCGCCGATTGACTGCGTCGTGCACGATCTCACGAGCGAAGGTGCGTGCATCTATTTTGCCGTCAATTTCTACGCTCCGAAGTGGTTCGAACTGAGCTTCGATAATTTTCGCTCGAGGCGTACCTGCCGCCTCGCATGGCAGCACGAGAACAAGCTCGGCGTCGCATTCTGTTATGCGTGATTTGTGGGCGATGGTTCCGGCGTTGCGGACCATCCACGGCGCTACAAATTTCCGTCTCAACGAAAAATTAATTCTTCCGACCGCCGCGAGCCGCGTGTGTGTGTGCGGAGCCCGTTTTCCTGGTCGAGGCCGAGGAACGACATCGAATCGGTTCAACTGCCGCATTGTTTGCCTTTTTCAGGGACAAGGACTACGCCGGATTTTTCCTGCGTGGCCGCGATGTCGTGGGCGTTGATGATTTCGATGCGGTTGCCGATCAGGATGAGGCCGCGTTGCTGATTGACGGCGGCCGGCGGGACGGGCGCAGCTACGTCAATAATTTTTTCTTTTTTCCTTCCAATCGCAGCGGCAGGGGAATACTGGCCCGAGTGTAGTCGCCGCATGTCGGCAGGCCGCAATGTATCCGGGAACGTCCTGGCGCGATTCTCTTGTTGATCATGATGCATGCGGCAATGAATTCGGTTCAAACCGATATTTTTGCGTTTTGTGATACTTGACCGCGCCATGTATAGATTTGCTGGGCCTGAGGGGGCGGGAGCATGCATATCAGGGCGAACGGCATTGACATCCACTATCAAATCGATGGCAGGCCAGATGCACCCTGGGTGACCTTTGTCACCGGCATCGCAAACGATGTCACGATGTGGGACGGACAAATTCCGGCGCTGGCACAGGACTTCCGGATCCTGCGCTATGATTTGCGTGGGCACGGGAAAACCGAAGCAACGGACGGCGACTACAGTTTTCCCTTGCTGATGAACGACCTGCTTGGCCTATGGGATGCGTTGAAGATCAGGCGTTCCAGCCTGGTCGGGCTCGGCCTTGGCGGCGCAATTTCAATTGGCATGGGCGTTGGCCATTCAAGCCGACTTGATCGACTGGTGCCTTGCTGCTGCCGCGCGGTGATGACTCCGGATTTTGCGGCGATGTGGCCGAAATTCGTTGCGACGGTGAAGGAGCGCGGCATGGAAGGCATGGTCGAACCGACTGTCCAGCGCTGGTTCACTGACGATTTCAAGGCGGTAAATCCGCAGGTGCTCGATAGTGTCCGCCAGATGATCCGCGCAACCAATCCGGTCGGCTACTACGGCTGCATAGCAGCTTTTCTTACGCTTGATTTCTCCGGGGGCCTGAATCGTATTGCCGTACCGACGCTCTTCGTCAGCGGAGCGGACGATCATTTGGGGGGACCGCCTGAAATAATGGCTGGCCTTTCGGCGGCGGTGCCGGGCGCCAGGCATGTTTCCGTGCCGCGTGCTGCGCATATTGCCAATATTCAGAATCCGGATGACTTCAACGAAATCCTCAGCCGCTTCCTTTGCGGATAACTAAAGAAGTATCAGGGCAATGCGCGGCACGAACATTATGAGCAGCAGGACCAGAAACATGACGACGGCATAGGGTGCCGCACCCTTGAAAATGTCGTTCAATGAAATGTTCGGCTCGTCGAGGGTGCTCTTGATGACGTAGACCGACAGGCCGAAGGGTGGCGTCAGCAGCCCAATCTCCACGGCGATGACGGTGACGATGCCGAACCACACCAGGTTCACGTGATAGCTCGCCAAGGGCGGCAGAAACATCGGCACCATGATAAGCATGATCGACACCGCGTCGATCAGGGTTCCCATGGCGATGATGATAAGCACATAAATGAACAGCAGGTGATAAAAGCTGAAATGCGCCGCCGTTACCCATGCATCGAGGGCCTGTGGCATGCCGGAAAGCGCGAGCAGGCGACTGTAGATGTTGGCCGAAATGATGAGGAATAAAATGGAAACGGTCACATAGCCGGTCTCGATCAGAACCCGCCATGTCGATGACAAGGTCAAACGCCTGCGCCACAAAGCCAATACCAGCGCGCCCAGCGCTCCGATTGCGCCGGACTCTGTCGGGGTGAACCAGCCGGCGTAGATGCCACCCATCACCAGCAGAATCAGCGCGACGAGTGGCAACAGATTCACCAGTGCCTGTCCGATCGTCAGACCGTCGCTGCCCTGCGATTGTGCGGCGCGCTTTGCCGGGTTCTGGACGCTGGCAGGCGACAAATAGGCGTAGACCAGGATCATCACGCAAAATGCGGCGCTCAGCAGGAGGCCGGGCATGATACCGGCGATGAACAGGTCGCCGATAGACTGTTCGGCCAGCAGGCCATAGATGATGAGAAGCAGGCTCGGCGGAATCAGCATTCCCAAAACAGAACTTCCGGCGACCGCTCCGACGGCGAATTGCGGCCGATAACCGAGATGAAGCATTTCCGGCACCGCGATTTTGGTGAACACCGCAGCGGATGCGATTGAAATGCCGGTCACGGCCGCAAAAGCCGCGTTGGCTACAACGGTTGCAACACCCAAGCCGCCGTTCACGCTACGCAGCAATACGTTTGCTGCTCTGAATGTGTCGCGTCCAATGCCGGCTACGCTGACCAGCAGACCCATGAGCACAAAAAGTGGCACTACACCGAACTCGTAGCTCGATACTGCGTCGGACGCCGCCAACGCCAACAGCTTCTCTGCGAGTCCGAAATTGCCCTTGATTGCCCACACACCGACCAGTGAAACAAGGCAAAGTGCGATCGATACGTGCATGCCCGCATAGATGAGGACGACAATCGCGACCATGGACGAGATGCCGATTTCGAGGCCGCTCACGTCAATCCTCCGTCCTGTAGGCCACGCCCTCGGACAGATTGGCCTCAACCGCTGCAGGGCTTTGCCCGCGCCATGCCGCAACAAGATCGCGAATTGCAAACAATAGAAATTGCACGCCGGCGCAGGCGCTGCCGATAAGAATGATCAGCCGCACCGGCCAGATCGGGTAGGTGATGTAGCCCTCGATTCCCGCATATTCGCCGGAAGCCCAGGAGCGCAGGAATAGCGGCAAACTAGCCCGAAACAGCACCACGAACACGCCTGTTCCCGCGAGCTCGAACAGCGCCTGCATGCCGAAGCCGAGACGCGGCAGTTTGCGTTGCAATGCGTGAATGAGATTGTCGGCCCTCGTAATGCGCCCGGCGCGCAGCGTGTGACCGAGCTGGATGAACACAATGCCGACGATCGACAACCGGACCAATTCGAGGACGCCTGGTAGTGGTGAATTGAATGCGGTTCGCCCGATCACATCGACGCTGATGACGACCATCAATGCGAAGATCCAGAGCGTACCGATCGAATTGAGAGCGGACAGCAGGAATTCGAAGGACAGCCACCCGCGCCACGATACAGGCAGTCGCGGAACGCCTTGTCCTTCGGCAGGCGTCGTCGGATTAATCATGCGGGGAGGCCTGGCTCAATCCTGATACGAATTGCCGATGGCGGTGCCGCGCCACCGGCAATTTTCGAATGTCTATCCACGCCTCGAATGCCGAATACCGGCAGTTATTCCTTGTCCCAGTCACGCACCAGTTCGACATTGGCCGAACGCAGCTTGGACATATAGGCCTGCAGCACCGTCTTGGCGGGTACGCCTCGCTCTTCGTTGCGCTTGACCCAATCGGTGGCAATGTTCGGCATGGTGGTTGCCCACTTTTTCCGCTCGGCCGGCGGGAAGACGGAGATCTTGGCGCCTTCCGCCGCCATCTTCTTCTCGAAGATTCCGGCCAGGTTTTTCATGGTGGCCGACACGCGCTGACTATATTCGACGCCGACATCGCGCAGGATCTTCTGCGTTTCAGGCGACATCGAATCAAACAGCTTCTTGTTGATGGTAATGGCGCCGATTGACATCGAACCGAGGTTGACCTTGGTCATGTAGGGCGCGACCTCGTGGATCTTGATCGGATAGACGCCGGTCGTAAAGGCGATGAGGCCGTCATAGACTCCGGTTTTCACGTTGTTGTAATGGGTGGCGAAGTCGCCTTGCACGGCGACCGCACCAATCCCGTTGGCCCAAAGTGACAGAGAGCCGGAAGCCCCGAGTTTGCGGCCTTTGTAGTCATCGAGCTTGCTCACCGGGAATTTGGTCCAGGTGTGGTCGGTGTCGGCGGCGATGGCGCCGAGAAAGACCTGATTTTGCTTTGCCCAATGTGCCTTGAGCTCCGGCATCTCTGCGTTCATTTCGACGATGATCTTGCTGATCAGCGTAACGTCATCGGAGCCGAAGGGTGCAAGAAACGTCACGGACATCAGAGGCAGTTTTGCCGGTTCGAATATGGTATAGACCATACCCATATCTGCGACGCCTTCCTGCACCGCTTCCAGCACGCCGCCGATCTTGGCAAGTGTGCCGCCGAAGGCCTCAGTCCATTCGATCTTGTCCTTGCCGCCTGCAGCCGCAAGCCGCTTGTCGACTTCGGGGATGTAGAACTCCTTGATTGCTTTCATCCATGGCAGATGTGTGCCGTGGCCGCCGGCAAATGTGATTTTATAAGTCGTTGCATGGGCATGCCCGGCGAGCGCGGTCGCCGACGCCAAAATCACAGCCAAAAGCAAAAGTTTGGAGCGAGCAAACATCTAAGTCCTCCCCGTTTTTCCGTCGTTTTGCGCGGATTTTTTTATTGTTAGAAAGTATGACATGTGCCACCGCAACGGGCAATTGCCATCGGCGGAATCCGCATGCCGGCGTCGATACCCGTGAGCTGCAATTCGCTCGCGGCGGTACGCACGAAAGATTTTCGGCCGGCGAAATATTGTACCGCTGCCGAAGACAACTCGCGCAAGTTGTCTCTCGGCTGATGCCTGTCTGACGCGGGCTATCCCAGGTGCTTTTTGAAAAAATCGACCGTCAGCCTCAGCGCGCGGTCGGCCTCCGGTTTGCTGTATGTCTTGCCGCCGCCGCGGGCGAAGGCATGGTCTGCACCGGGGTATTTGTGAATCGTGACCAGCGGATTGGGAGACAGCCGCCGCTCGAGCAAGTCGTTGACTTCGGCCTGCACCCATCGGTCCTTCATTGCCATATGCAGCATGAACGGGCGATGGAGGTGTTCGACCTCGCGAATGTGATGCTCGATATAGGTGCCGTAATAGGCCACGGCGCAGTCGATGTCGGTTCGGCAGCACATGAGATAGCAGAGTTTTCCGCCGAGGCAGTAGCCGACGGCGCCAACCTTGCCATTGCACTCTTTGAGAGTTTCAAGATAGCGCCAGGTGTCTTCCATATCGCGCACGGCGAGGTCGTAGTCGAAGTCGTAGTAGAGGTCGAAGGCCTTTTTGATGTCGTCAGGATTGCCATCTGACAGCTCGACGCCCGGCTCCTGCCGCCAAAACAGGTCCGGTACCAGGCAAATGAAACCGGCCTCGGCGAATTCGTGGGCGTGATGGCGCATCGTGTCGTTAACGCCCCAGATTTCCATTATTGCAATGATGGCACCTGCCGGCGTGCGATCGGGGATGGCGAGGTAGGCACCCATCTCACCGTCGCGAAGCTTTACCCTGATGTTTTGCGGTTTCATTTTCGGCCGTTCTTACAATTTCAGGAGATTGCGGGCATTGCCCGCAAAGATTCGATCGAGTTCGGGGCGGGGCAAGTTGAGTGATTCCACTCCGCGAATTGTGTCGGCGATCAGGCCACGACCCTGTTCGGCGTCGAACGGGGCATCTGTAGCAAACAGACAGCGCGCGGTGCCAAAAAATGCATGACCGCAGCGCGTTGGCGCCTCCTCGCCGCCGATTGCCGTATCCGCGTAGAGCATCTTGTAATATTCGAGCGGGTGCTTTTTGAGGCCGCGTTCTTCGGCGATTGGATTGCGATCATGCGTACCGAAAAAGATCTGCTTGAAGCCGAGGTTAATCTTCGCCGGGAAATAAGGGATCATACCGCCCATATGATGCGAAATGATCTTGAGTGAAGGAAGTTCGTCGAACAATCCGGAATAAATCAGTCGAGTCATGCAGGCGGTGGTCTCGTAGGGCCATCCGAAACTGAACCAGACTTCGTCTTCGGATTGAGTCTCGCTGGCATAGTCGGGGAAATTCGGCCCGCGCATCGGATGCACCCACACCGGCAGATCATGTTCCACCATCCGGCGAAATATCGGCCGGAATTCCGGATCGCTCAGCGGCCTGCCGGCGACATTGGTAAAAACCTGGATGCCGCGGGCGCCCAGCTCGCCGATGGCGCGGTCGATCTCGGCAAGCGTTGCGTCAACGTCATTCATCGGCAGGGCGGCAATGAAGGTCGGAAAACGATCCGGGTGCGTGCAGCAGATCTCGGCAAGCGAATTGTTTGCGAGTCGCGCAAGGTCGTGCGTGATATCCGGCTCGCCGACGAGCTCAAGTGGCGGATTGGCGAGAGACAGCACCTGCTGCATGTCGTCAAACTCATCCAGCAGCCGCAGCCGTGCCTCGACATCTACCAGCGTTGCCAATCGTGGGAATGCAGTCGTCGCTACGTGGCCCGGAATGATCTGTGTCAGCCGGTCGAGATACGCTTTAGGCATGAAGTGGTTGAATATATCGATGATCATAATGCCAACCCGGCACTCAATTTCCGACATGTCGTGACGCGGGAGCAGGATGCTCAAGCGGCAGAGGAAAGTGCCGCACAAAAAAGCAGATTTTTTCAGGAAAGGCGAGGCTTGGAGCCCTGGGTTTGAAAAGAGCCAAAATGCAAGCGCGCCGTGCGCGGCAGCACGGTGACTGGTAACTCAGGGAAAATTCGAGTGTCTGCCGGTTATCGAGGCGTCAATTCTGAGGACCTGAGCCGCTTTTCAGCACTCGCTTTTGGCACGCGAATGTATCTTGCATCTATTGACGCAGTTGTGACTTAGCTGGCGCACGACGCAGTATATTAAAGTCGATTCGTCATGGCCTCGACATTCAATATTTTGATTTGTGCCGGATTGGCTGTTGTTCTGTGGGCTTGCATTGGTCTGCCGATCGCCACACGCATCGCGCCCCGTCCACTCGATCGTCTGATGGCTCCCGCCCTGGGTTGGGCGATCCATAGCGCCATAGCGTTGCCGCTGTTTCGCATTGTCGGAATGTCGCGGGCGGCCGTCATACTGGCGTTCATTGTGCCGGTTATCGCCGCGATTGCGGCGCTGGTCGCGCAGCGGCCGTCTCCGGTCGACGCTCGTCTGTTCAATCGCGGCTCAATCGTCGCCCTGATCGGCGCAGGCTTGCTCGCGATGGGGATAATGGCGGCGATCCTTCCGAAGGTTTCGGCCGACGGCGTCGCCCTGGCTGCGCCGATTTTCGATCACTCCAAGGTGGCGATGGTCAACGAGATGGTGCGACTCGGTGTTCCGCCCGGCAATCCGTTCTTCGGGGAGGCCGGGGCGCCATATCGTCTATCTTACTATTATCTCTGGCATTTCAGCGCTGCCGAACTGGCTTTGCTCGCGGGCGTCAGTGGCTGGGAAGCCGATGCGGGGCTGACATGGTTCACCGCCTTTGCCTCGCTTGCATTGATGATCGGCCTTGCCGTGTGGCTGAGCGGGCGCGCTTCGGCGGCCTTGTGGGTGGTCGTGCTCGCCGCAACTGCCTCGATGCGCCCGGTTCTGTCGTGGATTATCGGCGCCGACAACGTGATCAATCTGGTGGGCTGGGATACCGGCTTCGGCGGATGGCAGTTTCAAACGACCTGGGCGCCGCAACACACTGCATCCGCAATGTGTGCCGTCATGGCGGCATTCCTGCTTGTTCAGTTGGCGCGTCGCCAAAGCCCGCTCTTGTTGCTCATCTTTATTCTGGTCATGGTCGCCGGATTCGAGAGTTCGACCTGGGTCGGCGGTGTGACATTTCCTCCTGCCGCGGCCGCGATTTCATTGCTCATGCTAACAAGATGCAATCCGCACGAGCGTGGCCGTATTGTGGTGTGGCTCGCGGTTGCGGCCGTTGCCGCGATCGGTCTTGCATCGCCACTGCTGTACGACCAGTTCATGATGACAACATTGCGCGGTGGCGACCCGCCGATTGTGATCGAACCTTATGCCGTTCTCGGAGAGCGGTTTCCTGCCCGGGTCGGGGAGATTCTGGATTTGCCGGCCTATTGGTTGTTATTCCTGGTCGTCGAATTTCCAGCGTACTATCTCACTGGCGCCGCCACATTGGCCTTGTTTGCCAAGCAACACAATCTTGCGCGTGACCGCAAACTCGTCGTTCTGGCATTCGCAATATTAATCGTCGTAAGTCTGAGCGTAGGCTGGCTGTTGGTCAGTACACTCGGTGACAACAATGATCTCAGTTGGCGCGGCGTGCTGCCGGCCGTGTTACTTTTGATCATATTCTCCGCGGTTGGTCTGTCGCAGGCTTTCCATAAGCCGACATCGCTGGCCGCTGTTTGCGCGTTTGCTCTCGTCGCTCTCGGCCTGCCTCAAGGAGCGATGCTCTTGTATGGGAACGTTATCGTTGCGCCGGAGCCCACGTCGAAGGTTTTCGCCGCTACGCCTGCAATGTGGGAAGCAGTCCGCCGCTACTCGAGCGCAAGCGATCGGATCGCAAACAATCCGCACTTCCTGGACGACATGACACCATGGCCGATCAATATTTCCTGGGCGCTGCTGTCGAACCGCAGGTCATGCTATGCGGGACGTGATTTCGCCATTCCGTTTACGGCACTTACCAGGCGGCGCCGCCAGGCGATCGACGCTCAATTCCTTCGTATTTTTGGCGGAGACGCGACACAGGAAGATATTGGACAGCTTGCAACTCAGTATAATTGCAGCCTGGTTGTGGTGACTGCGCAGGATGGGGCGTGGACCAGGGATCCGTTCGCGGCCAGCCCGGCCTACCGTCTGGTGGAGGAAGATCCGGCCGGTTGGCGCATCTACAGAGCGGTCAAGCTGGCCCGGCGCTGATGGTATTGAAGCAAGGGCCGGACTAAATCCCGCTGAACCAGTTGAAACCCCTGTCTTCCCAATAGCCGCCCGGGTAGCGATTGGTCACCTCAATCGACGTGATCCATTTCGGATTCTTGAATCCGAGCTTGGTCGCGGTCCGCAGGCGAAGCGGAAAGCCAAACGGGTCTGTGATCGGCTCTTTGGCGTATTTGGTCGCGAGAATGGTTTGCGGATGGAGTGCGGTCGCCATGTCGATGCTGCCGGAATAATCATCGGCGCATCGGAACGCGACGTATTTTGCCTTGAGGTCGGCGCCGATCCTTTCGAGGAAATGGCGGAGGTTCACGCCGGACCACTGGCCGATATAATCCCAACCCTCGACACAGATGTGCCGAATGATCCATTCCTGCTCGGGTAGGCTGTAGATCTGCTGGGCTGTCCAGGGCGTCTTGTTCTGGATCAGGCCGGAGAGCTCAAGCTTCCAGTTCTTGACGTCGACCGGCTTGACCTCTTCGACTTCGTAGTAGGCGTTGTAGCGAGGTGGTTTGACGACCTCGGCTTCTGTGTAGGTCGGCGCCAGATGATTGGGCCGGAAAAGCAACCCCTGTACCCCGTCGTTGAGCGCGGACACAGCCTTCAATACGGATTGAACGGCGCTTTGATTGGTCACGTCGCATCCAGTCAGCATGGTGAGTGCACCGAGACTGACCGCTCCACGCAATAATTTGCGGCGATCGATTTCCTGGATGAGTTTCCTGCTGTCCGCAAGCACGCTTTGATCAATGCCGCGCTTCGGCCGGAAAATGGACGGTGACGGGGTTCGGATTGACATGACGTTTCGGGTTAGTGAGCAGATTCGGCGGCGGCATGCACAGATGCCGGCGCCGAATCGGTTTCGATGGGGCCGCCGGTCAGCATGGCGCCAATGGTTTTCGGGACAACCAGTGCCAGAGAGACGTGAATGGTCAGAAACAGGACGATGGCGGCCATGCCGAGAAAATGCACCAGCCGTGCGCCCTGGAAATCGTAAAACAGGGAGGTCAATTCCGACAATTGAACCGGCTTCCAGATGACCCAACCCGAGACAACTTGAATGACGATCACCAGGATAATGCCGAGATAAAGCATTTTCTGCACGGCGTTGTATCGGGTGATGTCGTCGTGCGAGAGGCGGAATTGCAATGCATCACGGATATCAGAGAGAATGGCGCTCGGCCGGATCGGCAAGAGTTTGCGCCGGAATTGACCGGTGAAAATTCCATAGCCGAGATAGAACAGTCCGTTGATCATGAGTATCCACATGGCGAAAAAATGCCAGAGCAGGGCACCCTGGGCCTCGCCGCCGATCGTCAGCCACTCGGGGAAATGGAGCGATCCGAACAAGACTTCGTCATTGTAGATTTTCCAGCCGCTGCCGATCATGACAATCATGGCAAAGGCATTGATCCAGTGCATGGCACGGACCGCTGCCGGATGATGCCGCCGCGGATGACGTTCAGTTGATTTGACTGCGATCACATTCATCGAGAATTCTCGGACGAGTCAGCACGAACTGCTGAAAATATGGCGCAAATAGTGGCGTAACTTGCAATACACGTCTTCGTGTAATTCTGGAGATCGAAATGCCGCCAGCGCTATTGCTCCTGGGATGCCTGGTCGGTGCGGCCCTGACTTTTCACGCCGCGCCGTTGCTGGGCGCGGAGCAGCCAATCCGAATTGCAACAGCGCCGCAAGCCTCCGCGCCCCCTGCCAAGGAGGACGAGGAAAAGCAGTCAACGCCGGAACAGAAGATGCAGAAGCGCTTTCCGCAGCCGGTGCGGGTGGGCTTTCTCGTAGGATTACCGGTGCTGGATTGGCAGGATTCCACTATCGGCTATGTCCGCGATGTGGTTCGCACGGCCGACGGCAAGATCAAGCTGATCGTTCCCTATGGCCGCTGGCTCGGATGGATTCGTTACGGCGGAATCTTCGATTGGATCCGGCGTCCGGTGGCGGTGCCGCTGGAGACGGTCGCGATATTGGCACGCCAGATTGATGCATTGGATATGTCGCGCGAAGAATTTGATGCTGCGCCGACCTGGATCGAGTTGCAGGGCCGGCCGGTCCCGCGGGATGAGAAAATACAGATTGCGATTGCGAGACGTTAGCCGGGTGGTCGCCATGAACTCGGCGACTGTCGGAACCGTTCACAGTAAATGAAGTTGAAAGAGACATATGGACGATCAGACCAAGTCACGGTTCTCGGCGCAAACGCTTGTCGCGCAGGCACTGGGCGCGCATGAGCCAGTGACCAAGGCTATCGTTCCGCCAATCCACATGGCGGCAACATATCTTCGCGATCCTGATAACGGCTATCGCGCCGGCTATGTCTATGGCCGGACAGACAACGTCTCGGTTCAGCAGGCGCAGGACCTGATTGCAGCCCTGGAAGGCGCCGAGGAAGCGCTGCTGTTCGGGTCGGGCATGGCCGCCGCAACGACAGTTCTGCTGGCACTTGAAAAGCCGACACATATCATTGCGTCGCAGGTGATGTATTGGGGCTTTCGATCTTGGCTGCGGGAGATCGGCCGCTACGGTCATCGTGTCACATTCGTGGAGACGTCCGATCTGGACGCCGTCCGTGCCGCCGTCCGGCCGGGCGAGACAGGACTGTTCTGGATCGAGACGCCAAGTAATCCGTTGTGGTCAGTCACCGACATTGCAGCGATATCCGAGATCGCTCATTCGGTTGACGCCATCTTGTGCGTCGATTCGACGGTCGCAACGCCGATCTTCACGCGGCCGCTTTCCCTGGGCGCAGACATCGTGATGCATTCTGCAACCAAGTATCTCAATGGGCATTCCGATGTAGTCGCTGGGGCGCTGGCGGCGTCGCACGACAACGAACTGTGGTCGCGGATCAGAAAGATGCGCGGCCAGCACGGCAGCGTCCTTGGTCCGTTTGAAGCGTGGTTGCTCATGCGCGGCATGCGCACACTCGACGTGCGAGTGAGAGCGCAGGCGAAATCCGCCGCGGTGCTTGCCGCCCGTTTTACAGGCCACCCGGCGGTCGCTCACGTGCTCTATCCCGGACTCACTACGCACCCCGGTCATGCAGTTGCATTGCGCCAGATGACCGGCGGATTCGGCGGGATGTTTTCACTTCGAATCAGGCAGGGCGAGAAAGCGGCGATTGCGGTGAGCGCGCGCGTGGAATTGTGGAAGCGGGCAACCTCGCTTGGCGGCGTTGAAAGTCTGATCGAACACCGCGCTTCGATCGAAGGAAAGGGATCTCCCTGTCCGGGCGATTTGCTGCGCTTTTCCGTGGGGTTGGAAGATGTCGATGAGCTCTTTTTCGATCTCAACCGGGCATTGTCGACCGCGCCTTAGAAATCCAGAGGAGAGACAGGTCAGGGTCATATGTCATTAAACGGCAATTGCATGAACACTGTCGCGGTTGCGATCATTTGCAAGACACCGGCAGCCGGCAGATCAAAGACACGATTGTCTCCGCCACTACGCCCGGAAGATTGCGCCGCGCTATCGGCCTGCTTCATCCGCGATCTGTCGGAAACGATTCGATCGTTGGCTGACGACGGCGATGTGACGGGCTATGCCGTGTACACGCCACAGGGATCCGAAGCGGCATTGCGGCCGCTGCTGCCCGACTGTTTCGAGCTGAAATTGCAAGGGGAGGGCGACCTTGGCGCGCGCCTGCTCAAAAGTGCGACGGATCTCCTGCATGACGGCTATGCGGGCGTGATCCTGGTCAATTCCGACTCGCCGACTTTGCCGATGGCCATATTGCGGGATGCCGTGAATGCCGTCCGTCGCGGCGATAACGTTACACTGAGCCCGGCCTTCGACGGCGGCTATACGCTGATCGGATTGTCACGGCCGCATGCGCGGCTGTTCGAAAATCTGCCCTGGAGTACGAGTGAGGTCTATCGGCTTACGCTCGATCGCGCTCTTGAGATCGGCCTGCCGGTGATCAATGTCTCCGGCTGGTATGATGTTGACGACGCTGCGTCGTTCCAAATGCTCGAGGATGAGTTGGCCGGACGTCGTCCCGCATTCGCAGCGCCGGATCTCGTTGGCGCCAAGGCTCCGGCCACGCGGAAATTTCTGCGCAAACGGCAGAGCTTGCGCCAAAACGAAAGCGTGCTCGCGGTGCAACCGTAACATGCAATTTCCGACCGGCAATCGAATCGTCAGTGTCGTGATCCCTTGCCTCAACGAGGAGACGCCGATCGCCGATGTCGTGCGCGAGGTGCTGGCGCAGCGCGTCGACGAGGTCATCGTTGTCGACAATGGTTCGACAGACCAGACCGCGGAACGCGCCGCGGGCGCGGGCGCCCGCGTGGTCCGGCAGCCGGAGCGAGGATACGGTCGGGCATGTGCCGCGGGGCTGAATGCGGTGCAGGTGGACGCAGAAATCGTATGCTTTCTCGACGGCGACGGCAGCGACGTCCCGGCTTTTCTCCCAGACATTGTGAGGCCGGTCGCTGCGGACAGAGCCGATTTCGTAATCGGGTCGCGGGTGCGCGGCTACCGCGAGCCGGGCAGCATGACGCCTCAGCAAATTGTCGCCGGATGGCTCGCCGGCTGGCTGCTTCGGGTCACTTACGGCGTGCGTTTTACAGACATGTCGCCATTCCGCGCCATGCGCGTGGACCGGTTGCGCCAGCTCGGCATGCAGGAGCAGACCTACGGGTGGAATCTCGAAATGCAAATGCGCGTAGCCGCCGCGAGGCTGCGCATTGTGGAGCTGCCGGTCGACCATCGTTGTCGCCAGGGCGGCGTATCGAAAGTGTCGGGCAATCTCGTCGCGGGCCTGCAGGCTGCCCGGAAAATCGTGACGACCTTCCTGCGCCTTGCCGTGACTTTGCGGCACGCGCCGGCGAGCCAACTCAATCCCGCGGTACAGGGAGCAACTCGGCATGAACGCGCTTCCGGTTAACAGCTCCTGGCGCATGTTGCGGCCGCGATATCGGGCGACCTGACCATGCGGGTTCTGTTGACCGGCGGGGCCGGATTTATCGGACGACATGTGCTGCGCGAACTGCTCGCACGCGGTCACGATGTAAGGGTCCTGGATTCTTTGCGCCCTGATGTTCATGCCATCGGTGGCAAGAAAGAGCTTGAGGGTGCCGAGCTTCAGATTGCCGATGTTCGCGATGCTGCGGCGGTCGATCGGGCATTGAACGGCGTGGAAGCCGTCCTTCATCTTGCAGCAAAAGTCGGACTTGGCGTCGGCGTTGATGATCTTCCCGACTACGCCTCATCGAACGATGCCGGCACGGCGGAACTTCTGGCCCGCATGGCGCGTGCCGGCGTGACACGGCTGACATTGGCCAGTTCGATGGTGGTGTACGGTGAGGGGATTGGTCACTGCGCCGAACACGGCGCGGTCAGGCCGGGACCACGCGTGGAATTGGCGCTGGCCGCAGGCATGTTCGAGCCGCCATGTCCTGTTTGCAGCCGTCCGCTTGATACGGCCCTGGTCGACGAGAATGCACCACTCGATCCGCGCAATGCCTATGCCAGCAGCAAAGTCGCGCAGGAATTCTATGCCGCCAACTGGGCGCGGGTAACAGGGGGGTCAGTGGCAGCCTTGCGCTATCATAATGTGTACGGCCCCGGCATGCCGCGCGACACGCCGTATGCTGGCGTGGCGGCCATCTTCACCTCGGCATTGCGGCATGGGGAGGCACCAAAAGTGTTTGAGGATGGCCGCCAGCGCCGCGATTTTGTGCACGTCCGCGATGTTGCAGCGGCAACAGTTCTGGCATGCGAAAAACATAGAGATGGCGTGAGACCGTTCAACGTCGGGTCTGGAACACCGCGAACCGTTGGCGAAATGGCGGACGCCTTGGCGCGCTCACTGAAAGGACCTCAGCCCACTGTAACCGGCCAATTTCGGTTGGGCGACGTTCGTCATATCACTGCCGATTCCTCGCGGCTGCGGAGCGAATTGAACTGGCTGCCGCAGGTTGAATTCGCTGCTGGCATGGCCGAATTGGCGCATCAGTGAACTGAGGCGTCCTGGCCGGCCGGGTTTGCGGTTGAAATGCAAACCGCATGCATGCGCTGTGATTGCCGACGGTGCGACAAGGTAAAGGTCTGACACCTATACCTGAATCGCCGTGAGCGCCTTTGTTTGCGCCCTGCAGCATCGCGGAAATACCGCGCGGCAAATAATCTCTCTTGCAATCTGGACGGCCGGCAACAAATAGTACAAATTGAATATGAAAACGGTCTAGGGAGCCGAATGATGTTGCCGGTCATTCGCCGGGGGATGTCCATCCTCCGCAGCGAAAATGGAAATATTGAAGTATCAGGTCGGCGCGCGTTCCTGACGCTCGGCGCAGCGGCAGCGGGTGGTGCATTGCTCGGACGAAGCGCTGCCGAGGCGGCCGACGCCTATCCGCCCAAGGATGCACCGTGGTCGCAATCGCTCGGCCCCGGGATCGTCGACCGCCCCTACGGACAACCGTCGAAATTCGTCAAGGACACGATCCGCCGCAACGTGCCCTGGCTTACTGCCAGCCGGGAATCCTCGGTCAGCTTTTCACCAATCCAGGACCTGAGCGGCATCATCACGCCGAACGGGCTGTTCTTCGAGCGCTATCATGCCGGCCGCGCCGAAATCGATCCGCAACAGCATCGGCTGATGATCCACGGCATGGTGGAGCGGCCGCTCATTTTCACCATGAAAGACATCGAACGTTTCCCGTCGGTGTCGCGCATCCATTTTATTGAATGCCCGGCCAACGGCGGGATGGAGTGGCGCGCCGCCCAGCTCAACTCGCTGCAATTCACCCACGGCATGGTTGGTTGCGCGGAATGGACCGGAGTGAAGCTGTCAACGCTTCTGGAAGAAGTCGGGATCAAGAAGGAGGCCAAATGGGCGCTGGTGGAAGGCGCCGATGGCGCGCACATGACGCGCAGTCTGCCGTTGGAAAAGTGTCTCGACGATTGCCTCGTGGTCTATGCGCAGAATGGCGAGGCTTTGCGGCCCGAGCAGGGCTTCCCGTTGCGGCTGGTTGTGCCGGGCTGGGAAGGTAATGTCTCGATCAAGTGGCTGCGTCGTATCAAGCTCGGCGATCAGCCCTGGTACACGCGCGAAGAGACGTCGAAATACACCGACCTGATGGCTGACGGCACATCGCGCGGCTTCACTTGGGTGAATGACGCAAAGTCCGTGATCACATTTCCCTGCCCGGAGAAGCCGCTCAGCGGTCCGGGCCAATATGAAATCCGCGGACTGGCCTGGAGCGGCCGCGGCAAGATCAAGGCGGTCGACGTATCGCTTGACGGCGGGGTGAATTGGCAGCGCGCGGAGCTGAAGGAGCCTGTGCTCACCAAGGCGCTGACCCGATTCACGCTGCCATGGCGGTGGGACGGCAAGCCGGCCCTGCTGGAATCACGTGCGGTCGATGAGACGGGCTACGTCCAGCCGACGATTACCCAACTGCGGAAAATGCGCGGCACCAACTCAATCTACCATAACAATTCGATTCAGACCTGGCAGGTCAAGCCGGACGGGAGCATCGTCGATGTTCAACTTGTCTGAACAACGGTGCGCGCTGTTTATTGCTGCTGTGATCTTGTCGCTGTCGGCGTCGGCTGTGATTGCGGCACCGCCCGGGCATTTCGGCTACGGGGTCCCGGCGACGCCTGATCAGATCGCCGGCTGGGATATCGATGCGCGACCCGACGGCGTGGGACTGCCGCCGGGCAGCGGCTCGGTCAACAAGGGTGCGGAAGTTTATGCCGCGCAATGCGCCGCCTGCCACGGCACTTTCGGCGAAGGCGAGGGGCGCTATCCCAAACTCGCGGGCGGAGAGGGTACGCTGACCCAGGAGCGACCGGAGCCGTCCGTCGGCAGCTATTGGCCCTATGCGGTCACGTTGTGGGATTACATCAACCGCGCGATGCCGTTTCAGGCCCCGCACTCATTGTCTTCTGACGAGGTCTACGCGCTTACCGCGTATGTGCTTAACATCAACAATATCGTGCCGAACAATTTCGTTGCAGATCGCAACAGCTTGCCTAAAGTGAAGATGCCGAGGCAAGACAGCTTTATCTGGCAGGATCCGCGCCCCGATACATCCGACAAGGAATGTATGAAGAATTGCGCGGATCCCAAGAAAATTGAATCGACGGCGGAAGGAAAGGGCCTGACGCCGCGCACCACGGGGCCGCTCGACGAAATGCTGCCGAACTAGGGCCGAGCGATAACGGCCCATTGCGTTGGGGAGGAATGAAGATGGAATTGAAGAAATCCCGATTTGTGTTGGCAATCGTCGCTGCCGGCATGTTTGGCATTGTGACGCTGGGCTCGGCTTTCGCTGCGCCATCGGAAGGCGAGAAGCTCGCGTTCTCGCGCGCAAAGGGCAACTGCCTGACTTGCCATGAGATCAAGGGCGGCGACGCGCCCGGCAATGTTGGTCCTCCGCTCTCCGACATGAAATCGCGCTTTCCCGACCGCAAGGAATTGATTGCGATTGTCAGCGACGAGACCAAGCGCAATCCGCTGACGGTGATGCCGCCCTTCAAACGCAATCTTCTTCTCAATGACAAGGAAATCGAGGCTATCGTCGATTTCCTCTACACCCGCTAGCAACAAGTGCCTGCCAACAGGGAGAGAATAAAATGAACAAGCCGTCGGACGCGCCCGATAGTGCGCGACGCATGATCCTGAAGGGCGCCGTCGCCGGCAGCCTGGCGGGGCTAGGCTTTACGGGTGGCTCGCTTCTGCCGACCACCGCTTACGCCGATGCCGACGCCAAGATATGGCCGCAGAACGCGTTCAAGCAGAAGGGCGAGGCCGAAACGCTCAAGGAACTCTACGGCAAGCCTTCGGCGACTGCTGTATCGGACAAGATCAATCTCGATGCGCCGGAAATCGCGGAGAACGGCGCGGTGGTGCCGATCGCGATCACCAGCACGCTGCCGAAGGTCACCGGCATCGCAATTCTGGTTCTCGAAAATCCCAACGTTCTCGCCGCCGCCTACAAGATCCCGGACGGGACCGAGGCTGCGGTTTCGAGCCGGCTAAAAATGGCGAAGACCAGCAAGGTTGTCGCAATTGTCGAGTTGGACGGCAAGCTCTACAGCGCCACCAAGGAAGTCAAGGTTACGGTCGGCGGCTGCGGCGGCTGATCCAGGCAATCGAACAGAGAGGCGAGTGCAATGGCAGGAACAATTCGCGTGCGCGCTATTTCGAGCGGCAGCAGTACCGAGGTCCAGTCGCTGATCCGGCATCCGATGGATTCAGGTTTTGTCAAGGACCGCGACGGCAAGCTTATTCCGACACACCACATCGAGGTGGTGCAGTTCGAACATGGCGGCAAGACCGTGTTCACCGCGCTATGGGGCCCGGCCGTCTCGAAAGACCCTTATCTGAAATTCAGCTTCAAGGGCGGTAAGAAGGGTGACGACCTGAAGGTGAGTTGGGTTGACAACAAGGGTACCACCGATTCGCTGATGGCCAAGATTCAATAACGCCCGCTTGGTTCAGGGCGACTGGGAGGATTGAATGCTTCGCAAATTTTTCATTGCAGCCGCGATCGCCGCCAGTACTACGACGCCGCTGCTCGCAGCAGGCCCCGATCCGCAGGCGGACTTCAAGGCGTTCCGCAAATACTTCACGGAGCGTTTCCCGAAAGTGCCGCTGAACGATTTCGTCAATGGCCCATATTCAATGGACGAAGGGCTGCGCAAGCAGTGGAAGGCGAAGGAGGAGTTCCCGCCCTACGAATTCGCCGTGGAACAGGGAAAACAGATGTTCGCCACGCCGTTCAAGAACGGCAAGACCTATGGCGACTGCTTCCCGAACAAGGGCATCGGCGTGCGCCAGATGTATCCGATGTTCGATACCAAGTCGGGCGAAGTGATCACGCTTGACCTCGCACTCAACCGCTGTCGCGAGGCAAACGGCGAAAAGCCGTTCAACTACAACAAGGACGAAATGGCGGCGCTGACCGCCTACATGGCGTTCACCTCGCGCGGCAAGCCGTTCGACATCAAGATCCCGAACGATCCGCGGGCGCTTGCCGCCTACAAGAAGGGTGAGGAATATTTCTACACGCGCCGCGGCCAGCTCAATTTCTCCTGCGCGAGTTGCCACGTACAAAGTCCAGGCCAGCGTATTCGCACCGAGGTCCTGGCGCCGGCGCTCGGCATTCTCAATGCCATGCCGATTTATCGTTCGGCCTGGGGCGGGATGGGTACGGTCAGCCGGCGTTTTACCTCCTGCAACAGCCAGGTGAGGGCGACGCCGCTCAAACCCGAGGATGAGTTCTACCGCGACGTCGAATATTTTCTCTCCTATATGGGCAACGGCCTTCCGATCTCAGGGCCGGGAGCTCGCCCGTGACCGGTACGAATTGGAGAATCATCATGCACATCCGCACCGTGATCCGGCTGGCATTTGCTCTCGCGGTCCTCGGCCCGGTGAGCACCGCGCTGGCCGCGTCTGAAGAGGACTTCAAGGCGGCCTACGCCAAGGCAGAAGCTTCGGACAAGCAATCAACGGCCATGAAGACGCATTGGACGACCACGTCGAACGCGCTCAAGGCCGCGAAGAAAGCGGCCGATGCCGGCAAGTTCGATGAGGCGATCAAGCACGCCCATGAGGCCGAAGCTTTGGCCAATGCCTCGATCCATCAGGCCCAAGACGAAGAAAAGAACTGGACCAAGGCCGTCATTCGCTGAGCGCGGCCGGCATTAAAGGAGACCGAAGTTATGCGTCGCCGCGACGTGCTGAGGCTGCTCACGGCCGCGGCGCTGTCTGGCACGATTCCGCGTCTTTCCAGTGCCGCCGAAGCCGATGATCTGTACGGCATTGGCCGGTTCGGCAATGCGCGTGTGCTGCACATCACCGACACCCATGCGCAGCTCACTCCGGTCTATTTCCGAGAGCCCAGTGTCAACCTTGGCGTTGCCGGCATGGCGGGAAAGCCGCCGCATCTGGTCGGCCATGCATTTCTCGAGCATTTCGGTATTGCGCCGAACAGCAGGCTGGCGCACGCCTTCACCTATCTCGATTTTGCGGAAGCCGCCCACCGCTACGGACGTCTCGGTGGCTTTGCGCATCTCAAGACTTTGATCGACCGGCTACGCGCGGATGCCGGTGCGGGCAGATCGCTTTTCCTCGACGGTGGCGATCTGTGGCAGGGCAGCGGCTTGTCCGATGCGATGCACGGCGAGGACATGGTGGACGCCGCAAATCTGCTGGGCATCGAGGCAATGACCGGCCATTGGGAATTCACCTACGGTGAAGACCGGCTGCGTGCGAACCTCAAGCGGTTCAAGGGCGAGTTCCTGGCGCAGAACGTCTTCCTGACGGAAGAAGCCGCGTTCAATGACAAGCCGGCTTTTGACAAGGATACGGGCCGGGCGTTCAAGCCAGCGATCATCAAGGAAGTCGGCGGTTATCGTATCGGTTTGATCGGCCAAGCCTTTCCCTATGTTCCGGTCGCCCACCCCAAGCGCTTCACGCCGGACTGGACCTTCGGCATCCGCGATGCCGAGATGCAGAAGGTCGTGGACGGTTTGCGCCAGAAGGACAAGGTCGATGCCGTCATATTGCTTTCGCACAACGGCATGGACGTGGACCTCAAGCTTGCAAGCCGGGTCACCGGCATTGATGTCGTTCTCGGCGGCCATACCCATGACGCGGTGCCAAAGCCGGTTGCCGTGTCGAATGGCGGCGGCAAGACGCTGGTGACCAATGGCGGGTCGAGTGGCAAATTCCTCGGCGTGCTCGATCTCGAAATCGCCAAAGGTGCGGTCAAGGACGCGCGCTACCATCTGTTACCGGTCTATGCCGGCTTGCTTGAGCCGAATTCCGAAATGCAGGCGCTGATCGATCGTCTGCGCAATCCGCATGCGGAAAAATTTTCCGAAAAGCTGGCGGTTGCAGGTGACCTTTTGTACAGGCGCGGCAATTTCAATGGCACGACGGACCAGTTGATCTGCGATGCGCTGCGCCATGAATTGGGTGCCGAGCTGGCCTTGTCACCGGGCTTTCGCTGGGGCAATACGTTGCTGCCCGGCGAGCCGGTGACCATGGAAGATATCCTGTCGGAGACGGCGATCACATATCCGGAAGTCTACGTCCAGGAAATGACCGGTGCGCAGATCAAGGCCATCATGGAAGATATTTGCGACAACCTGTTCAATCCGGATCCCTACTATCAGCAGGGCGGCGACATGGTGCGGATCGGCGGAATGAACTACGCATGTGCGCCGGCGGAAGGCATGGGCAGGCGCGTTTCCGACATGACGCTCGACGACGGCAGCAGGCTCGATGCCGGAAAGACCTACAAGGTGGCCGGCTGGGCTTCGGTGAACCCGCAACAGGGTAAGTCAGTAACCGAAGTGTTTGCAAAATATCTCCGCGGCGGGAAGACCGCGAAGCCGAAGAAACTCAATCAGGTCGCTCTCAAAGGCGTGGCAAACAATCCGGGCATTTCCGGATAGAGGACAACCATGTCTGCGTTATTTGCTCGGTTTGCGCAGGCATGGCTCGGACCAGCGTGGCGTCCTGCTGTCGCCATGATGTCTGTCGTTCTGTCCTTGTCGCCGGCCGCCGCACAGACGCCGCCTTCTCCGGACAAGCCATTTGCCGAACACCGCCTTGTTCTTCAGCTCTCCGACCGCGAGCCCGACAAGCAGGCGCTGGTGATCAGCGTCGCCAACAATCTCTTGAAATTCTATGGCCCCGACAAGATTGCGATCGAAGTGGTCGCGTTCGGTGCCGGCATCGATCTGTTGCGCGCGGATAGCCCCAACCGGACCAGGGTCGACAGCCTGGTGTCGCAGGGCGTTCAGTTCGACATCTGCATGAACACGGTCGACACGCTCGAGCGCGAGGGCAAGCACGTCAAGATCAATCCGAAAGCCGTGAAGGTCCAGGTCGGCGTTGCCCGAATTCTGGCCCTGACCGGAAAAGGCTATACGCTGGTGCGACCGTAACTCCGTGAATGGCCAAGGGGCAGAAACGACAGGAGGGTGTAGTGAAGCGGACCATCTTGGCGGCCGCGATATCTTTCGCGGCGGCGCTGCCGGTCGGTGCGGCAGAAGGCATCATTACCTACAAGTCGCTGTCGCCCGATGTTGCATTTGATTTGGCGCGCACGGCACTGCTGCAGTGCCGGAAGGACGGTTATCAAGTCGCGGTCGTTGTGATCGATCGCTTTGGTTCCCCGTTGGTGCAACTGCGCGATCGCTACGCCGGATTGGGAGCGCTGGAAATCGCCAGCGGCAAGGCCTGGACCGCGGTGAACTTTACGCGTGACACGGGCGAACTGATCAAGGCGATCAAATCGGGCGAACTGTCCCCGGGACTGGCCACATTGCCGAAGGTAACAATGCTCGTCGGCGGTCTCATCATCGAGGCCGGCGGCTCGTTGCTCGGTGGCGTCGGCGTTGCAGGCGCACCGGGCGGCGATAAGGACGAGTCTTGCGCCAAAGCAGGCATGGCCGCTGTCCAGGACAAGCTCGATTTCTGACCGGGAATGAGTGCCACCAACCGCACCGCTTTCGTCACTGGCGCGTCGACCGGGCTCGGTTATGCCATCACATGTGCGCTCGCAAAGGACGGCTACGATCTCGCCGTTGCCGACCTCGACATTGCCATGTTCGATACGCTCCTGCGCGACCCGGCGGTGCACAATCGCAAGGTCGTTCCGATCCGGCTCGATTTGCGCATCGAAGGCGATATCACGCAGGCGATTACGACGGCAATCGACGCGCTCGGCAGCCTCGATGTTCTGGTCAACAATGCCGGCCGGACCTTGATTAAGCCCGCGGTCGATGTGACCTGGGCCGAGTGGGACGACGTCGTCGATATCAACCTCAAGGGCGCGTTTTTCCTCGCAAATAGATTTGCCGCCCATTGCATCGCCCGCAAGCATGCGGGCGCCGTCGTCAATATCGCATCGACCCACGGCCTGACCGGGTTTGCCGGCCGTTCGGTCTACGGCATTTCCAAGGGCGGGCTGGTCCAAATGAGCAGGATGCTGGCGATCGAATGGGCAAACCATGACATCCGGGTCAATGCCATTGCGCCGGCGACCGCGCTCACCCCGTCACGCCAGAAGCTGCTCGATACCGCGGCACGTGAACGCATGCTGGCGCGCATCCCGAGCGGCCGTTTCATCACGCCGGAGGAGATTGCCGCCGCGGTCTGCTTCCTTGCCGGTCCCGCATCCGCCTCGATTACCGGACAGACGCTCGCGGTGGACGGTGGTTTGACCGCGATCTAGTTTTTGTTTTGCACGCTATACTTTGCGGAAACCGGTTCCCGTTATTCGGGGCCGCGCGCTATTCCGTCAGACACAATCCGTGATCCGGTTCAAACGACAGAAACACCTTCTGTTGCGGGGCAAGCTGTTCATAGTGGTCCATCTGGATCCCGACCTCGTAACGTCCGACCTTGATCCGGCATTCGAGCATGTTTCCGAGATAGATGGTGTCGACCACTTCGCCCTCGAACAGATTGCCGTTGGCAGTGCCATCCGGATGCTTCAGATGAAGCGAAATATCTTCCGGCCGCAGGCTCAGCGTTACCGGCGCCCCCGCGCTTGCGTTTTCACCGCCCGCGGCCTGAACGCGCAGCGGCGCGCGGTCTTCGCCCAGAGCGATCTCGATGTCGCATAATTCGCCGCTGCGGCCGAGCATCACGCCCTGCATCAGATTGGCGACCCCGATGAAGTTGGCGACGAAAGCATTTGACGGCCGCGCATAGATCGTCTGGGGATCGCCGATCTGCTGGATCACGCCCTGGTTCATCACCACGACGCGGTCGCTCATCACCAGCGCTTCGGATTGATCGTGGGTAACGTAGATTGAAGTGATGCCGACCTCGTGCTGCAGCCGCACCAGCTCGACCCGCATCTGTTCCCTCAGTTTGGCATCAAGGTTGGAGAGCGGTTCGTCGAACAGAACCACCCGCGGTTCGTAGACGATGGCGCGTGCGAGCGCGACGCGCTGGCGCTGGCCACCCGACAGCTTGGTGGCATAGCGGTCGGCGAGGTGGGGCAGGCCGACCAGTTCGAGCGCGCGCGTGGTGCGGTCCCTGATGACATCAGCCGGCGCGCGCCGCACGCGCAGACCGTAAGCGACATTGTCGAACACGGTCATGTGCGGCCAGACCGCGTAGCTCTGGAACACCATACCGATATTGCGTTCTTCCGGATTGAGATAGATGCCGCGCGCCGGTGCTGCGACCACGTCGCCGCCGATGCGGATTTCACCGGCATCGGGTCGTTCCAGCCCGGCAATACAGCGCAGCGTCGTCGTCTTGCCGCAACCAGACGGCCCGAGCAGTGTGACGAACTCGCCTTGCCGGACGGAAAGGCTGACGTCGCGAACCGCCCGTTCAGGCCCGAAATTCTTGTTGAGATGTTCAAGCTCGACCATGGCGGTCATGGCTGCACCGCCAGCGTATGTTCGGGATCGAGCCGCAGATAGACTTTTTCACCCTCTTTCAAGCCGGCGCGCGGATGCGCCAGAACCTTCCATTCGAATTCGCCCCAGCGCACGCGACAGTCGACGCAGTTGCCGAGAAAAATCGCCTGGATCACTTCGCCTTCAAGGCTGGCTCCGCCGCCATTCTGGCGTGTTGCGGCGACGTTTTCCGGCCGCACCGAGACTACAGTTTCGGCGCCCTCCGAGATTCCGGTGCCGAGCCGGCATTGTATCTGGACCGTGCGGCCGCCGGCGGCTATCTCGACCTCGCCGCGCCCCGGCGCGGTGACGGCAATCACGCGGCCTTTCAACAGATTGGCGACGCCGATGAAATTGCTGACATAGGCGTTGACCGGCCTGGCATAGATTTCGCGCGGGCCGCCCTTCTGCTGGATGCGGCCCTTGCTCATCACGATGATCTCGTCGCTCATCACTAGCGCTTCGGCCTGATCGTGAGTGACGTAGATGGAGGTAATGCCGACTTCGTGCTGGATGCGCTTGAGCTCCAGCCGCATCTGCTCGCGCAGCTTCAGGTCGAGATTGGAAAGCGGTTCGTCGAACAGCAGCAGGCGCGGTCGTGATACGATCGCACGCGCCAGCGCCGCCCGCTGCTGCTGGCCGCCGGAAAGCTGGGTCGCAAGCTTGTCCGCCATCTGGTCCAAGCCGACAAGTTTCAGCACATCGGCGACGCAAGACCCAATCTCGGCCGGGTCGATCTTGCGGATTTCGAGCGGGTAGGCGACGTTTTCAGCCACCGTCATGTGCGGCCAGATGGCATAGCTCTGGAATACCATGCCGATGTCGCGTTTCTCCGGCGGCATAAAGAGACCTCGGGCGGGGTCCGTGTAGACAACGCCACCGACACGGATCTGGCCGGCATCGATCGCGTGCAGTCCTGCGATACTCATCAGCGTTGTGGTCTTGCCGCAACCGGACGGGCCAAGCAGCGTCAGGAATTTTCCTTTGGGTACGCTGAAGGAGACGTCGTCGACGGCCCGGTCACTGCCGAACAATTTCACCAGGCCCTGGACTTCAACGTATTTATCGGACCCGTACTTGCTTTCCATCGTGCCGACCGCGCCCCTTGCGATCACGCCGTTAACGCTTCGCGTCCGGCGACGCGCCGGAAAATGTAGATGCAGGCCAGCAGCACGACGGTCTGCGCCATCGACAACGCTGAGGTCAACGTCTCATTCTCGTAATTGGTGAGATAGTAGACACCGACTGACAGAGTTTCGGTGCCCGAGGTGTACAGGATAATCGACATCGATAGTTCGCGCAGGAAGATGATGAAAAGCAGTACCCAGCCGGCGAAGATGCCGGGTTTCAGCAGCGGGATCGTGATGCGCCGCAGCGTTGTGAACCACGATGCGCCGGCCATGCGCGAGCTCTGATCCAGCTCTTCCGAGATTGCCAGCATGACGGCGGACACGTTGCGCTGTCCGTAAGGAAAAAAGCGCGTGATGTATCCGAGCAGGATGATCCACAGCGTGGCGTAGATCGGCGTCCTGATGTAGGTGACCAGCACGCCCATTGCGAGAACAATGCCGGGGAACCCGACCGGCACGACGCACAGGAAATCGAGCAGGCGCGAGCCGAACCCCTTGGTGCGATGGATCATGTAGCTGACCACCAGCGACAGTACCATGGCGATGGTGGCACCGGCGAAAGCCAGGATGAAACTGTTGTATATGCCGTTGGTCGCGGCCTGGATGTGATCGGCCCGCCACCAGAACAGCGTCTTCTCGTAGTTCACGAAGGTCAGATCCTTTGGAATGATCTCGGCCTGCCAGACAGGATGCAGGCTCACAACCAGCAGGCAGAAAATCGGCAGCACAACGGCGACCAAGACGAAGCCCGCGTTGAATGCAAAGGCCAGCCACTTCCAGCCGCCGAGATCAATGACGTTGGGGCGGAAGCCCTTGCCGGTCACGGTGGTGAAGGAGCGTGGGGCAATGTATCCCTGCTGGATCCAGATCAGGAACACCGTGATGACGCCGAGCGCCATGCTCATGGCGGCGCCGAGATATTGGTTCGCGTCATCACCGACCGCCTTTGAAAATATCTGCGTGGTCAGCGTCTGCCAGCCATAGGGCGCGCACAATTTGAACGGCACGCCGAATTCTCCGGCGCTGGTGACGAACACGATGATCGCGCCGGACAGAATACCTGGTGCCACGAGTGGCAGGGTCACCGTCATTGCAGTGCGCACGAGCCCGGCGCCTGTTGTGCGCGCGCTGTCCTCAAGCGATGGGTCCATGCGGCGCAGGGAACCGACGACGAACAGATAGACCAGCGGCGCGAAAAACAGCCCCGTGACCCAAATCACGCCGTAGATATTGTCGACATTGAGCAGGTTGCCGTGCACGCCGAGATAGTCGCGCGCCCAGCTGTTGAGCAGCCCGGTCTTGCCGCCCGCGAGATTGTGCCAGGCAATCGCGCCGACGAAGGGGCTGAGGAAAAACGGGATGAGGTTGAACGGCTCGAGCCGGTCGCGTCCCGGACAGTTGGTGCGCGCATTGATCCAGGCCAGCGAGACGCCGAAAAAGGTCGCCAGCACGGTCGAGCCGGCGCTGATCAACAGCGTGTTGACGAAGGCCTTCGGAATGACGCGATCGGTGAACAGGGTCTTGTAATTGTCGAGCCCCCAGGTGGTGTCGAAACCGCCGGAATCGAGCACCTGGAAACTGCTGACGACCAGCGTGAACAAGGGCAGGATCACCGCCGCCGCAACGATCACACTGACGATCAGCGTGGCGACCGATTCCTGCGTGAACAGGGAGCGCAGCCGGCTCGTGGTCGGCGGGCGAGCAACACCAGCGACTATGGTCTGTACGCTCATTGCGTTCACCGTTAACGGCAGCGGCCTTCAGGAGACTGGCGGAGCCCGCACGGCGCGGGCTCCGCAAAACACTGGCATAATGCGGCTACTGGAACATCTTTTGCCAATTCTCACGTACCGGCTTGAACTCCTTTGCTGCGGCGACCCAATCTTTCATGCCGAGCAGCTTGGTACTGCTCATGTCGAGCAGGTATGGCTTGGCGGCAGCCGGCGGACTATAACCTTTGAGGAAGGTATTGACCGCCTCGCCTTCGATGATGACGTCCGTGCCTTCCTTGCTGAGCAGGAACTCAATCAGCAGCTTGGCGGCATTCGGATGCGGTGCACCCTTGATCACTGAAGCCTGGTTGCCAAGCATGACCTGGCCTTCCTTGTAGTGGCCGATCTTCAATACCTTGGCGAGTTCCGGCTTCTTGATCACGTTCTGATAGACGCGGCCCGACAAATTCCACATGTCGAGTGGGCGCTGACAGGAGATGACCATCTGCATCTTCGGCTCTGTGCGGAATTCGACCAGCGGGTCGGTTGCTTTCAGCTTCTTCCACATCGAGTCCATATCCACCGCGTGATTTTCCGCCAGAGAGATTGCGGTGTTGGTATAGGTGAAGCTCTTGGTGATGTCGGAGACGATTGTCTTGCCCTTGAGCTCGGGCTTGATCACGTCGGCATAGGAGGTGGCGTTGAAATTGGCCATGCCGGGGCAGGAGGTGTTCCACACCGGTTGGAACGTATAGGCGAGCGGCACCACCACGTAAGGGTAGTCAAAATATTGCCCGGCCTTCTTTGCCAGCTCTTCGTGATTTTTCCAGTAGCCGCTGTCGAGCTTTTCGAAGGCGCCGCGTTTGACTGCTTCGGCGTAGAAACCCGGCGCGCTGACGAGGAGAATGTCAACGGTATGCTTGCCGGCCTGGATCTCCTGGCGTACTTGGGCGACCGTTGCACCGGTGCCTTTGCGCAAATTATTGAACTTGAAATCCGAGCCGAGGTCGTAGCGCTTGATGAACGCTTCGCCCATGCGCTGACCCGTGCGGTCGCTGAATATTGGATTGAGAATCGTGACCGCGCCTTCTTTTTTGGCGGCCGCAATCAAACTCTTTTCCTGAGATGTTAAATCCGCTGCGTTAACGGCCGTAGCCGCAAGAAGCGCAACTGCAGTTACGGGCGCTGCGATCAGCGCGACCGACAATATCTCCCGTAGCGAATATCGCGTAAGCATGGTGTTCCTCCCAATGGCGTTGTCCCCGAATTCGGCTTGCCGGCCGGTGGTCGACGCCGAACTCTTTTTTTTTAGCCGGCCTGCCCAATGTCCCACGAGACTACCTTGGGAGCCGAGCCAATTATCCCATTTAACCGCAATTGGGGCATGGGTGGCAATTTAAGTCTTGCGATGTGCCGGATTATCGCGCTGTGAAATTGTGCAATTCCGAAGTCGGCGGCTTGAATCGGGCTGCCGTTGCATCGTGGACCGCCGCGGCGGTAGCTTTATGGCGCGCGGGCTAGCGGCCCGCTTCGTGCCTACGGAGGTTCCTTTCGACCGATTCCTGCCCGGCAAGCTTTGCGAGCCAATCGGGCTTTGCCAGGTTCACCTATCAGGAGATGCTAGCTTGAGAATCGGAATTCTACTCGGCGACGATATCGGGCACGAAGTGGTTCCTGAGTGCGTCAAGGTGATGAAGGTGGCGGCAGCGCGCACCGGCCTTGCCGTCGAGTGGCAGGAGTTGCCGATCGGAAAGCACGGGCACGATCTGCATGGCAACACGCTGCCTGCCCCGACGGAGAAGGCGTTATGGGAACTCGACGGCTGGATCATGGGGCCGATCGGACATGCGGCTTATCCGCGCAATGACCCGACCTGGGTGATGCCGCCGGTGCGCAAGAAATACGAGCTGTTCGCCGCAATCCGTCCGTCCCGTTCCTTCCCGAGCGTATCCTCGATCCACAAGAACGTGGACATCGTGTTCGTGCGCGAGCTCTCCGAGGGAATGCTCTATTCGGAAACGGTGGTGGCGGGCGCGCCGGAATTCCGGCCGAATGACGACATCACGGTCGCCATGCGGGTTATCACGCGCAAGGGATCAAGCCGGGTCGCGCGCGAAGCTTTCGAGATCGCGCGCACGCGGCCGCGCAAGAAGGTCACTGCGGCGCACAAGGAACCGGTCTATCGGTTGGCCTGCGGCATGTTTGCAGAGGAATGCCGCAAGCTCGCGCGCGAATATCCCGATGTGACATTCGAAGAGGCGATGATCGACACCATCTCGATGAAACTGGTGATGGCGCCCCAGCAATACGACGTGGTTGTGACCAGCAATCAGTTCGGCGACATCCTCACCGATATCGGCGCAGGATTGGTCGGCGGGCTTGGGCTCGCCCCCGGTCTTTGCGTCGGCGAGCGCCAGGCCATGGCGCAAGCCACCCATGGCTCGGCGCCGGACATCGCCGGCCGCAATGTTTCAAATCCTTATGCCATGATCGTGTCGGGACAGATGCTGCTCGCATTCCTCGGCCGAAAGCACAATGAACCAAAGGCAACGGCCGCGGCCGCCATGATGCAGGCGGCGATCGACAAGACCGTGATCGAAGCAAAAAATCTGACAAGAGACCTGGGCGGCACGGCAAGCACCCAGGAAATGGGAGATGCCATCGCGGATGCCGTGATGAATTGACAAAAGGCCGAAGCAGCGCCGCAGAACTGGAACGGGAAACGCCATGTACAATCTGCATTTGAGTTCCGAGCAGCTGGAAATCCGCTACACGGTGCGCGATTTTGTTTCGCGGGAAATCAAGCCGGTCGCGCTGAAGGCCGACCGCCTCGATGCCTGCGACCGGACTTTGCCGATGAACCTGCTCGATGCGGCCTCGCAGATGGGCTTGCGAACATTGGGTCTGTCGGAGGCGCAAGGCGGTGCCGGCGCCGATGCGCTTACAGCCTGCATCGTGACCGAAGAGCTGGGTGCCGGCGACGCGGACATTGCCGCCGTTCTGACAGAAACCTCCCGGCTCGGGCATCTGTTGTTCGATCGCCTCATGAACGACGAGCAGCATGCACGCTTTCTGCCGAAGTTTCTGGGCGACGACCGCTTTCATCTTGCCTTCGCCGGCCGGGAACCTGGAGACGATACGCGTCTGGGCGTGAACTATCACCGCCCGGTCTCGAGCGGCTCGCCGATCAGGACCGTGGCCGCGAAGGTCGGCAACGGCGACTGGGTCGTCAATGGCGTCAAGGACTGTATCGGCAATGCGCCGATCGCCTCGCTGTTTGCCGTGGCGGTGCAACTTCCCGGGCGTGTGGGCACGAGCATCGTCCTGGTGCCGGCGGATGCCGAGGGTGTCAGCGTGCGCGCGCACGAAAAGCCATGGCAGCACGGCTGCTGCGGTGAGGTCATGCTCAAGGATTGCAGGGTTCCCGGCGGAAACCTGCTCGGTGACGATGCGGCGTCACTGTTGAGCGGGGCGGACGGTTCCGGCCGCGGCAATCCGCTCAAGCAGGCGCTCAACCTCGGCATCGGCCGGGCGGCATACGAAGCCGCGCTCGATTATGCGCATCTGCGCGTGCAGGGCGCCAGGCCGATCATCGAGCATCAGGCGATTGCAACCAAACTGGCCGAGATCGCAATCAGGCTTGAAGTCGCGCGTGCCACGGTCTGGCAGGCGGCCTGGGCTTCCGATCATCCCGATGCCGTTGCTGACGGCAGCCTGTCGAGCCTGCCGCTCGCCACGGTGGCGCAGGTGTTCACGGGCGAGTCGATCCTGAAAGCCACCAAGGATGCAGCCGAGGTGTTCGGCGCCATGGGCGTGATGCGGGACATGCCCTTGCAGAAATATGTGCATGATGCCTGCGTCTGCCTGCACTCTGGCGACGGTAATACCGACGCAAAACTTCGGATCGCGGAAGTCTTGGCTGGCTACCGGCGTATCCCCGACGGCGCGATGGCGCTGGCCGGAGAATGACAATCTGGGTTTGAATTGAAGGTGTTCCCATGGATTTCAATCTGAGCAACGAACAGCGTTCCTGGCAGATGGCGGCGCGCAAGTTTGCCGAGGAGGAGATCAGGCCGATCTCGCTTCGGTGCGATGCTGTTCCCACCGCGCGCGAGACCTTCGACTGGGACATCATCAAGAAGGGCTCGAAACTCGGTTTCCGCACGCTCGCAGTGCCGAAGGAGTGGGGCGGTCACGGCACCGATTTCGTCACGCAGGCCTTGGTGATGGCCGAACTCGCCAAGGCCGACAGCGCAATCTCCAAGGCCTTCAGCCAGAACTGGAAATGGAGCCACCTCATTTCGGCGACATGCACCCAGGAACAGAAGGAGCGCTTCCTGAAGCCTTTCGTGGCGGACGACACCTTTCTGCTCGGCAAGGGCATCACCGAGCCGGGAGCCGGATCCGACAACCGGTTGCCGCCCGACGATCCCAAGGCCGGCTTGAAGCTGAAGGCCGAGCGCCAGGGCGATGAATCGATTCTCAACGGCGAAAAAGCCTTCATCGCCAACGCACCGGTCGGCAAGCTGTTCTTCATCGACGCGCGCACGGATGCGACCGTGCCGCTCAAACAGGGCACGACGATGTTTCTGGTGCCGCACGACACGCCCGGCTTCCGCATCGGCAAGGTATTCAACAAGAGCGGCTGGCGGTTCTATCAGAACGGCGAAATGATTTTCGAAAACGCGCGCGTGCCGCACGCCAATACCGTCGGCGAGGTGGGTGGTGCGGTGAAGAAAACCGGTGGCCGGGGCGGTGATACGACCGGTGGCGACATTTTCGGCGATCTCGAACTGTGCGCCAACGCGCTGGGGATATGCGATGACGCCTGTGAATCGGCAATGAAGTTTGCCAGGACCGCGAAGCAGGGCGGCCAGGTCCTGTTCGCGCAACAGAATATTCAGCTCCAGATCAACAAGATGTTCATGCTGACGGAGGCGCTGCGTTCCTTTGTCATGCGGGTTGCCTGGGAGCACGACATGAAAATTCATTCCTGCAACGCCGGCCTGGCAATGAACTATTCGACCGACGTGGTGCAGGAGGTGACCGAGCTCTACATGGAGGTACGCGGCGCGGATGGCTGTCGGATGGACCCGCATACGGACAAGCTGGTGCGCGATTCCATCATCTGGAGCCACCTTGCGGGCGACAGCGTGCAGCGCATGAAGGTCGCGCGGAGGCTCGCCGCTTAACGGGAGAGTTTCACCGACGCGCCGGTCGCAAGCGAAGCGATCACGGCTTCGAACGCGCCGATCACGTCCAGCATCTGCTCGGGCTTCACGGGAAACGGCGCGCGGCCTTCAACGGCATCCGCAAACGCTTCCAGCAGTGTGCGCAGTGAATCCACGTGCGGAAAGATTTGCTCGTGCGTCGCGCCGCCGATCTTCCCGACGATCAGCGTGTCCTCGCCGCGCGCTTCCGCCGAGCCATCGGTGCCGAATACGTGGCAGCGCCAAAACATGGGGGCCGCGCGCACGGTACCCATGACACCGGTTGCACCTTCGTCAAACTCGACCAGCACGGCGACGACATCACGCGGATCGGGCGGCGGCTTTTTGGAAACGCTGCGGGCGTCCACATAGCGGATCGGCCCGGCCAGATTTACGAAAGCATCGAGCACATGAAGGCCCGCGCCGGTCATGCCGGCGCCTGGCGATTCCTTCGGGTCGTCGCGCCAGCCGCCCGACACGCGCGTGGAGTGCTCGTTGGAGAAATGTCCTTCGATATGGAGTACCTTGCCGATTTCGCCGCTCTCCACCACGCGCTTGAGCTCGCGCATGGAGGCAAAGCAGCGCTTGTTGTTGCCGCTGCCGAGCGGAACACCGGCAGCCTTTACGGCGACGACCGCGCGTTGGGCTTCCGCGCGCGTGAGCGCTAGCGGTTTCTCGCACCAGACCGGCTTGCCGGCTGCCGCCACCATGCGGATCTGCTCGACGTGCAGGGAATGCGGCGTCGCCAGCAGGATCGCCTGCACCTGCGGATCGGCGATCGCGTCCGCAAGATCGGTGGACAGGCGGAAACCGTGCCGCGCCGCCAGTTCGCGCGCGGGCTCGGGCTCCTTGCTGACGCCATGCACGATGCGCAGGCGCTCGCTCTTGCCTTGGATGGAATTGAGGATGGTCTGGCCCCATCGCCCGAGACCGACCATGGCCGCATTGATCATTTTTTGGCGCCCGCGTCCCCGCCTGTCTTGCCAATGTCCGTCAACCGATATGACATGACAAGGCATATGGCCGCGAGGTGAGGGGACTTTTCACATGAAGGCGATGGTGCTGCGGGGCCCGAACACCCCGTTCGAAATGACCAACGTGCCCGATCCGGTCGCAGGGCCCGGCGAGGCGGTCGCCCGCGTCATCACCTGCGGATCTGGGCTTACGATCCAGCATGCCAAGGCCGGCCGCCGGAAGATCGCGTTTCCGCGTATCATCGGCCATGAAATCACCGGCGACATCGTCGCGGTCGGCGCCGGCGTGTCCGGACTCAAGGTCGGTGACGGCGTCACCGCCTATTTCTACCTCAACTGCGGACATTGCCGTTACTGCCTCGCCAATCTGGAGCCGTTGTGCGAGCACTCCGGCGGCAATGTCGGCCTGGAATGCGACGGCGGCTATGCCGAATACATCAAGCTGCCCGCGCACATCTTCATCAAGTATCCGGAAGGGCTCGACTACAAGGCGCATCCCGCCGAAATGGGCGTCATCACCGACGCGCTGGCGACGCCCTACAAGGTGCTGCGCCGCGCCCAGATCAAGGGCGGCGAAACGGTGGCGGTGATCGGCGCCGGCGGTGGCGTCGGCATCCATCAGGTGATGACGGCAAAGTGGGCGAATGCGCGCGTGATCGCCGTCGATACCGCCGCCGACAAGCTCGATGCCTGCCGCAAGGCCGGCGCCGACGACGTGCTCAATCCGGGCGACGGCGACGCGGTCGAAGCCTTGCGCGAGCTCACGCATGGCGAGGGCCCCGATGTGGTGGTCGATTATGTGTGCACCAGGGAGACGCTGGAGACCGGCATCAGGGCGCTCGGCCGGCGCGGCCGGCTGGTCATTCTCGGCGGCGCCGCGCGGCCGTTTCAGGTGCCGGCACGCGACATGCTGACCAAGGAACAGGCGATCCTCGGCAGCCGTTACGTCACGCGGGTCGAAATCCTGGAGGCCTGCGATCTCGTTGCGCGCGGTGAGATCTGGCCGCTGGTGACCGAGATCCGCCCGCTGGAGGAGGCGGAAGCCGTGCATGACCTGGTCGAACGCGGACAGGTCACCGGACGGGCGGTCTTGCGCGTCGGCTAGGTCCCACGTTTCGCTGCGCTCACCCGGGCTACAATGCTGAACCATTCTCCGCTCATTCCCGCCCCCGCCTGCGCGGGGGCAGGCTCCAGCGGGAATCGAGCGGAGAAGCCGATCTGACTTGATCGCATACGCTCGAGCTAGAGCGATATCCGTTCGAGTTGAAGCATAGCCTCGCCCGCTCATTCCCGCGAAAGCGGGAATCCAGAGATACTTGCTCTGACTCTCCAACCTGTTGCCCTGGGTCCCCGCTTTCGCGGGGACGAGCGGAAAGCGAAATGCCGATTCAACCTGATCGAGTTTTGCTCTAGTCGCAGCGCACCGTCATGCCGCCGTCGACCACGATCTCCGTGCCGGTAACAAAGCGCGCCTCGTCGGAGGCGAGATAGAGCGCGGCATTTGCGGTATCGCGGCCGTCGCCCATGAAGCCGATCGGGATGCGCGCGAGCCGCTGCGCTAGCAGCGCCTCGACGTCGCCGCCGGCGCGCTGGCGGGCAAGGCGTGCTTCCACCATCGGCGTATGCAATTGTCCCGGCACCACGGTGTTCACGCGAATGCCTTTGCCGGCATATTGCACCGCGACCACGCGCGAAAGCTGGATGACGCCGGCTTTGGTTGCGGCATAGCCGACCTGGAACGCGCCGGTGAAGCGGATGCCGGAGGTCGATGCAACATTGACGATTGCGCCGGCCTTCTGTTTTTCCATTACCGGCAACACGTGCTTGCAGGTCAGGAACACGCTCTTGAGATTGAAATCGACCTGCGCGTCCCAGACCTCTTCCGCCATTTCCACCGGCCCGCCATGCGCCGATCCACCGACATTATTCACCAGGATGTCGATGCAACCGAAGCGCGCGGCGCATGCCGCCACCATGGCAGCGACAGAGGCATTGTGGGTGACGTCGCACTGCTGCACGACGATCTCGCCGCCGACAGCTTTCACCCGCTCGACGGTTTCGGCCACGCTGTCGGGATTGCGGTCGACCGCGAAGATTTTGGCGCCTTCCTCGGCAAAGCGCACGGCCGTGGCGCGGCCGTTGCCCCAGCCGGGGCCGACGCAGCCGGCGCCGGTGACGATGGCGATCCTGCCCCTAAGACGTCCGCTCATGATGTACCTCCTGCAACGCGTTTGGCCGGCGCGAAGCGATAGAAACGCTGCGGATTGTCCACCAGCAGCGCCTGGCGCGCGGCCGGCGTCGGCGCGAATTCGGCAATGAGATCGACCAGCGCGCCGTCGTCGGGGATCGGGCCCTGGTGGTTGGGATGCGGCCAATCCAGACCCCAGACGCAGCGGTCGCCGAATTCGGACACCAGCTTGCGCGCGAACGGCACGGCATCGGCATAGGGCGGACCGGTGCGCGTGGCGCGGTCGGCGCCGCTCACCTTCACCCACACGTTCCGGTCCTGCATCAGCGCCAGCAGATTGCGGAACGCCGGCTGCGCCAGGCCGAGCGAGGCATCGATCCGGCCCATGTGGTCAATGACCACCGGCACGGCCGAGGACTTGATCGCAGGCGTCAGCTCGCCGATCAGGTCGGCCTGCATATGAATCTGCAGATGCCAGCCGACTTCAGCAAGCCGCCGGCCGAATGCGATCACCTCGTCGATCGGGGCCGCGGCCGCCAGATGCTGCATGTAATGGAACCGCGCACCGCAAAAGCCGGCGGCATCGAGGCGCCTGATCTCCGCATCGGAAATCGTCGTCGGCATCAGCCCGACGCCGCGATAGGCGCCGCCCTTGGCTGCCAGCGCGTCGGCGGTGACGGCAAGATCGTATCCGTGGGCGGCGGTGTGGACGATCACGCAATGTTCGATGCCAAGAAAATCATGCAGCGCGAAAAGCTTTTCCTTGGGCGCATCCGACGGCGTGTAGCTGCGCCCCGGCGCGAACGGAAACCGCGCGCGCGGCCCGAACACGTGGACATGGGCGTCGCAGGCGCCGGGCGGCAGCTTCAGTTTCGGCTTGCCCGGCGACGCCATCCAGGTCGGCGGTTCGGCGGGCGTATCGGCTTTTTGCTCAGTCATGTGGCGGCTTTCTTCTCAGGCGGCGGGCGGACGCGTGCGCGCAAACGCCGGCTCGTGCGCGGCAAAGGCATCGAGCCAGGCGACCAGGCGCGGGTGATCCACACGCCATGCGACCGGCTCGCGCCAGTCGAGATAGCCAAGCGCGCAGGCAAGCCCGATCGTCACAATGTCGGTCTTCGACGAATTGGGCGGTGCAGCTTCGAATGCGGCAAGGGCGCGCACGATCTTGCCGCGCTGATGCGCGATCCAGCGCTGCGAATGCTTGTCCGCGTCACGAAAGCGGCCTTCGTAGACCAGAAGGATCGCCGCATCGGTGATGCCATCGGCAAGTTTCGCCAGGGTCAATGCCTTGAAGCGGTCAGACCCGCGCGCCGGGATGAGCGCGTCGGTGCCGGCAACATCCTGCAGGAACTCGATGATCACGCTGCTGTCGTAGATGGCGGTGCCGTCCGCCCGCAGCAGACACGGCATTTTGCCGAGCGGGTTCTGCTGACGCAGGGTGTCGGCCTCATCCAGGGTGCTGGCCGGAACGAGGGTGATGCGGTCGCCGAGCTTGAGCGCTCCGGCCGCGATGCGCACCTTGCGCCCGAACGGAGAGGTCACGGTCGAGCGCAACACGAACTTTTCGGCGGCGTCAGGCATCAGTGCATCGATTGCGGCAAATACAATGCCATTTGCGGGAACAGGCACAGCAGGAACAGCATCAGGAAGCCGGCGATCACATAGGGGATCAGCCCGGCAAACACGTCTTCAAGCTCGACGCGGCCTTCCGAAGTGGCCTGCACCACGAAACAGTTGACGCCCACCGGCGGCGTCACGGCGCCGATTTCGACCAGCAGCACCACAAACACGCCGAACCAGATCGGGTCGAAGCCGAGCTTGAGCATCACCGGATGCGTGATCGGCAGCGTGATGGCGAGCAGGGCCGGGGCGTCCATCATCATGCCGAAGATCAGGTAGATGACCACGACGATCAGCACGATCACCCAGCGGTTGACATCGAGGCCGGTGAGGAAGTCGCCGAGCGTATTGGCGACGCCGCTGAGCGCCAGAAACCGCGAGAACACCAGCGCGCAGATGATGATGGCGAAGATCATGGCCGAGGTCTTCACCGTCTCGCGCAGCGTTTCCATCAGCTGCAGGCCCTTGAGGCCGCGCTGCCGGATGATGGCGAGCAGCAGCGTGACCGCGGCGCCCATGCCGCCGGCCTCGGTGGGTGTGAATACGCCGATGTAGAGACCGACGATGATGGCGACGATCACCAGCACCAGCGGGCCCGCCAGCCGCAGTGAAAGGAGTTTCTCCTTGATCGTGTAGCGCGCGTGCGTGCGGGGTGCGTATTCCGGATGCCGGTACACGGTGAAAAGCGTCGCGCCGCAGAGCACCGCGGCGAAGACGAGGCCCGGGATGACGCCGGCGATCAGCAGGTCGCCGATGCTGGAATCGGTGAGGATGCCGAAGATCACCATGACGGCGCTCGGCGGGATCATCACCGCCAGCGTGCCGGCGATCGCGATCGAGGCCGCCGCCATGCGCTTGTCGTAACCGGCATCGAGCATTTGCGGCAGCGCCAGCTTGGTGAACACGGTGGCGGTGCCGATGCTGGAGCCGGACGCGGCACCGAAGGACGCCGCACCGAGCGTGGTTGAGATCGCCAGCCCGCCGGGCAGATTGCCAAACCACTTGTGGCTCGCCTCGAACAGATCCTCGCCGAGGCCCGCGCGCATGGCGAAATAGCCCATCAGCAGGAACAGCGGGATCACGCTGAAATGAAACGAATGCGTGGTTTCGAAAAACACCGTCGAGAGCATCGAGGTGGCGGCGTTGAAGCCGACCACGGCGGTCAGGCCGAGCGCGCCGACCGCGCCCAGCGCCACCATCACGTTCACGCCCAGCAGGATGGAAGCAAACAGCGCGACCACGCCGACAAAGCCGATCTCGAGCGAGGCCATCAGATGGTCTCCATCGCCCGTTCGTCGTCGGCCTTGATCGGCATCATGGTTTCGGCGATGGCGTCGAGCAGGAACTGGATGGCGAGCAGCAGGATCCCGGCAAACACGATGAACTTGACCGGGTAGAGCGGGAACACCACCGTGCCCCATTCCTGCTCCTTGAACGACCAGGATTGGGCCGCGAATTTCCAGGCCGCGAACGAACACCAGGCGAAGAACGCCGCGCCGCACAGCATGCAAACCACCGTAAGGCCGCGCGCCAGGGGCTTGGGCAGCCGGCGCGTGAGCAGCGTCACCCGGATATGGCCGCCGTCATATTGGGTGAGTGCGAGCGAGAGAAAGATGATCACCACCAGCAGCGATTCCGTGAATTCCAGCGTGCCGGTGAGCGGCTGGTTGAGGAGATAGCGGCCAAGCACATTGGCCACCACCAGCACCATCATTACGAATGTCGCCACCGCCGAGACGGCGCCGAAGCCGCGCAGCATGCAGCCGTAAGCCCGGTACAGGCGTTCAAAGGCGAACATCGGGACGGCCTATCTGTTCTGGAGAAAGCTTTGCGACGAACCGCTGACCGGGCCCGTCATCCTTCGAGGGCCGCGCTTTGCGCGGCCGCCTCAGGATGACGGGTGCAGGCGATCGAAGCCTAGAACGCAAACTCCGATGCGATCTCCTCGGCCGGCACGCCGGCCGCCTTCGCCTTGGCGATCCACTTCTCGCGCACCGCCTTGACCGCCGGGAAGTCGAGCACCTTGGCGAATTGCTCCTTCGGCAGATGAATGACGGTGACGCCCTTCGTCTTCCAGCCGGCGAGGATCTTCTTGGTGAGGATGTCGAGATCGGTGGTGTAGCGCATGGCGTATTCGCGGCCGAGCCCGTCGATAATCGCGCGGGTCTGCGGATCGAGCGCCTCGTAGCTCTTGCGGTTCATGGTGATCATGTGGCCGAACGAGGCGCCGATCGGAACCTCGATGTAGTATTTCGCCACTTCGTCGTATTTCCAGCCATGCGCCAGCGACGGGCCGATCGGCGAGCAGTCGAGAATGCCGCGCTGCAGGGCCTCGTAGCCGTCGGACGAGCTCATCGACACCGGCGTAGCACCGAGCGCCTGCACGAAAGCCGGGTAGGCGAAGCCGTAGGTGCGGATGCGCTTGCCCTTGAAGTCCTCGATCGACTTGATCGGCTTGGTGCAGATGATGCCGTAGGCTTCGAGCGGACGGAAACCGATCGTCTTCAGGTTATATTTCGCCAGCTCCTGGTCGAACTGCGGATAGACCCGGTGCCAGTATTCCATCATCTCGCCGATCTCGATGGTGGAATGCGGCTGCGGAATGAAATAGCCGACCGCGTTGTTGAGCGGGAACTTGTCGGGGAAATAGGGCGTGATGATATCGCCCATGTCCGCGGCCCCGCCGGAGAGGAAGTCGGGGATTTCCTTGTCCTTGGCGACGCTGCCGCCCCAGAACATCTGGATTTCGCTCTTTCCTCCGGTGCGCTTCTTGAACTCGTCGACGAACCATTGCGTGCTGATTGCCTGCGCGTCGCCGGCATTTTGCGGCTTGAAGGTGATCCACTTCAGCGTGACGGCTTGCGCGCTGGACCCGAACCCTGCGAACGCAAGTGCCAGCGCGGCGGCCGACGCGGCCGTGCAGAGACGAGCGATAAATCGCGGCATTGATAACCTCCCCGGTGACGATTTTTCTTTATGGCAAAAAGCATAGTTGGATCACCGGGGGCCCGCAAGCAGCGGGGCCCGGGCCGGGCGATGCTTTCTCGGCATGACAAACGCTTGCAATGCCGGTGCGGGGCAGGTCGGTGCCAAACCTGAAGTCAGGCGAGCTGCGCGCCGCCCCAGGTCCTGTTGCGCACGAGCTCGGCACAGACCGCGTGCAGCATCGTGCTCGCGTCGCGCGTGAGCTTCGGCAACTGCTTGTCCCTGAGTGTGACGATTGTCACCCTGGTCGAAATCGTCGGCCGCACGATCGGGTAGGCGACGAGCTTCCTGCGCGCAAGCTCGTCCTTGACCGCCGCATAGGTGAGGATGGTGTAGCCGAGGCCTTTTTCGACCATGGCCTTGGCGAAGGCCACGCTGTCGGCTTCGATCTTGATGCGCAGGCGAATGCCGTGGTCGTGCGCGGCATGCTCGACCAGGCGGCGGTTGCTGTGCGCCATGTTCGGCAGGATCAGCGGCAGTTTCGCCAGGTCGCGGATGCGGAAGCTTGCGGGCAGCTTGCGGTTTGCGCCGCGGCGGCCGGGCGGGCCGACCACCAGCATGCGTTCGCTCAGAAGCGGCGTGATATCGAGGGATTCCAGGTGCGGCGGGTTGTGCAGGATCGCGATGTCGATGCGTTTTTCCAGCAGCCACTCCTGCAGCGAGCTCGAAACGCCTTCGCGCATGTGCAGCGTCGTCTGCGGCCAGGCCTTCTGGAACCGTTCGGCAAAGGGCGGAATGAGCAGCCGGCCGGCGGCCGGCGGCACGCCGAGCGTGATGCGGCCGCCCGTAGGCGCGCGGCGGTCGCGGATCTCTTCGCCGGTCTGATGCACTAGCTGATCGATCGATTCCGCGCGCTCGAGCAGCAGCGAGCCGGCCGCGCTCAGGCGAACGCCGCGTCCGTGCCGCGCGAACAGCGACACGCCCAGTTCGTGCTCGAGTTTCCTGATCTGCCGGCTCAGCGCGGGCTGCGCCAGGCGCAACTCGTCGGCCGCGCGGCTGACGCTGCCGGCGCGTGCGACGTGCATGAAGTTGCGAAGCTCTTTCAGTTCCATGACAGGCCCGGAGCAACCTATGCCACAGCGGCATAGCTTAGGGTATGCGGCCGGAAACCGAAAGCGGAGCCAGGCGCGGCGGCACGCGTAGCCGCGGCAGTGCAATCGGTCTATACCCGTGGCGCAAGGGAGCAGGGACAGCGCCAACGTCATGACGTCCAAAGGCAGCGCAGCCGGAGCGCTCGATATTCTGGTGCTGGAGGGTGACGGCATCGGGCCGGAGATCACCGCGGCGACGCTGCACGTGCTGCGCGCGGCGGATGCAAAATTCGCGCTCGGCCTCGCATTCGAGACCGCCGCGATCGGCTGGGCGGCGCACCGGACGGACGGCACGACATTTCCGCTTTCGGTGTTCGAAAAGGCAAAAGCCGCGCACGGCGTTATACTCGGCCCGGTTTCGCACAATGAATATCCGCCGGCGGCCGAAGGCGGATTGAATCCGTCCGGCGAACTGCGCAAGCGTCTCGATCTCTACGCCAATATCCGCCCGGCACGCTCGCGCGAGGGCTTTGCGCCGCGCTGCGGCGTGGCGGTCGACCTGGTGATCGTGCGCGAGAATACCGAAGGCTTCTACGCCGACCGTTCGATGCATGTGGGCCCGGGCGAACTGATGCCGACGCCGGATCTGGCGCTCGCCATCCGCAAGATCACGCGGCAGGGTTCGACCCGCATCGCGGACGCCGCGTTCAGGCTCGCCATGCAGCGCCGGAAGAAAGTGACCGCCGTCCACAAGGCCAATGTGCTGCGCATTTCCGACGGGCTCTATCTCGAATGCGTGCGCGCGGTGGCGGCGCGTTACCCGCAGGTGGCTTACGAAGAGCGCATCATCGACGCCATGGCGGCGCTGCTGGTGCGCGACGCCGCGCAATTCGACGTCGTCGTCACGACCAACATGTATGGCGACATCCTGTCCGATGAAGCCTCCGAGATTGCCGGCGGGCTCGGCCTTGCGGCCTCGCTCAATGCTGGTTCAGATCACGCGGTGGCGCAGGCCCAGCACGGCTCGGCGCCCGACATTGCCGGGAAAAATATCGCCAATCCGTCCTCGCTGATCGGTTCGGCCGCCATGCTGCTGTCGTGGCTCGGCGAGCGGCGCAACGACGAAAAGCTGATGCGCGCAAGGCGGGCGATCGAGACCGCGCTTGACCGCGTCGTCGCCAACCCGCAGTGGCGCACGCCCGACATGGGCGGGCCGCTCGGCACCGATGCGTTTGCGGCGAAGGTGGCCCAAGCAATCGACGGGATTTGAACTATTCCATTAAGCACGCCGAAGGGACTGCTCGCGTATGAGTTGAGCAGCCATGGTCAATTTTGTTCGCAATCTGGTCGCGCTGATTGGCCTTGCCGGGGTCTTTGGCCTCGTTGCAGCTGTATCGGTGCGTTGTGTTGCCGAAACGGTGGGGGCGACGTCCATGGTGCTGCGGTTCATTGCGGCGAAGATTCTCGATTTGGCGAGGCGTGTTGATTGCGTATGCGCGGGGGCGCGGCGCTGATGCGCAGGTCCGGCACCATCGCGCTGGTCGTCGCACTGCTGATCGGGGGCGGCTTTGCTTGGTGCAAGCTCACTTATCCCAAATACACCTATCGCTATCGGATGACGGTTGAGGTCATGGTTGACGGTGTCGTCCGTTCCGGCTCCAGCGTCATTGAGATAAGAATCCAGACGCAGCCAAATCTGCTTTCGAATTCCACTATCGTGCCGCACGTGCGCGGAGAGGCGACATATGTCGACCTCGGCGGCGGTCGCAATGTGATCGCCTTGTTGGCAATGTCGACTATCCATATCAAATCGTTCCGCGGTTGTTTCGTATCTCCTATGAAGATCGTGATCTGCCTCGCTTGGCCGGCCTGCGCGGGCGCCGTGAGATACCCGAACGATACTTTCCGACCTTCGTCACGTTCGCCGATCTCAATGATCCCATGAGCGCGCGGGTGGTGGAACCAACTCTGTTTCCGCAGGTGTTTGGCGCTGGTGTCAAGCCACCTAGCGTCACGATTGAGACAACAGGTGATCTGGTAACCAGAGCTATTGAGAAGAAGCTTCCGGTCATTCTATCGGAGCTGAACGAAGAGGCAAAGACCTCACATATCGAGCGATTAGGCGATCCATTTCGCGTTAATTCTGGCCAGTTCGAACGGAGACAATAATGGCAATATCTCAGGATCTGTTCCTCGCGATCTTGGCAATGGACGCCTACAACCGCGGCTACAACGAAGGTCTTGTTGGTCTGGGCGGTATCGGTTCACAAATTGGCAACGCTACCTTTGCGGTGCAATCCGACATCAACCCCAATAGCCCCGATGTCGCCGCCTCCTTTTATGCGGCTGCCTACAATTGGAATGGCCAAACCGTTATCTCGTACCGAGGGACGGACGACCTGAGCCTGTCCGCCGACCCCTTGAACGGGTGGACACTCGGGGCGGGCTTCTCCAGCGCATCGCAGGCGACGCTCGCCCGCCAGTTCTATGAAAGTGTCACCGGCCAGGGTTTGTTTGACGGTATTGCAACCGGCACCATTCTGACTGGCCATTCACTAGGCGGTGGCCTCGCGGGCTACATCGCGTCAATTACGGGCACTGAAGCCGAAATCTTCGACAATATGCCTTACAGCGGGGCAGCGCTTGCGGCCGTGTTGTCCGAGGATGTCAGCAAGTAGATGGGGTAACGGGCCGGGGCCTTTCCAGCCAGCCGCGCTCGCTACGGCATTGTTTGATTGTGCGCTTGGCACGGCTGGCAGGGAAGGCGGTCGTCCCTCACACTGATGGTGTAGCGGAGTCAGGATGTTGAGGCCTGCTCCAAGCATCAAGGAGGGACGACCATGGACTATTATGCAGGAATTGACGTGTCATTGGAATGCTCGAGCGTGTGCGTGGTGGATGCGAGCGGCAAGATCGTGCGCGAGGCCAAGGTAGCGAGCGAACCCGAGGCACTCATCGGCTGGTTCAGTTCGCTTGGGCTTGAACTCGCCAGGATCGGGCTGGAGGCAGGCCCGCTATCGCAGTGGCTCTATGCCCGGATGAAGCAGGCCGGACTTGCCGTCGAGCTTCTGGAGACGCGGCACGTCAGCGACGCCTTCAAGGCGATGCCGGTAAAGTCGGACCGCAATGACGCCCGCAACATTGCGCAACTGATGCGGCTGGGCTGGTTTCGCCCGGTGCACTGCAAGTCGCTTGGTGCGCAGGAAGTGCGGGCGATGCTGACGGCGCGCAAGCTGGTGCAGAGCAAGCTTTTGGACGTCGAGAACAGCTTGCGCGGGATCTTGCGCGGCTTTGGGCTCAAGGTCGGCACGACAACGCGGACCCGCTTTGCCGGTCGCATCGAGGAGCTGGTGCGGGGCCATCCAGGCCTGGAAGCGATTGCAGCGGCTCTGCTGCGGGCGCGGACGGTTCTGCTCGCAGAGTTCAATGGCTTTGAGAAGCGAGTGCGGCAGACGACGCGCCTTCATGCCCGGGCCAGGCTGTTGATGTCGACGCCGGCGGTCGGGCCGATCATCTCGCTGACCTTTGCCAGCGCGATCGACGACCCCTCGCGCTTCACATCATCAAAGCAGGCGGGACCGCTATTTGGGTTGACGCCGAAGAAGTATCAGTCGGGTCAGACCGACCACTCTGGGCGGATCAGCAAGCTCGGCGATGCGTCCGTGCGCGAGGCGCTCTATGAGGCCGCCCACATCATCCTGACGAAGCCGATCAAGGGCTGCACGCAGCTCAAGAGCTGGGCGATGCGGATCGCAAAGCGAGCCGGCATGAACAAGGCCAAGGTCGCCCTCGCGCGCAAGCTCGCCGTGATCATGCTTCGCATGCTCAAGGACAACATGCCATTCAATCCGGCCGCCAAGGCGGCTTAACAGGAGACCGAACGGGTTTTCGGGCGGGTCAAACACCAGCCTCCCGAAGCGAAGTCCCTTCGCCGGGACGATGGATCAGGTCAGGCCGCCATCCGGGTTGTCGACGCATCGGACAATGCGATCACGCTTCCGTAGATTGGCCGACCTGCTCCTCTTATGAACCCCATCAGGCGACGGCCTTGTGCGCCGATCCCGTACAGAAGCAAGTCCCCGGCGAGTGGACAACGCAAAAAGGGATTGACTAACCAAGGCCCGTTACAGAAGCCCGGATGAGCGAAGCGAAATCCGGGGATGAGGTTCTCTAACGTGTGTTCAATCGTAGCAGCGATGTGTGCGATCAAATGGCGGCCGGCCTGGACAACGTTGCGAAAAGGTTCGCACACGCCGTCCCGGATTTCGCTTCGCTCATCCGGGCTACGGCTTACTGACTTGCCACGCCGGGGGCACCGCAGCGCAATGATCTCCGCCTCATCCTGAGGAGCCGCGCGCAAGCGCGGCGTCTCGAAGGATCGGCGGCCCTCATGGTTCGAGACGCAGCGCTGCGCGCTGCTCCTCACCATGAGGCCGGGTGAGACCTGCCATGCCAGCAAGCATCCGTAGCCCGCATGGAGCGCAGCGAAATGCGGGGATGAGGTCCGCATACTCCGTCCCGGATTCGCTTCGCTCATCCGGCTACGACATTCCCGGCCTGGTCCGGTCTCGCACAATGATTTTCAGCCGGCCGCCGAAGGTGCGCGCGTAAAATCATAGAGCTTGCCCGGATTCTCCACCAGCACGCGCTTAACCAGCGCCTCGTCCTCGAGCCAGCGCGGCACCAGGTCGAGCAGGCCGCGCGTGTCGATTTTCTGGAACGGCAGTTCCTCATTCGGGTCCGGTTTGCGCAGGTCGTGCCTGGGCGTATGCGGCCAGTCCGAGCCCCAGACGATGCGCTCCGGATTGGCTTCGCACAATTGCCGCGCCAGCGGGCCGATGCGTGCATCGTTCGGATCGGCGGCGATGCGGTAGGCACCGGAAATCTTCACCCAGGTCTTGCCGGATTCCAGAAGCTGCAGCAGCGCACGCAGGGCCCCATTCGTACTGCCCGGCGCGACCAGGCCGAAATGGTCGATGACCGTGTCGACCGGCAGCGCGAGAAGGACGGGCGACAGCGGCGCGATCGCGTCCGATGGCACGAAGATCTGGACGTGCCAGCCGTGATGCTCGCATAGCCGCGCGGCGGCTTCGATCCCGGTACGGATGGTCTCTACCGGCGCTTTGCCGAAAGTCGCGATGTTGACCCGCAATCCGCGAACGCCCCGCGCGTGCAGGGCGGCGAGCTCGGCATGCGCCGTCTGCGGCGGCAGCACCGCAACGCCGCGCGCGTTGTCGATCTGCGCCATAGCGTCGAGCATGCAGGCATTGTCGCTGCGGTAGAAGCTCGGCTGCACCAGCACCACGCGCTGCATGCCGAGGCGGGCCAGCATCGCCTTGAGCTCGGCGGCGAGCGCATCCTTCGGCGTGTAGCTGCGCTCGCGCGCCAGCGGAAAACGGGCTTTCGGCCCGATCACATGAACGTGGCTGTCGCAGGCATCGGGCGGCGGAAACACCGGCCGCCGCCGTCAGGTCGAAACGCAGGCGCAGCCTATTGCCACGGGCAGTAGGCCACGCATTGCGGATAGACGTTACCCTCGATCGTTTCGACTTCGTCGTAGACCAGCTGGCAACCGTCTTCGGTCAGCCCGGAGCAGTAGGCTCCCGGCGCATCGATATAGGCGTAGGGGTAATAATGGTGCGCGCCGATCAGCAACGGCGCCAGCACGCCGAGCGCAACAAAGGTGCGCCAGCTGTTGCCGTGGCGGATGCGGTAATAATTGTTGTTGCTGTGCCAGACCGTATAGTGCTTGCCGTTGACGAAGGCCTTGTTCGAGCCCTTCATGTTGAATTTGTAGACGACGTTGTTGTGCTTCGGCGTGAACTGCTTCGGCGGGCCGGCGTATTTTTTATGCTGGACGTTCAGGTTTTTCTGCTGGACGTTGATCTGATTTTTCTGCTGAATGTTCAGGTTTTTCTGCTGAACATTGATTTGATTCTTCTGAACGTTCAAATTCTTCTGTTGAACGTTCAGCTGTTTCTTCTGCTGGATGTTCTGCTGGTTTTGCTGAACGTTGATTTGTTTCTTCTGCTGAAAATTCTGCTTCTGCTGCACATTTACCTTCGGCTGCACATTCTGCTTTTGAATGGTCTTTTGCTGAACGCGCGGCTGACCCTGTTGCGGCTGTGCGCCCTTCTTCTTCTTTTTGTCGTTGTCGTTCTGCTGGGCCGACAGTTCGATGGTCGTTGCCGTCAGGCCCTGCGCGGCGACGTGCGAAGCGGGCACGGCAATGGCAGACAGTATGAACATACCCAGCGCAAAAAGGGTCAAATTCGAATTCATTCCGGTCATGGTATCACCCCCATTTTTTGGTCGCCCGCGACACAATTGCGAAATCCGTTGTTGGCGCCATCGCCCCGGCACGGAGGCACATGGCGCGCTCCACCTAGATCCCAGTCTAGCCCAGCATTGGCGTCTAAAGTATGCTGGGCCAACGAAAATTTGACGCGGCAATTCAGCCCACTAAGCTGCGACGGTAACAGTCATCTAGTAGCAGCGGTGCCTTGAATATCGCCGGTGAAATCACGGTTGCGGCACCCCGCGAGGCGGTTTTCAAGGCGCTGAGCGACGCGCCGTTCTTTGCCTCCTGCATCGAGGGGGTGCGTGACCTCAACGCCATCGGCGCCAGCCATTACACTGCGGTGCTGGAGACCCGCATCGCTTATCTTCGCTTCAACTTCAAGGTCGCGGTGGAGATGACACGGCTTTCGCCGCCCGAAGAGATCGAAGCCAAGGTCGAAGGCACACCGATGGGTATGGTGGGACGGCTGACTGCGACCGCAACCACCAGGCTCAGCGATGCCGGTGGCGCAACGCTCATCCAATATGCGATCGACGCGACGCTGACCGGCAAACTCGGTAGCATGGGCCAGCCCGTGCTCAAGGCCAAGGCGAAGGACATGGAAAAGCACTTCAGCGAAAAGCTTGCCGCCGCCTTCGCAGCGCCCGCGCCGGGGACGGCGCCATGACGCCGTTCGAACTGCTCGAGCCGGGCTCGCTCAAGGAAGCCATCGCGCTCATCGATCCCGACGATCCGGATGTGCGGCCGATTGCCGGTGGCACCGCCTTGATGCTGATGATGAAGGCCGGCGTGTTCCGGCCGCGCCGGCTGGTGAGCCTGCGCAAGTTCGGCGATAGCTTTACCGGCATCACTGCGTCGCCGGCGGGCGAACTGATGATCGGCGCGATGACGCCGCTTTCGGCGCTGGAGCATTCGGGCGACGTCGCGCGCCATGCGCCGGTGATCGCGCGCACCATGCCGCGGCTGTCGAACGTGCGCGTGCGCAATGTGGCGACCGTCGGCGGCGCGCTCGCCCACGGCGATCCGCACATGGATCTGCCGCCGGTGCTGATGGCGCTCGGCGCTTCGGTCTCGATTTCAGGCCCCGCGGGCGAACGCAGCCTGGCGGTCGAAGATCTGCTCACGGGCTATTACGAAACCGAGCTTGCCGCAAATGAGCTGATTACCCATGTGCGCATCCCGCCGCAGGCTGCGACGCGCACGGTCTATTTCAAGGTCACCACCGGTTCCGCCGACGACTGGCCGGCGCTCGGCGTCGCAGTCGCGCTCAATACCGATGGCGCGACGATAAAAACCGCCCGCATCGTGGCGAGCGCGGCGACGCCCAGGGCCACGCGGCTTGTCGCCGCGGAAACGGAATTGACCGGCGGTGGCGGCAAGGCGGTCGACAAGACCGCGGACGCCGCCGCGGCAGAAGCCGACATTCTCGCCGACGTGCGCGGCTCGGCGTCCTACAAGCGTGAGCTGCTGCGCGTCTATGTCGCCCGCGCGGTGCGCGCGGCCATGCAGATCGACGGAGCCCGGTGATGGCCGCGACCACGACAACCGGAGGGCAGGTCGGCCGTTCGCTGCCGCGGCTCGAGGCCCGCGAGAAGGTGACCGGCCGCGCCGAATATACCCATCTGATGCAATTGCCCGGCATGCTGCGTGCAAAGATCTTCCGCAGCACCGTGGCGCACGGCCGCATCAGGTCGATCGATACGGCCGCCGCGCGCAAGGTGCCCGGCGTCCATGCCGTCTACACCAGCGACGACGTACGCAAGGTCATTCCCGATCCTTTTTACGGTCCCGCCTTCCACGACCAGCCGATCCTCGCCGTCGGCAAGGTGCATTATATCGGAGAGCCGGTCGCGGTGGTGCTGGCCGCCGATCCGCATGTGGCCGAGCAGGCGGTGCAGGACATCGTCGCCGACTACGAGGAACTGCCGGCGGTGTTCGACGAGGTCGAGGCGGCCGAGAACAAGACCCTGGTGCACGAGGCGCTCAAGCCCGCCGGCACCTTCGCCGATCTCAAGCATCTCAAGGGCCGCAAGGGCACCAATATCGCGCTCGATTTCAGGCTGCGGCGCGGCGACGTGGAAAAAGGCTTTGCCGGCGCCGCCCATGTGTTCGAGCACACGTTCCGCACCCAGAAGGTGCTGCATCTCGCGTTCGAGCCGTTCGCGTCGATCGCGGATTATCGCGACGACGGCGTCACCGTCTATTCGGGCTCGCAGGGGCCGTCCTTCGTGCGCACCGAAATCGCGCGGCTGCTGGGCTGGCCGGAAAACCGCGTGCGCATCAAGGTGCCGTATCTCGGCGGCGGCTACGGCTCGAAGCTCTACATCAAGATGGAGGCGCTGGCGGTGGCGCTCTCGATGCTGGCGCGGCGGCCGGTGAAGGTCGCGCTCACCATGGAAGAGCATTTCTACACCATCACCAAGCATCCCAGCACGTTCCGCATCAAGAGCGGCATCGACAAGGATGGCCGTATCGTCGCGCGCCGATGCGAGGTGTGGTGGAACGGCGGCGCCTATGCCGATATCGGCCCGCGCGTGACGCAGAAATCGGGATTCACCGCAGCCGGGCCCTATGACATCGAGAATGTCTCGATCGATTCCTACGCGCTCTATACCAACCTGACGCCGGCGGGCGCGCTGCGCGGCTTCGGCATTCCGCAGCTGGTGTGGGCCTATGAAAGCCACACCGACATGATCGCGCGCGCGCTCAAGACCGATCCGCTCGAATTCCGCAAGAAAAACCTCTTGCGCAACGGCCGCCCGCAGGCGACCGGCACTATCCTGAAAGATGCCGCGATCGAACCGGTGCTCGACCGCATCGCCGAACGGCTCAACTGGAAAAAGCCGTTCGAGCGCGGCACGGGCACGCTCCGGCGCGGCCGCGGACTTGCGGTCGCGCTCAAGGCGGTGATCTCGCCCACCACGTCGGTGGCGAACGTCATCATCTCGGGCGACGGCAGCTGCACGCTGTATTGCGGCACTGTCGACATGGGGCAGGGCTCCGATACCGCCATGGCGCAGATGGTCGGCGAGGTGCTCAACATGCCGGCCGAAAGCATCCGCATCGTGCCGCGTGACACCGACGTGACGCCCTATGACATGGGCACGCTGGGCTCGCGTTCACTCTTTCATATGGGCCATGCAGTGCGGCTTGCAGCCGAAGAGGCCAAGGCCAGGATCGCGGCGCTTGCGCGCGAAGTGGGCGAGCCGGAAGGCAGCAATGTTCCGCTCGGCGATCTGTTCCGGAAAAAATACGGCATGCAGGCCGGCAACATCGTCGGCACCGGTATATACAAGCCCGACTATATCCCGCCGGATGCCGAAGGCCTCACCACCAACGCAACGCCGTTCTGGATGGTGGCGGGCTCCGGCGTTGAAATCGAGGTCGACACCGAAACCGGCCATGTGCGCGTCACGCGGCTGATCAACGTCGCCGATGTCGGACGGCCGATCAATCCGAAGATCGTCGAAACGCAGCTGTCGGGCGCATCCTTGATGCAGCTTGGCTTTTCGATGTTCGAGAAGATCCATCTCGACGGCGGTCAGGTCACCAATGCATCGCTTGCCGATTACAAGATCCCCGGCATTTTCGACGTGCCTCCCGTGATGGAAAACGAGGCGATCGACACCGTGCAGGAAAACGGGCCGTTCGGCGCCAAGGGCGTGGGAGAGCTCGCCACCTTCGGCGTGTCGCCCGCAATCGCCAATGCCATCGATGATGCCATCGGTGTCAGGCTCACCGAATTGCCGTTGACCGCAGAAGCGGTGTTCCGCGCACTGCGCGCCAAGGCCGGCAAGCCGCTTGAGGATTGAGTATGGTCCGTTTGCGCCGCCCCTTGCTCCGCTCATTCCCGCGCAAGCGGGAATCCAGAGCAACCAATCCTGCATCAGCCGTTTGCTGCCCTGGGTCCCCGCTTGCGCGGGGACGAACGGTAGGGTGGGCCGGTTCGCGCAAGGAACGCGCACCATGACGGCGGCAACGCGCGCGATCAGCTTCACCCTCAACGGCCGCGCCGTGACGGCGGACGTGAAGCCGCATCACAACGTGGTCGAAATGCTGCAAACGCAATTCGCGCTGTTCGGCGCGCGCGAGAGCTGCGGGCAGGGCCTGTGTGGCTGCTGCACCGTGCAGGTGGACGGCAAACCGGTGTCCGGGTGTCTCTATCTCGCAGCGTTCCTCGACGGCGCCGATGTGATCACCGTCGAGCATCTGGCCCAGCCGGACAAGCTCGATGGCGTGCAGGAGGCATTTATCGAAAGTGGCGCCTTCCAGTGCGGTTATTGCACGCCGGGATTTGTTCTCATGGTGAAAAGTCTGCTCCGCGAGCACCCCGATCCCGACGATGAACAGATCAAACATTACCTCTCCGGCAATTTGTGCCGCTGTGCCGCCTATCCAGAAATCATAAATGCGGTCAAGATAGCCGCGCGGAAAAACAAGGCCGGCTGAACCGGCCGATCGGAAAATCGCGAACTTAGGGAGGGATTGATGTCGACCGTGACGATGGGCGGTTCGCAACCCTGGTATCGCAGCCTCAACGCGAACCAGTGGAAGACGATGATCGCCTCGAACATCGGCTGGATGTTCGACGGCTACGAAACCTTCGCGCTGATCCTGGTGGTCGGCGTGGCACTGCACCAGTTGCTCGATCCGTCGCAGTTCTCGCACATTCCCGCTTTCGCCGGCACCGTGATCGGCATCACGCTGCTCGGCTGGGGAATCGGCGGGGTGATCGGCGGCGTGCTCGCCGATTATATCGGTCGCCGGCGTACGATGATTCTCGCGATCCTGGCCTATTCGCTTACCACCGGCCTTTCGGCCTTCGCATGGGACTGGGTGTCGTTCGCGCTGCTGCGCTTCCTGGTCGGCATCGCCATCGGCTCGGAATGGTCGACGGGTGCCTCGATCACTGCGGAAGTGTGGCCCGACCATGCGCGCGGCAAGGGCGCCGGCCTGATGCAGTGCGGGCTCGGCATCGGATTCTTCCTGGCGTCCCTGATCTGGCTGTTCGTCAGCGGGCACGGACCCGGCGCCTGGCGCATCATGTTCATCATCGGCATCGTGCCGGCATTATTCGTGCTCTGGCTGCGCAGCGGCATCGATGAATCGAAACCGTGGGAGCACACCAACGAGAAACGGAAATCGGCGCGTGCGAAGAAAAAGAGTGGCGCCACCTTGGGTGCCGAGGATCAGCATCTCACGCGCTTTACGTTTGCGGATCTGTTTGCCGATCCGGAAATCCGCAAGCGCACGATCGTCGCGTTCCTGATGTCGCTGACGACGACGGTGGCGTGGTGGGGCATCTCGACCTGGGTGCCGCCATTCGTGGCCGGTGTCGCCGCCAAGGCGCATCTGCCGCCGCAGACCTGGGCGAGTTACGCCGCCATGAGCTACAACGCCGGCGCCATCCTCGGCTATATCGGCCTCGGCTTCCTGGCCGACCGCTTCGGCCGCAAGCCGATCGTGATGCTGTTCTTCGCGGCATCGCTGGTACTCACGCCCGTCCTCTATATGTGGACGAAGGACCTGCATCTGCTGGTCCTGATCGCGGCGATCAACGGCTTCTTCACGCTCGGGCAATATTCGTGGATGGCGGTGTGGCTGCCGGAACTGTTTCCGACCCGCATGCGCGCGACCGGAATGGCGTTCGTGTTCAACGGGCCGCGCTTCATCGCGTTTCTGGGGCCGCTGTTCGCCGGCATGCTGATCGCCCAGTTCGGCGGCTTTAGCAAGATGGCGGTGGCGTTCTCCTTCATCTACATCCTGGGCTTCGTGGTGGTGCCGTTCCTGCCCGAGACCAGAGGCAAGCCGCTGCCGACGTGACCAAGGAGAGCCCGGAACCGGGGCAACCCGGTTCCGGGGCCGTTCGTAGCGAATTGTGGCGGGCCGTCGGGGGTTCCGGGCCGGGCCAATAGTGACACGGCGCTACTCATTTTATTGATCCTGATCATATGAGGCCCTCCCATCGGATTATACAAATATCCGATGAACCGTGGACGCCTCCTGTTGATCGTCATTGTGCTCGTGATGGCCGTGGTGGCAGGTGCGAGCGCGTGGACGCTGTTTTTCCGACCAATTGCCGTACAAGTCTCGCAAATAGAAAAAAACGTGCCGGTGCAGGTGTTCGGCCTCGGCACCGTCGAGGCCCGCATCGCATCCAAGGTCGGCTTCAAGGTATCCGGGGTGCTGGTCGACCTCCGCGCTGATGTCGGCGACCGCGTGGCCAAAGACGCAGTGCTGGCGCGCCTCGACGACCGCGAGCAGAGTGCACGGCTGGCGCGGGCCAAAGCCGCCGTCGAGCAGTCCGAGGCCAATCTGCAGAAGGCGACCGCCGGCCTGGAAAAGGCCAAGGCGAATTTTGCCAATGCCAAAAGTATCAATGAACGCCGGCAAAAACTGGTTCTCAGCAATATCGCCTCGGTTGAAACCGCGGAAACTGCAAAGAATGTCCAAGATGCCGCATCCGCGGAAATGAATCTCGCGACCAGTGATATCGCGGTGGCGCGCGCGGCTATCGCCGATGCCAAGGCGCAACAGCAGCAGGAAACGGCAACGCTCAATTTTCATACACTGATGGCGCCTTACGATGCCATGGTAATCGCCCGGACAAAAGAGCTCGGCTCTGCGCTCGGCGCCGGTGAACCGGTCTTCACGCTGGTCGATCCGAAGACGATCTGGGTGCTTGCCTTCATCGACGAGAGCAGATCCGGAGAGATCAAGGTCGGAGAGCGGGCTGAAATTGTGCTGCGCTCGCGTCCGAACATTCACCTGAAGGGGCGAGTGGCCCGCATCCAGCCTGAAAGCGATCGCGTCAACGAGGAGCGGCGGATCGAGATCGCTTTCAACCGTATTCCGGACGATCCCAATCTCGGCGAACAGGCCGAGGTCTACATCACCACCGTGCAGCTGCCGCAGGCCCTGCTGGTGCCGGAAGCGGCGATCGTCGGCTTGGCCAAGGATTCCGGGACAGTGTGGACCGTCGAGAGCGGACATCTGCATCAGCGGGATATCAAGCTCGGCCATCGGCTGCTCGACGGGCGCTATGAAATTATCGCCGGTGTGCCCGCCAATGCCGCTGTGCTCACGAAATTGCGCGGTGGTTTGCGCGACGGCCGCGCCGCAAAAATTGCCAACGAGCCGAAGCGATGAACCTCGCCTACCGCGACATCAAGCACAATCTGCTGCGGTTCGCGCTGACCAATTTCGGATTGAGCCTGCTGCTCGGCATCGTGATCATGATCACCGGTGTCTATGGTGGACTGATCGACGACGCACTACGGCAGGCGCGCGCGGCCAAGGCCGACCTGTGGATTGTAGAGGCCGGCACCAACGGACCATTTGCGGAATCTTCGCGCATTCCCGGCGACACGCGCGAACTGGTAAGCCGGGTCTATGGTGTCGAGCGCGCGGGCTCAGTCACCTACCAATCCGTGCAGACCCAGCTGAACGGCAGACCGCTGCGCATCTTTATTACGGGATTCGAACCGGGGCGACCCGGCGGTCCGCACAAGCTGTTGGCAGGCCGCGATATTCTGCGCGACCACTTTGAGATTATCGTTGACCAACGCGCGGGCATCGGGCTCGGCCAGCAGGTGCCCTTGGGTACGCACGGCCACCGATTTACCGTGGTCGGTCTGATGCGCGACGAAGTCACCTCGTCCGGCGATCCTGTGGCCTACATCACTTTGCGCGACGCGCAGGCGTTGCAGTTCGAGCTGGCGCCGCCGGCGGCACGGCGCGAAAGCGCGCGTGGCGGAGCGCAGGAAACCAATAACCAGATCAACGCCGTCATAGCCAAAGCGTCGCCCTATGTCCCGGTCGACCAGGTGGCCGCATCGCTCACGCGCTGGAAACATCTGACTGCGCTGACCCAGGAACAGCAGGAAACGCTGTTGAGCAAGTTCGTGATCGAGCGGGCACGCAAGCAGCAGGGCCTGATCATGACGCTGCTGGTGGTCGTGTCGGCAGTGATCATCGCGCTGATCATCTACACGCTGACGATGGACAAAGTGCGCTCTATCGCTACGCTGAAGTTTGTGGGCGCGCCGGACCGCACCATCGTCGGCCTTATCTTGCAGCAGGCGCTGTCGATGGGAGTCTTCGGCTTTTTAACCGGCCTGGCGCTCGTGCTCATTTTCAAGCCCTATTTCCCGCGCCGGCTTGTACTGGATCCGGAAAGCGTCGGCGTCGTGTTTCTCATCACAATCGTGGTCTGCTTGCTCGCCAGTACGCTCGGCATAAGGCTCGCCCTCAAGGTCGACCCGGCGGAAGCGCTGGCGAGCTCGGGGTAGGACAATGCTTGCGCGCCCCCAGGCTGTCGTCCGCGTGGAACATCTATCCAAGCACTTTGGACAGGGCACGGCACGCGTTGACGCGCTTGTCGACATCACAGTGGACGTCTTTCCCGGCCAGGTCGTGGGGCTGATGGGACCGAGCGGCTCGGGCAAGACTACGCTTCTGCATTGCATAGCTTGCATTATTGAACCGAGCAGCGGCCGCATCACGCTCGACGGCCAGCTCGTCTACGACGAGCATTGGCTCAAGGCCGATCTGCGTCGGCTGCGGCTCGAAAAGATCGGCTTCATCTTCCAGTACCCGAACCTGCTGCCGTTTCTCGACGGTAGCGACAATGTCGCGGTGGCGATGCATCTGGCCGGCCAAGGCGCCACCGCGGCGCGCACGCGCGCCATCGAACTCCTCGATTACCTCGAGGTCGGTCACCGCAAACATGCGATGCCAAGACAGCTTTCCGGCGGGGAAGCCCAGCGCGTCGCCATCGCGCGTGCGCTTGCAAACAAGCCGCGCATCATTCTTGCCGACGAGCCGACCGCGCCGCTCGACTCGGCGCGCGCCCGCATCGTGATGGATCTGCTGCGGCGAATTGCGGTCGAGCAGGATGCTGCGATCATTGTCGTCACCCATGACGAAATGATTCTGGATCGTTTCGATCATATCTTCCGGCTGCGTGACGGCCGGCTGGAAGCTGACGCCGCCGGCCGCCCGCTTGAACCAGCCGGCGCGGGTTAAGCCGGCTTGCACTTGAGCAGGAACGCCTGAACGCCTTCCTGCACGACTTCTCCGCGCTGGTTGAGAACTTCGAGCCGGCGCTTCATCACGCCGCGCTCAGGGTTCGACGTCTCACGCTTCTCCAGCACCTTGATGCGCGCGTGGATCGTGTCGCCGGGCTTCACAGGCTTCGTGAACTTAAGGCTGTCGAAGCCGAGAAACGCGATCAGCGTGTCGTCGTAAAGATGCAGCTGGAACAGAAGGCCCGCGGCGATGGCGTAGACCAGGGGCCCATGCGCGATGCGGGTGCCGAATTGCGTCTGCCTGCAATATTCCTCGTCGGTATGCAGCGGATTGTAGTCGCCGGAAATCCCCGCGAACGCGACGATATCGGCCTCGGTGACGGTCCGCGCCGGACTGACAAATTCCGCGCCGATCTCCCAGTCTTCCCAGTACAGGCCCCGCATCGCACGCTTTCCCTTTTGAGTTGCAGACTGTCCCATCCGGGGACGTGTTCCCGTGGCCGGCGCCCACGTTAACATTACACCTTAACTAGAAGTTAATTATACCTTGGCGGGCACGAAGGGCCCGGCCTAGAATGCCTTTGGTGGCCAGTAACCCTCGAATTGGTGCGTGTCATGACGATTAAGATGTATGCGGCGTTTATCGCTTCACTCGGTGTAGCGCTTACCCTTGCCTCGAACGAAACATTCGGCGAGGCGGTAAGAGCGCATGTGGGAAAGTCCGTTTCGACGCATTCGACTGTCCGCCCTTCGGTTGCCCGATCGCGGCAGCTTCACAAGCAACGCAACATGCAGATTCTCGGAGTCGAGGGCGGTAGCTTCTTCGGGCCGTGGGGTGGAGGACCAAACGTCGATATTACCCAAACGATTCCCGGCAACATTCACTACACTTACACGTATGAACCGCTCTGGGATGCGGCCCATCGATATCAGCCTGTTGTCAGCCCTTCCGAAACTGTTGTCATCCCGCCTGAAGTGATTGCCAGGCCATTTGTGCCGGGCTGCCCCGCGCAAAGCGTGACGGTTCCGTCGGGTGACGGCAAAGAACAGACCATCAGCATCGTTCGCTGCTTCTAGATTGAGCACCCGGCGCACGCGCCGACGAAGCGGTGACATGACACGGCCTAGCCGACTGCGCCATTCCTGCGCAGGCTGGCGATCTCATCCGATGAGAGCTTGAGCAGCTCGCCGAGCACAGCGTCGGTGTGTTCGCCGAGACGCGGCGCCGGCCTGGAAATCGTGCCGTCCATCCCCGACATCTTGATGGGGTTTCCCGGCAACCGCACCTTGCCCACGTCCGGATGATCGTATTCGACGATCATCTCGCGTTCCCTGACCGGCGGTTCGGCAAAGGCGCGGTCGAGATTGTTGACGGGCGCGGCCGGGACTTCCGCTGCATGCAACCGCTGCAGCCATTCCGCCACCGTGCGCGTGCGGAAGATCGCTTCGAGTTGCGGTTCAAGCGTTGCCCTGTTCTGCACACGCGCCGGATTGGTCTTGTAGCGCACATCGTCGGCGAGCGCCGGCTCGTCGAGCGCCAAGCAGAGCTTTTGCCAGAATATATCCTGCCGGGTGGCGACGACGAGATAACCGTCCCTGCATTCGAACGCCTGCCACGGAACCGAATATTGGTGCGCGGAGCCGGGCGGCTTCGGCAGTTCCCCGGCGGTGAGCCACATCGTGCCGATATAGCCCATAAGATTGAGCATGGCGTCGAACATCGACAGATCGATCTTGCGACCCTTGCCGCTGCGCTCGCGGTCGAACAGCGCGGCAAGGATTGCCTTGCAGGAGAAAATGCCGCCGCTCATGTCGGCGAGCGGAATGCCGACGCGCACCGGTGGACGCCCCGGCTCGCCGGTGATCGCCATGTGGCCGCTGATCGCCTGGATGATGATGTCGAGCGCCGGGTAGTCCCTGTATTCGCCGGCGGTGCCGAAACCGGTGACCGAGCACTGGATGATGCGCGGGTTGATTTTTGTCAGGGTGTCGTAATCAATCTTCAACCGCTCCAGCACGCCGGGGCGAAAATTGTCCACCATCACGTCGGATTTCTTCACCAGTTCGTAGAAGATCTTTCGCCCGTCATCGCTCTTGAGGTTGAGCACGATGCTCTTTTTATTGCGGTTGAGCGTCAGGAACAGCGCACTCAGGCCCTTGTAGGGCGCGACTGAGGGAATGCGCCCGAGATCGCCTTCCGGCGCTTCGATCTTGATGACCTCGGCGCCCAGATCGGACAGCACCTGGCTGCCATAGGTGCCGGCGATGATCTGGCCGAGTTCGAGGATCCTGATGCCGTCGAGCGGATGTGACATTGCCCGTCCGCGTTAGAGCCCAAGCCCGCGCGCGATGATATTGCGCTGGATCTCCGACGTGCCGGCGCCGATGACGGCGAGGCGGGAATCGCGAAAGAAGCGCTGCATCGGAAATTCCATGCAGTAGCCGTAGCCGCCGAGAATCTGCAGGCCCAGATCAGAGACCGCCTTGTAGGCCTCGCCGGTGTAGAGCTTGAGCACCGCTGCGTCCTGGCGCGTCGCGGCGCCCTGCGACATCAGCCATGCAAAGCGATAAACAAGCGTGCGCGACACATCGAGCATCACCTTCATGTCCGCAAGCTTGTGTGCGATCGCCTGGAACTGGCCGATCGGCTGGCCGAACTGCTTGCGGTTCCTGGCGTAGTCGAGCGCGTATTCGAACGCCGCCGAGGCCGCGCCGGTGCGCGCAGCCGACAGGCAAAGCCGCTCGTACCAGAGATAACTGTCGACCGCTTCCCAGCCGCGTCCGACTTCGCCCAGTACCGCGGAGGCCGGCACTTTGACGCCGCTGTAGAACACCTGCGTGGTGCCGATGGCGCGCTGGCCCAGCGTCGGGATCCTGCGGACTTCGATGCCGGGCAGCCTGGTATCGACCAGGAAATTGGTGATGCCTTGCTGTTTTCTCGCATCCGTCGATGTGCGGGTCACCAGCAGGCAGTAGTCGCTGATATCCATGCCCGAGGTGAAGATCTTCTGGCCGTCGATCACATAGCCGTTGCCGTCGGCACGGGCGCGGGTGGTGAGCGCGGCGGCATCGGAGCCGGAATCCGGTTCGCTCAGACCGAAGCAGAATGACAGCTCGCCGCGCGCGATCCGGGGCAGCAGCACTTTCTTCTGTTCGGGCGTACCGTGCTGCGCCACCGCATAGCCGCCATAGGCCAAGGTGCGGAAGAGCCACACCGCCAGTTCCTCGAAATGCCTGCCGGTTTCCTCGAGCAGGATTGCAAGATCGATGGCCGATCCGTCGATGCCGCCATATTCGGTCGGAACGCCCAAACCGAACCAGCCGTGCTTGGCGAGCGCCTGGTAGGCTTCGCGTGGCGGCCGCTCCTCGTTGTCGCAGCGTTCGGCATAGTCCGGCGGACAAACATCGTCGAGCAGGTTCTTGACGTGTGCACGCATGTCCTCCTGGTCGGGCGTGAACGAAAAATCCATGGGTCACCCCGGCCGGTCGAGTTTGGCGAGATCAAGCACGCGCCGGGCGCGCTGCGCCATGGCGTAGTCGACCAGCTTGCCGTCGACCGAGATTGCGGCACTCCCCGCTTTTTCCGCCGCTTCGAATTCGGACACGACCTTTCGATAGTAGGCGACCTCGGCGTCCGGCACCGCATAGGCGCTTCTGACAGGCGCGATCTGTTTGGGATGGATGACGGTGCGGCCGATATAGCCGAGACGCGCGGAAAGTTTTGAATCGGCGATCAGCCCGGCTTCGTCGTTAAGGTCGCTGAACACGCCGTCGAGCGGATGGATGTGGCTGCCGGCGGCGCGGGTGTCGAGCAGCACCTTCGACCGCGCGTAGAGCAATTCGGTGCCCTCGATCGACCAGGCGCAACCGAGATCGGTCTGCAGGTCGCCGTCGCGCGCGCTGCCGAAACAGGTCGCCGCAATACGCGGCGAGGCCGTTATGAGGTCGTAGCAATTGTGAACACCGAGCGCGCTCTCGATCATCGGAATGAGCGCGACACTGCCCGGCGCCATCTTATGCGCCGCTTCATGGCGGTCGATGGCTTCGGCGGTGCGCTGCACGTCTTCGACCGTCTCCGCCTTGGGCAGCATGACGGCGTCGAGTCCGGGACGCACGATTGCCTCCAGGTCGTCAGGCAGGAGCCCGGTCGCCGCGGCGTTGACACGCACGATGATGGCAGGGCCGGAACCCTTGGCGTCGATGATCCTGGTGACCAGCGTGCGGGCCTCGGCCTTGGACGCCGCCGGCACCGAATCCTCCAGGTCGAGAATCACCGCTTCGGCGCCGCTTTCCAGCGCCTTGGCCATCACGCGCTCCTTGCTGCCGGGAGCAAACAACGCGACGCGGACGGGCTTCACGGGGCCTTCCTCCTCGTTTGCTTCTTGCCGCAGAAGGTATTGCACCGGCGGTTGGCGGTCGAGGGGGCGCATGCCGACGGTGTTTTCTCAGCCGCCGCTGTTCGCGGCAGCGGTTTCAACCGACAAGACGCGCATGATGTCGTCGTGAATTTTACTCCTGGCTTCCTCGCCTGTCGTCGCATCAAGGCGCGCCTCATAGGCGATGCGTGCCGGCCGGTGGAACACCAGCACGCGATCGCCGATTTCCATCGCTTCATTGATCTGGTGGGTAATGAATACGGCGGTCTTGTTGTTTTGCCGCACCAGGCGGACGAATTCGGCGCGCAAGTCGCGCGCGGTCATTTCATCCAGCGACGAGAACGGCTCGTCGCACAGCAGGATCTCGGGGTCGACCGCGAAGGCGCGGGCGATCGACACGCGCTGGCGCATACCGCCCGACAGCGCGTGCGGATAGTCGTTTTCGTGGCCGGAAAGGCCAAGCCGCGCCAGCCAGTGGCGCGCGGTCGTTTCCGCTTCTCCGCGATCGGTATCGAGGATCTGCAAGCCAAGCATCACATTTTCGAGCGCGCTGCGCCACGGCATCAGCCGGTCGTTCTGGAATACAATGCCGATCTTGCCGCGGAAGAATTCGAATTCACGGAACGGGTCGTGGCCGATCACTTTCGCCTCGCCGGAGCTCGGCTCGATGAGCCCGGCAACGATGTTGAACATGGTGGACTTGCCACAGCCGGTCTTGCCAAGCACGGCGACGATCTCGCCCTTGGCTATGGAAAACGACAGCCTGTCGACCGCGACAAAGTCGCCGCGTCCGTCCGGCCGGAGAAACGCCTTGCTGACCTCCTTGAAGCAGATGACCGGTTCGGCGGTCATGATTACATCGCCCGCTCGGATACAGCGCGATAGCGCAGGGCCCAATTCTCGATCGCGGTGATGGTCTGCTGTACGACCAACACGAACAGCACCAGTTGCAGCGTCCAGGCCATGGCGCCGGCCATGTCGAACAATTGCTGCTGGCGCAACAATTGATAGCCCACGCCGCCGGTTGCGCCGACCAGCTCGGCCACCACCACGACGCGGGCGGCGTTGCCGAGGTTGACCTTCCAGGCGGTAAGGATGCCGGGCACGATGGTCGGCACGATCAATACGCGGAACAACTTGGCGCGGCTCGGCCGGAATGACATGGTCATTTCGAACAGGTCCTTCGACATCGAGCGGAAGGCGTCGAGAATCTGGAAGGTGAATGCCGGTAGCGTCGTCATTACCATGATGAACAGCACCCGGAATTCGGTGCCGTGGAACCAGATGATTGCGAACACCACCCAGGACAGCGCCGGAATGCCCTGAAAGAATGTGAGCACGGGGGCGATGAAATTCTCCATGGTTTTCGACTGCCCGATCAGCAGCGCAAGCATGCCGCCGAGGAAGAAGGCGCCGAACAACCCGCCGAAGATGCGCGCGGCGGTCAGCAGCACGTCGGCGAGCAGCGAGCCGGTAATGAGCACCTCGAACGTGCGCGCGATCACGTCCGGTACCGGTGGAAACAGGTAGTGCGGAAAGACGAAGGACAAGACCTGCCAGACCGCCGCCAGCGCGATCATGCTGGCGGCGGCTTGCAGGATGCGCATGCTGCGCGCATGCATTATTTCATCGCCTTGTCGTAGACCGTATCGGCCGACGGCTGCGACTTGAAATAGCCGACATCGATGCCGGCCTTGTAAACGGCCTCGATCTGCTTTTTCATCGTGCCGGCGGGTGCGACGTTCATGCCCAGCCGCTCGTTGGATTTGATCAGCGAGACCAACGCTGCGCGATCCTCGGGCGTCGATTTCGGCGCAATCAGGGCGGCCGACTCCTCCGGATGCTTGACGATATATTCGCCCGCCGCCTTGTAGGCGGCGTAGAGTTTGGGGATCAGCGCCTGATTTTGCTCGATCCAGTCACTGTGAGCGGCGACGCCGAGATAGGGAATCTTGCCGCCGCCGGCAAAGCTCGACCAGGTCTTGTCCATGCCAAGATCGAGCAGGCGGATGTCGGGCTTCTTTGCTTTCAATAGCGTGTAGGCGGGCTCCCATAACTGCACGGCGTCGGCGCGGTCGGCGACCGCGTAACCGACGAGGCCCGGCGGGGCGGTGTTCACCACCTTGATCTTCGAAACATCCGCACCAAGCTTTTTCGCAAAGAAGTCGAACATCTGGAAATTGGTGGTGGCGCGCGCGGCCGCGAGTTCCTTGCCTTCTAGATCCTTGACGGTCTTGACGCCGGGACGCGAGGTGACGACACCGCCCCAGAAATCGAACAGATTGAACAGGTATTTCACCTTTACGCCGCGGCTGTCAGCAAGGCCGATTGTGAGCAGCGCGGCGCTGCCGCCGACCTTGAACTCGCCGGAATTGAATTGCGTGGTGTAGGCGGTGGGCGGGCGCTGCTCGAATGTAATGTCGAGGCCGTTTGCTTCGTCGAACTTTTTGGCCTTGATCACCGGTGGCATGAAAGCGCCGAGCGACGGAAAGCCGAAGACCACGATAGTCACCTTGGCGGGCGCCTGCGCGACGGCGGTGCCAGGCATCATCGGCATGGAAATGGCAAGCGCCGCGATGGCGCCGCAGATCGAGCGGATAAGCTTGGATATTCGGATCATTGTTGTTCTCTCCTTGGACTTGACCTGTGGAGTCTCTGGCGTGATCGTATTGTCATTGAATCCGAAACAGCCGTGCTGCCAGCCCGCCATTGATCGACGCTGTATTGTCGGCCGGGAGTCCGGCGTCGGCGATGATGCGCAGCGGCTCGGTATCACCGATCGGGAACGGCATGTCGGAGCCCATCATCAGACGTTCGGCGCCGATCATTTCGATCACGAATTTCAGCACGCGTGCGTCATGCAGAATGGTGTCTGTATAAATACGCGCAAGTCCCTCGACCGGATCGCCGATGCCGGGCGTGATGGCGTGATTGCGCTTGAGTTTCCCGAGCACGAAGGGCAGCGCCGCCGCGCCCATGGGCGCGAAGAATTTCACGTTCGTATATCGCGCAACGTGGCCGGCCGAGATCAATCGCGCCACCGCGACCGCCGCATCAGTAATGCGCCCCAGGCCGTTGGCAAGGCCGTAGTCGTTCACGCGCACGTCGCCGGCATCGAAACTTGGGTGAATGTGGACGATTGCACCGGTCTCGTCCGCCGCCGCCCAGAACGGGCTGAGATCGGCATGGTCGAGCGTACTACCGACACCGCGCGGCAGCGTGCCGATCATAACGCCAGGAAAGCCCGTCTTCACGGCGTCCTTGAGGACGGCCGCGGCGCGCCGGCCGTCGCCCAAAGGTACTGTCGCGAGCGGCACGAAGCGCGGCTCGGCCCTGGCCGCCGCCATCAACGCCTCGTTTGCGAGCCGCGTCCAGGCCTCGCCTTCGGGGCCGGGCACCTCGTAGCCAAACATGTCGACCCAGCCGCCGACCACCTGTTTGTCGATGCCCTGCGTCTGCATCCAGGTGACGCGTCCCGGAATATCCGACAGCGGCCTGGACACCGGCCGGGTCGGCCTGGCGCCCGAAAACGAGAACGCGAGGCTGCCGCCGTCCTCGATCAGCTTCACCGACGGAAAGCGCGCGGCGTCTTTTCGAATCGCTGCCAGCAGGTCGGGCGGCACCAGATGGGCGTGGCAATCGACGATCATTCACGTGTCCTTACTTCGCGCGTGCGCCGGCGATCATGTCGCCGAGCCGGGAGACTTTCAGCGGCAGCGCGTTGATGGAAATGCCGAGCGGGCGCAGCGCGTCGTTGACCGCATTGGCCAGCGCCGCCGGAGCGCCGAGATACCCGGATTCACCGGAGCCCTTCTGTCCGAGCACCGTGTGCGGCGAGGGCGTCTCGTGGTCGATGATCTTGATCGGCGGTACTTCGTGCGAGGACGGCAGCAGATAGTCCATGAAACTCTGGGCGATCATCTGGCCTTCGTCATTATAGGCGAATTCCTCGAACAGTGCGGCGCCGATGCCGTGCGCGATGCCGCCCATGGTCATGCCGCGCACGATTTTTGGATTGATCTGGGTGCCGCAATCGTGTCCGACGCAATAGCGCAGGATCTGCGGCGTTCCGAGGTCGGGATCGATGCTGAGCAGGATCAGGTGGAACTCGAACGAGAAGCAGGGATACATCTGCACCCGTCCGTCCGGCGTCGGCAGCGTACCGCCGGTTGGCACGGAATAGATGTGGCTCACCGCCAGTCCCGGCTCGAAGCCCGCGGGCATGCGGTGAAGATTGCGGTGCGCGATAGCGACGAGATCGGCCCAGGTGCGGCGCTTGTCGGGCGCATTGCGGTCGAAGACATTGCCGCGCTCGTAGACGGCGCGCTCGAGCGGAATGCCGAGGTCGTGCGCGCCGATGGCGGTGAGTTTTGATTTCAGTTTCTCCGCCGCGTGGAACGCCGCGCCGCCCAGCATGATCGCCATGCGGCTGCCGACCGGCGTGCCGCTCGGCAGGGAATTCAGCGAATCCGGCCGCGTCACGCGGACGGTGTCGGGATCGACGCCCAGCACCTCGCCGATGACGGTGCCGACCAGCGTCTCGTGGCCCTGGCCGGACGAGGTCGTATGCATGGTGGCGGCGATGGTGCCGTTGCCGTCGATGTTGATGCGGCAGGAATCCATGAAGGTCGAGGTGTTGATCGCCGGGTTGAGCAGCGCTTCGAAGGTGGCGTTGCCGCCCGAGGGTTCCAGGCACGCTGCGATGCCGATGCCGGCGAGCTTGCCGTCAGCGCGCAGCCGGTCGCGCTCGACCTTCAGCGCCGCATAGGGTGTATCGGCCAGTACCTTGTCGATGACAGCGTGGTAGTCGCCGCTGTCATAAGTCGTGCCGCTGGGGATCAGATAGGGAAATTCCTCGGCGCGGATCAAATTACGCCGGCGCACCTCCAGCGGGTCAAGGCCAAGCGCATTCGCCACCTCGTCCATGCAGCGCTCGAGCGCAAGATTTGTGGGTCCCTGGCCGAAGCCGCGCACGGCGTCCTGCGTCGTCTTGTTGGTGACGACCGCGATGGCGCGATAGGCGACGCTGTTGATCTTGTAGGGCCCGACGATGGCGCCGATCGGCTTGCCAAGCTGAAACGGCGAGCGGCCGGCATAGGCGCCGAGATTTTCCAGCGCGCGCATCTTCATCGCGCGGACGATCCCGCTGTCATCATAGGCCACCTCGACGTCGAACAGGCGCTCGGGCCCATGCGCATCGCCGCCACGCATATTTTCCAGCCGGTCCTCGATCAGCCGAACCGGAAATCCGAGCCGCCGCGCGAGATAACCCGCCAGCACGGAATGCTTGATGCCGCGCTTGACGCCATAGCTGCCGCCGACGTCGACGTCGTAGTGCACGCGCACGGAGGTGACGGGAATTTTCAAAGCCGCGGCGATCTGCTCGGGATAGCGCGGCATCTGGATCGAGGCCCAGACGTCGAGAACCTCGCGCCAGGGATCCCAGCTTGCCACCACGCCGAATGTCTCGATCGGCACGGTCGACGAGCGCGCCCATTTCACCCGCAGCGAAAGCCTGTGCGGACTGGCGGCAAAATCCTTGTCCACATCGCCCCAGACAAAGCTCTTGTCGAGCAGCACGTTGGAGCCGTGCTTCTCGTGCACCAGCGGACTGTCTGTCTTCAGCGCATCCTCGGCATCGAGCACGAAGGGCAGGGGCTCGTATTCAATGTCGATGGTTTCCGCCGCGTCTTCGGCCTGCGCGCGGCTACCGGCGACAACCGCCGCGACCCACTCGCCGGAATAGCGCGCGACGTCGAGCGCGAGCGGCCGGCGCGGAACGTTGGGCGTATCGAGGCCGGCGATCAACGGCACGGTGGCTTGCGCCAGCTCCTCGCCATCCAGCACATAGTGCACGCCCGGCATGTTGAGCGCGGCGCGCTTGTCGATCGACTTGATGTGGGCTGCGGCATGCGGACAGGTCACCAGCGCCACATGCTTCATGTTGGGCAGATCGACGTCGGCGACGAATTTGCCCTTGCCGGCGACGAAGCGGCGATCCTCACGCACCCGGCGGTCGCCGGCGACAAATCGGAAATGCCCGGTGGCTTCGCTCATTTGCGCAACTCCGAAGGCCTGTTGGCGCCGCGCAGCCGTTCGGCTGCGAGCGCGATGGCTTCCACGATCTGCGCGTAGCCGGTGCAGCGGCAGATATTGCCGGAAATCGCCTCGACGATCTCTTCGCGGGTGGGCGCCGGATTGTCGGCCAGCAAGGCGTGCGCCACCAGGATCATTGCCGGCGTGCAATAGCCGCACTGCATGCCGTGGGTTTCGCAGAAGGCATCCTGGATCGGCGACAATTCTCCGGGCCCGGGCGTAACGCCCTCGATTGTCGTGATCGCCGTTCCCTCGGCTTGTGGCGCAAACATCAGGCAGGAGCGTACCGCCACGCCATCGAACAGCACGGTGCAGGCGCCGCATACACCGTGTTCGCAGCCGGCATGGGCGCCCTTGAGTGCAAGCGCGTCGCGCAGGCAGTCGAGCAAGGTGGTGCGCGGCTCGACGTCCACGTCGTGGCTGGTGCCGTTGACATTGAGCCTAACGCGCATGGACTTTTTTCCCTTGTGCGCGGGCAATTGCGTCGGCGACGGCGCGGGCGGCGAGACTGACGGCGGCACGGCGACGGTATTCGGCCGAGGCATGCAGGTCGTCGAGCGGCTCGATACCGGCGAGGGCCGCGCGTATCGCGTCGTTCACGCTGGCCGCGTCGAGCGCGGTGCCGACCAGTTGCTTCTCCGTCGCATCGAGTCGTATCGGGCAGTCGGTCGCGGCACCGATACCGATGGCGATGCGCTTGCATTTTCCGTCGTCCCCGAGTTCGACCTGCGCCGCAGCCGCGACGAACGCGAAATCGCTGCGCCTTGCGTTGACCTCGTGAAAGCCGACGCCGACCTTGCCGCTCCAGACCGGAAAGCGCACGCCGGTCAGGCAGGCGCCCGCCGGCAGGTTGGTGACCATCAGTCCCGCGAAAAAATCGCGCGCCGCCATCGCGGCATCCTTGCCGCCGACGCGATAGGTCATGGTTGCGTCAAGCGTCACGACGATCAGCGGCAGTTCCGCTGCCGGATCGGCGTGGGCGAGCGAGCCGCCCACAGTGCCGCGCGCGCGGGTGGCGGCGTGGCCGATGAATGGAACGGCGAGCGAGAGCAGGGGGACTTTGCCTGCGACCAGCTTGTCGCGTTCGACCACGCATTGCCGGGTCGTTGCGCCGACGGCGACCGCATCCCCGTCGGCGCGGATATAGGACAATGCCGCAATGCGGTTGATGTCGATCAGGCGCGTGGGGCGCGCCAGCCGCATCGCCATCATCGGCACCAGCGTCTGTCCGCCGGCGATCACGCGCGCGCCGTCGTCTTCCGCCAGCAGCGCACAGGCTTCGTCAATGTGGGCCGCGCGCGAATACTCGAACGGTGCTGCTTTCATGGAAACGCTACGCCCGACGCGGTTGGCCTGACCGTCTTGTTGTGCCTCGCCGGCGGCGCCGCGCCAAGGGACTCGTGAGCCGTTGGCCGCGGTTCGATATTGTCGATCCGGCACCGATATGGTTAAAGTCCCTCTCGCATTATCGCAACCGCAAAAACATCCATTCTGAGGGCACGGCGCCCGCTTTCGACATGCTGAAACGTCGCGGGCCGCGCGTGATGGACAAAAACACATGCCGAAGATGAAGGGCGCTGACCTCATCACCGAATACCTGATCGCCAGCAAGATGCCTTACGTGTTCGGCATCTGCGGCCACGGCAATGTCGGGATGCTCGACTCGCTCTATCAGGCGCGCGACCGCATCAAGCTGGTGTCGCCGCGCCACGAGCAGGTCGCCGCGCACATGGCCGATGCATATTTTCGTGTGCGGCACGAAGCGGTTGCGACGCTCACCTCCTGCGGGCCGGGCTCCTGCAACATCGTAATGCCGCTCGCCTGCGCAATTACGGACTCCTCGGCGATCCTCGCAATCACTTCGAACGTGCCGACGTCGCAGTTCAACCGCAGCCCGTTTCAGGAGGTCAACGCCCATTACCAGGCCGACTTCCCAAACATTATCAGGCCGGTGGTCAAGCGCAGCTGGCAGCCGACACGCGTCGACATGCTCCCGCTGGCGCTGCGCCAGGCGACCACCACCATGCTGTCGGGTCGTCCCGGACCGGTGAACGTCGACGTTCCGTTCAACGTTTACCAGGAAGAAGGCGACGTCGAGGTGCCAAAGCCGGCGCCAAAGTTCGGCACCCAGCGCAGTGGCGCCTCGCCGGAAGAAATTGCCGCCTGCGTCGATCTGATCCAGAAGGCCAGCCGACCGGTGATCTTCATCGGTCACGGCGTGACACTGTCGGAGGCATCACGCGAACTCACCGAATTCGCGCGTTCCCAGCAAATCCCGGTGATCTCCTCGCCCAACGGCATGGGCTGCCTCGACATGACCGATCCGCTGTCGCTCGGCTTCATCGGCCGCAACGGCGCATATCCGGCGAACGAGGCCGGCCGCCACGCCGATCTGGTCATCGCCATCGGTGCGCGCTTCGACGACCGTTCGGCGTCGTCCTGGATGTCCGGCTATTCATGGAATTTTCCGCACACCAGGCTGATCCATGCCGATATCGATCCCGCCGAACTCGGCCGCAACTATCCGCCCGACATCGGCGTGCTCGCCGATGCGCATACGTTCCTGCGGCAGTTATTGGCCGAATTCGAAAGGCGCGGTTCAAAGCGTGATGCGCGCAAGGCCTGGCACGCCGACATCAAGGGGTGGCAGGGCGAATGGGAAAAATTCACCCGGCCGAATTTCGACATTCACGCCTCGCCCATCCGGCCGGAGCGAATCGTGGCGGATTGCCAGGCGGTGATGCCGCCCGATGCGATCCTGTGCTGCGATGTCGGCGTCAATCACAACTGGTACATGCAGTTCTGGAAGGCGCGGACACCGCAGAACATGCTCAATTCCTGGGGCTTTTCCGGGATGGGCTTCGGCGCCGCCGGTGCGCTCGGCGCAAAGCTTGCCGCGCCCGACCGGCCGGTGGTCGCGATCGCCGGCGACGGCTGTTTCACCATGGTCCCGCACGTGCTGTGCACCGCGGTCGAATATGACATTCCGGTGGTGTGGGTGATCTGGAACAATTTCGGCTGGGTTTCCATCCGCGACATTCAATTGGGAATGTTCGGCGGCCGCGAGCTTGGCACCATGTTCCACGAAGGGCCGAACCAGAAACCATACAACCCGGATTTTGCCGCCTGGGCGCGCGCCACCGGCGTCGAAGCGATCACCGTCACCAAATCGGAAGATTTCAAAGGCGCGCTCGAACACGCCATTAAAGCCAACAGGCCTTATGTGCTCGACGTGCATGTGGACGCCGAAATCCGGCCGCCCTCGACCGGCGCCTGGGAATTGCCGCCGACGCCATACAAGGAGCCGGTGTTCGGCAAGCGCTATCTGCCCGATACCGCGCCCGCAAAGTGAGGGGATTGGTAATGGCCGACACGCGCAAGGCGTTCATTCGACACATTGCCGAAGTGCCATGGCTGGAATTTCCCAACCATTTCGGCGGCGCGCTGTCGAAACCGCTGGTGATGCCGGATACCGCCGGCTCGAAACACATCGACTATCGCATTTCGATGTATCAGCCGAAGGCCTATGTCGAAACGCACAGCCATAAAGTTCAGGAGCAGGTCTATCACGTCATCGAAGGCGAAGGCCTGATGCATATCGACGGCAAGGATCACGTCGTGCGCAAGCACGACTTCATTTTTCTGCCGCCAGGCGTTCCGCATGCGATTTCCAACACCGGCGTCGAAGATCTGGTGTTTCTGGTGGTGACCTCGCCGGTCACGGACGACGAAAAGCCGGTGTAGAAATCCAGCCCGCCACCTGCGCCGCATTGCGGCCCGCGCGCCGGCCCGATGCAAATGCCCAGGCCAGGTGGTGGCCGTGCCCCTTGAGCAGCAGCCCGCCCTGGCCGGTGGCGCCGGCCGCATAAAGCCCCGCGATCGGATTGTCGTCGGCGTCGAGCACGCGGTGTTCATGGTCGACCGCAAGGCCGCCCTCGTTGTGCACGAACACGGCGCGCGCGGGGCCGAGTGCGACATAGGGCCCCGCGCCGAATCTCGGCCGGTTGCCGGCTTTGGCATTGTAGGCGGCAATGGTGCGTTCGAGTGCGCTCGCCGCCATGCCGAGCTTGTCCGCCAGCGCCGCAAGTGTCGGCCCCGCCGCATAAACGTCACGCCGGTTGCGGGCATAGTCGGCAAGATAGGCGTAGGCGACGCCCGGCGCGGTCGAAATGAAATGCGGCCAGCCGGTAAAAAGTGCGGCAATGCGCGCGTCCAGCAGAATGAAACTGTCGCCGCCGGGCTGATCGGGCACGACCAGCGCCGGGTTGTCGCGTTCATCAACGAAGCGCTCGCCCCGACGATTGACCAGCAATGCACCGGCCTCGAACAGATTGGGCGAGGGCGCCAGCGCCGTGGTGACGAAACTCATGATGAAGGGGCGCAGCAGGGCGCCCGGCAGGTGGTCAGCGACCAGGCCATGAATTCGGCCAGCCACGGCCAGGGCGGCAGCTTTTGCAGCAGGTTCGCGCGTGCTGGCGGTACGAAGCGCAGTTCGGGGCCGAGTGCGAGATCGCCGTTGAGGATGCGGCCGCCGAGCCTGACTGCGAGTTTCTGTCCGTCGCCTGTGGCGGTCGGATTGACGCCGGATGCCTTGGCCTCCTGCGCGCCCATGTAGCGGTTCTTGAGCTCGGGATCGTTGGTGAAGTCGCCGCTTGCGAGCACCACGCCGCCGCGCGCGTGAAACCTGCGCGGCCCGCTCGCGGTCATGCAGTCGACGGCGGCAACGCGGCCGCCTTCGATTACGAGTTCGCTCGCACGCGCCGACACGCAGATTTCCACGCCGTCGCGGCGCGCCGCGCGTTCAAGATTGCGGATAAACGAACGCGAATTGGGCAGTACATTATGCATGCGCGGTTTGCCATGCGGTGGTTCCGGCATCGGCCCGTAAAAGCGGATGCCATGCGACAAAAGCCAGCGAAAAGTGTCCGGCATCGCATCGGCAAGAATGCGCCGCAACGCCGGATTGTCGCGCCCATCCAATGCGCCGTTGAACAGGGCCATGTCGCGCCAGTGATCTTCCGGGCTGTCGGTGATGCCCTTGGCCGCCTGGTGCGGCGTTGAACTGGCTGTGATCAACCGACCGACCAGCCGGTCGAACCGCCCAATGCGGGGTTCTTCTCGACCAAGGCCACGCTGCAGCCGGCCGACCGTGCCTCGATTGCCGCCGCCAGCCCGGTGCCGCCGCCGCCAATCACGACGACATCATATGTATCGTTTTCAGCGTGGATCACGGCCTATCACGCTGCGCCGGCGGCGTTTTGGCGCGTGAAAGAAGCATGGAGCGGATTCAACATGGTGAATTGTCATTTGCCAATCGAAAAATCGGGGTGATAACGTCCGCGTCCAACCGGGAGGCGGGCCAGGTGGCAGCGCGAAGCAAATCCAGGGCGGCGAGTATCCGAACGCCGCGGGCACGCCTGCGCGTCGCCGATATCAGGGATCTCGCGGACGACGCGGCCTCGCGCGTACGCGGCGGCGTGCAGTCGATCGGCCGCGCCTTTGCCATACTGGAAGAGATCGCGCGCAACCGCGACGGCATCGGGCTTGCCGAACTGAGCAAGCGCGTCGGCCTGCATAATTCCACCACCTTCCACCTTGTGAAGACCATGGTGTCGCTCGGTTATGTCCGGCAGTTGAAGGATTCCAAACGCTACCGTATCGGTCGCCCGCTATTCGCGCTTGCCGCCAATGCGCTCGACGAGATCGAGATGATGAGCCTTGCCACGCCGGTGCTCGAAGATCTCTCGCGCGAGACCGGCGAGAGCGCGCATTTTTCCGTGCGCATGGGTGACGCCGTGGTGGTGCTGGCGCGCACCGGCGGGCAGGGGGCGTTCCAGCTCACCGACCGGGTCGGCGTGGTACGGCCGGCGCACTGCACCGCGCTCGGCAAGATCATGCTGTCGGCGCTTTCGAGCGAACAATTCGAACGCTATCTTCAGCGCGCCGACCTCAAGGCGCAAACCGCGAACTCCATCACCAGCGCCGAGCGGCTGCGCCGTGAGATTGCCGAAGTGCGGCGCGCCGGCATGGCCTTCGACGATGGTGAATTCGACGGCGAGCTCCGCTGCGTGGCGCTTCCGGTGCGCGATTTCAGTGGCCAGGTGACCGGCGCCATCGGTATCTCCGGGCCGGTCTGGCGCCTGTCGATCGAGGCCTTGCAGAAACGCGCGCGCATCGTGCGTGCGGCCGCCGACCGGCTGTCGCGCGAATTCGGCTATGCCGGCGAGCCCGAGCCGCGGGTAAAAGCGGTGATCTAGACAAGGTACAGTCATTCCGGGATGGCGCGTAGCACCAGACCCGGAATGACGCGGTTGCAAGGAGATGTCCCATGCCACGGCACGCAAATTATGTCCCCAAGGGCGTGATCCCGGCTGTGCTGCTGCCGTTCGAGAACGATCTGTCGATCGACGAGACAAGTTTTCGCAAGCATTTGCGCGCCGTGGCCTCCGTCGAAGGCCTTTCCGCCATCACCATCAATGCCCATTCCACCGAAGTCGGTTCTTGCAGTTTCGATGAACAGAAGCGCGTGCTCGACATTGCCCAGGACGAGATCGGCGCCCGGTTGCCGCTGGTCAACGGCATCTGGGCCGACGACAGTATCGAGGCCGCGCGCCTCGCACGCATGGCGGAGCAGGGCGGCGCCTCTGCGCTCCTGGTCTTTCCGCCTGCCCCGTTCACGCTCGGCCAATCGCCTGCCATGGCGCTCGCGCATTTCAAACACATAGCGGATGCAACCGATCTGCCGCTGATCGCGTTCCAATATCCACTCGCCACCGGACAGGGTTATCCGAAGGACACCTTGCTGCGCATGTGCGAGGAAATCCCGAACATCCGCGCGATCAAGGACTGGATCGGCAATGTTCCGCACCACGAATGGCACATTCGCACGCTGCAATATCTCTCGCGGCCGGTGAATGTACTCACGACCCACAGTTCATGGCTGTTCTCGTCGCTGGTGCTCGGCTGCAACGGCCTGCTGTCCGGCTCGGGCAGCGTGATTGCGGACCTGCAGGCGCAACTGTTCGGCGCCATTCAGCGCAACGATCTGGAGGAGGCGAGGCGCCTGAACGATCGTATCGCGCCGACGGCGCGCGTGTTCTACGCCGATCCGTTCGTCGACATGCACAACCGCATGAAGGAAGCGCTGGTGCTGCTCGGCAAACTGCCGCGCGCCGTGGTGCGCTCGCCATTGGTCAAGCTCGAGCGCGCGGAAATCGCAACGATCCGGCAGGCCTTGGTCGAGGCCGGCCTGCTCGATAAAAACGCAGCAAGGGACGCGGCCTAGGGTGAAACTCAGCCAAATGGGTGCGGGACTACGAGACGGTCTCAACGTCCCACTTGGGCGCGCGTTCGGGCGGATCGGCGATGCGGATGTGGCGGCTGCGCAAGGCTGATATGCGCGTCATCTCCTCCTCGCTGAGCGACCAATCGAAAATGTCGATGTCTTCCTCGATATGTGCCTCCTCGAGCGGGCGGGGCACCGCCGCGACCATCGGCTGCTGGATCAACCAGCGCAGGCAAACCTGACCGATCGACTTGCCGCGCGCCTTTGCAATGTCGGCGATGACAGGCTCGTCGAGCAGCTTGCCGCGCGCCATCGGGCAATAGGCGGTCAGGATCATGCCGTGCCGCTTGAGTGCGGCCAGCATGCGGTCCTGCGGCAGATAGGCATGGTATTCGACCTGGTTGGTGATGAGCGGTTCGGGGCAGACATGGACCGCCTCGTCGAGCATCGCAATCGTATAGTTCGATACGCCGATATGGCGGGTCAATCCGCTGCGCTTGGCTTTGGCGAGCGCTCCGAGCGTTTCGGCAAACGGCACCCTCGGCTGCGGCCAATGCACCAGCAAGAGGTCGACATAGTCGAGCTGCAACGCCTTCAGACTGGTTTCCGCCGATCGCAGAAAATCGGTTTCGTGCGCGTCCAGCTCGGTCACCTTGGTTGTCACCCAGAGCTGCTCGCGCGCAATGCCGCTGGCGCGGATGCCTTCGCCGACGCGTTCCTCGGTGCCGTATTTTCGCGCGGTGTCGATGGCGCGATAGCCTGCCGCAATCGCTGCGGCGACCAGTTCAGCCGGACGATGCGGCAGTTCCATGGTGCCAAAACCGATCGCCGGCATGGCGGCGCCGTGCGCGGCGAGCAGAGGAGCTTTTGGGGGTTGCATCGGGAACTCCGAAGTGAAGCGGACCTGCGAAATTACATGATCGCGAATTCGGTGTTCTTCCGGTCCGTCACCAGCATGCTGCCAGGATAATGCGTAATGCAGAATTCCGGCTTCACCGTCGCGATAACCGATTGCGGCGTGACGCCACACGCCCAGAACACCGGCAATTCGTCGTCGCGCACCTCGACGGTGTCGCCGTAGTCGGGCGCATTGATATCCTTGATGCCGATCAGCTCCGGCTTGCCGATGTGGACCGGCGCGCCATGAACCGACGGAAAGCGGGTCGTAATTTGGATTGCGCGGATGGCGTCGGCCGGCTTCATCGGCCGCATCGAGACCACCATCGGGCCATGGAATGGCCCCGCCTCATGCGTTGCGATTGACGTGCGGTACATCGGCACGTTGCATCCGCGCGCGATATGACGCAACTCGATACCGTCGCTCATCAGCGCTTCCTCGAATGAAAACGAGCAGCCGATGACAAAGCTCACCAGGTCGTCGCGCCAGACATCGCGCACATCCTCCGGCTCGGCGACCAGCTCGCCGTTTTTCCACACGCGATAGCGCGGCAGATCCGTGCGGATATCGAGATCTTCGCCCAGTTCCGGCACACGCGGGTCGCCAGGCGCGGAGGTACCGATCACCGGGCAGGGTTTGGGATTGAGCTGGCAGAAGCGGAGGAAGTCGCCCGCCAACGCCTGCGGCAAAATAGCAAGATTGCCTTGCACATAACCGGGCGCGAGCCCTGCCGTGGGTCCGCGATGCGCGCCGGCGCGAACCGCGAGCCGCGCCGCAAGCCCGCTACCCGGCGGCGCACCATCATCTCGACGCAGCGGTGTCACCGCCATTTGCATCTCCCTGCCACGACAGCTGCCGGACCCAAAAAGCCTAGCACGTTCGCGTGCGTGCTTCTCATTGCGCTGCACATTTCACGGGCACCAATTCGACCATGTGAGGTCTCATGCCTCAATATGAAAATAGCGGTTGAAACTGGGAGCGGGATGGCGTTTCCTTAAGGCACAAGATGCCCAAAGAGCCCGAGCAAGGGTCGTGTGGGGAGGACTTGGGAATGCCGCCTCGATCCGCCAAAGTCTGGCGTGCGGTGACCGGGCTCGTGTTTTTCGTCGGGTGCAATGCCGGCGAAAGACAAGTACGGGCGGCTGCGCTTTTCAATTCGCCTATCGCTTCGCGACGTCGCTTCGGCACCCGCGCGTTTTGCGCGGGCACCAGCATTTCGTTTTGAACACATGGGATCCAGAGGGAGGACTATCTAATGACTGAAAAGTGGAAAGACGAACCTTGGGCGCAGGACTTCTGGTACAGCGGCAAGATCACGCGTCGTCGCGTCGTCGGCTGGGGCGGCGGTGCGATCGGCGCGATGATGCTGGTGCCGGCGCCGTGGCGCGCCGCATTCGGCGCCGCCAAGCCGTTCAAGATCGGTTCCGAGCAGCCGCTGTCGGGCGCCGGCGCAGCCGGCGGCAAGACCGCGCTGGTCGGATTGCAGATGGGCATCGACCGCATCAACAAGAACGGCGGCATCAACGGCCGTCCGATCGAGGCCGTCATCGCGGACGACGAATCCAAACCCGACGTCGCGCGCCGCAAGACCCAGAAAATGGTGTCCGAAGACAACATCGACGTGCATGTGGGCGGCTTCCTGTCGAACATCTGTCTTGCCTGCATGCCGGTCTGGGAAGAGGCCAAGATCGTCAACATGATCAGCGTGTGTCTCGACACCACGCTCACCACCACCAAGTGCAACCGCTACAGCTTCCGCGTCCACGATTACGCGCCGGCACAAGCAGTCGCTTTCGGTCCCACGCTCGCGAAGATGGGCAAGAAGTGGCACATCGCCTACGCGGACTATTCCTGGGGCCAGTCCACCCGCGACGCCTACGCCGCCGAGATCAAGAAGGCCGGCGGCGAGGTGGTCGGCACTACCGGCATTCCGCTCGGCACCGCCGACATGACACCATTCCTGTCGAAGATCAGCGGAAACTTCGATGGTCTGTTCGGCATCTTCTTCGGCAAGGACGGCGTGACGATCGGCAACCAGGCCTACGATCTCGGCCTCACCAAGAAGTACAAGTGGGCCGGTGACGGGGCGATCTGCGAATCCGTCAATCTTCCCGCGTTGGGCAACAAGATCGATGGCTTCGTCGCCATCAACCGGTACATCCCCGTGTTCGAAGGGCCGCTCAATACGCCGTATCACCGTCATTTCTTCGACGACGCGGTGGCACGGCTGAAGAAGGTCGATCCGTCCGGCCCGCTGCCCGACCGCTACGTGCAATCGAACTTCGAGGCGTTGAATGCCCTGAAGAAGGGCATGGAGATGTCGAAATTCGAGGGTCGCAAGGACACCATGAAGCTGATCGAGGCGCTCGAAGGCCTCGAGATGAAGGAAAGCGACGACTTCCCGCAAGGGGACAAGACGCTGCGCAAGGCCGATCATCAGGCGTTCCTGCGCGAATTCATCTACGAGGTGAAGGGCGGCAAGTTCAAGATTCTCGAAACGGTGACGAAGGACAAGACGATCTTCCCGCCGGCTTGCAAGTTTCCCGCGGCGTAAGTGCGCGCGGAACCTTCGACTGACGCGCGTTCCCCGGGGGGCGACCGGGGAACGGCGTCGGCGCCTATCCTCAAGACCGAACTGCTGACCGTCCGTTTCGGCGGCTTGACGGCGCTTTCGCAAGTCAATTTCGAAGTCGCGCGCGACGAAGTGCGCGCCATCATCGGACCGAATGGCGCCGGCAAAAGCACCTTCTTCAACTGCCTGACCGGCGTGCTGCGCCCGACCGGCGGGCGCATCCTGTTCGACGGCGACGAGATCACCGGGCTGCCGCCCAACATGATCTCGCAAAAGGGCATCGCGCGCTCCTACCAGATCACCAACATCTTGCCGAATGCCACCGCGCTGGAGAACGTGCGCATCGCCGCGCAATCGCGCCGCCACGCCTGGAATATGATGTCACATCACAGCGCCTTCGCCGACATCAATGAGCGGGCGGAGCACGCGCTTGAATCCGTCGGCCTGCTTGCCAAGGCGGAGGAACTGGCCGCCAACCTGTCGCATGGCGAGCAGCGTAATCTCGAAATCGGCATCGCGCTTGCCACCGAGCCGACATTGCTCTGTCTTGACGAGCCGACCGCAGGCATGAGCGCGGCGGAAACACACGACACCATGCAGCTGGTACGGCGCATCGCCGAGAACCTGACCATCCTGATCGTCGAGCACGACATGGAAGTGGTCATGGAGCTCGCAGACCGCATCACTGTGCTGCACTATGGCGAAATTCTCGCCGAGGGAACGCCGGAGCAGATCCAGCAGAATCCCAAGGTGCAGGAGGTTTATCTCAAGACATGAGCGAGGCATCCTCCAGCGCAACGCCGCTCGTCCTGGTCGAGGACGTCCACACCTATTACGGCAAGAGCCACATCCTGCACGGCGTCACCCTACACGTGGGCCCAGGCGAGGTCGTCGGCCTGCTCGGCCGCAACGGTGTCGGCAAGAGCACGACGCTGAAGACGATCATGGGTCTGGTCCAGCCGAGCCACGGCAGCGTGCTGCTCGACGGCAATGCCATCAGCGGCCTGCCTGCGCACAAGCTTGCGCGGCTGGGCATCGGCTACGTGCCGGAAGACCGGCGCATCTTCCGCCTGCTCACGGTGATGGAGAATCTGCGCACGGGCCTCGACCGCCAGGGCGTCACCGAGGAACGGAAATCCGCGCTGCTCGACAAGGTATTCACTTTCTTTCCGGTGCTGGCGGAACGGCGCAACCAGGCCGGCGGAACACTATCCGGCGGCGAACAGCAGATGCTCGCTATCGCCCGCGCCATGATGCTGGAGCCGAAAATCATTCTGCTTGACGAGCCGACCGAAGGTCTCATGCCCCGGATGGTGTCGCAGATTCGTCAGATCATCGACGTGCTGCATCAGGATGGCGTGGCGATTCTGCTTGTGGAGCAGAACGTGCCGCTGACGCTGGAATCGAGCCAACGTATCTACATCATGGAGAAGGGCAGTGTGCGCCACCATTGCGCGGCTTCCGAAATCAGCGTGGGCGATCCGGTCATCAAGCAGTATCTGGGGGTTTGAGCGATGCACGCCTTGATCGCTTTCCTGCAATCCATTCCCTTCGATCTGCTGATCATCCAGACGGTAAACGGCATCGTCACAGGAATGATCCTGGCGCTGGTCGCGTCCGGGCTGACGCTGATCTTCGGCATCATGGACGTGGTCAATTTCGCGCACGGCGAATTGTTCATGCTGGGCGCCTATGTCGGCGTCATCGTCATTACTGCGACCGGCAGTTTCTGGCTGGCGCTGATTATCGCCGCACTCGTCGTTGCCATTCTCGGTGCCGCGATCCAGATCGCGACGTTGCGGCCGCTGATTGGCCGCGATCCGCTGAACACTATTCTCGTCACGTTCGGATTTTCGCTGATCCTGCAGAACTATGCGCTCTGGCAGTTCGGGCCCGTGGCGCGCAAGATTTCCGAGCCGATCACCGGACACTTCAATCTGTTCTATCTGGAATACCCCTGGTACCGGCTGCTGATTGCCGGGCTTTCGGCTGCCATCATCGGCGGGTTCTGGCTGTTCCTCAAATACGGCAAGTTCGGCGTCTGGATCCGCGCCACCACGCAGGATCGCGTGATGGCGCAGGCCATGGGGATCCCGGTGCCGCTGGTCTACACCGGCGTATTTGCCATCGGCGCCGCCATGGCCGCGGCGAGCGGCGTGCTGTTTGCTCCGCTGGTCGGCGTCAACCACACGATGGGTCTCGACTGGGTATTGAAAGCCTTCATCGTCGTCGTGGTCGGCGGCATGGGCAATCTCGGCGGTTCGATCGCGGCGGCAATCTTCATCAGCCTGCTTGAAGCCTATGCTTCGATCTGGGTGAACCCGTCGCAGGCGGTGATCGTCTCCTTCATCGTCCTGATCCTCACGCTCCTGTTCCGACCCACCGGCCTCTTCGTACCGACACCAAAATGACAACCGCGCCACTCGATAACCCGATGCCGCTCAAGAAAGCGAAATTGAGCCACACCGCCGTTTACTGGATCGGCTTTTGCGTGGTGATGGCGATCTTGATTGTCGCGCCGCTTGTGCTGCCGGAATTCTGGCGCCGTTTTTTGACGGAAATTCTGATCTGGGGCCTGCTGGCGATGTCGTCCGATCTGCTGATCGGCTACACGGGCATGATTTCCTTCGGCCATTCGGCGTTCTTCGGCCTCGGCATGTATGGTGCGGCGGCCGCGCTGCTGATCGTCAGTCCGCCCAATCTGTGGCTGGCAATTCTGTTCGGGCTTGCCGGAGCCGCCGCTGCCGCGCTGTTCGTCGCTTATTTCTCGACCCGGCTGCGCGACATCTATTTTGCCATCACCACGCTGATCTTCAGCCAGATCTTCTACGTCATCATCTTCACCTGGACCGCAGTCACCGGCGGCGAGAACGGGCTCATCTTCTCCCGCCCGCATTTTACAATTCCCTTCCTCTATGACGTGCGCTTTACCTCCTCGATCATGCACTGGTTCGTGCTGGCGGTGGTGACAGCGTCCTATCTCATCCTGCGCCGGGTCACGCAGTCGCCGTTCGGCATGGTGCTGCAATCGATTCGCGAGAACGAACCGCGGACCCGGGCCATCGGTTATCCGGTCGAGCGCTACAAGATCGTTTCGGTCATGCTGTCCGGCCTGTTCGCCGGTCTGGCCGGCGTGCTTTACGCGATCCAGAACGAATTTGCCGCGCCTGATTTCGTCTATTTCATCACCTCCGGCGATACCGTGATCTTCAACGTCATGGGCGGCATCGGCACGCTGGTCGGACCGATCGTCGGCGCCGGCTTCTTCCAGCTGCTGCGCGAACTGCTGTCGCGCATCTTCGGTGACCAGTTCCCCTATCTGATTCCGCTCGGGGTGGTATTTATCGTCATGATCATCTTCCTGCCGCAGGGCCTGCTTGGCTTCGCAAGACGGTGGCTCAATCGATGAACCACATTCCGCTCATTCCCGCGCAAGCGGGAATCCAGAGCGACAATAAATGCGGAATCTGAAGTCCTGGGTTCCCGCGTTCGCGGGGACGAACGGAATGAGCCGTTCTTACCCATTGCCAGCATTGCCGAACCAAGGCATTGATCGCTTCCACGATGGATTTTAACGACACCTACGACGTGGTTGTGGCCGGCGGCGGCAATGCCGCTCTGTGCGCGGCCATCAGCGCTGCACGCGCCGGCTGCCGCGTCATCGTCGTCGAAGGCGCGCCGGAATTTTACCGCGGCGGGAATAGCCGCCATACCCGCAATTTGCGGCTGTCGCATGATGGCAGCGCACCGACCATGACCGGACCCTACGCCGACACAGAATTCCTCGACGATCTCTATCGCGTGACCGGCGGCGAAACCAACGAGGTTCTGGCCAGGCTCACGGTCGCGCGCTCCACCGAACTGCTCGGATGGATGGATGAACAGGGCGTGCGTTTCCAGCCGCCGCTCGGTGGCACGCTCAGCCTGGGCAAGACCAACGCGTTTTTCCTTGGCGGCGGCCGCGGCGCGCTCAATGCGCTCTACCGTCAGGCACAGGCGCTGGGCGTGACCTGTGTCTATGACGCGCCGGTGACCGCGCTCAATATCGTGGACGGCTATTTCATATCAGCGGTGGTCCAGCATGAAGGCCGGACTGTGCCGATCCGCGGGCGCACGTTTATTGCTGCCGCCGGCGGCTTCGAGGCCAATGTCGAATGGCTGAGGCAATACTGGGGCGCGGCCGCGGACAATTTCCTGATCCGCGGCACGCCCTACAACAGGGGCGAGGTGCTGCGCATGCTGCTCGATTCCGGCGTTGCGCCGGTCGGCGATCCGACGCAATGCCACGCCGTTGCGATCGACGCCCGCGCGCCGAAGTTCGACGGCGGCATCGCCACGCGGCTCGACAGCGTCATCTTCGGCATCATGGTCAATCGCGACGCGCAGCGTTTCTACGACGAAGGCGAAGACACCTGGCCCAAGCGCTATGCAATCTGGGGCCGGCTCGTGGCACAGCAGCCGGACCAGACCGCCTATTCGATCATCGATTCCCAATCGATCCACATGTTCATGCCATCGATCTTTCCGGCAATTCAGGCGCCGACGATCCGCGAGCTTGCCGCGCGGCTGTCGCTCGATCCGGCTGGGCTCGAAAAAACCGTCAACGACTTCAACGCCGCCGTGCGCCCCGGAACATTCGACCATACGCAACTCGACGATTGCCGCACCGAGGGCCTGACGCCGCCAAAATCGCACTGGGCGCGCAGGATCGACCGGCCGCCGTTCTACGGCTATCCACTGCGTCCCGGCATTACATTTACCTACCTTGGCGTGCGCGTGAATGAGGAGGCACGCATCGTGCTCGAGAACGGCGCGCCATCCGGCAACATGTTCGCTGCCGGCGAAATCATGGCCGGCAACGTGCTGGGCAAGGGATATCTCGCCGGCATCGGCATGACCATCGGCGCGGTATTCGGCCGGATCGCCGGCCAGGGAGCGGCATCGCATGTCCACAACTGAAGCGCTGCGCGAGGCCGAGCGGCTGATGACCATCTGCAATGCCTGTCGGTATTGCGAGGGGCTGTGCGCGGTGTTCCCGGCGATGGAAATGCGCCGCACCTTCAGTCAGGCCGATCTCAACTACCTCGCCAATCTCTGCCACCAGTGCGGTGCGTGTTATCCCGATTGCCAGTATTCGCCGCCGCATGAGTTCAACGTGAATGTGCCGGGCGCACTGGCAAAAGTCCGCAACGAAAGTTATGCGCGCTATGTCTGGCCGTCGTCGCTGTCGGGCGTCTTTGCGCGCAACGGCCTGATTGTCACATTGGCGACTGCGCTGAGCGTCGCCGGGTTCATCATCGGATTCGTCGCATTCACTGCGCCGGCAGCGCTGTGGTCGGCGCAGGCCGGCGACTTCTACAAGGTAATGCCACATTCGGCGATGGTGGTGCTGTTCGGCGCGGCAGCGGTCTATGCGGTGGTTGCATTTGTCGTCAGCCTGCGCGCGTTCTGGCGCGACATACGCGGCGACGAGCCGCGTGCGGGATTTGCGGGGCTATGGCAGGCGGTCGGCGACACTGCAACCTTGCGGTATCTTGACGGCGGCGGGGGCGGGTGCACGTCCGAGACCGACGCGCCGTCGACGCAACGGCGTCTCTATCATCACCTGACGTTCTACGGCTTCCTTCTTTGCTTTGGCGCCACCTCGGTCGCCACGCTTTATCACTACGCTTTCGGGTGGCATGCGCCCTATGCATTCTGGAGCCTGCCGGTTCTGCTTGGCATTGCCGGCGGCATTGGTCTGCTAATCGGTCCGGTAGGCCTGTTCGTGCTGTCGGGGCGGCGCAATCCGGTTCTGACCGACAGCGCGCAGCGCGGCATGGATACCGCGTTCATCGCGATGCTGTTCCTGGTCAGCGTGACCGGTTTCGCGCTCATGCTGTTGCGCAGCACGCCCTCCATGGGAATGTTGCTGGCGTTGCATCTCGGCGTCGTGCTGGGACTGTTTCTGAGTCTGCCCTACGGCAAATTCGTGCACGGGCTTTATCGCTTCCTGGCGCTGGTGAAGTACGCTGTCGAGCGCCGGACCGGGACCTTTATCGATTGATTTTGGGACCACATCGCGCTGCAGACCTGGCTGCCAGGCACCCCTGCCCAGAAATAATATCTGCATAAAAAATAGACGAAAAAATCGAATTGTATGCAATTAGATACCGTCGTCAGCGTGGCCATAATTTTCGAAAACTTGCGAATTGCCACATCAGGTCAACCGTTTAGCTGAAATTACCCACAGCCCACCGATCTGGCACGAGCCTTGCGGAAGTCTCTCCAAGGCATCGTCACGTATTCGGGAGGCTCAAATGAAACGGCGTGAATTTTTGAAGTCCGCAACCGCATTTGCGGCAGGCACAGCCATATCGGCGCCTGTGGTCTGGGACGCGCAAGCCCAGTCGCGCAAGGAAACGCTCCTTCTCGTCACCGAGAACGGGCCGAACAATCTCGACATTCATGGGCTCGGCACCAACCGTCCGGGCTACGAGGCGTCGTGGAATTGCTACGACCGCCTCATCACCCACGAAAAGAAAACACTTTCCGACGGATCGCTGTCCTACGACCGCGACAAATTCAAGGGCGAACTCGCCGACGACATGAAGATCGGCGACATGTCGGTGACTTTCAAACTGAAGAAGAACGCGAAATTCCAGGACGGCACGCCGGTCACTGCAAAGGACGTGAAATGGTCGTTCGAGCGCGCGATCAGCATAGGCGGTTTTCCGACCGTGCAGATGAAGGCGGGCTCGCTGGTCAAGAAGGAACAGTTCGTCGTCGTCGACGACTCAACGTTCCGCGTCGATTTCATCAAGAAGGACCGGCTCACCATTCCTGATCTCGCGGTCATTGTCCCCGGCATCTACAATTCGGAGCTGCTCAAGAATCACGCGACCGAAAAGGATCCGTGGGGCCGCGAATACACCAAGAGCAATACCGCCGGCAGTGGCGCGTTCAAGGTAACGAGCTGGAAGCCAGGCGTCGAAGTGGTCTACGAACGCTTCGACGGCTGGGCCGGCGGCAAGCTGCCCGCGCTCAAGAAGGTGATCTGGCGCACGATCCCCTCCGGTGGCAACCGCCGCGCGCTGATGGAGCGCGGTGACGCCGACATGTCCTTCGACATTCCGGCCAAGGACTTCTCCGAAATGAAGAAGGAGGGCAAGCTGAAGATGATCTCCAACCCGATCGGCAACGGCATGTACAGCCTCGAATTGAACGTGAAGAATCCGCCGTTCAACAACGAGAAGGTACGTCAGGCCGTGGCGTATGCGATTCCCTATCAGAAGATCATCGATGCCGCGATGTTCGGCGTGGCCAATCCGCTGTTTGGCGGAAAGTCGAACGACGTCTCCGGCATCGACTGGCCGCAGCCCACCGCCTATGTGACGGATATCGCCAAGGCCAAGGCGCTGATGAAGGAGTTGGGCGCCGGCCCCATCGACACCACCATTTCCTTCGATCTCGGCGACGGCGTGAAATCGGAACCCATCGCCGTACTGATTCAGGAAAGCCTCGCGCAGATCGGCATCAAGACCACCATCAACAAGGTGCCCGGCTCGAACTGGCGCAGCGAGATGGCGAAAAAGACCATGCCGATGATGGTGAACTTCTTCTCCGGTTGGCTGGACTATCCCGAATACTTCTTCTTCTGGTGCTATTCGGGCCAGAACGCCATCTTCAACACACCGAGCTACGTCAACAAGGAGATCGATGCGTTTATCGACGGCGCCCGTGCCGCTGCGGCGATCGGCGACAAGGAGAAATATTCAACGGACGTGAAGGGCTTCATCTCGAAGGCCTATCATGAGGTTCCGCGCGTTCCGCTGTTCCAGCCTTATCTGAACGTCGCGACGCAGAAGAATATCTCCGGCTACAGCTACTGGTTCCACCGCCAGGTCGACTACCGTTCGCTGGCCAAGGCCTGACAGATGTCTGCGTAAACGAGGAAGGCGTGCGCCGGAATTGACGCGCGCCTTGCTTGTCAGTGGTGGCGGGCGAATGAAAGCTGAAAGATGCTCGGGACGATAACCAAACGGCTGGTGACCGTGATCCCGACCCTGATCGGGGTCGTTATCGTCACGTTCCTGCTCACACGCGTGCTGCCGGGCGATCCGGCGGTCTATTTCGCGGGGCCGGCGGCAACACCGCAATCGATTGCCGAGATCCGGAAATCCCTTGGCCTCGACCGGCCGCTGCCCGAGCAGTTCGCCCGTTATGTCAGCGATCTTGCCCAGGGAAACCTGGGCAATTCGCTTTCCACCGGCCAGCCGGTGGTCACCGAAATCAAGAACCGGCTGCCGGCCTCGGCCGAGCTCACGCTGTTCGAACTCATTCTGTCGCTTGTCATTGCGATCCCGCTTGGCATCCTGGCGGCGGTCAAGCAGGGGTCCTGGATCGACCACACCTGCCGCGTGGTTGCTACCGCCGGCGTTTCATTGCCGGTATTCTTCACCGGGCTTTTGCTCGTCTATGTGTTCTATTTCCAGCTCGGCTGGGCGCCGGCGCCGATCGGCCGGCTGGACGCTTTCGCCACCGCGCCGCCGCATATCACCGGCTTCTACCTCATCGACAGCCTGCTGACCGGCAATATCGAGACCTTCCGCGGCGCGCTCAGCCAGCTGATCCTGCCGGCCTTTACCCTCGGTATTTTCTCGCTTGCACCGATCGCACGCATGACACGTGCTTCCATGCTCGCAGTGCTCGCCTCCGATTTCGTGCGCACCGCGCGGGCGAGCGGGCTGGAAACCAGGACCGTCATCATCACCTACGCCTTCCGCAATGCCATGCTGCCAGTCATCACCACACTGGGCATGGTGTTCTCCTTCCTGCTCGGCGCCAACGTGCTGGTGGAAAAGGTGTTCGCCTGGCCGGGCATCGGGTCCTACGCGGTGGAAGCACTGATCTCCTCGGATTTTGCGCCGGTACAAGGCTTTGTGCTGGCGATGGCAATTCTCTACGTCGCGCTCAATCTGGCGATAGACATCCTTTACGGCATCATCGATCCGCGCGTGAGGCTTGAAGGATGAACGAAAGCGTTTCCGTCATCCGGCAAGCCGCGCGTGTGGAACAAAAGCAACCGCGCAATTCCATGCTGCGCCACGCACGCTATGCGGTGTCGGAAAATCCGGTGACGGGTCTGGCCTTCGCATTGTTTCTGATGATCGCATTGTGCGCGCTGCTGGGACCTTACGTCGTTCCCTATGATCCGCTTGCAAGCGGGCCTGCGACGCTGGCGCCGCCATCGTGGGCGCATTGGTTCGGCACCGATCAAACCGGCCGCGATATCTTCAGCCGCGTGGTAGTGGCAACCCGCCTGGACTTCATCATTGCCATTTCATCGGTGGCACTGGTGTTCGTCATGGGCGGCTTTGCCGGCATCGCCGCCGGATTCTTCGGGGGCTGGACGGATCGCATCGTCAGCCGGCTCGCCGATACGATCATGGCATTTCCGCTGTTCGTGCTGGCCATGGGTATCGTCGCTGCGCTGGGCAATACCGTGACCAATATCGTCATCGCCACCGCCATCATCAATTTTCCGCTTTACGTCCGCGTCGCCCGCGCAGAATCTAATGTGCGGCGTGAAGCCGGATTCGTGCAGGCGGCGCGCCTTTCCGGAAACGGCGAATTCCGGATCCTGTTGGCGCATATCCTGCCCAACATCATGCCGATCATGATGGTGCAGATTTCGCTCACCATGGGATACGCCATCCTCAATGCTGCGGGCCTTTCCTTTATCGGTCTGGGCGTGCGTCCGCCGACCCCGGAGTGGGGCATCATGGTGGCGGAGGGCGCGGGCAACATCATTTCCGGCGAGTGGTGGATCGCGCTGTTCCCGGGCGCCGCACTGATGATCGCGGTATTCTGCTTCAATCTTCTGGGCGACGGGTTGCGTGATCTGGTTGACCCGCAGAGGCGGACCTGAAGATCATGGCCAAGAAGTCCGCCAAGACGCCAAAGATCGTCCGCAGCGCAATCGGCACGTTGCCGCTGCTCGACGTGCATGATCTCACGGTGGAATTCGCAACCCGGCGCGGAACCGTACGCGCGGTCGAGCACGTGAATATCGCCGTCGCCAAGGGTGAGACACTCGGCATCGTTGGCGAATCAGGCTCGGGCAAGTCGGTGGCCTCCTATGCGGTGATGCGCATTCTCGACCGGGCCGGCCGTATCGCCGACGGCACCGTTACTTTCTCGGGACTCGACCTGCGCGCCGTACCGGAAAGCGACATGCGCGATTTGCGCGGACGCGAAATGTCGATGATTTTCCAGAATCCGCGCGCGGCACTCAATCCCATCCGCAAGATCGGCCGCCAGATAGAGGACGTGCTGTTGCAGCATGCCCAGGTCGACAGCGCGGCGGTGAGCGAGAAAGCGATCGAAATCCTCGAGCAGGTCCGCATCGCGCGGCCGCGCGAGCGCTACCATGCCTATCCGTTCGAGCTCTCCGGCGGCATGTGCCAGCGCGTGGTGATCGCGCTGGCGCTTGCTTGCCGTCCGCAATTGCTGATCGCCGATGAGCCGACCACCGGTCTCGACGTCACTACGCAGAAAGCAGTGATGGACCTGGTCGTTGAATTGACCCGCGAGCGCGGGATGTCGACCATCCTCATTACGCACGATCTCGGCCTGGCCGCGGCCTATTGCGACCGTGTGGTGGTGATGGAAAAGGGAAGGGTGGTCGAGACCGCAAAGTCCGACGTTATCTTCAAGAAGCCCGCGCACCAATACACCCGCAAGTTGATGCGGGCGACCCCGCGGCCCGGAATGTCATTGCGCGACCTGCTGCCCGAGGATGAGGCCAGCACCGCGCGTCCGTTGCGAAAATCGAACAGCAAATCCGGAAGTGCCGAACCTCCGCTCCTGATGGTCGAAAAGCTCATCAAGGAATATCCGCGCAAGGGCATGTCCGGGTCTCTCGCGAGGCTGTTCGGGCCGAAACCGTCTCCTCAACCGGAAAATTTCCGCGCCGTGGATGCCATCAGCTTTACTATCGCACGTGGCGAGAGTGTCGGGCTGGTCGGGGAATCCGGCTGCGGCAAGTCCACGACTTCGATGATGGTGATGCGGCTCATCGACAAGACATCCGGCACGATCATGTTCGATGGCGAAGACATCGGGGAAATTCCGGCGCGCCAGTTTGCGACGCTTGCCATGCGCAAGCGGATCCAGATGGTGTTCCAGGATCCGACGGACAGTCTCAATCCGCGCTTTACGGCCGCACGCGCGATCGCTGACCCGATCCTGCGGTTGGGCGGAGCGGGGCGCCAATCGTTGCGCGCGCGTTGCGAGGATTTGGCCAAACAGGTCGGGTTGCCGCTCGATCTGCTCGACCGCTTTCCGCATCAGCTTTCGGGCGGCCAAAAAGCCCGCGTCGGCATTGCCCGCGCCATCGCGCTCAAACCGGACCTCATCATTCTCGACGAACCGACTGCCGCACTCGATGTGTCGGTCCAGGCGGTCGTCCTTAACCTATTGCAGGATCTGAAAGATTCGCTGGGGATGAGCTACCTTTTCGTGTCCCACGACCTCAACGTGGTGCGGCTTTTGTGCGATCGTGTCATCGTCATGCGCGCCGGACAGATCGTCGAACAGGGGCCAACCGAGCGGGTTCTTGTTGCGCCGCAGGCGACCTATACCAGCGAGCTGCTGACGGCGATCCCGCATCCACCGGTATGAGCGAGTCAGGTTTCATGGCGACCGATCCCCTCGACGAATTCATGGAAGCCGCCGCCCGCGTGCTTCAACTGCCGCTCGAGCCAGACTGGAAGCCGACGGTGAAGACCAATCTCGACGTCACTCTGAAACATGCCGCAGCGGTTGCGGAGTTCCCGCTGCCGGACGATGCCGAGCCGGCGCCGGTGTTCAGGGCCTAGGTGTCATGACCGCCGATCTCGTCTGGAGCAGTGCCGCCGACATCGCCGCGGCGGTTGCGTCGGGAAAAACGAGCGCGCTCGCCGTAACCGATGCGGCGCTCGCCCGTATCGAAGAACTGAACCCAAAGCTCAATGCGTTTACCGCGGTGACCGCCGAGCGTGCGCGCGCGAAGGCGCGCACCGTCGATGGCGCTCGCGATAGAACGAAGCTGCCGCTTGCCGGGGTACCATTCGCGGTCAAGAACCTTTTCGATATCGAGGGCCTTTCGACCGTCGCCGGCTCCAAGATCAATCGTGCGCATCCTCCGGCAAAAAGGGATTCTCCGCTGATCGAACGGCTGGAGGCGGCCGGCGCGGTGCTCCTTGGCGCGCTCAACATGGGCGAATATGCCTACGACTTCACCGGCGAAAATGTACATGACGGCCCTTCGCGCAATCCGCACGACGTGACGCGCATGACCGGCGGTTCGTCCGGCGGCTCGGGCGGCGCGGTTGCCGGCGGGCTGGTGCCGCTTGCGTTGGGCTCCGACACCAACGGCTCGATCCGGGTACCGTCGTCGCTGTGCGGAATTTTTGGCCTCAAGCCAACTTATGGCCGGCTCACGCGCGCACGCACGTTTCCGTTCGTGGCGAGCCTCGACCATCTCGGTCCGTTTGCACGCAGTACGCGCGATCTCGCGTTGAGCTATGACGCCATGCAGGGCCCCGATCAGGAAGATCCGGTCTGTACCAATCGCGTTCTTGAACCTGCGACACCGTTGCTGGATCGCGGCATCAATGGACTGCGCATTGCGGTCGCCGGCGGCTATTTCAAGAAAGGCGCATTTCCAGAGGCGTTGACCGCGCTTGAGCGCGTTGCCAATGCGCTTGGCGTGCGCAACGAGGTCGAGATTCCTGAGGCCATGCGTGCCCGCTCGGCTGCCTATGTGATCGCCGCGACCGAGGGCGCCAGTCTTCATCTCGACCGCTTGCGGACCCAGGCGCGCGATTTCGACCCCGCGGTGCGCGACCGGCTGATCGCCGCGGCCATGGTGCCGGCGACTTTGGTCGTGAAGGCGCAGAAATTCCGCAGCTGGTACCAGGCGCACGTGCTTGAACTGTTCAGGTCGTGTGACGTCATCCTCGCACCCGCCACGCCCTGCACGGCGCCCAAGATCGGCCAACAGACATTCACGCTCGACGGGGTCGAATTGCCAGTGCGCCCGAACATGGGCATCTACACCCAGCCGATCTCATTCATCGGTCTGCCGGTGGTTGCGGTACCGGTGCCCTTGGCGCCTATGCCGATTGGCGTGCAGATCATCGCCGCGCCCTGGCGGGAGGATGTCGCCTTGCGGGTTGCATATGCGCTCGAAAAAGCCGGCGCGGTTGCCGCGCCGAAACCGAATATCTAGGGAGTGGCAGATATGGACATCGACCTGCCGGAGGTCGTGGCCGAAGTGAGACAGGCGTTCGAGGTCTACGAGAAGGCGCTTGTGTCAAACGACGTGCCGGCGCTCAACGCGCTATTCCGCGACGATGCGCGCACCATCCGCTATGGCGGCGGCGAAATTCTCTATGGCTATGACGAGATCAAGGCGTTCCGCGCCGCGCGCTCGCCGGTCGCACTCGGCCGCACTTTGTCGCGTACCGTCATCACCACGTTCGGGCGTGATTTTGCTGTTGCATCAACGCTTTACGAGCGGCCTTCGGCGCCTGGGAAAATCGGCCGGCAGATGCAGACCTGGGTCAAGTTTCCTGAAGGTTGGCGCGTGGTCGCCGCGCATGTCAGCCTCATCGACAAGCCAGGCAGGAGTTCATGAGCCTCCAGTCGAGCACACCAGCACCGGCGGTCGCACCGAAGCGCACGACGCGCACCGAGGAATTGCGTCTCCAGCTTGCCGACGAGATCGTGCGCGGCACGCTGGCACCCGGTGCTGCGCTCGACGAGACGGCGCTGGCGCGCCGTTTCCGGGTATCACGCACGCCGGTGCGCGAAGCGATCCGCCTGTTGGCGGCGAGCGGACTGGTCGATGCGCGCGCCCATCGCGCCGCTGTGGTGGCACGACCGAGCGCCGAGCATCTTGCCGGCATGTTCGAGGTGATGGCCGAGCTTGAAGCGCTGTGTGCAGGCTTTGCTGCCGAACGCATGAGCGCAGCCGAGCGCCTGACGATGGAAAATATCCACGACAGACTGCGCATACTGATACAGAGCGGCGATCCGCAACGCTATCACGAGGTCAATGAAGCGTTTCATGCCAGCATCTATGCCGGCTCGCACAACAGTTATCTGGCTGAAATGACGCTGGCGACGCGGGTGAGGGTACAGCCGTTCCGCCGCGCGCAGTTCCGCATTCTCGGCCGGCTTGCGAAGTCTCATATTGAGCACGACCGGGTGGTGGAAGCGATCTTGCGCGGCGACCGCGCCGGCGCGAGTGGCGCGATGCATGCGCACATCATCACGGTGCGCGATGAATACGAGCACTATACGGAATCGCTCTAAGGTCAGACAGTTTGCGGCACCTTTAACGCGCCGAGCGGCAGTTCCGTGTCGGTGTGGAACCTTGCTCCGAGACGCGCGAGCCTTGCGTCCTGGCCGCCGGGAGCAAGCAGTGTGATGCCGAACGGCACGCCCTTGTCCGTGAACGCTGCCGGGAGTGCGAGGCCACAGAGGTCGAGCAGATTGACGAAATTGGTATAGGTGCCGAGCCGGCTGTTGAGTTGTATCGGATCGGCCAACACTTGCTTGACGGTGTAGATCGTCGGCGCCGTCGGCAGGACCAGCGCGTCGATTTTCCGGAACGTGTGATCGGCGACGCGCCGCAATTCCTCCAATTTGTAGAAAGCGGTGAAGGCGTCGATCGCGGTCGGCCGCAATCCGCTTAGGATGATGTCGCGCGTGACCGGATGGATCGCTTCCGGATCCGAGGCCAGCAGCGACCGTACCGTGATGGTTCGTTCGGCCACCCAGGGGCCCTCGTAGAGCAACCGTGCCGTTTCATAGAACGGCTTGATATCGATCTCGACGATCTCGGCACCGACGCGCGCCAGTCGCGCGACCGCAGTATCGTAGGCGGCTTGATAGGCGGCGTCGCCGAAGAACAGCCGGTCTCCGGTACGCGGTACCCCCAGCTTTGTGATTGGCGGCGCAGTGGCGATGTCTTCGAGGGGACGCGCGCGCGAATAAAGGTCATGAATATCTGAACCGGCAGTTGCAGTGAGCGCGCTCCAGGCATCGTCGACGGTCAGCGCGAATATCGACACGCAGTCGAGCGTGCGGCAGGCCGGCACCACGCCATGGGTGGAAATCAACCCAAGGCTGGGCTTCAGACCCACGATATTGTTGAAGCCGGCCGGCACGCGTCCCGAGCCGGCGGTATCGGTGCCGAGCGCCAGTGGCACGATACCGGTGGCGACGGCAACGGCCGAACCGGAACTCGATCCGCCCGGAATGAGTTCGCCATCAAACGGATTGCGCGGCACGCCATAGGGGGAGCGCACGCCGACGAGCCCGGTGGCGAATTGGTCGAGGTTGGTCTTGCCGATGACGATCGCGCCCGCCGCGCGCAGTCGCGCCACAACCGTGGAATCGTGGCCGGGCCGATAGGCGAAGGCGGGGCAGGCGGCCGTGGTCGCCATTCCCGCAACGTCGATATTGTCCTTGATCGCGACCGGCACGCCGAAGAGCGGCAGCGTGACGTTTGCCTTTTCCAGCGCGCGAGCTTCGGCAAGCGCTTCCTGCTCGGGGCGCAAACTGATGAAGATCGTTTCGTCGCCTATAGCGCGCAGGCGCGCATAGGAGCGGGACACCGTCTGTTCCGGCGTCAGCTTGCCCGCCCGGTGCGCGGCAACGATTGCGGCGACTGTCTCGGCCAAATGGCCCCCATGCAGACAAGAGCGGCGCCGCCCGGTCAAAGGCAACGCCGCTTCCTTTTGCGAAAAATCGCCTATACGCGCAACCGGCTATTCCGCCGGCACCGCGCTTGGCATGGTGACGAAACTCGGCCTGCGGCTGAGCGCAAACAGGAAGGCCGCCACCACCGCATAGGCGAGCGCGACCGCCGGCGTGACGCCGAAGCCGTTGCCGATACCGACCGCCGGCCCGTGCATGAAGCCGAAATAAGTGAGCACCGCGCCCGACAGTGCGAAGGCCGAGGCTTTGGCAAACTCCCGCTCGATCACGAACACGCCGACCGCGGCCAGCACCAGTCCGGTGAGGATCGAGCCTTCGCCCATGACGGCAAGGCCCTGATAAAGCACGCCGACATTGCCCAGTTTGTCCATGCCGACGGCGGCAGCACTTGTGCCGGCCGCGCCGAGCGCTCCGTCCAGCATGGTCTTGCCCCAGGCAGCCAGATGTGGCGTGAGCGCCAGCGCGATCGCCGGGGCGTGGCTTTTGGGCGTCGTCTGGAACGCCTGTGCGCCGATCAGCATGCCAATGTAGAGGAGGATCGGCGAGATCGCGACGACCGGGATCACCGCCAGCATCAGCGAGATGACGCCGAACCACGACAGCACGATCACCATCAGCCCGGTGGCAGCGGAATAGCCGATGCGTCCGCCCATCGCTTTCCAGCCGGGATGGCCGATATAGACCGCGTTGATGAACGGGTTGCCCATCAGGCAGCCGATCAGGCTGACCACGCCGTCGGCCGTGAGCACGCGCGTGGTGGGAAAGTGATCGCCCGCCGCTTCCGCGCTCTCGACGTTGTCCATGGCTTCGACGAGGTCATAGATGCCGAACGGGATGGCGGTGACCAGGATGACGCCGAGGAACTGGAAGCCGGAGAAAACGTGATCAAATGCCGGCAGCGGAACGGAAAAGCCAAAGCTTGAGAATGCCGCCGAGACTTTGGCGAGATTGACGCCGCCAAGACCGAGCCCAAACAGGTTCGATCCCCAGGCGATCACCACGCCGACGGCAATGGCGACCAGTCCGGCCGGGATGCCCTTGGGATATTTCACGCCACCAAACCAGCTCACCATGATGATGGCGAAGCACACGAGCCCGATCTGCGGCGTCATGAACATCTCGAGCGCCGGCCGCATCGAGATGAAGGTGATCGAGACGCCGGCAAGCGTCCCGAGCAGGGCCGCGCGCGGTGTAATCTTGCGGATATAGGGCGCGATGAAGCCGCCGATCATCAGGATGAAGCTCTGGAAGAACACCCAGACAAGCCCCGCTTCCCAGCCCTTGACCGGGTCCTTTGTGCTCAGCGTGATCGGCAGCATGATCACGAATGTGACGATGAACATGTGCGGCACGCTGACGCCCGACGGCATGGCGCAGACGTCACTGCGGCCGGTCTTCTTGGCCAGCGAATAGGCGAGGTATGCGTAATAGAATGTCGACAGGCACATCATCAGGCCGAGCGCCGGCAGAATGCGGCCGAAGACGATTACGTCCGGCATCTTGAGCACGAAGCGCAACAATCCGGTGAGCACCAGCATGTTGACCAGAATGTTAGTGCCGAAACCAAAGAAGGCGTTCCAGTCGCCTGGGGTCCACAGTTTCGGTTCGAATGTCGTCGATTTGCCGGTTGTCGCCATGAGCAGCTCCCCGATTCAGGCGTTACGTCGTGTGATCGCGTTGTTCGCGCGCGACAGCGCTGCGAGCATGTTGTTGGAATCCGAAACCCAGCCGAAGATGCCGCCCTGGGCCTTGATCATCTTCAGGCCCATCTCGTGGAATTCCGGAAAATAAGACGCGCAACAGTCACCGAGCACGATGCAGCGATAGCCGCGATCGTTGGCTTCACGCACGGTTGTGTTGACGCAGACTTCGGTGGTGACGCCGGTGACGATCAGGTTCTCGATGCCGCAATTGCGCATCGTGGACTCCAGATCTGTCTGATAGAACGCACCTTTGCCCGGCTTGTCGATCACCGGTTCGTTCTCGATCGGATAGAGATCGGGAATGATGTCGTGGCCCGGTTCGCCGCGCACCAGGATGCGGCCCATGGGGCCGGGATCGCCGATGCGCTTGCTGGGTGAGCCGCGCTCGATCTTGAAAGGCGGCGCATCGGTCAGATCGGGGCGGTGGCCTTCGCGGGTGTGGATGACCAGCAGCCCCGCGGCGCGCGCGGCGTCGAGTATGGTTCGTAGCGGCTTCACGGCCGCCTGCAGCCGTGAGACGTCGTTGCCGAGCGTCTCGCCGAACCCGCCCGGCTCCAGGAAGTCGCGCTGCATGTCGATGATGATCAGGGCCGTACGGTCGAGCTCGATCGTGAGCGGATGCGGCTCGGCGATTATGTTGGTCTTCATCACGCACCTCGCGGGTTGCCGCGGCTCATCGCCCCGCAAACGGCGAAGGCGAATTGTATGCAATGGCAAGACTCGCAAGCGCTGTGCCAACAATTCATGGCCGTGCCCGGCATCCCGCCAGGGGCTATTTGTTTTTGAGAACAATACGTTACGGGAAGGCCCGCGGCCGGCCGCGCATTTCAGGCGCGACCCGGTTCATGCTCAAAAATTTGGCAGATCGCCAACCGGTGGCGACGAAAGCCGCAAAGCGCTGCCGTCAGCCGACCTCGACGATCTCTTCCGGGAACTGGTGCAGCCGGTCACCCGGCCCGTTGCCGCCGATCAGGTAGTTGTCGCACAGCCAGTTGAGATAGCCGGCGTGGATATAGGTCGGGTGCACGACGATGTTCATGTCCTTTTCGATGGTCATCGGCTCGTCATTGCGCACCAGCGGGCGTTCCACCAGGTCGTAGCCCTGGCCATGGCAATAGAGGCGCGACTCGCCGGGCCTGCCGTTCTTGCGCATGAATTCGTTGAAGGCGTCCCAGATGTCTTTGCACGACGCACCGGGCTTCAGCAGGTCGAGCGTCATCTTGCGCAACTCCATGCAGAAGGCGAGTTCGTCCTTCATGGCCTGCGGCACCTTGGCGCCGACCACGCAGGAACGACCGAGCTCGGTGTACATGCCGCCGGGTCCGTTGTCTTCCACCAGCAGCGCGATCTGGTCGCCTTTCTGGATCACGCGGTTTTGCACATGTCGGTTGCCGAATTTGCTCGGCGTGCCGAGCGGCATCGATGCGCAGAGATAAATGCCGTTCTCGCTGCCGTGACATTGGCTGTAATGCTGCGCGACTGCGGCGACCTCGGTGTCGTGCATGCCGGGCTTCACCGCCGCGAATGCCGCGCGCATGGCGCCGTCCTGCATCAGCGCCGCACGTTTGACCAGTTCCATCTCTTCCGGGCTTTTGATGACCTTGATCCGGTCGACCATGTCGGATGCGTCGACGTAGCGTGCATTCGGAAACGCGCGCTTGATGTAGTCGAGCATCGCATAGGACATCTGATACGTGCCGACATAGCCGATGGTACCCTTGGCGAAGGGCGCCAATCCCTTGGCCGCGAGCTCGGGATCGTACTCCTTCGTGTAGTGCGCCGATGCATAGCTCGGCGTGGTCAGGATTTGCTTGACGCCGCGCCATTTCTGGTCGCCTTGCGCCGTAGTCTCCCCGCCGCCGAACGGGCCCTGACACACCACGGTCATCTCGTCCTCGCGCGGAAAGATCACCGTATTCGGGTAGCCATTGGTCGCCGGCATGTCGGTGAACCAGCGCACGTAGCCGCCCATGTGGTCGTTATTGTTCTGCATCAGCAGCACGTCGATCTTTTCGCGCTCCATGGCGGCGCGCACCGCCTTCCAGCGGCGCTCAAGCTCGGCGTTGGAGATCGGGGTGTTCAGGCGTTCCGATAAAGCCATGGCGTTACTCTCCCCAGGACGCGGGTTTGCGCACAATATTGATCATAGATTTGAGGTCGTTGCTGAGAAACTTGCGCATATTGCCCTCGATCGTGGGCATGGCGCGCTGCTCATAGCCTTGGGAATAGCCGCCAAGATGCGGAAAGATCGTCAGATTCTTTACCTTCCACAGCGGGCTGTCGCTCGGCAATGGCTCATTCGAGAAAACATCGAGCGCGGCGCCGGCGATCTTGCCGGATTCGAGCGCGGCCATCACTGCCGGCTCATCCACGACTCCGCCGCGCGCCACATTGATCAGATAGGCGGTCGGCTTCATGGCGTCGAACACTTTCGCGCCGATGATGCCGCGGGTCTCCGGCGTCAGCGGCGCAAGCGCTACCAGATAGTCGAGTTCGCCCACTGTCGTCACAAGGTCGTCGCGGCTGACCATGCGGTCAAAGCCGGGTGCACTGCGCGGGGAGCCGCTGATCCCGACAACCTTCATCCCGAACTGCTTGCAGATCGGCGCCAGATATTCCGCAATCAGGCCAACACCGAAAATGCCGACCGTCTTTCCGTCGAGCAGTTGCGAAGGCCAGCGCTCCCACTGGCTGCGGTCCTGCGCATGGACCGAGCGCGGCATGTCGCGGGAGAGCGAAAGCATGTAGGCAATGGTCGCTTCCGAAACCGGCGCGCCATGGATTCCGCGGACATTGGTGACGATTACCTCCTTGCCGAGCGAGGGCAGGTCGATGATGTTGTCAACACCGGTTCCGAGCGCCTGAATCCATTTCAATTTCGGCGCGTCCCGCACCACATGGTCGGCCATGGGTGGCGAAAAGCAGAGCAGGATGTCGGTATCGGCGATATAGGGATCGACCTGCGTATGGTGGCCGACCACGTTGATGGTCAGTTCCGGAAACCGCTCCATCAGCATGGCCTTGTAGCGGGCCCGCATGGATTCCTGGACTTCGGTGAGAATGAGGACTTGCGGCATGGAGGCGCCTGTATAGTGGCAAAAATGCAATTGGAAAATATCCAGGCGCTCGGGTGACCCGCATCGTGGGTTTGCGTTAATATTCGCCGGGCGCGAGTTTGGTCTGAAAGGATGTCATTCGATGCCGATCGATCTGGCCAGCGTGGATTGGCTCTATGTCATTCTCCTGGCGTTGTTCGTTTTTGTTGCGACCGGGATCGGCAACCTTTTGTCGTTCCGGGGGCGCGGCATGGCAGCCCTCCTGTCGGCCCTGTTCTTTGCAATCATGTTCATATTCTGGACCTATTACCCGCATCACGTACCGTTTCTCCCCAGGACCCTCACCGTCGAAAAGGCGCCACCCACGGCGGCGCCGCCTCCGGCCGCGGCGCAGCCAGCCGCCCCGGTGCGGCCGCGCAATCCGGTGACGGACATCACGCCACCGAAAAATCCGGTCACCGACATCACCCCGCCGGCCAATCCGCGATAGACTTGCAAACGGACGCAGGAATGATGTTTCAATAGGTTTCTTGCCGGAGAGCGGAGCAGCCATACCCCATGAAGAAAATCTATCCCGATGCCAATGCGGCGCTTGCCGGGCTGCTCAAGGACGGCATGTTGATCATGGCCGGCGGCTTCGGCCTGTGCGGCATTCCGGAGACGCTGATCAAGGCGATCCGGGATTCCGGCGTGAAAAATATCACGATCGTATCGAACAACGCCGGCGTGGACGGTGCCGGTCTCGGCCTGCTGCTGGAGACCAAGCAGGTCAAGAAGATGATCTCGTCCTATGTGGGTGAGAACAAACTGTTCGCCCAGCAATATCTCGCGGGTGAACTCGAAATCGAATTCAACCCGCAAGGCACGCTTGCCGAGCGCATCCGCGCCGGCGGCGCCGGCATCCCGGCGTTCTTCACCCGCACCGGCGCCGGAACAGACATCGCAGCAGGCAAGGAGGAACGCCAGTTCGACGGCGAGCGCTACATCATGGAGCGGGGCATCGTTGCGGATCTGTCGATCGTGCACGCCTGGATGGGCGACCACGAAGGCAATCTCGTCTATCGGAAGACCGCGCGAAATTTCAATCCGATGATGGCGACTGCCGGCAAGGTGACCGTTGCCGAGGTCGAGCACCTGGTACATGCCGGTGATCTCAACCCCGATCACATCGTGACGCCGGGCGTTTACGTCAAGCGCATGATCCATGTTCCGAACGCCGTCAAACACATCGAGCAGCGTACCGTGCGCAAGCGCGACGCTGCGCCTGCCGGAACCGGAGAGGAAGTTTAAATGGTATGGACCCGCGACCAGATGGCCGAACGCGCCGCCAGGGAATTGCGTGACGGCTTTTACGTCAATCTCGGCATCGGAATTCCGACACTGGTGTCGAACTACATTCCCGACGGTATGACCGTGCAGCTGCAAAGCGAGAACGGCATGCTCGGCTTCGGGCCCTTCCCCTATGAAGGCGAAGAGGACGCGGACCTGATCAATGCCGGCAAGCAGACCGTCACGGAACTGCCGACCACCAGCTTTTTCTCGAGCGCCGAGTCATTCGCCATGATCCGCGGCGGCCATATCGATCTCGCGCTGCTCGGCGCCATGCAGGTAGCGGAGAACGGCGATCTCGCCAACTGGATGATCCCCGGCAAGATGGTGAAAGGAATGGGCGGCGCCATGGACCTGGTCGCCGGCGTCAAGAAGGTGGTGGTCATCATGGAGCACACCGCCAAGGATCAGCCGAAGCTTCTGCACAAGTGTAATCTGCCGCTCACCGGCGCAGGCGTGGTCGATATGGTGATCACGGACCTGGGCGTGTTCAACATCGACCGTAAAGGCGGCGGTATGACGCTGATCGAGGTCGCTCCCGGCGTGACAGTCGATGAAATCACCAAGAAAACCGAGGCGAGCTTCAAGGTCGACCCGAAACTGAAGCATTAAGGCTGGAACAAATTCCGGCCCTGGCCTTTGATCTGCCATGAACCACAAGCCGGACTTTCACGAGGAAATGGACCGCCTGCAGGGGCATATGCCCGACTGGGCCGGCCGCAAGCTCACGCGGCTGCGCGAGCCGGACGCGGTCTGGGTGCGCGTGTCGGCCGGCATCGCGCTCACCGGTGGCGGCGTGTTGAGTGTCCTGCCGGTGCTCGGCCTGTGGATGCTGCCGGTCGGCCTCGCGCTTCTTGCGCACGATGTACCGCCGATGCGCCGGCCCCTTGCGCGCGTGCTGCATTTCACCAATCGCAAGATCGAGCAGAGAAAGGAAAAGCGGCCGGGCAGAAAAGCGGGCTAGTCCGCTGCCATGCCGGCGCGAGTCCGCGCAATGCACTGCCGCGAGCACTCTCCCTTTGATTTTCCTGTGCGAACCGTTACAGCATCGGTCCGAATAAGGGGGGAAGACGCATGCTATCCGACGCCGAGCGCAAGAAGGCCGCCGATATTCTGATTCAGGCAGCCAAAGACCGTAAACAGGCGGCCCAGCTGCACATCACCTTTCCCGCGATCACAATCGAGGATTCCTACGCCATCTCCACCGAGGTGATGAAGCGCAAGGTCGCCGAAGGGCGCAAGGTCATCGGTCACAAGGTCGGTTTGACCTCGAAGGCGATGCAACGGTCTTCGATGATCGATGAGCCGGACTATGGTTACATCCTCGACGATCAGATGATCGGCGACGGCGCGAAGGTGCCGCACGCGAACTACTGCAAGCCGCGCGTTGAGGTCGAGCTCGCATTCATCCTGGGCAAGAAGCTGATAGGGCCGGGCGTCGGCCTGACCGACGTGCTGCGCGCCACGGAATATGTGGTGCCGGCGATGGAAATCGTGGATGCCCGCCTGCAGGATCCACGCAAGATCGTCGATACGGTGGCCGACAACGGCGCCGCCGCCGGGATTGCCATGGGCGGGCGGCCGGTGCGGCCGACGGACGTCGATCTGCGCTGGGTCGGCGGCATCATGTACAAGAATTCCGAAATCGAGGAGACGGGTCTTGCCGCCGGTGTGCTCGGTCATCCGGCGCTCGGTGTTGCCTGGCTCGCCAACAAGCTCGGGTCCCATGGCACCGCGCTTGAGCCGGGTCACATCGTGCTGGCGGGCTCGTTCACCCGTGTGGTGTTTGCCGCAAAGGGCGATACCATCCACGCCGACTACGGCCCGCTCGGCGGCATCGCCATCCAGTTTGTTTGAGCAAACCCATGTCCGTCGACTTCCAGCGCAATGCCTTCAAGCATGCAATCGCGGCCGGAAAGCTGCAGATCGGCCTGTGGTCGAGCCTGTGCAGCAATATTGCCGCGGAAATCATTTCCGATTCGGGATTTGACTGGATTCTGCTCGACACCGAGCATTCGCCCAACGAGATTCCCGACCTCGTCACGCAGTTGCAGGCGGTGCAGCGCGGCACCGCGACGCCAATCATTCGCCCGGCCTGGAACGACGCGGTGCTGGCCAAGCGCGCCCTCGATATCGGCGCGCAATCGCTGCTGTTTCCCTACGTGCAGAATGCGGAAGAAGCCAGACGCGCAGTCGCGTCCACGCGCTATCCGCCACAGGGAATCCGCGGCGTATCGGTCGCCGCGCGCGCCAGCCGCTACGGCCGCACCCCAGGCTATCTGACAAAAGCAAACGACGAGATCTGCGTGCTGGTGCAGGTGGAAACGCGTCCTGCACTCAACGAGATCGAGGCAATCGCCAAGGTCGAGGGCGTGGATGGTGTGTTCATTGGCCCCTCCGATCTGGCGGCTTCGCTTGGCCATCTCGGCAATCCGGCACACCCGCAAGTGCAAGCGGCAATCGAGGACGCGGTGACCCAACTCAAGAAGGTGGGCAAGCCGGCCGGAATTCTCACCGGAAATGAAGAGGAGGCACGCCGCTACATCGCGTGGGGCTATCTGTTCGTGGCGGTCGGCGCCGATGTCGGCCTGCTGGCCCGCAATGCCGATGCGCTGGCGAAGAAGTTCAAATCCGGCTGAACGGTTTCTTTGCGTTAGATCAAGGCGCGCTTGTCACCCGCCGCTCAATTTACCTGCGTCAGCAGTCCGCACCGAAGTTGGGCGCGGGCAGGGAGGTACGCATGGCGGGACAGGCGGAACCGTTGCACGATATTGCGCATCTGGGCAGTGTGGAATTGCTCACACCCAAGCCCGACAGGAGTCTCTGGTACTTCCGCGATCTGCTCGGCATGGAACCGGTGCACGCTGTCGGCAAATCGGTCTATCTGCGCGGCTACGGCGATTACGCGACCTCAACGCTGAAGTTGACCGCCGCTGACAATGCCGGTGTCGGATGCATTTCCTGGCGCGCCGCCAGCCCGCAGGCGCTGGAACGCCGCGCAAAGGCAATCGAGGCCGCAGGGCTGGGGCTGGGCTGGAGCAATGGCGATTTCGGGCGTGGACGCTCTTATCGCTTTCGCGATCCCGACGGCCACATGATGGAAATCTACTACGAGGAGCAGAAGTTCGTCGCGCCGCCGGAGCTGCATTCCACCTTGAAGAACCTGCCGCAGAAATATACCGGCCGCGGCGTTTGTGTCCGCCGTGTCGATCACCTTGCGCTGCTCGCCAGCGATGTCGAAGCCAACCGAAAGTTCGCGCAGGACCTGCTCGGTTTTCAATTGCGCGAGCAGGTGCGCTACGATCACGGCAAGACCGAAATCGGCTCCTGGATGAGTCCGACTGCGATCCATCACCAACTTGCTTATGTAGTGGATGTGAAAGGCGCGCACGGGCGCCTGCACCACTTCTCGCTCTGGGTTGACAATCGCGACGACGTCATGCGCGCCGCCGATCTGTTGATGGAGAACGGCGTGTTCATCGAGGCGGGGCCGTCCAAACACAACAACTCGCAGGGCTTCTATCTGTACACCTACGAGCCGGGCGGCAACCGCGTGGAAATCTATTCCGGCAGCTTCCTGGTGACAGCGCCAGACTGGGAGCCGGTGACCTGGGACGAAGAAGAGCGCGGTACCGGTACCTATTGGGGCGCGGCATTGCCGGAGAGCTTCATCAAATACGCAACGCCGAACATCGAAGGCGAAGCCACCGGCAAGACACCGGAATTTCCCGTTTTCTTCTGAGGAAACGCTGCGGCCAACACGAGTTTTCCCCAACCCATCTCGATGGCTTGGCTTCGTAGCCTATTCAGAACACTAGCGAATCAGCTAACAGGCGGAGGTTATCCACAATCAGTGCGTCGTCGTCATTGTGCCATTGCCGGATGCCGCCGATCTCGCCCGTTGCGGGTCTCGGCAGACCGGCTTCGCGATCGGGCCACTCGGCAATGCCAGGCATCGTCTGCTTCAACGACGTCGCGGGACGATGGCACGCTCTGGCCGAGCGGCGGCTGCTATACTATAGGGAGCTTTATCACACCGGCCGCTGGAAGATTTATTATACTGAGGAGAGTTTCGCCGTGCGTATGCGTGATGTGATCAAGGCGGCAGATGTCTGGCGCGATTTGGCGGCGAGGCCGAAGGTCGATGACGAATTGCGGCCGGCTGCATGACCAGCATCACTTTATGGGCAGGGGCCATCCTGTTGCTGGCGGCGGCGACTTGTCCGACGGTTGCTGCCGACCTCAAGCACGGCGAAGCGTTGCTCACGCGCGATTGCTCGCGCTGCCACGCGGTTGGGCGGACCGGCGATAGCCCGCACAAGGAGGCGCCCGCATTCCGCACACTTGGCCAACGCTATCCAATCGAATCCCTGGAGGAGGCCCTGGGCGAGGGCATCATGTCCGGGCATCCCGACATGCCGGAATTCAAGTTTGACGCCGACGATGTCGGTGCCATCATCGCCTATCTGAAGTCCATCCAGCAGCATTGAGCCCCGGCTGCGCGTTCATCCAGAGTACTGATCCCATGAGCAGCGCCCTTTTCTCGCCCTACAGGCTGGCAGGCCTCGAGCTTGCCAACCGCATCGTCGTTTCGCCCATGTGCCAGTATTCGGCGGATGACGGCTGCGCCAATGACTGGCACATGATGCATCTCGGCATGCTGGCCAATTCCGGCGCCAGCCTGGTGATCGTCGAAGCGACCCATGTGGAGCGCCACGGTCGCATCACCCATGGTTGCCTCGGGCTTTATTCCGACGATAACGAAGCAGCGCTCGCGCGCGTCATCGGGCAAGTACGGCGTTTGGGGACGGCGAAATTCGGGATCCAGATTGCGCATTCCGGTCGCAAGGGTTCGGCGCAGCGACCGTGGGAGGGCGGGCAGGCTCTCAAGGCCGATGCCGATCCGTGGCCGACCATTGCCGCGTCGCCGATTCCGTTCGGCGACGGCTGGCATACGCCGCGCGAAGTGACCGAAGCCGACATGGAACGCGTACGCAAGGCCTTCGTTACCGCTGCACAGCGCTGTCTGCGAATTGGCTTCGACGAAATCGAGCTGCATATGGCGCATGGCTATCTCGCACATGGATTCATGTCGCCGATATCCAACAAGCGCACCGATCAATACGGCGGCGCATTCGAAAACCGATTGCGCTTTCCGCTCTCGATCGCGCGCGCCGTGCGCGCGGCGGTGCCGAAAACCGTACCGCTCGGTGCGCGCATCACGGGCAGCGACTGGCGCGATGGCGGGCTGACCCCCGACGACGCCGTGGCGATTTCCAAGGCGCTGAAAGGTGAAGGTCTGGACTTTATCTGTATTTCATCCGGAGGTGTCACGGCCGACACCCGCAATCCGACCGAGCCGGGCTACAACGTACCGATTGCAGCGCGCGTGAAGAAAGAAGCAGGTATTGCCACCCGCACGGTCGGCCTGATCATCAAGCCAGACCATGCCGAGGACATCGTTGCGAAGGGCGAGGCCGACATGGTGTCGATGGCGCGCTGCTTTCTCGATGATCCGCATTGGGGCTGGCATGCAGCGAAAGCGCTCGGCGCCGAGGTGGCGCGCCCGCCGCAATATGCCCGCGCCGGCCCGAAATTGTGGGCGCCGGCTGCGGCGAAGGCCTAACGATTGGAAAACTTCGTCTTCCTCGCCGTCCTGTTCGCTGCACTGTGTCACGCCGGCTGGAATGCGCTGATCAAGGTCGGACTCGATCCGCTTTCCACGACCACGCTCATCTCCATCGGTTCCGCCGTAGTTGGCGTCCTGTGCCTGCCCATCGCCGGTATGCCCGCCGGTGCCGCCTGGCCCTGGCTGATCGCCTCCACGATCATCCATCTGTTCTATTTCGCCGCGCTGATCGAGAGCTACCGCACTGGTGATCTTGGCCACGTCTATCCGATCGCGCGCGGCTCGGCGCCGCTGATGACAGCGGGCGCAAGCCTCCTTGTGGTCGGCGAGCAGCTCAGCCCTGCGGCATGGGCCGGTATTGCCGCGCTCGCAGCCGGAGTCTTGCTGCTGTCGGCGCGCGGCGGGCGTGAGTTCGCGCATGTCGACCGCCGCGCGGTCGGCTTTGCGCTGCTGACCGCGCTCACCATCTGTGCCTATTCGGTGGTGGATGGTATCGGTGCGCGCGCCTCGCAAAACCCCCAAGGCTATGTGTTGTCTCTGCTCATTGGCTGCGCGCTCGCACTGGTGCCCTATGCGCTCTGGCGTGACGGCCGCGATGTCGTACCGGCGATGCGGCGCTTCTGGCTTCGCGGGCTCGCGGGTGGCGCATTGCAGACACTGTCTTACGGCATCGCGCTGTGGGCGATGACGCTGGCGCCGATAGCGATCGTCGCGTCTTTGCGTGAAACAAGTGTACTGTTCGGCGCCGTCATTGCGGTGGTGGTACTCAAGGAACCGCTGCGCGCGGTCCGCATCGGTGCGGCGCTGCTGATCCTCGCAGGCCTGGTGCTGATCCGGATTCAGTAGGTCACGACGTGGCCGGTTTGCCCGCCGCCTGTTCGCCGTTTTGCGGCACCAGTCGCGTCTCGCTCAACTCGCCCGCCGCCTCCAGGATCGGATAGGCGACCGACACGATGTGGCCGTGGATGCGTTTCAAGTCGCGGATTACATCGAGATGGATGGCGCTGGTCTCAATCGATTCCGGCCGGCCTTCCCGCAGCCGGGCGAAATGGCTCTCCGATGCCATACTCTCTGCGGAACGCATGTTGGTTTTTTCGGAAAACAGCCGGCGCGCCAGCGTCAGGTCGCGCGTCGCGAAAACGTTGAAGGCAAGCTTCAAGCTGCCCATCATCTGCGCGTGGAAACGGCCGATCTCCTCGATACCTTCACCGGAGAATGTATAGCTGTGGCGGATCTTCTTGGCCGCCAGTTCCATCAGGTTCTTGTCGACAATATCGCCGATGTGCTCGAGATTTGTAGTGAAAGTGAGGATTTCGACATAGTGGCGGCTTTCTTCCTCGCTCATCTCGGCCTTGGACGTCTTCACCAGATAGAGTTTGATGGCTTCATGCAGGGAGTCGACCGCATTGTCGGCGCGCTCCACATCGCGCACCAGTTTCAGGTCGGATTTTTCGAATGCGAAGAGTGCACGACGCAACATGTCGGCGACGCGGTCGCCCATATTCAGCGTCTCGCGCATGGCACAGGCGAGCGCCTCCGAAGGCGTGTCGAGCACATTCGGGTCGAGATATTTCGGCCTGGACGTGTCCTCACGCTCGGGCCGGTCGGGGAGCAGGCGGGTCGTCAGTTTGGCGTAAAGTCCGGCAAACGGCAGCAGGGCCAGCGCAGCGACCAGATTGAACGCGGTGTGAAAATTTACCACCATCCGCGCCGGTTCACTTTCGACCATCGCAAGCAGATCAGCGCAGGGTCGCACCAGGAACAGGAATGGCAGCGCTGCGGTCGCGCGCATTAACATGTTGCCGATGGCAACACGCCGGCTGGCGGGCGGCGAATTTGCGAGGCCGGTCAGGGGCGCGATGGCGCCGCCCACATTGGCCCCGAGCACCAACGCAAGCGCAAGCGGTTCCGGAATGGCTTGCGCGCCGGCAAATGCCATCACGAGGAGCACCATTGACAGGCTGGAGTGCATCAACCAGGTGACGAGGGTTCCGGTCAGGAATGCCATGATCGGGTCGCCGGCTAATCCCGACAGGAATGATTTGAAGCCTGCGGAGTCCCGCAGCGGCTGCGCCGCAGTGCCAAGATGGCTGAGAGAGAGCAGCATCAGCCCCAGGCCGATGACAATACGCGCAATCGCACGGGTGCGGTCGGCCTCGCTTGCCATGAAGGTGAAGACGCCAAGCGCCAGCACGCCGGTCCACATCCAGGTGACGTCGAACGAAAGTACCTGCGCCACGAGAGTCGTGCCGACATTCGCGCCGAGCATGATGATGAGTGCAATCGACAGCGCAATAAGCCCGCGCGCCGTGAATGAGGCGAGCAGCAGGGCCGTGGCCGTCGAACTCTGCAGAATACCGGTGAGGCCGAGGCCTGCGAAAAACGCGCGTGTTGCGCTACGCACATATTGTGCGAGTACGTGACGCAACGTCGCGCCGAAGGCGCGCGTGATGCCGGTCTGAACCATACGCACGCCCCACAGCAGCAGGGCAACGGCGCCGAGGAATGAGATGACGAGTTCGGTCCCGGCCAATCTGTTCTCCGGTGGCGGCGAGTTGGCCGCGCTTGTCATAAAATTGTCATATGGGCTCGCAGCGCTCGAAATGCAATGGATAGTGAGGGAAAATCAATGGTTTCGCGTTTCAGGTCGCGAGCCCGGATTGCCCGCATTCGCCGTCGGCATAGCCATAGATGCGCGCGAGCTTCGCCGGATCGGCGCCGAAGAAATAGCTCAGCCTGAGCCGCCACATCAGCAGCACAGTGCGCAGAGTTCCTTGCGCCTGCCAGCGGCGCGCCGAAGCGGTGACGCGCGCGCTCAGGCACAGCGGTCGGCTCACCCGCTTGAGCCGCGCCGACAGAGCCACGTCCTCCATCAGTGCGATCGGCGGAAAGCCCCCTGTTGTCTCGAAGGCGTCGCGCCGGACGAACATGGCCTGATCGCCGGTGGCGATTCCGGTCAGGCGCGAGCGAGCGTTCATCGCCGCAGCGATCAGCCTGAAAATTCCGCCGCTATTAATGCGTACATCGAAGCGGCCCCAGGCGAGGCCGGAATCTGCAAGGCCTTCCAAAACCGCCCGGTCAGCGTTATCCGGCAGCCGCGTATCGGCGTGCAGGAACAGCAGCACATTACCACGCGCTGCGGCGGCGCCGGCGTTCATCTGCGTTGCGCGTCCGCGCGGTGCCGTTATCACGCGGTCGGCGAGGCGGCGTGCGAGGTCCGGCGTGCGATCACTGCTGCCGCCATCAACCACAATAACTTCGATGCCGCGTGCGCGATACGGTGCCAACGCTGCCAACGTGGCCTCGATGCCCGCAGCTTCGTTCAGGACCGGCATGACGATCGTGAATGTCATCGGGGCCTGGCCCGGGAAATGCTGTAGTCGGGCCCTTCGACGATACGCCTGCAATACGAAATATATGCCGGCGAACCTTCCGGCCAGCGTTTGAGGAATCGGTCGAAGAATGCGCGCCGGTCATAGCGAACGGCGAGGGCGTCGATGTGCACTCCGTCGCGCTGCAGGCCGTAGAGCGGTTTATGCGGCGCTGGTGTGGTCGCGATGCGGGTGATCACACCGAAAGTCGTCCCGGCAAAATTCGGCATGCCGGCGGCGCCATTGTTGACAATGGTCAACCGTCTGCCGTCGAGCGCGAAATCGCGCAAGGCGGCAAGTCCGGTATGGGTCGAAGCAAATATGTCGACATTCGCTTGCGCGCCGATATCAGAAAGCCGTGGCCTGTTTGCCGCACTATCAAGTTGATCGTATGCAAAACTCCAGCCAGCAACCGAATTTGCATCGCCGTGCACGATACCGATGCGCAGTGGGCCAACCTGCGCGACCAGATGGAGCGGCAATGTGTATAGCGGGGTGCGCGCCGGTGCCGGAATAAACTCTCGCAAGATCGCCAGCATTTCATTGGAACGCCGGACAACGTCCTCAGCGACAGTGTCGGGATAGGCGCAGCCGCAGCCTGCGCCAATATCGGCCACGCGTGCGATCTCCGTCTCCACATTGCCGCGTGTGGCCCGATGATGCGCGATGCCGCGTCCGATGCGTGCGAACCAGTCCGGGTCCGCGTCCAGCCAATGGAAATCGCCGTTGAATACGAGCGTCGCCGGTTCGGCCGCGGCCAATTGTTCAATTGCCGCCAGCGCCTCGAGATTGCCGTAGAGACCGCCTGCCACATAAAGCGTGCTGGCATCGAAATCCGGCACAAGGGACAGCGCTGCCGGGGAATAGGTGTAGTCGATCGGACAGGAGCGGCCGGCTTGCGTCAGGTTGACGGCAGCGCTTCCGCTCATTCAGCCGCCTCTTTTAGCGCGCCGCCGCAGCTCGAACCCTGGCCGGCCGTGCAGCCGTAGCAATGGCCTGCAACCCGGATCGTGTTTCCGGAGATGTCCGCATCGAGCAGTTCGGAAAGATGTACGCGCGCGAGATTTGGCCGTGGCAACGACAGATCGAGCATTTGATTGAAGTCGCAATCGTAGACATAGCCGCGCCAGTCGACCGAAATCATGCTGCGGCACATCACCGTATCGAGATTGGCATCGAGATGAGCGTCTTGCAGGAGCTGAAGATAGCCGTCAAATTCACCTTTACTGACCAGCATGGAGCCGAAGCGCTGGATCGGCATATTGGCAAGCACGTAAAGCCGGTTGAATACGATGCCATATTGTTCGCCCAGCACGCGCTTGTAGTCGGCCTCCAGCGAGATCTGCGACGGCGGCAGCGATGGACCCTGGGGATTGTACACGAGATTGAGCGGAAGTGCCGGATCACTTCCATAACCGAGGGCATTGAGCCGCTTCAAGCCGCGAATCGAATCCTCGAACACGCCCTTGCCGCGCTGGCGCTCGACATTGTCCTGCAGATAGCAGGGCATCGACGCCACCACCTCGACACGATGATCTGCGAGAAATTCAGCGAGGCCTTCCTGGCCGGGCTGTTCGAGGATCGTGAGATTGCAGCGGTCCATGACCCTGATGCCGAGCGTCCGTGCGTCCCGCACCATGCGGCGGAAATGGGCATTGAGTTCGGGCGCGCCGCCGGTGATGTCGAGGGTTTTGATTCGGCGACGTTTGACGAATTCCAGCACTACGTCGGCAACGCCGTCCGCCATTTCTTCGGTGCGGTTGGGTCCGGCATTGACGTGACAATGAAAGCAGGACTGGTTGCATCGATAGCCGACGTTGATCTGCAAGGTGGTGAGCTGACCCCGGCGGATTTCGGGAAATGGAATCTGGTCGAGCAGCGGCAACGTATCGCGCATCGGGTAGATGGTTCCTGTGTTGTGGGGCCAAATTGCCACGGCGAACGCGTCGGCGTCACCCCGCTTGGCGGGAGCCTTGGGACAAATCAATGTGAGAAAGTTGTGAAGATCAGCGGGCCAGCGCAGTTGCGACCGGGGATTCCACGCCGATGCGGCCATAACCAGGCAGCTTGACGCCCGGGTGGCGCAAATCGAGTCCTGCGACGAGCCCGAGCAGATCTATTTCGATGCCCTCGATCCAGCCAAGTTTGACGGCGGCAAGCCCGAGCAGGTTGAGCTCCACGCCGGTTCCGCTGTCAGTCAAGCCTGCATAGGGAATGGCGCGGTAGTCACGCCCCACCGCATTTGGCGGCAATGCCACGCCCAGTTCTGGCACCGAGCGCAACACAGCGGCGGTGAAGCTGTTGCTGTTTGGCCCGGGCCAGATGCGATAGTCGCCGGCCTGCGAAAAGCGATAGTCGGCGACCGCCTTCTTGATTTTGGGGATCAGCTTTTCCGCTGCCGCGCCGGAAACATCGGCGATCGCCACGGGATTGCTTCCGTACCAGCGACCGTCCGCGGGCCAGTTATTGGTGCGTACCGGCTGGCCCCATCCGACAACGTCGTAGCGAGTCCATTCGTCGGCATTGGCTGGCTTGAGCACGATCCAGCTGTGAACCGCGAATACGCCCTTCCAGGCGCCGGCCTTGCCTGTGAATACGATCACGCGCGCCGGCCGGAAATCGCGTGCTGCCGGCAGGAGGCCGGTGCTCGACCAGTCAGCGTCGCGCCATGAACGCGGCTCGTTGCCAATGATGTAAATCGCGGCGCGCGCAAGGATGGGTACGAGAAACAGGGCAATGACAATCAGCATGACAAGACGGCGGCGGGGCATGTGGCGTTCGGGCATCATGGCGTGGATCAATATAGGCGATTTTCGGCCTATTCGTGGCGTCAGCTCACCTGATTGCCACTGATCTTCAGCTGCGGGTAGTGCCCGGCGCCCGACAATGCGAGGTCGCCGGTCACCGGCTTGCGCCATTCCATACCGACGATGGCGCCGCGTTTGGCGTTCGCGAACATGTTGCCGACAATGGCCGCGGTGCCGGCGCCCTTGGCAACTGACACGGCAACACCGACGCCGCACGCGTGCACCACATTGCCGGTCACCGCCACATTGCGCATGTATTCGCCCCAGCCAACGCTGATCCCGGCGGTCTGCGCGTTCTCGATAACGTTGCCGGTGACCGCAGTGTCGGCCTCCACGCCGATGCCGAAGCCTTCGGTGTCCGGGTCGGTGCCAGGTATACGGGCACGCAAATTGCGCACGACATTGCCGCGCACCGTGGCGAGCCGCCCGCCTTCCTTGAAATTGGTCACCGAAATGCCGGAGCCGGCCTCGTCGACGACATTGTCGGCGATCACCGCGCCTTCAAACTCGAATTCGCAATAGATCGCGACCTCGTCGAGCGCGACACACGAGTTACCGACGATCTGGATATTGGATGCCGCCGCGCTGCGGATTGCCGAGAATGCGGCGTTGCGGACATGGTTCCCGCGAACGATCACGTCGCCGGCGCGAAAGACGTTGATGGCATTGCCGTTCTGGCCGCTGCCACCGCCGCGCGCGTGGGTATCTTCGATTGAATTGTCTGCGATCAGAGTGCCGTCGCGACGACTGGCACTTTGCCAGACGCGAACACCGCCGTTGCCCGAGTTCCGGATGACGTTTGCGGTGATCAGCAAGCCGCGGCAGTTGTTGCAGAAGAGTGCCGTGTCAGCGGCGGCAACAATCGTCGTGTGCATGACTTCGCCGTCGCAGGCCTCGAGCGTTATCCCGTTGCCGCCGGCGCCCCCGATCCCGCAATCGGAAATACGGAACGATTTCGTTTCGTCGACATGCACAAGGGCGCGGCCTTCCGGAAGCTGCTGCCCGCCTCCTTCGAGCATGAGACCTGTAAGCGTTACGTTCTCGACGTTCTCTGCGGAAAATAACGATGGCCCGCGTGTCAGAATGATGCGGCTCGCGCCACGCACGCCGGCGATGTTCGCGCCGGATGGCAGGTTGAGGCCGCCGGCGCGATAGACACCGGGTGCGAGCATCAACGGCGCGCGCGTGCGTGCAGCCTGGTCGATGGCACGCTGAAGGTTACGGCTCTGATCGCCGGGCGCACCCGGCCGCACACCGAACTGTGCGGCGTCGAGCCCGTATCGCGACAGGGGCGCGGATCGTGCAGGCGTCGCAATCACAGCGGCACCCGACAAGGAACCCAACAGAACGTGGCGACGGTCGATCGGCATGGGCGCATCTTGCGCCCGGGAGGTTAACGTCGTGCTGCCGCGCTTGCGTGCATGATGGCAGCGCCGGCGCGCAGCAGATCGGCGGGCGTACGATGGCGCTGCTTCACCTGGTCGCGCGGGAGTGGGTAGCGCCGGACGAGCGGCACATGAATGAATGCGGCAAGCCGGGGCCCGCCCGGTTGGCCTGCCGCCGCCGCCGCCCGCCAGCAGAGGTAATTGCAAAGATAGCGCCCGGCGTCCTGCGATAGTGCAATCGGGACCCGTGCATGCCGAGCGGCCGCAAGCAGCCGCCGAGCAGGCGCCGGCATCGCGAGCACCGAAGGTGCGTCGGCGAGAATTGCGCGGCCGCGCGGCGCATTGCCGGTTGCGTCGGGGATTGGCGTCAAGGTATTGCGCGCGCGGGTCTCAATGCGCAGCGTCTTGGCACGTGGCGCCAGGCCGAACATCAACAGCACATCGGGGCGATGCCGACGCAGCAGAGCCGGCAGTTCGTGGTCCACCGCTGCATAGGTGGTGGTAAATACATGCGGGACAATCGTCGCCTCCGCCAGCCCCGGCCGCCGCAGGCGCGCCAGGCGAGTCACCAACGGGCCTGTGGGATTGAACGGCGCGCCAGGGAATTGACCGAAACCGGTGACGAGGATGGTGATGCCCATTAGATGCCGAGCAATCTTGCGATTTCTTCCACCGCCAGTGTCGGTGCCAGCTTTCCGGCGGCGACTGCGGCTTCCGCCGCCTTCAGTTTGCCGCGCACCGCCGGCTCACTGCGCAGCCGCGCGGTGAGCCGCTCCTCCAGCATGGTCCACATCCATTTCACCTGCTGTTCGCGCCGACGCGCATCCAACTCGCCCGTCGCGCACATTTTGTCTTTGTGCGCCAGAACCTGCGCCCACAGATCGCCAATTCCGTCACCGGTGAGTGCGGAATATGTGATGACCGGCGGCGACCAGCTTTCAGACTGGGGCTTGAGGATATTGAGCGCGGCGCGATATTCCGCCGCTGCCACCTTGGCGCGCGCAACATTGTCACCGTCGGCCTTGTTGACCGCGATCATGTCGGCCAGCTCGACGATACCTTTCTTCAGCCCCTGCAATTCGTCGCCGGCCCCCGGCAGCATCAGGACCAGAAAGAAATCCGTCATGTCGGCCACCGCCGTCTCGGATTGGCCGATGCCGACGGTTTCCACCATCATCACGTCGTAGCCAGCGGCCTCGCACAACAGCATTGTCTCGCGCGTCTTGGCGGCGACACCACCGAGCGTACCGGAGGTTGGCGAGGGCCGCACGAACGCATTGGGGTCGCTGGCGAGCCGCGCCATGCGAGTCTTGTCGCCAAGGATCGAGCCGCCGGTGCGGGTCGAGGACGGGTCGACGGCAAGCACGGCGACCTTGTGGCCCTTGTCTGTCAGGTAGGTCCCGAGCGCGTCGATGGTCGTAGACTTGCCTGCACCGGGCGCTCCGGTGATGCCGAGGCGCACCGCCTTGCCCGTCGCCGGCAACAGATCTTGCACCAGGCGGTGCGCCTGCATGCGGTGATCGGGGCGCTTGCTCTCGATCAGGGTGATGGCGCGCGCCAGGGTTGCGCGGTCGCCGGCCCGGATGCCGCGGGCGAGATCGGGGTGCTCCTGGGTGCGCAATGTCATCGGTTTGCCTCGAACCAGAGCCTCAATAGGGGCCTTGGGGGGTACTTTTTCAAGTAAAGTCAATAGGATGCCGGTTTGATTAACGATCGATGAACTTTTCTCCGTTCGGCCGCGACTAACAATTCTAATGGGCTATTCTATCCCCCGGCGGATGGGGCGGAGGACGTCATGCGAAAGAATTTGCTCCAGATCCTGATCGCATTTTGCTCGGTCGGGACGGGATTTGCTGTCTACCCCGCTCACGCTGCCGATCTGATTTGGGAAGTTGAAAGTCCGTTCCGCTTCTTTAAGCAGACAAACTCCTTCAATACGTACGAGCACGCCTTCGAGGCGGCGCTCGGCAAATCGGCGGTGCAGCTTCCTCCCGACATTATCTGGCGGACTGAGCGCCGATTGAACGATCCGGATTGCAAGAATTCGACCACGCCGACTGATTGCGCGGCAACCAAGCGTGCGCACTACGACAGATCGCGGCTCGGTTGGGCGGCGCAGACGTTAGACTCGGTTTGCTATGAGAGCTCGGGCAATCCGCGGCGCTATCCGACGCAGTGCCTGCGCAAATACTCCTGGGGAACCGCAAAAGAAGACTACGTCCTCCCCGAGGCCCACACGGTCACGATCGGCCTGTCGCTCGAGCGTCTGGCGCAAGCAGGCGCCGGCGAATGCGCCTGGATCTGGCGTTCGCGCGGCGGCGTGGGGAAGGTCGAGGGTCGCAAGCAGCCCTGCAAGAACAAACTGACCATCGCACGCGTGCCTTTCTCGCTCAATCACGCCGCGTCCGGCGTTGAGGTCACCGTCAAGTTGCCCGACGGCAGCGAACTCAAGGACCCGAATGTGGTGGTCGAGGATCTGCTTATCACCGCGCTCGGCGATTCTTTCGCGTCTGGTGAAAGCAATCCGGACAAGCCGGTCACATTCAGCGCAATCCGCGAAATGCTCTACGATCCCTCGATGCTGCGCGAGGATGTGGCCACGCGGTCGGTTAAACCATCCCAACAGACCTTCAGCACCGCGAGCTCGAGCGATCAATTCGATCCAAAGACTTTGCCCCGCCGGTTGATGGAAGACGAAAAGAAAGACCTTATCTACAAGCTGACCTCGCCAGAGTTTGAAAAAGCCTTCGATAAAGCCGGCGCCCGTTGGTTGAGTGCCGACTGCCACCGCTCGCAATATGGCTATCCGTTTCGCGTCGGCCTGGAGTTGACGCTCGAAAACAGGCACCGCGCAGTCACACTGTTGTCGTTCGCCTGTTCCGGCGCCGAAGTGACCGAAGGCCTGTTCCTCCCGATGAAAGCGCGCGAGGGCAAGCCCGACAAAGTGCGCGCCGAGTTCGATCAACTCAGCGACCTCATTTGCCGTGGCGGCGCCGCCGGACGCACGCGCGCGGCCAGCTATACGCTGCCGTTCTTCAAGACCGGGAGCACCGTGATCGAGTCGCGCACCATAACCGCACACTGGTGCCCGCCCGAGCAACGCAAGCGGCCGATTGATCTTGTGCTGCTGTCTATCGGTGGCAACGATGTCGGATTCGGCGGCCTGGCGGCCTATTCAATGACTGATAGTGCGTCTGATCTTGCGCCGGTCGCCAGCCTGATTGGCCAGGAGATCCGGTTCCCACCGTCGGTATCGCGCGTCTATCTGGGCGTCCTGGATCGTCGCCTGCAGGCTGTTAAGAAGGCGTTGCATGAAGGCTTCGGCGTTGAGCCGTCGCGCGTCGTGCAGAGTTCCTACGAGCCCATTCAGTTCGACGAGACCGGTGGGTTATGTGGTTTGATGCCGACGCTCGGTATGGATGTGCAGCCCAAGCTCAAGCTCAATCGTGCGCGCGTTGCCGAAACGGCCAGTTTCCTGCGCGACTTCCAGACGCGCCTCGAATGCACCATCAATGCCAGCCGCCATGCGGATTGCCCGCGTGGCCTGGCGACCGGCCCCGGCACCGGCTTCAGCCTGGTGACCGAGCACCTGCCGAAATTCGCCAAGCGTGGTATTTGCGCCCGGGATCCGCGGCGCGCGATTGCCGACGGCGTCATGATGGGTATTCCGCGCAAGTCTCGGGCCACCGATGAATTCGAGCCTTATTCACCGGCCGATGAATTGCCATACGCTCGCCGGTGGCGCTTGTTTCGCACACCGAATGACGCATTCATGATCGCCAACACGCATCTTGCCGGCATCCTGCCGTTCGACATTCTGCAGCCGGCCTATGCCGGACTGTACAGCGGTGCGGTACATCCGAGCGCGGAAGCGCATGCCATGGTGGCTGACAGTGTGATGCTGCATGTGCGCCCAATTCTCAACCGGCGTGCGAACATCACCATCCGGCCGGTGAAGGAAACGCGCTCCAACTAACGCCGACGCCGCGCTCGGGCCGGCTTTTCCGGGTCGTCAGGGAGCCTGATGACCAGCCCGCCGGCGTCGCGGTGCCGGGCCACCGTGGCGCGGGCGAAAGCGAACAGCTGGTCGCGCGTCTGGATGCGGCATGATGCCGGATCTGTTTTGGTGCCTTTGCCGCAGCGGGCCGTGCGCGTTGCCTCGTCCGCGTCGTCTTCGTCAATGACGATGACCTGATAGACACCGTCCACAAGCTTGCGCATCACTGCATATTCGAACATGTGTTTACGTTTGGCCGGCACTTCCTGAACGATATAGTTGCCGTTTTCGAACGGATGAATGGAGAAACCGTCCACCTCGCGCATGCCGCCACCCGTGCGGACATATATTGAGCCGTTCCATTTGAATGTTGCCTGCTCGGGCTCGCGCGCAATTCCGTCGCGCAGGCCATAAAACTGCAATCGCGGGTGCGGGCCCAGCATGGCCTGGGAGTCCGACATGATCTGAATTGAGGATTCGACGCAGCCCGAAAGCGAGAGTGCAAAAAGCGCTGAAATGGCCACGCGGGCAATGAAGGGGCTCACTCTGCCGCCTCTTTGCCGTGGCCCAGGCGCTTGTTGAGGGTCTTGAGCAGTTTTTCGGCCGCGTCCGCGATGACGGTACCGGGCGGGAAGATCGCCTCGGCACCGGCCTTCATCAGCGCATCGTAGTCCTGATGCGGCACCACGCCGCCGACCACGATCATGATGTCGTCGCGACCTTGCTTGGCCAGCTCCCTCTTGAGCTCCGGCACCAGCGTCAGGTGCGCGGCCGCGAGCGAAGAGACACCGAGAATGTGGACGTCGTTTTCTACCGCTTGTCTGGCGGCTTCCACGGGCGTGGCAAACAATGGACCGATATCGACGTCGAAGCCGAGATCGGCGAACGCCGACGCAATTACCTTTTGCCCGCGATCGTGGCCATCCTGGCCGATCTTTGCGACCAGCAGGCGAGGGCGGCGACCTTCGGCCTGCTCGAAAAATTCGACTGCCTTGCGCACCCGTTCGACCGCGCCGGTCATGCCGACCTCCCGCTTGTAGACGCCGGTAATGGCCTTGATCGTCGCCACGTGGCGTCCGTACACCTTTTCCAGCGCTGATGAAATCTCTCCGACGGTTGCCTTGGCGCGAGCTGCTTCAACCGCCAGCGCCAGCAAATTGCCGTTGCCGCGGTCGGCGGCGCGGGTGAGCGCGTCGAGCGCCTCCTGCAACGCCGCTGGATCGCGCTCGGCCTTGAGCCGCCTGAGCTTGTCGATCTGCATTTGGCGAACGGCGGAATTGTCGATCTTGAGCACGTCGATCGGCGTGTCTTCGGCCGGCGGGTACTTGTTGACGCCGATCACCGACTGCACGCCGGCATCAATACGCGCCTGCGTCTTGGCGGCAGCCTCCTCGATACGCAGCTTGGGGATGCCGGCTTCGATCGCCTTGGCCATGCCACCCAGGTTCTCGACTTCCTCGATATGACCCCAGGCCTTGCGCGCCAGCTCGTAAGTCAGCCGCTCGACGTAATAAGAGCCGCCCCACGGATCGATGATGCGGGTAGCTCCGGCCTCCTGCTGCAAGACGATCTGTGTGTTGCGGGCGATGCGTGCGGAAAAATCGGTCGGCAGTGCGAGTGCCTCGTCGAGGGCATTGGTGTGTAATGACTGAGTCTGGCCCTGGGTTGCCGCCATGGCCTCGATCATTGTGCGGGCGACATTGTTGAACACGTCTTGCGCCGCCAGCGACCAACCCGAGGTCTGGCAATGGGTGCGCAGGGACAGTGAACGCGCATCCTCCGGCTTGAACGGCTTCATCAGTTTCGCCCACAGCATCCGGCCGGCACGCAGCTTGGCGATCTCCATGAAATAATTCATGCCGATCGCCCAGAAGAACGATACGCGCGGCGCAAACTGGTCGACGGTGAGGCCCGCTTTCAAGCCCGCGCGCACATATTCGATGCCGTCGGCGAGCGTATAGGCGAGCTCGAGATCCTGCGTCGCGCCGGCTTCCTGCATGTGATAGCCGGACACCGAGATCGAATTGAACTTCGGCATTTCTGCCGAGGTATAGGCGAAAATGTCCGAGATGATGCGCAGGCTCGGCTCGGGCGGATAGATATATGTATTGCGCACCATGAATTCTTTCAGGATATCGTTCTGGATTGTCCCCGAAAGTTTTTCGTGCGGCACGCCCTGTTCTTCCGCTGCGACGATGTAGAGCGCGAGCACCGGCAATACCGCGCCGTTCATGGTCATCGACACGCTCATCTGGTCAAGCGGGATTCCAGAGAACAGCGTGCGCATGTCGTAGATTGAATCGATCGCGACACCCGCCATGCCGACATCACCGGCCACGCGCGGGTGGTCGCTGTCGTAGCCGCGATGGGTGGCGAGGTCGAAGGCGATGGAGAGACCCTTCTGCCCGGCGGCCAGGTTGCGCCGGTAGAAGGCATTGGAATCCTCAGCCGTGGAGAAGCCGGCATATTGCCGGATGGTCCAGGGCTGCGCCGCATACATCGCCGGATAGGGTCCGCGCAGGAATGGCGGCTTGCCGGGATAGGTTCCGAGGAAATCGAGGTCGGTGAGGTCAGCCTCGCCGTAAATGGGCTTTATCGGGATGCCTTCGGGCGTCATCCAGGACGCGGCGTCAGCGCCACTGGCCGATGCGGCCGCGTTCGCAAAATCGATCTTCGCAAAATTCGGAACCTCACTCATTTGATCCCCAGAATATCATGCGTGGCCTGCAAGGTCGAAAGCACGTCACAACCCGCGAAAATGAAGCCTTTTACGCTGGCTTGCTTCCAGTTCGCCTCGTTCTCACCCGGTCTTCCGGCAAGATAGACCATTGCGCCGGCCGCGGTCAGTGCCCTGGCCGCGTCGGCAGCCTTGGCCTCATAGACGCTGTCCGAGGAGCACAAGCAGGTGAACCTGGCGCCCGAGGCTTTGAATGCCGCGACCAGAGCGGCCTGATCGGGGAAGCCATCATTGCCGATCGCCTCGATGCCGCCGGCCTCGTAAAAATTTTTGGCGAAGGTCGCGCGAGCTGTGAAGTCCAAAGGCGTGCCGAGATTGGCAAGGAACACTTTCGGGCGCGTGCCGGTTTTCGCGTGCATGCGGTCCGAGGCGTCGCGTAGCGCTTCGAATGGCTCGGCAAGACGAATGCGCGGCAGCGGCTCGGCTGTGACGACCGCGGCGCTTTCCTTCGGTGTCACAATCGGTGCGATCTTGAGCACCGCGGGCGATTTTTCGTGAATGTCCGGATAATCGGTCGATCCGGTGAGTGCGTCCTTGCGGCGCGCGACATTCTTTTCCCGTTCCGCGCGCACACCGGCGACGTTCTTCTGGATAAGGCCACGTTCGAGCGCAAGCCAGACGCCGCCGGCTGCCTCAATCTCCTGGAATTGCACCCAGGCGGCCGCGCACAGCTTGTTGGTGAGATCCTCGATGGCGCCGGAGCCTGCGGCCGGATCGGCGACTTTCGCCAGGTTCGATTCCTCGAGCAGAATGAGCTGAGTGTTGCGCGCGATGCGGCGTGCGAACGCATCGGGCAGGCCGAGCGCCGCGGTGTGGGGCAGGGCCGTAATGCTGTCGGCGCCGCCGACGCCGGCAGCAGTGACCGCAATCGTGATGCGCAACATGTTCACGTATGGGTCGCGTTTTGTCATCATTCGCCAGGCGGTTTCGGCGGCGACATGAGCCGGAATCGGCACCAGGCCGCAGGCCTCCTGGACGCGCGCCCACAATTTCCGAATACCGCGAAATTTGGCGATGGTGATGAATTCGTCGGCGTCGGCCGAAAGACGGAAATAGATCATGCCGCGCGCGACATCGAGCGAAACGCCGCCTGCTTCGAGCGCGCGCAGATACGCGACCGCACTGGCAATCGCGAACGCCAGTTCCTGGACTTCCGAGCCGCCGGCATTGTGGATGATGCGACCGTCGGCCACCGCGAATGGTCCGCGAAAGCCATTGTCGGCCAGTTCGCGTACCATGCCGGAAAAATTCTTCGACATTTCACTCCACGGCCGCGGGCTGCCGCCTGATGCCGCAAACCCGCCAACCGGATTGATGCTGGCGCGCATACTGACCGCCGCGGGCGCGATGCCGCGGTCTTTCACCAGTGCGGCAAAATGCCGGATCGCATTGCGTGTCGGCGGGCTCAGATTGAAATCGATCGGAATGCCGGCATCGAGATGGACCCCCTCCAGCACGCGGGCGAGCGTTTCCCGCGAGCCGTCCAAACCATATCCATTGGCATTGACCGAGCCGGCCATGACCAGCGTCAGCCCGGTGGCGCCGCTTTCCAGGTCTTCCAGTGCCTGCTTGTTGGCGGCCGCAGGATCGGGATGATCGACGCGCTGCATCAGCGCCCAGGTTGCACCTGGATCGCGCCCGACAACGGGTTTTACCCCGGCAGCGCGCGGATAGAGCGGCTCGATCCGCAAGCGATCATAGGTCTGGCTCACCAGCCGTCTGTCGAATGAGGCGCCCTTGAGCGCGACCTCAACCAGCTTGCGCCACTGCGCCTCGTCGGTCGGCGCGAATTCGACGGCGAGGGGAAGTTCTTCATTCATCGGTGGAAATTGCCACAGACGGCGAGGCGCCGCTATTGCAAGTGAAGCAAATTACGTGCCCGCGCCCGCAGGAAGCGGGGCCAGCCGCTCGATCCCGCCGGCATCCACCGCCTTGGCAGCAGTGTCGACCCGGCGGCCGGAAATGACCTTATCCGGTGCAATTTCGGCCAGGGGAACCAGCACGAAAGCGCGCTCGAACAGGCGAGGGTGCGGCAAGGTCAGGCCCAGTTCATCAAGCACGAGGTCATCGTAGGCAAGGATGTCGATATCCGCGGCGCGCGGGCCATTGCGTTTCTCATGTGCCCGATCGCGGCCGAGTTGCAGCTCGACGGCTTGCGCGCGCGCCAACAGATCGCGCGGGGAAAGCCTGGTGTCGACCGCGATGCACAGGTTGATGAACGGCGGCTGATATTTGAAGCCCCAGGGTGGTGTGCGATAGTCGGAGGAACGCGCCGTCAGCCGAATGTCGTTGCCGTCGCAGAGCAATGTCACGGCCCGATCGAGAATAGTGCGGCTGTCGCCGACATTGCCGCCGAGCGCAATCAACGCCTCAGTCATGATTTCTTGCGGCTCCGCACCAGCGTGACGCCGACGTCACTGAAGGTCGCCGCAATCGGCGCATGCGGTTTGTGGATGGTCACTTTTGCGGTCAGCACGCGCGGGAAGGCAGCCAGCACGGTGTCGGCCACCCGGCCAGCAGCGGCCTCGATCAGTCGGAATTTCTGGGAGGAAAAAGCCCGGCTCGCGCACTCAACGACTTTGTCATACGAGACCGTGTCAACGACTTTGTCCGAGCGCGCGGCGGCGGCGAGGTCGATTTCGAGTTCAAGATCGATCGTGAAGGTCTGTCCGACCTTGGCCTCATAGGCCATCACGCCATGATACGCGTGCAGCGACAGCCCGTTGATGAAGATGCGATCGCTCATCGCGCTGCCTCGATGGCGGCGGTGACCCGCAGTGCCTGCACGGTTTCGGCGACATCGTGTACACGCAGGATTGCCGCGCCATTATGGGCCGCGAGCAGATGGCTGGCGATCGAGCCGCCGATGCGCTGGTCCGGCGGCGATGGTGTCACTGAATTAATGAATCGCTTGCGTGAGGCGCCGACCAGAAGCGGCAGGCCAAACCGTTTGAATTCTACAAGCCGCGCCAGGCAAATGATGCTTTGTTCGGGCGTCTTGCCGAAGCCGATGCCAGGGTCGAGTACGATCTTGTCTCGTGCAATGCCGGCGGCAGCCGCGATTTCGAGCGAACGGGCGAAGAATGTAGTTACATCGGTGACGATGTTGATCGAGGGATCAGCAGTTTCGCGATTATGCATGACGATCACCGGTGCGCGGCGCGCCGCCACCAAAGGCGCCATGTCCGGATCGCGCTGGAGGCCCCAGACGTCGTTGACGATGGATGCGCCTTGATCAAGCGCCCAGGCGGCGATCTCCGCCTTGATGCTGTCGATCGACACCGGAACTTCGAGCTTGACCACCGCCGGAAGCACCGTAGCAAGCCGAGCCTTCTCGTCCTGCGACGAAACCGGCACTGCGCCACCATAAGGCCGCGTCGATTCCGCACCGATGTCCAATATATCCGCGCCCTGCCGGGCCATGTCGGTGGCGTGCGCAATCGCAGCGGCCGGATCAAGGAACTGGCCGCCGTCGGAGAAGGAGTCCGGGGTCACGTTGAGGATACCCATAACCAACGGCCGGCCGAGCGAAAACAGCGCCAAAAGCGCGTCTTGCGCCGGTTTCTGGGCGGTTTCGAGGGTGCGGGCGAGCGCCATGGCGGTCGCTTTGCGCGGTCGGCGCGGGGCTGTCAAGCAGTCGTCTGGCCGTCAATAGGTGATCTTGAGCGGCAGCTTTTTCGCGGAGTCGATCCAGCGGCAAACGACCTTCTCGGACGGCAGCAGGCGGACCATCTTGCGCTTCCTATTAGCGTCCGCCATCGCCTTGGCGAGGTTAGCCGGGTTTCGATACTTCAGTTCTTTCACGGTATCGACGCCAGCAGCTTTGAGAAGCTCCGCATATTCTTTACTGATGCCTCTGATCCGCATGCGGTCGGCAACATTGGCCCAGCGCAGCAACTGTTTTTCGTCGAATCCGGTCCTGATGGCCAATGCCTTGCGGCCTTTCACGGTACTGGCGGCCTCAAGCAGGCGTTCGGTGGAGCGAATCCTCACCGACTTAAGGATTGAGGCGACATCGTTGTCGATCCCTTCGATATCGGTGATGGGGTAGGACATCCCGCGCCTCCTCGCCTCGTTCATATGTCGCCTGCGACAACACCCGGTTCAAATAAACTGACTCAGACCCGGGATCGCACCCACGATTTCCCCGATCGCGTCCTCGCCGGCCGTTTCGCGGGCGTAGGCGATGACTTCGCGGGTAACGCCTTGCACTTGACCCATGTTCAGGCCCGCCGCCATCATTTTGGTGCCGGCACCCATGATGCCACCCATGGCGAAGCCGCCGCCGCCACTTGCGTCGACGCCTTCCTGTGCCTGCATAAGGGCTTGTGCGCCTGGAATACGGTCGATCAGAGCCTGCACCTTGTCGGCGGGCCCTTCCTTGCGCAGGAACTCGAATATGATGCCGACAGCTTTTTCCGCGGCAACCCGATCGACGCCGACGTTGGCGACGAGACGCGCGACCAGTTCGTCCATGATCCCCTCACGCTCCCGCACTGACGGCGAGTTGCGATAATATTGAACTCCGATCGCGACAATGACAAGCGCATTGCATCGGCTGATGCGCAGATTGAGAAGCGTGTGAGCGCAGTGTCGCGCTCGCATGTCAAGTAAAATGTAAAATGATTCCGCTACACCGATCCAAAAAGCTGAGCGCTGTTGTTCATGCGCTACACTGCTAGCTCTTCCGTGGCAGTGCGGTTCGTCCATCGAAAAAAATCGATTTCTTGACATGAAAGTCGGAGCGGCGTTCGATTTGGATGCCGACGAACAATAGCGCAAGCAGTATCCGAGGAACTGCGGGTGGTAATCGTTCCATTTGGTCAATCGAAGCGCGCGACTATGCTTGGAAAATCGCGGGGGAACGCCAAAAAACGATGATCATTGGCGTAAAGCCGGCGTATCACCTTGCATTTCGGGAGCGTCCAACACACTGTCACGCCCGGCGGCAGTGCTTTTCAGTCACCGGCAGCGTTGCTAGCTTTATTCGTCCGGCCCCGGGTGCGATCCCGAAAGGGTTGCGCTCGGCTCAAATCTGGGCTGAAGGGGTTTTTCGGGCGATATCAAGCGTAATTCTTGGAGTAAATCCGTCATGAGCACACTCGACGCGGTCTTGAACCGCATCGACCAGGATATCGATCAAAGCATCGAGCGGTTGTTTGCGCTGCTGCGCATCGCGTCCATTTCCACAGACCCTGCCTATAAGGATCAATGCCGCGCTGCCGCCGAGCATGTGGCCGCCGATCTCAGCGGTATCGGTTTTGCGACCGAAATCCGCTCCACTGCCGGCCATCCGGTGGTGGTGGGCAAGGCGAACGGCGTTTCTGGCCCGCGCGTCCTGTTTTACGGCCATTACGACGTGCAGCCGGTCGATCCGCTGAACCAGTGGAAAACGCCTCCGTTTGAACCTCGCATTGAGACGCTTGCCGACGGGCGCAAGATCATCGTCGCGCGCGGGGCCTGCGACGACAAAGGCCAGGCCATGACATTCATCGAGGCTTGCCGCGCCTATCATGCGGTTACCGGCAAGCTGCCGCTGCCGATCACCACCATGATTGAGGGCGAGGAGGAGTGCGGTTCCAAGAACCTGTTTGGTTTCGTCCGTGACAATGCCGAAGAATTCAAGCTGGATCTGGCGCTGGTTTGCGACACCGCGATGTGGGATGCCGACACGCCGGCGATCACAACTTCGCTGCGCGGGCTGGTCTATGAGGACGTGAAGGTGATCTGCGCCGACCGCGATCTGCACTCCGGCCTCTTTGGTGGAGCGGCGCAAAATCCGCTGCATGTGCTGGCGCAGATCCTGGCAGACCTGCACGATCGGGATGGCCGGGTGACAATTCCAAACTTCTATGACGGCGTGAAGGACCTGCCGGCCGACATCAAGGCCGACCTCAAGGCACTTGATCTTACGCCTGAAAAGTTTCTGGGGCCGATTGGTCTCAGCGAACCGTCGGGTGAAAAGGGCCGGCTGTTGCTCGAGATGGTCACCACACGGCCGACTGCGGAGGTCAATGGCATCGTCGGTGGGTACACGGGCGAGGGTGCCAAGACGGTCATTCCCGGCGAGGCCAGCGCCAAAGTGTCGTTCCGCCTGGTCGGGGAGCAGGATCCGGCAAAAATCCGCGATGCTTTCCGCGCCTTTGTACGCCAACGGGTGCCGTCAGACTGCAAGGTGGAATTCGGCAATTTCGGACTGGCGCCGGCACTGCAATTGTCGTTCGACAATCCGGCACTCAACAAGGCGCGCAAGGTCCTGGCCGAGGAGTGGGGCCACAAGGCGGTGACAGTCGGCGCCGGCGGCTCAATTCCGATCGTTGCCGACTTCAAGAGCGTACTCGGAATGGATTCACTGCTGGTCGGCTTCGCACTCGACGACGACCGCGTGCATTCGCCGAACGAGAAGTTCGACCTGAAATGCTATCATAAGGGCATCAGAAGTTGGGCGCGCATTCTGGATGCGCTCAGCACTACTTCTTGAGCTTGTAGCCGGTCCTGAACATCCACCATATGGTCGCCAGGCAGGCGCCCAGGAACAGCAACGTCATGCCGACGCTGACGCCATGGCTGACGTCCGCGATCTCGAAGAAACTCCACCGGAAGCCGCTGATCAGATAGACCACGGGATTGAACAGCGTGATGGTTTGCCACACCGGCGGCAACACGCTGGTTGAATAGAAGGTCCCGCCAAGAAAGGTCAGCGGCGTAATGATGAGCAACGGTACGATCTGCAACCGCTCGAAGCCTTCCGCCCAGATGCCGATAATGAATCCGAGCAGGCTGATGGTTGCTGCGGTCAACAACAGAAAGGCCAACATCCAGAACGGATGTGCGATGTGCAGCGGTACGAACAGCCATGAAGTAGCGAGAATGATGAGGCCGAGGATAATCGATTTGGTCGCAGCCGCGCCAACGTAACCGAGGACGATCTCGAACGGCGACACCGGTGCCGACAGGATTTCATAGATCGTCCCGGTGAAACGCGGGAAATAGATGCCGAAGGAGGCGTTCATCGTGCTTTGCGTGAGCAGCGTCAGCATGATCAGCCCCGGCACGATGAAGGCGCCGTAGGACACGCCGTCGATTTCGGTGATGCGTGAGCCGATGGCCGCGCCGAACACCACGAAATAGAGCGAGGTAGACAGCACCGGCGACACGATGCTCTGCCAGATCGTGCGGCCGGTGCGCGCCATTTCGAAACTGTAGATCGCATTGACGGCGCGGAGGTTCATGTTCGATCGCTCACCAGTCCAACGAAGATGTCTTCCAGCGAACTCTGTTGCGTCTCCAAATCGCGGAACCTGATGCCGGCACGGTTCAGATCTCCCAGCAGCGCGGTGACCCCGGTACGCTCGGCCATCGTGTCATATGTGAAGACCAGTTCGCTGCCGTCAGCGCCAAGAGTCAGATTGTGCGCGGCAAGTTCGGTCGGCACCGCGTCCAGCTTTTTGTGGAGGTGAAGGATCAACTGCTTTTTGCCGAGCTTGCGCATCAATTCGGCCTTGTCCTCGACCAGGATGAGTTCGCCCTTGTTAATGACGCCGATGCGGTCGGCCATGTCCTCGGCTTCTTCGATGTAATGCGTGGTCAGGATGATGGTCACGCCGGAGGCGCGCAAATTGCGCACGACCTGCCACATGTCCTTGCGCAATTCGACATCGACGCCAGCCGTGGGCTCGTCGAGAAATAGGATGGCCGGCTCGTGGCTGAGCGCCTTGGCGATCAATACGCGCCGCTTCATGCCGCCGGACAGCGTCATGATCTTCGAATCTTTCTTGTCCCACAGCGAGAGCGAGCGCAGCACTTTTTCGACGTAGTCCGGATTGCTCGGCTTGTTGAACAGGCCACGGCTGAAATTGACCGTTGCCCAGACGCTTTCAAACGCGTCGGTGTGTAATTCCTGCGGCACCAGCCCGATCAGAGAGCGCGCGGCGCGATAATCCGCAACGATATCGTGACCGCCAACCGATACTTTACCGGCGCTTGCGACCAGGATGCCGCAGATGATTCCGATGAGCGTGGTTTTCCCGGCACCGTTGGGGCCGAGCAATGCGAAAATCTCGCCGTGCCGGATATCCAGGTTAATCGCTTTGAGCGCCTGAAATCCGGACGCATAGGTTTTCGAGAGATCGGTGATGGAAATGGCAGGTTGCATGGAACCGGGACGGCGGGAGTCGGGGCGATGCAGCCGCATATAAGCGGCGCTCCCCGGCCATACCAGCCCCCGTCGATCAGACCTTCAGACTAGCCAATCCGCTCAAATCAGAAAGCGTCTGCTGTGGCGGAAAATCGCGATATTCGTCCGGCATCTTGCTGCGATTGACCCAGATGCCGCGGAAGCCGACGGATGTGCCCGCCATCACGTCCCAGCGGTTGGAGGATACAAACGTCACGTCGCCCGGCTTGCATTTGTAATGGTCGGTAACGAGACGATAGACCTCGGGCCGAGGCTTGAACATCTTCAGCACGTCCACCGATAGCACCGCGTCGAGATCGGTACCGATGCCGGCGGCATCCACCGCGCCTTTGAGCATGTTGGGCGAGCCGTTGGAGAGAATGCCGGTCTTTTTGCCCGCTTCTTTCAGCGTGCGAAGACACGCCCGTGCGTCCGGGAAGGCGTCGAGCTGGAAATAGGCTTCCAGCAGCTTGGCCTTGAGCGCTTTGTCCACGGAGGGCACGCGCGCCAGCGAGAAATCCAGCGCCCGCTCGGTCAGCGTCCAGAAATCCGCGTAATGGCCGGCCAACGTCAGCGTCCAGGTGTATTCGAGCTGTTTGGTGCGCCAGATCTCCGACATCCGGTCGGCGTCGGGTCCGGCCTGCTCGCGAAAGCGCGCAATCGCGGCGTGCACATTGAACAATGTGCCATAGGCATCGAAAACGAAGATGGACGACATGGTATCCTCCCAGCACGGTTGTTATGCTTGTAGAGCACGCGGCCGGACAGGGAAATATCTTGACGGTCAAATTCGAGTGTCGGGAGAGGTGAATGGCGCCGGGTCAAGGCTGGTCGAAAACGTGGTCGTTCTATGATGGAGATTGGCACGAGGGCAACATTCCGATCATGGGCGTGCGCTCGCATGCCGCCTGGCTGTGCTCTTCGGTGTTCGATGGCGCCCGCGCCTTCGAAGGCGTGACCCCGGACCTTGATCTGCATTGTGTCCGTATCAATGCCTCGGCGGCTGCCTTGCATCTCAGGCCGTCGGTCACGGCCGAGGAATGGTTCGGGCTCACACAGGACGGGATCAAGCGCTTTCCGAAGGATACACCACTCTACATAAGACCCATGTACTGGGCCGAGCGCAGCGGCACGCTGCTGGTGGCGCCAGATCCGGAATCGACGAAGTGGTGCCTCACGCTATACGAGGCGCCAATGCGCACCCCGGAGGGCTTTTCCATTACACTTTCACCCTACCGCAAGCCGAGCATGGAATGCATGCCGATCGACGCCAAGGCCGGCTGCCTTTATCCCAACAATGCGCGGGCGCTGATCGAAGCGAACTCGCGCGGTTTCGGCAATTGCGCGGTGCGCGACCTCCTCGGCAATGTGGCCGAGCTTGCGACCGCCAATCTGTTCATCGGAAAGGACGGCGTCGTGTTCACGCCGGCACCGAACGGCACCTTCCTGAACGGAATCACCCGCCAGCGCGTGATCACACTGTTGCGCAATGCCGGCGTCAGCGTGATCGAAACCACGCTGCAGTACAGCGACCTGGAAAATGCCGACGAAATATTTTCTTCCGGCAACTATTCCAAGGTCATGCCGGTCAACCGCATCGACGAGCGCTCATTGCAACCTGGGCCGCTCTACCGCAAGGCGCGGGAGTTGTACTGGGATTTTGCGCACGGGTAACGCTCAATCTCTCGATGCCCCATGCATTCGACGATACGAAGTGCGCCCCTCCGCGGTCGAGCTATCGTCGTGGCGTATTTCGGCTGACGGGGAGACGCCATCGGATAATTGATACAGCCGCAGTACATTGCAGGGCAGCAGCAACGCATGCAACACGATGACCGGATAAAGACCGCTGAGCAGCCCGTAGGTAATGAAGCATACATTTGCCGCGATTGCCGACGCGCGGAGTTGCAACATTGACTGCATCGAAAAGGTCGCCAGCGTCAGTCCTGCTGCAAGCCAACCGGCAAGGTCCGTCCCCGTCATGGCTCGGCCTCCGCTTTTTCGTCCAAACATTGCTGTCAGCAGGTAGACGGCCCGGAACCTCCCGATCCGGAAAGTTTCATTGAGAATTGTCCGCCAAAGACCCGTCTGACGAGTTTGCCGACTAACAGCGCGCGGGGGTTGAAGTATTCGCTTTTCCGCAGCCGATACCGCTGTCGTTAAGCACCGGTTAATCAGCGTGTAAGAGGGTTAAGGGGCAGTAAATATGAGCGATTCGGTACGGGTCTCATTGTCAGCAGCGCCCAGATCGAGCCCTATTGATGAAAGAATTCAGCGCCAGTTTCGGTGACAGGCCCAATCTGGCGGTCAGCTCCCAAGCTCCATCCAGGCCAGGTCCGGCACACCTCGAGCTGGACGATGAACTGTTTTTGCCACCCAGCGTCCATCGGGGTGGCGGCAACCGACCGGTCCCCGAGCGTCCGCTCAATCCGGGGGCTGTAGCAGGCAAGGTCGGTACAAATGGCGGGGGCAATGACCGCCCCATACAGCCACCGGCGGCCGTACCATTGGCTACCCCGAATACGTCGCCAAGAACCGGCGGCCTGCAAGGTTCTCCCGGTCCGGCCCACGGAAACATCGAGCGGCCGGGCAAGCCCGGCGTGGTCCGGCAGGCGGATCCGCCGGTTGATCCTGATGGCAGGCGATGGCCGAAGCTGCCACCCGTACCGGCGGCTCCCGTCAAAGCGCTGGAAAATACGCTGGCAGAACAGTCGGCAGAGCTTGCGCTTCGCTGTGCCCAGATCGCCGATCTTTGCAATATCCGCCAACAGCAGGCGACTGAACTGCAAATTGCCTGTGACGAGATTGAACGCCTGTGCGGATCGATTGCCGAACTCCAGGCAACGGTGGCGGAGCGTGAGTCCGATACTGCGGCCGCCATGAAAAACCTTCTGCATTCAGAAAAAGAAAAAATGGAACTGCGGACAAAACTCGAAAAGGCGCAACAGGATTCTGCCGGCGCGTTGCGACGATTGCTGGATGCCGAAATGGAGCTGAACGACAAGGAATTGGCCATTGCTTCGGCGCTGGAGCGCATTGAAGAGCTGAAGGAACAACTCGCGATCAAGCCTGAGGAAACCGAACGGACAGCCGCGGCAGTCGAAGAAGCGAACCAGCGTCATCGTAGCGAGCTCAATCGCCGCAGCATGCATTTCGAAGAGCAGATCAAGAAATTCGAGAGTATGATCGCCGATCGCGACACGGAGATAAAGAATCTTCAAATGGAGCGCGCAAAGGCCGACATGCAAAACGATGACCTGGCGCGGACGATTGCCTCGCTTGAGAGTGACCGGCAGCAGGCACAGGAAAAAATCGATTCACGGGCGAGCCATGTCGAATTTCTTGAAACCGTGCTGAAGGTCGAACGAGAAGAATCGGAACAAAAAATCGCCGATTTGACCGTCGAGCTTGAGCGTGCGCGTCTAAAACATTCCGCCGCCGAGCGTGCCACCGCGGAAATGCGCAAAGATATTGTTCTGCTCCTGCCGAAACTTGCCGCGCGGAGAAGCCGGCCTGAGCCGCAGGAAGCGCACAAAGCGATAACCCAAACCAATGCGGCCTAATACTGCCCGCTAGGGTGGCGGCAGCGTCAGCAATTCAGGCGTCGGCCCACCGCGCAAATCGTATACGCGGGCGAAAACCACGTCGTCACGCCGCACCTCTACGATGATTGGCGCCTGCAAATGCCGGCAATAAAACGCGCCGAGCGCCATCACGAAATCTGCCGTCTTCTGGTCGAATGTCGTTTCGAATTGCGGTCCGAGCTCGACCTGGGCCGCCGCCTGTGGGCCGCAGATCGCCACCACCCAATGCCGCCCTTCGGGCGGATGTTCGCTCGCCGCCGAAAGCCGCGCGCGTAAATCATCGGCGCCCTGCTTGAAGGCGAGGCCCCAATAGTCGAGCATGAATTTGCCATCTGCGCCGCGAATGCCACCGGCCGACGGATTGAAATATGCGTACTGGTAGGGATGCAGCCGCACCATTTCAATTACCGGGATGGCGATGCCGGCCGCGAACAGGGCCGCGATAACGCCGAGCGCGATCCGGCCATGGGCGGACGCGCGTTCGAAAAGCCACGCGGCAGCAAGTCCTCCCAGCACGGCGAATGGTGGTACGACAAAGATGAAATGCCGCAGGCCGTTATAGAGCGCCGGCCGCGTGATCATCGCGACTGCGACCGGAAGAAATGCCGCCAATAGCAGCATCAGCAGGTTTGCGCGTCGTGGCGTCGACGGGTCGCTCCGGGCCAGCTTGGCCAGTACGATGAGTGTGCCGATGATCCCCAGTAGCAGCATCAACTCCGGCAACTTGAGCGCAAACAGATGCGGCAGATATGTCGCCGGCATATCCGGCACAGCAATGAGCGCGCCGTCGTAGAGTTCCTTCCAGGGCTTTTCGAAGAATTTGTCGAAATAAAAAGCTGCGCGGATTGGATTGAGCGGCGCAACCACCGACCATGGCCACAGCAGTGCCATGATGAGATAAGCGAGCGGCAATGCCGGCAAGATCCGCCACAGGAATTGCCCGAGCCGCGCCAGGGCCGCGTGCAGGCCATGGGCGCGCACGTTCTCGGACATGATCAACAGCAACGCAATTCCGGCCGCCGGAATCTCGACCAGGGCCAAAATACGCGAACCGAATGCGGCGCCGAGCGCCGCTCCCAGGAGCAGCACGCTGCGCGGCGTAACCAGTGGATATTCGTCGAAGGCGCGCGCAACGGCGAGAAGTAACACAGCGATTGAAGCGGCGAAGGGGGCATCCTTCGGATTCATGAACATGTGCCCGTAGTAGAGCGGACACGCCGCAAGCAGGACGAGCGCCGCAAGGCCTGCGATCGGCCCGCCGACGCGCCGCGCGAGCCGCCAGGTTGCGGCAAGCCCGATGATGCCGACGACGGCGCCGAGCAGCCGCCGCGTCTCGAACAGGTCGAACGGGGCCACCTTCGCGGCGAGCGCTGCCGCCATGTCGAAGCCGCCGCCGTATTTGTACAGATTGACGAACGAGAGCGCCCGCGTGTCGGCAAAGCCCGAGCCGTAAAGCTTCAGCAGCAGTTCGCCATATTGCGAATGGGTCAGGTCGTCCCAGCCCAGTCCGTAGTCGCGGAAGGTCAGCGCGGCGACAACCGCAACGCCTGCCAGAACGACAATGGCCACGCGGTCGGCGGTTTTGGATGCCGGCCGCATGGCCACGGTCTTGATGCTGCAGACGCTACTTGCTCGCGGCAGCGAACAGTTCGTCCACGTAATCCCAGTTGACCAGGTGATCGAGGAACGCCTTCAGGTAATCCGGGCGGCGGTTGCGATAGTCGATGTAATAGGAGTGTTCCCACACGTCGCAGCCGAGGATCGGCGTTCCGCCGTGCACCAGCGGGTTCTCGCCGTTCGGCGTCTTGGTCACCGCGAGCTTGCCGCCCTGGACGGCAATCCAGCACCAGCCCGATCCGAACTGGGTCGCGCCCGCCTGCGCGAAATCCGCCTTCATCTTTTCGACCCCGCCGAGATCGCTGTCGATCTTCGCCTTGAGCTTGCCCGGGATCTTGTCGCCGCCGCCGTTCGGCTTCATCCATTTCCAGAAATGCATGTGGTTGTAATGCTGGCCGGCATTGTTGAAGAGACCGGCATTCTTGCCGAAGGACCCTTTGACGATGTCCTCGAGCGACTTGCCCTCGAGCCCGCTGCCTTCCAGCAGCTTGTTGCCGTTGTCGACATAGGCCTTGTGGTGCTTGTCGTGATGATATTCGAGCGTCTCGCGCGACATGTACGGCGCCAACGCATCATGGGCATAGGGCAGGTCGGGCAACTTGAACGACATTGAGATCCTCCTCGATCCACAATCGAAAAAACGCGGAATAAACCGGTCTGGAGCGCGATCCGGACAGGTTGAATCACCGTGCGCTCCTGACATCTTGCTGGCGCATGATCTTTACCGAAAACCGGTTCCCGCTTTTCGGGGGTCATGCGCTGGTGCGATGGGTTTGAAGTTCCTCCTGTTGTAGCCGCGAACTCGCGGGAGGAACTTGAAACCCTGAACCGCACCAGAATCACTCAGTTGCTAGTGTCCCTTTGATTCCGAAGTTCGCAAAGCGGGAGCCGCAAGGGAGTGCGAACGTCGGAATCGGGACACTGGAATGAAACCGGGACGTCCCGGGCGGGTTCCTCTGTTAAGCTAATTAGGCTTTGGCGCGGGGCAGGGCAACGCCTTGTCGCCGCGGCATGCCCGTCCTGACCGGAAAATCGGCCTGAGACGGCAGATATCGGGGCCAAATAGCCCCGCGAACGCCGCTAACCCGGCCGATCGACGTTAATCAAGTTTAACGGCTGTGGCCGCGATGTTAACATTAACAGTTGCGGAGGTTGGCGGGGAAAGCGAAAATCTTGTCGGTGGGGGAAGCAGTTATCCGGTATCACTGTACCGGATAGCGGCGGGTGCAGTAGGGGAATGTGACGCGTATGTCCGTCTTGTTGTTCGTCGCCGGTGCCATCGTCGTCATGTTTGGCGTCGGCATGATCGGGTATGGCATTCCGATCAACGAATTCAGCTTCGGCAATACTCTGATCGTCGCCGGAACCACGGCAACCGTCGGCGGGCTGATCGTCATTGCGATCGGTGGCGCCGTTGCGCAACTGCAACGGATTTCCGAGGCGCTTGCCGCGCGCACGCCGGTGCGGACCGGCCGGCCCCTCGAGTTCGAGCTCCCGGCGGAGGCACCCGCGACGCCGCCCCCCGGCCGGATTCCATTTCCGCCGAAACCGAAATCCGATTTCGGCATTCGCGAGCCGCTTGCGCCTGAAACGCGCATGCCGCCGCCTACCGACGTGCCGTATCCCGAGCGGCCAAGCGCACCTGGCGCGCCGATGTTGCGAAATCCCGAAATAGCGCCGGCCGAGGATTACGGCGACCTGCCTTTGCCACCGCCATTTCCTCCGGCTCCCCATCCGCCCGGCCGCGCGGAGCGCGCTGAGGCAGCCGCAAGACCAACGGCGCCGTTCGGCATCAACGGGTCCGGTGCGCCTGAGCGACGTCAGGATGCGCCATCCGACGCAGCCTGGAATTTGCCGCCGCCTGCGCCGCCGCCTCTACCGCCGCAAGGGCGCCGTCAGGCGCAGCCGTTGCCGAACAATTTCGACGCCATGTGGCCGGCAGAACCGAGGCCCGCGCGAACGCCGCCCGGCATCGACAGTGGACCCGAACTGAAGCCCGATCTGCCGCCGCCGCTCGAGCCCGCCGCTACGGCGGAGCCACCGGACCTGGGTCCGGCAAGCGAGCCGCCACGCACCGCAGCGATCCTCAAATCAGGTGTCGTCGATGGCATGGCCTATACGCTTTATGTCGACGGCTCGATCGAAGCGGAACTGCCGCAAGGCACGCTGCGCTTTGCCTCGATCAATGACCTGCGCAGCCACCTTGCCAAGGGCGCGTAGTGGCACTTGCAAAGGCAGGGCGTTTGCTGTCGAAGACTGGCGCAATCGCAGGAAAAGCCGAAGTCTAGCCGCAGTTTTGGATGATCTTTTTCTTGTGGGAATTTGTTTTCGATAGTAAAACCAAAACGAAGTCTGACGGCATGCTTGTTATTCGCAGGGACCAGGATCAATATTCATTCACGTCCCGTCTGCGGGCCACTGTTTGCGGCGGCCGCGCCATAGCAGGACAGCTTCGATGAGCGACACCACAGCCGATGGAAACTTCATTGAACTGACGGCGGAAATTGTTTCCGCCTATGTCAGCAACAACACCGTGCCTGCCTCCGAGATTCCCGCTCTGATCAACCAGGTGCACGCGGCGCTCGCCCGGGTGTCTGGCAAGCCCGGCGATTTACCGTCCGAACCATTGCGCCCGGCAATCTCGGTGAAAAAATCGATCACGCCCGAGTACATCGTCTGTCTGGAGGACGGCAAGAAATTCAAGTCGCTCAAACGGCACCTGCGTACCCAGTACAACATGACGCCCGAGCAATATCGGGAGAAATGGAGTCTGGGCTCCGACTATCCCATGGTGGCGCCCAATTACGCCGCCGCGCGCTCGCAATTGGCAAAACAGATGGGCCTTGGCCAGCAGCGCCGTCGCCGCGCGAAATAGTGCCCGGTTGAGCAGTTCCACCGTCACCGATTGATGGCGTGACGGCCGGGGACCGGCCGCCTCCGCAATTTTCGCGGATGAATTTTCGGTCGTCCTGTGGGCCAATTCGGCCGCGCGTCTTTTCCTTCCGGAATACGCACACTGAATCAATTCGTTATGGCGGGCGCGGAAACTTATCCCCGCGGCCAAAAAATCGACGATATTGTGCGGAAAATAGTCCTATAAGGAAATCGCCGATGGTCCTGCTTGAAAATCAGAACACCTCCTGCCTCCGGCCAATGCCGCCACCTGCCGCCGTCGCGGCGCGCCTTTGCCGCCTGGTGGAACTGGCGACCGCCGTTGCCTTCGCCGTACCCGTGAACGAGCTGCGGGCGCCGACGCGGCGTTGCGCTTCGGTTGCCTTTGCGCGTCAAAGCGCCATGTATCTCGCCCATGTGGTCTTCGCCCTGGACTACAGTACGGTTGGCCAACTCTTCCACCGCGACCGCACCACCGCGGCACATGCCTGCCGGTTGATCGAAGACCGGCGCGACAATCCCGCATTCGATCGCCTGTTGCAGACGCTCGAAGATGTTTGCGGCGATATCGCCCGCGACATCCTCGCTGCACCAGGGGCGCGGCCATGAACGCCCGGCCGCCCAGGACATCTGCGCCCGTCGCCATTGCGCAGCAGCAACCGGCCATCGACGCCTTTCGCGGTCAGCATCTGGATCTGGCGCAACGGCAGATCGCAACCGGATTTGGCCGCGCAACGGTTATGGTCGATGAATCCGAAAGTCCGCTGGCCTGGCTGGCGCGGCGGCGGGGACGCAACGGCCGTGCATTGATCGAACCGCACCAGTTCCAGGCCGGCGAGCGATTGCGCGGCGATTTCACCCGCGCCCATCTGATGCCGCGCATCACCTCCGATTGGGCGCGACCGTTCTCGTCGGGCCGCAACGCCGCCGGTGGAAATGCCGCAAGCTTCCCCGAAATGACGATTACCGCGCGCCAGCGCGTGCATCAGGCGCTCGACGCGGTCGGCCCCGAATTCGGCGGCTTGCTGCTCGATGTCTGCTGTTTTCTCAAGCGGCTCGAGGATATCGAAGGCGAACGCGCCTGGCCGGCACGATCGGCAAAGGTGGTGTTGCAGCTCGCGCTTGACCGGCTGGCCCGTCACTACGGCCTGACGGCGCAGGCTCGCGGACGCACCCGTGCGCCCATCCGCACCTGGCTGGCGGAGGATGCAGCATTCAGCGTCGATGGAGTTTGAAAACGGGAGCGGATGATTTGAGACTGAAGGATTTCATCGCACCATATGTCCCGCTCTACAACTGCGCAGCTCTCTCCGCCTGATCCTGAGGAGCGGGCGATAGCCCGCGTCTCGAAGGATGGGGCGGCCCGCATGGTTCGAGACGCGCTGCTTCGCAGCGCTCCTCACCATGAGGGCCGTGAGATGCCGCAGTCTTTCTCCCGCGCGGCCGACCCGGGACCCCGCTCACCGGAATGCAATCCGGGACATGCATGACGATACGCAACTCTACCTGAAATGATCGCGACTTACGCCGCCGGCGCCAGCGCGGCCTTGGCTTCCGCGTGGATGCGCTCGACCATGGAGCGCAGGCCGTTGGAGCGCTGCGGCGTCAGTCCTTCGCGCAGGCCGATGCGGTCGAACAGCGCGAGCGCATCGGTGCTCAGGATGTCGCGAGCGCCCTTGCCGGAGTAAAGCGCGAGCAGAATGGCGATCAGGCCGCGTACAATATGGGCGTCGCTGTCTCCGTCGAATGTGAGGATCGGGCCGCCCGCGCCGTCCGGCTTCACATGAGTCAGAAGCCACACCTGGCTGGCACAGCCTCGCACTTTATTGGCTTCGTTGTGCGCGCTCTCCGGCAGCGGTGCCAGCGTGCGGCCAAGCTCGATGACGTAACGATAGCGGTCGTCCCACTGATCGAGCAGCGTGAAATTCTCAACGATTTCGTCGATTGTCGTCATGGTCCATATATAGGCCGTATCGGCCCGTGACCAAAAGGCCTCATGACGGCCTGCGAACCGGCCCCAAATGCCGATAAAAGCGACCTGAAGCCGCGTGTCCTTTCTCCGCCCCATCCTGAGGGTTGAGTTCTTGCGCGGGGCTCGTCTGAGTGCAGGACGCGCGGCCTTTGCTCCCACCTCATCCTGAGGAGCCGCGCGAAGCGCGGCGTCTCGAAGGATGAGGTGGCCAAATTGTCCGGAGCTTTCCTGTACATTCTGCTTTGCGCCGATCGCAGCTATTATGTCGGAACAACACGAGCGGCTCTTGAAGAGCGGATCGCCGAGCACGACAGCGGTCATTTCGGCGGGTACACGGCGACGCGGCGACCCGTTCAACTTGTGTTCGCGCAACATTTCGAAACGATCGCCGATACCATTGCCGCGGAGCGGCAGGTCAAAGGTTGGTCGCGCGCCAAGAAGGAAGCATTGATCGACGGCGACTGGGACCAATTGTCAAAGCTGGCGCGACGTCGGGGGCCTCATCCTTCGAGACGCGCTGCTTCGCAGCGCTCCTCAGGATGAGGGTCAGGTGTTTGCGCTGGGCTCTTCAGCAAGTAGCCCGGATGAGCGTGAGCGAAATCCGGGAATTTCGGGACAGGCCGGCAATGACAGCAGATATGCCCGCGCAGGCGGGGGCTCATGCAGGCTACAAGCTGAAGCCGCATCCGCCTCGGCACGAGGCGCGGGTTAAAAGCTCGCCAAACCCTCGGCGTCATGCGCGGGCTTGTCCCGCGCATCCATGACAGGGCACCGCGCACGCAGACCTTACGGCCCGAGAACGCCGAACCGCCTCATGGATTGCCGGGACAGGCCCGGCAATGACAGCAGCAAGTAGCCCGGATGAGCGTGAGCGAAATCCGGGATTTTCGGGACAGACCCGGCAATGACAGGAGATATGTTCGCGCAGGCGTACGGGAATGAGCGGAGTGTGAGCCTTCGAATGACCGGACAGGTCAGGCGTCCGGCCGGGTGGTTCGCGCCTCGCGTTGCGGCGGCAGCGGAACCGGCGCGTGCCAGGCCGGCGCCACATCCGGGCCGGTCAGCGTCCCGCGCTCGCGGCTCGTGACCGTCTTGACGGAGGGCTTCTCCGCAGGCGCAGACCGTTCGGCAAGCTTCGTGGTGATGAAGTCGTAAAGCGTCCGCGCGCCCGCCTCGGCCTTGTGGCCGATCGCGGCGGCAACCTTGCCGCCGGTCAAGCAGGCATCGGGCTGGCGATCGCAAAAGCCGCGCACGTCGGATACGGCGGCGCTCGCCAGCGTCACGGCCTGCCTGGCATCGATATTGGCTTCCGGCGACGTCGTCTTCGCGCCGCCTGGCAGCAGCACGCAAACGAGTCCCAGCCAGAACACCATTCGCAACAGGAAGAACATGACCCCTACCCATAATCCCCGGCGGCATTTTTTCCGCCATTGGATCAAAGCCTAGCAGACACGCTTGAAGCCGCCGTTCGCAATGATGCGATATTTTGGAGAAAATTCGACGCGAACGAGATTCAAATTTTCCTCGAATTTGAAATGTCCGGAATTGAATAAAATTTTAGGTACCGGCGCGCGTCCGCTACGCAACAAGGCATTCGAGCTCTCCGATATGGTTACCACATCGGTAAGAGATGCCCGGAATGCAGGGCCGGGTGCCCGCATGGCAACCGAAATTTCACCATGCCCGGCAAATGGGACCGGATATCGCCCCGTAATGGGCCATCGGTCGCGACATTCGCCGCGTGACAAGTCGGCCTTAGTGTTCGCTTAAGTGACGCTGGCTAGATTTTCCCGCGAAAAAGGGGCGCGTCTGTTCGATCAGGACGTGGACAGGGATCGTGCGTTTCCTCACGCCAGTGTGGAACTATGTTGACGCGTTGGTGCACCCGTCGGCCCGGCTGGATGCGCTGACGGCTGCGCGTCACCGCGCGTTCATCGCGCCGCGTCTGTTCGGCAGTCTGGCCGCGCTGGTGAGCCTTCCGGTCTATCTCGCGTTCCGCGGTTCGCCGAGTGCGCTCGAGGTCGCCGTGTTCGGTTGGCTGGTGGCGCCGATCCTGATCGCATTCTTCCTCGCACGCACCGGCCGCTACGAAAGCGCGAACGTGCTCTCTTCGCTCTCGCTCACCGGCCTGCTGGCCGTGGTTGCCGGCTGCACCGGCGGCATTGGTTCATTTGCCGCGATCTGGCTGGTGGTCGTTCCGTTCGAGGCGGCGCTGTCCGCGTCGCGCCGGGTGGTGGCGTTGGCCTCAGGCTTCGCGCTGGCCGCAGCCGGATCGCTGCTGGTTCTGGGCGTGCTCGATGTCCTGCCGCCGCCGGTGACGACGGCCGATGCGCATGGCGCATTTGCAGCCCTCGGCATTATGTCCGCCGCGCTCTACGCCATCGGCCTCGCCTTGGGCGTGGAGCAGCTGGCGCGCACCAGCACCTTGCTGCTCCACACCGAAGAAGACCGCTATCGGTTGCTCGCAAGCAACATGACCGATGTCATCACCCGGCATGGGGCCAACGGCGCCGTGTTGTTTGTCTCTCCGGCGGCCGAGCGGTTGCTGGGCGCCCGCATCAACGAACTTGCCAATCACGGCCTGTTCGACCGCGTGCATGTCGCCGACCGGCCGGCCTATCTGACGGCGCTTGCCGACGCGGCTGCTTTGGGCGAGGCCCGTTCGGTCGAAGTCCGCATCCGCCGCGGCTCCGATACGCAGTCCCGTGGCGACCGCTTCGTGTGGATTGAAATGCACTGCCGTCCGCTCGACCGCGCCGCACCTGCGGCGAGGCCCGGCGAGCGCGAAGTCGTGGCCGTGCTGCACGACGTGAGCGAACGCAAGACGCAGGAAAGCGCGCTTGTGGTTGCGCGCGCCGAGGCGGAACGCGCCAATGCCGCCAAGGGCCGCTTCCTTGCCGTGATGAGCCACGAGTTGCGCACGCCGCTGAATGCGATCATCGGCTTTTCCGAAATGATGGCCAATGAATCGCTGATGCTCGATCCGGCGCGCAAGACCGAATACGCGCGGTTGATCAATGAGTCCGGCCGTCATCTGTTGTCGGTCGTCAACGGCATTCTCGACATGTCGAAAATGGAAACCGGAAATTTCGCAATTGTCCCGGAGCCGTTCGCGCCGGCGCCGGCAATCGCCAGCTGTTGCGATCTGCTGGCGCTCAAGGCGCGGGATGCGGGCGTGGAGCTGAAAACCCGCATTGCCGCGGACCTGCCGGAGGTCGTGGCGGATCGCCGCGCGCTCCATCAGATCCTGATCAATCTTGTGTCCAACGCCATCAAGTTTACGCCGCGTGGCGGCCGTGTCGTCGTCGGCGCTGCCTGCGACGGCCAAAGGCTTAAAGTGACGGTCGAGGATACCGGGGTCGGCATCGGCGAAGACGACCTGCCGCGGCTGGGCGAGGCGTTCTTCCAGGCGCGCGCGTCCTACGACCGGGCCCACGACGGCACCGGTCTCGGCCTGTCGATCGTGAAGGGCCTTGTGCGCCTGCACGGCGGCGACATGGATATCCGCAGCCGGCTGGGCGAGGGCACGCAGGTGATTGTGTATCTGCCGGTCGACGACGGACGCCGGCTTGCCGAACCGGTCAAACTCAATATCGAGCGAGCCGGCGACACCGCCGTATTCGCCGACAACAAGCAGGTCAGGAAAAGTGCGTAGGCGCAGACAGCAGCAGAGCAATTTTCGCCGCGGGGCCGGGGGGCTCGCCGAGGCGATCAGTCGACATCCGCGCGAATCCGTCGGCGTCCTGACGGGGACGCTTGCGGTGTTTGCGATCTTCATCAATGCGCTGTTCCTGCAGCACGGCCCGCATCCGGCGCCGATTTTCGCGACCCGGCCTGCGCCTGTCTCCCACCGGCAGGCGGTGCTGCCGCCGCCGCGCGCGGCGGTTCCTGTGCCGGCACCGGAAGCACCGGTGCGCAGCCGTACGCAGATCATCACCGACATCCAGCGCGAGCTTGGCCGTCGCGGTTTCTATGACGGGGCGGCTGACGGCATCTGGGGCGCCAGGACCGATGCAGCGGTGCGCGATTTCGCACAGGCCACCGGTCTGAAGATCGACCCGGAGGCCAGTGACGGCCTGCTGCGCGCGATCACCAGTTCGACCGTCAAGGCGCAGGACAGCCGGACCGCTGCGGCCGAACCGGTGCGCCACGATCCGATCGCGCAATTGATTGCGCCGTCGAAGCGCGTGATCGCGATCCAGCGCGCGCTGGCCGAATTCGGCTATGGGCAGATCAGGCTCACGGGCGTCGAGGATCCGGAAACCCGCATGGCGATCGAAAAGTTCGAGCGCGATCGCCGCCTGCCGGTGACCGGAAAAATATCGGACCGGTTCGTGCGCGAGCTTGCCGCCATGACGGGGCGTCCGCTGGAATAAATAGCGGTCTGTCCGACGCCCGTGTTACTGAAGACGATGCGGTTGAAATCCGGCATCTGGGTCGCGGCGTATCTGCGCCGTTGCAACATCGAGGGCGCGTCCGCGGTGGTGCGCAGGCGCGGAGCCGAGGAAGCCGGCGCGGTCTTTATCGTGATCAACCGGCTCGATGGCAGCGCGATCCTGTACGGGCCGGCACCGCAGACCGCCTTCGATAAGGCGCGGCCGTCCGACCGCATGTTCACGGCCACGCTTGGCGCGGACAAGCCGGCCTCGGACGCCGATATCGAAGCGCGGCTGACGCGGGAAATCCGTTTCGACCCCGATGTGTGGATCGTCGAGGTTGAAGATCGCGCCGGCCGGCATTTCCTGGACGACAACGTCGTCGGTTAGCGCGTGATTGATTTGTGTCGATGCGGCAGTAGCGTCGTAGCCCGCATGAGCGCAGCGAAATGCGGGGAGAAGGTCCGCAAACGCCACCCCGGATTTCGCTAACGCTCATCCGGGCTTCTGTAACGGGCCTTGGTTAGTCAATCCCTTTTTGCGTTGTCCACTCGCCGGGGACTTGCTTCTGTACGGGATCGGCGCACAAGGCCGTCGCCTGATGGGGTTCATAAGAGGAGCAGGTCGGCCAATCTACGGAAGCGTGATCGCATTGTCCGATGCGTCGACAACCCGGATGGCGGCCTGACCTGATCCATCGTCCCGGCGAAGGGACTTCGCTTCGGGAGGCTGGTGTTTGACCCGCCCGAAAACCCGTTCGGTCTCCTGTTAAGCCGCCTTGGCGGCCGGATTGAATGGCATGTTGTCCTTGAGCATGCGAAGCATGATCACGGCGAGCTTGCGCGCGAGGGCGACCTTGGCCTTGTTCATGCCGGCTCGCTTTGCGATCCGCATCGCCCAGCTCTTGAGCTGCGTGCAGCCCTTGATCGGCTTCGTCAGGATGATGTGGGCGGCCTCATAGAGCGCCTCGCGCACGGACGCATCGCCGAGCTTGCTGATCCGCCCAGAGTGGTCGGTCTGACCCGACTGATACTTCTTCGGCGTCAACCCAAATAGCGGTCCCGCCTGCTTTGATGATGTGAAGCGCGAGGGGTCGTCGATCGCGCTGGCAAAGGTCAGCGAGATGATCGGCCCGACCGCCGGCGTCGACATCAACAGCCTGGCCCGGGCATGAAGGCGCGTCGTCTGCCGCACTCGCTTCTCAAAGCCATTGAACTCTGCGAGCAGAACCGTCCGCGCCCGCAGCAGAGCCGCTGCAATCGCTTCCAGGCCTGGATGGCCCCGCACCAGCTCCTCGATGCGACCGGCAAAGCGGGTCCGCGTTGTCGTGCCGACCTTGAGCCCAAAGCCGCGCAAGATCCCGCGCAAGCTGTTCTCGACGTCCAAAAGCTTGCTCTGCACCAGCTTGCGCGCCGTCAGCATCGCCCGCACTTCCTGCGCACCAAGCGACTTGCAGTGCACCGGGCGAAACCAGCCCAGCCGCATCAGTTGCGCAATGTTGCGGGCGTCATTGCGGTCCGACTTTACCGGCATCGCCTTGAAGGCGTCGCTGACGTGCCGCGTCTCCAGAAGCTCGACGGCAAGTCCGGCCTGCTTCATCCGGGCATAGAGCCACTGCGATAGCGGGCCTGCCTCCAGCCCGATCCTGGCGAGTTCAAGCCCAAGCGAACTGAACCAGCCGATGAGTGCCTCGGGTTCGCTCGCTACCTTGGCCTCGCGCACGATCTTGCCGCTCGCGTCCACCACGCACACGCTCGAGCATTCCAATGACACGTCGATTCCTGCATAATAGTCCATGGTCGTCCCTCCTTGATGCTTGGAGCAGGCCTCAACATCCTGACTCCGCTACACCATCAGTGTGAGGGACGACCGCCTTCCCTGCCAGCCGTGCCAAGCGCACAATCAAACAATGCCGTAGCGAGCGCGGCTGGCTGGAAAGGCCCCGGCCCGTTACCCCATCTACGGCTTCGTCGGCTGCGTCGTAGTCGTAGCCCGCATGAGCGCAGCGAAATGCGGGGAGAAGGTCCGCAAACGCCACCCCGGATTTCGCTAACGCTCATCCGGGCTGCGGATTTGTCGGCCACGTCGTAGTCGTAGCCCGCATGAGCGAAGCGAAATGCGGGGAGAAGGCCCGCAAACGCCACCCCGGATTTCGCTGGCGCTCATCCGGGCTACAGCTTCGTCGGCTGCGTTGTAGCCCGCATGAGCGAAGCGAAATGCGGGACGAAGGTTCCGCGCACGCCGTCCCGGATTTCGCTAACGCTCATCCGGGCTACAGCTTCGTCGGCTACGGCTTCGCGCGTCATCGCGCTCACCAAACCCGTTGCCGCCGTCGGCGGCACTGCCGGCCCAATCCGCCTGCACCAGCCCGCGCCGAACGTATCGATGGAACGATGAATAGGGCCATTCTCTCGCCGTTGCGACGAGGCCATGCTTGACCGGATTGATATGGATGTAGTCGACGTGCCGTTCGAAATCTCCGTCGTCACGGATGGTGTGCTCCCAGAACCGCCGCTGCCACAGTTTGTATTCGCCCTTCTGATTGGGCGCCAAGGGCGCCCCGGCGGCGACCAATCCGGCCGTGAAGGCGCCCTTGATCATCCGCCACCGGGCCGAAAAATCCGCATCGCCCGGCGGCAATGTAAAAATGGCGTGCAGGTGATCCGGCAGCACGACGATTGCGTCGATGGTGAACGTTCGCCGTCTGCGGGCCTTGCGGAACGCGGCGCGCAACTCCGCGATGTGCTCGACCAGCGTCGAGGAGCGCCGATCCCTGAGTGTCACGGTGAAGAAGAACGTGCCGCCCGGAACGAAATTGCGCCGGTATTGGACCATTTCAAAGCATTCAATGTCCCCGGATTTCGCTTCGCTCATCCGGGCTACGGCTTCGCTGAGGACCGACGATCTCTCACCAAATAGCCGGATGAGCGTCGGCACGCATCCGTCGTCCGGATGAGCGAAGCGTTATAGCCCGCATGAGCCCCCGGGACGCGCGATGCGCGCTCGGGGGTAAGCTCCGCGAAATGCGGGACGAAGGTTCCGCACACGCCACCCCGGATTTCGCTGACGCTCATGCGGGCTACGGCTTCGTCGGCTTCGTCGGCTTCGTCGTGGTCGTAGCCCGCATGAGCGCAGCGAAATGCGGGGAGGAGGTCCGCAAACGCCGTCCCGGATTTCGCTAACGCTCATCCGGGCTACGGCTCTGTGCATGGAGCCGCCGCTTCGACGCGAAACAATCGCACTTTATCGCGTGCCGTCCTTGAATCGATCCGGCCGCTGATCGCGCCCGCGTTCGGCCTTGTGCCGCGCCGGGGTGGATAACGAGCGGGCGTCGCGGCGTTCGTCGTCCCAAAGCAACGGCGCATGCGCGGCCCGTGGCCTCCCGCCAGATTGCCGCCAGATCGCGACCATGTGGTCGGCTGCGGCCGGCGACAGTTCGTCATAGAGACGGGCCAGTTCGAAAACCCGTTCGACTGATTGGCCGACCGCAGGGTTGAGGAACAGCAGGATGCGATGGAGCACGGCCGCCTTCATGCCAAGCACTTTGGCCGCGACCACGACGGGCTCGCCGGAATAATCGCGCACGATCCGGTCGGCGAGGGCACGGGGGATGCACAGCACCCGTTCGAGAATGCGGCTGAATTCACCGGTGTTGCGCCGGAGCGCAGCCGCTTCCAGACGGCGGATCACTTCGCTCGATGCCGGCGCCGGGCGGCGCGGCGTTGCCGCGGCACCCGCCGCAAGATTGGCCAGGATCATGCAGCGGTCATTCGCGCTTGCCGTGAAGAACAGTTCGACCAGTTCGGCTCTGGATGCCGGCCGGGGCTCGGTCGCCGCGGCCGCCGGTTCGCGCGTTGTCGGGGCGCGTTCTGCAAGCCGGTCGAGAATGGCCGCCGGCGCGGCCGGATAGGCCGAGAGGCTTGCCGCCACCGCGGCGCGGGTCGGGGCATCGACCGCGTTGATCAGCCCGAGCGCCAGCTCGACATATTGGGTCTGTTCCTGGGCGGTATGGGCCGGTTTCTGCACGTAGAGGTCGGTGAGGACCCGCAACAGGGTCGGGCGGATATCGACGCCGTCCCGGCACGCCAGGTCGACCAGGCCATCGAGAGAGGGATGCGGGGAGAACCTGGCCATCACCGGGCTTCAACCCCCCGCGCCGGAATTCGCCGCCCTGGACCCCCGCTTTCGCGGGGGTGAGCGGTGGATGATTGAGTGGTGACGGGCAACAGCCACCGCTCATTCCCGCGCAGGCGGGAATTTAGGAGCCGCTCGCTCGGGGTGTGTTGCTCCGGGTCCCTGCTTCCCTCCTTCGCGCCCCGCGCTTCGGAGGGATTAGACGTCAGCCCGCCGAAGCGTCTTGGCGAAGGCGGGTCGCGGGGACGGGCGGATAGCGGATTAATTCCGTTCAACTGGATCAGACCCTGATACGCTTTACGCAACGAGAGATGGCTTGAGATTAGTCAGCGCGCGTTAGCAGACCGTTAACCTTGCAACGCCTTTAATTGCAGCAAGGCGCCGATCCGGCGGTAAAGGGGCACTGCAATGGGCGAAGTCATCAGGTTTCCCGGCGAGGCGGGTTGCTCGCGCGGCGGCAAATATGTCGACGCCAATACCGAACCCGCGACCGTCATCATTCTTCCCGTGATCCGCATCGACCGCGGTCCGGATGACGTTGAACCTGAAAGCGGCAAGAGTCCCGGCCGCCGCCGCCGCCGTCGCATCGCACGCTGAACCCCGGCTGAACCTGAAACATCCGATGAAAATGCCGTTGCCGGTACTGACGCGGATTCCCGTTTGGTGCCGGCGGATCTGTGCGCTCGCTGTCCTCACGTTTCTCGCCGGATGCGCCAATGCCGATTTCGGCGAGGTGAATTCCGTTCTGGTGACCGACGACATCCACAAATGGGTCGGTCCCTATGCCATCGGCGGAAAGCAGAAATGGCTGCCGGGCTTCGAGCTGACCGACGACGAGCGTGAGCTCCGCGATCTCGCCTATCCGCTGATCGAGCCGCCCTATGACCGCCAGCAATGGTATTCGGTCGCCGGAGAGTATGGCCTCTACAAACCCGATCGCCGCGTGCCCTACGACCGCACCGCCTACGCCAACCGTCTGTACCAGACCTGGGCGCGCTCGCCGTCGGCGCGCTATTCGCATCTGACCGACGATATCCGCAACGACACGACACGGCTTCCGGCGTTTTTTGAAACGGCCGCGCGCGTGCTCGACACCGACCAGAAGCGGCGCAAGAGCATGGCCTACATCCGCGAGCTGTCGCCGCTCGAGCGCAAAACCGCGCTTCGCCGCATGCAGGAAAATTCGCACATCGTTTCGCTGGTGCGCCAGAGTCTGGAAGAGCGCGCATCCTCATATCGCTTCGCGCTCGAACGCCTGGTCATCATGACGCCGTCGAAGCAGGCAGTCGAAGCCGAGCAGGAGCTCAATCAGTTGCACGCCGGAATCGCGCGCTACCGCACGCCCTATGCGCCGACCTGGACGCGTGAACCGAGCCTGGCGGCTGCGCAATAACTATCTGGACGGTCTCGGCTCGTCCTGCCGCGTGCATCGCGCGGCCGCAAGCGTCTGTTGCGCCATCGGCATCAATCCGGGTTCCGGCGCAAGCGCGCGAATGGCAATCAGGCCGGTCAGCGTCGGCGATTCCACGATCAGCCGGTCGGCGGCGGTGATTTCCGCGTCTTCCGGAACCAGGCTGTGCTGCTCGGCGGTCATCAGATTGAGTTCGATCACGCGGCGTCCGGCGGCGCGGTCGTTGATGGCGTAGTAGGCCACATCCTGGCGCGTGTAGAACGAGACCGAGGTGTAGGCGAGGCTGACCGGGACGGTCAGCTTGATCGGTCCCTGTGAAAGATCGTAGCGGCAGACCGCGCTGGCGAAGGCCGGATCCATGAACGGCATTGGCGCGGAATTCGGCGTCGGCGCGGAGACCGCGGTCACGGTATCGACCGGCGCCGTCGGGGTGAGCCGCGCATAGGCGTCCTGTGTGGCGGTGCGTGGCAGGATGATGATCGTTGCCAGGTGCACGATGCCGCCCAGCAATGCGCCGCCCAGAAACAGAAGCAGCCATCGGATCATGGGCAACTCCTGGTCTTGATCGCCGGCATCGGGACTTCCCGGCCGGCCTTGGTCGAGACGCCCACCGCGGTATCGTAGAGGCGCAGCACCAGAATATAGCGCTCGGCGCCGCCGGTCGGCAGCCAGTTGCCGGGGTTGGCGCGCGGCGCCACCGCGATCTCGAAACTGCCGTCGGCGCGACGGACGATCTCCTGGCTGGTGAAGCCGTAACGGTTCAGCGAATTGGCGACCAGTTCGCCGTCGGGATTATAGAGCGACAGCGTCCAGAACCGTGCTGCCGGGGTAATGCCGGAGAGGATCACATCGCATCGCCCGTCGAACGCCCGGCCGTCGTCATCGGCGCGGGCTGAAAACGCCACGCCGTCGCCCAGCGCGGTCGGCAGCCGGCCGCTGCGCGCGATGGATGCCCGCGCATAGGGGTCGGCATCCGCGGTGCCGGTTTTCGGCCAGGCCGTCCAGCTGCCGATCGTCAAGGGACTGAACGCCGCGCCGCGGGTGAGGGCAAGATAAGTCGCGCCGAGGCCGACGATGGTGGCGACGGCGAGAGCGAACAGCGTTCCGAGAAGCAGCCGCACGTTAGAGCGAGATCCGTTGTGGTTGAATCACTCTTGCATTCCTAGCATTTTGCCGCGACCTGTCCCGGGCGCAGTTGTAGCCCGCATGAGCCAACGGGCCGGCGCGGAGCGCCGCCCGATGACAGGCTCCGCGAAATGCGGGACCGTTCCGCGAACCCCGGATTTCGCTAACGCTCATCCGGGAAGGCCACGGCCCGTTACCCCATCTACGTGGTCTTGAGATTGAAGCACATCGTCGCACCACGTGTCCCGGGCGCAGCGCGGTGCGAAGTGCCGCGCTGCAGACCCGGGACCCCGGTTCATCTGAAAGCAATCGGGGTCCCGGAACAGCGGTGCACCGCTTCGCGCTGCACCGCATCCGGGACATGCACAACAACACACGAATCAACCTGAAACAGGCGCCAGCGGGATTCCGGTTGTAGCCCGCATGAGCCAACGGGCCGGCGCGAAGCGCCGCCCGATGACAGGCTCCGCGAAATGCGGGACCGTTCCGCGAACCCCGGATTTCGCTGACGCGCATCCGGGCGACACGGGCTTAATCGGCCTCATGGTGAGGAGCGTCGCGTAAGCGACGCGTCTCGAACCATGTGGCCGCCCCATCCTTCGAGACGCCCGCTGCGCGGGCTCCTCAGGATGAGGCAGAGTGATTTCGTTCCCACCCAGCATCGGCCTGTCACGCCCTGATCGCGGGGGTGAGCGGTGGATGATTGATCAGCGCGGTGCAATCGCGGCCAATCAGTTGTGGCCGCCGACATTGAACGCCCGGCCCTCCAGGGTGGCAGCGAGGGCGTCGCCTTTTTGCGGCGCCTCCACCTTCTTCTCCTTGTCCGACGAGACCGTCGGGCGCGGCGGGCCCATGGCGCGGTTGGCATCGTCCATCAGGCGTTCGACGCGGACCAGAATATCGGCGCCGCGCTTGCTGAGCACGATCGGCCGCGGCGGCGGCGCCGGCTCGTTCGATTTCGACGAGACCTGGGCCACCAGCGGCTGCTTGCGCACCGTCGGCACCGGAATGCCCGACAAAGGTTTGATTTCGATGCCCTGGTGGGCATAGGCCATGATGTTGTGCCAGGTCATCGCCGGCAGCGACCCGCCGGTCATGCGGTTGGTCGACTGGTAGTCGTCATTGCCGAACCAGACGCCGCAGACATAGTTTCCGGTGTATCCCATGAACCAGGCGTCGCGATAGGCATTGGTGGTTCCGGTCTTGCCGGCGGCGGCGATGCCGTCGAGGCGCGCGCGCCGGCCGGTGCCGTTCTCCACCACGGAGTTCATCATCTTGATCATGTCGGCGGCCACATGCGTGGGAAGCGCGCGGCGCGGCTTGGGGCCATCACGATCGAAGCGCCAGATCAGCGTGCCATCGCCGCCGCGCACCTCGAGCAGCGCGTGCGGGGTCACCGCCATGCCGAGATTGGGGAATGTCGCATAGGCGCCGGTGTGGTCGAGCAGTTCAACGCCGTCGGCGCCGATCGGCAATGACGGCGTGTCGGGCAGCGGCGTGCGAATGCCCATGTCGTGTGCGGTCTTGATGATGCGCGCGCGCCCGAGCTTGGCATTGCCGTCGCCAACCACCACCGACAGGCGCACGGCGATGGTATTGATCGAGTGGGTGAGGGCCGAAATCAGCGTCATCGAGCCGCTGTAGCCGCGACCATAATTGTGCGGGCACCAGTTTCCGATGCAGATCGGTGCGTCGACGACAATCGATGTGGGCTTGAGGCCGTGCTCGAGCGCGGTGGCATAGACATAGGGTTTGAACGAAGAGCCGGGCTGGCGCAGCGAGTTGGTTGCGCGGTTGAACTGGCTGGCGCCGTAGTCGCGCCCGCCGACCATGGCGCGCACGGAGCCGTCGATATCCATGAGCACGGCTGCGGCCTGGCCGGCGTGATATTCGCGACCATACTGGCGCAGCGAATTCTCCACCGCGGTCTCGGCCTGGCGCTGCAGATTGGTATCGAGCGCCGTGCGCACCACGAACACGCGCTCGGTCATCGACTTCGGCATCTTGTCGACCAGCTTCTTCATTTCGTCGAAGGCCCAGTCGAGGTAGTAGTTCGGCGCGCGGTCGTCGCGGCGGTCGACCGGTGTTGCCGGATTGCGGCGGGCGCCGAACACCTGGCCTTCGGTCATGAATCCCGCTTCGACCAGGTTGTCGAGCACCACGTTGGCGCGCGCGCGCGCGGCCGGCAGGTTGACCATCGGCGAAAATCGCGACGGCGCCTTGAACAGGCCGGCCAGCATCGCGCCTTCGGCCAGGTCGACGTCGCGCGCCGACTTGTTGAAGTAATACTGCGCTGCCGCGTCCACGCCGAATGCGCCGCCGCCCATATAGGCGCGGTCGAGATAGAGCTTGAGGATTTCGTTCTTGGTTAGCCGCGTTTCCAGCCACATCGCCAGGAAGGCTTCCTTGATCTTGCGCTCGAGCGTGCGCTCGTTGTTCAGGAACAGGTTCTTGGCGAGCTGCTGGGTGATGGAGGAGCCGCCCTGCACGACGCCGCCGGCGCGCGCGTTGGTGACAAAAGCGCGCGCGATGCCGGAAAGATCGATGCCGAAATGGTCGTAGAAGCGCCGGTCCTCGGTGGCGAGAACGGCCTTGATCAGGTTGTCGGGGAACTGGTCGAGCGGGACCGAATCATTATGTCTGATGCCGCGCGAGCCCACCTCGTTGCCGTAACGGTCGAGGAAGGTCACCGCCAGTTCGGACTTCTTCAGCCAGTCTTCGTCGGAGGTCTCGCGGAATGCCGGCATCGCCAGCGCCAGCATCAGGATTGCACCGGCCGTCCCGAGCGTGGCGCTTTCCGACACCAGTTCGTTGAGCGCGCGCCGCCAGCCGGCGACGTGGAAGCGATCCATGAAGGTCGAGAAGCGCTCGTAGAGTTCGCGCAGGCCCGATGCCCCGCGGAACACGCTGGAATCGACCCAGGCGTCGAAGCCGAGCATCAGCTTCTTGAGGTTGGGCTTCCAGTCCTCGGGGAACAGATCGCGCAAGGTTTTGGGTCGCTTCTTTCAAGGGGGGCGGGCGGGGACCGCCGGTTTTCAAGGCGCGCCAACACCCGCCACCGGAGCCGGATTTTACCCGATCGGCGCCCGGCGGGCCAATGGCGCTGGACCGCTTCGTCCACGACAAGGTGAACGGAAATTACGGTAAAATATGGCCGGTTTTGGCCGCTTCCGGGCTCATCGTGAGTAGATGGGGTAACGGGCCGGGGCCTTTCCAGCCAGCCGCGCTCGCTACGGCATTGTTTGATTGTGCGCTTGGCACGGCTGGCAGGGAAGGCGGTCGTCCCTCACACTGATGGTGTAGCGGAGTCAGGATGTTGAGGCCTGCTCCAAGCATCAAGGAGGGACGACCATGGACTATTATGCAGGAATTGACGTGTCATTGGAATGCTCGAGCGTGTGCGTGGTGGACGCGAGCGGCAAGATCGTGCGCGAGGCCAAGGTAGCGAGCGAACCCGAGGCACTCATCGGCTGGTTCAGTTCGCTTGGGCTTGAACTCGCCAGGATCGGGCTGGAGGCAGGCCCGCTATCGCAGTGGCTCTATGCCCGGATGAAGCAGGCCGGACTTGCCGTCGAGCTTCTGGAGACGCGGCACGTCAGCGACGCCTTCAAGGCGATGCCGGTAAAGTCGGACCGCAATGACGCCCGCAACATTGCGCAACTGATGCGGCTGGGCTGGTTTCGCCCGGTGCACTGCAAGTCGCTTGGTGCGCAGGAAGTGCGGGCGATGCTGACGGCGCGCAAGCTGGTGCAGAGCAAGCTTTTGGACGTCGAGAACAGCTTGCGCGGGATCTTGCGCGGCTTTGGGCTCAAGGTCGGCACGACAACGCGGACCCGCTTTGCCGGTCGCATCGAGGAGCTGGTGCGGGGCCATCCAGGCCTGGAAGCGATTGCAGCGGCTCTGCTGCGGGCGCGGACGGTTCTGCTCGCAGAGTTCAATGGCTTTGAGAAGCGAGTGCGGCAGACGACGCGCCTTCATGCCCGGGCCAGGCTGTTGATGTCGACGCCGGCGGTCGGGCCGATCATCTCGCTGACCTTTGCCAGCGCGATCGACGACCCCTCGCGCTTCACATCATCAAAGCAGGCGGGACCGCTATTTGGGTTGACGCCGAAGAAGTATCAGTCGGGTCAGACCGACCACTCTGGGCGGATCAGCAAGCTCGGCGATGCGTCCGTGCGCGAGGCGCTCTATGAGGCCGCCCACATCATCCTGACGAAGCCGATCAAGGGCTGCACGCAGCTCAAGAGCTGGGCGATGCGGATCGCAAAGCGAGCCGGCATGAACAAGGCCAAGGTCGCCCTCGCGCGCAAGCTCGCCGTGATCATGCTTCGCATGCTCAAGGACAACATGCCATTCAATCCGGCCGCCAAGGCGGCTTAACAGGAGACCGAACGGGTTTTCGGGCGGGTCAAACACCAGCCTCCCGAAGCGAAGTCCCTTCGCCGGGACGATGGATCAGGTCAGGCCGCCATCCGGGTTGTCGACGCATCGGACAATGCGATCACGCTTCCGTAGATTGGCCGACCTGCTCCTCTTATGAACCCCATCAGGCGACGGCCTTGTGCGCCGATCCCGTACAGAAGCAAGTCCCCGGCGAGTGGACAACGCAAAAAGGGATTGACTAACCAAGGCCCGTTACAGAAGCCCGGATGGAGACGTCGCGCTCTTCGCGACGGCGCAATCCGGGGCGGGCCTTGCCGTGTTGCACGGGTTCCCGGGTTCGCTGTGCTCACCCGGGCTACAAGCTGTCGCCCCGCGAAAGCGGGGACCCAGCCATGACGGAAGCGCCTTGAGCGTCTACAGCGTGTAGCACGGATGGAGCCGTCGCGGTCTTCGCGACGGCGCAATCCGGGGCTGGCCTTGCCCCGGCCTTATGATGAGGAGCGCTGCGCAGCAGCGCGTCTCGGGCCGCCAGGTTCATGTGCCCGATCTCGGGTAAACCCGAGATCGGGTGGCCGCCGCATCCTTCGAGACGCCACGCTGCGCGTGGCTCCTCAGGATGAGGCGGAGAGAGCTGCACAGGGCGTTGATGATTGACGGGTGAGAAGCACAAAACCCCGCTCATTCCCGACCTCGCCTGCGCGTCCCCTCATGGTGAGGAGCGCTGCGCAGCAGCGCGTCTCGAACCATGAGGGCCGCCCATGTGGCCGCCCATCCTTCGAGATGTATCGCTTCGCGTGGCCCCTCAGGATGAGGCGGATAAAGGCTGCGGCCGATTGGCCTTGGGGCCATGACGGCGCCGCTTCCACGGTCTACAACACCGGCATGACTCACCCCACCGCCGACCGCGACGCCCCGTTCTGGCGCCGCAAGCGCCTGAGCGAAATGACGCGCGCCGAATGGGAAAGCCTGTGCGATGGCTGCGGCCGCTGCTGCCTCAACAAGCTGATCGACGAGGACACCAACGCGACCGTGTTCACCGACGTCGGCTGCCGGCTGCTCGATGGCACGACCTGCCGCTGCTCCGACTACGCCCATCGCCAGCGCCGCGTGAAGGACTGCGTGCGGCTGACGCCGCGCAATGTGAAAAGACTCACCTGGCTGCCGCCGACCTGCGGTTACCGGCTGGTGGCGGAGGGCAGGGATCTCGCCTGGTGGCACCCGCTGGTCTCGGGCTCACGCGAAACCGTGCACGAGGCCGGCATCTCGGTACGCGGCCGCGTGACCGCAAGCGAGAAGGACGTGCCGGACGAGAAGCTGGAGGACTATATCGTCGCTTGGCCCGGACGGTGGCCGAAAGCGGCAAAGCGGAAGCCACGGTGAGAGGTGGGGCGAGGAAACCTCTCGCCCGCCGACCTGTCCGCGGATCGGCCAGTTCGAGGGCGCAACGTTTTAGTGCACCTGAGCGTGATGATAACCACGGCCGCCACTATTCTCGCGTTTTAGGCGCCCCTCTTTCATCAGTAATCCAAGCACACTCCAGCTTAGATAATCCTTGGACCCTCCTGCGTAGTTGCTGTGCAGTCCAAGCGCATGGCACACCTCGGAATTGGTTACACCCTTTTCATTGGCTTGCGCGAGCTCAAGCACTGCTTCTTTGAGCAATGAGAGGCCGAGTTGAGCTTTTTCCGGACCGCCCAGTGGAATAATAACGCTTCGGCGTTCCTTACCCATCCTGCCAGAAGGAAGCACCGCGTTCGTGAGTGTCCCGCCGCCCGCGATCGTTCCAAATGAGGCGATGAGTTCCGCTTCCATCTTAAGCGCCTGAATTTCAGTTAGACCATCGCAGATTTTCGAGACGATAACTTTCTTCCCAGCAGCGATGATCTGCGCAATGAGTTTCCCTTTGAGTGTCTTGTCTGGCGTTAAGAGGTGATCCCAAGCGCGGGTGCCTACGCCTTTGCCAATGTAGAAAGGTTTTGCCGGTGTCGTACGGGGGTCTTTCAACGCATAGACATAAAATGCGCCTTCAGACATGGCTATCTCCTCTCCTCACTCTTTCACTTTCGCCAGCACCTCGGCTGGGTCGAGCTTGAGCGCGTGCGAAACAGCGAGGAATTCGACGACATCGAGTCGCCGCTCGCCCTTCTCGTATTTGCTGACGTAGGTCTTGTAGACGCCGAGCTTCTTAGCGAGCTGGATCTGACTGAGGCCGGCGTTCTTGCGGGCAGCGCGTAACAGTGCGCTTAACCGTTCCTGCCGCTTGGAGAAGAGAGATTTCCGCATGCCCGCCTCTGAGAGCCGGGCAAGCCAAGTAAACTATTTTGGGGAATCCCCCAAAATAGGGGATAGACCGTTTTGGCGAATTCCCTATATTAGGAAATCTAAGGTTGCAGTGCGATTTGCCGACGAGACAGCTCCATGTCCTCCGACGACCACAAATCTCGGCCTCCGTTGCGGCCGGCGCCGCACGATAGGGTTTTCAAGGATCCCGATGCGCTGATGCGGTGGGCGCTGCGCGTGCTGGACAACAATGGCAATGAAAACAGGCCTTTCGATCGCTATTGCCCGTATTGCGAGGCGGTGACCCCACACAGCGTATATGCCGCGCGCGTGAGCTGCACCGCATGCGGAATGGAGCCTTCGGGCAGGTTAGAGCCATAGGAACATATACCTTGACACCGTGTCGCTGGCTCCGTAGCGTTCAGGCATCCTCCCACAATTGAATCAGCACCCATGACTCGCCGCTCCAAGCGCGCGCGTGCGCGCGCTCTATGAGGACACGATCGTGCCGGTGTGCGAGATCGCAAGGATCGCCGGCGTCACCGAGCGCACCATTTGCAAACATGCCCGCAGGCATCGGTGGAAACCGCGCCATGGTTGGGCGCTCGTTCGCGGCAACGCAAGCCGTGCCGTCGCTGAGTGCTGGGAGGTCGAGGACTGCGCGCGTGCGGCGCAGCGCGAGGCTGAAGCGGCGCAGCGGTGGGAAGACCGCCGCTTTACCTACGAGAATTTGTATTCACGGGATAGATAAATTCACACTCGATAGGGCGATGCCACCGATATTAAATCGTATTTGTTACCGAACCAACGAACAAAATCGTCCGGACTAATTTGTTGTTCCCAAATCGAAAGCAATTGAAAGCCATCAAGCCCCGCGTCTTTGATTGTTATCGCGTATTCACGGTGCAAAATCCGATCTAGCGCGCGCTTCCATGTGTTGAAATGCGAAGTCGGCCCGTGAGAGCGAACCATCTATAATTCTCCAGAATCGCTAACCCAAATTAAACCTCAAGCGTCGAGAAAGGTCGAATATTATCTGGGAACTATCAAGAAGTCATAACTCCCGCCGGTCGCGAGCATGGCGACTACCAGCACTTCGCGCCCGCGTTTCTGCTCGCGCCACTGCGACGCTTTATTGCGACGTGCTCACGCAGGTGCGTGCCCGTGACAACGAAAAGGAATTGACCTCTCATCACCCGCGTGGCGCGCTTTATGGAGACACGATAGTGCCGGTGCGCGAGGTCGCAAGAATTGCCGGCGTCACCGAGCGCACCATCTACAAACACGCCCGCAGGCATCAGTGGAAACGGCGCCATAGCTGGGCGCTCGTTCTCGGCGACCCAAGCCGTGCCGTCGCCGAGTGCCGGCAGAACCGTTTTGGCTGCTAGCGCAACAACTCGGTGCAATGGCGCGCTCTCTCTTCAAGTTTGGCCGAGAGCTTCTTGATTAAAGGATGATCAAGGCCGTCTTTTTGTGCTTCTTTAGTGATCACCGGCAGGACATCCAGCAGGTTCACAGCCAGATCGCGCGTGCGTTTGGTGACCGTGTCCCGATCCATTCTCAGTTCGCTTGCCAGATTGTGCCATTGCCGCAGCCCAATGTCGCGCAATCGATATTTGCCGCCTATTTTCATGGAAAGTCGAACACGCTGAAGATCAAAGCCGTACGGCAGGATACTCGCAATATCATAAAAAGGGGCTAGCCGCGCACGTCCTTCAGCACCAATGAGCAGCGAATAGTTTTTCGCGTGTGCGTCTGTCCCACCAATGATCCAATTAAAGGCAATGGCATCCACGAAGCCCTGCACATCTGTGGGTGCATTTGTGGAGACCGTTCTGATGAGTTCGACGCTTGCCTTGATACTGGGCCCACCTTCATTTTCATATTTTGAAGTCGGGGAAATTGCGAGCGCCTGGCAGAAGTCCTCCTGATGGACACGCAAAATATCTCCACCGGTTCTTTGCCGATCGTAGCGTTCGATGACGATAGCAACTTCGTCCTTGAAACGCATGACAGCTGAATTTGCCGTGATGAGACCGAGTTCAGATGCGAGGCGCAAACAGACGTGCTCGTTTTCTGCGTGGCCATCAAACTCACCGGTCGGCGGTTTCAGAATGTGCGTCGTTGGCGTGCGGCCGGAGGGCACACCCCAACGGCCATTTTCAAACAGCAGCGCAGTCTTGGGTTGAGCGCCGGCAAGGCTGAACTGGCCGGTATCGCGCGGGCTACGCCAGGCCGCATGGTCGACGCGCAAGGCTCGGAGCCGGTCAGCAATGCCGGCTTCATTCAGCCATTCGATATTCCGGGGACCTCGCCCCAGGACATCGTTCAGTCGATCGGTGCGAACGAACTGGACGGCGCCAGCGCAGTCTTCGCCGACGTGACCCATCAGAGCGAAGGCGTTTCGGGCGGAGACTTGAAATCGTCGTGCCCAGCGATCGAGCACCTGGGCGTTATCGGGCAGGAGGCCCCACAAGAATGCTTCGATGTTGCGATGGCCATGCTCGGCGGCCGTCAATGGCATGGACAGGGAGAGCGGATAGGCACCTTGTGCCCCACGCCAGTCGTCGTCGTATGCGAATTTGAGGCGTCCCTGGCGGTCGCGGGTGACGATGCCGGCCCTGCGACCATTGAGAAGGGCAATGAGCTGTTGCCCGTTCATTTGCGGCGGTTGCCCCTGGCGCGGTCGAGGACATGATCGATGTCGATGCCTGGGACAGGTTTGCCGGGCCGTTTATGAGTGGTCCGATCAGTGTCGAGGGAAACGCGCAGGCCGAGCGTATCGAGCGTGCGCAGCAGGAGGCCGATAGGGGCGCCCGGTTTTCCCTGCTCGACGTCGATGAGCCATTTGCGGCTGACGCCGACGCGCGTTGCCAGGTCATCCTGATCCCAGCCCAGCCGGCGGCGCCGGTCGCGAATGGCCTGGCCGATGTCGAGCGGTGTTCTCAGACGCATATCGGTCATCCTTTCGCGGGAAGATATGTCACCGATCAGTGACATGTCAAGATGTCACCGGACGGTGACTTATCGAAAGGTTACCGATCGGTGACATTGCGAACTGAAGGAAAATAATCCTTTACACCGTGGCGCTGCTTCCCTAGCGTTCGGGCATCCTCCCACAACCGCATCTGAACCCCATGCCTCGCCGCTCCAAGCGCGCACGTGCGCGCGCGATCTATCGCGAACGGACCCGTGCAACCGCGCCCAGGGCGCAAACGCAAAGAGGAACGGACCTCACCACGCGCGTGCGCGCGCTCTATGAGGACACGATCGTGACCGTGCGCGAGATCGCAAGAATCGCCGGCGTCACCGAGCGCACCGTCTACAAACACGCCCGCAGGCATCAGTGGAAACGGCGCCATAGCTGGGCGCTCGTTCTCGGCGACCCCGGCCGCGCCGTCGCCGAGTGCCAGGAGGCCGAGGAACGCGCGCGTGCCGCGCAGAGAGAAGCCGAAGTTGCGCAGCGGTTTGAAGACCGCATGCGCGCCATCGACGCCGCCAATCGTGCCCTGGACAAACTCGCGGACTACCTCGAGGAGCGCGACAAGCGACTGGCAGGCCGGCCGGTGCCGGAGAACGACCCGGTGGAAGATGCGCTCCGACTTGCCGTGGACTTTGCGGCAGACCGATGGGATGCGCTTTTGGCCGAGAAGCGCGAGAAGCAGAACGGCGAGCCGTCATTTTGAAGCAAGCGGTCCGTCACTCTCTCGCACGTTCATTGTTGCCCGCGCTTCGAGGCGAAAAATCAGAGCGAAGGCGAAAATTGTTGACACTCGCGCATAAGTTGTTCATGGTCTGTTCCGGAAATTTCGGCATTCAGGCGGCGAACGCTTCATGGTCCTGGTGCACAACGAGCGGACAAAGTTGACGTCCGGCTGGCTCAATACCCTGGGGACAGCAATCATTGCTGCCGGCGTTTTCGCGCCGGCATCGGCGTTGCTCTATGGGCTGTCCGAGCTTCGGATCGGCCTCGGCTTCATGATCGGTTTGACGCTTGGTTGTTTCGTCTTTGGTTTGGCACTCCATCTCGGTGGTGTCGTATTCCTGCGGAGATTGCGCGAATGAACGACCACGACTTTTTTCTGCTGAAAATCTTTGTGCTGCTGTTGCCGCTGCTCGTCGCGCTCACCGGCTTGGCGGCGGTGTGGATCGGCGGTTGGATCGATAGGCACGAGCAACAGCATCACGCGGCCGAATAGAGCCGCTCGGGGGGCTGCGTGAATGACGTCCGAACTCATTGCGCTGATCTCGATTCCGGCGGCGTTTGCCTACGCTTGGGAGATTACGCGAATGAGCGGTTTTACGATTTACCTGCTGATGGCTCCGCTCCTCGCCGTAGCTTCTGGCTTGGTTATTTTCTGGCTCACCGGCTGGCTGGACCAGCGTGAGGAGCCGCGCCCGCGTGCGGCCGAATGAGCAGGCAGGGAGACGGCGCGCAAGACGACCAGTTCTTCACCGCCTGTCGCGCGCCGTAATCGGAAAATCGAAATACGCGCCCCGCGGCCCGAAGCCGAAGTGCCACCATTCGCCGGGATAATTATGAAAGCCGCGCCGGCGCATGACGGCAACCAGCAATTCGCGCCGGCGTTTCTGTTCGCCCGTGATCTCGCCGCTGCGGGTGTGGCTCATTGCGTCGAAGCAGTCGAAGCCGGTTCCCATGTCGAGCGAATTGTCAGGCTCGCGTTGCAAAGCCGGGGCAGTGCAGGGGCCGTAATGCGCGGCGCGATCGAACGGCGCGACCTGCGCCGGCGGCAGGGCAATGAGCGTGAGATCGATCGCGGTGCCGGTCGAATGCCGCGACTGCTCCGCGATATAGCCGCGCGCGAACAATTCGCCTTTGGGCACGCGCGGATGAAAGCGCGTATCGCCGCCGGAATGCGGATCCCTGGCCCAGCGCACAAAGGCCCGCACTGCGCGGATGGGGCGATAGCAGTCATAAACTTTCAGACCAAGTTTTACTTTTTGAGTTGGCGCATGATCTTTTCCGAAAACCGGTTTCCACTTTTCGGGATCATGCGCTGCGAGATCGGCCTGCACGCGGGCGAGCGCCTCTCCCACCTCGCGCCGCAGCACGCATTCGGCGGCGCCATAGCCCGGCACCGGGCGGCCGGTGAAATTGTCGAACCCGGCGTAGCGCATCTCCTGCACGATTGTCGGCGCCACGTCGCGCAGGTAGACGAAGTCCTTCGGCATGGCGTTTCGCGGCAGGCCGTCGCGTGCGGCGGCGGGGGCGGCAAGCATCAGCACGGCGACGAGGGAACAAAGCAACGAACGCATCACGTTATGCACACTTGTTCGCAACCGGGGAATTTGCTATACATGTATAGCAACACGCAGGAGTTCACCAGATGCTCGCCCTCCGTCTGCCGCCGGCCATCGAAAAGCGTCTTGATGCACTCGCCAAAAAGACCGGGCGGACCAAGAGTTTTTACGCCCGCGAGGCAATCGTAAGGCAAATCGAAGACATCGAGGACTATTATCTCGCGCGCCGGAGGCTGACGCGCGGTGGTTCTCGCGTTTCGCTCGAGAGCCTTGAACGGCAACTCAAGAAGCGCAACGCGCGATAGGGCGTGCCAGTGCCGGGTTGGCGCGTTGAGTTCGACCGTTCCGCTGCCCGAGACCTGCGCAAGCTTGGCCCGGAAGCCGAACGCGCCATCCTGCGATATTTGCGCGAACGAATTGTCGGATCGTCGGATCCGCGTCGCTTCGGCCACGCACTGATGGGCGACCGCAAGGGGCTTTGGCGCTACCGGGTCGGGGACTATCGTATTGTCGCCTCGATTGAGGATGGCCATTTTGTCGTGCTGGTGGTTGCCGTCGGCCATCGCCGCGAGGTCTATCGCTGACCGCGCCCCGTGAAACTGAATTCTTCTCTGTTTCGGGACGCCACCACGCGGCCGAGCCCAGAATCCAAAAGCAGGATTTTCCTCGTGTGCCTGGATTCCGGGTTCGCGTGCTGCGCACGCGCCCCTGAATGACCGGGCCATATAATCGCGCCGGGCGGGGCAGCTCAAAAAGCATAGCACTTGCCCATTCATCGCCATTGCGCTTTCCGCCCGCGCACGGCATCAAACGCCGGCGATGGACGCCAAAACCCCGAATTGCAAGACACCCAAGCCCGCTCCGGACAGGCACAAGACGCCGGTGCTGGATAACACCGCGCAGCGCCCGCTGACCCATCCGGAAATCCGGGCCGTGGTGCTCGGCATCATGCTGGCGATGTTCCTCGGCGCGCTCGACCAGACCATCGTCGCCACCGCGCTGCCGACCATCGGCCGCCACTTCCAGGATCTCGGCGATCTGTCCTGGGTGGTCACCGCCTATCTGCTCACTGGCACCGCGGTGACGCCGCTCTACGGCAAGCTGTCCGATATCCACGGTCGCCGCGCGATGATGCTGACGGCTATCGGCATTTTCGTGCTCGGCTCGATCGCCTGCGCGCTGGCGCCGAGCATGACCGCGCTGGTGTTCGCGCGCGCGTGCCAGGGGCTCGGCGGCGGCGGGCTGATGGCGCTGTCGCAGACCATCATCGCCGACATCGTCTCCCCGCGCGAGCGCGGCCGTTACCAGGGCTATATCGGTTCAGTGTTCGCGCTGTCCTCGATCGGCGGGCCGGTGCTGGGCGGATTCCTGACAGAACATCTTGATTGGTCGCTGATCTTCTGGATCAACCTGCCGCTCGGGCTTGCCGCCCTCGGCATGACTTCAAGTGTGCTCAGGCGCATCCCCGATCGCCAGCGCAAGCATCGGCTCGACGTGCTCGGCGCGCTGCTGATGATGGCGGCGGCGGTGGCGCTGCTGCTGGCATTGTCATGGGGCGGGCGGCGCTACGACTGGATCTCGGCGCAAACCGGTGCGCTGCTGGTGTGCTCGGCGGTGTTGTGGGGCCTGTTCGCATGGCGGCTGGTCTCGACGAAAGAGCCGTTCCTGCCGCTCGCGGTGCTGGCCAATCCGGTGGTGCGGTGTGCGGCACTCGCCGGTTCCTGCAACATGGGCGCGCTGGTGGGCATGACGATTTTCGTGCCGCTCTATTTCGAGACCGTGCTGCATCTTTCCGCCAGCCAGTCGGGCCTGGCGCTGATCCCGTTGATGGGCGGGACGGTACTGTTCTCCACCATCACCGGCCGGCTGATGATGCATGTGATGCATTACAAGCGCATGCCACTGGTCGGGCTTTCCATCGCCATCCTGGGATTGATTCCGCTTGCGATCTGGCCGGCCTCGATGCCGACCGCGCTGGTGCTCGCGTTGCTGACGGTGATCGGTTGCGGGCTCGGCACCGTGTTCCCGATTTCCACCGTGTGCATGCAGAACGCCGTGCGCCGGTCGCAAATGGGGATTGCCACCGGCGCTGCAAATTTCTTTCGCGCGCTGATTTCCTCGCTGGTCGTGGCGGTGTTGGGCGCAATCGTGCTCGGCGGTCTCGGCGGCGTTCCGGGCATGTCCATGGAAATGCTTGCGCGCGTGGCGTCTGCCCATGAATTGAGCATCGCGTTTCGTTTTGTGTTCATGACCTGCGGCCTGGTGCTCGCCTTTGGCATGGCGTTCCTCATTTCGATGGAGGAACGCGTGCTCAAGGGTCCGCCGACGCCCGCGGCGGAGGCGCCGAGCGCGCCGGCGACGCCGATCCCGGCGGAGTAGGGCGACGCCAACATGTTTTGGTGTGGTCTCGGGTTCCGCGTCCGCGCGCTGCACAGCGGTAAATACTCCTGACGTCAAAAATACCGCCACGCATTGTTGGAACTTCGGACAATCCTTTCACTTGATGCACAGGACCGGCCGCATTCGCGCCTGCATCTTGCCGCCATTGAAAGTCACAATGACAATACCGCTGTCGTTTCGTCCGGCCGGCGCCGTCACAGGGGCCACCGGGCAATAAGGGATTGCGTTGGGCTGTCGCTCATGAAGAAATTTGTCGCTATTGAAGGACTCCGCGGCTGGCTTGCATGGGCGGTTGTCCTCTCTCATCTGATCCAGACATCCAATCTGGGCGCCAACAGCCTGGGCCCGGCCTTTATCAAACTCGGGCATGCCGCGGTCTTCACCTTCATGATCATCAGCGGCTTCGTGATTACGCACATGATTGCCGCGCGACCAGAGCCCTACGGCCCCTATCTCCTGCGCCGTTTCATGCGGATCTTCCCGTTGTTCGCAGTCACCTGCGCAATCGGTTATTTCACCAACGACATTCATGCACGCGCGCTTTCCGAAGTCGCGTGGGCCGGGGATCCGGACTTTGCGCATACGTTGACGACCTACACCAGCATCGCCCAATCGAACCATGATTACTTCTGGGCCCATGTGGCGGCGCATCTCACGATGTTGCACGGCGCGATCAGCGACAGCGTGCTGCCCTATTCGCAATATGCCTTCAACGCGCCCGCCTGGAGCCTGTCGCTCGAATGGCAATTCTATCTGGTTGCGCCGCTTGCCGTCATGCTTGCCGGCCGGCCGCGGAAGATCGTGTGGGTCGCGCTGGCGGCCACGGCACTCGAAATCACCTACAAGTTTGACCTGCTCGGCAGTTTCCGGCTTCCGAGCTTTCTGCCCGGAGCGGTAGGATTTTTTGCTGTGGGGATCGCCAGCAGGCTGGTCCTTCCGAAGATCCTGAATTCCGTCCGGCACCCGAACATCATCTGGGCGCTGTTGATCGTCCTCATTCCGGTCGGCTGGGCCGTACTTCCGATCGCGGTCTGGGCGATCGTGCTGACGGGTTTGGCGCTCGCGCCGTCGGATGGCGGTTCATCGCTGTTTGTGCGGGCATACCGGGCCGCCCTGGAGAGCCGCATCGCCACCTATTTCGGATCGCGGTCGTACTCGATTTATCTTTGCCACTTGCCGGTCGTCAGTGTCTGTCTCGCAATCTGGCTCCGCATGGATCCGGACGCCCTGCAGGTTGCGACTTTTTTTGGCGTCTCGGCGATGGCGATACCACTCACAATTCTTGTCGCCGAATTTCTTTATCGCGGCATCGAGCGGCCCGGCATTGCGCTCGGATCAAGACTGGCGCGACGCCGTAAATTCGTTGCGACCGCCGCCTGAGCGAAGCCTGCCCCATCGGGACGGAACGATTTTAATGCAGGCGCGTTGTTGCGGCATGAACGATCGCGCTGCCACCAAAGTCTTCGGACTTTCCTTGTCGAGCCTGTTGATGATCATGCTCGTGTTGAATGCATTTACCAAATAGCCAGGGAGGCGATTATGCCCCTGTTGTTCTGGATGCCGATCATATTGTGGAGCGCCATGTGCAAGGTCGCCAATGACGACACGCGTGCATTGTTGAAAGCAATAACACCGTCGGCCAACGACAGGGCCGGCTAGAATTCCGGACTGACCCCGAAAAAAAACTCCGGCCTCGCGGCCGGAGTTTTTTCTGGGTGGATCGGCGTTCGCCGATCGCGGGGGAAGGACAGCGTGTCGTTACCAGGCCCTGAAGAAGCGGACGGGGCGCACGAAGACAGGACGGGGCTGAACGCGCCAAACTTTGCACACACCATGGATCTGGAAGCAGACGACGTTGGATTTCTGGACGTGTTTGACGCGAACCTTGTGCGTCTCCTGCTTGGGCGTGTCGTCTTTCTTGGCCTCGGTGTCCTTGGCCTCAGTGTCCTTGGCCTCAGCATCCTTGGTCTCGGGGGTCTGGGTATCCTGTTGGGCCTGATCGGTCTGTTCGGTGGCGGCGGCCGGCTTCGCCTGTTCGGCGTCCGCCGCTTTGAGGGCGACCTGTTGCGTGCCGGCGCTGGTGTTTTCGGCGGTCGACAGCGAGGCGCTCGCAAGATTGGCCGATGCCAGCAGGGTCACAAGGGCTGCAAAGGAAATGACAAGGTTCCGTGGGCGATTTGAGCGGATATTCATGGTCTTGCCTCTGTTTCTAGGTCGTTTTCCCTGGCTTGGATCATGGGCCGGGAGGCCGGCGATCAAGCCTCTGTCAAACAGAAGACGGCGGGAGGGGGCCTATTCCGGCAAAACCGGGCAAGAAATTATCCGGGTCCGGCCGGAGGCCGGTATGGGAGAAATCGGAGAAAATTGACGGCCGCGGGGCGCGGATTATTCGCTTTCGCACCACTCGGGAATGCCTGGCGGGGCAATGATCTGCCAGGTTTCGTCCTCATTCCACACGTCGATGATCACGCGCGGCCCGTATTTGGCCAGCAATTCGCGGACCCTGGCCTTGGCCGGCTCTTCCGATTCGAAAAGCTCGGGTGATAGGGGCTCTTCGCCGCCCGCACGCCACTTGACCTTGTAGCGCATGTTCCCCCCGGGATGATGGGCACAAGCCAGCTGGACAGAACCTATACGAAATACGGGGCGATTCGCCCAGAAGCCGGCCTCGCCTATGCCTGCTTTGCAAGCTTCGGCGGATTGAAGTCAGCCCAAGCGCGTAAGTGCAAAGGCGCGAGGGGCGGACCATAACGGAAACACTGTATTCCCGCTGGAAACTGTCTCCGCGCAGGCGGGGACGGGAATGAGCGGAAGCCGAGATGCTTCCGAAACAATCGATTGCAATCTAAACCGCGACCTTGGTGAGAAATCTCTCGACTTCGCTGCGCAGTTTTTCCGCTGCATCTTCCACAGATTTGGCTGAGGTCACAACGGTATTCGCGGACTGCTGACTTTCTAGCGTGGCGTCGGCGACCTCGTGCAAGACCGTGGAAATGAGCTTCGCACCGTCGGCTGCGCCCGCGACGTTCTGCGAGATTTCGCCGGTCGCGGCATTCTGTTGCTGGACCGACGCCGCCACCGCGGACGTGTATTCGTCGATCTCCCGCATGCGGTTTGCGATCTGCCCGATCGCACCCACGGCCTTGCCGGTCGAATTCTGGACTTCCTGGATCTGTCTTGAAATGTCTTCGGTGGCCTTTTCGGTCTGCACGGCCAGTGATTTTACCTCGGCCGCAACCACCGCAAAGCCGCGGCCTGCCTCGCCGGCGCGCGCCGCCTCAATCGTTGCGTTGAGTGCCAGCAGGTTGGTCTGCCCGGCAATATTTCGGATCAGCTTGACGACATCGCCGATCTTCTGCGTGACCTTCGCCAGTGCGTCGATATCCTGATTTGTCGATCGCGCCTCATCGACCGTAAACCGCACCACCTGCGCGGTCTGGCTGACCTGCTTTTCGATTTCGGCGATTGAGCTCGACAATTCGGCGGCGGCGGACTCCGCACTTTCTATGTTGGCCGACGCCCGGTCCGAGGTTCGTACGGCACTTTCGGCGCGTTGCGAGGTATGACCGGACGCGTTGAACAGGCCGGCCGCCGTCGTACGCATCTCGCCGGCGCTGGCGGCTACGGATTTCAGCAGGTCTTCGGCACGCGAGCGGAATGTCGAGATCGCGTCCTCGACCAGTGCGCGGCGCTCCTCCTGCTGCTGCATGGCCGTCTGTTGCTGTTCGGCTCGCCGCCTGGTGGTGATGTCCTCATGCGTGCCGATCCAGCCGCCGTCTTTCATGGGATGATTCATGACCAGCAGGACGCGGCCGCCGGTGGAGTTGACCTCGTGCACGGTCGTGCGCCCGGCTCTGATCTCGGCCAGGAAATCCTTGCGGTACTGATCGGGGTCGCGGGAGAAGGTGCCCTTGGCAATCCGCTTTGCCAGCACCTCCGACAGTGTTGCGCCAGGTTTCACGTCGGCCAAGCTCAATCCGTACATCTCATAATATTGCGTGTTGCAGACGACCAGGCGTTCCGACGCATCGAACATGCACAGTCCCTGCGCCATGCTGTCGAGGGCGGTGCGTACGTTGTCGTTTTCCCGGTGCAGATGCCGGGTGAAGATGGCGCCGGTCAAGCTCATCATGAATTGTGCGCCGAGCGCCGCGATGATGGCGGCGAGAACCCTTTCGGAAATCGCGGGTATGGTTCCGATGACCCAGCCGATGGCGAAGATCATCAACGTGGCGTAGATCGCCACAAATGTGACCAGGCCCACAAACGTGACCAGCCACAAGCCGCGCTTGTGGGCGAGGGAGATGAATGTCCGGATCATGAATTCGTCCGCATAGGCGGTTTAATACATCTATGTTGCTATTTTGCAGTTAATTGTTGGTTAGCAATTCGTTTACGAAGCCTACGGCGCGGGAATTGCGCATGAAAAAAACCCGGCTTGCGGCCGGGATTTTCATTTCGGCGGTTGGTCTTCGCGCTATTCGCAGTATTTGCAGGGCGGGAAGTCGCGGCTGTAGACCGGTTGCTTCAGGAACGCGTCCTTGCCGTATTTCCAGAACTGGCCGACATTCGGGTAGGTCTTGATCACCACATTCCATAGCTCGGCCTTGTCGTAGCCGAACATCTTCTTTTTCTCGACTTTCTTGACGTAGATGTTGTGCACCGGGTTGCGCAACTCGTCGAATGCGACCGGGCCGCGAACGGCGTCGATTTTCAGGCCTGACATGGTCTTGATGAACTGCTCGGAGCCCGGCCACTTGCCGCCGGACTTCTTCATCGTCTCGTCGATCAGTTGCGCGGTGGTGTAGTTGCTCTCGGAGAAGTAGGACGGCACCTTGCCGTATTTGGCGCGGTAGGATTTCACGAAAGCTTCGTTCTTCGGCGTCTCGAGGGCGGCGCTGTATTGCAGCACCGACACGTCGCCGACCACGTCGTCGGCCATGAACGGCAGCGCGAACTCGTCATAGCTGGTGCCGCCGCCGATGATCGGCTTCTTGTAGCCGGCCGCGCGCAATTGCTTGGGGAACTGGAGCGACATCGGGCCCACCATCAGCGTGAACACCGCGTCAGCGTCGGCTTTGATGGAGGGAATATAGGGACCGAAGTCCTTGCTCCCGAGCGCCGGCCAGATTTTCTGGATGATCTTGCCGCCGCAATCCTCGAACGCCTTCTGGAAACCGCCGACGGTCTCGTAGCCGAACGCGTAGTCGGCGGCGATGGTCACGATCTTCTTGTAGCCCTGGTCGCAGGCCCATTGCCCGAACGGATGCGTGGGCTGCGAAGAGGTCCAGCCGGTGCGGATGAAGTAGGGGTACTTGCTGGCCTGCCGTTGCGTCAGGTCGTCGGCCGCAGGGATCGAGGCGATGTAGATGGTCTTTTCGCTGGTCGAGACCGGCGCGAGCGCATAACCGGTCGATGCCAGCACGCCGCCGACAAACATCTGCACCTTGTCGCTCAAGACCAGTTTCTTGGCCTTGGCGACAGCGGCGTCACCCTTGGCCTGGTTGTCCTCGACGATGAATTTCACGTCGGCGCCGCCCAATTTGCCGCCGTGCTCGTCGAGATACATCTGGAAGCCGTTGACCATGTCCTTGCCGACCTGGGCGAAAATGCCGGTCATCGGTGCGATGAAACCGATGCGCAGCTCTTCGGCTTGCGCAGGGGCATTGATGGACGCGCTGAGCACGAGCGCGCCGCCGAACACGAGCGGCGCCGCGATGCGCGATCGTTTCACGTGCATTGATAAACCTCCCGAAGCGGCGAGCCGTCACCCTTTCCGGCGCGGATGCGCGGCCGCCTGTTGCAGCACCATACCGCGGAGGAAGCGTATCATTTTCGCCGTAATGGGCAAAAGCCCAGCTGGCCGGCAGTCCGGGTGCGGCCGCGGGTGATATACAGTCAGCTTTTGATGAATGTACCGCTGCGCAGCTCGCTGACCGCCTGCTGCAGTTCGGCCTGCGTGTTCATCACGATCGGGCCGTACCAGGCGACCGGTTCCTGGATCGGCTTGCCGGATACCAGCAGGAAGCGGATGCCGTGGTCGCCGGCCTGCACGGTCACTTCATCGCCGGAATCAAACAGCACCAGCGAACGGTCGCCGGCCGGCTCGCGCACCAGGATTTCCTCGCCGCCGACCTGCTTTTCGCTCAGGACGCCGAGGGGTTGCGAGGCATAGGCGAACTGGCCGTCGCCCTCGAACACATAGGCGAAGGCGTGGCGTTCGGTTTCCACCTTCAGCGTCTTGCGCTTGCCCGCCGGCACGAAGATGTCGAGATAGCGCGGATCGGCGGCGACGCCGTCGACCGGACCCTTCTTGCCCCCGAACTCGCCGCACACAACGCGCACGCGCGTGCCATCATCTTCGGCGACTTCGGGAATCTCGCCGCCCTTGATGTCCTGATAACGCGGCGCCGTCAGCTTCAGCGAAGAGGGCAGGTTGGCCCAGAGCTGAAAGCCGTGCATGCGGCCCTGCGCGTCGCCCTGCGGCATTTCCTGATGCATGATGCCGCGCCCGGCCGTCATCCATTGCACGTCGCCGGAGCCGAGCGTGCCGCGATTGCCGAGGCTGTCGCCGTGGTCGACGGTTCCGCTCAACACATACGTAATAGTCTCGATGCCGCGATGCGGATGCCACGGAAAGCCGGCAAGATAATCGCTCGGCCGGTCATTGCGGAAATCGTCGAGCAGCAGGAACGGATCGGTCTCTTCCGTGTCGCCGAAGCCGAACGCGCGACGCAGCTTGACGCCCGCGCCCTCGATGGTGGGTTGCGACTGGACGATGCGTCTGACGGGACGGATGGACATAACTCTTTGCCTTTCGGATCCTGCTATGCCGCGCGCCGCGCTTGCTGAGATGCAAGCTTGCCGGCGAATGCCGCGAACTGATCGATGAAACCCTTCAGGAATGTGCGCACGGCCTCATCGGCGACTGCGCCCTGCGCATCCACGAGGTCGGTTTTGAACTGAATATAGGCTTCGCCACCCATCAGTTGTAGACCCAGGTCGCCGAGCACCGCGCGCAGGTGCTGCTGCACGACGGCTGTCGAGATCGCGCCGCCCGATGTGCCGGTGACGGCGGCCGGCTTGCTCGGCCAGGAGGTCTTGCCCCACGGTCGCGCGCCCCAGTCGATGGCGTTCTTGAGCACTGCGGGGATCGAGCGGCTGTGTTCCGGCGTCACGAACAGCAAGGCATCGGACGCCTCAATTTCGGATTTGAAGCGGGCGACAGTGGCGGGCACCGGCAGTTCCAGATCCTGGTTGTACATCGGCAGATCGTCGATTCTGACAAAACGCGCCTCGAATGAATCCGCGCCGAGCCGGACCAGTGCGTGCGCCAGCCTGCGGTTGATCGATTCCCGCCGGTTACTGCCGACGATCACGCCGAGCTTGAGCCTTGCCATGGAAGCCTCTATGTCTGTCGTGTGGTTACGATAAGTTACCAAGGCTAGATAAATGACCAGGCGGCGCGCGCAAGAAGGCACACGGGTGTTACCGGGTAACCTGCATGAGCCCGAGGACTGCCGCGCCGTGAGCGCGGTTCTCTCGCGCGTCGGCGACAAATGGACCGTGCTGGTGGTTTCCACGCTGGGTGACGGACCCAGGCGCTTCAATGAATTGCGCAAGGCGCTGGGGTCAATCTCGCAGCGCATGCTCACGCTCACGCTGCGCGGCCTCGAACGTGAGGGGCTGGTGACGCGCACGGTCTTTCCGACCATTCCGCCGCGGGTGGATTACGAACTGACGAAACTCGGCCGCTCGCTGCTCGATCCGGTCACCGAGCTGGAACTCTGGGCGCGCCGCAATCGCGTGGCGATGGACGCGGCGCGCCGCCGTTTCGACTCCGCCGGTAAGCGGCGGTAATACGACTCTTCAATATGCATGCATCATGCATGCATCCGAATTGCCGGGCATGAACCGCGCAGGGCGATTAACCTCATCGGCGCCACCACCCTCTGCGCAAGACTCGCTTGAGCCAAGCAAAAGAGGCTCCGGATAACCGGAGCCCCTGACTTTTCACACGGCCTGCGTAAGTCGGCCTTTTCGTATTGCGCAAGTTCGCTTCACTCACCCGACGCAGACGTATTGCGTGCTGTCCATCCCGAGACGGCGCGCGGCGCCGCGCGCCAGGTCGAGCCGGGCGCCCATCCGGTAGGCGATGCCCCAAGGCCCGGTATCGTTGATCCTGACGGTAATCGAACGCCCGTTCCTGGGATTGGTCACGGTGAGCTTTGTTCCGATCGGCCACGTCCGCGCGGCCGCCGTATTGCCGTTGGCATCGAACCGTTCACCGCTCGCTGTGCGTGAACCTGTCCAATAATAGCTCGCGAGAATTTCCTGGCCGGCACAGTTGCCTGATGGCTTTACATATTTGTGCACCGAACCCCATCCCGCCGCGTTTGCCGACGTGAATGTCAGCAGCGCAATGAAAATTCCAATAGCTGCATGTTTCATCTGGAATTGTCCCTCGTTGAAAATTTTTGCAACGCGAATTGCCGCTCAAGCGAATCCCGTCCCGCTTTGAGGCGACAGATGGACTTTGCAAAGGCGCAAGATGGCAGAAGAATGGCAACCGGCGGCGCTGCGACAATGACGCAGTTTAATAACGGTATTGAGGTAAGTTTTGGTGGTAAATTGCGTGCGCGACGATCAATTCCGCGAGCTTCGCCCAAACAAATTGAGATGGTGGGAATGCAAGCGCCCGCCTTCGTCGCTACGATTGAAAGCGCCCGCTGAAGCCCACATACCCGCTGATGGCCATCAGACCGTAGAGCAGCCAGTCCAGCTCGTTGTTCAATGAATCGGGCAGCACGAAAGAGGCAACGCCAAAACAAAACGACGCCATCAGCGCCACTTGACGCCACGGCACTTTGAACCGGCGCTTCACTGATGGTTCGAATCCCTTCGGCTCGGTGCCGGCGTCCGCAACAGCAAGCTGTCTGTATATGGCTGACAATTTGTCGGCGGATACCTCGGCGAGGACAGGTTTGGTGACCGGCGCCGGCAAATCGGCTTTTTGTCCCCCGCGCGATGGTTGCTGCTGGGGAATCGAGCGTCGTCCGAAGGATTTCTGGTTCATCATCGCGCGCGATCCGGAACCGGTCGACTGCGAACTGAATAACTTAATGTTTGCTTATGTCACACGTGGGCGCTTCATCCGAACACCGCCGCCGCCATCATCGCGAAACAGGTGACGAGGCCCGCCGCCGGCACCCAGAGCGGCACGCGCACATGTGGGTTCTCGGTGCGATGCCGGCGATGGCGCAGCCGCAGCAGCGACAGATTGACCAGCGCGAATACCGCGAGCGTTGCGAGCGACGTCCCTTCGGCAAGCCGTTCGAACGGAACGATCAGGGCCAGCACGAGCGTCGCCGCCACGATCAGCGCCGTCGCAACAAGGGGCGTCGCGGTTTTCGGATGCACGCGACCGGCGAAGCGGGGCAGATCGCCTTGCCGGGCCATGCCATAGACGACGCGCGCCGCCATCGTCATTTGCGCAAGAATGGTGTTGAGCGTGGCGACGATGGCGATGACGCTGATGGTGGCGGGGCTCACATTTGCGACCGTGCGGAAGACCAGGCTCAACGGCGCCGGCGAAGCTGCCAGCTGTGCGGCGGGCACGGCCGCGACCGCGATTGCGGCCACGATCAGATAGAGTGCCGTCGAGATCACCAGCGTGAGCACCATGGCGCGTGGAATGTCGCGATGCGGGACCTTTGCTTCCTCTACCACATTGGCGAGATCCTCGAAGCCGATGAAGGCGAAGAAGGCGAGCAGGCTCGCATAGGCGATTCCGGACAGGACGCTCGCCTCAAGCGGCGGCGGGCTCGTCACCACGGAAAGAACGGGAACGCCGGCATGAAAGCCGGCGGCGATGATGATCACCAGGCCGCCGGCCTCGATCAGCGTGAACAGGCTGGCGAGCAGAACCGATTCCAGAATTCCCCAGGCTGCGACCGCGCCGAGCGCGGCCAGAACCAGCGCGACGATGACGCCGCGTGGCCAGTCCACGAACTGCGCGATGTAGCCGGCGGCGCCGATCGCGACCGTGGCGGAGGCCACGATGCCGATCACGATGGTGATCAGCCCGGTCAGCGTGGAGGCGAAGCGCGAGTGGAATGCCGCGCGCACATAGGCCGCTTCTCCCGCGCTGACCGGAAACCGCGTGGCAAGCTCGGTATAGGAGCCGACGGTGAGCGCCATGGCCGCGGCTGCGAGCAGAAACGACCACGGCGCGTAACGGCCGGCGTGGCCCGCGACCGCGCCAATCAGCACATAGATGCCGGCCCCGATAGTGATGCCGACGCCGTAGAGCGTGAGCAGCGGCAGGCCGAGGCTGCGCCGTAGCGACGGCGGCAACGGAAGCGCGGGTTTGCGGTCCATGCCGGCAGTGTAGCGGGCAATGGCGCAAGCTGGTTGTGCGAAGTCAAAAAGGACGGCTCAGGAGGAAGCTGTCCGCGCGGCGGCGGGCAGGGTCGGCAGAATGAGCGGACGAAGCCGGGCTTCAACCCGAGCGGAATTCGCTCTAGCAGGCCGTTGAAGAAGTGGCCGGTTGGCGGGCGATGAAGGGAATATCGTCACCGCCTTCGAGGGAAATTTCACCTTCGAGCGAGCCATCGTCCAGCTTCTCTGCCCAACCATGGCCGCGGGCGGGCTCCATCTCGTCGCTGCCGTCCCATGTGAACTCGACGGCATCACCTTCGCAGCGGCCATGGATCGTTCCGGTGAGGCAATCCAAGGCGAACTCGCCACCGTCCTCAGCGAACAGAATGTAAGAGCCTGGTCCAGCCATGTCGTAATCCGGCGTTTCCACGACACGCCACTTGCCCTGCACGCTCATGGCGGCACTGCCAATAGCTTGGGCAACCGGATCAGGTTGTAGGCTACGAGCGCCATCGTGAAGACGGCATTCACCCGCTTGCGGCCCCGCAGCTTGACCTTGGCGAGGCCCGCAGAGCTCTTGATCCAGCCGAACACCTCTTCGATCCGCTTGCGACAGCGCTGGCTGATATCGTAACTGGCATGGCGGATGGTGCGGCCGTCAACCGCGGTCTTGCGCCGCTTGCCGGTCTTGCTGAGATGGCCGTCGATTGCGATGTGCGGCGTGACCGATCGATCTCTCAGATCGTGCACGAACTGCGTGACGTCATAGGCTTTGTCGGCCCCAAGCGTGATCCGCCGTCTTCCCCGATGACGGCCGTCGATCAGCTCCAGCGCCGTTGCCCGCTCGGCGGTGCCGGTCGCCCGGCTGATGCCCCCGCCAACCGCCAGGCCGTAGCGGTTCTCCATCAGGGCATGCCCCATGTAGCAGAGTTTGGCCGGCTGCCCGTCACCCTTCTTGTAAAGCCGCGCGTCCGGGTCGGTCGTGCTTTGGTGCGTCTCATTGGAACGCTTCTCCTTATGGAAGCTCCGCTCGGCGTTCCGGCCCGGCCCCTCCATGTCGTTGTCGCCGCCATCCTTCCGGCGAAAGCTCTTGATCGAGGCCCAAGCCTCGATCAACGTCCCGTCCACCGAGAAGTGATTGCTCGACAACAGCCGCTTTACCTGCGGCCGCGCCAGAACCGCGGCCAGGAACTTCGCGGCGATCTCTCCCTCCAGCAGCCGGTCGCGGTTCTTGGAGAAGGTCGAATGGTCCCACACCGGATCGTCCACGCCGAGCCCGACGAACCAGCGGAACAGCAAGTCGAACTCAAGCCGCTCCATCAGTTGCCGCTCGGACCGGATGCCGTAGAACGCCTGCAGCAGCATCGCCCGAAGCAGCCTCTCCGGAGCAATCGATGGCCGCCCGAAGTCCGTGTAAAGCGCCGTAAACGCCGCCGACAGATCCTTCAAGGCTGCGTTCGCAATCTCCCGGATCACCCGCAGCGGGTGATCGATGCGAACCCGCGCTTCGACATCCACGTAACTGAACAACGATCCAGACCGTTCGTCAGACCCGCGCATCCCAATCTCCCAATTCAAGCATCGAGAGAATCATGCCCCGCTCCATCCCGCTAGGGACTTCTTCAACAGCCTGCTAGATTGTCTCCATGTATTGTCGCATCGCCGCACTCGTCTGCCTGTTCGCGTTCGGTCTCGGCCTGTCCGGCTGCACCAAGTGCGGCTGGATCTGGAATGACGGACAGCGCGTCTGCCATTCCGACGCCCCCGCCACCCGGTAGAATTTCGCGTCGTGTCCGGCCATTTGGTTCGCGCCCGCATTGTGGTGCAGAATTATCCTCACACTGCGTTTTTGCGGTGAATCTTCCGGAACGCTTTCGGCCAATCAGGCATTGACCATCGCAACCCGTGCGAAGCGTGCGAGGCGCATGGAACGTGAGACATCATCGATGCGGGACATGGTGTTCATAATGCTTCCGGTCGCGGCCGCTGTTTATTTCATGGTCTATCCGGACCAGTTTCAGGCGGTCATGGACTGGATGATGAGTCTGGTGAGGTGAACGCGTCTGCGATCCTCTCCGTGCGCCGACGTTGCGGCTTTCATGGTTCAGACTATTGCGTCCGCGCCCCTGAAAACGTTCCTGGAATTCATAGGAAAATAATCTTGACAGCGTGACGGTCTCCGGCTATGGTTTCGGCATGCTCCACATTTGCGTTCGGGCGGCGCGCCGGCGGGAACCGGCGTGGTGCTGCAGGCGTTGGTCCCGCAGGGTCTTTCCCTTTCCCTCAGCACCGGCGAGGAGCGTGAATGCCGCACCAGGAAGGCGACCACATCGTTGAAACCGCGACCGAGGCGCGCGCCGGCGTCACCGGCCACCATGTGCGTCACGTGCTCGCCTGGAGCACGCTCGCCGTCATCGTCTTGTTCGCCGCCGCTTATGCCGTCGTCTCCTGGCTCGCCTAGGACCCGGCAACTTGCGCGTCCGCGCGTGGAACCCGATTCGCTAAAACTTTATCGGACAATCGAAACATCGGGTCATGGTTTTGGTGCATGAGAATCGGACGGGGGCTGTTTCCCGGCCGTGACGCCGATCGCGGACGGACAGCAGGTGAGGCCGCGATGCGCGATCCATCCAGTGGAAATGCCGGTGACAGAAACCCTGAACCGGTCGCCGGCCATGGTCAGGAGCTGCAGCGCGAAGTGCAATATGTGCTGGTCGCCAGCCTGATCGGTGCGATCCTGCTGCTGATCATGTTCGCCATCATCAACTCGCATTAGCCCTTTGGGCTGACGGCCGCCGCAGGCCGGTACGCGCTAGCGGCGTTTCCTGCGCTTGGCCGCTTTTCTGGCCTTCTTGCGGCGGGCTGTCTTTGCCGGCTTCGTTGCAGCGAGCTTGACCACCATCTCGCCTGACACCGGGTCGGTCAGGCCGAGACCGCCGCCGAGATCTTCAAGATGATCGCGGAAGCCATCGAGCACCTGGATCATCTGCGGCCGCGCATTGATCAGGCTCGCGAAGCTCGTCCATTCGCCGATAACGCAGAAGGTCTGCTCGCCGGTTCGCACCAGCGCGCCGCCACGAAAACCCTTGAAGTCCGGCTTCAGGCCGCGATGCGCGTCGATGAATTGTTTGGCGCGGCCCGGCTTGACGCGAAACCGTACGATGTTGAATGCAGTCATGATCCCCCTCCCACGCGGGCAAGCCGCCGCTCTATCCGTGGCCGCGGTCCTCGCCGGCACGAAGGGTGCGACGTTTTGCGGCGGCGGACAAGGGCGAGGCGCGTGCGGATGCCATGCGCGGCGCCGTCGCGCTACGCGGAAATGTGAGCCGCTACACGTTTCCCGCGTGCGGATTGGGTTGGACCCGGCGGCAGATCATTTCCACCGGCGCGATGGTGCCGCGCTCGAGCAGGCTGATCATATTGGCTGACCGCTCCGGTGCAGCCGCCCCCATGATGATGTGCAGGCCGAACGCCGGCGGGCCGCCGCTCGCGGCGATTCTCGCTTTCATGTTGCGGTAGAATTCAATCGCAAACCGGCTGCGATTGCGCTCCTTGACGACCTCGAAGCCTTCCGCCGTGAGAAGCGCACGGTAGGTCGCAGGCGCCTCGATGAAATTGGTTTCTTCGGTGGACGTCCAGGGCACCGGGTAGCTGAAGGGGCCTTCATCGGTCCGCATGATGTCATAGATTGCGAACACGGCGCCGGGCTTGAGGACGCGGTGGACCTCGCCAAACAGTTTTGTCTTGTCCGCGATGTTCATGCCGACATGCTGCATATAGGCACCATCGAACGTGCCGTCCTTGAACGGCAGAGCCAGCGCGCTGGCCTGCCGGTAGCTGACCTTGCCCTCGAGGCCGACGCGCGTGGAGAGTGAACCCGCGACCGCGACATATTCCTCGCTCAAGTCGACGCCGGTGACGCGGCATTTGTATTCATGGGCGATATAGCGCGAGGCCCCGCCGAGGCCGCTGCCGATGTCGAGCCAGTGCATGTCGGCTGACGGCTTGAATTCTGCGGCGAACTCGACGGTCGCCTGCCGGCCGCCCATGTGGAATTCGTCGGCGGGCGCGAGATCGTCGGGCGTGAGCGTGTTGAGATCCTTGCCGGCGGCCTGAAGGCCCTTGAGCAGCGCGTCCTCGAGCGCGCCGTGGCGGTAATGCTCGATCACGATTGCTTCGACGGTCATGGCGGCCTCCCGCGGCGATGATCCCCCTTGCCGCATGATGACGCTGCCGGTGCGGGCATTCAAGGGCGTCGAATTTCGGCGAATACGGTGCACCGCAGACGCGGGACCCAGCTTAATAGTGGTTACAGAAAGTTTCGCACATTCGGAACGACAAAAGCGGGGTCCCGGGTCTGCTGCGCACCGTTTCGCTTTGCTTCACGCTGCGCTGCGCCGGGGACACGAGTGCAGTATTGAAATGCCGTGTCCCGCGCGCGGTGCAGCGCAAATGCGGGACCCGGCGCGAAGCGAGTCAGGTCAGTTTGCACGAAATGTCGTGCCAGGAAGGATTGTTCACCTCGATTAACTTGAATTTCCATTCGCGGCGCCAGCGTTTGATAACGCGTTCGCGCGCTCGCGCCTCGAGGATGGACGCATACGCTTCGCAGTACACAAGCTGGTCGACTTTATATCGTTTTGTGAATCCGGGCACGTAGCCTGCCTTATGCTCTCCGATGCGCCGGCTCAGTTTGTTTGTTACGCCGATATACATTGTCCCGCGATAGCGGCTCGCGAGGATGTAGACGTAAAAGGTCTCGCTCATGTTGGTGTCGTCAAAGGCCGCATTTTCTGTCGCCAGAAGCCAGGTCGCCCGGGATTCGACGTCCCGTGTCCCGCGCGCGGTGCAGCGCGACAGCGGTGCACCGCAGATGCGGGACCCAGCTTAATAGCGGTTACAGAAAGTTTCGCACATTCGGAACGACAAAAGCGGGGTCCCGGGTCTGCAGCGCACCGTTTCGCTTTGCTTCACGCTGCGCTGCGCCCGGGACACGAGTACAGCCTTGAAGTCAGCTGGCGCGCGCTGCGCCCGGGACACGAGAGGATCGTGAGTTGCTCGAATTCGTCAAAACACTGTTCCGTGCGCCCGAGCGCAAATCCTCCCGTACCGCGCGGCTGATCGCGCTTCAGTCGGGCGGGCGGGCGCGCTGGACGCCGCGGGACTACGCCGCGCTCGCACGCGAAGGCTACGTGCGCAATGCCATCGTGCACCGTGCCGTGCGGCTGACGGCCGAGAGCGTCGGCGCGGTCGCCTTCCTGCTGTATGAAGGCACCGCCGAGCACGGCACGCATCCGCTGCTCGATCTGCTGGCGCGGCCGAACCCGCGCCAGGACGGCTCGTCGTTTCTGGAAAGCGTCACCGCCCATCTCCTGCTCGCCGGCAACGCCTATATCGAGGCGGTCGGTATCGCGGGCGAGACGGTAGCGGACCGCAATCATGTGCGCGAACTCTACGCGCTGCGGCCCGACCGCATGAAGGTGGTGCCGGGGGCCGACGGCTGGCCGCAGGGCTTTGAATATACTGTCGCCGGCGCCACGATGCGCTTTGGCCAGAGCGCCGCGCAGCCGCCGATCCTGCATCTCACGCTGTTCAATCCGCTCGACGATCATTACGGCCTGAGCCCGCTGGAAGCGGCCGCGGTCGCGGTCGACACCCACAATGCCGCCGCGCGCTGGAACAAGGCGCTGCTCGACAATGCGGCGCGGCCGTCCGGCGCGCTGGTCTATGACGGCCCCGACGGGACATCGATGGCCGCCGCGCAGTTCGAGCGGCTCAAGCGCGAGCTCACCGAGCTCTACGAGGGCGCGTCCAATGCGGGCCGTCCCATGGTGCTCGACGGCGGGCTCGACTGGAAGCCGATGTCGCTTTCGCCCCGGGACATGGATTTCCTGGAGGCGAAACATTCCGCCGCGCGGGAAATCGCGCTCGCCTTCGGCGTCCCGCCCATGCTGCTCGCGATCCCCGGCGACAATACCTATTCGAACTACCAGGAAGCCAACCGCGTGTTCTGGCGCTCGACCGTGCTGCCGCTGGCAACCCGCATCGGCTGTGCGCTGACGCAGTGGCTCGCGCCGTCGTTCGGCGACGGGCTGACACTTGCCCCCGACACCGACAAGGTCGAGGCCCTGTCGCAGGACCGCGCCGCGCTGTGGGAGCGCGTGACCAGGGCGCCGTTCCTGACCGTCAACGAGAAGCGCGCCGCCACCGGCTATGGCGCGGTGGAGGGCGGGGATGTGTTCGGGTGAAGCGCATGCGGAGGTGAGCGGAGCGGCTGCAATCCGTTCGTCCCCGCGAAAGCGGGGACCCAGGGCAACATGATTCGAGCCAGCCATTTCTGGATTCCCGCTTACGCGGGAATAAGCGGAGATATTTGCTCCGCATCAATCAATCATTCGCCGCCCACCCCCCGCGCAGGCTTGCGCGGGAATGAGCGGGTGGGGCAGACGCCGTGCTCAATTATTTCCGTTCATCCCCGCGAAAGCGGGGACCCAGGGCAACAGGATCCGAGCCAGCCATTTCTGGATTCCCGCTTTCGCGGGAATGAGCGGAGTTATTTGCTCCACATCAATCAATCATTCACCGCCCACCCCCCGCGCAGGCTTGCGCGGGAATGAGCGGGTGGGGCAGACGCCGTGCTCAATTATTTCCGTTCATCCCCGCGAAAGCGGGGACCCAGGGCAACAGGATCCGAGCCAGCCATTTCTGGATTCCCGCTTTCGCGGGAATGAGCGGAGTTATTTGCTCCACATCAATCAATCATTCACCGCCCACCCCCCGCGCAGGCTTGCGCGGGAATGAGCGGGTGGGGCAGGCGCCGTGCTCAATTATTTCCGCTCACCCCCGCGAAAGCGGGGGTCCAGTGCGGCGAATTCTGTGCTGGAAATTATCACTCCGGATTCCCGCTGAAGCCTGTCCTCGCGCAGGCGGGACGGCAATGAGCGGCGTCGCATTCACGGCTTCGGCTTGGCCGAACTCTTCTTCTTGACCGCAAGGCGGTCGTCGCCGAAGCCCGGGTCGAGGCAGCCGGCGATGACGGCCGAATAGATGTCATCACCCGAGCGGATGTCGCTCATGCAGGTCGCGGGCTTGTATTTGACCTTGAACGTGAAGTGGCCTTCGCCGTTGCTCTTCGTCGTATAGCGGTCGTCGAGCGTGACGGTTTTGCGGGGCGCGGTCTGGCCGGCGACGATCAGCTGGCCGGCCTCGTAGCGCGATTCATCGATGCGGATATCGGCGGCGGCGGCGCGCAGGCCGGCGAGCAGAATGAGGACGGCGCAAAGCCAGCGCATGATCGTCTCCATGCGGTGCACGTCGCCCCTGGCCCTTTAACTAGGCCCTGCGCGGGCCGCCTGCAACAACCAAGGCAACTCCCAAAGGCAAGACCCATGAGCGACCTGATCCGCACCTTCGCGGAGCGCGGCGATCTCGCGCATCTGGCGCTGTTCCTGTGGGCGACATCGGCGAGCGCGCTGGCGGCATTTGCGCTGCGCGAACTTGCGGCCGCCAGCCGACGCTTCGACGATTTCGTGCGCGAGCTCGCGCGCTTCAACGAGTATTTCGCAAGGACGGTTGGAGGTCATTGATGGATACGCTTCACACCACGCCGCGCCCGGTCCGCCGCGAGAGCGAGACCCGTCGCGATCATCTCGCCGTGTTCCGCGAATTTCTCGATCACCTCGACCGTGCATCGCGGCAAGGTGCGCTGAAGCCGACACCGCGGACCGTGAACGGCGAGGGCGCCCGTAGCAAGTAAACACGCCAGTCACTCGGGTGTCGTTCCTGAGTCCTCCAACTCGCCGTTGCTCGCCGCGCGAGCGTCGGCGGGTTTGAGTCCGCCGTAGCGCGTGAGCGCGGAGGCGAAGGAAGGAAGTAGCGGAACCACACACCGCAGACTCTCCCTCGGCCTCATGGTGAGGAGCGCCGCCAACGGGTCCGCGCGAAGCGCGGCCCGATGACAGGCTCCGCGGTGCGTCTCGAACCATGCGGCCGCCCATCCTTCGAGACGGGCGCTTTGCGCCCTCCTCAGGATGAGGCGGTGAGGCGCTGCGGCCTAAGGGCACCTGTGGATCAAGTCCGGGATCGCTCGACCGGGACAACAGGAAATCCTCTCATGCTCGCACCCAATATCGAACCCACCGTCGCCTCCGTCTTTGCGCCGCGCACCAGGATCGATCCCGACGGCACGGTGGAAGGTTACGCCAGCCTGTTCGGCGAGGTCGACCAGGCGCGCGACATGATGATGCGCGGCGCCTTCGCCGACACGCTGCGTTTGCGCGGTGTCAACCGCGTGCCGATGCTGTTCCAGCATGATCCGGCCGAGCCGGTCGGCATCTGGCTCGAGCTGCGCGAGGACCATCGCGGCCTGTTCGCGCGCGGGCGGCTGATCCCGGATGTGGCGCGGGCGCGCGAGCTGCTGTCGCTGCTGCGAGCCGGCGCCATCGACGGACTGTCGATCGGCTTCCGCACGGTCAAGGCGCGCGTCGACCCGCGGACGCGCGTGCGCCGGCTGCACGCGGTCGACTTGTGGGAAATTTCCATCGTCACTTTCCCGCTGCTGGCGGGCGCGCGCGTGCATGCGGTGAAGCAGGCGACCGCGAAGGCGGAGCTGTCGCGCGTTCGCATGCGGGCTGAGGGGGCGTGGAAGAGCGTGACCGGTCACGCATAGTTGAATGGGACGGCGGCGGCGCGTGTTGCCGCAATTGCAGAGTTGATTGCAGAATTAATGCCGATTTTATGCCGCGGAATGAAATATCTATGGAATTCCGATCCGACCATTAAAATCGTCTCGATCCGGGCGACCACTTCTTAATCCGGCGATCCCAAACTCGCCTGCATGTTTCGCGTATTGGCCATACTTGCCGGCGCTGTCGGCATCGACGTCTTCTTCTTCGGCGGCAAATATACCGATGCCGCCGGGCTGATGGCTGTTAGCATCCTTCAGCATTTCCGGATGTTGTGAGGCGCCTGAAAACGGCGTGGCGGCGCGCGAGCGCCGGGCCATGCCGTCGTTTCAGATCCCGGGCTCGCCTGGCCAGAAGCAGGTCTCCTTGCCGCGGTAGACGAACAGCGTCGGCTGCTTGCTGGGCGCGGTTTCGCCCCAATGAATGATGTCGTCGGGGATGCGGCGCCAGGTCTGCCCGTCGAGCCAGTACCATTCGTCGCCTGCGCTGGCGCGGTTCACACGAAACTGCGTCTTGACCACGTCCGCGTGCTCGCAGCAGCTCTTGAACGGAAACCGCAGCTGCGCCTTCGGTGTCAGCTGCGCGCTCTCGAACCAGTCCCGCACCGCCTGCGGGGCGCTGGCATATTCCGGCTTCCACCGCGCATCGGCCTGGCTGATCAATACGCTGGCCGACAGGACGGCAACGCACAGACGGAGACTGACGATCGATGGCATGCGGACCCCCTTGTTCCCGTGGCCGCGTGACATCAAATTGAGAACCGAAATGGTAAACAGTCGGTAAATCCCGCGGAGGCCGGCCTTCGGGATTGGCCGATATCGCGGCAATTCCGGCAGAGACCCCGCATCAGGGGCCGGAGTTGACGGCCATGCTTCGGCCCGGCCTCACATTCCGAGAGGAGGCAGCATGCAACTCAATATTACGGCGATGGCCACGGCCTTCGGCATTCTATGGGGCGCCGGCGTCCTCATCGTTGCTATCGCGAACATGATCTGGCCGGACTATGGCCAGGCATTTCTTCAGCTGTGCGCATCCATCTACCCGGGCTATCGACCGGGCACCGGTTTCGGCTCGGTCCTGACGGGGACGATCTATGCGCTTGCGGACGGCGCCGTCGGCGGCGGAATCATTGCCTGGCTCTACAACATGTTTGCCGCGCGTCAGGCGGAATAGCGCGCTCGGGCAATTCATCTGCACGCATCGTGCAAATGAAAAATCGCGGGTGACATGTCCCGGGAGTGTTCTTTTTGGAATTGAATGCCGCGGAGTGCGGGGCCGACGGTGTGGCTTTGCGGCGGCCCCGCGAGCGTTGAGCGGCGGTACGGCATACGCCCAGCGCCTGCATGCACTTTTAAGGCGAGTAACTCCGGAAGTTTATCGCGATCGGGAAGTAACGTGACTAAGTAAGGTTAGCGCAGGCGGATGGACTTCAGGACAGGCCGCCGGTGTTGATGGTTTTGGCGCCCCGCCGCGATATGTTCCGTGGCATTCCGGCACGCGGAACAACGGCAGGTTTCAGACGTTGTGGTCATCACCGGCGCCGGGGGTGTATTCTGCCGGGTGTGGCGCGTGTGTGGCGCGAGTTCGATACGATGAACCAGGAAAAGGCCATACCGATTTCCGTCGCCGGCTTGCGGGCGGAAGGCTATTCGCCCGACCGCAAGAGCGTGATCATTTCGATTACGACCAAATATTCGAGCGCGGAACGGAAATATTCCGTGCCGGTTGATTGTCTTTATGATCTCATCGTGGATCTTCAGCGGCTGAACGCCGACGCCGACGCCGACGCGTCCATCGAGACCTCGATTCAGCCCGCCGACGTTTCGGGTTCCGCGGACCAGGACGTGAACTCATAAATTCGGTATGTCCGCTTGCGGGGTAAAGCGGACATCACGCCGGTTATTGACACATATCAAACCCTTCCTGATCACCAGGAGGCATTTTATGTCGTTGCCGCAGAAGGGGAACGGCAGTGACCACAGAGAAGGCTGCTCAGGCATTTCGCTTCGGAAAAATTACCCTTCCGTCGTACGCGATGATCGCGCTTACGCTTATCGGCATAGCAGACGCCACCTATGTTGCCCGGGGAAATTACACCGGCGCACCGCTGTGGTGCCCCATCCTTGACGGGTGCAACACTGTAATAAACAGTCCTTATTCGCGTGTCTTTGGAGTGCCGATGTCTCACTTCGGCTTCATCTATTATCTATTCATGTTCGGATTGGCAGCGCGTCTTGCCTATGAACCATTCTCGAACAACTTGCGTTTTCGCGCAATTCTGTACGCCGCGTTAGGCGCTGTTTCTTCGATTTACTTTATGTACCTTCAGCTCGGTTTTATTCGTGAAATTTGCAGCTACTGCCTCATCTCTGCCGTAACGTCATTCCTCCTCCTGTTCGTTGCGCTTTGGCACTTTCAGGTGACCCGTCACCCGGCGATAAAATGAAAAAGGTATTGCCCGCACCCCGTCTGTTGCTCGGCCTCGCGCTCGTGGGCTTAGCGGTTGCGTACTATGACGCTTACATCCTGTACAACGGACAGCAGTTGTGGTGTCCGCCTCCCATAAATGGATGCAACGAAGTTGCGAACAGTCCCTATGCACGCATCTTCAATCTACCGGTGGGTTACTTTGGGGTTGTGTATTACTTGTACATGTTGTGCTTGGCGGCACTGCTGGCGTACGACCCATTCTCGCGTGGTCTTCGATTGGCGGCGCTCGTCTATTCCGCCGTCGGCGTGGGCTTTTCGATCTATTTTTCCTATTTGCAGGTCACGTTTATCCACGCGTTTTGCATTTACTGCTTGGTCTCTGCGATCACTACGCTTCTGTTGTTTATCGCGGCAATTTCACATTTTAGGGCGACACGCACGCTGGAATAGTTGCGCGGAGCGAATGTCCGGTTTCGGCGGCGGGTTCAACCGATCGACGCAACACCTTCTAATCTTGCCGGATTGGGAGGTGAGCGATGGAGGGGTATGCACGGACATGGCGGATCAATGATGACACGCCTTTGACCGGTCCGCCGGTTATTGAGCCGGTCATTTGCGGTGCCGCGTGCCGGCCGGCCAACTGCAACGTTAGCGGCAAGTCCAACTTTGCACGAGTTAGGCCGCGCGTCGGCTTCAAGCGGCTCGTCAACGCGTCATCAATCAGTAGCAAAGTCCCCAGCGGCACCAGCAGGCCGACGACATTGCGCCGAAAATACAGTTAGCCAGGTTCTCCAACACGTAACCATGGTTCTGGTAGTACGCTCCTGGGTACCCACCGTAATTCCCGTAATAGGCGTCACTGTATCCTCGATAGTAACCGCGTCGGTATCCTCGATAATAACCGCGTTTGTAGCTGCGAACATGTGGCCGACGATAGCCGGGATAGGTACCACCATAGACGTAGACAGGGGCGCAATCGAAAAAGGGACCGCGGCGAACGCCAAGACCGCATCCGCTGCCGACGCGAACGGTTAGAGCGAATTGGGAAGAGATCGGTGCGATGGGTGCGGCTGCTGCAGCGTGAACTCCTGCGACGCTTATGCCGACGCCCGCAACCGCAATGGCAAAAAGGCAACCAACCTTACGCATCTCCGGCATGTCCCGGTCGAGAGCGCCACGGCGAGGAGGGTAGCAAACCGAGCTATGCAAGTGAAGTCTGCGGATACTCCAACGACATGCTCGCGCCCACGCCGACTTCCTGATGGCGCCGCGCTCAATCAAGTTTCCTGCTGCCGGCAACCACAAACCGGACAACAATCCCCAAGGCGCCAATAAGATAACAAACTCCGGCTACGCCCGTAAGCCAGGGCGCATATGGCACCGTCAATGCATCGGAGATTGATTCAACACCCCAGAATGTCAGGACAACGGCCGCAACGGCTGCAAAAAATTTGACCATGATTATCCATGGCATTTTTGGCACTCAGCGGACAATCCGGCTGCCGTCTTCTTTCTGAAACTTTCATTTTTATGAATATGAACTCTGTGCGATGATACCGCAGCGCCCGCATTGGCGGCTTATTGCCACATTCCACGGAAGAATCTAGTGTTGCAAACGGCGGGCTTCGCTCGCGCAAATTTCCGATTGCTGAGCGGTGGCTATCTGCGTTCCAGCTTAATACATGAAACCAGCGCTAATTGGACTGTGTGAACAGCCTCACAGTCGATACGGGATTTTATTCGCTAGAGAATTGCACACCGTCAAAAGGCAAGCCACGTTACAAGTGGGGGCTATCCTGAAGTTTCATTTCTCTGATTTTGAGATCGATGTCGCGCGGCATGAACTGCGGCGGGCGGGAACGCTCGTTCAGATCGAGCCGCAGGTATTCGATTTGCTCGTCCACCTCGTTCGCCACCACGATCGTATCGTCAGCAAAAACGAACTCATCGAAATTGTATGGGGTGGGCGCAATGTGTCGGAATCGACACTCAACTCCCGGCTGGGCGCCGCACGCCGGGCCATTGGTGATAATGGCGAAGATCAGCTTCTGATCCGCACACACCATAAACGGGGGTTTCGTTTCGTCGGACAGATCGACAACGCGGACGTCCGGGCTGATGCGCATGCCGGGGATTTGACACCCGCGCAAGATGACGGAGACGCTTCCACACCAGAGCTTGCAATGCCCGACCGTCCCTCCATCGCCGTGTTGCCGTTTCGCAACATGAGTGGGGATCCGGAACAGGAATACTTTGCTGACGGTCTGACCGAAGATCTCACCACGGGCCTGTCTCGCCAACGCTGGTTCTTTGTGATCGCCCGCAATTCCAGCTTTGCATACAAGGGACAGACGATTGACGTACGCAGGGTCGCGACGGAGCTGGGCGTGCGGTACGTGCTCGAGGGCAGCGTGCGCAAGGCCGCCGGCCGCGTCCGCGTGACCGCACTATTGATCGATGCCAGCAATGGCGTTCAATTGTGGGGGGATCGATACGATCGGGAACTGGCCAATATTTTCGACCTGCAGGACGAAATTACCAATCGCGTCATCGATTCGGTGGGATCCAAAATTATCGTAGCGGAAGCCGCGCGCGTGCGGCGCAAGCCGCCACAGAGCATTGAAGCATGGGATCTGGTGATGCAGGCCCTGCCGCACATGTGGCGCATGAGCACCGATGAACAGCGAGTGGCACAGGCGCTCCTGCATGATGCCGTTGCGCTCGACCCGGAATATGCGCATGCGCACGCGCTGCTCGGGTGGATCTATGTGAACATGTTCAACCTGGACTCGCGCACGCCCATCGGCGAATTTACCGACAAGGCGCTCGAGAAGGGTGAAATGGCGGTGAGCCTCGATGACCAGGATCATTGGGGTCATCTTGTGCTTGGACTCGGCCATGCACGCCGGCGACGTCCCGACTCCGCGGTGACGCATCTTTCAAAATGCGTCGACCTGAACCCGAGTTTCGCACTTGGCCATGCGGGGCTTGGCTATGCATTTGCGTGCGGCGGCAAGCCCGAACGCGGTCTCCAGTCACTGGAGCAGGCACAGCGGCTGAGTCCCCGCGATCCATTTCTCGCAATGTATGCTCCGGTCGTGCGCTATATGGCCCTGTTTGCCCTCGGCCAATATGATGAGACTGTTGCGGTGTGTCGCTCCATTGCGACGCGCTATCCCAATCACGCCGGCGCATGGCGACTGATGACCGTCTCGTTGGGGCTGCTCGACCGGCTCGACGAGGCACAGGAGGCCCTTGCGCATACACTCACACTTCAGCCCGATCTATCGAGCGCCCATGTCGCGAACAACACGGTGTATGCGGATCCGTCAGACCGCGCTCGCTTTCTGGAGGGACTGCGAAAGGCCGGGTTGCTGCATTAGGTGTTTGACGGCGCGGTCGCGGTTCGTCGTCAGGTAAGCCGGCAGGCCGGGCAATTGCGCGAACATGGCCGGAAGTCGTGGCGCAGCGCTGACGCCAGGTATCAGTCAACAAGTACCGGCCAATCCGACATTGTTGAGAAAATCAACATCGTCTCGCGAGCAAATCAAGATCAGGTCAAAGCTTTGCGGCCGTGCTGGCGCTAGCCTCGTTTCGATCTGGAAATCTGAGAGGCTTATCCGATGCCCCCTCCGGGTCTGGCCGCCGTCAATTCCGATATGCCGAATCGTCCGAACTTGCCGCCCGACGCCGCCGTTGCAAGAAGCCGGCGACACGCCGATTGGCGTTCGCGCAACTACGCTGTCGACGGGACGGCCTTGCGGATTGCCGGCGCGGATAATTTCGAACCGAATGTCTGGATTGCTGCAAGCCGTTTGATCCTGGCAGGCGCAAAAGCCGGCTTTGCCGGATTGCTGGCCGCCATGCACAGATCGCGGGAGCGCAAGGTCGCACGCATTTTGGCGCGCTACCATGACCTGTTACCCGATGCGGAGACAAAAGGTCATTCACGACCTGGGTCCGTCGCGTGACGGGCGCGAAGCGGCGCGATGGCGCACAAAGGATGGTTGTGGCCGCACAGTCGTTGTCTGTTTGGCCCGCCTTTTTACCGGTGACTCGACGTGGAGCGACGACATTCATGGCGAACACGAGCACGTCTATGGCTACGCGTGCCGCCACGGGGTCGGTGGTCAGACGTTGCTTGATCGAATTGATGCGTTTCGTCGCGACAGGTGCGGATTCATGGGTCGGGCGCGTTCTGGAAAGCCTTCGGGAATCGCGACGGCAGCAAGCTGTGCTCGTATTGTGGCGTTATCAGCACCTGTGCGAGCAGCGCGCAACCGATCAGAAAACGTGCAGATCAACCGGCAATTCGAGCCGGCCGGACGGTGTGATAGAATGACGCGAAAATGAAAAGATATCCCGATCGAAAACTCGCGCGGCGACGAGACACCTGTACCGGTGGTGAAATTGCTGCCGGCGTCGTCTGGTCTATTTTCTACCTGGCATTTATCGGAATTGCAGTCATGTCGCCGGAACTTTCGAGGTGGGCAGGAATGTTCGGAACGCGGATCTATTGACCCCGAGGCCGCGTTGCTCAAACCGGACGTGCAATGCCGGCTGCTGGCACGAGGTCGGCAATAGAAGCGCGCCTCGTGTTTGTGTGCCAATGACCCCAAGTGGGCATCGGTGCGCCGGCTCGACCGCAGCCAGGTGCTTCGCTCTTGACGGAACCGTCCCCTCTTTCCAATGCCGGGGCCGGATCGCTACAATTCCTGATTCCAGAGGCAGGCTCGCGGCGGCGCGGTCTCGTCAAAACGACAAGCGGCGCGACCGCGGCATTCACGTGAAAACGGGAGGTCACCATGGCAACGGCGTGGCGTTTATCGGGAGACTATTTCGAGAACTGCAACTGCAGCGTCGTTTGTCCCTGCCTTGTGTCTACGAATCCGCAGCTGACGTCGAAGCCGACGCAGGGCGTTTGCGACGTGGCACTGATCTTTCATATTGATAAAGGCAACTACGGTGACGTTCGACTGGACGGGCTCAACGTCGCGATGATCGCCCACACACCTGGCCCGATGGCCAACGGCAACTGGACGGTCGCCGCCTATATCGATGAGCGGGCGAACGACAAGCAAACCGAAGCGCTGGGCACGATCTTCACCGGCGCCGCCGGCGGCCCGATGGCGGCGTTTGCGCCGCTGATCGGCAACAATCTCGGGGCCAAAAAGGCGCCGATCAAATACAGGGTCGACGGAAAAAAACGGTCGGCGGAAATCCCGAACATCCTGAACATGGCGGTCGATCCGCTGCCAAGCATGCGCGAGGACGGCGAGATGTGGGCCGCGACCGGCCATCCGGTCAATCCGGACCAGCTGTTTTTCGCCGCGGGGGCGCAGGGCAGCACGTTCAACGACCATGGCATGCGCTGGGATAATTCCGGCCGCAATGGGCACTACGCCCCGATCAACTGGTCCGGCCAGTAATCATTCCGGTCGCCGCGGTCTAAGGAAAACGCGCAACAGGCGAGGGGTCGCGCATGGCGGATGCGGAGACACGGTCGTTGCTGCTGCAGCGAAACATCATTTTCTTCCTGCTGATCGCAATCGCCGCGGCGGCCTGGGCCATGCTCATCTGGCAACAGATGAGCATGGGCATGGCGATGAACACGCCCACCATGGGAATGCGCGCGCCGCTGTTCCTCATCGTCTGGGTGGTGATGATGGTCGCCATGATGTTTCCGACCGCGGCACCGATGATCCTCACCTTTCACAAGGTGCAGGCAGGCAAGCGTGCACGCGGCGGAACCTTCGTCTCAACCTGGGTCTTCGTGGCCGCCTATATGCTGGTCTGGGCCCTGTCGGGCGTGCTCGCCTATGCTGGCGCGGTCGCCGCCGAGGCGATGGCCGCACAGGTGAAATTGTCGGGGGCTGCAGCGGCTCGCTTCGGTGGCGTGGTGCTCATTATTGCGGGCGCCTACCAGCTTTCATCATTGAAGAATGTGTGCCTGACCAAATGCCGCACGCCCATCACCTTCATTCTGACCTCATGGCGTGACGGAACCATAGGGGCGCTGCGCATGGGCCTTGAGCACGGCTTCTTTTGCCTGGGCTGCTGCTGGCTGTTGTTTCTCGTCCTGTTCCCCCTCGGCATCATGAATATCGCAGCAATGGCGCTGGTTACCGTGCTGGTCTATGCCGAAAAGGAACTGGCGGCGGGAGAGCGGATTGCGAAATGGGCGGGAATTGCCCTCATCGCCTATGGCGCGACGGCAATTGTTTTCCCGCAAACGCTGCCGACCTTCTCCGCCACGGGCAGCATGGGTATGAACTGAGGTTTGCGCCCGTTGGCGGTCCGCCGGGAGCGGGGGAGCAAGGATGCGCCGCACGGATCTGCCGAATTCAAGAATGCGTGACTGACGCGCAGGTTTTCGGGCGGTCGTTCGTTTCCATCATGTTGGGGGTGTGGGGATCGAGTTCCGTAAGCCGGCAAAACGGAGGCCGCCTCATGCGTAAATCAGTCATCGCGCTATTTGCTGTCGCGCTTGCCGCTTCATCATTCACCATTGATGGCGCTGCTGCTCAAAAGGGCGGCGGGGGTGGCGTCGTTGCGGGAGGAGGCGGTGGTGGCGGCGGCGGAGGAGGAGGCGGAGGCAGCGGTCACGGCGGTGTTTCCGCCGCGGGCGTGGGACGCGGAGGCGGCGTTGCCCCCTCGTTCAGCGGCGGCGGGACAAGAGCTGGCGGCGGTGCCCGCGTGTTCAGCGGGGGTGCCGGAGGCGGCTCCTTTGGTCGCCGATCGGCGGGTCCGATAGCTGGCATCGCGCCGAATGGCGGCTACGGAGGGCGGATCGTTCATGGGCAGCGAAATGGCGGCGCCTACTACGACAGGCACGGCCACCGCCATCATAATCGCCGCTTTGCCGTCGTGCCGTTCTTTGGTTTCTACGACGGCTACTATGACTATGCCTACGACGACTGTTTCCAGCTTCGCCGCGTGCGGACCTCTTACGGATGGCGCTGGCGCCGCGTCTACGTCTGTGACTATCCGTACTACCCGTATTGAGGGCTGAAAGCGTCCAATTCCAGGATTTCCGGCAGGCGATGTCCGCGTCGATTCCGGCACGTGGCGGAGATCTCCGCGGCGCCTCCGTATATCGAGCGGAGTTTTTGATCTACCTCAAGACCGGTCTGCGTGGCGGCGTATACGTAATTTTCAACGCCTGCAAATGTTGAGGCAGGCCATCTTTCCGTGACGCCTTCAAGTCACCAAGCGGAGAAAAGGTATGCGTCTAGCCATTGGAATGTTTGCACTCGCGATTGCCTGTTCGAATGCAGAAGCACAGACCCCGCTTACCGCATACACCGACGCCAACGGATTTCTCGACGTCCAGCGACTGACGTGCGCCCAGCTTGCGGGAACATTCCAGGAGGACGCTGACATGCTTACCGTATGGTACAGTGGCTGGTACAACGGGCTGGCGAAAAAACATTTATTCAATCCGACCAGGGCAAAAAGCCTTGAGCATGAGATAATTGTTCATTGTAAGGCAAATCCGCGCATTCGGATCATCGATGCAATTGCGGTCGTTTTCAAGGATGAGAGAGCAAGACTTGGCATCAAATTGAAGCCTTAGCAGGCCTGCTTATGGCGTCAGGCGGACAATCCGGCCGCACCCGCGCGTGTCCGCGAGTGGCCACGGCGCCGTCGGTTGATCTGGATCAACGCACGCGATGGCAAAACAGGCCCTTGTCATGCTGGCTTCGTCCATCTCTGCATTGATGGAGGGTGAGAATGTCGAACCTGGCTGCGCGCGTGCTCTTTTCTGCTATCGGCATCGTATTCAGCTTTTCCGCCAACGCATTCGACCTCGACGGCGCCTGGACAACCGATGCGTCGAATTGCGACAAGGTATTCGTGAAAAAAGACAACAGAATTTCGATGACCAGGAATTCCGACGTTTTTGGCGGTGGCTTTATCGTTGAAGGAAATCTGATCAGAGGACAGGCAAAAACGTGCAAAATAGCCGGCCGCAAGGAGGAAGGCGACGTTCTGCATTTGATTGTCTCGTGCACGACCGAGATATCAGTCCTCGATACCCAGGAGGTCAGCGCAAAACTAGACAATGACAATAAACTGACCCGGAATTTTCCCGCGTTTCCCGAAATGGGAATCTCCTATTTTCGTTGCAAGCTGTGACTGAAGGCCAGCCGTGTGGATCAAAGGACGAGCCGGCGTCATCGGGCGGTCCGGAGCGTTGACCCGGATGTGTAGCAGCAGTTGGATTTCAATCGCGTCAATCGTGACGGTCGGGACCCTCCTTACCGGTCCGGCGCCTGCGCAGGAGCATGGTGACGTGCAACGCGGTTTGAATTTGGCACGGAACACATGCGCGGTTTGTCACGGCATACGCGCCGGGGAAAACTCTACCAACCGTCGGGCGCCGCCCTTTCGCGCGATTGCCAATGTCAAAGGGATGTCTGCCATGGCGCTCAATGTAGCGCTGCTGTCATCCCATCGCTCCATGCCAAATATCGTGCTCGACGCCCAGGAGCGCGCCGACATGATTGCTTACATCCTGACGCTGAAATCCGAGTAGGCATGAACGCCCGCGAAAGTGGCCCAATAAATAGTGGAGTGTCCGCTATTGGACAGCTGCCTCAACCGGTCAACGCAACACTTGCGTAACGCCTACCAAATGCTCGCCTAATCGCATTCAAGATCGCCGGCTGCCAGCAGTGCCAGAGCTCCCGGTTTCCCGGGCCGCAGTGAATCCTGGAAGACATTTTTCGCTCGCGGGCCGGTCGTAAAGTGTTAGGGTGCTGTTATTGGCCGTTATGGGGGCACATGAAGCGGCGCGAATTCATCACGTTTATCGGCGATGCGATCCCCGCCCGGATCGGCGAGGGAATCGAATGAAGCGCAAGTTGCGAGCGTGCAACGTTCTGCTGATTTACCCACGTTTTGCAGCGGATACGTTTTGGAATTTCGCTGCGACGTGCGAGCTTTTCGGGGCAAAGTACCCTGCCGCTCCTCTGGGCCTGATCACAGTCGCAGCCTTGTTGCCTCCGACATGGTCGGTGCGCCTGGTTGATCGCAACGTCGAGGAGCTCACCGACGATCAGCTTGAATGGGCCGATCTTGTGATGACGGGAGGCATGTTGCCTCAACAGCCCGATACGCTGGAGATTGTCGACTTATGCCTTCTGCACAAGAAACCGGTAGCTGTCGGCGGGCCCGCTGTAACCTCGACCCCTCATATCTACAAGAAGGCCAATTTCCGCGTTCTTGGCGAAGCCGAGGGCGTCATCAACGACTTCATCGCCGCATGGGACGCAGGAACGCGCGAGGGATTGTTCGAGGCTGAGAAATTCACGGTCGATGTGACCAGGAGCCCCATTCCCCGGTTCGACCTTTTGAATTTCGACCGTTATCTCCACATCGGAGTGCAATTCTCACGCGGTTGTCCGTTCACCTGCGAATTCTGCGACATCATTGAGCTTTACGGCCGGGTACCGCGTGCCAAAACCAATGCCCAGATGCTGGCGGAACTCGACGAGCTTTATCGGCTGGGCTATCGCGGTCATGTCGATTTTGTCGACGACAATCTCATCGGCAATAAGAAGGCCGTCAGGAAATTCATGCCGGAGCTGCGAGAGTGGCTCGAATGCAACGATTACCCATTTGAGTTCACGACCGAGGCTTCGCTCAATCTGGCCGACGACGATGCTTTCCTGAAAGCGATGAGCGAGGCCAACTTTGTCGGCGTATTTGTTGGAATTGAAAGTCCAGATACCGATACCCTTGTCGCCACGAAGAAGAAGCAGAACACCCGCCGGAGTTTGGTCGAGAGCATCAAAAAGATATATGCCGCCGGCATATTTGTGACTGCAGGATTCATTGTCGGCTTCGATAGCGAGAAAGGTTCGATCGCGGACGACATGATCGCGTTGATAGAAGACGCTGCGATCCCGGTCTGCATGATCGGCCTGCTATATGCCCTGCCCAACACACAGCTGACGCGTCGGCTCGAGAAGGAAGGTCGCTTGCACCCGACGCCTGACTCATATCTGCCGGGCTCTGCGGATCAGTGCACCCAAGGCTTGAATTTCGATACAAAGCGTCCGCGGCGAGAGATACTTCTCGACTACAAGCTCATCCTTGAGAAGGTCTACGATCCGGCGGCCTTCGCCGGACGTCTGGAACGCCTGACGAGTATGCTCGACAACTCCAATCGAAAACGTCAGACCCGTGCCGACGATTCCCGGCACAGATTTAGCGGCTCAGATATGGTTCTTCGGATCACCAGCAACTTGCCAGAACCACGCGCGATCTTTTGGCCGGCATTCAAAAGATGTGTGTCGAGCAATCCGCAATCGGCGCGATGGATCGTTGCGCTGACAGCGCTTTACCTGCATCTGGGTCCTTTCTCGTGTTACGTAGTTGGCCTAATCGAGCAAATGATCAATGACCCTCAGACGAGCAACTTTGATGCACCCGGGGGCAGTCCCAGCTTGACCCAAACGGCAGAGTTTCAAGTCGTCTGAAACGCGGTCCCTGCGGAAAATGTCGTCAATGGTCGGCGGCATGTCCGCTTCTGATGGTGTGGACGGCTGCTCCACCGACACGTGCCATGAAGGCGCTGTCACTGGTTATCGAATAAAAAATTGCTGCGGTGCATTGGTCGTTAATGGCACTTCGCGTTATTCGCCGCGACGCACCATTTCGGTCGCTATTGGACAAGAGCGGACATTGACCGGAGCTGGCGCTGAACGCCCAGGGCGCGAATGATCCGAAGCGGACATCCCTGCCGTCATTGCTTTCTCTTTTGCTCATCTGTCCGGGTTGGTTGCCCGCGCCCCGATCCGGGATTTGCAGGAGAATGGCGGAACGTTCCGGTTTAGAAACTGAAGTGACGTCCCACTTAATACCACCTATCAAGCCACGCGTTTCTCGATCGCGAACCGGTTGAGGCCAAACCATGATTTCATGTCAGCTTCAAGCTGCCGGTTCCCGGTAATGGTGAGGCGACCTTCCTGCTTGGCGCGTCTCATGGGCGTGTAGCCCATCCAGACTTCGGTCAAGGTCCGCAAATCGGTCGACAGATATAAGTCCACATCGAAACCCGGATCGATCGAACAAAGATCGATTCCCTCGCCAGGTTGAGCGATGAGCCACCAGTTTCTTCGAGCCTTTGGCAGATCGGTGAAAATGACCTAAATCGTCGTTCGCCGCGAGGGCATCGGTGCCGGATTGATATTCGCCCGTATGCCCCACATCAGGAGATTGACATCCAGCTTTTTCAACGACGCTTCAGTCTTTATCCATCGATGTCCCCAAGCGCCGACACCTTCAATAATTGGGGCAAGCTCGCGTCCGGTCTTTGTCAGCCGATACTCGAACAATTCTGGTCCGCCGCTCACTTTCGAACGTGTGATAATTCCCGCTGCTTCGAGCTCTTTCAACCGTTTTGATAGAAGCGCCGGCGACATTCTTTGTAGGCCGCGACGCAACTCATTGAATCTCGTCGAGCCCGCGAGCAGCTCGCGCAAAACCAGCAGCGTCCAACGCGTACACAGAATTTCGGAGGCCATCGCTATGGGACAAAATTGGTTGTAATTGCCCTCGGCCATAGGTGCCTCCTTCGCACTCTCAGACAATAGCTGGCACCCTACCTCTATTCAGGAAGAGGGCACCAGTTCATTTTCTGTATCAGTAAGGTTCAGTTGTTGAACTGGCTGTTCGGCGGAGCCCCGCCTATTTGAGCTCAAGGAAAGGTACGAACAACCCTGGCGCTGCCGTGCGGAGGACCCGCGAGAATCCCTCGGTGACGACGGAGCTGGAAATTCAATGAGATCAACGACCGACAAGGAGAAAACGATGACACCGTTGTCAACGAGTGATGTTCTGGATCGCCACCTGAATTCCTTTTTCAAATACGACCTTGCCGGCATACTCGCCGACTATTCATCAGATGCGGTATTGTTTACGCCGGCGGGACCGTTAAGAGGCCCGGCCGCGATCAAGCCCCTCTTTGAGACCCTCGTTTCTGAGTTCGCAAAGCCCGGTTCCTCGTTCAAGATGCAGCACCGATCGATTGAGGGCGATCACGGCTATATTCTCTGGACAGCCGAAACAGCGGACAATTCGTACGAACTCGCAACCGACACATTTGTTGTTCGGAACGGGAAGATAGTAGTGCAATCCTTCGCTGCCAAAATCAAAAAGAAGCGCTGAACAACCGGTTGAGTGGACCTCAGCGCAGTTCTCCCCGTACAGCCCGCACAAGCTGTAATATTTGCGTTAGACCGGACCTGGCTCAATTTTTGGCCAAAAACCTACGAGCAACATTCGGCGCGGATTTCGAATGGATCATTAAATATTGTTCATGAACCGGCCCCCAGCGTATTCGGCCAAACTTCTTCCATTTTTTTGTCAGCTCGTAAGCCCGCGCCACGCTGGATTTGCAGCAATCTGCATTTTCCAACGAGCGCTTGTTTGTGAACAGGTGATGTAATGGCACAGTCCACACCTCAACTCATACAAGATATGAGAAAAGCGCTTGAAGAGGTTATGACAAAGGTTCCCGCCCCGTATGCGACAGCGGCGGTTAAGGTATATCTCGCTGAATGTATTCTAAAGGCGGCTGCTCACGGGCATACGAGCTACAATGAACTGATTGTTACGGCGTCCGATCAGATTCAGACCGCCATATCGTTGTTCACGTAAGCAAAATGAATATTCGGGGGCGATTGATGTGACCGCGGGATTTGTCCCATGAAAATGAGCAGGTTCGGCTATTTATCAGAATTTCTGCTTTTTCCTCCGCTGATTCTTGCAGCGACACTGCTGGTGTTTCACAAATCGCCGCCGCCGCGTCCAATCGAATGGCTGTTCGTATTTGTCCTCGGCATCGTCGTTTGGACGCTTGTTGAATATTTTCTGCATCGCGTGTTGTTTCACCACGCACCGATCCTCTCTGTCATTCACGATCGGCATCATGATGAGCCGCAAGAGCTAATCGGAACACCCGCCTGGTTGAGTGCTTTATTCGGTCTGTTCGGGGTCGCGGGCCCGGCTTGGGCGATCGTCGGACTGGGCCTCGACACCGCGGCAATGGCCGGTCTGGTTACCGGCTATTTATGGTACGTCTTCGTTCATTACGCGAGCCACCACTGGCAGCCGCGCCGCTTTTCCTATTTGTATCGGGTTCGGCTTCGCCATGCGCGTCATCATCATTTGTCCCGAGACGGGAATTTCGGCGTGACTACTAGCCTGTGGGATCAAGTCTTCGGCACCGTGCTGGAGGCGCGCGTCCCGGGTGCTAGGGGATAAATCCGAAATCGCGTTAATTGGACGCTATGCCCGTTGTTTGCACCCAGCCGACAAGCGAGTTACGCCGGCACTTGTCCGCTTCCGGATAATAACCGGCAAAATCGGAATTTGGTCCGGGATCGTTTGTTTGAGAATGACCCGAGGCGGATGTTGGGGGGTGTCAGCCAGCCATCAATTTAATATCCGGCACCCCAACGATACTGCCACGCGACGCCGAAGATGCTGAACTCGCTGCCGGTGCGGGTCGAGATACCAGTGCTGACATTAAGTTTGATAGAGTTGTGACGGTCCACCGGCAGAGCAACGGTCAAGCCCGCGCGCGTATTCGCCTGCTTGTTGTCCCCTCTCACGCCATTCAAGGTGGTGCGGCCGCCCGTAAAGTAGGTGCCATCCAATGACACCCAGGCGCCGGATTTAAAATTGTAAATGATATGTCCCTGTACCAAGTAAATTGGCGCCTGCGCCAAGGTGCTCCCATTGAAGAAATCAGTATTGTCGGTGAAAACTGTAACACTAGGGGCAACTTCCAGCGTCCACGGACCCCACGACTTGGAAATACCCAGCTCGGGTCTGAACGACCATCGGTTGTTGCCGAGATTGAGCAATTTGCTGTTGTCGTATTGCCCCATTGGCGTCGAAACTTGCAGGCTTATCCCGATAATGAGGTCCTGCTGGTAGTTCGCAAACTCTTTCACTGAAAGTGCGGGAGCGCCGAACAAGTTTACCGAAATGCGAAATCGCGGATCGCCCAATCCCGACATCTCGCGTGCGCGAGGCTGGCCGTCCACGAAACCATGCGCCGAAAAAGACGAATAGGGCAGGATCACATCGAACTTTGCAGACTTACCCCCTAAATTGAAAGATCGTACGTAGGCCAAGGCCCAAGTATTTACATGAAATTGTGCGTCGGTGATCGACGAAGATGGATCGAAGGCAATTTTGCCCTCAGAGTAAAGGTAGCCAGCAATCAGAAAATTCAGCCCGACCGGCGTGTTCGTGTACGACCTTGGTTCGGCATCCTGGGCTTTGGCATTTGCGAGCGCAAACACGGTCGTGATTATCCCGAACGCCACGCAAAGCGGGACTTGGGTTGGGACAGTCGCACGAAGCACTTCGCAGGTCCGGTCAAACATATTTATAAGCGGCGTGAAATGCATTCTAAATGATAAACAGCTCGGCATTAACATGCGTCAAGCGATGCCTCGTGGCGGAATTTCCGCTTCTCGCACTTAGCGTCAGTTGCCGCGACGCACCATTTTTGGTCGCTTTTGGACAAGAGCGGACAAAGATGCCTTTTGGCCCCGAATCGCTTTTCTGCGAATGACCAAAGCCGACATTGTGTGGACGCTGGATTTGGCCTCAGATTCTCTCGCAGTTCAGGACCAGGTATTTGGGTAGTCTGGATTGCGTTTTGAGCTCCATGCCTGTTTGCCTGCGGGCGTATTTTTTTCGCGTCAATGCCCGGGTTTTTCATTGCCGGGAGCCGAACTTTCGGCACCAAGCGGACAACCTAACTACGCTCGCGTTTGTCCGCTATTGGACAAGAGCGGACAAGTAGAATCGCCGGTCTTGACCAGCCAGGTCGCGAGTGATCCAGAGTGGACATGATGGGCAACAAGACCAAAGGCCGTCTCGGGCCATTCGAGGCTAACGGAACGCTGCATTGAGCGCGAGCACGGCGAAAAAGATGCCGCCAAGCGACAAAGCAAATAGTCTGGTGGTTGCTCTTTCATTCATCGCCTCAGAATTGCTTTGATAAAGATTTGTTCGGGCAGATCGGCTGCTACCCCATGTAGAAACTTCTGTTGCGACAGCAGTCTGACCAGGCGACGGCCGGTAGTCTCTCCAAATATTTATCCGAATTTTGCTCATGGCTGCCCCGAATGTGCCAGCTGTATCGGCAGTACAATAACTTTGGCGCCGACGCTCACGCGGTTATAGAGATCGATGACGTTGTCGTTAGTCATCCGTATGCAACCGCTCGATATGTGCTTGCCGATCGACGACGGGTCGTTGGTGCCGTGAATGCGATATTCGGTACCGCCAATATACATTGCGCGCGCACCAAGCGGATTGCCGGGGCCGCCCGCGATCATGCGCGGCAGATAGGGCTGACGAGCAATCATCGCTGGCGGCGGATACCAATCCGGCCATTCGGTCTTGCGGACAATCGACTTGACACCTGACCAGGTGAAGCCTTCGCGGCCGACGCCGATGCCGTAGCGGATCGCTTTGCCGTGGCCGAGCACGTAATAGAGGTATGTGTGCGGCGTGTCGATGATGACTGTGCCGGCCGCTTCACGGCTCGAATAGGCGACGATCTGCCGCTGTAGCCTCGCCGGCAGGTGAACCTTATCGTCCTGGTCGTCGCCCGCAGGATCCAATTGCAGGGAGGTTGGCGCGCCGGCCTGCGGCACAATCAGCATTTGTGGCGGCGGCCGCAGGAACGTGAACATCTCTTGTGCGCGCGTGGGTGCGCAGGACAGCAATACTATTGCTGCTGCGCAACGGATGAGTGGGCTGATATTCGACATGGCTTACGCCCATTCGATGTCTTCGCCTTCCGTATTGAAAGAATTCTTCTGTACGCCTCTATCATTGTTGATCTAGATCAACCGCCTTCCTCCGGAAAAATACCTAGCCGGCGACGGCAGCGATCTGATCGCCCGTCAGCTCGTCGCAAGAATCGGAAGGGCTGCTACAGGCAGTTGCACCTTAAACAATAATGGTTTCCGCGCTTTTTTTGGTTGGTATCGGCGCCATTTTCTGATCCTTCACTGGTTCCCGCTGAGGCGCTGCGCGCTGAATTGGCAATCGGTCGCGCTTAAGAGAACGATTTACGTGTTGACCGGAATTTATTTCGGTTTTTGTGTTTCCATCCCACAAACCAACCGATGTGAGCGATGGCACGACTTGGTGTGCCGCAACCAGAAAACTGGCAGCGGCCACAACATAGGGGAGTGAATACAAAGTGACGTCCCTGCTGCGCATAACAGAACTCCTGTCAGCTTGAATAGCGAACAAGGTGCGGGCTCGAAAACTTCGGTGATGTCCTTAAGGAATTGCCCTTACACGGGGCATGAGCAGATGCGCGTCGCTTCTGATGCTGTGAACGGCGCCCAATCTGCGGCATCAAAAGTGCCATAGGGTGGTTGCGTGAAGCGAACCACATTGAGGGGAGTCGTCTATGGTCGAGGCTTGCACGATCGGTCCCGATATTGCGAAGTCAGTATTTCAGTGCATGGCGTTGATAGCGCGGGCCAGGTGGTCATCCGCCGCCAGTTGAAGCGGTGTTATGTGCTGGCATTCTTTGAGTAGTTGTGTGGCAAATCCATCACGCTGAAACGAAAATTATTCAATCGATGCCATGCTTTTTCGATTTGCCTTTGTTAGGCCAATATTGCCTGCCGAACTTCAGTCGGCGGGGACCCCAACATGTCGGTCGGCTTTCGCATTCTCAATCGGCTGTTCGCCGTCACCGTGATGGCGGCGGCGCTTGCAGCCTGTGCTCAGTCCACCGTTGGTACAAAGTCAGAATTGCGCACCACCAGTCCATCGTCGTCGCTGGAAAGTAGTCGAACGGCATCAAAGGTGACGAATGGACACGTGGCGGCCAGGTCGAGAAAGCATGGCCCATTCGCAACAGACAGACAGACAGCGAAGACGCAACTGGCATCATATGGGGTTGCCAGCTTCTACTCGGAGGAACAACAGACCGCTAACGGCGAAAAATTCAATCCGAATGAGCTGACCGCAGCTCATCCGACGTTGCCCTTCGGCAGCCGGCTGCGTGTGACAAATCTCGCTACCGGGCGATCCGTGATAGTTCGCGTCAATGACCGTGGTCCATTCGTTCCCGGACGAGTTGTCGACGTTTCGTATTCTGCCGCCGAAACACTGGGAATTGTTCAGCGGGGCATAGCGAAGGTCAAACTCGACGTTGTTCAATAGACGATGGCGACGCCCCGCGAGGACTTCTCGCAGGAAACAGTCCTTTTTGAATGACGGTGGCATATCCTGGCGTTGCAAGCGTTCTTGCGCGCAATCTCATTGCGGTCATCGTTACAATTATCGGCCAGCGTCACCCTGCTGATCGTTTTCTATCCATTTTGATATTTCGCAATGCCCGTCACGATCGGACGAGCCATAAAGCTATAAAGAAGTCGGACCGTGCGCTGCGAATGAGGCTTTGATGCTTGGCGTTGTGGTATTGGAGTGATCCTGATGCGTGGCTTTGCTGGCCTGCTCGCCTACCTTACCGCAGTCTCAGCAATCATCAGCATGGGTATCGTTGGTCTGATGGCGCTTCAGTCACCCGCTGAACGAACGCCGTCTGCTCCAGCCGTAGCGGCCGCATCGCACAAAGAGCGCGTCGCAAAGCCGGTCAAGCAACCGATAGAGCGCCAAAAGACGACGCGCCACAATCAGAGACACAAGAAAGTTCATGTAACCCGTAACCGGCCGCACGAAACGCCCTCCATAGAGGTAGGCCGTAATGCCTATGGATACGCAGAAGAACCGCGCCGAATTGATCACAACCGGGCCTTCTTTTTCGGCCGCTAACAGTCGAGGTGATCAAAAGAAACGGACATGGACCGGTGCGCTGGCCATCCGGGATGTGCCATTTTTGCCACAATGGGACAAAAAAACTCCGACCTGTCCCTAGGTGCAATACTTTCTTCGGGCCTTGTTCGTTTAGGTGACGCCAGGAATGGATTGGCGTCCGGCCCGTCCGAGGCAACGAATAGGAGAAAGCCGTGATACGCAGACACGCGTTGCTTGCGCTTACAGCATTTGGTTTGGCCATAGGTCAAGCTTCAGCGGCTGACCTTCCACGGAAGGCCCCGGCCTACATACCGCCGGCGCCGCCGCCCATTACCTGGACCGGCTGCTACATTGGCGGCAACATCGGCGGGGCATTTGGCGACGTCAGTGCGACCTTCACGGGTGGTGAAGTCTCGACAAATGGTTCCGGCTTTGCCGGTGGCGGTCAGATTGGCTGCGATTACCAATTCAGCGGCGGCTGGGTGATCGGCTTCCGCAATATGTACGATTGGACCGACAACAAACGAAGTGGAACGATTGGAATCGGCCCCTTGGCCGGTGACGTGGTCAACTTCAATAACCAATGGTTCGACACTCTGACGGCGCGCTTCGGCTATGCGTTCCAGTCCAACTGGTTGCTCTACCTTCAGGGCGGCGCGGCCTGGGGCCATACGAGTACAAACGTCACTGCTGGTGGCGTTCAAATCGGCCAGCTCTCCAAAACCAGAACTGGATGGACGATTGGTGGCGGTGTCGAATGGATGTTCGCGCCACACTGGTCGGCGTTCCTGGAAGGCAACTACATGGACTTCGGAGGGAACGATGGAACCATATTCACCCCCGTTGTCTGTCCGGCCGGATGTGCCTACAGCACCAGTGCGACCGAGAGTACCGTCCTGATCGGTGTGAACTACCGGTTTTACTAGGCGGTCTTCGAGCGGCACCCCTCGATTACGCGCGTGAGCAAATTCAGAACCCCGGGCAAGTTGCCCGGGGTTTTGCTTTTGGTGAGAGACAAACCCCTGAATGTCCGCCATTGGTGGCGATAACGATGGCCGGTGCGTGGGCTCTCAGTTGTTTTGCCACTTGGCGCAAACGTCGCCGTTCCATCGTACGCACCTGCGGTTCGCCCGCCGTTCATGGCGAGACACGCAGACACCGTTAACAAGTGTCTTGCCCACACCGCATGCGAAGGCAGCTTGCGTGATTATGCCGTCCGGTGCGTGAACCGGCGCAACTGTGACGGCCTGCGCTGATGTTGCAATGGCTAACGCAAACGCAGCAAAAGCGATCAATCTGATCATTGGCTTTCTCCTGTGTTTTGCGAGCTTTCGCCAAAACCGCCAAGACGGACAATTGTCAATTGGGGCAATGCACCTAAGGGCAATATTGTGGAAAAAGTCGTTTTGCGATGCTCGTCAATCCACACAATCCGGAGGACAGATGATGCCAAAGAATATTATTGCAATCGGTGCCATCGTGTTGTTCTCGACAGTAGGCACAATGGCGCAAGACCGACAGGCCGCAAAAGACTGTGCCGCCGATGTCACGGCGGCGTGTAGAGGCGTGCAGCCGGGTGAGGGCCGCATCAGGTCATGCATTAACTCGCATCTGGCGGACCTTTCCCAGACGTGCCAGGGTATTTTGGTCTCAATTGCATACAATGGAACCGCGTGCCGCGGTGACATCCAGACGCTCTGTGCAGGCGTACAACAGGGCGGCGGCCGAATAGAGGCTTGTATACGGTCTCATTTCGCCCAACTCAGCGCACCGTGCAAGAATCTTCTGGCACAAGCCGTGGCCGGCACGAATTAAACCGTTGGCGGGTATTTCGGAAGGACCGCCGCGAGGCGGTCTTTCTTTTTGCGGCGCATGAGTCCGCTGTTGATGCTGCGGACCGCGCCCGCTCTGCGGCATCAAAAGTGCCATAGGGTGGTTGCGTGAAGCGAACCATATTGAGGGGAGCCGTCCATGGGCGAGGTTCGCACGATCGGTCTCGATATTGCGAAGTCGGTACTTCAAGTGCATGGCGTCGATGCCGAGGGCCAGGTGGTCATCCGCCGTCAGTAGAAGCGGCTTTGGCCAGGCACCGTTTGCCTGCCTATGACCCGTCTGCGGCATCGGCCACACGCGTCGGGCAAACAGGAAAGCAGCAGCAGTCACTGCAAGTCGCAGTGGACACTGCGCTCCGGAATTGCGTAGCATTTCAGATATCAAATCTGGACACAGCAGTTGATCGAAAACAACCAGGGGGTTCTTCCCGTGTTTCGGCAGCTTAAAATGCCTGCGCTTGTTCTGTGCGCAATCCTGCCTCTGAGTTTGGCGGCGGCTTTCGGCCGGGATGATACCGGCAAGACGTATCGATGCACCGCTAAGGATCAGGTCGATGTCATGGACGATGGCAACATCAACAGACCGGTCGTACAGGCCTTTCGTAAAAAGTACGACAAAATGGTCATCGATCTAAAGACCGGCCATGTCACCTATCCGCTCACCGGCATCCGGGAAGAGAGAGTTGTTCAGCAGGGCGGCGTCTTCAATGATGAGTACGTGCTGGTTCCCAGTTTCATTTTTCAACGCAACAAAACCGTCGCAAACGCGGCAACCGATTTCATCCGCATACGCACCGCGACGGCCAGCCGGCCGCAACCGATATTTATGGCTTTTTCGGTTTCCTATCTGGTGAGCGGCACATGCGAAATTGTGCAGTGACGGTAATCGCCAGAATTTCACGGTCGCCAAAACATTTGATCGGACCTGGGGAGACCGCCGCCAAGCGACGCGGGCTCTGTCGGGTAGTCAGGAGTAGCAAACTGATTTGTGCGAGTGAAGTGTGCGGATTTTCAGTGCTCAAACCCACGGGAAAAGCGCACCGGTGCAAGAAAGCCTCAAGACAATTTCAATAGTAAGACAGCTTGTCGCTTGTTGGCACTGAGCGGGTATCGTGTGCACGGCAAATATCTGCTTTCGGGGGCAAGGCGGATATGACTTGTTGCAGTCCCGATGCCGGCTTTTGACTCAAGGCGGACGCCTGGCGCTCTCATGTGTCCCGGTGACTGCCGGCTCCCCGGGACTGCAATAACGCAACCAGGGCCTCATTGGCGCGGTCAAGGCGTTTTGCCAGGACCCCGGCAACATAAAAAAGCGCGGCCGCGTTGTGGCCAATCAGGGCTGCATCGGCAACGTGAAATTGCGATGGGCCCAGAGTGCGAACTTCCGCCGAGTGTGGCAGATCTGACAGGGCCGAGACTTCACCAAACACCGCACCCGGCTCATCCACTATGGCGATCTGGATGCCCCGCATGACGACTGCTACGGCACCTTCCTTGAGAAACAGCAGCTGCTCTGTCTTCGAACCGGCGACCAGCACGACCTCGTCGGCGCGGTAGGTCTCCAGCGGCAAATCGGCATAATGGAAACTTGCGTAGTTTGAGGTAACCGGCACGTCCACCACCCAGAACCCGAAGTGTGAAAGACTAGGAGGGGTCCACGCGTTCTCAATGTGATGTAGTTCACACAACGGTGCAGGCAACTCTGCAAAAGTCCGCTACTGGGGTAATGCGGACATGGCGATTACCCCGGCGGACTTTCTCCACCCGGTGAAGAAGTTCCCGAAATAAAAATCGCCAGCCGAGAAATTGCAAGACACTGGGCTGCAAGATTTCTCAGCCGTCCGGATAGGTGATATAGTTATTCCTGAAATAGGTATCAGGTTACGCTGTGGAGCCACCTCATGCTTCGATCTGCGCCTGAGGCCATTACGAAATCACATCGGCCAGCCATCCTCATCGTCGACGATAATGAGGACAACCTCTACACGCTGAAAACTCTTCTGGAGGCCGACGGCTATGAACGGATTGCGACCGCCTCCGGCGGAAACGAGGCAATGAGCCTGATTGAGAAAGAAAATTTCAGTCTCGTTTTGCTCGACATGATGATGCCGGATTTGAGTGGCGACGAAGTTCTGAGATTGATCAGGAGCAAAGCGGATACAAGAGATATTCCCGTAGTAATGATCAGCGCCGACACGGATACGGAAAAAATATCAAAATGCATTGAGCTCGGCGCTGACGACTACCTGCCTAAACCGTTCAACCCTACAATCCTGCGTGCGCGCATCGTGTCCGCATTGCGGCGGGATTTGCTGCGTGTGCTGGAGGCGGACTATCTGTCCAGAGTCGAAAAGCAAAAGGAGCATTCCGAGAACTCTCTTGCGCAATGTTCTTCCTGCGGAAATCGCGTTCCGTCTCAGGAATGGCGAAAGCAATATCGCCGACCAATACGAGGATGCCACTGTCCTCTTCACCGACATCGTTGGATTCGGAAAGATCACGGCCCGCATGAGGGCCTACGAGATTATCGACTGCCTCAATCATCTTTTCGGCGAGTTCGACCGGCTGGCGGAGAAATTCGGCGTCGAGAAGATAAAGACGAGTGGCGATAGCTACATGGCCGTCGCGGGCATTCCATCGCCGCGCGCCAATCATGCGCAGACGGCGGCCAGCCTGGCCCTTGACATGGTGGCGGCAGCCGCCCGGCTGCGCCTGCCAGTGCGGTTTCCGATCCGGGTGGGACTGCATTCCGGCCCTGTTATGGCCGGGGTGATCGGCACGCGTAAGTTCACGTATGATGTCTGGGGCGATACCGTAAACATTGCGGCGCGCATGGAGGCTGCGAGCCAGCCGGACCGTGTGCTGGCCACTGCATCGACGGCCAAGGCCCTGGGACGCGATTTTGTTCTCGACGGTCCACAAAAAATTTCCACCAAGGAAGAGCATGTACTGGAGGCTTTCTTCGTCGACAGCGTCCAGCTGACAGACGCGACGGCGTGACAACCGCACGACGGCCAGTCCCGGTAGTGGGTTGGTAGGGTGATGTGATGATCGCTTTATTGCGGCTTCGGTCAATCAGGCGAACAATTTTCTTCGCGGTTGCGATAACCGTCTGCGCATTCGGTGGTCATCGTCCTTTGCATAGTCAGACCAACGACGACGACGTTGTGACAGCTGAGAGCTTGGCGACCATGCTGCGGGCTGGCCGGACAGTCGTGTCGCGGCACCAAGCCGACATCAACAATCCGGACGTGGGCAACAAAGGATTGACGGGTGCGGTACTGTTGGCCGAAACCGCACGCCTTTACAAAGAAGCGACAGGTGTCGATCCGTTCAGCATCGATATATCGACGCAGCGCGGACGCTTGTTGCGTGCGCAAATGGATTCAATTGTCGAAGTGGTGGATGCCAATCAGGCCACGATCAACAAGAAAGGTCTCGGCTTCAAAGCCTTCATTCCTTCAACGTTTGGTCGGCTGGTCAACGAGGCTTTCAGTCGGCGCGCCGGCAATGAGGCGGATGTGAAGGTCACCGCGCCTCCGGATTTCATCCGCAACCTCAAGGCCCGTGCTGACACTTGGGAGAGGAAAATCATCATGGAGAAGTTCCTTTCGCCGAACTGGCCAAAGGGCAAGGACTTCTCCGAAAAATTCGAAAGCAAGGGACGACCGGCATTCCGAATGGCCGTGCCGGAATACTACGCAGCCTCCTGTCTGTCCTGTCACGGCGGCCCCAAGGGTGAAATCGATGTGACGGGTTATCCGAAGGAGGGAGGCTCCGAGGGCGACCTCGGCGGAGTGATCAGCATCAGTCTCTATCACTGAGCAGACACATGGCGACCATCCTCCGACGGCTCAGTATCAAGACCCGGATACTGGTCGTCAGCGGCATCCTGATTGCCATATTGGCAGGGATGACCCTGTATACGACAGCAAAGTTGACTGCCAATTCGCGGGCTGTCGCAGAAACGGGCGAGCTTGCGGAACTGGGCAGGTTAGGCAACCAGATCCGCACTGCGTTCGGCGAATACCGTTATTGGCTTACTGACCTTGCCGTCAGCCTCTTGCGCCTGTCGGAACTGAACGCCAAGAAAGCCAAGGTTCGGCTCTCCGTCAGGCTCGATGAACTGGCGCGCAAGCGGCCCGAGATCGCCGCTTCTATCAAGCAGGAACTGGACCAATTCGAGAGCGATGCTACCAGTGCAGTCAATGAATACACGAACGACCAGCGGGTGATTGGCAACACGTTTCTGGCTTCTGCCCGCCAACACAGCATCGCAATCGACGCCCGGATCACGAATTTCGTCGAGGAGCTTAATCGCGAGGCGGCGCAGGCGCGCAGCCGGATGCAGGCTGACGTCGCTGAAACGACGCTGCTGGCCGCCATAGCAGTCATCGTCACCATTTTCTTGGGGATAGCGGCGACTCTTATGGTGCTGCGTTCAATTTCCAGGCCGCTCGACGATGTGGTTTCCGCGATGGCTGGAATTTCGGGGGGCAATCTCGATACGCCAATTCCTGCATCGGCACCTGACGAAATCGGCGCAATGGCTCGCACGCTCGAACTGTTTCGCGACAGTATTCTCGAACGAACAAAATTGTCCGCGCATAGCGAAACTCAGCGGCGCATGGTTCAAACGGCCATCGAGACAATTTCCGACGGCTTCGCACTGTTCGATCCGGATGATCGGCTCGTCTTGTGCAACAGCAGGTTTCGCGAGCTGTATCCGAAGCTCGACGACGTGGCGCAGCCGGGGACGCCGTTCTCCACGATCCTCAATGTCGGGGTGGAACGCGGCGTGATTAACACGGAGGGCCAATCAGCCGAAACCTGGATTGCCGAACGTTTACGACGGCACACAAATCCTGAAGGGTTTACCGAATATCACCATGGAACGCTCTGGGTGCGAGTCAGCGAGCAGCGGACTCCGGACGGGAGCACCGTCGTTGTCTACACGGATATATCGGAGCTGAAACAACGCCAGCAAGAACTCGAAGAAGCGATGCATGAGGCCGATTCTGCGAACCGCGCCAAATCGGCTTTTCTTGCCAACATGAGCCATGAACTGCGGACACCCCTCAACGCCATCATCGGGTTGACCGAGATGATGCTGAACAATGTGGCCCGCTTCGGTACCGACAAGGCATCGGAGCCCCTGCGTCGCGTTCACCGCGCCGGGAGGCATCTCCTCGAACTCATCAATCAGCTGCTGGACCTTTCAAAGATCGAGGCGGGAAAACTGGAGCTCAATCCCGAGTTGGTAAACATTCCTCGTCTGCTCGATGAGGTGGTGGGAACCGCGCGCTCTCTTGCAGACCAGAACAAAAACACTCTCACAGTCGAATGCCCAGGCGGTATCGCTCCAATGTACATCGATGCGCTAAGTCTGCGGCAAATCCTGCTTAATCTTCTGAGTAACGCCTGCAAGTTTACCAAGAACGGCGAGGTTTCGTTGCGCGTGATCCCGGTGACCGACGATGGACGGGCGTGGCTGGACTTTGTCGTCACCGATACGGGGATCGGAATGACCCCGGTCCAATTGGACAAACTTTTCCAGGAATTTACACAGGGTGATCAGACAACTGCGCGGCGCTATGGTGGAACCGGCCTGGGGCTGGCAATTACGCGCCGGCTATGCCGAATGATGGATGGCGACGTGACCGTCACGAGCGAAGCCGGCAAGGGGTCGACGTTCGTCGTACGCCTGCCCGTGGGCGCCGTTCGGAGCCCCGATGCATTGGCTCCGCTTGCGGATGCTGGCGACGAACCCCCGTCGATCGGGGATTGTGTTCTGGTGATCGACGACGATACGACGGCGCGTGAACTCATTGCCAATCACTTACGCGAGGAGGGATTCTCCGTCGTCACCGCCAATGGTGGACGCGATGGACTTAAGCGTGCCGAGGAACTGCGTCCGATGGCGATCACGCTTGATGTGCTTATGCCGGATATTGACGGTTGGACGGTCTTGGCGGCATTGCGCGGCAATCCAAAACTTGCCGACATTCCGGTCGTTATGGCGACGGTTACGGACCAGCAGCGAAAAGGCATTGCACTTGGTGCGGCCGGGTACCTCACCAAGCCAATTGACAGGGATCGGTTGATCGCTCTGCTGCAGCCATTTCGGGCACGCGCACGCCGCACACATGTCCTCCTGGTCGAAGACGATTCTGCCCAGCGGATATTGATCCGATCCGTGCTGGAGCCGCAGCTATGGCTTGTCACCGAAGCTGATAACGGTCGGGTGGCGCTGGATCGGCTGGCAGAGCAAGCTCCGGACATCATTTTGATCGATCTGATGATGCCGGAGATGGATGGGTTCCAGCTCATAGCGGCGTTGCGCGAGCGGCCGGACTGGCGCCGCATCCCCGTGATCGTGATAACTGCGCTCGACCTCACGGCCGCGAAACAAATGCAACTCAATTCCGGTGTCGAAGGCATCTTGTCGAAGAACTCATTCGATCCGGAGCAACTTGTGGAGACCGTCCGCCAGGTGGTCGCCAATGCGCGCCGCAAGAACCATGTAGCGGAGGCGTCCTCGTGAGGAAGATCCTGTATGTCGAGGATAATGATGACAACGTGTACATGCTAAAATTGCAATTCGACTTACTCGACAGATTTGAATTTCTGACAGCCGAAGACGGTGAAGCCGGTTATACCAAGGCAAAAGCGGAATTGCCGGACGTTATCCTGATGGACCTCGACCTGCCTGTGATCGATGGCTGGGAAGTGACACGTCGACTTAAAGATGATGCGGCCACACGACACATCCCCGTCATTGCGCTTACCGCACATGCGATGGCGGGTTCGCGTGAGAAGGCGATTGCGGCAGGCTGCGACGAGTTCGATACCAAACCTGTTAATTTCGACCGCCTCATGCAAAAAATCGATGGCGTGCTCGCCAATAAGCGCGCGCACTGCTGATGCCGCCACTGATCCTTGCCTGCAAAAGGCCGGACTTAGCCAGACCCTTTCGGAGTAATATCTGACTGCAAACCGAACCGGGGAGCCTGGCCAATGACTGACTTGCGGCTGACGATGGAAAACGCGAAGCGGGTGATTGCTCTTCGTTTGATCGATGAGACCATGCAACCTGATCGCGCGAACAAACTTGCCGAGCAAATATGCCTCGATTTGCAGGCAGAAATGTCAGTGCCATCCCTGCGGGGGTGGCGAATGATCCCAAGAACCTCGCCTCACCGGGAGCAATTCTACGATGATGTAAGAGGGATCAAATCCGATCTGGACAATCGCGCAGCCGACGAATTGTGGAAGGTGGTTTACAGCTACGGACACAATTTACCCGACGATATTATTGTATGACCTGCTTATTGAGTGTGAGCATCCGCTGACCACCCCAGGCGCCGCTCGCGGCGCGATCTGACGAGCCGCCAATTCAACGAACTCTTCCCAACGCGACGCGCGGCTCACCGCCGCGCATCGTGCGATTCCACACGTCCATTCACAAGGAGAACCCGATGGATATCGACACCGACACCGAACTTGAGACCAAGGCCGGCATTCCGCCTGAAGCCGTTGTGACCCATGCTGAAATGATGCGCGCCTTCGAGGCCTTCAAGGACGCCAACGACCAGCGCCTGGCCGACCGGATATCCGGCGACGACGTGGTGCTGGAGGAAAAGCTCGCGCGCATCAACCAGACCATCGATACGCAGGCGCGCAGGCTCGACGACATCGAGATCAGGCAGGCGCGCCCCGCGCTCGCCAGCGAACAGAAGGATGCGCAGGCGGCGAACCAGTCCGCGCTCGAACACAAGGCCGCGTTCGAATCCTATGTGCGGTCCGGCGAATCCGCGAACCTGCGTGCGCTCGAAATGAAGGCGCTGTCGGTCGGCTCCAACCCGGACGGCGGTTTCCTGGTGCCGCCCGAAATCGAAACGCAGATCGGCTACCGGCTCAGGGCCATTTCCCCGATCCGCGGGATTGCCGGCGCGCGCACCATCAGCGCCAATGTGTACAAGAAGCCATTCATGATCGCCGGCCCCGCCGCCGGCTGGGTGGGCGAGACCGACGGGCGCACGCAGTCCGCCACGCCCACGCTCGATGAACTGTCGTTCCCGGCGATGGAGCTTTACGCCATGCCGGCGGCGACGGCGACCTTGCTGGAGGATTCGGCCGTCAACATCGACGACTGGCTGGCGCAGGAGGTCGAGCGCGTGTTCGCGGTGCAGGAGGGCGCGGCCTTCGTGACCGGCGACGGCAACAACAAGCCGAAGGGCTTTCTCGGCTACACGACCGTCGCCAACAGTTCCTGGACCTGGGGCAATATCGGCTATGTCGCCTCGGGCGCGGCCGGCGCCTTTCCGTCGTCCAATCCGTCCGACGTGCTGGTGGATCTGATCTATGCGGTGAGTGCCGGCTACCGGCAGAACGCCGTATTCGTCATGAACCGCAAGACGCAATCCGCCATCCGCAAGTTCAAGGACACCACCGGCAGCTATCTCTGGCAGCCGCCGGCGACGCCGACCGGGCGCGCGAGCCTCATCGGCTTTCCGCTGCTCGACGTCGAGGACATGCCGGACATTTCGGCCAATTCGCTGTCGATCGCCTTCGGCGACTTCAACCGCGGATACCTGGTGGTGGACCGGGCAGGGGTGACCGTGCTGCGCGATCCCTATACGGCCAAACCCTATGTGCTGTTCTACACAACGAAACGGGTCGGCGGCGGCGTCCAGGACTTCGACGCGATCAAGGTGATGAAGTTTGCGGCGAGTTGACAATCAGGCGAACGCGTGCCGTAGATCACCCGGCTAGAAGGCCGGGTGATCCAGTCTGTAGTCACCGTTCCTCAGAACAACGACATCGCCCAAGCCCGGATCGGCTTGTCCAACTGCGTTTCAATCAAGCAAAAAATACAACAGGCATGAGCACAAGGGCGAGTGTCACGTTGGCCAGCAGTTTTTCATGCCACGGCATGCTTCGCCACCGTTCCTTGGCCTGCTCGGCGTAATATTCGTCCCATCCGCCCATGACCGCTCCTTGGGCACCACGATCGCAACCTGGTGTCGCGTCAATAATGAGAGCCACTTATAGTATGGCGACTTAAAGTCATCAGATACCCGAGCCTTGGCAAATGGCTAAGGCAAGGCCCGGGACGATGCGGCAGGTCGTGGCGAAGAACATTCGCCTGCTGCGCAACAATTTGGGGATCAGCCAGGAGGAGCTTGCCTTCAGGGCCAAGCTCAATCGCACCTATGTCGGTTCGATCGAGCGTGCCGAGCGGAATGTCTCCATTGACAATATCGAGAAGGTCGCCCGCGCGCTCCAGGTCAAGCCGCATCAGTTATTGGTCGAAGACCGCCGTTGAAAACCGCCTAATCGAACAGCACGCCCAGCTTGGTGTCCGTCCGCCAGGTCGAATGGCAGGGCCGGCGTTCGCCCTCGATGATGACGTCGAACTTGGCCGGGATGCCGACCGTGGTCTGGACCTGGAGAGACGCCCCCTTGGACGACAGGTTACGCACCGTGCATTGCAGCTTCGGCGCCTTGTCGCTCAATATGACGAAGCCCGTCTTGAGCAGGCGCCGGCGTGGGCTCACCCTGCGCTCTTTCGTTTGTCCCGGCGCCATTTCCCTGCTGCCTTCGGCGAATCGGATGCGCATAAAGCTAGAGCGGAGACGGCTTCAGGACAATGCACGACTGGCGTGAATCACCGGGCCGGCCGCCGCCGGCCCGGCGATCCCGTCAAACGCCCTGTCGCCGACCCGACTTATTGGGAGGCAGTCGTCGGGTCTATCACGCGCTTGACCTCGGAGATCCTGCTGGCCGGAAAGCCGCTGATCTCCGCGTGCTTGCGGATGAGGGCTTCGTCTTTTGCCAGGTAGACGCAGTACAATTTGTCCTGCGTGACGTTGGATTCGATCCACTGGATGTCGGGCCCGAGGTCGCGCAGCACCCCGTTCGACTTCCGGGCCGCATCCCGCAGTTGCTCGCGCGCCAGGGTTCCGGCGCCGGGAATTTCACGTTCGATGACATAGCGCTTCACGGGTTGATCTCCATGGTGGGGTCACTCGCCGGGCCGTTTCACGGCCGGCGGCTGAGAAAAAGGAGAGGCGCGATGTCGCAGCCGGATCGTCTGCCGTCAAGCAATCCGGATTGGACTCACAGGCATTCCGATTGGACTCAAACGACACCGCCGCTTATCCCCCGATCGGAGGAGGCGCGCACAAGATATCGAGATGAGCGACACCCGCGTGTGATGCCGCTCACACCCACCAATTTTCAGGGTGTAACCGGTGAGCCGTATTTGCGCGCGGTATCGAGGATCCAGTCGCGGTAAAGTATCAGCGGCGTCACGCCGGTGAGGCCGCCGCAGCCTTCCTCGTCCTGCGGCGCGGTCGACCAGCTTACTACGCCGATCACCAGCGGGCCTTCACCGTCGAAGGCGGGCGCGCCGGAATCCCCGGTGCAGCCGCCAAGCCCGATGCGCCGGTTGCGCGTCGCACGATCGTAGAGCCGGATCTGCAACGTGCCGGGCCGGCCCGTGACGGCAAGCACCGCCATGCGCGGCACGCCGAGGCCGCGCGCGGTGCCGGCGACGGTGACGCCGAAGCCGGCGATGGTCAGCGTCTCGCCCACCGCGACGCGGCGCGGCGCGGCGAGTGCCGCCGGGACAATAATGTCGGGCAGGGGGCCGGCGAGCTTGATGAGTGCCACGTCGGCGGTGACGCGGCTTGCCGCATAGCTTTCGAAATCGAAGCGCGGGTGGACCGCGATCGAGCGCACGCCGATCGACGTGCCGTTCTGGAATGCCTTGACCTCGTAGTCGCGCTTGCGCGCCACGCAATGGGCCGCGGTCAGCACCAGGTCGCGCGCCAGCGCCGTGCCGGTGCACAGGTCGCCGCGCGCATCGACGATCATCACGATCGGCCGCGCCGCCCAGCCGGTGGCCGGCGGCGCATTGCCGGTCAGCGCCGAAGCGGGCGCGGACAACGACAGACAGGCGAGGGCGGCAAGGATGCAGCGCATGGCGCCGCATCAGCCTTGGCGCGCGCCTCCTGTCAACCTCTCTCCTCATCCTGAGGAGCCCGCCGAAGCGTCAGCGAAGGCGGGCGTCTCGAAGGATCGAGGGCCGGGCACCTCATGGTTCGAGACGCCGTGCTGCGCACGGCTCCTCACCATGAGGTGGTGAAACTCTCTTTCTATCTCTCTCCTCATCCTGAGGAGCGGCCGCAGGCCGCGTCTCGAAGGATCGAGGCCCGGGCACCTCATGGTTCGAGACGCCGCGCTGCGCACGGCTCCTCACCATGAGGTGGTGAAACTCTCTCTCTCCTCACCATGAGTGATCAAACACCGATAGCAATGCCATCCATTCTTCTCACGCCGCCCGCGGTCGAGCCGGTCACGCGCGACGAGGCAAAACAATATCTTCGCGTCGAACACACTGACGACGACGACATCATCACGGCGCTCATTGCGGGCGCGCGCGTCCATGTGGAAGCGCAGACGAAACGCGCATTGATCACGCAAAGCTGGCGCATCACCGCCGACGGCTGGCCGAAGACCGGCCGGCTGACGGTCATGCCCGCGCCGCTGCAAAATCTTTCGACCGCGCGCGTCTACGATGCCGGCGGCACGCCGCACGACATCGACACGCAGGCCTTCGTGGCCGAGCCTGCCACGTCGGTGCTGGCGTTTTCTCCCGGGGCGCTGCCGGCGCCCGGCCGCGCCACGGCCGGCATCGCGCTCGATGTGGTGTGCGGTTATGGCGATGCCGCCGCCGACGTGCCGGAACCGCTGCGGCAGGCGATCCGCGTGCTCATCGCGCACTGGTACGAGAACCGGGGCCTGGTCGCGGGCGCCGCCGTGCAAACCGCCGTGCTGCCGGCAAGTTTCATGGCGCTGATCGCGCCCTACCGGGTGCTCTCGCTGTGACTTTGAAAATCATGGAACCCGGAGATCTGAATCGCCGGCTGGTGCTGGAAGCGCCGCAGGAGACCGACGACGGCGCGGGCGGAAAAATCCGCAGCTACGGCGCCGTGGCCACGCTGTGGGCAAAGGTTTCACCCTTGGCGGCGCGCGCGGACGTCGATGCGGATGCGGCCGGCGCCGTGTTGCGCTTTGCCATCGTCATTCGCGTGCGGTCCGGCGTGACGACGCGCCACAAACTCGTCGAAGGCAGCCGCATCTATCGAATCCTGTCCGCGCGCGAAAGCGCCGACCGTCGCTTCCTTACGATCGAGGCGGACGCGCGCAGAAACTGAACCGCAAATGTCCCCTGTCATTCCGGGGCGCTCGCCAAGCGAGCGAACCCGGAATCCGGAAGCGAACCTGGCGTTTGCATCCGGATTCCGGGTCCGGCGCTGACGCGCCGTCCCGGAATGACGGAGAGAGTTGATCATGCCAACCACTGCCTCCGTTTCGCTGCGCGCCGCCATCCACGGCGCGCTCACCACCGATGCCGCGCTCGTCAGCCTGCTCGGCGGCCCGAAAATCTATGACGAGGTGCCGATCGGCGCGGCATTCCCTTACGTGACGCTGGGCGAAGCGCGCATCAGTGATTTTTCGGCCGGCGACGCGCCGGGCGAGGAACACCAGATGACGCTGCATGCCTGGTCGCGCCAGGGCGGCCACCGCGAAGCGCACCAAATCGCCGGCGCGCTGCTGCAGGCGCTCGACGACGCGCCGCTCGCGCTTGCCGGACACGCGCTGGTCAATTTCCGTTTCGCGGCCGCCGATGTTCGCCGCGAGGCCGACGGGCGCACCTATCACGCGCTGGTGCGCTTCCGCGCGGTGACCGAGCCGGCGTGACCGGCTTCGTGTCCCGGGCGCAGCGGGGCGTGAGCTAGCACCTCATGGTGAGGAGCGCCGCGCAGCGGTGCGTCTCGAACCATGAGGTCCCCGGGCCTCATCCTTCGAGACGCTCGCCTTCGCAGATGCTTCGGCGGGCTCCTCAGGATGAGGAGAGAGGGAGAGCGAGCTTGACCACCTCATGGTGAGGAGCGCCGCCAACGGGTCCGCACGAAGCGCGGCCCGATGACAGGCTCCGCGGCGCGTCTCGAACCATGAGGTGCGAGGCATAGCAAAAAGAGGACACACCGATGACCGCCCAGAAAGGCAAGGACCTGCTCGTCAAGATTTCCGACGGCGCAGGAAGCTTCACCACCGTCGTCGGCCTGCGCACGCGCCGGCTGGCGTTCAACGCCGAAAGCGTCGACATCACCCATGCCGAAAGCGCCAACCGCTAGCGCGAGCTGCTCGACGGCGCCGGCGTCAAGCGCGCCTCGGTGTCGGGCCGCGGACTGTTCAAGGATGCCGTCTCCGACGCCGCGATCCGGCAGGCCTTCTTCGACGGCGCGATCGTGGACTACCAGATCGTCATTCCCGATTTCGGCAGCATCGCGGGGCCGTTCCAGATCACCAATCTGGAATTCGCCGGCGAGCACAACGGCGAGGTCACCTACGACCTGGCGCTGGAATCGGCGGGCGAACTCATTTTCACGGCGGCATAAGATGGCCAACCATCATCGCGGCGAGATCGAAGCCGAGATCGGCGGCAGCCGCCGCACCCTGGTGCTCACGCTCGGCGCGCTCGCCGAACTCGAGGCCGCCTTCGGCGCCGACGACCTGGTCGCGCTGACTGAACGCTTCGGCAACGGCCGCATAAAGGCGCGCGATCTCACGCGCATCATCGGCGCCGGCCTGCGCGGCGCCGGCGCGGCAGTAACCGACGAGGAGGTCGCCGCCATGGCGGTCGAGGGTGGCGCGCAGGGGTATGTGCGCATCGCCGCCGCGCTGATCCAGGCGACGTTCGGGGAATGACGCCATGCAACCTTTTCCCTGGAAACAGGCGATCGGCTTCGGCCTTGGCGTCTTGCGCCTTTCGCCGGAGCAGTTCTGGCGCATGACGCCGCGCGAGCTTGCCTGCGCGATCGAGGCGGTAACCGGCCGCGTCGCACCGCTCGACCGAACCGGGTTCGAACACCTGATGAAGCGATATCCCGATGACCGATGATCTTGCCGATACCACGCTGCGCGCCAATGCTGCGGCGAGCGATCTTGACGTGACACTGGAGCGCGTTGAGCGGCGCTCGACCAGCCTCGGCGTCAGCACCGGCACCTTCGCCGGCGCGATGACGAAGGCGTTCCATGATGCGACCGCAGGCGGCAAGCAGTTCGACGACGTGCTCAAGTCGATGGCGCTGCGGCTGTCGAACCTCGCGGTGCAGAGCGCGTTCAGGCCGATCGCGAAGGATATCGCGAGGGGACTGAACGATGTGCTGGGCAGTATCTTTGGCCCGGATGTCATCGACGGCGGCGGCGGACAGCGCGGCGGCAGGCGAGCGGCCGGCGAATTCCCGCCGATCTTCAATCCCGGCGATTTCACCGGCGGACTCGGGTCGATCCTGCCCTTTGCATCGGGCGGCGTGATTGGCGCGCCGACATATTTCCCGCTGTCGTCGGGCGGCCTGGGCCTTGCGGGCGAAGCGGGCCCGGAAGCGATCATGCCGCTCACGCGCGGCAGCGACGGGCGGCTCGGCATTGCCATGGGCGGCGCGGGTCCGCGCGCCAGCATCATTGTGCAGATCGCTGCGCCGGATGCGGCGAGCTTTCGCCGGTCGGAAGCCTACATCACCGGCCAGATCGCGCGCGCGGTGGCGCGCGGGCAGCGGGGATTGTGATCTTACCCTCCCCTGGGGGAGGGTCGGCGAGCGCAGCGAGCCGGGGTGGGGTGCCGTGCTTGGGAAATTCACCCCACCCCGACTGCCTTCGCTTCGCTCAGGCATTCGACCCTCCCCCTCCAGGGGAGGGTGAAGAGAAATGAACATGACCGCCTTTCACGAAATTCTGTTTCCGCTCGACATCGCGCTCAACAGCGCGGGTGGGCCGCAGCGGCGCACCGACGTGGTCGTGCTCGGCTCGGGTGCCGAGGAACGCAATGCGCGCTGGGCGCATTCGCGCCGCCGCTATGATGCCGGCTACGGCGTGAAGACTTTTCAATCGCTGTCGCAGGTTGTCGCCTTCTTCGAGGAGCGGCGCGGGCGGCTGCATGGCTTTCGCTGGCGCGACCGGCTCGATCATTCTTCCGCCGCGCCCGGCGTGACGATTTCCGCCACCGACCAGGTGATCGGTACCGGTGACGGCGTGACGGGCGGCTTTGCCTTGGCCAAGACCTATGGCGCGCTGTATTCGCCCTATCGGCGGCCGATCGCAAAACCGGTGCCGGGCACCGTGCGGGTTGCAGTAGAGGGGACCGAGGCGGAGGAGGGGGTGGCTTTCACCGTCGACGCAACGACGGGCCTTGTGACGTTTCTTGCCGGGCATATTCCGGCGAACGGACAGGCCATCACCGCCGGCTTCCTGTTCGACGTGCCGGCACGCTTCGACACCGACTATCTGGAGGTCGATCTGTCGGCCTTTGCCGCCGGCGCCATCCCGAAGATTCCGCTGGTGGAGATCAGGCCGTGAGGCCCGGCGCATTCCGGTGCGGTCTTATGGTATTGTTCCCCGGCGGCAAGCCGTGCCGCCATGAACCATCTGCGAGGGCGCTCGTGCGCAAAGTCGTTCAGTCAATCGCCGGCCCCGTCCTGTTTGCACTGACGTTTCTTGCAATCGAAAGCGGCGCGCAACCTGTTCGCGCCGACGACGGCCTGACCGGCGATGTCCGGAAAACCTTCACCGAGGCGTCGACGCGCAGCTGTCTCAAGACGCAGATCGATGCTCCGGCCAACCAGGCCATTCCGGTCGCGATGCTGTTCGACTATTGCAAATGTTACAGCAACGGCATGGCGGACAAGATCTCAAACGACGAGGTCAAGGCGCTTGAAGCAACCGGTTCCGAAGAAAAATATCAGGCGGCTTTGCGAACGCGGCTGGAAGCTTCGGCAAGAACATGCATCGAGGCTCTTCGCAGCAGCCTGAAAAATCCGAACTAGAGCCGGGCTGCCCGCAGAAACATTCTCACCGCGGCCCCGGCTTCAAATCAAAAGATCAAGCGGCACATTGAGCACATCGGCAATCATCTTCAGTGCGGCCGTCGTGCCTTTTCTGCGGCCGTTTTCCAGATCGGAAATGTAGCCTTGTCCAAGGCCGGTCTTGAAACAGATAAAGCTGAGTCACATCGCGCCATTCGCGTAGCACCCGTAACGGCTTCCCGCCTTTGGCGATCCGGTCAATGATCACTTTTGGAATCAGCGGAGCACCAGCCGCAATCTCTTTGCGCGCACGGGCGACGAGGCGCGCGGTACCGAAATCTTCATCGGCCTCGGCAGCCTTGGCGGCCAGCGCTTCAAATTCCTTGCGGGGAAGGATGGCGACTTCGCCCCTTTCAGTCTTCTTAAAACGGACATTCATGTCGTCATCCCCTCAGTCGTAAATGTCGCGCCAATACGTCGAGAGAAAATATCGCATATAGCGATGGCTGGAGCCAATCCACGATGCAAAGCCTTCCATCCGCCCTTCAGGCAAAACTCGATTCCGGCGTCACCACGCTGTGCCGGTGTTGGCTGATGACGCGCACCGACGGTGTCGTGCAGGGTTTCACCGATCATGACGAGGACATCGCGCTCGGTGCGGTCACCTGCCGGGCCGGCACGGGTCTGAGCGCCAGCGAAGTGACGCAGACGCTCGGCCTTGCGGTCGGCGGTTCGGAATTGTCCGGCGCGTTGTCGGCTGAGACGCTGAACGAAGCCGATCTGGCCGCCGGGCGTTACGACGGGGCGCAGGTTGAGCTCTGGCTGGTGGACTGGAGCGAAGCGGATTTGCGCGTGCTGCTGGCCAAGGGCTCGCTCGGCGAGGTGCGGCGCGAGGGCAGCGCGTTCACCGCCGAGATGCGCAGCCTGAGCCAGCGGCTGGCGGAAGTCTCCGGCCGGCTCTACACCGCGACCTGTTCGGCCGACCTGGGCGATGCGCGCTGCACGATCGATCTGACGGCCGGCGCCTATCGCGGCAACGGGACGGTGACCGCGGTCACGGCGACGTCAAGCTTTTCCGCGAGCGGGCTAGAGAATTTCGACGACGGCTGGTTCACCGCCGGCAGGCTGACATTCACCGGCGGCGGCAATGCCGGCCTGAGCGTGGACGTGAAAGCGCATCGCAAGGGCGCGGCCGTTTCGTTTGCGCTGTGGCAGGCGATGCCCGAACCGATCGCGGTGGGCGATCCATTCATTGTCACCGCCGGCTGCGACAAGCGCTTTGCGACATGCCACGACCGCTTCAACAATGTCGTGAACTTCCGCGGCTTTCCGCATATCCCGGGCAATGATTTCGTCATCCGTTATCCGGTGCAGGGCGAGCCGGGCAATGATGGCCGGAGCATGCAGGGTTGATGCGTTCCCCCGTGATTCATTGCGATTAAATCGGCTCACTCACCGTTCGTCCCCGCGACCCAACCTACGCTCGCTTCGCGAGCTTCGGTGGGTTTGAGTCCGCCGAAGCGCGTAAGCGCGAAGGCGGAAAGCGGGGACCCAGGGCCCAAAGCGTTGGATTCCCGCTTACGCGGGAATGAGCGGAGTATACCTCTATCCACTGGATCAGACTCTAATGACCCCAACACGCGAAGCCATTATCGTTGAAGCGCGCGCCTGGATCGGCACGCCCTACAGGCATCAGGCCTCGCTCAAGGGTGTCGGCTGCGATTGTCTTGGGCTGGTGCGCGGAATCTGGCGCAGTGTGATCGGCGACGAACCCGAGCGCACGCCGCCTTACGCGCCGGACTGGGCGGAAGCTGCGTCCGGCGAGGCGCTGGCAAATGCCGCCGCGCGCCATCTGATCGCGCTCCCGCTCGATGCGTTTGAACCCGGCGACGTGGTGCTGTTCCGCTGGCGAAACCATTTGCCGGCCAAACATGCGGCCATCATCGCAACGGCGGACACGATGGTGCATGCCCATGACGGCGTCGCCGTCGCCGAAGTCGCCATCGCGCCATTGTGGCGCAGGCGACTGGCCTATGCATTCAGATTTCCGGCCGCTAGAGCTCCGGAATCGGAAAGCCGGGGAAATTGCGCAGCATGAGTGCCTTGAGTGTTTCGGGGTCCGGCTTGCCCTTCGGCGAAGGATCGCCTGCCGGAAATTGCCTGGCGCGTTTCTGACCGACGGCAGTCGGCAATTTGACCACGCCCATTCCCTTGCGGTTGGCGGAAAAGTCCGCCAGCACCACGCCATCGCGCATCAATGCGGCGCCCGGAACCAGATAAAATGCGTCTTCACGATAATGGCCGAACATTTTCCCGGCGACGTTGTTGGCGTCGTATTCGCTGCGCTGGCTGGCGATCTTTCTGAGCAGCACGTCGTGGCCGCCGGCGCGGATGTAAACGCGCGCCAGCGGCAACTCCTCGCGCTTTTGTGTCACCACGGTCAGCAGCATCACGGTGTAACGCGCCATGCGGGCGTATTCGCCACGGGTTCTGGGCCACCAGATATTGAATTTGCGGTAGCGCGCGACCGGGTCGCGGCCGCGCTCAAGCAAGGATGCGGCAGCGTCCTGGATCGCGTTCTCATGCTGCGTGCGCGAAGTCGGCTCGTGCGTCGCGCTGCTGGCCAGCGGCGCGCCCGACGACGATCCACCGGGCTGCCTGGCATCCTGGTGAAATATGGAAATCCGCGCGGTGGAAGGGACCGGACACGCCGCCATTGCGACGACGACAAGAGCGAATGCGGACAAACAGCGGCGCATGCGAAGCCCCCCCAAGGCATTTCCGAAGCGGCGCCAGCATAGGCGAACAGAACCGACATGGCAGCACTTCTTCTCTCAACCGCCGGCGCCGCGGCGGGAGGCGCCGTGTTCGGGCCGACCGGCGCCATCGCCGGACGCCTGATCGGCGCGCTCGCCGGCAACGCCATCGACCGCGCGCTGTTTTCCTCCCATCGCGATGTCGCGCTGGAAGGGCCGCGGCTGGCCGATCTCACGGTGATGGCGTCAACCGAAGGCGCGCCGATCGCCCGCGTCTATGGCCGCGCGCGGCTCGCTGGCCAGGTGATCTGGGCGACCCATCTGCAGGAGGTCGTCAATACGCGCAGCGAGACCACCGGCGGCGGTGGTGGCAAGGGCGGCGGCAGATCGGGCACGACCACGACCACCACGACTTATTCCTATTTTGCCAATCTTGCGGTCGGACTGTGTGAAGGCCCGATCGGCGGCGTGATGCGGGTCTGGGCGGATGGCAAGCCGCTCGATCTCTCCGGGCTGACGGTGCGCGTCCATCGCGGCGACGAAACACAGACGCCCGATCCGCTGGTCGTCGCCAAGGAAGGCGATGCGCCTGCCTATCGCGGCCTGGCCTATGTGGTGTTCGAACGCCTGCCGCTGGAAAAGTTCGGCAATCGCATTCCGCAACTGTCGTTCGAGATCGTGCGCCCGGTCGGCCGGCTGGAGCAGATGGTGCGCGCGGTCACGCTGATCCCCGGCGCGACCGAGTTCGGCTACCAGCCGGCGACCGTGGTGCAGGTGGCAGGTCCCGGCCAGTCGACGCCGGAGAACCGACATATCTCTTATGCGCCATCGGACGTGATCGCGTCGCTCGATGAACTGCAGGCGGTGGCGCCGAATATCGAGCGCGTCGCCGTCATCGTGGCCTGGTTCGGCGACGATCTGCGTTGCGGTCAGTGCCGGATCCAGCCCGCGGTCGACAGCGGCGAGAAGACGACCCATGGCGACAGCTGGTCGGTCGCCGAATTGAGCCGCGACGGCGCGCGACGGGTATCGCTGATCGAAGGCCGGCCGGCCTTCGGCGGCACACCGTCGGACAGCAGCGTGCGCGCCCTGATCGCCGAGCTCAAGACGCGCGGGTTGAAGGTCACGCTCTATCCTTTCCTGATGATGGATATCGCGGCTGGCAATGTGCGCGCCGATCCATGGAGCGGCGCGTCATCGCAGCCGGTCTATCCCTGGCGCGGCCGTATCACCTGCGATCCCGCGCCGGGCCGGCCGGGCTCACCCGACGGCGGCGCGCTGGCGGCCGACCAGGTGGATGCATTCTTTGCCGGTGGCCCCGATGGCTGGAACTACCGCGCCATGATCCTGCACTACGCGTCACTGGCGGCGAGTGCCGGCGGCGTCGATGCATTTCTCATCGGTTCGGAATTGAAATCGCTGACCCGCGTGCGATCGGCATCCGGCGTCTATCCGGCGGTCGGCGCACTGGCGGCATTGGCTTCGGAGGTGAAAGCCATCCTCGGCAGCGGAACGGTAGTGACCTACGGCGCGGACTGGACCGAATACGGCGCGCATGTGGTCGATCCCTCGGGCGATGAAGTGCGCTTTCCGCTCGATCCGCTATGGGCATCGCCTGCAATCGATGCGGTCGGCATCGATTACTACGCACCGCTTGCAGACTGGCGCGACGACGGCAATCAGCGCGATCTTGCGCTCACCGACAGCCCGTACCGGCTTGACTATCTCACCGGCAATCTTTCCGGCGGCGAAGGCTATGACTGGTATTACGCCGACGACGCCGCGCGCGATGCCCAGACGCGCAGCGACATCACCGACGGGCTCGGCAAGCCGTGGATCTTCCGCCAGAAAGACATCTGGAATTTCTGGTCGCAACCGCATGTCGAGCGCGCCGGCGGTGTCGAACTTGCAGGCCCGACGGCCTGGGTGCCGCAATCCAAACCAATCTGGCTCACCGAGATCGGCTGCCCGGCGGTTGACAAGGGCGCCAACCAGCCAAGCACGTTTCCCGATCCGCATTCCTCCGAAGCCGCCTTGCCACATTATTCCAACGGGCGGCGCGACGACCTGATCCAGCGCCGTTATCTCGAAGCCGCGCTCGCGGCGTTCGATCCGGCATTCGGCACGGGCGCGCTCAATCCGGTGTCGGCAATCTATGGCGGTCGCATGATCGCGCCCGACGGCATTCATGTCTGGACCTGGGACGCACGGCCCTTTCCGGTATTTCCTGCGGCGCAGGATATCTGGAGCGACGGGCCGAACTGGGCGGCCGGCCACTGGCTCACCGGCCGGCTTGGGTCGGCGCCGCTCGACGGACTGGTCGCTGCAATTCTCGGCGACAGCGGCGTTGAGGATGCCAATACCGGCCAACTGGGCGAAGGCCCGGACGGTTATGTCGTTGACCGGCCGATGGCGCCGCGCGCCATGCTCGACCCGCTGGCGCTGGCTTATCGTTTCGATGCGCTGGAGCAGGACGGCGTGTTGCGTTTCCGCCAGCGCGGCGGCGCGCCGGTCGCCGAATTCGAAGAGGACGACCTGGTGCTGCCGGACGAAAGCGCGCCGGCACGCCTCACGCGCACGCAGGAAAGTGACCTGCCGCGCGAAGTGTCGATCAGCTTTACCGATAGCGGTTCCGACTATCAGCGTGCGGCGGCGGCATCTCGCCGCCTGGCAGGCGGGTCGACCCGCAGCGCGCACGCCGATCTTGCCATGGTGACCAACGATGCCGAAGCCGAACGGCGCGCGGACATCTGGCTGCAGGACCTGTGGGCCGGCCGCGAAGCGGCGGAATTCGCGCTGCCGCCGAGCCGGCTTTCACTTGTGCCCGGCGACGTGATCGGACTGTCGGTGAATGGCCGCCGCCGGCTGATGGAAATCCGGGACATCGTCGATACCGAGAGCCGCGCGATCAAGGCCAGTTCGATCGATCCGCAGGTGTTCGATGTGGCACTTGCGCCGCCGCGCCTGCGCGCGCCTTCGCCGCCGGCCGCAGTCGGACCGGTGCATGCGCTGGTGCTTGACCTTCCGACGCTCGATGCCCGCCAACCGCCGGTGCTGGCGCGGCTTGCGGTGTTTGCCGATCCATGGCCGGGGCCGGTGGCCGTGTGGGCGTCGATTGACGGCCTGAGCTACAGCCGCGCGGGGCTCGCGCTGGCGCCGGCCATCGTCGGCGAGACGCTCGACGATCTGCCTGCCGGACCCGGTGCGCGCTGGCATCATGCGGCGTTTCGCGTCCGGCTTTACGGCGGCACGCTGGCCTCGGTCAGCGACAGCGCAGTGTTTGCGGGCGGCAACGTGGCGGCGGTGCGACGTGCCGACGGCGCCTGGGAGGTGATCCAGTTCGCCAATGCCGAACTGGTGGAGGAGAAGACATATTTATTGTCGCGGCTGCTGCGCGGGCAGGCGGGGAGCGAATGGGCGATCGGCGCGCCGCTTTCCGCCGGGGCACCCTTCGTGCTGCTCGACGCGCATGTGGTGACGATCGCCAGCGGGCTCGACGCGCTGGAACGGCGCCTGCAATTGCGCGTGGTCTCCGCGGATCGCGACCACGGCGACGCGGCCGCGCTTGCGCTGACGGCGACCCCGCAGGCGACCGCCCTGCGGCCGCTTGCGCCGGTGCATGTGACGGCGCGGCGAGAAGCCGGCGGCGTCGCCTTGGCCTGGACCCGGCGCGCGCGTTTCGACGCCGACAGCTGGGTGGGGGAAGTTCCGCTCGGCGAAGAGAGCGAGCGTTACGCGCTCGATATTCTGTCCGGCACGGATGTCGTGCGCACACTTGAGGTCACGGTGCCGGCCGCGTTCTACGCCGCCGCCGACGAACTGGCCGATTTCGGCGCGGCGCAGGCAAGCCTGAGCGTCCGCATCACGCAACTTTCATCCACCGTGGGCCGCGGTTTTGCGGCTGAAGCCATTCTGAATCCTTAAAGCCATCCATGACCGATACACCCCGTCTCTCCCTGCCGGTGATCGAAGCCGCGCAGGCGCAAAAACATGTCACCCATAATGACGCGCTCACGCTCATCGACGCGCTCACGCAACTGACCGTCGAAAGCCGCGCGCTTGCCGTGCCGCCCGCCTCGCCTGCGGAAGGCGCGTGCTACATACCGGCGCCGGGCGCGACCGGCGCATGGAGCGGGTGGAGCGGTCAGATCGCCGTCTTTAATGGCGGCTGGTACCGCATCGTGCCCGTAGCTGGGCTCAAGACCTGGGTCAGAGACGAACGGCTCACCGTCACATACGAAGACAGCGACTGGCGTGACGGGATCGCGCTCACCGCTCACGGCGGCCGGGTCACGCTGCGCGCCAGGGAAGAAGAGCTGACGCTCAGCGGCACATTCGTGGAAACGGCGGATGCGCAATTCATTCCCGACCGTGCCATCGTGCTTGGCGTGGCCGCGCGCACGACGCTCGCAATCACCGGCGCGACGTCCTATGGCGTCGGTGTCGCCGGCGAACCGACCAAGTTCGGCAATCTGCTCGGCATCGCACTCAATTCCAGCAATATCGGCGTGATCGGTCCGACCGCCTACTACGCCGACACCAGAGTGCGCATCACCGCGAATGGCGCGAGCTTCACCGCCGGCAAGGTGCGCCTCATCGTCTATTTCCTCGAAATGTCCGCGCCCACGTCATAGCGCCGCGCAACGGCGCCTCCGCATTTCATTTCAAAGGAGAAGTCATGGTTGCTTCCAGTTACGACCAGAGCCTGCGACGTCTGCTGATTTACGAAGGCGGCTATACCAATGACGCCGCTGATCCCGGCGGGCCGACCAATTTCGGCATTACGATCCACGACTACCGCAAATACGTAAGGCCGAACGCGACCGCCGCCGATGTGCGCGCGATGAAGGTGGACGAGGCGAAGGCCATCTACCGCACGAAATACTGGGACGCCCAGCGCTGCGACGAATTGCCGGCCGGCGTCGACTACGCCGTGTTCGACTACGGTGTGAATTCCGGCATCGGCCGGTCCGGCAAGGTGCTGCGCCGCACGCTGGAACTTCCGGATCGTGCCGCCACCGTGACCGATGCCGTGATTGCGGCGGCAAGAGACGCTGATGCCGGCGCGCTCGTCACCGCGATCTGCGACGAGCGGCTGCGCTTCTTGCAGCGATTGCGCACCTGGCCGGTGTTCGGCAAGGGCTGGGGCCGGCGGGTTGCGGAAGTCAAAGCGACGGCACTGGCGATGGCAAAAGGTGCACCGGTTGAATCCGGCGTCTCCATCCGGCGCAAGACCGTCGCGCCCCGCGCAAAGGGCGCATTGCAAGGCTCGGCCGCCGTGATCGCTGCCGGCGGCGCTGTCGCCGCGCATCAATCGGGAGTGAGACCTGCCGTGCTTGCGGCTGTCGCCGCGGCCGTGCTGGTGCCCGCTGTCGGCACATGGATGCTGTGGCGTTTCAATCAAATCAAACCCGGGGACATCGAATTCATGTGGAACACCATCAAGACCTGGTTCAGAAACTCGGTCACGATTCTGTGGGCACGCATCCAGATGCTCGCTGGCCTCATCGCCGCGTCGCTGCTGGCGCTCGCGTCCGATCCCAACGTGACCGGCACGATTCAGGCCGCGCTGCAACCGAAGTTCATTCCATATTACGTCATCGCCATTGGCCTGATCACCGAGGTCGCGCGTCGCCGTACGGCGGGACGGACCTAGATGTTTGCGACTTTCCTCGGTTTGCTCGGCAATCTGCTCGGCGGCCCATTCGCAAAGGCAGCAGTCGAGGCCTATCGCGCCAGACTGTCGGCGGAAAATACGTCCGAGAAGATTGCTGCGGATCTTGCCGCGCGCGAGCTTTCGGTCGAGCAGCGCGAGCGCGAATTGGCGACGCAAGTGACGATTGCCGAGCAGGGGCGCTGGTACACGGCGCTGCCGCGGCCGCTGTTTGCCCTTGCCTTCATTATCTATGTCTGGAAGGTGGTGGTGTTCGACAAAGTTCTTGGCTGGGGATCGACCGATCCGCTCAGCGGAGACGTGGCGCAATGGGCGAAGATCGTGCTCACTGCCTATTTCGGCGGGCGCAGCCTGGAGAAAGTGGCGCGGATTCTCGCTCGCAAGTAGATGCAAGGCCTGCTTGGCACGACAGTTGCGACCCGCCACACTCTCCGCGATTCTCAATCGCGGAGCGCTGCCCCATGGACGTCCTCGAAGCCGTTGCCTCGCGCTATTCGTGCCGCGCCTTCCTGTCGACGCCGGTCCCGGAAGCCACGGTGCGCGACATTGTCGCGCGCGCGGCACGCGCGCCGTCGGCCGGCAATATGCAGCCGTGGCGCGTTTACGCCATCGCCGGAAAATGCGTCGAGGAACTGAAGGCAATGATGAAGCCGCGCATGGCGAGCGAACTGCCGAAAGGTGAGGGCACCGATTACACGATCTATCCCGAACCGTTGACGGAGCCGTACCGCGGGCGCCGCTTTGCGGTCGGCGAAATGCTCTATCAATCGATCAGCGTGCCGCGTGAGGACAAGCCTGCGCGCTACAAGCAGTATTCCCGCAATTACGAGTTCTTCGGTGCGCCGGTCGCGCTGTTCTTTGCGCGCGAAAAAGTCCACGGGCCGGCACAATGGGCCGATATCGGCGGCTATCTCCAGACAGTTGCATTGCTTGCGCGGGGCTACGGCTTGCACACCTGTCCGCAGCAAGCCTGGGTCTCGTTTCACCGCACCGTGCGCAAGTTCCTGCAGCTTCCCGACAATTTGATGGTTTATTCGGGCATGGCCCTCGGTTACGAGGACCCTGACGCCCAAATCAATGCCTGGCGTTCCCCGCGCGAGCCGGTCGATGCATATGCGTCGTTCGAAGGTTTCGAAAGCTAGGGAACAATTTCCACGTTCAGACAGCGTTCACCGGCGCGCCGCTAAGAGATGTTCATGCTGGTTCCCCGAATCCTCCCAGCGACCCTGATCTGCGGCCTTTTGGCGGCGCCGGCCATGGCGGCCGATGCGCCCTACCGCGCCTGCCTTAACAAGGCCGAACAGCGGTCCGCTGTTGCCAGCCGGCAGGCGATCCCGCTTGCCCAGGCGATCAAATCCCTGCAAGGCCACGGCCGCCGCGCCGAACTGGTGCGAGCCCGGCTCTGCCGTCGCGGGGAGGGGCTCGTCTACGTGCTGACTCTGCTCGCGCGCAATGGCAAAGTGACGCGCGCCACCGTTGACGCGGCCAACGGCGAGGTTATCAACGGCCGCTAGTGTCCCGATTCCGAAATTCGCGCTCCCTTGCGGCACCCACTTATGCGAACTTCGGAATCAAAGGGACACTCGCAAATTTATGATTCTCGTGCGGTTTAGGGTTTGAAGTTCCTCCCGCGAGTTCGCGACTACAATAGGAGGAAATTCAAACCCACTGCACCAGGCTGCTGACGCCAAGCGGAGAAGACTGCCTTGCGCCTTCTCGTCATCGAGGACGACCCCGACCTCAACCGCCAGCTCACCGCCGCGCTGACCGAGGCCGGTTACGTGGTTGATCGCGCTTTTGACGGCGAAGAGGGACATTATCTTGGCGAGTCCGAGCCCTATGACGCAGTCATACTCGATATCGGTCTGCCGAAAATGGACGGCATTTCCGTACTGGAATCCTGGCGGCGCAACGGCCGCGCCATGCCGGTGCTGATGCTGACTGCGCGCGATCGCTGGAGCGACAAGGTGCAAGGGTTTGACGCCGGTGCCGACGATTATGTCGCCAAGCCTTTCCATCTGGAAGAGGTGCTCGCCCGCGTGCGTGCACTGCTGCGCCGTTCAGCCGGTCATGCAAAGAGCGAGTTCAATTGCGGGCCGGTCCGGCTCGATACCCGCACCGGGCGCGTCTCCGTCGACGGCAATCCGGTGAAACTCACCAGCCACGAATACCGGTTGCTTGCCTATCTGATGCATCACACCGGGCGCGTCGTCTCGCGCACCGAACTGGTCGAACACCTCTACGACCAGGACTTCGACCGCGACTCCAATACCATCGAAGTATTTGTCGGCCGCATCCGCAAGAAGCTCGATGTCGATATCATCCAGACCGTCCGCGGCCTCGGCTATCTCCTGACTGCCCCGGGCACATGATTCCGAAATATTGTCATCGGGCGACGGAAGAGATCATGCGCAAGCATGATCCGCGTTGACGGGATGCGCGCAAACTCTCTCGCGCTGCGTCTGTTTGTGTCGGCCACGGCATGGACCGTCGTGATCCTCGCGATCACCGGAATCGTTCTCTCCTCGCTCTACCGTCAGGCCGTCGAACGCGCTTTTGATCGCCGGCTGGACGTCTATCTCCGAACCCTGGTTGCCGACGTTGCTTCACCGGAAGAGGCCGGCGATAAATTTCCGCAGTCGCTTGGCGAGCCGCTGTTCGAACTGCCGTTGTCGGGCTGGTACTGGCAGGTGACGCGGCTCGATCCCGGCAAGCACGACGTCCGCTCCTCCCGTTCGCTCTGGGACGGTGGGTTGCCGCATTTGCAGGACTTCGGCGTGGCCGCGGGTGCGAATGGCTCGCGTGAAGGCTACGTATCCGGGCCCGAGGAACAGCGGCTGCGCCTGGTTGAGCGGAATATCGATCTTGGCGAGGAAGGTCACTTTCTTGTCGCGGTCGCCGGCGATGCCGCCGAAATCACCGGTGAAACCCGCTCGTTCGATCAGGCACTTATCGTTACGTTTTCAATTCTTGCCGTGGTGCTGCTGCTCACGACGATGTTCCAGGTGCGCTTCGGTCTTGCCCCGCTCAAACGCATCACCGATAGCCTGGCCGCCATCCGTTCCGGCACTGCCGAGCATCTGGCGGGACAGTTTCCCGAAGAAATCGCTCCGCTTGCGCGCGAGACGAATGCGCTGATCGACGCCAACAAGGAAATTGTCGAGCGCGCGCGCACGCACGTCGGCAATCTTGCCCATGCGCTGAAGACGCCGCTGTCGGTGATGGTCAACGAAGCGTCTGCGCGGCGCGACCCTTTTGCCAGCAAGGTATTGGAGCAGGCGGAAATCATGCGCGACCAGGTCGCGCGTCACCTCGATCGGGCGCGGCTCGCCGCCCGCCTGACCGTTGTAGGCTCAATCACCGAGGTTGCGCCGGTGGTCACCGCGCTGGCGCGCACCATGGAAAAAATTCATCGCGACCGTGGCGTGGCGATCGAGGTCCAGGCGGAACCCGAAGCGCGATTTCAGGGCGAACGCCCCGATCTCGAGGAGATGATCGGCAATCTCGTCGACAATGCCTGCAAATGGGCGTCGTCGCGGGTGAAGATCGAGGTGATCCGGGAGCGTCCCGCACCCGGCGGCGCCGGCCCCGTGTTGCGCATCGTTGTTGACGATGACGGCCGCGGTGTTTCGCCATCCGAGCGCGAGCAGATTGCCAAGCGCGGTCGCAGGCTGGACGAAACCATGCCGGGTTCTGGTCTGGGCCTGTCCATCGTCGTCGAACTTGCCGGGCTGTACGGCGGCGAGCTCAAGCTTGGCACCGCGCCGCTCGGGGGCCTGCGCGCCGAACTGGTTCTTCCGGCTGCGTGAACATGTCGCGTTTGTGAATTCGAGATGGCGACGGTCTTGCGGTTCCGTGCGGTTGGTTGCCGGACTTTTGCCCCATTCCTCCCATCTCGTTAGGCTTCATTCATGCGCTGCCATGGCGGGGACTCCATGGCGTCGATATCCCCGGGGGCTCCTCCCATGTCCGCTTCCAGACTTGCCGTCATTACACTCGCCGGTCTTTTGCTTGCGGCCTGTGCCGGAAATCCGGAGACAGGGACAGGTCCGAGAGAAAACACCGGCACGCTGCTCGGCGCGCTCGGCGGTGCGGCCATCGGGTCGCAATTCGGTGGCGGCGCCAGTGGGCACGTCGCGGGTGCCTTGATCGGAGCCGGGCTCGGCGCATTGATCGGCAACCGGATCGGAGCCGCCCTCGACGACGACGACCGACAGCGCGCCTATGCCGCGCAGATGCAAGCTTTGAACGAAGGGCCGTCAGGGGCGCCGGTGTCCTGGCGCAACCCGGATTCCGGGCGCTATGGCACCGTTGTGCCGGGCCCCGCCTATGTAGACTCCGGCCGTAATTGCCGCTCCTACACCCATACCATCTATATTGACGGCCGCCCGCAAACCGCACGCGGCACGGCCTGCCGCAATCCGGACGGTTCCTGGACGCCGATTGGCTGAGGCAGCCTCCATTATTCCTTTGTGAATTCTTAACGGCCGTAAAGGTATCAATCCGCTAATCTTGGACGCGGATAATGCCGTCAATGGACGGACCGGACACAATCGCGAGGTTGCGGCAATACCTGCGCGAGCTTTCGACGCAGGCACGTTCGATGCTGGTCGCCGAGCTCGAGCGATCGCTGCTTCACGACAATGATGTTGACGGCGCCGACCTCATCCTGCGGGAATTGCGCCGCATCGTGCGTGAGCAGCGCGATGTCCAACCGCGTATCGGCAATTGCGGAAGTCTTTTTTTCAAACCAATCGAGCCGTTCGTGGTTGACGATCTGGCCGACCACAAGCATCCCGGTCGGATCGCACGTTCCTCGCTCGAAAGTCTTTGGACGTGGGTAAAGCGGGACCTGTTGCCCGACGAAACGAAAATCCTGAGCGAAGAAGTCGGACAGGCCTTGCTCGCCGGCGACGAGCCGAGAGCCGAACATCTTGCCAACGAATTTCAGGATCAGGCGGCTGACGCCATTTCGGCAAGCCTGGAGGCGGCCGCGGTCGATTACAAATACTGTCGGCGCATGATGACACAGATTGGAACAAAGCGTCCCGTTGAAGATGCGGCGGCGCTCAAATCCATGCTCAAAGGCCGTGAGCCGTTGGGTACGCTCGCCGCACAATTGCCCATCCATATTCCCGATCTGAGCAACGCGCGTCTCAGGGAATGCAAGGAACTGATCGAAGTTACGGCCGAGCGCGACCACGATCTTTTCCTCTATTCGCTGCTGATGGTGATGAGCCGGCTCGCGGCGCCATGGCAACTGATCCGATTTGGCGTCAAGGCCGCCGGCAGCGACTCCGCTGCGCGTGTCGCCGAAACTCAATACGGTTTGGGGGTCACTATCGCGCTCGCCGAGCTGGAGCGGATGGTGGGTGAGCTGCGCGATGATCTGCGCGACGGCCGCGGCGTTGCGGTCGTCGCACTGCTCAAAACCATCCATGACGCTGCGCGCGGGCTTCGCACGGAACTCGACCTGCCGGTGGACAGCGCGTGGGGCCGTGCGCTCGCTGCGCAGCGGACTCAGATTTCCGAACTTCTCAAGTCCGAAATCGAATCCATGCCGGATCGCGTCAAGCGTCTGTTGCGGCCGCGACCCTCGACCGAAATCCGTGCCTACTCCGTGCTCGATGCCGACGAGGTGGCCGAGGCTGAAGCGCTGCTCGATTTCGTCGGCAGTTGTCGCTTTTTTGCCGGCGAACTCGCGGTCAACGAGATGACGCAGCGGGTATTTTCCGACCTTCAGCATTACCTCGACAGCAGTACCCGCGCGCTGCTCGACGGACTGCGCCATGCTGGTTCCACCGACCGCGGCTTCCGGCAAAGCCAGGTCGATGCCGCGATTTGTTTCTGCGCAAAGGTATTTGGCCCGGAATACGCATCGCTTCTGGCCAAGGCAGCGGAAATAGCGGCCGGCGCAGAGCGAAAATCCGCATAGGCCCGACTGGCGGACGTTTTTGCTTCCGACGCAGCGGGTTCATGCACATTGCCGCCACGATTGCGCCTGATGTATGCCCCGTGGCGCCCCGCAACCCGAGCGGTGGCCCAAGGGGTATACCGTTAAATGACCTTGTGGTTTGTGTTCGCGCTGATGACCGCAGCGGCGGTTTTCGCCGTTTTGTGGCCCTTGTCCAGGCGCGACCTCGTACGTGGCGGCAGCGACCTCGCGGTTTACCGCGACCAGCTGGACGAGCTTGCCCGTGACCGCGCCGCCGGCCTGATTGGCGAGGCGGAGGCGGAAGCCGCCAAGATCGAAGTATCGCGACGGCTGCTGGCGGCAGCCGATATCGCCGCGGCCGAAAAGACCGCCGGTGCCGGCTCCCAGCTCCGGTGGCGGCGCGCGACTGCGATCGCCGGGCTGGTGTTGTTGCCGGTTGCCGCAGCCGCGCTGTATCTCGCGCTTGGTTCGCCGCAGTTGCCCGGCCAACCGCTGGCAGCCCATTTGCGCGCGGTGCATGAAAACAGCTCGATCGCCAGTCTGGTATCCCAGGTCGAAGCGCGGCTCGAACACCATCCTGACGATCTTCGCGGCTGGGAGGTTTTAGCGCCGGTCTATCTGCGGCTGGGCCGTTTCGACGACGCGGTAACGTCGCGCCGCAAAATTCTGGCACTGGCCGGGGAGAGCGCCGACCGGCAGGCCGATCTCGGCGAAGCGCTGGCGGCGGCGGCCAACGGCATCGTCACCACCGACGCCAAGACCGCATTCGAGCGCGCGCAGACGCTCGACCCGAAGGACCTCAAGTCGAAGTTTTTCATCGGGGTCGCCGCCGAGCAGGACGGCGAACGCGCCAAGGCCGCCGAAATATGGCGCGCCATGCTGGCCAATGCGCCGCCCGGCGCGCCCTGGACCGAAACAGTCCAGCAGGCGCTGGCGCGCGTCAGCGGGACATCGCCACCTGTGGCATCGGCGCCGGCGGTTGCGTCACCGCCAGGACCAAACGAGGCTGATATTGCCGCCGCCTCGCAGATGAGCCAGAAAGACCGCGGCGCGATGATCCGCGGCATGGTGGCCCAGCTCGCCGATCGCCTGAAGCAGAATGGCAACGACGTCGAGGGATGGCAGCGACTGTTGCGCGCCTATATGGTGCTGGGGGAGCGCGGCAAGGCCAATGCCGCGGCCGCAGATGCGCGAAGGGCGCTCGCCAGCGAGCCCGACAAGCTGCGCCGCATCGAAGACATGATCAAAAGCCTGGGGCTCGAAGGGTGAGCGAAAACTAGAATGACTCGCAAGCAGCGGCGATTGATATTGATCGGCAGCAGCCTCGGCGTGCTGGCGGTTGCCGTTGGGCTGGTGCTTAGCGCGCTGCGCGATTCTATCGTATTCTTCAATTCGCCGACCGACGTTACCGAAAAGCATCTGAGCGCGGGCACTCGCATCCGGCTCGGTGGGCTGGTCAAGCCGGGCAGCCTGCAGCGCGGCGAAAACCTGCGCATTCGCTTCGAGGTAACCGACGGCAAGACCGATGTTCCGGTGCGCTACCAGGGCATCGTGCCGGATTTGTTTCGTGAGGGGCAGGGCGTGGTCGCGGAGGGCAAGCTCGAGCCGGGTGGCACGCTCGATGCAGACACCGTGCTGGCCAAGCATGATGAGCGCTATATGCCACGCGAGGTCGTCGACGCTCTGAAGAAGACCGGACACTGGCAGGAGGGCGGGCCGAAATGATTCCGGAACTCGGACATTATGCTTTGGTGCTGGCATTGGCGCTTGGCATGCTGCAATCGGTCGCCCCGGTGATCGGCGCGCAGCGGCGCGACGCCGCGCTGATGCGGCTCGCCTCGTCCACCGCAATCATGCAATTCGTTTTTGTCGCCATTTCATTTCTGGCGCTGACGATCTGTTACGTGACGTCGGATTTCTCTGTGGCGACCGTCTACGAGAATTCCCATTCGATGATGCCGCTGATCTACAAGATCACCAGCGTGTGGGGAAACCACGAAGGCTCGATGTTGCTGTGGGTCCTCATTCTGTCGGTATTCGGCGCCGCGGTCGCGCTGTTCGGCGCCAATCTGCCCGCTCCATTGAAGGCGCATGTGCTGGCGGTGCAATCGTGGGTCGCGTCCGCCTTTTATCTCTTTATATTGCTGACTTCGAACCCGTTTCTGCGCCTGGCGCAGGCGCCGTTCGAGGGCCGTGATCTCAATCCGATCCTGCAGGACCCGGGGCTCGCGATCCATCCGCCGCTGCTCTATCTCGGCTATGTCGGCTTCTCTATCGCTTTTTCTTTTGCCATCGCCGCGCTGATTGAAGGCCGCATCGACGCTGCCTGGGCGCGCTGGGTGCGGCCATGGACGCTGACGGCCTGGATGTTTTTGACACTCGGCATCGCCATGGGTTCGTACTGGGCCTACTACACGCTCGGCTGGGGCGGTTTCTGGTTCTGGGATCCGGTCGAGAATGCCTCGCTGATGCCGTGGCTTGCCGGCACTGCGCTGCTGCACTCGGCCGTCGTGATGGAAAAGCGCAACGCGCTGAAGATCTGGACCATCCTGCTCGCAATTCTCACTTTCTCGCTGTCGTTGATCGGCACCTTCCTGGTGCGCTCCGGCGTGCTGACCTCGGTGCACGCCTTCGCCAATGATCCGCGGCGCGGCGTGTTCATCCTCGCCATCCTTGTGTTGTTCATCGGCGGCGGTCTGGCGCTCTTCGCCTGGCGTGCGCCGATGCTCAAGCAGGGCGGGTTGTTCGCGCCGATTTCCCGCGAGGGAGCGTTGGTGTTCAACAATCTCTTCCTCACTACCGCTTGCCTCACCGTTCTGGTCGGCACGTTATATCCGCTAGCGCTGGAAGCGCTGACGGGAACGAAAATTTCGGTCGGGGCGCCGTTCTTCAATCTGACCTTCGGCCCGCTGTTCGTAGCGCTGATGTTTGCGATGCCCTTCGGGCCGATGCTGGCCTGGAAGCGAGGCGATCTGTTGGGCGTGGCGCAACGGTTGATGGCGGCGTTCGGCGTCGGTCTTGTTGCGGTCGCGATCGCATTCGTGATGGAAGGTGGCCAGTCCATTCTGGCGCCATTCGGCGTCGGCCTCGCATTCTTTGTGATGACAGGCGCGGTGACCGATCTCATCGAACGAACCGGACTGTTCCGTGTGCCGCTCGCCACGGTTCGGCTGAGGGCGGCCGGCTTGCCGCGCTCGACCTGGGGCACTGCCGTGGCACATTTCGGTATCGCGGTGTCGATGTTGGGCATTATCGGCGCCGGTACCTGGGGCACCGAGCGCATCGTCGCGTTGCAGCCGTCGCAGACGATCACGCTTTCCGGCTATGAACTGAGCTTCGACGGTCTGATACGCCGGCCGGGTCCAAACTATACCGCGCTGGTGGCGAAGTTTACTGTTCGCAGCGGCGGCGTACCTGTCGGTATCATGGAGCCATCCAAGCGCAGTTTCGCCTCGCGCCAAACCACGACCAACGAAGCGGCGCTGTTGATGCGTGGGGCGGGTCAGCTCTATCTCTCGCTTGGCGACACCAATGATGATGGCTCGATCGCGATCCGCCTCTATTACAAGCCGCTGGTGCTGCTGATCTGGCTCGGCGCGGTGGTCATGATGCTGGGTGGCGCCATGTCGCTATCCGACCGCCGGCTGCGGGTCGGCGCGCCCAAGCCGGCTGCAAAATCCACGCTGCAACCGGCGGAGTAGGGTTTGATGCGCTGGCTTCGGCTCCTGGTTTTCATGTTGTCCGTGGCAATGCCGGCTGCGGCCTTTGCCGTTCAACCGGATGAAATCCTCAAGGATCCGAAATTGGAGGCGCGCGCGCGTCAATTGTCGGAACAATTGCGCTGCATGGTGTGCCAGAACCAGTCGATCGACGATTCCGATGCACCGCTTGCCCATGATCTGCGCGTTCTGGTGCGCCAACGCTTGACCGACGGCGACAGCGACAAGCAGGTTCTCGATTTTCTGGTGGCGCGCTACGGCGAGTTCGTTCTGCTCAAGCCGCGCCTTGAACTTCACAACTTCCTGTTGTGGGGCCTGCCACCGGCGGCACTGCTGGCCGGCGTGATTGCTCTTTTTGCGATGGCGCGCCGGCGCAAGACGACGAACCTCCAGATGGAGGCGCTGAGCGCGACAGAACAGCGCAGGGTTTCGACTTTGGTCGAACGATCTACCGACTGACGATTGTATAATCTTCTGATTTTCAAGAATAAATTGTAATCTCACCTTACAAAAGTTTAATCCCTCCGACAGGACGCTGTAAGGCTCATTCCCCCATCTTCCAGTTCGAAACGGCGCGCACGCGCCTCCCGAATTGAGATGGAGATTGCCCGATGAACCCGAGCGTCACCCCCGCTCCTGAAACGCCCAAGAAACGGCGCGTGCTTTCCGCCCGCCGCGCGATCCTTCTCGCCACCACTATCGCCAGTCTTGGCGTTGCCGCGCTCGTCATCGCGCCCGGTCTCAATCTGCCGGGCGCCTATCCGGGTGCATTTGCGCAGAACCTGACCGAGCAGGCGCGCAAACTGCAGGCACCGATCGGCTTTGCTGACATTGTCGAGAAGGTAAAACCGGCGGTGATTTCGGTCCGCGTCAAGGTCGATGGCGGATCGCAGACCGACGGCCTTGCCAGCACCGAAATTCCGCCAGGCTTGCGGGAGTTTTTCCGCCGATTCGGCATGCCTGATGTGCCGAACGGTCCGCAACGCATGCCCCGCGGCCGTGGTCATAACGTGATTACCGGACAGGGATCCGGCTTCTTTATCACTGCTGACGGCTACGCAGTGACCAACAATCACGTCGTTGAGAAAGCGGAAAGCGTCCAGGTCACCACCGACGATGGCAAAACCCATAATGCCAAGGTCATCGGCACTGATCCGCGTACCGATCTCGCGCTGATCAAGGTTGAAGGTGGTTCGTTTCCCTATGTGAAGCTGTCCGATAAAAACCCGCGCATTGGCGATTGGGTCATTGCGGTCGGCAATCCTTTCGGCCTCGGCGGCACCGTTACCGCCGGTATCGTCTCGGCGCGCGGCCGTGACATCGGCGCCAGCGCCTATGATGACTTCATCCAGATCGACGCGCCGGTGAACAAGGGCAATTCCGGCGGCCCGACCTTTGACACCGAAGGCAATGTGATCGGCGTCAACACGGCGATCTTCTCGCCCTCGGGTGGTTCGGTCGGCATCGCATTCGCGATTCCCGCCGAGACGGTCAAGAGCGTGGTCAGCCAGCTCAAGGAACATGGCGTTGTCACGCGCGGCTGGATCGGCGTGCAGATCCAGCCGGTCACCAAGGATATCGCCGACAGTCTCGGGCTGAAGAAGGCGGAAGGCGCACTGGTCGCCGAGCCGCAGCCCAACAGTCCGGCGACGAAAGCCGGGATCGAAGCCGGTGACGTCATCACCGAAGTCGACGGCAAAGAGGTCAAGGATGCCCGCGATCTGGCCAAAAAGATTGGTGCGCTCGCGCCGAAGACCTCGGTCAAGCTTTCGGTCCTGCACAAAGGCGCGCCGAAGACCCTGACGCTCACGCTCGGCGAAATGCCGAACACCAAGGAGGCGAAGGCCGATACCAAGTCGTCTGAAACCGGCACCGATCTCGCCAAACTCGGGCTCACGCTGGCTCCCGCTGGCCGCGTCGCCGGCGCCGGCAGTGAAGGCGTGGTGGTCACCGGCATTGATTCCTCGGGTATCGCCGCCGATCACGGCATTGCCACCGGTGATGTGATCCTTGAAGTCGCCGGCAAATCCGTTTCGACGCCCTCCGACGTCCGCAAGATGATTGCCGATGCGCACTCGAGCGGAAAACGCACTGTGCTGGTGCGCGTGAAGAAGGGTGACAACACGCGTTTTGTCGCTTTGCCCGTCGATCGAGGCTGAAACCATGAATTTGGGGACGTTCCGCTGGCATATGTCGCCCCCGCTGGCGGTGCGAACTCAACGGGACGGGCATTCGTGTCCGTCCCGGCTAATTCCGGAGCGTGGGCGGGCCTGATCGGTCGCCCGGTTCCGAACGCAACTCCAACCCCGGCATCCGTCGCCCCCGCTGGGGTGGGGTCGTCGAGGGGGTGGCGGGCCAAATCCGCCACCCCCTCGCGTACGAACCAGGGGAGAGCACCGGCGGATTGAACGGCCGAATGAAGGGGCGATTACCACGGGCAGTTGACGAAAAGCCCGATTTGACTGGAACTGGTGTAACCGATGCCCACTTATGCGGATATTCAAGGGGCACGCCTATTGGCCAGAACGGCCGATGCGCAACCGGATCGGGTCACCATGCGCCTTCTGGTCATCGAGGACGACCGCGACGCCGCCGACTATCTGGTCAAGGCATTTCGCGAGGTCGGCCATGTCGCCGATGCCGCCACCGACGGCGACGATGGGCTCGCGATGGCGCTCGACGGTCAATATGACGTTCTTATCGTCGATCGGATGCTGCCCAAACGCGACGGGCTGTCGGTGATCGGCACCTTGCGCGACAAGGGGATCGAAACGCCCGCGCTCATTCTGTCTGCACTTGGCCAGGTCGATGACAGGGTCAAGGGGTTGCGGGCTGGCGGCGACGACTACTTGCCCAAGCCATACTCCTTCACCGAGCTTCTGGCCCGCGTCGAGGTGTTGGCCCGCAGGCGCGGCGGCCGTGCCGAGGAAACGGTGCTGCGCGTCGCCAATCTCGAGCTTGATCGCCTTTCCCATCAGGTACGCCGGGACAGCGAGGAGATTTCGCTGCAACCGCGTGAATTCAGGCTACTGGAATACCTGATGCAGCATGCCGGCCAGGTGGTGACCCGCACCATGCTGCTGGAAAACGTGTGGGACTATCATTTCGACCCGCAAACTAACGTTATTGACGTTCATATCTCGCGCTTGCGCTCGAAAATCGATAAAGGTTTCTCCCAGCCGCTTCTCCATACGGTTCGCGGCGCGGGATACATGATACGTGACGGCGCTCGGTAAACTATTCCGCACCACCACGTTCAAGCTGACGCTGGTCTATTTGACCGTGTTCGCGTTGTTCGCGGCGTTTTTGCTTGTCTATTTCGCCCTTAACACCCGCCGCCTCATCACCGAGCAGATCACCGATACCGTCAATGCAGAGATCACCGGCCTGTCGGAGCAGTATCGGCTCGGTGGCATCCGTCGGCTGGTCATTGTGGTCGATGCGCGTGCGCGCCGGCCGGGCTCGAGTCTCTATCTTGTCACCACATTTGCCGGCGAAGCATTGGCCGGCAACGTCACTGCGCTGGCGCCCGGCATTCTCGAAAATCCGGGCTGGACCGAAACCATCTACCGCCGGCTCGACGAGACCGAGGGGGCGACCCAGAAACACCCAGAGCATCACGCGCTGGTGCGGGTGTTCCAGCTTCCCGGCGGCTTCCGCTTGCTGGTCGGCCGTGATCTCGAGGAGCGCGAGCGAATTTATCGCATTGTACTTGCCGCCGGCCGCTGGTCGGTTGCGATCGTGATCATTCTTGGCCTTGCCGGCGGACTGTTTGTTACCCGCCGGGTCCTGCGCCGTATCGATGCAATGACAGAGACCACCCGCAGCATCATGCAAGGTGATCTGGGCGAGCGCTTGCCGGTTGCCGGCACCGGTGACGAACTCGACCGGTTGGCCGAGAACCTCAACGTCATGCTTGAGCGTATCGAAGCGCTGATGCACGGATTGAAGGAAGTCTCCGACAATATTGCACACGATCTGAAGACGCCGCTCACGCGACTGCGCAATCGCGCCGAGGATGCGCTGCGTGCAGGAAAAAGCGAGGCTGAGTATCGCGCAGCGCTGGAGGCGACTATCGAGGAGTTTGAAGGCCTGATCGGTACCTTCAACGCGCTACTGATGATCGCGCGGGCAGAATCCGGTCAGGTGCGTGACAATATCAGCGAGTTTGATGCGGCAGAAATCGCCCACGACATCGGCGAACTGTATGAGCCGCTGGCTGAAGAGAAGGGCATTGCGCTCAAGGTCGATGCTGGCACGCCGGCTCGCCTGAAAGGCAATCGCGAACTCGTCAGCCAGGCACTGGCCAATCTCGTTGACAACGCCATCAAATATGCCGCGCCGCAGGAACCGCCGGTTAACGGGGTGGCGCCGGAAATCGTGGTGCGTGCGCTCAACGAGGGCGACCGCATTCTGCTGACCGTCGCCGACAGCGGGCCCGGAATTCCGGCACCCGACCGGGCACGCGCGGTCGAGCGGTTCGTTCGCCTCGAACAGAGCCGTTCGCAACCGGGTTCCGGGCTGGGCTTGAGCCTGGCTTCGGCGGTAGCGCGTCTGCATGGCGGTGAATTGACGCTGGAGGACAACCGACCCGGTCTGAAAAGCGTCATTGCCTTGCCGCGCGGAGGGCCGGTACAGAGTGCGGGATGAGGCCACCCGCAAAAAAGAAATCCCGGCCGAAAAAACCCGCCCGCAAGGCGGCCGCGCGCAAGGCTGTCGCATCCGCCGGCGCAACGCTGGCTGAGCAAATTGTGACAGCGCCAGAACTGGTTGAGCCCAGGGCGGCGCGCGAGCGCGTGGCCGAGTGGCTTGCCGGCCTGCCGGACCGGGACGGCAAGGCGCTTAAAGCAGTTCTTGCCGGCAACAAGATCCTCAACACGCTGCTCGAAGGTCTGGCCGAAAGCTCACCTTACCTGTGGGAATTGGCGAGCGGCGACCCGGACCGCCTGCTTCGCCTGCTGGGCAGTGATCCGGCCCGGTATTTCGCTGCGCTGCTAACCGAGACGGGCCACAACATCGCCGCGACCACGGACGAGGCGCAGGCAATGCGGCTTCTTCGTCGCATGAAGGCGGAAGCAGCGCTTCTCATCGCGATCGCCGATATCGGCGGCGTTTGGCCGGTGATGCGGGCGGCGCGCGCGCTCACCGATCTGGCGGACACGGCGGTTCATGGCGCCGTGCGGTTCGCGCTCTCGGATGCCGGGCGTGCCGGCCGGCTGATGCTCAAAGACAAGTCGAAGCCCCATATCGGCAGTGGATACATCGTGCTTGCCATGGGCAAGATGGGTGCGTTCGAGCTTAACTACTCGAGCGATATCGATCTCATCGTTTTCTTCGATCCGGCATCGCCCGCCTTGCCACAGGATGCGGCGCCGGCAACGGTCTTTGTGCGGGTGACGCAGAAGCTCGTCAGGCTGCTGCAGGAGCGCACCGCCGACGGTTACGTCTTCCGCACCGATCTTCGCCTGCGGCCCGATCCCGCTTCGACCGCGATTGCGATTTCGACCGCGGCGGCTTTGTCCTACTACGAGAGCACCGGACAGAACTGGGAGCGCGCCGCACTGATCAAGGCGCGCGCCTGCGCGGGCGACATCGCCGCGGGCGAGGCCTTGCTCAACGACCTCTCTCCCTTCGTCTGGCGCAAATATCTCGATTTTGCCGCGGTTGCCGACGTGCAGGCGATGAAGCGGCAGATCAATGCCTACCGCGGGCATGGCGAGATCGCGGTCGAGGGCCACAATATCAAGATCGGCCGCGGTGGTATCCGCGAAATCGAATTCTTCGCGCAGACCCAGCAATTGATTGCCGGCGGTCGCAGCCCGCATTTGCGCGATCGCGATACCCTCACAACACTCGACAAGCTTGCCAAGGACGGCTGGATCGATAAGCAAGCGCGCGACGATATGAAGGAAGCGTATTGTTTCCTGCGCACGGTCGAGCACCGGCTGCAGATGGTCAATGACGAACAGACACAGGTGCTGCCGGCGGAACGAGCCGGACTCGAACGCTTTGCACGCTTCCTCGGTTTTTCCGGTCGCGACGCCTTCGCCAAGGTTCTGGTCGACCACCTCGACAACGTGCAGCGTCACTATGTTCGCCTGTTCGAAAAAACGCCCGGTGCCGACCGTCCGGCGCTGGTATTTCCATCGGACACCGACGACCGCAAAACTTTGGACCGCCTGGCGGAGCTTGGATTTCGCGCGCCGCTGGAGGCATCGGCGATTGTCCGCCAATGGCTCGCCGGCGAGCACCGCTCGCTGCGCGGCGAGGGCGTGCGTCGTCAATTGGAAGAATTGCTCCCGGTACTGCTCGAACACGTAGCGCGTACAGACAACCCGGGCGCGACGCTGGTGCTGTTCGACCATTTCCTTGCCAACCTGCACGGCGCGGCGCGGCTGTTGTCATTGTTGCGGCAAAATCCCGAACTCATTGCGCTGACGGTGTTCGTGCTTGGCATTGCGCCGCGGCTTGCCGACACGCTCGCGCGCAATCCGCAGGTGATGGATGCACTGGTGGACCCGAGCTTCTTCGGTGCGCTGCCGGACGATGCGGAGCTTGCCAGGCGTCTCGAGGCCGCGCTGGCACAATCACGCTACGACGAGGACCTGCTCGAACGCATACGCATGTTTGGGTTGGAATACATGTTCCTGACCGGTGTGCGCGTCTTGTCCGGCACTGTGACGGCGCGACAGGCGGGCGAAGCCTTCGCGCGGCTCGCGGATGCGGTGATCCGCGCGGTGCACCGTGCGGTCGCCGACAATTTTGCCACCGCACACGGACATCTGCGCGCGGAGCAGACGGCAGTGCTGGCCATGGGCAAGCTCGGCGGTCGCGAAATGACGGCAACCTCCGATCTGGATCTCATTCTGATCTACGACTTCGACGCGGATCATGCCGAGTCGGACGGCAAGCGTCCGCTCTATGGCGCGCAATATTTCGCACGCCTGACCCAGCGGCTCATCAATGCCCTGACTGCGCAGACGAACTACGGCGCGCTCTATCAGGTTGACATGCGCCTGCGGCCGTCGGGACGCGCAGGGCCGCTTGCGACCCAGCTGGAAGGGTTTGCCGGCTACCAGCAGAGCGAAGCCTGGACCTGGGAACACATGGCCCTCACGCGCGCGCGCGTGGTATCGGCTTCGCCGGCCTTCGCCGCGCGGGTGGAGCGCGTGATCCGCGATATTCTTCGCCGTCCGCGTGACGCGGACCTGATCGCTGGTGATGTTGTTGAGATGCGAGCGGCCATCGCCAAGGAAAAAGGCGACAAGGAGCGCTGGGATCTCAAATACGTCGCGGGCGGGCTGGTCGACATCGAGTTTATCGCGCAATATCTCCAGCTCGTACACGCGCATCGACTGCCCGACATCCTCGACACGTCGACTGCGGGCGTGCTCGACAAAGCAAGGCAAATGCGTGTGCTGGCAGTGGAGGATGCGGAGGTGCTGCGTCCGGCCGTCCAGCTCTATCAGGATCTCACGCAAATTCTGCGCTTGTGCCTGGCTGGCCCATTCGATCCCAAGGCTGCGGGCGCCGGCTTGTTGCGGCTGCTGGCGCGCGCCGCCGACGTCCCGGATTTTGCCGCGCTGGATGCGACATTGATCGAGACGCAAGCAAAAGTACGCGCGAGTTTTGTGCGGATTTTGGGCAAGGCCATTTGATTGACGGGACCCGTCCCGCCGGGCGTGGCGGTTATCTGGGCAGTGGCGCTGCTGGTAGCGGCCGGCGCGAGCTTGGCGGCAACGGCTAAAGCTTGACCATTCGCCGCCATCTTTAAAGACTTCGCTTGTGCCATTCTTGGACGTGTGACACCGCGGCCACGGTTTTCAACCAAACAATGCCTTTCCCGGGGCAGGAACCGCCAATTCACCGGGTATGTTTCGCAGATACCATTGACGGGACTAGGGAATTACGGGAATTTAGCCCTAAATTCGTGTGGGGGGTAGTTGCGGTGCGTCTCGCAAGCGTTCGCCGCTTTTTTTTCGCGTTGGTCATCCTCGCGATTCCGGATTTGGCAACGGCGCAGGTCATCCCGCCCAGTGCGCAGCCGGGCCGCGAACGCGAACGATTCACCCAGCCGCCAGTACCCCGCGCCGAGCCGGGCGGCCCAGCCGTTTCGCTTCCGAGCACCGAAGCGCCGCCCGGAGCCGACAAAGTCAAAATCGTCATTCGCGGCGTGCGCGTCGTCGGCTCAACGATCTACAGCGCTGATCAGTTGCGCGCGGCCTATGCAGATCTCCTCACCAAGGGGACCACCCTCCAGACGGTTTATGAAATTGCGCGACGCATTACCGCAAAATACGGCAGCGACGGTTATGTACTGTCGCGCGCGATCGTGCCGCCGCAGAAATTCAGTCCGAATGGCGCGGTCATCCACATCCAGGTTATCGAGGGCTGGATCAACAAGATCGAATGGCCGAAGTCGCTTTCGCGCTATCGAGATTTCTTTTCCGACTACACCGCACGGATCATCGCCGATCGCCCCGTCAACGTCCGGACCATCGAACGTTATCTCCTGCTCGCGAGTGATTTGCCCGGTCTGAAATTCAGCACTGCACTCAAGCCGTCTGACCAGCCCGGAGCCTCGGTGCTGGTGGTGAATGTCACCGAAAAGCCGATCGATGCGATCGGCCGCATCGACAATCGCGGAACGCCCTCGCAAGGCCCGTTCGAGTTTCTCGGGAGCGCGACATTCAATAATACTTTCGGGCAGCACGGCGCATTCACGCTCACTTATGCCGGCGCCGTACCGCTGAAGGAATTGCAATACGTCGCAGGTTACTATCGTCAGGTTCTGACAAGCGAAGGTCTCACAGCCTTCGCCGACGCCAGCTACAGCTGGGGCAAGCCCGGAACGGCAATACTTGAAGCGCTCGAATACGACACCCGCACCACCTATGCCGAAGCGGGCGTGCTCTATCCTGTCATACGCTCCCGGGAACGAAATCTGTCGGTGACCGGTCTCATCTATATGAACGACAGCTACAGCAATATTCTGCAGGCTCCGTTCAATGTCGACCGGATACGCGGGTTTCGCGGCAAGGCTGATGCCGATATCGCCGACAGCATGCGCGGCATCAACCAGTTCAATGTGACCGTCAGTCAGGGCATTCAAGGCCTCGGCAGTACCAACAACGGTAACGCGCTGGCATCGCGGGCGGCTGGCCGGGTCGACTACACCAAGATCGAAGGCACGATCGGCCGGTTGCAGCCTTTGCCCGCGCGCTTTTCCACATATGCGAGCATTTATGGCCAGTATGCGGGCACGTCCCTGCTGTCGCCGGAGCAATGCGGCTATGGCGGCCGGTTCTTCGGGCGCGCCTACGACCCATCAGAATTGCTGGGCGACAGCTGCTGGAAGGTGCTCGGCGAATTTCGTTACGATATGATGCCGATCGTGCCGCAGATCACGACCGCGCAGCTTTATACCTACATCGACTATGGACGCCTCTGGACGCGCGAACCGGCGGTCGGCACCGATGCTTCCACGTATGGGGCCTCGGCGGGAGCTGGATTGCGGTTGGCCGCATTGAAGCAATTTACCGCCGACCTGCAGGTCGCGAAGGCAATTGCTGGAGAGCGCAACGATTGGCGGTTCTTTTTCATCATCGGCGCAAACTATTAGGGCAACCATGATGTTTGGCCGATTCCAGAAAATCCTCCTCGCCACTTCGACCCTCGTGCCGATCGGCTTGCTGCCGGCTGCGGCCAACCCGCTCGGGGCGCAGGTTGTCGGCGGCAGCGCGAGTGTGCAGGGGCAGGGCACCGCAAACGTGACGGTGAACCAGAACAGCAACAAGGCGATCATCAACTGGAATACGTTCAACATCGGCGCCAATGAAGCGACACAATTCAATCAGCCAAATTCTTCTTCTGTCGCCCTCAATCGCGTGACCGGCAGGCTCGGTCCATCGGAATTGCTCGGAAGGTTGAGTGCGAACGGCCAGATTTTCGTCGTCAACCCGGACGGAATCCTGGTCGGGCCGAATGCGAAGATCGATACGGCAGGATTCCTGGCGACCACACACGACATCGCCAATGCCGACTTCATGGCCGGCCGCTACAATTTTTCGATACCGGGGAAGCCGAATGCTTCGGTCGTCAACCAGGGCACGATCACCGCCCAGTCGGGTGGGTTCGCCGCTCTGGTGGCGCCCGGCGTGCGTAATTCAGGCACCATAACGGCCACCTTGGGTACGGTTGCGCTGGCATCGGGGAATGTCTTCTCGCTCGATTTCTATGGCGACAAGCTCATCACGCTTGGCGTGAACGATTTGGTTGCGGCCACGGTCAAGGACGTGGCCACCGGCCAGCCGCTGAGCACGCTGGTGAGCAACGAAGGCAAGCTCAAGGCCGACGGCGGGACGGTCGAACTGACGGCGGCCGCCGCGCGTCAGGTGGTCGATTCCGTGATCAATAATTCGGGTGTCATCGAGGCCAATACCATCGGCACAAAGGGCGGCATGATCGTGCTCGGTGCGGCGACCGAGGCGAGCAAACCCGCAGGTGCGGCGACGCAGACGGTGAAGGTGTCAGGTACGCTTTCCGCCGCCGGCAAGACGACGGGCACCAAAGGCGGTACCATCCGAATTACGGGTGAATCGATTGCCGTCAGCGGCGCGACCCTCGATGCGTCCGGTCGCAGCAGTGGCGGCAGGGTGCTGATTGGCGGCGATGTGGGCGGCGGCAAGCCGAGCACGGCTGTAGCATCCATTCCGCAGGCACAACTGCAATCTTACGCGGTGCCGACGGCGTCCAATGTGACGGTCGATTCCAGCACAACGATCGATGTTTCCGCCAAGGACAACGGCGACGGCGGCAAGGCCGTCGTCTGGTCCAACGGGACAACGGCCTTCGCCGGCTCGATCTTTGCGCGCGGCGGAGCGAACGGAGGCAACGGCGGATTTGTCGAGACGTCGGGCCACACGCTCGGCTTTGCCGGTGCACGCGTGGATACCTCGGCACCTTTTGGGAAGACCGGACTGTGGCTGCTCGATCCGTATGATCTGTTCATAAATCAGAACGAAGCGGGGGCTATCGGATCAGCACTCGCAGATACAAGCGTCCTCATACAGACAACGTCTTCAGGCTGGAGCGGATACGGCTATGCAGACTCCGAAGGACACGGGGACATCTTCATAAATTCCGGCATTTCGTGGACCAGCCCTAACAGCCTGACATTCAGTGCCTATCGCAACATCGCAGTCAACGCCGCCATAACCAATGACGGCGGTGCCGCCGTCGATCTTCGAGCCGACAATACTGGCACCGGCGTCGGGACGGTTTCGTTTGGTCAAGGTGGGGCGGTCTCGATCTGGGGCGCGACGTCAATATTTTACAACCCGTCGGGCAACATCAATACGTCGGTCAATCCTGACAGCTACACCGCGCCGACCGATTACTCGGCATTTGTGATTGGCGGTAGCGCTCTTTCGGCCTACATGCTCGTCAACACCGTCTACGATCTGCAAAACATCAACAACAATCTTTCCGGCGTCTATGCGCTTGGCAAGGACATCGATGCAAGCGCGACCGCAGGCTGGAACGGCGGCGCAGGTTTCGCGCCGATTGGTACCGGCCCAGCGTTCACCGGGCTGCTCGACGGTCAAAATTCAACTATCGACCATCTGAAAATCGCGCCGGTGGCGGGCGGCGTCGATCAGATCGGATTGTTCGGCAATATCGGCACCTACGGTGTCGTCCAAAACCTGAATTTGACCAATGCGGATATTCACGCCAATCCGAACCTGGGCGCAGGGTTCCAGAACGTTGGAATACTTGCCGGATATAACGCCGGCCTGGTGAATCATGTTGCGGCGAGTGGCGTGATCGACGGGGGCGCCGTCAGCGGCGTGTTTGCCGGTGGCCTCATTGGTCAGAACGGATTCTACAATTTTTCAGCCACCGCTGGTGGAACGATCCGGAATTCCAGTGCTGCGGTAAACGTTACTCTTGGCGATGGCGTCGGCTGTAACGGCCCGTCGTGTAATGATGCACGGCCAAATATTGCCGGCGGGTTGGTGGGCATAAATGGCGGCGCCGTTACAGCTTCTTCGGCGAGCGGCGATGTCACGGTTGGCGCCAATGCACAGGCCGGCGGCCTGGCCGGCATCAATCAGCTCATCGACAACGAGTTCAGCGGCCTGCAGGCGTTGATCGACCAGTCATTTGCAACCGGCAACGTCAGCAGCAGCGCCGTTAACGTGCAGCTCGGCGGGCTGGTCGGATACAATTCACCGGGCGCCTGGATTTCATCGTCCTATGCGACGGGGAACGTGACCGCCAGCGCGGCGATTGCCTCGAACAATGGCGTGGATTGCTCGGTATCAGGCAATTGCCAGTTTGCCGATGCCGGCGGCCTCGTCGGGTTCAATAGCGGACTCATTGTCGGCAGCGACGCATTGTCCAATTTCAATATCTACCAGAACAGCGTCGACAAGACGAATGTGAACGGTGCCGTTCCGCAGTCGGTGCCATCGACGTTCAATTCTGTCTGCGAGGCCGGCCAGACTTGCGCGACCGGCGCAGTGACCGTCGGCTCAAACGCGACCGGTGGTGGTCTCGTCGGCATGAACGACGGCATCATTGAAAGCGCGTTTGCGACCGGCGCCGTCACCGGGGCGGCGGGCTCTTCCGCACCCGGCAATAACGGTAATCAGACCACGCTCGGGGGCCTCGCTGGCTCCAACCAGGGTCTCATCTGGGATTCGCACGCGACCGGAAACGTCGGCACGCTCAATGGCGCCAATCTTCAGGTTGGCGGTCTGGTGGCGGACAATTCGGGTGCGATCGTCTATTCGTCCGCGTCCGGCAACGTCCGCGCCGGCGACAACAGCGATGCCGGTGGACTCACCGCCAACAACGGGCCTTGGGACAATGCGGGGTGCAACGGTTGTACTGCAGGCGACGGCGCCTCCTTCGCCAACCTGGGGATCATCTATTATTCGGGTGCGTCCGGTAATGTCACCGTCGGCGCTGCAAGCCTCGCGGGCGGCCTGTCCGGTTCAGGCGGCGAGGCCAGCATATTCTACAATACCGTAGCGAGCGGCGCCGTTACCGGCGGCGGCAACAGCATTCTGGGCGGGCTGATCGGCGTCACGGACGTCGGCGCTACGGTCTGGAGTTCTTCGGCTTCGGGTCCGGTCTCGAGCACCGGCCCGAGCAGTTGGGTCGGTGGATTCGTCGGACTGAACGGCGGATCGATCAGCGAGTCGAACGCCTCCGGGCCTGTGGTCGCAACGTCCAACAGCCTTGTTGGCGGATTCGTCGGCCTGAACCTGGGCTCCATTATCGACTCCACCACGGCCGAGACTTCGACGGTCAACGGTAACGGAACGAACAACTTCGTCGGCGGCTTCGTTGCGGCGAATTTCGGCTATATCGATCCGTCGACGGCGGCCGGCTCGGTCACCGGCGGTGACTACAACGTCGTCGGGGGATTCGCCGGAACGAATGCCAGCCTGACCAACTTCCCGGACGACCTGATCCTCGGCTCGACCTTCCCGGTCGGATTTATCTCGGCCAACTCGCTTGCCACCGGCTCGGCGTTCGGCAGCACCGGCAGTACGGTCGGTTCTCAAGTGGGAACGACCAATCCGGGAGCGCTGCCGGCCAGCCCGTCAATCGTTGCGTCCTGCGACAGCGGCATATTGTGCGCGATCCTGCAGGCCGGATTCATATCGTCGTCGCCCGCTCCGGTCCCGCCACCTCCAGAACCGCCGCCGGTGATACCGCCGGATAATTCGCTGCCGCCCCCGCCTGAGCCGCCCCCGCCTGAGCCGCCACCGGTGCTGCCGCCGCTGTTCACGGACGTCACGCAACCCGTTATCACGGTCAATCTTGACCTTACGCTTCCGCCTCTGGTTCTACCGGCCAACCTGACCACGGGGTCCATCCCGCCACAGACGCTGTTCTCCGGCGTGCTGACGAACAGCACACCGGGCGTTTCGGATTTCACCCCACCGCCGTTACCGCCGCGCTCGGTTCCCGGTCCGAACGGCGAAACCCGCAGCAGCGTGCCGCCACCGGGTGAAAACCGCTTCATCCAGAATCAGGTGCTGCTGCAATTGGGCCTGGACATTCCGGACGCCGAGCTGACGCGCATCGCGCAGCAGCTTGGCCTGCGGATCATCACGACGGATACGCTCAATTCATTGGGACGCCGGGTGATCCGTTTCGAGCTTCCGCCGGGAATGTCCGTGCGCGACGCCATCCTGCGGCTTGAAGCCAACCGGCTCGTCTCCGTGGCGGCGCCGATTTACAAATTCGGGCTGACGCAGGCGGCAACCGGTGAAGACGAAGCTGCGCAATACATGCTGGCGCAGCTGCATTTGGACAAGGCCCATGCTCTTGCCTCCGGCAAAGGCGTTACGGTTGCCGTGATCGATTCAGAAGTCGACAAGAAACATACGGAATTGCAGGGGACGATCTCCAAAGAGCTGGATACGCTCTCCGTCAAGGAGCCGCCGCAACCTCACGGCACCGCAATGGCGGGTGCGATCGTCTCGCGTGACCGGCTGACGGGCGTTGCACCGGGTGCCAGCATTCTGGCCGTGCGGGCGTTCAGCAAGGCGAACAATACGGCCGAAGGCACGACACTCAGCATTCTCAAGGGCATCGAATGGGCCCTCAGTCAGCATGCCCGCGTCATCAACATGAGCTTTGCCGGTCCGCGCGATCCGGCGCTCGAACGCGCGCTCAAGGCGGCACACGACAAGGGCGTCGTGCTGGTCGCCGCCGCCGGCAACGCCGGGCCGAAATCGCCGCCACTTTATCCCGCCGCGGATCCCAACGTGATTGCGGTCACCGCCACCAATGTGCGCACGCAACTATTCCGTGGCGCGAACCAGGGCCCGCAGGTCTCTGTGTCAGCGCCAGGCGTGAATATTATTGCTCCGGCGCCGGCGGAAACCTACCAGGTGTCCACGGGTACCTCGATCGCGGCCGCCCATGTCAGCGGTGTAGCGGCGTTGATGCTGGAGCTCGACCCGACGCTGAAGCCGGACGAACTGCGCAAGATCCTGGAATCGACGGCAACCGATCTTGGCCCCAAGGGCAAGGACACGCAGTTCGGCTGGGGCCTGGTCAATCCGCAGAAGGCGCTTGAAACGGTCGCGGCCCGGCGCGCAACGGGAAGCGTGTCGAAGAGCAACTAGGCGCGGATTACGCGCTGCGTCAGGCGGCTTCCTCTTTCGGCAGCGGACATTGTGGCTCGAGCGGCAGCCGTACCACCACCAGCGTGCCTTTGCCGAGCGTCGAGCGGATGCGCATGCGCCCGCCGTGGAGTTCGACCAGCGATTTCGAGATGGCAAGGCCGAGGCCCGAGCCCTGGTGGCTCTTGGTGAGCTGGCTTTCCACCTGCTCGAACGGGCGGCCGAGCTTGGCGAGCGCTTCCTTGGCAATGCCGATGCCGCTATCGGCGATGGCAAGCATGATGCAGCGATCAGTGGCGCGCCCGCGCACGGTGATGCGCCCGCCGGCGGGCGTGAACTTCACGGCATTTGACAGGAGGTTGAGCACGATCTGCTTGAGTGCGCGGCGGTCGGCGCGCAAGCTGAGATCCGGCGATATCTTGGACACCAGCGCGAGTTGTTTTTCCTGCGCGCGGGCCGACACCACGCGCATGGTCTCCGCCAGCAGCGTATCGAGATCGAGATCCTCGAAGTCGAGCCGGATTCGCCCGGCCTCGATCTTGGCCATGTCGAGGATGTCATTGATGACGTCGAGGAGATATTCGCCGCTGCTGCGGATGTCGCTGCAATATTCGTTGTATTTCTCGGCGCCGAGCGGGCCGAACATGCCCGACTCCATGATCTCGGAAAAGCCGATAATGGCATTGAGCGGCGTGCGGAGCTCGTGACTCATATTGGCCAGAAATTTCGATTTCGCCTGGTTGGCCTCCTCGGCGCGGGTCTTCTCTTCAGCATATTTTTCGGCGAGTTCGCCCAGCCGTTGTTGCGAAGCCCGTACGTCGGCGACGGTTGCCATCAGGCGCTTTTCGCTGTCGACCAGTTTTTCCTCGTGGGTCTTGAGCGCCGTAATGTCTGTACCGACCGAGACATAACCACCATCCTTGGTGCGGCGCTCGCTGATATGCAGCCAGCGGCCGTCCTCGAGTTGTGCCTCGAAGGTGCGCGCGCCCGGCAAATTGGGTCCGCCGGTGACGATCTTGCTGCGCGCCACGGGCTGACGGCCAGCCGCAACCACGGATTCGTAGGAAGCGCCGACCGTAATCGCCGTATCGGGGAGATTGTGCAGTTCCTGGAAGTTTGAATTGCACAACACCAGGCGGTTGTCGGCATCCCATACCACGAAGGCTTCCGGGATGGTCTCGATGGCATCGCGCAGGCGCATGTCGGCGGCGACTGTCTTCTCGACGAGGGTCTTCTGCTCGGTGACGTCGACCGCGATGCCGATCAGATGCAACCCTGGTTCGCCCGGTTGACGCACCAGCTCGCAGCGCGCGCGCAACCACACCCAATGTCCGTCGGCGTGGCGCATGCGGAATGCATGATCGATGGTTGTCGCCTTGGCTTCGGCAAGTTGCGCGGCCAGATCGTAGAGCCGCAAATCGTCGGGATGGGTGAGGCCGCTGACATCGCCGAACGGAAGCAGGTCGTCTTTGGCTTCCAGCCCGAGGATGTCGAACATCGATTGCGACCAGAAGATGCGTCCACGCGCCAGGTCCCAATCCCACAGGCCGCAGCGGCCGCGATTAAGCGCCGTATCGATGCGGCTGCGGACCGTTTCATAGATGAGGTCAGCTTCGCGCGCCCGCGTCGCCTGCCAGTGGAAGGCAAATCCCAGAATGAGCACGACGAAACCGGTGGTAGCCGACAGGGTGATGGTGAGGGTGGTCAGCGAGCGCCAACCGGCCAGTGCCGCCGCGCGCGGCTGTATGACTGCGATCTGGCCGAACGGCGGCGGCAGCATCCGCACGGTTGCCAGCGTGCGGGTGCCTTCGGGCAGCGTGATTTCCATCACGCCGGCGCCAGCGCCGAACGTGGTCAGCGGCTGGGTCGGCCCGAGCAGATCGATCAGTCGGCGGCCGATGACCGAGTTGATGGCGGGCGCAGCGGCCGCAATCACGCCCTCCGGATCAGTCAGGAGAAATTGCCTGCCAGCTGCGGTAGCCCAGGGCGGCAATGCGCGTGCAAGCACCTGTTGCGCCTGCGTCAGCGCGTCATGCGGCTGCTTGGGCGGTTGGTGCAGGCGTTCGGTGGCGAGATCGGCGACCGCATCGAGTGCGACCGACATGTCGTTGAGGGTTTGACGGCGGTGATCCATCACCTGCACCACGGCGCCGATGCAAATGGTGGCAAGAAAGGCAATGATGAGCACCGGCACCGCGCGGCGCAGCAGCGGCTCTGCCGTCAACAGCCGCCGATACGCCGGTTTGGCGATCGATTGTGCGAGGCCCTTGATGGAATCTGAGCGTGCAGACGCACTCGCCGCTCCGGCGCGCGCCATGTAGGCCTCCGTTCGGAATTTCCCCTGTCACCCTGACCGGAAGGATGTGCCGCATCACTATCCGAATCAGTGTCGATTGGAATCGATGGGCGGTGATTTGTCGAGAGTCCTTGAGTCAAATATTTAAAAATCGTTACCCACCGAAAACATTGGGTCGGCGTGGCGTGGGCACCCGCCGGCGGCCGGGCGGAATGTCGAAAATTCGCTGCTGGCGCAGGTTTTATGACGATGCGATCGCGCGTTCGGTGATATCGGCGAGGTCGCGCGAGAGACCGGGCGAGGAACTGATGTGCTCAAGCGCGGCCTGCGCCCGGGTGCGGCGGCCTTCTTCCAGGATGCGCCAGCTCCGGAAGGCGGTGGCAAGGCGTGCCGCCAGCTGCGGATTCTTGCCATCGAGTGCGAGCACATTGTCGGCCACAAAACCGTAACCAGCCCCGTCGGCGCGGTTGAACTGGGTCGGATTGCCTTGCGCGAACGCCCCGATCAGTGCGCGCACGCGGTTCGGATTGGAAAACGAGAAGGCGGGGTGGGCGGTGAGCGCGCGCACGCTGTCAAGCGTTGCGGCGTCAGGGATCATGGCCTGCAGGCCGAACCATTTGTCGATCACCAGGGCGTCGGCGGCAAAGCGCTGGTAGAAGTCGGCAAGCGCGTGGTCGCGCTCTGCGCTTCGGTGCAGGGACAGGGTCGAAAGAGCCGCCATTCGATCGGTCATGTTGTCGGCTGCATCGTACTGCCGTGCGGCACGCGCGAGCGCCTCGGGGCGGCCATCCGCCGCCATCAGATCGAGCGCCACATTGCGCAATGCGCGCCGTCCGGCGCTTGTCGCGTCCGGGGTATAACCTCCGGGAACCGTCATGCGCTCATAGAGCGTGGATAGTGCGGGCTCCAGGCGCATGCCGATCTCCACGCGCAAGGCGCGACGTGCCTGATAGATCGCGTCCGGGTCGATATCACGCCCGATCTCGCGAGCAATGTCGCCTTCGCCCGGAGGCACCAGCGCCAGCGCGATGAAGGCTGGCTCCAGTACGGCATCTTCGAGAATGGCCGCGAGCGCCACCATCAGTTTGTCGTCGCTTCGCGGCGCCTGGCCGGATCGCAACCGTCCCGCATTGTCGATCAGGAGCCGCATCGAAATAGTTTGCAGCGCCTGCCAGCGATTGAAGGCATCGCTGTCATGACCGGCAAGAAACGCGAGATCATCACCGGTGAGATCACTGTCGAGCCTGATCGGGGCGGAAAAACCGCGATTGATCGAAAGCACCGGACGCGCATCGATTCCGCCAAACTCGAATGTTGTCGCCGGTTCGGTCAGTACCGCCACGCCGCGCTCAATCACGCCGCCATTGGCAAGCGCAAGCGGCAAGTCACGGCCATCCGGGGCGACAAGACCGATTGAAAGCGGGATCACCATCGGCTCCTTCACCGGCTGGCCCGGTGTAGCCGGCACATTCTGTTTGCATTCGAGCGTGAAAATCCTGCGCGCGGCATCGAAGCGGGTGGCTACCGTCACGTCCGGCGTTCCCGCTTGCGCGTACCAGCGCATGAACTGACTCATGTCGCGTCCGCTCGCGTCGGCAAAGCATTGGATGAACTGCTCCACGGTTGCGGCCTCGCCGTCGTGGCGCGCGAAATAGAGATCCATGCCGGCGCGGAATTTTTCCTTGCCGATCAGGGTTTGCACCATGCGCACAACTTCGGCGCCTTTTTCATATACGGTCGCCGTATAGAAGTTATTGATTTCCTTATATTTTTCTGGCCTGACCGGATGGGCGAGGGGGCCTGAATCCTCGACGAACTGCGCCGCGCGCAGTGACCGCACGTCGCTGATCCGTTTGACCGGCCGCGAGCGCATGTCGGACGAAAATTCCTGGTCGCGGAAAACCGTAAGGCCTTCCTTCAGGCAAAGCTGGAACCAGTCCCGGCAGGTGATGCGGTTGCCGGTCCAGTTGTGGAAATACTCATGCGCGATCACTGCCTCGATGCCGGCGAAATCGCCGTCGGTTGCAGTTTCTGCGCTGGCGAGGACGTATTTGTCGTTGAAGACATTGAGGCCCTTGTTCTCCATCGCACCCATGTTGAAGTCAGATACCGCGACGATCATGAAAATATCGAGGTCATATTCGCGGCCGAACGCCTGCTCATCCCATCGCATGGCGCGCTTGAGCGAATCCATGGCGTAGCCGCAGCGCGATTCCTTGCCTGGCTCGACGTAGATACGCAAAGTGACATCGCGACCCGTCATCGTGCGAAAGTGGTCCTCAACACAGGCGAGGTTTCCGCCAACGAGTGCGAAAAGATAAGCGGGTTTCGGATGCGGATCGTGCCAAACCGCAAAGTGCCTCCCGCTGGGGAGGTCGCCGCTTTCGATCAGATTGCCGTTCGACAGCAGCACCGCGGCTTGCGTTTTGTCGGCCTCGATACGGGTGGTGTAGACTGCCATCACATCCGGCCGGTCGGGAAAGTATGCGATGCGGCGAAAGCCTTCCGCCTCGCATTGGGTACAATAGGTGCCGCTTGACCGGTAAAGTCCGGAAAGCTGGGTATTCGCCGTCGGATCGACCAGTGTCTCGATTTCCAGTGTGAATGGACCATTGGGGGGTTGTGGAATTGTAAGCTGATCAGGCGTCACCCGATAGCTGTCGGGGCCGGGATCCTTGCCATTCAGTTTGAGCGAAACCAATGCAAGTCCGTCTCCATCAAGCACCAACGGTGCAGCCGGACTTTTCGGGTTGGGTTTGAGCGCAAGCGTCGAGCGCACTTTCGTCTGCGTCGGATGCAACGAAACATCGAGCACGACGGTATCCACCAGCCAGTCGGGCGGGCGGTAATCTTTCAGGCGGATGGGCTGGGCGGTGTCGGTGCGCATGGGAATTGATCTAGGATGTCGGAGCCAAAATTGAAAGCCAGGAATTCGAGGGTCGAATGATGGCGAATATGCGTGCCATGGTGCTGGATCGGCCGCGCTCGCCGTTGGTGATGCTGGAACGGCCGGTGCCGTCGCCCGGGACCGGTGAAATTCTGGTCGCGGTTGCGGCCTGTGGCGTTTGTCGCACCGATCTGCACGTGGTGGACGGGGAATTGGAACACCCCAGGCTCCCGATCGTTCCCGGCCACGAGATCGTCGGCCGGGTGGCGGCGATCGGCGCCGGCGTAAGCGGATTTTCCCTGGGCGAGCGCGTCGGCGTGCCCTGGCTCGGTGCGACCTGCGGCGTGTGTCCCTACTGCCGAAGCAACGCCGAGAACCTGTGCGACGCGCCGGTCTTCACCGGCTATACCCGCGACGGCGGCTATGCCACCCATGCGGTCGCGGATGCGCGCTACTGTTTTCCCCTCGGCGAGGCCGGGGACGATGCGGATATTGCGCCCTGGCTCTGCGCCGGGCTGATCGGCTGGCGCAGCTATCGCATGGCGGGCGAGGGGGCGACGCTCGGGCTCTACGGCTTCGGAGCGGCCGCGCATATTCTGGCGCAGTTTGCGAAATGGCAAGGGCGGCGCATTTTTGCATTCACGCGCAGGGGCGACACCGCCGCACAGGATTTTTCGCGCGCGCTGGGCGCGGTCTGGGCCGGTGCTTCCGACGAAGTGCCGCCCGAGCCGCTCGACGCCGCGATCATCTTTGCTCCGGTCGGGGCGCTGGTGCCGGCGGCCCTCAGGGTCGTGAAGAAAGGCGGCCGGGTTGTATGCGGCGGCATCCATATGTCGGATATCCCGAGCTTTCCTTATGCATTGCTGTGGGAAGAGCGGCACATCGTGTCGGTGGCAAACCTTACCCGCGCCGACGCGCGTGAATTCCTCGCGCTCGCGCCCAAGGCCGGCATCGAATGCGAGATCACGCGCTATCCGCTCGCGCAGGCCAATGAGGCGCTATCCGATCTGCGTGACGGCCGTCTGCAGGGTGCCGCGGTGCTCATTCCTTGAAATCAGTACGTCGGTTCGGCGTGGCCGATTACCCGCTTGATCGAGGGTGACCGCTGCTTCAGCGCGCGCTCCATCGCGTCGACCTTCTCGTGCACTGCCTGCACGCTCAATGACGGATCGACGCGGCAATGGAAATTCACGATCTCGCCGTCATCGGTTTCGCGCACCCGCACATTGTGGACGTCGCGGATGGTGCGGCCTTCGGCGGCGATCTCCGACAGTGTTATCTCGACCGCCTTAACCCGTTCGGGTGGCGCCTCGCGACCGGCAGCCCGGTGCGGCTGCAATGGCTCGATGTGCGTGTCGACTTCGACATTCGCGCCAAGTTCGCCGGCAATCGCACTTTCCAGACTGTCCGCCTGCGCATGGGCATCGTGAAGCGAAAGCCTGCCGTCGACTTCCAGATCGAGTGAGACGGCGAGTTGGTCGTTGATCTCATGGACTGTCACGTGATGCACCGCGAGCGCCCGGTTGCGCGCAATCACCATAATGCGGTCCGTCACGGTCTCGTTGTCGAGCGCCACCGGGTCGGTGGTCACCGTTGTTTCAGCGCCAGGTATGCCCGTGGCAATTGCAGCGTGGACCGCGTCCTTGACCGCGCCGACGCGGTCGAGCGGCATGGTGCGGCTCACCGCAACGGCGAGATCGATAAAAGTCTTTTCGCCGACGGCGCGCGCGCGCACCTGCCCAACGCGCACGACGCCCGGCACTTTCGCGGCAATCGCGGTGATCCTGGCGGCGGCGCCTTCCGGTGCCGTGTCGGTAAGCGCGTCGATGGTGCGCCGGCCGAGCCTCCAGCCGGCAATGCAGACAAGAACCGCAACCAGCAACGCCGCCGCCGAATCTGCCCACCGGTAGCCGAAGCGCACGCCGGCCAGTCCAATCAGAACGGCCAGGGACGCCCACAGATCGGAAGAAAAATGCAGCGCGTCAGCCTCGAGCGCGTGGCTCGAGGTTTCTTTTGCGGTGCGCGAAAGTGCGCGCGCGCGGAAATAATCGACCCCGATCGATACCGCGATCACGCCGAAGGCCCAGGCATTGGCAACCACCATATGCTCTTCGTGCTCGGTCAACCGCTTGACCGCTTCCCAGATCACAACGCCGGAGAGCAGAAACAGCAGCGCGGTTTCCGCCAGCGCCGAAACGCTTTCCACCTTGCCGTGACCGTAGTGGTGTTCCTCGTCGGCCGGCTTGCCCGAAATACGCACGGCGACATAGGTCATCACCGTGGCGCCAAGGTCGATCAGCGAATGGCCGGCCTCCGACAGAATTGCGAGCGAGCCGGTGGCGAAGCCGACCAGCCCCTTGGCGACCGTCAACGCGGCCGATGCCACAATTGAAGTGAGTGCGACCTGTTCTTTTTCGCGCTGCATGCGCCGTGGGTTTAGCGCAATCGCGGACGATTTGCGACCGCCACGCCGCGCCCGATGTCACAAAAGAATCGCCTTGCCGTCGGCCGCAGCCGAGCGCACCAGCGCATCCAGAACGCGGATATTTCCGAGCAATTGCTCGGTGGAGAAGCGGTAGGGTGCGCGGCCCTCGACCGCGTCGGCCCAGGCCTCGAAATTCAGCCGTACGGTATTGACGTGATCATAGTTGCGCGTCTCGCGGCCGCCGTCCGGACCGCAATGCACGAAGCTTGACGGGATACCCTTGTCGACATTGCCGCCCTCCTGCACTTCGACCCACCCCTGGTCGCAGACAAGCGTGAAACGGCCATAAAACGGCGGCGTCGACAAACAGGTTATGCGCCCGCGTGTGCCGTCCGCAAAATCGATTTCGGCCGAAACGAAATCTTCCGATGGCGGTGAAAAAATCTGCGAGGCCGTGCGCGCCGAAACGCGTACCGGCGCGCCGGCGAGCGACACGAACATGTCGCCAAGATGGATGCCGAGTGCGGTCCAGGCGCCGGCCGGTGCGTGTCTGGGATCACGGCGCCAGTTCGACGGATCCATCTTGCGGAAATTGCTGTGGCTGACATTGGCATCCATATGCAGCAATCGACCGAGCTTCCCGCTCTCGAACAGGCGACGCATCTCCTCCATCGCCGGCTCATAGCGGCGCTCATGCCCGATCCCAAGCACGCCGCCAGCTTTTGTGCAGGCCGCGATAATCCGCTCGGCGCTCGCGATCGTAAGGGCCAGCGGCTTTTCGCAGAACACCTGCTTGCCGGCGGCAAAGCCAGCGACGGCCATCTCCTCATGCAAGGCATGCGGCGTCACGACCGCAATGGCATCGACATCCGCACGCTTGAGCAGGTCCTTGAAATCGGTGACCAGATCGAAACCATGGGTCCGTGTGAAAGGAGCGGCCATGTTGTGGTCAATGTCACAGCCGGCCACCACCTTGAAGCGCGGGCTTTCGGCCAGGCACGTCACAATCTGCTTGCCCCACCAACCGAGCCCGATAACGCCGATCCGGATCATTGCGCGTTATCACCCTGGCAATTTTCCGCGCGACAATGCGGGGATTGCCACGAATACGCAATGGGTCACCTGTGCGACGAATTAAAAAGAATGAGCATTCCCAGTCAGTGAGGGTCAAAGGCAAGGCGAGTAGTCCGTTCCTGGTAGTGAGCGGACAAACAGATCCGCCTCTCAAGCAGCTTGAACCTCAATTTTCATTGCGGGCTTTTGTGCCTCGGGTTTCTTGGGCAGCGTGACCGTCAGCACGCCATTCCTGAAGCTTGCCGCGATCTTGTCTGTATCAACGCTGCCGGGCACGTCGAATCTGCGTTCAAATGCGCCGAAGTGGCGTTCGTGCAGATAGTAGTCTTTCTTCTTCACCTCTTTTTCTTCCTGCTTTTCACCCCTGATGATCAGGTTGCCATTGGCGACCTTCACTTCGATGTTCTTCTCGTCCATTCCGGGCAACTCGGCCGTGATTTCGTACGCCTTCTCATTCTCGGCAACGTCGACTGGCGGTGTCCTGGTGTCCCAGCTTAATTCGCGCCGGACCAGTGGCCCTGCGGCATAAAGCGACTGGCGGAGTGGCTGCCAATAGCTCCGGCCAAAGTCATCGAGCAGGCTATTGATTTCCTGACGGAGGCTATAGAGCGGATGCCAGTCTTGTAACGCAGATGACGCTTTCTCATTTTTTATTGGAATCCTGGTCACGTTTTCAGCCATGACGATCCTCCGCCGAATTTGATATTTGTTCAATAAAAGATATATGACGAAAAATAATTCGCATTGACTCAGATCAAGTTACCGCCAGACGTAAAGTTTTGACAGATCAACATGCGAGAAAATCATTGACCTCAATCATTGAAACCCCGGATCAAGTACCCGGGAAAATGCGAGCTGCAAGCCATTACGTGGGTGATGGCCTCGCGATCATACTCGTCGCCTGACCGATAGCGATCAAAAAACGCATTCAGGCGCGCCACCCGGTCGGGCATCTCTTCAACGGCTTTCAAGCCGACCGAAACGCCGTAATTGGTGAAGGCGAATTTGACACGGGGCAGACTGGGCTCTCTGCAGAAATAGCCGTCGTTGCGCCACATATGATCGAGGGTGACGAGGCTACGCCGCCGTTGCGTTACGGCCCAATCTTCGCTCGGAAAAAAGTGGGTCAGCCACAACATCATCCCGAGGCCAAGATCCTGCGTGATAGTCAGGCTCCCGACGTTGGCGTCGATTAAAAGACGCAAATCGGTAATTTCGCGGGCCAGGGCATACTCATCGAGGCATCGATAGGATACATAGCCATCGAAAGCATCGAGTGCACCAAAGCCGTAGCCTGGATAAGGCCCGCTCAAGTCCTCTTTCATCTTCCAGATAACGCCCCGGTCCGGTACAACAAATGCGTCGTGAATCTGGTGCACGAGATCCACACCTTTGCGTCGATAGTCCGGCACATGGCGCGCCAATACCGAGAGCGCATAAAGCCACATAGCGAGATAGTGAAAATATTGCCCGTCCCGGTCCGGCGCTTCCCCGATGCGAATGCCGCGTGGCCGTCCAAGGATCCTGTCAACTTCGGATACCAGCCACTCCGCTTCGTCGAGAAAGGACCGTTCGCGCAGTTCGGCATAAAGTGAAACCAAAAGCACGACGCCGAATGCATCGGTCCACGTATAGCGCAGTCCATTGGGCCATATCCGCTCCGAGCGCATCCAGCTCAACTTGTCGAGAACATAGGTAATGTCCTTGCGCGTGGACATGAGGACAACTCACGCGTTCAGTTCGACTGCACTCATGATGTTCCTCCCGGAGCGACAAGCTGCCGCGCAGCACGTGTATTCACAAATCTGGCCTCGTTTCTGCAGCCAATTCCAAAATGGGGGCATGGGCAAATCGTTCTCGCTATTGAACCGGGCAGCTGGCCGCACCATTCAAATCGAAGTTCGGGCGCGCCTTGGCAATTTCCGAAACATCGGTTTCGACCAGCCAGCGTATGATTCCCGGCCAGCAATCGTTGAGGATCGCCTTTCCCGCGAACAATCCCAAGTGGCTGCATGGCACCGTTTGCGTCCGACGCGCACGCGGCGGCGTGCCAACAAGCCGTTCCAAGGCAAACAATTGCGCCGGCGCCACCAACTCGTCGTCGCGTGCCGCCAGCAGGTAAAGCGGGGCCCGCACTTTTTTGAGATCGACGATTTGTCCCAGGCCGGAAAATTCGCCGGCCGCCAACGCGTTTTGTCTGTAAAGCTTCTCGATCACTTCGAGATAATAAGTTCCGGGCAGATCGACGGTCCACGCGTACCATTTTCGGAATATGGCTTCGAGCTCGGCAAAGGCGGACGAACCGAGCGGCTCCGGAGTTTGCAGTATCTGATGAATATCCTGTGAGCTCACCACTTCCGGTCCCCAGAACTTCAGCACCGTGTGACCGAGGACGCGACCGTCGCCCAGTTTCACCAGCTCATCGAACACCACAGATGGGCTGTTGTTGACGAGTACCGATAACCCGGATTGACCGGCGGCGATGTCGATCGGCGCTCCGGCTATTATCAACTTCCGTATTTTCGCGGGAAAGCGGGCGGCATAGAGCAGCGACATCCAGCCGCCCTGACAAAGCCCAATCAGATCAACGGTACCGCCGAGCTGATCGACCAGCACATTGAGCTCGGCGAGATAGTCGTCGATCGCCAGAAAACGCATATCTGGGCTCGCCGACCGCCAATCGGTGACAAAAAGCCGCTTCAGCCCGGCATCGCGCACGGCGGCAACCAGGCTGTGTCCGGGCGCGAGATCGACAATTGCCGCGCCATGTAACGCAAAGGGGGCGCACAGCAGAGCAGGGACGCCCTCTTTGGTGATGCTGAAATCGCGCAAACGTACAGTCTTCAATTCGAGCGCGATGGTATTTGGCGTCGCCCATGTCGGTTCCGGCACCGCAGAGTTCGCCTCCGCTCCGACCGCGAGGCTGACAAATTGCTTGGCAATCAACGCAGAAAACTCGCTTGCTGTGGCCGCGGCAAGAGCCGGCCATATGAATGCGAGATAGCGATCGCGGCGCTTCGTTACCTCATACATATAAAAAAAATAAACATCAAAATAACCGTGCGCGTTGCGCTATATCAACGTTTTTGCCGGATGCAACAGAGCGTAGACGCACAAGGCATCGGGTCACTCTTGCAGTACATAGCTGCCGGGCGCCTCCCAGAGTGCAGCGTAACCTTTTGCCTTTGCGCCTATTTCCGGCGGATCAACAGGGGCGCTGGAGCGGGCGCTAAGCCAAGCGACCCATTCCGGCCACCAGGAGCCATTTTTTTGCGCGGCCGCCGCCAAATAGGCGTCCGGGTCGACGTAGCGTTCGTCGGGCAGCTTCGTCATGACCTGGAAGCTGCGGCCGTCATGGCCGGGCTCCGACACGATCCCGGCGTTGTGACCACCGGTCGTGAGCAGATAGGTCACGTCAGTATCGGCCAGAAGATTGATCTTGTAGGTGGACCGCCACGGCGCGACATGGTCGCGCGTCGTGCCGACCGCAAAGATCGGGGCGCGAATATCTCCGAGGGCGATCGGTTTGCCGGCAACAGTATAGCGTCCTTCGGCAATTTCGTTATTGAGGAACAAGCGCCGCAGATATTCCGAATGCATACGATATGGCATGCGGGTCGCGTCCGCATTCCACGCCATGAGATCGGTCGTCGGGCCACGCTCACCCATCAGATAGTCGCGGACCATGCGCGACCAGACAAGGTCGTTCGAGCGCAGCATCTGGAAGGCGCCCGCCATCTGTCGGGAGTCGAGAAAACCTTGCTCCCACATCATGTCTTCGAGAAACGCAAGCTGGCTTTCGTTGATGAAGAGCATCAACTCACCGGCTTCATGGAAATCGGTCTGGGCGGCCAGCAGCGTGACTGATTGCAGGCGGTCGTCACCGTCCCGCGCCATGGCAGCAGCGACGATCGACAACAAGGTGCCGCCCAGGCAATAACCAACCGAATGAACCTTTTGGCCAGGCACGATCGCGCCGATTGCGTCGAGCGCAGCCATGATGCCCAGCATGCGATAGTCGTCGAGGGAAAGGTCGCGGTCCTCCGGGCCAGGATTCGTCCACGAAATCATGAAGACTGTGAAGCCCTGCTCGGTCAGATATTTCACAAGGGAGTTTTGCGGGGAAAGATCGAGAATGTAATATTTCATGATCCATGCGGGAATGATGAGCACCGGCTCCGGCCGGACCTTACTGGTGGCGGGCGAATACTGGATGAGCTCGATCAGTCGGTTGCGGTAAATGACCTTGCCGGGCGTTATCGCCACATCGTGGCCAACCGCGAAATTTTCGGTTCCGATCGGCTTCTTGCCGCTGATGGCCCGTTCCCAATCCTCCGCCAGATTGCGAAATCCCGCCACCAGGTTCATGCCACCTTTGCTGATGGTGTGCCGCAGCACCTCGGGATTTGTCAGCAGGAAGTTCGATGGGGAGACCATGTCGAGCGCCTGGCGCGCCACGAATTCCACCATGTTCTCGTGTTGCTTTGTGACGCCACGGATACCGGTGGTCGCGTTGTGCCACCATTGCTGTTGCAACAGGAACGCCTGATTTATGAAATTAAACGGCGGTTTTTGCCAGTCCGCGCCAGCGAACCTTCGATCCTGCGGCAACGGCTCGATACAGCTTTGCGCTTTTTCTTTCTCTGAGGCGCAGCGCAACACATAATTCGCGAAGCGAGCCGACTTCCGCGCAGCCTTGTCAATGAGTTGCAGCCGCTTGCCCGGCGCAAAGACCAGATGGGTTGCCCAGTCCAGATAAGCTTCGGCAAGCGCCGCCGGCGACAGGCCAAGTGTGAAGCGCGCAGCCGTCGCATGCAGCGAACGATCGGTGATGTCAGACAACGCAGTAACGGCATAGGAATCGCGCCCGTCGATTGACTCGGCGCCAGCCTGTCCGCCGGGATTCGGATCGGCTCGTTCCTTATTCGCATTCACGACCGCTGCAGATTTCGAGTACTCCCGCGCGGGTGCGTTGGGCAGAGCCGTATTTGGATTTGCTGCTGTCGTCATATGTGTTGCCATTCCCAGGCAGTTCCACCCTTTCGGTTCGCCCATAAAATGAATGTTTGTAACAATCTAACGGCATGACCGTGGCGCAATATGATCTGGATCAATCGGTCGATCCGGACAATCGGGAGTATAAACAAAATCGTGGTTATCGCGTCATTAGGAATGACCACTGGGCGATATTAAAGTGCCGCGGAGAGTCGCCAACGCACAGTGGATAGATTTTTCTGAGCAACCGGCATGTCCATTCGCAATCTCGACAAGATGTTTCGTCCACAATCGGTTGCCGTTATTGGCGCCTCGAACAGACTGAACTCCGTCGGTTCCGCGCTGATGGCGAATTTGCTGCGCGGCGGTTTCAAGGGGCCCATCATCCCGGTAAATCCAACGTCTGGTGCCGTCCACGGCATCATGGCTTTCAAAGACATTGCGAGCCTGCCGATCACGCCTGATCTCGCCATTATCGCGACCCCGCCCGACACCGTTGGATCGCTGGTGGCTGAACTCGGGGCCCGCGGCACCCGGGCAGCTGTCATTCTGACAGCGGGCTTTGTCGGAGGCGGCCTCTCGGCCGGGGAAGAGCGTGCCACACAGCTTCTCGAGGCCGCACGTCCGAATCTCTTGCGTATCGTGGGTCCCAACTGTCTCGGAATTGCCGTGCCGGGTATCGGGCTCAATGCGACATTCGCGCCGGCTGCCATGCTGTCCGGTAATATTGCGTTCCTGACGCAGTCGGGCGCAATGGCAACAACGGTTCTCGATTGGGCACTGCCGCGCGGCATTGGCTTTTCCGCCATCGTATCAATGGGTGATATGGGCGACGTCGACTTCGGTGACCTCCTGGACTACTTCGCGCTCGACCAGGAGACCCACGCTATCCTGATCTATGCAGAAGCTGTGACCCACGCCCGCAAATTCATGTCGGCGGCGCGGCGTGCTGCCAGAGTCAAGCCGGTCATTGTGGTCAAAGGCGGACGGATGGAGGAGGGGGCTCGCGCTGCGACGTCGCATACCGGCGCATTGGCCGGTGCTGACGTCGTCTACGAAGCCGCATTCCGGCGCGCGGGTATGTTGCGCGTCAACGAGGTTGAGGAACTGTTCGATGCGGCCGCAACGCTCGCCCATATGTCGCCGCAACCTGGCAATCGGCTTGGTATTGTTACCAACGGTGGCGGCGCCGGCGTGCTGGCCACCGATCGTCTGATCGAACTCGGCGGTAACCTTGCGACGCTCGAGCCCGGTACGATTGCCAGGCTTAACTCGGTGTTGCCGGCGACATGGAGCCACGGCAACCCGGTCGACATCATTGGCGACGCCGACGCTGATCGCTATGCCGATGCCGTCGCGGCCCTCTTGGACGATCAGGGCGTCGACGCTTTGCTGGTGGCCTATTGTCCGACGGCGATAGTTACATCGTCGCAAGCAGCCAAAGGGCTTATCGGCGCCCTGGCGCAGTCGACCGCCGTGCCCAGAAAGAATGTATTCGCCTGCTGGATGGGTTCGGCAAGCGTTGCCGAGGGGCGCACTCAACTCATTTCCGCGCAGCTGCCAGATTACGAAACGCCCGAGCGGGCAGTCCGCGCCTTCATGTATCTGGTCCATTATCGCGAAAACCAGGAACTGTTGTTGGAGACCCCGTCGTCCGGCGCACCAATTCCGCAGCACGCCGTCGCACGGGCAAAATTGGTCATCCGCCAGGCGCTCGATGATGAACGCGAATGGCTCGATCCGGCCGAAGTTGCCAACTTTCTAACCTGTTACGAAATCCCGTTTGTTCGGACCGAAGCCGTCGCAGATATCCAGGCTGCGGTCCAGGCTGCTGCCCAGATCAAAGCGCCGGTCGCACTGAAAATTCGCTCGCGTGACGTCATCCATAAATCAGATATCGGCGCTGTAGCTTTGAACCTTGCCACGTTAGCCGAGGTTGAAATTGCGGCCGTGCAAATGAACACAAGGGTGTCGCGCGCATTGCCGCAGGCGCGTCTTGAGGGCTTTATCGTCCAGGAAATGATAAACCGGCCGGGTGCGTTCGAATTGATTGCTGGCGTCTCGACCGACCCCACCTTTGGGCCAGTGATCCTGTTTGGACAAGGGGGGACTGCGGTGGAAATCGTCGGTGACAAGTCGCTTGAACTGCCGCCGCTCAACTCCGCGCTTGCGCGCGCGCAGATTGCACGCACGCGCATCTCCTCGCTGCTCAAGGGATATCGGTCTCGGCCAGCGGCCGACATCGATGGCGTAGTGAATGTGCTGGTTCAACTGAGCCGGATCGTGGCCGACCACCCCGAGATTGCCGAGATCGATATCAATCCGCTACTCTGCGATCCAAAAGGCGTGATTGCCGTCGACGGCCGCATGCGCGTCCGCGCCACGACTGATTCTGCACAATCGCGCCTGGCCATCCGGCCTTATCCGCACGAGCTTGAAACTGAAATTTGTTCGCTTGAAGGGCGCTACTACAGCGTGCGCCCGATCAGGCCGGAGGAGGAGCCAGGGCTGCGTCGCTTTGCCGACGAAGTCGACACGCGAGACCTGTGGCACACTTTCTTCGCGCCGCTGCGCGATCGCACCCATGAAACCGCGGCACGATTGAGCCAGATCGATTATGATCGCGAGATGACATTGGTCGCCTGGGACGGCGAGCGCGTGTCGGGGCTTGCACGCTCGACCGCCGATCCTGACTTCGACGTTGCGGAATGCGCGGTCATCATCCGTGGCGACTTGCGGGAAAGGGGCTTGGCGGGGCAACTGCTTAACGCGCTTCTGCAAGTAATCTCCAGGCAGGGCGTCCGGCGAGCAGTATTGAACTTTCCTGCTGATCAGTCGCGCATGATTGGACTGAGCGCAGACCTTGGTTTCGAAGTTGCCGTGTCTCCGAGTGATACTTTGCAGATTCGAGCCACGAAGGCTTTACGCTCGAATAGCGCCCCCGCCGTGGCTCGTGTCTAGGGGGCTTTTTCGATTGCACGGCCGTTGTTACATTGTTTGTTCATGCAATCGGGAGCAGTCGCAAGGCATTATCGGCATCAATGACAAGCTATCAGACAATCAAGAATCCGATTGACCCCCCATGAGCAGACCGGTGGCGATGTCCCCCTGCGCGCTGTTCGTCTATCATTGCCCGGCGTCAGTGGCCGTGCAGGTAGATGGCGTAAGAGCTGAACAGGTAAACTAACAATAGTGACAGGCTGACCCAGCCAATGGTGCCACGCAGGCGCGTCTCCGGCTTGTACAGCATTGCCACGATGAAAATGCCCGACATGATCACGGCGGCGAAGGCGGTGATAGCATGCGCGGTCGACACCGCGCGCAAGAGCGGGCCCTTGGTGTAGGCGATGTCATCGAGCGCCAGGATCAGGATATCGAACAGATTGCTGCCAAGCAGATTCCCAATCGCCATGTCGACGGCGCCCAGCCGCAGCGCGCTCACCGTCACCACCAGTTCCGGCACCGAGGTGGCGGCGGCGATCAAGAGCGTGCCGACGAAGGTCGTTTCCCAGCCCATCACCGCCGCGAGCTCTTGCCCGATGAATGGCAGCCAGGTGCCGGCGGCGACCACCACCGCGGCTGCCATGGCGTAGCGAATGAGAGCCGTACGCAATGTGATGCCGCGTTCGGCTTGGAGCATCTGCGAAGGTGCCTCGACACGGCGCTCGTAGACGAAGGCTGCGCGCATTGCGATGACGTAGACTATAATAATGAAGGGCGTGTAGCCGCTGATGTGCAGGAACTGGAAGCTGAGTGCATTCTGGCTGAGCAGCAGGAAAGCGCCGGCCGAGCCGATCAGGATAACGCCGAAGCCGGCGGTCAGGATGTGGCCTTGGTCGATGCGGCGGTACATCGGCTCATCGCGGCTCAATTCATCGAGCAGCACCAGCATCACGAGATTGAACAAGCAGCTTCCGAGCGCGTCACCGACAGCGATGTCGGGTGCGTCGGCGGCAGCAACAGCACTGACGCCGGTGAACAGCTCCGGCAGCGAGGTTGCGGTGGCGAGCAGCACCAGCCCGATCCATGTTCGCGACAGGCCGGTCAGGCGCGCGATGATGTCGCCATATCGTGTCAGCACCGGGCCGGCGAGCCCGATTAACGCCACGCACAGCGCGAATTTCAGCCAGGGTAACAGGATCGTCGTCACGGCTCAGGACCTCGAGCGCAGCGCTGCCAGCGTGAGCGTGACCGCTTGCGTTACGACAAGCGGCGTGACGCTCATGCCCAGGATGATAGCCCACATGGCGGGCGTTGGCGGGGCGAGATGCAGCACATAGGCGAGCGGCGGAAAATAGGGCGGTGCCACCAGCAACGCCGTGCACAGCAAGATTGCGCCCCAGAGCCACGGGTTGCGGGTTATTTCGTTGCGCAGCAGGCCCGATCGCGGATGCCGCATGTTGAAGACATGCCAGAGCTGCGCGAAGGCGAGACTCAAGAAGGTGACCGTCACTACCGACTTGCTGTCGAGAGCCAAGCCCAGCCGCGCCGCTGCCAACGCGCCGAAAGTGCCGGCGGTCAGGCCTATGCTGTGCAGCACGATGACGAACCATTGCCGGCGGCCGAGGATGGGCTCGCGCGGATCGCGCGGCGGCCGCTTGAGGACGCCGGGCTCTCCTTCGCCCATGGCGAGCGCGAATGCCGGGAACACATCAGTGACCAGATTGAGATAGAGGATCTGCAATGGCATGATCGGCAGCGGCAGCGTGGACAGGATCGCCAGCCCGACCACCAGCACCTCGCTCAAATTGCATGAGAGCAGATAGGCCACGAAGCGGCGGATATTGCCGAAAATGACGCGGCCTTCGCGGATCGCCTTGACGACGGTCGGGAAGGCGTCATCGAGCAGGATCATGGCGGCCGCCTCGCGCGCGACGTCGGTGCCGCGCAGTCCCATGGCCACGCCGATATCAGCCTGCCGCAGCGCCGGCGCGTCATTGACGCCGTCACCGGTCATGGCCACAACCTCGCCGGCGGCCTGATAGGCGCGCACCAGATCGAGCTTCTCGGCCGGACTCACGCGCGCGAAGATAGCGACGTCGAACAGTTCACCGTTCTTGCCGCTGGTGAGGCGAGCGATGTGTTTGCCTTCGACCACATTGGCGGCGGCGTGGTCGAGCCCGACAGCTCGACCGATGCTGCGCGCGGTAACCGCGTGATCACCGGTCACCATGACCACGCGGATGCCTGACTGCCGGCAATCCTGGATGGCGCGGGGCACGTCGGCGCGTGCCGGGTCCTCCAGGCCGATGAGGCCGACGAATGCCAGATCTTCATAAGGCGATGCGTCGGCCTGCGCGCCGGACTTCATGGCGCATGCCAGTACGCGCAGTCCGTGATGACCGAAATACTCCACATGGGCGAGCCATTCGGCGCGCATGTTGTCATCGAGCGCCATTTCGCCGTCCTCGGCAATCACTTTATTGGCCGCCGCCAGTACGGCTTCCGGCGCTCCCTTGACCGCGAACAGGAATTGGTCGCCGCGCTGGTAAACGGTCGCCATCATCTTGCTTGCATTGTCGAAGGCGTGCTTGCGCGCGACCGGGCTGTGCTTGAGCAGCGCCGCGCGCTTGAGGCCGGCACGGAAACCAGCGCGCAGCAGCGCTAGCTCCATGGGGTCGCCGCTGCCTGGCTCGTCGTCACTGTCGAGGGAGGCGTCGTTGCAGAGCACGCCGATCTCCAGCAGCAGAGAAAGCTGCGCGTCGCCGCCGAGCTGGACCTGCCCGGAGCCGTCCCCGACGTCGGTCTCGAGATCGATTTCGCCGCTCGGCACCCAGAGCCGGCGCACCGTCATGCGGTTTTCGGTCAAGGTGCCGGTCTTGTCGGTGAGAATGACGGTTGTCGCGCCCAGCGTCTCCACCGCCGACAGCCGCTCGATCAGCGCATTCTGCTGCGCCATGCGCCACATTCCGCGCGCCAGCGCCAGCGTCGCCACGATCGGCAGGCCTTCCGGGATCGCAGCTACCGCCAGGGCAATAGCCGCTTCGATCATGAGGAACGGGTCCTTTTCAGTGGCGAGTCCGACGCCGGCGATCAATACCGTCAGGAGCAAGGTGGCCCAGACCAGTTGCGCCGACAGACGGGCGAGTTTTTTCTCCAGCGGCGAAGAGCCGGGCTCTGCCTCCTCGACCAGTTGTGACACCCGGCCAATCTCGGTCCCCAAGCCGGTCGCCACCACCACGCCAACTCCGCTGCCGCGGGTGAGCGCAGTACCTTTGAACAGCATGGACGAGCGGTCGGCGAGCCGCGCCTCGGCAGCAACCGGACCCGTGTGCTTGTGGACCGCGACAAATTCACCGGTCAGCGTCGACTCATCGACCGCAACATTGGACGCCTCCACGAGCCGCAGGTCGGCAGAGATGGCGTCGCCAGCCTCCAGCAGCACGATATCGCCCGGCGCCATCTCCTCGGCCGGGATGAGCCGCACATGTCCGTCGCGCCGTACGCGTGCCGAGCGCGTGCCGAGCGCACGCAGTGCCTCGATGGAGCGCGCCGCCTTCAATTCGGTCAGGAAGCCGATCAGCGCGTTGAGCACCAGCACAGCAAGGATGGCCGAGCCTTCCTCTATTTCTCCGAAATAGAAGGCGAGCATCCCCGCTGCGCCCAGCAAATAGACTACCGGGCTATGGAACTGGTGCACCAGCAGCAGCAGCGCGCTGGCCTTGCGACGCGACGCGATGGTGTTGTGGCCGAAGACGCCATGCCGGCGCTTGACCTCGTCATCGCTGAGGCCACTGGCGACGGAGACGCCCAGGCGCGCCAGCGCATCGCCCGCCGGCAGTGCGTGCGGGTTGTCCGGCAGGGACGCGAGCGCCCGCACGGCGTTGGCCGTCGGCTGGCTGATGCGACACCTCCTGTGAGCGGCTTTGGCGTCAATACTGAATGCCAAGATATTGAAATGGCATGAGAAAAACTTGATCCAGGTCAACGCGACAAATCGCCGTCAAACGCGCCCGCATCTGGCTTTGCGAAAAATATGCGCTGTTACGACGAGCGTGCAGCGGAGCGGGAACAATATCGCCGTTCCCGTCGTCGGCAGTCGCCGTCACTAATACGTCCGGATATGATTTTCGGAAAGGGCAACGGCTGCGCGCTTTTGTCGAAATCCGTCGTTCGGATATCGGAATACCCGGTAGCGGCGTTCTTTCAAAATCTGACCAATTCTATTGCCAACTGCGCAGACCGGGGATCGGTAATCCGATAGAGACAGTTATGTCCGACTCGTCGTACAGAGATGGCGCCGCCTCTGCGTAGCTTTGTGAGATGTTGCGATAGCGCCGACCGACTGATCGCGATCCCTTCGGCCAATTCTGTAACCGACAGCTCTCCCTGGCTTTTCGCGAGTCGGTACAGAATGCGAACGCGTTCCTTGTTAGCCAATAGGCATATCATCCGTGCAATGCCCGACGCATTGGCTTCCAGTTTTGCAAGGCTCGCCATCTTCATAGACATTGGGCGCGGTCAGCCTTTGACAGGTTCCCGGCATTCAAACGCCGGGCCTGTCTTCAGCCCGAGCTTCCGAAAGATGATGGCCGCCGGGCAGAAGCCGGTAAATGCAGCCTGGAACAGGTTCACTCCGACGAAGGCCGCAAGAAGCAGCCAGTAGGGACTGACAAACCATGCCAGTGCGAGGCTCAACAGCACCATGCTGCCGGCGAGCGTGAGGACTGCGCGATCGATATTCATAGCCATACTCCTCCGATTTAGCCGCTGAGCTTTTTTCAGGCCCCAAAAACTCAGGACAGATTGAGACCCCAACGGCACTCAACAAGGAATTTCCAAAGCTATTGACTATATATGCGATAATTCGTATATACGCAAGTATGAAAATAAAGACCGAAGAAATGCTCACGGCTGCAGACGAGGCGTGCGACCTGCTAAAGGCACTGGCAAATCGCCATCGCCTGATGATCGTCTGCCAACTGACCGAGAACGAACGCTCGGTGGGCGAACTGGCCACCCAACTAAAAATCCGAGACTCGACGGTGTCTCAACACCTGGCATTGTTGCGCAAGGACGGGCTTGTGAGGGCGCGGCGCGATGGCCAGACCATCTGGTATTCCATCGGCAGCACTCCGGCGCGTGAACTCATCCGTACTCTCTATCGAGTCTATTGCGCGCCCGCGGCTGTATGCGCTCCCAAGGTGCAACATAGGCCGGCGCGCGCAGCGCGGGGGCAGCGTCTTGCGCCAAATCAATGACCGGGGCCGCGTCTCACGCGAGATAAAAACTCGCCACATCCGCCCGATAGGCATTCGAAGGGCAATTGAAATGCATACTGGTGCTTTCATTTTAGTTCTGCTTGCTGTCTCTATACAGGGAGCGCTCGCCCAGGAAACTTTTGTCGTTGGGCCAAAAACGGTTTCTGACGAAAAGGCCGTCTTTGCCACCGTCGAAAGTGCCAATGTCGTGCCAGCTCGCGCCCGTATTGGCGGAACGGTCGCGGAACTCTCGGTCAAGGAAGGCGATCACGTCAGCCAGGCGCAGGTTATCGGCATTGTCGGCGACGACAAACTCGTGTTGCAGATGAAATCGTTGGATGCGCAGATCGCGGGCCTGGAGGCACAGGTCGCCCAGGCCCGCTCCGATCTCACGCGCGCAGACGATCTGTTCTCGAAGGGCACCATTCCGAAAACGCGGATCGATGAAGCGCGTACCGCATTCAACATTGCGACCAATGCACAACGTGCACGTATTGCCGAGCGCTCGGTCATCGAGCAGCAGCTCAGCGAAGGCAAGGTTTTGGCGCCGACGGCTGGCCGCGTCCTGAAAGTGCCGGTGACTTCCGGCACGGTGATCCTGCCGGGCGAGACGATCGCCACCATTGCGGAACAGAATTTCGTGTTGCGCCTTCGCGTGCCCGAGCGGCATGCCCGATTTCTCAAGGCTGGCGACACGGTGCGCGTCGACGGAGAGGAACTCGGCACGAGCAACGCACAATTCGGCGTTGTCCGGCTGGTCTATCCGCAGATCGAGGACGGACGCGTGATCGCTGATGCGCAGGTCGCTGGCCTGGGAGATTATTTTGTCGGTGAGCGCATCCGCGTGTGGGTATCGGCCGGAGAGCGCACCAGCACAATCGTGCCGGGCTCGTTCATCATCACCCGGTTCGGCATCGATTATGCCCGTGTCCGCAAGAATGCGGAGGCCGTGATCGATGTGCCGGTCCAGCGCGGGCGAGAACTGCCGCGTCCGGACATGCCCGATGCTTTGGAAATTCTGTCCGGCCTTAAAGCCGGGGACGTTCTGGTGCGGCCGTGAATCTCGGACTTTCGGGGCGTCTCACGCAAGCGACGATTTGTTCGCCGCTCACGCCATTGTTTCTTCTCGCATCGCTGGCGGTGGGACTGCTCGCGCTCCTTACGATCCCGCGCGAGGAGGAGCCGCAGATCAGCGTGCCGATGGTCGATATCCGGGTCAATGCAGACGGCCTTAAGGCGCCGGATGCGGTCGAATTGGTAACCAAACCGCTGGAAGCCATCATCAAGGGTATCGACGGGGTCGAGCACGTCTATAGCCAGACGGTCGACGACCGCGTCATGGTGACGGCGCGCTTCCTGGTTGGCACCAAGGCTGACGACGCCATACTGCGGGTGCATGAAAAAGTTCGCGCTAACCTGGATCGCATCCCGGTCGGAATTCCGGAACCGCTGATTGTCGGACGTGGCATCAACGACGTCGCCGTCGTAGTGCTCACTCTCGGGCCGAAGCCTGATGCGGCCGCACGTTGGACCGACAAGGATCTTTACCAGCTTGCTGACGAATTGCGTTCCGAACTGGTAAAGACCGACAATGTCGGTCTGACTTATATTTCGGGCGGTAATCCGCAACAGATTCGCATCGAGCCGGATCCGGAGAAACTCGCTCTCTTCGGTGTCACCCTGCAGCAGCTGGTCGCCAAGGTGCGCGACGCCAACCGTTCATTTCAGGCTGGCCAGGTACGCGATAACGACAGCATGCGTGACATCGCCGCCGGGCAAACGCTCGCCGGCATTCCCGATATCGGTCTGTTGCTTGTCACCACACGCGATAACCGTCCGGTCTATGTGCGTGATGTGGCCTCAGTCGTGATTGGACCAAGCCCGCTCGAACACCGCGTGTGGATGGACACGGCCGGCCAGGCCGGCCATTGGGGCCGGGCCCCGGCCGTCAGTATCGCCTTTGCCAAGCGTGCAGGGGCCAACGCCGTCGTGGTCGCTGAGCAATTGTTGGCGCGGTTACGGAGCGTCGAGGGCCGGCTGGTTCCGCCGGACGTCAAGGTGACGGTGACGCGCGATTACGGCGAAACCGCGAACGACAAGGCGAACGAGCTGCTGTTTCATCTTGGACTCGCAACTGTCTCGATCGTCGTGCTGATTGCCTTCGCCATCGGCTGGCGCGAGGCGCTGGTCACGCTCGTCGTCATTCCGACCACCATCTTGCTCACGCTGTTCGCCTCCAAGCTGATGGGATACACCATCAATCGTGTCAGCCTGTTTGCGCTCATCTTTGCCATCGGCATACTCGTCGATGATGCCATCGTGGTCGTCGAGAACATTGCCAGACACTGGGCGATGAGGGATGGTCGCTCGCGCCTGCAAGGCGCGGTCGAAGCAGTAGCGGAGGTCGGCAATCCGACCATTGTCGCCACATTGACCGTCGTAGCGGCGCTGCTGCCAATGCTGTTTGTCTCCGGCCTGATGGGGCCATACATGGCGCCGATCCCGGCCAATGCCTCGGCGGCGATGCTGTTCTCGTTTTTCGTTGCCATGGTGATCGCGCCTTGGCTGATGCTGCGTCTGCATCCGGAAAGACAGGCGCTGCATGAGCACGAGGCTGCACATGGCGAGGGTTTTCTCGGCCGGCTCTATCGCCGATTCGCTGCACCAGTCGTGCGCTCACGCAAGAGCGCCTGGCGGTTCTTGATTGTAGTGGGGGTGGCGACCGTGGCGGCATGCATGCTGTTCGTGACCAAGACCGTCACGGTCAAGCTGCTGCCATTCGACAACAAGTCGGAACTGGCCGTAGTCGTCGACCTGGCCGAGGGTATGACGCTCGAGGATACCGAGCGAACCCTTTTTTCGATTGCAGATGCGGCACGCGAGGTGCCGGAAGTCCGTTCAATCGAGATCTATGCGGGCACGCCGGCGCCATTCAATTTCAACGGACTGGTTCGCCACTATTATGTGCGTGAATTGCCTGAGCTGGGTGAGCTGCATCTCAATCTCGCCCCGCGTGGCGAGCGTGGCCGCACCAGTCACGCCATCGCACTTGATCTGCGCGAACGACTGAAGAAAGTGACTTTACCGGCTGGCACTGTGGCCCGCGTGGTCGAAGTGCCGCCGGGCCCGCCGGTGCTGGCGACACTCCTGGCCGAGGTTTATGGTCCTGATTCGAAAAGCCGCCGCGCCGTAGTCGCTGAATTGAAGAAGATCTTCGCTGCGGTGCCCTATGTCGTCGACGTCGACGATTTAATCGGAGAGCCGCGGCCGCGCCTGAGGATTTCGATTGATCAGGATCGGCTCGAGTTCTTCGGCGTCGAACAGCGCGACGTCTATGACACTATTAAAGCCCTTTTTGGCGGCACGACCGTGGGCTATTCGCACCGTGGCGAAGGTCGAAACCCGATCGAGATTGTCGTGCGACTGCCGAAGCGCGATTTGTCGTGGAGCGAGCTGCTGGCGTCGACGCCTGTTCCGGCCAATAGCATCCCCGGCAACAAGACGGTGGTCGAACTTGGCGACATTGTGCGCGTGAGCAAGGAATTGGGATCGCCGGCCATTTTCCGCCGCGACGGGCGATTTGCCGACATGGTGATGGCTGAGCTTGCCGGGGCCTACGAGGCCCCGATCTACGGCATTCTTGACGTCGACAAACGCGTTGAGGCGCATAATTGGGGTGCGCTGACCAAACCGACGATCCGCTTTCATGGGCAGCCGGAAGATGAAAGCAAGCCGGCGATGTTGTGGGACGGTGAGTGGGAGATCACCTACGTGACCTTCCGCGACATGGGCGCCGCTTTCATGGTGGCGATTGTCGGCATTTATATTCTGGTGGTGGCGCAGTTTGGCAGTTTCAAGCTGCCATTGGTGATCCTCACGCCGATTCCGCTCACGCTGATAGGAATTGTAATCGGCCATTGGCTCTTCGGCGCACCGTTCACAGCGACCTCGATGATCGGATTTATTGCGCTCGCCGGGATCATCGTTCGCAATTCGATTCTGCTGGTCGACTTCATCCGCCATGGCGCGGGCCGGGGCCAATCCCTGCGTGAAGTGCTGCTGGAAGCAGGCGCAGTCCGTTTCAAGCCGATTTTGCTGACGGCGCTCGCGGCCATGATCGGAGCAGCGACAATTCTCCTGGATCCGATTTTCCAGGGCCTGGCGATCTCGCTGCTGTTCGGCCTGGCCTCGTCTACCTTGCTGACCGTTCTGGTCATTCCAGCGGTCTATGTCGTGTTGCGTGATGCAGACGCAGTAACCGCATGACGTACCGCATGTCACGTACCGGTCCACTGAATGTCCGATTGCTGATGTAAACCGGAATTCATCGGGTTCGCCATCTCATGACAGAGTCGACATTTGAGTGCGAAATGATCGATTCGGCAGGCGCATTCGTTGCGATCCCTTGATCTAAAATCGGGGAGCGTTAATCTTCGTCATTCGGTTGTATTTTACCGGCGGGGAGTGCTTGTGCCGATTGGGAATGATCCTCGTTTGTTGGCGGTCATCGGCCTGTGCAGCCTCGCACATCTGGCCGGATTCGCGCTCGGCATCGGCAATTTCGATTTCATTTCCGTCGCGCTAGGTCAGCCCGCGGCACTCACACAATCACAGGCCGATGCGCTCAATGCCTACAACAGGACAGTCCAGGATTTCAGGTCAATCCTGGGCGAGCGGCGCGCACAAATCAATTCGCATCAGAAGCTGCCGGATAAACCGGGACAGGCGCTCTATCTTGCCCGCGTCAGCATGATGGGCGCGTACAAAGACCTCACCGACGTGCTGCCGTCCAGAATCGGGAGGCCCAATAAATACAAAATTCCTCCGGCATATTTTGACGCCGACAATGAGCCGCTGATCGACGAGTACAAGACTCTTTTCGCCATCATGCAGGCGCCGCCCGCCAATGCGCAGAAATCCGGGACGCCATTCAAGGACGTTGTCGACCTTGGGACCGTCATTGCGCGGGTCAAGGGCCTCGATGCGGCACATGCCGAAGTCGCAGGCCGTATCAGTCTGGCTGTCTTCTTTGCCGAGACAGACGGCCATCAGAACATCGGCAATGCGCGCTCGAATGCCTACAAGGGAAGTTTTCAGACAGGGGTGTCCGAGGACAAAAATGGCCAGAAGAAATGGGCGGCCATCAAGAAATCCGTCGCGGCCCTTGACCCCAGACTTAACGCGCGCGACGACAAGGAAGAAGCGCGGGTCGGCAAATCAGATCAGCGATATAATCACTGGACGGCTGTGAGAAACGGCCTGATGAATGCGCACGTGGACCTTTTCCCGAAAATACCGGCAATCATGAAAGCCTTGCCGGACCCGATCGATCAAATGAGATTTTTTGAGCTTATCCAGATCATTCCCAGTCCGGCCAAGGCCGCTCTCAATTCAGGCAAACTGCTCAATTACAGGATTTCCGAGCCGCGAATCATGGGATATTTGCGCAACAACAGTATGTTTGCCTTCGGCAAGGCCGACCGGGCGAAGACATCCGCGACCATGCGCGAAATTCTGGATTCGATGTGGCTCTTCAATGATATATTCGACCGGGCGCTGGCCAAATTTGGCGAGATCAAAGCGCAGCAAAAAGGTTGAGCACCAGGCAACAGCTTTTCAGGGGCAATGACGATCGTATCGCGAAGAACATTCACCAAGGGTCTGCTTGCGAGCGCTTTGGTGCCGGGCCACTCGGCGATTGGGCAACCCAACGATCCGGGAAGCATCGCCATTATCGATACGCCGCATAACGCAGCAAGAGCCGCGTCGAAGTTGGCTGCCCAGAATGTGAAGGTTGTCGTGCGGTTTTTTGCGCGAAAGCCCCAGCCGGGTCTGCGCGAAAAGATCATGGCATCCGACGGCAACAGGATCGGCGGCGTTCGCGAGCCGACCGTTCTGATAAGAAACGGCCTTTCGATCGTTTCTCTCTACCAGTATCGGAACAATCTTCCCGAGAAATTTCTGAAGGGACTGGAAGATACCGGCTCGGCAAAGGCCGAAGTTGCCGCCGATGCAAAGGCCGCGCTGGATCAGGCCAGGCTGGTCGGACAGCCCGAAGGATCCGCAATCTATTTCGGTGTCGACTTCAATGTGAATCGTGCCGCCATGGATGCTGTTCTCGAGTACTTTCGTGTCATCGGCCAGACGGTCGGCAGCCGTTATGCGATAGGGGTTTACGGAAACGGGCTGGTCAATCGTACCCTCCGCGAGGAAAAACTCGTGTCGTACAATTGGATCAGCGCATCGCGGTCACACGAGGAAACCGTCGATTTCTACAACAGCGGACAATGGCATCTTTTCCAAAACCAGGTTGACCGTCGCTGGTTTGGGCCGCCCGGCAAGTGCTCAAATGGCCTCGATGTCGATACCAACCTGCAAAACCCCAAGGTATCCGGCATCGGCGCGTGGGGAGCAGGAGAAGTCGACAGAAGCCGGAACCAGAAGATTTTCGATCAGCGCCGATTCGCGATCCGCGCGACACCGGTCGTTCAGGATAGCAGCGGAGGCGGCGGGGACCGTCACAGCTGCAAATCCGACAACCGCGTGCCGCGAAATGCCAATGTCAGAATTCTGGTGCAATCCGGCGCCTGGTGCGGCGTGGATATCAACGAAGATGGCAACGTCGACGGCCAGGTCAGGACCTCGGACCTGACGTCCGATCTCGCGACGATGCCTCCCTGGGGGCCGTCGTAACGAGATGAGCGCGACCGGTCGGTCCTGTGAAACGGTTTTTTAACCATAATTCATTCAGATAAATTCGCTCTGTTGAGCCCTTACGAACCGATGTCGACGGGGGTCTCATGACTGTTACGGAATGGCTTCGGGCAAAATTCATTGGCAAGGGCGATGACGCCGATTCGTCCTCGAGTGCCTTGCTGTCTGATCTCGCAAGGAACAGTGAGCAAATCCTCTGGCTTCGGATGAACAACCTTCTTGGGGGAAACAATCACTTCGCCGAAGTGCACGCGGAGATCCTCGCCGAGCAAACGATAAGAATCGCGTGTGAAAAGACCGAGTCCGCCCAGTTGGCGAGATACCTGGCCGAAGCGGAGGTGGAGCGGGTGAAGGATCAGAGCAGCGCCACAATTCGCCAACTCACGGAACAATTGGACCATGCGACTTCTCAGCTTGCTGCCACCGAGCAAAGGGCAGCAGCAGCCGAGCAAAGGGCAGCAGCAGCGGTGGAACGCGCCAACGAAGCCGAGGCGTCAATGAGACGCCTTCAGGCCCAGATACTCGCTAAAGGTATAATGAAGAAACTGGCGCCGCGCGCAGCGTGATCTTCCGATTGAATCCAGACGACTGAGCAGTGATTTTGAGCATAGAGGCCGGTTCGCATGTGACTGCGCGCCAGCTCGTGAGATTTGGCATTCGTACCGCTCGTCGTACTTTCTGCCAGAATGTCGAATGCGAATTTGTCTGAGCTTGTCGTAGCCCCGGTTCATGAGAGCGAGCCGGTATTGTAACTCAACCGCAAACAGAACAGCGGACCTGGGGTTGATCGTCTACGAAAAGTCGCAAAGTTGCGACCTTTCCTTATAGGAGCATTGCTTTTAAAGGCACCCTTGTAGTCGATGGTGCCGCAAAATGAGTGACGCAAAAAAGTGCCCCGGCAATTTTGCCGGGGCTTATACAGTTAGTCAGCCAGGACGCCACTAAGGGTCAGCTGTACTTGAATGCCTTCATCGCTTTCAGCTGATCTTTGGTCGCATCAATCACTGCGTGATCCGGATACCACTTGTCCGTAGTGGCCTGCGTACTGCTGGGCGCGGTGTTGGTTGCTGCAGGACGATTCGGCGATCCTGCAGGTCCGCCGGTTGTGCCGGGCCGCGGGGCCGATGCGCTGGATGCTTTTACCGGCTCGTCGACAAATTTTATCTGGTCGAACGGGATGAGAACGTCGTGCGCTCCCATTCCGAGAAAGCCGCCAACGCCAATAACAAATGCGACGACTTTGCCCGAGTGGTCAAGAAGAACCTCGCTTATGTCGCCAACTTTTTCATTTTGCCCGTTGTATACATCCAGGCCGATTAGCTTGGAGGCCCGCCACTCACTGGTGGCGTTCATAGAGGCGGTACCATTAGTGGCCGCGACCGGCGCAGGTGCCGGTTTCGGAGGTGATTTGTCTTGCGCTGCCGCTGGGAAAGACAGCGAAGCTGCCGTCAAGCACATTGCAACTGTTATGGGTCGCATGGGTCAACTCCCTAGGTAATAGTTGTTGCTGGGAATATGACGTCCACGGATTGCTTTTGTTCCGTTAGCAAGCGGATCAGTTTTTTGGCTGCCCGTCAGCGGTTTGCCATGGTCTCCATGCGGCCGAGAGTTCGCTAACAACCGAGCGGAATGCGCTCGAGTTGCGCAGCCGTATTCATTACCCTGAGGCCGTTCGCCGAGACACTTAGCGATAAATGTAGCGGACCTGTCGGGTTGATGGTTCCACCAGAACCGGCACGTTGTTGATATAGGCGTATTGATAGTCATAGCCCGGCACGGTGGTCAGCGCGACCTCGCCAGGCAGACCAACACCTTCGACTACTTCACCGTTCAAATAGACCGGTGTGACCGGGTGACTGACAATGTAGCTTTCGACAGCTGGTGGAGGAGAAATCACGAGGGGTTGAGTTGAGGCGGGGCGCGCCACCAATGTTCCGGTGATGGCAGGGGTCGCAACCGCGCTGCCGACTGTTTCGACCGGCGTCTGATAAGTCACTCTCGGGATACTATTCAATCCCTCGGCGACAATGAGGGGCCGCCCTGACAGACGCGCCATCATGTACTGTGAGTAAGCCCAGCCCTGTTGTCCGTGGTAGGACACCCGACACCATAAACTCCCCTGGATGCATCCGGATATTGTTGCCTGGCCATGTTCGGGAATGGCACCAACAATGCCGTATTGCGGTCCGGGCCCTGAGCGAATATTGAGCGACGTCGTAGCTGTGGCAATCGTAGCAGCCGCAGAAGGAACAGACAGGCCGACAAGCATCATCAGGGCGCTGACAAAGATTGTTCTCTGAAAGTACATGACCGATCTCCAATCGGTGGGTGTGCGTATCTAACGCTGGATGCTGTTCGACTGTTCCGATCTACGATACGAGTTCCAGTCACAGCTTGACGCGGCGCCGCAACCACCCGCGGGCTCTGGCAAGCGTTTCGCGCGGGTTCTCCGATCACATTTGCGTGCGCGCGCGCGAACTGCGCGCGCGGAGTATGCGTTTGCATTTCATGTTACCGACGGATTTCAGGAGGCAAGGATGCGGATTTCATGGGCTGGAGCGGCAGCATTGCTGCTCGTCGGCAGTATTGCGCAGGTCGTCGGCAGTATTGCGCAGGCGCGCGAAGCGAATAGTCAAGAACAGGCGGCCGACGGTGAAATGGCCGCCGGAATCGGCGTCATCTGCAACACGGTGGAGCAGGCCGAAGATTATGTCCGCCTGCGCGGCGATGGCGCCGAACTTACGCTCGCCGTTGATGCCGTGAACGAAAGTGCACGCGATCCCGAGGCTTGCGGTCTCGCGGCCGTGGCCTTTCTCCGCGAGAAGACAATGGACACCAGGCGCGTGAACGGCACGCTGATGATGATTGTGCGCATCAATGTGGTCGCAGGCTACAATGGCGAGCATTGGGCGCGCGTGCCAGCGCTGGTCCAATATGCCGTGATGGAAGCACCGGGCATCTCGATTTGATCGCGATGGATTGCCTCGCAATGCAAGCGGAACCCACGTTGTTCAATGGCGTTTTAGCATTGACTGCCCGCTCAATTTGTAGGCGATCAGCCGATCGGAGGAACAATGCCAGCAATCTCAAAAGCGCAACAGAAGGCTGCCGGTGCTGCGCTCTCGGCCAAGCGTGGCGAGCAGAGCGTTGACAAACTCAAGGGCGCGTCAAAATCGATGTACAAATCCATGAGCGAGAAGCAACTGGAAGAACTTGCTTCGACGAAACGCAAGGGGAAACCTCGGCACCGATCGAGATCTTGATCAGAAGTTCAATGGCTTGCCCGTAGGGTCGCTCCTTACATATGCGGGGCCTACGCGGCCAACATTCTGCTGGGGCTATCCAGAGAAAAACTTACTGGCCTTGGCGCCGCGGCCCTCAACCTGGCCAACCTCGTAGTCTTCTATTTCTTCACCTATCTGGTAAACGTCGGCACGGAAAATCGGACGATCATGCCCAACATCTGGGAGGCTCTTGGAAGGTAGTGGGGGCTCTCTGACGCGATTAATGCCGGCGTTACTTTCACGGCGTTCTGCTTCTCGATTGCAGCTATGGTCAATCGTACATGAACTCCGGTCTAAGGCGTGCTTTAAAGTGAAAGGACATGCAATGGCAAAGAACACGATTTGCCTCTGGTACGATAAGGATGCGGAGGCCGCTGCTCGCTTTTATGCCGAAACCTTTCCCGACAGCACGGTGGGCGCCATCCACCGTGCACCAGGTGACTATCCATCCGGCAAGAAAGGAGATGTGCTGATAGTCGAATTCAAAGTTGCCGGCGTCTCTTGTATTGGCCTTAACGGCGGTCCCTCGTTCAAACATAGCGAAGCTTTCTCGTTCCAGATCGCCACTGACGATCAATCCGAGACCGACCGCTATTGGGACGCCATCGTGGGCAATGGCGGCCAGGAGAGCCAGTGCGGCTGGTGCACGGACAAATGGGGCGTGTCGTGGCAAATCACGCCGCGTGTGCTGACCGAGGCACTGGCGGCCGGCGGCGAGGACGCAAAGCGCGCTTTTGATGCGATGATGGGCATGAAGAAGATCGACGTCGCCGCAATCAAAGCGGCGCGGCGCGGCTAAGCTTCACGGCGAGAAGTGCATGATGGCACAAAGCAGGTCCGCTTGTGACCAAAGCGGATTTTAGAGAACTGCTGCAAACTGTCGGTTAGAGCGGTTGGCCTACTTGCTTTTTCCGACTCTGGTTTCAATGTTTTGGCACTTGGGACATTCGAAAGAATGCAATTCGTAGCCAGGCCGCTCAGGTTCGATACCAAATAATAGCATTCCAGTTCCGCATTTGGAGCATCTGGGACGCTTGATTGAATTCGAGTGCGGGGTGGCTGGCTGGTAAATGGTCACCGCAAACTCCCATCTTATCTTCGGTCGTTGGCGGGAGTTTTGACTCTCAGTCACCGGGCGAATGCCAGATTTGAACCGGTGATAAGCTACTTTAACACCTTTTGTTCTCTATGGCTAAGGCCTCGAATTTATGGGGGGTTTTCGACGGTCGTGGCGACATCCAAACGCATGGGGTGCTGATTTAGATAAATGAGTAATTGACACAATACACGCTTTCAACATATAAGCAGTCTTGTTATTAAATTAGGTCGCCGGGTGACGGAGTCCGTCATGGTCATCGAGAACGAAAACCTCAGCCGAGGTGAGCGTCTGCAAATCATGCTGTCGCCGGATGAACTCAGGGCGGTGGACGATTTTCGGTTCAAACAGCGAATGCCTAGCCGGGCCGCCGCTGTGCGCGAGCTGTTCAGAATCGGTCTCGCCAACGCGGATATGGTCAGCGTTGGCGCGAAGAAATCGTCTGAATTTGGCGTGCTCGAAGCCAATGGCAAAACCAGCAAGAACGCCAAAGGCCGAAAAGCCATTCAATGAGTAATGACAATGAAGACCGTCGCTGATGATTATTGCTCTTAGACTACGGGTGGCTCGCTAATCGCCCGGAAGGGGTGCAGACTTTCTTCAATCTTCGTTGGAGGTATGTCATGCCCACCATAGAGAATTATATCAAACAGCCGGCGGTATTCGATCCCGAAACCATTTCAGTGATGAGCGCCGCTTATGAGAGCGCTCTTCGATGCTTTCCGACATCAGCGCCCAAAAGTGTGCGGGAGGTCATTGCCGCCCGTATCATCAGCGGAGTTCGCGACGGCGAACGCAATACCGACAAACTGTGTCAGCTAGCGCTTTCGGCAATCCGCGTAGCGGAGGCACTATGATCCGTTACAAGCTCGCGCGGCATTCCGATTCGATTGAGCAACCGGAATGCCCCATTTGCGGAATTGCGATGTGGCTCTTTGGCATAGAGGCGGATGATCCTGGCTACGAATTGCTCTCTTTCGACTGTCCCAGGTGCCAGCACATTGAAACCAAGATGCGGAAAGCCAATACACTGCAATTCTCTTAGTCCGCTTTCGAGGGTAATGCACTTACTCCTCGGGTAGCGCTGAATGTCCACGAATGACCCAAAGTGGCGCACGGCTATTCACGCGCCTGAATTTGATGTAATCGTGATTTAGTTGCGGCGCACAATATTTGTAATTCCGAACTCCGCAAAAAAAATATTGTAGCAAAAGTAGCCTGGGAACCGTTTACGGCGCGTCTGAGTTCTACCTCGAAACAATCGAATCGGGCAGTTTCGGGGGCGCTGCGGAGGCGCCTATGAGACCAGAATTCTATACGATAATTCTGTTGTGGCTTGCGCTCCAAATTCCGCTGGGAAGTTTTATTGGTGATTGCCTTCGCTTTGGTTCGTTGCGCGCAAGTAACATCTAGTTTTGAATGACCGCACTGGGGCGGTGTATGTGCGCCCGTTCGACGCGGCCGCCCGACAGTCCCCCGCGCAAATATAACTGTATTTGAATTGATACTTGACCCGCGTCTACGGTACGAGAAAAGGGACCGCTGCGTGTGGCACTGGCAGCGGCCCCTCCTACGCTCAGCCGATTGTGTCCGTCCTGAGGGACGGGGACGGTTCGGCTGCTCGTCAAACAATAATTCTAGCTGTGGTCGCGGAGTTCCATGACGTGGATCGAAACCGCGGCGGTGTACGGCAAGCCATTGTCCAATGGATTGGACATCGCAACTCGCCCAGACCCACTGAGGAAGCGAACATTATGCGCACGTTTTCGGGAACCCGTGTCGTGCGAAAAAGTTGCCGCTCTGCAATGAAGCCGTCTATTTCAAGCAAATCACCCGACACGCACGATTCAGCGGTTAGAAAGCACCTGCCGGTCGCTGTAGTGGTAACCGGTGTGCTTATTACAGTCCTTTGGGCGACCCTTATAACCTGGAGTTCAACCAGATTATTGATTTACGAATTGTGGAAATTATTCTAGCGCTGTACCAGCGACCAGTCTGGTAATAGTCCCCCTGTGACAAAAAATGGGCCAGACTGTGGTGGCGATGAAGTCTGGCCCCTTAGTTGTGGACTTCGACCAACCACGTGCCGGGGAAAAAGAGCTGAAGGGGCAGCACGCGGTCATCTGCGTAATGCAATTATGATCTTTTAGTTCCGGCGGGCTTCACTGAACCGCTTTATGGGAGACTATGACCACTGTTTGAAAAGTTTTCGCTTCACCAACGCCCAATCATGCGTATGTCTGTTATTTGGACAAAGTCCAGTACCATTGCGTACCATTTAAACATCGGGGCGGCGCAAAACTGCGTTGGCGATCTCGTCTGCTTTCCGGGCAAGGCGGATTCGGCATCCGCATTGTCCGCTGATGGCGCAATGCGTAGACAGAACAATCCGATGAGGCGCGGAACCAAAGCCTGAGCCCGGCGTTTTTGCCACGGCACATATTTCAGGAGATCGAGCGATGAAGATGAAATTTATCCTGGCAGCGGCGGTGGCTGTTTTCGTAACCCCTGCGCTGGCAGATGAATACTACATTGTCCAAAATCCGACGACAAAAGTATGCCATATTGTTTCTCAGAAACCTGAGCCGAGTGTCGGAGTCGTGGTTGGGACACCCTTCGGAGTCAGGGTCGAGGCTGAGCAACATATGAAGACGGTAAAAGTCTGCCACAACGAAACCACGGGATCGAGCACTACCGTTATCAAGAAGTAAGAGCACGGCTTGCTGCCGCCGACAGGATGTTTTGGTCCTGGAGATGGCCTCCACTCGCGAAGTGGACGATTGATGCAAGTTGTCCGCACTTGGCTGTGTGTACCGAAGAGCTAATTCCGCCAAAATAATTCCCTATTCTGTTGCGTAGGGAATTTTGGTCCAAGCTTTTGAATTTGCTCGCGTGTGCGCGTTCAAAATCGCGTCGAGAGCGCGGATTCGGCCAAATTCCCTGTTCTTTTCCCTGTTAGTAGGCAATTTTCTATGCAGAGACGGGTTCGAATGCGACTGCGTCCGCCAGCTGTGAGGACTCGAAATTCTGACGGCCGTCGGCAATGCATGTTGGTTTTTGAAAATGGAAGCGACCCGCACTGCCATGATTTCGGTCCTTTGGACACAGGCCCGCAGAAAACCCGTTTCACCGCTTTCGTACGCAGGCCGCACCGGTGCGAGAATGCTTAAGCGCGGCGGCTCGCCGCTTGCGTACTGGTCTAATTCGATTAGAAGTGTGGCATTGCAGCGAGAGGTGGCGACTTTGTCAGGTCGACGGTTCTGCATTGCCCCGATGATGGAGTCGTTTGAGCGAAAATCTCTATTAGAGTCTAGTTACTTAGGCAACGATCGCGAAGGTCGTGTCGTACTTCTCGTTGTACGGTTTGTTTTATTGCTTGCCGGTCATTCGTAGCAGCGACGTTTGCGATTCGGTGCTCTGTTGGCGTGCAAGTCCAGAACCCTGTGCGGGTACCGGTTCGGATTCGCAGAATGAATGGTTATGGAACAGGGCAGGGCGCACAGTTGGCCACGGCGCCACCGCTTCGATCGAAGATGGCAAAGTAGCTCCTTCTTAAGAGCCCCGCGGGCTTGAACAAAGAGGCTGCGATAGATCGTCTCGTGTGACACGTGACAACTCTCATCGCCAGGATGCGCTCGCTTGAGCCAACCGGCGATCTGCCCGGATGCCCAATTCAATCTCAGCTTGCTCGCCACTGCCTGCCGTAGCCGCGGATTGTTCGCCAGTTTACACCGTTTCGGGCGGCGAGCCCGGGCCCAGGCCTTCTCATCCGCCAGCGCCGCCCGGTAGCCATCATAACCGCCATTGCGGCTGAGTTCCCGGCTCACTGTCGAGGCCGAGCGGCCCAGAAACCGTGCCGATTAATGCGCGGCAATCCCTCTGCATATCTCTTCGCGCTCCGACAACGTCAATGCCAACCGTGAGCGACGCCGGGGAGCCGGACGAATCCCACCGTGCGGCGCCACCTGGTGATAAATCGATGAGGACGGCTTACCAAACGCTCGTCCAATCGCTCTGAGCGACTCTCCCCGCTGCCAGCGATCCCACAACTCTGTCTTCTCTGCCGCTGTGAAACCTCGACGAAATCCCTGATACATCGTCGCACACTCCATCTTTTACCTCTAAGATAAAGTGTTGCGTCGACCCGTTGAGACCACCAGCAACAGCGGACAAGGTCTGACTTTAGCCCGGGTTCGTTTGCCTGCGAATGGCCCGTGAGCGACATTGGCGGGCTTTGCCCCTGACCGCCTCTTGACCTGAATCAAAGCCTAGCGGCGCAGACGTGTGATGCTAATAACATTATGGTCCAGACCATTCGACGCAATCGCTTGCTGCCGTGGTACATCGGCATCGCCATCATCATCCTCGCTGAAATCTACGTCGGCTACGAGATGTTCTATGTCGGCTGCCCAGCACCAGTGCTGCTGGAGGTGGCCATGCTGATCGTCATTCCGCTAGTCTATTTGGTGCTGATGTATCTGACCTTCGTCAGTCAGGAATGACCGCCAATCTCTGCGCTGCGCTGCATATCTTGCGCAAAACTTTTCTCGCCCTTCTGCTGCTGGCCGCCGCCTGGTCGGGACCGATGCCGGCCTTGGCGCAGAATGGCAAGTCGGCCGAACTCGTACTGTTCTACGGCCGCGGCTGCCCGCATTGCGCGGCCATGCGAGACTACCTTGGCACGCTGCATGAGCGATATCCGCAATTGCGTGTGCGCGACTACGAAGTCTATTTCAATAGCGCCAACGCCCGGCTGTTCGAACGCATGGCCGACGCCTATGGGTTCGAGATCGAAGGCGTGCCGACCGCGTTCCTGGGCAACCGTGTGTTCACCGGTTACGCCGAGGACATGCAGCCGGAGATCGAACGGCAAATCCAGCAATGCCTCGCGCAGGGCTGCGCGTCGCCGCTCAGTCGTGTTTCCGGCATGGCGCGGGCGCGAGCGTTGACCCTGTCGGCGGTTCTGTCCGGAGCCGCCGTCGATGCCATCAATCCGTGCGCCTTCGCAGTGCTGATTATCCTCATCACCGCGGTGCTTGGCGCCGGCGGGCGGCGGCGTGCACTCTACGCAGGGCTGGCCTTTTCCCTTTCGATTTTCATCTCATATTACTCGATGGGGCTCGGGCTCTATTCCGCAGTGGAAGCCGCCGGCGTTACCCATGCGCTATATGTTGCCGTCGCCGGGCTGGCCATCTTGATCGGGCTATTCAATCTCAAAGATTACCTCTGGTACGGCAAATGGTTCGTCATGGAAGTACCGATAAGCTGGCGACCGAAGCTCAAGCAGCTCATTCAGCATGTGACGTCAATTCCAGGTGCGTTCCTTATCGGCTTCATCGTCAGCCTGTTCCTGCTGCCGTGCACGTCCGGTCCGTATATCGTAATTCTCGGATTGCTGGCCAAGACCGAGACCCGCTCGGCCGCGATGCTCTGGCTCGTGCTCTATAACGTGGTGTTTGTCGCGCCGATGATCGCGATCACCGCCGCGGTCTATTTTGGGCTGACGACCGCGGCAAAGGCCGAAGCATGGCGGACCAGCCACCTACCCGCCCTGCATTTGATTGCCGGCGTCATCATCCTGCTGCTCGGCGTTGCGATGTTGGCTTCGGTTTGGCTCGGCTACGCGTAAGCCGCGACAAGACAGCACTGCGCCAGCGATGTCGCCTAATGGCACTTCGCTGCATGCGCTGCGCCGCAATAGGTTCGGCCGCTGTTGGATGCAGAGCGGACATAGGGCTGCGCTAGGGCTGGATAGGTACGCAGCGATTGACCCTGAGCGGACATCGAGTGCCGCACGATTGACGCAGATCAAGGTAGGATAGCCGCATCCGTGCACCGTAGCCTTCTCTCAATGGACAATTGGAGTCGATCGTCATGAGATCCCTGGTGTCGGCGTTTTCTGCGCTGGCTTTGTTGCTGCTTTCGGTAACTCTGGCGAGTGCCCAACAGTACAAGTACGAAGCACCAATCCCGCCTGGCGTCGCGTCGCCGGACAAGGTCGATACGTCGATTGGTACCCTGCATCTTTCTTACGGCTATCCTGACCCTGCTACAGTGGAAAAAGTCTATGACAACCTCGATCGGTCGCGTGCGCTGCAGGCCTATCTGCTGGCTCTCCCGATTGTGAACCAAGCCAGTATGCGGGACACGCTACGTAAATTCGGGCCAGATAATCAAACAGACGTCATTTGGGAAAATCTAGTCGACTCGCGGACCGTGGAGCTGACAGCCAACGATAATACCATTTACAGCTTCATTTGGCTCGACACACACAAGGGACCGTTGGTTGTCGAGGTTCCGCCCAAGGTGCTGGGCCTGGTTGATGACTTTTGGTACCGCTGGGTTGCCGATGTCGGCATCACGGGTGCCGACAAGGGGAAAGGCGGAAAATATCTGATCGTGCCGCCCGGCTTCAATGGCCAAGTGCCCGAGGGCTATTTCGTGATTCGCCCGAGCACCTACGGAAGCTGGATGCCGTTCCGATCCTTCCTGGTTGATGGGTCGACGAAACCTGGTGTCGAGTTGGTGAAAAAGCATCTGAAGATTTACCGAATGGCGGATGCGGCCAATCCGCCCCCGATGAAATTTGTCAACGCTTCCGGTATCCCGTCGAACTTCGTTTATCCGAATGATTATTCGTTTTGGAACCTGCTGAACGAAGTCATTCAGGAAGAACCAAGCGAGGGAAGCGATCCGACGACGCTGGGACTGTTTGCTTCCATTGGCATTGTGAAAGGGAAGCCGTTCAAGCCTGACGCACGGATGAAGAAAATTCTGGAGGATGCCGCAAATATCGGTGCCGTAACCGCACGCGCCGTCGCCTTCAAGATGCGCAGCAAGGACGCCTACTTCTATCCGGACAGTCAATGGCGACTGCCCTTCTTCGGCGGTTACAAGTTCGAAGTTGCGCCGGGCGTCGCTAACCTGGATGGCGCTGCCTTCTTCTACTACTTCGCCACGGGTGTGACGCCTGCGATGGCTATCAAGATGGTCGGCGAAGGGTCGCAGTACCCGTGGACACCGCAGGACTCCAAGGGCAATCCATTAGACGGCGGCAAGAGCTACAAGCTCCACCTGCCTCCGAATATCCCGGTCAAGGATTTCTGGTCGGTCATCGTCTACGACAATCAAACGCGCTCGATGTTGCAGACCGATCAGCGTTTCCCGAGCGTGAGTAGCCAGAAGAAAGGAATAAAAATAAATTCTGATGGCTCGGTGGATGTCTATTTTGGTCCAAAGGCACCTGCGGGCTTCGAAAGCAATTGGGTGCAGACGGTTCCGGGCAAGGGCTGGTTCATGATCCTTCGCCTCTATGGCCCGCTGGAGCCGTGGTTTGACAAGACCTGGCGGCCGGGGGAAATCGCATTGCAGCAGTAGGTAAAATTCTGCCAACAAACACAAAGCCCCGACCTTGCGCCGGGGGTTTCCGTTGCACCCCCGTCAACCTTTTATGTCTGGATATGGCACTTCGCTGCATGCGCTGCGCCGCAATAGGTTTAGATGTTTACATCTGTCCTGCTGGCGAAAGACTGCCTTACCGGTATACGACCGAGGAAAATGGACTGATGTTGCGCCGCTACTGGACTAACGCCTGTCAGCTCTGTCCTATCAAGCAGACTTGCACTACCGCCAAGGAGCGACGTATCACCCGATGGGAGCATGAACATGTGCTCGAAGCGGTGCAGCGCCGGCTCGACGAGCACCCGGAAAGGATGCGCCAGCGGCGCGAAACGGTCGAGCATCCTTTCGGTACGATCAAGGCCCGGATGGGTGCCACTCACTTCCTGATGAAAACGCTGCCACGGGTCGCCTCAGAGATGGCATTACACGTCTTGGCCTACAACATGACGAGGGTGATGAGCATCATGGGTGTCCGGCCGCTGATGGCGGCGATGAGGGCATAGCCAGCCCCAAAACCTCCGGCATCCTCGGAGGCCAGCCAACATCCCCACCTCCCGCACGTTTTTACACGGCCAAGACCCATAGCAGACATGTGCCAATCACGATTGACATCCTCTCAAGCCCGCCGACTGACCGAATGCGCCAAATTGTCTTGGCCATCCTTGAGCGGAGCGGCGCAGTTCGCTTAACATTCCACGGTTACGTTTCCCGCCTGCGCCGCTTCCTTCTATAACGCGCCCCATGCCGCTCGAACGCCCTTCCGCCCTGACATTCGACCTCCCTGATCTGCTCAGCGGGTTCCGCGGCGTCTATCTTGTCAACGCTATAGTCGCCTTTCTATTCGCCGCTTCCGCGCCGGTGGCAATCATTTTGACGGCGGGCGCAGCCGGCCACTTGGCTGACGCGGACATCGCATCCTGGCTGTTCGGATGCTTCTTCATCAATGGGCTGATCTCGCTCGCCTTCTGTCTCGCCTACCGGCAGCCGCTGGTTTTCTTCTGGACCATACCGGGCACCGTGCTGGTCGGCCAGGCGCTCCATCACTTGAGCTTCGCCCAGGTGATCGGCGCCTATTATGCTACTGGCTTGCTGATGCTGATCCTTGGCCTGAGCGGCTGGATGCGAAAATGCATGGGCCTTCTGCCGATGCCGATTGTGATGGCGATGGTGGCCGGAGTGTTCCTCCAGTTCGGCCTGAATCTCATCTACGCAATCCGCGATGGCTTCGTCATCGCCGCGCCCATGACAGCTGTATTTGTGCTGCTGTCGGCGGTTCGCCCGCTTGGCCGCGCACTGCCTCCGCTTATTGGCGCGCTCATCACCGGAATTGTTATCATTGCCCTGTCAAGCACGTTCGAAATGGGTGGTGCCGCCTTTTACATCTTTGCGAGCCCCAACCTTTACGCACCGGAATTTTCTGGGGCCGCCATGGTGGAACTGGTGCTGCCGCTCGCCATCACCGTACTGGCGGCCCAGAATGCGCAGGGCTTCGCCGTGCTTGAAGCCGCGGGCCACAAGCCGCCCGTCAACATGATCACGGCGGTGTGCGGCATCGGCTCCCTGATCTCGGCGTCGGTAGGCACGGTTTCGACCTGTCTCACCGGTCCGGTCAATGCCATCCTCGTAAGTGCTGGCGCCAAGGAGAAGCATTACGCCGCCGGTGTCGTGGTTGCGCTGCTGGCCTTGGCGTTCGGTGTTCTCTCACCGCTCTTTACCCGCTTCATGCTTGCAGCGCCTAAGGCCTTCATCGCCACCCTGGCGGGGTTGGCTCTGGTGCGCATCCTCGAGCGCGCCTTTATCGTCTCCTTCAAGGGCGGCTTCACCCTCGGCGCCACGGTCACTTTTCTCATTACGGTGGCCAATGTCTCGATTCTGTCGATCGGCGCCCCCTTCTGGGGCTTGGTCATTGGATTCGCCGTATCCTGGGCGCTGGAAAAGTCCGATTTCGAGCTAATCGCCACGAAATAGGAAAGCTTTGTTCAGGGCAGCTATTGGCACATCGCTACATTCACTGCGCCGCACCATTTTGTCGCCTATTGGAGCAACAGCGCACAAGGACGACAGCCGGTCTTGACCAGCTAGGTCGCGAATGAGCCGACATCACTTCGCGAGTAGGTACGGCTTAGCGCAGTGCAAAGCGGCCTGTCGTTGCGCAAAGGTCGGCTCCTTATCCGAATGCAGACATCCACTGCAAAACCCGTCTAAGCCGTCAAAAGATACCACCCTACGACGGGCGACCTCATCCGCACCAAAAGTCATATAAAACAGATACTTGGCTTGCGACACATTGACACCACAACCGCTGGGTGATCAAATTTTTATGTAGCGTTTATTCGATAGGACCGACACACGCCGCCAAGCCGATCTCGTCAAGCTGGCCCCCGGCTGATTCAGCCCGTTCCGAGGACGCAATGCGCAAAGTCGCAGGCTCACAGGACGAGGTGTCTGAACTCTCGCACCTCATCGGCGGCATCTACGACGCGTCGCTCGATCCCGCACTTTGGCCCAGCGTGCTGGAAGAGATTGCCGGTTTTCTCACCGCCTCCGTCGTGAATTTCTTTTCGCAGGACGCAGTAATAAAGACAGCCAACATCTACTACGTGCACGGGATCGCGCCGGCATACCTCCAAGCGTACTTCGACACCTACGTAAGTATTAATCCCATGTTTCCGGCGACCTTGTTCTTCGAGGTTGGCAAGGTTGTTAGCCAGGACGAAATCATCCCTCGTTCCGAACTCAATCAAACGCTGTTTTTTAGGGAGTGGCTGCAGCCGCAGGGCTGGGTCGATGCGATGGCGACAGTGTTGGAGAAATCCGCGACAAGCTGTGCCGTCGTCGCTGTCGGTCGCCACGAACGCGAGGGCCTGATCGATGATGAAGCCAAGCGGCGCATGGGCCTGATCGTGCCGCACCTGCGCCGCGCATTGTTGATCGGCAAAATCATCGACCTGCACAAGGTCGAGGCTGCGGCGCTCGCCGATACGCTCGATGGGCTCGCCGCCGCCATGTTTCTCGTCAATGCGGGCGGACACATCGTGCATGCCAACGCCGCGGGGCACGTCATGCTCAATGAAGCGAGCGTCGTCCGGGCCGCCAGCGGCAAATTCGCCGCTGTCGACGCGGCAGCCGACGACGCGCTGCATGATATATTTATGAGTGCCGAAGGTGGCGATGCAGCGGTGGGCATGACTGGCGTTGCGGTGCCGTTGACCTCCCGCGATAGCGACCGCTACATCGCCCACGTTCTGCCGCTCACCTCGGGTGCGCGGCGCCGGGCCGGCGTCACCTATGCGGCCGTCGCCGCCGTGTTCGTGCGCAAGGCCGCGCTCGACTTACTGCACCCGCTGGAAGTCATCGCCGCCAGTTTTAAGCTCACGCCCGCCGAGATGCGCGTGCTGATGATGGTCGTGCAGTTCAGCGGCGTCGGTGAGATCGCGCCGGCGCTGGGCCTGTCGGAAGCGACAGTGAAGACGCACTTGCAGCACATCTTCGCCAAGACCGGGACCAGCCGCCAAGTCGACCTAGTTAAGGTAGTCGCCGGCTATATGAGCCCGCTGGGAGGACCGACATCGCAACAATCGACGTGTGAATGATTGGCGCGGGGGTGCAGAACATTGCGCAAGCGTGAATTGACTTTTTGGTTGGCGGCCTGGGTCCTGATCGCGATGGCCGCTAGTTTTTGCATGATTGACCCGTCGTTGGCGATCGAGGGCAACACCGCCGCGGGGCCGATCGGCGGCACCGATATCCGCTCGGCGCTGTTGCCGCCGCCGGGCTTTTACGCCGGCGGCGCCGGTCTGGTCAGCGCGGTGCATGAAATTCATGACGGTCAAGGTAATCCGGTCCCCGGGCTGGACGCCGTCCATCTGATCGCTCGCATGGCGGGACCGTTTTTCGTCTATGTGCCGGACTATAAGCTGTTTGGCGGCTCGATCGGCCTGTTTGGTACGGTGCCGATCGGCCAGCAATGCGGGCAGCTCGTTTCCATCATACCGGGTCAGTGCATCTCCGGCTTTGGCGACACTTACGTCGAAGCGGCGTGGTCGCGCTCATTCGGCCGATTGCGCCGCTCGCGCGATCCGGGCGCGTTTCCGATCGTCGAGGGCCTCACCGTCGCGCTCGGCCTCGGCGCTGTGATCCCGATCGGTAAATACGATCCAAAGCTGCAGGCCACGAACGGCATCACCGTCGGCAACAACACCTGGGACGTGGCGCCATCCATCGCCGTCACCTACACCACGCCGCCACTGCTCGCCGAGGGAACGGAGTTCAGTGCCAAGCTCTACTGGAACAACTACGGCACCAATCCGGACACGCACTACAAGGCCGGTTCGCTGCTCGATATCGACTTCGCCGTCACCGAGCACATCGGGCGTTTTCAGCTCGGCCTCGCGGGGTTTTATGCCTTCCAGGTCGCCGACGACCGGCAATCCGGTGTTGTGCTTCCACCGGACGGCCGCCGCGTCAAATACCTGAACCTCGGCGGCGTTCTCAATTACGACCTGCCCGAATACGGCGCGGTGATCCGGATCAAGCCGCTAGTGACCGTGTACAGCTGCAATGCTGTCGTCCAAAAGGGCATCGCCATCGGTTTTGTCAAGAAACTGTATTAGCAAGGGCGATCGGGATGATTGACGAAACCGCGTTCCTATCGTCACTAATCGGCGACATTTATGACGCCGCACTTGATCCTTCGCTGTGGTCATTTGCTTTGCAGAAGATTGCCAGTTTCGTTGGCGGGCCGGCGGCGGCGCTCTATTCGAAGGACACGGTGCGCAAGACCGGGAACGTATTCTACGTTTCCGGAATCGAACCCGATTACGTGCAATCCTATTTCGACACCTATTTGAAGCTCGATCCGTTCACGACCACGCGATTCTTTTTTCCCGTCGGACAAGTCATCAGCACGAAAGACATCATGACGCATGACGAGTTTCGCTCGACCGCCTTCTTCAAGGAGTGGGCCGAACCGCAGGGCTGGATCGATTTCGTGTCCGCGTCGCTGGAAAAATCGTCCACGATCTATGCGGAATGCGGCATTTTCCGTCATGTCAGCGCCGGCGTAACCGACGACTCCGCCCGCGAACGGATGAGCCTCATCATTTCGCACATCCGCCGCGCTGTGACGATCGGCAATGTCATCGAGTTGCACAAGGTGGAAGCGGCCGCGCTTGCCGACACGCTCGACGGCCTCGCGTCGGCGATGTTCCTGGTTGATGCAGCCGGACGCATCGCCCACGCCAACGCGGCAGGCCTCGCCACGCTAGAGCGGGCCTCGGTGGTTCGCACCGTCGCAAGCAAGCTTGCTGCGGTAGATGGTGCAGGCGATCGCGCCCTGCACAACATTTTCATGAATGCAGAGAGCGGCGATGCGGCGGTCGGTACGGCCGGCATTGCCGTGCCGCTCACTGCGCGCGACGGCGAGCGCTATGTCGCCCATGTTTTGCCCTTGACCTCCGGCGCGCGGCGCAAGGCCGGCATTGCCTATTCCGCGGTCGCCGCCGTGTTCGTCCACAAGGCGACGCTCGAATTGCCGCACCCTCTTGAGGTGATCGCCAGCACGTTCAAGCTCACGCCGGCCGAAATGCGCGTCTTGATGATGATCGTGCAGCTCGGCGGCGTACCGGAGGTGGCGCCGGCGCTTGGCCTGTCCGAAGCGACTGTGAAAACGCACCTCCAGCGAATTTTCGCAAAAACTGAAACAAGCCGGCAGGCCGATCTGGTCAAGCTGGTTACCAGCTATACGAGCCCGCTGGGTTAGAGAGATGGTGCGGCTGGCCCACCATAATGATGATGCCGTGCAAGTCTCGCAGCTGATCGGCGACATCTACGACGCCGCGCTCGATCCCGGCGTGTGGCCGGGAGCCCTGGAGACGGCCGCACGCTTCGTTGGCGGCGCTGCCTCGGCACTGTTTATGAAGGACTCGGTGCGCAAGATTCACAACAACCTTTACACGTGGGGCTACGACGCCAATTACACGCGCACTTACATTGAAACCTATGGGCAGATCGATCCGTTTGCCGTTGCACAATTTTTCTTCGAGGTCGGGCAGCCAATCAGCTTGGCTGACATTCTACCGCACGAGGAGTTCCGGCGCTCTCGATTCTATATCGAGTGGGTCCAACCGCAGCATTGGATCGACGCCATCGCGGCCACGCTGGAGAAGTCGGTTTCGACATACGCAGCATTTTCGGTCATTCGCCACGAGGATCAAGGCGTCGTGAACAACGACGTCCATCGACGCATGGCGATGTTGGTGCCCCATATCCGGCGCGCGGTGGCGATCGGCAAGGCCATCGACCTGCGCAAGGTCGAAGCAGCGGCGCTTGCCGATACGCTGGATGGTTTGGTCGCCGCGATGTTTCTCGTCGATGCAACAGTGCGCATCGTACGCGCCAACGTTGCCGCGCACGCCATGGTGGATGACGCAACAGTCGTCCGTGCCCACGCAGGCAGACTGGCCGCCACCGATCCGCAGGCTGACCAAATTCTAAATGACATTTTGGCAGCGGCCGAGGCTGGTGACGCAGCGGTCGGCACCGGCGGCATCGCCGTGCCACTCATCTCCCGCGGCGGCGAGCGCTATGTCGCGCATGTGTTGCCACTGACCTCTGGCGCGCGGCGTCAGGCGGGCGTCGCCTATTCCGCGGTGGCGGTCGTGTTCGTGCGCAAGGCAGCGCTCGAGCTGCCGCACCCCCTGGAGACGATCGCGGCCACCTTCAAGCTGACGCCGGCCGAAATGCGCGTCTTGATGATGATCGTCCAGCTCGGCGGCGTGCGCGAGGTGGCACTGGCGCTTGGTCTGTCTGAAGCGACAGTCAAAACGCATTTGCAGCGGATTTTCGCAAAAACTGAAACAAGCCGGCAGGCCGATCTGGTCAAGCTTATTGCTGGCTATATGAGCCCGTTCGCTCAATAAGACCTGTCATAAAAATTTCACAATGCCTCATCCGTTCGGATGACGCGCGGACTACGCCCTATTCGACATCGTAGCTGCGCACGTCAGGGGCGACCGGCAATGTGCAGCCTGGATCAGCCGACGACCCTCTTCGTTGGCCCGATTCCTCAAGCGCTCTGCTTTACCTCGCCCGAAAGTGCGCGTTTCGCACCCGAAAGTGCGCGTTTCGCATTCGACGAGGTCACAATGATCCATCCTTGGCTGGCATCCCGCCGCAGGCAGGGTTTACGCGCAGGCTATGCGATCGGCAGCTATGCACTTGTTGCCGCACTCGCGCTGCTCGGAGTGTTCCTTCATCAAACGACCACACGCGCCGCCGCCGTTCCCCTGCACAGGATCTGCCGTTCTTGGGACGGAAAGGCGGCCGATAGCTTGGCGCGGCTTGTCCACGGGACGAGCGACGCGGCTCTCCGCCAGGCCGGCGATGCACTGTTTCGTCTGCGGCGCGCCCGGCGCAACTGCCGCGAAGGCTGGCTCGCACTTGCCTGTCAGGATTACCAGGCCGTCATCGGCCTGCATCGCATCGAACGAATGGAATCGCCGATGGCGAAAACGCCCTGCGCGCTGGCGATGATCGAATGATGCGATGACAATCACGCTGCAACAGCTTCGTTATTTTCTCGCGCTGTGCGAAGAGCGGAACTTCACGCGCGCGGCCAAGCGCTGTGGCGTGAGCCAACCCTCGCTCACCTGGGCCATCAGGCAGCTCGAAATGGAATTTGGCGGACCGCTCTTCGTCCGCAGCCGAAGGATCAGCCGCTTGTCCGAACTTGGCATGGTCGTGCGTCCGCATCTGGCGGCGATCAATGACGCCGTTCGCTCTGCCAAGCACGACGCCGCCGCCTTTGTTGCTGGAAGGGCACTGCCGCACCAATCGACCACCGTCCTGCCTTTTAAACGAAAGGAGAGTGCCATGCGCAAAATCGTTATCGGTACAGCGATCACAGCCGCGGTTCTTTTAATCGCTGATATGGCTGTTCAGGCGCCACGCGACGCCGGTGCCTCATCGCCCGCGCCGGCTGGCGCGGCGAGCGACGTCTATCGGATTGAGGCGGCGATCGACGTGAGCGCGCTGCCGCGGCAGGACATACTGTCCGAGGCGGATGAATGAACGGCATACAGGCGGCGACTTTCGCTTGATCGGTCGCATCCTTTGCGGGTCACATGAATAAAATTGGTAGTTTCGGTCTCGGGGCAATCGTGCTGTTCGTGATCGCCAGCGGAGATCCAACCTCCGTGCTGCCGGAAGCCGCCGCGCGTTGGAAATCTGAGTTCGTCAACGCGCCGCATCGCGCCTGGTACGCTGCGCAGCGTGACAAGCAAGGTTGGTCATGCTGCGATCAGGGTGATGCGCATGCCGTCTTTGACGCCTACCTCAGACATGGAAAATGGATCGTGCCGATCGATGGCATCCAGCATGAGATCGAGCCGGATCAATTGCTGGACGGGCCAAATCCTACCGGGCATGCCGTGGTCTGGTATGACGGCGCCGACGATCACGTCACTATTTTCTGCTTCGCGCCGGGTTCGTTGTACTAACGGCAAATCAAATTCCAAATGTCTGCTGTTGGGCGGTAAAGCGGACATAGCTGGAGGGTGCATTACCGACCGAAGGTCTTGATGACTGGTGAGGTCGCTGCATCTGATGTCGCCGAGATCGCTGTTTTTGATGGTCTTGAGCACTTGCGCCTTGGTGCCCAGCACCGTGTTGTTCGATTCCGCGATGTAGCGGTCGATCACCGCTGACAGCGTCGGATCTTCCTTCTGGTCGAGGCCGCCTGGACGCTTGAGTTCGGCCCTGAGCGGTAAAGGCTTTGGAGCCGTCCTTGCTCGAGCGTTCTATTATTGACCCCATTTTTGTCGTACCGATTTTCCCATCCGCGGTCGGTTGCCAGTGCCAGTCCGTTCCACCAATCGAGCCGGTACGACACAACCAAAAAAAGTACGACATTGTCGTACCACGGACAGTAAAATAGGACAAAATGAGCCCGAAATGGTACGACATCGGCAGTGGATAAAAAAAACCAAGTGACTGAAAAAACGAATAAAGCACCTCAGAGTCTGTCCCGCCGGTTCTGTGTCGCTCCGATGATGGATGGAGTTGTTTGAGCGAAAATCTCTATTAGAGTCTAGTTACTTAGGCAACGATCGCGAAGGTCATGTCGTACTTCTCGTTGTACTGTTTGTTTTATTGCTTGCCGGTCATTCGTAGCAGCGACGTTTGCGATTCGGTGCTCTGTTGGCGTGCAAGTCCAGAACCCTGTGCGGGTATCGGTTCGGATTCGCAGAGTGAATGGTTATGGAACAGGGCAGGGCGCACAGTTGGCCACGGCGCCACGCCCGATGCCCGCACGACCGCACCACCGGCGCGATATTTTTCCAGATCAAATGGACTTCGGTATTCGGAATTCGGGCAAGCGTCATACGAGGAAAAATCAGAAGTCCGATCTAAGTTTTGTTCACCGCTCGAATTCCTACGAGCCCAATCCTAGCCGGGCTTCATTACCACAATGCCCGAGTTTGGGTTTTCGGTTCCCACAACAATTAGGCCTTCTTCGGCAGTGCCACGATCATGTCGAGCTCCACGCGCGCGCCGGGTGACGACAGCTGGTTGATGCAGACCATGGTGCTCGCCGGCCTCCAGTCGCCGAAAAATGGCCGCATCGCCGCATGCATCCCATCGGCGTCGCGCATGTCGGTCAGGTACTTGGTGATCTTGACAACATCGCTCCAGGTTGCCCCCACGCTATCGAGTACTTCCTTGGCGCCGGCCATTGCACGTTTGGTTTGCTCGCCGATATCGACCGGATGCTGGTGCTCGGAATCGATGTGAGGATGCATATGATAAAGCGGCGAAGGCGTAACTCCGGAGACAAACATCAGATCGCAGGCCCCGATGATATGCACCGCCGGCGCATAGGGCATGGTGTGGGCCTGCTCCGGTTTCGGTTGTACGGATTCGAGCTTGAAGTTGCGCGGTGGTTTCGTCATCACTGTCATTTGCGTTTTCCTTCGTTCGTCCTGTAAGTTCAATCGGTTCGCCAGTTGCTGAGTGAAACGTCGACCGCATCCTGCAATTTGGTCACAACGATGCCGAGCGCTGCCAGAACAATCAAGACCGCGAAGACCTGTTCGGTCTCCAGAATTTGGCCTGCCAGGTAGAGACGCGCGCCCAACCCGGTCTTGCCGACCACCATTTCTGCGGCGACGACCAGAATGATGGACACGCCGAGTCCGAGCCGCATGCCTGCGAAGATTGACGGAATCGCGCTTGGCAACAATACGCGGCGCATGATCTGCTGCTGATTGGCGCCGAGATCGCGCGCTGCCAGAACCAAGCCGGGATCGCACTGGCTGACGCCCAAAACGGTATTGATCACGATCGGGAAGATCGCACCTAGGAAACTGATAGTCAGCATGAACGGGCCACCGGTCCCGAGCCAGATGATCAGCAGCGGAATCAAGGTCACTTTAGGCAACGGGTAGAGCGCGGCAATGAACATATCGGCCACCGCGCGCGTGCGAAATGAGGTGGAAATCCAAAGGCCGAGCAGCGTGCCGAGGACGAGCGCGATCGCGAAGCCGGCGAAGATTCGCCAGAGCGTGACGGCAAGGTCGATGGCCAAGTCACCACTTCCGAACATGGTGATCAGTGCGACGACGATCTGCGACGGACGCGGGAGATAGAGCGCCGACACCCCGGAAAGCCGCGCCACCAGCTCCCAGATTAGCAGCGCTAGTACAATCGAGCCCCATCCGAGGACATTCGGATCGTCAAGCAGCGAACGAGTAGGCTTTGCCGGCGGTACATCAGCAGTCTTGTTGGAAATCGGCTCCATATTCGTCATGGCTCAGCGCTCGCGCCGCCGCTCACCATGGCCCGCATGACTTCATCTCGCAGCAAGCCATAGATGCGATCAAACAGTGTGGCAAAGCCGGGATCGCGCGTTGTGGCCATGCTGCGCGGGCGCGGCAGTTCCACATCGATGGAGGCGGCGACGCGGCCTGGCCGCGCCGTCATCACCACAATCGCATCGGCGAGCAGAATTGCTTCCTCGATTGAATGGGTGACGAGAATCGCCGTGGTCCCGCTGGTCTCAACGAGCCTCGCCAGTTGCTCCTGCAACACCAGCCGGGTCTGCGCGTCGAGGGCACCGAATGGTTCGTCTAGCAGCAGCACCTCCGGCTCCATCACCAGCGCGCGAGCAAGACCGACACGCTGTCGCATGCCGCCCGACAATTGGCGAGGGTAGCGGTTCTCGAAGCCGGTCAGGTCTACAGCCGCTATAGCGCGGTGCGCACGTTCATCGCGTTCGGCGCGCGGCACGCCGGCGAGGTCGAGCCCGAACGCAACGTTTTCGACGACGGTGAGCCAAGGAAACAAGTTGAACGCCTGCCAGACGGTTGACATCGCAGGTCGTACCGCTGTGCGGCCGTCGGCCGGCTCTACGAAGCGGAGCTGGCCGCGGGTCGGATCGAGGAAGCCGCGCACGATCTGGAGCAGTGTACTCTTGCCGCAGCCGCTCGGTCCGATCAGCGCAGTAACCCGGCCCGGCTCAAAGCGGCAACTAACCGCTTCAAGCGCTACCGTGGGCGCAGCCGACGCGGGCGCGAATGTCAGGCCAAGATCGTCGACCTCGATCGCAACAGCAGGCATGCCCATCGGCAACAATCACGTGAAAGGATTGCTCTTGCTCAGTCTGTCGTCAGCTTCTTTCGCTGGCGACAGATCAAACAGCTGCTGCTGCGAAACCGTCGCGCTTACCAACTTGATCTGGTTCCAGAACTTGCCTTGCCCGAGACAGGATTCGACGTTCGGCATCCCTTTCTCGTCGAACCAGGTCCAACGCGGCGCGGCGCGCTCGATCAGCGGCGCCGGCACCTTAGTGGCTTCAGAAACGATTTTTATGACGTCTGGGTCTTTGGCGGCGGCCGCCTTGTTGAACAGCCGCGCGGCATGGGTGTGAACCATGGCGAAGCGGACAGCGGCGGATTTGTTCTCAGCCAGGAATTTTGACGACATGACCCAACAGGCGAGCTGCGCGTTCGGCTCGATGTCAGAGCCGGCGCCGATGATCTTGCCGGCCTTGTTCTTCTCGGCGAGGAAAGCGAGCGGCACCGGGATATTAGCGGCGTCTGCCTGCCCGACGCCCATGAGCTTGATCATATCGGGATAGGACATGCCACTCGACCAGTTGAGATCCTTTGTCGGGTCAAGTCCGGCCTTCTCGGCGGCGCGGCCGAACAGGTACTGATCGATGCTGCCGGGCGCCTGGATGGATATCTTTTTGCCCTTGAGCAGCTTGGCTTTGTCGACCGAGGTGAAGCCCGCGTCGTACATGGCGTTGCTGGCCACGATGGTCATTGAGCCGGAGCCCGGCTTTTCGATGCCGCGATCGAGGATGAGTTTGTAAGGGGCGCCTTTCGACACTGCATTGAACAGGCCTGCATTGAGCGTAGATGCGGTGAGATCGAGTTCGCCCGCGACCAGCGCCGGCATCGCCAATGCACCGTCGGCGAAATATTTCAGCTCGACGTCGAGGTTGACCTTCTCGAAGAATTTGCGCGCTTCAGCTATGAAAATTGGGCCGGAAGAGATCAGCCTTACCAGTCCGACGCGGATTTTTGCCCGTGGCTCCTGAGCGTGCGCCCACCGTGGTATTGCGCCGGCTAAGCTGGCCGCAGCGGTGCCGCCGAGCAGACGGCGTCGATTGATAGACATCGGCATGGCATTTACTCCTCGTACCTTATTAATACGTTGATTGTTAGCGTACCAACACTCATGGACACCGGCAATGCCACGCGTCGCCGCGCCGGACATCCCAGCCATGTGATTGAACGGACGGCGCGAACCGCTCACGTGGGTCGCGACCGGCGACCCTGGAGCCCACATGCAATTCACGATCCTCGTCCGCGTGTCGCCGCGTCTAGTGGTCTTCTCAATTATGGCCGGATTCGGCCCACGGCATTACAATCCGTTCGGTGATCGACACTGCTACGAATAGCAAAATTCCAAGCACGCTTAACCAGATCAGCGACGCCCAGGCCAGGGGGCCGTCAAGCTGTGAATTCGCCGTCAGCAGCAGATTGCCTAATCCGTTGACCGAGCCGACAAACTCGCCGATTACCGCGCCAATCACTGCCAAGGTAATAGCGACCTTGGCTCCAGCAAAAATAAACGGAAGAGCAGCCGGCATCTGCACCTTCAGAAAGACTTGAAACGGCGAAGCTCGAAGTGATCGCGCAAGCTCTAATAGACCGGGTGGAGTGGCCCGAAGTCCTGTTGCCGTATCAACCACGATCGGGAAGAACGCAACAAGGAAAGCAATGGCGAGCTTTGACTGCATGCCTAGCCCGAACCAAACCAGAATAATCGGGGCGACCGCCACCTTCGGTACGGATTGGGTGGCAACTAGTATTGGATAGAGAGAAAGATTTAACAGCCGCGAATTGGCAACACATACCGCAAGAGGAATTCCAATTACTAAAGCCAGAATGAAGCCGGCCACGCTCTCAATCAGGGTCGGCCACGTTTGCCACAAGAGCAGGTCGAAGCGTTCAATAGAAACTTTCAAAATATCGAGCGGACTCGGCAGGACGATCCGGCTAATTCCGGTCAGGCGCGTATAGAGTTGCCATATGGCGAGCATCGTCGTAATGGCCAAGACTGGATAGAGCAAGCGGCGTGGGTCGTACTTACTCATCGTGTGATCCCCAAGGCGCGGCCGGCGCGGTGTTCGAGGTCGGTGAATGCCGCGGAATAGCGGACCTCCGGGGTACGCGGATAGGGAAGGTCGACATCGATATAATCTGCCATGACTGCAGGTCGCTTACTAAACACGACGACAGTGTCGGAAAGAAAGATTGCCTCACTAATGCTGTGTGTAACAAACAAGACGGTCGCCCCAGTCTTTGTGCGGATATCGAGCAACAGCTCTTGCATTTCCATGCGCGTCAGTTCGTCGAGAGCACCGAATGGTTCGTCCATTAAAAGGAGCCTGGGTTGGTGGATCAATGCGCGGCAGAGTGCAACGCGTTGTTGCATTCCGCCAGATAGCTCGGACGGGTAAGCTGTCTCGAAGCCCAAAAGCCCGACAAGAGCCAACAGTTCATGCGCCCGCCCTAGCGTGTCGCTTGTGTTTTCGCGTCGAATCTCGATTGGGAAGAGCACGTTCTTGATAACCGTGCGCCATGGCATGAGGTTGGCCTGCTGAAATGCCACTCCGAAATCGGGTTGCGGTTCGGTTACATCGACACCGTTGATCTGAATTGTGCCACTGGTCGCTCGGATGAGCCCCGCAACAATTCTGAGAAATGTCGTTTTGCCACAGCCACTGGGGCCTAGCAGGCTCACCAGGCTTCCAGCCCGGAGATCGAACGAGATGGAGTTGATCGCAACGAGTTTTTCCTGACCCATGCGCAAGAACGACTGGTGGACGTCCTGAAAGTGGCCAAACGGAGTTGAGGACGGCTCCGAGTGAGCCGCCCTCTGAGACTTAAATGTCGTAGACATCAGCCGTTGGCGATCAGGGCTTAATCGGCGGTTGGGGAAGGTATCCGCTGACATAGAGATCGGTCGCCTTTGGCGCGGCACCGCTAACACCTATATATTTTAGCACGAAATCGAGATTTGCTTGCATCTTTGCTGGTTGAAACGAGCCAAGGCCATTGGCCTTAACGTCGGGCGTGACCGCCAGATCGCGCACCACCTCGAGTTCCGCCTTGATAACTTCCGGTTTCAAGCTGGGAATGTATTTGAGTTGGTCAGTCGCTGCCTTGTCAGGATTGTCCAAGGCAAATTTCCAACCTTTAAGTGCCGCCCGCACGAAACGCTTAACGACATCAGGATTCTTGGCGATGTAATCTTCCGTCGCGGCGATGCCATTCGAATAAAGCTCAAGGCCATGATCGGCGAGCAGCAGTGTACGCAACTCCGCGTGGGCGTCTTTCGCGCCTTTCTCCAGTCCGGGCTTGGCCATGACAAAGAACTCGATCGCTGGCACCTTGCCGGTCAATAGTGCGCTGGCCCGTGCCGGCGGGGCCACATTCGCAATCGACAACTTGTTGGGGTCGAGTCCCTTTTGCGTCATAAATCCCTTGATAATTTTGGGCGTAAAGCTGCCTGCGCCACTTCCCAGAGTCAGTCCTTCAAGCTGCTTTGGTTCAGTGACGTTGGCACCAGTGCTGAGGCTGAATACGGCGTAAGGGGCTTTCTCGTAGTTCACAGTCAGCATCTTGATCTTTGAGCCGTTGGCGCGAGCCAAGACGAGACTTGGCACGTCGACGAATCCCAGATTGGCCGTACCAGACTCGACCGCTTGAATTACTTGTGCAGTGCCCTGGCCAGGGATGATGCTGACGTCGAGTCCTTCATCTTTGAAATACCCTTCGGCCAGTGCTGCATACCAAGCGGCGTGACGACCAAGTGGAATAAAGTCGAGAGAGAAGACAACTTTGGTAAGCGGTTTATCTTGAGCAACTGCAGGTTTGGCCATCGGCGCGGCCGTACCGAGTGCGACGATCGCAACTATGGCCAGTCGGGTGGCCGCCGAGTTCCATGCATGCATGTGATGTCCTTTCTCTGCTACGCGCGCATTCGGTGCCTTCCTAGCTCGCGGACGACGACGTCAGCACACAGTGTGGCATCGACAAAATCGATACGTCAATACATTTTCGAAAATCTATTTGATTGTCGTGAGACCTTAGGCTAATCGATATTCTTCGGATCGCCGAGCGCGTATCCACATGCTACGAACAGGAATATTCATGGCCCTCGCCATTTCACTGAATGGAAACTCGGAACTTACATTCAACGCTGAGGTATTCCGCCGGATTCGGGCGGACATCGTCGCCTGTCGGCTAATGCCGGATGAGCGGCTTCGGGTCGAGGCCCTTCGCGAGCGCTATGGCTATGGTGGCAGCCCCATTCGTGAAGCGCTCATGCGGCTTCAGGCCGAAGGGCTTGTCGAGCTTGAGCAAAACAAGGGGTTTCGCGTATCGCGCGTCTCCCGAGAAAGCCTGCTTGATCTCATGCGGACGCGGGTCGAGATCGAAGGCATCGCGTTGCAGTGGTCGATGAAGCAGGGCGGTGTTGAATGGGAGGCTGATCTGCTTGGCGCCTTCCACCGCCTTTCACGGCAGAAGAAAGTTGACCAGCGGGGCGGGGGCACAATCAATCCGGAATGGTCGAAACAGCATCGCGCCTTCCACGCCGCCCTGGTTGCCAACTGCGGATCCCCGACGTTGCTTGCGATACGTGAAGGATTATTCGACCAGGCTGAGCGTTATGTGGCGCTCTCGATAAAATCGAAGCTAGCACCGCGTAATGACGATGCCGAGCACGAGCAGATCATGCGGGCTGCTCTGTCTCGCAATGTCGCACGCGCCTTGGAATCAAATCGCGAGCACATTGAGAGAACCGCCCAGAAAGTTGCCAAGATTCTGGCCAGCACCGAGACCACAGTTCGACTCCGTAGCGTGAACGGGAGGGCGGGAAAATGACCAAGCAAGCACTGACATGGCGGCAGCGGATCGACAATGCGCGCTCAGAGGGGCTGGCCGCACGCGAGTATTTTGTCGTCTTCACCAAGCCAAAGGCAGACCGCGAGGCGGTCCAAAAGCATCTCGGTATTCACCTCGAGTATCAACGCGACCTAGAAAAGCGCGGCATTATCGTCGCAGCAGGGCCACTTTCGGATGAGACCGGAGTTGAGTGGACTGGTCGAGGAATGATCATCTTACGAACGGCGACTTTGCAGCAAGCGCGCGATATCGCGGATGCCGACCCAATGCATCGCGACGGAGTACGCGAATACGAGATCTATCCTTGGCTCATGAACGAGGGAAGCTTCTCTCTCACCGTGAAGCTGGCGGCGAAACAAATTGAGTTCTCGTGATGGCGGGGGATTCTGTCGCTGTACCGTCGGAGGCGCTTGTTGGGCTGGTAGCGCGGATATTTGTCGCTGCCGGACTATCTGACGACGCCGCGCAAGTAGTAGCGCAGGGCCTGGTCGACGCCGACCTGGAAGGATTGCCGTCACATGGCGTTATGCTTGTCGACATGTACCTTAATCGTATCCGCGCTGGATCGGTCACAACGGAAGAAACCGCTCAGGTCGTTTCGGATCGCGATGCCGCCATCGTACTCGATGCAGGCCATGCGCTCGGGCAGCTAACCGGCGATCAAGCCATGGCGCTTGCAGTCGAGCGAGCGCAACAATTTGGTATCGCCAGCGTAGCGGTGCGGCACGGCTTTCACTTTGGGGCCGCACGCCGCTATGCGCTTATAGCCGCTAATGCCGGCTGCGTTGGCATCGTTGCCTGCAATACGCGTCCATTGATGCCCGCCCCAGGTGGTGCTGATCGCGTCGTTGGCAACAATCCGTTGGCAATCGCCGTGCCTTGCGAAGGACCGATTCCCATTGTGCTCGATATGGCGACGAGCGAGGCCGCTATGGGAAAGATCAGGCTGGCCGATAAATCGCAACAGACGATTCCCGAAACATGGGCAGTCAAGGCCGATGGCACGCCTACCACGGACCCGACTGAAGCGATTAACGGCATGTTGTTGCCGTCTGGTGGCCCCAAAGGTTTTGGCTTGGCATTCCTGATAGATTTGATGTGTGGCCTGCTTTCCGGCGGCGCTAGCGGCAGCAAAGTTCAACCGCTCTATGGCGACCCCGCTGTGCCCTATGATTGCTCTCATTTCTTTATTGCCATCGATGTCGGCCATTTTGGCGATCCGTCTGTTTTTCGGATGGCAGCAGCGGCGGCGGCGCAACATATTCGGAATGGCAATTGTGCTCCGGGCGTAACTCAACTTTACACGCCAGGCGAACCCGAGTGGCGGCGGCGGGATGCCTCGCGCGGAATTATCAAACTCACGTCGACGGTCGCCGAAATGCTGACAGTGTTAGCTCGCGACATGGGCGTATCAGCCGCCCCGCTTTCTGTCGGCAACGAGCGATCCATCATGGAGCCAGGACATGCCGAAGCGTGAAATCTCAATCGATACATTGCGCAAGCCGATCGGTAACTTTTCGCAAGCCACGGTGGTTGAAGCAAAGGGGCGGTTGGTCTTCGTTTCCGGCATGACGGCGCGGCGGCCGGATGGTTCGATCGCCGGCGTTGGCGATATCACGGTGCAGACGCGTCAAGTGTGCGAGAACATCAAGGCTGCTGTTGAGGCCGCTGGTGGCACACTGGACCATGTATGCCGTGTCGACGTTTACGTACGCAACATGGAACACTTCGATGCAATCCATGCCGTACGTCGCGAATACTTTAAGCCGCCGCTGCCAGCCTCAACCATGGTCGAAGTTACCAAGATGGTTTCGGCGGATTATCTTATCGAAATCAACGCAATCGCAGTCATTCCGTGATGTCAACATCCGGTATTGAGTTGTCGTTGTCATAAAAAGAGTGTGATGCCATGAACGATCCAAGTGGACTAAAAGAGGCTCACACTCGTGGCATCAAACTCCGCGAGATCGGACACCGTATCGTGTTCGAAAACGAGCACGTTTGCATTTGGGAGGTTCGTCTTGAGCCCGGCGAGACGATCGATTTTCACCTGCACTATCATCCCTACATTGTCATTTCACTTGGCGGGGGTGAAAACGAGGTCGAAACCATTTTCGGTAACAAAATCCCACTCAATGAACCGCTAGGCGCAACTGTTTTCATCGATCAAATGCGGCCGGTTCACAAGCTGACCAATAAAGCGACCGTTCCATATGTCTCGCGGCTGATTGAGCTGAAGCATATCACATGGTCCGCTGACAATGGCGCGAAGGGCTGAAGCGCGGTGAACGATGCTCATCACATCGGCGGGTGGGATGTGCCCTTCGGTGCTACGCTCAATGCAGTCTAATCAACGAGGCCACCATGATACTGAAAGATGCTCCCAAGCTTGACGAAATCCTCATCCAGTCCGAAACCATGCCGTGGCGTGCCAAATCGCTAAAAGGCATTCACGAAAAAATGCTATGGCGCAACGAAGAGACGGGCGCATCGATCGCCCTGATTAAATTCGACAAAGGTGCCGGCATCCCCGAACCGCATTTACATGCTGCCAACCAATTTATGATTTGCCTCAAGGGACGTTACGAATACACGAAAACGGGTGTCGTGCTCACACAAGGATGCTTCTATTGCAATCCGAAGGGCAATGTTCATGGTCCGGCGATAGCCCATGAGGAAACGGTGGTCGTTGAAGTTTTTGACGGCCCGCATTACCCGGTCAAGCCGTCATTTTATACCGATGAGCAGGACGCGCGATAGGATTAAACGCGCATGTGTCCGTTTGGCGCGAGTAAAATGTATTATCGCCACACGTGTGTGCGCCGAAAACCTAAACCCGGAAATAAGAGGTGGTGAAGTCTGCCAAGAATCAGGCTTGAATTTATAATTCCAGTTCGCTGAACGGAGTGAGAGACTGACCATATGGACCGAAAACCTTATTCGAAAATGATGTCCACACCCCCATATTTGAACCCACAATAGCAATCAGGTCGCTAGCTGTGGAGTCTCAACAGGTTGTCCTCGGGGAGACCGAGTTTGCTGATGGGTGTTCTATCATTGATGCCGGCGTGGGGCCTACGGCAGTTGTAGCGGTACAGCCAGGCGGGCAGCTCGGCTTTTCGCTGTCGTGAGTTTGAGTAGGCCTGAGCATAGGCCCATTCGCGCAAACTGGTCTGGATGAAACGCTCGGCCTTGCCATTGGTCTTCGGCGTGTACGGTTTCGTGCGGATGTGGCGCAGGCCGAGCCGCTTGCACAGCCTGCGGAAGGCAAAGGACTTGTAGCAGGAGCCGTTGTCGGTCATGACGCGCTCGACCTTGATGCCGAGGCTCTCGTAGTAGGCGAGCGCGGCCTTAAGGAAGGCGGTTGCGCTACGCTTCTTCTCGCTGGGCATGATCCTGGCGAAAGCGACGCGCGAGTGATCGTCAATGGCGATATGGACGAATTCCCAGCCGGCGCCCTTATTGCGGCAGCCTTGCCGCCTGCCGGTCGCACGATGCCCGGCACGCGTGAAGCGGCCGAGCTTCTTGATATCGAGGTGGATCAGTTCGCCCGGCCGCTCGCGCTCGTAGCGGCGGATCGGCGCAGCAGGCTCCAGCGCCCCGATCTTGTTGAGCCCCAGGCGCTTGAGAATGCGGCTGACGGTGGCCGGCGAGATGCGCAACTCGGCGGCGATCTGCTTGCCGGTGAAGCGCTGGCGACGCAGCCGCTCGACTTGCTCGACAGTGGCCTGCGGGGTCGGCCGGTACAGCTGGCGCGGTCGCGAGCTGCGATCGGTCAACCCCGCCAGGCCCTCGCTGCGGTAGCGCTCCGCCCACTTGCGAACTGTCCGAGGGCAGACGCCTGCGGCTTGGCTGACAGCCTCCAGCGTCTGCCCGCTCGCGACTTGCCGAACAATCCGCTCTCGACCTGACGGCGTCAGCCGGGCATTCTTATGGATGTTCATCCGGTCCTCTCCTCGGAAAAACTGAAGTCTCGACACCTTCAGCTTCCTCGGTCAGGGCCGGATGGACAACCTATTGAAAGCTCACAGCTAGAGCCGGAAATCATTTCAACATGACTGAAAGCGTGCGATTTTCGGAATGGGCGGCGCTCGATAAACATACGCAATCAATCGTTGCAACGACCGCATTCGACAGAATTCGCCGACTCGAACCGCGTCTGCACGCCTTTGTCGAAATTCAGCAACCGCATGCAGGTTCGTCCGAAGGCGATGTACTTTCGTACGTTCCCTATGCGGTGAAGGATTTGTTTGTTGCGCCAGGCCATCGTCCGAAGGGTGGCCTGGCGGAAGTGCTGGATTTCGGTTTGCATGGCTATGCTGATGTGTTGCGACGTCTCGATGATGCCGGCGCGTGCCGCCTGGGCTTCACGGCGATGACCGAGCTTGCATACGAGCCGTCCGGCTATAACGCCGTTTCTCCATACCCACGGAATCCGTGGAATCCCGATTTTATCACCGGCGGATCCTCATCCGGATCGGCAGTTGCGGTCGGCAGTGGCGCGGCCGTGATCGCCCTTGGCTCGGATACCGGTGGGTCGGTGCGTATCCCTGCTCATTGTTGCGGCGTGACCGGGTGGAAGCCGACGTGGGATGTGGTGAGTGCCGCAGGCGCATTGCCACTGGCCCCGTTTCTCGATTGTATTGGTCTCTTTGCACGCAGCGCTGCCGATCTAGCGCCAGCGGCCGCCCTATTGACAGCGCACGCCCGTTCACCGGCACCAATTGAACGAGTTGTTGTCATGAAAGACGCCCTGGATGGCGCCGAACTCCCGCTTCGTCAGGCCTGCCAAGATGGCATCGATGCCATGCAGACCTGCGGTATCGCTGTTTCAAGCGTTGCGGGCTTTCCCGCGCTCAAGGTCATTGATGCGCAGGCGTTGCTTGTCATGCAGGGTGAAGCCGCCCGCATTCATGCAAGCCGTCTCGACCATCCGGCGATCAGTCCGGTTCTGCGCAAACGGCTTGCAAAAGGCTTGACGATCGATGACGCAGCGCTCACGGCAAGCCGTGACTTACGGCCACGGTTGGCCAAGGATTTCGCGGAGCAGATTTTGGGAAACGCCGACGCTGTTATCCTGCCGGCGATGGCCATCCGCACGCCGCCGCTGGTCGAAGCGGATCCGACCTCGCCGTCATTTAGCGGCCGCCGCTTGTATGAACTCAGCGGATATTGCCGCTTTGTCAACATGCTTGGATTCCCCGCGATTGCCATGCCGGTGGGCTTCGATGACCGCGGCCTGCCGATCGCGCTGCAGATTGTCGGACGTCCTGGCCGCGATCTTGATCTCATTGCGCTCGCGACTCACGTGCAGAAAATCACTGATTGGCACGCCCGCGTTCCAGCCGGCATTCGCGATCTTCTTGGCAATAACACAGAGCTTTTTGCATGACGGGACCAGCCGCCGCCTCCGCACTGTCTCACCTGAATGTTCTTGATCTGACGCGTGCCCGGGCGGGGCCGACCTGCTGCCGGATTCTGGCGGATTTCGGTGCCGACGTGCTCAAAATTGAAGCCCCGCCGGGGGTCGATCCAAACGAGGGGATGAGCGGGCCGCGGCACGGCTACGATATGATTAACCTGCATCGTAACAAGCGCTCACTGACGCTCAATCTTAAGGAAGCGGAGGGGCGCGCAATCTTTATGCGGCTCGCGCAAAACGCCGATATCGTTGTGGAGAATTTCCGTCCTGACGTTAAAGATCGGCTTGGCATCGGATATGAGGCGCTGCGCTCCGTTAATCCGCGCATCATTCTCGCCTCGATTTCCGGCTTCGGACAAACTGGCCCGTACCGCTTGCGGGCCGGCTTTGACCAAATCGCACAAGGCATGGGCGGAATGATGTGGGTGACCGGCTTTGCGGGGCAGGGACCGATGCGGGCCGGCATTGCCGTGGCGGATTCGTCTGCCGGTATTTATGCCGCGAGCGGAATCCTTATTGCACTCGCCGAGCGCGAGCGCTCCGGCGTCGGTCAATGGGTGCAGACGTCGCTGTTACAATCACAGATCGCGATGCTGGATTTCCAGGCGGCGCGCTACCTGGTTGAGGGCGAGGTGCCGGGGCAAGCTGGCAATGACCATCCCTACTCGACTCCGATGGGTGTGCTTAAAACTGCCGACGGGTACATCAACATCGGCGTTGGCGGCGACGGCCAATGGCGCGCCCTGTGCAAGGCGCTGGATCGGCCTGATCTTGCTGCCAATCCCGACTACGCGACACTTGCAGACCGATATCGCAACCGGCCGAAACTCATGGAATTGCTCAATTTGGTCTTTCAAACGCGCAGTTCGGCCGAATGGCTGCAACGTCTGGAAACGGTCGGTGTGCCGGCAGGGCCAATTTACAAACTCGACGAGGTTTTCGCAGATCCGCAGGTTCAGCATCTCGGCATTGCCGTTCCGTGCCACCATCATGCGCGCGGCGATACCCATATCGTCGGTGAACCAATAGAATTGTCGCGCACACCGGCACGCATCGCTTCGATGACGCCTGAGGCCGGGGAGCATACCGATCAGGTTCTGCGCGCCTTGGGTTATGAAACTGCAGATATCGAGCGGCTGCGCACCGCCAAGATTGTGTGATCGGGCCGATGGCTGTCGTCCTTGTAACAGGCGCAAGCGGATTTCTTGGCGCCGCGGTGATGCCGCGTCTCCTGCAAGCGGGCCATCATGCAGTCGGGCTCGATCCCGTGCCGACGCCGGATGCAACGTGCCCGCACATCATTGGCGATCTTTCCGACCGCGAGTGGCTGGGCGAATTGTTACACAGGAAATGTGTGACCCACGTCATGCATTGTGGTGGCGTATCCGGTCCAATGGTCCTTGCCGACGACCCTGCGCGCGTGATGGATATCAATGTCACAGGCAGCCTCAACTTGCTGCAGGCCGCGCTGGCAAGCGAGGTCAAGACATTCATTTATTGTTCGTCGGTGTCGGCAGTCGGCAATTTCTACGAAAAGGTTCCGATCGACGACGATTATCCGTTGCGCCCTACCAGCACCTATGGCTGTGCCAAGGCGGCGGTCGATATGGTGCTGCGCGGCTTGTGGCAGCGCGTGCCGCTCGATCTTTGCTCGCTGCGCTTCACTGGAATCTATGGGCCCGGGCGCCGTACGCGCTTCGTCGTCGATGATATTGTCGCCGCGGCTGTGGGTGGTGGACCGGCAGCTGTGGAGCCGACAACCGACTGGCCCTACATCTATGTCGACGATGCCGCGGATGCTGCTGTCGCGGCCTGCTTTTCTGCGCGGCGCCGCCAGCTCTTCTATTTCATCGCCTATCCCGAGCAGGTAACGCTTGAAGATCTAGCCGCCGCTGCCGGCAACGGCAAGCCGGTGCAACTTGTCGTCGATGACAATGTCGCCCGAGCTGCGCGTGGGCCGCTCGACATCGGTCCGGCCCAACGCGATTTTGACTTCGCGCCAAAGGTGGATCACCGAATGGGAATTCGCCGAATGGTTGAGGCATCTCGCGCACCGCAGGCATGAACTGCTCGATCCACCCTTGTATGGCAGCGGCGCACTCGTCATAGTTAAGTTTCAATTTTACGATCCGCCAAAGTGCTCACGGGTGGCGAACTGTTCGTATTCGCCGTCCCAATACGGATGCAATTTATGGATCTGAATCTTGCAGGCAAAGTCGCGTTGATTACCGGCGCCTCCAAGGGCATTGGACGGGCGGCGGCGGAATGCATGGCTGCCGAAGGCTGTAACGTCATCCTGGTGTCGCGTAGTGCCGACGATTTAGCGGCCGCCAAGGACGCAATAGCACGCAAGAGCACAGTCGACGTTCAAACATTCGCGGCCGATCTATCTGACAGCAATAATGTCGATCGACTGGTGACAAAGTTTCCGAGCATCGACATCCTGGTGAACAATGCCGGCGCGATCCCCGGCGGAAAGCTTCTCGACGTCGATGAAAAGACCTGGCGCAAAGCTTGGGATCTTAAAGTGTTCGGCTACATCAATATGTGTCGCGCCTATTACGGCCTGATGAAAGATCGGCGCACTGGTGTAATCATCAACGTTACTGGTAACGCGGCACAGACGCACGATCCGGAGTACATTTGCGGTGTCGCTGGCAACGCGGCGCTAATGGCATTCAGTCAGTCCCTCGGTAGCGTCAGTCCGCAAGATGGCATTCGCGTTATTTCAATCAATCCCGGCCCGGTCGAGACCGAACGGCTGGTCGGGTTGATGAAGAAAAAGGCACACGACCGGACGGGCAATGCCGATAATTGGCGCGATCTTTTCAAGCCACTGCCGTTTGGTCGCGCCTGCGCGCCGGATGAAGTCGGCGCCATGATTGCATACCTCGCCTCGGACCGTTGCAGCTACAACAGCGGCGCGGTCGTGGTGGTTGATGCCGGATTGTCGGCACGGACGTTAAATTTCTGAAATCAGCAGCACGAGGATTGCGATGCCCCACCTTACAACAGACGATGGCGTCAAGCTCTACTATGAAGACGTGGGGAGTGGGATTCCAATCGTGTTCGTCCACGAATTCGCCGGTGATGTCCGCTCCTATGAGTCGCAAATTCGCTGCTTCGGGCAGCGTTATCGTTGCATCGCGTACAACGCGCGTGGCTACCCGCCATCGGACGTTCCCAAGGACGCCGAGCGCTATTCCCAGGAGCGCGCGCGCGACGATATTCGTGCGGTGCTGGATGCGCTCAAGATCGATAAAGCCCATATCGTCGGTCTATCCATGGGCGGGTTTGCCACCCTCCATTTCGGGTTTACCTACCCCCAACGCGCTCGTTCGCTCGTGGTTGCGGGCTGCGGCTACGGAGCGGCCCCTGACAAGCGCGCACAATTTGCCGAGGAGGCAGAAGCTGCGGCAAAAGGTTTTGAGGAGCAGGGCATGGCCAAGGCTGCGGAGGCCTACGCACTGGGTCCGACGCGTGTCCAATTCCAGAACAAAGATCCCCGCGGTTGGCGGGAATTCGCCGATCAACTGATGGACCACTCGACGGAAGGGGCGGCGCTCACCATGCGCGGCGTGCAAAAGAGGCGTCCTTCCTTGTTCGATCTCGTCGACGAGATGAAATCTCTTACCGTGCCCACGCTGGTGATGACCGGAGACGAGGATTGGCCTTGTCTGGAGCCGGGTCTTTTGATGAAACGCGCGATTCCGACCGCTGCACTCGTCGTCATGCCCAATGCGGGCCATACCATCAATCTTGAAGATCCGGCGGCCTTCAATCAGCATCTCGCTGACTTCTTTCATACCGTCGATATCGGCACCTGGCGCACGCGTGACCCGCGCGCAATGGTAACGGCAATTCTCGGCCGCTAGCGTAAGGATGAAGCCAGCTCAGGTTGTCGTGTAGCCGCCATCGACCAGCATGTCTGCGCCGGTCACGAAACTTGCGGCGTCGCTAGCGAGAAACAGCGCGGCCTGCGCGATCTCGTCCGGTTGTCCGAGCCGATTGAGCAGGTGTTTCGGTCCAGCGATTTGGCGCGCTGTCTCCATATCGCCGAATCGCAACACAAGGCGCCGTGTTTCGACCGCGCCAGGGGACAACGCGTTGACACGAATGTTTTGCGCCGCATGGTCCACGGCCATCGCCTTCGCTAATTGGATAATTGCGCCTTTGGAGGCGCAGTAGGCAACCCGTGCCGGCGCGGCGACGCGGCCGAGCTGCGATGCGATATGGATGATATTGCCGCCGCCCGATGCGATCATCGCGGGCAATACCGCGCGGCTCATCAGGAATGCCCCCATTACGTTGACCGCAAAGACACGGGTCCAGTCGGCAGGTGGGGTGTCGAGAACTGTGCCATTTGGGTCATCGGTTGCGGCAGCGTTGACCAGAATATGAATGCGCCCGAACGCGGAATGCGCCGCTTCGGCGGCGGCACGGGTCTCGGCTTCGACGCTGACGTCGCAGCACTGCGGCAACGAGCGACCGGCTGCCTCCGCGATCATTCGAGAGGTTTCCTCGGCTGCATCCAGATCTAAGTCGAGGCACATCACCGTGGCGCCAGCTGCTGCGAATGTCGTTGCGATCGATCGCCCAATTCCGCTGCCGGCGCCGGTGACGATCGCGGATTTTCCGCTCAGCGCGGCATTGGTCATGGCGCAGATACCACCGTTGAATTGCCCGCCGCGGCGTTCCCGCCGAGATAGGCCTGCTGGACCCGTCGATCCTGCTTGAGATCGCCGCATGACCCCGATGCGATAATCGACCCGGTTTGCAGCACATAGCCGCGGTTTGCGGTCTCCAGGGCATAGCGCGCGTTTTGTTCGACCAAAAGAACGCTCGTGCCGGCTGTGTTGATCGAACGGATCGTGCGAAAAATGTCTTGCACGACAATCGGGGCCAATCCGAGCGATGGCTCGTCCAGGCAAAGCAAACGTGGCTCCGACATCATGGCGCGGCCAAGCACCAGCATTTGCTGTTCGCCACCGCTGAGGGTGCCCGCATTTTGCGTGGAGCGCTCGCTAAGCTTGGGAAACATTGCAAACATTCGATCGATGAGCGTTCGAATTTTTCCTGCATCCCGGCGAAATTTAAAGCCGCCAAGCTCAAGATTTTCACGCACGGTTAAAAACGGAAAGACATGGCGGCCCTCAGGGACGAGCGCGATCCCGATTTTGCTGCGTTCGTAGGAAGGAAGTCGAGTGATATCGTTACCCTCGAACAGAATCACGCCGGCGCGCGGAAGCAGAGCGCCGGCAATTGCCCGCAAGGTCGTCGATTTGCCGGCCCCGTTGGCGCCAATCAAAGTGACGATTTCGCCTTCGTCAATGTAAATCGTGATGTCACGGCAGGCCGGCACCTGGCCATAGGCGAGCTCGATTGCTTCCATTGTGAGCAAGGCTTTCACTGGACTTCAGCCCCGAGATAGGCGGCAATCACGCCGGGATGCGCTTGAACCTCGCTCGGCACGCCCTCAAAAAGATACTCCCCATAATCCATGACGAGCACGCGGTCGGCGATTTTCATCACCAGATCCATATTATGCTCGACCATTACGATCGTGATGCCGCGTTCGCGTAGCGCTACGATCCGCGTCAGAAGGGCCTCTACTTCGGACGCATTGAGGCCGGCGGCTGGCTCGTCGACCATCAGCAGACGTGGCGCTGTTGCTAGCGCGCGTGCGATTTCGAGCATGCGTTGCTCGCCGTAGGATAGCGAGCCGGCGACCACGTGCGAGCGATCCCCTAACCCAACAAAATTCAAGAGTTCCATCGCCTCATCGCGCCAACGCGCTTGGTCGCGTCGAAATGGGGCACCGTGCAGGACATATTGCCAGGCGGAAATGTCATGGCGAATATGAAATCCGGCTATCACATTTTCGAGTACGGACAGTTGCTTGAACAACCGAATTTTCTGAAACGTCCGCGCCAGGCCCTGCCGCACGCGTCGATGGGCGGGTATACCCACGAGCTTGACGCCGGCGAAAGTCATTTGGCCTGCGTCGGGCTGGTATATGCCACTCATGAGATTGAGTAGCGTCGATTTGCCGGCGCCATTCGGTCCAATGACGGCAAATACTACGCCGGCGGGGATCTTGAGCGAGATATCGCGGACGGCCTGAACGCCGCCAAAGCGCTTTTGTAGTCCGGTTGCGTGAAACAGAATGAGGTTGCCGCCACTTTGACCTTGCTGCGGATTTCCAGCATGGGCAATCATGGCGGGCTCTCAGCTCTGACGCCTGTCATCCGCTCGCGCAAACGCGTCATGACGAGACGCGCAGCCTGCACGATACCTCCTGGCAAAAACAGCACGACGAGCGTGACCGACACGCCGTAGACGATCAGGCGTAAGTCCCCGATACCGCGCAATAGTTCCGGCAGGACGGTTAGGAGGATGGCTCCCAGCACCGGGCCGATCAGGGTCCCCATGCCACCGACAATGACCATTGCCAGGATAGTGAAAGATTCTGTGATGAAGAAAGCATCCGGAACCAGAGTGCCGACAAAACTCGCGTAAAAGCAGCCGGCAGCGCCGGCGACCGCGGAGCTGACAGCGAACGCAAATACCTTCCACCTGTTGCAATTGATGCCAAGCGAGGCGGCGGACACTTCGTCTTCGCGGATTGCGGTCAAGGTTTCACCGATGGGAGAGCGTACCAGCTGATCGAGCAGGAGATAGGTCAGCAGCGCAAAGCCCGCCGTCAGATAAAAAAGATTGGCGAGATTGCTGAATTCAATTGCAGCCAGGCCGGGAATTTTCAGCGGCGGAGGCGGAGCAATGGCGTAGATGCCGAGCGGTCCCTGTGTGAGACTGATCCAATTGAGCAGGATTTGATAGGTGATGACGGCAAAGCCAAGCGATGCGATGGCAAGGTAATGCCCGCGCAAGCGGACTGCGAAGAGCGACAACAGCATGCCGGCGAATCCCGCCAACAGAACGGCGCAAAGAAACGATATCCAAAATGGCAGCCCAAGGCCCATGATCAGCAGAGTCGAAGCATAAGCACCAATTCCATAAAAGGCTGACTGTCCGAGATTGAGTTGGCCGGCATATCCGAGCACAAAATCCAATCCGATCGCCAGCAGGACATTGATCGCACATACGATCAGGTTCGTCCGCCAATAAGAATCGGAAAAGACCATTGGCAACACGCCGATCAGGATTGCCACCATGACGAGCCAAAACCGCCGCGATGCAAAAACCGCACCTGCCACCGACGCTGCCGGCCGCTGCGCGGTCGAAGGATCAGACATTTTCTTCGCGTTTCTCGGCGATCAGGCCGGTTGGGCGCACGGCGAGCATGAGAAGTAGCAGTGCAAAGACGACAATGTCGATCAGGCCAGGATCGAGGAATTGGGTCGTGTAGCTCTCGATCAACCCCACAATCAGGCCGGCAATGATCGTCCCTTCGACGTTGCCGAAGCCTCCAATGATCACGATGGCGAAAGCTTTGACGATGACTGAGGTTCCCGCAAATGGCGTGAGCACCAGCACCGGACCGAGCATCGCTCCGCTCATGCCTGCCAGCGCCGAGGCAATAACGAATGTCAGCATGATGACATGATTGGGATTGATGCCCATGAGGCCGGCAGTTTCCCGATCTTGCGAGACCGCGCGCAGAGCCTTACCGATAATTGTGAATTTCATGAACGCATAAAGCAGTCCGATCGTGATTGCGGACACCACGATGATCAACATATTCTGCACGGTAAAAAAGATGCCGCCGAAACGGATCACACTGTTGCTGTAAGGCGTATCGAATGCGTAGGGGATAGGTCCGAGCAGGACGAGCATCGCGTTTTGCAGCATGATGGAGACGCCAATGGTTGCAATCAGCGGCAACAGCTCATTGCCGCGCTCTCGCAAGGGCGCAAAAATGACGGCGTTCACCAACCACCCCAGAACACCTCCGACAACCAGTGCGACGGCGATGCCAGCGAAATAGTTGCCGCTCAGGAGATGCGTGACAAAATAGGCAGCGAACGCCCCCAGCGTGACAATATCGGCGTGGGCGAAGTTGATCTGGACCAACACCCCATAAATGAGGGTAAGCCCCAACGCGACCAGCACGTAGAGGCTCCCCACAACAATGCCATTGATCCCCTGCTGGAGGATGACCGTCAGCATATCCGCAGGGTTAATTCCACTTCAAAGCGTTCCAGGACAGGTCTGGCTTCGTCTCCATGTAGTGGACCGTATCCATCTTGATATTCTGATTGGTCTTGTCGAACGCGACACTGCCGGTTACCCCCGAAAAATCCTTGGTGGCCGCAAGACCGTCGCGAATTGACTGGGCATCCTTCGCCCCGCGACGCACCACATCGGCAATCAGCATGATCTGATCATAAGCGTGGGCGTTGATGTGGGTCGGATCCTGGTTGTACTTGGCTTTGAAGGCTTGAATGAAGTTGCGCACAGTATCGCGTTTATCGGTGGGATCGAACTGGACGATGCGAACATAGCCAATCGCCGCCTTTCCAGCCTTTTGCTCGAAGCCGAAGGGTAACCAGATCGTGCCGAGTTGTATCGAGCTGCCACCACCACCCTTTACGACCCCGGCCTGAGCCAATGCTTGCGTAATTTTCAAGCCCTGACCCTCAAGAGTGTATGTGGGAATGACATCAACCTTGCCGAGACCGGCAATGCGAGTCGCAATCGACGTAAAGTCGTTCACGTCGCGCCCGAAGCCGATATCGGCGAGAATTTTTCCACCGAGCTTGGTGAATGTATCGGCGAAAACTTTGGCGTTTCCGATGCCGGCATTGGTGTTTTCGTGCAGCAGCACCGCGGTGCGAGCGTTAAGTCGCTTGTAGGCATTCGTGGCGATATCAACTCCCTGCATGACTTCATTGGGCATAATTCGGAACGTATATGGATTGCCTGGCTCGGTAACTTTGATCGAGGAAGAGCCTGCGTTCAGTAACGGGACTTTGGCCTGCGCCATGATCGGCATGATGGCGAGAGTAGCATCCGAACATTCCTCGCCGATCGCAACGTCGGGCTTGTATTGCTCGATCATGCGCTTGGCCGCTTGGGTTGCGGGCAGGGGGCCACAAGACGAGTCTTCGTAATGAACTTCGAACTTGTAACCATTCACGCCGGATTTGTTGAGCTGTTCAATTGCCAGTTCGACGCCCTGTTTGTCCTGCACGCCGAAATACGATCCCGGCCCCGAAATCGGGAATAAACCGCCAATCTTGATGACTTTGTCCGCGGCAAAGACTGATGCCGTTGAGACGATGAAAAGACCTCCGACCAGGGCGGCCGATGTCAATAACGCGTAGAGTTGTTGGTTTGTCATAGCGCACCTCCGTAATTGCAGCATTAGACCTAAAATTCCGCGTTGTTGGCAATGGGGCTTTCCCGGGGGGCGGAGTCAGTCCGGGAAGCCAACCAGAGGTTGATTGCGGCAAGGACGCCGATCGAAACCAGGTTCGAGTGCCGAACAGGTCCGGCGACCGGAATAACACTGCCTTCATCACGATCGATCGGATGGTGGGACCGCCCAAGGGAGGCTAGTCCGGTAGAGTGCTTTGAACTGCCAAATTTTTTCCCGGTAGCTTTCAGTCAGGTCGACATCATCCCAGCCGTTGATGAGTTGGTTGCGACTGACAGGATCGATCACGAAGGTGTAGTTATGTTTGCCGCAGATGATCGTCTGGCGTTCAAGGTCGATCGTCACGGCCTGTTTCGGATCAGTCGTTACCGCCGCTGCAAGCGCCGTCGCGTCGTTCTCGGACACGACCGCGGTCAACAATCCGTTTTTCACGGCATTCTGGGCAAAGATGTCGCCGAACGACGGCGCGATCACACAGCGGAATCCATGGTCGTAAACGGCGTACACGGCCGCTTCGCGCGACGAGCCGCCGCCGAAATTCCGCCCGGCAAGCAGGATTCTGGCGCCATGCCAGCGCGGGTCGTTGAACGCGAAATCCGTGCGCGCCTTGCCTTGGGCATCGAGGTGCAGATCCTGGAAAAGGACAGCGCCGAGACCTTTCGTGCGCGGCCATTTGAGGTAGCGCGCCGGAAGAATTTGATCGGTGTTGATGTTCGGAAGCATCAAAGGACAGACCGTGGCGGTAAGTTGGGTGAATTTTTCCATGCTCAGCTCCTAGACCGTTCGTCCGGCGAGCAGCGGGCGCACGTCGGCAAGGTGACCGGTCACGGCGGCGGCGGCGACCATCGCCGGTGACATCAAATGTGTGCGGGCGCCGGGTCCCTGCCGGCCGCGAAAGTTCCGGTTGGTGGTCGAGGCGCATCGTTCGCCGGACGGAACTAGATCGCCGTTGATGCCGACGCACATGGAGCATCCGGAGTCCACCCATTCAAGACCGGCGTCACGGAAGATCTTGTCCAATCCCTCGTTTTCAGCTTGTCGCTTCACTTGCGACGAGCCAGGTGACACCAGGCCGGGAACCTTGCTAACGCGACCAAATAGGACCGCCGCGGCGGTGCGTAGGTCCTCGATGCGCGAATTCGTGCACGAGCCTATGAACACGCGATCGACTGCGATGTCCGTCAGTCTGGTGCCCGGCGCGATGCCCATATAATCCAGCGCTTCGCGGATATATGTCGCGCGTGCCGGATTCGACTCGCCGGCCGGGTCGGGTACGCGGCCATCGATCGGCAGCGCGTCATCGGGCGTCGTGCCCCACGTGACGATCGGCGCGATGCCGTCGGCGCCGAGCGTCACCTCGCAATCGAAGGTGGCATCGGCGTCCGAGATGAGCGCCGTCCAGCGTTCGGCCGCGCGGTCAAAGTCGGCGCCCTTCGGCGCGAAGGGGCGATCTTTCAGATAGGTGATCGTGGTCGCATCGGGAGCGACCATGCCGCAGCGGCCTCCGGCCTCGATCGACATGTTGCAAAGGGTCAGCCGTCCCTCGATCGGCAGCGCGCTGATTGCGCTGCCAGCGAATTCAATGGCGTGACCCTGCGCGCCGTCGGCACCGATGTGGGCGATGATGGCAAGTGCGATATCCTTGGCTGCGATACCGGGTGCGGTCTTGCCGTTGACAGTGATGCGCATGCGCTTCGGCTTCTTCTGCCAGAGGGTCTGCGTCATGAGCACATGCGCGACTTCCGATGCGCCGATGCCGAAGGCATAGGCGCCGAGGGCGCCGTGCGTGGAGGTATGGCTGTCGCCGCAGACGATCAGCAGACCCGGCAGGGTGAGGCCCTGCTCGGGGCCGACCACATGGACAATGCCCTGGCGCGGATCGCGCAGACCGAACAGCGTGACTTTACTGTCGGCAGTATTGGCCTCGAGCTTCCGGACCATCTCCGCGATTTCGGGATCAGCAATGCCGGTCTGCCGTCCGCGTGTCGGCACGTAGTGGTCGGCGAAGCCAAAGGTGAGGGCTGGTTCAGCGACATGACGACCGCGCGCCTTCATCTGGCTGAACGCGTGAAACGAGCCTTCATGGACATAATGCCGGTCGACCCAAAGGAGCACGGCGCCATCCTCGCGGCGCACGATCTCGTGCGCCGCCCACAGTTTGTCGAAGAGGGTCTGCGGCTCGGCCATGGTGCGTTTTGTTCGTCCGCCTCGATGCTGGAAGGCTTGTCGAGGGTCGGCAATATTGTATGCTAAAGAATACTAAGTAAAGCGGGCCCAGCGCCTGCGCGTTTGGGGAGCGTTGCATTGCGCGACTGGCTTGGCGAAGCAAAGGCGAAGCAGGTCTATCTGGTCCTGCGTGACCGTATCCTCAGTGGCGCCGTCGCCTTTGGTGCCAGACTGCCCAATGAAAACGAACTGGCGAGCGCGCATGGTGTTTCGCGCGTCACGGTGCGCCGGGCGCTGCACGAGCTTGCTCGCGAGCGGCTGATCGAGCGGCGTCGCAGCGCCGGCACTACCGTCATATATCGTCCGTCGCCGGCGCCGATTACCGCGGATATTTCCGGCGTGCTCGCCAACCTCGCCGAAATGGGCCGCAGTACGACAGCGAAGCTCTTGTCGTTCGATTATGTCGCGGCCGAAGGCGCCGCGGCACAAGCGCTCGGTGTCAGTGCAGACCAGTTGTTGCAGCGTGCGGTCCGCGTGCGCTCGGTCGATGGGCTGCCATTCTCGTATCTGATTACGCATGTGCCAGAGAGTGTCTCGGTGACCTTCACCCGGCAGGAACTCGCCGCGCGCCCGCTGCTCGACCTGCTTGAGCGCGCCGGCGTGAAAGTAGGCCGCGCGCGCCAGCGCATCAGCGCCGGGTTGGCGACGCCCGACGTGGCGCGCGCGCTTGACGTGCGTGGCGGCTCGCCTTTGATCGAGCTTGTCCGTGTTGTCTACGATCAGGTCGGGCGTGGTGTTGAACATCTCCACGCGTTCTATCGGCCAGACCGCTATGCCTTCGAGATCGATCTGGTGCGCTCCGGGGCTGCCAAGACGCGGGGCTGGGCACCGATCATGCGCCGGGACGGCTACATCGCCGGCAGGAATTCGGCATCGAGCAAACTGCGAAGCAAAGCCAAATCGGCTGGCGTAATGGCGCCACGTTAAACCAAGAGGGAGAGTGACAATGTCTGACCAGAAAACTCATTTCAGCCGACGCCAATTTCTCGCGACTACCGCGCTCGGCGCCGCGGCGACTGCGACCGGCACTATCGCCATGCCGGCGGTGCTGCGTGCCCAGGGCAAGAGCGTGAAGCTTGGCGTGCTGCATCCGGTGACTGGTGCTCTGTCCTACTCAGGCACGCAGGGGCGTCTCGGCGCCATGATGGCGATCGAGGAAATCAACGCGGCCGGCGGCATCAAGACCCTTGGCGGCGCCAAAATCGAGGGGGTAGCCGGCGACGCCCAATCGACGCCTGCGGGCGGCACCGCGGAAGTAGAAAAGATGAATTCGGCCGGTGTCGCCTGCATCGTCGGCGGCTATGCGTCGTCGATCTGCCTTGCTACCACGCAGGCCGCGGCGCGCTACGATCTTCCGTATGTTGTCGACATTGGCGTCGCCGACCAGATCGTCAAGCGCGGACTTAAGAACACGTTCCGTTTCGGCCCCGGATTCGGTGTGATTGCCAAGGCCGCACTCGACAATCTGGTGAAGATCAACGATCAGGCCGGCAAGCCGGCGAAGACCGTGATGATCGTTCACGAGGACTCGCTGTTCGGTTCTGGCCTTGCCAAGCTCCTCAATGCGCAATTGCCGGGCAAAGGCTTCCAGGTGCTGGAGACTATTGCCCATCCGACGCCGACCCGCGATTTCAACAGTGTTGTGCTGAAGATCAAGGCGAACAACCCGGATCTCGTGATCCCGGCAAACTACTACAACGAGTATGTGCTGCTTGCCCGCACCATGCTGCAGCAGCATGTGCAGCCGAAGGGCATCTACTCGGTGCTCGGCGGCGCGGCGTCATCGTATAAGTTCGTGAAAGAGTTCCCGGACGCCGCCAAGGGCATCATGGACTGCAATCATTGGTTCAATCCGCTGAGCGACAAGGCGCAGGCGCTGAAGAAGAAGGTCGAAGGGCAGGGTCAGTTCTTCACCTATGAAGTCTATCTCAACTACAGCTGTGTCGGCCTTATCGCCGATGCGTTGGAGCGGGCAGGTTCTGCGGACCGCGCCAAGCTCATCGCTGCGCTGGCGAGCTCGACCTGGTCCGGCCACATCATGCCTTACGGTCCGACCAAGTTTGTCGATGGCCAGAATGAGGGTGCGGCACCGTGCAGCACCCAGGTTCAGGGCAACGACATCAAGGTGATCCTGCCGCCGCAGTTTGCCAACGGGAAACCGATCTTCCCGATGAAGGCCTGATCGCACTTGGGGCCATGGGCGGCGTTGCGCCGCCCACGGCCGTTCTCCCATCCTATTGCAGTTCGAGTAGCGTCGTGTTGTCGACTGTCATCCTGATTCCTGCTGTCCTAAACGGCCTTTTGACCGGCGCGGTCTACGCGCTGGTCGCGCTCGGGCTCACGCTGATTTATGGCGTCCTGCACATCATTAATTTCGCGCACGGCGCGCTGCTGACCGCGGCCATGTTTGCTGCCTATTTCGTCTTCAAGACCTTCGGCCTTGACCCCTACATTGCTTCCTTCGTGCTAGCGCCAGTGTTCTTTGTATTTGGTTACGCATTGCAGCGTTTTGTCATAGGGCCGGCATCGCATGGCGACGATCGCAACATGCTTCTGGTGACGCTCGGCCTCGCTGTCGTCATCGAGAATGCGTTGTTGTTCGAATTCCGCGCCGACACGCGCACCATTGATTTGCCTTACGCGTTCCAGACCATAGACCTCGGCTTCACGTTTCTCGCGCTGCCGCGGCTGGTCGGCTTCATTGCAGTATTCGTCGTTGCCTTCGTGCTTTGGCTCATCATGGGCCGAACCGATGTTGGCCGCGCCATCCGTGCAGTTGCCAAGGAGAAGCTTGGTGCGGAACTTGCCGGTATCGACGTCGCGCATATCTACGCCGTCACTTTCGGCCTAGGTACCGCCTGCGTCGCCATTGCGGCCTGCCTCTTGATCCCGAGTTATTACGTCAACCCGACGGCGGGCAATGCTTTTATCCTCGTTGCCTTCACTATCGTGGTGCTGGGAGGCATGGGATCGGTCCCTGGCGCGCTGATCGGCGGTCTCATTATCGGCGTCGTCGAGAGCCTTTCGAGCCTTTTCCTCGGTGAATCGCTCGGCCAGATCGGAATTTTTCTCATCTTCATCGCGGTATTACTGGTGCGTCCGCGCGGCCTTTTTGGAGCGCGGGCATGAAGACATTCGTTCCAATTGTCGTGGTCGTCGCGGTGCTCGCAGCAGTGCCGCTTGTTGTGCATTCCAACGTGACGCTCAACTTCCTCGTCTTCACGCTGATGATCGCGTTGGCCGGGCAGGGCTGGAACATCCTCGGCGGTTACGGTGGACAATACTCCTTTGGCCACGCGGCCTTTTTTGGCACCGGTGCTTATGTCACCGCGATCCTTCAAATGCGCTACGGCGTCAATGCATGGCCAGCATTCTGCCTGGGGATCGGCGGCGGGGCCCTGGTCGGTGCCGTTGTCGGCACGCTGAGTTTTCGCTCCGGACTGCGCGGTTCGTATTTTGCGCTGGTAACACTTGCCTTCGCCGAAGTTCTGCGCATTGTCGCGAGCGTCGCCCCGATCACCGGGGCCGGCGTCGGGACCCTGGTGAAGCTCGACCTGCGCCCCGAGGCGCTTCAGTTCGAAAGCCGGGCGATCTTCTACTGGGTAATATTGACGCTGGTCGCCGCTGCACTGGTCGTCACGCATCTGATCGAGCGCTCGCGCTTCGGCGCCTGGCTGATCGCGGTGCGTGAAAACGAGGACGCCGCGATGGCGCTCGGCGTCAACGCCACCGCGGTCAAGCTTGGCGCGATGGTGATTTCGGCGGCGATCACGGCCGCGGCCGGCTGCTTCTATACGCAGTACTTTCTTTTCGTCGATTCCGGCATTGCCTACGGCACATGGATGTCGATTGAGGCGCTGCTGACGCCAATCATCGGCGGCGTCGGCACGCTGTTTGGCCCGTTGCTCGGCGCGCTGGTCGTAAGGATGCTGGGTGAGGCGGCGCTGCTCGTGACGGGCGGTGCGCCTGGCCTCGATCTCGTGGTGTTCGGCTGTGTGCTGATCTTGGTCGTCTGGTTCTCGCCGCGCGGCCTGATGGGCGGTGTTGCCGGCTTCACCAAGCGCTTCTGCAAGTCCGGCGAAGCATTAGCTACCCCGGAGGCTGGCCGTGGCTGAGCCGCTCCTTGCCGTGCAGGGCGTGTCACGCCGCTTCGGTGGTCTTCTAGCCGTCAGCGACGTGTCGCTGACGGCGCCAGAAGGTCGCATCACGGCTCTCATCGGCCCGAATGGCGCCGGAAAGACGACACTGTTCGCGATGATTTCCGGCTTTCTCAAGCCGAGCGGTGGCGTAATCCGCTTTTTCGGCGAGGAGATTAACGGCGAGCCGCCCTATCGTCTTGCGCGGCGCGGCATCGCGCGCACCTTCCAGATCGTGCAGCCGTTCGCCGGCCTGTCGGTGCGCGACAACATTCGCATAGGTGCGCATCTGCGTCACCGCGCTCGCAAGGATGCCGAGCGCATCACCGACGACGTAAGTCGCGAGGTTGGCCTTTATGCGATGCTCGAACAACCGGCCGATACCCTGACGATCGCCGGCCGCAAGCGGCTGGAGCTCGCCAAGGCGCTCGCGACCGAGCCGAAACTTCTCCTGCTCGACGAAGTATTGGCGGGCCTCAATCCATCCGAGATCCGCGAAATCGTCCCGATGATCCGTAGCTTGCGTGACCGCGGCATTACTATCGTAATGATCGAGCATGTAATGCAGGCGGTGATGAGCCTTGCGGAGCACGTCTTCGTGCTGGCCGAAGGCAAGATCATCGCGGAAGGCGCGCCGGCGAAGGTCGCGGCCGATCCCGCCGTCATCGAGGCCTATCTCGGCCACGGCGCCGCCGCGCGACTGGGAGTGAGTCATGGCCACTAGCGCGCTGCTCGCGATCGACGGCCTGCACGCCGGCTACGGCGAAACCCAAGTCCTGCGCGGCATCGATCTCGCCATCAATCAAGGCGAGATCGTCGCGGTGCTTGGGTCGAACGGCGTCGGAAAGTCGACCTTGAACCGCACGATTTCCGGCATCGTCCGCGCCCGCGCGGGCTCAATTCGTTTCGATGGCGCGGCGATCGAGCGTGAGACGCCGCGCGACATCGTCGCCCGCGGGCTCATCCATGTACCGGAAGGCCGGCGTATCTTCCCGAATCTCACCGTGCGCGAGAATCTGGATCTCGGCAGTTACCGCCGTGCCGGCGAACGCCGCGCGCAGAACCGTGAGAGCGTGTTCGATATTTTTCCGCGGCTATACGAGCGTCGTACACAGATCGCCGGCACGCTGTCCGGGGGCGAGCAGCAGATGCTCGCCATTGGCCGGGGACTGATGGCGGAGCCGCGTCTGCTCATTCTCGATGAGCCGTCGCTCGGCCTGTCGCCTTTGCTGGTCGAAGAACTGTTCGCCTTGATCCGACGCATTCACGTCAAGGGCGTTTCGATCATGCTGGTCGAGCAGAACGTGATGCAAAGCCTCGAAGTCGCCAACCGGGCCTACATCCTTGCCGAAGGACAATTCGTAATGTCCGGCGCCGCCGACGCCATCGCCTCTGACCCCGAACTCAAACGCGCTTATCTGGGAATGTGACCCATGCCGAAGCTTTCCTTACGCACCCGCCTGTCACGTCCGCCGATCCTCGTCGCGCCGGGCATCTACGATCCGCTTACCGCGCTGATCGCCGAAAAGGCCGGCTTCGAAGCCCTCTATGTATCCGGCGCGGCGATCGCCTATACGCGGCTCGGCCGGCCCGACATCGGCCTCGTGAGCCTGACCGAAGTCTCCGAGACCGTGGCGCTCATTCGTGATCGCGTCGACGCGCATCTCGTCGTCGATGCCGACACCGGCTATGGCAATGCGCTCAATGTCGTGCGGACGGTACGGCTGTTCGAGCGCGCCGGCGCGAACGCGATCCAGCTCGAAGACCAGGACTTCCCCAAGCGCTGCGGCCATCTCGACGACAAGGTGCTGGTGCCGGCGCCCGAAATGGTCGGCAAGATCAAGGCGGCGGTCGATGCGCGCGCCTCGGACGAGACGCTGATCATTGCTCGCACCGACGCGGTGGCGGTCGAGGGCTTCGACCGCGCGGTTGCCCGCGCCGCGCTTTATCGCGAGTCGGGAGCCGACATGCTGTTCATCGAGGCACCGCGCGAGCGCAGCGAGCTTGGCCGGATCGCCGCGCTGGTGGGCAAGGCGACGCCGTTAATGGCCAATATGGTTGAGGGCGGCAAGACGCCGATCCTGCCGGCGGGCGAATTGCAGGAACTGGGTTTTGCGTTCGTGATCTTTCCCGGCGCCATCGTGCGTGCGCTCGCCAAGGCGGCGGAGGACTTCTACGGCTCGTTGAAGGCGAACGGCACTACTGACGCCTTCCGCACGCGCATGTTCGACTTCGATGCGCTGAACGGCCTGCTTGGCACGCCGGAAATGCTGGAGCGCGGCAAATTCTACGCCGGCCTCGACACTTCGCCGGACCGCAAGTCGGGACAGCGTTGATGCGCACGCTCGACCCGGTTACGCTGGCCGTGCTGAACGGCCGCCTGGTTCAGATTGCCGACGAGATGGATGCGACGCTATTCCGTTCGGCGTTCAATCCGATCATTGCCGAGGCGCACGACGCCTGCCACGGCCTCTACCATTCCGAAACCGGCGCGACGCTGGTGCAGGGCACGTCCGGCCTGCCGATCTTCGTCGGCGCGATGGCTTTTGCGGTGAAGGCCGTGATCGACCGTGTCGCCACCGACGGCGGATTGCAGGAGGGCGACACTTATCTCTTCAACGACCCCTATGACGGCGGGACCCACCTCAACGACTTCCGGCTGGTGCGGCCGGTCATGCGCAATGACAAGGTGTTCGCGTGGCTTGCCTCGGTCGGCCACTGGCTCGATGTCGGCGGCAACGTACCTGGCAATTTTAACGCCAAGGCGACCGAGAGCTTCCAGGAAGGTTTCCGCATCCCCCCGGTGAAGCTTATCAGCGGCGGCGTATTCCGGCAGGACATCGTTGACATCCTTGCCGCCAATTCGCGCGTGCCGCAGTCAAATTGGGGCGACCTCAACGGCCAGCTCAATGCGCTGCAGCTCGGCGAACAGCGGGTTCACGCGCTGCTCGACGAATATGGCGACGACACCGTGAGCGCAGCGATGCAGGCTTTGTCGGAGCGCGCCGAGGCGCTGATGCGCGCCAATATACGCTCGCTGCCGGACGGTAGTTACTCCTACGACGACTTCCTCGACAATGACGGCGTTTCCGATCAACCGCTGCGTATCGCGCTCGACCTGACGATTGCCGGCGACCGCATGAGGCTCGACTTCTCGCGTTCCTCGCCGCCGTGTCAGGGGCCGCTCAACATCGCGCGCTCGACCGCGGTTGCCTGCTGCTATGTCGCATTGAAGCACCTGTTTACCGACGTGCCGGCCAATGCCGGCTGCCTCGCACCAATCGACTTCGTTATCCCCGAGACCACACTGCTTGGCGTCAAGGCACCGAAACCGGTCGGAGGCTACACGGAGACGATCCTGCGCGTGATCGACACCGTGTTCGGCGCTTTCGCCAAGGCGGCGCCGGAGCGCGCCAATGGCGGGCCGTTCGCCACCATCAACGCACTGTCGCTCGCCGGCTGGCGGCAGAATGGCGTGCGCTGGGTAATGTTCTGTTTTTTTGGCGGCGGCCTCGGCGGCAATCCGGAAGGTGACGGCCTCAACCACGGCAACAACCCAATCTCCACCGCGACCATCCCGCCAGCGGAAATCCTCGAGTCGCTCTATCCTGTGATGTTCACCAAATGGGCATTGCGCCCGGACTCCGCCGGCCCCGGCCGCCATCGCGGCGGCTTCGGCGCCATCTATGAAATCGAGGCGCTGAACGAGGGTGACACCGACGTGTTCCTGCTCGGCGAGCGCGGCAAATATCCGCCGTTCGGCGTCAACGGCGGCAAGCCGGCGGCGCTCAACCGCTTTTATTTCGACACTGATGCCGGTGAGCGCACGCCACCGCTCGTTTCCAAGACCACCGATGTGCGCATCAAGCGCGGCCAGCGCGTGCGACTCGAAACGCCGGGCGGCGGCGGCTTTGGTGACCCACGGACGCGCGAGCCGGCGCGCGTCGCCCGCGATGTGCGGCTCGGCCTCGTCTCGCGCGAGGCGGCAAGCCGAGATTATGGGGTTGCGTTGAATAGCGACGGTGGCGTCGATGAGGCGGCGACCACGGCGCTAAGGTTGGATTCCGGCACGAGGGGGGAGCGTGCATGAGCACGGCCAAGCCCATCATCGGCGTCGATGTCGGCGGCACATTTACGGACCTGTTCCTGTTCGACGCCGCAGCACGCAACTTCCGCACCGCCAAGGTGCCCTCGCAGCGCGGCGACGAATCGAGTGGTTTCATGCAGGGTCTCGGCGTGCTCGGCGCGATGGCGGGGTTAGGTTCCATCGTCCACGGCACCACGGTCGCCACCAATACGCTGCTCGAACGGCGCGGCCCGCGCATCGGTGTCATCACCACGCGCGGCTTCCGCGATGTGCTGGAAATGCGGCGACGCGACCGCCGCAAGACCTGGGGCCTGTGGGGCGAATTCCTGCCAATTTGCGACCGCGACATGCGCCTTGAGGTCGAGGAGCGCACGCTTGCCGACGGCACGGTGCGCGCCCTAGTCGATATTCCCGGAGTGCGGACGGCGGCCGAGGCGCTCCGCGCGCAGGGTGCCGAGGCGCTCGCCATCATTTTCATCAACGCCTACGCCAATGCCGAGAATGAGCGCCGCGCGCTCGATGCCGCCCGCGCGGTATGGCCGAATGAGCATGTCTCGGCCTCACATCAGGTGTTGCCCGAAATCCGCGAATTCGAGCGCGCCTCGACCACGGCGCTCAACGCCTATCTCCAGCCGGTGGTCGGCAACTACCTCGCCAAGCTCGAAGGCTCGCTGGCACAGAACGGCTTTGCCGGCACCTTCCACATCGTGCAGTCGAACGGCGGTGTGATGTCGACCGCGACCGCGCGTCGGCTGCCGGTGCGCACCGCGCTCTCCGGCCCCGCGGCGGGCGTCATCGCCGCCGCGGCCATCGCGCGCGCTTGCGGGCAGGACAACATCATCACCTGCGACCTCGGCGGCACCTCGTTTGATGTCTCGCTCGTCGCCGACGGCAAGGCCTCGCTCGCGGCGCAGACGGTGATCGACTTCGGCATGGTGGTGCGCACGCCGATGATCGAAATCACGACCATCGGCGCGGGCGGCGGCTCCATCGCTTCGGTCGATCGCGGCGGGCTCCTGCAGGTGGGGCCGGAAAGCGCCGGCTCGGTGCCGGGCCCGGCCTGCTATGGCGGCGGCAACGACCGGCCGACGCTGACTGATGCGCATGTCGTGCTCGGTCGCATCGACGCGGCGCGGCCGATTGGCGGCAATCTCGCGAAACTCGATGTCGAGGCGGCTAAGCGCGCGATCCAGTATCATGTCGGCTCGCCGCTGAAGCTCGACCTGATGCAGGCCGCGCAAGCTATCGTGCGCGTCGCCGACGCGCGCATGGCCGGCGCGATACGCCTCGTGTCCATTGAGCGAGGCCATGATCCCAAAAAGTTTGCTGCCATGCCGTTCGGCGGCGGCGGTGCGCTCCATGTCTCCGCGATGATCAAGGAAATCGGCCTGAAATGCGCGGTGGTGCCGCGTTTCCCGGGCGTCACTTCGGCGCTCGGCTGCGTCATTGCGGACCTGCGTCATGACCAGGTGCAGACGGTCAACCTGCTTGCCGACGGGCTCGATGCCGCCGCGCTCGATGCGCGTATGGTGACGGCGGGCATGGAGGCGAAGGCCGTCGTGGATGCCGCCGGCATCGCGGTCGAGCGCGTCGACGTACAGTTCGAACTCGATATGCACTATCTCGGGCAGACGCACACCGTCGCCGTACCACTGCCGATGACGTTTTCGGAGCAGGGCACCGGTGTCAGCGAGGCCATCGTGCGCGCGGCCTTCGAGAAGGCTTACGCCGCCGCTTTCGGCCGGCTTTTGCCGGGCATCCCGACTCGTATCGTGTCGCTGCGCGTCGCGGCGATCGGCCGCCGACCGAAGTTCGACCTCTCGGTTTTCGCGCCGGGGCCAGGCGCGTCGCTGGAAAAGGCGGGGAAAGGCAAGAGGCAGGTCTTCATCGACGGCGCCTGGCACGAAACAGTCGTGTGGTCGCGGCTCGACCTGCCGGCCGGCGCAGTAATCCAGTCGCCGGCGGTGCTGGAACAGCCCGACGCTACCATCTTCATCGACATCGGTCTGCGCGGTCGCGTCGATGAACTCGGCAATCTCATCGTGGAGCGCACGACATGAGCCTCGCATCGACCGCTTTGCTGCTTGTCGATTTGCAGAACGACTTCCTGCATGCGAGCGGTGCCTATGCGCGCGGCGGCCAGACGAACGCTGACATCGCCGCGCTGCCGGCGCGGCTGCGGCCGCTGGCGGAGGCCTTCCGCGCCAAGAGGGGTCTGGTGGTCGCGACGTTGTTCACGTTGGTGCCGGGCCGCGGCGGCGAGCCGCTTATCTCGCCGCATCTGAAGAAGTTGCGGCCATTCCTCGCCAAAGGCGATTTCGAACCCGGCGGCTGGGGCCAGCAGCTCGTCGAGGAGCTCGCGCCGGCCGATATCGCAGTTGAGAAGGTCGCGTTCTCGGCCTTCTATATGTCGCGGCTCGAATGGGTGCTGCGCAAGAGCGGCATCGAGCGGCTCGTTGTCGGGGGCATCGTCACCAATGGCGGCGTCGCTTCGACAGTGCGCGACGCGCATGTGCGCGACATTGACTGCACGGTGCTCGCGGACGGCTGCGCGGCGTTCTCGCGCGAGGTCCACAAGACGGCGATCGATGACCTGCGGCCGGTGGCGAAGATCGTGACGGTCGATGCGGTGATGGGAGAACTCGGCGCGTCATGAGCGACGTCGCCGCAGCGGACGCGGATTTCGACACACATGTACCGCTGCTGATCGTTGGGGCCGGCGCTGCCGGGCTCTGCGCGGCGCTATCGGCGAAGGAGGCGGGTGTCGAGGCCATCGTGATCGAGCGGGACCCGGTTCCGTCCGGCTCGACCGCGCTTTCCGCCGGCCTCATCCCGGCGGCCGGCACCCGGTTCCAGCGCGCCAAGCGCATCGGCGACACGCCGGATCTTCTTGCCGCCGATGTGCAGCGCAAGTCGCATGACGAAGCCGATCCCATCGTGGTCGATGCGGTCGCGCGCGAGTCCGGGCCGCTGATCGAATGGCTGGCGGATCGCTACGGCTTGCCATTCGATGTTGTCGACAATTTCATCTATCCCGGCCATTCAGCACTGCGGATGCACGGTCTGCCGAGCCGCACCGGGCAGGAACTGATCAACCGCTTGCGCACCGCGGCTGAGGAAAGTGACGTCGTCATTCTGACCGATAGCGTGGTCGAACGGCTTTTCGCTGCGCCGGACAACCGCATCCATGGCATCGAGGTTGCGCGCGGCGACGCCGCACGCGAGCGTATCGGCTGCGGCGCACTGATACTTGCCTGCAACGGCTATGGCGGTAATCCCGACCTCGTGCGCCGTTTCATTCCTGAGATGGCGGACGCACTTTATTTCGGGCATCCCGGCAATCGCGGCGACGCGGTGCTGTGGGGCGAGGCACTCGGCGCGCAGCTTGCGCACCTTTCCGGGTATCAGGGCCATGGTTCGGTGGCGACGCCGCACAACATTCTCATCACCTGGGCGGTCGTCATGCAGGGCGGCTTCCAGGTCAACGGTGAGGGCCGCCGTTTCTGCGATGAATCGCGCGGCTATTCCGAGCAGGCGGCGGACGTTCTGCGCCAGCCCGGCGGCATCGCGTGGGACGTGTTTGACGCGCGCATCGCCGACATCGCGCGCCAGTTCGAGGACTTCCAGTCGGCCGAGCGCGGTGACGCGATCCTGTGTGCCGATCGCATCGAAGACCTCGCTGTTGCGATGCGCGTGCCTGCCACCGCGCTCCTCGCCGAGTGGCGGGAGATCGAGCGCGTGAATTCCGCCGGCGAGCGCGACCGTTTCGGTCGGATCTTCGCACCGGAACAGAGCCTCACGCCACCGTTCCACGCGGTGAAGGTGACGGGCGCACTATTCCACACGCAGGGGGGCCTCGCCATCGACGCGGCTGGCCGCGTCAAGCGCAAGGACGGCAGCCTGTTCCCCAATCTCTTCGCGGCGGGAGGCGCTGCTGCCGGCATCTCGGGTGACACTGCGGCGGGGTATCTTTCCGGCAATGGCCTTTTGACCGCGACGACGCTCGGCCGTCTGGCTGGTTGTGCGGCGGCCAAACAAGTTTCATGTTGATGATTGAGCCCATTTTTGTCGTACCGGGTTTGCGTGTTTGTCGTGCCTGTCGGTCCAAGAAAAAGGCCGGTACGACATGGCCTTTGAAGGTACGACAATGTCGTACTACAAATGGCAAAATAGGGCAAAATCAGCCCGAAATGGTACGACTTAAGACGTGGATAGAAATCTGGAAGCTACTGAGGAAATGAAAGAAACGTCTCTCAGTCTGTCCCGCCGATTTTGTGTCGCTCCGATGATGGAGTGGACAGACCGGCATTGCCGGTTTTTCCATCGCCTGCTCACGCGCCGCGCGCTGCTTTACACCGAGATGCTGACCACCGGTGCGGTGCTTCACGGCGACCGTGCCCGGCTGCTCGGCTTTGATTCCTTCGAGCAACCGGTGGCGCTCCAGCTTGGCGGCTGCGAACCGCGGGCGTTGTCGCAGTCGGCATTGATCGGCGAAGACTTCGGCTATGACGAGATCAATCTCAATATCGGCTGTCCCTCCGATCGCGTGCAGGAGGGCCGCTTCGGCGCCTGTCTGATGGCGGAGCCGTCACTTGTGGCCGAGTGCGTCGCGGCCATGAAGGCGGCGGTGAAAATACCGGTGACGGTGAAGTGCCGGATCGGTATTGACGAGCAGGAACCCGACAAGGCGCTTTTTGCTTTCACCGATGCGGTCAAGGCGGCCGGGGCTGACGCGCTCATCGTTCATGCGCGCAAAGCCTGGCTGAAGGGGCTTTCGCCACGGGAAAATCGCGACGTGCCGCCGCTCGACTATGCGATCGTGCGCCGGCTTAAACGCGCGCATCCCGATCTCAAGATCGTCCTCAATGGCGGCATTGCCAGCCTGGAGCAGGCGGCAACCGAGCTTGACGCCGTGGATGGCGTGATGATGGGACGCGCTGCCTATCAGGAGCCCTGGCGGCTGCTGGTTGTCGATCCGATGTTCTACGGTGTGCCGGCGCCGTTTGCGTCGGCCAAGGAGGCCGGGCTCGCGCTCATTCCTTATATCGAGCGCGAATTGCGCAAAGGCACGCGGCTGCATTCCATCACGCGGCATGTTCTCGGGCTTTTCCGCGCGATACCAGGCGCGCGTGCTTTCCGACGGCACCTTTCGACGGAGGCGGTCAAACCCGGCGCCAATGGATCCGTCATGGCTGATGCGCTTGCGCTGGTGCTGGACAGGAATACGGAATTGGCGCACATCGCCGCCTAGCGCATCGGAGCGTGCGCCCTGAAAAGTCCAGCCTGCCGCATCTGTCCGGGGAATCATGCTGCTGGGATATCCGATCGGCGAGATCGCTCTGCTCGCGCTCTGGATTGCGGGCGCCGGCATTCTGGTCGGCGTACTCGCCGGCCTGTTCGGCATTGGCGGCGGCGCCATCATCGTTCCGGTGTTGTACGAAGTCTTCCGCGCGCTCGGCGTACCGGAAGACATACGCATGCAACTTTGCATCGGCACGTCGCTGGCGATCATCGTGCCGACAACGGTGCGGTCCTATATCGGGCACAAGAAGAAAGGCGCGGTGATCCCGCAAGTGGTGCGCATCTGGGCGGTGCCGGCGGTGGCAGGCGTCGCGATCGGCTCGGTGGCCGCGGCCTATGCACCGGCGCCGGTATTCAAGATTGCCTTTGTGATCTTCGCGCTCTTCATCGCCACGCGCATGCTGTTTGGCAGCGAGCGCTGGAGCCTTGGCAGCGAATTGCCGAGCCGCGGTATCCTTACGGCCTTCGGATTTATCACCGGGCTGTTTTCATCGCTGGTGGGGGTCAGTGGTGGGGCGGTCTCGAACTCGGTGCTGACCCTTTACGGGCAGACAATGCAGCGGGCAGTTGCGACCTCGGCCGGCGTTGGCGTGCCGATCACGATTGCCGGCACCATCGGCTACGTGCTGGCAGGTTGGCCGCATATGTCTGAACTGCCGCCGCTCTCGATCGGTTTCGTCTCGCTGATTGGTCTTGTGCTGATGGCGCCGGTATCCAGTTTTACTGCGAGCTATGGCGTTCGGCTCGCACACTGGCTGCCTCGGCGCAAGCTGGAGATCGCCTTTGGAATTTTCCTGATTCTGGTGGCATTGCGCTTCGCCGCCAGCCTGGCGTTCTAGACCGGCATCACGGATTCCCGCGCAATTGCAATCGATTGCCGCGCACTTCCCAGCTGTCGAGCCGGTTAAGGAAGGTCATGCCGAGGAGATTGTTCTTGAGCTGTCCCGGCTGAACGACCAGCGCCGGTACAGCGCGCTCGATCAGGCCGCCGACGGCGAGCCGGTCGAGCGTCACCGGCGCCGCACGAGTCCGGCCATTCGCGGTATCGACATTGACGGTATAGCTGAGCACTTCAATCGGCAGGCCGGCGGCTTTGGCTGCCTGCTGCGTCAGAACCACGGAACTCGCTCCGGTATCGAGCACCATCGGCACCCGTGCTCCGTTAATGTGAGCGGTCACCGCAAAATCGCCGCCATGCCCGCGCACGACTTCAACATTGCGCCCGCGGCCCGCAACGTGGCCCGGCATCAATTCGGCGATCACGCGATCGGCGGCGTCGCGCAATTCGAAGCGGTAGCTGTAGCCCACCACCAGCAGCAGGCCGATCACAGCCCAGAACGCGGTCGCTTCCAGCGCCTTCGACAATCGTTCGCGAAACAAGGCCAACACCAGGCCGCCGGTAAACACCACCAAGGCCACTTTGAGCACCAGCGAACCGATATTGTGGTGCAACAGGTTTGCAATGGCGTCGTGGTCGGAACTGGCAATCAGCGCCGCCAGCGACACTGCAACGCCAAGCACGAACGACCAGGTGAGGCGACGGCTCATGGCGTCATCCTGTCGCATGCGAGGTTTTGGCGCTGCCGCAGGCGGCGAGGCGGCCTGCCAGTTCGCCCATGATGCGCGCGCGTTCGGTGCCGCTCATGGAAGCCCAGAGCGTGATCTCCTCGATCGTACGGCCGCAACCGAGGCATAGTCCGGAGCGGGCGTCGAGCGTGCAGACGTTGATGCAAGGGCTCTCGATCATGGTTCGAATCGGGGGCGTGCGGCGCTGTCGGGGCTTTCAAACATAAACGCCGCGGACAGGATGGCAATCGTAGCAATTGTCGCAAGGTTCACGTGCCTGCCCGGAACAACGGCCGCTTGGTCAGTCGCAGCTTCTCTTCGGCGGAGAGAACCGGCTCGCCGGGCGGCGTGATCGGCGGCGCATGATCCATCATCGACCTTACCGGCGCCATGGCCGCCACAACACGCTCGGGCGGGAAGGTGACGACCACTTCTGTGCCGATGCGGAGTTTGGATTTCAGCGCGAATGTGCCGCCATGCAGATCAACCAGGCTTTTGGCGATCGGCAGGCCGAGGCCGGCGCCCTGTTCGGCGGATTTGATCGAATTTGAACCCTGGCCGAAGGACGCCAGCACGACCGGAATTTCCTCTTCGGGAATTCCCGGACCCGTGTCTTTGACGCTCATATATTGGCCGCCCGATGCGGTCCAGCCGACCTTCAACCAGATTTCGCCGCCCTGCGGCGTGAACTTGATCGCGTTCGACAGAAGGTTGAGGCAGATCTGGCGCACCGCCCGTTCGTCCGCCCACAGCCGCGGTAAATCCGTCTCGAACACGTCGTGGATTGTAATGCCGCGATTGCTGGCGCGAAGCTTGAGGAGGTGGTGGCAGTCCTCGACAATGTTCACAAGCCCGATGGATTCTTCGTTAAGCTCGTAACGTCCGGCCTCAATGCGCGACAAGTCTAGAATTTCGTTGATCAGTCCGAGCAGGTGGACTCCGGAATTGTGAATATCACTGGAATATTCCTTGTAGGCAGGGATTGCGTGGGCGCCAAATACCTCTGATTTCATCACCTCGGAAAACCCGAGGATAGCATTGAGAGGCGTGCGCAACTCGTGGCTCATCTGCGCGAGAAAGCGCGATTTTGAGATATTGGCGGCTTCAGCACGATGCCGTGCCTCATCCGATATCGCCTTGGACTGCTCAAGTTCGACGATCAGCAGATCCTTTTCCGCACGCGCCTCCAGCGACGCCAGTGTGGTGGAATACAGCCGAAATGAGAGCACGGCAAAATAGCCCTGCGCGGTAATTGCCATGATCGCGAGGATGTAGTTGCGCAATGTGCCCTGCAGGGCGAAGTCGAGCGCGATTGCCGCGGTGACCGGAAACGTGGCCGCAAACGCCGCGATCGGCACGCTCGAGGCCAGCATGCTGGATACCGCCACCACCAGCAGCATTACGAACAGCATGAACGTACCGGAGGTCTCGTTGACGCCAACTGGATGGATGAGGATGAACATCCAGCCCAGCCCGTAAATCAGGTCGAGAATGATGAAGCGCAGGCGCCAGGCACGTGGCGAAATCTGGGTCTCCGGCTGATCGAGGAATTGCCGGCATTTGGTTACGATGATGGCGTGGATGGACAGGACGGATGTGGTCCAGATGACGGCGGTGAACGCGCTGGTCCACAGGCTCGACAAGAAGCCGATGGTCGCCACCAGTAACAGGATCACTAGCGAGGCGGACAGCCGGTTTTGCGCATATTGACGAAGCAACTCGTAGTCGAACGCGCGACGGGTGCCGCTGGTCGAGGTCAGCCGGTCGCGCGCTTCGCGCACGTGCTGGCCGGCAAGCCGACGCCTCACCGGGGAGGTGTCCGGTGGCAGCGCGGAAAGGTCGGGCTGTTCGCCTGGAATCGGCATAAAATCGGTACTGGTACGCACAAAACCCTGGCTCAACCTCACCCAAATTCCTTAAGACCAACCTTAAGACCTGCCTAAAATCACTGGTTAACGATTGTTACCCGGCCCTTTGACAGGACATTTTGCCCATGGTCCGGTGAGGGCGAGGCAAAGTTCGCCGGAGTCCGATGAATGAAACTCTACGACAGCAAGATGGCGCCAAATCCGCGGCGTCTGCGCGTGTTTCTTGCCGAGAAGGGGATTTCACTGCCGACCGAGCAGGTCGACATCATGGCCATGCAGCACAAGACGCCGGAGTACGCGGCGATCAACCCCCTGCAACGCATGCCGGCGCTGGTTCTCGATGATGGCACTGTCATCACTGAATTGATTGCTATTTGCCGTTATTTTGAGGTTCAACAGCCGGATCCGCCGTTATTCGGGCTGGGCGCCAAGGAGATCGCGCTGGTCGAAATGTGGAACCGCCGGGCCGAGATCAATTTTTTTGCCAATGTCGCGGCTGTTTTCCGCCACTTGCACCCCTCTATGAAGGAGCTGGAGGTACCCCAGGTGCCGGCCTATGCCGAAGCCAGCAGACCGCGGGTCGGCTGGTTCCTCGAATGGCTGGATCGGGAGCTGGCGACGCGGGAATTCATCGCCGGCGAGCGGTTTTCCGTCGCCGATATCACCACGCTTTGCGCCGTCGATTTCATGAAACCGGCACGGCTGGCCATGCCGGAAGGCCTAATCAACGTAAAACGCTGGCATTCAAGCGTATCCGCGCGCCCCAGCGCCAAGGCCTAAAAAAACGCGGCTTGGCCGCGCTCCTGTCGCCGGAATGAACCGGCTCGATCCGTAGCCTGACTAAGAGATATGGGCAAACCGATCGAGGAGGGCACCGCCATGGTCAGCCGCTGCATCGTATTCATCGCGTCCCTGTTTTTCCTTTGTGGGATCGCCAACAGCGCGGAACGGGCCCAGCCCCGTCTCGCCCTGGTTATCGGCAATTCGAATTACCGGGATGTCGTGGCGCTGCCCAATCCTGCCAACGACGCCGAAGCCATGGCCGGCTTCCTGACCAAGGCGGGATTTGACGTGACGCGTGCCAGCGATCTTTCGCAAGGCGAGATGCGCCGCACGCTGCGCGATTTCGCCGACAAGATTGCCAAATCAGGGCCCCAGACCGAAGTGACGTTCTACTATGCCGGCCACGGCGCGCAGATCGAAGGTGAGAACTTTCTGATTCCGGTCGACGCGCATATCACCCGCGAGTTCGACGTCCCAATCACGTCTGTGCGTCTCAACGACGTGATGAACACCCTGGCATCGGTTCCGACAAAAACTTTCGTCGCCATCCTCGATGCCTGCCGCAACAATCCGTTCTCCGCCATCAACAAGACCATCGGCCGCGGCCTGGCCATTGTGGATGCGCCGCGTGGCTCGATCGTGTCCTATGCGACCTCTCCAGGCGCGACCGCACTCGACGGCGACGGCGATCACAGCCCGTTCACTGCTGCGCTGCTGAAGGTTGGATCCACCCCCGGGCTCCCGGTCGAGCAGGCCTTCAAGGAAGTGCGGCTTGAGGTCGCCAAGGCCACCAAGGACGAACAGGTTCCGTGGGAAAGCTCATCGCTGGTCAGTAATTTCTCCTTCATTCCCGGCACCGCCGCGTCCGACAAGCCGAAGGACGAACCGCAACACCAGCCGGCCGCGCAGTCCGTGCCGTCCGCGCTGACGGTTGCGTCATGGAAAAAGAAGCTCTCGGACGTGTCGATGGATAAAGCCTACGACATGGTCATCACAGCCAACGTGCTGGAGGCCTATGAAGCCTTCCTGACCATCTACCCGAAATACCAGCACATCACACGCGTGCGTACGCTGGTCGACCGGCGCCTCGAAATGATTGCCTGGTACAACGCAACCACCCTCAATGACGCGCTCTCTTATGAAGCTTTCCTGCTGCACTATCCCGACAGCGATATGGCGGCGACCGCCAAGCGTCTGTTCGAGCGCGCAAAGAACCGGTCGATCCCGTCCAATATCATGGCGAGCGCCAATCCGTCAGAGGCGACCGGATCAGCGTCCACCGCGCCCAGGATCATCACCAAAGTGGTGGAGAAGCCGGTCGTGGTCACCAGGATCGTGGAGAAGCCCGTGGTGGTCGAAAGGATCGTGAAACAAGTCGTGCACGTTCCGGGCCCCTGCGAATGTGTCAATTGCGGACGACGGGGCACCATCAAGCCGCCCATTTTGCGCGAGGGCAAAATGAGCAATCCGACTTTTCACCCCGTGCAGAAGCAATCCATGGGAGTGACCGTCGGAGGCGGAATGGGATTTAACCGCCATCGTTAGATCAAGTGAAATGTCACATCAGGCCGGCCATCGCGCCGGCCTGATGCTTTGGCGGGAGTATTTCTGACAACTTGCGCTGATCAACGATCCAGCACGGCAATCAGGCTGGACGAATCCCATCGATTGCCGCCCATCGTCTGTACTTCCGAGTAGAACTGATCGACAAGGGCTGTGACGGGCAGATGCGCGCCGTTGCGCCGCGCTTCGCCCAGACAGAGACCGAGGTCCTTGCGCATCCAGTCGGTCGCGAAACCAAAGTCGAACTTGCCCGCCGCCATGGTCTTGTAGCGATTTTCCATCTGCCAGGATTGGGCTGCGCCCTTGGAGATGGTTGCGATCAATTTTTCGATGTCGAGGCCGGCCTTTTTCGCAAAGTGAATGCCTTCCGCGAGCCCCTGCACGAGGCCGGCGATGCAAATCTGGTTGACCATCTTGGAGAGTTGGCCGGATCCGGCATTGCCCAGCAGATTGCAGGCGCGCGCGTAAGCCGCGATCACTTTTTCGGCGCGGCCGAAGGCCTCGGCATCGCCGCCGCACATCACGGTGAGTACACCGTTTTCCGCGCCGGCCTGACCGCCTGATACGGGCGCATCGATGCAATCGAAGCCGCCTTTTTTCCCCGCGGCATATAGTTCGCGTGCGATTTCGGCGGACGCGGTCGTGTGATCGACGAAAATCTTGCCTTTGCCAATGGCGGTGAAAGCGCCGTCGGGCCCAAGCGTGACTTCGCGCAGGTCATTGTCGTTTCCCACGCAGCACATCACGAAATCCTGACCCTCGGCCGCGGCCTTCGGGGTAGCGGCGGACTTGCCGCCAAATTGCTTGACCCATTTCTCGGCCTTGGCGGCGGTGCGGTTATAGACGGTAACATCGTGACCGCCCTTGTTCTTGAGATGTCCAGCCATGGGGTAGCCCATGACGCCCAGACCCAGAAACGCCACCTTCGCCATCATCATCCTCCCTGAACGTAATTCGGTTGTTGCCCCGGCCGGTCTTGGCTCGCCTCGGCCGATGCCTATCTCTGCCATAGGTCATCGTGAGGCGGGCCGCGTCAACCGGTCTTGCGGATCGGCGACATTGACCGCTCCGGCCCCAAGTTTATGGTGTCGGCGCTAGCCGGCAAGCCGGCGGGAAAGGACTTGTGAAGATGGCGGTGAGCAAGGAACAGGTTCTGGGTGCGTTGGCAAAAGTCCCGACACCCGGTGGCACGGCACTCACCGACGCCCGCGTCCTTTCCGACGTCGTTGCTGCCGACGGCAAGGTGTTCTTCTCCATCACCGTCGACGCTGCCGCAGTCAAAGCATGGGAACCGGTGCGCAAGCGCGCGGAAGATGCCGTGCGCGCGATTCCTGGTGTGCAATCCGCGCTGGTGGCCTTGACAGCCGAGCGGAGCGCGCGCGCGTCGCAGCCCGCAGCCGGGACAACCGCGCCGCGTCCGGCCCACCCGGCAGATCAGGTGCAGCCGGGCGTGCCCGGCGTCGATGCGGTGATTGCTGTCGCCTCCGGCAAGGGCGGCGTCGGAAAATCCACGACCGCTGTCAATCTGGCGCTCGGCCTGCGCGATCTTGGATTGAAGGTCGGCATGCTCGATGCGGATATCTACGGTCCCTCGTTGCCCAAGCTGCTTGCGATCAAGGAGAAGCCGCAAACAATCGGCGGCACCAGGCTCAGACCGATCGAACGTTATGGTCTGACCGTCATGTCGATCGGCTTCCTCATCGACGAGGAGACGCCGATGATCTGGCGCGGACCAATGGTGATGTCGGCGATCACGCAGATGCTGCGGGAAGTGGAGTGGGGCAAGCTCGATATAATGGTGGTCGACATGCCGCCGGGCACCGGTGATGCACAGCTCACGATGGCGCAGCAAGTGCCGCTCAAAGGCGCGGTCATCGTCTCGACGCCGCAAGACCTTGCGCTGATCGACGCGCGGCGCGGCGTAGCCATGTTCAAGCGCGTGAACGTGCCGGTCCTGGGTGTGGTCGAGAACATGAGCTATTTCCTGTGCCCGAGCTGCGGCACGCGCTCGGATATATTCGGCCACGGCGGCGCGCAGCGGGAAGCCGGTCGCCTGGGTGTGCCGTTCCTCGGCGAGGTGCCGCTACACATGACGATCCGCGAGAAATCGGATTCCGGCCTACCGGTGGTCGCCACCGAGCCGGACGGGCCGCATGCACAAATCTATCGCGACATTGCCGCCAAGGTGCGTGACCAGATCACCGGCGGGGCTGCTGCCGGCCGCACCGCGCCGAAAATCGTGATCGAGGCGTAACCGGGGCGACCGTCGCGCGCAACGCCCGCTCAAGGTCCCGGGTCAATCCAGCATTAAATGCGGTGTTGGCGGCTTGCGCCGCCGCCGCGCCGGACGCATTGTGCCGCCCGTACAGGAGCGGCGACGACCGCTCCCAGGGGGCATCGGCAATCCCCACCAACGATCAAAGGGAGTATCCAAATGAAACGCCGTAGATTTCTCACCGCCCTTGGCGCGGGCGCCGCGACCGCTGCGATCGCGAAGCCTGCGATTGCGCAGTCGATGCCGGAGCTCAAATGGCGGTTGACGGCAAGCTGGCCGAAGTCGCTCGATACACTCTTCGGCTCCTGCACGACCTTTGCGAAATACGTAGCGGAAGCCACCGACAACAAATTTCAGATCCAGACCTTCGCCGCCGGCGAAATCGTCCCAGGCCTTCAGGTGCTCGACGCCGTGCAGAATGGCACCGTCGAAGTATGTCATACCGCGGCCTACTATTTCATCGGCAAGGATCCGACCTGGGCGTTGTTCTGCGCTTATCCGTTCGGCCTCAACGCTCGCCAGCAGAACGCCTGGTACTATGACGGCGAGGGGCAGAAACTCCTCGACGAATTCAGCCACTCCAAATTCAACACGCACTGCCTGGTGGCCGGCAATACCGGCGTTCAGATGGGCGGCTGGTTTCGCAAGGAGATCAACACCGTTGCCGATCTCAAGGGTCTCAAATTCCGGATCGGCGGCTGGGCTGGCAAGACCATGGCCAAGCTCGGCGTCGTGCCGCAGCTGATTGCCGGCGGCGATGTCTATCCGTCGCTGGAAAAAGGTACGATCGACGGTGCCGAATGGGTCGGCCCCTATGACGACGAGAAGCTCGGTTTCTACAAGGTCGCCAAGTACTACTACTACCCCGGCTGGTGGGAAGGCGGCACTGCAGAACACTTGATGATCAATCTCAACAAGTGGAACGACCTGCCGAAGAACTACAAGGCGATCCTCGAAACCGCTGCCGGCTACGTCAACGTCGACCAGTTGGCAAAATACGACGCCCGCAACCCGCAGGCGCTCAAGCGATTGCTCGCGGGCGGCGCGCAGCTGCGGCCGTTCAGCCAGGCGATCCTGGAGGCCTGCCTGAAGGCGTCGAACGAAGTGAACAAGGAAGAGTCGGCGAAAAACCCGAACTACAAGAAGGTGCTGGCTTCGATCGAGTCGTTCCGCAATGACGAGAACCTGTGGTGGCAGGTGGCGGAATACACTTACGAGAACTTCATGATCCGCACACGCGGTAAGAGCTAAAGCGCATATCGCGACGAGACGGCGGGGCCGGCCCACGATGCCGGCCCCGTTTGTTTTTGGGCGCATGCGAAAAAGCCGGTCCCCGCTTTCAACTTTTGTCGAACGGGTGCACACTGGATTTAGTGCGCTGGCTCCGTCATGGTTCCAGCTATGCCCTGGATGGTGGGATAAATGGGGAAGTTTCGGGCGGTGGGACCGCCCGTCATCAATAACCAGAGGGAGGGTACCGGGATGAAACGTCGTCAATTTCTGAAGACCGCAGGTCTTGCCGCAGCCGCGAGCGCGGTCGCCGCGCCGGCCATCGCGCAATCGATGCCGGAGCTCAAATGGCGCATGACAGCCAGTTGGCCCAAGTCGCTCGACACGCTGTTCGGTGGCGCCGAAGTGCTGGCCAAGGCTGTCGCCGATGCTACGGACAACAAATTCCAGATACAGGTGTTCGCCGGCGGCGAGATCGTTCCCGGCCTGCAGGCGCTCGACGCTGCCTCCAACGGCACCGTCGAGATGGGTCACACCGCCTCCTATTATTATTTCGGCAAGGATCCGACCTTTGCCTTCGGCACCTCGGTTGCGTTCGGTCCGAACCAGCGCCTGAACCAGGGCTGGTACTACCAGGGTGGCGGCAAGGAAGCGCTCAACGACTTCTACAAGAAGTACAACGTCACCATGCTGATCGGTGGCAATACCGGTTGCCAGATGGGCGGCTGGTTCCGCAAGGAGATCAAGACCGTCGCAGATCTCAAGGGCCTGAAATTCCGCATCGGCGGATTCCCCGGTCGCGTCATCGCCAAGCTCGGCGGCGTACCGCAGCTGATCGCGGCGGGCGACATCTATCCGTCGTTGGAGAAGGGCACCATCGATGCCGCCGAATGGGTCGGCCCGTACGATGATGAGAAGCTTGGCTTCTACAAGGTTGCCAAGAACTATTACTACCCGGGTTGGTGGGAAGGCGGTTCGATGATCAACGTCTTCATCAACCTCAACAAGTGGAACTCCTTGCCGAAGTCCTATCAGGCAATCCTGACGCAGGCTGCCGCCTACGCCAACGATTGGATGGTCGCGAAATACGACCAGCTCAATCCGGCGGCATTACGTCGGCTGATTGCGGGCGGCGCCAAGCTGCACGCGTTTTCACCGGCAGTCATGGAAGCCTGCTGGAAAACAGCAAATGAATTGCACGATGAGATCGCAAAGAGCAACGAGTCGTTCAAGAAAGTGTACGACTCAATGAAGAGCTTCCGTAACAACGGGTATCAATGGTTCCAGGTTGCGGAACTTGGCTATGATTCCTTCATGATCCGCCATACTCGCTGATTGGCGATCAGGAGAATCGAAATTAACGTGGCCCCGGCGCTTCGGCTCCGGGGCCTTTTATATCTCGCGCGCGATATTGCAGTTATTTTGGCGGCTCCTTGAAATCAATCGGCGGTGGCAATTCGATCTGCGGGATTTCGATCTTCACTTTGTTTGGATCGATCGTCGAGGCGACTCCCTTGTAGTGCATGACCATGGCGGGGAAGAAGATCACCAGCAGCACCATGATCACCTGGATGAAAACGAACGGCACTGCACCCCAGTAGATTTGCCCGGTGGTGATCGGCTCCATGCGCTCGCCTGTTACGCGGTCGATATATGATTCTCGCGGCGATACCGAACGCAGATAGAAGAGTGCAAATCCGAAAGGCGGGTGCATGAACGACGTCTGCATGTTCACGCCCAGAATGACGCCGAACCAGATCAGGTCGATGCCGAGATGCTCGGCGGCGGGCCCCAGCAGCGGAATGACGATGAAGGCAAGTTCGAAGAAGTCGAGGAAAAAAGCCAGCACGAAGACAAACAAGTTGACGAAAATCAGGAACCCTGCCTGACCGCCGGGCAGTGACACCAGCATGTTCTCGACCCAGATATGCCCGCTCACGCCGTAGAAGGTGAGGGAGAACACGCGGGCGCCGATCAGGATGAACACAACGAAAGCCGACAGCTTCGCAGTGGCTTCGGCGGCTTGCCGCACCAGGTCCCAGGTCAGCCTCCGTTTGATGGCACCGAGGATCAGCGCGCCGGTTGCGCCCATGGCGCCGCCCTCGGTCGGGGTGGCAACGCCAATGAAGATGGTGCCGAGGACGAGAAAGATCAGAAACAGCGGCGGCACCATGACGAAAGTGGTCTGTTCCGCGATATGAGACAGAAAGCGCAAGCCGGTAAGCTTGGTGATGATCCAGTTGATGACGGCGACGCAGAACGCGAACAGAATGCCGAAGAACAGGCTCAATACCACATAGTCGGCGCCATGTGATTCCGAGCGGCGCATGACAAACCAGGCAAAAACGATACTCGCCAACGTAAGAATGCCAAGTGATGTCAGGCCGCGGCTGCCATCGGGTTCGCGAAAGCCAATGGCGTCCTCCGGCAAGCCGGGCGTCGCTTTCGGGTAGAGGATTGTGACGAGGAAAACGTAACTGGCATAAAGGCCTGCCAGCACAAGACCTGGAATGAATGCGCCTTCGTACATGTCGCCGACCGAACGGCCGAGCTGGTCGGCCATAACGATAAGTACGAGCGACGGCGGAATGATTTGCGCCAGCGTGCCGGACGCGGCAATGACGCCCGTGGCGACCCGCCGGTCGTAGCCGTAACGCAGCATGATCGGCAGCGAAATCAGGCCCATGGAAATGACCGACGCGGCAACCACGCCGGTGGTGGCGGCAAGCAGCGCACCGACAAACACCACCGCATAGGCAAGGCCGCCGCGCACGGTACCAAACAATTGCCCGATGGTGTCGAGCAGGTCCTCGGCCATGCCGGAGCGCTCAAGCACCAGGCCCATGAAGGTGAAGAACGGAATTGCCAGCAACGTTTCATTGCCCATCACGCCATAGATTCGGTCGGGCAATGCTTGCAGAAAGTCAGGCTGGAATTGTCCGAGCTCGATACCGATCAGGCCGAAGATCAGTCCCACCGCACCGAGCGAAAATGCTGCCGGGTAGCCGAGCAGGAGGAAGAACACCAGCGCCAGGAACATGATTGGCGCCATGTTGTCGATGAAGAATGCTTCCATGCCTTACCCCGGGACTGCTTTCTGGCGCTCAGCGCTTTTCCATCGCGTCGACGAGTTGCTCGACCTCGGCTTCGATCCCGTGGACTTGTCTTGCGTGCGGATCCGGAATCAGACCGCGCATGACGGCGATGCGCTTGACCAGTTCGGACAAGGCCTGGAAGAGCAACATCGCGAATCCAATCATGATCAACGATTTGGCAGGCCACTGCGGCAGACCGCCGGCGTTCAGTGACTGTTCGTTGACCTCATAGGAACTGATGAAAAACGGAATCCCGGTAATGATCATGACGATGGTCAGCGGCAACAGAAAAAATGCGGTGCCGATCACGTCGATAAGATCGCGGACGCGCTTGGGCAGCAGCTGATTCACAATATCAATTCGAATATGCTCGTTGTCGAGCAGCGTCCACGGCGAGCACAGCAGGAAGACGATACTGAACAGCACCCACTGCAGCTCAAGCCATGAGTTGGATGAGGTGTCGAATAGCTTGCGTATGGTCGCGTTGGTCGCGGAGACCGCTACGGCGGCGAGAATCAGCCAGGACGCGCGCTTGCCGATCCAGGTGTTGACGGCGTCAACAGCCCGCGTCACCGGCAGCAATGCCTTGAGCACTGCGTCAAGGACGCCCACTTCCCATCTCCCCTCTGCCCGGCCGATGCTGGTGTAACGGCCTTCGAATTTATTTTTGCTTTATGTCCCCATCGCTTGGCCGATAGACCAAGCGCTCCACCTTACTCCGAGGTCGCCATGATGCGTCAATGGCGAAGTTGGTCGAAGTGGGCTCGGGACAGCGCCGACGTCCGGGTCGCTGCTGGCGGCGAGCGGTGCACGGCGGAGTGGTTTAGCCCGGTACCGATCCTGAAACCCAAGGTTAAGGAAGTCTAAACCCTCGGTTAACCGCTGGCCGGTAAATAAGCGGCTGGCCTGCCTCTTGGGGGCGTGGGTCGCGGCATTTCCGGCCATTTGTCGGCATCAAGCGCGGCACGCGGGGAATGAGCATGCGGCAGTTCACAATAGCCGAACAGGTAACCGCGGCCGTACTGCTGCCGGTGGCCCTCGCGCTGGCAGCCCCCCGGTTGAGCGCCATGCTGCCGCTGTTCATCGGGGAAACTTACGGCGTTTATGCACAGGTTATAATCGCGCTCGTCGCTGCCGGCCTGGCGGGCGTCGTGGTCATTGCCATCACGCGCTCGATCACGCGAGCCTTATCCGAGGCGACCGACACCATCGACGCGATCGCGTCCGCCGAGCTTGAATCCGCGCCGACATTGCCTTCCGGCCGCAACGAAATGGCCCGCTTGGCTGCCGTGACCGACCGGCTGGCGAATATTATCGGCGAGCGCCACCGCCGCCAGTTGGTGCACAACGATCTCGATCGGGCCTGGCAGGCCGCGCGCCGCGTCAATTTGTCCAATCTGGCGCACGACGTTGAAATCACAACTGAGGGAGGTATCCAGCCGATCATCGACGGTGCCTCGACCTTGCAGCTGCGTGCGGATGACATGCTGGTAGCGCTGGACAGCGTTTGTACCGCATTCGACGAGACTGCCCGTGCCGTCGAGGGCTCGCGTGCGATGAATGATGCGGCCGGCGAATTGTCCAGCCATGCAATTCGAGCCATTGCCGAAATATCCGATCAGGTGCAACACGGCGGTGGCCTCGGCCGGGAGGCAGTTGCGCGCGCCAATGCGTCGCACACAACCATTGACGCGTTGGCCAAGGCAGCCAACCAGATCGGCGATATCGTGGGTGTGATCAATCAGATTGCCGAGCAGACCAATCTGCTTGCGCTCAATGCCACGATCGAGGCAGCGCGCGCGGGTGAGGCCGGCCGCGGCTTTTCGGTCGTTGCATCCGAGGTCAAGACCCTGGCGACGCAGACCGGCAGGTCGACGGAGCAGATCGGTGCCAAGGTGGCTGAAATTCAATCGACCACACGTGAAGTCGTGGCTTCGTTGGCTAGCGTCGCAGAGTTGATCAATCAGTTTTCCGGCGTTACAGCGTCGGTGTCTGCTGCCATTGAGCAGCAGCGCGCAGCGACGGAACATTTCGTCGTCAGCGCACGTGAAACAAGCGCCGCGGTATTCAAAATCTCCGCTCGCATGAACGAAATTTCCGAAATGGTGCAACGCTCGCGCGAGGCTGCGCAGGACGTTTCGACCGTAGCGATATCTATGCAATCGACGTCACAGGCCCTATGCAGCGGAATTCCCGACATCGTCCGCAGGGCAGTCAGAGCCGATCTCCGTGAATTTCCCCGTTACGAAGTGAAACTGGCCGCGCAATTGGAGCACAACGGCCGCACCATCCAGGCAATTGTCCTGGATGTCAGTGAGGGCGGCATGCGCATCGATCCCTTGGCCAAGCTGGCGGTCGGTGAACAGATCGCTGTCACATTCCCGGGCATGAAAGCGATCGCCGGCGAGGTCGTGCGCTACAGTGGCGATGGCTACGGCGTCTGCTTCACGCCAGTCCGGTTGCGGTTGGAGGAGTTGCGCGACCTTGTAACAGCGCCGGAGCCGGAGCGGGCGGCCTGACCGACAACGCGCTAGCCGCCGGTCACGCTCATGTGGCGCGACAACGCAGGCCGCTGGTGGCGGCGGTCGATCACGAAATCATGGCCCTTCGGTTTACGGCTGATCGCCTCGTCGATGGCGGTGTTGACGAGGTCATCACTTTCCGAAGCGCGCAAGGGCCTGCGCAGGTCAGCGGCGTCTTCCTGGCCGAGACACATATAGAGCGTGCCGGTGCACGTGATCCGCACCCGGTTGCATGATTCGCAAAAATTGTGGGTCATCGGCGTGATGAAACCGAGCCGTCCGCCGGTTTCCTTGACGCGCACATAGCGCGCCGGGCCGCCGGTACGGTAGTCGATGTCTTCGAGCGTATAGTGCTTGGCCAGTCTCGCCCGAACCATCGAGAGCGGCAAATATTGGTCGAGCCGTTGTTCATCGATATCGCCGAGCGGCATCACTTCGATCACAGTGAGATCCATCCCGCGCCCGTGAGCCCAGGTGAGGAGATCGGCGATCTCATCTTCGTTCACGTCCTTGAGCGCCACGGCGTTTATTTTCACTTTCAACCCGGCGGCTTGTGCGGCGTCGATGCCGGCCAATACATTGCCGAGATCGCCCCAGCGCGTAATTGCGCGGAACTTGTCGGCATCGAGCGTGTCGAGCGATACATTGATGCGCTCGACGCCGCAGGCCTTGAGTTCGGCGGCGTATTTGGTGAGTTGGGAGCCGTTGGTCGTGAGCGTCAACTCTTTGAGCGCGCCGCTGGCGAGATGGCGCGAGAGCGACGAAAAAAGCGTCATGATGCCGCGCCGCACGAGCGGCTCGCCGCCGGTAAGCCGCAGCTTGGTCACTCCCTTGGCGACGAACGCGCTGCAGAGCCGGTCGAGTTCCTCGAGGCTGAGCAGATCGGCCTTCGGCAGGAATGTCATGTGCTCGGACATGCAATAGACGCATCGGAAATCGCAACGGTCGGTGACCGACACGCGCAGATAGGTAATGGCGCGGGCAAACGGATCGACCAGCGCGCGCCGGCCTGCAGCGGCGCGTTCGAGTTCAAGTGCGGATGTAGCGCTGGAATCCATATCCATCCCTGCGAAGCGGATCTTTGTGCCCACTCGTTTTTATATAGGAATAGTGGCCGATAATGGCCATAGCGTCCAGTCGCGCCGAGCGCGCACAACCGCGTCTGGTAAAAACGCTTTATTGCAGGATCGGGCGCCGATAACGCAGCAGCGTCAGCGCGTGGGCGCCGCCGGCCAAGGCGAGGGCGTCTGCTGCTGCGCCGGCTGTGCCGGCATCGGCGGCGGCTGCTGCGGTTGCGCGGCTTGCGGCGCAGGGGCTGGCTTGGTGCTCGCGGCTGGTTTGGGAGCAGGTTTCTTCTTGCGTACCGGTTTCTTCTTTACCGCCTTCGGTGGCGGCATCGGTGTCAAATCCACCAGAACCGGGTTGGGCCGCAGTTGTGATGTATTGTCGCCCAAGGATGTGAGTTGGAGCTCACTGGTTTCGGGCTGGTAGCCGTTCAGGGTGAAGGTCACCGTATAAGGTCCGGCGGCCGGTATTGCGAGTGCACACGGCGTGCGGCATGTTTGTCCATTGGACACTTTGGCTTCGGCACCCGGAGGTTCGGACTTAAAACGTACGGTCTCCATCGGCGGACCCGACGACAGACCGTCCATTTTCAGCCAGTCCGAACTTGATGAACACGCCGCGAGAGCGAGGCCCCCGCCCACGATCGCGATGACTCGATACATTGGCCTTAACCCGTCCACCCGAGCGACAAAAACACCGCTCGCCCACTGTCAGGATAGGGGCGCAATCAGGGGCGCGCAACCGTCTCGGTGCCAATTGCCGTCGCCTCATTAACCATATTGATGGACCGCCGCTATCGGCTTCAGTTGGCCTGCGAGATTGCGCCAATCGCCTCGGGCAATTCGGCAAAATGACTGATAATCCGGTCTGGTTCGAACTCGGCCACCGGGCGCTCACTGTAGCCGAAGTCGACGGCAATCACCGGAATGCCTGCCGCGCGCGCGGTGCGGATATCGGTCACGGAGTCGCCGATCATGATCGAGCGGGAGAGGTTGCCGCCGGCGACCGACACCGTACGGCGCAGCACCTCGGGATCGGGTTTCTGAATGCCGAATGTGTCCTGCCCGCAGATCGCCGCGAAGCGATCGGCGAGCGCAAGTTCCTTGAGCAGCATGATCGACAGGCGTTCGAGCTTGTTCGTGCAGACTGCGAAGCGAAATCCGTCGGCGGCCAACGAATTCGAGCGCATCCGTCAGGCCGGGGAAGGGCCGTGAACGGTCTGCGATGTGCTGCGAATAGTGTGCGATGAAATCGCTGAACATCTGTTCGAGCTTGGCCGGAGCAACCTTGCCGCCGTCGGCCTCGATGCCGCGCGCAATCATTGCGCGGGCGCCGCCACCGATAAGGGTACGTGCCGTCTCGTAGGCTAACAATGGAAAACCCTCGCGCCTGAACAGCACGTTGAGCGTGTCGATGAGATCGGGCGCCGTGTCGATCAACGTGCCGTCAAGGTCGAAAACAATGGTCGGTGCGGCCATGGCTGATCGCTAACCTCCGTTCGTGCTCCTTGCAAGACCAAATCCCCGGTGAACCGGAGAGTGCTTTTCGGCTATTCAGGCAAGGCAATCGGGGCTAGATAAGCGTGACATCAGTGGCCACAATCCAGGCTCGAAATTCCAACTGGTTGCAATGAACGCTGACACTCAAAAACGCGCAGCCGCCGCTCGCGCTGTAGAATTTGTGCGACCAGGCATGCGGCTCGGCTTGGGTACCGGATCAACCGCGCGCCATTTTGTCGAGCTTATCGGCCAACGTGTACGCGCCGGCCTCGACGTCGTTGCCGTGCCCACGTCGGAATCCACACGCGCGGATGCCGAGCGCTGCGGGATTGTGCTGACTACACTGGATGAAACGCCGGAGCTTGATCTGACGGTCGACGGCGCCGATGAAATCGCCCCCGATCTGAGCCTGATCAAGGGTGGTGGCGGCGCGCTTTTGCGGGAAAAGATTGTCGCCGCCGCGTCCGCACGCATGGTCGTGATTGCCGACGAGACGAAATGGGTCAATACGCTTGGACGATTTCCACTTCCGATCGAGGTGGCCCCTTTCGGTTTTGAAGCGACCCGGCGCGCGGTTGAAAAGGCCATCCGGGCGATTCTGGGCCCAAAGACACTGACGCTGCGGCGCGGCAAGGACGGCCTTGCTTTTGTCACGGATGGCGGCCACTGGATCATCGACGCTGCACTGGGCAGGATTGACGATCCCAAGGCGATGGCGCATGCGCTTTCGGGCATTCCGGGGGTCATGGAGCACGGCCTGTTTATTGGTCTGGCCCAGCTGGCCATTCTGGCCGGACCGGATGGCGTAAGGACCGTCGAGCGGACCTGATTTCTCGAGCAAATGGAGCTACCAAGATGAGCGTTATTCAGGCCATCAAACGCGCCGCCCGCCCGGCTACGGTTGCCGTCGCGCTGGTCGCGTTCAGCCCGGCCGCTCACAGCCAGCAACCGTCGGCTGCGGCGATGGCGACCGCCAAGGAACTGGTCCAGGTCACAGGCGCCACGGCTTTGTTCAATCCGTTGATCGCCGGTGTGGTCGAGCAGGCGAAAATCCTGTACCTCCAGCAAGACCCGTCCTTGAATAAGGATCTCACCGCGATCGCGACCAAGATGCGCGAGGACCTGGCGCCGCGCTTCGCCGAAGTTACCGACGAAGTGGCCAAACTCTATGCGTCCAGTTTCAATGAGCAGGAGCTCAAGCAGATACTCGTGTTCTACAAATCGCCGGTCGGCAAGAAGTTGCTTGCGCAACAGCCGGCCGTCATCGACTCAAGCATGAAATTTGCGCAGACATGGGCCAACAAGCTCTCCGATGAAGTGGTCGCCAAAATGCGTGCCGAATTGAAGAAAAAGGGACACAACCTTTGATGCCCGCGGTCCGGTGGAACCGCGCGACGGGACGATAACTCCGATGTCGGACCACGACGTCGATCTGTTTGTCATCGGTGCGGGCTCCGGCGGCGTGCGAGCCGCGCGCGTAGCGGCAAGCCATGGCGCGCGCGTGATGATCGCCGAAGAATACCGGGTCGGCGGCACCTGCGTCATCCGCGGCTGCGTGCCCAAGAAACTTCTGGTCTACGCCTCGCGTTTCTCCGACGAGTTCGAGGATGCGGGCGGATTCGGCTGGACCGTTCCGAAACCGACGTTTCATTGGCCTGCTTTGACCGGCAACGTGCAGCGCGAGGTTACGCGGCTGGAGGCGGCCTACACCAATACGCTCGAACGCTACAATGTCGCGCTCACCAAGAGCCGCGCGGCGCTGGAAGACGCGCACACCGTGCGAATCCTCTCGACCGGTGCGCGGGTCAAGGCCGAGACCATTTTGATCGCGACCGGCGCATGGCCGCATTACGGACCGAAGATCCCCGGGCTCGAGCACGCGATATCCTCGAACGAAGCATTCCATCTCACCGAGCTGCCAAAGCGCATCGTGATTCAGGGCGGCGGCTATATTGCCGTGGAATTCGCCTGCATCTTCGCAGGTCTCGGCAGCGAGGTAACGTTGATCTATCGTGGCGAGAATATCCTGCGCGGATTTGACGACGATATCCGCGAACACTTGCGCAACGAGATGCGTGGGCGCGGAATTACTGTCACGTGCGGGCACACGGTTGCAGAGATCGCGAAATCAGGCGACGAGTTCGTGACGCGGCTTTCCGATGACACAAAGATCAGTTCCGACAAAGTCATGTTCGCGATCGGCCGGCGCCCGAATGTCATGGGTCTCGGCATTGAAGGTCTGAACGTCAGAATTCACGAGCACGGTGGAATTGAAGTCGACGAGTATTCCCGCACGTCGGTGCCGAACGTCTATGCCGTCGGTGACGTGACGAACCGCGTCAATCTCACGCCGGTGGCGATCCGCGAGGGCCATGCCTTTGCCGACACGGTCTATGGTAGCAAGCCGACGCCAGTCGACCATTCCAACGTCCCGACCGCAGTATTCTCCGAACCCGAACTTGGTGTCATCGGTCTGACGGAAACGCAGGCGCGCGAGCGGCTCGACAAGGTCGACATCTACAAGACCAGCTTCCGGCCGATGAAGGCGACCCTGTCCGGCCGTGCGACCCGATCGTTCATGAAGCTCATTGTGGACGGCATTTCCGACCGCGTGGTCGGCTGCCATATCGTAGGCCCGGACGCCGGTGAGTTGATCCAGGTGATCGGGATCGCGCTCAAGATGGGCGCGACCAAGGCCGATTTCGACGCCACCATGGCCGTGCACCCGACTGCGGCCGAGGAACTGGTCACCATGCGCGAGAAAGCCGTGAGCTACGGCCGTGCGGCGGCGGAATAGCATTAAACTAACCGAACTCATTGGAAAAACTGGCCTCAGCGGGGCGGTCTCGTGTATAACGCCCGCCAATTGCTGGAGTAATTCGTGATGCCCGAGCGTTGGACGCCGGATAGCTGGCGCAAGAAGCCGATTTTGCAGGTTCCGGACTACCCGGACCGGCAGGCGCTGGCTGACGTGGAAAAACAGCTGGCGACGTTTCCCCCGCTGGTGTTCGCGGGTGAAGCGCGCAATCTGAAGAGGTCCCTGGCGCGCGTCGCCAACGGCCAGGCTTTCCTGTTGCAGGGCGGTGATTGCGCCGAAAGCTTTGCCGAACATGGCGCCAACAACATCCGCGACTTCTTTCGCGTGTTTCTGCAAATGGCGATCGTGCTCACTTACGCCGGCGCATTGCCGGTGGTCAAAGTCGGCCGCGTCGCCGGTCAATTTGCCAAGCCGCGTTCCTCGCCGACCGAAAAACGCGACGGCAAGGAACTGCCGAGCTATCGTGGCGACATTATCAACGACATTGCCTTCACCGAAGATGCGCGCCGGCCAGATCCACGACGTCAGGTCGAAGCCTACCGGCAGTCCGCGGCGACGCTGAACCTTTTGCGCGCTTTCGCCAAGGGCGGCTACGCCAGCGTTGAGAACGTCCATCAATGGATGTTGCAATCCGTTAGCGGTTCGCCGCAGTCGAAGCTCTATTCGGATTTGGCCGACCGGGTTTCCGGCGCGCTCGATTTCATGCGCGCCTGCGGCCTCACCTTTGCGGTGGATTCGAGTCTCGGCACGACCGATTTCTACACCAGCCACGAAGCGCTGTTGCTCGGCTACGAACAGGCGTTCACCCGCGTCGATTCGACCACCGGCGACTGGTACGCCACATCCGGCCATATGTTGTGGATCGGCGACCGGACCCGCCAGCATGATCATGCGCACATAGAATATGCCCGCGGTATCAAGAATCCGATCGGGCTCAAATGCGGTCCCTCGCTCAAGACCGACGACCTGCTGCGGTTGATCGATCTTCTCAATCCCGACAATGAGCCGGGTCGTCTGACCCTGATCGGTCGATTTGGCGCCGACAAGGTCGGCGAGCACCTGCCGCCCATGGCGCGCGCGGTCAAGCGCGAGGGCAAAGTCGTGGTCTGGTCCTGCGATCCGATGCACGGTAACACGATAACTTCCGCGAGCGGCTACAAGACCAGGCCGTTCGATCTGATCCTGAAGGAAGTCCGTAGCTACTTCGAGGTACATCAGGCCGAAGGCACCTATGCCGGCGGCGTGCATCTGGAGATGACCGGTCAGAACGTAACCGAATGCACCGGCGGTGCCCGCGCGATCTCCGACGCCGATCTCAACGATCGCTATCACACGGTTTGCGATCCTCGGCTTAATGCCGAACAGGCGATCGATCTTGCTTTCCTGCTGGCCGAATTGCTCAAGAAAGAGCGCTCAGGGCGCGCCAATCCCGTGCCGGCGGTCGCGGGGCTCTAGCATTTTTCAGGATTTGTAAAGGTAAACGGCTCCCGCTTATCGCCGTGTTAATGATGCGCCGGATTCCTTGCGCAGCTCGCTAAAATTGTAACGAGTGCGAAAACTATTGCGCCAAATACTCGCCCCGTCGTTACAGGCGGGGAAAACATGTTCGGCGTGCGCGGATTGCTCGGGGGAGCTGTGCTGTTGGGGCTGGCCGCTGCCGCTACGCCATCGGCCGCCGATCCGTTTCTGATCGAGCCGGAACCGCCGGCATTCACCTCGTCATTTGCCATGCGTTACTGGTACGGCATGGGCGATGCGAGCAAGGATCTCTATGGCTTCACCCGCGATACTTTGAATTCGCGTTTGACCTATGACGGGTTGCAGTCACATTCGCTTGAAGGATCCGTGCGCGTCGATCACAGCAGCGGCGTCTTCTGGAAAGGTTATGCCGGTGGTGGTCTGTTGACCCAGGGCAATCTCCAGGACGAAGACTTCCCGCCCGGCATCACGCCCTATTCAAGCACGAACAGTACGCTTCAGAATCAATCGATCGGCTATATCAGCGTTGATTTAGGCGGTGCGCTGGTTCGCGGCGCTGATTTTCGCATCGACGCTTTCGTCGGCTATCATTATTTCCACGAGCGCATGAAGGCCTTCGGTTGTCAGCAGACAGCGACCAATCCGGTTATTTGTGCCGGCGGAATTCCGGACAGCGTGGCCGCAATCGTGGAGGACGATACATGGCAGGCGGTGCGCCTCGGCCTTAATGCGGATATCCCGATCGTTGACCGCTGGCGGCTTAATCTCGATGCCGCATGGCTGCCCTATGCCTGGCTCTCCGGCACCGACAATCATCTGCTGCGTCCCGACCTTCCATCGCCCATACGCGAAGACGGCCACGGCTGGGGCTATCAGCTGGAGGCGCTGCTCTCGTATCAGATCAACAGTTCGTTCTCCCTTGGAGTCGGTGGGCGCTATTGGCACATGCAGAGCCAGGGCAGTGCGCATTTCGAAGATATCGGCGGCAGCCCGCAGCCGCTCGATTTCAAAACCAATATTTACGGTGTTTTCGTACAGGGCAGCTACCATTTCGGCCCGCTTTGACCTGCTGCGCCGACCGCAGGTCCGCGATGCAAGGACCCCCATTGCCGGGCGGGACATCGAGGCGGTAGAGCAATTCCCATGAACGCCCGCCCTGCCGATAAGCTTGCGATTGCGGTCGCGCAGCTGAATTCGACCGTCGGCGACATCGCCGGCAATGCCGAGAAAGTACGCCGCGCGCGCGTGGAAGCTGCCGCGCAGGGCGCAGATCTGGTGGTGTTCCCGGAACTGTTTATCGCCGGATATCCGCCCGAAGATCTGGTGCTCAAGCCGGCCTTTCAGGCGGCATGCCGATCGGCGATCGAGGCACTTGCCCGCGAGACAGCAGGCGGGGGTCCCGCCTTGCTGGTCGGAACACCCTGGCTCGACGGCGGCAAGCTCTACAATGCGGTGGCGCTACTCGACGGCGGGAAGGTCGTGGCACTGCGCTATAAAGTCGACCTGCCAAACTACGGCGTGTTCGACGAAAAGCGCGTGTTTGCGGCGGGCCCGATGCCCGGGCCGGTGAATTTCCGTGGAGTGCGTCTCGGGCTGCCGATCTGCGAGGACATCTGGGGCGCAGAAATCGTGGAGTGTCTGGCCGAGACTGGCGCCGAGCTGCTGGTGGTGCCGAATGGCTCGCCATACTGGCGACAGAAGGGCGACGTGCGGCTCAATATTGCGGTGGCGCGGGTCACAGAGCAGGGCTTGCCGACCGTCTACGTCAATCAGGTCGGCGGCCAGGACGAACTGGTATTCGACGGCGTTTCATTCGGCCTGCATGCCGACTGTTCGCTGGCGTTCCAGCTCGCGGCGTTTCAGGAATGCATCGTCACCACACAGTGGCTCCGGCGCGGTGAAACCTGGCGTTGCGAAAACGGACCGATGGTCGCCGCCGACGAAGCGGACCGCGCCGACTATGAAGCCTGCGTGCTGGGACTTCGCGATTACGTTAACAAGAACGGATTTCCGGGCATTGTACTCGGGCTGTCCGGCGGCATTGATTCCGCAATCTGCGCCGCGATCGCGGTTGACGCGCTCGGGGCCGAGCGGGTGCAATGCCTGATGATGCCGTACAAATTCACCGCGCAGGAATCGCTCGACGATGCCGCGGCCTGCGCCAAGGCGCTCGACGTGAAGTATCAAATCCTTCCGATTGCGAAGGCGGTCGAGGGCCTGGAGGGTACACTGGCGCCCGCGTTTACCGGATTACCGCGCGACGTCACCGAGGAAAATCTGCAGGCGCGAGCGCGCGGCACGATTCTGATGGCGATCTCCAACAAGTTCAACGTTATGGTCGTGACCACTGGCAATAAATCGGAGATGTCGGTCGGCTACGCCACGCTTTATGGCGACATGAACGGCGGCTTCAATCCGATCAAGGATCTCTACAAAACGGAAGTGTTTCGTCTCGCGCGGCTGCGCAACGCCTGGAAACCGGAGGGCGCCATGGGGCCCAGCGGGCCTGTCATTCCGGAAAATATCATCACGCGGCCGCCGACAGCGGAACTGCGCGAAAATCAAAAGGACGAGGATTCGCTGCCGCCCTATGCCGTGCTTGATCCGATCCTGGAACGGCTGGTGGAGCGGGAGGAGCCGATCTCGGCCATCGTGGCGGCCGGTTTCGATCGCGACACCGTCGTGCGGGTCGAGCGCATGCTCAATATCGCCGAATACAAGCGCCGGCAGGCGGCGCCTGGCGTCAAAGTGACGCTGAAGAATTTCGGTCGCGATCGCCGCTACCCGATCACGAACCGCTTCCGCGACCCCGGTACGCCGTTGCCAAAAGCCGACTCATCGGCGACCGGCGGCAAGCCGGCCAAGTCCGAAGCCTTCGATTTCTGATCGGTTGCGGCCCGCGCCTACCGCGCCGGCAGGAATGTGGGGCCGACTGTGCGCACTTTTCGCTTTGCCGGATCGGATGTTCCCGGCGCTTCCGCGGTTGGGCCGGATGCCGGCGCTGTCTGGGCAGGCGCTGCATTTACCGGTGGAGTGGGGCGGATCGGTTTTCCGTCGGCCCCGATACGCGGCTGGGAAAGCTGCTTTGCGTGCTGCTCGGTGACCACCACATCGCCTGGTTCAACCGTTTCGTCATTGCCGGTCGCTTTGAGCGCGTCGGCCCAGGTTTCGCCCGGCCGCCGGCAACCGCAAGCCGGATTGAGGGCCTTGCGATATTGAAATGCAGTTGGCAGCTCGGTGTAGAGGCGGCCATTGAGCGAGACTGCCTGTGCGACTTCTTCACCGGGATTATGGAAGGTGTAAAGCGAGACTTCCGCTGCCGGACACATGCGCTGGCAGGTTTGCTCGTCCTCACGGAAGCGATCCGAAGTGGTCGCGTATGAAATCGGGAAATAATATCCGTCACAGGTGCGTACGCAGACGGTGCGGAACGTTCCACCCAGGTCGCCGGCCGGCGGATATGCGCTGGTGCCGCCGAACAGACGATCAAAGAAGCCTTGTTGCTGACCGGCCAGTGCGGCCGAGCGGTATTGTGGGCCGCAGCCATTGTCGCCGAGCGCAATCAGCAGTGCCTGACGTTGCGCAGCGCGTTGGGTGGTGCCGCCCTGAAGCTGTTCGAGCGTGTTCTGCATCCGCTCGAGATTGGTGCGTTGCAGGTCGATCTGTCGATTGAGCCCACCACACTGCGGAGCGGCATTCGTAAAGAGCGAGAACAGACCGGTGCGTTCGCAGCCCATTCGGCGCGACTGCGCCACCAATTTGTCGACTTCGAATTGCTGGCGATTGACGGCATCCTCGGCGCGACGGATCTGATCGGCCCGCGTCGGATCGCTGTTTCCGCGGTCGAGTGCGGTGAACTGGGCCTCCAGTCTCTGGCAGGCCGGATTCGGCGCCTGCGCCAGTGCGTCCACGCATGAAACCAGCATCGTCGCGGCCACTGCGGAAAGCCTGAATAGGTGGTTCGTCATCGACGGCACTCTATCGCTAAATTCCCGGTGGTGCGAGCCTCGTCATCGATGCGCATGTGCGGTCTCGGCGCGCAGATTCCACAGCACTCCGGTAACGATTATCAAGGCGCCGAGCAGCACGAATATATCGAGCGACTCACCATAGAAAGCCCAACCGACGACCGCGATCAACGGAATACGCATGAAATCCAAAGGCACGACCAAGGTGGCATCGCCCGCTCGGAAGGCATTGCTAAGGCAATAATGCGACGTCAGGCCGGCAATGCCCACTCCGAATGCGGGCAAAATATGGCGTGAGTTGAGGTGGAGAAACACCGCCGGGTCGCTTCCCATTAATGAGAGCGGAAACTGGATCACAGCCATCCAGAATATGATGCCAAAGGTCGTTTCGGTCATGGTCAATTTTTTTGTCGTGATCATGGTGATGGCGTAGCCGAACGCCGCCACCAGCACGAGAAGGGCGGCTGGATTGAAACTGGCAATGCCCGGACGCAAAATCACCAGAACGCCGATCAACCCCAGGACGACCACGCCGATGCGGCTCGGCGTCAGCCGCTCGTGCAGAAACCATACCGCCAGCAGCGCGGTCCATGCAGGCATGGTGAACTCCAATGCGAACACCATGGCGAGCGGCAGCATGGTCAGGCTCAGCGCCCAGCAGAATTGCGAGGCATAGTGCACGGTGTTGCGCAGTAGATTGAGCCTCATGCGTCTCGGCAGCGCATAGGGCCGCAGTTCCGGGCGCGCCGCCAGCAGCACGAGCAGCACCAGCAGAGCGACGCCGCTGCGAATGGCGAGGATCTCGAAAATGTTCAGGTTTGCCTTGGCCAACTGGCGGATAGACACCGCCATGACCGAGAACGATAGCAATGCGCCGACCATCCAGAGGACGACGCGAGCGAGCTTGTTGGTAATCACGGAGGTCGTTCGCGGTTGGCTGAGGAGCGGGAGTGCGGCCGTTGTCTAGCAGGCCCGCGTCCGCGCGTCACTCCGCATCGGGTTGGTTCTCGGGCCGGGCCTTGTCGAAGGCCGGCAGCTTCAGGCAGGCAGCCTCGACCGCCACGATCTTCGGGAAATTTTCAAGCGGGGTATTGAACCGCCGCGCATTGAAGATCTGCGGGATCAGGCAGATGTCGGCGAGGGTCACGTTCGGCCCGCATGCGTAGGGCGCCGGCGCAATCATCCCTTCGATCGCATTGAAGCCCTCGGTCACCCAATGGCGATACCAGGTGTCGATTTCCGGCTGTTCGTGTTTGAGCGTGCGCTTGAGATATTGCAGCACGACAAGATTGTTGAGCGGGTGGATATCGCAGGCAACCATCTGCGCGATGGCACGTACCTTGGCGCGCGCCAGGTCGTCGGCCGGCAGCAGTGGCGGCTGCGGATGAATATCATTGAGATATTCGATGATCGCCAGCGACTGGGTCAGCAGGTCCCCGCCGGACAGCTCGAGCGCCGGTACCCGCATTTGCGGATTGATGGCGACATATTCCGGCTTGCGGTGCTGGCCGCCGTCCTTGGTCAAATGGATGGACGTCATCTCGTAGGGAATGCCCTTGAGATTGAGCGCAATACGCACCCGATACGCAGCGGACGAACGAAAATAGGAATAAAGTTTCACGGAGATGGATCCAGCTGGCTTGACGATGACGCCGGCAATCTACCTGCGACCGCGGCCTTTGGCGAGATCGGGCACAAGTTGCGCCGAGCGCTCGGTCAGCTTCCGCAGCGCGCGGCAAAGCCCGTCGCGATCGGCAGGTTCGACCGTCTCCATCAACTGGCGCGCGAATTCGAGCGCCATCGGCGCAAGATCATCGTAGACTTCGCGGCCGGTGGGCGTGAGCGAAAGGATAGATTCGCGCATGTCTTCACGGTTTGTGCGTCGTACGACCAGCTTGCGGCGTTCCAGCAATGCCACCGCGCGCGACACCTTGGTCTTGTGCATGTGGCTGTGGAAACCGATGGCCTTGGCGGTCATCACGCCGAACTGGCCGAGCGTGACGAGCACGCGCCATTCCGGCACGCCGATATTGTAGCGCTCGGAATAGATGCGCGAGAGCGCCTGCGATACCAGGCTGGCGCAGACATTGAGACGATAGGGCAGGAACGCTTCCAGTCTGAGCGGAGCTTGCTCTGGATTGGTCGGCCGTTCGGTCGTCCTGTGAGCGCTTTCATCCATCATGCGCTGCCGCGTCCCCGGCGCGGAAAGCCCAACACGTCGGGGCCCCCTCCCACGCGCTTGTCGGGAACTTTGGCTGAAGTCGCGATCCGGTGCAACCAAATTGGAAGAATTCCAAGCTAGCTTCCGATCTGGCGATGGCACTGTGATGGCCGAAACCGCAGGGCAGCCCGCCGTCGCGACAACTGGTGGCTTACCCGAGCGACAAAAAACATCACGACAAATAATTTCCAAAAAGCAATTTGAAGCTCACGGCACTTACGGGCGAGGCTCCCCGGCTTGCCGCATGAGGCAATACCACCCCAGCTCAGCAACGGGAATTGCATTGGTTACAGAGGAAACCAGATAGCGCAGAATGGCGTGGTTCATCACCGCCACTGTGCAACCCTGTCGATGCTCGTTCCCATAGCCAGACCCTCCGGCATGCTACGCTGCGTCGATCGGTAATCGAGTATGGCGCCATGATCGCCAAGGCCTTTGCCTCCACTGACGATAGGGCCGACAAGAAGATCAGCTTCGACCAGATCGGTCCGGGACTCTACGCCTACACGGCAGAGGGCGATCCGAATTCAGGTATCATCGTTGGCGACGACAGCGTCATGGTTGTCGATGCGCAGTCCACGCCGGCGATGGCGATGGACGTGATTGCGCGCGTCGCCAAAGTCACCGACAAGCCGATCAAATATGTGCTGCTTACGCATTATCACGCCGTGCGCGTGCTCGGCGCTTCGGCATTCAAGGGCGCAGAGATCCTGGCTTCCGACGCCACGCGCGGCCTGATCGCCGAGCGCGGCAAGCAGGATATGGACTCCGAGATCGGCCGTTTCCCTCGGCTGTTTCACGCGGCCGAAACCATTCCCGGTCTGACATGGCCTACAATCACCTTCCCCGATCAGGTTTTCGATCTGGCTTGGGCGGCGCGAAGTGCGCGTTCTGCATATCGGCCGGGGCCACACTGCGGGCGACGTGATTGCGCTCGTGCCGGATGCCGGCGTGGTATTTGCGGGTGATCTGGTCGAATATAAATGCGCCTGCTACTGCGGCGATGCACATTTCACCGATTGGCCCGCGACGCTGGATAACCTCGCCGAACTGCAAGCGACGATGCTTGTACCTGGCCGCGGGCCCGCGCTCACGACGCCGCAGTTGGTGGCGGAAGGCGTCGAACTCACGGGCGATTTCCTCGCGACGCTGTACGATTTGGTGCAGGAAAGCATCGCCAAAGGTCGTTCGCTGAAGGATGCATTCGATTTCGTGCGGCTGGCAATGGACCGCAAATTCAAGACATTTTCGCTCTACGAACATTGCCTGCCGTTCAATGTTGCGCGCGCCTATGACGAGGCGCGCGGCATCGAATGGCCGGTGATCTGGACGCCTGAACGCGATCGTGAAATGTGGGCAGCACTGCAGGGCTGAGCGCCCAAGCTCCCCTTGGGACAGGTCCCAACATCCGCGGACGTAAACCTTCTGTCCGGTGTTGATGACCATGCTAGCCTTTACGGCTGAGCCGCCGCAGTAAGGCGACATCAAACAAATTGGGGGAGGACGCTAGCTGTCATGTTGAACCTTGAGAAACACAGCGATCATGCTGCGCTTGTCGGCCGATTGTTTTTTTCGTCGCTATTCATTCTTTACGGCTACTTCAAATTGGTCGGCTTCACCGGCACGGTCGCCTATATGACCAAACAGGGTCTGTCGCCGCCGCAACTTTTCGCCGTGCTCGCGGTGGTTTTCGAGCTTATCGGCGGGCTGCTGATGTTGATCGGCTACCAGACGCGGCTCGTGGCGCTCCTGCTGGCAATTTATGTCTTGGTCGCGGCACTGATTGCCCACCGGCACTTCGGCGACGGCAACCAGCTTTCCCATTTCATGAAAAACATGGCGATCGTCGGCGGCTCGCTGGCGTTCGTTGCGTTCGGCGGCGGCGCCTATTCGTTGGATGCGCGTAGATCGTAACGCGCCGATCGCAGCGATCGCAGGTAGCCTGCCTAGCGCGTGCACTCGATGGCGACGATATGGCATCGGGGATCGCGGCAACTGCCGTCGTCGCTTGCCGGAACAACGCCGGTGATGTCGTCGCGATCGACCTCGCGATAGGATGCGGCGTGTATGAACCGTTGGGTCTTGCAATAGGCGTTGGCGGCGGCAGCACCGCATTTGTCACCGGCGGCCAGGCATCGGTCGATGCCGTAGCCATCGGGATCGTTGGCAATAATGAACATGCGCCGCTCGCCCTGCGCCAGGGCAACGGTGCACAGGCAAAGGATGCCGGCGAGGCTGATCAGGATCGTCCGCATAACAATGTTGCCCGCTGTCTTGAATTGGCGTGAAGAGCGCTCTTTCGGCGCCCTTATCGAAGATGCGAACAAATTCGTTAAGGGTCGTTTAACCCTGCATCCACACGCGTTTTACGGGCGTCCAGGGGGTTCGGGGCGGCTCTTGACGGCGTGCATCCAACTCATCATTGTTCCGCCCGATGACGGCTTTTAACCATATCTGCGGCATTTGCCGCGAGATTATTCGCTAGCGCAACACGCTGGCTGCGGCCGTCTTTTCTCAATCGCGAGATAGCAGGACGCCCGGCCAGCGGGGCCGACGGGTGTCTTTGCAATGGAACTCAGGCTCTACGATACGCTGACGCGCGAAAAGCGGGTATTCAGCCCGCTCGATCCGTCACGCGTGCGCATGTATGTCTGCGGGCCGACGGTCTACGACTTCGCCCATATCGGCAATGCGCGCCCGGTCATCGTATTCGACGTGCTGTTTCGCCTGCTGCGGCATATCTACGGGCCGGATCATGTCACCTATGTGCGCAACGTCACCGACGTCGACGACAAGATCAATGCGCGCGCAGCGGAGCGTGGCATTTCGATCCGCGACCTGACCGAAGAGACCTACCGGAATTTCAAGGAAGACGTTGCTGCGCTCGGCTGCCTTGAGCCGAGTATCGAACCACGCGCGACCGAATATGTACACAATCTCGACGCGCCGACGGACATGGTCCGGATGATCGAGCGACTTGTAAAAAACGGCTGCGCTTATGTCGCCGAAGGGCATGTACTGTTTCATGTCGCATCGATGAAGGACTACGGCAGATTATCGAACCGTTCGCTCGACGAGATGATTGCCGGTGCTCGCGTTGAGGTCGCGCCATACAAGAAAGACCCGATGGATTTCGTATTGTGGAAGCCTTCGCCGCCGGAACTGCCGGGGTGGGACAGCCCGTGGGGCCGGGGCCGGCCCGGTTGGCACATCGAGTGTTCGGCAATGTCGGCGGCGCTATTGGGTGAGACCTTCGACATTCACGGCGGCGGCATCGATCTGGTGTTTCCGCACCACGAGAACGAGATCGCGCAATCGCGCTGCGCCTTCCACACGCCGGTGATGGCGAACTACTGGATGCACAATGGCTTCCTGCAGGTGGAAGGCGATAAGATGTCGAAGAGCCTCGGCAACTTCGTGACTATTCATAAATTGCTGAAGGATTGGCCGGGGGAGGTGGTTCGGCTCAATATGCTGCGTACACACTATCGTCAGCCGATGGATTGGACGGTACGCGGGCTACAAGAAAGCGACAAAGTTCTGCAAAATTGGATCGATGTTCTCGGAAAACTCCAGACCTCATTTTCTGACGCGGACCTTCCAAGCGGAGAGGCACTGAGTGCTCTTTGTGACGATCTCAACACACCGAGAGTTATTGCCGAGATGCACCGACTCTCAGGTCTAGGCGAGTTATTGGCAGCGCAAGAGCTTCATCAATCGCTGAAGCTTTTAGGCCTTGTGTCACATGCGTCATTTACGCGAAAAGAAAAATCAGAAATCTCGCGCGCAAGTATGGGTGTTGACGAGCGTGAACGAATTGACGCCTTGGTAAATATGCGGACCGCCGCCCGTAAATCCAAAAATTTCAAAGAATCCGACCGCATCCGCGACGAACTCGCCACCATGGGTGTGGTGCTGAAAAACTCCAAGGACGGCACCACCTGGGAGATCGCGCGATGAGATACGTCATGCGCGCTTCTTCCTTTCCCTCTCCCCTTGTGGGAGAGGGTGCCGAGCGGCGAAGCCGCGAGGCGGGTGAGGGGGGCTTCAAAAACGCCCCCTCACCCGGCCGCGCGCTGCGCTCGCGTCCACCTTCTCCCACAAGGGGAGAGGGTAAAGAGATCGCGCGATGATGGCCATGGCGCATCCCAAGCAGGCACTGCGGCCGTTCCTGCCGGCGGACACGGCCCTGCTGCGCGAAATCTTCCGCGACAGCATCGAGGAACTGACTGCCGATGACTACACTGAAGCGCAGCAGGAGGCCTGGGCCTCGGCGGCGGACGACGTGGCCGCATTCGGCAAGAAGCTCGGCAGCCAGCTGACGCTGGTGGCGACGATGGAAGGCTCGCCGGTCGGATTTGCCTCGCTCGCCAATGGCGACAGGATCGACATGCTCTACGTCCACCCTGCCGTTGCCGGCCAGGGTGTTGCCGCCATGCTGATCGACGCCCTGGAGAAGCTCGCTGGCAGCCGTGGGGCCGGAAAGCTCAGCGTGGATGCCAGCGACAGCGCGCGCGGCTTCTTTGAGAAGCGCGGCTATGTCGCCCAGCAGCGAAATTCGATTTCAGTCGGCGACGAATGGCTCGCCAACACCACGCTCAGCAAGCAACTTGCCGCAAAACGGGAGGCCTCATGAAAAAGCCGGAAACGCCGTTCCCGCGTCATTGGACCTATTACATCGCGCTCAAATATGTCGTGCTCGCCGTGGCGATGCTGATCGCGCTTTATGTCCTCAGCCGGTACGTTTGAGGTCCGCCATGGCCAGACTGAACATGCGCGGGAAACCTGAACCGGGTGCGGCATGAAACGTCACCATGTCATCATGGCGATCACCGCGGTCGTGGTCGCCATCGCCGTGGCCGCGAACTACTATCTCTGGTGAGGAGCCTATGGCCCGCGAACGCCTCTATCTCTTCGACACCACGCTGCGCGACGGCGCGCAGACCAACGGTGTCGATTTCACGCTCGCCGACAAGCTGGCGATTGCCGGCATGCTCGACGAGCTTGGCATCGACTATGTCGAAGGCGGTTATCCCGGAGCCAATCCGACCGACACTGAGTTGTTCGGCAAGGACCGTAAATTCGAGGCGACATTTACCGCCTTCGGCATGACGCGCCGTCCCGGACGTTCGGCCTCCAACGATCCGGGGCTTGCCGCGCTGCTCGAGGCGAAGGCTGATGCTATCTGTTTTGTCGCGAAGGCCTGGGACTATCATGTGCGCGTGGCGCTGGAGACCACCGACGAGGAAAATATCGCCTCGATCCGCGACAGCGTCCGTGCAGCCAGGCAGAAGGACAGAGAAGTGCTGCTCGACTGCGAGCACTTCTTCGACGGTTACAAGGCCAATCCGAAATATGCCATTGCCTGTGCCAAGGCCGCCTACGACGAAGGCGCGCGCTGGGTGGTGCTGTGCGATACCAATGGCGGCACGCTGCCGGATGAGGTCGAAAGAATTGTCAGTGAGGTGGTGAAGGCAATTCCCGGCGATCACGTCGGCATCCACGCCCACAATGACACCGACCAGGCGGTGGCCAATTCTCTCGCCGCCGTGCGTGCAGGCGCGCGCCAGATCCAGGGGACGCTCAACGGCCTGGGCGAGCGCTGCGGCAACGCCAATCTGGTATCGATCATACCGACGCTCAAGCTCAAGCCGGAATTCGCAAAGCGTTTCGATATCGGCGTGTCCGACGCCGCCATGAAGAAGCTGGTGCAGGTCTCGCATGCCCTCGACGAGCGGCTCAACCGTGCGCCCGACCGGCACGCGCCCTATGTGGGGGAAAGCGCCTTCGCGACCAAGGCCGGCATCCACGCGTCAGCCATCGCAAAAGATCCGGCAACCTATGAGCATGTGGCGCCCGAGACGATCGGCAACCGGCGCAAGGTGCTGGTGTCGGAGCAGGCGGGAAAATCCAACGTTCTGGCCGAGCTCGAACGCATCGGCATCAAGGCCGACAAGGACGATCCGCGCATCGGCCGCCTGCTCGAGATCGTGAAGGAGCGCGAGGCAATCGGGTATGCCTATGAGGCGGCAGATGCCTCTTTCGAATTGCTCGCCCGCCGTACGCTCGGCACGGTGCCGAACTATTTCGACGTCACGCAGTTCGACGTCAATGTCGAGCAGCGTAACAATGCAAAGGGCGACCGCGTCACCGTCACCATGGCGGTGGTGAAGGTGAAGGTCGGCGCCGACAACATGATCTCGGCTGCGGAGGGCAATGGGCCCGTCAATGCGCTCGACCTGGCGCTGCGCAAGGACCTCGGCAAGTACCAGAAATATATCGACGGGCTTTCGCTGACCGACTACCGCGTGCGTATCCTCAATTCCGGCACCGAGGCGGTAACCCGTGTGCTGATCGAGAGCGAAGACGAAGCAGGCGATCGCTGGACCACAATCGGAGTATCGCCCAATATCATCGATGCCTCATTCCAGGCATTGATGGATTCGATCGTTTATAAGCTGGTGAAGTCCGGCGCGCCGGCTTGAGACAATCCACTGCTGTCGGCCCGAATTTCACGGGCACGACGTCGGAGGGACATCATGATCGACCACGTTTCCATCGCCGTGCGCGATCTCAGAAACGGTGCGCGTTTCTATGAGCCGTTGCTCGCCACTCTCGGCATGAGCAAGCTGCGGGAATGGCCGGATGCCTCCATCGGCTACGGCAAGAAATATCCCGAATTCTGGATCAATGTCCGTGCGGGTATGACACCGGTCGCATCCGACAGCGGCGTGCATATCTGTCTGCGTGCAGCCTCACGCGATGCGGTCGATGCATTTCATGCCGCGGCGCTTGGCGGCGGCGGCATCTCCGACGGTCCACCGGGTTTCCGCGCAGATTATGATGAAAACTACTATGCGGCCTTCATCCGCGATCCGGATGGAAACCGGATCGAGGCGGTGACCTTCGTGACCACGAAATGATCCGACTTGTAGCCGGACAAACTTCGCTCGCCCCGCGACCCGCCTTCGCCAAGTGGCTTCGGCGGGCTGACGTCTAAGCCCTCCGAAGCGCCGAGCGCGAAGGAGGGAAGCGGGAATGAGCGGGCGGGAAGTTCGGCTACAATCGCTCGGTGTCCGCCGCGACCATTCTCTTGGCGGACTCGGGCACGCCCTCCGCCGCTTTGTTCAGCATCGGCAGAATGTCTTCAACCTTGTCGGCCACCAGCAGATCGAAGCTGAGCCCGGCACGGATGAATTCCAGCGTCTTCATGTGATCCAGCAGCGCGCAGAGCGGCTCCCAGAATCCCTTGATGTTCGCGAGCAGCACCGGTTTCCGATGGCGGCCAAGTTGCACCCAGGTAAGCTGCTCCACCAGTTCTTCCAGCGTGCCGACGCCGCCCGGGAGCGCAACGAACGCGTCGGCCATTTCGAACATCTTGCGTTTGCGTTCGTGCATATCGCGCGTGACGATCAACTGCTGGGCGTCGCGCATGGCATGTTCGCGCCGGGTCAGGAACTCGGGGATGATTCCGGTGACCATGCCGCCGTGAGCGAGTACGGCGCGTGCGAGTTCGCCCATCATGCCGTCGCCGCCGCCGCCATACACCAGTCCGATGCCGCTGTTGGCGAGGATGGTGCCGAAGCCGCGGGCGGCTTCGATGAAGGCCGGATCGGTGCCCGGACCCGACCCGCAATAGACGCAGATTTTGCTGATTTTGCTCATTTTCTCGATTTTGTTCATGGGTTGCATGTGAGCCGCGTCTGCGGCGGCGTCAAGGCAAGGCCCGAATTCCCCTGAGAATATGGCCGTTTATCGCGCTCAAGGGTGATTGTCGCGGGGAATCCTCCTATATGAAGGGCCTTAGGCGGCGCCTCTCGGGGCCCGTCCGATTCGGGCCTTGAATGAGCGACCATCACCACCGTCACCGCACGTCCGTAGACGAGCCCCGCGTTTCCGCCAGCCGCGGCGCGCTGATCACGACCGTAATTCACCTCTGGCCCTATATCTGGCCGTCCGACCGCAGCGACCTGAAATTGCGCGTGCTCGGCGCCATGGCGCTGTTGCTGGCTGCCAAGCTCGCGACAGTGGCGGTGCCATTCACCTTCAAATGGGCGACCGATGCGCTGGTCGGCACCGGCAGCGCGCCGGTCGCAGCGACAGACTGGCTGGTCTGGGTCGTTGCCGCGCCGATCGCCATGACGATCGCCTATGGCGGCATGCGCATTCTGATGGCGGCGCTGACCCAGCTCCGTGATGGCGTCTTCGCCAAGGTGGCGATGCACGCGGTGAGGCGGCTTGCCTATCGCACGTTCGTGCACATGCATGAGCTATCGTTGCGTTTCCACCTCGAGCGCAAGACCGGCGGCCTCACGCGCGTGCTGGAGCGTGGTCGCAATGCGATCGAGACCATCGTACGCATGGTCATTCTGCAGCTCGCGCCCACCATCATCGAGCTCACTTTGATTCTCGGCGTACTGATGTGGCATTTCGACTGGCGCTACGTGCTGGCGATCATGGTCACCGTCACGTTTTACATGACGTACACCTATCACGCCACCGAATGGCGCATTGGCATTCGCCGCAAAATGAACGACAGCGACACAGACGCCAACGTCAAGGCGATCGACTCGCTGCTCAATTACGAGACCGTGAAATATTTCAACGCCGAGGAACGCGAAGCGGCACGCTACGACAAGTCGATGGCGCGGTACGAGGACGCCAGCGTGAAGGCCTATACCTCGCTTGCTGTACTCAATGCCGGGCAGGCGGTGCTGTTCACGTTCGGGCTCGGTGCAGCCATGGTGATGTGCGCCTATGAAGTCCGCGCCGGTTCGAAAACCGTCGGTGACTTCGTCCTGATCAACGCCATGATGATCCAGCTCTATCAGCCGCTCAATTTTATGGGCATGGTCTATCGCGAGATCAAGCAGGCTGTGACCGATATCGAGCTCATGTTCTCGATTTTGGCGCGCGAGCCGGAGATCAAGGATGCGCCGAATGCGCCGGCGCTTGCGGTGACCAGGGGGACAATACGTTTCGAGGATGTGAGCTTTGCCTACGATCCGGACCGGCGGATACTCAATGGTCTGAGCTTCGACGTGCCGGCCGGCAAGACCGTAGCGGTGGTCGGTCCTTCCGGCGCCGGCAAGTCCACGATCTCGCGACTGCTGTTCCGGTTTTACGATCTCTCCGGCGGCCGCATTCTGATCGACGGCCAGGACATCGCCAGGGTGACGCAGAATTCGCTGCGCCGGTCGATCGGCATGGTGCCGCAGGACACCGTGCTGTTCAACGATACGATCCGCTACAATATCCGCTACGGCCGCTGGGAAGCGAGTGACGCCGAGGTGGAGGAGGCCGCAAGGCTGGCGCAGATCGATGCTTTCATACGCATTTCGCCAAAAGGTTACGAGACTGAAGTCGGCGAACGCGGCTTGAAATTGTCCGGCGGCGAGAAGCAGCGCGTCGCCATCGCACGCACCATTCTCAAAGGACCGCCGATACTGGTGCTGGACGAGGCGACGTCAGCGCTCGACAGCCATACCGAAAAGGAAATCCAGGATGCGCTGGAACGGGTGTCCAAGGGGCGCACCACGCTGGTGATCGCGCACCGGCTCTCGACGATCGTGGGCGCCGACGAAATCATTGTGCTCGATCAGGGCGAGATCGTCGAGCGCGGCACCCACTACGCGCTGCTGGCCAAAGACGGGCTCTATGCCAGCATGTGGAATTGCCAGCGCGAGGCCGAGGAGGCACGCGAGAAGCTGGCGCGCGCGGGCGAGGAACAGATTGCGCCCAACCGCAATCCTCCGCCGGTGGAAGATGACGTCATCACGGCCGCCGCGTCCGCGCCGCTGGAGGCGCCGGCCGACGCCGCGGAGTAGGATAGCGTCATGTCGATCTACGATTCGATTCGCGCGCAGATGGTGCCGATCACGCCGGAAGGCTATCCCTTTATCGGCGCCTTCGCGCTGGCAAGCCTTGTCCTGTTCTGGCTGTGGAGCCCGCTGGGCTGGCTCGGGACGCTGGCGACCCTGTGGTGCGCCTATTTTTTTCGCGATCCGCCGCGGGTGACTCCGGTGCGCGAGGGTCTGGTGGTGGCGCCGGCCGACGGCAAAGTGAGCCAGGTCACCACCGCCGCGCCGCCGCACGAGCTCGGGCTCGGCGATAAGCCGCTGCCGCGCATTTCCATCTTCATGAGCGTTTTCGACTGTCACATCAATCGCAGCCCGGTCGCAGGCCGCATCGAGCGCATCGTCTATCAGCCGGGCAAGTTCTTCAATGCCGACCTCGACAAGGCCAGCGCCGATAACGAGCGCAATTCGCTGGTGATTGCGACGGCGGGTGCCCGCGTGGCGGTGGTGCAGATCGCGGGTCTTGTAGCGAGACGCATCGTCTGTTTCGTCCGCGAAGGCCAACCCGTTGCGACCGGCGAGCGATTCGGCATGATCCGTTTCGGTTCCCGGCTTGACGTCTATCTGCCCGAGGGGACGGCGCCCATGGTTGCAGTCGGACAAACCTCGATCGCGGGTGAAACCGCGCTAGCCGACCTGCGCTCCGCCGACGGGGAACGCGCCTTCCGCAGCGGGTAAGCAGGTCCGGTAATTCGTTAACGAGGTCGTGAAGCCGCATATTGCGCGCCGTGGCGCAGGCGGCGCGAAACCATTATATTGGCGCCATGGTCTTCCAGCCGTTCGATCCAACGCAGTCGCCGCGCCGCCGCCGCTTCAAGGCAATTCCGGTGCGAACCCTGCTGCCCAATCTGATCACGCTGCTGGCGTTGTGCGCCGGCCTTACGGCAATCCGCCTGGCGGTCGAGAATCGAACGGAGCTGGCGCTGGCGGCGATCGTGTTTGCCGCGTTGCTCGACGGGATCGACGGGCGCGTTGCGCGCATGCTCAAAGGCACATCGCGTTTTGGCGCCGAGCTCGACAGCCTCGCCGACTTTGTCAATTTCGGCGTTGCGCCGGCGCTGATCCTGTATTTCTGGGGTCTGCACGAGCTCAAGTCCGCGGGTTGGATCGTCGCATTGGTCTTCGCCATCTGTGCGGGACTGCGGCTGGCCCGATTTAACGTGATGATCGACGATCCCAACAAGCCTGCATGGGCGGCGAATTTCTTCACCGGAATTCCCGCGCCGGCCGGCGCCATAACCGTTCTGTTGCCGATCTATCTCGATCTGCTCGGCATCTCCGGCGGTTTGATCGCGGTGTGGCTTACCTTCGTCTATACGCTTGCGATTGCCATCCTGATGGTCTCGCGACTGCCGGTGTTTTCCGGCAAGCGCGTGGGCAAGCGCGTCCCGCCGGAAATGGTATTGCCGGTATTCGTGGTGGTCGTGTTGTTCTTCGCTCTGCTCATCAGCTATCCATGGCAGGTGCTCACCGTCGGAACGTTGACCTATCTTGTCTGCCTGCCGGTGGGCTGGTGGTCCTACCGCGAGTACCAGCGCAAGGACGAGGCGGCAGTTGAATCGGCGACCGCTCCCGCAGCCGACGCCGGCATGCCGCCGGCCCATGTGCCGGCAACCGATGACGATCTCGATCGCCCGGCACGCCTGAACTGAATTCTGGCAATCAAGAACCCATCATGCCGCGCGCGATCAGCGTTCTAGCTGCAGGTCATCGACACGACCGGCCGGTGATCGACACCGTAGTTCTGGACCACGCCCAGCGCAGCACGCAGAATATCGCCGTGACCAGCGTTAAAGGCGGAAGCTACGAAATTGCACTCGCGGAGCCCGTCCGCCTTCGGACCGACGATCTTCTGGTTCTCGATGACGGTAGCCTGGTTGAAGTCGTGGCGGCGCCGGAGCCGTTGATCGAAGGACGGGCTGCGGACGTGGCAGCGTTATCACGGCTGGCCTGGCATCTTGGCGATCGTCACGTGCCGGTGCAGGTGCTGCCGAATTGCGTTCGCGCGCGACGTGATGCGAGCGTCGAAGCCCTGCTCAAATCACTCGGTGCAAAAGTCGTCTTGATCGAAGCACCATTTGAGCCGGAAGGCGGCGCCTATTCGACCTCGCATCAGCACATCCACGGACACGACCAGGCTCACGGCCATGATCATGCGCATGATCACGAGCATGTTCACGCGCACGGCCATCATCACGATCACTGATTGCGGTAACCCTGCGTACCGAACGGATAGCCAGGCATAAGATCGTAGGGGTGTTTCCAGCCGGGCAGGGCCTGCATTCGCTCCATCCAGGCGGCAATTGCCGGGTGTTCCTTGGGAATATCGAATCCGAATTCCTCGGCCGGATAGTAGAAGTAGGCCGTCATGGAAATATCGGCAATGGTCGGCGTGTCGCTGGCGAGAAATTGCCGGCCGGTCAGCCGCTTGTTCACAATCGAAAGCGCGCCGTCGATGCGCGCCTTCATGAATGCCATGACCGCCGGATCGCCTGGCGGCTTGGCAAAGTTTTTCAGGAAGCGAAACGGGCCAAGAAAGCCGTTGACCTTTTGATTGTCGAATACGATCCAGCGTAGCGCTTCCAGGCGTTCGTCTTCGCCTTGCGGTTTGAACTTGCCGGTCAGGTCGGAGAGGTAGGTCAGGATCACGGCCGACTGGGTCAATTTCTTCTTGCCGTGCAGCAGCACCGGCACTTCGCCCATTTCGTTGATCTCTTCACGATAGTCCGGTTTGCGTGTAACGCCGCCGCCGAAAAAGTCGATCCAGACCGGCTCCCAGTCAGCGCCGATGAGATTAAGCATCAGCGCGGCGCGATAGGCATTGCCGGATTGGGCGAAGCAATACAGCTTGAATTCGGCCATTGGCGTTCCTGATTTGTGTGGTTAGCGGGTCAGCGTTACCGGCGTGCCGGCGGCGGATTGGCCGCTGAAGCGGCCGTCGCTGTAGCTGAAATGCGCCAGCGTATTGCTTTTCTCGTCGTTGATGACGAGCTCGCCCTGCGAGTTGCTCCAGCGCCGGCTCATGTAGAATTTCTCCGGACATCCGCCCTCCGCCACGACAGTGCCTTCACGGGCGCCCGGGGAGCCGTTGAAGTTGATGCCGCAGGTGGGCGCGTTTGGCGCGGAAAGAATCCATCGCCCGGCCATCTCGTCATTGGCCGCCTTCTGCGCCGGCGCGGTTTCGCCGAGGGGCGGGCGCTCGCCGGAACAGCCTGCGGCCATCGAGGCGACGACAAGCGCTCCTGCGATTTGAGCCATGGTCATTCGCGCCGCGATCCCTCATTTCATCGTCGGGATCACGAACTGGGCGCCTTCCTTGTGCCCCGTCGGCCAGCGCGACGTGACTGTCTTGGTCTTGGTGTAGAAGCGGATTGAATTGGGACCGTGCTGGTTGAGATCGCCGAAGCCCGAGCGCTTCCAGCCGCCGAAGGTGTAATAGGCGAGAGGCACCGGGATCGCAAAGTTCACGCCCACCATGCCGACCTGCACGCGGTTGACGAAATCGCGCGCAGTATCGCCATCACGCGTAAAAATGGCGACACCGTTGCCGTATTCGTGCTCGGAGGGAAGCCGCACAGCTTCCTCGTAGTCATTGGCGCGCACTACCGAGAGCACGGGACCGAAGATCTCTTCCTTGTAGATCTTCATTTCCGGTTTCACGTCATCGAACAGGCAGCCGCCGATGAAATTGCCGTTTTCGTAGCCCTGTAACTTGAATCCGCGACCATCGACGACAAGCTTGGCGCCTTCCTTGACGCCGCTGTCGATGTAGCCGCGCACCTTGCCGAGAAGTTCCCTGGTGACCATCGGTCCATAGTCGGCCTGCGGATCGGACGAAGGGCCGATCTTCAGGCTCTCGACGCGTGGAATCAGTTTTTCCACGAGAATGTCGGCGGTCTTCTTGCCGACCGGCACGGCGACCGACACAGCCATGCAGCGCTCACCGGCCGAGCCGTAGCCTGCGCCGATCAGAGCGTCGACCGCCTGATCCATATCGGCGTCCGGCATCACGATCATGTGGTTCTTTGCGCCGCCGAAACACTGCACGCGCTTTCCGTTGGCGCAGCCGGTGGAATAAATGTATTCGGCGATCGCGGACGAGCCGACGAAGCCGATCGCTTTCACGCGGTGATCGGTGAGGAGTGTATCCACCGCCTCCTTGTCGCCGTTGACCACGTTGAGCACGCCTGCCGGCAGCCCGGCTTCGACCAGCAATTCGGCAAGCCGCATCGGCACCGAGGGATCGCGCTCCGACGGTTTGAGGATGAAGGCATTGCCGCAGGCGAGCGCAGGCGCAAATTTCCACATCGGAATCATGGCGGGGAAATTGAACGGCGTAATGCCGGCCACGACGCCGAGCGGCTGGCGCACAGAATACAGATCGATTCCGGGGCCCGCGCCTTCGGTGTATTCGCCTTTCATCAAATGCGGAATGCCGCAGGCGAATTCCACCACTTCGAGCCCGCGCTGCACGTCGCCGCGCGCATCCGGAATGGTCTTGCCGTGCTCGGACGAGAGCAGCTTCGCCAGATCCTCGAAATCCCGCTGCAGCAATTCGAGGAACTTGAACATCACCCGTGCGCGACGCTGCGGATTGGTGGTGGCCCAGCCCGGCTGCGCCGCTTCGGCGACGGCGATTGCGTGCTCGACCTCGGAATGTTTGGCGAGAGCGACCTTCGCCTGCACATCGCCGGTATTGGGGTCGAAAACGTCGCCAAAGCGGCCGGAGGTCCCCTTTACCGCTTTGCCGCCGATGAAATGGCCGATCTCACGCATAAGTCACTCTCCTCGGGTTTATTGGGCGTCCGCTCCGAACGCCGGCTTTTTGCGCCCGTTTTGTCAATTTTTGCAGCTTTTTCCGGAGTGGTCACGTGGTTAATCGGGCATTTGCGGCCGATTTCTTTTTCACCAACGGTTAGCCTTTACCGCTCCTTAACAGCGGCAGTCTAGGGTCGCATCGGGCAACGATTTCGGCAGCCGTCCCGAAACGTACCGCCCTGGAAGTTGTGTGCGTTGGGTAGGTAAGTCATGGATATCTCGACAGGTCTCGGCCTCGCGGCGGGCGCTGTTGTGCTTTGCACGCTGATCCTCCTGGGCGGAGATCTCAGGATGTTCGCCGACTTGCACGCGGCGATCGTCATATTCGGGGGCTCCTTCGCAGCCACCCTGATCCGCTTCCCGCTCGCCTCGATCTTCCACGGTCTGCCGCTCGGGATGAAATTCGCCTTCACGTTGCGCCGCATGAGCCAGCGTGACCTGGTCGACGAACTCGCCGGCCTCGCCGAGATCGCCCGCAAGCAGGGACCAATCGGGCTGGAAAAAGTTGAGATCGATGACGCGTTCCTGGCGAAAGGCATCCGCTTTGTCGCCGACGGCTATGACAATACTTTTATCCGCGACAATCTGGAGCGCGACCGCGACAACTTCCTCACGCATCTCGATGAGGGTCAGAAGATCTATCGCGCGGTCGGCGACTGCGCGCCAGCCTTCGGCATGATCGGCACGCTGATCGGCATGGTGCAGATGTTCGCCAATATGACCGATCCGTCCAAGCTCGGTCCGTATATGGCGGTTGCGCTGCTCGCAACCTTCTATGGCGCCGCAGTCGCCAACCTGTTCTGCCTGCCGATTGCAGACAAGCTGCATCTCAAGCTCGTGGACGAGGAAATTAACCGCACGCTGATTATTGACGGTATCCTGATGATCCGCGAAGCCAAGAGCCCGACGCTGGTGCGCGAAATGCTGCTCGCCTACCTGCCCGAGAAGCACCGCCACAGCGAAGATGAACCAGAAGAAGCGCAAGCAGAAGCGGTCGCCGCCTGACGTGCCGCATCCGCTCGGTTGAACAATGGCAAGACGCAAAGACGGAGGGCACGGCGGCGGTCACGGCTGGTTCGTTACCTTTGCCGACCTGATGGGTCTGCTCGTGGCGTTCTTCGTGATGCTGGTCGCTTTTTCCACCCAGGACCAGGCCAAGCTGCAGGTCGTTGCCGGCTCGATGCGCGAAGCCTTCGGCGTGCAGGACAAAGTCCGCTATTCCGGCATTATCGAAATTCTCGGACTGCCGACGCGTCCCAAGCTCAAAAACGCCGCCCATGTCGACCCGTCCGAGGCGTCGGCCACGCCGGCACCCGATGAAACCGAACACAAGCGCAGTTACGGCGGGCGCTTCAAGGATGACCACAGATTTTCATTGGCCGCGGCCTCGCTGCGTCAGGCGCTCCAGGAAATGCCGGAGATCACCGAGGCGTCCAAGCACATCATGGTGGAGGAAACCAAAGACGGCCTCAACATCGAGATCGTTGATCAGGACGGCCGCTCGATGTTTCCGGATGGCGGCAAGGAGCCTTACGAGCGCACGCGCCAGCTGATTCAGAAGATCGCGCCGTCGCTGAAGGCGATGCCTTATCGAGTCTCGATCACGGGACATACCGCCACGAGCAAGGTACCCCCGAAACCCGGCTACGGTCCGTGGGAACTCTCCGCCGATCGGGCCAATGCAGTGCGCGAAATCCTCGCCGCGGAGGGGCTCCCGAACGGCCATATCTACATGGTTGCCGGCAAAGCCGACAGCGATCCGCTGTTCCCGGACAACCCCGCCATGTCGCCGAACCGCCGGGTCACGATCACCCTGATGCGGGAAGCACCGCCAATTCCGGCCGATTTCGTCCCCTAAAAGGCGGATATTCCGCCTCGACTGCTTGATCGACGGCAATTGACCGCGGAAAATGGCCCGTATTCTGCCGGTGCTTGCGATGATATAAGGCCCGCCTTCAAACTCCCTACGGCGGACTGAAAGCCTCGATGAGTGACGGTGTGAACGAGCGCGCGGCCTCTGCCGGAGCCACCATTGCCGATGACGCTACCCCCGCGCCGCCAAGCTTCGTGGCGCTGGCGCTCGGTAGTGTCGGCGTTGTCTATGGCGACATCGGCACCAGCCCGCTCTACGCCTTTCGTGAGGCGGCGATGGCGGCAAGCCAGGAACATGCGGTCAGCCGCGAAATCGTGTTCGGTGTGCTGTCGCTCATTCTTTGGGCGCTGATCGTCACGGTCACCCTGAAATACGTGCTGATCCTGCTGCGCGCGGACAATAATGGAGAAGGCGGGACGCTCTCGCTCACCGCGCTTGCAAGCCGCGCGCTTGGCCGGCGCACTGCCTTTGTGTTCATCGTTGGTGTCATCGGCGCCTCGATGTTTCTCGGTGACAGTGTGATCACGCCTGCAATCTCCGTGCTCTCGGCGGTGGAAGGTCTGAAGCTCGCGAGCCCGGCCTTTGCCGATTATGTGGCGCCACTCACTGTTATAATTCTGATCGGCCTGTTTGCTGCGCAAAGCCGCGGCACTGCCAAAGTGGCCGCAATGTTCGGACCGATCATGGTGGTCTGGTTTGTGGCGATCGCAATTGCCGGCGGGCTGCATATCCGTGACGACCCGCATGTGCTGCTGGCGATCAATCCGGTCTATGGCATCGCGTTCCTGGTCGATCACGGTCAGATCGGTCTGGTTACGCTCGGCGCGGTGTTTCTGGTTGTAACCGGTGGCGAGGCACTTTACGCCGACCTCGGCCATTTTGGCCGAAAGCCGATACAGACGGCGTGGCTCTGCCTCGTATTGCCGGCGCTGCTGATCAATTATTTCGGGCAAGGCGCGAAAGTGCTGGCCGACCCGGCGGCGATCGAGAATCCATTCTACCGGTTGGTGCCGGAAACGTTTCTGCTGCCGATGATCGTGCTGGCGACGGCGGCGACCGTGATCGCCAGCCAGGCCGTGATCACTGGCGCCTATTCGCTCGTCCATCAGGCGATCCAGCTCGGCTTGCTGCCGCGGTTGGCCATTCTGCATACATCGGCCTCGCATGTCGGCCAGATCTATATTCCGCGCGTAACCCTGGCGCTGCTGGTCGGCGTGCTGCTGCTGGTCGGGCTCTTCCGCACATCGAGTGCGCTTGCCTCGGCCTATGGCATCGCGGTCGCCACCACCATGGTCGTGGACGGGCTGCTCGCCTTTATCGTCATCTGGAAGCTTTGGCGGTGGCAGTTCTGGAAAGCACTGTTGTTGATCGTGCCCTTTGTCGTGGTCGACGTGACGTTCTTCTCCGCCAACTTCCTGAAACTGTTCGAGGGCGCCTGGGCGCCACTGATTTTCGGCGCCACCATGGTGCTGATGATCCTGACCTGGCGCCGCGGCACCGGCATCTTGCTCAACAAGACACGGCGTACCGAAGTGCCAATCGACACGCTCTTCCGGAATCTGGAAAAGAAACCGCCGCATATTGTGCCCGGCACGGCTGTGTTTCTCACCAGCGATCCCGAATTTGCACCGACCGCGATGTTGCACAATCTCAAGCACAACAAGGTGCTGCACGAACACAACGTAATCCTGACCGTTATCACGGCCGATACGCCACGCGTGCGGGAGGAAGATCGCGTGCAGATCACGCCACTGTCGAAGCACTTTTCTCGCGTGGCGCTCAAGTTCGGTTATATGGAGCAACCCAATGTGCCGAAGGCGCTGGCGGTCGCGCGCAAGCTCGGCTGGCAATTCGACATCATGTCGACCTCGTTCTTCCTGTCGCGGCGCGCGCTGCGGCCTTCGCCCAAGTCGGGTATGCCGGCCTGGCAGGATCACCTGTTTATCGCGCTGGCGCGCTCGGCCAGTGACGCCACCGACTTCTTCCAGATCCCGACCGGCCGCGTGGTGGAAGTGGGGACACAGGTGACCGTCTAGGTGGCGCTCAAAGTCGCGCAATTGTCTGATAAGCCGTTGATAATTTGAGGAAAAAGAACTTGAGCCGGCCTGCGGTTTCTGCATGGCTTGATTTGCCGGATTGCGCAAATAGCGGTGCCGACCTATTCCGGACGGCGCTATAAGCCGCGGCTCAGATTTATTGCATTGCAACAAACCCAGGTCTCCAGACATGTCCCCGCACAACGCCGCGGCGCCCGGCGGTTCCGCTGCGCCTCAAATCACCGCGCAAGACAGCATCGAAGCCCCGGTCCATACCGGCTTCTGGGCGCTCACGCTCGGCTGCATCGGTGTGGTCTATGGCGACATCGGCACCAGCCCACTCTATGCGGTGCGCGAGTCGGTGTTGGCAGCCGTCGGTCCGGGCAAGCCAGCGAGCGAGCCGGTGGTACTCGGCATTCTGTCGCTGATCATCTGGGCATTGCTGCTCGTCGTCACTGCCAAATATGTGCTGATCCTGCTGCGTGCCGACAACAACGGGGAGGGCGGCACACTGGCGTTGATGGCGCTCGCCTCGCGCGCACTCGGCGGCAGCCGCGGCGGTGGACTGATCGTTCTGCTCGGTATCATCAGCGGCGCATTGTTCTACGGCGATGCGATCATCACCCCGGCATTGTCGGTGCTGTCGGCAATTGAAGGCCTGAAAGTCGCCACGCCCGCATTCGACGACTACGTAGTGCCGATCACGGTGGTGATCCTGATCGCGCTGTTTTCGGTGCAGTCGCGCGGCACAGCCAAGGTTGCGGCCTTGTTCGGTCCGATCACGCTGATTTGGTTTGCCGCCATCGCCGCCGCAGGCTTCTGGCACATCGCACAAAATCTCACGGTATTGCTGGCATTCAATCCTTATTACGGCGTGGATTTTCTTCTGCACCATGGCATCGTCGCGCTGTTTACGCTTGGCGCAGTGTTCCTGGTGGTGACAGGTTCCGAAGCGCTCTATGCGGACCTGGGCCATTTCGGCCGCGGCCCGATCCGGTTCGCCTGGCTGACGGTGGTGCTTCCGTCGCTGACGATCAACTACCTCGGGCAGGGCGCACTGGTGCTCGCCGATCCAAAAACAATCGAGAACCCGTTCTTCCTGCTCTATCCTCACTGGGCCCTGCTGCCGATGGTGGCACTGGCGACCGCCGCCACGGTGATTGCGAGCCAGGCAGTCATCACTGGCGCCTATTCGCTTACCCGCCAGGCGATCCAGCTCGGTTTGCTGCCCAGGCTGGAAATTCGCCATACCTCAGAAGCGTTGTTCGGCCAGATTTACATGCCGCGCGTCAATACGCTGCTGCTGATCGGCGTGCTGCTGCTGGTGGCGCTGTTCCGCTCGTCGAGCGCGCTTGCCTCGGCTTACGGCATTGCCGTTACCGGTACCATGGTGGTCACCGCCATGATGGCGATTGTGGTGATCTGGCGGGTCTGGCACTGGCCGCTGGTGGCGGCGCTGGCGCTGATGTTGCCGTTCCTGTTCATCGATTTCACCTTCCTTGCCGCAAACCTGCTCAAGATCGTGGAGGGCGGCTGGATGCCGCTCGCGCTCGGCGCCGTGGTGATGACGGTGATGTACACATGGCGCCGCGGAAGCCGCCTGCTGTTCGAGAAAACGCGAAAGCAGGAAATGCCGCTCGAACCGCTGGTCGCAAATCTCGAAAGAAAACCGCCCACGCGCGTGCCAGGGACAGCGGTGTTCCTCACCAGCGATCCGGAATTTGCACCGACCGCGCTGCTGCACAGCCTGAAGCATTACAAGGTGCTGCATGAGTACAACGTCATTCTGACCATTGAGACCGCCGATACTCCGCGGGTCGATGCCGCCGACCGGGTGCGGATTGCGCCGGTGGGGGAGACCTTCTCGCGCGTCAGCCTGCGCTTCGGTTTCATGGAGACGCCGAACGTGCCGAAGGCACTGGCGATAGCACGCAAGCTCGGCTGGCAGTTCGATATCATGTCGACTTCGTTCTTCCTGTCGCGCCGCGCGCTCAAGCCAGCCGCTCATTCCGGCATGCCACGCTGGCAAGACCGGTTGTTCATTACGCTTACGCGATGGGCCAATGATGCCACAGACTATTTCCAGATCCCGACCGGCCGGGTGGTGGAAGTGGGCACTCAGGTGACGGTCTAGATGACCGTCGAAATTGCCAGATGCATGGCGGCTTGATTCCGGCTAAAGATACGCGCCGTAGATTGCGTATGGTCTCGAAAACGGGAATACGAGTTTTCGGCGTGATCATGCCCGGGCAGGAATGAGTTGCAGCATGGCCGAAGAAATGCCGCGCGCCGACGAGGTGCAGAACCTGACACCTGAGGAGGTGGCGCGCGGGCTCACCGAAGGCCGCATCCTGCTCGTCGACGTGCGCGAACTGAACGAGACCGCGGTGGAAAGCTACCCGGAAGGGGTCATCGTGCCGTTGTCGTGCTTCGACCCGGCTGCCATTCCAGACCCGCAAGGCAAACAGGTGGTCTTCGCCTGCCGTTCCGGCCGACGGTCGGTCACCGCCTCGCTCGCTGCCCAGGATCAGGGCTACCCCTACAAATCTCACCTCGCCGGAGGCATCATCGCCTGGAAGGCCGCAGGTCTTCCGACGAGCACGAGCTGAATGCCCAAAATGCCCTGGTTTTTCCGCTATCGGTATTCCCGCCGGTTACCCGCCCTGTGGCTAGGGTCCATGCTGGCAGTCTTGCTCGCCGCCCAAGGTGCGTCGGCCGATGACGAAGCGACCTGGGCGTTATTGAAGACGCCGGGACATTTCGTTCTGATGCGCCATTCGCATTCGCCCGAGATGCCGGACGACGCCGATGTTATTAATTTCAGTAACTGCGGCACCCAGCGAAATCTCGACGAAGCCGGCCGCGCACAGGCGCGGCGCGTCGGAGACTCATTTCGCAAGCACGGCATCACAAAAGCGAACCTGCTGGCGAGCCAGTATTGCCGCGCGATGGAGACCGCTAAACTCACCGGCCTTGGTCCCGTTCGCGCATTGCCGGCGCTCAACATGGTTCGGCTTGCCGAGTTCGGACGGCGGGCCGAGGCCCAAAGGCAGACGCAGCAACAAATCAAGGCTTTGCCCGCAAGTCCGGTGACCATCATGGTGACGCACGTCGGCAATATTCAGGCTGTCGCCGGCCCGCTGGTGTCATCGGGGGAATTTGTGGTCGTTCATCTTGATGGTTCAGGCGATCTCGTGGTCGACGGCCGCATCAAGGTGCCTTGAGCGCCACGGGGAAGGAATCCATGCGTGCACACTCGATTGTCGCCGCGGCCGCAATTGTCGCCGGCATTCTCGCCGTCTCGCCGGCGGCCCCGCAGAACCGCGTCGTCAACGTGTACAACTGGTCGGACTATATCGATCCGGATGTGCTGATCCAGTTTACCAGGGAGACGGGCATCAAGGTGCAATACGACACCTTCGATGCCAACGAGACTCTGGAAACGAAATTGCTTGCCGGAAAATCCGGATATGACGTGGTGGTACCGACCGCCTATTTTCTCGAACGTCAGGTCAGGGCCGGCGTGTTCCGGAAGCTCGACAAGAGCAAACTCGCCAACATAGGAAATGTGTGGCCGGAAATTTCGAAGCGGCTTTCAAACTACGATCCGGGCAACCAGTACGAAGTCAATTATATGTGGGGAACCACCGGCATCGGCTACAACCTCAAAGCCGTGCATGCGCGGCTCGGCGCAAACGCCAGGATCGACAGCTGGGACGTGGTGTTCAAGCCCGAAATACTTGCCAAATTCAAGGACTGCGGCGTGCATATGCTCGATTCCGCCGACGACATCCTGCCTGCGGCGCTGCATTATCTCGGCCTCGATCCGAATTCGAACGATCCGAAGGAATTGCAGCGCGCGGCCGATCTGATGCTGAAGATCAGACCGTCGGTGCGCAAATTCCATTCCTCCGAATATCTCAATGCCCTGGCAAGCGGGGAAATCTGCCTTGTGGTCGGGTGGTCGGGCGATATCAAGCAGGCGCAAAAGCGCGCCGTTGAAGCCAAGAATGGCGTCGAGATCGGCTATTCCATCCCGAAGGAGGGTGCGCAGATGTGGTTCGACAATCTTGCCATCCCCAAGGATGCCGATCACGTCGCCGAAGCTTATGCCTTCATTGATTTTCTGCTGAGGCCAGATGTGGCGGCCAAGAACAGCAATCTGGTCTCATACGCTAGCGGGAACCTCGCCAGCCAGAAACTCATCGACAAGAAGATACTGAACGACCCAGGCATTTATCCCGACGCCGCAACCATGGCCCGGCTGTACACGGTGAGCGCCCGGGACCAGAAATCCCAGCGCGTGGTCAATCGTCTGTGGACGAGGGTCAAGACCGGGCGCTGACGTTGCTCAGGTCGTCCGGCCGCCAACGCCGGTGCAGCCAGAGCCACTGTTCGGGGTGTTCGCGGATCCAGCCCTCAATCACGTTGGTAATGGCCTGCATGGTGCCGGCAATATCGATCTTGCCCTCGGCATCGCGGACCGGGGAAATTTCTTCGGTCAGTTCGGCGCGGAAGCGATGACCGGGCAGGCGGATGATACGCGTGCCGTGGATCGGACAGTCGAAATGTCGGGCCAGCCGCGCCAGAAGCGGATTTGCATTGGTGCTGCGGCCGAAGAATTTCACCGGAACACCACGCACGTAGTATTGATCGACCAGCATGCCAACATGAGCGCCACGTTCGATCGCTTCGGCGATCTTCACCGGTGCATCCAGGCCGGTGGAGATGAGCTCACCCATGCTGGCGGTGCGGGTCTCGCGCAGCCAGCGGTCGATGGCGGTGATATTCGGCCGCCGATAAAGCACTGCGCTGTCGAGTTTGTAGGTCGCAGCGCAAATCGCAGGCAGTTCCCAGTTGGCAAGGTGGGCGGCAAAGATCAGCGCCGGCTTGCCATCGTTCAGCAGCTGCTTGAAACGCTCGATGTCTGCCGGCTTGATCTCGATACGGCCGCGGCCGTGGGTTTGTTCGGGATCGAATTCCCACAGGCGATCAAGCTGGGCGAATTCGGCGCCGATGCGGCCGAGATTGTCCCAGACCCCGCGCAGGATTGTTTCGATTTCGGCGGCGGATTTTTCCGGAAAGGCCGCGGCGAGATTGGCGCGGCCGATGCGGTGCTCGGGCAGCAGCGGTCCGATCGTGCGCATCATCCGCGCGGCGAAATCGGCCATGCGGTCGGGATTGGTGAGGCGAATGGCCTTGATCAATCGAACAACAATGAACCCGAGCAGGGCATCGCCGGCGCGTTTGGCGCTGCGCTGCCAGCGCCGGATCGTTCGCGTGACCGCCGTAGGCATCAAAAGTTCACGATGACTTTGCCGAAAACCTGCCGGCCCTCCAGGCGCGCCAGGCCGCGCTCGAAGTCGCCAAGGGCTACCTCGGTATCGATGATGGGCGCCATGCCGGTCGCAATCTTGGACAGGCTGTCGCGAACATTGCGTATCGTGCAGCCGAACGAGGCCAGAATCTTGTACTGCTGCTGAAAGAGCTGCATCAGATTGATAGTGACGGTCGGACCAGCGGTCGATCCGCACGTCACCAACCTGCCGCCGCGCTTGAGACAGAACAGCGAGGCATTGAAGCCTTCGCCGCCGACATGCTCGAAAACCACATCGACGCCTTTTTTTGACGTCAGCTTGCGTGTCACCCCTTCAAAGCGCTCGGTCTTGTAGTTGATGACGTGATCGGCGCCCAGGGCCTTGGCTTTTTCGGCCTTGGCGTCGTCGCCGACCGTGGTGATAACGATACAGCCGATCGCTTTTGCCATCTTGATCGCCACCGACCCGATGCCTGAGCCGGCGGCGTGCACCAGAATGGTTTCGCCCGGTTTCAGCTTGGCGTTGTCGAACAGCATATGCTCGGTCGTGCCGAAGGCGATCGGAGCGCAAGCGGCATCGCGGAACGAGACGCCGGCAGGTACCGGGATCACCAGGCGCGCCGGCACATTGATGAAATCCCGCGCGAATCCGTCGATATGAAAACCCATGATGCCGCCGACATTTTCGCACAAATTGTCGCGGCCTTCGCGACAGGCCGCACATTGTCCGCAGGTCATGGCGCCGTAAATCACCACCCTGTCACCGGGCTTGAACCTGGTCACGCCGGCGCCCGTCGCGGTGATTTCACCGGAGGCTTCTGCACCCACTATCAAAGGCAACTGGCGCTTGGTGAACGCCATGCCGCGATAACCCCAGACATCGAGATGGTTGAGCGCGACAGCTTTGATGGCGACCTGCACCTCCCCTTCGCCGGGCGGAGGCGGAGCGGGCAGATCGGCAATTTCGACCTTGCGATCGGCGATAAGTCTGAGGGCGCGCATGGTCGGTTCGAGCGGCGTGGCGCTTTACGCCGGCTCGCTGCTCATGACCAGCGAGACGTTCTGACCGCCAAATCCGAACGAGTTGGAAATAGCATGGGTCACGCGCGCGTCGCGGGCCTTGTTCGGAACAACGTCGAGCGGGATGGCCGGGTCCGGCACCTGATAATTGATAGTGGGTGGAATGCGTTGATGCTCGAGCGTCAACAGCGTGAAAACCGCCTCGACCGCGCCGGCAGCCGAAAGTGTATGGCCGATCATGGATTTGTTCGACGAGATCGGGATGCTCTTCATGCGTTCGCCAAAAACGGTCGAGCAGCCGAGATATTCCATCTTGTCATTTTCCGGCGTGCTGGTGCCGTGCGCGTTGACGTAATCGATGTCGGTGGCATCAAGACCGGCGTCGGCGATTGCGCTGGCGATGCAGCCGATGATGGGCTTGCCGTCCGGACTGGAACGCGTGCGATGGAATGCATCGGTCATCTCGCCACATCCTTCCAGCACGCCAAGGATCTTCGCGCCCCGCGCCCTGGCTGATTCGTAGTTTTCCAGCACCAGAGCGCCGGCACCTTCCGCCATGACGAAACCGTCGCGGTTCTTGGCAAATGGCCTGACCGCGCCTTGCGGATCGTCATTGGTGGTCGACAACGCCGAGAGCAAGGAGAAGCGGACTACCGCTTCCGGATTGATTGAACCGTCGGTGCCAACGCAAAGTGCGGCATCAGCTTCGCCACGCCGGATTGCTTCCACTCCGAGTTGAACCGCGCTCGCACCGGAAGCGCAGGCCGTGGACAGCGAAATCGGCGAGCCTTTGGTGCCGAATTTCTCGGCCAGATGATCGGCCACCGACCCAAAAAGAAAACGGCGGTGATAGGTCGGGAATTCCGCACCCACGCGCAGCAGGTCGCTATAGGTCACCTTGTCGTTCGCGCCACTACGCACGCTGAGTTCAACCCGCTGTGGCCAGTCCATTTCAATCGGCGGCACCGCCAGAAACAAGGGCCCGGGAAAATCGCCGCGACTCCCGATGCCGGATTTGGTGATTGCCTCTTCGGTGGCAAGATCGGCGAAGGTTTCCGACATGGCTGCCGCGCAAGTCTGCGGGCCGAGATAGTCGATCGTGCCGGCGATGCGTGTCTTCATGCCGTCGGTGGCAAAACGCGTGATGGTGCGGATACCGGATTCACCGGCGGAGAGCTTGCGCCAATTGTCATCCTTGCCGGCGCCGAGCGAGGTGATGACGCCGAGACCCGTTACCACGACGATCGGCCGCCCCATCTTGTCCTTGCTGGATGGCATCCTGTGTACTCCTTCAGCCGATCTTTTCGACAAGCGCGATGCCTTCGCCGCGCCAATGCCCGACTCCGGTCACAACGACCTGGCTCAGATCTCCGTTCAACGGACGTTCCAATCCGGTCGAGTCGCAGGGCGGAAACAGACTACCATGGCCCACCGCGATCGCGGCCAGCGCGATATTCATGGCGAATTGCGGTTCCATCCCATGTCCGAGATAGGAGCCTGTGGCGCGGACGGCAAGATCGCCGTGGGCCTCGAGAAACGCCCGTTCCTCGGTCGTGGCGGGTGCGGCGCCGGTAGCGCCAGAAAGGAATGCGGCGTGGCCGGGTCGCAAATCGGGTTTGATCTTGTCCCACAACCGGCCGAGCGTGGCGGTTACGCTGCCGGGCGTCCGGCTGGTGCGGTCTGAATACACCGTCGTGAGCCGCGCAAATGGCTTGGCGCCGCGCTTCTCGGCGTGATCCCGCGCCTCGATGACCAGAAAGGCGCCGAGCGAGCCGAGGGCGAACCCGCCCTTGTCGCCGCGCTCCCATACTGGCTGGTAGCGGTTCTTCAAATTGAACTCGCCGAATTCATAGAGGATCAGCATATCCGGGCGCTCGGCGTTATGGGCGCCCCCGACCAGTGCGATGTTGCTTTGACCGGCAGCGATGCGCGCGCACGCTATGCGTACCGCATCGATTCCGGACGCTTCCTCACCCATAAATGTGCGCGAGGAGCCAGTCACGCCGTGCACGATCGATATGTTGCCGGCGAGGAGATTGGACAGCTGCGCCAGAAACAACGTTGGCCGCAAGTCGCTCATGAGGCGTTCGTTGAGAAAGGCGGCCGGATTTTCGGTCTTTGGCAGGCCCGAGAGAATTGTGGAGTCGACGGCAAGGTCGCGCTCGCCGCCGCCTGCGGCGACAATCATGTCCGTTTGCGAGAGGATTTCCGGCTTGCCTTTGATGCCGGCAGAATCAAGCGCAAGGCCGGCAGCATATGTGCCGATGCGTTGCCATTGCTCCATCTGACGCTGGTCACCCTTCTTCGGGATTTGCGCGTCGAAATTGGTGGGGGCGAGGCGATGCATGATATACGGAGCGAACGTATCGGCGTCGACGACCGGATGCCCCTCCATCAGCTTCTGCCAATGAGCCTGCGGGCCTTCGCCAAGGCAAGAAAGGATGCCGACACCCGTGATCCAGACTTCGCGGGCGGCCTCAGCCATCGGCCGGCGCCTCGACTGAAAGGCCTATCCTTGCCGCCGTCGCCCGCATCTGCTCGCGCATTTCCGGATTGGGAAAATCGAGAACCCGCAGCGTCAACGCGGCGTCGCAAATCAGCTTGCCGTCGCAGATGACCTTCGCTTCGGTGACTGCGTAGCCGGATCCGTCATGTGCCAGATGCGCGTCGATCGAAAGTACCTGGCCCGGCGTGACGAATGTGCGCAGCTTGGCTTCCTTCACCGCGGCGAGGAACGGCATGCGTTCAAATCGGTTGAATGCCACCAGCAGCCAGCCCGAGGTCTGTGCCATCGCCTCGATCAACAGCACGCCGGGCATCAGCGGATAGCCGGGGAAATGCCCTTCGAAGATCGTGCTTGTGTTCGGAACCGTCGCCTCGCTGCTGATCCGGCGGCCGGCAAGATCAAGGTCGACGATCCGGTCGATCAGCTGGAAATACTCGAGACGCATGTTGGCGGTGTGGCGCTAGGCTCCCTTGGCAGCGACAAGTTCGTCGATGCGAGTGCTGAGATTCTTGAGGACGAAGTATTGATCGGTGGTCGCCTTGCCGTCGTTGACTTCCTGCGTCCATTGTTCGAGTGGCAGCTTGATCCCGAAGGCCTTATCAATGGCAAACGCTATATCGAGGAAATCCAGGCTGTCGATGCCGAGATCGTTGATGGCGTGACTTTCCGGTTTGATCGAGTCACGCGGAATATCGCATGTTTCGGCGATAATATTGGCGATGGTGTCAAACGTCGAGGACATCGATAACTCTCTGATTGATTTGGAGTTCTGGCGATCGGGCGGTCAACGCGCCCAACCTCGCGCGACAGTCCCCCTGGGTCGGCTTTGCACCGGCGTGCGGTCGGCTGCCCGTATAGCGAAGCGGCGGGTTAAGTTCAATGGCAGCGGACACTTGACCCGAGCGGCGGCCAACGGGCCCGGGCGAGGGTCTCCGTCCGCTGCGGCGCCCGTGCCCGGCCGTTTACTGGCGGTCCTTGGTGACCTCAATCGGGGCGCAATTGCGCCGCCCCGACAGCGCGCAGTCCTGGTTCCGGCGTAGCTGCGCCATGGTATCTGCCAGCCAAAGGCCGGCGCCGATCAGGGTCACGACAAACACGAATGCCGCGGTGTTCACCAACATGCGGTGGCGATAGTCGTCGACATCCTCGCCGCGCTCGAATTTGGCTAGATCGTCCACCGGCGGTCGCTCGGTCGATGGCGCGCGCGGGGTTGCACGGCCGCGGCGGAAACTCACCACGCGCCTCTCGCCGTCGGAAGGAGGGGGTTGGTCGCCGGTCATGGCTTGGAAGTCTATCACGGCATTGTCGGCCATTCGACGGTGCCCGGGGCGGGCGTTTTGCATAGGCCATACGACATGGACGCCTGCGTGCGGCCGGCGTAGAATTCACAAAATGAGTCAACCCATCCGTTCGCGGCGATTCATAGCCCTTTTCGCGGCCTACGTGGTCGCGCTACAGGCCTTGCTGCTGCCGTTCTCGGTAGCGGTCGGAGGAACGCCCGGCAACAGCCTGTGTGCTGCGTCCAGCGAGAGTTCACCATCGCCGGCGAGCCACGAAACGGGCTGCCCCTGCGCCGCGGGCTGCGGGATGCAGTGTTGCGTCCATGCCCTGAGCGGGCCGCAGCAAATCTCCCTTGTTGTTGCCGACATGCGCGCCGGCGCGATGGCGTCCGGGTCATACATCGCGGCTGTCAGCCTGCCGATTGACCGGCGGGGACCTCAGATTCCGCGCGCACCACCCGCCTGACGCATCACTCCTTTCCATTCACAATCAAGCATCATTCGTGGACCGCGCGAGCGCGCGCGTTGCGATCGTCAGGAGCTGGAACATGATTCGCACGAGAACCATTGCCGCTGTCATTCTTGCCGCATCTTTGCTGATACCGGCGCACGCCAAGGATATAACCGTCGGCAGCCTGAAGATTTCCGCGCCTTGGGCCCGCGCCACACCGCGCGGCGCGGCCGTCGGCGGCGGCTATTTGAAGATCACCAATACGGGCACTGTGCCCGATCGCCTGATTGGCGGATCATCGGACATCGCCGGACGTTTCGAAGTTCATGAAATGAGCATGGATAACGGCGTGATGAAAATGCGCATGCTGCAACACGGTCTTGAGATAAAGCCGGGGCAAACCGTGGAACTCAAGCCTGGCGGCTACCATGTGATGTTCATGGGCCTGAAACAGCAGCTGAAAAAAGGGGATCACTTCAAGAGCACATTGGTGTTCGAGAAGGCCGGCAAGGTCGACGTGGATTTTACGGTCGAGGGGATCGGAGCCCTGGTCGGAGGCGGGGACCAAGCGATGCCGGGCATGTCACATGACCAAATGCAGATGAAACATTAGGCCGCATGGGCGAACATTGCCGAAGGCGGTCACCAGCCGATCGCCTTCGGCAGCCATGTGGCGAGGCCGGGAAATGTAAACACCATGATCAGCCCGATCAGCTGCATCGCGACGAATGGAATGATGCCGCGATAGATGTCGTTTGTGGTTACCTCGGGCGGGGCCACACCACGCAGGAAAAATAGCGACCAGCCGAACGGCGGCGTAAGGAACGAGGTCTGCAGGTTCACGCAGATCATGGTCGCCAGCCATACCAGATCGGTATTGGCATTGATGAAGATCGGAAGGAACAGCGGTACCGCGATGTAGGAAATCTCGATCCACTCGATGAAAAAGCCGAGTACGAAGATCAGCGCCATCAGAAACCAGATACTGGCGTTGATGCCGCCCGGGAGCAGCATGAAGGCGTCCTGCACCAGCCGCTCGCCGTGCAGTCCGCGAAATGCCAATGAGAATGCCTGCGCGCAGATCAGGATGAACAGCACCATCGCGGAAATCCGCGTGGTGGATTGCACGGTCTCGCGCAACACTGAGAGGGACAGGCGTCGCCCGATAGCCGCGACGACGATCGATCCAAGGGCGCCCATGGCGGCGGCTTCGGATGGCGCCGCGATACCTGCGATAATCGAGCCGAGCACCGCGATCACCAGGCCTATTGGCGGAGCCACCACGCGCAGCATCTTGCCAACGAGCTGGGTGCCGGAGATCGCCGCGCGCTCCTCGGGCGGGATCGCGGGCACCATATTGGGCCGGACAATCCCCAGGACGAGCACATAAAGGACATAGATCGACGCCAGCAGCAGGCCGGGCACCATGGCGGCGGCAAAAAGTGTGCCCACCGACTGGTTGGTGATGTCAGCGAGCAGAATGAGGATGAGGCTCGGTGGAATGATCTGGCCGAGTGTGCCCGAAGCGCAAATGACGCCGCAGGCAAGCCCGCGGTCGTAACCGCGCCGCAACATGCCGGGCAAAGTGAGCAGGCCCAGGGTGACCACCGTTGCGCCAACGATGCCAGTTGTGGCGCCCATGAGCACGCCGACCAGGATGATCCCGATTCCCAGGCCCCCGCGCAGCTTGCCGGCCGCGAGCCCGATCACGTCCATCAGCTCCTCGGCGAGCTTGGACTTCTCCAGCATGACGCCCATGAAAACGAACAGCGGGATAGCGAGCAGCGTGTAGTTCGTCACCACGCCGAAGATGCGGTGGGGCAACAGATTGAACAGATTGAGTCCGAAGCCGAGATACCCGAAGACGAATCCGGTCGTTGCCAGCGTCAGGCCGACCGGAATGCCGGCCAGCAGCAGCACGAAGAAGGCCGCCAGCATCAGGCTGGCAAGGACCTCAAAACTCATTGCTGCGTGCTCCGAAGGCCATCGCCGCCTGGATAGCCTGCGCGAGCGATTGCAGGAACAGGAGCGCGAAGCCGAGCGGGATCATTGCCTTCATGAGATAGAGTGCCCCAATGCCGCCGGGATTGGGCGAGCTTTCGCCGATCACCCACGACATCGCGACAAAGTTGACTGACAGCCAGATGACCAGCGCGGAAAATATCATCGCGAGAACGGCGGAAATAACGTTGACGGCGTCCTTGGTGCGGTCGCTGAATTTCGCGAACAGGACGTCGACGCGCACGTGCTCGCCATGTCTCAACGCATAGGACATGCCGATCAGTGTCAACGGAACCAGAAGGTGCCACTCGAGTTCTTGCGCCCAGATCTCGCCGATCGCGAAACCGTAGCGCAGGAACACATTGGTGCCCATGACGAGGGCAACCGCGAGCGCAAGCCAGGAGATGGTGCGGCCGACGAGATCAATGAAATTATCAATCCCGTCGGCCAGTTTTCCGGCAAACGTCACATCAGACATTGAGGATCTTGTCGTAATAAGGCTTCTCGCTGTACTTCGCCCATTCGGCGTAGGTCTTCATATAGCCGAAGTAGGATTCGTGCACCTTCTTGGTGACGGGATCCTTGGCGGCCGCCGCTTCGAGAATTTTGGTGTTCGCCTCGCGCAGGGCTTCCACCACGGCATCGGGCAACGGCTGGGCGTGTACGCCCTGGTTCTTGACCAGATCTTCCATCGCCTCGGCATTGACCTTCTGGCACCACGCTTCGCCGCGGGTATTGCAGGCCATGCAAGCGTTCTCGACCACCGCCTGGAGATCGGGTGGCAGCTTTGCCCAGGCTGCCTTGTTGACCGTCAGCTCGCTTGCTGTCGCGATTTCGTGCCATCCCGTGGTGTAGTAGTATTTGGCGACCTTTTGCAGGCCGAGCTGGCGGTCGAGGTAGGGTCCGACGAATTCGGCGGCGTCGATCACGCCGCGCTCGAGCGAGGGAAAAATATCGCCGGGCGCAAGCAGCATCGCGTCCACGCCGAGCGAGCGATAGACCTGGCCGGCAAGGCCCGGGATGCGCATCTTCAAGCCCTTGAGGTCGGACACCTTCTCGATCGGTTTGCGGAACCAGCCGGTCATCTGCACGCCGGTATTGCCGCACAGGAACGGCACCAGATTGAACCTGTCGTAGACCTCGCGCCACAGTTCGAGGCCGCCGCCGTCGTACATCCACCCGTTGAGACCGACGAAATTCATGCCGAACGGTACTGCGGTGAAGTATTGCGCTGCGAATGTCTTGCCGGTCCAGAAATAGGAATTTGCGTAGTTCATCTCGACTGTGCCGGATGAGCAGGCATCGAAACCGGCGCGGGCTGGAATGAGTTCGCCGGCACCGAAAAACTGGATCTTGATGCGGCCGCCCGACATATCTTCGATGCGCTTGGCAAGATCTTTCGCGCTGCCCGGACCAGTCGAATAGAAATATGCATTGGGGCCATAGAAGCTCGTCATTTTCCAATTGAAGGTGGTTTGCGCTTTGACGACCGCCGGTGCTGCGATCGTGCCGGCGGCGCCGGCCAAAGCCAATCTGGTGAAATCTCTGCGTCGCATGGAACTCTCCCTTGGTGTGCCGCCAATAAGCAAAGCGAATGGGGAGCAAATGACGTGCCATCCCATGATGGCGGCGCTCAGTGTGTTTTGCCTCATGGACAGCCAGACAGCGTCGCATTTTGCTTAAAATTGCAGCGCCTGCCTGGATCGTGGTCAGGGCGCAAAATGAAGTCAAATCACGGCTATTCGCCCGACACGTGCTGCATCCCTGCCAGGTTTATCGCCAGGGGCGATGGAACTTCCAAATTGGCCTGCCAAAACCAATGGTTAAGACAATTCCGGCTATAGGGATGCCCACTGCCACAGGCGGCCGAACGAGCCGATGACAGACGTCGATACCAGCGAACCTGGCGATCTTTCTGATATTCCCACCTCGGCAGGAATGCCGGGTGCGCTGGAGGAAGGCCTGAGCAATGGCTGGCTGGAAATCTGGTATCAGCCCAAGATCGACCTCAAGCGAAAATGCCTGGCGGGCGCCGAAGCGCTGGCCCGCATCCGCCACCCGCAGGACGGCGTGCTTTGGCCGGAACACTTTCTGCCGGGCGTCGATGAAGCAGGCATGGCTGCGCTCACCGAATTCATGTTGTGCTCGGCCATGCGCAATTGGGTGAGCTTTGCCGACGCCGGCTTCAATCTCCATCTCTCCATCAACCTGCCGGCCAGCATGTTGTCGAAATTGCCGATCGCAGAGATCGTCGCGCGTGAACGCCCGGTATCCGACGCATGGCCTGGACTGATACTGGAAGTTTCTGAAGAGCAAATCGCGCGCGACATGGCGCTGGCTCAGAAGATTGCCATCGCGCTCAAGGCGTCCGGTATTGCCATCGCCATCGACGATTTCGGCGCCGGCTATTCCTCATTCGCCAGGCTGCGCGAACTGCCGTTTGCGGAAATCAAGCTCGACGGCTCATTCGTAAAAAATTGTGCGACCGATGCCACCAATGCCGGGATCTGCCAGACCGCGATCGATCTTGCGCATCGATTCGGCAGCGTGGCGGTGGCAGAAAACATCGAGACCATGACCGATCTGCAGGCGCTCACTGCCATGGGCTGCGACTTCGGTCAGGGCATGCTTGTTGCACCGCCAATGCCTGAGCAACATTTCCTTGAACTGCTGCGCCAGCGTATGAACAGGCCGCGTTCGCCAGGTGGGTCGACCGCAGCGGCCGCCGGCAGCGCCGCCTGACTCTTATTCCGTTTCCGGAAAAGCAAGTTGTGCGTCCGGCGGCGGCATCATTCGAAACACGTTGAGTGTCATCGAAATAAGTGCGTAGTAGCCGAGGATGCCGACCAATTCGACCATGGCACCGTCGCCAAGAATCGCGTGCAGGCGTTTGTAGGTTAGGTCGCTCACGCGCCTGGTCTTGTAAAGTTCCTGCACGAAGGCAAAGATCGCGCGCTCATCCTTTGGCGCGGCTTTCGGTTCGCGGCCGGCACGCAAGTCCTGTATGGTTTTCGGCTTGACGCCGGCACGTTCGGCCATCGGCGCGTGCGCGAACCACTCGTATTGCGCGCGCCACAGCCGTGCCGTGCATAGAATCGCGAATTCCGACAGGCGCGGCGACAGCGCGGTCTTGTAGCGGCAATGGGCGCCGAGCTTCTGTGCGAGGTCGCCGAATTCCGGCGCATACATCCAGGCCGCAAACGGCCCGCGCGGGGTGATTGACTGGCCGCGGGGTCCCGCGCGTAGCGCCTGCAAAAGTGTGCGCTGGGCGTCATTCATGAATTGTTCTTCGATCAGGGTGAGGCGTGGCGCCGGGCGCTTGGCGGGCATGAGCATGTCCTTGAATATTGCGGGTCGGGAAGGGTGTGACGGCTGACGGAAGCTGTGTCTAATATAGCGCAAAATGGCCGCCGCCCAGGGGAGGTGCTAGATGGACGACGTCACGAAATTCACGCCCAATGTCGCGCGTTATGAGGCATTGATGGACGTGGTCCGCAATCGTCTTACCACGCGCGCTTTCCGTGCTGACACCCAGGTGCCGCGCGAGCATATGGAGATGGTGCTGGAAGCCGCGCGTCACGCGCCGTCAGGCGCCAATGCGCAGCCCTGGCATTACATCGTGGTGACCGACCCGGCGGTGAAAAAGCAGATTGCCGACTATTTCGTCGCCGAAGCGTCAAAGCGCGCCAGGATGAAAATGAAATTTCCCACACCCAACTACCGTGGACTGGAAACGGCCCCCGGCTTTGTGGTTGTGGTTGCAGATTTCCGCTTTGTCCGTGCCTTCCCCGTACTGCTCGATGGCTCCGACCTCGACAAGCTCTATCAAGCGAACGCCGAACGCATCCTGTTGCAGAGCGTGGCCGCCTCTACCATGTCGGCCCATCTTGCCGCAGCTGCTCTCGGCTATCAGGTCTGGTGGGTGACCGCGATCGGTCAGGACGACGCGCAGAAGGAACTTCGCCCGCTGCTCGGCGTGCCTGATGATCTCGCCATCATCGACATCATGCTGTTCGGCGTACCGGCCAAGGCACCCTACAAGCGTTGGAAAAAGACTCTGCCACAGATCGTCAGCTGGGGCCGGTTCAACATGGATAACTATATGACCGTCGATGACATCGATGCCTGGGTACGCGAAACGCGGCACAAGGTGATGTATCGCGATGAGGCCAAGGTGGATTGAGGCTGGCAAGGCACGGGAGTGCATGACATATGCTCATTCATCAAATGAAGGTCGCCGGCGCCGCGGTGGGTTTGGTCATGATTGCCGGCCCTGCCATTGCCGACGCGATCGACGGCGACTGGTGCCATACCCCGGACGGTCGCCGTTTTTCCATACGCGGCTCGGCAATCGTCACGCCTGGGGGCAAGCAAATGGAGGGCGACTACAGCCGGCACGCCTTCAATTACGTTGTGCCAACGCCGGAGCCGGGGGCCGGCAAGACGGTGTTCATGACACTCCTGGACGAAAATCACGTACACCTGCGGTTGGGTGAAGCTTTTGCCGCCAATCCGGAAACCTGGGTGCGCTGCTCACCGACCACGAGCTCGATCGGATCACTGCCCCGAGGCTGAGCGCGATTCGACTGACGCAGTCACTTTGATCACGCCGCGCTCGATCATTCGCAGCGCCTTGGCGGCCGCAAGCGAGAGGTCGAGCGTACGGCCTTTTGTAAACGGCCCACGATCGTTGATCACGACAATGACACTGCGCCGCGTTCTCGCATCGGTTACGCGTAGCCGGGTACCAAACGGCAGCGTGCGGTGAGCGGCGGTAAATTTGGCCGGATCATATCGCACGCCGGATGCCGTTGTTCCTTTGTAGTTCTTGCTGTAGTACACAGCCTTTCCGGAAAACGTGCTTGAATCTTGCGCGAATACGACATCTATCGCGTTGCCGGCGGCGAGAGCCAACGAAATTGCAATGAATGAGTGCCAAGCAAGGTACATTGCTGCTCCCCAGCATTAGCGCGACGAATGCACGGATGAAAGTAAGTCAAGGGAATAAGCAAGAGCCGCCACCTTTGTTCCTCGGCGCGGAAAATCATGATTTACCACGCGAGCGCCGGGCGGGCTGGTTCGCCCGGTGGGCAGCCCTTCGCGGCTTGCGGTGGGGCCTCGCTTGTGCGGAGGAGCGACGGCGCTCGAGGCTTTGCGCGGTCATGTCCGCCCGCGCGCGGCATTCCTCGTGCAGCTTCTCAAGCTCCTCGTCGGACAGGTCCTCGATCGCCGCGAATTTGTTCTCTGCGCCCTTCATCGCGAATACCAGTTCCGACAATTTGAGCTGCAACGCCAGTGTGTCGCGGTTTTGGGTATTTTGGATCAGAAATACCATCAGGAAGGTGACAATGGTCGTGCCGGTATTGATGACCAATTGCCACGTATCGCTGTAGTGGAAAATCGGTCCGGTAACGATCCACACGACGATCGCTGTTGCCGCCAGCAAGAATGCCGCCGGATGGCCGGTCCATGACGCTGTCGCTTGCGCAAATTTCGAAAATTGCGCGGCCAGCGTCGTGCCGTTTCCGCCTGCGCGGCTGTCTTGACGGGTGATTGGCATTTCGTTTCGGGTCTGGCGACCATGGAGCTGGCCGCGCCCATAAACGCGCCCGGGCACGCACGGGTTCCGCTGCATGCTATTTTGCCCGTCTGGGCAGCGACTGCCGCAGCCGCCCGATGCCGGTCCAGGGATCCTTGCGCAAACGCGTCAACCGCGCCGGCAGATTGAGCACCGTATAGTGGTTCGATCCCTTGATCGCGCCGAGCTCGGACCAGTCGAGCGGCACCGACACGGGCGCGCCCGGTCGCGCGCGCGTGGAATAGGGCGCAATAGCTGTCGCTTCGCGGCTGTTCCGCAAATAGTCGACGAAAATGCGCTTGTTGCGTTTGCTCTTGGTGGCGGTTGCCGTGAAACGCGCCGGAAAATCAGCTGCCATACTGGCGGCGACTGCGTAGGCGAAATCCTTCGCTTCGTCCCACGGCGTTGGCTTGATGGGCACCACCACGTGCAGGCCCTTGCCGCCCGAGGTCTTCACGAAACTTCTGAGTTTCAGACGAACGAGCCGCTCACGCACCTCGCGTGCGGCCGCAACCACGTCACGCCAGCCGGTGCCCGGGCCGGGATCGAGATCGAATACCAGACGGTCCGCGTGTTCGCGATCGTCGATTGTGGCACCGCGAATGTGGATTTCCAGCACGCCGGCCTGCACCAGCGAAACCAGGCCGGCAAGGTCGTCGATGGAAATAATCTTGTCGCCCTTCTCGGGCACCAGATGGAGATGCTCGGTGGAGATTCCGGCAGAAGCGTGCTTCTGGAAGAAGCACGTACCCGCAGCGCCCTCCGGGCAGCGCAGCAGCGCGATCGGGCGGCCGACCACATGCGGCCGCATCCATTTCCAGATGCCGGCATAGAATTCGGCAAGATCATGCTTGCTGACTCCGGCGTCGCGCCAATAGACGCGATCCGGGTGGCTGAGCCGCACGCCGGCGACGCTGACGCCTGCCGGCGCGGGACTGCGCTTGACCGCAGCCTTGTCCGCCGCGGCCATGGTCTTTACCTCGCGCACCACCTGCTTCGCCGGCTTGTCGTCGCGGAGACCCTGGAACGAAGCCTGCCGTACCCGATCGCCATGGGTCCAGCCGTGAAAATCGACTTCGGCCACAAGTTTCGGCGAAACCCAGATCGGCGCGCGCACCCCGCGCTCCTCCTTGGGCACCGTCTCGAAGGCCGGCTTTGCGACGCGTATTGCCTTGAGCTTGCGATAGAGCTCGCGCGCGCTCTGATGGGTAAAGCCGGTGCCGGTGCGTCCTGCATAGCGCAGTTTGCCGCGCCGGTAATAGCCGAGGACCAGCGCGCCAACCGCATGCGCGTCCGCGCTCGATGGCGCAAATCCCGCCACCACCAGTTCCTGCCGATCGGAGCACTTGGTCTTGATCCAGTCACGCCCGCGCCCGGAATGATAAGCCGCGTCGGCCAGCTTCGAGACGATACCTTCAAGCCCCATCTTGTAGGCGTGCTTGAGCAGTGTCGGCCCATGTTCTGCGATCGATTTGCTGAACCGCAGCGGTCCGCGTTTGGGCGCATGCGCCAGAAGCTTGGCGAGCGCCGCCTTGCGTGCGCTAAGAGGTGACCCCTTGAGATCCTGGGCGTCGAGATGCACGAGATCGAATGCATAAAACACCATGCGGTCGTGGCGGCCGGCCTTGAGATCCTGTTGCAGCAGGGAGAAGCTGGAAACACCATCGGTGTCTTCCACGACCAGTTCACCGTCGATCAGGGCGGCTTTGGCCGGCAATTTTGCAACTGCCGCGGCAATGGCCGGAAATTTTCTGGTCCAATCGAGACCACGCCGCGTCAGCAACTTGACCTTGCCATGGTCCAGCCGCGCCTGAATGCGATAGCCGTCGAACTTGATCTCGTGGATCCACTCGTCGGTGTCCGGCGGCTTTTCCGACAAGGTTGCAAGGCAAGGCTTGACAAAACCGGGCAGGGCGGTGCGCTGCATTCCCGCAAGCGCAGCCTCGCCTCGCTTCGTGTCTTTCAGCTTGCCCGTGCGGCGCATAACATGGGCCGTAGCGGCGCGCGCGCGTGTTGCCGAAGACTTTTTCTTTTTGGCCGCGCCTCTGGCGATCTCGTCCATGGTGCGGCCGGACACGACTGAACGCGGCTTCTGTTCCAGGATGTCCTTGTCGCCTGGCTCGCGCGCGGCGCCGTCATGCGCTTTGATGAGCAGCCAGTTGTCGCGTTTTTCGCCGCGTTTGCGGCTCATGCGTACCAGGTGCCAAAGCCCATGCAGTTTTTCACCATCAAGGGTGAACGACAAATGCCCCTTGCGCAGGCCCTTTTGCGGGTCCTCCTCTGGCCGCCAGCGGCCGCGATCCCAGATCATCACCGTGCCGCCGCCATATTCGCCGGCAGGTATGGTGCCTTCGAACCTGTTGTACTCGATCGGGTGGTCCTCGACCTGCACGGCTAACCGCTTCTCGCCCGGCACCAGGCTGGGGCCGCGCGTCACCGCCCAGCTCTTCATCACGCCGTCGAGTTCAAGCCTCAGATCATAGTGCAGGCGCCGTGCCGCGTGTTTCTGAATGACGAAGGCATTTCCGCGCCGGCGCGCGAACGTTCCCTTTGGTTCGGCGGTGACGCCGAAGCTGCGTTTGGCCCGGTAGGTTCCAAGACCTGCCATGGACTCAGCTTGCTTTCTTCACCTTCCGCCGCGCGCTGCTGCGCTTGCGATGGCCGCTGCTCTTGCGCGCAGTCGCTGATTGTCGGCGATCCGCCCGCGCGCTGCGGCGAAGCGCATCCATTAGATTGATCACATTGCTGGGCCTCGTCTCGGCGAGAACCGGGGGCGCCTTGCCGGCGCGCTTGGCCTTGATCAGCGCTTGCAGCGCATTCTCGTAGCGGTCCTCGAACTTGACCGGATTGAAATGTCCTTTCTTGGTCTCGAGAATATGCACGGCAAGCCTGAGCATATCGGGAGGCACCTTGATATTCTCGATCTCGTCGAAATAGTCCTTCTCATTGCGGACCTCGTTCTTGTATCGGAGCGTGGTCGCCAACAGGCCTTTCCCGCGCGGCCGCAGCAGCAGCAAATGTTCGCGCCGATAGATCACGACGCGCGCAAGCCCCGCGAGGTCCTCCTTGCGCATGGCCTCGCGGATCACGGCGAAAGCCTCCTGCGCAACGTCGTCTTGCGGTACGATATAAAACGATTCATCCAGATAAATGCGATCGACGTCGGACATCGGCACAAATTCCTCGATGTCGATGGTGTGCGTGCTCTCCAGCGCCACATTGTCGAGTTCATCTTCCTCGACCAGGATGTATTGATCTTTCTCGAACTGATATCCCTTTACGCGGTCCTCCGGCTCAACGGGCTGTCCCGTCACCGCGTCGACGATGTCGTTGCGGATACGATTGCCGGTCTTGCGGTTGATGATGTTGAAACGAATGCGCTGGCTGGTGCTGGTGGCGGGATAGAGTGCCACCGCGCAGGAGACCAGCGACAATTTGAGAAACCCCTTCCAGTTCGGCCGCGGTGCCATGAACGCTACTCCTCTACGCAACCACCCATCGTGAACGCCACAAGAATTGAAGCGGTTCCCCGGCTTGGCGGTGTTGATCTGCAGCAAAGCGGGCCAAATCCGGTTATTTTACCTAGTTTCCAGCCTGCGGGCGATAAAAACATATTGCGTTTTCACTATATGTAGTAGACTTTTGCGCGTGGCGGGATTTTGTCTCGCCTTTCTGGCGCCGTTTGCGGCGCTCAAGGACAAGCCAAGGGGGGAAACAATGGCCAACGGGACCCATCACCAGGTACTGATCGTCGGCGGCGGCACCGCGGGCATTACGGTCGCGGCGATCATGCGGCGCCGGGCCGGCAATATCGATATCGCCGTCGTCGAGCCTTCGGATGAACACTATTACCAGCCGGCTTTCACGCTTGTCGGGGCGGGCGCCTATTCACTGGCAAAGACCCATCGCCCGGAAACAAGCGTGATGCCGTTTGGAGTCAAATGGATTCGCGGCGCAGCCAAATCCTACGAGCCGGAGAAAAACGCGGTCAGCCTGAAAGACGGCCAGACGCTCACCTACGACTACCTGGTGGTGTGCACCGGCGTAAAGCTCGACTGGGACAAGGTGGTCGGACTTGCCGAAGCCCTCGGCCATAACGGCGTATGCAGTAACTATTCTCCCACTACCGTGAACTATACGTGGGAGTGCGTACAAAAGCTCAAACCGGGCGACAGGGTGGTGTGCACGCAGCCGCCGATGCCCTTCAAATGTCCGGGCGCACCGCAGAAAATTATCTACTTGATTGCCGATAGGCTGCGCCGCCGAGGCATCCTGAAGGATTGCACGCTCAGCTTTTTCACGCATGCGCCGGCAATATTCGGTGTGCCGTATTTTGCGCGATCACTGGTCAAGGTTGCCGCCCGCTACGGCATCGGTGTGCATTATCAGCAGAATCTGGTGGCGGTGGACGCAGCGACGAAAACCGCGACCTTCGAATTTGTCGGCGACACGCGCAAGGGCGAGCGTGAATTCGTGCCATTCGATCTGTTGCATGTCTCGCCGCCGCAAAGTCCGCACGACGAGATCAAGAAGTCGCCGCTTGCCAATGCTGCCGGTTGGGTCGAGGTCAACCAGGCGACGATGCAGCACGTGCGCTATGCCAACGTCTATTCACTTGGCGACGTTTGCTCGACGCCGAACTCGAAAACCGCCGCTGCGGTACGCAAGCAGGCGCCGGTCGTGGCCAAGGAGATCATTTCGGCGATCGCCGGCAAATTGGTGCCCGGCGCTTATGACGGCTACGCCTCGTGCCCGCTCACCACCGCGGTCGGCAAGGCCATCCTCGCCGAATTCACCTATGGCGGCAAAGTCACGCCCACCTTGCCAATCAATCCGGGGAAAGAGCATTGGATCGGATGGTGGATCAAGCTTTCCGGTTTGCCGATCATGTACTGGAATTACATGCTGAAGGGGCATGTCTGGTTTCCCAAGCACAACACGAGGTTCGTAGAAGACGCCAACTGAGCGCGGCCGCTCTCCTGGTCTCTCACTTGATCACCGGTCAGGAACAATTCGGCAGTGCGCGCGTTGTTGTGACACGCAAACTATTGTCGAAACTGATGAGAGAGGACAGCCATGCTCGGTTGGGCCGTTACGTTTCTTGTTGTTGCTTTGATTGCCGGTGCGCTCGGGTTCGGCGTCATTGCCGGCGTTGCAGTCGAAGCGGCGAAAATCGTGTTCTTCGTCGCCATCGTACTGTTCGCGATATCGGCACTCGTTGGGTTGATACGCGGACGGTCGCCCACGGTCCCGTAGCATTTGCATCATTCGGAAACGTTTGATGCCACAAGCCTCGCGCGACCCAAGTCGCGCGGGGCTTTTCCGTATCAGGATCTCAATGCGTATCGCGATGACTGGCAGGGGGCGATCATGCCGCCTCTGCGGGCCTATTCCCCGCTGGCCAGCACGGCGCGTGTCTGTTCGTCCGGTCCGAAATCCTCGGCCGCGTCGATCGACATCAGCTCGGCCAGGCGGGTGCGCGCGCGGTTGACGCGCGACTTGATCGTGCCGACCGCACAGCCGCAGATATGGGCGGCCTCTTCGTAAGAAAATCCGGACGCCCCGACCAGGATCAGCGCCTCGCGTTGGTCTGCCGGCAACTGCGCCAGCGCAGCGCGAAATTCCCGAAACTCAACCTGGCCGTATTGCTCAGGCTGGGATTTCAGGCTCTCGGCATAACGGCCGTCGCTGTCCTCGACCTCGCGCCGACGCTTGCGGTATTCCGACCGGAAGTGGTTGCGCAAGATGGTGAAAAGCCACGCGGACATGTTGGTGCCGGGCTGAAACGAGTCGATGTTGGCGAGCGCCCGCAGCAGGGTTTCCTGCACAAGGTCATCCGCGCGATCGACGTTCCCGCAAAGCGAGATCGCGAATGCGCGAAGGCTTGGCACCGCGCCAAGTACGGATTTGCGGACTTGTTCGTCCATGCGTTATTGCCCGCCCTTTTTCCCATCGAGACGGTCGATCAGGTCGGTGAACCTGTCCGGTACGCCCTGGTTCACCACGTCGTCGTAGAGGGCGCGCAGTTGTTGACCTAGACGCGCCTGCACCTCGCGGCTGAGCTTTGCCGGTTTGGTGTTTTGTTTTTTGTTGCGGGTCGTAGCCGCGGTTTCCATTGTTGTCTGTTGCCCCAAGGGCTTACGATCGTTCATCTTTCATCCAACCCCCCGTACCCCTGATCTGACTGCCGGGTGCAGGTCCCCATCTGGTTAATCCAAACCCCGCAATTCTCCGATGGTTCCATAGATAGGGAACTTTTTTCGGGGGTGAACGTTGTTTTCGGCTAAGATTGAGCGAAATCTTGTGGGCGGATGGCGCCCCAGCAGGAATTCGCAAGGTTTCGGGAGGGTTTTTTGTCGACATCTCAAACAGTTGCGCAACACCTGCCATATCTGCGCCGTTACGCCCGGGCACTCTCGGGCAATCAGGCGTCTGGCGATGCCTATGTGGCGGCGGCCCTCGAAACGCTGGTTCAGGACCCCAAGGTACTGGAAACCGGCGCGTCGACCCGCATCGCGCTCTATCGCCTATTCACGAAGATATGGAATTCGGTTGGAATCAATGGCCAGTCCGGCAGCGGCGAGGCCGCCCAGCCGGTCGAGCGGCATCTTGCCCAGATTGCACCGATGCCGCGCCAGGCCTTCCTGCTGGTGGCGCTGGAAGGCTTGTCGGAAGACGATGCGGCCAAGGTGCTGGACGTCGACGTACCGACGCTGCGTGAGTTGGTCGAGGAAAGCGGCCGCGAGCTCGCCGCCGAAATTGCCACAGACGTGTTGATCATCGAAGACGAGACGTTCATCGCGCTCGATCTCGAAAGTCTGGTGGAAACGCTTGGCCACCGCGTGCTCGGCGTCGCGCGTACCCACAAGGAAGCAGTGGTGCTGGCCAAGGCCAAACGTCCGGGAATAATTCTGGCCGACATTCAATTGGCCGACGGCTCGTCCGGCCTCGATGCCGTCAACGAGATGCTGCGCTCGTTTGAGGTGCCGGTGATCTTCATCACGGCCTACCCCGAGCGTTTCCTGACCGGCGAACGGCCGGAGCCGGCCTTCCTGATCGCCAAGCCATTCCAGCCGGCGACGGTGTCCGCGGTATTGAGTCAGGCGCTGTTCTTTGAGCGCAACGCCAGGCGCCGCGAGCGGCGGGCGAGCTAGGGCGGGACCGACGGCGACGGGGTCAGTGTGCCCGTTCGCCTTTGCGGGCGGCGAGCGCATAGCCGAGCATTACGGCTTCCACGAGCATGGCAATTCGCATTTCACGCGGTGAATCCAGTATCGGGGTGGACGCGACGGTGCGGATCTTTCGCCGCGTCAGCCAAAAGATCGCAAGCGTGAAAAGCGCTATAGCCGCATAGATCGCCGCGATGATAAGGCGCGCCTGCAAGGGCCCATATTCGGCAGTCAGGGCCAGTATTCCTGCGACACTGAAATGATATACGGCGACGATCGAGCTACTGCCGATGATCAACATCACACCGACGCGCCGCATCAGCGGTCCAAGAAAATATCCGGCGGCACTTTCGGCAATATGTTCGATCCGCATGTCGCTAGCGACGGTTGGCAAGTCCGGCCAAAAAGCCGAAACCCGCGGCGATCGCGAGCATGACCAGTGGGCGTTGCTCAACTTCATCAGTGAGTTTCTTCACCGCGTCCGCGCCGAAACGCGTGGCCTCTTCGGCGGCTGAATGGCTTGCCTCGGCAGCACTTTCGCGCACGCGTTTCGTGATGCGTGACAGCGCATCGCTGACAAAATCGCCGACCTCGCCGGAAGCACCCGATACCTCGCGCCGCGCGCTGCCAGACAGGCGGCGCAGGCGCTTTTCCAGGTCGCTCATCAAATCCTCGATCGCGGCGACCTCTTCAGCTACGGTCGCTTTGGCAGTACGTGACGTCATTTCCGATCCTTTCGATGGTCCTTTTTGGACTCCTGCTGAGGAAACGTGGGTGAGCCGCGAAATGTTCCCTTGCCCAAAAGCGGCAATCGGCCAACTGGATCACGCGACATCACAAATCCGCGCAAGCACCGGCAAGTCCATGCAACAGAATCTGCGCGACCGCGTTAACTTCTTCTACGATCGTCGGAATCGGCCCCGCGGCGGCCGGGCACCGATCGCCGTAGCGGGCAGGCTCGTCGATTGACAGAGTGTCCGATGAGCGTGTTCATTGGCAAAATCGTGCAGAACGGCTGTTCACGACGATCGCGCCGGATAGTTGCGTAAAAGAAGGGACGACCAGTTGACCGACACGACGAACAAAATGTCGGCGGCAGCAGACACTGAACTGGCCGGCCTGCGGGAAGAATGCCGCCGCCTCGAAGAACAGGTTAACGCGCAAGGGTGGGAATTGAACCTCCTGCGCGCGCGATTTGCGCCTTACGAGACTGCGCTGCGCGGCTCCAAGGTCACCGTCTACACACAGGACCGCGACCTCCGTTACACATCGGTCAGTAATTCCATGCTTGGTCGCGACATCAAGGATATCGTTGGCCGCACCGACGAAGAGATTTTGCCGCCGGATGTCCGTACTGCAATCATCGCATTGAAGCGCGAAGCGCTTGCAAGCGGTGAGCCGCAACGTCTGGAGGTTGCAATCGCGGACGGTAGCGGCACGCGCTGGCACGATCTGCATGTCGAACCATTGCGCAGTGATGCGGGCGACATCGTCGGCCTTACGTGCGCTGCTGTCGACGTTACTCAACGCAAGGAGGGTGAAGCGCATTTGCGATTGCTGATGCGGGAACTTACGCATCGTTCAAAGAACCTGCTGGCGGTGATCCAGGCGATGGCGCGGCAGACCGCACGTCATGCTGGCTCGATCGACGGGTTTCTGAGCCAGTTTGGCGCGCGTTTACAGGCGCTGGCCGCTTCGCATGACCTTTTGGTCCGCGAGAGCTGGTACGGCGCGTCACTGAACGAGCTGATCCGATCGCAGCTTGCGGCCTATATTGACCGCGGTGGTGGTCAGGTGGCGATCGACGGTCCAGAGGTCGCCCTCAGGCCGGAAGCAGCGCAAAATCTCGGGCTCGCACTGCATGAAATGGTGGTCAATGCAGCGAAATTCGGATCCCTCTCGGTGCCCGACGGACGCGTCTCGGTTACATGGGCCCCGCACGAAGCAGCCGGCAGCAACGCGATTGCTCTCGATTGGCGGGAGCAATTTGGTCCAAGGGTGAAGCCCCGGCGCAAGCGAGGATTCGGCAGTCTGGTGATCGAACGCAATCTCGTGCGCGCAGTCGATGCCGAGGTGACGATGGATTTCGATCCCGATGGATTGCGTTGTCAGATTGTAATACCCGCAAACCAGATTCTTGCCTCGCGGTGATCGAGACGGAACTTTTCCTGACCGTGAGAGTTGCCTCCTCGCGAAACGAAACGGAGCAATTGTGACGATTGCATCTACGACGATGCGGCAAGAGTTGCCGCAAGAACTGCTCGCGGAGTGCCGTAATGCGCGGTCTCAGTATTTATTTGATGGCAGCCGTACTATTGGTGCTGGCGTTGGATACTATTGCGCCGCCCGTCGGGCTTGGTTTTGATGTCGTCGCATGGCCGGCGGTGGATCGGGGCGCAACCTTCCAATTCGTTGACCGCAGGCACAAAGGTGATCGATTGCAAATGCCGAAAGCAGTTGGTCAGCGAAAGAATCAGCAAGAACCGTTGAGAATGATGATCGGCTGCGACCCGGTATTCAGCCCGCTGTCGGCAGCAGCACGTTTAAATTTTCCGGCTCGCTGCATTGCCGAGTTGGCCGTTGGAAGACCCGCGAAGGTGTAAGCAGGCCTCGCCAAACGCAGCGTTGCGGTCCATTCAAGTCGAAGGCTTGGCGATTCCGTGCATTTTGTGCATGCATGGCCTTTACCGGAAACCGGTTGCCGTATATGGCATGGCAATCATGCGCAGAAGGAACTAGCTTTGGCGCGTTGTGTTGATGGGCAACAGTAATCAACAGAGGAGTTTAAAATGTACAGGGTTCTGAGCGTGCTTGCCGCTTTCGCGCTCATCGCGGTGATGGCATTGCCGGCGCCGACCGTGGCGCAAGCCAATTTGATCAAGGTCGGCACGCTGACCTGCGATATTTCGGGCGGGATTGGTCTCATTATCACGTCGAGAAAGAGCGTGACCTGCATGTACACTCCAGCTCAACCGGGACCGCGCGAGGTCTATCAGGGGTCGATCACCAAATTTGGTCTTGATATCGGCGCAACCGCCGGCGGTGGAATGATATGGGCGGTCTACGCGCCAACCTCGCTGAGTGTTGGTGCGCTGTCAGGCCACTACGGAGGCGCGAGCGGCGAAGCGACGGTCGGACTCGGCGCCGGCGCCAACGTCCTTATCGGCGGCTCGAACCGCACTATCACGCTTCAGCCGGTATCGGTGCAGGGGCAGGCCGGCCTCAATCTGGCGGTTGGCGTTGCAGGGCTTGAGCTGCAGGCGGCGCGATAATTCTGCGGAAACAAACAGAAATATCCGGCCGCCCTCGATCGAGGGCGGCCGTTTTTCTTTTCACGCAGTCACATTCCCTTGGTTGCGTCCTTGACCAGTGAGTTGTCGATGTGCGCGCGTACATCGAAAGACTTCGGAATCATTTTCAGCTCGGCCAGGGAATCGATATTGCTCTGCAGTGCCTTCTCGTTCACGAGGCCGTGCGGATCGTGATAGATGTCCTTTCCGGGGAGCAGTGTCCATTCGGCGAAGGCGGAGGCTGGCCGCCCGGTCAGCTCCGCCATGATTTTGAGCACCCGCTCGCGATTTTTCGGGTCGTTCACCACGCCGATGCCATGCACATAATCGGCCAGGAACTTCACCAGTACATCGCGATGCTGCTTGATGAATGAGTCCTTGGCACAGAAGAACAGGAATTGCGTTGTGCCCATGCCGTCTTTTTGCTGGAACAGCTGGCGGAATCCGCCGTCCTTCTGCGCCTTCCACCAGAATGGCGCAAGAAATGCGCCGACCTGAATCTTGTTTTCCTTGGTCATCGCCTCCATGGCACCGAATCCCGCTTCGATGATGCGCACGTCGCGGTCGGGCGTCAGTCCGTTCTTGCGCAACACGGTACGCGCTGCCATGTCGATCGCGCCGCCAATGGCATTGACGGCAATGGTCTGGCCCTTGAGATCCTTCACCGACTTGATCGGCGAAGACGCGGCTACGCCGTAGACGGTGGAGAAGCTGGGGCCATCCTGCGCCACGTCGGCGATCCCCTTGATCGGCAGCTTCGCGTTGAGGATGCCGGTGGCAAACGTCGAAAAGGCCAGCACGCCGACATCGACCTGATCAGCGGCAAGCGCCTGCAACACCAGCGAGGATCCTTTGAAACGAATGAAATCAATCGTGTAATCCTTGCCGAAAAATTTTGTTTGGTCCGGCATCTTGAAGATGATGGGGGCCAGATGCGTCGGGATGGTGTCGTAGCTGACCCGCAGCTTGAACGGCTCCGCAAATGCGGGCGAAGTTGCTGCCAGCGCGAGCGCCGCAATCGCTGCGAATAGCCCGCGTTTTATCGTGGCATGAAGCATCGCTATCCTCCCCTGTTATGTTCGCCGCCGTTCGGATTTTCGCGTCGGCGGTCTGTTTGACCGATGGTGGACTTTAGCGCGTTTTCCCGGGGGAAGCTCAAATAATCGTGACCCGTATTGCGGGTCACGCCCCGGCTGCGGGCGCAGTTTCGGCGTGCCAGATCAGCAATTTCGCCCGCAATATCACGAAGGCCTGCATAAAAAACATGCCGGTAAGGAGCGTTGCGAGGAGGCCAGCGAACACCTTGTCGGACTGCGCAAAACGCACGGCGTGAATCATGTAGCCGCCGAGACCGTCACCGCCCGTGAGCATCTCGGTTACGACCGCTATGATCAATGCGAGCGGGAACGCCACCTGCAGCCCGCTGATGATCTGGGGCGCAGCCGCCGGAATGATCACCTTCCAGAACAGGGCGTGCGGCCGGGTGCCGAGATTCCGCGCCGACCACAGGAAATACCTGTCGACCGTGGTCGTGCCGAGATAGGTCGCGCTCACGATCGGCACGACACAGGTGAAGGCGATCATCATGATCCTGGGCATATTATCGAGGCCAAACCACAAGACGAAGATCGGCAGGAAGCTGATTTTCGGAATTGGAAAGGCGACCGACACAATAGGCTCCATAATCCGCCGAACGGCCGCCGACATCGCCATGAGCGCGCCGGCGGCAACGCCGACCAGTGCGGCCAGCGCGAATCCGACAAAGGCGATATAGGCGGTGGCGAGCACTTGGCGTGGGAGTTCGCCGCTGAGCGTGTCGCGCCAGCCGCGCACGAGGACGTCGCTTAACGGCGGCAACAGAAAATTGTTGAACACGCCGGTGCGGGTGGTGATTTCCCAAAGCGCCAGCACGATCACGACCGAAAGATTGCGCTCCAGGCCGCGCCAGATCCGCAATGTATGCGCGCGCCCTGCCATCAGTCCCGCCAGCTCAGCAATTTTTCGTTCAACCACAGGAAAATACGGTCGGCGGTAAAGCCCATGAGCGTTACCGCCAGCACCGCGGCGAACATGCCCGGATAGTCGCCGTCCTCGCCCAGCGTTGCGATGAGGGTACCGAGTCCGCGCTGGCCGATAAGAAATTCGGCGCTGACCATCAGCGTAAACGACAGCGCAAGTGAAATACGCAGGCCGCTCATGACTTCGGGCAACGCCGCCGGCAGCACGACCTTCCACGGGATCAGCCATTTCGGCGTGCCCAGGCTCCAGGCGGACCAGACCAGCTGCTTGTTGATCCCGCGCGCGGCGTTATAGGTCGACACCACGATCGGCAGGAGGCAGCCAAGGAACACAGCGGCGACCTTGGCGGAATCGCCGATTCCCAGCCACAGAATGAACAGGGGTATCAGCGCCGATTTCGGCAACGGGAAGGTGGCGCGGAGCAGCGGTTCCAGCACATTGCGTACCCAGCGGCTTTCCACCATCAGCATCCCTGACAGAATTCCGAAAAACGCGGCCAGGAAAAAACCGCTCGACTGGCGAAACAGCGACACCTTCGCGTGTTCGAGCAGATGGCCCTTGTCGACGAGACGCGCGAAGGCGACCAGCGTGTCGCTGAGCGAAGGAAACAGCGAGGGATTGAGCAAGCCGGTTCGGGCGGCGATTTCCCATAAGATCAGTCCGACAAATATCGGCATATAGAAAATGGGAATGCGCAGCGCCTTGCTCATAGGCCCTGCCTTTCCTCGGCGATGGTGCGCACCACCTCGTCACGCAGCATGTCCCACAGCTCGTCGGCCTTCTGATCGATGGCGGCGCGGCTGGCATCAGGCCCCAATCCGGTCTCGACGATGGTCTTGATGCGGCCGGGACGAGCGCTCATCACCACCACGCGCTGGGAAAGAAACACCGCCTCGCGCACGTCGTGGGTGACGAACACGACGGTCTTGCGGAAGCGCTGCCACAGTTCGCGCAGTTCTTCCTGCATGATCTTGCGGGTCTGGGCGTCGAGCGCGCCGAACGGCTCGTCCATCAGCAGAATCGATGGTTCGCAGGCCAGCATGCGCGCGATTGCGACGCGCTGCTGCATGCCACCGGACAACCGGTTCGGATATGTGTTTTCGAACCCGCTCAGCTTGACCATGTCGATAAAAGCCAATGCCGTGCGACGACGCTCCTGCCGGGAGATTCCGCGCTCGGCAAGCCCGTATTCGACGTTTCCCAGTACGGTCTTCCAGGGAAACAGCGCGAAATGCTGAAACACGATGCCGCGGTCAGGGCCCGGTTCGCGTACGACTTGGCCGCGCACGCGGATCTCGCCGGTCGAGCAGGGGACAAAGCCGCCGATCATGTGCAGCAGCGTGCTCTTGCCGCATCCACTCGGGCCAATGATGGAAACGAACTCGCCGTCGGCGACTGATAGCGAGACGCTGTCAATAGCCGTCAACTCGCGATTGTTTTCCAATGCATAGGTCTTGCTTACGCCGCCGATGTCGATGAGCGCCATTGCGCTTAGTTCTCCCCCTCGCGCCTCGGCCGGTTTAGGTCGGCGGCCAAGCGGGGTCAATCGGGCTCGCGTGGCTCGTTGCTATAGGGCTTTATGCTGTCGGCGACCGAATCCGCGATATGTTCCTTCGAAATCATGCCGACCACGTGGGAGCCGCGCGGTACGCGGCCGCTGCCCTTGGTCACAATCGCCATACTCGCGCCATGCCGCCACATGCGGTCCACGACGTCGAACACGACATCGTCCGCGCGTGCCACGGTGAATGTTTTCTGCGCAATGTCACCGAGCGGCACGCCGGAAAAGGCACCTTCCAGACCGAGCCGCAGCTCGGTATTGACGCGCAGCACGCCGATGATGCGGTCCTCGCGCGTCACCACGATGTGCTTGAATCCGCCGGCCGAGGTCCCCCGCAGGAATGCGGCGAAATCCGTTTCCGCCGGCAGCACCAGCACGTCGCGATCCATCACTTCCTCGGCGTGGCGCACCAGGAACATGTTGGCATGCAGCGCCTTGGGGATCACGTGTCCGCGTGTCACCAGCTTGATGGTGTAGATATTTTCGCGCGAAAGCAGGCGTCGCACGCCGATGCTCAGCGCCACCGCGACGATGATCGGCATGATGATGTCGTAGTCACGCGTCATCTCGAAAATCATCGTGACTGCGGTCATGGCCGCACCGGTGCCGCCACCCACCATCGCCGCCATGCCGATAATGGCGCAGGTCACCGGGTCGACCCCATGTACGGGTCCGATCGCCGTAATAAAGCCGCCGAAGGCGGCGCCGAAGGTCGCGCCCATGAACAGCGAGGGCGAGAAAATTCCGCCGGATGCGCCCGAACCGAGGCTCACCGAAGTCGCAAAGAGCTTGGCGACGAACAGGCCGAGCAGAAGTCCGAAGCCGACGAGGTGGTCCTCCAGGATGGCTTGAATGGTGGCGTAGCCGACACCCTGAACGAAATAATGGCCCTGAAAGCGGAGCAGCGAATAGATCAGCACGCCGACCATCAGCATGCCGGTCACGTGGCGAAGGTAAGGATTCTTGATCTTTGGAAAGACATCTTCGGCAAAAACAAGCGTCCGGATAAAGACGGTCGCCGCCACGCCGATCAGCGCGCCAAGCAGGGCAAACAGCAGCAAGGCCTGGATTGGGGGCTGTTCGCTGTGCAGGTAGAACGCCGAAGGCACCGAGAAAGCGGGGTTGAGGCCGAGGAAGATCCGGCCGATGAAGGTCGCGGTCCCGGTCGCGAGCGCTACGGGAAGGAATGTGCGTGCGCTCAATTCGGGTAGCATCAGTTCGATCGCGAACATCACGCCGCCGATCGGTGTATTGAAGGTGGCGGCAATGCCGGCGCCGGCGCCCGCCGCCACCAGTGTGATGCGCTGCCACGGCGACATCTGAATGAGTTGTCCGAGCGTGGAGCCGAGCGTCGCCCCGATTTGAATAATCGGTCCTTCGCGCCCGACAGCTGCGCCGGTGCCAATCGAGATTGCCGAAGCTAGCGATTTTATAGCGGCGACGACTGGACGGATGACGCCTTCCTTGTAGTAGATGGCGTCCAGTACTTCGGGCACACCATGGCCGCGCGCCTCAGGCGCAAAATTGACCACCAGAAAAGTGACGATCAGCCCTCCGATCACCGGCACAAGAATAATGAAGGGCCCCCAGGGGCCCGGGGGCGTGAACTGATTGGCGTCGAAGTCGAACGAAAACGTGCCGAGGAAGGCGACGTTGTGGATGAGCGCGATGAGCGCACGGAAGGCGACCGCGCCGATGCCGGTAATCATGCCGATGATCAGTGCAAGAATCGACAGGCCAAGAAGGCCGACACCGCGCGTCCTGAATTCCAATGGTCGCATGCAAACCGTGCATCAATATCAATTGCCGATAGCGGCGGCACCACGTTGGCGCGCGATGAATCGTCCGCCTGTCGGCTAAAGGTCGAAATCGCGAGGAAGTCCCGCGATTGGGCTGGTGATGGGGCAGGGACTACTCCACATCGGCCGTCGGGGCAACCCTGCTGGTCCGGCGGTGATGCGCCGGCGCCAGCGGGCAGCCCGTCATCCGAAAGTGAAGGCGTCGTGGTAGGCGCCCTGCACCTGACCGCCAGGGACCGGGCCGCCGCCCGGCACGTGCACCAGGTTGCCGATCACCGCGCAGGTGGCGCCATGCAGGCCGTGGCGCGGGATCGTCATCGGGGTCAGCTCCTCCCAGGTGTCGGTCTTGGGGTCATAGCCCTCATTGGTGCCGAACACTTTGCCCGTCGCTTCACCGCCGAATACCACGATTTTGCCGTTGATATAGACGGCCGATGGGCCGCTGCGTGGCGTCGGCAAAGGCGCGCGGAAGGTCCAGCCATCGGTCTTGGGATCATAGACGGCGTTCAGACCCGTGTTGAAATCGTAGGAATCCATGCGCCCGGCGATAGCGTGGATTTTCCCGTCCACCACCACGACCCCCATATGGTCGCGCTGCCCGACAAAGGGCTGGGTACCGGTCGAGCCACGCATGCCGGCGAGGAACGTATATTTGTCGGTCGATGGGTCGTAAATCTCGTGCCATTCGACCGAGCGCACGTCACGTCCGCCGAGCAGATGTATCTTTCCATCCAGCACGATGGCCGATATCGCGCCACGTGGTCGCGCAAGACCGGCGATCGGCGCCCATTGATCGGTGGCGGTGTCATAAACGAAGCATTTGGAATGCGGGCAACGGTTCTGCTCGATGAATCCGCCGAAGGTGTAGACCTTGTTGCCGATCGAGCAACCGGCCACGTGATTGCACGCGATCGGGAAGGGGGCCTTCAGCGACCAGGATTTCGCCACCGGGTCGTAGACCTGGTGAAAATTGCCGTCGACGCGATGACGGGCGTAGCCGGCGATCACGTGGATCTTGCCCTGGCATTCAATGACGGCATGCTCTCCGGTCGGAATTGGAAGACGCGGCTGTTCGATCCATTTGCCCGGATTGGCTGCCTTGGGCGCTACGGACGTCATGTAGCGTTGTTTCTCGACCGTCTTGGGAATATCGGTGATCGACCGGTCGTTCAGCCCGGCGAAGAGTGGATCGGTGGTTTTTGCGTCGCTCATCGGTTCCTCACATGACATTTTCGAATGGGCGCATGATTTTTTCCAAAAACCCGGATTCACTTTTCGGGATCATGCTCCAGGCACGGCCTCTTTCAGCAATTGGCGCGTGAGTTCCACGCCTTCGCGTGCGACCTCGTATGGTGAGCGCGCCCACAGCTCGGGATTGGGGGCTTCGTAGGAGAGATAGCCAGTATAGCCTTTCTCTGCGAGCAGGCCGAGCATCTCGCGCCATTTGACGATGCCTCTTCCGGGTGCGAGCCGGTCGGTCGGGCGCCTCACGCCCGTCACCGGGTTCGGCGACACGTCACTATATTGGAAACAATAGATCTTGTCGGCCGGCACGCTCTCGAAACCGCGGCCGCCGGCGCCGCTGCGGGTGAAGTGATAGGCATCGATCAGGTAGCCGCAATTCGGTTTGTCGGCGCGGGTGATGAGTTCGGTCAACACGGCGAGGCTGTTGAGCACGTCGTGCTGCGAGTTGAATTCGATCGCCAGCTTCAATTTGTATTCGGCGGCGATGTCTCCGGCATCTTTGAGATACTTGATCGCATCCTTGATCGGACCGTTCACCTGGCCCGGTGCGCTCATCAGCATATTGCAGCCAAGCGCGACCGCGTTCTCGCAACTCTCGCGGAAAACCTTGAACAGCCGTTTGCTTTCGTCACCGGTGGCGAACAGCCAGCCGTATTCGACGCCGAGCACGCCGACCGGGATGCCGCCGGCTCGGATAAGATCGAGCACCTGCGCATTGCTCATGCCGGCGTCAAAACAGCGCTTGAAATCGGTGCGGCGAAGCTCGACCGCGTCGAAGCCGCCTTTCTTTGCCGCGTCAAGCGCGGTCGCAAGCGGTGTGGTGTCGATCGTCCACATGTGCAGGGCAAGTCGCCCGAACTTTTCCGTCATTCCAGCTCCGTTGCTTACATTTGCCTTGTATCGCCTGCGCGCTCCGAACCGGGCCCTGCCGCTATCGTCAGATCGGTGTCAACCCGTCGGCGGCGCGATTTCGTCCAGGCCGCGCTGCCTGGCTTCCGGTCCCAATTGTGTCACGGCGACCGCAGCGATCGCCAAAACTACGGCGATGCACGCGAACACTGCGGTCAAGCCCCAGACATTCTGGATCCAGGGGATCGCAATGAAGATTCCGGCGGTGGACAATCGGCCTACTCCCGCAGCCCAGCCGAAGCCCGACGCACGAGCATTGGTGGGGAACACTTCGGATGCGAAGATCTGCATCGAATTGCCCGCAACTTGAATGAAGAACACCATGATGAACCCGGCGATGAGCAGCTCGATGTCGTCTGCGGCGTTCGCAAATACAATCGCCATGATGCCCGCGCCGGCAAACGCAAATACCGAGGTGATTTTTCGACCATGACGGTCGAGCGCCCACATCATGAACAGGCTTGCGCAGGGAACCGCCATGTTCATGCCGAGCGTAAACTGCAGCGACTTGGTGATGGTGAATCCCTTGTCGTGCATGATGTTGGGCAGCCACCCTCCAAGTCCGATGGCGACGCCGAAGAAGGCCGAGAAACAGATCATGCCGGCGATGACCCGTCTCGGGAACATCTTGAAGACAAGGGCGAACGGATCGCTCTTTGTGTTGCTGGCGGCGTCGGTCGTCAGTCTCTCTTTTGGCCCGGGGATGCCCATGCGGGCGAGCACGTCGAGCGCTTCGTTGCCTCTGCCATGGGTGGCAAGCCAACGTGGGGATTCCGGCAATGTGAACCGAAACATCCAGACGACGAGCGCGCCGACACCGATCACGATCCAGACGCCGCGCCACCCGATCATGTCCCGGAAGGCGAGGGTGAACAAAGTGGATATAGGCCATACGCACGCGCCGCCAACAAAATGGACAATCGCCAGAATGCGGCCCCGGATGCGTTTGGGTGAATATTCGCCGGCATAAGCGAACGCAAGCGGTTGCTCGCCGCCAAGACCAATCCCGGCGATAAAGCGCGCGACAACCAGCAACCATACTGTCGGTGCCAGCGCGCCGAGGATCGTGAATACGCCGAATACCAGCAAGTTGAACTGATAGACCGTTCTGCGGCCCCAGCGATCGCTGAATTCGCCCTGGCCGATGCCGCCCAGGAACATGCCGAATACCGTCGCGCTGCCGATCCAGGCCGCTTCAGGCCCGGTGGCGAATTTGGTGTTGATCATGTCCGGGATCAGCGCACCCAGCACAATCAGATCGATGACGTCGAAGAAGTAACCTGCGGCGATCAGCGCGATCACCTTGACATGGAGCGGCGAAATTTTCGCATCGTCCAGTGCATTGCCGACAAAGCCCTCGATCGTTTGAGCCACGGCGTTCTCCCCATCCCCATTGAGCACGCGCGATTTGTTGATTGCTCAGCGGTACCCCGCCGGGGAGGATGATCTACAAACGTTTTATTGCATAGCCCTATGTCTCCGGCGTCGCGCCGGCGGTCTCGGTTCGATAATCCTGATTTCGTTTTATGAAAATCGCGAAGGGAAGATTGGCTGGGGGACCTGGATTCGAACCAAGATTCTCGGAGTCAGAGTCCTAAGGGCCCCTTTGATTAGAAAAGACTATTTCTCCAAAGACACTGCAAATCACCCCGCAGCTATCAATAGGTTGCGGTCATTTCTCCAAATGAAAGCGCAGCCGTAGGGCGGCGCTTTTTTCACAACGGAAAAATTATGGAAGCACACCGCGCAAATTCGGTTCACGAACCTATTCCCCCAAACATTCCCAGTTCCCGTCACCGCAAACCTTGCGCGGTGTACGGTGGCGGCGAAGCGCATGTCCCGGCGGCCTCGGCTGACCGGGACTTGCTGCTTGCCCGCCACGGGACCCAATGATGAGCAGGCGCGGGATTTATCGGAAGCGCGGTCTCCGCGAAGAGGCAGAGAAGCTTCCGGCCGCCTGGATCATTGGCGACAAAAAATCATTTTCGGCAGCACGCGCCCGGGCCGTGCGCAGCATCGCATTGGATTTGAATTTGACGGGGCGTGAAAAGGCGGCGCTGGTCGCCTGTCTCGATCACATGAACGCTGACGAACGCTGGAGCTGCTATGCGGCAATCCCCCTGATCGCCAAGGAGGCCGGGGTAGATAAGGCTACAGTCTGGAGGGCAATCGGCAGGGCGGACGGAAAACACATTTTAACAAAACGCGGGCGGCGACGTTCCGACAGCGGTTACGCCTCAACACACATTACCCTGCATCCGGTCTATGGCGTCCCAGAGAAGCCCGACAGCGCACCAGAACCGACTAGCGGCCGATACCGACCAAAGCGCAACCACAGCATAAGCGCAGTCGCCGACAGGCTGCTCGCTGGAATGTGCAGTATGGACGGCACCGTAAACAACGAAAACTACGTCGCAGAATTGCGACCTAGTAAGTCAAACTACGTCGCAGAATTGCAAAAACTAGATCGCAATCCTGCACCAACTAGGTCGCAGAACTGCGAACAGAACCTACTTCACTTAACCTACTTCAAAGAACCCACTGAAAATCCGAATTTGGATTTGAAGGGAAGAATGAAAAAGGAAGCGAAGGAAAAAAAGAGGCATTCAGGAAAGACAGACGAATTTCCAAAACACCTTGCCAGGTCGGAGGCCAATAAAACCGTTTTCATTCGCTGCAATACCGACGAGTGGCAACCATATTGCGAGGACCATCAATCAGCATTCGGAAAGCCAATGGTGCCCGATCCTCATTACGGCAATGTCGGGTGTTGGGTGCCGGTTCTGGGGTGGAGTGTGGGACGTGGCGCGACCCCATAGGCTATATCGGCTCACTGACGCGGACAGGCGGGGCCGAATCGGCCGGGTGCAGCGGCAAATCAGGCGCGCCCTGATTGCCAAGGGCCGACCGCTTGGAATCCGAGAACTTTTGCCGTGGTGTTTCCCGCGCGCCCGTAAATTCACGAGCTGGCACCGCTGGAGCATCCACCGGGGCATCTTACGCGTTGCCAAGCCAATACGGCCGCCCAGGGAGCGCGTGGCGACGTTTTGGGCATTGCGGGAGCATGGAGAACAAACAGCGAACGTACGGGCTTCCTAGGGCGAATGCGGAGGTATTTAGCGCCGATGCTCGATTGCGGTTGTTGTCTGCCCGGGACAGCGATATTCATAAATCTTGAGTTTTGAATAATTTCATTGACTTTGATTGTGCGTGGGTTTTTATATTCAAATCTTATTTGCAAAAGTGGAGATTTGACCATGACCGTCTACGGCTATGCGAGGGTTTCGACCGATGGGCAGTCCTTGGCGTCACAGGATGCGCAATTGCGCGCCGCCGGGTGCGTCCAGGTGTTTGCTGAGAAGGTTTCGGGGGCCAAAACCGACCGGCGAGAGCTGGCGCGGGCGCTGAAGCAGCTTGACGAAGGCGACGTGCTGGTAGTGACCCGCCTGGATCGCTTGGCCCGGTCTACGCGTGACTTGCTCAACATCGTAGAGGCGATTGCCAAAGCGGGTGCCGGCCTCAAATCGCTGCACGATACCTGGGCCGATACCACTACGGCGCATGGTCGCCTGATGCTGACCATTCTTGGCGGCTTGGCAGAATTTGAACGCGAGTTGATCCTTGCCCGCACTAAGGATGGCCGCGAACGCGCCAAATCAGCGGGTGTGAAATTCGGCAGGCCATCGGCCCTGAGTCATCATCAGCGCGAAGAGGCGCTGGCGCGTCTTGAGGCCGGGGAATCCCAGGCTGATCTTGCGCGTAGCTACGGCGTGTCACAGGCAACAATCAGCCGATTAAGTCCGCGTCCTTTAGACGTGGGCGCAAGCGCCGCATAGATCGCAAGTAGGCCCTATTGAACTGCAGAAATCGCACAAATTTGCCGAAGAACTTTGCTGCGGCCAGATCAAGACCAGACTTCGGAGCCGTTCAGAGTGTTTTCGACTGAGTTCGCACCCTGAAGAATGCTCTATATGAACCCGTTCCGGATCCTCTTGTAATCAGCCAAGAGTTATCCTCCGGTGCCTCCGGATAGTTGTAGGTTTCATTCTCTATCGAATAACTCCACCGATCAATAACATTCCCATTCTTGAGCCTACTTAAGTAGTCAGGACTTAGAACAAAATCATGTTGCCCAACTAGGTCATCACCAAACATGTCTGTGGCCCATTCAATTAGCTGATCGGCAACCGCTTCCGTAATTCCCGTCGCATAGCCCGCTCCAATAAGCGCAGCGGCGCCACCAGGACCGATTGGTGTTGCTGAAAGTCCGGCAAGGCCTGCATCTATGCCACCCACGACATAATCGTGGATTTTTCGCTTTATATCCTCCGGATCCCCCATTTCTTTGTCGAATACGGCCACATGCATTCTGATTTCGCCATCACCTGCGATAAAAAAACCTCCATCGTCGACGCGGTGGCCCTGACCAAACACTTGTCCGCTGCTTATGTCTTGGGGTCCGAAGCGAATGGTGTTTACTGCCCGCTCTTTCTCAAGTGGGTCCAAAGCATAGAGGGTTGCGATCACGTATGCTTCGTCAGTTCCACCGGGATCGTCCGTTGCAAAGCATCTAACTCCAGCAAATTCGATATTAATTAGCGTTCGCCAATCGAGATCAACACTAACCGGCCCGGTCAAATCCAAAGGCCTGACGGCACCGCCAAAATTGTACGTGCGGGTATAGAAACCAGCGTCCGACCGGGACACCGGTGTCAATGGAGCCCCGACGGTCAATATCGCACGAGTGTTTATGAAAAATTGGTCGAATTCTTTCTCGGCTCTATCAGTATCGACGAGTTCACGAAACGATTGAACATTTCGTACGGTCGCCAGCTGCCTAATAGTTTGTTCCGGTCGTCCAGCTATGAGCTCTTGCAAACCGATCATTTCAACTGCCTCCTGTGAATGTCGATAAACCGAGCCAGCGGGTGCGATCCTTTAGGGTTGAATTTTGATGTCGACTCCGGAAGCAACCGTGAGATTTTTGCGAAGCATCACGTCGCCAGTGCTCAGAACCTGCATGGCATCCAGCAACCTTCGAACGGTCTTGAGTTCCGCGCGTAAAAATCCCAATTTGTCTTCTACCGACCAAGCATCCCATATTGCATCTTGCATCCCGTCATTGATGATATGCACTTGATGGTGTGGCGGTAGGGGCATGGCACTCTCCTGCTGCTAATGAGGTAATTTGCCACGCTATGATCGTCGTAATTCATTCCTCAATGCTGAGTTTTGTCGCGCAAAAGAAAATTACTGTTGACTAAAATCCGAAACGCGCCCGATCGGACGCCCTAAGTTTCATACGCCGAGGCCAAGCCAGAAACGGTGATCGCAAGTCGTACCGCGAGATTTCGCGCGAAATCACTACGATGAGTCACCTAACAGCCAACGGAAGGCCATATGCTGCTAGCGCAGTACAGGCGATGCTTGGTTAGCTGTGCATGGATTGTGAATAGTTAGGATAGCGGGCGGGTCTGAAGAGTTCTGAAAATTTAAAATTTCTGCGTATCGTAATGCGCGGCCATTGATTTCGCGTGAGATTTCTTCTGCGTGCCGAAAAATGCATTTTTTCGCTGCGACATTAAAGCATTGCTGAAATGCGATATGCGCGAACTTGGCGTCTACGGTCCCGCCCAATTCGGGCGACTGTGATATAGCGGAACCAACGCACGAAAGGACAACCACGACCGATGTCAGGTCGCAGCCATGATGGAAGCAAGAATTAACAATAAGCGAGTTGCGACATGCCGAGCGCTCGGCAACGCCATCGACAAGGCGGTGCTGCGTGAGGGCGCGACCAATGGCGAAATGGTGGCGACATTCCTGGTTACGATTTCAGCGATGCTGGAAGGCGCCTATTCATGCCCGCATTGCCGGATGGAGGCGGCGGGGGAAATCCTGACCGACCTGAAGGCCATCATCGGTGCACTCCCAGAGAAGGGCGAGTATTGCGCCAATTCGGGGCTCGGCACCCGGAACTGACGGACGTCGTGCATTGCTGAAATGCCATATTATTTGATGCTGCCCGCCATCGCGGGACTATAGAGAGAAATTACTTTCAATCCCGGCCAAACGAAAGTGGAATTTTGGATGAGTGACGACAAGCTGGCTACCGCAGAAGCAACGCACGCAGAAAATAAACAGGGTGTTGGCCGCACCGCTCTCAAGCCTGCGCTTGAGCGATTTGAGAATAGAATCGCCGCTGGCTATGTGAAGGTTGCCGGCAAGCACGTAGCGGCCGATGGGCTTTTTTCACGACGGGGATATCGTCGAGTAGTCCGAGACGGCCCCGATATCACATGGTTCGAAGACCGCCGCGAGCGTGTGCTTGAGCTTTCCGATGGCCTCTTTCGCGGCCGCAACGCCACAATATTTGAAGGCCGGGTATTAGCGCCACTGCGGGGCGAGCGTAGGCGAACGATTGCCGAGCTTGCCGAGCAATTCAACGTTCCGCAAAAGCGCATTTACACCGTCGAAGAGGAGGGCCGGGCCAGGATTAAAGCCATTCTTGACAAGAAGAAGACAGCCGCACTCGATATCGAAAGCATTGCCGACCCGATTGGCAACTGTGCGACGTGCGGCCGGGCTTATTTCTTTGGTGGCTGGACCTGTTGTGCTCGTGGGTACGGCTCTGCCGTCGAACACTCCCTGCCGCCGCATATTCACCCCGAATGCCTACCGCCGCACATTCGCGCGGCAACCATTGCTCACGCCGAGCGGTGGCGGCGTTGCTGCTCTGTGGCCCACCATACTGCCGAGGTGGAGGGCGAACTGATGCGGATTGACCCCGCTGCGGTCGCTGAGGTGCGTGATTGGGTGCGGCGTTGCCCCTGGTATCACTGGCCGAATTTGAGATTTCTGCTTGAAGTCAGATTGCAGGAGAAAAAAATGAGAGAAAAAACTAAAGGGAGGGGGAAAACACCCACTTAATGCACCATGAATAGGGATAGAGATTTATTGCCCGGCACTCGCCGGGTTTTCTTTTTTAAGCGGAGCACTGGCAATGAGAACGGGCAATAACGTGGTCCGTCTATATCCAATGGCGGATGACGAGCTGGCGCCCATTCGTCACGCCCTCTATGGCGTCTTTATTGCGCTGACTTCGGCGCTGGCGCCGGAAAAGGCAGATTTGGCGTTCGAAATTCTCGCGTCATTCGTCGATATGCCCGACACCTCGCCGTCGGAGGCGCAAATCTATCGGTCCGTGGTAGGGGCGCACGAGGAAACCCGAAAATATTCACCCGAAACCGATTGCGAAGATTTCGCAATTGAGACTGCGCACTAAACAAAGGATTGCCTATGAGCGATGTTGAGTTACCAACCGGCAAGGCCAGCGTAGAAGAGGGCCAAGGCTGGCAACCCATGCCCGAAAGCGCGCCGGCCCCGGAAGAAAACCGAAGCTATGACGGCGACGATGGCTTGCGCGACGCGGCGCGCGATCTTGGCACGGCTCGCGAAAATGCCGGCTATCTTGAGCCGGATAAGTTTCCAATCATCGAGCGCCGGTATCAGTTCTTAAGTGGCGAACATGCGGGCGAGCCAATTCCCGACGGCCATAGCCTGACCGCCGAACGTGCCGGTCGCGACCTGTCTCAGATTCACCGTGAAGAGTCCCAGGCACTGGCCGATCTGGAGTCGCAGCAAGTTGCTGACGCGGTCGATGGAGTGCGAACCGAAATCAACGCGACTCCGAACGGCGAAGAGCCGCAGCTTCAGCCCGAGTCGCCGAACGCGCCCGCTGCAGAAGGCACAGACCCCGAAATTCAGAAAGCCCTTTCAAATCCCAAGATTCGGCAAGCGATAGAACAGGAAATTTCTCTCGCACAAACCGAACGGCAACTATACGGCCAAGCAGCGCAACAGGCCGCAGAGCTGGCGACGCTTTCTGTATTCAGCGCGCCTGAATTATCGGGGTTGAACGCAAATCAAATCCCCGGCGCGATTGCGATTGTTGCAGCGAACCAAACCCGCAACGGCATTCTGAAATTGTCGGGCAGGCGCAGCGCGCGGCTCAGCTCTTTCAAGATGCGCAGAACGTCAAGAACGCCGATGCGCAAAACTACCAACAACAACTCGCAAAATACATCAAGGAGCAGTCCGATATTTTTGATGCCGAAATTGCGAAAGAGCCGCCAGAAAATTTTAAGCGCGTAACGGAAAGTTTGGTTGACGTTGCGACGAACGTTTACGGATTGACACCCGCCGAAATCCAGCACGCACTCGCGACCAATCCAGCACTTCACTCTGCTCCTTTCCAGCGCCTGTTCTACGACGCAGTGCAATTTCAGCTTGCAAAACGAGGTGCGGCCCAACCTGCACCAAAGCCCATCCCCCCGGTTCAGAAAGCCCGGCATGTCGCGGTCACCTGGTGAGTATAGCGGCCCGGACCCGCGAGCGTTGCGCGAACAGCCTGCGAACAGCTCGCGGCGAAGCGGCGATCAAGCTTGGCGTCCAGTGATGATGCAAGCACAACGCGCCGCGCGAGGTTAAGATAATGTCAGCCGAAGATCATAAAATGATAGCTGCGCTTCGCAGGCGTTACGATTTGCCCGGCGATGCCGCGCGAAATGAACTGTACGAAACTGCGGCGGCAGAAGGCGCATTGAATCCCCCCGCCAACCGGATCGCGGCGATTGAGTGCGTCGAGCAAGCGCTTAAATCCGATGACGGCTGCCTGGAGGGCCGCGCCCAGTTACTTGGGCTGCACCGGACCCTTTCAATCTCTCACGCCGCACTGACGCGTGCAAAAAGATGAACCCGATAATTTCCGAGATTGAGCGGCAACGCCTTGCCGAAATGGATGAAAACGAAAGAGCGCTGGCCGAACGGATCAGCCCCGCTGAAACCAAACTTACCAGCGACGACATCGCCCTGCTGCGGCCTTTCATTTATTGGTGCGAAAAAAATAATGTGCGGCACTGTCCCGCAAAGCCGGCGACCATTGCGGTGTGGATTGCAGCACATGAATTCAAAGCGGAACCCGTCGAGAGCTTAGGCGCAATCGAGCGCTTGCATGATCGTTATGGCGTATCAAATCCGGTGGCAACCGCAATCGTGCGGCAAGTGCTTGAACCGCTTGTTCGCGTTCCCGCGCCGCGTTCATGGCCGCAAAACGACAAGCATCAGTTTGTGAAATTGCCGCCAGAGCTGCGGCAGTGCGTTGCCAACCGCGAGGCCGCGCGCGAACGCGAGTTGCGACGGTTGCAGAATGAACGCGCGGCGGAGCGCAAAGCAATTAAGGAAAAGGAAAATGCCGAAAGCGAAAGACCCAGTGCCGTTGCAGACAATGCTGGAGCAGGCCCGGCTTGAAGCCGAAGCGTTCATCGACGCACGCGCCGCAGAATTGCAAAAAGAAACGCCCGGCGTTCCGATAGGAGTATTGCGGCAATTGATAACCGGCGGAAGCTATTGCCAATGTGCAATTGCTCTTAAGGAATTGGAGAAAAAGGAAAATGGCACTGTTTGAAAAAGGCCAAAAGAAAATTGGCGGCCGAGGCAAAGGTACGCGCAATCGATTCAGTACAAAATTCGTGGAAGCCCTGGTAGCCGATTTTGAAGAACACGGCGAAGAAGCGATTCGGATTTCCCGCAAAGAACGACCGCACGAGTATTTAAAGATAGTCGCTTCGTTGCTGCCAAAAGAATTCGAGATACTCGATTATCGGCTCACGGAATTGGATGATGAACAACTTGACGCCTTCATTGAATATGCCAAGCGCGAACTCGGCAACCGTGTTGCAAGCACTGGAAACGGAGAAGGCGAGACGATTAACTGAAAATCGCCTGGCCTATTACACGCCCTATCCTAAGCAGGCCGAATTCCACGGGGCGGGCGCGAAGTTTCGCGAACGTCTGCTTGATGGCGGGCAATCAGCTAGGCAAGACGCTCGCCGGTGGCTTCGAAGCTGCCATGCACGCCACCGGGCGATACCCCGAATGGTGGCGGGGCAAGCGTTTTGATGGCCCCACAATCGGCTGGGCTTGCGGCGTTACCGGCGAAGTTGTGCAGAGATACGGTGCAACGTGTTCTCGTCGGTCGATCTGGCGAATCCGGCACGGGCGCAATTCCGAAAGACGCGCTCGGCGAATTGGTATCGTCGCGCGGCATTCCCGATTTGCTCGACACTATCAGAGTAAAGCATGTGTCTGGCGGTGTCTCAACTATCGGTTTGAAGACATACGCTTCCGGCCGCGAGAAATTCCAGGGCGAAACATTGCACTGGGTATGGCTAGATGAGGAACCACCCGCCGATATTTATAGCGAAGCGCTTACGCGCACTAACGTGGGGGCAAATCCTGTCTGGATGACGTTCACGCCATTGCAGGGCGTTTCAACCGTTGTCAAACGATTCCTGCACGAAAAATCAGATGACCGTTTCAAAGTGGTCATGACGATTGATGATGTCGAGCACTACAGCGACGACTGAAAAGAAAACAGATTATCAGCAGCTATCCGGCGCATGAGCTGGAAGCGCGCACAAAGGGTATTCCGGTTTTAGGTTCCGGCCGCGTGTTCCCGGTGCCGGAAGAGGATATTACTTGCGAGCATCGCGAACTGCCGCCGCACTGGCCTCGTGTTGGCGGCATGGACTTTGGTTGGGATCACCCTTTCGCGGCCATCGAACTTGTCTGGGATAGAGATACAGACACGGTCTATGTCACGCGCACGCACCGGCTGAGAGAAGCAACGCCAGTGCTGCACGCGGCGGCTATTAGAGCGTGGGGCAAGGAATTGCCCTGGGCTTGGCCGCGCGACGGCAGGCGGGAAACCCTGGAAGGCGCGGGCGTAGCCCTTGCACAGCAATACAGTGCGCAGGGTTTAAATATGCTCCACACGCACGCGCAGTTCGAAGATGGCAGCGTAAGCGTTGAGGCCGGTTTGATGGACATGCTTTCGCGCATGGAAACAGGGCGCTTCAAGGTTTTCAAACATCTGAACGATTGGTTCGAAGAATTCAGGTTGTACCATCGCAAGGACGGCAAGGTTGTCAAAGAGGGCGACGATTTAATGGCTGCCACGCGCTATGCGCTGATGATGCTGCGCTTTGCATCGACAAAGGTTGCTTACGATAGTTTCCACCGCAGAATTGAATATCCAAAACTCGGAATTGCTTAATTGGCCGCACGCTATGCCCGATGAAGGCGGCTGTGCAGTCGGATCGCCGCAAATTTCTTTGGATTTCCCAGGAGATTGCCACCATGGCAAATCAACGCTCCACTAATAGTCAAAAGGCCAATCGGGGCAACCGGCAGCGTCCGTCTTAGGCTAACGCCTAAGTTAATGGATAATCTTATTTCGATTTTGGAGCAGTACGGCGTCTCGGAGTTTTCTGGCCACCATGCGGCACAAGATTTAATCGAAATTCTCTGTAGCCGTGTCGGATTGGATTTGGATCGATCCAATATATAGCTTCTTCAAGTTGTTTGAGTAATTCTGCCATTTTTCGAAAGTCAATTTCAATCTCTTTTATTTTTATTTCACGGCGTTTCATTTCTACAAACATCATTATGTCTGTGCTGGGCTTAGTGAGAAACACCTTACCGCTCTTATGCGTGTACCAAAGTCCATGAGCATAGTCGTTTCGCTTTTTTCGGATGCTTTCGTATAGGGTAATGCGTCGTCATAGATTGGAGGTTTGCGGGCGTTTATATTCGCATCCTGAAGAAGTGCCCGCATAAGGTTGATGCGAGCGCGCTCCGATTCGAATGACCTAAATACCTGCCGTGCAACGCCGTCGGCTACATTTCGACCTGCCACACTGCGTTCGCCTTCGAGGCCTAGCAATCTGGAAAGCAACCAAATCATGCGCTCTTCAATATGCGGTAGCCGTGTAATAAAATCTCCGATGAGGCGGGCATGTTTTTCGCTATGAATGCCTATTTCAAATTCCCCGGGTTTCGGCAAATGCCGGTTAAATTTCCGTGGACGATTAGTGCGGATTATTGGTTTCTTGTTAGATTTGGGCATGGCAAAATCACCGAGTTTTGAGCGCGCCATTGATGTTGTGGCGAAAAGCCCGACGCAGCATCGTTCCCAAAAAGTTCACATAACAAAAAGAGACGCAAGTCAGCGTGGCCGACTTGCGCCTCCCTGTTTAAATCAGGGTCTTAATGATTGCGGCAATACCGAATAGGCAAAGCGCAATCATTTACCCTGACTTCAACGGTGATCCGAGGTTTCATTGGCTAAATCCCTCGGGCCACGCGCGCGCAGCCCCTAAGGGTTGCGTGAACGTCCCGTCGAACGGGAAACAACCGCCGTTCACGGGTGCATCGGCCCACTATCAACGTCGCGTTCCGTTTCTAGTGGCCCCATGTCGCATCCAAACAGCACTCTCCGGCTCCATCCCTGGTTTAGGTCCGGTAGCCGCGGGCATTTGGCATGGGCTGCGAGTGCCCCTATTCCTGGTACCGCATTGCGGGATGCGGGGGCGAATCAGGATCGCGCGTAAATAGTGGGCCGGTTGCAATCTTTAGTCGAGTCACTAATCGAAGCAGGTCAGAAGGAGCTAATTGCGGTCCGTCCACCGCCCCTTGAAGCCTAACATCGCTTTCTCTCGGCTCGCGCTGTAGCCGCGATCATCCGGGTATTGCGGACATCGTAGAATGGTCCAAAACCAGGGCGTCTCTCTCGATGCCGCGTGGGTCCACAAAATTCTGCCTATGTGTTGGTCGCCGTCGTACACGTCATAGTCATTGTCCGGCCAGGGGCCGTCAGGGCGGAATTTTGATGCGCGTTTGGCGATCAGCGTGATCGGTTTCATGCAAGTGCAAAAGACAACGCCGCCACAGTTGGCGTCAAGTTATTGTAATTCGTCTCGGAATGAGGCCCCAGCGCATGCTGACAAGGTGTTGTTCGCCGTCCGATGAAACTACGGCATCAATTTTTGTAGTTGGGCAAATATTATAGCGTGGCTGGAGATTTGACGGCGGCGAAGGGTCGGTTAGCCGGTAGAGGGCCACCAACTCTCGCCACGAGTACATTTTGGTAAATCAGCCGCACATATCCAACTACTCTGGTCAATCACAGGGTTATCCCGGTACATTGTTCATTGGAGCTATATTCATTTGGAGCATACCGATAGAATTTTTTCAGTTTGGAACCGCTCGCGTGTATTGACAAGAAATCCAGGTTAGGCCGTCCTTTGGTTTGCTCGCTAAGCAATGAAAGGTGTTCCGGCGATAGGGGCGGTTCGTAAGTTCTAATCCACTGCGGTCCCACCTGATTTTGAAGATCATTCGCGTAAGCCGTTGCCGGGGTAATAACGGGCTTACCGCAGCTAAGCGCATAAATAATCGAGCCCGAATGCAGCACCCTTTTAAACGGAAGAACTATTACGTCCGCAGAACAAACTAACTCCGATAATTCCCGTTCCGGGAGCCGCCGGAGTTCGAACAATATGCGATTATCCTTATCAACAGCGGTTTTGAGAAAATCTTCGGGCTTCATATTTGGGAAGCCAGCAACTACGAGGCGTAAGCTCTGGTCAGTAGTTTGAATAAATGATGAAACCAAATTATCGACTCCCTTATAGGGTCGAACCGCACCGAAAAATGCTAGAACTTTCGCCGAGTCTGTCGATCCCGTGGCTTTGTCGCCACTCAAACGTTGTACATGTGCACGAATTGATCGGATAAATCGGATGCCAAATAAACGTCCCAGGCTTTTTTGCTAGCTCCGGAAAACGCGCGCGCGCAATATCGATTGTTGACGGACTAAGCGTCACAAACCCGTCTACCAAATGAGAAGCACACCAAGAATAGATATTCCAAAAACTGTAGTAGAATCGGATCGGCGTCATGAGGCTCAAGGTTATGCACGCACCAAACTATTTTTACGCTGCGCAATCGAAGGACCATCAACGCAGCCAATGCTGCCACCGCGCGTAGACCACCGAAAATTCGCTTATGGTCTTTCCAAAATTCTTGCTCCAACCAGTGAATGTGAAGCACATCGATTTTCTTATCTAACGCCACCCACGGATGTGTGATGTCGATAGTCGTAATTCCGACCCTGGCTAAGCTTTCACGAAAACGAGAGATATATTCATTCTGATTTGAGCCTGGCCAACATCCAACTGATAACGGGTGCGAATCAAGTGTCGGCATTTAAAAAATCACTATCCTGCAGTCCACATAAATAAAATAGCGAAGGCATTTGGAATACTATGAATATCAGAAGAACTATAATATCAGTAGTACAGCAGCGCCTAGTGCGGCCGAGACCAGCGCGGGTCGGTTTTAGATTCTTGTAAATCGAACGCACATTTTGAACCCGCCAAGTTATGCACAGACTGCCGAGGAAAAACGTCTGTGGGCGAAGATGTTAGCAATCGTTGTTCGACCCCACCTACTAATGGTTGCAGGAAGGAATAGACGGGAGCAGCATGGCCACGCATGGGCGACCTCTGTCCTTCAGGACGTTGCGAGGGGTTTGCAATGAAAATTAAAATATTTGTTTGCGTCATAGCTACAACGTTTTTCGGGTTTGTTTTTCCCGCAGTTGCTGCGACTTATAGCCTGACCGAACTCAAACCATTAGGCGACGTACCCGACAATCCTAATTTTCCGCTACAAACTTGGGCCTACGGCATCAATGACGCCGGACAGGTTGTGGGCGAAAGTGATGGCTTATATTCCTCCGCATATCGCTCGAAGGCCGTCATTTGGAACAATGGCAATCCGACCGCCCTTGGCACGCCCGATGGACAAAGCAGCGCCGCACGCGGCATTAACAATGCGGGACAGGTTGTCGGGACTAGCAGTGCCCCCGCAACGTGCTGCGGATACGCGACCGTCTGGAATGGCATCACTCCGACCTACTTAAGCAGTGTGGGATGGAGCCACGGAAACGCCATCAATAATGCTGGGCAGGTAGCGGGCAATATGATCCCGCCAATTCTGGTTACTTTGCAACAATCTAGAACGTAGTACTCCAACTACACTAACTGGCTACGTGAAGCGAGCCGGGCATACGGCATCAACGACGCTGGCAGGTCGTTGGATTTGCTTACGCTCCCACCGGTGAAGTTGAGAACGGCGTTCCGCAAGTGGCTCCTCACGCGACCATTTGGAATGGCACAACTCCAACTGATCTTGGCACGCCAGCCGGACAACAAAGCATAGCGTACGCAATAAACATCGTCGGACAGGTTGTTGGAGTAAGTGGCCCAGATGTTGAAACTGGGTATCTCGACGAGGTCATTTGGAACGGCACCATCCCAACCAATCTTGGTAATTTGGGTGGATCATGGGTGTTAGCTAACGACATCAATGATGTCGGACATAGTGAGAGGATCGCAAACTAACGACATTTACGGAAATTGCGTATGTAGCGCATTCATCTGGGAGATGGGGTTATGCTCAACTTAAACAACCTGCTCTAACTCCAGTGGTGATGGCTGGGGCCTTTGAGTTGCCACCGCCATCAACAATCGTGGCCAGATTGTAGGCTATGGGAACAATAGTTTAGGGCAATTGCGTGAGTTTCTGCTTACACCAACTCCTCTTCCTGCTGCTCTTCCACTCTTCGCCACCGGCATCGGCATGTTAGGTCTGTTTGTTTGGCGCAGGAAGCGGAGAGCGGTGCCATCGTAACTTGAGACGGGGGCTTGGAAATGATCAGGTTCAGTAAGTGCTTGTGCGCAAGTCGGTGCTCATAGTTGGAATAGCGTTCAGCTCGCTGTTTTGCGGCAGTGTCGCATCAATGGCAGCTACGATCTATAGCTACTCAGGTCCAAATTTTAACGGCTTTTCTAATCCGACTAACTATACATCGTCGATGCATGTCAGTGGCTGGTTCACTACAGCCACTCCGTTAGCGCCTTATATCTACCAATCAATACGCTAATCTATCCATTCGTTACCTATTTCTCATTTTCAGATAGTATTAATACAATAACGCTCGCGGATCTTAGCACGCTTGACTGTGTTCCATTAGCTTCAATTGCTGGCGGAGGAGCGGATAGCGTTGGGAATATTTTTCGGTGGGTATTGGGCTAAGCTGATCGCCATAGAGGATCTACTGCTCGTCAATATACGCCGTACATTTTCACGGAAAATTACGAACTTTAGATGGAGGCGCCATTCAAACGTGCATAGCGTATCAGCGGCATGTGCACTGATTTCAGCCAAGTATATGTGCCCGAAACGATGAGTGGCGAGAATTTGGACGAAGAAACTCCGCTCCTCGCCGCACTCCCGCTCTTTGCCACCAGTCTCAGCGTATTTCGCCTGCTCGGCTGGCGGAGGAAGCGAATGCTGCTGCTACCGCAGCCTGATCCATCCTATGACAGATTTATCACTGAGGCCCCGTTTTATGGGGCTTTTTCTTTGGAGAAATGATGACTAAAGCCCGCCAAATCTTTCGTCGCACTGACGTATTACGCGCCATCAAGGCCGTCAGGATGCCGGGCTTCCGGTATCTGCCGTGCGTATTAATCCACAGGGCGAGATCGAGGTTGAGACTGCCGGCCACAGGCGCAAGATTCGGCCAATGATTTGGAACGCTGGTTAGCGGGCAAGGGGAGCAAGTCATGCGCGTCCTCTTAAGGGAATTAATTGCTATACGGCAAAGCTAGCTGACGGTACGACGAAAACGTATTGGTATGCTTGGAAGGGGGCCCACGCCTTACAGGGCGAGCCAGGCACACCAGAATTTATTGCAGTTACAACGAGGCGGCGGCACAAAAGATAAGGTCGCCAACCGGTCTGCTGTTTTCTCTTTTGCAGGCTTATCAGGCGAGTGACGATTTTCGTCAGCTCGCAGATCGGACCAGGTCGGATTACAAACGCATTATTCAGAAAGTGATTGAGCCGGAATATTCTGATTTCCCGATATCCGGTCTTACCGACAGGCGCACACGTGGAATCTTCATGGAATGGCGCGACAAGCTTGCGCTTAAATCGCGCCGACAGGCTGACTATGCATGGACGGTACTTGCTCGCGTGCTTTCATGGTCGAAGGATCGCGGCAAGATCACAGTCAATCCCTGTGAGCGCGGGGGACGAATTTACAGTGGCTCGCGCGCGGAAAATATCTGGAGTGCGGATCAAGAGGCGGCATTTCTCAAATTGGCACCATCGCACTTGCATTTGCCTTTGTTGCTCGCGCTCTGGACCGGCCAGCGACAGGGCGACCTATTGCGATTGCCGTGGTCTGCCTATGACGGAGCGCAAATCAAATTACGGCAATCAAAGACTGGCGCGCGTGTCGTTATTCCCGTTGGCACGCCCCTTAAGGCTGCACTGGATGCCGTCGCGAAGCGCAGCACGATTATGCTGACGACGACAGACGGCAAGCCCTGGACGCCTGCGGGCTTTCGCGCATCGTGGGGCAAGGCGTGTGCGAAGGCTGGCGTTAGCGGAGTGACATTCAATGACTTGCGCGGAACGGCGGTGACGCGGCTCGCGCTTGCCGAGTGCACCGAAGCGGAAATTGCAACGATCACGGGACACAGCTTGCGCGATGTTCGCTCAATACTTGACGCTCACTACTTGCACCGCGATCCTGCGCTTGCAGAGAGTGCAATCAGGAAGCTCGAAAAGAGAACAGAAACGTCCAAATGACCTCCCAAATGGTCTTGAGAGTTTATCGAGGAACAAAGAGAAAAATTAGTTAGATCAAATGGCTGGGGGACCTGGATTCGAACCAGAGATTCTCGGAGTCAGAGTCCGATGTTCTACCGTTGAACTATCCCCCAGCAGGGCCGGCCCGGGATCCGGTCGAAACGACCTGCCACCGCTATGCTGGAAGCCCCTCACATGGGGCAATTCGGCTGATTTGACAAGTCCGTGCCCGGTGGTCGCTCAGCTGGCCGGGCGCGGACGTATTGCCACCGTCGCGATCGCGACCAGGCTGCATGCCGCCACCCCCAGGAACACCAGGCGCGGATTGCCGTGGTCCATGATGGCGCCGAAAATCAGCGGCGAGACGATGCCGCCGATATTGAAGCCGGTGGTGACGAAACCGAACACCTTGCCGAACGAACCGGGCGGGGTAATCTCACGCACGATCATGTCGCGCGACGGCATGATGACGCCGGAGAAAAAGCCGGCGACCGTCATCGCGGCAATCAATATGATGGAGCCAAGATCGATATTGGCGATCAGGGCCGTGAGCAGGGCCATGACGGCCAGTCCCGTTGCCGCCACCGCACCGTGCCGCGTCGTGCGCGCGACCAGCAGCCCGCCCGCCAGCACGCCGATTGCCGAAAACAGCAGGTTGCCGGTCAGCGCCGTGTTGGCGATGGTCACTGGCGTGGCGTAAAGCGCGCCCAGCGCCACGACCGAATAATTGTAAATGCCGCCGCTGATCATCGCGAGCAGCACGAAGAATAGAAGGTTGAGCAGGATCGCGGGCGACAGCAACAGTCGCCATCCGGCCGCGTCTTTTTCGTCGTCGGCACGCGTCGGCGCTGCAATTGCCGGCTCGCTGCTATTGTCGCGGGCCACAATCAATACCGCCGCCACCGCGAATCCGAGAACGCTTGCGCCGATGAATGCTCCACGCCAGCCCCACAGGCTTTGCATCAACAGCAGGCTTACCGGCGCGACCGCCGAGCCAAGCATGCCGGCAAAAGTGTGGACTGAAAAAGCCTGGCCGATCCGGTTTGCCGGAACATGGTGCGACAGCAGCGCATAGTCGGCCGGGTGGTAGACGGTATTGCCGACCCCGGCGAGCGCGAACATAGCCACCATGACCCAGAATGAATCGACAAGTCCTGCGATAAGGAAAGCAACGGCGCCGAACAGCAACCCGGCGATCAGCAAAATACGCGCACCCAGCCAGTCGACCAGGAATCCTGCCGGCGTTTGCAGCACCGCCGAGACGGTATTGAAGGCTGCGAGCGCGAGCCCGATTTCGGTATAGGTGACGCCATATTCGGCGCGCACGAATGGCAATAGCGGCGCCAGCAGCAGAATATAATAGTGCGAGACGAAGTGCGCCGCGCTCACCGCGCCGACGATACGCAGATGCGGCGCGGACTTTGCGCCCAGGATTTCGGTCGCCTGGCTCATGGTATCAAAGTTCCCGGCAGGGCGCGGACTATGACCCGCATGCCCGCCGCAATCCAGTGCATTTCCAGAGGGTTGGGCATGTGCTCCCGGCGGGGCCGCGGTACCCGCATGCCTATCCAGCCTGAGATAAAAAATGCGTAAAGACAAGCAAGTGTGAAACTGAGGCGCGGAGCGCGGTGTTAGCGTTGGCGTCAACAACGATCAGGCGGATGCCGGTCACGAGGCGCGGACCGCCCGCCCCGCAGGAAAGACGCCCCGGGAAACACCATGATTTCCATCACCGTCAACGGCAAGGCGCACCGGCTCGACGTCGAGCCGGAGACGCCGCTCCTCTGGGTCATCCGCGATGAGATCGGATTGACCGGCACCAAGTTCGGTTGCGGCATCGCTCAATGCGGCGCATGCACCGTGCATGTGAACGGCGAAGCCGTTCGCTCCTGTGGTGTCGTCGTCGGCGATGTTGCAGGTAAAAGCATCACGACCATCGAAGGCCTGTCGGACGACAGCAAGCATCCGGTGCAGCAAGCCTGGCTCGCCGAGGATGTGCCGCAATGCGGCTATTGCCAGTCCGGGCAGATCATGGCGGCGGTGGCGTTCCTCAAGGAACATCCGAAGCCCACCGACGCCGACATTGACGCCAACCTCACCAATATCTGCCGCTGCGGGACCTATGTCCGTGTCCGCCGCGCGATTCACCGCGCCGCGGCGCTGATGAAGACGTGAGCGGGGAGGACATCATGAACCAGATCGTAAAAACGTCTCTCACGCGCCGCCACTTCGTCGTCGCTTCCGCCACCGCCGCCGGCGGTCTCGCCGTCACCGTGATGCTGCCCGGCCTTGCCGAGGCGGCAACGATCGGTGCGCAGACTTACGGGCCGGATGCCTCGCCGCACGACGTCAATGCGTTCCTGGCGATCGAGCCGGACGGCAGCATCCTCATCCGCTCGCCGCACAACGAGATGGGACAGGGCGCCATCACCGCGCTGCCGATGATCGTGGCCGAGGAACTCGAATGCGACTGGGCGAAGGTCAAGGTCGAGTACGCTTCACCTTCGCGCAACCTGCGCGAACATCAGGTCTACGGTAACATGGTCACCGCCGGCAGCCGCGGTGTGCGCACCTCGTGGCGCTTCCTGCAGCAGGCCGGCGCCAGCGCGCGCGAACGGCTGATCGCGGCCGCCGCGCACCGCTGGAACGTGGCGCCCGGCGAATGCCACGCGGAGAACAGCAAGGTCACGCACAAGCCGAGCGGGCGATCGCTCGACTATGCCGCGCTTGCTGCGGACGCCGCCGCGATCAAGCTCGACAAGGAGCCGGCAATCCGCACGCCGGATAAGTACAAGCTGATCGGCAAGTCGCTGCCGCGGCTCGACACGCCGCTGAAGATCAATGGCGCTGCCAGGTTCGCCATCGACACGCAGATCTCCGGCATGGTCTATGCCGCGATCAATGCCTGCCCGGTGGCGGGCGGTAAGCTCAAGAGCGTGGACGAGACGCCGGTCAAGGGCCGGCGCGGCGTGTTGCAGGTGGTCAAGCTCGACAATGCGGTGGCTGTCGTCGCCGACCGCTACTGGCGTGCCATGGAGGCGCTGGCGCTGCTCAAGCCGGAATGGGATGTCGGTGCGGCGGGCAAGACCGACAGTGCGCAATTCGCCAGGCTTTATCGCGACACGCTCGATGGCCCGCTGGTCAGCGCGCGCAATGACGGGGACGTCGACGGTGCTTTTGCCAAAGGCGGCAAGATCGTCGAGGCGATCTACGAGGCTCCCCATGCCGCGCATGCTCAGATGGAGCCGCTCAACGCCACCGCGCATTTCAATGGCGACAGGCTCGATGTCTGGGTCGGCACGCAGAGCCCGATGTCGGCGCTGCGTCTGGCGGCGGTCACCTCCGGCCTCAAACAGGAGCAGATCAACATCCACAACTGCTTCCTTGGCGGGGGCTTTGGACGGCGCGGCACCAATGACGAGATGCGCCACGCGATTCTGGTCGCCAAGCAGGTCGAAAAGCCGGTCAAGCTTTTGTGGACGCGCGAAGAAGACATGACTCATGACCGCTATCGGCCACAGGCCGCTGTCCGTTTGAAGACTGCGCTCGGCGAAAACGGCATGCCGATCGCCTTCGACGCCAGGATCGCGGTCGGCTCGATCATGCGTTCAAATGGCTTTAGCAAGGTCGAAAACGGCCTCGAAAATCAGGCGATCGAGGGCATCGCCAACACGAACTACAAAATCCCCAACGTGCGTGTCGGTGCAATGCTCAAGAACACGCATATTCCGGTTGGTTTCTGGCGTTCGGTCGGCTCTTCGCAGAACGCCTTCTTCATGGAGAGCTATATCGACGAGCTCGCGCATGCGGCGGGGCAGGACCCTTACAAGTTCCGCCGCGCTATGCTCGCTCACCGGCCGGATTTCCTCGGCGTGCTCGACAAGATTGCCGAGAAGGGCGACTGGGGCAAACCGCTTCCCGCCGGTCGCGGCCGCGGCATCGCCATCCACGAATGCTACGGCACCATCGTCGGCCAGGTTGCCGAAGTGACGGTCAGCCGGAAGGGCGAGGTCCGCGTCGACCGCGTGGTGGCTGCCGTCGATTGCGGCCACGTGGTCAATCCGAAGATCGTCGAGGCGCAGATCGAGAGCGGCATCATCTACGGCCTGTCGGCAGCACTTTATGGCGACCTCACCATCAAGGATGGCCGCGTCGAGCAGGCCAATTTCGACGAATACGAAATGGTGCGGCTTGCCGACGCACCCGGGATCGAGGTCTACCTGGCGCTGTCGGGAGGCCAGAAATGGGGCGGCATCGGCGAGCCCGGCACGGCGCCGACCGCGCCCGCCGTCGCCAACGCAGTGTTCGCGGCGACCGGCGTTCGCGCCCGCTCGCTGCCTCTCAAGAACGTAAAATTGTCGGGGCCGGCCTGAACCAGAGATTGCTGTCATCGCCGGGCTTGTCCCGGCGATTTCGATGAGCGGGGCACTGAGCGCCCCTAAGCGAGATGGCCGGGACAAGTCCGGCCATGACATCTCAGTGCTGAGCTTTGCCCTTGGCTGTTTCGATCGCCTGCCAGATGCGGGCCGGCGTCATCGGCATTTCCAGGTGCGCGATGCCGTATTCCGACAGCGCATCGACCACGGCATTGGCGACGGCGGGCAGGCCGCCCGACGTGCCGGCTTCTCCGCAGCCCTTCGCGCCAAGCGGATTGCTTTTGGTCGGCACCGGGTGATGGGCGACCGCGATCATCGGTGCGTCGTGCGCGCGGGGCATCGCATAGTCCATGAACGAGCCGGTCACCAATTGTCCGTCGCTATCGTAGACCGCCTTTTCCATCAGCGCTTGGCCGAGGCCTTGCACCACACCGCCCTGGATCTGGCCTTCCACCAGCAGCGGGTTGATGATGGTGCCGAGATCGTTGACGGCGGAATAGCGCACCACCTGGGCGTGACCAGTCTGCGGATCGACCTCGACCTCGGCGATGTGGCAGCCATTGGGGAAGGCGGACGGCACGGCCATGTCGCCGACATGGTCGGTGTCGAGGGAGTTCGGCACGCCGTCGGGCAGCTTGAGGCCGCCGTGCAATCGTGCCGCGAGTTCAAGAATACCGATCGAGCGGTCGGTGCCGGCGATGACGAAACGCCCGGCCTTGAATTCGATGTCGCTCGTCGAGGCTTCCAGTACGTGGGAAGCGATCTGCTTGCCGCGCTCGATCACGATCGTGGAGGACTCGGTGAGCGCCGCGCCCGCGAACATCACCGAGCGCGAGCCGCCTGAGCCGTTGCCGTAGGCCATGCGGTCGCTGTCACCCTCGACGATGCGGATACGATCGAACGGTACGCCGAGCATGTCGCTGAGCATCTGCGCATAGGTGGTAGCGTGGCCCATGCCGAAATCCATGGTGCCGGTGATGATGGTCACCATGCCGTCGGCGTCGAAATGGATGGCGCCCAGTTCCTTGCCACCGCCGGCGGTGACTTCCAGATAGCAGCCGATGCCGAAGCCGCGCAGCTTGCCGTTCCTTTTGCTTTCGCGCTTGCGCTTCTTGAAGCCGGCATAGTCGCCGAGATCGAGCGCCTGCTTGAGCACGCCGAGGAAATCGCCGTTGTCGTAGGTCATGCCGGACGCGGCCTTGAACGGCAGATCGCTCTTGCGGATCATGTTGCGCTTGCGCAATTCGATGCGATCGATGCCGAGCTCCATGGCGGCGATGTCGAGCGCGCGCTCGACATAGTAGTTGCCCTCGGGGCGACCGGCGCCGCGATAGGCCGAGACGTGCCCGGTGTTGGTGAACACGCATTTGGTCGCCACCTCGATCAGCGGCGTGCGGTAGACGGATGCGATATTCTTGACCTGGTTGCCGGTCGAGAGCAGTGGTCCGAACTGCGCGAGATAGCCGCCCATATTGCCGTAGCCGGTGAGGCGCACCGCCAGGATGTGCGCGTTCTCGTCAAAGGCGAACTCGATCACCATGTCCTGCGCGCGACCGTGCTGGTCGGAGACGAAGCTGCCGGAGCGCTCGTCAGTCCATTTTACCGGTCGTTTGAGCAGCCGCGCGGCATGCAGGATGCAGATATATTCGGGATAGACCGCCGCCTTCATGCCAAAGGAGCCGCCGATCTGGCCGGTGACGACCCGCACCTTGTCGGCCGGCGCGCCGAGGATATCCATCAGCGTGGTCTTCATGCCGTGCACGCCCTGGCTCGCGGATGTAAGCGTCCACTTCTCCGCCACCGGGTCGTATTCGCCGATCGCCGCGCGCGGCTCCATCGCCGCCACGATCATGCGCTGGTTCGAGGTCTCCAGTCGCGTGACGTGCCTGGCTTTCGCAAAAGCCTCCGCAACTTTTTCAGACTCGCCATAGTGATAGTCGAGCGCAAGATTGTTCGGCACCTGGTCGAACACCAGCGGCGCGCCCGGCTTCACCGCTTCGGCCGGACTGAGCACAACCGGCAAAGGCTCAATGTCGAGCGCCACAGCTTCGGCGGCGTCCTTAGCCTGCGCCACCGTCTCCGCGATGACACAGGCAACCGGGTCGCCGACGTAGCGAACTTTGTCGGACGCCAGCGCCGGCCGCGGCACGTAGTGGATCGGCGACCCGTCGCGGCTCTTCAAGGGCAAGTTGCATTTCAGCCCGCCATAGTTGGCGAGATCGGCGGCCGTCAGCACCGCCAGCACGCCCGGCATCGTCTTCGCCGCGTCGATGTCGATCGAACGGATGATGCCGTGGGCGACGCTACTGCGCACCAGCACGGCGTAGGCCTGGCCGTTGCGATTGAAGTCGTCGGCATATTGGCCTTCGCCGCGCAGCAGCTTGGGATCCTCGCTGCGGCGCACCGGCTGGCCGATGCCGAATTTGGTCAATGAAAGGGCGGCTTCGGCGGTTCTGTCGTCCATTCCGGGCCTTTGGGGGGTGTATGTGGTGGAGACGCTGAATGTGTTGAAATAGAGCAGCAAGCCCGCTTCTACAAGAATAGGTTTTGCGCCTGAGGGTTGCGTCGAGCGAAGGCGCTGTTAGACTTTTCGCGATCTTTAGGGAACACACGCTGCAACCACGGCGCGACGAGAGGCAGCCCGGGGGCGGCAGGAAGGCTTTGAAATGAGTGGCGAGGCCGGGGATACCCCGGGCCTCGACCCCGTCATTGTTCGGGCGCCGCATGAGCGGCCCCGATGGGGTCGGCGGTCGCCCGGACGACTCGATAGCGGCGTTGGCAGTGATCGCGGCGGCCCGACCTATGCTGCGCTCGATCTCGGCACCAACAATTGTCGCCTGCTGGTGGCGCGTCCTGCCGGCAATGGCTTCCGTGTGGTCGACGCCTTCTCCCGCATCATCCGGCTGGGCGAGGGCGTCTCCGCCTCTCGCCGCATCAGCGACGCCGCGATCGATCGCGCCATTGCGGCGCTGGCGATCTGTCGCAACAAGATGAAGAACAAGGGCGTCACGCGCGCTCGCCTGATCGCGACCGAGGCTTGCCGCACGGCGGAAAACGGCGAGGAATTTCGTGCCCGTGTCGAGCAGGATGTCGGGCTTGACCTTGAGGTCATCGATCGCGAAACCGAAGCCACCCTTGCGGCGACGGGGTGCACACCATTGATGGATCCGCAGGCCGAAGGCGTGGTGCTGTTTGATATCGGCGGCGGCTCTTCGGAACTGGTGCGTCTCAATCGTTCGCAGAAGGTCTCCGGCGGCCCGCCGCTGCCGCAGATCCGCGGCTGGATCTCTCTGCCGCACGGCGTAGTGACTCTGGCCGAGCGCTACGGCGGCTTTACCGTGACCCGCGACACGTATGAACTCATGGTCGGGGAGGTCGCGGAAATGATCGCGCCGTTTGCGCGCGAGCACGGCGGTGCGGCATTGAGCGGAATTCACATGCTCGGCACCTCCGGCACCGTGACCACGATTGCCGGCGTGCATCTTAATCTCAAGCGCTACGACCGCAATCGTGTAGACGGTTGCTGGATGAACGCACAACAGATCAGCGCGGTGGTCGAGAGGCTGCTTTCCATGAGCTATCAGGATCGCGTGGCGAGCCCATGCATCGGCGCCGAGCGCGCCGATCTGGTGCTGGCCGGCTGCGCGATCCTGGAAGCGATCCGCCGCGCATTTCCATGTCCGCGCCTGCGCGTCGCCGATCGTGGCCTGCGCGAAGGCATGCTGGTGCAGATGATGCGCGAAGACGGCGCCTGGAGCGGCGTCGATCAGGTGTCGGCGTCGTGACATCGGGCGGCAAAGGCGGCGCGCCGCGCGCATTGAAGGTCCGGGTGAAAAGCGGCAAGAGCCGCTCCCTGTCCTCGAAACTATGGCTCGAGCGCCAGCTCAATGACCCCTATGTCGCGCGCGCCAGGCGCGAAGGCTATCGCTCGCGCTCCGCCTTCAAGCTTTCCGAGATCGACGACAAGGCGCGCTTCATCAGGAAGGGCGCGCGGGTGGTCGATCTTGGGGCTGCTCCGGGCGGCTGGAGCCAGGTCGTCACCAAACGGATCGGCGCGCAGGGCCGCGTGGTGGCGATCGATGTGCTACCGATGGAGCAGATCCCCGGCGTCGAATTCATGCAGCTCGATTTTCTGGATCCTGCCGCGCCGGAAAAGCTCAAGACGGCCCTTGGCGGGCCGGCCGACGTGGTGCTCTCGGACATGGCGGCGAACGCTACGGGCCATGCCAGGACCGATCACCTGAAGATCATGGCGCTTGTGGAAGCCGCCAGTGAATTCGCCCGCGAGGTGCTGGCACCAGGCGGCGCATTCCTCGCCAAAGTCTTGCAAGGCGGCACGGAAGCATCGCTGCTTGCAGCCCTCAAGCGCGACTATCGAAGTGTCAAACACGTCAAGCCATCCGCCAGCCGGGCGGATTCGGCAGAACTCTATCTGCTGGCGACGGGGTTCCGCGGACAGCGCAGCAGCGCATGATGTCCGCAAAAGGGAAGTCGTTTTCAGCCGTCGCCGGTCAACGGCGCGGACGTTCGTTCCAGATGTCGGTGAAGAATGTTTCCCGACGCGAGAGCTCGGGGGCGCCGGCCCGGATGTAGCGCGGCTGAACGACCACAAGGCCGCGGCTTCCGTATGCGCCTGTCGCCGGCACCTGACGCAGCCTGTAGCGCGTATCATATTCGTGGCGCCGGTCGGTGCGTTCGGCGGTCCTGCGGTCTTTGCTCTTGCGCGACGTCTGCCCATTATTCGAGGCAGCGGACTGTGCTGTGTCCTGCCCGTTGTCCCGGCGCGCGATGTTTTCTCCGTTGCGGTCAGGTGCCGGCATGGGCAACGGCACGATTTCGGAGTCAACAACAGCCGGCTCTTGCCGTGCGACTTCCACGCCATCCGACGGAGCGGGCATTGCGGTATCGTGGCTGTCGTCCCGGCGTGCAACATTAGCCTCACTTGCCGGCAACGGCGGCGTCTCGCTGGTCCGCTCGGGCGCCGGCAAGGGCAGAGGCACCATTTCGGTGTTTACGGCGGCCTGATCCTTTTGCGCGACCTGCACCTCAGCCGCAGGAGCAGGCATGTCCGTTTCGCTGCTGTCGTCGAGGCGCGCAAAGTCTTCCGGTTTTGTGGGCGTTGGCACCACCTGGCTGTCGCGTTTCGGTGCCGGAGCGGGCAAAGGCACGACGTCCGTGTCAGCGGTCGCCTGCAGCACCTCTTTGCGCTCAGGTGCGGGCGGCTCGGGGACTTCCTCGCGCATGACAATGCGCGGCTTGGGCATCAGGCGCGCCAGCGCATCGCTGGCCATGGTCATGGTGCCGTCGTGACCAAGCGCCGCCGTATAGTCGGCAATGGCCTTGGACTTCTGATTTGCCAGTTCGCGCGCGAAGCCGCGTTGAAAATAGAGTTGCGCGTTCTGGGGCTCGAGCTTGATGGCGCGATCGAGATCGGAGATCGCCTTGGCGTATTGTTTGACCTCGATCAGCGCGGTGGCGCGGGCGCGCAACACGCGCGCATTCTTCGGCTCATGCTTCAGGACACTGTCATAGTCGGCAATACATCCGGCGGTATCGCCCTTGATATGTCTGATCTCGGCGCGCGCCGTGAGCGCCGAGAAATTGTTGGGCTGGCGCGACAGGCCGGTATTCAAATCTTTCAATGCCTGATCGGGCTCCCCTTTGGCCTGGTGCAAGGTGGCGCGCAGGAAATATGGCTCGGCCGGGCCTGGATCGCGCTTGATTGCTTCGTTAAGGTCGCTGATCGCCCTTTCGGCGTCGCCATTCGTTTTGAAGATCGCGGCGCGCGCGCGATAAGGTCCGGCACCGTTCACCCCGAGATCGATGGCGCGGTCAAGATCCGCAAGCGCGCGTGTCGTGTCGGCTTTAGCCAGATAGACCTCGCCGCGTGCGCCAAGCGCTACTGCGTTTTTGGGGTCTCGGCTGATGGCCCGGTCGAGGTCGGCCAGCGCGCGGTCATATAGCTTTTTGTGGTTCAACACCGCGCCGCGCACCGCCAGGGCCGTCGTATTGTTGGCGTCGACCTTGATGACATAATCGGCATCCTGCCGCGCGCCTTCGAAATCGCCGTCTTCCAGCCGCAGCGCTGCACGCAATTTCAGATTTTCGGTGGTCCAGGCATATTTGATTGCGCGGCCGGCATCGGCTATCGCGCGCTTGCGGTCACCCTTTTGCGCATAGGCCTGCGCACGCAAGGCGTAGGTCGCAGCGCGTGTCTGGTCGGCCGCGATGGCGTGGTCATAGAGGTCGATTGTCTTGTCGATCTCGCCGTTCTTTTTATGGATTGCGGCCTGTGCAAGGAATGCGGTGACATCACTCGGATCGGCCCACGCCGCCTCGGCATAGTCGGCGAGCGCGCCGTCGATATTCCCGCTCTGTTGGCGGACGCGCCCGCGCAACATGTAGTTCGCCGCGCTCGGTTCGAGCTGGACGGCGCGGTCGATATCGTCAAGGGCCCGTTTGTAATCGTGCTGATGCAGATAGAGCTGGCCACGGCCGCCATAGAGGCGCGCGCTATTGGCGCCGAGGCTGATCGCCTTCTGATAATCTTCCAGCGCGCCGTCGACATAGCCGAGATCGCGCCGCACGGTGGCGCGATTCACGTACGGCGAGGGCGAATCCGGATCGAGCTTGATGGCAGCGTCGTAGTCCGCCAAAGCCTGGCCGAAATTGCCGCGCGCATACCAGGCATTGCCGCGGTTCTGGTATGCCGGTGCGAAATCGGGAGCCAGCGTGATTGCCTGGTTGAAGTCGGGAATGGCGTGCGCGATGTCGCCGCGATCGAGATAGGCCAGGCCGCGCAGTGCGTAGGCGACACCCTGCGCCTTCCCGTGCAGATGGACGGAGTTGAGCACGCTGGTGCAGGCAGCAATGCGTTCGCTGGCCTGGTCTTCGTTCTGGGAGGCGCATGTGCGAAAAGCCTGCGCGCGTGCGCCGGCCGGCCAGGCCGCAACGATGAGCAGTGCGGCTCCAATCAACCAGAGTGGCCTGCTCTCATGCATGTGCCTTTGCCTCTTGCGACGGCATGATGCGACTGGAAAAATTCGATGGAGCAATAACTTGCCGAAGGTTAAGGTCGAATTACGTCGATTTCGCAGCCGTTTCGACCTTCAGCCGACCCGTTGGTCGGACGGTTCTGCCGGTGTCGGCACCCGATCGGCGAGTTCGGCCCCGGCGTCGGGCGAAAGCCGAATGAAAACAAGCGTCGACAGGGCGGAAATCGCCGCGACCGCGAGGAATGCCGGCGGAAAATCGCTGGCCTGCAAGGTTCCGCCGCCTTTGAAGCGGACCGTGAGTTCAACGGCGAGGGCCCCTAGCGCGACTCCGGTCGATACCGACAATTGCTGGCCGACGCTGACCAGTGCCGTCGCCCGGCTGACCCGGCTCTGCTCGACCTCGGCATAGGCGATGGTGTTGATGCTGGTGAATTGCAGCGAGCGGAAGAAGCCGCCCACCAGCAGCAGCACGACCATGACAGCCACCGGCGTAGCCTGGGTGAAGCCCGCGCAGACTGCCAGGAAGGCCGAGCTGATGATGGCGTTGGTCACCAGAATGGTGCGGAAGCCGAAGCGGCGCAGGATAAGTGCGGTCGCCCATTTCATCCCCATGGCGCCGAGCGCGGTCGCGAAGGTGACCATGCCCGACTGAAATGGCGACATGCCGAAGCCGACCTGCAGCATCAGCGGCAGCAGGAACGGCAATGCCCCGAGTCCGAGACGAAAGATGAAGCCACCGGTGACGCTGGCGTAGAATGTCGGCAGCCGGAAGAGCGTGAGATCGAGCGCGGGATTTGCGGTATGCCGCGCGTGCACGAGATAGGCCGCGACAAAGCATATGCCGCCTGCGACCAATCCAACCACCACCGTCCAGGGCAGGAAATTCAACCCGAGCACCGAAAGGCCGAACGCGATTCCGGCAATACCAAGTCCGGCCAGCACCATGCCGAGAATGTCGAAGCGCTCACGCTGTTCGGCGCGGATGTCTTCGATGTAGCGCGTCGCCAACACAATGCCGAGCAGCCCGATCGGCACATTGATGATGAAGATCCAGTGCCACGAAGCATATGTCGTAATGAAGCCGCCGACCGGCGGTCCCAGCACCGGACCAATCAGCGCCGGCGTCGTCACCCAGGCCATTGCGCCGACCAGCTCCCGTTTGGGAATGGAGCGTACCAGCACGATGCGGCCGACTGGCGTCATCATGGCGCCGCCGATGCCCTGCACGATGCGCGCGACGACAAAATGAGTGAGCGAACTCGACAATGCACAGCCGATCGAGCCCAATACGAACACTGCGATCGCGGCGCGGAACACGGTGCGCGCGCCGAAGCGATCGGCCGTCCAGCCGCTCGCCGGGATGAAGATGGCGAGCGAAAGCAGATAGGACGTAATCGCGAGCTTGAGCGCCAGCGGATTGGTGCCGATATCGGTTGCGATCGCCGGCAGCGAAGTGGCGATCACGGTCGAATCCATGTTCTCCATGAACAAGGCGACCGCGATGATCAGCGGGACGATACGGTCGTGTTTCATGGAGGCGGGGCGGCGGCCGGCGACATCGCCCGCGCCTTATAGCATCCATGCCGGGCGGGCAACGCACGGTGGGCGACACGCTGGCGCGCGCCAGCGGCATGGCTCGCAGGGCGTGCAGAAACGGCGAGGCGTCGGGCTCGCCAGCCGCCTTATACGGGCTGGCGGTCGACAGCAGCAGCAGAAAGAAGGGTTCGTTTACCCGTTCCGCGGCGCCATCCGTGAAGACCCTAGGAATCACGACACTATCGTGCTATCGACCCACGCCAACCCAAAAGCGGGCCGTGAAGTCGGGCGAGGGACCCCTCGCAACGGGCATTTATAAGCCTTCGGCAACCGGTCTCGTTCTCCTTTTCGGGTGAGACTGGAGTTGGCGATGGCCGGAAAGAATAACGCTAGTCCCCGCGAAGCGCTCACTTTCGACGACGTGCTGATCAAGCCCGGCCTGTCGGAAGTGCTGCCGGCGGACGTCGAAATCCGTTCCCGCATCACCCCCTCGATCGCGCTCAATATTCCGATCATCGCATCCGCCATGGATACGGTGACCGAATCGCAAATGGCCATCGCCATGGCGCAGGCCGGCGGCATCGGCGTCATCCACCGAAATCTGGAACTCGATGCACAGGCAGCCCAGGTGCGCCAGGTGAAGAAATTTGAATCCGGCATGGTGGTGAACCCGCTCACCATCGAGCCCGGCGCCAGCCTTCAACAGGCGCTCGACCTGATGAAGGAAAACCACATCTCCGGCGTGCCGGTGGTCGAGCGCGCTGGCACCGGCTCACCCGGCAAGCTGGTTGGTATCCTGACCAACCGTGACGTGCGCTTCGCCACTGATCCGCGCCAGCGGGTTTCCGAACTGATGACCAAGGGCACGCTGATCACGGTGCGCGAGGGCGTGAGCCAGGACGAGGCCAAGAAGCTCCTGCATCAACACCGCATCGAGAAGCTGCTGGTGGTGGACGACCAGTATCGCTGCGTCGGCCTCATCACTGTGAAGGACATAGAAAAGGCGGTGGCAAACCCCAATGCCTGCAAGGACGAGCAGGGCCGCCTGCGTGTCGCCGCCGCGACCACTGTCGGCGACGCGGGCTTTGCGCGCACCGAAGCGCTGATCGAAGCCGGCGTAGACCTGGTCGTCGTCGACACTGCGCACGGGCATTCCAAATACGTTCTCGACGCCGTCAACCGCATCAAGAAACTGTCGAACGCCGTGCAGGTGGTCGCCGGCAATGTCGCCACGCCCGAGGGCGCCAAGGCGCTGATCGATTGCGGCGCCGACGCCATCAAGGTCGGCATCGGCCCGGGCTCGATCTGCACCACCCGCATCGTCGCCGGTGTCGGTGTGCCGCAGCTCACCGCCATCATGGACAGCGTCGAAGCGGCAAAGAAATCCGGTACGCCGGTGATCGCCGACGGCGGCATCAAATATTCCGGTGATCTCGCCAAGGCGCTCGCCGCCGGCGCCGACTGCGCCATGGTGGGCTCGTTGCTCGCCGGCACCGACGAGACACCGGGCGAGGTGTTTCTTTATCAGGGCCGGTCCTACAAGAGCTATCGTGGCATGGGCTCGGTGGCGGCCATGGCGCGCGGCTCGGCCGACCGTTATTTCCAGCAGGACATCAAGGACGCACTCAAGCTGGTGCCGGAAGGCGTCGAAGGCCAGGTCGGCTACAAGGGGCCGGTGGCGAATGTGCTGCACCAGTTGTCGGGTGGCTTGCGCGCGGCCATGGGTTATGTCGGCGCCAGGACGCTGGACGAATTCCATGCCAAGGCTGAGTTCGTGCGTATCTCCGGCGCGGGCTTGCGCGAAAGTCATGTGCACGACGTTACGATTACACGCGAGAGCCCAAACTATCCGAGCAGGATGTAGATTCTTACTTATCCCTCCGCTTCAGGGGAGGGTGGCGCCGGGGGATCAGAACCATGCTCGCCGCCAAACCGTCCCTCGATACTTTCGCCGCCGTTCGCGAGGCCACCCTCGCGCACCGCGCGGCGCACGGCTGCGGTGCCTATCCATACGAAAACGGCGCCTTGCTCGGAGCATTGGCAGCAGCGGCGAACGCGCGCCGCGTGCTGGAGCTCGGTACGGCGCTCGGCTACACCGCGCTGTGTTTTGCCCACGGCGCGCCACACGCGGTGATCGACACCATCGAACGTGATCCGGATCACGTACGGCTCGCGCGGGATAATATTCAGGCGCATGTCATGGTGGGCCATATCGTGGTGCACGAGGGCGACTTTGCGTCCGTGTTGCGCACCATCGATCCCGGCTACGACGTGGCGTTTTTCGACGGCTTTACCCCGGCGCGGCCGCTGCTCAAGGAACTGCGCCGGTTGCTGCGCGCGCGCGGCCTGCTGATCAGCGCCAATCTGACTCATAGCGGGGCGGACGCCTATCTCACCGCCTTGCAAGACGGGAAGTCATGGCTTACCGCCTTCCTCGACGAGGAACGCGAGACCGCGCTCAGCATAAAGCTCGGCTAGCCGCCGTCCTGTCCATAGGAAGCCGACATGTCCTTTCAAGTCGTTTTGCTGCCGCTCTTTGCCCAGGTCGCGCTGACCATCGTCTTGCTGTTCTGGATGGGTACTGCACGCGTGGGCGCGATCAAGCGTAAGGAAACCAGGATGTCGGACGTTGCGCTCGGCCAACTGAACTGGCCGCCACGCGTGCAGCAGATCTCCAACTGCTACGCCAGCCAGTTCCAGGTCCCGGTGCTTTTCTACGTATTGTTTATTCTCGTCATCGTCACTCGCCATGCCGATTTGCTGTTCGTTGTTCTCGCCTGGGTATTCGTGCTCATGCGCGTGCTGCATGCCTATATCCACACCGGCACGAATTATGTGCCGCACCGCTTCAACGCTTTCCTCGCCGGCGTGGTTGTTCTGCTGGTGATGTGGATCATTTTCATGGTCCGTATCGTGTTCGTCCTGCCGTGACCCCTGGGGCGCGGCTTGCCGCCGCTATCGAAGTATTCGGCCACATAGAGAGCGAGCGCCGGCCGGCGGCCGATGCGCTCAGGAGCTGGGGGCTGGCGCATCGCTTCGCCGGCTCGGGTGACCGCGCCGCCATTGCCGGCCTCGTTTACGACGCGCTCCGCCGGCGCGCGTCGAGCGCATTCCTGATGGGTGCGGACACGCCGCGCGCAATCCTGCTTGGCATGTTGAAACGCGAGCGCGGGCTTGATGCCGATGCGATCGCCGGACTTGCCAGCGGCGCGCAATATGCGCCCGAGGTCATGACCGCCGACGAACGGCGGCGTCTCGACGCTGCCGATATGACCGCCGCGCCTGCTTACGTTGCCGGCGACTACCCGGAATGGCTTGAGCCGTATTTCACGCGTGCGTTCGGCGACGAGCGGGCGGAAGAGGGCGCGGCCCTGGCCTCGCGGGCGCCGCTCGATCTGCGCGTCAATACTCTGAAGGCGGACTGCGGCAAGGCCGCTGAAATGCTCTCCGATCTGAAACCGGAATCCACGCGCTGGTCACCCTGGGGATTGCGCATACGCCTTGCGGCGGACGCTAAGAGCCCCGCGATCCATGCCGAACCCGCGTTTCTGAAAGGCATGATCGAGGTGCAGGACGAGGGCTCGCAGCTTGCGGCGCTGTTCTCCGGTGCCAGGCCGGGCGAGCAGGTGGTCGACCTTTGCGCCGGCGCCGGCGGCAAGACGCTGGCTTTGGCGGCGATGATGGAGAACAAGGGGCAGATCTACTCGACCGACGACGACAAGCGGCGATTGGCACCGATCCACGAGCGGCTGGCGCGCTCGGGCGCGCGCAATGTGCAGGTGCGCACGCCGAAATCGGTCGGTGGCGAACTGGATGATCTGTCCGGCCGCATTGACCTGGTGCTGATCGACGCCCCCTGTACCGGTACCGGCGCCTGGCGGCGCAATCCGGACGCCAAATGGCGGATGCGGCCCGGCGCGCTGGAGCAGCGCCAGAAAGAGCAGGCGGAAATTCTCGATCGCGCCGTGCCGCTGCTCAAGGCAAGTGGACGGATTGCCTACGTCACTTGCTCTGTTCTCGAAGAAGAAAACGGCATGCAGGTCCGCGGTTTTTGCGCGCGGCATCCCGAATTTTCGGTTCAGCCGCCTGCGGATGTTGCGCAGGCGCTTGGCGAACGCGCGCCCATGTTCAGGAAGGCCGCGCGCCCGTCAGACGAGGGCAATCTGATGACACCGCGCACGACGGAGACTGACGGATTTTTCGTCAGCCTGCTGAAGCGCGGCTGATCGAGCGGGGTTCGGCTGAGTTTTCATCCGGCTGCCAAGACGAGACCGTGTCGAGGTCAGCCTCGACCTGCCAGCGGCCACCCCTGCCTCTTGCACGCACCGCGTCGGCAAGCAGCCTGAGAAAATCGCGGCGCGGCACGTCGCGGAACCCCATATTCTCCCACAAGGGGCCGATGAGCTTGCCGTCATTGAAATGGTAGCCCCAGTGCGCGAGGTGCCAGTTGAGCACGCTCATGCCGATTCTTGATGCATTCGACTCGCGGGTGAATTGCGACTCGGCGGTGAAACTTGCGCCGATGGCAACGCCATAGCCGCCGGCCATCAGGTCTCCTGATTGATTCCAGACTTCAAAGGAATGCGCATGACCGGCATCAAAGGCTTGCGCATAGACGTGCATGATGCGCGGCGTGATCCAGGTCAGGTGCCGGCGGCCACGCCGTCGGCCGGCACAGGCCGCGATCACGGCTTCGAAATCGCGATCGAAGGTCACGGTGTAGCGGCCCTGGCGCATCAATCGCCGAAGATTGTTCGACATATGGAAGTTCTTGAACATCAGCACCGAGCGCTGCGGCGGTGACCACCATTTCAGCGGAGCGATGTGGGCGAGCGGATAGAGCCCGCGCCGATAGGCAGCGATCAGCGTGGGCAGCGAAAGGTCGTGCACGATGCCTGCCAGACCGGGCGGATTGACGAGCGCGCGTTCGGGATCCGGCAATGCATAGTCGGGCGCAAGAAACTCGTCGAAGCAGAGCCGCATCAGGTTCGGCAACCCGCTGATACGCTTGGGTGACAGGCCCCAGGCCAGCCCCAGCGTCCAGCGCTCGGCCATGTCGCCGAGGCTTTCACGAAACAGCGCCTGGCGGCGCGCCGCACTCGTGGAGGCGGCGGCGGGCAGGCTCAGGCGCTCGATCTCGAAGGCCATGCAGGCTCCGGTACTTCCAGCTGTGCACAAGCCGGCTTGGGCTCATTTTCTAAGCACGATCGGCGCTAACATTGAGTTACTTGGACCGCGCAATTCAGGCTTGACGCTGATACGCAATGCCCGCAAAAAGCCGCCCCGAGCGGCATTGCGCGGCCCGATTCCCGCCACCTTCGGGGCACAAAGCCATTTATGCACGACAAAATCCTCATCGTAGATTTCGGTTCGCAGGTGACCCAGCTCATCGCGCGGCGGGTGCGCGAGGAAAAGGTCTATTGCGAGATCGTGCCTTACCAGAAGGCCGAAGCAGCCTTTCGCGCAATGAAGCCCAAGGCGGTTATCCTTTCGGGTGGCCCTGCCTCGGTGCTCGACAAGGATGCTCCGCTTGCACCGAAATCGATCTACGATGCCGGCGTACCGGTGCTCGGCATCTGCTATGGCGAGCAGGCGATGGCGGCCCAGCTCGGCGGCGAGGTTGAGGGCGGACACCATCGCGAGTTTGGCCGCGCCGAGGTCGAAGTCGTTGCCGACAGCCCGATCTTCGAAGGTGTGTGGCGCAAGGGCGAGAAATATCCGGTCTGGATGAGCCATGGCGACCGCGTCACCAGGCTGCCGGACGGCTTCAAGGTGCTCGGCACCTCGCCCAATGCGCCGATCTCGATCATCGGTGACGATAGTCGAAAATTCTACGCCACCCAGTTCCATCTCGAGGTGATGCACACGCCGCATGGCGCGGCACTGTTGCGGAATTTCGTGCGCAAGATCGCAGGGCTCTCGGGCGACTGGACCATGCGCGCGTTCAAGGAAGAAGCAATCGAGAAGATCCGTGCACAGGTCGGCAAGTCACGCGTCATCTGCGGACTGTCCGGCGGTGTCGACTCGGCGGTTGCCGCGGTCTTGATCCACGAGGCGATCGGCGAGCAGTTGACATGTGTCTTCGTCGATCACGGCCTGCTGCGGCTTGCCGAAGCGCAGAAAGTCGTGGCCCTGTTCCGCGACAGCTACAACATTCCGCTGGTGCATGTGGAAGCGGAAGACACCTTCCTTCGGGCGCTCGCTGGCGTTGAGGACCCCGAGCAGAAGCGCAAGACCATCGGCAGATTGTTCATCGACGTGTTCGAAGCGGAGGCAAAGAAAATCGGCGGCGCTGAATTTCTCGCGCAGGGCACGCTCTATCCCGACGTCATCGAAAGCGTCTCGTTCACCGGCGGACCGTCGGTCACCATCAAGTCGCATCATAATGTCGGCGGCCTGCCTGAGCGCATGCACATGAAGCTGGTCGAACCCTTGCGCGAACTGTTCAAGGACGAGGTGAGGGCACTCGGCCGCGAACTCGGTCTGCCCGAAGCATTTGTCGGCCGCCATCCGTTTCCGGGGCCGGGGCTTGCCATCCGCTGTCCGGGATCGATTACACGCGAGAAGCTCGACATCCTGCGGCTGGCCGACGAGATCTACATCGAGGAAATCCGGCGCACCGGGCAATACGACAACATCTGGCAGGCGTTTGCGGTGTTGCTGCCGGTGAAGACCGTGGGCGTCATGGGTGATCGCCGTACTTATGATTACGTGGTGGGCCTGCGCGCGGTGACATCGACCGACGGCATGACGGCAGATTTCTACCAGTTCGACATGAATTTTCTGGGCCTGGTCGCCACCCGCATCATCAACGAGGTCAAGGGTGTCAACCGCGTCGTTTATGACGTGACGAGCAAGCCGCCGGGCACGATTGAGTGGGAGTGAAGGCCATCGCTGCTGCTTCTTGCGCTTGGCCGCCTTCTTTTTTGCCGCCTTCTTTCTTGCCGAGCTCTTTTTCGACGTGTTCTTACTCGCCCGTGCCTTTGGTGCTCTCGCCGGTTTCGGCGCCGAAGTCCGCCAGCGGCGTTTTGCCGGTCTTGAGGCTTTGCAGATAGGACTCGGTAAAGTCCATCCTGATCTCGGCCCATAGTGGCAGGTGATCCGACATTTGCCAGGTGCGCCATTTCTTATACGTGGCAAGATCGGCCTTGGCGGGCTTCCCGTTTGTCGTCTTGGTCGGCATGAACGGTTTGTATGTGGCGTAGTCGACTTCGTCCCGGAAGACGTATTCCTGCCAATGGAAGCATCCGGCTTTTTCGATCTGGACGACTTTCTCGCTCTCGCGCAACGCAATCTGGTCGTAATAATGGGCGCTGGCCAGCGCGGTTGGTTTGCGCAGCTCCTTGGGCACGGTAAAGCCATTGCCCAAGAGCGCATCCATCGTGGCATCCTCCGGATTCAGGATGTTGAAGTCACCCAGGAGGATATATGTCTCGCCGTCCTTCTTCTGGCGCTTGCCGAAGAAATTCGCGATATCGGCGATCTCCCGCTTGCGCGGCGCCAAATTTTTCGCGCTGCCGTAATAGATGTGCACGGTGCAAATGTTGAATTTGAACCAGCCGGCCTGGAACGCGACCATGAAGGGCGTCCGGTTGAATTGATCCGGGTTCATGTCCTTCGTCTTCGGAAGAACGATTTCGCCCGCGATGTGGCGAAAGGAGATCTTGCGCGTGTCGTAGACGAACGCGAGCCGCTCCATGTTGCCGCTCTGATCGGTGACGATGTAGTTCCAATGCGGACCGAGGAGGCGCATGACCGTTCGAAAGTCGGTCATGTCCTCGTTGACTTCCTGCACCGCTACCAGATCGAAGGCCGAAATCACTTCGGCGATATAGAGCAGGGACTCCGGTGAGCGCGGCGACGGATTGAGCCGGTGGCCGCCAAAGTCCCGGATATTCCAGCTCGCAAGATGGAACGATACCTGCTCGTTTTTCGGCGAAATGTCACGTGTGATGCCGGCACGTAGTGCGAGTAGCCGGTCGATGGTGCGGTCGCGTGTCCCAGGGTCCTTGAAATGGCGAATTCCAGAGTACTGGACCATGTCGCTCCCTCTCTGCGTGAGGGTTTAGCGTAGCGGCAACCGGAGGCTGTGGCAAACCGTTTTGCAAGGAGTCGTGCTACCGTGACGTTCTGGTAATTTTGGGAGCAAAGGGGTGCCGATCACCATTTACGGCATCAAGAACTGCGACACCGCAAAGAAGAAGTGCAAGGCGTCAACCGCGTTGTTAATGACGTGACCAGCGAGCCGCCCGGGACGAATGAGTGGGTGTGAGCGTTTGATCAGCCAGCGTTGAAGCATATTCCGTTCATTCCCGCGTAAACGGGAATCCAGTCTTTTGGCACTGGGTCCCCGCGTTCGCGGGGACGAACACATAACGGAACGATTCAAGTCGAACTCTAATCTCGCTTCGGCCTTCTGACCGCGCGCAGCTTTCCGCTGTTTCCGCCGCCGCAGTAGAACGTATCGCTGCCGTCCGACTCGAGACCCGATACGGCGACGCCTGGCGGCATGTCGATCTGCTCGAGGACCTCGCCTGAATTCGGATTGATCCTGCGCAGTTCGCTTTCCTCGGATTCCCAGGTCCCGTGCCAGAGTTCGTCGCCGAACCAGGTCACGCCGGTGACGAACCGGTTTGACTCGATGGTGCGAAGGATCGCGCCGGTCTGCGGATCGACCTGGTGGATCTTGCGGTTGCGATGCTGGCCGACCCAGAGCGACCCTTCCGCCCAAGCCATTCCGGAGGCGCCGCCATCCGGCGTTGGAATGGTGGCGAGCACGCGACCGCTCGTTGGGTCGATCTTCTGTATACGATCCCCGGAGATCTGGAACAGGTGCTGGCCGTCGAAGGCAGTGCCCGCATGTGCGGGAACATCGAGCTTGCGCACCGTCTTGCCGCTATCGGGCTCGATCGCGTTCAGCGTGCCGCCGGTCGCGATCCAGACATGAGTGCCGTCATAGCTGACCCCACCAATATTCGTGACATCCGGAAAGGGGCCGTATTCGCGAACGATGGTTGCTGCTGAACGTTTCATAATCTCACCTCGCATTGTTGCTGTTTGCCTGATGAGGCGACCCTAACCGCCGGGCAGCGCAGCCGGGAGTAACAAGGTTGTCGGGAAACCCGGGACCGGCGGCGCCATCCAGCGGCGTGCCCGGCCGCGGCCGATTGCCTGCGCCTTGCCGTCGGCTGTCAGCTCGTCGAGCGCGCGCTGCACGGTGCGCTGGCTGGCGTCGAGCGCCAGCGCGAGCGCCGAACTCGACCAGGCTTCGCCATCCGCGAGCAAGGCAAGCACCGTGGCATGAGCTTCGTCGGTGGGTGGAGCGAGCAGGACAACGTCGCGCGCGCGGTGCGGCCGCAGTGCAAAGCCATCCGCGGTGGCATTTATATCGGCGACGTTACGCAACGTTTTGCGAAGGCGGCTGATCTCTACGCGCAGGCGCGCGCGATGCGATTCATCGGCAAATTTCGCGCGGAACGCGCGCGCCAGCAACGTCGCCCGTGGCACGCCGCCGGGCCAGGCTTCGGCAAGCGCGCGGGCGAGCGCGAATAGTACCGGGCGTGTATCCAGCGAAATCACCTTGCCGGCGTGGCAGACAACGTGACGGCAGGCGTCGATGACGAGCGTGTTCGACGCCAGCAACGCTTCGATGTCGTCGAGCTTCAGAGGCCGCGCCTTGCCGCGTGCAATGAGCCGCGCCGCAGGCGCATCAAGGACCTGGGCCGCGCTTTCGACTTCAGCCGCGAGCGAAGGGATGCGGGCTTTGCGCGCAACGCGTTTGGCCTGCATCAGGGCGGCGCGCGCGGCCTTGATCCGCAGGCGTCGGATCGCGATGCCGCCGACCACCAGTTGGTACGTGGCACGCGAGGCGGTCGACAGCGGTGCGGGATCGAAGTCCTCGATCAGGCGCTCGGCCTGGTCAAGGCGACCGATGAGGAGCAGTCGTCGAATCGCGAGATAGCGCGCATGCGCGGCGTTCGTGCGGTCGCCGTGCCGCTCGAGTACCGTCCTTGCTGAATCGAGCGGCTTCGCCGGCCAGCCGAGATCGCGCGAGACGAGTGCGATCTCGGCCTCGGCGACCACGCAACGCGCGCGGGCAATGGCCTCTCGCGGGCCGAAAGCGCGGGCCGCGCGCCGCAGCAGCGTCTTGGCGCGGGTGAGATCACCAAGCTGCGCCATCGCGATACCGCGAAGCGCCAGCGCTGGCGCATCGTCGCGCAAGGCGATCAAGTTCAATGCGCTGAGCGGATTTCCCGTTGCGAGCGCGCGCGCCGCGGCGGTAGTCAGCGAGTCCATTGAAATCCCGACACACTTGTCACTCCCGGCCGTTCGGTGGCCGGCAGTAAATCTATCTCACGATCAACGCCCGGCAAGTCACCGTAGAAACGCGGTCGGCGCTTCGGGCAACAAAAGGAGAGAAAAGATGACGACAAATACGATCGCAACACGTGACAAGTGGTTGGAAGCGCGGCTTGATCTGCTCGCCGCCGAGAAGGACCTGACGCGACGCAGCGACGACGTCGCCCGGCTGCGCCGGCAGTTGCCCTGGGTCCGGGTCGTTAAGAATTACGTTTTCGACGGACCCCAAGGCCGAGTGACGCTCGCCGACCTGTTCGACGGCCGCTCGCAGCTCGTTGTGCAGCAATTCATGCTGGCCCCCGGCTGGGAGCAGGGCTGCAAGAGCTGCTCCTACATGGCCGACCACACCGACGGAATGACCGTTCACCTGGCGCATCGCGATGTCACCATGGTGGCCATCTCGCGCGCGCCGCTCGCCGAGATCGAGCGCTTCCGCCGGCGCATGGGTTGGCAGTTCAAGTGGGTGTCCTCGCATGGCACCGACTTCAACCACGACTTCGGCGTCAGCTTCACGCCGGAAGAGGTGGCCAAGGGCAAGATCAACTACAACTACGGCAACCGGCCGCTTACAGCCGAAGAGTTGCCCGGCGTCAGCGTGTTCGCCAAGGACGAAACGGGCGATGTCTTCCACACCTATTCGACCTATGGCCGTGGCGTCGAGGTGATGATGGGCACGTACCGGATGCTCGATCTCACGCCCAAGGGCCGCGACGAGCAGATGGGCCGCAACATGGCATGGGTGCGTTACCATGACCGCTACGAGCCGGAAGCGCCGCAGAAGACCGTGACCACGGCCGGCTCGTGTTGCTCGGCGCGCGCGTGACGGTGACAGCCATGACTGACGTGTCCATGTCCCGCGTCGTGCAACACGACATCGACACCTGCGTCGGGGGAGGCCATGCCGTCCCCGGCCTGGCCTCCTGGCTCGGCCTCGCCGCCGCGCCAACATTCGCAGTCATGGCGCTGTGGTCGGCATTTTTCAGCGGCCAGCCGGACATGCTCTGCATGGCGATGCAAGGCTCATCGCCGGTGAGCGGAATGACGGTGATGTATCTGCTGATGAGCGCCTTCCACGCAGCGCCGTGGCTGAGCCTGATCTCGAGCCGGTCCCGATCGGGCAGGCAGTTCGCCCGTTGCGTCCCGCGCATTTTCGGCAGCTGACTCTTCGGTGGAAAATAGCGGCGCGCGCTGGCCTCGCCGGCGTCGCGGCGCCATTTTAAGGCGCTGTGACGGAGCGATCGCCATGCCCATTACCATCTACGGCATCAAAAATTGCGACACTATGAAGAAGGCGCGCGCCTGGCTCGACAGGCACCGTGTCGACTATGCTTTCCATGATTACAAAAGCGCCGGGATCGAGCGCGCAAAACTCGAAGGCTGGGTTAAGAAAGCCGGTTGGGAGACGCTGCTCAACCGCGCGGGCCTCACCTTCAAGAAGCTGCCTCACAAAGACAAAGCCGGGCTCACCGAAAGGAAAGCGATCGCGCTGATGCTGGCGCAGCCGTCTATGATCAAGCGGCCGGTGCTTGAACTCGGCGGCGGAAAGATGCTCGTCGGCTTCAAGCCGGAGCAATATGACGAGACGTTCGCGAAGCATCACTAAATCAGCGCCGCGCCGTCGCCGCGGGCCGAGCGCAGTGACTTGATTTTTCGGGCGTTTGCGGCCACATGCAGGCCATGAACAAGCCGCTCGCCGCCGCCGATTCGATCCCTCAGACACCGCTTGCCGCCGAAGTCGAGCGCCGGCGCACCTTTGCCATCATTTCCCACCCGGACGCCGGCAAGACCACGTTGACCGAGAAGCTGCTGCTGTTCGGGGGCGCCATTAATCTTGCCGGACAGGTCAAGGCCAAGCGCGACCGCCGCTCGACACGGTCCGACTGGATGGCGATCGAGCGCGAGCGCGGGATTTCGGTGGTCACCTCGGTGATGACATTCGACTACGACGGTCGGGTGTTCAACCTGCTCGACACGCCCGGCCACGAGGACTTTTCCGAGGACACCTATCGCACGCTGACCGCAGTCGACAGCGCCGTGATGGTGATCGACGCCGCCAAGGGCATCGAGGCACGCACCCGCAAGCTGTTCGAGGTTTGCCGCCTGCGCGATATTCCGATCGTCACCTTCATCAACAAGATGGACCGCGAGAGCCGCGATCCGTTCGAATTGCTGGACGAGATCGAAAAGACGCTGGCGCTCGACACCGCGCCGATGACCTGGCCGATTGGCAGGGGCCGCGATTTTGCCGGCACCTATGATCTTGCCACCGGCGAGATGCGCCTGTTGGGCGAGGACGGAAAGACTGTGGCGCCGCAGACGCTCGATCTTGCCGCGCTGGCGGCAAAGAACCCGATGCTCGATGCGGGTGCGATCGCCGAGGAGCTGGCGCTGGTCAAGGATGCCTGCCGGCGCTTCGACTTCGATTCCTTCCGCGAAGGCCACCTTACGCCGGTGTTCTTCGGCTCGGCTTTGAAAAACTTCGGCGTCAAGGATCTGCTCGACGCCCTGGCGAGCTTTGCGCCGGCACCCCGTGCGCAGACCGCCAATGCGCGCAAGGTGGATGCGCACGAAAATGCCATGACCGCCTTCGTATTCAAGATCCAGGCCAATATGGATCCCAATCATCGCGACCGCATCGCGTTCGCGAGGCTGTGTTCAGGCAAGCTGCGGCGCGGCATGAAGTCCAAGCTGGTTCGCACCGGCAAGCCGATGACCCTGTCGGCGCCGCAATTCTTCTTCGCACAGGACCGATCGGTTGCAGACGAGGCCTATGCCGGCGACGTGGTCGGTATCCCCAATCATGGCACGCTGCGCATCGGAGACACGCTCACCGAGGGTGAGGAAATTTCGTTTCTCGGCGTGCCGAACTTCGCGCCGGAAATTCTACGCCGGGTGAAACTGGGCGACCCGATGAAAGCGAAGAAGCTGAAGGAAGCGCTCCAGCAGATGGCGGAGGAGGGCGTCGTGCAGGTATTCCGGCCGCTCGACGGTGCGCCGGCTCTGGTCGGCGTTGTTGGCCCATTGCAGCTTGACGTGCTGAAGGTGCGGCTGGCCGCTGAATATGGCCTCGATATCGGCTTTGAGACGCCGGAATTCCAGCTTGCGCGCTGGATCGCCAGCGCGGACACGAAAAAGCTCGAAGAATTCGTGCAGGCCAATTATTCCAGCGTGGCCGAGGATCTGGACGGTGATCGGGTCTTCATGGCACGCAACCAGTTCATCCTCGACTATACCGGCGAGCGCGCGCCGGGCATCGTCTTCACCGATATCAAGGACGTGAAGAACAGGACTGCTGTCGCGGCATGACCGCTCTTGCCTAAGGGCAGGCGATACCCTCTACTTCGCGCGCTCTCCGGGAGTAACCCATGGGTTTGCTGGTTCTCATTGCCGGGCTGGTCATCCTGCTTGGCGCCCACATTTTTGTGACGATGCGCGATGCCCGCGCGGGGCTCATCGCACGAGTTGGCCAGAACGGCTATCGCGCGCTGTTCTCCGTGGTGTCGATCGTCGGCCTCGCGCTCGTCATCTGGGGCTACGGCGCCTACCGCGCACATGAATGGATTCAGGTCTGGTCGCCGCCCGCGTTCATGCGGCACGTCACTGCCGGCCTGATGCTGTTCGCGGTGATTTTCATCACCTCGGCCTTCATTCCCTGCCATATCCGGCAGAAGCTCAAACATCCGATGCTCGCGAGCGTGAAGACCTGGGCACTGGCGCATCTGCTGTCGAACGGTGATCTCGGTTCCATCGTGCTGTTCGGCGGGTTTCTGGCCTGGGGCGTCTATGGTCGCATCGCCGCCAAGCGGCGGGGGGATGTTGGTGCCGCCGCGAAGCCCACGCCCGTTGGTTGGACGAACGACATCATAGTTGTCGTGCTGGGTGTCGCCATCTATCTCGCGCTCGGCGTCTGGTTCCATCCTTACGTCATCGGCGTGCCGGTGTTCGGGAGATAATCCCATGTCAGTGCAGGACGAAATCAAGCGGCTTACCGCGCCCGATATCCTCGCCCGCAAGGGCGGCGAACCGATCGTGGCGCTCACCTCGTACCACGCCCACACAGCGCGCATTGTCGACAAGCATTGCGACGTCATTCTGGTCGGCGACTCGCTTGGCATGGTGATGCACGGGATGGAAACCACCGTTCCCGTAACGCTCGATATGATGATCCTGCAAGGCCGTGCGGTGATGCGCGGTTCCAGCCGCGCGCTGGTGGTCGTGGATATGCCGTTCGGCTCCTACGAGGCGTCGAAGGAGCAGGCCTTCATGAATGCCGTACGCGTGCTCAAGGAGACCGGCTGCGGGGCGATCAAGGTCGAAGGCGGCAAGCGCATGGCGGAGACCATTGCCTTTCTGGTCGAGCGCGGCGTGCCGGTGATGGCGCATGTCGGTCTCACGCCGCAGGCGATCAACGTGCTCGGCTCATTCCGCGCGCAAGGCCGCGAAGAAACCGACTGGGCCCCGATCGAGCAGGATACGCTGGCGGTGGCGCAGGCCGGTGCATTCTCCGTGGTGCTCGAGGCCGTGGCCGAACCGCTGGCGCGCAAGCTGACCGCTGCCGTCCCCATTCCGACAATCGGTATCGGCGCGAGCGTGGCCTGCGACGGCCAGATCCTGGTGCTGGAGGACATGCTCGGCCTGTCGCCGCGGGTGCCGAAATTCGTCAAACGCTATACGCAGCTCGGGCCCGGCATCGACAAGGCGGTGGCCGACTATGCGGCCGAAGTCCGCGCGCGCACTTTTCCGGCGGCGGAACACGTTTATCCCATGAAGGGAAAAAAGAGCTAAATCTCTGAATCTTAACGATTGTTGGCGCAAAGCTTTGCCTTGCGTCCGCCACATCGGTAGGTTACCCCGCGATCCGGCCCAGGAACGGGGACCAACAGGACACGCGGGGGCTTGGAGTAATTCGTGGCCGATATTTTTCACGAAGTCGATGAGGAAGTCAGACGCGAACAGCTCAAAAGGCTGTGGGAACGTTACAGTATCTACCTCATCGCGCTCGCCGTCATCGTCGTAGCGGGCATCTCCGCCTGGCGCGGGTATGAATGGTGGGAGGGCAAGAAAGCGGCTGCCGCAGGCAGCGCTTTTGAGGCCGCGCTTTCGCTGAGCGAAAGCGGCAAGCACGCCGAGGCGGAAGCAGCCTTTGCAAAGATTGCCGCCGAGGCGCCGGCCGGATATCGCGCGCTGGCGCGGCTTCAGGTTGCCGCCGAACTGGCGCAGACCAAGCGAACCGAAGCCGTGAAGGCCTACGACGATCTTGCCGCCGATGCCTCGCTCGGCAGCACGCTTCAAGACCTGGCTTCCCTGCGCGCCGGCATGCTTCTGGTCGACACGGCGCCGCTCAGCGAAATGCGCAAGCGCCTCGATCCGCTCAGCGAGCCGACCCGCACCTTTCGTCACAGTGCCCGTGAACTGTTGGCGCTGTCGGCCTGGCACAATCACGACTACGTCAGCGCGCGCCGGTATATCGACATGATCACGACCGACGCCGAGACGCCGCCCGGTGCACGCGCACGCGCCGATGTGTTGTCGGCGCTGATCGCCGCTGACGGAAAGAGCTGAAGACCATGCGCCGTTGGAATCGCATCGTATTGCTGATCGCACTCGTCGGTCTTGCGCCGGTTCTCGCCGCTTGTACTGATTTCGATCCCGACAAGCTCGACGTGTTCAATCTCAGCGAAAAGAAAAAGCTGCCGGGTGAGCGCAAACCATTGTTCCCGGAGGGCGTGCCCGGCGTCACGCAAGGGATTCCGCCGGAATATCTGAAAGGCAACCAGCCGTCGCCGGAAACCGCGCAGGCCGCGCCGGTCGAACCGGTCCAGGCAGACAACAAGGCGGAAGCGGCCGAGCCCAACGACAAATCCGCCGACGCTCCTCTGCCGAGCAGGACCGCCGCGGCGGGACCGGTGCAAGTCGCGCCGCAGCCTGAGTCCAAACCGAAGCCCAAACCGAAACCCAAAGCCAAGGCCAAGGCGAAACCCAAGCGGGAGCCGCAGACGGTGGCAGCGCCCCAGCCTGCGGTCCAACGGCAGCCGCAGGCACCCTGGCCCGAGCCCGCGCAGCAGCAGGCGCAGCCCGCATGGCCAAGTGCGGCGCCGGCCAACAATCCGTCGCCCTGGCCGTCGGCACCGGCGTCGGGCAACTTCTCGCGCTGATGCTCCCGTCAGGCTAAGAATGCGTTGCCCGCTTGGGGCGCAGCGCGGATTGCCGCCATGAGCTTCACCATTGCCATTGTCGGCCGGCCCAATGTCGGCAAATCGACGCTGTTCAACCGGCTTGTCGGCCGGCGTCTGGCGCTGGTTGACGACCGCCCCGGGGTGACGCGTGACCGCCGCGAGGGCGAGGGCCGACTGGGTGATCTCGAATTTACCGTGGTCGATACCGCAGGCCTCGAAGAGTCGCCGCCTGACAGTCTCACCGGACGAATGCGGACACAGACCGAGACGGCGATATCGCAGGCCGATGCGGTTTTCTTCATGATCGACGCGCGCAGCGGCCCGACGCCCGTCGACCGCGCATTTGCAAATGTCGTGCGCAAGTCCGGCAAGCCGACCGTGCTGATCGCCAACAAGATGGAAGGGACCGCCGGTGAACCGGGGCGGCTGGACGCGTATTCGCTCGGCCTCGGCGAGCCGATCCCCCTGTCGGCCGAGCACAATGAGGGGCTGGCCGATCTTTACGATGCATTGCGCGCGGCGCTGCCTGAACAGACAGCACAGCAGATCGAAACCGCCGAAGCGCCAGCCGACACTCATCCGATCCGCGTCGCCATTATAGGGCGTCCGAACGCCGGCAAGTCGACACTGATCAACCGCCTGATTGGCGAAGAGCGCCTGCTCACCGGGCCGGAGGCCGGCATTACCCGCGATGCCATTGCGGTTGATCTCGACTGGGAAGGGCAGAAATTCCGGCTCTACGACACGGCCGGCCTGCGCCGCCGCTCGCGCGTCGACGAAAAGCTGGAAAAGTTGTCGGTCGCCGACGCGCTCAACGCCGTGCGCTTTGCCGAAGTCGTTGTGGTGCTGCTCGACGTCGAGCAGGCTTTCGAAGAACAGGACCAGCGCATCGTCGATCTGGCAGAGCAGGAAGGCCGCGCCATCGTGATCGCGGTCAACAAATGGGATCTCAAGGTGCAGAAGGCCGGCGCGATCTCCAGGCTGCGCGACCAGGCCGACGAGAAACTGCGCCAGTTGCCCGGCGTGCCGCTGGTGGCGGTGTCTGCATTGACGGGCGAGGGCCTGGACCGGCTGATTCCTGCAATTGTTGCGGCCTACGAAGTCTGGAACAAGCGCATCCCGACAAGCGCGCTCAATCGCTGGTTCGAGCACGCAATTTCGGCGCATCCGCCGCCTGCCGTGTCGGGGCGAAGGCTCAGGCTCAATTACATCACGCAGGCGAAGGCGCGGCCGCCGAGCTTCGTGCTGTTCTGCACACGCGCCGATGCGCTGCCCGATGCCTACAAGCGCTACCTGACGAATTCCCTGCGCGAGAGCTTCGACCTGCCGGGCACGCCGATCCGCCTGACATTGCGCGAGAAAGAAAACCCGTTCAAAGGCAGGGCGAAGCGCAAACACTGAGGCGCGGTACAAACCGCAGCTGAACAGCGATAGGATCAGCCGCGGCGACGTCGTCCAGGAGCGTTCGCATGAGCAAGCCAAAGAACGAGGCCCGCGTGGTGGTCGCGAAGGACGGCCCCTATCAGGTGTCGGGCAATATCCCGCTGTCGAAACAGACCATCGGCACCAACGCCGAAAGCGGTTCGGAAAAATGGATTGCGGGCGCGCCGCTCGCCGCGCGCGAAAAATATTCGCTTTGCCGCTGCGGGCATTCGAAGAACAAGCCATTCTGCGACGGCACCCACAGCAGAATCGGATTTGACGGCACCGTGACCGCGAGCCGGGAGCCGTATCTTGATCAGGTGCGCGCCTTCGAGGGACCCGACCTGATGCTCACCGATGCCGAAAGCCTGTGCGCCTTCGGACGTTTCTGCGATCCGCATGGTTCGGTGTGGCAGCAGATGCGCTCCACGAGCGATCCTGAGATCAAGGCGATGGTGATTGAACAGGTACAAAATTGCCCGGCGGGCCGCCTGGTGATTTGGGACAAGGCGAGCAAGGAGCCGATAGAAAAAAAATTTCCGGTCTCGATCGGCCTGATCGAAGACCCGGCGCAGGAATGCAGCGGCCCGCTCTGGCTCCGTGGCGGCATTGCGGTAGTCGCGGCCGACGGCTTTGAATACGAGTTACGCAATCGCGTCACGCTCTGTCGCTGTGGTGCTTCGAAAAACAAGCCGTTTTGCGACGGCGCGCACGCCTCGATCAAATTCAAGGACGCGTAGCTATTTGCCGCGCGCCGTGGCCGGCGCGTGCCGGGAGCGCCACGCGATCGTCAGCGCGCCGGCGGCCGAAAGGGCGGTGGCGGCAAGGAACCCGTACAGGTATCCGGACGTCAGCGAGCCGAGGCCTGCGGCCGTCGCCACGCCAGCAAGCTGCGCCACCCGGGCAGCCGCGTTGTTGACGCCTGACGCCAGCCCTTCATCGGCTTCGGAAACGCTGGATATCACCGAGGCGGTCAACGGCGCGACCAGCACGGCAAAGGAAAGTCCCAGGAGCAGGATCGGTGCGACGACCCCGGGCAGCAGCGGCGCCTCGCGCGCGAGTGCCAGCCAAACGTAAGCCAGTGATGCGCCGATTGGCCCCGCGATCAACATGATGCGTGCACCGCGTTCAGCGAGGCCGCCAAAGAACCGCGACAGCAAGCCTACTCCGAGTGTGAATGGCAGGAAAACAAGCCCGGCGTCGGTGGCCGACAACCCGCGCCGGTCTACCAGATCGAACGGCAGCAGGAAGAACATGATCGACAGCGCGGCGTAGATCAGCAGAGTTGCGACATTGAGGCCGAAGAACACGCGGTTGCCTGCGAGCCGCGGCGGCGTCATCGGATGCGTGCTCACCCGCTCCCAGTAGGCATAGGCGGCGAGGCCGGCCGCACCGAGCAGGCCGACAATCACGACGATGGTTGCAGAAACTGATGGCTGTGCCTCGCTGCGTCCGATCTGGCTCAGCGACCAGGCCAATGCGCCCAATGCAGCGGCAATGATCGTGGCGCCCACGATGTCGAACCGGCGCGGCTCAATCCGGTCGGCGGGTGCATAAACCCACAACAGCGCGACCGCTGCGGCCGCGATCGGCGGGTTGATCCAGAACACCGCCTGCCAGCCGAAAGTTTCCGTCAGCCAGCCACCCAGCACCGGCCCCCCGGCGGTCGTCAGCGCGGAGGCGGCGGCCCAAACGCCAATGGCGCCATTGCGTTCCTCCTTGGGATAGGTGGCGCCGATGAGGGCGAGACTGGACGGCGTCAGCAATGCTGCGGCAACACCCTGCACGACGCGCGCGGCAATCAGCCAGCCGACTGACGGCGTCAAGGCACAGGCAATGGAAGCAACGCCGAACAGCAAACACCCGATCGCCAATATGCGCGCCTTGCCATGCGCGTCGGCCAACGCCCCGCCGATCAGCGTGAGCGAAGCCAGCGCAAGCGCATAGCCGTTGAGCACCCATTGAACTGCGGCTAGATCGGCGCCGACCGCCGCGCGGAGCCTGGGCAGCGCCACGGTGAGCGCGGAGCCGTCGATGAACGCCATCGAGGAGGCGAGGATGCAGGCGGCGAGCACCATGCGGCGGCGTTGCGCCGAAATTTCACGTCCGAGCGCGCGGGGGCATGGCTGTGATTCAATAACGCCCCGGATGCACGGCTCGACGATCGGCTGTGCCATGGCTCAGCGCCTTTCAGGCGGGCGGCCGGAATTCCAAAAATTTGCCGGCGCGGAAATCGTAGAGCTTGCCGTTCTCGTTGCAAGCCGGCAGGCAAAGCGGCACCGCACTGGCGGCCACCTCTTCCGGTGTCGGCAGTGTCTTGGGATCGACGCCGGGAAATGCGGACAGATACATCCGCGTACGGGTCGGACCCGGCGCGAACAGATTGGCTTTCACATTCGTGGTTGCGCACTCCGACGCGTAGGAGCAGACCATGGCTTCGAGCGCCGATTTCGATGCGGCATAGGGCCCCCAATAGGCGCGCGCCTTGTGCGCCACACCCGAGGTTACGAACACCGCCCGGCCGGCCGCGGAGCGCTTGAGCAGCGGGTCCATGGTGCGGATGAGCTGCCAGTTGGCAGTGACGTTGACCGCCATCAGATTGTCCCAGTCCTTCGGCTCCACATGGCCGAGTGGCGACAGCGGTCCGAGAATGCCGGCATTGCCGATAAGCACGTCGAGGCGCTGGTAGCGCTCGTTGAGCGCGAGTGCGAGCCGCGCGATGCCATCGGAATCCTTCATGTCGAGCGGCACCAGTGTGGCCGAGCTGCCGGCGGCCTTGATCGCATCGTCGAGTTCTTCCAGGCCGCCGACGGTCCGCGCGACCGCGACGATGTGAGCACCGGCCTTCGCCAGATGGAGCGCCAGCGCCGCGCCGATGCCGCGCGATGCGCCGGTCACCAGCGCAATGCGGTCGGCGAGAGGTTTTGACATGCGTTAACGCCGGATCGGAGGTCTAGCTTGCTTCCGACAGCAGCGATAACTGCCGGGGCGAGGCTTCCTGCGCGGCCTGGTCCGTGAGCGGCGTGGGATAGTCGCCGGTGAAGCAGTGATCGGTGAATTGCGGTCGTACCGGATCGCGGCCGTTTTCGCCCATGGCGCGGTAGATTCCGTCGACCGACAGGAACGCCAGCGAGTCTGCGCTGATAAATGTCCGCATGCCTTCCAGATCATGGGTGGCAGCGAGCAGCTTGTCGCGCTCGGGCGTGTCGATGCCGTAGTAGTCCGGGTGGGTAATCGGCGGCGAAGCGATGCGGAAATGAACCTCCGTGGCGCCGGCGTCGCGCATCATCTGCACGATTTTGCGCGAGGTGGTGCCGCGCACGATGGAGTTGTCGATCAGGACGATGCGCTTGCCTTTGACCACCGCGCGGTTGGCCGAGTGTTTCATGCGCACGCCCTGGTCGCGGATCGACTGCGTCGGCTGGATGAAGGTCCGGCCCACATAGTGATTGCGGATGATGCCGAGTTCATAGGGAACGCCGGACGCTTGCGCAAATCCGATCGCCGCCGGCACCCCGGAATCCGGCACGGGGACGATGACATCGACGTCTGCGGGCGCCTCGCGCGCCAGTTCCGCGCCCATTGTCTTGCGTACGTCGTAGACGTTCCGGCCGCCGACGATCGAATCCGGTCGCGCGAAATAGATGTATTCGAAGATACAGGGACGCGCCGTCATCGGCGGGAATGGCTTATGCGATTGCGCGCCGTCCTCGTCGAAGATCACGACTTCGCCGTTCTCCACGTCGCGCACATATTGCGCGCCGATGATGTCGAGCGCGCATGTCTCGGACGCCAGGATCGGGCAGCCGTTGAGCTTGCCGATCACCAGCGGACGGATGCCGAGCGGGTCGCGGGCGCCAACCAGCTTCTTATTGGTCAGCCCGACGAAGGCATAGGCGCCTTCGAGCTGCCGCAGACCCTCGATGAAACGGTCGACGAAACGATTGCGGCGTGCCCGCGCCACCAGATGCAGGATCACCTCGGTGTCGGAGGTCGACTGCATCATGGCGCCTTCGTGCACCAGAGATTTGCGGAGCGCGATGCCGTTGGTCAGGTTGCCATTGTGGCCGACGGCGAAACCACCGCCTTCGAGTTCGGCGAACAGCGGCTGTACGTTGCGCAAAATGGTCTCGCCGGTGGTCGAGTAGCGCACATGGCCGACGGCCGAAGTGCCGGGCAGGCGATCGATCACCTCTCGCCGGGAAAACGTGTCGCCAACCAGGCCCAGACGGCGCTCGGAATGGAATTGCTTGCCGTCGAAGGAGACGATGCCGGCGGCTTCCTGGCCGCGGTGCTGGAGCGCGTGCATGCCAAGCGCGGTGATTGCAGCCGCGTCGGGATGGCCGAAGATTCCGAACACGCCGCATTCCTCGCGCAGCCGATCGGCATCCGGATCGAAATCGGTACCTGCCGTCTGCATCAGGCCTTGCGGGTGATTATGCATCGCTACCGTTTCCCAATGGCCCGAGCCTGCATCATCGGCATTTGCCGCTCCGAACGCTGGTCGGGATTGGCATCGGGAGGCGCGTCCTGGTCTTGCGGCTTTGGCCGCTTCAACCGCTTCAAGATGGTGCTTTCGGGGTCATCCGGCAACATGGACATCAGCCATTGTCCCGTATTTTGCAACACGACCTTTGACTTGGCGCCGCGCACCCACTCGGGCTGGCTGCGCTCCGGCACCAGCCAGGCGAAAAACAGGAAGGCGACGACGACGATGATCAGCCCGCGGCCCAGGCCGAATATGAAGCCGAGCGTGCGGTCGAGCGCACCGACCCGGCTGTCCAGGATCATGTCGGAGATCCGCACCGTGATGACCGAGACCACCAGCAGCGTGACCAGGAAAATGCCGCCTACCGAAACGCCGGTCGCCACCATGTCGCTGCTGAAGTACTGCTTGGCGATCGGCAAGGCGCGCGCATAGGTATAAAGGGTGACCAGTGCGGCGATGCCCCAGGCGCCGATCGAGAGAATCTCGCGCATGAAGCCGCGGATCATGGCAAGCAGCCCCGAAATCAACATGACCACCAAAAGGAGGATGTCGAGCAACGTGATCGGCATCGGAACTCATGCGCTCCGCGGACATGCGCAGGGCCGGTCGCGCGGGACCCATCCGTGGCGGAGGCCACGAACGCCCGATGCCCGGCGAGGCGATTCCGGGAAAGCCTGACGGGTTCCCGAACGGGGCGGCGATGTCGACCCTAAGTGCTTAATTTTACGCCCATTTCTGCTCATGCGGCCCGGCGATAAAAGCAGACCGTCAGCGGCGGTTTCAAAGCGCCCTGTGTATAGCCGGGTGCCGTCGCGCCGTCACCCTTCTTGTCCACGGGTATTGCCGCCCTTGCGGCCTCGGGCGGCGATATCGGCGACGAGGTTGGCGAGGCTCGCGACATCGGTGATCTTGAGGCCTTGTTCAGCCGTTTCCGCGCGCGCGGCGTCCGGCACGACGGCGCGGGTAAAGCCGAGCTTTGCGGCTTCTTTGAGCCGGGCAGGACTTTGCGCCACCGGACGGATCGCGCCTGACAGAGACACTTCGCCGAAATAAACCGCGTCCGCCGGCAAGGGTGCCTTGGCGAGCGAAGAGACCAGCGCGGCGGCGGCCGCGAGGTCGGCGGCCGGCTCCTGGATGCGCAGACCGCCTGCGACGTTAAGGTAAACGTCATGCCCGCCGAGCTTCACGCCGCAGTGCGCTTCAAGCACCGCCAGCACCATGGACAGGCGGCTCGGGTCCCAGCCGACCACCGCGCGTCTTGGCGTGCCCAGGGATGTCGGCGCCACCAGCGCCTGGATTTCCACCAGGAGAGGTCTTGTGCCTTCGATGCCGGCGAAAACCGCAGTGCCGGGGGCACCGAGATCGCGCTCCGACAGGAACAGTTCGGACGGATTGGCAACTTCGCGCAATCCGGAGCCGGTCATCTCGAACACACCGATCTCGTCAGTCGGACCGAAACGGTTCTTCACCGCGCGCAGGATCCGAAACTGATGCGAGCCTTCGCCTTCGAACGAGAGCACGGCGTCGACCATGTGCTCGACGACGCGAGGACCTGCTATCTGGCCATCCTTGGTGACATGGCCGACGAGGATGATGGCGGCGCCCGAGCGTTTGGCAAAGCGGATCAGCGTCTGCGCCGAGCCGCGCACTTGCGTGACGGTACCGGGCGCAGATTCGACTGCGTCGGTCCACATGGTCTGGATGGAGTCGATGATGATCAGCCGCGGTATCTTGCCTTGCGACAGGGTGGCGATGATGTCCTCAACGGAGGTCTCCGCTGCGAGTTCGACCGCGGCATCGCCCAAGCCCAGTCGCTCGGCGCGCAGCCGGACCTGCGCCACCGCCTCTTCGCCGGAGATATAGACTGCACGGTGGCCTGCGGGCGCCAGCGCTGCGGTGGCCTGAATCAGCAGCGTCGACTTGCCGATTCCGGGATCGCCAGCCATCAGCAGCACCGAGCCGCGTACCAGCCCGCCGCCGGTGACCCGGTCGAATTCGGCGAGACCGGACGGCAGCCGAAGGGGGGCCTCATGGGCCTCGCCGGCGAGCGGCTCAAGCGCGAACAGGCGACCCTTGCCGACTTTGCGGCCCGGACCGGCAGGACGCTCGGCGCCTTCCTCCGAAAGTGTGTTCCACTCGCCGCAGGCTTCGCACTTGCCCTGCCAGCGGCTGAAAGCGGCGCCGCAGTTCTGGCAAACGAAGCTGAGGCTGCGCTTGGACATCGGGAATCGCCCTGAAAGTGCTGTTGGAAACGCTAATACCGCCGTGAGAACAATACAAGAACATTCTTTAAGAAAGTGCTGATTTTACGGGGGATTGAACCAGTGGCCGGCAGTCGGGCCCCGGAGCCCCGTCAGGCGGTCCGATAGACGCGGTGATAGCGGCGGCCGAGGCTGGTGAGCACCTCGTAGCCGATGGTGCCGGCGGCGGTGGCAACGTCGTCGACTGAAATTTCCCCGCCGATCAGGATGGCGAGCTCGCCGCGCCGGGCGGCGCCGTCGGGCAGTGCGGTGACGTCGATCGCCAGCAAGTCCATGGAGATACGGCCGGCAAGCGGGCAACGCGTGCCGGCAACAATGGCGTCGCCGCCGGGTGCTGCATCAGAGGCACTGGCTGCGCGCAGATAGCCGTCGGCGTAGCCAACCGCGGCCACGGCGAGGCGGGTCACTTGTTTGGCTGTCCAGGTGGCGTCATAGCCGACGGTCTCGCCGCGCGGGACGGTGCGCACCTGCACGATCCGCGCCTGCAATCCGATCACCGCGCGCATCGGATTTTTGCGGCCGGGTGTCGGATTGACGCCATAAAGCGAAACGCCGGGACGCACCATGTCGCAATGGGCAGGTGCACCCAGAAAGATGCCCGAGGAGTTGGCGAGCGAGGAGGGGATGCCGCGATAGAGAACGCGTACCTCGCGGAATGCGCTGATCTGACGTTGATTGAGCGGGTGCTCGGGCATTTCCGAACAGGCGAGATGACTCATCAGCAAGGTGATGCCGTGGTTTTCGGCGCGAATGCGTGGCGCCAGTGCCGCGGCCTCATCGAGCGTAATGCCGAGACGGTTCATGCCGGTGTCCACGTGCAGTGCGGCACCGCCGCGCCAACGGGTGGTGGAGCAGAAGGCATCCCATTCCGCCAGCTCCACCAGACTCCCGATCACGGGACGCGCGTTGATTTCGGCGAAAGTGGATGTGGTTCCCGGCAACAATCCGTTGAGCACATAGATCGCCGGATCGGGTGCGATTTTTCGCACGCGCTGCGCTTCGGCGAGATCGGCAACGAAGAATGTCTTGCAGCCGGCCTTGGCGAGTGCGCCGGCGACCTGTTCGATGCCGCAGCCATAGCCGTCGGCCTTGACCACCGCCGCACATTCGCACGGCAGGGCGTGGTGGCCGAGCGCGCGCCAGTTGTCGACGATTGCGCCCAGATCGACGGTAAGAATGCCGCCGGCCTGCGTCTCCGGCGGTCCGACGCTGAAAGCCGGGTCGGCCGGCGCGGTGCCCGGCGGGTTCGTGTCCTCAAGGATTGCGGGTTCCGCGTCGGCCATGGTGCAAGGGTTTAGCCGCCCGGGCGCGGGCCGTCCATTCGGGACTGGCCAATGTCCTAGCCGATGCGATCGGGCAGGTGGTCGGCCCTGGCCAGTGACGAGAACTTGGTGATGGTACCGTCGAACTGCAGCTCGACGGTGCCGGTCGGGCCGTGGCGCTGCTTGCCGATGATGATTTCGGCCTTGCCATCGACCTTTTCGCCATCCGCCATCCATTGCGCGAACTTCTCGCGATCGGATTCCAGCGGCTTGCGCATCTTGTGGTAATATTCCTCACGGAAGACAAACAGAACCACGTCGGCGTCCTGTTCGATCGATCCCGATTCACGCAAATCCGAAAGCTGCGGGCGCTTGTCGTCGCGACTTTCCACCTGCCGCGACAATTGCGACAGCGCCATGATGGGTACGTTGAGTTCTTTCGCCAGCGCCTTGAGCTTGGTGGTGATTTCGGTGATTTCCTGCACGCGATTTTCCGCCGAGCGGCGGGTCGAGCCTTGCAGCAATTGCAGATAGTCGATGATCAGCAGGTCGAGGCCGCGCTGGCGCTTCAGTCGACGCGCGCGGGCCGCCAGCTGGGCGACCGACAAGCCGCCGGTTTCGTCCACATAGAGCGGCAAGCCCTGCAGCTCGATCGAGTGATCCTTGATGCGCTCGAAATCGGCCTCGCTGATGCCGCCACGCCTGATCTGGTTGGACGGAATGCCGGTCTGCTCGGCGACGATGCGGGTGGCGAGTTGCTCGGCGGACATTTCGAGCGAGAAGAAGCCGACAATGCCGCCGTTGGCGGTGATTGTGTGGCCGTCGGCGCGCACTTCGCCGCGCCAGGCGCGCGCAACATTGTAGCCGATATTGGTGGCCAGCGCGGTTTTGCCCATGCCGGGCCGGCCGGCGAGGATGACCAGATCGGATTGCTGCAGGCCGCCCATGATGCGATCGAGGTCGTCAAGACCGGTGGCAATGCCGGAGAGCTTGCCATCGCGCTGGTAGGCGCGGGCGGCCATGTCGACCGCAGTCGTGAGCGCCTGCGCGAAACGCTGGAAGCCGCCGTCGTAGCGGCCGGTTTCGGCCAGTTCGTAAAGACGGCGCTCGGCATCTTCGATCTGGTTGCGCGGCGAGAAGTCCACCGGTGCGTCAAAGGCGACATTGACCATGTCCTCGCCGACCTGGATGAGCGCGCGCCGGATCGACAGGTCGTAAATGGTATGGCCGTAGTCTTCAGCATTGATGATGGTGGTGGCCTCGGCGGCAAGCCGCGCGAGATACTGGCTCACGGTGAGCCCGCCGATGTCCACACTGGCGTCGAGGAAGGTCTTCAGCGTGACCGGGGTTGCGATCTTGCCGGCGCGGATCAGGTCGCGCGACAGCTGATAGATCCTCTGATGGATCGGCTCGAAGAAGTGTTCCGGATTGAGGAAATCCGAGACGCGGTAGAACGCCTCGTTGTTGACCAGGATTGCCCCCAAGAGCGCCTGTTCCGCCTCGATATTGTGCGGAGCAGAGCGAAAGAGCGGTGCAGGTTCTTCGACCTGCTTGCGGAGCGCCGAATTGAGAGGGGCCATGGAGGTCCGTGATTAGCCGGAAATTGTGGCATAGCACGCACTTTGTGCGGGCGCGCGGCGCTGCGAGCGCTATTGCCCCGCAATTCACATAGGTCAAACAGCAGTGGGTAAGGCGGATTTTTTCTTGACCCCGCCGGATTGCGCGACGCACCGACCGTTGCAACTGGATCGTTTTATTCGCCGGCAAGCCGCAGCGGCGGGTGGCTGCGCCGCTCGATCCCGCGCAGGCGGCGCTCCTCGCGGGTAATATAGTCCCGCGTTGTCGGCACGACGTCCTGCCGCTTGGCGAGCTGGATCTGGAAAACCATTAGGTTTTGCTCGCGGAACGACATTTCCGATGCAGCCAGATAGAACTCCCACATCCGCTCGAAGCGCTCGTCGTAGATGCGCTCGACTTCGTCGCGATGGGCGAGGAAGCGCTCGCGCCAGGCTTTGAGGGTCTCGGCGTAGTGCAGGCGAAGAATTTCGATGTCGGTGACCAGAAGACCGGAACGCTCGATCCGGCGCAGCACTTCCGACAGCGACGGAATGTAGCCGCCCGGGAAAATGTATTTCGCGATCCACGGATTGGTGACGTTCGGTCCTTCCGAGCGACCGATTGAATGCAGCACTGCCACGCCGTCTTCGGCCAGCAGTTCCGCGCATTTGCGGAAGAACGTGTCATAATGATTGACGCCGACGTGTTCGAACATTCCCACCGACACGATGCGGTCGAATGGTCCAGGCGCGTCGCGATAATCCTGCAGACGGAAACGGGCGCGTTTGGACAGCCCCTTTTCCGCCGCGCGTTCGTTGGCGATCGCGTGCTGTTCCTGTGACAGTGTGACACCGGTCACATCGGCGCCGGCGACTTCGGCGAGGTACAGGCCGAGCCCGCCCCAGCCGCAGCCGATGTCGAGCACACGCAGATCCTTGTCGCCCATGCTGCGCTCGAGCACCAGCTTTGCGGCGAGATGCCGTTTCTTTGCCAGTTGCGCGTCGTCGAGCGGCTGCCCGGGACTTTCGAAATATCCGCAGCTGTATTGCCGGTCGGCGTCGAGGAACAGCGAATACAGGCGCCCATCGAGATCGTAGTGGTGCGCGACGTTGTTACGCGCGCGCTGGCGGGGATTGAACTGTTTGATGCGCCGGGCGAGGTAGCGCAGTAGCCATTGCGGCCGCGCCCAATGCGGCAGCTCGGAATTTTGCCCGAGCATGATGGCAAGCACATCTGCGATCGAGCCTTCCTCGACCACGAAAGTACCGTTCATGTAGGCTTCGCCGAATTTGAGCTCGGGATCGAGCAGAATTCCCCATTCGGCCGCGCGGGAGGCAAAACGGACCGACACCGGACGGCCGGTCCCATCGCCGAAGGTCAAGACCGTGCCGCGCGAGGTGGTGACTTTAAATGTCCCTCGCCGGACAAAGGTCTTGAGCAGAAATCGAAGCAACCGGTCCATCGGCCGCCTCCATCACTGAAAAACTCCGCGTATCGCGGGCTATGCTCTCCCCACTTGCCGAAGGCGCCCCGTTGAACGCGTCCAACCACTGGTAACTTAGGTATTTAATCAAAGTTCCGGCCGCCCGGCAATGCTGCAATCTGCAGCCCGCCTGCAATTCTGGCGAAGGTCACAATCTGGCGATAATGCGCTATCAACACTGCGGCTCGCGGGTGCCCGCTGTGGGCGACGTAAGGGCAGCGATTGAAGGGGCCAGGGATCATGATGGGCTTAAGGCAAGGTATCGGATTGGCAATTGCCGTGTTGACCTTCGGTTTCGCGGGCCCGGCTGCGGCACAGGAAAATCTGGATTCAGGCAAGACCCCGGCACAGCTGTTCGCGTCGGACTGCGCGATTTGTCACAAGACGACCCAGGGGCTTTCCAGATCAACCGGGGTGTTCGGCCTCAAGAACTTCCTGCGTGAGCATTATACCGCGAGTAAAGAAACCGCCGCCGCTATCGCGGCTTATGTGGAATCCACCGATAAGGGGCCGCCGCCCAACAAACGGGCAGCCCCGGGCAAGCGGACGGCAAAGGGCGACGCCAAAACCAAGAAGGATGTGAAGAAGGACGAGAGCAAGTCCGGGAAAAAGCCGGAAGAGAGCAAGGCCGGCGATGCCAAGCCCGAAATGAAGCCTGACATCAAATCGGGCGACTCCAAGCGCGACGAAGCGAAGCCGGACGAAGCCAAGTCGACCCAGACCAATCCCAGCGAGACCAAGTCGAGCGACGCCAAGTCGAGCGAGGCGAAGGCCGCCGAAAGCAAGCCCGCCGAAGCCAAGGCGAGCGAGCCAAAGGCCAGCGACGCCAAACCCGATGCGAAGCCGGAATCCAAATCGGACGACAAGCCAAAATCCGACTGAACCCGGTCTGACGCCCGCCAAAAATCCGGGCGCGATCAGGCCTCGTCCTCTTCTCTACCCTTTTTCTTTCTTGCAGATTTTGCCGGCTTCTTGCCGTCACCTTCGACCTGCGCATCTGCATCGCCGGCCGGCTGCTCGCTCTCGCGCAAGGCTTTGGCCGCTTCCGGCTCGAAAAAGGCTTCCGCGGCGGCGGCAGCCTCTGCCGCTTCCTCTTCATCCGGCGTGCGTTGGACCGTGACGTCTTCGCCGCGCGCGATGCGCTCGCCCTCTTGTGCACTTCGCGCGACGATGACGGTGATGTTCGTCTCGACTTCGGGGTGCAACGCCAGCGGTACCTTGTGCTGGCCGATTGTCTTGATCGGGGCATTGAGGGCGACCTGCGAGCGGCTCACATCCGCGCCGTCTGCATTGAGCATGCTTGCGATATCGCGGGTCGAGACCGAGCCGAACAGCTGGCCGGATTCGCTGGCCTGGCGGAGCACAACGATCGTCTTGCCGTCGAGGGTGGCGGCAACTGAATCGGCCTTGCCCTTGAGTTCAAGATTGCGCGCCTGCAGTTCGGCTTTCATGGATTCAAACCGCGACTTGTTTTCCGCCGTCGCTCGCAGAGCCTTGCCGCGTGGCAGCAAAAAGTTGCGGGCGAAGCCGTCCTTCACACGTACGACATCGCCCATTTGGCCGAGCTTGCCGACGCGCTCGAGCAGGATCACTTCCATTGTCGTTACTCCTTGATCAGTTTGTTGGGTTGTCTCGATGTTGTTGTCGAATGTCTCATGTCAGGTGGGCGCAGGAGGCCCGCGCCTGCGTGCGATCCGGGCGCGTATATCCAAAATGGCGTCGATCAGGCCGAGCAGGCAAAGTGCCAGCACCGGCCAGCCAATCATGATTACGGCGACGTAGACGCCGCCGAGCAGGAAGGCGCGGCTTGCCATGCCTTGCGTGACGGCATGCAGCACCGCCAAACCGAGAACGCCATAGGCCATCAGCAAGCTTGCAGACAAAACGCCGGCGACGACGCCGACGAGGCCGCCGAGGAAGCTCAGGATCATGGTGACCGCGAGCCCGGCGGTGAGTGAGCGCGGAAATGTCATGGCCGAAAGCTGTGGCCACGGCCGCTTGAGCAAGCCGGAAAACTTCACGATGCTTGCCGCCAGCCAGAGATTGAGCACATTGGTAACCGTGGCGAGCACCGCGGCCGCCGGCGGAATGGCGGACACAAGGAAGTCGAGCAGTTTTTCCGGCCTCGACACGCCAGGAATGCTGAGCGGGGCATCCGTGGGCTGACCCGCCTCCAGTCGCAACAACTGCGAGAGCGCGCTGCGCAGGCCGGCGCGAAAGCTCTCGCCGTCGGTGCCGAAATTCGGAATGGCTACGACCACGACCAGCGTTGCGAGGATCGCCGCCCAGACCACAAGCCTGCCGGGCGGATACCATTCAAGCTTGGCGGAACCTGCGCCGCCGCCATTCGCGACTGGCCGCGCCAGCATGGCGAGGTAGCTGAGCCACCAGGCGGGCAGGCCGGCGCCAGCAAAAAATGTGACGGAGAATACCGGGCCGAAAACCGGGCCAAGGGTGAGCGCGCCGACGAGCGCCGCCGCCATCGCCGTCCAGTGACCCCAGCCGAGGCCGGCAATCAGCATGGGCAGCGGAGCCAGATAGAACAGGGCGACGGAAAGAAACGAGCCCGACATGACCGAGGCGAACAGCAAAGCCGCCGCGGCACCGGCTCCAATTCCGATCAAGGCGATCTGCATCATCACGAGCTGTCCCGCTCTTCGAGCGGTTAGAGACGGATCCATGCCCGCCCCAACCATCGGCTCCCGGAGTTTTCCCGGAAGCCTCGTTTCAGTTTCGGTCTCTATCTGATCACATATGGAAGCAGGCCGAGGAAGCGCGAGCGTTTGATCGCCTGCGCCAGTTCGCGCTGCTTCTTGGCCGAGACCGCGGTAATGCGGCTCGGTACGATCTTGCCGCGTTCCGACACGTAGCGTTGCAGCAGCTTGACGTCCTTGTAGTCGATCTTCGGCGCGTTGGCGCCGGAAAATGGACATGTCTTGCGTCGGCGGAAGAACGGACGACGGGCGCCGCCTTGCGGGGAGAATGCCATGGTCTATTCCTCCACCGCGGTCACAATGGATTCGCCTTCATCGTCCGCGTCATCGCGCCGCGGGCGGCGTTCGCCGCGACCGCGATCACCACGATCGCCACGCTCGCCGCGATCGTCGCGGTCGGATTTGCGCATCATTGCAGAGGGGCCTTCTTCATGCGCTTCGACGCGGATCGTGAGATAGCGCAGTACGTCCTCATTCAGCCGTTCCTGGCGCTCGATTTCATTGAGCGCCGCCGCCGGAGCGTCGACATTGAGCAGGGTCATGTGCGCTTTGCGGTTCTTGCGGATGCGGTAGGTGAGGGACTTCAGCCCCCAATATTCGTTCTTGCTGACGGTGCCGCCCATCTGAGTGATGACGCCCGAGAGCTGCGTGGTCAATTCCTCCACCTGCTGCGCGCTGAGGTCCTGGCGCGCCAGATAGACGTGTTCGTAAAGCGGCATGAAAAGCCTTTCCAGTTTTCGTCCCAAATTCCTCGACCCTGGCGCCTAGCCCCTCGAGCCCTTCGGGAAAGGCTCGAATGCTCTGAAGGCGGGAACACGGGACGCCGGGCCGACTGGCCCTACCGTATTTCTCGAGGAAATCCGGCCGTCCGTTCAGCTCCCAACCAGGATCGACGGAGTGGGCGGGTTATAGGCGGAATAGGCCGAAAAAGGCAAGCACCGGCGGTATCAAAGTCGCGCGGGCGCTTATGCGGCGCGGGGGCCCCGATTGTTGCCGTTCTGGTGCAGCCTGTCGGCGAGCTTGACCGCAAGATCGACGCCTTCGCGGATCTGTTGCACGTGCACAGGGGTCGGTTCTTTGACCCGCCGCATCTTGTTGAGCGCCTCGAGCAGCCGGTCCAGGTTCTTGGCCAGGAGCTCGTGGCGGAATGCAGGATCGCGGCGCGCGCGCGCAAGATCGTCGTCGGTCGGCAGGTCCGCCATTCGCGGTTCTCTCTCAAAGATTAACGCCACCTTAGCTGATCAAGTCTTGTTGCTTGGTTACCGCACCTGGCGACGCTTGACAGGGCCCGCCATGCGGTGTCTTTCGGCCCGATTTCGCCAAATCGGAGAAGGTTTAGAGGGGCATGGCGGTCGCATTCGTGTTTCCTGGCCAGGGCAGCCAGACGGTCGGCATGGGCAAGGCGCTCGCGGGCAATTTTGCACCGGCGCGCACGGTATTCGAAGAAGTCGATGTAGCCCTCAACGACAAGCTGAGTACCATCATCTTCGAGGGCCCGATCGAGACGCTCACCCTCACCGAGAACGCCCAGCCTGCGCTGATGGCGGTCTCGCTTGCGGTCATGCGCGTACTGGAAACCGAAGCAGGCCTCGATCTCAAGCGCGATGCGCAGTTCGTTGCCGGCCACTCGCTGGGCGAATATTCGGCACTGGCCGCGGCCGGCGCCTTCGGAATTGCTGACGCGGCGCGGCTCCTGCGCACACGCGGGCAGGCGATGCAGAAAGCGGTGCCGGTCGGCGCTGGCGCCATGGCGGCGCTCATTGGACTCGAGTTCGATGCTGCGGCGGCGGTTGCAGCCGAGGCCGCACAAGGTCAGGTCTGCCAGGCAGCCAACGACAATGGCGGCGGTCAGGTGGTGGTGTCGGGTGACAAGGCGGCTGTTGAACGTGCGGTTGATATCGCCAGGACCAGGGGCGCCAAGCGCGCTATGTTGTTGCCGGTGTCCGCGCCATTCCATTGTGCGTTGATGCAGCCCGCCGCCGAGGTGATGGCGCAGGCGTTGGCGAATGTTTCGGTCAAGGCACCGGTCGTGCCTGTCGTGGCGAACGTGCTGGCCAAAGCGGTGCAGGAGCCTTCTGAGATCGTGCAAGCGCTGGTCAAACAGGTCACGGGCACTGTGCGCTGGCGCGAGTCGGTGGCGTTCATGGCAAACGCCGGCGTTGCTAGTTTCTGCGAGATCGGTGCCGGCAAAGTCCTCAGTGGTCTGATCAAGCGCATCGCCACCTCCGCAACCACGGCTGCGATCGGCGGTCCCGAGGATGTCGCCGCTTTCAAGGCGGGGAGGAACGCATGATGTTTGATCTTGCGGGCAAGTCAGCACTGGTGACCGGCGCGACCGGCGCTATCGGCGAAGCAATCGCACGCGCGTTGCACGCACAGGGTGCCACGGTCGCAGTTTCCGGCACGCGGCAAGATGCGCTCGATGCACTCGCTGCAGCGCTCGGCAGCCGCGTTCACGTGCTGCCATGTGATCTTGCGGACAAGGACGCGGTCGAGGCGCTGGTGCCGAGCGCGGAAGAGAAAATGCAGAAGCTCGACATTCTGGTCGCCAATGCCGGCGTCAATCGCGACAATCTGTTCGTCCAGCTGCGCGATGAGGATTGGGATCGCGTGATTGCGGTCAATCTGACCGCCACCTTCCGCCTGACCCGCGCGGCGGTCACGACAATGATGCGCCGGCGCTGGGGTCGCGTCATCGGCATATCCTCGGTGGTCGGCTTCACCGGCAATCCGGGGCAAGGCAACTACACTGCCTCGAAGGCGGGCATGGTCGGAATGATGAAGTCGGTGGCCGCGGAATATGCCAAGCGCAACGTCACCGCCAACTGCATTGCACCCGGCATCATCGCCTCCGCAATGACGGAGAAGCTCAACGACAAGCAGCGCGAGGCCATTTTGGCCAGGGTGCCCGCGGCCAAGCTCGGAACGCCACAGGATGTGGCTGCTGCTGCGGTCTATCTCGCCTCGAATGAGGCGGCATACGTCACCGGGCAGACCATTCACGTCAACGGTGGGATGGCCATGATATAGCGCATGATCCCGAAAAGCGGGGACCGGTTTTTGGGCAAGATCATGCGCAAACCAGAAGGGAAAGGCTTGGCTTTTCGGGGCTTGCCCAGCTACGCTTGCCCGCGCTAGTCAACCCAATTGAAGTATGGTAACCGAAATTCGGCCCGGCTGGGGCGGCCGATAGCGGAAGTCGCAACTGACTACCGCGATCGAAGGTCGTCTCGCCACCGTCAACCACGACGAGGCCATTCCGCGATGGTTGCTACTCTGTCCGGGGTCGCAGCCCAATCTAAAAAGCACGAGGTTGGAACGATGAGTGACATTGGCGAGCGGGTGAAAAAGATCGTCGTGGAGCACCTGGGAGTTGAGCCCGACAAGGTGACGGAACAAGCGAGCTTCATCGACGATCTTGGAGCCGACAGTCTCGACACCGTCGAGCTCGTGATGGCTTTCGAGGAGGAATTCGGTTGCGAAATTCCTGACGACGCCGCCGAAACCATTCTCACGGTCGGCGACGCGGTCAAGTTTCTCGAAAAGAACGCCAAAAGCTGAGCAAACGCGCGGCGCGCTGCCCAATCGCTTCACTAGCCGTTGAAAATCCGGCTATGCCCGTGGCGCGGAGCGTAGAGGCGCTTAGTTTGGCTCGGAGCCGGCCATGAGACGTGTTGTCGTTACCGGTATGGGGATGTTGACGCCGCTTGGATGCGGCGTGGAGACGACATGGCAACGTCTGCTCAAGGGCGAGAGCGGCGCCAGGAAGATCGAAACTTTCAATGTCTCTGACATCTCCTGCCAGATCGCCGGCGTGATCCCGCGTGGTGACGGCTCTGACGGCACGTTCAATCCGGATCAATGGATGGAGCCGAAGGAGCAGCGCAAGGTCGACGGATTCATTGCTTACGGCATGTGTGCGGCCCGCCAGGCGCTCGATGACGCCGGCTGGCGTCCCGAGAGCTACGAAGACCAGACCAGAACCGGCGTGCTGATCGGCTCGGGCATCGGCGGTGTCGAAGGCATCGCGGAAAACGCCGTCATTCTTCACGAGAAGGGTCCGCGCCGGATTTCACCGTTCTTCATTCCCGGTCGCATCATCAATCTTGCGTCAGGTTATGTGTCGATCGAATTCGGTCTTAAGGGTCCAAATCACGCGGTGGTCACCGCGTGTTCGACTGGCGCGCATGCAATCGGTGACGCGGCACGAATGATCGCGCTGGGCGACGCGGAAGTCATGGTGGCGGGCGGCGCGGAATCGCCGGTCAACCGGATTTCGCTTGCCGGATTTGCGGCACTGCGTGCGCTCTCCACCGGGTTCAACGACGACCCCACGCATGCGTCGCGGCCTTACGACAAGGCGCGCGACGGTTTCGTCATGGGTGAGGGGGCCGGCGTATTGGTGCTCGAAGCGCTCGACCACGCCAAGGCGCGTGGAGCCAGGATCCATGCCGAACTCACCGGCTACGGCCTGTCGGGCGACGCCTATCACATCACTGCCCCGTCGCCCGATGGTGACGGCGCATTCCGCTGCATGAGCATGGCACTCAAGCGCGCCGGTATTACCCCCGGAGATATCGACTACATCAACGCGCACGGCACCTCGACGCCGCTCGGCGACGAGATCGAACTCGGCGCGGTGCAGCGGCTGGTCGGCAACGCCGCCGGGCGCATCTCGATGTCTTCGACAAAATCCTGCATCGGCCATTTGCTCGGCGCCGCCGGTGCGGTGGAGGCGATCTTCTCGATTCTGGCCATCCGCGACCAGGTTGCACCGCCCACGATCAACCTCGACAACCCATCGGTCGAAACACCCATCGACCTCGTGCCGCATGTGGCGCGCAAGCGCGAGATCGACACGGTCCTGTCGAACTCATTTGGATTCGGTGGAACAAACGCCTCGCTGATCTTCCGCCGCTATGTCGACTAGCAAAGGATGCCGTCTCAGCTGCGCCGGCGGAGGCCCCAAGCTTTCGCCATAATTCATTCTAACCTGCGAACGCGGCTGGTAGTTTCGCAAGTGCCAGGACGCGGGAGTGCGCTGAAGTGAGTTTGCCTGTACTGTCAACGAGAGCGAACGCGTGAAATCCGATCCAGCGCAAAGCGGCGACGGCCGAGAACCGTCTCACCCTGCGGTGCCGCCTTCCAGCGGCGGGCCGGTGCTGCCGCGCAGCCCCCGCGCCGCACTTGAGCCGCAACGCGTCCCTTCGATGATGCGCCGTTCGCGGCGGGTGCGTCATCCGGTCGTGATTGTCGGCAATGCGATCTTCACCATCCTCGTGCTGGTCTCGGTTGTTGTGGGCGCCGCGTTGTATGTCGGCAAGCAGCGTTTCGACGCGCCGGGGCCGCTTGAGCAGGACAAGGTGGTCAATATTCCGCGCGGCCTCGGTATCAAGGATATTTCCGACCTGCTGGTGCGCGAAGGCGTGATCGATCAGCCTTGGGTCTTTGTCGGCGGGGTTACGGTGCTCAAGGCGCGCGGAGAGCTCAAGCACGGCGAATATCAATTTACCAGACATGCCAGCCTCGCCGATGTGGTCGAGACCATCATCGAAGGCAAGGTGGTGCAGCATGCGGTGACGATCCCCGAAGGCCTGACCTCCGAACAGATCGTCGCCCGCCTGCTCGAGAACAAGGCGCTCACGGGACAGATCCAGGAAATCCCGCGCGAAGGAACGCTGCTGCCTGAGACCTATAAATTCACTCGCGGGATGACCCGTGAACAGATCATCCAGCGCATGCAGCAGGCGCACAAACACGTTCTTCAGGAAGTCTGGGCGCACCGCATGCAGGACTTGCCCGTCAAGACGCCGGAGCAACTGGTCACGCTCGCATCGATCGTGGAAAAGGAGACCGGCAAGGACGGTGAGCGTTCACGCGTGGCCGCCGTGTTCATCAACCGGCTGAAGAACAAGATGAGGCTGCAGTCCGATCCGACCATCATCTACGGCCTGACCGGGGGCAAAGGCTCGCTTGGCCGTCCGATCATGAAAAGCGAGATCGAGCAGCCGACGCCTTACAATACTTATGTGATTGAGGGCCTGCCGCCGGGCCCGATCGCCAATCCGGGACGCGCTTCACTCGAGGCCGCCGCCAATCCGGCGCGCACCAAGGAACTCTTTTTCGTCGCCGATGGCACCGGCAGCCATGTGTTCTCCGAGACCTATGAGCAGCATCAGAAGAACGTGGCGCGTTTGCGCGTGATCGAGCGCGGCAAGGCGCAGGAGCCGGACCAGCCGGCAACCGGCACGGCCAGGCCCAACGGTGCAAAACCGTGAAGTCTTTTGTTTGTGTGTGATCGTCGCCGGAGACCGGTGGCCGGTCTTCGGAATCGCACGCTGATCGGACTTGTGAGCGCGCGGCCTCGTCGTTAAGGTCTCCGCGGCTTCGCAATTCCAGCAGAACGAGAAACGATTTTATGGCCTTGTCGAGCATGACCGGATTTGCTCGCGGCCACGGCGTCACCGGTGCCTATGCCTGGAGCTGGGAGCTCAAATCGGTCAATGCCAAGGGTCTCGACGTGCGGTTGCGACTGCCGCCCGGCTGGGATGCCGTCGAAGGTCCGACGCGCGCGCGCGCTGCAGAGAAGCTTTCCCGCGGCACCGTCTATGGCAATCTGACGGTCGAACGCAAAGGCGTGGCGCCGACCGTCAAGGTCAACGAGCCGGTTCTGGCAGCGGTGCTCGCCACGCTGCAAAGGTTGAGCGGAAAGGTCGAAGCCGCACCACCGAGCCTTGACGGTATCCTGTCGCTCAAAGGCGTGATCGAAGTAACTGAAGAAGACGAGCGCGAAGAGGACCGTCGCGCCGCCGAGACCGCCATCGTCGCCGGATTCGACAAGGCGCTCGCTGATCTCCTTGCCATGCGCGGCGAGGAAGGCGCGACACTGGGCCGGCTGCTGTCGGAGCGACTTGAAGAAATCGCTTCGCTTGCCGCCCGCGCCGAGAAAGCCCCGGGCCGCAAGCCCGAGGCGATCAAGGCGCGGCTCAAGGAGCAGGTCGCGACGCTGCTATCGGCTTCGGAGCGTTTTGATTCTGACCGGTTGCATCAGGAAGCAATATTGATTGCCAGCAAGGCCGACATCCGCGAGGAGCTGGACCGGCTGGCCTCGCATGTGGCGCAGGCGCAAAAGCTGCTCGCGTCCGGCGGTGCTGTCGGCCGCAAGCTCGACTTTCTTGCGCAGGAACTCAATCGCGAATCGAATACGCTCACGGCCAAGGCCAATGATACCGAGCTCACCAATATCGGTCTCGGGCTCAAGAGCACGGTCGAGCAGTTCCGCGAGCAGGTGCAGAACCTGGAGTGACTCCGTGATGGCGAAACAGCAGGAGAAAAAAAACATCATCGCCCGCCGTGGATTGATGCTGGTGCTGTCGTCACCCTCGGGCGCCGGCAAAACCACGCTGTCGCGCAAATTGCTCGAAGAGGACAAGAACGTGGCGCTGTCTGTGTCGGTGACGACGCGCAAGATGCGTCCCAGCGAAAAGGACGGCCGCGATTACCATTTCATCGATCAGCGGAATTTCCACGCGCTGGTAGAGAAAAACGAGCTGCTGGAATGGGCCGAGGTGTTCGACAACTTCTACGGCACGCCAAGACAACCGGTGATGGACGCGCTTGCCGCCGGGCGCGATGTCCTGTTCGACATCGACTGGCAGGGCACCCAGCAATTGCGCGAGAAGGCGCGCACCGATCTGGTCAGCGTGTTCGTGCTGCCGCCCTCGATCCCCGAGCTCGAGCGGCGGCTGAAGGCGCGCGCGCAGGACGACTTTGAGACCATTCACCGCCGCATGGCCAAGGCCGCCGATGAAATGAGCCACTGGGCGGAATACGACTATGTGGTGATCAACCGCGAACTCGGTCAGGCCTTCGACGAGGTGAAGGCGGTGCTTTCTGCCGAGCGGCTCAAGCGCGAGCGTCAGCCGGGACTTTCGGATTTCGTTCGCGGATTACAGGCAAAGATCTAGGCCGTCAGCACCACGCGCCCGACGATGCGTCCACCGCGCAGATCGTCGAGTGTCTGCGATGCCAGGGCGAGCGGCCGTTCGGCAATCGGCGGGGCCGGGATATTTTTTGTCCGCACCAGGTCGATAACTTCGCGTGCCTCCGAAAGCGTGCCGGTCTGCGTGCCTTCGATTGCCATGGCCTTGAGCGAGAACATGGTGACCGCAGTCGTATAGGTGCCGCCGATCAGCCCGGTCACCACCACCTTGCCGCCCTTGGCCAGAACGCTCGTTGCGAAATTGAGTGACTTGTCGGAACCGACGAAATCGCACGCCGCGTAGATGCCGCCACTGGCCTTGAGCAATTCCTTGCGGGCGCCTGGATCGGCGGGATCGAAGGCAATCGCTGCCCCGGCGGCGAGCGCGGCCTCGCGTTTTTTTGCGTCGATGTCGGCGACATAGGGTGCCGTACCGTACATGGCACGGGCGAGCGCGAGACCCATCAATCCGACGCCGCCCATGCCGACCAGCAGGAGCGGAGCGCGCGCGGCGCGGTCTGCCAGTCGCTTGAGGGCGCCGTAGGCCGTCAAGCCCGAGCACATCAGCGCGCCGGCATAGGCCGCAGGCAACGGTGCATAGTCGATCAGGTAGCGCGGGTGCGCCACCAGCACATGCGTGGCGTAGCCACCGTCGACCGTAATCCCAAGATGGCGCGGCGCGGCGCAGATATTCTCGTCGCCTGCCTGGCATGCCGGACATTTGCCGCAGCCGATCCAGGGGTACACTGCAACTTTGGCGCCGGGCACAGCGTCATCTGCGTCCGACCCCGCGCTCTCGATCACGCCGGCGATTTCGTGCCCGAGCGTGAACGGCAGCGTGCGCCCTGCACGCACGTCGAGCTGCTTGCCGTCGCCAAGCAGGAAATATCCGTCCTGCATATGCAGGTCGGAATGGCAGACACCGCAGCGGGTGATCCGCACCAGCACCTCGGTGCCTTTTGGTTGCGGCACTTCGACTACGGTCTCGCACAAGGGCGCGCCATAGGCCGTCAAGGATTGGCGGTGCATCTGCGGCATCGATACTCCCGGCTGGACTACTGGATACCTTGCCTGCGCCGGCCATGACAGCATCATTTATTCGCCAGTGCCCGTGCAAGCGCAACAAAACCTTCGATCGGGATCTCTTCCGCTCGCGCCGTCGGTTCGATGCCGGCGTCGGCAAGCAGTGCGCCCGCGTCTACACCCAGCGATTTCAGGCTTTGGCGCAGCATCTTGCGGCGCTGTCCGAAAGCGGCCTCGGTCACGCGTTGCAGTGCCTGGGCGTCGCAGGCAAGCGGTGCCGCGCGCGGTATCAGCCGGACGATTGACGATGTCACCTTGGGCGCCGGCACGAATGCGGATGGCGAAACGTCGAACAGGATCCTGGCTTCGCAGCGCCAGCCCGCCAGCACCGACAGCCGGCCGTAGGCTTTGCCGCCGGGCGCGGCCACGATGCGCTCGGCCACTTCACGCTGGAACATCAGCACCAGCGCGTCATACCAGGGCGGCCATGGCTCGGTCGTCAGCCAGGCAATAAGCAATGCGGTCGCGATGTTGTAGGGCAGGTTGGCGATGACGCGGACCGTTTCACCGGCAAGATGCGCGCGCGGATCGAAGCGCAAGGCATCGCCGGCGACCACGTCGAGCCGGCCGGGATAACGCGCGACGATCTCTTCCAATGCGGCAATCGCGCGCTCATCGCGCTCGATGGCGATGACACGTTTGGCGCCGGACGCCAGCAGCGCGCGTGTGAGGCCACCCGGACCGGGACCGATTTCCACGACCGTGACGTCCTCAAGCGATCCGCCCGCGCGCGCGATGCGCGCCGTCAGATTGAGATCGAGCAGGAAATTCTGGCCAAGGGATTTCCGGGCCGTAAGGCCATGGCGGCGGATGACGTCTCGCAGCGGCGGCAGGTCGTCGATCTGCGCCATCAAATTGCTGGCGCCAGCGCCGGTGCAGATGCAGTGAGCCGCGCGGCCAGCCGGAGAGCCGCGATCAGGCTCGACGGATCGGCGCTGCCCTTGCCGGCAATGTCGAAGGCAGTGCCATGGTCGGGCGAGGTGCGTACAAACGGCAAGCCTAGCGTCACGTTCACTGCGCAATCGAAAGCCAGTGTCTTGATCGGGATCAGCGCCTGGTCGTGATACATGCACATGGCGACGTCATAAGTCGTCCGCGCCTTCTGGTGAAAAAGCGTATCGGCCGGCAGTGGTCCGCGTGCGTCGATACCGTCGGCCCTGAGCTGTGCGACGGCCGGCGCCACGATGGTAGCATCCTCTTCGCCGAGCGAGCCTTCCTCGCCGGCGTGCGGATTGAGCCCTGCAACGGCAATGCGCGGGCGCGCGATACCGAAACGGGCAATCAAGTCACGGGCCACGATCCGGCCGGTCTCCACAATCAGATCGGCGGTCAGCACCGTGACCACGTCGCGCAGCGGCAAGTGAATGGTTACCGGCACCACTGCGAGTTCATTCGACCACAACATCATCACCGGATGCACCGGCTTGCCCGTCGCCTCTGCCGCGAGACGCCCGAGAAATTCGGTATGGCCTGGCTCGGCAAAGCCGGACCGATACAGAACGTTCTTGGCAACCGGATTGGTAACCACGGCGCCGGCGCGCCCGGTCAAGACGTCGTCGACAGCGCGGCGGATCGAGGCGATCGCCGCCGGCGCGCTTGATGCGTCGGGCTTTCCCGGCACCGCAGTGACGGGCAAATCGAGCGCGACAACCGGCAGAGACCGCGCAAATGTTGCGACCGCTTGCTCCGGCGCCACGATCTCATGCGGAATGTCGAGACCAAGCAGCCGCGCGCGGCCTTTGAGAAAGCCGGGGTCGCCGATGATGTAAAATGCAGGCAGATCAAGTTCAGCGCGGCGCTGCCAAAGGGCGAGAGTCAAGTCGGGGCCGATGCCCGCCGGCTCGCCGAGCGTCAACGCCAGAGGACGGACCGCGGCTGCGCTCATCGTCGGTCTTTATATTCGATCATTGCTGATCTGCGGATTTCGTCCAGGTAACGCTTGGATTCGGCTTCAAATCGCTTGGCGTATATCTGTTCGCGCAGCTGGCGCTTGATCGGCGAGTCAGCCTTGGTCTCCTTCTTTTCGCAAAGGGCGAACATCTGGAGTCCCTGCGCCGTGACCTCCGGCGTGGTCAGGTGTCCAATCTGCATGTTGCCGAGCAGTTCGCGCAATTGTGGCGCGAGATCGGCCGAACTCCGCGTGACCGGTTCGCGCACTGCAACGTCGCGCAGTGCGCGCGCAAGGGCGAGGCCCTCTTTGCAGGAGGTGAATTGTCCGCGCAAGCCTTCCGCTTCGCGGCGCTTCGCCTCCACGATGGCGGCGCTCGAGGCGCGCGGGACGACAACCATCACAGGGTAGAGCGTGTAGATATAGCCAACGGCTTCGGCGGCTTTTTCGCTTTCGTTGCGGTCGCGCAGCGCACTGGCGACATCGGAGTCGCCAACCTGAAGTGCGGAGCCGAATTTACCGCGAACCAGCTGGTTCCAGGTCATCTCGGCGCGGATGCGCGCCTTGACGGTGTTCGCGGATATTCCGACGCGGCTGAGGACCTGCATGAATTGTTCTTCCGATATGTGCTGGCGTTGCGCCATACCCGAAAACGCCTGATCGACCTCCTTGTCGCTGACCTCCAATCCGTAAGACTTGGCCTTGGCGATCTTGACCCGATCGTCGATCAGCTCGTTGATGACCTCCTGGCGCGAAGGCGTTTTGTGGGTCGACGTTGCGATCAACTTGGTCCGCTGCTCGATGTCGTAGGCGGTGATCGGTGACCCGTTGACGACGACCATCACCTGCGCCACGGCGACGACCGGCATGCCGAGAGCCGCGGCGAACGCCATGCTCGCCAGCCATCGACGAAACGGACGAAGTCTCACGTTGATCCCAGACATCACGATTTCCACTGTTCAGGTGCGCTGGCTGTCCAGTGCGCCGGCGTCGGCTCCAGGTCAAAGCCCGCCCAGCCCGCTTACCCCCTGGCTTACCGCTGTGCCGCCGATCGTACGCAGGCTCAGTTGCAGCATGATCTGGTGGTTCGCTGAGGGGTTCCCACTATACGTGTAGTTAGTAATGTAATTCAGGGCCAAGATGAAGCAATCGTCTACATAGCCGAGGCCGACGCGGGTCTGGTCGAACTTGCCGGCGATGATGTCATAGCGGGCCCCGCCCAGCGCCACCCAGTTGGCGTCAAGCTTGACCGAACCGGTGCCCAATATGCCCTGGCGGCGGTCGAGGAACCCCAGCTCGGGCTGTGCGGCATAGTCGCCGTAGAGCAGGCCCAGATTCCAGCGGTCGAAGCTGGCGTGGGATTCCAGCTCGAACCGGCGCACCGCGAAGTTGTCCTTGTCGAAGCGGAAGCGGGAAACGAATGAATAAGTCGCGTTCGGCTGAAACGCCAGCCGTGCCACATAGTCGGAGCGGGTGGTGTCGAGGCCGCTGTCCAGTCCGGTATTGGTGGTGCCCCCGACGGCGAAAGAATTCTCGCCGAACAACTGGTAGGACTCGGCAAACAGCGCGTTGACGAAACCGCCGCGATTGAACTGGGCGGTATATTGCACGCCGTAATTGGCGCGGCCGCCACCTTCGACACGGTCCCAGCCGGAGAATTTGTTGACGCGGAACACATTGCTGTCGTCGAAGATCAGGCTCTGCGCGTCTTCGGTCGGCCATTGTCCGATTTGCGTTTCATTCGGCCGCGCGATGATCTGCGCAATCGGCTCCAGGGTTTGTGTGCCCCACGACTCCACACTGATGAACGGATAGCGATACTCCAATCCGACCGTCGGCATGGCGCGGACCAGATTGCTGTCGCCGGTGGTGATGTAGTTGGACACGCCCGGATCGGATTTGATCTGCATGGCGCCGGCATCGGCGCGGAGCGAAACAAATGGTGTGAATACCTGACCGTATGGATCAGTGATGCTGCGGCGCCAACGTGTCTCCGCTGAGAACCGGCTGTAAGTGCCGGGGATGCCGCGCAGCAGGCAGTTGCTGGCGTTCTTGATCGCAGGATCGGCAGTTTGCGTGCAGGTGCCGGCGTTCATCGCGGTCTGAGTGATCGCGTCAAAGTCCGCCTGCTTGCGCGTCAGGCTCGTGAAGTTCACGTCGTAGCTGAACTCGCCACCGATAACCGGATGATCGAAGGTGTACGTGTAGTCGATGACCGGATGAATAACCGGGATCTGGCTCTGCGAGTCCGCTTCGGAGAAGCCCAGGTAATAGATGGTGCGCGCGTCGAAATAGCTGCGGTTGCCCTTGCCGGCGAGATAGAGCTGCGAAATACCTTCGGTGCTCCCGGACTGGAACGGATCGGTGACACGGTATTTCGACAAATGCGGGTTGTAGTCCTGCAGGAATGTCTTGTCCGACAGCATCACCGCATCCCAGCCCCACACCCATTTTTCGTTGAGCGCAAACTGGCCGGTGCTTTCCACGCTGCCGCGCCAGTCACGAAAGCCGGGCGTCGTCGTGCCGTCGGAGTGGATAAAGTAATCCTTGTCGAGCTGGCGGATGCCGGCGCCGCGGATTGAATAGGCGCCGTTGATCAGCCGCTGACGGAATTCGCCCTGCAGCAGCAAACCCTGCTTGGTGGTGATCATCGGCGCGACGGTGACATCATAGTCCGGCGCCAGTGCCCAGTAGTACGGCACTTCAACCGCCACCCCGTATTTCGAATTCGACGTGATCGACGGTATCAGGAACCCGGTCTTGCGCTTGACGGTCGGGTCGGGCGTCGCCAGGTAGGGAAACCAGGCGAGCGGCTGACCGAAGAATTCGATGCGCGCGTCTTCGAAATAGATCATCTTCTCGCCCTGATCGTGAATGATGCGGGCGGCCTTGACCTGCCACAATGGCGGCTTTTTCGGATCGTCCTTGCAGGGCGCGCAGGCAGTGTAGACACCGCTGTGGAAGACGGTGAAGTTTCCACCCCTGCGTTCGGCGCGGGCGGCCGCCATGCGGGTCTGGTCGGGCGAGTCCAGACGCAGTGAATCGACGAACCCGTCACGGTAGTCGTCCGACAGATCGATGATCTCGCCATAGGTGATCTTGCCGTCCTCTTCGGAGAGACGGACATTGCCTTCGGCGTGCAGGCGTTTGGTGGTTTGATCGTAGATGACGCGATCGGCTTCGATAGCGGATCCGTTGTAGTAGATCTGCACATTGCCGACGGCGGCGATCCGATGATTGGTGTAGTCGTAATCGATCTCGCGCGCCTGGACGAGCATCTGCTGCTGGCCGGCCTTGTCGCGCGCAATGGCGAATTTGGATTTCTTTGGCGCCGGCGGCGGCTTTGGAAATTTGAGTTGCTGGCCGAGGACCGGTGCAGACGTAAGCAACCCGCCGCAGGCCGTGACGGCGAGGACGGCAAGAAACGCTGCGATGCCGCGGCGCCACAGCCGGGGCGTTGGTGGACGAGTGCTAGCCACACCCGGCATCACCCGTCCTCCTGGTACAACAACGCAACAATCCCCGTCAGACCCCCGGCGAGCACAGGCAGCCACGCCGCTGCCACAGGGTGCATCAGCTCGGCCTTGCTCAAATCCTCAGTCACTTTCGATAAAACGTAAAGCAGAAAGCCCGCTCCCACGCCACTTAAAACCATTTTCTGCACCCCGCCGAAGCGGAAGAACCGTAAACTCACGGCAGCGGCAAGGAAAACCATGGCAGCCAGCAAAAATGGCCGTGCCAAAAGCTTCTGGAATTGAAATCTATAGCCTGCAGCGACCAGGCCTGCGTGTTCGGCGATCTTGATATACAGCGGAAGTTCCCAAAATGGCACGGTTTCGGGTGTCGCAAAGCTTTCGCGAACTTGTTCCGGTGTCAGACTGGTGGCCAGCCTGTAGACCGACTGGTCAACCGGCAAGACCCCGAGCGCGTAGACGCGGGCACCGAGCAGCCGCCAGACCCCCGGTTCCAGTATGGCCGCACGCGCCTCAATCCGCTGTCTGAAATGGCCCTCGTTGTCGAACGTGAAAACCGACACGCCGTTGAGTGTCACGCCCTGGTCGCGGCTGGATTTGGCGTTGATGATCGCCTGGCCATCGCTCGAGCGCTGGCTCACCCAGAAACTCCCGCCACTCTGGAACCCGGACGGTTTCTGTCCGAACAGTTCTGCCTCGAAGCGCTTCGAGCGCTCCTGCAAATATGCCGAGAACGGATTGTAGATCGCGGTGCCAACGACGCCGAGCGCGAACGACACAATGATTGCCGGCGCGATGAACTGCCATGCCGACATGCCGGCCGAACGGGCGACCACGAGCTCGAGACGTCGCGACAGATTGAGGTAACAGGACATCGCGCCGATCAACACACAGAACGGCATCATCCGCTCAGTCACCTGCGGCACACGGTAAATGGAAGCCTTTGCAACCAGGATCGCCGACACGTTCGGAATGTCGCTGGCTCGTCGCATCATTTCGAAATAATCGAGCAATGCGATCAGCGCGAAAGTGCCGGCAAACGTCAGCAGCACCGCACTCAGGAAGCGCATGCCGAAATACCGTCCAAGTGTTCCACTCACAATCGGCATGCTCAACTCATGACGGTGCGAAGCGCCGGGTGAGGCGCTCCGTGATCGCGGTGATCCAATTGGTGACGAAAGCCGGCGGCTCCAGGATCAGGCCGCGCCGGATCACATAAAGACCGAAACCGAATGCCCCGGCCACCGCCAGGTACTGCAACGCCAGCAACCAGGGCAGGTTGACGCCGAATACGGTCGAAGCAAAACCGATCAGGCGCAAGAGCGCCACCGCACCGATGGCGCCGGCCATCGACAGCGTGCGGCTTTGCCGGTTGGTGCGCGGCGCGCCAAGATAGGCGTAGGCAAGCACGACGAACGCGAGCGGGTAAAACGGTGCGATCAGCCGGTCGTGCAGTTCGGCACGGAACTGTCCCGGTTGCTCGACATGGAAACGGTCGGTCGGATCGGGAAACATCAATTGCCAGAGGTAGCGCTCGCGGATCGAATATTTCACCGCTTGCGGGCCGCTCGCGAACTGCGAGAGATCGAAGGCGTAACGATCGAAAACAACCATCGCCGGATCCCGCTCGGTGACTGCATGGCGCTGCACGACGCCCTTCTGCAAAATCAGGAACGTGCCGTTCTTGTTGTCGATCAGCTCGCCGACTTCCGCGAGCACCGTGATGCGTTCTGACGGATTGCGGCGGTCGTCGAGGAAAATTCCGAGCAACTGGCCGTTCGGCCGCCGCTCGCGGATGTGGATGGTGACGCCGTTCTCGATCGAGGTGAAACGGCCGGGCTGCACGATCGTTTGCACCACGTTGGCGCGCACCTCGGTCAGCCTGTCGCGCAACATGCGCAACCCCTTGGGCGCGAAATAAGCACTGATCGCCGCGACGAACAGCGAAACGACGAGCGCCACCGTCATGAAGGAGCGGAACAGGAACCACGGCGACATGCCGGAGGCGTTCATCACGATGATTTCGGAGTTGGTCGACAGCTTGTTGAGCACGTGCGCCACCGCGATCAGCAGCGCGATCGGTGCGATCACCAGGACCAGCAAGGGAATGATCAGCCCGGTAATGCCGACGAACACCAGAATGTTCTGGCCCTGATTGGTCATCAGGTCGATGTCACGCAACGCCTGCGTGACCCAGATCAGGGCGGTCAAACTGACCAGCACGATCAGGAACGCACTAAACGTCGTGCGGAAAATATATCGGCTGATCGACCCCATCCGCGGCGCCGTCCCCCAATTCCAGCGTACACCCACCCGCCGCCCGGTTTCCCCACCGGACGCCGGGGGCAGACACCCTAAACCCAACCCCCGTCAGGTTTACCTTGATCGGTCCACAAAGTGGCCGGGCAAAGGCAAACCCGTTGAACATGCACAATAAAATGTTAATGCCGCGAGGCGGCTTGGCGCCCTTTCAGTCCCCGCAGTCCGATACATTTGGGCGAAGGATTACGGCTGCACAGCCATGGCTTGCAGGCGGGCACCGGGCCTGTGAAAAGCCCCTAAATCCAGCAATTTGGGCCTTTGCAGCGGGGCCGAGCGCGCGCCATATGGGTTGAAAGGCGTCCCGCCGCAAGGTTCCCAGGATAAGGATCCCCCAGCATGTCCGACCCCCTCAAGCTTGGGTTCGGCCCCTTCGCCGCTCCGGCCAAGGGCGTTTTCATCGTGTTCTGCGACGACGGGCTGAAACTGGGTCCCGCCACCCGCAGGGTTCTGGGGCCCGCCGTGGCCCTGATCACACGCGCGGCCAAGGCCGAACGGTTCAGCGGCAAGACCGGCTCATCCCTGGAATTGATCGTGCCGCAGGGCGTCAAGGTGGACCGCCTGGTGGTGGTCGGGACAGGCAAGACCGCTGAACTCAAGGCGAAGGATTTCCTCAAGCTCGGCGGTCTGGCCATGGGCAAGTGGCCGGCGAGCGCAGCGGCGGGCACGCTGTTTGCGGAATTGCCGGGCGGCGCCATGAAGCCCGACCAGGCTGCAGATCTTGCGCAAGGCATGCGGCTCCGGGCGTATGCCTTTGACCGGTACAAAACCAAACGCAAAGACGACGAGGACAAGCCGAAATCCCGTACCGTGAACGTCGCGGTCGGCGATGTCGCCGCAGTCCGGCATGCCTTCCTCGCGCGTGCGGCGGTCGCCGATGGCGTGCTGATGGCGCGCGACCTCGTCAACGAGCCGGCCAACGTCCTCTATCCTGAGGAATTCGCGCGCAGGGCCGGCGCGCTGAAGAAAGTCGGTGTCGCACTCGAAGTGCTCGACATCAATGCGATGAAGAAGCTCGGCATGAAGGCGCTGCTCGGGGTTGGCCAAGGCTCCGCGCGCGAGAGCCGCGTGGTGGTCATGCGCTGGAACGGCGGCCGCAAGGGTGACGCCCCGATTGCGTTCATCGGCAAAGGCGTGTGCTTTGACACCGGCGGTATCTCGATCAAGCCGGCCGCCGGCATGGAGGACATGAAGGGCGACATGGCGGGCGCTGCCTGCGTCACCGGGCTGATGCATGCGCTCGCTGCTCGCAAGGCCAGGGTGAATGCCGTCGGAGTCATTGGCCTGGTCGAGAATATGCCGGATGGCAATGCGCAACGTCCCGGCGACATCGTCACCTCGATGTCGGGTCAAACGATCGAGATCATCAACACCGACGCCGAAGGACGGCTCGTGCTTGCCGATGTGATCTGGTACGCAGCCAGGCGTTTCAAGCCGAAATTCATGGTGGATCTGGCGACGCTGACCGGCGCCATTATCGTCGCGCTCGGGCACGAATATGCCGGCATGTTTTCCAACGACGACAGGCTTTCGGAGCGCCTCGCCAAGGCAGGGGAAGAAACCGGCGAGCGCGTCTGGCGCATGCCGCTGGCGAACGAGTATGACAAGCTGATCGATTCCAAATTTGCCGACATCAAGAACACCGGCGGACGCATGGGCGGCGCGATTACCGCGGCGCAGTTCATCCAGCGCTTCGTCGCCGACAAGACACCATGGGCGCATCTCGACATCGCCGGCACCGGCTTTGACTCGCGGCAGACCGATACCAACAGGAGCTGGGGTTCGGGCTGGGGCGTGCGGCTGCTGGATAGACTGGTTGCGGATTATTACGAAAGATAGCGGCTGACCCGGAGGCGGGCGGGTGCCATGACCGAGATCCTTTTCTACCATCTGCAGGGCCAGCGGCTCGAAGGCGTGCTGCCTGCGCTGCTGGAAAAATCACTCGAGCGCGGCTGGAAGGTGATCGTGCAGGGCGCCTCGGAGGAGCGCATCGAGGCACTCGACGCGCACCTGTGGACCTATCGCGACGACGGGTTTCTGCCGCACGGCACCTGGCGCGAACCGGAAGCGCCGCAACAGCCGGTCCTGCTCACGCTCACCGAGGGCAACCCGAACGCCGCAAACGTGCGCTTTTTGATTGATGGCGCGGCGATGCCGGCCGACCCGGAGACCTATGAGCGCATCGTGCTGTTGTTCGACGGCGAGGACGAAGACGCGGTCGCCGCCGCGCGCGCACATTGGAGCGCGGCGAAAGAGAAGGGCATCGATGCGACCTATTGGCAGCCGGACGGGCAGGGGCGCTGGGTCAAAAAGGCCTGATGCGGCCATCGGCCACTGGCAGACTGGGTCATTGACCTATCCATCAATGGCCGACAGGCCAATGGCTTGTCGGCCGCCGGCGGGCTAACCGGTTGACCATGCTCGGCTTGCCGCCGCCATCGTGATGACGCAAAATACGTCTTAAGGAACAAGCGGCTAGATCAGCCGGGGAGATGGTTTTGCCGCGCTGTCGCGCCGTTTCGTTGTTCGTGTTCGTCTGTGGCGGTGCGGTCGCCGCAGCGCTTGCCGGCTGTTCGAGCACGGTTCAGTTGTTCGAGGAAGGCAAGGAGAGCGGGCTCTTTTCCAAGCCCCCCGACCTTTTCAGCAAGCCCGACTGGGCCATAGTCACTAGCAAAGGCCAGAGTGCCTCGCTTGGGCCGAGTGGGTCGGTGGCGCTGGATGAACTGGTTGGCGCCGACGGCCGCTGCGCGCCGCCGGTCGCGGAAGCCCCGCCGCCGGCAGCCTTACCTGCGCCGGCCGAGACTGAAAAACCGGCCGAAGCCGCCGCGCCGCCTTCGCCACCTGCCGATCGGCCGGTCGGCTCGATTGCGGGAGATCTTGCCGGCCCGCCGATGCCCGCCGGTCCGCCCCCCGCGCCGCCGCCGCCAAGACGCGTCGCGTCCGCTGCGCCCGAGCCCATGCCTGGCCTGCAAACCTCTGGTCCGCAAATGGCCGGCGGTATCGCGCTGGGCATGACTGAATGTGAGGCCGTGCGACGCGCCGGTCCGCCGAACAACGTCAGCATTGGTGCAAACGCCAAAGGCGAACGCAAAGTGGTGCTGACCTATCTGACCGGTTCGAGGCCCGGCATTTACACCTTCGACTCCGGCCGGCTGAAGGAAATCGATCGCGCTCCCGCGCCGCCGGCTCCGTCCAGGGCGACAACGAAGAAGAAATCCAAGACGCCATCGCGGGCGAAGACCGCCACCAAACAGCAATTCGAGCGCGCTTACGTGCAATAGCCGCTGCGGCGTCTCCGCCGCGGTCGACTTTTCAGGCGGTCTCGATCGCGCTGCTTGCGGCCAGCCATTCCTCTTCAGCCGCCGCCAGTGCATCCACGACCCGGGCACGCGTCTTCGCCAGCTCCGCTGCGCGTTCCGGTTCACGCGCGAACAGATCGCAATCGGCGAGCGTCGTGTCGAGCTTTTTCAGCTGGCGAGTTAGTTGCGCGATCGCAAGTTCGGCCTGCGAAATTCGCTTGCGCAATGGCGCGGTTTCCAATCGCTTTTCGGCGGCCACACGCCGTGCCTGCACGGGATCCGGGCGCGCGGATGACTTTGCGCCGACGGTAATTCCCTGACCGCCTCCGGCAAGCACCGTGCGCCGATAATCGTCCAGGTCGCCGTCGAACGGTTTGACCCCGCCGCCTTGCACGAGCCACAGCCGGTCCGCGCAGGCTTCCAGCAGATAACGGTCGTGCGACACCAGGATCACGGCGCCGGGGTAGTCGTTGATCGCCTCGATGAGCGCTGCACGGCTGTCGATATCGAGGTGGTTGGTCGGCTCGTCGAGGATGATCAGTTGCGGCGCAGTGAAGGTCGCCAGCCCCAGCAGCAGGCGGGCTTTCTCGCCGCCGGATAAATTTTTTACTGCATTGTTGCCGGCCAGGCCCGAAAATCCGATCGCACCGACGCGCCCGCGCACTTTGGCTTCCGGCGCATCCGGCATCAGGCGGCGGACGTGATCGTAAGGGCTCGAATCCTCATCAAGTTCGTCGAGCTGGTGCTGGGCGAAATAGCCGACCTTGAGTGTCGACGCGCGCGTGATCGTGCCGTGCTCGGGTTTCAGCCGGCCGGCCAGCAGTTTCACGAGCGTCGATTTGCCGTTGCCATTGGAGCCGAGCAGCGCGATGCGGTCGTCATTGTCGATGCGCAGCGTCAGGCCGGACAGCACGGGGTGGCCGGGTTCGTAGCCGACATCGACGTCGTCAGTGGCGATGATCGGCGGCGACAGCAGCTTGTCGGGCGCCGGAAAATGAATCGGTAGCACTTCCTCGGTCACCAGTGAATTCACCGGCTGCATCTTCGCCAGCATCTTGATGCGAGATTGCGCCTGTCGTGCCTTGCTTGCCTTGGCGCGGAAACGATCGACGAAAGCCTGCAGATGTTTGCGCTGCGCGTCCTGCTTCTTGATCATTTTCTGGTCGAGCATCAGGCGTTCGCTGCGCAGGCGCTCGAAATCCGAATAGCCGCCGCGGTAGATCGTGAGCTTGCGTGCCTCCAATGACAGGATCTGGTCGACCGCATTGTCCAGCAGGTCCCGGTCGTGGCTGATGATCATCATGGTGTTCGGGTAGCGCGCCAGATGGTCTTGCAGCCAAAGGGTGCCTTCCAGATCGAGATAGTTTGTCGGCTCGTCGAGCATCAGCAAATCGGGTTCGGCGAACAAAGTGGCGGCGAGCGCAACGCGCATGCGCCAGCCGCCCGAAAATTCCGCGCACGGACGGGCCTGGTCGGCATTGGAAAATCCCAGCCCCGACAGAATTGAAGCCGCGCGTGCAGGCGCTGCGTGCGCGCCCATGTCGGCAAGCCTGGTCTGGATCTCGGCGATGCGATGCGGATCTTGCGCAGTCTCGGCTTCGGCCAAAAGCGCTCTGCGCTCGACATGAGCACTGAGGACCACGTCGAGCAGGCTCTCGGGGCCGTTGGGCGCTTCCTGTGCCAGCCGCCCGATGCGCCAGCGCGGCGGCAGTTCCACGCTGCCGTGCTCGGGGGAAATGTCGCCGGCGATCACATTAAACAGCGTCGTCTTGCCGGACCCGTTGCGGCCGACAAGACCGACCCGGGCTCCCGGTATGATTCGGGCCGAAGCGCCTTCGAGCAAAGCGCGGCCGGCAATCCGTACGGTGAGGTCGTCGATGACAAGCATGTGCGCCTTTTGGCGTAGCGCACAACGCGAAGCAATCCCCCTGAGCCGATGAATTAGTCCAACTTGCGCAATGCGCCCTGGCCGGTTTCGCGCTGATAGATGATCAGGTCAAAGCTCGGTGTCGCATCATTGCCGATGACGGCCGAGAGCAGGGCGTGTGCCTGGCCGCGGTGATGGGTCTGATGGTTGAAGAAATGATCGAGCGCGGGCGCCAATTCCTGCTCGATATCGACGGGCCGCACAAACGTCCGATAGCGAATGACGCCCGTCAGATCGGTCTCGCCTAATGAAGCGATATAGCCGCTGATCCGCGCGTCCTCGGCGCGGCGCGCGTCCTGTAATGCGGCGAATTCATCGTACAGAATGGTATCGAGGCTTTTCGGCAGATCACCTTTTCCGGTAAAGCGCCGCATCCAGATGCGGTCCCCGACCAGAAGGTGGTTGAGCGTGCCGTGCACCGACTTGAAGAACGCGCCGCGGTCGGCGCGATAGTCGGTGTCATTCATCCGGGCCGCCGCGGCATAGAGACGTTCGTTGCACCAGGTATTATAGCCCGCAAACATCAGATAGCGCGATTTCATCGGACCCTCTCCAAAATGCGGACAAAGCATAGACAGGCAAGGTCGGCCCCGCCATGCACCCGGGGCAGTCCGCGGGCGCGCTTGCCCGGTCAAATCGCTCCCGGTATAAGCCGCGCCACCGAGCCTCTCCAATCAATGTCGGTAAACTCTCCGATCAATCTCAGTGAAGGATGATCCGATGGCGGTCGAGCGTACTTTTTCGATCCTCAAACCCGATGCGACCGCGCGAAATTTGACGGGCGCCATCAATGCGATGATCGAGCAGGCCGGCCTGCGCATCGTCGCGCAAAAGCGCGTCCGTATTTCCCGCCGACAGGCGGAGAAATTCTATGCCGTCCACAAGGAGCGACCGTTTTTCGGCGAGCTTGTCGAGTTCATGATCTCCGGCCCGGTCGTCGTGCAGGTGCTGGAAGGAGAAAACGCAATCGCAAAATATCGCGATGTCATGGGCGCCACGGATCCATCGAAGGCCGCGGCCGGGACCATCCGCAAGGTTCACGCCAGGTCGATCGGCGAAAATTCGGTACACGGGTCCGATGCACCGGAGACGGCGGTCAAAGAGATTGCCCAGTTTTTTTCGGACAATGAAATCGTCGGCTGAGCCTGGGCCTGAGCCGCGGTTCTGGAGTAGCCGAAGAAGAGCGGCCCGTCGTCGACGGGCCGAATAATTCGCGACGCAAGGCGAGCCCGGGGGAGACGCGTTGAATTCGATCGCGCAAATGGTGGATCCGACCGCCTGGATGGCCATGATCAGTTCCGGCTGGAACGACGTGGATCATGCCGAGTTCTGGGTCGCGCTCGCCAAGATCATGTGGATCAACATCCTGCTCTCCGGCGACAATGCGGTGGTCATCGCCATGGCCTGTCGTGGCCTGCCACAACGGCAGCGGGTCTGGGGCATGATCCTGGGCGCAGGCGTTGCGGTGTTCCTGCGAATCATCTTCACGGGTGTCGTCGCCTCGCTGATGCTGTTGCCATACCTCAAGATCGTCGGCGGCGTCGCGCTGTTCTACATCGCCGCCAAACTCCTCGTGCCTGATGATCCGGATCAGGATGAAACCGAAGCGGTCGAGCATCTCTGGCGGGCGGTGCGTATCGTCGCCATCGCCGACATCATCATGAGCCTCGACAACGTGATCGCCATCGCGGCAGCGGCTGGCGGCAATATGGCGCTTCTGGTCATGGGGCTTGCCATCAGCATTCCCCTGATCGTGGCGGGCGCGGCGCTGATCATGGCGTTGCTCGACCGGTTTCCGATTCTCATCTGGGCCGGCGCGGCATTGCTCGGTTGGATCGTCGGGGAGGTGATCGCCACCGATCCCGTCGTGGTCGGCTATCTCATCTCGAATTTCACTGCCGCGGTTGCGCACCGGGTGGAGTTTGTCGCAGCCGGCGTAGGAGCCGTGCTGGTATTGGTGGTTGGCGGGCTCTGGCGACGCTCGAAACGGCCGGTGGAGAGCGAAGTCTAGAGCGATGTGCTAGAGGCATGCAATGAATGAAACCGTCAGGCTCCCCACCACGGAGCGGATCGGATATTCCGCCTGTCCGCATGACTGCCCGTCGACTTGCGCACTCGAGGTCGAACTCGTCGACGAGCGCACCATCGGCCGCGTCTACGGTTCCAGGGACAACGACTACACCGCCGGTGTGATCTGCGCGAAAGTGGCGCGCTATGCCGAGCGCGAGCACCATGCCCAGCGCCTGCTGCATCCGCTGCAGCGTGTCGGCGAAAAAGGCGCTGGCGAATTCCGCCGGATTTCCTGGGACGACGCGCTCGATCTCGTGGCAGAAAAATTTCTCCAGGCCGAGCAGCGTTACGGCGCCGAAAGCGTGTGGCCATATTACTACGCCGGCACCATGGGCCTGGTGATGCGCGACGGCATCAACCGGCTGCGTCATGCCAAGAAGTATTCCGGCTTCCATTCCACCATCTGCGTCAATCCGGCCTATGCCGGCTTCGCCGCCGGCGTGGGGCGGATCGCCGGCGTCGATCCGCGCGAGATGGCGAAGTCCGATCTGGTGGTGATCTGGGGCACAAATGCAGTGAATACCCAGGTCAATGTCATGACCCATGCCATGCGGGCGCGAAAAATGCGCGGCGCCAAGATCGCGGCGGTTGACATCTACATGAACGGCACAATGGCACAGGCGGATCTGCCGGTGCTGGTGAAGCCCGGCACCGACGGCGCATTGGCCTGCGCGGTCATGCATTGCCTGTTCCGCGACGGCAAGGCTGACTGGGACTATCTCGACAAATACACCGACGCACCGCGCGAACTGGAAGCGCACCTGCGCGACCGTGATCCGAACTGGGCCTCGGCGATCACCGGCACGCCCGTCGAGACCATCGAAGAATTCGCCAGGCTGATCGGCGAGCACAAACGCACATATTTCCGCCTCGGCTACGGCTTTTCGCGCTCGCGCAACGGCGCGGCCAACATGCATGCCGCCAGCTGCATTGCCGCGGTGACCGGCGCCTGGCAGCTCGAAGGCGGTGGCGCTTTCCATATCAACGCCGACATCTACGGGCTCGACAAGACGATCATCGAGGGTCTCGACATCTGGGACCGCTCTGTGCGCATGCTCGACCAGTCGCGCATCGGCGCAATCCTGACCGGAGATCGGGATGCGCTGCATGGCGGCGCGCCGGTAACGGCAATGATCATCCAGAACACCAATCCGGTCTCGGTGGCGCCGGATCAGAACAAGGTGAAACAGGGATTCGCGCGTGACGATCTGTTCAAATGCGTGCACGAGCAGTTCATGACCGAGACCGCAAAACTTGCGGATATCGTTTTGCCGGCGACCACGTTCCTCGAGCACGATGACATCTATCGCGGCGGTGGCCATCAATACATTATTCTCGGCCCCAAGCTGGTCGAACCGCCTGGCGAGTGCCGCAACAACCACGAGGTGATCACGGCACTGGCCGGGCGCGTCGGCGCCGAGCATCGTGGCTTTTCGATGAGCCCGCGGGAATTGATCGATCAGATGCTCAGGGTGTCAAAACGCGGCACGCTGGCCGAGATCGAACATGCCCGCTGGATCGACTGCCAGCCGCCGTTCCGAAAAGCGCATTATCTCGACGGATTCCCCTGGCCGGACGGTAAATTCCGCTTCAAGCCCGATTGGGAAAACGTGCCGTTCCGCAGTCCGTACAAGAGCGGGCCGGTCGCGCACATGCCGCCGCTGCCGGATCACTGGGCCTCGATCGAACAGGCGGACGAGGCGCATCCGTTCCGGCTTGCCACCTCTCCGGCGCGCGGTTTTCTCAATTCGACCTTCAACGAGACGCCGACGTCGATCGCACAGGAAAAGCGCCCGACGGTCATGATCCATCCGCAGGACGCAAGCGCGCACGATATCGCCGACGGCGATTACGTGGTAATCGGCAACGCGCGCGGCGAGGTTCGCCTGCATGCGAAGGTCTTCGATGGTGTGCGGCGTGGTGTGATGATCGCGGAGTTGATCTGGCCGAATTCGGCTTATGCCGATGGCTGTGGAATCAATTCGCTCACCGGAGCCGACTCGATTGCGCCCTATGGCGGCGCGGCTTTCCACGACAACAAGGTGTGGGTGCGCAAGGCGCGCGCGGATTAGGTCCGCGCGCGCACTGAGGTTTGTCAGAGTTCCTTGCCGATCTTGGCGTCGACCGAATAGGGACCACCGCCGCGAATGGCGATGCAGAACATGACGACGCCGATCAGCAGGATGTATTCGTAGCCGCCTTTGCCCGCCGCGAATCCTTTGGACAGATGAACGGCCAGCATGCCGATCAGCATTTCAATGGCGAGAGCAGATGCGAAGAAACGCGTAAACAGACCGAAGATGATGCAAATCGCACCGACCGTCTCGAGAAGAATGGCGACATAGGCGAAAGCGAGGCCGGGCTCCAGTCCGTTTTTTGCCATGAAGGCGGCAATGCCCGCGGCGCCGGTTTGCAGCTTGGCCCAGCCGTGCATGAACAGGATATAGCCAACGCATACGCGGAGCGCCGTATAGGCAATGTCGCGCCACGTGTCGTAAAATCCCGCAAGGCCTGGATACATCAGCTTTGTTGAGCTTTTCGCATTCATAGCGTCTCCCCCTTGTTGACCTGTTACGCCTGGCACCGTTGTAGCGCCGCCCTCGCACCGCGTGAGGCTATAACACCGGGGCGCGCCACCATATTCAAGGTTTCGTGCTGTTGCAGCGCGGCAAAGTCCAATCAGCGCATATCGATTGGGGTGAGGTCGGCGGTATCGGGAACCGGCTTGCCGTCGATCAAGCAGCGGCCGTCCTTGACGTGCACACGACCTTCGGCCACGAGCATGAGCGCCCGCGGATAGATTTCGTGTTCCACCTTGAGCACGCGCGCGGCAAGTGTCTCTTCGCTGTCGCCGGGCACAACATTGACTGCGCCCTGAATGATGATCGGTCCGGAATCCATTTCCGGCACGACGAAATGGACGGTAGCGCCGTGCACTTTTGTGCCCCCTTCGAGTGCACGCTTGTGAGTATCGAGGCCCTTGAATGCAGGCAGCAGGGCAGGGTGGATGTTGAGCATGCGCCCCTGCCATTGACCGACGAACCACGGTGTGAGCAGTCGCATGAAGCCTGCAAGACAAACGAGCTCGATACGATATTTTTCCAGCACCGCCTGCAGCGCGCGCTCGAACGTGGCGCGATCATTTCCGAAGGCCGTGTGATCGACGATTTCGGTGGCGACCCCGTCGGCGCGCGCAACCAGGAGCCCGCCGGCGTCCGGCCGGTTCGAAGCCACCAGGGCGATTTCGGCTGGATAGCTCTTGTCTTTTGCGGCGTCGATCAGCGCCGCCATATTGGAGCCGCGGCCGGAGATGAGAACGGCGACGCGTTTGCGGCTCATGGTTCACCCGGCCAGATCGAGCATGCCGTCATAGACGACCCGCGACCCGGCCACTGCCCTCACAACCGTGCCGATGCGGAAAGCCCGTTCGCCAGCTTTCGCGAGTGCAGTCGTCACGGCGTCTGCATCGTTTTCCGCCACGATCACGATCATGCCGACGCCGCAGTTGAACGTGCGCAACATTTCCGCCTGCGCGATGCGGCCTTCGCCGGCGAGCCACTTGAAAACCGGCAATACCGATACGTGCGCCAAATCAATGCGCGCACCGAGCGCTTTCGGCAGTACGCGCGGAATATTATCGGTAAATCCGCCGCCGGTGATGTGCGCAAGACCCTTCACGCCTCCGGTACTACGGATCGCCGACAGGCAGGATTTCACATAGATGCGAGTCGGCGCGATGATCGCTTCGCCGAGCGACTGGTCCGGCGCAAATGGCGCGGGCGCGCTCCACGACAGGCCGGTCTTTTCGATCACCTTGCGCACCAGCGAATAGCCGTTGGAATGCACGCCGGAGGAGGCAAGCCCGATAATGGCGTCACCTTCCGCAATATCGTTTCGCGGGAGCAGCGCATTGCGCTCCGCCGCGCCGACGGCAAAGCCGGCAAGATCGTAATCGTCGCCGCGATAGAGCCCCGGCATTTCGGCGGTCTCTCCGCCGATCAATGCGCAGCCGGCCTCGCGGCATCCGACGCTTATACCGGCCACGACGGCGGCGCCGGTCTCCGGCTCGAGTTTTCCACATGCATAGTAGTCGAGGAAGAACAGGGGTTCGGCGCCTTGAACCACCAGGTCGTTCACGCTCATGGCGACAAGGTCGATGCCGATGGTGTGGTGGCGGCCGGTTTCGATGGCAATCTTGACCTTTGTCCCCACGCCATCGGTGGCGGCCACCAGGACCGGATCGGTGAAACCGGCCCGCTTGAGGTCGAACAGGCCGCCGAATTCCGCCGATTTCGGCGTCTGCCCCGGCGCGCGCGGTGGCGCGCACCAGCGGCTTGATCAGCTCAACCATCCGGTTGCCGGCGTCGATATCGACGCCCGCTTGTGCGTAAGTGAGGCCACGCTCCTGTTCTGCCATGATGGCCCTCGTCAGCGCGTGATCCCGGCAATGCCTGTCCCCGACTTGATCGGGGATGGGAACCGGTCTTGGGAAAACATCATGCGCAAGCAAAATGTTAGGGGCGCGGTTCTGTCCGGACAGATCACGTTCCAGCGCCGGGGTCCTACGTGGGAATCGCAATTCGCGCAATGGTCAGCGCACCGTTATACTCCGCCACAGGGAATGGGGCGTTTCCGGTATCTGCGACCGGGACGGGTCCGAGAGCCGGGATTGCCTTGAGTATTCCGAACCTCATTACGCTTGGGCGTATTCTGCTGGTACCGATCGTGGTCTGGGCGATCGCCTCCGGAGCGATGTGGATTGCATTTATCCTGTTCGTTGCCGCCGGCGTCAGCGACGCCGTCGATGGCTACCTGGCCAAGCGCTTTCACATGACCACCGAGCTCGGCGCCTATCTCGATCCGCTCGCCGACAAGGCGCTGATCGTGTCGATCTATCTCACGCTTGGCATCAACGGCATCATCCCGATCTGGCTGGTGATTCTGGTGGTATCGCGCGACATCATGATCGTCGGTGCGGTCATGCTGTCCTGGCTGGTCGGCTCGCCGCTCAAGGTCAAGCCCCTGCTGGTTTCGAAGCTCAATACCGTGGCGCAGATTCTGTTTGCTTGCGTGGTGCTTGGCTCCCTCGGCTTCAATGTCGCGGCGGATACGCTCAAACTTGTCCTCATGGGCCTGGTCGCGGCCTTGACCCTGTTGTCGGTGGCCGCCTATGTCGCCGAATGGGTGCGTCACATGAACTCGGCGGCAGCCAATCAATGAGCCCGCGAGAACGCAAAAGCGCACGCCGCAATTTCGCCGGCCACAACGGCGAGGGCGGGACACTAAAATTGCAGGTGAAGTTCTGGCTGGCGGCGTTCATCGCCCTGGTGCTGGTGCTTTGGCTGCTGAGCGATATCCTGCTGCCGTTCGTGGCGGGCCTGGCAATCGCCTATCTGCTCACGCCGCTCACCGACCGCATCGAAAATCTGGGAGTCAATCGTCTTGCTGCCGCGCTGATCATCATCACGCTGGTGGTACTCGCGCTTGTCTATGCGATCCTGCTGGTGGCGCCGATCATCGGCGGCCAGCTGTCGTCCTTTATCGACAACATACCGGCATACGTCACGCGGCTGCAAACGCTGCTGAGCGATCCGAGCCGGCCCTGGGTCCAGAAGATCCTGGGCGCCGGCTTCAGCGCGGACAAATCGATCGGCGATCTCGTTACACAAGGCGTGGGGTGGCTTACCACCTTCCTGCGTTCTCTTTGGTCCGGTGGCCGCTCGCTCGTTTCGCTGTTCTCACTGATGGTGGTGACGCCGGTGGTCGCCTTCTATTTGATCTATGATTGGCACCGGATGCTCAGCATTGCCGACAGCTGGATCCCGGTGCACCAGCGCGCAACTGTGCGGCGACTGGCGCGCGAGATCGATGCGGCCATTGCCGGCTTCGTACGCGGGCAAACGGCCGTGTGCCTGATCCTCGGCTCCTTCTATGCGGTGGCGCTGACACTCACCGGGCTCAATTTCGGTCTGCTGATCGGATTGATTTCGGGCGTCATTACATTCATTCCCTATGTCGGCTCGATGACCGGCCTTGTCCTGGCGCTCGGCGTCGCGGTGGTGCAGTTCTGGCCGCAATGGACCTCAATCGCGCTGGTGCTCGGCATTTTCCTGGTCGGCCAGTTCGTGGAAGGCAATTTGCTGGCGCCCAAGCTGGTGGGCCAAAGCGTGGGCCTGCATCCGGTCTGGATCATCCTTGCGTTGCTTGCTTTCGGTTACCTGTTCGGATTCGTCGGCCTGCTGGTCGGCGTACCGCTGGCCGCCACCATCGGCGTGCTCGCGCGCTTCGGACTTGCGCGCTACCGGGAAAGCTCGCTCTACACCGGTGAGCCGCAGCGATGAGCGCCGACATGGGCAGCACGGTCAGGCCGCGCCAGCTCGTTCTCGCGCTTGATCACGCGGAAAGCTTTGCCCGTGAGGATTTCCTGTCCGGCCCGTCAAATGCGGCTGCGCTTGCGCTGATCGATCGCTGGCCGGATTGGCCCGATCGGGTGATGGGCCTGATCGGTTCCGAAGGTTCGGGCAAGAGCCATCTTGCTTCCATCTGGGCGCAGGCTGCGGGCGCGCGCGTTCTGTCGGCAAAGCTGTTGACGCAAATCGACTTACCGTCGGCATTCGCCACCGGTGCGTTGGTGGTCGAGGATGTCGAGCCTGCCGGCCTCGATGAACGAGCGCTGTTCCACTTGCTCAATCTGGCGCGCGAAGAGGGGGCATTCGTGCTCATCACCGCGCGTACCCCGCTTGCCGGATTTCCGGTGAGCATCCGCGACCTTGCCTCGCGTCTGCGCGCGCTGCCGAGCGTAGCGCTTGCACCGCCCGACGACACAATGCTGCGGGCACTGGTGGTCAAGCTCGCAGCCGACCGGCAACTGGCAGTGGATGCACCGCTGGTGAATTATCTCGTCAATCGCATCGAGCGGTCATTCGCTGCCGCGCGTGCGGCTGTGGCGATGCTTGACCATGAGGCAATGCGTCAGCATCGGCCTGTGACAAGGGCGCTGGCCGCGGAATTGTTTCGGGAAACATCGGCCTGACGCCGCCTGTAACAGTCTCTTGACGATTCTGTCGGTTCGGGTGCGAACTGTCATTCAGCCGCCATTTTTCTCGGCTAAGGGATTGATCTTTCAGGCCTCCATTCAAATGCCAGATCGCGCTCAAGTTATTGCTCCAGCGGATGAAATCGATGCGGTCGTCGAGCGCGAATTACCCCTCGCGGGCGCTGGGCCGGCGCCCGATGCCGATTTGAAATCGCGGCCGGAACGTTTCATTAACCGCGAACTGTCCTGGCTGCACTTCAACCGCCGCGTCCTGGAAGAGGCCGCCAACGAGCACCATCCGCTGCTGGAGCGGGTGCGTTTTCTGTCGATCTCGGCGAACAACCTCGACGAATTCTTCATGGTGCGAGTCGCCGGCCTGAAAGGTCAGGTCCGCCAGGGCATCATGACCCAGAGCCCGGATGGGCTTACTCCAACGGAGCAGCTCACCCGCATCGGCGAGGCGGTCTCGCAACTCGCGAGCGACCAGCAGCAGCGCTGGCTGGAATTGCGCCCCGATCTCGCGGCTGCCGGCGTCACTCTCGTCGAAGGAGCCGATCTCAAGAAAGCGGAGCGCAGCTGGCTCGAGGAGCGTTTCCTCACGCACGTTTTTCCGCTGCTCACGCCGCTCGCCATCGATCCTGCGCATCCGTTCCCGTTCATTCCCAATCTCGCCTTTTCGATCGCGTTGCAGCTTGCGCGCGTGCGAGACGGCAAGGCAATGAATGCGCTCATCCGCATGCCGCAGAAGATCGAGCGCTTCATCAAGCTGCCGAGCGGGACCGACAGCGGCATCCGCATGATCACGCTCGAGGAGGCGACGGCGCTGTTCATTGGCCGGCTGTTTCCCGGCTACACGGTGAAGGGCCAGGGCGCGTTCCGGGCGATCCGTGACTCGGAAGTGGAAATCGAGGAAGAGGCCGAAGATCTGGTGCGCCTGTACGAGACCGCGCTCAAGCAGCGCCGGCGCGGTTCAGTGATCCGTTTGGAGCTCAACGCCACGATGCCGGTGGAGCTGCGCACATTCGTGCAGAATGTGCTGGCGGTCGCCGATGACGAGGTGTTCCTGGTCGATGGCGTGCTGGCGCTCAACGATCTTTCCCAGTTGACCAGGCTCGACCGGCCCGATCTCGAATTCGTTCCCTACAATCCGCGGTATCCCGAACGTATTCGCGATCATGGCGGCGATTGCTTCGCCGCCATCCGGCAGAAGGACCTGATCGTTCACCATCCTTATGAATCGTTCGACGTGGTGGTGCAGTTCCTTCAGCAGGCCGCGCGGGATCCGGACGTCGTCGCGATCAAGCAGACGCTCTACCGCACGTCGGCCGAATCCCCGATCGTCAAGACGCTTGTTGAGGCCGCTGAAGCCGGCAAGTCGGTCACCGCGCTGGTCGAACTCAAGGCGCGTTTCGACGAAGAAGCCAATATCCGCTGGGCGCGCGATCTGGAACGCGCCGGTGCGCAGGTGGTCTATGGCTTCATCGAACTCAAGACTCACGCCAAGCTGTCATTGGTCGTGCGCCGCGAGGCGGGAGCGCTTGCGACCTACGTGCATGTCGGCACCGGCAACTATCATCCGGTAACCGCCCGCATCTACACCGACCTTTCATTCTTTTCGGCCGACGCGGTGATCGCGCGCGATGTGGCGCGCATCTTCAACTACATCACCGGCTACGCCGAACCGGCGGAACTGGAAAAAATGGCGATCTCGCCGATCTCGTTGCGCAAGCAAATCCTCGATCACATTGCGCAGGAGATTGCCAATGCCAAGGCTGGAAAGCCGGCGGCAATCTGGATGAAGATGAATTCGCTGGTCGATCCCGGCATCATCGACGCGCTCTATGAGGCGTCGAACGCCGGCGTCCGGATCGATCTGGTGGTGCGCGGCATCTGCTGCCTGCGTCCCGGCTTGCCGGGCCTGTCCGAGAATATCCGGGTCAAGTCCATCGTCGGCCGTTTCCTCGAACACGGCCGCATCTACTGCTTCGGTGCCGGCCACGCGCTGCCGCACGCCAAGGCGGCGATCTATATCTCCTCCGCCGACATGATGCCGCGGAACCTCGACCGCCGGGTGGAGGTGCTGTGCCCGATTCTCAATCCGACCGTGCATGAGCAGGTTCTCGGCCAGATCATGGTCGCAAACTTCAAGGATAACGAGCAAAGTTGGACGCTCTTGCCGGATGGGAGTTCCACGCGCATAAAGGCCGCGCCGGGCGAGGAACCCTTCAACGCCCATAAATATTTCATGACAAATCCGAGCCTGTCGGGTCGTGGCAAATCGCTCAAGGAATCGTCACCGCGCAGCCTTATACGCCGCCTCATCGAAGGCGCGTAAGCGCTCCCATGCCATCACCACATTGGCCAAGGGCCGGCTCGACCACGGGCCGCCGATTGCCGTTATCGATATTGGTTCGAACTCGGTCCGCCTCGTCATCTACGAAGGCCTGACTCGCGCGCCGACCCCGATCTTCAATGAAAAGGTGCTGGCGGGCCTCGGCCGCCAGGTGCAGTCCACCGGCCTGCTGGCGCCCGATGCCATCGACACGGCTTTTGCCGCGCTCAGGCGCTTTCGGGCGCTGTGCGACACCTTGCAGGTCAGGCGCATCTGGGCGATCGCCACCGCCGCCTGCCGCGATGCCCGTAACGGCCGCGCATTCATCGCCGAGGCCGCGAGGATATGCCGCACGCCGATCACGATCCTGTCGGGAAAACGCGAAGCACATCTCACCGCGCTCGGCATCATTTCCGGCATCCACAAGCCAGACGGTATCGTCGGCGATCTGGGCGGCGGCTCGCTCGAGCTGATCGATGTCCATGGTTCGCGCGTGCGCGGTGGCATGACGCTGCCGCTCGGTGGTCTCGCGCTGCAGGATATCTCGGACAAGTCTATCAAAAAGGCCGAGAGGATCGTCGAGCAGGCATTCGACCATCTCGACTTGCTGGAGGAAGGCGAGGATCGTACCTTCTACGCGGTCGGTGGCACCTGGCGCGCGCTGGCGCGGCTGCACATGTGGCAGACGGGCTATCCGTTCCACGTCATGCACAACTATCGAATCTCCGCACGCGAGGCGCTGGAGTTCTCGCGGCTCGTGCATCGCGTCGATACCGAGACGCTGTCCAAGATCGAAGTCGTCAATGCGGCCCGCAGGCCGCTGCTCGCCTACGCCGCGCTGGTAATGGAAAATCTGGTGCGCACCATCAAGCCAAAGCAGGTGATCATCTCCGTACTCGGCGTGCGCGAGGGCTTGCTCTATTCATTGTTGAAGCCGAACGAGCGCGCGCGCGATCCGCTGATCCAGGCTGCCGCCGATCTCAATGTGCTGCGTTCTCGCTCACCGCGCCACGGCGAAGAACTGATCACCTGGACCGATCGCTTCATGGCGTCCTCGGGCCTGCAGGAAACCGCTGACGAGCGAAGGCTCCGCCATGCCGGCTGCCTGCTGGGTGATATCGGCTGGCGCGCGCACCCGGACTATCGCGGCGAGCAGTCGATGAACATCATTGCCCACGGCGCATTTACGGCGATTGATCATCCTGGTCGCGCCTACCTCGCGCTGTCGGCCTATTTCCGTCATGCGGGACTGAGCGAGGACGAATTGTCGCCGCGCCTGCGTGAGCTTGCCACCACCCGTATCCTCGACCGCGCCCGCGTGCTCGGCGCTGCCATGCGGGTCGCCTATATCCTCACGGCGGGGCAGGGCGGCGTGTTGCCCAAGACGCCGATGCAGGTCAGGCGCGGCAACCTTGTGCTGCGGCTGCCCGGCAAATACGCCAGGCTCGAAAGCGACCGCCTGTTCAGCCGTTTGCGGCAACTCGCGCGGTTGATTGGTCGCGATCCGGTGATTGAGATGTGAGGCGCGCGAACGCGTGAACGCACAGCCAAAGGCCGGCGGGAAGGTGCATCCGGACCTTAAGGGTGGCGCGTTTTGCCGCGGTGCGTCGCTGTGTCAACGCACCCACCGGGCGTGATACTCTGCCGTGCGAAAAGGGTTGCGGCAGCTGTGGCTGCATAGGACCCTTTGGAAAATTTTGAATATCTTGGGAGGAAGCGAAATTGTTGGATTCATCGGAACTTCTATTGGGCATAGCGTTAATGGTCCTCAGCATCGGCGCTTTCGTCGCCCTTCTTCCGCGAAAAGGAAAAACGGTCTGGATCGTCCGCAAGCCGTTTCTTGCACCCACGTTGACGGTTCTGATTATCGGCGCGCTTGCAATGGGACTCATCGAACTCACCGCGTATTTCACAGCGGTCGATGAAATGACCCTGTCGGGCAAACCTTCGTAAGCGCGCAAATTGCCCTGAGCGGACGTGTCTGTGACGCATCGATCGCGCCGTCTGCCGCCATGCTCGACTGATAGGCCCGCGGGCTAGTCCTTGTCGACCGCCACCACGCGGCCCTTGTCGACCGCAAGCGCCAGTTTCCCGTGCTTGAGCGCCAGTGCCTTCTCGCCGAACAGTTCGCGCCGCCAGCCCTTGAGTGCCGGAACATCGGCCTCGTCGTCCGCGGCGATACGGTCGAGTTCATCCACCGTGGCGATGACCTTGGCGGCAACGCCGTGGCGCTCCGCAGTCATGCGCAACAGGACCTTGAGCAGTTCGACCGTGGCGGCTCCGCTCGGCGCCGGGCGGAAACGGTCGAGCCGCGGCAGCGTCTTGGGGTCGCGGGCAAGACCGCGCTTGACGGCGTCGACGATCTGCTCGCCCCAGCGCGAGCGCTCGAAGCCTTTCGGCAATGATCGCAGGGAGCCGAGCCGTTCGATCGATGTTGGGGCCTGCACCGCAATGTCGCCGATCGCATCGTCCTTGAGCACGCGCGAGCGCGGCACGTCGCGGGCCTGCGCCTCGCGCTCGCGCCAGGCGGCAATCTCCATCAATACCGCGAGGTCTTTCGGCTTGCGCACGCGGCTCTTGAGTTGCTCCCATGCCCGTTCCGGATCCATGCGATAGGTCTCCGGCGAGGTAAGGACATTCATCTCCGCTTCGACCCAGTCGGTGCGTTTGCGTCTGTCCAGATCCTCGACGAGCTTGAGATAGACGGCCCGCAGATGGGTGACATCCGACAGCGCGTAGCTGATCTGCGCGTCGGAGAGCGGCCGGCGCGTCCAGTCGGTAAAACGATGCGACTTGTCGAGGGTGTCGCCGGTGATCCGCTGCACCAGCTGCTCGTAGGAGATTGAATCGCCATAGCCCAGCACCATGGCAGCCACCTGGGTATCGACGATCGGGTGCGGGATTTTCTTCGCCAGGTTCCAGACGATTTCGATGTCCTGGCGCGCCGCGTGAAAGACCTTCACGATCCGCTCGTCGGTCATCAGATCGAAGAACGGGCCAAGGTCGATGCCGTTGGCCAATGCGTCGATCACCACCGCCTCGTCGGGGCTGGCCATCTGTGCGACGCAGAGCAGGGGATAATAAGTGGTCTCGCGCAGGAATTCGGTATCGATGGTGACGAAGGGGTGGCGCGCCATACGCCCGCAAACCGCGGCGAGCTCTGCGGTGGTGGTGATGAGGTCCATTGCGGGGGCGAGCCTAACCCGATCCTGGGCAGTCATGGCAAATGCTTTCGCGCATGATCCGGAAAGGTGGAAACAGATTTTCGGAAAAGATCATGCACCATGTCAGACACCGCGCACTGGTGGCATGAGGATGAATTCCCAGGGACTGGGCATCGGCCCCACCGGCACTTCGATCAGCGTCGGTTCGCGTGCCGCGAATGCGGCCTTAAGCGCTACGCGCAGTTCGTCTGCGTCCCGGGCCCGGCGGCCCGCCGCGCCGAAGCTTTCGGCATATTTGACGAAATCGGGATTGGCGAGGTCGGCTGCGATCAGCCGGTTGCCGAACTGCTCCTCCTGAATGCGCCGCACATTGCCGAAGGCACCGTCAACGAACACGATCGCCACCAGTGGAATGCGGTGGCGCATGGCGGTGGCAAGCTCGTTGCCGGTGTAGAGAAAGCCGCCGTCGCCGTTGATCGAGACGACCGGCACGTCGGCTCTCGCGTGTTGCGCGCCGAGCGCGGTGGCATAGCCCCAGCCGAGATTGTCCTGATAGCCCGGAGAGAGGAACGTGTTCGGCCTGTGCACCGGAAATGCGAGCCTGGCGACAAAGCCCATCTGCGTCACCTCGTCGACGAAGATTCCGTCCTCCGGCAGTTCGGCGCGGATGGCGTCAAGGTAGGCGAGTTGGGGCGCGAGTTTCCGAAATCGCTGGCGCATCCTGGCCTGCCGCTCCTGCATCTCATCCAGGCGGGAGGGGCGGCGCTGATTGTGACGCGCGAGTTCGTCAATCAGCCGCCGGAGGATCGGCGCGGCGTCCCCGATGAGTGCGACATTCGGCTTGCGTACGCGTGCGGGCTCCTCACGGTCGGCATCCACGCGCACGACCTTGAGATCGCGGTCGACCCCCCAATGCAGGAAGGAATAGAGCATGTGGGTGCCGATACCGAACACCACGTCGGCTTCGCCCCAGAGTTCGCGGCCGAGCGGCAGCGTGACGCTGAAGGGGCTGCGGTCGTCGCGTACGCCGCGTCCGCGCCGGTAGCTCATGACGGGTGCCTGCAGCATGTCGGACAGCAGCGTCACTTCCGCCGACGCAGCCTGCGCTCCGCCGCCGGCGAGGATGAGCACGCGCTTGGCCTTGCCGAGCAGCCGGGCGGCCGCGCGTACGGCGGTGTCATCGATCTTCGGCGGCCGGGGCGGGAGCGGTGGCGGGATCGGCGCCACATTGCCGCGCTTGCCCCAGACATCGATGGCGCATTCGAGCGCGGCCGGCCCGGGCCGGCCAACGGCCATGGCGCGGATCGCCATGGCCACCTTGGCCGACGCCTCGGCCGGTCCGTCGATGCGGGCACAGTGATCGACAAGCCGCGCGATAATGCCGGCCTGGTCGCGGATCTCGTGCAGGTGTCCGAGCCCGCGGCCGATTGCGCCGGCGGGGATCTGTCCGATCAGCGCCAGCACCGGCGCATTCATGCCATAGGCCGTAAGCAGCGCGGCGGCGGAATTGAGCAGGCCGGGGCCGGGCACCACGGAGTAGGCTTGCGGTTTTCCGGTCGCGAGCGCTGCACCCAGCGCCATATAGGCCGCGCCCTGCTCGTGACGGGTATGGACGACGCGCAGGGCATCGCCCGCGCGATGGAATGCATCGAACAGATGATCATTGTGCACGCCCGGCAGGGCATAGATGGTATCGAGCCCATGCGCGATCAGGGTGGCGACCGTGGCCTCGGCTGTGGACATCTCGCTGCCGGGCGGCTTGATCTTTTCCTTGGCCTTTTTCGGCCGCTTTGTTTTGGGCACAGGACGCTCCGGCGACTGGCAGGGCTTGAGTTTGCAGATCGAAACGAGTTTGTCGAGCCGCTTGCCGATCCTGATTTGGAGCGGCCTTGCCTTGACAAAGCCGACCCCCCATGCGTTTTTCGCGCGCCTCACGCGAACGCCCTGAATCACCCTCGGAATCACCCGGATACACCTATGCATCGCTATCGCTCACATACCTGCGGCGCGCTTCGCGAGAGCGATATCGGCAAGAGCGTGCGGCTCTCCGGCTGGTGTCACCGTATCCGCGATCATGGCGGCGTGCTGTTCATCGATTTGCGCGACCACTATGGCCTGACCCAGGTGGTGGCCGATCCCGACAGCAAGGCGTTCAAGCTCGCCGAGACGCTGCGATCGGAATGGGTGGTGCGCATCGATGGCAAGGTTCGCCAGCGCCCGGAGGGAACGGTCAATCCGGAACTACCCACCGGTCAGATCGAAGTCTATATCGACGAGATCGAGGTGCTGGGACCGGCCGCGGAATTGCCGATGCCGGTGTTCGGCGAGCAGGACTACCCGGAAGAAATCAGGCTCAAATACCGTTTCCTCGATCTGCGGCGCGAGAAGCTGCACGACAACATCATGCTGCGCGGCCGTGTGATCGACTCGATCTGCCGCCGCATGAAGGAGGCCGGCTTCTTCGAATTCCAGACGCCGATCCTGACCGCGTCGTCGCCGGAAGGCGCGCGCGACTATCTCGTGCCTTCGCGCCTGCATCCGGGAAAATTCTACGCGCTGCCGCAGGCGCCGCAGCAGTTCAAGCAGCTGATCATGGTGGCCGGGTTCGATCGCTATTTCCAGATCGCGCCGTGCTTCCGCGATGAGGATGCGCGCGCCGACCGCTCTCCCGGCGAGTTCTACCAGCTCGATCTCGAGATGAGCTTCGTCACCCAGCAGGATGTGTTCGACGCGGTCGAACCGGTGATCCGCGGCGTGTTCGAGGAGTTCGCGAACGGCAAGAAAGTGACGCCGAAATTCCCGCTGATACCCTATGCCGAAGCTCTTTCGAAATACGGCACCGACAAGCCGGACCTGCGCAATCCGCTCATCATGCAGGACGTGAGCGAAGCCTTCCGGGGTTCGGGCTTCAAGATCTTCGCCAGGATTCTTGAAACGGCGGGCAACGCCGTGTGGGCGATCCCGGCGCCCAAAGGCGGCAATCGCGCCTTCTGCGACCGCATGAATTCCTGGGCGCAAGGGGAGGGCCAGCCGGGTCTCGGCTATATTTTCTGGCGCGAGGGCGAGGAGGGCGGCGCCGGCCCGCTCGCCAAGAATATCGGCCCCGAGCGCACCAAACAGATCGCCGATCAGATGAAGCTTGGCATCGGCGATGCCTGCTTCTTCGTCGCCGGAAAGCCCAGGGATTTCGTGAAATTCGCCGGCCCGGCGCGTACCAAAGTCGCCGAAGAGCTTGGGTTGATCGCGCAGGACCGCTTCGAGTTCTGCTGGATCGTCGATTTCCCGATGTTCGAGTGGAACGAGGAAGACAAGAAGATCGACTTCTCGCACAATCCATTCTCGATGCCGAACATGCCGGTCGAGGCGTTTCTCGCGCTCGATCCGAAGGACAATGAGAAGTTGCTGGCGATCAAGGCGATCCAGTACGACATCGTCTGTAACGGCACGGAGCTGTCCTCCGGCGCGATCCGGAATCACAGACCCGAGGTGATGAAGAAGGCTTTTGCGATCGCCGGTTACAGCGAAGACGTGCTGGAGGCAAAATTCGGCGGCATGCTGCACGCGCTCTCGCTCGGCGCGCCGCCGCACGGCGGCATCGCGCCCGGCATTGACCGCATCGTCATGCTGCTGGCGGGTGAAGAAAACCTGCGCGAGGTGGTGCTGTTCCCGATGAACCAGCGCGCCGAAGACCTGATGATGGGCGCGCCTTCGGAGGCGACGGCGAAGCAGTTGCGCGAGCTGCATATCCGGCTGGATTTGCCGAAGAAGTGATCCCGATTACGCCTTGCCGCGATTTGGCCTGGGCGGTTTCATTTTTGCTTCGAGATCGGCCAGATCATCCTTGGCAGTGATCGTGTGGCGACCGGCGCTGGCCACCAGCCGCAAGTGTTTCTCCAATGCCGGGCGATGGCGCTCGTCAGCTTGCAGTAGCAACTGGCCGATGTCGTCTGCCAGCCGGATCAGCACGGCCGGCATGCCCGACGCCTGCTGGCGGATCTGATTGAATGCTGCATCGACCACGCCTTCGAACGTGGATACTGATGCCACCACCCGGGTCTTGCCGTCGTCGTCCTTCCAGACCTGTTTCTGAGTGCCGCGATCCATGATCTTGCGGATCGATCGGGTGAGGCGATCGATCACTGCATTTGCGGTGTAGGGATCATTGACGCCCGGCGACAGCGCGCGGAGGGCGATTTCGACCAGCTGATGGATCGAGAATTCCAGATCCTGGACCGCAGTGCGCTCGGCGCCGACCAGGACCGCCGCCCGCACGACCCTGCACAATTCGTCGGTCGCCGACTTCTTCGGTTCAATTTGGCCAGCGACGACGCCGGGCACGACATGTTGACCGGCGCGGACGTCGAAAGCTATCGCTGCATTGGCATCTGCCGCGGCACGCACGATAAAATCATAGTCGATGGCCTGGATATAGCCACCACAGTCGAGCGCTACCGGTGCGCCTTTGGCGGCCTCCGCCGGTGAGTCGGGCTCGTTGTCGCGCTCGCCTGGCAGCAGGCGCTCAATATCGCCGTCGAGCTGGGTGCCGATACGGGCGATCACGTTGTCGGCGATAATCGAGCGGGCGAGGTGATGGACAAAGTACAACAGAGTCGCAACGCTGAGCAGCACAAGCGCGGTGCCAAGCGTCACTGCCAGATTGGCGACGGCTTCGTGCTGACCGTATGCGCTTCGGAGCACCAGCAGCAGATAGACGACGGTCGACGCAAACAGCCCCAGGCAAATCTGCGTTCGGCGGTCGGCCATGAAGCTGCGGATCAGCCGCGGGCCGAGCTGCTGTGCCGCCAGCGTCAGCACGACCATGGTGATCGAGATGGCGAGCGTCGCCATCGTGATCATCGAGCTCACCAGGTTCGAGAGGAATTGCGGCGTCTCCTTGGCGCCGCCGCTGTACAGATACCATGCCGGATCGCTTCCGACACTGATATCGATGTTCAGTACGATAAAGGCGGACGCGCACGCCGCGGCCACCATTGCAAGTGGCAGCGCCCACAGGCTGGAGCGCACGGCATCCCAAATCGTCAGCAGGCGGGTAAACATGTGGGCCCCGGTTGTGCGTCCTTTCCGGCACGCGCAGAAGCGTCACAAATGCCGGGAAATAGTTCAACCCGGGAATTGCCCCGACTGTTCCGCAAGCCCGCTCGAGGTTTTCCTGGCGGGCATGTCGTCAAAAAAGACCGCGATACAGATAAGCGAACTGCATACAGGTCGGCCTTGCCGAAGATGTGATCGCCCGCGCGGTCGCCTCTGCGAACCTGGAGGCTAAACTGACGATGAATAGGAGCTGAGTTTGCACTCAGAAGAATGGATCATGCGGATCTCGCGGCGACCGCTCTACATACTGATGACCACCTTGGCGGCGTTGCTCGTGCTCCCACTGGAGCCGGCACGCGCCCAGGACTTGAAGATCTTCGACGCGCACCTGCACTATAATCAGGAGCCGAAGCCGTTCTACTCGCTCGACAAGGTGCTGGAGCTTTTCCGCCGCAACGGCGTGACCGGCATTCTCGCCACGAGCCGGCCGAACAAGGGCACGCATCAACTCGTCGAAGCGAAAGCGCCGCGTCTCTGGGTTGTCGCATTCATACGGCCCTATCGGGTGCGCTCCGACATCCAGACCTGGTTCGATGATCCTTCCATCTTCGACCTGATCAACGACGAGTACAAGCGCGGCTATTATCGCGGCATTGGCGAATTCCATCTGCATGGGAAATCCGCGGCCAGCCCGTGGGTCAAGAAGACCGTCGATTTCGCGGTCGCGCACGACCTTTATCTGCACGCGCATTGCGATGAAGAGGCCTTGCAGATCCTGTTCGAACATAATCCGCGCGCCAGGATCATCTGGGCGCATACCGGGTTCTCGACGCCGCCACAGCGCGTGGCGGAATTGCTCGACAGATATCCGGCGCTATGGGGCGAATTATCCTACCGCAACGGCATCACGCAGAGCGGCGGGAAGCTTGCGCCTGAGTGGCGTGATCTGTTCGCGCGTTATTCCGATCGGTTCCTGCTCGGCTCCGATACCTGGATCAATGAGCGGTGGGCCTCATACGAAGCCACGATAAGCGAGTATCGCGGCTGGCTGCGCCAATTGCCGCAGGAGCAGGCGCGCCGCATCGCTTCCGGCAATGCCGAGCGATTGTTCGGGCCGCGTCCGGTCGAATAGGCCGTCGGCTATTTTTCCGGCAGCGGGATAAATTCGAACTCGTCGCCCGGCACCTTGCCGAAATGGCCGGCCTTCCATTCTGCCTTGGCCTGTTCGATGCGTTCTTTCCGCGACGACACGAAATTCCACCAGATGTGGCGCGGCCCGTCCATCGGCCCGCCGCCGACGATGACGAAATGCGCACGCGTGACGGCGGTGACGGTGACCTTGTCGCCCGGCTTGAACACCAGCAGGCGGCCCGGCTCGAACCGGTCACCGGCAATTTCGATGGTGCCGTCGATCACGTAGAGCGCGCGTTCCTCGTGATCGGCGTCGACCGGAAGCGTCGCCCCGGCACCGAGCTGCACGTCGCCGAACACGGTCTCGTGCACGGTCGGCACCGGCGACGACGCGCCATAAAGCGAGCCGACGACCACGCGCACGGTCTTTCCATTGTCCCGGATCACGGGAAACTCGGCGGTTTCGTGATGCGCAAAGCCCGCCTCCATTTCTTCCTTTGCCGCGGGCAGTGCCACCCACATCTGCAATCCGTGTATCGGGCTGCCGGTGGCGCGCTTCTCCGCACCCGTACGCTCGGAATGTACGATGCCGCGGCCGGCGGTCATCCAGTTCACCTCGCCCGGCCTGATCGCCACCGCGGTGCCGAGGCTGTCGCGATGCACGATCTCGCCGTCGAACAGATAGGTGACGGTGGCGAGCCCGATATGCGGATGGGGGCGCACGTCGAGCCCGTTGCCGGCGCGGAATTCCGCCGGTCCGAAATGATCGAAGAAGATGAACGGCCCTACCATGCGCGAGCGCGCCGACGGCAATGCGCGCCGCACCGAGAAGCCGTCGCCGAGATCGACCGTGCGTGGCACCACCACATGGGCAATGGCATCACAGCTATAGGTGTCGCCTGCCTCCGGATCCTTGCCGGGAAAGAAACTCATGCGCGGCTCCTTTACATTTGCGTCTCGGCGGCGACCATTTGCACAAACGGGTCAATCCGGAAAGGGCGCCGCGAGCCGGCGGCCATTCTAGCGCGCTTGAGCGAGCGCGCCCAATGGCGGCATGGTCCCGTCCAAGCGCGTCTGATTCGCTCGCGTCAATTTGATCTCGCCATATTTTCGCCATCGGCTGCGCCGCGATAGTGTGCGCTACGGTGGTGCAGCGCTGAACGACGCGAATTTGCCGCGCCAAGCGGCGCGCCGGATTGTGTGTTTACAAATTGTTCTTGATCACGCGGTAAGTTGTCCCTATGTGGACCATGCCGCGTGACCGACTGGCGACAGTTGCGGGACGCGGTTTTTCACTCCGCGAGCCGGCTTGCCGGTCTCTCGGTTCGATCTCTGGTTGGGGAGAGCGGGATGTCGCAAAACGCCCTCTTGCGATCGGGGAAGGGCTTGGGGACTCCAGGCACGACCCGAACGAAAGATGCCCCGAACGGGGCGCCTACGGCGCAGGCCGAGGAGCTTGACGATCATTTCGTGGTGCGCAACGGCGTGCGTTGCGCCGGCGCACATCTTATCGTCGACCTCTACAAGGCCAGCCGCCTCGACGATATCGATCACATCGAGAGCACGCTGAAGGCGTGTGTCGATGCAGCCGGCGCCACGCTGCTGCATATCCATCTGCACCACTTCGAACCGAACGGCGGGGTTTCCGGTGTGGCCGTGCTGGCCGAAAGCCATATCTCGATCCATTCCTGGCCCGAAAACGGCTATGCCGCACTCGATATTTTCATGTGCGGAAAGGCCAACCCCGATGCCTGCGTGCCGGTGCTGCGCAAGGCCTTCAGCCCGAAAAAGATCGCGGTGAGCGAGTATCTGCGCGGGCTCGGCGTTCCCTGACGCGTGCTGGCGCCCTGTCTTGCGCCGGGCATTAACGTCTTTAAACCTCCATATCGCGGCAATTGAGATGGCGGGCCGGTGCGCCCGTCATGACGGGGGAGGATAGCCCGGTGGCCGAGAAACGCTGGATTGCAGAAACCCTGTTCGACGAGCTCGGCTTTCGCATGAGCTATGAGGTCGAGAAGGTGCTGTACGAGCTTGAGACCAGGCATCAGCATCTGGTGCTGTTCGAGCACAGGTTCTTCGGCAAAATGCTGATGCTCGACGGCGCCACGCAAATCTCGAGCCGCGACGAATATGTCTACCAGGAGATGATGAGCCACGTTCCATTGTTCGCGCACGGCAGTGCCAAAGAAGTACTCATCATCGGCGGCGGCGATTGCGGCATCGCCGAGGAGGTGCTCAAGCACAAATCGGTCAAACGCCTCACCCAGGTCGAGATCGACGCTGCGGTGGTCGAATTCGCCAAAGAGCACTATCCCGAATTCACCAAGCCGGTGTTCGCCGACCGGCGCTTCGAATGCGTTATCGACGACGGAATGAAGTATGTCACGCGCACGAAGCGCCGCTTCGACGTCATCATAGTCGACTCCACCGATCCGCAGGGGCCGGGCGCGGTCCTGTTCACGCGGGCGTTCTATGCCGGTTGCAAACGTTGCCTTGCCAAAGGCGGCGTACTGGTCACCCAGAACGGCGTGCCTTTCCTGCAGGCGAAGGAATTGACGACATCGATCGACCATTTTCGGGGGCTGTTTGCCGACGCCACCTGCTACGTCGCTGCAGTGCCCACTTATGTCGGTGGGCTGATGGCGATGGGCTTTGCGACAGACAACAGGCGGCTGCGGCAGATTTCAGCCACGGCAGTCGCCGCGCGCTATGCGAAAGCCGGTCGTTTCGCGACGCAATACTGGACGCCCGAATTGCACGTCGGCGCCTTCGCGCTGCCGCGATTTATTGCCGATCTCGCCGCGAAGCCCGGGAAAAAGAGTAGACGACGATCTTAGACCTGCGGGCGCGCACCTGTTGGCCGCGAAGTTTACCGGGCCTTAACCATAGCGGTGCGGCCGGTTCCATTTGCCGACGTATCTGGCGTGCGTTTTCTTGCGCTTAATTCGGTCTTTACGGCGCCATGGCTCACTACCCAGGCACCACTCGAGGTTGGCTGGCCAGGCATTGTTATGGGTTTCGTTGTGCGCGAGTTCACGCGCCGAAAAATCGTTGCGATTGTAATCGGCGTGCTGCTCATCGGCACTCCTTTGATTGCCTTCGATTTCTGGCTCGGCGGCTTGATCGATCGCCAGGGGCAGGAAGAGGTCGAAACTTCCGCCAAGCGCGCGATCGCGCTTGCCGAATCCCGCATTGCACAAGTGATCGGTGCGCTCGACGAATTGGCGGCGGCCGGCGTGGATTCCTGCCGCGGCAACAATATCGACGTCATGCGTTACGCCGCGTTCGACACCACGCCGGCCAAGGAAATCGCGGTCGTCAATCCTGACGGCCAGACGATTTGTTCCCAGCATGGATTGCAGCTCGGCCCGCGCGAATTGCTGTCCTCAGAACCGCTGTTCGGCGCCAGCAGCTATATGATCGACATCATCAAGCTGGCAACCGGTGAGCGAATGGTGCGCCTGCGTCACAATGTCGGCGCGGGACACAACAGCATTGCAGCGATGGTTCCGGCCGCTCTCTTTTTGCCGCAGGTATCCACCCAGGGCGGATCATTCAGTGCCTATGCGCGCATTACCACCCACAAAGGTGCCACGATCGGTGAAATCGGCAGCCGCCCCGATGGCGTCAAGGACGATATCTTCCTGGCCACGACGGCATCCGGCAAGTTCGGCTTCGACGTCGACATTATGGTCCCGCGAAGTCAGGTGGTGGCCAGCCGTACTGATCTGAAATGGCTCGGAATGTTTGCAACCGGCGCCATCGTTTTGATCCTTGGTGCCTTCGCCATGTTGTTCCTGCGGCGCACGCCCGGCAATCCGGTGACCGAGATCGAACGTGGTCTGGAAGCCGGCGAATTTGTGCCCTACTACCAGCCGATCGTCGACATCCGCTCGGGCCAGCTGCGCGGCGCCGAAGTGCTGGTGCGCTGGCGCAAGCCGGACGGAACGGTGGTATTGCCCGGCGCTTTCATCCCGCTCGTAGAATTGAGCGGGCTCATCCGCGCCATGACCCGCGATCTGATGCGGCGGGTCTGCGCCGAGGCCGGGATGGCCATTGGTCGGCGGCCGGCGCTGAAAATCTCGTTCAATTTTGCCGGCCAGCTGTTCGGCGACGATGCAATCGTGAAGGATGTACGTAAGATCTTTGTCAACTCGCCGATCAAGTTCCGGCAGGTGGTGCTGGAAGTCACCGAGCGCGATCCGATCGAAAACTTCACGGCCACGCGGCAGACCATCGCGGCGTTGCAGGAGCTCGGTGTCCGCATCGCCATCGACGATGTTGGCACCGGCCACAGCGGATTGTCCTACATGCTCAAGCTCGGCGTCGACATCATCAAGATCGACAAGATGTTCGTCGACGCCATTGGTACGGACCAGAATTCCACCACCATCGTCGAGACGTTGGTCGACCTCGCCCACAACATGCGCATGGACGTGGTAGCCGAAGGCGTGGAGAATTTCGAGCAGGTCATGCATCTGCGCGAACTCGGCGTCCGGTCGGCGCAAGGCTATGTGTTTGCTCCGCCGCTGCCGGGTAAATCCTTCCTGCAACTGGTTGAGGCGATTGACCCGCTGCCAGAGGCCGAAGCCGAACCCGCGCGCGTACAGGCGCGAAGCCGCTTCCGCGCCGCCTGATCACCTTTCGCCATTGCCGGAAACGAAAAGGGGCGGCCTTGCGGCCGCCCAGGTTGAACGCCACGCGGGAGGAACCTCGCAGCGGGTCGGCATACCAACGCCGCCGGCCCACGTGACCAATAGTCAGGCAACAATTCGTCAGGTCAGCGCTGATTCGTCAACCGCGAATTTCATTTTAATGACAATGCGCGCAGAGTGTGTCCCGGGTGCCACAATCATAGGCATGCCTTGGGGCGCATCCTTCTGCCCAATATGATTTGTGTGCTCCGGAACCCGTGCGCGCACCGCGCCTTGTCGAGATTTTGAGCTATTCGCCTGCGAGTTCGTTTTCGATCGCCGCGACGATGCGCGAATTGGTCGGCTCCATGGCGGAGGTAAAACCCGCCACCAGTCGGCCGTCCCGACCGATCAGGTATTTGTGGAAGTTCCACCGCGGCGCTTCCAGCGGGCGTTCAAGCGCCGCCCACCGATAGAAGGGGTGGGCATCCTTGCCCTTCACCGTGACCTTCTCGGCAAGTGGAAAGGTAACGTGGAATTCGCCATGGGCGGTATTGCTGATTTCGGCCACGCCGCCCGGCTCCTGACCGCCGAAATCGTTGGACGGCACCCCGACAACCACGAATCCTTTTCCACGGTAGCGGGTCCATAAGTCCTGCAAGCCGGCATATTGCGGCGTATACCCGCAAAGCGAGGCGGTATTGACCACCAGAATGGGATGGCCGGCGAAAGCCGCGAGCAAGATCTCGCCACCGTCCAGACCCCTGAAGGTAAAGGCATAGGCGGTAATGCGGCTCATGGCGGCAGCGTGGCTTAAGCGGGGCGCAAGGACGGCAAAGCTCGTCGCACCCGCGATCGCCACAAAATGCCTGCGATCAATCATGAGCAAAGTATAACGCAATCCGCGCAGGGAAGCTGACAAAAAAATCGTGTGGAATGCTGTTCCGATTTGCGGCGCGCCACCGCGCAATGGCAATCGGGAACACGGACTTTTTTGTGACCGCGCAAAACGCAGGAGCCGTCCTCCATTGGCAGGAGGGCGAACGTAGTTTCTGCAATTGCTTTCAGCGGTCGATAACCTTGCGACACGTCAGGCCGCGATTGTGCGCAACCAAGAGTTTAGGATTCCATTTGTCGGTGCGACACGACACTGGTTATGGGGACAGACGTGCACAAATCCGACCGCGTTCTTCACGGTATTGCGTTAATGGTGGCGATTGGCGGCAGCATTGCGCTCTGTGTTCAGGGCTACCGACTGCTCCAGATCGACACTGTGGATGCCGCAACTTTCCGGCGCAAGCCCACAGTTTATTCCCTGGCCACGGAACTGACACGCACGCTGCCGCGCAAGAAGGATGGCGGATCGCCGGGATGCGGCGAAGAGAAACCGGAAAGATGATGGAAAGCGCTGTGCGATGGCGCACTGACAATACAGGGAGGAGCGGGGAGCCGGCCGGTGCTTGAACGCCAGCATTATTCTTGGTGGGGTGAAGGCGTTTGCGCTGAGGCCGGCTCCTTGTCGTTGCTCAGGTTGTTGCCAGGCGTACGGTCGTCTCAAACGAATAGCCGCATTGCTCGCATGCCCACAGATGCCGCACACGGCGAGCATCCACGAACTCGGACCATTCCGGCACGAACAGCTTCTCGCCGCATTGGCCGCATTCGATCAGGGGGCGAGTCCGGGCGAATCTTGCGCTATCACGGGCGCGAAGTTCCATTTGGGCGTCCTCCAGGATTCTTTTTTAAGCCCTGTCCCCGAGCTCTTGGTTTTGAATGGTAAGGACCTGGCGCGCCGAGTGAAGCAGCAAGGCTGACGTAACGCTCGAATAAACCCGCAGCAAAAACAATGAAACTTTTGCGACGGAATGAATTTTAATATCGATTTAATTCTCGGGCGGCCGCGCCGGGGCCCTACAGCGCGATGCCGAATTTTCCAAGCAGCCAGACGGTAACGAGATAAAGCACGAAGGTCAGCGCGCAGCAGGCGGCAAGGGTCGTCCAGAAACCGACGCCGTGACGCAGCAGTGCCGGCATGACCAGGAACATCGGCAGGGTGGGCAGCACGTACCAGAAGGTCGCCTGTGCGTGGGCGGCGATGCGCTCGGCGTCACCGGTGTCATGCCAGAGCCAGAGAATCCCCAGAATAGAGACCAGCGGGAGCGAGACGATGAGCGCGCCGAGCGAAGGCGAGCGACGGGCGACCTCCGACACGACGGCGATGATGACGCCGGAAAGCGCAGCTTTTACGGCGAGATAGAGCATGAACGGGGCTCCAGGGCGGGACAAGGCGTTGCGCCGAGCATAGCTGAGCAGCGCAGGGGTCAGCCATTGTCAACGTTATGTGATAGGCGCCGGCCCGCCGGTTCGCGTTATACCGCGCGCACTGCCCAACCAAGCGGGGATTCACGTGCTTTTCATCCCAAAAGGCGGTCACAGCCGGAGTGCCGCCCCGGCTTTCATTGAAGATGCCGGACGCTACGCGCCCCATGTGCTCTCCATCCTGCGGATCGTCGCGGCACTCTTGTTTCTCGAGCACGGCACCTCGCGCCTGTTCGGATTTCCGTCCCCGTTACCGACCCCGGCGTTTCTGAGCCTCTACTGGTTCGCGGGCGCGATCGAACTGGTGGGCGGTGCGCTCCTGATCCCCGGCCTGTTCACGCGGCCGGCCGCCTTCATTATGTCGGGCGAAATGGCCTTTGCCTATTTCATGCGCCATGCGCCGAACGACTTCTTTCCGATCCTCAACCGCGGCGACAGCGCGATCCTGTATTGCTTCGTCTTCTTCTACATTGCGTTTGCCGGTGCCGGGCCATGGAGCCTGGACGCGTTGCTGGAGCGCAAGCGCAGCCAGGCCTGAGGGCCGGCTGTTGCCCGCTTGCATGCGCATGCCGCGCTGGTGAATGATGGGCCGTCGCTCGCCCGCATGAGGCGCCAGGATGAGCCAGGCCGTCGTCAAGCCGCGCACCAGGACCAAGCCGAAGACCGAGCGGCCAAAGCTCTGGAAGGTGATCCTGCTCAATGACGACTACACGCCGCGCGAATTCGTCGTGCAGGTGCTCAAAGCCGTCTTCCGCATGAACGAAAGCCAGGCCTACCGGGTGATGATGACGGCGCATCAACGCGGCGCCTGTGTGATCGCGGTGTTTACCAAGGACGTGGCCGACACCAAGGCCAAGGAGGCGACGGAGCTCGGCAAAAGCAAAGGCTATCCTTTGTTTTTCACGACCGAGCCGGAAGAGTAAGAGTGCAGGTCGGCACTTTTTGAAATAGCGGAAAACGTCTGGCGCCCGCATCCACATGCGCCGGCAGTGCGGCGACCGCCAGCATGGCGACAAGAATGAATTGGCCCCATTTCATTGCAGTTGATCTCCGGTCCTGGATGGCAACCTGTGTGCCGCAATTTGGCACGCGCCGCATCCTCCGATTGGGGGATCGAGAGAGAGAGGAAAGCCGGAAGTCCCGAAGATCTATAGCGCATTCTTTTCGATAATCCTCTTCGACTTCTCGAATGCAGACCGAAGCTGCTTCTTTTCGAACATGATCTGCCAGCTCGCGTCATCGCGGCTGGCGCCGACAATGCCGATGTCGATCAGGAGCGACGGTGTATCGTAATCCGTGTGCCATTTCGTTCGTCCGGCCTTGACGCCAATGACGAATTCGTTCGGTGCTTTCCAGAACTCGCTGTCGATCTGATGATGGGATGTTCCCCGGCCGTATTTCTCGTTCAAAACCTCGACCAGGTTCTGGTATCGCGCCTTGACCGCATTGCCGAAGGGATCGGACTCATAGGTGCGACTCCTGACGACAATCCGCCAGAGCTTGTCGTCGTTGCCGAATGACAAGGTAATCATGTCGGCGTCGGTGATCGGCTTTGGCAAATGGCTGGCGAAAAATGTCGTACCAAAATTGTCGACCTGCGCTTGCCGCAAATCGACGCCGAGATCCTTGATCTCGGCCGCCGACGCGCCCCAGATCAGACCAAGCGGCGCCTCCGACTTCGAACCCTCCTGGGGTGCGGCGTTGGATTGGGCGATGTGCTGGGAATGAACGAAGCCGCTCGCAAATAAAAGGACGCAGGCGAGCATCAGACGCATAAGCATGTCGACCTCTTGTCACCCTTTCAATGTGCGGGATCGCCGGGCCGAGCGGGCGGAAGGGCGGGCACATATGAAGGGACTGGCGATGATTGCGTGTTCTGTTGAGCCGGTGAGATAGCGAAGTTTCGGGATCCAGGCGTCCTGCGATCAGGGGAGATTTCATCCGTGGTCGCGTTAACGTTCACAAATCTCTCATGCAATCAGTCAGGCATCTGCGTAACGCGCCATGCGACAAAACAAATGCGGGTTTTTGAATTTGGCTATTGCAGCCCAATGTCGCGCCTCTTTCACGGGCGTCAAAGCCGGAACCGCGCAGATTTCGAAATCTCGCCGGGTCTCATATTCAAGGGACAGGATATAGAGCGTTGTCTCAACGGCCCAAAGCTGCCATCCTTGCGTTACGCACGACAATGATAACTGCCGCAAAAGGCAGATCAGACGGTGGAAACAGCAGGGAGGACAAGGCGATGCTTTTCCGAGCATTGATTATTGCGGCGTCCGCGCTCGCTTTGGCGGGCTCGGCGCAGGCCGGCGAAGTTCTGCGAATGGGCGGTGGTCCGTCCGGCGGGGCGTGGCATCCGGCCTGGAGCGCCGGCACGCAGCTCCTGAACCAGAAACTCAGCGCGAAATACACGTTCCAATATACCCCGACCGCCGGCTCGGTCGACAACGCGCGCAAGGTGCGGCTGCAGGAACTCGCCTCCGGCTGGGCGCATATCCCGCAGGTCTATGAATCCTGGTACGGCGAGGGCGGGTTCGCGAAAGACGGTCCCAACCATGACTTCCGCGTCATCGGCAACGTTCGCCAGCAGACGCAGATCATCGCGGTTCTTGCCGACAGCCCGATCAAGTCTTTCAGCGACATGAAAGGCAAGGTCGTGAGCCTGCTGAACAAAGGCTCGGGATCGAGCGCGAACTGCGTCAAGATGTTCACCGCTCTCGGCCTCATGGACAAGATCGAACAGCGCTATATGGACTTCTCGGCGTCCGCGCGGGCGCTCGGCGACCGTCAGATCGACGTGTTCTGCTCGGCCGGCGTGCCTTACAAGATTCCGGCGCTGACCCAGCTCTCGCTCACCAAGCCGGTACGCTACATCTCGTTGACGCCGGAAGAGCAGAAGACCCTCACCACGAAGTTCAAGTTCTATGCGCCGGTCACGATCCCGGTTCAGGCCGACGTGAAGGGCATGGACAAGCCGGCGCTGACCATCGGCTATGACGTGTGGTGGATCGTCAGCAAGAAGATGTCGGACCAGGCGGTCTATGACGTGCTCAAGACCATCGCCGATCCGGAAAACCTCAAGACACTCGCCAGCACGGCCAAATACTGGGGTTCGCTCAGCGGGAAATTCAACTCGCTGGTGGCGCACAAGATCTCCATTCACCCGGCCGCGGCCAAGTACTGGAGAGAGCGGGGGGTGCAAGTGCCGTCCGAACTCGTGAAGGGTTACGAAGGCTCCTGAGGCCGATGCCGGCTTCGGTATCCGTCTGACCGAAAAGAGGATGCGGAAAGGGTAACCATTTCCGCATCCTCGCCTCGTTGGGCGGTTCGCCCCGAACGTCAAATATTCCGGGACCAGTCGAGATGGCAAACGGCGCGATGTCCGTCCTGAAACGGATCGGGCTTGTCAGCGAAGAGGTCGTTCCTCAGCGCAATGTGACGGGTATTCCCGGTTTCATACTTTCGATCGTGGCGGTCGGATTTTCGTCTTTTTTCATCTACGTCGCGTTCTTCGGATCACCGGTCTCCGAAATCTTCAAGGGGACGTTTCTGCTCGGCGTCATCATCCTCTCCATTATTCTCTACAGAAATCGGCAAAAGCCGATCCGCGACGGATTCGTCTGGCTCGATGAAATCTTCGCCGTCGTCGATCTGATGGTCCTGTGCGGGGCGATCGCGATCTGGGCCGTCTGGCAATTTTTCGACCATGTCGAGCTATGGCGGAATTTCTCGACCGCGCATGTCTGGTACGTGGCAGCCGCCGGCGCGCTCGTGGGCCTCGGCATTTACGTCTTCGAAGCCACGCGCACGAAGACCTCGGAGACGCTCGCGTTGTCCGACGTCCTGTTCCTGCTGTGCTCGATCGCTGCAATCTTGTGGTGGATTGACAACAAGCCGGACCTGACTGAACGCATCGGCGGGCCGGTGCCGACACCCGTCATCTTCTTCTCAGCCATGCTGGCGGCCTCGAGCTTCGAGATTGCGCGCCGTATCGTCGGCCCGATCATCCCGCTGATCGGCTTCCTGTTCTTCATCTATTCGTTTGAACCGATCGCGCAGGCGATGCCGGGCCTGCTGCGGCATGCCGGGCTCTCGGTGGAACGGGTGATGGAATTCCTCTTTCTGTCGACCGACGGCATGACCGGACTGATCATCGAGGTATTTGCTACCTACATTGTCATCTTCGTGATCCTCGGCGCATTTCTGGAAAAAACCGGCGTCGGCTCGCTGATCATCGACGCCGCCTATCGGCTGACAGGGCAGCACACCGGCGGCCCGGGTCTCGCGGCGGTCACCAGCAGCGGCCTGTTCGGCATGATATCAGGCAGCGGTGTCGCCAACGTGGTGACCACCGGCACCTTCACCATCCCGCTGATGAAACGCGTCGGTTATCGCGCCGAGTTCGCCGGCGCAGTCGAGGCGGCGGCATCCACCGGCGGCGCCTATATGCCGCCGATCATGGGGGCAGGGGCCTTCCTGCTCGCGGAACTTACCGAGACGAGTTATTTCACGGTGGTCAAGATCGCCGTGATTCCGGCGCTGCTTTACTACCTGTCGGTCGGCCTGATCGTCTATTTCCGCGCCGCGCGGTTTCGGCTGCATGGCGTTTCGGCCGACGAACTGCCGCCGTGGAGTCGCATCGTTCCGCGGATGCATCTGCTGCTGCCCATTCCCGTGATGGTCTATCTGCTGGTGGTCGGGGATTCGCCGCTGCTGGCGGCAGCCAAGACTATCGTGCTGATCGTGATGTTGCGCACGGTCGATCTGTTGATTGCGGTCCGCACGCCCTGGTCCGATCGCAGCTGGAAAATAATTCTGGCCGCAGCGATTGCGGTCGGCGCCTTCGTCTATGCGTTTGCGCTGAAAATCGGTGCGCCATTCATCTGGTTTGTCTCCGAGAACCGCGGCTACACCCTCGGCGACGCCCTGTTCTGGGCGATCGGCGCCTACATCGTGCTCAAGATCGGCGAAATCGTGGTTGCCGGTGGCGCCGCGGAGATGGATTCCGTGCCGCACACGGGCCTGACGGCCGATGCGCCTCCCGCTATCGCGAGCAAGGGCGCGGAGCGTTGCCTGACGAGACTTGTCATTGAGATCATCAGGAACATCTGGACGTCGCTGGAATCCGGCGCGAAGAACTCGCTGATCGTCGGCTGTATCGCCGGCGTGCTCGGCATCCTGTTGTCAAGCGCGACGCAGAGCGATCTCCCGGGACGCGTATCCAACCTGCTGGTTCAGCTCAGTTTCGGGCTGCTCCCGATCACGATCTTCTGGGTGATCGTGGCCGGCTATGTGATCGGCATGGGGCTCCCGATCGTGGCGAGCTATGTCATCCTTGCCATCTTCGCGGTCGGTGCTCTTGCCCAGCTCGGCGTGCCGGCGCTGACCGCCCACATGATCAGCTATTGGCTCGCGGTGGTCAGCGCGGTGACGCCGCCGGTGGCGCTCGCCGCCTACGCCGCAAGCGCGATCTCGCAAGGCGATCCGGTGAGGACCGGCTTCCAGGCGGCGAAAATCGCATCGATGATCTTCCTGATGCCGATCATGTTCGTCTACACGCCGATCCTGCTCAATGGTCCGACGGTGGATATCGTTGTGGCGGTCGTCGGCGCGGTGTTCGGCGTGGTGGCCTGGGCGATATTCCTCGAATGTTTCGCCTTGCGTGACACAACCACCGCGGAGCGCCTGTTGGCCGGTTTATCCGCGGTGATATTGCTGCTGCCGGTCGATCGCATGATCGATTATTTCCTCGGTATCGAGGAAAAGCTGTTCTACGAGACCTACGCCGTCGGCGCGGCCATCCTGATAGGCGTGTTCATCAGCCAGTTCGTCCGTCGTCCGCGTTTGCGCGCCGAGGCTGTGGCGGTGCCGGGCGAGTAGGAAACGACACCGTCGTAAGCACCACGTCTTGCCGGCGCCACGCATCCGCGCCGTGCGGATCAATGGCGATTGCCCGATCGATGTACAATCCGGTCGGCAATCCGCAGTTGTGTGCGGGCCAAGGCGATTTGTTACGCCAACGCTGCCTGAGTCATGGTAAACCGAAACCCAGGCGACGGTAATTCTCTACTGCCTTCACAATTCAATACGCCAATACTATCGGTGACATATGCGGGACGAAAGCCACAGAATGCCGGCCGTGCGATTCATTTTCATTTTTGCAAGTCTCACCGCGCTTCTGGTGCTGCCGGTTGCGGCCGCCACGAATGCATCCGCCGGCACGCTCGATGATATTCGGGGCAGGGGAAAGCTGATCTGCGGCGTCAGTGAAGGTCTTCCCGGTTTCTCGGAAAAGGACCGAACCGGAGCCTGGCGCGGCTTTGACGTTGATTTCTGCAAAGCCGTTGCCGCCGCCATTCTGGGTGACGTTGCGAAGGTCGAGTACCTGCCGCTTTCGTCTGAATCCCGCTTCGAGGTGCTGACGGCACGTCGCGTTGACCTGCTGTCGCGCAACAGCACCTGGACCATGTCGCGCGACCTCGAACTTGGGGTCGAGTTCGCCGGGATCATCTATTTTGACGGGCAGGGCTTCCTCGTGCCCGCGGTTTACGGTGCGACCAGCGCCCTCCAACTGGATGGTGCCAATATTTGCGTACTCAGTGGTACGACGTCCGAGAAAAATGCCGCGGCCTACTTCGAGAAGAACCGGCTGAAGGTCTCTTTTCAGAGATTTGCGGAGCGATCGGCGGCGCGTACGGCATATGCCGCTGGTAAATGCGACGCATTTACCGGCGACCGTTCCGCACTTGCTGCCGAGCGATCCCTGCTGCCGGTACCCCAGGATCACGTCATTCTGCGTGATGTCATCTCCAAGGAGCCGCTGAGCCCGGTCACACGTGAAGGCGACCCGCAGTGGACCGGTCTCGTCCGGTGGACGCTTTTTGCACTGATCGAGGCGGAAGAGCGAGATCTCAATTCAAAAACCATAGGGACGCAACGCGAAACGGCAATTTCGCTGGGCGCGCCGGCGACGAAGGCACTCGGCTTGCCAGCCGACTGGCTGGTCAAGGTGATCGGGGGCATTGGCAACTACGAAGAGATATTCGACCGCAATCTCGGTGCCGACACGCCACTGGATCTGGGCCGCGGCTTGAATGCGTTGTGGACGAAGGGAGGCCTGCTTTATGCTCCGCCGATGCAGTGATGGTATCGGAAGTCTGTCGTTCGTTCGGCCGCAGTTTCCGGGCTGTCTTCTTGCGGTCCTGATCGCGTTTTGTGTCGTATCCTTTCGCATGACGCCGGCGCGCGCCGAGACGGCCCTGTCGCCGCGGGATCTGGCAATCGTCCGCATCAATGTCATCGATTTGCTGACGAATGAACCGCGTCTGCCTTTGCCCATCAGGCAGCGGCGGGACGCGCTGCTTGCGTATTATCATGAGTTCGGGGGCGCACTGATCTGGCTCGGAACGCAGCGAGCCAGCGCGTTCGTGGCACGTCTGAGGGACGCAGAGGGCGATGGCCTTGATCCGCACGACTACCCGGGCAAGCAGCTTGCATCCTTGATTGCGGACGGATCACCCGACAAGCGCAGGCTGGGCATCGTCGAACTGTATTTCTCGGCGGCGTTCCTTGAATATGCCTCTGATCTGAAGGTCGGCCGGTTCCTGCCGAACAAGGTCGACCCGAATTTCTTCATTCAGGCGCGCACCATCGATCAACTTGCCGCACTCAAGGCGCTCTCGCAGTCGCGCAGCCTCGACCAATTTTTCGCCGGCTGGCAACCGGCGAATCCGAATTATGCCGCGCTCCGGTCCGTCCTCGCCGAATACAGGGCGCTCGCGGCAAAGGGAGGCTGGGGCGCGATTCCGCTGGGCGGCGCCATCAAGCCGGGCACGTCTGATCCGCGCATCCCGGGCATCCGGGCCAGACTGGCGTTGACCGACGGTCCCATAACGAACGTCAATCCTGCGGACGCGGAGGTCTACGACGATGCTCTTGTCGAGGCGGTCAAACGCTTCCAGGCGCGTCAGGGCCTTGATGTCGATGGGGTGATCGGGTCGACGTCGATCATTGCGATGAACGTGCCGGTTGCCGACCGGATCAAGAGCATCATCGTTGCCATGGAACGGGTGCGCTGGATGCCGGAGGATCTTGGCCAGCAATATCTGATCGTGAACATCGCGGGGTTTGAACTGCGCCGGGTGCGGTCAGGCAAGATCGAGGAGCGCATGGCCGTCGTCGTTGGCAAGCCGTATCACCGGACACCGGTGTTCAGCGACCGGATTCGCTACCTGGAGTTCAACCCCTATTGGAATGTGCCGCCCGCAATTGCCACCAAGGAAGAGCTGCCAAAGCTTCGACGCAATCCGGGTGCCGTGGCCGCGCAGGGCTTTGAGGCGGTCCAGGGCGACCGCGTGCTGGCCTTGCAATCGATCGACTGGAGCCGGTACGGGCCGGGGAATTTTCCCTTCCAGCTGCGCCAGAGGCCCGGCGACCACAACGCGCTTGGACGCGTCAAGTTCATCTTCCCGAATCCGCATAATGTCTATCTGCACGACAGTCCCGCGCGCAGCCTGTTTGGACGAAGGGAACGCGCATTCAGCCACGGCTGCATCCGTCTGGCGCGGCCGCTCGAGCTTGCCGACCAGGTCCTGAAAGCCGGCGGCGTCCAGGGCTGGAACAGTGAGCGGATTGAAGGCGTCGTTGCCTCCGCCAAGACGACCGTGGTCAATTTGCGCGAGCCTCTTCCGGTTCACATTACGTATCTGACGGCCTGGACCGATGGCGGCGTTGCGAGTTTCCGTCAGGACATCTACGGTCACGATGCCAAATTGCTCGCGGCGCTTGAGGGCAAGGCAATCGCGTGGTGACCGACCCGCGCGTTCCGTAAAGCGGGAAGGCCCAGACATGAATTTGCCGACATCACGCTAGGCAAATTCGGCGCAAGCGCAGACCGTTTTTGTCAGCAGCCGATCAGAAACCGGGCTGCCGATGCCGCCAGCGCTCCGGGTTCTCGAAGTTGCCCTGCCAGATGCCGCGGCGGGCGGCGCGTGCCGCGCGCTCGGCGGAAACATAAGCGCTGGTGTAGCGGCTGTAGTTGAGTGCGTAGCCGTCGCGCACCAGCGCTTCGCCGAGATCGGGAACGGCGCCGGCCGAGCAGACCGCAAGCGCGCGGCCGTAGCGATCCTGGCTGCGCGTTGAGCATGAAACCTCGACCAGGTTCACAAGCTCGACAAGCCGTTTTCTGGCCGCCTGGCCGCATGGCCGCATGGCCATTCGCGTCCCTGCGCATTGCGGCAGGTCTGATGCAGTTCGGGCGCGTCGATGCCAATGAGCCGGAATTTTTCGCGACCCAGGTGCAACGTGTCGCCGTCGATCACGCGGACGACTGCAGGAGCTGCCGGGTTGACGGTGATAAGGTGCCGCTGTTTCGGCACGAGCGCTGTCTTGACGACGTCGTGCGACTGCGAAATCCAAATTGCAGCGGCCCCGGCCAAAAGCAACGCGAGGACAAGGAAACCGAAATAGCGGCGTAAAAAAGCAAACGGCGCCCGGCGAACGCGCCGGGAGCGGGGAGGCGACCACCCGAATACTCGCGCCCGGCTCCAGCGCCGGTACGGAATGACAGTGCCCATGGCACCAGGCTAGCCGCGCGCCGGTTACCGAATGGTTGGCGGGGAAACCGGCTTCTTAGCCAAATTCCGGCGGCTTGCGCGTTAACCTGTCCGCGGTAACCCTCCAATTTAACGCTAATGCGCGGATGTCGCGTGCAACCGTTTGTTTGCCGCCGGTCCGGCGGTAGTCTCACGCGCGAAATGGAATGGAGTTGGTCCATGGTCGAAAGGCGAAAGACGGTTCGTTCACGCACGCTGCTGGGCGGCTTGATCGCGTTCAATCGGCGCAAGTCGTCGATGGATTGCGAGATCCGGAATTTCTCGCCCGCCGGTGCCAGGCTTCACTTCACCAATACGGCGGTCATTCCCGACGTGTTCGATCTGCAGATCGCGCGCAAGGACCGCTCGTACCGCGCACGCATGGCCTGGCGCGGCGTCGACGAAGCCGGCGTCGAGTTCCTGGGCGAGCAGGTGGACGCAGCGACGGTGCCGCTCGACTGGGCGCGGCGCCTGCGCGAATGCGAATCCGAGAAGGCCGCGCTGAAAAAGCGCGTCGCGCAGCTCAGCGAGACCAGTGCGTAAACCTCGCCCGTGCGCGAAGGCCGTAAGGCCTTCGCCGCGCGTTATTTCTTGTCGACAGCCGCCGCCGTGGCGGATGGATTGCTGGCCGTGACCGGGCCCGCGGGCGCGTTCATCTGGTAGAAATAAACCCCGATCCCCAGCAGCACGATCACCGCCGCCGCGAACACCGCGTGCATCTGGTCGCTGGTGCCGGCCTTGCCGCGTCGCGGACTGCTCCGCCGCGCCGCCTTCGCGCGCCGCCTGGGTTTTGCCGTCTTGCGCTTTTTCGCCATGTCGTGGAGCTCCCTCGATGGTGTGGCCAACGCACGGCACTGCACCTCAATGTCACGTCGTTCGGGGATACGTCGATCGAGCGTTTGTCAGTTCAATACAACCCGGCCCCGGGGCATTGCCGCCTCGGCGCGCAATATCAAAAACCGAATCACTGCCGCGAGATTAGCCGATTCGCCCGCCCGAAAGGTTAAGGCCGGGCAACGGGCGAGGACGCCGTCCCGGACGTGGTGCAGCGCGATAGCGGCGCAAACGGGAGCACCGGACCGTTGTCCGTGCTGTTTCGCTGTGGTCTGATTGCGTCCGGATCATGGTGCAACGCGTTCTGATCACCGCCGGCGCCGCCGGCATCGGGCGTGAATTCGCGCGCGCCTTCGCGGCGAACGGCGCGAAGGTCTTCGTCTGCGACATCGACGAGACGGCGCTCGACACCATCGCGACAGATATCCCCGGCGTCATCGCGCGGCGCTGCGACATGGCGCGCCGGCGGGAGATCGAGCGCATGGTGCCCGAGGCGGTCAAGGCACTGGGCGGGCTCGACGTGCTCATCAACAATGCCGGCATTGCCGGCCTGACGCTGCCGGTCGAGCAGATGCCGCCCGACGAATGGGACAAGGTGATCGCGGTCAATCTCACCGCCATGTTCGACGTCGCGCGGCTTGCGATCCCGCACCTGAAGCAGTCGGAGGCGGCCTGCATCATCAACATGGCCTCGATCGCAGGGCGCTACGGCTTTCCCAACCGTAGCCCCTATGCGGCGACGAAGTGGGGCGTCATCGGGCTCACCAAGACGCTGGCGATGGAGCTCGGCGAATGGGGCATCCGCGCCAATGCGATCGCGCCCGGCGCGGTCGAGGGCGACCGCATCGTGCGTGTGTTTGCCGGCCGCGCGCAGATCAGCGGCCGCTCCATGGAGGACGTCATGGCGGAAGCCTTCGCCGCCCAGTCGATCAAGTCGATGGTCGATCCCGCCGACATCGCGCAGCTCGCGGTGTTTCTGGCATCGGACGCGGCGAAGTCGATCAGCGGCCAGGTGCTGCCGATCGATAACGACCGACAGAGAGCGTGAGGTTGATTGGTCATCGCTCGGCCTCATCCTGAGGAGGCGCGAAGCGCCGTCTCGAAGGATGGGGGCGGAAGGAGGTACGGAGATCACGCCTTCGTAGCCTGCATGAGCGAAGCGACATGCGGGGCTCACTCTGGCGCCGTTTGCAACGGCCGTCTCGTGCGGCCACAATGTGCATGCTGGCCGGTGCGCCATCGCCGCCGTCCGCGCGATCTGATCCAACACAACAGGAGGACCCCCGGCATGCGACTGATGCTCAAGTTCACCATTCCCGTGGCCAAGGGCAATGCGGCCGCTGCCGACGGATCGCTGGGGCAGGCGATCGCGGGCCTGATGCAGCAGGTCAAACCGGAAGCCGCCTATTTCCTGCTCAACGAGGGCAAACGCTCCGGCATGGTGTTCTTCGATGCGAAGGATTCATCGGAAATGCCGAAGCTCTGCGAGCCGTTGTTTGCGAAGCTTGACGCGGCCATCGAGATCCAGCCGGCAATGACCGCCGACGATCTCAAGCGCGGACTTGCGTGACGGACTTGCTGCGATTCCGGTGGCGCGATCGTAGCCCGCATGAGGCCCGGGACGCGTGATGCGCGGCCGAGGGCCCATCCGGGCTAGACTTGCTGGCGTAAATGCAGGTGCCCCATGGAGTTACTTTTGCTGAAAGGGCTTCTCGCCGCCGCCATTCTTGCCTGGCCGCATCCGTCCATGGCCGCACCGGACTCCGCGCCGGCGGGTTCGGTCGTCTGGCAGGGCCACAGATATTGCTGGTCCGCGACCGGGTGGAACGGCGCGGGCTGGTACCGGTGCGGCCTCGAGAAGAAAGACGGCGAGGGATGGGGCGGCCCGAAGGGTTGGCCGGCTGCACGAGGTCGAGAGCCAAGCAGCGGGGCGTGGTTCGAATTGCCGCCGCCGACACCGCCGGTGGGCGCGCCAGGCATTGCGTCCGAACGCTACGTCGAACCGCTGCGTGGCGGGGCTGCGGCCGGGTCGCCGGCGACGCCGTTGCGGCGTTAGACGCGATCACCCCCCATGACGGACGCCACCACGGCGGCATAATGGCAAGGCGCGCCGCGGCAACAACGATTTCCGGACTTGCGATTGATATTGACCGCCGGAGAGCGTGAAATGTGTTTTCGGCTGCGGCAAGCAGGCTCAAGTTTCGGGGCGCGGGAATTTCGTATGGGCAAGCTAGTCGAGAACCTTGCAATTCCGGCGTATCTTCTGGCGGGACTCCTGTGGCTGAATTTTTCCAATCCATGTGCTGCCGACGAAGCCGGCGTCAGCTTCTGGCTCCCCGGCCAATACGGCAGCTATGCCGCCGTTCCGACCAAGCCGGGATGGTCATTTGAAAGCGCTTTTTATCATGCATCCGCTGACGCCAGCCGGGCCGTCAGCTTTGAGCGTGGCGGTGGAATTCAGATCGGAATGAAATCGCCGTCGCAGTATTTCATGCTGACGCCGACCTATGCCTTCGCAACACCGATTTTCGGCGCACAGGCGGCCGTGGGAATGACGTTCCTGTATGGAAGAAATTCGACATCGGTGTCGGCGACGCTTGCGGCGCCCGGCGGAACCACGCTGTCGGGAACGCGATCTGACGAAGTTTTTGGATTCGGCGATCTCAGTCCCGCCGTTTCGTTGAAATGGAGCAGGGATGTTCACAATTTCATGCTGTATGCGACGGCCGGCATTCCGGTTGGCGCTTATCAGCCGACACGGCTGGCGGCGCTTGGCATCGGTCACTGGGCGGTTGATGGCGGTGTCGGTTATACGTATTTGAACGAGGAGGCGGGCGTCGAGGCGTCGGTGGTCGTCGGGCTGACCTACAATTTCATCAATCCCGACACGCAATATCAAAGCGGTACCGACGCCCACCTGGACTGGGCGATTTCGCCTTATCTCAATGACAAATTTCACGTCGGAGCAGTCGGCTATTTTTATCAGCAATTGAGCGGCGACAGCGGCTCGGGCGCCTTGCTTGGTGGTTTCAGATCACGCGTGGCCGGCATCGGGCCGCAGATCGGATTTTTTATTCCGCTCGCCGCCTGGGAGGGCTACCTCAATCTCAGGGCATATTACGAGTTCGATGCAAGGAACAGGCTCGAAGGATGGAACGCCTATGTGACGTTTTCCATCGAACCTGCCGAGCAAAAAGCGCGCGCTCTGGCCAGCAGGCGGTGATGAATTTCATCCGCCGAGGGCAATTGCGATGCTGACCAGCATGGCGCCGACGGCCACCATTGTGAGACCCGTCAGCCACGGCCGAAGCCCGACATAACGCGCGTATACGATTCCGCACAGGAACAGCAATCCGATGGCAATGGCGTTGGAGATCCGCAGCGCCACTCTGGCGTCGTCGATGACGATGAACGGTATGACGACCGGAAAAGTGGAAAGGACGACAAGAATGCAAACGCCCAATGCGCCCAGCCAATCCTCCCCGGTGAGCCTGGGACGTCCTTCGGATTCAGGTATCCGGGAAAATCTTTCCCGCATCAATTCGAGTTGCGGCGCCTGAAAAATCGGCGCGAAAGGCGGCGGCAGAGCGTCGGCGATGATGCGATGCGCGCTTTGACGGTCGGGTTGCGCGCGGACTTCCCGCACCAGCAAGGCATTGCGTCCCCGCTCGGCAAGGCGGGCCATCAGATACATGCCGCCGTCGATGACTCCCCACGCCAGATTGCAACCGAGCGCCCCGATCAGCATGGCCTGGATCTGAGCCTCATCCGCCGTTGCGACGCTGATCGCGCCCGTGCAGGTGAGGACCATGATCAGGCCAAACAGGATTTCCGAGACCCGTTCGACCGGATTGAGTGTCCGCATGGGCAGTTTCATTGACCTATCCCCGGTTTGTGCCCCGTCGGCAACGAACTGGCGTGAAATATTGCCCCCTTGAGTGGGGACGCCTTGACGTCCCTCAAGCGGGCGCCGTCGCGCGCGACCTCAGTACTTTCCCTGAGGCGGGGAGTTGACCTGCATCAAAAGTGACACCGGCCCGTCCGCCTAATTGTTACGCTGGTTTTTCTGAATCGGGAGGCTGATATGAATTGCTCGATTGCTACGGCTGACCGTGCGACGCACCTGAAAATTGTCACTCTTGCCCTGTTCTGGTCGACCGTCGTCGTGGCCATCGCGATGCTCGTTCGCTGACGGGTCCATCACCGTAAACCCGGGGCCGTACAGAACGGCGGGCGCATGAACCCCTTGTTCAAGGAAATCCGGCACAATCCCTTGCTGTGGCCACTGGTTCTTGTGCCGGTGGTTCTGCTTGCAGAGGTATATGCGCCCGACGCTCATACGCTTTTGTTCGTTCTTTCCGTTGCGGCCATCGTGCCGCTGGCGGCCCTCCTCAGCCGCGCTACGGAATCAGTCGCCGCAAAAACCGGTGACATGATCGGCGGGCTGCTGAACGCAACGCTGGGAAATCTGACCGAACTGCTCATTGCCCTGGCCGCGCTGCGCGCCGGCCAGTACGTGCTGGTGAAGGCCTCCATCGCGGGGGCGATCGTCACCAACGCATTGTTCATGCTGGGCGCGTCGTTCCTGCTCGGCGGGCTCAAGCATCACGTGCAGGAGTACAACCGCAACAGCGCCCGTCTGCAGGCCGGCCTGCTGTTCCTCGCAACCATCGCGCTGCTGGTTCCATCAGTGGCCGCCGACGCCGAAGCCGGTTCGGCGGCCGCAGGATTTACCCAGACGCTGAGCGCGTGCCTGTCGGTGCTGCTCATCCTTGCCTATGTGCTGGGTCTTGTGTTCTCGCTCAGGACGCACCGCGAAGTCTTTGCCGGTGCAGCCCACGCGGAGCATGACGAGGCGGAGTGGCCGATGGGGCTGGCGCTGGGCACGCTGGCGGGCGTCACGGTGCTGGTCGCGCTGGTCAGCGAGGTGTTCGTCGAGTCGGTCCAGCAGGCGGCGACGACGCTCGGGATCGCGCCCGCATTTGTGGGCTTCATCATCGTGGCGCTAGTGGGCGGCGCCGCCGAGATGGTGTCGGCGCTGTCGGCCGCGCGCAAGAACAGGCTGGATCTGAGCGTGGGCATCGCGCTGGGGAGCGCGTCGCAGATCGCGCTTTTCGTTGCGCCGGTGCTTGTGCTTCTCAGTTACGTGATCGGCCCGACGCCGATGAACCTGCAATTCTGGCCGGGCGCGGTCGCGATGATCCTGATCGCTACAATGACCGCGTCGCTGGTGACCAACACCGGCCGTTCGGCGTGGTTCGTCGGGGCGCTGGTCGTGATTATCTATATGATTTTCGCCATGACGCTCTATCTGCTGCCGCCGCGGGTGCAGTGAGGGGCTGAATTGCGCGCTTTGCCTGTTTCCCGTCATTTGACGTTGGTGGAACGCGCACTGCGAGGTTCAACTGCGAATATGAACTTGTAGCCCGCATGAGCGGAGCGAAATGCGGGGCGGCGGCTTCTGATCGGTCGACAAAGCAGTCAGGCCCGCAACGGAAGGGCGGCCTTTCGGCCACCCTTTGGATGGCCGGGACAAGCCCGGCCATGACACGTTGGAAAACCTGTGGCCCGCATGAGCGGAGCGATATGCAGGTTTCCCGTTCGATCCCCGGATTTCGCGGAGTTTACCCTCGGGCCGGCCGCAGGCCGGAGCCGAGGGCTCATCCCGGGCTACGCTCTACTTCTTCTCAATCGAAATCCCGCCGGGGCCGACATTGATCTGCACGCCCTTCGGCTGTTTGCGCGCCTCATAGAGCTGCCAGCCGAGCACTGCGATCACGACGACGAGTACGCCGACAATGAGATAGAGCGTATTGCGGTTGATCGGCCCTAGCTGCATCCCGTCGTAGACCCACACGTATCGCACTTCATGCACGTGCCGTTTCTCACGAGAGTGAAGTTGCCGCACTCGCCGCAGGCTTCACCTTCGTAGCCCTTGGCGCGCGCTTCCGCGCGTTTCTCGGATGCCGCCTGCTTGGCGTGCACGCGGGCGTCGACCTCGTTGATGACTTCGAGCTGCTGCGCCGGCGAGAGCTTGGATTCCGGTTCGGACTTGAGCGCCGTGGCGCCGCTGGAATGCAGGGCCGTCACCTTGGCGCCGGACGCGCCGCCACGGCCCCCTTCGGCACTCGCGCCCCCGGCTGCCGGGGCGGGTGACGAGGCGTTCGTCACCACCTGCAGCCGGTCGGTGCGCGAGCGGGTGAGACCCTTCGACACGTAGTTGGTCGCGGGCGATGGCTTGCCTTCGGCCTCGCCCTTGCCGAGCGCGTCGAAGCCCGCCTCGCTCGGGTCCACATGGGCAAGGTCGAAACGCTCGAGATAGCTCACCGCCAGCTCGCGGAACACGTAGTCGAGGATCGAGGTGGCGTATTTGATCGAGTCGTTGCCCTGCACCGGCCCCTGCGGTTCGAAGCGCGTGAAGGTGAAGGCGTCGACATATTCCTCCAGCGGCACGCCGTATTGCAGGCCGAGCGAGATCGCGATGGCGAAATTGTTGATGATGGAGCGCAGCGCCGCGCCTTCCTTGTGCATGTCGATGAAGATTTCGCCGAGGCGGCCGTCATCGTATTCGCCGGTGCGCAGATAGACCTTGTGGCCGCCGACCACCGCCTTTTGGGTGTAGCCCTTGCGGCGGTCGGGCATGCGCTCGCGCTCGCGCAGCACGGTGACGCGCTCGACGATCTTCTCGACGATCTTTTCGGCGAGCCCCGCGGCGCGCGCGGGCGCGGTGCGCTCGATGAAGGCCTCGATCGCATCGTCCTCGTCGTCCTCGTCTGCAATCAGCTGCGAATTGAGCGGCTGCGAGAGCTTGGAGCCGTCGCGGTAGAGCGCGTTCGCCTTCAGCGCGAGCTTCCAGGACAGGAGATAGGCCGCCTTGCAGTCTTCGACGGTGGCCTCGTTCGGCATGTTGATGGTCTTGGAGATGGCGCCCGAAATGAACGGCTGCGCCGCCGCCATCATGCGGATGTGGCTTTCGACCGAGAGATAGCGCTTGCCGGTGCGGCCGCACGGATTGGCGCAGTCGAACACCGGATAGTGCTCGGCCTTCAGATGCGGCGCGCCTTCAACCGTCATGGCGCCGCAGACATGGATGTTGGCGGCCTCGATCTCGCGCCGGGAAAAGCCGATTCCGGCCAGGAGATCGAAGGTAGGCGAGGCGAGATCGTCCGCCGCAATGCCGAGGCTGTCGCGGCAGAAGTCTTCGCCCAGCGTCCACTTGTTGAAGGCGAACTTGATGTCGAAGGCGGTCGGCAGCGCCTTCTCGATTTTGGCGATCGCCTCGTCGGTGAAGCCTTTTGCCTTCAGAGTCGTATGGTTGATGCCGGGCGCCTGCGCGAGACTCCCGTGGCCGACCGCATAGACCTCGATCTCCGCGATCTGGCTTTCGGAATAGCCCAGCGTGCGCAGCGCCTCGGGCACCGCACGGTTGATGATCTTGAAATAGCCGCCGCCGGCGAGCTTCTTGAACTTCACCAGCGCGAAGTCGGGCTCGATGCCGGTCGTGTCGCAGTCCATCACCAGGCCGATGGTGCCGGTGGGCGCAATCACGGTTGCCTGCGCGTTGCGGTAGCCGTGCTTTTCACCCAGTTCAAGCGCGCGGTCCCAGGCCGCTTTCGCATGCGCGATCAGGTCCTGATCGGGGCAGGCGGCGTGGTCGAGCGGAACGGGCGGCGTTGCGACCTTTTCATAGCCGCTGCGCTCGCCGCGTGCCGCGCGGCGGTGATTGCGCATCACCCGCAGCATGGGCTCGCGGTTTTTCTTGTAGCCGGGGAAGGCGCCGAGCTTTTCCGCCATTTCGGCCGAGGTCGCGTAAGCGACGCCGGTCATGATGGCGGTGAGCGCGCCGCCGATGGCGCGGCCGGCATCGGAATCGTAGGGGATGCCGCTGGTCATCAGCAGCCCGCCGATGTTGGCGTAGCCGAGGCCGAGCGTACGGAACTCGTAGGACAGCTGCGCAATCTGCTTGGACGGGAACTGCGCCATCAGCACCGAGATTTCCAGCACCACGGTCCACAGCCGCACGGCGTGCTCGTAGCCGGCGATGTCGAAACGCTTGCTCGCCTCGTCGCGGAAGGTGAGCAGGTTGAGCGAGGCGAGATTGCAGGCGGTGTCGTCCAGGAACATGTATTCCGAGCACGGATTGCTCGCGCGGATTTCACCGGAGGCGGGGCAGGTGTGCCAGTCGTTGACGGTGGTGTGATATTGCAGGCCGGGATCGGCCGAGGCCCAGGCGGCATGGCCGATCTTCTCCCACAGGTCGCGCGCCTTCAGCGTCTTGGCAATCTTGCCGTTCTTGCGGAAGGTGAGATCCCAGCTGGCGTCGGACTCCACCGCCTTGAGGAAGTTGTCGGTCACCCGCACCGAATTGTTCGAGTTCTGGCCCGAGACGGTGAGATAGGCGTCGCTGTCCCAGTCGGTGTCGTAGATCGGGAAGTGGATGTCCTTGTAGCCCTGCCTGGCGAACTGGATCACGCGCTTGATGTAGTTGTCGGGCACGTAGGATCTGCGCGCGAGCTTGATCTCGCGCTTGAGCGCGGGATTTTTCTCCGGCGAGAAGCAGTCGTCGCCCGAGCCCTCGCAATTCACGCAGGCCTTGATGATGGCGCGCAGGTGCTTCTGGTTGATCCTGGAGCCGGTGACGAGCGCCGCCACCTTCTGCTCTTCCAGCACTTTCCAGTCGATATAGGTCTCGATGTCGGGATGATCGACGTCGACGATCACCATCTTGGCGGCGCGGCGCGTGGTGCCGCCCGACTTGATGGCGCCGGCCGCGCGGTCGCCGATCTTCAGGAACGACATCAGGCCGGACGATTTGCCGCCGCCGGACAGTTTTTCGCCTTCGCCGCGCAGCGCGGAGAAATTCGTGCCGGTGCCCGAGCCGTATTTGAACAGCCGCGCCTCGCGCACCCACAGATCCATGATCCCGCCTTCGTTGACGAGGTCGTCGTTGATGCCCTGGATGAAACAGGCGTGCGGCTGCGGGTGCTCGTAGGAAGACTTCGAGCGTGTCAGCTTGCCGGTCTGGAAGTCGATATAGTAGTGGCCCTGACTCGGCCCGTCGATGCCATAGGCCCAGTGCAGGCCGGTATTGAACCACTGCGGCGAATTCGGCGCCACCATCTGCGCCGCCAGCATGTAGCGCAGCTCGTCGAAGAAGGCCTGCGCGTCGTCTTCGCTGTCGAAATAGCCGCCCTTCCAGCCCCAATAGGTCCAGGTGCCGGCAAGCCGGTCGAACACCTGGCGGCAGGTCTGTTCGCCGATGTAACGCTCCTTCTCGGGCAGAAGCGCAAGTTGCTCTTCATCGGCGACCGAGCGCCACAGGAACGAGGGAACGGAATTCTCTTCCACTTTTTTCAGTCGGGCAGGGACGCCCGCTTTGCGGAAATATTTCTGGGCCAGAACGTCGGAGGCGACCTGCGACCAGAATTCCGGCACCTCGACATTGTCGAGCTTGAACACCACCGAGCCGTCCGGGTTTCGGATCTCGCTGGTGGTGAGCCGGAAACCGAGGCCCGCATAGGCCGACTGTCCATCCTTGGTGTAGCGCCGTTCGATCCGCATTTTTTTCTCTAGCCCCTAATTGCTGGGCGGCTGTCGACCCGCCGACGATGATCACTCCCGGGCGGTTTTTCCACCCGATCGGCTCGCCGCGCTGCTCGACACCACCTCATTTAAGTCCGGCGCTCTGACCTGGCACCGGTTACACCCGGGCGATCGCCCGGCACAAAGCGAATCCCTTCCCCGAACCGCCGTTTCCGGCGCGGGTGAGACACGACTGAACAGTCGTTTTTGAAGGTCCGGAGGGAACCTGTACTCAACCGCACCGAACAAACTCAAAGCTAAGTGGACTCGCTGCCGTCGTCAACAACAGATAGACATCAAATCTGAATCAAACACTAAATCTTGTGGCTCGAGGGCTAACTTCGGGGACAACGGCGGTTGAGACCGTCATCAGTATTGAGCGATCCGGGGCACCCGGAAAGGCTTTTTCTGCGGCTGGAAAACTAGGTTTTTATGCCTCGGCGCATGACAGAAAAATGACCGAAAATAAGCTTTTCTGAACGCTCACCAAAAAACAGGTCGTCACGCGCGGACGGGGATAACGGTGGGAAAAACCGCCTGATCGGCATTCCGGAGTTGCTGATTCTCAAAACGAGGTCAGTGCGTTAGCGGCAATCGACCGGGCGAGAATGAGGGTGGGGACGATACCCACGCTTGTGAATTCGCTTCGCGCGCAAAAAATGGTTGTCGCGGGCGTCGGCTCAACAAAAAGGCGGACCCGCAAGGAGCCCGCCTTTTGCACCGGCACTGTCATTGCGAAGATCAGCACGCCTGCGACGGAATTGACCGACTCAAGGGTCGCGCTGATGAATTCGTAGGCAGTTATAGCCACGCGGAACCCGCGATGGCAACCCGCAAGCGTCCGCGCGCCAAATGTGCCGGCCAGAGTCTGTTCCAACTGGACTGAAAATTTCCGTTCGACCCCGCGCAAGCGGGGACCCAGAGCCCAAAGCGCTGGATTCCCGCTTACGCGGGAATGAGCGGAGAATGGTTCAGCCTTATGGATCAAACTTTAGAGCGTGATCTGTTCACATTGAATCAAGCAATCCTCCGCTCGTCCCCGCGAAAGCGGGGACCCAGGGCAAAAATGATAGGCGTTTCAACGAGGTCCTGGATTCCCGCTTGCGCGGGAATGAGCGGAGTGTGGTTCAACGCAAATGGATCTTGGTTTAGTGGAAGCCGGCCGCCAGCGAAACGACCTGGCCGTCGAGGCCGTTGAAGCCGTGGTGGCCGCGCGCCTGACACGGGTCGCCAATATCTGCGCCGCCATCGAGCCATTTGACGCTGGCCTTGCCGGCGGCCCAGCGAATGAAAGGCTCAACGCCGGCCGGCAGCGTGAAGCGGCAGCCGTCATGACGGTGCTCGATGACGAGCGTGCGCGGCAGCGCATTCGGCGAGCCCATAATATTCACCACATTGTCGCGGCTGCCCGAACCGTTGCTCAGAAAACCCGACGTCAAAACCAGCGCATCGGGTTTTGCCCCGCGCGCGATGCCGTGCGCAACGCGCAGCGTTCCGCGGCTGGTCGCGATCACGGTGACCGGCCGTTTGATCTTCGCCATATAGTCTACGGCCCGCGCCAGATCGGCATCGGCGTCGACAACAAGCACTGCGAGCCCGCGGGCGAGGTAGGCATTGCGCGTGCGCACCAGCTGATTGCCCTTGAGCCTGGTGATGGTGCCGCCGGGGCCCGCACCGATATAGCCGTCGCCGCCGGGCATGAGAATGACGCTCGCCTTCGGCGCGCCGGGACGCAGCAGAACCGCTTTCGAGCCGGCAATGTCGACAGTCTCCTGCGCACGGACATCCCGCGCGGTGGCGAGCAGCAATATTCCGATGGAAAACATCAAGGTACCGAAGCAACGCATCGCCGCCTCCGCGCGCCAGATTACGGAAAGACACAAGCATCGAATTTCGGGGCGGGCAAGCTGCGCCGCTCATGACTCATAGCGGACATCAATACGGCGGATCAGGAGAGAACTTCTAATGACACCACTGGGCTTGGCGCTACTTGCGTTGGGCCGCCACGGCGATCCGCCTTGGCAGCAGCGGAAGCGCCCCATAGGCTTTGCTTATCTCAACCTCAAAACCAGGCTCCGTTAGCCAGTTCCTTAATTGGGCGGTCTCAAACACCCTGATTGAGTGACGCTCACGCGTGTGACGATCGGCGCGAAAGGTATCGATTTCGCGAATGATCGTGCGATCGTCATTATCTTCTGTTGTGCGGCACAGCACCATCCAACCCTCGCCCTCAGCACGCGATCTGGCATCAAGCGAGGGCTCCCCGCTCGATACGACATCGAAAACAAGCAACCCGCCTGAATTCAGCGAAGAATGAGCTGACCGAAAAAACTTTCGAATCAATTCGTCGGCTTGCTCTGGCTCGCTGTGATAATTAAAGACCTCGCCTATGGCTACGATTGCATCGCAGTTTGGAAGTTCAATGTCGTAAGCGGAGCTCTGAATAAACTCGGCGTTTGGAACAGCTTTCCGGGCCAGATCAACCATGGCGGCGGACGCTTCGATGCCGACGACTGAAAATCCCGCGCTGGCAAATATCCGTGTTGATATGCCCGAACCGCAGCCAATATCGAGAATCCGGATTATTGGATGTGGTGCAGTGTGAAAGCGCTTTAAAAGTTGTTCCGCCGCGGCTTGGGCGAATCCACCAAACCCTGCATTATGCGCATAAGCCAAATCCTCCCCGTAAATTCCGGACACCTGCCGGCTCCCATCAATGAGGGCGGACATTCCGACCGCCGCGATTAATATTCGCCTTCGGGGACAAAGTGGACATGCATGTGTGCAATGCAAATGTCCGCTCATGACCGGACATGCAAATTCTGCGGATGAGTGCGGCCATAGTTCGGCTTGACCCCACGCCCGGTGATGACGCAATCCCATAATTCCACAGATGATTACTCAAGCGATCAGGACTATCGCCGCCTCACCAGTGTTAGTAGTAGGCGTGCAAACCAGCCGTGTAGAAAAAGGACCAATTATCATGAATGAAAAATTCGCCGTTGTTGAGCAGAACGAAGAAGACCTTCTCATCAGCAGAATCCCCGATGAGGCGTTAGAGATCGCAGCAAGCGTAGCGCAAACAGCGAACTACACCCTTGGGTCCTGCACTGGCTTGGTTTCCTGTCCAGCCTGAACGGGAGCGCGAACCCTGATTGCCAGGATGCCGGGGTTTCTTTCGAATCCTCGTGCATCTTGGCCTTCAGGCATGCGGCCACGCGCCCTAGCGCCGGGTGCGACCCCGTTTCGGCGTGACGCGCTTTTCGGTATCGCCGTCGGTAATGCTCACCTCGGCGCGCTGGCGCGGCAGCGCCTCGGGATGTTCCTTCTGCAGGAATTCGATCAGTTTCTCGCGAATCTCGCAGCGCAGATTGAAAGCCTGGCCGGCGGAATTCGCGCTCGCAAGACAGCGAAGCTCCAGTGTCTGCTCCTTGGCATCGGTGACCTGAAGGGTGACGACCTGCCGGTTCCAGTTTTGAGACTCCTTGACGATGTCGTCGAGTTTCCTGCGGATGACATCGACCGGAGCCCGATAGTCCACATAGATATTTGCGCTGCCGATCAGGGCCGAGCTGTCGCGGGTCCAGTTCTGGAACGGCTTCTCGATGAAATAGCTCAGCGGCACGATCATGCGCCGCCAGTCCCACAGCTTCACCACGACATAGGTCGACGTGATTTCTTCGACCGAGCCCCATTCGTTCTCGACGATGATGGCATCGTCGATCCGGATCGGCTGCGTCATTGCCAGTTGCACGCCGGCAAACAGATTGCTCAGCACGGGCCTGGCCGCGAAGCCCGCGATGATGCCGGCGACGCCGGCGGAGGCAAACAGGCTGACGCCGTATTGCCGCACCGGCTCGAACGTCATCAGCATGGCGCCGATGGTAATAATGACGACCAGAACATCGACGGTTCGCAGCAATACGTGCACCTGCGTGAAATGCTTTCGTGCCAGCAGATTGTCCGGGGTATCGATGCGAAACCGTTGCAGATAGAGGTTGGCGGCAATCCTGAGCGCAACGATGGCCGCCCACCCAATCAGCCCGATGATCGCGATCAACAAGAAGCGCGCCAGAACCTCGGCTGTGCCGGGATCGATCGGCGCCACCGGAATGACAATGATCATTGCCAGGATCAGCAGCGCCAACCGGCTCACGCTGCGGGTCTGAGTGAAGATCGCCAGGACGTTCGGATAGCGCACGCCGAGGAGGCGGCGGACCAGCCGGCGCAATGCGCGATGCACGATCAGCGCGATGCCGGCGGCAAGCGCCAGCATGATGATCGCGACCGCGGGGTCCGGCAGCCAGTTCAGCAGAATCTTGATGTCACTCAGCGAGGCTCGGACGGAATCCATGAGGCTTTTAATACATCTCTGAAAGCGGGATGAACACCGCCGGCCATGCTGGACTTAAACGCGCGGAGGTGGCAGAACGCCGCATCCCAGAGGATTTAATGCGCGGGTGTGATGAAAAGTTTCCTGCTCAAACTGTTCACATGGTGGAATAGCCAGACCTTCGGCACCCAGTTCTGGACCTGGATGTACGGCGAAGAGGTGGGCGAGGATGAATTCGGCAACCGCTACTTTCGCACGCGCGGCGGCGAGATCGATCCCACGCTCGGCTTCGAGCGGCGCTGGGTGATCTACAACGGCTATGCCGAGGCCTCGACCATACCGCCGGCGTGGCACGGCTGGATGCATCACACCGTCGATACGCCGCCGACGGAGGAAAATTACCAGCCGCGCGCCTGGCAAAAGCCCCACCGGCCCAACATGACCGGAACTCCGTCGGCGTGGCGGCCGCCAGGCTCGACGCTCGCCTCCGGCCACCGCCCGAAAGCGACCGGCGACTACAAGGCCTGGACGCCGGAGCGCTGAGCGCGCCCGGGATCGGCCGCCGCCCTTCCGCCGCCGTATTCCCCGTGTTAACCGGGCACCGCCTTGGGCGAGGCGAGGTGCGCTCGGCCAGTGGCGGAAAAAGCCCGGATCGATGGCGCGAATTTCGCTCAACACCCGCTGGATCGGCCTGACGGTACTGGCGACGGCGGCCGTGCTGGCGGGGCCCGCCGTCGCACAATTCGGATCGATTTTCCGTGAGGAGCCGCCGCGGCCACCGGCCGATGTTCCCGGCGCGCGGTCCTCCCAGCCGCCCACCAACTATCCGGGCCGGCCCGAACCGAATTACCCTGGCCAGCAACAGCAAAATTATCCCAGCCGCGACACGCAGCGTGCGCCCGGCGCCATCCATTCCGATCTGCCGCCGGCAGCGCCCTTGCCCGCACCAATGAGCCTGCCGCCGTCGAGCCGCCCGGGCGGTGGCAGCATCCAGTCGCAGCCGCTGCCGCCGCCGCCCGGCACTGCGCCGCCCGCGCAGGCAACGGCGCCTGCACCGGGACAGCCAAACCTGAACCAGCAAGGCATGCAGACATCGCCCGGCTTGCCACCGGGCCAGCGCCAGCCGCGCGGCGCGCTGCAGCAACCGGCGGATACGTCACCGCAACCGGGCGATGAGGTCGTGGTCGCGCCGCCGCCGCAACGCATCAGCAATCCGACGGCGGTGTTTGCCGGTCTCGACAAGATCACCGGCCGCATCATCAAGTTCGACGTCGCCATCAACGAGACGGTGCAGTTCGGCGCGCTGCAGGTGACACCGCGCGTATGCTACTCGCGTCCGCCGACCGAGACGCCGAACACCGACTCCTTTGTCGAGGTCGACGAGGTGACGCTGCAGGGCGAGATCAAGCGCATCTTCACCGGCTGGATGTTTGCGGCCAGCCCCGGTCTTCATGCGGTCGAACATCCGATCTACGACGTGTGGCTGACGGACTGCAAAGGCGGACAGAATCCCTCGGTGGCTGAAGTGCCGGAAGAGCCGCAGAAGCCGGCAGCCAAGCCGGCCGCGCGCAGCCCGCAACGCACGCCGCCACGCGGGCAGCCGCGCACCGACCAGCGCGGCTTGCTGCCGGCAGTGCGCTAGAGCAAAACTCGATCAGGTTTAATCGGCATTTTGCTTTCCGCTCGTCCCCGCGAAAGCGGGGACCCAGGGGCAACAGGTTGGAGAGTCAGAGCAAGTATCGCTGGATTCCCGCTTTCGCGGGAATGAGCGGGTGAGGCTATGCTTCAACTCGAACGGATATCGCTCTAGCGGGTGATCCACGCGACTTGAAGCGCTTGCGCAAGAGGCGAAGAGAATTGTAGCCCGCATGAGCCAACGGGCCGGCGCGAAGCGCCGCCCGATGACAGGCTCCGCGAAATGCGGGAGTGGTCCAGGAATCCCGATTTCGCTGCGCTCCAACCGGGCTACGCTTGCTAGGTTTTTTTCAGGATTCGATCGAGTGCCTCGGCGCCGCTGACCGGACGGTTCACCGGCAACGCGCCGAAATCGGCACCGCCGATGATCGCTTCTTCCAGCAGCCTGTGATAGCGCCGCTTCGGCACTTCGAAGGCGCCGAACGTGCGCAGGTGATCGGTCACGAATTGGGTGTCGAGCAGCTTGTAGCCGCCGGCCTTGAGTTGCGCGACAAGATGCACCAGCGCGATTTTGGACGCGTCGCGCGCGCGATGAAACATGCTTTCGCCGAAGAAGGCGCGCCCAAGCGAAACGCCGTAGAGTCCGCCGACAAGATTGTCGCCGTCATAAACTTCAACCGTGTGGCAATGGCCCGCATCATAGAGTGCGCGGTAGATGCGGCGGATGCGTTCGTTGATCCAGGTGCGCGCGCGGTCGCGCTTGGGTTCGGCGCAGCCGTCGATGACGGCGTCGAAATCGTGATCGACCAGCACGGTGAAGGGGGTCGTGCGCACGGTGCGTGCCAGGCGCGCCGGCACATGAAAGTTCCCAAGCGGGATAACGCCGCGCTGCTCCGGTTCGATCCAGTAAAGCGCAGGGTCGTCAGCGCTCTCCGCCATGGGAAAAATGCCGCAGGCATAGGCCTTGAGCAGCACTTCGGGCGTGATGTCGATATGGGTGTCGCGATTGGCCATGCGGACCGCAGCTATGACAGGCAGACGCTGTATTTTAGGCGCCGGCGCGGCGATTGGGAACGCGGATTTAACCCGACGATTACTATGATGTGCCTAAGTTTGCGAAATATTGAACACAAACCGCTCGACCCGCGTTGGATCGTCAGGTTTTTGTGACATGACACGAGCACGCGGCGAGCCGCCCTTGATAGGGCTTCGCAAAAAGGGCTTGGCAATATGACGATGCGACGCACAAGCGTTCTCCTCGTCGAGGACGAGGAACTGATCAGCGAATTTATCTCCGACGCATTATCCGAATCCGGCTTCAATGTGCACGCCGTGCAGGACGGCGAGACGGCATTGAGCTACCTGGAGTCCGGCGCGGAGGTGGATGTGCTGTTTACCGACATCAACCTGCTCGGCCCGATGGACGGGGCGACACTGGCGGCGCGGGCGCGCGCGCACAGGCCCGAACTGCCGATCGTCTATTGTTCGGGCCACTATTCGCCGTCCGAGTTGCCGCCGCCGGTGCCACGCTCGGTCTTTGTGAAGAAGCCATACAACCCCAAGGAGCTGTGCAGACTGCTTGCGCGGCTGACGTCGGAGAGCGCGTTGGAGCCGGCGTTTCAGGGTTCCCGGCCGGGTCTGTTTTGAAATCTATAAAAATTTTAAGCATAGATTAAGCTTGTCACGGCAAAGCTAACGCCGCCATGAGTAGCAATAAGCGTCGATACTGGCGGGTGCCGCCCTCCGGCCTGGTTCCGCGTGCCGCAAAGATCCTGTTCGATCCGGCAGACACGCCGATCGATTGTCGCGTCGTCGATATGTCAGCTGGCGGCGCGTGCCTTGAACTTTCAAAACAGTACGAATTCCCGCCTCGGTTCGAATTCATTCACGGCCGGACGCGGCGCTTCTGCCGCCTGGCCTGGAAGCGCAATTTTCGCATCGGAATTTCGTTCGATGCCCTTAAGGAAAAATCGACGGCGAGCGGTCTCAGCCGGACCTCGTTGGGGTCGAGACGGTTTTCCCGCTGATCAATTCCGGCAATCGCACTTTTTAGGGCGCGGATTCACAAAACGTGCAGCAGGGGTTACTCTCCTGCGGCGGCCGACACCCCCCAAAGAAACTACCTGAACCGAAGGTTCTGGCGCGAGAGCTGGTTGATGGCCGTGCAGCCCATCAATTTCATCGCGCGCTCGATCTCCGCCCGCAACAGGCCAAGCGCCCGGTCAACGCCAGCCTGACCGGCCGCCGCGAGCGGGTAGAGATAGAGGCGCCCGACGCCGACGGCTTTGGCTCCAAGCGAAAGCGCCTTCAAGACGTGGGTTCCGCGCTGGATTCCTCCATCCATCGCAACATCGATCCGGTCCCCCACGGCATCTACAATCTCGGCCAGCTGGTCGAAGGGCGCTCGCGAGCCGTCCAGCTGCCGACCGCCATGATTGGATAAAACAATGCCGGTGCAACCAATCTCGACTGCGCGTTTTGCGTCCGCCACCGACATAATCCCCTTCAGGCAGAATTGACCGTTCCAGAGCCGAACCATTTCGGCCACATCGTCCCAATTCATGGAAGGGTCCAGCATCTCGGAAAAATACCGGCCGATCGCCACAGGCCCGCCGCTCATATCGACGTGCTCCTCCAGCTGGGGCAGCCTGAAGCGTTCATGCGTGATGTAGTTGATGCCCCATATCGGCTTGATCGCGAACTGAAGCATCCCGGGCAACGTGAGCCTGAACGGAATGGAGAATCCGGTGCGCAGGTCGCGCTCGCGGTTGCCGCCGGTGATGCTGTCCACGGTCAGCATCATGACCTCGACGCCGGCATCTTTCGCGCGTCGCATCATGGCGCGGTTGAGACCGCGATCCTTGTGAAAATAGAATTGATACACCTGCGGCGTATCGTGCGCCTTGCGTAGTTCCTCCAGACTGACCGTGCCGAGCGAAGACACGCCGAACATCGTGCCGTACTTCGCCGCCGCAGCTGCGACGGCCCGCTCACCCTGATGGTGGAACAGACGTTGCAGCGCAGTGGGGGAGCAATAGAACGGCACCGCGAGCTTCTGACCCATTACGGTCACCGACGTATCGACAGTTTCCACGCCGCGCAGGACGTTCGGCACCAGGTCACAGTGCTCGAAGCTTGCCGTATTCCGGCGATAGCTCACCTCATCGTCAGCCGCCCCGTCGATGTAATCGAAGATCGGGCCAGGCAGCCGCCGTTTGGCCAGGCGTCTGAAATCGTGAAAATTATGGCAGTGGCGCAAGCGCATATTGTTCCCCGCCTGGCAATCTGCTGGCTATGCGCGGTGGCGACAGGCGCCATGCTTGCAGGTCTACCCTTGCACCACAATCGAAATCCTTCCGGGATCATGGCGACGGGTCACGGATATTGGCGTGAAATATCCAGCCAAAAGAAATCAAGGCTACCTCAAGGATAAATCAAGGCCTCGGCAAAGCCATTTGGGCTCGCTTCTGGCAAACCCACCCCACAAAAGTGCCAGCCCGAAGAACTCGCCTCCACCCAATGGGCGTGTTGGCGGGACGGCAGCCATGACAGCAAACAAGAATTGATCACAAATGAGCACATTCGAGAACCAGCAGTTGATCGTGACGACAGAAACCGGATCCGAGCCAATTTACCGATGGGTAATTGTCCTGGCGTCTTCCGCGATGTTGGCCGTTGCCATGGGTGTGATGATCAACGGCATTTCAGTGTTTTTCATTCCGCTCAGCGAAGAGTTCGGATGGCTCCGAGGCTCTGTGTCGCTGATCAACGTCTCCGGTCTGGTGGGGCTGGCCTTCGGCGGAATTGTCATGGGCCGGATTGCCGATCGCACCACCACAAGGCGGATCAGCCTGTTTGGTACAGTGGTATTTGGCGTTTGCCTGTTGGTTGCGGCGCATATTGATGCGCTTTGGCAGTTCTATGTTGTGTTTTTTGTCGCTGGCTTTCTGGGGGCCGGGGCGCTTTTCGCGCCGCTTATTGCCAATGTCGGTAACTGGTTCAAGACCGGTGCCGGGTTGGCCTTGGGAATTGCCGCCGCCGGGCAGGCGCTGGGACAAGGTGGTGTGCCCTTCGGCGCGGCCATCTTGATTGGTGCATTCGGCTGGCGGAGCGCATTGACCGCAATGGGCGCAATCGCCCTGGTGGCTCTCGTGCCGTTGGCAATGTTGATTCGGCAGCCGCCGATCCTTTCATCAAGATCCTTGTCCGGCCGTTCCGGGGTGGAGGATGCATCACCAGTGGCGCTTCCGACGAGCGTTGTCGTCATCTGGCTCAGTGCGGCGGTGGTGTTTTGCTGCACCTGCATGTCGGTCCCGTTGATGCACCTCGTACCGTTGATTTAGGGTTGCGGATTCTCAGCGGAAGAGGCCAGCAGCGTCGCGTTCGTCATGATGATGATCGCGATATTGGGCCGGGTCGCCTTCGGTAAATTGGCCGACATCATCGGCGCGATTCCGGCCTATATGGTCGCTTCCTTTTGGCAGACGATACTTGTTCTCGGTTTCATTCAATTTCAGGGCCTATACGCCTTCTATGGTTTCGCCGCGATTTATGGCTTCGGTTATGCCGGTGTCATGACGGGCATACTTGTCTGCATGCGCGCCCTGACGCCTGTTACCCGGCGGGCATCCGCGCTTGGAGTCGTCATGGTTTTCGCCTGGTTAGGGCATGCGATTGGCGGCTATCAAGGAGGATATTTTTTCGATCTGACCGGCGGCTACGCGAGCTCATTTTTGAATGCGGCGCTGGCAGGCATGGTCAATCTGCTGATTGTCGGATCGCTGTATTTTACAATCGCGCTTCGCGGCGCCCAACTCGCCGCGAAGGGCAATTTGGCGACTACATAATCGGGCGCGCCACAAGTGCCGGCCTTGTTCGCCGACGCGGGCATTCCGGAGCACGCAATGTGCGGCGCAAAGGTTTAGGCCGGATTCGACAGACAGCTTCTGGATCGGCCCTGCATCAGATTGTGACACTTCGCGGCCCTCAGCGCTGGCCGTATTCGAAGGCCGCTGATCAAGGTGCGGCAATTGGTGCAAGCCGGCAGTCGTGAGGGCTGGCGGCGGTCTTTCCTGTATGTGCTTAAACATCAGAAACAAAAAGCTTACTGATGGCCGCCATTGGCTGGCGGCTCAACCGGTCAACGCCTGTGTTGCGTCGACCGGTTGAGCCGGCAGGGGCATAGCGGACATCGGTCGGCATCGGGGCTGGATGGCTCGGTTGCGAATGACCCAACAGCGACATTGAAGACTGCGATAGGTGCACTGCGGTAAGTGCCACCATCCTCGACCGGCGGTTAAACGCTATTCGGCGCTGCCGCTCTAAATTGTTTGCACACGTATGAATTGCTTAAGCGAACATTGCAGAGCGGAATTGTGTCAATATTTCTGACTCATCGATCTGCGTTGATGTGCAATATTTTTGGGTGATCTGTTTTTAACAAAAGTGGGCTCGCTTGCCTTAATCATGTGGCTAGCAAATTTTTAGGCGTAAGGAGGGCGGCCATCATGAAGACAGTCAAAGTCGCTGTGGGTTTAGCTCTTCGCACTTTACTTAAGTGACTCGGCGCCGCGCATTTTTGGCCCCGTTCAGTTGGCGAGCGATGATTATTATTTCCGCAGTTTTGCGGGAGCAATGCGGAGAGCGCCGCAGACATGAACAAAGGAACGACTTTGCACAGTGCGGCGATCGCCATTGCCGCGCTTATTGTACTCGGCAGCCTTGCCGCTGCCGACGATTTAATTGTGCTGCGTGACGGTGGCCAGAAGCGCGGCTTGCTCTCCACCTGTGATCAGGGCAGCTGTCGCCTCGGCGCGGAGTCCATCGCCCGAACGCGTATCGAATTGGTTGGAATCGACCGGGGCGCGTCGACGCCACCAGGCGTGCGGAACCCGGAGCGTGACGAATTGTTGGCCGGACCTGCGGTGGCGGCGGATGCGGAAAACTGCGCCGGCAACACACCCGCAGTGAGCATTCCGGCGTGCACCCACATTATCGCACAGGCGCGCGAACCCAGCGACAAGATCGCGGAGGCGTTCGCCAATCGCGGCAAGGCCTATATGCTGAGCAACCAGTTCGACCACGCCATTGCCGACTTGAGCGAGGCACTTCGCCGCAAGCCTACTCACGGTGATGCCCGCCACAATCGTGGTGTTGTCTATTTCCAAAAGGGACAAAATGACAAGGCGCTGGCCGACTTCAACGAGGTCGTCCGCCTCTACCCGCGCGAGGCTGAGTCCCGCTTCGCGCGCGGCAGAACCTTTTTCGCCTTGGGCCAAATCGATAATGCCGTCGGTGATTTTGACGCTACGTTGAGTATTGACCCGCGCCACGTTGACGCGTTGATCAGCCGGGGCGCTGTCTTTCTTTCCATGGGTCAGCGCGAGCGGGCGCTCAAGGATTTCGACGAAGTTCTGCGCATCGATCCCAACAACGCCGACGCCTACAGCAATCGAGGCAGTCTCTATGTGATGACCAGCCGGTTTCCGCAGGCGATCGCCGACCTCGACCGAGCCATCAAGCTCGCTCCCAATAACGAAATGGCCTATCTCAATCGCGGCATGAGCTATTTCTTCCAGAAACAATTCGACCGCGCGATCTCCGATTTCGACCGGGCGCTGCAGCTCAATCCGCACAGCGCCCATTTGCACGTGCAGCGCGCCGCGGCATATTTTTACAAAAAGCAGCCCGATCGGGCGCTATCGGATTTGAACGAGGCTATTCGCCTCGATCCGGGCAGCTTGCAGGCCTACAAATTGCGTGGTGTCATTCACCGCGCGTCAGGCCGGCGCGATCAGGCCATTGCCGATTTGCGCAAGGCGCTTGCGCTCGATCCCGCCAACGAAGATATCAAGAAGACTCTGCGAGAGCTCGGGGCACCGCCGTGACCGGGGGTGGGATCGAGCCGAAGCAAACTGCGGAGGAGCTGCGCATGCGAACGATCTGTCTCGGCCTTCTCCTCGTTACCGTTGCCGCCGCGCCCGCACTTCCCCCGATGGCGGCGCGCGCGCAGTCAATCATCTGCTGTAGCCAGAATATCGGCGTGGACGGCCATTGGGTCGGCTCCGGCCGGGTCGCCGATTGCCAAGGGTATTTCAACTCGGCGCCGACGGCGATCCTGCGGCGAATGTGCCAGCAGCGCCAGGTGCTCTCGTGCATCAACACGGCACGTTGCAGTGAGCTACCGTCCGAAGAGACGACCCCGCAAGACGCGGCGACCAGCGACGCGGCATTGCCGTCCGACCCGAACCGAGACGGGCTCGAACTGGGCTTCTATGGCACGCCGCCGCCAACGCCGCCCGCGCCACCGGCAGGCCGGGTCTCGCCGCCACGCTTGGCTTATCTCGTCATGTGGCCGCCAGGAAACAACAAGGAGGTGACGTCGTTTACGGTGTGGCTAGATCGCAATGCGTGTCCGCTCGCCCTTGACAAGAACAACCGGCTTGCAGATTCAGGCGCTGCCGCGCACGTCATACGCGGCAACGTGATCCACCGCGGCGGCCGCGTGCAAATCGAGGCGGAGGCACAGCGACGGCCGGGAGGCGCGAGGATTGGCCCGTTCACCGCTGAATTGGAAGGCGACGACGCCGCCGCCGTCGCCAAGGCCACACGTGCATTGACGGAAAAGATGAAGCTTGTGTGCGCGCGCTAGTAACGCATCCGACGTTGGTCGCAACGTCTGTTCCCAAGCATGCCGCCCCTGCTACTGCGGCTTCACTTCGAACACCTCGCCCTCAGTAGCCGGAAACGGAAGCTTGTTGCCGTCGATCTCGACGATGTAATCGCCGGGCGGCAGCGCCGCTTTCGACGTGACCGCATCGAAGCGGGCGACCTCCTTGCCGTCTTGGGTTGTCACCCGCGCCTTCTTCCAGTTCAGGCCGGGAGCGAGGATGACCGCGGCAGGCCGCAGCGTGACAGTCTTGCCGCCGTCGACCTTGATGAAGCGCCACTCGGTCTTGCTGAAACGCAGGTCATAGACGCCAGGCATCAAAGTTACCGACGTCGACACGTTGTCAAAGGAGCCATGTTTCTCGCCGGTTTCGGAATCGACGACACTCGCATGCACAAATACACTAGCCTGGACCTTCAACACACCAGGATCGATCGTAGTAGTATCTCCGGAACGCACTTCGATCCCCTTCCAGCTCGCCGGTCCGAACTTCACCTCATAGATTCCTGCTGGAAGCATGACCTCTCTATGAGAGCTGTTGAACTCCCCGACCTTCTGGCCCGTCTCGGCGTTGAGCACGGGGTGGGACGTCAGCCAGGTCGTCGAGGTGGTGCGAAGCTTACCGGGTTGCGGCTTTGGCGGCAGCTTGACGACTATTTTCTTGCAGGCGCTGAATGCAGACTTCAGCGTGTCGGGCAATTCCGGGCCGACCGGCGCGTCGAAATATGTACCGCCGGTAACGCGCGCGATGGCCTGGAGTTGCCCGCGCGCGGCGGTGTCGACGATAAATCCCACGGTGTGAACAGTGATTCCTTTGGCTGCGAGTGATTTCGCCGCGACAGCGGGATCGCCCTTGCAGGTTTCCTTGCCGTCGCTAACCAGAACGATGACGCGCTCTTTGGCATCGGTCGGGAAATCGTTCGCCGCTTGCTGCAATGAATATGCAATCGGTGTGTAGCCTTGCGCCTTGGCGCCGTCGACCGCGGCCGTGATCGAAGCGCTGCTCGCGGCTGCCGGACCAAACGGCACGGCGAGATGTGTGTCCTGACAATTCTTCTGGCGCGCCGCAGATTGCGCGCCATACATGCGCAGCGACAGTTGCGCCTGTGCGGGCACGAAGCCGGCCACGCCCTTGATGGCGCGCTGCGCCACGGCAATGCGCGTCTCTTTGTTCGGCAGCTTGGCGTTCATGCTGCCAGAGGCATCGAGGATCAGCAGCACGGAACGGTCGGCGGTGTTGCAGGTCTGTGCTTGCGCGGGTTCTGCGGCCGACAAAAAGCCCGCCGTGAGCGCGACGAGACCAGTGCGAAACATTTTTCTCATCGAACGCCCCCTCCAGTTGGCCGTTAGCCAAATTGCAGGATTGCGACCCTTTTATCTTAAGTTGGAGGCTGCGAATAGGTGCTCAGGGGTGCCGGCGGGTTATAGACCGGCCATCGGCCAAGAAAGATCTGGCTTTTTCAACCTCCAGGCGGCCAGAATGTTCGTGTCGTCGACATCATTCGCGCCCGCCGACGAGATGATCGAACAAAGGTGCAAATTGCTGCGGTGCATGAGTCCGCTATTGGCCCTTCGCGACATTTCGCGGCGACGCACCAATTCGGTCGCTTTTGGAGCGAAGCGGACATTCAACGAGCGGCGCTTACCGAACTGGATTAATGGGTACGCGCCCTAACCGAATGAAAGCTGCATTTTTAGCTCAACTCCCTGAGCGCGAGGCTGTCCTTCCTGTATGTGTAAACAGAGCTGCGCAGGCGATGGCGGACCTGCCGGTGAACAATTCGTTAGTCGAATTATAGTAACGAAAAGAGCAGACTTCCGCTCGGTCAAGCGGGTGAGCGATGGAGGACGGTACCGTGTCGGGTGATGTTTCAGACGTCGCAGCCGGCCTGTTGGAAGCTGAAAGGCGCAGACTTGCCGAAAGCCAGGCCAGGTTTCAGGCGGACTTTGAAACCCGCGAAGCCAGGTTCAATGCTGATCTTGAAGCTGTAGCGCCGAAAAAGGAAAAAGGTCCGGGGAGGCTGGAATCCGCGGGCGCCTGGTTGCTGGCGAGGAAATGCTGGGCCTGGCTGTACCACGATTAAACAAGGTTTCCGAAAATCACCAAACCCCGGCAGTTTTTTGCCGGGGTTTTTCGTTGGTGTGGGCGCAGTGCAGGATTTATTGGCAGCCACTGCCTCGCTCAGATTGTTGATGTAGGTCAATCTGAGCAAACTGATTTGCCGCATTATTCTTTTTTAAAAATTGAAGGACTTGCGGCGATGTATACACTCATCCTGGTAATTACCGTGCTTTCGCCAGCGACGGGAGCGGTCACGCCAGTCGGCGTTACGTCGCAAATTGTTGGAAAATTCAAAAATCTGGACCAGTGTAAAATGGCAGCGAGTAAACCCCTCGTTGGAGGTGCGATCTCGGATCTCAACCTCTCGAGGGGGATCTATTGGTATTGCGCCTACACCGGCGGAAATTGATGTTGCAGTGCGGATCAATCGACTATGACACAATCAAAAATCTGGTGGATTTTCCTGCTCCAGGGGATCGTGGGCATCGCTTTGGGCTTCCTGCTCATTACCGAGCCTGGCGCAACAACAATCGCGCTCGTGACGTTCCTCGGTTTTTATTGGCTCATCATGGGAATTTTCGCGTTTGTGCGCGTGTTCGTGGATCAATCTGCGCCTTGGGTCTGGTCGCTTCTCGTTGGAATTGTTGGGGTCCTCGCCGGACTTTCCGTCATCAAACATCCGTTGTTGGCCGCGATCGGGGTGCCGACGGCAATCGTCGTCCTCGTAGCAGTGCAAGGGCTGGTTATGGGCGGGCTTGAGATTGTTGGCGCGTTCAGGGGCGCGGGGATAGGGTCATTCATCCTCGGCGCGATCTATGTGGCAATCTCGCTGTTGCTTCTGGCCAAACCGGTCGTGGCGGCGATCGCCGTGCCCCTGGTCTTCGGAGGGCTTCTCCTCGTGCAGGGTGCCGCTCTTGTAGTATTGGCATTTCGGATTCGTGCATAACGACGTCGGCATTGCACGCCTCGACCAATCCTCGCACCGCGCCCGCTAACGGCACTTAGCGGAAACCGGAGCCCATTCGGCGATTGTCCGCTTTCGGATGGCAAAGCGGACATGCGGCGATTGGTGTTCGCGAACCGAAATTTACGCGCGCGCCCTAGCAGCGCCTGATCGTAATTTCCCGCGTTCCGCCTTCTTCCGACGGCACCGTCATAGTTTGCAGGCTGTGCTTGCAGGTCAAGGGCGGAGGCGGCGGGATCTCGGGATCGGGCAGGAGCGGAAGCGGGACGGATCCGACGATGTCGTCGGGTGAATAGGTCGCGACCACGCCACCGCCGTAGCCGTAGCCGTATTGCGCGTAGGGAAAATATCCGTAGGCGCGGCGATTGTGCCCGAAGGCTCCCTTGGAAAATTTCGGACCGGCACCGTGCCCGTGGTGCGATCCCATTCCTTTCGCTGCGACTCCATTCGACATCAGCGATGCCGCCGCAAGACTTAATGCGGCGACGGCGCAAACCGTCACAATCCGATTGATCATTGCCTTGACCCCACCTGTTATTTTTTAAGTGGCGCCGTACCCGGGTCAAAGCCTACAACAGACGGCGATTTTACATCAAATGCTAATTGTGCCCCATTTTCAGCAGGAACGACGGCGTTTTCTGCTGCTTTGGCTCAGCTTTCCATCCCGCCGCGGGCAAGGAACTGCTCGAGCCAGTGGATGTGGTAGTTGCCGTCGATGATGTCGGCCTCGCGCACCAGCGCGCGGAAAAGGGGCAGCGTGGTCTCGATGCCGTCCACGACCACCTCGTCGAGGGCGCGCTTGAGCCGCATGAGGCATTCGGTGCGCGTCTTGCCGTGCACGATCAGTTTGCCGACAAGCGAGTCATAATAGGGCGGAATGGTGTAGCCCTCGTATACTGCTGAATTGATGCGCACGCCCAGGCCGCCGGGCGGATGATAGTGCAGGATTTTCCCGGGCGAGGGGCGGAACGACACCGGGCTCTCGGCATTGATGCGGCATTCGATGGCGTGGCCGCGGAATTCGATGTCGCCCTGCTTGAGCGCGAGGTTGTTGCCTGCGGCGGCACGGATCTGTTCGAAGATCAGATCGATATCGGTGATCATCTCTGTCACCGGATGCTCGACCTGGATGCGCGTGTTCATCTCGATGAAGTAGAACTTTCCGTCCTCGTACAGGAATTCGACGGTGCCGACGCCGAGATAGGATATCTCGCGCATCGCCTTTGCAACCGTTTCGCCGATCTGATTGCGCGCCTGGACATTGAGCGCGGGCGAGGGGCTTTCCTCCAGCACCTTCTGATGCCGGCGTTGCAGCGAACAGTCGCGCTCGCCGAGATGAATGGCGTTGCCCTTGCCGTCGCCGAGCACCTGGATTTCGATGTGGCGGGGCCTCTCCAGATATTTTTCGATATACACCGCGTCGTCGCCGAAGGCGGCCCTGGCCTCGCTGCGCGCGGTGGACAGCGCGGTGGACAGTCCCTCCGCCGAGCGGGCGACCTTCATGCCGCGCCCGCCGCCGCCCGCCGCTGCCTTGATCAGTACCGGATAGCCGATCTCGTCCGCGATCCTGGCCGCCTGTGCATCCGAGGTGACACCGCCCTCCGAACCCGGCACCACCGGAATGCCAAGCTTCCTGGCGGTGCGCTTGGCTTCGATCTTGTCGCCCATCAGGCGGATGTGTTCGGCCTTGGGGCCGATGAACTGCACACCGTGCTCGCCGAGGATTTCGGCAAAGCGGGCGTTCTCCGACAGGAAGCCGTAACCCGGATGCACGGCGTCCGCGCCGGTGATCTCGCAGGCCGACAGGATGGCGGGAATGTTGAGATAGCTGTCCTTTGCCGCCGGCGGCCCGATGCATACGCTTTCGTCTGCGAAGCGCACATGCATGGCGTCGGCGTCGGCAGTGGAATGAACCGCCACCGTCGGAATGCCGAGCTCCTTGCAGGCGCGCAGCACCCGGAGCGCGATCTCGCCGCGATTGGCGATGAGGATTTTATCGAACATTAATCGGCCTCATGCTGAGGAGCGCGCGGAACGCGCGCATCTCGAAGCATGGGGCCGCCCGCATCCTTCGAGACGGCCGCATCGCAGCCGCGTGTGTGCAGTCCGCGCGTGCCGGGGCGGCCTCCTCAGGATGAGGGCGGAGTAAAGCGGTGCGTGCGTCTTGCATCACTCGATAATCACCAGCGGCTCGCCGAATTCCACCGGCTGGCCGTCCTCGAACAGAATCTGGATCACGGTGCCGGCGCGCGGGGCGGGGATCTGATTCATCGTTTTCATCGCTTCCACGATCAGCAACGTGTCGCCGATTTTCACGCGGCTGCCGACATCGACGAACGGTTTGGCGCCGGGTTCGGGCGCGGCATAGGCGGTGCCCACCATGGGCGAGATCACCACGCCCGGATGTTTCGATGGATCGAGCGGCGTGCTCGAGGATTCGGCGACCGGTGAAGGAACGGGTGCGCTCACCACGCGCGGCGCGATCGCTGCCGGCGCTGCATTGCGCGCAACCCGCACGCGGGCGCCGTCCTGCTCGATCTCGATTTCGGTCAGGCCGGTTTCGTCCAGGAGCCTGGTGAGCTCGTGGATCAGTGCGTGATCGACCAGCGGGGCTTTCGGCGATTTTGCCATGCGATGCGTTCCGCCCTTACGTTTCTACTTTTTTGCTTTTTTTGTTTTTTGTTTTTTGTTTTTTGCTTTTTTTGCGTTGGCGCCGATGAGTTCGGCGAGCCCGGTGATGGCGAGCGCGTAGCCGTCAATGCCGAAGCCGGCGATCACGGCCTTGGCCGCCTTCGACACGTAGGAATTCTGCCGGAAGCTTTCGCGCGCGTGAATATTGGTGATGTGGATTTCCACAATCGGCATTTTCAGCGTCAGCAGCGCATCGAGAATGGCGATCGAGGTGGTGGTGTAGCCCGCCGGATTGATCATGAGCGCGGCCGCCTTCCTGGCGTGCGCCTCCTGAATCCAGTTGACCAGTTCGCCTTCGACGTTCGATTGGCGGAAGACGATATCGAGCCCGAAGCGGTTGGCTGTCTTGCGGCAAAGCTTTTCCACATCGGCAAGCGTGGCGCGGCCGTATTTCTCCGGCTCACGCGTGCCGAGCATGTTCATATTCGGACCGTTGAGAACGTAAATGGTCTTTGCCATGAGGATTTCCGCCCGGTGCCCCGAATCCGAAGTTCGCACACCCTTGCCGCGAGTTCGATTGCGAACTTCGGGTTCAAAAAGGGGCACTGGAATCATATACTTGCCAGTGTCCCTTTGATTCCGAAGTTTGCATGAGAATGTCCCGCGAATGGTTTGCGAACTTCGGAATCGGGACACCCGCCGGCGCCCAGCCCGCTGCGCCGTGAGAGGTCCGCGCTTTATAGGTGGCCACGCGGCCAAGGGGAAGCCCGCAGGGCGTTTCCGCGTACGTCATTCCGGGACGGCCCGAAGGGCCGGGCCCGGAATCCAGATGCAATTACTGAATCAGTGTCCGGATTCCGGGTTCGCGCGCTTGGCTCGCGCCCCGGAATGACTCTGGTCTAAACCGTCAGCGTCTCACCCGCCACCCAGTCGATCGCGCCTTTTATCGCCGTTAACCTTTGGCGGCCGGCAGCCTGGGCCTTCGAGAAAATCGCAATCTGGCGGTCGGCGCTGGTCCCTTCGGCGAGGATGCGATCGAGGTGTGCGATCTCCTTTTCGCAGCCGAAGGCGGCGATGTCATCGGCGATGAATTCGTACACTTGGCCGAGCCATTGCCTGATGTTGATCGCCGCACGGCTGAACGGATCGACGAATGTCGCCGCGATGCCGTAGCGCTGCGCATGCCATTTGTTCTCCATGGTGATGGCGCGGCCGATGCGATCAAAGCCGGCATTGATGCCGCGATTGCGGTCGAGCGAGCGCACGAGGCATCGGAACAGGGACGCGATCGCCACCGCGTCATCCAGCCGAGTACAACTGTCGGCGACGCGCAGTTCGATGGTCGGGTTCGGCAGCGACGGGCGGATCGCCCACCAGATATAGGTCGCGTCCGGAATGATCTTTGCCAGCACGAGCGCGCCGACAAAATCGCGATAGTCCTCGTTGGTGCGGAACAGTTCCGGCAGGCCGGTGCGCGGCAGTTCGTCATAGGCCGCAAGCCGGTAGCCGCAGAGCCCTGTGAGGTGACCCTGCCAGAACGGCGAGGATGTCGAGAGCGCCAGCAGCAGCGGCAGCAGCGGCGTCAGCCGCATGATCAGGTTGATGCGCGTGTCGATGTCGGGCACTTCGACATGCACATGCATGCCGCACAGCATGTTGCGGTACCCGATCATTTGCAGATCGTCCATGATCGCGCCGTAGCGCGGCTTCGGCGTCATCATCTGCTCGGGCCAGAATGCCAAAGGAAACGTGCCCATGGCGGCCAGGCCTAGTTTGTGCGCCCGCGCCGCCTCGCCGAGCGCCCGCCGATATCGCGCGAGGTGCTCACGTGCCTGTGCCATCGTCTCGCAGGGCGGCGTTGCCACCTCGATCTGCGACTGCAGCATTTCGGTCATCACGTGATCGCCGAGCTTCTTGTGGATGCGGTTGAGGAAGCGCTTGTCGATGCGGCGCACGGCCCGGCGCGTCCTGGCGTCGAACACAAAGTATTCCTCTTCCATGCCGATCGTATACATGGGCGCAACAACCAGTTCGGACGGGTGCGGGTTCCCTCAGCCGCGGGTGCAATCCTGACGCAAAAACAGCCGCCTGGCGACAAGGCCGGCGGCCGTTTGTTGCGAGCAAAACTCCGAAGAACCGGGCAGAACCGTCAGCAGGTCGCTTTGCCGCAGCGGGCGGTATTGATCTTCTCCCGCAGGCCTTCGAGCCCGATGGCGCCCACCACGACATTGTCCCCGACGACGTAACTCGGTGTGCCGTTGAGACCCAGCGCCTCGGCGAGCCTGAAGTCTTCCTGCAGCGTGGTCTTCACCTCGGGACCCGCCATGTCCTTTTCAAGCCGGGCCATATCCATACCGATGTCCTTGGCGACCGCCAGCGCGCGTGCCTTATCGGCGTGAGCGCGGCCACCCAGGAGCTTCTGATGGAATTCGAGATATTTCTTGCCGGACTTGTCCTGCATATGCACGGCGACGGCGACCTGGGCAGCTTCGACAGAGCCCGGGCCGAGCACCGGAAATTCCTTGAGCACGACCTTCAGATTGGGATCGTCCTTCAGCAAGGTGAGCATGTCGCTCATCGCCCGTTTGCAGTAGCCGCAATTGTAGTCGAAGAACTCGACGAACGTGACGTTGCCGTTCGGATTGCCGAGCACGACCTGGCGCGGCGAAGAGAACAGTGCCTTGGCGTGGTCCTTGACCGCGGCCTTGTGCTTTTCGGCCTGCATCGCGGCCTGGCGCTTTTCCAGCGCGTCCATCGCTTCCTGCAGCACTTCCGGATGCGCGACGAGATATTCGCGCACGATCTTCTCGATCGAGGTGCGCTGTGCGGCAGAGAAATCCTCCGCGTGCGAAGCTTGCGGCAAGGCGACGGCCAGAAACGCGGCACAAGCGGCTGCGATTAGGCGCGGTCTTGATGACATTTCAGTGGTCCTTGTTGTGATCAATTGGTTCCGGTTCTCATTTTCACATTGACGATGTCGTCGGCGCGCACCCAGGCGGGTGAACCGACCGGCAGTCTTGTCTTTGCGCGCGAGGCAAGCTGGCGGGCGGTCGTGTAGTCGCCGCGGGTAAAGGCCGCCTGCGCCGCCGCGAGATCGGCCTGCGCAAGATCGCCCTTGCGGCCATAGGCCATGGCGAGCTGGGCATAGGCATCCGGCGCCTCCGGTTCGCGCTGGATGGCGGCACGCAACATGGCGATGGCTTCTTCGGCAACCTGCTTGTTGTTGGTGGCGACCAGCGCCTGGCCGAGCAGGATTTCGATCAGCGGGGCCTGGTGCGAAAGCTGCACGGCGCGGCGCAGCGGCGCAATCGCTTCGGCGGGGCGGCCGCCTTCCAGCAGTGCCTGGCCCTTGAGCTCGTAGAAATAGGGATTGTTCGGCTCGCTCTGGATCAATCCGTCGATCTGGGCGGTGGCCTGACGCAAACCCGAATGGCGGTAGGTCGAAATCGCGCGGGCATAACGCGCGGGCAGGCTGTGGTCGCTGAGTGGATAGCGGCGCAATACGGTGTCCGGCCTTTCCAGGAAGCCGGAGAGTTTCGCCTTCGTCATGTCGTGGCGCAGCTGCAACTCGGGCGGATCCTTGCGGTCCCAATAGGGGCTGGTCTTGGCGATCTGCACGAGCGCGGCAACGCGATCGGCCGGCATCGGATGGGTTTGCAGATAAGGATCCATATATTGCGAATTGAACAACATTTCGTTGCTCAATCGTTTAAACAGATCGACCATGCCTTTCGGCGACTGATGCGTTGCATTGAGGAATTTCACGCCGGCATGGTCAGCCTGGTCCTCCTGGGTGCGCACATAGGCAAGCAGCGAACGCTGTACAGTCAACTGCGGCGCAAGCACGGCGGCAGAGCCGATATTGGCGTTGTTGTTGGAGCGCGCGCCCGCCACCATGGCGCCGATGCCGAGCAGCATGCCGATGATCGATGCGGTCTGAGCCGAGGCAAGCTTTTCGCGCAGACGCTGGAGGTGGCCGCCGGCCATGTGGCCGGTTTCGTGCGCGAGCACGCCGATGATCTCGTTCGGCGTCTTGGCATCGAACAGTGCACCGGCATTGATGAAGATGTGGCGACCGTCCATGACGAAGGCGTTGAACCCGCGAACATTGAGCACGACGACACGGACATTCTGTTTGGCGAGACCCGCGGCGCGCAGGATCGGCTGCGCATAGTCGCGCATGAGCTGCTCGATCTCGGTATCGCGAATGATCGGCATGCCGCGCGGCGTATCCTGCGCGCGCGCGGGCGCGACCATGGGGCCACCACCGGCCGCGCCGACCGCAATCGCGGTTGCCACCGCAATTGCGCGCGCTGCTGGCGCGGCAAGGCGTGCCCTGATAGGTGTCCCGCTGTCGATCATCCCGATGCTACCGGATGGACGTGAACCTAGAGACGGCCAATAAGCCGGTCAACGCGACTTGCGATCACGTCTGAGTCATGAAAAACGCTGGACTGACGCAAGCCGCGGAATGCGGCAACAGCGGGGCGGGGCCTGGCGGAACCGGTCAAATACGATGCTTGAAGCGGCAAAACAGCTGTTAATGCCTTCGAAACGGAGCGAAGTGCCGCCGTTCATCGTCATGGACGTGATGGCGGCGGCGGCGCGACTCGAAGCAGAGGGCCGCCGGGTCGTCCATATGGAGGTTGGCCAGCCGGCCGCGCCCGCCCCGGCAACGGCAATTGCCGCCGCCAAGGCCGCGCTCACCGGGCGCATCGGCTATACGGAGACTTTGGGCATTCCGTCGTTGCGTGCGCGCATCGCCCGTCACTGCGGTGAGCAATACGATCTGGCGCTCGATCCGGCGCGCGTGGTGGTGACGACCGGCTCGTCCGGCGGCTTCATCCTGGCCTTCCTTGCGCTGTTCGAGCCGGGCGACCGGGTGGCCCTGGCCAACCCCGGCTATCCGCCTTACCGGCATATTCTCACCGCGCTCGGCTGCAAGCCGGTCCTGATCGAGACCTCGGCCGAAACGCGGTGGGCGCTGTCGGCCAAGGCGCTGATTGCCGCTCATGCGCAGGCGCCACTCGCCGGCGTCGTGATCGCCAGCCCCGCCAATCCGACCGGCACCATGATGGAATCAGATGCGCTCGCGCGCCTGATCGCGGTCGCCGAAGCGGAGGGCATCAAGGTGATTTCCGACGAGATCTATCACGGCCTCGACTACGCCTTTGCGGCCGAGACCGCGTGCAATTTGTCCGACCGCGCGGTCGTGATCAATTCGTTTTCGAAATATTTCTGCATGACCGGCTGGCGGATCGGCTGGATGGTGGTGCCGGACAGTCTCGTGCGCACGATCGACCGGCTGCAGGGAAATCTCGCCATCTCGGTGCCGACACTCGCGCAGGTCGCGGCGCAAGCCGCCTTCGATGGCCGCGCCGAAATGGAGGCGGTCAAGCACGGCTACGAGGAAAACCGCCGCATCCTGACCGAAGGGCTGCCGAAAGCGGGGCTGGAGAAATTTCTCCCCGTCGACGGCGCATTCTATCTCTACGCGGATATTTCGCGGTTCTCCGAGGACAGTCTGGATTTCGCCAAGCGCATGCTGAACGAGGCGGGCGTGGCGGCAACGCCGGGGATTGATTTTGATCCCGTCAAGGGCAGGCACTTTCTGCGTTTCTGCTACGCGGGATCGGCTGCCGAGATGCATGAGGCGGTGGAGAAAATCGGCGCGTGGCTCAAGCGCTGATGCGGTGAATTCCGTGACGTCGTCACGCCCGAGCGTGAGCGAGGACCGGATCCATACGCCACAACCTATCTCGGCCTCATGGTGAGGAGCGCTCCGAAGGAGCGCGTCTCGAACCATGGGGCTGCGGCGGACAGGTTCCCGCCTTTGCGGGAATTGGCGAGACGCGCGTTAAAACTCCACGTCCAATTCCACCACCTCGTCCGGTTCGGCCTGCGCGGCCTCCATCCATTCCTGCATCTGCGGCAGCGCCATCACCGCCTTGCAATAGGCGGCGCAGTCACTGTCGAGTTTCACGTCGTAAGTGAGGAACCGCGTTACCACCGGCGCGAACATGGCGTCCGCCATTCCGGGCTTTTCGCCGAACAGGAACGGTCCGCCGCTGGCGGCGAGGCATTCGCGCCAGATGCTCAGGATGCGGTCGATATCGGCCTGCGCGCCGGCCCATATCTTGAAGCCGGGGTGATGCGCCTTCAGGTTCATCGGCAATGCCGAGCGCATATTGGTGAAACCGGAATGCATCTCGCCGCAGATCGAGCGGCAGTGCGCGCGCGCAACCTTGTCCGTCGGCAGCAGTCCGGCTTCGGGCAGCGTCTCATTGAGATATTGAGCGATCGCCAGCGTGTCCCAGACCTTGATGCCGTCATGGGTGAGGCAGGGCACCAGGAACGAGGGCGAGAGCAGCAGCAGTTCGGCGCGGGTGGAGGGATCATCGCTGGCGACCGTCTGCTCGTCGAAGTCGAGCCCGGCCAGCTTGCACAGCAGCCAGCCGCGCAGCGACCAGGAGCCGTAGTTCTTGCTGGTAATCGTCAGGGTAGCCTTGTCGCGGGCAGCCTTGGCCATGGGGCGTCAATGTCCCAATTCATCACGGCCCGGCCCGGACAGCTTAGACGAAAGTTCTGACCATTCAATACCTTCCCGTGGTGCAAAACATGCCCCAAAAGCTTTTCCCCAAGCAAACCGGCCCTAAACCGACCTGCCGAGAATTTTATCTCGCAGTGCAACATTAAATGAACTAGCCTTGGCCCGCGGTCCGCCGGGGCCGCCAGGGAATGGATGCTGTATCAGGCCTATCAGGCGCATTCCGACATTATGGTGCCGGTGCGCGCGCTCGCCGGGATGGCGGCAAGGACCGTGGGCGAAAAGCTCAACGGCTCGGCGCGGCCGTCCGTGCTCAGCAATCTGACCGCAGCCTATGAGTTGATTGCGCGCGCCGGGCTGACCCACGAGCGGCCGCCCTACGGAATCGACAGCGTGACGGTCGGAAACCGTGACGTGTCGGTGGTCGCGGAAGCCGCCGACGTCACGCCTTTCGGCACGCTGCTGCATTTCAAGAAGGATATCGAACAGGCGCAGCCGCGGGTGCTGGTGATCGCGCCGCTGTCCGGCCATTTTGCAACGCTGTTGCGCGCGACGGTGCGCACCATGCTGGCCGAGCACGACGTCTTTATTACCGACTGGCACAATGCGCGCGACGTGACCACCAGGGACGGCCGCTTCGGCTTCGACGACTATATCGGCCATCTGATCCGCTTCCTGGAAAAAATCGGGCCGGGCGCGCACATGGTCGCGGTGTGCCAGCCTTGTGTCGCCGCGCTGGTGGCCGCGAGCGTCATGGCGCAGGGCGACAATCCGGCCCAGCCGCGCTCCATGACGCTGATGGCGGGGCCGATCGACACCCGCGTCAATCCGACCAGGGTCAACGAACTCGCCAAGGGCAAGCCGATCGAATGGTTCGAAAAAAACCTGATCGCCTCGGTGCCCTACCGCTATGGCGGCGGCGGGCGCAAGGTCTATCCCGGCTTCGTGCAGCTTGCCGCCTTCATGAGCATGAATATCGACCGGCATCTCAAGGCGCATCGCGAGCTCTATGAAAACCTCGCGAAAGGCGAGGCGGCGAAGGCCGCGCAGACGAAGGCCTTCTACGACGAATATTTCGCCGTGCTCGATCTCACCGCGGAGTTCTACCTGGAGACGGTGCGGCTGGTGTTCCAGGATCATGCCTTGCCGCTGGGCGCGCTGACCTATCAGAACAGAAAAGTGGAGCCGGCCGCGATCAAGCGCACCATGCTGTTCACGGTGGAAGGCGAGAAGGACGATATCTGCGCGGTCGGACAGACGCTGGCCGCGCATGATTTGTGTTCGTCATTGCGGCCTTACCGCAAGCGCCACCACATGCAGGCCGGCGTCGGCCATTACGGCGTCTTCAGCGGCCGCACCTGGCAGCAGCAGATCTATCCGATGGTGAAGAACGTCATCCTGCAGAGCGACTGAGGGCCGCGATCAATTGGCCGGCTTCTTGAAGCCGTTGAGAATGCCCTGCATGCGCCCGAATTTGCTTTCTGCCGCCGCCTGCAGCTCATGTTCGAGCCGGGCTTCGCAATCGGTCATATCGGACGAAATGATCTTTCCGGTGACATTGTCGAACCGGCGCTCTTCGCACAGCGCCGACCGGTTCGGAACGAACAGGATTGAACCGAGGCGATGGGCCGCCTTGTCATGCGGTGATTCAGAAACGGATAGTCCGTCGCCTGATCCTGTCCCGGAGGATGCCCCGCGAGAGTCGCGTGGAACCGACGTGCTGGTGGTTTCGGCATAGCGGACAGCTGCGGCGACGAAAAATGCCAGCATGAGGACGGCGCCAAGGCTGGCCGCGACAAGCGCGCGCAGGCCTTCCCCGTGCGTGGGGCTGTGTTTTGCGCGCTTGCGCGCGCGGTGCATTGCCGCCGTGGTCATGGCCCGAACGCGGATGTACTGAAATGAAACATTCCGCAGTCAGACTAGCGCCAATCGTTTTACAAAGATTAAAGGGTTGGACTCAATTTGCGTCCAAAACGCCGGCCCCCGGGGGCGGGCAATCCGGTGCGTGCGCAATATCTTGCGCCGGAAAGCCCGCAATCCAAATCAGGAATGCGCGCGCCGGTCAGTCCGTAAAGCCGCGCGGCCGCTTTTCGGTCGCGGGATTGACCTGGTGCCAGGGCTGCGAACGGCTGGTGAAAAGCTCAAGCCCCGGCTTGTACAGGGAGGGCTCGTCGAGGCTTGCCGCGAACACGGCCAGCACGTCCGGCATGCGCTCGAGCCTTACCGTCACCGGCGTTCCGCAATCGGGACAAAAGCCTCGCTCAACCGCAAAACCCGCATCGCCTACGGTCTTGTAGGAGCGCGGCTCACCTTCCAGTTTAACTTGAGGATTCGGAAAGATCATATAGGGGGCGTAAGCGCCGCCGGCCGCCCGCTGGCAGTCGCGGCAGTGGCAATTCACCATGACCACGGGATCGGCTTCGGTCTCGTAACGGATCGCGCCGCAGGCGCAACCGCCGCTGAATTTGCTCATGAGCGTCCTCCGAACGCCGCCGCCCCCGTGCCAGCCTAGAACATGATCCATCTGCGTTGAACCATATGCGGGTGCGCGCGGAGAGGTCATCCGCCGGCCGCAAAGTGTGCGGGATTCCGTCCCGGGATACGCGCCATCTTCCATTTCGCCTGTGCGAACCTATATCAGCGGCACACGCACAAACCCCCGATACCGCCATGTTCGATTTTGCTTCGTCTGACCGCGAGGACGATGGCGCTGCGGCGTCTCCTGCGCCCGACACCGACATCCTCGATGCATATTCCAGCGCTGTGACCACCGTGGCCGACGCTGTCGGTCCGGCGGTGGTGCGCGTGGAAGTCAAAGCCCCCGATGGCCGCCCCGGCGGCGTCGGTTCCGGCGTGGTGATTGCACCCGACGGTCTGGTGCTCACCAATGCTCATGTGGTCGAAAACGCCCGCGAGGTGCGGCTCCAGGACGCCGAAGGCCGCCTCATGGAGGCGCGCAAGCTCGGGCAGGACCCCGATACCGATCTGGCGTTGCTGCGCGCAGATTCCGCGCGCGATCTGGCGCATGCGCGACTAAGCGATTCCAAGGCGCTCAGGCGCGGCCAGCTGGTGGTCGCCATCGGCAACCCGCTTGGCTTTGAATTGACCGTTACGGCCGGCGTCATCTCTGCGCTCGGGCGTTCGCTTCGCGCGCGCACCGGGAGGTTGATCGAGGACGTGATCCAGACGGACGCGGCGTTGAACCCCGGCAATTCCGGCGGGCCGCTGGTGTCCTCGCGTGGCGACGTGATTGGCATCAACACCGCGGTCATCATGGGCGCGCAGGGCATCTGTTTTGCGGTCGCCAGCAACACGGCGCAATTCGTCCTGAGCGAACTGATCCAGCACGGCCGCGTCCGTCGTGGCTATATCGGCATGTCGGGTCAGACTGCCGCCGTGCCGCGCAGGCATGCCCGCAACGCCGACATCGAAAATGCGAGTGGCGCCATGATCACCGCGCTCGAGCCGAAGGGGCCGGCGGCGCTGGCGGGGCTGATGAGCCTCGACACCATCGTGCGCGCCGACGGCGAACCCGTCACCGGCGTCGACGATCTGATCCGGCTGCTCAATGCCGAGCGCATCGGCAAGCGCATCACGATCGATGTGCTGCGGCGCGGAACGCTGCGCAGTTTCGACGTGACGCCGCTGGAACGCCCGCCGGCGCGCGCTGCGTGATGTGCTCGGCGGCCGGCATCATCGATATCCCTGGACGATCGAGACACTCGCTTTGGCCAAGAAGGGTTGGAGACCCGAGAGGGGCCTGCCGGCGCTAACCCTTGGCCTTCAACGAATTGAACAGGTCGAGCGCTTCTTTCGGCCTGGTGTTCCTGTGCACCACCGCATTGACGGCGGCGATCATCGCTTTGGGGGCATCGGACTGGAAAATGTTGCGGCCCATATCGACGCCGGCAGCGCCCTGCTGCACGGCGTTGTAGGCCATGGTGAGAGCGTCGAGCTCGGGCAGTTTCTTGCCGCCCGCCATCACGATCGGCACCGGACATGACGAGGTGACGGTCTCGAAGCCGTCGTCGACGTAATAGGTCTTTACGTATTGTGCGCCCAGTTCGGCAATGATGCGGCAGGCGAGGCGGAAATATTGCGCGTCGCGGGTCATGGTCTTGCCGACCGCGGTGATGCCCATGACCGGCATGCCGGTGCGCAGGCCGGCATCCACCAGCCGCGTCATGTTGTGCACCGAGCGGGTCTCGTGTTCGCCGCCGATGAACACCTGGATGCCGACGCCGGCGGCGTTGAGCCGCACGGCATCATCCATGTCCATGGCGATTTGTTCATCCGACAATTCCTCGCGCAGGATGCTGGGGCCGCCGCTCGCGCGCAGCACCATGGGCTTTTCGCAGTCGGCCGGCACCACCGAACGCAATATGCCGCGGGTGCAGAACAGCGCGTCGCATTGCGGCAGCAGCGGTACGATCGACAGGTCGATACGTTCAAGCCCGGATGTCGGACCCTGGAAATAGCCGTGGTCGACGGCGAGCATGACGGTGCGCCCGGATGCCGGGTTGAACACCCGCGCAAGGCGGTTCTTCATGCCCCAGTCGTATTGATGCGACCCCTTGAGAAAAAATCCTGGTGCGGCTTGCGGCTTGTCGGCCTGGTAGCGTTCGCCCGCTTTGTCGGCTTCCGGCATTCCCGTCCTCTTGATCGTGGCGTTTATTGCGGCTTCGGCGGCGGCGCGGGGTCTGCCGGCTTGGGCGCAGGCTTTTTGGCCACGGTCTTCTTGCGTGGCTCGTTGGCCATGCAGCGCTTGATGAAGGCGTTGCGCTTGGCGCCCGTAAGCTTCTGGTCATCGGCGCCGAATTTGCACGTTTCCATTTTTTCCTTGGCGGTGACTGCAGACGCCGGGCTTGCCAGCAGCAGCATCGGCAGGAGGCTCGCCATGGCCATGGTCCATCGCATCGTTGTTGCTCCTTTCACGGTTCCCCCGAAATTGGACTCAAAGCATAACATGACGGATCGCGCATGATCTTGTCCGAAATCGGTGCCCGGCTTGCGTCATGGGTTACCGCAACGCGGCGGCGATGTTGCCGCCGTCCACGGTGGTAACGTCGGCGGTGGTCTTGAGCGCCAGCGCCTGGGCGAGGAAGGCCTGCGCAACGTCGTGTGCTGTCACCTCGCGGCCAAGCAGATTGCCGCTCATGTAAATCTTTTCGCTGACGCCGTGCGCCTTCGCGCGCTGCGTGATGAAACTGTCGGTCAGTATCCCGGAACGGATGCGGTCGGCGTTGACGGCATTGGCGCGGATACCTTCGGCGCCGTAGTCGAGCGCATATTGCCGTACCAGGAACAGCGTCGCCGCCTTGGGCAGGCCGTAAGGGCCGAAATTGGCGCCGGGATTGACCGCCTGTTTCGACACATTGAACAGCAGGCAGCCGCCGGTGCCCTGTGCCAGCATGATCCTGACCGCTTCCTGTGCGACTTTCTGGTGCGCAAAGAAATTCAGTTCGAAGCTCTTGCGCAGGATCGCTTCGTCCACTTCGCCGATGCGGCCCTGCCATGCGGCGCCCGCATTCGATACCGCGATATCGATACCGCCGAACACCGCAACCACCCGGCCGAAGGCACTGTGAACGGATTTTGCGTCGGTCACGTCGCAGGGAACGTCGATGGCCGCGCCGCCGATCGCCCTGGCATTTTCCAGCGCGGCCTTGCCGTCGAGGTCGAGCAGTGCCACTTCCGCGCCGGCCTGAGCGAAGACTTGCGCCGTCGCCGCGCCGATCGCGCCGCCTGCGCCGGTAATCACCGCGACCTGGCCGGCAAGCGGCAAGGGTTCGCGCGCGCCGAGCTTGGCGAGTTCAAGCGGCCAATATTCGCAGTCGAACATGTCGCCGTCCGAAATCGACTTGAAGCGTCCGATCGCTTCGGCACCGGTGATGCCTTCGACGGTTGCCTCGGCGATGTCGGCGGCAATTCTGGCGTCCTTGGCTCTGGCGCCGAGGCCGAACAGGCCGACACCCGGCACCAGCACGACGCGCGGCGCGGCCTCGTGCATCACCGCGCCTTTTGTTCGTTTCTTGTTGCGATCGAAATAGGTCCGGTATTCGGCCGCAAATTTCTGCGCAGCCGTGTGTGCGGATTTCTTGAACCGGGCGAGCCGGGCTGTCTCCGGCGCGGGCACGATTAACGGGCGAGGCTTGGTGCGAATGACATGATCGGGCGTGATCACGCCGGCGCGCGCGTAGCGGGCGAGTTCCTTGCCGTTGACAAAATTCAGGATCGCGTCGCTGGTGCGGAATTCCAGGATCGGACGCCGGTGTGCGCCTTCGCCACCGGCATTTTTGACGGTGCACGCCCCGCGGAGGATCGGTGCGATCTCGACCGCGGGCGCGATCCGCTTCGGTAGCTTCGCGCTGGCGAATACGCTCTTGCGGTTTTTCTTGAGGCGGCGTTCCGCCAGCGTGACCATTTCGATCATGCGCTCGTAGGATTCGCGCGCCTCCGCGCCGAAGGTGAAGATGCCGTGCTTGTCGAGAATCAGGCCTTCGACCTCAGGGTTCTTCTCGAAGACCTCGGCTGCTTTCTTTGCCAGTCCGAAGCCCGGCATCAGGTAGGGCACGAAGCCGAGCCTCCCGCCGAAGACCTGCGCGCACAGCGCTTCCGCCTCCGGCTGATCGATCACGCTCAACACCGCCGTTGCATGCGTATGGTCGATGAATTTTGCCGGCATGAAGGCGTGCAGGAGCATTTCCACCGAAGGGGACGGCGCCTGCGGATCGATCAGGTAGGCGCGCTGCGCGCGCGCCATTTCATTGTCGGTAAGACTGTCTTTCCCGCGCAATTTGCGCAGCGGGGCAAGCCGCACCGCCGGAAATCCCGCCGGCGCGATGCTCTCCATGTCCCGGCCGGAACCTTTGACACGCAGCACGTCGACGATTTCGCCAGCGAGGTCGCGCGCCGTGGTCTTGAGCGAGGTGTTGCCGCCGCCGTGCAGGACCAGCCTGTGGTCACGGCCGAGGAGGCGGGTGGAATAGATCCGAAGGGCCAGATCCGCGCCAAGGTCGGCACCACGTCCGGTGTCGGCGCCGGCCTTGCGGTAGAGATCGACCGCAGCCCTGGCGTCGCGCTCGACCCAGGCGGATTTCATTTGGCTCGGCGCGCGTTGCGCATGATCGTGTCCGAAAAACGGTCCCCACGTTTCGGGATCATGCGCGCAGCTTGGCGCATGACCTTTTCACGCGCTAGCCCTTGTCGCCGAGCAGGCGCTTGCCCCACCAGCCGCGTTTGGGCGTTGCGCTTTCCTCGCTTGCAGTCGAGGACACCACCGGGGTCGGCGGTGGAAGCGTCGGCGAGGGGGCGCCCTGCATGGCGATCGGCGCCGGCTCACGCACGGTCGAGCGTCGGCGTGGCGTTTCGTGTTCGCCGCTGCCACCGGGTTGCGCCTCGGGCGGCGTAGCGGACGGTTCCTCGCGCGGCGGCGCGTAGGCGGGCGGACGGTCGAGGTCTTCGACCGCGTGCCGCAATTCGGGCTCTGGCCCGCTCGTAGCCTGCTGCAACGAAGGTTCGTCGTAGTTCTGCTGGAACGAGGGCTCGCCGCTGTTCTCCTGAAACGACGGCTCGCCGTTGCCCTGCTGAAAGGAAGTATCGCCATTGCGATCGCGCCGGTTGCGCCGTCCGCCGCGGCGCCCGCGCCGCCGCCGGCGACGAATTTCGCCGCCTTCAGGTCCGATGCCGCCCTGGCGCGGCTGGCCAGCGGTGTGTTCGAACTCTTCGGGTGAACCGCCGTCGTGATCCTCATGCGCGATCGCGTGCTCGGCCACGGTTTCATTGGTGAACGCCTGCGGGTTCTCGCGCGGCTCGCCGCCACGTCCGCGGCCCCGGCCGCGCCGGCGCCGTCTGCGGCCGCCGCTCTCACGGCGCGGTTCGAGGCCGGGTTCGGCATGCGCGACTTCGGGCGCTTCGGCCGCTTCGCTCGTTTCCTCGTCGGCTTCGGCCTCGGCTTCGCCTTCGGCGAATTCTTCCTCTTCCTCGATTGGGGAGGGCACAAGCGGCAAGGTCGCCGCGGCCAGGCTCTTGGCGGCTTCCACCGAGTGCATCTGCTCGCCGCGATCGATGACGAAGGACTGCTGTCCGCTGATTGTCGGATCGGCGGAAATGGTGATGGTGATGCGGAAGCGCTCCTCCAGCCCGCGCAAATGCGCACGCTTGTGATTGAGTACATAGAGCGCGACTTCGGATCGCGTCCGTACGATGAGGTTGTGCGTCGCTCCCTTGATCAGCATTTCCTCGAGCGAGCGCAGCAACTGCAAAGCCACCGAAGATACCGAACGGACATGGCCGGAGCCGCCGCACACCGGACATTTTTCCGTCGAGCTCTCCAGCACCGAAGAGCGGATACGTTGCCGCGACATTTCGAGCAAACCGAAATGCGATATACGGCCGACCTGGATGCGGGCGCGATCGTGCTTGAGCGCCTCCTTCAGGCGCCGCTCGACCGTGCGGTTGTTGCGGGTCTCGTCCATGTCGATGAAGTCGATGACGATAAGGCCCGCGAGGTCGCGCAATCGAAGCTGGCGCGCGATTTCCTCCGCCGCCTCGCAATTGGTCTTGAGCGCTGTGTCCTCGATGTGGTGCTCGCGCGTGGCGCGCCCCGAATTCACGTCGATCGCCACAAGGGCTTCGGCCTGGTTGATCACGATGTAACCGCCCGAGCGCAGTTGAACGACGGGCGAGAACATGGCGTCGAGTTGGCTCTCGATGCCGTAGCGCGTGAAAATCGGCTGGGTGTCCTTGTAGAGCTTCACATGCTTTACATGGCTCGGCATCAGCATGCGCATGAAGTCTTTTGCTTCCTTGAAGCCTTCCTCGCCGGCGACGACGATCTCGTCGATGTCCTTGCCATAGAGATCGCGGATCGAGCGCTTCGACAGCGAGCCTTCCTCGTAGACGAGTTTTGGCGCGGTCGATTTCAGCGTGAGATCGCGGACCGTCTCCCACAACCGCAGCAGATATTCGAAGTCGCGTTTGACTTCGGTCTTGGTGCGGCTGGCGCCCGCCGTGCGCAGGATCACGCCCATGCCCTGCGGCACTTCCAGATCCTGTGCGATTTCCTTGAGACGCCCGCGGTCCTCGGCCGACGTAATCTTGCGACTGATACCGCCGCCACGCGCGGTATTGGGCATCAGCACGGAATAGCGGCCTGCGAGTGAGAGGTAGGTCGTCAGTGCGGCGCCCTTGGTGCCGCGCTCTTCCTTTACGACCTGCACCAGCATGACCTGCCGGCGCTTGATCACCTCCTGGATCTTGTATTGGCGCGGTCGAACGCGCGGCGCACGCTCCTGGGCTTCCTCGAGTGCGTCCGCACCGCCGACGGATTCAACGACTTCCTCTTCACCGTGATCTTCGACCGTCTGGCCGTTGCCGTTGCCGTTGCCATTTCGCGCCTCGGCCGGCTCAGTTTCGCCCTCAGTGGCGTGCTCCTCGTGTTCCGGATGCTCCGCATGGTCCGCATGGTCGTCGTCATCGCCGGGCTCTGCGCCAGAGGCTGTAACGTCCTCGCCTTCCGGCGTTTCGGCCGCCTCGTGCGCCGCTTCTTCGGCGGCGAGCACCGGCGAGCCCGGCTCCGCCTCCGACACGTCGCTTGCGGTCTCCGCAATCTGCTCAGGAGCCGGTTCGGCTACAGCGGTTTCGTCGGCCGGAAATTCGGTGGGCTCGCGCGTCGGTTCTTCGCCGGACAGTTCGTCGCTGGAGACCGGCTCGCTGCGGACCACGTCGCGGCCGCGTTGACGGTCGGCGCCGCGGTGTCGATGCCGGCCGCGGCCGCGCCGGCCGGCGCGATTGTCGGCATCCGCGTCAGCTGCGCGCTGCGCGCGTTCTTCTTCCTCGATCAGCGCCTGCCGGTCCGCAACCGGGATCTGGTAATAATCCGGATGAATTTCGGAAAACGCCAGGAAGCCGTGACGATTGCCGCCGTAGTCGACGAACGCCGCCTGCAGCGAAGGTTCAACCCGGGTGACCTTGGCGAGGTAGATATTACCGCGAAGCTGTTTGCGGTTGGCGCTCTCGAAGTCGAATTCCTCGACGCGGTTGCCGCGCAGGACCACCACCCGGGTTTCCTCCGGATGGGTCGCGTCGATCAGCATTTTGTCGGCCATAATAAAATCTCACTAAGGCTGGCGCGCGCTCACGCAACAAGGTCGCGCGGCGGGGCAGGCCAGCCTGATTGGTGTTGAAGGAATGGGGCGCGTCTTCACGCGTCAGCGCGGCGCGGTCCATGACATTAGGCGCCGACACGATGGTTTCGTGTCGGTTGCGGACCTTGATTTGCCGTCGCTGCATCACTTGCAGCATGAATTTGCGACCCGTGCGCTACGGCCGCGCTGACAGCGCCGCCGAGGTTTCTCGTCGCTTCCGGTCGAAATGCGGGCGGCCCGCATGGCCACTCGCTGATCCTGTTGTCCTTCACAAGGGTTTCGGCTCATTTCGCCGTCCGTTCGCCCAGCTTCCTCGAGGGGGCGATCCTGGACCGGCGGGCCGGGGCCCGAACGCGGCACAACCGGAACTTTAACCGTCAGCAGACCCTACATACGGCCCCAAACCTGTGCTGGCAAGGGAGCTTATGCAGATCGGCAACAGCTGCGCACGGAACGCTCAATTCGCTTAACTTCCATTAACCGGTGCAGGCCCTAATGGAGTAAACAGGGTCAAAAGGGTCCGGAATCGTGACCGTCCGCGGATTCGCCATCGCCTTGCTGGGCGCTGCCATGGTTGCCAGTCCGGCCGCGGAAGCGGCCGAACCGGCCATCGCTGTGCGCAGTCTGGATTCGCCAACGGAATCGATGCCCGTGGCGACGGATGTGCGGCTTGGTGGCGACGACGACAAGCTGCGCTTCGTCGTTGATCTCAGCCGCAAGATCGATCTTGCCGTATTTACGCTCGCCGATCCTTACCGGGTGGTGGTCGATATTCCGCAAGTGGTCTTCAAGCTTCCGTCCAAGGCCGGCGAGCACGGCCACGGCCTGGTGAAGGCATTTCGCTACGGCCTCGTGATGCGCGGCGGTTCGCGCATCGTGCTCGACACCAAGCGGCCGGTTAAGGTGGAAAAAGCGTTTGTTCTCGATGCCGCCCAGGGGCAGCCGGCGAGGCTGGTTCTCGATCTCGCGGTCACCGATCGCGCGAGCTTTTTGCGTAACATTTCGCTTTCCGACCGCCGCGGGCATGCCGTCGCCGCCAGAACTGACAATACACCAAGGATCGATAGCGATCCGCGCCCGCTCATCGTGCTCGATCCCGGTCACGGCGGCATCGACAACGGAGCCAAGGCGCGGAGCGGGGAAGAGGAAAAATCCGTCGTGCTCGCCTTCGCGCAGACATTGCGCGACAAGCTCGAGCGCGGCGGCAAATACCGGGTCGCGATGACGCGCAACGACGACACCTTCATTCCGCTCGGCGAGCGCGTCCGTTTTGCGCGCGCGCGGAATGCAGCGCTGTTCATTTCGATTCACGCGGATTTCATTCCACGCCGCGAAGGCCAGGCGGAAGGGGCGAGCGTCTATACACTTTCGGATCGCGCGTCGGACGAAGAGGCAGGGCGTCTCGCGGAAGCAGAGAACAAATCAGACGTTATTGCCGGCGTCGATCTGAGCGCGGAGCCCGACGACGTCGCGAGCATCCTGATCGATCTCGCGCAGCGCGAAACCAAGACCTATTCGGTCCTGTTCGCGCGTACGCTGGTGGGCGAGCTCAAGTCCGCCACGCGGCTGCACCAGCATCCGTTGAAGTCGGCGGGCTTCAAGGTGCTCAAGGCGCCCGACGTGCCGTCGGTGCTGGTGGAACTCGGTTATATGTCGACCAAAGACGACCTGACGCACCTCAAATCGCCGGAATGGCGCTCGCGCACGGCGGATTCGCTGATGCAGGCGGTTGATACCTTTTTTGCGCCGCGCCTGGCCGGCGCCGGGGGGCGTTAACATGAGCTACCGGCCTCAGTTTCAACATAAAAACGGGCCACCACGAACCCATGCCATAACCTCGATAAGAGGCGGAGGCGACGGTGGCAGCGTCAGGCAACACACGCCACTATCGCAGGTCACGATATCGGCAGGCGGCTGCTGTCGACATCGGGACGGGACAGTTTGCTCATGAAGCTCATGCTGCGCTTTTTCGGCTTCCTGTTTGCTGTGGGCACCATTCTGTTTGTGGTGGGTGTCGGCGCGGCTGCCGGCCTGTTGTGGCACTACTCCAAGGACCTGCCTGACTATTCGCAGTTGCAGGACTACGAACCGCCGGTGATGACGCGGGTGCACGCCGCCGACGGCTCGCTGGTCGCCGAATACGCGCGCGAGCGGCGGCTATACATCCCCATTCAGGCGGTACCCAAGCTGGTGATCAACGCCTTCCTCGCGGCCGAGGACAAGAACTTCTACGACCATGGCGGGCTCGATTTCACCGGCATTGCGCGCGCGGCGGTGAACTACCTCCAGAACTACGGCTCCAATCGCCATCCTCAGGGTGCTTCAACCATTACCCAACAAGTTGCCAAGAACTTCCTGTTATCCAATGAGGTTTCCTTCACTCGGAAGATCAAGGAAGCGCTGCTGGCGCTCAAAATCGAGCGCACCTATACGAAGGACAAGATCCTCGAGCTTTACTTGAACGAAATCTATTTAGGCCTTGGCGCCTATGGTATTGCCGCTGCCTCGCTGGCCTATTTCGACAAGTCGGTGAACGAACTTACAATCCCCGAAGCCGCCTATCTGGCGGCGTTGCCGAAAGCCCCGTCGAACTACAACCCGTTCCGCCAGCGCGAACGTGCGATGGAGCGGCGCAATTGGGTGATCGATCGCATGGCAGAGGCCGGCTTCATCAAGACCGCCGACGCAGAAAAGACGAAGCGTCAGGGCCTCGGCGTGACCCAGAAACCGACCGGCGCGCATATGTTTTCGGCGGAATATTTTGCGGAGGAAGTGCGGCGCGAACTCTATGACCGCTATGGCGAGAAGAAGCTCTACGAAGGCGGGCTATCGGTGCGCACCACGCTTGATACCAAGCTGCAGGTGTTGGCACGCAAGGTTTTGACAGAGGGCCTGGTGCGCTTCGACGAAGCAAATGGCTGGCGCGGCGCGATCACCAAGGTGGATATTTCCGGAGACTGGGGCGTCAAGCTTGCCGAAGTTAAGGCGCTGTCCGACGTGTTGCCCTGGCGCCTGGCGGTGGTCCTGGAAACCGGCGACAAATCGGCCCGCATCGGTTTGCAGCCGGCGCGGGAGCCCGGCGGCTATGTCAGCAAGGAGCGCGAAGTCGGCATTGTGCCGTTTGACGGGGTGAAGTGGGCCAAGACGAAAGGCCGTGCACCGGCCAAGGTCAGTCAGGTGCTCGAGCCCGGCGATGTCGTCTATGTCTCGCCGGCAGAACTCGCCGGGCAATACCGACTCCAACAGGTTCCGGAAGTCTCCGGCGCCATGGTGGTCGAGGATCCCTGGACCGGCCGCGTGCTCGCGATGGTCGGCGGTTTTTCCTACGACCAGAGTCAATTCAATCGCGCGACGCAGGCATTGCGGCAGCCCGGATCTTCGTTCAAGCCCATCGTCTACGCCGCGGCTCTCGACAACGGCTACACACCATCGACCGTCGTGCTCGATGCTCCGCTGGAGATCGATCAGGGGCCGGGGCTGGGCACATGGAGGCCGGCAAACTACGAGGGCAAGTTCTACGGGCCTTCGACCTTGCGTTTCGGTCTTGAGCATTCCCGCAACGTGATGACGGTGCGGCTGGCGCAGGACGTCGGCATGCCGATGATCGCCGAATATGCCAAGCGCTTCGGCGTCTATGACCAGCTGCCGCCGTATCTGTCGTTTTCGCTGGGTGCAGGCGAAACCACTCTGCTGCGGATGGTCACCGCCTACGCGATGATCGACAATGGCGGCAGGCGCGTAAAGCCGACACTGGTCGACCGCATCCAGGACCGGTACGGCCACACAGTCTATCGCCACGACGAGCGCGAATGTATCGGCTGTGACGCCACCAAGTGGGCGAACCAGCCGGAGCCTTCGCTGATCGACCGGCGCGAGCAGGTTCTCGATCCAATGACCGCCTATCAGATCACCTCAATGATGGAAGGCGTCGTTCAACGCGGCACTGCGACGACCGTACGCCAGGTCGGGAAGCCGGTGGCCGGCAAAACCGGCACCACGAATGACGAAAAAGATGCCTGGTTCATCGGATTCACTCCCGATATCGTCGCCGGCGTCTATATCGGCTACGACAAGCCGCGCCATCTGGGCCGCGGCCAGACCGGCGGTCACCTGGCGGCGCCGATCGTGCGGGATTTCCTGAAAGTAGCGCTCGCCGACAAACCCGCAGTGCCGTTCCGCGTTCCGGCCGGCATCAAGCTGATCCGCGTCGATCTCAAAACCGGACAGCGCGCTGGTCCGGATGCCCAGCGGGTGATCCTGGAAGCCTTCAAACCCGGTACCGCACCACCCGACAGCTATTCGGTGGTCGGCTATGGTGACGGAGCGGATCCGGAAGCGCCGCGCCGCGCGCCGCCGTTCTTCAGTACAGTGCCGCCTGATTCAGGTCGCGCCATACGATCTGGAACGGGTGGGCTCTATTGAGGGACCAGAGCCAATCGCGTTGAGTGTTGCGTGGGTGCACCGACAACGCTAAATCCCCCACAACGGAATCGGAATGCCGCCTGGCGGCTACGGACTTTACTCATGCGCGCGGAAACCCAAGGCCTCGTCGAAGAAATCAAGCAGTCGCTCAAGCTGCTGAGGAGGCATCTTTGACGTCGACACCGCGCAACGTCGCCTGGCCGAACTGAACAAAGAGGCCGAGAATCCAAATCTCTGGAACGATCAGGCGCGTGCCCAGCGCGTCATGCGCGAGCGCGACGCGCTCGATGACCAGCTCAAGGCGATCGGCCGCATCGAGCAGGAGCTCGACGACCAGCTCACCCTGATCGAGCTGGGCGAATCCGAAAAAGACGACAAGACCGTGAGTGAAGCCGAGGCCGCGCTCAGGCGCCTGAAGGCGGAAGTGGCGCGACGAGAGCTGGAAGCTCTGCTTTCCGGCGAAGCCGACGCCAACGACTGCTACCTTGAAGTTCACGCGGGGGCGGGCGGCACTGAAAGCCAGGATTGGGCCGGGATGCTGATGCGCATGTATGTGCGCTGGGCAGAAGCGCACGGATACAAGGTAGAGTGGATCGAGGAGACGGAAGGCGAGGGGGCCGGCATCAAGTCGGCGACGGTGCAGATCAAGGGGCATAATGCCTATGGCTGGCTCAAGAGCGAGAATGGGGTGCACCGGCTCGTGCGCATTTCGCCGTTCGACGCCAATGCCCGCCGCCACACCTCGTTCGCCAGTGTCGGGGTATTTCCCGTGGTCGACGACCGCATCAAGATCGGCATCAATGAGAGCGACGTGCGCACCGATGTCATGCGCGCCGGCGGCGCCGGTGGCCAGCACGTCAACAAGACGGAGTCAGCCGTCCGGCTCACGCACATTCCCACCAACATCGTTGTGAAGTGCCAGCAGGACCGCTCGCAGCATCGCAACCGCGCCATGGCCTGGGACATGTTGCGCGCCCGGCTGTTTGAACGCGAGATGCGAATGCGGGAAGAGAAGGCGGCCGCAGATCAGGCCGCCAAGACCGACATTGGCTGGGGGCACCAGATTCGGTCCTACGTGTTGCAGCCCTACCAGATGGTGAAGGATCTTCGGACCGGCGTATCCACCTCCAACACCGGCGCGGTGCTCGACGGCGATCTCGACGAATTCATGCAGGCAGCGCTTGCGCAAAAAGCCTTCGGCGGCGGGCCGGAACAGATCGAAGACGTAGAATAGCGTCTACCGCTCGAGCCGCTGGGCCGTTTCTTCCTGCCACGCCCGCAGCCACTGCTTAAATCTTGCGCCGCCTGCGCCGCCCGCACCCGCATGAAGCGCCGCAAAAACCGGCCCTTCCTCCGAAAACATCAACACCGCATCGAGCCCCTTCGACCGGCGCAGCGTATCGAGTGCCTGCGTCGGCGATTGTGCGATCGGTCCCGCAACATTGAACGATGTATTGACCGCGACTTCAACGCCAATGCGGCGGCCGAGCGCCTTCAGATAGGCATAGGTGAGGGGGTCGGACGCCTCGCGCACGATCTGCAAGCGACCGGTGCCGTCAGCATGCACGACCGAAGGAATCCGTGCATGCGCATCCGGCTTTGCATGAGCCGTCAGCACCATATAGTTATAGGCATTGTAGTCAGCATCGCTGGCGCCATCCGACAGCTCGAAAAACTTTTGCGCGGCTTCCAGCGTCATCATCGGCGCCAGCGGGCGGATCGCCTCGCGGTACTTCACCTGCGCATTGAGGTTCGTCCGCGTCAGCGGATTGCACGGATTGGCCAGGATCGAACGGTGGCCGAGCGCGCGCGGACCGGTTTCGGCCGCACCTTGATAGAGCGCGAAGATGGCATCCTGTGCCGTCATGTAGGCCATGAAATCGGCGTGTCGTGCGCGCGCGTCATCGCTGTTTGCCGGGACAAGCTCGATCCATGTCACGTCCGGGCGTGCAGCGAGCGCCGCGCGAATCTCGGACGCGCCAGGTGGCAACCCGCAATAGAACGCATGCTCCGACGCCGCGCCCATGCCATAGCCGGCGAGATAGGCACCCATATACGCCGCGCCGATGGTGACGCCGGTGTCGTTCGGTGTCGGCGGTACCCACAGATGCAGGCGGCCCGGGCGCTTGAGTTCGTGCCGGTAGAAGCCGGCATCGAAATGCTCGAGCAGTCGCATATTGCCCAGAGCATTGAGAGCGATGCCGCCGGTGAGCACCAGGCGGTCGCAGCCGGTGCTGCGAATATAGTGATCGATCACGTGTATCAACGCGTCCTCGAACACCATTTGCGTTGCCGCCGCCTTGTCGAGCCGGTCCTGTGTGTTCTCCTTGTGGGCAATGTCTTCAATGCGCAGGACGGCATCCGGATTCCACATTTGGTCGGCCGGAATCGGCGGCCCCAGAATGGCGGTCAGCGCGGGGGTATATGGGGCGTGCATGATATCGCGCGGCCAATTGGCGAGATCGCGGTTGAGACAGATTTGCCCCTCCGGCGCCAACATGAAGATCGTCTTCAGCGCTGCGTAGTAAGGGTTGGTCTTGCGGTCGTTGTTGCCATAGGCGGTGGCGCCCATGTAGCGGCCCTCGCTCGACAACCAGGTCCAGCCGCCCTGCGTCGACGAGATCATCGCGTAATAGATGCCGAGGGAATCGAACACGCTGTTGTTGCCGTAAAGCTGGTGCATGCGGCCGTTCTCGCACCGGTAGATCGAGATCGCCCCGATGTCGCCGACACCGTCGAGCACCGCCACCAGGACCGGTCGTCCATCCCGCGCGAATGGTGAACTCGCATAGGAGAACCAGGCGTGGTTGTCGTGGTGCGGCGTGCAAATGAGCGGCACCGGCCCGGTGTCGAACTGGCGGCCGATATGCCGCGCCGCACGTGTACCACGGTCGATTTGGCGCAGATCAAACAGCGGCGTCGGCTTGCCGCGCAACATCCCGAATGTGCCGGGCGCCTCCTCAAGAACCGTGCGGACAAGAGTGGCGCCGAAGGCGGCGTAATCCCACGCGCTGAACCAGCCGTCGATGTGGCCGACGTCGAGGCCGGAGCGCGCCATCGCGTCGCGCATCGCCTCGATCGACAGGCGCGGATAGTCGTTGCTGTGCTTGACCGCGGAGAAGCGTTCTTCCTCATTGTTCAGGAGAAGCCGCGGCCCGTGTTCGCGTGTCACGGCAACCAGAGCGGCGCCCGAATTATGCGTGCCGGCTGCGGAAACGCCGGCGAGATATGCAGTCCCGCCGTGTTCGATTTTGTCCCGGATGGCGGCAACGCGGGCGCGCGCAAATGCGCTGTCGATTCGGTAGATATGGAGCCGACGATAGAAGAAGTTCAGCACCGCCAACGCGAAATAAAAGCCGGCTGCGCCGAGCCATGGATGACGTGGCACAACCCGCATTGTGCATTTTCCCCCGCGCATGGCTTTGCAAACGATTCATCACACGGCGGGCAGAATGGCAATCGACGGGCGTGTTCAGGTATTGCCCAGCCGAAGGCCCGCGCGCAGGAATTTCTGCGGGTCGACCGCAACGCCGTGGACACGGGTTTCATAGTGCAGATGCGGACCGGTCGAGCGTCCGGTGGAGCCGATCCTGCCGATAATTTCACCGATCCGCACTTTTTGTCCGACCTTGACGGCGATTTCCGAGAGGTGGCCATAGCGCGTGGCGAATCCGTTGTCGTGGTCGATCTCGACCAGGTTGCCGTAGCCGCCCTCGCGACCGGCGATTCTCACTGTGCCGTCCGCAGTTGCCCGCGCCGGTTCGCCGATGTCGCCGCGCAAATCGAGGCCTGTATGCATGGCGGGCCGACCGAGGAAAGGATCGAGGCGCACGCCGAATGGTGAGCTCATGTCGACGTCGCCGCTGACCGGCTTGCGCACGGGAACCGCCGTAAAGGTGCGGGTATATTGGCCGATTTGCGCGCGCGCGACGTTGACGCGGTAAAGCTGGCGCTCGAATGCACTGGCGCCCGGTCGCGGAGGTTTCACCGGGACAAACGGGCCACCGGACGCGGCGCCGGGTCTGCCTGGATGGACACCGAGATCGGCCAGCACGCTGCGCATGCGACGAATTTTTGTGTCGACACGTTCTTCCAGATTGGTCAACGCAGCGGTCTGACGGTGATCAACCTTGTCGAGTGACGCCGACACGCGCGCAAGGATGCCGTAGAGGCCGCCTGTATTGGTGAGGCTCGCGATCCGGGTTGTGGTCTCCCGCAATTCTCGCGATTCGAGCCGTGCCTCACGGTCAGGCGGCGCAACGAAAATCACCGTGTCGTTGATCGGGGAAGGACGGATCGCGGCGCCTGCCGGTGCGCGGCCCGGTGGCGCATGCGTTGACCGGACTGACCCGGTGGTGGCTGAAAGATCTCCGATCAGCGCCGAGGAGCGCCGCTCCAAAGTTGTTTGCCGCTGCAGCAGCGCGTCAAGTTTCTTTTCGAACTGTTCCTGGTCGAGTAGCTGCCTGCTGGTGATGCGATCGACCTGCGCGCGCAATTCAGCGATGCGATCTTCATAGGCAAACTGCATTTCCGCCTGGCGGCCGATCAGGCGCGTGAGCACATCTTCGTGGAAGGCAAAATACGTTCCGGTCGCGATCGACCACACCGCCATGATCACCAGCGTGCCGACCACGATCCAGAATGCGACCGGGCCGATGCGGACCTGCCGCCCGCCATGCACAAGTGTGTAGCCACCGTGTGAGCGATGCAGGTGGCGGGACATGGCAGCGGCAGATTGCGGACGCGCCGGCGCAGCGCGAGCGACGTGATCAGCAGTCGGGTAGTACGATTGAGACGAATGCGACATCCACGCTCTCCGCCGGTTCGGCCGTGGTCGAGCCGGTGGCCAGCACTGGCGCCGATATCAATCCGATATGGTTAAAAAATCGGAAATTACCGCTGCGTGGCGGTGTGATTCTCCTGAGAAAGCAGCGGATTACAGCGTCCGGGCGACCGCGAGGACCTCCTCAGCGTGACCCGGGACGCTGACTTTCGGCCAGACCCGGACGATCCGGCCTTTGGCGTCGATCAGGAATGTCTTGCGGATGACGCCCATGTATTTGCGCCCGTACATCGATTTCTCACCCCAGGCCCCGTAGGCTTCCAGCATCTTCTTCGACTCATCGGAGGCGAGCGCGACCTTCAACTTGTGCCTGGACTTGAATTTGTCCTGCGCCTTCACCGGATCGGCCGAGACGCCGAGAATCTCGGTGCCGGCCTTGGCAAAGGCGTTGCGTAGCCTGGAGAATGCGATGGCTTCCTTGGTGCAGCCGGGCGTGTCGGCCCTCGGATAGAAATAGAGGACGAGATTACGGCCCTTGAAATCCTGCAGCGATATCTTGGTTCCACCGTCTCGTGGCAGGGTGAAGGAGGGTGCCTTCGAACCCGCGGCAAGGTCATCTGTCATATGCCTTCCTTTCGTCGTTTTCGCCCCGTCAAAGTCGCAATTGCCCCTTGCGTCGGACGGGCGCAAGCGGCTCCACGGATGCATGCCACGGTTCGCGCGGGACGAGATTCGGCCGGTGGCAAGTTACGCACGATGCGGCGGACGACGGGGCGTCCATTAGGGCATGACACGTAGCGAGCACCCATCCAGGCATCCAGTCCACCATGCGCCGGCCGCAGGCCGTCGTGCGCATCACGTTCATGAGCATTACTACCAGCCGCATCACCATGAACGCGAACGGCATCAGCCGGCGCCCGATCATCGGGGCGGCGGGCGTTCCGGCGGTCTGCGGCGCGGGATAAGCCGGTTTCTGCGCCGGCGGATCGTGCGGCGGTTGTTGTGGGCGACGGGGGTTACGTTTGCCGTCTGTGTGGTCGGCTTCCTTGGCCTGTGGTGGCGCCTGTCCAGCGGCCCGATTGAACTTGATATTGTCACGCCCTGGCTCAAGGCGGCGATCGAGGAGAATTTCGGCGCCAGCCACACCGTCCATGTCGGCGGCACCCAGATCGAACGTGACGAAACCGGCCGCACATCCTTGAGGCTGCGCGACATCGTGGTGCGCGACGCGGATGGCAGCGTGGTTGCGAGCGCGCCGAAAGCGGAAGTCGGCATCTCGGCAACGAGTCTTCTGTCCGGCAAGCTGCGCGCGGTCAGCCTCAATCTGGTGGGCGCCGAAATGGCGGTGCGCATTGAAAAGAACGGCAGCATCACGGTTTTTGCCGGCGCTCATAAGCGGCCAATCGCGACCGCATTGCCGGCGCTCACTCCGGCGCAACGCGGAGAGCCGGCAGAATCCATCGTGCCGCAAGGACCCCTGCGAACCGGCGTGAAAGACATTGCCGGTATCCTGGCCTGGATCGACGGCCTCGGCGCAACCGGTCTCGACGGCCATGATTTGCGCGAGCTCGGCTTGAAGAATGGCAACCTCACTGTCGACGATCAGCGTAACGGCAAGCACTGGACCTTCAGCCGCATCAATGTGAGCCTGACGCGACCGGCGCAGGGCGGTGTTGTTTTTCGTCTGGCGTCGGAAAATCCCGAACGGCCCTGGGTACTGAGCGCCGCGATGCGGCCACTCGGCGATGGCGTGCGCGCGGTCGGCATCGAAGCGCGCCATGTCGCGTCGCGCGACATATTACTCGCCATGCGGCTCAACGAAGGCAATATCGAACCCGACCTTCCATTGTCGGCAAGCGTGCGTGCGGATATTGCGGCCGATGGCTCGCTGCAGCAAATGCAGGGGCAAATCATCGCGGACAGCGAAATCGTCCTCGATCATGCGAACGACAAGGCAAACATAAAGATCGATCGCGCTGACGTCCGCTTCAGTTGGGATCCGCAACACCATGCCTTGGTGGTGCCATTTCAGGTTCATTCCGGCGGCAACCAGTTCACATTGCGCGCCGTCCTGGAATCCTCACCGGGCAAGGACGGCGTCTGGCTGCTCAACATGACGCGCGGCGACACAGTGATCGACCCGATCATCCTGGCTTCGCCGGGCGCATCCAAAGCGGAAGGATTTGCCATCAATCGCGCGACGATGCGTGCCCGGATTGATACCGTCCGCAAACGCATCGATCTCGAACAGGGCGATTTCAGCCGGGTCGACACGCGGCCGTCGCACAATGTCGGCATCGCGATCACCGGCAGCCTCGACTATTCCCACGAGGTTCCACATCTGGCATTCGGTTTTGCCGGCACGCGGATGCCGGTGGAAGTGCTCAAGCGCATCTGGCCGATTTTTGCCGCCACCGACGTGCGCGCGTGGGTCGAAGACCACATTTCCGGCGGAACGGTCGAGCGCATTTTGGTTGCCGGAAATGCGCCGCTTCCGACCTTCAAGGCCAACGGTCCGCCCGTGCCCGACGACGGTCTTTCCGTCGATATCGAAACCAGCGGTACATCGCTGCGCCCACTCGATACCTTGCCGGCAATTCGTGACGCCGATCTTACGGTCCGCGTCATTGGCCGCAACGCCAGCGTCAGCCTTGGGCGGGGGACGGTGGAAGTCGCTCCAGGGCGCAAGCTCAGCGTGACCAGCGGCATCTTTGTGGTGCCGGACACTCATCCAAAACCGGCGCCGGCGCGCACCAGCTTCCGCATCGACGGCAGCGTGCCGGCGGCGGCGACGCTGCTGGCCAGCGACGCCTTGCGTGACAATGCCGGACCCGCGCTCGACCCCGCCTCCAGCCGCGGCACGGTGGCCGCGCAGGTTGCGATCAATCTGGCAATTGCGCGCGTGATGCCGAAGGAGCCGCCGAGCTACTCCATCACGGCGGACCTGACCAATTTTTCCGCCGACAAATTGCTGCTTGGCCGCAAGGTCGAAGCGTCCTCGCTCCGGGTGACCGCGTCGCGGGACGGCTATCAGGCCAAAGGCGATGTGAAGATCAACAGCACGCCTGCCTCGATTTCCCTGACCAGGACGAAGGACGATCCTGCCGCCGAATTGAAATTACAGGCAACGGTCGACGAGGCGGCGCGCCGCAGGCTGGGCGTTGATTTGGGTGACAGTGTCAGTGGCGCGATTCCGGTCAAGGTCTCCGCCCAGGTCGGCAGCGATTCACCGGAAGTTCGTATGAACGTGGACGCCGATCTCAGCCCGTTGAAGATCGACAACCTGTTGCCCGGCTGGGTGAAGCCGGCCGGCAAACCGGCTCATGCGACCGGAGTCCTGATCAGAAATGGAAAATCGGTGCGGTTCGACGACATCACCATTTCGGGCCCGGGCGCGATGGTGAAGGGCTCGGTCGATCTTGATGAAAACAGCGACGTCGTGTCGGCGTATTTTCCGATATTCAGCCTGTCCGACGGCGACAAGGTCACACTCAAGGCCGATCGTTCCAGCGACGGTGTGCTGCGGGTCGCCATGCACGGCGACGTCTATGACGGGCGCAATTTCGTGAAATCGGCGCTGGCCGGCCACGCTCCCGACAAGGCGAAGCAGAAGCAGGCCGATCTTGATCTCGATATCAGGATTGGCACGGTTGCCGGCCACAACGGCGAAACGTTGCGGGGCCTCGATCTCAAGCTCCAGCGACGCAGTGGGCACATTCGTCATTTTACGATGAAATCGAAAATCGGTCGCGATACGCCGCTCAGTGGCGATCTGCGGTTGCGCGCCAGCGACAATCACCAGGTCATCTTTTTTGAGACTGCGGATGCCGGCGCCTTGTTCCGGTTCACCGACATGTATCCGCGCATGTTCGGCGGGCGGATGTGGGTAGCCATGGATCCGCCGACGCAGGAGCAGGCGCCTCAGGTTGGTACGCTCAATATCCGGAATTTTGTCGTGCGCGGCGAGCCCGCGCTCGATCGCGTTGTGTCTGGTGCGCCCGGACAGCAGCATGGCAGTGTAGACTTCACCGAACTGCGCGCCGACTTCACGCGCTTTCCCGGCAAGATGTCGGTCCGCGAGGGTATCGTGCGCGGACCGCTGGTGGGCGTCACGGTCGAAGGCCAGGTCGACTATGCGAAGAATGCCGTGCATCTGCGCGGAACATTCGTACCGTTCTACGGGCTCAACAACATGTTCGGCCAGATTCCGATCGTCGGCCTGTTTCTCGGCGGCGGCAGCAAGGAAGGGCTGCTCGGCATAACCTATGAGGCGGTGGGGCCGCCGGGATCGCCGCGCATTACCGTCAATCCGGTGACTGCGATCGCACCGGGACTGCTGCGCAAATTCATCCCGTCGCCGGGCAGCTTCGACCGCGATTTCGTTCCACCGTCGCGGTAATTCGCGGCACCTTCGCACCCGCGCATCGCGTTTGCATCAGTCGGCGCCTTGAAGCGGCGCCGATCCGGCGGGGCAGCAACCCTGCGACTTGACAATATTCCTATACTGACTATAATCCTATGCATCCCGCCCCGTTACCGAGGGGTGTCTGATCAGCGTCTCCAGACGCGGGGCGGGGAGCGGTGGCCGGGAACGGCGGCGTCGGAGATGCGGCGCTCTGCCCCCGGCGGTCCAAGCCGCGCATGCTCCCGGCGTGCCTGCCGCACGCCGATGCCCCTGACGGCCGGTAGGCCGGTTGTCCAGTCAGCGGACGCCGGCCGAGGTGCCAGGGCTTCAACGGTGGAGGGTCGGGACTCCGAGGAGGAGTTGAACCCGACGAACGGAACGACCACCGGGGACGGCGCGGAGCAAACCTGACAACACCGCGCGCGGGACGCCTTGGGTTTGGCGGACTTGCGGCACTTGATACGGACTTCGACAAGCCTCGATGTCGCGAGGCGTCGAGGCCCGTGGGTCCGAGCACTTGATGGTTGCGCACTCCACGCAAACCTTGAGTGCGCCCCGGACCCCTGGCGTCCCGCGCGCCCTCGGTTCTTCTTCGAGCGCGGCGGTTGCTCCCTTCAGACGACGGCGGACCCGGCGCCGGTCAAACAATTCGGGCGGCGGAGCGTTGGCTTTTCTGCGCCTCATGCTTCGAGACGCGCACCTTACGGTGCGCTCCTCAGCATGAGGGGACAGTGCGGAGCGTTGGCTTTCTCCGCCTCATCCTGAGGAGCCGCGCGAAGCGCGGCGTCTCGAAGGATGCAGGCGGCCATCGTTGCGGCGCCGCGGCCTCATGCTTCGAGACGCGCACCTCACGGTGCGCTCCTCAGCATGAGGGGACAGGGCGGAGCGTTGGCTGTTTGACAAGTGAATACGATGGATCGGTATTGCCAGGCGCGCGCGACAAACCCGGTGTCATGCGCGGGCATAGCCGTCCTTCGGACGGCTATGCCCGGCCATGACCGTTGAGGGGTAGAGCACGCGCGCAACGGTGCGGTGCAGAGGCTCACACCGGCTTGAGGAGGACGTGCTTCTTCCTGCCTAGCGATAGCTTAATGACGCCTTCCGGAGTCAGGTCCGTTATGGTCAGCGTAAGCTTCTCATCGCTCACCGGAACATCGTTGACCTTGAGGCCGCCGGCCTTGATTTGGCGGCGCGCTTCGCCGTTGGACGCAACGAGACCGGTTTTCTCGGCGAAAGCGGTGAGTACGCCGAGCCCGCGCGATAGATCCGCACGGCTGATTTCGATCGTCGGCAGCGACTCCGCGAGCGTTCCTTCCTCGAAAGTCTTGCGCGCTGTATCGGAGGCCGCTTCGGCGGCTGCGCGGCCATGCACCAGCGTGGTTGCTTCCGTGGCGAGAATCTTCTTGGCCTCGTTGAGCTCCTGATCCTTCAGTGCAGACAATCGCGCGATTTCGTCGAGCGGCAGGATCGTAAACAGCTTCAGGAAGCGTGCGACGTCGCCGTCCTCGGTGTTGCGCCAGTATTGCCAGTAGTCGTAGGGGCTCACCATGTCGGCATTGAGCCAGACTGCGCCGGCAGCCGTCTTGCCCATCTTGGCGCCCGACGAGGTCGTGATCAGCGGCGCGGTGAGAGCAAACATGTGCGCGCTCATCATGCGGCGACCCAGGTCGATGCCGTTGACGATGTTGCCCCACTGATCCGACCCGCCCATCTGCAGCGTGCAGCCATAGCGTTTGTTGAGTTCGACAAAGTCGTAGGCCTGCAACACCATGTAGTTGAATTCCAGAAACGACAGCTCCTGCTGGCGGTCGAGCCGCAGCTTCACTGAATCGAACGAGAGCATGCGGTTGACCGAGAAGTGTCTGCCCACGTCGCGCAGGAAGTCGATGTAGTTGAGCGTGTTGAGCCAGTCGGCGTTGTTGGCCATGACGGCGGTGCCGCCGTCGCTCTCGAATTTCAGGAATTTTGCAAAAATGGCGCGGATGCCGACGAGGTTCTGTTCGATCATCTCGTCGGTGAGGATGCGCCGGCTTTCATCCTTGCCGGATGGGTCACCCACGCGCGTGGTGCCGCCGCCCATCAGTGCAATCGGCCGGTGTCCGGTCTGCTGCATCCAGTACAGCATCATGATCGGCAGCAGCGAGCCGACGTGTAACGAGGCCGCCGTGCAGTCGAAGCCGATATAGCCGGTTATGCTGCCGGCCCTGGCGGCGGCATCCAGCGCGTCCGGCTCGGACACCTGGTGGATGAAGCCGCGCTCGGCAAGAGTGTTGAGAAAATCCGATTTATAGGCGCTCATTGACGTTGCCCGGGCGGCTTGTCGCATCCTGGTGGCGGGTGGTGTAACAGGTCCGGCGTCGGATTCAACTCAAGGGGCGGGCATTGGGCGCGGGGGTGGTACGGGCCGTCGGGATGATGAGCGGGACCTCGCTCGACGGCGTCGATGTGGCGCTGATTGAGACCGATGGCGAGCGCATCGCTGCGTTCGGCCCGACCGGTTATCGGGCCTATTCGGACGCGGAACAGGCCTTGCTCCGCAACGCACTGCAGACGGGTGCCGGGCTTGCCGATCGTGCGGCACGCCCCGGTGTGCTCGCCGAAGCGGACGCATTCGTGACCCGCGTGCATGCCGAGGCCGTCGAGGCGTTTCTTGCCGCCGAGCGGATCGATCGATCCGGCATCGCCATCGTCGGTTTCCACGGCCAGACCGTGCTGCACAAACCGGCGGCGCGACTGACCGTGCAGATTGGTGACGGCGCGGCGCTGGCCCGACGCCTGAAACTTCCGGTCGCCTGTGATTTCCGTGCCGCCGATGTGGCTGCCGGCGGACAAGGCGCTCCGCTGGTGCCCGTGTTTCACCAGGCGCTGGCGCGCGACCTGAATCGGCCGCATCCGATCGCGGTGCTCAATGTGGGTGGCGTCGCCAACGTCACCTTCGTTGACGGCGGTGACCCGATCGCCTGCGATACCGGACCGGGCAATGCGCTGCTCAATGATTTCATGCGTGCGCGTACCGGCGCGCCATTTGACCGCGATGGCGATCAGGCAGCGAAGGGCAGGGTGCTGGAAGAATTCATCGCGCGAGTTCTCGAGCACGACTTCTTCGGGCGGCCGTGTCCAAAGTCGCTCGACCGCAACGCGTTCGCCTTTGCCAATATCGGATTGCCGGATTTTTCCGTCGCCGATGGCGCGGCCACACTTTCTGCGCTGACCGCGGCGTCGGTTGCGCGCATCGTGCCGCATCTGCCGGCGGTGCCACGCGCATGGATCGTGGCCGGTGGCGGCGCCCGCAATCCCACTTTGATGCGAATGCTGGTCGATCGGCTGGCTCCGGCGAGCGTGGAAACCGCCGATGCCGTCGGCTGGTCGTCGCAATCGATGGAAGCGCAGGCTTTCGCCTATCTGGCGGTGCGCACGCTCAACGGCATGCCGATCACGTTTCCCGCGACCACCGGGGTCAAGCGACCGATGCCGGGCGGGCTGGTCGTGCGGCCCGAGTGACTATGCCGCGCTCGGTTTGCGCTCGGTCTTCAATCGCTTGTCGAGATAGGCGCCAATCGAGGTGAGCAACGGCTCGACCTTGCCGTCGAAGAAGTGATTGGCGCCCTGAATCACCTTCTGCTCGATCACGATGCCCTTCTGCGTCTTGAGCTTGTCGACCAGCGTGGTGACGTCCTTGGCCGGTACCACCGCGTCCTTGTCGCCGTGGATGATCAGGCCGGACGAGGGGCAGGGCGCCAGGAACGAGAAGTCGTAGAGATTGGCGGGCGGACAGATCGAGATGAAGCCTTCAATCTCCGGCCGGCGCATCAGGAGCTGCATGCCGATCCAGGCGCCGAACGAAAAGCCGGCGATCCAGCAGCTCTTTGCCTCGGGGTTGATGGTCTGTGCCCAATCAAGCGCCGATGCCGCATCGGACAATTCGCCCTGGCCGTGATCGAACGAACCCTGGCTGCGGCCGACGCCGCGGAAGTTGAAACGCAGCGCCGAGAAGCCACGGTGAACGAAGGCGTAGTACAGCTGGTAGATGATCGGATGGTTCATCGTCCCGCCGAACTGCGGGTGCGGATGGAGGATGATGGCGATCGGTGCGTTTTTTTGCCGCGCCGGATGATACCGGCCCTCAATCCGTCCGGCCGGACCAGTGAAGATGACTTCAGGCATTGCTATCGACCTCGAACCAGAACACCCGCTGTGAACGCCATTCGCAGGCTTGCCGTTTGCTCCAGGCCAGATGGAACTTGCGAACCTGGGTAGTTCTTTAGAATTATTCTAATTATGCGATTTCCGCTGTGCAGAACCGCTGCCCGCGCTATAAGCAGGCCGGTGAATGCGGGCTTCTAGCACGATCTCAGGGGCGAAAAGCAAGCTTTTTGGAGGGTCTAGGACCCAAATGGTAGCTGGATACTGACGCAACCAATGGCTGACCGCGCTTATTTCGACTGGAATGCCACTGCGCCCCTCCTCGAGCAGGCGCGCGCCGCCATGAATGCGGCGTTTGGCCTGACCGGCAACGCCTCCTCGGTCCATGCCGAAGGCCGGGCCGTGCGTCAGGTGGTGGAAGAGGCGCGCGCCCGGGTCGCCGCCCTGGCCGGGGCCGGGCCAAAAAATGTCACCTTCACCTCGGGTGCGACCGAGGCCAACATGTTTGCGTTGACGCCGGCGCTGGAGATCGGTGGGCGCAAGGAGCCGCGCGACCGGCTGTTCGTCTCGGCCATCGAGCATCCATCGGTACGCAGCGGCGGGCGCTTCGCGGCCGCGCAGGTCGAGGCATTGCCGGTCGACGGCGATGGCGTGGTCGATCTCGCCGCACTCGAACGGCAGATTGCCGGCGCATCGTTTCCGCTTGTTTCGGTCATGCTCGCGAACAACGAGACAGGCGTGATTCAACCCGTTTCGGAGATTGCGAAAATCGTGCATGCGCGCGGCGGCTTGCTGCACGTCGACGCAGTGCAGGCGCCGGGCCGGATCGGTTGCCGGATCGAGGATCTTGGCGCCGATCTCATGAGCCTGTCCGCGCACAAGCTTGGCGGTCCGCAGGGTGCGGGCGCGCTCATCTGCCGCGGCGACATCCATATCGCCGAACCATTGATCAGGGGCGGTGGACAGGAACGCGGTCAGCGCGCCGGCACCGAGAACGTCGCCGCGATTGCCGGTTTCGGCGCCGCCGCGGCGGCTGCAGTTGAGGCCGACGCCGGACGCATGGCGGCGTTGCGCGACCGCTTGGAAGCCGGCATCAGGTCGGCGGCATCTGAAGCGGTAATTTTCAGCCAGGGCGCCGCGCGACTGCCCAATACGACGCTGTTCGCGGTTCCCGGGGTGAAGGCGGAGACGGCGATAATCGCCTTTGATCTCAATGGGATAGCGGTATCCTCGGGCTCGGCCTGTTCGTCCGGCAAGGTGCGGGCGTCGAGCGTCCTGGAGGCCATGGGCGTGGAACCGGAGCTGTCACGCGGCGCGGTGCGCGTCAGCCTCGGCCGGAGCACCACGGACGACGAGGTCGAACGCTTCCTGCAAACTTGGAATATGCTGGCAGAATCATTAGTTAAAAGGAGACGCGGCATTGCCGCCTGACGGCGATGCGCGACACCATCAGAGCAACCGATCAGGGAACAGCTAGCGAGCGCAGCGCTTAGCCACCATAACCGACAAATCCAACCCGCGGTCCTTGAAACCGTGAGCGGAGGGAAGAATGCCGGCCGTACAAGAGACCGTCGAGCAGGTCCGACGCATCGACGTTGATCAATACAAATATGGGTTCGAGACGCTGATCGAATCCGAGAAGGCTCCCAAGGGCCTGTCGGAAGACACGATCCGTTTCATCTCGGCGAAGAAGAACGAGCCGGAGTGGATGCTCGCATGGCGGCTCGAAGCCTATAAGCGCTGGCTGACCATGCGCGAGCCCAATTGGGCGCGCGTGAAATATCCGAAGATCGACTATCAGGACATCTACTACTATTCGGCGCCGAAAAAAAAGGAACTGGCGTCGCTTGACGAAGTCGATCCAGAAATACTGCGCACCTATGAGAAGCTCGGCATTCCGCTGCGCGAGCAGGAGATACTCGCCGGCGTGGTGCGCCCGGAGGGCGAACGGCGCGTCGCGGTGGACGCCGTATTCGATTCCGTTTCGGTTGCTACCACTTTCAAGGCAGAGCTGAAGAAGGCCGGCGTAATCTTCATGCCGATCTCGGAAGCGCTGCGGGAACATCCGGACCTGGTGAAGAAATACCTTGGTTCGGTTGTGCCGGTGACCGACAACTTTTTTGCGACCTTGAATTCCGCGGTGTTCTCCGACGGCTCCTTCGTCTACGTGCCGGAGGGCGTGCGCTGTCCCATGGAGCTGTCGACCTATTTCCGCATCAACGAGAAGAACACCGGCCAGTTCGAGCGCACGCTGATCATTGCCGACAAGGGCGCCTATGTGAGCTATCTGGAGGGCTGCACCGCGCCGATGCGCGACGAGAATCAGCTGCACGCCGCGGTGGTCGAACTGGTCGCGCTCGACGACGCCGAGATCAAGTATTCTACCGTGCAGAACTGGTATCCGGGCGACGCGGAAGGCAAGGGCGGCATCTTCAATTTCGTGACCAAGCGTGGCGACTGCCGCGGCAAGCATTCGAAGATTTCCTGGACGCAGGTGGAGACCGGTTCGGCCATCACCTGGAAATATCCGAGCTGCATCCTGCGTGGCGACAATTCGCGCGGCGAATTCTATTCGATCGCCATCTCCAACGGTCACCAGCAGGTCGACAGCGGCACCAAGATGCTGCATCTCGGCAAGAACACCACGAGCCGCATCATCTCCAAGGGTATCTCGGCCGGAAAATCCAACAACACCTATCGCGGGCTGGTCTCCGCGCACCGCAAGGCGAAGGGTGCGCGCAACTTCACCAATTGCGACTCGTTGCTGATCGGCGATCAGTGCGGCGCACACACCGTGCCCTATATCGAGGCAAAGAATTCTACCGCCACGTTCGAGCACGAAGCCACCACATCAAAGATTTCCGAGGACATGCTGTTTTATTGCCGCCAGCGCGGCATGTCGGCGGAGGAGGCGACCGCGCTGGTCGTCAATGGCTTCGTCAAGGACGTCCTGCAGCAGTTGCCGATGGAGTTCGCGGTCGAGGCGCAGAAGCTGATTTCGATCTCGCTCGAAGGGAGCGTTGGATGAGCGCGGATCGTGATCGTTTTCGCGAGGAGGTGACCGCTTGTCTCGCCAAGGATGCGGGGGTGGTTGCGCTCATGACCTGCATCGCCAGTCACTTCCCGGACTTCGAAGTGTACCGCGAGGACGCCGATCTGGTGATCAAGGACGGCCGGCGTTTTCTGATGGTCCGCCGTACGGGAGCCGATTCCTTCCTCACGGAAACTTACGTCGACGCGCCGTCGACCAACGAGATCGACGAGGGCGGTGGTCATCCGCGCGACGTTGATGATCTGTTCGATGAGCTGGTGGATTTCTCAGAGGTCTAGTCAATGTCGAAATTGCTTGAGATCAAGAATTTGCATGTCGAGATCGAGGACAAGAAAATCCTCAACGGCCTGACGTTGACGGTCGAAAAGGGCCAGGTCGCGGCCATCATGGGCCCGAACGGCTCCGGCAAGTCGACGCTCGCCTATGTGCTGGCCGGCAAGGACAATTACGAAGTCACTGAAGGTGACGTGCTGCTCGACGGCGAAAGCATTCTGGGCATGGCGCCCGACGAGCGCGCCGCCAAGGGTGTGTTCCTGGCCTTCCAGTATCCGGTGGAAGTGCCGGGAGTCGCCACCATGACGTTCCTGCGCACTGCGCTCAACGCCCAGCGCAAGACGCGCGGCGAGCCGGAACTGTCCACGCCGGAATTCATCAAGCTGGTGCGGGAGACATCCACGCAACTCGCCATCGATCAGGAGATGTTGCGCCGTGGCGTCAATGTCGGCTTTTCCGGCGGCGAAAAGAAGCGCAACGAAATCCTGCAGATGGCGATATTGCAGCCGCGTCTGGCGGTGCTCGACGAAACCGATTCCGGCCTCGACATCGACGCGCTCAAGATCGTGGCCGATGGCGTTAACCGGCTGCGTTCGCCCGAGCGCTCGATGGTGGTGATCACGCACTATCAGCGGCTGCTCAACTACATCGTACCCGATGTGGTTCACGTCATGGCCAAGGGGCGGGTGGTGAAGTCGGGCGGCAAGGAATTGGCGCTTGAACTCGAAGCCGGTGGCTACGCCCAGTTCGCGGATGAGGCGGCCTGATCCCATGAATGCCGAAGTGCGCGCCATCAAAACCCCTGCCGAACTGGCGTTGAGTGCCGCCTTTGGTGCCGCGCGCGCCACGCTGCCCGGCAAGGGCGCAGTGGCGAAGCTGCGCGAGGATGCATTCGAGCGCTTCGACGCCAATGGCCTGCCGCACCGTCGGGTGGAGGAATGGAAATACACGGATTTGCGCGCGCTGATGCGCGATTTCTATCCGCCCGCCGCGCCGCCCGATGCGGCGGCCAAGGCGCGCGCCAGGACCGCGGGCAAGATCCTCGCTGGCAGCGATAGCCGTCGTCTGGTCTTTGTGGACGGCGCCTTCGCGCCCGAACTGTCCGATCTGACGCCGGAGCCGGGGCTCTCCATAGACTCGCTCGCCGACGCACTCGGCAAGGGCGACAAATTCACCACCTCGCATGTCGGCAAGACCGTCGAGACCGATGATGCGGCTGTTGCGCTCAATACCGCGCTGATGGGCGATGGCGCGGTCATCCGTGTCGCAAAAGGCACCGCGCTCAAGCGGCCAATCCATCTGATTTTTGCCGGCGGCAGCGACAAGCCGAATTCGGCCTTTATCCGCTCACTGGTGGTGATCGAGAACGACGCCAGGGCGACCCTGCTCGAGAGCCACGAAAGTGGCGATGCTCAGGTCAATGCGGCGCTCGAACTCGTGGTCGGTGACGGCGCGCAGGTCGAGCACGTCAAGAATACGCAAACCCGTGCGCTGCACGTTTCGACGACCCTGGCATCCATTGGCGCGCGCGCCACGTTCAACAGTTTCTCGTTCAACGCCGATGCGCAGACAGTGCGCAATCAGATGTTCGTGCGTTTCGACGGCGAGGGCACCAAGGGCGCCATCCGCGGCGTCAATCTGCTCAAGGGCAAGGAGCATGTGGACACCACGCTGCTCATTGATCATGCCAAAGGCCATTGCGAAAGCCGCGAGCAGTTCAAGTCGGTGCTCGATGGCGAAAGCCGCGCCGTGTTCCAGGGCAAGATTGTAGTGCGGCCCCACGCTCAGAAAACCGACGCCAAAATGATGACGCGGGCGCTGCTGCTGTCAGACGAGGCCGAGGCAGACAACAAGCCGGAACTGGAAATCTTTGCCGACGATGTGGTCTGCGGCCACGGCGCCACCACGGCTGCGCCCGATGAAGGGCTCAAGTTCTATCTGATGTCGCGCGGCATTTCGGCCAAGGAGGCCGAGGCGCTGCTGATTCAGGCCTTCATCGGGGAGGCGGTGGAGGAAATATCCAGCGAACCCATTCGCGAGGCGCTGATGTTTGCCGCGCTCAAATGGCTGGGGGCAAGGGGTTAACGATGCATCCCGCCGTCAGCAACGGTTCTTATGACGTGAGCCGCATCCGCGCGGATTTTCCCGCGCTGGCAATGCAGGTCTATGGCAAGCCGTTGGTCTATCTCGACAACGCGGCGTCGGCCCAAAAGCCGAAATTCGTGCTCGATCGCATCCAGAAAGCCTATACTGAACAGTACGCCAATGTGCATCGTGGACTGCATTATCTGGCGAACGAGGCGACCGAGGCCTATGAGGGCGCGCGTGACACCGTGCGGGCCTTCCTCAATGCCGGGCGTAAAGAGGAGATCGTCTTTACCCGCAATGCCACGGAGGCGATCAATCTGGTCGCATACACCTTCGGCCGTGAGCGAATTCAGCCGGGCGACGAAATCGTGCTCTCGATCATGGAGCACCATTCCAACATCGTGCCCTGGCATTTCCTGCGCGAGCGGTACGGCGCAGTGATCAAATGGGCGCCGGTCGATGAGGAGGGAAATTTCCTCTTCGACGAATTCGAGAAATTGTTGTCGCCGCGCACCAGGATGGTGGCCATCACCCAGATGTCGAACGCGCTCGGCACGGTCGTGCCGGTCAAGGACGTCATCAGGATTGCGCATGCGCGCGGCATTCCGGTGCTGGTCGATGGCGCACAGGGGGCGGTGCACATGGATATCGATGTGCGCGACCTCGATTGTGATTTCTACGTCTTCACCGGCCACAAGCTCTACGGCCCGACCGGGATCGGCGTTCTCTACGGCAAATACGACCTGCTTGCAGCCATGCCGCCGTTCAACGGCGGCGGCGAAATGATCCACGAGGTGTTCCAGGATCGCATCACCTATGGCGAGCCGCCGCACCGGTTCGAGGCCGGCACACCGGCGATCGTACAGGCGATAGGCCTTGCCGCCGCGATCGATTACGTCAATTCGATCGGCAAGCCGCGCATTCGCGCACACGAAGGCGCCTTGGTCAAATATGCCCACCAACGGCTGGGCCAGATCAATTCGTTGCGGATTGTCGGTACCGCGAAGGACAAGGGTCCGATCGTCTCCTTCGAGATCAAGGGCGCGCATCCGCACGATGTCGCGACCATCATCGACCGATCGGGTGTGGCCGTACGCGCAGGGACACATTGCGTGATGCCGCTGCTTGCGCGCTACGGGCTCACCGCGACCTGCCGTGCTTCGTTTGCGATGTACAATACCAGGGACGAGGTTGATACGCTGGCTGCCTCGCTGGTCAAGGCGCAGGAATTTTTCGCATGAGTGATGACACGCCCGTAACCGAAAAGACGCCCGTGGCAGAAAAGCCGGCGGAGAATGCCGCCGTGACCGGTTCCTCGGCGCTCCCGCAGGACGAGCTCAATCGGCTCACCGATGATATCATTGCCGGACTGAAGACCGTCTATGATCCGGAAATTCCGGCCGACATTTATGAGCTCGGGCTGATCTACAAGATCGATATCGGCGACGACCGCGCCGTGAAGATCGACATGTCGCTGACTTCGCCCAATTGCCCGGCGGCGCAGGAACTTCCGATCATGGTGGAAAACGCGGTTGCCAGTGTGGCCGGCGTGAAGGAAGCCAAGGTGGAAGTGGTGTGGGACCCGCCGTGGGACCCGAGCCGGATGTCTGATGAGGCCCGGCTGGTGCTGAACATGTGGTGAGCCGCACGGAGGCGGCCACAGCGGGTTTGCGTTTGCGTAACCGGGACACGATATAAGGGTGAAATAGTGAGGACTGCCATGGCCACTGCACGGCCCCGACCCCAGGTGATGCGGCTGACTGATGCGGCCGCGATGCGCATCAAGGACGTGATGGCGCGGGCGGAAAAGCCCGTTGCTGGCGTGCGCGTGGGCGTCAAGAACGGCGGCTGTGCCGGCATGGAATACACCATGGAATATGCTGACGCGGTCAACCCGACCGACGAAATCGTCGAGGACAAGGGCGTCAAGATATTGATCGACCCAAAGGCCGTGCTGTTCCTGCTTGGCACCGAAATGGACTACAAGACCGAAAAGCTCTCGTCCCAGTTCGTATTCAACAATCCGAACCAGACCAGTGCTTGCGGCTGCGGCGAATCCGTGCAGCTCACACCGGCCAAGGATGCGGCTGCCGGCAGCAACTGACAGACGCAAAGGCGCTCCGGTGGACGCCGAACATATCCGCGAATTGTTCCGCGAATTCGCGCTGGTGCAGGTCCGCCGGATGTTCGGTGGCGCCGGACTTTATGCCGAAGGCGTCATGTTTGGTCTGGTGTCCGACGACCTGATTTATCTCAAGACGGATGCCGCGACTGCATCGGCCTTCGAAGCCGAGCATTGCGCGCCTTTTCAATATGAAACCAAGAACGGCACGCGGGCGCTGAGATCGTATTGGCGTTTGCCGGACCGTCTCTATGATGATCCCGACGAACTGGCGCAATGGGCGCGGCGGGCCCTCACCGTGGCCAAGCTGGGCGTATGGGCAAAGCCGGCAGCGAAACCAATGCGTCGAAGCGTCAGGCGACGTGTGCCGCGCTGCCGCCGGCGGTGACTTCGGGATCGGTCTCGCACATCACCCGGTTGCGGCCACAGCGTTTGGCGGTATAGAGGCAGGCATCAGCGCGTTCGATCAGCGTCTGTGCAGTGTCGTTTTTCTGGAGTGTGGCGACGCCGATCGAAATGGTAAGTCGTCCAAGAAGTTCGCCGGTTGAGCGCTTCAACAGTTCCTTGTTCATCACAGCGCGACGGATGTGATCGGCGACCGTGATTGCCGCCCGCAACACCGTGTTTGGCAGGATGATCGCGAACTCCTCACCGCCGTAACGTGCTGCGGTATCCTGGCCCTTGACGTTCTGTTTGACCGATAGCGCCACGAGGCGCAGGACCTGGTCGCCAGTGAGATGGCCAAATGTGTCGTTGAAATTCTTGAAGTGATCGATGTCAGTCAACATCAGCGACAGCGGCTCGTTCCTCGCACGGGCGTCGGCGATTGATGATTCCAGCGTCATGTCGAAGAATTTGCGATTGGCAAGCTGCGTTAACGGGTCAGTAAGACTTTCACTGCGAACCGCTTCGAGGCTGCTCTGCAACGCGTCGATTTCCTGCTTGGATTCGTTGAGCCGCTCTTCCAATTCATGATTCGAGACTTCCATCTCCTTGGCGGTTTGCACGAGGCTCTCGACAATGGCGCGCAGGCCTTCACGGTCCTTTGACTGACCAATCTTTTCGGTCATGCCTGCGAGGCTTTCCGTGTAGCTGCTGGCAGAACCGGCTGCTTCGTCGATCATCGCCATGACCTGATCAATTTCGCCTTTGACCTGGCTGCCGACCTCGTCGATCCGTTCGCTCAACCGGGCCGGCGACAGATAGGTATCGTAGATCTGTTCGAGATCCGCTTGTGTGAGCGTCGCGCCCGCCTTGAGTGTTTCGTTGATCTTCTGGTTGAGCGAAGGCTTATAACCGGTGGCGTAGGTGTACCAAATCTCGTAGTTGCGGGGCGTGGCCGCATGGCGCAGCGCCTTGATCTGTCCGAGCGCGATTTCAGCGAACGCTATCGTGCGTTCGTATTCGTCGGCTGGCCCGGCCATCGAAAAGCCCCCGCGTGTGGGCTATTTCTGCCCACCGGTTTCCACGCGCGCGACCACGTGGTCGCGCTGCGATCTTGAGATGACGGTAAGCGAGGGAGGTGAATCGGGGGTAAATTCAAACGCTTCGGTGGCTCAAGGCGCAATTTGGCCTGGGCCGTCCAGCCGCGAATTTGGCCCAGGATCACGCCTTGGCTGTAAACGGACGGAGCAGGAAGGCGGGCAGGTGGCTGCCGTCGGCGTCCTCGGTGTGGCTGCGTTGCGGCGTTTGTGGGCGCGTTTCGGCGGCGCGGGCCGGTTTCTGCCCAGGACGGCGCTGCGGCTGGTGTTCGCGGCCGCGATGCTGGCCACGGCCACCCTGCGGGCTGCGGTCGCCTTTGTGCCGGCCGCCCTCGCTGCTTACGCGCGGTTCGGCGACCGCCGGCTCCCCGGCCCAGGGAATGGTTTGGCCGATCAGTTTCTCGATGGCACCTACCGCCTTGGTGTCAATCGGCGCGACGATAGTGATAGCGGTTCCGCTCAAGCCGGCACGGCCGGTGCGGCCGATTCGGTGGACGTAATCGTCGGGATGGTGCGGCACATCGAAATTGAAGATGTGGCTCACCGCCGGGATATCGAGCCCGCGCGCGGCAACGTCGGAAGCCACGAGCACGGTCACATCGCCTTTACGGAACGATTCAAGCGCGGCAGTACGCGCCGACTGGTCCATGTCGCCATGCAGGGCCGCTGCATTGAACTTGTGGCGCAGCAGCGAGCGATGCAATTGCGCCACTTCGCGTTTGCGATTGCAGAACACGATGGCGTTTTTAAATCCCTCTGCAGAGCGGATCAGCCGGCGCAATGTCTCGCGCTTTTCGGCCGAATCGCGCCCGGTCGCGACCAGTTGTTGAATAATGGTGGCGGCTGCGGTTGCAGGTTTGGAAACTTCCACGCGAACCGGATTATGCAGGAAGTTGTCGGCGATGCGCTGGATTTCCGGCGGCATTGTCGCAGTGAAGAACAATGTCTGTCGAGTGAACGGCACCAGCTTGCCGATGCGCTCGATATCGGGGATGAAACCCATGTCGAGCATGCGGTCGGCTTCGTCGATGACCAGGAGTTCTACGCCGGTCAACAGCAGCCGGCCGCGCTCGGAATGGTCGAGCAGGCGCCCCGGTGTTGCAATCAGTACATCCACGCCACGAACGAGCTTCGCATCCTGATTGTCGAACGATACGCCGCCGATGATCAGCGCGACGTTCAGCTTATGGTTCTTTCCATACTTCTCGAACTGTTCGGCGACCTGTGCGGCGAGTTCGCGCGTCGGCTCGAGGATGAGCGTGCGCGGCATGCGCGCCCGCGCGCGACCTTTCTCAAGCATGGTGAGCATCGGCAGGACGAAGGCTGCTGTCTTGCCGGTGCCGGTCTGCGCAATGCCGAGAACGTCGCGCCGCGCGAGAACGTGTGGGATGGCCTGCTCTTGGATAGGGGTCGGTGTCTTGTAGCCGGCAGCTCCAATTGCGCCGAGAACCTTGTCGGATAAGCCCAGATGGGAAAAGGACATGTAACCTCAGAGTCGGGACCGCCCGGGTCCGCGCCGGATGTTAAAACCAGTTGCAATGCGCGGGGAACGGTCGATTCTTCATTCGAACCGGTTGCCCGGAACATAAGGCGCACAGGGCTAAAGTCAATGCTACGGCACTGCAATAAGTCGCATTAATTCTTAATGTTTTCGTCACAGGAGGGTCGTGATGGCTCAGCCTTTACCGCTCGTTCTGGTGCCTGGCTTGTTGTGCAGCGCGCGCCTGTATGTACCGCAAATCGCGGCGCTTTGGCCGCTTGGGCCGGTTACTGTTGCTGATCATCGGCGCGACGCCGATATGGCTGCGATCGCTGGGCGCATTCTCGCAAATGCGCCGCCGCATTTCGCGCTCGTGGGTCTTTCGATGGGCGGATACATTGCATTCGCCATGCAGAGACTGGCACCCGAGCGCGTCGCGCGGCTGGCGCTGCTCGATACATCGGCGCGCCCGGACTTGCCCGAACAGTCGGCGGCCCGCGAGAAGTTCATCGGCATGGCGGAAGATGGCAGGCTTGCCGAGGTGGTCGAGGCACTTACGCCGCGCTTCCTGCATCGGAGCCGGCAAAAGGATGAGACACTCAAGCGCATCCTTTGTGAGATGGCTGCCGATACCGGAGTGGAGGCGTTTGTACGTCAGCAGCTGGCGATCACGTCGCGACAGGATTCACGGCCGCTGCTCGGCAGCATTCGCTGCCCGACATTGGTGCTGGTCGGCGACGGTGACGAGCTGACCCCACCGGATCTCTCCAAGGAAATTGCCGGAGGCATATCTGGTTCGCGGCTGGTGATCGTTCCGGACTGCGGTCACCTATCCACAATCGAGAAGCCTGACGCGGTGAACGCGGCGCTGGCCGAATGGCTCGGCGCATAGCGCTTGAACTGACCGTCAGGCTGCGCGTTAAAGCAGTGTCATGACCATGCCCGATCATCAGAAGACCGCCGGTGTCATTGCTCCGCCTCCCCTCATTGCGCTTGCAGCGGTGGTGCTTGGTTTCGCACTCGATTGGCTGTTTCCTGCGTTCGTGCTGCAGCTCCTTTTATCATTTACGACGCGAATTGTTGCCGGGATCGCTCTAATTGCCGCTGGCGCAGCCCTGGCGGTCGCGGGCAGAAACGTCTTCGTGCGCAGCGGCACTAATGTGAATCCCTACAAACCGGTAACCGCGCTCGTGACCACGGGTATCTACAACTATGTTCGCAACCCGATGTATGTGGGTTTGGCCCTGCTGGTTGCCGGTATCGGTGTTGCATTCGCCTCGGACTGGATCCTGGTGATGCTGGTCGCACAGTTGTTGATCATCCATTTCGGGGTAATCAGACGCGAAGAACGTTTTCTTGAAGCGAAATACGGCGATGATTATCGGCGATTTAGGGCAAGGGTGCCGCGCTACGGCATTCCGATCTGACCATTTTCGGTTCGCCCGGTTAGAGATGTGCCAGCGTTTCCGGTAATCGTCCATTTGCGCCGCCCGGGCGATGCCCCTATAGGGTCTGCATTTCCTCCGTCAGGAGCCAATCGATGCGGACGCAGGTGGGAATTGTCGGGGCAGGGCCGGCCGGGCTGATGTTGGCGCGGCTGCTGCACATGCAGGGCATCGATTCGATCATTATCGAAAACCGCAGCCGTGACTATATCGAAAATCGCATCCGCGCCGGGCTGATCGAACATTGGGCCGCAGATTTTCTGGTCGACGTCGGAGTTGGCGACCGCATGAAGCGGGAGGGCATCCTGCATTGGGGAATCAATATCGGCATTAATGGCGATCTACATCGACTTGACTTCAAGGCGCTGGTCGACAAACGCGTTACGATTTACGGACAGCAGGAGGTGGTGAAAGATCTGGTGGAGCGAAGGCTTTCGGACGGCGGCCCGCTTCTGTTCGAAGTTGATAGCGTCAGCGTGCACGATATCACATCTGCGCGGCCGAAGATCCGCTTCACGTACCAAGGCAAGGCGCAGGAGATCGACTGCGATTTTATTGCCGGCTGCGATGGCTTTCACGGCATTTGCCGCCCGAGTTTGCCGGATGGCGTACTCAAGGTTTTCGAACGCGACTATCCGTTTGGCTGGCTCGGTATCCTGTCCGAATCTCCGCCGCCGGACCATGAACTGATTTATTCCTACACCGACCGGGGATTCGCGCTCTACACCATGCGTTCGATGTCGCTTGCGCGGCTCTATCTGCAATGCGATCACGACGAGGACATCGAGCATTGGCCGGATGCGCGCATTTGGGATGAATTGCACAAGCGGCTTGGCGGCGCGCGGAAATTGGCCGAAGGCAAGATGCTGCAAAAAGGAATTACGCCGATGCGCAGCTTTGTGGTCGAGCTGATGCAGCACGGCCGCCTGTTTCTTGCGGGCGACAGCGCCCATATCGTCCCGCCGACTGGCGCCAAGGGCATGAATCTCGCATTTGCTGACGTGGTTTTTCTCTCGCGGGCATTGGACGCGTTTTACAAGAACAAGCGCGACGATCTTCTGGAGAGCTACTCCGCGACCTGTCTGCGGCGCGTGTGGAAGGCGCAGCGGTTCTCCTGGTGGATGACGCAGATCATGCACCGTTTCCCTGACGAATCCGATTTCGATCGCCGCCGCCAGCTCGCCGACCTGGACTATCTGACCGGATCGGAGGCCGCTGCAAGGTCGCTCGCGGAACAATATGTCGGTCTGCCGCTGGATTAGTCCTTCAGAACGGCGCGCAAGGGGCGGGAGATGACTGCGATCGAAAGGCCGGCCGCCGCCGAGATGATTGCCATAAGCAAAAAGAAATCGCCCTTGGCCATGGTCGACCAGAAAGTGCCGAGATAGCCTGCGAGGAAATTTCCAATGAATATGGCGGCAAGCCAAATGCCCATCATCATGGACAAGAACCGTGCTGGCGCCACTTTGGTCACCAACGAGAGGCTGGTCGGCGACAAATAGAGCTCACCAACCGTAATCGTGACAAAGAAAGCGGACAGCCAAAGCCAGCTTGCTTGGCCGTTACCTGCAGCCCGAGTTGCGGCCAGCATGATCAGCCAGGACGTAGCGTTGAGAAACAACCCGATCGACATTTTTGCGATGGTGGAGGGCTCGCTTGTGCCCTGCCTGCGCCACAGCGCGACGACGAGCGGGGTAAATGCGAAGATCATGAACGGATTGAAGGCCTGGAACCAGGTGACAGGAATTTCGAGGCCGGCAGTCAAATGGCGGTCGGTATATTCGCTCGCCCACAGCACAACGGTGTTGCCTTGTTGCTCATAGGTTGCCCAGAACAGACTGAAGGGGAGCATCAGGGCGAAGATGGCACCCATGGCAGACCAGTCGGCGCGCGCCAGCGGCAGCTTCGTGGTTTCGCGCCTCGCAATAGAATCTCTTGGTAAATTCGGCGTCGCGACCAGATAGATGATCAGGCTGGTCGTCATCCCAACGCCGGCAGCGGCAAAACCATAGTGCCAGCCGATTTCCTCGCCCAGCGTGCCGCAAACCAGCGGCGCCAGAAAGGCACCGAGATTGATTCCGACATAGAAAATCGAGAATGCGCGGTCGCGACGGCGGTCACCGGGGCGGTAGAGCATTCCGACCTGGGTGGAAATGTTCGGCTTGAAGCAACCATTGCCGAGGATAAGAAATATCAGGGCAAGCAAAAACAGGGGTTCGGCGGCCATCATGAAATGACCGATGGCCATCAAGCCCGCACCGAGCATGACAGTGCGCCGCTGACCGAGTTGCCGGTCGGCCAGCAAGCCGCCGAAGATCGGCGTGAGATAGACCAGCCCGGTGTAGAATCCGTAGATTTGCGATGCAAATGCCTGAACGCCGAGGGGCCCGAACACGAATTCGAGGGCATGCCTGAATGTCCCAAGGCCAAGCACGTGGCCTTCGCGCTCCGGCAGCAGCAAATATTTGACCATGTAGAGAACAAGAAGTGCGCGCATTCCATAGTAGGAGAAGCGCTCCCACATTTCAGTGGCGAACAGATAGGTGAGGGCGCGCGGATGGCCGAAACGGTCAGCGCTCGCGCCCAGGTTGTCGGCGGCCAGTGTTCCGTTCACCGCGGCTCCGGGCGGGAGGATGGTCGGTCGTTTAAGGATAGCACATCGCGAAAAGGCATTTTCGGTTTGCTTCTGCCGGTGTACGCTTTTTGGGCGACAGACATCGGCGCGGGCACGCGCGTGTGGGGGAATTCATGACAATAATTCGTGGCATCGTTGGTTGCCTGGCAACGGCCCTGATCTTGACCGCCACCGGCACCGCGTATGCGCAGAGCGGCTATCCCAACAAACCCATCCATTTCATCGTTGGATTTGGCGCCGGCGGCGGCAATGACTTGTTCGCGCGCCTCGTGGTCCAGAAATTCCAGCAGAATACCGGCGCCACGACCGTGATTGAAAATCGCGTCGGGGCTGGAGGTCGCATTGCCGCCGGTTACGCCGCGCATCAGCCACCCGATGGCTACACTGTACTGGTCGGCGCCACCGGACAGATGTCGATCGCAGCCGCGATTTTTCCAAATCTGGGCTACCATCCGACCAAGAGCTTCATTCCGCTCAACATGATCGCATCGTTTCCGCTTGTGATGGTAGTACCGGCGAACCATCCGGCCAAATCCGTGAAGGAACTGATCGCTTGGGCAAAAGCCAATCCCGACAAATCGAACTACGCGACCTCGTCACCGGCCTTCACCATCACCACTGAGCTGTTCAAGCTCAAGACCGGCATGCCGGCAGTTGCTATTCCCTACAAAAGTAGCAATGAGTCGAATCTGAGTGTCGTCGGCGGGCAGACGCTGTTTACGATTTCTGATGGTCCGCCGGCGATCCCGCTGGTGAAGGGCGGCAAGACCCGCGCACTGGCGGTAACCGGTTCGGAGAGATCGGGTGAACTGCCCGACGTGCCGAGTATGGCAGAAGTCGGCTATCCGGAGGTCGACACCCACCTGTGGAGCGGATTTTTCGTGCCGACCGGTACTCCCGAACCGGTCGTGACGAAGCTTCGCGCAGAACTTGGGCGCGCGCTCGCCGACGCCGGCGTTCAGGAAGGCCTGAAGAAAATGGCAGTCAAGCCGGGCGGCCCGACCGGCGAGGAATTCAAGAAGCGGATTGAGGCCGACATCAAGACCTTCGCCGAAGTGGTGAAAGCCGCGAACCTGACATTCAAGCAATAAAAATGTCACATCTGCGGGTCGGCGCGCCGAGAATTGGCTGCGCCGATTGCCGTTGCGACGGACGCTGCTATTCTTGCGTTTCGAATTTCAAATCCTGGAGCGACGAGGTCATGCGGATTGCGGCGATCTTTTTCCTAGTTGCCGCGGCCATCATGTCCACTTCCGCCAATGCCACCTCGGTCGAGGAGCTGTTCCAAAAATTCGGCCTGTTCGGTACCTGGGCGGGCGATTGCTCGCAGCCGCCGTCCCCGACCAATCCGCATGTCAGCATCACGACGCCGACCGCCGGTCTGGTGCTGGAGGATCATGATCTTGGTCCCGATTTCGCGATCAACAACTACAGCGTGCTTTCGGCTGAGATGGTCTCCGAGACCCGTTTGTCGGTGGAAGTGATCTTCCAGCCTGGAAGCGAAACCGAGGAACGCCAGCGGCTTGTGTTTCAGATCCGCGACGGCACACGCCGTACCATGTTCAATCAGCCCGACGGCGGAATGGTGCGGGTCAAGGACGGCATTGCGTTGGCGCGCGGGACAAAGACTCCGATATTAAACAAGTGCCCGTAGGTGCTGCCTGAGACCCGGCGCCTGCGCTGCGGTCATACGTCCAGCAGGTCGGCGCTGGCAAATTCCGCATTTTCCTGAATGAACTCGAAGCGAGACTCCGCCTTGGTGCCCATCAGTCGCTCGACCGATTTGGCGGTCGGCTTGCGTTCCTTCTCGACCAGCACCACGCGCAACAATGTGCGCTTTGCCGGGTCCATCGTGGTTTCCTTCAACTGCGCCGCCATCATTTCGCCCAGGCCCTTGAAGCGCGACACTTCAACCTTGGCGTTGGCATTGAATTCCTTCTTGACCAGGAGGTCCCGGTCCTTGTCGTTGCGTGCATAAACAATCTTGCCGCCGTGCGAGAGGCGGTAGAGCGGCGGCACGGCGAGATAGAGTTTGCCGGCGTCAATCAGCTTCGGTATCTGTCGATAGAAGAAAGTGATCAAAAGCGAAGCAATGTGCGCACCATCGACGTCAGCGTCGGTCATGATAATGACCTTCTCGTAGCGCAGGTCCTTCTCGTGGAAATGCACGCCGGTCCCGCAACCGAGTGCTTGCACCAGATCGGACAATTGCGCGTTCTGCGCCAGTTTATCCTTACCCGCCGAAGCGACGTTCAGAATTTTTCCACGTAGCGGCAACACAGCCTGCGTGCGCCGGTCGCGTGCTTGCTTGGCGCTGCCACCCGCTGAATCACCTTCGACGATGAAAATCTCGGAGCCTTCCGAGGCTGACGATGTGCAGTCGGCGAGCTTGCCGGGCAAGCGCAATTTCCGAACTGCAGTCTTGCGCGCAATATCTTTTTCCTGACGACGGCGGACGCGCTCCTCGGCGCGCTCAATGACGAAGTCGAGCAGCTTGTTCGCCTGCATCGGATTGCCGGCGAGCCAGTGGTCGAAGGGGTCCTTGATCCCTTGCTCGACGATGCGCTGGGCTTCGGCCGTGGCGAGCCGATCCTTGGTCTGGCCCTGAAATTCCGGCTCGCGGACAAATACCGACAACATACAGCCGGCGCCGGTCATCACGTCTTCGCTTGTGACCGGCGCGGCGCGTTTTTCCTGGCCGACACGTGCGGCGTGATCCTTCAGGCCGCGCAGCAGTGCGGTGCGCAGACCGGACTCGTGGGTGCCACCGTCGGGAGTAGGGATGGTGTTGCAATATGAATTGAGGAAGCCGTCGCTGTCCGCGGTCCATGCCACTGCCCACTGCAGCGCACCGTGCGCACCGGTCTTGCCGTGACTGCCGGTGAAAATATCCGGATGCACCAGCGTTGAGCCTTTGAGTGTCTCGGACAGATAGTCCTTCAGGCCTTCTTCGAAATGAAACGTCGCCTTTTCAGGCACGTCTTCGACGCCCTTCAGCGTCGCCTTGTCGCAATGCCAGCGGATTTCAACGCCGCCGAATAGATACGCCTTCGAACGTGTCATCTTGAAGATGCGTTCGGGCCTGAATGCCGCCTTCGGTCCGAAAATTTCCGGATCGGGCCTGAAGCGGATTTTGGTGCCGCGGCGGTTGGGCGCGCGTCCGGCCTTTTCCAGCTTGCCTTTCGGCTTGCCGCGTTCGAATGCCATTCGATAGAGAGTCTGTTCGCGCGCGACTTCTACTTCCATGCGTTCGGACAATGCATTGGCGACGGATACACCGACGCCGTGCAGGCCGCCCGACGTCTCGTAGACCTTGGAGTCGAATTTTCCGCCGGCGTGGAGCGTGCACATGATGACTTCAAGCGCCGACTTGTTCTTGAACTTGGGATGTGGATCCACCGGAATGCCGCGGCCATTGTCGGTCACGCTGACGAAGCCGTTCGCCTCCATCTCCACTTCAATCCAGCTGGCGTGACCTGCCAGCGCCTCGTCCATCGCGTTGTCGATGACTTCGGCAAAAAGGTGATGTAGCGCCTTTTCGTCCGTGCCGCCGATATACATGCCAGGCCTGCGGCGGACCGGCTCGAGTCCCTCCAATACCTCGATGTGCTTGGCGGTATAGCCAGCCTCGGCCCCGCCGCCACGGGCACCGGCTTTTTTGCGTGCCATAGGTTTCGGAGCGCCGCGACCCGCGGCTTTTCGGGAGGCAGGCTTGCGGGCAGCCGATTTTGAACTCCGCGGCGCAGAGTCAAACAAATCGGGCTGCTTTGACGTTTTTCTCTTGGTTGCGGTTTTGGCCATGAAGTCCGGTAAATGGGGTCCAATTGATTCGTTTGCTACTGACTATGCCACGACCGCGCCCGAAGCGTGACGGTCCTGCATCTGCTCCGTCCGCCCGCCGGGCAACCAATCTGCCCATCAGCAGTTAATTAAATAGCAGCAGGGCCAGCCTGACGGCGCGGATACCGCAGGCGCCGGGGCCAATTCCGGAGGATACGGGTGGGCTATTATGACGGCGAGACCGGCCGGCGTCAGGCCCTGACGACAAACGTGCCACCAGGCGCACGGGTGATCCCTTGGCGCAATCTGGCGCAGGCGGCGAGTGTCGGCATATTCATAATTCTGTTTGTCGCTGCCTTGAGCCTGGCGCGGCCAATTCTGTTGCCGACAGTTTCAGCCTTCGTGGTGGTCATGATGCTCAGCCCGCTGTCGGCCGAGGCCGAGCGTCGCCGGATTCCTTCGCTGCTATCGGCCATGGTGCTGTGGCTGCTGGTGGTTGCGATATTCTACGGGGTGATCGTTATGCTGTCCGCGCCGGCAGTCGAGTGGATTGGCAAGGCGCCGGAGATCGGGCGAAACATTCAGGAAAAACTCCGTGTGCTCGACCAGCCCCTGTCTGCGCTGAACGACATGCGAAACGCTTTGTTGCCGGAAGGCACAAAACCGGATGTCGGCATTGATATTGTGAGCATCTTGCAGCCGGCGGTTTCGGTCGTGACCCCTGCGATTGGAGAGCTATTTATCTTTTTTGCGACGCTGTTCTTTATGCTGCTTGGCCGCGCACAAATTCGTCATGCGTTTGTTGCTTACTTCGAAGGCCGCGATACGCGTTTGTTGATGCTGCGAATTATTAACGACTTCGAGCAGAACCTCGCCAAATATCTCAGCACGGTCACGGTGATCAATATCGTGGTCGGAATTGCCGCCGGCGGTATCGCCTGGCTTGTCGGGCTACCGCAACCGACCGCCTGGGCGGTGCTCGGCTTCGTGCTCAATTTCATTCCCTATATTGGCGCGCTGATTGTAGAGATCGCGATGTTTCTGGTGGGATTGGTCACTTTCCCCACGTTGACCCATGCTATGATAGCGCCTCTGCTTTTTGTCGCGTTGGCGACGCTCGAGGGCCAATTCATTACACCAAGCATCATTGGACGCCGGATTACGCTCAATCCGCTGGTCGTATTTCTTTCATTGGTATTTTGGACGTGGCTCTGGGGCCCGGTCGGGGCGTTCCTGGCCGCACCCATGCTGATCATGGTATTGGCGGCAACAGGGGAATTATTCCCCAAAGATGCACCGCTATTGCCCGACTGACCGATGGCACTGGCGTAGCCGAAGACGACAGGCTAAGAAATTCTGCCTCGCCAATCCGGTCCGATAAATGGAAATCCACGATCATGTCGAGCAAGTCATCGCATTCGTGCGCGACAACTCGGCATGGGCGCCGCCGGTCGTGTTCGCCCTCGCATTCGGTGAATTGTTGGCCTTTATCTCGCTGCTGATTTCCCGCCTGGGCCGCACTGGTTGCTATCGGTGTATTGATCAGCTCGAGCGACCTAAACTTCTGGCCAATTTGGATCGCTGCGTCCCTTGGCGCCGCACTAGGCGACTGGCTGTCATACTGGATCGGACTCAAGCTCGAATATACGGTGGCCCATCACTGGCCGCTGTCGCGTCACCCGGATTTGATCCCGCGCGCCGAGGCTTTCGTGAAGAAATGGGGGATCCCCGGGATCTTTATCGGCCGGTTTTTCGGGCCGTTGCGTGCCTCGGTGCCCTTGGTCGCCGGAATATTCGAGATGCCATATTGGCGATTTCAGTTCGCCAATTTTACGTCCGCGTTGGCGTGGGCGGCGGTGCTTCTCACACTTGGTGATGTGATATCGAAGGGGCTCGGATGGCTGTGGTGAAAACCGGCACTTGAAAGCGAGACGTCAAGTACGCATCGTCCCCACGAAAAAAAATCCGCCGGGATCTTGTCCCGGCGGAATCATATCAAGGCGAAAGTTTATTTTAGCGCCGCCACGCCAGCCTGCGATATTGCGTCATCTTGCGCACCCGTACCGCCGCTAGCCCCGATAGCGCCAATAACTTTGCCTCCGACGAGAATCGGATTGCCACCACGGGACATGATCGCGTCATCGAGTGTCGGCAGATAAGCGAAGAAGGGACCTTTGCCGAGCAGTCGCTCGAACACCACCGTCGGGCGCCGATAGCGCGCCGCGGTACGCGCCTTGTGTTGTGAGATCGCAATCGAAGCATATTGGCAGTTGTCCAGGCGCTCGAAATAGACGAGCTCGCCGTGGGTGTCGACCACCGCGATGCACATGGTATTCCAATTGCGTTTCTTGGCATCAGCAGCGGCCGCTGCCGCTACCTTCTTGGCAGTTTCCAGATTAATCGTGTCTCCATAGGGTGGCGGATTGGATGCTTCAGGCATTTTTTCATTTGGGTTATTCGGATCGGGCGGCACCTGAGCGAAGACGCCCGAACTCAAGACCAGCGCGGCGCCCAGGGCGCCTGCCAACACAGTCAAACGATGCATATATTCCTCCCAAGTGATATGATTTCCCGGTCGATCCGGCTTCGCTCTTGTCCTGCGCAGCGTGCTGCAGGATTATCGACCTTGCCAGCTTACCTAACCGATTGGCGTTCGCCTATACGGGGCATCGGCGGGGCTCGATGCCGGAATAACAAGCGGTACGTGGGGTTATTTCGCAAATGACGGGGAGGCCTATCGGAATCGAACGGTAGCTAGCGGCCGCGTTTGCCGCACAGAAACCGCTAAAATGGACCTGCGTCGAAATAAGGGAGGAAGTGCATGACACAATTGACTCGCCGCAACCTGTTCGCTGGTACGGTCGCCATGGGTGCGACGGCCGCGCTCACGCCTTTGACGGCGCGGGTCGCACGCGCCGCCGCATCAGCCGGCAAGGGGACTGGCGTCTATCGCTACAAAATGGGCGACTATGAAATTATCCAGCTCATGGACGGTGCGCGCACCTTCCCGATGCCGGACAAGTTCGTCGTCAATGTCAGCAAAGATGAAGCGATCAAAGCGGCAATGGCGGCCTACATGCCGGAAGGCAAGGTCACGATCCCGTTCAGCCCGATGCTGGTGAATACCGGCAGCAAGCTGGTGGCTATCGATACGGGCAACGGTCTTGGTGCCAATGCGGCAAGCAAAGGTGCGGTCGGCCAGGCACGTCTCAACATGGAAGCTGCCGGGATCGATCCCAAACAGGTCGACATTGTGGTCATCTCGCATTTTCACGGCGATCATATTGGCGGATTGAAGAATGCCGACGGCGGCCCGGCATTTCCGAACGCCGAAATCAAGGTACCGACAGTTGAAGCCGCATTCTGGGGCGACGACGCCAATGCATCGAAAGCCAACGGCTTTAACAAAGCCCAGTTCCCGAACGTCAAGAAGATGATGACTGGCTTGAAGGTGACACACTATGACGCCAACAAGGAAGTGGCGCCAGGTATCACCTCGATCTTTACGCCGGGTCATACGCCAGGCCACATGTCCTTCGTGGTGGCCTCGGGTGCTAAGAAAATGCTGGTGCAGTCGGACGTATCCAACATTCCGTCGCTGTTCATCAAGCATTCAACATGGCAGGCGATCTTCGATAACGATCCCAACCTGACGATCGAAACGCGCAAGAAATTTTATGATATGGCGGCTGCCGAGAAGATGATCGTGTCTGGCTACCACTTCCCTTATCCATGCGTTGGTCACGTCGAGAAGACCGCAAGCGGCTACGAAATGGTACCGGTAGCCTGGGATCCGAACGGCTAAGGCGACGTTAACTCTGTTCCGACGGGAAGGCCGCCGGGATCGGCGGCTTTCTCTTTTGCGCAGCTTGACCACCCTGCGCATGGGTCCTATATCGCGGACCATGACGATGCTCATTGCAGTCTCAAGGCTCCGCCGCCGCCGTGCCGCTCTGGCACGGGCGGGCGCTTAATCGTCACCCGTGCCGCCGGATCCTGGCGCGGCACGCATTTTCCGAAAAATTATGTGCTGTTGGCCTTGGTCCGGTGATTCGCTAAGAATCTGGATTAAGGAAACGACTTAAATGGCGACAAAAGCGAAGATCGGCGTTCTCGGTGCGTCCGGCTATACCGGCTCCGAACTGGTGCGCATGCTATTGCGTCATCCGCGCGCCGAGGTCGTGTTGCTCACTGCCGAGCGCAGTGCTGGCAAGGCAATGCGCGATGTGTTTCCGCAATTCTCGCCGTTTCAGTTGCCAGATCTGGTCGCCATCGAAGGCATCGACTGGGCAGAGGCGGGTCTTGATGTCGCGTTTTGCGCGTTGCCGCATGCCACCACGCAGAAAGTGATCAAGGAATTGCTCGCGCGGGCCAGGACCACCAAGGTCGTGGATCTGTCGGCCGATTTCCGGCTCGCCGACACGATGGCCTATGCGAAGTGGTACGGCCACGAGCATCATGCGCCGGAGCTTCAGCAGGAAGCAGTCTATGGCCTGACCGAAATTCACCGGCGCGACATCAAGAAGGCGCGTCTCGTTGCCAATCCGGGTTGCTACACAACCTGTGCGCAGTTGCCGCTGATCCCGCTAATCAGGAACAAGGCGATCGAGCTGGATGAAATCGTGATCGATGCCAAGTCGGGCATGACGGGTGCGGGCCGGGCGGCCAGAGAGGCCATGCTGTTCTCGGAAGTGTCGGAAGGCTTCAACGCCTACGGTGTGGGTCATCACCGGCATATGGCCGAACTTGACCAGGAGTTTTCGCTGGCAGCCGGGCGGGAAGTGACCGTAACTTTTACCCCGCACCTCGTGCCGATGAATCGGGGTATCTTCTCCACGATTTACGTACGAGGCCGACGCGGGAGAACGGCCGAAGAGCTTCATGCGCTGCTTTTGAAGTTTTACATGAAGGAGCCATTTGTTCATCTATTGCCGTTCGGCGAAACGCCCCAAACGCGGCATGTGCGCGGGTCAAATATGACCTTCATTGGGGTGGCCAAGGACCGTATTCCCGGACGCGCGATTGTCATTTCGGCACTCGACAATCTGGTCAAAGGTGCCTCCGGTCAGGCGATCCAAAATATGAACCTGATAATGGGCTGGCCAGAAACCTTGGGGCTGGAGCAGGTCGCGCTGTTTCCCTGATTCGGCTGGTACAATGGCCTTCGCCGTGGGAGGCACGACACATGTTCGAGGTCAGCAACCAGCCGCCGCCGCTCGAGCCCTATAACCTATTCAACAGCGATACAGCGCTGTGCGAGGCTGTGCGGCGCGAGCACGCGGGTTGGGCGCAAGATGGCCTGCACACACTCGGCGCAACGCTGGGTAAGCCGGAGACCGTGCAGCTCGGCTTCGATGCAAACAAATACACACCGGTTTTGCGCACGCTCGATCGTTACGGATACCGCCTTGATGAGGTGGATTTCCATCCGTCCTGGCACGAGTTGATGGCGATCGCGCTGCGTGCCGGACTGCATTCCAGCCCGTGGGCTGCACCCAAACCGGGCGCGCATGTGGCGCGGGCTGCGGGCACCTACATGCTCAATCAGGTCGAGAGTGGCGTCTATTGCCCGATCGCCATGACCTACGGTTCGGTGCCGACATTGCGGCATGCGCCCGAAGTCGCTTCGCAGTGGCTGACGAAAATTTTTGCTCGGGACTACGACAAGCGCTTCCGGCCGTTGCGCGAAAAGACCTCGGCGCTCATCGGCATGGGAATGACCGAAAACCAGGGCGGCTCTGATCTGCGCACCAATACCACGCGCGCCAAAGCCGCAAGTGACGGCAGTTTTCGTCTCCATGGGCACAAATGGTTCATGTCAGCGCCGATGTGCGATGCCTTTCTGGTCCTGGCGCAGTCCCCGAAAGGATTAAGCTGTTTCCTGATGCCGCGCTGGACGCCCGACGGCGAGCGCAACGGTATTCAAATTGTCAGGCTCAAGGACAAGCTCGGCAACCGCTCCAACGCCTCGGGTGAAGTCGAATTCGACGGCGCCTATGCGCATTTGATCGGCGAAGAGGGCCGCGGTATCCCGACCATTATCGAGATGGCCGGATACACGAGGCTCGATTGCGCAATCGGATCATCCGCACTTATGCGGCAGGCGGTCGCGCAGGCCGTGCATCATGCGCGCCACCGCACGGCTTTCCAGAAAAAGCTGATCGACCAGCCGCTCATGCAGAATGTGCTCGCCGATCTTGCGCTGGAATCGGAGGCCGCCACGGTGCTCACGCTGCGGCTGGCCCGGGCTTATGACGAAAGTGACGAGGCCGCTAACCTGTTCCGTCGTGTGATTACACCGGCGGCGAAATTCTGGATCTGCAAGCGCGCGCCCTTCGTCACGGTCGAAGCGATGGAAGTGTTGGGTGGCTCCGGCTATATCGAGGAAAGCATCATGCCGCGGCTCTACCGGGAGGCGCCGGTCAACTCGATATGGGAAGGCTCCGGCAATGTCATGGGTCTCGACGTCTTGCGCGCGATCGGCAAAACGCCCAATTCGGGTGAGGCGCTGCGCGCCGAGCTTGACGATGGCGGCGATGCGCGGGTGAAAAAATTTGTCGCCCGGCTTTTCGGGCGTCTGGCCGGCCCCGATCACAGTGATGAATCGCAGGCGCGCTCACTTGCGCGCGACCTTGTGCTCGCATTGCAGGCGGTGCTGCTGGTCAAGCACGCGCCGGCGCCTGTGGCCGACGCGTTCTGCGCCACGCGGTTGACCGGTGAGCAGAACTCCGCCTTCGGTGCGCTGCCGCGCGGGATCGCTCTGCGTGCGATCGTGGACCGCGCGGCGCCGTCGATGTGACGGGCCTTACAACTTGCCGAACACCGCCAGCACCAATGCAGCCTGGGCAAGGAACCCGACTGCAAATGAGAGCGTGCGAAGGACCGGTATGCCCATCGCGTAGACGATGACATGTGCCAGTCGGGCCCAGAAATAGACCGCGCACGCGAATACGGTGGTTTCGGTCGAGTGATTCATGAAGTTGAGTATCAGAACCAATGGCGCAAAGATCACCAGATTCTCAACGGCATTGGTGTGCGCAAAATACAGCCGCTGGGCCCAGGGCGATTGCGGCTTGTCGTTGCGCGAGGGGTTGGCCATCGCGCCCACCAGCCCGCGTACGGCGATACGATCAAGAATGTAGGGTATCCATAACACGCCGGTCAGAATGACCGTGAGCGTCAGCCACATCAGTTCCCTGGACATCGTCTGCTCCCCGGAATGAGTTTGACGCGGCAAGTTTAGGCGAAGGCTGCAGGACTGTCGCGACCCCACGCGGGCACGACCCCGTTATGTGCATAAATCTGCTTCAATCTGATTGCCGTGCCTTGAGTGGGGGAGTCAGTTCGTCCGAGTTGTCAACGACGGCGATGTCGTATTTGCTATCGAAACTCGAACAACAATCGCCACAGGGCAGAAATATATTTCGGGGAGGACGGCATGACCGCGCGCGCCAATCGGGAAGCTTTCGCCGCCGAGCCAACGACCATCGGCAAAGTTGATGTGAACCGGCCGCAAACGGGCGCCGAATATCTGCAGTCGCTCGACGACGGACGCGAGGTCTTCATTTACGGTGAGCGCGTGAAGAAAGTCACCGACCATCCGGCATTCCGCAACACCGCCAGAATGGTCGCCCGCCTCTACGACGCTTTGCACGACCCCAAACACAAAGACAAAATCCTGGTTCCGACCGAAACAGGCAACGGCGGCATGACTTATGCCTTCTTCAAGGCGCCGAAAACGCTTGATGAGATGATCGCCGGGCGGTCGGCCATCGCCGAATGGGCCAAGCTGACATATGGCTGGCTTGGCCGCGCGCCCGACTACAAGGCGGCATTTCTGGCAACACTCGGTGCCAATTCGGATTTCTACGAGCCGTATCAGAATAACGCCAAGCGCTGGTACAAATTCAGCCAAGAGCGCGTGCCGTTCATCAACCACGCCATCATCCATCCGCCCGTTGACCGCGACCGCCCGCCAAACGAGGTGGGCGACGTCTGCGCGCATGTGGAAAAGGAAACGGACAAGGGCATCATCGTCTCCGGCGCGAAGGTCGTGGCGACCGGCTCGGTGCTCACCAACTACACTTTTGTTGCACACCATGGGCTAATTCCGGTGCAGGACAAGAAATTCGCCGTGGTGTTCATGGTCCCGACCAATACGCCTGGCGTGAAATTTATCTGCCGGACCTCTTACGAAATGTCGGCAACCGTAATGGGATCACCGTTCGATTATCCGCTGTCGAGCCGGGTCGACGAAAACGATGCCGTGTTCATCATGGACAAGGTACTGGTGCCCTGGGAAAACGTGTTCGTCTATGGCGACGTGGAGAAGGCCAACAACTTCTTTCCGCGCACCGGCTTCCTGCCGCGTTTCGTAGTGCATGGATGTACACGGCTTGCGGTCAAGCTCGACTTTATTGCCGGGCTGCTGCTGAAGGCGACGGAGGCGGCAGGCACCAAGGATTTCCGTGGCGTTCAAGCGAACGTCGGCGAAGTGATTGCCTGGCGCAATCTGTTTTGGGCACTGTCGGATGCAATGGTGCGCGATCCAAAACCGTGGATCGGCGATTATCTCTTGCCGAACATGGATCCAGGCAACGCCTACGCGATCATCGCGACCATCGCCTACACGAAAATAAAATACATTATTGAGCAGACTGTGGCCTCCGGGCTGATCTATCTCAACTCGCATGCCCGTGATTTCAAGAATCCGGAGATCCGGCCTTATCTCGATCAATATCTTCGGGGCTCCAACGGCTACAAGGCCGAGGAGCGCGTGAAGCTGATGAAGCTGTTGTGGGATTGCCTGGGAAGCGAATTCGGCGGGCGACATGAGCTCTATGAGATCAACTACGGGGGCTCGACGGAAGAAATCCGCCGCTATTGCCTGTTTGGTGCGCAAGCATCCGGCAACGCGGACCGTTTCAAAGGTTTTGCCGAGCAGTGCATGGCCGAATACGATCTGGACGGTTGGCGGGTCCCGGACCTGACGGATCCGGGCGAATTGAGCTACCACGCCATGCGAGGAGCCGGTTGATCGCCCATACGCGGCGGACGGAACACGATCATGAACGCGCGTGACATTCGGCCGCCGGTCGACCTTAAGTTGTTCAGGCAAGTGATGGGGCGCTTTACGACCGGCGTGACCGTGATCACGGCGGAGGCAGAAGGTGGCGTGCGCGGCATGACGGCGAATGCCTTCATGTCGGGTTCGCTGACACCGCCGCTCTGCATTATTTCAGTGGCGAAAAAGGCCCGTCTGCACGATGCCCTGAAGAATGCTAGGCATTTTGGTGTCAGCATGCTGGCGCAGGGCCAGGAAGCGATCAGCCAGCATTTCGCCGGTCAGGGCGTCTCCCAGCCCGACGTTTGTTTCGAACACATGGGCGACGTGCCGGTACTCGCCAATGTCAGCGCGGCGATTGCAGCGGCGATCGACGCGCGCCATGACTGCGGCGATCACAGCCTGTTCATAGGCCATGTGCTGGGCCTCCGCGACGACGGCCGTCCGCCGTTGGTCTATCACGGCGGAAAATACGCGACGCTGCATTACAAGAAGGCCACGCCCGCCGATCAGACGATCGACTTTTGGGAGCTACAGCCCGATTGAACGGGCGATGACGTATAGCCCGACGGCGATGACGATGCCGGAAAAGGTGAGTGAGAGCGCGTGTTTATAGCCGGACAAGTGCCTGGCAAGCCGAATTCCCAGCAGTCCACCGAGCGCTCCGCCGACGATAAACAGGCCCGCGAGCGGCCAGTCGACCAGCCCGGACCAGGCATAGCTTGCCGCAGTGGTGAGCCCGAAGGCGGTTACAGAGACAAGCGATGAACCGATGGCGTTTATCAACGGCATGGAAGTGGCGCCGATCAAGCCCGGGACGATAAGAAAGCCACCGCCGATTCCGAAAAATCCAGATAACACTCCGACCGAAAAGCCAATACCGATGAGCATCGGCAGCAGCCGCGGCATGGTCGCCGCCGTAAGCTTCACGTCCGGATTGCCACCTGACTTGCGCGGCCGCATCATCAGAATGCCAACCACGACCATCAGCCCGCCGAACAGCATCAGCAGCCGCCCACCATCCACCATCTTGCCGAGTTGCGCCCCTCCGGCAGCGCCGACGATGCCTGAAACGGCAAATACCAGCGCGCATGGCCACTTCACGGTGTTGGCGCGCGCATGGCCGAAGAGATTGGCGGCCGCACTTGCGGCCACCGCCATCGCGCTGGTTCCAATAGCCATATGCGGCGAGGGGACGCCGACCAGGTAAACAAGCAGTGGCACCGCCAGGATTGAGCCGCCGCCGCCAACCAGGCCGAGCGTGAAGCCGACCAGGCTGCCGGAGGCGATCGACAGCAGTGCGTGCAGGATGGTCATTTGGCTTGCGCCATTGCCCGTCGATTCCAGGGCATCAGGCCGAGCAACCGGGTCATGCCGCAATAGCCGCTCGCGCCGGCAAACAGCAAGCCCGCGCCGACAAAAGCCGATAGTCCATAGAAAGCCGGCGCAACGAAGGCGCCGAGCACGACGCCGACCAATACCATGCCGCCGGCTACGATTTGCACCTGACGCATGACGTCGATCGGCTGGCTGCGGTCGAGGTTGACCGGCAACCCGGCCTTTTTCCAGGACTCAAGACCACCGTCGAGGATATAGGCCTCACAATTCTGCACGGCAGCGGCGAGCTTGGGCGCATGGCCTTTGGTGCGCGCGCCGGACCGACAATGAAAGATCAACACGTCGTCGCCGTCCTTGACCGGATTGGCAGCATCGATCCGCGTCAAAGCATGGTGGCGCGCGCCGGGAATATGCTCACGCGCATACTCGTCAGCTTCGCGCACGTCGATCAGAACTGCGCCGTTGCGAACGAGTTCAGCCGCGCGTTCGGGTGATATGGTTTGCAGGTTACTCATAGTTGCTTTCCTCGATTGGTGCGGTTGCCGGTTACGGGCAGTAGATGCTCTTGAGCAGTGCGAGCAGACGCGCCGCATTCGGATTGGCGATGCGGTAAAATACGGTCTGCGCCTCGCGTCGCGTGTCGACCAGACTTTCCTCGCGCATCTTTGCGAGATGCTGGGAGAGCGCCGACTGACTCAAGCCGACCGCCGCGGCGAGATCGTTTACCGACATTTCCCCGGCCAACACCAGCCGGCACAGGATCAGCAGCCGGTTCTCGTTGGCGAGCAGCTTCAACAGCTGGGCCGCTTCCGCCGCCTTCAACTCAAGGTCGCCGATGCCGCTCCTGGCCGAACTGATCTTGGCCGACGGACCGGGCGCGCGACGGACCGCTTGGGGCATCCTTGGCTCTCCATAAATTAGATATTGCTAAATTAGTAGTACCTAATATATAAGTCAAGTCGAATGAGCGACGAAAAAAGGGAGCGCACAATGTCCGCAACCGCCAAAGCTGCAATCAAGCCCGAAATCCGGGCGTTTTTCGACGAGCCCACCAACACGGTGAGCTATCTGGTGTGGGACCCCAAAACGATGGAGGGCGCGGTGATTGACCCCGTGCTCGACTACGACTTCCGGAGCGGCAAGGCGACTTTCGCTTCGGCCGATCGGCTGCTGGCGGAAGCCGGGAAGCTTGGCGTCAAGATCGGCCAGGTGCTGGAGACGCACGCCCATGCCGACCATTTGTCAGGGGCGCCCTATATCAAGCTCAAAACCGGCGCCAAGGTCGGCATCGGAGAGCATATTCGCGACGTTCAGCGCATCTTCCGCCCCGTGTTCAACGCGACCGACGTGTCGGGCGACGGCTCGGAGTTCGACCACCTGTTCAAGGACGGTGAACGCTTGACGATCGGAAACCTCGAGGGCGAAGTGATCTTCACTCCAGGTCACACGCCGGCCTGTGTCTCCTACAAGATTGGCGATGCGGTATTCGTTGGCGACACCATGTTCATGCCCGACTATGGCACCGCACGCGCCGACTTCCCTGGCGGCGATGCGCATGCGCTTTATCGTTCGATCCAGCGAATCCTGTCATTGCCAGCGGAAACCCGGCTGTTCATGTGCCACGACTACAAGGCGCCGGGCCGCGACCAGTATGCTTGGGAAACAACGGTCGGTGAGGAAAGGGCACGCAATGTCCACGTCCATGAAGGCGTGACCGAGGATGAGTTTGTGCGAATGCGCACGACACGCGACGCAAAACTGGCAGCACCCTTGCTGCTGTTGCCGTCAATTCAGGTCAACATCCGCGCCGGCAAATTCCCGCCAGCCGAGGTTAACGGCGTGCACTATCTGAAAGTGCCGGTAAAACTCGCCTCGTAAGCGCTGAGCATTGCCAGAACCAGAAAGGGCCGGAGCGATCCGGCCCTTTTCGCGCGCGGCCTCAAGTCCAGCTTCGGACTTTCACATACGATCCTGGAGCATCTTCGAACGGCATTAGTCTGCCGCCGCCGATCTCACGTGCCGGCACCATCTCGTCATTCTGGCTCTTGAGCCATTCCAGCCAGTCCGGCCACCAGGAACCGGGGTGCTCGCTCGCCGTGGCCAACCAAGCGTCGAGGTCGGCGCTACCTGGTTTGCCGTCGGTCCAGTATTGATATTTCGCTCTGCCGGGCGGGTTGACCACGCCGGCGATGTGGCCGGAACCCGCGAGCACGTATTTCACCGGGCCACCGAGAAACTGCGAGCCGTAGAGCACCGATTTTGCCGGCGCGATATGGTCCTCACGTGTAGCGAGATTGTAAACGGGAAGCTTGACCTGGCGCAGGTCGAGCTTGACGCCTGCGATCTCCATTTCACCCCTGGTCAGCTTGTTTTCGAGATAGCAGTTGCGCAAATAAAACGAGTGATTGGCCGCCGGCATACGGGTGGCATCGGAATTCCAGTAAAGAATATCGAATGGGAACGGCTTCTTGCCGCGCAGGTAGTTGTTGACGACGTAAGGCCATATCAAGTCATTGGAGCGCAGCAGATTGAAGGCATTGGCCATGCGCGAGGCTTCCAGATAGCCTTGCTCCTTCATATGCGCTTCAAGCTGCTCGATGCGCTCCTTATCGACGAACACCATGAGATCGCCAGCATAGGTGAAGTCGATCTGTGACGCGAAAAGAGTGGCTGAAATCACGCGTTCCTTCTTTTTGGCAGCGAGAAAAGCGAGCGTGATCGCCAACAGCGTGCCGCCGACGCAATAGCCAATTGCGTGGACCTTTTGCTCGCCGGTTGCCGTTGCGATTGCGTCGAGGGCAGCCATCACGCCATCACGCATATATTGCTCGAAACTTTTTTCCGCCAGGTCGGCATCGGGATTGACCCAGGAGATCACGAACACCGTGATCCCCTGATCAACGCACCATTTGATAAAGGATTTCTCCGGCGTGAGATCAAGTATATAGAACTTGTTGATCCACGGCGGCACGATCAGGAGCGGAACCGCCAGCACCTCTGCGGTGGTCGCCTGGTATTGGATCAGCTGCATCAGGTCGTTCTGGAATACGACCTTGCCTGGTGTGAGCGCGAGATTGCGCCCGACCTCGAACTTCGAGGAGTTGGATTGGCGAATCCTGAGATTGCCGTTGCCGGCCTTGATGTCCTCGGTGAGCATATGCATTCCGCGCACCAGGTTGTCTGCATTCGAAGCAAGCGTCTCGCGCAACAATTCCGGATTGGTCAGCACGAAATTCGAGGGCGCAATCGCGTTGGTGATCTGCTTTACGTAGAAGGCGGCCTTCTGGCGCGTATGTTCGTCGACGCCTTCGGCGTCTTTGACCAAACGCTCACTCCACTGCGCAGTGAGCAGATAGGCTTGCTTCAGGAAATCAAAGAATTGGTTCTGCGACCATTCGGGGTCTGAGAAGCGCGTGTCCTTGGGGTCGGGTGCGATAGTGGGTTCGACCGGGTCGCCGGCCATGCGTTTGACCGCACCCGCCCACAAATCCAGATAGGCGCGGCCAAGCTTCGCCTGCAATTCGACCGCGCGCGTGGGGTCGGATAGCCAGTATTCCGCCACCCGACCGACCGCCCTGACCATGTCGGTCACGTCGTCGGCCAGATCGTTTTTGATCTTGCCCTCCTCGCGCGGTTTCAGATAGGCGGCAAGCGCTCGGCCGCCTTCCTCGATCATTCGGGCCAGGTTTTGCGCGAATGTTTCGACGTCGACGGCCCCGACCTTGGCCGGTTCTTTGGCCAGTACGGTCGCCGGTTTGGTGGCGGGCGTGTCAATCTGCGTCATGTCGGTCCCCACCATGAGAAGTGGCCCGGTCCGCGGCCCACTGCAAGGCGCGTTTGAGCACATGGTTTCGAGCCGGTTCAGGCTTGATGAGGCTTTGGGCCGTTTGCCCGATCTTGCTGGTGCCATATTAGCCGGATATCGCAATTATGTTACAATTCCTTGAGTCTGCACCGGTTTTCGTCCGAACGGCAGACACCGCGAGACCCATGGCACGATCGCTCGAACGAAAGTCTTTATTAGTCCTTGCCCTGACTTGGGGGCTGGCAAATGCCCTTGTCGGTTGCTCAGCCGGCCCGGTGATCGATCAGTTGCCGGGGGATCTGGGCGTGCCGGCGGCCGCCCCGGCGCGGCCTGTGGCGCCCTACGAATACCCTGCGGTGCACGACATGCCGCCCCCACGTGCGACCAAGACCATGAGCGATGAAGAGCAATTCAAGCTCGAAAATGAGCTCACTGCAGTGCGCAATCGCCAGGAAGGACGTCCCGTACCCGCTAAAAAGGTCGTTCCGGAGCGGAACAAGAGGCCTACGACTGCCGAAAACGACGAGCCCGCTGGCACCAAGACTAACCCGTGATAAAAGCCAACCGGGGTAACGCCCGCTGGCCGGAGAGGGCCGCCTTGAAGGTTTGAGCCGATGGAAGATTTCTACCGTATCCGCCGTTTGCCGCCCTACGTGTTCGAGGAGGTGAACCGTGCAAAGGCGCGCGCCCGGAATGCAGGGGCGGATATCATCGATCTTGGCATGGGCAATCCGGATCTGCCGGCGCCCTCTCATGTGATCGACAAACTCAAAGAGACTCTCGGCAAGCCGCGCACCGACCGTTATTCCGCCTCACGAGGCATCCCCGGACTGCGGCGTGCGCAAGCGGCCTATTACGATCGTCGCTTTGGCGTGAAGCTCAATCCGGATACCCAGATTATCACCACGCTCGGGTCCAAAGAGGGTTTCGCCAACGTGGCGCAGGCGATCACCGCTCCTGGCGACGTGGTGCTGGTGCCCAATCCGAGCTACCCGATCCACGCCTTCGGCTTCTTGATGGCGGGTGGCGCCATCCGCTCGGTGCCGTCAGAGCCGACGCCAAATTTCTTCCACACGCTCGAACGCGCGATTGTGCACTCGATCCCGAAGCCGACCGCAGTGGTGGTGTGCTATCCGGCCAATCCGACCGCTTATGTGGCCAGCCTCGATTTCTACAAGGATCTGGTCGCCTTCGCGAAAAAGCACAGCATCCTGGTGTTGTCCGATCTCGCTTATGCGGAAGTCTATTTCGACAACAATCCGCCACCCTCACTGTTGCAGGTGCCGGGCGCCATGGAAATCGCGGTTGAGTTTACGTCGATGTCGAAGACTTTCTCGATGCCGGGCTGGCGCATCGGTTTTGCCGTCGGCAATGAGCGTGTGATTGCGGCACTGTCACGGGTCAAGTCCTATCTCGACTACGGCGCCTTCACCCCGGTGCAGGTAGCGGCGACGGCGGCCCTCAACGGTCCCGAGGACTGCATCAACGAAATGCGCGAGATCTACAGGCGCCGGCGCGACGTACTGGTAGAAAGCTTTGGACGTGCCGGCTGGCATGTACCGAGCCCGCGCGCCTCGATGTTTGCCTGGGCGCCAATTCCGGAACCGTTCAAGAGCATTGGCAGCGTAGAATTCTCGACCCTTCTGGTTGAAAAAGCCGATCTCGCCGTCTCGCCCGGCATTGGCTTCGGTGAGTATGGCGAAGGTTATGTGCGCATAGCGTTGGTTGAGAACGAGCAACGCATCCGCCAGGCGGCGCGGAATGTCCGCCGCTTTCTTAAGTCCGGGCCGGAAAAACTTCATAACGTGGTTCCGCTCGCCACGCGGCGCTGACGCGCCCACCTTTGTCGAAGGTCGCGGAACCATGGTCGCCCCGCTGAAGATTGGCATTGCCGGGTTGGGCACGGTCGGTGCGGCTTTGATCGCCCAATTGGAGCGTCAGCGAGAGGCGCTGACGACGCGTTGCGGGCGCGCGATCGATGTTGTCGCGGTTTGTGCGCGCAGCAAGACCAAGAATTGTGGCGTCGATCTGAAAAAAATGAAGTGGTTCTCCGATCCGGTTGCGCTCGCGCGCGCTCCGGACATCGATGTATTTGTCGAATTGGTCGGCGGCGCCAATGATCCAGCCCACTCAGCGGTCGGCGCCGCGCTGGCAGCCGGAAAGTCTGTGGTCACGGCCAACAAGGCGCTGCTTGCCAAGCACGGAGTCAAGCTGGCCACGCTCGCCGAACGACATCACGTGGCGCTCAATTTCGAGGCTGCGGTTGGCGGGGCAATTCCGATCGTGAAGACCTTGCGCGAAGGCATGGCTGGCAATTCGTTCGAGCGCATCTACGGAATCCTCAATGGAACTTGCAACTACATCCTGACAAGGATGGAGCAGGACCAGATGCCGTTCGCGGATGCCCTGAAAGAGGCACAGCAGCTTGGATATGCGGAGGCAGACCCGACCTTTGATATCGAAGGTCATGACACGGCACAGAAGCTCGCGATCTTGGCTTCGCTCGCGTTTGGCACTCGTGTCGATCAAAGCGCAATCTATGTGGAAGGCATTTCCTCGATACAACCTGCCGATCTGTCGGCGGCCGCGGAGCTCGGCTATCGCGTAAAACTGTTGGGTGTGGCGGTGAAGACGCCGAAAGGCATCGAACAGCGCGTGCATCCGACCATGGTGCGCAAGGACTCGGCCATCGCCCAGGTGATGGGCGTGACCAATGCGGTCACCGTGGACGCCGAGGGCATCAACCCGCTAACTTTGGTAGGACCGGGTGCGGGCGGGTCGGCGACCGCTTCGGCGGTGCTATCCGACATCGGCGATGTGGCGCGCGGCGTGCGCACGGCGCCATTTGGGCGGCCGACGACCCTGTTGCGTACGGTGCGCAAGGCACCGATGCAGCGTCATGAGGGCGGCTATTACATCAGGCTCCTCGCGCGCGACAAGCCCGGGACCGCTGCAACCATTGCGAAGCGGCTCGCGCAGCAGCAAATTTCTCTGGAATCCATCGTCCAGCGGCACGATAAACGCAATGCCAGCGAGGTGAAGGGCGGTTCCGTCCCCGTTATCCTCATTACCTACGCCACGTCGGAGGATGCCGTGCGCAAGGCCCTTGCGGCTGTAGGGCGCGATAGGGTGATCTCTGGATCGCCACAGGTGATCCGCATCGAGAAGAACTGACCTGCCGGCAAGGCGGGCGCCGGCGCAGGCAGCCGGAGTTTTTGCGAGGGGAGCGTTACAATGGCGTCAATTACCGTCCAGCCCGAACTTCTGCTGGAGCGTATCCTCACCCTCGAGATCGTGCGCGTGACCGAACGTGCGGCCGTGTCCGCCGCGCGCCTGCGCGGTCGCGGCAAGGAAAAGGCATCCGATCAAGCTGCTGTCGATGCCATGCGGCGCGAACTCAACAAATTGCCGATCGATGGAACCGTGGTGATCGGGGAGGGAGAGCTCGACGAGGCGCCAATGCTGTTCATCGGCGAGAAGGTTGGCAACAAGAGCGGCCCTAAAGTCGATATCGCGGTTGATCCGCTGGAAGGCACCACACTTTGTGCCAAGAACATGCCCGGCGCGATTGCAACCCTGGCAATGGCCGACGGCGGTACGCTGCTGCACGCGCCCGACTGCTACATGTCCAAGATTGCCATCGGCCCTGGTTATCCCAAAGGCACCATTGATCTGGATGCGCCTGCCGAGGAGAACATCATTCGACTGGCCAAGGCAAAGGGCGTGAAGCCATCTGAAATCACGGCTATATTGCTCGACCGGCCGCGCCACGCCGACATGATTGCGTCGATCCGCAAACTCGGTGCGGCCGTCAGCCTGATCAGTGACGGCGATGTCGCTGGTGTCATTCATTGCGCTGAGCAGAAAACCGGTATCGATATCTATCTTGGTATTGGCGGCGCCCCGGAGGGTGTGCTGGCCGCCGCAGCGCTGCGCTGTATCGGTGGCCAGATGCAGGCTCGGCTGGTCATCGATACTGAAGAGTTGCGCGAGCGAACGCTGAAGATGGGCATCAAGGACCCGAAGAAGCGCTACGAAATCGAAGACATGGTGAAGGGCGATTGTCTGTTCGCTGCCACCGGCGTGACGGACGGCGCGATGCTGTCGGGTGTGAAATTTGGCAAGTCTGTGATCGAGACCGAGACGGTCGTCATGCGCTCGGTTACGGGAACGGTTCGGCGCGTGAAGGCCGAGCACCGACAGCTCGAAAAGTTTCATCTCGATTAGGAAAGAGTACATGTCGCGCGACGTTCATCTTGTCGGCAGCGTGCCGCTCGGCAATGCGCGAGAAGTCTTTGAAATCGTGAGTGCCGCGCTCGGGCCGCACCTCAAACGGATTCCCGACGGCGAAACGGGCGAGCGCTCCGACTGGATCACCTGGCTTGAGCCGGTCTTTTCCGAGAACGCCGCGCTGGAGAAATCCGACGAGCTTTTTCGCGTCCACGCGACCGGTACCGCGCGTGTCCGCTATCGTCTCAGGCCGGGCAAGACGGTCGGGGATGTCACCTTCGGCAATCTGTTCTATGCCGATGTTGCAAGGCGCTCCTACGCCGATTTCGCCTCACTGAAAAAACAAGGGATGGTGCCGAAGGATGTTCGCTTCCAGATCGATCTGGTGCCGGCACATTCGGTGATCTGGCTGTTCCTGCAGGATGATCTGCACCAGGCGCTCGATGCGGTGTTCAATGCGGCGCTCAAGCGCGAGATCGACAAGATCGCGGCCACGCTGCCGCACGACCAGATCGCCATCCAGTTCGACGTCGCCTCGGCGGTCTTTGCGCGGCTGCAGCGCAACGAACCCAACGCATATGGCCGGGATCGCCCCGCGATGCTGGCGCGATTTTCGACGATCCTCACCGATCTCGCCGAACATGTTCCGGCGGACATCGAACTCCTGTTTCATTTCTGCTACGGCGATTCCAATCACAAGCACGTGGTCGAGCCGCGCGATATGGCAGACATGGTCGATATGGCCAATCGTCTGTCGACCAATATCAGGCGATCAATTCAGCTCTTCCACATGCCGGTGCCGCGCGACCGCGACGATGACGAGTATTTCAGCCCGCTGGCGCGCCTTGCGCTTCCGCCGGATACCGGCCTATGCCTCGGCCTGGTGCATTACACCGACGGTATTGAAGGCACGCGCCGGCGACTGGCCACGGCCGCACGGCATGCGCGAGGCTTTTCGATTGCAACGGAATGTGGATTTGGCCGGCGCAACCCCGCGACAATTCCGGAATTGCTGCGGATTTACGCTGAAGCTGCCACATAGTGCGCTGGCGCGATTGCGCCCTATATCCCAATATCGCGGCCGCGGGGCCGCGTCCGATTCTGGGAGGCGAGAGAACAATCATGGCTGCGGTGCCGTCAGCGGCATTGAAGGATACCGAACGCTTTTTTCTCGGTGTCGAGCGCTCTGCGAGCGGGCGAGCGTGGTGCGACCGTCTCGATGCGCGCGCCGCTGCGCGTGCGCTTGCGATCGCGCAGCGTCATGGCGTCGAGGAGTTGCTGGCGAGGGTATTGGCCGGACGCGGTGTCGAGGCGGACGAGGTCAATGCCTTTCTCGATCCGACTATCAAACGGATGATGCCTGATCCGCATGTAATTACCGCAATGGAGGCGGCTTCTACGCGCATCGCCGATGCGATCATGCGGGAGGACAGTGTCGCGATCTTCGGCGACTATGACGTGGATGGCGCAACGGCATCGGCGCTGCTCGCTGGCTATCTACGCCACTGCGGACTTGATCCGATCATCCACATTCCGGACCGTATTTTTGAAGGCTATGGGCCGAACATAGACGCGATCCGCTCATTCGCAGAGCGAGGCGCGAAGCTGCTGATCACGGTTGATTGCGGCACCACCAGCCTTGAAGCGCTGGCCGAAGCCAAAAAGCTCGGGCTCGACACGGTGGTGGTTGACCATCATCAAGCCGACGAAGAACTGCCGGCTGCCATTGCAATCGTCAATCCAAATCGCGCGGACGATTTGTCCGGGCTTGGCTATCTTGCCGCCGTCGGTCTTGTCTTTCTGACGCTGGTCTCGGTATCGCGCGAATTGCGACGGCGCAACTATTGGATCGGCACACGGCCGGAGCCCGATCTACTGTCTCTCCTGCATCTGACGGCACTCGGCACCGTTGCCGATGTCGTGCCGCTGACCGGGCTTAACCGCGCCTTTGTCGCCAAGGGCCTGATCGCGTTGCGGCGTCGCGAACAGGTCGGTCTGACCGCGCTGATGGACGCTTCACGCCTCACGGGGCCGCCCGATGCGTGGCATCTCGGTTTCCTCCTCGGGCCCCGTATCAACGCCGGCGGTCGCATCGGACGTGCCGATCTGGGCGTGCAATTGCTGCTTGAGGAAGACCCGGTCGAAGCCGCCCGGATCGCCGCCGAGCTTGATCGGCTCAATCGCGAACGCCAGCAGATCGAGCTCGCGACCGTGGCGCAGGCGGAGTCCGAAGCCATGGCCGCGCTCGGTCTGGAGGAAAAGGGCGCTGTCGTCGTCACCGCGGCGGATGGCTGGCATCCGGGTGTGGTCGGCCTGGTCGCGGCGCGTCTGAAGGAGCGCTTTGGGCGTCCGGCCTTTGCGATTGCGCTCGATCCTGCCGGGAGGGGCACCGGCTCGGGGCGTTCGATCGCCGGCGTCGATCTCGGCCGGGCAGTGCGGCGCGCTGTGCATGAGGGGCTGCTGCTGAAGGGCGGCGGACACGCCATGGCTGCAGGTGTTACTCTGCAAAAACAAGCAATTGGCGCCTTCCGCGCCTTTCTCGAAGACTTGCTTGCCGGTGCGGTCGAGGTGGCGCGACGCGAGAGCGCGTTGATGATCGACGGCGCGGTCAGTGCGGGGGGCGCCGATCTGGCGCTGGTCGAATTGTTGGCACGCGCGGGTCCGTACGGGGCCGGCAACCCGGAGCCATTGCTTGCGCTGCCGGCACACACGCTCAGTTATGCCGATCCGGTCGGTGAAAACCACATCCGCGCCCGCTTCAAATCCGGTGAAGGAAAATTCGTCAACGCCATCGCCTTCCGCGCCGCAGGGACTCCGCTTGGCCGCGCGCTATTGGACAGCCGCGGAATCCCGATGCATGCGGCCGGATATCTCGCCGTCGACCGCTGGCAGGGCGAGGAGCGGGTGCAATTGCGGCTGGTTGATGTAGCAGACGCCCGGAATGCCAAATCGTGACGTTGAAGTAGCAATCATCGGTGGCGGCGCGGCTGGCGTTGCTGCCGGCCACCGTTTGCGTGAGGTAAACATCGATTTTCTGGTGATTGAGGCGCGCAGGCGGCTGGGCGGACGCGCCTGGACCGTGGATGATGGCTCAGGAAACGCCATCGATCTCGGTTGTGGCTGGTTGCATTCGGCCGACCGCAACCCATGGACGACAATCGCCCAGCAGCATGGCTTTACGATCGACAAGACGCCGCCGCCCTGGGGGCGTCCCGCGCTTCCGACCGGATTTCCGCCTGCTGAGCAGCAGGAGTTTCGAAATGCGATCGAAGCGTTCTATGAGCGCTTGAGCGTGCCTGACAATGCGCCGGACGTTCCAGCCGCTGCTTTCCTCGCACCGGGTAACCGCTGGAACAATCTGATCAACGCCATCGGCAGCTATATCAGCGGTGCCGAACTCGACCGCGTATCTGCCCGCGATTTCGAAAACTACGCCGACACCGGCGTGAACTGGCGCGCGATTGAAGGCTATGGCGCGACCATTGCCGCTCATGGTGCGGACCTACCGGTTGCACTCAATACGTCCGTGCGCCGGATCGATCACGGCGGCAAGCGGCTGAAGGTCGAGACGGCGAACGGCACTATCGCGTCGAACTGTGCGATCATTACGTTGCCAAGTGCGGTAATCGCTTCTAACGAACAATTGTTCGTGCCAGCGCTGCCGGAAAAAACGCAAGCTGCCCGCGGTCTGCCGCTCGGCCTTGCTGACAAATTGTTCCTGTCGTTGGATAACGCAGAAGAGTTCGAACCTGACAGCCGGATCATAGGTCGGCCGGATCATACCGCGACGGCGGTCTATCACCTTCGTCCGTTCGGGCGGCCGCAAATCGAAGTTTATTTTGGCGGCAGCAATGCCGCTGCGATGGAGGCGGCGGGCAAGGGCGCGTTCTTCGACTTCGCGGCAATGGAACTGACTGGTCTTCTCGGCAGCGATTTCACCAGGCGCATACGTCCCCTGCACCTGCACTGCTGGGGCAGCGATCCTTATGCCCTCGGGTCCTATTCCTATGCTCTGCCGGGAAAAGCCGGCTGCCGTGCAAAGCTGGCCAGTCAAATCGACGATCGGCTGTTCTTCGCCGGTGAAGCGTGCTCGACCAATGATTTCTCCACCGCCCATGGCGGTTGGTTCACGGGGGTCGATGCGGCCGAGCAAGTGATCGCCGCCCGTGGTCGCAACACGAAAGTTTGATAGCTGCAGTGTTCTAGCGCTTGCGCACTTTCTTGCAGAATACATCGTAGATTGCGCCGATGACGACGCGCGCCTCGTCGCTGGCGAGACTATAGTAGACGACCTTGCCGTCGCGTCGGGTTGCGACCAGCCCGTCCGCGCGCAGCCGCGCCAGCTGCTGCGACACCGTCGGCTGGCGCAGATTGAGTTGCAGCTCCAGCTCGCTCACCGATTTCTCGCCTTCGGCGAGAATGCAGAGAATCATCAGCCGGCTTTCATGCGCCAGCGCTTTGAGGAAGTCACTTGCCCGCTTTGCATTGTCGACCATCCGGTCGAGGTCATGTGATCGGGCGCGGCTATCGTAACGATACAATTCCATTCGTGCACCAACAGTAGTGTTCGGGCGGCGCAAGAATACAGACCATCAGTCGTATTCGCGCAATTGTTTTTGCAACAACTGCGCACGTTCTCCACCCGTTCCCGATACGTCGAGCTTTTCGAACAAAATGCTCAACTGCATCCAGAAACTTTCCGGTCCCGGATAACCGCGAATGCGGCCAATTTCACGGCCTTTGTCGATCAGGACAAACAACGGAGTAAGCCGCTCGACTTGAATGAATGCGAGATCCACCGGCAGCGTTTGCTCGATAGCCACGCGCCGCAGCGGTGCGCGCAATCCTTCCTCGGTTCTGGCATAGACCGGCGCGATTTGTTTGTCGAATGCTTCGCACCACTCGCAGCCGGCCCGTTCGAACATAATCAGTTCTGCCGCACGTGCGGTTGCGAGCGCAAAGGTGATAGACATTGCGCCGGCGAGGGCGGTACGAGAAAAAAATTTCATGATGCGCGATGCGTTCAGCAATTTTGTTCCCTGCGCCTGTAAACAGGTATTGTATCGCGAACGAATATATCACAAAAATCGAATATGTCGATGTGGAAGAAACCCAAATGAGCCTCGACGTTACCGCCGGCGGTGCCTTCGTGGCAGGCCTGTTGTCGTTTGCCTCACCCTGTGTGCTGCCACTGGTGCCGCCCTATCTTGCCTACATGGGCGGGGTATCGGTCGAAGAACTTCGGGAGGAGGGGAATGCGAACCGCCGCGCACATGTCCTGATGGCGGCGGTGTGCTTTGTGGCGGGGTTCTCAACGGTATTCGTGGCGCTCGGCGCCACCGCATCGTGGATCGGGCAGGTGGTGACGGCCCAACTTGGCCTGCTCGGCTACGTCGCAGGCACGCTCGTCACGCTGATGGGGCTGCATTTCCTGCACGTGATCCGCATTCCGTTGCTCGACCGGACCGCCCGCGTCGGCGTTGCCCAGAAGCCGGCCGGGCTGATTGGCGCGTTTGTTATCGGGCTCGCCTTCGGTTTTGGCTGGTCTCCCTGCGTCGGACCTGTGCTTGCCGCGATCCTGCTGATGGCAGGCGCGACCGAAAGCGCCGGCGAGGGCGCGCGTTTATTGTTTGTTTATTCGCTCGGCATCGGTCTGCCGTTTCTGGTGGCAGCGGCGTTCGCGTCCGCCTTCATGCGCTGGAGCCTTCGCTTTCGCAGCAGACTCGGCCTGATTGAAAAAGCAATGGGCGTTCTGCTGGTGGCCGCCGGCGTTTTGATTTTCACCGGGCAGATGCCGACGGTCGCCAATTGGCTGATCGAGGTCTTTCCGGCACTGGGAAAAATCGGCTGATCAGCCGAACCGGAACGTCAGCAAATTCTCGAAGGAACGAAGCTCGATCAAAATGCGATGAAGCTGGCTGGCGTCGCGCGTCTCAAGCGCATGCGGCAGAGGTGCAAGACCATTCTTGGCCCCATCCACCAAACGGCGGAATTCGGGGCTGTTGCGTACCGATTCACTTGCGATGCCGTCGCAGCGGTCGAGTATTTTACGGTAGGTCTCGGCCGCGGTGGAAATGGCCGTGCGCGTCGGTGGCTTGCTCAAGTCAACATTAGGACCGTTGAAGGCCATGAGCGCGTCCATGGCCTTATCGGCATCGCGCACGCAATCGGCAAGCACGACGATCCCCGCAGATTTGCGCAAATTGTAGAGATCCTCGCGAATGTCGTTGAGCGACTGGCGCACGCCGTCCGGCTTTCCCATTTTGACCATCAGATCAACGGCGACCAGTCGGGTGGCAATATCGGTCATCACGCTGACATAGACTGGATTGCCGTCGAACACTGCGGGACGCCTGCCGGCCAGGCTTTGTGACAGTACGCTCCAGGCGACGCGCAGGCGCTCAATTTCAAGCAGCGCGAGGTCGAGATTGCCGGTACGCAGATATCCGAGCGCCACCCGATTATGGGCAGAGATTTTTTCGACCGCATCATTGAAATCGGCCAGATCATCGGCCGCGGCTGCGCCCAGCCCGGCTAACAGCGTCAGACCGAGGATTGCAGCTCGCGCAAAGCAGGCAGGCATCTTTGATCACCGAAGCGTGACGGGGACGATATAGACCTACGCGCAGACGATATATAGTTCTATGAATATATGGGGTAGTGGAAAACCCGGCGAGACGGCTCGCAGAGTGCGGTTAATGAGACCTGATTCATGCTGATGACACGAAGAGACTTGCTGCTTGGGGCCGCCGCATCGGGCGCGCTCATGATCCCTTCCGCACGCGCCGAAGGGCCGGTCCTGACCGACGACGGCCTCTACAAGGAGCCCTGGTTCCTGGACAGTTTCCTTAACCTTGCCGACGATCTTGAAGACGCGCGCAAGGAGGGCAAGCGTTTCGTAGTCATGTGGGAGCTGAAAGGCTGCCCCTATTGCAGGGAAACGCATTTCGTCAATTTTGCGCAGGCCCGCATTTCCGACTACATCAGGTCGAATTTCGCGGTGCTGCAACTCAATATCATCGGCTCGCTCAAGGTCACCGACTTTGACGGCGAGCAGCTGTCGGAGAAGGCGTTGGCCACAAAATACGGCGTGCGCTTTACCCCGACCTTCCAGTTTTTTGCCGAACGGGCCGGGCCGCTCAAGGACCTGGCCCCCCAAAAGCGTGAAGTAGCACGTGCCCCGGGCTACATGCGGCCCGACGACTTTCTCGCCATGTTCCGTTTTGTCCGCGAGAAGGCCTACGAGAAGGGGAGCTTCCGGGATTTCCTCAAGAGCCAGCCGAGCTGAGCGCGGAGCGCCGCTTTGCCTTGGCGCGCCGATTTGCCTATGAATTCGCCCGGACAATCGTCTGATCCGGGATTTCCATGGCCAAACTCAATCTTTCTGTCGCCGTGCGCGACTACGACCGCACCCGCCCACTCTCTGATGGACTGGTACAGATAGACGGCGTCGATCCGGTCTTTATGGCGCTCGACCCGGAAGAGATTTTCTTTCGCGCCTTTCGCAATGCCGAATTCGATATCTGCGAATTGTCGATGTCGAGCTTTACGGTGAAGACTGCACAAGGCAACTGTCCCTATGTTGGCGTGCCGGCTTTCGTCTCGCGTGCCTTCCGTCATACTGCGATCTATGTGCGGACCGATCGCATCAAGAAACCTTCTGACTTGAAAGGGAAAAAGATCGGGGTTCCAGAATATCAACTGACAGCAAACGTATGGGCACGCGCGATTCTTGACGACGATCATGGCGTCAAGCCGTCCGACATCCACTGGATCAGGGGCGGATTGGAAGAGGCGGGCCGGCTCGAGAAAATAGCCATTGCGCTGCCGAAAAATGTGCGCCTCGACAACGCCCCGGAAGGCCGGACGTTATCGAGCATGCTGGACGCCGGAGAGATCGATGGATTCATGGGGCCACGCGTGCCGCCCGGTTTTTCACGAGGTGATCCAAACATCGGCTGGCTGTTTTCCGACCCCGTCGCAGCGGCTAAGGATTACTACAAACGTACCGGCATTTTCCCGATCATGCATCTGGTAGGAGTGCGGCGCGAATTGGCCGAGGCGCATCCATGGTTGCCAGGCGCGGTGCTGAAAGCCTTCGATCGCTCAAAGGCGATGGCGCTTGAGAAGCTTGCCGACACATCATCGACCAAAGTGACGCTGCCATTCGTTGAGGAACGGCTGATTGAAGCGCGTGGATTGATGGGCAATGACTTCTGGCCGTATGGAGTCGCATCTAGCCGCAAGACGCTGGAGACATTTCTGAAGCACCACCACGCGCAAGGGCTCTCGACGCGACTGGTCAAGGTGGAGGAAATGTTTCACCCCGGAACGCTCGAGACGTTCAAGCTCTAGCCGTCATGGCGACAATCACCAGCATCGCCGGCGGTGCTCCCAAGCCGGTATTCGACCGGCTTGCCCCGATATTCGAGAAGCGGACTGGCAACAAGCTCAATGCGCTCTACGATACCATGAGCGGCATCCATGCGCGGGTCGCGGCGCATGAGTTGCTCGATGTGCTGGTAATGCCAGTGCCACTGATTGATGCGTACGTGAAGGACGGAACCGTATTGCCGGATGGCCGTGCCGCGCTGGCCAATATCGGGCTTGCAGTCGGCGTCAGAAGAGGTGGAGCAGTGCCTGATGTGTCGACGCCCGATGCTCTGCGCCGGGCGCTACTCACGTCGCACAAGATCGTACATGCGCCACCTGGCGCGACACCGAGCGGCGCGCAAAGCGATAAGGTCATCAACGAATTGGGGATTGCCGAGAAACTGGCCGGACGCGTGATCCACAAGGCCGGACTCGCAGGTGGGGTCGCCATGATCGCGAGCGGGGAAGCGGAACTCGGGATTTTTCCAAAAAGCGAAATCGTTAATGCAAAGGGTGTTGTACTGGCCGGTGCTTTGCCGCCGCAGCTGCAGTTGAACATTGTCTATGGAGCGGGCGTGACCAAGGCCAGCCGATCGGCCGAGCAGGCCGCTGACTTCATCCGATTTCTGATCGAGCCGGAAAGCCGCATGGTCTGGATCGAATGCGGCTTCGATCAACCGGCGGAATAGACCACCTCAGCTCCGCTTGATGGCATCGAGGCCGCCCAAACGGCCGATCAGCGTGTTTGCGCCGATCGAGAGGACAAACAGCACAATCAGCATGGCGTACATCCGCGGCATATCGAACACCGAATAGGCGTTGATGATCAGGAAACCGATGCCCTTGTTCGACAGGATGGTTTCCGCGAGCAGAGTGCCGATCAGCGCCACGCCGAAGCCGAGCCGCACACCGTTGATGATTGGATGCCGCATGGCCGGGAGATAGATTTTCATCACCATTTGCCATGTGCTCGCGCGGAAACTCTTGCCGACGCGGATCAGCACCTTGTCGATCTGGCGCATGCCGGCGGCGACGCTGAGGGCGACAGGAAAAAAGCATGACAGCGTGCCGAGCGCGACCTTGGACGCGGGCCCTACGCCGAACCACATGATCATGATCGGCAAGAAGATGATCTTGGGCGTCGGCCCGAGATAGTAGAGATAGGCCTCGAAGGCTTTCGCCAGAAACCGGTTGCTGCCGAGCACGATGCCGACCACCATCCCGGACAGGCCACCAATCAACAGGGCGGTTCCGATTTCGGCGGTAGTAACGCCCAGATTGAAGTAGTAATCGCCATGCGACAACAGATTGAACAAGGCGCGGGCAATGGTGAGCAGTGACGGCACGACGTCACGGTAGAGCCAGCCGGAATGTGCAAGAAACTCCCATACCGCCAGCACCGCCAGGACGATGGCGACACGCAGCAGCGTTACCGGGCTCACAGCCGGTGCCTGAGGTGCCACTCGGGTCAATCGGCCGGTCTCAGCCATCGCTCGATTCTCTCCAGTGCCATGAAGAACAGCACGCTTACCAGAATCACGAACAAGACTGCCGCGTAGGTGCCGGCAAGGTCATAACGTTCTGCAAGATCGGTAATGAGCTGACCAAGCCCGCCGTAGTTGATGAGAAACTCGACGCCGACAACGTTGATGAGGGCGAAAATCAGCCCGAGCCGGATTCCGACAAAGATGGTCGGCAGCGCTGCAGGAAAGAGGATCTTCCAGAACTGCTGTGTGCCGGTGAGATTGAAGCTCCGCCCTACATTGATCAGCACCTTGCGGGTCCCGGATATACCTTCGATCGTCTTCAGGATCACCGGCGGGAGGGCCGCGACAAATGCCATCATGATGATAGTCCAGGCGTTCCGGCCAAAGATCACCATGAACAGCGGATAGGTCAGTACCACCGGCGCGGAGGCCATGGCGGCAACCCAGGTCTCGCAGGCTTGCTGCAGGAGCTTTATACGGTGCATGAGCACGCCACCTGCCACACCGAATACCGTGAGCAGGACGCCGGCGGTCAGGCATTCGGCTGCGGTGAACAGAAACCGTCTAAAGACATGTTCTTCGGCGATAATACGATAGATGCCCTCGATGATTTCAGACGGCGGAGGCACGATAAATCGGTTGATCACGCCGACCTGGATCAACAATTCGGCCGAAAGGAAGAACAGAAACAGCGTGGCGAGGCCGACGACCGCCGGGGCCCAACTGCCGCGACTCGCGCGGATCGCAAGCGCGGCTTCGGTCACGACGATGCGCTCTCATGATGCAGCACGTGGCTTTCCTCGTCGCGCATTCCGCGGCTGGCTTCTTCGCGCAAATCGTTCCAGATCTGTGCCACATAGCGGCCGAAATCCTCGCTGCCGACGATTTCAGACGTGCGCGGGCGCGGCAGCTTGATGTCGACAATACGCTTCACCTTCCCTGGCCGGTAAGTCATCACCAGGATGCGATCGGACATCTGCACTGCTTCAGTGATGTTGTGGGTAATCAACAGCGTGGTCTGTTTGAGTTGCTGCTGGATCTGCAGCACCTTGTCGCCGAGCAGAAGCCGCGTTTGCTCGTCGAGTGCGGCGAACGGTTCGTCCATCAGCAGGATCTTCGGCTCGGATGCGAGGGTACGTGCCAGCGAGACCCGTTGACGCATGCCACCGGAAAGTTCACCCGGATAACGGTTTTCGAAGCCGTCGAGCCCGACAAGCGCAATGAAATGGCGCGCGCGTTCGAGGCGCTTGTCGCGCGGCATGCCCACGAGCTCGAGCGGAAAGGCAACATTGTCGACGACCGTGCGCCAGGGAAATGTTGACTCTTCCTGAAACACCATGCCGATCGATTTATGTGGGCCGGTAATCGTTTCACCGGCGACGCTAACGACTCCCTGATGGTGACTGAGCAGTCCGCCGATCACGTTGAACAGGGTCGATTTGCCACAGCCCGACGGCCCGATCACAGAGAGGAATTCGCCGGGCGCAACGCCAAAAGAAACGTCGTCGACCGCGGTGATTGGGCCTTCAGGCGTCTCGAAGCGCACGACGATACCGTCCACCACAAGGATGGCGTCATTATTATCCGGTACAGCGGCTGCCATCGCGTTATTCGCTCTTGCGGGTCATTACTGCAGTCATGGCGGCAGTGTAACCGGGTTCAACGCGTACATCGACGACGGCCACCGCACCTTGTTCGACCGCGGCAATGGCCTTCTTGAATGTCGCTTCGAGGTCGTCGGTAGACGATACCGGGCCAAATCCGAGCGCACCTTGTGCGCGCGCCATGCCGGCGATATCGATGTCCGGCTCTGAAATGCGCTGGCCAACCCAGCGGTTTTCGACCGGGCGGTTACGCATGCGGGCGACACGCTCCTGATGCAATTCATCGTTGAAGAAAGAGCGATTGTTGGCGACCACTATCAGCAGCGGAATGTGATAGTGCGCCGCCGTCCACAGTGCCGTGACACCCATCAGGAAATCACCGTCGCCGCACACCGCGACCGCCAGACGCCCCGAACCTTTCAGCGCCAGCGCCGCGCCGACTGAAATTCCAGGCCCTCCGCCGACGCCGCCGCCGCCATCGGAACCGAGATAGTCGAGCGGATGGCGGAAATGCCAGCTGGCGCCATTCCACGATAGTGAGACATGAGTCAGCGATGTCGCGCGGTCTCCGATCGCGCGGCGCAATGCGTCGGCGAGATGATCGACCGTGAGTTTACCGTCCGGAAGTACAGGAAATTCCCGAGTGGCAGTCGAGACGGGATGTCGTCCGGCGGGTCCGAGGGCGGCAAGGAGGGCTGGCACCGCCACGTCCGGTTCGCATGCGAGCAACACATCAACGGGCGGCAGGCCCTGATAGTCCATGCTCCAGCCATTGTGCAGGTAATGATCGACCGAAACCTGCACGATCTTCGCGGCAGCGTTGCCGCCGACGTGCTTGAGTGTGCCGGAGACATCGACCCAGTCCAGGCTCAGAATGACGTCCGCGGCGCGGATTGCATCGGCACCCTGAGGCGTAGGTGCGATGGTGCCGGGCGCGCCGGCATGCAATGGGTGATCTGTCGGAAATGATGCGCCGACTTTCAGGTCGGTAATCACGCTCGCATTCAACCGCTCGGCCAGCGCCACGCGGGGGTTCCAGGCGCCGATGTCGCGCGATACACGGCCAGCCAGGATAACCGGATGCTTGGCCTTGCTCAGCAGCTCGGCAGCCAGCTTGATGAGGTTCTCCGGCGGCATATTTTCGACTTCGGGCATGAAACGACCCGCCTCGATCGGGGCCACAGGCTCGGCGAGCTTTTCTTCCTGCATGCCGGCGTCGAGATTGACGTAGGTCGGTCCACGCGGAGCGGTGTTGGCGATCCAACCCGCGCGCAAGATTGATTCGCGCGCGGCGCCGGGCGAGGCGGGTTGGTCGTCCCACTTGCTGTAGCCGCGGATCAACGCGCCCTGATCGCGTGCGGTATGGATCCAGTCGATCCACGGCCGCCGCTTGGTTGCGTCTACAGGTCCGGTAGCGCCCAGAATGACCATGGGCATGCGGTCACACCATGCATTGAAGATTGCCATGGTTGCGTGCATCAGGCCGACATTTGAATGAACCGCGGCGGCCATCGCCTTGCCGGTGACTTTTGCATAACCGTGCGCAATTGCCACCGCGCTTTCCTCATGCAGGCAGAGCAGCATTTGCGGTCGCTCATTGCCGAGATAGTTCACAAGGCTGTCGTGAAAACCGCGATAGCTGGCACCGGGATTGAGCGCGATATACGGGATGTCAAGCGCGCGTAGCGCATCGGCTGCAACGTCGCTGCCAAATTGCGCGGCATTGACGCCTGAAGGGACCGGGCGGTCGATGGCAGACAGTTCTAAATCGCCTTTCGGCGACGTCATGGTGTTTTCGCGTTTGGATTTCGGCACTCGTTACGGTCCCGCCATTGGCCGCCCTTTCGGCGGTGCCGGGCATCCAACCGGATCACGGGCTCTGACGCAACCGGGCTAGCACTTTAAGGCCGGCGTAGCCATCGGCGGGCGTCATGCCGACCTGCCGCTGGAAAGCGAGAATGGCTTTGACCGTGTCACTGCCGGCTCGGCCGTCGACACCCGCGGTCTTGAATCCGCGTTCGCTGAGCCGCCGCTGGATCTCCATGACCTCTTTCATGGTCGGTGCGCGCTCTCCGCCCGGAAATTGCTGTTTGAACGGCGGATCCCCGCGGATCAGGTCGCCGAGATGGACAAGCGCCAGGGTGTAGCTCGACGAAGGATTATAGGAATAGACCGCTCGGAAATTCTGTCCCACCAGGAAGGCCGGTCCGCCGGAGACTGGCAACCAAAGCTTCGCCTGGTCGCGCGGGCGAGGGAAGGCGGCGCCGTCCGGCCTCCGCAGTCCGAGTGCGTGCCATTTCTCGTAGGATCGCATGGTACGGTTGTCGGCGAGACGTCTACGGTTCGCCGGGAGCGTTACCTCACAGCCCCAGCTTTCGCCCCGGCGGTAGTTGCCACGTTCGACCAGGTAGTGCGCGGTGCCGGCGAGGGAGTTGTCTGGCTTTCCGAAGGGATTGGCACGGCCGTCGCGATCGTAGTCAACGCCCATGTTTAGCCACACCTCAGGCATCCATTGGGTGTGGCCCATGGCGCCGGCCCAGGATCCGATCATGTCGGAAGGTCGAGCCCAGCCACGATCGACGATCAGCAGTGCGTTGAGCAATTCGGCTTCCCAATACCGGCGCCGGCGCGGTTCGCGCCAGGCGAGCGCCGCCAGCGCCGGAATCACCGGCCGCATGTATTTTGAATTGGTCATGACGTCGCCGAAAGAAGATTCCATTCCCCACAGGCCGAGCATGATGTAGCGGTCGACGCCATAGTCTTTCTCGATCCGAGCCAGCAATGCGCCATATTCCTTCGCCCGTTCCCTGCCGGTCACGACTCTCCATTCCGAGCAGCGGCGATTGATGTACTGCCAAAGCTGCTCCGTGAATTCCGGCTGTGAACGAAATTGCGCGAACACACTTGTGTCGGGCTCAATCGAACTCATTACCCGGGTATATGTCGCTTCTGAAATGCCATGCTTCATTGCGCGGCCCCGGAAGGTGACCACCCAATGAGAGAAACTGGCCGGCGCCGCATGCACCGGTGACGCGGCTGCACACGCAAGACTGCACCCTGCACCGAGGATGCCGGAGAGCCAGGCGCGGCGGGTCAGCCAGCTATTTTGCATGAGAGTTTCGGTGGAGAATCGCATCATGCTCACATTCTATTGGTTGGCTGTCACCAAACAATCGGCGGGAAATGCGGCATTGCGATGTTGGCGATTGACGTTGCCGGATTCAGTTGTCGACTTTATGCCGGCGCCTGTGGCGGATGTGCCTGCGTTTTTGCGGCTTGGTTCGCTCTGCCGCCGGATTTTCCGTTTTGTCCGGCGTAGCCGATATCGCCGTTGACTTTTCCGGCGGTAGCGGTGTCGCAGCTTCGGCTTCGGGTGCCGGCGTCGGATGCAAGATCACCGGCGGCTTGTTCGGGATCGGAGGCGCCGGCTGCCCGTGCAGTATTTCCACGCCGCGGCCACCGATCATGCGTTCATAAGCCGCAACCAGAGTCATGTAGGGGTTGACCCAGACCCAGCCGATATCGGTGAACACCTGAATGTTGAAGTGAATGTGGTAAGACGTGCCGCGTTCATAATCGCCCCAGGTCGCAACCTTGCCAATGATTTCACCTTCGCTCACCTGCCTGCCGTTCAGCAGACCCTCCGCGTCCATGAATTTTGGATTCATGTGCAGGTAACGGAAGCGAACGCGATCGTTCGCTGTATTGACCACGATATAGACGCCGATATTGCCGGGCAGGCGGCGAATGATGCCGCCGCGTACGGCAGCGACTGTATGTTGATATGGCTCACAGCGATCGGCTTGCTCGTTGTTCAGGACACAATTTGCCGGACGAATATCTTCGCCTTGATGGCCATAGCCTCCGGGGCACTGACCGACCAGAAAGTCGCGCAGTTCGCAAAAATTATCGCGCCAGGGATAGTTGAAATTTTCCGAGGCCGACTCGTCAAAGACCAGCGGCTTGCTGTTGAGCTTGCAATGGTATTGCGAGCCTTTGCGACCCAACCGGCCGACCACTCCAGTGTGGTAGCAATCGCCCCAAGGCATGAATGATTGCGATTTCACGTATGCCGGCGCGTTGGCAATCGGAAACCGCATGCGGGCATAGACGTGATAGTCCGCGCGGCCGGGCATCTTGCGCCAGCCGGAATTCTCGATCAGGTCGCCAGGACTGTAAAAGGTGAAATCGCTTGATCGTGCTTGCGGCCGATCCAAGTTGACCTTCGGTTGTTCAATTTTTGACGGCGTTCCTCCGGCGGTATGCAGCAGCTGCAAAAAGCGCACCGCCAGCGGGTCGGCTTCCCGGCAAGAAAGATATTTGGATGAGGGCCGTTGGTCGTAGCATTGGACGGACAACACGTAGGGTACGCCAAAACGCCGGAATACGTAGCGCACATGCGCTTCACTCAAGACTCGGCGAATGCCTGGAAACCGATCCTCAAGATCCTTCGACGTAGACGATTTCTCTATGTTGTTGGGACCGTCGAGATCGTAGATGAAGGCTGCGCCTGAAATTTCGAACAGGATCGGTTTTTGAAACCGAATCTTGAGGCCATCTTCCTTCGCCTGAAGGGTGAATGTCGCATCATAGCCTGCCGGCCCGGGCAGGAAAAATTTTGTTGGATGAAAATTCCCAAAATATTTGTCGGATGTAGCAGTCTCCGGTTTTCGGTCCTCCACATCCTTGCGAAAAACATCAATATCAAACGGCAACAATACGGGAACCGTACTCTTGGAAATGCCGGCAAACCGCTTTGCAGAGAGCGCATTCAGCCGGGCAAAAGCCTCGGCTGCCGGCTCCGAACCGGGGGAGGAAAGGCTTGCTGCTGCCGCATCCCAATTCACGTCGCTGAGCGTGATGATGGGACTTTCCATCTCGCCGGCGGCAGCAGGGGCGGTGACGAACAACGCCAAGACTGCAACTACGCTACGTTTCAACAGGCATTCCTCGCTCGGCCCGCCAGCCGCGGTCAAAAGGTCGATGACACTAGAGTAAGGGCATCGAACTCCAGGATACAAGAGTTGCGCGCTGGTGTAGGGTCCCGCGGCGGCGTTGGTGAGGGTGACCGGTTGCCGCAGTCGGGGAAAGGCAAGCGGACATGACAGTGAATGAAGCAGGCAGGATGGGGGCCCAAGGTGCTGATCGTGAGCCGGAGATCGTCGAGAGTGGTGGCGCAGCCCGGCTTCATCTGACGCTCGCCACCACCGATTACGACCACGTCCGCGATCTGGTAAACGGCGTGGTACGCGCCGAGGGCGTCCTGCTCACCGCATTCACGCTGCCGGTTGAGGAGATATTTTTCCGGTTTATCAAGAATCGCGAGTGGGACATATCCGAATTGTCCTTCGGCAAGTTCATCGGCTATGCAGCGCAGGGATACTCGCCATTCATCGGCATACCGGTATTCCCGTCTCGGGTGTTTCGCCACTCCGCATTCTATGTGCGCGCAGATCGCAACATCGCGTCACCGAAGGATCTGGAAGGCAAGTCGGTTGGCATTCCGGAGTGGGCGCAGACCGCCGGCATTTATGCACGCGGATTCTTGAGTGAGACCGCTGGCGTTGATCTGACCAAGATCAAATGGGTGCAGGCCGGCATGAACGAAGCCGGGCGCGAGGAAAAGGTAGAATTCAAGCTCCCGGCAGGGATTCAGTACCAGCAGCGTCGAGACACCAGCATCAGCGCCATGTTGCTGTCGGGCGAGATCGATGCGGCGATTTCTGCACGTGTGCCTGACGCATTTGCGAGAGGCGGGCAAAAGATTGTACGGCTGTATCCCGAGTATCGCGTTGAGGAGATGCATTACTACGCTACGACGGGGATTTATCCGATCATGCACGTCATCGCGATGCGGCGCGCGGTGTTCGAGCGCTATCCTTGGGTGGCGATGAACCTGCTCAAGGCATTCGAGCAGGCCAAGGCGCGCAGCCAGGAGCGCATCGGGGATTTGACCGCATCGCGCATCCCGGTACCATGGGCAGCCTCGATCGCGGGCGACTACGCCAAAGATTTTGGTGACGATCCATTTCCATACGGCCTGGAGGCGAATCGCAAGACGCTCGACGCGTTTTGCCGTTTCGCACATGCGCAAGGCGTCACCGCAACCCGGCTCACACCGGACGATCTGTTTCCGAAGGAAGTGCGCGCCAGCGTCCGGGTTTAGCCTTCAATCCTTTGCGCGCTCGACATAGCTGCCGTCGGCGGTATTTATCACCACGCGAGTGCCGACGACGATATGCGTTGGCACCATGGTGCGCACGCCATTCGACAGCATTGCCGGTTTGAACGAGCCCGACGCAGTCTGGCCTTTTACCACCGGCTCGGTGTCGGTAATTTCCAGAGTGACCTTCTGGGGTATTTCGATGGAAACCGGCGTGCCCTCATGAATGGCGAGGTTCACGACCATGCCCTCCTGAAGATACTTCTCGTAGTCCCCGACCACGTCGACAGGCACCTGTACCTGGTCGTAGGTCTCCTGGTTCATGAAGTGGAAGCCATCGGCATCGTTGTACAGAAACGAGAACTCGTGATCTTCGACATGAGCCCGCTCCACCTGATCGGTGGTCTTGTAGCGGTGCGAGGTCTTCACGCCGTCCGAAATCCGGCGCATATCGACCTGAGTGGTGGGGGTGCCTTTGCCGGGATGAAAATTCTCCGCGGTGAGGACGACATAAAGCTTGCCGTCGATGTCGACGATATTGCCTTTACGGAGCGATGAAGCGATGACCTTCACGATAGCAGTCCTTGAGAATTGGGCGGCGCGGGGCCGAGGTTTCGGGCCGCACCATACCGATCTTCTCGCCCGACGCCAGCCTTTCCCGCAGGTGTATTCGTTGAGGTAAATATGCGGCAAGACCCCCCATTTTGGCAGCCCGATTTCTATGCCGACCGCCGGCCCTTGCTGCAGGCGCGCGGCCGCATTGTCGCCGCGTTGCGTTCCTGGTTCAGCGCCCGAGATTTCGTTGAGGTTGAGACCGCGGCCCTGCAGGTCTCGCCCGGTAATGAAACCCATCTACATGCGTTTGCCACCGAGTTGACCGGGCCTGCTGGGGACCGACGGAAGCTCTATTTGCGCACGTCGCCCGAATTTGCCTGCAAGAAACTGCTGGCTGCAGGCGAGCCGCGTATTTTCGAATTCGCGCGGGTGTTCCGTAATCGCGAGCGGGGCGCGTTGCATCATCCGGAATTCACGATGCTGGAATGGTACCGCGCGAACGAGCCGTATGAGACTTTGATGGATGACTGTGCGGCACTGATGGGCGAGGCGGCGAGGGCAGCCCCCGCAAAGCAATTCAGCTTTCGCGGCAAGACCGTTGATCCGTTTGCTGCTCCGGAACGCATAACCGTCGCAGAAGCCTTCGATCGCTATGCGGGTGTCGATTTGCTGGCGACAATCATCGAAGGCAAAGGTGACCGCACCCGGCTTGATGCAGCTGCGGCCAAAGCTGGCGTCTCTATCGCGACCGACGACACATGGAACGACATTTTCAGCCGAATCCTGGCTGAACAGGTTGAGCCGCACCTTGGTATCGGACGCGCGACCTTCGTGTATGAATATCCGTTACCGTTGGCTGCACTCGCGCGCGCAAAGACCGGCAGCGACAAGGTAGCGGAGCGGTTCGAGTTTTATGCCTGCGGCGTGGAACTGGCTAATGGATTTGGCGAGCTCACCGATGTGGGTGAACAACGGGCTCGTTTTGCCACTGCGATGGATGAAAAGCTTCGCGTCCATGGCGAGTGCTATCCGGTGGATGAGGATTTTCTGGCGGCCCTTGCGGACATGCCGGACGCTTCGGGCATTGCGCTGGGTTTTGATCGGCTGGTGATGCTGGCGACCGGCGCAAGCCGTATCGAACAGGTAATGTGGGCGCCGGTAGCCCAGCCGTGATTAACGACACAATTCGAATTTGAAGAGGGATAGACCATGCCGACGCTCCGCACCCCGGCTCAATTTTGTGATCACGGCCTTGCGCCGCCCGGCCGGCTCGAAGACCTGAGAGCTGTGGCCGCGCGATATGCAGTGGCATTGCCGGGAACACTGGAAAAACTCATAGACCGGAATGATCCGCATGACCCGATTGCGCGTCAATTTATTCCTGATGCAGCCGAACTCGAGCATCATCCGGACGAACGCATCGACCCGATCGGGGATGATCCCTATAGCCCGGTCGAAGGTATCGTTCATCGCTACCCGGACCGCGTGCTATTCAAGCTGACGCATATCTGCGCGGTCTATTGCCGATTTTGCTTCCGCCGCGAAATGGTGGGTCCCGGCAAGGTAAAATCGCTGTCGCCGGCGGCGATTGCGCGCGCGTTTGAATACATCCGCAGCGACCCGAATATCTGGGAAGTCATCCTAACTGGCGGCGATCCACTGGTGTTGTCACCGCGAAGGCTGCGTGCGGTGATGCAGAAATTGGCAGCAATCGATCACGTCAAAGTCTTGCGCATCCACACGCGGCTGCCGGTCGCAGAGCCCAGGCGGGTAACCGCGGAGTTGCTGCGGGCAGTGACGGTCAAGGGCAAGCCGACCTATGTTGCCGTCCATGTCAACCATGCTCGCGAACTCACGCCGCAGGCGCGTGTGGCCTGTGCGCGCATGGCGGATGCTGGAATTTCGCTGCTTGGCCAATCGGTGCTGCTGAAGGGCGTGAACGACACGCCGGAGGCGCTGAGCGACTTGCTGCGGGCCTGCGTCGAAGCCCGGATCAAGCCGTACTATCTGCACCACGGTGATCTCGCGCCCGGCACCAGCCACTTTCGCACCGACATCGCAAGCGGACAGGCGCTGATGCGAAGTTTGCGCGGTCGGCTGTCGGGATTATGCCAACCACACTATGTGCTGGATATTCCCGGCGGCCACGGTAAATCGCCGATCGGACCAAACTACCTGGAACGTGCTGGTGCGAACGGCAGCAAGCATTTCGTGGTGGAGGATTTTAATGGGCAGCGGCACGCCTATCCGCCCGCGGTGTGATTGCCACTGAACGTGAGCCGAATTCAGTGACGGATCGACAGCAGGTCGAGCAGGGCGGCCGCAACGGCGAGGCTGGCGAAGCCGATGAACATGACAACGATCACGGCGTGCCAAACGAAGGACACGTCGCGCCGCAACGCCGCTACCACATTCTTGCTATTGATCATGGCCTGACGCTCCCGAGGAGCTGTCTGCGGAACAGCCAAACTGTATCCGCAAGGGATCATCCGGCCCCATAATTTCTACGTTAAAAAGCGTAAGAAATGCGACACATCTTCGCATGGCAGCTATGAGCCATATTGTGGGCGCGGCACGATGACGCGCGGCGCAAAATAATACCAATTCGCTTTATGTAGTTGAATTTGAGCCGCAATGCCGGTCCCGGACAACTGACCGGAACTGTTAGTGCGCTAAATACCCAGCGTCGTGAAACCAGCGGACTGCGGCCTCGATTCCTTCGGCGTAGGGCCGTGATCGGTAGCCGAGTTCCCGCTTGGCTTTGGTCGAAGTGAAAAACATTCTGTATTTCGCCATGCGGACCCCATCCATGGTGGCGAAAGGTTCGCGTCCCGTGATGCCAGCTACGGCCTCGGCAACGTATGCAATCGGCATGAGCGCCGGCCAGGGAAGCCGCAGGCGCGCCGCACGACGGCCAACGAGGCCGGCAACATCACGCAGCATCTGCGAGAACAGGACATTTTGGCCGCCGAGAATATAACGTTCGCCTATTTTCCCGTGATGCAAGGCCGCGAGATGTCCGCTTGCCACATCGTCGACATGCGCCAAGTTGAGGCCGGTATCGATGAATGCCGGCATGCGGCCGCAAGCCGCCTCGACGATGATCCTGCCGGTCGGCGTCGGCTTGACGTCGCATGGACCGATCGGCGTCGACGGATTGACAATGACAGCCGCGAGACCGCGTTCGGCGATCATGGTCTCGACCAAACGCTCCGCTGCGATCTTGCTGCGCTTGTAGGTGCCGACGCCCTGATCCTCGCGCAAACCAATGCTCTCGTCGGCAGCCGATCCGTCGTGCCGCAGGGCGATGGTCGCGACGCTGCTGGTATGGACGACGCGCTCGACGCCGGCCCGCATCGCCTCTTCCATGAGGTTTCGGGTGCCCTCGACATTGGACGCGAAAAGCTCGCTGCGATCCCGCGCCCAAAGCCGATAATCGGCCGCCACGTGAAAGACGTAGCGTATGTCGACCATCGCTCGCGCGACGGATTCGCGGTCACGGAGGTCGCCTTTGAAAAAATCCAGTTCCAGTTCGGCCAAATGCTCGCGCGGACTATTGCTGCGCACCAACGCGCGTACCGAATAGCCCGCCTGGACCAGCTTGCGCGCGACCGCTGACCCGACGAAACCGCTTGCCCCGGTCACGAGAATCTTTTCTTTGTTGGTCATTGATTGCTGCAACCGCGCTGCCACGCACGGTTGTCTATTCGAAATGCGGCAAGCAGGGAAGTTCAATCCAGATACACACCCATGCAGTTTGGCGCCATTGTGGTCTGACGCTGCCATGATACCGTCCGGCGGTAACGGCGGCGTGCAGGGGGGCATCATCAAATTCTCATGGACCCACCGGATGCTGGCGTCTCGGCACGATATTTGCTTGAATTTGATCGGACAAACCGGGGAGTAAGCGGTGGGCATGCTGATGGGGCGAGCGGGGCTGGCGGAATATTCGTCCTTTCAGCCGTCATGTTTTCTGGCGTCAGGTGAACCGTTGGCTATCCCGCCGGCCGTCTTTGACTTTAAAGCCGAGCCTGGCGTCCTGAAGACGACGTCGTCCTCCGCTGTAAGCCTTGTCGTCGCGCTCGTCGGACTGGCTTTTGAGGCACGTATCGCGGCAGGGCCGGGCGTGTCGGTCATTTGCCGCGACTCTGAACATGTCATCGCGAAATCGCTCGAGCAGGCCATCAAGCGGGGGTGCCGAAGAATTATCAGTTTCGGCGTGGCTGGCGGGCTCGCGCCGCATTTGCGCACGGGCGACTGGATTATTGCGTCTTCAGTCATTGACGCGCACCACGTTCGTCCGACCGATCGGGCCTGGACGGAAAGACTTCTTGGGATGATCCCGGACGCCAGCCATGCGCCCATTGTCGGCGTCGATTCCGCGGTCATCGATCCCAAAGACAAACAGCGCATGCACGTCACCACGGGTGCTCTTACAGTCGATATTGAATCGCATCTTGTCGCCCGGCTGGCGTCGGCCCACGGCTTGAGTTTTGCGGCGGTCAGGGTCGTCGTCGACCCCGCCCATCGCGCCGTGCCGGCCGCGGCCATTGCGGGAATGCGGCCCGGTGGCGGCACAAGCGTGATGGCAATTCTGCGCGAATTGCTCGCACGACCATCGCAATTGTCCGGGCTGATGCGCGTGGCGCTGGATGCTTACACCGCGCGAAACGCTCTGCTCCGCGTTCGCCAGATGTTGGGCCCGGCATTCGGGCATTTCGAAACCGGCGAGATTTGATTCCGGATCGACGGCGTAGCGGCGGCAGCAGCTTGGTCGGCTCCGCTCAAATCGGAAAAACCTGGCGCGCCCTAGGGGATTCGAACCCCTGTTACCGCCGTGAAAGGGTTTGAAAATCGCCGTCAGCCATTCACCTGGGTTCATAGAAACCCATTATTTACGGCGTTAAGTTCACTCTTGTTCATTGTGGTACACAGGCATATATTTGACTGATATTTGATGGTAGGAGGGTGGCGCCAATGGCCAAGACCCTGACGGAAGCTGCGATCTCGACCCGCAACGCTCGCTCTAAATTGCCGGTAGGCCTTCACTACAAGGGGATCGATCCCGAGGTGCACCTTGGATATCGCAAGGGCCGGCACGGCGGCGTGTGGTTCGTCCGTTGGCGCAACGGGAAGGGCTACCGGCAGGTTTCGATCGGCGTTGCTGACGACCAACTGCGCGAAGGGACGCTCGACTACAACACCGCCATCCGGCAAGCGCAAAAAGCCGTCAACGCCGCGCGCAAGGAAGCGCGGGCCGCCGCCGATGGCCCGGCCCCCACGGTGGCTAGCGCGGTGGAAGCTTACATTGACGAACGGGATAAGCGCGACAGCGAGCACAGGAAGCGGCCAGTTCGCTCCGACGCTGGGCAGCGGCTTACCCGTTATGTCCTGGGCCGGGAAAAGCGCGGCACTCAAGACGCAATCCCGCCAGCGCAACTTGCAAGCAAACACCTGCACGCGCTCAAAAAAGAGGATTTGCTGAAATGGCGCAATAGTTTACCCGGCTCGCTTAAAGCTACGAGCAAGCAACGCCTGGTCAATGACCTGAAAGCCGCACTCAATGGCGCTTATGACGACCATGACAGCAACCTCGACCCGAGCCTGCTGTCCACGATCAAGAGCGGTCTTAAAGCCAAGACGAGCCATGGCGCTGTTGCCGCGCCACAGGTTCGCGACAATCAAATCCTCGCTGACGCCCAGATTACGAAACTGCTTTCCGCCGCCGCCGAAATCGATGCGGAGCAGAAATGGGATGGAGACCTGTACCGCCTGGTCGTCCTGCTGGCAGCCACCGGAGCGCGCTTTTCTCAGGTTGTAAGAATGCGCGTTGGCGACGTGCAGCGCAAAGAGGGCCGACTTTTGGTGCCGGTCAGCCGCAAGGGCAGGGGCGACAAAAGCGGCAGTATTCCCGTCGCCGTTGGCAAAGATGTACTCAATGCTCTGCTCCCGGTTGTAACGGGCCGACCGGCCAGTGCGCTGTTGCCGGAACGCTGGCGTCACAAGCAGGCACCTGGCGGGATTGAATGGAAGCGCGCGGGACGAGGTCCGTGGCAGTCGCCAAGCGAATTTGCGCGGCCATGGCAAGCCGTGCGCGAGCGGGCCGAAATGGCCAATGTGATCCCTTACGCGCTGCGCCACAGCAGCATCGTGCGCGGCATCAAGGCGGGACTGCCGATCCGGCTGGTTGCGGCGATGCACGACACAAGCGTGGCCATGATCGAACGCCACTACAGCCGGTGGATTGTTGACGGCCTGGAGGAACTCGTCGCGCGTGCCGTTGTGCCGCTATTGCCCCAAGACAAGCGCCGGCAGGTCGTGACGATGCGGGGGCGGGCATGACGATCACAGATGACGAGAGAAGGTTGATGGTGAAAGATATCGTGGCGGATTGGCTACCAGCACATGCGAGCCTGATTACGGAGTTGCTCGATGCCGCTGCCCATTACAAGCAAGCGGGAGAAATCGCCAAGCTTGAAGCGTTTGCGAAAGTAGCGGCTGCATTCAACAACTATGCGCGTGCAACAAACACTCCATCTGATGTTTGCTTCATGCTCTCCGACCTGATTGGTGAATTTGCAAACCGCGCCGAAGGGCGACCGCCGAGAATTCCCGAGCGGCAAAAAATGAAGAGCGACCCGCGGACGACAGTGCAGCGTGAGGCACTATTGGCTTACGCTGCAGTGTATGTTGATTATCATGGTGGGACCGACGAAGCGTGTAGGAAGGCCGAAAGAAAACTGCGTAGTACCGGCGGCGAAGGCACAGGCATAAAAACGGGCATAAAAAACTGGCGCAAACAGCGGAGGTCAAAGCGTCAGTCAAAATCGATTGACCAGCATTTTGAAAACGCCCGCAATCTTGTTGATAAGCTTGCCAGCAATTCACAGATTTCGCCGCAAAAGGCAGCAGAGCAAATTCTGGATATAGCGGTCAAAAGCTTCGGGTGACCCAGACCCGTCTTCATTGTCACTCCGGTTTCGCCGAAAACCACGCTCCCGCTGATGAACTATGGGAGCTTCGAATGAACTCTGAAAAATTTGGCCTTACGATCGCGGAAGCTGTGGACCGGTCCGGAATCGGCCGAACCCGCATTTTCGCTGCGATTAAGGCAGGGCTGTTGCCGGCGCGCAAATTTGGCCGCCGAACGATTATTTTGCCCAGTGATCTTGAGGATTTCCTTCGTGCGTTGCCGGTCAAAACGGCCGCATGACAAATGGCGCACCAAAAAGACGCGGGCCTCAACCGTGACAGCGGCGAGGCCCGGAAGGTCGTAGGCACTGGAAACGCCAAAACCTTTAAACCGGCCCGACCCAAATCGCAAGACCGTGCTGACTGGCTGCAAACCAGGACGGCACGCGTGCAGAAATTTCGCAAAGACCGCCGCTGGCAGCGGCCATTCTTCGCTGGGGTGCCGCGATGAAACGCCGTCACCCAGAGACGCAAATTCAAAAAAGCGTGCTCCAGCACTTGTCACTACGTGGCGCGCCGGGCGTATTTGCCTTTCATCCGGCTAATGGCGGTTGGCGCTCACCCATCGAAGCCGCAATCCTCGTGGGTATGGGCGTCGTGCCTGGCGTACCAGACATTATCCTCATTAAAGATGGTCAGACGTTTGGCCTCGAACTGAAAGCGACAAGTGGCCGCCTGACACCAACTCAAGTTGATACGCACAAACGGATGCGCGCTGCTGGTGCAATCATCGGCACGGCGGTCGGTATCGACCAGGCGCTTGCATGGCTTGAGGGGCACAAGCTGCTGCGCGGGCAGGTGACGCCATGACGCAACGCCAACGATTACCCGACCGCCGCGGGAGCGAAACCTTCACTTTCGAAGTCGGCGGATTGCGCTATAGCGCGACCATAAGCCGATTTGAGGATGGTCGCGTCGGCGAACTGTTTTTGAACAACCACAAAATGGGCAATCAGAGCGACACGAAAGCGCGTGACGCCGCGATCATCCTGTCGTTTGCGGTTCAATACGGCGCCGACATCAACGAAATCCGCAAAGCACTTTGTCGCGACGGCGCGGGCAGGGCGCTTGGCCCTGTCGGCGCAGCGCTCGACATCATCGCCACCAAGGAAGGTGGTGCAGCATGAATCGCGACTACACTATCACCGCCTTGCGGAGCGCGGCTTTGCGCGCACGGCTCCTTGTGAATGAAGCGGAGACAATTGGGATTGCGTTGCGTGATGGGCTGATTTCGCCGGATGCCGCGTTGCTATGGGCGCGTGATGCGGGCGTCCTCGATCTTGTCGGCCGGGATGATGCCGAGTTTGACGCGGCCGACATGCTGGAGCCCGTTCCGTGATGGCAAATACAGACGACCTGGACCGTACCGTCATCGCGATTGACGCCAAGCGCGCGAGGGAAACCGGGCGCACGCCGCGAGACGAACCGCGGCCACCGGAATTTACCGACGATGCTTTAGCCCTGCGGTTTGCCGAGGCCAATGTCGATCGTCTGAGGTATGTCGCGGCGCTGGGCAGGTGGTTTATTTGGGACGAAACGCGATGGACGCCGGACGACACGCTGCAAGCGCGTGACCTGGCGCGAAGGATTTGCCGCGAGGCGTCCGCAGAATGCAACCAACCGAAAGTCGCCAAGCTTATTGCCAGCGCTAAGGCCATTGGCGCTGTTGAGCGGCTCGCACAAGCCGATCGACGACTTGCGGCAACTGTTGATCAGTGGGACGCCGATCCGTTTCTGGCTAACACGCCGGGCGGCATTCTCGATCTACGCACTGGTGAACTGCGAAAGCATGACCCGCGCGCCTATCTGACAAAGATCACCGGCGTGGCCCCGGACCCCAAACAACCCATTCCGACCTGGCGAGCATTCCTAGCCCGGATCATGGATGGCCATTCAGAGGTGATCGACTACTTGCAGCGGGTGGCTGGATATTCGCTAACCGGGTCAACACGCGAGCACGCCCTGTTCTTCTGTTACGGCCTCGGCGCCAACGGCAAGACGACTTTCCTCAATGCGATTAGTGCAGCGGCGGGCGACTATCACAAGACGGCACCGATCGAGACGTTTACCGCGACCAGCCACGACCGTCACCCCACCGACCTGGCGGGCTTGCGGGGTGCGCGGCTGGTGACTGCCATTGAAACTGAAGAGGGACGGCGTTGGGCCGAGAGCCGGATTAAGTCGCTAACAGGTGGCGACAAGATTGCCGCGCGATTTATGCGGCAGGATTTCTTTGAGTACATTCCGCAGTTCAAGTTGATTGCCGCCGGCAACCACAAGCCAGGCTTGCGCTCGGTCGATGAGGCCATTCGCCGCCGCTTCAATCTGATCCCGTTTACCGTCACGATCCCGCCAGATGAACGCGACGAAACATTGCCTGAAAAGCTGAAGGCTGAATTGCCCGGCATCCTCGCATGGATGATTGCAGGCTGCGCTGAGTGGTTGCAGCGCGGGCTTGCCCCACCGCAAATCGTGACGGATGCAACACGCGATTATTTGGAAGCCGAGGATGCGATTGCGGCGTGGATCGAAGAATGCGGCGACCGCGATCCCGCGGCATGGGAAAAGTCGAGCCGGCTTTTTGCTTCCTGGTCGGCTTGGGCAACCAAGGCCGGCGAATTTATTGGTTCGCAAAAACGCTTCGCACAGCTTCTTGAAACACGCGGCTTGACATTCATGCGCCGAATGGACGGTCGCGGTTATGCCGGCATCAAGCTGCGCATGAACTACGGCGATGGGGGAATGCAATAAGAATGCCCCGCTGACTACTTGACGGATTTCGCCAGTCACGACCGCGCCGGATCGTCGGAAACAGTTCAAAGTAATTGAAGGGGAAATGAGCTTCTATAGTGATTGCAGTGGCTTGGCCACACAACCAAAACTCGTTAAGAAAGTACCCACAATCCTGAAAACAAATCCATTGACGGACTCGCTCCCGTGAATCATATAACAACCAACATGGCCGGCCCCTCTGCACGAAAGTGTACGGGTCGGTCTTCATTTTTGTGAGGCTTTTCAATGCCTTACACAAAACCTTATCTGTCTCTCTCAGACCAATTAGCTCTTATGAAGGGCCGAGGAATGGGGGTTTCAGATGATGCTCTCGCTCAAAACCATTTAGAAAAAATCGGGTACTATCGACTAAGTGGGTATTCATACCCCTATCGCAAATCTACCACGGTCAGTGGACGTACAGTCATCTCCGATAAGTTTAGAGCTGGTACTACGCTTGCCGAAGTTGCCGAACTTTATGTCTTCGATAAAAAACTTAGGATGCTTGTTTTGGACGCAATTGAGCGAATTGAAATCGCTCTGCGCGTCCAAATAACATTGGCATTAGGCGCATACGCCCCAGACGCACATCGAGACCCAAACCAACTTCATCCGAATTTCACACGTCGAACTGACCCGAAAAGTGGACTTACCTATCATGCTGAATGGCTGCGTCGGCATGACGATGCCTTTGCAAAGTCCAAGGAGGAGTTCGCCAAACATTTCAAAACTCGCTACCCGGGTGAGGTTCCACCAATTTGGATTGCCGCCGAAGTTTGGGACTTTGGTGCCATGTCAGTTCTCTACAGCGGCATGCGAAAGGCCGATCAAACTAAAGTGGCGAGCAAATTTTTGGTGCCCTCATTTTCAGTTATGGAGACTTGGCTACGTTCACTAAACGTAACCAGAAATATATGTGCCCATCACAGCAGGTTGTGGAATAAAGCAAGCGCAGTGCAGCCTCGTTGGCCGTCCAAAGCCCAATGTCCTTCGCTTGGCCACATCGAAGGAAACACACACTCCCTGACTCGCTTGTATGGAAGTCTGTGTATCTGCGCCTATTTTCTAAATTCGATTAACCCGGCCTCGCAATGGCGAGAGCGCGTCAAAGAGCTGATTTCAGAATTTCCCAAGTCGACAATCATCTCGCTCCAATCGGCTGGTTTCACAAACGATTGGCACAAAGAAACCCTATGGATTTGACCGTCCTATTCCAACGGGCGTCGTCACTGGCGCCTTTTTGAATTCGCAGCGCAGTAAAATTTCAATAGGGGCTAGCAGCCAGCCGGGCAAAAGCAAGCAAGTTCCAAAATCAGAAATGTTTAATGAATTCAATGCCCGGTCCCCACAACCCGACAGTCCATGACGCATATGACGCTTCCATAGATTATCGACGCTACGCGCGCGCGCGTGACTGGGATAACCCACGGACCCGTCATAAGCGTCATGAGTTTCAGCACCCTCAAAACCTCTTTTTTCTCTGCCTCTCCAAACCTCTTTCCCGGTAGCCCCTTAAGCCTTGCGGCTCGCGCTTGCGTCGATGTGAACGCCGTCGAACGGCGGTAACATGAACGCTGGCGAACGACAATGTACGTATAAAATCAATGCTTTATCTTTTCGGGCAGGTATGCAATCAAATATACGTCGAGTAAAGCTGTTTCAGGAGGCTCTGAAATTGAGCGCAAGTGCGGCGGCGGTAGACGCTGAAAGCCGAACCGAAGGCGGGCGGAAGCTGCGCCTGTTGACACTAGAAGACCTGGACGGCCGCACGCGTGCCAGGCAGCGGGCTGATCAACTGCGCGAGCGGCTGATGGCTGAGCGCGGTGGTGCCGATCGTCTCGACATCATGCGAACGACGCACGCGAGCACATGGGCGCTGCTGACTTCGATGATCGAAGATCAGATGGCGCGGTTCCTGCTTGGTGATCCGGTTGAGCCGGCCACCATCGCGACGCTGGTCAATGCAAGGCGACGCGAGGCGAAGTCATCGGCGCGCCTGAGCCACGCGATGTGACATCGCCGCTTAGCTCTCTGCTCGACCAAGCTGCCAATAGCCTGCCCGCTGCTAACTCAGAGCAGGCTGGACATGAATCAAACGGCTTCCGCGCAACCCGCGAGGCCCAAAATCGCCACCACGGCCCTGACGGCTTCCCTGAACCGGATGACGGGCAATGAAACCGCTCATCCCCCTTCGCCAGGCGCTGACCGATCCTGCCATTCTGGGCAAGGCGCTGGGCGCTGACACTTGGCGCAATTGGCGCATTCTGCTCATCGCGGCAATGGGTGAGCCGCTGACGGATGACGAGCTGGCTGTCTATCGCGAGCTGACCGGGCGGCAAACGGCGCCGGCTGAGCGCGTTGAAGAGTTGTGGTGCGTGTTCGGACGGCGTGGCGGTAAATCACGCGCCATAGCGGTTCTTGCTGTCTATCTTGCCCTGCTCTGTGTTTATGCCCGCGTGGCTGGCGAACTGATGACGGTGGTTTGCGTTGCCGGTTCACGCCGTCAGGCGCGTGCGGTGTTCCGCTACGTTGAGGCGATTGTTACTCGCAATCCCGACTTTGCCCGGCAGCTGACGCGCAGGACCACCGACACGCTTGAGTTCCGCAACGGCATCGCGATCGAGGTTTATCCGGCCAGCCACCGCATTCGTGGGTTACTGCCGTTGCGGCGATCTGCGACGAGATTGCCACCTGGAATAATCAGGACGACGCGACGCTGCCCGATAGTGAAATCATATCGTCGGTGTTGATGCCTGCGTTGGCCACGACGCAAGGCCCGCTGATTGCGATTTCAAGCCCGCATGCCCGCAAGGGCGCGTTGTGGGAAGCGTTCCGCGATCACTTCGGGCACGAGGGCGACCCGATCCTGGTGGCGCAGGCTGAGACGCAAATCATGAACCCGCGGATTTCGGCACGCTGGCTGGCGCGGCAGTTTGAGAAAGACCCGTCGGCGGCAGCGGCCGAATACGGCGTTGCCTTTAGCACCGATATTGAAACCCTGTTCCTCGCCGAAGCGGTTCGCAGTTGCATCGACGATGCCCGTGAACGCGCTCCGCAGTCGGGTATCGTTTATACCGCGTTCTGTGATCCGTCCGGTGGCGCGGGTGACAGCATGACGCTGGGCCTTGCACATGCGCAGGGCAAGCAGGTGGTGCTGGACTGCCTGGTGGAGGTGGAGGGCCGGTTTATTCCTGCGGCGGTGGTGCAGCGTTTTGCCGAAACATTGCAGCGCTATGGCGTCTCGTCAGTGTTTGGGATGCCTACGGCAAGGAATGGGTTGCCTCGGCATTTCGCGAGCACGGGATTGAATACCGTCCGCCGACGCAGGACGGCAGCGAGGTCAAGCTGAACAAGTCCGAACTGTATCTTGAGCTGCTGCCGATGGTGAATTCGCGGCAGGCGGTGTTGCTAAATAATGCGCGGCTTGAACGTCAACTGTGTCTGCTGGAGCGCAGCACTGGCGGGGCGAGTGGACGTGAGCGTGTCGATCACCCGCGCGGCAGTCATGACGATTTGGCCAATGCGGCGGCGGGTGCGCTGGTGATGGCGCGACAGCGCGGCGTGCTGCAGCCGGCGCATCGATTGCTGTCATACGCGATCGGTGCCAGCCACAGCTCGCTTGCGAGCCCGGCTGAAAACGCCATCGCATTGCGGCGTGAGGAAGCCCGCGCCGGATTTCTGGATGACATTCGTGACGTATCTGACGAGCCGCAGCTGCCGGCCTATGCGGTGGACTGACGGTGGACTGACTGATGAACGATGAAATCGACGACGTAATGAATCGAATCTTGCGCAGTGTCGGGCCGCTCGAACGTCTGGAGCTCGCACGCATGCCGCGCCAATCGCAGCCGCGCATTACGACACCGCACGAAGCCGCACTGGCCGATCGCGCGATGGCACATACCGCGACAACCAGGAAAACCGCGCACGTTTTGAAAAAGGACAAAACATGAAAAAAGCTTTTGTAGAAATCGCCACCGACGGCCCTGGCCGTTTTGTGTTGGCAATCGCCAGTGCGGCCAAGGACGGCGACGCCAGAATTGATCGGCTTGAGATACAAACACCGCCGCTTGATCCTGTGCGCACCATCAAAGACTTCGTTTCAATCCTGCGCGAATACAAGATCAACACGGTGATGGCCGACCGTCATGCGACGCACTGGGCACGACAGCAATTTCAGCAACGCGGTATCTCTTTTGAATTTTGCGAACTCGTTCGGCCCGATCTGCGCCGCGACATCCTAGCGGCGCTCGAATTTATCGAGCTGCCAGACGACCCGCAGGTTGCTCAACAACTCGCGGCGCTACAACAGCGTCAGCGCGGTCATGGCGGGCCCGATGACCTGATCGTCGCATGCGGCGGCGCGGCGTTGCTCGCGCTTGGCGCGATCGAAACTTTGAAGGAGGAAATCGAATATGCCTGAGAACACTACCGACACTGCGCAGCCGAACCCGATCGAGGCGCAGATCCAGGATTTTCGCACGCAGTACAACGACGCGCTGCTCATAGCGATCATCCGGAACATGACCGGCGCTCGCGGCAGCTGAATCGCGTTCTATGATCAAGCTCTATCCGGACAATGACGGCCAGGCTGATCCTTTCACTGGTGAGATACGACCGCCCGATACTGTCGACCAGGCTGCTGAAGAGGCAATGACGCCACTTGCGGCCGACGAGTTTTCGATCGGCCCAGACAGCGACTTCGGTTTCAACATCGATCAGCGGCCACCGGAGGAAGGTGGCTTCGGGTGGAACACCGAGCTTGAACAAAACGCACGCCAGACATTCGCCGCGGCTGCTTTGAACGACAGTGAAGCCCGCACCGTTGCGATTTGTTATGCCGATACACTTCCCCAAACGTTCGATCGCGAAGAAGCGACCGCGCAATCGGTGGAGGCGCTGCGGCTGGAATACGGCGATGCAGACCGCGCCGTTCAAGCTACAAACAGGATGTTGAAATCCGTGGCCGGCGACAAGCTTTACAAGTTCATCGGCGAGAGCGGGCTTGGATCTCATCCGCGGTTCGTGTCGGCCGCTGCCGCGTATGCAAAACGCCGCGGATATTTTTAAGGACAAGTTGATGAACGCAATCACGCCAACGCCGAAGCCTGTCATCAAGACAACCGAGCTGGCATGGCTGCCGCTTGAGTATCTGCTGTTCAATCTGGGCGCGGCAGACAAGGCGGACTTGATTGGCCAGGTGCCGACACAGAACCCGATCGAAATCGCGCATTCGATCATGCATGCAACGAATTCAAACAACGGTCTCGGTTGGGTGGTGTGGCGCGGTGGCAGGCCGGCTTGCGCATTCGGTGTTTATCAAGAGCACAAAGGCTTGTGGCGTATCTGGTCACTCGGCGTCGATCGCTTCGATGTCGCCTTGACGCTGTTGAAGCCGCTGCTTGAAACCGCAATCCCGCATATCCGCGAGCATGGTGGCCGCCGTTTGGAATGCAAGACGCTGGCCGATCGTTCCGACATGCACGATCTGCTGCACCTGCTTGGCTTCCAGACCGAGGGCGTGCTGCGTTTCTACGGCACCAGCGGAGAAGACTATTTGCAGTATGCGTACTACGTCACGCCCGAAGCGGCACCGTCAGTCGAACAGGTCGCAGTCGCATAATCCGAGTGCAAAGGAGGCTTACATGGCAAGGCTACAGGTAACCGGCGTCGTCGATGGTTTCGGCGTTCCAGTGCGCTGCTCTATCTTAAACGGCGAAACACCCATCGCCGTTACCGGCATCATCGCGGGTGCCGGCAGCAATCCTCCGCAGCTCGCTGTCGAAGGCTACGCAGGCGTGCCGGTGCGTGGCACGTTTCTCGGCGCTGGTGCGCCGAGCGGGCTGTGGGTCGACAGCGACGACCTGGTCTGACGATGAAACAGAAAAAATCGCCCCCGAAAATGCGCGGGCTCAAGCCATACGACGAAGGTGGCCCGCACCCAATGAAGGGCTCCCGTTCGTCGGCGGCGGTGCACAGGCCATCGGCGGCCGAGAAAAGATTTACCGCACCCGTGGCGAAGCTGCTCCACCTCCCGAGGCGATGAACCGCAAACGGCCTTGAAGCCTACCCGCCGTTGATCCACATCAATGCAGTTCACTGCCATTCGGTGTTTAGGAGCCTCACCGCGCAGTAACTGCCGGTCGGCCCTTATCGGTGTATTTATTTGAGATGAGAGCGAAGCCCGCAGTTCGTGACCAGGTGGAGGGCTTTGCCATGAAAACTTACGCATTACCCGCCGCTATCCTTGTGTTGGCAATGTTTCTTGCTCTGCTGATCCTCCCTGCCGAAGCTAGTACAATAAACATATTCGGCACTGACGGCGCTAACGGCGCTGATGGCGTAGGTTCTGCCGGCACCGACGGCGCGCAAGGCGGACCCGCGAGTGCGACAGCGGCGTCGCCCAGCGACTCGAGCAATACCGCAACCGCGACCGGTGGGACCGGCGGCAATGGCGGCGCAGGAGATGTTGGGTTTAGCGGGGGTAACGGAGGAGCCGGCGGCGCTGGTAGCGCGACCGCTGGCACCAGCACCGCCGATGGCTCTGGCAATGGTTTCGCGACGGCAATTGGCACAGGCGGCACTGGCGGTTCAGGTGGCGCAGCGGGGACGGGCGGCAACGGCGGTACCGGCGGCATAGGCGGCAACGCAACATCGAACGCAATCGTGTTCGGCGTTCCGACCGCATTAGTCTCATCCAGTGCTACCGGAGGCAACGGTGGATCCGGCCTGGGAAGTATTGATTACGAGCACTTTTCCAAAGGTGGGGATGGCGGCGGCGCGACCGCTCAAGCAACCGGCTTTGCCGCTCAACAAGCAACGGTCACAGCGACCGCGAGGGGTGGAGATGGAGGCGGCATTGCCGAGACATACAACATGGGCGGTAACGGCGGCGGGGCTACCCTTTCCAGTGGCGGCATTGGTCCGGCGGTTTTCGGCAGCTCGGCAAATGGCGGCACAATCACTGTGTCGGGCACCGCGATTGGCGGTAACGGCGGCGCCGGCGATTCTGGCGGTAACGGCGGCTCAGTTAACCTGCTTAGTAACGGCAGCTTAAACGATGCCGTTGGCGGTGCGACCAACGGCACACTCAACCTGGTGCAAACCGCGATCGGCGGCGGCGGAGGCGGCGGCGGGTTTTATGGCGTCCCTGGTATTACTAGTAGTGGTGGCACCGCAACAAGCACACTCATCGGAACGAACCCATACGGGTCTTCAAGTTATAATTTGAGAAGCTACGCATATGGTGGAGTTGGGGGTGGGCCTGCGTTTCCTTATTTTGAAGACATCGGTGTCGGTGTCGGTGGCGGCGGCGGTTCGGCAACCGCAACCACTACGGCAGCCAGCCACGTTGACGGCGGCAGTGTTACCGCGTTTTCTCAGGCAGCTGGCGGCGACGGCGGCTCTTATGACTACGGACCTGGTCCTAGCCACACAGGCTCTTTCCCTGGTGGAAGCGCGACCGCAAATTCAACGGCCACAAACTTCGGCATTGGCGGCATCGCGAATGCGAGCGCAAATGCAACCGGTGCAGTCGGTGGTGGTGCGTATCCCGGAGTTGGAGGCGGCAACGCGAACGCTACGGCTAATGCAGAAGCGACAAACAGCGGTATCGCACACGCAACTGCCAATGCAACGGGCGGTACTGGTCTTATAGATGGATGGGGCGGAAATGCGTTTGCGGCATCGACTGCAAACGGCTCATTTGGTGGCTCTGCGAGTGCTACCGCCACGGGCGGCAAAGGCGGATTTGGAAGTTATTATAATAATACGGAAGGACTCCCCGGCGGTAATGCAACCGCAACCGCGAGCGTGACAAATGGTGGACCGGCAATCGCTACAGCGACGGGCGGCGCGGCCGGCGGCAGCGCCATACCGGGTGGTCCCGGAGGTGCTGCCACTGCGAGCGCGAGCGTGACAAATGGTGGACCGGCAATCGCTACAGCAACCGGTGGCGCAAGCCTGGGTTATTTGTCTGGAGGTTATTTGTTTGGTGCTGCTACTGCGAACGCGAGCGTGACAAATGGTGGACCGGCAATCGCTACAGCGACCGGTGGCGTTGGCCAGTATGGCGGGTTTGGCGGTGCTGCCACTGCGAGCGCGAGCGTGACAAATGGCGAACCGGCAATCGCTACAGCAACCGGTGGCAACGCCGCCAGCGACGACATCGGCAGCGGCGGCGAAGCAAACGCAATCGCAACGTCAACGACAACGCATGGCGACAACGCGAACGCCGTGACCAATGCTATCGGTGGCAATGGTGGATTTTTTGGAGGAGGAAGTGCAAGCGCAACATCGATTACGACGGCAACATCAGGCGGCACCGCAAATTCAACCGCGACAGCAACGGGCGGATTTGGATCGTACTTCGAATGCACCCCCAACGGCAACTGCACCGGCCCATACAGCGCCATTACAGGTGACGCAAATGCCAATTCAAATGCGACGACAAAAAACGGCAATTTGGCTAAAGCGCAGTCCACAGCGACCGGTTCTCATGGGCAGGCACAGGCGACGGCGAATACCAGTTTCGGCGGTCTTGGTTCGATTCACACTGCGGCCATAAGCCCAGTCAGTGGGGAAAGCTCAGCCAGTGCAATCGCACAGGTTGGAAATGCCATCTCTCTTCCAAACTCCATCAATTCTGGACAGAGCTTTTCCGTCGTCAGCACGTTCGCTGCAGGGCCATTGATGGCCGGGTTGGGTTCGATGGGTGCCGGTGCCGGTGCCGGCGGCGCGGGAGCGCCGCTTACTTATCAGCAGAGTGCCGATTTCACATACAATGGCGGGGGTAATTTTCTACTTTACTTGCTTGGCAGCGACTCGCTCGGAAATGGCTTTGAGAGCGCGGAATTTAACATCAGTTTGAATGGTGGCCTTTTCAACAGTTGGTCTTTCGACAATCTTTCCTCGGCACAAGACTTCTTTTTCAATCACCTGTACAATTTTTTGCTGCCAGCGGGCCTTAACGATATTCAGCTGATGCTTACTGAAACGATGATTGACGGCGAAGGGTTTAGTTTCGACTACGCGGCTGTTGGCAGTCAGTACACAACGCCTTTACCCGCCAGCTGGACCATGATGCTGCTTGGCTTGGCGTGTATCGGCTTCGTTGCTTACCAGCGGAAAAGGACACTTGCCATCGCTGCCAGCTGCAATTTTAGCCCGGGATCGTTTGTCGGCGCCACCAACTCGCGCCACGTGTACATGCGAGTGAAACGGCCACACATTTTGATCAGCGTACGCCTTCGTTCGCTAATGTTTATTTGACGGATATTTGATCGGTCCGGATTCCAACGTCTAAATCAGACTTAACCTGTTGATTTTATTGGCGCGCCCTAGGGGATTCGAACCCCTGTTACCGCCGTGAAAGGGCGGTGTCCTAGGCCTCTAGACGAAGGGCGCGGGATATCGGCGAGGTATAATGAGCTTCGATGGCAGCGGCAAGCGACCGGTGGGCCTACCATTTGCCGGTATTGGGCATCGACTTCCAGGGCTCTTGCGGGGGCAGGGGCTCGCCTTTCTGTAACAGCTCGATAGAGTGCTTGTCGGGCGATCGCACAAAGGCCATGACGCCATCGCGCGGAGGACGATTGATAGTGATGCCGGCATCCATCAGTTTCTTGCAGGTGACGTAGATATTGTCCACTTCATAGGCGAGGTGGCCGAAATAGCGCGCCTCGCCGACGTCCTCATCGCCATCCCAATTGTAGGTGAGCTCCACCACCGGCGCATCGCGCCGTCCCGCCTTGAGCGCTTCGCTTGCCGTCGGGGCATCCTCGGGTGCAGCGAGAAATACCAGCGTATAACGGTTTTTGTCATCCACGCGGCGGCGGACCTCCTGCAGGCCGAGCTTGTCGCAATAGAAATCGAGTGCTCTATCCAGATTGCGCACGCGCAGCATGGTGTGCAGAAATCTCATGGCCTGAACCTCGTCGACATGGGCCGTCGCCCACTTCTCATAAGACCGCATCATAATGACCGCAGCCGATCTTGATAACGCGATTTCTCGGCTGCGCAACCTGATCGAGGGCGCGCGGAAAATCTTGCCATTCACAGGTGCCGGGATATCCACTGAATGCGGGATCCCGGATTTTCGCTCACCGGGCGGTCTTTGGACCAAAAACCAGCCGATCCCGTTCGATACTTTTATGGCGAGCCGCGAGATGAGGATCGAGGCTTGGCGCCGGCGTTTCCTCATGGAGGAGAGTTTTGGCAAGGCCAAGCCCGGACGGGGTCACCGGGCGTTGCCAGTCTCTACCGCGCCGGCAAGGTCCCTGGCTTGGTAACCCAGAACATCGACAATCTCCATCAATCGTCCGGAATTGCCCCACGCGACGTCGTCGAATTGCACGGCAATACGACCTATGCGCTGTGCCTCGCATGTTCGCGGCGCTACGAACTGACGTGGGTGCGGGAAAAATTCGAGGCGAACGAGGAACACGCTCCCGACTGCGACTGTGGCGGTTACATCAAGACGGCTACCGTCTCGTTTGGCCAGGCGATGCCGGCTGAAGCGATGCAGCGCGCCGAGGAATTGACGAGGAACTGCGATCTGTTCCTCGCCATCGGCTCATCGCTGGTCGTATGGCCGGCAGCTGGCTTTCCATTGATGGCCAAACGCAGCGGCGCGGCCCTTGTCATAATCAATCGCGAGCCGACCGAGTTCGACGAACTGGCCGATCTGGTGGTCCACCATGACATCGGCGACGTGCTTGCCCCCTTCATACCCCACTGATTCGAAGACGCTGCGCTGTGTACAGACCTGTGCGCAAGCACATTTTGCACTTTGCCGAATGAGGGCCGGTGTTATCTTGAATCCACAGATTCGTTGAAGCGCCCTTGAAGAGGCGCCAGAAAAGCGGCGGCGTGCGGCGTCATGGCGTCGGACGGGATTGAACCGAAAATGTCAGGGACAAATCTCCGGCCGGGAACGGTCAGAGAACTCGTCGACGATACGGCAGCCGAACTCGTTGAGTTGTCGGGCGTGATCAAGTGGTTCGACGTTGCCAAAGGATTCGGCTTTATCGTTCCCGATAACGGGATGCCCGACGTACTGTTGCACGTGACCTGCCTGCGCCGCGATGGCTACCAGACCGCTTACGAAGGCGCGCGGGTGGTGTGTGAAGTGCTGCAGCGCCCCAAGGGATTGCAGGCCTTCCGAATTCTGACCATGGACGAATCGACTGCGGTGCACCCGGCGCAGATGCCGCCGCCGCGCACTCATGTCACTGTTACGCCGACTAGCGGTTTGGAGCGCGCCCAGGTAAAATGGTTCAACCGCCTGCGCGGTTTTGGGTTCCTGACCCGGGGCGAGGGTACTCCTGACATTTTTGTGCACATGGAGACGTTGCGCCGCTATGGGCTCGCGGAATTGCGCCCAGGTCAGACCGTTTTGGTCCGCTTCGGGCCGGGGCCGAAGGGGTTGATGGCGGCTGAGGTTCGCCCGGATGGCGGGCCGCTCGGTCTCGCGTCGCATTGATCAGAGATCCGCGCCCAATTTAGCGGGTCGCCGATTTTCCCATTGCTGCTTGAGGGCCATCCGCGTAAAGGCGAGCGCATGCGCGCTTTTCGGTGGACCACTTTCGTTCTTCTTGGCCTGCTTTTTGCGGTAGGCCCGGTCCGGCCGGCTGACCGGCAGACGCTGGAGATCGCGAGCAAGACCGGGGTGCACGCTTTCTCAGTCGAAATTGCCAACAACGATGTCGAGCGGGCAAAGGGATTGATGTACCGGAAGGATTTACCCCTTGGACAGGGAATGCTGTTCGATTTCGATCGGGAGCAGGATGTCGCCATGTGGATGCAAAACACCTACATCTCACTCGACATGATTTTCATTCGCGGCGATGGGCGCATTCTGCGCATCGCCGAAAATACCGAGCCGCTGTCGACCAGGATAATCTCGTCCGGGGGGCCGGTGCGTGCGGTGCTGGAGGTCATCGCCGGAACGGCCCGAAAATTCGGCATCGCGCCGGGCGACCGGGTAGCGCATCCGATCTTCAACGCCCATTGAGGCTTGCTTGCTGGCTCAGGTCGAAGCGTGTATCGAACGCCCGCTGGCAGCGAGTATTGTCGTTCCGGGCGGGGCATAGCGCAGTCTGGTAGCGCGTCTGCTTTGGGAGCAGAAGGTCGCAGGTTCAAATCCTGCTGCCCCGACCAAGTATCCAAGTTTGAAATATTTAGCAGATTTGTGTATTCAAAGTATTGGTGCAGTACCGCCGAGGACTATTTCAATCGATTACATGAAAAATATCCAAGCAGCGACGGCTCCTTTTCAGGAGGCTTTTTTGACCGCTGCATCCCAAATGATCCAACAAATGAAGGCAAAAACCTAAGGCATTGGAATCAGTGAAGACTCTCTCGCAAGAATATTTAATAGGTTTCACAGGTCATAATTTATGATTTTCCCTTGCCAAGTACGGGTATTTACGCAAACATTTACATGAAAATTATGCGCAAAGCTTGCGTATTAACCACCTTTTGCCGTTCTCGGGGACGCAAAAGGCGGATGCTGGGGAAAATAAGAATAACGCGTCAAACAGTAGTCGAGTAATGCCAACCATCGCGTTGTCCGCGAATGTCGTACGGCAGGCTGCGTGTCTTCCGGGTCGCAGGAAGACCGACTATTTCGATTCCGGCCAGCGGGGCTTCATGCTTGAGGTCCGCTGCTCTGGCGGCAAGACTTATTATCAGCGCTATACGGACGAACGGGGCCGCGAACGGCAATACAAGATCGGTCCGGTTGACGTACTCAGCCTGGACCAGGCCCGCCGCAAGGGGAGGCAGATCTGCGCTGAGGCGCTGTTGGGTGCCGACCCGCAGCAGAAGCGGCGCGAGATGCGGGCAGTGCCGCAGCTCAGCCATTTCGTGCATGAGCGGTATCTGCCTTTCGTGCAGACTTACAAAAACAGCTGGCAGACCGACGAGACGGTACTGCGCATTCACATACTGCCGAAGCTCGGCAGCCTGGCCCTCGATGAGATCAAGACCGACGCCATTTCCGAGCTGATCAATCGCATGCGCGCGGATAGCTACGCCGCGGGCACCATGAACCGCGTCATTGTTATTCTGCGGTACATCTACAATCTCGCCCGCAAGTGGAAAGTGCCGGGTGTCATTGAGAATCCGGCCGCAGGCTTGACTGCCGGGCCCGACGTCCAGCGCAATCGTTTCCTCAGCGAGGAGGAGGCGGAAAACTTGGTGCGTGCGATCCACATTGATGAGAATCAGACGGCCGCGCGTTCGATCATGTTACTTTTACTTACCGGAGCGCGACGCAATGAAGTGACATTTGCAAAGTGGGATTACGTCGACTGGAAAAATAAGACGCTGCTGGTGCCGAAATCTAAATCTGGGCGCGCGCGGGTCATTGCGCTCAATCAGTCCGCCATCGCATTGCTTACCGCGACACCTCGCATCGAGGGCAATCCCTACATCTTCCCGTCGCCCGTCACCGGGCGGCCGTCGGCATCATTGTTCTTCCCCTGGGACCGCATTCGCGAGCGCGCCGGACTCCCCGATGTCCGCTTGCACGACCTGCGCCATTCGTTCGCGAGTTTCCTCGTGAATCGCGGCGTGTCGCTCTATGTCGTGCAGGGACTGCTCGGCCATCTCCATGCGCGCACAACGCAACGATATGCGCATCTCACGCAGGAAACGCTAAGCGGTGCCGCCGATCTGATCCAGGAAGTCGTTACATTTCCGGGCATTGATCCTTCAAGACTCGGCAAACGCGAGAACGGCTTCGGATTGCAGGCGGCTGCGCCACAGTCCAATTAGGCCGCGGGTGCGCTGCACCGGGCGCAACTAAACAGCCATTCTGTCACTCTTGTTCCGCGTTAAAGGCGTGGCGGCCTTGTATCGGCGGTCCACTGCTATGCAACTGCGTTTACACAAAATTAGATGATCTCGATCGATGGTCAGGCATCGCCGGACGTTCCCGCTGCGCTGTATCTGCTTGCCCGATGGGGTCTGACCCAGACCATACCCAGTTCGCGTTTCCGCCTGATCGCCGCTGTATTCCATAAGAACTGTGCACCATCAGTTTGTTGGTTTTTCGCCTGACCCAGAACATCCCCTTCATGGCTGCCGAAATTTTCGTCAGCTTGCGAAGTGGACTGAAGAAATTGGCAAGGTGTTGCAAAGAGTTGCTTGGCAATATGCGCCAAACTCGTCCAGTACGTGAAGATTTGCAGTCTGTACGGTGTGGGGTTCTATTACGTCCCGGGCACCGACATGTGCATCAAGGTCGGCGGCTGGGCCCGTTTTGAAACCGGCACCGGCTATAATGGCAGCTTCACGACCGAGTTCTACAACAACAACGTGAACAATCGTACGAGTGTAGACAATAACTGGCGCGTGAAGGGCACGGCGACATTCGATGCCCGCAGCCCGACCGCCTATGGCACCGTTCGCAGCTACATCGCGATCGGCGTCAGCAACAACAACAGCGGCGACAACCCGACTGCCGCGAACTACGCCAACCGCTGGTTCATCCAGTGGGCGGGGTTCACGATCGGTCACTCGACGTCGTTCTTCGACTTCTACTCGATCGGTGCCAACAACTACGGCTTCGCCACCGCTTCGTCCGACACCGGCGACGGCGGCTGGGACGTGTTCGGCTACACCGCGCAGTTCGGCAACGGCTTCTCCGGCTCGATCGCCGCGGAAGTGCAGCGCCGGGTCTCTATCGAGCGTTTTGATGGCGGTGCCCTGGCAATTCGTGCAGCGAACACGGTTGGTTTGAACTACGAAGGGCATGACTACCCTGATATCGTTGCCAATCTGCGCGTCGACCAGGCCTGGGGTTCGGCCCAGATCATGGGCGCCCTGCACAACGTGGCGACCACTTACTATGGCGCTACCGAAGTCACCGGCCATCCCAGCGATGAACTGGGCTTTGCCGTCGGTGTCGGCCTCAAACTGAATGCGCCGATGATCGGGAAGGGCGACTACTTCCAGGTCGAAGCCGACTTTACTAAGGGTGCCTCGCGGTACTCCAACAGCACTGCGGTGAGCTGGGACTACTCGAAGTACGATGGCCAGAACTTCGGCTTCGGCAAGCAAACCGACGCCGTCTTTGGCGGCGCGCTAGGTCCCACGGCGACCGGCCTCGAACTCACCTCCACCTGGGCGGTGAACGCGGCCTATACCCACTTCTGGAACGCGCAGTGGAAGTCGACGTTGCATGGCTCCTACCACCAGACCAACTACAGCGGTCTCGCCAATGCGATGATGTGTTCGGCCTTGGGTGACGGTGCTGGCGTTGGCGCGCTGGCGGTTGCCAATGCGGGCTGCGACATGGACTGGTCGGTCTGGGGCGTCGGTCTGCGCACCCAGTGGGCGATCAGCTCGACCTTCTACATGGGCCTCGAAGTGCTGTACACGAACCTGAACACGGCATCGACCTCAACCGGGTTGATCGCTTTGGGTGCCAACAGCGGCAAACCTGCAGGCGTTTACACGCTCGACGACCAGGAAAACTGGTCGGTGCGCTTGCGCGTTCACCGGGACTTCTATCCCTGATCGCGTGACAGGCACTTGAATGACTCAAGACCCCCGGCGGGAAACCGCCGGGGGTTTTGCTTTGCCTGGCGGCAATTGACGTTCCTGGAGCGTTGCAGGCGCCTAGTGCGTGCGCGCCTCATCGCAGCGGCCGGCAAATTCAACGATCCGTGTGATCACATCAGGTTCAACCAACAGTGGCGCATGGCCCTGGTCGGGCACCTCGAACGTTTCAAGGCCAGGGCGGCGCGCTCGCATCGCCTCGACCGTAGCGGCCGACAACAGGTCGGAATTGGCGCCACGGATCACCATTACCGGTACATCCGGCAGCGCGTCGAATTCCTTCCAGAGCGGCGGAAGCGGGCGCTCGAAATTAATGCCCTCCATCGTTTTGGCGAGACGCACGTCATAGGTTGGCACCAGCCGTCCTTTCTCCTGCTTGAAAGTGCGGTGCGCTGCGGCAAGCCAATCCTGCGGTCCAAGCTTTGGAAACTGCGCATCGAATAGCCGGCGCAAGATCTCGGCTGCTTCCTCGTAGGAGGTCGGCTGCGGCAGCTTGCCGACATAGCCCTTGATCCGCATCAGTCCCTTCGGCTCGATCAGCGGGCCGATATCATTGAATACGACACCGGCAATCGCCGTCGGACGCGCGGCTGCGAGCAGCATGGCAAGGATGCCCCCGCGCGAAGTGCCGATAAATACCGCCGGCATGGCGTCAAGTGCGGCAATGACAGCCAGCATGTCGTCAAGCTCGACCTGGAAGCTATAATTTTCCGGATTTCTGTCGTAGCTCGACTCGCCACGACCGCGATAGTCGAGCGCGATGACACGGCGCGGTCGCTCCTGAGCATGAGCCAGCGCACCGGCGAGGGCTTCGAAATCGGCCGCGGTGCGGGCAAGTCCAGGCAGGCAAACTACCGGCAATGGACTCAGAATGCGCCGGCCATAACACCGCACATGCAGCCGCAAGCCGTCCGGGGCGGACACAAATGTGCTGGCGACGCTATCGGATAGGCCAACGTCCGTCATTCTGAATACGCCCATATCCTATCACAGCATCGCGCGAAAGCAGGAGAAACAGTGCTGAAAATGTCGATTGGCCGATCACATGTCGCCGCGAACAGGCAGCCAATGTTGGCGCGGAGCTCAATTGGTCGTGCCGCCGTGTTTCAGGTCAGCTTCGATCAGCAGTTTGGTGCCGCCGCCGAACCGCGCACGATAGACTTGAAGATTTTCCAGGACCCGCTGCACGTAGTTGCGGGTTTCTGAAATCGGAATGTGCTCGACCCAGTCGACCGGATCGACCTTGGAATCGCGCGGATCACCATAGGCGGCAATCCACTGCCGCACGCGTCCGCGCCCAGCGTTGTAGCCGGCAAAAGTCAGCAGATAATTGCCATTATAGCCGCTGAGCAGGTTGGAAAGTTCGGCCGCGCCCATTTGCATATTATAGATCGGATCGGAGAGGAGGCGGCTGCGGTTGTACGCAACCTTGTATTTCATTGCCGTATCGTGGGCGGCGGCCGGCGTCACTTGCATAAACCCCATGGCATGGGCGCTGGATACGACCTTCTGGTTGAAATGGCTTTCCTGCCGGGCAACTGAATAGGTCACTGCGGGCGAAATCGGCGGGGCGATCGGTTTGTACGACGGCAGGCCGATAGTCGGATAGGCATAGTAGTCAAGCGGTAATCCACGGTTATGCGCAAACTCGCCCAGCAGCAGCATTGCCCGGCCGTCGTCATGCTTCCTGGCGACATCGGCCAGGATCGACATGCCGGCAACATCGGTGGCACTTTCGCCAAGTTCGGCAAAGATTGATGCCAGCATATCTCGCTCGTCGAGCGCATAGAGAATCTCTGCCGCACGCACCACCTCAAGATTGCTCAGAACCTTCTGCTCTTCCGGCGTAAGCGACGGGGGCCCCAGCAAACCGAGGTCGCTCAAGCCAAGCCGCGCGCGCGCAAGTTGGCCATAATAAGTGGCGGTATGCTTGGCTGCCTGCTCATAGAATTCTTCGGCCTTGGCGCGCTGACCCATGGCCTCTGCTGCTCGCCCTTGCCAATAACCGCCGCGAGCGAGCGCATGTGGACTGACCGTGCCTTTGGGGATATGGGCGAAATGGGCAGCCGCGGTTTTGGGGTCGTGCAGGAAACGCAACGCGATCCAGCCCGCAGTGAAATGCTGATCGACCCGATAATTGCCACGATGGGGTGCGGCGGCATCGCGAGCCACCTGATAGGCTGTTTGCGTATGGCGATCGTCGAGCAGCTTGCGCACCAATAGGCGCCGCTCCAGCCACCATTGATCCGGATCGATCGGCACGCTCGGATCTTTTGGCGCATTGAGGATCAGCTTTGCAGCTTCCTCGGCTTTGTTGTTTCTGCGCAGCCATTGAACGCGGGCAAAGACATAGCCCGGATCGCGGCGCGCAGAGCTTGGCACTGCGTCGAGAAGTGCCTGGGCGTTTTTCAGTCTCTTGGCAACGGCCGCCCGCGCGCGACCGATCGCGACTTCTTGGCCGCCGAGGTGATGGGCAGCGCGCATGCCGGCTTCGATGTCGTCGGCATAAAACCGGTCCTCCATCCGAGCTTTGTGATCGGCTGGCGTCAGCATGCCGCCAAACATGCCGAGCACTTTGCTTTCGACGTCGGCACTGCAGTCCAGATTGCGCCAGGCGTAACGCACCAGGGCCGCCGCGCCGGACCTGTCGCCCCTTGCGAGGAGCGCCCGAGCCAGCATGTAGCGGCCCTTGGCGGTCGTCGGCTTCCGTCTGGCAAAAAACGCCAGCGTGGTGGCATCGTCGAGTTGGTCGTTCCACAATGCGTTTTCGGCGCGGCGGGTGAACAGCGGGGAATGCGGCCAACTCGGATTGCCATTCACGAAGGCGGCGTAGCGTTGGAAGGTTGGGTTGGTATTGTCGCTGCGCAGGATCACCCATTCGGCAAGCTTTCGGGCGACCGGATCGGTGATCGATTTTTCCGCGATGTCGGCGACGACTTCATTGCCTTTGCGCGCAGCTGCGATCACCTGTTTGACCAGATCGACGTCGGCGGGCGGCGTAGCGGCGGTTGGCGCAATGGCGAACGGTCCGGAGACCGGCCGCAGAATGCGGTTGAAGGTTGCATGAGCGGCGAACATTGCGCCGTGCAGGCCTACGGTGGCCTGCGCATATGCGGACTGGCCCGGGCCCGCGATCGCCGGGCGATTGGAGGGCATTGGAACAATGGACGTGGCTGCGACGGCCGGCGAGGGCGCGGCGCTATGGATAGGTGGCCGCGGGCGCGGCATGGGAACTTTCCGGGCGGCGGCCATGGCCGAATCGGCGCCATGGGCGCCTGCGAGCGCCAGAGCCAGCGCCATACCCAAAGGATTGCATTTAATCTCGTCCATTCAAGCCCTTACGTGGCCCCGCAGGCGACTCAAATCGGATCCAAAGCCCCCCATTAGGGCAACATTGTTGAGGAAGCGATACCCTGAAATCGCGACAAAACAGCTTAGGCTGAAACGCTGGCGAAAGCGCGGCAAGGCCGGCTCACGCCACAGCCTTTGGGGCTTTCATCGCTCCCCCTGACCCGATATCTATGGGTTGGCTTTAGCCATTGTGGAGAAGTCGCGCCATGACTGCCAAGACGAGCTTCCGCGGATCATTCACAGCGCTCGTCACGCCGTTCAAGAACGGCTCGGTCGATGAAAAGGCGTTCCGCGAGCTGGTGGAATGGCAAATCGCCGAGGGCACCAATGGCTTGGTACCGGTCGGCACGACCGGCGAAAGCCCGACGCTGTCGCATGTCGAGCACAAGCAAGTGGTGGAATGGTGCGTCGATCAAGCGGGTGGCCGGGTGCCTGTGGTCGCGGGTGCGGGCTCCAATTCAACAGCTGAAGCGATCGAACTGTCACAGCATGCCGAAAAGGCCGGCGCCGACGCGGTGCTGATCGTGACGCCCTATTACAACAAGCCGACCCAGGAAGGACTTTACCAGCATTACAAGGCGATCAATGACGCGATTGGCATCCCGATCATCATTTACAACATTCCGGGACGGTCGATTGTCGACATGTCGGTCGACACAATGAAGCGGCTTTACGAATTGAAAAACATTGCCGGGGTCAAAGATGCCACCGCCAATATGACGCGTGTGTCGCAGCAACGCGCAGCCATAGGCGAGGAATTCAACCAATTGTCCGGCGAGGACATCACTGCACTCGGCTTTATGGCTCATGGTGGCCACGGCTGCATTTCGGTGACTTCCAATGTTGCGCCGCGCCTCTGCGCCGAATTCCAGCGAGCGTGTCTGAAGGGCGATTTTGCGACGGCGCTTAAACTGCAGGACAAGCTTGCGCCTCTGCACATCAATCTATTTGTCGAGACAAGCCCGGCGCCAATCAAGTACGCGATGTCGCTCATCGGGAAATGCACCAACAGGGTGCGGTTACCCATGGTGCCAGCGACGGAGAAGGCGCAAGCTGCTGTCCGTGAAGCCATGGTGCATGCCGGGCTGATCAACTAGCCGCGCTTGCGGCTATTGTGCGTCGAGGTGCGGATCCATGCTCGAGGAATTCAAGAAATTTGCGTTGCGCGGCAACGTGGTCGATCTCGCCGTCGGCGTGATCATTGGCGCCGCCTTCGGGGCAATCGTTAGCTCACTGGTCGGGGACGTAATCATGCCGATAGTGGGTGCCGCCACAGGCGGCGTCGACTTCTCGAATTACTTCATCCCGCTCTCCTCGAAGGTCACGGCCGCCACCTTGGTCGAGGCAAAAAAGCAAGGTGCTGTATTGGCTTGGGGAAATTTTCTCACTATCACGCTTAACTTCATTATCATCGCATTCGTCCTGTTCATGGTGATTCGCGCCATGATCCAGTTGATGCGCAAGGAGGCCGAAAAACCCGCGCCGCCGTCAAGGCAGGAAGAGTTGCTCACCGAGATCCGCGACCTGCTGAAATCGCGCTGATCGACAAAAACACCATGGCCGCCAAACCCGAGCGCCGCTTCAAGGTGGTCGCCGACAACCGCAAGGCGCGCTTCAACTACGAGATCGGAGAGACGTACGAAGCTGGTATCGTGCTCACCGGCAGCGAGGTGAAATCCTTGCGCGCCGGTAAGGCAACGATCGCGGAATCCTATGCCGATGCGCGCGACGGCGAGATCTGGTTGATCAATTCCAACATTCCGGAATATCTGCAGGCGCACCGCTACAATCATGCGCCCAAACGGCCGCGCAAATTGCTGCTGCATCAACGCCAGATCAACAAACTTGCCGGCGCAGTCGAGCGCGAAGGCATGACCATCGTGCCGCTCAGAATCTATTTCAACGAAAAGGGACGCGCCAAAATCGCGATCGCATTGGGGCGCGGCAAGAAGCTGCACGACAAGCGCGATACGCTCAAGAAGCGCTCTTGGGAGCGTGAACGCAGTCGCCTGATGCGACAGAAGGGTTAGCGGTTAGACCCCAACGAGCCCGCCACCGCTTGACCGGATTTGGGTTCCGCTTACGGGGTAAAATCATGTGTAAAAGGACACGACCATGACGCGTCGGATCGGAATGCTGATCTTCCCGCGCCTTACACAGCTCGATATGACCGGTCCTTATGAGGTGCTGGCGCGGTTACCGGACACAACGATCGACCTGGTGGCGCACACACTCGATCCGGTCGCGACCGACCGTGGCATGCAGATCGTGCCGACCGCCACTTATGCGTCCTGTCCGCCGCTCGACGTGGTGATGGTTCCCGGTGGGCCAGGTCAGCAGGACCTGATGGAAGATGAGACGGTGCTTGAGTTTTTGCAGAATCAGGCAGCTGGAGCGAAGTATGTCACCTCGGTCTGCACCGGTTCGCTTGTGCTGGGGGCTGCAGGTTTGCTCAAGGGCAAGCGCGCTACCTGTCATTGGGCTGCAATCGAGCACCTCAAGCCACTTGGCGCCATTGCGGTCAATGAGCGGGTGGTCGTCGACGGCAATATTGTCACCGGGGCCGGCGTCGTTTCGGGGATCGATTTTGCGTTGACGCTTGCCGCCATTCTCGAAGGAGAATTGGTGGCACGGGAAATTCAGCTGCAGATTGAATATGATCCGGCGCCGCCGTTCGATTCGGGCTCGCCGCGCACCGCCGCACGCGAAACTATAGACAAGCTGAGGGCGCGAGGCGCGAAGTTGAACGACGAGCGGTGGGCATTGGCGCGGCGCGTTGGCGAGCGACTCGGATTGCGGCAAGACCGGTGAGGATCGGCGATCGGCGGCATAGGGGAGCGCCCCCTTCTGGGTGGCCCGTTCGGGAACGCGATGTCTCTGCACGATGCGAACTTCAAAACTCGAGCGACCATTCTGTCGGCGGTGGCCATTGTTGCGCTCGCCTTGTTCGTCGCGGAAGACCTCGCCGTTTTCAATCAAAATGACTTCATGTATGGGCTCGCGCCCGCCGTGTGGGCGCAACATGGCGCCCTCTATGCCGATGTACCGTTCGTGCAGGCGCCGCTGTCGATCCTGTTCAACTCCCTGCTGGTCAAAGCGACCGGAAACGTAAACTTCTATCTGCTCGGCCGGCTGATAACGATGCTATTCGTGCTTCTGGCTGTGCTGTTGCCGGTGCTTGGACGCTTTAAGACCCGCGATATCGATCTATGTGTTCTCTACATTGCCCTTTGCCTCACTAATCTTTTTGTTACGGCCAATAGCGAAGAAATCGGGAATTATTCGATTTCGCTTTTCTGCCTCTCTGCCGCAGTGACGCTGCTCGATCGGCCTGGCTCGGCCTGCTGGCGCGGGTTTGCTGTCTGTGCCGCTGCCGGCCTCGCCACATCGGCAAAACTTTATTTCGCGCTGCTTTGTCCAGCTTTGCTGTTTTATTTCCTGCTTAAGGAGCGCGCTTTGCGCGACCCTGCTGTCATCATTGCGTGCGGTTTCGGATTTCTGGCTGGCTTTGCACCGATCCTTTATTTCCTGGCGCGCGACTATCAAAGCTTCCTGCGCTGGAACGTGCAGATTTACACGCTGATACTGCCCTTCAAGATGGCGGATTTGGCCGCTGGCCGCACGCGAATTGCCGGTGCCACAATAGTGTTCGCACTGTTGATGTCGATCCCCATCGGGTTTGTCGCCGCCGCGGCGGTGAAGCATTGGCGCCGCGGCGGTGATGAGCGGCGCGTGGAATGCGGCAAGCAACTGCTGTTGGTCTCCAGCTATATTATGGCGATTTCGCCGATATTTGTTCATCCGCAATATCTGGGCCCGCTTGCCTTCCTTCTCTTGTTGTTCTCGGTGCCATGGAACTCCGGTGGGAAGGCAACGCGGTCGATGTACGTCATCTTGGGCGGAGCGATGTTCTGCATGTAATCAATCATTATCGCGCCGTTGATTTATCGGGCGCTGAAGCCAGGCGGAAACTTCTAAGTTGCGCAGGTCCTCGCGCTGCAGCACAACGCGCGGCAGATCGTAATGAAAGATTGCTCTTGCGATCGGAAATTCTATTCGACGGCGCCGCTGTTTCTGCTTGAAAATGGTGTGAAATATCCACCCGAGCTTGCGGCCGGCCCTTTTCTTATGTTTCTGGGCAGCAAGACATTTGCCGACGGGCAAGTCGTGCTTGGTCTTGAGGCGCGCCTTAAAAAATGGAACCCCGATATCGTCGTGTGGGGCTATTATCTCGGCGATCACACCCCGAACGCGGACGCCGCCGATCGTGCTATTCGAGATTACGCCACTGACAATGCATTCGTCGTTGCGCGGTTGGGAGAAATTGAAGGACATGCGGTTCAGCTAGCTTACCGGGCTCGTTGCAAAGCGGCGACCCGTCGGTAACGTCAATCAGGACCTGTCTATGAGCGCGCAACTTCCGACCAAGCTCGACCATTGCGTCATTCATGTCTCCGACTGGGAGCGCTCCAACAAATTTTACGGCGATGTGATGGGCGCAGAACTGGTTGAACGCCCCTCCGGCTGGGCCTATCGTTTCGGCGACAAGCAACTCAATGTCCATGGGCCTGGCGTTCAGCCGGCTGAAGTGGCGCGATTGCCGGTACAGCCGGGCAACAGCGACTTGTGCTTCGAATGGTTGGGGCCGATAGAGGATGCCATTGCGCACCTGAAATCTTATGGGATCGCAATTGAGCGCGGGCCGCTGCAGCGATTTGGCGCCAAGGGAGCGGGTACTTCGGTCTATTTCCGCGATCCCGACGGCTCGTTGATGGAATTTATGAGCTACGGAGCGTAGAAATGACCGAAGCGCCCGGTACACATAATCCGCAAGTTATTCCGCCGAACATTCCGGTGCCGAAGGACGATGGCGCCGGCCGACACCTTGCCGGCATGGAGCTGCCCGATCTGGCTTTGCAGGCGACTAGCGGCGTAGCGGTCAATTTATCGAAGCTTCCGGGCCGCACCGTCGTCTACCTCTATCCGCGTACCGGCGTGCCAGGTGTCGACCCGCCCGATGGCTGGGACCAGATCCCAGGCGCCCGCGGCTGCACGCCGCAGTCATGCTCATTCCGCGATCACGCCGGCGAACTCCAGCGGCTGGGCGTCGCACAATTGTTCGGCCTGTCTACGCAGGGTACTGCCTATCAGCAGGAGGCCGCGACGCGCCTTCATCTGCCGTTCCCGCTTCTGTCGGACGAGAGGCTTGCGCTCGCCAAGGCGCTCAACCTGCCAACTTTTTCCGTGGCGGGCATGACTTTGCTGAAACGCATGGCGCTAATCATCGACGATGGCGTAATCGTCAAGGCGTTCTACCCGGTTTTCCCGCCAGACAAGAGCGCTTCGGAAGTCGTCGCCTGGATTCAGGCGTCCAAATAAGCCCGAATGTTCGCAAAGACCCCTCGGAACATTTCCGGCGTCAGGACACCGGTGTTCGTATTGTAGCGCGAGCAGTGGTAACTGGAAAACAATGTTAGCGTGCCGAGTAAATTCTTGCCGCCGTGCATGAACGGCGCGGCTGATTTCTTGATCGCAAGCGTGGTCAGCACGCTGTCATGGGCGATGCGCCCAAGTGCAAGGATCGCGCGAAGCCTCGTCATTTCGGAAATGGTAGCCTTCAGAAAATCGCGGCAAGTTGCGATCTCTGCCGGCGTCGGCTTGTTTTCCGGGGGCACACAGCGCACTGCATTTGTGATGCGGCAGTCAACCAATTCCAGGCCGTCGTCGGGATGCGCGGCATATTCCCCGCGCGCAAATTTGAAATGTGACAGTGTCTCATACAGCAATACACCGGCATAGTCGCCGGTGAACGGCCGTCCGGTGCGATTGGCGCCTTGTAGGCCGGGCGCCAATCCTACGATCAACAGGCGTGCATTGCTCGGGCCGAATGACGGAACCGGCGCGTTGAACCACGCCGCCTGTTCCTTGCGCCATTTTGTGCGAAATGCCGTCAACCGCGGGCAACGTGGACAGTCGCGTCCCGGTTCGCCCGCGACCCCCTGCATAATACGCGCTCGCCGTCAGTCTTCGAATTCGTCGTCGTCAACACCGGCGTCGGCGCCCGCACGCTGCGGAACGGGCGGACGTTGCAGGAATTGCGGCGTATGATGTGACGGTTCACGGTCGTCGCGGGGGCCGCGCGAGGTGTCGCGCGCGGCGCGCTCGGCCGGATCGCGGCCGATCTTGGACTGCAAAGTGACGATGTCAGTAAAGATATCGGCTTGACGGCGTAATTCATCGGCAATCATCGGCGGCTGGGTAGAGATGGTCGAGATTACGGTGACCCGTACGCCCTTGCGCTGCACGGCTTCCACCAGAGAACGGAAATCGCCGTCGCCGGAGAACAATACCATGTGGTCGATCGAGCCAGAAATTTCCATGGCATCGACTGCGAGTTCAATGTCCATGTTGCCCTTGATCTTTCGCCTGCCTGTCTGGTCGACAAACTCCTTGGTCGCCTTGGTGACCACTGAATAACCATTGTAGTCGAGCCAATCGATCAGCGGACGGATCGAGGAATATTCCTGATCCTCGATCACCGCGGTGTAATAGAAAGCGCGCAGGAGATAGCCGCGAGACTGGAATTCGCGCAGCAGCTTCTTGTAGTCGATGTCGAAACCGAGTGATTTTGCAGTGGCGTAAAGGTTGGCCCCGTCAATGAACAAGGCGATTTTTTCGCCGGGCACTGTCATGGTGTGTCTCTCACGATTCTCGCAATACGACTCGAAGTCCCAGATCCTGCGCACGCCAAACGCGCGAGATGCGCGGCGCGCGACATTGGATCGGCGTTAACAGAACGTTTGACGGCACCTTCGATCAATTCAGCTGGCACCCGTGCAATCACGCCGTTGCCGCTAATGTCCACCGCGGGCGGCCTGCTTGCGATGGTTTCGGTAACAGACGGTTGCGGCTAAACCAAGACAAAAGTGCTTGAAATTTACGCCCGGCAGGGATACCAAGCGGGCAAATTCAGGATACAGTTCCATTTGAAGGAGTGACGAGCCGATGGCCCGTGTCACCGTAGAAGATTGCATCGACAAGGTTGAAAACCGGTTTGACCTCGTCCTTCTGGCGAGCCACCGGGCGCGCATGATTTCGTCGGGGTCGCAGATTACCGTCGACCGCGACAACGATAAGAATCCGGTGGTCGCGCTCCGTGAAATCGCCGAAACGACGGTATCGCCGGGCGATCTAAAGGAAGATCTGATCCACAGTCTGCAGAAGTATGTCGAGGTCGACGAGCCGGAGCCGGAGGTGCCGCTAATCGGGTCTGGAGCCGGAGCCGGGGTAGACTTTGACGACACTGAAGTGACCGCCGACCGAATGACCGAGGAGGAGCTGCTCAAGGGCCTCGAGGGCTTGGCACCGCCGGAAGAGGTACCGGAAGACGACGCCGAGTAACCATTTCCGCCACGATTTCGCATAAATTTTTCGTAACGGCCCGGTCACAATGCCGGGCCGATCCGTTTTCGCCGGCCGAAACGGTAGCCCTTGCGGCTCCGGCAAATTGACGTGATATCTATGGTGGTAACGGCCGCCGCCGCCCCTATGGGCAGATTCGGCGGTGATGAGGGATATTGATGGCGCGCGCGCGCTCAGACCTTCCTCGGATGCAGAAGCAGTCGCCGACCCGGGCGCCGCTGGAGAGGGTCGTTGCAACCGGTCAGCAGATTCATGAAAAAGTGACTTAATCGCGCAAACCGCCGATCATGCGGCATAATGACCTGATCGACCGGGTACGCCGCTACAACCCCGACACAAACGAGGCGCTGCTCAACCGCGCCTATGTCTACGCCATGAAGGCGCATGGCGAGCAGCGGCGGGCCTCCGGCGACCCATATTTTTCCCACCCGATTGAAGTGGCGGCGATCCTCACGGACCTCAAGCTCGACGATGCCACGATCGCCGCAGCGCTTTTGCACGACACCATCGAGGATACCGCCACAACGCGCGCCGAGATCGACAGCCTGTTCGGTCCCGATATCGGCGCGCTGGTCGAGGGTCTCACCAAGCTCAAGAAGCTCGACCTGGTCACCAAGGAAGCCAAGCAGGCAGAAAACCTGCGCAAGCTTCTGCTTGCAATCGCCGACGATGTTCGCGTCCTGCTGGTCAAGCTCGCCGACCGGCTGCACAACATGCGCACGCTTGCCTACATGCCGGTCGAGGCACGCCGCCGCGCTGCCGAGGAGACTCTGGAAATCTATGCGCCACTCGCGGGCCGCATGGGTATGCATGAGATGCGCGAGGAGCTTGATGATCTGGCATTCCGGGAGCTCTATCCGGAAGCATATGGGGTCGTCAGCGGCCGCCTGAATGCGCTTGCCGACCGCCACCAGCATCTGATCGCAGAAATCGAACAGCAGCTTACCAGGAAGCTCGCCGACCGCGGTCTTGAAGCGCGCGTGCAAGGTCGACGCAAACGTGCCTATTCGATCTGGCGGAAAATGGAACGCAAGTCGGTGGGCTTCGAGCAGCTGTCCGATATCTTCGGCTTCCGCGTCATCGTCAAATCGGTAGCGGATTGTTACCAGGCGCTTGGCATCATCCACACGACCTGGCCCGTGGTCCCGGGGCGTTTCAAGGACTATGTCTCGACCCCCAAAGCCAACGAATACCGGTCGATCCACACCACGCTGATCGGGCCGGGGCAGCAGCGCGTGGAGCTGCAAATTCGAACCACCGAAATGCATGAAATCGCGGAATACGGTATCGCCGCGCACGCGCTTTACAAAGACAATGCCGGCTCGCCAACCGAGTTGCTGTCGCGCGAGTTGAGCGCCTACGCCTGGCTGCGCCGGACGATCGAGTTGCTGGCGGAAGGTTCAAACCCCGAGGAGTTCCTGGAGCACACCAAACTCGAGCTATTCCACGATCAGGTGTTCTGTTTTACGCCCAAAGGCAAGCTGATTGCGCTTCCCCGCAATGCGACCGCGATCGACTTTGCCTATGCGGTGCATACCGATGTCGGCAATACCGCTGTCGGGTGCAAGATCAACGGTCAGATTGCGCCACTGCTGTCTGAAATCGACAACGGCGACGAGGTCGATATCATCACGTCGAAAGCGCAAGCGGCGCCACCCGCGGCATGGGAATCGATTGTGGTCACCGGCAAGGCGCGCGCCGCTATCAGGCGTGCGACTCGGGTAGCGGTGCGTACGCAATATGCCGGGCTCGGGCGGCGCATTGTTGAGCGCTTGTTCCAGCGCGCCAAGATTGCATATTCAGACGAAAAGCTTACCGGCGCGCTGCCGCGCCTGGCACGGGCATCGGTCGAGGAGGTCATGGCGGCAGTGGGGCGCAGCGAACTGAAAGCGTCAGACGTCGCCCGCGCCATGTATCCCGACTACAAGGAGGAACGAGCCGCTGCCATGGCGGTTAATCGCAAACCCGAGAGCGGATGGTTCGGGCTGCGCAAGCTCAGTTCGGTCAAATTCAAAGTGCCGGAAGTCAGTGGCGCGTCGGCAATTCCGATCCGCGGGATCAATGGCGATCTGCCTGTGCGTTTTGCGCCAAATGGCGGCGCGGTGCCGGGCGACCGCATTGTCGGTATCCTCACGCCGGGCGAGGGAATCACCATCTATCCGATTCAGTCGCCGGCACTGGGCGAGTTTGAGGACAATCCGGAGCGGTGGCTCGATGTACGTTGGGACGATGACGATCGTACGCCGCGCCGTTTTCCGGCGCGTATCGAGGTGCAATCGGTAAACGAGCCTGGATCGCTTGCCCAGATTGCTCAAGTGATTGCCGAGCATGACGGGAATATCGACAATATCCGCATGACGCGGCGGGCCCCCGATTTTACCGACGTGCAGATCGACCTGGAGGTCTACGACCTCAAACATCTTACCGATATCATCGCGCAATTGCGCGCCAAGCCGGTGGTGGCGAAAGCGGAACGGGTAAACGGATAAGTAATGCGTTCGCGCGTCCGCATACTTCGCTCATTCCCGCGCAAGCGGGACTCCAGAGCAGCGATCGTAGAGGCCGAATGTAAAGCCCCGGGGTTCCCGCGCCCGTGGGGACGAGCGGTGTGAGTTAGATGGCTTCCAAACTTCGTCTCGGCGTCAATGTCGACCACGTCGCGACAATTCGAAACGCGCGCGGCGGACGCCATCCCGATCCGGTGCGTGCGGCGAAGCTGGCGCTTGCGGCCGGCGCTGATGGCATTACCGCACACTTGCGCGAGGATCGCCGCCATATCCGCGATGATGATATTGCGCGACTTAAAGCGGAAATCGATAAGCCTCTTAATTTTGAAATGGCGGCGACCCGTGAAATGGTCGCGATCGCACTCAAAATCCGTCCGCATGCGGTTTGTCTGGTGCCGGAAAAGAGAACCGAACGCACGACCGAAGGGGGTCTGGATTCTGTCAAGCAGCGCGGGCAACTTGCTCCTGTGGTGCATGAGCTAAAGCATGCCGGCATCCGGGTCTCGTTGTTCATAGGTGCGGCGCCTGCGCAGATCGAAGCTGCGGCCGAGATTGGCGCCCCCGTGATCGAAATTCATACGGGGTCGTGGTGCGAAGCGCTGATCGAGGGCCACGCTGCTGAAGCAGCATCAGAATGGGAACTTATCCGCGCTGGCGCGCAGTTCGCGCATGGACTCGAACTCGAGGTACATGCCGGTCACGGTCTTGATTATGCAAGCGCGGAGACGATTGCATCGCTGCCGCAGATTGTCGAACTCAATATTGGTCATTTCCTGATCGGTGAATTGGTATTCGAGGGCCTTGCTGAAACCGTTAAGTTCATGCGCGCGGCCATGGACCGCGGCCGCGCAAAAGCAGGCAAGCCATGATTGTCGGCCTGGGCTCGGACATGGTCGACGTAAGGCGCATCGCGCGCGCTATCGAGCGCCATGGCGAGCGCTTTCTCGGGCGCATATTTACGGAAGCTGAACGAGCAAAGGCCGAGCGGCGTGCGAATCGGGTGGAAACCTATGCCAAGCGTTTTGCTGCCAAGGAAGCCTGCGCCAAAGCGCTTGGTACCGGATTTCGGCGGGGCGTGTTTTGGCGAGACATTGGTGTGATCAATCTGCCGTCGGGCCGGCCCACCATGAAGCTGACCGGCGGCGCACTCGAACGGCTGCAGGCAATTATGCCCGCCGGCTGCGAGGCCAGGATCGACGTCACACTTACCGACGAAGGTCCGACGGCGCAGGCAATCGTGGTGATATCTGCGCTTCCTGCGGCAGAACCGGGCGAGTGAAGTCAATGAAGCGAGGAATACGAGTTCGTCCAACGGCTTATTTGACGTTTCCCGGGTTCTCGATTGCGTGCTTGGACAGCAGCCGCTACAAGGTCGCCGGGGAGCGCTAAGCCATTAGGCGGGACACAGAGGCCGATGAGTGTGACTTCCGGAACAAAACACAAAGAAAGCGGTATAGCCGAAACAATTCGCGTCGTTTTTCACGCGCTGATCATCGCGCTCGTCATTCGAACATTCCTGTTTCAGCCGTTCAACATCCCGTCCGGCTCCATGAAGGCGACGTTGCTGGTTGGCGACTATTTGTTCGTGTCGAAATATACGTACGGCTACAGCCATTTCTCACTGCCACTGTCGCCGCCCTTGTTCTCGGGTCGCATCCCGAGCGGCTGGCTACCGCAGCGCGGTGATGTCGTGGTGTTCCGACTGCCAAAAGACACCTCGACCGATTACATCAAGCGCATCATTGGGCTACCGGGCGACAAAATCCAGGTCATCGACGGGGTGGTCAACATAAATGGCGTTGCAATCAGGCACGAGCCGGCGGAGCCCTTTATCGAAACCGAAGAGGGTACACGGGCGGCCCCGGTCAAGCGCTGGAAGGAAACCCTGCCGAACGGAGTTAGCTATTACACGCTCGACCTGGTCGACAATGGTTTTGCCGACAACACCCAAGTCTACACCGTGCCACCCGGAAATTATTTTATGATGGGCGACAATCGCGACAATTCCACCGATAGTCGTTTCAGCCAGGTCGGACCGGTGCCGTTTGAAAACATCATTGGCCGGGCGCAGATCATTTTCTTTTCGGTGTATGATGGCGAGCGCGCCTGGGAATTCTGGCGCTGGCCGTTTTCGGTACGCTGGAGCAGGCTGTTCACGATCGTCAGATGAGCCGCAAGGCCAGGGACAGAACGGCGCTTGAGGACAGGATCGGCTACAAGTTCGCCGACAAGGCGCTGCTTGAGCGAGCACTGACGCATATTTCAGCGCTATCGGGCGGCCCGCAGAACCGTGGTGGAAGCTATCAGCGCCTGGAATTTCTTGGCGACCATGTCCTCGGTCTGGTGATTTCCGACATGCTCTACCGTGCATTTCCGAAGGCGAATGAAGGCGAATTATCGCGACGCCTCGCCGATCTGGTCCGCAAGGAAACATGCGCCGAAGTGGCACGTGCGATGGACCTTGGGCCTGCACTCAAGCTTGGCAACTCGGAATCGCACGCCGGCGGCCGGTTACGCGCAACCATCCTGGCCGATGTCTGCGAATCCCTGGTCGGCGCCGTATTCATCGATGGCGGTTACCAGGAAGCAGACAAGCTGGTGGAGCGGTTCTGGAAGGCGCGCATGCTCAAGCCGCTACGCCCATTGCGCGACCCCAAGACCATCTTGCAGGAATGGGCGCAGGCGCGCGGGCTGCCGACGCCGGCCTACCGCGAATTGGCGCGCACCGGCCCGCATCACGATCCCGAATTCCGCGTTGCCGTCGTGCTGCCCGACCGGCCGCCGGCTGAAGGTGTGGGCAGTTCCAAGCGGTCGGCCGAACAGGCCGCAGCTGCCGCCATGCTGACACGGGTAGGCGTGTCGGCGGACAAACTGGATGCCTGACGATCCCCTATCGGCCGTTGAGACGCGCTGCGGCTTTGTCGCGCTGATCGGCGCGCCAAACGCCGGCAAATCGACCTTACTCAACGCGTTGGTCGGCTCCAAGGTGACTATCGTCTCGCACAAAGTGCAGACCACGCGCGCGTTGATCCGTGGCATTGCCGTTGAAGGGAAATCGCAGCTGATATTCGTCGACACGCCGGGAATTTTTGCACCAAAGCGCCGGCTTGATCGCGCCATGGTGACAACCGCCTGGAGCGGGGCACACGAGGCGGATCTGGTCGGCGTGCTGGTTGACGCGCGCAAGGGCCTCGACGGGGAAGCCGAGGACATTCTTGACCGGCTGGGTGACGTGAAGCCGCCGAAACTGTTGATCCTCAACAAAGTTGACCTTGTGGCCAAGGAATCCCTTTTGAGTTTGGCGAAGGCCGCCAATGACAAGGCCGGTTTCGAGGCGACATTCATGGTCTCCGCACTTACCGGCAATGGTGTCGACGACCTGAAGGCATCCCTGGCGGCGCGCGTGCCACCGGGCCCCTGGCTCTATCCCGCCGATCAGATGTCAGACGCGCCCATGCGGCAACTGGCAGCGGAAATCACGCGCGAGAAACTGTTCGAGCGGTTGCATCAGGAATTGCCCTATCATGCAACCGTCGAAACCGAAATGTGGAAGGAATTGCGCGGCGGCGACATCCGCATCGAGCAGACGATCTATGTGGAGCGCGAAAGCCAGCGCAAGATTGTGCTTGGCAAGGGCGGGCAGTCAATCAAGGCGATTGGTGAAGCGGCGCGCAAGGAAATTGCCAAGATCGTTGAGGCCAAAGTTCATCTCTTCCTGTTCGTAAAGGTGCGCGAAGGATGGGGTGACGATCCCGAGCGATACCGGGCAATGGGGCTGGAATTTCCGAAGGAGTAACGTAGAACAGGCTACGCGTTACGTGAGTTTGAGCGGCGACATGCAATGGACCGATGAAGGTATTGTGATCGGCGTCAGGCGACACGGGGAGGCGAGTGCCGTCCTCGAGTTGATGACGCGCGAACATGGCCGACATCTCGGTCTGGTGCGGGGCGGTTTTGGTTCGCGCATGAAACCAATTTTGCAAACCGGCAACAGTGTGAGCGCGAGCTGGCGGGCGCGGCTGGACGAGCATCTCGGAAACTACACGGTAGAGGGCTTGCGGTTGCGGGCATCGAATTTCTTCGCGGCGCCCCATGCGATCTATGGTGTCGGCCACCTGGCCGCGCTGATGCGGCTATTGCCCGAACGCGACCCGCACGGCGGATTATACGATGCGTTGATCGAAGTCCTTGATCATCTGGACGATGCGGGCATTGCTGCACCACTGGTCGTGCGGTTCGAGCTGCAGCTTCTTTCAGAGCTCGGCTTCGGCCTTGATTTGACCCGGTGCGCCGCGACAGGATCTGCCGGAGATCTCATTTATGTGTCGCCGAAATCAGGCCAGGCGGTTTCCCGCGCCGCCGGGGCGCCGTGGGCCGACAAGATGTTGCGACTGCCGGGATTCTTGCAAAAAGACGACGCGCCAGTATCCACCCGCGATATTGCAGATGGATTCTCGCTGACCGGATTTTTCCTGACCCGCTATGTGCTGGAGCCACGCGGGCTCGCTCTCGCCGACGAACGCGCCCATTTCATTGCCGCACTTGGTCGCGCACTGCCGAGTGTGGCATAGGCAAATAAAAAAACCGGCCCGGCACATGCCGGGCCGGCGAACTGGAATGCGCGAACAGAAATTACCACCACCGGCGGCACACGCGCTCCACCCGGCAGGTGCGTGCCCACCAGGGACCGCGGCAGACCTCGATCCATCGGCAACGTATACGAGCAGACAATGTTACCGAGCTGGCATCCGCCGCTTTGTAGGTGGCCGGGCCGGCGTCCCTGGCGGAAGCCCCCGATGTCCCGGCGAACGCGACGCCGAGCGCAAACAGGGCCGCGATAAGAATGGCCTTCATAATTTTTCCCTCCGGTATGTCGCTGGTCACCGGTGCGGTCCGGCAGACACAATGACGATGGCGTCCCCAAAAGGCCCAATCGAAAGCCGACTCAGCATACTAGACCCTGCCGGCTGCCAGATTCGGACGACAATGCGAATCCGTCGCTTGAGTTCTGGATGGTAAGACGAAAATTTGGAGGATTAGATGGCCATATCGTTCATCCCTTGTTCATGACGGATTGACGCAGTAGCTATCAAGCATGGGCAAGAGACTGATTCCCCCGAACAAGGGCGAAGTCGAAGAGGTCGGTTTGCGCGAGGCGCTCGAAGAGCGCTACCTTGCGTATGCACTATCCACCATCATGAACCGCGCTCTGCCGGATGCGCGCGACGGATTGAAACCCGTCCATCGCCGGATCCTCTATGGCATGCGCCTCCTGCGGCTCGACCCCAACGCCGCGTTCAAGAAGTCGGCCAAGGTGGTCGGCGACGTGATGGGCAATTTCCACCCGCACGGTGACCAGGCGATCTACGACGCGCTGGTGCGCCTCGCCCAGGATTTTTCGCAACGCTTTCCGCTGGTAGACGGGCAGGGCAATTTCGGCAACATCGATGGCGATAACGCGGCCGCCATGCGCTATACCGAGGCGCGGCTTACGGAAGTGGCGCGCCTTCTGATTGACGGGATTGACGAGGACGCCGTCGATTTTCGTCCGAGCTATGATGGAACCGGCGAAGAACCGGTCGTCCTGCCGGCAGCATTCCCCAATTTGCTCGCCAACGGTTCGCAAGGCATTGCCGTCGGCATGGCCACTTCCATCCCGCCGCACAACGCGGCGGAGCTGTGTGACGCCGCGCTGTTCCTCATTGACAATCCGAAGGCGCGTAGCCGCACCTTGCTGAAGTACGTCAAGGGCCCCGATTTCCCCACCGGTGGCGTAGTTGTCGATACGCCGGAAGCGATCGCGGAAGCCTACACGACAGGCCGCGGATCATTCCGCGTGCGTGCGCGCTGGAAGCAGGAAGAAACCGGGCGCGGCACCTATGTCATCGTGATTACGGAAATTCCCTGGCTGGTACAGAAGTCACGTCTGGTCGAGAAACTCGCAGAACTGATCAACGACAAAAAGTTACCGCTGGTCGCCGACGTGCGTGATGAATCAGCCGAAGACATCCGATTGGTGATCGAGCCGCGCTCACGCACCGTCGATGCAGAGCTTTTGATGGAGTTGCTGTTCAAGCTGACCGAACTCGAAAGTCGCATCGGTCTCAACATGAACGTGCTGGTGAAGGGCCGCATTCCGATGGTGATCGGGTTGTCCGAGGCCTTGCGCGAATGGCTCGATCATCGGCGCGACGTGCTGCTGCGCCGGTCGAAATATCGCCTTGCGCAGATTGAACACCGGCTGGAGGTGCTCGGCGGGTATCTCATCGCCTATCTGAATCTGGACAAGGTCATCAAGATTATCCGGCGCGAGGATGAGCCCAAGCCGGTCTTGATGAAGACCTTCAAGCTCTCCGACGTGCAGGCCGACGCGATTCTCAACATGCGCTTGCGCAATTTGCGCAAGCTCGAAGAGATGGAAATTCGCGCAGAGGACAAGGCATTGCGCGAAGAGCTGAAGGCGCTGAAATCGCTGATCGGTTCGACCGACAAGCAATGGAAGTCCATTGCGGCGCAGATCAAGGACCTCAAGAACACGTTCGGTCCGAAGACCGATCTCGGTCGCCGCCGGACCACCTTTGGCATCGCGCCCGCGCACGACGAAGCCGCGATCGAGGAAGCGATGGTCGTGCGCGAACCGATTACCGTCGTGGTCTCGGACAAGGGATGGATCCGTGCGCTGCGCGGCCATGTCACCGATCTGTCGGGTGTTGTCTTCAAGACCGGCGACGAATTGAAATTCTCGTTCCCGACCGAGACAACCGCCAAGACGCTGATTTTTGGCAGCAATGGCCGTTTTTACACTATCGAGTCCTCCAAACTGCCGGGCGGGCGCGGCCATGGCGAGCCCTTGCGCCTGTTCATCGATCTTGAGCAGGACGCCGACGTGGTCGCCGCCATGGCCTATCAGGGAGGCCGCAAGTTTCTTGTGGCGAGCCGTGCCGGCAACGGGTTTGTGGTGGCGGAAGACGAAGTGCTGGGTACTACGCGCAAGGGCAAGCAGGTGCTCAACCTTAAGGCTCCCGACAAGGCCGCGGCGATTGCGCCGATCACTGGCGATACGGTCGCCGTGGTCGGCGAGAAGCGAAAGATGATCGTATTCGGTCTTGATCAGGTGCCGGAAATGACACGCGGGCGAGGCGTCAGATTGCAACGGTACAATGAGAAAGGCCTGTCCGACGTCACGACGTTTCCTGCGAAAGAGGGGCTCACCTGGTTCGATAAAGCAGGGCGGGCCTTCACGACGCCGCTCAAGGAGCTGGCGAACTGGCGCGGCAAGCGGGCCGACGCGGGGCGGATCGCGCCGGACGGATTTCCCAGAAACAACAAGTTCGGCCGCGCGCCGGCCGTTGGCAAAAATGGCGATGGTGCCTGACCTGTGGCGCCACTTTCCGGTTAGCTTGCCACGAACAACAACGACCGCTCGGATTTCTCCAGCAGCGCCGCCGCGGTGTCGCCGAAGAACAGCTTCTCACCGGGGCGGCGGCCGACACCCAGGACGACAAGATTATGCCTGCCACGCGCGGTCTCTTTCAGGATCGCCTCATCGGGTGCGAGATCTGCGCGCACTGCTGTCCGCGGCTCGATGTCGTAGCTTTCGGCCAGCACGACAATGTCCTTGAGGATCGCCTCTTCGTACTGCCGCGACCGCTTCTTGCCGCCTGTGGTGATATAGAGCGCGGTGAGTGATGCCTTGCTCGCACGTGCTATCGCGATGGCTATCTCGGCGGCTCGACGCGAAACGTCCGTGCCGTTGACCGGCACCAGGATGTCAAACTTGCCTGACAGAGGATTTTCGTGGTGCAGGTCACGGGCGTCCGTGACAGCAATTGGACCTTCGAAGCCGGCTGCCAGACTTGTAACGTCGGCATGGAATTCGTTGCGGCGGGCAACCGTTTTTTCCAGGCCGATGATCATTAAATCATAGCCTTTCCTGGCTTCCTCGGCGACCGCCTCAGACTTGGGCTTCTCGACCATAGTGCTGACATCGAGCTTGCTCCCGGATTTCTCGTCCGCCTTGTCCTTTGCTTCGGAGCCCTTCCTCGTTTCAGCCTCGACAGCCTGGCCGGCTTTGGCAGCGAATTCCTTCACTGTTTCTCCGGCTTCGGTCGCCTTCTCCTTGGCAACCTCCGCTGCGGCCTTGCCGGTCTTTTTGTCGGTATCGATGTGCATTACCGTCGTCGGCATACCGCTCGACCCCGCGATCAATCCGGCGAGCCGCGATGCGAATTTGCCATTGGCGCTGTCGTCGATCGCCAGCAGCAGCCGCTCGAGGTTTGACACGAAGCCCTTTGCTTCCATATCCTCGCGCTCAAGTCTCTGTTTTTCATCCTTGCGCATCGGCAATCGCGTGAGCGCCCAGCGCAAAGTCGGCGGCATCGCCATCGTCGTGATGACGGCCATGGCGACGATCATCGTGAAAAGATTTTGGGTGAGCGCCCCCATGGACAGGCCGATGGTGGCGACGATGACCTCCGTCGAGCCACGTGCATTCATACCGGTACCGAGCGCCAGTGACTCACGCGGCGTGAGGCCACCAAGCGTGCCGCCGAGGAACGCGCCGCTGCACTTGCCGAGGCTCGCGATTGCGATGAGCCCGACTGTGAGGGCCAGCAGCGATGGATCCTTGAGGATGGTGAGATCGGCGTTCAAGCCGGCGATACCGAAAAATACCGGCATAAAGAATGCGATGATCAGGCCGCGTAGTTGTTCGTCGATGTGCCGGGTGAGGATAGGGGATTCGCCGACCAGGATGCCGGCGACAAAAGCGCCGAGCACGGTGTGCACCCCTATCAGATCGGTGATGGCCGCCATGCCGCACATGATCAGCAGGATCGCGGTGATCACGGCAAAGTCGCTGACGAAATTATCGTTCACCCAACGGATAATGCCAAACACCAGGCGCCGGCCGACGGTCAAGCTTAAACCCATGAACGCAAGTGTGCCGAGTACGCTCTTGGCCAGACTGAAGGCGTCGACGGTGCCTTGAATCGCCAGACTCAGAATGATGGCGGTAATAATCCAGCCGACGGTATCGTCGATGATTGCCGACGCCAGGATCACCTGACCGACGGTGCGGCGCATAAAGTTCATTTCGCGGATTACGGTCGCCACGATCTTGAGTGAGGCAATCGACAACGCGGTACCGAGAAACAGCGACGTGATCAGACGTTTTCCCGGGTCTGGTAACATGGAATCCGGTAGTGCTTCCCCCAGGGCCATGCCGCAGAGAAACGGAATCGCTATTCCGGCGACGGACGCGAACAGTGAGGCGCGCCCGCTCTGTCGCGCCAGTTTCAGATCGGTCTCCATGCCGGTGAGCAGCAGCAGCATGAGGATGCCAAATTGCGCGACGGCATCGATCATTGCTTTCTGTTCTTTGACGGCAGGAAACAACGCGTGCTGAAAATCCGGGAGCAGGGCGCCGAGCACGGAGGGTCCGAGCAACAATCCGGCGATCAGTTGCCCCATCACCGCCGGCTGCTTGAACCGCAGCATGACTTCGCCGAGGAGACGGCCGACCAGCAGCAGAACGGCAATCTGGGTGACGAAGAGCAATTCCGACGGCGAGTTTTGGCTCTCGGCCGCAAGCGCAGGGCTAGCCAGCAGGGCCAGGAGCAATACGCCGGCCACCGAGAAACTGACGTGCGTAGTCAACGCATTGGGCATGTCCCGCTTTCGGCTCTCAATCGACACCACCAGCCTTCCGCAGCGCCGGGAGAGGCACCTGCGGCGTCGTCGGCCGGCTCTTTCTGTTGGTTAACCCTCACAGTGTAGGCCATTAGCCTGCAATAACTTGATGAAATCTGCCAAGTTCCTCGAGAATTGCAATTGCAAATCATTCGCAAAAAGGTTATTTGACGGAATAGCGATGACGTCAAGGAAGCACAGGATGGCACTCCGAACCGAGGCGGCCGAGCGTCTGTCGACGGACCCTCGTCGCGCCAAGCGTTCGGGCTGGGGTTTCACGCGCAAAGGAGACACGGAAGAGACCCTGTCTGAGGTCTTTGCTTCCATTTCGGTACCGGTTGGCGGCTCATGGCTGCGGCGCCTGCTCGCTTTTTCCGGGCCCGGCTACATGGTGTCTGTCGGGTACATGGATCCCGGCAACTGGGCGACTGACATCGCCGGCGGCTCGAAGTTTGGCTACACGCTGCTGTCGGTCATCATGATTTCGAATCTGATGGCCATACTTTTGCAGGCGTTAGCGGCGCGGCTTGGCATCGCCGGCGGCCGCGACCTGGCGCAGGCTTGCCGTGACGCTTACCCGCGGCCAGTGGGTATCATGTTGTGGGTAGCCTGCGAACTGGCGATCATCGCCTGTGATCTTGCCGAAGTCATAGGCACCGCCATTGCACTCAAGCTCTTGTTTGGCATTCCACTTGTCGTTGGCGCGCTGATCACGGCGCTCGACGCATTTCTGCTTCTGATGCTCATGAACAAGGGCTTCCGGTTCATCGAGGCATTCATCATCGCACTTCTGATTGTGATTGCGATTTGCTTCCTGATTCAGATCGTGCTGGCCGCACCGCCAGTTGCATCGGTACTAGGCGGCTTCGTCCCGTCGTCTGAGATTGTGAGCAATTCCGGGATGTTATACATCGCTATTGGTATCCTGGGCGCCACAGTGATGCCGCATAATCTCTATCTCCATTCCTCAATCGTGCAGACTCGCCGCTTTGATCGCACCGACGCCGGCAGGCGCCACGCCATTCGTTGGGCCACCACCGACAGTACCATCGCGCTGATGCTGGCGCTGTTCGTCAATGCTTCGATCCTTATCATCGCCGCCGCTGTTTTTCATGCCAATGGTAAGACAGACGTGGAGGAGATCGAGCAGGCCTATGCGCTGCTCTCGCCGTTGCTCGGCGTCGGCATAGCCTCGGTTTTGTTTGCCGTCGCGTTATTGGCGTCTGGAATGAATTCAACGGTCACGGCTACGCTGGCCGGACAGATCGTTATGGAAGGCTTCCTTCACCTGCGCCTTCCGCACTGGATGCGCAGGCTGCTGACGCGCGCGATCGCCATTGTGCCGGTAGTCGTGGTGACGGCACTTTACGGCGAACAGGGCACGGCGAAGCTTCTCATTCTCAGCCAGGTGATCCTGTCGATGCAGCTGCCATTTGCCGTGATTCCACTGGTGCAGTTCGTCTCAGACCGCAAGAAAATGGGCAATTTTGCTATCTCCCGGCCGGTCGCTATGCTGTCATGGACGGTCGCCGGTATCATCACAGCACTGAACCTCAAACTACTGGCCGATACGGTGCTCGGTGCCGGCTAACGTCAGCGCTCGACCCGCGTCCAGCCCGATGGCATCAGCCTTTCCTGCGGCAGGAACCGGCCCTTGTAGTCCATCTTGCGCGAGCCCTGCACCCAATAGCCGAGATAGACGTAAGCCAGCCCCATCCTGCGCGCGCGCGCGATGTGGTCAAGGATCATGAATGTCCCCAGTGAACGTTCCCCGGCCTCCGGGTCGAAGAACGAATAGACCATCGAGAGCCCGTCACTGAGCAAATCGGTAAGCGCGACTGCCAACAGATCACCGGTGCCGCGTCCGTTGATACCAGTGTCGGGACCGCGCCGGCGGTACTCAACGAGTTGTGTGTCCACATGGCTGTCCTCGATCATCATGGCGTAGTCGAGTACGGTCATGTCGGCCATGCCGCCGTCGCGGTGCCGGGTGTCGAGGTAGGCCCGGAACACGGAATATTGCTCAGAGCTTGGATTGGGGGTGCGCATATCACCGATCACGTCGGCATTGCGTTCCGCAATGCGGCGCATGTTGCGTGACGGCTCGAAATCCGCCGTCACGACCCGCACCGAGACGCAGGCGCGGCAGCTTTCGCAGGCCGGCCGGTAGGCGATGGACTGGCTGCGGCGGAAACCACCATGTGTCAGCAGATCATTGAGTTCGCCCGCGCGATCGCCGACCAGATGCGTGAAGACTTTCCGTTCTTCCTGGCCGCGCAGATAAGGGCATGGCGAGGGCGCGGTCAGGTAAAACTGTGGAGTATCGCGGGAATGCTGGGTCACTTAGGTCAAGCCGTCATTGCAAGAGTGTCTCAGGATTTTGTCTAGCATTGCGCGCCGTGCCGCATCCGTCAAAGCTGTTTATGACGAGCGTGCAGGTGACACGAGCAATGCCGCCGCGCGCTGTTCATTATTGATAACGACGGTACCGAGGACGATATCATGCAGCAGTCGACGGCGCTCGTTGAAGAAGGCCACCAACAGGATGAACGGCGTCAACGCGGAAACCGAGAACCAGAAGAGGATGGCATGTACGGCCCCGAGCACGAAATAGGCTGGGGCGCCGTACCAGGTACGCATTTCCAGCTCCATGGTGCGCATGCCGATCGTGGCCGAACGCGGACCGCCCAGTGTCAGCCCGAAATAGGCGACCGCCCAGACCACGGACGCAGGGGGCAGTAGCCAATAGAGCGCCCAGCCAAGCCCCAGTGTTACGATCCCGAAGGCGAAAATGAACATCGCAGCCAACACCACTGGCACGGCGACAATGACAAAATCGATGATAAATGCGACCACCCGGCGCGCCAGGACGCCTTCGAAAAATTCCGGATGAGTGAACGGGTCGTAGGCGTGGGGTTTGATATCGATGGACATGGCACTGAGGCCTCTCAAGCCCGGTGGCAGTACACGGAGCGTTGTCCCGCATGGATATAACACCGATCAAACCGGTTTCGGCATATGTCGCCGTATCCCTCATCGGCGCAGCACAAAAAACCACGTAAAATCAGCACCCTGTTTGAACATTCGAGTGCTGTTGATTCCTGTTCATTGTGGTCATTCGGCAACACCACCAAGCGCGGGTGTGATGTAGTCTATTTTGTTAGACGTGCTGGTTTTGAGACAAGCCCGGAAATGGGCAGGGGGCACTATGAAAAACTTTGTATCGGCGCTCTGGGCGCTTGTCGCGCTCGTCGCTGTTGCGCCCGCGTATGCGGCTGACCTTCCGGTGAAGGCGCCGGTTCCGGTTGTGGTGGACCCCGGCTGGCGGGGCTTCTACGTGGGCGTCAACGTTGGATACAGTTGGGGCAATTCCGACACCGATGTTTCGTACGCCACTTTCCCTGGTGGCGTTCCCATCGTTCCGCCGCCGGGCTCGATAATCAGCGGCAGCTTCGACATTGACGGTGTGATTGCTGGCCTTCAGGCTGGCTACAATTGGCAACACGATAAGTGGGTCTTTGGCATCGAAGGGGATTTTCAGTGGTCGGGTCAGAAGGGCTCGGGAGACTTTCTTTGTCACTCGACAATAATTGGCGGTCCCTGTTTGCCTGGCCTAACCTTCCTTCCGCCCGGCGTTGGCGGAACAACTCTTTCGCTTGATCAAAAACTACAATGGTTTGGCACATTGCGAGGGCGCGTCGGCATATTACCTGCGCCGACATGGCTGCTTTATGTCACTGGCGGTTTGGCGGTTGGCAAAATCAAAACGGATGCCACGCTTTCAGGATTTACTCCCGCTGCGGTGCCAGTATCGGCGTCGGCTAGCGATAGCGAAACAAATGCGGGTTGGACGCTCGGTGCCGGCATTGAGGGCGTCATCAGCGGCAAATGGACTGGCAAAATTGAATATCTCTACATTGATTTCGGAGATGTTAGCGGCAACGTTGCCCTTCCGGTGCCCGGGATCCAGGCAAGTTATACGTCCCACATCACGGACAACATCGTGCGCGTCGGTTTGAACTATCGCTTCTAGTCGTAACCACGAAAAGTGCTTGACCCCCGGGTTAATAGCCTGGGGGTCTTTTATTTGATGGTGTTAGCCGGCTGGCTGGAACGCCGGCGTTTCTTGCGGCATGGTGCGGGCAAGGTGTCCGGAGGCGATACGTTGAGCGTCACCATTGCCGATATCGAAGCCGCCCGCCACGTGATCGAAGGCGCGGTCCTGCGCACGCCCATGCTGCCGGCACCCAGGCTTTCCGCACTCACTGGCGCGGAGGTTTATGTCAAATACGAGAACCTGCAGGTCACCAATTCATTCAAGGATCGCGGCGCACTGGTGAAGCTTGCTTCACTCAGTGAAGCCGAACGCAGTCGCGGTGTCATCGCGATGTCGGCCGGCAATCATGCCCAGGCGGTCGCATATCACGCTGCGCGCCTCAGGATTCCTGCGACCATCGTGATGCCGATAACCACCCCATTCGTGAAGGTCGCGGCCACGCGCTCGCATGGCGCCGAGGTCGTGCTGGAAGGTGAGACCGTGGCCGAAGCGCAATCGCGCTGTGAGCAGATTCAAGCCGAGCGCGGGCTCACCATGGTTCACCCTTATGACGATGCCCGGATCGTCGCCGGGCAGGGCACCATCGCGCTCGAAATGCTGGAAGAGGTCGTCGATCTTGATGCGCTGGTGATTCCGATCGGCGGCGGTGGGCTGATTGCCGGCAACGCCATCGCCGCGCGTGCCCTCAACCCAAAAATTGAGATCGTCGGTGCGGAAGCGGCGCTCTACCCGTCGGTCTGGAATAACCTCAATAACGCGAGCCTGCCGATCGGCGGGCCGACGCTTGCCGAGGGTATCGCGGTCAAGAACGTCGGCAAGCTGACGTTGCCGGTGATCCGCGAACTTGTCGGCGACGTCATACTCGTCGATGAAGCGCAGCTGGAACGGGCGGTCAATGCCTACCTTACATTGCAAAAGACCATGGCGGAGGGTGCCGGTGCTGCGGGGCTCGCCGCCATGCTGGCCAAGCCAAGTCGGTTCCGTGGAAAAAAGGTCGGCCTCATCTTGTGCGGGGGCAATATCGATCCGCGCATTCTTGCCTCTATCATGGTGCGGGAGCTCGAGCGCGAGAGCCGCATCGTTTCTTTCCGCCTCACGATTCCCGACCGGCCGGGCGTGCTTGGGACAATTGCCACAAGACTGGGCGAACTTGGCGCCAATATACTGGAGGTCGACCACCGCCGGCTGTTTCTCGACGTGCCGGCCAAGGGCGCCCGGCTCGACGTGACCATAGAAACGCGCGACGCCGCACACGCTGAGGACATCATGACGGCGCTCACTGCCGACGGCTATCAACCGGTGCGGATTGAAACCGGCGCGGCGATGGAGTGACAGATCTGGAATACCGTTTCTCAATCTGTTGTCGGCGCAGCTCGCCCCTGACGCATTCCCGCGTTACCACGGAAAATATAACTCCGGAAAATCATAACTTTCTGTTCTCCGGCAGTTGGACGGCAAAAATGCCCTTATTCATTGCGCGCGAAGCTAGTGATATTCCGCAATGGTGCCTGTTGAGTTTAGAATATCGTTGCCGATCGCCCGAAAGTTTTCAGTAGAAGTTCATTGCATAACCCTGCAAATGCAAATTTTATTTCAGGTTTGACGTAATCGTTTTGTCGCGCGTAAGTGCTGTCATGTTCGATCAGAAATTGGCAGCACTTGCGGACGCGGTCGCGGATTTGCCGCCGCCGGAAAGGTTGGTTTGTCTCCGTCGTAAGGTCGACGGCGCGATTGTCTTCACTCACGGTTTCGGGATTGAGGGCCAGCTCATTTTCCATTGGATTTGCGAGCTGGGTCTCGACATGGATGTGGTGACACTCGACACAAGGCGACTGTTTCCGGAGACCTATTCACTATGGGCGGAGACAGAGCGTCGCTACGGCCGCCGAATTCGAGCGATCTATCCGGACCGCGATGGTCTGGAGCGGCTGGTGGCAGAGCAGGGAATTAACGGTCTCTATGAGTCAAAATCGGCGCGGTTGGCCTGTTGCGAAGTCCGCAAGACGAAGCCGCTCGATCGTGCCTTGGGCGGTGCGGCGGTGTGGATCACCGGGTTGCGCGGCGATCAAACCGAAGTACGCATGAAAACGGGAATGGTCGCCGTTGACGCGTCTCGCCAACTGGTGAAATTCAATCCCCTGTTCGATTGGACGCGTGACGCAGTCATGAACGCCGTGCGCGCGAACAGGATTCCGATCAATTCGCTGCACGCTAAAGCGTTTGCGTCGATCGGTTGTGCACCTTGTACGCGGGCCATCAGACCCGGCGAACCAGAGCGCAACGGTCGTTGGTGGTGGGAGAAGGACGGCGAGCGCGAATGTGGCTTGCATTTGCCGCGGCGCAACGCCGATGGCCCGCCCCAGCCGGCGCTCTTCGGGTGCGGTTGAAAGTCAATTCCCGCTCATCGCGCGCCATACACGTTCGGGCGTTGCCGGCATCTCGATGTGTTTTACGCCGAATTCGGACAAGGCGTCGACCAGCGCATTCACGACCGCGGGTAGCGCGCCAACACAGCCGGCTTCGCCAGCGCCCTTGACGCCGAGCGGATTGGTTTTGGTCGGCACGGGATTGCTTTCGACATGCATGTTGCAAAGGTCATGGGCGCGGGGCATGGCGTAATCCATGAATGACGCAGTGACGAGCTGGCCGGCGCTGTCGAAATGGATGTCTTCCATCAAGGCCTGGCCGGCGCCCTGCGCTATGCCGCCATGCACCTGACCGTGCAGCAGCAGCGGATTGAGCACCGTGCCGAAATCGTCAACCACAGTGTAGCGCGTGATCTCGACCCCGCCGGTCTCCCGGTCGATTTCCAGTTCGCAGATATGACAGCCATTCGGATAGTTGTTGACCGGCGCCTGATATACGGCGGTGGCAAAGAGCCCCGGTTCCAGGTCTTCCGGCAGATTTGACCGGTCGAACGAAGCGGCGGCGATCTCCTTGACTGTCAGCGTGCGGTTGGTCTTGCTGGTGGAAATCACGCCTTCGTCGAATTTTAAATCGGCTCTATCGACCTTAAGCATGTGTGCGGCAATGGCGAGTGCCTTGGTCACAATCTTTTCTGTAGCCATATGGAAAGCCGAACCCGCAAGAGTGGCTGAGCGCGAGCCTCCGGTGCCTTCGCCGTAGAAAACCTCGTCAGTATCACCCTGGACATATTGGGCATCCTTGGGATCAAGGCCGAGCCTGTCGCAAACCAGTTGCTTGAAGACCGTCTCATGACCCTGGCCTTGCGAGTTTGAACCGGAGAAGAGGATGACAGAACCGGATCGGTCGAAGCGCACTTCCGCGCCTTCCGTGCTCGGCGCACCGGCGCGTTCGATCGTGTTGGACAGACCAAATCCCAGAAGCTTTCCGCGTTTGCGCGCATCCGCCTTACGCGCCTTGAAACCCTTGCGATCGGCGAGTTCGAGCGCAAGATCCATGTTCTTTTCAAATTCGCCGCTGTCGTAGGTGAAGGTCAAACCCGTTTTGAATGGCATGGCAGACGGCGGCACATAATTGCGCCGCCGAAGCTCTGCCGGATCGATGCCCGTCTCCGCGGCAGCGAGCTCGACCATGCGCTCGATCACAAAGGCGGCCTCGGGCCGGCCGTTGCCGCGATAAGGCCGCATTGGGTTGGTGTTGCTGAACACGCCGGTAATATCGACGTGGATAGCCGGTGTCCGGTAAACGCCGGCGAGCGTGCCGGCGTTCATCATGAAGGCAGGCATGGCTTGCTGGAGATAGGCCCCGATGGCGGCGATAGTCCTCACGCGCAGCGCCAGGAACGTGCCGTCCTTGTCGAGCGCGAGCTCGGCCTCGGTGACATTGTCGCGGGCCTGGGCATCGCTAAGGAATGCTTCCGTACGGGTGCTGATCCATTTTACGGGCCGGCCCGCGAGCCTGGACGCCAATAGCACCAGCGGGGTTTCATTGAAGATCGGCGACTTCATGCCAAAGCTGCCGCCGGTGTCGCCCGTGACGATGCGCACCTTGCTCTCCGGCACCTTCAGGACCTTGGCGAGGTCGGTGCGGGTCGGATGCGGGCGCTGCATCGGCGTATAAACCGTGTAGCGGCCATCTGTCGCGTTGTAGTCGCCGACAGCGCCGCGTGGCTCCATGGTGGCGGCGGTAACGCGGTTGATGAGAAATCGGTGCTTGACTACGTGATCGGCACGGGCAAACGCGGCGTCGACCGCCGCCTTGTCTCCTATCAGCTCCACAAAACAGATATTGTCCGGGCAGTCATCCCAAACACGCGGCGCGCCGGGCGTTGGCGCATCGGCGGTCGATGTAACTGATGGCAGTTCCTCGTAGTCGACGGCGATCAATTCGGCGGCGTCGAGCGCCTGAGCGGCAGTTTCCGCGACAATGAATGAGACATAGTCGCCGACCCAGCGCACACGGTCTTCCGCCAGAATCGGGTACCGAGGCTTGTACATGGGTGAGCCATCGCGGCGCTTGAGTCCGCCGTGGACGGGAAGGTCGCCATAGCCCGCAGCCTTAACATCAGCTGCAGTGAGAACAGCGAGCACCCCGGGTGCTGTCCTGGCGGCGCCGACATCGATCGATTTGATCCTGGCGTGGGCGTGCGGCGAACGAAGCACAACGCCGTGCGCCATGCCCGGCAGCTTGATGTCGTCGACATAGCGGCCGCCGCCGCGGATCAGCCGTGGATCCTCGAAGCGCGACACGCCTTGACCGATGGCGAATTCACCCATGAATATGCCAACCTGTTGAGTTCATGTGCCACCGGGCCGGTGACGAGGAAGGAAGAATGCCCTTGTCGCGTTAACCTGCTTTGAGTTTTTCCGCCACACGCGGGGCGAAATAGGTCAGCACGCCGTCGCAGCCGGCGCGTTTAAAGGCGGTGAGGCTTTCGAACATTGCGCGTTCGCCGTCCAGCCAGCCGTTCTGTGCGGCTGCCATGATCATCGCGTATTCGCCCGATACCTGATAGGCGAAAGTAGGCATACCGAACGTTTCCTTCACGCGGCCCACGATGTCGAGATAGGGCAGGCCGGGTTTGATCATGATCAGGTCGGCGCCTTCTTCAATGTCGAGAGCAACCTCGCGCAACGCTTCGTCGGAATTTCCCGGGTCCATCTGATAGGTCCGCTTGTCGCCGGTGAGCGTTTTTGACGAGCCGACAGCGTCGCGGAACGGGCCATAAAAGGCAGACGCGTATTTTGCCGCATAGGACATGATCGACACGTCGGTGAAGTTCGAGGCATCGAGTGCCTTACGAATGGCGCCGACGCGCCCGTCCATCATGTCAGACGGGGCAATGATGTCGCAGCCGGCTTGCGCCTGCACCAGGGCCTGTTTGATCAATACCGCTACAGTCTCGTCATTGAGGATGACGCCGTCATGCAGCAGACCGTCATGGCCGTGGCTGGTGAAGGGATCGAGGGCCACGTCGCACAAGATTCCGATTTCGGGCACTTCCTTTTTGATCGCCCGGATGGCGCTGCAGACCAGGTTGTCGGGATTGAGAGCTTCGCTGCCGGTCTCATCGCGCAGCTTTGGATCGGTATACGGAAACAGCGCGATGCAGGGGATGGTCAATTTGGCGGCACGCTCGGCTTCACGTACTGCCTGGTCGACTGAAAGCCGTTCCACATCCGGCATGGAGCGAACCGGAGCGCGCACGTTATTGCCATCCGTCACAAACAGCGGCCAGATCAGGTCGTCGGTTGTGAGGACGTGCTCGCGCACCATTCGGCGTGCCCATTCGCTACGGCGGTTGCGGCGCATGCGAATGGATAGATCGAGGCGCTCGGTACCGGTGGGCGCCTTATCGTGGACAGGGGCAAGACCGCCCCGACTTTCAATCGGTCGGCCGAATTTGATGGCCATTAAACGGGTCTCCTTGTCAGCCGATCCTTGTTTGGCTCCACCGGACCTGCGGTTTGTCCAGCCAAAAATGGCCTGCGGGCTATCGCGGCCCGCCGTGCATATGCTAATCTAGCGCAAATTCGGGAGCTTTTGGCTAGTTTTCAAAGCAAGAGGGGCGCAAAAATGCGACTTCCGATTCGTCTCCTGTTTTTGGCATTAGTAGCAGTCGCCCTCAGTTGGTCTACGGCATCTCAGGCAGACCGCCGCGTCGCTCTGGTCATCGGCAACGGCGCTTACAAGAACGTTCCGCAACTTCCCAATCCGCCCAAGGACGCCGCGGCGATGGCAGCTCTGCTGCGCAACCTCGGCTTCGATGTGGTGACCGGCGTTGACCTGACCCAGTCCGGCATGACCGATCGCCTGCGGAAGTTTGCGGCCGAAGCGGACGGCGCCGACGTTGCACTATTCTTCTATGCCGGCCATGGCCTTGCGCTCGAAGGCAAGAATTATCTTCTGCCGGTCGATTCAAGCCTGAAGTCGGAGCTCGACGTCAAACTGGGCGGGCCGATCGACGTCTCCGTGATGCTGGACCAGACCATGGCCACAGCCAAGGTCAAGCTGGTGTTTCTCGATGCCTGTCGCGACAATCCGTTTGTCGAGCAAATTTCGCGCTCCGCGCGCACGCGCTCGCTGACCGTCTCGTCTGGCTTGGCGGAAATGAAATCGAGCGAAGGGACCCTGCTGGCGTTTGCTACCGGTCCGGGTCAGGTCGCGCTCGATGGTTACGGTGGGCACAGCCCGTTTACCACGGCGCTGCTGAACAATCTGGGCGCGCCCAACACCGAAATCAGCGTCGCCCTCACCAAGGTCCGCGCGCAAGTCGCCGAAATCACAAAAAAGAAGCAGTCGCCCTGGGCGAGCACCAATCTGACCGGGCTCTTCTATATGAATCAGGTAGCGTCGGCTGAAACCACCAAAACCGATGCCACACCTGACAAGGTCGCCACCGCTGCGCCAATGGCGACGCAGCCGAACTCAAACGCCGTAGAACTGGAGTTTTGGCGATCGGTGAAGGAATCCAACAGACCCGAAGAGCTTAACGCATATCTGAGCCGGTATCCGAACGGTTCGTTCAGCGCCCTTGCGCGGGCGCGGCTTGCCGAACTGCATGACGCGAAAAATCCCACGGCATCGCGGTCGACGACATCGGGTGATACGGATGTGGACCCCGCGCTACGGACGAGCGAGGCGACGCTTAAAACGGAATCGGCCCTCAAACTTGGCACCGCTGAGCGACGCGATGTCCAGCACCGCCTCAGAGCGCTCGGATTTGCAACACCGGTCAACGGCCGGTTTGGCGATGAAACGCGCCGCGCGATCAATAATTGGCAAGCCGCGCGCGACTATGCGAAGAGTGGCTTCCTGAACAAGGCGCAATTGACTGCGTTGAAGGCTGAAGAACTGCCGAAGACTGCTGAAACCGAGGAAGAGGACAGCAAGGTGGCGCGTCGGCGGACACGCTCCTCCGCGAGTTCCGCCGCCAGCGCCCCTCCGGCCAGAAGCAGCAACAGCGGCAGTAGTGCTCCCAGCAGCGGGCCGAGCGCTGCCGAAGTCGGTTCGTTTTTCGGCGGCATCGTGGGCGGCGTATTGCGGCATCGTTAGCCTCGGTTCGACCTGGCGTCGGCATTACCGTCCGGCAAGAAGTGCCCTCACGGGAATAGTTGCGCCCCGGCGGGCGGCCTTGCTAAGCCCCACGCTGGAGGATGGCGTGGAATTCGGCCTTACCGATGAACAACGGGCGTTCCAATCAACCGCGCGGCAATTTGCGCGCGATGAGTTGATGCCGCATGCGCGCGACTGGGACGAGAACGAGATTTTTCCGATTGATGCATTACGCAAGGCGGCAGCACTCGGATTCGGCGGCATCTATGTGAGAGAGGACGTTGGCGGCTCGGCGCTGACCCGGCTGGATGCCGCCCTGATTTTCGAGGAACTGGCGCAAGGTTGCACCTCGACTGCAGCCTATATCTCGATCCACAACATGGCTGCCTGGATGATCGATGCTTACGGAGGCGATCACCAGCGCGAGAAATTCCTGCCCAGGCTTTGCAGCATGGAACATTTCGCGAGCTATTGCCTGACCGAGCCAGGGTCAGGCTCTGACGCGGCAAGCTTGAACACGCGCGCCCGGCACGATGGCGATCACTATGTGCTCGATGGCGCGAAAGCCTTTATTTCAGGCGGCGGCGTGTCCGACATTTACGTCGTGATGGCGCGCACCGGCGAGGATGGGCCAGCCGGCATCTCCTGCATTGTCGTGGAAAAAGGTACGCCCGGCCTCACGTTCGGCGCACGGGAAAAGAAGCTCGGATGGAAGACCCAGCCGACCGCCATGGTGATGTTCGAAAATTGCCGGGTTCCGGTTTCAAATCGTATTGGGTCAGAAGGGCAGGGCTTCCGCATTGCGATGGCGGGGCTTGACGGCGGCCGGCTCAATATCGGCGCCTGTTCGATCGGTGGCGCGCAATTCTGTCTCGACCGCACGATCGACTATATGAAAGAGCGAAAGCAGTTCGGCTCGCGTATCGCGGATTTCCAGGCATTGCAGTTCCGCGTCGCGGACTATGCGACCGAGATCGAGGCAGCGCGCCTTTTGCTCCATCGCGCAGCCGTTGCCGTCGGCGAGGGTGAACCGGGGGCCACGCGGCTGGCGGCGCAGGCCAAGCGCCTTGCCACCGATGCGGGCTTCGACGTGGTCAATGGCTGCCTGCAGTTGCATGGCGGCTACGGCTATTTGCGTGATCATCCGATCGAGCGTGTCTTGCGCGACGTGCGCGTGCATCAAATACTCGAAGGCACAAACGAGATCATGCGGGTCATTATCAGCCGCGCTATGTTGGGAAACTAGCGTACACGGAGGAAACCATGGAGCAGCTTCCGCGCCTTTATGTCTCACGCGCCGAAATGGAAAAACGCATTGCGCGCTTCAGGGACCTCAAAGGATCCGACGGCGGATTGCCGGACAGCAAGATGCCCGGCTGTGAGCGGACGCTGTTCAACGTCATCGGCTTCCAGCCGCCGAAAGGGTCCGGCGGGGCGGTGACCTCTCCAGTGGGCGACCACGCGGCGCAACTGGCGGCCATCAAGATCAGTGAGGGATTCAATCTCGGTTACTGCAAGGCCAAGCCTGGCCACGGGCCGGAGATGCACAATCACGATACCAATGAAACGTTCATTCCGATGACCGGCACCTGGCGCGCCAGCTGGGAGAACGAGAAGGGCGAGGTCGAGTTTGTCGATCTCGGACCACTTGACGTGGTCTCGTTTCCACCCGGAATGATCAGGCGATTTGAGAACGTTACCGGGGGAGATCCGAACGCGGAATCGATTCTGATGTTCGTGATTGGCGGCGACGGACCGCGTGCGGAGTTCACCGATCAGGCCATGCAGCGGCTGGAAGCCGCCGGTGTCTGGCCTCGGCAATAAAGCAGGGCTTCCCGCGGAGGCTGGAATGTGGAGTGGTGAGCTGGCGCTGGCGACAGCGGCGTTTTTCACTGGGCCTGCTCGGGGTTGCTGCCTGCCTCCGGGCGCTGCATTGAGGCCGGCGTGAGCAATTCAGACATCCTGTTCGAGCGCCGCGGCGCTGCCGGTATCGTCACACTCAATCGACCGCAAGCGCTCAACGCTGTGACCCACTCCATGGTGCGCGCCTTGCGCGCCCAGCTTGACGCATGGGCGAATGATTCTGCGGTGACGAGGGTCGTAATTCAGGCCGCTGGCGACCGCGCATTCTCCGCTGGTGGCGACATCCGCGTGCTCACCGATCTCGGGCGCGCCGGCAAACACGATGAGATGGTGCAATTCTGGCGCGACGAATATCCGCTCAATGCCGAGATCAAGCGCTATCGCAAGCCTTATGTAGCGCTGATCGACGGCATCGTGATGGGCGGCGGGGTCGGCGTGTCGATCCACGGCTCGCATCGTGTCGCCGGCGATCGATTTCAATTCGCCATGCCGGAGGTTGGCATCGGCTTTTTTCCGGACGTGGGCGCCACCTGGTTCTTACCCCGAATGCCGGGGGAGTTGGGTACGTATTGTGCCTTGACGGGTGAACGATTTGGCATTGCGGATGCAATTGCGAGTGGCGTCGCCACCCATCGCATTCCGTCCGCACGCTTTCCTGCACTGCTGGATGGTTTAACCGGCACTGTTTCGGTCGACGCGGTACTGGCCGCTTTCAACGAGCCGGCCGGGGAGGGACCAATTGCGAAGCGCCGCGCGGCGATCGACCGCCTGTTTGCCGGCGACACGGTAGAAAATATCCTTGCGGCACTTGATCACGAAGCGGCGGCCGGTGGCGAGGACGCAGAATGGGCGCAAAAGATCGCCGCGGGCATGCGCACCAAATCGCCACTCAGCCTCAAATTGGGATTCGCGCAGGTCCGGCGCGGCGGGATGTGGGATTTCGAGACGTGCATGCGCACGGAATTCCGCATAGTGTCACGTATCATTCATGGCCATGATTTCTACGAGGGCGTTCGCGCTGTGATCGTTGACAAGGACAACAGGCCACACTGGCAGCCGGCCACTGTCGCCGAAGTAAGTCCAGCGCAGGTTGAACGCCATTTCGAGCCGCTGGGTGCCGACGAATTGAGATTTCCATGAGTGAGCCTTTTGTAAGCCAGGATGCTCAAAGTCTCGAGCCCGTGCACGAGCGCGAAGGCGAGCCCAGTTTCGGCCGCTGGACGGGGTGGCTGGTGATCTTTCTGCGTGTGATGGCCGCCGTCTCGATGTTCAAGGGGCTCTATCACTGGTCGAGAGTTTGCGGCATCGGCGTCGGGCCGAACGAGGGATTTGAATATCATTCAATTGCCTGGCAGACGGCCACGGTGTTCTTCGCAGTGATAGATCTGGTTGCTGCCGTCGGTTTGTGGCTGGCGGCTGCCTGGGGCGCGGTCATCTGGCTGACTTCGGTTGCTTCCATGCTGGCGGTTGAAATATTTTTTCCGCAGGTGTTCGGGGCGGGCCTGTCGATCGGCCTGGCGGAAGGCGGATTGTTGGTCCTCTACCTATGGCTCGCCTTGATGTCGGCGCGGGAACAACCGCCTTGATCAGCTGCAGTTGCAAAACCGGGAGGACGGGATGGCGCGCATAGGATTTATCGGCCTCGGCAATATGGGTTTGCCGATGGCGCAAAATCTGATCAAGGCAGGCCATCAGGTCGAGGGCGTTGACGTCAATCCCGCCGCAATCGAGAAGCTCAAGGCCGCCGGCGGAGCCAGCGTCGAGACTGCCAAGATTGCGGCGGCGCGTGCCGACGTGGTCATCACCATGCTTCCGTCCGGCAAGGAGGTGCGCGAGGTCTATCTCGGTGCCGGCGGAATAATCGAAGACGCCAATTCCGGCACTCTGCTGATCGACTGTTCCACGATCGACGTCGAGACCGCGCGCACGGTCGCGAGTGCGGCAGAGGAGAGGGGACTGTTGATGCTCGATGCGCCGGTATCCGGCGGCGTCGGTGGGGCGACCGCCGCGACGCTCACCTTTATGGTCGGTGGCAGCGCCCAGGCCTTCACGCGCGCGCAGTCGATTCTCGAGAAGATGGGCAAGACGATCGTGCATGCGGGCGGCCCCGGCAACGGCCAGGCGGCGAAGATCTGCAACAACATGATCCTCGGCATCTCGATGATTGCGGTGTCGGAAGCGTTCGTGCTTGCAGAAAAACTCGGTCTCGATTATCAGAAGCTGTTCGACATATCGTCGAAATCTTCGGGGCAATGCTGGTCACTCACCACCTATTGCCCGGTGCCTGGCCCTGTCCCGACTTCGCCGGCCAATCGCGACTATCAAGCCGGATTTACCGCGGCGATGATGCTGAAGGATCTCAAGCTGTCGCAGGATGCGGCCAAATCGGCCGGTGCCAGGACACAGCTCGGAGCGGACGCGACCAGGATCTATTTGCAATATGTCGAGAGCGGCGAGGCGGGAAGGGATTTTTCCGGCATTATTCGCTTTGTTCGTGGCCAAGCGCTGCCGTGACGGTGAATGAAATGTTTCGTCGATCGGTTCAATTGTATGGTCAATGAATCATTCACCGCTGCAAATAAACCTAATCTTTATGGTGTTATTTAAGCCGATTTTAGAGTGCCCCTCTTAGGGTGCGACATCTGGAACGGGGGAACAGGGCCTCGTTACCGGGGAAGTGCAAAAGATTATAACAGGGGCGTTGACATGAAAGCCGTTGTGAAAACGGTCGAGCCTGCCGAACGCGAGGCGCGGTTCGATCATATTAGGCCGCTCTATCTGGAGGCACTGACCTTGGTCGAACGGCTGCATCGCCGGCTGCTCGACGTCATCAAGGACGAATTCGATCGCCGCGGCCGCGCGGACATCAATTCGGTGCAGGCATTGTTGCTCTACAATATCGGGGACAAGGAGCTGACCGCGGGTGAGCTGCGGACGCGCGGCTACTACCTCGGCTCAAACGTGTCTTACAATCTGAAGAAGCTGGTCGAGATGAACTTTCTCGACCACCAGCGCTCGCGCGTAGATCGTCGTTCGGTACGCATCAAGCTGACCGAAAAGGGCTGCGAGGTTCGCGACATCGTCGAGACGCTGTACCAGAAGCACGTGCGGACGGTGGAACAGGTCGGCGGCATCAATGCCGACGAGTTCACCACGCTCAACAAGTCGCTGCATCGGCTTGAGCGCTTCTGGACCGACCAGATTCTATACCGCCTGTAATTTCTTGCGTGCTGGCGGAAGACTTGCCCCGGTCGTTCGCGGCCGGGGTTTTGTTGTTTGTGGTGACATAGCAAGCGCCGCGACCCTGGAGCCTGAGGACCCGCGAACCCGGGCTGCATCGCCTGCGCGTTCACCGGCCAAGCCCTAGATATTGCGCCAGTATGGGGGCGCCATCCCAATGCTTGGCGGTTTGGGGCCGATATGGTATGGCGGTCGCCAATCCTGGATTTTCCCAATTTCGGCGCCGGGCCCGCTTTCGGCGCCAGGAGACCGTAATGTCGGCGACGTCGAAGCCTCAGCCCACTAATGACGCAGACGCGATGTTTTCCGCGCATCTGCGGGATACCGACCCTGAAATTGCCGAGGCCATCCGGCTCGAGCTTGGCCGTCAGCGCGACGAGATCGAACTGATCGCATCGGAAAACATCGTCTCGCGCGCGGTACTGGAAGCGCAGGGGTCGGTGCTGACCAACAAATATGCAGAGGGCCTGCCGGGCAAACGTTACTACGGCGGCTGCCAGTTCGTGGATATCGCCGAGCGGCTTGCCATCGAACGCGTCACCAAACTGTTCGGCTGCAAGTTTGCCAATGTGCAGCCGCATTCCGGTGCATCGGCGAATGCCGAGGTGTTCTTCGCCCTCATGCAGCCGGGTGACACCTTCATGGGTCTCAATCTCGCTGCCGGCGGACATCTCAGTCACGGTTCGCCGGTCAACATTTCCGGCAAGTGGTTTAAGCCGGTGCCATACGATGTTCGCCGGGACGATCAGCGCATCGATATGGAGCAGGTGGCGCGCCTGGCGCGTGAGCACAAGCCGAAGGTTATCATTGCCGGAGGTTCGGCTTACCCGCGCATCATCGACTTCCGCGCCTTCCGCCAGATCTGCGACGAGGTCGGCGCATATCTTATGGTCGACATGGCGCATTTTGCGGGCCTTGTGGCAGGTGGCGCACACCCATCGCCGTTCCCGCATGCGCACGTCGTAACAACGACCACGCACAAGACACTCCGCGGCCCGCGCGGCGGCGTGATCCTGTCTGACGATGAAGCGATGGCCAAAAAGCTCAATTCGGCGGTGTTCCCCGGCATGCAAGGCGGCCCGCTGATGCACGTGATCGCGGCAAAAGCAGTGGCCTTCGGCGAGGCGCTGCGCCCGAGCTTTCGCATTTACGCCAAAAACGTCGTGGAGAACGCCAAGGCGCTGACCGAGACGCTCAAGTCACACGGGCTCGATATTGTTTCCGGTGGCACCGATACTCACCTGTTGCTGGTTGACTTGCGGCCCAAGCGCCTCACCGGCAAGGTCGCGGAGGCTGCGCTCGGGCGCGCTCACATTACCTGCAACAAGAACGGCATTCCGTTCGATCCGGAAAAACCTTTCGTGACCTCCGGCATTCGACTTGGATCACCGGCCTGCACCACACGTGGATTTGGTATCGCCGAGTTCCGCCAGGTTGGCGATATGATTGTCGAGGTACTCGACGTACTTTCGCAAAAGGGCGTCGAGGAGGATTCTCTCGTCGAAATGGCGGTGCGCGACAAAGTGAAGGCGTTGGTTGCGCGGTTTCCGATTTATCAAAACGTATGATTCCGAAAAACAACACAAGATTGTCGGCACAGATCATGCGCGAACAAATAGCGGAGTAGGGGGCTCATGCGTTGTCCGAGTTGCGGAAGCCTCGATACCCAGGTGAAGGATTCGCGCCCGACCGAGGACTCGGCGGTGATCCGCCGCCGCCGCGTGTGCTTGACCTGCAATTTTCGCTTCACGACATTCGAGCGCGTCCAGCTGCGCGAACTTACAGTCATCAAGCGTAACGGCCGGCGGGTGCCGTTCGATCGCGACAAGCTGATGCGATCGGTGCAGATTGCGTTGCGCAAGCGTGCCGTCGATCCGGAGCGCATCGAGCAGGAAGTGTCCAAGATCGTCCGCGAACTGGAAAGCCAGGGCGAGAATGAGGTTTCTTCAGAAGCAATCGGCGAATTGGTCATGGAGCATTTGCGCGAACTCGACGATGTCGCCTATGTGCGTTTTGCGTCCGTTTACCGCAATTTCCGCGAAGCCAAGGACTTTCGGGCTGCACTTGACGAATTGTCAGGTGACGAGGAACGGCCCGCGACATCCGCGCGCAAATGAGTGCCCAAGGCTCGCAACATCCTGCATCGGTTGACGATCAGCGATTCATGACGCTTGCGCTCGCGCTCGGCCGGCGCGGCCTGGGCCGCACCTGGCCCAATCCGGCTGTCGGCGCAGTCATCGTCAAGGACGGTGTGATTATTGCACGGGGTTGGACGCAACCCGGCGGGCGGCCGCATGCGGAAGCTGAAGCCTTGCGCCGTGCCAAGAAGGTGGCAGAAGGCGCGACCATGTATGTCACGCTCGAGCCGTGTTCGCACCAGGGCAAAACGCCGCCCTGCGCCGATGCCATCATCAAGGCCGGCATCGCGCGCGTCGTATCGGCGCTCGAAGATCCCAACCCTGAAGTCGCGGGCCAGGGCCATGCGCGGCTGCGGGCCAAGGGCATTGCAGTTGAGGTCGGGCCCGGGGCCGAACCTGCCCGGCGCATGAACGTCGGCCACATCATGCGGACCACTCTGAATCGGCCACATGTGATGCTGAAGCTGGCAGTGTCTGGCGACGGCAAGGCGGGTCTTGCCGGCCGCAAGCCTGCGCCGATTACCGGGGCGCGTTCACGTGAGCGCGTATTTCAGATGCGGGCCGAAAGCGACGCCATTCTGGTCGGGATCGGTACGGTGCTTTCAGACAATCCGCAATTGACGTGCCGTCTTCCGGGAATGTTCGAGCGCTCGCCGGTTCGCATCGTGCTCGATGCCAAACTGCAGGTACCACTGGCGACCTCGGTGGTGGCGACGGTGCGCGAAACACCGACCTGGGTATTTGCGGCACGCGCGGCGTCGGCCATGGCGGAAGAGGTCTTGCAGCAGAAAGGCTGCAAGGTCTTTCGGGTCGGTGATCGTGATGGCCGGGTCAATCTCGATGACGTGCTGAAAATCGCAGCTGGCGAGGGTATTACAAGGCTGATGGTGGAGGGCGGCCCGACAGTGGCCGCGGGTTTTGTCTCTGAGGGCCTGGTGGATGAATTGGTGCTGTTCCGCGGCGAAAAGACGATCGGCGACACCGGCATCGCGCCGCTGGAAGGCATGGCCCTGTCCGCGCTGACGGACGGCATGCAGTTGCTCGGTATTGAAAATCTCGGGCCGGATACGCTCGAAATCTACGAGCGCCGCTAGGGCCATGTTCACCGGAATCGTTACCGATGTGGGTGAGGTGCGGTCGGTCAAGCCCCGCGCCAACAATCTGCACCGGATCACCATTGCCTGCGATTATCCCCGAGCCGAAATCATCGAAGGAGCATCGATCGCGTGTTCGGGCGTTTGCCTGACCGTGGTGGGCACCGGCGAGGAGGATGGCCGCACCTGGTTCGCGATCGACGCCGCCGACGAGACGTTACGGGTTACCAGTGTGGGCAATTGGCGCCATGGCACCCGTGTCAATCTCGAGCGCGCATTGAAATTCGGTGATGAATTGGGCGGCCATTTGGTCGCCGGTCACGTCGACGGCCTGGCGAAAGTGATTGCACGAGACGACATGACCGACATGGCGCGGTTCGTATTGAGTGCGCCGCCCGGGCTTGCCCGGTTTGTCGCTCCCAAGGGGTCGGTCGCGCTCGACGGCGTATCGCTTACCGTGAACGAGGTGGAAGGTGAGACGTTTTCGGTTTTGATCATTCCGCACACGTTGCAGGCGACAACTTTCGGGGCGCTACGCCAGAACGACAATGTCAATCTGGAAATCGATACCTTGGCGCGCTACGCAGCGCGGTTGATGGAGACCAAGTAGGGCACTTGTTCGCTGCCCGGCTGCTTGCTACCACGCCTTTCGATCAGGGAATTGCCGGCTATGGCGAAGAAACGGCGCAGGGCGCAGCGACGCGGCGCAAAAAGAGGCAAGAGGGCCAAGAGGCGCAAGCCGGCCAGGCGGCGGGAGAAATTGCGCATGCTGATCGTGGAAGCGCGTTTCTACAATGACATTTCCGATGCATTGTTGCGTGGTGCGACCCGGGTCCTGGAGCAGGCTGGCGCGCAGTATGACTGCATCACCGTGCCCGGAGCCCTCGAAATTCCAGCCGCAATCACCCTTGCCACCGATGCCGCGCAGCGCAAGCTTGATCCATATGATGGCGTCGTGGCGCTCGGCTGCGTGATCCGCGGCGAGACCTATCATTTCGAGATCGTTTCCGATCAATCCGCGCGCGCGCTGATGGACATTGCGGTTCAGCGCCAGCTTGCGATCGGCAACGGCATCCTCACGGTCGAGAATGAAGCGCAGGCAAATGCCCGCGCCGGAGTCGATGACGGCGACAAGGGCGGCGATGCCGCGCGCGCAGCGCTGACCATGGCGCGCCTCAAGCGCACGCTGGCGGGACGTTGATGTCCCGCGGCGCCCCGCTCGACGACAAGCAGGCCCGCAAGGCGAACAAGCGCGGCGCGGCCAGGCTGGCGGCAGTACAGGCGCTTTACCAGATGGAACTCGCCGGCGCCGGAGTGAACGAAATCCTCGGGCAGTTCGAAAGCCATTGGCTCGGCCGTGAGGTGGAAGGTGCGCAATATCTTCCGGCCGAGGCCGCGTTCTTCCGCGATATCGTGGCCGGGGTCGTGCGGGAGCAGCGCCGGCTCGATCCATTGATTGACGAAGCGCTGGCAAAGGGATGGCCGCTCAAGCGTATTGAAGCAATCTTGCGCGCCGCCCTGCGTGCGGGTGCCTATGAACTCGACCACCGCCGCGATGTGCCCGCACGCGTCGTGGTGAAGGAATATGCGGATGTGGCAGCCGCCTTCGTCGAGCGCGACGAGACCGGCATGGTCAATGCCGTGCTCGATCAACTGGCGCGCAAGCTGCGAGCGGCCGAATTCGGTCAGGCCGACGGGTGACTCGATGACTGCGCCGGAAAAAATGTCCGCCGAAGACCGGCTGATCGCGCGCTTCTTCCAGCCGCTGGCGACGCATCCGGGCGCGCTCGGCCTTACCGACGATGCCGCCTTCATCACACCGCCGCCCGGCTGCGATCTTGTGCTCAAGACCGATGCGATCATCGGTGGCGTGCATTTCTTTTCCGACGATGCCGCCCAGACCGTGGCGAGCAAGGCGCTGCGGGTGAACTTGTCGGATCTGGCCGCGAAAGGCGCCCGTCCGCTCGGGTTCCTGCTTTCGCTGGCGCTGCCGGCAGATGTCGGCGACACATGGCTGGAAAACTTCGCGCAGGGGCTGCGCGGTGACGCGGTGCTGTTCGCCTGCCCTTTGTTCGGCGGAGACACCGACAGAACGCCGGGGCCGATCACCGTCTCCATTGCCATGTTCGGCAGCGTTCCGGAGGGCACCATGGTGCGCCGCGCCGGCGCCAGACCGGGTGACCATGTTTTCGTGAGCGGGACCGTCGGCGATGCGGCGCTGGGGCTTGCCGTGCGCAAAGGCAAGGACTGGCTATTGCCACCACAGCATCGCCAGCATCTGGTGTCGCGCTATCTGCTGCCGCAACCGCGCAATGCGCTAGCCGAGGCGGTGCGCCTGTATGCGTCTGCCGCAATGGACGTGTCGGATGGGCTCGCTGGCGACCTTGCCAAACTATGCCGTGTTTCAAACGTAAGCGCTTCAATCGAAGTCAGGCGTGTCCCGCTTTCTGTTGCGGCCGAGGCCGTGACGGTGAGCGATGCAGGCGCGATCGAGACTGTTCTGACCGGCGGCGACGACTACGAGATCCTTTGCACTGTGCCCACTGAGAGGACCGACGCCTTTCGTGCGGCGGCGAAGGCGGCCAATGTCGCGGTCAGCGAGATCGGACGGATTTCTGCCGGGACCGGCACGCGCTTTATCGATGCCGGCGGCAATACGCTGACCTTCAAGCGCGCATCCTTCAGCCACTTCTGAAATGGCCGAGACGAACGCGCCGGTCGGAGTATAATGAAGCGCCTAAGGAACAGGACAACGCCATGCACGACATGACGGCCAAACAGGCGGCAGCCACGCCGATCGGGCAGATTCCGGACTATCAGAAGTACCACGCGCGCTTCCCGACCACCGCCTGGCTGCGCCGACATGCACCACGTAATGTGCCGCGCTTTGCTTTCGAATATAGCGACACCGGAGCCGGCAACGATATCGGCATCGCCCACAACTGGGCGGCACTCGATGCGATCAAGATCGTCCCGCGTTATGGCGTGGTGGCGACCCCTCCGCCGGTCGAGGTCGAATTGTTCGGACGCCGCTATGGCGCGCCGATCGGGATCGCGCCGATGGGCGGGCCCTCGCTGGTCTGGCCGGGCGCCGACATCCTGATGGCGAAGGCTGCGCAACGCGCGCGCGTTCCCTATACGCTCAGTGTCGCCGGTGGTGCCACCATCGAGCAGGCGGCGGAAGCTGCGCCCGATGTGTTCTGGCTCCAGCTGTATCGGTTCTGGCATGACGATCACAAGATCGGTTTTGATCTTGTGCGCCGCGCGCAGGCGGTCGAGGCCAAGGTGCTCACGCTGACGCTCGATGTACCGGTGCGCACCACGCGGTCGCGTGAGACCTACGCCGGGCTTGCACATGAATTCCGGCCCAATGCGCGCATGATCTATGAAATGCTGGTGCGCCCGAAATGGCTGCTGGCATTGTTGCGCAATGGCTATCCACGTTTTGCCACCATCAGTGACTACGCGCGACCCGGCGCCGGCACCAACGAGATCATTGCCTATGCCCGCGCCCGCATGGGCGGCGCCTTCCTGTGGGAAGAAGTGAAGCGCTACCGCGATGCGTGGAAGGGACCGATGGTGGTGAAGGGCATTCTCCATCCTGAGGATGCCGAGAAGGCGGTGTCGCTCGGCATCGACGGGGTCTGGGTGTCGAACCATGGCGGTCGCCAGATCGAGGCTCTGGTGCCCTCGATTGACGCGCTGCCGGCGATTGTTGCGGCCGTGGGCAAGAAAGCAACGGTAGTGCTCGATAGCGGCATTCGCAGCGGGCAGGATGTGATGCGCGCGTTGGCGCTCGGTGCCAATGCGGCATTTGCCGGAAAGTCGTTTCTGTGGGCGGTCGCGGCCCTCGGCGACGCGGGCCCCGGCTATCTTATCGATCTCTATATCGACGAATTGCGCGCTTCTCTCGGCCAGATCGGTGCCCATTCGCCAGCCGAGGCCCGAAACGCGGAGATTCGCCATCCCGGGGCCACCAGTTTCTAGCCTGGCGGCTACCAGTTTCTAGCCTGGCGGCACAATCCAGCTCTGCGCCGGATGCAGTAGCGATTCCGTGGCTCCGCCGCTAAAAGGGGCGGCTTTCCGGGAGCCTCAGACAATGTCGGCCGTCGCCGAACCGATCGTCTACGCCAGCACACACGACGACAAGCTTGCCCGCCGCAATGCCATGGTGCTGGCGGTGGCGCAGGCGCTGGCTGGCGGCAACAATACCGTCATCGTCTCCACCGCCAGCATTGTTGGCGCGGTGCTCGCGCCCGACAAGGGGCTGGCGACATTGCCGATCACCTGCATGGTCCTCGGCATGTGGGTTGGCACGCTGCCGGTGGGCTGGCTCGCACGCCGCTTCGGCCGCCGTTTTGCCCTTCAGAGCGGCTCGGTCTTCGGAATCCTGTCGGGGCTGATCTCCTGCACCGCGGTAATGCAGGGTCTGTTCTGGTTATTGCTGCTCGGCACCTTCTGCGGCGGGCTCTACGCTGCGGCGCACCAGTCCTACCGCTTTGCCGCCGCCGACACTGCGAGTGAAGCCTATCGACCCAAGGTGGTGTCCTGGGTACTGGCAGGCGGGGTTTTCGCCGCGCTCATCGGCCCGCAGATCGTCATCTTCACCAAGGACCTGTTGCCGCCGCATCTGTTCGCCGCGAGCTATCTCGGTCAATCGATATGCGCGCTGGTCGCAGCGGGCGTTCTCACTCTGGTCAAGGTGCCGCCGATTTCCGCGGGCCGTGTCGAGCGCGCGCGTCCGTTGCCGGAGATCGTGCGTAGCCCCCGGTTTGTCGTTGCGGTCGCCTGCGGGGTGGCGAGCTATTCGATGATGAACATGGTTATGACCTCGGCCCCGCTGGCCATGGTGGGGTGCGGACATTCCGTCACCGATGCCACACTCGGCATTCAATGGCATGTCCTGGCGATGTATGCGCCGAGCTTCTTTACCGGCAATCTGATCGCGCGCTTCGGGGTCGAGCGCATCACAGGGATCGGGTTGGCGCTCATCGCGCTGACCGCAGTGGTCGGTATTTCCGGTATCACGGTGGCACATTTCTGGGGCGGGCTCGTGCTGCTCGGTGTCGGCTGGAATCTGTCCTTCATCGGCGCGACCACCATGGTCACCCAGTGTCATCGCCCCGAGGAACGCAACAAGGTGCAGGCGTTCAACGATTTCCTCATCTTTGGGAGCATGGCGATAAGCTCGTTTTCGTCCGGCCAGCTGCTCGCGCATTTCGGCTGGCAATCGGTCAACGAGGTGATCTTCCCGACGATATTCATTGCCGGCGCGCTGCTGGCCTGGATGACGGCGCGTATACGCGTTAATCCGGTCTGATCGCGCTGCCGAACGCAAAAATTTCGCATTACAGGGCGTTTTCCGGCGTTGCTTTGACTCGACGTTTTTGGCAATGTCCGCGCGCTTTCCGGTCGGGGTGAAGCGCCCTCAAAGCGGCCATCCTCGACGCTCCTGGTCCGGCGGGAGCGTTCCTCCCGCCAGCCATTCAAAATTCGAGGATGAAGCCACCATGATTACATTGTGGATGATCGTCGGCTGTGGAGTGCTCGCGATCCTCTATGGCATTTGGGCTACCCGGTCGGTGCTGAGCGCCGATGCGGGCAGCAAGAAGATGCAGGAAATTTCGGCCGCCGTGCGAGAGGGCGCGCAGGCCTATCTCAAGCGGCAGTACACCACGATCGGAATCGTCGGAGTGGTGATTTTCCTCATTATCGGGTTTACGCTCGGTTGGCTCGTGGCGGTGGGTTTTGCGATCGGCGCCGTGCTTTCCGGTGCCACCGGCTTCATCGGCATGAACGTTTCGGTGCGCGCAAACGTGCGTGTCGCGCAGGCGGCCACCAGGTCGCTGGCTGGCGGTCTGGAGCTTGCATTCAAGGCGGGCGCTATCACCGGAATGCTGGTGGCAGGTTTGGCGCTGTTGGGGGTCACGCTTTATTTCGGCTTCCTCACCGGCACATTGCACAAGGCACCCAACGACCGGACCGTCATCGATGCCATCGTCGCCCTCGGTTTTGGCGCCTCGCTGATCTCGATTTTTGCGCGTCTCGGTGGTGGCATTTTCACCAAAGGCGCCGATGTCGGCGGCGACCTGGTCGGCAAGGTGGAAGCAGGCATCCCTGAAGATGATCCGCGCAATCCGGCGACCATCGCAGACAACGTCGGCGACAATGTCGGCGACTGCGCAGGCATGGCAGCAGACCTGTTCGAGACCTATGCGGTGACCATTGTCGCGACCATGGTGCTGGCTTCGATTTTCTTCGCCGGTACGCCGATGCTCACGAGCATGATGACCTATCCGCTCGCCATCGGCGGCGTATGCATCATCACTTCGATCATTGGCACGTTCTTCGTGCGGCTCGGCCGCAAGAAGTCGATCATGGGTGCCCTGTACAAGGGATTCATTGCCTCGGCGCTGCTCTCGCTCGTCGGCATCTGGTACGTCACGCACCAGTTGATCGGCTTCGGCGCCATCGCCGGCGTAACATTTACGGGCCAGGCACTGTTCGTTTGTGCCGTCGTTGGCCTGGTGGTGACCGGCCTGATCATCTGGATCACTGAATATTATACCGGCACCAATTTCCGTCCGGTGAAGTCAATCGCCAAGGCTTCGGTGACCGGCCACGGCACCAACATTATTCAAGGCCTTGCAATCTCCCTGGAGTCGACGGCCTTGCCGGCACTCGTCATCATTGGCGGCATTCTGGTTTCTTACGGCCAGGCCGGATTGTTCGGCATTGCAATCGCGGTGACCGCAATGCTGGCGCTCGCGGGCATGGTCGTGGCGCTCGATGCATTCGGTCCGGTGACCGACAATGCCGGCGGTATCGCCGAAATGGCCGGCCTGCCGAAATCGGTGCGCAAGTCGACCGATGCGCTCGATGCGGTCGGCAACACCACGAAAGCGATCACCAAGGGCTACGCCATCGGTTCGGCCGGCCTGGGTGCGCTGGTGCTGTTTGCCGCCTATAACCAGGATCTGCAATTCTTCACCAAGAATGCCGCGCAACATCCGTACTTCCAGGGCATTCATCTCGATTTCGCGCTCACCAATCCGTACGTCGTGGTTGGCCTCCTGTTCGGCGGCTTGCTGCCATATCTGTTCGCGGCGATGGGCATGACCGCGGTCGGCCGTGCTGCCGGCGCGATTGTCGAGGAAGTGCGAAGGCAGTTCCGTCAGAAGCCCGGCATCATGAAGTACAAGGACAAGCCGGATTACGGCCGCGCGGTGGACATGCTCACCAAAGCAGCGATCAAGGAAATGATCGTGCCGTCACTGTTGCCCGTGCTGTCGCCGATCGTGGTCTATTACGCCATCTACATGATTGCGGGCGGCGGTGCGGCCGGCAAGTCCGCGGCTTTTTCGGCAGTTGGTGCCATGCTTCTGGGCGTCATTGTTACCGGGCTGTTCGTTGCGATCTCGATGACCTCGGGCGGCGGCGCCTGGGACAACGCCAAGAAATACATCGAGGACGGTCACTATGGCGGCAAAGGCTCGGAAGCCCACAAGGCTGCGGTGACCGGCGACACCGTCGGTGATCCCTACAAGGACACGGCGGGACCAGCCGTGAACCCGATGATCAAGATCACCAATATTGTGGCGCTGCTGTTGCTGGCGGTGCTGGCACACTGATGTTTGGCTGAGCAACGACGAAACGACGAAGGGCCCGTCCAGCGCGCGGGCCCTTTTTGCTGCTGCAGCGTGTGCTATCAACCGGGTTTGAAATTGAATTCCCTGAATATGTTCCGCAGGTAGCTCATATCCTGGCCGCCGGTGGGGGTTGTCTGCGACATGAAATCGAAAACCTTCCCGTCCTTGAGGCCGTAATTCGCCAGCCGCGTAACCCGACGCTCTTTGTCGAAATAGACAGCGACCACCCGCTGATCGACCACTTCGTGCGGCATGAATGCCGCGGCCCGTTGGGTTTTTTGCGAGATGTAGTAGAACGCTTCACCGCTCACCGTGGCGACGGTCGATGGCGTTCCGAGCACGATCAGCACCTGCTCCTGCGTTGCGCCAATCGGAATCTGCTCCAGCGCGCCCTCCTGCAGCACGTAACCGCGTTGCAGGGTTTCAGTCGTGCTGCCGCAGGCGGCCAGCCCCAGTCCGAACGCGAGCGCCAGCGCGAGGCCGGCAACATGTTTGCAATTGTATGCGGTCATGACCCCAAACGTGGCAGTATCATTTCGGTCTTGCATCGGTGAAGGCGTTGACGTAACCGCGGCAAGCCGCGCTCAGCCCCGAACCAACCGATGATTTTTCCCCGTTTTCGCCGCAACCCACGCGGCCCAGATACCATTTCCGGCCTGTATGGCATGATCGTGGCGCAGGCGCGATTGCCGTGCTTTTACCGCGACTACGCCGTTGCTGACACGGTTAATGGCCGATTTGATCTGATCGTGCTGCACCTGGTTTTGTTGCTCGACCGATTGGCGCAGGATCCTGCGTTGCGAAACCTGGGGCAGGCGCTTTTTGACCATTTTTGTCAGGATATGGACCATAACCTGCGCGAAATGGGTGTCGGCGATCTAGCGGTGCCAAAGGAGATGCGGCGCGTGGGCGAGGCATTTTATGGCCGCTCTGAGGCTTATCGGGCAGCGTTGGCAGTTGGGGACAATGGGGCGCTGGTCGAGGCGTTGAAACGGAATATCTACGGTGGATCGCCCGCCGCGGTGGCGGCCGCGCCCCGGCTTGCGGCCTATATGCGGGAGGCGTTACGTGGCTTGGGCATGCAGGATTCCGGTGACCTCGCTGCCGGTAAATTGCGTTTCCCGGATCCTACACTGAGCTTTAAGACTGCAAAGTAAGAGCCTGATTATAATGGAAAAAACAGGCAACCCCTGGAGCGTACCGGTGACTGTGGAGGATATCCCGGACACTGGCCTTCACCTGGAGATCGAGGCGCCGGCAGCCACGCGCGCCGCGGTGGCCGAATTGGCGGGCGTAAACGAAATTCTGCATCTTTCGGCCGTGTTCGATCTCACGCGTCAGGGTTCAGGCGTCGCCATCTCCGGGCAAGTAAGCGCTCGGGTCGGCCAAACCTGCGTGGTCAGCCTGGAGCCCGTCGAAAGCGAGGTGGCGGAGGCTATTGACGTCACATTCGCGCCGGTGGCCGGCGCTGGGGCCACGCCCAAGCCCGCGGTTGGGCGCAAGAGGACAAAGAGGACAAAGAATGGCGATGAGCCTCCCGAACCTCTGATTGGCGGCCAGGTCGATCTCGGGGCGTTGGCGATCGAGTTTCTCATCCTGGGTATCGACCCATATCCGCGCAAAGCCGGCGCCATATTTGCCGCGCCCAAAGTCGAGGACGCCGGCGAGCACCCCTTCGCAGCGCTGGAAGCCCTGAAGAAGCGTCTCGGCGGCCAATCGTGACGGGTGCGCAAGCCGTGAATCGCGCGCAGAACCGGCTTGTCAGCCGTCGCCGAGGGGTTATGGTCCCGCAGGTGCGTCAATTGCAGATGACCGAGTTGCTGGCGCCCGCCGTAACGCCGCCCAGGTCGATCCATGCCCGATAAGGTTCGCATCGCGCTTGACGCCATGGGCGGAGATCACGGGCCATCGGTCGTCCTGCCCGGGGCCGACATTTCGCTCGCTCGCCATCCCGATGTCGAGTTCCTTTTGTTCGGTGACCGCGCCGTTGTGGAGCCCATGCTCGAAGGCCTGCCGCGCCTCAAGGCGGCTTCGAGACTGACGCACACCGAGGTGTCGATCCGCATGGACGACAAGCCAAGCCAGGCCCTGCGCTACGGGCGCTGGAAGTCGTCGATGTGGCTGGCTATCGATGCGGTGAAAAAAAACGAGGCCGATGTGGCGGTCTCAGCCGGCAATACCGGCGCACTGATGGCAATGGCGCGCTTCAATCTCAAGATGATGGAAGGGATCGAGCGTCCGGCGATTGCCGGCGTATGGCCGACGCTCAAGGGCGAGTCGATCGTGCTTGACGTCGGCGCTTCGATTGGTGCCGACGAAACGCATCTCATCAATCTTGCCGCCATGGGCAGCGCCATGGCGCGCGTACTGTTCGACATCGAACGGCCGAGTGTGGGTCTGCTCAATATCGGGGTGGAGGAAGTCAAAGGACTGGAGGCGGTGCGTGAGGCTGGCCGCATCATGCGTGAGAGCCAGTTCCCTCATATCAAGTATCACGGATTCGTCGAAGGCGACGATATCGGCAAGGGTGTGGTGGACGTGGTGGTCACGGAAGGTTTCGCTGGCAATATCGCGCTGAAGACCGCTGAAGGCACGGCGCGCCAGTTCGCGCAGTATCTCAGGGCTGCAATGAACCGGACCTGGACTGCGCGGCTCGGATATCTCCTGGCGCGACCGGCGTTCCGCACGCTGCGCGACAAGATGGATCCGCGAAAGGCCAATGGTGGTGTTTTCCTCGGCCTCAACGGCATCGTGATCAAGAGCCATGGCGGCACCGACGCCGAAGGCTTCGCTGCTGCGATCGATATCGGCTACGATATGGTACGTTACGAATTGCTCGCCAAGATCAGCGAGACGATGGCGCGAGACCGCCAGGTCACCGCGCGGCTGGCGAGCGGAGCCGCCTCGTGACCGTAATGCGCTCGGTTGTGCTCGGCTGCGGCAGCTATCTCCCTTTGCGCATCGTCAGCAATGATGAGCTTGCGCATTCGGTCGAAACGACCGACGAATGGATCGTACAGCGCACCGGGATCCGCGAGCGTCATATTGCGGCAGCTGGTGAAATGACATCCGATCTCGCGCTTAATGCCGCGCGGGCCGCACTTGCCAACGCCCATGTCGACGCCAGCTCCATCGACCTTATCGTGCTGGCCACTTCCACGCCCGACCAGACGTTTCCGGCAACCGCTGTATCCGTGCAGGCCGGTCTCGGCATTACGCATGGCGCAGCGTTCGATCTCCAGGCGGTTTGCTCCGGCTTTGTGTATGCACTTTCGGTCACCGATGGGCTGCTCAAGTCCGGCGGCTTCAAGCGCGCGCTGGTGATCGGGGCGGAAACGTTTTCGCGCATCCTCGATTGGAGTGACCGTACCACTTGCGTGCTGTTCGGTGACGGTGCGGGCGCCCTCGTGCTGGAAGCGCAGCCGCAAGCCGGAACCCGGGAGGACCGCGGCATCCTCACCACCCATCTACGCTCGGACGGACGGCATAAAAGCAAGCTGTATGTTGATGGTGGTCCGTCTTCGACCCAGACCGTCGGTCACCTGCGCATGGAAGGCCGTGAGGTGTTCAAGCACGCCGTGGTGATGATCACCGACGTGATTGATGATGCCTTCAAGGCGACCGGCTATAGCGCGGCCGATATTGACTGGTTCGTGCCGCACCAGGCCAATAAGCGGATCATCGACGGGTCCGCCCACAAGCTCGGGATTGCCCCCGAAAAGGTGGTGATCACGGTCGACCGGCACGGCAACACCTCGGCGGCCTCGATCCCGCTGGCACTCGCCGATGCCGTTGCGGATCGGCGGATCAAGCGCGGGAATCTTATCTTGCTTGAGGCCATGGGTGGTGGCTTTACCTGGGGCTCGGCGCTGTTGCGCTGGTGATCTTGGCTGGTCCCCCTCATCGGATGAGGACGTTGGCGCCATTGGTGCGCAGCCACCGGTTGCCCGGCCGGCTGCCATGTGCGGCCGGTTGGCCTCATGCCGGCAGGGGATAGGGCCAACCGATGCCTTAACATTTTTCATCGCCCCGTTGACCCATCCCTTTGATGCTAATATCCTCGATAATTCAGCGGGATATCTTCGCCGGGGGCAGGGCAGGCGATGACCGGAAAAACAGTAACGCGGGCGGACCTCTGCGAGGCGGTCTACCAAAAGGTGGGCCTTTCACGGACCGAATCCGCATCGCTTGTCGAGTTGGTGCTCAAAGAGATCACCGACTGCCTTGAGCGTGGGGAAACCGTGAAGCTTTCTTCGTTCGGCTCTTTCGTCGTGCGCAAGAAGGGCCAGCGCATCGGGCGCAATCCGAAGACCGGCAAAGAAGTGCCGATTTCTCCGCGCCGGGTGATGGTGTTCAAGCCGTCGGCGATCCTCAAGCAGCGTATCAACGGGCACGCCGAGCAGGCCTGAGCACAGCGTTTGTTACTGTAACGCGTTTCATTTCAACAACCGAGCGAGGTCGCTTTGGATCACAAGGCGCCAGAAGCGTTTCGCAGCATCAGTGAGGTTGCGGAAGAACTCGACCTGCCGCAGCACGTACTGCGATTTTGGGAAAGCCGTTTCCGCGACATCAAGCCGATGAAGCGTGGCGGCGGTCGACGCTATTACCGTCCCGATGATGTCCACCTGCTGCGTGGCATCCGCCATTTGCTTTACGGCGAGGGCTATACCATCCGGGGCGTACAGCGCATTTTGCGCGAACAAGGCGCAAAATTCGTGCAGGTGGTGTGGCAGGAGGGTGCGCCGCAACCGCCCCATGGTGTGAGCGAGGACACCGAGTATGCCGACATTGTCGAGGAAGAAGTCTCGGCGGACATCGAGGTTGTCGATGAGGACGGTGGGTTGCGCGGACGGCTTACCTCCTTGATTGGTCGCGACCTTGGCGAGCGCCACGACATGGCTGGGAACCGCCGGGAACCCCCGCTCGAGAGTGCGCCGGAACCGCGCATTGAACCCGCCGATCGCGCGATCCACGAGGTGGTTGCGCCGCGGGACGAGGTCGGTACCGACGCTGTTCCGGCGACGCAGCCGGCGCCTGCCAGCAGGCTCGGGCGCGAGGAGGTGCGCAGGTTGCATGCCGTGCTGCATGAGCTGGCCGAGTGCCGCAAGCTGATCGAGGGAACTGCGGGACATGTCGAATAGGCCCCGATGACGCCTTCTGAACTCCTCGAAATTCTCCGCCGTTTGAACCAAACATCTGTGGCGACACACTAATTCACGTATAGAATATCGAAGCTGGTTCATTCGACTGGCAAGGGCTGGGGTATGCGACGCATCGCGACGGCTGCGTGTCTTGTGATCGCGATGGTCTTCGGTGCCCTTCAGCCGGCGCTGGGTCAGGTTGTCACTCCACCGCCGCTGAATCGGGTCCCGCCGCCACCGCAACCCCGCAATCCCGCGATTACGCCGCTCGGCGGCTACGTACTGGCGAGCATTGGCTGTGCGGCCGTGGCGCCGATGATCGGCACGGTTGTCCTTGGTCGCGAATTGACTCTTCAGGAGGCCTGGCAGTCGACGCTTGGCTGTTTTCTCGGGCCGGTTGGATGGCTGCTGATGCCCGTTCTATTCCCGCCCGAACCGGGCGGGGGTGGTCGCTTCCCGCCGAAAGTCACCCAGGTGCAGACCGGCGGTGGCAATCCGCCGAACCAGCCGCGAGGCCCGCGCACGACCCAGGCGCGAAACCGCAACATCACCATTCCACAGCGCGGTGCGATCGGCTTTGTGCCGGACGAAGTGCTGCTCGTATTCCGGCCGGGCACGACTGCGCAGGATCTCGCGCAATTTGGCCAAAGCCAGCAATTGACCGAGCTTGAGAGCCTGACGTTCGGGCTCACCGGGATCACGGTGGGCCGCTGGCACATCGACGCCAATCGCTCTGTCCGCGATACGCTGTTGCGGCTGTCGCGTGGCGCCAACGGTATTTCGCAAGCCCAACCCAATTTGTACTACTTCGGCGTCCAGGCGCAGCAAGATGCCAATCCGTCTGGCCAGGCTCCGCAAGCGGACTCTGCGCAATACGTCGTTTCCAAAATGCATCTGCTGGAAGCCCATCGCATCACCAATGGTGATGACGTGTTGGTTGCGGTGATCGATTCCAAAATCGACACCGGGCATCCCGATCTCGCCGGGGTATTTGCCGGTGAATATAACGCGCTCGGCAGTCCCGGGCCTGCGCACATGCATGGCACCGGCATGGCCGGTGCCATTGCCGCGCATTCCAGGCTGCTTGGCGTCGCGCCGAAGGTGAAACTGCTCGCCGTGCGCGCTTTCTCCGGCGAAAAGGAAAGCGCCCAAGGCACCACGTTCAATATCCTCAAAGGCGTGGATTGGGCCGCCGGCAAGGGCGCGCGCATCATCAACATGAGCTTCGCGGGGCCACCGGATCCGATGCTGCGCATGATGATGGCGAAAGCACATGCAAAGGGCATCGTGCTGATTGCCGCTGTCGGCAATGCCGGCCCACGCTCGCCGCCGCTTTATCCCGCCGCGGATCCAGGCGTCATTGGCGTGACCGCGACGGATGAGAATGACAAGCTGCTTGCGGCCGCCAATCGTGGACCGCAGGTTGCTGTGGCAGCGCCCGGCGTGCAGGTGTTGGAGCCGGCGCCCGACGGCGCTTATCAAGTCACCACCGGCACCTCGGTTGCCGCCGCCCATGCCACTGGCGTTGCGGCGCTGCTGCTTGCGCGCAAGCCGGACCTCAGGCCCGATGAGGTGCGCAGCCTTCTGGTCCGCTCCGCACGCCGTGTCCCGGGCAAAAAAACAGATACCGGCGCAGGTGTCATCGACGCCCTGCGCGCGATCAACGCGATCAATACCAACTAGTGCGATATCCGTTCGAGTTGAAGCATAGCCTCACCCGCTCATTCCCGCGAAAGCGGGAATCCAGAGATACTTGCTCTGACTCTCCAACCTGTTGCCCCTGGGTCCCCGCTTTCGCGGGGACGAGCGGATAGCAAAATGCCGGTTCAACATGATCGAGTTTTGCTCTAGCGGACAGCTTGGTGGCGCGACAATTTGGCCTACCGGCGATGATGGTTCCTGCATCATGTTTTGTACATCCGGAATTGACAGTCCCTCCGGACAGAGGAGTCATGAGCGGCAAACCTGTACTGAAAATAGGGAGGTGTGCCATGACCGATCAGGTAGCGGAGAGTCGCACCAAAGCCGCATGGACGATTGGTGGAATGGTTCTCGTGGTGGTCGCGGTCATCGTGCTGGCGCTGATATTTCGCTGACGCCTTGGTGGCCGCACTGATCGCGGCAGCTTCAAATGCAGGCGTCAGATCCAGCCGACGACAAGGCTACCAGAATTGGAAAGGCGATAGGCGAAACTATCGCAGCTTTGATCTACGTGTGCGTGTTTGCCTTGGCGGTCTACGCGGTCATGCGTTAAGGCCTCTGGTAGCACCGCCTTGAGTGCGACCGGACGCGCGCGCTCTGTGCTGTCTGATTAAAAAAGTGCTTTCATAACTGTCGACATTTTATCTGTCCAGCTTAAGGCGGCCCCGATTTTTGTCTGGTAATTGCCGCTGGTTCTCAACGCTTATGGACAGAACGCCCCGTGCAGGATCGCCGCAAATACCAACGCTCGCGTGTTTTCAGGGGTGCCAAGATCGTTCTTTCCGGGTCACCGGTGATTGACTGCCTCGTGTGCAACCTGACGAACGCCGGAGCGCACCTTCAGATTTCAAAGGTTGTCGAGATTCCCGAGAATTTTGGTTTGACATTTGATGGCGGTCGCACAGTCAGGTCATGCCGGATTGCGTGGCGAACGATAACGGAAGCGGGCGTAGAATTCTTGAATAGTTAGCCCCGGCGCAGTGCAAGCACCTGTTTTTCTGGCGAGCCTCCTGGACCTTGAATCGCTACAGTTACCCGGCCGATATTCTGATTTCAAATTGCCGGCCAGGTAATGGTCGGGGCGGCGGGATTTGAACCCACGACCCCCTGTCCCCCAGACAGGTGCGCTAACCGGGCTGCGCCACGCCCCGACCGGAACGGCGCGGTCGATAAGACCGACCGCGCTCATTGTTTTGGTTAGCCTTTCTGCTCGCATGTCGCAACCTCGTCGCAAGCCCTATGCGGAAATTATATCGATCGCGCGACACGAACCGCCGGCATTGTGAATGGCAATGACCGTGACGACGAGCGGCGGTTATTCGGGCTGAACCCGGAGTTGTCGATGCTTCCGGTCGGCGTGGCGGTTTGCGGTTTTGCGATGCTATTGTTCTGAGGCTCAGGCGGTCGAACCCGGCGGCTCCTAGCCGGGTTTCCGCCGTCGACCGGACGGCCGGGCAGATTTCTTTGCGGCCTTCTTCGGAACCCTTTTCCCTGAAATTGGCCGCAATATTTCGGACTGGCCTGCGATCCGGCTTCGACCCGGTTTCGGCTCTGCCGTTTGCTGCTTGTCGCTCGGCTGCCGTTCCGGCTGCGCGTTGCGATGCAGCGCGTCCATGAGGTTGGCCATCTGCATTGCGAAACGCTCTTTAGGTGCTTCAATCTTTGCACCCCTGGACTTCCCGGCGATCAGTTCCTTAAGCGCGGTCTCGTAGTGGTCCTCGAACCTGTCCGGTACGAAGTGGCCCGATTTGGTCTCGACGATGTGCGCGGCAAAATCCATCGTGTCTTTGCCAGGTTTTACGTCCGCGATGTCGCCGAAATAATCATTTTCGTCGAAAATCTCGTACGGATAGCGCAGCAGCGTACCGATAATGCCCTTGCCACGCAGCTCCAGTGCGATGACGCGCTCGTGGCTTGCCACCACGATGCGGCCGGTTGCCACCATTTTCATCTGCTCAATCACGTTCCGGATGAAGACAAACGCGTTTTGGCTGGCCGTGCCGTCGGGAACGACGTAGTAGGGCCGGACGTTGTAGAGTTCACCGATTTCGGATTTGGGTACGAACTCGTCGATTTCGATCGTCCTCGTGCTCTCAAGTCCTATCGAGTCAAGATTGCTATCGGTGATCTCGATGTACTGGCCTTCGGCAATTTCGTAACCTTTGACGATGTTTTCCGACGGGACTTCCTTCCCGGTTTCCGCGTCCACCGTCTGGTTGCGGATGCGGTTGCCCGTTACTTTGTTGATTTGCCGGAAACTGACGTTGTCACGCTCGCAGGTGGCCGGAAAAAGTTGAATTGGGCACGAGACCAGCGACAGTCGTAGGAGGCCTTTCCAATATGCTGGCGGGGCCATGGGAAACTCCTGCACAGCCAAACACGGTGTTAGTGTAGTCAATCCTTGCCCGTCACGCATCCGTCCGTATTGGGTAACGGTCATACTCCGTATTGGGTAGCGCTCCTCCACCGCTCTGAAATCAAAAGCCAGCCAAATGACAGGAAAATATTTTTGCTGCGTTTTATCTTCGGTTGGTTGGTGTTCACGGAAGCGACTGGAGAGCGACTTCAGGGCGCCGTCATCTCTCAAGCGTGTCGCGCAGAGATGCCGGGAGTGGTTGCGATTTTTTGAAGCTTAACGAGAGCTGCTGCGACAAGATGCAACACGCATGCGAGTCGGCCTCAGCCCCAAGTCATTGAATTGTTTGCGATGTGGGAAAAAACCGGGACGCGAAGGTACGGACTGCAAGGATGCGCCCGTGGCGGCGCGATAACGCCGCGCAGAACGAATTTCAACCAGTGCGACCGAATTAACGAAATGTGCACGCCTGGCGGACGAAATTCCCTGCCGAGGGCGGGATTTCACGACGCCGGAGGGACGGCGCGGGGCAAAGTCTCGATCGGCAAGGGGTCACTGTGCAGACTGTCCAAATGAAGCGAGGCACGCGCTCCGGTTTCAATCTTCCGCCGGTCGTGGACGATGCGCCGGCGCTGTCGCCTGCCGCCGGCGACATCGGGCTCGCCGTCTACGAGAATCTGGCAGCGATCGAGCAGGACTGGCGCGCGTTCGAAGCAGGTGCCGATGGCACCGTGTTTCAGAGCTTCGATTGGCTCTCGACCTGGCAGCGTCATATCGGCGTTCTGAACGGCGTAACGCCAGCGATCGTGGTCGGACGCGATGCCGCCGGACAAACCCTGTTCCTGTTCCCGCTGTCGATTCGCGCCGGCCGCTTTGCAAGAAAGCTGGAATGGCTGGGCTCGGATCTTTGCGACTACAACGCGCCGGTTCTGGCGCCTGCATTCTCCGAACAGATCGACCGCCCTCATTTCACGGCGTTGTGGAGCGCGACGACACAGATGTTGCGTGACAACCCGCGGCTCCGGTTCGATTTTATCAAGCTGACGAAGATGCCGGAGATGGTCGGCGGACAACGTAACCCGATGCTGTACCTGCCGGTGACGATGAATCCGAGTGGCGCCTATCTCACGCATCTTTCCGGCGATTGGGAAACGTTCTATTCGGCCAGGCGTTCATCGGCGGCCCGCAGGCGCGACCGCAAGAAGCGTAAACGTCTTTCCGAGATCGGTGCAGTCACATTGGCCAATCCCGAAAATGCCGGTGATACGCTGCGCTTGCTCGAAATTCTGATGGTGCAGAAAGCGCGTCTGTTTGCCCGTATGGGCGTCGCCAATCTGTTCGATCGTCCCGGGCATGCCGCGTTCTTTCGCGCGCTTGCCACCAACCCGAAGACCCGGCATTTCGCACACGTCAGCAGTCTCAATGTCGGTGGCGTCGCCGCCGCCGTCAATCTCGGGCTGACCTATCACGGATGCTACTATCACCTGCTGGCGAGCTACGATGATGGCGAGGTCTCGCGCTTCGGACCGGGCGCCGCGCATTTGCATGATTTGCTGCAATACGCCATCGAGCATGAATTCAGCGTTTTCGATTTCACCATCGGAGACGAGCGTTACAAACGGGATTGGTGCGATACCGAGATCAAGCTTTACGACGCCATATCTGCAGACACTTGGCGCGGAATGCTTGTCGCAACGCCAACGCTTGCCGTGCAACGGCTCAAGCGGTGGATCAAACAGACCCCGGCACTTTGGTTCTTGTTCAGCCGGGCCCGCCAACTGACCGGTTCGCTGCGGCGACGGTCTCCGCCGGCCGGGATGGGGCCACAGGACTAGCGGGTCGCGGCCTGGGTTACGGGCGCGCCTGCATGCGCGGCGCGGAATGGCCCGCGGATCATCAACACGACTGCAGCGGCCGCGCCGCACGCATAGACGGCGGCGTAAGCCTCGAGGAAATGGACGATATCGAGATGGGCGATGATGGCGAAGGCGCCAACGCCCGTCATGGCAACGACGACGCCCAGGCCGATGCGGGCGACTTCCCTGAAGTAGCCGGAATGCACCAGCACGCTGTGTGTGACCATCTTGGTCAAGTCGGTGAAAATCAATGCAACCAGAATGGGGGTGGCCGCGGCGGGCATGGTTGCGGCGTTGCCAAGCAGAATCTCGAATAATTTATCGGCGCTGACCAGCAAGACCAAACTGACGATCGCAGCCGGCGCGCTGCAGAGCGCCACCGCCAACAGGGTCGCTCGCACCAGCGTCGGCCGGTCGCGCTCAGCCAATGCGCTGGTCTGACGCGGTACCAGAATGTCGCAGACCGCGCCGAATATGACGGAGCCGCCACGGAATACCTTGAAGGTGGTGTCGAGGATGATCGGCGGCGCGCCGAGACCGAACAGCAACGGGACAATCAAATAGGGATAGTTGTAAGTATAGATTTCACTCGCCGCATAGGTTCCGCTACGTACCAGTTCGCCACGATTGGCGCGCACGAATGAACGCAGGTGCGCGAAAAATCCACCCACACGCGGCAACAGTGCGCCACGCTCGATCATCCGTCTGACGCAAATCGTGAGCACCAATGCCCATACGCCATTGAGCGCGATCAGCATGACGACGAGCGGAAGCCCGAACAATACGGCGGCCAGCCCGATAAAGTAGCCGGCCCGCCGGACCGTCTCGAGAACCTCGAACAATACGTATTCGTCGACCGCGATGGAGATGTTGCGCAGCGCGAACCAGACGAGATTAAGCGCGATGAGCAGGAAGAACAGGCCAAACTCGGCCCCGTCCCGCAGAGATGTCTGGGTTTGCGTCGCCATGAAGATGAAGCACGCAATCGCGCTGGAGACAACCAGGATGAAATAGAACAGGACGACAGCGGTGGTATGTCCCGCGACAGCACCGTCGCGACTGCCGCTGAGAAAGCGTGCGCGCAGCCGCACGAACAGGATTTTGACGATGCCAAAATCAATCAACCAGAGCGAATATCCTATGGCCGCGACCAAAATGAAGATCGAGAAACGTTGTGGACTCAGGATATGCGCGAAGACGTAAGTCTGCAGCAGGCCGGTGACAAGTGCCGCACCGGCGGTGCCTGCGCGCAGGAAAAAGAAGGGAAATGATATCAGGCGCCGTTTCATGTCACGCCGCTCGCTTCTCGCCGAGCGCCATGCAATAGCCAAGGAGAGCGCGTCCGGTCGCTTCCCAGGTAAATCGCTGCGCGCGCGCGCGACCTTCAGCCGACAGCCGGGCGCGCAGATCGGGATCGCCGGCAAGCGCCACCATGTGGCGCGTGATCGCATCGGTATCGTGGGGGCGGCAACGCAATGCCGCGTCGCCGCAGACTTCCAGAAGAGCCGGCTGCTCGCTGATGATCACCGGACAGCCGCACGTCATGGCTTCAAGTGGCGGAAGGCCGAAGCCTTCATAGAGCGAAGGAAATACAAGCGCGAGTGCATGCTCATAAAGCGCTCGCAGCTCCGCATCCGAAATGAAACCGACCAGCCGTACGCCGTCGGACTCCGTGAGATTCAGGTTGCCGAACACGCGCGTGTCCCTGGCGCCGGTCAATACCAGAACCGCGTCGGGAATCTTTGCCCTCTGGAACGCAGAGACCACGGTCTTGATGTTCTTGTTGGCCGAGTCCACGCCGACTCCAAGGAAAAATTTGCGGTCCTTGAGGTCAAGCCGGTCGAGGACGTGAGGGTCGGCCGGTACCGCCTTGATATGGTCGCCGCCTTCGAAACAGACCGGCATTGCCGCAATATTTCCGCCGTACCATTTGCCGATTTCCCGGCGCGAGAACTCCGATACCGTCACGGCCAGATCCGCTTGCTGGCACAGCCGGGGGATGATGAACTTGTAAGCGGCGCGAAAGCGCGGTGAGAAGTTTTCCGGCAGCGCCTGCACCGTTGCATCGTGTACCACGACGATCTGGTGGCGCGAGAACAGCGGTCCGAGCATGCACAGATTGAGCAGCAGCGCACCTCGCGCATGCAGCGGATATTCGATCTGCTCCCAGGCATATCCGGAAAAAAATCCGACCCGGCGCAACGGTATGTTCCTGAGAGGGAAATCACGCGCCTCCCGTGGCGCAAGCAGTTCGACCTGGCCCTTGAACGCGGCGTAGTCGGCATCGAGCAGTTCATCGATTGCCTTGATCGCCTCGGCGGCAAAGCGCTGTACGCCCGAGGGTCGCTGGGTCAGGAAGCGGCCATTGATGGCAATATGAGGAGCCGGCATCAGCGGCATTTCCCGCGTTCAATCAATCCGGCGACTGTTGCTGCGAACGTCTTGGGGGAAAGCTGCCTTCCCACATCCTTGGCGGCCTCCTCGCCGAGCTTGCGGCCAAGATCGGCGTCGGCTGCGAGCCGGACCAGCCAGGCGGCCGCTTCATCCACGTCGGCTTCCGCCCACATCTGGCCATCACCTCCGAATCCGCCGTCGGGATCGTCCACGGGAGCAAGCGAATAGGACACCAGCGCGGAATTTCGCCTGTTCATGAAATCGAGATTGCCCGACCAGCCCGTAGCGATAACCGGCTTGCCGAGCGCCATTGCCTGCGCAGGAACCAGTCCGAACCCTTCCGATCGGTGCAGTGAGATGACGATGTCGGAAGCATGCATCAGCCCCATCATGTCGGCTTCCGGCAACATGCCTTCAATCAGCCGGATATTGGTCGCGCCGGCGATTGCCTCCTCAAGGGCGCGTTGCGCCCAGCCGTTGGCACCGCCGGCAATCAGTTTGATGACCATGATGCTGTCGGGCGCGTCGCCGAAGGCCCGGCGGAATGCCGCGATTGCCGCAAGCGGGTTCTTGCGCGCAAAAGCGGAGCCAAGGTGCATCACATTCAGCACCACCAGCGCGGTGGGCGGCAGGCCGAGTTTGCCGCGCATGTTTGGCGTCACCGCCATCGGCGGCAATGGATGATTGACGACATGGACCGGCTTGTCCGTGGCGGCCGCGATGGCGTCACGCGTAAAATTTGACGGCACCCAGATTTCGTGGACGTAACGGAAGCTCGGTTGCCAATTCTCCGGCAGTTGCGGCAGCTCCCAGGCGCAGTAACCGATAATACGGCGGCCGCGCACACGCGAACGGCCGAGCGCCCACAACGCGTGCGGCAGGAACGGACCGTTGTGATGAACAATCAGGCTACCGGTGCCGGGCAGCAGCGCGCGGCGGTTGCCTCCGGAGATTTCCACCTGACCGAAGGCGGGGCTGAGGTCGAAAGCCGCGGGTGAATAGTCAGCGGTCTCCAATGCCGCATAGGCGAGACGGGCGCCTTCGCCAATTCCGCTGGCAGTCGAAAACAGGCCGGCGATTCCGAGCGGGAAACCGCCATCCGGATTGACGTCCGGAGTCGGCGCGACAACGCGGCTGACGTCAAACAGGATTTGCCTTCGCGTAGCCTGCGGCAGGAATTGCCACAGCCTCCGCAGGGCGCTACGGCGCGTCGGTACCCCCGGCGCGAGCAGTTCAAGCGTGGACATAGGCAGGCTGCCCCCCAGGGATTGCGGACTGGCGCCGGAATTTGACCGTCGCCGCACCCAATCCCCAGATCACGCCGAGCAATAGAAAGAAATGGCGCCAATGATCCGTATCGATCACGAAGCCTTCGAGGACTTCGCCGGTGAAGGTGGCAAACGCCGTGATGAGATAGTGCCGCCAGGGTGTGGCAACAAAAATCGAGCGTAGCGCCACGATGAAGGTTGCAGCCAGCATAAGGATATAGCTCATACCGCCGATCCACCCGTAGACCATGAAGGCCTGCAGATAAACGTTGTGCTGCTGCAAGCCGTGCACGCGGGCGAATTCGAACGGTCCCACGCCGTTCGGATAGTTGAGCAATGCTGCCAGGGCGAGTTCCTGAAGCTTAAAGCGCCCGCCTTCTCCAACGTCATAGGACTGAACGAGGTGGAAGCGCTCGCGGAACATGGCTGCGACCGTTTCGAATGACAACGCGGCGGCAATCACTGCGGACAGAGCGGCAATGACGATTACGGTCACAGCGAAAATTCGCATGCGCAGGCGGGGGTCTGGCGCGGTCAGAAAGGCGAGGGCGACCATGACCGCACCGGAAACCGTGAAGTGAAACCAGGCGCCACGCGAGAAGCTCAACAACAGCCCAAGCAGGAGGATGACGGCGATTGCAAGATCGAGCAGGGTGGTGCGACGCACGATCATGCGTTCCAGCACAATCAGAGTCGGCCAGATGAGAAATGGTCCAAATACGTTGGGGTCCTTGAAGGCGCCGAGCGCGCGGCCGTAAGGCGCAAACAGGCCTTCGGCGCCGGGAAATACATGAAAATAGCCACAGATGCCGGCAATGGACACGAGCGTTGCGGTGAGCACATAGGCCGAGCGCATTGTGGCGAGCCGAGGCATGGTGCGTTCGGCGAACAAACACGCAAACACAATCGCAGCCAGCGCCAGATAGAGCGACGTCGCGGCGTATTGGACCGTCTTCTCCTGCCCCGGCACGTTCAAAAGCGACAACAGCCCGCCGGCATTGAACAGCAGCAGCAGGATGAACAGGAGCGTGACCTGCCGATCGAACCGTACGCCGGCGATCAGGCACGAAACCGCCAGCACGCCCATCAGGAAATCATGCGGCGACGGCTCGATAAAGGCAATGGAACTGGCGAACACCGTGACATAGAGCACCATCAGCAGCAGGCGCTCGCGAAACGTCGCCACCGGTGTCGTCGTCACTGGCGGGCGTTGAAGAATTGCGATGTCTCTCGCTGTGATCAATATGCGTTTTCGGTTCTGAGGAGCGCAAACGGCGTGCGCGCTACAATGTAGAGGTCGAGCAGCACAGACCAGTTCTCGATGTAGTAGAGATCGTGCTCGACGCGACGCTGAATTTTTTCGTCAGTGTCCGTCTCGCCGCGCCAGCCGTTGATCTGCGCCCAACCGGTGATTCCAGGCTTGACGCGATGGCGCGCAAAATAGCCGTCGACCGCGTCGTTGTAGAGGCGGGCCTGGGCCTTCGCATTGACTGCATGCGGTCGCGGCCCAACCAGCGAAAGATCGCCCTTTATCACCACGTTGAAAAGCTGCGGCAATTCGTCGAGGCTGGTTTTGCGGATAAAGCGTCCGACGCGCGTGACGCGCGGGTCGTCCCTGGTGACAAGTTTATCGGCGCCGGCGTCGGCCGCGTCGGCGTACATCGAGCGGAATTTGAAGACTTGGATCAGGTCGTTGTTGAACCCGTAACGTTTCTGTTTGAACAGAACCGGTCCGCGACTCTCGATCTTGATGGCGATCGCAATCAGCGCCATCAGCGGTAGCCCGAACAGAAGCATGGTGCCGCCGATGATCTTGTCGAACAGCCATTTCATCACCACGTCCCAATCGGCGATTGGCCGATCGACGACGTCGAGCACCGGTACACTTCCGATATAGGAATAGGTGCGCGGACGGAGCCGCAACTTGTGGGCGTGCGCAGCGAGCCGGATGTCAACGGGAAGCACCCAAAGTTGCTTCAGCATTTCGAGAATGCGACCTTCCGCCGAGATCGGCAGCGAGAAGATCACCAGATCGACGCGGGTCCGCCGGCCGAATTCCACCAGATCGGCGACGGAGCCAAGTTTTCGCTCGCCGGCGCAATCGGCGCTGCTGCGATCCTCGCCGCGGTCGTCGAACAGGCCAATGATGCTGACGCCGGATTCCTTTTGCCGTCGCAAGTCTTCGATCACATGCGCGCCGTAGTCGCCGCCACCGACGATAACCGTTCGGCGGGTCAGGTGGCCCTCGCGCGTCCATTTGCGGACCAGGAGGAACAACAGTCGGCGGAAAATGATCAGGGTCACAAGACCGCAGAAATAGAAACTGCCGAGCCAGACACGCGAGAACATGTCGCCGGCTTTTGCAAAGAACGAGCCGCCGATGACGATCAGGAATACCAGCGACCAGGCTGAAGCAAGCCGCATATATTGCTTCTCGTGACCGCGGAAAGCCTGCACCTGGTAAATGTCGGCCGTCTGAAATGCCAGCATCGCCAGCAATGCGATGACGAAAGTTGCGGCTGCATAGAGCGCAACGGTTCCTTCCGAGGCCAGTCCATATGCGGCGAAGATTGCAAGGCCGACCAGAACGATCAGCGCAAACTCGGCCGTGCGCACGAAACCGGCGAGAACGATCGGCGAGATCGACTTCGGCGTGGGCCGGGCGGCAACAGCACGCGCGTCCGACGATAACGATGCGGGTTGCGCGGCCGCACGCGGACCAGCGCGCAGACGATCGAGTACTTCGGCAGCACTCGACGCGCTCAACGGTGGGTGAGTGTCACTTTCGATCATGTCCGACGTCCGTCAACCTGCCGTCCGCGAGCTCCGCAGCGTCGGCGGCAATTGTCATTAATTGTCGGTAATTTCTAAGGAAAGAGTCTCAAAAAAGGCTTATCGGATTTCTCGAATAAGTCTTAACGTCGTCCCGACTTGCGCAGACGTTCAAGCGCAGCGTCGTATCCCTGGAGCACCCCGTTCACCATGTTTTCGACCGAAAAAGATGCGGCGACGCGTGTGCGCAAGTTCCGCGTGAGTTCAGCCGTAGCGTCGGGGTTGTCAAGCGTGCCGGCAATTGCACGCGCGAGCGCGGCGGGGTCATTCGGGGGAACCAGATTTTCCGACAACGGCCCGTAGATTTCCGGAATTCCGCCGACCCGCGTGGTGACCAACGGTTTGCCGGAGACGGCGGTTTCGAGCACCACATAGGGCAGGGATTCAGCCCGCGACGGCGCGACCATGAGATGGCCGAGCGCCTGTGCCTGCCGCGCTGGCATGGCCGGCATGAAACGCACCGCGGCATTGAGGCCTTGACGCTCGACCTGCGCGGCTAAGGCTGCTCGCTCAGGCCCGTCGCCGATCAGGGTCGCCGTCAGATTTCGGCCTTGGTGACGCAGTAGGCCAATGGCGTCGATCAGCAGATCGACGCCTTTCACTGGCCGCAGCTCGCCCATGAATACAAGATCAGTCGCATCGGCTTTCGTCGCTACCGGTTCGAATTCGCCGGGCGACACGCCATTGTGGACGACGCGTTCGGTCGCGCGTGGAACGCCAATCTTGCGATGAAAGATATCGGCGCTGTAGGCGCTCTCAAACAGGAACAGATCGCCTCGCACCATCAGCAAGCGTTCTGTCATCAGATAGAATTTTCCCGCCAGCGTGTCGTGTCCAAACAGCAGGCTGCCGCCATGCGGCGTATAGCCGCGTACGGCGCGTGGGCTGCCGAAGGTCAGACGCGCATAGGCGCCGCCTTTGGCGCCATGGCCGTGCACGACGTCGGCTTTGGTCTCAGCGACCCGGCGCCTGACATGGGCGAGAGCGAAAATATCAAGCGGGCCGGCATGGCGGCGCATGGCAACGCGGGTGAGACCAAGCGCGAGCGAAGGTTCGATCTGGCGGAAGATTTCTTCGGCACGCGCGCCGCCCGTCCGCAAATCGGCAATCATTCCGACACGGTGTCCGCGCGCGATCTGTTCATGGGTCAAATCGAGGACATGGCGGAACAGGCCGGCGACCGGGGCGCGAAAAACGTGCAGGATGTTCAAGGATGTCATGCTTTCTTGCTGGCGCGTGGCGAATCCGCGCAGGCTCTTGAGGAAATTCGTGTGTGGATTAGGGGCCCGTATGGTTAACAAAATCTAACCACACCACAGCTGTGAACCCCGAATTAACGCGGAAGCAACCATAGTGGGTTGAGATCATGCTGGTGCGGCAGGCGTGCGTGTGTGGAGCTGTGAATGTTGTTTCGCAAGAAGTCGAAAGCTGCCACAGCGCCAGCCCCAAGCCCAACTCCGCCCATGGTGCCGATCACAGGTTCCGGCGAGCCCGACATGCGCAGTCTGGGCCGGGTTCTCTGGCAGAAGAAGGCACGCATCCTGGGTTTCACGCTGTTCGCCGCCGCCGTCGCCTTCCTCGTCGTCAACGCAATCACGCCGCGCTATCGTTCCGAAGCGCGCTTGTTGCTGGAGACGCGCGAAAATGTGTTTCTGCGCGCCGAGGCGGACAAGAATGCCGGCGACCGCGGCGCACGGATCGATCCGGAAGCGGTGACCAGCCAGATTCAGCTCGTGCTCTCGCGCGACCTGGCGCGCGAAGTCATCAAGAAGGAAAAACTCGCCGACAATCCGGAATTCGCTCCGACGCGCAGCAGCATGTCATCGCTCAAACGGATCCTTGGCCTGTTCGGAATTGGCCGCGATCCGAGCACCATGTCGAATGAAGAGCGTACGCTGGAAGCCTACTACGATCGGCTCAATGTCTACGCGGTGGAAAAATCACGGGTGATCTCGATCAACTTCAGTTCCGCCAGCCCGGAACTCGCGGCGCGTGTCGCCAACACGATTGCCGAGACTTACCTCAAGGTGCAGCAAACTGCGAAGCAGGATCAGACCCGCGCGGCCGGCAACTGGCTGGCCGAAGAAATCGAAAAGATGCGCAAGAAGGTGGCGGACGCGGAAGCCAAGGTTGAACAATATCGCGTGAAATCGAATCTGTTCGTCGGTTCCAACAATTCATCGCTTCCCAGTCAGCAACTCACCGAAATCAATTCGCAGATCTCCGCCGCGCGCGGCCAAAAGGCGGATCTGGAGGCGAGGGCGCGTCAGCTTCGCCAGCTCGTTCGTTCGGGGAGGCCGATCGAATCCTCCGACATCGCCAATTCCGAATCCATGCGCCGGCTGATCGAGCAACGCATCGCGTTTCGATCACAACTGGCGGAGCAGTCGACAACGCTGCTTGACCGTCACCCGCGCATCAAGGAGCTCAAGGCCCAGATCGCCGAAATCAACCGCCAGATCCAGGTCGAAGGCGAGCGCCTCGCGCGGCAGCTCGACAATGATGCCAGAGTCGCCGGCGACCGGCTGGAGACGCTCACCGCCAGCCTCAACACGGTGAAGAAGCAGGCCTCGCAGACCAACGAGCAGGATGTGCAGTTGCGTGCCCTCGAACGAGAGGCCAAGACCCAGCGCGAGTTGCTGGAATCCTATCTGGCCAAATACCGCGAGGCGGCGGCGCGCGATAACATCAATGCGGCGCCGCCCGAGGCGCGCATCATTTCGCGCGCTACCCCGGCCATCAAGCCGGACTACCCGAAAAAGCTCCCGACTGTGCTGATCGCCGCCTTTGCCGCATTTGCACTGTCGGCCGGCTTTATCGTCACCGGTGCGCTGCTGACGAGCGAGCCGCTGCCGTATGGTTACGCTTTTGCGCCCGCAAGCTATGGTGTGCCCACGTTTGCGCGAACGATGCCGATGATGACTTCGCCGCCGCTGGTTCCGACGCCCATGGCGTCGCAAGCCGGAAATGCGGCGATACCTCTTGCAACCAGCAGCCTGGACCATGTCGCGCAAAGCCTGCGCCAATCAGGCGAGGCCGGACGGCGAATTGCCGTGGTCGGCGCAATGCATAGTGTCGGCGCTACCTTTACAGCGATCTCGCTCGCGCGGATGCTGGCGAATGACGGCAATGTCGTGCTGGTTGATATGGCATTTGCCTCACCAAACCTTTCAGTGATTTCGTCCGATCCGAAAGCAGCCGGTATCGCCGAACTGGTCCGCGGCACAGCCTCGTTCGGAGATATCGTTACCCGCGACCAGTATTCACCCGTGCACGTCGTCTCGGCTGGTGCAGTCGGACTTCATGCGTCGACGCTCGCGTCGTCGCCGATGGTGGCGACCATGATCGAGGCACTGGCGCGCAGTTACGATCATATCATCATCGATGCCGGGTCTGCCGCCGATCCGGCGGTCGAGAATTTCGCCTCGCTGTCGCCGCGGGCAGTGCTGGTGGTGGCTGATCCGGCCAATCCGGCGACGCGGGCCGCTCGCGACCGCCTGATGTCAGCCGGCTTTGCCGACGTGACGGTTCTGGTCGGCGGGGCGCAAGCCGCCGCCGCCTGAGATGCCGGTGGCGGCAAGCGGGAGCCGGAGTGACTGCACAATCGGCTGTGTCCAACGCTTGAAGTCATCGGCCTGGCCGAATACACGCATACCCAATCAGGTGCACTCGGTCCTGGACCCGGACGGTCTGCAAACGTGAAGAAAACCATCATCCGCGCCGGTCTCGAGTTGTTCTATTTCAGCGGCCTGCATCACATGTTGCGGCCGTTCCTGGGCGGCGTCGGCGCCATCCTGACACTGCACCACGTGCGTCCCCCGCGGACCGACGGGTTCCAGCCCAATCGGCTGCTCGAGGTCTCCCCGGCTTTCCTCGAGGAACTGCTGCGGCGCCTGACACGTGCGCCCATCGACGTAATATCGCTCGATGAAATGTACCGGCGTTTCGTCAACAATGATTTCAAGCGCCGCTTCGTCTGCATCACATTCGACGACGGCTACAAGGACATGCTGCGCTGGGGCTATCCACTGCTTCGAAAATACAGGCTGCCGTTCGCGCTCTACATTCCGACCAGCTTTCCCGACCGGCTCGGGGAATTGTGGTGGGTCGCGCTCGAAGCGGCAATTGCGCGGAACGATCGCATCGGCATGGTGATCAATGGCGCGGACCAGTTTTTCGATTGCCGTACCGCGATGGAAAAGCGCGAACTGTACGATGCAGTCTACCGTTATCTGCGCAATATGAAGACCGAGGACGAGGTTCGCGTGGTCGTTCGCGATCTTGCCGGCCGCCACGGCGTCGACATGGCCGCGTTGTGCCGTGAATTGTGCATGGATTGGCAGGAGATCATCGATATCGCCGCTGATCCACTGTGCACAATCGGTGCCCATACGGTCAATCATATGATGCTCAAGAAGGTTCCGAATGAATCCACTGTGCGCGCCGAAATGGAAATGAGCAGCTCGGTGCTGGAAGCGGCACTTGGCAGGCGGCCGGAGCATCTTGCATATCCGGTCGGCGATCCGACCTCGGCAGGTCCACGCGAATTTCGCATCGCCGCCGAACTCGGCTTCAAGACAGCGGTTACCACCCGGCCGGGTGTCCTTTTTGAGGCGCACCGCGATCATTTGACCGCCTTGCCGCGAATCTCGGTCAACGGTGAATTCCAGCGACAGCGATACCTGAAGGTATTGATGTCAGGCACCGCCACCGCGATGTGGAACGGTTTCCGCCAGGTGAATGTCGCCTAGCTCTGTCTGGGCGTATCCGGCCGCGCCATCCAGCGCACGAGCGGCATTGCCGGCAGCACCCAGCCGAGCCCGGCGACCAGGTAGTAGATCGCGGCAACAAATCCGTTGATGTCGGTCAGCACCGACTGCGCCAGCGCCATCGCGCACAGTCCCCAAACGGTCACCAACACGAGCAGGGCGACCGTGCCGATCAATTTGCGGGTGCGGATGGACATTGAGTGCTACTCGACGGTGTCATTTGCGGTACCGTTCACATGACTATATGGTCCGCGCGGTCGCCTGCAAACAAGCATTCCATGCACAAACACCCTTCTGTATCGGAGTTTCACGCGCGCGCGGTCCGGCAATGGCTGCTCGCGGTGGCGGCCATGATTTTTCTGACGCTGATCGTGGGCGGCGCCACGCGGCTGACGGAATCCGGCCTTTCGATCACCGAGTGGAAGCCGGTGACGGGCGTATTGCCGCCTGTAAACGAACGGGCCTGGGAGGCCGAATTCGAAAAATACCAGGCGATCCCGCAATATCGCGAGTTAAACCGCGGCATGGATCTGGACTCGTTCAAGATCATTTATTGGTGGGAGTGGACGCACCGGCTGCTCGCACGCACCACGGGAGCAGTTTTCCTCCTGCCGTTTCTGTTTTTCCTCTGGCGCGGCTGGGTGCCGCCAGGTTTGCGCGCGCGATTGTGGATGCTGTTCGGCGCGGGCGCATTTCTCGGCGCAGTGGGCTGGTGGATGGTGGCATCGGGCTTGAGCGGCAGCGGGCACGTCAGCGTATCGCAGTACCGGCTTGCCTTCCATTTGACGCTCGCCTGCGCGATCTACGCAGCGGTGGTGTGGACGGCACAGCAAATTGTGCCGCAGCATCCGCGACCCGCGCCTGCGCGGCTAAGGATCGTGGCGCTGGCTATTGCAGTCCTGCTGCTTGTGCAGATTTACCTTGGCGCGCTGGTTGCCGGTCTCGACGCAGGGCTGGTGTTCAACACCTGGCCGCTGATCGATGGAGCCTTCATTCCGGACGCCGCAAGACTGTGGTTCATCTCGCCTGCCTGGCGCAATCTGTTCGAAAATACGCTCACAGTTCAGTTCGACCATCGCATGACTGCCTATGCGATTTGGCTTCTGGCGATGTTTCATGCCAACGACGCCTGGGACATGCGACGCGACACCTTAGGCGCGCTGATTCTCGCGGGCGCCGTGACGCTGCAGGCCGCGCTCGGCATCGTCACGCTGCTCAATCACGCGCCGATTCCGTTGGCGCTGACGCATCAGGTGCTGGCAATTCTGGTGTTGACCATCGCTGTCATGCATGCGGAGCGTTTGTGGCATCGCGACGCCGCTGTAGAAAAAACTCTGGTGGGGGCGCAGGCGCCATGATCGACATCGTGGTCGACGACGGTATTGCCGTGATGACCCTGACCCATGGCAAGGCCAACGCCCTCGACATCGAATTCTGTCAGGCATTGGCGGCACGATTTGTGGAATTGCGGGCCGCAGATGCAAAAGCCGTGGTCGTGACCGGGCAGGGGCGGATCTTTTCCGCCGGTGTCGATCTCATCCGCCTCAGCGAGGGTGGCGCCGACTACATACGCAAATTCCTGCCCGCCTTGCATCAGCTGTTCGATGCGGTGTTCTTCCATCCCCGGCCGGTGGTGGCGGCGATCAACGGCCACGCCATTGCCGGTGGTTGTGTGCTCGCATGTTGCGCCGACCGGCGCATAATGGCGCGTGAGTCGGGCCGCATCGGCGTGACAGAATTGCTTGTGGGCGTGCCGTTTCCGGCGCTTGCGTTCGAAATCGTCCGCTTTGCGGTGCCGCCACGCTACCTGCCGGAATTCACACTCAGCGGTGCGACTTACGACACCGATACGGCACTCAATCGCGGCTGGATTGATGAAATCGCCGAGCCGCCAGAACTGCTGGAAGATGCCGTCGCCGTGGCCCGGGAACTGGCGACACTGTCGCCACCAGCCTTTTCACAAACCAAAATGCAGATCCGTCAGGCTGTGGGCGAGCATTATCGCAACAGCGGCGCGGCAACCGACAAAGCGGTGACCGAAATCTGGACCGCGCCGGCGACGCTTGCATATATCCGGAACTATGTCGCTCGTACTTTCAAGAAGGCCTGATCATTCAGCCGTCAGGCCGTCTTCGAGGTCGGCAATGATGTCGGCGGTGTCCTCCAGCCCGATCGACAGCCGTACGACGTCCGGCCCGGCGCCGGCCTGAACCTTCTGGGTGTCGGACAATTGCTTATGCGTGGTCGAAGCCGGATGAATGATCAAGGAGCGGGTGTCGCCGATATTGGCCAGGTGCGAGAACAGCTTCACATTTGAAACCAGCTTGACGCCGGCGTCGTAGCCGCCTTTCAGCCCGAAGGTGAACACCGCGCCGCTGCCCTTCGGTACATATTTTTTCGCGAGAGCATTGTACTTGTCTTTTGCCAAACCCGGATAGCTCACCCAGGCCACCTCCGGCCGCTTCGCCAGCCACTCGGCGACCACCTTCGCATTGTCGGAATGCCGCTGCATGCGCAATGGCAAGGTCTCAATGCCGGTCAGAATGAGAAACGCATTGAACGGCGACAAAGCGGGGCCGAGGTCGCGCAGGCCAAGCACGCGGCAGGCGATGGCGAATGCGAAATTGCCGAAGGTCTCGTGCAATACAATTCCGGAATATTCGGGCCGAGGTTCCGACAGCATCGGATAGCGCTTGTCGCGCGACCAGTTGAATGTGCCGGCGTCCACGATCAGCCCGCCGATCGAATTTCCGTGGCCGCCGAGAAATTTTGTAAGCGAATGCACGATGATGTCGGCGCCGTAATCGATCGGTTTGCAGAGATATGGAGTCGCAAGCGTATTGTCGACAATCAGCGGGACGCCCGCCTTGCGCGCGATCTTGGCGACGGCCTCGATGTCGGTGATCACGCCGCCCGGATTTGCGATCGACTCGATGAAGATCGCCTTGGTCTTCGCGGTCACGGCATTCTCGAAGGATGACATGTCGTCGGGATCGGCCCACACAACGTTCCAGCCGAAATTCTTGAACGAATGATTGAACTGGTTGATCGATCCGCCATAGAGCTTCTTTGAGGCAACGAATTCGTCGCCGGGCGCCATCAGCGCGTGCATCACGACCACTTGCGCGGCGTGACCGGAAGCGACGGCGAGCCCGGCGGTACCACCTTCGAGCGCGGCTACGCGCTCTTCCAGGACCGCACAGGTCGGATTTCCGATGCGCGTGTAGATGTTACCGAACGCCTGCAGGCCGAATAGCGAGGCGGCATGATCGACGTCGTCGAATACGAAAGAAGTGGTCTGATAGATTGGCGTCGCACGCGCGCCGGTCGTCGGATCGGGCTTGGCGCCGGCGTGTATCGAGAGCGTCGAAAAGCCCGGAATGCGTTCGGCGTCGGCCATGGAGCTCCATCCTTGCGTTGGTTGCGGCCAAAGGGCCGCTGCGGCGTTGCGCGCGATTAAACGGTTCGGGCGGGCACACAGTCAAGGCGACAAATCGGCAGTCGCCTCGAATGAAATGCCTCCTTCGGGCGAGTGACTGACCACGGGATTCAGCCCGGCGCCGATCGACCGCTCGACGGCCTCATTCGTCCTTTTTGGAGGAGTTGCCGACGATGGCTGTGCGGCCCTGCATTGCGCGTTGCCCGATCCCCAGGCGCTGCACGCCCGCGCCGAAGTTTTGCGCGCGTTTGGACGAGAGCGTGCGTGAATTGACGCCGATCCACGATATCTCGGATGACAGGCGGCCGTATTCGATCTTCGGGCAGCGGTCCATCACCACTTTCATGCCTGCGTCTTCGGCGAGTTTTGCGGCGTCGTCGTTGCGGACGGTGAGCTGCATCCAGATGACACGCGGGCGGGGATCGAGTGCAATCGCTTCCTGTACAACGGGAAGCGCAAATTGCGGGGCGCGAAAGATATCGACCATGTCGACCGGCTCGGGAATGTCGGCCAATGTGGCATAGACCTTCTGGCCCAGGATCTCCTTTCCGGCTTGTCCCGGATTGACCGGGATCATGCGGTAGCCGCGCCCGAGCAGATATTTGAATGCGAAATAGCTCGGGCGATTGTCTTTCGGCGAGATGCCGACCATGGCGATGGATTTCACCGTGTTGAGGATGCCGCGAATATAGCTGTCGGGGTAACTGTCGTGATTCATTGGGGCAGCTGTTGTACGAGCAGGGCCCGCAAGCGCGCATTCTCGGCTTCCAGCCCGGCGATTTTCGTCTGCACAGTGGCGAGCGCGTCCGCGATTTCCGCTTCGGTGAAACGCGTGACGATGTGTTGTGAGCAGTTTACGTCCCATGCCTCGATGGTGAACAGGATTGCCCGCTCGGGGCGCGCTTTGTAGCCGTGGTCGAACAGCGTCTCGACCAGCGCCGGATCATCTTCTACGACGCTCGCACGTCCCCACAACTTGATTCTCTGCCGGCGCGCGGGATCGAGCAGGAACAGGTAGGCGCGGTCGTTCTCGGATAGATTTGCAAGCGTGATGTATTGCCTGTTGCCACGGTAATCGGCGAACCCGAGGGTATGCTCGTCGATCACTTTGACGAATCCCTTCGGGCCGCCGCGATGCTGGATGTATGGCGCGCCATCGGCTGTGGCGGTGGCCAGAAACACCGTGTCCTGCTCGGCGAGGAAGGCAGCGAGCTCGGGCGTTACCTTGTCCGGAAATCCCTCGGCCAGGCGCCGCTCATAGGCCTTGGCCGAACCGCGCTCGGCCTGTGCCTTTTGCGCAGCCGGCGTGAAGACGCGGGAGACATTGTTCATGAGTGGAATGGATCCTGGCAGAGGCGGTCAGGCGCAAGATAGGCGCCCCCGGCGCGAGCGAAAAGAGCCCGGCCCGATCAATCGCGCGTGATGGCCAGCGCGGGTCATTTGCTGTTTGCGTGGACGACCCTCTTGCAGGCGTTGCCGAGATCGGCGGAGTGTCTGGAAAGGCAGGCAACAAACCGCCCGCCGCCCGGGAGTGTTCCGCGACAATATTTCTCCTAGTCGATTTGACATGCTGCGCGCTTTGCCGCGGTGATCTCCTGCGCCGACGCGGGCACGAGCGTGGTGAATGTGATTGCCACTGCGAGCATGATCGTGCGTAACATGCAATCTCCGGCCATCAGCGATCCTCCCAACTCGGATCACGTTTCTCGATGAAGGCGTTAATGCCTTCATTGGCATCGGCGGAAAGCAGGTTTTCAACCATGATCCGGGTGACGAATTTATAGGCCTCGGCGAGGCTCATATCGGCCTGACGGTAGAATCCTTCCTTGCCGATCTTGACCGTGTGCGAAGACTTGCTGGCGATCTGTTGCGCGAGCGCGATCGCGGTCTTGCGCTCCTCGCCGATCTGAACGACGCGATTGATCAGACCGATGCGTGCTGCGTCTTCAGCCGTAACCATTTCTCCGGTCAGCAGCATCTCCATCGCGTGCTTGCGCGCGACATTGCGCGACAGCGCCACCATGGGCGTTGAGCAGAACAATCCAATATCAACTCCGGGCGTGGCGAATTTGGCGGCTGACGAGGCGACTGCCAGGTCACAGCTGGCAACCAGTTGGCAGCCTGCGGCGCTCGCGACGCCCTGCACGGCGGCGATGACCGGCTTGGGCAGGTTCACGATCTTCTGCATCATGCCGCTGCAGCTTGTCATGATTTGGGTGAAGTAGGCGCGTCCGCGATCAGAATCGCCGCGTCGCCCGGTGAGTTCCTTCAAATCGTGACCCGCTGAATATGCCGGGCCGTTGGCCGCCAGCACGACGGCGCGGACCGACCTGTCGTCGGCAATCTCCGTCAGCGCCTCGGACAATGCATCGAGCAACGCCTCCGACAGGCTGTTTCGTGCCTGCGGCCGGTTGAGGACAAGCACCGCCACGTCATTGTGGCGTTCACGCAGGAGCACGGGGGCGGAATTCGGTTCGCTCGCGGCGGCAGGTGTCGGGCTCATCAATCATTCCATTATTCCCGGCCGATACTTAACCGGTGACACGGTCCGCGCAAGCCCGCAGGAACTGCGCTAGAATCTGCATGTTTGCGGTTCGGGCGAGACGCATGGCAAAACAGATACGCAAACGCAACAATCGGAAAACCGGCGCCGGGAGGCGCTGGTCGCAACGCGTCACCGAGGAAAGCGATGCGCTGACGCTGGAGGCCGGCGTGTTCACGAAGCGCACACCGCGTCAGATCGCGATGTCGCTTAAACGCTCGGCTGATCGAAGCCGGCGCCGCAAATCCGATCCCTACCGCTCGGCCATGTCGATGCTCACTTTCTTCATCAATCGCGCCGGCAAGGGGCTTTCCAGATCGCGCAAGCAAAAGCTGGAAAAGGCAAAGATCGAGCTGCGCATGCTGTATGGAAGGGAATGACGCAGGACGGTTGACCATACGGCGGGCATCTCTAAGAGGGGACACCCGAACGATCCGGCAAAACGGGGGGACGATGCCTGCGCCAGCCATGTCGGCCGACCAGATCGGCAAGCTTCTGGAAAAGGAATTTCCGCAGGCGTTCTACGCCGGCTGCGGTCACACGATCGAGCGCGTCGATTATGGCGATGTGCGTGTCCGCTGGGCATTCGACGCGAATAACCTGCGGCCCGGCGGCACGATTTCCGGCCCGACCATGATGGAGCTCGCTGATTTCGCCATGTATGTCGCGGTGTTTTCCGCCATTGGACCCAAGCCATTGGCGGTGACCACGAACCTCAACATCAACTTCCTGCGCAAGCCCGAGCAGGCCGATCTGCTGGCCGAGGCACGCCTCATGAAGGTGGGCAAGCGCCTGGTCGTGGGGGAAGTGGTGATCCGGTCCGACGGCCGGGATGAGCCGGTTGCCCACGTCACCTCGACCTATTCCATCCCTGCATAGCGCAATTATCCGCTGGTGCTGAAATACCTTTCTTGTATGATATTGAATTGACTAAGCTATTATCGTGCTTGAAGCGTTGACCACGCCAACTCGAACAGTTAGATACCCGCGCTTACGCGCCATAGCATGCGCCTATTGTTCGGGATTGATCATGAAAACCTACTCGGCCAAGGCCGCCGATATCGAGAAAAAATGGGTGACCATCGACGCCACCGGTCTGGTGGTTGGGCGCCTCGCGTCGATTGTGGCCATGCGACTTCGCGGCAAGCACAAGCCCACATACACCCCGCACGTGGACGACGGCGACAACGTTATCGTCATCAACGCCGCCAAGGTGGTGCTCACCGGGCGCAAGCGCGAAAAGAAAGTTTACCACTACCACACCGGGTTTATCGGCGGGATCAAGGAACGAACGGCCAAGGCGATCATGGACGGGCGCTTTCCCGAGCGCATCGTCGAGAAGGCGGTCGAACGCATGCTGCCGCGGGGCCCGCTCGGGCGCATGCAGCTTGGAAACCTGCGCGTATATCCCGGTCCGGCGCATCCGCATGAGGCGCAGAAACCGGAGCCGCTCGATGTCGGCGCCATGAACCGCAAAAACTTGAGGAGTGCCTGAACGTGGCCGAGACCGTACAATCGCTGGAAGGGTTGGCAAGCCTCAAACCGGCCGCGCCGGAAGCGCCGCAATACGTACAAAAGCTCGACGGGCAGGGGCGCGCTTACGCCACGGGCAAGCGCAAGAACGCCGTCGCGCGTGTCTGGATAAAGCCCGGTTCGGGCAAGATCGAGGTTAACACCAAGGCGGTGGAAGTGTTCTTTGCGCGGCCGGTGCTGCGCATGATGATTCAGCAGCCCCTGGTCGCCGCCAACCGCACCGGCCAATACGACGTGATCTGCACCGTGTCAGGCGGCGGCCTGTCAGGGCAGGCCGGGGCAGTACGGCATGGTATTTCCAAGGCGCTGACCTACTTCGAGCCGGATCTGCGCGGCCCGCTCAAGCGTGGCGGCTTCCTCACGCGAGATTCGCGCGTGGTTGAGCGCAAGAAGTATGGACGGGCCAAGGCGCGGCGCTCCTTCCAGTTCTCCAAGCGCTGATCGCCCGAAACCTCCAAATTTTGCAGGGCGCGTGCAAGACATGCGCGCGCCCTTTTTTTGGCCCCGGATGGCCCGTTTCACCCTGCAATTGGCGGCGTCGTCGAGGCACCAGCTCGTCTTTAACGCGGACTTAATCTAAAATTTTCGCAAGTCTTTCATCGAAGCTGGCATAAGCCTGCAAGTCTTTTCCCACCAGTAATCGAGTAGGTTGCGCACGCGACCCGGCGCGCAGATCGCCGGCTGGGCACCGGGATAAACCTGCATGATGCTCGCGGCTGGTCAGCCACTGACAGCGTTGGACATGCCGACACTTTCTTTTGTGTCGGTTGTTGTCGTTGCCGTTCTGGGCTTGCTGCTGGTGATGACCTGGCTGCAGCAGCGCAAGGTGCGCGCGCTCGCCTGGTGGGGCGCGGCCTACCTGATCGGCGCTTCGTCGATGGCATTGTGGACCGCGCCGGGCCAACTGATCCCGTTGCCGGCGGAAGTCCCGGTTGCGATGATCTTTGTCGCCTGCGGCATGATCTGGAATGGCATGCGGCTGTTCCATGGGCGGCAATTGATGCCGATCGTTGCATCGAGCGGCGCCATCATTTGGCTGGTCTTGTGCCAATTCTCCGCGGTGGCCGACGGCACCATTGCGCGGTTTGTGCTCGGGGCCGCTATCGTTTCCACCTACACGTTCTTCATCGCCTTTGAGCTTTGGCGAGATCGGCGCAAGTCATTGTACTCGCGTGCCGCCGCTATCGTCGTGCCGTTCCTGCATGCGACGGTCTTCTTGATGCCGCTTGCCTTGCGTGCATTCCTGCCGTCGGTATTCACCGCCGATTGGCTGACGGTGTTCGCGCTGGATACCCTGATCTATCTGGTCGGCACCGCATTTATCGTGCTGCTGATGGTCAAGGACTATGACGTCAGCGTTTACCGCGATGCTGCCAATATCGATCCGCTGACCGGCCTGCTGAATCGCCGTGCGTTTCTGGAAAACGCCATCGCATTATGCGAGCGCCAGGGTAAAAAATCCCGACCGATAACGCTGATGATGATCGACCTCGATCATTTCAAGGCGGTCAACGATCGATTTGGGCATGCCGCCGGCGACGATGTCTTGCGCGTATTCGCGCAAGTCGCGCGAACGAGTATGCGCGCGACCGATATTATCGGCCGCCTGGGCGGCGAGGAATTCGCCGCGGTCGTGCCGGAGGCGATGGAGATATCAATCCGAATCGCGGAGCGCATCCGCAAGAGTTTCGAGACCGCCGGCGTCGAAATTGCGGGCCAGGCCATTGGGGCGACGGTGAGCATTGGCATTGCCACGTCGCTGGGACCGGTGACGAATATCGACGCGATGCTCGCGCGCGCCGATGCGGCGCTTTACCGCGCCAAACACGAGGGCCGCAACCGGTTGCGGGGCGCTGATGGCGAGCATGTCAGTGAAACTGCGCCGCCGGTCTCTGCCGCGCGCACAGGACGAACCGCCAAGACCAGGCAGGTGGCGCGGCGCAAAAGGGCCGGCCCGCGTCGCAGGCCCAATGGCAGGTCCTTAGGCCGCAAGGGCGAAACGTCTCGTTTACGATATCCGCACTAGCATGTGGACATGTTGCGTTCACCGATTCTCATGCGTTCCGGCTCTGACCTCGACGCACTCGAGGCACGTGCGGTGTGTGCCGGTGCAGCCTTGGCATGCGCCTATTCGACGTCGGCTGAATTTGATGCCGCACTGATCGCCGAACGACGATCCGCAGGAATTTACGGGCCCAAGCGCCGCCGCAAACAGATGTTGGTAACGCTGGCCGGCATCGCCGCAGGCCTTGCGGCCATCGCATACCTGATCGTCTGACTGACCTGAAACGGCGTAAGAAAAAGGCGCTCCTTGCGGAGCGCCTGAAAAGTTGCATCGCGAAGTTTTGTCAACATGCGCGATGTTTGGGAGGAACGCTCACGCCGAATAGTACATATCGAACTCGACCGGATGCGGGGTGTGCTCGAAGCGGATCACCTCCTGCATCTTGAGATCGATATACGAGTTGATGAAATCGTCGTCGAACACGCCTCCGGCCTTGAGGAACTCGCGATCTTTGTCGAGTTCGCCAAGCGCCTGGCGCAGCGAGCCGCACACGGTTGGAATCTGCTTGAGTTCGGCAGGCGGCAGATCGTAGAGGTCTTTGTCGATTGCTGAGCCCGGATCAAGCTTGTTCTTGATGCCATCAAGGCCGGCCATGCACATCGCGGCAAATCCGAGATAGGGGTTGCAGAGCGGATCGGGGAAACGCACCTCGACTTGTTTTGCCTTCGGGTTGGTCGTGTATGGAATTCGGCACGATGCCGAGCGATTGCGCGCGGAATATGCGAGCAGCACCGGCGCCTCGAAGCCCGGCACCAGACGCTTGTAGGAATTCGTCGTCGGATTCGTGAAGGCATTGATCGCCTTCGCGTGCTTGATGATGCCGGCAATGTAGGAGAGGCAGGTCTCCGAGAGGTCGGCATATTTGTTGCCCGCGAAAACCGGCTTGCCCGCTTTCCAGATTGACTGGTGACAGTGCATTCCGGAGCCGTTGTCGCCGTAAACCGGCTTGGGCATGAAGGTAGCGGTCTTGCCGTAGATCTGCGCGACCTGCTGGATACAGTACTTGTAGATGATCAGGCGGTCGGCCATCACGGTGAGCGGCGAGAATTTCAGGCCGAGTTCGTGCTGCGCTGACGCCACTTCGTGATGGTGCTTTTCAACGACGCATCCCATGCGTGCCATGGCACCAAGCATTTCCGAACGCATGTCTTGCGCCGAATCCTGTGGCGGCACCGGGAAGTAGCCCTTCTTGGTGCCGATGCGGTGGCCGAGATTGCCGCCTTCGTATTCGGTGGCGGAGTTGGACGGCAGCTCGATAGAGTTGAGTCTGAAGCCTGTGTTGTAGGGTTCGGCGGAGAATTTGACGTCGTCGAACACGAAGAACTCGGCTTCGGGGCCGAAAAATATGGTGTCGCCGATGCCCATCGATTTCACCATGCCTTCGGCCTTCTTGGCGATGCCGCGCGGATCGCGGTTGTAGGGTTCGCCGGTGGTCGGCTCGAGCACATCGCAGATCAGCGACATGGTGGTTTCGGCGAAGAACGGATCAATGCATGCGGTCGCCGGATCCGGCATCAAATTCATGTCAAACTCGTTGATCGCCTTCCAGCCGGAGATCGAGGAGCCGTCGAACATCTGACCTTCTGCGAAAGTCTCCTCTTCGATGATCGATACGTCGAAAGTTACGTGCTGCCACTTGCCGCGCGGATCGGTAAACCGGAAATCGACGTACTTCACGTCGTTGTCCTTGATCATCTTCATGACTTCTTTAGCTGTCGTCATGGATTGCATTCCCCCTTTTTTCATGAAAACTCCCGCAGGGACGCTGCCCGCGGGTTAGATGGCGTCGATGCCGGATTCGCCAGTCCTGATCCGGATGGCTTCCTCGATGCTAGATACGAAAATCTTGCCGTCCCCGATCCGGCCGGTCTGGGCGGCGCGCCGGATCGCCTCAATCGCCTTTTCCACCATGTCGTCGCCGAGCACGACCTCGATTTTCACCTTGGGGAGAAAATCGACCACGTATTCGGCGCCGCGATAAAGTTCGGTGTGCCCCTTTTGCCGGCCAAAGCCCTTGGCCTCGGTCACGGTGATACCTTGTAGTCCGACCTCCTGTAGCGCCTCCTTCACCTCGTCGAGCTTGAAGGGTTTGATGATGGCTTCAATTTTTTTCATTACGTTTCCTTCCCCCCAAACCCGCCCTGCGTATCCGAAGAGCCGCGCTACCGGTTAGCAGGTCCCGTGCCAAGCCGGAAAGGGCGTAATAACCATTCTCCTGCAATTAGTTAGTCCCCAACACAGGCACGGGGGCCCAATCTGCCTAATGTTCGGTGCCCGGCAATTAAGCATCCTGCATAAACTTTTGCCAGCGGCCGGAGAAATGTTGCGGCGCAATCGATTAGCTCGAATTGTCGGCTTCACGGGCGGCCGATAGTCTCGGTCGCCATGATTGAGCTCCTGACCACCGCCGAGATGGCCGAGGCCGACCGGCTAACGATTGCGAGCGGCAAGTCCGGCATCGAGCTCATGGAGAACGCCGGCCGCGCTGTTGCCGACGCCGTATGCCGAGTGCTGGAGGGCCGGCGTGTGGTGGTAGTGGCGGGCCCCGGCAACAATGGCGGGGACGGATTTGTCGCGGCCCGCATCCTGGCGGAGCGTGGTCACCCGACGCGCGTGAGTTTCGTCGGTGAAAAGGCGCGGCTCAGAGGCGATGCCGCGCGCGCTGCCGAGCGCTGGCGCGGGCCATTCGAACAGGCGTCGCCAGGAGCAATCCCGGAAAAGGAATTGGTGATCGACGCGGTATTTGGCGCGGGCCTCGACCGTGAAGTTGAAGGTTTGCCGCGCGCGGTGATCTCCGCGATGAATACCAGCAGTGCGCCGGTGATTGCGGTCGATCTGCCCAGCGGGATCAACGGGACCACCGGCGCAGTCATGGGCAGCGCAGTCAACGCAACACACACAGTGACGTTCTTTCGGCGCAAGTCGGGTCACTTGCTCATGCCGGGCCGAATGCATTGTGGCGCGGTCGAAGTGGCCGATATCGGCATCCCGGAAAGCGTGCTTGGTGCGATCGAACCTGCGGTCTTCGCGAACCGGCCGGAGCTGTGGGGGAGCAAACTCCCGCGACCGGCACCGCAGGGTCACAAATATGCGCGCGGCCATGCTGCGGTGGTGTCCGGTGGCCTATCGACCACCGGTGCGGCGCGTCTGGCCGCAAGGGGCGCCCTGCGGGCCGGAGCGGGCCTGGTGACGCTGGCGAGCCCACGGGACGCGCTCAGCGTCAATGCGGCGGCAAGCCTGGCGGTGATGGTGCGCCCGGTCGATGGGGCCGCCGAACTGGCTGAATTTCTCGCCGACACCCGCCGCAATGCCGTAGTGCTCGGCCCCGGTGGCGGGGTTGGTCGGGCCATGCGGGAGCAGGTGCGGGCGGCTCTGGGCAGCGCTGCTGCCGTGGTTCTCGATGCCGACGCGCTGACGAGCTTTGCGCAGGAGCCAGAGGCTCTGACAGCCCAAATCGGCGGCCGTAGCCGCGATGTCGTCTTGACACCGCATGAAGGCGAATTCTCGCGATTATTTAGGAGGATGGGAGCGGATTCGAAATTTAATTCAAAACTTGAGAAAACGCGCATAGCTGCCAGCGCAAGCGGTGCAGTCGTGCTGTTAAAGGGGGCGGACACGGTGGTCGCTGCAGCTGATGGCCGGGTGAGCATAGCGGACAACGCCCCGCCTTGGCTTGCCACGGCGGGGTCCGGCGACGTTCTGGCAGGCATGATTGCCGGCCTGATGGCCCAGGGTATGCCCGGCTTTGAGGCTGCCAGCAGCGCGGTCTGGCTTCATGGCGAGGCAGCACGCGAAATCGGCCCGGGTCTTATATCCGAGGACCTGCCCGACGCCCTGCCGGCAGTTTATCGGCGCCTTTTCGATCGCCTGGGGCGATTGCCCCAGGCCTGAGGCAGGTTCACGTGACCTCGAACCAGGCCGCCATTCCGGCAGCCATATGTTCGATCATGTGACAGTGCATCATCCACTTGCCGGGATTGTCTGCCACGAAAGCGATGCGCTCGACTTGCTGCACGTCGACGATCACGGTGTCGAGCCAATAGGGCGCCGAGCCATCGTCGCCGCGATTGAGATGACGGAAATGGTGGCCGTGCACGTGCATGGCATGCGGGAAGGCCGTGCGGTTGCCGAAGGTCAGCACGACCGTGCGCCCGCGCTCGACCTTGAACATTGGCGGCCCGTCGTGACCGGTCGCGGCCACGCCGGCAAGCGCCCAGATTCGCTCCTGTGGCGGGATGCCGTAGCCGTTGAAGCCGCCTGGCCTGCCGCCCATGCCTCCACCCATGCCTCCACCCATACCGCGGCCCATCATCATCGCCATGCCACCGCCGTCGAGCGGCACGTCAAGCCGTAGCGCATTGACGAAGTCCATGTGTGCGGGCAGTGGATTGGCCGGAAGCGGTTTGGGCTCGCCAAGTGGGGCGGGACGGAACGGCTCGCCGGCATCGTAGACCAGGCGGCCAATTTCCAGTTCGCCGCCGCGCAGATCGTCGACAAGGATCGGCGCACGCGAGCCAGGTTTCATCGTGGCGTCGAGAAACAGATCGATGCGATTGCCGGGCGCCAGCCGCAGCACGCCATTGGGCGCGACTTCAGGGGGGCAGGGCTGCCCGTCCACCGACATCACACGTGCGACGTGTTGAGCGATGCGAAACTGAAAGATGCGCGAATTTGCCGTGTTGAGGATACGCAGCCGCAGCCGCTCGTTGGTCTTCACCGGCAGGCTGAGCGTGTCCTGGCTGTTAAGCGTGACGTATTGGCCGAGCCGCCCTGCCATCATGGCGTCGTGGAAATTGCCGAAGCTCGGCTGGATGACGCCGTCGTCTATCAGACGCCAATCGTCGACGACGAGCATCAGGTCGCGGTCTACCGTGGGCGCCTCGCGCTCCTCGACGACCAGCACACCATAAAGGCCGCGCGCCAGCTGTTCCGACGACAGAAAATGCGTATGGTACCAGAACGTGCCGGCGTCAGGCGGCGTGAAGTGATAGTCGAAACTCCTGCCTGGCTCGATCGGTGCTTGAGTCAGATGCGGAACGCCGTCCATGGCGTTTGGCAAGCGCAAGCCGTGCCAATGCACCACGGTTGATTGATTGATATCGTTGACCAGACGGAATTTCAGTTCTTCGCCTTGTTTCACCCGCAAGGTGGGGCCGGGCACCATGCCGTCATAGCCCCAGATTTCGGTGGGCTTGAGATCGGGGCCACGTAATTGCGCCTGACCCGTACGCGCGCTTACGACGCGATAACCGTCTCCGCCATGGGCTTGGGCAAGGACGCGTTTCGGCAGGGCGATCGCACTAAGACATGCTGCCCCACCTGTCAGCAGCCGCCGGCGTGTCAGGGGGGCAAGTGCTGGGCAAACAGCGTTCATCGTCTAACCCTTTCGGTCGGTGGTCTGCCCCCGTGAACGTTCGTACTGAGCCGCTTACTAGCGCCTATTGAGCTACGTCAAAGGGCAGCTATTTTAATACTTTCGGGCTCGATTTACCGTGATATAAGCCCGCCGCTCGATGGGCGGGCCTTGATGTCTTGCCCTGGCGGGCTGCCGTGCGTTAAGCCCTGCCGGATTGCGGCGCCGGATGATGCTCTTCGACTGCCCTTTGCGGGCGTGGCGGAATTGGTAGACGCGCGGGATTTAGGTTCCCGTGACGAAAGTCGTGGGGGTTCAAATCCCTCCGCCCGCACCACGCCAAGGGTCCACAATCCGAAAGGCGGCGACGCAACACGGGACCAAACAGGTGCGACGCGCGCGCAAGCAACGACAAGCAACCAAGTGTGTGATCAATGCAAGTAACTGAAACGCTGTCCGAAGGCCTCAAGCGAGAATATCAGGTGGTCGTTCCGGCTGCCGAACTCGATGCCAAGGTCAACAAGCGTCTGGACGAAATCAAGGGCAGCATCCGCATCGACGGTTTCCGCCCCGGCAAGGTGCCTGTCTCTCACCTCAAGCGCGTCTACGGCCGTTCCACCATGGCCGAGGTGATCGAGAACACGGTTCGCGATGCCAACAACCAGATCGTGACCGAGCGCGGCTACAAGCTCGCCGCCGAGCCGAAGGTCACGCTTCCGACCGAGGCTGGCGCAATCGAGCAGCTGATCGCCGGCAAGAGCGATCTCAACTACACCATGGCACTCGAGATAGTGCCACCGATCGAGCTGACGAACTTCAAGGCCATCAAGCTGACAAAACCCGTAAGCGACATCACCGACGCCGAAGTGGACGAGGGGCTCGCGCGTATCGCCGAGCAGAACAGGCCGTACGCCCCGCGAGGCGAGGGCGAGAAAGCGGCCAAGGACGATCGCGTGATTGTCTCCTTCGCCGGCACGATCGACGGCAAGCCGTTCGAGGGTGGCACCGGCGACGATGCTGCCGTGCTGATCGGCTCCAACACCTTCATTCCCGGCTTCGAAGATCAGCTGATTGGCATCACCAGTGGCGAAACGCGCACCCTGAAAGTCACATTTCCGGCGCACTACACGAACGAGGCGCTTGCCGGCAAGGACGCGGAATTCGTCGTCACTGCCAAGACCGTCGAGGCACCGGGTAGTGTTTCGCTTGACGATGAATTCGCAAAATCGCTGGGGCTGGATTCGCTCGCCAAGCTGCGCGACGCGGTCAGGGACCGCATGTCGCGCGAACATACCGGGATGTCGCGCCAGAAGGTCAAACGCGCACTGCTCGACGAGCTCGATACCCGCCACAAGTTCGATCCGCCGCCAACACTGGTGGAAGAGGAATTCGAACGTGTGTGGAAATCGGTGCTCAGTGAGATGGAGAATGAGAAAAAGTCATTCGCCGACGAGGGGACCACCGAAGAAAAAGCGAAAGCAGAGTATCGCGCCATCGCCGAACGGCGGGTGCGGCTTGGTCTGGTGATTGCCGAAATCGGCGAGAAGAACAACATTAGCGTGACCGACGATGAATTGAGCCGCGCCGTTATGGAGCGTGCGCGCCAGTTTGCCGGCCAGGAACAGCGGGTGTGGGACTACTATCGTCAGAACCCGCAGGCGGTTGCGGCGCTCCGCGCGCCAATCTACGAGGAAAAGGTGGTCGACTTTCTGCTCGAGCTTGCCGAGGTGAGCGAGAAAAAGGTCTCGCGCGAGGAGCTCTACAAGGAAGACGAATTGGCAACGGCCTGACCAGCCCGCGCCTTGCGCCGAGCCTCCTGCGAAAATAGATACGCGGGCCGTGATGCGGCTAATGTAGCTGTCGCGATTCGCGCCAAGGAGCCGAAATGAGAGATCCCGTCGATACCTATATGCAGCACCTCGTCCCCATGGTGGTCGAGCAGACAAACCGTGGCGAGCGGGCCTATGACATCTATTCACGGCTACTCAAGGAACGCATCATATTTATCACGGGCGGGATCGACGACCACGTGGCGACGCTGGTCGTGGCGCAGCTGTTGTTTCTCGAAGCCGAAAATCCGAAAAAAGAAGTCTCGATGTACATCAACTCGCCTGGCGGCGTGGTGACCTCTGGCATGGCGATCTATGACACCATGCAGTTCGTGCGCCCGCCGATCTCGACGCTCTGCATCGGGCAGGCCGCCTCGATGGGGTCCTTGCTGCTTGCTGCCGGCGACAAGGGCATGCGTTTTGCGCTGCCCAACGCCCGCATCATGGTTCACCAGCCGTCCGGGGGGTTCCAGGGGCAGGCTACCGACATCATGCTGCATGCCCAGGAAATCCTGAACCTGAAGAAGCGGCTCAACGAGATCTATGTCCACCACACCGGCCAGTCGCTGAAAAAGATCGAAGATGCGCTTGAGCGTGACTATTTCCTTACCGCCGAGGCGGCCAAGGAATTTGGCCTGGTTGACAAGGTGATCGAGAAGCGTCCCGAGGAAATGCTTCCCAAGCCCGCCTGAGGTGTCCCGGCCCTGTCCCGGACCGCACACACAATGCCCGTGGATTGCCCCGGAATGGCCGCTTTCGCTGCGGAGTTTGAGCAGGCATTATCGTTAATAGAATCTTGATTATCACGTCGTTAGCATGCTTCGCTTATGGTGGGGAGAGTAGGTGGGATTGCGGGCCGCCCCGGTGTAAAGGACCGCCGTGCTGGAGTTCCGGCGCGAAACTTGCTTCGTTCGTGGTGTCGCGTCTAGGCGGGTGATCGCCGACCGCGGTTGGTATGGACGAGTGTGACGGAGAATGGAATGAGCAAAGTCGGCGGCAGCGATTCCAAGAACACCCTTTACTGCTCGTTCTGCGGCAAGAGCCAGCATGAAGTCCGCAAGCTCATCGCCGGTCCCACGGTGTTCATCTGCGACGAGTGCGTCGAACTGTGCATGGACATCATCCGCGAGGAGAACAAGTCCTCGCTGGTGAAATCGCGCGACGGCATTCCGACCCCGAAGGAAATCCGCAAGGTTCTCGACGATTACGTCATCGGTCAGGACCACGCCAAGAAAGTGCTCTCGGTCGCCGTCCACAATCACTACAAGCGGCTCAACCATCAGACCAAGCACAACGACGTCGAACTGGCGAAGTCGAACATCCTGCTGATCGGCCCGACCGGTTCGGGCAAGACGCTGCTGGCGCAGACGCTGGCGCGCATCCTGGATGTGCCGTTTACAATGGCTGATGCGACCACGCTCACGGAAGCCGGCTATGTCGGCGAGGACGTGGAGAACATCATTCTGAAGTTGCTGCAGTCGGCCGACTACAATGTCGAGCGCGCGCAGCGCGGCATCGTCTATATCGACGAAATCGACAAGATTTCACGCAAGTCCGACAATCCGTCGATTACACGCGACGTGTCGGGCGAGGGCGTGCAGCAGGCGCTGCTCAAGATCATGGAAGGCACGATCGCCTCGGTACCCCCGCAGGGTGGCCGCAAGCATCCGCAGCAGGAGTTCCTGCAAGTGGATACGACGAACATCCTGTTCGTCTGCGGCGGAGCGTTCTCGGGCCTCGACAAGATCATCTCGGCGCGCGGTCGCACCTCCTCGATCGGGTTCTCGGCCAAAGTTGTCGCACCGGAAGACCGCAAACAGGGTGAGATCTTCCGCGAGGTCGAGCCTGAAGACCTGCTGAAATACGGTCTTATCCCGGAATTCGTCGGCCGCTTGCCGGTCGTGGCGACCCTCGAGGATCTCGACGAGGCTTCGCTCAAGAAGATCCTGGTTGAGCCGAAGAACGCCCTGGTCAAGCAATACCAACGGCTGTTCGAGATGGAATCGATTGACCTGACGCTGGCCGAAGAGGCGCTCGGCGCCATTGCCCGCAAGGCGATCGACCGCAAGACCGGCGCGCGCGGCCTGCGCTCCATCATGGAGGGCATCCTGCTCGACACCATGTTCGACCTTCCCAGCCTGGAGGGGGTCGAAGAGGTGGTGATCTCCAAGGAGGTCGTCGAGGGCACGGCCCGGCCGCTCTACATCTACGCCGACCGTAGCGACCGCACGGCCGAGCAGGGCAGCGCCAGCGCCTGATACAGTTCCGTCGGCGGGCCCCGCTTCGGGAAAATGCCTGCCGATTCGCGCTGTCGACGATGTTAACTACGGCGTGTGACCCCGTTTTAACTTGAAAAACGGGGCTTACTTGCAGACCCGCTAGGGTCATCATACGTATAGCGTCGAAAGTGAACTGGCGTACGATAGATCGTAGATTCTAAGTGGGTGGGGGTCTTGCGACCCTTGCTATAGCGCGCCGGGCGTCCGCCCCAAGCGCCCCCTTACCCATCCTTCCCGGCACTGTTCTTGCGATGCCGCCTCAGCGGGTCTCCGGAGCAGGGGCACAACAAAAGGACCAAGGCCAATGACCAACAAACCACGACCTCAGCTGCAGCCGGGCGAAACCCGGGCCTATCCTGTATTGCCGCTGCGCGACATCGTGGTGTTCCCGCACATGATCGTTCCGCTCTTTGTCGGCCGCGAAAAGTCGATCAAGGCGCTGGAAGAGGTGATGCGTTCCGACACCTTCATTCTGCTCGCCACCCAGAAAAACGCGTCCGACGATGATCCGGCGACCGACGCAATATTCGAGGTCGGCACGCTGGCGAGCGTATTGCAACTGCTCAAGCTGCCGGACGGCACGGTCAAGGTGCTGGTCGAGGGCGCTGAGCGCGCAAAGGTGCTCAAATACACCGACCGCAGCGACTACTATGAAGCCGACGCCACCGTAATCGCCGACGACATCGGCGAACGCGTGGAGGCGGAAGCCATGGCGCGCTCGGTAGTCACCGAATTCGAAAACTATGTGAAGCTCAACAAGAAGGTTTCGCCCGAAGTGGTCGGCGTAATCCAGCAGATCGAGGACTACGCCAAGCTGGCCGATACCGTCGCTTCGCATCTGGCCGTCAAGATTCCCGACAAGCAGGACATCCTGGAGACGCCGGTCGTCACCCAGCGCCTGGAGAAGGTGCTCGGGCTGATGGAGAGCGAGATCTCGGTCCTGCAGGTGGAAAAGCGCATCCGTACCCGCGTCAAGCGGCAGATGGAGAAGACGCAGCGCGAGTACTACCTCAATGAGCAGATGAAGGCGATCCAGAAGGAGCTCGGCGACGAGGAAGGTCGCGACGAGCTCCAGGAGCTGGAAGACAAGATCAAGAAGACCAAGCTCTCGAAGGAAGCTCGCGAGAAAGCGACTCACGAGCTCAAGAAGCTGCGCCAGATGTCGCCGATGTCGGCGGAAGCCACCGTCGTGCGCAACTATCTCGACTGGCTGCTCTCGATCCCGTGGAACAAGAAGAGCAAGGTCAAGAAGGATCTCACGCTTGCGGAGAAGATTCTCGACGCGGATCACTATGGCCTGGAGAAGGTCAAGGAGCGTATCGTCGAGTATCTCGCCGTGCAGCAGCGCGCCAACAAGCTGACTGGCCCGATCCTGTGTCTGGTCGGCCCTCCCGGCGTCGGCAAGACCTCGCTCGGCAAGTCGATCGCCCGCGCCACGGGCCGCGAGTTCGTGCGCGTGTCGCTCGGTGGCGTGCGCGACGAGGCCGAAATTCGCGGCCACCGGCGTACGTATATCGGATCGATGCCCGGCAAGATCATCCAGTCGATGCGGAAGGCGAAGACGTCAAATCCGCTGTTCCTGCTCGACGAGGTGGACAAGATGGGCGCCGATTTCCGCGGCGATCCGTCGTCGGCGTTGCTTGAGGTGCTCGACCCCGAGCAGAACCACACCTTCAACGACCACTACCTGGAGGTCGACTACGATCTGTCCAACGTGATGTTCATCACCACGGCGAATACGCTCAATATCCCGCCGCCGCTGATGGATCGCATGGAGATCATCCGCATCGCCGGCTACACCGAGGATGAAAAGGTGGAGATCGCGCGCAAGCATCTGATCCCGCACGCGGTTATCAAGCACGGCCTCGATCCGAAGGAATGGTCGATCGACGACGAAGCGCTTCTCACGATGATCCGGCGTTACACGCGGGAAGCAGGCGTGCGCAATCTTGAGCGCGAGCTCTCGACTCTGATCCGCAAGGCGGTGAAGGAGCTGATGACCTCGAAGAAGAAAACTATCGCGGTCACAGCGGCAAGCCTGGGCGACTATCTCGGCGTGCCGAAATACCGCTTTGGTGAAATCGAAGCTGAGGACCTGGTCGGCATGGTCACCGGGCTGGCGTGGACTGATGTGGGCGGGGAACTGCTCACCATCGAAGGCGCGATGATGCCGGGAAAAGGCAAGATGACCGTGACGGGCAATCTGCGTGACGTGATGAAGGAATTGATCTCGGCAGCGGCATCCTATGTCCGCTCGCGCGCGGTCGCCTTCGGCATCGAGCCGCCGCTGTTCGACAAGCGCGACATCCACGTGCACGTGCCGGAAGGCGCGACGCCGAAGGATGGGCCGTCGGCTGGCGTCGCCATGGTCACCGCGATCGTATCGGTGATGACCGGTATCCCCGTTCGTCGCGATGTCGCGATGACCGGCGAGATTACGCTGCGTGGCCGCGTACTGCCGATCGGTGGCCTGAAGGAGAAGCTGTTGGCCGCCTCGCGCGGCGGCATGAAGACCGTGCTGATCCCGGAGGAAAACGCCAAGGATCTGGTGGAAATCTCCGACACCATCAAGAAAGGCCTGGAGATCGTTCCGGTGACCCGCATGGACGAGGTACTGGCGCGGGCGCTCGTGCGTCCGCCAGTGCCGATCGAATGGGACGAGGCTGCCGCCAAACTCGCAGCCGATGCTGCTGCCGCGGAGAAGCCGGCCGTCGACGAAGACGGCTCCGGTCTGACCGCGCACTAGGCGGGCTGGCCCTACGTGAGTTGAAAACGGCGCCGCGTGGCGCCGTTTTCGCTGTGAGGGGCTTGGTGACGGTGCTTGCCCTGATGTGCCGTCAGGCGCTATGGGCAGGAAATGGGCGGTTAGCTCAGTTGGTAGAGCGCCTGCTTTACACGCAGGATGTCGGCGGTTCGAGTCCGTCACCGCCCACCAGGCTTTAATCTGCGCGTTCGCCGTTGGCGCGATTTGCGCCACGCTCAGCCGAGCAATTCATGCACCGCGCGCGATGCTTGATCGATCGCGGTGTGGGCATAGGCGTCCCAGCCGGCGTCCGAATTGGCAATGGCCACGTTGCCGCGCCGCTGACGCGCCGCTTTCATGGTCGCGGTCCAATCGTCACGGTCGAAGAGGGGGCTCGCAGTATAGGCGTAGCCGTGTGACCAGCGATTGACGGTAATTGCCGCGATATCGCGCGCGCTGGAAAACCCGCCGGAGCCGAGCATGCGGTCCAGGTCGTCGCGAATATGCTCTTCGAACTTCGCAAACGTCGTCTCCAGGAGTTCCGAGCGGCCGATCCGGTATTGGGTACGCGCATCGTTGCCTTGATCGGGGGCGGTCGGAACGTGCACAAGATGCAGGATCATGGGGTCCGACGGTTTGCGCGGACAATGGTAGCGGCCGAGACTCACCGGGTAGTCCAGCTTCACCACCGAATGATACGACATTGGCGCGGAGATGCTGGCCACCTTGAGATTTTGCCACGCCTGCCAATTGCGGATCAGTACATTGGTGTAGACCAGCGGCGCCTTGACGTTCTGCGAGAGCGCCTGGCGCTGCGGTTCGGGCAGTTCGGGCATGATGTAGGGGATCATCATGTTGAATCCGGCAAGTATCGCGTGCCGGCCAAAAACGCGATGCACCTTGCCGGCAGTCACATAGGAAATCTCGGCGCCCTTTGACGTGTCGTGGACGTCAATGCATGTGCTGTTGAGGCGGATGCGTACACGATGGTTTCGCTGGTCGAGTGTCGAATAGTCGACGCGCGCAGTGACGATGTCTTCCATCGTGCGCCCCGAGACCGAGCCCGGGATGAGCCTGCGCACCAACAGCCACGCCAACGAGGCGTTGCCATCCGGGAAATGATAGATATAGGGCTCATCGCGGTACGGATTTTCTCCATCGTTGGGCAGGCCAAGTCCGGCGAATCCGGGATAGCCATCCGCCTTGGCATCGGAGGCGGCGACTGCGTCACAGCCGACCCCGTGGAAATCGTGGGTGCGGTTCTGGAAAAAGTTGGCAACCTGCTCGCTTACGCCGCAAATTTTTATCAGGTAGTCGCGATAGCTCGTCGTCTCGAGCAGGGCAATTTTTTCCTTGACGGTCTTGCCCGCGAGATAGTCGGCCGGCTGGCGGAGCAGCTTGAGAAGCTTGGCTTTGTTATCGGCCGTCATTGGAAACTGGTCGACCAGGGCGGCAAGCGCAGTATCACTCAGGGCCGAGTCCGGCTCGCTGTCGATAATTCTCACCGGATCGCCGGAGACAAGCACGTCGCGACCGAACGCCTCGCGGGCGAAGAAAACGCCGCGCTTTAGTCCGAGCGAGGGATAAAGTTTGCGATCGAATGCGGTTTCAAACCGTTCGACCCTGACGCCCAGATCGCGCAGGAGGCCCTTGGCAACTTTGCTGTACAGGGCCTTGGGCGATTGCAGGGACTCGCTGCCGCCGTAGCCGAGCATGAGACGGCCATTGATCGTAAATTCATTGCGCTTGGCGTGGCCGCCGAAATCGTCGCTGTTGTCAAGAATGAGAATTCGGGCCTGCTTGCCCGCGATCCGGCGATAGAAATGCGCCGAGGCAAGACCGCTGATGCCGCCGCCGACGATCACGAGATCGTAGCGCTCCCGGATTGGCACACCGTCGAATGGAAAAATCTTGCCGTCACGGAGGTTATGGGCGACCTCAAACGAACCTGGATGCTGGCCGCGCAGCCCGGTCAGTGCAGGCGGGTAGCGCGCGGGAGCAGCTGCCAGTTGCGATGCCGGTGTCAGGCCGGCAACGATTGTAAGACTGACGCCATTGAGGAAGTCACGCCGCGTGATGGTCATTGTCTATGGAAATTGTGCGCCCTTTGGCGCCACGCGCCAAGGTATCAACGGATGGTCAAGGCCGGCCCTGATAGGTCGGAGCCTGTGTTGACGACCTGAGCGTCCCTCGCCAAATGCGAAAACGGCAGGCGAGGAGCATGCCGCTCTTCGCCTGCCGAAAAGTTCCCCGGAGGGTCCGGCCCGAACGCCGTCAGATTGATTCCTTCAATTCCTTGGAGGCGCGGAACGCGACCTTCTTGCTCGCCTTAATCTGAATTGCTTCGCCTGTGGCGGGATTTCGGCCCATGCGGGCGGCGCGCTTGCGCACCTGAAGGATGCCGAGCCCGCCGATGCGAATGCGCTCGCCTTTCTTCAAATGCTTGACGATGTTGCCGACCAAATCACCGAGAACGGTCTCAGCCTGTTTCTTCGACATCTCGTGGGTCTCGGCCAAAGCGGCAGCAAGATGCTTCAATGTGACAGTCGGCGGCGTCGGAGCTTTTCCAGGAACCATATTCATCTTTGGGACCCTCCTCTTGAATCCGCTGGTTTGGCGAAGCGCCAAACACGTCGCCCGCATAGACGATTCGGGGGCGGTCTGACCATCGATTCTTCGCGCCAAATAAGGCTTTTTCGCAATTTTGGGGGCCTCGGCCGCTTTACCTTGACTAAGGGTTAGGGCGCCTATAACTCGATCCCACGCCCGCGGGGGCGTAGCTCAGTTGGTTAGAGCGCTGCCCTGTCACGGCAGAGGCCGCGGGTTCGAGTCCCGTCGCTCCCGCCATATTTTCAATGACTTAGGCACGGTTCCCCTCGTGGAATTGGCGCTGCGGGCCGATGAAAAACGCGCCGTGAATATCTCCCAATCGGCAATCAGGGCGTTGTTCTTCGATGTGTTCGGAACGCTGGTCGACTGGCGCACATCAGTCGCCCGGGAGGCGGAGCGAATTCTTGGCACGCTCGGATACGAGCTCGATTGGCCGGCATTTGCCGATGCCTGGCGCGGCGAATACCAGCCCGGAATGGAAGAGGTGCGCGCCGGTCGCCTGCCATTCAGCAAGCTCGATGTATTGCACCGGCGCAATCTCGAACGCCTGCTGCCGCGCTTTGGTCTTGAGAGCCTGTCCGACGAAGTGTTGGGCGATCTGACTCTGGTATGGCATCGATTGGATGCCTGGCCCGAGGTGCCGACGGCGCTCAAACGGCTGAAGCGCAAGTTCTTGATCGCACCGGTATCGAACGGAAACATCTCTCTGATGGTTGATCTTGCGCGCCGCAACGATTTCCCGTGGGATGCAATCCTCGGCGCGGAAGTTGCCGGCGACTACAAGCCAAAACCTGGCGTCTATCGCGCCGCCTGCGCGGCGTTCGATCTTGCGCCAGCACACTGCATGATGGTGGCCGCACATAGCGGCGATCTGGCCGCGGCCGCGCAATGCGGCTTGCGCACTGGGCACATTGCGAGGCCGGACGAGCACGGTCCCGGCACCGGTGAAATTGCGCCGACCGTGCCGGTCGACGTGGCGGTGAAGGACCTGAGCATCCTGGCCGACATGTTCGGCGCCTGATGATCAGCCGCGATAGATTGGCGCCGGCTGTTCGAAGAAGCTCGCGAGAATGTGGTAGACCAGCATGTAATTCTTCTGCTGGAAGCTGGCGTGGGAGATGCCCGGCATCACCGTGAATTGCTTGTCCGGGTTCGGCAGCCTGGCGAAAAATTTTGCCAGATCCTCGAACGATGCGATGCCGTCCCACTGACCACGCATGATCAAAGTGGGTACCGTGATATTTTCCGGATTCACCACCGGTAATTTTGAGCACATGTCGACATAGGTGCCGGTCGGTACCGAGTTGTCGAGCGCGGTGACGGCATCGGCAAAGGCGTTGATCACGTTTTCCTCGGCGGTGCCGGGATGATCGCGGTCGAATATCGAATGGATGAAGGCCTTGTCGATTGGCCTGCGGTTCTTGGCCAGAAATTCCGGCAGCTTCTTGCGCCGCTGTTCGAGCGTAGGCGAGCCTTCACCGGTCCACACCATGGCATCAAGTGCGAGCCGCTCCACCATTTCCGGATGGCGCTCGGCAAACATTGCCGCGCGCAATGCGCCGGACGAGATGCCGTAGACCAGGAACGGCCGTTTGCCCCGCAGTTTCTGGATATAAAGTGCCGCGGCATGGCAGTCGTCGGCCCCCTGCGAGATGGGCGCATTGTTGTCGCGGTCTTTTGTGGATCGGCCATAGCCTTCCATGTCGACCGACCAGCAGTCGAAGCCGCGGCGGGCGAAATGATCCATCGCCGAGGAGTCCGGCCGGCCCGGCACTTGCAGGTCGAATGTCGGCTGCGACGCCATGGACGAACCGTGCACGAACAGAATGGTGCCGGCGCTCTTTGCCGGATCGCCGACGCATTTCTCCCACATGAACAGCTTCACGCCGCCGTCCTTGCTGGTCCAATGCTCTTCGCCCTTGACGGCGACGGTTGACGGCTTGGTCATTTCATTCATCACATATTCCTGTTCGTAGTTTGGAAAATGTCCGGCTATTTGATCAACGGAATGTGGTTGGCCTTGATGATATTGGCCCATTTGGCGACCTGGGCCTCCATGAAGGTCTTGAATTGCGGCTGTGTCATTGTGACGGGAATGGCACCTTGGTCCCCCCAGGCCTTCTTGATGTCCGGCCGCGCCAGGACCCTGGTAATCTCCTGATTGAGCCGATCGATAATCGGCTGCGGCGTTCCGGCCGGCGCCATGAATCCAACCCAGAGCGTTGCGCTGAAGCCCGCGACGCCGGCTTCATCCAGCGTCGGCACGTCCGGCAAGATCGAGGAGCGGATCTTGCCGCTGGTCCCGATCGGCCTGACGAGACCTGCCTTGATCATCGGCGCCATAGTCGGAACGCTGTCGAACAGCAATTGAATTTGCCCGCTGAGGATGTCGTTGCGGGCTCCGGTCGAGCCCTTGTAAGGAACATGGACGATGTTGATGCCCGTGAGGTTCTTCAGCAATTCACCAGCCATGTGGTAATTCGATCCCGGGCCGGACGAGCCGTAATTGAGCGTTCCGGGCTTCGCGCGCGCCAATGCCAGAAGCTCCGTCATGTTCTTCGCCGGCACCGACGGATGAACAACCAGGACGAGGTCAGTATCGATCAGCGGCGCGATCGGAACGAGATCGCGCATCAGATGGTACGGCTTCCTGGCGTACAAGGTTTCATTGACGGTCTGGGTACCCGACACCATCAGAAGCGTGTAGCCGTCGGGCGGCGCTTTCGCGACCGCGTCGGTGCCAATGGTCGTGCCGGCTCCCGGGCGGTTCTCCATGACGAATGTCTGGTGCATCGTCTTGCGCAGCTCTTCGGCGATTGCGCGCGTATAGACATCCGTCGGTCCTCCCGCCCCGAAGGGGACGATGATTTTGACGGTTCGCGAAGGATAGTCGTCGGCTTGAGCCGGCGCCGCCGAGAAAGCCAAAGTGCCTGCTACAGCAAGGGCTGCCGCGCCGCATCGCAGAATTGTCATGAATGATTTCCCGCCGGTTTGGGTCATCTAGCCGCAGCGGCAGACTATCGAGGGCGGCTTGCACCCCTGTCAATTGCGCCTGATCACCTGCCGGTAAGACCCGGCATGTATGCTCGTGGACGCCGCCCAATGTCGGCTTGCCACCCTTTGTGCGCTGCGCTAAGCCTCAACCGCTCCCGTCCTTGAAGCTTTTCCAAACATGGCAAGGGCGTTTTTGTGCGGGGCTACGGCGCCTTTCGGGCCGCCGAGCAGTCCGGGGCGGGCGTATATCCGGGTCGGGGCGCGGGGCTATACGCTGAGGTCGCCAATGAGCGCTTTGCTTCAGGACTATCTGCCCCTGGTGGTTTTCATAGCGGTGGCGACCGTCATTGGGCTGGCGCTACTGGTCGCCCCCTTCATTGTCGCCTACAAGCAGCCGGACCCGGAAAAGCTTTCCGCATACGAGTGCGGATTTAATGCCTTCGATGATGCGCGCATGAAGTTCGACGTGCGCTTCTACCTGGTCGCGATTCTGTTCATCATTTTCGACCTTGAGGTGAGCTTCCTGTTCCCCTGGGCGGTGGCCTTCCGCCAGATCGGCCTTTACGGCTTCTGGGCGATGATGCTGTTCCTTGGCGTTCTTACCGTCGGCTTCATATATGAGTGGAAGAAGGGGGCGCTTGAATGGGATTGATTTCCCGATGAGTTTGGTCGCGCCCGCGCCGACTGGAATTCTGGATCCGCGCACCGGCAAGCCGGTCGGCGCCGACGACAGTTTTTTCGTCGGCGTCAACAACGAGCTCGCCGACAAGGGCTTTCTGGTCATCGCTACCGACGATCTGATCACCTGGGCGCGCACTGGCTCGCTGATGTGGATGACGTTCGGGCTGGCCTGCTGTGCTGTCGAGATGATGCAAATGTCGATGCCGCGCTATGATGCGGAACGCTTCGGTTTTGCGCCGCGCGCCAGCCCGCGCCAGTCCGACGTGATGATCGTCGCCGGTACGCTTACCAACAAGATGGCTCCGGCGTTACGCAAGGTCTACGACCAGATGCCGGAGCCGCGCTACGTCATCTCTATGGGCTCCTGCGCCAACGGCGGCGGCTACTATCATTATTCGTATTCGGTGGTGCGCGGCTGCGACCGCATCGTGCCGGTCGATATCTACGTGCCCGGCTGTCCGCCGACAGCCGAAGCGCTGCTGTACGGCGTCATGCTGCTGCAGAAAAAAATTCGCCGTACCGGCACGATCGAGCGTTGAGGCGGAGCGTATCGATGGACGACCTGCTCGTCAGGCTAGGGCAAACGATCGAAAATGCGCTGCGGGCGTCAGTTACCGGGCATGACGTCGCGCGCGGCGAGCTGACCGTTCACGCCAAGGCGGCAGATATCGTGAAAGTTGCGACCTTTTTGCGCGATGATCCGGCCTGCCAATTCAGCTGCATTATCGATATTACCGCCGTAGACCGGCCGAGCCGCGAGCAGCGGTTTGACGTTGTCTATCATTTCCTCTCGCCCCGTCTGAACCAGCGTGTGCGCGTGAAGATCGCGACCGACGAAACAACGCCGGTGCCGTCGTTGACCGGTGTCTACCGAGGCGCCGACTGGTACGAGCGCGAGACCTACGATCTGTATGGCGTGCTGTTCACAGGGCATCCCGACATGCGGCGCATCCTGACCGACTACGGGTTTGAGGGGCATCCGCTGCGCAAGGATTTCCCGCTCACCGGTTTCGTCGAGGTGCGCTACGACGACGAAGAAAAGCGAGTGATGTACGACAAGGTTTCGCTGTCGCAGGAATTCCGGACCTTCGATTTCCTCTCGCCCTGGGAAGGCACCGACTACGTGTTGCCCGGCGACGAAAAGGCGAAGGAGTCGTGAAATGAAGCCGACTCTGAAGCCCGGTTTGAAGCATTCGTTTTCCTATGTGGTGCCTGAAAACAAGACGGTACCTTTCACCTACCCGGAATTGCCTGAGATCGCGGCCATGCCGAAGGTGTTTGCCACCGGCTTCATGATTGTCCTGATGGAGTGGACCTGCCTGCAATTGCTTGCCCCCCATCTGGACGCCGGAGAGGGTTCGCTCGGCATTCATGTGGATGTCAGCCATCTGGCGGCAACGTTGCCGGGAATGACCGTTACAGTGGACGCAGAACTGACCGGGATGAACGGACGCAAGGCGACGTTCACCGTTCGGGCGCATGACGGCGTCGACCTGATCGGCGAGGGCCGCCATGAACGTGCGGTCGTGGCGTGGGACAAGTTCAATGCCCGCGTTGCCGACAAGGCCAGAACGGCACAGGTGGTCTGATGGCGGAAACCGCGGTTCGAAATTTCACGCTCAATTTCGGGCCGCAGCATCCGGCAGCTCACGGCGTGCTTCGTCTGGTCCTGGAGCTCGACGGCGAAATCGTGGAGCGCGTCGATCCGCACATCGGGCTTCTGCACCGCGGCACAGAGAAGCTGATCGAGTACAAGACCTATCTGCAGGCCGTCCCGTATTTTGACCGGCTCGACTACGTCGCGCCGATGAACCAGGAACATGCCTTCTGCCTCGCGGTGGAAAAGCTGCTCGGTATCCAGGTCCCCAGGCGCGCCCAATTGATCCGCGTTCTCTATTCGGAAATCGGCAGGCTGCTGTCTCACATCCTCAATATTACAACCCAGGCGATGGATGTCGGCGCTTTGACCCCACCGCTGTGGGGATTCGAGGAACGCGAAAAGCTGATGGTTTTCTATGAGCGCGCCTCAGGCAGCCGCATGCATGCGGCCTATTTCCGGCCCGGCGGCGTGCACCAGGATCTCACGTCCAAACTGGTCGACGACATCGAATCCTTCTGCGACCCGTTCCTGAAGGTTTGCGACGACCTCGAGGGTCTGCTCACCGACAACCGCATTTTCAAGCAGCGCAACGTCGATATCGCAGTCGTGAAACTGGAGGATGCGTGGAACTGGGGCTTCTCGGGCGTGATGGTACGCGGCTCGGGTGCGGCCTGGGATTTGCGCCGGGCGCAGCCCTACGAGTGTTATTCCGAACTCGCCTTCGATATTCCGGTGGGCAAGAACGGCGACAACTATGACCGCTATCTCATCCGCATGGAGGAGATGCGCCAGTCCACCAAGATCATGAAGCAGTGTGTGGAGAAATTGCGCAGCCGCGAGGGCGAAGGCCCGGTCACGGTCGACGATCACAAAATCGTGCCGCCGCGTCGCGATGAGATGAAGCGGTCCATGGAAGCGCTGATCCACCACTTCAAGCTCTATACCGAGGGCTACCATGTGCCGGAAGGCGAGGTGTATGCCGCAGTGGAGGCGCCGAAAGGTGAATTCGGCGTCTACCTCGTAAGCGACGGCACCAACAAGCCCTACAAGTGCAAAATCCGGGCGCCCGGTTTTGCACATCTGAGCGCGATGGACTTCATCTGCCGCGGCTACATGCTGGCCGACGTTTCCGCCATTCTCGGCTCCCTCGATATTGTATTCGGAGAGGTGGATCGATGAGCGTCCGCCGTCTTGCCCCGCCCGATGTCCAGCCGAAGGAATTTGCCTTCAGCAAAGAGAATCTTGCGTGGGCGAAAGACCAGCTGAAGAAATATCCCGAAGGCCGGCAGCAGTCTGCAATCATTCCATTGCTGTGGCGTGCCCAGGAGCAGGCCGGCGGATGGTTGCCCGAAGTTGCAATCCGGCACGTCGCGGATTTTCTCGGGCTTGCGCATATCCGCGCACTGGAAGTCGCGACGTTCTACACGATGTTCAATCTGGAGCCCGTGGGAAAATTCCACGTGCAGCTCTGCGGCACCACGCCATGCCGGCTACGCGGCGCCGACGATCTCGAGAAAATCTGTCGCTCGCGCATCGGCGAGCAAGGCCACGTCACTGATGACGGCAAGTTTTCCTGGGTCGAGGTCGAATGCCTTGGCGCGTGCGTGAACGCACCGATGGTGCAGATCAACGCCGACTATTACGAGGACCTGACGGCGGAGAGCTTCGGCAAAATTCTCGATCAGCTTGGCTCCGGCAAGACGCCCAAGCCAGGTCCGCAGGTCGATCGGCAATTGTCGGCACCGATCGGCGGGCCGAAGACGCTGACCGATAAATCGATCTACCAGAACCGTTCGTCCAGGGATTGATGAATGCTCGCTGACAAGGACCGCATCTTCAGAAATCTCTACGGCCTCCACGACTGGGGCCTGAAAGGCGCGCGCGCCCGCGGTGCATGGGACGGCACCAAGAAGATTCTGGAACTCGGCCGCGACGCGATCGTGAATGAGGTCAAGGCATCCGGTCTGCGCGGCCGCGGCGGAGCCGGCTTTCCGACCGGCCTGAAATGGTCGTTTATGCCCAAGCAGGTCGGAGAACGCCCGCATTATCTGGTGGTCAATGCAGACGAGTCCGAGCCCGGGACCTGCAAGGACCGCGAAATCATGCGGCATGACCCTCATCTTTTGGTCGAGGGCTGCCTTATTGCGGGCCGCGCGATGGATTGCCGCGCCGGGTACATCTACATTCGCGGCGAATTCATCCGCGAGCGTGAGCGTCTGCAGGCGGCGATCGATCAGGCCTACGAGGCGAAGCTGATCGGCAAGAACAACATCCACGATTTTGATTTCGATCTCTACCTGCACCACGGTGCAGGTGCCTACATCTGCGGTGAGGAAACCGCGCTGCTGGAAAGTCTTGAAGGCAAGAAGGGCCAGCCGCGTCTCAAACCGCCGTTCCCGGCGAATGTCGGGCTCTATGGTTGTCCGACGACGGTGAACAACGTGGAGTTGATTGCGGCGGTCCCCGACATCATGCGCCGCGGCGCGGCGTGGTTTGCATCCATCGGCCGCCCCAACAACACCGGCACCAAACTTTTCTGCATTTCAGGCCATGTCGAAAAGCCCTGCAACGTCGAAGAAGCGATGGGCATTCCGCTGCGCGAGTTGGTGGAGACTCATGCCGGCGGCGTGCGCGGCGGCTGGGACAATCTGCTCGCGGTTATTCCGGGTGGTTCTTCAATGCCGCTTGTGCCGGCCGGCGCCGAGTGGGCGGACTCGCTGCTGATGGATTTCGACGGCTGCCGCGACAAGAAATCCGCGCTCGGCACCGCCGCGGTCATTGTCATGGACAAATCCACAGACATCGTGCGGGCGATGGCCAGGATCTCGTATTTCTACAAGCACGAAAGCTGCGGCCAGTGCACGCCCTGCCGTGAAGGCATGGGCTGGATGTGGCGCGTGCTCACCCGCATGGCGGAAGGCCGCGCGCAGAAGCGCGAGATCGATATGCTGATGGAGGTGACGACCCAGATCGAGGGCCACACAATCTGCGCGTTCGGCGACGGCGCCGCCTGGCCGGTCCAGGGACTGCTGCGGCATTTCCGTCCGGAGATCGAGCGGCGGATTTACGAATATTCGCGCAATGCCGACCAGCGCGGCGCTGTGCGTGAAGCGGCGGAGTGAGGCGCATGACACTCCATCTCGCCCAGTTCAATATCGCGCGCATCCGCTATCCGCTGGACGATCCGCGCATGGTGGAATTCGCCGACAATGTTGCGCGGATCAATGGTTTGGCCGAGCAGATCGATGGTTTTGTCTGGCGACTGCAAGACGGTAGCGGCAATGCCATGGGCATGACAGTCTATGACGATCCGCGCGTTCTGCCGAACCTGACGGTATGGAGGAACGTACAGGCACTGGAGCGTTTCGTCTTTCGCACGCTCCATAGCCGCTTTTACGACCGCCGCGCCGACTGGTTTGCACCGCTCGATGGCCCGCCGCTGGCGATGTGGTGGGTACCGGAAGGATATCAACCCGCCCTGGAAGAAGGTGTCGAGCGGCTCGACCATCTCAAGGCGCGTGGGCCAAGCGATTATGCCTTCGGCTGGGAAAGCCTCCCGCAGGCGACACTCTGGAAGTCCCGGCGAAACGCAAAAGTCAGTGAGCACGCAACATGACCAAGCTCATTGTCGACGGCAAAGAGATCGACGTTCCGCCGGAGTATACGCTGCTTCAGGCCTGCGAAGCTGCGGGAGCGGAAATTCCGCGCTTCTGCTTCCACGAACGGCTGTCGATTGCCGGCAACTGCCGCATGTGCCTGATCGAGGTCGCCGGCATGCCGAAGCCGCAGGCCTCCTGCGCTATGGGAGTCAAAGACCTGCCGCCAAACAAGGACGGGTCGCCGAAAATTCTCAATACCCGGACGCCAATGGTGAAGAAGGCGCGCGAAGGCGTCATGGAATTCCTGCTGATCAACCACCCGCTCGATTGTCCGATCTGCGACCAGGGCGGGGAATGCGATTTGCAGGACCAGGCCATGGCCTATGGCGTGGATTCCAGCCGCTACAAGGAAAACAAGCGCGCGGTCGAGGACAAGTATATCGGTCCGCTGGTCAAGACCATCATGACGCGCTGCATCCAGTGCACGCGGTGCATCCGGTTTTCCAGCGAAGTCGCCGGCGTGCCAGAGCTCGGTGCCATCGGCCGCGGCGAGGACATGGAGATCACCACCTATCTCGAACAGGCGATGACGTCCGAACTGCAGAGCAACGTCGTCGATCTGTGCCCGGTCGGTGCACTAACGTCCAAGCCCTATGCCTTCTCGGCGCGGCCCTGGGAGCTCAACAAGACCCAGTCGGTCGACGTGATGGATGCTCTCGGGTCCGCCGTACGCATCGATACGCGCGGCCGCGAGGTTATGAGAATTCTGCCCCGCACCAATGACGACGTGAACGAAGAATGGATTTCCGACAAGACCCGTCATGTCGTCGACGGGTTGCGCACCCAACGGCTCGATCAGCCATATCTGCGTGTCAACGGACGTCTGCAGCCGGCAAGCTGGAAGGATGCATTCGATGCAATCGCCAGCAAGGCCAGGGCGGCGGGCGCTAGCCGAACAGGCGCGATTGCCGGCGATCTTTGCGGCGTTGAGGAGATGTTCGCACTCAAGGATTTACTTACGCGCATCGGCAGCAGAAATATCGACGCACGCCAGGACGGTGCTGTGCTCGACCCGAAGTGGGGCCGGGCGAGTTATCTGTTCAATGCCACGATCGTGGGCATCGATAGGGCCGATGCACTGCTGATCATTGGCTCCAATCCGCGGCGGGAGGCGGCAGTACTCAATGCGCGTATCCGCAAGCGTTGGCGCGCCGGAAATTTTCCCATTGGCCTGATCGGGGAAAGAGCCGACCTGACCTACAGTTATGATTACATCGGAGCTGGCGCGGAAAGCCTTGCCGGCCTTGCAAAGAGTCAATTTGCCGATGCGCTGAAAAAGGCCTCCCGCCCGCTCATCATCGTCGGCGCCGGTGCTCTGGCGCGGCCCGACGGCGCGGCCATTGCTTCGCTTGCCGCCAAGGCTGCTGTCGAGTTAGGTGCCATAAAGGACGAATGGAACGGCTTTTCTGTCTTGCACAGCGCGGCCTCGCGTGTCGGCGCGCTCGATCTCGGCTTTGTTCCAGGCGATGGCGGCATGACCGCGGCCGAGATGGCGCAAGGCGGTGTCGATATGTTGTTCCTGCTCGGCGCCGACGAGCTTGACGTCGCGCCGGGCGCATTCGTGGTCTATATCGGCACCCATGGCGACCGCGGCGCGCACCGTGCCGACGTCATCCTGCCCGGTGCCGCCTATCCGGAAAAATCGGCGATTTACGTGAACACCGAAGGGCGCGTGCAGATTGCGAATCGCGCGGCATTTCCTCCAGGTGACGCGCGCGAGGACTGGGCGATCCTGCGCGCGCTGTCGGGCGTACTCGGTCACACATTGCCCTATGACTCGCTTGCCCAGTTGCGCCAGGCGCTGTTTGCGGCGCATCCGCATTTCATGCGCATCGACCAGATCGCCCCGGGCAATGCGGGGGAGATCAAGAAGCTGGCCAAACTTGGCGGTTCGCCCGACAAGGCACCGCTGCGCTCCGCGATTGCCGAATTCTATCTCACCAATCCGATCGCGCGGGCGTCTGCAGTGATGGCGGAATGCTCGGCACTTGCCCATGCGGCGATGAAAAACGCCCCGATGACGGCGGCGGAGTAGGGCGATGGAAGCGTTCTTCTTCACCTATGTCTGGCCGGTCATCGTGATGGTCGCGGAATCCGTCCTGCTGCTCGTGATCCTGCTCGTCGGCATCGCCTATATTCTGCTGGCCGACCGCAAGATCTGGGCGGCGGTTCAGATGAGGCGCGGCCCCAATGTGGTTGGGCCGTGGGGCCTGTTCCAGTCTTTCGCCGACATGCTGAAATTCGTGTTCAAGGAGCCGGTGATTCCGGCCGGCGCCAACAAGGGCGTGTTTCTGCTGGCGCCGCTGGTGACCTGCGTGCTGGCGCTTGCGGCCTGGGCTGTGGTGCCGGTCAATGCAGGCTGGGTGATCGCCAACATCAATGTCGGTATCTTGTATATATTCGCGATTTCGTCGCTCATGGTCTACGGCGTGATCATGGCCGGCTGGGCGTCGAATTCGAAATATCCGTTCCTGGCCGCGCTGCGCTCGGCCGCGCAGATGGTGTCATACGAAGTTTCCATCGGCTTTGTGTTGATCACCGTGTTGTTGTGCGCAGGCTCACTCAATCTTTCGGCCATCGTCGAGGCCCAGAACGGGCCCTATGGCGTGTTCAGTTGGTACTGGCTGCCGCTGCTGCCGATGTTCGTGGTGTTCTTCGTCTCGGCGCTCGCCGAAACCAACCGGCCGCCATTCGACCTGGTTGAAGCGGAATCCGAGCTGGTCGCCGGTTTCATGGTGGAATACGGCTCTACGCCCTACATGATGTTCATGCTCGGGGAATACGTGGCGATCGGCACCATGTGCGCCATGGGGACGATCCTGTTCCTTGGCGGCTGGCTGCCGCCCGTTCCGTATCCGCCGTTTACATGGGTGCCGGGCGTGATCTGGTTCACGCTCAAGGCGCTGTTCATTTTCTTCATGTTCGCCATGGTCAAGGCCATGGTGCCGCGCTACCGCTACGATCAGCTGATGCGGCTGGGCTGGAAAGTATTTCTGCCGCTGTCACTGGCTATGGTGGCGATCGTCGCCGCCGTTATCCAGTACGGCGGAATGGCGGCACAGTGAGGATATGATGAGGCTCGATCGCGCCGCGAAGGCGCTATTCCTGAAAGAGTTCGTGACGGGCTTTTGGCTCGCCATGCGCTATTTTTTCCGGCCAAAGTCGACGCTCAACTATCCGTTCGAGAAAGGGCCGATCTCGCCGCGTTTCCGCGGTGAGCACGCGCTGCGCCGCTATCCCAACGGTGAGGAGCGTTGCATTGCGTGCAAACTTTGCGAGGCGATCTGCCCGGCGCAGGCCATCACCATCGAGGCTGGCCCAAGGCGCAACGACGGCACGCGCCGTACAACGCGCTATGACATCGACATGGTGAAATGCATCTATTGCGGATTGTGTCAGGAGGCCTGTCCGGTCGACGCAATCGTCGAAGGTCCGAATTTCGAATTTGCCACCGAGATGCGTGAGGAACTCTACTACGACAAGGAACGCCTGCTCGCGAACGGTGACCGCTGGGAGCGCGAGATCGCCAAGAATCTGGCGCTCGATGCGCCCTACAGGTGAACGCATGATCGTCGCGGCTTTGTTCTTCTATCTGTTTGCCGGTGTCTGCGTGGCGAGCGCCTTCATGGTGATCGCCGCAAAGAATCCCGTGCATTCGGTGCTGTTTCTCATCCTCGCATTCGTCAACGCGGCCGGCCTGTTCGTGATGATGGGCGCCGAGTTTCTCGCCATGATCCTGATCGTGGTCTATGTCGGCGCCGTCGCGGTCCTGTTCCTGTTCGTGGTGATGATGCTCGATGTGGATTTTGCCGAGCTCAAGCAGGGCGCGCTGCAATATCTGCCGATCGGCATGCTGATCGGGGGGATTTTCCTTGCCGAATTGCTGTTCGTGGTCGGCGCCTGGGCGATTGGTTCCGGCGTGCCGAAGGCAATCACCGCGCCAATCCCGCCGCTCGACAAGATTTCCAACACAGAGGCAATCGGCCTCGTACTCTATACGCGATATGTGTATTTCTTCGAGGCTGCCGGCATAATTCTGCTGGTCGCCATGGTCGGCGCTATCGTTCTGACGCTGCAGCACAAGGTGCGGGTGCGCCGGCAGAGTATCGCGGACCAGGTTGCGCGCAAGCCGGCAACGTCGATTGAGCTTCGTCATGTGCGGCCGGGGCAGGGCCTGGGAGGCAGCGCATGACCATCGGTCTTGGCCATTATCTCTCTGTTGCCGCCATTCTGTTCACCCTCGGGATCTTCGGCATCTTCCTGAATCGAAAGAACGTCATCATCATCCTGATGTCGATCGAGCTGATCCTGCTCGCCGTCAATATCAACCTGGTCGCCTTCTCCACCCATCTCGGCGATATCGTCGGCCAGATCTATGCACTTCTGGTACTCACCGTGGCGGCGGCGGAAGCCGCTATCGGGCTTGCCATTCTCGTCGTCTTCTATCGCAACAAGGGTTCGATCGCGGTCGAAGACATCAACCTGATGAAGGGATGACCGCATGATCTCGGACATCATGCGCGAACGCGAAAAGGTCTAAATGTACCAGGCCATCGTCTTTCTTCCCCTTCTCGGGGCAATTCTTGCGGGGCTGATTGCCATCGCCGGCGCGCGGGCGCGCTTGCCTGGCGAAGGGCCGCCGCCAGGCGTCGAAGACGGCGCCAGCGAGCATCCAGTTCACCACAGCGCTCACGCCGCGCGTGGCGCCGTACATTCGGCAGAGGGCCACGAGCCGGCGGCTGTCGGGTCGCGCACCGCCGAATTGATCACTACCACGCTGCTGTTGATATCGATGATCCTGTCATGGATCGCACTCGTTCAGGTCGGCTTCGGTCACCAGGACTTGCGCGTGCCGGTGTTTACGTGGATGACAGCCGGTGATCTGAAGATCGATTGGTCACTGCGCATCGACACGCTGACGGCCGTCATGCTGGTCGTGGTCAACACGGTGTCGGCCTTCGTTCATCTTTATTCCATCGGCTACATGCACGAAGATCCGTACCGGCCGCGTTTCTTCGGCTACCTGTCGATGTTCACTTTCGCCATGTTGATGTTGGTGACGGCGGACAATCTGGTGCAGCTGTTCTTCGGCTGGGAAGGCGTCGGACTGGCGAGCTATTTGCTGATCGGATTCTGGTATCACAAGCCCGAAGCCAACGCCGCGGCAATCAAGGCCTTTATCGTCAATCGTGTCGGCGATTTCGGATTTGCACTCGGTATCTTTGCGCTGTTTGCGCTGGTCGGTGGTGTCGATCTCGACACCGTTTTTGCGCAGGCGCCAACGCTCACCGGCAAGACCATTCCGCTGTTCGGGTGGCATCCCGATGCGCTGACGCTGATCTGCCTGCTCCTGTTCATGGGCGCAATGGGCAAGTCGGCGCAATTCCTGCTCCACACCTGGCTGCCCGATGCAATGGAAGGTCCGACGCCGGTCTCGGCGCTGATTCACGCCGCCACCATGGTGACCGCCGGTGTCTTCATGGTGGCGCGGCTTTCGCCGCTGTTCGAGCTCGCGCCCGATGCGCAAACGTTCGTCACCTTTATCGGCGCCACTACCGCAATCTTTGCGGCAACGATCGGCCTGGTGCAGAACGACATCAAGCGCATCGTTGCGTATTCGACCTGCTCGCAGCTCGGCTACATGTTCGTGGCCATGGGCGTGGGCGCCTATTCGGTCGGCATGTTCCATCTGTTCACCCATGCCTTCTTCAAGGCGCTGTTGTTCCTCGGCTCCGGCTCGGTCATCCACGCCATGCACCATGAGCAGGACATACGCCACATGGGCGAACTCAAAGATCGCATTCCCTATACCTACATCGTGATGATCATCGGCACGCTGGCGCTCACCGGCTTTCCGCTCACGGCCGGTTATTTTTCCAAGGATGCCATCATCGAGGCGGCCTATGTCGGCAAGAACCCGATGGCGCTTTATGCCTTCATCTGCACGGTTGCTGCAGCCCTGCTGACCTCGTTCTATTCGTGGCGGCTGATCTTCAAGACGTTCCATGGCGAGCCGCATGACCGCCAGCATTGGCGGGAGGCGCGCGAGAGCCCGATGGTAATGTTGATCCCGCTCGGCGTGCTGGCCTTCGGCTCAATCATGGCTGGCCTGCCATTCAAGGAAATCTTCGCCGGACACGGAGTCGAGGGTTTCTTCCGCGAATCGCTGACCTTCGCCAAAAGCAATCACGTGCTCGAGGACATGCACCACGTGTCGTTGCAGATCGGCGTCTTGCCGACCGTCATGATGGTGATCGGATTTGTCATTGCCTGGCATTTTTATATTCGCCGGCCCGACATTCCCGTCGAGCTCGCGCGGACCCACGACGTGCTTTATCGCTTCCTGCTCAACAAGTGGTACTTCGACGAACTTTACGACCTGATTTTTGTTCGGCCGACGATATGGCTCGGCCGCGCCCTGTGGAAGGGCGGAGACGGCTGGTTGATCGACGGCTTCGGCCCCGATGGCGTCTCTGCGCGTGTGCTTGACGTCACGCGCAACGTGGTGCGCCTGCAAACCGGATATCTCTATCACTACGCCTTCGCCATGCTGATCGGCGCTGCGGCTTTCATCACCTGGTTCATGTTCGCGGTGCATTGACGATGACCTGGCCAATCCTCTCCGTCGTCACATTCCTGCCGCTGGTCGGCGCGCTGTTCATTATGGTCGTGCGCGGCAATGACCGGCTGGCGCGCGGCACTGCGCGCTGGGTGGCGCTGTGGACCACCCTTGTGACGTTTGCGATCTCGCTGGTGATGGTGGCGCGTTTCGATCCGACTTCCCCGGAATTCCAGTTCGTCGAGAAGCATCCCTGGCTCGGAATTGCCAACTACCACATGGGCGTGGACGGCATTTCGCTGCCGTTCGTGATCCTCACCACCGCTCTGATGCCGATCTGCATCCTTGCCAGCTGGACTTCCATTCAGAAGCGGGTGAAGGAATACATGATCGCGTTTCTGGTTCTCGAAACGCTGATGGTCGGCACATTTTCCGCGCTCGACCTGGTCCTGTTCTATCTGTTCTTCGAAGGCGGCCTGATCCCCATGTTCCTGATCATCGGGGTATGGGGAGGCCCGCGGCGGGTCTACGCCAGCTTCAAGTTCTTCCTCTATACGCTGCTCGGTTCGGTGCTGATGCTGCTTGCCATCATGGCGATGTATTGGGACGCCGGCACCACGGATATCGCAACCCTGTTGCGCCACGGCTTCCCGGTCGAATTGCAGAAATGGGCATGGATCGCCTTTTTCGCGTCCTTTGCGGTCAAGATGCCGATGTGGCCGGTGCACACCTGGCTGCCCGATGCCCATGTCGAAGCGCCGACAGCAGGCTCGGTCATCCTCGCAGCGATTCTGCTGAAGATGGGCGGCTACGGATTCCTGCGCTTTTCGCTGCCGATGTTTCCCGCCGCGAGCCACGAATTTGCGCCGGTGATTTTCACGCTGTCGGTCGTCGCCATCATCTACACGTCGCTGGTGGCGCTCGTGCAGGAGGATGTGAAAAAGCTGATCGCCTACTCGTCAGTTGCACATATGGGCTTCGTCACCATGGGGATTTTCGCGGCAACTGCACAGGGTGTTGCCGGCGGCATCTTTCAGATGATTTCGCATGGCATTGTCTCGGGCGCGCTGTTCCTGTGCGTCGGCGTGGTCTATGACCGCATGCATACGCGCGAGATCGCGTTCTATGGCGGCCTCGTAAACCGCATGCCGCTTTACGCCGCGGTGTTCATGGTGTTCACGCTGGCCAATGTGGGCCTTCCCGGCACGTCGGGTTTCATCGGCGAATTCCTCTCGCTGATCGGTACATTCAAGGTCAACTCCGCGGTGGCGTTCCTCGCGACGATTGGCGTCATCCTTTCGGCGGCCTACGCGCTTTGGCTCTATCGCAAGATGATTTTCGGCACGCTGAAGCCTGCTTTGGAAGGCATCAAGGACATTGGCTGGCGCGAGTCGCTCATTTTCGCGCCGCTGGTCGCGCTGACGATCCTGTTCGGTGTTGTACCCAAGCCGGTGCTCGACATGTCGGCGGCCTCGGTCGCGCAATTGCTTGAGCGCTACGACCGCGCCGTCGCCGCAGTCAAGCGCGCGGAAGCAGAAGATGCCCAGAGCGCGGCCACGTCCACAAGAGCGGCGCGTGCGCTAACGGTCCCGGTGAGGACGCGATGAACGAGGTCACGCAATTGTCCGGCTTGTACCCGATGTTGCCGGAAATCGTGCTGGCGATCGGCGCCTTGCTCATGCTTATGGTGGGCGTTGCACAAGGCGAACACAGTTCCTCGGTCGTCAACGGCCTGTGTGTTGGCGTTCTGGGATTGGTTGTCGTGTTCCTGCTTTCGGTACCGCCGGGGCGATATGTCTTGTTCGACGGCAGCTTTGTCGTGGACGACTACGCACGCTTCCTCAAGATGCTGGCGGTGATCGGATCCGGTGGCGCGCTGCTGCTGTCGCACGATTATCTGGCCGCGCAAAAGCTGCACAAGTTTGAATATGGCGTACTGGTTCTGCTCGCTACGCTCGGCATGATGGTTCTGATTTCAGCGGCCGATCTGATTGCCCTGTATCTTGGGCTCGAGATGATGAGTCTTGCGCTCTATGTGGTCGCGGCAATTGACCGCGACAATGTCCGTTCGACAGAGGCCGGGCTGAAGTATTTCGTTCTCGGAGCGCTGTCCTCCGGCATGCTGCTGTACGGCGCCTCACTGATCTATGGCTTCACCGGCACCGTCAGTTTTGCAGGCATTGCCAAGGCCACCGGGCAGGGCGCCAGTATCGGCCTGATATTCGGCCTGGTATTTTTGTTCGTAGGATTCTGTTTCAAGATTTCGGCGGTTCCGTTCCACATGTGGACGCCCGACGTGTATGAGGGCGCGCCGACGCCGGTAACGGCATTCTTTGCCGCCGCACCCAAAGTCGCCGCCATCGCGATATTCGTGCGCGCCACGGTGGTGGCGTTTCCGGGCATTACGCATGAATGGCAGCAGATCGTCGTATTCGTATCCATTGCGTCGATGGCGCTGGGTGCATTTGCCGCCATCGGACAGCGCAACATCAAGCGGCTGATGGCCTATTCATCGATCGGACATATGGGGTTTGCGCTGGTCGGGCTTGCCGCCGGTACGGCGGAAGGCGTGCAGGGTGTGCTCGTCTATATGAGCATCTATGTCGCGATGACGCTCGGTACCTTTGCCTGCATCCTCGCCATGCGCCGCGATGGCAAGTTCGTGGAGAGTATCGGGGATCTGGCCGGCCTCTCGCGCACCCATCCGACAATGGCGTTTTTTCTCGCAATGCTTCTGTTTTCGCTGGCGGGCATTCCACCGCTTGCCGGCTTCTTTGCCAAATTCTACGTCTTCCTTGCCGCCATCAAGGCGGGGCTGTTCACGCTGGCGGTGATTGGTGTTCTCACCAGCGTCATCGGCGCCTATTACTATCTGGCGATCGTGAAAATCATGTATTTCGACGAGCCCGTGAAGGGCTTCCAGAGCATGCCGCCAATTCTGCGCTTCGTGCTTGGTGTTTGCGGATTGATCAATATTCTGTTTTTCGCCTATCCGGCGCCGCTCCTGGGCGCGGCAACGGCGGCGGCAAAATCGCTTTTCTGAATGCCGGTCGATCCCAGGGCCGGGGTGACAGGGGCTCGGCACATCGCCCTGGATTCCGTCGGCTCGACCAACAACGAAGCGTTGAAGCTTGCCCGCGGAGGCGAGCGCAAGCCCGTCTGGATCACGGCGAAACGCCAGAGCGCCGGCCGCGGCCGCCGCGGCAGTAACTGGGTATCGGCGCCGGGCAACCTCTATGCGACCCTGTTTCTGCCAGATCCCTCGACGCCGGATGTCGCGCCGCAGCTGTCGTTCGTGGCCGCACTGGCGCTTCATGACGCGCTCGGTGAATGCGCTCCGCAGCTTGGCCCGCTGTTCAAGGTCAAATGGCCGAACGATTTGCTGCTGGGACACGATAAACTTGGCGGCATCCTGATCGAAGGCGAGAGTGTTCCGGCCTTTGCGGTGGCCATTGGGTTCGGCGTGAATTGTGTCAGCCATCCGATCGACACGTTTTATCCCGCGACCGATCTGTTGGTAGGCGGCGCAATTGTGAAGCCGGATGCGCTTTTCGATGCGCTTGCGGCGGCCATGCCGCGCAGGTTGGCACAATGGAAACGCGGCGAAGACTTCATGTCGATCCGCGCCGACTGGATGGCGCGCGCGGCGGGTCTTGGCCAGGATATTCGCGTGCGGCTGCCGGAGCGGGAGCTTTCCGGTCGTTTCGAAGGTCTCGATGAGGTCGGGCGACTGCTCTTGCTTGCTTCCGGCGGCGTCGAAATCATTACCGCCGGCGAAGTATTCGGCATGGGTGCGCGTTGAGCATGACCGGCGCTCCACAGGAACTGGTCTACGCGCCGCTCGGTGGTGTCGGCGAAATCGGCATGAATTTGTCGATTTATGGATTGGGCAATGAGCAGCGCCGCTCCTGGCTTGCGGTCGACCTCGGTGTCAGCTTTGCATCGGAAGAGCATCTGCCCGGCGTCGACCTGATTCTGCCGGACATCCGTTATCTGGTGGAGGAGCGAAAGAGCCTGGCAGGCCTGGTCCTTACCCACGCACATGAAGATCATTTCGGCGCGGTGCTGGAGCTATGGCCGCGGCTGAAAGTCCCGGTCTATGCGACCCCATTTACCGCCGCGTTGCTGGCCGCGAAGCGCGCGAGCGAGCCGGGCGCGCCGGAGATTCCGGTCACGATCGTGCCATTGGGCGGGCGCTTCAAAGCAGGACCGTTCGATATCGAGCTCGTCACAATGGCGCATTCAATCCCCGAATCGAACGCGCTCATCATCCGCACGCCGGGCGGCACGGTGCTGCATACCGGCGACTGGAAGCTCGATTCCACGCCGGTGCTTGGCGACGTGACCGACGAGACCAAACTGCGTGCGTTGGGCGCGGAAGGCTGTCTCGCCCTGATTGGCGACTCCACAAACGCCGTGCGCGACGGCCGCTCTCCCTCGGAGGCCGACGTCGCCAAGACGATCGCCGAGCTGGTCAGGACGGCGCGCGGCCGGGTCGCGGTGACGACGTTTGCTTCCAATGTGGGAAGGCTGCGCTCGGTGGCTGAAGCTGCCCGCGCCGCCGGCCGGGAACTGGTTGTCGTGGGACGCGCCATGGATCGCATCATTCAGGTTGCGCGTGAGACCGGTTACTGGAACGACATGCCGGAGGCGCGTCCGGTCGACGCCTACGGCTATCTGCCGCCGAACAAGGTGGTGGCACTGTGCACCGGCAGCCAGGGTGAGCCGCGCGCCGCGCTTGCGCGCATTGCCGAGGATCAGCATCCCGATGTGACATTGTCGCGCGGGGATTGCGTGATCTATTCCGCCCGCACCATTCCCGGCAATGAGAAGGCGGTGGGACGGGTTATCAATGGGCTGATCGAGCAGGGCATCGAGGTCATTACCGACCGAACCCATCTGGTGCATGTGTCCGGTCATCCGCGCCGCGCCGAACTCGAAGATCTGATCGGGTGGGTCAAGCCGAAGATCCTGATCCCGGTCCACGGCGAGGCGCTGCATATGTCGGAGCACGCCGCGCTTGCCCGCCGCCTGGGCGTGAAAGAGGTCGTGCAATGCCGCAATGGCGATCTGGTGCGCCTGTCATCCGATGCCCGCATCATCGATGAGGTGCCGGCGGGACGGCTCTACAAGGATGGCGGGCTGCTTGTGGAAGCGGACGCGCGCACCATCGCCGACCGCAGGCGGCTCGGCTTTGCCGGCGCCGTGTCGATCGCGCTCGCCATCACCGACAAGGGCGTGCTGGCTGCCGACCCCGAACTGGACCTGATTGGCATTCCAGAACGCGATCGCGATGGCGGACTGATTATCGAGGCGGTCAATGACGCGATAATACAGACGTATGAGTCGCTTCCGCGCGGCCGCCGCCGCGATCCAGATGCGGTTGCCGAAAGCATCCGCCGCGCGGTGCGCGCCACGATAGCCCAACGATGGGGCAAGAAGCCGATGTGCCATGTGCATGTATTGACGGTATGATGGCTGCTGCCGGTACACCCTCGCGAGGAAGCGTATGATCGGTCGTCTCAATCACGTTGCCATCGCCGTGCGCGATATTGCCAAGGCCGCAAAGGTCTATCACGACACGCTGGGCGCTGAAGTGTCGGATCAGGTCAAGCAGCGGGATCATGGCGTCACAACCGTTTTCATCACGCTGCCCAATACGAAGATTGAACTGCTGGAGCCACTCGGCGACAATTCGCCGATCGCAAAATTCCTGGAGCGCAATCCCGATGGCGGTATCCACCATGTCTGCTACGAGGTGGCCGATATCCGCGCTGCGCGCGATATGCTGAAGGCCCAAGGTGCGCGCGTGCTCGGCGATGGTGAGCCGAAAATCGGCGCGCACGGCAAGCCGGTGCTGTTTTTGCACCCGAAGGACTTCCTCGGCACGTTGGTCGAGTTGGAGCAGGCCTGACGTCTCATGGAGATCACCACCTTTCTCGCAATCTATTTCATTATTTGGTGGGTGGTGCTGTTCGCGGTCCTGCCGTGGGGTGTGCGCAGCCAGGAGGAAAGTGGTGAGATCACGCCCGGGACGGATCCCGGCGCGCCGGCGATCCATCGCGTCTGGCGCAAACTGCTATGGACGACCCTTGTCGCGACAGTGGTATATGGAGTGTTTTACGGGGCTTATCGATTTGGATTGATCCCGCTGGAATTCCTGAAAGAGATATCCAATCCGCCGCATCGTTGAGCAGGCTGCGACTTCGGGCCGAATCTGACCAAAAAAAGAGCAGGGCGCGAAGCCCTGCTCGTCGCACGTTGTCGTCCTCATCCCCGATTCTGCTTTGTTTTGACTTTCGAGGTGGCTGCGATTACCGCGCCGAGGACTTGCTTCCCTCCCAAGACTTGGACCGCCGTCGAAGCCCATTTTTACGTTAGGGTCCCCATCCACGCGGATAAATTACGCTAGCCGATCGTTTGGACGCTGTCATCATTAATTCGACGCGTCGTCGATCAATGTCGATGGATTCATCGCTCGATGCTGCCGGTCCGTCATCGGCCGTTACCGCTATGTGTACTGTCCGGTCAAAATTACCCAATAGTCGCTGTCCGGTCTGCGTCCCCCGTGGCGCATGGTCGAGCGGAGCGACGGCAGAATTGCATGCCCGATCAACAAGTCTGCGGCGAATTTTGTGTAATTCTCGCGCATTACGAGCGCAGCCGCGCCGATCCGCAGGGGCGACGAAGAGGCCCAGCCTGGGCACCGCCGCTTAAGGGAAACTTCACGCTTGGGAGGTCATGGTTAATCCACTCTGAACAGGCGGGCGGCCACAAACAGGCGGTGATGATGCATGTGCGGAATTGCGGTTGCGATTGACTGGCCCGACGCGGAAACCGCCGTCCAGCTCCTGATCGACGGCATATTTCATCGCGGCGACATAACCGATCCGGTGATATCGCCCCGAAAAGATACCGCCATGGGGACCCGGCGATTGCGAATCGTCGATGCCGAGCATGCAGTCCAGCCGCAATTTTCATTCAACGCGCGCCTGGCGATCTCCTTCAACGGCGAAATCTACAATCACGTTGAGCTGCGGCGCGAGCTCGCCGACCTCGGGGTTGAATTCAGGACCGAGTCCGATACCGAGGTCCTCGCCAATGCTCTTCAAGTATGGGGCTATCGGGCGCTGGAACGATTGATCGGCATGTATGCCTTTGTCGCCGTCGATATCGTTTCCGGCGAATTTCTTGCCGCCCGCGATCCGTTCGGGGTCAAGCCTCTTTTTGTCATTCAGTCGAAGACCGGCTTTTTGTTCTGTTCGGAGATGCGGCCGCTGCTCGATACGGTCGCGGCCGGCGACGTCATGTTGTTGCCGCCCGGCTATGCGCTGTCGCGCAAAACCTGCGCGCGCTACAAATCTCTCGTCTATCCGCGCGCCGACGCGCCGATAAAGCACGATGTGCATTCGCTCGATCGTCTGCTATCGGATGCCGTGCGTCGGCGGCTCCCGCCGGGTCTTCCGGTTGCGACCTTGTTCAGCGGTGGCATCGACAGCACGCTGGTCGCGCATTATGCGCGGCAGTCCCGGCCCGAGGCGCCCGGCTATTTCGTCGGCGGTGAGGCCGCGCCGGATTTCCGCTATGCGGCGCTATACGCGGAGAAAACCGGATTCGATCTGCGGCTGGTTCCTTTCGACCCCGAGAGCGAGAAAGTCTTTTCGCTCATCGATGACGTAGTGGCCTTCACCGAGTTTTTCGAACCAAATCTGGTTCGTGGCGCGGTCTGCTCGCTCGCCGTGGCAGAGCGCATGCATCGCGACGGTTTCCGCGTAGCGCTGTGCGGGGAGGGTGCCGACGAACTTTTTTGCGGTTATCCGCCGCTCGAGGTGGCGTTTCATGAAAGCGATGCCGAGGGACGTCCTGTCCGCGACGAATGCCTCGATCTGATGCATCGCGTGAGCTTGCAGCGCGTCGACCGTTGCTCAATGCGTCACCAGGTCGAAACGCGCGAACCGTTCCTCGATCCGGCCGTCGTCAACTACGCGCTTAACGTCAATGGCAACGCCCTGGTGCGCGAGGTCAATGGTCTGCCGCGTGGAAAGGCGGCACTGCGGGACCTTTACGACCTCTATCCGGACCAATTGCCTGGCGCCATTCGTGATCGAACCAAGGTTCCGTTCGGCGAGGGCGCCGGTCTTGATGTCAGTCCGCAGGATTCGGCCTGGAAGCAGCGCTTCGAAGCGGCCATCTCGGACGCCGATCTGCGCGATGGCCAGATGGAATTCTCCGCCTTCAACATACAGTCGAAGGAGGAACTGTTCTACGTGCGCAAGCTCTCGGAGGTGATGGACATTTCGCGCGTGCCCCATCTGCGCGACCGGGCCTGGATATCCTTTCCGGTCCTGCAAAATCTCGAAAAGCTGAAGGCCTTCGAGCATTTCAGTCTGTAGGCCGCCGGGCTGACGCCGCCCGGGCTTGTATTTTGCCGGCCGATCCGCTTTCACTCTGGACCGAGCAATCTGCCGGTCATCCCCCTGATAGTCCTCCCATGCGCCTTTCCCGTTATTTCCTGCCAATCCTGCGCGAAACCCCGAAAGAGGCGGAGATCGTCTCGCATCGGCTCATGCTGCGCGCCGGCATGATGCGGCAGGAAGCGGCCGGTATTTATGCGTTCTTGCCTCTCGGTTTTCGGGTCTTGCAGAAGATTTGCCAGATCGTGCGCGAAGAGCAGAACCGCTCCGGTGCGATCGAACTATTGATGCCAACCATCCAGTCTGCCGATTTGTGGCGCGAAAGCGGACGCTACGAGGCCTATGGCAAGGAGATGTTGCGCATCACGGATCGGCACGAACGTGAAATGCTGTATGGGCCGACCAACGAGGAGATGATCACCGAAATCTTCCGCGCATTTGTGAAGTCGTACAAGGATCTCCCGCTCAATCTTTATCATATCCAATGGAAATTCCGCGATGAAGTGCGCCCGCGCTTCGGCTTGATGCGCGGCCGCGAGTTCCTGATGAAGGACGCATATTCATTCGACCTCGACCAGGCCGGCGCGCAGCATTCCTACAACAAGATGTTCGTTGCCTATCTGCGCACGTTCCAGCGGTTGGGTCTGAAGTCGATCCCGATGCGTGCGGAATCCGGACCGATTGGCGGCAATCTATCTCACGAATTCATCATTCTGGCTTCCACCGGCGAGTCGGAAGTATTCTGCCACAAGGATTATCTCGATCTGAAAGTGCCGGATGCCAATGTGAATTTCGATGATGTCGGCGGGCTGCAGAAAATCGTCGACACATGGACGGCACAATATGCCGCGACTTCGGACATGCATGACGCCGCGGCCTATTCGAAAATTTCAACCGAAAATCAGGTTTCCGCGCGCGGGATCGAGGTCGGGCATATCTTTTATTTCGGCACCAAATATTCAGAACCCATGAAGGCGCTCGTCGCCACCGGTGAGGGCGGTGAAGTGCCCGTGCATATGGGCTCCTACGGCATCGGGCCGAGCCGGCTGGTTGCCGCCATAATCGAGGCTTCGCATGACGATGCCGGCATCATCTGGCCCGATGCGGTAGCGCCGTTCAAGGCGGCGATCCTGAACCTGAAGCAGGGGGCCGGCGAAACCGATGCGGCCTGCGAGCAGCTCTATCGCGAACTGACCGCGAAGGGCGTGGAGGTGCTCTATCACGATCTCGACGAGCGGCCGGGCGCCAAATTCGCCACCGCCGACCTGATCGGGATCCCCTGGCAGGTGCTGATCGGGCCGCGCGGGCTGGCCGAGGGCAAGGTCGAGGTCAAGAAACGCGCCGACGGCTCCCGCGACATGGTGACGCCGGCCGCCGCTCTGGACCTGTTGTCGCGCTAAAGGCCTGTTCCAGACCTCCGGTAACCGGATAGTGTTACCGTTCAGGCCAATAAACCTGTGTGCTTCCAAGGGGTTTGCCCGGGTTTCATGGCTTGAATCTGCCAGAATCGTGTGAAAATCCCAGTGCGGGAACCAGCAGTCAATGACCGAGCCTAAGGGGACGCGGCCCTTCTCGCCGTTTGAGTGGATGCTGTCGCTGCGCTACCTGCGGGCGCGGCGCAAGGAAGGATTCATCTCGGTGATCGCCGGGTTCTCCTTCCTCGGGATCATGTTGGGTGTTGCAACTCTCATCATCGTGATGGCGGTGATGAACGGGTTTCGCAAGGAACTCCTCGACAAGATTCTCGGCCTCAATGGCCACCTTCTCATTCAGCCTTTGGAAAAACCCCTGACCGACTGGGAAGAGGTCGCCGGCCGCATCGCCGGCGTCAAAGGCATTCGCCTTGCGGCACCGATTGTCGAAGGCCAGGCGCTAGCATCATCGCCGTTCAATGCCGGCGGCGTTCTCATCCGCGGAATCCGGCTGATGGACCTGGAAAAACTTCCTTCAGTTGCCAAGAATATCAAGCAGGGCACGCTGCAAGGTTTTGACGAGGGCAATGGCGTTGCGATCGGGCGGCGGCTTGCCGACCAGTTGTCATTGCGCTCCGGCGATAACATCACGCTCGTGGCGCCGCGCGGCGCGGTGACACCGATGGGCACCATGCCGCGCATCAAGGTCTACAAAGTTGCGGCAGTGTTCGAGATCGGGATGTCGGAATACGACTCTGCCTTTGTATTCATGCCGCTGAAGCAGGCGCAGGCCTATTTCAATCGCGCCGGAGACGTCACTGCCATCGAGGTTTACACAGATAATCCTGACCGCGTGGACAGTTATCGCAAGGCGGTACAGGACGCGGCAAACAGGCCCATCTTCATGATCGACTGGCGTCAGCGCAACGCCACGTTCTTCAATGCGCTGCAGGTCGAACGCAATGTGATGTTTTTGATCCTGACGCTGATCGTCCTGGTAGCGGCGCTCAATATCGTGTCGGGCCTGATCATGCTGGTGAAGGACAAGGGCCAGGACATCGCCATCTTGCGCACCATGGGTGCCAGCCAGGGCGCTATCATGCGGGTATTCCTGATAACCGGTGCCTCGATTGGCGTGGTCGGCACCCTGGTCGGCTTCATGCTCGGGGTGGTGATCTGTCTCAACATCGAGAGTATCCGCCAGTTCCTGTCATGGCTCACCAGTACCGAACTGTTCTCGCCGGAGCTCTATTTCCTGTCGCACCTGCCCGCGGATATGGATACCGCGGAGACCATTGCGGTAGTGGTGATGGCGCTCACGCTGTCGCTGCTCGCGACGCTGTATCCGTCCTGGCGGGCGGCCCGCCTCGATCCGGTGGAGGCGCTGCGCTATGAGTGAGACCATGACCAGCGCCAGCGTAGAGGTCGAGTTGCAGGAGGAGGAGATTCCGATCCTGTACCTGCACGCGATCGAGCGCCAGTACCGCCAAGGCGACGCGACGCTGCATATCCTCACCGGCGCGGAGCTGGCGATCTGGCCAGGCCAGTCAGTCGCGCTGGTGGCCCCGTCCGGCGCCGGCAAATCGACGTTGTTGCATATTGCCGGCCTGCTTGAGCATCCAGATCACGGCGACGTCTATATCGACGGGCGGGCGACAGCGATTTTGCCCGACCACGAACGCACCCGGATCCGTCGCAACGAGATCGGCTTCGTCTATCAGTCGCATCATTTGCTGGCGGAGTTCTCGGCACTGGAAAATGTGCTGTTGCCGCAGATGATCCGCGGGCTTGCGCGCGACGAGGCGAAGAAGCGGGCCATGGAGTTGCTGATCTATCTGGGCCTGCGCGAGCGGGTCAGCCACCGGCCGGCGGAGCTTTCCGGCGGTGAGCAGCAGCGTGTCGCAATTGCGCGCGCTGTCGCGAATGCGCCGCGCATCCTCCTGGCCGACGAACCGACTGGCAATCTCGACCTGCACACCGCCGACCATGTGTTCTCGGCGCTTACGCAATTGGTGCGCGCGTCGGGCCTCGCTGCGATTATCGCCACTCACAATATGGAGCTCGCATCTCGAATGGATCGGCGGGTGACCCTGCGCGACGGATTGGTCGTGGAGCTTGATTGAGACAATTCTGCATCAAGAATAACGGCTAATACATTGATTTTACGATGTAATATCGCCGTTTGGTGGAGGAATTTTCTACGGTTGGGTAGTGGGTCAGTTTAATTAAGGCACCCGTTGCCGAGGCTTAGAATAAGCGCATATTAGCTGTGTGCGAACGCCTGCGGCGATCATATTGGGGGCGATAATTTTGGCTGTTTGTAGCCTGTTTTTGTTTCGCTATCAGATCGCGCCTGGGAACGTCGCGGCATACGTCACCCGCCTAGACCGCTTAACGGGAGCGATCAGTTTTTGCCGTTTAGGCAGCGATAGTCGATATATTTGCCCATGAAAAAACGCCCCCGCGACCCTAACCAGTTGGCTAAATATCTTGTCGGCGTCGCCACGGGCGAAATTGAGGACCGAGAGCCGACGCTAGAGGAGCAGGGGAAAGATCCTACCGCTGTCGCACGTGGCCGCGCTGGGGGATTAAAGGGTGGAAAGGCGAGGGCAGCGAACCTTACAGCGAGGCAGCGGAAGGCCGCTGCTAAAAAGGCGGTTCGCGTTCGTTGGTCTAAGTCCTGATCTAACCCTCGCTGTTCTTTCCTTCAGCGCCGTTTTCTGATTTTTCCCTTTTCCAGCTACGGCCGGGAAACCACTCCTTTAGCCCCCAAGTGCCCCTACCAACCTTCACAATGTCGCCCACCTCATTGGCGCGACGAGTAAGGACCGCGCCGACAGTATTCACCGGGTCCTTGGACCCTAGATGATAGCCACCAGCCTTAAATCCGGCGACAATTTCGGGGTTTTTGAGTGTTGACTTCAGAACAGAACATGAACTATGTTCGCTGTCCGTTCTGGAGGTTGATTCCATGTTCAAAGCCGTCATCCAAGAAGCCGCTGCGCTTGCCTCGCTCTCTCTGTTCATCGGCATGATCGCCATCTGGTCGCAGGTGCTCGGAAGCCTCTGACGGCGGCTGCTACAGCCTCGTCATGCCCGGCCCAACCCTCACCCATGTGCCGGGCATCCGCGTCATGAAGGCGTCCCCGGCCGGATGACGTGGATGGCTGGGACCGCCCAGCCATGACGGGGCCAGTCTGCCTATGGGTAAAGCGGGCATAGCGACCAATCAGTTGCGCGCTGTGGTGGACAGGTCGAGGTCGTGTGCCCACTCTGGGTACAAACAGGAATCACCAACCCTCGAGTTGATATGGCCGACCTCGATTTCGTGCACTTGCACGTGCATTCGTCCTATTCGCTTCTGGAAGGCGCGATCACCATTGCGCGTCTTGCGGAGCTCGCGAAAAGCGACAAACAGGCAGCGCTCGCGCTGACCGACACCGACAACATGTTCGGTGTGCTGGAATTCTCAGAGAAACTCGCAGGCGTTGGAATTCAGCCGATTGTCGGCTGCGCGCTCGCAATTGATTTCGGCGACACCGACCACGGCGCACGCAACGGCAATGTTCAGGGGGAACGTGCGCGCATTGTACTTCTGGCCGCGCGTCCGACCGGCTATCGCAGCCTGATGCGCCTTAGCTCGCGCGCGTTCCTCGACACGCCTTCGAACGAACCGCCGCGCCTGCAGCTCGATTGGCTCGAAGGCGAGACCGACGGTGTCATTTGCCTGACCGGGGGGCCCGGCGGGCCGCTCGACAGCGCGATCGCCGCCGGCCAGAGCCATCTCGCCACCGCGCGTCTCGATGCGATCGCGCGCCTTTTCGGCGACCGGCTTTATGTGGAATTGCAGCGGCATGGCACGGCCAACGAGCGCATGACTGAGCCGGTATTGATCGATCTCGCATACACGAAGAATATTCCGCTGGTCGCGACCAATGAGCCCTATTTCGCCGGTGCAACAGATTACGAAGCCCATGACGCGCTGATCTGCATCGCCGAAGGGCGGTTGTTGTCGGAACCCGACAGGCGTCACCTCACGCCCGAGCATCGCTTCAAGACCCGGACCGAAATGGTCGAAATGTTCGCCGACCTGCCGGAAGCACTCGCCTCTACGGTCGAGATTGCCGAGCGCTGTGCGTTCCGCCCGCACACCCAGAACCCGATCCTGCCGCGTTTTTCGCTTGGCGAAGGCGGTACGGCGCTCGACGAGGCTACCGAGTTGCGCAAGCGGGCTGAAGCGGGACTTACAAAACGCATGGCGAGCGCAGGGGTAGCGCCCGGACATACCGCGGATGAATACCGTGAGCGGCTGGAATTCGAACTCGGTGTCATCGCCGGCATGAAATATCCCGGCTACTTCCTCATCGTCGCTGATTTCATTCAATGGGCGAAGGCGCACGGCATTCCCGTCGGGCCCGGCCGCGGTTCGGGCGCAGGCTCGCTGGTCTCCTATGCACTCACCATCACTGACCTCGATCCCATCCGGTTTGGCCTGTTGTTCGAGCGCTTTCTCAACCCCGAGCGCGTGTCGATGCCGGACTTCGACATCGACTTCTGCCAGGACCGCCGCGATGAAGTGATCCGTTACGTGCAGGAGCGCTATGGTCGCGACCAGGTCGCGCAGATCATCACCTTCGGCACACTGCAGGCGCGCGGCGTGCTGCGCGATGTTGGCCGCGTTCTGCAGATGCCTTACGGTCAGGTCGACAAGCTCTGCAAGCTGGTACCTCAGAATCCCGCAAATCCGGTCACGCTCGCGCGCGCTATCGAGGATGAGCCGCGTCTGCAGGCCGAACGCGACGGCGATCCGGTCGTCAAGCGTGCCTTTGATATTGCGCGCAAGCTCGAAGGCCTCAACCGCCACGCTTCGACCCATGCGGCGGGCATCGTGATCGGCGACCGGGCGCTATCTGAGCTGGTGCCGCTGTATCGCGATCCGAAGTCCGACATGCCCGTAACTCAATTCAACATGAAGTGGGTGGAACAGGCGGGGCTGGTAAAATTCGACTTCCTCGGCTTGAAGACATTGACGGTGCTGCAGACCGCGGTCGCGCTGGTAAGGCGTCGCGGCATCGACGTCGATCTCACCGCAATTCCGCTCGACGACAAGTCTACCTATGATCTTCTGGCGCGCGCGGAAGCCGTCGGTATCTTCCAACTGGAAAGTGCGGGCATGCGCCGCGCGTTGCTGGACATGCGGCCCGACCGTTTCGAAGACATCATCGCTCTGGTTGCGCTCTATCGTCCCGGCCCGATGGCGAACATTCCGACCTATTGCGCACGCAAGCACGGCATGGAGCAGCCGGACTACATCCATCCCAAACTTGAAGCCATCCTGCGTGAAACGTTTGGCGTTATCATCTACCAGGAACAGGTAATGCAGGCTGCGCAGATCCTTGCCGGCTTTTCGCTCGGCGAAGCCGATCTGTTGCGCCGCGCTATGGGCAAGAAAATCCGCAAGGAAATGCAGGCGCAGCGAAGACGCTTCGTCGACGGGGCGGTCGAGCGCGGTGTCGAGCGCAATCAGGCAGACGCAATCTTCGATCTGCTGGAACGTTTTGCCGAATACGGTTTCAACAAGAGCCACGCGGCAGCATACGCACTGGTCGCCTATCAGACCGCATATATGAAGGCGAACTTCCCCGTCGAATTCATGGCAGCGTCCATGACATTGGACATGGGCAATACCGACAAGCTCGCGGAATTCCGTGCCGAGGCGGAGCGTCTCGGCATCAAGGTTGATCCGCCATCCATCAATCGCTCCGGCGTCGCCTTCGAGGTTGACGCCAACACGATTATCTACGCGCTTGCCGCGCTCAAAGGTGTCGGAAAGCTGGCAGTGGAGGCGATCATCGCAGCGCGGGGAGATCGCAAGTTTGTCGATCTTGCCGATTTCGCAGATCGCATCAATCCGCGTGCGGTCAACAAGCGCGTGCTGGAGAGTCTCACCGCCGCCGGTGCCTTCGATGAATTCGAAGCCAACCGCGCGCGCGTTTTTCCCGCTGTCGAGGCGATTCTGGCGCGCTCGCAGCGCGCACACGACACCGCTGCAATAGGGCAGAGTGAATTGTTCGGCGGCGGCGGCAATCGCGAACCGGTCGCGCTACCCCACATGGAGCCGTGGCTGCCGGCGGAGCGGCTGCGGCGCGAATATGAAGCCGTCGGTTTCTTTCTGTCCGGCCATCCGCTCGACGACTATGCAGCCGTGCTCAAAAAGTTACGTGTCCAGTCATGGGCGGAGTTTTCGCGCGCGGTAAAAGCGGGCGCTACGGCGGGCCGTGTCGCGGGCACTGTGGTTGCGCGCACCGAGCGCCGCACGCGTACCGGCAGCAAGATGGGAATTATCGGCCTGTCGGATCCGACCGGACACTACGAGGCTGTGATCTTTTCGGAGGGGCTGGCCGAGTTTCGCGACCTGCTGGAGCCGGGCGCCGCGGTACTTTTGTTTTTATCGGCAGAGGTCCAGGGCGACGAAGTGCGTGCACGCATTCAGTCGGCGGAACCACTCGATACAGCCGCCGCAAATTTGCAGCAGGGTCTTCGCATATTCGTGCGGGACGACAAACCGATCGAGGGTCTGGCAAAACGTCTTGAGCCCGCCCCGCGTGCTACGCAAGCCAATGGGAACGGCGAGGTCAGTGTGGTGCTGATGCTGGAACGCGGTACCGAAGTGGAGGTGAAACTGCCCGGCCGCTTCAAGGTGTCTCCGCAGATCGCTGGCGCCATCAAGGCGGTGCCCGGCGTGGTACAGGTCGAGGCGCTCTAGCCGCCGTACGGTACCGTGAAATAGAACGCCAGGCCGAAGATCGTCATGCCGACCGACACCGCGACGAGCGGCAGCAGGATCTGCATCGCGGCTTCGGTCCCTCGCAAGTTTCCAGTCCGGGTCGCGAACTCATGGGTGGCCCAGCTGCGGAACGCGTCTATGTGCTTCTTGGGATTGTCCTCTCCGGCATTTCGCCGCCATGTGACCCAGAGCAGGGCGGGGATTGCCGTGACGACCACAAAGAACACGGTCACCATTGCAAATGTCAGCGCGACATATGCACCGCGGTCGAACAGGAACCAGATAGAAAGCACAAGCCAGATCGTGAGCCCGAGATGAGGGGGTGAAGTTCATCGTGAGTTGGTTGACCGACCCAATTCATGTGACCGGTCACATGACGGGACAAATTACGGGGCATGACGGCCTCCTTGCGGTTGCCCCCTGCTTGCATGTCTCCCGTTAGCGATCTCGGCCTTGCCCACATTTGCAACATGTGGCCGCATGGCTAACGCGGGTCGGCCTGAATGGTTCGCCGTTTGCCGCCCACCTCAGGCCGGTACGGTCACGCCAGAAGCCTCCAGGCGTCCGGGATGGTCCGCCTTGCATCGGGAAAACCGCACCTATATAAGCCCGGCATCACTCACGCGGACGTTTGGCTTTAGGCCCCGACAATGGGTCAAAAAGGCCGTCCGGTGGCCCAAATGGGCTCACAACCGTCCGCGGCGGATCAACCGGAGAAGATTATGGCGCTTCCTGACTTTACGATGCGTCAGCTCTTGGAAGCTGGCGTGCATTTCGGCCATCAGGCCCACCGCTGGAACCCGAAGATGGGTCAATACATCTTCGGTACACGCAACAATATTCACATCGTCGATCTCGCCCAGACAGTGCCGATGCTTCATCGCGCATTGCAGGCGGTGAGTGATACGGTCGCCAAGGGCGGCCGCATCCTGTTCGTCGGTACCAAGCGGCAGGCACAGGATGCCATTGCGGCGGCGGCCAAGCAGTCAGCGCAGTATTATGTCAATTCGCGCTGGCTCGGCGGCACGCTGACAAACTGGAAGACCATTTCCGGCTCGATTGCGCGTCTTCGCAAGCTCGACGAAATGCTCAGCTCGGGCGATGCGGGCGGCTATACCAAGAAAGAACGCCTGACCATGCAGCGCGAGCGCGACAAGCTCGATCGTTCGCTGGGCGGCATCAAGGACATGGGTGGCGTGCCCGACCTCCTGTTTGTGATCGACACCAACAAGGAAGACATCGCGATCAAGGAGGCGCAACGCCTGAACATTCCGGTTGCCGCCATCGTTGACACAAACTCCGATCCGGCCGGCATCACCTACGCGGTTCCCGGTAACGATGACGCCAGCCGCGCCGTGACGCTCTATTGCGATTTGATTGCCAAGGCCGCAATTGACGGCATTTCGCGCGCGCAGGGCGAAATGGGTATCGACGTCGGTGCTGCGGAAAAGCCGATGGTGGAGCCGGTGCCGACCGCGCCCGCACTCGCCGATCTCGGTTTCGAGCAGTTGCCCGGTCCACGCGGCGTTGCCGACGACCTCAAGAAACTGCCAGGCATATCGCCGGCGATCGAAAAACAACTCAACGACCTCGGCATCTTCCACTATTCGCAGATTGCCGAGCTATCGCCGACTGCGGCCCACAATGTCGGCGAGGAGGTCGGGTTGCCCGGCCGCGTCGACAGCTGGATCAGCAAAGCCAAGGAACTGACGGCTGAGGCTGAATAGGGTTCAGCCATCGTCTGCCGCCTGGCACGCCGGGCGACGGCGCAACAAAAGGTATGCAATGGCAAATATCAGCGCATCGATGGTCAAGGAACTGCGCGAGTCGACCGGCGCCGGCATGATGGATTGCAAGGCCGCGCTGACGGAAACAAACGGCGACATAACCGCGGCGCAGGACTGGCTGAGAAAAAAGGGCCTGTCGAAAGCCGCCAAGAAGGCCGGCCGCGTCGCGGCCGAGGGACTGATTGGCGTCAAGGTGCAAGGCGTCAAAGGCGTTGTGGTCGAAGTGAATTCGGAGACCGACTTCGTTGCGCGCAATGATCTCTTCCAGGGCCTGGTCAAGATGGTTGCCGACGTCGCGCTTAGCGCCGGCACCGACGTTGAGAAGATCAATGCCGCCAAAGCCGGGAGCATTACGATTGCTGAAGCGGTCGCCGATACGATTGCAAAGATCGGCGAGAACATGACACTGCGCCGTGCGGCCGCGCTCTCGGTTGGTAAGGGCGCGGTCGGATCGTACGTCCACAATTCAGTCAGTGACGGGCTCGGCAAGATCGGTGTGCTGGTCGCGCTCGAATCAGGCGGCAAGGCTGATGAACTAGCCAGCCTTGGCCGCATGGTCGCCATGCACGTCGCCGCAGCAAATCCACAGGCGCTCGATGCGAGTGGCCTCGATCCGGCGACGATTGCGCGGGAAAAAGACGTGCTGGCCGACAAATTCAAGGCGCAGGGAAAACCGGCCAACGTGATCGAGAAGATCGTCGAATCTGGCCTCAAGACCTTCTATAAGGAAGTCTGCTTGCTCGAACAGGCCTACGTCCACGACCCGGCCAAGAGTGTCGCGCAGGCGCTGAAGGAAGCCGAGGGCAAGGTTGGCTCGCCGATCAAGATCACCGGGTTCGTGCGCTTCGCGCTCGGCGAGGGCATCGAGAAGCAGGAATCAGACTTCGCAGCCGAAGTTGCCGCCGCGGCAGGGCAAGGCTGACCGGCAGTATGCGCGGTCGCCAAGGATCGCAATGGGATGAGTGACCCCGTCTACCGACGCGTCATCGTCAAATTGTCCGGTGAAGCCCTAACCGGCGCACAAGGATTTGGCATCGATCAGAAAACCGTCGAGCGATTGGCGATCGACCTGGTGGCGGCCGCCAAGCTCGGCGTCGAACTTGGCGTCGTCGTCGGTGGTGGCAACCTTTTCCGCGGAATCGAGGTGTCCGAACGTGGCGTCCCGCGCCCGGTGGGTGATACCATGGGCATGCTCGCGACGGTGATGAATTGCCTGGTGCTGGAAGCAGCCATCGAACGGGCCGGGCGCGAGGCGCGCACGCTTTCGGCGCTGGCCATGCCGTCGGTCTGCGAGACTTACAATCGCAAGCGCGCGGCAAAAAATCTCGCCAAGGGCCGGGTCGTGCTGTTGGCTGCGGGAACCGGCAATCCGTTTTTTACCACTGATACCACGGCAGTGCTGCGCGCGGCGGAACTCGACTGCCACGCCGTGCTCAAGGCTACCAATGTGGACGGGGTCTACAGTGCCGATCCCAAGAAGGATCCGAAAGCCAAGCGCTATGAGCGGATCGGCCACCAAGAGGCGATCGAGAAGGACTTGCGTGTCATGGATTCCACAGCCTTCGCGCTTGCCCGGGAAAATCGGATGCCTATCATCGTCTTTTCGATCGCCGAAAATGGCGCCATTGAGGCCGTTTTGCGCGGAAAAGGACGTGCGACGGTGATCGGCTAGGACGACCGCTTGCAGATGAGCGGCGGGTGCCAGCAGTGGAGGAGCAAATCCAAATCGCTGCCTCACGATGAGGGCACGATGTTCGGGGGATCGCCATGGCAAATGAAACGCACGATATCAACGAAATCAAGCGTCGCATGCAAGGCGCCAGCGCCGTGCTCAAAACTGAGCTGTCTGGCCTGCGCACAGGCCGTGCCTCTGCGCACATGCTCGATCCGGTGATGGTCGACGCCTATGGTGCACAAATGCCGCTGAATCAAGTGGCGACCGTCAGCGTGCCAGAGCCGCGGCTCATTTCAGTCAATGTCTGGGACCGCTCGTTGGTGCATCCGGTCGAAAAGGCGATCGTAAATTCCAATCTCGGCCTATCGCCGGCGACAGAAGGCCAGGTCATTCGTTTGCGTATTCCTGAACTCAATGAGGAACGGCGCAAGGAATTGGTCAAGGTCGCTCACAAATACGCGGAGACCGCCAGGGTGGCGGTGCGCCATGTGCGGCGTGATGCGATGGATGTCATCAAGAAGCTGGAGAAGGACCACAAAATCAGCAAGGACGACCACGATCATTTCGCCGGCGACATTCAGAAGGCGACGGATTCCGGCATCGCAGAAATTGATCATTTACTGGCGGCGAAGGAAAAGGAGATCCTCACGGTTTGAGGTCAGAAATGCCCGAAGCTGACCGTCCACAAGATACCGAGCCGCCGTTCGAACCGGTGCCGCGCCATGTCGCCATCATCATGGATGGCAATGGTCGCTGGGCCGCGGCGCGCGGACTGCCGCGCGGGGAAGGACATCGGCGTGGTGTCGAGGCATTGCGCAAGACGATTCGGGCCGCCGGAGAGATGGGCATCAAGTTCGTCACCATCTTTTCGTTCAGTGCCGAAAACTGGACCAGGCCGGCCAATGAAATCCACGAGCTTATGGGTCTGTTGCGGCGCTTCGTACGAAACGATCTTGTCGAGCTGCACAAAAGCAATGTGCGCGTTCGCGTGATCGGCGAACGCGAGGGGCTTGATCCCGATATCGGCCGGCTTCTGGTCGAGGCTGAGGAGCTTACCAGGAAAAACGACGGCCTCACTCTGGTGGTCGCTTTCAATTATGGCGCGCGCCAGGAAATGACACGTGCAACGCGCCGAATTGCAGAGCAGGTAGCCCAGGGGCGCATCAAGCCGTCTGACATTACGATGGGTGACGTTGCCCGGGCGTTGGACGCACCCGAAATTCCGGACCCCGATCTCGTCATCCGCACCAGCGGAGAGCAGCGCCTTTCGAATTTTCTGCTCTGGCAGTCGGCGTATAGCGAGCTCGTATTCGTGCCGACTTATTGGCCAGATTTCGATCGATCAGCGCTGGAAACTGCGATCCGCGAATACCAGCAGCGCGAGCGCAGGTTCGGCGGACTGATCGCCAAGACCGGATCCTGAACCCGTGGTCGAGGCCGATCCCGCTTCCGGTTCCTCAGACGCCGGAAGATCTGCGTCGGCGCCAACACGCAACCTCGCACTTCGCATTGTATCGGCCGCTGTGCTGGCGCCGCTGGCATTGTACGTCGCCTTTCTCGGAGGCTGGCCATTTGCGGTATTTTGGGCGGCAGCCGCGGCTATCGTGCTGTGGGAATGGATCGCGCTGGTTGCCGGCTCCGGCCATAGACTGATGTATGTCTCGTGCGCGAGCGCCATTGCGGTGGCTGCGCTGGTGGATTGGCGCGGTCGTCCTATAGCGGCGATCCTTCTGATCGGGCTCGGTGCGCTCGCCGCCTCGATTTTCGCCCCGCGTGACCGCCGATTATGGATCACCGCCGGCATCGGATACGCCGGGGCTATGCTGCTGGCGCCGATGCTGCTACGGGATGATGATGCTTACGGATTTTTCGCGCTGGTTTTGCTGTTCGCGATCGTATGGACGACGGATATTCTCGGCTATTTCGCCGGCAGGGCCTTGGGCGGACCGAAATTGCTCCCGGCAATCAGCCCAAAGAAAACCTGGTCTGGTGCGATTGCGGGAATTCTCGGAGCAATGATCGCAGCGGTCGCGGTTGCAAGCTGTTTCGGCTCAGCCAACAAGATTGCAATTGCGGCGATCGCGCTGGTCTTGTCGGTCGTGGCGCAGCTCGGGGACTTGTTCGAATCCTGGGTTAAACGACAGTTTGGCGCCAAGGACTCAGGCAAGATCATTCCAGGCCATGGCGGCGTGATGGATCGACTTGACGGTTTCTGGGCCGCTGCGCTGGTTGGCTGCCTGATTGGATTGGCGCGCGGCGGACTTGGCGGTGCAGCCCGCGGCTTGTTGGTATGGTGAGAGGATGACCGCAACACGCATGGCTCCATCAAGATCGAAGACGGCCCCGGAAGGGCGCCGCATCAGCATTCTCGGAGCAACCGGCTCGGTTGGCCTGAGCACGGTTGATCTGATCAAGCGCGATCCCGGCAGCTATCGTGTCGTGGCCGTCAGCGCCCGCCGCAATGCGGCGGCGCTTGCGGCGATTGCGCGCGAGGTTGGTGCCCAGTTTGCGGTCGTGGCTGACCCCGCGGTCTATGCTGAACTCAAAGATGCCCTGGCTGGCTCGGGTATCGAGGCGGCTGCAGGCGATGATGCAGTCCTTGAGGCCGCACAACGTCCGGCGGATTGGGTGATGGCCGCGATCAGTGGCGCCGTCGGACTCAAGCCGACACTGGCGGCGATCGAACGCGGTGCGACTGTGGCGCTTGCCAACAAAGAATGTCTGGTGTGTGCAGGTACGCTATTTATGCGCGCGGCCGCCAATTCCGGCGCCACGGTGTTGCCGGTTGATTCCGAGCACAATGCAATTTTCCAGGCGCTCGGTGCCGGTCCGCGCAAGGACGTCAAGCGAATCATCCTGACAGCGTCCGGCGGACCATTTCGCACCTGGTCGGCCGAAGCCATTCAGGGCGCAACACTGGAGCAGGCGCTGCGCCATCCGAATTGGTCAATGGGACCAAAAATCACCGTGGATTCAGCGACCATGATGAACAAGGGCCTCGAGCTGATCGAGGCCCACCATCTGTTTGCACTGCGGCCCGATGAGATCGACGTATTGGTTCATCCACAATCAGTTGTTCATGGCCTGGTTGAGTTTCGCGACGGGTCTGTCGTGGCCCAGCTCGGTTCTCCCGACATGCGAATTCCGATCGCCCATTGTCTGGCCTGGCCAAGGCGAATGGACGGTCCGGCGGCCCGGCTTGATCTGGCGAAGGTGCGCGAGTTGACCTTCGAGGCGCCCGACCTGGTCCGTTTTCCGGCTCTCGCGCTCGCCTGGCGCGCCCTGGAGACGGGCGGGGCCGCGACAACTGTGCTCAATGCAGCCAATGAAGTTGCGGTGGGCGAATTCATCGCCGGCCGTATCGGGTTTCCTGCCATCGCTGCGCTGGTGGAAATGACGCTGGATGCGGCCGCAGGGCGCGGTTTGCTGGCAGAACCGGCCGAAATCGAGGCCGCGCTGGGCGTTGACCATATTACCAGAAGTATGGCCCGGGACCTCTTGCCCGAAATTGCCGCAAAGGCATCCTAGCAATCTTCTGCTAATAATACGGGCGCCGTAGCGGCGGAATGAGGGTGCAATGGGAACTGACCTGTTGGGTGGATTGGGCGCGTTCGGCGGCGGTCTCGCCGGCTACATCGTTCCGTTCCTGTTTGTGCTGACAATTGTCGTGTTTTTTCATGAGCTTGGCCATTTCCTGGTGGCGCGATGGTGCGGCATCAAGGTGCTGGCATTTTCGATCGGATTTGGCCCCGAAATTATCGGGTTTTACGACCGTTACGGGACCCGTTGGAAAATCGCGGCAGTGCCACTCGGCGGCTATGTGAAATTCTTTGGCGACGACAATGCGGCCAGTGTCCCCGACCAGGCCGCGGCTGCCGCAATGAGCGAAGAAGAGAAAAAGGACAGTTTTGTCTTTCAGCCGGTGGGCTCGCGCGCAGCAGTGGTCGTGGCGGGGCCGGTCGCCAACTTCATCCTGGCGATCTTAATTTTTGCCGGGATCTTCATGGTCGTCGGCAAGCAGACCACGACTGCGCGGGTCGACACTGTGCAGGCCAATAGCGCCGCGGCCACGGCCGGCTTCAAGCCGGGCGATATGGTGCTGGCCATCGACGGACAGAAAATCGAAAGCTTTTCTGACATGCAGCGTATCGTCAGCGTCAGCGCGGGCGAATTGCTGAAAATCGAGGTCGAACGCGGTGGCGTCCCGGTGACCTTGCAGGCGACGCCGCAGTTGAAGGAAATCAAGGACTCTTTTGGAAATGTTCACCGACTGGGCGTGCTCGGCATCAGCCGATCCATGGCGCCCGGTGACATCAATACCGAGAAGATGGGGCCAATAACTGCCGTCATCGCGGGTGCACAAGAGACCTGGTATGTCGTCGCCCGGACACTGTCCTACATGGGCGGGGTCTTTGTCGGGCGGGAAGCTGCCGATCAGCTCGGTGGGCCAATCCGTATTGCTCAGGTGTCCGGACAGGTGGCGACGGCCGGATTCAGCGCGCTCGTCCATCTGACGGCGGTGCTGTCAATTTCGATCGGCTTGCTGAACTTGTTCCCGATTCCCCTGCTCGATGGCGGTCACCTTTTGTTCTATGGAATCGAAGCTGCCCGCGGCCGGCCTCTCTCCGAGCGCGCGCAGGAGGTCGGCTTCCGGATCGGACTTGCGATCGTCGTCGTGTTGATGATTTTTGCAACGTTTAATGACATCCTGCATTTGGCCACATCGTGACCGTTGCTGACGGGCAACTTTTTGAGGGAAAAGGGAAACTTGGCCTGGGAGTATCGTTTGCAGCGCGTTTAAAACGCTGTACAACGCTGGCGAACGCCAGCCCGGACGTCGGTCGAATCCGCAGCGGGGGCGGCCGCTAGGATCAATAGGGCGCGTAGCGCATGGGACTTGGTGTGCGGGTGGTACGGGGGCTGGCTCTTTGCTGTGCGGTCCTCGGCGGTGTCATTGTCGGCGCCGCCAGCATGACGATCGCGTCCTCCGGGATAGCGGTCGCGCAGGCCGTCCATTCCAACTCTGTCGTGGTCGAAGGCAACCGCCGGGTCGAGGCGGAGACGATCCGATCGTATTTCAAGCCTGGCCCGGGGGGGCGGCTTGGCCCTGCCGAGATCAACGACGCCATTCAGGCCCTCTACACCACCGGCCTGTTTCAGGACGTCCGCTACAATTTTGTCGGGGGTCGGCTGGTTGTTTCGGTGGTCGAGAACCCGGTGATCAACCAGGTTGCGTTTGAGGGCAATAAGAAGGCCAAGGACGAGCAGCTCAAAGCCGAAGTCCAGTCAAAACCCCGGGGCACGCTGTCGAAGCCGACGGTGCAGGCCGACGTGACACGGATTATCGAGATTTATCACCGCAGCGGCCGCTTCGACGTGTCGGTGGTGCCAAAAATTATTGAATTGCCGAACAACCGGGTCAACCTGGTGTTCGAGATCAAGGAAGGCGAAAAAACCGGCGTCAAGGAGATCCGTTTTGTCGGTACGCATGCTTACTCGGCCGGCCGCCTGAAGAACGTCATCAAGACAACCGAAACCAATTGGCTGAGCTTCCTGCAATCCACCGATATCTACGATCCGGATCGTGTCGAAGCCGACCGCGACCTGTTGCGCCGCTTTTACCTGAAGCATGGCTTTGCCGATATCCGGATTCTTTCCGCGACCGGCGAGTATGATCCGTCGAAAAAAGGCTTCGTTATCACCTTCACTATCGATGAAGGCAGCCAATACCGCGTCGGTACGGTCGATGTCGTATCGAATGTACGCGTCATCGACCCGAATTCCCTGCGCAGCAGGATCAAGCTTAGTCCTGGCAGCGTGTACAACGCCGACCTGGTGGAAAAAAGCGTCGAGGCCATGACGATCGAAGCGGCAAAACGTGGCTATGCTTTTGCCAGCGTGCGCCCGCGCGGTGACCGGAATTTCGAAACCAAGCGGATCAATCTCGTATTTGTGGTCGAGGAAGGTACGCGGGCCTACATCGAACGCATCAATATCCGCGGCAACACCCGTACCCGGGATTACGTGATCCGTCGCGAATTCGATATCGGCGAAGGGGACGCCTACAACCGCGCGCTGATCGATCGTGCCGAACGCCGCCTCAAGAACCTGGATTTCTTCAAGAAGGTGAAGATCACCAATGAACCGGGTTCGGCGCCCGATCGCGTCGTCGTTGACGTTGATGTCGAAGAAAAATCGACCGGTGAATTCTCCGTTTCGGGCGGATATTCCACCGCCGATGGGTTCATCTCCGAGGTAAGCATCGCCGACCGCAATCTTTTGGGCCGCGGCCAGTTTGCCAAGGCTGCGATAAGCTACGGGCAGCGGACACGCGGCTTCGAATTTTCTTTCGTCGAACCATACCTGCTTGGGTACCGGATGGCCGGCGGCATCGACGTATTTGCGCGGCAGAACCTGGCGTCCTCTTACGTGTCCTATGACACCAAGTCGTACGGTATTAATTTGCGTCTTGGCTTTGCGCTGACAGAGGAACTGGCGCTGCAGCCGCACTATTCAATCTACCGGCAGGAAATCACGCTTCCGGATTACCTGAACAACTGTCAATTTTCGAACAACGCACTTGTGAACGGCGGCACCGGCGTTACCCCGACGAACGAAGCGAACGGGTCAGATACGACCGTCAACGTTCCAAACGGGTGCTACTCCGACGGCGAAACTGCGTTGCCAATTCGCATAGCTCTGGCGAACGGCGCGACGACCGTTTCGCTGGTCGGCTATTCGCTGGCCTATAACACGCTGGACAGCAATATTTCGCCGACCAATGGCTTTTACGCCAAGCTCAATCAGGATTTTGCCGGTGTTGGCGGCGACGTGAATTTCATTCGCACGACAATCGAAACGCGGAGCTACTATGAAGTTCTTCCCGATGTTGTCGGTCTGCTCAAGTTGCAGGGTGGCCACGTGGCCGGCTGGGGCGGCAAGGACATGCGCTCGCTGGATCTGTTCCAGATGGGGCCCAATCTTGTGCGCGGCTTTGCGCCCGCGGGCATTGGCCCGCGCGATCTGACACCGGGATCGATTACCAATGATGCGCTCGGCGGCAGCCTGTATTGGGGCGCGAGTATCGAAATGCAGACACCGCTTTACTTCCTGCCAAAGGAAATCGGCATCAAATTCGGGACCTTTGTCGATGCCGGTTCGTTGTGGGATTACACGGGGCCGACCTTCTGGAGTGTGACCGGCGAGACCCTCGCCGTTGGCGACAGCAGTGCCATTCGCTCGTCTGCCGGCATCAGCTTGATCTGGGATTCGCCGCTCGGTCCGCTACGTTTCGATCTGGCTTATCCCTTGACCAAAGAGAGCTACGATCGCACCCAGTTCTTCCGCTTCAGCGGCGGTACGAAGTTCTGAGTCAAATGCGGATATTTGCCGCAGTCGCGCGAGCGGGGCTGGGCCGGCGTGAACAGGCCAAACTCTAGCTACATGAGCGAGCCGGTATTCCTAAGACACGCGCGGGGTCTCAGCCTTGAAGAGATCGCTGTGCTGGTTGGCGCCGAGGCGCCGCCAGTGGCGACGCGCGCGCGGCGTATCGTCAATGTCGCGCCTCTGGAACGCGCTGCCCCTTTCGATCTGAGCTTTTTCGATAACAGGCGTTTCGCCCCGGCAGCTGCCAGTACCTATGCCGGCGCATGTATCACCACGGCAGCGCTCGCAAAAGAATTGCCTGAGCGCGTCGCGGCGTTGGTCGTGCGGGAGCCATATCGTGCGTTTGTAACAGTCGCTCGCGAACTGTTTCCACATGCATTGCGGCCGTCGTCGCTGTATTCGGCGCACAGTATGACGGGCGCCCATGTGCATGCGACGGCGCGGCTGGAAAATGACGTCACTGTCGAACCGGGTGCGGTGATCGGGCCGGACGTCGAGATCGGCTCAGGCACGCTCGTCGGCGCCAATGCGGTGATCGGTCCCGGTGTGCGCATCGGCCGGGATGGGGCGGTAGGCGCCGGCACTGTGATTACCGATGCGCTGATCGGGGATCGTGTAATCATCCATCCCGGCTGCACGATTGGTCAGGACGGTTTCGGCTACGTCATGGGCGCGGGCGGCCACATGAAGGTGCCGCAGGTCGGACGCGTCATCATCCAGGACGACGTCGAAATCGGGGCGGGTACGACCATCGATCGCGGGGCCATCCGCGACACCGTAATCGGCGAGGGTACCAAGATCGACAACCTGGTCCAGGTCAGCCACAATGTCAGCATTGGCCGGCACTGCGTGGTCGTTGCGCAATGCGGTATTGCCGGCAGCTCGACAATAGAGGATTTTGTCGTGCTGGGCGCGCGAGCAGGAATCAGCAACAACGTCACTGTCGGTGAAGGTGCACAGCTTGCTGCGATGGCGAATGCCCATGCCGACGTTCCGGCCGGCGCGCGATTTGGCGGCACGCCGGCCAAGCCGGTGAAGCAGTGGTTCCGTGAACTGAAAGCGCTCGCGCGGCTGGCGCGTGCGCCAGACGGCGCTGAAGCAGCCGAGGACAAGTGAGGCGATGGCCATGGATGAGGCGGTCAAGACGCTGGAAGCGGCCGACATCGCTGCAATAATCAAGATGTTGCCGCACCGTTATCCGTTTCTCCTGGTCGACCGCGTGACAGACATTCGCGGTGATGAACATGGCATCGGCATCAAGAATGTGACGGTCAACGAGCCTCATTTTCAGGGACACTTTCCGGACAATCCTGTGTTTCCTGGCGTATTGATGATCGAAGGCATGGCGCAAACCGCAGGCGTATTGTGTATTGCATCGATGTCGGCCTCGAGACCTAAATCCGTTTTTTTTCTGACCATCGACAAGGCAAAATTTCGAAAGCCGGTAGTCCCCGGTGATCGGCTCGAATACCACATGCACAAGATCGCTCATCGTAAATCCATGTGGTGGTATCGGGGCGAAGCAAAAGTTGACGGACAGATCGTCGCCGAAGCCGAACTCGGCGCCATGATTTCCGACGCATGAGCGCTCCGATGATCGATCTCTCGGCGCGGATCGAGGCGGGAGCTGCGATCGGACCAAAAGTTACGATCGGACCCTACTGCACGATTGGTCCGCATGTTTCGATAGGCGAGGGTTGCCGGCTGCTCGCCCATGTCAACATTACCGGCCACACCACCATCGGTGCGCGCACCGTAATCCATCCTTTCGCGTCACTCGGCTCGCCTCCCCAATCGACGCACTATCGTGGCGGCCCGACCAAATTGGTGGTCGGCGCGGACTGCGATATCCGCGAAAACGTGACGATGAGTACGGGAACGGAGGACGACCGCGGAACAACCGAGGTCGGTGACCGCTGTTTCGTGATGGTTGGATCGCATGTTGGCCACGACTGCAAAGTCGGCGCCAATGTCGTGTTCGGGAACAACACATTGCTGGCCGGCCATGTGAGCGTCGGCGATAACGTGATGTTTGGCGGCGGCGTCGCGGTCCGCCAGTTCGTGCGCATCGGAGAGGGCGCCATGCTCGTAGGCTTAAGCGGCGCACGTGCCGACATTATTCCCTGGGGCACGGCTCAGGGCCCGCTCGCGCATCTGGTCGGCCTCAATGTCGTCGGGATGCGCCGGCGAGGATTTGCCAAAGCCGACATCCGTCGGTACCGCGAAGCCTATCAGGCCCTTTTTTTTGGCGATGGTGAATTCCGGGTGCGGCTTGAACGCGTGGCCGTTGAGCGTGGGAAAGATCCGCTGATTGCGAAAATGGTCGAATTCATTCGCGCCGGAAAGCGCCCATTGACCATGGCAATCAAGCGCCGTGAGCTTGACGAGGACGCATGATGGCGGCAACGGCCGCAGGGGAGCAGGGCCCGCTCGCGCTGGTATGCGGTGGCGGATCTTTGCCTTTGGCGGTGGCAGATATGGTCGCCGCGCGCGGGCGAAAGGTCGTGCTGTTTCCGCTGCGGGGGGCTGCCAATCCGGGTGATTTTGCAGACAGGCCGCATCACTGGATATATGCCGGGCAAGTCGGAAGATTTGTCCGGCTGGTGCGGGCTGTTGGTTGCCGTGACATTGTGTTCCTGGGATCGATGGTACGCCCGTCGATCTGGCAAATTCATGCAGACTGGAAATCAGTAACGCTACTCCCACGGATCCTTGCGGCATTCCGCGGCGGTGACAATCATCTGCTCTCAGGGATCGCCAGGCTGGTGGAACAACAGGGCTTTCGTGTATCTGGCGCTCACGAAGTTGCGCCCGAAATCCTGGTGCCGCAAGGCGCGCTCGGCCGGGCGCGGCCATCGGCCCATGATCAGGCGGATATTGCCCTGGGCCTGGACTATCTTGCTGCCGCCGGCCCGTTCGATATTGGGCAGGCCGTTGTGGTTGCCGGCAAGCACATCCTGGCAGTGGAAGCGATCGAGGGCACCGATGAAATGCTCGGACGCGTTGCCGAACTGCGCGCGAACGGCCGCCTGCGTGCACCGGCCGGAGGCGGCGTGTTGGTGAAGGCGCCGAAGCCCGATCAGGATCGCCGTTTTGATTTGCCTTCAATCGGGCCGCAGACCGTTGAACGCGTTGCAAGCGCCGGGCTTGCAGGTATTGCTGTCGCTGCGGGTAGTACAATTGTCGCCGAACCGGAACGGCTGGTGCAGGCGGCGGACCGTGCCAATATTTTCGTTGTCGGTGTTGGCACCGGAACCGGACGATGATCGGTTCGCCGTCACAGGGTCCGCATGTCTATCTGGTGGCGGGTGAAGAATCTGGCGACCTTCTCGGCGCAGCCCTGGTCGCTTCGCTCCGACACCGTACGCAAGGCCACGTCCGTTTTTCCGGGGTCGGCGGCGCCCTTATGGCGCAGGAAGGCGTGCAAAGCCTGTTTCCGCTGGGCGATCTGGCTATCATGGGCTTTTCCGCTATCCCGGCGCGCCTGCCGGGAATCTTTCGGCGCATTCGCGAGGTGGCGGACGCCGTCATTGCCGCACGGCCGGAAGTTCTGGTCATCATCGACAGTCCGGAATTCACCCATCGGGTAGCCCGGCGCGTCCGAGCCCGCGCACCCGAAATCCCGATTGTGGACTATGTGTGCCCGTCGGTGTGGGCCTGGCGGTCCGGACGTGCTCGCGCCATGCGGCGCTATGTCGACCAGGTGCTGGCCCTGTTGCCGTTTGAGCCGGCGGTGATGGCGAGGCTAGGCGGCCCGCCTTGCACCTTTGTCGGCCATCCGCTCGGTGAGCAGTCGGGGAACTTGCGTCCGAGTGCCGAGGAGGCGCGCCGCCGGCTTGCCGATCCGCCGTTGCTGCTGGTCATGCCGGGCAGCCGGTCTGGCGAGATTCATCGGATGGCGGGCGCGTTCGGAGATTGCATTGCGTTGCTGGCCGAGCGCCACGGTGCGCTGGAGGTTGTTGTGCCTGCCGTACCGCATTTGGCCAGCCAGGTAAAAGCAGCGATAGCAACCTGGCGTGTTCCCGCACGTGTGGTGACCGATGCTGCCGCCAAGCAGGCGGCGTTTCGTGTTGCACGTGCGGCATTGACGAAGTCGGGAACCTCAACGCTTGAACTGGCGGTGTCGGGCATCCCCATGGTCGCGGCCTATAAGGTCTCCAAACTGGAGGAACTCGTCGGCCGCGTGCTGATCAAGGTCGAAAGTGTGATCCTCGCCAATCTGGTTCTGGGTGAAAACGTGGTGCCTGAATTTCTACAGCAGGACTGTCGCCCCGAACGGCTTGCAACCGCGGTCGCAGCGCTCTTGAGCGATACGCCCGAGCGACGCAGGCAGCTGGAAGCTTTCGGGCGGCTGGACCGCATTCTGGAGATTGGCAAGGCAACTCCCAGCGACCGGGCAGCCGGCGCGGTCCTGGATTGCACCACCAGGTTTAACCAACCCCTGCGCGAAGCAGTAGCGTCGACCCCCTCAAAGTCGTAACCTGAAAAATGCCCGGCCAGATGGCCGTATGCCATGGCAGAAAGCTGGGATTTATTCCTTTGACCATTCCTGCACGCGCATCGATTACCGCCGTCCACGGCTACTTGCCGCCTGATCTGCTTACCAACGCGGAACTGGCTGCGATGGTGGACACGAGCGACGCCTGGATCACGGAGCGCACCGGCATCAAGGAGCGCCATATCCTCAAGGGCGAGGGGCTCGGCACCTCACACATGGCAGCGGAAGCCGTTCGCGGGCTGTTGCAGAAGACCGGTACAAAGCCGGAAGAGATCGACCTCCTGATCTGCGCGACCACCACGCCGGACATGCAGTTTCCGTCCACCGCCAACATGATCTGTGAAATGGTCGGCGTGCGCGATATTGGCAGTTTCGACGTGCAGGCCGCTTGTTCCGGCTTTCTCTATTCGCTCACCATCGCCGCGCAATTCATCGCAAACGGCACTGCGCGCAAAGTGGTGGTGGTGGGCGCGGACAAGATGTCATCGATCATTGACTACACCGATCGCGCCACCTGCGTGCTGTTCGGTGACGGCGCCGGGGCGGTGCTGCTGGAGCCGGACTCAAACGGCTATGGCATCATGGACACGCTGATCCGTTCGGACGGTTCGGGCATGATCCACCTTCACCAGAAGGCCGGTGGCAGCCGGATGCCGCCGACGCAGGAAACCGTCGCCAACCGGCTGCACTACGTCCACCAGGAAGGGGCCGCGGTCTACAAATTTGCGATCGCGCGAATGGCCGAAGTCGCCGGGGAGATCATGTCGCGCAACAATCTGCGCGCCGATCTGATAGACTGGCTGGTGCCTCACCAGGCGAACAAGCGCATCATCGAGTTGACGGCTGAACGCATGGGCCTGCCGATGGACCGCGTGATGGTAACCATCCAGAAATACGGAAATACCACCAACGCCACCATTCCGCTCTGTCTGTGGGACTACGAGCCGAAATTGAAGCGCGGCGATCGCATGCTGCTTGCCGCATTCGGTGGCGGATTCACCTGGGCCGGAGCGTACGTGCAATGGGCGTATGACGGCGCGACGGCTCCGAAGCTCAATGGCAAAAGCGCCAACGGCAAGGGCGCGAGCACCGGCTGAGTGGCGAATTATTTCCGCCGTGAGATGGGGGTGTAATCCCGCTTCGTGGCACCCGTGTAGAGCTGGCGCGGACGACCGATCTTCTGCTTCGGATCCTCGATCATTTCCTTCCACTGTGCGATCCAGCCGACGGTGCGCGCCACCGCAAAGAGCACGGTGAACATGGTGGTTGGGAAACCCATCGCCTTGAGCGTGATGCCCGAATAGAAATCGATGTTCGGGTAGAGCTTTTTCTCGACGAAATAGTCGTCGTGCAGCGCAATCTTTTCCAGTTCCATGGCGACGTCGAGCAGAGGATCATCCTTGATCCCGAGTTCCGTAAGAACCTCGTGGCATGTCTTCTGCATTATTTTCGCGCGCGGATCGTAGTTCTTGTAGACCCGATGGCCGAATCCCATCAGGCGATATGCATCGTTTTTGTCTTTCGCGCGCTTGATGAATTCCGGGATACGGTCAACTGTGCCGATCTCGCGCAGCATGTTGAGTGCCGCTTCGTTTGCGCCACCATGCGCCGGACCCCAGAGGCAGGCGCAGCCGGCGGCAATACAGGCGAAGGGATTGGCGCCGGAAGAGCCAGCGAGCCGCACGGTCGAAGTCGATGCATTTTGCTCGTGGTCGGCGTGCAGGATGAAGATGCGGTCCATCGCGCGCGCGAGCACCGGGTTCGGCTTGTAATCCTCCGCCGGTACGGCGAAGCACATCCGCAGGAAGTTGGTCGAGTAATCGAGATCGTTCTTGGGATAAACGAACGGCTGGCCAACCGAATATTTGTACGCCATGGCGGCGAGCGTCGGCACTTTGGCGATCATACGGATCGACGCGATCATGCGCTGATGCGGATCGGAAATGTCCGTGGAGTCGTGGTAAAAGGCCGACAACGCGCCGACCGAGCCGACCAACACCGCCATCGGATGTGCATCGCGCCGGAAGCCCTGGAAGAACCGGCTCATCTGTTCATGCACCATGGTGTGGCGCGTGACGCGGTAATCGAAGTCTGCCTTCTGTGCGGGCGTCGGCAGCTCACCGTAGAGGAGCAGATAGCAGGTCTCCAGAAAGTCACCGTGCTCGGCGAGCTGCTCGATCGGATAGCCGCGATACATCAGGACGCCCTGATCGCCATCGATATAGGTGATCTTGGACTCGCAGCTGGCCGTCGAAGTGAATCCGGGATCGTAAGTGAACATGCCGCTCTCGTTGTAGAGCTTGGCGATGTCCAAAACGCTCGGGCCGATCGTGCCCGGGTAGACCGGGAAATCCCAATTATTGTTGCCGACCGTAATGGTGCCGGCTGTGCCCTTGGAGTCCGTCTTGGCGTCCATAGTCGAGCCCTCGAATTGGGAGCGAAGGGTGTGCGTCTAACCTGAAGCCGGGGGTACCCTGCCGCCGGTGGGCGTTGCGTATTCCGGCCTGTTTTTGAGGTAGCCCATCCAAGTGTGCGCTGCAAGATCGCGCGGTGTGCAACTCCGCCCGTCATGCGGGCCAGGGCCGCGATGATTTGTCCGGGATCTAGGCCGCCGGCCGTTCGGCCGCCTGGTCCCGCAACCGCGCCAGGCTCTCCTCTTTGCCGAGCACTGCCAGGACGTCGAAGATGGGCGGCGACGTGGTCCGCCCCGTGAGTGCCGCCCGCAGCGGTTGAGCCACCTGGCCAAGCTTCAGACCGGCGCGCTCGGCAAATCCCCGCACCACCGCCTCGATTGCCTCGGCGGTCCATTCGGCCGCCGTTTCCAGTTCCGGCAACAGCTTTGCAATCACGCCCTGCGCCTCGACAGTGAGCATCGCCTTGGCCTGATCATTGAGCTCGAGCGGACGGCTCGCCCATAGAAAACGCGAGGCTTCGAACAATTCGACCAAAGTCTTGGCGCGCTCCTTGAGGCCCGGCATGGCGACCAGAAGCTTCTCGCGCAGCGCCGGTGTCATTTTGCTGGCAAGCTCCTGCCCGCCGGCGACATGCGGAAGCAACTGCTCGAGTGTGGCGACAAGGTCGCCGTCGGCGCTGGCACGAATGTAATGGCCGTTGAGACTTTCCAGTTTGGCAAAATCGAAGCGCGCCGGAGAGCGGCCGATCTGCGGGAGATCGAATGCCGCGATCATTTCCTCGGTCGTGAAAATCTCCTGGTCGCCGTGCGCCCAGCCGAGGCGGACAAGGTAGTTCCGCATCGCGGCCGGCAGATATCCCATGGCACGGTAGGCATCGACACCGAGGGCGCCGTGACGCTTGGACAATTTGGAGCCGTCAGGCCCGTGGATCAGCGGGATGTGCGCCATGGTCGGCACGTTCCAGCCGAGTGCCTCGTAGATGTGAGTTTGCCTGGCGCCGTTGGTGAGGTGGTCGTCGCCGCGAATGATGTGCGTGACACCCATATCATGATCGTCCACCACCACTGCCAGCATATAGGTCGGGGTACCGTCGGATCGCAGCAGCACCAGATCATCGAGATCAGCATTTTGCCAAACCACGCGGCCCTGGACCTGATCTTCGATCACGGTCTCGCCCGCCAGTGGTGCCTTCAGGCGGATTACCGGCTTGACGCCGGCTGGCGCTTCGGAGGGGTCGCGGTCGCGCCAGCGGCCGTCATAAAGCTTGGATCGGCCATCCCGTCGCGCCGCCTCTCGCATCGCGGCCAGTTCTTCCAGGGAGGCATAGCAGCGATAGGCCTTGCCGCCGGCAAGCAGTTGTTCGGCGATCTGACGGTGGCGCTGGGCGCGCGAGAACTGGAACACGATTTCGCCATCCCAGGTGAGCCCCAGCCAGGTCAGCCCATCGATAATCGCATTGATGGCGGCCGCGGTTGATCGTTCACGATCGGTATCCTCGATCCGCAGCAGCATTTTCCCGCCGTGCCGGCGCGCATAGAGCCAGTTGAACAGCGCCGTACGGCCGCCACCGATATGGAGAAAGCCGGTGGGAGACGGGGCAAATCGGGTGACGACGGGCTCGCTCATCGCGGGCCGTGTATCACAGTTGCAGGGAAAGGTGTCATTGACATTGAGCGGAGCGGCACGTCATGGCATAGCCCGCCGCATTGCGGCGCGGCCGGAATCATACGGTCCGACCGGGAAATGAGGAAGCATGGCGAAGGACGACAAGGCAAGCGGCGAGGCGGCTGGCGGGGAGGCCGGGAGGGATTTTATCCGCGAGATCGTCAAGGGCGACCTCGATGCCGGCCGCGTCAAAGGCGTTGTTACGCGCTTTCCGCCCGAGCCGAACGGCTATCTCCATATCGGACACGCCAAGTCCATATGCCTCAACTTCGGCGTCGCGGAGGAGTTCGGCGGGCGCTGCCACCTGCGCTTCGACGATACCAACCCAACCAAGGAAGAGCAGGAATATATCGACGCCATCGAGCGCGATGTGCGGTGGCTGGGCTTCGACTGGGGCAAGCATCTCTATCACGCCTCGGATTATTTCGAGCGGCTCTACGGCTGGGCAGAGGACCTGATCCGAGCCGGCAAGGCCTATGTCGACGATCAGACGCAGGAGCAGATCCGCGTCAACCGCGGTACATTGACCAAACCGGGCAAGAACAGCCCGTTCCGTGATCGCCCGGTGGAGGAAAACCTCGACCTTTTTCGACGCATGCGTGCCGGTGAATTCCCGAACGGTGCGCGGGTGTTGCGCGCCAGGATCGACATGGCGAGCGGGAACATCAATCTGCGCGATCCGGTGATGTATCGCATCCTGCATGCGAGCCATCCGCGCACCGGGACGGAATGGAAGATTTACCCAAGTTACGACTATGCACATGGCCAGTCGGACGCGATTGAAGGCATCACCCATTCAATCTGTACCCTCGAGTTCGAGGATCATCGTCCGCTTTATGACTGGTTCATCGCCAACCTGGACGTCCCGTCGAAGCCCCGTCAGTATGAATTTGCCCGGCTGAACCTGAGCTACACCGTTTTGTCAAAGCGGGTGCTGACGCAGCTGGTGCGTGACGGCCATGTGAACGGCTGGGATGACCCGCGCATGCCGACGCTCGCAGGGCTTCGTCGGCGTGGTGTTCCGCCGGAAGCGATCCGCGATTTCATCAAGCGCATCGGTGTCGCGAAAGCCAACAGCACGGTAGACGCCGGCATGTTCGAGTTTTCTGTGCGCGAGGTCCTCAACAAGAGTGCTCTGCGCAGGATGGCGGTGCTGCGCCCGCTCAGAATCGTGATCGAGAACTACCCGGAAGGACAGTCGGAAGAACTCGACGCCGTCAATCATCCCGACAATCCTTCGTCCGGATCACGAAAGCTCAAGTTTTCACGCGAGCTCTACGTCGAGCAGGAAGACTTCATGGAAAACCCGCCGAAAAAATTCTTTCGCCTGTCGCCCGGCGCCGAAGTCAGGCTGCGCTACGCCTATTTCATAACCTGCCGCGACGTCAAAAAGAACGCCAAGGGCGAGGTGACCGAACTGCGATGCACATATGATCCGGCGACCAGGGGCGGCAATGCGCCGGATGGGCGCAAGGTGAAAGCGACCATCCACTGGGTGTCGGCAGCGGATTCAATTGCGGCCGAGGTGCGGTTGTACAATCCACTGTTCACGAAACCCGACCCCGGCGGCGGTGAAGGTTTTGCCGCCGATCTCAACCCGAGCTCCCTGGAAATTCTTGACGCCCGCGTGGAGCCGGCACTTCGCAGTGCCGAAATCGAGAAACCCGTGCAGTTCGAGCGTCTGGGCTACTTCTGCCGCGACGGCGACTCTTCGTCGGACCGGCCAGTGTTCAATCGCACAATCGGCCTGCGCGACACCTGGGCCAAGGAGAAAGCAGCCGGATAACCAATGGGTTCACAACCGTTCTCCTAGCCACAAGCATAGGTTGCAGTAAGATACTGGCCATCGTTTCCCGTGTGCGCATTCCGGAGCGCCTGGCGTGGCCAACAAGTACGGAGCAAGCCGGCCTGCCCGCGCCGGCGCGAAGGTGTGGGGCGCTGAACCTGGCGCTACGCGCCGGTCGGGACAGGCACTGCCTGCCAGCAGCCATGCCCAGAACTTGCGTAAGGTCTTGCTGGCGTGGGCGCTTGCGGAAATCGCCCCCGGGCGACTGGTGCCCTGGCTGCCGGTCGCCTTCGGTTTCGGCATCGTCTGTTATTTCAGCGCCGATCGCGAACCAGTCTGGTGGGCGGTTCTTGCATTGGCGGGAGCCTGCATCGGCATAGCCGCCCTGGCGCGCCGGCGCGCGATCGGCTTTCCGCTCGCGATCGGCCTGGCCGCGATCGCCGCCGGCTACGCGACCGCGACGCTGAAGACCGCACGCATCGCGCATCCGGTTTTGCAACGCACGGTATCGAGCGTGGCGCTCTCAGGCTTTGTCGAAGTGCGCGAGGAACGCGAACGGAGCGACCGCATCGTCGTTCATGTGCACGATGTCGAGGGGCGACATCTTGCCGAGGCGCCCAACCGCGTGCGGGTCGCCGTGCGCAAGGGCACGGCACCTGCGGTCGGCAGCTACGTTGAATTGAAGGCGCATCTGTCGCCGCCGCTCGCGCCGCTGCGACCGGGCGGCTACGACTTCGCGCGCGATATGTATTTTCAGGGAATTGGCGCGTCAGGTTACGTGCTTGGCAAAATTCATCTTGTGGCGCCGCCCGTTCAGGCGGGCCCCTGGCTTCGTTATAAATCCTTCATCGACCGTCTTCGTGGCGCCATCGACGGACGAATTCGGAGTATCGCTCCGGGAGATGAGGGCGCGATCGCATCGGCACTCATCACCGGCAAGCGCAATGCGATGTCAGAGCCGGTCAGCGATGCCTTCTATACGTCGAGTCTCGCCCATGTTCTGGCGATCTCCGGCTATCACATGGCCGTGGTTGCAGGGATCGTGTTCTTCATTGTTCGCGCAGGACTTGCGCTTATTCCTTCGCTGGCCAGACGCCAGCCAATTAAGAAATGGGCCGCCGCGGCCGCTGTGACAGCTGCCGGATCCTATCTCGTCTTGTCAGGCTCAAGCGTATCGACCCAGCGCTCCTTCATCATGATCGCGATCGTGCTCTTGGGGGTTATCCGTTGATCGATCGGCGATTACTTTCCGGACGCTGACGGTCGCGGCCTTCGGGGTACTGTTGCTGGCGCCGCAATCTGTCGTTCATCCTGGATTCCAGATGTCGTTTGCTGCGACAGTGGCTCTCATTGCGGGCTATCAATTCGCCCTGCCTTGGCGCGCGAATGCCGATACATCGCTCGCCATGCGCGCGGCGCTGTGGGGCGGCCGCGAGATCGCCGGACTGATCCTGGTCTCGCTGCTCGCTGGCGCGGCCACTACGCCCTATGCCGCCTATCATTTTCACCGCGTAGCGCCCTACGGGGTACTCGCCAATCTTTTTGCGATGCCAGTGGTGTCGCTCTGGGTGATGCCAATGGGCATATTGGGGCTGCTGACGTTGCCGTTGGGTTTCGACTCGATGTTCTGGCGGCTGATGGCGCAGGGGATTGACTGGATGATTGCGGTCGCGCTGTGGGTCACGAGCCTGCCGGGCGCGATTGGTCACATCCGTGCCTTCGGGACCGGGCCGTTGCTGTTGGGAACCGCCGGCCTGCTGTTGCTATGCCTGTTGCGGACGCCCCTGCGCTGGAGCGGGGCAGTGCTGGCCGCTGTCGCAATGCTGTGGGTGATAACCACGCCACGGCCTGATGTGCTGATCTCCGGAGACGGCCAGGCCATCGCTGTCAGGGGCGGAGATGGCAAGCTCTCAATCTTGCGCGCGAACCGCGAGACATTCGCGCTCAAGGAATGGCTCGCGGCCGACGGCGACGGGCGCAAAGCAACGGATGCAGGCCTGCGCGCCGGCATCCAATGCGATGTCGTTGGCTGTGTCGGCAAGCTGTTCGACGGCCGGCTGGTGGCTGCACCGCTGTCGGCCGAAGCGTTCGCCGAAGATTGCGCGCGCGCTGCCGTCGTGGTCAGCGGGCGCGAAGTCCCAATTGCCTGCGCCGCCAAGCTCGTTGGCCGCAGGAAGCGGCACACGTCCGGCGCGATGACGTTGCGCTGGACCGGCGAGATTTTCGAGCAAACGGTCGTGCGTCCGATTGGCGTTGACCGGCCCTGGGCGCCGTCACCACGAACAGTTGAGAACGCGGGTGGGTTAGGACGGACGAAAGCAAAAGATGCGACACCAAATCCCGAAAATCTAGAAGCCGACGACTAGGTATCCGGCGCGGCCTGCACGGAGCGCAAAGCATTATTTTCGGTGGCGCGACAGCGCGTTCGCGCCGTTGCATGAAATGGCGAACGATTGCTAGAGCAATATCCGTTCGAGTTGAAGTATAGCCTCACCCGCTCATTCCCGCGAAAGCGGGAATCCAGCGATACTTGCTCTGACTCTCCAACCTGTCGCCCCTGGGTCCCCGCTTTCGCGGGGACGAGCGGAAAGCAAAATGCCGATTCAACCTGATCGAGTTTTGCTCTAGTAGCGGCGGAACAGGCCGACAAGTTTGCCCTGAATGCGGACTCGATTTGGCGGTAGAATCCGCACTTCGTAGGCGGTGTTGGCAGGTTCAAGCGCAATCGAGGCGCCGCGGCGGCGGAAGCGCTTGAGTGTTGCTTCCTCGTCGTCGATCAGCGCCACAACGATATCGCCGGTATCAGCGGCCTCGGAGCGGCGGATTAATGCGATATCGCCATCAAGAATACCCGCCTCGATCATCGAGTTGCCGCGCACTTCGAGCGCAAAATGTTCGCCGGCCGAGAGCAGGTCGGGAGGCATATTGATGACGTGGCTGCGGGTCTGAATCGCTTCGATCGGCGTGCCAGCTGCGATGCGGCCCATAACCGGTACCGCAATCGGACGCCCACCGCCTTCGTCTTCCGAATCGGACACTGCGCGCACGCGGCCCAGGTCGCCTTCGATGACACTCGGGGTGAAGCCGCGCGAGCGGCCGCCGCCGATGCCGTGGGCAACGGAGTCAGGCAGCTTGATGACCTCGATGGCCCGGGCCCGGTTGGGCAGGCGGCGGATAAATCCGCGCTCCTCCAGCGCCGTAATCAGCCGGTGAATACCTGATTTGGAGCGCAGGTCGAGGGCGTCTTTCATCTCGTCGAACGATGGCGGAACTCCGGCCTCCGTCAGCCGCTCATGGATGAAGCGTAGGAGCTCAAACTGCTTGCGGGTCAGCATCTCGGTTTTTTCCCCGTCGCGGCCGGCCCCAAGGACTTCTTAAGGCTGCCGGTTCGAAACAAATCATGAACGGACACTATCTGTTCGATATGTGTTCCGCAACCATTTAATTTGGAGTGAAAAAGTCGAAAGGCCGCTAAAGGCCTAGCTTAAGGATGACGCAGCGTGAACCAGCGGCGGCCGCAGGCGCGTGGGGCGCCCGAATCAGCAGGCAGTCCGCCCTGGCCAATGGCGCCATCAGGGAACTGTCCTGGGCCGGTACCGGGGTAGCTACAAGACCGTCCGGGCCCGCGCTGAGCGTCGCCCGCAGATAATCGGCCCTTTCGTCATTGGCCGGCAGTTCGCGGCCCAGGAGGGCTGGTTCGGGCGCCCGCTCGATATCGTCGCGCCCCGCGAGGCGCCGGATCAGCGGCACCAGGAACAGGAAGGCGCAGACATAGGACGAGACGGGGTTGCCCGGCACCCCGAGTACCTGCATGCGACCCAACCGGCCATGCATCATGGGTCGACCCGGCCGCAAGGCGACCCGCCAGAATGACAAGTCGAGGCCCTCGGCGGCCAGCGCCCGCTGCACCAGATCATGTTCGCCCACGGAAGCTCCGCCGCTGGTCACGAGAATATCGGCGCGCCAGTCGCGCGCGCGTCGCACCATCGTCGCGATGTCCTCGATCCGGTCACGAGCGATGCCGAGATCGCAGACTTCCGCGCCCTCGCTTTCGGCAAGCGCCATGATGGCAAAGCCATTCGAGTAGACGATCTCGCCGGGCCGGGGCGTCGAACCGGGCGCGACCAGTTCGTCGCCTGTGCCGAGCACTGCGACTCTGGGGCGGCGATGGACACTCAGAGCCGGATGGTTCATTGCCGCCGCCAGCATCAGATCGCGGCCCGCGAGGCGACTGCCTTTCTTGAGCAGGACCTGGCCCTGGGTGAAATCGATGCCCTGGACGCGTACATTGCGCCCCTTGCCCGTTGGCTTCAGGATCGTGACTGCGTCGCCGTCGCGTTCAGTGACCTCCTGGATGACGACGGTGTCACTGCCTGCCGGCATCACGCCGCCGGTGAAGATGCGTGCGGCCTGGCCCGCTTTGACTTCGCCTTCGAACGGGTGGCCGGCGGCGACTTCTCCAATCAGCGTGAGCTTGACCGGGGCCTGCGCCACATCACTTGCGCGCACGGCATAGCCGTCCATGGCGGACAATGTTTCGGGCGGCTGGGTGCGCAGCGCCGGTACATCTTCGGTGAGCACCCGGCCGAGCGCGTCACGAAGAGGAACGGTTTCCGCGGGCAAGGCACGTGCGTCGTCGAGTACACGCTGCAGAGCCTCGGCAACCGGCATCAGGGCCATGGGAACTCGCGCCTCGAAATCATGCGTTATGGCTCCGCGCGGTAGTCACCGGATTTACCGCCGCTCTTGGACAAGAGCCTGATGCCTTCGATACGCATGCCACGCTCAACCGCCTTGACCATGTCGTAAATGGTCAGACAAGCGATTGATGCCGCGGTCAGCGCTTCCATCTCGACGCCGGTCTGTGCGGTCACCTTCACGGTGGCGCGCACCAAAAAACCGGGCAGCCCATGCTCTGGACTGATGTCGATTTCAACCTTGGTGATCGGCAGCGGATGGCAGAGTGGGATCAGTCCGTGCGTACGCTTGGCCGCCATAATTCCGGCAAGACGGGCGGCGCCCAGGACATCGCCCTTGAGTGCATTGCCTTCCAGCACGAGATCGAGCGTTTCCTTTTGCATCAGGACACGGCCCTCGGCGACCGCGACGCGCTCGGTCGCACCTTTGGCAGAGACGTCGACCATGCGCGCCTGGCCGCGCTGGTCGATATGGCTGAGCGGAGCAGGGGTCGGTGCGGGGGGCCGGCGGCGCGCAGGTATCTTTTTGGGCGCAGTCCTTCTGGCCTTCTTGGCAGGCGCTCGAGCCGAAGCCGTCTTGCGCCGGAGGGCGGATTTTCTGCGCTTGGCCAAGATACTACTCCGCCGCAGCTTTACGTGGGGCGCGCGCCAGCAGGGCGCGGGTCGCAGCGGCGACATCGGCCTGCCGCATCAGACTTTCGCCCACCAGGAAGGCAGAAATGCCAATCGTGTTGAGACGCGCCAGATCGGCAGGCGTGTTCAGTCCGCTTTCCGCGACCACAATACGTTCGGGCGGAATTTTTGGTGCCAGCCGCTCGCTGACGGCGAGGGTGGTCGCGAAGGTTCGCAGATCGCGGTTATTGATGCCGATCAGGCGCGTTTTCAGCCTCATCGCACGCTCGAATTCATCTTCTGCATGAACTTCAACAAGGACGTCCATCTTCCAGGCAATGGCTGCCTCTTCGATCTCTCTCGCCGCTGAATTGCTGACGCCGGCCATGATGATCAAAATGCAATCGGCGCCCAGGGCCCGTGATTCTGCCACCTGATAGGGCTCATAGATGAAATCTTTGCGTAGCGCGGGCAGGGCCGTGGCGGCCCGTGCGTGGCCGAGAAATTCGGGCTTTCCCTGGAACGAAGGCGTATCGGTAAGCACTGATAGGCAAGTGGCGCCACCCGCTTCATAAGCCTTGGCGAGCTTTGCGGGGTCAAAATCGGCGCGAATGAGGCCCTTCGACGGGCTCGCCTTCTTGATCTCCGCGATCAGCGCATAGTCGCCGGATTTAATCTTGCGTTCGATCGCCCGAATGAATCCACGCGGCGAAGCGGCGGCCTTGGCGGCAGCTTCGACCGCGGCCGGCGGTCGCGCGCGTTTGGCCGCGGCGATTTCTTCGCGTTTGTAAGCTTCGATCTTGGCAAGGATGTCCATCGATCTACGCCTCGACAGCATTGGAGACCGCGATCAGGCGATCGAGGCTGCCTTCGGCCTCGCCGCTGTCGATCGATTTTGCCGCGAGCGCCGCACCCTCCTTCAAATCCCTGGCCTTGCCGGCGACGATAAGGGCCGCCGCCGCATTGATTACGGAGATGTCACGGAATGGTCCGGGTTTGCCCTTGAGCACGTCGAGCAGTGCCCTGGCATTTTGTTCGGCGTCGCCTCCGCGCAGAGCCTCCGGCTTGACGCGCGCGAGTCCTGCATCCTCCGGCGTGATCTCGAAGGTGCGGATCTTGCCGTTCTCCAGCGCCGCCACGCTCGTTGGTCCTGACGTGGTGATTTCGTCGAGCCCGTCTGAGCCGTGCACCACCCACACGCATTCTGAGCCGAGATTCTTGAGCACCTGCGCCATCGGCTCGATCCACTGCTTGGAAAACGCGCCGATCATCTGCCGCTTCACACTTGCCGGGTTCGACAAGGGGCCGAGCAGATTGAAGATGGTGCGGGTACCGAGCTCGACCCGTGTAGGGCCGACGTTCTTCATGGCCGGATGATGCGCCGGGGCAAACATGAAACCAATGCCGGCCTCGCGGATGCAGCGACCCACTTGCTCGGGCGTGAGATCGATTCTAACGCCAAGCGCCTGCAATACGTCTGCGGCGCCCGATTTCGAGGACAGCGCGCGGTTGCCGTGCTTGGCCACGGGTACGCCCGCGCCCGCCACGATGAAGGCGGCGCAGGTCGAGATGTTGAATGATCCGGAAGCATCGCCGCCAGTACCGACCACGTCGATCGCCTGGGGTGGTGCTTTCACGCCCAGCATCTTGCCGCGCATCGTCGTGACCGCGCCGGTGATTTCATCCACGGTTTCTCCGCGAACGCGCAAACCCATCAACAGCGCGCCCATCTGCGAAGGCGTGGCTTCGCCCGACATCATCCGATCGAACGCGCCGGCGGCTTCCTCGCGCGTCAGACTTGCGCCGGTTGCAACCTTGGCGATGAGGGCTTTGAATTCGTCGGCCATGGCGCGCCCCTCAACCAGCCGCGGGCATCGGTGCGAAACGCGCAGCACTTGTCCGGCGGCCGGCTTTGGAATTCCAGGCGGCGGCGAGATCGAGGAAATTTTTCAGCAGCAAATGGCCGTGTTCGGATGCGATGCTCTCGGGGTGAAATTGCACGCCGTGGACCGGCAGGCTCTTATGCGCAAGGCCCATCACCAGGCCGTCAGTGGTCTCGGCAGTGACGTTGAGGTCGTGCGGCATGCTTTTGCGATCGACCACCAGCGAATGATAGCGGGTCGCCTGGAACGCTCCATTGACGCCGCGAAATACGCCGGCGCCACTGTGCCTGATCTCAAAGACTTTGCCGTGCGCGGGCATAGCGCGCACCACCTTGCCGCCGAAAGCCTGCCCGATCGCCTGGTGGCCGAGGCATACGCCGAGAATTGGAACGGTGGACGCCGCCTTGGCAATCAGGTCAAGGCAGATGCCGGCTTCGTTTGGCGTGCAAGGTCCGGGCGAGAGGACAATCGCCTCAGGCGCGGAAGCGATCACCTCCGCGCTTGAGATCTTGTCATTACGATGCACGAGAACGTCCGCCCCCAAGCCGCCCAGATAATGGAACAGGTTGAAGGTGAAACTGTCGTAATTGTCGATCAAAACGATCATGTTTTTGAGCCCGCTCAAGGTCTTAAGACGAGGCCAGAGGGGGGTCAAGCAGCCCGTTTTTGGACTGGTTACTGCCCGCGCTTGGCGGCGCTTGCAAACCGCCGCGCTTCTTCGGCAGCGCGGAACAAGGCCTTCGCCTTATTGACGCATTCCTGCTGCTCAAAAGCGGGATCGCTGTCGGCAACAATACCGGCGCCGGCCTGCACATACATGGTGCCATTCTTCACCAGTGCCGTGCGCAGCACGATACACGTGTCCATTTCGCCGGCGGCGGAGAAATATCCGACGGCGCCGGCATAGAGCCCGCGTTTTTCCTTTTCCAACTCGTCGATGATCTGCATGGCGCGCACCTTCGGCGCGCCGGAAACAGTTCCGGCAGGAAATCCGGCCGCGAGCGCATCGAGCGCATCGCGATTGGCGCGGAGCTTGCCCTCCACGTTCGAGACGATATGCATCACGTGGCTGTAGCGCTCAACGAAGAACTGATCGGTAACGGTGACGGTACCGATCCTTGCCACGCGTCCGACGTCATTGCGGCCGAGATCGAGGAGCATCAGGTGTTCGGCGCGCTCCTTCGGATCTGCGAGCAGTTCTTCTTCGAGCGCCTTGTCCTCGTGCGGCGTGAGGCCGCGCGGGCGTGTGCCGGCGATCGGGCGGATGGTGACCACGTCGCCCGCGACCTTGACCAGGATTTCGGGGCTCGATCCTGCAATTGCAAAACCGCCAAAATCGAGAAAGTAAAGGTAGGGCGACGGATTGGTTCGCCGCAGCGCGCGATAAAGCGAGAATGGCGGCAGGGTAAACGGCGCTTCGAAACGCTGAGCCAGTACAATCTGGAAGGCGTCGCCGGCGGCGATGTATTCCTTCGCCTTGAGCACCATTGCCTTGTATTCGTCGGGCGTGGTGTTCGACTTCGGCGGAATGTCGAGCGGGCCCTCATCATATTCCGCGAGCGACTTGTCGAGCGGGCGGTCAAGCGCATCGACAATTGCGTCCAGCCGCTGGGTGGCCCGCGCCAATGCGGTCTTGGCGTCGACGCCGCTCTCGGGCCGAACCGGCGTGACGACCGTAATCGAATCCTTCACCGCATCGAACACTACGATGATCGTCGGACGCACCAGCACCGCATCCGGAATCCCGATAGGGTCGGGGTTGGGAGGCGGCAATTCCTCCATCTGCCGAACCATATCGTAGCCGAGATAGCCGAATACGCCGGCTGCCATTGGCGGCAGACTGTCGGGCAACGCAATACGGCTTTCCGAAATCAAGGTGCGCAACGCCTGCAGCGGAGGCTCTGGGCATGGCCTGAAGGCGTCTGCACTGGCGCGGGCATTGGCGTTGACCTCGGCATGTGTGCCGTTGGCCCGCCAGATCAGGTCGGGTTCGATGCCGATAATTGAGTGGCGCCCACGCACCGCGCCGCCTTCAACCGACTCCAGCAGAAAGCTCATCGGTTTGCCGCCGGCAAGTTTCAGATAGGCGGAGACCGGCGTCTCCAGGTCGGCCACCAGCGTGGTCCAAACCACCTGCGCCTGTCCGCGGCCGTAGCATTCGGCGAATGCGGTTTCCGACGGCTCGATCTGCATGTGATCAGTTATTGGCGCCGGCGCCGATTACTTGGTTGAGCGCGGCCTGGTTGAGCGTGACGCCGAAATCACTTTCGAGCCGCGCGATATAGGCGCCGACTATGTCGTCGGCATAGGAATTCTTCAGGGAGGCTGCGATCGCCTTGCCTTGTTCCGACGACGGATCGAGCTTCGGATCGATCACGTCGGTTACGGTGAAGACGAAACGCTCGGTTTGCGTCGCGCCTTCCGCGCTTCCGACGGCGCCTTTCGCCGTACGGAACACAGCGTCGACCACTTTCGCCGGCACGAAGCCGCCCGACTTGCGGCGTTGCAGGTCAGCCGCTTTCTGGATTGTCAGCCCGGCGTCGGTTGCAACCTGCGACAGCGTGGAGCCGCTCTTGAGTTTTTGCATCATCTCGTCAGATTTGGCCTTCAGGCGCTTGGCGATTTCGTCGTCGCGCCAGCTTTTTTCGACCTTGTCCTTCACCTCGGCGAGAGTGCGATCGCGCGAAGGCGTGATACCGGCGACGTCATACCAGAGATAGCCGCCGGCCGGCAGCTGGAGCGGATCATTGTCGACGCCGACATCACTCGAGAATGCCGCGGCGACGACGTCCGGTGACTTCGGCAAATCAGGAACCGGCTTTCCGTCCGCCGCCCGGCCGGAGCGGTCTACCGCATCGATCGTGCGGGATTTGAGGCCGAGTTTTTTGGCGGCCTCAACCAGGGTGGACCCGGCAGCGCGCTCATCCTCGAACTTGTCCCGGAGGTCGCCGATCGTGGTACGCGCTCTGGTTTCGGCAATTTCACGTTTGATCTGCGTCGCTACGTCTTCGTAGGTCTTCTGGGTGCCGGGTTCGATCTTGCCGACCTGCAGGAGCAGGCTGCCGAACCGGCCCTTGATTGGTTGGCTGACTTCGTTGGCCTTGAGCGCAAATGCCGCATCCGCGGCTGCCGGATCGATGATTGCAGCCTTCGTAACCATGCCAAGATCCGTGTCGCTTTCCTTCAGTCCGCGCTCCTTGGCGAGATCAGCGAATGAAAGACCTTTTTCGATGCGTTCGCGCGCCGCTGCCGCCTCTTCCGGATTTTGAAATACGATCTGACGCACCTCACGTTTTTCCGGCGTGCCGTAGTTGGCCTTTCGCTGTTCGTAATAGGTTTTTGCATCGGAATCGCTTACCGACTCGGGCTTTGCGATTTCGGCGGGGGTCAGCGCCAGCAGCGCGACCTTGCGGAATTCGGGTGCGCGGAACAGGACCTTGCGGTCTTCGAAGTATTTGTCGAGGACATCAGACGTCGGTGCCGGAATATCGCCAGCCTGTGCCGCTCCAAGCGCGAGATACTCGATCCCGCGCTTTTCGTTTTGATACTGATCGATCGCCGTCATCGCCGCCAAGGGAATCTGCAGGTCGCCACTGATGCTTTGGGCAATCTGCCTTCGCAACATCACGCGGCGCTGCTCCTCGACAAAGCGAGCTTCGGTGAATCCTGCGCGGCGGATGATTTCCTCGAAGCGAAATCGATCGAACTGGCCGGTCGGTCCGCGGAAGGTCGGATCCGAGGTGATGCGCCGCACAATATCGGCGTCGGGGACCCCGAGCCGCAATGCCTTGGCCTGCTCATCGAGGGTGGTCTCGGCAATCAGTTCGGTCAGCGCCTGACGGTCGAGGCCGAGTGCGCGCGCCTGATCGGGTGTGAGTGGTCTGCCGATCCGGCGCCCGATCTGCTGCAGGCGGTCGTTGTAGAATTGACGAAATTGCTCGATCGAAATCTCCGTCTTGCCGATCTTGACCGCCGAATTGAGCCCGAAGCCGCGGAAAATGTCGCCGATGCCCCAGATCGCGAAACTGATCACCAGCACGCCCATGACGCCGGCCATGACGGCCTTGCCGAGCCAGGTCGAGGAGGCTTTGTGGATACCGCGGAGCATGCGCGCGTTTCTTCGTGGCTGTTGCAGAGGATCGAATGACGGGGATGGACGCGTCCTTTTAAGCCGCGGGCCAACTCCTTGCAACTCAAGAAGGATCGGTCTCCCGCCGGCACGCTCTGGCGTCCGTGAGGCGGGTCTGATAACCGCACGCGGATAAGGACTTTACGATGGCAGCAGCCAATCTTCGCCCGCTCGTGGCGGGCAACTGGAAAATGAATGGGCTTGCCGCTTCAGAAGGCGAGCTGGCCAAAATCATCCATGGCGCGGGCGCTCTTGCCGGTAAGGTCGACCTGATGGTCTGCCCGCCGGCAACGCTCGTTGCGAGCTTTGCGGGAGCCGCGCGCGGATCTGCCGTGGCGATCGGTGGACAGGATTGCCATGCCGATCGCTCCGGGGCCCATACTGGTGACATCTCAGCCGAAATGTTGGCCGATGCCGGCGCGCGTGCAGTGATTGTCGGTCATTCCGAGCGGCGCCAGGACCATCATGAAACCGACGCACAAGTACGCGCGAAGGCACAAGCTGCATGGCGGGCGGGGCTGGGTGCCATCGTCTGCGTCGGCGAGCAACGCTCCCAGCGAGATGCGGGTAATACCATTGACGTGGTCGGCCTTCAGCTCGACGGTTCGCTACCCGATGGTGGCACTGGTGCCAATCTTGTGGTCGCCTATGAGCCGGTCTGGGCAATCGGGAGCGGCGTTACCCCAACGCCGGCTGATGTCGCCCAGGTGCATGCTTTCGTCCGCGCGCGGCTGGAAGCACGGTTTGGCGGCGAAGGTGGATGCGTGCGCATCCTCTATGGCGGCTCGGTCACGCCGAAAAATGCCAAGGATCTGCTAGCCGTTGCCAACGTGAACGGTGCGCTGGTCGGGGGCGCCAGCCTGAGGGCAGACGATTTCCTCGCAATTGCCGCGGTTTACCGATAGGCCGGGCGAGGGTGGAAAAGCGGCAAATGATCGTGTAGAGACCGCGGCGAATTCCTATATGGCCTGCGAAGCGCCGCCTGGGCGGGCAGCCCGGATCAGCGCGTTTGAACGGATTTATGCCCTATGCAGCATGTCGTCATCGTCATTCATCTGATGCTGGTGCTCGCCTTGATTGGTGTGGTGCTGCTGCAGCGCTCCGAGGGCGGCGGGCTTGGCATCGGGTCGACCGGCGGATTCATGACCAGCCGGGGCACTGCCAATGTGCTGACACGCGCGACCGCCATCCTTGCGGGCCTGTTCTTTTTGACCAGCCTGCTGCTGTCGATCCTGGCGGGGCTGAATCGCAAGCCAAGTACAATCCTGCAGGGTGGGCCCGGCGTGCCGGCTCCAACCCAGAATGCCCCAACGGCGCCTCCGCCATTGAGCGGCGGGAGTGGCGGTCTCCTCAACAAGCTGCAACAGGGTGCGCCCTCAGGCGCGCCGGCGGCCCCCGCGGCGCCGAGCGGTCCGGTGGTGCCGCAGTCGAAGTGAACAAGATCAAGGAAGGGCCGGGAAACCGGCCCTTCAGCGTTATGGGCCGCGGTGGCCATCTGGTCTGAGGGTAGTGCTGAGGCGAAAGATGAATATATCGATCCAGCGTTTGAAGATTGCGGCGTTTTCCCGAGTTGATCACAGGCGAAGACCTGCTCTGACGTTTTCGCGCTCGTCGAATTGATTCGCTGCCGCTAAAGGTTAGGTCCCATGGCGCGGTACATTTTCATCACCGGCGGCGTGGTTTCCTCACTGGGTAAGGGTCTTGCATCCGCCGCGCTCGGCGCGCTGCTGCAAGCGCGCGGCTACAAGGTTCGCCTGCGCAAGCTCGACCCGTATATCAACGTCGATCCTGGCACGATGTCGCCCTATCAGCACGGCGAAGTGTTCGTCACGGACGATGGTGCGGAAACCGATCTCGACCTCGGCCATTATGAACGCTTCACGGGCCGTCCTGCGACGCGCCAGGACAACATTACGACCGGCCGTATTTACCAGGACATCCTCGCCAAGGAACGACGCGGAGACTATCTCGGAGCCACCATCCAGGTCATTCCGCACGTCACAAATGCGATCAAGGACTTCATCCGCGAGGGTAATGACGGTTTTGATTTCGTGCTGTGCGAGATCGGCGGCACCGTCGGCGATATCGAGGGCCTGCCATTTTTCGAGGCCATCCGGCAATTGGGCAACGAGCTGCCACGCAATCATGCCGTCTACATTCACCTGACCTTGTTGCCGTTCATTCCAAGCGCAGGCGAGCTGAAGACCAAGCCGACACAACATTCGGTTAAAGAACTGCGTTCGATCGGCATTCAGCCCGATATTCTGTTGTGCCGCACCGATCGCCCGATCCCGGACAGCGAGCGGCGGAAGCTCGCGCTGTTCTGCAATGTCCGGGACAATGCGGTGATCGAGGCCCGCGACGTCGACAACATCTATGCCGTGCCTGAAGCATATTCTGCCGCGGGTCTGGATCGCGAAGTGCTCGGTGCGTTCGGCATAGAAACGAAAGCGGCGGCGGAACTGGATCGCTGGCACCTCATCAACGAGCGCATCCGCAACCCGGAAGGTGACGTCACGATCGCAATCGTCGGCAAATACACGGGCCTGAAAGACGCCTACAAGTCCCTGATCGAGGCGCTGTCTCACGGGGGCATTGCCAACAAGGTAAAAGTCAATCTCGACTGGATCGAGGCCGACGTTTTCGAGAATGAAGATCCGGCGCCTTTTCTTGAGCAGGTCAATGGCATCCTCGTGCCTGGCGGTTTTGGCCAGCGCGGCGCCGAAGGAAAAATCCGCGCAGCGCGTTTCGCCCGCGAGCGCAATGTTCCTTATTTCGGCATCTGCTTCGGCATGCAAATGGCCGTGGTTGAAGCCGCCCGCAATTTGTGCGGCATCGACCAGGCCAATTCGACCGAATTCGGCCAAACGTCCGAGCCGGTAGTCGGCTTGATGACCGAATGGATCAAAGGCAATGAACTGCAGAAGCGTGCCACGGGCGGCGATCTTGGCGGCACCATGCGGCTCGGCGCCTATCCGGCGGTGCTCTCCCGCGGCAGCCGCGTCGCCGAAATTTACGGCGCGACAGAGATCTCCGAACGGCACCGACACCGCTATGAGGTCAATACCGCCTACAAGGGAAGGCTCGAGCAGCGCGGCATGCGTTTTTCCGGCATGTCGCCTGACGGAATTCTGCCTGAAATCATCGAATACGAGGACCATCCCTGGTTTATCGGCGTGCAATTCCATCCTGAATTGAAGTCTCGGCCGTTCGAACCGCACCCGCTGTTCGCCTCCTTTATCGGCGCAGCAGTCGAACAGAGCCGGCTGGTGTAGCGCGGCGGCAATGGCCCGCGGCCTCGATCATATTGTCCACGCGGTCAGCGACCTCGACGCGGCGGCGGATCTTTATCGCGGGCTGGGATTTACGGTGGGCGCGCGCAACCGCCATCCCTGGGGCACCCACAATCACATCATCCAGTTTCCGGGCTTCTTCATCGAATTGCTGACAATGGCCGAGCCGGAAAAATTGGGCGAAGACGGATTTTCGAAACTGTTTGCCGCCTACAACCGCGATTTTGTCGAACGGCACGAAGGCCTGTCGCTGCTCATTCTGGAATCGAAAGATGCGGACTCCGACGTTGCTGCGTTTCGTTCAGCAGAGATCGCAGGGTCCGACGTGATGCGATTTGAACGCGAGGGCAAGCGGCCGGACGGGGCGACGGTGAAAGTGGGCTTCTCGCTTGCTTTTGCCGACGACAGGCTTGCGCCCGAAATCCACTTTGCCACCTGTCAACAGCATTTTCCGGAGAATTTCTGGAATCCGGCATTTCAGAAACATGCCAACAGCGTTTCAGGTATCGCCGGCATCGTCTTGGTGGCGGACTATCCGCTGCGGCACCGGGATTTCCTCCTGGCCTTTGTCGGCGCGAGCAACGCCGCGCCCACGGCGGAGGGGTTTTCGATTGAGACCCCACGCGGCGTCATCGAAGTCACAACTCCAGCCGCATTCCTGGGACGCTTTGGCGTTCGGGCGCCGGAGGTCTCGCGCGGCGCGCGGCTGGCGGCGCTGCGATTTGCCGCCGCGGATGCGAGCCTGTTGCAAGCCGTGCCTGAACTTGCCGGCATTGGCGGCTTATACGCCGAAAATGCCGTTATAGTTGGACCTGAAGACGCCATGGGCGCGGTGCTGGTATTCGAACCGGCCCGTTGACCGGGCGTCTTGGGCGTTTCATGGTCGCGCGCGCGAGAACGGAGTTGCCTTGAACCAAGCCCTTACCGCCAATCCCGAAGTCGCGGTCGGCGCCGTACGATTTGGCAATGCGCTGCCGCTGGCATTGATCGCGGGGCCTTGCGCGCTGGAAAGTCGCACTCATGCACTGGAGATGGCAAAGGCGCTGAAGGAAATCTCAGCCAAAGTCGGCATTGGCCTCGTCTACAAGACATCGTTCGACAAGGCGAACCGTACGTCCGCCAGATCGGCGCGTGGTCTGGGGCTTGAGCAGGCGTTGCCGATATTTGCCGAGATCCGCGACACACTGAATATTCCGGTGCTCTCTGACGTGCACGAAGCCGGACAATGTGCGCCCGTGGCCGAGGCGGTGGACGTATTGCAAATCCCGGCATTCCTGTGCCGGCAGACGGACCTGCTGGTCGCCGCCGCAAAAACCGGGCGCGCTATCAATGTCAAAAAAGGCCAGTTCCTGGCACCCTGGGATATGCCGAACGTCATTCAAAAAATCATCGGCGCGGGAAACAAGAATGTGCTTGTAACCGAGCGCGGCGTTTCGTTCGGCTACAACACTTTGGTCTCGGACATGCGTGCGCTGCCGATTCTCAAACGCGAAACGCATGCCCCGGTAATTTTTGATGCCACGCATTCGGTCCAGCAGCCGGGCGGGCAGGGCGACAAGTCCGGCGGCGAACGTGAATTCGTGCCGGTGCTGGCGCGCGCAGCGGTGGCGGTTGGTGTTGCCGGTATATTCATCGAGACCCACCAGGATCCAGACAAGGCGCCTTCCGACGGTCCCAATATGATGCCGCTGAAGGAGATGGAGCCGCTATTGCGCACGCTCGTCGAGTTCGACCGGTTGGCGAAACGCTGATCCTGGCGCATCGCAAGCATTATGGGCCGCGTTCTCAACCTCATGGCGTTCGTCATCTTCGCGACGACGCTGTTCATGCGCTCGGTCGATCCCGTCATCCCGCAGATTGCTCATGGTCTCAACGTGGCTACGACGACCGCCGCGTTGTTATCAACCGGCTTTACCTTGCCCTACGCGCTGATCCAGCCGGTACTCGGCGCGCTCGCGGATATGTTCAGCAAGACCCGGTTGATCGCGATCTGCATGCTTGTCCTTGGCATCGCGACCATTGCATGCGGGTTCGCGACAAATTTCGAGATGCTGATGGGATTGCGCGTGGTCGCAGGTATCGCGGCCGGCGGTGTCTTTCCGATTGCATTGGCCGTCGCCGGCGACCGCGTGCCTGTTGCGCAGCGCCAGGTGGCAATAGGCCGGTTGTTGTTTGCCGCAATGACCGGTAACCTGCTGGGCGCGTCAGGGGCCGGCGTGATCGGCGATCTGATCGGTTGGCGCGGAGTATTTTTTGCGACGGGCGCGATCGATCTGATTGCGCTGGTCGTCGCAATCCCGGGTTTCCGCAGCATGGGGGAAAAGCCGGGCCACTTTGACCTCTCGACGCTCGTTCCAAACTATCGTGCGATCTTCAGCAATCCGCTGGCAAAGTACTGCTTCGGTGCGGTGTTCGTGGAAGCAACTTTCCTGTTTGGCGTATTTCCCTATATGGCGGGCATGTTGCGGGCTGGCGGGGTAACCCAGGCCTCTATTGCCGGCGTTGTCATCGCGGGCTTCGGGATCGGCGGTGTGATTTACACCATCTCGGTCGGGTGGCTGCTGGCAAATATCGGCGAGAGGCGCCTGATGGCCGGCGGCGGCATGGTGATGGCGTTATGCCTGATTGTAATCGCTTTCCGCGCGCCCTGGCCGGTCGAATTTGCCAATTTCATTCTGCTCGGTTTCGGTTTTTACATGCTGCACGGCTGTATCCAGGTCTATGTCACCGAGCTTGCCCCCGGCGCGCGCGGCTCGGCAACGGCCGGCCATTCGGCGTTCTTCTTTCTCGGGCAGGCCCTGGGACCAGTGGTTTATGGGCTCGGTCTGTCGAGCGGCGTGGGTATTGTTCCGGTGCTGCTGGCAGGCGCGGTCATGCTGGCGGCAACCGGATGGACTTGCGCCGTGCGACTCAAGCGTCCGGCAACTGCGCCCGCGTGATATTGTTGAGATCATCACAAATCGACTTCGCAGTCGTGAGGACTCCGTTATGATCGCGGCGACTTACGATGGGGGCGGGTCATGGTCTTGCAGTCGCTTCAGGGGCTGCCGGCATTTATTGCATATTTTTGTCTGGCAGCGGCGTTGGTGATCGCGTTCTTGCTCATTTACACGCATATTACGCCGATCAACGAATTTGAGCTTATCCGAAACAACGTGCCCGGCGCCGCAATATCGCTGGGACTGAGCCTGCTCGGATTTGCGCTCCCGTTGGCAAGCGCCATCGCGCACGCTGTCAATCTGATCGACTGTGCGGTTTGGGGTGTGGTCGCGCTGGTTGTGCAGCTCATGACCTTTTACGTCGCGCGTGTCCCGATACCAGATCTTTCGGCCCGGATATCGCGAGGCGACCTGGCACCGGCGATTTGGCTCGGCCTCTCTTCGCTCACTGCCGGGCTCCTGAGCGCAGCGTCGATGGCCCTGTGAGGCGGCGATGAAGCGATCATCCCAGGTCGCGTTGTTGCTTATGGGCGTGACCACTGCCGGCGCTTCGGCCTATGCGTTGTTTCCACAAAGCGACTGCACGGCGGCAGAAAAGCCGTCGGCGATCGCGCCCGGTGCGGTCAGTCCGCGAACACTGGCTCCCGGAGTGGCCAACAGTGCGAAACCCGTGACACCTTGCGAGTTGACGCGGCGCTCGTCCTGGGGGCGCCGTTACCACTGGTCCAGCTACTCGGATGATGCCGCCCGGCCTTCGCGGCGCACCGGCGCGTTTTCGCAGTCGACCAGTCATACATCGGTACCCTCAATCGGGCACAGCTCGGGATTTCGTGGCGGCTTCGGCAGTTTTGGCCGTTCAATCGGGTTTCATTTTTCCGGCGGCTGATGCAGCGGATTGTCAGCGAAGAACGTCCCGACTGGCGCGACCGCGCGGAAGAAATCGGCTTCGATTTTCACACTATCGACGGCGAGCGGTATTGGGACGAGCGCGCCTATTACGCGTTCACCCTCGAGGAAATCGAACGCGATCTCGAGGCGCCGACCGCCGAATTGGACGGACTATGCCGCGAACTGGTCGCGCGCGTCGTTGACGACGAGCATCTCATGCGGCGGCTGGCAATTCCGGTGCCGTTCTGGAACTGGATTGCGCGCAGCTGGAAAAAGTCAGAGCCGAGCCTCTACGGGCGTTTTGACCTGCGCTATGACGGAACCGGGCCTGCGAAACTGCTTGAATACAATGCCGACACGCCGACATCGGTCCTCGAAACCGGAGTGTTTCAGTGGAAATGGCTCGAAGATGCCATTGCGCGCAATGTGCTGCCGAAAGACGCCGACCAGTTCAATTCATTGCACGAGCGGCTGATACTGGGGTGGAAGGATATCGGCCGGGGCCGACCGCTGCATCTCACCGCAATGATGGATAGTCCGGAAGATGCCGGAAATATTCTTTACCTTGAGGATTGCGCTCATCAGGCCGGGCTCGCGACAACGGTTCTGCCGATCGAAGACATCGGCAGGAATGCCGTCAAGCAATTCGTCGATGGCGACAACCATCCAATTGAACTGCTGTTCAAGCTTTACCCTTGGGAATGGATGATGCGCGAATCGTTCGGCGCTTCGTTGACCGGCTCGGTGACACAATTTGTCGAGCCGCCCTGGAAGGCTGTCCTTTCCAACAAGGGAATCCTGCCGTTGTTGTGGGAGATGTTTCCGAACCACCCCAATTTGTTGCCTGCGTATTTCGACGACGATCCGAAGGCCGTGACGCTTGGCAATTCGTACGCCCGCAAACCGCTATATTCACGTGAAGGGGCGAATATCGAGCTCATGACCGAGGGACGCATGCTCGACAGGGACGAAGGCCCTTACGGCAGCGAGGGATTTGTCCGGCAGGCGATCGCGGCGCTGCCGCGGTTCGGCGACAGCTACACGGTGCTCGGTTCATGGTTTGCTGCCGGCGAGGCGTGCGGACTTTGCGTGCGCGAGGATGTAAGTGCGATTACAAAGAACACGTCGCGTTTCCTGCCGCACGCGATCGTCGGGTAAGGTTCAGCCGCGCCCGCGATAAGGTGCCACGCCTTGATCGGGCACCCAGACGTTCTTCGGCAGTTTGCCGCCTTGCCAGAATACGTCGATCGGCATGCCCCCGCGCGGATACCAGTAGCCGCCGATGCGCAGCCATTTGGGATGGAGCAGCGCGAACAGTTTCTTGCCGATGGCCACGGTGCAATCCTCATGGAAAGCGCCGTGATTGCGGAAGCTGTTCAGGTAAAGCTTGAGCGACTTCGACTCGACCAGGAAACGACCAGGAACATAGTCGATCACCAGGTGGGCGAAGTCAGGCTGGCCGGTAATCGGGCACAGCGTGGTGAACTCAGGCGCGGTGAAGCGTGCCACGTAGTCCGTGTTCGCGTGCGGATTAGGCACGCGATCGAAGCTGGCCTTGTCGGGTGAGGCGGGAATTGGACTGGGACGTCCCAGTTGCAGCGGTTTCTTGGCCATTGGCATTTATCGCACGTTTTGCGGCATCTGGATGCCCGCCAGGCCGGGACATGACAAGAGGGTTCTCCATCCTGTAGAAGCCCTGCATATTTTCAATCGCCGAAAGCCCAGATAGCCCCATGACTGCCATCACCGACATTATCGGCCGCGAAATCCTCGACAGCCGCGGCAACCCGACTGTGGAAGTCGATGTCATTCTCGAGGACGGCTCCAGAGGCCGCGCCGCGGTACCATCTGGCGCTTCCACCGGCGCCCATGAGGCCGTGGAGCTGCGTGACGGCGACAAGGGGCGATATCTCGGCAAGGGCGTGAGCAAAGCGGTCGATGCGGTCAATGGCGAAATCTTTGACGCGCTCGGCGGCATGGATGCCGAGGCGCAGGCCAAGATCGACGAGACACTCATTTCGCTCGATGGCACCCCCAACAAGGCCCGGCTTGGCGCCAACGCCATTCTCGGCGTGTCTCTGGCCGCCGCCAAGGCTGCCGCGGCCGCCAAGCGAGAGCCGCTTTACCGCTATGTCGGCGGCACCGCCGCGCGGGAACTGCCGGTTCCGATGATGAATATCGTCAATGGCGGGGTCCATGCAGATAATCCGATCGACTTTCAGGAGTTCATGATTATGCCGGTCGGCGCGCCGTCCTTTGCGGAAGCGCTTCGTGCCGGCTCGGAAATTTTTCACACGCTGCACGGACAACTTAAAGCCGCAGGCCTCAATACCAATGTCGGAGACGAGGGTGGCTTTGCGCCCAATCTGAAATCAGCCGAGGCGGCTCTCGATTTTGTCATGCAGTCGATAGCGAAGGCCGGGTACAAGCCTGGTGGCGATATCATGCTTGCGCTCGATTGCGCAGCGACCGAATTCTTCAAGGATGGAACCTACGTATATGAAGGCGAGGGCAAATATCGTTCGAAACAGGAGCAGGCAAAATATCTCGCTGATTTGATTGCCCGTTATCCAATCATTTCGATCGAAGACGGCATGGCAGAGGACGATTGGGAGGGTTGGAAAATCCTGACAGACCTGATCGGCGGGAAATGTCAGTTGGTCGGCGACGATCTGTTCGTGACCAATGTGACGCGGCTGACCAAAGGCATCAAGGATGGCATCGCCAATTCGATTCTGATCAAGGTCAACCAGATCGGCACGCTGACTGAGACTTTGGCTGCGGTCGAGACCGCGCACAAGGCTGCCTATACCGCCGTGATGTCGCACCGCTCGGGCGAGACTGAAGATTCCACCATCGCCGATCTCGCTGTTGCAACCAATTGCGGGCAGATCAAGACCGGCTCGCTTGCCCGCTCCGACCGCACTGCAAAATATAATCAACTGTTGCGTATTGAGGAGGAGCTGGGCGCGCAGGCAAAATACGCCGGGCTTACCGTGATGAGGGCGGCGCGCTGACCGGCGCCACGTTGACGATCGTTGTAATGGCCACAGACGAGTTCTTGCATTTTCCGGGCACTTTGCCGCAAATTGTCGTCCGAGTTGCGTTTTCACGTGAAACCTGAGCCGCCGCAATGGATCAGACCACCGTATTGTCCAGTCACGATCGCCGCAGGGCGGCCGAGCGCCTCGCCGAATTCGTCGCGCAGTCAGTCGATGCCGCGCGTGCGGTCGAAAAGCCGTTCTTTCATCTCGAATTCGATCGTGTGTTCCCGGACGATGTGTATGCGCAGATTCTGGCCCTGATGCCGGAGTCAGCCGATTACCGGCCGATGCACGGGCGTAGCAAGGGGCACGACCTCGACGATGGAACGCACACGCGTGTGAAGATCGATCTGTTCCCCGAGTACATCCGCAATCTGCCGCCGCAGAAACGCGCGTTGTGGGACGTCGTCGGCCGCGCGCTATGCTCCGACAAAGTGCGCCAAGCTTTCATCCGCCGCCTCGCGCCCGGACTGTCGAAGCGCTTCGGGCCGGGTTTTGCCAAGACTGGCATGTACCCCATTCCGATCCTTACCCGCGACATACCCGGCTATCTGATCACGCCGCATACCGACACCCGGTGGAAGGGCATCACGGTCCAGCTTTACCTTCCCAAGGACGACGCTAATACCGACATCGGCACCATCTTCCATGAGAAATTGCCGGACGGGTCGATGCCAAAGCATACCCAGATGCGCTTTACCCCCAATACGGGCTATGCCTTTGCGGTCGGCAGCGACACCTGGCACTCTGCCGATCCGGTGCATAACCGGGTGAAGACGCGGGATTCGATCCTGCTGACGTATTTCGTCGACCAAGGCCCGCTCAAGGTCCTGCGTAACCGCGGCAAGCGGCTGGGAAACTTTGTGCTCAACGAGATCCGCCAGCACGTTCCGATCTGACGTGCCCGGCGCATTAAAGCCGCCTTAACGCGACTGCTGCATTTTCGGGCGCCATGGTCTCACACCGTCGCCGCCGCACCATTCTGACTGCGCTCGGCCTCTACATATTTGCCGTCCTGTTTGTCGGCTATTTCGCCGTGAACGCGTTCACCGGCAATCACGGTCTGCGCGCCTATCAGGACCTCGACAAGCAATTGGCGACCATGCAGGCCGAGCTTGATGGCTTGAAGGTTGAACGGGTGCTGTGGGAGCGCCGGGTATCGTTGCTGCGCTCCGACAAGATCGACCCCGACATGCTGGACGAACGCGCCCGCGCAATTCTGGGCTATGTCGATCCGCGAGACCTGACGCTTCTCGTGCATCCGCGAGAGTAGGCACGCACGATCCCGAAAGGGCCGAGCCTGTTTTCGGCAATGATCGTGCGCGCGACACCGCATAACACCCGCTTTGTCCACGGCTGAGCGGCCTGCAAGGCTGCCCCGGCTGCCTCTCGCTTTCGCCCCCAGACGATTTAAGCTATTGGGGGGTCGCAAGGCTGAACCGACACCCCGTCACAATTGTCGGACTGCTTTCGCAGGGAGTGCCCATGGCGGACGCGAAAAAAAGCCCGAACACTGATACGAAGCAATCGCCGCCGCCGGGCAAGCCTGCCGACTTCAGTAAAGAACAGGAGCTGTCCGCCTACCGCACCATGTTGACAATCCGCCGCTTCGAAGAGAAGGCCGGGCAGATGTATGGCATGGGTCTCATCGGCGGTTTCTGCCACCTTTACATCGGCCAGGAGGCCGTCGTGGTGGGCATGCAGATGGCCCTGAAAGAGAACGACCAGGTCATTACCGGTTATCGCGACCACGGCCACATGATTGCGTGTGGCATGGACCCCAAGGGCGTGATGGCGGAACTGACCGGACGCGCCCATGGCTATTCCAAAGGCAAAGGCGGCTCGATGCACATGTTCAGCGTCGCCAAGGGCTTCTATGGTGGCCACGGCATTGTCGGCGCGCAGGTCCCGCTTGGAACCGGTCTTGCCTTTGCCAACCACTATCGCGGCAATAACAGCATCAGCGTGACCTATTTTGGCGATGGCGCCGCCAACCAGGGCCAGGTTTACGAAAGCTTCAATATGGCGGAGCTGTGGAAACTGCCGGTGATCTACGTGATTGAAAACAACCGCTATGCGATGGGTACCGCCATCACGCGCGCTTCGGCGGAGGTGAACCTGTCGCGACGCGGGCTGTCATTCAACATTCCGGGCGATCAGGTCGACGGCATGGATGTGCGTGCGGTGAAAGCCGCCGGCGACAAGGCGGTCGCCTGGTGCCGCGAGGGCAAGGGCCCCTATATTCTGGAAATGCTCACCTACCGATATCGCGGCCACTCGATGTCGGATCCGGCGAAATATCGCACGCGCGAAGAAGTGGAAGAGGTGCGCTCGCACCACGATCCAATCGACATGGCGCGGGCGCGCATCCTGGAAAAGAAGTTCGCCAACGAAGAGACGTTGAAGAAAATCGACGGCGAAGTGCGCGACCAGATCAACCAGGCGGCTGAATTCGCCACACATGATCCAGAGCCGGATGCATCCGAGCTCTATACCGACATCTATCGATGAATTCTCCCGCCCGGTCCGTGTAGGAAGAGTCTGCGCCCATGCCGATCGAAGTCCTCATGCCCGCGCTCTCGCCCACCATGGAGAAGGGCAATCTCGCCAAATGGCTCATAAAAGAAGGCGACAAGGTCAAATCCGGTGACATCATCGCCGAGATCGAAACCGACAAGGCCACCATGGAAGTGGAGGCGGCGGACGAAGGCACAGTCGGCAAGATTCTTGTTCCCGAAGGGACCGCGGACATAGCGGTGAACACACCGATCGCGGTTATTTTGGGCGATGGCGAGGACAAATCTGCGATCAAGGACATTAAAGTGTCCCCAGAGCAGAAAAAGGCATCTGAGTCCGCGCCGCCCGTGAGACCTGCGCAGGCGAAAGCGCCAGTCGAACCAAAATCGGCGGTTATACCAGACGCTCCTCGAGCACAGGTGGCCAGTGATCCCGACATCCCCGCAGGGACCGAGATGACAACCATGACCATGCGCGAAGCATTGCGCGACGCCATGGCCGAGGAGATGCGCCGCGACAAAGACGTGTTCGTCATGGGCGAAGAGGTCGCCGAATACCAGGGCGCCTACAAGGTTACCCAGGGGCTATTGCAGGAGTTCGGCCCGAAACGCGTGATCGACACCCCGATCACCGAGCACGGCTTTGCCGGTTTGGGGGTTGGCGCAGCGCTTGCGGGCCTCAAGCCGATCGTTGAATTCATGACTTTCAATTTCGCCATGCAGGCGATGGACCAATTGATCAATTCGGCGGCCAAGACGTTATACATGTCAGGCGGCCAGATGGGCTGTTCAATCGTATTTCGCGGCCCGAACGGCGCGGCCGCCCGCGTCGCCGCCCAGCACAGCCAGGACTATTCGTCGTGGTATTCGCATATTCCCGGCCTGAAGGTGATTGCACCTTCGACCGCCGCCGATGCAAAGGGACTTCTCAAGGCTGCGATCCGCGATCCCAATCCGGTGATCTTCCTGGAAAACGAAATCCTCTACGGCCATTCCTCGCCGGTGCCGAAGGTCGATGATTTTGTATTGCCGATCGGGAAGGCCAGGATTGCGCGCGCCGGCAACGATGTGACTATCGTCGCTTGGTCGATAGGCATGACGTATGCGCTCAAAGCCGCCGAGGAACTGGCCGGCCTGGGCATCGACGCCGAAGTCATCGACCTGCGTACGCTCAAGCCGATGGACACCGACACTGTCGTCACCTCGGTACAGAAGACCGGCCGCGCCGTGGCCGTGGAGGAAGGCTGGGCACAGTCAGGCGTCGGCGCGGAAATTGCCGCGCGGCTGATGGAGCGGGCGTTCGATTACCTGGACGCACCGGTCACGCGCGTCACCGGCAAGGACGTGCCCATGCCGTACGCGGCCAATCTCGAGAAGTTGGCGCTGCCCTCGGTCGCCGAAGTGGTCGAGGCGGCGAAAGCCGTTTGCTACCGGTAACGGCTCGCCATGCCCACCAACATCCTCATGCCGGCGCTGTCGCCAACCATGGAGAAGGGGAATCTCGCGCGTTGGCTGAAGAAGGAGGGCGACAAGGTCAAGTCCGGTGATGTGATCGCCGAGATCGAGACCGACAAGGCGACCATGGAATACGAGGCAGTGGACGAGGGGACGCTCGCCAAGATCATCGTGCCGGAAGGCACGCAGGACGTTGCCGTGAACGCAGTGATCGCGGTGCTTGCCGGCGAGGGCGAGGACGTGAAGGCGGCGGCCGCCGGCGCGAAGGCTTTGTCCGCCGTAAAGCCGGCCGAAACGCCTAAACCGCAGGCCGCATCGCCGAAAGCTCTCCCTTCAGCGCCACAGCAAGCGGCGACGCCAAAACCTGCCGCGCCGCCTGCCCCGCAGTCCGCAATGGCGAGCGGGGGAAATCGCGTCTTTTCCTCGCCGCTCGCGCGCCGCATGGCGAAAGAAGCAGGCATCGATCTATCCCGTGTCTCCGGTTCCGGCCCCCATGGCCGGGTGATCGCGCGCGATATCGAAGATGCGAAATCGGGCAAGGGCCTTCGGGCGGCTGGGGCTCAACCGGCCACTTCACCTACAGGGGGTACGGTTATTGCCCCATCCATGTCGGACCAGCAGATCCGTTCCCTCTATGAAGAGGGCAGCTACGACTTTGTCCCGCATGACGGAATGCGCCGCACTATTGCCCAGCGGCTTACTGCATCAGCACAGACTATCCCGCATTTCTACGAGACGATGGATTGCGACATCGGCAAGCTGATGGCCGCGCGAGAGGAAATCAATGCCCTCGCACCCAAAGACAAGAATGGCAAACCTGCGTACAAACTTTCGGTTAATGACTTCGTCATCAAGGCGCTGGCGCTTGCATTGCAACGCGTGCCGGACGCCAATGTGAGCTGGACGGAATCCGGCATGCTCAAGCACAAGCATTCGGATGTTGGTGTAGCGGTAGCGCTGCCAGGCGGCCTTATTACGCCGATCGTGCGCAATGCCGAAACAAAATCTCTGTCGGCCATTTCCAACGAAATGCGCGATCTTGCGGTCCGGGCCCGTGCCCGCAAACTCAAGCCGCACGAATACCAGGGCGGCACCACTTCAGTGTCAAACCTCGGCATGTACGGAATCAAGGATTTTACCGCTGTCATCAATCCCCCGCAGTCGACAATCCTGGCTGTCGGCGCCGGCGAGGAACGCGCGGTCGTACGCAACGGCATGATTCAGGCCGCGACAATCATGAGTGTAACGCTGTCATGCGATCATCGTGCCGTCGACGGTGCGCTGGGCGCCGAACTTATTGGCGCATTCAAGGCGCTGATTGAAAGCCCGGTTATGATGGTTGTGTAGCCGCCGCCGGCTGCCGCCACGAAAGGTCCGGCCGATGCGATTGTTCCTGACGATTCTACTCAGCGGACTCGTGTCCTTTGGCCTCGGCTTTGCATTGGTCTATGCCGCGTCCGAATGGATGCCATGTTTTGATGACGTCGGTTCGTGCCGTATGGGAGAAGCGTATGGCGTCATCGGCACGATGGTGTATACGCCGATTGTTACGTTGTTATTCGGTTTCACTATGTGGCGCGCCCGCAGCGAGCGCGCGCTGACCATTGTCATGGCCGTGTTGCTTGTACCGATCGTCATAATTCTCGCAATCGGCATCGCGGTAACGGGTCTCCGTTTCGACTTCGCAAGAGACGGACAAGGGTTGTTGCAATTCTATGTGCCGCTCGTGATCATTGTGGCTGTTCAATGGGCGGTCTTGCGTGCATATATCCGGCGTAACATTCCAGCCTAAGAAAAGATCATGGCCGACAATTCCTTCGACGTCCTCATCATCGGCTCCGGCCCGGGTGGCTACGTTACAGCCATCCGCGCGGCGCAACTTGGTTTCAAGACAGCAATCGTCGAGCGCGACTATCTCGGCGGCATCTGCCTGAACTGGGGTTGCATTCCGACCAAGGCTCTGCTGCGCTCGGCCGAGATTTTCCACTACATGCAGCACGCCAAGGATTACGGCCTGAAAGTCGACAATGTCGGCTACGACCCGGGCGCAATCGTCAAGCGCTCGCGCGCCGTCTCCAAGCGGCTTAACGACGGTGTCGGCTTTCTGATGAAGAAGAACAAGGTGTCGGTGATTTGGGGTGAGGCGGCGATCGACGCACCCGGAAAGGTCACCGTCAAGGCTTCAAAGACCGAGGCGCCCAAAGGTGCTCTCGGTGCCGGCGCGTACCAAGCCAAACATATTATTATCGCGACCGGCGCGCGCCCGCGTGTGCTGCCCGGACTCGAGCCCGATACGAAACTGATTTGGACTTATTTCGAGGCCATGGTACCGCCGGCAATCCCGAAATCCCTGCTGGTGATCGGTTCTGGTGCCATCGGCATCGAGTTTGCTTCGTTCTTCCGCAATTTTGGCGCAGACGTGACAGTGGTCGAGGTGTTGCCCCAGATTCTGCCCGTCGAGGATCATGAAATTCAGGCATTTGCGCGCAAGAGTTTCGAGAAGCAGGGCATCAAGATCCATAGCAATGCCAAGGTGACCAAACTCGAAAAGAAAACCGACAGCGTCACCGCGACGATCGAGGAGAGCGGCAAGACGCAAACCATTACTGTCGAACGCGTGGTCTCCGCCGTCGGCGTCGTTGGTAATATCGAGAATCTCGGATTGGAAAAGCTCGGAGTGAAAACCGAGCGCGGCATCATCAAGGTCGACGAATTCAACAAGACGAGCGTGCCTGGTATCTATGCCATTGGCGACGTCTCCGGCCCACCCATGCTCGCTCACAAGGCCGAACACGAAGGCGTGGTCTGCATCGAGGCGATCAAAGGCTTGCATCCGCACCCGATGAACAAGTTGATGATCCCCGGATGTACCTATTGTTCGCCGCAGATTGCATCCGTTGGGCTCACGGAGCAGGCCGCCAAGGAAAAGAAAATCGACATCCGCGTCGGCCGCTTTCCATTTATCGGGAACGGTAAGGCGATTGCATTGGGTGAGGATCAGGGATTGGTGAAGGTGATTTTCGACAAAAAGACCGGGCAGTTGCTGGGGGCCCATATGGTTGGGGCCGAGGTGACCGAATTGATCCAGGGCTATGTTGTCGCCATGAATTTGGAAACCACCGAGGAAGAATTGATGCACACCGTCTTCCCGCACCCGACCCTGTCGGAGATGATGAAGGAAGCGGTGCTCGATGCGTACGGCCGCGTTTTGAATATGTGACGAAACATAAATGCCGGGAGGTAAGTGATGGCCAAGTTCAACAATATCCTTGAAACCGTCGGTCGCACGCCGATCGTGAAGATCAATCGCCTGGCGCCGAATGGCATCAACCTTTACGTCAAGAGCGAGGCCTTCAATCCGCTCGGCTCAGTAAAGGATCGTCTGGCGCTCGGCGTCATCGAGGCGGCGGAAAAATCAGGGGCACTTAAGCCCGGTCAGACCGTCATCGAAGCCACCTCCGGGAACACCGGCATTGGCCTGGCTATGGTGTGTGCCGCCAAGGGTTATCCGCTGGTGGTCACCATGGCCGAGACGTTCTCTGTTGAGCGCCGCAAGCTTATGCGTTTTCTCGGCGCCAAGGTGGTGCTCACGCCGGCCGCGGAGCGCGGCCTTGGCATGGTCAACAAGGCTGTCGAACTCGCCAAGACGCACGGCTGGTTTCTCACGCGTCAGTTCGAGAATGAAGCCAACCCGGCCATGCACGAGCGTACCACGGCGCGCGAGATCATCGACGACTTCGAGGGCGAGAAGCTCGATTATTGGGTCACCGGTTTCGGCACCGGCGGGACGCTCACGGGCGTCTCCCGCGTGCTGCGTAAGGAGCGACCAGACACAAAGATCGTGGTGTGTGAGCCAGCCGATGCGCCCATGCTATCCGCCAAGTCGCCCCAGCAGCGCAATCCGGATGGCTCGCCGGCCGCGCCAAATGCGGCCTTCAAGCCGCATCCAATGCAGGGCTGGAGCCCGGACTTCATTCCGAAGATCACCGCCGAGGCGGTTGATGCCGGCGTCATTAGCCGCATCATCACGATCGCCGCGCCCGACGCGATGAAATGCAGTCGCGACCTGGCGCAGAAGGAAGGTATCTTCGTCGGCATCACTGCCGGCGCAACTTTCGCCGGCGCGCTGGAAGTCTGCAAGACCGCCGCGCCGGGCTCAACGATACTCGCCATGTTGCCTGATACTGGTGAACGCTATTTGTCGACACCACTATTCGGTGATATCGGCGCCGACATGAATGAGGACGAATTGAAAATTTCCAATTCGACCCCGAACCACCGAATGCCGCCAAAAGCGGCATGACCGCCCAACGGCCACCAGCCGTCGCGCCATTCCCGCTAGTATGGATGCAGATATCGCCGTAGGAGCGCGCCGGCGATATTGGAATAATCGTCAGTCCAGGTGCGCACCGACGGGTTTGGGACGATCTCTCCCCATTTTTTGCTGTGCCCGAGCGCGCCAATATCTTCCGGCTGTCGGGCCGCAATAACGACGTCGGAAGCCGAGACGAACTCTTTGCTATTGGCCCGTTCGTCGCGGCTATTCCACAGCCAGGTTTTGAGACCATTCGCAGCGGCGATGCCGGCGACCACGCTCCTCAGCTCAAGATGACGATTGGAAATATGCATCGTCACGACACCGTGCGGCGCGAGTTTGGATTTATAGATTGCCATGGCTTCGCGCGTGGCGAGGTGAACCGGAATCGCATCCGAGGAATAGGCGTCGACGATGATAAGATCGTAAGTTCCATCTGGCACCTTCGCGAACGTAAGCCGCGCGTCGCCGGGAACGATCGGGAGGTCCGGCGCGCAGGCTGAAATGAAATTGAAGAATTTCGGGTTGCGCGCGATTTCTATGACGGTCGAATCGATTTCGAAAAAGCGCCATTTTTCGTTCGGCTCAATATAGCACGCCAGAGAACCAGCGCCGAGCCCGATCACGGCGACCCGCATCGGTCTGCTGCTGCGCGCGCGCACCGCTCGGATCACATTCGCCATCGCCGAGTCGCGGTGATAATATGTCAGCGGTTCGGGGCGTCCCGTAACGGCGCGCCCATCTGCGGTCATCAATCTTTGCGCGCCATGAATTGTCGTACCATGCATGAGGACGCGAAAATGTCGATCTGTGGTTTCGTAAACCAGATTGACACCAAAGAAACTGCGCACCGTTTGGCTGCGGCCGACGTCGGCCTGATAAAGCCGGATGGCCGCAAATGCCAGGGCCACCACAAGTGCTGATTTCGGCGGATCGCGATACAACGCGATCGAAATCACGGCGAGCGCCCACACAATGACATACAGCCTGTGCTGAATTATCGCACTCAGCTTGACGTCGAGAAACGACGGCAGGATCAGCGCCAAGGCAACAACAGCGGCGGCTGGCCAGAACCAGCTTTCGGCAATGTCCCAGAGTGTTTTTGCGATCTGCGGAATCCGGGATTGGAGTTCCGGCCACGGCTCCGGCCTGAACGGCCGGCACAGGACCGCCAATACGGTTAGGATCGGATATTCTGCAATCCAGGAGAAGGTATAGGGCGCGACCAGGCCTGCAAACAGGCCACCGATCATGCCGCCTAACGAAAGCGAAACATAAAACGCGGTGAGATGTTTCGGCGCCGGCCGGCTACGTGCCAGCTCGCCGTGACACGCCATGGCGATGACGAAGAACGCAAAAAGATGTGCGGATAGGCTCGGGATCAACGTTACCCGACCGGCGTAGAGTAGTAGCGCAATGATTGCGGCGATTGCGAACGGCTGCATCAGCAGCATAAAGGGCTGCGAGAATACCGGTTTGCGTGCAAACACCAGAACCCAGGTGAGCAAATAGAGCGACAGCGGCATGACCCACAGCAATGGCGCAGCTGCAATATCGGTTGAAATGTGAGCGGTCACGGCGACCAGCAATCCCGACGGCACCGCAGAAATGAAGACCCAGCGGCCGAGTGTGAGCCAGTTCGGCATCGGGGCCGCAGCTTCCGCGGCACTGTCGATGGCGGTCATGGGCGGCGATCGCAGCAGCAGATAGCCACAGCTGCCAATCAAAACGGCCAGAGCCACGAAGCCGACGCTCCATAGCTGATCTTGCGTATGCAGCGAAAAGGCCGGTTCAAGCAGGATCGGATAGGACAGTAGAGCGAGGAAGCTGCCGACATTTGAGGCGGCATAAAGAAAATAAGGATCCTTGCCGTCGTGATGGCCAGTGCGAACGAACCATGTCTGCAACAGCGGATTGTTGGCGGCGAGGGCGAAAAAGGGCAATCCGATCGAGATCGTGAATAGGCCGAGCAGCCAGAATGCTGTGCCGCTGGCCGGCGGCTCGCCCCAACCGTGCGCGATCGACAGCGGCAGCGTCAGCCCGGCGGCACAGAGCAAAGCGAGATGCACGAGCACCGGCACCAGACGCGTCTTAGCCTTTGCAAGCCAATGCGCATAGGCATAGCCCGCGAGCAGCATGGTTTGAAAAAACACCATCGCGATCGACCACACCGACGGCGAACCGCCGAGCTCCGGCAATACCATGCGGGTGAACATTGGCTGGACGCCGAACAGCAGCAGCGCGCTCAGAAACACTGAAGCCGTGTAAGTGGCGAGGACTAGCCCCGGGGAGTGCGCCGCGGTTCTTTCGAGCGATGCGTCGGTCATTTCAACCCTGCCGGCTAGCGCACGGTCCCGATTGGTGGGACCTGATTTTCCGATAAGATCACGCTCGAACGAATTGTTCGTAAAGGAATTGCCTCAGTCTGAATGAATCGGACTCGGACGCAATGCGGACAGGCTTAACGGGGAATTGCTCGCAGCCGTATACTAGATTCGGACGGGTGCGGTACCGGCCCGAGGCACATGGAGGAATTTATGGGAGTCATTGCCTGGATCATCATCGGGCTCATCGCGGGCTGGCTGGCGCACGCCATATTGGGCGGACGCGGCGGCCTGTTCGGCAACGTCGCGGTCGGTCTGGTCGGCGCTATTGTCGGTGGCTTTCTGTTCGAGAAGCTCAATCTGCAGGTCATGCCGGATTTCTGGGGCAATCTGATCACTGCCACCTTTGGCGCCGTCGTTTTTCTGCTGATCTGGCGGGCTATAAGGCGAGCCTGACCCGGCTCGGGCACGCGGGGCCGCCTTGCAGCCAGCCGACCGCAGCCGTAAGTAAGGCGCATGGCCGTCGTTCTTGATCTGACTAACCCGCGCCCCCGCCACCCTGAAAAGGCGCATAAACCCGATTCCGTCGCGCCGAAAAAGCCGGATTGGATCCGCGTCAAAGCGCCGGTATCGCCTGGCTATTTCGAGACACAGCGCATCATGCGCGACAATGGCTTGCACACCGTGTGCGAAGAAGCCGGCTGCCCGAATATCGGCGAGTGCTGGGAAAAGAAGCACGCGACCTTCATGATCATGGGCGACACATGCACCCGCGCCTGCGCGTTCTGCAATGTGAAGACCGGCTTGCCCGGTGCGCTCGATCCGGGCGAACCGACCCATGTTGGCGAGGCGACCGCCAAATTGGGTCTTGCCCACATCGTCGTCACGTCCGTTGATCGTGACGATCTCGCCGACGGCGGGGCTCAACATTTTGCCGACACGATCCGCGCCATCCGCAACGCTTGCCCGCAGACGACCATCGAAGTGCTGACGCCCGATTTTTTGCGAAAGGACGGCGCTTTGGAGAAAGTCGTAGGGGCGAGACCTGACGTATTCAACCACAATCTGGAAACCGTACCGTCACTATATCTCACGGCACGGCCGGGCGCTCGTTATTTCCATTCGCTTCGGCTGTTGCAAAGGGTGAAAGAGTTGGACCCGACGATGTTCACCAAGTCCGGCATTATGGTGGGGCTGGGCGAGGAACGAAACGAGGTCCTGCAGGTTATGGACGACCTGCGTTCGGCTGATGTCGATTTTCTTACCGTTGGGCAATATCTTCAGCCGACACGCAAGCATCATGAGGTAAAGCGCTTCATTCCGCCCGACGAGTTCGAGGCCCTCAAGACCATTGCATACAGCAAAGGGTTTCTGATGGTGGCTTCCTCTCCGCTCACGCGATCTTCGCACCACGCCGGTGAGGATTTCGCGCGGCTCAAGGCCGCGCGAGCTTCCCAGCACTAAGCGATGCCGGAATTCGCCACCAAGCGGCGCGTCCCCCACGCCGCATCGGAGATGTTCGACCTTGTGGCCGACGTGGAGAAATATCCGGAATTTGTGCCGCTTTGTGCCGAAATGAAAGTGCGAAGCCGCACGGAAAAGGGAGAAGGTACGACAGTCATGGTCGCCGCCATGACGGTCGCCTACAAAATGATCCGCCAGACATTCACCAGCCGGGCGACTCTCGACAAGACGAATTTGACGATCTTGGTCGAATACCTCGATGGTCCATTCAGCCGCATGCAGAACCGCTGGGCGTTTCATCCGGCGAGTGAGAGTGCTTGCGACGTCGAATTCTTCATTGAATATGAATTCAGAAGTCGCACCTTGGCAATGCTGATGGGCGCGATGTTCGACAGCGTGTTCCGCCGCATGGCCGCAGCTTTCGAGAAACGCGCGGACGTAGTTTATGGGCGCGGGCGCGGCTAGCGCGGCGGGGCGAGGGGAAGTGTGTCGACGGATGCAGGTATAGCCGACTTTACCGCGGAGGTATCAAATTTGTCTGCCACGATTTTCAGCGTTCCAATCAAGGTCGGCATCGATACCTGAATCGGCGCCAGGATCGCCGTGCCGGCAATCGGCGCAAACCATAATTCCATATCGCGCCGGCCCGCGACGTATTTTACCAGCAGGCTGTCGCGCTTGTAACCGGCGATCGGCTGCAGCACGACCCCGCATACGAGGACCTGGCCTGAATAGCCGCTCGCAGCCTTGAACTTATCGGCGCGAAGATATGACAGCGCGAGATTGTAGCGCCGTCGGCCGTCGAAAATCAGCAGAACGCGATTGCAATCGTCTGTATTGAGAATTGCGCTACCGTTCTTGGCATGTATGAGCATTGCCGACAGTGGATCGCTGACGCCGTGAAGATCGGCATCTGTCACGGGTAAGCGGTCCGGTTTGGGCGGCGGGCCCCGGACCGTCGTTTGTCTGGCGACTCCGTTTTCGAACGTTACGCGTAGATCAGTGTCACCATCATCGTCGACAATGTGAGAGAAGAAATCCAAAGGTGTCGTTCGTCTGTCGCCGACCGTGCCGCGCGTTTCAACCGAACCTTCTCCGTTCACCAGCACGCTGAGCACCCCGCTGGCCTTTCCGGTTGCAGTCGAGGTGTAGCGTTTGTCGCCGATATCGATGAGCCAGTGGATCTCGCCGATAGGCACGGCGGTCATCGAGATGGTGTAATGCGCTGTCAGGCTGCCTTGTCCATGCGCAGGAAGCGCCGTCATCGTGATAAGGGCCAGGGCGCCCAGCAGCTTGGATTGCACCTGAAGAGGCCTCGCGGGAATAGCCGTCATGGCACTGCCATTTTAGCTGCAATTGCGGGAAATAAACGGCGAGACCCGCATGACAAGCACAAATTCGGGCCGTTTACCGAACGAGGGCAGGCGCCCGATCCGTTTATGATTCTTTAAACCTAGCGGGAAAAAGCGGTAGTTCTGTAAGCCACTACAACGCGAACGAAATCCCTAAGATGTAAGCAGGTTTCCGCCCGGACAATGAAAATCAAATCCGGGTGGAGATGCGTTGATGCTGCCGAGCAGCATTCGAGCAAGGCTTTTGGGACTTGTTGTTGCGGCCATTGTGCCGTTTTTGGCGTTGATTGGCGCCGGTCTTTGGAACCAATGGCGAAGCGAGTACGCCAAGGCCATGCAGCGCGTTCTCAATGATTCGCAAATTCTCGCAGCGCAAATCGATGGCGAAATAAGCAACATCGAAAATCTGATGGCCGGGCTTTCCTATGCCCTGCGAACGCACGCCGTTGATAAATCGGCAAATGATACCTTGTTGCGAAAATTCAAGACCGAACTGCCAGATTATGTGAGCAATGTGTTGCTGCTGTCGCCTGATGGAGCAGAAATCGGGAGGATGGATAGTTCAAATAGCGACCCTGTTCTCGTTATCGATCGGCCGTATTTTCGGGATGCATTGGCGGGCAAACGTCTCGCATTCAGCGGCGTGATCCGCTCCCGTTTCAATGGGCAGTGGACTGTCGTATTTGCGCGTTCGGTCAGAGATGAAGCGAATCGGGTGCGGGCTGTCCTCGCAATGGGCATACGTCTCGAGTATTTCCAAAGTGCGCTCAGGTCGCATAACTTTCCTGCCGGAAGCGTCATCAGAATTGTGGATGAACACGGAATTGTCGTAGTTCATACCGCCCACGGTCTCGGCTGGATTGGCCGCAACATCAGCGGCAATAGCGATGTTGCGCGGCAAATCGCGGCCAAAGAAACAAGCGGCACTACGCGGTGGTCGGATGATGTCGAGCGGATTACGGGATCTTCCATGGCGCGCCAGGTTCCTTGGCTCGTGTCGGTTGGCTTGCCGCGCCATGCAGCACTTGAGGTAATCGTTTCACGATTGCGATGGGGCACGCTATTCAGTGCAATCGCAATCTCCATAGCGCTTGCGATTGCATGGATGCTTTCCGGACGAATTGTCCGCCCGCTCCGTCAACTCGGTAAAGATGTTTCGATTCTTGCCGCCGGCGAGCTCGGCCACCGGTCCGCCATTCGCAGCGATGATGAACTTGGAGATCTCGCCGCCAGCGTCAACCGAATGGCGGAATCATTGCAACAGCGAAGCCAGGACGCCGAACACTCTTCCGACGAGGTCCGCCAGGCTAAAGACGTTCTCGCGGCAATGATCGAGCATGTGCCGGCGCCGATCGTCGTCAAGGAACTCAAAGAGCTTCGATTTACGCTTATCAATCAAGCGTACGAAAAATTCATGGGAATTTCGCGCGACCAGATCATCGGCAAGACAGTCTACGAACTGTTTGGGCCCGAGGATGCCGATAAGATCGATGGGCACGACAAGCGCGCCTTGCAATTGGACAGGCGAATTGTCAACGGGGAATTCCCGGTACTGACGCCGAACAATGGCCTGCGTACCGTAACCACTACCAGGCTCGTGGTTCACGGAGCCGACAACAAGGCACAGCTATTGATGGCGCTCATCGAAGACGTAACGGAGCGCCGAAAGGCTGAAGACATCATCCTGCACATGGCTCATCACGACCCGTTGACGGACCTCCTGAATTGTTCGCAATATTATGAACGGCTGGACCGTGAGCTCGAACGCGTCAAGCGGGGCGAACAACTGGCGGTGCTCTGCCTCGATCTCGATCATTTCAAGGAAATCAATGATACCCACGGCCACTCAATCGGGGACGAACTGCTTAAGACCGTCACTAGGCGGCTGCTCGGTTGCATCGGCGAGTCGGACACAATCGCCCGCCTGGGCGGTGATGAGTTTGCGATCATCCAGACCGGCATTGAGCAGCCAATGGGAGCATCGTTGCTGGTCAGCCGTATCCAGGAGGCAGTGAAATCGCCTTTTGACCTCGATGGGCTGCATGTGGTGACGAATGTGAGCATTGGAATTTCGCTGGCACCGGCCAATGCGACGACCCCGGTCGACCTGATGAAACAGGCCGACATGGCGCTCTATCGGGCGAAGGCGGCAGGACGCAATGTATTTCGTTTTTTCAATCCGGAGATGGCCGCCATCATGAGAGCGCGGCGCGGGATTGAATTGGATCTGCATGATGCTGTCGCAAAGGGCGCTCTGGAGCTCCACTACCAACCGGTGGTGAGGATCGACGACAACGCAATTGTCGGCATGGAGGCGCTCGTGCGTTGGCCCCATCCGAAACACGGAACGCTTGCGCCTGACGAGTTTATCCCGATTGCCGAAGAGAGCGGCCTGATCGTTCCCCTTGGGGAGTGGGTTTTGCGGAAAGCGTGCGCGGATGCCGCCAAATGGCCGGCAGAAGTAAAGGTTGCGGTCAATCTTTCGCCTGCACAAATTAATGATCGCGGATTGAGCAGAATCGTCATCTCGGCGCTTGCTGCGTCAGGATTGTCACCACAGCGACTTGAACTTGAAATTACAGAAGAAGTTCTTCTGCAAGATGACGACAAGACACTTGCCGTCCTGCAGCAACTGCGCGCGCTTGGCGTGCAGATCGTGATGGACGATTTTGGTACAGGATATTCGTCACTGAACTATCTTCGCCGTTTTCCGTTGGACAAAATCAAGATCGATCGCGCATTCATCGGCGACCTCGCGCGAGGAAACGACGTGTCGATGGCAATCGTTCGCGCCGTCGTGCAGCTTGCCACTGTCCTCAATGTGGGAACGACGGCGGAAGGCATTGAGACCGACGAGCAATTGGAACTGGTACGGCTCGCCGGGTGCACGGAGATGCAGGGCTATCTGTTCAGTCACCCGATGCCGTTTAATGAACTTTGGAGGCTGTTTCCCCGGTCCTCCGGCAAGACGGAAAGCGTGGCGTAGAATTGCCTGGATCGCCTAGGCGTTTTCCGCCGCGGTCTTCAACATTGCCAGTGCCTGCAGTACCGATCTATGTCGAACCTCGGTGCGCCCGATATCACCGTAGCGCATTTCCTTATGGGTGAGGGTGCCGCTCCGTGACGCGGCTGCAAAATGGACCAAGCCAACCGGTTTGTCGGGGCCGCCGCCGCCGGGACCGGCAATACCCGTAATTGCGACCACAAGGTCGGCATCGGCTGCTCCAAGCGCGCCCCGCGCCATGGCTTCAGCGGTCTCGCGGCTGACCGCGCCGTGCTCGCGCAAGGTCTTTGCCGGTACGCCCAGCATCTGCTCCTTGGCTTCGTTCGAGTACGTGACGAAACCCCGGTCTACCACCTCGGACGATCCGGCAATATCTGTGAGCGCACCGGCGACCAGCCCGCCGGTACAGGACTCTGCCGTGGCAACCTTCAGCATACGCGATCGGCACACTTCGAGTACGGCAGTAGCTGCGGCACGCAAATCTTCGCTCACGAGGCGCTCCATGGCAGGCGCAGGGTGGCAGTGGCATAGGCGGCAATACCCTCGCCGCGGCCCGTGAAGCCGAGCTGCTCACTGGTGGTTGCTTTCACGGCGACGCGCTCGATCACAATGCCGGCAAGCTCGGCAATGCGCGCGCGCATCGCGTCACGGTGCGGACCGATACGCGGGGCCTCGCAGACTATTGTCAGATCGAGATGCGCAATTCGCCCGCCGCGCGCCCTCACGCGGTTCACAGCGAAACCAAGAAATTGGTCGGACGAAGCGCCGCGCCATTGCGGATCGCTTGGCGGAAAATGGGCGCCGATATCGCCGTCGGCAAGCGCGCCAAGAATAGCATCGGTGAGTGCATGCAGGCCGACGTCCGCGTCGGAATGGCCCGTAAGTGCGCGGGCGTGCGGGATTCTGATGCCGCCGATGGTGACGTGATCACCGGGGCCAAATGCATGGACGTCAATTCCGCTGCCGGTGCGAATATCGCCGAGGGCTGATGTCTGTAATGCCTCGGCGCGAGCGAAGTCCTCCGGCTCGGTAATCTTGATATTACCGGGCTCGCCGGCGAACACGCTCACTTTCATGCCGGACCATTCGGCCAGCGCCGCATCGTCGGTGAAATCCTCACGGCCTTGCGCGGCTGCGCGGCGATGAGCGTCGAGCAGGGCTGGGTAGGCGAAACTTTGCGGGGTTTGGATCAGCCGCAGCGTGTTGCGGTCGATGGTTTTGCCTACGAGGCCTTCGGAGTCGACGGTCTTGACGGTGTCAGTGACGGGCAACGCCGGAATAGCAGCGCCGGTTTTTTCCGCAGCCAGGATCGCGCGCGAGACCAGACCGGCGCTTGCGAATGGGCGCGCCGCATCGTGGATCAGGACAATGTCGGGCATACGGACGGCAAGCGCCTCCAGACCGGCGCGTACCGAAGCTTGCCGGGTCGCCCCGCCGAAGACCGGCGAAAGAACATCCAGTTCCGCGGCCGAGGCCTGGAACAGGGCCACATCCTCCGGGTGAATAACCGGCTGTATGGCGCCGACCTCTGGATGTTCGACGAGCATTTGAAGGCTCCGTCTGATCATCGGCGCGCCACCGATCGGCCTGAATTGCTTGGGCATGTCTGCGCCAGCGCGCACCCCCCGCCCAGCCGCCACAATCACCGCTGCGATGCCCGTCATGCTCTCCGTACTCCCGATTTCGGCTTGGATTAGCGCGTTCCGGTCGTTACGGGAACGCATTCGAGGGGAACAGCTACGTTTTAACGATGAACATCTTTTTGCACTGCAGCACTTGCGCCCCCAATCAAAATGGCTAAACTCTGAGCATCATAAGGGTCCGCCTAAATGGTAGGCAATTTACCCGCTCGGGGCGAAATCAAACAGTTCACAGGCTCTCTGCTCGCTGTTGGTCCAGTAACAGTGCCAAACCGCGCGTTTTTGGCGCCGATGTCCGGGATTACAGATGCCCCTTTCCGCCGCTTGGCTGAACGGCTCGGCGCCGGCTTGGTGATTTCGGAAATGACCGCCTGCGAAGGGCTTGTCCATGGCGAGCGCGAAGCGCGCTTGCGAAGCGAGGGGCGGGGCGTTGGTATTCACGTGGTGCAGCTCGCGGGATGCGAGGCGCGCTGGATGGCGCAAGGCGCCCGCATTGCCGAGGCGCAGGGCGCCGACCTTATCGACATCAACATGGGTTGCCCTTCCAGACAGGTCACGAACGGCACCGCTGGTTCTGCGCTGATGCGCAATCTCGATCACGCCCTGAGCCTGATCGAAGCTACCGTTGCTGCTGTCGCGGTGCCGGTGACGCTGAAGATGCGGCTTGGCTGGGATGCCGCGAGCATCAATGCATCCGAACTCGCCCGCCGAGCGGAAAGCGCCGGGGTTCGCATGATCACCGTGCATGGGCGCACACGCTGTCAGTTCTACGACGGCAGCGCCGACTGGTCTGCCGTTCGCGCAGTCAAGCAGAGCGTTGACATTCCGGTCGTCGTAAATGGGGATATCCGTTCGGTCGAAGATGCGATCAATGCGCTCTCCGTTTCTGGCGCTGATGCCATCATGGTGGGCCGTGCCGCGCAAGGTCGGCCCTGGTTCCCCGGGCAACTGGCGCGCTATATGTCGACCGGTGAGCGTCAGCGAACGCCATCCTTGCGCGAGCAATTGAATCTCATCGAGGCGCTTTACGACGAGATGCTCTCACATCATGGTACGGCTATTGGACGGCGACATGCCCGCAAACATCTCGGTTGGGCACTCGACACCGCCGCCGCTGCCGCCGGCGCCCCGTTGATTCTGTTGAAGGATCATCGCGCCCGCGTACTCACGGCCGAAGAGCCGGCGCAGGCTCGCCGGCTGCTTGCGGATGCCTACGACGCTTTCGCGTGGAGAGCTGCCGCATGAGCAGAGCCCATGCCATCTCCGCCACTGTCAACTCACCGGCCGACGCGGTGCTTCATGCGCTGCCGAATCCGGTGGTGACCGTTTCACCGGATGGCAAAATTGCCGATGCAAACGTTGCCGCCGAACAGTTTTTCGAGGCATCGATCCCGGTATTGCGCCGGCACATGCTGCGTGACCTCGTGCCGTTCGGCTCGCCCTTGCTCACGCTGGTCGAACAAGTGCGCCTGCGCGGCGCTGCAGTGAACGAATACAAGGTCGATCTGGCGACCCCGCGCAATCCCGGCGAACGCCTGGTCGATCTGCATGTCGCGCCGTTGCCTGAATATCCTGACCATGTCGTCGTGATGCTGCAGGAACGCACCATCGCCGACAAAATGGACCGTCAACTTACCCATCGCGGCGCCGCTCGCTCAGTTATCGCTCTTGCAGCGATGCTCGCGCACGAGATCAAGAACCCGCTGTCAGGAATTCGGGGCGCAGCGCAGCTGCTTGAGCAATCCGCCGGCGACGAAGACCGTTCCCTTACCAAGCTCATCTGCGAAGAGACTGACCGCATCGTCAAGCTGGTCGATCGTATGGAAGTATTCGCCGACGAAAGGCCGGTCGAGCGCGAGCCGGTCAATATTCATGTCGTGCTCGATCATGTAAAACGCCTCGCGCAAACGGGCTTTGGCCGGCACATCAAATTCATCGAAGAATATGACCCCTCGCTGCCGCCGGTCCTCGCAAACCGGGACCAGCTCATTCAGGTTTTTCTGAATCTGGTGAAGAACGCTTCTGAAGCGATCGGGGAAGACGCCATCGACGGAGAAATCCAGCTGACGACGGCATTTCGCCCAGGCGTACGGTTGGCAGTGCCGGGCAGCAAGGCGCGGATATCGTTGCCGCTGGAATTTTGCGTCAAGGACAACGGCCAGGGGGTCCCGGAAGACCTGATGCCGCATTTGTTCGACCCATTCGTTACCACCAAGCGCAGCGGAAGTGGCCTGGGACTTGCACTGGTTGCAAAGATCGTGGGCGATCACGGCGGGATTATCGAGTGTGAATCGCAGGCCCGGCGAACGATCTTCCGCGTTTTGATGCCCATCTACAGCGGCGACGGTACCGTTACCGACGACGCGCCGCCCGTACCGAGCCCGTGAGGTTGGACATGCCGACGGGAAGTATTTTGATTGCAGATGACGACGCCGCCATCCGCACCGTCCTCAATCAGGCACTTTCGCGCGCAGGCTATGAGGTGCGCTCGACCGGCAATGCGGCGACGCTATGGCGCTGGATCAGCCAGGGCGACGGCGATCTGGTCATTACCGACGTGGTGATGCCGGACGAAAACGCGTTCGACCTGATCCCGCGTATCCGCAAAGCGCGCCCGGATCTGCCCATCATTGTCATGAGCGCACAGAATACTTTCATGACTGCTATCCGCGCGTCGGAGCGCGGTGCATACGAGTACCTTCCCAAGCCGTTTGATCTGAAAGAGCTGATTACGATCGTCGGGCGTGCATTGTCGGAACCCAAAGAGACCAAGCCTGCAAGCGCGAAGAGTGAGGATTTCGACAGTATTCCGTTGGTCGGGCGCTCGCCGGCAATGCAGGAAATCTACCGTGTGCTGGCGCGGTTGATGCAAACCGACTTGACGGTGATGATCACGGGCGAATCCGGCACCGGCAAGGAGCTGGTTGCACGCGCGCTGCACGACTATGGAAAGCGGCGGACCGGCACGTTTGTTGCGATCAACATGGCGGCGATCCCACGTGATCTGATTGAGTCAGAATTGTTCGGCCACGAGAAGGGCGCCTTCACCGGCGCCAATACTCGTAGTGCAGGTCGTTTCGAGCAGGCCGAAGGCGGCACGCTTTTCCTGGATGAAATCGGTGACATGCCGATGGAAGCGCAGACGCGGCTTTTGCGCGTGCTTCAGCAGGGTGAATACACAACAGTCGGCGGGCGCACCCCGATCAAGAGCGATGTCCGCATCGTTGCCGCCAGCAACAAGGATTTGAGGTTGTTGATTCAGCAGGGTTTGTTCCGTGAAGACCTGTTCTTCCGCCTCAACGTCGTGCCGCTGCGGCTGCCCCCCTTGCGAGAACGCATCGAGGATGTGCCTGACCTCATCCGGCATTTCTTCGCCCAGGCCCAGCGCGAAGGTTTGCCACCGAAGCAAATCGATACCGCTGGCATCGAACGTCTCAAGCGCCACCGCTGGCCCGGGAACGTGCGCGAACTCGAAAACCTTGCGCGTCGTTTGGCGGCACTCTACCCGCAGGAAATGATTACCGCTGCGGTGATTGATGCAGAATTGGCGCAGCCGACCCTGCCGGCGGGCGGCGAGGACCTGCGCGCGGAGGAAAGCCTTGGCGCGGCCGTAGAACGACACCTGAGTGGTTATTTTGCCGGGTTTGAAGATGGCCTGCCGCCGGCTGGTCTGTATCATCGAATTTTGCGGGAAATTGAATATCCCTTGCTGACGGCGGCGCTCGCTGCGACGCGCGGAAATCAAATTCGCGCGGCGGACCTGTTGGGCGTCAATCGCAACACATTGCGAAAGAAAATCCGCGACCTCGATATCCAGGTCTTCCGCGGCAGCTGACAGCCCGGTCAGCCGGATCGTATAGTCGCGCCGCGGTTTTGTCGCAATTTGGCAACATTGTTGTATAAAAGCATCAGTGTCGATGAGGGCGCAACCCTTGCTGACGCCCGTATTTAGGGGCCATTCGGCTCCGCAATCTGCCATCAGGGGCCAATGAGCGTCGAACAGGCCGCCGCTGAAACCGCGCTCGCTCCTCAGTCTGCCAAAAGGGCGGAAACGCGGGTGCTCGGTCCGATCGCGGTAGGATTGGCGCTGCTGTCGGCCTTTATCACCTTCATCGTTCTTGCCGACCTCACGCCGATCTTGCCGACCCACTACGTCGTGGTCTCGCTGTTGCTCGCCAATGCAGCGACTGTGCTGCTGTTGCTCGGCGTGATTGTCCGCGAAGTGTGGCAGGTGGTGCAGGCCCGCCGCAGTGGTCGTGCCGCCGCGCGCTTGCATGTGCGGATCGTCGGACTGTTTTCCATCATCGCAGCGGCACCCGCGATCCTGGTTGCGATCGTCGCGAGCGTCACGCTCGATCGCGGTCTTGACCGACTTTTCTCCACGCGCACGCGTTCGGCGATCGAGAATTCACTGATCGTGGCAGAAGCCTACTTGCGCGACCACGCACAGATCGTACGATCCGATATTATCCTGATGGCGCTGGAAATTTCTCGCGGCAAATCGGTCTTCGAACAAGACCACGCAAAACTACAGCAATTCCTGACATTCCAGGCTTCGATTCGCGGTCTTGCCGCAGCGTCGGTGATCGATAAAAATCTAAACGTCATCGCCAGAGCCGACCTTAAGGTCAATCAGACATTCGCCATGCCGCCGCGCGATGCGCTTCCGCGTATCAGCGAAAAAGATCCGCAAGTTGTTCTGTTGCCGGACACCAACTACGTCGCTGCAGTTCTCAAATTGCAGCGATACGACGACTATTATTTATATGTGACGCGTCTGCTTGACCCGCGCGTCGTGCCGGAATTGCAGGCAACACGCGCGAGCGCGATCGAATATGCCGCAATTGAACAACGTCGGCTTGGCGTGCAGGTGGCATTCGCATTGATGTACACAGTAATTGCACTGATCGTGCTGTTGTCGGCAGTGTGGATTGGGTTGAATTTTGCCAACCGATTGGTTGCGCCAATCAGACGCCTGATCGGCGCCGCCAATGTTGTTTCAACCGGAAATCTCTACGTGCGTGTGCCGGTCCGTCAATCGGAAGGCGACCTGGCCCAACTCGGCGAAACATTCAACCGTATGACGCAGGAATTGCGTACCCAGCGTGACGATATCGTGCGCGCACGCGACGTCATCGACAGCCGCCGGCTGTTTACAGAAGCCGTGCTTGCAGGGGCCAGCGCAGGTGTTATCGGCGTGGACGGCAAGAGTTGCGTGAGCATCCTCAATCGATCGGCCGAAAAATTGATTGGGTACACTGAAGCGGAGGCCCTCGGGCGGCCGTTGATGGAGGTATTCCCGGAACTCGGCGATATCATGGAGGCAGCCCGGACCGGCGCCCGAACGCAGGATCAGGTGACGATCACCCGCAATGGCCGCGAGCGTAATCTATCGGTGCGCATCACCAGCGAGCAGTCCAGCGAATCCGACCACGGCTATGTCGTGACCCTCGATGACATCACCGAATTGGTCGCGGCACAACGGACGTCGGCCTGGGCCGACGTCGCACGTCGTATTGCGCACGAGATCAAAAATCCGCTTACGCCCATCCAATTGTCGGCTGAGCGACTGCGTCGCAAATACGGCAAGGTCATCGGAGACGATCGTGCTGTATTTGAACAATGTACTGACACGATCGTTCGACAGGTGGATGACATACGTCGAATGGTCGACGAGTTCTCGCGGTTCGCGCGCATGCCGAAGCCTGTGATTTCGGCAGAGGATGTTGCCGATACCGTGCGGCAGGCGGTGTTCCTCATGCGCGTAGGGAACGCGGAAATAGATATCGAAGTAGAGATTGGCGAAGATCCGTTGCCGGCGCGATTTGATCGACGCCTCATTTCGCAGGCGTTGACCAATATCATCAAGAACGCGGCTGAAGCGATCGCCGCAGTTCCGGCAGCCGAACTTGGCAAGGGCTCGATCCGCGTCTTCGCCGCGCGCGACGGCAAAGACATTGTTATCGATGTGGTCGACAATGGCATTGGCCTGCCGAAAGAGAATCGCAGCCGGCTGCTCGAGCCTTACGTCACTACCCGAGAGAAGGGCACTGGCCTCGGGCTCGCCATCGTTGGCCGCATTGTCGAGGATCATGGCGGCAGTATTGAACTGCGTGATGCCGCAGACAAGATTCCCGGCCAACGCGGCGCTTGGGTACGTGCGCGTTTTGCAGCCGACGGTCCGACATCAGAGCCTGAAACCGAAAAACTAACGGTAACAACCGAGTAGGCGCATGCCCGCAGATATTCTCATTGTCGACGACGAGGCCGATATCCGCGATCTGGTGGCCGGTATTTTGCAGGATGAGGGCTATGAAACGCGCACGGCACGCAACAGCGACGACGCGCTAGCCACCATCGTGTCGCGCCGGCCGAACCTGGTATTTCTCGACATCTGGCTGCAAGGCAGCAAGCTCGATGGTCTGCAACTCCTCGACGCCATCAAGCAGGAGCATCCCGAGCTACCGGTTGTGATGATATCCGGCCACGGCAACATCGAGACAGCAGTCGCGGCCATCAAACGCGGCGCTTATGACTTTATCGAGAAACCTTTCAAGGCCGATCGGCTCGTGCTGGTGGCCGAGCGCGCGCTTGAGACATCTAGGCTCAAGCGCGAAGTCAAACAACTCAAACAATTGGCACCTTTACCGGCAACGCTGATCGGCCGATCGGCGGCGATCGCGCAGCTGCGACTGAGTGTTGAGCGGGTCGCGCCGACCAACAGTCGAATTCTGATCGTCGGTCCGTCAGGCTCGGGAAAAGAACTCGCGGCGCGCACAATCCACCAGCAATCCGCGCGTGCGGGTGGGCCATTCATTGTGATCAACGCCGCCGCGATTACACCGGACCGGATGGAGCTGGAATTGTTTGGCGTCGATCATTCCAATGGTTCGGAAACGCGAAAGCCTGGCGCACTCGAAGAATTGCATGGCGGCACCCTTTTTATCGATGACATTGCCGACCTGCCGCGCGAGACGCAAAACAAGATATTACGCGTGCTGGTCGATCAGACCTTCCAGCGCGTGGGCGGCAGCTCAAAAGTCTCGGTCGACGTGCGCATCGTATCGTCGACGACACGAAATCTCGAGGCAGAAATCGCGGAAGGGCGTTTCCGAGAAGACCTCTATCATCGGCTTTCGGTCGTACCGATCCGTGTGCCGCCCCTGTCGGAACGGCGCGAGGATATTCCCGATCTGGTGGATTACTTCATGGACCAGATTTCGCAAGCTACCGGGTTGCCGAAACGCCGAATTGGTGACGACGCCATGGCCGTGCTGCAATCGCATAACTGGCCAGGCAATGTCCGCCAGTTGCGCAACAATATCGAGCGGCTGATGATTTTGGCCGGCGGTCACCCCGATGCTGTACTCGACGCCAGCATGCTACCGCCCGATGTCGGCTCCATGGTGCCGAATATGCCGAATGGAAATGGTGGCGAACATTTGATGGGCCTGCCATTGCGCGATGCGCGAGAAGTGTTTGAACGCGAGTATCTGGTCGCGCAGATAAGTCGCTTCGGCGGAAATATCTCGCGTACCGCCGAGTTTGTCGGCATGGAGCGCTCGGCGCTGCACCGCAAGCTCAAGGCGCTTGGGATAGGCTGAGCGCATTCATGTCGCGCATCGCCTACGTCAATGGCCGTTATCTGCCGCGCGCACGTGCAATGGTCTCCATCGAGGACCGTGGCTATCAGTTTGCCGACGCGGTTTACGAAGTCTGTGAGGTCCGGGGAGGGCGGCTGGTCGACGAGCGACGTCATTTGGCGCGCCTTGACCGATCGATAAAGGAATTGCGCATTGAACGACCAATGTCGAATCCGGCGCTATCCGTCGTATTGCGTGAAACCGTGCGACGGAACCGCGTGCGCGACGGCATCGTCTATTTGCAGATCAGCCGCGGCGCGGCGCGGCGCGATTTTCCGTTTCCTGCGGCCGACACCAAATCATCGATTGTTGTGACCGCGCGTAGCAACGACCCGATCCGGCTCGAGCGGTTGGCGAGCGAAGGGATTGCTGTGATCACCATGCCCGATATCCGCTGGCAGCGTGTTGACATCAAGTCGGTAGCGCTATTGCCGAATGTTTTGGCGAAACAGGCTGCGCGCGAACAAGGAGCTCATGAGGCTTGGCTGGTCGACGCACAGGGGCGCGTAACTGAAGGCGCGTCTTCCAATGCCTGGATCGTGACGCGCGACGGCAAGCTCATTACGCACCAGCTCGACAGCGATATTTTGCCCGGAATCACCAGATCCGTTGTGATCGAAGTCCTCAAGGCGCAGGGGCTCGCTTTCGAGGAGCGCCCATTCACCGTGGAAGAGGCTTACGCAGCACGGGAAGCGTTCATAACGTCCGCAAGCCAGATCGTGCTGCCGGTCGTGAGCATAAATGGCAAGCCTGTCGGCAACGGCGCCCCCGGCCTGGTCGCCGCCGCGTTGCGGCGCGATTATCACCGCCACGCCGAGATCACTTGAGGCCGGTGCGAGGCGAGGCTCAGGGAGCAGATCGTCGGCTTGTTCGTGAGCAGTAAAATGCCCTACGGAAACGGTGAAAAACAGCAATAAATTCAGCGGCTTGGTGTGCGGTCCGCCAACTTGTGCTTGCGCCGGAGAACCACCTGCCATCTAATAGTGGCTTCCCAGGCCGACCGCATGTTGCGTGGGGCAAAGCGGCGCATGCGGAAACTCGCATGTAACGGATTTGGGCAATGACAGTCTCGCGCTAAAAGATGCGAGCATAAAAATGGAACACGGCAATGGCAGCCGAACGTGCGCAAAATCTCCAGGATACTTTTCTCAATCACGTCCGAAAAAGCAAAATCCCGCTCACCATTTTTCTGGTCAACGGGGTAAAACTACAGGGCGTGGTGACATGGTTCGACAATTTCTGTGTGCTGCTGCGGCGGGACGGGCATTCCCAACTCGTTTACAAGCACGCGATTTCGACCATTATGCCGGGTCATCCAATCCAGCTGTTTGAAGGCGGCGAAGAGCCGCCCGCCGCCGGGGAAAAAGTCTGATTGGAACCACGCCGGCGTGACAAGCAGAGCGATCTCTTAAGCCCAACGTCGGGCGCGGAAACCGGTCGGGCCATTGTCATCGAACCATGGCTCAAACGTCATGTGGCACGGGCAGAGTCCGCGCGCCAGCCGACGGCGGCACGCACGCCGGAAGCGCGACTGGCAGAGGCAGTGGGCTTGGCGCAAGCCATCGACCTTAACGTCGTGCAGGCGGGCCTGGTCACGCTCAACGACATTCGGCCGGCAACCTACATCGGCAAGGGAAAGGTCGATGAAATCGCGGGGCTGGCGAAGAGCCTCTCTGCGTCCATCGTCGTGATGGATTGTCCGGTCACTCCGGTGCAGCAGCGCAATCTGGAGCAGGCCTGGAATGCGAAGGTTATCGATCGAACCGGCTTGATCCTGGAGATATTCGGCCGTCGTGCACGCACGCGCGAGGGCTCACTTCAGGTCGAGTTGGCACATCTGAACTATCAAAAGAGCAGGTTAGTGCGCTCCTGGACCCATCTCGAACGCCAGCGCGGCGGTTTCGGCTTTCTGGGTGGGCCCGGCGAGACGCAACTGGAAGCCGACAGGCGCGTGATCGAGGAGCGCATCGCGCGCATCGAAGTAGAACTCGATAAAGTGAAGCGGACCCGCAAGTTGCACCGCGACAGCCGCAAGCGCGTTCCTTATCCAATCGTGGCACTGGTCGGCTATACCAATGCCGGCAAATCGACGCTGTTCAATCGCATGACTGCGGCAAGCGTCTTGTCGGCAGATATGCTGTTCGCGACGCTCGACCCGACGCTGCGGGCGGTCGATCTGCCGCGCGGCAACCGGATCATCCTTTCAGACACGGTCGGATTCATATCCGACCTTCCTACCATGCTCGTCGCAGCATTTCGTGCCACGCTGGAAGAAGTCATCGAGGCTGACGTGATCTTGCATGTGCGGGACATGTCGCATGTGGACACCGTCGCCCAATCGCATGACGTCGAAAAGGTCCTGGGCGAGCTTGGCATCGATGCCGCCGATCCGCGGCTGATTGAAGTCTGGAACAAGATTGACCGGTTTGATATCGATGGCCGTACGCGATTGCTCAATCTCGCCGAGCGGCAAGGCGAAAACATCCAGCCGGTGCCGGTATCAGCGTTGACCGGCGAGGGAATAGATCGCCTCGTTGCGGCGATTGAATTGCGCCTGGCGGAGCACCGACAGACCTTTGAAGTTTCGCTCGATCCCGCCGATGGTGCAGGACTGAGCTGGCTCTATCGCCACTCGGAGGTCTTGTCGAAGGACATGCGCGACGACGGACGTTTGGCTGTGACAATACGCGCGGATGCCGACAAGGCGGCGCGCGTAAGAACAAAATTCGCCACCTGACTGGTCAGGGTTTTTCGGCCAATTTTGCTTCGTTCCAAAGTTCATCCATTTCTACCAGTGTGGCCTCTTTCGGCGTCTTGCCGCGGGCGGCCAAAGCCTTCTCGATGGAGGCAAAGCGACGCTCGAACTTGAGATTGGTGGCGCGAAGAATTCCCTCGGGATCCGCGCCTAGATGTCGGGCGAGATTGACGACCGCAAACAGCAAGTCGCCGACTTCCGCGGCCGTATGGGCCTTGTCAGAGCCGCCGAGCGCGGCTTCGATCTCGTCGGCTTCCTCTCGAATTTTGGCCAGGACAGCGTAAGGGTCATTCCAGTCAAATCCGACACGACCGGCCTTGTCCTGAAGCTTCAAGGCGCGCGTCAATGCCGGTAGGCCGAGCGGCACACCGGCGAGCGCGCCGGTCGCGGTCGCCTCGGTACGTTCGGCCTTTTCTTCGGCCTTGATTCGTTCCCAAAGGCCCTTGACGGCCTCAGCCGTGCGTCCTTGCTCGTCGGCGAACACATGCGGATGCCGGCGGATGAGCTTGCTTGTGATGGTCTCGATTACGTCGGAGAAATCGAACGCTTGCTGTTCCTCGGCCATGCGAGCATGGAAGACGACCTGGAGCAGCAAGTCGCCCAGCTCATCCTTGAGGTCGACGAGGTTGCCACGGGCAATGGCATCGGCAACCTCATAGGCTTCCTCGAGCGTATAGGGCGCAATGGTCTCGAAGTCCTGTTCCAGATCCCAAGGACAGCCCGTACCTGGCGTGCGCAAGGCGGCCATGATCTCAATCAGCCGGGCAATATCGCGGGAAGGTTTCACTGGGCTCTCGAGCTCAACAACGAAAATGACCGTAGCAAAGCCGGACGCAACCCGGCGACCCTCAGCACCTAATTCGCATAAGACATATTATGGAACATCTCCGTCAATGGGGCACAGCGCGAACCGAAGGTCCAGCGGATATGGATTAGCCCAAGACGAGCTTCATTCCGTCGTGGGCGGGCTCTACGCCTGGCGGTAGCCGCGCGCACAATTCCGCGTAGTCCATATCGCTGTGCAGATTTGTCAGGATGGCGCGCCTGGGCTTCACGCGATCAATCCATTCCAGCGCCTCATCGAGATTGAAATGGCTCGGATGCGGCGACTTGCGGAGTGCGTCCACGATCCAGACATCGAGTCCGACCAGCGCCGTAAGGCTTTCCGGGGGCAAGCCTTTGATGTCGGCCGAATAAGCCAGGTTGCCGAAACGGAAGCCCAAAGACGGGATGTCGCCGTGGTCTTGCAGGATCGGCAACACATCGACAGCTCCGCCTTGCCCAGCGATTTCCAGACGTTGTCCCGGCACCAGACGGTGCTCGGTCGCTATCGGCGGATATTCGCTGCCGGGCGGCGTCATGAAGCAGTAGCCGAAGCGGGCGTGCATGGCGCGCGAGGTGGCTTCGTCGAGATAGACGTCCACGCGCTGTCTACTGTGCACGAATAACGGGCGCAGGTCGTCGATGCCGTGGGTATGATCGGCGTGCTCATGGGTGATCAGGACGCCGTCGAGCCAGTTAACCTGGGCATCGAGCAACTGCATGCGCAAATCGGGCGAGCAATCCACCAGAACGCGCGTGCGTCGGCCTGAAGTGTTAACGCGCTCGACCAAGAGCGAGCAGCGCCGCCTTCGGTTTTTCGGCTCATTGGGGTCGCATGCACCCCAGCCGAGCGCAACGCGGGGCACGCCCATGGACGAGCCGCAGCCGAGAATTGTGAACGCCAGGCTCATGCCGCGTTGGCCAGATCACGCGGCACTTTGTTGAACAGGCGGAAAAAATTCTCGGTGGTCTGCTCCGCAATGGCGTCCAGCGACAGGCCACGCGTTTGCGCGAGGACCTTGGCCGTCTCGACCACGAAAGACGGCTCATTGCGCTTGCCACGGTGTGGCAGCGGCGCCAGGTACGGTGCGTCCGTCTCCACCAGAATTCGTTCGGCCGGCAACGCGGCTGCAATTGCGCGGAGCTCATCGGACCGCTTGAACGTCAAAATGCCAGTGAACGAGACGTAGTGGCCAAGTTCAATGGCCGCAAAGGCCAGATCGCGGCCGCCGGTAAAACAATGCAGCACGGCCGGGAAGGCGCCCTTCCCCGTTTCTTCCCCCAGAATTCGCGTCATGTCGGCGTCGCAATCGCGCGAATGGATCACCAGCGGCAGGCGGGATTCCCGCGCTGCCGCAATATGCTGCCGCAGGCCAATAGCCTGTGCATCACGCGGGCTATTGTCATAGTGATAGTCGAGGCCGGCCTCGCCGATCGCGACCACTTTGGGGTGTTTCGCAATATCAATCAATGATTTCGCATCGATATCTAATTCCTCGTGTGCATTATGCGGATGAGTCCCGACTGAACAAAAGATTTCCGGGAATTTCTCCGCAATTGCAATTACCTGCCGGTGTTTCTTCACCCGCGTCGATATCGTCACGATGCGGCCAATGCCGGCGGCGCGGGCGCGCGCGACCACGGCGTCCAGCTCGGACACGAAATCCGGAAAATCCAGATGGCAGTGGCTATCGACCAGCATTTTCAAGTCTTTTCTTCCGCTTCCACGTAGCGGGGAAAAACCGGCGACGGCGGCGGAAGTATGGCGCCTGACCTAATTCGCGACCCCGGCTCCAGCATGCCGAAGCCTCGTTCATCCGGCCGAACAGCGAGAAGCTCAAGCAATTTTGCCGCAGAGCCTGGCATGTACGGCTGCGCGAGGATTGCTACCCTGCGAAGAACTTCCGCAGTTACATACAAAATGGTCCCCTGCCGCTTCGGATCGGTCTTGGCCAGGCCCCAGGGCGCCTCCGACGCAAAATACCGGTTGGCGTCGGCCACAACCGCCCACACGGTATTGAGCACCTGGTGCAGCTGTTGCGTCTGCATCTGCTCGCGGGCTTTGCCAATCATACCGTCGGCTGCCGCGAGAATTGTCTTGTCGGTGCCGGTGAAATCGCCAGGCTCCGGCAGTTTGCCGCCGAATTGTTTTCCGATCATGGTCAGCGAGCGCTGCGCCAGATTGCCGAGATCGTTGGCGAGATCGGCATTGATGCGGTTGACGATCGCCTCATGGCTGTAATTGCCGTCCTGCCCGAATGGCACCTCGCGCAAGAAAAAATAGCGCAGCGGATCGACGCCATAGGCGTCAGCGAGCGCGAACGGGTCGATCACGTTGCCGACCGACTTCGACATCTTCTCCCCGCGATTGAACAGAAATCCATGGGAAAAGATGCGCCGAGGCACGTCGATGCCGGCCGACATCAGGAAAGCCGGCCAATAGACCGCGTGGAAGCGCACGATGTCCTTGCCGATGACGTGGAGCGCGGCGGGCCAGTAGCGCTTGAATTTCTCGCTGCCGGTATCGGGAAACCCGACAGCAGTAATGTAGTTGGTGAGCGCATCGACCCACACATACATGATGTGATTGTCCGCGCCCGGCACCCGGATGCCCCAGTCGAAGGTGGTGCGCGAGATCGAAAGATCCTGCAGGCCGCCGCGTACGAAGCTCGCGACTTCGTTCAGCCGCTCCTTCGGCAGCACGTAGTTCGGGCGCTCGTAGAGCTTGAGCAGCTTGTCCTGGTAGGCTGACAGCTTGAAGAAATAGCTCTCCTCCTCCACCCACTCGACGGGCGTACCGGTTTTCGAGGATACGCGCACCTTCTGCTCGTTGAGATGCGTCTCGTCTTCGGCGTAATAGGCTTCATCGCGCACGGAGTACCAGCCGGCATATTTTCCGAGGTAGATATCGCCATTTTGCTCCATGCGCTGCCAGATCGCTTCTGATGACTCATGGTGGCGCTTCTCGGTGGTGCGAATGAAGTCGTCATTCGAGCAGCCCATGCGCTCGACCATGGCCTGGAAGCGAGGCACGTTGCGGTCGAGCAGCTGCTGTGGCGTCAGCCCTTCCCTGGCCGCAGTCTGCTGGATCTTCTGCCCGTGTTCGTCGGTGCCGGTGAGGAAATAGACGTCATAGCCGTCGAGGCGCATGAAGCGCGCTATGGCATCGGTCGCGATCGCCTCATAGGCGTGGCCGATATGCGGTGGCCCGTTGGGGTACGAGATCGCAGTGGTGATGTAGAAGGACTGTTTGTCGGCCGGCATTTGCTAATTCGATCAAAGACATGGATGGCCGGGCTCGGCCCGGCCATGTCGATAATCATTAGGTATCAACCCCTTGATGGCGGGGCAAGCGAGGTCACTGGCGCAGCGATTTCAGGCCAAGGCGTCAAATAATGCGGATGTCATCTGTGCGTCAGCGCGCACGACATGGGCATTGGCTGCGAAGGTATAGCGCGCCACGAGCTGCTGCACGAGTTCGGTCGCGAGATCGACGTTCGGACTCGCGACGAATCCATTACTGTCGGCATAAGGCGCAGCCGGATCGTAGGTCGATACATAGCTCGGCGAAATTGTGCCGATACTCGCGCTGGTGCCGCCGCCTGCGATGTCGATCTGGTTGACGCGCTCCGGGACATACGCCGCGGGATAGCCGGCGCTATTGGCCGAGCCTGGCAGCGGACCGGACGTCAATGCGTTAGCAACATTGTTGGCCGAGACCTGCAACCGCAGGCTCGCTACCGCCAATCCGGATACGGCAATTGTGCTCGCAATACTCATTGCGGGACATCGTGGGGTTGGACCATTAATATTCGCTTCGGCAACGCGGTTAGCGAATTGCTAAGAACGAAGCGCGCATTTGAACGATCTCGACCGGTGATCACCATTCAACTAGCGGCGCAAGCGCGCATGGCTGCGCAAGGTGCGACGCGGCTCAGATGAAGCAATTTTCGCAACGGCTGACGCGGCTCCCTCCACTTCCATGAACCCCAATTGGCGCGACAGGCCGTTTGCGGTTTCGGTAAGCGCGTGCACCACCGGGCCATCCCAACGCGTCGGCTTGCCTTCGGAGCGTCCGACAACGCAAATTACCGCGACGATGTGTCCGCGATAGTCGAAAACCGGCGCCGCTACGGCGTCCACCCCGGTCAGCAGCGCGCTGCGCGCCCGCGACAGCCGCCTGGCGCGAATTTCCTTGAGCTGATCGTTCAGCTCGATCTCGCCCGGCACCGCAACAGCGGCGGAGCGCCGCTCGGTTGCGACGAACCGTCGGGTCAGGCCCGGCGCCAAAAATGCCAGAAACGTGCGGCCGATCGCCGTCGTCAATACCGGGAGCACGGTTCCGATACGGACATTCATGGTGACGAGGTGATCGCTTTCTTCAATAGCGATGATGGTTGGGCCCATCTCGCCCCAGATTGCAGCGGTTACGGTCTCGTTGATGGTGTCGCGCAGTTCGCGCAATTTTTCATGTAACTGCCGGATCGGGCCCATGCGTGCGAGTCCGACCAGTCCGATCGTCACTGCGGCCGGCCCGATCGTATAACGGCCACTGTCGGGCTCCTGCGCCACAATATCGGCTATGCGCAGGCTGGCGAGATACTGGTGCACCTTGCCGCGCGGCATCGCGGTCTCCGCCGCGAGATCCTTCAACGCCAGTGCGCCGCCATTCTCGGCCAGCGCTTTGAGGATTCGCATGGCGATGGTGACCGACTGCACCGGCGCCGGCTGTCCACCCGCATTTCGCGCCGGCGCTTGCCGGCCTTTCCCTGCACGCGGCTTGACTTGCTTGTTACGCATTATGATACTTGTATCGCATTCCATAACAACGAGACAAGGGAGGGTTCACGATGGCCGCCAACCTCAGACCGGTAAAGGTTGCGCCGAAGGGTATGGGCCTTAATGATTTCGTCGCCTGGCAGGAAGGGTTCTTTGCTGCCGAAGGCCTGGATGTCGAATTCGATTGGCAGACTTTCCGCGGAACGCAATCGAGCTGGAAGGACCTCGAATATCTCAAGCGGCCTCAGGACAAGCCTTACACCGAAGGCAAGCAGGATGTGGTGCAAGGCGCCTGCTGGTGGGGAACAATCTGCAATGCCAGCGCCGGAATGGGTCGCGTCGTAACGGAAGCTTACGGCTTGTCGCCATGGGCGATTTTTGTGCGGCCGGACTCGAGAATCCACAAACCGGAAGATCTCAAGGATGTGCCGGTCTCGGTCGGCATGCGCGCCGGCAGTCATTTCAATGTGCCTTACCGGCTGGAAAAATATCTGCCACTCGAACACATCAAGACGGTGAACACCGGAGGCTTCGGTGCCCGGCTGAAAGCATTGCTCGATGGCGAGGTTGAAGCCGCGAGTTTGTTGCCGCCGCAGATCTCCATGGCCGAGCAGCTCGGCCTGCGCAAGATCATCACAGACGAGTTCAAGACGCTGTGGTGGGTGCCGGCAACGTCCCCGCCGGAGGTCGTGCACGGCTATATGCGCGGACTCAATCGCGCCGAGCAGGCGCTCGAAGCCGATCTCGCGAAATATCTGCCGCTGTGGAAGCTGGCCGTGCCGCCGGACTTCGAGAAATTCCATCCTTGGGATTTCAGCAAGTTCGGTCGCGGCGAGCGATTCATTAACAAGCCGCTGCCACGTGGAGATTTCGACGAGGTATTCGACATGGTGCAGCGTTGGGGCCTGGACGATTACCTGAAGGAGAAAAGCGTCGAACAGTTGGCCTATCCATCCTAGGCCCTTTGCTCACGCCAGCGCGACGGCCTCGACTTCGATCTTGAACCCGTAGTGCAACGCCGGCACCGGCACCACCGCTCGCGCGGGGCGCGCGGTCCCCGCCCATTCGGCGTAAATCGTGTTGAAGATCGGCCAGGATTCGATGTCGGTGACATAGACCCGCACCTGCACCAACCGCGCGACGGCACTGCCTGCCCCAGCCAATGCCGCTGCGACATTGTCCAGAACCTGGCGCGCCTGCATTTCGAACGGCACGTCATTGAGTTTCTTGCCGTCGGGCGCGATTGGTAGCTGGCCGGAGACGAACACAAAGCCGTTGGTATTGACCGCATGGCTATAGTGGCCTCCCGGCGGAGCCATGGTGTCAGGATTGTTGAGTTGTATTTTGGCGACCATGATGCAGTTCTCCCGTGGCGTTCCCGTTTGCCGGAACATGCTAGATTTGTCGCCGGATTAGACGCTTGAAGGACGAGCCGGACAATGGCGACCACACAGAATACTCCAGGCACTTTCGTCCTCGTCCACGGTGCCTGGTCAGGTGGCTGGTGCTATCACAAAGTTGCGGCGCGGCTGCGGAGGAAAGGCCATCTCGTGTTTACGCCGACGTTGACCGGACAGGGTGAGCGCGCTCATCTCCTTGCCGGCAACATCAATCTCAGCCTGCATATCGACGATATTCTCGCCGTCTTGCACTACGAAAACCTCAGTCAGGTCGTGCTCGCCGGTCACTCCTACGGCGGTATGGTGATCACTGGCGTTGCCGACCGCGTCGCAGATCGGATCGCTGCGCTTGCCTATCTTGACGCATTCTTGCCGGAGGATGGCGAGTCACTATTCGATATTAATATTCCGGAAAATACGCAGCGGTTACTGGCCGGTGCCGCGGGCACCGGCGGGCTCAGCGTCCCGGCACCACCAGCAGCGTTTTTCAACGTGAACGCAGGCGATGCAGCACGCGTCGACGCGCTGGCCACGCCCCACCCCCTTGGAGCCTTCACCGAGAAGATCAGGCTGACGGGTGCGCACAAGACAATCACCAGACGGGCCTATGTCCACGGCACGGTGCTTCCGCGTGAAAGTCCGTTCAAACCTTTCTATGACCGCGTCAAGATGGACCCGGCCTGGCAGGCGCACGCGTTCGATTGCGGGCATCATGTCATGCTCGACGAGCCGGATCGGGTTACCGACATTCTTCAAAGCCTGGTCTAGGTCAGAACGTCCGCACTACCGAACGCGGTTAACGCGCGCCGGGCTTCGGGCGTTTTTTCGATCTGTGGCAAGCCAATTATCCTTAATTTGCGAGGTTTATTCGAAGAGATTGGCAAACTGATAATAATCCGCCGGCTAGATCGCCCAATCTGGTGCAGGCACCAATTGCAAAAACAGCCGCCGAGACGACGCCCATGAACATTGCCGTCAGCCCATTGCTTTCGAGCGACAGCTGCGAAGTCGCCATTGTTGGTGCCGGTCCCTATGGACTCGCCGTCGCAGCGCATCTGCGCGCCGCCAACCTGCCGATCCGCGTGTTCGGCAAAGCGATGTCGTTCTGGCGCAACAACATGCCCGTCGGAATGCTGCTGCGCTCGCCATGGATTGCGACACATATTGCCGAACCAGGCGGCCGCTATCTGCTCGACGATTACTATCGCAAATCCGGCATGGACGTCCCGAAATTGCTGCCGGTGGAAAACTTCATCGACTACGGCGTCTGGTTCCAGCAACAGGTTGCGCCCGATCTCGATACCCGCACGGTGATCCGGGTGGAGCAACTCGACCGCGGCTTCCGCCTTGTGCTGGAGGACGGGACAAGTTTCTTTGCCCGTCGCGTTGTGATGGCGACCGGTCTGCTCGGTCACGAATACCGGCCCGAACATTTCGACGGCCTGCCGCGCGATCTCGTCAGTCATTCCTGCGAACATACGGAGTCTGGGCGTTTTCGCGGCAAGCACGTCGCGGTCATCGGTCGCGGACAAAGCGCGTGCGAGTTGGCGGCACTTCTGCACGAAGCAGGCGCAAACGTGGAAATCATCTGTCGCGGCAATCTGATGTGGAACGCCGACCCGGAACAGCGGGGTGCGCTGCGTAAGACCGTGCGCGCGCTGTTGGGCAATATGCTGATCCCGCCCTCACAGGTCGGGCCGTTCCCGTACAACTGGTTGAACGAAGCGCCCGGCATCATTCATCATCTGACCGAAAGCGCGCGCGACGGGGTGAATGAGCGCAGCCTGGGCGCGACTGCAATCCTGTGGCTGCGCCCGCGTCTCAAGGACGTGCCCGTCAACCAGGGCCGCCGCATCCTGGATGCGCGCCGCAACGGCAATGGTATTGCCTTGACGCTCGATAACGGTGTCCGGCGTTTCGACCATGTTCTGTTGGCGACCGGATATCGCACCGACGTCACCAGGATGACCCTGCTGGGACAGTCTTTGCGCGCCCGCATCGCGCGGCACGGCGGCCTGCCCGTTCTTTCCGGCTCTTTTGAATCGAACGTTCCCGGCCTGCATTTCGTGGGTGCTGCGGCGGTCGCGAGCTTCGGGCCCCTGCTGCGCTTTATCGCCGGCGCCGGTTTTGCGGCACGCCGCGTGACTCGGGCCGCCGTTCGCGGTGCGCGTCGGACGCGGCTGAGTGGAGACCCTCACCTCGAAGTTTTCGGGCAGGCGCCGATGTCACTTGCCGCCGAGCGCGAGCATTCATGAATTCCGCGCGGCCGCCGGCTTCGACGCAACCGGCGCCCGGTGCGCTGATTGTCGGTGGCGCGCATGTCAGCATCGGCGTCGCCCGCAGCCTTGGACGGCATGGCATCCCGGTTTGGCTGCTGGCCAATCACCCGATCCCGAAGTTCTCACGATACGTCCAGCGGCGCTTCGACTGGCCCGGCGCTGACCATGCCGAAGGCCTTTCGTCGATCGTGGATTTGGCAAAACAGCATGATTTGAAAGGCTGGGTCCTGATTGCGACCGGTGATCAGGACATGAGAATGATCGCGCAAAATCATGCGAAACTCTCTCAGCATTTTCGCGTAGCTACCCCGGAATGGGACACAATCCAGTGGGTCTATGACAAGCGCCTTACCTACCAGCGGGCCGCCGCGCTCGGAATTGATTGTCCCTGGAGCTTTCAGCCGCGCGACATCGACGAAGTCAGAACGATTGATTACCGTTTTCCTGTCATTCTCAAGCCTGCCTTTCGCAAGAGTGCGGACGAGTTCACGCAGGCCAAGGCCTGGAAGGCAAATGACCGCGCCGGACTGCTTCGGCTGTATCGGCGAGCCGCCGCGCTGGTCGGCGACGATGCCGTCATTGTGCAAGAGTGGATTCCGGGCACGGGGGCTGCGCAATATTCCTATGCAGGATTGCTGGACCGGGGATTGCCGATTGCGTCGCTGGTCGCCCGTCGTGCGCGCCAGCACCCGATCGATTTTGGCCGCTCCAGCACATTCGTGGAGACGACCGAACAGCCGCAGTTCGAGGACCTTGCCCGCCGGTTTCTGAAGTCCATCGATTACACCGGCGTGGTCGAGGTCGAGTTCAAATATGATGCGCGCGACCGCCAGTACAAGCTGCTCGACGTCAACGGGCGATTCTGGACCTGGTGCGGTCTGGGTGCACTTGCCGGTATCGACTTTCCGTATCTGGCCTGGCAGCAGGCGGCCGGGGAAACCATCGCGCCCTGCCGTGCCAGGGCCGGCGTTGGCTGGATGCATGGCAGTCGCGATATCCTGGCCGCCTGTGAAGAGATAAGTGGAGGCGGACTAAAGATCCGCGACTATCTTTCTTCTTTTTGCAGACCCCTGGTATTCGCGAATTTTGCCCTCGACGACCCTTTGCCGGCGATCGTCGAATTGCCGGTGGCCGCGTTCAATCGCGCCGTCCCCGTGGTTACGGACCGGATGCCCGCCGCTTCGCGCATGGAGTGGCGGACTGCAATTGCCAAACTCGGGCTGGCCTCGCGCCGGATGGCGAAATAACACGGTCTCAGCTGCGCGCGGCTTCCGCCAGTGCGCCGATCACCGAAAACACGAACGGCTTGCGCTCGAGATTGTAGGTCTCAACCTCGACGGCAGCGCGGTTGACCTTCTCCCAGGTCTGCGCCAGGCGAGCCATTTGCGGCATCGCCTGCGGTCCGGCATTGAGCCGGGCCGACAGCCAGTCGTCGACCATGTCCATGAAGGTGGCCAGCGTCTGCGGCTCGCTGCCGCCGAGCGCATCGCCGAGTGCGTGAAGTGCCCGCGGATCTGGATCCGGCAATTGCGCAAACAGATCGAGCACACGCTGGCGCAGTAACAGCGCGGATCCGTCGAGGAGCCGGATGGCGCGGCCGACGCTGCCATCAGAGGCGGCCGCCGCGTCTTTCACTTCGGTATCGTCGGCGTCGCGGCCGGTGGCCGCGGCAATTGCGCAGGCAACATCGGCCGTGTCGAGCGGACGCAACAGCAGGCGCCGGCACCGCGAACGGACGGTGGCAAGCTCGCGCCCGGGAGAGTGACTGATGAGAAGCAGGAGCGTGCGCGCCGGCGGCTCTTCCAGCACCTTCAGCAGCGCATTGGCGCCTTCGCGCTGGAGATCGTCGACAGCATCGACGATGGCGATACGCCAGCCGCCCTCACCCGCCGTCGACCCGAAAAACGAAATGGTCCGCCGCACGTCGTCGACGCGGATCACGGTGTAGAGCTTCCCGGTCTGCTCGTTGATGACCCGTTCCAGCACCAGCAGGTCACCTTGCGCCTGTGCGGCAACGCGCCGCGCGACCGGATGGTCGGGCTCGATTGCCAGCGATGCCGCCCGTTGGACGGCGGATCCCTGCGGATCGGGATGCGCCAATATGAACCGCGCCAGGCGATAAGCCAAAGTCGCCTTGCCGATGCCAGGCGGGCCGCCGATCAGCCAGGCGTGCGGTATGCGGCCTTGCCTGTAACTGTCGAGCAGTGCCTGCTCGGCCACGGGATGACCGAACAGCACGCTGGTTTCGCGCGGCTGGAGGACGTCGATTTCCTCATCGCCCTCGCTCACGGTGGCGCCCCTTCCGCTACGCGCTGGTGGCCCGGTTGCAGCCGCTCCTGCACGGTCGACCAGATGCGCGCCGCCACCACCTCGCGGGGCGGCCTGCCGTCAACGATGATGCAGCGGCCCGGCTCTTGTTCGGCCAGCGCGCGATAGGCCTGGCGCAGGTTTTCATGAAACTCCAGTCCTTCGGCCTCGAAACGATCGGCAGCGCCTTTGCCCCGTCGCTGTGTGGCGCGCGCCAAACCGACAGTGGCAGGGACGTCGAGAATGAAAGTGAGATCAGGTATCGCCGGTCCTACCGTCACCCGTTCAAGGCTACGGATCAGTTGCGGGTCGACATGGCCGAGCGCGCCCTGATAGACGCGCGTGGAATCGATAAAGCGGTCGCAGATCACCCATTTGCCTGCCGTGACTGCGGGATAGATCGTGTTCCGGACATGATCGTCGCGAGCGGCCGCAAACAGGATCGCTTCAGTTTCCGCGCCGAGCGGTTTGGCAATACCGGAGAGCAAGATATGACGAATGATTTCGGCGCCGGCAGATCCACCCGGCTCGCGCGTGAGCACGACTTCCAGCCCGAGGGATTTAAGGCGCTGCGCCAACATCGCGGCGTGCGTGGACTTCCCGCTGCCATCGCCGCCCTCGAAAGTGATGAAACGTCCGCGCAAAGATTCCCCAATCTCTCAATGCCAACGCCCGCGCCAGCGGGCGATCCGGTCACCGCCGGGCAATCGTTGCGGCACAAACCAATCCAATCGCAAACAACTTGAACACGGGATGCCCCGCTTTTGCGCTGCGCGACATGCAGACAATGAGACGAGGATCATAATCGTTCAACTCCCGCACGGAATAGCGCGATGATGACCTCGGCCATGGCGTCGATGGCCCGCTGAGGCAGATTGCCCTTGCCCACATCGGCGGCCGCCTTGAGCGGCGTTTGCAGGACCAGATCGTCCCCGCGCCAGACCTTGAGCATGCCGATCGGCTGATCTATTGCCACAGGCGCCGGCACCGGCCCGGTATAGGCGATGCGCGCGAGCACCCGTTCGCTGCCGTTCTTCGGCACCATGACGCGCACCGTTCCGGCGGTCGCGACCAACGGCACGCTGCCGCTGGCGCCACCATAAACCTTGGCGCTGCCGATAATCTGGCCCTCCGCGAACAAGGTGCGCTGGACAAAATTACGGAAACCCCATTCCAGCAGCTTCTTGCCTTCGTCAGCGCGTTCCTTGGCGGATTTGACGCCGTTGACCACTGCGATCAGCCGCAGTCCGTTTTGCACCGCTGAGCCGACCAGGCCGTAGCCGGCTTCCTTGGTGAATCCCGTCTTCAAACCGTCGGCTCCGTCGAGACTGCCGAGCAGCGGATTGCGGTTCATCTGGTGAATCTTGTTCCAGGTGAAATCGGGTTCCTTGAAGATCTTGTAATATTCCGGATAGGCCAGAATGATATGGCGCGCGAGCAGCGCCAGTTCTCGACTGGTGACCTGTTCATTGGGGTCAGGCAGCCCATTTGAATTGGTGAACACCGATTTGGCGAGGCCGATTTCGCGCGCGCGCTTGGTCAGCTTCTCGCCGAATTCCAATTCATTGCCGGCCAGTGCTTCGGCAAACACGATGCAGGCGTCGTTGGCAGACTGGATGATCATGCCGTGCAACAGCGCATCAACGCTGACCTTGCTATTGATGGCGGCAAACATGGTCGAACCATGTGATGGCGCGCCGCCCTTGCGCCAGGCGTTGGCGCTGACGAGATATTCGTCGGTCAGTTTGACGCGGCCTTCCTTGAGTTCGTGGAAGACATATTCAGCGGTCATCAGCTTGGCGAGGCTTGCGGGGTAGATAAGCTCGTCGGCACGGCGCGCGAACAGTACGCTGCCGCTTTCGCCGTCGATCAGGATGGCGTGAGGCGCGGATATATTTGGTTCATCCTTCTTGGGCGCGTCTTTTTTCGCCGACAGGCCGGAGGCAGGTTTGTGTGCAGGGGCCGCGAGCGTGGTCACACCGAAAGCGGCAAGCACCCCGGCCACGGCGGCGATACGACCGATAGTGTGAATTGAAATGGCCATCATCAACGCTCTGTTGCCGACTCGCGCACACGCGACTGCGGCTTGGACGGCGCGCTGTGGCGGAAATCTATGGCTCAGTAAAGGCCGCGGCCGCTCATGAAACTGGTGCGCACATCATAGCGCACGGGGGCATAGGCGGAAACCGGCGACGGCTGCGGCGAGGCATCGGAAACCGGCGCGCGTGCGCTATTTTCCACAGGCCGCGGACGCGTCGCTGCCGCAAGCTCCGTGGTTGGGGCAGCCGCGACCTTATGCGGGGCCGCCTCGCCCAGGCTGTAGGGCCGGTCTGGCGGGGCCTGGACGCGCGTCGGCAGCCTGGTCATTGGATGGCCGTCGAAGAAGAGTGACGCGTCGGCCTTTCGGGAAGCAACCTGTACGGGTTTGCCGCGCTCGTACTCGCGCAAGGTGGCCACCAGCTTGCGGTCATCGGAACCGGCAATCGGCGCCCGCCCCACATAGTCGACCTTCACTTTGGTGAGGCCATCGCCGTAGAAGCCCAGCAGCTTCGCTGTCCGGACCGAAACGTCGATCAGCCGGTCGCCTGCATAGGGCCCGCGGTCGTTGACGCGGACCACGATCGAGCGATGGTTTGCAAGATTGGTGACGCGCACATAAGACGGCAGCGGCAAGGTCGGATGTGCCGCCGATATCGAATTCATATCGAAAATTTCACCATTGGCTGTGTAGCGGCCATGGAAGTCGTCGCCGTACCAGGACGCCAGTCCGGTGGCGGAATAATTCACGTCCTCTTGCGGGATGTATTGCCGCCCGGCCACGACATAGGGCTTGCCGACGCGGTAGACGCCACCACCCTTCGGCACTGGCTGGCCTGGTTCGATCACGCGCGCGCTGGTGCGCACGCCGTATCTGGGATCCACTTTGCCGGTAAGACCGCCGCTGCAACTGGCGAGCGCCACGCAGGCTCCGACAAGTGCCAACAGGCGCACGACTTGGCGCAATCCGCCGCTGGCCCCCATCCCGCGCATCTCGCCCTATTCCCCAATGCGAAGCGGCTACAATAGCCTACGACAGCCCCGTCCGGAACCGTCGCAGCGTTTGCGTGGTAAACAATTGGTACCACGGCAAATTTGGCGTTTGTGCGGCTTCATTTGGGCAAACGCCCCCAGGGGCCCCGGCGACCAGCAGGATGGTCATTCTCGGGCATCTCAACGGACACGGTCTGAAAAAATTTTAAATCGGCGCTGTGTGCCGCGCTTCACACAAGCCTGGATTATCCCGGCCCACACTAATTGATGGCGCAGATCATCGTGCCAGCCAACCAATCGGAGGCCGTCATGCGTCTTATCCTGATTTCCATGGTTGCCTTAGCCAACCTCATTGTCGCGACAGTTCCTAGTTTCGCATGCCCCAACGGCTACGCGCCGTGCGGCTCGCATTACTGCTGTCCACGGCGATGAAAAACGGTCGCGTTCGACGGACGAAAACGTCGGCGACGCGGAGATGGCTTACGGGGCGAAATGCTCTCCTGGGTTCCCTCATAGCGCTCCCCATCGCACTGATCATACCGACCGCCTGGTATGTCTTTACACTTCAGCCGCACCTCGACGAGATCGAGAAGATCATCAGGCAAGCCGGATTTGAACCCTTGCTGCCACCCAATCGCCTGCGCGGGCCGGGTGCACTCTATGAAGTCGACGGAAACTACTACCGAAAGGTTTGCGATATCGACACGAACCTTCTCATGGAAAAACTGCAGAAATCTCCGACGCCAAGTCGGTACCGGCAAAAACTGGAGCAAGGCGGATTTTCGTTGGCCGGCGATTTCGTTGATTCGCTGAACGCCAAATTGGGCGCCGGACGCGTGGCCTCCGTTGAAGTCAGGTTGACCGATGTCTCGATCAGCGAGATCCCATTGTCCGATCTCTTCGAGATCGAGAACAAGTTGCTGCTCGACAAGCGTTGCGACGGCGCCGTGCAAAAGCTGCTCAAGGCCAAAAAAAAGGTCTGCGCCGGTTATGCAGCACTCAGCGCGACGACAGTCTACAAGGTGAATATCAACACCAGGGCCTCGGCTGATACCAACAGCAAGATACCGATCTCCAATGCTGTGCAGCAGGCCCTGCAGGAACACGCTGTTGCTGAGATCAATGTCCGCAGCGCCGACGAGTACGCGGGCGACAATCTGTTCTATGGCATTCAATTGGCCCATGACTGCATCACGCCCGATGATGCGACGACGCCAAGTGTGCTTTCGCCGGGACCGGGCGGTGACGCATCAGCGCCACTCGGTACTGTGTCGATGCGATAACACCGAGATGCCCGGCGAGCGCCGGGCGTGTCCACGCGCATTTGCGGCGTAGCAACCTCCCTGCCCGCAAACGCAGTCACAAGAGCTCATAGCACTTCACCCCGGGCCAATTTTTTGGCCCGGGTCTTGTTTTGGCTGGCGCCGATTGCTGGCCAATTCGCAAGCCGGGCCGGCCACACCGGGCCGGTCGTGTCGGGATATTTGCCCTGCCTGGCCACGAAGCCGCGAGAAAATCGGTAGCAATATGGTAGCAGACTCAGTTTTAGGGTGGCCTGCTTCGCCGTGACAGCTTAGGTATTTCGAGGCATGGAAGGGTGGCCGAGTGGTTTAAGGCACCGGTCTTGAAAACCGGCGTACCCGCAAGGGTACCGTGGGTTCGAATCCCACCCCTTCCGCCACTTTGCGATCCGCCGCTGGTTGAGGTCCGCGTTATGCTGCAGGGCACCCCCGGATCGCGCCGACTATTTCAAGACATCCGGCCAATTCTTTTCGGCAGCCTTGATGTAGCCCGGTATGTCCTTCTCCCAAATCTTCTGTACGCTGGCACTGACATTGAGGTAGAGCTTGCCGTGCACGATACTCCAGGCAGTGGGATCGCCCTTGGCGGTCGCACCCTTGGCGACCGCATAGGCGCAGTAGCCGCCATATTGCGGTGCGTATTTCTCCGGCGCCGCCTTGAATGCATCACGGTTCTGCGCGCTGGCAAAGCGCCACGTGGCACCTTTCCAGGAATAGGTGATGTCGGCTTTGCCCTGTACCGGCTTGTGCTCGGTAAAATAGGCGACCGGATCATAGCCACCGACCGCAACACCCTGCACCAAGCCCGTGAAGATTTCGGGAGACCTTGCCTGCGCCGCTAAGGGCGCCACACAGAATAATACGAGAACGGTGGCGAGCAGACGCCAGACCGGCGCTGTTAATAGCCGCACGATCGACCGCATCGTCATTTCCTCCACTAGTCCTGGTCTTGCCGAAGCAGTTGTATGTCTTGAACACGTCAGGGCCTTTCAACCCAAAACTATGTCGCCGACGGGCCATGTGGTCCAATCACTCCACTTCAAAAAATCGTCAGAAAAGTTCGGGCAATTCAAGGGCGAAACTGTATTCAATCTGGCTGGCAACTGGTTTTATGGATCGGACATGCACCTTTCGCAGCTTGAAAAACATAGGACATTACATCGATGACTGAGCAAGCCATCAAGACGGTGGGCGTAATCGGGCTCGGCAAGATGGGCAACCCGATCGCCCGGCACCTCGTCGCCGCGGGCTATTCAGTGACCGGCTACGATATCAGCGCGGGCGCAGCCAATCGCGCAGAGAAGAACGGCACGAAACGCGTACCCTCACCGGCCGCGGTCGCCACGGCGAGCGAGTTGGTGATCGTGGTGACGGCTTTCGAGAACGAAGTCGAACAAGTCCTGTTCGGAACCGACGGTATTGCAGAGGCCAGGAAACAAGGCGTGATCGTTGCCGTGGCGGCAACCATATCACCGACCGGCATGCGCAACATTGCGCAGCGGCTTGAGCGGGCGGGCATGATCCCGCTCGATATTCCGCTGTGCCGTGGCGAGCCGGCAGCAGAAGCCGGCAAGCTGCTGATTGTCGGTGGCGGCGATCTTGCAACCTTCGAGCGCTGCCGGCCGGTCTTTGTGGCATTTGCCGACAGCATTCATCATCTTGGCGAGACCGGCGCCGGCCAGGTTGGCAAAATGGTCAACAATCTGATCCTGTGGGCCTGCATCTCCGCCAACTATGAAGGTCTCAAGATCGGCAAAATGCTCGGCGTTGCGCGCGAGCCGATGCGCGAGATGCTTCTGGAATCAAGCGCACAAAACTGGCCTCTGCAAACCGGCGCGGGCGAGCGGCCGATGCCATGGGCTGAGAAGGATATGATGATCGTGCTCAATGAAGCGGATGCCGCGCGCGTCGCGCTGCCGCTGTGCGGCGTCATTAAGGAAGTCATCAAGGGCATCAAGGTCGAACGCGGGGAAGCTTAAACGTCTCGTTCGCGCGGTGCGTCCCGTCAAGTCGCCATCGTGCCGGCGAGATAGGCCTCCTGCAGCACCTGGGGATTGGCGCGCAGTTGCGCGGCCGTACCGGAAAAGCGGATCTCACCCCGGTTCATCACGTAGATGAAATCCGCAAGCTTGAGCGCTACATGTGTGAACTGCTCGATCAGCAGCACCCCGACACCCTCTCCGGCAATCCGCTCCACCACGGTCATCAGCCGCCGCACAATCACCGGCGCAAGGCCCAGCGACATTTCGTCGGCCAGAATGAAGGACGGCCGAGCGATCAGGGCTTGTGCGAGGGCAAGCATCTGCTGTTCGCCGCCCGACAGCATGCCCGCGACCCGCGGCCGCATCTCCTTCAATTCGGGAAATACGTCGTAGGCACTTTCAATCGACGCGCCGCCATCGCCGGATGGAAGCGTCACGGTGGCGACTTGCATATTTTCCTCAACGGTAAGCTCCGTGAGCACCTGATGGCCCTCGGGAACGGCGGCGATGCCAGCGCGGCGGATGCGGTCCGGCGCCGCGCCGGTCAGGTCCTGCCCGTCCACGCGGACGGTACCGTGCGCGATCGGCAGCACGCCGGCCAGGGCAAGCACCAGGCTGCTCTTGCCGGCACCGTTGGGCCCCAGCAACGCGACCGTCTTGCCCGCTTCAAGCCGCATCGAGACATCATGCACCACGGTCTTGGCGCCGCGCTTGACACTGAGCCTGTTGATTTCCAGCAGCGCGCTCACGCAACCTCCTCGATGCCAAGATAGGCAGCTTTCACGCGCGCCTCACGCAGCACATCGGCAGTCTGGCCGAACGCAATCGCCTGGCCGAAATCGAGGACCAGCGTGGAAATACAGGTTGCAGCGATCAGATCGACATCATGGTCGATCAACAAGGTCATCGCGCCAAACGTCGCATGCAAGCCAGTAATGACATCTCGCAGCGCGGCCACCTCGTGGGCGCGCAACCCCGCGCCCGGCTCGTCAAGCAAAACCAGCTTGGGTGCGCCGACGAAGGTCTTGGCCAACTCGACCATGCGGCGCTCATAAGCGTTCAGGCCCTGCGCCAGCTCTCCGCGTTTGTGGCCGAGGCTCACAAAGTCGAGCGCTCTGTCCACCTCGCGATCCCTTTCGGCACTGGAATATCGCAAGCTGTCGAGCATTACGCGCACATTGCCCGCAACAGAGAGATCGTCGACCACCTGCTCGGTCTGGAACGAGCGGCGCAAACCCCAGCGCGCGCGGTGGTGCGGTGCCATCGCCAGCAAATCGGCATTGAATGCACGAATGGTGCCGCTCGTGGCAGCAACGAACCCGCTGAAGACATTGAGCATCGTGGTTTTGCCCGCCCCGTTTGGCCCGATAATCCCGACGATCGGGTCACGCAGCACGGCCGAGACGTTGCTCAAGGCGCGGACGCCACCGAAAGAGACCGATATATCATCAATCTCGATCATCGGCCGTTCCACCAGTTGTGAAGGGAATTGATCGCATCCGCGATCTGCCCAGCAATACCGCGCGGCGCAGTGATGATCGCGTGTACGAGCGCGAGGCCGAAAATCACATAAGCGATGTTGCCGTTAATGCCGATGTCGTTGAAAAACGCCGGAATGACTCGATAAAGCACCCCAGCGAGGATTTGCCCGAGAATACTATAAGCGCCGCCGACGACGGTCAGCGCAAACAGCAGGATCGATTCACTTGCCGGAAAGCTGGTCGCGTCGAGCACGCCGATGGTGCCGGCGAGCAGCGCGCCGGCGATACCCGCTACAAAGCCGGCAATCGCAAAGCCCCATGCCTTGTAGAACGCCACATTGACGCCAGCCGCCATGGCGCAGGCTTCGCTTTTGCGGATCAACGCCCAGGCCCGACCCGACTTGCCGCGCCGATTGACCCCGATCAGGACAAATACAAGCATGGCGATGATGCAGACGTAGCGCAGCATCGCTTCGTCAGACGACGCCAGGCGCGGCCGGAGCATGAAGATCGAGTTGACCGCAATGCCGAGGACACCGGTGCCGCCATTCGGAAATTGCGTGCCGGTGACGAGAATTTCAAATCCGGCTGCGGCCATCAGCGTGATCAGCGCGAGGAACAGCCCGCGCATCCGCAATGCAGGCAGCCCAATAACCACGCCGATCACGCCGCTGACGGCCGCCGCAACCAGCATATTGATTTCGAAAGGCAGATGTGCGGCGTGCCACATGCGCAGCGTGACCCAGCCGCCGACGCCGACCAGAGCGACCTGGGCAAGTGAAACAAGTCCGAGCCGGGCGTACAGCACAGCGGTGCCGGTCGCGGCGATTGTAAATATTGCCGAAGAGATGAAGACCCGAAGCCAGAGGGCATTCAACAACATCGGCACCACGGCAATCGCGGCGAGCGCGGCCGCAAGAACAATCAGAGTTCGACGTTCAGCCTTCAGGCCGGCGACCAATGAGGACGCCATGCCGGCTTCCGCTTCCACGTCCGTTGCCCCGTCAGTCATTCGACGATTGGTCTTGCTGAACTAGTCTTGGCCAGAGAATGTCAGTCGGCGATGCCGCTGCATCCATAAGAGCAGAATAGCGGCAACGACAAAAGGCACGGCCGAGCGATACGACGAAATCGGCCGGATGAGCGTGGACATCGACTCGGCAATTCCGATGATCAGGCCACCGGCAAGGGTCATCGGCAGCGATTGCAAACGGCCGACGATGGCTGCTGCGATCGCGGGGATGACCAGAAACGTCAGCGCACCGGGATTGGGCCGAACCAGGCTCCCGAACATCAGGCCGGTAAATCCCGCCAGCACCCCGCTGATCAGCCAGGCATATGTTTCGATTTTGGTCACCGGTACGCCCAGCACCGATGACAGCTCGCGCCTGTTGGCAAGCGCACGCATCAGCAAGCCGATACGTGTTCGTTTGAGAAAGATAGCGATTCCGATCACGACCAACAGCGTTGCCGCAAATGCCACGGCGCGTGTGCCGGTAATGCGCACGCCGAGCATACGGAAACCCATGGCATCTGTAAAAAGGCTCAGCCGCCGCGGCGCCTCGACCCAGAAATAATAACAGAAGCCGAGAATGACCAGGGCAAAGCCGAGCGTCGCGACCGCTTTCACCACTGGCTCGCGATAGGAAAGATAAGGGGCGGCGAGCAGACCGTATGCGAGCGACAGCGCCGTCGAAACAAGGATCGCCGCGATCCACACGACGGGTTCGGAATAGTGCCATTGCTGCAGCTGCCAGGCGGTCATCCCGCCAAGGGCGCCGATCGCACCGTAGGCGAAATTGAGCACCCCGGTCGATCGGTAAAGGACGACCAGGCCCACTCCGGCGAGGGCGTAGATCGCCCCCACCGCCAGTCCCGCAACAAAGAAGATCCCGTAAATTCCGAACACGGGATGCCGTTACTTTCCGGTCAACCCCTGCGCTTTTTCAAGGGCGCGGATCCGATCGAAGTATTTGCCCGACACGTCGAAACAATCGGACACCTTTTTAAACCCCGCCTTCGTAATTTCGATCATGACGGAGGCATGATTGGGCTGATGGAAATCGGATTCACCGAAATACCAGGGGCCACACAGCAGGTCGGTCCGATAGTTTTTTACCGCCTTGAGTGCCTTGGTCACGTTTGCGCGGTTGATCGTCTTGGGATCCATCTTCATCAACGTATCGACAAAGATATTGGCGGAGACGAATCCCGCCTGCGCAAACGTGTCGCGCGGGTCATCCTTGCTGGCATATTTATCCATCACGGTCAGCCAGCGCTTGGCGTCGGGGCCACCTTGGTCCCAGGGCGTGAGTTCGATCGCCACATGCACCTTGCCGCTCCAATAATCGCCCAGTGCTTCGGGAATTCCCGCCTTGTAGAGCGGGGTCGGCGATATCCACTTGTATTTGTCGCGCAAGTCCTGGTCTTGCGCCGCCTTCAGGAACGCTTGCGCCAGACCGGCTGGCAGGCTGAGCAGGATGGTGTCGGCGCCTGAGGAGACGGCTTCGAGCAACGAGGAATTCGGGTCAGGTGCGCCCGGGTTCATCAGCACCGAAACGCCTTCCAGCCCCTTGTCCTTCAGCCACTCGCGCGTGATGTTGCACGACCAGACCCCATTGCTTGGAATATTGAGGCCGACGCAGGCGACTTTCTTGCTGCCGAGGTTTTTCACGGCCCACTCGACCGCCGAAATATTGCTCGGCACCGGGCCCTGGTTAGTAGAGGAAATATTGCGCGCCTCAAAGCACTCGCGCACAGCGCAAGCCGAGGCGATCGCGACGATATTGTTCTGCTCATAGGTCTTGGCGTTGACCGTCATGGAGACGAAGCTGCCGTTGCCGACAAAGGCGACGACACCCTTGTCCTTGATCAGTTTCGAGGCCACCTGCGCGGCGACTTCCGGCTTCCACTGATCATCCTCGACCAGGAACTCTATCGGACGGCCGTTGATGCCGCCGTTTTCATTCACGCATTTGAAATAGGCGCGTGCCGCGTCGGCGCCGGCGCTAAAGTCGTCGGGCCCGGTTTGGCCGACGATGCTGCCGACCAGGATCGGTGTACCGGTCGCCTTTTTGCCATTGCCCAATCCGCATAGCGGGCGATCTGCGGCCGATGCCGCCTGCCCCGACACGGCAGCAACAAACGCGCCGGCAAACGAGATAGCGAGCAACTTCAAGATAAGTGAGCCTGTGGCCTTCATTCTTTCCTCCCCAGGATTGCTCGGCCCATTTTTTGACTGGCGCAAGCGGTGGGCAGGATACCCAGAAACCGTTTGATGGCAAACTAGTTTGATAGCAAACTAGTTCGTACGCATGCGGTATTTTGACCACCGCATCGCCCGGCAAGATGCGCTGCAACATAAACGCGAGGACGGGCACTTGGGGCTGCTCGAGGGCAAGACCTGTGTTGTCACCGGCGGCGCCGGAAGTCTGGGCCTGGCCACTGCACGCCTGTTCCTGGATCACGGCGCCAGGGTCGCGCTCGTCGATCGGGACGCCGCCGCACTTGCCGCAAACGCAGACAGCTTCGATCGCAACCGGGTCGCGCTGATCGGCGCCGATGTTGGCAGGACCGACGACACACTTCGTTATATCGACGCCGCGGTTGATCGTTTCGGCGCCATCGACGTGCTATTCAGCAATGCCGGAAATTTCGGCGCTGTTGCGCCGATCCAGGACTATCCTGAGGAGGTGTTCGACGCGGTAATGGCGGTGCATGTGAAGGGGGCGTTCCTCGCGTGCAAATATGCGGTGCCGCACATGAACGACGGTGGCAGCATCATCATCACGTCCAGCGTGGCGGGGACGCGTGGCGACCCGGGCGTTCACGGCTACATCACCGCCAAGCACGCACAGATCGGGTTGATGCGATGTCTCGCGAAGGAGCTTGCGCCGCGCCGTATCCGCGTCAACACCATTCACCCGGGTCCCATCGACAATTCGTTCCAGCACGACGTCGAAGCCGGCTTGACGCGCATTATCGGCCGCGACGGCGGCGAATTCTTCAATGAGATGATCCCGCTCGGCCGTCATGGCAGCCCCGAGGAGATAGCCCGTTCCGTGCTCTATCTCGCCTCGGATCAGAGCAGCTTTACTACGGGCGCGATGTTGATGGTGGATGGCGGCATGAGCATCTAACCGTCTGCCGGTCACACGGCAGGTCGGGGCGTAACCGGATCAGAAATCGATCGGCAGTAACGGCCCGGCTTGTGTGCGGCATTCGCGTTGGCAATAGCGGTCGCATCTGTCGGTTAACCGCAGGCAGCGCCCTTGCGGGTCGACCTCCAGGCAGCCGGCCAACCCCCATGCGCAATAAGAACCGCATTCGCGCCAGCAGGCACCGGAAGCCCAGACCGACCGGGCGCGCTCGCTGCGCGGGAACGGCAGGTCATGACCGGCCGCGCTGTAGCGCCACATGGGCGTGGCGGTCTTCATGCCGTCGGCGGTAGCCGGTCCAGCTGCCAGCCCGAAACTGCCCGCCGCCGTTAGCAGTGCGAGCACGACGATCGTTGGTTTCATCGCGCATTCCCTACATGCGCCGCACGATAACCCGATCCCTGCCGGGGCGCCAATCGCGCCTGTGATCTGGGCCTACCCGCAGCCGAACCTTGATCTCGCCACCAATCACGGCTAGCCCCTCCTCGCATGCGTGCCCCGAAAACCGATACCGCCGCCCCCAAGGTGAGCTTCGTTTCGCTTGGCTGCCCGAAGGCGCTGGTCGATTCGGAGCGCATCGTCACGCGCCTGCGTGCCGAGGGCTATGAACTGTCCCGCGAACATGCCGGCTCGGACGTCGTTATCGTGAACACCTGCGGTTTTCTCGACAGCGCCAAGGCGGAATCACTCGCCGCGATCGGGGGAGCACTGAAGGAAAACGGCAAGGTTATCGTCACGGGCTGCATGGGGGCGGAGCCGGAAAGCATCACGCTGGCCTATCCCGACGTGCTGGCGGTTACCGGGCCGCAACAATACGAGAGCGTGGTCGAAGCGGTGCACCGCGCCGTTCCGCCACAGCACGATCCGTTTCTCGACCTGGTGCCGCCTGAAGGCATCAAACTGACGCCGCGGCACTTCGCCTATTTGAAGATTTCGGAAGGCTGCAACAATCGTTGCTCCTTCTGCATCATCCCGCGCTTGCGTGGCGACCTGGTGTCACGGCCGGCGGCCGACGTGCTGCGCGAGGCCGAGCGCCTTGTGAAAGCGGGCGTGAAAGAGCTCTTGGTGATCTCGCAGGACACCTCCGCCTATGGGCTCGATCTCAAATATGCAGCGAGCACCTGGAACGGCAAGGACGTCCGCGCCAAATTCTTCGATCTTGTGGAGGCGTTGGGCGAGCTCGGCATCTGGGTACGGCTGCATTACGTGTATCCGTATCCCCACGTCGACGAAGTCATCCCTCTGATGGCTGACGGCAAAGTGCTGCCATATCTCGACATCCCGTTTCAGCACGCCAGCCCTGAAGTGCTCAAACGCATGAAGCGTCCGGCGGCGCAGGAGAAGACGCTCGAACGCATAGCAGCCTGGCGCGCGATCTGCCCCGACATTACGCTACGCTCAACCTTCATCGTTGGCTTTCCCGGCGAGACCGAAAGTGACTTCGAATACCTGCTGCAATGGCTGGAAGAAGCCGCCCTTGATCGCGTCGGCTGCTTCCGATACGAGCCGGTGCGCGGTGCTGCCGCCAACGATCTGGCCGAAGCCATACCGCAAGAAGTGAAAGAGGCGCGCTGGCACCGCTTCATGCGGGCGCAGCAAGCGATTTCAAGCCGCCGACTCAAGCGCAAGGTTGGCACTCGCCAGAAAGTAATCATCGACGAGACTGGCCCGACTGCTGCCAAGGGCCGCTCCATGGCCGACGCGCCGGAAATCGACGGCGCAGTGTATGTCGCGAGCCGGCGCCCGCTCCGTGTCGGCGAGATCGCTACGGTGAAGATCGAACACGCCGACGAATACGACTTGCACGGAACAGCGGTTGGGTTCTAGACTTTTGGGAAGCGTGGACATAACTCGGCCTATTGGGGACAACCACCATGGGCAACCGCGTGGCAAGTCACTACAGCGAAGACCGCGCACTCGCTGACGTCATTGCGCGACACTTCAAAAATGCCGGCAAAGACCTCTCGACATTGACGACCGAGGACCTTGCGACGGTCGACGAATTTCACATCCGCGGCCGCAAAGCCACGTTGGAGCTGGCTGCGCAAATGAAAATCAATGCCGACTCCCACGTACTCGATATCGGCAGCGGCCTGGGCGGACCCGTAAGAACCGTCGCCGAGACCTACGGCTGCCGCGTGACCGGCGTCGACCTCACGCAAACATTTTGCGATGCGGCGTCGGCCATGTCGAATTGGGTCGGACTTGGCAAAACCACGACCTTCAAGCAAGGCGACGCAACAAACCTGCCATTTGCCGACAGGCAATTTGATGCAGCGATGACCATCCATGTCGCCATGAACATTGCAGCCAAGGATAAGATGTATGCGGAAGCCCGCCGGGTCCTGAAGCCCGGGAGTATTTTTGGCGTTTATGATGTCTTGCAGGGCGAAGGTGGCGATGTGCTGTATCCGGTGCCATGGGCACGTGAGCCTTCCATCAGCCACGTGGCGACACCTGTGCAAATGAAATCTCTCTTAACCGGCGCCGGATTCAAGATAATCAATACCGCGGATTCGACGGAGGAAAGCCAGGCGTTCTTCGAAAGGCTGACGGCGCAAATGGCAAAGACAGGCGTCTCGCCAGTCGCATGGCGGCTCTTCCTTGGCGACGCGTTTCCAGAGATGGCACGCAACCAGGTTCGGAACGTGACAGAGCGGCGGATCAGGACGGTCAGCTACATTTGTGAAGCGTAGACGCTCACAGCCTGTAAAACTTCACCGCATTATCGTGCAGCACCGCGCGTTGTTCAGCGTCGGTGTATTCCGACAGAACCTTGCGGTAGATATCGAAGAAATCCGCATAGCTCGCGTGCAGCTTTTCCAGCGGGAAATTGCTCCCGTAAATCGTGCGTTCCACACCGAAGATCTGGATCACGTCGCGAATCCATTGCCGGGCATGCGGATACGTGACGCCGTTCGTGAACATTCCAGGGCCGGAAATCTTCACGTGAAGATTGGGAAATGCCGCCATTATCGTGAGCGCGGCGCGCCACTCATGGATCGCTTCCGGCGCGCGCGACGTCAGCATGCCGGCATGGACCAGAATCATCCGCACATTGGGAAACGCCTTGAGCAGTTCGACCGCATGACGCGCCTGGCCGGCGTAGACCTGCAGTTCGAAATGAAGATCGTGCTTTTCCAGGAGCGCAAAACCACGCCGAAAATCCGGATCGTTGCAGTAGTCCGGCCGGCTGGCCGCCTGCCGAACCGGATCGCTGTCCCAGTAAAGCATTTGGCGTACGCCTCGCAGATTGGGAAACTGCTTCTGCACCATGAGCGCGGCATCGGCATCCGGGGCGGACAGGTCGGCATTGCAGACAATGCCATGCGGAAATCCGTGCTTGTCGGCAACCGACTGCAGCCATTTGGTTTCGTCGAGCGCGCGCGTCGGGCCCCACATGGCGGTGACGTGCACCGATTTGACCGCGCCTTGCGGCACGATGTCGTTCATCCACTCCTCGACCGGATAATCGCGGCGGATACCGAAGTAATCCCCGAACATCCGCGGGATAGGCGGGTCGGCGAGCCATCCGACATCCCTGCGCAGCCAGATGTGATGATGCGTATCGATCATCGGTCCACTGTAGGCCGCCATGAACATTCCCCCCTTACCGGTTCGATGTGCGCACGATTTTGACAACCGCGTCGGTCAGCTTCTTTAACTCATCCGGCACGATGTTAAAGGCGGGCGTGAGGTAGATGACATTGCCGAAGGGCCGGATGAATACGCCCTCCTCGACGAATTGGGCGCGCATCGCGTTCAGGTCGTCGATTTGTTTGAGTTCAACCACACCGACCGCGCCTTTCACCCGCACGTCAATTACGCCGGGGAGGTCCCGACACGGCGACAACCCGTCTTCCAATTGCGCGGACAATTCGGCGACCTGCCCGAGTTCGAGATTCGCTCTCGAACAGATCGAGCGAAGCATTGGCGGCGGCGCAGGCGAGTGCATTGGCCATGTAACTTGGCCCGTGCATGAGTGCTTTCTTTGGGTCGTGCGACCAGAACGCCTCGAAAACCCTTTTGCTGGCGACGGTGGCGGCGAGGCCGAGTGTGCCGCCGGTGAGCGCCTTCGAGAGCGCGATGATGTCGGGCATAACGTCCGCCGCCTCGCACGCGAACATGGTGCCGGTTCGGCCAAACCCGGTGAATATTTCGTCGAAGATCAGCAGCAGATCATATTTGTCGGCGAACATACGCAGACGTTTGAGAACGTCCGCGCCGTGGAATTTCATCCCGCCAGCACCCTGCACCAACGGTTCAACGATGATGGCGGCGATCGTATCGGCTTGCTGCGACAGCAAGTGTTCAAGGGCCGACGTCGTCGGCTCGCTCTCCGGCAAGTCGACGACATGATGCCGCGGAAGCAACCCGGCGAACAACGCGTGCATGCCGCCATCGGTGTCGCTTACCGCCATGGCACCGGTGGTGTCACCGTGATAGCCCCCCTTGAAGGCGACGAACTGCGTGCGGCGGCCGCGCGCGCCCCGGTTGATCCAGTATTGGACGGCCATCTTCATGGCGACTTCGACGGCGACCGAGCCCGAGTCCGAAAAGAATACGCGGGTCAAATCTCCGGGCAGCAGTTCCGCAAGTCGACGGGCCAGCGTCAGGGCCGGCTCATGTGCCAGCCCGCCGAACATCACATGCGGCATCTGTGCGAGCTGTCTCTCGACCGCCGCCCGGATGTGCGGCTGGTTATAGCCGTGGCAGGCAGTCCACCAGCTGGCAATGCCGTCGATCAGCACGCGGCCGTCGGTGAGCACGATGCGTGAGCCCCGCGTGCGCGCTACGGGCAGCGGCAGCGAAACGGTCTTCATCTGGGCATATGGCAGCCATACATATTCGAGCCCGGCAGAATACCAGTCCGGCACCGTGCTATTATTGCTGGTATCGCCCGCCATTTGGCGCTTCCCTGACCCAATTGCCGCGGGCATTTAGCCTGATGTGCTATCCAAGGTCACCATGGGTTCGCTCGACCAGTTCGCGCAAGGCAAACTCGACGATTTGGCGCGTCGGCACCTGCGCCGGACGCTCGCCGACACCTATCGGGAGGACGGAATTTGGGTCGAGCGCGGAGGACGCAGACTGCTGTCGTTTTCGTGCAATGACTATCTCAATCTGACCCAGCACCCGGCGATTAAGCAGGCGGCGAAAGCCGCGCTTGAAAAATATGGCGCCGGATCGGGCGCATCGCGCCTGGTCACGGGCAATCATCCGCTCTACGCCGAACTGGAGACACGGCTTGCCCGCATCAAAAAAACCGAAGCCGCAGTCGTGTTCGGCTCCGGCTATCTCGCCAATGCCGGTATCATTCCGGTACTGATCGGCCGCAACGGGCTCGTCCTGGCCGACGAGCTTTCGCATGCCTGCCTTTTTGCCGGCGCACAATTGTCTCGAGGCAAGGTGATGATGTTCCGGCACAATGACATCGCGCATGCGCGCAAACTGCTGACCGAGCACCGTACGCGGCATGACCACGCACTGATCGTGACCGATGGCGTGTTTTCGATGGACGGCGATCTGGCGCCGCTCGCCGAGCTCAATGCTCTCGCCGACGAGCATGATGCCTGGTTCATGTCGGACGATGCCCATGGACTTGGCGTTGTCGGCGGCGGACGCGGCTCGAGCTTTGCCGGAAATTCGTACATTTCGGTGCCGCTGCAGATGGGCACGCTGTCGAAAGCCGTCGGGGCCTACGGGGGCTATCTGTGCGCCAGCGGACCTGTGGTGGACCTGATGCGCAATCGCGCGCGCACCCTGATCTATTCCACCGGACTGCCGCCGGCGATCGCTGCCGCCAGCATCGCTGCCATTGACCTGATCGAGCGTGAACCTGGCTACGTTGCATTGCCGGTACAGAAAGCGAAAACCTTCACCAAAGCAGTCGGCCTTGCCGAAGCGCAAAGTCCGATCGTCCCCGTGATCATCGGTGAGGAGAAAGCCACACTGGCTGCTTCCGAGCTATTGGCCGAGCATGGTTTCCTCGCCGCCGCCATCCGGCCGCCTTCCGTGCCCGCCGGTACCGCCCGCCTGCGGCTGACGTTCACGGCGCAGCATCCTAACGACGAGATCGAGCGCCTTGCCGATCTCGTTCGCACCAGAATATTGGCGGCCTGACCCGTGGCGGCCTATTTCGTCACTTCGACCGGCACCGATATCGGCAAGACCTTTGTCACCGCCGGATTGATCCGGCATCTGCGCGGGGCCGGCACCAATGTGGACGCACTCAAACCGATCGTGAGCGGCTACGACTTGTCGGTTGTGGACACCAGCGATCCGGCCGTATTGCTGGCTGCGCTCGGACGCCAGGTCAGCGCCGAAGAAATCGAGCGCATCGCGCCCTGGCGTTTCCGCGCGCCGCTGGCGCCGGACGTTGCGGCCGCGCGCGAAGGACGCAGCATCGAATTCGATCGGCTCGTCGAATTCAGTCGCACCGCTGTCGATGTGACGACCGGCATCCTGTTCATCGAAGGGGTCGGCGGCATCATGGTGCCGGTCAACTCTAAGCGCACGGTCCTGGACTGGATGACGGCGCTGAACATCCCGCTCCTGCTGGTGGTCGGCGGTTATCTTGGCACCATCAGTCACACGCTGACTGCGCTCGACGTGATTGCACAGCGCAAGCTCACTGTTGCTGCCATTGTGGTATCGGAAAGCGAACGGAACCCAGTGGAGCTCCAGGACACGGTTGAAAGCATCCAGCGGTTTTCAGACGGCGTCGATGTCATCGGCCTGCCGAGACTTCCGGGGCGCATCCACCAGCATCCGGCCTTCGCGCGCATCGCCGCGCACCTATGACCGCCTGAAGCCCTCGATGAACCTGATGAGGGCGGCCACCGCAATGCCCATGTCCGCGGGACTGCAGAATTCCGCCGGATTGTGGCTGACGCCGCCCCGGCAGCGAACAAACATCATTGCAGAGGGGCACAGCCTGGCCATCATCTGCGCATCGTGCCCTGCCCCGGATGGCAACCGGAGCGCCCGCCAGCCGACATTGCCGATGGCAGCTGCCAGCATGTCCTGCATTTTCTCATCGCATGGTGTCGCATCGACCGCATGAAAATGCTCGAACGCGACACCGAGGTTTCGCGCCGCCGCGATGCGTAGCGCCTCCTGTTCGAATTGCGCGACCGCACTCTTGCGCGCGTCGTCGTCCATGCAGCGCAAGTCGACCGTGAACACCACCTGGCCCGGAATAATATTTGTCGCACCAGGTGTTGCCTCGATGCGTCCCACGGTCGCCACCATCTGATAGCCTGCTTTGCCGATACGCTCCGCGGCGAGCGTCATCTCGGCGCTGCCGGCAAGTGCGTCGCGCCGCATGTTCATCGGTACGGTCCCGGCGTGTCCTGCTTCGCCAGTGACGACGACCCGGAAGCGGCTTTGTCCAACGATTCCGGTAACGACGCCGAGTGGCTGATTTTCCATTTCGAGCTGCGGCCCTTGCTCGATGTGCAATTCGACGTAGCCAAGCGCTTCTTCGTGCTTGTAAGCGCATTTGGGAATTTCGTTCACATTTTTGCCATAGGCCTTCAACGCTTCGGCAAAGGTAACGCCGCTGCGGTCGGCAAGCGCCAGCGTCTCGCGTTCGAACACGCCGGCGCAGGCAGCCGAAGATGATAGTGTGGAGGGAAAACGCGACCCCTCCTCGTCACCGAATGCAAGTACGTCAATCGGAACAGGCGGCCTGCCGCCAAAATGTGCCACAATGAGAATTCCGGCTATCACCCCGAACGGGCCGTCGTAGTTGCCGCCGTCGACCACGCTGTCGAGATGCGAGCCGATCAGCAGCCGCGGCCCGTCGCCAATTCGCCCACGCAGAGTACCAAGTGCATCTTCGCTCACGGTCATGCCGGCTTCGCGCATCCACTGGGCGACCTGGTCGGCAGCACGCCGATGCTCGGGCGACAAAAACAGACGCACGAGACGACCGGGCTCGGCCGAGATTGGCGCCAGCGCCTTGATCATGGCCTCGGCGCGCTCGCCGAGCGCAAATGTGTCTAGCCCACCCATCTCAAACTCACGAAAGTTTCCAGCATGCCCTCGAAATTGATCAAAGCGTGCAAAAGCATGGTCAATATGGCCGAACCGCTCGCCCAGCGCAGCCAGCCGAGCACCAGACCAAAGGCGAACACCTGGGAGATCACATACCAGTCGTACTGCACATGGATCAGCGCCCACAACGTCGCCGTCACACCGATCGCCAGCCAGGCATCGTCAGGGGAGCGCAGGAGACCGCGAAACATGAAGCCGCGAAACAGCGTCTCCTCCCCGATCGGTGTGACAATCACCACACCCAGCCAGAGCCATGGCAACCATCCTGCGGCGGCGGCCGTGCGGTAAATGTCGAGCTGAAACGGCGTGACAATCAGGCGTCCCAGGAGCCAGCTCAGGACGTTGCCGATAATGATCATGACCACGATGGTGGCAATGCCGAAAATCACGTCGGCGCGACGGGGGATGATCAATCCAAGATATTCGGCAGCGCTCGCACCGCGGCGCTGTGCAAACAGGAGCAGCAGGGCGACCTCTACCGGTGTCGAAACAAAAATGACGAGACTGACGGCGGTTCCGTCACCGGAGAAGTCGGGCAGATGACCGAGTGCCGACCCATACCAGCGGCCCAGCGCCATCAGCGCGGCAATCTGGCCGGCCAGGAGCGCGGCGGCTGCAAGGCCGAACGTCGCCCATCGTCCCCACGGTCTCAGGGCGTCGCTCACGGTCTCTCTCTGCCCGGTTTAGAGGATCAGGATTGATGACCCCGTGGTACCCCGGCTCTCGAGCTCTTTGTGTGCCTTGGCGGCATCCTTGAGGGAATATTTCTGGTTGACCGGGATCTTTACCGCACCGGAGCCGACCTTCTCGAAGAGGTCCTTGGCGCAGGCCACCAGATCCTCGCGCTTGGCGACATAATGGTTGAGGGTCGGTCGCGTGGCGAATAACGAGCCTTTCGCCTGCAGGATGTTGATGTTGAAAGCATCGATCTGGCCCGAAGCGCTGCCGAAGCTCACGAAATAACCGAGCGGCCGCAGGCAATCGAGCGATGCCGGGAAGGTAGTCTTGCCGATACCGTCATAGACGACGTCGCATAGCTTTCCGCTGGTGATCTCCTTTACCTTCGCCACGAAATCTTCGTCGCGGTAGAGGATGGTGTGATGGCAGCCATTCTTCTTCGCCAGATCGGCCTTTTCCTTGGAACCGACAGTGCCGATGACGGTCGCGCCAAGGTGATTGGCCCACTGGCACAGGATCAGACCGACACCGCCGGCCGCCGCGTGCATGAGCACAATGGTTCCCTTGCCGACCTTATACGTACGGTTGACCAGGTATTGCACGGTCATGCCCTTGAGCATCATTCCGGCGGCCTGTTCGTAGGAAATATTGTCGGGCAGCTTGACTGCGCGGTCGGCCGGAACCAGGCGTTCGGCCGCATAGCCGCCGAGCGGACCCACATAAGCGACGCGATCGCCCACTTTGAGATCGGTCACACCCGGGCCGACCGCCACCACCTCGCCGGCGCTTTCATTGCCGGCGATGAAAGGCATGCCGACCGGCGAGGGATACATCCCCATACGGAAATAGGTGTCGATAAAATTGATGCCTGCAGCATGCGTCTTGATCTTGATCTGGCCCTGCCCTGGCGCAGGAATCTCGATGTCCTCCAGAGTTAGAACCTCGGGACCGCCCGCTTTGTGAACCCGCACTGCCGCGACCATGTTTTCACTCCCTTGAAACGTCCTGGATGGTGATGTTTTTGGATTTCGGCCGAGATCATAGGCAGCCAAGCGCCGAACACAAGGCACAAGCTATACTAGCGCGCGCCCGAAACCCGCAAATTCGCGCCGTTGATGTAGGACGCCGCATCCGACAGCAGGAACAGGATCGCTTCAGCGACCTCATCAGCCTGCCCGGGTCTGCCCATCGGAAGCATCGGCGAAACACGCTCGATCCGGCCGGGCGGCTGGATGTCAGTGTCGATTACGCCCGGAGTGATTGCATTCACGCGCATACCCTCCTTGGCAACTTCACGGGACACCCCGATCACCATAGCGTCGACCGCGGCCTTGGCCGCTGCATACCAGACGCACTCACCGGCGCCGCCGATGATCGCAGCCATCGATGAAATCATCACCACGGACCCACCCTTGCCGCCATGCCTGGTTGACATTCGACGAACAGCGGCACGCAGGCACAGCATGGCGCCGAAGGTATCCAGATCGAAGACCTCCCGTATCATCTGCGCCTCGGCTTCGTCGAGCCGCGAATAGGGGCCGATGATGCCGGAACTGTGCAGGAAATGGGTGATGGGCCCAAGCTCGCGCGCGGCGGCGTCGAACACCTTCTCGATGTCGGCTTCAATCGCCATGTCGCCTTGAATGGCAGTGGCTTTGCCGCCCGACTTCTTCACGGTATCGACTACGGCAGCGGCAGCATTGGAATTGCTCATGTAGTTTACCGCCACGTCATAACCGCGCGCTGATGCAAGTCGCGCGGTCGACGCGCCAATGCCGCGGCTGCCACCGGCAATCAGGAGAACGGGTCGCGCCATGGAGAACTCCCGGGACGTTTCAGGCGCCAGCACCGAACACGATCAGGCGGGTTTGCGCAACAGGCCGGCTACAAGGAAATAGGCGGCTATCGCCGCGAGCAAAGACTTGACGTAAATGCCCGGAGTCAGGTTGTCGATCACGGCAACCATTGCCAGTACGACCCAGAGCGACAGCAGCGCAAAATTGAACGGGCGCAGGCGTTTCACGCGCAACGGATGCACAAAGGGCACCGGCACAAAGGTAAGCACCGCGAGCGCGGCGACAGCCAATGCGGCGATCCATGACGGTGGCGCCAGCACGTAGAGATAAAAGGCAGCAAGATTCCAAACCGCCGGAAAACCGCGGAAATAGTTCTCAGGCATTTTCATGTTGCGGTCGGCGAAGTACAGCGCTCCGCTGACACAGATTACAACGCCCGAAATGATTGCAAGCGCTTCAGGCAGCAAACCACTCGCGGCAACGGCATAGGCCGGTACGAAAACATAGGTCACGAAATCGACAATGAGATCGAGCGTCTCGCCGGACCAGCGGGGCAACAGCTCCGCCACCTTGAAGGCCCGCGCCAAGGGGCCATCAACGCCGTCGATGAAAAGCGCAAGGCCAAGACAGAGAAACATCGCCGCCCAATGACCGCCGGTCGCAAGTATCAGCGCCAGCAGCGCAAGCGCAGCGCCGCAGGCTGTCAACACATGCACTGCAAATGCGCGAATGATCGCGAAGCTCAACATGAGATTACTTTGCCGCTCACGCCTCGTTGCCCCAATCGAGTTTGACGATTTCCGCCGAGCGGCCGGCCAAATTCCAATTGCGTCCAAAGCCGCGGAAGCGTGATCGATCAGCGCGCGCCACGATGATATCGGGCCCCACCCAATATTCACTGTTTCGAATAACCACGTTCTCACCCGGCACGTTGCCGCGCACCGGGGTTATGGCGCCGTCGACATATTTCTCAATATGCACGACGCGGGTCTCGCCCTGCGTCTCATAGCTGATCGGCACCTGGTGTACCCCGAGGAATTGGCCAACCAAAATGGAGAGTAGATGCGTCGTGCCGCCCACCCGGCCGGTGAAGATGCGTGTCAGGCCTTTCACCGCCTGGATCGGCGCGTTGTCGTCCACGAACAACGCCGCAGTCCAGTTGCCGCGCGACATGATACCGGGCAGGTCCATCATGATCCCGGCCTTGACGCCGGACAAATCGACTGTATCGAAATGCCCATCGTCGATGCGGATACCGGCCCATGTCTGACAGCGGCCTTCGGTGGGCGGATGATCGCCGAGTGAGAGCACGCAGGGGCAGAACACGGTACAACTGCACGATAGTGCCATCTCGCCTTTCAAGCTCCAACTTTCGCTCAATGAACTGCTCCCGTATTGTTGTTCTTCTGAACTAAACCGCGCGCGCCGGCCAATGGGTGGCAAACGCAGTGAGCACAAAACCTGTTCCGATGGCGATCAGAGCCGCGCCGATCGCAAAGGTAAATCGCTTGGATGCGCCGATCTTTTCAAGCGTCATCACCACGCCGAGCGCCGCCATCCAGACGACATTCATCACACCAACGGCGAACATCACCAGCATCATCGCCCAGCAGCAGCCAACGCAATAGAGGCCTTGTTTGACGCCGAGCCGGAACACCCCGCGCGGTGTCGTTGCCCAATGGGTGAAAAAGAACGGAAATGGACTCTGGCATTGCCGCAGACATGCGTCCTTGAGCGCTGAGAATTGATAGAGGCCACCAGCGATGAAAATTGCGCCCGAGAACAGTCCGCTGGCGGAGACCATGCCAGCATCGATCAGCGCAGTTCGCGTGAAAACGAATTGCACGACCGCGGCGCCGGTCGCAAACGCAAACCAGACAGTGGTGTAACCGGCAGCAAGCACGATGGGCGAGATGATCATCTCGCCCTTTTGGGCGGCCGTGTCGGCAATCTCGGCGTAAGTGAGGATCATGGGTGCTGCACTCGGCAGCATCATGGCCAGCGCCATTGCACCCCACATCAACGCGACAAGCGCAAAACCACTTGCGCCCCAAGCCACCCCGGATGTGCCTTCGGGCATGAGCGCGAAGCCAAAAGCCGGGCTGCACAAAATCTGGATTGTGCGGGGCAGCCAATCGAGCGCACCCATGCCGGGTCCGAGTGCGCTGCCGGGCCCACCCATGCCGACAACCAGCAGCGCGAGATAGAGCCAACCCGATCCGGTCAGCACGATGACGCAGCCGACCGCCAGCATCTTCGGCCGCGCCACTGCCAATCCGAGGCGCGTCGCAGCCGGTGAGAGATGATGAAGGCTATGGTCGGCGGCACTGCTCATCGAATTAGACTGCATAGCGCATCGGGTTTCTGCCGGATACCGGTAGCCTCGGCCATGGTTTCCGCGCCCTACCTGCTCATGCTATTCCAATTAAACCTTACCTTAACAGGACCGACCGAATTGACGTCGGACAAATATGGTGAAGGCGGCGCCGAGCCCATGGCCCTGGTGGTCGGAGGAGGCCCTGCCGGCCTGACCGCTGCGATAGCGCTGGCTGCCGCCGGAATTGCAACAACCATGGTGGGTCGGCGCCCCGCGCGGCCCGACAACCGCACAACCGCGCTGCTCGACGGCTCTGTCACCGCGCTCAAAACTTTGGGTGTGTGGGACCTTTGTCGCGAAAACGCCGCGCCGCTCAAGACCATGCGCATTGTCGATGATACCGGACGCTTATGGCGCGCGCCGGAGGTCAAATTCGCCGCGGACGAGATCGGCCTGGAAGCATTCGGCTACAATATCGAGAACCGCCATCTCATTGCGGCGCTGGAACGGCGGGCCAGCGCGCTGCCGCCACTGCGGATGATCGAAGGCGAGGTCAGGGACGTCGAGCCCGGTCGAGAAAACGTCGCCGTCACACTCGCGAATGGCGACGCGCTGCTTGCCCCTCTGGCGATTGGTGCTGATGGCCGACGCTCGCTTTGCCGTAAGGCGGCCGGAATCGCCATCGCTGATCGCGCATATAAACAGGTCGCGCTTACCGTTTGCCTCAAGCATGCGCGCCCGCATCGCGATATTTCGACCGAGTTCCATACCAAAAGCGGACCGTTCACGATTGTGCCGCTGCCGGGTAATCGATCGAGCCTCGTCTGGGTGCTCGACCCGACGGATTCGGAAATCATCGCAGCGCTTGACGATACCGAACTGTCGAACGAAATCGAGCGCGCCTCCCATTCGATACTCGGCAAGATCGACGTCGAACCCGGCCGCGGCGTATTTCCGCTCGCGGTCGCCACCGCTCATCGGTTTGCCGACAGGCGTATCGCGTTGATCGGCGAGGCCGCTCATGTGATCCCGCCGATCGGCGCTCAGGGCCTCAACCTCGGCCTACGCGACGCCGCCACCATCGGTGAGCTCGCCGTCAATGCTTATCGCGATGGCCGGGATATCGGCGGTACGGACGTGCTTGCGCGCTACGACCGCATGCGCCGCGCGGATGTCGCCGGCCGCACACTCGCCGTCGACGTCCTCAATCGTGCACTGCTTTCGGATTTTCTTCCGGTACAAAGCGCGCGCGGCCTCGGTCTCTATCTCATCGATCGCATTGGCCCGCTGCGCCGTGCCGTGATGCGCGAGGGCGTGGCGCCCGCCGGCGAACAGCCGCGCCTGATGCGCGGTGAAGCGCTGTAGATCCGCGCAAGAGTATTCCTGAAATGCGCCACGGCTCTTTTGGAAGATGGATTACTCGAGCCCGGGCGCCTTCTTCGCGCCAGGGGTACTGCGGAATTCACGCGGGATCGGCAGCGGCAGCGCCGGCATTGTCTTGCCTGAACCCATCGCGATTTGATCGGCGAACAATCCCCGTTCGATGAAATGCGGGTCACGCATCGCCTCTTCCAGTGGCGTGACAATCGTGGTGCAACAGTCGGCTTTGGCGAAGACAGGTCGCCATTGATCCGACGTTCTCCCTGCAATCAGTTTTGCCACCGCGTCGCGCGTTGCACTCGGATCGCGCCGATCGTCGACGAATTGCGCGGGTAGAGATATGGCCTTTGTAAATGCGTCCCAGAACTTCTGCTCGATTGCGCCGCACGCGACAAGCTTGCCGTCCTCGGCGGGGTAGATCTGATAGCGTGGTGAGCCCCCGACCAGCCACATCTCCCCCGGTTGCGGAAAGCGGCCGGTCGCAGCGCCGAGCGCGAGCGCAGCCCAGGTAAAAGTGAACATCGCATCGCTCATTGCAATGTCGATATGGCAGCCCTTCCCGTTTTGGTCGCGCGCGCGCAATGCCAGCAGGATATTGATGACGGCCGGAAAGCTCCCGCCGGCGATATCCGCGGCCAGCATCGGCGGCACGACGGGCCGGTCAGGCGGTCCTGGCTGCAGATCCAGCAAGCCCGTATTGCCGATGTAGTTGAGGTCGTGCCCAGCTTCGTGCACGCGCGGACCGCTCTGACCGTAACCTGAAATCGAACAGTAGATCAGTTTTGGATTGAGCGGGTGCAGGTCGTCATATGCCAACCCCAACCGCGCCATTACGCCGGGGCGAAATTGCTCAACCAGGATATCCGCACGCTCAAGGAGCGGCTTTAGTCTGCTTCGATCCCGATCGCTCTTGAGATCGAGGGTAATGCTTTTCTTCCCGCGATTAAGCATTGCGAATGCGACACTCTCGCCGTCGACCATGGGCGGAAATTGCCTCGCGTTCTCACCGCCGGGTTGTTCAACCTTGATGACTTCGGCGCCTGCCTCGGCAAGCATCAACGTCGCGAGCGGCCCCGGCAGGAGCGTGGTGAAGTCCAGAACAAGAAGGCCGGACAGTGGTTGCATGGTATAGTGGCTCAATTTCTGCGATAGCATAGTTTCAGTTTGTCATGCCGTGCCTGCAGCGTCACCGAGGTAGTCGTCAATAATTGGACGTTCGCGCCAATCCGCATTGCCATGGTAAAATGTCCCGGGCAAATTGGCGCGTCGCGCTTGCCGGGGCGATTTGAAAATGATGCAACTACCGCACCTGGGTGTCGTGCTCGGCATGCACGCCCGCATGTTTCCCGACAAGATTGCCGCACGCGACCTTGAAAAGTCACTGACGTTCCGCGCGTGGAACGAGCGCGCATGTCGCCTCGCCAACGCGTTGATGGGGCTGGGCCTGTCCAAAGGCGACCGGATTTGCATCCTCGCCTATAATTGCGTGGAGTGGATGGAAATCTACGCGGCCACCGCAATGGCCGGCCTGGTCGCGGTACCGATCAACTTCCGTCTTGTCGGACCGGAAATCCGATATATCGTCGAAAACTGCGAGGCGAGCGCGCTCATCGTCCAGGACGAATTGCTGGGCGCCGTCGAAACGGTCCGCGACAGCCTTCCGATTGCCAATGAGAAATTCATCGTCTTTGGCGGCGGCCGCAGGCATGTCGGATATCGCAACTATGAAGAACTGATCACCGCCGCGGCTGATCGTCCGCCATCGATCAATGTTGCCCCCGAAGACCCCTGGACGCTGATGTATACGTCCGGCACCACGGGCAAGCCGAAGGGCGCCATCCGTTCACATCGCGGCAGCGCGATGCTGTCGCTGGTAACCGAAGCGGAACTCGGCCTCAGCCGACACGATGGCGCTCTGCTCGTCATGCCCATGTGTCATGCCAATTCGCTTTATTTCTTCGGCGCCTTTGCGTTTTGCGGCGCCGCCTGCACCATCTACAATCGAAAAAGTATCGACCCCGAACATCTCGTGCGCACCTTGGCCGATGGCGGCGCGACCTTCACCTCGCTGGTCCCGACCCATTTCATCATGATGCTCGGCCTCTCGTCCGATGTGCGGAGCCGCTACAACGTCGACGCCGTCACCAAGCTCATGATCTCCTCCGCGCCCGCGCGCCGCGACACCAAACTGGCGATCATGGACTATTTCCGGAATTCCGGTTTGTTCGAGCTATATGGCTCGACCGAGGCCGGATGGGTCACCATGCTTCATCCCGACGAACAATTCACCAAACTCGGTTCTGTCGGACGCGAATGCGTAGGCTCCCGGCCGATCAGAATTCTCGATACAGATGGAAACGACGTGCCAGAGGGCGAACCTGGAGAGCTCTACTCCTGCAATTCCTATACCTTCGACGGATACTGGAAACTGCCCGACAAAACGAAAGAAGCGTTCCGCGGCGACTACTGCACGGTCGGCGATCTCGCCCGCCGCGACGAGGATGGTTATATTCATCTGGTCGACCGCAAGAGCAATATGATCATTTCCGGCGGAGAAAACGTCTATCCGTCGGAAGTGGAATTGCTGGTTGGCTCCCATCCCAAAGTGAAAGATGTCGCTGTCATCGGCGTAGCCGATGCCAAATGGGGGGAACGGGTTCACGCCGTCATCATTCTTCGTGACGGTCAGGCTCCAACACCGGATGAAATCATTGACTGGTGTAAAGATCGTATCGCGGGCTACAAGCGGCCGCGTTCAGTGTCCTTCATTCAGGAAGACGACATGCCGAGGACTGCAACCGGAAAAATTCAACACAGAGTGTTGCGAAGCACATACACCGATGCGAACTAAACGCGGCGCTGGCACACAGCGGCACGAAAAGGGAACCGGCTCATGAGCCACGCCGAACACAAATCGCAGGACCTCAATTCGGACCTGCAATCTTGTGCTGCCTGGATTGCGCGCTTCCTGAAGTCTCGCGGCATCGATCGAATCTTCGGACTTCAGGGCGGTCACATCCAGCCGATCTGGGATCACGTCGCTCGGCAAGGAATTCGCATTATTGATGTCCGAGACGAGGGCGCGGCGGTCCACATGGCGCACGCCCACGCCGAACTTACCGGTCAATTCGGAGTCGCCATGGTGACGGCGGGACCGGGCGTCACCAACACCGTGACCGCGATCGCCAATGCCTCGCTGGCCCGCGCACCTGTCTTATTGATTGGCGGCTGCACGTCGCGCCCGCAAGCCAATATGGGGCCGCTGCAGGACATCCCGCACGTCGACATCCTGCGACCGGTCACACGCGCATCGCGCACGGCGCGGGTACCTGAACAGGTCATACGAGAGCTCGATGAAGCGGTTGCGCGCGCAATGGGTGACTCCGGCGAGCCAGGCCCGGTCTATATCGAAATTCCAACGGACGTATTGCGCACCCATGTGCCACCGCAACTTGTGCTTGACGAGTGGATCGAGCCAAAACCACCGCGGTTGCTGCCGCCCGACCCCGCTCGCGTTGCGGAGGCCGTTGACGTGTTCTGGTCCGCCAAACGTCCCCTCGTCATCACCGGGCGCGGCGCGCGCCAGGCGGGCGCAGCGCTCGTGCGCCTGCTCGATTCCACCGGTGCTCTCTATCTGGACACCCAGGAGAGCCGCGGCCTGGTGCCGGCAGATCATTCCTCGACTGCGGCAGCGGTACGCGCCGCGGCAATGACCGATGCCGACGTCGTGCTGCTGATCGGTCGCAAGCTGGATTACCAGGTGGGCTACGGATCTCCGGCGGTGTTTCCCAACGCGCGGTTTATCCGAATCGCCGACAACCCCGGCGAGCTCGTCGACAATCGCCGCGGCCAACCGGAACTGCTTGCCTCGCCCCATCTTGCCCTGGACGCAATGCTTGCCGCCGCCGGAAACCGGGAACCGGGTCTCGACAAGGTCTGGGCCGACGGATTGCGTCGCCGGCATCGCGAGCGCGCCGCCCCGCCGGAGAATGTCAGGGACCGGCCCATGACCGGCGCTGATGGCAAGATTCATCCGCGCGCCATTTTTGATGCGCTCGCCCCAATTGCCCCATCCGACTACATTGCGGTTGCCGATGGCGGCGATCTTTTGAGTTTCGCGCGAACCGGGTTGCGAGCAAGCATTTACATGGACGCTGGCGCCTTTGGGTGCCTGGGCGTTGGTGTGCCATTTGCTATCGCAGCCGCACTTGCCATGCCGGAACGCCAGGTCATTTCCGTCAACGGTGACGGCGCATTCGGCATCAATGCGATGGAAATCGACACTGCCGTCCGGCATGGCGCCAAGGTGGTCTTCATCGTATCCAACAATGCGGCATGGAATATCGAACGCCTTGACCAGGAAATGAACTACGGCGGACGCGTCGTCGGCACGACCCTGCGGCACTCCGATTACGCCGCACTCGCTCGGGCACTCGGGGCGCATGGCGAACGCGTCGAGCAGGCATCCGATTTGCAAGGCGCGCTGCGGCGGGCGCTGGAGAATGCTCCATCTCTGGTCGACGTGGTCACTTCCCAGACGGTACTTTCCTCGGACGCCCAGAAAGGCCTCGGCTTCGTTCCAGACTTTCAGGCCTTGACCGCATGGGACCAGGCAGAACAGAAACGGCGCGAGCCCCGCTAGCCGCAAAGGCGCACTTTCGGACGCTCGGCAGCGAGAGTGGCGTGCGCCCCCACTTGGCGCGGCCCTTGCATTCCTCTAAACGGCAGGCCGGGTTTTGAAAGGATGCCGATGAAGCTTCCGCGCCAGTTCTTCGCTCCGCTCGCTATCGGCGCGCCCGCGCCCTTGCGCGAATTGCCGGTGCGGCTGGAGCGCATGATCCATTTCGTGCCGCCGCATCTGGAGAAGCTGCGTGCCAAGGTGCCCGAACTTGCGCGGCAGGTTGACGTCGTGCTGGGCAACCTCGAAGACGCCATCCCGGTTGATGCCAAAGAGGCGGCACGCGTCGGCTTCATCGAGATGGCCAAGGCCGTGGACTTTGGACCGAGCGGACTTTGGACGCGCATCAACGCGCTCAATTCACCCTGGATGCTCGATGACGTGAACGCGATCGTCGGTGCGGTCGGGAGCAAGCTCGACGTCATCATGGTACCCAAGGTCGACGGCCCCTGGGACATCCACTACCTCGACCAACTGCTCGCCCAGCTCGAGGCTCGCCACAAGTTGTCAAAGCCGATCCTTATTCACGCCATCCTGGAAACCGCGCAGGGCGTCAACAATGTCGAGGCTATAGCCGCCGCCTCTCCGCGCATGCACGGCATGAGCCTCGGGCCCGCCGATCTTGCCGCCTCGCGCGCGATGAAGACCACGCGCGTCGGCGGCGGTCATCCCGATTATAAAGTGCTCGCGGACGCGCAAGATGGCGCGCCGCGTCCGACCTATCAGCAGGACTTGTGGCACTACACCATTGCTAAAATGGTCGATGCCTGCGCCGCTGCCGGCATCAAGGCGTTCTACGGCCCATTCGGCGATTTCTCGGATCCTGAAGCATGCGAGGCGCAATTTCGGAACGCGTTTCTGATGGGCTGCGTGGGTGCGTGGTCGCTCCATCCGTCTCAAATCGGCATCGCCAAGAGAGTATTCTCGCCTGATCCGTCCGAAGTCGCCTTCGCCAGGAAAATTGTCGCCGCCATGCCGGACGGCGCCGGCGCAGTTATGATCGATGGCAAAATGCAGGACGACGCCACCTGGAAGCAGGCCAAGGTGTTGCTGGACCTCGCCCGCCTGGTCGCTGCCAAGGACCCCGATATGGGCGCGCGCTACGGACTCTGAGCCATGGTCTGGCGAATGCCGCACCGATGTATTATGTGGTCAAAGACATGAACAAGATCCGCAACGCAAAATACCAGATCGGCCAAGTGGTCAAGCACCGGCTTTACCCGTTCCGCGGCGTGGTGTTCGACATCGATCCGGAATTTGACAACACCGATGAATGGTGGGAGTCGATTCCGCCCGACGCGCGTCCGCACAAGGACCAGCCGTTCTATCACCTGTTCGCGGAGAACGCGGAAAGCGAATATATCGCCTACGTCTCCGAGCAGAACCTGCTGCCGGACACGTCCGACAAACCAGTCCGCCATCCACAGGTTGCCGAGGTGTTCGAGCGCGACGACCGGGGTGTCTATCGGCCGCGCAACAGCCAACTGAACTAGATGCGCACCACCGGACGTCTGCCGAAATAAAAAGGCGCGGGATTGATTCCCGCGCCTTTTTCATTCGAGATGATAGAGCGTTATTTCTTCTGCGCAGGCGCCTGTGCCGACGGCTGCTGGGCTTCCAGCTTCTTGCGCGCCTCTTCAGCCTTCTTCTGCAGCTCTTCCTGAAGCTTCTTTTGCTGCGCCTCGAAAACCTTCGGATCGGTCGGCGGGCCGTCCAGCGCCTTTGCGAAATCCGCGAGCGGCATCGGCAGGCTGATCGGCGTGCCCTGCATGTTGATTGCCTGCACCGTGATCGTCTTGCCCTTTTTCATTTTGGTGATCATGTCGTCGGTAACGGCATAATCCGACATGCAGCCGACCGGGAAACAGATCTTGAACGGCGATTGCATCGGCTGTTCCTGATCGAGGATGACGCGGGTGCCGTGCTGCAATTGCATGCCAAGCGGTACTGTCACGCGCAGAACCTTCTGCTGGCCTTCCGGTTCGAACAACTGCACGATTGCGACCGGCATACCGTTTTCAAGCTTGCCGTCCTTGGTGACCACGCAGACCTGTTTGTTGCCGGTCTCCTGGTTCTTGCCGCAAAATTTTACCCACGGTGAATACATCAGCTGCGGTGGCTCCGGAGCAGCTTGCTGCTGTGGCGCCGCGGCGGGCTGCTGCGCAGGTTTGGCCGCGGGCGCCTGCTTCTGCGCCGCCGGTTTTGTTGTCGGCTTAGCCGCCGGCTTGGTCTGCTGCGCATGTGCAGCCGGCGCGACGAACAACGCCGCAGCTACTGCCAATCCCACTGCGGCTGCAGTAACGGTCAGCGCGCGACCCAACGGCCAAGCCGATGCGATCCGATGATCCATGTAAATTGTCCCTTTTGTTCTTGCCGCGTGCGGCCTGATGCCCGTCCGGCCGGTCGCCTCTGCTTACGCGGCTCTCTCCGGTTGAAATACGGCGGGAGCGTGACGTTAACCCGCTGCCTGATAGCCGAATTCGCTCCTGCAATAAAGCCACGAATGGGCCAAAAATGCGGATCTGTCCAGGTTTGGAAAGAACAATGATGGTTATGCTAAATTCCCGCAAAACCGGAACGAATCGCATTCGAAACTTGGCTTCGCCCGCCTGCGCGTCCCCCATCGTGATGCAAACGCAGGCATCACGGCGCACTGTTATGTTCGGCGCACTCCTGGCGGCCTCCGGTCTTTTGTACCGCCCGGCGCAGGCGGCCACTGCGCGCCACGCCATAGCCATGCATGGCGAGCCGGCGTGGGCGCCCGGATTCAGTCATCCGAGTTATGCCAATCCGGCAGCGCCCAAGGGCGGTCAACTGATTCAAGGCGTGCTTGGCGCTTTCGACAGTCTCAACCCGTTCATCGTGAGAGGTTTGCCCGCCGCCAATATCCGGAGCTACGTGATCGAAAGTCTGCTCGCGCGCGGCTACGACGAACCGTTCACGCTCTACGGCCTGCTTGCCGACAGTGTGGAAACTGACGCGGCCCGCACCTACGTTGCGTTCACGATCAATCCGGCCGCGCGATTTTCCGATGGCAAACCGGTTACGCCGGATGACGTGATCTTTTCATGGCAGTTGCTGCGCGACCATGGTCGTCCGAACTACCAAATCTACTACACCAAGGTCGTCAAGGCGGACGTCGTGGGCACGCGTGGCGTGCGTTTCGATCTCACCGGCGCGGATGATCGCGAATTACCGCTGATCCTCGGCCTGATGCCCGTGCTGGCCAGGCACGCAGTCAACATCGACAAATTCGAAGAGACGACGTTCCAGTCTCCGCTCGGCAGCGGACCCTACACCGTCAGCAAGGTGGAACCGGGCGTGAGCGTCCACTTCAAGCGCGATCAGAATTACTGGGGACGCAACCTTCCGATCAATCGCGGTCTCTGGAATTTCGATTCAATCCGCTTCGACTATTACCGGGACGGAAATACGCACTTCGAGGCATTCAAGAAAGGTCTTTACGACGCACGGGTGGAAACCGATCCCGGCCGCTGGCAGACGGCTTACGAATTCCCCGCGCTGCGCGAGGGCCGCGTCGTCAAAGAAGAATTTCCCTACGGTCTGCCGAAGGGTATGCAGGGCTTGGTATTCAACACGCGGCGACCGATTTTCTCGGATATTCGCGTGCGCGAGGCCATTCTTCAGCTGTTCGATTTTGAATGGATCAACCACACATACTTTTTCGACCTCTACAAGCGTACTGCCAGCTACTTCGACGGTTGCGACCTCTCGGCCCATGGCGTCCCTGCGAATGCGCGCGAGCGCGAGTTGCTGGCGCCGTTTCCGGACGCAGTGCGCGCCGACATTCTGGCCGGTAAATGGTCCCCCCCGGTAACCGACGGATCGGGCCACGATCGCGCGCCGCTGCGGCGCGCCCTCGCGTTGTTCAAGCAGGCCGGTTATGCCCTCAAGGGCACACAACTGACGCATCTTGCCAGCGGACGACCACTTACGTTTGAGATCCTGACCACCACCCGGGACCAGGAGCGGCTCGCACTCGCCTTCGTGCGGAATCTCAAACGCGCCGGCATTGAGGCGCGCGTGCGCAGCGTAGACGCCACACAGTTCGAGCGCCGGCGCATCAGCTTCGATTTCGACATGATGGAATATCGCTGGGAGCAGTCGCTATCACCCGGCAACGAGCAACTGTTCTACTGGGGTTCGGCGGCCGCCGACCAGGAAGGCAGCCGCAACTACATGGGCGTCAAGTCGAAGGCGATCGACGCCCTGATCGCGGCCATGCTCAGCGCGATCACGCGAACGGATTTTGTGTCTGCGACCCGCGCGCTCGACCGCGTACTGCTCTCGGGCTTCTACGTCGTGCCGCTCTATTATCCCCCAGTCCAGTGGGTGGCGCGCTGGAGGCGAATCGAGCATCCTTCGCGCACATCCCTGTTCGGCTATCTGCCTGAAACCTGGTGGCGCGGGGGAGCCAGATGATCCTCGGCAAATCATCCCGCAATGCGGGCCTCAGTCGCGCCACGCTTGATGACCTCTTCCGACGTGCCGGCGTGCGGCACCCTCAGGCGACGGCGCTGATTGATCCGCCCAACCGGGAAAGCATTGTCTTCGGCGCACCGCGCCGCCTCAATTACGCACAAGCAGATCGGGCTATTTCGAACTTGGCCGCAATGCTGCTCCGGTTGTCTCTGCCAGCAGACACCGTTGTTGCCATGCAGCTTCCCAACACAGTTGAAAGCGTGATCACGCTGCTTGGCGTATTGCGCGCGGGTATGATTGCGGCACCGCTTCCGCTGCTTTGGCGCAAGCAGGACATGGTGTCAGCGCTGAGTACCGTCGGCGCAAAGGCCATTGTTACGTGCACGCGGATTGGTCCGGTAGATCACGGCGAGATCGCAATGCAGGTGGCGGCGGAGTTGTTTCCGATCCGATATGTCTGCGCCTTTGGGGACGACCCGCCTGACGGCGTGGTGGCGCTGGACGGTGTGTTCGGGCCGGGGCCGGTCGAATTCGCGCACCCGTTAACCCGCGTCGGTAACGCCGCGGACCATGTCGCGGCGGTGACATTCGATATGGCGGGCAACGGCGCGGTCGCGATGGCGCGCAGCCATAGCGAGGTGATCGCCGGCGGAATGGCGACGCTGCTCGAAGGCGGCATCGCCGAAGACACGACGATTCTCTCCACAATCCCGCTTGGCTCGTTTGCCGGCCTGGCGCTAACCCTTGTGCCGTGGCTGATTGGCGGCGGCACGCTGGCGCTGCATCATGGGTTTGATGCGAATGCCTTTGGCGAACAATGCCGCGCGCTCGACGCCGGAACCGCGGTATTGCCGGCAGCAGCGTTGGCCCCGCTCCTGCAGGCCGGCCTGCTTGAGGCTCCGATCCAAAACGTCATTGCGCTCTGGCGCGCACCGGAGCGGCTCGCAGCGTCCGGGCGCTGGAACGGTAGTTGCACACTCATAGACGCGGCGTGCTTCGGTGAAACGGGCTTGCTGCCGGCACGGAGAGGGCCCGACGGCATGCCACTACCGATCCCCTCAGGCTCCATCAGCGCCCCGCGCGGCGCCGCCGGCGCCATACCGTTTGCCGAATGCCTGCGCACCAAGACCGGCACGCTGGCCCTGGGCGGCCCGATGGTGCCGGTACACGCCTTTCCACCGCACGCCGAAGAGGCCGCTGAACCGGGCCTGGCGCCCGATGCCGCCGGCTTTGTCGATACAGGCTATGCCTGCCGCCGCGAGCGCGATGGCGATAGCTTTACCGTTACCGGCCCGCCCGCAGGCGTTACCACCATCGGCGGTTACCGTTTCCGACAGAACGAGGTCGACTGGCTGGTGGCGAAGGTCGATCTTGATGCCACCCTCGTCGCACTTCCCAACGCTTTGCTCGGCCAATGTTTCGCCGGCAGCGCGCCGGACCTGCAGTCGACCGAGGCCGAATTGCAGATGCAGGGCGTCAATCCATTGATTGCCGGTGCATTTCGCCCTCGGGGCCAGGCAAACGCAGCGTAATCTCACCTTGTCGTTGACCGGGTATTAACAGCCCGCCGGTTAGGGTCGGCCACCTGAAACAGCCGCATTGCGCGCACCATGTCCCTGCAAGGGCCGATGATCGTCGTCGCCGAGGAGCCGGCGACGGACCTGGTGGAAGCGCTCGGCGAGGCCGGGGCCTTTCCAATCGTCGAAACGAAATGGGCCGATGCGCCGACTGCTTTTGTGGCGGTCAAACCTGCCGCCGTGGTAATTGCCGAACCAGGCCCAGCACCCAGTGACGCGTCCGCCCGCATGTTGGGCCTTCAGATTGCCACGGCAAACGGCGCCATCGTGCCCTCCATCGCCCGCGTGCTCGGCGACCGGGACGCCGCCATTCCAATCGCGTTGCCATGCGATGCATCTCTGCCGATCGAGCGACTGCTTGCACGTCTGCAATCGGCCATGCGCGTACGGGCACTGCACTCGACCGTTCTGCGTCGGATGGAGATGTTCACCTCACATGGTGGCAGGCTGCCGACGCTGCCGGTGGGCGACGCGCTGGATGATGCGACGGTCCTCATTGCCGGTCGCGGACCGCTCTATCCGGCCCTGAGCGTAGCAATCGGCGAGCGTGTGGGCCTGGTGGGCGCACTCAGCGTGGAAGCTGCGGCCAAGCATCTCAACGCGCGTGATATTGACGGCATCGTGGTGGGCGACGGATTTTCCCTGCGCATGGTGGAAGCGTTTCTTACCGTGCTGGCGCAAGACCCGCGCTTCCGCGACATTCCGGTCGCGGTCGTCGGCGAGTCTCCGCCCGATTTTGCCGACAGCCTGACCAATATTGAACACGTCACAGCCGATCCCGAGCGACTGGTTGCACGAATGGTGCCGCTGGTGCGCATGCGCGCATTCGAGGCTCGGCTGATCAGGATGCTGAAGTCGCTCGACGCCGACGGCATGTTCGATCCCGAGACCGGCCTGCTTACGCGTAATGCGTTTGGGCAGGATCTCGACAATGCCGTCGCGGAAGCAAGCGACCGGAGCCAGGCGCTCTCGCTCGCGCGCGTCAGTTTCAACGGTGTTGCCGACGCGCGTGCCGAACTTGACGCAGCGCGGCTGGTGACGCGATTGATCCGCAATATCGATTTTGCCGCCCGCGACAATGACGGCGCACTTCTGATTGCTTTCACGCAGACCGACCTGCGCAGCGCGCATGTGGTCGCACGTCGTATCGCCGCAACGCTCAGGCTCGCCCTGTTGTCCTCGCGACGCGCAAGCGAGCAAGTTGCCGCCAATGTCACACTGGCGACGCTGAAGGCCGGGGACACCCTCGATGCGCTAATGCTCAGGCTAACGGAGAGCCGGGTGGTTGCCGCGGAGTGACCGGAAGCATAGGTTAGCTTCAAGAGGAGCGAACCCATGCCCAACCAACAGCCCGTCCGCATCGATGTCGTTTCCGACGTGGTCTGCCCATGGTGCTTCATCGGCAAGCGCCGGCTGGAAGCGGCCCTCAAGCTCAAGCCCGGCATCCCCGTCGAGGTGCATTGGCGGCCTTACTTTCTCAATGACTGGATTCCGCGCGAGGGGATTCCGCGTGAGGAATATCTGACCAAGAAATTCGGCTCTCCAGAGCGCTACCAGGGCATCGCCCAGCGCGTTGGCGCTGCGGCGGCCGCCGAAGGCCTGACCTACGCCGTCGAGAAAATGCAGCGGCAGCCGAATACCCTCGACTGTCACCGGTTGATCCGCTGGGCGGAAGGTATCGGCAAGGCGGCCGAGATGAAGCAGCGGTTGATGGATCTTTATTTCACCGAAGGCGCCGATCTCACCAATCATGCTGTGTTGGTGCAGGCCGCCGCGGATATTGGGCTCGATCCTGAAGACGTTCGCGCAGCGCTGGCGAGCGATCAGGACGTGGAGCAGATCGAACGCGAGGCACAATCCGCCAAGGAGGCCGGCATCGAAGGCGTGCCCTGTTTCATCTTTGGCGGAAAATTTGCGGTCTCGGGTGCGCAGGCACCGGAATATCTCGCAGAAGCGATCGAGCGCGTTGCGCAGGCCGGCGAAGCAGCGGCTGAATAACGCCGCGTAGATTCCGGCAATGAAGGAGCCCTATGCCGCCTTCGCCTGCTCGGCGATGCCCGCAAGCCTGCGCAAAATTGCCGTGGTGCCCTTCAGTCGCTGCTGCGGCTTGTCCCACTCGTCAAGGAAAACGAGCTTCTGACCGGTCTTCTCGTTGCGGATCCGCGCAGCCGAGCCCGGCTCGCGGATGAACGCGATCAGGCCTTCCGGATTGGCAAAGGTATTGTCGCGGAACGACAGAACGACACCCTTCGGCCCGGCTTCTATCCGCTCGACGTTGGCACGGCGGCACAGCGCCTTGATCGCCACCACCTGTAGCAGATGCTCTACCTCGCCCGGCAGCTTGCCGAAGCGGTCAACCAGTTCAGCGGCAAAGCTTTCGATCTCGCCCTCGTCCTCGATTTCCGCAAGTCGCCGGTAGAGCGCGAGACGCACCGACAGGTCGGCGACATAGTCTTCAGGAATAAGCAGCGCGGTGCCGATGGTAATCTGCGGTGACCATCGGTCGGCGACCGGGGCGGTAATGCCGGCCTTCAAACTCATTACAGCCTCCTCCAGCATCTGCTGATAAAGCTCAAAACCGACTTCCTTGATGTGACCCGATTGTTCTTCGCCCAGCAAATTGCCGGCGCCACGAATATCGAGATCGTGTGAGGCAAGCTGGAATCCGGCGCCGAGCGTGTCGAGCGATTGCAAGACTTTCAAGCGGCGTTCAGCCTGCGCCGTGATCGCGCGCTGGGCCGGCAGGGTGAAAAGCGCGTAGGCGCGCAGCTTCGCTCGTCCCACCCGCCCGCGCAATTGATAGAGCTGCGCCAGCCCGAACATGTCGGCGCGGTGCACGATCAGGGTATTTGCAGTCGGTATGTCAAGACCGGACTCAATGATCGTCGTCGACAGCAGCACGTCGTACTTGCCGTCGTAGAATGCCGACATGATGTCGTCGAGCACCGTTGGCGGCATATGTCCGTGCGCCACGCCGACGCGCACTTCCGGGATATTCTTGTCGAGGAAATCCTTGGCGCCGGCCAGGTCTTCGATGCGCGGGCACACATAAAAAGCCTGCCCGCCACGATATTTCTCGCGCAGCAATGCTTCCCGCACCACGAGCGGATCGAACGGCGACACGAAGGTGCGCACTGCAAGGCGGTCGACCGGCGGCGAGGCGATGATCGACAAATCGCGCACGCCGGTCAGCGCAAGCTGGAGCGTGCGGGGTATCGGCGTTGCGGTCAGCGTCAGCACATGGACTTCCGACCGTAACGTCTTGAGCTTCTCCTTATGGGCGACGCCGAAGTGCTGCTCTTCATCCACTACGAGCAGCCCCAGATCCTTGAACTTGATGGCCTTGCCGAGCAGCGCATGGGTGCCGATGACGATATCGACGCTGCCATCGGCAAGCCCCGCTTTCACGGCATTGAGCTCGGCCGTCGGTACCAGCCGGGAGGCCTGTTTGACGTTGACCGGAAAACCGCGAAAGCGTTCGGAGAAGGTCTTGAAATGCTGACGCGCCAGCAGCGTGGTCGGCACCACGATCGCGACCTGCTTGCCGCCAATGGCCGCACAGAATGCGGCGCGCAATGCCACCTCCGTTTTTCCGAATCCGACGTCGCCACAGACAAGGCGATCCATCGGACGCCCAGTGCCGAGATCCTTTATGGTGGCGTCGATGGCGGCGAGCTGGTCGTCGGTTTCCTCGTAAGGAAAACCCGCGCAGAACTCGTCATAGGCGCCGGTCCCGACACTCAGCCGCGGGGCCTCGCGCAATTGCCGCTCGGCCGCGATCTTGATCAATTCTCCTGCAATTTCACGGATGCGGCTCTTCATGCGCGCCTTGCGCGCCTGCCAGTTTCCGCCCCCCAACCGGTCGAGCTCGACATTGGCCTGCTCCGAGCCGTACCGCGACAGCAGGTCGACGTTTTCGACCGGCAGGAACAGCTTGGAGCCTTCGGCGTAGTGGATTTCCAGGCAGTCGTGTGGCGCGCCGGCGGCCTCGATCGGCTGCAGCCCTGCGAAGCGCCCGATGCCGTGGTCCACATGCACCACAAGATCGCCCGGCGCGAGACTGGTCACCTCGGCGATGAAGTTGTCGGCGCGGCGGGCAACGCGGCGCGGTCGCACCAGCCGATCGCCGAGAATGTCCTGCTCGCTGATGAAAGCGGCCCCGGCCGTCTCAAAACCGGATTCAATTCCGAGCACGGCGAGCGCCACGGACCCCTTCGGCAGCACCGTCGCCTGCGGCCAGGACGCAACGGGCGAAAGATTGTGCAATCTATGGTCCGCGAGTACGTGGCTCATGCGCTCGCGCGCGCCCTCGCTCCAGAGCGCGACGGCGACCTGCTTGTCCGCCGCCTGCAGCGACAAGATGTGCTGCGTGACCGCCTCGAACACATTGCCGCCCGGCTCGGCCCGTTCGGCGGCAAAGTTGCGTCCCTGCCGCGCGCCGACGTCGATGACATTGGCGGCATCCGGCACCGCAAAGGGCGAAAGCCGCGCCAGTGGCGCGGTGTCCAGACGCTCGCGCCATTCGGTTTCCGATAAATAGAGTTGATCCACCGGCAAAGGCTTGTAGGGCGGCGTCACGCCCTGTCTGAGTGCGTCGCGCCGTGCGTCGTAGTAGTCCGCAATCTGGGTGAAGCGCTCATGGGCAGCGTCATCAGCCAGATATTCGAGCGTCAGTGCGGTGCCCGGCAAATAATCGAATAGCGTCTCGAGCTTGTCGTGGAACAGCGGCAGCCAATGCTCCATGCCGGGATAGCGGCGGCCCTCGCTGACGGCCTCATACAACAGATCATCCGGCGTGGCGGCCCCGAACTCGGCCACGTAGCCGGTCCGGAAACGGCGGATGGTCTCGGTAACAAGCTGGAATTCGGAAACCGGGACCAGATCGAGCCCGCGCAATGTCTCTTCGCTGCGTTGCGTTTGCGCATCGAATGATCGGATCGTCTCCAGCGCGTCGCCGAAAAAGTCCAGGCGCACCGGGGAATCCATCCCGGGCGGAAAGAGATCGAGGATGCCGCCGCGCACGGCGTATTCGCCCGGTTCACGCACGGTGGAGGCGCGGAGAAAGCCATTGAGCTCAAGCCATTCGACCACACTCGCCATGCCAAGAACATTGCCGGGCGCAACCGACAATGCGTGTGTTGCCACGAACTCACGTGCCGGCACGCGCTGAAGCGCGGCATTGACCGTCGTCAGCAGTACCGACGGTTTGTCGCGGCCCTTCACTCGCGCAAGCCGCGACAACGCGGTCATTCGTTGCGCCACTGCCGCTGCATTGGGAGATACCCGGTCGTAGGGCAGACAGTCCCAGGCCGGAAATTCCATTGTCAGGAGGTCGGGCCCGAAAAATGCAAGTGATCGCGACAGCGCGGCCATGCGTTGGCCATCGCGGCAGATAACGCACAGCGAAACTGCCGGCGCATCAGGACGGGCTGCGACCGAGCGCGCGAGGTCGGCAAGCACCAGCCCTTCGGCACCATCGGCGACCTGCGCCAGCGTAAGTGGCTTGCCAGGATGCAGCAATTCGGCGGGAGATTTCGCCATCAGCCTATCGCCGTGCCTTCGCCATGGAATTTGCGCATACGGCGGAATAGCGCGGTATCAATGTCGGCAGGCGCAATCTCCACGCCACTTATCCAGGCAAACATCTGCTGATCGGGAATTTCGAGCAGGCGCTCGTATTCATCGAGATCGGCATCGCTCAAAACAGCAATCTGCGCGTCGGCAAAGCGACCGAGAACGAGGTCCATTTCGCGAATGCCACGATGCCACGACCGGAACAGGAGTCGGCGTCGCCGCGCATCCAGTCCATCGCTCGAAATCTGCGTCCCGGTCACCTGACTCTCCAACGCCAAAAACCCGGACGGGGCCGGGCGCGGTTTATATAGAGCGCCTGGACGCCGCTGTCAGCGGTCACTTTGCACAGGTCCGGATTGCGTCCGCAGAAGGCGCAAGCCAGCATGCCGCAATGCGCCCACCCCTGCTCAATCCCCTGTTTGCGTCCCTCACAAGCCTCCCCGGGGTCGGGCCGAAGCTGGAAAAGCTCTATTCCCGGCTTCTCGAGCATGAGCATCCGCGCGTCGTCGACATTCTGTTCCACCTGCCGTCAGGCGCCATCGACCGGCGTGCCCGTCCGAAACTGCGCGACGTCGTGGCCGGTCAGGTTGTCACCGTCGCCGTCACCATCGACAAGCACCGTCCCGGTCCCCCGCATCGTTCGCGCGCGCCCTATCGGGTCTATGCCCATGACGACACCGGCGACCTCACGCTGACCTTCTTCAACGCACGCCGCGACTATCTTGAGAAACTCCTGCCCGAGGGCGAAACCCGCTACGTCTCCGGCACTGCCGAGTTCTACGACGGCATGTTGCAGATGGTGCACCCCGATCGCGTGGTGGATGAGCAAGGATTTGCCAATCTGCCGCTGGTCGAACCGGTCTACCCGCTCACGGAGGGGTTGGCCCTCGGCAATGTGCGCCGCGCGATGGACGGTGCCCTGGCGCGCCTCCCGGCGTTGCCGGAATGGCAGGATGAAGCCTGGGTCGCGCGCGAACGCTTTCCCGCGTTTGCCGACGCGCTGCGCCATCTGCATCGGCCGGCAGAGCCACATGACATTGCGCCAGAGAGCCTCGCCTGGACGCGGCTTGCCTATGATGAACTGCTTGCCGGCCAGCTCGCGCTGGCGCTGGTGCGCGCCCATATGCGGCGCCAGGCCGGCCGGGGCAGCGCGAGCGAAGGCCGCCTGCGCGCGCGCGTGCTCAAGGCGCTGCCCTATGCGCTCACCCACTCGCAGCAGCATGCGGTTGACGACATCATTGCCGATCTTGCCCGCCCACAACGCATGCTGCGGCTCCTGCAAGGTGATGTTGGTTCCGGCAAGACCGTCGTGGCGCTGATTGCCGCTGCCGCAGTGATCGAGGCCGGACGGCAATCTGCGCTCATGGCGCCGACCGAAATTCTCGCCCGCCAGCATCTCAATACGATTGCGCCTTTGGCCGAAGCCGCCGGTATCCGCGTCGCCATCCTCACCGGCCGCGAGCGTGGCCCCGCACGTAAGGACATCCTTGATCGCCTCGCGCTCGGCGACATCGATCTCCTGCTCGGTACCCATGCCCTTTTCCAGGAGGACGTCGCATTCCGGGATCTGGCGCTGGCGGTGGTCGACGAGCAGCACCGCTTCGGCGTCCATCAACGCCTCGCATTGACGCAGAAGGGCGAGGCGGTGGATGTGCTGGTGCTTACGGCGACGCCGATACCACGCACCCTCGTGCTCACATATTTCGGCGACATGGATGTGTCCGAGTTGCGCGAGAAGCCGCCCGGGCGCCAGCCGATCGATACGCGCACAATTCCCCTTTCGCGAAGCGAGGAAGTCGAGGAGGCGGTTGGCCGCGCGCTCGACGAAGGAAAACGCGTCTACTGGGTTTGTCCGCTGGTCGACGAATCCGAAAAGATTGATCTTGCCGCGGCACAGGCGCGTTACGAGGAACTTCGACTCAAATTCGGCGACAAAGTCGATCTGGTGCACGGTCGCATGAAAGGCGCCGACAAGGACAAGGCGATGGAGCGCTTCGCGGCGGGTACATCACAGCTTCTGGTTGCCACCACGGTGATCGAGGTAGGCGTTGATGTGCCAGAAGCCACTATCATGGTGATCGAGCATGCCGAGCGCTTCGGCCTCGCGCAACTGCACCAACTGCGCGGGCGCATTGGCCGCGGCCCGGGGCACTCGACGTGTTTGCTCCTCTATAAGGCCCCGTTGGGTGCGATGGCCAAAGCGCGGCTGGCGGTGTTGCGGGAAAGCGAAGACGGATTCCGGATCGCCGAAGAAGACTTGAGATTGCGCGGCGAAGGCGACCTGTTGGGTACGCGGCAAAGCGGCTTGCCCGGCTTCCGGATCGCTCGCCTCGAGGTGCACGGAAAATATCTGGGCGCCGCCCGTGACGACGCGGCCCTCGTACTCACGCGCGACCCTGCCTTGAAGACGCCTCGTGGCGAGGCGCTACGCCACCTGCTCTATTTGTTCGGTAAGGACGAGGCGATCAGGCTGATCCGGGCGGGATGATGCCCGTCTGCTGTCAGGCGCCAAGCGGGTCCGAACCGAACCGGTTGGGCCCGGATGTTCCCTTGAAGCAGTCCCAGACGATCAACACGATGATTCCGATGATCGTGAAAGCGATCAGCAGCCACCAGCCGGTACGGTCGATGTCATGTAAACGGCGCACCGCGACCGCGATGCTTGGCAGAAGCGTTGCCAAGCTGGCGATCGCATTGATCGGCGAAACGGAACTGAAACCGAAGATGATGCTGTCGATGATCCCGGTCACCACCCCGAGAATCAAGGTGAACAGAACCCAGTACCAATATTCGGATCGGGATGCGCGGGTGGAGAAATTGACGTAGTTGCGGAATCCGGAATTGATTGCCTCAACGAAATTCATTTTGCTGCCCCCAAAATCTGAGACTGGCAACCTAGCAGAAATTCAAAACGTCCGGAACAAGGCGCCGGTTTACTCCACCGTTTCCTTTTTCCGCACCGCCTGCGCCGCCTTCGCTGTGGCGGCGAGCGCTGCAAGCTTTTTTGGCGCATCTACGTCGGGCTGAACCATGCCGGCGGAAATCAGCATTGTCATCGCATTTTCCACCGAGATATCGAGCTCCAGCAGATCCTTGCGCTTGACGTAGAAAAAGAAACCGGTGGTCGGGTTCGGCGTACAGGGCAGGAATACCGATACGTGCTCGCCTTGCGGCAACCGCGACGATACATCGCCACTCGGCGGCTGCGAGAGGAAGACCAGCGACCACATCCCTGGCGCCGGAAATTCCACCAGCGCGACCTTGCGGAAGCTCGATCCTGTTTTGGAAAACAGAGTTTCGAAGATTTGCTTCATCGTTCGGTAGATCGGCCGCACGATCGGCATGCGGCTGAGGAGCCCCTCGCCCAGCTCAACCAGCGTCCGCCCGACCAGGTTGGCGGTGAGGAAACCGAGCAGCGTGAGCATGACGAATGCGAGGATCAAGCCGGTTCCGGGGATCGGCCATGGCAGGTAACTTTCCGGACGGTAGGCGGGCGGGATAAGTGGCCGTACCACGCCGTCGACCCAGGTGATGAACGACCATGTCAGATATGCGGTGATCGCGACGGGGCCGGTCACGATCAGACCGGTCAGGAAATAATTTCGGATACGCGCCGCAAATCCGGAATGCGGCGTCGGCGCCTTTTCCAGCTCGGTGACGAGCCCTTCGGCTGATTTTGGCTCGATCTCACTCATAATGGTACTTTACTCGACCGTGACCGATTTCGCGAGATTGCGCGGCTGGTCGACGTCCGTGCCGATGGCCGCCGCAGTATGGTAGGCAATCAGTTGCACGGGAATGGCATAGACCAGGGGCGTAACCGTCGAGGCCATGTCCGGCAACTTGAGTGTTTCCAGCGACTCGATGGTCGCCTCCTCGGCTCCCTTCGGATCGGTTACCAGAATGATCTTGCCGCCGCGCGCAGCGACCTCCTGCATGTTCGACACGGTCTTTTCGAACACGCGATCATGCGGCGCGATTACAATGACCGGCATTGTCTCGTCGATCAGGGCGATCGGGCCGTGCTTGAGCTCGCCGGCGGCGTAGCCCTCCGCGTGGATGTAGGAGATTTCCTTCAGCTTCAGCGCACCCTCCAGCGCAATCGGGAAACTTGTGCCGCGGCCGAGGTAGAGCACGTCGCGCACCTTGGCGAGATCGTGCGCCAGTTTTTCGATCTGTGGTTCGAGCGTAAGCGCCTGCGCCATGAGGCGGGGCGTTTCAATCAGCGCATGCACCAGTTTCTGCTCGTCGGTTTCTGAAATTTCACCGCGTGCGCGACCGGCGGCAATTGCCAGACACGCCAGAACTGCGAGTTGGCATGTGAAAGCCTTGGTCGAGGCGACACCGATCTCGGGGCCGGCCAGCGTCGGCATCACCACGTCGCTTTCACGGGCAATGGTAGATGTCGGTACGTTGACCACCGACAGCACGTGCTGTTTGTTCTCCTTCGCATAGCGTAGCGTCGCCAGAGTGTCTGCGGTTTCGCCTGACTGCGAAATGAATATTGCAAGATCGCCGGGCTCAAGCGGTGCGCCGCGGTAGCGAAATTCAGATGCGATATCGATTTCCACCGGCAACTTTGCGAAACGCTCGAACCAGTACTTTGCGACCAGCCCGGCGTAAAACGCCGTGCCGCAGGCCGAGATCGAAAGCCGCTTCAGTTTTTTCCAATCAAAGGGCAGCTTTTCCGGCAACGCCACTTTCTCGCTGACCATGTCGATGTAGTGCGCGAGCGTGTGGCCGACCACCTCAGGCTGCTCGTGGATTTCCTTGGCCATGAAGTGCTTGTGGTTGCCCTTATCGACGAGCTGGGACGATGCAGTGGATTTGATCACCGGACGATCGACGATCTCCCCGGAACCATTGCGAATTTCGGCACCGTTGCGCGTGATGACCGCCCAGTCGCCGTCTTCGAGGTAGCTGATGTTGTCGGTGAATGGCGCGAGCGCGATCGCGTCGGATCCCAGATACATCTCGCCTTTGCCGTAGCCGATGGCGAGAGGCGAACCTTTTCGCGCGCCGATCATGAGATTGTCTTCGCCTGCGAACAGGAATGCGAGCGCAAAAGCGCCGCGCAATTGCTTGAGCGTGGCATCCACCGCTTGTGCTGGCGTCTTGCCCGCTTTCATCTCTTCGGTGACGAGGTGCGCCACCACTTCGGTATCGGTTTCGCTTCCGAATTTTGCGCCGTTTTTGCCAAGCTTCTCGCGCAGTTCGCGGAAGTTCTCGATAATCCCGTTGTGCACTACCGCGACTTTATCGGTTGCATGCGGATGCGCATTGCTCTCGGTCGGCCGGCCATGGGTCGCCCATCGGGTATGACCAATTCCAATATTGCCGGGAAGCGGCTCGTGCTCGAGCCGTGTTTCCAATGCGCGCAGTTTTCCTTCGGCGCGTCGCCGCCCAAGTACCCCATGGTCGAGCGTGGCAACGCCCGCGGAGTCATAGCCGCGGTATTCGAGGCGCTTGAGCGCATCGACCAGCTGGCCCGCGACGGGCTCGCGTCCGAGGATTCCGACGATACCGCACATCCTGGTGGACGGCCCCTTGCCCTACTTCTTGGTTTAACCGTCACCGCCAAGCGCATGGAAATCAAAACGCATTGCGGGTTGTGACAAGCCCGCATGCCGATTTCGTTAGTGCCATTCAGCCCGGCTTTTTCGGGACCTTCTTGCCCAAGGCTTTCACCTGCCGCAAGCGCTTTGCCCAGCCTTCCTTAATCGTGGGTTTGGCACGGGCAACCACCAATGCGCCAGCGGGCACGCTTTTGGTTACCACGGTCCCGGTGCCTATATAGGCGTTGTCGCCGATCTTGACCGGCGCAACCAGGGAGGAATTCGACCCGATAAATGCGCCTTTGCCGATGTCGGTGCGGTGTTTGGCGACGCCGTCATAGTTGCACGTGATCGTGCCTGCCCCGACATTGGCGCCCTCGCCAACCCGTGCATCGCCGATGTAGCTCAGGTGGTTGGCTTTGGCGCCGGCCTCGATCCTGGCCTCCTTCACCTCAACAAAATTGCCGACATGCACGTCCTTGCCGAGGTCGGCGCCCGGCCGCAGCCGTGCAAAGGGACCGACGCGGGCGCCCTTGCCCACTTGAGCGCCTTCCAGGTGCGAAAAGGATCGGATCGTGGCGCCGTCGGCGACCGTGACGCCGGGTCCAAACACGACATTCGGTTCGATCGTGACATCCTTGCCGAATTTGGTGTCGGTCGACAGAAATACCGTTTCCGGCGCGATCATGGTGACGCCAGAGTCCATCGCGGCCGCACGTAGCCGTTGCTGTAATACGGCTTCGGTTTCGGCGAGTTGCGCCTTGGTATTGACTCCGCGCACGTCGTCCTCCGAGGTTTCGATTGCGATCGCCTTCAAGCCCATATCGCGGGCAATGGCAACCGCGTCCGTAAGATAGTATTCGCCCTTGGCGTTGCTATTGCCGATACGTTCGAGGATGGCGAGCGCATGCTTGCCGGCAAGCGCCATCAGACCCCCGTTGCAGAAAGCGAGGGCGCGCTCCTGCGCGCTGGCATCGCGCTCCTCGCGGATCGCCAGCAGCTCGGACCCGCGCATCAGCAACCGGCCATAACCGGCCGGATTGACGGGCTTGAAGCCAAGGACCGCGACCGCAGCCCCCCCGCTCAGCGCCTTTCGCAGACGCTTGAGCGTCGCCGGCCGCACGAGCGGCGTGTCGCTGAACATCACCAGAATATCGTCGCACTTGCGCGCGAGCGCCTTACGCGCGGCCAGTACCGCATGCGCGGTGCCCCGCCGCTCTCGCTGCTTGAAAACCTGGACCTTCGGTGCAACCTTTCGCGCCTGCGCGGCCACAGTCTCGTGATCGGGACCGACCACGATCGCCATCTCGCCGCAACCTGCCCGGCTTGCAGAGCTGAGCACGTGCTCGATCAAGGCACGTCCGCCGATCTGATGTAGCGCCTTGGGCAGGCTCGAGCGCATGCGCGTGCCCTCTCCGGCCGCGAGCACGATCGCAAGACAGGTCCGTCCACTCATCCGGATTGGCTCAACCTTTTTTGTAACCGGTATCGCGCGCGAGCCTGCATAAGCCCTTCCGGCGCGCGATGGAAGCGGTGGAAGCGAGGATTGCCGGATTCTGCTAACGTTTTCAATGACGTGATTCGCCGCCTGGAGACCGCCAATGGCGCTCAACATCGCGCCACCCGAGCCCTCCATCACCGACTTCCGCCAGCGCCTCGACATGCGCGCGTTGTGGCGCTTGGTCGCCTGGGGCGGAGCTGCTGCAATCGCGCTTGCCGCAGTCGCCATCACCAGCCAGACCAAGAGCGGTGCCGCTCGAATTCAATCCGCAATAACACATGCGAAAGAACCGGTCCTCGCAATGGCCACCGTGCAGGTGCCGAAGAAAATGGTCGAGCGCGTCATCGTGGATAGCCCCGAGACCCGCCGCCTGGCGTCCGAAGTAAGCGCACTGACAGCGGACCGCGACCGGATCGCCGCGCGGCTGGCAAACATTGAGCGCGGTCTTGATACCATCACTGGCTCGATCAAACGGCAGGACGAGCGAGCCGCAGCCGAGAAAACAGCTGAAGCCCGGGTATCAAAGCCCGCCAAACCGGACGCGGCCGCAGCAGGGATCCTGCCGCCAGTTTTGACGCCGCTGGCGATGCCACTTGCCACCGAGACCGCCGCCGCCTGGCCTGACGGCGCGCGGGCGCAAGCCGACGCATCCGCATCCGATGACGTGCCATCATCGCCGGCCAAAACCGCTTCCGTTGCTATCAATGAGCCGGAACCCGCACCCCCGTCGCCGGCCAAGCCTGAATTCGGCATTGCACTCGCCGGGGCGACCAGTGTCGAGATCACCCGCTTGCAATGGGCGGCAGTGAAAGCCAATTTCGGCCCACTGCTCGCCGGCCTGCATCCTCGCGCGATGCACGAGCCCCGCAACGGTGCTGCTCATTTCCGGCTGGTCGTGGGGCCGCTTCCGACCCACACCGCCGCGGCCAAATTGTGCGCTCGCCTCATCGCCGCGCACGCCATCTGCAATCCGGTCAAATTTCTCGGCGAACCCCTGTAGGGGCAAGGATTGTGGCGAGCGCCATACGACCTCATAATCCATCGCCATGAAACTGTTTTTGCCGAACGCGCGCGCGACCAACTATCTGCTGATCGTCGGATTCCTCTCGATCGGCTATGCACTCTATCTGCGCTATCTCGCCATCGAGCAGTCGACCGTGGGGCTCGCCTGCGGTTCGGGCCTCGACACATGGCTCTGCACCACGCGCGCCCTCGCCATCGCCCTGTTTACCCGTTCGGTCTTCGGCTGGACCGCACTCATCATTGCCGTGATCAATTTACTGCGTCCGTCGCTCGTCTTGTTCGCGCTTGCACTCGCGGCAGCATGCTTTGGCGTCGTGCTCTACAATGTCGCATTGTCGGCGCTGGCGGTTGGCTTGCTGGTGCTCAGCTTTGCGCGTCGCGTACCCGAACCAGACTGAATGCAAACGCGAGAAGTGCGCCGCACAGCCATAACGCTTGCCAGTTGGAGAAGCTTTCATTCAGCGCAATATAGGCGACCGAGATGACAAGCACTCCGGCCCCCGCAAGTTCTGCGGCGCCAAATTTCGCCAGACCTTCCCGGCTGGCAGGCCGTGACATGACGAGGCTGCACGTAAGAAATGGCACGACGGCAGCGGTCAGCGGGGCAAATGGGAAATCCTTGTAGCGCGGATCGAACACAAGGCCGAGCGCAATCACGATAGCCAGCAGCATCGTTACAATTGTGATTCCGCCAATCGCGAACGACAACGGATCGTGGAGGCGTTCGCTTGCGGGGCCCAGGATACGCGACAATCGTGGAGCCGGCGTGCCGTGCATCACGGCCGCACTCAGCACTGGCGGACTGGACAGTGCTACAATGACCAGTGCTAGCGAGCGGATCCACCCGCCAACACCGAGGCTCTCAACCGGTAAGTTCGCCAGAGTCCAGCCGATCAATCCCCCACCGGCGATCGCATTCACCATTACCACCAACCAGAGCCTGGACGGCACCGTTTTGCGCCGGGCAACGAAAGCCACGGCAAACACGAAAATCGCAAACGCGATTCCACCGGCCGCCTGCCATTGCCATAGCGGATGATTTGATACCGGTTCGCCCCAAACAAATTTGGGTTTGCGTGTCGCGTCATCGATTAGACCCCAATGACCGCCGACGGTACCTTCAAGCGCGCGCTTCCATGGCGCATCGAATGCTTCAATTACGTTGACATGAAATTTTTCGCGCGCGGCAAGCGCCAGCACATCCTGAATGACGCGCGCCTGATTTGCCCGTGACGGCAGTGCCCCCTCGCGCATGCGTCCCGCGCTCGGCCAGCCGACTTCGCCGATCAGCACGTCCTTGCCAGGAAATGCATCGACCACCTTGCGGCGGATTGCACCGACATGCGTGGCGGCATCGCGGGCAGCGATCGGAAAATCTTCCCAATAAGGAAGGATATGGATTGTGATAAAATCGGCTGCGGCGGCAACGTCGGGATTCCGCAACCAGAATTCCCACACATCGGCATAGGTCACCGGTACACGCACCTGCGCTTTGACCGCGCGGATGGTATTGGCGAGATCAGCGGCCGCCATCTCCCCGCGCAGCAGGACCTCATTGCCGACCACCACGGCGCGCACCGTGTCCGGATAGCGGTTGGCAAGCGCGACCGCGGTATCGATCTGGTAGCGGTTTTTGTCCGCATGGCTCGACAGCCACAGGCCCTGCAGAACTTTCAAGCCGTGGCGGGCGGCGATGCCGGCGATCTGGTCGAGCCCGTAATCGACCGAATAGGTCCGAACGCAATCGGTCAGCTTGGCAAGTTGCGTTAAATCCTGGTCGATCTGGGAGCGCGAAATGTGCGTGGTGGGATCGAGCGGGGTCTGGCGCCCGCGGAACGGTGCGTAGGACAGGCAATAGAGCTTTTCGCCGGCGGCCAGCGGGAACTGCGGCATGGGCTGCGGGTCGCCGAGCCATATCCAAATGCCAGCAATAGCCGCTGCCGACAAAGCGAGGCAGGCCAATCCTAGGCGCATCGGAATTGCCAATTCAGAGGGTCGATCAGGCACCGGACGGGCATATAGCGCACCTCCCGCCCTGCCAAGGCCGGTGTCTTAAGCACGTGGAACCGAAACGCTGGACAAAACCCGGGAGTTGGGGCCAAGTCTTGACCTGAATTTTGACTTTAAACTCTTAAGCTCAAGCTTTAAGTGCCAGCCTTGTGTTTGCTTATGTGATCACAAGTGCAGGTTCGGCTGGGGGATCGGAATCCTGAGCAAGACTTTAGGGCGACCGGAGGTCGACGCCGTATTAGCGTCCCATTCAGGTCGCACTGCAGACCGGCCAGCGGACGGGCGGCGTTCATCACTACCGGCGGGACAATGCGGCTAATCTTCACGTTGCGTCACTTCTTTGCGGTTTTCTGCATAGCGATTTGCGGATTCTGGGGCCCTGGAGCGTTTGCCCAGAGCGGCAACGTCAACCCTGCGGAGCAGCAAAAAAAGGCTCCAGACGCTGCCAAGGAGCGCCAAAAGAGCATTAACGAAATCGCCGAGGCGGCGCGGGTGCTCAACGGGCCTGCGGGCAACCCGGAATGCGTCTGGCTTGGGCGCCGCGTGGTCAGCCTGATGTGGCGGGACGACCTCGACACTGCATTCCGTCACCTTGACCTGTATGACCGGTTTGGCTGCCCGAGCTCCCACATTCAGGCCGCCTTCCGCTGCCTGGTCCGGCAGGGGCACATGGACCCCAAAGCCCAGGAAAGCCTGAATGGCCGAGTCCATGCCTGCTGGCTCGATCCTGCTTTGACCCCCGCCCAGCCAGCGGCCGTCGCGCCGGCCACTACTTCAGGCGGAACGACTCCGCGTTAACCGCGTTGCCTTGCAGTCGAAAATCTTCTCCCTGCCATGTGTGCGTCAAGGATTTGCCATGACTGCTCTTTACTTGAATCAGCGCCTGATGCCGCGCTACGATTTAAAAGTCGGGTTACGGCTGAGCCCAGGGGACGGGTTCAAGGGACTGCCATCCTGCCCCAGTTGGTTTTAAGGTTATGCGCACCGTCGCTGCCGTAGTCGCCCTCGTGGCGTGCGTGCATGTCGGTTTGTGGGCTTTCGCACAGGATCACCTGAGCGCTCCCAACGTCGAAGGCCCTCTGGCCAGCGTTTCTTATGCTCCATTTGCCAGTTCGACCAATCCCGACGAAGGCGGCAGGGCCCAAGCAGCGCAGATCCGCTCCGATCTCAAGCTTCTGGCGCCCCTGACGCGGGCGATCCGAACCTATTCGTCGACCGGCGGCGTCGAACTGGTCCCCGGCATCGCCGCTGAATTCGGCCTGCGTGTCACGGTCGGCGCCTGGATCGACAAACACCAGGACCGCAACGAGCGTGAAATTCGCTCCGTCATCAACCTTTCCCATCGCCATAGCAACATCAACGGCATCTTCGTCGGCAACGAAACAATTTATCGCGGCGAACAAAAGGTCTCCGACCTGATCAAGATGATCCAGCGCGTCAAGCGCTTGACCAGCGTGCCGGTGACCACTGGCGAAATCTGGCATGTCTGGATCGAGCATCCCGAACTTGTCTCGCAAGTCGACTACATCGCGGCTCACATCCTGCCCTATTGGGAAGGCTTCTCGGCCGAACAGAGTGTTGATCAGGCAATCCTGATCTACGACAAGCTGCGGCGTGCTTATCCCGGCAAGCGCATCGTCATCGCCGAGTTTGGCTGGCCGAGCGCAGGCTATAATCTCAAAGCTGCGGTGCCGGGCCGGATCGAGCAGGCCCAAGTGCTGCGTGACTTCGTCACCCGCGCCGAAGCGTATGGTATCGACTACAACATTGTCGAAGCGATCGACCAGCCCTGGAAAATCTTCGAAGGTGGCGTCGGTCCCTACTGGGGCATGTTCGACGCATCGCGCCATCCCAAGTTCGAATGGACCGGTACGATCACCGCCCCCGACCATTGGCGCCTCGCCGGTATCGCACTTCTTGTAAGCGTACTGCTCTCGCTGCCAATTCTCGCAATGAACGGCGCGGGACTGTGGCAGGCGGCGACACTCGCGGCCGCCGCCAATGTTGTCGGCGCCTGGTCGGCGGCGGTGTTCGGCTATTGGAATGGGCATTATTTCGTCCCGGGAGCAGCTTTTGCGCTCGGTCTCGGTACTGTTCTGCTGATACCGCTGATCGTGATTGCGCTGGCGCGGATCGAGGAACTCGCGGCAATTGCCTTCGGCCGCAGGCCGCGGCACTTGATCGCCGCGCCGCCGCTTGCTCCCGACGCCGCAGCGCCAAAAGTCTCGATCCATATTCCGGCGTACCGGGAGCCGCCCGACATGTTGATCCAGACGCTCGAAGCAGTCGCGCGTCTCGATTATCCGAATTTTGAATGTGTCGTCGTCATCAACAACACGCCTGAGCCTGAGCTCTGGGTGCCGGTGGAAGCGCGCTGCTGTGAACTCGGCGAGCGCTTCAAGTTCGTACGCGCCGAAGGGCTCGCCGGATTCAAGGCCGGCGCATTGCGACTTGCCATGGTGCACACTGCGGCCGACGCCGAGGTGATCGGCGTCATTGACGCCGACTACGTCGTGCACCCCGATTGGCTCAAGGACCTAACGCCGCTGTTTGCCGACCCGGCCGTCGGCCTGGTGCAGGCACCGCAGGATCACCGCGACGGCGAGCGCAGCATCATGCATCACGCGATGAACGGCGAATATGCCGGCTTCTTCGACATTGGCATGGTGCAGCGGAACGAAGCCAACGCAATTATCGTGCACGGCACGATGTGTCTGATCCGCCGCTCGGCACTCGAAGCCGCGGGCGGCTGGTCGAGCGATACGATATGCGAGGATACCGATCTCGGCCTCACGTTGCTCGAGCTCGGCTGGCGCGCGCACTACACCAACCGGCGCTACGGCCACGGCCTGCTGCCCGACAACTTCGATGCATACAAGAAGCAGCGCCATCGCTGGGCCTATGGCGGCTTCCAGATTCTGAAGAAACATTGGCGTCGCTTTCTGCCGGGAGGCAGCCGCCTGACCCGCGATCAGAAGCGCGAATTTGCGCTTGGCTGGCTGAACTGGCTCGGCGCGGAAAGTCTCGGCGTCGCAGTTGCAATTCTCAATATCATCTGGGTGCCGTTTGTCGCGTTCCTCGACATCGCTGTGCCCGACCGCATCCTCACGGTGCCGATCATTGCCAGCTTCCTGGTGTCAATGGTGCACTTCCTTACGCTCTACCGGCTGCGCGTGCGCACCGGAAAGGCGCAGTTGCTCGGGTCGGTTTTCGCGGCCATGTCGGTGCAATGGACGGTGGCACGCGCAGTAACTTTCGGCCTGATCAAGGATCATCTGCCGTTCGTACGCACCTCCAAAGGCGGCCAGCGCCGCAGTTCGGATTTCCATGCCTTCTGGGAAGCGGTGATCGCAGGCCTGCTCAATCTGAGCGCGCTGGTGCTGATTGCCACCAACGTCAAGGAGATCCGCGAAATCTATATCTTCGCCGACGTGCTGATAATCCAGAGTCTGCCGTTTCTTGCGGCTGCGGGCCTGGCAATGTTCGAGCGGACCAAGCTCAACGATTTCGCTACCTGGCGCGCGCTCAATTCACGCTTTGCCGATTTGCTGCCAAAACGCACGCCGGCGATCGCAAAAGTGACGGCGCCTGCTCCCGAGCGCGAATTGGCGCAGTAGCGAAACTCCGGTCCAAAGCCTGAAATTTGACCGTCAAGCCGCCAGCGCGGTTTCGACCAGCTTTACCCAATACGAGGTCCCGTAGGGGATCGCATCGTCATTGAAGTTATAAGCGGGGTGATGCAGGCCGGCACTGTCACCGTTGCCTACAAAGATGAAAGCGCCGGGCCGCGCATTGAGCATGAAAGAGAAATCCTCGGCCCCCATGACAGGCGCGACGTCAGTGTCGACCTTGTCCGTGCCGGCGATCCCGGCTGCAACGCCAGCAGCGAATTGGGTCTGCGCGGCGTGATTTCTGAGCACGGGATAGCCCCGCCGGTATTTCAAAGTCGCCTTGGCGCCATAGACCTTCGCCGTGTTCTCCACTACGTCTTGCAGGCGCTTCTCCAGCAAGTTCTGCACTTCGGGAGAGAGGCTTCGCGCGGTGCCACGCAACTTGGCGGTCTGCGGAATGACATTGTCCGTATTACCGGCATGGAACATGCAGATCGACACGACCGCAGATTCCAGCGGATCGACATTGCGTGAGACGACTGACTGGATGTTGTTGATAATCTGCGCGCCCACCAGCACGGTATCTACAGAGAGGTGGGGCCGCGCGGCATGGCCGCCAACGCCTTCGATGTCGATCGAAAGATGGTCGGCGGCAGCCATGATCGGCCCCTCGCGAAGCGCGAATTGTCCAAGCGGGAGACCGGGATAATTGTGCATGCCGTAGACCTCGGAAATGCCGAAGCGCTCCATCATGCCGTCGTCGACCATGGCCTTGCCACCGGCGCCACCTTCTTCGGCCGGCTGAAAAATCACCACCGCTGTGCCGGCAAAGTTGCGTGTCTCGGCAAGATAGCGGGCGGCGCCAAGCAGCATGGCGGTGTGGCCATCGTGCCCGCAGGCATGCATCTTGCCCGGCACTGTCGATTTGTAAGGCAGGTTGGTTGCCTCCTCGATCGGCAGCGCATCCATGTCAGCGCGCATGCCGATTACCCTGTCGGATTGACCTTTGCGGCCACGGATCACCCCGACCACGCCAGTGCGGCCGAGCCCGGGCACCACCTCGTCGCAGCCGAAGGATTTCAGCTTTTCAGCGACGGTTCCGGCGGTGCGCTGCACGTCGTAGAGCAACTCGGGGTGGGCATGCAGATCATGCCGCCAGGCGGCAATTTCGGGCTGTAGATCCGCAATACGATTGACGATTGGCATATCCTGGCTCCTTGCGGCCGCCAGTGTAGCAAACCGACGGGTCCAAACGCGAGTTCAAGAAAGGAGCGAAAACCGCCTATTGACCGGGCAGGAATGCGCCCCTACACAGCGCGCAGCGCATGATACCGGCCAGCTGGCGTCAAATTTCAGACCCAATCGTGCGCCTGGTGACGAGCGCGTAGCTCAGGCGGTAGAGCAACTGACTTTTAATCAGTAGGTCCTGGGTTCGAGTCCCAGCGCGCTCACCAAATAAAATTCGTGATTTTGGCGATAACATGAGCGCCGCGCTCGGAGGCGGAATTTTTCTATTCATTTGACTTAAGGGGGCATGTCCGGTGTTCGCTCCACATGAGGAGCAACCAACCGAAAGCGTGTCGTGCCTGTGGCGGCAAGTTGACCTTGCTGGTGCAAACCCAGGCTGGTGCCTACGAGCGAGAGCAGTCTCGTGCAAAGACGCAATATTTTTGCTGCGAACGCTGTGGCCAAATTGAGATAGTCGACAAATAGGCTGGGTGGGTTCGCTCGCTTCACGCCATTTCGACTTGTGGCCTTGATCTCAGAAAATCAGCGTGGCAATTCCGCAGACTGCCACCCCTAGCAAAAGCAACGACCATTCTGAGGGTTTTAACCCGAAAAGCCTGCCTTCGCTCGCCACGAACGCCATCAAGGCAGAAGTTCGCTCCATATTCGCCTCCAACGCGGAGCAGTATGACAATAAAAGTGTAAATCAGAATTGATCGTCAGAATGTGAAGTAGTTCACGTCCGAGGCCCCGTTCCGCGAATAGAGGTTTTGATAGTGCGATGGTGCGGGCAATGTTTTGTCACGAAACTTTATCCTTGCGGCCACTACAGTTTCACCAAAGCGTCTCGTCGTTGCCACGATGCGACGGTAACTTGTCGTGAAAGGGGAACGACGACTCAGGAGGCCCGAGACCATGCAGCTTCACGCCGAACGTGTGACCCTCTTTACCGGCCGCGGCATCTCCGCGCCTCTTCGCTGCCCTCATTGTGACGACTGGATGGTAGCCCCGGTCGTGTCCGAGTTCGTGGAGGGTGGTGAGATCCGCCATCACTGGCAATGCGATGCCTGTGGGAAAATATCCAATACATCAATTCCCCTCACGCCGCATTGAACTACACTCCTTCGGAATAGGTGCTGGTATGCGGGTGTTTGCATATTGCCTTCACCTTAGCCTGCCCAAGGAGGAGCAATCATGAAAATGAGCATTTTGCGGTCTGGTCTGGCCATCCTGGCCTGCGCCGTGGCCGTCGCGACCGCATCACCGTCCATGGCGGCAATGATGAATTTCAAAGCCAGCCTGAGCGGGAAAAACGAAGTGCCCCCGAATGGCGCCACCGCCTCCGGATCCGTTACGGCAACATATGATACCGCGACCAAGAAATTGACCTGGAAGGGCAGCTATTCCGGCCTGAGTGGCCCAGCCACCGCCGCCCATCTGCACGGGCCGGCGCCCACTGGCAAGAATGCAGGCGTGATGATCCCGATCAATCCGCACGGCCCGTCGTTCCAGGGCTCTGCCACGCTGACAGACCCTCAGGTCAGCGCACTGATGTCCGGCGAATTATACGTGAACATCCATACCGCCGCGAACAAGGCCGGCGAAATTCGCGGACAACTGACAAAATAGTCCGGCAACGCCGCCAAACCAGGCAGCAAAGCACGACGGGCAGCCCGCCGGTAACGCAACCGGTGGGCTTTTCGTTGCTTGTTCCACCACCCTTGGCGCTGGCCCGGCAGGCATCATAAACTTCCATCCACGACACACTCACGATCGGGGTTTCGATCATGGCTCGAACGAATGGCGGCGCTGCGCCAATTCTTGTCTCTGGCGGGGGCATTGGTGGCCTTGTCACCGCCTATGCGCTGGCGCGGCAGGGGTTTCCGGTTCGCGTATTCGAGCAGTCGTCGGAGTTCCGCGAGGTCGGTGCCGGCATTCAGCTCGGCCCCAATATTTTCCGCGTCCTGGAGAAGATCGGCCTCAAGGAGGCAATCCTGGCCGACGCGCATATCCCGCCGGCACAGGAAATGCGCAATGCGCTCGACGGCAAGCTGATTACGAACATTCCCCTCGGAGATACATTCTTCAAGCGCTTCGGCCAGCCCTATGCCGTTACCCATCGTGCCGATATCCACGGCACTTTTCTAAAAGCTTGCCAGGGCAGCAACCTGATATCGCTGGAAACCAGCCGCCGAGTCGACGGCTATGAGGATCACGGCGATCATGTCACCGTCACGCTTGAGAGCGGCGAGCGAGCCACCGGCTGCGCCCTCGTTGCCTGCGATGGCATGTGGTCGACGATCCGGGAACGCATCGTTGGCGATGGCCCGCCGCGGGTATCAGGGCACATCGCCTACCGCGCTGTCCTGAAACGCGAAGATGTACCGGAAGACCTGTGGCGCCCCGATGTCGTCCTGTGGGCAGGCCCGCGCACCCATTTCGTGCACTACCCGCTGCGCCGAGGCGAACTTTATAATCTGGTCGCAGTATTCCATTCCGACCGCTACGAGGAAGGTTGGAACGCGGAGGGCGGCAAGGATGTCATGTGGCAGCACTTCAAGATGCAGGTGCCGCAGGTCCAACGCCTGCTCGAACGCATCGAGACCTGGCGCATGTGGGTGCTGTGCGACCGCGAGCCGGTGAAGGAATGGTCGAAAGGCCGCGTGACATTGCTCGGCGATGCCGCTCACCCGATGTTGCAATATCTCGCGCAAGGCGCCTGCATGGCGACCGAGGATGCGGTGGTGCTCGCGGAGAAATTGGCTGCGACGCCCAATGATCTTCCGGGCGCGTTCAAGGCCTATCAGCAGGACCGCTACCTACGCACTGGGCGCACCCAAGTGATGGCACGGGTTTATGGTGAATTCTATCATGCCCGCGGGGTCACCGCCGAATTGCGCGACATGGCCGTCGGGGGCCGGACTGTCGAGCAGAGCTACGACGGGATCGCCTGGTTGTACGGCGGGCCATAACGCTGGGCTGCATCGGAAGTTATCGAAAATTTCTATAAGACCGGGGTGCGGCGCCGGCCTCCCCTTGTCAGGCTTTTTGGCAGGACGAGAACATCTGCCCGCCTCATCAAGCTAATCTCAAGAATAAATCAAGCTATCGACAAAGCTTTCAGTCCGCCGCTTTGGCAGTGTCCGCCCATTCGGCGCAGCGCCGCGCGTGTCGCGTCGCCAGTCGCCCTTGCGGACATTGCCGCCCAACCAGAGGAAAGAACCCATGACCAATACGATGACGGCCGCCCCCAAGGCCAAGCGCGAACCCATTGCGATGAATGGCGTGGACACGCCCACCCTGCTCGCCACGATCAATGCCGTCGGTGCCCAGCCCGAACTGGCCAAGTTTCAGTTCCGCGCCCAGTGCCGCTGGATCAAGGGCACGCACAGCAAGAGCACAATGCATGGTTTCTCCGGCGCCGGCGGTGAGCACAAGCATATCGCCGCCTACGAAGCCTCAGGAGATCATCCCAACGTACTGTGCGGCGGCGATGCCGGTCCCACGCCAGTGGAATGGGTCCTGCATGCGCTAGCCTCGTGTCTCACCGCCGGAATCGCGAATATCGCGGCAGCGCGCGGGATCAAGCTCAATAAGGTGGAATCGACGGTCGAAGGTGACATGGACCTGCGCGGCATTCTCGGCCTCTCAAAAAGCGTCCGCAATGGCTACCAGCGCATCAGGGTTTCCTTCGAGATCGATGGTGACGCGAGTCCCGAACAGCTCGAGAAGATCATCCAGCAGTCAAAGGAACGGTCCGCCGTTTACGACGTCGTCACGAACGGTGTGCCGGTTTCGATCGACGTCAAGACGCCGGCCATGGCCTGATGTCAGGAGCCGCCGCGTTTACAGCCGGCGCTCCAGGACATCACCCGACTTGAAGATCACATTATGATGCGGAAAACCGACGTCATCATCATTGGCGGCGGCCAGGCCGGACTTGTCATGAGTCGCAGCCTGACGGCCCGCGATATCGATCATGTCGTCCTGGAGCGCGGACGGGTCGGCGAGCGATGGCATTCCCAACGATGGCCCTCGCTCCGCCTGCTCACACCAAATGCGCTGAGCGCTCTCCCGGGTTTGCACCATGCGGGATGCGCACCGGACGCGTTCATGCCCGTGCGTGCATACGCATCGTATCTTGATACCTACGCTCGGGCCACGGCCGCCCCGATTGCTACCGGCTGTGACGTCACCACGGTCGAACCGGTAACAGGCGGCTACCGCGTCTCGACAACCGCAGGCGCGTGGCATTCACGCGCGGTCGTAATCGCGACCGGGGCTTGCGATACACCATTCCGACCCGCGATGGCGCTGGCGCTCGCACCCTCCATATTTCAACTATCGCCTGCGGACTACCGCAAGCCCGGGCAACTCCCTGAGGGTGGCGTGCTGGTCGTCGGAGCCTCGGCGACCGGCGTGCAATTGGCAGAAGAGATCCATGCCTCCGGCCGGCCGGTCTTGCTGTCGGTCGGACATCACACCCGCGTGCCGCGACGTTACCGCGGCCGCGACATCTATGCCTGGATGGAGACTGCCGGGCTCCTCGACGATCCCGCCCTCGAAAACGGCAATCTCGAATCCGCCCGGCGCCAGGCATCGCTGCAATTGGCGGGTCGCCCAGACAATCGTGATCTCGACCTCCGCGTTCTGCGACGCCTGGGGATCCAACTGACTGGCCGGCTCATCGCCATCGACGGGACAAAAGCCGGGTTTGACGGAGACCTGGCGCAGACGACGGGGGCTGCGCATGTGCGCATGACGCGCATATTGGACAGGATAGACAACTGCATCGACGCCCGCGGTCTGGAGGCCCCTGCCGCCGAACCCGCACTGCGTACGCCGTTTCTGGCTGCCGGCGATATCCACACGCTCGATTTGCGACACGAGGGAATCCGGTCGGTCGTCTGGGCGACCGGTTACATCCGCCGCTATCCCTGGCTCCAGGCGCCGGTGCTCGACCGCTCTGGCGAGATCATTCATCGCGGCGGCGTCACCAGCCTGCCCGGACTCTACGTGCTCGGTCTCCCCTTCCTGCGCCGACGGCGGTCATCCTTCATTTCTGGATGCGGCCTCGACGCCGAGGAACTGGCGCCACTCGTCGAGGCCCACCTCAACCGATCGCTTCGCCAAGTTGCGTGAAAGACAAGGTCCGCCCGTTCGGCGGAAAGACTGCGACCGACGATGGGCATTTCCGCCCTTTGTCGCCAACACTCACCAAAGGAGAGTTCAATGAAACGCCTCGCTCTGTCCTGCTGCCTCGTTGCGGCAGCGGCCCTCGCAACCCAGGCCGTCAGGGCCGACGTCCCCAATGCCATCGCCGCACCGGGCGAGCGACCGGTGAGCGTTGTCCAGGCCATCGGCGCGCAAGTCTACGAATGCAAGCCTGACGCCCAGGGGAATCCCAAGTGGAAATTCCGCGAGCCGATCGCCTCGCTGATGATCGACGGCAAGACGGTTGGCCGGCATTTTGACGGGCCGAACTGGGAAATGGTCAACGGCAGCGCGGTCACCGCGAAAGTCGTCGGCCGCGCACCGGGCGCCACGCCGCGCGACATTGCGTTGCTCAAACTCGAGGTCACATCCCATCGTGGCGCCGGCCGGCTTGCTTCGGTAACGACCGTCCAGCGGGTAAACACAAGCGGTGGCGCGCTGGATGGATCGTGCCCGTCGTTGGGCATGCTGATGAGCGTGCCCTATACGGCGGAGTACAGGTTCCTGCAAAAGGTCGACTGATCGACTTTTCCCGCAACCTGAGGGTTCAGGAGGAACCAACCAGCGGAACCAGCTCCCTCACCTCGCCGAGCGTCAGCATCCGTGGTGCTGCGCCGTCGAAATAAACGAAACGCAACCGCCGCCGGTGCGTCACCATGCGCGCCGGCAGCGGGTCGTAGCGCAGCGAGCCGCCGCCGACATGGGGCATCAGCGCGCCCACGTCGGTGACGGCGTCGCTTTCCACACGCAGCAGATTTGCGGGTCCGACTACGCTGCCTGCGCCTGCGGATGCGATGCTGGCTGATCGAGGGCTGCACTCCAGGCGTCGTAGCCGTAGAGCCATGCAGTATCGCCGCCGCCGGAATCGCGCATCCAGGTATTGGCGCTCGAAATGGCCTGTACGACGGACGTGCGTGGCTTGCGGTGCGCCTCGTAGCGCCTGAAGGCGCCCTCGATCTCGTCGCCTTTCACCTCGTCGAGGCAGCGCGCAAGGATCGCGGCATCTTCGATCGATGTGGCCGCACCCTGCGCCATATAGGGCGTCATCGGATGCGCACTATCGCCGAGCAGCACAACGCGGCCGTCGCTCCAGCGCGGCAGCGGTTCGCGCTCCAGGATGGCCCATTTGTGACAGTCCGGGCAGGCGTTGAGCACATTGCGCACATCCTGATGAAATCCGGCATAGGCCGCGCGCAATTCCTTTACATCGCCCTTGGCCGACCAGGATTCGCGCGTCACCCAGCCGGCTTCTTCCGGAACGCTGGTGACGAAGTAGACCTCGCTCTTCGCCACGGTTGTGTAATAGATCACGATATGACGATCAGTGCCCCACCACTTGGTGCGCGACGGGCCAATGTCGAAGCCGCCCATCAGGTTCGCCGGGAAAACCGCGCGATAGGCGATGCGGCCTTTATGGATTGGTGCATCGGGCCCAACAATGATGTCACGCACGATCGAGTGCACCCCATCGGCGCCGACGACAGCATCGGCGGTCGCCCTGCTGCCGTCCTCGAAACGCAACGTCACGACGCCGCCTTTCTGGTCGAGGCCGACAAGCTTCTTGCCGAGATGAACAATCTCGCCCGGAACGGCTGAGGCAAGCGCACCGTGCAGATCGGCGCGGTGCATGCACAGATAGGGTGCGCCGTAGAGGCTTTCCGGCATCGGCAATTCGCGGGTGATTTCCCCGGTATCGCCGATGCGATTCAGGTGAGAATACGGCGCGAACGCGACTTGCCGCAGCCGGTCCTCGACCCCGATGCCGCGCAGAACCTTCATCGAGTTCGGCATCATCTGGATTCCGGCGCCGATGCGCCCGAACTGAGCGGCCTGTTCATAGACGTGCACGTCGATGCCGACGCGGCGCAGGGTTGCGGCGACCGCAAGCCCGCCCATGCCGGCACCGACAACGGCGACCGAGAGTTTTCTTTTTGTCATTTCTGTTTACATCCGGCCCCTGGAGCACGGTCTACTTTTTCGGAATGCCGGCCTTGGTGATGACTTCGTCCCATTTCTTGATGTCGGCCTTGAGTGTATCCATCAATTCGGCCGGCGTTGTTGGATGCGGATCGACGCCAAGCTTGGCGTATTGTTCCTTGACGTCTTCCATGGCCAGCACTTCGTGCATCGCCTTGTTCATCGTGTCGATCACGTCTTTCGGTGTGCCCTTGGGCGCGAACACGCCGTTCCATGACGACACCACATAGCCTTTCACGCCAAACTCTTCGACCGTCGGCACGTTCGGCATCTGGTCTTCGCGTTTGACGCCGGAGGACGCCAGCACACGCAACTTGCCGCTCGCCACCTGGCCTTTGATCGCCGCCGGGAACTCGATCAGCATGTGCACGTCCTTGCGCAGCATCGCCAGCACAATTTCCGGTGAATTCTTGTACGGCACGATGACCACGTCGACCTTGGCCAGCGATTTGAACAATTCGGCGCCGAGATTCTGCGTGCCGCCGACGGCGATGGTGCCGACATTGAGCTTGCCGGGGTTGGCCTTTGCCGCCTTGATGAAGTCGCCCAGCGTCTTGTATTCGGAATCCGCGCTCACCGCGAACTGAAGGTCGAACTGACCGAGCCCCGATACCATGTCGAATTGCGTGACTGGATTGAACGGCAGGTTCTTGAATGCTGCCACGCTGATCGCGGTGCCGTTGGTAACGAAGCCCATGGTGTAACCATCCGGCGGCGAGGTCACCACCGCGCGTGCGGCATTGATGCCGCCGGGGCCGGGCATGTTTTCGATGACCACGCGTTGTCCGAGTATCTTTTCCAGCTTGTCGGCCATGATGCGCGCGGTCACGTCGGCGACGCCACCTGCCCCGAATGGCAGAATGATCTTCACCGGTTTTTCCGGCCATTTCGCCTGAGCCTGCCCAATCGGCGCAAATGCCAGCAAGATCGCCGGCATGGCCAGCAATGCGGCGCGGCGCGCGATGCGGACCGCGTCAAATATCCCTTTTGTCATTGTAGAATCCTCCCTGAATTTCTTTTGTCCGCCGATCAATCGAAACCATAAAGCCGCGCCGGATTTTCCACCAGCAGGCAACGTTGCGCCAGCAAGTCAACCGCATATTGCGGAACCAGATCAACCAGATCGGCCTCATCGGCCTCATGGGTGGCATTGGGATGCGGAAAATCCGTGCCCCACAGCACGCGGGCAGGCGCCGCCTCGACCAGGGCGTGGGCAATGGGAACTGCCGCGGCATATGGCGGCATGGAAATGCGCTCGGCACCGCAGACCTTGATCCAGCAATTTTCCAGCCGTGAAAGTTCAATCAGGGCGCGCAACGGCGGCTGATCGACGCCCGCCGCAGACGGCACGCGGCCCATGTGGTCGATCACGAAAGGCAGCGGAAGTTTCCGCATCATGTCGGAAAGCGGGATGATGTCAGGAGCGTCGAGGTGCAGCACCACATGCCAACCGCGGCCCTTGATGCGATCGATCACACGATTGAACACCGGCATGTCGGGCGCGCCACCCAGATGCTTGACGAAATTGAAGCGCACCCCGCGCACGCCGCCGACATCAAGCGTGTCGAAATCCTTGTCCGCGAACCCGTCATCGACGATGGCAACGCCACGATAGCGTTTGGGGTCCGATGCGATGCAGTCGAGCATGGCCGCATTGTCTGTGCCGTGGCAGCTCGCCTGCACGATCACCGCGCGATCCACGCCGAGATGGTCGTGCAGGGCGCGCAGCATTTCCTTCGGCGCATCTTCCGGCGTGTAGCGCCGGTTGGGCGCATAGGGAAACGTGTCTCCCGGCCCGAACACGTGACAATGGGCGTCGCAGCTTCCCGGCGGCAGCTTGAACTTCGGCTTGCGGCGGCGGGCGAGAAATCCGGCGTGGATGTTCATGGGAAGCGTTTAGCCAAGCGTTGCGTGCGAGACAACCTCGACCCCCCCCCTCATCCTGAGGAGGCCGCCGATGCGCAGCCACGGTGGACGTCTCGAAGGACGCGGGCGGCCCATCCTTCGAGACGGCCGCTTCGCGGCGTCCTCAGGATGAGGCCGCGAGAGGCGGACTATCCCCCCGCTCCCAGCCGGCCCGCGTTTGACCGCAGAACCCGGCAAAGCGTCCGGCCTCGATCGCCGCCCGCATGCCGGCCATCAGCGACTGGTAATAGGCGAGATTAATGGTGGAGAGCAGGACCGCGCCCAACATCTCGTTCGCCTTGGTAAGGTGATGCAGATAGGCGCGCGAATAGGTCCGTGCGGCCGGATGCGCGCTCTCCTCGTCTAACGGACGCGGGTCATTGGCGTGGCGCGCATTCGACAGGTTGATCGGACCGAAACGCGTGAATGCCATGCCGTGCCGGCCGTTGCGCGTCGGCAGCACGCAATCGAATATGTCGATGCCGCGCGCGACCGCTTCCAGCAGATCCTCCGGAGTGCCGACGCCCATCAGATAGCGTGGGCGATCGTCGGGCAAAATCGGCGCGGTCTCTTCGACGATCTTCAGCATGACGTCTTGCGGCTCGCCCACCGCGAGACCGCCAATCGCGTAGCCATCGAAGCCGATATCGGTGAGCGCACGCGCGCTCTTGTCTCGCAGATTCAGATCATCGCCGCCCTGCACGATCCCGAAAAGTGCATACCCCGCTCGCGCCCTGCCTTCGAAAGCGCGTTTCGAACGTTCGCCCCAGCGCAATGACAACTCCATCGCGCGCCGGATATCTTCCACCGACGCCGGCAGCCTCAAGCATTCGTCGAACTGCATGGAAATGTCCGCGTTCAGCAGCGCCTGGATTTCGATGGCGCGCTCGGGCGAAAGCTCCACCATGTCGCCGTCGAGATGCGAACGAAACGTCACGCCGCGCTCGTCGAGCTTGCGCAATTCCGACAGCGACATCACCTGGAAACCGCCGGAGTCGGTGAGGATGGGCAGCGGCCAGTTCATGAACATGTGAAGCCCGCCGAGCGCCGCGATGCGCTCGGCGCCCGGGCGCAACATGAGATGATAGGTATTGCCGAGCACGATCTCGGCGCCGGTTGCGCGCACCGCCTCCGGCTCAAGTCCCTTGACCGTGCCTTGCGTGCCCACGGGCATGAAGGCCGGCGTCTGCACGCGGCCGTGCGGCGTGACGATTTCGCCGCGGCGCGCGGCGCCGTCGGTCTTGCGCAGCGTAAAGGAGAAGGGTTCGCTCATTGCCCGGCAGGATACAGCAGACACGCATCGCCATACGAATAGAAGCGATAGCCGGTCGCAATCGCATGCGCATAGGCGCGCTTCATCGTCTCCAGCCCGCTGAAGGCCGCAACCAGCATGAACAGGGTCGAGCGCGGCAGATGGAAATTGGTCAGCATCAGGTCGGCGGCGCGGAAACGATAACCAGGCGTGATGAAGATTGCGGTGTCGCCGGAAAACGCCCGCAAGCGCCCGTCATCGCCGGCAGCACTTTCCAGCAGCCGCAGCGCGGTGGAGCCGACCGGGACGATGCGCCCGCCTTTGGCGCGCACGGCATTGAGCGCGTCGGCAACCCCTGCATCCACCACGCCGAATTCAGCATGCATCCGGTGGCTTTCGGTATCGTCGGCCTTGACCGGCAGGAAGGTGCCCGCGCCCACATGCAGCGTCACCGTGTGCAGGGAGACGCCGCGCGCCTTCAACCGTTCCAGCAGCTTTTCGGTGAAATGCAGGCCGGCCGTGGGCGCGGCCACCGAGCCTTCGGGCTTCGCAAACAGGGTCTGGTAATCGGTCCTGTCCTGCGCGTCGGGCGCGCGCCGCGCGGCGATATAGGGCGGCAGCGGCATGTCGCCGCGCTCGGCAATGGCCTGGTCGAGCACGGGCCCATGAAAGGAAAACGAGAGCGTTATCTCACCACCCTCATCCTTTTGTGAAACTTGAGCATCGAGCTCGTCGAGAAAACACACCCTTCCCTCGCTGCCAAAGCGCAAGGTGTCTCCCACCTGGACCTTTTTGGCCCCGAGAACGAACGCCCGCCAGTGCGAGCCATCGAGACGCTTGTGCAAGGTGACTTCAATTCCGGGCTCACTCGCGCCCCGCCCGATGCGGCGGCCCTTCAGGCGCGCGGCGATCACCTTGCTGTCGTTGACCACCAGCGCGTCACCGGGCTCAAGCAGATCGGGCAGATCGTGGACCGTGCGGTCTTCGAGGGTGTCGCCCGACGGGACGTCCGTGTCCCGATGATTGGAGCGCTGGATTCCCGCTTGCGCGGGAATGAGCGGAGCGTGGGGCGGCGTCGATGGATGAACGTCTGCTACGGGCGCCTGCCCCGGCCGCACCACCAGCAGCCGCGCGGCGTCGCGCGGGACCGCCGGTCGCAATGCGATGCGGTCTGCAGGCAAATCAAAGTCGAAGAGATCGGTCCGCATGACGCACTCACCGCTCCTCGCATACGAGGCGAGCATGTGCGGGCGAATGTGAGGCGGTCGCGCGAGCGGCCGGCGGGGTCTCAACGATGGTGATAGGCCCCCTCATCCGGCTCGCATCGCGCGTGACCGTTCCCCGCACACGCGGGGAGACGGACCTACGCTCCCATGGTCGCCTTGATGATCTTGTCCGGGTTACTCACCGGCTCGCCGCGCTTGATCTTGTCGACGTTATCCATGCCCTCGATCACATTGCCCCAGGCGGTGTACTGGTTGTCGAGAAAGCGGGCGTCGTCGAAGCAGATGAAGAACTGGCTGTCGCCGGAATCCGGATTGGACGCGCGCGCCATCGACACGGTGCCGCGCACATGCGGCTCCGCATTGAATTCCGCCTTCAGCTTCTGGCCGGAACCGCCGGTGCCGGTGCCTTGCGGGCAGCCGGTTTGCGCCATGAAGCCGTCGATGACGCGGTGAAACACGATGCCGTCGTAGAATCCCTGCTTCACCAGTTCCTTGATGCGCGCGACATGGCCGGGCGCGAGATCAGGCCGCATGGCGATCACGACCGTTCCCTTGGTGGTCTCGAGTGTCAGCGTGTCTTCCGGTTTGGCCATTGTCAGTCTCCTCATTTTTTTGGTCATGGCGGGGCTTGTCCCGGCCATCCCGCTGAGGGGCGCATCGTGCCGCCCTGAGCGGGGTCACCGGGACAGGCCCGGCGACGACAATGAAATTTTTCAGCGCTCGATGGTCGCCTTCTTGACGTAATCGAGCTTGTCGAAATTCCTGGTCAGATAGGCATTGCCTTCCGCCTGCATGCGGCTCTGATCGGGTCCGCGGCCGCGCGGCGCGCCCTCGCCGTAGCCGTTGTACAGGGCATCGACGACATTCATTCCCGACACGATTTTGCCGAACGGCGCAAAGCCCTGGCTGTCCAGCCCGCCGTTGTCGCCGAAATTGATGAACACCTGGGTGGTGCGCGTGTTGGGTCCGCGCGTCGCAAAGGTGATGTTGCCGCGCGTATTCCGCTGCTTGACCGGATCGTCCCTGATCTCGGCCGCACGCCAGACCGCGGAAACGCGCGGGTCGCCATTGATTCCGAACTGCACCATGAAACCGGAGATCACCCGGAAGAAGCGGACATTGTCGTAGAAACCGTTCTTCACCAGATTGTAGAAGCGGTCGGCGCCGTTCGGCGCCCAGTCGCGGTGCACCTCCACCACGAACACGCCCTTGCTGGTATCGAAGCGGGCCTTGTATGTCGGCGGCGCCTGTTCGTTGAGCGCGGCAGGACTTGCAAGCCTGCTGCCTTGTGCAAGAGCCGGCGCGGCGGATACGGCGCAAGCGAGCGCAGCCAGTACAGCGAAAATACGGATCATGGTGTCTCCCGGACTTTAGAGCGTCTTGATCTGGCGCATGAACTGATTGCGAAACCGGTCGCTGTCTGTCGACATCATGCGCCTGGCTTGCCGGCAAATTTTTTCTTCAGGCGCGCAACCACGCTCGCCGGCACGAAGGCGGAAACGTCACCGCCCATGCGGGCGATCTGACGCACCAATGTGGCGGTGATCGGGCGCACGGCGGCCGAGGCCGGCAGGAACACCGTCTGCACCTTCGGCGCCATGGCAGCGTTCATGCCGGCCATCTGCATTTCGTAATCGAAATCGGTGGCGTCACGCAGGCCCCGGATCAGCAGGGTCGCGCCCTGCTTGCGCGCCGTCTCGACCACGAGATCGTTGAACGTGATGCAGACGAGCCGGCACTTTTCCCGGCGCGCGACCGGCCCGCAGGTCTGCTCCAGCATGGCAATGCGCTCATCGGGCGAAAACAGCGGCGTCTTGCCGGGGTGCACGCCGATCGCGAGCACGAGCCGGTCGGCAAGGCGGGCGGCCTGGCGCACCACGTCGAGATGGCCGTTGGTGACCGGATCGAATGACCCGGCATAAAGGGCGGTCCGCGGCATAAAACACGGTCTAACCGGGGTTTTTGCGCCCCGCAAGGCCGGTTCCCCCGGCCTTTGAACCTATCCCCGACCAGCCGCGACAAACCTCCTGAACGGGAACGCAAGGGGGCTCAAATGCTCAAATCCATCTCCGCCATCGTGGCCGCAGCCGCTATCGCCGCCGCCTTCACCTTGCTGTCTGCCCCGACCGCCCATGTCGACGCCGGACCGGTCGCCAAGCCGATCGAGACCGCCATGACCAACTGCGCCCAGCGCCCTTGGCCCTATCTGCGCTGCGTCGGCACCGAATTCGGCCGCAAGCGCGTTCGCCTGGTCACCACCGACCGCCTGTCCGCGAACTGACGCCGCATTGAATGATCGCTCCGGCCCGGGGTTAGCTGTCCTGACGGCGGCAACCCCGAGGATCCCATGGCGGCATTGTTCGCACTCCTGTTTTTCGCGCTCACGTTCCCTGCATCCGCCCAGACCCCACCGGGCGCGTCCGAAATAAAGGCCTATCAGGGGCTGCACGCAGCCGCGGCCAGGGGCGATACCGCCGAAATCGAACGTCTGGTCAAAGCCGGCAGCGCGGTCGATGCCCGCGACGGAAACCGGCGCACCCCGCTCCATGTCGCCATCTTCATGCACCAGGGCGAAGCGGCCCGCGCCTTGCTCGGGCACGGCGCCGACCCGAATGCGCTCGATGCCCAGCGCTACGACATCATCACCATCGCGGCGGTTGCCGACGACGTCGACATGCTCAAGCTCGCCATCGCCGGCGGCGGCAAGGCCACCAACATCACCAGCCCTTATGACGGCACCGCGTTGATCGCCGCAGCCCATCTCGGCCACGACGAGGTCGTGCGCATCCTGATCGCCGCCAGGGCGCCGCTCGATCACGTCAACAATCTGGGCTGGACGGCCGTGATTGAATCGATCGTGCTCGGTGACGGCGGCAAGCGGCATGTCGCCACGCTTGAGGCGCTAGTGAAGGCGGGCGCGGATGTGAATCTCGCCGACCGCGCCGGCGCGACGCCGCTCGCGCTCGCGAAAACCCGCGGCTACGCGGAGATGGTGAGAATCCTCCAGGCCGCCGGCGCGCGGTAGTAAATCTGTAGCCCGCATTTCGCTGCGCTCGTGCAGGCTACACTCTGAGCCATCTCATGCACGGTCATGCGCGGGCTTGACCCGCGCATCCATGCTGAGGTGCCGCCAGTTTCAGTGGTACGTCCGCGTGCCGAGCGCTGCATCATGGATTGCCGGGTCTCGTCGCTTCGCGACGGCCCGGCAATGACAAGCTGGTTGGCGCGTAAATTACTCCCGCGTCAGCAGCACCGAAATCGTCAGCTAAGAGTCAATCTGTAGCCCGCATGAGCGCAGCGAAATGCGGGAGCAGACCATCGATCTGAAGTCTTGCGCGGGAATGAGCGGGTGGAGTTGGCGCCGAAACCCGCGCCGTTGCCGCCGGCTTTGTGTACCGCGGCCTTTCCCCGCCTCATCCTGAGGAGCCCGGCGAAGCCGGGCATCTCGAAGGATGGGGCGGCCTCCCATGGTTCGAGACGCGCTGCTTCGCAGCGCTCCTCACCATGAGGGCTATGACAGGCAACGCAATGTGGGCTCCCGCTGAAGCCTGCATCCGCGCAGGCGGCGCGGGAATGAGCGGGTGGAGTTGGCGTCGCAATTTCTTCCGCTCATCCCCGCGAAGGCGGGGATCCAGAGCAACACACCGTGAGCGTTGGGAATTCGACTCTGGATTCCCGCTTGCGCGGGAATGAGCGGGTGGAGTTGGCGCCGAAACCCGCGCCGTTGCCGCCGGCTTTGTGTACCGCAGCCTTTCCCCGCCTCATCCTGAGGAGCCCGGCGAAGCCGGGCATCTCGAAGGATGGGGCGGCCTCCCATGGTTCGAGACGCGCTGCTTCGCAGCGCTCCTCACCATGAGGGCTGTGACAGGCAACGCAATGTGGGCTCCCGCTGAAGCCTGCATCCGCGCAGGCGGCGCGGGAATGAGCGGGTAGAGTTGTTCGACCACAACAGACGGCAATCACCCCGGGCGGCGCTGTAGCGACAGCCAGATGCCGCCGCCGATCAGGACGATGCCGGAGAGACGCGCCAGCCAACGGTTTTGCCGTGGCTTCATCAGGAAGGCCCGGCCGAGCCCGGCCGCAACGCCCCATACCGCGTCGAGCGCTCCTGCCAGCACGACGGTCACCGCGCACATCACGATGAGCTGACGGGCAACGGGAAGCGCGGGATCGATGAATTGCGGCAGGAAGGCCGTGAAGAAGGCGATGGTTTTCGGATTGGTGAGCGCCACGACAAAACCGCGCCAGGCAAAGACGTGACCGCCCGGCGGCGCCGCTTCGCTCACGCTGCCGGCGTGGCGCCAGGCCTGGATGCCAAGCCACACCAGATAGGCGGCGCCGATCCAGCGCACATAATCGAAGACTTCTGCGGACGTCCTCAGAATCCAGTTTAAGCCGAGCGCGATACAGGCAAGCAACAGCGCATTGCCGAGCGTGGTGCCGATGACCGTCTGCATGGCGGCGCGAATGCCACGCGAGGCGCCGGTGGCAATCACCAGCGTGACGATCGGCCCCGGCACGATCACGAGCACGGCGGTGATCAGCAGGAAGGCGGAAAACAGGTTCCAGTTCATGGGTGCCACACTAATGGGTCATGGCCGGGCTTGTCCCGGCCATCCATGCTGAATTGCACCCCGGAAGGTCTTACGCAGGACTGACGCGTGAAAACGCCGCATGGATTGCCGGGACAAGCCCGGCAATGACGGCGGAGAGGCTCTGCCAAAAGCAAAGCGCCTACTCTTCCTCTTCCTCACTCAGCCGCGACCCGCCTACGCCTGCTCCGGAAGCTTCGGCGCGTCTGAGTTTGCGGAAGCGGGCTTCGCGAAGGCGGGAAACCGGTTCCCGCTTTTCGGGATCATGCGCTATCGGTCACGGCCGGGCTTGTCCCGGCCATCCATGATGAATTGCACCCCGGAAGGTCTTACCGAGGATTGACGCGTGAAAACGCCTCATGGATTGCCGGGACAAGTCCGGCAATGGCGGCGGAGAGGCTCTGCCAGGAGCAAAGGCCTTACTCTTCCTCTTCCTCGCTCAACCGCTCGACCGAAACCACCTTTTCATCCTCGGCGGTGTTGAGCACGATCACGCCTTGCGTTGAGCGCCCGGCCATGCGGATGCCGGACACCGGCGTGCGGATCAGCTTGCCCTGATCGGTCACCAGCATGACCTGGTCGGCTTCTTCCACGGGGAACGAGGCCACCAGGCGGCCGGTCTTGGCGGTCACGCTCATCGCCACGATGCCTTTGCCGCCGCGGCCGGTGGTGCGGTACTCGTAAGACGACGAACGCTTGCCGTAGCCCCGCTCCGACACCGTCAGCACGAATTGCTCGGCCGCCGACAATTCCACATAGCGTTTTTCGCCGAGCTCGATCGCACCCACAGCCTCGTCGGCCTCAGCTCCGGCCTCCTCTTCGCTATTGCCGCCGCGGCGGATGGCGCTGGCGCGCTTGTGATAGGCCGCGCGTTCTTCGGCTGTGACGTCGATATGGCTCAGGATCGACAGCGAGATCACCTTGTCGTCCTTCTCGAGCGCGATGCCGCGCACGCCCATGGAGGTTCGGCCGGTGAACACGCGCACCTCCGGCACCGGGAAGCGGATGCACTGACCGCGATTGGAGGTGAGCAGCACGTCGTCCTTCTCGGTGCAGATCGCGACATCCACGATCGCCTCGCCGGGCGACAGCTTCATGGCGATGATGCCGGACGGACGCACTTCGACAAAATCGCTGAGCTTGTTGCGCCGGACGGTGCCGCTGGTGGTCGCGAACATCACGTCGAGCGCGCCCCAGGAGGTCTCGTCCTCGGGCAGCGGCATGATGGTGGTGATGGTCTCACCCGGATCGAGCGGCAGGATATTGATCAACGCCTTGCCGCGCGCCTGCGGCGCCGCCAGCGGCAGCCGCCAGACCTTTTCCTTGTAGACCTGGCCGGCCGAGGAGAAGAACAGCACCGGCGCGTGCGTGGAGGCAACGAACAGCCGCGAGACGAAATCCTCCTCGCGCACCTGCATGCCGCCGCGGCCCTTGCCGCCGCGCTTCTGCGCGCGATAGGTCGAAAGCGGCACGCGCTTGATGTAGCCGAGATGCGAAACGGTGACGACCATCTCCTCGCGCTGGATCAGGTCCTCGTCGTCGACCGCCCCCTCTTCCTCGGCGATCACGGTGCGGCGCGGTGTGGCGAATTCGTCCTTCACCTTCGTGAGTTCGTCCTTGATGATGGCCTGGATGCGCACGCGCGAGCGCAGGATTTCAAGATAGTCGGCGATCTCGGCGGCAAGCTTGTCCAGCTCTTCCTTGATCTCGTCGCGGCCGAGTGCCGTCAGCCGTTGCAGGCGCAGATCGAGGATGGCTCTCGCCTGTTCGGCCGACAGTTTGGTGGTGCCCTTCGACGTCACCTTGTGGCGCGGATCGTCGATCAGCGTCACCATGGTGGCGACGTCCTTGGCCGGCCAGTCGCGCGCCATCAAGGCTTCGCGTGCGGTATTGGGATCCTTGGCCGCGCGGATCAGCTTGATCACCTCGTCGATATTGGCGACGGCGATGGCCAGGCCGACCAGGACATGGGCGCGGTCGCGCGCCTTGCCGAGCAGGTATTTGGTACGCCGCGACACCACATCTTCGCGGAAGGCGACGAAGGCGGTGAGCAGGTCGCGCAGCGACATCACCAGCGGACGGCCGCCATCGAGCGCCACCATGTTGGCGCCGAACGACGATTGCAGCGGCGTAAAGCGATAGAGCTGGTTGAGCACCACGTCGCGCTCGGCATCGCGCTTGAGCTCGATCACCACGCGATAACCCTGGCGGTCGCTCTCGTCACGCAGGTCGGCGATGCCGTCGATCTTCTTGTCGCGCACGAGCTCGGCGATGCGCTCCACCATCGACGCCTTGTTCACCTGATAGGGAATTTCGCTGATGATGATCGCTTCGCGTTCCTTGCGGACGGTCTCGAATGCGACCTTGCCGCGCATCACGATCGAGCCGCGACCGGTGTGGTAGGCGCTGCGGATGCCGGCACGGCCGAGAATGATGCCGCCGGTGGGAAAGTCCGGACCGGGTACGATCTTGATGAGATCGTCAATGCTCAGGGCCGGGTCACCGATCAGCGCGATGCAGGCATCGATCAGTTCGCCGAGATTGTGCGGCGGGATATTGGTCGCCATGCCGACGGCGATGCCGCCGGCGCCGTTGACCAGCAGATTGGGGAAACGCGCCGGCAGCACCACCGGCTCTCGTTCGTTGCCGTCATAGTTGGCCTGGAAATCGACGGTGTCCTTGTCGATATCGTCGATCAGCGCCATCGCCGGTTTGGCCAGGCGGCATTCGGTGTAGCGCATGGCCGCCGGCGGATCGCCGTCGACCGAACCGAAATTGCCCTGACCGTCGATCAGCATCAGGCGCATGGAGAAATCCTGCGCCATGCGCACAAGCGCGTCGTAGATCGCCTGGTCGCCGTGCGGGTGATATTTACCCATCACGTCGCCGACGACGCGCGCCGATTTGACGTATTTCTTGTCGGGCGTATGGCCCTGCTCGTGCATCGAATAGAGAATGCGCCGGTGCACAGGCTTGAGGCCGTCGCGCACATCGGGCAGCGCCCGCGACACGATCACGCTCATGGCGTAATCGAGATACGAACGCTTCATCTCTTCGCTGATCGAGACGGGACGCACGTCAGAGGGACTTCCGTCCCCCGATTTCGGAGTATCGGTGTCGGACAAGGATCGATTCCTGGGCGAAATTTCTTGGTGATTTTTCTATCCGATTCACTTCGCCTTTGCTACCCGAAAGCACGAGCGATACAGCCTATTTTATATAATTCTTTCAATGGTTTAATGCGCTGGCAGCCGGTGTTCCGGCGGCCTCCGAAATAACCCCTTGCCGCCGCCATTGCGCCGCCAGTGACCATGCTCCAGCGCATGATCCCGAAAAGTGGGAACCGGTTTCCCGCCTTCGCGAAGCCCGCTTCGGCGGGCGAAGCAAGGTCGGAAAAGATCATGCGCCAGCAAAATGTTAGGAAAGCACGGTGATTCAACCTAAACGTATCGTGCTCTAGGCGAACGCCATGCCGCTGGATTTCCTCATCGCCGCCCTGGTCACGCTGGTCGTCGTGGTCGATCCGATCGGCCTGGTGCCGAGCTTTCTTGCGGTTACCCACGGCCTGCCGCGCAAGGCGCGCCGCAGCGTTGCCTGGCGCGCCTCGCTGATTGCAGCGATCGTGCTCGCCGGCAGCGCGCTGATCGGCGACTGGTTGCTGCGCACGCTGTCGATCACGCTGCCCGCGTTCCGCATCGCCGGCGGCTTGCTGCTGTTCTCGATCGCCTCGGAAATGGTGTTCGGCGTGCGCATCGAGCGGCAATCGCGCCAGGCCGAAGAAGCGCTCGAAGAGCACGTGCGCAACATCGCCGCCTTCCCGCTCGCGATACCGCTGATGGCCGGACCGGGCGCCATCACCGCAAGCGTGCTGCTCGCCGGCCGCGCCGGCGACGATCCGGTTCGGCTGGGAATTTTGCTGGCGGTCATCGCCGCCGTGCTGCTCGTGTGTTTTGCCGTCTTCGCGCTGTCGACGCGCATCGCCAAATTGCTCGGCGTGACCGGCAATGTGGTGCTCTCGCGCCTGCTCGGCGTGCTGCTGGCGGCACTGGCCGTTCAGTTCGTCATTGACGGCGTGCGCGCGGCGCTGGCGGGTTGAGCAGTCGTAGCGTCATACCATGCGCGCGCCACACCCGCTCATTCCCGCGCCCGCCTTCGCGGGGCCAGGCTCCACCGGGGGCCGTAACGATTTGTCTTTCACGGACCTCATGGTGAGGAGCAGCGCCAACGGGTCCGCGCGCAAGCGCGGCCCCGTTGGCGCTGCGTCTCGAACCATGAGGCCGCCCCATCCTTCGAGATGCGTCGCTTCGCGACGCTCCTCAGGATGAGGCGGAAAGAGGCTCGCTCCTACGCGAATCCAGAGGCGTACGCGGCGCCCTCACCCGCGCGGAACCATCACAGCCCGCAGCCGTTGTCGGCGGGACCCGGCCTTGGGGCGACAACCAGGGACGCGCGTTATGAAAATCCTCCAATTCATTGCGCTCGTGTTGACCGCCATCGCCCTGATGCCGGCGGGCGCGCATTTCTTTGCATTGCCGAACAAGATTCATCTGGGGCAGATCGACTATTTCATCGTCCAGAACATCTACCGCGGCTGGGCGCTGTTCGGCATCGTGTTGTTCGGAAACCTGATCGCGAATGCGACACTCGCATTCATCCTGCGCGGCACCCGCGGGCCATTCCTGTTCGTGCTGATCAACGTGCTGTGCCAGATCGCCACATTGGCGATTTTTTTCGCCTTCACGTTTCCGGCCAATCAGGCCACCGACAACTGGACTGCCATTCCGCCGGACTGGGAATACCTGCGCTGGCAATGGGAAATGTCGCACGCCATCAACGCCGTGATCGCCTTCGTCGGGTTCTGTTCGCTGACGATTTCGCTGCTGCTGACGCGGGAATAATTTACGCGCCAACCAGCTTGTCATTGCCGGGCCGTCGCGAAGCGACGAGACCCGGCAATCCATGATGCGGCGCAACGCACGCGGACGTACCACCGAAACTGGCGTCACCTCAGCATGGATGCGCGGGTCAAGCCCGCGCATGACCTTGCATGAGATGGCTCAGAGGGATTGCTCCCGCATTTTGCTGCGCTCATGCGGGCTACGATTTCGGTGCTGCTGATGCGGGAATAATTTACGCGCCAACCAGCTTGTCATTGCCGGGCCGTCGCGAAGCGACGAGACCCGGCAATCCATGATGCAGCGCAATGCACACGGACGGACCACTGAAATTGGCGTCACCTCAGCATGGATGCGCGGGTCAAGCCCGCGCATGACCGTGCATGGTCGTAACGATTCGTCTTTCACGACCTCATGGTGAGGAGCAGCGCGTAGCGCTGCGTCTCGAACCATGAGGCCGCCCCATCCTTCGAGATGCGTCGCTTCGCGACGCTCCTCAGGATGAGGCGGAGAGAGGCTGCGGTGTAAAGCTTGCACCAACGGCGCGGTAACAGGGCAAGGTACGTAACGCACTCTTCCACGTCCCGCGTTCGGGGGGCAGGCTCCGTCAGGAATCCAGAGGTGTACGCGGCGCATTTCGCCGCCCGCTCGCAGGCAATCAGCCTACTGCGCCCACAGCCGAGACCGTTCGCCGGCTATTTCTTCTCGCTTTCCTTGTATTTCTTGCCGTAGGCGTTGAGCGCCGGCGGTGCCGTATGACATTTCGTGCACGCCTGACCGGTCTTTTTCGCAATGGCGGGATTTGCCACCGCAGGCCCTGGCGCCAGCATGATCGCGCCGGCCACCACGATTGTAGCCGCCATGCCGGCCGCGCCGACCAGGATTGCGGTCATCACTTTTTCGTCTTTCATGTCAGGTCACCCGTGCTGGCTGCCGAACGGACACCCGCCCGGCAAGCGGTTGTCGAAGTCGCCGATGCCCCGAGGGCGCAAAGCGCGACGCGATCAGAACGGAATCTCGTCGTCCATGTCGTCGCGCCGGCCGGCGGCACCGGCCATGGCCGGCTTGCGCGCCGCGCTCGGTCCGCGGTCACCGAAATCGCTGTCGCTGTCGGCCGCGCTGCCGCCGCCACCGCGCGTGTCGAGCATCGTGAGCTGAGAATTGAACCCCTGCAGCACGACCTCGGTCGAATAACGATCGTTGCCGTCCTTGTCCTGCCATTTGCGTGTCTGCAGAGCACCTTCGAGGTAAACCTTCGAGCCCTTCTTGAGGTACTGCTCGACGATTTTGCACAGGCCTTCGTTGAAGATGACGACGCGATGCCACTCGGTTTTCTCTTTGCGCTCGCCGGTGGTCTTGTCGCGCCAGGATTCCGAGGTCGCCACCCGCAAATTTGCGATCGGCCTGCCGTCCTGGGTGCGGCGGATTTCCGGATCCGCGCCGAGATTGCCGACCAGGATCACTTTGTTGACGCTACCCGCCATGATGCTCTCCGCGTGACGACATGCGGTCGTGCGACCTGTTGAGAGCCGCCGCCGGTCGTGTTTGGCGGGCCCGCCTGCCGCAAATGCCCGCTGGAATGGATGCTCACCCTAGACCCGCAACCGAACGCGGCAAGAGGGCGGCAGACGCGTTGGGCTCTAATCCACAGGGCATCCGCCGCTTTCGACGACGATGCAATTACGAGAGCCCGAAATTGTGTTCTTGATATGTTCTAGCTGATCCGGCCGCCCCATGCAACCGGCAGTTCGGACTTTTCGGGTTTTCGTATCGCCCGCACGGACCGGTTCGACACCGCCGCCAAGGGGAATCCTATTTGTTCGTGCCGCTGCCCTTGAGCTGTCTGCGCTGGGCGTAGATCTGGTCGGCCGAGACATCCTTCTGCTGGCGCAGGGTCTTCACCGTCGCGGCATTGATCGGCGTCATGTCCTTCGGACGCAGTTTCTCGTTACCCCAGGCGCCACGCACATAGGCGATCACCGCCGCGATCTGCTGGTCGCTGAGCACGTCGAGCGGCGGCATTTCGGCATCGAATGCACGGCCGTTCACGTCGATCTTGCCTTTCAGGCCGAACAGCACCACGCGCGCGGCAAATTCACGGCTCAGGAAAATATCGCGGTTGCCCTTCAGCGGCGGAAACTGTTCCGCGACGCCCTCGCCGTTCTGCTGATGACAGGCCACGCATTGCTCGTTGTAGACGGTGGCGCCGTCGATTTTTTCCGATGTTGCCTCCGGCGCGCTCGCCGCAGCAGCCGGCGGCGGCTTGGGCCCGAGATAGGTTCCGAGATAATCGAGAATCTTGTCGCGCTGGTCCTGCGGGATGCGCAGGCCGTACTGACGCATGCTGATCAGGATCTGGTCCCAGTCGTCGCGCGGGATGCCGGCGGAATCCTTCAGATATTGCAGGTCGTGACAGGTGCGGCACTGGCCGTAGACCAGCGCGCGGTTGGGTCCCGGCGGCAGTTCAATATTGTCCGCAATGCAGGGCCCGGCGGCAAACAGCATGATGCCGACAGCCCCCGCGATGAGGGACGTCCCGCGCATGTCACGCGAACTCCTGAAAATTGTAAGACATCCCGTTCGTCCCCGCGAAAGCGGGGACCCAGGGCTGCACATCGCAAGCGCTCATATGTCGCCCTGGATTCCCGCTTGCGCGGGAATGAACGGAGTATGCATTACGTGCACGATGTACGAATTTACACCGTCACCTCGACGCGATCGGCGCCGTTCCACTCGTAGCCGCGCGGATTCCAGCGCGTGAGACCGTCGACCGGCTGGCTCTGGCCCTTGGCGTCGAACGCACGCGACATCAGTTCGTGCTTGCCGCTGCCAAGCTTGGTGGCGAGCGACCAGTGCTGCCAGGCCCACGGACTGTCCGCATACTTGATCGTGGCCGCCTTCCAGCTCTTGCCGCCATCGGTGGAGACTTCCACCTTGGTGATCTTCGACGTGCCGTCGTTGAAGGCGACGCCGGTGATCTCCACATTGCCCGGCTTCGGCTTGTCTTCCGGCAGCGGCGAGAAGATCACGCTCTTGATCGTGTGGCCGTAGGTCGGAACGCTGTTGGTGAGCGTGTAGTCATTGGCCTTGAACTTGGCCGGATCGGCCGGCAGCTGGTTCGGCATGCGATAGCCGACCGACTGCATGGCGCTCGGCGACTGTGCCGCGGCGAACAGCAGCACATTGAGCAGCTTGACGTTCATGTTGCCATAGAAGCCGGGAATGATCAGCCGAACTGGTCCGCCGTTGGTGGCCGGGATCGGCTCGCCATTCATCTTCAACGCGAGAATGGCGTGGTCGAGCGCCGGATCGTTGAGCATGTAGCTCTTGGCAAAGTCCGAGCCTTCGAAGGTCGGGGGCTGATCCCAGCCTTCCGCCGTGAGCCAGGTCGCGGACTTGGCTACGCCCATCTTCTGGCTTTCGATGAACGCGCGCAGCGGCACACCTTCCCATTCGACATTGCCCATGCCGCCGTTCTTCCACTGGCCGCCGGCGACCTTTTGCTTGGCGGCGAAGAATGAGCGGCCGTTGCCGGCGCATTGCAGCACCGAGACGCGCTTTTCCTGCGGCATCTTCTGCAGGTCGGCGATCTTCACATCGCGCGGCCGTTCGACCAGGCCGTCGACGCGCAGGTTCCAGTTGTTGACCAGCTCGGCCGACGGCGCCGCCGTGCTCGCATACCAGGCCGACGCGCCTTCATGCGGATAGTGGAAACGATTGAACAGGATGTCCTTCGGCGTGATCGCGTATTTGCGCAACTCGGTCAGCGGGGTCTCCATCACGCCGAGCTTGGCGTTGTGGATGATCAGGCCGGACTTCTTGCCTTTGATGATGGCCGCAGAATCCTCGCCGCCGGCGCGTGCAATGTTCGGCATTGCGAGCGCGATGCCAGCGGCGCCGGTGAGCGCGTTGAACTGGCGCCGGGTCATGCGGGTACGTCTGGAGCGGTCGAGCATTTCTCTTCCTCCCTACTCTCCTGGTCCGGGCTGGACCGCCCTTGCCAGGCATCCATCGATGCGGGTGGCAAAAGGCGCGAGAGATGTTTTGTTCTATGGATCGCCGGTTATTTGGAACACCGACGTTACGCAAACGACTGTGCCAGCATCATGGTTCTCCAGAGCGGCAAGTTCAATACATATTTGCAATTTTGCATGTGTTTCCGGCCGAGGCGTCTCGCCGCATGGGAAACGAAGCGCCCGGCCTGTGGATTCCTGCGGGCGCGGGTAGCGGCCGGGCCCGCTTCTGTTATCCCCATGCCGCGCGCCCGGTGCCAGCCGGGGACTGGCGCAATGGCGCTGTTCTCACTACGTTCCCTCCTGTCGCCCCCGTGCCAACGACAATGAATGCAGCCAGCTGCGGCCGCCCTGCGGCCGTCCGACCAGTCCGCCGTTGAGGTTCATGATCGAAAGCCCCACGAAAAAGCCCGGCGATACCCGCGTGATCGCGATCCGCGGGGCGCGCGAGCATAATCTCAAGAACATCGACGTCGCCATTCCGCGCGACCGGCTGGTGGTGTTCACCGGCCTCTCGGGCTCGGGCAAATCCTCGCTCGCCTTCGACACCATCTATGCCGAGGGCCAGCGCCGCTATGTGGAGTTGCTCTCGGCCTACGCGCGGCAGTTCCTCGAGATGATGCAGAAGCCCGACGTCGACCAGATCGACGGCCTGTCGCCGGCGATCTCGATCGAGCAGAAGACCACCTCGCGCAATCCGCGCTCCACCGTCGGCACCGTCACCGAGATCTACGACTACATGCGCCTGCTTTGGGCGCGCGTCGGCGTGCCCTATTCGCCGGCAACCGGTCTTCCTATTGAAAGCCAGACCGTATCGCAGATGGTCGACCGCGTGCTGGCGCTGCCCGAAAGCACGCGCATCTATGTGCTGGCGCCGGTGGTGCGCGGCCGCAAGGGCGAATACCGCAAGGAGCTCGCCGATTTCCTCAAGAAGGGCTACCAGCGCGTCAAGATCGACGGCGCGTTCTACGAGATTGCCGACGCGCCCGCGCTCGACAAAAAATTTACCCACGACATCGACGTGGTGGTCGACCGTCTCGTGGTCAAATCCGATATCGGCACGCGGCTGGCGGATTTGCTCGAACAATGCCTCAAGCTCGCCGATGGTCTGGCGGTGGTGGAGCTTGCAGATGCCGGGGCCTCATCCTTCGAGACGCGCGCTGCGCGCGCTCCTCAGGATGAGGGGAGAAGGACGCGACCTTCGGGCGCTCCTCAGGATGAGGGAAAAAGGTCGTCGCCCGTTGCTCCCCCTCATCCTGAGGAGGGCCGAAGGCCCGTCTCGAAGGATGAGGAGGGCCGAAGGCCCGTCTCGAAGGATGAGGGCAAAAAAACAAAACTCGCCGCCGCCGCAGCCGCCGCCGCGCGCCGCCTCATCTTCTCCGAAAGATTTGCCTGCCCGGTCTCCGGCTTCACCATTCCCGAGATCGAGCCGCGGCTGTTCTCGTTCAACAATCCCTTCGGCGCCTGCCCGGAATGCGGCGGTCTTGGTGTCGAGCAGCACATCGACGCCGAGCTGGTGATCCCCGACAGGGACGCAAGCTTGCGCAAAGGCGCGATCGCGCCCTGGGCGAAGTCATCCTCGCCCTATTACATCCAGACGCTCAACGCGCTCGCCAGGCACTACCGCTTCACCCTCGACAGCAAGTGGAAGGACCTGCCGAAGAAAACGCAGGACGCGATCCTTTACGGCTCCGGCGAGGACGAGATCAAATTCGTCTATGACGACGGCCTGCGCGGCTACACGACCAAAAAACCGTTCGAGGGTGTGATCACCAATCTCGAGCGCCGGTTCAAGGAAACGGAAAGCGAGTGGGCGCGCGAGGATCTGCAGAAATATTTCACCGATGTGCCCTGCGCCGCCTGCCATGGCGCGCGGCTCAAGCCTGAGGCGCTCTGCGTCAAGATCGGGGGCAAGAACATCTCCGAAGTTGCCGAGCTCAGTGTGCGCCGCGCCGGCGACTGGTTCACCGAGCTGCCGCAGCATCTGACATCGAAACAGAACGAGATCGGCGTGCGCGTGCTGAAGGAAATCCGCGAGCGGCTGAAGTTCCTGGTCGATGTCGGGCTCGATTACCTCACGCTCTCGCGCGCGTCCGGCACGCTTTCCGGCGGCGAGAGCCAGCGCATCCGGCTTGCGTCCCAGATCGGCTCGGGGCTCACCGGCGTGCTCTATGTGCTGGACGAGCCCTCGATCGGACTGCACCAGCGCGACAATGCCCGCCTGCTCGAAACCCTCAAACGGCTGCGCGATCTCGGCAATACCGTGATCGTGGTCGAACACGACGAGGACGCCATCCGCACGGCCGACCACGTGCTCGACATCGGCCCCGGCGCCGGCATCCATGGCGGTCACATCGTGGCGGAAGGCACGGTCGACGATCTGGTCGCCGCGCCCAACTCATGGACCGGCAAATATCTCTCCGGCGAACTGAGCGTGCCGGTGCCCGAGCGCCAGCCGCGCAATCCGCGCCGCACTTTGAAAGTCGTCAATGCGCGCGGCAACAATCTGAAGAACATCACCGCCGAAATCCCGCTCGGCCTGTTCACCTGCGTTACCGGCGTCTCCGGCGGCGGCAAGTCCACGCTGCTGGTGGACACGCTCTACAATGCGGTGGCGCGCAAGTTGAATGGCGCGTCACTTGCCCCTGCCCCGCACGACCGCATCGAGGGCCTGGAGCACATCGACAAGATCATCGACATCGACCAGTCGCCGATCGGCCGCACGCCGCGCTCGAACCCGGCGACCTATACCGGCGCCTTCACGCCGATCCGCGAATGGTTTGCGGCGCTGCCGGAATCAAAGGCGCGCGGCTACGAGCCCGGCCGCTTCTCGTTCAACGTCAAGGGCGGCCGCTGCGAGGCCTGCCAGGGCGACGGCGTCATCAAGATCGAGATGCACTTTCTCCCCGACGTCTACGTCACCTGCGACGTCTGCAAGGGCAAGCGCTACAACCGCGAGACGCTGGAGGTGCTGTTCAAGGGCAAGTCGATCGCCGACGTGCTCGACATGACGGTGGAAGAGGCGCTGGAATTCTTCAAGGCGGTGCCGCGCGTGCGCGACGTGCTGGCACTCCTGCACCGGGTCGGCCTCGACTATATCCATGTCGGCCAGCAGGCCACGACGCTGTCGGGCGGCGAGGCGCAGCGCGTCAAGCTTGCCAAGGAGCTGAGCAAGCGCGCCACCGGCCGTACGCTCTATATTCTGGACGAGCCCACCACCGGCCTGCATTTCCACGACGTGGCGAAGCTCTTGGACGTGCTGCACGAGCTGGTGGGGACCGGCAATTCCGTGGTGGTGATCGAGCACAATCTGGAAGTGATCAAGACCGCCGACTGGATCATCGACCTTGGCCCCGAAGGCGGCGACGGCGGCGGCGAGATCGTCGCGCAGGGCACGCCGGAGGATATTGTGAAGGTGAAGCGGAGTTATACGGCGGAATTTTTGAGGCCGGTGTTGGGGCGGCCGAGCGCGAGGCCGGGGAAGAAGCGGGTCGAGGCGGCGGAGTAGCAGATATCTAGGATGCCCAATGCGCCCTACTGGTCAGATGCAAAATCGACCGCGACGCAAGCTCGGTCAACCAACGCTGTCATGGCGGGGTCAAGGCCGGCCATGACGAAGAAGGAAAGAGCTGGACCCCGCTTTCGCGGGGACGGCCGGCGGAGGCATCGCCGATCGCGTCGAGAACGGCGACGCGCTGCCGCGCTTCTCTTAAGCCGCGTCCGCCGGTCGAACCCGCTTGGCGATCTCCCGCCCTTCTTCCGCTCCACCACCGCGATGTCGTACTGGCCCTGCAAGTCGAGCCAGAACTGCGCGCTGTTGCCGAAATAGCGGCCGAGCCGCACCGCGGTGTCGGCGGTGATCGAGCGCCGGGCGTTGAGAATGTCGGTGATGCGGCCGGACGGCACGCCGATGTCGAGCGACAGCCGGTTGGCCGAGAGCTTGCGCGCCGCCAGTTCGCGCTTGAATAGCAAGCGTAGCCCGGATGAGCGAAGCGAAATCCGGGACCAACTTACCGATTTATGGCCTGCTCCCCCGCATTTCGCTACGCTCATGCGGGCTACAAACTTCCCGCCCCTATCCACACTCACCCGTTGACCGTATCGTCGTAATGCTCGACGGCGTGCATTGCCTCGTCGGCCAGCGTCTTGAGGATCAGGAAAGACACCAGCGCGAAATGCGTTCCCGCGAAGATGAATCCGAACACGATAAACACATGCATCGGGATGATGCGGATATACGGGAAAAACATCATGCTGCCGATGTTGGGAATTTGTTTACCCGTCCGGTTGCGATTCATGAAATATGAAAAAAGATGATTGGCGAAAAAAGCCGTCCCTGACAGCATCACATCCGGCCAATACGGCGTACCCTCGCTCAAAATAAATCCGGCATAGGCAGCGTGGAAAATTCCGTAGTGGACCAGAAAGAACAGCACTACCTTCCATTGCGTCGCCCGGGTCGGCTCGACCGCGTGGCCGCCCATCTTGAAGCCTTCGGTGCTGAAGACTTTCAGATCCAGAATCTTCTTTGCCTGGAAAAGTCCGATGATGACACTCTGCACCAGGTAGCTCGCCAGGATCGTGGCCAGCGACCACTCATCCCTGACGGCGAAAACGATGACGCCGAGATTGACGGCGAGCAGCGAAAGCGCGGAGGGCGAAAACAGTCCGTACATCTCCGCCTCCGTTCGCGCCGGCACACGGACGCATGGGCGCTTGGGCGCATGAACATCAATTCCGCCGATTCGAGAATAGGCAGATGCGGGCTACGCAGTCGTTACGAGCATTGAATTGGCGGGCAGCTGTTTTGGCCGTAGCATGCAATCCTGCAAGGTTGAGAACCCGCCATGTTCGCCCGCCTGACCGCATTCATCCTATGTCTCGCTACGCTCCCCGCCGCCGCGGCGCCGTTTCTGGAGCGGCATGCGCATTGGACCGTGATGGCGGCAGGACCATCGGCCTGCATGGCGATCAACCGTCCGCCGGAAGAATTCAACGCCGAGCCCTACGCCGCCCTCGCGCTGCGCCAGCGGCGCGGCAGACCTGCGCTCCTCCAGGTCTTTGCATGGCCCGGCGTGTTCAAGCCGGGCGACATCGTTACGGTCGCGATTACGGTCGGCGGCACGCAGACCGGATTTCCGGCGGTCGCCGCCGACAGCTATTTCGTAGAGGCAAAGGAGGCACTGCCGGCGCAGTTCATCGGCACGCTGCGCGAAGCGCACGCCGCGCAGTTTGAACTTTCTGGCGTGCCGCAGATCCTGACTTTCGATCTCACGCAGATCGAGGCGGTGATGAAATCGCTCGAGGCCTGCATGCGCCAGTTGCCGGGTTGAGGCGAATCCTGGATTTCCGCTGGCGGGGGGATGAACGGAATAAAATGCGACATCCGCCGCACCCGCTCATTCCCGCCCCCGCCTGCGCGGGGGCAGGCTCCAGCGAGAATCCAGGGGCGACAAATTGCCAACTCCGCGGTTTCTTTCTCTGGATCCCCGCATTCGCGGGGATGAGCGGACGTATTCGCGGTCATGCCCGGGCTTGTCGCGGGCATCCATGATGAGATGGCCCTCGCACATCCTTACGTCGCGAACTGGCTGCATCGCCTCATGGATTGCCGGGACAAGCCCGGCAATGACAGCAGAGAGCCGGCAATATTGGGCATAGAGTGCGCCACATACCCGGCGTCATGCCCGGGCTTGGCCCGGGCATCCATGATGGTTCGCCAGGGCGTTCATGCCGCTCCGAAAAGTTCTGCCTGTGGTGCCGGCTCGTGGATTGCCGGGTCAAGCCCGGCAATGACGGAGGAGGACGCGGCAGCGGTCCTCGATCCAGTACCCCTACTTCAACCGCGCCGCCGCCTCCTTCACGATGCTCAGGTCGGCGTGCTTCATCACGTCGAGGCCCGGCTTGAGGAAGCCGAGATCGGCCGCCGTGTTGACGTTGTTCTGCAGCGCCGTGAGGTCGGGCAGCCCGTCCGGGTCGCGGTAGTAGTCCTGTTTCGTGAACAGCCAGCCGAAGCGCTCCGGCGGCACCTTGAGGATCTTCGACGCAATCTGCGCCACTTCGGCGTGGTTCTTCGGATCGAGATACCAGCGCTGGATGCGCAGCACGTCCTCCATGAAGTCGACCAGCGCGGTGCGGTGCTTGTCGACGAACGACTTGCGCATCACCCAGAAGATGAATTGCGAGCGGCCGAGCCCGTCCTTCTGCTCGAACAGCGGCCTCGCCTCCTTCTGCAGGACCGGATTGAGCGAGAACGGCATGACGCCGACCACCAGGTCGGCCTTCTTCTCCTTGAGCATCGACGCCATGGTCGGGAACGGCGCCTCGATGACGGTGTAGTCGCGCTTGTCGAGCAGGCCGTGCTTCTTCAGCGCCGCCTTCATGCCGATGTCGACACCGCTGCCGATTACATTGGTGGCCAACACCTTGCCTTTGAGATCCTCGATCCTGTTGATGCCGCTGTCCTTCAGCACGAAGAACTGGCTGCTGTAGTAGCCGGGCGCGGCGTCCTGGAATTCGTCGGCAACGATGGTGAGGTCGGTGAGGCCGGCGTTCTGGATGGCGAGGCCGAAGGTCGAATAGGCGAGATTGGCGATCTCCAGCTCATTGTTGGCGAGCGCGGTGATCATCGGCGGCGTGCCCTGATAGCGCACCGCCTCCATCTCGTAGGACTTGCCCCAGTGCTTCGCCAGGTCCTTCTTGATGGCGAGGATCGGCGCCCAGTTGGCCACCGGCACGACAAAGGCGTTGCGGATCTTCACGGGCTCGCCGTTGGCGGCCCCGGCCAGCAAAATGACGCTGCCAAGGGCAGCGGCGAGCAGCTTCAAAACGCGCATGTGATCCTCCCGGACCGTCGTGGCCGCGCGGCGGATCGCCGTCGGCGACGGGTCGTTGTTCTAGGAAGTGCCGGCAAGTCTAGGAGAACGGCAGGAGGGCGACAAGAAATACGGTACGCGCCCGGCAATGACGGCAGGGAGCCGGCAATATCGGGCATGGACGGCGCCACAAACTCCACGTCATGCCCGGGCTTGTCCCGGCAATGACAGCAGAGAGCCGGAAATATCGGGCATTGACGGCGCCACAAACTCCACGTCATGCCCGGGCTTGTCCCGGGCATCCATGATGAGATGGCCCTCGCACATCCTTACGGCGTGGACTGGCTGCATCGCCTCATGGATTGCCGGGACGAGCCCGGCAATGACAGCAGAGAGCCGGCAATATCGGGCATAGACTGCGCCACAAACTCCGCGTCATGCCGCCGGCATGGCAGCACGACGGCGTGATGGGTCTCGGTGCTGTTTGCGAATTCAGGCCGCGTGCTGCGCGCCGTAATCGATCGGGATCTGGAACAGGTATGCCCTGGTGCCGTGATCCGGGCTGCCGTTCAGCACGCCTTCGATCTCGGAAATTTCGCGTTTCAATTCTTCGATCTCCTGACTGCCGAGATCGACGTCGCCGACGGCAATCTGCGCCTCGGCTTCCAGCGCCTGCAGAAACTTCCTGAGCCGCAGCAGATCGACATTGAGGGGCGTTTTGTGCATGCGGCATTATTATTCCGCGGCCCCGGGGCGAAAAGCAGTTGTCCACTTACAATTTGCCCGGGCCGGATTTTTCCACCGGATATTTCGATGCGGCAGACCAACCGTCGCCCGGATGAGCCAACGGGCCGGCGCGAAGCGCCGCCCGATGACAGGCTCCGCGAAATCCGGGGCCTGCGCACCGATCCATCGCTTTCTCCCGCATTTCGCGGAGTTAATCCTCGGGCGCGCGAAGCGCGACCCGGGGGGTCATGCGGGCTGCAGGTTGCGACTTGAACCGCGGCGGCCGCAGTAAAGAATCAGAATTTGAACTGGACGGTTCGGGCCCAGGGTACCATTCTGAGCACCATAATTTGTTGGAAGGACGCTGCGATGACGGATACGGCAGGCCACGATGTGTGGGCGCAAGGGACGGGTTACGAGCGCTATATCGGGCGGTGGAGCCGGCCGGTCGCCGTCGAATTTCTGAAATGGCTTGCGATGCCGCCCGGAAAAGCCTGGCTCGATCTCGGCTGCGGCACCGGCGCGCTCAGCCGGAAAATTCTCGACGCGTGCGGACCGGCGAAGGTTGTCGGCGTCGACTCCTCGGAAGGCTTCGTGTCGCATGCGACAGCGCACATCACCGACGAGCGCGCGGAATTCCGCGTCGGCGACGCGCGCGCAGTGCCGGCAGCCGGTCGCGAGTTTGACGCCGCCGTCTCGGGCCTCGTTCTGAATTTCGTACCGGATCAGCTCGCGATGGTCTCGGAGATGCGCCGCGCCACGCGCCCGGGCGGCAAGGTTGCGGTCTATGTCTGGGACTATGCCGGCGAGATGCAGTTGATCCGCCAATTCTGGGACGCGGCCATCGCGCTCGATCCCAAGGCGCGCGAACTCGACGAAGGCCTGCGCTTTCCGGACTGCCGGCCGGATCCGCTTCGCACGCTGTTTGCTTCGGCGGGACTGCGCGATGTGACGACGCAGGCGATCGACGTACCGACCGTGTTCGAGAATTTCGACGACTACTGGTCGCCGTTTCTCGGCGGCCAGGGCCCGGCGCCGGGCTACTGCATGTCATTGCCGCAAGCGGATCGCAACGCATTGCGCGACCGCCTCAGGGAGACGCTGCCGGCGGACCATGATGGAAAGATTCATCTGACTGCCCGCGCCTGGGCGGTGCAGGGCGTGGTGTGACATTGTCGCAATCCCCGCGGAATGACGCGCTCAGCCCCAGGTCCGCACATCGACAAACCTGCCGGCAATCGCAGCTGCCGCCGCCATCGCCGGCGACACCAGGTGTGTGCGGCCCTTGTGCCCCTGGCGGCCTTCGAAATTGCGGTTCGATGTGGAGGCGCAGCGTTCGCCAGGCCCGAGCCTGTCGGGATTTATGGCAATGCACATCGAGCAGCCGGGCTCGCGCCAGTCAAAGCCGGCCTTGACGAAAATTCCGGCGAGACCTTCGGCCTCCGCTTGTGCCTTCACGAGGCCCGATCCGGGCACGATCATCGCGGAGACATTTGCATTGACCGTCCTGCCCTCCGCGACGCGCGCGACCTCGCGCAGATCCTCGATGCGGGCATTGGTGCAGGAACCGATGAACACGCGGTCGATGGCGATGTCGGTGATCTTTTCGCCGCCCTGCAATCCCATATAGGCAAGCGCGCGCTCGGCTGCGCGGCACCGCTTTTCGTCGGCGATGTCGGCCGGCTTCGGGACACGGCCGGTGATGGAGACCACCTGCTCCGGGCTGGTGCCCCAGGTGACAAGCGGCGCAAGCGCGCCGACATCGAGACGGATCTCGCGGTCGAATTCGGCTGCCTCATCGGAGCGCAGCGTGTCCCAGTAGCGCATGGCCTCATCCCAGATCCTGCCCCTGGGAGATTTGGGGCGGTCCTTGAGATAGGCGTAGGTCTTTACGTCGGGCGCCATGATCCCGGTCCTCGCGCCGGCTTCGATCGACATGTTGCAGACCGTCATGCGGCCTTCCATCGACAGCGCGCGCATGGCATCGCCGCTAAATTCGAGCACATGGCCGGCGCATCCGCCGGTCCCGGTCTCGCCGATGAGGGCAAGGATGATGTCCTTGGCGGTAACGTTCGGCGGGAGATTGCCGTCGATGATCGCGCGCATGTTTTTTGATTTTCCCAGGCGAAGTGTCTGGGTGGTGAGCACATGCTCGACTTCCGACGTGCCGATGCCCAAAGCAAGCGCACCGAATGCCCCATGGGTCGAGGTGTGGCTGTCACCGCACGGATCAGGGTGCCCGGAAGCGTGAAGCCCTGTTCCGGTCCGACGACGTGGCAGATGCCCTGGCGCTGGTCGAACGCGTCGTAATATTCAAGGCCGAACAGCCTGGCGTTCTCGGCGAAGTACGCGATCTGTGCCGCACTCTCGGGGTCCGGGTTGGGTTTGCTCCGGTCGGACGTCGGCACATTGTGGTCGACGACCAGCAAGGTCTTTTCCGGCGCCTTGACGCGACGGCCGTTGCTGCGCAGCGCGGCAAAGGCCTGCGGACTGTCGACCTCGTGGACGAGGTGTCGATCGACATAGAGCAGGCAGGTGCCGTCCTCCTGCGCGTCGACCAGGTGGTCGCTCCAGATCTTGTCGTAGAGTGTCGGGGACATCGGACGTGCGTATTGGGGCGTCTGCGCGGCACAGCCCCGCGTGCGGCTCTCAACTCAAGCCTTCGAGACGGCGACACTATCCGAAAACCGGTCGGAAGGGCGCAATATCAGGACGGGTACCAGACGCGCGTTGAGGGCGCCGCCTACTTATTTTTTCGGGACCCGACCTTTTGCCATCACTGCCCTGGCGACCAGGCGACCGACGAAGGCGGCAATGGTGAGCGCGAGGAACAGCGGCAGACCGATGAACACCAGCGCGAACGGCGCCATCGCATAGCCCGTGCCGGGCGGCACGATCAGAACTGCCGCCAGAAAATGACCACCTGCGCACCACAGACCCAGCCGCCACGGCGAGGCCTGGCTGAGGAATCCCGCGACCGTCTGCATGATGAGCAGCGCCGGCATGCCGATCGACCAATACAGGTCGATATCCCACGCCTCGCGCAGCCGGCCGCCCGCCAAAAGCGGGGCGATGGAAAAACCAGCCCACAGCGCAATTCCGGCCACCGCCATCACCGGGCCGGCGAGTTTTTGTATGGTGGCACCAGATTGTTGCATCGCCCCTCGCACGGACGTCAGCGCTATGCCGCGCCACGGTCGATGAATATGGGCAATATTGTTTCGCTGTGGCGCTGCGATGCAAGCGCCTTATCCATGCTCCAGCCGAAATTTTTTCGCAATTCTGCTCGAGGGCAATGATCCTTTGGACAACGTTTGTAGCTCCAACTGCCTCGCCTCAAGGTATTCCGAAATTCCTCCGCAGGGACTCGTTACCTATGTCTGAATGTCCAGTTGCGGCCCTCTCCGGACTCCCGTAAAAAAGGAGCGAGCCCGGTTACAAGTCTTTCTGCGCAAGTGATTGTCATTGGCTTGGGCGACGACGTCAGCCCTTCCTGATCCTGGGTTTCTTAATGCGCGCAGTTGCGATCTTCGTCTTGGCAGTCTGGTCACTCTGGCTTTCCGGCCAGCCAGCGTTGGCAGGCAAGCGCGTCGCCCTTGTGATTGGCAATTCGGCCTACCAGCACGTCATCAAACTCAGCAATCCCGCCAATGACTCGGAATCGGTATCGGCAACCCTGAAGGCGGCCGGCTTTGATGTCGTAGATCTGCAGAAAGATCTCGGGATTGACGAGATGCGCAAGGCACTTCGCGACTTCTCGGACAAAACCGCCGATGCGGATGTCGCCGTTGTCTACTATGCCGGTCACGGAATGGAGCTCGACGGGACAAATTACATCATCCCGGTAGACGCCGTTCTCAAGCGCGATATCGATGTATATGACGAAGCCATATCGCTGGACCGCATATTGGCAGTTATTGAGCCTGCGCGACACCTTCGCTTGGTCATTCTCGACGCCTGTCGGGATAATCCGTTTGCTGGTTCCATGAAACGGACGGTTGGGAGGCGCGCAATCGGTCGCGGACTCGCGAAAGTCGAGCCGACCACGCCCAACACGATGGTCGCATTTGCTGCCAAGGCCGGCTCTACGGCCCTGGACGGCGACAGCAAGCACAGCCCGTTCACGGCCTCTCTGGTCAAATACATCACGACACCCGGCCTCGATTTGCGCCGGGCTTTCGGATACATCCGCGATGACGTGCTCAAGAATACCGGCAACCGCCAGGAGCCATTCGTCTATGGCTCACTTGGCGGCGACGATGTGCCACTGGTCCCGGCAAAACCTGTCGCGACTGCGGCTGCACCCGATCCGAGTGCCAGTATCCGCCGCGACTATGAGCTGGCGCTTCAGATCGGGAACCGGGCCGCGTGGAAGATTTTCCTCGAACGGTATCATGATGGATTTTACGCCAAGCTTGCGCAGGTTCAGTTAGCCAAGATAGCGGCCGAAGAAGCGCGCGTGGCGGCAACGGAGAAAGCACGACTGGCGGCGGAACAAAAAGCCCGGCTCGCGGCGCAAGGTGCCAAGCGAGCGGACCAGGATAAAGCTGCTGCGGTGGCGAAGAGCGCCGAAGAGGCAAGACTTGCTGCGGAGAAGCGGTCGCAGATCGAGCAGGCCAAGGCTGCGGTCGCCGAACAGGAGCGCAGCAAAGCGGAAGCACACGCAGCGCAGGAGCAATCGAAGCTCGGCGCAGGGAAAAAAGCCAAGGACGTCGAACTTGAGAACAAGCCGGTCGCTGCAGTGGAGCAGGCCTCCGGGGTTCCGGCTCAACTATCTCCCGAGGAACTCAGCCAGAGTATCCAGTCCGAGTTGCGGCGGGTCGGTTGCTTCAGGGGATCGGCCAGCAGGGAGTGAACCGCCGCTGCGCGACAGTCCCTGGTGCGGTTTAACCGAAGTACCGGACTTGCGCTCGACGTCAAAACCGCGAGCCTGGATACGCTGGAGGCCATCAGGAAGAGATCAACGCGTGTTTGCCCTCTGGTCTGTGAGCACGGCTTCCGCCCCGATGGCGAACGGTGCGTCAGAATCGTATGCAAGGCCGGCAGCGTTCTCAACGATGACAATGAATGCGAACGAAAGCGTGCCAGGCCGGCACATCAGGCAAACCCAAAACCGACGAAACCTGAGCGCAGGAAAGAAACGAATTCGACGCAGCAGGCATCGGATCCTTCGTCGGCAAAAGAAATCTGCCGGCGCAAATGTCAGGACGCACGCGTGCTATGCAACAAGAAAAGGGGGGGCTATTTCAACGGCTGTCTGATACAAGCCAACGCCTGTGTCGCCGGTTGCTACTAGACTGCGCCCCTGACGCTTCCGCGCTTTGCGCGGCGCGGACTTCGCTCGCGCACAGGTTTTGATTTCACCGGAAACAGAAATCCGGGCGCAGCCCGCTTTTCGCCCTCGCCATGTCCGGGCTACGATCACCCGGGACATCAACAGGAGAAGTGGCATGCCGGGCGAGACCATCAAGATCCCTGCCAGCGAAGGCGGCGAATTCGATTGCTACCTGGCGATGCCGGATGCGCGCGAGCCGGCACCTGCCGTTGTCCTCGCCTGCGCCGTGCATGGCGTGGACAAGGACCTGCGCGCGATTGCCGACGAATTCGCAGCGCACGGCTTCATTGCCGCCGCACCCGACCTGTTCTGGCGAACGATCCCCGGCCCGCTCACCCGCGCCGACGGCGAGCTCACCACCAAACGTTCGCAGCCGCGGCCGGAAAAGATCAAGACCGGCGAAGCCGACCTGGCCGATACCTTGGAGGCGCTGCGCAAGCTGCGGGAATTCAACGGCCGCGCCGCGGCCATGGGATTTTGCTACGGCGGTCCCTACGCCATTCTCGGGCCGAAACGGCTCGGTTACGCCGCCGGCATTTCCAGTCACGGCACCCGCCTGCAGGATTACATCGGCGAGCTCGACGGTGTCACCGCGCCGGTGTGCATCATCTGGGGCGATCAGGACAATCAGGCGCCGCCCGAAGTGCTCGATGCCTACCGCGCGGTGCCGGCACGGCATGGCAACGTGGAACTGCACATCATTCCTGGCGTCAAGCACGCCTATATGATGCCGGACGCCGGCGCAGCATACGACGCAAAGACGCGCGAATTCTCCATGGCGCGCGCGCTTACCATCCTCGGCGGATTGCGCGGCGGCGGCGCCGCCATGCGCAAGGCGTCGTGAGGAAACCCGGACGCAAAAGCCCCCGCCCGGCATCCTGGCGGCAGTCGCTCCGGGATCTTTACGAGGCGCATACGCCGGCATGCAATCGCTTCCGCTACGGCCTGCTGGCGTTCGACATCGTAACAATCCTGTTCATCGTCGCCACGTCGTTCATCCCGCGCACGCAGCTGATCGAGACGCTGGATATCGTGTTCGGCGTCGTGATGCTGGCCGATTTTCTCGCCCGCCTCTCCATCAGCCGCTCGCCGATGCGCGACTTTCTGCATCCCTCGACCTGGGCGGACGTGGTGGCCATCGCCTCCTTCCTTGCCCCGGTGATCGGCGAAGGCTTCGCCTTCCTGCGCGTCCTGCGCACATTGCGGCTGCTGCGCACCTATCATCTGCTGGTTCGCCTGCGCGCCGACAGCCGCTTCTTCCGCCGGTACGAAGAAGTCATCTTCGCGGTCACCAATCTGGCGGTGTTCATCTTCATCATGACAGGCGTGGTCTACGAGACCCAGCACTACCGCAATGCCGAGATCGGGAACTGGGCCGACGCGCTCTATTTCACCGTGACCGCGCTCACCACGACAGGCTTCGGCGACATCACGCTGCCGGGCACGATCGGTCGGCTGATCTCGGTGGTGATCATGATCTTCGGCGTCACGCTGTTCTTCAATCTCGCCCGCGTGCTGATCAGTCCCAACAAGGTGCGATACCGCTGCCCGGGCTGCGGCCTGCAGCGTCACGACGTCGACGCCGTGCACTGCAAGGCCTGCGGCGGGCTATTGAATATTCCCGACGAAGGACGGGCATAGCGCAAGAATCGCGCGCATTGATTTTTTCGGTTCACTCCAACCTAATCCGCTCACCCCCGCGAAAGCGGGGGTCCAGAGCGACATGCCAAGAACATTGGGAATTCAATTCTGGATTCCCGCTTGCGCGGGAATGAGCGGGTGGAGTTGGCGCCTCAACAATCCGTTCATCTCCGCGCATGCGGGGACGGGAATGAGCGGGTGGAGCCGGCGCCTCAACAATCCGTTCATCTCCGCGCATGCGGGGGCGGGAATGAGCGGTGGAGTTGGCGTCAGCTCTGCTACGCCGCCTGGGCCGCAAGCTCCTTGTCCTTCGCATCGGCGCGCTGCGCCGCCGGTCGCGCGGCAATCCGCGCGGAATAATCGAGAAATTCCTGACGCTCGGGGATCAGCTTGAACATCGTGCCCCAGCGGATATTGGCGCCGATCACCACATCCGCGGCGGTGAACTGGTCGCCCATGATCCAGGGACCTTTCTCCACGGCCTTCGCCACCACGTCCATGGTGATTTCGAAATCGCCGTAGCCAAGCATCCCGCGGCGCGCGGGCTCCTTGCGCGGGGCGGCGCGGTCGATCACCGCGGGCTCGATGCAGCCGGGACCGAAAAACAGCCACTTCAGGTAGACGCCGCGGCGCGGCGTGCCGACCGGAATGTTCAGTTTCTTGTCGGGGAATTCGTCCGCCAGATAGGTGCAAATGGCGGCCACTTCGGTGATGACGGTGTCGCCGTGCACGAGCGCTGGAACCTTGCCCATGGGATTGATGGCGAGATAGTCGGGCTGCAGGTTTTCGCCCTTGCTCAATCTGATGAGCTTGATGTCGTAGGGTTGGCCGAGTTCCTCCAGCATCCATAGCACGATTGACGAGCGCGACGGCGAAGCATGATAAAGCGTGAGATTGGGCACGTGGTGGGTCTCCGGCTTGTCATGCCCGGGCTCGCCCCGGGCATCCATGATGAATTGCAGAATCGTGTGTCCTCCATATGGCAAACCTTGCGGCGAGACATCATGGATTGCCGGGACAAGCCCGGCAATGACAAGACTGTTACAACTGCGCCATTGTTGCCGAATCCGCTGACAGGAACGAGTTGGATATATGCCGAACGCAGTTCGCGACAACACCGAACATCACCGGTTCGAGCTCGACGTCGACGGCGCAATCGCGTTTTCGCAATACAGCCACGAGGGCGACACCATCGCCTTCATGCACACCGAAGTGCCGAAGGAACTCCGCGGCAAGGGAACCGGATCCGCGCTGGTGCGCGGCGCGCTCGCGATCGCGCGTGCGCGCGGATTGAAGGTGGCGGCGAAGTGTCCCTTCGTGAAGGCCTGGCTGGAAAAGCATCCGGAGGATGCCGGCCTTGCGCAATAAACTGCGCCACAAACCCGGCAATGACAGCAGAGAGCCGGCAATATCGGGCGTAGACTGCGCCACAAACCCGGCGTCATGCCCGGGCTTGTCCCGGGCATCCATGATGAGGGTTACAAATCCAAAACCGTACATTGGGCGATGAATGGCGGAGCGCCTTCATGGATTGCCGGGACAAGCCCGGCAATGACAGCAGAGAGCCGGCAATATCGGGCGTAGACTGCGCCACAAACCCCGCGTCATGCCCGGGCTTGTCCCGGGCATCCATGATGAGGATTATGAATCCAAAACCTTACATTGGGCGACGGATGGCCGAACGCCTCGTGGATTGCCGGGACAAGCCCGGCAATGACGGCAGAGAGCCGGCAATATCGGGCAATGCGCCTAACGCAATATTTACTCTTCGGTAAGACATTCCGGACGGTAGCCCCAAGGGCTCGGTGGGTAGCGTCAGGAGTTGCCGTTGGATTTCGCGGCCGGCGTTTCATATTTCTTCGGTCAGCTGAGCAGGCTGTTCCTCGCGCCCGGCTCGCATTATTCGCTCAGCTCGCTCGGCGTGGCGCTGGCCGTCTCGGCGCTGTTCTTCATCTGGCAGCGCAGCCGGCGCGGACGTCGCATCCGCTGGCGCACCATCATGCGTGCGCTGTTCCCCAGACGCATCATGCGCAGCCGATCCAACGAGGCCGATATCGGCTACATGTTCTTCAACGTTTTCGTATTCGGCGTCGTGTTCGGCTGGGCCATTCTTTCCTACCAAGTTATCAGCAACGGTATCATTGCGGGCCTTGTTGCGATGTTCGGTCCGGTCGATCCGTCGGCGCTGCCCGCTTATGTTTCGCGCTCGATCATCACGGTGATGCTGTTTCTCGCCTACGAGCTCGGCTACTGGTTCAATCACTGGCTCAGCCACAAGGTGCCGGTGCTGTGGGAATTCCACAAGGTGCACCACACCGCCGAAGTGCTCACGCCCCTCACCAATTTCCGCGTCCATCCGGTCTATACCTGGATCTTCGCCAATATCCTTGCCTTCTCGGCGGCGGTCGCGAACGGGCTGGGCAACTACATGTTCGGCGACACGACCTATCAATATGCGCTCAACGACACCAACATCATCCTCGTGCTGTTCATCCACGCTTACGTCCATCTGCAGCACTCGCACATGTGGATTTCGTTCCGCGGCGCGCTCGGACGGATTTTCATCAGCCCGGCGCACCATCAGGTGCATCACTCCGGCAATCCGAAACACTTCAACAAGAATTTCGGCAGCTGCCTTGCATTGTGGGACTGGATGTTCGGCACGCTCTACGTGCCGGAGAAGGAACGCGAGAAACTGACCTTCGGGTTCGCCGACCATCCCGACGCACACACCTTCAAGGGCGAGATGGTGGCACCCTTCCTCAACGCCGCCGGACATCTCAGGCCGCTGTCGCCCAGGCAGCAGCCGGAACTTGCCGCCATGCCGGTGAGCGAGCGAAAGCACACCTGAGCGCCGCATTCCCGCGCCGGCCGGCCGGACACATCGTCTTCCCCCGGCGCGTCCTTCTTTCCGCCGAAATCAGTCCGGCCGAATGACCGCCCATGCGCAATCGCACCGTGACCGTCAACGACAGGATGCAGAAGGGCTATCGCTACGTGCTCAGCGCGGGCGTGGCCCGAAACTTCGATCCCGAATTCAAACCGCAGCTGACGCCGGCAGACATGCTCCGTCTCGGCGTCTTCGGCGGAAAATACATGACCGACTGCCGGCGGGAATTTCCCAGAAGCTGGTTTGCACGGGCCAGGCTCTCGCCCAAAGGCCATGACCACGCGCTCAATTTTTTCGGCGTCGACGCCAGCCAGCCGCTGTCGGAATGGCGGCGCAAGGGATGGATTCATCCCGACGATCCGCGCGGCTGGTTTCAATGGTATTGCCGCTACTATATGGGCCGCCGCATGCCCGACGAGGATCAACGCCAGATCAGGCGCTGGAAGGCAATCCGCCGTCACGTGCGGCAAATCCAGAAACATTGCGAGCCGGGCGATCTGCTGTGCCGGCGGCGCCAGCGCCAGGCACTGCTGCACTGGGCGTACGACAGCCGGAAGATCTAGGGTCGTTTGGCCGCGATAGCGTCCAGCAGATCGGCCAGCGCCTTCGGATTGGTAATGTGCGGATTGTGGCTGGAGTCGATCTCGTATGCGCCCCAGCCCTCGCGCCTGGCGCGATCGTAGAACGGCCTGAAACGGTCGTCGGGCGAATGGCGCTGACAGTAAACGTAGTGACGCGGCAGCGTCAGCGCCCCGCCCGTCAATTTCAGTTTCTGTTCGAAGGTCCTGCCCGGCTGCGGCATGCGGCGCGGCTCCGACCAGGCGCGGTCTTCCGGCGGCGTATCGGGCGGCATCGGTCCGGGCGGAATCCGCCAGTCGCCGCCGCCGCTCGCCTGGCGCTGCGCGCGCACCGCGGGCGGCATCAGGTCGAAGGCGCTGTCGCCGTCATCGGGTACGAAGGCATCGATATAGATCAGCTGCGCGACGCGCTTACGTGCCCGGTCGGCGGCGCCGGTCGCGACCATGCCGCCGTAGGAATGGCCGATCAGGCTGACATTGCTCAGATCCTCAACTTCGAGCACGGCTACGATGTCGGAGATGTGTGTCTCCAGATCGACGTCGGGCCGTGAAAGATGTGCGCGCTCGCCGAGGCCAGTAAGCGTCGGCGTGATGAGCTGGTGTCCGCGCGTGGCAAGCAGCGGATGCATTTTTTTCCAGCCCCAGCCGGCCGTCCATGCGCCATGCGCGACGACAAAGAGTGCCATTGAAATAGTCCCTATTCTGCCGCCACTGCGCGCATCCGCGTGCGCCGGCCCGGCCATCGCGCACGCACGAAATCGATCGCCGTGACCAACAGACCGGCCGCGAGCACTTCCCAGCCCGGCCTGATCCCGGCATCGAAATCAAATGCGACAGCAAGCACGCGGAGCGGCGAGACATGGAACGCGATGCCGATGCCAATGGCTTCGCCCGCAAAGGTGAGGATCGATACGGCGACGCTGAGCGCGAGCAGGCTGAGCGTGGACAATTCGCCGCTGCCCTGCCACCAGGCGACCACCCGGGATGCGAGCAGCCACAGGAAAAGTCCGGCAGCGAAAGTCGGTACGGTGATGTCGGCCTTGGTCTGCTGGAAATAGTGGATGAGACCGAGCAGCGCGATGGCATAGACGAGCTGATGCAGCCTGCGCCAGCGCAGGCCTCCGAGCCGGCGCTGCATGCCGTCGGTTGAGGTCGCCGCCAGTAGCGCGAGCCCCAGCCAGGCGGTCCCGCCGACGATCAGATACCAGCGATGCGTGATCTCGTGCGCGACCTTGGCGATGCTGTAGCTTTGATCGGCACAGAAAAGGATCAGATGCGCGGCGATATAACAGAACGTTCCGACGCCCAGCATCCGGCGCACCTCAATCAGGTTGCCGTAGCGCAGGATCCGCCGGAACGGCGTGACCGCCAGCGTCACGCCGAGAAATATCAGCGCCCAAAAGCCGGCGCGATGGATCAGGTCATTGATCGGCCGCGCGCCGTGGGCGATCGCGCCGGCGTCAAAGATTGCCTTGGCCAGCGGAAACAGCAGCAAGGCGAGCACGGCCACACGCAAGGACGACACCCGCCCGCGCCGGTCGCACCAGATCTGCCAGGAGGATTTCATGGGCCGCGCCTAGCATGGCCGTCGCCGCCCGATAAGAGCCGCTGCATTCGCATGAGACACACCGCCGGCATCCAGTCATTCCGCTTATCATTCTGAGAAATCGAAAACTTTTCGATCCACGCCGGTCGCATGGCTGTCATACCGCACCGCACAATTTTACCTATTGGGCATGTGGGTTTGTGGTAGCATTTTTGCACTGGTTCGATTCGCCACAATCAGTCGCAAGGTTGGGCGCAGGGCTGCCGAGCACAAGACGAGGCAAGGACGGCCCGCGGACCAAAACGGGAGAAGAAGGAGGAGCAGAGAAGAAACCATTGTAACGCCGCGCCGGGCCAATTCGAGGAGGCCATCGATGTCGCGAACTCTGGTACCCGCACTGCTCGTGCTTGTTCTGTCCCTGTTCAGCTTGAATGCGTTTGCCCACGACACGTGGATCAACCGCGGGAGTTACAAAAATCCCGCCGGCGAGTGGTGCTGCGGCGCCGAGGATTGCGGAGTTGTTTCGCCCGGCGCGGTGAAAGCCGGCATTGGAGGTTATTCGCTCCGCGGCGCCGTAACCTACGGTGTCGGGGTGACCGGCAATGCCGCGGACGGTCCCACGCATGAGGAGCCGGTGAACGAGGTTGTCCCTTACAGCCAATCGCTGCCCTCTCCCGACGGTGCCTATTGGCGCTGCAAGCGGCCCGACGGTACGCCGCGATGTTTCTTCGCGCCGCCACCGGGCAGCTGAGCGCGACGAAACCGGGTTGGCGATCAAACCCGCGGCGGCGGGCGGCCACCTGTTTTGCGCGACGGCACCTTCACCCAGGCTTCGCCGTCAAGCACGGCTTCCCCGTCGACGGTGCAGGTGCAGATGAGCCGGGCGCGGAATTTCTCTGGCATCAGCTCGGCTACCACCACGCTCACTTCGACGGTGTCGCCGATCTTCACCGGCGCGCGGAAGTTCAGCGTCTGCGAGATATAGACCGCACCCGGCCCGGGCAATCGGGTGCCGAGCACCGCCGAGATCAGGCTGGCGGTGTAAAGTCCGTGCGCGATGCGGGTGCCGAATGGCGTTTTTGCGGCGAAGTGCTCCGACAAATGAATCGGATTGCGATCACCCGTTACCTCGGCAAATCCGACGACGTCAGACGATGCAACGGTCTTGTTCAGCCGCTCGGTCATGCCGACGGCGAGATCCTCGAAGCATAGCGTCTGCAATGTCAGCATGGTCATCTGCTCGCGGAATCGCGCGGCCGGCACACCCACCACAGGCCCCCGATCAGCACCACATTGATCAGGGCCAGAGCCGTCAATACGCCGATGGTCGCATCTGCGCCATGCGCCTCGATCAGCAAGGCGCCGGCCGAAGGCGCCAGCGCCTGCACGATCAGGCTCGGAAAGGCGAGCTTGCCCATCAGCCACGGGAAACGCAGCGGTCCGAAAAGCGCCAGCGGCAGCGTGCCGCGTCCGATCCATGAGATGCCGTAGCCGGCGCCATAAATCAGAATGACAAAGATCAGAACCGGAAAGCGGACGCTGAGCAGCACCAGCCCACCGGCCATCAATGCGCAGCACGCGATCATGGTCCAGATCGGGTGATAGCGGTTGCCGAACAGACGTTCCACGACACGCGCACCGACCTGCGCCGGCCCGAACAGCGTGCCGAGGCTGACGGCCACGGCAAAGTCGACGCCCCGCGCCTGCAGGAAGATCAGCAGATGCACCACCACGATCGAACCGATGCCGGCGGCAATCGACAGCACCAGCGCAAGCAAAGCGAAGATCAGCGTCTCGTGCGGAATGCGCAACGCCTCCGCCTGCGTCCCCTCTTCCTGGACAACTGTTTTGGGCGCCGTTGCCGCGACAGGCCGGCGGACAACGGCCATTTGCAGCGGCAATGAAATCACAAGATGCATCGCGGCATAGACCAGGCAGGCCGTGCGCCAGCCCACATGATCGATCATGAAGGCGCTGAGCGGCCAGCAGACGGTGCTCGCAAAGCCGCCGAACAGCGTGAGGTTGGTGATCGGCTGCCGCGCCTCGCTGCCATACATCCGGCCGAGTGCGGCAAACACGGCATCATAGAGCCCGGTTCCCATCCCCACACCGGTCAATACCCAGGCGGCGAGATAGACGGGCAGCGCCGGCGCGAGGCCGATGCCGATTAACCCGGCCGCGTAGCACAGAGAACTCGCCAGCAGCACCGGACGGCCGCCGCGCCGGTCGATGATGCGTCCGACCTGCGGCGAGATCAGGCCGGCCACCAGCAGCCCGACCGAAGTGCCGCCGACGACCCATCCGAGCGACCAGCCGGTCTCGTGCACGATCGGTTCGGCAAAGACGGCCGGAAAATAGAATGACGTGCCCCAGGCCAGAATCTGGGCGATGCCGAGCGCGGTGATGACGACGCGGCGGTCGAGCGGGCGCGCGTCTTCGGTTGGTGACAAGACGCGCGCGTCCTAGAGCACGATAGGTTTAGGTTGAATCACCGCGCTTTCCTAACATTTTGCCGGCGCATGATCTTTTCCGAAAACCGGTTTCCATCCCCGATCAAGTCGGGGACAAGCTTTTCCGAATCATGCGCTGGAGCGAGATCCGTTCGCGTTGAAGCATAGCCTGCCCCGTTCATTCCCGCCCCCGCCTGCGCGGGGGCGCGCTCCAGCGCGAATCCAGAGACCGTTGCTCTGACTCTCCAATCTGTTGCCCCTGGGTCCCCGCTTTCGCGGGGACGAGCGGAAAGCAAAATGCCAAATCAACCTGATCGAGTCTTGCGTCGGCTCACGGGCTCCATGCCCATGGTCTTTACGCACGGCGGTCGCGGCCGGCAAATCGCTGCGGTCCACGCGCCAACCTGAGAGCCTGGCCGAAAAAGAATGCCGAGTTTGTGGGCTCGTATCCCGGGCGCAGCGCAGCGTGAAACGGTGCGCTGCAGACCCGGGACCCCGGTTGACTGAAGCAAACCGGGACCCCGCGTCTGCGGCGCATCACTCCGTGCTGCGCCGCGCGCGGGGAATGCAATCGACATATGCTTTATTTCCAAGTCTTCTTTTTCAGCCAGGCTCCGAGGACCGGCCCGGCTGCAATCCGCCGGCGGCATCGGCGGGCCATGAAAACGACCCCTCAGAACCGCCCGAAACGGTCTTTCCCGTTAATTTTCAGTTTCTTAAGCTATGCATTCAGCGCATTGCTGCGACGCAACATTATTGCTTTTCAGTTGGCGGAAGATCCCTATTTTCCGGGTAATTCGAGTCACCGGCCGGAGGCCGGATCAAGGAAAGAGGCCAATCATGTTTGCGAACATCGTCCGCTTCGTCCGGGAGTGGAAGCGTTACAATCAAAGTCTGAGCGAGTTGTCGCGTCTGGGCGACCGTGAGCTTGCCGATATCGGCATCAGCCGCTCCGACATCCCGCGGGTGGCGTGGAAAGCTTCGCACCAGCACTAAGCATCCAGGACTTTCGATTTGAAAGCGCCCGCGCACATGCGCGGGCGTTTCGCTTTCAGCCCGCGTTCTGACAGGAAGGGCTCGCCTATTTTTCGTCGAGCCACTTGTCGAGGGTCATGACGTCCGGCACCTGCCCGTAAGACGTCGTCCACATATCGACAATCCATTTTTTGCCGCCGGGCCGTTCCGCCAGCACGGCAGTGTTATGCGGCAACTGGCCGACCAGAACATTGCCGCGATAGCGCGGATTGTCCACGGTGTGGTGGTGCAACGCGCCCCATTCCTGCAGCACCAGCAGAAAACTCATGGCATTGCGGGTCGTGTCCCAGCAATCGAAGTTGTGCGCGGCGTCGAAGGTGCGGATGTCTGCATTGGCGACGCGCTTGGAGGTTCCGGTCTCCCTGCCGACACGGTGATCGAACCAGACGAAGGCCTGCTGAAGCGCCTTGCGCTCGGCCGCCGCCGACGCACGGCCACGGGCCAGAATGCTCACCAGCGTGGCGCGCTCCTTGCCGGTAAATCCGAGTTCCATGCGGCGGCGGCAGCGAAAGCCGTAACAGACCGTCATTCGCGCGGCGGTCGGCGGCAGTTCCTCTACTGCCGCGTACATCTCCATCATTTCCTGGGTCAGCTTGATTGTGGCGGTTGCCTGCCCGGCAGCAAGCGTCAGACAGGCGGCCACAATTCCCCCGAGAACGCATCGATACTGCACGTCGCCTGCCTCTTGGATCCCGCCCAACGGCCGTTGTCACGCCTGTCCCGGTCGCCTAGGTATTGGGCCATGACCTTGCAGCAGAAGCAAGCGATCCATGTCATTGGCGGCGGGCTCGCCGGCGCGGAAGCTGCCTGGCAACTGGCGCAAAGCGGCGTGCCGGTCGTGCTCCACGAGATGCGGCCGCTACGTGTAACGCCCGTGCACAAGACCGACGGCTTTGCCGAGCTGGTCTGCTCGAATTCGTTCCGCTCCGACGACAAGGATCACAATGCGGTCGGCCTGCTGCATGAAGAAATGCGGCGGCTCGGTTCGCTCGTAATGCGGTCGGCCGACGCCAATCAGGTGCCGGCCGGCGGTGCGCTTGCGGTCGATCGCGACGGCTTTTCGGCCACGGTCTCGGCGGCGCTCACCGCGCATCCGTTGATCTCGCTCGAGCGCGGCGAAGTCGCCCTTCCGCCGGACGAATGGGACAGCGTCATCATCGCGACCGGCCCGCTGACATCGCCCGATCTCGCTGCAACGATCTGCAAGTTGACCGGCGAACAGCAGCTCGCCTTTTTCGATGCCATCGCCCCGATCGTTCACCGCGACAGCATCGATCTCGATCAGGCATGGTTTCAGTCGCGCTACGACAAAGCCGGGCCGGGCGGCTCCGGCGCCGACTACATCAATTGCCCGCTGACGCGCGAGCAATATGACGGTTTCATCGACGCGCTTGTTGCCGGCGACAAGACCGTGTTCCACGACTGGGAAGCCTCGACGCCCTATTTCGACGGCTGCCTGCCGATCGAAGTGATGGCCGAGCGCGGCCGCGAAACGCTGCGCCACGGACCGATGAAGCCATTCGGCCTGACCAACCCGCATGCGCCCGACGTCAAACCCTATGCCGTGGTGCAACTGCGCCAGGACAACAAGCTCGGCACATTGTTCAACATGGTCGGCTTTCAGACCAAGCTGAAACATGGCGAGCAGGTTCGCATATTCCGAACCATTCCGGGCCTGCAGAATGCGGAGTTCGCACGCCTCGGCGGCCTGCATCGCAATACGTTTCTCAATTCGCCCCAATTGCTCGACGAGACCTTGCGGCTGAAGGCCAATTTGCGCTGGCGCTTTGCCGGCCAGATCACCGGCTGCGAAGGCTATGTGGAATCCGCCGCCGTCGGCCTGCTCGCCGCCCGTTTTGCCGCCGCCGAGCGCCGCGGCGAAACGCCAAGCGCCCCGCCGCCGACCACCGCACATGGCGCCTTGCTCGCGCACATCACCGGCGGCCATATCGTCACCATCGATGCCGGACCGTCATCGTTCCAGCCGATGAACGTGAATTTCGGGCTGTTCCCGCCGCTCGATGCCGCGCCGTCCTACGATCGCGACGGCCGCAATTTCGGCCGCGGCTCGGCAAAAAACCTGGCGCGAAAGACCGCCCTCAGCCACCGCGCGCTTGCCGATCTCGATCGCTGGATTGCCGGTGCGATCCCGGCCGCGGCGGAATAGGGTTCAGGCGCGAAAAATTCGCCGCGGATCGCGCGCAGCGCGCCACAACAGCCATTGCCGGTTCAGCCCCGACAACGGGCGTGCCTCGAACGGCTCGACGCCGCGCTGCTCCATGGCCCGCAACTGCGGCCCTGCCAGCGCAACCGGCAGGATTGCCGGAAGGATATTCGGCATTGCCGGCTCTGCCTGTGCTGCCGCCAGCTGCCTGCGCGCATGACGGCTGAGCTCGGCCAGCGCCAGTTTCAGTGGCTCGCTTGGCCGCCGCGCGAAGACATCCTCGCGATCGACCCCGTGGCGGTCCAGCACCTCCCGGGGCACGTAAAGCTGGCGATGCGCCGCGTGACGCCCCAGCCCGCTGAGAACCGCTACGATCCCGTAAGCGATACCGGCATGGTGCATCAGCATCTGGACGTTGCTGCCACCGAGAATAGTGGCGGCAATCTCGAGAACGTTTGATTGCGTGCGCATGGCGTAGCGATCGAGATCATCCAATGTCGCCATCGGGTCGTCGTAGAGATCGAAGGCATGCGCGTCGATTACCGCTGTCAGCCGATCCGCTTCAATAGCGTAACGCTTGATGACACCCGTCAGCGCCGATGCGACCGGGTGCGCGGCCGCCTCGCCTGGCCGTTCGCCCGACAGAACCTCCCGCCACCATTGCAGCCGGATTTCTCCGGGCATCGGCTCGCGCGCGAGGTCGCGCACGCGGCCGACCTCCACATTGAACGCATAGAGCGCAAACAGCGCGTCGCGGTGTTTCGCCGGCGCAAACAGCGTCGCCAGGTAGCGGTCGCGGTCAGTTTCCCGCACCAGGACGGCGCAGTGCTCAAAATTGCTCTGCATCGGGCAAGTCTAGACCATGATCCATTTGCGTCGAACCACACTCCGCTCATTCCCGCGCAAGCGGGAATCCAGGGCCACACTGAAACGCCTATCATTTCTGCCCTGGGTCCCCGCTTTCGCGGGGACGAGCGGAGGATGGCGTTATTTAATGCGAAAAGATCATGGTCCAGCTCAGCCGACCGCGATCAGCCGGGCGCCGATGCGGCGGTTTTCCGCGAGCGGAATGTTGTAGCAAGTAGCCCGCATGAGCCAACGGGCCGACGGACCGACGCGAAGCACCGCCCGATGACAGGCTCCGCGAAATGCGGGATTTTTCAAGAATCCCGGATTTCGCTGGCGCTCATCCGGGCTACGCTCGCTGATCACGGGCGTGACCACGAAGAAAGACAGCGGCAGTTCGTCCGTCACGCTGGCCTCCGACGTCGCCTATCTGCCGTTCGGGCCGCTTACCTCCCTCACCTACGGCAACGGACTGACGCTGAGCAAAACCTACACCCGGGACTATCTGATCAGCACGCTGCAGGTGCAGGACCCCTCGACCTCGGCCTCCATCCTCAACCGGTTTTATGCGTTCGGCGACGGCGTCAATCTGACCACCAGCACCGACGACCGCACCGCGCCGACGCCGGCGTCCGGTACGGTCACCGACAGCTACGGCTACCCTTCCGGCAACAACCTGCTCTCCGCCATCACGCAAGGCGCGACCACGGTGCGTTCGTTCAGCTACGACGGCGCCGGCAACGTCACCGCCGACACCCGCGGCAGCACCACCTACAATTACAGCTATAACAACCGGAACAGGCTTGCCGAGCTCACCATCGGCGCGACGGTGACCGCCGACTATACCACGGTGACCGCCGACTATACCTATGACGGCCTGGAGCGCATGGCCGTCCGCAACCTCCAGAACATGACGCCTTCCGGCACTACGCACTACCTTTACGACCTCGCCGGGCACCTGCTGGTGGAGGCCGACGACAGCGGGCAGACCCTGCGCGAATATGTCTGGCTCGACGACATGCCGCTGGCGGTGGTGGCAGACGTCGACACGGCGAGCCCCAATCTTTATTTCGTGCACGCCGACCATCTCGACACGCCGCAGCGGATGACGGATGGATCGAAGCGGGACGTTTCGAGAATCCCGGATTTCGCTGACGCTCATCCGGGCTTCTGTAACGGGCCTTGGTTAGTCAATCCCTTTTTGCGTTGTCCACTCGCCGGGGACTTGCTTCTGTACGGGATCGGCGCACAAGGCCGTCGCCTGATGGGGTTCATAAGAGGAGCAGGTCGGCCAATCTACGGAAGCGTGATCGCATTGTCCGATGCGTCGACAACCCGGATGGCGGCCTGACCTGATCCATCGTCCCGGCGAAGGGACTTCGCTTCGGGAGGCTGGTGTTTGACCCGCCCGAAAACCCGTTCGGTCTCCTGTTAAGCCGCCTTGGCGGCCGGATTGAATGGCATGTTGTCCTTGAGCATGCGAAGCATGATCACGGCGAGCTTGCGCGCGAGGGCGACCTTGGCCTTGTTCATGCCGGCTCGCTTTGCGATCCGCATCGCCCAGCTCTTGAGCTGCGTGCAGCCCTTGATCGGCTTCGTCAGGATGATGTGGGCGGCCTCATAGAGCGCCTCGCGCACGGACGCATCGCCGAGCTTGCTGATCCGCCCAGAGTGGTCGGTCTGACCCGACTGATACTTCTTCGGCGTCAACCCAAATAGCGGTCCCGCCTGCTTTGATGATGTGAAGCGCGAGGGGTCGTCGATCGCGCTGGCAAAGGTCAGCGAGATGATCGGCCCGACCGCCGGCGTCGACATCAACAGCCTGGCCCGGGCATGAAGGCGCGTCGTCTGCCGCACTCGCTTCTCAAAGCCATTGAACTCTGCGAGCAGAACCGTCCGCGCCCGCAGCAGAGCCGCTGCAATCGCTTCCAGGCCTGGATGGCCCCGCACCAGCTCCTCGATGCGACCGGCAAAGCGGGTCCGCGTTGTCGTGCCGACCTTGAGCCCAAAGCCGCGCAAGATCCCGCGCAAGCTGTTCTCGACGTCCAAAAGCTTGCTCTGCACCAGCTTGCGCGCCGTCAGCATCGCCCGCACTTCCTGCGCACCAAGCGACTTGCAGTGCACCGGGCGAAACCAGCCCAGCCGCATCAGTTGCGCAATGTTGCGGGCGTCATTGCGGTCCGACTTTACCGGCATCGCCTTGAAGGCGTCGCTGACGTGCCGCGTCTCCAGAAGCTCGACGGCAAGTCCGGCCTGCTTCATCCGGGCATAGAGCCACTGCGATAGCGGGCCTGCCTCCAGCCCGATCCTGGCGAGTTCAAGCCCAAGCGAACTGAACCAGCCGATGAGTGCCTCGGGTTCGCTCGCTACCTTGGCCTCGCGCACGATCTTGCCGCTCGCGTCCACCACGCACACGCTCGAGCATTCCAATGACACGTCGATTCCTGCATAATAGTCCATGGTCGTCCCTCCTTGATGCTTGGAGCAGGCCTCAACATCCTGACTCCGCTACACCATCAGTGTGAGGGACGACCGCCTTCCCTGCCAGCCGTGCCAAGCGCACAATCAAACAATGCCGTAGCGAGCGCGGCTGGCTGGAAAGGCCCCGGCCCGTTACCCCATCTACGGACAAGTCTAACTCAGTCGACCGCGATCAGTCCGGCGCCGGCGCGGCGATTTTCCGCGAGCAGGATATTGTAGGTGCGCACGGCCGAGCCGGTGGCCATGGAATTGACCGATATGCCGGCCTCGCGAAAGCGGTCCCGCAATGCCTTGTCGAGCACCCAGGGATCATGACCGGCGCCGATCAGAAACAGATCGAGGCTGTCGGCACGGGCAAAGACCGGACCCAGGGTCGCTTCGGTCAAATCCGCAATAGTTTGCACCGGCCAGGCCCAGATCCCGTCGGGCAGGCACAGCAGCGATCCACGGTGGGACATGCCGCCAAACCGGAAGCCGCCATTGCCATAAGTGTCGATCGGCGCCGGCCTTGGCAGATGCGGAGCATCGGCCTCATCGGCCATGGAATTATGGCCTGTCGGCGCCGCCGGTCAGCGAATCCCGCCCGGTGCCGACGCCGAGATAGATCAGGATCGGCGATGCGATAAAGACCGAGGTATAGGTGCCGACCAGCACCACGCCGAACATCATCGTGGCGGTAAAGCTGTGGATCGCCTGTCCGCCGAACAGCAACAATGCCAGCAGCGCCAGGCTGACGGTGACGTGCGTGATCACCGAGCGCGACAGGGTCTGGTTCACCGACGCGTTAAGCAGATCCGGCATTGGCATCTTCTTGTAACGGCGCAGCATCTCGCGAATGCGGTCGTAGATCACCACCGTGTCGTTGAGCGAATAGCCCAGAATGGTGAGCAACGCGGCAATGCTGGTGAGATCGAAGTCGATCTGCGTCACGGACATGAACCCGATTGTCAGCACCAGGTCGTGCACGTTGGCGATCATGGCGCCGAGCGCGAACTGCCATTCGAAACGGAACCACAGGTAAATCAGAATGCCGAATATCGCGAGCATCAGCCCGATGACGCCGTAAGACAGCAATTCGCCCGATACGCGCGGGCCAACGACTTCGACGCGACGGTACTCGACGTCACTGCCAAGCGCGCCGCGCACCTTGTTTACCGCCTCCTGCTGCGCGGCGTCTCCGCCCGGCTGCTCGGCGATGCGGATGAGCACGTCGTCGGGCGCGCCGAATTGCTGCAACTGAACCTCGCCGAGACCGAGCGAGCCCAGCGTCGCGCGCATCGTGGCGAGATCAGCCGGCCCGGACTTGCTCTGGATTTCGATCAGCGTGCCACCCTTGAAGTCGATGCCGAAATTGAGCCCGTGAAAGAAATAGAGCGATATCGCGATGATCGACATCAGGGCCGAAACAGGAAAGCTGATGCGCCGGAAGCGCATGAAATCGAATTTGGTGTCGTCGGGTACGATGCGAAGCAGGCGCAACGGTCTTGCCTCCCCTAGATCGGCACGCGCTGCGGACGCCGCCACCAGACCCAGTACGCGACGATCAGTCGCGTCAGGGTGAAGGCGGTGAAGACCGTCGTGATGATGCCAATGCCGAGCGTGACGGCAAAACCGCGTACCGGACCGGTGCCGATATAGAACAGCACCGCGGCAGCGATGAAGGTGGTGATATTGGAATCCAGAATGGTGGCAAGCGCGCGGGAGAATCCTGCGTCGATGGCGTTGATCGGCGTGCGCCCGCCGCGCACCTCTTCGCGGATGCGCTCGTAGATCAGCACGTTGGAATCGACCGCGATGCCGACGGTCAGCACGATGCCCGCAATGCCGGGCAAGGTCAGGGTGGCATTGAGCATCGACAGCACGCCGAAGATCATGGCGACGTTGATCGCCACGGCGATATTGGCGAACAGGCCGAACAGCCCGTAGGTCGCGAACATGAAAAGGATCACCATCGCCGCGCCCACGTAAGAGCTGATCTTGCCCTTGGCGATCGAGTCCGCGCCAAGCCCGGGCCCGACGGTGCGCTCCTCGATGATGGTCAACGGCGCCGGCAGCGCGCCCGCGCGCAGCAGGATGGCAAGGTCATTCGCGCTCTGGACGGTGAAATTACCGGAAATCTGTCCCGAGCCCCCAAGGATCGGCTCGCGGATCACCGGGGCCGAAATCACCTCGTTGTCGAGCACGATGGCGAACGGCTTGTTGACGTTCTCCTGTGTCACTTGCGCGAATTTGCGCGCCCCCGAGGTATTGAAGCGAAAGGTCACGATCGGCTCGCCGGTACGCTGGTCGAACCCCGGCTGCGCGTCGGTGAGGTCACCGCCCGAGACCAGTATCCTTTTCTCAATCACATAGGGAGTCTTGGGCGTGCTCGAACTGTAGAGAATTTCGTCTTCCGGGGGCGTGCGGCCCTGAAGGGCCTGTTCCGGCGTTATCGCCGTATCGACCATGCGGAAATCGAGCTTGGCGGTCTTGCCGAGCAATTGCTTCAGCCGGGTCGGATCCTGAAGGCCCGGGACCTGGACGAGAATGCGGTCGGCGCCCTCGCGCTGGATCAGTGGCTCGACGGTACCGAGTTCGTTGACGCGGCGCTCGATGATCTGGATCGACTGTTCGACCGATTGGCGAACCCGCGCAACAATGGCCGGTTCGGTCAGCGTCAACCGGATCAGCTCACCCGGCTCGGTGGCAATGTCGAGGCTGCGCTGGCCGCTGGTGCCGAGAATGCCGCCCAGCGGCTGTGACAGGGCATTGAGTTTGTTCAATGCATCGGCGGAATGCGCGCCTTCGCGGATGCGAACTTCAACGCTGTTGCCCCGCACCACCAGACCGACATAGCCGATGCGCGCCTCGCGCAGCACGCGGCGCACGTCATCGCGCAGCGTCTCCAGCATTTCCTTGCGGACGGCTTTGGTATCGACCTCGAGCAGGATGTGCGAACCGCCCTGCAGATCGAGGCCCAGGACCACATGACGCTGCGCCCATTTGGGCCAGCTCTGCACCATGCTTTCCGGGAGGAAATTGGGAACGGCGAACATGCAGACGGCCAACGCCGTGAGCACGATGGCCGTCGCCTTCCAGCGCGTGAAATAAAGCATGACGTCCCGACTTCGTCCGGAAATTCTAGGCTAAAGACAAACAGGCCCGGCGATCAACCGGACGCGGCCTCGTCCTTGACAGGCTCACCCTTGGCACGCACGTCGGACACCATCTGCCGGACCTGGCGAATGCGCACGTCGTCCGCAATCTCGATTTCGATCTGGTCTTCGTCGATCACCTTGGTGACCTTGCCGATGAGCCCGCCATTGGTGATGACGGTGTCGCCCCGCCGCACGTTCTTGACCATTTCCTGATGCAACTTTACCCGCTTTTGCTGCGGACGCAGGATCAGGAAATACATGATCACGAAAATCAGCACGAACGGCAGCAGCGACATCAGCATGCCGCCGCCGTCGCCTGCCCCGCCGAGCAGCGAGCCTTGCGCATACGCGGGCGAAATGAACATCGAAGGTTCCCTTGCGTGGTTTTGGAAAGGCCGCCCGCCATCCCCGGCCCGGCGTCCGCAACATAATTTCGCGCGGACTATAGCGGCCGCCGCCCCAATTGCAACGCTCACAAGGCCTTAAAAACCGGCCATTTCCTGCACTTAGCCCCGTGCCCGGCTTGCGAGGGCGGCACAGCCCCGCTAAGAGCAGCCGACCCCAAAGTGAACCCCGATGGCAAAGCCCACGCGCAAATCCAAAAACAAATCCGCAGGCAGGCCGAAAGCCTCGGCAAAGCCCGAGGCTGGCGGCGACCTGCTGGAACGAATTGCAGCGTCGCTCGAACGCTTGGCGCCGAGGCGCATGGCCAGCGCCGATTTCGCCGCTGCCGACGCTTTCGTCTGGCATCCCGATGGACGTCGGCTTGCACCGGTGCCGCGCGTCAACCGCGTCGAGATGTCGCTGCTCAAGGGCATCGATCGCGTGCGCGACGTGCTGGTGGAGAATACGGAACGCTTCGCCAGGGGTCTGCCGGCCAACAACGCCCTGCTGTGGGGCGCGCGCGGCATGGGCAAATCGTCGCTGGTGAAAGCGTCGCACGCTGCCGTCAATGCCGGACTTGCGCGTCAGGCCAGAAATGGGCCGCTCAAGCTGATTGAAATCCACCGCGAAGATATTCAGAGCCTGCCCGATTTGATGACGCTGATCCGCGGCTCGAAATATCGCTTCATCGTGTTCTGCGATGATCTGTCATTCGACACAGAGGACACCACCTACAAGTCGCTCAAGGCGCTGCTGGAAGGCGGGATCGAAGGCCGGCCGGACAATGTGATCTTTTACGCCACCTCGAATCGCCGCCATCTGATGTCACGCGACATGATGGAGAACGAACGCTCGACTGCGATCAATCCGGGCGAGACCGTGGAGGAAAAGGTGTCACTGTCTGACCGGTTCGGCCTCTGGCTCGGCTTCCACCGCTGCAGCCAGGATGAATATCTGGCGATGGTTGAAAGCTACGTCGCACACTACAAGATCCCGGCGCGCGGCGAAGCGCTGGCGCGCGAGGCGCTGGAATGGTCGACCACCCGCGGATCGCGCTCCGGCCGCGTAGCTTGGCAATTCGTGCAGGACCTCGCCGGCAGGCTGGGCGTGGCGTTGAAGGATTAGCCCCGTCCGGACGAGAATCTCCCACTCGTTCCCGTCGGCGCGTGCGCAAGGCAGCCTCCATCAGGAATCCGCCGGGCAGCAGCACCATTGGCGTTCGGTGGCCCTGGACCCCCGCATTCCGCCTTCGCGCTCACGCGGACTTAAACCCGCCGAAGCTTGCATAGCACGCGTAGGCGGGTCGCGAGGGGTGAGCGGAGTAAAATTGAACGCCCGTCCTACCCGCTCATTCCCGCGCAAGCGGGAATCCAGAGCGACAATCCTCAAGCAGAGATTGCAGACCCGGGCGGCGGGCGTACGCTTGAATGTGAACTAGGCGCCGCTGAGGTATTTCGCCGGATCGACCGGAGTCGACCCTTTACGGATCTCGAAATGCAGTTGCGGCGATGTGACGTTGCCGGTCTGCCCTGCGCGCGCGATCACCTGTCCGCGCTTGATGGTATCGCCGCGCTTGACCAGCAGCGCGCTGGCATTGGCATAGGCTGACACGTAGCCGTTGGCGTGGCGGACCAGCACCAGGTTGCCGTAGCCTTTGAGTTCGTTGCCGGCATAGGCGACGACGCCGTCCTCTGCGGCCTTGATCGGCGTGCCTTCCGGCACTGCCAGGTTGATGCCATCGTTTTCAGTTCCGTTCGGCCGCTTGCCGAAGCCGGCGATGATGCGGCCCTTGACCGGCCAGCGGAATGACGGGATGCCGCCGACCGCCTCGGCAGTCTTGGTCACGCTTTCGGTCGTATGGGTTACCGGAGTAACGACGCGCGCGTTTTCGACCGGTGCGCTTGCGACCTTCTGGGCTTTTACGGTCCGCGGCTGCGCCACGCGCGGCGGCGGCGCATGTTGCGCGACAGCCGGACGCCCGCCGGGGACATTCAGGCGATCCCCGATATTGAGCCTGGTGTTGAGCTGAATGTTATTCGCACGTGCAAGCGCCGCCGGAGAGATGCTGTGACGGCGCGCAATTCCGTAAAGGGTCTCGCCGGGACCGACCACGTGAACGCTCCCGGCAGTCCGCGCCGGCTCCGCCGCTTTCGGCGCTGATGCGCGCTGCGTCGCGCCCGTGACATCGGTGCCGTGCGGCGCCGGCCGGTAGGCCGCGAAACCCTGCCCGTTATAGGCGCCGGCGTTCGAGCTGGCGACGGTCGCCGGACGGCTCGGCGACGGAAGCGGCTGCGACACGACACGGTTCGCGGTCGCCGGACGCGACGAGACCGAACCGGTGACATCCTGCTGTGCCGGCGGTGGCGCGCGGTCGTTGGATGCGAAAGGATTTGAGTCGAAACGCGCGCTGTCCGCACATCCGGCGGCGCCAATGGCGACCAGCGCAAGGACTGCAACGCGAGGCCAGATCTTCGGGATTGCACGCGAGCGGAACTGCACGTTGGGGCGCGACATGTGGTTACTCACTGATACGCAACAAACGGAGAATTCGAACTAAACCAGCAGCGAGTAAATAAGGTTTTAAGAATTACCAGATCGTTGCCGCCACAATCACTTTCGACGTAAATGTCACAGCCGATCGTCAGTCCCGAAAGGATCGCGCACAGGAAAACCGCTAGAGTTCCTTTGCCCGCCCCGGCAACAACGGCACAAACCGCACCGCGATCAGGTCCTCCCGGGAAATTCCCGTTTGCGATTTGGTAAGCTTGACAATGTGTTGAGATCCGCCGTGCGGCCCGAGGGGCAGCACCATGACACCGTCATCGGCAAGCTGATCGATCAGGGCTTGCGGCAATTCAGCCGCCGCGGCGGTGACGATAATACGTTCAAACGGTGCGCGGCTCGGCACGCCGGCAAGGCCGTCGCCCACGATTACATCGACGTTGTGGTAGCCGAGCGATTGCAATCGTGCGCGCGCCTCCTCCGCCAGGGTGCGATAACGTTCGATGCTGACCACCTCGCGCGCCAGCCGCGACAGCACGGCGGCCTGATAGCCCGAGCCGGTACCCACTTCGAGCACCCGATCATGCGGACGCAGCGCCAGCTTTTCGGTCATGTAGGCCACGACATAGGGCTGGCTGATGGTCTGACCGCAATCGATCGGCAGCGCCTGGTCCGCATAGGCTCGCTTGGTGAATGCCGGCTCGACGAAACGGGCGCGCGGGACTTCATCCATGGCCCGCAGGACCGCTGGATCGGAAATGCCCCGCCGCCGCAAGGTCAGCAGGAATTCCATGCGATCATCGTCTTGCTGTTCCGGTCGCTCCGACACGGCTACCTCCTTCCTCATTTTTAGCACGATTGTCGGCAATTCATGTAAGCTTTGCAGGCCGCGCACGACGCGCGGTGGATGGAACCCGGGACCTCACGCGAGCGTTGTCGGGCGGGAGCAGGCGATGAGTGAATCCTCGAAATCCGCGCCCCGTGTATTCGTGGTCGAGGATGAATACCTCATACGCATGCTGCTGGAGGACATGCTCGCCGAGCTCGGCTATGGCGTGGCTGCGGCGGTCGGGACGATTGCCGAAGCCGGCAAGTTCGCGGCCGACGGCGAATTCAGCGCCGCCATTCTTGATGTCAACCTCGATGGCGAGGAAGTGTACCCCGTCGCCGATATTCTGGCCGAACGCAGCATGCCGTTCGTATTCGTCACCGGATATGGCGAACAAAGCCTCCCCGAGCGCTATCGTGACCGCCCTTCGCTGCAGAAACCATTCCAGACCGATCAGCTCGAGCGCACGCTCGCCGATCTGTTGGCCCACGCGTAGATGTCCTTCGCTCATTCCCAGCCCGCCTGTGCAGAGGCAAGAATGAGCGGGCCATTTCTCTATCAATCCAGAACATGATCTGTTCACATTGAATTGCGCGACCCTCCGCTCGTCCCCGCGCAAGCGGGGACCCAGGGCAAAAATGACAGGCGTTTCAGCGTGACCCTGGATTCCCGCTGGAGCCTGCCCCCGCGCAGGCGGGGGCGGGAATGAGCGGGGTTTGGTTCAACGCGAATGGATCATGGTCTAGTCGAACACTTCCGCCAGCTTGGTCATGAACGGCTCGTCGGTCAGGTCGAGCCGTAGCGGTGTCACTGCAATACACTTGTCATTCAGCGCAGCGAGATCGCTGCCGTTTGCCGCGCCGACGACTCCACCGCGGCCGAAAGCGATCCAGTAATATGGATTGCCGCGTCCGTCATGCCGCGCGTCGATGCGCAAGAGCTCCTGGTCGCGCTTTCCCTGGGTGGTGATTGCGACGCCGGCGACCTCGCCGGGCGGGCAGTCGGGAAAATTCACATTGACGAGTACGTCGCGCGGCATGCCGGTCGCGAGCACCTTGCGGATCAGGTCGGGCGCAAACTTGATCGCGGTTTCCCAGAACGGATGATGCTTGGTGGTGAACGCGTAGGCCTGCGACAGCGCGAACGACGGAATTCCGAGCACCGTGCCTTCCATGGCCCCGGCGACCGTTCCCGAATACGTGACGTCCTCGGCGCAATTGCGGCCGCGGTTGACGCCCGAAAGCACGAGGTCCGGAACGTCCTTCATGATGTGGCGCACGCCCATGATGACACAGTCGGTGGGCGTACCCTTTACCGCGAAATGCCGCTCGCCGACCTCGCGCAGCCGCAGCGGATCGTTCAGCGACAGCGAATGCGACACGCCGGATTGGTCCGTTTCCGGCGCCACGATCCACACGTCGTCCGCCAGCGCCCGGGCAATTTCCTCGCAGGCTGCAAGGCCCGGCGCATGGATGCCGTCGTCGTTTGTGATGAGAATACGCATCACGTACCTTTTCGTGTCCCGGGCGCAGTGCAGCACGAAGTGATGCGCTGCAGACCCGGGACCCCGATTAGCCCGAATAAAAACTGGATCCCGGATCAGCGGTGCACCACTTCGCTTCGCTCGTGCTGCACCGCATCCGGGACACCGCAGGAGAGTTTCGCGAATTTTCCTTACACATTGCGCTCGATCTTGCCTATCCCACCCATATAGGGCTTGAGCGCTTCCGGCACCGCGATGGAGCCATCCTCCTGCTGGTAGGTCTCCATCACCGCGATCAGCGCGCGGCCGACCGCGACACCGGAGCCGTTGAGCGTGTGCACGTGCCCTTTGACCTTGCCGTCCTTGCCCTTGTAGCGCGCATCCATACGGCGCGCCTGGAAATCGCCGCAGACCGAACAGGATGAGATTTCGCGATACATGTTCTGACCGGGCAGCCAGACTTCGATGTCGTAGGTCTTCTGCGCGGCGAACCCCATGTCGCCGGTGCAGAGCGTGACCACGCGGTAGTGCAGATCGAGCTTCTTCAGCACTTCCTCCGCACAGGCGAGCATGCGCTCATGTTCCTCGCGGGATTTTTCCGGCGTGGTGATGGAAACCAGCTCGACCTTGGTGAACTGGTGCTGGCGGATCATGCCGCGCGTATCCTTGCCGGCCGCACCCGCTTCGGCGCGGAAGCATGGCGTGCAGGCGGTCAGCCGCATCGGCAGCTTGTCCTCGTCGACGATGGATTCGCGGACCAGATTGGTGAGCGGTACCTCGGCGGTGGGAATGAGCCAGCGACGTTGATACTTTGGTTGTTTCTCATACTCTTCGTCATACAGACGACCTAGCTCGGCTCTATTCTTTTCGTCCTCATAGTCTATTCCGAGACCCTCGGCACGCTCGAAGACCGCCGCCCAAGTCGCGTACGACAACAGGTCTCTTTTGTTCAGCGAAATGAACTGATCATCTGCAAATTTTGGTAGCTGAGCTGTACCGAACATCACATCATCTGCCACCATCAACGGCGGACTGACCTCCGAGTAGCCATGCTTCTCGCTCGTATGTACATCGAGAAAAAACTGCCCGAGCGCGCGTTCCATCCGCGCAAGACCTTTCTGCAACACCACGAAGCGTGCGCCGGACAATTTGGCCGCCAGTTCGAAATCCATCTGGCCGAGCGCTTCGCCCAATTCGAAATGTTGCTTGGGCGTGAAGGCGTAGGTCCGCTTCTTGTCGAACTGATGATGCTCGACATTCCCCTTCTCGTCCGCGCCATCGGGTACGTCGTCAAGCGGCATGTTGGGAATTTGCGCCAGCTCCTTTTCCAGCGCCGCGGAGGCTTCCTTTTCTTCTGCTTCCAACGCGGGGATCGAGGTTTTGTATTCCGCCACCTCGGCCATCAGCTTCTGCGCCGCGGCTTCGTCCTTCCTGCCCTTGGCGTGGCCGATTTCTTTGGAAGCCGCGTTTCGCCGCGCCTGGGCCTGTTCGAGCCTGGTGATCAGCGCCCGCCGGGTCTCGTCGAGCGCGAGCAGTTTCCTGGACAATGGCTCCAGTCCACGCCGCGTGAGGCCGCGGTCGAATGCGTCAGGATGCTCGCGAATCCATTTGATGTCGTACATGGGCGGAGGCTTATTACCTAAAATCGACAGGCTGCAATAGCTGGATGGCGCTGACCTTCCCTCTCCCCTTGTGGGAGAGGGTGCCGAGCGAACGAAGTGAGCGAGGCGGGTGAGGGGGACGACCATCAACTCAGTCACCGCCCCCTCACCCGGCTCGCGCTTCGCTACGCTTCAGCGCTCACCACGCTCTCCCACAAGGGGAGAGGGAAAGCGTGGGTGTTGCACCGCCCTACTCCGCAGGTTTTGCCGCCACGTCGTCGGGATCGGCGTCGTCAGGAGTGCCGCCATTCGCCTTGGCGGCGGCGTCTGCCTCGGCCCGTTTCTGCACCATGCGCACCGACCAGATCGAGCCCTCGTAGAGCAGCAGGAGCGGTACCGCCAGCGACATCTGGCTGATGACGTCGGGCGGGGTGAGAACGGCCGCGAGCACGAATGCGCCGACGATGAAATAGCGGCGCTTGGCCTTGAGCTGGTCGGCGGTGATCAGCCCGATCCGTCCCAGCAGCGTCAGGATCACCGGCAGCTGGAACGCCACGCCGAATGCCAATACGAGCGCCATCATCAGCGAAAGATATTCGCCGACCTTGGGCATCAGCGAAATCGTCGCGTCGTTTCCATCGCCCGGCTGCTGCATGTGCAGCGAAAACCGGATCAGCATCGGAAATACCAGGAAGTAGACGACCAGCGCGCCGAGCGTGAAGAAAAACGGCGTCGCGATCAGATATGGCAGGAATGCCTTGCGCTCATTGCGATAAAGCCCGGGCGCAACAAACATGTAGATCTGCCCCGCCACGATCGGAAACGAGAGGAAAGCGGCACCGAACATTGCCAGCTTCAACTGCGTGACAAAGTATTCGAGCAGCGCCGTGTAAATGAATTTGGAATTCTCCGGCCCCGCCACCCACACGAACGGCCACACCAGCACATTGTAGATGTCCTTGGCGAACACGAAGCAGATCGCGAACATGACGCCAAAGGCGACCACCGCCTTGATCAGCCGCGAGCGCAGCTCGATCAGGTGCTCCATCAAGGGCGCCTTGGTGGCCTCGATATCCTCGTGACTCATGCCTTGCCCCCGGCCTGCTTGGCGGGCGGTTCGACGGCTGCGAAATCCTTTTCCGAAACGGGCGCGGGTTCATCCGGCAGCGGCACATCGACGGCCGGCAGCGGCTCCGATGCTGTCTCCGCTGGCGCGGGCGTTTCGGCAGGATCGGTTGCTGTCGGTTCGGGCGCGGCCAGTTCAGCCTTTGCAGGTTCGCTCTCGACCGCGGACTGCAAATCCTTCTGCACGTCGGCCATGGGATCGAAGCTGGTGATGTCGGTCACAGACGAGCCCAGATCCTCGGCCTGCTTCTTGAGGTCGTGCAGCTCGGCCTCGCGCATCGCTTCCTGGAACTGGCCCTGGAATTCGGACGCCATCCGGCGAACCTTGGCCATGTACTGGCCGAGCGTGCGCAATACGGTCGGCAGCTCCTTCGGCCCGATCGCGATCAGTGCGACGATGCCGATGACGACGAGCTCGCCCCAGCCAAGATCAAACATGGGCCAGATGACTCCGGCGCATGGTCCCGAAAAGTCTTCGCTGGTTTTCGGACGAGATCATGCGCAAGCAAATATGTCGCCGTCACTGCGGCCGCCCGATCCACGCCGCGGCGGCAGATACTTAAGAGTGCGCGCCCTCGGCGCGGCGCTCGGCTTCCGTCTTCGGCGTTCCGCCGGCAGCCTGATGATCGATGGTCTTTGTCGGCTCGGGTTTCGTCTCCGCGGTCTTTTCGTCCTCGGACATGCCTTTCTTGAAGGCCTTGATGCCCTGGGCGAAATCACCCATCAGCGACGATATCTTTCCCCGGCCACCGAACAGGACCATCACGACCAACAGAACGACGATCCAGTGCCATATGCTAAGCGAACCCATCGGCAAATCCTCCGCAGCGACCGGCTTTCGAGAAAGCGCGTCCCGCCCATGATTTGATTTAGAAACTAGGCTTCGGGCGCGGCAAAAACAAGGACATAACCGCCCGCCCGGGCGGCCCTGATGTCGCGGACGGCCCGAAATTTACCTTAATTTCCGAAGGTTTACTTCTCGCTGCGCGACGGCGGCGGTGCGAGACCGAGGTCGAGATCGCCCGGCTCGAGCGGGTCTTCATCGTCCCGCAATGTCGAGTCATCGGACGGCAGCGGCACGCCAAATCCCGGAGGCAAATTGCCCTCCAGCAGCCCTGCTCCTTTGAGCTCATCGAGGCCTGGCAGATCTGCCACGCCTTCCAGTCCGAAATGCGAAAGGAACTCCTCGGTGGTTCCATAGGTGATCGGCCGGCCCGGCGCCTTGCGCCGGCCGCGCGGCCTGATCCAGCCGGTCTTGAGCAGCACGTCGAGTGTGCCGGCCGCCGCCACCACGCCGCGGATTTCCTCGATCTCGGCGCGGGTCACCGGTTGGTGATAGGCGATGATGGCAAGTGTCTCGATGGCCGCGCGCGAAAGCTTGCGCGTTTCCACCGTCTGCTTGGTGAGCAGCCAGGACAGGTCACCGGCGGTGCGGAAGGTCCACTTCTTGCCGACGCGCACCAGGTTGACGCCGCGCGTCGCGTACTCGTCCCTCAGCCGCGCCAGCACGTCTTTCACGTCCACGCCGTTGGGGAGTTGGCGCTTGAGGATGGATTCGTCGAGCGGCTCGCGCGCGGCGAACAACAACGCTTCCAGCAAGCGCAGTTCTTCCGGCCGTGTGGCCTGCTGTTGCGGCAACTCCGGCACCGGCTCGTCGTTGTGCACGATCACGAGCTTCTTGGCCACGCTCGGCATCGAGGCGGTCTCCTTATGCGGTTTCTTGCGCGTCATACGTCGTAGCACTTCCATTCCCGCCGACACGCTTACGCATATAGATCGGCGCGAACGACTCTTTTTGATGAATCTCGGCAACCCCTTCGCGCACCAGTTCGAGCGCAGAGGCAAACGAGGACGCAAACACGGTGGCTGCCACGGCAGGCTCCACCACAAAGGCAATCAGGAACTCGTCGAGTCTGGCCCAATCCGAGGTCTGCCCGATCAGGCGATCGAGTGCCGCACGCGCTTCGGCCAGCGACCACACCGTGCGCTGCTTGAAGCGTACGCGTGACAGGGCGCTTCGCGAACGCTGTGTAGCATAGGCGCTGAGCAAATCGTACAACGTCGCCGACCATTCCGCCTCTTTGATCTCGGCGATCGGCTCCGGTGCGCCACGCGCAAACACATCGCGATTGAGCTGCGGCCGTCCCATCAGACGCGTTGCCACATCGCGGAATGCCTCCAGACGGCGCAGGCGATAGGCCAGCGCCATCGCCATGTCCTCGGCACTCGGCCCTTCGCCGGTTGCCGTTTCCGGCAGCAGCAGGCGCGATTTCAGGTAGGCGAGCCACGCCGCCATCACCAGATAGTCGGCCGCAAGTTCGAGCCGCAACTGACGCGCGGCCTCGATGAAGGTGAGATATTGATCTGCCAGAGCCAGGATCGAAATCTTGGCGAGATCCACCTTTTGCGTGCGCGCAAGCGCAAGCAGCAGATCGAGTGGCCCCTCGAAACCTTCCACGTCCACGATCATGGCCGGTTCGCTGGTGCCGCGTTCCGCGGAGATGTTGGTGTCGAATTCTTCCACGTTCATCACCCGATCTTGCGTTGCGCAGCCGAATGTTCGTCGGCAACCATCTGGGCGAAAACCTTGCGCGCGGCATCGATGTCGAATTCTTCGGGGCCTGAACGCGCCATCAGCGCCGCCTCCGCGCGCTCGGCGGAAGCGCCCGCAAGCCTCGGCGCCTCGCCGGCCACCGCGCTCATTTCCTGCATATCGCCGTTGCAGTGGAGCACGACATCGCAGCCGGCGGCAAATGCCGCACGGCTACGCTCGGCGATGGTGCCGGACAACGCGTTCATCGATACGTCGTCGCTCATCAACAGGCCCTGGAATCCGATAAACCCGCGAATCACATCGCGCACCATTGTGACCGAAGTGGTGGCGGGTGCGACGGGGTCGATAGCGGAAAACACAACATGTGCGGTCATGCCGAGCGGGAGCCCGCAAAGCGGTCGGAACGCGGCAAAATCGGTGGCCTCGAGGGTAGCCCGGTCGGTTTCCACGACCGGCAGCTTGTGGTGGCTGTCGGCGGCAGCACGGCCGTGACCAGGCAGGTGCTTGAGCACCGGCAAGACGCCGCCCGCCTGCAGCCCTTCGGCAATGGCCGCAGCAATGGCAGCGACCTTGCCTGGCTCGGTTCCATAGGCCCGGTCGCCAATGACCGGATCGCCGCCGGCGGCGGGCATATCCGCCAAAGGCAGACAATCGACGTCGATACCGAGCGGCCGCAGATCGGCAGCGATCAGGTGGCCGGCCAGCCGCGCCGCCGCCAGCCCGGACGCCGGATCGCGGTCATAAAGCTCTCCATAACGCGCGCCAGGCGGATAGGCCGGCCATTGAGGTGGGCCAAACCGCTGAACCCTGCCGCCTTCCTGGTCAACCAGCACAGGCGCTTCCCAGCCTATCGTGTCGCGAAATGCGCGAACGAATTCCTGAACTTGCTCCGGCGTCTTCACATTCCTCTTGAAGATGATGAGGCCCCAAGGCTGGGCCTCGCGGAGAAACGCGCGCTCGTTGGCGGAAACCTCAATCCCCGCCAAGCCGGTGATGAATGCGCGCGCAGTCATCGGCGCGGATTAGCCCGCGCCGTTGCCGAGGGTCAAGGTTGAGGGCGCTAATTCCTCTGGATGAGGCAGCTTCCGCCGGCCGCCTTAAGGCTCGAGCACAGCGTGCTCGCGGCGTGGGCATCAGCAAAGGGGCCGACCATGGCCCGGAAATAGATGCCTTTGGCACCGAGATCCACGCGGTGGATGATCGGCTGCTTGCCGCCGAGCTGGCTGGGGTACTTGGCCTGCAAGCTGCGGAAGGCTGCCTGCGCGTCAGCTTCGCTCCGCTGGGACGAAACCTGCACCGCGTAGCCACCGGTGGCGCGCGGGGCCGGAGCAGCGCGGCCAGCCGCAGCCTGGGCCGGCGGTACCGAGGCGGTGCGTGTGGGGCGAGATGGCGCCCGGGCAGGCGCCTGTGCATTCGGACTCAGCGACAATGGTGCATTGGCGGGCGCCTGCGCGCGCCGGGCGGGCGCTGCTGGCGGCTGCGGTGGTGGATCGGCCGCGGCCGATGCATTGCCGATGCTTCTGGTGACGGGCGGAGGCGCGGGCTGCTGGGCAGGTGCAACAGTTGCCACCCGGGTCGGGGCACCCGCCGGCGCCGGCACGCCCGATGGCGGTGCATCGCTCGTCACAGGCTGATCGGGGCGGATTGCGATGGTATGAATTTTCTTCGGCTCCGTGCCGACGATGCCGCTGCCGAGCGCCTGTGGCTGCGCGCCATTCGCTTGCGGAAAACCGGTCGGTTTATCTTTCATCTCCATCGGCTGCTCTTCGCGCGACACAACCTTTTCGCCCTGCCCGCGTTCACTCACACGATCGTAGATCAGCTTGCTGTTCTGCGGATCCTTGCTCCTGGCGGCCGGTACGATCTTGCTCGGTGTTGCGTCGGCTTTGATCACCGGGGGCGGCCCGCTCGACCCGGACGAGCCGAACAGCGCGCGGTAACCGAAAGCGCCGGCAGTTCCAATCACGGCAAGCGCGAGAACCGCGGCGATCGCCAGAATGCCCGTACGCCGGCGCGATGGCGGGACATCGTCATAGAGATCCTCGCCCGCCTGCGGCATCTGGTTGGCATAATAGGGGTCGGTCTCATAGCCAGGCACCTGATCGCCGGCATAATCCTGATTCTCGAGTTCAGTCCGATACGAATCGGGACCGGCGCCATACGGCATGTTGCCATATGTCTGGCGCGGCGCCGGCGGCGGGCCGAAATCCGTAGCCTCCCGGTATACGTCCTGCGGCGCGGTCCCCGCATAGTGGTCACCATCGCCGAAATTCGGCGCAGTGTCGGGCGGCATCTGCTGCGCGTATCCCGGCACTGTTGTCTGTGTGTCCCAGTCGGGTGCCGGCTCAGCCGTGCGCGGTGCGGCGGCACGGTGAGCACTCTGGCGCCCGTATTCAGCAAACGGATCGTTTTGCCCGATCAGGCGGGCAAGTTCGGCGAGCGGATCGCTGGAGGAGTTCTGTCCCGGAGCGGTCGACGGCGCGCCGCGTCCGTGCATGTCATTGGAACGATAAGGTCGTTGAGTATGATCGTCCGCCATTCGATCCCCGATTTAATTGAGCTCGCCCTCGCTCATTCGAACCCGGAGCCACGGCTTACGCAGCCCAACAGCTCAAGAACTACCGCATTTCGTCCGGCGCTTCGACCCCGAGCAGCGCCAATCCCGAGGCGAGAACGGCGACGATCCCCTGCACCAAGGCGAGCCGCGCCAAGGTTGTATGTGGATCATTCTGTATAATGAAGCGTAAATGAGGCAAGTCTTTTCCACGAGTCCAATGTGTGTGGAATTCGCTTGCTAATTCATAGAGATAAAAGGCAATGCGGTGCGGCTCGTGGGCGGCCGCCGCGGCCTCCACCAGACGTGGATAAAGCGCAATCCGGCGCATGATGGCGAGTTCCCCGGGATCGCTCAGCCGATCGAGCGGGGCCCGCTCCAGCCAACGCGCACGCTCCTCCGCCGTCTCGGGGACGTCCGGCATGTCCGCGCGTGCATTACGAAACACGGACTGTCCGCGGGCATGGCCGTACTGGACATAGAAAACCGGATTATCTCTCGAGTGCTCGATCACCCTGGCGAGGTCAAAATCCAGTACGGCGTCGTTCTTGCGGTAGAGCATATCGAACCGCACCGCGCTGCGGCCGACCTCGTCCACGACCTCACGTAGCGTGACGTAGTCGCCTGCCCGTTTCGACATCTTGACCGGTTCGCCCGCGCGCAGCAGCCGCACCAGCTGCACCAGTTTGACATCAAGATCCGCCTTGCCGCCGCTGAGGGCTTTCACCGCCGCTTGCATGCGCTTGACGTAACCGCCGTGATCGGCACCCCATACGTCGATCAGATGGCGAAACCCGCGATCCAGTTTGGTCTTGTGATAGGCAATGTCGGTCGCGAAGTAGGTGTAGCTGCCGTCCGATTTCTTCAGCGGCCTGTCGACGTCGTCGCCAAAGGCGGTCGAACGGAACAGCGTCTGCTCGCGGTCCTCCCAGTCCTCGACTGCGCCGCTCTTGGGCGGCGGGAGCCGCCCCTCATACACATGGCCCTGCGCCCGCAAGGTTTCGACGGTCGCCGCAACGACATCCTTGGGCCTTTCGGCGGCGGGCGCGGGCGCGAAGGGATCAGGCTCTTCGCCTTCGATCAGTGAGCGCTCGGAATAAAATACATCCGGCACGACATTGAGGCCCATCAGGTCGTTGCGGATTTCCGCCATCATCATGTCGGTCGCGCGCCGGCGCACGATGGGAAGCCATTCGGCTTCCGCCATTTCCTTCAGTTTCGTTCCGTAGTCGGCGGCCAGTTCGGCTCCGCATTCCTTGAGATAGTCGCCGGGATAAAGCCCCTCCGGAATTTCTCCGATGGCCTCGCCCAGTGCCTCGCGATAACGCAGGAAGGCAGACCGCGCGAGCACGTCGACCTGCGCGCCCGCATCGTTGATGTAATATTCGCGCGTCACCTTGTAGCCGGAGAACACCAGCAGGTTGGCCAGCGCGTCTCCGAACACTGCGCCGCGGCCATGGCCGACATGCAACGGGCCGGTCGGATTGGCAGAGACGTATTCGACATTGACCATTTCGCCATTGCCCATGGCGCTGCGGCCGTAGTCCCTGCCCGCTGCAATCGCCAGGCGCAGCTCTTCGCCCCAGACGTGCGGCTTGAGGGAAAGGTTGATAAAGCCCGGGCCGGCGACATCGACTTTTGCGACCGTGGCGTCGTCGCGCAGCCTGGCCGCAATGGCTTCCGCCAGTTCGCGCGGATTCCTGCCGGCATCCTTGGCGAGTACCATCGCTGCGTTGGTCGCCATGTCGCCATGACTCGGATCGCGTGGCGGTTCGACGACGATGCGGGAAAGGTCAGCACCAGGGACAAATGATGCCGTCGCCTTGCACACGCGGGAGAGCATGGCGGCGAACAGATGCTGAGTGGGCGTGGCTGAAGGAGGCCTGGGCCCGGAGCTGCCCTTGGCCCCGGCTACGGCTTTACGCTTCGCGCCGGCCTTCGGCGCGCCATCTCGCGTCGGCTTGGTTTTGGAATTGCCTTTGGCCTTGAGCCGCCCAGCATTGCCCTTGGGTCTGGTTGCCTTCCTCCTGGGCTCGCCTGCCCTGGTTTTTGCCTTCGGCTTGCGCGTGGCGCGATGCGTGGTCTTGCGCTTGGTTTTGCGCTTGGCCTTGCCCTTGGCCTTGCGTTTGGCCTTGGCCTTGGTCTTTCGCTTGCGCCTGGATTTGGTCGCGGTTGCCATGGTGGCGTTGCGGGTAATGGAATTTGAAAGGGGAGTCAAAAAGTGCTGATGCGCCAGCCGAAGGATTCAGCGCAATATTGGGAATTCCGCTATCGGCAAAGGCTGCGGGCCCGGTCGCCAATTGTCGAAAGACTTCTTCACTCAGCGCAAGGCTCCGCCGACGCGGCAATCACGGCAGACGCTTCACCGTGAGCGCAACGCTTCCACGATTGTTACCATAGGTCTGCCAGGCATCGTTGGCGTAGCAATAGAGATAGCCGCCGAGTTTTGGCACGAAGGTCACGCTCTCGCCGATCATGAAGCCTTGGCCTTGCGCCAATGTCGTAACGTCCTCGCCGACGTCACTGGCGATATATGCCATCAGTGCAAACCAGGGCGCCTCTTCGTCCCGCCGTGTAAACCAGAAATCGGCATCCCGCCCGGTGACATTCCTAAAGAGCATCTCGGCTTCCCCGAACAGCGTTGACGCGGAGCGGACCAAGTCGCCCAAATGGAAACCGGTATTCTCTCCTCCCGCCGGATTGAATTGATCTCTGTGATCGACCCATTGGCCGGAGGCGGTGAATTGATACGTCTTGCCAGCTTCCAGGTAGAGACCGGTCCGGTTCCAGTGCTCGGCAGCGTAAATATCGACTGTCCGGTTTCCGCCAGGCGGCAATATTTCGATCGGCCAATAGTCTCCTTGCAGGAGCGGAGCATTATTGTTCCGCTTGACAGTCGAATGATCGAGAATGGCGGCGCCGGCGGGGATCGACGGCACCGACCGCGGCTTGGTCTTCAGGGCCTTGAAAACCCCGGAGCACGACTCATGTACGACGCCGAGCGGGTCGGGAGCGAGCTGCGCCTTGACATGTGGGCGAAAGGCGAGGCCGCAATTTTCCGCTTCGTCTATCATCCACTGCAGTGCGCGGTCCGAAAGACCAGTCTCGACATAACCACCGCCAACGTCGCAATGCACGCCTGGAAACCAGACCTGCTTCATTTCGGTGGGCGGTTTCGGCTGCGACCACAGCGTCGGCGCGAAGCTTGCCCGCTTCTCGTCAATGGCCACTGCGTGGCGCGCATGTGCCACGACGTGGCTCAAGCTGGTGTCGTGAAACCGGTACTTATTCACGCTATCGAGCAGACCCAGTAGCGCCAGATCCTCGGGGATACCGAGCGCGCCCACGGTATCCCAGACACCGATGAAATGGATTGGTGTCTTTTCCTTCGCGGGTTGCCCTGCCGCCGTATTGAAAAACGGATATCCGTCCGGATTGGCGAACGCGGCGCCCGACCGATAGGCAGCAAATACTTCGCCCACGCGTTTCCACACCTCGTCGGGGGTCGTGCGCGCAGAAAGATCGATGAGGCCACACTTGGCGATCAGCCCGCCGAGGCTGCGGACGGTATAGGCGCCGCGGCTGAAGCCAAAAAGAAATATCTTGTCGCCGACCGAATAATGCGTGCCGAGCCAGCGGTAGGCACTCATGATGTTCTGGTCGAGACCCTCGCCAGTGCTGCCACCAGCCAGATGGGCCCACCAGCCTTTTTCTGTGCCAACGCCGGGATGATAGTAGGCAAGCTGTGTGTCGTCGCGTTTGAGGGCGTTATAGATCTTGACCACGTTGGTGGGCGACGGCAGCCCGTGATCCATTTCTGTCGGCGTATTCCATGTACCGTCACAGCAGACGATAATGTTCTTCATCGGTTCCTCCGGGAACCAATCGCCTCTAGGTTGCACCAGCTTCCAACGAAATGGTTCCTGCGCCAAGTGAAATCGTGACCGGCCATTGGCGAGGCGATCACTACCTGATCGATACTCCGGTATCGACCGACAGGACCTGCCCGGTGGTAATCGCGACCTCGTCGGATGCGAGATAGACGGCGCGCGGGTCAAGCTCCGCGCGCGTGCATTGCCGCGCGATATGCAAACACGATCGCCGGGCCCAGTGTCGTGCCGGGACCGGGATAGCTGCCCCCCATGACCGACGCCATGTCATTGCCGCAGGCATAAAGTCCCCGAATAGGCTTGCCGTCCACGTCGAGCACGCGCGCATCGGCATCGGTCGCAAGACCGGTACTGACCGCAATGTCCGCCGGCCAGACGCGCAGCGCATAGAACGGCGGCGTCGAGATCGGCCCGATACAGGGATTGGGCTTGTGCCCTGCATCGCCGTTGAAACGGTTAAGTTCGGTCTCGCCCTTGCCGAAATCCACATCGACTCCGGTTTCCGCAAAGCCGTTAAAGCGCGTAATTGTATTGCGCAATTGAATGGCGCTTACGCCGATCCTCTCCGCAAGCGCTTCGATTGCGGGCGCACGCACCAAATAGCCGCTGTCGACGAATTTTCCGGGATTGCGGTGGCCGGGATACACAATGCCCAAACCGTATTTTCCGAGAAACAGCGCATCGCATATCAGCCAGGCCGGGATCGACGGCGCCGACTTTTGGCTCTCGAACATGGCCAGCACGAAATCATGGTATGATGCAGCTTCGTTGACAAAGCGATGACCGGTCGAGTTCACGGCAATCAGGCCGGGTTTGGCGCGGTCTAGCACGAGGTGCGGAAACAGGCCCTTGCTTCCGTCAGACCGCGGCACGACCGATACCGGCGTCCACAATCCGCTGGTGCAGCGCTCGGGTGCGATGGCCGCACCCAGCCGCTGGCCGATCGCGACGCCGTCGCCCCGGTTGCCTTCGTAGCTCATCGAATAGGCCGGAACCGGCTGCGGCATGAACGCCTCGCGCAAGCGTTCGTTATGCGCGTAGCCGCCGGTCGAAAGCACCACGCCCTTGCGGGTCCTGACGAAGATATCCCGTCCGCCGATATTCACGCGGGCGCCGGTGACGCCGCCTTGATCGCCGGTCACATCCATAATCGACGCATCGAACAGGATCGGCACGTCGCGCTTGCGCAGACTGTAGAACAACCGGCCGATGAGCGCATTGCCCATCATGATGCGCGTACCGCGCGGATAGCGCAGGCGATCGGCAAGATAACGTGCGAACAATTTTGCCGAATAGATGAAATTGGCGATTGACCGGAAACGGCCAACGAGCGGCGCGATATCCGGCTTCCCGACCATCATGCCGCCGAACACCATGAATTCCGGAATGGGCGGACGAACGCGCCGAAAATCGCCGCCCAGCAGCCGTCCGTCGAACGGCGCAGAAACGATAGCGCGTCCGGCAAAAGCTGCACCCGCCATGTTGCTGCGATAGTCCGGGTGCGGCCCGCAGGCAACAAACTGCACGTCGGTGCGCGCACAAAGATAATCGATCGCCGCCGGTGCGGTTTGCAGAAAGGCGTTCCTGAGATCCCGGTTGGTCGCCGCCCCGATCAGCGCGCTCAGATATAAGTCCGCCTGCTCTGCGCTGTCGTTGTAGCCGGCATCCCGGCCCTGGGTATTGCCCGGAATCCAGAGCGTGCCGGCGGATGTCGACCCGGTGCCGCCGACCTGACCGGACTTTTCGCACAGGAGCACATCGAGCCCCTCGATCGAGGCGACCAGCGCAGCGGTCATGCCGGCCGGCCCCGCGCCCGCGATCAGGAGATCGACTTCCCGCTCAGCGTCCATCTCGCCACCCGGTTGCAGCGCCACTCACCGCAGTTCCGGCGTCTGCCTGAAATACTTTGCGTGTTCGACCAGGGCATATCTGTCCGTCATCCCTGCGATATAGTCGGCGATGCGACGCGCGCGCGCGGACACGCTGGCGCTGCCGATTCCCTCGTTCCATTCCGCCGGAAGATCGGCGGGCGTCGCCGCGTAGTGCGCGAACAGGTCCCGCACCACGCCTTCGGCATCGTTCATCACGCTCATCACCCGTTCATGCCTGTACATGCGCGGATAGAGAAAGCCTTTGATGTCCTTGTCGGCCTGCGCCATTGCCGGCGAGAACGCGACCACGGGCTGTACGGCATGACGGACGTCGGCCGCAGAGCCGGGCTTGACCGTTGCAATGCGACGCCTGCTTTCCGCGATGACGTCTTCGATCAGGCGGGTGATGATCCGGCGCACCAGTTCGTGCGCGCGGCGACCATTTTCGAGGTCGACATGGCGCGTGTCGATTTCACGCACGATCGACCCCACGATCGGGACAGCGACGAGGTCGTCGAGCGCGAACAGATCGGCGCGCAGGCCGTCGTCGATGTCATGCGCATCATAGGCAATGTCATCTGCCAATGCCGCCGCCTGCGCTTCGCCGCTTGCGTACGACCACAGTTCGAGGTCCTGCACTTTGGAATAGGCGAGGATCGGGGCTGGAACGCCGTGCTCGGTGTAACGACCGATCCGCGCGCCCGCCCTGTCGGTGAGCGGACCGTTGTGCTTGACCAGGCCTTCCAGCGTCTCCCAGGTCAGATTGAGACCATCGAAACCGGCATAGCGGCGCTCGAGATCGGTAACGATGCGAAGCGTCTGGGCGTTGTGATCGAAGCCACCGAACCCCTGCAGACAACCGTCGAGCGCGCGTTCGCCGGCATGTCCGAACAGCGGGTGACCGAGATCATGGCCAAGCGCTGCGGCTTCCGCGAGATCTTCGTCCAGCCCGAGCGCGCGCGCGAGCGAGCGGGCGATCTGGACGACTTCGAGCGTATGCGTGAGCCTGGTCCGGTAGTGGTCGCCCTCGTGATAGATGAACACCTGCGTCTTGTGCGCCAGCCGGCGGAAGGCGGTGGAGTGGATGATACGATCGCAGTCGCGGCGGAAGTCGTTTCGCGAGGGGCTCGGCGGCTCGGGCCAGCGCCGTCCGCGGCTTTTGCCCGGATCGGCGGCATAAATGGCGCGCTCGCAGGCCGCATCAATGGCCATGATTTCCCTGCATTGACCTATTCGCCCCGCGCACTTAACTAATTGCTACGGCCTCTGCCAATAGGATTACGGCCACAATGAGCGACGTGAGCATCACGGTCAGCGAACGGGCAGCGCGACGGATCGGCGAAATCCTCAAAACGGAGGCGCCGGGCACAATGCTGCGCGTCAGCGTTGAAGGCGGCGGCTGTTCCGGTTTCCAGTACAGGTTCGGCATGGAAAGCGCCAAGGCCGATGACGATATCGTCATCGCCCGCGACGGCGCGGTCGTATTGATTGATCCCGTGTCGGTGGATTACATGGCCGGCTCGGAAATCGACTTCGTCGAGGACCTGATCGGCGCCGCGTTCAAGGTGAAGAACCCGAAAGCCACCGCCTCCTGCGGCTGTGGCACGAGTTTTTCACTTTAGCGATATCTCCTGACAAATTCCGGAATATCGTCGCCGCGCAAGCGGGTTTTTTGATCGCCCCTACTCCGCCGCCACGGCCGGCGGCGCTTCCGCAACTTCGGCAAGCTGCGGTTCGAGCCGGCGCTTGACCAGCCGGTCGAGGCGATCGAGGTAGAGATAGATCACCGGCGTGATGTAGAGCGTCAGCAACTGCGACAGCACCAGGCCGCCGACGACCGCGACGCCGAGCGGCTGGCGCAATTCGGCGCCGGCACCGGTGCCGAGCGCGATCGGCAGCGTGCCGAAGATTGCGGCGAACGTCGTCATCATGATCGGACGAAATCGCAAGGTCGCCGCTTCACGGATCGCGGCTTCGGCCGACAGGCCGACGCGTCTGCGTTCGATCGCGAAGTCGATCATCATGATCGCGTTCTTCTTCACGATACCGACGAGCATCACGATGCCGATCATGGCGATCACCGACAGGTCCATCTTGAACAGCATCAGTGTCAATATGGCGCCGATGCCTGCCGACGGCAGGCCGGAGATGATGGTGATCGGATGAATGAAGCTTTCATACAGGATGCCAAGCACGACGTAGGCGGCAAAGATCGCCGCCAGAATGAGGATGCCCTGACCGCGCAAAGAATCCTGGAACACCTGCGCGGTGCCCTGGAAGCCAGTGGTAATGGTGGCCGGCAATCCCTGTTCACGCTCCAGCGCCTGGATGGCATCGACCGCCTGGCCAAGTGCGTAACCCGGCGCGAGATTGAATGAAATGGTGACGGCCGGCTGCTGGCCCTGATGATTGATCTGCAGCGGGCCGACGGTGCGCACGAAATGCGTCACCGCCGACAACGGCACGGTCGTACCGCTGGATGTCTTGAGATAGATCCTGTTGAGGTCGGCCTGGGACTGCTGAAATTCCGGTGCGGTCTCCAGGATCACCTGGTAGTCGTTGGCCGGCGTATAGATGGTCGCAACCTGGCGCGAACCGAAGGCATTGTAGAGTTCCTGGCGCACCTGATCGATCGAGACGCCATAGACCGCAGCCTTCTCCCGATCGACCTCGACCGTGACCTGGGGATTCTTGATGTAGAGGTCGGTCGTAACGTCCAGCAAACCGGGAAGCTGCGCAATCTTGTCGCGAAGTTCGGGCGCAGCTCCGTACAGCGCATCCGTGTCGTTGGATTGCAGCGTGTATTGGTACTGGCTCTTGTTCAGCCGCCCGCCCAGATTGATGTTCTGGATCGGCTGGAAAAAGATCTGAATACCAGGAATGACGTTTGCTTCGCGCCGCAGTCGCTGGATGACCTGCTGCAGGCTGCCGCGCTCGCCGCGCGGCTTGAGCGCGACCAGCATGCGCCCGCTGTTGCTGAGCGTATTGGGACCACCGGCGCCCACCGTCGAATTGATATAGTCAACAGCGGGATCCTTGCGAATGATATCGACCACCTTGCGCTGGTGCTCGACCATGGCCGCAAATGCGATATCGGTTTTGCCTTCGGTGATGCCGATCACGTAGCCGGTATCTTCGGTCGGGAAGAATCCTTTCGGGACGACGATATAGAGCCAGATCGTGCCGGCGACGGTGGCAAGCGTCACCATCAGCATGATCGACCTGAAGCGCAGCACCACGTCGAGCGTCCGTTCGTAGCCGCGCAGCATGGCATCGAACATGCGCTCGAAGGCGCGCAGTACGAAGTTCTGCTTCTCCTCGCCGGTATGGCTCTTGAGCACGCGCGCACACAGCATGGGAGTGAGCGTCAATGACACGAAGCCCGACACAATGATGGCGACCGAGACCGACACTGCAAATTCGCGGAATACGCGCCCGACCATGCCGCCCATCAGCAGCACCGGGATGAACACCGCGATCAGCGAAAATGTGATCGATATGATGGTAAAGCCGATCTCGCGCGAGCCTTTGAGAGCGGCCTCGAACGGCCGCATGCCGCCTTCGATATGGCGTACGATGTTCTCCAGCATGACGATCGCGTCGTCGACCACGAAGCCGACCGACAGCGTGAGGGCGAGCAACGTCATGTTGTTGATGGAGAATCCGAACGCATACATTGCCGCACAGGTGCCGATCAGCGACACCGGCACGGCCAAAGCCGGGATGATGGTGGCCGACACTTTGCGCAGGAACAGGAAAATCACCATGATCACGAGGCAGATTGCGATCGCGAGCGTTTCCTGAACATTCCAGACCGAGGCACGGATCGACAGCGAGCGGTCGAACAAGGGCGCCATTTCGATGGCCGGCGGAATTTGGGCGCGCATCTGCGGCAGCTTCTCGCGCACGAGGTCGACGACCTCGACAGTGTTGGCATCGGGCTGTCGCTGAATTGCCAGCACGATGGCGCGGGAGTCATTGAACCAGGTCGCGATCTTGTCGTTTTCGACGCTGTCGATGACGCGGGCGATCTGATTGAGCTTGATCGGCGCACCGTTTCGGTAGGCCACCACCACGTCGCGATAGTCGGCGGCCTTTTCCATGGCGCCGGTCGCGAGCAGCGTCACGGCCTGCTGCTTGCCCTCGAGCGAGCCGACCGGAGCCGAGGAATTGGCCTTCGCGATCACGCTGCGGACATCGTCGAGGGAGATATTGCGCGCGGCCGCGGCAACCGGGTTGACCTGGACGCGCACGGCGAATTTCTGCGCCCCATAGACCAGCACCTGGGCGACGCCGTTGAGTTGCGAAATCTGCGGCGCCAGCACGGTCTCGGCATAGTCGTCGATCGCCGATAGCGGCATGGTGTCGGAGCGCATGCTCAAATAGAGCACCGGGAAGTCGCCGGGATTGACTTTGCGGAAGAACGGCGGCGTGGTCATTTCGACCGGCAACCGGCGTTGGGCAACGGCCAGAGCCGTCTGCACGTCGAGGGATGCGCCGTCGATATTGCGGCCGAGATCGAACTGCACGGTAATGCGCGACGAGCCAAGCGAGGACGACGAGGTCATCGACGAAATGCCGGCAATGGTCGAGAGCTGGCGTTCGATCGGTGAAGCCACCGAGGCCGCCATGGTTTCGGGGCTCGCGCCCGGCAGCGTCGCCGTGATCTGGATGGTCGGGAAATCGACGGCGGGCAGTGCGGCTACCGGCAGAAGGCGGTACGCGAAGGCGCCGAAGACGATCAGCGACGCCGTCATCAGCGTGGTCAACACCGGGCGGCGGATACAGGTTTCCGAGAGGTTCATGGGGGGTCAGGTTCCGGCAGGCGCCTTGGGCGCGCGCGGGCTGACCCGCGTCCCGTTCGACAACAGCAACTGTCCGTCGGTCACGACGGTCTCACCGCCCTTCAGTCCGGACTTGATCACCGATTGATCTCCGACCTGCCGTTCGATTTCGACATGCTGGACCTTGGCGGCGCCCTTATCGACGACAAATACGAAACTGCCGGTCTGGCTCACCTGCACGGCGTTGGACGGCACGACGACCGCGTCTTCGGTGCGCAACGTCATTTCGGCGGTCACCAGCGTCCCCGGCCACAGCCGCTCGTCCGTGTTCGGCATGGTGGCGCGGATGGTGGCCATGCCGGTTGTGGAGTTGACCGAGTTCTCGATCATCGTCACCTGACCGGTGGCATGCTTCTGACTGCCGGGGATGATGGCCTCAACGGTCGCGGTCTCGGCGGCAATCGCCTGGCGGATATCGGGCAGATTGTTCTGCGGCACCGTGAAGCTGACATAGACCGGCGCCATCTGATTGATGGTGGCCATGGCAGCGGTGTCGGCCTGGCGCACGAAATTGCCGACCTTCACATTGGCCATGCTGATGCGGCCCGAGATCGGCGCGCGAATCGAGCAGAAGCCAAGTTGCACTTTCAGGTTCTCGAGTTGCGCGCGGTTCGATTCCGCCGTCGCGCGCGAAACGTTGACCGCGGTCTGCGCATTGTTGAGCGTAACAATCGGAGTTGCATTTCTTGACGCAAGATCGGTGTAACGCTCGACATCGCGCTGCGCCTGCCCGAACGCCGCCTGCGCGCCGTCGATGATCGCTTGCACACGCTTCATGTCGGCCTCGATCTGCCGGCAATCGAGCGTGAACAGCAGGTCGCCCTTGTTCACGAGGGCGCCGTCGCGAAAATGGACGCCGACGATGGTGGTCTCGAGGCGGGCCTTGATGGCGACGCTGGCAATCGGCGTTACGGTACCGAGCGCATCGAGCCGCACCGGCACCTTCTTGCGCTCGGCCTTTGCGATTTCGACCGGCACCACGCGGGCACCCTGCCGCTGCGCGCGTGCGGCCCCGTCCGCGCTCCAGAATCCGCGGGCGAGCACGGCAACGCCGATCAGGGCGAGCGCCGCCACCCCAAATAGCCACTTTCCCTTGCTCATCGGCAATTTTCGGCCCGGGCTCTTTGGGCCCTGCCCGGGCGCTCCCTCGTTCCGCGGTTTCGCTTTAATGGTGTCAGAAACTCATCCATTGGGGCCGCGTTAGGCGGCCTTCCTAGCATATTAACGCAGTAAAGTGCATAACCCTGCGCCCGCTGGCAAACACAGCGCCAGCCCCTTTATTCATGCCTTCCGGAACCTAAACGTATGCGAATTGCCACGTGGAACGTCAATTCCATCCGCCAGCGCATGGACAGCATGCAGGGCTGGCTGAAGGAACGCCAGCCCGACGTCGTCTGCCTGCAGGAAATCAAATGCGTCGACGAAGCCTTCCCGCGGGAGCCGTTCGAGGCACTCGGATACAACGTGGCGGTGCATGGCCAGAAGGCCTTCAACGGCGTGGCGCTGCTGTCCAAGCTGCCATTCGACGAAATTGCCCCCGGTCTCATGGGCGACGACGGCGATGTTCAGGCGCGCTTCCTTGAGGTCGTGATTTCGACCAGACGCGGCGCATTGCGGGTGGTCAGTCTCTATCTGCCGAATGGCAACCCGCCCGATTCCGAAAAATATCCATATAAACTCAGATGGATGGATCGGCTTATTGCTTTCTCACATGAACGGCTGAAGCTGGAAGAGCCCTTTGTCCTGGCGGGCGACTACAATGTCATTCCGACCCCGCAGGACGTCAGGCATCCTGAGGCCTGGAAGACCGACGCGCTGTTTCTGCCGCAGACCCGCGAAAAATTCCGGGCCCTCACCAATCTTGGCCTCACTGACGCGATCCGCGCCGGCAGCGATGCCACGGATCTTTTTACGTTCTGGGATTACCAGGCCGGCGCCTGGGCCAAAGACGACGGGATCCGGATCGACCATGTGTTGTTGTCGCCGCAGGCCGCCGACCGGCTGGTCGATTCCGGCATCGACCGCCATGTGCGCGGCTGGGACAAGCCGTCCGACCATGTGCCGGTTTATGTTGACCTCGACATCGTGGGGCGCTGAACCGCGCCGCTTGTCCCGTCTGGCGGGCCAGCGCAGAATAACCGGCGCGAGAAACAATCGCGGCGGGTTGTGCGCCTGACTGGGCCTGCAACAAGCACTGAGGGGAAAGCGTGGGCGACGGACCGAGGCCGGACGCGACGCAGCGCCATGCCGGCGACGCAGCTCCCGTGCACATGCCCGAGGAGCTGGAAGGGCGCCCGATAACGGGCGTGGTGCGCACACTGTTCGCCGCCGCCGCCGTTGCGGCGACCGCACTCGCGCTCAATCAGCTTCTCAATCTGCAGCTCTTTGTCGGCGTTGTCTTCATCGAGAATCGCTATCTGTTCCTGCTGGCAGCGGTGCTGTTCCCGCTCGTGTTTCTGATCGTTCCGGCGCGTAAAGGGGCCGCCAAAGACGAGACGCCCTGGTACGACTGGCTTATTGCGGCCCTCGCGTTCGTGCTTCTGATCTGGTTTGCGGTCGAAGCCGAACGCATTCTGAGTGAGGGCTGGGAGTATGGGGCGCCGCTGCTTGCAAAATTTTTTGCCGGCCTGCTCTGGTTGATGATCCTGGAATCCCTTCGCCGCACCAGCGGCTGGCCGATGACCGTTATCGTCACCATCGTGTCACTCTATCCGGTATTCGCCGATGCCATTCCCAATCCGCTCAAGGGAAACCCGCAATCCCTCAGTGACACGCTCGCCTATCACCTGGCGAGCGCGGAATCGGCCTTCGGCATACCGATGCGCGCATTTGCCGAGATCGTGGTCGGCTTTATCATCTTCGGCGTCGCCCTCAATTGCACCGGCGGTGGACGCTTCTTCAACGATCTCGCCTTCGCCCTGGTCGGGCGCTGGCGTGGTGGCGCCGCGCAGGTCGGGATCATCTCAAGCGCGCTGCAAGGTTCGATCAGCGGCAGTGTGATCTCCAATGTGATTTCGTCAGGGGTTGTGACGATCCCGGCGATGAAACGGACCGGCTTTCGCGCCGACTATGCGGGTGCCGTGGAAGCAGTGTCGTCGACTGGCGCGGTGTTGATGCCGCCGGTGATGGGCTCGACGGCCTTTGTCATGGCCTCGTTCCTCGGCAAGTCCTATGGCGAGATTGCGCTCGCTGCCACCGTACCGGCGCTTCTGTTCTACGTCGCGCTGGTGGTGCAAGTGGATGCCTATTCGGCCCTGCTCGGCCTTGGCGGCATGCGCGCCTCGGAGTTGCCGCGCATGCGCGCGGTCATGAAGGACGGCTGGTTTTATATCCCGGTGTTCGCGTTGCTGGTCTTCCTGCTGATATGGCTGCAGGAAGAAGCGCTTGCGCCATTCTATGCAACCGCTTTGTTAATCGCGATCAATCAGGCGTTGCCGCACCACCGGCTCAGTTGGCGCGGATTGGTGGGCCTGCTGGTCGCCGTGGCCAAGGGGCTCGCCGAGTTGGTCGCGATCCTGATGGCCATCGGCTTCATTATCGGTTCGCTCTCGGTGACCGGCCTTGCCGGCACGCTTGCAAACGATCTCGTCTATCTCGCCGGCGACGCGCCGCTGTTGCTGCTCTGTATGGGGGCCATCACCAGTTTCGTCTTCGGCATGGGGATGACAGTTACCGCCTGCTACATCTTTCTCGCCATCGTGCTGGCGCCGCCGCTGATCAAGGCCGGGCTCGATCCACTCGCGGTCCATCTCTTCGTGATGTATTGGGGCATGGTCTCGTTCATCACACCGCCCGTGGCACTGGCCACCTTCGCAGCCGCACCCCTGGCCGGCACCTCGGCCATGCGCATCGGTTGGCAATCGATGCGGCTTGGCACCGCGATCTATCTGGTACCGTTCTGCTTCGTGCTTAGTCCGGCGCTGCTGCTCAAGGGCGATCCGGAAACCGTGGCGCTGAGTGTCTGCCTCGCATTCTGCGGCATCGTGGTGCTCGGCGCAGCGTTGCAAGGCTATGTATTCGGCATTGGCCGCATTCCGGCTAATGCCGCCGGCCGGCTCGCGCGTGGCCTGATGATCGCGGGCGGGCTTCTGCTGACAATCCCGTCGCCGCTGCTCACCGGTCTTCCATTTGCAGTCAACGTGTCGCTCGGCGCGGCGGCGGTCGTTCTCTCGCTGCTCACAATTTTTGGTTTGGTGCGAAAAACTGAACGTGGGAGGATTCTGCCATGAACCGACTTCTGATGCTCGCGGCCTGCGCCCTGCTCGCTTCGACGCCAATTGCGACGGCGCAAGTCAAGCTGCCGGAAACGTTGACCTGGACCGCCTATGACGTTGGCTCCGGCGGTTATAACCAGGCAGTCGCCATCGGCAATGCGCTCAAGAACAAGTACCAGGTCAATCTTCGGGTGCTGCCCGGCAAGAATGACATATCGCGAAATATTCCACTGCGCGACGGCAAGGTGCCGTTCTCGGCAAATGGCGTTGGCGGCAGCTACCTCGCACAGGAAGGTGTCTACGACTTCGGATCGCGTGACTGGGGCCCGCAGCCGGTACGCGCGCTGTTGCTGAACAATTCGGACGCGCTGCTGACCATCGTGGCGGCCAAAGACGCCAACATCAACACGGCGGCCGATCTCAAGGGCAAACGCGTAGCCTGGGTGGTCGGCGCACCATCACTCAATCAGAACATCACCGCGCTGCTCGCTTTCGCCAACCTCACCTGGAACGACGTGAAGAAGGTCGAGTTCGGCGGCTTTGGTCAGGCGATGAACGCAATCATCGATAATCAGGTCGACGCGGCATTCTCCTCAACCATCTCCGGTCTGGCCTTCAAGATCGCTTCATCGCCGCGCGGAATCAACTATCCAACCTTTCCGCATAGCGACAAGGCCGGGTGGGCGCGCGTGAACAAGATTGCGCCGTTCTTCGTGCCGGCTTTCGGCACCGAGGGGGCCGGCCTGTCGAAGGATCACAGGGCCGAGGCCGCGACCTATCCGTATCCGGTGCTGATGACGATGAAGAACATCGACCCGGGCCTCGTCTACAATATGACGAGGGCGATGGTCGAATTGTACGACGACTACAAGGATGGCGCGCCCGGCAACAAGGGTTGGGATATCAAGCGGCAGATTTTCGCATGGGCGATCCCGATGCACGAGGGCGCTATTCGCTACTTCAAGGAAAAAGGTGTGTGGACGCCCGAGCATCAGAAACACAATGACGCGCTGGTAAAGCGGCAAGACACACTCGCCGCCGCCTGGGCCGCTTACAAATCGACGGGACCCTCCGACGACAAGGAATTCAGATCGGGCTGGATGAAAGCGCGCGCCGAGGCGCTGACCAAGGCCGGAATGGAGCCGGTGCTGACGTCGTGGTGATTGGCCTATTTCGTGACCTTGTATTTGCTCGCCTCACACGTGCTGCAAGGCTAGAATAGCTTGCAGCCGCGAGGTCGCGCCGGAACAAGGCGATCAATCCAGGTGCGAAGCGAACCAATGTCTGAAATCGCTCGCCGATCATTCCTAGCTATGACCGCAAGTTTGGCGGCGCTGAACGTCTCCGCACAGTTTGGCGCCGCCGGTTCTGATACGCCGCCCTCTGGAAGACGCGTCGCATTGAGCGGCTACGATCCGGTCTCCTATTTCACGCCAGGGCACCCGGAAAAAGGGAGTAACAAATTCTGGTTCGCCTTCGATGACGCGGTCTACTACTTCAGGGACGCCGAGCATCGAGCAATATTCGCCTCCGCGCCTGACCGCTACGCGCCGCAATATGCCGGGTTCTGCGCCGCCGGACTGGCAAGCGGCGAAAAGCACGAACCCGATCCGGAGGCGTGGGCGATCGTCAACGGCAAGCTCTATGTGGTGGCGCTCAAGGAGCGCATCGAAGAGTTCAAGAAGGATCCCGGCGGCTTTATCGGCAGGGCGGATGCCAACTGGCGCGAGCTGCGCGACGCGCGTTAAAAAATCAGGAGGCCGCATTTTTCAAAGCTGAGATAATTTTCGCGCGGTGCTGCGGATTGCGAAACAGCGACCCAAATGTGTTGGTATCGAACAGGGGATTGAGCCGGCGCATCTCGGCCAGCGCGCGGCGGGCCTCGGCCGGACGGCCCGCGTCCTGATAGATAGCCGCCAGCATCGCCTGAATGAAGGCATTGCCCTCGTTTCGCGCGGCCGCGCGTTCGAACACGTGCGCCGCGCGCGCGTTGTCCCCCGCAAGGAAATAGGCCGCGCCCAGATTGAAGAGGTCCTGGGTCGATAACTGCGGATCCACTTGAGCGGCCGACTGCAATGCAGCGATGGCGCCATTGACGTCGCCGCTCCATAACAAGGCATCGCCCAACCCGGAATAATTGTCGGAATCGCTCGGATTGAGCGCCATCGCCCGCTTCAGCGCATCCACCGCGCGGTCGTAGTCGCGCAGCCGGGCATAGATCCGGCCGAGCAGGGCATGACCGTGCGGGTTAAACTCGTCCAGCGCGATAGCTTGGAGCGCATGGTTTTTGGCCCGTTCGAGCGCTGCGACTGGATCAGGCGTCCAGCCATGGTGAATGGCGCGCAAGTCGACATTGCCAAGCCCGATGTGGGCGGCCGCATAGTTCGAATCGAGCGCAATTGCGCGTTCGAACAAGTCGCGAGCATTCGAAGTCGCCGACCGGGTCAATCGCGACATGACATCGCGACCCCGCAGCACCAAGTCATAGGCCTCCAGGCTGCCCGGAGGTTTCGCGGCGACGCGCGCCTCCTCCACATTGGTCAAACGGACGGCCAGCGCGCCGGCGATACGGCGCGTAATGTCGTCCTGAATGGCGAAGATTCCGGCCGGCTCCTGTTCGTACTGATCAGCCCAGAGCAGTCGGCCATCCGCAGTACTGGTGAGCTGAATAGTGACCCGGACGCGCTTGGCGCTGCGTCGGATGCTGCCGCTGGCGATGTATCTCACCTTGAGATCGCGGCCGATTTTTTCCGGGCTCAGGGTCGTGCCCTTGTAGGGATTGACCGCCTTGGGCGAGAGCACGGTCAGTTCGGAAAAACGACCAAGCGCGGCCGTGATGTCCTCGGTTAAGCCGACAGCAAAATAGTCGCCGGCCGGCGCCGCACCGAGCGTGACAAAGGGCAATACGGCGATCGACGAGCGTGTTGCGCGCGGAGCGATCGTTGCCGCGTCATCGCGGGACGTCCCGGGACCCCACCACCAGGCAGCGCCGGCAGCTGAAAGGATTGCCATGCCGACAACAAGCGCGGCCGCGTATATGGGCGGCCGTCCCAGCGTGAGCTTTCCGGATGTCGCACCGGGCAAGATTTCAGTTGCCCGCACAAAGTGCTGCGCCGGCGCTTCGTCGAGTTCGTTGACCGCAGCCGCGAACAGGTAACCGCGGCGCGCAACGGTCTTCAGGATCAATTGCGTCTCATCGGCGAGCGCAACGCGAATGTCGCTGATGCACTGTACGAGAGAATTGTCGGTCACGATGACATTGGGCCAGACGAACTGGAACAGCTCGTCCTTGGACACGACGCGCCCCGGATTGCGCGCGAGATGGAGCAGAACGTCGAAGGATTTTGGCCGCAGCGGCACCTCCTGGCCCACGCAAGAGAGGCTTGCCGTGTTCGGATTGAGCGCGAACCGGCCGAACCGAAGAATTTTTTGGGCGGGCGTGAGCATATTCGCGCGGATGCCCCAATGGCGGCCTCCTCGTGCACCGAAGTTATCAGGTTTTGACGAGAAATTCACCCTTCTTTCAGCGCAGTTTCACGACTCCGCGCGGAGCACGCGTTTTACTGACCATGACGTCGCCTAGTTGCGGCACGAGGTGCAAATGAAACCGATCATAATGTTGGGACTTTCGTTGTTCACAGGCATCGCCGTTGGCGGTGCTGCGTTGAGCGCTCTTCATGCACAGGCAAAACCGGCGGCCTATACCATTGCAGAGATCGAGGTGATTGATCCCGCTGGATTCCAGAATTTCGCCGAGCGCAACGCTGAGGGCGTCAAGGCCGCCGGCGGACACTTTCTGGCGTTGCGCGGGCGAATTGTCTCGTCTGAGGGGACGCCGCCGAAAGGGATCGCCGTGATCGCCTGGGACAGCCTCGATAAGGCGGTGGGCTATTTCAATTCCGCGACCTTCAAGGAACTGATCCCGTTGCGCGACAAGTCGGCCAAGGTGCGTCTGTTCCACGTCGAAGGAATAGCGACAGAACACTGAACAGTGGCGATCAACGTAAGGAACAATTCAATGAAACGAAATCACTCTGGTTCCGGACGACCCCTGACATTCACGCTACCGGTGTGCGCAGCGCTTGCGGGACTGTTGTTGTCGCCTTTGCCCGCAACGGCGCAACTGAAATATGTCGTCAAGCCGCTCGTCCAGAAGAAGATCAAGCATCTACCGGAAGGTCCACTGTACTGGCGGGTCGAGAATTTCCCTACGCTTGCGGACGCGAGGGCCGCCGTGGGTCCTGACGGCTGGAATCCGGCTTCGGTGAGCTACGAGACGACGACGTCGCTGGTTGCCGAGCTTGCCGGCAAGGCCTGGGTCTTCACGCTCGGCGCCAAAGGCGGCGCGACGCCAGGTGGCACCAAGGTCGCCGAAATCGGGCCTGTGCCGCCGATCACCGCGCCCGAATATCTATTGCGCGTCAACCATGGGTCCGGACCGCCGGGGTCCAAGACACCAACGCATTCCCATCCGGGCTCGGAAGCTTTCTACGTCGTCAGCGGCCGGCTCGGCCAAAGGACCCCGCACGGTGTCGCGCATGTCGAGGTGGGCCAAACGATGAATGGGCATGCCCCCAACCTACCGATGGAAGTCTTCAACAGTGGTACGAGCGAACTAACCGCCCTGATCATGTTCGTGGTGGATGCTACAAAACCGTTCTCGGTACCGGCCAAGTTCGAGTGAGCCTCGGTCGCTTGGCCGGGAATCGAAAAATTTCGCGGGTGGTGCTTCAGCCGCCCGCGAGCGATTATTCGCGCCGGGTTTCCATCCAGCGCCGGAGATAGACCAGCGCCAGCGCACGCTCGTCCTCGGTCGCCTGCCGGAACGCGCTGTCATAGAGCCGCGTGATCCAGGCCTGGTTGGGGCCGGTGGCGCTGTCCTTGGCGAGCGTGAGCCACATCAGGCCACGCGCCGCCTGACGCGGAACGTGGTCGCCGGCAAACAACATGGCGCCGAGCATGGCCTGCGCCTGGAATTGCCCCTTTTGTGCCGAGAGACCGAACCAGCGCGCCGCCTGGCGCGGATCGTGCGGGGCGCCGACGCCGTCGAGATAAAGCCGCGCCAGATAATATTGCGCTTCCGGATCCCGGAAATAGGACGCCGCGTATCCGAACATTTCGCGCGCGCGTTCGGGATCGCGCTTGATCTGCGTCTTGGGGATACCGTCGAGATAGTAGTGGCCGAGCGCGACAAAGGCATTGGCAACGAAACGCGCCTGCGGCGTATCAGGATTGTCGTCGGCGTGGCTGTCGGCGATGCGGCGGAAATATTCGAAGGCCTTGAGGTCGTTTTGCGTGACGCCGTTACCCTCGGCATACATGCGTCCGAGTTTCCACTGCGCCAGCGCATGGCCTTTCTCGGCGGCATATTCCAGCGAGGTAACGGCCTTGGCGGTTTCGCCGGCCTTGAGCAGATGCGCGCCGGAGCGGAACGCCTGCATCGCCGTCAACGGCGGCGCCGCCGCCATCGCGTTGTCGGACTTGCTGCCGTCGAAAGCGAACGCCGGCGCGGCCATCAGGCCGACGCCAATCACTGCCACGCGCAATGACAACTCAGCTATCCGCATAGCACGCCTTCTCGCCCGCCCCGCCCGGATGGGTCACCGCGCCGTTGACGGCCGGCCCCACTTGCTGGGCGTATTTCCACAAATAACCCGAGCCATACTCGCTCTCGCGCGACTTCCATGCGCTCTTGCGCTTGGCCAATTCGTCGGCCGAAAGTTTGACGTTGAGCGTGCCGTTTACGGCATCGAGCTCGATGATGTCGCCGTCGCGGATGAGCGCCACCGGACCGCCAATCGCGGCCTCCGGCCCGACATGGCCGACGCAAAATCCGCGGGTCGCTCCGGAAAAACGGCCATCGGTGATCAGCGCAACCTTCTCGCCCATGCCCTGGCCGTAGAGCGCGGCCGTGGTCGACAGCATCTCGCGCATGCCGGGACCGCCGCGCGGCCCTTCATAACGGATTACCAGAACGTCGCCTTCCTTGTACTTCTTGTTCTTCACCGCATCGAAGCACGCTTCCTCGCCGTCGAAACAGCGCGCCGGCCCGGTGAACTTCAGCATCTTCATGCCCGCGACTTTCACGATCGCGCCTTCAGGCGCGAGGTTGCCTTTCAGGCCGACCACACCGCCGGTCGGCAGCAAGGGCTTGTCCGCCGGATGCACTACATCCTGGTCCGGGTTCCACTTCACGTTCCTCATATTCTCGGCGATGGTACGGCCGGTGACGGTCAGGCAGTCGCCGTGCATGAAACCGTGATCGAGCAACGTCTTCATCAGCAGCGGAACGCCGCCAGCTTCGAACATATCCTTGGCAACATAACGGCCGCCCGGTTTCAAATCTGCGACATATGGAGTCTTTTTGAAGATTTCGGCGACGTCGAACAGGTCGAATTCGATACCGCATTCGTGCGCGATCGCCGGCAGATGCAGCGCGGCATTGGTGGAACCGCCGGTGGCGGCGACAACGGCGGCGGCGTTCTCCAGCGCCTTGCGGGTGACGATGTCGCGCGGGCGGATGTTCTTGATGATCAGGTCCATGATCATCTCGCCGGCGAGCATGCAGAACTGGTCACGCATCTCGTACGGTGCCGGCGCGCCGGCTGAATAAGGCAGCGCAAGGCCGATTGCTTCAGATACAGTCGCCATGGTGTTGGCGGTAAATTGCGCGCCGCAGGCGCCGGCCGATGGACATGCGTTCTGCTCGAGCGTCAACAGATCTTCGTCGGACATCTCACCGACCGAATGCTTGCCGACGGCCTCGTAGACATCCTGTATGGTGACTTCCTTGCCCTTGAATTTTCCCGGCAGGATCGAACCGCCATAGATGTAGATCGACGGCACATTGAGGCGGCACATCGCCATCATCATTCCGGGCTGCGACTTGTCGCAGCCGGCGACGCCGATCAGTGCGTCATAGGCATGTCCGCGCACCGTAAGTTCCACGCTGTCGGCGATCACCTCGCGTGACGGCAGCGAGGCCTTCATCCCGGCATGGCCCATGGCAATGCCGTCGGTCACGGTGATGGTGCAGAACTCGCGCGGCGTGGCCCCGACCGACGCGACGCCCTTCTTCACGGCCTGGGCCTGACGCATCAGCGCGATGTTGCAGGGTGCTGCTTCGTTCCAGCAGGTGGCGACGCCGACAAAGGGCGCATGGATCTGTTCGGGGGTCAGACCCATGGCGTAATAGAAAGCGCGATGCGGGGCGCGGTCCGCGCCTTCTGTGGCGTGGCGGCTCGGCAGCTTTGCTTTCAGATTGCTCTTTGCGTCGACCTTGGCGTCCATTTCGATTTTCTTGAGCCCCCCGACCCAGTTGCCGCTACCGGTTTGGCCGGACGGCATTTTCCGAGGGCTGACACCCGGCGGCAAAATCTAAGCCGCGCAACGGCTCGTACAGCTACCCAGCGGCCCTCATGTCGTGGAAGGGTATGGCCAAATCGCGGCGCCGCGAGGGATGATCGGGCAAGATGGTTTAATTGTTCTAAGACTGTTGCAACCGAGCAACAGACCGATTCTGTCAGCCATGCCCTTGCCGCCCAAGCTAAAACGAGGGTTTTTCGCCCGTTCTGTCCACAAGGTCGCCCCTGAGCTGATCGGGGCGACCCTGCTCGTGGATGGGATTGGCGGCCGGATCGTCGAGGTCGAGGCCTATCACCACACCGACCCGGCCGCGCACAGCTACCGCGGCCCCACCGAGCGCAACCGGGTCATGTTCGGCCCGCCGGGCGTGGCTTATGTCTATCGCTCCTACGGCATTCATTGGTGCCTCAATTTCGTCTGCGAGGCCGAGGGGAGCGCGAGCGCGGTTCTGATCCGGGCACTCGAACCCACCGAAGGGCTCGGTCGGATGCGCCGCAGGCGCGCCATGTCCGATACGCGCGCCCTGTGCTCGGGCCCCGGCAAACTGGCCGAGGCGCTCGGCATTTCCAGCCGGCATAATGGGCTGGCGCTCGACCGCGCGCCTTTCGCGCTTCATGCGCGTCAGGGACACGTGGACGTCGCGCGCGGCGTGCGCATCGGTATCACCAAGGCGGCTGACAAGCCGTGGCGCTATGGACTGAAAGGTTCGGCATTCTTAAGCAAGCCGTTCCCCGAGCCGTCGCCTTGAGCCGGCCGGGCCGCGCCGCGCGATCCAGTCGACACCCCCCTCGCCCCTTCACATGGCCGCGACTAATCTTGTCCTCGCCGCGGCATCAATCGCCGCCAAAAAAACATTGCCCTTGGGGGAGGACTGCATGCCTGAACTCATCGACCGAAAGAGACTCTATGTCCCGGCGGTGGCCGGACTCTATGAATCCCTGGCCCCGCTTGCGCCGACGCTCATCCGTATTGCGCTCGGGGCGATTCTGATCCCGCACGGTTTCGGCAAATTGTTCTTGGCCGATGCCGTGCCGGCCTCGCGCAATTTCGTAAAGTTCGGCTGGGACTATCCCCTGGCCTGGGCCTATTTCATCGGCTGCGTGGAATTCTTCGGCGGCATCCTGATGGTCGTCGGTCTGTGGACTCGGGCCGTCGCCCTCGCCTTCATCATCCAGATGGCGGTGATCTGCTTTGCGGTGCTGTGGCCGAACTGGTTCTGGGGAAAGCGCGGCATGGAATACCCGCTGTTCATGGGATTGATCGCGATCGCGGTGTTCATCCGCGGCAGCGGGCCCTATGCGCTTGATAACATCATGAAGAAAGAACTTTGACGCCGGTCAGCGTCGGTGAGCGATCACACCCAGGCATCCCGCGGCGGCTGCAAACCGCCGCGTGATGCGGACGAGGAATCCCCGTCCTCGCTAGCTCGTGAGTGGATCGGGCCCGTACTGGTTCGGTCCTTCCTGGCCGATGCGCACATAGACGAAGATCAATTGCGCAAGTCCGATCAGCAGACCGATCCCCCATAGAACCTCTGCCAGCAGCCAGGCCAGGGATGAGAGGCTCGTGATCACAAAGCTGATGCCGAGCACAAAGCCGGCCGCGACCATCGGGACCAGATAGAGCAGGCTGTACCAGCCGGGATAGCCAAGATCATGGAAGCGCTTGAAGGCAATGCAGATGCCGCCCCACATGAACGCCAGCGTCAGGATCTGGCCGATAATCGGAATCCAGCCGAGGACGATGCTGGCGACGAAAATCGGCAGCACGCCGTGCAGCCAGAATTGCCGCCGCGAAATCCGTCCCGATGGCGAGGTGAACAGCTTGATCCAGTATTCGCGCGGCGGAAACGATCCGGCGGCCGCATAGGCGCCGGCGTGCGCCGCCCCGTAGGGCGCCGGTCCGCCGGAAAAAGGCGAGGGCTGAGCCGCGCCATAGGTTGCCGGCTGTTGCATGCCGGGCCGTGACTGAGACTGCGGCGGCGGCGCGTTGGGCGGTGCGGGATTTGCGACAGCGAAGATGTCGACCGGCTGGCCTTCCCACATCTGGAATTCGACCATCTGCCCCACGCGCACCTGGCCGTTGCGGACTTCGCTGGTCCAGTAGCTGTAGCGCTGCCCGTCATCGGCCGAGAGCTGCCCATAGGTCCCGTCGGGCGCGATCGCCAAAATCACTCCACGCATTTCCTGCCCCTGTTGCTTTTCTTGAACGTTACCGCGCCGCTGCCCGGCGCTACAAGCGTCATGCTGCGCCCTTGAGCCGCTCCAGCGCCTCGGCAATCTTGTTCTTGCGCGCCAGCGCCTCTTCGCGCCTCTCCTTCTCCTCTTCAACCACTTCTTCCGGCGCGCGCGCGACAAAATTGGCGTTGCCAAGCTTGGCATCGACGCGCGCGATGTCGGCTTCAGCCTTCTGCATTTCCTTGGCAAGGCGCGCACGCTCGGCGGAAAGATCGATGACGCCCTTGAGCGGCAGCGCTGCCACTTCACCGCGCACGATCAGCTGCACCGAACCCTGCGGCACGGTGTCCGCGGAAGAGATATCGGACACGCGCGCCAGCCGCTTGATGAATTCAACCCAGCGCCCGGCGCGCGCGTTGGTCTCGCCGCCGCTGCCGACCAGAACCAGCGGGATAGCGGCGGTGATATTCATCTCGGCGCGTACCGAGCGGATGGCTGTGACGAGATCAATGACCCAGCCGATCTCGCCCTCGGCTTTGTCGTCGGCGAGACCTTGAAGCATTGGCCACTCACTCAGGGCGAGCAAACTTTCTCTTGTCATTCCGGGACGGCGCATAGCGCCGGACCCGGAATCCAGAGACACGGCACTGCCTGTCGTGCCTCTGGATTCCGGGCTCGCGCCTTTGGCGCGCCCCGGAATGACCGATGAGGAAGTCACCGCCCACAGTTCCTCGGTGATAAAGGGCATGAACGGATGCAGCAGCTTGAGGATTTCATCGCGTGCCCAGGCCACCATGGCCTGCGTTTCGGTTTTTGCCTGACCGTCGGGGCCGAGCAAGACCGGTTTGGCGAGCTCAAGATACCAATCGCAATAGATATTCCATACGAAGCGGTAGGCCGCTGAAGCGGCATCGTTGAATTTGTAGGCTTCGATCGCAGTTGTGATCTCGTGCGCCGCATTGGCGGTTTCGTGCGCGATCCAGCGGTTGAGCGTCTCTTTTGCCTTGCGCGGATCGAAACCGGCAACGCCCGCGCAGCCGTTCATCTCGGCGAAGCGCGCTGCGTTCCAAAGTTTGGTCGCGAAATTGCGATTGTTCTCGACATCCTGCGGACCGAGCCTGATGTCATGGCCTTGTGCGGCGCCGCGCGCCAGCGTGAAGCGCAAGGCGTCGGCGCCATATTGGTCGATGACACCAAGCGGATCGACCACATTTCCCTTCGATTTCGACATCTTGGCGCCGGTGGCATCGCGCACCAGGCGATGGATGTAGACATCGGCGAACGGCACCTCTTTCATGAAGTGCAAGCCCATCATCATCATGCGGGCAACCCAGAAGAAGATGATGTCGAAGCCGGTGACCAGCGTGCTGGTCGGGTAGTACCGTTTCAGCTCCGGCGTCTCGTCCGGCCAGCCGAGCGTGGAGAACGGCCACAACGCGGACGAGAACCAGGTGTCGAGCACGTCTTCATCGCGCGTGAGCGTCGTCGCCTTGCCGTAATGCTTGTCGGCCTCCGACTGCGCCTCTGTTTCGGTCGTGGCAACGAACACCTTGCCGTCTGGCCCGTACCAGGCCGGGATCTGATGGCCCCACCAGAGCTGGCGTGAAATGCACCAGGGCTGGATGTTCTCCATCCAGTTGAAATAGGTGCTCTCCCAGTTTTTCGGCACGAACTGGGTCTTGCCCTCGCGCACGGCCGCGGTCGCCGGCTTCGCCAGTTCCGCCGCGTTCACGTACCACTGGTCGGTCAGGTACGGCTCGATCACTACGTTGGAGCGGTCGCCATGCGGCACGACGTGGGTATTGGGCTCGATCTTCTCGACCAAGCCGCCCTCCTCCAGCCGCACAAGAACCGCCTTGCGTGCGGCGAAGCGGTCGAGACCCTCCAGCTTGAGTGTTTCGTCCAGCTCGCTTGACGCACCAACGCCGTCTAGAAAATCGCCGTTGCCCTTCAGGGTGAGCTTGGCTTCGACGGTGAAGATATTGATCTGCTTCAGGTTGTGCCGCTTGCCGACTTCGAAGTCGCCGAAGTCGTGCGCGGGCGTGATCTTGACTGCACCCGAGCCCTTCTCCGGATCGGAAATCTCATCGCCGACGATGGGGATCCTGCGCCCGACCAAGGGCAAAATGGCATTCGTGCCGATCAGGTGCTTGTAACGCTCGTCCTCCGGGTTCACCGCCACGGCGGTGTCGCCCAGCATGGTCTCGGGGCGCGTCGTGGCGACGACGATATAGGTCGAAGGATCATCCGGTTTGAACGCTTTGCCCTCGAGGGGATAGCGCAAATACCAGAGGTGCCCCTTGGTCTCGACCTGGATCACTTCCAGATCGGAAATGGCGGTCAGCAGCTTGGGATCCCAGTTGACCAGCCGCTTGTCCTTGTAAATGAGACCGTCGCGATAAAGTTCTACAAAAACTTTAAGAACGGCACGCGATAGTCCCTCATCCATTGTGAATCGTTCGCGCGACCAGTCGCACGACGCGCCGAGCCGCTTGAGCTGGTTGACGATCGCGCCCCCCGACTCCGCCTTCCACTCCCAGACCCGTTTCAGAAAGGCCTCACGCCCCATCGCACGGCGGCCGGGCAGCTGGCGCTCCATCAACTGCCGCTCGACCACCATCTGTGTGGCGATGCCGGCATGGTCGGTGCCCGGCTGCCACAGCACGTCCTTGCCGCGCATGCGCTCGAACCGGCACAGAACGTCCTGCAGCGTATTATTGAGCGCATGGCCCATATGCAGCGAGCCGGTGACGTTCGGGGGCGGAATGACGATAGAGTATGCTTCCGCTTGGGCACGGCCGGGCTGGCCGGCACGAAAGGCGCCCGCCTCTTCCCACGTCCGGTAGATGCGGCCCTCGACCTCCGAGGGCTGATAGGTCTTGTCAATCATCGCCGTTTTGCTTGGATCGCTTCGCGCGCTAAAGGATGTCCTGTTTGCGTCGAACCATGTTCCGCTCATTCCCCCGCAAGCGGGAATCCAGCAGCGTCAATATGGTCCTGCGCCGGGTCCCCGCTTTCGCGGGGACGAGCGGTTGAGTCAAGTAAACGGGCGCTAGAAAGCCCGCCACGCCACCGAGAGTCAACTTTGCCGGAACCCCCATCCCCGATACGCGGCAGCGCCGTCAGCGCCATCACGCTGCTCGCCATCGCCGCGTTTGCCGCCCAGGCGATGGTGCGGGTGACCGACTCCCTGCTTCCCCAGATCGCCGCCGACCTCCAGGCCAGCGTCGGCGCGACATCAATCGTGGTCACCGCCTACCTGCTGGCACACGGCTCGGTGCAGCTGGTGATCGGCCCGATCGGCGACCGTTTCGGCAAATACCGTTGCGTCGCCTTTGCCGCCGCCGCGGCAAGCGTGATGGTGGCGCTCTGTGGCCTGGCCTCCACGCTGCCGGTACTGGTGGCGGCGCGGCTTGGCAGCGGACTTGCGACCGGCTGGATCATTCCCCTGGCCATGGCCTTCATCGGCGACGTGATCCCCTATGAGCGCCGCCAACAGGTCCTCGGCACATTCCTGTCCGGCCAGATTCTCGGCCAGCTGTTCGGCCAGGCCGCCGGTGGCGTGCTCGGCGACTATTTCGGCTGGCGCAATGTTTTCTTCCTGCTCGCCGCCCTGCTCGGCATTGCCACGCTGGCGCTGATCGTGGAGCTGGTCCGCAATCCCGTCACCCGCGCTGCTCGGGCGCCGACGGCGACCGAAACCGGTTTCGTCGCCGGCTATTCCACCGTGTTGCGTTCGGCCTGGGCGCGCACCGTGATCGTGGCCGTGTTCCTGGAGAGTGCGCTGATGTTCGGCGCCTTCACATATGTCGGCGCGGATCTGCATTTGCGCTTCGGGCTCAACTTCGCGCTGGTTGGCCTGTTCGTTGGAAGCTTTGCATTCGGCGGGCTGTTCTACAGCCTGTCGGTGCGTCATCTGGTCAACCGATTTGGACAGATCGGACTTACCGCTGGTGGCGGTATCGTGCTCGCGCTTTCATTTCTGACGCTGGCCTTCGAACCGGTCTACTGGATTGCGCCTGCGGCGATTGTTGCAATCGGGTTAGGTTTTTACATGCTGCACAACACGCTGCAGACCAATGCAACGCAGATGACGCCGGAGGCACGCGGCACGGCCGTGGCAATCTTCTCCTCTGCGCTCTATCTCGGCCAGACTGCCGGGGTCGCGGCCGGCGGCCTGGTGTTCGACCGCTTCACCGCCGTTCCGGTTTTTGTGGTGGCGGCAATTTCGCTGCTTGTGCTCGGCCTGTGGTTCTCGCGTCAGCTCAAGCGCCGAAGCAGTCAGACGATTTAAGCGTTATGACAGAATTCTAAGGACGGCCGCGCGATACGCGTTCAATTTCGGCGCGTACGATACGGTCCACGAGCCCGGGAAGATTGTCGTCGAGCCAGGCCTTGAGCATCGGGCGCAACATCTCCTTCACCAGATCTTCAAGCGTGCGCGCATTTTGGCCAAGCACGGTATATGCGAGCGAATTGAACGCGCTGTCCACCGCGGCCATCGTCGAGTTCGAAATCAGGCCACGATCCGGCGTCGGACCTTCCGAACGCGCCGGCTCGGCCGACCGCTCGCTGAACACCACATCGGACGTGGCATCGATCGTGCGGAAGCTGGGAGCTGGTCCCGGCGCCGGCGTTGCCATGGATTCCGTGAGATCAAGGACATCCGCCGGCGGCGCGGGGGGAGGCATTGGCTCCGCAGGGCTGGGCGCGACCTTCGGCGGCGCGTCCAGATCGGCGAGCATCGCGTCGATCTCTTCCTGTTTGTTGGCGGCCGCTGGCGGCGGCGCTGGCCGCGGTGGCGGCGCCTGCGGTTCCGGCGGCTTGGGCGCGGCCTGCTCTGGAGGCTTCGCCGCCTTGCCGGAATCGTCATCAGCAATAATGCGCCTGATGGAGGCTAGAATTTCCTCCATTGAGGGCTCTTGCACCTTTGCCGCTTGGCTCATGCCTCTGGTCCCGACCGCAGTTCTCGTGCCCCACAATAAGCCCGCCCCGCGCGGGCCGAATCGAATCGACACGTCTCAAACATTTTATACGGAAGCTGTATGCAAGTGTGGCAGGTAGACGCTTAAGAAGCGTAATGACCTGTGGACACGCGCGCCATCGGCCCGGCCCCGACCCTCAGCGCCCGTCCGGGGTGCGGACACCAGCCCAGCTGTCCCGCACCTGGTGGTAATGCACCTGCGGGCTGTAAACCGGCACATGCAAGGCGAGCACCTGTGGCGACAGCCGCCCGACCGCCGACAGCAGCGTATAGGATGCGACCACCCGGTCGCGCTGGGCGGTGACCAGCGCCACCCGGGCATTCACCAGTTCCTGCTGGGCATTGAGCACGTCGAGCGTGGTGCGCTGGCCGACGCGGGCCTCCTCGCGCACGCCATTGAGGGCAATCTCGGAGGCCTGCACCTGGGCCTGTGTGGCGTCGATATTCGCCTTGGCCGCCTCAAGCTGGCCCCAGGATTGCACGATCGCCTGGCGTACCGAATTGCGCGCGGTGTCGAGTTCGATGCGCCTCTGGCCCAACGTCTCCTTGGCCTGGCGGATGGCGGCGTATTCCGCTCCGCCCTGGTAGATCGGAATGCTGAGCGTGCCGAGCACGGAGGCGTTGTAGTTCTCGATGGTGTTGAGGGCGCCGACCACCTCGTAGTTCTTGGTGAAATTCCCCTGAACCGACAATGTCGGATAGAGCGCGCCCTCGGCGACTTTCACCTGTTGCTGCGCCACATCGACATTGTACTCCGCGGTCGTCACGGACGGATGCGTGCCGATGCCGAGGCCGATCGCCAGCGGCAGGGTCCGAGGCGAGAACCGGTCGACCGGCGTCCCGGGCGAGAGCGTGCCGGGATCGCTCCCGATCACCTGGCGATACGTCGCCGCAGACGCCTTCACATTGGCTTCCGCCAGCAGCACCTGTGATCGGCCGGAGGCCAGACGCGATTCAGACTGCGCCACGTCGGTGCGCGTCACCTCGCCGACATTAAAGCGGTCGCGGGTCTGGCGCAGCTGCTCCTGCAACACCTCGACGTTGCGCCGCTGCAGGTCAAGGATCGCGGTATCGCGCAGGAGATTCATATATGCGGTCACCGCGCTGAGCAGCACGTTCTGTTCGGTCACCCGCAGCGTTGCGCGCGCGGACAACACCTGGGATTCCGCCTGCCGGGTCCGGTTGGCGGTCTGAAATCCGTTGAACAGCGTCTGCGAAATCGTGGCGCCGGTGCCGAAGGGAGCGTTATAGCCGCTCTGGGTAAAATAGGTTGCCGGTGCACCGGGCGGGATTCCGGGGCCGGTCACCTTCGCGGTTGTCGACACGGATTGCTCGCCGCCGGTCGCGGTGATCGTGACCCGCGGGCGGTAACCCGACAACGCCTGCGGAACGCCCTCATCGGTTGCGCGCACCGACGCGCGCTGCGCATTGAGCGTTGGATTGCTCTGATAAGCCTTCACCAAGGCAGATTCGACGGTCTCGGCACGCGCCTGTGGCAGCAGTGCGAAAAACGATCCCCAGCAAGCGGTCGCACAGACCGCAAGCCCCCGACCCCAGCTGGTCCGCCCAAGACGCGCCATCCACAAACCAATCAGATCGCGATCACGAAACCCCCCGTGATTCGCGAATAAACGCCAATTGGGAACTATAGGCGCAGGAGCAGTGGGTTAAAACCCCCGATTGACCCCGCCCACAGAATGGGGGCCGGCTGGGGATTCTGGGCCACTCTTGGAACCTGCGGAGGTATCAGAATGCGAACGCCGGCGGCTTTTCGAAGCCGGGCAGCAGCGGCGCCGAGGCATCGAATATCGGCCTCCCCCCAATGTCGTCCCCGCTGCGACAATAGAGCATGGCTTTTGAACCGGGCCCCGCGCCGAGCACGCAGACAAGCCGGCCGCCATCCTTGAGTTGCCGGCAAAGCATCTGCGGGGGAATCTCGGTGGTCCCCTCCAGGAGGATCACGTCAAATGGCGCGCCTTGCGGCCAGCCCTCCGCGAGCTTGCCGCCGACAACGCGAACATTTGAAACTGCCGACAAGGCGTCGCTTGCCGCTCGCGCCAGCGTTTCATCCTGTTCGAGCGCGGTGACCTGGCCCGCGATACGCGCCAACACTGCCGCGGCGTATCCCGTGGCACAACCGGCATCGAGCACGCGGTCAGTCGCCGACAGATCGGCGGCCTGGATCAACTTTGCCAGTACCATTGGCTTGAGCAGGCGTCGGGCGTTGCCCAACGGCACATCGAGATCGGAATAGGCAAGCGCGGTTGCGGCCGACGGCACAAATCGCTCGCGCGGAACCTCCAGCATGGCCGAAATCAATCGAAGATTGGTAACGTCGGCGGTGCGGACCTGCCCGTCCACCATATTACGGCGTGCGGCGGCAAAATCGGTCATCGCGGTCCCCGAAAGTCGTGGCGGAATACGCGGCTTTTGTGCGGCAACCCTCTATAAAAGGCAAGCTGCGGCACAAGTTGTCGACCAACGCCTGCTCCTATATAGGCAGGGGTCTTAAGGGAACGCCCGGGAGCGTCGGGCGGTCCTGACTACGGCCACGTGGCGGAGTGGTTACGCAGCGGACTGCAAATCCGTGCACGCCGGTTCGATTCCGGCCGTGGCCTCCAACCCTTTAAGAGCGCGCAGCTTGCCAGCCGTAGCATTGGCGAATGCAGGCGGACCTCCGTCGGGCGGCCTTCATGCTTTGCAAAGCAACGGCGCTTTGTTATAGCGCCCATTGCCGAAGCACCGGCATGTTCCCCGGTAGCTCAGTGGTAGAGCAACCGGCTGTTAACCGGTTGGTCGCTGGTTCGAATCCGGCCCGGGGAGCCAACTTTTCCGTCATCGAGGCTTGGGTCGATCGCAAACCTTGAACCTTGCGTAAAGCCCAAGCCCGCTGCTCGCGAGGCGCCGAGACGCCTTCGACCATGACGTCCATGGCCAGCCCCCTCACGACCGACCTCTACGAACTCAACATGATCCAGGCCTATCTGGATCGTGGCGAGGACGGAGAAGCAGTATTCGAATTCTTCGTGCGGCGGCTGCCACCGCGGCGCGGTTTTCTGCTCGCCGCAGGTCTGGCCGACGCGCTCGATTATCTTGAAACCCTGCACTTCTCCGAGGCCGAAATCGATTGGCTCAGAAGCACCGGCCGCTTCCGTCAAAACCTGCTCGATTATCTCGCCACGTTCCGCTTTATCGGCGATGTGCACGCGATCCCTGAAGGGAGCGTCTGCTTTGCCAGTGAGCCCTTGATCCGCATCACCGCGCCGCTGCCGATTGCTCAACTGGTCGAGACGCGGCTGATCAATATCCTGCACTACCAGACGCTGATCGCGTCCAAGGCTGCCCGGATGGTGCTGGCAGCGCCCGGAAAAATTCTCTCTGATTTCGGTCTGCGCACCGCCCACGGCGCGGAGGCAGGATTGTTCTCGGCGCGCGCAAGCTACATCGCGGGATTTGCCGGCGCCGCCAATGTGCTCGCCGGTGAACGCTATGCCATCCCGATCGTCGGCACCATGGCCCATTCCTTCGTGCAGGTACATGACGACGAGATGCTGGCCTTCGAGAATTTCGCCCGCGCACGGCCCGATGGCGTCATCCTGCTGATCGACACTTACAACACGGAGGCGGGCGCGCGCAAAGTGGTGGAGCTCGCGCCGAGGCTGAAGGCCGACGGTATCGCGATCCGCGGCGTGCGGATCGACAGCGGCGACCTGGCCGCCGCGGCAAGAACTGTACGCGCCATTCTCGACGCCGGCGGACTCAAGGATGTCATCATCCTTGTCAGCGGCGGCATCAACGAAGACGTGCTGCAGGGAATGATGACGTCGAAGGCGCCCATTGACGGCTACGGTATCGGAGTCAACCTCGATGCGTCGATTGATGCGCCTTCACTCGATTGCGCGTACAAGCTGCAGGAATATGCCGGCAGGCCGAAACGGAAATTGTCAGAGGGCAAGACGACCTGGCCGGGCCGCAAACAGGTGTGGCGCAGCTACGACAATAAGGGGCGCATGAGCGGAGACATTCTGTCGCTTGAAACCGACAAGCAGCCCGGCGAGCCGCTTGTTGTGCCGGTGATGCGTGCGGGCAAGCGCATCATGCCCGCCCCTATACTTGCTGCTATTCGCGAGCATGCCGCGAGTGATCTCGCGCGCCTCCCCGAGCCGCTCAGGCAGCTCGCGCCGGACTCACACTATCCGGTTCAGATCGCTGAGGCATTGCTGACGCTGTCGCGCGAGATAGACCGGGCTGCGCGTTGACAGGGGCGTTCAATTCGCCGGCCCGAGACGGACGTGGCCGGCCGCTCCATGCAAAGGTGCGCCCGTAGTTCGTTATTGGCTGCTCGATGAGAACTGTGAGAAGCCAGGCGACTGCGATACAGACCGGCAGCGCCGCGATGGTAACCGCCAATTGCACGGGACTGCCGATGTCCGGCCGGGTACCGAGCAGCAATCCATGCATCAACCCCAGAACCGGGAGATGCGTGAGGTAAACTGCATACGACGTTGTATTGAAAAAGCCGAGAAATTTGGAATGGAAACGCTTTGCTTCCGGCGCACCGCGGACAAGGCTCAGCAGGAAGGCGGCGCAGGCAAATGAGATCAGGAGCGGTCCAAAAATTCCAAAGTTGTGTCCGCTCGCTCCGTCCGTCAATCTCAGCACCGAAACCATCAGCAACAAGACGATTGGCGTCAGACGCAACGGATATTCGACCCGCTGCCACGGCACGACTTCGGACTTGATGACGACCGCAGCGAGCAGGCCCGCGGTCAGAATATCGGCACGCGTTGGCAGCAGAACCAAACTCACAAGGCCCGGTTCCTCCAGAAACAGATATGACCCGGCACGCAAAATGAGTGCACTCGCCGCAATGGCGACGAGAACCGCGCCGATGCGACGGCGCGGGATCAGGAAGAACAGAATTGGCACAATCAGATAGAAGTGCTCCTCGATGGCGAGCGTCCAGGTTGGCGCAAGCCAATGCGCGCCGATGCCGCTCGTCGCCGCCATGAAAAAATTCTGGGTGAACGTGAAGTAGCTCCACACCGGAAGCGGGTGGTCGGCATCGACCCACGGCGCGTTGAAAATGCTCAACAGAACAATATTGATGACGAGGCAGACAAAATAGATCGGCAGTGTCCGACAGACGCGGCGCACATAGAAGACCTTAAAGAAGTTGTCGTGGTGCTGTTTTTCCAGGATCAGCTTTCCGACCAGATAGCCGCTGAGAACAAAAAACATGTCGACGGCGATCCAGCCGAACATGAGCGCGCTGATACCGTGGGGGACCTCGCCGAAATAGTGCGCGAAGAGGACCATGATGGTCATCAGCCCGCGCACGCCGTCGAGGCACACGATCCGCCGCTCGACGGCCGGCGAATCTGCACTTGTCGTCGAAGAAACCGCAGCGGCAACTGGCATCAGAAAAGTGTAACAGAACGCCAATTACCAATGGTTTCCGCGATGTTTCGAATTGTAACGATTTCGGTATTTCTTGCGGCGAGCCAGAGGCCGCAAACCAGGCCTCAGGCACGCCTGATGTTTCGCACTACCGGGTCGCCGCCGTCCCCGCCCTGTTCCAGCCGCGCGCGCCCTCTCCGTAGATCTCGTGACCGCTGTCGGTGACGACGACAGTGTCCTCGAGCTTGATGAAGCCGCGCGTTGGATGCTTGAGCGTCGTCTCTACAGACACGAGCGAACTGACCTCGAGCGGCCGGTCTGCATCATCGGCCGGGTAAGGCACGGGACCGCTATCGGTGAGCCGTGGCGCCTCATGACTGACCATGCCCATGCCGTGCGCCAGGAATTCAAGATTGTTGTGATATTTCGATTTCGCCACCAGTGGCTCGGCAGCGGCATAGATTTCGCGTCCCATGACGCCCGGACGCATCGCCTTGAAGCCAGCGCGCTGGATGCTGTCGATCTCCGCCAGCAGGTCGTTGAGCTCGGCGTCCGGTTCGCCCTGTATAGCCATGCGGCACACGTCGCCGATATAGCCGTGATAATTGCCGCCGGAGTTGATGGACATGATCTCACCCTTCTCCCATTTCTGGTCGGAGGGTGCACGGTTCATGCTGGTGCCACAGGTGATCAGGCAATACTCGAAGGTCAATCCCCGCAGGGTTTCCTCGCACCGCAATGTCTCGACCACGTCGGCCTTGGTCGCGCCCGGCCCCGTCCTGGCGATCGTGGCAAGCATGGCGTCGATCACTGCTTCCGAAGCATGTTTGAGCATCTCGAGTTCAGCCGCCGATTTCTTGACGCGCTGCCGCTCCATCACAAAGAGCGCATCGACCCAGTCGGCGTCGGGATAAGCGGCGCGCAGAATCCTTGAAGCATCGAATGGCAGGAAGCCGTATTCGGTCGCGATGCGCTTCGGGTTCATGCCCGCCTTGCGCATGTAATCGACCGCCTTTTGCATGGCGTCGACCGAGCCGTTCGAAGTGGTCTGCGTTTCCGGCGTCCAGAGGGGCTTTGCCTGGTGCTGGAAGCCCTCCAGGCGATGGCCGATATATGCGGCCTTCTCCGGATGTCCTTTTGGATAAACGAACACCGGCAAATAGCGGGTAACACCGGTCGCATCCATATAATCGAAGAAATTCGCACGGTGACCACCGAGCAGATATTGCACATTGTGCTTGGAGGTAGCGAGCACGACGTCAATGCCGGCCTCGTCCATCAGCCGGTCGAGACGGGTATGGTCAAACGGAATCAGGAGTCCTTTTGAATGCTGTGCACTGACGTTCATGACCGAGGCTCCGGCTGCAACAATGCGCGTAACCCTACCGCATGATCCATGAAAGTGGAAACCGGTTTCCCGCCTTCGCAGAGTCCGCGCATATCAAAAGGTTACCAGAGCTCCTTGTCCGCCAATCGGGCGCCCTCGGCCAGCGCCTCCAGTTTCGCCCACATGATCGAGGGATGCACGCGGCGGTGGAACGGCCCCTGCGCAAAACCGCAATCCGTACCGGCAATGACATTCTCACGCCCGACAATCCTGGCAAGCCGCACAATCCGCTCGGCCACAAGTTCCGGATGCTCGACCACATTGGTGGCATGACTGATGACGCCCGGGATCAGGACCTGGCCTGGGCCCAGTTTCACGTCTTTCCACACCTTCCATTCGTGTTCGTGGCGCGGATTGGCGCCCTCGATTACATAGGCACCGACTTTTACCTTGAGGATCAGATCAACGATGTCCTTCAGAGGCACGTCGCTGACATGGGGACCCGGCCAGCTTCCCCAACAGACGTGATAGCGGATGCGATCGGCGGGCAGCCCCTCAATGGCGTGGTTGATAATATCGACCTGGTTCGACAGCCAGCGCCGGTAGTCGTCGAAACTCGCCGGCGGCACCATGCGATCATAGGTGACCGCATTGCGAGCATCGTCCAACTGCACCAGAAAGCCGGCATCGATGATCATCTTGTATTCGGTGCGCATGGCATCAGCGATCGCGGCCTGCAATTCAGTCTCGTTCCTGTAATATTCGTTCTTGCGATCGGGGATCACGCTCGCCGGTGCAGCGACGGGCAGGAACGCCTCTTCCACCTGCACGCCCTTGAGCGCGGCCTTGAAGTTGTCGATGTCGCGCTGCAGTTCGGCCTGCCCGGTATACACAATTGGCCCGACGCAGATGGAATTGGCCGTCGTGGCAACGACGTCGTGAGCGTCGAGCTCGGCATAAAACTCCGGAAATTTTGTACGGTCGGCGCCCCGCTTGAACGGATTGGAGGTGTCGCTCTTGATCGGCCGGCGCTCAAAGCCGCTCAACCGTTCCAGCACATACTGCGACCAGCTGATCGATTTTCCGAACTCGCCGTCGCTGACGACGTCAATACCTGCGCGCACCTGATGGCGCACCACTTCGGCGACCGAGTCAGTCAGGCATCTCCGGTACGCGTTTTCATCATAGGCCGTGCCAGCCCTTTTCGCCCGGAGAAATTCCTGCAAAGGCTGCGGGCGGATCAGGCTGCCGACATGGGTGGTCAGGATTTGATTGGTGCTGCGCTTCATGCTTCGACACTCGTGACGTTCGTTCGCAATCGCTATGCCTGCGACGCGCAAGAAACGCAATGCACGTTTGAAATGCCCGATGGTGGGCAGCGCCCCAATAGCGCGGGCTAAGCCTTCACGACGCCAATGAATTGCTCGAGCTTCGCCGGATCGTTGCGCAAGGTCTCGCTCGGCCCGTCAAATACGATACGTCCCCGGTCCATCACCACCGCGCGCGCGGCAATGTCGAGCGCCAACCGCGAATTCTGCTCGACCAGGATCATCGACAGCCCGCCCCCTTTGGCCAGTCGCTTCACCGCCCGCGCCAACTCCTCGACGATCACCGGCGCCAGACCCTCCGACGGCTCATCCATCAGCAGCACGCTCGGATTGCCGATCAATGCGCGGCTGATCGCCAGCATTTGCTGCTCGCCGCCGGATAACTGGTTGCCGCGGTTGTCGGCGCGCTCGGCCAGTCGCGGAAACAGCTCGTACACGGTCTCGATCGTCCAGGTCCCCGGCCGGGCGGCGACCTCCAGATTTTCCCTCAATGTCAGCGACGGAAATATTTCGCGTTCCTGCGGGACATAACCGAGACCGGAATAGACGCGGCTATAGGTGGCGATCTGCGAGATGTCCTTGCCGTGCAACAGGACGCGTCCACCGTGCAATGTGGTGTGGCCCATGATGGTCGCCAGCAGGGTGCTCTTGCCGACGCCGTTTCGCCCGATGATCGACACCGTCTCGCCCGCGTCAAGCGCGAGCACGATGTCCTCCAGCACCACCGTCTCACCGTAGCCGGCGAACACCTTATCGAGCTCGAGCGTGCGCTCACCCATTGCGCCCTCCCCGATGGCCCGCATGATCTTCCTGGCCAAGATAGACCGCGCGCACGTCCTCGTTCGCCATGATCTCTTCCGGCGTGCCGTCGGTGAATACCGCGCCTTGCACCAGCACGGTGATATGCCTGGCAAAGCGAAACACCACATCCATGTCGTGCTCGATGATCAGGACGGCGATATCGGGATCGAGCGACGCCACGACGTCGAGGATGAGATGGCTTTCCGAGGACGGAACGCCTGCCGCAGGCTCATCCAGCAGCAGCACGCGCGGCCGCTGCGCCAGCGCAATTGCTATCTCCACCAGCCGCTGACGCCCGTAAGCCAGCTCGCGCACCAGCTTGAGCGCATCATCGACCAGCCGCAGCGATTCCAGATGATCGAGCGCTTCGTCGATCACCTCACGCCTGGCGCCGGCGGGACGCCAAAGGTTGCTGTTGTGGCCGTCGCGCTCTCCGATCGCCATGCAGATGTTTTCGAGCACCGTCAGGCCACGGAACAGCTGGTTGATCTGGAATGTACGCGCCAGGCCCCGCCGCGCCCGCTCGGCCTGGCTGGTCCGCGTGATGTCGTTGCCGTTCAGCAGCACCTGGCCGGACGACGGCTTGAGCACGCCGGTAATCAGATTGACCAGCGTGGTCTTTCCTGCGCCGTTAGGTCCGATCAGCGCGCGCCGCGCGCCGCGTTCCAATGTGAGATCGACGTCGCGCGTGACATGCAATGCGCCGAAGCTGCGGTTGAGGCTTTCCACCTGGAGCGCGGCGACGCTCATGAGGTCTGCTCCTCGACCGCTGTACGGCTGGTAACAAACAGATAGGCAGCATTGATGCCTGCGCCGATCAGCATCCCGGCAAGCGTGAAGAGGAGTGCGCGCGCCGGCATATCCGTCACAAAGGATCCCATCAGTCCGGCATGACTCAAATTCAGCGCAAAGCCGGCGACAAAGCCGAAAATGGCACCGTCAATCGCGGAGGAGCCGACCGCATTCCACTGCTCGCGCCTCCATACCAACCGGCGCGGCGCCGAAGCGCCGCGATCCTTGCGGGCGAACAACCCCCGGGCGTCTTCTGCCAGCCCAAGAAGGCCGCGGCGCGCGAACAGTACGGCCAGCACCAGCAGCAGACCAATGCCAAGTTGCCAGAAGGTCGGGCTCAGTTTCGAGAAATAGTCCTCAAGGATCATATAGACGGCGGCGCCAAGAAACGCGCCGTATAGTCTGCCGGTGCCGCCAAGGATCAACATCACCATGACCTTGGCGGAATTGTCGAAATCGAAGACAGTGAGCGTCACATAGGCATTGGTCTGGGTGAACAGGGCGCCGGCAACGCCTGCTATCGCAGCCGAGATCGAATAGACAGTCACCAGCCGGCGGTGTACCGGCGAACCGATGGCGTGCATACGACGCACGTTTTCACGGATGCCGGTGAGCGCCTGCCCGAACGGCGAATAGACAGTGCGGCGCACGAAATAGAAGATGATCGCCAGCACCACGAGCGCATAGAGAAAGTTGGTGTGGCCGTAGAGATCGTATTCGAAATGGCCGAGCAGCGGATCGAACGACAGTCCCGGCAGGCCGTCATAGCCGCCAGTGATATCGGAGCGGAGATTGCCCAACTCCTGCAGCATGGCTGCGAAGGCAATGGTCAACATCAGCAACGTCAGGCCGCGATATCGCAGGATAAACCAGCCGACGACCGTGCCGACAAGTCCCGCCATGAAACCGCCGGCGATGATACCGCTGATGGGCTCGCTCCAGCCCAGACGCAGATAGCCGAGTGCAACGGTATAGGCACCAATTCCGAAAAAGGCGGCATGACCAAGCGTCACGATGCCGGCGTACCCCAGGATCAGATCGAGCGAGAGCGCAAAGATCACCATCACCAGCACCTGGCTGCCGAAGGTCATGCGGTCGGGAAAGGCGAAAAAGCATGCGATCGCGATCAGCCAGGGCAGCACCTCCAGCCAGCGAAAATAATGACGCCGGAAGAGATAGTCCGCCGCCTGCGCGCGCGCTTCGGCGGAGGTCACATCGCGGGGCCTGGTATCACTCGCGGCCATAGAACCCCGCCGGCTTGATCAGCAGTACAATTGCGGTGATGGCGTAGATGAACAAGTTGCCCGCCACAGGAAACGCGTATTTGCCGCCGGTATCGATGATGCCGATGACAAGTGCGGCCAGCAGCGTGCCTTTGAGGCTGCCGAGTCCGCCGACCGCCACCACAATGAGAAACAAGACGAGATAGAGCACCGCAAAATAAGGCGTCAGCCCGAAGAGCTGGATGGCCAGACCGCCACCGAGCGCGGCCAGCCCGGAGCCGAGCGCAAAGGTCAGCGTGAACAGCCGGTCCACATTGATGCCGACGGATTCCGCCATGCGCCGGTTGTCGACCGCCGCGCGAATCTTCGCTCCGATGTTGGTGCGTTCGAACCCGTACCAAAGCACCGCAATCAGCACGACTCCGAGCGCGATAAGAAATGCGCGATAGCTCGGAAACGAGCGGAAGCCGAGATTGATATCGCCCTCCAGCCAATCCGGCAGCGGCACGGATTTCGGGATAGGGCCATAGAAATAGGTAAACGTTGCGATCGCCATGAAAGCGAGGCCGATGGTGAGCAGCACCTGCTCGAGATCGGTGGATTTATAGAGTCGCCGGTACAGCTTGCGCTCGAAGCGCACGCTAATCAGACCGATCAAAACCGATGCGATGATCAGCGAGGGCACGAAGTCGATGCCGTAAGAGCGAGTCAGCGACACGACAACGAAGCCGCCCGCCATGGCAAAAGCGCCATGCGCCAGGTTTACAAAGCCCATCAACCCCATGGTGACCGAAAGGCCTACCGAGGTGATGAACAGAAACATCGCATAGGCCAAGCCGTCAAAAAGGATGCTGACGACGATATTGGCAATTTGCGGCACGAGCCCCGACCCTCATTACGTGCAAAACGCCGCCGCGCCTTTATGCGCGGCGGCGCGCTTTCCTGTCAAACGGCAACGGCGGTCAGGAACCGCAGCGGCCGAGCTTGAGGATTTTGCACTCGTCCTTGACGGCTTTGGTGGTGTCGAGAATTCTCTCGCCGAGCTTGCCGTCGGGCTTGCGATAAACTTCCATCGCGTGCTCATCCTCGACGATGTCGCGGGTGTCGGGATCGATCATCACGTGCCCGCGCGGGCCATTGGTCGACCAGCCTTTGAGCGCTGCGACCACCTTGGCCCCATCCGACACGTTTCCATTGAGTTTCTTGATCGTGTCGAAGATGGCATGCATGGTGTCCCAACCCGCCGCCGACATGAAGTCGGGATACGAGTCTTTGCCGTATGCCTTGTGCCACTCGGCCTTGAAGGCCTTGTTGGCGGCGTTTTCGAGATCGACCGCGTAGTGGCCCATCACGATGGTGCCGATGGCCGCGTCACCCATGTCCTGCAGCTTGTTGTCGGGGATCAGGTCCATCGGGCCGATCAGTTTGACGCCGGCCTTGCGCAGACCGACTTCGCCATAGGCCTTCATCAAACCGGTCGCATGCGCGCCGGAAGGAATGAAGCCATAGAGACAATCGGGATGGGCGTCCTTGACGCGCTGCATGAAGGGCGTGAAGTCCGGGACTTGCGCCGGCGAGCCCATCGGGATCGACAGCACGACCTTGCCGCCGGCCTTTTCGAAGCCGGTCTTGAAGGCTTCCACCGAATCCTTGCCAGGCGGGAAGTCCGTATAGGCCACCGCCGCGGTCTTGCAGCCGATCTTCTTGGCAGCATAGCCGCCCATCGGAAATGCCGGATGCCACATGCTGAATGATAGCCGCACGTAGTACGGCGAAAGATTTGTGATCCAGGCGGTGCCGGCATTGGCGATGACCATCGGCATCTTGGCCTGGTTGATGACCGGCGCCAGCGCGATCGCCGAAGGCGAGAACACGAAGCCGGTGAGGATTTGCACCTTGTCGTTTGTGATCAGTTCGGTGGTCACCGTCTTGGCCTGGGCGCCGGTCGGCGGGCCCTCATCGCGTTTGATGATGGTGACCTTGTGCGGCGCGATGTCCTTGGCGTGCAGCTTGATATAAAGATCGAACGCCTTGTCGATCTGGTGGCCGAGGTCGGCATTTGGACCGCTGAACGGCAACACGACGCCAATCTTGACGTCAGCCGCTTGGGCAGTTCCGCCCACAGTCAGAGCCAGGGCCACAAGCCCGAGCCATCGCAAAAAACTCATCGAGGCCTCCCTACTTTCTTGATTTAGTTTGGAATCCCACTAATCCATGGGCCGGCAATCCGGCCCACTCGCGTTAAAGTGGACCAATACCACGGCTCGGGTCAATTGGAAGAGGCGCGTCAGCACGTCACGGCGAAATGGTATTCTTGCGGCGCGGCGCCAGCCATTCAGGCACGAACGTTATTTACGTTGGAATTCCGCAGGTTACAAGAATATCAGAACCCGCGCGCGCCTCAGGCCGCGCTCGGGGCGGAGACCGCGGCCCTTGCGCCCGTTTCCATGCGCTCGATCACCATGTCGAGCGTTGCGACTTCGACCCGGTTGCGGCCGCGCTCCTTTGCGAAATAAAGCGCCTGGTCGGCCAATGCCAGGAGCCCGGCGATGTCGAGCCTCGCCTCATCGCAATGCACAAGTCCGATGCTGACGGTCGCGCAGACCGGACGACTGTCTACTTCCTGGGCAGCCTGGACAAAATCCAGACGAATGCGCTCTGCCACCGCCAATGCCGTGTCTTGGCTGGTATCATTGAGCACCGCCGCGAATTCCTCGCCGCCGAGGCGGCCGAGAAGGTCGGATGCGCGCATTGACTGGCGGGCGACCTCGGTGAAGATTTCAAGCACGCGATCGCCGAGCGCATGGCCGAAACGATCGTTTATCGACTTGAAATGATCGAGATCAATCAGAAGCACTGCGGTTGGGCGTGGATCGGCGCCGTAGCGTTTCGCCAACAATGCGGCATCGTGCAGAAATGCGCGGCGGTTTGAGATCCCGGTGAGTGGATCGACCATTGCGGCCGTGCGATGCCGCAGTTCCGTGCGCTCCTTCGCCATCGCCAGCAGGATAAAGGCGATCGAAATCGTAAACAGCAGCGCCTCAAAGCTGAGGACCGTCAGCCACACGCTGCCGAGCGCGTTGTCGTCCGGCGCCCAATGCAGTATCGACACCAGCGGCGTGCGCACCATGAAAAGCGCCCCGTGTGCGAACAGCAGAATGATGGCGGGCCAGCGCGACACCAGTTTTTCGCTGCGGCCGCGCCAGAATTCGTAAGCCGTAAGCCAGGTGTAGGCAGCGACGATGCCTGAGGCCAGCATGGCGCGTACATCGATCGCGTCGTCGAGCACCGGCAGGCGACAGACCAGCAGCCAGAGCAGCGCGCCGGTCACCAGATATACCGGTTCGACCGGGCGTCCGTCGAAAACACGCGCACCGGTCCAGGTGACCGCATATGCAGTGAATAGAAGTGCGTTGGCGAGATCGATTGTGATCAGGTCGGGCGCCGAACCATACCTGCCGAAAAGCGTGATCGACGCGGCGCGGATCAGATGCGCAAAGCCCCACCACGCGACGGCGTGGATTGCGGTGTTCTGCACCCACGCAAACAGCAGCAACAATCCGAGGATAGCCTCGACATAGATCGTCACCGTGAACAGGGTGCTGACGTCGAGACTCATCACTCGATACGGCCCATCCTACGCCCGGGGCTGGTTTTTTTGCTTGTGCCCCCCACCGGCGAAAATAGGGGCCCGGCATGTAAAAAGTGGTGAATCGGCCGGATTGGACCCGATCAATGCTTCGTTATGGTTTCGAGGGCGTTTCCAAGCCACCGCCAATTGAAGTGGCGGCCCCGAAAACCCTTGGTGGAGGAACTTTGGTCGGTCTGCTGCGACATCTGCCGCCGCAACTTTTGGCGGATTCAGGCCAGCCCCGCAGACGCATGCCGCTGTCAGGGCCGGTCTTGTGGCACTCACGGAGCTACCATACTGTCGAGGCGTCCCATGAATAACCGGAGCCGGCATGCAGATCCGCGACGGCATCGTTGACGCCATCGGCCATACCCCCCTGATCAAACTCAAGCGCGCCTCGGAAGCCACGGGCTGCACCATTCTCGGCAAGGCCGAGTTCATGAATCCGGGCGGCTCGGTGAAAGATCGCGCGGGCCGGCAGATGATCCTCGAAGCTGAAAAACGCGGCGAGTTGCAACCCGGCGGCCTTGTGGTGGAAGCGACCGCCGGGAATACCGGTATCGGGCTTGCTCTGGTCGCCAATGCGCGCGGCTATCGCACGGTGATCGTCATGCCGGAGACCCAGAGTCAGGAAAAGAAAGATATGCTGAAGCTGTGCGGCGTCGAGCTCGTCGAAGTGCCGGCGATCGCCTACAGCAATCCGAACAATTACCAGCATGTCGGCAGGCGGCTGGCCGAACAACTCAAAAAAAGCGAAAGGAACGGCGTCATCTTCGCCGACCAGTGGAACAATCTCGACAACCGTACGGCCCACTATGTCTCTACCGGCCCGGAAATCTGGGAGCAGACCGCCGGCAAGGTCGACGGCTTCATCTGCGCCATCGGTACCGGCGGCACGCTCGCAGGAGCGTCGAGCTATCTGCGCGAAATGAACAGGAACATCGTCATTGGTGTCGCCGATCCGCGCGGGGCGGCCATGTATCATCTGTTCAAGGACGGCCAGGCGAAAGCGACGGAAGGCGGCTCGATCACTGAAGGCATCGGGCTCGGCCGCGTCACGCCGATCGTAAAAGACCTGAAGGTCGACAGGCCGTATCTTGTCCCTGACGAGGAAGCGTTGCCGATCGTGTTCGAATTGCTCGAACACGAGGGGCTCTGCCTGGGCGGTTCTTCCGGCATCAATGCCGCCGGCGCCATCCGCCTGGCCAGGGACCTCGGCCCCGGCCACACCATCGTGACCATCCTGTGCGATGGGGGCTCACGCTATCAGTCGAAACTGTTCAATCCGGATTTCCTGCGCTCGAAGAAATTGCCCGTACCGTCCTGGCTCGAGCGCAAATCAGACATCAAGCCGCCTTTCGAGAAGACCTGAACGGCAAATGGCCACGGACTGTCTATTCCGCGAGGATTCCTATCTGAAGGAATGCGATGCGCGCGTCATCGCGATCAACGATCGCGGCGGCATCGTCCTCGACCGCACGGTTTTCTACGCCACCTCGGGCGGCCAGCCCGGCGACAGTGGAACCATCACGACGCCTGACGGCAAATCCGTTCCGATCGAAACCGCCGTCTATACCGACGCGGCCAAAACCGAAATTGCGCATATGCCTGCGGCCGGCTCTCCCGCACTCAATGTCGGTGACGCAGTGTCCGCGGCGATCGACTGGGAAAAACGCCATGCGCGGATGCGCATGCATACCGCGCTTCATCTTCTCTCCGCGGTGCTCCCCTATGCCGTCACCGGCGGCTCGGTGGGCGACAGCGAGAGCCGGCTCGATTTCGACATTCCAGAAGCCGGCCTCGACAAGGATCTGATTACGACGCGCCTGAACGAGATGATCGCGACCAATTCAGCCGTCACCAGCCGCTGGATCGACGATGCGGAACTGGAGGCCAATCCCGGCCTGGTCAAGACCATGTCGGTGAAACCGCCGATGGGGACAGGAAAAGTGCGGTTGATCGAGATTGGAGGCCTGGACCTGCAGCCCTGCGGCGGCACCCATGTGCGCGCTACTGGAGAAATCGGCATGGTGCGGGTGACGCAGATCGAGAAGAAGGGCAAGCAGAACCGCCGCGTCCGGTTGGCGCTGACATGACCACCGGTCCAGCTCTGTGGTGTGGCTCCGGATTGCCGCCTGCGCGGGAATAAACGGAGTTTGCTTCTAACCCATCTCTTGCCGCTCACGCACCTCGTAGTGCTTCGATCGCGCGTCGAAGCGTTTGAGCACTGCACGCGCCTTTGGCGGCACCACCGCCGTCTCATAGTCCTCGCCTGCGAAGGCTCTGATTGCGTCCATGGAGTCGAACCACATCACAGTGGCAAACTCCACCTCCTCGCCCACGGTTCCGCGCAACAGATCGATACCGCGAAAGCCTTCGATCTTGCGGGCCAATATGCCGGGAAATATCTCGCCCTTGAGCAAGGATTCGTAAGTGTCTGCATTTTGCGGGGTCGTCCAGCCGTACCAAATTCGCGCAATCATCGTTCGCCCTCACCTCACGCAGGTGCAACCCGGTCGCAGGTTTGGCCGTTGCACAGAAGCCAGAGATCGACCAAGGTTGCCGAAAGTCATATGGAGCCTGAAATGCCGGGTGCAACACCGAACGACAAGACGTCGAGCCGATGGCTCAAAACCACTGAGTGGCTCGCGAGCCAGCTCGGCAAGCCAAATGTGGTTGTCGTGGATGCCTCGTATTATTTGCCCACGCAGAAGCGTGACCCCAGGGCGGAGTACATCGCAAGGCACATTCCAGGTGCGGTATTCTTCGACATCAACGCCATCGCGGATCATTCCAGCGATCTGCCGCATATGTTGCCGGGGCCGGATCAGTTCGGTGAAGCCGTCGGCAAGCTCGGCATCGCTTCGACCGATACAATCGTCGTCTATGACGGCACCGGGTTATATTCGGCGCCACGGGCGTGGTGGACCTTTCGCATCTTCGGCGCCAGGAATGTCTTCGTCCTCGACGGCGGATTTCCGGCCTGGAAGGCGGAAGGCCGCGCCGTCGAGGCTGGCGAGGTGAAACGTCCTGCCGCCAACTTCAAAGCCGACATGGACACAAACGCCGTCGCCATGCTCGCCGACGTGCAGATGGCGCTCAACGACAAGAGCGCTCAGGTGCTCGATGCCCGCTCGGCCGGCCGCTTCGCGGGCCGGGAACCGGAGCCGCGCGCGGGATTGCGATCGGGTCATATGCCGGGCGCGCTCAATCTGCCCTTCACCGATATCCTCGAGAACGGCTATCTCGTCTCGCGCGAGAAAATTGCCGCGGCCTTCGCGAAAGCCGGCGTCGACCTGGACAAACCGGTGATCACCACGTGCGGCTCCGGCGTCACCGCCGTGGTCCTCGCGCTCGGTCTCGACGCACTCGGCAAGCCGCTGCCGCGGATCTACGACGGGTCGTGGTCGGAATGGGGATCGAGGCCGGATGTAGCGGTGGAAAAAGACTAGTGCGGCGGGTTTGAAATTCCTCCTATCATAACCGCGAGCTCGCGGGAGGAACTTCATACCCTAAATCGCACCAGAATCATTAAGCTGCTGGTGTCCCTTTGATTCCGAAGTTCGCATTGGTGGCCGCCGCAAGGGAGTGCAAACTTCGGAATCGGGACACGAGTGCCGCGATGTTGCCGCTCTTTGCCGGCAACATATAAAATAATGCATATGAGTCAGCCCAGCCGCAGGGGTGCCCGATGATCTTCCGCCAGCTGTTCGACAGCGTGTCCGGCACCTATTCCTACCTGCTGGCGAGCCGCGCCGGCGGCGAGGCGCTGATCATCGATCCCGTGCTGGAGAAGGTCGACCGTTATCTGCGATTGATCCGCGAGCTCGACCTCAGGCTGGTCAAGGCGGTCGACACCCATCTGCACGCAGACCACATCACCGGCCTTGGCGCGCTGCGCGACCGCACCCATTGCATCACGGTCATGGGCGAAAATACCAAAGCCGACGTGGTCTCGATGCGGCTTGCCGAAGGCGACAAGCTCACCATCGAAGGTTTGAGCATGGATGTGCTCTACACGCCCGGCCACACGGACAACTCGTACAGTTTCCTGATGGGCGACCGCGTATTCACCGGCGACACCCTGCTGATCCGCGGAACCGGGCGCACGGATTTCCAGAACGGCGACGCGCGCATGCAATACGAATCACTGTTCGGCAAGCTCCTGCGCCTGCCCGACGACACGCTGGTATTTCCGGCACACGACTACAAGGGCGATACCGTTTCCACCATCGGCGAGGAGAAACGCTACAATCCACGGCTCCAGGTCAGTTCGATCGACGAATACGTCGCGCTGATGGCCGGCTTGAACCTGCCAAATCCGAAAATGATGGACGTTGCGGTCCCGTCCAACATGCGGATCGGCCTGGCACAGCAGGAAATCGCGCGGCGTGGCTGGGCGCTCGACGCCAGCAACGCGATCGCGCTGGTCGGGCGGCCCGACGTCGCCTTCATCGATTTGCGCGAGACCGGCGAACGCGAAAAGCACGGAAGCATACCGGGCTCGCTGCACGCGCCCTATGGCGACCTGCAGGACAATATCGGATCAGGCGGCATCTTGCGCGAACTCGCACGCACGACTGACAAACGCATCGTTTTCTATTGCGCCTTCGGCGAACGTTCGGCCATGGCGGTGCAGGCGGCACAGGACGCCGGGCTCGTCGCCGCCTTGCATGTGGAGGGCGGCATCGATGCCTGGAAACGGGCCGGGGGTACCCTGGTGCGTTAGTGTATTTCTCGATGCCGGCGCCCGTCTTCCGTGGCAACCAAAACCAACGCCGGCGTCAGTGCAAGATCTGGCTGAGGAACAACTTGGTTCGCTCGTGCTGCGGATGATTGAAGAATTCTTCCGGCGCGTTGGCCTCGATGATTTGCCCGCTGTCCATAAACACGATGCGGTTGGCGACCTGGCGGGCGAAGCCCATTTCGTGCGTGACGACCAGCATGGTCATGCCATCATCGGCCAATCCGACCATGGTATCGAGCACCTCCTTGACCATTTCCGGATCGAGCGCGGACGTCGGTTCGTCGAACAGCATGATCTTCGGGTTCATGCACAATGCGCGGGCGATCGCCACCCGCTGCTGCTGACCGCCCGACAATTGACCGGGATACTTGTTGGCCTGTTCCGGAATCTTCACATGGGCGAGATAATGCATGGCGACTTCCTCGGCTTCTTTCTTCGGCATTTTTCGCACCCAGATCGGCGCCAGCGTGCAGTTGTCGAGCACCGTAAGGTGCGGGAACAGATTGAAATGCTGAAACACCATGCCGACTTCGCGCCGCACTTCATCGATCTTCTTGAGATCGTTGGTCAGTTCGACACCATCGACGATGATGCGGCCCTCCTGATGTTCTTCCAGCCGGTTGATGCAGCGGATCATCGTCGATTTTCCCGAACCGGACGGGCCGCAGATCACGATACGCTCGCCGCCCATCACCTTGAGATTGATGTCCCGCAATACATGAAAGTCGCCGTACCATTTATTCATGTCGATGAGCTCGACCGCCACCGGCGTGTTGAGGTGGGTGGGCTTTAGAAGCGCGTCATTATTGCTGCCGGTCATGAAACCACCTCACCGCTTTTCGGCTCTGGCAAGCCGGGCTTCCATCGCGCGCGCGTAGCGCGACATGGCATAGCAGAATATCAGATAGAAAATTGCAGCAACCGCATAACCCGTCGTGCTGGTGACGGGAGTCGCCCATTTCGGGTCGATACGCGCCACTTCAATCGTGCGCAAGAAATCGAAAATCCCGACGATAAAGACCAGCGTCGTATCCTTGAACAGGCCGATATAGGTGTTGACGATGTTGGGAATAGTGATCTTGAGCGCCTGCGGCAGCACGATCAGCCGCATCATCTGCCAATAGCCAAGGCCCACCGCCATGGCGCCTTCGAATTGTCCCTTGGGGATCGCCTGCAGCCCGGCGCGCACGACCTCCGCCATGTAAGCCGAAGCAAACAGCGCGATACCTACCAGCGCGCGCAACAACTTGTCGGGTGTGAGTTCCTCCGGAACGAACAGCGGCAGCATCACGCTGGCCATGAACAATACTGTCACCAGCGGCACGCCGCGAACGAATTCGATGAAAATCACCGAAGACAGCCGCACGGCCGGCATTCGCGAGCGTCGCCCAAGCGCCAGCAAAATCCCCAAAGGCAGCGAGACGACGATGCCGACCGAGGCGACGACAATCGTCACCAGGATGCCGCCCCACAGCACGGTGTCGACCGGCTGCAATCCGATTGCCGCCCAGCCAGTCAGCAGGATGTACGAGCAGACAGGCAGCGCGACGAAGCAATAGACCAACCCGACATCCCTGCGCGGCGCCTCGAGCCAGAGCAGCCAGACCACGCCGACCGCCATCATCGCGAAGAAAACGTCGACCCGCCACCGTTCGGGGATCGGATAGGAACCGTAGACGAAATAGGACCAGCGCTCCCAGACGAATGGCCAGCAGGCGCCGATCTCGCGATGCTGCACGATTTCGCGGCACGCGTCGCGGTCGCTGCCGCTCCACACCGCATCGATCACGAGGAATTTCACCAGATCGGGGACAATCCATACGATCAGCAGCACGATCACGATCGTCAGCGCAATGTTGAACGGGCCCGAAAACAGGTTTTCCTGCAGCCATCCGGCCACACCGGTCATCGCGGCCGGTGGCTTGCGCTGCTCGATGGTGACGCCGCGGACAAATCTGATTTCGGTGGCGGCAAGGTCGCCTTCTGCCATGGTCATGACGGCGCCCTCACCTTTCCACCAGCGCAATACGGCTGTTGTAGAAATTCATCAGCAGCGAGGTCGCAAGACTGATGGTGAGATAGACCGCCATGGTGATGGCGACGACTTCCACCGCCTGTCCGGTCTGGTTCAGCACCGTACCGGTGAAAACCTGGACAAGATCGGGATAGCCGATCGCCACGGCCAAGGTAGAGTTCTTTGTCAGGTTCAGGTACTGGCTGGTGAGCGGCGGGATGATCACGCGCATCGCCTGCGGCACGACGATCAGCCGCAGCGTCGGGCCCGCACGCAATCCCAACGAATAGGCCGCTTCCGTCTGCCCGCGCGGAACCGCAAGAATGCCGGCGCGCACCACTTCAGCAATGAAAGCTGCCGTGTAGATCGACAGGCCGAACAACAGCGCGGCGAATTCCGGCAGGATCTCGATACCACCTGCTATGTTGAAGCGCCCGGCTCGCGGAAATTCAAACGACAATGGAAATCCGGCCAATGCCAGCGCAAGGAGCGGCAGGCCGAACAGGAAGCCGATTGTCACCAGGAACACAGGCGCCTGTTGCCCGGTTCGCTCCTGTCGCTTGCGCGCCCAGATATAAAACGCAATGGCCGCAACAATGCCGACCGCAAGCGCGATCGGCACCCAGCCGAATCCGTTTCTGAAAACCGGCGCCGGGGTAAACAGGCCGCGGTTGTTGAGAAAAATCCGCCCGGGATGACGTAGCTGTCGCGAATTCCCGGCAGCGCTTTCAAAACCGCGTTGTACCAGAACAGCAACTGCAGCAGCAGCGGAATATTACGAATGATTTCGACGTAGCTGGTCGCGGCCTTCGCCACCAGCCAGTTGTTCGACAGGCGCGCAATGCCGACGATAAATCCAAGAACCGTGGCAAACACAATCCCGAGCCCGGCGACGAGCAAGGTGTTGAGAAGGCCGACCCAAAAGGCGCGGCCATAAGTCGAGGACTGCGTGTCGAAATAAATCAGGGTCTGACTGATATCGAAGCCGGCCGTGTTGTTCCAGAAACCAAACCCCGACGCGATATGTGCGCGTTGCAGGTTTTCGATGGCGTTGGACGCGGCGCCATAGACGAGCAACGCAATGATTGCGCACAGAACGGCCTGATAGAATATGCTGCGGACCTTCGGGTCGTTGTAGAAAGCGACACGCGCGGGGCTCGTGCCCGTCGTCAGGTCCGTCGACATTGTCCCCCTCGCCGCGCTGGCGATGGCGCTTTGGTCAGCACCCTCTCTTCAACGACCGCACCCCCGCGGGTCTCGACGGCCCGCGGGCGCCCCTGATTGCGGTCAACGGATTGGCGGCGCGTATTGAAGGCCGCCCTTGTTCCACAGCTTGTTCAAACCACGATCGATCTTCAAGGGCGAGCCCGAGCCGACATTTCGCTCGAAAAACTCACCGTAATTCCCGACAAGCTTGATGATGCGAACTGCCCAGTCCTTGGTCAGGCCCAACTGCTCGCCGTAGCTGCCTTCGGTGCCGACGAAACGCTTGACCTCGGGATTGGTGGATTTCGCCATCTCGTCGATATTCTTCGACGTGATGTTCAACTCCTCGGCATTGATCATCGCGAACAATACCCACTTGACGACGTCGAACCACTGATCATCACCGTGCCGAACCACCGGACCGAGCGGCTCCTTGGAAATGATTTCCGGCAATACGATGTGATCGCTCGCATTGGCAAGCCGCAAACGCTCGGCATAGAGAGCCGACGCGTCCGTGGTGTATGCGTCGCAGCGGCCGGCGTCATACGCCTTCACGGCTTCGTTCGCAGTGGCAAACGTGACCGTCTTCAGCTTCATGTTGTGGGAGCGGAAGAAATCAGCGAGATTGAGTTCGGTGGTCGTGCCCTGCTGGACGCAGACCGACGCATCGCCGAGCTCCAGCGCCGAGTTCACCTTCAAAGCCTTGCGCACCATGAATCCCTGGCCGTCGTAATAGTCGACGCCGGTAAAGTTGAGGCCGAGTGAAGTATCGCGCGAACTGGTCCAGGTCGTGTTACGCGCCAGCAGGTCGACTTCACCGGATTGCAGCGCGGTAAACCGGTCTTTTGCGGACAAAGGAACGAATTTTACCTTGCTCGCATCGTTGAAGATCGCCGCAGCAACCGCACGACAGACGTCGACGTCGAGGCCGGTCCATTTGCCCTGCGCGTCCGGCAGGCCGAACCCGGCCAGCGTTCCATTTGCGCCGCAATGAAGGATGCCGCGGTCTTTCACGGTTTTCAGGGTCTGAGCAGACGCCGCTTGCGCGCCGAAGATGACGGCAAGAGCGAGAACGTACATAAAGCGCTTCATGACGCGGCCTCGTTGACACAAAAACAGTTGCAGGAGCTTTGGCGGATAGGCCAAACAATTCCACCGTCAGCGGGGTTGCCGCCACGGCAAATTGTCCTGAGCGCCTCGGGGTTTCCCCAAAGCCCCTCTCGTATTGCATCTGAGAACGATCGCGTTGCAAGGTCAAGGGGTTGACGCTTGCTACACTGCCAGACGTATATGGCTTGGCGCGTCAATTTTATGGATTGGCGCGCCGGGTTCCACACGCCGTACTCAACACGGACTACCAAAACGCCATGGCGAAATCGCCCAAAACGCCGATGAAGCCGGACACCCGGCTGGTCAATGCCGGTCGCGACACCAAAGGCCAGCACGGATTTGTAAATCCAGCCGTCTACCATGCTTCGACGGTGCTCTATCCCACCGCTGAGGACCAGGTCGCCCACCGGTCCCGCTATCAATATGGCCGCCGTGGCACGCCAACCTCGGAAGCATTGGAAAACGCGCTACGCGAACTCGAAGGCGACGGTTGCGCCGGCGTGATCCTGCTGCCTTCCGGACTGGCAGCGATTTCGACAGCCCTGCTCGCGATCGCAGGGTCTGGCGACCACATTCTTGTCACCGACAGCGTCTACCGCCCGACGCGAAATTTCTGCGACGGCGTGTTCAAACGGCTTGGCGTTGAAACCACATATTACGATCCGCTGATCGGCGCCGGCATCGCCAAACTCTGCAAGCCCAACACGAGGGCGGTTTTTGTCGAAGCGCCGGGTTCGCAAAGTTTCGAGATGCAGGACATTCCGGCCATTGCCGCGGCCGCGCACGACAAGGGCGCACTGGTAGTGATGGACAATACCTGGGCGACGCCGCTCTATTTCCGCCCCTTCGAAAAGGGTGTCGATGTGGCGATACAGGCCGGCACCAAATACATCGGCGGCCATTCGGACATCATGTTCGGTTGCGTCTCCGCCAACGCCGCGACCTATCCGAAACTGAAGGAGACGATGAACGCGCTTGGTCTCTGTGCGGGGCCGGACGACATGTACCTTGCGCTGCGCGGCCTGCGCACCATGGGCGTGCGGCTTGCGCGTCATTATCAGTCGGGTCTCAGCGTCGCACGCTGGCTCGCACAGCGGCCGGAAGTCGCGCGCGTGCTGCACCCGGGACTTCCCGGCGATCCCGGGCATGGCATCTGGCAGCGCGACTTTACCGGCGCCAGCGGCCTGTTCAGCATCGTTCTCAAGCCGACGAATGAGACGTCCGTGCTCGCCTTCATGGATGAACTCGCGCTGTTCGGTATGGGCTTTTCCTGGGGCGGATTCGAAAGCCTGGTAATCCTGTTCGACTGCACAACATACAGGACGGCTACGAAATGGGCGCCCGGCGGGCCTACGCTGCGATTCCATATCGGCCTGGAAGACGTGGACGACCTGACCGCAGATCTCGAGCGCGGCTTCGCGGCAATGGCGGCGGCAAAATAAATCTATGCCGCCGCCGCTCCGCCGCCGCCACGCAGCACGAATTGCAGATTGCGCAGATAGACGAAAACACCGAACGCCTGCCCGACGATGAAGACCGGGTCCTTGCGATAGAGCGCATAACCCAGAAGCATCAAACCGCCGCCGATGGAGAATACCCAGAACGCGGTTGGAACCACGCTGCGGCCTGCGCGCTCGGACGCGATCCATTGCACGACAAAGCGCATGGCAAACATCACCTGCGCGACATAGCCGACCAGGATGCCCCAATCAGCATTGCCGAGAAACACGTCGTGAAGATATCCGCCGACGGAACGTGCAATATCGATCAGCATGGATTTATCCCTTCGTGGCGCCGGCTCCCGCGGTTCGGGATCGTGCGCTAGTCCTCCGAAACTACCGGAATGCGTTTCCTGCGGCGGATCAGCCACCATACGCCGGCAAGATCAAGAATGCCGATCCACAGCCGGTCCCACATGCCGTAGTTCGACACCCCGTGCGCGCGCGGCCGGTCGACCACGTCGACATAGCCGATCTCGTAACCCTCGCGCTTGATCAGGGCCGGCAGAAACCGGTGCAGGCCGTCGAAATACGGCAGCGCCAGGAACACGTCGCGGCGAAACGCCTTCAGGCCGCAACCGGTATCGCGGGTGCCGTCGCGCAAAACCGCGCCACGCACGGCATTGGCGATACGTGACTGAAATTTCTTGAATCTGCTGGCCTTGCGCCCGACGCGCTGGCCGGCGACCAGCCCGACGCGCTCCCCGCCCGTTTCCAGCGCCCGCAACATGGCGGGAATGAACGCCGGATCGTTCTGTCCGTCGCCGTCGAGGGTCACGATCACCGGCGCGCGCGCCGCGGCAACGCCGCTGCGCACCGCCGCCGATTGCCCGCAGGATTGTTCGTGACGAATGCGCCGCAGCCATGAACGATGCGTCATCAGGCTTTTCAACGCGGCATCGGTACCGTCGCTCGACCCGTCATTGACGTAGACCACTTCGAAAGGCCACTGGCCGTCGAGCGCGGCCGCAATTTCCGCGACCAGGTCCGCAATGTTGCCTGCTTCGTTGCGCACCGGCACGACGACGGTCACCGCTGGAACGCTGGAATTCATCGTGCTGGTCCCGTCGGCCGGCGCGGCCGCAAATCCGCGTGCTTCTTATTAAGCCAGCAGCGCGCGCGCAACGCATTTGATCCGCCTGAGCGACGGCCCGGGGTAGACGCAGACGGAGCCGTCCGGCGATACCGAGAATCCGAGCCGTCGCAGCGCAAAATAGCGGCGCACCAGCAACGCACCGGTTGCGCCCACAATGGCGCCCGCCAGGACGTCGCTCGGATAATGAGCGTTCACCGCAACCCGGCTCGCCACGATCGCCAGCGCGTAGACCCACAGTATCGCGCGAGCGCGCGGCCAGAGCGTGCCGAAGGCCACCAGCACCGAGAATGCGGTGGTGGCGTGCCCGGACGGAAGACTGGCATAGGCGGCGGGCCAGCTGAACGGGTCGAAGAGAAACGGGTCGACGCTTCCGCCGACCCCAGGGCGCGCACGGCCCACGATGTGCTTCACCACGTTCACGAACAGGCCGGGCAGACTGATGGCAAGAAACAGAAAGCCGATGCGCACCATCAGCGCCGAAAGCATCAATTGCGCCATCCGCGACCCAGCGGGCAATGCGGTCATCACGAGAAACAGAATCCCGAGCGGCCAGAGGAACCAGCCGGACTTTCCGAACCACGTGATCTGGTCGAAAGCCCAAGGTACGATTTGCGGCAAATGACCCACCGCTTTGATGGCCGCCGCATCGCCCGTGATCAACACCAGCAGAAACGTCACAAGTGCCAATCCGCTCGCGATAAAGAAGCGCTCCAGTGGCAAAGGCCACGGCTCGCGCGGATGCAGTCGAGGCGGACGGAGCAGCAGAGCAAACGCATCGACCACGTTGCCGGCCGAACGGCGGAGGAGCGACAGCCGAGTAACGCCGGCGACGTGGTCGAGCTCATCCGCGCCGCTCATGGCGTCCCTGCCGAGCGGAATACGGTCAGCGTGACCGGGCGGCCGATGCTGATGTTATAGCCGTCGATACGTTGCGTCAGCGCGTAGCGCAATCCGATCACATTGGCGCGCTGCACGAATGCGCGCTCGCTGCGCGCATCGATCAGAGCGAAACGACATGACCCGCCCCGCAAGAATTCAGCCGCCCCGGCGCCATCGGTAAAGCGCGTATCCGTGCCAAGCAGGAAGACCAGACTAGGCTCCTGGTAGCCCGTGGAAGCAACCTGCGGCTGTTTGCAATCTTCCGCCTTCAAGGCTTCGGAAATCACGGCACTCGGAAACAAGGCCGGCAACAGCGGAAAGGTCACTGCATAGACGGTGATTGCGATGAGCAACGACGCAATCATCCCACGCAACACCGCGCGCTCTGCCCCGTCCGCTTCAAAAAGCCACCACGCGAACAGACCGTAGATCACCGCGGCTGCGGCAAATGGCCACGCAATCAGGCCCGGTTCGCGCCCGATGACAATGAAGCCAATGACGACAACGATCGCAACCGCCACCGGAAAGATGAACCAGCCGACGGTACCGCGCGTCAGCCAGCGCGCACGCGCCAGCCCGCCGCCCTCCACAATACCCGCAATCAGAATTGCAATTGCAGGATAGAGCGGCAACACGTAGTGCGGCAGCTTGGTGACCACCGCTTCGAACACCACCCAGGACGGAACGAGCCAGGCCAAAAGGAACCGCGCACCGGGCTCGCGCCGCGCCCGCCACACCATCGGTGCGGCAAGTCCGGCGAGGACAGCGCCCGGCCAGAACGTGATCCAGAACAGTAAAAAATACAATCCGGGCGGCGCCCCGTGCGATTCCTGGCCTCCGGTTACTTTGGCCAGCATGTCCTCGCCAATCGAATGGGTGAAAAAACTGCTGCCGGCTTTTGCGACGATGGCAGCGAACCATGGCAGCACCAGAACGAGCAGCCAAATGAATCCAATAAACGGACGCAGCGACCAGACCCACCGGCTGGACCGGTCGGCGATCGAAAGCGTCACCACGGTCAGCCCGATGAACATCAAAATCAGAGGGCCTTTGAGCAGAACCCCGCCTGCAACCGCGGTCCACAAGATCGCCGGCAACGCCAACCCCGGTTTGACCTCCGGCGTGCGCCGGCTGGCAAGATAGATACGCGCCAGCGCGCCCATCGCCGCGACGCAAGTCAACAGCAGCATGGCATCGGTCTTGGCCAGCCGCGCCTCCACACCGAGCAGCACGGAGCTCGCCATCATGAGCGCTGCCAGCAGCGCCGTACGGCGCGCCACAAATGCGAGTGCTGCCCAATAGGTCAGCACCACCGCACCGATTGCGCCGAACAGCGATGGCAGCCGGTAAAGCCAGATCGTGGTGCGCGCGTGCGGGATGCCGGCCGCCTCTCCCGCTTTCACTGCCGCCGCCTGCAACCAATAAATGCCGACCGGTTTCTTGTAACGAACCTCGTCCTGAAAACGGATGTCGACATATTCGCCGGTTTCCAGCATCTGCTTGGTTGCCTGCGCAAACCGCGCCTCATCGCGATCGACCGGCGGGATCTGGAAAAATCCGGGCAGGAAAGCAATCAGACAAAAAACGGTCAAAAAAACGCTCGCGCGCCGGTGCGAACTCGTCGCAAATTCCAGCAAGGCAGAAAGACCGCGGGACGGCGCGAACACAAACCAAGTATCATTCTCGGTCGTGCTCATCGCGAAGGCGTTTCCGAAGGGGTCCGATTCCGTTCCACTGCCGGACAATAGAGCCAAGCCGGAACGCTGTCATTGGCTTGAAGTAACGGCCGGCTATTGCAACCGCACGGTGACGCTGTCGGTAGCGCCGCGGGCGTCCATGACCGTGAGCCGTGCAAATCCGGGACCATCGGGCGTGAAAAATACAGTCCGCCGGCGGCCGACAGGCGCGTTTAGCGGCACGCCGTTGACCAAAATGGTCAGTGGCGCACGCCCGCCGGCGATCTTGAGCGCGACCGGTTCAGGCGCGCGGATATCGGCAAGCTCAATGCGTGCACCGTCGGGCGGAAACATGATGCGTGGCGGCTCGGAAATGCCGACTGCGGTGTCATCGGACACAAAACGCTGCAACGGAGGCGGCAGCCTGCTTGTTGCGGCGAAGATCGTCCCTTTGGGCGCACGCGCCAGCGGCGCCGGTGCATGCCCCGAACGCGCAAATGCATCAAACAGGATGGGCGCCGCAGCTGCGCGTCCCACCAGCCCAGGCACCGGCATACCATCTGGCCGGCCGACCCAAACGCCGATGGTCATGCGGCCGTCGAAGCCGATCGCCCAAGCATCGCGATAGCCATAAGATGTGCCGGTCTTGAATGCGATGCGGCCTGGCGGCGCGTTCTCCGGCGGGGGGGCCCCAATGAGGATACTTGCGACATACCAGGCAGCCACCGGGTCCAGCAGCCGGCGCGGGGCCTCATTCGCCGCGCCAGCGCGTTCGATCAGCTGCACGACTGCTCCCTGCCGCGCCAGACCGGTATAGAGTGTCACCAGGTCCGACAACTTGATGCCGACGCCGCCGAGACCCATGGCAAGTCCGGGGGCTTCACCCTTGGGCAGCACCAGCGATGCACCCGATTGCGTCAGTCGTGCGCTTAGTCGGCTGACGCCGATCTTGTTAAGTACCGCGATGGCAGGAACGTTGAGCGACATTTGCAGTGCACGCCGCACGGTCACCGTTCCCTGGAAAGTCAAATCGAAATTTTCCGGCAAATAGCTGCCGTAACGCGCCGGCTTGTCGTCAATCAGCGTTTCCGGATGCAACAGCCCATCCTCGAAGCCGAGCCCGTAAATGAAAGGCTTGAGCGTCGATCCGGGCGAGCGCAGCGCCTGCGTCATGTCGACCTGGCCGGCACGACGCGCGTCGAAATAGTCGGCAGAGCCGATACGCGCGCACACCTTGCCGCTGCTATTGTCGACCGCGATGATGGCGACGGAAACTTCCGGTCCAATTGCGCGCGCGCGTTCGCGCGCCAACTCTTCCAGCGTACGCTGCAAACCGCCATCGATGGTGAGCTGGTGAAGACGTTTGTCCGGCTCGTCGGCCACGATTTGATCGGCGGCATGCGGCGCCAGCATCGGCATGGCTTTGCGCGCGCGCGGCACATCTTGCGCTTTGGCGCGTGCAATCTCGTCGCGGGGCAGCACACCGGCTGCCGCGTCGCGGTCGAGGACGCGGTCGCGCGCGGCGCGCGCAACATCGGGGTAACGGTCCGGCCTGCGCGATTCAGGCGACTGCGGCAGAGCAACCAGGAGCGCCGCTTCGGCGATCGTGAGCCGCCGCGGCTCTTTGCCAAAATAGGCAAGCGAGGCGGCACGAACACCTTCCAGGTTCCCGCCATAGGGTGCAAGTGTCAGATAGAGCGAAAGAATTTTGTCCTTGCTGAGTGCACGCTCGAGCGCAATGGCGCGCACGATCTGTCGCAGTTTGGCGCCGAGATTGCGATGCTGCCGCGGTTCGAGCAGGCGCGCGACCTGCATTGTCAAAGTGGATCCGCCCGAGACGATATGCCCTTGAGTAATCAGTTGAAACGCAGCTCGGCCGAGCGCGAGCGGGTCGACGCCAGCATGTTCGTAAAAGCGCTTGTCCTCATAGGCGAACAGCAGTTTGAGGAAGCGAGGATCCACATCTTTCACCGTGGCCGGCAAACGCCAGCGGCCCTCGACGGTGGCATAGGCGCGCAGCAATTTGCCTTCGCGGTCCACCACCAACTGCGAATATTCAAGGTCCTGTCCGAGCGGAGTTGGTCCGAGCGAATTTACCCACGCGCCGCCCGCAAGTGCAGCCGTCAGGGCCACACCGCCAACGCTCGCGAGAATGAGGTGCCAACGCGTCATTTCGCAGCCGCGATCTCGATCGTGCCGGTTGCCGTGCGCCCGAACCGGTCTGGCCGGTACATGTCTTCGACTTTTGCCTGCGGCAATACGTAACGGCCGGGCGACACCGCACGAACGACATAGGCGACCGTGAACACCGGCGCGGAATCCTCGTTGCGATCGAAGGCCGCGGTAAAGCGGTCGTCGCGGAATTCGGTGTTCACCGGCGTGGCCGCGTCGGTAATCCAGTTGAGTGTGCCCGTCTCGCCCGACGACACCAGACGCGGATTGTCGATTTCGAAGCTCGAAGGCAGATAGTCAGCGACGATCACGCGGCCAAACTGCGGCTGCGGTTCGGTCATTTTGAGCACCACCACGAAACGCTGGTTTTGCCGCACATGCGACGGATCGACCGGCTCCCCGGTCAGCGAGTGATAACTGCGCTCAATCTTGAAGCTCTGCTCGGTGGCAGGTTCCGGCGTAACCGGTGCGCCGGAGACCGACACCACCGCCTGTACATTTCCGCTGCCGTGATTGTTCACCGTCAATGGCGCGGCAAGATCATTGGCGCGCAAATTGCGATAATACGTGCCTTGCCGCGTATCGCCATTGATCGTGAGCGAGATCGCATTGAGTTGCCTGGACAGTTCGCGAGCGGCCAGCACCAGCCACGCGTTTTCCTGCGTCGAGGTGTAGGGCGAAAGCGCGCGCGCTGCGTCCACGCGTGCCACCGCGTTATCGATGGTTTTCTGCGTAGCATGGCCTTCCGACGCAAGTGTAACCAGCGCCGCGGAATCACGCAGCGCCGAACCGAAATCGGCGCGCCCGAGATCGAGCTTGGGCTCTGGCGCGATTGCATCGAGCGCGGCAAGGAACACACGATCGGCGCGCGCCTTGTCGCCGAGCATCGCGAGCGCAGCGCCGATTTGCGCTTTGGCAATCGGCGTTGCCAGATCGGCGAGCTTCACATCGGCGATGTAGCGCAGGTCTCCGACTGGCGCCACGCCATTGCGCGCCAGCACGTAAAGCGCATAGGCGAGTTCACGGCCGCCGTTCTTGTCCGGCTCGGGCGCTCGCGCCACGTAATTGCGCAACCGGTCAAGTGCGAGCTTGAATCCTTCTGCCGGTACTTCGAATTTACGCTCTCGTGCGCGCGTCAGGAAGTCGGTGACATAGGCATCAAGCCAGGGATCGCCGCCGCCGACCGACCACAGACCAAACGAGCCGTTAGAACCTTGCCGCGCCAGCAGGCGCGCGATCGCATCCTTGATGCGCTGGTCGATTTCGCCATCTGGCGCAAGATGCGCCTGCGTGCCCAGCTCGTTGATGTAGAGCATCGCCACCGCCCGACTTGTGAGCTGCTCGGAGCAGCCGAAGGGATAGCGATCAAGGGCATTGAGCAATGCCGCCGCATCGAGCGATGTTGAAATCGCCACCGACAGCGCCACCCGGCCGGTGCCAGGCACGAAGTCGGCGAGCAGGTCTTTTGACAGCGTCAGCGTTTCACCTGGAGCGAGCGCGCGCACCGTGCGGCGTGTCAAGGTCTGCGTGGCCGGCCGAACATCGAGCGTATAATTCCGCTCCAGCCCGAAGCCGTCCGGCCCGGTTACGCCAATCTTCAGCGTTCCCGGCCCAGCCCCCATCCCACTGATCGGCAGCGAGACGCGATCGCGTTGCTTGGCGGCGAGCTTGAGCGTCAGCGGCTTGTCTTCGTCAAGTTTCACAGCACCGTCGGCACTCACTGCAACCGTATAGTCGCCGGCAGAACCCTCGACATTGTCGAGTTCGAACTGCACCGCACCGCGGTCACCGGTGCGCAGAAAACGCGGCAGCGTCGTGGTCAACACCACCGGGTCGCGAACCTGCACGTCGCCCGACGCCTTGCCGACCTTGTTCTTGCTCCAGGCCACTGCCATCACCCGAACGGTGCCGGCAAAGGCAGGGATGTCGAAATTGACTATTGCGGCACCGTCGGGACCCACGCGCACTATGCCGGAATAGAGAGAGAGCGGCGCCTGCGCTGGCGGCGAGCCCGCGAGTTCGGCGCCTTCGTCGCCGCCGGAGCGAATTTGACCGCGAACGCCTTGCATGCCGTCGATCAGCTGGCCATAGAGATCGCGGATCTCAGGCGTCAGCCGGCGTTGGCCGAGATAATAATTGTCCGGCGCCGGTGGCTTGTAGTTGGTCAGATTGAGAATACCGACGTCCACGGCGGCAACCACGATCCGTGCTTCATCTCCCGCACTGAGGCCGCCAACTTGCACTGGCACCGTCAGCGTCGATTTCGGTCGGATGGTCGCAGGCAGCTTCAGAGTGAGCGCCAGGGTTCGCTCAGTCCGGTCGATCGAGAACCATTGCACGCCGATCGAGCGGCCCGGCATGCGCTGCGCCGGCGCATCGAGCGGGCGCCGAAGAGTTGCGACCAGATATGCGCCCGTACCCCAGTCCTTGCCGACGGTCAGCATTGCGTGTGCGCTGCCGGGCTGAACATCAAGAGATTTGGTGGCGACCAGGCGATCGGTAAACACATTGAACGTCAGCTGCCCCGCAGCGCGTGCGGTGGCCGTTACATTCATGGTGTCGCCTGACTTGTAGTCCGCCTTGTCGAGCGCGACCTCGAGCAAATCGGGCGTGTCTGCGCTTGATTCCGCGTAAAAACCGGCATCGAAAGTAAGTGACGTGACGGCACCATTCGGCTCGGGCGACGTCACTTCCAGGCGATAGCGTCCCCACTTCACCGGCAGCGAAACCCGCGCCGGCTTGTCGGCATCGGTGTCGACATTACCGTTGGCGACGCGCTCGGTCCGCTTGACCGGCTCGAACTCCCACTGTCCGTTCTGGCGGTACCATTGATAAGAGTTTTCGATCTTGAGCAACTCGTAGTGCAGGCCTTTTTGGGCAAGCATCTTGCCGTCGGGCCCGGCCACGACAACGTCGAAATCCGCATTCGCGCCGTCGGCGAGCGAACGACCCTTGAACGCTGGCTTGACGCCGATCATGGGCGCTTCAGGCGCGATCGGCAGCGTCAGCTTGCGCTCGAGCGCGCGTCCGCCGGATTCCGCCATGCTCACAGTGATGCGCGCTTCCAATGGCCGGCTGGCGACCGGCACGGTGTCGAGCTTAACCGGGAAGGTCGCCTTGCCCTGCGCGTCCGTGGCGGGCAGATCATCGAGTTCCTGACGTACGGCCGTGACTTCGTCATCGGCCAGACCAAAGGCGTAACCGGCATATCCGGGCCGCTCCTTGGCCGCGGCTATCGTCACCTGGCCGCTCAGCTCAAGCCTGGACGCCGGCGCGCCGTAGAGAAAGTGTCCATCCACGTTCGCCAACGCCGGTACATTGCGCGATATCGATGTCGCCTCCGACTTGAGCTCGAATTCGATGCGATCGGGCACATAGTCTTCCACCATGAAGGTGGTCTCGCCAATTGCCGGGCGCTTCGGGTCGGTGAAGGCGCGGACGCGCCACGTCCCGGTCGATGCGGATGCGACGATCGGCACGCTCCAGCTGCGGCCACCGATTCCCTGATCCGGCAAGAGCGCGCGGCGATACTCGACGCCGTCCGGCCGCTCCATGACCAGCGTCAGCGGTGAGCGTTCGGCCGCCTGCCCCAGACCGTCACGCAGCAGAGCCGTCACCGCAACGGTCTCCCCGCTACGATAAACGCCACGCTCGGTATAGACAAAAGCATCGAGCCCGGCCGGCACTTCGCGGCCGGCAACGCCGCGATCCGACAGATCGAAACCCGGCGATTTGAGATTCAGAAATGCATAGTCGGTCTTGTCACTTGCGATGATCGCCGCCGGCGACAAGCCGCCCTCGCCCCGCGCCAAGCCAGCCTCGAAATGCACGAAGCCGTTCTTGTCAGTCTGCTTGACCGAAAGCACCTCATTGTTGCGTGCGATCAGCCGCGCCTCGACAGCACCAAGCGGCGCCGCGCTCGCCAGTGAATGAATGAAGACATCAACACCGTCATGGCCGGTATAGGCTGTCAGACCAAGATCGGAAACGATGAACCATTGGGTGGCAATTGCGCCATAGTCTTCGGTCAGGACATCTTTCGGTGAGGCCGTCACTGCGTAGAGGCCAGGCTTGAGATTGCCGAGCGCCGCCTCGACCGGAAACGCTGTGGTCACCTCAGTGTTGAGCTTTTGCGCAACCAACAACTCCCCGCTCCACATCTTGGTGCCGGTTTCCTGACCAAGCCTCTCCGCCGCGTAGCGACCGAGATTGCGTTGAAACTGGTAGCCCAGCACCGTCGCGAGCAGATTGCGGTCGCCGATCCGATAGACCGAAAGCAGGACCGCGCCGGTATTCACGCTGAGCACCGGAATTCCCCGCTGGCCGGTGCGCGGCAGCACATAGGCCTTGCCGGAAAAGCGCACGAAAGGTTTGCGGTCGCGCACGAAGATCGTGAACTCGGCCGACCTGGTCAGTGACTCGTTGACCACTGAAGGCAGGCCGGCACGCAATGTAATCGCGTAACGCTCGCCGTGCTTGAGGCCTTCAACACAAAGCTGCCGCTCGTTCGCTGAAATTGCCGGCTTTTCGATGCCGGCGATCGCGACATAGGGTGAAAAATCGGTACGCCTGCCGGGCAGGTCTTCGGAAAATTGGAAGCATGCGCGGGGTGAAACCGCATCCGAGTCGACCGAATAGTCGAGCATCCGAAATCCATGCTCGGCGCGCAGACGCTCATATTGACCGCGCAGATCGGCTGTTTCTCGCAATACCAGCGAGAGCCGCATGGTATCGAGCGCAGGCCGCCATTGCTTACGGTCGGCGAACGTCTGCCCGAGCACGGCCAGACTGTCGGCCTCCTCGTTACGACTATCGGCGCGTTGATATGCGATGTAGGCGGCGGTTGAAGCACGATCGAGCAACAACATCCGTTCTCGCTCGTCGCGCGGCCTGATCTGACGCACGGTGCGGGCAAGCCGTAGCCAGCTGGCGGCATCCTTTGGGGCTGCGGTCACCATCTGGCCGAGCACCAGCATACCGGTGCGAAAATCGCGCCGCTGGAAGGCAGCGTCAGCCTCGCGCCGCAGGGCGGCCGCATCCTTGGTCACCGTCCCGGCATCATTCTTGATCTGGGCCTCAAGTTTGATCGCCGCATTGTCGAGATCCTTGCGCTCGAAGGCCTTGTCGGCGGCCAAGGCCGAAAGACTGGCCTGAACAACCGCAAGGCCGATAAGCGCAGCGGCCAGGCTGGCGCGAGCGACGTTGATCATCGGAGGCCCTCCAGTAGGAATGCGGCACATAGCGCAGCAATTGGCACCATCAATTCAGCGCCAGAAGGTGTCGAGGACATGGCTGATGCGATTGCGGTCCGGGTCGGTTCAAATTCGATCTGCTCGATCAGGTTTCTAAGCATCACTCTTCATAAATTGGATGAGATACTTCAATCCACTCCCCTAGTTCTTTTAATTCGCTGAAGAATTTGGGCAATAGATCGATGGTGGACGGATACTATGGTGACCGACGCTTCCGGCTACCCATGGCGATGGTCTGCCTTTCCATGAGTGCGCTGGACGGGTAAACCCAAAGCGCAACAGACCCCGTAGCTCAGCCGGATAGAGCATCAGCCTTCTAAGCTGAGGGTCGCTGGTTCGAATCCAGCCGGGGTCGCCAATAAATCAAGGGCTTAGTTTTCGAGCTAGCCCTTTTCGATTCTTTTCGATGTTGCGACCGGTAGCAATTATTCCCATTTAGTTTCAACGGTTTACGATAGTATACGGCAGCTCCGCGCAACGTTGCCCGCCGGAGCGGCCGCCGTGGTTCAACTCTCATTGGTGGCTGCGCAGCCACGAATCTCATAGGGCTAATGCAACAGCTCACACGAGGAGATAACGCCCATGACAAACCCGACAGTGACCACAAAGCACCTGGCCCACGCCCTGGCGGAAGAGCATCAGTTCACCAAGAAGCAAGGTCAGGAAATGCTGGATGAACTTATCGGCTTGATCACCAAGCACCTGAAGAAAGGTGAACGGGTGAAGATTTCGGGACTCGGAATACTGCAGGTGCGAAATCGCGCTGCCCGCATGGGCCGCAATCCGATGACCGGTGAAGCAATCCAGATCAAGGCCAGCAAAAAGGTGGCTTTTCGCGCTGCCAAGGATCTCAAGATGGCAATCTGATTGGAACACAAACCGAGCTTTTCAACTCGAGATGCTTGCGGAGTTCACCAGATTGCGTGCGAACCCGGTCGTTTCGTCGGTGTCGCAATATCGTGATTGAGAATTCATACTGGTGAGTTTCGAAGAGATGTAAAATCGGGGCCGCTCTCAACCCCCAAGGGAGCGCGGCCCCGATCTCACCCCCGCCCCTAGTCCCCAGGTCGGGGCCGACATTTCTTCGAAAAATCGTGACGATCTTTGGGCGCGAAGCCAATAGTAGTATCAATTTTCTGTACCGTGACATTGAAGCCACACCGCGCACCGCGATGAGAGACAGCCAAGCCAACTATGATTGGCCCTGGAACCAATAAATCTGCCCATCGTTGACATCGCTTGCGGGGGCAAGCTCATGTCAGTTGCGGACGCATATCGGCAACAAGCCGAGAGATGTCGGAAGCGCGAGGAAGGCTCAATCAAACCTGCGGATCGCGCCTTTTGGCTATTGCTGGCCGAAAAATGGCAATCGCTTGCTCAGGATTTGGAAGAGCAGCGCGACGCGTCGCAAGAACGTGATGCTGATCAAGGCGGCGTCAAATTTAGTTGATACCCTTAATTTTGACCGCAGCGTCGCCATCTAAAGGAACGGGCCGCGCTAACATAGTCCCCCTGTCCCCAAGCGCGGTCTGACATTCGGCCAGGCATTCCCCAGTGCCTGGCCACTTTCTTTGGCTGCCTTCAGTTTTTCTGCACTTCCAGGTAACGTGGGCGCAAATTTGACTTTTTACGCGCGTCGAATCACGAATTCGAATATGAACAATAATTGGGCGGGGGACGTACTCCGCTTGGGGCGGCCCCGTCGATGCGCCACACATGACTCCCATCGATTGGGGTCGCTTCACTAACTGCGCACGATGCCGCGATGAAGGGACTGGTCTGGATAGTCGTAGTCACAGGTCTCGCCGCGGTGCTGGATTCCTATTTTTATGGCGGCTTTTACGCGCAGGCTCTTATCCGCATGCTATCGGACATTGGGGTACACATGCGCTAGTCCGGTATCTTTCCGCGTGGTGCTTGTTCTTCCGGGCATCGTCGCGTGTCAGAGCGCTTTTGTAACCGTCAACTGACCCAAGCGTACAAATTGTGTTACATCGTACACTGTAGGGAGCAAGTTAGTGGTGCTAGACGTTCTGATCCTTTCAATCTGATCCGCTGTAAACTCAATTTTATATTCAGGCTCCCTCCAGCGTGTACGGTCGACCAGTTCAACACCTACTTGTCCTTCAAATCCAGCATAGTTGCCAGCCGGCAAGACGACGCCTCGCTCGATCTCGATACTATTCTGGGCACTAAGAGTGATCCGCCTGACCAGATGCGCCATAGTGGAGGAATACGAATGAGCATTTAAAATTCGCTTCAATGAATTTTTCAATATTACGATTGAACTTATTCAATTCGTATTGTTTTTCCCGACAAGCGTTGGAACGATAGCCGCATGACTTCAGCATTGGTTGCAAAACGCGCATCAAAATTCTGACCTGGTGGTCCCCGGCCGGACGATGACTATGATGTGTTCGACGGTGACAAACACATAAGCCGGATATTGTGGGCCTACGCCGTGCCGGCAGACTGACGCCGGCTCTTGACCATTTTCACTCGCCGCCTGCAATATCCGAGCGATCGTGGTTACGCGGCCAACCGTGAAATTACGACGATAGAATTTAAGACGCGGTGCCTGAATTGATAGATTCGGGAGGATCCACCATGCGCGGGCTGTTGGAAAACACTGTCAGCATTGCCGGACTCGCTGCCGGACTTTGGGCACTCGAATATGTAGATGACCTGGCCGTTAGAATGGTCGTGTTCTACACCACGCTATGCGCATTTGTTGCGCCCATGTTGCTATCGCGGGCGTTGCTTGACCGCTAGACCGTGAGGGCCCGCGCGCTGGGGCACGCCTCAATCACGATGACCTCTGATCGCTATGGGCACCTGTTCGAAGACCGCGTCGGCGACCGGGAAGCGTTGAAGAACCTGGAGGCAGCCGTGGTCGCGGCCTGATCGCGACAGAGACGCAATAAACGAGCAAAAACGTCTGTCTTTTCAAAGAGCGCCGCCCTTCCAAAGCTGAGGGTCGCTGGTTCGAATCCCGGGGCCGCCAATTTCTTAATTACATTAACACCTTAGCGCAGGCGCGCCGGGCCAAAAAGCGCCGGCGGGAAACTCATATTTAACAAGTTTCGCACACCAATAGTGGTGGCCTGAGAATCGGCGCACTGCCGATGCAGCCGGCCGTCAAATCTCAACACCGGTTCCATGACCGAGACGCCTGCCCCCTCCCCGACCGAGACGTCCGGCGGCCAGGCCGTCGCAGCACCGCCGCTTGCGCCCGGCGGTACACCCCTTTGCTATGTGGTGGATGAGGATCCGAGCATACGGCATTTCCTGTCGTTGGTCCTGCACGGCTCCGGCGTCGACACCAAAGAATTCGCTGACGGCGGGACGATGCGAAGTGCACTCGAAAGCCGCGAACCCGATATCGTATTTCAAAACATTTCACTGGACTCCGCCGACGCAATCGAAGCCGTGACGGCTCTTGGCAAGCGGGGATTTCGAGGCGCGGTGCAACTCATGAGCAATCGTGGCGCCGCCGTGCTCGAGCACGTCAAGAGCGTTGGCGTTCGGATTAATCTCAACATGCTGTCGGTGCTCAAAAAGCCGTTCGAGACCGACGCTATCGTCAAGATCCTCCAGGAGGCAAAGATCGGCATGCCGCCGGCGGTGGCAACACGAATTGAACTTGACGAGTTGCTCAACAACAAGTGGATCGAATTCTGGTATCAGCCCAAAATTGACCTGCGCCGCAAACGGCTGGCGGGTGCGGAGGCCCATCCGCGCGCGCGCCACCCGCAGCATGGCATTGTGCTGCCGGAAGCCTTCCTGCCCGGCTCATCGGAAGCGACCATGATCAAATTGGCGGAGTTGGCGCTCATGAACGCACTCCAGGCAGGGCTTGCTTTTTCACGGCTCGGCATCAACCTGACGGTCACTGTCAATATTCCGGCCTCTGCACTCGCCAAGCTGCCGGTGGAAGATATCGTCAAGACGCAACGGCCCGCCGCCGACAAATGGGCCGGTTTGATAATCGATGTGCCCGAGGAACAGATCGTCACCGAGCTTGCCCTTGCAGCCGAACTCGCCCAACGATTTGAGCCCCACAACGTACGCCTGGCAATCGATGACTTCGGTCATGGCGCTTCGGCACTGGCACAAGTCGACAAACTGCCTTTCGCCGAGCTCAAACTCGACCGCAAATTTGTCACTGATTGCGGTACCGACAAGGTCAATGCGCCACTGTGCAAGACGGCGATCAATCTGGCGCACAAATTTGGACGCGCCGCCGTCGCGCTGGGCATCGAAAAGGCCGCCGATGCGGTGGCGCTGGTAAGCATGGGCTGCGACTTCGGCCAGGGATTTCTGCTCGGCCAGCCGATGCCGGAGGAGCGCTTCGTTTCGCTTCTGCGCCAGCGCGCCTCGGCACAAGGGCGCGCTCAGCCAGCCGCCCCGCAATGACACCACCAGGCGGATGGATTTGTCGGTAAGGACCTGGCGGCAAGCACTAACGGCAGATGTCGATCAGTGCGTCCAGGGGTCGCGGCGCTGGTAAGAGAAATTGTCGGAATACGAGATAACGCGACGCGCCGTCGGCGATGCGGGTTCGGACACCAGAAAGGCGATACCATGGCGCTCGCAATAGGCGATCGCCTCCTCCTTGCTCGCAAAGCGTAGCCGCACCTGTTGGCGCATGTCGCCCGACGAGGTCCAACCCATCAGGGGCTCGACCATACGCGGCGACTCGGGCTCGAAATCAAGCACCCAGGCCCTGGTATTGCCGAGGCCCGATTGCATAGCGGTCCTGGATGGCTTGTAGATGCGCGCGGTCATATCGAGAACCAGTTGGCGATATCGGAGCCGGTATAAGGCCATCACCTCGGACTGGCAATCGGGGCATACGCAACAGGGATGAATAACCCGTGCCGGCGTGGTACCGGCTCTGCCACTGGGCAATTGTCTCGGGCTTTGAAGGTTCTTCGCGCGTCAGGCGCGATAGGTCACCGAGCGGCGGCCGAGGGTCGTGACGCTGAGATGTGCCCTTGCGGCATGCCGGCGGCGCGACTGGTTGGTGAGCGGTCGATCGAGCACAGACTCGCGAACGGTCACCCGGAAGCCGCCAGCAGGCAGATCTTCGAATTCAATACCTTCCTCGCGCCAGACCACTTCGATCGCACGAACAGTCGTGCGGCGCGGTTCGGTATCGCCTTGCTCGAGCTTGTGGACCGCCCGCTGGGTCAGGCCGACCCGAAAGCCGAGTTCGCTCTGGCTCCAGCCAAGTACCCCGCGTGCAAGCCTGATTTTTGCAGCAAAAGCACGCCGCTCGAGCCGGATGATCTCGACCAGGTCGCGCGAACGGTGGTCAGTCAGCTGAGCGGTCATAATTCCAAGCCGAAACTGCGCATTCTACTTTGTGGAATGACCCCCGGCGGTTTCCCGCCGGGGGTCTTTAGTGGATCAGGTGCTTGTCACGCGATCAGGGATAGAAGTCCCGGTGAACGCGGAAGCGCACCGACCAGTTTTCCTGGTCATCGAGGAAATAGGTCTGCGTCGGCTTGGTGCCGGAGCCGGTGAAGATCGTCCCAGTCGAAGTGGATGCGGTGTTCAGGTTCGTGTAGAGCACTTCGAGACCCATGTAGAAGGTCGAACTGATCGCCCACTGGGTGCGCAGACCGACGCCCCAGACCGACCAATCCATGTCGCAGCCCGCATTGGCAACGGCCGTGGCGCCAAAGCCAGTACCGTCAAACACACCAGCGGAGGTACGCGTGCCCGCACACAACATGGCATTGGCGAGACCGCCGTAGTTGGTCTCGTGGTAGCTGCCATGCAACGTGGACTTCCACTGCGCGTTCCAGAAGTGGGTATAGGCCGCGTTCACCGCCCAGGTGGAGGTGAGTTCGAGGCCTGTCGCGTTCACGCTGCCGGCCAATAAGCCGCCATAGACGGCATCGGCTTGCTTGCCGAAGCCGAACGAGTTGCCGTCAAACTTCGAGAAGTCGAAGACGGTCGCCATATGGTTGCTGTAGCGCGACGCACCTTCAGTGTAGATAATTTGCGTCTGGAAGTAGTCGCCCTTCCCGATCATCGGCGCATTCAGCTTGAGACCGGCGCTGACCGCAAAGCCCAGTTCATCGCTGGGATGGCCGCTGATTTCGTTGGCGCCGTAGTAACCCGCCGCCACGTTGTGCAGGGCGCCACTGATCTGGGCCGAACCCCAAGCCTGGTCGACGCGCAGATTGGCGACCAGATCCGGATAGTCATGCCCTTCGTAGTTGGCGCTCAAAGCATTCGGTCCACGAATTGGCGTTACACCAGCGACATCCTGTTCGATGTAGGTCCGGCGCTGGACTTCGGCGGAGAGTGTGCCGGAGAAGCCGTTGCCGAACTGCGCGGTGTAGCCGAACACGTCCCAGCCGCCGTCGCCGGTGTCGGACGAAGCGGTGGCGAAGCCGTAGTTGTTGGCACCGATCGAGTAGAAGTCGAAGAACGACGTCGAGTGACCGATCGTGAACCCCGCCCACTGGATGAACCAGCGGTTGGCATAGTTCGCGGTAGTCGGGTTGTCGCCGCTGTTGTTGTTGCTGGTGCCGATCGCGATATAGCTGCGAACGGTGCCATAGGCGGTCGGGCTGCGGGCGTCGAATGTCGCCGTGCCCTTCACGCGCCAGTTATTGTCTACACTCGAACGATTGTTCAAGTTGTTGGCGTAGAACTCGTTCGTGAAGCTGCCGTTATAGTTCCAGCCGACTTCATAGCGGGCCCAGCCGCCGACCTTGATGCACATGTCGGTGCCCGGGACGTAATAGAACCCCACACCGTACAGACTGCAAATCTTCACGTACTGGACCGGTTTGGCCTTGACGGGAAGATCGGCAGCCTGCGCCCCGGCGACGGCAACGAGACCCGCTGCGCTGCCAAGGAGAAGGCTTTTCACCATCTTCATCTTGAACCTCCAAACATTGTTTCTCGTGAGAGGGTTCCGTATCCGCCCAGTGCGACAGGCACCTGTGGAACTTCCCCTTGCTCCCCGCTAGCCAGCGAGACTTTTCACACCGCGTGATTGACCCAAACCAGGACAACAAGTCAGGTCTTTCACCAAGCGCGATCCGTCAAACCGGACAGCACGACACGGGGATGCCCCCCTCCGTCGCATTCACGACATTAGCGAATGAGGTCTAAGGCGCAATGAAGAAGGACCCTTCCCACAGGTCTCAGACGCGCTTTTCGAACGAGTGTTGCGCAAAAAACACGCATCGCGAACCCGCCTTTAGCGGCTTCTGGGGCCCAAAAGCAAAACCAATTAGGGAATTGCATTTATATAATAATATCATATACTTGTGTCAAAAGCGGACTACAACCTGAAATTGTCCACAGGCCTGACTTCGCGGTCTAATATTATCTTGGCGGGCTGCCCTGAACAGTTACCAGGTCGTTAATCGGCGTTCCGGGCACCCGAAACGCCCAATTGTGAGGCAATACACAAGTTCGGCGTTAACCCGACCGCCCGGCAAGGCCGAATCACCTTCAATTGCGAAAATCCTGGCATCCACAATTGTATGCAATATCGTGGCAGCACGCCTTTGAACTCGGCCTCATGACCGCGCATATGCAGCGTGCGATGGGCAGACAATTCTGGCTGGCGGAGACGGAGGGATTCGAACCCTCGATACGCGTTTCCACGTATAACGGTTTAGCAAACCGCCGCCTTCAGCCACTCGGCCACGTCTCCGCGTGCCGAAATGCTTATGCTTTCTGCAATTAACGGTCAAACTGCGCACCCGCTTCGACGAAATTCATTGCGGATCGCTGCAATGCCCAAGTCTGAATTCATGTTCCGCAGAAGCGCCACGCAAACTGGCGCTTGAAACCCGCCAGTGGACCCGGCACCTGAACCGTTACACCTGAAGCCCCGCGCCAGATCCGGCGAGCGTTTGGACCAGCCGATGAATCGCAAACAACGTCGCGCCACGCGCAAGCACAGCCCATCGGCCGGTATCAGCGGCGGCTCGAGCGATCCGGCACGGCAACTGCTCGACGAAGCGGTACGCTATCAGCGAGAGCAAAAACCCGATAACGCTGTGCAGGCCTACAGACGCCTGTTGTCGCTCAGGCACGATCACGCCCAGGCCAACAACGACCTCGCCTGTGTGCTGCAAACGCAGGGCAGATTGCGCGAGGCTTCAGAACACTTCGCTCGCGCACTTTCGCTCATGCCGCAACTCTTCGATGCGTTTACCGGCGTATGCGCAACACTCGTTTCAGTCTTGCCACCGATCGGCGAGGCGATGCGGCGCGCTGCCGAAGTTTGGCCAAAACCATTGCCGGCCGATCAGCTATTCGGCCGCACAAACGGCTTGGCTGACATCGCGGATGATCCGCTGCTGTTGTGCATTCTGCAAACAACGCCGGTTCGCGAGTTTGCGCTCGAGCGCGTTTTGACCTTGCTGCGTGCCGCGCTGCTCGCCGATGCGGCCACCGGCGCGGAATGCGCCAAACCTATCCTTGCGTTTTGTTGCGCGCTCGCGAAGCAGTGCTTCATCAATGAATACATATTCGCAACCACATCGGAGGAAGATGCGCAAGTTGATCGGCTCCAGCGCACACTCGACAATGCAATCACATCGGGCGCAGATATCGCACCACTGACGCTCGCTGCGCTGGCGATGTATCTCCCGCTTCATACGCTGACCGACGCGCAGACTTTGCTCACCCGAAACTGGCCGTCCGCGCTTGACGCGGTTATCACACAGCAGCTGCGCGAACCGAATGACGAACGCGCCCTTCGTTCCAGGATATCGCGCCTTACGGAGATTGACGATGCGATTTCGCAACGCGTTCGCGAACAGTATGAAGAAAGCCCATATCCACGCTGGGTACACATTGCCGGCAATGTCGAACCGACCGACATCGAGCAATATTTGCATGACGTCTTTCCGGCCACGCCGATTGTGCCGCGCGCCAACATGGCAGCACTCGATGTGCTCGTCGCCGGTTGCGGGACCGGCTGGCAAGCCATTGGCGTCGCTCAGAAATTCAATAACGCGCACGTGCTCGCTGTTGACCTGAGCCTGAGCAGTCTGGCCTACGCGATACGCAAGACACCGCCCCCGTTCGCGGGCCGCATCGACTACGCACAAGCCGACATCCTGAAGTTCGGAACGTCAGATCGCACATTCGATTTGATTGAGGCGAGCGGCGTGCTCCATCACATGGCTGACCCGTTTGAAGGCTGGCGGATCCTGCTGGCGTTGCTTCGACCGTCAGGCATCATGCATCTCGGCCTCTACAGCGAACTTGCGCGACGGCACGTTGTGGCAGTGCGTTCGTTCATCGCCGAACGCGGCTATGGCTCAACCCCCGCCGAGATCCGGCGCTGTCGACAGGATTTGATCAATTCGCCGATGCGCGGCGTTGCGCGATTCAATGATTTTTTCACCACCAGCGAGTGCCGTGACCTGCTGTTTCATGTGCAGGAGACGCGCGTCGCCATTCTGGCAATCGAAGATTTTTTAAAGCGGCACGCATTGCGGTTTCTCGGCTTTGAATTCGATGCCGCAACGATGGCGAAATACCGTGCGCTGTTCGCCGAACGGAGCTGGTCGCTGACAGATCTCGGTCGCTGGCATGACCTGGAGACCGCCTACCCCGACACCTTCGCCAACATGTATCAGTTTTGGGTACAGAAAAAATAATTGACGCAGGCGTGATCGCTGTCGCCGGATTAACGGAGCTGGTGCCGTGAACTAGTTGGATGCCCTCTGGGTTAATCCGATTGTCCACGTCCTATATGAGGAGAATTGCGATGCGATTCACAAGGCTTGCAATGATAGCGATGGCAGCCCTGGCTGCGGCCGCCACATTTGGCCCCTCGCCCGGCAAAGCCGCCGAGGCCAAGTGGTGCGCCCAATATGGGCCCGGCGGTGATGGTCCCAGAAACTGCGGTTTCCACACCTTCGAGCAATGCATGCTGACGGTGAGCGGCATCGGCGGCTTCTGCGAGATCAACCAGTTCTATACCGGCCCCGATCAATCTTACTCCGACAAGCAATTCGTTCCGCGGCGCAAGAAGCACAGCAACTAGCACTCGCCTGCGGCTTGCCTCCTGTGCTGAACCAAGGCCATAACGCGTAGCCGTGGTTCAGCAAGGCCGATTCAATTTGCCGCAAACGATGCAGGACGCCGTCCGCCTGCATCAGCAAGGTCGCCTGCGCGAGGCTGAAAAACTGTACGCGCGAGTATTGAAGGCGGCACCCGATAATTTTGATGCCCTGCACATGCTCGGCCTGGTGAAGGCGCAGGCTGGACAGATGGGCGAGGCATACAGGCTGATGTCGGCCGCCCTCAATATCAACCCGACGGCAGCGGATGCCTGGATCAATCTCGCCAATGTCTTGCACGCGCTCAAGCGCGACAGCGAAGCGCTCGACTGTCTCGACAAGGCGCTGGCGATCAACCCGGGCGACTTGCACGCGCTGCAGAACCGCGGCAGCGCTCTGCTCTCGCTGAACCGGCCGCAGGAGGCTCTCGAATGTCTCGACCGTGTCGTGCGGAAGAATCCGCGCAACGTGGACGCCTTGCTCAATCTTGGCGTTGCGAAAGCTGCGCTCAATCAGAGCGCCGAGGCACTCGCCGATTTCGATGCGGCGCTCGCCGTGGCGCCCGGGCACCCCGAAGTGCTCTACAATCGCGGCAGCGCATTGTCCGCCCTTGGTCGCAGTGCCGAGGCTGTAGCCGCCTTCGACCGCGCGCTGGCCGGGGCGCCGAACCACATGAAGGCATGGAATAATCGTGGCCGCGCGCTGCAGGCGCTCAACCGGCACGCCGAGGCGGTGGAGAGCTTCAACAGAGCGATCGCGCTGCAAAAGGATTTTGCCGACGCGCACTCCAACCGGGCACTGTCGCTGCTCACGCTCGGCGAACTCGTAGCTGGATTTCAGGAATACGAATGGCGCTGGAAGCGCAGCGGCATGACCGATCAGCGCCGATCCTTTCGCGGTCTATTGTGGCTGGGCGAATATCCTCTTGGATCCAAGACCATTCTGCTCCACGCCGAACAAGGCCTGGGCGACACAATCCAGTTCGCCCGCTATGCACCGCTCCTCGCACGCAGCGGGGCAACCGTGCGGCTTGAAGTGCAACCTGCATTGAAGACGGTGATGTCGGGCCTGGCGGGCATCACGTCTTGCCACGCACGCGGCGAAAGCCTTCCTGCCTATGATGTCCATTGCCCGCTCGGCAGCCTTCCCCTGGCGCTGAAGACCGAGCCATCGACGATTCCCGCCGATATCCCTTATCTGGGCGCAGCGGAAACCTACATCGCGAAATGGCGTCCTGTCGTTGACCCGCTGCCGGGAAAACGGGTTGCTCTGGCCTGGGCCGGCAACGCCAGCCATGCCAACGACCGCAATCGATCCGTCGATCTGAGGGCACTTGAACCCTTGTTCGAAATTGGTGGCATTTCGCTTATCAGCATCCAGCGTGATCTGCGCGAGGCCGATACGGCAGGTCTCGCCAGATATTCGCGCCTGCGCCATGTGGGCGGCGATCTTGCCGATATGGCCGATACGGCCGCGATCGTGGCGCTCGCCGACCTCACCATCGCAGTCGACACGTCCGTGGCCCATTTGGCCGGCGCGATGGGACGTCCCGTCTGGGTGATGTTGCCTTATTCGCCGGACTGGCGCTGGACGCTGTCAGGCGAGCACAGCCCCTGGTACCCGCAGGCGCAATTGTTCCGTCAACCTGCGCCTGACGACTGGCAAAGTGTAGTCGTGCGGCTCGCCGGTGAACTCGGACGCTTCGCCGGCGGCGCATAACCAGCGCCAGATTTCCGCTGCTCAGGCGGCCACCCGAATGGCCGTGGCTTTCGCCGGCGCCTGCGGATGGCTCTTGAGCCAGTCGCGTGCAGCGCGTTGGGCACGGCCAATCTCCGCGTCAGCCATCTGCTCGGCGATTTCGCGGCGCATTGGCACAGCATCGGCATGGCCGCCCATGGCCGCAATGTTGAACCACTTGTGCGCCTCGATCAGATCGACTGCGACACCGGCGCCGGCCGAATAAATCATGCCGAGCGCGAAACAGTCATCCGCATTGCTGGGCTCGACGGCGTCCGCCGCCAATACGGTTTCGTTGTCAGCCATTCTAGCCTCCCCATTTCGCGTCCTGGGTCCCGCCCCTGGAACCCACAGCGCGCCCCTGTCACTCGGCGGGAGATTTCCCGTCCAAGCGGCGCGATCATCGGGAGAAAATTTGAATGACAGTTTAAGCGTCGCGATAAATCGAATGTGAATGTGGAGACGCTCCGCGGATCGCGGTGCGCACAAAAGCCCGGAATTCAGGGCACAAATTGCAAGAACATGGGCGCGATTGAGAAAGCGGTAACCGCGCCCATTCAGCGGTAGCTAACCACCGCCCGATGTCGCATGCGCGCGACGGATCACGCGCTGCGCGCGCGTTGGCCGAAAAGCACCGCCTGCACCTTCGGGTCTTTCATGTCGATCCCCTGGCGCAGTTCAAGATCAAGTGTCATGCCGCGCTGAACCGCCGGCCGTGCTTTCATGGTCTCCAGCCAGCGCTTGAGATTGGGAAATTCGTTGATGTCCTGACCCTGACGTTCCCAGCCATTGACCCAGCCGACGAGCGCCATGTCGGCAATGGAATACTTGCCGGCGACGAAATCCCGGTCCTTGAGACGGAGGTTCATCACGCCATAGAGCCGGTTGACCTCATCGATGTAGCGGTTGATTGCGTAAGTGAGCGTCTCACGCGCGTAGTTCTTGAAGTGATGGACCTGACCCGCCATCGGGCCGACCCCACCCATCTGCCAGAACAGCCACTGCTCGACCTCGACGCGCGCGCGCTCCTCACTTGGATAAAACTTTCCGGTCTTGCGGCCGAGGTATTGCAGGATCGCGCCGGACTCGAAAATCGAAATCGGTTTGCCGCCCGGACCATCGGGATCGACAATCGCTGGCATTCGGTTGTTGGGGGAAATTTTCAGGAATTCCGGATTGAACTGTTCGCCCCTGGAAATATTCACCGGGATCAGAGTGTATGGCAGGCCACACTCTTCCAGCATGATCGAAATCTTGAAGCCGTTCGGTGTCGGCCAGTAATAGAGCTCGATTGGTTTTGCCGATCTGGTCCTGGCGATTTTTTTGGCGCTCTTCTTACGCATTTTCATACCGACCTTGCTGCCCGCCTTGGCTTTTGATTTTGCAGTACGCCTCGCCTTTGCACGCGCCATTGCCCTGCTCCGTTCCAAAAATATTCCCCGACAATTGCCGTCAGAGCTAAGCCCGGCAGGCATAAACCGCAACCGGCGCCAAACCCAAAAAAACCTCGGCCTTTCCGGCTCGTTCGATTATTTTTGCTACTGGACTGACACAACCATAGCGTGTTATTGAGCCTACCCGGTTGTGGTCGCAGCACGACGCCCCGATCGCAGCATCCGCCAACGAGACAAGGGATCGAGAGGTTCAATGAGCAAAGCCCATCAAATCATTATTGCCGCCGTGCTGGCGGCCGGTCTGACCGCGGCGCCGTCGCTGGTGCAGACCGCCGGTGCACAAGACACCAAGGCCGCATCGGATAAAAAAGCCACGACCAAAAAGCCGCCGACACCCAGTCAGCTCGCCACGCGCGAACGGCTGAAGAAATGCGGTGCCGAGTGGAAAGAGGCGAAGACTGCCGGCAAGATCGAAAAGGGAATGAAGTGGTCGAAATATTGGAGCGAATGCAACAAGCGCCTCAAGGACGCGAAGGGCACTTGAAGCGACGCAGGTTACCAACGACCCAAACTATCTAGGCACAGATCTTACGGCCGCTGCCGCCGTATAAACAGCCTGCAAAAAAACTGAGGGCGTCGGCGAGACACTGGGTCTCGCCGACGCCCTCTGTTGTCATCGGAACCGGGGCGCCGCGGAGCGACTGCATATCGCTCATCACTCCATGACGCGCGCCGGCCCGTATGACGCAATCTTCGACAACTATGGCCGAAGATCGAGAAGCGGCATCAGACTAGAGCCTCTTCTTCCGGCGCTTCGTCTTCTTCGCTGCTTTCGCTGCCGCTTTCTTTCTACGTTTCGCCATTGCTGCCCTCCTAGCCATGTAACATGGCAGATGTCGTATCAGTACGGTCGCGAATCGACACGCACTGCAGTTGGTTTACTACAGCACAACGAAAAAAGCAGCAACTCCACTTAACGAAGTGTGTACGCAACGCGTTTTGCGCGCGCGACGCTCATCGCGACGACACGAACACGCAACTTGAGTTCGTATCGAGCAAGCACGCAATGCGCTGCGCGATGCGTGTTGCAAATATTGAAAAAATACCGATGAAATAAAGACTTTTTGCATCGACGGTATTCGCGCGCATGCGCGCATCGCGAATAAAAATCGTGCGATTGTGCGTGCGAATTTGCATCGATACCGACCGCTTTCGGCGTCAATGCACCGCACAAAATTTTTTGCACAGTTAGCCCGGCGCGAGGCGTTCGAACAGCCGGAATTGATCAAAATCGAGCGAATCAGTGACAGGTGATTCGCGGCGGACGTCCCCTTCATCGACGAAATTTTCCGCCGGCGCGCACAACGGTTCAGTTCCGTGACGGAAAATTTTGCGGACTGGAGCGCAATGGCGGTGCGATGAGGTGGCGAATACACTCTCGCCGCAGAGCGTGCGGCGGTTCAGCCGCCGAGTTTCTTCTTCAGCAGATCGTTGACCGCCTGCGGGCTTGCTTTGCCGCCGGACGCCTTCATTACCTGACCAACGAACCAACCAATTGCCTTCGGGTTCATTCTGGCGTCGGCGACTTTGTCCGGGTTTTTGGCGATGATGTCATCGACCGCCTTCTCGATTGCACCAAGGTCGGTCACCTGTTTCATGCCGCGCGTTTCGACGATAGTCCGCGGATCGCCGCCTTCGGTCCATACCACCTCGAACAAGTCTTTGGCGATCTTGCCGGAAATCGTACCATCGGCAATCAAATCGAGTATCGCACCGAGTTGGCCAGCGGTGATCGGCGAAGTCGCTATGTCCCTGCCCTCTTTGTTCAGCCGCCCAAACAATTCGTTGATCACCCAGTTTGCCGATGCCTTGGCATCGCGCCCCTTCGCCACGGCCTCAAAAAATTCCGAAGTTTCGCGCTCGGCCACCAGCACGCCGGCGTCATACGCTGAAAGCGAAAACTCACGCATGAAGCGTGCTTTTTTCGAATCCGGAAGTTCCGGCAGTGCACCCTTGAGCGCTTCAACATAGGCATCGTCGAATTCCAGCGGCAGCAGGTCTGGATCCGGAAAATAGCGGTAGTCATGAGCCTCTTCCTTGGTGCGCATGGAACGCGTGACGCCCTTGCCGGGATCAAACAGCCGCGTCTCCTGCTCGATCGAGCCGCCGTCTTCGATGATGTCGATCTGCCGACGCGCCTCGTGCTCGATCGCCTGGCCGATGAAGCGAATGGAATTGACATTCTTGATCTCGCAGCGGGTCCCCAGCGGGTCACCCGGCCGTCGCACAGAGACGTTGACGTCGGCGCGCAGGCTGCCTTTCTCCATGTCGCCGTCGCAGGTTCCGAGATAGCACAGGATCGAGCGCAGCTTGGTGATAAATGCCTTGGCTTCATCAGACGAGCGCAAATTGGGCTTCGACACGATCTCCATCAGGGCCACACCCGACCGGTTGAGATCGATGGCGCTCATGTTCGGATGCTGATCGTGCAGAGACTTGCCCGCGTCCTGTTCGAGATGCAGCCGCTCGATGCCGACTGTAACCGCTTCGCCGCTTTCGAGATCGACGACGACTTCGCCCTCGCCCACGATCGGCTGTTTGTATTGGCTGATCTGGTATCCCTGCGGCAGATCAGGATAGAAATAGTTCTTCCGGTCGAAGACCGATTTCAGATTGATCCTGGCCTTGAGCCCGAGCCCCGTGCGGATCGCCTGTCGCACGCATTCTTCGTTGATCACCGGCAGCATGCCGGGCATGGCCGCATCGACCAGCGAGACATGAGAATTGGGGGCACCGCCAAACTCGGTGGAGGCGCCGGAGAACAACTTTGACCGGGAAGTGACCTGGGCATGCACTTCCATGCCGATCACGACTTCCCAGTCGCCGGTCGAGCCTTTCAGGATTTTTTTGGTGCTGGCGTCAACGGCCATGTCACTCTGCCTACCTGTATGCCGGTATACCGCATTCGATATTTCGTAGCGGTTCACACCGGCTGCCCGCAAGTCTCGGCGGAACCTTGCGTGTCAGTGCCCGTTACATCCGAGCAATCCGCCCGTACCCGATTGCATGGCTGATCCGCCTGGGAACTCCCTGAAATAGCCCGAATTCCGCATCGGTTTCGCCGAAATCGTGATCCAGGACCAGCAGTCAGAAACGGCGCCCCAGGCCAAGGTCATTCAACCTGAGGCAGACGCGAGCAAGATCATGAGCAGAGACAAAGGCGCATTCGGGCTTATCGTTGGCGGCATCGTCGCAATGGCGGCAGTGTTTTTCATTTTCGGCGGCGGCGAGCTGGGCGGTAAAAAGACCGTCGACGGCGACCAGGACCTGCCACCGATCGCGACGACCGACCGCTGACAATCGGCGACATCACCACCACGCCTTTGGCGTGAAATGGCCCGCCGCCTGTTCGATTACCGCGGCCAGCGAAAACAGCCCCTCCTCATCGAACGGGCGGCCAATGAGCTGCAAGCCGAGTGGCAGACCCTGAATATCGAGCCCGGCCGGCACCGAAATCCCCGGCAGCCCCGCCATGTTCACTGTCACGGTGAAGATGTCGTTCAGGTACATCTCTACAGGGTCGGCCTGGCCCTTTTCGCCGATGCCGAAAGCGGCGGACGGCGTTGCCGGCGTGAGCATGGCGTGCACCCCGGCGTTGAAGCAGTCCTCGAAATCGCGCTTGATCAGCGTGCGCACTTTCTGCGCACGCAGATAAAAGGCGTCGTAGTAGCCGGCTGACAGCACGTAGGTGCCGATCATCACCCGCCGGCGCACTTCGGCGCCGAAACCCCTGGCGCGGGTGCCCTCATACATGCCGGTGATGTCAGACGCCTGCTCACGCAACCCGTAGCGCACGCCGTCATAGCGCGCGAGATTGGATGAAGCCTCGGCCGGGGCAACGATATAATAGGCTGGCAGCGCGTATTTGGTATGGGGCAGCGACACGTCGACCAGTTCGGCGCCGGCTTCTTTCAGCCATTCCCGCCCTTGCTCCCAGATCTTCTCGATTTCCGCCGGCATGCCGTCGAGCCGGTATTCCTTCGGAATGCCGATGCGAAGTCCCTTGATGGACTTGCCAAACGCCTTTTCATAATCGGGCACCGGCAGGTCAGCGCAGGTCGTATCCTTTGTATCGGGTCCGGCCATAGAACGCAGAAGGATCGCGGCATCGCGCACACTGCGCGCAAATGGACCTGCCTGATCGAGCGAGGATGCAAAGGCGACAATTCCCCAGCGCGAGCAGCGGCCATAAGTCGGCTTCATCCCGACCGTGCCGGTGAAAGCCGCCGGCTGCCTGATTGAGCCGCCGGTATCGGTGCCGGTCGCACCCATGCACAATTTGGCGGCGACCGCCGCAGCCGAACCGCCGGACGAGCCGCCTGGCACCAGCGGCGTATTTGCGCCGTTCCTGCGCCAGGGTGAAATTACCGGCCCGTAGTGCGAGGTCTCGTTCGACGAGCCCATGGCGAACTCGTCGTTGTTGGTCTTGCCGAGCAACACCGCGCCATCCCGCCACAAATTGGCGGTCACAGTGAATTCATAGGTCGGCACAAAATTGTCGAGGATGCGCGAGCAGGCAGTCGAGCGCACATCGGCTGTGCAGAACATATCCTTGATTGCGAGCGGTATGCCTTCCAGTGGCCCGGCCTGTCCTTTCGCAATACGCGCATCGGAGTCTTTCGCCATTGCGACTGCGCGTTCCGGCGTCTCAAGCACATAGGCGTTAAGCGCGCGTGCCTGTCCGATGGCCTCAAGATGCGCGTTTGCAAGCTCGGCGGCGGAGAAACTTTTTTTCTTCAGGCCGTCGCGCGCATCCGCCAGCGTGAGCGAAGTCAGTTCACTCACGGTTTGCGCTCATCCGTACCTGGTTGCGCCGGCATTTGCGAATTGGTCTGCGGCATTTCGGCAGGCGCGTCGCAGGCAAATTGCGCAGCCTTTTCCTGTTCACGCAAAATCCGTTCGCGCACTTCCGGCGGCAATGCGTCCATCATATTCCAGAAGCCGAGCTCACAGGCGATGCACATGATCCGTTACTCAACCACTTTTGGAACCAGGAATAGATTGTCGTGGCTTGCCGGTGCGTTTTTGACGATATCGGTGGCAATGCCGCCGTCGGTGACCACATCTGCACGTTTCTTCATCGCCATTGGCGTGACCGAAGTCATCGGTTCAACGCCTTCGACATTGACCTCGTTCAGCTGCTCGACGAAGCTGAGCATGTCGTTGAGTTCCCCTTTGAGATGTTCGACCTCCTCCTCCGCAACCGCGATGCGGGCGAGATGGGCGATACGGCGGACGGTGTCGGCATCGACGGACATCAGAACCTCGGGAAACGACGCGCCTTGGATTGTGTAAGTAGATCGGATTGCCGTCATTTGCCAGCGGCATGTGCCGCGGCCCGATACCGACAGGTATCTTCGCATGCCGCGCGGTCGCATTGACGCGCGGTAGGAATTTTATCGCAAACCCGCCTGTCCTGGAATTCAGACCTGACAATCCACAGCCGATCGAGACGCAGACGCCCCGCAAGGTAAGATTGCGCCATGCCCATCCCCGCCCACGACCGCTATGCCTACTCCCCGATCACCGCGCGGCCCGTGTATGACTGGCCGGGCGGAAAACGGCTGGCGGTCTATGTCGGCGTCAATCTCGAATGGTTTGCATTCGGCGAAGGGCTCGGGGCCGAGCTTGTGCCAGGCGGGTCACAGCCGGACGTGCTCAACTACGCTTGGCGGGACTATGGCAATCGCGTCGGCGTATTCCGTCTGGCCGAGCTGTTTGCCGAACTGAGCTGGCCGGTGTCGCTTCTGGTCAACGCGCAGATGACCGAACACGCGCCGCAGGCCATTTCCGCCTTTGCCGGAGCCGAGATCGTCGGCCATGGCCGCACCAATTCCGAACGCCAGGGCGATCTGACTGAATATCGAGAGCTGAAGCTGATCGAGGAGACCACTGCGGACATCGAGAAGCACTTCGGACGGCGCCCTCTCGGCTGGCTCGGTCCCTGGATATCGCAATCACCGGTGACTCCGGATCTGCTGCAGGAAACCGGCTATACCTACCTGCTCGACTGGTGCCACGACGACCAGCCAATCTGGATGAAGACGCGCGCGGGCCGAATCCTGTCGGTCCCCTACCCGCAGGAGCTCAACGACATCCCGCAGATCGTCGCGCGCAAACGCGAGGGGGAGGAATTTGCATGTATGATTTTGGATGCATTCGAAGTGATGCAGGCTGAATGCGAGAAGCGCCCGCTCGTGATGGGCATTGCGCTGCACCCCTACATTGTCGGACAGCCGCACCGCTTCAAGCATCTTGCCAACGCGCTGCGGCATATCGCTGGACGCGCGGGCGAACGAGTCTGGCTCACCACAGCCGGCGAAATTGCCGCGCACGCTGCACAGCTGCCATCAGGCACTGTACCGTAGGATCTGATGCCCGCTCCGATCCTGCCTTTGACAGAAGCCGCCGCGCCATTCGGAAAGCGTGGAAGTCTTATCGGGCTCGACCTCGGCACCAAGACCATCGGGGTCGCTGCCAGCGATCCCGACCGCCGGCTGGCGGCCGGCGTCGAAACGATCGCCCGCAGCCAATTCAGGACCGATGCCGCCCGTCTGCTGGCACTCGCCGCCGAGCGCGCGGCGTCGGGCTTCGTGCTTGGCCTGCCGGTAAACATGGACGGCTCGGAGGGTCCGCGCGCGCAATCGACCAGGGCCTTCGCTCGCAATCTCGCAACGCTCACCGATCTGCCGATCGCACTTTGGGACGAACGGCTGTCGACCGCCGCAGTCGAACGCGACCTGATCGCGGCCGATGTCAGCCGTGCAAAGCGTGACGCCGTCATTGATCAGCACGCCGCTGCCTTCATTCTGCAGGGCGCGCTCGACCGCCTTGCGAAAATCGACACCTGATCTGCAAACAAAAAGGGCGGGCCAATGCGGCCCGCCCCATTTTGGCGCCACGTCGGGGATTAGCAGCTGCTGTAGTCGTATCGCCCGTAGCCCTGGTCAATCGCGCAGCTTGGAACGCGATTTCCATAGTAAGGCGCAGGCGAATATCCATAAGTCTCGTAGGCCGGCTCATACGCGTAGCCCGGCGCATAGGCGTAACCGGGCTCGTAGTAATAACCCGGACCGTAGTAGGCGTTATTGGCGGCACTTGCGGCGGCAGCGCCGAACAGCGCGCCTACGCCGAAGCCGATGGCCGCAGCGGCGTTTCGACCGTGGCGCGCCTCGCTCGGTGTTGCCACCGCGACGGCAAGCGCCGTCGTCATGGTTAAGGCGGCCGCATATTTGGTGATCGTCCTCATGATGTCTCCTTCTTGACCCGGCAGGGCCGAAAATCGTGGTGAACGGTTCCGGCGCCTTGCAACGCCGGGGCGATCAGTCAGTCAACCCAAAAGCCGTTGCAGTCGTTCCTGCCGGCCTGCCATGCGTGTTCACGATGGTTTGAGATTGATTCAGGAACGCTTGTGGAACAGGCGACGTGAACCTTGCCGGGACTGGAACTTGCGCCTATAGAGCTTCCTTTAATGAACATTGCGCCGAAATCCTCATTCGTCCTCAACAAGCGGCATCTGTTGGGGATTGAAGGGCTTTCGCGCGAGGAGATTTCCGGCCTACTCGACCTGTCCGAGGAATTCGTCGAGCTTAATCGTCAAATCGAGAAGAAACGCGCCTCATTGCGCGGCCGCACCCAGATAAACCTCTTTTTCGAGGCTTCCACGCGCACCCAGTCCTCGTTCGAGCTGGCTGGCAAGCGGCTCGGCGCCGACGTCATGAATATGTCGGTCGGCCAGTCGGCCATGCGCAAGGGCGAGACGCTCGTCGACACAGCAATCACGCTCAATGCCATGCATCCCGACATCCTGGTGGTGCGTCACCACGCTTCGGGCGCGGTCGAGTTGCTCGCCAGCAAGCTCGATTGCTCGGTGATCAATGCGGGCGACGGTTCGCATGAGCATCCGACCCAGGCGCTCCTTGATGCCCTGACCATCCGCCGCAACAAGGGCGGCATCGAAGGCCTGCTGGTGGCGATCTGCGGCGATATCATGCATTCGCGCGTCGCCCGTTCCAACATCATCCTCCTCAACTGTATGGGCGCGCGCGTGCGCGTCGTCGCTCCCTCCACATTGTTGCCACCAGGCATCGAGCGCTTCGGCGTCGAAGTCGCGCGCGACATGCGCGAGGGCCTCGCCGACGCGGATATCGTGATGATGCTTCGCCTCCAGCGCGAGCGCATGAACGGCTCTTACGTGCCGTCGGTGTCCGAATATTTCCACTACTGGGGCCTTGACGAGAAAAAACTCGCCTTTGCCAAACCCGGCGCGCTGGTCATGCATCCCGGTCCGATGAACCGCGGTGTCGAAATTGACAGCATTGTTGCCGACGGCGCGCAGTCGCTCATCCGCGAACAAGTCGAAATGGGAGTGGCCGTACGCATGGCGGTGCTGGAAGCGCTGTCGCGCAATCTGCCGAACGCATGATGCTCTCCGACCGACGTCCGATCTTGCTCGCCAATGCCCGGATCGTCGATCCGGCGCGCGAACTCGATTTTCCCGGCGACCTGCTGATCGTCGATGGCATGATACGCGAAGCCAAGAAAGGTATTGGCGCCGGCGGCGTTCCGGAAGGTACCGACGTGGTCGATTGTCGCGGCAGGGTCGTTGCGCCTGGCCTGATCGACATCCGTGCCTTTATCGGGGAGCCCGGCGCCGGCCACCGCGAGACGCTGGCGTCAGCCAGTCAGGCTGCCGCCGCGGGCGGTGTCACCACCATCGTCTGCCAGCCCAACACATCACCGGTCATCGATGACCCCGCCACCGTCGATTTCGTGCTGCGACGCGCGCGCGACACCGCAATCGTGCATGTGCATCCGATGGCCGCATTGACCAAGGGACTGGAAGGCCGGGAGATGACCGAGATTGGGCTGCTGAAAGCTGCCGGCGCGGTCGCCTTTACCGACGGCGATAAAAGCGTGACCAATGCACAGGTGATGCGGCGCGCGCTGACATACGCTGGCGATTTCGACGCGCTGATCGTGCACTACACAGAGGATCCCCAGCTCGTTGGCGACGGCGTGATGAATGAAGGCGAGTTCGCCGCCCGGCTGGGACTGCTGGGCATCCCGAAGGCGGCGGAAACAGTGATGCTCGAACGTGACGTCCGCCTGGTCGCACTTTCTGGTGGTCGCTACCATGCAGCCTCGATTACTTGCGGGGAATCGCTCGAGGTACTGCTCCGCGCCAAGGACGCCGGTCTCGATATCACGGCCTCATCGTCGATCAATCACATCACGCTCAATGAGAACGATATCGGGCCCTACCGCACCTTCTTTAAAGTCTCGCCCCCATTGCGCGCCGAGGAAGACCGCCAGCTGCTGATCGAGGCCTTGGCCAGCGGATTGATCGATGTGGTCATGTCGGATCACAATCCGCAGGACGTCGAGGTCAAACGCCTTCCGTTCGCGGAAGCCGTGCCGGGCGCAATAGGTCTGGAGACCATGCTCACTGCCGGATTGCGGCTGGTCCACAATGGTGAGATTGAGTTGCTCGCGTTGCTGCGCGCGATGTCGACGCGGCCGGCGGAACTCCTGGGTCTGCCAGGCGGAAGTCTGCGCAATGGCGCCCCCGCCGACGTGATTGTGCTTGATACCGAACTGCCTTGGGTGCTCGATCCGGCCGAGCTCAAATCGAAGTGCAAGAACACGCCACTCGACGAAGCCCGCCTGCAGGGCCGAGTGGTGCGCACCATCGTCGCCGGCCGTACCGTCTACGAATACGTATGATCGACACGCTCGCTTTCGCCTTCGGCTACCTGCTCGGCTCAATTCCGTTCGGCCTGCTGCTGACGCGCGCGGTCGGCGGCCCCGATGTGCGCACAATCGGCTCCGGCAATATCGGAGCCACCAATGTGCTGCGCACCGGCCGCAAGGGCCTCGCCGTGGCTACACTTGTCTGCGACGCACTCAAGGGCACCGTTGCAGTCCTGTTAGCCACGCACTACGCCGGTTCGGCAGCCGGACTTGTAGCCGGTCTGGGCGCCTTCCTGGGTCACCTTTTCCCGATCTGGCTGGGCTTCAAAGGCGGCAAGGGCGTTGCCACGTATATTGGCCTGCTCATCGGCCTCTACTGGCCAGCTGCCCTGATCTTTTGTGCGATCTGGCTCGTCGTCGCCGCTGCGTGTCGCTATTCCTCTCTCGCCGGTCTGATCGCCAGCGCACTCACCCCGCCGGCACTATGGGCGCTAGGCCAACCGAGCGCTGCCGCGCTGTTTCTGGCGCTTGGAGCGTTGCTCTGGCTGAAGCACCGCGCCAACATTGAACGTCTGCTCCAGGGCACCGAAGGCAAGATCGGCACCTAGCTCCTTAACGCCCGATCGTTTTAGTTGATTTATGCAATTTATAGTTGTAGTCCCTCGCCCCGGGCGATGCCGAAGCGCGGTAACCGGCCGGGGACATTGTGAGCGATCGCGTGCGATTGACCGAGGACGAGCGCGTCGACTGGTTGCGGCTCATCCGCAGCGACAATATCGGTCCGCGCACTTTTCGCGACCTCGTCGATCACTATGGAAGCGCCGGCGCGGTGCTTGCTGCATTGCCGCGGCTGGCGCGCCGCGGCGGCGCCGGCCACCCCGCACGCATTGTAACGCGCCAGGAGGCCGAGAGCGAATTGAAAGCGGCGCGAGCACGCGGCGTCGAATTCATCGCACTCGGCGAGCCGGATTATCCGATGCGGCTTGCAATGATCGACGATTGTCCACCCATGCTGGCCGTACGCGGGCGACTGGCTATTTTTGATCGGCCACTGGTTGCCATCGTCGGCTCGCGCAATGCATCTGCCGCCGGCGTAAAATTTGCGGAACAGCTGGCGCGCGAACTGGGCGAGGCCGGTTTCGGAATCGTCTCCGGCCTGGCTCGCGGGATCGATGCCGCCGCACACAGCGCAAGCCTTGCAAGCGGCACAGTCGCCGTGCTGGCCGGCGGGCATGATCGAATTTACCCCGCCGAACACGTCGATCTGTTGGGGCGAATACTCGTCGAAGGTGCGGCCATTTCGGAAATGCCGCTCGCGTGGGAACCGCGCGCGCGCGATTTTCCGCGCCGCAATCGCCTGGTCTCGGGTCTGGCAATTGGCGTAGTCGTCGTAGAGGCCGCGCGCCGCTCCGGCTCGCTGATCACCGCGCGGCTCGCCGGCGAGCAGGGCCGCGAGGTTTTTGCTGTGCCGGGCTCACCGCTCGATCCGCGGGCCGAAGGCACCAACGCACTTCTCAAGCAGGGCGCGATTTTGGTTACCGAAGCGGCCGATGTGATTGCGGCGATCAAGCCGATCCTTGGGCGCGGCTTCGATTCCTCGCACACGCAAGAGCCCGTGCGCGAGGAATTGGTGCCTGTCGACGCCGAACCCGGCGATGATGAGCGCGCACGCATCATCGCACTGCTCGGTCCCACACCGGCGGCAGCCGACGATCTGGTGCGGATGTCACGCGCGTCGCCCGCAATCGTGCGGACCGTGCTGTTGGAACTCGAAATTGCCGGCCGTCTGGAACGACACGGCTGCAGTTTGGTATCGTTGATATAACCGGCCAGTCGAATCACAGCGCCACGGACCTCAACCGATGCACATACGCTGGCTTGCAGCCTTTGCAGTTGTTTTCGCGCTGTGTTGCGCGCCGTTGCGCGCGCAGGAGCCCAAGCAATCGTTTGCCGCCTTTAAGGCTGCGCTCTGGCCCGACGCGCAGGCCAAAGGCATTACCCGACTCAATTTCGACCTCGCCTTCAAGGGTGTGACCCTTGATGCCCGCGTAATTGCGGTCACCAAGCGCCAGCCAGAATACGGCAAACCGGTTGGCGCGTATATCAATGATGCGGTATCACGCGAACGCATTGCCGTCGGCAAGCGCAAGGCCGAGGAATGGGCCAAGACGTTCGACGCCGTCGAGAAAAAATTCGGCGTCGAGCGTTGGATCCTGATTGCACTGTGGGGAATGGAGACTGATTACGGCGCTGACAAGGATCGTTGGGACGTTTTCCGTTCGCTCGCAACGTTGGCCTATGTCGGCTTCCGCCATCCCTATTTCCGCAACGAACTGATCGTGGCAATGCGCATCATGCAGGAGGGCCACATCACACGCCGCAAGATGGTCAGCTCATGGGCTGGCGCCATGGGTCAAACACAGTTCATGCCGTCCAATTTCATTGACTACGCCATCGATTTTTCCGGCGACGGCCGCACAGATATCTGGAGCAATGTTCCGGATGTGCTCGGTTCCACCGCAAACTATCTCCGGAAATGGAATTGGAAACAGGGTCTGCCCTGGGGCTTCGAGGTCACGGTGCCGAGCGGCTTTGACTATCGGCACAGCCGCGGCACTTTTGCTGATTGGGTCAAGCACGGCGTCCGCCGTGCCGACGGAAAATCGTTCCCGCAATCCGGACAGGGCATCCTGTTTTTTCCGAGCGGCGCGGGGGGGCCCGCTTTCATGGTCACCGAAAATTTTGCGGTGCTCAAGGAATACAACAACTCGGATGCTTACGCGATCGCCGTCGGTCACCTCGCCGACCGACTGCAAGGCGGCGCCCCGATCAAGACAAAATGGCCTGCCGACGACCATCCGATCTCGCGCGACGCGCGCATCGCCTTGCAGAAAAAATTGTCGGCACTGGGCTACAAGGTAAACGACTTCGAAGGTCACATCGATTTCGACTTGCGCGACAACATCCGTGCCGAGCAGGTCAAGTTCGGCATGGTGCCGGACGGAAATCCAACGGCAGCATTTCTGGATCGGCTCGGCGTCAAAGTTCCGTAACTATTCTCCACCGACATGCTCGTGGGGATGCCGCAAAACGTTTCCGGCCTGAATGTGAAATATCTCGGGCAGTTTGCGGACGGCTTCCAGACCCAGGCGATCGCGCCATGGCGGCGGGATCGGTGAATATCGCGGCCACACAGGCGGTCACGGGCAAAGCAAACTTTCTACTAGAATGTCCACATCGTACACGTTTGTGTTGTAAAATCGCTCGCGGGTTCCGTCTCTTTCATGCCCAATTTGACTGCTCTCAATCAGCTCTCATAGGGACCTCATTTGACAGCGGGTCCCGCCTTCCCCATGTTCCGGCCAAAGCGTGCGATCGATTCCGCCTTGATTCGACGTCGTCCAGGCGGCTAACCCATTGGATTTTCATGAAAGTTGTCGTTGTCGAGTCGCCATCCAAGGCGAAGACAATCAACAAGTATCTTGGACCCGGCTACGAGGTCCTGGCGTCCTTTGGCCATATCCGCGACCTGCCGGCCAAGGATGGCTCGGTCGACCCCGACAACGACTTCAAGATGCTCTGGGAGGTCGACCCGCAGTCGCAAAAGCGCGTGAACGACATCGCGCATGCGCTCAAGAAGGCCGACACCCTCATTCTGGCGACCGACCCTGATCGAGAAGGTGAGGCGATTTCCTGGCACGTGCTGGAAGCGCTTAACGAAAAGCATGCCTTGAAAGGCCAGGCAATCGAGCGCGTCGTCTTCAATGCGATCACCAAACAATCTGTGACAGAAGCGATGAAACATCCGCGCGCCATCGATGCCGCGCTGGTGGATGCATATCTGGCCCGACGCGCCCTCGACTATCTGGTTGGCTTCACGCTTTCGCCGGTGCTCTGGCGCAAATTGCCGGGCGCGCGCTCGGCCGGCAGGGTGCAATCGGTAGCGCTGCGTCTGGTGTGCGACCGCGAATTGGAAATCGAGAAGTTCGTCCCCAAGGAATATTGGTCGATCGTCGCCAAGCTGGCGACGCCACGAGGCGAAACTTTTGAGGCTCGCCTCACCGGCGCAGATGGCGAGAAAATCCAGCGTCTCGATATCGGTTCCGGCGCGCAAGCCGAGGATTTGAAGCAGACGCTCGAGGGTGCGATCTTCACGGTTGCCTCCGTGGAGGCGAAGCCAGCACGCCGCAATCCCCCGCCGCCATTCACGACGTCGACAATGCAGCAGGAGGCCAGCCGCAAACTCGGCTTCGCGCCTGCGATCACCATGCGTATGGCGCAGCGCTTGTATGAAGGCGTCGAGATCGATGGCGAGACCACCGGCCTCATCACCTATATGCGCACTGATGGCATCGACCTGGCGCCCGAGGCGATCACCGACCTGCGTGCGATGATCGACGCCAACTACGGCAAGCAATATGTTCCGGCATCACCGCGCCAATACCACAACAAGTCGAAGAACGCACAAGAAGCGCACGAAGCAGTACGCCCGACCAACCCGAGCCGCACGCCCGACCAGGTCGCCAAGTATGTCGATCGCGACCAGGCACGGTTGTACGAACTGATCTGGAACCGCGCGGTGGCAAGCCAGATGGAATCCGCAGAACTTGAACGCACCACCGTCGACATCGTCGCCAGGTCCGGATCGCGTGCGATCGACCTGCGTGCCACCGGTCAGGTCGTTAAATTCGACGGGTTCCTGACGCTCTATCAGGAAGGTCAGGATGAAACGTCGGAAGACGAGGAATCGCGCCGCCTGCCCGCGATGTCGGAGGCCGAGACGCTGACGAAAGAGGCAATCGAGGCCTCGCAGCATTTTACCGAACCACCGCCGCGCTTTTCCGAAGCGGCCCTGGTCAAGCGCATGGAGGAGCTCGGTATCGGCCGGCCTTCAACCTACGCGTCGATCCTGCAGGTACTGCAAGATCGCGGTTATGTGCGAATCGACAAAAAGCGGCTGATCCCCGAGGACAAAGGCCGTGTCGTCGTCGGATTTCTGGAGAGTTTCTTCCAGCGCTATGTCGAATACGACTTCACAGCTTCACTTGAAGAGCAACTCGACCGCATTTCCAACAACGAGATCGACTGGAAAAAAGTGCTCCGGGATTTCTGGACCGGATTCATCGGCGCGGTCAACGAGATCAAGGATCTGCGTATCACGCAGGTACTGGACGCGCTCAACGACCTGCTTGAGCCGCATATTTTTCCTGCGCGTGCCGACGGCGGAGACGTACGCCAGTGCCCGCAATGCGGCACCGGAAAACTATCGCTCAAGGTCGGACGGTTCGGCGCTTTCATCGGCTGCTCGAACTATCCGGACTGCACGTTCACCCGGCAGATGACGCCAGGCGGTGAAGGTTCTGTCAGCGCCACCAAAGTGCTTGGCACGGACCCCGCAACAGGTCTCGATGTGTCGCTGCGCGGCGGGCGCTTCGGGCCCTATCTGCAGCTTGGCGAAGAGATCAAGGTGCCGAAGTCCAAGAAGGGCGAGAAAAAGGATCCTGACGCGCCCAAGCCTGAGAAGCCGAAGCGCGCAAGCTTGCCCAAGGGTGTCGCGCCCGATGACATTGATCTCGAAAAAGCAATCGCGCTTTTGTCGCTGCCTCGAGAAGTCGGAAAGTCGCCCGAGGACGGCGAGCCGATCCTGGCCGGGGTGGGACGCTTCGGACCTTACGTCAAGCACGGCAAAATCTACGCGAGCCTGGAAGAAGGCGATGACGTTCTCACCATTGGCCTCAATCGGGCGATGCATCTGATCGCCGACAAGATTGCCAATCCGAAAAAAGGGCGACGCTTCGGCGCCGATCCCGGCAAGACGCTTGGCGAACATCCCGACAAGGGCGGTCCGATCGTGGTGAAGAATGGCCGCTACGGGCCTTATGTCAGCCACAACGGCATCAATGCGACGCTTCCCGGCGACAAGACACCCGATACTGTCTCGCTCGATGAGGCGGTGGTGTTGCTCGATGCCCGCGCCGCCGCGGTTGGCAATTCACCGAAAGGCCGCCGCGCGGCCGGACGCAAACAGGGCGCCAGCAAGAAGGCGGCCGCCGCACCTGCTGCCAAGCCAAAGAAGCCGGCCGCAACCAAGCCAAAAAAGCCGGCCGCGGTTGCCGCCAACTCAAAGGCCGTGCGCCGGACCAAAGCTGCCGCCGAGTAGCTGGCGAACGCTGCGCCCGATCATTACATTCGCTTAGTTGGCGCCGTTTTGGCGCAGGATCAATTATTTTGAACAAACCATCCAAGAAAACACCTTCTCTCCCCACCAAGGCTGACATCCTCGCCTTCATCGGCAAGCGGCCCGGCAAAGTCGGCACCCGCGAAATCGCCCGCGCTTTCGGCCTCAAAAACGCCATGCGGGCAGAGCTCAAGCGCATGCTGCGGGAACTCGCCGACGAGGGCGCGGTCGAACGCCGCCACAAGAAATTGCATCATCCTGGTACCCTCCCCTCGACGGTTCTGGCTGACGTGGTTGCTCGCGACAGCGATGGCGATCTGCTCGCTACACCCGACGAATGGGACGAGGTGGCGCACGGAACCGCCCCAAAAATTCGCATTCACAGCACACGCAAGCCACGACCTGGCGAAGCTGCCGGCCTCGGCGACCGCGTACTCCTCCGCGTCGAGGAGACTGAAGACGAGGACGGCATCCGCCATCGCGGCCGCGTCATCAAAATTATCGATCATCCCAAACATCGCGTGCTGGGGATTTTCCGGAAGGGGCCACATGGCGGCGGCCGCCTGGAACCAGTCGACAAGAAAATGCTCGGCAAGGAGCTCGGCATCCCCGCAGGCGGTACGGCAGAAGCGGAAGACGGCGACCTTGTCGCCGTCGAAACCACGCGCGCGCCACGCCTGGGCCTCCCCACCGGTCGCGTTGTCGAGCGGCTCGGATCGCTGAAAAGCGAGCGCGCCGTGAGCCTCATCGCCATACACGCGCACACGATCCCGTCCGTGTTTCGCACCGATACCTTGCGCGAAGCGGATGCCGCCAAGCCGGCTGCGCTTTCGGATCGCGAAGACTGGCGCAAAGTGCCATTCGTAACCATCGATCCGCCCGACGCCAAGGATCACGACGACGCAGTGCATGCAGAGTCCGACGATGCCGTCGACAATCGTGGCGGTTTCATTCTTAGCGTGGCGATCGCCGACGTCGCCCACTACGTGACGCCCGGCTCAGCACTGGACCGTGAGGCGCTTGTGCGTGGCAATTCGGTCTATTTCCCCGACCGAGTGGTGCCGATGCTGCCTGAAAGAATATCCAATGACCTGTGCTCTCTGCGCCCGCGCGAAGATCGCGCCGCGCTCGCGGTCCGAATGGTGATTGGCGCTGACGGACGAAAGCGATCGCACACGTTTCACCGGATTATGATGCGGTCGGCGGCGAAATTGTCATACCAGCAGACACAAGTGGCAATCGGCGGCCGAACGGATGAGGACACCGACGGATTGGTGAAACCGGTGCTCGCACCGCTCTATTCCGCTTATGAAGCGCTTGTGCGTGCTCGCAATGTACGTCAGCCGCTCGATCTCGATCTGCCTGAGCGTAAAATCCTGCTCAAGGCCGACGGCACCGTCGACCGGGTGATCACGCCGGAGCGACTGGAAGCGCATCGGTTGATCGAGGAATGCATGATCCTTGCAAACGTAGCCGCGGCCGAAACGCTGGAAAAAGCACGCGTGCCTCTAATCTACCGCGTGCACGATGAGCCGGCGATTGAAAAGGTCAACGCGTTGCGCGAATTCCTCGCCAGTCTCGACATTCCGCTCGCCAAGGGCGGCGTGTTGAAGCCGGAAGCATTTAATCGCATTCTCGCACGCGTGAAGGGACGCGACGCCGAGCAGCTGGTAAACGAGGTGGTGCTGCGCACGCAAGCGCAGGCTGAGTACGCGGCCGAGAATTACGGCCACTTTGGATTAAACCTGCGGCGCTACGCCCATTTCACCTCGCCGATCCGCCGATATGCCGACCTGATCGTGCATCGCGGATTGATCCGTGCGCTTAACTTCGGCAGCGATGGTCTTCCGGAAGCCACCGACCGGAACGCGCTGGCCGAGATTTCCGCAGAGATTTCCGCAACTGAGCGCCGCGCCATGGTGGCCGAGCGCGAAACCAACGACCGGCTAGTCGCACACTTTCTCGCCGACCGTGTCGGCGCAATATTCGATGGCCGAGTTTCGGGCGTGCATCGCGCCGGCCTTTTCGTGAAATTGCGCGAGACTGGCGCTGACGGTTTTGTACCGGCCCGTACCATTGGCGACGAGTATTTCCGCTATGACGACGCCGGCCATGCCATGGTCGGGGCGCGCTCAGGCGAAACCTACCGGCTCGGCGACCCCGTTACGGTAAAGCTTGTCGAGGCGGCACCCGTGGCGGGCGCGCTGCGGTTCGAACTTCTATCGGAGGGACGCGCCGGAAGGCTGAACCGCCGACCACAACGCGAACCGCGCCGGCACGAGCGCCCCAAACCGCATCGGCAGCAGCACAAGAAGCGGAAGAGACGATGACCCGCGATACTTCGCATCTCGGCAAAGTTTGGGCCGATCGCATGACCAAATCGGAGCGCGACCAGTCGTTCCCCGACAGCGAACCGCGCGACGCAGCGACGCTGATGTTGATCGACCGCTCGGGCCCAAAGCCGAAAGTCCTGCTCGGACGCCGTCATCAGGGCCACAAGTTCATGCCGGGGAAGTTCGTCTTTCCCGGCGGTCGCATCGAACCGCTCGACCGCGTTATGCCGGCCGCAAGCGAGTTGCATGCAGATACACAGATGAAGCTCAACGAACGGGTCAACGATCCAAGTCGCGAATTCGCGCGCGCGCTGGCCCTTGCGGCCGTGCGCGAAACTGCGGAGGAAACCGGTTTATTGCTCGGCGTCAAACGCGATCATCCGCCGGAGACGCCGGGCGAGATTTGGGCTGACTTCGCCAAGGCGCATGTGCATCCGGACCTCGGCCAAATACATTTCATCGCCCGAGCCATTACGCCGCCGCGCCGCCCGCGCCGGTTCGACACGCGTTTTTTCACGGCTGACGCCTCCTCGGTCGCTTTTCATATCGACGGCGTGATCGGGCCGGACTCCGAGCTGGTCGAACTCACCTGGGTTCCGATCGAGGAAGCAACTCATCTCGATATGCCGACCATCACCGGCATCGTTCTGGAAGAGCTGGCGGCGCGGGTCGAGGCCGGCATGGGGCACGGACTGCCGGTGCCGTTTTACTTCATGGTCGACAAGCAATTCTTTCGGGAGCTGCTCTAACCGCGGGAATTATCGGGTTTCTTGACATTTGGCGCTTCGGCGCTAGGGTCCCCGCCAACACCGCCAATTCCGCTTCGAGGACAGTTCCATGGCCAAAGCCATCAGTCTCAAAATCAAGCTCGTCTCCAGCGCCGGCACCGGCCACTACTATGTAACCAAGAAGAACTCGCGCACCCAGACTGAGAAGCTGGCAAAAAAGAAATACGACCCGATCGTCAAGAAGCACGTCGAGTACAAGGAATCCAAGATCAAGTGATCGTCACACGGTCTCTGTGCCGCGGAAAAAAGGGCGCCCACCGGGCGCCCTTCGCATGTCTGGCAATTGCCAAAACAAGGTGGCCGGCCAGAAGCGACGGCATGAGGAGGCCACTCGCATCGCTTCCGGGCCGGCCGAACCCCACGGACCCAGGAGATGCGGCGGACCTGGGCAATCTCCGCAGGGCAAAAAAGATTTTCGGCGCGCCATTCGACAAATTTGGCCGCGCCGGAATCAAAGTTGTCGATATGACGTTAGACCAAGCAACTTGGTGCACCAAACGGCATTTTAAGCCGCTGGAATATCGATGAAATTCGAATTCACACTGGGATTCGCCCGGTTCGCTGCAAGCGAATTTACCGCGCGTTGCGAAAACTTCAGGCTGCGTCCGGGACGACCCTGTTGCGGCCGTCGCGTTTGGCGCGATAGAGCGCAGTGTCGGCGCGTTTGAGAATGGCCGCTGCATTGTCGCCGGCGTCACCGAGCGCGGCGATGCCGATGGAAATCGTCACGTCCAGATTGCGACGGCCCTGCTCGATCACAAACGGTTCCGAGGCGATACGCCGGCGCAACCGCTCGGCCACCATGGTCGCCACCGCCATGTCGGTCTCCGGCATGACGATGACGAACTCCTCGCCGCCGTACCGGCACGCCAGATCGATGTTGCGGATCGCCTTGCGGATGCGCAGCGCAAATTCACGCAGCACATCGTCACCCGCGTCATGGCCGTAGCTGTCGTTTATCGCCTTGAAGTAGTCGATGTCGACAATCAAGACCGCGATTGGCTTGCCGCGCGCCGCAGCCTGCTCGACCAGCGTTGCCAGGTGCGTTTCCATGTAGCGTCGATTGAACAGGCCGGTGAGTGCATCGGTGATTGCCATCTCGATCGACATCTGCACATTGTCGCGCAACCGTTCCGTATAGCGCTTTTTCTTGATTTGCGTACGTACGCGCGCGAGCATCTCGTTCCTGTCGATCGGGCGCATCAGATAGTCATTGACGCCGATCTCCAACCCGCGCACCAGCCGCGTATTGTTGTCGGCTTCCGCAACCGCGAGAATCGGCACATTGCGCGTCCGCTCAAGCGAGCGCACCTGGCTGCACAAACGCAATCCATCGAAATTTTGCAGGCCGAGCGAAATGATCAACAGTTCGTAATTGCCTTCGGCCGCATGGAACAGTGCGTCCCCCGGAACGGTTTCGATGTCCACTTCGTGCTCGGCCGACAGTGTCGCCACGATCCGCTCGTAAGACGACTGCCGGTCGTCGACGATCAGGATGCGGCCATTGCGGCCCGTTTCCGCCACCGCTTCGCGCTCGGGACTTTCAATCCCGATTTCCCTGGAGGTGAGCGCGCGCAGACGCAGCTCGTCCGTCACCATCTTCAGCCGTGACAGCGAGCGCACGCGTGAGACCAGCGCCAGATCGGTGACCGGCTTGGTGAGAAAATCATCGGCCCCCGCATCCAACCCGCGCACGCGGTCCGATGGCTGGTCGAGTGCCGTCACCATGACCACCGGAATATGATGGGTTGCGGGATTGGATTTTATCTTTTGGCAAACCTCGAAGCCGTCCATGTCCGGCATCATGACATCGAGCAGCACAATGTCGCATTCGGCGCGTTCGCACAGTTCCAGCGCTTCCGGTCCGCTTTGCGCAGTGGCGACATCGAAATATTCCGCCGACAGCCGCGCTTCCAGCAGCTTTACATTGGCCGGGACGTCGTCAACGACAAGGACGCGCGCGCTCATCTCACGCGCTCCCGAGAAAATGGCGAATGGTCTCGATGAACTTGCCGACCGATATCGGTTTCGACAGATAGGCCTCGCAGCCGCCTTCGCGGATGCGCTCCTCGTCGCCCTTCATCGCGAATGCAGTGACTGCAACCACGGGGATCGCCTTGAGGTCGGCATCGTCCTTGAGCCATTTTGTCACTTCGAGACCGGATACTTCCGGCAACTGGATATCCATCAGAATCAGATCGGGCCGATGCTTGCGCGCCAGATCGAGCGCCTCGATCCCGTTGCGGGTGCCGACGGTCTGGTAGCCGTGCGCTTCCAGGAGGTCGTGGAAGAGCTTCATATTCAGCTCGTTGTCCTCCACGATCAGGACGGTTTTCGGCATTAACCCCCCGCCCCTTTTTCCCCAATGCGCCAGGCACCGCGCCCTCGTCGTCGCCAGACCGCGCGCGCTCGGGCATGATGCCATCACGGTAGTGCCGATTTGTTACGGAAAGGCAAATTTGATCGATGAAACGACGCCTTTCGTTTACCTTAGAGGAGGCAGAAGGCCTTGCGATTCAGGCACTTACCTATATCGCCGGTGATGGCGAGCGCCTCGGGCGCTTCCTCGCGATAACCGGCATCGGGCCGAGCGAGATTCGGGCTGCCGCAAGCGAACCGGGATTCCTGGCGGGACTATTGGATTATCTGGCCGGCGACGAGCACCTGCTGACGGCCTTTGCTGCCGAGGTGGGGCTCGATCCCGCTGATATTGGCAGGGCGCGCGCCGCCCTGGGCGGCGAAGCATGGGAGCGCGAGACGCCGTGAGCTTCTGCCGCGATTGCCTTGCGGATGCACCGGAGCAGGCTCGGCGCTGCGCCGCCTGCGGTTCGCCGCGTCTTGTCCGCCACGCCGAACTCGACACGCTCACCATCGCGCATGTGGATTGCGATGCGTTCTACGCAACCATCGAAAAGCGGGACAATCCGTCCCTGCTCGACAAACCGGTGATTGTCGGGGGCGGAAAGCGCGGGGTGGTGGCGGCGGCCTGCTATGTCGCGCGTACCTATGGCATTCGCTCGGCCATGCCGATGTACGAGGCGCTGCGGCGGTGCCCATCGGCCGTAGTGGTCCGGCCGAATATGTCAAAATATGCAGGTGTCGGGCGCGAAGTCCGCCGCGCCATGTTTCTGCTGACGCCGATGGTCGAACCGCTATCGATCGACGAGGCCTTTCTCGATCTGACCGGAACCGAGCGCCTGCACGGTATGAGCGCCGCCAAATCGCTGGCGCGCCTGGCGACCGAGGTCGAGCGCGACCTCGGCATCACGATTTCAATCGGACTCTCGGCCAACAAGTTTCTGGCAAAGATTGCGTCCGACATGGACAAGCCGCGCGGCTTTGCCGTGCTGGGACAGGAAGAAGCTGCGTCTTTTCTGGCGCCAAAACCTGTTGGCTTCATCTACGGCGTCGGCGCGGTGAGCGCAGCAAAACTTGCCGCCGACGGCTTTCGTACCATCGCTGACCTTCAACGCGCCGAGCAAATGGAGCTCGCGCGTCGCTACGGCGATGAAGGCGCAAGGTTGTGGCGGCTGGCGCGCGGCATTGACGCACGCACGGTTGATCCGGAGCGCGAGACCAAAAGCATCTCCGCCGAAACAACCTTCGAGCGCGACATCGGCGAATTTCGGCCCCTTGAACAGACCTTGTGGGAACTGACAGAGAAGGTATCGGCCCGTCTGAAAGCCAGCGCGCTTGCCGGATCGACTGTCACGCTGAAACTCAAGAGCGCAGATTTCAAGATACGCACCCGGGCGCGCTCACTTAGCCATCCGACCCAGCTGGCTGCGCGCATTTTCGCCGCCGGCCGCGACCTCCTGCAAAACGAAATCGGGCGCACGCGGTTTCGCCTAATCGGCATCGGGGTGAGCAATCTGGAAGATGCGGCCGGCGACGACCTCGCCGACCTCATCGATCGACGTACGGCGGAAGCAGAACATGCGGTCGATCGCCTGCGCGCGAAATTCGGCCGCGATGCGGTTGTGAAGGGGCTGGCGATTGAAGACGAGACCTAGCTTCGGTTCAGGGGCAAGGCTTTGTGTTTTTCATGTCGAGCGACGTCATCTCACCGCTGATGCTGAAATCCGCATAGTCGAGGATGAGCGCGCGCGAAATTCCGTTCTCGTAAAGCTCAAACGAGATGGCATAGACCGGCGTTTGTTCGCCGGTTTGATCCTTCTTAGTACTCTCTTGCTCGAAATAACTGATTGTCACCGGCCAACGCGCGAGTTTGGCAAGCGCCGGTGCTTTGGTGGTGGCGTCATGCGGCGGCTTTTCCCCCGGCGCGATCGTTTTGCCAATCACCGTGAGCGTGTTGTAGACCTTCTCGCCGGTCTCCGATCCGTCATAGACCGGAAATTCCAGGATGGATTTGCCTTCACGCGCAGCGGCAATGATCCGCCGCATGTGCTCGGTGGGAAAAACCGCGCCGACCGGAACCGTGAAGCTCTTCTCCGTTGGCTTGCTCAAGCTGACCGCGACGGCCTTGGTGCTGCGTTCGGCATGGCCATCGACCGTATCCGTGCGGCGGTCATTGAGGTGGTTTTCCGAATTGAAACGAAACTTGCTGGCATTGCCATCTTCCCAGGTCGTGGCACGCAGGTCGCTCAGCGCGGATTTGCCCTCGCCGGAATCGAGCTCTGACACCTGGCGAAACTGCAGTTCGTAGCCTTCGCAAGCATTGCCGGAAAAATCATACAGGATGCGCCCGCGTACCGCGTCGATGCCGCGACCGCTTTTCGACTTGGCCAATTTGAGGTCATAGACTGCCCGATGGGGCGCCAGGATAATTTGGTCGGCCGCCGGCGCTGCCGTGGCCGGAAGATACGCGGCTGCTGCGCCGATCGCAGCGCTCAGGATCGATGGCATCAACCGTTTTACGTAAGGGAAACTGTTCATCGAAGCGGGCCTCTCCGGAGGAGCTTGCAGCCGTATTCGGGTCAACAAAGATGCAAGATAAGGGCAAGATAGAGGCCGCTGCCTGAGGCCGCAACGCTCGGCCGGGTCGCGCTTGCGAATAAGTTAGCGATCGGCCAAACAGTCTCGCGGCAGTGAGGAGGCAATTATGGCAGGAGCCGTCGAACAGAAGCTTGCGAGCCTGGGGATCACACTGCCCAGTCCTGCCAGCCCGATCGCCAACTATGTGCCAGCGGTGCGGAGCGGCAATCTGCTTGTCGTTTCCGGCCAGATTTGTTTCGGTGCCGACGGCAAGCTGGTCGCCAAGGGCCGGCTCGGCGGCGGTGTATCGATCGAGGACGGTCAGAAGGCGGCGCGCGCCTGCGCGATCAATCTGCTGGCACAGGTCAAGGCGGCGCTCGGCGACCTCGACAAAGTCGGTCGTGTGATGCGCCTGGGCGGCTTCATCAATTCGGCACCCGGTTTCGCCGATGGACCGAAAGTCATGAATGGCGCCTCCGATCTGATGGTGGAGGTGTTCGGCGATAAAGGTCGGCACGCGCGCACCACGGTTGGCGTCTCCGCACTGCCCGTCGACGCGGCGATTGAAGTCGAAGGTTTGTTCGAGGTTGTGTGAAACTGAATGCCCAGCCTCGATTGGCTCACCGCGCAACCGCTGGCCCATCGTGGCCTCCATGAGGCTTCCGCAGGCGTTATTGAAAATACTGCCTCGGCTTTCGCCGCAGCGATTGCTGGCGGCTACGGCATCGAATGTGACTTGCAGATCAGCGCCGACGGCGAGGCCATGGTGCATCATGACGATGCACTTGGCCGCCTGACCGAAGGTAGCGGCGGGCTCGCGGACATGGCTGCCGCTGAGATCCAGGCGGTGCGCTTCAAGGCAGGGAACGACCGCATTCTCACGCTCGCAGAACTGTGCGCGCTGGTGGCAGGCCGCGCCACGCTGCTATTGGAACTCAAGAGCCATTTCGACGGCGACCGCCGGCTGATCGAACGCACCGCAGAGGTGCTCGCGGGGTATTCCGGTCAGGTAGCGGCAATGTCGTTCGATCCGTTCATGGTCGAAGCACTCAGGCGGGCGGCCCCCCACTTGCCGCGCGGGGTTGTGGCCCAGCGCCACTATTCGGAAGGCGAATGGAAAAGCCTTCCGGCGGCGGAAAGGCTGCGCCTGGCGTATCTGCTGCACGTCGGCAGTACGCGACCCCATTTCATCGCCTACTCGGTCCAGGACCTGCCGGCGGCCGCGCCATTGATCCTGCGGCTGCTATTTGGCCTGCCGTTGCTGACCTGGACGGTGCGCAACCGGGATGACCGCCGGCGCGCAGCGCGTTGGGCCGACCAAATCATATTTGAAGGCTTCCGACCCTAGACCGGGATGCCGGCGACGCCGCCCTGCCGCCCACAAACGAGTGATCACCTTCGACCGATTTCCGGCATAAAATTGATATAGAAACCGGCCCACCGATGAAAGACGTCGAGCTCCGCATCAAGGTTGCGCAATCGCTGGCCGACGTGCCGGCGACGGACTGGGATGCGTGTGCAGGCGATATCGCCCACTCGCCTGCTAAAGCGAAAGATGAAATTGAACTAGCATCTGAGGATAACTTTTCATCGCAGTTATCAACACGAAGACAAGTAAATAACCCATTTGTAACACATGATTTTTTGTCCTCTTTGGAGGAATCAAATTCGGTCGGCCCGCGCGCCGGCTGGCAGCCACGGCATCTGCTTTTGGAAGATGTGTCTGGCCATCTCCTCGGCGTCGCGCCGTGCTACGTCAAGAACCATTCGCGCGGCGAGTATGTCTTCGACCACGGCTGGGCGGATGCCTTTGAGCGCGCCGGCGGTGACTATTATCCCAAGCTCCAGGTGTCTGTGCCATTCACACCCGCGACCGGACCCCGCCTGTTGGCGCGCGCCGGCCCCCTGGCAGAAGCCGTACGCGGCGCGCTTGCAGATGCACTTGCCGAGATCACGACCGCGAGCGGGTTATCCTCGGCCCATGTCACCTTTCTGACCGAGCCGGAATGGCGGCTGCTCGGCGGACGCGGCTATCTGCAACGTACCGACCAGCAATTCCACTGGGAGAATGCCGGTTACGGCAATTTCGACGATTTTCTCGGGCGGCTGTCTTCGCGCAAGCGCAAGACCATCCGGCGCGAACGGAAAGAGGCGCTGCCTACCGGCATCGAGGTGCACCGGCTGACCGGTCCCGACCTCACCGAAGACGTCTGGGATGCTTTTTTTGCTTTTTACATGGAGACCGGCTCGCGCAAATGGGGCCGGCCCTATCTCACGCGCGACTTTTTCTCGATCGTGTCGGAAAAGATGCGTGACCGCATCCTGCTGGTGATGGCCAAGCGCGCCGGCCGCTGGATCGCCGGTGCCATCAATTTCCTGGGACATGACACAATCTATGGCCGCAATTGGGGTGCTATCGAGCATCATCCGTTTCTGCATTTCGAACTGTGCTACTACCAGGCCATCGACTACGCGATTGAACACAAACTGGAGCGTGTGGAAGCTGGCGCCCAGGGTGAACACAAGCTGGCGCGCGGCTATCTGCCGAAAACGACATATTCCGCGCATTTCATCGCCGATCCGGCCTTGCGCCGTGCCGTCGCCGAGTATCTGTCGCGAGAACGGGCTTATGTACAGGCTGCATCCGAGGAGCTTGCGGCGGGGGCGCCGTTCCGTAAGGATTTGGTCGAGCCGGATATCTAATTTGGGGAAAGCCGATGGCGAACTACGATCCGAACAACATTTTCGCCAAGATCCTGCGCGGCGAATTGCCGTGCTACAAGGTCTATGAGGATGACAAGGCGCTCGCCTTTCTCGACATCATGCCGCGCGCGACCGGCCACACGCTGGTTCTGCCAAAAGCGCCGGCACGCAACATTCTCGACGTCGGCGCCGACGATCTCGCCCATGTCATGAAGGTCGTGCAAAAAGTTGCCAAGGGCGCCATGAAAGCGTTCGGGGCAGACGGAATTACCATGCAACAATTCAACGAAGGCGCCGGCGGACAGGTGGTGTTTCACCTGCACGTTCATGTTATCCCGCGCAAACAGGGCGTCTCCATGAAGCCTCCCGCCAGCGAGAAGGAAAAGCCCGAACTCCTGGCCGAGGCCGCCAAGAAGCTCGCCGCGGCAATCGCCGAAGGCTAGTGCACGAACAGATACGCGCCCAGCAGCAGTGTCACTTCGCCGGTCAGGACACCGGCGAATACCGAGCGCTTCGCAGCCAGAAAAACCAGAAATCCGCACACCGCGGCGCCCACGCGCACACCAAGTGGAAGTTCGGCGAGTGCGCCGCTGGAAAACACAACCAGCTTTGCGATGACGCCCGCGAGGATCGCCGTCGCCACCGCGCGCGCCCACACCACGATCTCGGAATCCTCGTTGAGTCCGCGCGCCAACACCAGGCCAAGAACGCGCCACATCTCGTTCGGCAGGTACCCAACCAGGATCAGCGCCAGATAAGGCCAAAGTTCGGTCCAGACGGCGTTCATCTGGCGCTCTCGCGCAAGCGATGGACCGCATAGGCCAGCGTGCCGCCGCCGATCCCCGTCCACAGCAAATCGAGTTCCACGTGGGTCGCAGTCAGCAAGGTGCCCAGCGCCAGGCCAAGCACAAGCGCCAGCTTGTCGACCATCAATCGCGCATTGCGGGCGGTCGACATCAGAAACGACATCGGGGTGAGAAACAATAACGCACCGGCGAGCAGCGGCGGCAGTTCGGCCGCCAGATAGTAGCCGACAAACCCGAAGCTGGCGGCGGTGCTCATGTAGCCGACCGACAAACCGTTGCAGAATGCGATGCGCCACTCGCGCGGTATCGCCGGTGCCAGGCGCAGCGATTCCACCCACATGCTTACGGAGGTGAAATGGGTCGGCAACAGCAGGTCGCGCTGGCGCGTGTTCTCCCCACGCACCAGGGGCAGCAACGCCACCACCATGGGAAACAGACGCATTCCGCTCAGGCTGACGGCCACGGCAATTTCGAAGAGCGGCGCGCCGGCGCCGAACGCGGTGATGAGGATCACCTGCGCCGGCGCCGCCCACACCATGACTGTCGAAAGCGCGAGCCACCAGGATGACTGGCCGAAACCGTGGGCGAGCGCGCCGATGCCGATATAGGTGCCAGCCAGAACCAGAAAAAACAGTGATGTCCACGCCGATTTTACGCCGGAGAAGAAAGCGGCGGAGGCAGAGCTGAACGTAGTGGGGGCCGGCATGGAACATGACCTGTCTCACAGCGCCCGTGCGGGCGCAACCGGCGGCGGAGGCATGAGCGGCCGCAAAAAAGCGAAGGCCGGGCGCGAGCCCGGCCTACCCATTCTCCCTGCCCGCCAAATCAGGCCTTGATCAGCGGCACCTTCGGCACCGAACCGCGCTTGCCGTCAGATTTCGACTTTGAACGCGACGATGATCGGCGCTTTGGCTTGGGCCGCACGACCGCCGGCAACTTTTCCGGCTTCGGCGTGATCGGCCCGTCGAGGAACTCAAAACCGAGCTTGTCGCCGCCGTCCTCGTCCTTGGTCACGATCACCCTGACATGGCCGCCGGATTTCAGGTGTCCGAACAACACCTCGTCGGCGAGCGGTTTCTTGATATGCTCCTGGATCACACGAGCCATCGGCCGCGCGCCCATCAGCTCGTCATAACCACTCGCGATCAGCCAGCGACTCGCTTCGTCCGACAACTCGATGGTGACGTTGCGGTCGCCAAGCTGGGCCTCGAGCTGGAGCACAAACTTCTCGACCACCTTGGCGATGACCTCTTGCGACAGGTGCGCAAAAGTGATGGTGGCGTCGAGCCGGTTACGGAATTCCGGCGCGAACATCTTGTTGATCGCTTCCTGGTCGTCTCCTTCCCGCTTGATGCGGGTGAAGCCGTAAGCCTGCTTGGCAAGATCGGAGGCTCCGGCGTTGGTGGTCATGATCAGGATCACGTTGCGGAAATCGACCTGCTTGCCGTTGTGATCCGTCAGTTTGCCGTGGTCCATCACCTGCAACAGGACGTTGAACAGGTCGGGATGCGCTTTCTCGATCTCGTCGAGCAGCAGCACGCAGTGCGGATGCTGGTCGACACCGTCGGTGAGCAAGCCGCCCTGATCGAAACCGACGTAACCCGGAGGCGCGCCGATCAGACGTGAAACAGTATGCCGCTCCATGTATTCGGACATATCGAAGCGGATGAGTTCGACGCCAAGGGACGCAGCGAGTTGCTTGGCAACCTCGGTCTTGCCCACGCCAGTCGGACCCGAAAACAGATAGCAGCCGATCGGCTTTTCCGGCTCGCGCAGACCAGCGCGCGCCAGTTTGATCGAAGCCGAAAGCGAATTGATCGCCTTGTCCTGGCCGTAAACCACGGTCTTGAGTGTCTGCTCCAGATGCTGGAGCACCTCGGCATCATTCTTCGACACGGTCTTGGGCGGAATCCGCGCCATCGTGGCGATGGTGGTCTCGATTTCCTTGATGCCGATGGTCTTCTTGCGGCGGCTTTCCGGCAGCAGCATCTGCGCCGCGCCCAACTCGTCGATCACGTCGATCGCCTTGTCCGGCAGCTTGCGGTCATGGATATATCGCGACGACAGTTCGACCGCCGCCTTGATCGCTTCGTTGGTGTATTTGAGCTTGTGATATTCCTCGAAATACGGCTTGAGCCCCTTCATGATCTCGATGGCGTCCGGCACCGAAGGCTCGTTGACGTCGATCTTCTGGAAGCGACGCACAAGCGCGCGATCTTTTTCGAAATACTGCCGGTATTCCTTGTAAGTCGTCGAACCGATGCAGCGGATCGTGCCCGAAGCAAGCGCCGGCTTCAGCAGATTGGAAGCATCCATGGCGCCGCCCGAGGTGGCGCCGGCGCCGATCACGGTGTGGATTTCGTCGATGAACATGATCGCGCCCGGATAGGCTTCGATCTCCTTGATGACCTGTTTCAATCTTTCCTCGAAATCGCCGCGGTAGCGCGTACCGGCGAGCAGCGTGCCCATATCGAGCGCAAACACCGTGGCGCCCTTGAGCACATCCGGCACCTCGCCGTGCACAATGCGCCGCGCGAGGCCTTCCGCAATGGCGGTCTTGCCAACTCCGGCATCGCCGACGAACAGCGGATTGTTCTTCTGGCGTCGGCACAGCACCTGTATCGTCCGGTTGATCTCGGCATCGCGGCCGATCAATGGATCGATTTTCCCGTCCTTGGCCTTCTTGTTCAGATTGACGCAATAGGCCTCAAGCGCATCGCCTTTTTTCTTCGGCTCATCGCCACTTTTGGTGTCGGCCTCTTCCTCAACGCCGCGTGCAGGGCGCGTTTCGGACAGGCCAGGCCTCTTTGCAATGCCATGACTGATGTAATTGACCGCGTCGTAGCGAGTCATGTCCTGCTCTTGCAGGAAATAGGCTGCGTGGCTCTCCCGCTCGGCAAAGATCGCCACCAGCACGTTAGCGCCCGTGACCTCTTCGCGTCCGGAGGATTGCACGTGGATGACTGCGCGCTGGATAACGCGCTGGAATCCGGCGGTGGGCTTGGAGTCCTCGGCACCGTCGGTAATCAGATTTTCCAGTTCGGATTCGAGATAAGCGACCAGGCTACGCCGCAGCTTGTCCAGATCGACATTGCAGGCGCGCATCACCGCCGACGCATCCTGATCATCGATCAGCGCCAGCAGAAGATGCTCCAGTGTCGCATATTCATGATGCCGTTCATTGGCGAGAGCAAGCGCCCGGTGGAGCGATTGCTCGAGGCTGCGGGAGAAAGTTGGCATCAGATTTCCACTTCCATTTGTATTGAGCGCCTCTCCCGAGGAATCACTTTTTTTCCATCACGCATTGCAGAGGATGCTGATGTTTGCGCGCAAAGTCCATCACCTGCGTCACTTTGGTCTCGGCGACTTCATAAGTATAGACCCCGCATTCGCCGATTCCATGGTGATGCACATGCAACATAATTCGGGTCGCCGCTTCGTGATCCTTACCGAAGAATTGTTCCAGCACGTGCACGACAAACTCCATCGGCGTGTAGTCGTCGTTGAGAATGAGCACCCGGTACATGCTCGGCCGCTTGGTTTGCGGCTTGGTCTTGGTGATGACCGCGGTGCCGGGACCTCCGGGCTCCCCTTTGCGCTTTCGGTCATCATCGGCCATGCGGGGCGATCCGTGGCCGATCGCTTCAGCTGCCATTCCGGCCGGGATGCTCTTGTTAGTCGTCGACGTCATGGCATTGCCGAAGATAGAAGCCGTTTAGAAAGCATGCGCCAAGCGCCGCGCCCGCGCGTGGCCTGGCGCCCATCATAGAGACCCCCGCATCGCCAGTCCAAGTCAGCATTTTGTCCCGGTCCGGCACAAATATGGCTGATTCTCGCCGATTCCATGGGCACGGCGCTAGATAGCCATTGGTTACCCAATCACAACCCGCTTTCGGACATGCTGAAGTGAATTTTCCCCAAATTCACGCCGCAGTTCTCACGGTTTTTCAAGGCGGCACCGCCATACCTTCCCGTCATTACTCGGCATCCCGCTAGAGTTCGACAAGGACGACCCCCCATGCTGCTGGCTCGTTTTTGGAACAACCGCAAAGGGAGCGTCGCTCCCCTGCTGGCTTTCGCCCTCGTCCCGCTGCTGGGGGCAGTCGGCGTTGCCATCGATTACACCCAGGTAAATTCGGTGCGTGACGCCCTTCAGGCCTCGCTCAACTCGACCGCCTTGATGATCTCGAAAAACGCGGCGTTACAAAATGAAGCGGACCTGAATGCGGAAGCGACCACCTTCGTCAAGGCCATGTTCACCAAACCGCAAGCTTCGAATCTGCAGGTCAATGCGGTCTTTACGACGGTTGGCGGATCGAATGTGAAGGTTACCGGTACCGCGCTCGTCAAAACCAATTTCCTCGGCATTCTGGGCTACAAGAATGTCCCGATTTCGGCGTCCGCGACGTCGAAATGGGGCAACATCCGGCTGCGCGTCGCGCTCGTCCTCGACAATACCGGCTCGATGTCGAGCAGCGGCAAGATGGACGCACTCAAAGTCGCGGCACAAAATCTTCTGGATCAGCTCAAGAAAGCGACCCAGTCCCCGGAAGACGCCTATGTTTCAATCATTCCGTTCAACAAGGACGTGAATGTCGGCGGCACCAACTACGATCAGCCATGGCTGCGGTGGGACTTGTGGGAGGCCGTGAACGGAACATGCAGCGATACCAGCTATCATAAGCAAAGCAGCTGTGTGTCGCATGGTAAGGTCTGGACTCCGGCGAGCCACAGCACGTGGAACGGCTGCCTCACCGACCGCGATCAGAATTTCGACACGACCAATGACGCTCCGGTTGCCGGCGGCACCCTCTATCCGACCGAGCAGTATTCGTCCTGCCCGGTTCAATTGATGGGCTTGAGCAACGACTGGACGGCGCTGGCGAGCAAACTCACGGCCATGTCGCCTGTCGGCAATACCAACCAGGGAATCGGGTTGCAGATGGGCTGGCAGTCTTTGACAGCTGCGCCTTTCACAATTCCGGAGAAAGACCCGAACTATCAATACAAAGAGATCGTCATAATCCTGTCTGACGGACTGAACACCGAGGACCGGTGGTATACGAGTGCATCGTCTATCGATGCGCGGGAAAAGAAAGCCTGCGACAACATGAAGGCTGCGGACATCACGATCTACAGCATTCAGGTCAACACGGGCGGCGATCCAACTTCAGCGATCTTGCAGGACTGCGCAAGCGACACAGGCAAGTTCTATTTGCTGACCTCGTCTGACGCGATCGTCACGACCTTCGGCCAGATCGCCACGGCGCTGACCAATCTCCGGATCGCGATGTAAGAACATTTTGCGCAAGACAGCCGGCCGCCGTTCGTTCGGCGCGCCGGCTGTCTCTTTGCCGCGCAACAATGCAACGCATGGGCGGATTCGAACCTATCTTTACCAATTGCCGCGACCGCGCGGACGACCGGTTCGCAATTCGTCCGCCGGCCGAAGCGTCGCCGTGCGAGGTTTCAACCAACGCACCAACCGCACATTAACGACATCCAACAAGAACAGACCGCCATTCCCGCCACTCATCGCGGCGGGCATTTACCATCCAAGCCATTGACCGGATGCCGTGATCGTTCGATTTTCCCGCGCAATTCTTAACAACATCGCGCGGTTTTTTAGAGTACCCGTACACCAGCCTTTTATCACCGAGGTTTATGCCGGCAGTCGAATTGAAACATATTCGGTGAGTTGTCATGAAAACGGACTGGACGGTACTGCGCCCCCTCTTCAATGCCTTCCGCAAACACCGCGGAGGCAATGTGGCCATTACTTTTGCCTTTGCGACCATTCCGCTGATCATCGCCGTCGGCGCTGCGGTCGACTACAGCCGCGCCAATTCGGTCAAGGCCGCGATGCAGACTGCGCTCGACTCGACAGCTCTCATGCTCTCGAAAGAAGCAGCAACGCTGACCCAGGATCAGATGAACACCAAGGCGTCCGAGTACTTCTCCGCCCTGTTCTCTCGCCCGGATGCAAAGAATATCGTCGTCGGCGCGACCTATACGACCGGGACCGGCACGACATTGGTGATCAATGCCTCGGCTGAGGTTGATACCAGATTCATGGGGCTGGTCGGCTACGACACCTTTCACATCAATGACTCGTCTACCGCCAAGTGGGGCTATCAGCGGCTGCGCGTGGCACTGGTGCTCGACAACACCGGGTCGATGCTGCAAGACGGCAAGATCGGCGCGCTCAAGACCGCGACCAAGAACCTGCTGACGCAACTGCAGAGCGCCGTCGCCATTGATGGCGACGTCTACGTGTCGATCATTCCGTTCAGCAAGGACGTGAATGTCGGCCCGAGCAATTTCGGCGCGAGCTGGATCTACTGGGACGATGCGGCGAACACAGACAACAACTCATGGGACGCAAAAAACGGCAGTTGTGCACCATCCGGCCCGTCGAACCGGAGTGCGTGCCTGGCCCAACCAAACTGCTCCCTTACGGCCTACACTGACGCAGGCAGCTGTACGTCGAATGGTATTTGCTCGATTTCGACCAAGACCACGCAGAGCAGCTGCACCGGTTTCGTTGGCTGCACAAACCCCGGTCAGACGACCAGCAGCAGTTGCACGGGCAACAGGGCCTGCACCCTGCCGGCCTATACCTCGAGAACCTCCTGCCAGAACAATGGCGGGACCTGGGGATTTGGGACCTGGGGTGCCGGCGTCTGGACAACGGGCGTCTGGACCACTTACACGTGGACTCCCAAGACCCACAACAGCACGAACTGGAACGGTTGTATCTCCGACCGCGGCGGCACCACCGGTCCGACCGTGTCGAATTACGACCAGAACATCACCGCGGCGGGAGGGACCGACGACTCCAAGTTCCCGGCCGAACAGTTCAGCGGCTGCGTACAGCCAATGGTGGGCCTCAACTACGACTGGGCCTCGATGGCCACGATGGTCGACAACATGGTCGCCACCGGCAACACCAACCAGCCGATCGGCCTGGTCTGGGGATGGCAATCGCTGGTCGGTGGCGGGCCTTTCACCGCCCCGGCAATGGACCCGAACTATCAGTACCAGCAGATCGTCATCCTCCTGACGGACGGCATGAATACGCAGAACCGCTGGACGTCCAGCCAGACCTCGATCGACAATCGCATGTACGATTCGAGCGGAAACGGCACCTGCAAGAACATGAAGGCCGCCGGGATCTCCATCTACACCATCCAGGTGAATACCGGTTCGCCCGGCGATCCAGTCTCGACGATGCTGCAGAACTGTGCCAGCAAGCCCGATTACTATTACATGCTGACATCGGCGGACCAGATCGTCACCACGTTCAACAAGATCGGCACCAACCTGACCAAGCTGCGCATCGCCTACTAGAGCACGAGACGCTTAGGTTGAATCACCGTGCTTTCCTAACATTTTGCTGGCGCATGATCTTTTCCGAAAACCGGTTCCCACTTTTCGGGATCATGCGCTAGCAGCGGCGGCAGACAACAAGAAAAGCCCGGCCTCATCGGCCGGGCTTTTTATTCCAAACGCATACGCACTGTTACGCGACACTCACCACGACTGACGCAACAACAAGTTACTTCGCCTTCGTCATCAAGGTCTCGAACGGCTTGTAGGTCTCCTTGGCGAGATCGGCATAGAGTTCGCCGATCTTCGAAGCCTTGGCGACAAAACCCTCATAGGCGGTCTTGGCGTATTCGGTCTGCACCTCGATCGCCTTTTCGAGCGACTTGACGCCGAACAGCTTTTCCAGTGCCGCGGTCCCGTCCTCGAAGGCCTTCTTGGAGTAGTCGGCCACTTCGACGGCGATCGCCTGGCTGCCCTTCGACAGCGCGCCAATCGATTTGAGCGCGATATCGACATTCTCTTTGCTGACCTGTTGCAGGTCCTCGAAATTCTTGACCATTGTGGATCCCTTCCCGGCCCGCTGAGCGGCGCCAATGTGCTAATCTCGAATCCCGGTCCAACCGGAATAAATTAAGTTTATACCGCACTGCACAATAAAGTCAACAGTTATTTTGCAGTGCGAAAAGGCCCTAAAATCCGGACGATTGTATTAAGAATTTGTAAACCGCGTTCCCCTACGCTTTAAAATTGCCGCATCGCAGGGACGCTACAAATTAGCCAAATTGGCGGGATAAGACCGCCCAAGAGAATGGGGTTGGGGAGAGCCAATGTCGGTTTGGGGAGCCCGGGGCCATTGCGGTCTCCGTTGGGGGATGGTGGGGCTGGCGGCATTGCTCGCCGTCGCTGCCACTGTCAGCGGCGCCGACGCCCGATCCCGAAGGCACCACCGCAGCCATAGTGCCGCCGAAAGCTACCAGCCCGCATATTCCTCCATTGTGGTCGACGCCAATTCCGGCGCGGTGATGCAGGCCACGAATGCCGACAGCCCGCGACATCCGGCATCGCTGACCAAGATCATGACCCTCTACCTGCTGTTTGAGCGGCTCGAGGCGGGCAAGATCAAGCTATCAACTGAGCTGCCGGTCTCGCCGCATGCCGCCGCCCAGGCGCCATCGAAGCTCGGGCTCAAGCCGGGCCAAACGATCGAGGTGGAAACCGCGATCCGCGCCATCGTCACCAAGTCGGCAAATGATGTGGCAGTGATCGTGGCCGAGGCGTTGACCGGCGACGAACCCGAATTCGCCCGGCAGATGACCGCCAAGGCGCATGCGCTTGGCATGACGCACACGACCTATCGCAACGCCTCTGGCCTGCCCGACGATCAACAGATCACCACCGCGCGCGATCAGGCCATTCTCGGGCGCGCAATCCAGGATCGCTTCCCGAAGTATTACCACTATTTCTCCACGCGGACCTTTGCGTTCCGCGGCAATGTCATGCGCAACCACAATCACCTTCTCGGCAATGTCGCCGGTGTGGACGGCATCAAGACCGGCTACATCCACGATTCCGGTTTCAATATTGTCACGTCGGTTCGGCGCAACGGCCGGCACATCGTTGCTGTCGTTTTCGGCGGGCGCACTGCCGATGCGCGAGACGCCCGCGCGCGCAGCATGATCGACAACAACATCAATGTCGCCGCACTCAAGCGCACTGCACCGCCAGTCGTAGAAGGCTGGGAAACCGCTCAGGCGCGCACTGGGGACGCCAAGCCCTTGATGGCGAAAGTCGCCTCCGTGACACCGCTGCCGCCTCCTGCCCCGGCCTCGACGGCCTCCATAACGCCGTCGCCTGCCCCCGGCTCAACCGCTCCGATCAAGCCCAACCCGGTAAAAACCATCGCGGTCCAGGGCGGAGCTATGCACACTGCTTCGCTATCACCGCTACCGCCGGCCGATCGCAAACTTTCGGCGGCGGGGCCGGTCTCCAATCCTGCCAGCGTCACCAATGTCGCCACTGTAAAAAGCGAGGATCCGGGCGCGGGACCTGGTGCGCTGGGAGTGCTGCCGGCAAGCGCGGATGCCAAGGTCGCGCACGTCGCATCCGTGGGCGCCAACGTGCCGCTTCCCGACAGCGCGCCGGAGCGCGCGACCAAGCCGCGCGGTCCCTGGATGATCCAGGTCGGCGCCTTCGACGACGAAAGTGATGCCAAGCAACGTCTGGCCGCTGCAAAATCCAAGGCCATGGCTCAGCTCGGCAGCGCCGACCCCTATACCGAACGCGTTGCGAAAGGCGACAAGGAGCTCTTTCGCGCGCGCTTTACAGGCCTCGAAAAGTCTCAAGCGGAGACAGCCTGCAAGCACCTCAAGCGCAACGAAATTCCATGCATGATGTTGAAGAACTAGCGCGCGAATAATGCCGTCGCGCGCCAATAATAACGAACGATAACAGGGATGCGCCGATCCAGGAGCCGCTGATGGTGTTGTGTCAGGAGTACCTCAGCGATGGCGGCGAAGAAGGATTTCCTTGGCCTCGTTAATGCGGGCCGCGAGATACGTCGACCCCCCTTGGTCGGGATGGAGTTTCTTCATCAGCGTGCGGTGCGCGTGGCTGATGTCGTCGGCGCTCGCGCCGGCTTCCAGGCCAAGGATCTGATAGGCCTCCTGCTCCGACATTTTGCCGGTGGACGCAGCCGGCCGCCCCGTTGCCGTGTCACCTTGCGCGTGTTCACTCCAACCGGGATCCCGGCGGTCAAGATACGCCACCAATAGCGCGCGGCTCTCCTCGTCGAACTCGCTCAGCAGTCCGGCCAGCGTCCTGACGTCGAGCTGTTCCAGCGCGATCCCTTGATGACGACCTGCGACGATGCGTCCGTGCATCGCACCGGTGTCATGATCGAGCTCCATCTCGAGATAGGCAGAGCGGACGTGCGAGGTCTGCCCACCGCTCTTCCGGGTACGGTCGGAAAAGCCGGCCGGCCCGAACGGTATCCATCCAAGCAGGCCGAGCCCGAATGCGCCAAGCGGAATCGCGATAGCGATTTCGCCGCGCAGCCCGAGAAAAACGGCAATGCCGAGCGCAAGAAGGCCGCCGCTCGCCTTGAGCACGCGCGCGCCGAGTTTCGGATCGACCTTCGAAACGACGTTGAGCGCCCATAGCACGAGCACCAACACGACAAGGCCGAAAATAAGGGTCGGCATGGTTATTTCAGCTGCGCCAGCAGTCTGCGCGCCCCGCCCGCATTCCTTGCGGACAGATCTCTGAGCGCCTTCATACCGCCGGCAGCGTAGGCCGCAACCGCGCGCAGCAATTCGCCCAGCTCATGCGCGGCGCCGGCGTCGAAACGGCAATAGGCGCCATGCGATAGGCGAGCAATTTCTCGATAAGCATGCTCGGCTACCGGATCTCCGCCCTCCTGAAACATGAACACCGGCACGCCAAGCAGGCCGAGCTCGCCCGCAATCGTGCAAAGATCGTCGATCTTCTCTTCCATGGCGTCGCCGACGAAGACCATCGCCTGCACGCGCTGCCTGGCGTGCTCCTGGCGGGCATGGCTCAGTACCTTGTCGATTTGGGTATGACCGCCACGGCAGTCAATCGCCGACATCAGCGCGGCAAGCCGCTCGGTGGCCGCGATCCAGCCGGACGCACGGCATTCGCCAAGACCGCGAAAATAAACAAGCTGGATATCGAGCCCGCCAGCCGAAGCCGCTTCGCGGAACATGTCGGCCTGTAGCGCGCAAGCGGTGTCCCAGGTCGGCTGCCGGCTCATGGTGGCATCGAGCGCGAAGATCAATCGTCCGCGCTTGCCGGAAGCGGCCGCTGGCCCGAGTGTGCGCACGCGCTCGAGAAATTCGGCTATCTCCGGGCGTGACGAGGTGGGCGCCGGGGCCTGTTTGGAACGGTCCTTGCTCATTATTACAGTCTACACCGATTTAAGGGGTCTCGCGCGACGTGCTCGGCCGCGTGCCGAGAACCACTGGTGACTGTCCTGGATCAACCGGGCAGATTTGTCGCGTCCCTTGATCCGGCACTACTTGAAAAACATTACCCCAGTTTATTAGCCATATTCCCGCTATTAACGTGCATATCGGGACCAGGATCGCCCTGCTAGTTCCTAGCCGGGTTTTGCGGCAGAGAGTCGACAGGGCAAATATCATGGCAAACCGCCCGAGAGTTGTGCGCACGGTTCCATTGCTTCGCCGCGCGCTTGCACTCTATCGCAAAGCCGGGGAGCGGGTTGCGCTCGTGCCAACCATGGGCGCGCTGCATCGCGGACATTTGGCCTTGATCGCGGACGCTCGCCGCCGAGCCCGGCGCGTCGTGGTGTCGATCTTCGTTAACCCGACCCAGTTCGCACCGCACGAGGATTTCGCCAGTTATCCGCGAAGCTTTGCGTCCGACCTTGCCGTTTTGCGCGACGTGAAGGCCGACCTCGTTTGGGCGCCGTCACAAGCCGTCATGTATCCAAACGGGTTTGCCACCCGGATCGAACCGGCAGGCGCGGCAAAGGCCGGACTTGAGGATACGTTTCGCCCGCATTTTTTCGGAGGTGTCGCTACCGTCGTTGCCAAGTTGTTTACACAAGTGTCGCCCGATTTCGCAATGTTCGGCCAAAAGGACTACCAGCAACTACGCGTCGTTACGCAAATGGCCAAGGATCTGGACCTGCCGCTGAAAGTGATCGGCGTTCCGACCGTGCGTGAAAAGGACGGCTTGGCGCTGTCGTCGCGCAATGTCTATCTCTCGGCGGCCGAGCGTGGCACTGCGCCGATCCTTTACCAGGTGTTGCGGGCGACCGCGGCGCGGATCAAGAATGGCGAGGACATCGAACACGCGCTCAATGTCGGTCGCATCGAGTTGGACCTTGCGGGCTTTGCCCTGGATTATCTGGAAGCGCGCAACGCACTCTCGCTTGCGCTCGTTGTTTCGCCCAAGACCGGGCCGATCCGGCTGTTGGTCGCTGCAAAGTTGGGAAAGACACGATTGATCGACAACGTCGCCGTATAGCCCGGGTTTCGCTTGAAATTCCCCCACATGTGGCACGCGATTGCAGCGGAGGACTACAGCAATCCCAGTTCACGCAATTCGCGTCGCATCTGTTCCGGCATCCTCGCAGCACCGGGCGCGGCGCGCGAGAGATCACGCGGTGCCTCCCTGGCTTCGAGATAGCGCCAGCCTTGAAATGCCGAACGTGGACGCGGTTCGACCAGGACGACCTTGCCGTCAAGCACCACGCGACAACGGCCAATGCCATCCTTGTCAGTGAAGGGTCTGATGTCGAGGATCCGCTCACGGCAGGTGATCTGCCCGCGGATGACCCAATACAGCGAGCCGCCGTCGGTGAGTTCCTCGGCGCGTTTGGGCACCATGCGCGTGGTATGGATGTGTTCGGGCTTCTGCCCGCGCTTTTTCTTTTCCCTGAGCTTCTGTTTGATCCAGTCCTCAAGGTCGGCGACCGAATCGCAGCCGACACACAGTTTGATGAGATGGAGGGGCATTGCGGACATCCAACCAAGGGGTTTTCAGCGCTTATACCTAGCCCGCACATGCCGGCTGCGGAAGTTTTCTGCGGCTCATTATCCCCGGAGATTGCCAGAATTCAGGCCATTCCACCTGTAAATTGGCCGATACGATTGACGGTAGATCGGCAATAAGAAAAACTGCATCGGGCCATTGGGGGATACCATGAGAAAATTCGCTGTTTTGCTGGTCGCGGCGGCTTTTGCTGTCTCACCGGCCGCCGCCGCCACGAAGCCGAAAAAAGACAAGCAGACTGCCGAGGCCGAGCAACTGACCAAAGACCACGACAATACCCGGCGCGCCTTGCGGGACTCCCTCCCCCTGTTGCTGCCAAGTTGGTCGCTGCCGATTTTTTTCGGCATGCATATGGACGAGAAGTTGAAGGAAGGCGACAAGAAATAAGGCTAACCGGGTGCAGGCGACGTCTTACGCGTGCGATGCGGTAGCTTCCCGTCCGACAGGCTAGCCTCAATCTTCCGGCATAACCTCGGCCGCCGTGATCAGCATGATCTTGGCGCCTTCGGCAAGCTGGGCGTCCTGCGTGACGGCAATTTCCGCAACGACGCCGTCAACCGGCGCTGTGAGCGTGTGCTCCATCTTCATGGCCTCGATGATGGCGAGGCGCTGACCGCGCTTCACCGAATCGCCCTGCTCTACCAGCAGGCTGAGCACCTTGCCATGCATGGGCGCGCGCACAAGGCCACTGTGTTCCCGATCTCCGGCCTCGTCGAACGCGAGATCGCGCAGGCTCACCCTGGTCTGGCGGCCGTGGCGCAGTACATAGACTGCATCGGGCATTTCTACCGCAACTGCGTCGCCGGCGGGCGCCACGCCGTCGATCAAAACGATCGCGCCCATTGTGCCATAGGAGACCTGCGCAACCGCGATTTCGCCGTCGGCAAGGATCGGCAGCGCCAGCTGGCGCGCACCTGATATCTGAAATCCGTCGGCGGAATCCCAGGGCGATGGTGGCTCGTCAGGCGCGCGCTCGACGCCTGAAACGATACGGGACCGCTCACGCGCCAGCAGCGTTTGCGCACCGAGCGCGGCCGCAGCACGATCGAGGCCCTGGGGGGCCGCCCCGAGTTCCGCCAGATGCCGGTCGATAAACCCGGTGTCGAAATCGCCGTTGCGGAATGCAGGCGCACGGCAAAGCGCGGCCAGAAATCCCGCATTGTTTCGTGGGCCTGCCACGACCGTGCGGTCGAGGGCCTGCGCCAGCCGGTCGAGCGCATGCGTGCGCGTTCCCCCGTGGGCAATCACCTTGGCGATGAGCGGATCATAGAATGGCGTAATCTCGCTGCCTGTTTCGACGCCCGCGTCGACACGCAGGCCCTCGCCTTCAGGTAACTGCAGCGCCAGCAGCCTGCCGGTCGAGGGTAAAAAGCCGCGTTCGGGATCTTCCGCGTAGAGCCGCGCCTCGGCCGCATGGCCGACGAGCGGCACTTGCGCCTGCGTGAGCGGAAGCGTTTCGCCGGCCGCAATGCGGAACTGCCATTCCACCAGATCGATGCCGGTGATGGCTTCGGTGACAGGATGCTCCACCTGCAGCCTGGTATTCATCTCCAGGAACCAGAACGCACCGGTTTCCAGCCCGTTCGCGCCGTCGGCAATAAACTCAACCGTGCCAGCGCCTTCGTAACCGGCGGCCCTGGCGGCGGCGACTGCGGCAGCTCCCATATGCGCTCGCACTTCGCCGGTCATACCGGGAGCGGGCGCTTCTTCGATCAGTTTCTGGTGGCGGCGCTGCAGCGAGCAGTCGCGCTCATTGAGATGGATGACGTTGCCGTGACGATCGGCAAAAATCTGCATTTCGATGTGGCGCGGCGCCGTGACAAACTTTTCGATCAATACGCGGCCGTCGCCGAAAGCCGATAGCGCCTCGCGTCGGGCTGCTTCGAGTGCGGCTTCGAAGTCGGCGTGCCGGTCGACGCGGCGCATGCCCTTGCCGCCGCCGCCGGCAACGGGCTTGATCAGCACCGGATAGCCGACCTCGTAGGCTTTGCGGGCGAGGAACTTCGATTCCTGCATCTCGCCGTGAAATCCCGGCACGACCGGCACGCCGGCCGCCTCCATCAATGACTTGGCACGGTCCTTCAGGCCCATCGCTGAAATCGCACCAGGTGGTGGCCCGATGAAGACCATGCCGGCATTGATGCAGGCTTGCGCGAACTCGGCATTTTCCGACAGAAAGCCGTAACCGGGGTGGATGCATTGCGCGCGTGACACCTTGGCGGCTTCGATCAGCCGGTCGACGACGAGATAGCTCTGCGCCGGTGGTGGCGGCCCGATTTCATGCGCCTCGTCACAATAGCGCACATGCAGCGCGCCGCGGTCGGCCTGTGAATAGACCGCAATGGTACGCAAACCCAACCGTTTGGCGGTACGGGCGATGCGGCAGGCAATTTCGCCGCGATTGGCGATGAGAACCGAGGAGAACATGCGGGAGCCCGGCTTGAGTAACGGGGATACTAGCGCGCGGGCGCCCCGGGTGCCTGTTTTTGCGGACGCTTCGGCGGTACCGGCAGCTTGACTGCAGGTGCCGATTGTTCGGCCGCTTGCGGCACGGAGGCAGTCGTTGCCGGTTCTTTCGCCAGTGGCGGCTCGACATTCATGATGCTCACCGGTGGGATCGAGGCTGCCGACGGGAAATCGTAGCGGCTTGTCACCGGGTTTTTGAACGGTTCGGGCGTGCTGGCGACCGGCGCCGCCGCAGGTGGGGTTTTCTCAGCCACCGGCTCGGTCTTGTTCCAGGCTGCCGCGTAGCGTGTGACATAACGGTCGAAGGCATGCAGCCGCATGTTCGTCTTCAGCGTTTCGGCGTACTGGAGCAGCGCGAAGCTTGGGCAGCGCTCGGCGGTGCAGCCATCGCGCACCGCGAGCACGTGTGCGGCGATACCGTAGCGGTCGAGTTCAATGGCGCGGCGGGTGGCGGAAAACGACTTCAGCAATTGGGGATCGTTCTCCCCAAACTCGGCGGCATCCGCCAGCAGCGTAAGTCGGGCGCCGATATAGGCCACGGCCCCGGCCGTGGATTCGGGGCTGGCGAAAACCGACTTCTCGCAGGAATTTTCAATCGCATCGCCCGCAGCACCGTCAAGACAGGCCAGCACCGAGCCGGGCGCAAGCGCTTGCGCCGTCAGTTGCGCATTCCGTGCCACGATCGCGCGCCGCTCTGCCGCCCGCTGTCCGGTTTCCAGGCGATCGAGGCCCGCCAGCAAAGCCAGTGCGCCGATCGCGAGACCGGCGATCGCCACCAGTACGCGCGCGATGCCGGGTGGCCCGGCGCGCCGCAGGACCAGAAACAACATCACGACGAACAAAGCGGCCAGCCCACCGGCAACTGAGACCGGCAGCACCAGCGGCGTCGTTAGCAGGTCGTTCAAGGACGCGGCATCGAAATTTGGCATAGGCGCGCGCTCAGGTTCCGCCGGCCGATTTGAAACCTGGCGCCAGGTCACTCGCTGCCGCAACGGCGCCTTTGGCATCCACCGAGCACGTCGGCAGCCTGATCATCAAGTCTTTGACTGCGTCGCGGGTACGGCGCCCCTGCGTGATATTGGTCGGCATGCGCAAATTCCCCTGCAGCCAAAGCTGCAAATTGATAGCGCATCATAGTCGAAAGCGGAGACGAAATCGCGCACCGTCCAGCGCAAGTCTAGGCCCGATCGAGCTGGCTTTCCTTGGCCACACGCTCGAAGGCCTCGCCGGAACTCTTGATCCGGTACTGGTAGTCATCCCCTTCCGACGGCAGCAGCTTGACTACGGTATAGCTGCCGGTCGCAGCGGCGCGGCCGAAAGTCGGTGACGTATAATATACAACCTCACCGATCTGATACTTGTGCGCCTTGATCGGGATTTCGTGCGCGGCCACAGGCTGTACCGGCGGGCTCGGTGTGCGGATCATCTTCGTGCCCGATTTGCCGGCGGCGGCCTTGGGCGCGACGCTGGGCGCGCGCACGGCAACGCTACGGAGGGGTCGCTGCCCATTGGCTGCGGTCCGTCGGGCGGTTTTCGGCGCCTTCTTCACCGAACTCGGGGTGCTCTTTGCACCCTTTTTGACCTTTGGCCGGGCGGCTTTGGAGGTCCGCCGGGCATCTTTTGCTGAATGTCTGCTCATGGTTTCAATATAGCAGCATATTTTAATCGGGTGCGAAGTTTTTGAAGACAGAATTTCAATCTTTTCAATAACTTATGATACCGCCACCGGACACCGCCACAATTGCCATAAGCCGGTCAAATAACCGCCGCTTGAGCACCAAATGACGCCAACTTGCCCTGGCCGGGCACAGGAACCGGTCGGTCCGCGCGCGCGTTCTGCTGCTGCGTATGGATTTGGGAGGTGTGTCTCATGCGGCTCATGCTCGGCATCATTCTCGGCGCGGTCCTCACGGTGGGGAGTGCCTATATCTATGACTCGCACAGCGCGATCGCGGCGACGAACAGCCAGACAAGCGCCGAACGGCCGCTGGTCAACTGGGACGTGGTCAGCGTCAAATGGGGTCATCTGACCGACCGTGCCCGGCGCGAGTGGACCCGCATCGCTGGCTGAAACAGGCCGACCAGATTCCGCCGTCCAATTCTCCAATCAGGTGGCCGAACGTCCGCCAACCTGCTCGCGCTCGCCGACCCGAAGAGCGTCGGCTATAGCGCGGCGGTCCATTCGGGTCCCGTCATCGCCTTCGATAAGAAGCGGCGTCCGCCCGTCTTTCTCAATATGACGCGCCCACGACAAAGCATCGTCGAGTGCGGCAAACTCCTTGAACAGCATTTGCTCTTTGGCAAGCGCTGAAACATCGTCGGAGCCCTTGGGACCGCTATAGACGCGATATTGCATGGGTACCTCGTACTTTGCGTTTTCATTCAAATTGAACGCACCGAATTGCGCGCTTTTTCCCTCCTTTCGGACGGAAACCCGCGGCTGCGCGGTTGCAGGCGGTACGCAGAATGCAGGTAACGCGCCGGTCAGACCTTGAGTTCCAAGAGCGATTTTGTTCGTCTGGCGCCATGATATCGTGTGCCGGGCGGAGGAAATGACCCATGCTGGCGGCCTACTACGAGCGCAATGGCGCGGCGCATGATGTTTTGCGCGTCAGCGAGATCGAGACACCGCAGGCCGCTCCGGGCGAAGTGCGGGTGAAGCTCTCAACGTCCGGTGTCAATCCGTCCGACGTCAAATCGCGCCTGGGCTCGACCCGCAAGATCGCCTATCCACGCGTTATCCCGCACAGCGACGGTGCCGGGGTCATCGACCAGGTTGGCGACGGCATCGCCAAATCCCGTATCGGGGAGCGGGTATGGGTGTGGAACGGGCAATGGAAGCGCGCCTTCGGCACGGCCGCCGAATATATCGCCCTGCCCGCGGCCCAAGCCGTGAAGTTGCCGGACAAGGTGAGCTTTGAGGCCGGCGCCTGCCTCGGCATTCCGGCCATGACTGCCACCCATGCAGTGACGCTCACACAGGCGGACAGGACGACCACCCTGCTCATTGCCGGCGGCGCCGGCTCGGTGAGCCAATATGCCATTCAGTTTGCCAAAGCGCGGGGCGCGGTCGTCATCACCACCGTGTCGTCACCAGAAAAGGCCAAAGCCGCGCAGGAGGCCGGCGCCGATCACTGCATCAACTACAAGCGCGAGGACGTCGGTGATCGGGTCGTGGAGATTACCAACAAGCGCGGCGTCGACGCGGTGATCGAGATGGATCTCGCCACGAATGCGAGGCTTATCCCGTCCGTATTGCGGCCGAAAGGCAGTGTAATCGTCTACGGCACTGGCGGAGAAGCGGCCCTGCCGGCATTTTTCTGCCTGACCCAGTCCATCCGCCTGCTATTCTTCCTGGTCTACGAACTCGATACGAGCGAACGCGAGCGCGCGCTGGCAACGATCAATCGCGGGCTAACTCAAGGCGCATTGATCAACCGGGTCGCGCAGCCGACCTTTGCCCTCGCCGATACGGCTGCCGCGCACGAAGCGGTCGAGCGCGGAACGATCGGCAATGTCATTGTGACCATTTAGCCGCATGACGACGACCAACGGCATGATCGAAATCGCTATTCGGGTGCATACGGTCAGCCAGCTGTTCAATTCGCTCGATCCCTCACCTTTTCGCGAGAAGGATCTCGATACCGATGCCGAGGAATTTCTGGTCGGCTGGGTACGCGAATTGCCGCAAGCCACGCCGTTTACAATTGTCGTGCAACTGCCGCCGGAAGAAGCCGCAAGACCGGAGGCGGCGCGCATCGGCGAAGCCTTCGGTAACTATTTCCGGCATCGAGCCGACGTCGCGGAACGCGAACTGCGTGAGCTGTTCCGCGTTGGCCGCAGGTCGCTCTCCATCGGCGCGCTGGTCCTCGTTATATGCCTCGTCGGTAGCCAGCTCTTCGCCACCATCATCGGCAACCCCATGATGGCACGGGTGCTGGAGGAGAGCCTGATCATCGTCGGCTGGGTCGCCAATTGGCGGCCGATCGAGATTTATCTTTACGATTGGTGGCCGATCCGACGCAGGATGCAACTTTTCCGCCGCATCGCGGCCGCACCGGTGCAGGTGCGGCCGGTCTAGCCGGCGGGCGCCGCAACCACTGCCTCGTTAAAGCCGGCGGCATCGAGCGCACGGCGGACCAAGCCGTTCTTCTTGGCCTCCTCGATCAGATCGCTTGCAATCTTGAGTGCTGCGCCGCGGCCTTTCGGTACTGCAACCGCAATGCCTGTTTGCTGGAAATTGCCCGGCAGCACGCGCGCGCCCGGCAGCTTCGGAAGCAATCCTGCAAACGAGTTGTGAGAGAGCGCGAAGGCATCGCCCTGCCCGGTTCGCGCCATCTCGGTCATCTGATCGACGCTCGGTACTTCCTGAACCGAGGCATTGGGCGCGGTGCGGCGCGCGCTCCGCGCGGTCGTGGTGTTGGAAATGGCAACGATGCGTACGCCCGGCCGGTTGACTTCGTCGATGCTCTGAATGCTCGAGCCGGTCGGTACCAGATAGGTGCTCTCGATGAAATAATAGGCCGGACCAAAATCGACTTTCTTTGCGCGCTCGGCGTCTTGCGGCATGAAGCCGAGGTCACAGGCTCCGCTCGCGACCGCATCGGTCACCTGGCCGGAATTGGAATACACCTGCAATTCAAGCGGAAGCTTCAGGGCTGCCGCGAAGGCGCGCACCAGATCGACCGTGACGCCATGCACCTCCCCGTTGCCGTCCTTGATGGCAAAAAAGGCCGAGGCCGCGGGCGAGACCACCACGCCGCCGCGCAATTTTCCGGTGGGGGCAAGTTGTTTGAGATCGTCGGGGCTGGTCATGCCCAGCCTCTAGCATGTGGCGACGGGCACTGCCACCAGCCGGACGCGCGCGGTGGCCTAGACCACCCGGTCGACGCGCGAAGCCTGTCCTTCCCTCCCGGGGCCTGACCCATTGTTCGCGGCAGCCAATTCCTTGAGCGCGCCATCGAGGATGGTCGCCGGCTGTGCGTCAAGTCCGGAGGCGTTGGGTCGATTTTTTGGCAGGGCGCCGGGCAACGCGTGGGGCTCCTGCCCCTGCTTGGCCCTGGCCACGTCGCACCCGCTGGTGCAAACGTACCCGTTTACGACTGAAACTGACATACACACCCCTCGCACGAGCAAAATGGGCGAAGCGGGTAAACGGCTTATGAACCGGCCAATCACAGCCGCGTGAATCACCTCGGCCTGAAATCCTGATTTGGAAACGCCGGATGCGTCGGGCGCTGGATGACGATGAAATGGTTGCCGGTGGCTTGATGGCAGGAATTGCACGCCTCGGTGAGTTTGCCGTAGCCGGCGGAAAATTTTGTGAAATTCCTGGCGTCGAGCGCGTTCTCGATCTCGGCGATCGGGCCGGTGATAACCCCATCCAGCATTTTGGCGAGCGGAAGATTCTTGAAGGTCGGGACCAGATCCTGCACGTCCGACATCACTTCCTTGATCTCGGCGAGCTGGTAGGCGGCGAGCTCCCAGTTCCGCGCGTCCCCGGCGAACCAGAGCTTGGCGTGCTCGGTCTGGATCGTGTTCATGAATTGCTCGAGTCCGGGAATGTAGCTCTTGAGCGCCTCGCGCGCGGCGGCTGGCGGCGGCAGCGCGGGTGGCGCCGATGCCGGTGGTGGGGGCTTTTGCACTTGCGCGAGGCAAGCGAGCGGCATCAGGATCACCGCAAACACGGTGACGGCAATCATACGGATTTGCATTATCACGCCTCGGTAGACGGGCGCGTGCTTGCCACGCCGGAACGCCAATATAGCGCTAGGATGGTCCGGCGGGAGAGCCCTTGCCCGCGAGGCTGGAGGTTGTCCATGCGCTTTATCTTTGGCGTTTTCGTCGGTGCAATACTGATGCTTGCGGCCGCCTATCTGCACGATATTCGCGTGGTCCATTTCGGGCCAAAGGAACCCTTCGTGAACTGGGACAGGGTCATCGGTCTGTTGGGGCGGTAATATCAATTTTTGTGCCCACCTCGTGATCGCGCGGGCGGGGACGCAGGCCACTAGAACTTCTCCACCCAGGGCCGCAATTCGATTTCATGCGTCCAGGCGCTTCTCGGCTGTCTGAGCACGTCGAAATAGCTCTGTGCAATGGCGTCTGGATCAAGCAGCGAGTCCGGCTTGTCGGGCGGCTCGGCGCGGCGCGAGCTCTTGATGCCGCCGTCGATCACGAAATGGGCAACATGGATGCCCTGCGGCGACAATTCGCGCGCCATGCTCTGCGCAAGGCCGCGTAGTGCAAACTTGCCCATGGCGAAGGGCGCGGACAACGAATAGCCCTTTACGCTGGCGGACGCGCCGGTGAACAGAATGGCGCCGTTGCCGCGCGGCAGCATGCGTTTGGCCGCCGCCTGCGCCACCAGGAAGCCGCCGAAAGCCGTGATCTCGATCGATTTGGCGACCTCGACGGGATCGAGCTCGATCAAGGGCCCGCGCGTGCGATAGCTGGCGTTATAGATGACGACATCCGGGGTCAATTGAGCGGCGTCGAGATCAGCAAAAAGCCTTTCGACCTCCTCGCGTTTCGCGGCGTCGCAGTTGAAGGCGTTCGCGCCTGTCGCTTTCACGAATTCTTCGAGCTTGGCGGCAGAGCGGGCCGCCAGCGCGACTTTCATACCGGCCTTGGCGAATACGCGCGCGAGCGAGGCCGACAGCCCGGAGCCCGCACCAACAATGAGCGCGGAGTGATAGTTTTCTGCCATTCGCCGGTCCTTCCCGCGCCATTGCGCGTGGGTTACATCCTGAACACGCCAAATCTCGTCCCCCGCACCGGCGCGTTAAGTGCGGCGGAGAATGCCAGCGCCAGCACGCGGCGCGTTTCGCCCGGCGCGATAATGCCATCGTCCCACAGCCGCGCGGTGGCGTAGTAGGGATTGCCCTCCTCGTCGTACTGGTCGCGGATTGGCGCCTTGAATTCCTCTTCCTCGATTTCAGACCAGCTGCCGCCGCTGGCCTCGATGTTGTCGCGCTTGACAGTTGCGAGTACCGAGGCTGCCTGCTCGCCGCCCATGACCGAGATGCGCGCGTTCGGCCAGGTGAACAGGAAACGCGGCCCATAGGCGCGCCCGCACATGCCGTAATTGCCGGCGCCGTAGGAGCCGCCGACGATCACGGTGATTTTCGGCACGGCAGCGCAGGCGACCGCGGTCACCATCTTGGCGCCATCCTTGGCGATACCGCCCGCCTCGTAGTCGCGCCCCACCATGAAACCGACGATATTCTGCAGGAACAGCAGCGGAATGCGGCGCTGGCAGCACAACTCGATGAAATGCGCCGCCTTCAGCGCGCTCTCCGAAAACAGAATGCCATTGTTGCCAAGGATTCCCACCGGCATGCCGTGAATATGGGCGAAGCCTGTCACCAGTGTCGTCCCATAAAGTTGCTTGAACTCGTCGAATTCCGATGCGTCGACGATACGCGCGATCACCTCGCGCACGTCGTATTGCTTCTTCAGGTCAACAGGCACGACACCATCAAGATCGGAGGCATCGCAGGCCGGCTCACGCGAGGGCATGAGCGGAATATCGACGGTTTTCTTTGTGTTGAGATTGGCGACGATCCGCCGCGCTATCGACAATGCGTGGTGGTCGTCCTGGGCGTAATGGTCGGCGACTCCGGACTTTCGCGCATGGACTTCCGCGCCACCCAGCTCCTCCGCGCTCACCACCTCACCGGTTGCCGCCTTCACCAGCGGTGGCCCGCCAAGAAAGATCGTGCCCTGGTTCTTGACGATGATTGTCTCGTCCGACATCGCCGGCACATAGGCGCCACCGGCGGTGCAGGAGCCCATCACCACCGCAATCTGCGGAATACGCATGCTCGAAAGCGTCGCCTGATTGTAGAAGATGCGGCCAAAATGCTCGCGATCGGGAAATACTTCCGTCTGGTGCGGAAGATTGGCACCGCCGCTATCGACCAGGTAGATGCACGGAAGACGGTTTTCGCGCGCGATCTCCTGCGCGCGCAGATGCTTCTTCACGGTCATCGGAAAATACGTGCCGCCTTTGATAGTCGAGTCATTGCACACCACCATGCATTCGCGGCCTTCAATGCGGCCGATGCCGGTGATGAGGCCAGCGCCGTGAATGGCGTCGTCATACATATTGTTGGCGGCGAGTGGTGACAGCTCCAGGAATGGCGAGCCGGGGTCGATGAGGTTCATGACCCGCTCGCGCGGCAACAACTTGCCGCGCGCCATGTGGCGCTCGCGCGCCTTTTCCGGCCCGCCTTGCGCGGCTTCGGCCCGCCGCGCCTGCAGCTCCTGCACCAGCGCGTGCATGCGCTCGGCATTGGCGCGGAACTCCGCAGAGTCTCTATCGATTGACGATGACAGAATCGCCAAAGTGGCCTCCCAGCTGTTGATGCAAGCGTGCCTTGGCGCGCTGTTGAAGGCAATGGTGGGAACTGACGGGCGTTTGCCGCGTTTTCTTGCGAGTGTGAAACGATAACCGTACGCACGCGGGGGGTGTCCAGAGGAGACATCCATGACGAAACTACGACTGTTATCAACCGCGGCGGCCATCCTGGCGCTTGGCGCGGGTGGCGCATTTGCCCAAGGCATGAAGGATCAGGCGCCTGAGAAGGCCCCGGCCGCACAGCGTCAGGCCCCGGCGGAAAAAATGGGTCCTTCGATCCATCAGAAGGCGCCCGAAACCACCGGCCAGGGCTCATCGAAATCTGAAAAAAGCGAGATGAAACACGAGGGTGGTGCGGCTGGCGTTTCGCCGCAGCAATCGAGCCCCGCCAATGGCGGCGTAAACGCTAAATCCAAGAGCGAACATGGAGCCACTTCCGGCGGCAAATCCGCCACGGAGGAAAAGAGCAGCAGCACCACCGGTCAGGGCGCAGCATCCGGTGCGGCCAAGCTGAGTACGGAGCAGCGGACAAAGATCACGACAGTCATCCGCAAGCACAAGGTGCAGCCGACGCATCTCAACATCTCGGTCCATGTCGGCGCGCGGGTACCGGCCAGCGTTCACTTTTATCCGCTGCCGGTTGAGGTGGTATCGATTTATCCGGAGTGGCGCGGCTACTACTACATCCTCGTGGGAGATGAAATCCTTGTAGTCAGTCCGCGCACGCACGAGATCGTCGCAATCCTCGAAGCGTAACAGGCAGGCCGCAGAGAGCACAAAGCACAGTGAACGGCCGGGAGTGTCCCGGCCGTTTGCTTGATCATCATGGTTCCGATTTTTTCGCCAGACTGGCGCGAGTTCCCGGAACATGCATCCAGCACACCAGTTGTTGTCGCGTGCCGCGAAACGGCACCCATCCAAGGAGGCGAACAATGAAGACGCTTACCACCCTCACCGCCGTTGCGGCCTTGATCGCCGGCATCTCCATTGCCAATGCGCAAGCGACGGCGCCGAAGCCGGGTGCCGCCAACAACTCTACCATGGGTTCAACGAAACGGATCGCCACCGGGTCGGGCAAATATTGCATCGAGACGTCGCCCGGCGGCGCGCTCAACTGTAAATATGCGAGTCTCGCGGCGTGTCAGAAGGACGCCAAGGCAAACAACCGAGCCTGCTCGCCAAATCCGAACGCGGGTACGACCGGCTCCAAGTAAACTTTTCTGAACTCGTGCGAGAATGCCTCGTGCTGGCACCTTCGCCGGTGCGAGGCGTTCGCCTGCGCGATTGTCTTACCCAGGGGAAATGCCGCACCCGCGCATGGGGAACCATTCGAATTCCTCGCCCGTTGTCATCGTGATCATCAACAAAAGTTATGAGGACGACATGAACAAGGATCGAATTGAAGGCAGCGCGAAACAGGCGAAAGGCAAGATCAAGGAGGTCGCCGGCAAGGCGACAGGCGATTCCAAACTCGAAACGGAAGGCAAAGCCGACCAGGCTGCCGGCAAGATTCAGAACTCGGTCGGCGGCCTCAAGGATACGGTGAAGGAAGCTCTCGACGATTGACGACGTCCGGCGGACCGCAAGGAAAGCCCGGCTTGCGCCGGGCTTTCCGTTTCATGCGGGCCCGTACTAGGCTTGCGGCCACTCGCCGCGGAGGCCGCCCATGGACGCCAATGTCGCCGACTATAACGATCTGAAACTCAAGCTCGACGGCATCGTGCCGCCCGGTCACGGATTTCACCGCAATCTTTTGTTCGATGCGCTCTATGCCTCATTGCCGCGCGACCCGCAGGTCAAGGTGCAGATCTATAACGCGGAGATTGTGCCGGGCGGATATACCAACTGGCATTGTCACAACGGCGCTGCATTTTTCGTGGCGCTGCAAGGGCTGTTCGAGGCGCACTTCCAGGAAGGCGTGCTGGTCAAGGCAAAAGCCGGCGACTGCTATTCCGAGCCGATCGCCAAATTCCATCGCGGACACAATCCGCACCCGGAACTGCCCTATCTGTGCATCGGCGTCTGCTTCACCTCGCCCGACCGCGAGCACGTCACCAATTCCATCGAAAGACCATGGTAACCGCTCAGGCCCGTACTTCCTGTCGCTGGAATGCGACATAAGCGCCGACAAACAACAGGATGCTCGCCGCGATCATGCCGACAATCTGTGGCCAGGCGACCATTACGCTGTCCCATAGCGGCAGCGGAGCACCCATCACCGCCCCCTGCAGCTGGCTCAGATAGACCGGGCCGAGCGTGCGGGTGGTCGGGTGCAGCACCGCCAGCACGGTTTCGCCGTACAGTGTCGATGGCGACAGCCGCGCCAGCATTTGCGACGTCATGACCAGTGCTGCCTGGCTGTCGGCCGGCACAATCGCCTCGGCAATCGCCGACGCCAGCGCCGGCCAGATCACGCTCAGGAACAGCCAGAGGCCGAGCGTCACCAGCGCCGCCGTGGCCGCTGAGCGGAAAACCACCGAAAACAGCATGGCGAGCGCCAGCCATACGCCGGCGTAGACAACGGTCACCAGGAGAAAGATGAAGGCGCGACCCATCTCCTCGGCGCCCGGCGGCACACCCAGCATCACCAGCCCGAGCCCGATCACCAGCAGCCAAAGTGCGGTAAGGCTGATCGCCAGCACCGCGAGTCCGGCAAGGAATTTTCCGAACAGCAGCGCGTCGCGATAGATCGGCTGCGACAGAATGCGCGACAGCGTGCGCCGGTTGTGTTCGCCATTGACCGCATCGAAGTCGAGGCCGATCGCCATCAGCGGCGCCAGAAATCCGAGAAACGACACGAACGACGGCAGCGGATCCCGCGCGGTCGTAAACAGGCGCAGGAACAGGAACGGATCCTCGGCGGTGACGTCGCGCACCTGCTGGATGGCGCCATAGACGGCAGCGAGTGCAGTCAGCACCACCAACCACTCAAGAACCCGCATGCGCGCGCTGGCGAGGTGATCCGACAATTCCTTCAGGGTCACCACGCCGAGGCCCTGCCATGGTGAGCCGCTACGCCGCATCGCGCGCCTCCTGTGCCGATTGAAAATAGCGTGTGTAGATATTTTCAAGGCTCGGCTGGTCGAGCGAAAGCTGCTTGAGCCGCCCGCCCGCGGCGACGACCGCCGCGGCCGCCTCCCCGCGCAGATCGCGATCGCACGTCATGCGGAAGCGGCCAGGCGCTGGCGTGTCGACATTGCGCACGCCCGGCAGCGCGATGAGACGCCGCGCGATACCCTCGCCGCCGTCAGCCTCCACCTCGACCGCGTAGCCCCCGCCCAGCACCTGCCGGCCGAGTTCGGCGATCGAACCGATCAGGGCAATTTCGCCGGCGTTGAACAGCGCGATGCGGTCGCACACGCTCTGCACTCTGTCGAGCAGATGCGAAGACAACAGGATGCTCACGCCCGAGGCCTTGAGCGAGCGGATCAAATCGAGCAGTTCGAGGCTCGCCTGGGGGTCGAGCCCGTTGGTCGGCTCGTCCAGAATGGCGATGCGTGCGTCCTTCATCACGATTTCGGCCAGACCGAGACGCTGACGCATGCCGCGCGAGAACGTGCCGACCTTGCGGTTGGCTACTCTGTCCAGGCCGACGCGGGTGAGCGCCGCCGCGATGCGTTTTGCACGTTCGTCCAGGCCGAGGCCCATCAGCCGCGCGGTATAGTGCAGATTGTCGGCGGCGGTCATGTGATCGTAGAAGCCGACCGAATCCGGCAGATAGCCGACCAGCCGCTTGACCTCCAGCGGTTCACGCGCCGGATCGTGTCCGAACACATGCGCCTGGCCATCGCTGATATCGCTCAGGCTCAGCAGCATCAGGATAGTGGTGGTCTTGCCGGCTCCGTTCGGGCCGAGCAACCCGAATATTTCGCCCGCGGCGACATTGAAGGTAACGTTATGCACAGCGGTCGCCGTGCCATAGCGTTTGGTGAGGCCGTCAGCCTCAATGACATTTGAGACCATGGCCGTTCACCGCCGGCCGAAGCGTGCGACCGCGCCAACCATGATCAGGAGCGCCGCACCGATAATGCCGACGCCCGCCACGCCCCACATGGTCGACGTTGTCACGGTGACGCGGAAATTCGCCGTCCCGTTCTCGCCATGGGTCGACGCGGTCAGCGTCGTGACATAGTCGCCCGCAATCGCCTTGTCGGCCGGATGGATTTGCGCCTGCACTTCCTTGTGCTGATTGGGCGCGACGCGGTCGATTGTTTTCGGCTCGAAGCTGATCTTCCAGCCGCTTGGTGCATTGCCCGAGAGCGTGACGTTTTCGGCGGGCGCGGTGCCGGTATTGCTCACGATCACCGGAATCGTGGATTCGCGGCCCGCGGTAGCACGCGCACTGAGCAGCCCCTCACGCCCGGACAGCGTAAGCTTGGGTTCACCTGTGATGTCGAGCTTGACCACGGTGGCTGCCTGCGCGCCTTCGGCGGCGACCTGCACCTTGACCGGGTAGTGCCCGGCGTCGACCGTATTGGGCGGCCTCACTTTGAGCTTCACGTCTTTCGACTTGCCGGCTTCGATCGGGATCGCCGTCAGCTCCTGGCTGCCATAGGCCTCAGTGAATGACGTGTCGAAATTGCGAGGTGCTTCGGCGGCGAGACTGACCAGCAGTTTCTTGCCGCTGTCATTTTTCACGGTGAGCGTATACTCAAAGCTGGAACGCGATGAGCCTCGCAGATCCGGCAATTGCGGCTGCACCGACAGCTTGGCCGGCAATTCCTTCGCCAGCGTCACCGCCAATGGCAGCGCGACATGGGTATTGGCGCCGTCGGCGCTCACCGTCAAAGTGTGGGTCCCGATTTCGGCATCTTTCGGTACATCGAGCCGCAGGTCGAGGGACACGCTGTCGTCGGTCGCCGGCATGGCCGCGGCAATCGGCTGGCCGCCGCCCAAAAGCGTTGCGGTCCAGCCTCGCGGGACGCCCGAAATCGAGAGCGAAAGCCGCTCGGGTGCAAGCGCGTAGTTGCGCAGTTTCAAACTGACGGTCGAAGTCGTGCCGGGCTGAGCCGTCACCGCAGGATAGTCGGTGATGAGGTAAAGGCCCTTGATGTCGTGACTGGTGTCAACGGCGAAAGCGGGCGCAGTCAACGCAAGCAGAAAAGAAATGAGCGCGAGCAAACGTTTCGGCATGGCGTGCAACTCCATGCGGATCCTCCCCCTGCGAGGATCCGTCGCAACGCCGCCCCCGAAATGAAGACACGGCGAAACACCGTGCAGCAGGGCTTGTTGCTCACAATCATGACGAAATTTGGGACGGCGGAAGTCCCGGATGACGCATGACGGCCGTTGCGAAGATTCATGCCTTGTGGACTGTCGGCCAATCCACCTCATCGGCTGCCAGCACCCACGGCTCGGATACCGCAGCGTCATGCCATTCGCGCCAGGCGGGCAGCGCCATCACGGCGTCCATGTATCCCCGCGTCCCGGCGCCGACCGCGACCCCATACGTGTACAGGCGGGCAACCACCGGTGCATACATGGCGTCGGCAGCACCATAGCGGCCGAACAGGAACGGCCCGTTCGCCTTTTCTCCGAATCGCGCGCGGCAATCGCTCCAGATCGCTTCGATCCGTTGCACATTGGCCGCGGCATCCGGCGTCAATTCGCGCTTGATCACCGGCCGCCACATGTTCATTGGCAAATGCCGGCGCAGCGGCAGAAAGCCGGCATGCATTTCACTGGCAATGGTGCGCGCATGTGCCCGCGCCGCGGCATCCGCCGGCCACAGACCTGCATTGGGGAATTTTTCCGCCAAATATTCCAGAATCGCCAGCGATTCCCACACACGCACGTCGCCGTCGACAAGCACCGGCACCTTGCCGGTACCAGACACTGCGCCGACCTGCGCTTTGAAATCCGCAGCATCGAGCGAAATTACCGTCTCCTCGAACGAGATATCGGTCGTCTTCATGGCGATCCAGGGCCGCATCGACCAGGAGGAATAGTTCTTGTTTCCGATGATCAGCTTCAGCGACATTGTTCTTCGTCCGCTCATGCCTTCTTTGCCTCGCCGGGCATGGCTTCTGGTGCGTCCACCGGCCCACCAGCCTTTTTCCATGCGCTGAAGCCGCCCTTGATATGCGCGACTGGCTTAAGTCCCATGCGCTGGGCGGTCTGCGCTGCCAGCGCCGAGCGCAAACCGCCGGCGCAGAAGAATACGAATTGCTTGTCCTCCGCAAACCTTGGCTTGTGATAGGGACTTTCCGGGTCAATCCAGAATTCCAACATGCCGCGCGGGCAATGCATGGCGCCGGGTACCCTGCCCTCGCGCTGCAGTTCGCGAATATCGCGGATGTCTACCAGCAGCACATCGTTGCGGCCTGCAAGCTTGATTGCCTCTTCAACCGGCAGTGTTTCAATCTCGCGCTCTGCAGCTTCGCACAATGCCTTGTAGCCGGTCGTTATCGTTTGCGGCATGGTAGTGCTCCCTTTGACCGCATGCTGACAGAGCGCCCGCATGCACTCAAGCCGGTGGACCGTTGAAGCATGTCACGTAAGCAGGCATGATCGCGTTCAGGAACGGCGGGCATGGGCAATATCGACGCGCGGGCGACCGACGAGCGAATGATGCGGCACTGCTTTGCACTCGCCAGAAAATCGGCCAAACAAGGCGAGTATCCCTACGGCGCCGTGATCGTGCGCAACGGCAAGATTTTGGCGGAGGCAACGAACAAGGTCGCGCATGACCGCGATGTAACCCGCCACGCCGAGGTTGTAGCAATTTGCGAGGCACAGGACGCGCTTGGAAGCACCAACCTCGACGGTTGCACGCTTTATGCCAATGTCGAGCCCTGCGCTTTTTGTAGCTATGCGATCCGCGAAACCCGGATATCGCGCGTTGTCTTTGCCACACCGTCGCCGATTATGGGCGGCGTCTCGCGCTGGGATATATTGGGTGACCGCAAATTGTCCGACTCGATGCCGGAGATTTTTGCGCCACCGCCGGCCGTCCTGCCCAGGTTTCTGTTTAAGGAAGGCGATGCAACGCTTCGGCGCAGCTCACCGGTCGCATGGGCCTTCATGCGGGCGCGCGGTCTGCTGGAGACGCCGTCGCGCCATCATTCCGGAAGCGATCACCATCAAGGCGACGCCACAAACGGAATCGCGGCTGCGGTCGGTTGGATCATGCGTGCCTTGCGTGGCCGTTTCTTCGACCGCTTTGGCCGCGGCGGCGTGTCGCGCCGACCTCGCGCGAGCAAGAGCGTCAAGCCATCCCCATAACGACGGCGATCAGCGCCACGACCAGCAGTGCCAGGCTGACAGCAACGCCTGTAACCAGGCGCTCGCTCCAATCGGGGTAGAGAGCGGCAAGCCTGTCTCCGGCCGGTTCGTCCGGCGCATCGGGATGCGTAGGATGGATACGCAAAGCCATTGGCAGCCCCCTGATGGCATCGCGTCATCGCGATGAACCACGACTACGCCGACGCCGACCTCGGGCTGCGAATTGCCCTTGAGCGGAAAAGAATACCGACGCCGCCACTGTCACACAATCTTCACACGCACTTCACGTGGCGCGCGGCAGGTCGTGGATTTTCGGCACAATCAAGGAGCCTTTTTCGGGCCCGGGAAAAGTTCACTGGTCCGCCCCGTCAGCCAATAGACAACGAGCCCGGCCCATTCGTGGACCGCACCATCGGTGCGACCCAGGCCGACAGAGAGCGATTGAATCCCATCGAACCGGAATCGATGCAAAGTATTCCAGTCGACCGGATAGGCCTCGACCGAAAAACGGACCCGGCGGAAACAGCCGACGGCCCGCGGCATGTGAAATGCCGAGGTCACCAGCAGCCAGCGTTCGCCTGGCTGCGGTTTCGCGATTTCCTTGCTGAAGGCGGCGTTTTCGGCGGTGTTGCGCGACTGCATCTCCAGCGTCACGCGATCCCGAGGCACCACCCCAAAACTGTCCAGCAAGGGGTAAAGAAATTCGGCTTCCGGTGGACGGCCGTGGATCAGCGAACCGTTGCCACCCGAATAAATGATACGCGCGTTCGGGAATTCCCGCGCGAGCTTGGCGATCGCAACGATGCGGTCGGCGGAATCATTGAGCTGGGTCTGCCCGCGATCGCGCGAAATCTCGGGATCGATCCCGCCGCCCAGGACGATGATTCCGGCCGGCGCGCCGCGTCTGGCGTCCCAAGGCGGGAATCGGTTCTCGATCGGATGAATCAGCAGGTTCCCTACCGGAAGGAGGCCCGTCAACGCCAAGACTACGAGGCTCCCGACTGCAAGCCGAATGCCGGCCCGTTTCCATGTCGTCGCCAGCAGCGCGACACCAACGAGCCCGATCGCGATCAACAGATTGGATGGCAGCAGTAGAAACGCGACGGTCTTGGACAGAATGAAGAACATTACCGATTCTTCTTCCAGTCCTCGTACCGCTTCTTGTTCTCTTCATTGGGTGGATAGAGGCCCGGAAGCTGAGCCCCCTTCTCGACTTCTTGCACCAGCCAGCTTTCGAGCAGCTCGTGCTCGGCGCCCTCGCCAGCCACAAAATCGGCGAGCGCCTGCGGGATGACTACTGCGCCGTCGTCATCGGCAACGATGATGTCGCCGGGAAATATTGCGCAGCCGCCGCAGCCGATCGGCTCATTCCACCCGACAAATGTAAGCTGGTTGACGGAAGCCGGCGCAGCCACGCCGGCACACCAGATCGGCAGGCCGGTGGCGACGACGCCATGCTTGTCGCGCATTACACCGTCCGTGATCAACGCACTGACACCGCGTTTGACCATGCGCATGCACAGGATGTCGCCAAAAATGCCGGCGCCTGTCACTCCCATGGCATCGGCGACCACGACGCAATGCTCGGGCATGGCTTCGATTGCGCTGCGGGTGGAAATCGGCTTCGACCAGCTCTCCGGCGTCGCCAGGTCTTCGCGCACGGGCACGAAGCGCAGTGTGAAGGCCGGACCGACGACACGCTTGCCCGAGAATCCGAATGGCATGGCGCCAGCCATCCACGACCGACGGATGCCCTTCTTCAACAGCATCGTGGTAATGGTGCCGGTGGTGACGGTTCGCAACGTTTCAAGTGTCGATGTCATCGCACCCATCCATTTTGTCCGGGCATGAACTTATCGGAAAACCGGTCCTCATGCTCTACGCAGCACCGAGCCCCAGCCTTTCGTCGCGGCGGCGCAGATAGGCCACGAACGGAACCGACAGAGCCACCATCCAGGACTTCCCGACGATTTGTCCGAGCAGAAATTCGAGCGAGCCGAAGGCGAGCCAGAGAAATATGATCGAATTGACCACCAGACCGACCGCGCTTGAGGCAACGACCGCGAAAACCCCGCCGGTAGGCGAGCGCGTCGGCGAAACTGAAAAAAATGAGATTGCGGCCAGGAACGAACGTGGTCGGCAGGCCATCAGCCGCGAGCTCGATCGTCCGCTCACGGGTCAGCGCAGTGTCGGAGATAGCGCCGAGCGCTTCGAGTTCAATGATGTGATCATCGCCTAGCCGCACCTTCCAACCCGGATTGAGCGCCGCCATGCGCTCACGCAGTCCTGGGCGAAGGTCGAGTTCGATCCGATGGCGCTGGCTGTAGTCAAAGCCGACGGTTTCCACACGTGAAAATCGCTCTAAAGCCCAGGCGAGGCATACGGTGGAGTCCTGTCCGCCGGAGAGCAAAACGAGTGCCGTGTCGGGACTAGTCGTCATGAACCAATCACTATAACCATTCGTCTCAGACGTGCTAATTTAGTGCGCTCGCCATGCAATGAGAGCCGGGGCCATGAGTAATGCGCACGGAATGATCGCCGTCGACAAGATGGGCGCCAAGATCCTGTTTCTCGATCCGGCGACCTACGAAATTCAAACCGTGCTCGATGGCTTCCAGCGCACTGTGCACGAATTGCTGATCGTGCCGGAAACCGCCCTCGCCTATGTGCCGATCTATGGCGACGGCATCCATGGCCGCAATCCGAATCCGGGTCACACGCTCTGCATCATCGACCTCGAAAAACATGCCCATATCGCCGACATCGACCTCCGACCTTATATTGCGCCGCATACGCTCAAGCTTGGTCCAGACGGACTGATCTACATTTCCTGCGAGAACAGCGCGGTGGTCGCGGTGATCGATCGCAGCACACACAAGGTCGTCGATGCAATCGATTCCGGCTCGACCAATGCGCACAGGTTGATCATCGCACCCGACGGACAACGGCTCTACACCGAGAACGAAGAAGATGCGGAAGTTTCGGTCATCGACCTGCCGAAACGCAAGCTTCTTGGTAAAATCAAGACGCCGCATCCGCTCGCCGGCATCACCATATCGGGCGACGGTAATACCGTGGTTGTCGTTTCGGATCAGGAACCGGTCTTGTTCCTGATCGACACCAGGACGGAACGTGTCAGTGAGACGCTCCCGCTCGCGGACGTCCCGAAGCCGGCCCAGATTGCGCGCTACAATACGGATTGGAGCATGCTCGCCGTCACCAGTCTCAACAGCGACACCGTAAGCCTGATCACGCCCTCATTCGGCGAACAGGTCGCAATCAAGGTCGGCAGCCAGCCGATGGACATGGTCTACCGCGGTGATGAATTATTTGTCGCCTGCCAGGGCGATGGTTCGGTCCATGTGATCGACATTGCGGGCAGGCGGTGGAAGCAAAGCTTCAAGGCCGGGACCGGCTGCGAGTCGCTTGGTTTCTTCTAAGTCTCAATCCCAATTGGGTGACCACGTCCAATCGACGATCCGGCCGCCGCGGCGCGCGAGGCCGGCGATCTCCCGCATCTCGGCGTCGGACAGCGAGAAATCGAACAGGCTGAAATTTTCCTCCAGCCGCTCCACCTTGCTGGTGCGCGGGATCACCACAATGCCCTGCTGGGTGAGCCAGCGCAGGCAGACCTGCGCGGCCGTCTTCCCATGCACTTTACCAATGCGCTCGAGCACTTCGTTGCCCTTCGCGCCGCCGCGCGCAACCGGACTATACGCAACTGTCGCCATGCCGTGCCCGCGGCAGGCCGCTATCACCTTGTCCTGATTGAGAAACGGGTGGCACTCGACCTGATCACAGACAAGCGGCTCGCTCGAAATCTTGACCGCCTCATCGAGCAGCGCCACGGTGAAATTCGATACGCCTATCTGCCGCGTGTAGCCCTCACGCTTCATCTTGGCCATGGCACCGAGCGTCTCGGACAGCGGCACGCGTGGATTCGGCCAGTGGATCAGGAGCAGGTCGATGGCATCAAGACGCAACCGCGCAAGGCTCTCCTTGACGGAGCGTTCCAGGTCGTGCGGGGCGAGCAAGGTTGGCTGTACCTTGGTCGTAACCATGACCTCTGCACGCTTGCCGGACGCGCGCACGCCCTCGCCCACTTCACGCTCGTTGTCGTACATCTGTGCTGTATCGATATGGCGGTAGCCGATGCGGATCGCCTGCTCCACCAGCCGTGCGCAATCGCGACCGCGCAGCGCCCAGGTGCCGAGACCCACCATCGGGATCTTGAAGCCCTTGGCCTCGACCATTTTCATCGCAGACTGAACCGTTTCATTTGCCTTCGGCGTCATTGAGAAAACCGAGCAGGAACAGCGCGCGCCGACCGGTCTCGCGGCTCATGCATGACGCGATCATCGGATTCGCCATGGTACCCTCGAAATAGTCCCGAAAAAAATGGCAGGATTTGTCGCGCGACACGATCCAGGCGCGCTGCATTTCGCGCAGTTTGGTCTGCTGGCTGTCGTCGAGTTTCTCGCGCAGCCGGCGGAATGTTTCGTTCAGGATGTCATCCCACACCTTCGTTTCGCGATCGATACACGCGATCACTTTCGATGAAGGCATCGACGCCTCGTCCTTCAGGCAATTGTCGGACACAACCCCCAGGCAACTTTCCCATGCCCAATGTCGGCCGGTCTTGGCCTTGATGCACGCCTGAACGGCCGCGGAGTCACGCGCAGCTGGCTTGTCGCTTTGCGCAAACGCTGGCGATGCGGCCAGCAGCGCCACCAGATTGCAGACGGCCGCGGTTCGTATCAAGCAGCATCCCATACAGGCGCGTGCGGCGGATTGACAACGCGCATATTCGTGGCATTGAGCTTCTTCAAGTCCGCCATCTCGGCATCCGACAGCTTGAAATCAAACACGTCGAGATTGGCTTTCAGATGATCGGGCGTGGCAGTGCGCGGGATGGCGCATACGCCCATCTGTACCAGATAGCGCAAAGAGACCTGCGCTGCGCTCTTGCCATGCGTCTTGCCGATGCGTTCAAGCGCTTCGGCGCCCGGCACCTTGCCGCGCGCGATGGGGCAATACGCCACCACCGCCATGCCGCGCTTCTTGCAAGCCGCCAGCACCTTGTCCTGATTGATGAATGGATGCATCTCGATCTGATTGCAGACCAGCGGCTCGCTGGTCACGCCCCAAGCCTCGTCCAGCATCGTGGTGGTGAAGTTGGCGACGCCGACATGCTTGGTAAGGCCATCCTTCTTCGCTTTGCAAAGCGCGCCGACCGACAGCTTGAACGGGATGTCCTTGTTGTTCCAGTGGATGAGCAGCAGATCAACATAAGGCAATTTCAGGTTCTTGAGGCTCTGATCGACCACGCGGGCAAAATCATCCGGCATGAGGTCGCCTTGTCGCACCTTTGTACAGATGAAAACGTCCTCGCGCTTGACGCCGGATTGGCGAAGGCCCTCTCCGTTCTCGACTTCGTTGCCGTAGAAGGCAGCGGTGTCGAGATGACGATAGCCAAGCTGTAGTGCGGTCTTGACCGCCTGCACGCAAACATCATCCTTCAAGGTCATGGTGCCCAGGCCGATCTGGGGGATGCGGGCACCATGGGCTTCAACGAATTGCATTGCGGTCTCCTGAGTTTGCAGATGGAATGACGGTTGGTTGTCGGGTCGGGGCGAAGAATGCCCGCTCGGCCGCGCCCTGCCAACGGGGGTCGCCCTCGGCCCAGCCGAGCCGCGAAATTGCCGATGCGGCGAAATATCACGCCGAATTTCGTAAATGCGTTCGACAGTGACAACACTTTGACGCCAAGCCCTTGGGCCCGCTTCTTATATTGGAATAACTCAAATCTAGAAAAAACCTATTGCATCAAGAGCTTTTAATGCTTTTGTGAGGGTAGAAACCTATTCTGGAAAACATATGCGAAGCACCCTCGCCGTTCTCGGCCTTGCCACAGCCCTAAGCCTCGCGCCCGCCATTGCGGGTGCGGCCGACTACACCATCACCATCAAGGACCATAAATTCACGCCGGCCGAACTCAAAATCCCGGCAAACAAGCGCGTGCAGATTACCGTCGTCAACGACGACCCCACGCCGGAAGAGTTCGAAAGCCACGACATGAAGGTGGAAAAGGTAATTCCCGGCAAGACCAAGGGCGTGGTCCGCGTGGGCCCACTGAAACCCGGCCGCTACTCGTTTGTCGGCGAGTTTCATGAGGCGACCGCCAAAGGCACGGTCGTCGCGGAATAGCTCCATGCTCGGCGCCCTCATTATCGTTTTCAGAGAAGTCATCGAAGCCGGCCTGATCATCGGCATCGTGATGGCGGCGACGCGCGGCGTCGCAGGCCGCGGCCGCTGGATCAATATCGGCGTGGCTGGCGGCGTGCTGGGCGCGGGAGTGGTCGCGATCTTCGCCGGTGCGATCTCGCAAGCATTCCAGGGCGCGGGCCAGGAACTTTTCAATGCCAGCGTACTGGGCATCGCAGTCGTCATGCTGATGTGGCACAACGCCTGGATGGCGCGCCACGGTCGCGAGATCGCCGCGGAGATGCGCAATGTTGGTGCGGCGGTGAGTGAGGGCGCCAAACCACTGACGGCACTTGCTATCGTGGTGGGTTTGGCAGTACTGCGCGAAGGCGCCGAAGTCGTGCTGTTCCTTTATGGCATCATGGCCTCCGGCACGACCGGTTCGGCTTTGCTGGCGGGAGGCATACTTGGAATTGGCACCGGTGCGGCCTTCACCGCACTGACCTATTTCGGCCTGCTGGCCATTCCGTCCCGATATATCTTCTCGGTGACCAGTTGGCTGATCGCGCTGCTCGCCGCCGGCATGGCGGCGCAGGCGGTGCAGTTTCTCAACAATGCAGGGATGGTTGTGGCGTTCGACGGAACGGTCTGGGATACGTCGTGGATGTTGTCGGAAGGCAGCATCTTCGGCCGCCTGCTGCACACGCTGATCGGCTATACCGAACGGCCCACCGAGATGCAGCTCATGGTCTATGTTGCGACCCTGTTTGCGATGTTCCTGCTGATGCGCATCGCGCGTTACCGGCCACAAGAACGACTGACCGTTTAGCGCCGTCTTCCTCCCAGTGCCGCAAAGGCTGCATCCGGCGCGGTGTCGATCAGCTTCAGCAATGCGCGCGCCGGGCCACGCGGGTGACGCTTGCCCTGCTCCCAATTGCGCACAGTCTCGATCGGCACCTCGATTTTTTCGGCGAACGCCGCCTGGGTGAGCCCGCAGCGCGCGCGCACCTGACGCACGAAACTCGCCGGATCGCTATGGTCGAGTGTTTTTTCAGTGCCGTCCGGCAGGATTTCGACTATCCGCCCGTCGGCTTTCAGCCGCACCCGCATCATGGCCGTCTCCCTTTGAAGCCTGACGCGCAATCCGGCTGGATAGCCGGTTCGGGCTCAGCCTGATTGCGCGCGTACCGACGATGTCGGCCAATGCACTAGCTGATTCGCAGGCCTCAAAAGTTAACGCGGGAACTATCGCGTCTTCTCGAAGATCTCCCGCCCGATCAACATGCGGCGGATCTCGCTGGTCCCGGCTCCGATTTCGTAGAGCTTGGCATCGCGCAGCAGGCGGCCGGTGGGGAAATCGTTGATGTAGCCATTGCCGCCCAGGCACTGGATTGCTTCCAGCGCCATCCAGGTCGCCCGCTCGGCAGCATAGAGGATGGCGCCGGCGGCATCCTCACGGGTGGTACGGCCCTCATCGCAAGCGCGCGCGACCGTGTACACGTAAGATTTCGCGGCGTTCATGGTCACATACATATCGGCGAGTTTGGCCTGTACCAGTTGAAAGCGACCGATCGCCTGGCCGAACTGCTGGCGCTCGTGCACGTACGGGATCACCACGTCCATGCAGGCCTGCATGATGCCGAGCGGACCGGCGGCCAGCACCACGCGCTCGTAGTCGAGGCCGGACATCAGCACGTTGACGCCGTTGCCGACGGCGCCAAGCACGTTCTCTTCCGGCACTTCGCAATCGGTGAAAACCAGTTCACTGGTGTCAGATCCGCGCATACCGAGTTTGTCGAGCTTCTGTGCCGGCGCAAATCCCTTGAAGCCCTTTTCGACGATGAATGCGGTGATGCCGCGCGCGCCGGCGGTGCGATCGGTCTTGGCATAAATCACCATGGTGTCTGCGACCGGACCGTTCGTGATCCACATCTTGGATCCGTTGAGGACGTAATGGTCGCCTTTCTTGTCAGCACGGGTGCGCATGGAAACAACGTCGGATCCGGCGCCCGGCTCCGACATGGCCAGCGCGCCAATATGCTCGCCGGAAATCAGCTTGGGCAGATATTTGCGTTTCTGTTCGGTCGAGCCGTTGCGGCGGATCTGATTGACGCAGAGATTGGAATGGGCCCCGTAGGAAAGCCCGATCGCAGCAGAAGCGCGCGATATCTCTTCCATCGCCACGCAATGCGCGAGATAACCGAGCCCGGCGCCGCCGAATTCCTCCTCGACGGTAATGCCGTGCAGGCCTAGCGCACCCATCTCCGGCCACAGATCGCGCGGAAAGGCATTGCTGCGGTCGATTTCGTTGGCGCGCGGCGCGATGCGATCCTGCGCAAAACCACCCACGGTCTTTCGCAACATCTCGACATCAGGACCCAGCCCGAAATCAAAGCCCGCCCAGGCATTGGGGATCATTGCGTTCTCCCGCGCGCCCTGATGGACGCGGTCAGACCGGAAAGTCTATAGCGTAGCGATCACGCTGTCAGCGGTTCGGCCGACGACAACCTGCGGCCGCCGCAGCACGAAGGCACCCAGGGTGTCCATTAAGCCCATCTGTTCGGCCACCGGAATGAAAGCCGCGTCACGGGCTATCTCAGGCCGAACCAGAGTGTGGCAATCGAAAGAAAAGAGAAAAAGCCCACCACGTCGGTCACGGTGGTCACAAACGGGGTTGACGCAACGGCCGGGTCGATCCTCAAGCGATGCAGGAGCAGCGGAATGAGGATGCCGCCCAATGCGGCAGCAATCAGGTTGCAAACCATCGCCATCCCGATCACCACCCCGAGCCCTGGCACATCGAACCACACATAGGCCGCGATGCCGGTGATGACCGCAAAGGCAATACCGTTCAGCAGCCCGACCAGCAGCTCGCGCACGATCACACGGCGCGCATTGGCGTCGCTGAGATCCTGCGTAGCGAGCGCGCGCACTGCGACGGTCATGGTCTGGGTCGAGGCATTGCCGCCCTGGCTCGCCACGATCGGCGCCAGCACGGCCAGCGCCACCATTTTCTGCAATTGGCCTTCGAACAGACCAAGCACCGAGGATGCCACGAATGCAGTGCCGAGATTGATCAGCAGCCAGTTGAATCGTCCGCGCGCGATAGTCCACACCGAGTCGGACAGTTCTTCGTGATGCATGACGCCACCGAGTGCCTTGATGTCCTCTTCCGCCTCTTCCTCGATCACGTCTGCAACATCGTCGAAGGTGAGGACGCCGACCAGCCGGTCGTCGGCATCGACCACCGGAGCCGCGACCAGATCGTAGCGCTGAAACAGTCGCGCCACTTCTTCCTGGTCTTCATCGGCACGTACGCGCCGGCGCTCTGGCTCCATTAGATCGGAGATAGCAACTGGACGTTTGCTTCGAAGAAGCCGGTCGAGCGGCACCGCGCCGAGAAAGCGGCGCGCTCCGTCGGCGACATAGAGCTCATAAAAGCGGTCCGGCAGTTCGACAGTCTCGCGCATATAATCGATCGCCTGGCCAACCGCCCAGTCAGGCGGAACGGCGATGAATTCGGTCTGCATCCGCCGGCCGGCCGAATCTTCCGGATAGTCGAGGCTGCGCGCAAGCGCGACCCGTTCCGGCTGCGGCAATTGATCGAGAATCTCTGCGCGTTCATCCTTCGGCAGGTGGGCAAGGATCGCCACCGCGTCATCGGATTCAATTTCGCGCACGCCCTCTGCGACCGTTTGCGGCTTCAGTTCCTCAAGGATTTCCTCGCGCACCGCATCATCGACTTCGGTGAGCGCGGTAAAATCGAAGTCGATCCCGAGCAATTCAACCAGGCGTGGCCGGCGGGACGGTTCCAGCGCTTCCAGCACCGCACCGAGGTCGGATTCATGCAGGCCGCCGACCTGATCACGCAACGCCGCACTATCGCCGGCATCGATGGCGCGCGTGACCTGACGGACGAACGCGACGCGGATTGAGCCATCCTTCGTGCGAAGTGGCGCGCTGGTTTTTTGATCAAGCATGCCGGCCTCGGGAACCAGAAGTGCGCCGCTTGTACGCCCCGCCCCAAACCCGGGCAAATGTTTAACGCGTAAGCGCGGCGCTCACATCGGGCTTGCCGGGACCGGTTGATTGCGGTCAATTGCCCCGCCCCCGGAAGCCGTACATGACACGCGTTCTTGTCCTCGCACTGACCGTGGCCCTGATGCCCATGGCCGCTCTGGCGGAGCCTTGCCCGGGCAATCCCGACGCGCTCGGCACCGAGCGCGTGCTTGCAATCGACGCAAGGAGCACACCGCGGGTCGGGCGCAAGCAATTTCCGGGCACGCTACCGCTCGCACCCAAAGAGATCGTGCTCACCTTCGACGACGGTCCCTGGCCGACCACCACGCCGAAAGTACTGGACGCACTCAGACACGAATGCGTTCGCGCGACCTTCTTCCTGCTCGGCCGCAATGCCGAGGCGTACCCGAAAATCGCCCGACGGGAGCTGGCCGAGGGGCACTCAATCGGCCACCACAGCTTTTCGCACCCCCTGCTTGGACACATGCCGCTCGCCAGGGCGTTAGCCGAGATCGATCGCGGCATTGCAGCCGACGAGCTTGCGCTGCATGGTCAACGCAACAGCCGGCCGAGCACGCCGTTTTTCCGATTTCCCGGCTTTGTTTCAAACCAGGCGCTGCTCGATGCGCTGGCCGAGCGCGGCATCGTCGTGTTCGGCGCCGACGTGTGGGCCAGCGACTGGCTACCGATGAGCCCCGAGCAGGAATTGAATCTGATCCTCGCGCGGATCGAGCACGCCGGCCGCGGCATCGTGCTGTTTCACGATACCAAGAAGCAGACGGCCCAGATGCTGCCCGCCTTCCTGCGCGCGCTCAAACGGCGCGGATTCCACGTGGTACACGTCGTTTCGGCCCAAAATCGAGGCATTTCGAACTAGAAATGTGTTCATTTACCGCCGCAGCCAAAAAAACCGCAAAAACCGGGCTGTGGACGGTTCACGCGCTTCATTTCCCATTAATGTTCCAATCTGTAGGTTGAATTCGTGTCCCGCAGTTCCGCGCCAAACGGCGCGATTGGGACAAGCGCTGGGGTGGTGTTCAATGCGGTTCGTCGCGTTTGTTGCTTTATGCTTGGCCGGAGGCATCGCCCCGGCAGTAGCCCAATCGGCGCCGCCGCCGGTTTCAGCCACGCCGGCCTCAGTTCAGGCACTGACATCGGAACAATCGGCTGAGAAAGTGGCCGATCCGGTTGAGAAAACGGTTGAACAACAAGCTGAGAAACCGGTTGAACAGCTTCCTAACAAACTGGATGAACAGCAGGCCGCGACGCCACAATCAGCAGCAAAATCGGCTGAGCAGCCGGCTGCCACGCCACTTGAGCAACGCGCTTCAAAACCGATTGATGAGCCAGGCGAGACGCCGCCCAAGCTGAATGAAAGCAAGCCGGAGGAACACAAGGCAGTCGAACCGCAGCCGGCGAAGCCAGCCGAGCAGCCAGTTCAGCAAGTCGCCCAAGCCTGCCCTGGCAATCCCGCGGCGCTTGGAACCAGCCGCATCCTGACAATCACGCCGGCTGAGTTCACCCGCATTGGCACGATGCAATACAAACAGACGTTGCCGCTTAACGACCATGAGGTCGTGCTCACCTTCGACGACGGGCCGATCCCGCCCTACTCGAACGAAATTCTCGACATCCTCGATGCCCAATGCGTGAAAGCGACCTATTTCATGGTCGGAGAGATGGCGCGCCACTATCCGTCCATCGTGCGCCGCATCTATAACGCCGGCCACACCATCGGTACCCACAGCCAGACCCATCCCTACGCGTTCCAGCGGTTGTCGCAGCAGAGCGTCGAACGCCAGGTCGACGGCGGGATTACGTCCGTTGATGCAGCGCTCGGCGATCCCAAAGCGCTGGCGCCGTTTTTCCGCATCCCTGGCCTCGGCCGCACCAATGCGATCGAACACTACCTGCAGGGCAAAGGCCTCGTGACCTGGAGCGCGGATATCGACACGAACGATTGGTGGCGCGGCTCCCGCCCCGCCCAGATCGTTCAGCGCGCCATGCGCCGGCTGAATGCAAAAGGCCGGGGCATTCTGCTCATGCACGACATCCACCCCGCGACGGTATTTGCACTGCCGATGTTGTTGAAGGAACTCAAGGCAGGCGGCTATCATGTCGTGCAGGTGGTGCCGTCGGGCGAACGGCCCAAGACGCTGCCCGATATGGTGGCAACGCCGGCCGAGGAAAAGCAAGCCTGGCCGCGTGTAGTGCGCGCCAGCGCAAGCAAAAGCAGCCAGTCATCCGCGGCAGTTCGGCACCACATCAAGAAACTGGTCGCCGGCAAGCGGCATCGGGTGAAGACCGCAAGTCTGCCCGGAAAGGACTCGAACACCGGGTTTGTCACCCCGGACTGGCAGACCAAGCCGTACTAAATCCCGTCCTGGCGCGAACCTTGTAAAGATTGGTGCGGTCGAGAGGACTCGAACCTCCACGGGTTGCCCCGCTAGCACCTCAAGCTAGTGCGTCTACCAATTCCGCCACGACCGCATGGGGGAAGGACGAAAAGCCTTGAAAAACCTCGCGTCCCGACGAGCGCGGACGATGTAACAAATAGGGTCTGGGGGGACAAGGGCCGCCTGATGGCGCCGCCGGCCAGGCCGCCCCGCTTCGCACCTGATGTCCGGGCGTCCGATCCGATTCAGCTGCTAGCGCATATCAGGCGGGCGCGGCAGCAATTCGCCGACCTCAACCGCGATGCGGTTGCCGTTGACGACGACCGTTCCCTTGGCGACGGCGAGGTTGTTGGCAAGGATATTGACGGCATCGTCCTCGGAGGATTCCAGTTCGATGATGGCGCCGCGGCCGAGGCGAAGGACCTGATGCACCGGCATGGACGTGGTGCCGAGCACCACGGTGATATCGACCGAAACCTTATCGAATGTGGGCACGTTCTGCCTTCCCATTGCGCCCGCGCGATTGCGGGCAGATCTCAGGTCACCATGGTATGGTGAACAGATGATTAACGAGCAAAATCAGCTCACTGGTGGGCTGCCTGCTGCACCCGGAATGCCGCCGGTCGAGTGGCGACTGAGCAACTCGCGCGAGCCCTATGAGACGGCAGTGGCCTTCATGGATGCCCGCGCGGGCGCTATCGCCGCCGGCCGTGAACCCGAACTGGTCTGGCTGCTAGAGCATCCACCGCTCTACACCGCCGGCACCAGCGCGCGGCCGCAGGATCTGGTGGAAGCACGTTTCCCGCTGTTCGAAAGCGGCCGCGGCGGCCAGATGACCTATCACGGGCCTGGCCAGCGGGTGGCCTATGTCATGCTCGATCTGAAGCAGCGCGGACCCGATGTGCGCCGCTTCGTTGCCACGTTGGAGGAATGGATCATCCGCACGCTCGCGGCCTTCAATGTGCGCGGCGAACGGCGGGACGATCGGATCGGAGTCTGGGTGCGCCGTCCCGACAAGGGCGTCGGCCATGAGGACAAGATTGCCGCCATCGGCATCCGCGTGAAGCAGTGGGTGACGCTGCACGGCATGGCGCTCAACGTCGAGCCGGACCTGACGCATTTTGCCGGTATCGTGCCTTGCGGCGTCAATGAGCAGCGCTACGGCGTAACGAGTCTCGCCGATCTCGGTATACCGGTTTCAATCCCCGAAGTGGACACGATGTTGCGGCGTGAGTTCGAGGCGCTGTTTGGCGCAACGACCGGTCACGCTGTCGCCAGCACCGAGAATACCTCCCCCGGCCGGCGCAGCCTGAGATCGGCGTCCGTACCCTCGCGCTGATCGACAACGTCCACGCGGGCGGCGAACGGGCCGCGCCGGCAAGCCTCAATCATGTCGTGCACAAGCGCATCCTCGCCCTTGAGCACCGCTTCGACTGTGCCATCACGGCAGTTGCGTACCCAGCCTTCAACCCCTCGCCTGATTGCCTCGTGCTCAATGAAAGCGCGATAGCCGACACCTTGCACGCGACCGTGCGCGATAATGTGGCGGACGACGCTCACGTCAGTTCTCCAACATCGATCACACGTGCACCCGTCCAGCGCGATGTGGACCAACGCTCGACCGAGCGAATGTAGTCCTCAGGCAATTTCCAGTCGCGCGCGGCAGCTGCGATCATCTCTGCATAGCCGGGCCTCGGCTTGCCGGGAATACGCCTGCGCAACTGGTAGATCATCGCACGCACGCGACGGCCAGCGACCCGCACTGGCAGGGTCCGCACGTCATAGAGTCCCTTGTGCAGCAATTCATAGGCATGCAGCGCAGCGATGTCGCGTGGCGTGAGCCGCCACAGTACGCCGTGCACGGTCGCACCGGGCTGAGGCTTGACTGAACCCCACCCGTCGAGGCCGACGAAAAACGCAAAACCCTCGAGCGCCGCCGGCCCGACCGCGTGCGCGCCAGGGCAGCGCCGACGCATGGCACTGCGTTGCATGTTGGAGCCGTACGCGAAATAGAGTGTCATCAGATGCGGATATCAGAAATTTGCGACGCTGCAATGTGTCCAATGTCCTCTTCCTGAGGAGGGCGCATACGCGCGCGCCTCGAAAGATGAGGGTCAGCGCTGCTGTTGTGCGAGCCAGTCAGGCAAATTCGAGGATTACCGCATCCACCGCCAGGCTGTCCCCGGGCTTGGCGTTGATCTTCTTCACCGTACCGTCGATCTCGGCACGCAGGACGTTTTCCATTTTCATTGCTTCCACCACCGCAACGGTCTCGCCGGCCTTGACCTCCTGGCCTTCCTTGACGGCAATCGATACGACCAATCCCGGCATCGGGCACAACACCTGCTTGCCGGTATCTGCGGCCTGTTTCACCGGCATCAGCCGCGCAAGCGCGGCTTCGGTCTCGGTATAGACATGGACGATGGCGTGCACTCCTGACCAACTGAGATCAAAACCATTGAGCACGGGACGTACCTGCACCGCCACGTCACGGCCATCAATGCGCCCGGTCCAGACCGGCTCGCCGATTTTCCAGTTCGGTACCACAGCGACAGTGCTGATATTACCGGCGGCGCCGCCGCCCACACGATAGCGCAAGGTCAACGCGCCTCCGCCTGCCGGAACCGCACCCTGATCGCCGTCGCCGAACGCGACGCTTGTGCCAGTGTCCGCGATCTCGACGTTGAAATAGGTTTCTCCCATCCGCACCGCGCGCATGCGCGCCCGTTGCACCGTGCGGCTCGCCAGCTGCCCGGAGACCCGGCGCTTGCGCTCGCCCAAAGTGTGGTCGATCGCCACGGCGACGGCGGCAAGCACCTTCGCGCGCGCGCCCTCCGGCGCGACGGGATGAAATCCTTTCGGAAACTCTTCGGCAATGAACCCGGTCGAGAGCTTGCCGGCGCGCCAGCGCGGATGCGCCATCAATGCGGCCAGGAACGGAACGTTATGGCGAATGCCGTCGATGACAAAAGCATCGAGCGCGCCGGCCTGGGCATCGATCGCCTGCGCGCGGCTGGGCGCGTGCGTGATCAGCTTGGCGATCATCGGATCGTAGTAGAGCGATATTTCGCCGCCCTCGTAGACCCCGGTATCGTTGCGGACGGTCACGCCGTCCGTGCTACCCTCTCGCGGCGGACGATAGCGTGTGAGACGGCCGATTGACGGCAGAAAATTGCGATAGGGATCTTCGGCATAGACGCGGCTCTCTACCGCCCAGCCGTTGAGTTTCACGTCAGCTTGCTTGAGCGACAGTTTCTCGCCGGCAGCGCTGCTAATCATCTGCTCGACCAGATCGATGCCGGTGACGAGCTCGGTCACCGGGTGCTCGACCTGAAGCCGCGTGTTCATTTCCAGAAAATAGAAACTTCGGTCCTGACCGGCGACGAACTCGACGGTGCCGGCGCTGTCATAGCCGACGGCTTTTGCGAGCGCGACCGCCTGCTCGCCCATTTTCTTTCGCGTGGCTGCATCCAGCAACGGGCTGGGCGCCTCCTCGATCACCTTCTGATTGCGGCGCTGGATCGAGCATTCGCGCTCGCCGAGATGGATGACATTGCCGTGCTTGTCGCCCAGCACCTGTATTTCGATATGGCGCGGATCGCTGATGAATTTCTCGATGAACACCCGATCATCGCCGAACGAGGATTTTGCTTCCGAGGTCGCGCGGGCAAAGCCTTCCGCCACCTCGGACTTGGAAAAAGCGATGCGCATGCCCTTGCCGCCGCCGCCGGCGCTGGCCTTGATCATCACCGGATAACCGATTTCGTCGGCAATCCGCATCGCCTCAACTTCATTCTCGATGACACCAAGGTGGCCGGGCACGGTGGAGACCTTCGCCGCTGCCGCTGCCTTCTTGGACTCGATCTTGTCGCCCATGGCGGCGATGGCTTTCGGATTGGGCCCGATAAACACAATGCCGGCCGCGGCCAACGCCTTGGGAAAGGCTTCGCGCTCGGACAGAAACCCGTAGCCGGGATGCACAGCCTGCGCCCCGCTCTCCTTGCAGGCGGCGACGATCTTCTCGATCACCAGATAGCTTTTTGCGGCCTCCGGAGGCCCGATGGCGACGGCGGTATCAGCCATCTCCACATGGAGGGCATCCTTGTCGGCGTCCGAATAGACGGCAACGGTCTCAATCCCCATCCGGCGTGCGGTCTTGATAATCCGGCAGGCGATTTCGCCGCGATTGGCAATCAGGATGCGCTTGAACATGCCGCGTCGGGGACCCTGGGAACCGGCCCTTTGCCTTTGCGTTTTTGCCGCCGAAATGTCAACGGCATCAGTAGGCGCCAAATGCCAGCGCTGCCCATAGGCCGGCGATGCCGACGGCCCAGCAGACAATCGTCATGGCTGTCATCTCGGCAGCAAACCGGCCACGGCCGATCACTGCACCTATTGCGAGCTTGCTGAGCATGTTGCTGGCTACCGCCACCAGAATTGCGCCACCGGCGGTAAGGACACTCAAAGGCGTCGGCACCAGCCGTACCATCGAGACGGTAATAGAATCGACGTCTGCAAGGCCGATGGCGGCCGATCCAATCAGCGCACCCGCGGCGCCAAAAGCTTCGCTGACGGCCCGGCCCAGCACGATGACGACGCCGAGAAATACCGCAAAGCCGACCACCGGCCAAAAGCTGAACGGATTCTTGAAGTCGGCTGACGTCGACTTGCCGGCGCCGCCCCCGCCCTCACGCCAATAAACGGTGATGACTGCATAGACAGCGGCGGCAACCACTGCCGCAACGAGCGGCGGCGCGATCAGCGGTAACAGGCCCGGCTTCAGCGCGGCGACGAGAGCGATGACGCGGAGGAAAGACACGCCGGTGGCAACCGATACGCCGGCCACCAACAGTCGCGGTGCGCCTTCGCCGGCGGCAGCGCGGCGGGCGCTCGTCATCGCGACCGCGGTCGAGGACACCAGGCCGCCGGCGAGCGCGGCCAGCAGCACACCGCGCTCAGCGCCGAACAGCTTGACCGCGCCATAACCAAGGAAGGAAACGCCGGCGAGCACGATGGCGATCAACCAGACCTCGCGCGGGTTGAAGCCGCCGCCTGGACCCACGGTCACATCCGGCACTACCGGAAGCACAATGAAGGTCATCGCCAACAGCACCAGCGCCGAGCGCAGTTCTGTCCAGGTGATGCGTCTGACCCAGCCGTGGATATCCTCGCGCGCGGCAAGAATTCCGGTCGCGGCAACCGCAGCGGCCGCCGCCGCACGCATGTCGCCGGCAACCGCATAAGCGCCGAGCGCGAAAGTCAGTGTGGCAGCGATCAACGTGGTGGCGGAATAGTCGCCCTCCGCGCGGTTGGCGTCGCGCTCGAACAACGTCATCACCACGGCGAAGACCGCAAGGCCGAGCCCCAGTACCAATCCGGCGCCGATGCCGGCACCGACCGTCTGCGCAAGCTCTGCGACAATGCCGCCGAGCAGGCCGGACAAAGCGAAGGTGCGGATACCGGCCGCACGGCTGCCGGACGTGACGTCGCGCGTTTTCCAACCGCGCTCGAGACCGATGAGCAGACCAATGCCGAGCGCCACGGCGAGCCGGGAGAGTAGCTGATCCAGGTGCATCGCCGGCGCAAACTCCATTGTCCATGCAATCTAGGTCCGGCCACCGCCGGCGGCAAACCCCGCGTTACCTGCGATTATTGCAGAAGGCCTGTTACATTGGCGTCATGTTGGGCGCGTATCCGAAAATGACACCATCCGATGGGGAGACGGCGAATGATCATACGCGCACTCTTGCTGTGCAGTGCATTCCTGTGCGGTTACGCCATCGCCACGCCGGGATGGGCCGATAATTCCTCGCCACTCAAGGTCAAATCGGTCGAATTTACCGCCACGCCCGCGCCGGCCAATATGCTGGAAATGACCCAGCCCTATACCCGCTCCAAGGCGGTCGTCACGCTGGCCGATGGCAGCAAGAAGACCTTCCCGTTAAGCTACCAGGTACTGCATCGCTCGGGCGATTTCGTCGGCGGGTGGTACGCCGGCCTCGTCGTCGACAAGCAGGGCAAACCAATCCTTCAGTCACCGCCGGTCAAAGGCACTATTGCGCGCGGGCCATTCTTTTCAGCCGGCGCCGATGGCAGCTCAATGCTGGTCGTGCCCAATGCCAGGGTGGATGGCGTCAAAGGACATACGGTGTTTCTGATCAACCATCTGGAATATGAAACCGAAGCCGACAATATCGATCCCAGGAAGCCACCGGTTGCGCTCTACGCAGCCCTCCCGATGGCGATGAATCTGACCGTGCTCGACCAGGACCCGGCAACCGGAAAGCTCACGCCGGTCAAGATATCGAACATCGATTTTTCCGGCGTCGACGGGTTGTGGATTCCCTGCAATGCCTCGACCACACCGTGGATGACCCACCTCGGCGGCGAAGAGTACGAGCCCGACGCGCAGCATTTTGAAACACGTCCGCTCGAGGCAATGAACCTCTACATCGGCACGCCCGGCAAGAATGCAGCCGACGGCGGCGCCAATCCTTATCACTATGGTCATATCGTCGAAGTCAAGGTCGCAGCTGACGGCGCAACCGCGATCTTCAAGCACTACGCGATGGGCCGGCTTTCTTTCGAACTGGGCGAGGTCATGGCTGACCGGAAGACGGTGTATCTCGGCGATGACGGCGACGACGTGATCCGCGCGATGTTTGTTGCCGACAGACCGGAAGATCTGTCGGCCGGTACGCTCTACGCCGCCAAGTGGATTCAGACCGACGGAAACGACTACGGCTCCGCAAGGCTCGGCTGGATCAAGCTCGGTCACGCCACAAACGCAGAGATCAAGTCGCTGGTCGACAAGGGCATCAGGTTCAGCGACATCTGGGCGGTTGCGAGCGCGAGAGATGTGAACGCCGACCGCACCAAATATGCGGGATTCAGGGCGGTCTATGTCTATGCAGGCACAGGTGGCAAGACCTCCCTCGCCTATCTCAGGCTCAAGCCCGGCATGGAAAAGGCTGCCGCATTCCTCGAGACCCGCCGCTACGCAGCATATCTCGGCGCCACCACCGAATTCACAAAAATGGAAGGCCAGGCGCACAACGCCGCCGACAAGAAACTCTATACGGTAATCAGTTATGTCCGCAAAGGCATGATCGACGGCAAGAACAAGGACCGTCCGCAAGATGACATCAGACTTGCGGGCGACGAAAAAGACCTCACCTGCGGGGTCGTCTACGAGAGCCGGATGACAGGCGGCCAGAAGGATATGGCAGGGGACGCGATTGCCAGCGATTGGGTAGCGACCGACATGTCTGCGCTGGTGCACGGGGAACGCCAGCCGCACGAATCCGCGGCGGGTAAATTCGACAAGTGCAATACCGAGATGGTCGCAAATCCCGACAACATCAACTATTCGGAAGCGATGCGCACGCTTTTCATCGGCGAAGACTCAGGCAACCATCTCAACAATTTCACCTGGGCCTACAACGTCGATACCAAAAAGGCTGTGCGCATCTTCAGTGCGCCCGCGGGCGGCGAAAATACCGGCCTGAAGGTCTACGACAGTGTCAACGGCCGGGCCTACCTTACCGGCAACGTCCAACACCCCGGTGCCGAGGAGGACCTGTCGAAATACCCACCCGAGATCAAGCTCGAGTTGCGCAAGCTGGTCGATGAACGCGGGATCGTGGGCTATTTCGGCGGCTTGCCGGCCATGACACGCTAGCTGGTCTTTCACCGCCACCGCCCGGCCCATCCATATGGGTCCCGGCAAAAAATCATTTCACAGCCAAGGGCAACGGCCGAAGCTTTTACCCCCACGTCGCGATACGGCGAACGATCAATCCTATTTAATGGCCGCGCCCCTTCCCCCGCGGTACAGACCTCTATATCTAGTCGGGCGAAAGCGCATGTCTGAAAGTTCGACGATTTAGAGACTGGGAGATTCCTCATGGCGTTGGCGATTGGCGATACCGCTCCGGATTTCGAGGCGGAAACCACCGAAGGAAAAATCCGCTTCCACGACTGGCTGGGCAACTCTTGGGGCATGCTGTTTTCGCACCCCAAGGATTTCACCCCCATCTGCACCACCGAACTCGGCACCATGGCCCGGATGAAGCCCGAGTTCGACAAGCGCAACACCAAGATTATCGGGTTGTCGGTCGATCCGGTCGACAACCACAAGAAATGGGCAGTCGACATCAAGGACGTTGTGGGCTTTGCGCCGAACTATCCGATGATCGGCGACACCGATCTGAGGATTTCCAAGGCCTATGGCATGCTGCCGGCGTCGACCACGGGCACGTCCGAAGGCCGCACGCCGGCCGACAATCAAACGGTGCGCAACGTCTTCATCATCGGTCCGGACAAGAAGGTCAAGCTGATCCTCGTCTATCCGATGACCACCGGGCGCAACTTTGACGAAGTCCTGCGTGTGCTCGATTCGCTCCAGCTCACCGCCAAGCATCGCATGGCGACGCCAGCAAACTGGAAACCGGGCGAAGACGTGATCATGACCGGCGCGATCACGGATGACGAAGCCAAGAAGCTCTATCCGGCGGGCTGGAAGACGCCCAAGCCGTATATTCGCATCGTACCGCAGCCGAAGTAAGGCAGCACCCAAGTTTGGGACCGAAGGGCGCGGGCTCACCCCCCGCGCCCTTCGCATTTTTGCCGTGCTCGTTCGCCATAAGCGGACGCAACACGAATTCCATTTGAGGAGATTTGATGACCCAAGCCGTCATTCTCGGCGCAACCGGCCCGACCGGCATTCATCTTGCCGAAGCATTGCGCCAGAATGGCACCGCTGTGCGGGTCGTCGCGCGTGGCCTGGCCAAACTATCGCGCCTGTTCCCCGATATCAGCGTCGAAAAACGGGAGGCTGATTTGCTCGATCCCGATCAGACATCGCGCGCCATCCAGGGCTGCGATCTGGTCTATGACTGCATCGGCTTGCCCGGCGATCAAATGCATCTGCATGCAGTGACCGCACGCAATATCGCGCTCGTACTCAAACGGCGAAAAGCACGATGCGTGCAGGTATCGAGCTATTGGGCGTATTTCCCGCAGGTTCGCAAAGTGATGAATGAAGATCACCCGCGCAGCGGTGGGCCTGCCTGGGTCCGCCAACGCCGAGAGGCCGAGGATATCCTGTTGGACGCCGGCGCGGCCATCCTGCATCTTCCGGATTTTTACGGGCCGCACGTCCACGTCAGCACTTTCCAGAATGCCTCGTGGAGGCAGCCACCGGCAAGACGATCAACTGGATCGGAAGTGCCGACAACGTGCGCGAATATGTCTTCGTGACGGACGCCATGCGCATCGCTTGCGCGATCGGCAATCACAAGGACGCTGCGGGTGCACATTGGTGCCTGCCCGGCAGCGGCCCGATCACCGGACAGCAGGTTGCCAACTTCGTCTCCCGCCATCTCGGGCATAAGGTCAGGCTGCGTTCCGCAGGCTCACTGATGTTGCGAATGGTGAGCCTGTTCAACAAGGATCTGCGCGGCTTCATGCAGGTTGCGCCCAACTATATGAAACCGGTGCGCTACGACGCACGCAAACTGGAAGGGCTGCTGGGCAGGCAGGCCATGACACCGTACGATCACGGAATTGCCAATACTCTGCAATGGATCGCGGGCACGATCCCTCGATAGCCTCTCTTGCATTCCGCCGCAGCCGACGCAATGGTGTCGCCCGCCGCATACCGGTTGGAGCTATTGCAATGAACGAGCTGGCGCATCAGCAACCGCCCTTTGCCCAATTCCTTGGAATGAAGGTTACCCATGTCTCGCCTGAGCGCGTGACCGCCGAGCTGATCGCGCGCGAAGAGCTCAACAACCGTTTCGGAATCCTGCATGGCGGCGCCCTCATGGCGCTTGCCGACAATCTCGGCGGCACCGCCACCACGGCAAATCTCAAGGATGGACAATCCACCACTACAATCGAAAGCAAGACCAATTTCTTCGCGGCGGTGCCGATCGGCGATGTCGCCTATGCCGAATGCACGCCCTTGCATCGCGGACGCACCACGATGGTTTGGCAAACCCGCATTACCCGTGGCGACGGCAGGCTCTGCGCGCTGGTGACCCAGACGCAGCTCGTCCTCAATCCGCAGAAAAAATAGGTTTTCCGCCTTTCGCGGCCACGCTTCAGTCCCGCGTGACCGAGGCCGCGGCATTCGCCGCCAGCGGCTTCACGCTGCCGGCACCGCGATTGACCAGCACGACGCCGACGGCACAGACCACCATGCCGGCGACCGACAGTGCATCGAGCTTCTCGCCGAACAGGAAATAAGCCAGCAGCGCCGTCACCACCGGCACCAGATAAAACAGGCTGGCAAAGCCGGTCGCCGCCGAGCGGCGGATCAGCCAATACATCAGACCAACGGCGGCGATTGACAGCACCAGCACAAGCCAGGCCATGGCAAAGATAAGTTCCCCGCTCCAGTGAATCACGCGCGTCTCGAAGGCGAAGGCACCCAGCCAGAACAGCGCACACGCACCCGCATATTGCACCGTATTGCCGGCCCGCCAGTCGATCGATCCGCAGAAATGCTTCTGATAGAGCGTGCCGAGCGTAATGCCGAGCAGGGATCCAAAACTCGCGACCCAGCCCAGTGGCGAGCCGGCGTTGACGATAGCGCGATCATGCAGCACCAGCGCGACCCCAATCAGGCCGAGCACCAGACCGAGCCATTGCAGGCGCGTAACCTTCTCGCCCATGAAACGGTTGGCGATGGTAGATGTCAGGATCGGCTGCAACCCCGGGATCAGTGCTGAAATGCCGGCCGGGACGCCCTGGCTGATCGCCGTGAACACGCCGCCGAGATAGAGCCCGTGCACCAGCGAGCCGGCCACCAGACTGTGACCGATCTGACTGCCATTCGGCCAGCGCGCGCGGCCGATGACAGCAATTGTCGCCATGATCAGGACCACGAACACCATGCGCACCGCCAGAAACGTCATGGGCTCGATATAGGGCAAGCCATAGCGCGCGCCGATGAAACCGGTACTCCACAACAGCACGAACAGCATCGGCGCTGCGGCAATAGCCGGATTGGTCAGGCGCATGATGGTCTCGGCATGGAATTAAGCATTGCGGGCCGGAAGGCTGGAATTGCGTGGGCGGGCAGGCTGGCTTAGCATTTCCGGCACTGTGCTGGCTCCCCCTCTCGCCCGCCAAAAGCGCATGCTAGGCTCCCGGCGGGGTGAAGGCTTCAGGGGGAAGTGCCGCACATGAAATTAATCGCGGCCTACGTGTTCCTCGTCATTATCGGCGAGGGCATTGCCTACGGCATTGGACGCGCGGTGGAGCACTGGTCGGAGTCGCTCAGCCTGCCGGTATTCCTGGCATGTTTTTTCGTCGTGTTCTGGGGCGCCTGGAGACTGGCGATCCGGCTGACCTGAATTTTGCCTGGCGCGCGATCGTTCCCCGCAAAGTTCCCGCTGTGACGTATCAAATTCGACATCATGCCGGAACCACCGTCGGCCGGCGAGGTTTCCTCAGTTCAAGACATGAAAGCCGTGTCTTGAAAGCCTGGAGGTATGCCATGTCAGATCCTCGATATACAGATCCGCGCTTCAGCGATCCGGTCGTGCGTCGCGATGACAGTGTCGGCGGCATGTGGGGCTGGATCGCCGGCCTCGCGGTGGTCGCGCTGGTCGTGTTCCTGCTGATCGCCGGCTGGAAGAGTGACAGCCAGACCGCAAGCAAGAACCCCGCGCCCGCCACCACCAGTTCCACGGTACATCCCGCGACGCCGCCGAGCACGACCGGCCAAGGTTCGACGTCGTCACGCCCGCTGGCACCGGCGCCCTCAAAGAGCGGCACGCAGTAAATCAGCAGTTACGTCAAACGAACCAGCCATACCAGGTTCTGTACCGACCGATGAACATCGGCCGGTACATTGCGCGTTTGGTTCTATTGTACGGTGCCGGTGATAACCTGCGACATCACCGGCGGGGCGAACGGGATGTGCGACCAGTCGCCCGTGACACGGACTATTACCAAACTCTTAGCCGAAGATCGCAAAAATGCCGAAACCGACCGTCGTGCTCACCACTGCCTCGATCGCGTGAAACTGCATGCCGCTGAGTTCGCCGTCGATATATGGAAATACCATTCTTCCCACCGGCAGCATCACCGCCGCAACCATGGCAACACAAAGTACTCTGGCAACGATCGACCGTTCAATCATCAGACATCCCCCCGTGGCTTGATCGCCTTGCGGTCATTTTCTCACGAGTGACCCGCAACCGGCAAACTGAATTCGCGTCCCCCTACCGCCAGGACTCGTAGGCGGCATCAATCGGAACACGATAGGCATTGGCCAGGCGGTTGGTCTCGTTGGCCATCCCGGTGACGGCGATAATTTCGCCGAACATGGCTTCGGTCATTCCGGCCTTTCGTGCGGCCGCCGTATGACTGGCAATGCAATAGCCGCAGCCATTGGTGACGCTCACCGCCAGGTAGATCATTTCCTTGGTGAGGGGATCGAGCGCGCCCGGCGCCATGATCTCTTTGATGCTTTCCCAGGTGCGCTTGAGCGTCGCCGGATCGCGGGCGAGGTATTTCCAGAAATTATTCACGTCCGGTACGTTGCGGGTCTTTTTTATGTCGTCGTAAACCGCACGAACTTGCGGCGAGGCGTCTGCGTATTCGATCGGCGTCGGCATATGATTTTCCTCGGGGGTCAAACCGGACACTGACATTGATTATGCGGGCTACACCCCGCGATACAAGCGCAATCCGGGCAATGGAAAAATGGCGGGCGTAAACCACGAATTCGTAATCCGGCGCGGCCGCCGTCATCATGCTTGCATTCGTGCCAAACGCCGCCGCCCCCTGCTCGCCCTTGGCGGTCCGTCATTCGATCCGGCAAAACCTGATTTCACGCCGGCGATTGCAACGCAACCGGCAACGGCAGCAACGGAGTCTCCTTGCAGGTCCTGGCTCGCAGTGACTCTTCAACGCGCCTCGCGTTGGCGCCGGGGCTCTCCGCCTCAGCGCTTAACTTCTTGGTCAATTCCGTGATGCTGTGTTGAGCGCCCGGGGGTCCTGCCAACAAATTGAAGCGCACGCTGCGGATGCGCGGATTGCACGGTGACGGCGGAAAGATATTTTCGATAATCAGCCGGGGCAGCATGAGAATTTCGCCCTGCTCATAGGCACGGTCGACGCCGAGACCTTTTGTGCTGTGATCGCGAATCAATTCGCTGACGTCGAAAAACCCGGTCACCGGTGACGGATCGAAGGCATAGACGTAGCGGATGCCACCATCCTGGTCCGCATACGCGGCCTGCTGAGCCAGCCCGCCGCCAAGCGAATGGCCAGCCGAGACGAATTGGGTCCCGGCACCATTGCAGCCATTGCGCTTGATGCGCCGGACGATTTGCGTAATGTGCGTCTGGACCTGAGCGTATTGATCGAACCGCGGTACCAGCCGGTAGAGCCAGCGGAAATTCGAGATCCAGTCTCCAAGATCATTCTTGTCGGTACCGCGGAAGGCAATTGCCACCTCGCGGCAGCTTCCCGCTTGCATGCGGCGCCAGACATGAAATTCAAGCCCGCCTACCGGATGACAATCACCGGCCCGCGGTGGACAGCGCAGATTGCCGTAAATGCCAAACCGGCATTCCCAATTTTGCTTCTTCAGGTCGTGGATCCAACCGGACACTGCCTTACGATAGTCTCTATCACTCGCGCTCTCACCTGCTTGCGCCTGCGCGAGCAGTGTCGGATCCGGGCAGTGGTGGCGGTCAAGTGCATTTTCGTTGACGTAAGCGGCCGTCGCCATCTTCGCGTAAGGCAGATAGAGCGCCGCATAGTCCTTCGCCTTCACCGTCACCGGAAACTGTGTGCCGAGGCTGACTTGCGCCTCATCGCGCACCTGCGCGCAGGCGCCGAGCGCCAGGCCGGCGGCGACCACAACAAACCCCGCGAAGTGACGAATTGTCCGCATGAGGCAACCCCCCACACACGCGCAGCGTGTACCAGATCAGTATCCGTCACAAGAGGGAAGTCGCTGCCCTCCCCGAAAATCGCTGTGCGGCCGTTGCGCCGCGGCGGACCGGCATGTGCTAATCTCACGGCAGCAACAATCATTGTCCACAATTCGCGTGAGACCATCCATGCCGAAGACCCCCGATTATTTCCACGGAAAAACCATCGTCATCACCGGAGCTGCCAGCGGCATCGGCCGCGCCACCGCACTCATTTTTGCGCGCGAGGGCGCAAATGTCGTATGTGCCGACATCAACGAGAGCGGCGTGGCGGAAACGGTCACGAAGGTCAACGCAATCGGGGCCCAGGCGCTGGCCCTCAATATCGACGTGACCAGGCGGGCTGCAGTCGAGGACATGATCGAACTGGCGATCGGCGACTTTGGCCGCGTGCATTTCCTTTTCAATTCGGCTGGAGCCGCGCTGCGCCGGTCGAAATTCCTCGACATCGATGACGACCTGCTCGAGCGCACCTTCGATCTCAACGTCAAGGGCACGTTCTACGGCATGCAGGCGGTATTGCCGCATATGCTCGAAAACAGGTTCGGCGTCATCGTCAATGTCGGCAGCATGGCGCACCGGCGTGGCGGACCCGGCACTTCGGTACATTACGCCGCAGCCAAGGGCGCGGTGGTGACAATGACCATGGGCGTGGCGCGCGAATTTGCGGCGCAGGGCATCCGCGCGCTCTCGATCTCGCCCGGACCGATCGACACGGCTTTTGCCGCAGCGGCCGCCACCTCGCCGGAGCTCAAGCAGAAGATGCTCGACGACGTGCCGATGAAGCGTTTCGGAACTGCAGAGGAAATTGGCGAACTGGTGTTGTTCATGTGCTCGGACGCCTGCGAGTTCATGACCGCCGACACGGTCTATGTGAACGGCGGTGGCGGCTGGCGCTAGACGCTGATCGCCGGCGTATCCGTTGTCGCAATCCAGATGCCCGCCGCCACAGTGGCGAGGCCGGCGACCAGATTGAGTCCGATCCCCTCGCCGATCGCCAGCGCGCCGACAATCGAAGCGAATACAGGATTGACCGCAATGGTCACCGCCGTTCTGGTCGGGCTTGTGCGCGCGAGCGCGATCACCCAGAGGATGAAGGCGCCGGCGCTGCCGATCACGCCGAGATACGCGACCGCAATCCATTGCGGTTCGCCGAAATGCGCGGCCGCGTCAAAACCGTGGATCGCCATAGCCCAGATCAGGAGGCAGAATGCCGAGGCGCCCATGCCGGCCGTCAAAAAGGCAAGCGGATCGGTCCGTGCGATGAACGGGCGCGACAACACGTTATAGAACGACATGCACAACGTCGCGGCGAGCATCACCAGTTCGCCGCGCCAGGCACCGGCCGGCGCGGTGGAAAGCCCCAGAATCAGCGCCAGGAACACGCCGCATATTGCGATCAGCACACCCGCAGTCTTGCGCGCAGTGATGCGTTCGATGCCGAGTGCGGCGCCGACCAGCATGGTTGTCAGCGGCATGGTGGACAGCGTGAGCGCTCCACGCGCCGCGGTGGTGTAGCTATAGGCAAGATTGAACAGTACAGAGAAGGCGAAGAAGAACAGAATGCCGAGCAGCATCACCGCGATCCAGTCGCGGCCTTTTGGCCAACGGCATTTCATCATGAGCGCCATCGGCAGCAAAATCAGAAAGCCGGTACCGAAGCGGAATACGCCGAGGGTGACCGGATCGGTGGCATGAATGACGAAACGCGTGGCGCCCCCGGCGATGCCGCCGATGGCGCTTGAGGTTACCGCCGCCACTATGCCGGTCTGTTCCCGCGTCACATCGGCAATTGGATCAGGACTTGGCCGGCATCGCAACCGGCCTCAGTCGGGCCACGGTCCCCGCCAAACACAAAGGATTCAACGTTCGAAGGCGGCATCGAGTGGCACGCGATAGCCATTGGCCAGGCGATTGCCCTCGTTGGCGATGCCGATGACCGCCATCATTTCTCCGAACATTTCTTCCGTCATTCCCGCCTTGCGCGCGGCAGCGGAATGGTTGGCAATGCAACAGGTGGCATTGTTGGTAATGCTGACCGCCAGATAAATCATCTCCTTGGTCCGCACATCCAGCGCGTCGGGGGCCATGACCACCCTCATGTTTTCCCAGGTGCGTCTGAGGGTCGCCGGATCGCGCGCAAGATATTTCCAGAAATTGTTCACGTCCCGGACGTTGCGAGTTTTCTTGATGTCGTCGAAAACCGCGCGCACCTCTGGCGAGGCGTTCTGGTAGTCGAAGGATTCAGGCATGGACATGGCGAGGTCCTCCTCTCGCCACTACTTTGTCATTGCCATACGCTGTAGCGCAATCCATCGTGCGCCGGTCGATCGAAAGAACAACGTGGAGAAGGCGCGATGGCGACGTGGTGCCGATTTACAAAAGACGACTGGACCGGCTTCGGCCTGATCGAGGACGGCACGGTGACCGCGGTCGAGGGCAGCCCGTTCGGCGCTCACAAGCGCACCGCCCGTACCTTTCCGCTTGCAAGCGTGAAATTGCTCATTCCGGTGGTACCATCGACGTTCTATTGTGTCGGCATCAACTACGCCGACCATATTCGCAAGATGGCGGCCAAGCGCAACACCGAGCCGGTATTTCCGAAGAAGCCGGACATCGGATACCGCGCCAACAATGCTCTCATTGCCCATGACGAGGATATCGTGAAGCCAGCCAACGCCGGCGAGGCCTTCCAGTACGAAGGCGAACTGGTGGCGGTGTTCGGCAAGCGCGCACGCAATGTCAGCCGCGAGAACGCGCTCGACTACGTATTCGGCTGGACCATCGGGAACGACGTATCCGAGCGCAACTGGCAGAAAGAAGACCGCACGCTCTGGCGCGCCAAGAACGCCGACACGTTCAAGCCGATGGGGCCGTGGATGGTTACCGGGCTCAAGCCGGACGATATGGAAACCGTCATCCGCCTTAACGGCATGGAGACCGACCGCTTCAAGACCAATAACATGATCTTCAACACCGCCGACTATATCGCCGAGGTGAGCAAGTACTGCACCATCGAGCCGGGCGATGTGATGTGGATGGGCACCGACGGCCTGCCGCAAAATATGAAGCCCGGCGATACGGTGGAAGTCGAAATCACCGGGATCGGTATATTGCGCAACAGGGTGGTAGCGCCCTAGACGGGTCCCCGCTCCTCCGCCAGCGTCACGACATCCCGGGTGCGGGTAACGCCTTCGGGCCATGAGGCATTGAAGTCAGCGACCATTGCCTTGAAGCCGTCGGAGGCGAGCGCGGCGTCGAGCCTGGCTTTGTCGGCAAACCGATAGACGGCATAGTGCACGCCCTCCTCAACATCGCTCCAGAAGCGCCAGGCTTTCTCGCACTTGAATACCTTGAGCGCCAATGGCAGGTGGGCGGTTGAATACCAATGGTCGAATTTCTCCTGCAACGGCGCCACCACAACGGCACGGACGAGGAAGAAGGATTTGGCCAAAACGGGCTCCGTCACGGATTAAAGATCAGCACGATGAAGGCCGCAAACAGCACAAGATGCACGCCGCCGAGCAGAATGTTGGTGGGCGCGCCGGAGAATGTCATCTGTGCGATGAACAGCGTCAGCACCAGCAGGATGGTCTCTGCCGGCGGCAAGCCGACTTCCAGTGTCGCACCGGTAATGAGGCTGATCGCCAGCATTGTGGGGATTGTCAGGCCGATGGTGGAGAGTGCCGACCCGAGCGACAGGTTGACAGATCGCTGCATCTGATTGCGCCGCGCAGCCTGAAAGGACGTCAGACCTTCGGGGGACAGCACGAGGGTCGCGATGATGACGCCGCCGAGCGCGGTCGGCGCGCGCAGCTCTTCGATACCGTAGTCGATCACGTGCGCGAGCGGCTTGGAGAGCAGCACCACCGGCAACAGGGTCAAAATCAATAACACGGCATGATAGAGAATTGAATTCTTTGGGCCGCGACTGGCGTGAGACCCTGCTTCGGCGCCCGCGCGGCGCACGGCAGCGGACACTCCCTCCGCCTCCATGAAGAAGCTGCGGTGACGGACGGTCTGGATCATGAGGAAGCCGGCATAGAGCGCCGCGGTCAAAAGCCCGAACACGGTCGCCTGCAGCACGGTCATTGAGTGGTCTGGCGTCGAGATCGTGAAGGTCGGCAGCACGAGCGAGATGCCGGCCAGACAGGAAATGACGGCCAAAAATGCGACCGCGCCCTGCAGATTGTACTGTTGCTGCTGGTGGCGCAGTGCGCCGACTACGACAGACAGGCCGACCATGCCATTGAGCACGATCATGAGCACCGCGAAGACGGTATCGCGCGGCAGCGTGGGGTTTGGCCCGCCATGGAGCATGACGGTCGCCATGATGGTGACCTCGATACTGATGACGGCGATGGTGAGGATCAGTGTGCCGTAGGGCTCGCCCAGATATTCGGCAAGTACTTCGGCGTGGCGGACGACCCCGAACGCACACCAGACCATGACCGCGAAAAGCCAGCCGAAGAGCGCGGCGGTCATCAATGGATCGGAGAAATCTTCAGTCCAGGCCTTGCCAATCGTGAAGAAGATGGCGGTCGTCGCCGCGCCCGCCAGCATGGGGACCTCGGCGCGGAGATTGTCCAGAAAACTTATGGGCTGAGCCGGCGCCGGCTTGCGGCGTTTCATCGGAAAATTGGCGCCATCGGCGCTGCTGACGCGTTTGTCACTCCATTACCACCTCTATATCAGCCGCCAGCGCGCTCCGCAGCGTGCAGGCAACCGGCGAATGGGCGTCTGCCCAGCGGACCAGTGCCACGAGCTGCTCTCGCGTCGCATTGCCGGCCCGGATATGCACGACTGCACGCAATCCGATCAGCGCCGCCGAGATGCCGTCATCGAGGCCGAGCATGCCGCGATTATCGCCCTGGCTTTCGACCCTGACATCGAGCTTGTCCAGAACGATACCGAGCTGCGCCGCACGCATGGCAATGACCGTTCCCGTGCACGCGGCAAGCGACGCACGCATCAGCCATCCCGGCTGCGGCACGCCGCCCCCGCCGCCGAGACCTTCCGGCATGTCCGTTTGCACCGCTTCGCCCTTCGGGCCTGTGATCGAAAAGCTGAGGTCCTTGGTCAGGCTCGCCGTGGCGGGTGAATTCTTTACCAGCCCCTTCCCGGGGTTGACGGCGATGGCCCTGGCGACATTGTCGATCGCTTCGCGAATGTCCTGTTGCGGCATGGCACTCTCCGTGCGTGATGCGCCCGAAAGCAGGTTTTGATGTTCTATTCTGTCATTGCCGGGCTTGACCCGGCAATCCATGAGACCGCGCGAGAAGCACAATTTTACGTAAGGCTCTTCTCCGCCGAGAGGCGTCATGGATGCCCCGGCCTTCAGGCGCGCGAAGACGCGCCTTCGCCCGGGTATGACGAGTCAGAGAGGTAAATTATCGTGCTTCCGCGCCGGCATCTCCACATGCTTGTTGCGCAGCATGGCCAGCGCCCTCGCCAGTCGAAGCCGCGTGGCATGCGGCATAATCACGTCGTCGATATAGCCGCGCTCGGCGGCAACGAACGGTGACAAGAAGCGGTCCTCGTATTCCCTGGTGCGCGCGGCGATCTTGTCCTTGTCGCCGATGTCGGACCGGAAGATGATCTCCACGGCTCCTTTTGCACCCATCACCGCGATCTGCGCCGTCGGCCAGGCATAGTTGACGTCGCCGCCGACGTGCTTTGATGCCATCACGTCATAGGCGCCGCCAAAGGCCTTACGCGTGATCACGGTCACCAGCGGCACCGTGCATTGGCTGTAGGCGAACAACAGCTTTGCACCGTGCTTGATCAGCCCGCCATATTCCTGGTCAGTGCCTGGCAGAAAGCCCGGCACATCGACAAATGTCACGATGGGAATGCCAAAGGCGTCGCAGAAACGCACGAAGCGGGCCGCCTTGCGCGAGGCGTCGCTGTCGAGCACGCCGGCCAACACCATCGGCTGGTTGGCGACAAAGCCGACCGTGCGCCCGGCAATTCGGCCAAAGCCCGTGACGATGTTCTTCGCATATGCGGATGACAGCTCGAAAAAATCGCCTTCGTCCACAACCTTCAGGATGAGCTCCTTGATGTCGTAGGGCTTGTTCGGATTGTCCGGCACCAGCGTGTCGAGCGATTCATCCATGCGGTCAGCGTCATCCTGCGTCGGCCATTCCGGCGCGCCGCTTTCGTTATTCGACGGAAGAAAGTCGATCAGCCGGCGCATCTGCAGAAGACATTCGACGTCGTTCTCGAAGGCGCCATCGGAGACACCCGATTTCGTCGTATGCACGGAAGCGCCGCCGAGTTCTTCTGCCGTGACGACTTCATTGGTCACGGTCTTCACAACGTCGGGTCCAGTGACAAACATGTAACTGGTGTCACGCACCATGAAGATGAAGTCCGTCATGGCCGGTGAATAGACATCGCCGCCGGCGCAGGGGCCCATGATGACGGAAATCTGCGGGATCACTCCCGATGCGAGCACGTTGCGCTTGAACACCTCGCCATAGCCGCCAAGCGCCGCCACGCCCTCCTGGATGCGCGCGCCGCCGGCATCGAACAGGCCGACGATCGGGCATCGCGCCTTCATCGCCATATCCTGCACTTTGATGATTTTCTGGGCGTGCGCTTCCGAGAGCGACCCCCCGAACACGGTGAAGTCCTTGGAGAACAGATAGACGGCACGGCCGTTGACCGTGCCCCAGCCGGTGACCACGCCGTCGCCGGGGATTTTCGTTTTCTCCATGCCGAAATCGATGGAGCGGTGCTCGACGAACATGTCGAACTCCTCGAACGATCCTTTGTCGAGAAAAAGTTCGATGCGCTCTCGGGCGGTGAGCTTCCCGCGCTTGTGCTGGGCCTCGATGCGGGCCTTGCCGCCGCCAAGGCGCGCCTCTTCCCGCCGCTTTTCCAGTTTGTCGAGGATATCTTTCATTGAGCCCCTGCCCTGCGGAATCCGGCTCCGCAAGGAATAGCATGATGGCTACGCGACTGTCGTCCCGGACGATGCGCAAACAAGCCCCGGGATATATATCGCCACTGCCCCAGAGCCTTGCGCTCAGAAGGCTTGGCATCCCGGCCAAAGCCTGCTTACAACCGCCCCATGACTGAACCCGCAACGTCCGCGCAGCTTATCCAGCAGGGCCTGTTTCACCATCGCCAGGGCGACATCAAGCTCGCCATGGACCGCTATACCGAAGTGCTGCGTAACGACCCCGACAATACTGAGGCGCTCTATTACGTCGCCGTGGTCTCCTGCCAGCAGGGCCAGTTTCAGCAGGGCGCCGAACTCGCGCGGCGCGTCATCGCCAAGGGGCCGCCGCAGGCACGCGCACACAACCTGCTCGGTCGTGCGCTTGAGCAACTGGACGATCCGCTGGAAGCGATCAAGAGCTACGACAAGGCAATTTCACTCGATGCGAATTTCTCCGAAGCGCACAGCAACCGCGCAACGCTTTTGGCCAAGGCCACTCTGCCCGACGAAGCGCTGAAATCCTATGACCGCGCGCTGGCACTCGATCCGAAGTCGACCGCCGACTGGATCAACCGCGGCGCCTTGCTGCAGGACATCGGCCGCCATGAGGAGGCGCTCGCAAGCTATGACAAGGCGCTGGCACTGACGCCGCAGGATCCCGGCATCCACATGAACCGCGCCAACGCGCTCTCGATGCTTGGCCGTTTTCCCGAGGCTGAGGCGGTCTACGACGAAGCGATCAGGCGCAATCCGAAGCTGCAGATCGCCTTCACCCACAAGGGACTGGCGGTCAAGCATCAGGGCCGCTTCGCGGACGCGCGCAAACTGCTCGAGCAAGCACTCTCGATGCAGAAAGAAGATGCTGGCACTGCATTCGCGCTTGGACAGCTCACGCTGCTGACGGGCGATTGGCGGACAGGTTTTCCGCTGTTTGAGCAACGCGTGGCGATGCCGAAGCCCGCCTACGCGCCGCTCGATTTTCCGCGCTGGCGGGGGCAGCCCCCCGGCGACTTCCGGCTTGTCATTCTTTCCGAGCAGGGTCTGGGTGACACCGTTCATTTCTGCCGCTACGCCTCGCTGCTGGCCGGACGCGGCCATTCGGTTACGCTGCTGACGCAGCCGGTGCTGGCGCCGCTGATGCGGACCCTGCCGGATATCGAAAAGGTCGTGACCGCGGACGAGGAACTGAAAGGCGACACGCGCCGCATTCTTTGGTCGCCCCTGATGTCGCTGATGGGTGCACTGCACCTGATGCCGAACGCGATACCCGCCCAAGAGCCCTATCTCAGCGCAGATCCGGCACGCGCAACACAATGGGCCGAGCGTCTCGGACCCAATGGATTTAAAGTTGGCGTGTTCTGGCAGGGCACCACGCGCGGCAGCGCGGTGTCGCTTTCAGCACTTGCGCCGCTGGCGAAGGTTACCGGCGTGCGGCTCGTCTCCTTACAAAAAGGACCAGCCGCAGCAGAAATCGCACAGGTTCCGTTTGGCGCCCGCATCGAGTCCCCACTCGATCCCGATGACATGAGCCCGGAGGCGCTGCTCGACACGACTGCGCTGATCAGCAATCTTGATCTGGTGGTGAGCATCGACTCCATGCCCGCGCATCTGGCCGGCGCGCTCGGCCGTCCGGTCTTTCTCGCACTACCGTACGTTCCGGACTGGCGCTGGCTCACCGAGCGCACCGATACGCCCTGGTATCCGGCGACAAAGCTGTTTCGGCAGGATCAAACACGCGACTGGCGCGCCGTGTTCGAGCGGATCGCAACCGCTGTTGAGCAGCGGGCATCAACCCAGGGGTGACGTTCCCCCTTCACAAAATCGACGCTTACGGTCCATATTGTCTTTTGGGCGGCACAAAAAGCCAGGTTCGTGAGTTATCCGACGAACGCCAGGAGGCTTGCCATGAATCACGCCGCCAATCCCGCCACCCACGCAATCGCTCAACCGCGTCTGGCCACGCCCACCGACCTCGGCAGCAACGCCACCAAGGATATCGCCGGTGCGCTCAATACGCTGCTCGCAGATACGTTCGCGCTTTATATGAAAACCAAGAATTTCCATTGGCACGTGAGCGGCCCGCATTTTCGCGACTACCACCTGATGCTCGACGAACAGGCCGGCCAGATCTTTGCCATGACCGACGTTTTGGCCGAGCGCGTACGCAAGATTGGCGGCGCGACGCTGCGCTCGATCGGCGACATATCACGCCAGCAACGCATCGCCGACAATGACGCGGAATATGTAGATCCGCAGGACATGCTGGCGGAATTACGCGATGACACCCAACGCTTCATCGCATCCATGCGCGAGGCGCATGACGTCTGCGACGAGCATGGTGACGTCGCGACCACCAGCCTGCTGGAGGTCTATATCGACGAAGCGGAAAAGCGCGTCTGGTTCCTGTACGAAGCGAGCCGGCGCGGCGACCCGACAGGGCAGTAGGCTTCACTTCACCTGCCGCCTGGCACAGCACCGACCACGCGCAAGCCGGAGGAAAGGCGCAGAGTGTGTCGCTTCTCTATGCCGTAAGCCGCAACACCTTTGTAGCGGCCTGCAGCTCGTCGAAGTGAAAGGCGCGGCGCTCGAGCGCGAGCTCATCGCGACCCCATTGTGCCATCTGCCAGTCCTCATCCACATGCGCGGCCATCCAGGCCGCATCTGCGTCAATCACGTCAGCGCTGAGCGCAAGCGCCAACAAGGCGGAGCCGGTCAGTGTGGTTATCGATGCCAAAGCGGCAAGCCGCCATGGCTCGCCTGGAATGGCTGTCCACGCAGCCGCGATCGCCTCGGGCGGTTGCGATACGTGCATGATCCCCTGCACCAGCACAAAGCGCGCGCCCAGCGTCTCGGCGGCCCAGCGCAACAACGGATCCCAGGCCTGCGCCTGTCGTTCGATCAGACCTTCCGGGGCGTCGGCGCGATAGAACAGCAGATCCGAACAGAGATATTTTGCCACCTCTTCCCTCACCGATTGCACCTGCTCCGCCACCGCGTCGATCGCCGCGTTGGCGAGCCGCGTCAGCGGCATGCGCGCCGGGTCGATCGTATCTGTCTGGGCGTTCCATTCCCCCGCAATCTCTTCAGCCAAAGCATGTGTCGGCGCGGCAAGCGTCCGCCGTGCCGGCGTCTTCACCGGTTTGCCGTCCAGCAAAATGGGGAAAGCGCTGCCGGCTGCCTCACCCACCGTCGCTTCACGGTAAAAGCGCTTGCGCAAAACACTACGCGCGCCGCGGCGTGCCGACTCCATCGGGTCGAGCGGCTGGTTTTCAAAGATCTCGGCGAAAATGTCGCGCATCAGAATTGCGTGATTGTGCACTGCAACAAGGCCAGTATCACGACCATTTTTTGTAGTTCCAAAACCTGAATCTAGGCATTCCGGCGACGCAAGGCATTATCTAACGTGCAGATATTGTCGTTGCAGCGCCATGCTGCTGCCCCTTTCAGGGAGCGAAAAGGCTTGTGAAGACTTGCGGTTGATAGGCCCCAGACATGACGGAAGGATAGGTAGCCTTGGGGGGTCGTTCGCAATAATATCCTGCCCCTGAATCGCGGCTGGATTACAAGGCCGCGCCGGGGGAAAGGCCAGCCGCGTGGGGCTGTGACGCGACGCCGTTTAGGTGACGAGTGACGGGGCGCGTTTCGAGGAGTGAATGAAGAATACCGACATTTCTGCGCCGGACTACTTCCACAAGGTCGTGGATTGCCAATGGGCTTGTCCGGCCCACACGCCCGTCCCTGAATATATCCGACTGATCGCGGCGGGCCGCTATTCCGACGCCTACATGATCAATTGGAAGTCGAATGTGTTCCCGGGAATTCTCGGACGCACCTGCGACCGTCCCTGCGAACCGGCGTGCCGGCGCGTGCGGGTCGAGAACGAGCCGGTGGCGATCTGCCGCCTCAAACGCGTCGCCGCCGACTACAAGGATGATATCAGAGACCGTTTGCCGAAGCCGGCTCAGCACAAGAACGGCAAGCGCATCGCGCTTGTCGGCGGCGGGCCCGCCTCGCTGACGGTCGCGCGGGATCTTAGCCCGCTCGGCTATCATTGCGTCGTGTTCGACGGCGATCCGCAGGCCGGCGGCATGATCCGCACGCAAATTCCGAAATTCCGCCTGCCCGACAATGTCATCGACGAGGAATGCGGCTACATCCTCGATCTTGGCGTCGAATTCCGCGGGGGTCAGCGCATCGACAGCATGAAGGCACTGCTGGCGGAAGGTTGGGATGCGATCTTCGTCGGCTCCGGCGCGCCACGCGGACGCGACCTCGACATCCCCGGCCGCCATGAAGCGGCCAAGAACATTCACATCGGCATCGACTGGCTGTCGTCTGTATCGTTCGGCCACACCACGAAAATCGGCAAGCGCGTGATCGTGCTCGGCGGTGGCAATACCGCCATGGACTGCTGCCGCTCCTCACGCCGGCTGGGCGGCGAGGACGTGCAGGTGGTCGTGCGTTCGGGCTTCGAGGAAATGAAGGCGTCGCCTTGGGAAAAGGAAGACGCCATGCATGAAGGCATTCCGATCCACAATTACCTGGTGCCGAAGGAATTCACGCACGACAACGGCAGGCTTACTGGCATCACTTTCGAGAAGGTAAAGGCCGAATACGACGCCAAAGGCCGCCGCAAGCTCGTCCCCTCGGGCGAACCGGATCAGCACTTCCCGTGCGACGACGTGCTGGTGGCGGTCGGCCAGGAGAACGCCTTCCCGTGGATTGAACGCGACGCCGGGATTGAGTTCAACGACTGGGGCCTGCCCAAGCTCGACGAAAAAACGTTCGTCTCGAGCCATCCGAAAGTATTCTTCGGCGGCGACGCCGCGTTCGGCCCGAAAAACATTATCTGGGCCGTCGCGCACGGCCACGAGGCCGCGGTATCGATCGACAAGATGCTCAACGGCGAGGACATTGCAGACCGCCCATTGCCTGCGGTCGAGCTGATGAGCCAGAAGATGGGCATCCACGAGTGGAGCTATAAAAACGAGGTGATGCCCGACCACCGCTACAAGGTGCCGCTGCGCGACAAGGTCGTTGCGCTCAAGGACATCAAGGCGGAAGTCGAATTGGGGTTCGACGAACAGCTGGCGCTGAAAGAATGCGGCCGTTGCCTGAATTGCGACGTTCAGACCGTGTTCTCGGCGCAGCTATGCATCGAATGCGATGCCTGTGTCGACATTTGCCCGATGGACTGCATCACTTTCACCCAGAACGGCGAGGAAGCCGATTTGCGAAAGCGGCTGACCGCGCCCGCCAACACGCTGACCCAGGATCTCTACGTCCAGGACGGGCTCAAGACCGGCCGTGTCATGGTCAAGGATGAGGACGTCTGTCTGCATTGCAGCCTGTGCGCCGAGCGATGCCCGACCGGCGCCTGGGATATGCAGAAATTCTTGCTGGAAATGACTTACGCAGGGACTTCATGTCGACCGCCACGCCGATCAGCCGCGTAAACGACTTCGTCGTACGCTTTGCCAACGTCAACGGCTCGGGCTCTGCGAGCGCCAACGAGATGTTCGGACGTGCGGTGCTGCGCATGGGCGTTCCCGTCGCGCCGCGCAACATCTTCCCCTCCAATATTCAGGGTCTGCCGACCTGGTATGAGGTACGCGTGTCGGAAGCGGGCCACCTCGGCGCGCGTGGCGGCACTGACCTGATGGTGGCGATGAACCCGCAGACCTTCGAAAAGGACATCGCCGGCATCGATCCCGGCGGCTACCTGCTTTACGATTCCACCAAGCCCCTTCCGGCCTCGAAATTCCGCCAGGACATCACGGTCATCGGCGTGCCGCTGACAGCGATCTGCAACCGTGAATATTCCGATCCGCGCCAGCGCCAACTGTTCAAGAACATCATCTACATCGGCGTGCTCACCGCGCTCCTCGATATGGACGTAAAAGTCGTCGAACAGCTCATCGGCGAGCAATACAAGGGCAAGGAAAAGCTGATCGAGCCCAATATCAAGGCGCTCCATATCGGGCGCGACTACGCCACGCTGAACCTGGAATGCCCGCTCGGCATCCGGCTGAAAAAAAGCGACAAGGTCGGCGACCGCATCTTTATCGAGGGTAATTCGGCCGCTGCCCTTGGCGCGGTTTACGGCGGCGCGACCGTCTGCGCCTGGTATCCGATCACACCCTCTTCGTCGCTCGCCGATGCCTTCACACGGCATTGTGCAAAACTGCGCGTCGACCCGGACACCAAGCAGGCCAAATACGCCATCATCCAGGCTGAGGATGAGTTGGCCTCCATCGGCATCGTGATCGGCGCCGGCTGGAACGGCGCCCGCGCCTTCACAGCCACGTCCGGGCCAGGCATTTCATTAATGCAAGAGTTTATCGGCCTTGCCTATTTCGCTGAAATTCCAGCAGTTTTGTTTGATGTCCAGCGTGCCGGCCCCTCTACCGGAATGCCGACACGCACCCAGCAGTGCGACGTGATCTCCTGCGCCTATGCCTCCCACGGCGACACCAAGCACGTATTGCTGTTCCCGGAAGATCCGGCGGAAGCCTTCGATTTCGGCGCGCTGTCGTTCGACCTGGCCGACCGGCTGCAGACGCCGATCTTTGTCATGCTTGATCTCGATATCGGCATGAACCATCGCCTGTGTCGCGCGCTGGTCTGGGACGACGCGCGCACATACGACCGCGGCAAGGTCATGACGGCGGACGAGCTCGAAGCCGGCAAGGAATTCGGCCGCTATCTCGACGTGGACGGCGATGGCATCCCTTACCGCACCTATCCCGGCACGCATCCCACCAAGGGCTCGTTCTTTACCCGCGGCACCTCGCGCGATCGTTATGCGAAGTACACCGAGGAAGGCGCGCCTTACGTCGACAACATGCAGCGGCTGGTCCGCAAATTCGACACCGCCAAGGACCTGGTGCCGCGCCCGCTAACGGCCAATGCGGCCAAACCGACGAAATATGGCGTGATCTATTACGGCTCGACCGCGCCTGCCATGGATGAAGCAATCCACATGATCGAGGCGCGCGGCCACACGCTCGACCGCATGCGCATCCGCGCCTTCCCGTTCCATTCGTCGGTCAACAGTTTCGTCGCCGACCACGACTTCACCTTCGTGGTCGAACAGAACCGCGACGCGCAATTGCGTTCGCTGATCGTCAACGAGTGCGGCATCGATCCGGTGAGGCTGGTGCCGATCCTGCACTATGACGGCACGCCGATCACTGCCCGCTTCATCGCCAAGGCAATCGGCGATCATCTGGAAGCGCTGAAAGTCAAGCCGCTCAAGGTATCCTCATGACTTACCTGGCCAAGCCGAAATTCCATCACCCCGCGCTGCCGAAGAATTCGCTCGGCTATACCCACCGCGACTACGAGGGCACGGTGTCGACGCTATGCGCCGGCTGCGGGCATGACTCGATCACGGCAGCGATCATCCAGGCCTGCTTCGAGCTTGCCATCGAACCCCACCGGGTCGCGAAGATTTCCGGCATCGGCTGCTCATCCAAGACGCCGACCTATTTCCTCGGCAACTCGCACGGATTCAACTCGGTGCATGGCCGTATGCCGTCGGTCCTGACCGGCGCCAATCTCGCCAATCGCGACCTGATCTATCTCGGCGTATCCGGCGACGGTGACAGCGCCTCGATCGGCCTCGGCCAATTCGCGCATTGCCTGCGGCGCGGCGTCAATATGGTCTACATCGTCGAAAATAACGGCGTCTATGGGCTCACCAAGGGCCAGTTCTCCGCCACGGCAGATCGTGGCTCAAAATCCAAGCGCGGCTTCATCAACACGGATAACTCGATCGATCTGGTCGCCATGGCGCTCCAGCTCGGGGCGTCATTCGTTGCCCGCTCCTTCTCCGGCGACAAGCAACAGCTGGTGCCGATTATCAAGGCCGCGATCGCGCACAAAGGCGCGGCCTTCATCGACGTGATCAGCCCCTGTGTTGCCTTCAACAATCATGCCGGCTCCACCAAGAGCTTCGATTTCGTGCGGGAGCACAACGAGGCCGTAAACCGCCTCGATTTCATGTCGAGCCGCATGCCGATTGAAGTGAAATACGAGCCTGGCACCGTCGAGGTGGTGGAGCAGCACGACGGCTCCAAACTGGCACTTCGCAAACTCGCCGCCGACTACGAGTTGCACGACCGTGGCGCCGCCCTGGGTTTTCTCCAGCATCATGCCGCCAAGGGCCAGATCGTTACCGGCCTGCTCTACGTAGAGAAAGAATCGGAAGATCTGCACGCGCATCTGCGCACGGTCGACGCTCCGCTCAATTCGCTGAACGAAAAGGCGCTCTGCCCCGGACAGTCGGCGCTCGACAAGATCAACGTGAGTTTGCGGTAAGCATCACCCTCTCCGCCGTCGTTGCCGGGCCTGACCCGGCAATCCATGTGGCATTTCCGCGAATGCGGCTTTACGTAAGGGTTCGGCAGGCTGAAATTCATCATGGATGCCCGGGTCAAGCACGGGCATGACGCCGCGTATTTTGAACCGAACGTGACCCGCATGGACTTCCGCCCCCTCGGCAAATCCGGCCTTCGCCTCGCCCCGCTGATGCTGGGCGGCAACGTGTTCGGATGGAACGTGGACGAAAAGACGTCGTTCACGCTGCTCGATGCTTTCGTGGATGCGGGCTTTAACGGCATCGACACCGCAGATACCTATTCGCGCTGGGCCCCGGGACACTCGGGCGGTGAATCCGAGATCGTCATTGGAAACTGGCTCAAGAGGAGCGGCAGGCGCGCACAAGTCGTTATCGCGACAAAGGTCGGTAACGATATGGGCGAAGGCAAGAACCTCAGGAGGGACTATATCCTGCGCGCGGTCGAGTCCTGCCTGAAACGTCTGCAGATCGACTGCATCGATCTGCTGCAAACTCATTTCGACGATGAAGTGACTCCTGTCGAGGAGACAATGCAGGCCTACGCGCAGCTGATCGCGCAAGGCAAGGTACGGGCAGTCGGCGCATCGAACCTCAGTCTTGCGCGACTCAAGGCCTCGCTCGCGGCGAGCAAGGCGCTCGGCATCGCACGCTACGAAGCCCTGCAGCCGAATTACAATCTTGCCGACCGCAACCCGTTCGAAACCGAGTTTGCGCCGATCTGCCGGGAGGAACAACTTGGCGTGATCACATACTATTCGCTCGCCGGCGGCTTCCTCTCCGGGAAATATCGCTCCGCCGATGGGGCCGCCAAAAATCCGGCGCGCGGCGGCAAGGTTAAGACATATCTCAACGCGCGTGGTCTCGGCATCCTGACGGCGCTCGACACCGTGGCCGCTCGCCACAATGCGACACCGGCGCAAATCGCACTCGCCTGGCTGATATCCCGGCCGCTCGTAACGGCGCCCATCGTCAGCGCGACGTCCCGCAAGCAGCTGGACGACATCCTTCGGGCGCCGTCGATCAGGCTGTCCGAGGACGACATGTCGATGCTCGACACCGCGAGTTCCTGACCCGCCAGCCTCCCCGGTCGTGGCGCGCCATGACGAGCAAGCAAATGGCGGCGCTCGCCATTGCGGGCGGCTGAAATTGAATGGAGGCGCTTGCGCGGCACACAAGCGCCTCCTCCGGGAACGCACGCACGAACAAATCGATGCCGATTACGATGCAGCTGCCTCCTGCTTTTCATACCAGGGCGCATACAGCACGCGGTTCGCCTCCAGATAGCTCTTCAGGCTTGAGAGCACGAGCGGCCAGCCATTGCTGATGCTCTCGAACACTTTGCTGCCATCGGCGAAATCGTCATGCGTGACGGTGAGCTTGACTTGATCCTTCTGCCGCTCGATGTCGAGCACCACGCGGGAGGCATGGGTTTCGCTGAAAAAACTGTCGTGCTGCGGCAGGAAGGTATAGGACAGCCGCCGCGGCGGATCGTTTTCCAGCACCTCGCCTTTCAGGATCAGCTTTCCTTCACGGTGGAATTCGACCGGCGAGCCCACTTTCCAGTCGGACGTCGCAGCATTGCCGAACCAGAATTTCGCCGTCGCGTCGGTGTCGGTCAGCGCCTTGAACACTTTCTCCGGCGTCGAAGCGATGTAGATCACATAGACAAAAACAGGCTTACCCATCACGCACCTCCAGTCCTTTCTTCAACCCACTCAGCGCCTGAATTCGATGGCGCTCAAATTTCCCGATCCAGCGCTCGGCGATGTCATGAATCGGCACCGGGTTCAGATAGTGCAGCTTTTCCCTGCCCCGCCGCACGGTGGCGACAAGGTTCGCGGCCTCCAGAATGGCCAGATGCTTGCTCACCGCCTGCCGCGTCATGACGAGACGTGCGCAGAGTTCATTCAAGGTTTGTCCGTTGTCGGCACGCAGACGATCGAGCAACTCTCTGCGGCTCGCATCGGCCAACGCTTTGAACACTGCATCCATAGTGACAATATGCAACCTTTTGGTTGCCTGTCAAGGGTGAAATTTTGACGCGGTTCCCTTCGCGGAACCCCCTTCCCGGACCGGCGTTGACCAAGAAGCATGACGGCGACCCGTATTTCCCTCCTCCGCAATCACCGCACCCACGCCAAGCCGCGCCGCCGTGGCAAGGGAAACGCGCGCGGCATTACCGAAGACGAAGTCAAGGACGTCGAGGAGCTGTCGAGCCCGCGCACGCCCGTGATTTACGAAGTGGTGCGCCGCATCGGCGAAGAGGAAATGCAGCGGCCCATGACCTCGCTGTGGTGGTCTGGAATCGCGGCCGGGCTTTCGATCAGCTTTTCATTGCTGGCGCAGGCGGTCCTTGAGGTGCATCTGCCCGACGCGCCCTGGCGTCCATTGGTTGCAAGTTTCGGATACTGCGTCGGCTTCATCATGGTGGTGATGGCGCGACAGCAGTTGTTCACCGAAAGTACCATCACCGCGGTACTGCCGGTGGCCGCCAGATTTACCTGGACCAACCTCTGGCGGATGGCGCGGATGTGGGCGATCGTGCTCGCTGCCAATCTCACTGGCACGCTTTTCGCCGCACTGTTCTGTATCTACACGCCGGTACTCTCCGTCGACCTTCTGCACGGCATGCAGACCATCAGCCGCGACCTGCTGGCGCTTGGGTGGTGGGACATGTTTTTCCGCGCCATCTCAGCCGGCTTCCTGATTGCCGCCATGGTCTGGCTGATCCCGAGCTCGGAAGGCGCGCAATTTCACGTCATCACTTTGATGACCTGGCTGATTTCGGTCGGCGGATTCACCCACATTATCGCGGGCAGCATGGAAGCTTATCTGCTGGTCCTGAACGGCGACTGGGCGTGGTGGCAGATGGTTGGCGAGTTCATGGCACCCGTCCTGCTCGGCAATATCGTCGGCGGCACGGCCCTGTTTGCGCTGATTGCATATGCGCAGGTGATGAAGGAAATCTGAGCGGGCGCCGTCGCTTAAAGTCATTGTTTAACTTGAAGAACGGGCCCGAAGCCGCGTCTGAAGCTTAAGTAACGGGTGAGAATCGCTACTGATTGATACAGCCGCCGATATAAGCGTTGCGGTCGCCGGTGGCCGAACCGTAGACACCCGCCTGGTGGGCGCAGCGCGCGGCACGGTCCTGATGGGTCTCTGCACCCCCCGGCCCGGCGCCCGAAGCTGCCGGGAGGTTCGGCAGCGTCCGCCCGGTCTCCGGCACATAGATTGACGGCGGGACGGGGCGGCGGACCTGCGGCACCGTCGCCGGCCGAGGCAGCGGTACGTGCTCGCCGGTGCCTTTCGGCGATTTGTATTTTGGCGCAAGCCACGGCTCAGGTTTTGCGGGCTTAGCCCCCTTTTCCGGCCGCATGATGGTGTAGCGGTCGTCGTCGGACTGAGCGTGTGCCGGCACAATCCCGGCAAACGCGAGGACGACAATGAGCGGGTATCGGAGCGCCATGTGCATCAGATAGGAACCCCGCAGACCTGCCGCTACTCCTCCTCCGGTGCCTCTTCGATCGGATCGTAGCGGCTGGCGTCGAAACCAAGCAGGTTCCAGCTCTGCTGCATATGCGGCGGCAGCGGCGCGCTCACGTCGATGGCGCCGCCACGCGGATGAGGTACCACGATGCGGCGCGCCAGCAGATGCAGCTTGTTCTGGATACCGCCGGGCAGTTCCCAATTCTCGACATTGAAATATTTCGGGTCGCCGATGATCGGGTTTCCGACATGCGCCATGTGTGCGCGCAACTGGTGGGTGCGGCCGGTTACCGGCTTGAGGGAAATCCATGAGAGCTTTTGCGCTGCCGTTTCCACGACCGCGTAATAGGTCACGGCATGAACGGCATCCTTCTCGCCGTGTCGGGCGATACGCATAAAGGAATCTTCCTCAATCTCCTGTTTGGCAAGATATGTTGAAACACGTCCTTGTTTCGGTTTTGGCACGCCGACCACCAGTGCCCAATAGATCTTGCGCGCCGAGCGGGTACGGAAGGTTTTCGCGAGCGCCGCCGCGGCAAAGCGGGTCTTCGCCACCAGCAGGCAGCCGGCGGTGTCCTTGTCGAGCCGGTGCACCAGCCGTGGACGCTGGGCGTCGGGACCAGGGCCACGCAAGGCACCCAGCATACCGTCGACATGGCGCATGGTGCCCGAGCCTCCCTGCACGGCAAGACCCATCGGCTTGTTGAGCACGAGCACGTCGGCGTCTTCGTAAAGCGTGATCGACTTGAGAAAGGCGCGGTCTTTTTGCGCTTGCGGGGCGTCGTCGCGCGGGACCGGCGCATCGAGCTTGAGCGGCGGGATGCGCACCGCCTGCCCCGTTTCGAGCCGCGCCTTCGGCTGCGTGCGCTTGCCGTTCAGGCGCACTTCGCCTTTGCGGATGATGCGCTGGATATGGCTGAACGACAGGCCCGGAAACCGCGCCTCGAAGAAGCGGTCCACCCGCATGCCATTTTCGTCGGGAGTGACCGTGACGGTCTGCACCCCCGCGGCCTGCATTGCTTTTGCGCCATCGTCCTGGCGTGGCGGCCGCAGACCGCCTTCGAAGGATGGCGGTCGAGGCCTCCCCGCCCCTTCGTCCTTCGGCGTTCGCGTCGCTCGCACCTCAGTGCGACGGTGAGGGGATCTACGCGCGCCGCGTTGCTGATGCCGCGGACCGGCCTGCTGCCGTCCGCCTCCCGGCTGGCGCGGTCCATTGCTGCCGCGGCGGCTCATGGACACCGCCGCATATCGCCCGAGGCGGTCCGGTCCCAGCGCACCTGAAGCCTGCCCCCATGTGGACGCAGCGATACCGGGACTGAACGCTCGCCCTGACGACCCCAGCACAGCGCCTGGATGTGTACGGTGTCGCCGGTCTTGTACATGCGGCTGATGCGACAAGCGTCGGAAAACCAGCGCACAGCGTAGTCGGTTACGATCAATGGGGAGCGTGCCGCCGTTTCACCATCATGGCCGCAGGATGTCGCATCGAGCGCCCAGCGCCCGATTACGGACTCCCCGGCCTTAATCGATGTTGTGTGCAACGCGATCGCAATGGCCACCACCGCAAATCCTGCGATTCTCATTCCTCGCCCCGCTCCTTGCGCAGTCTGGCCCAGTATTCGAGTCGCTTCCTGATTTCGCGCTCGAAGCCGCGCTCGGGCGGATTGTAGAATTGCTGGCGTTTCAGCGCGTCGGGAAAATAGTTCTGCCCGGAAAAGGCTTCTTCTGCGTCGTGGTCGTAGGCATAGCCGCGGCCGTAGCCTTCTTCCTGCATCAGCCTGGTCGGCGCGTTGAGGATGTGCTTGGGCGGCAGCAGCGAGCCCGCCTCTTTCGCGGTGCGCATCGCCGCGCCGAAAGCGGCATAGCCCGCATTGGATTTTGGCGCGGTGGCGCAATAGAGGACCGCCTGCGCGATGGCGAGCTCGCCTTCCGGACTCCCGAGAAAATCGTAGGCATCCTTTGCGGCATTGGCGATCACCAGCGCCTGCGGATCGGCGAGCCCGATGTCTTCGATTGCCATGCGCACGACCCGGCGCGCGATATAAAGCGGCGGCTCGCCGGCATCGAGCATGCGGCAGAGATAATAGAGCGCGGCGTCCGGATCAGACCCGCGCACCGATTTGTGCAGCGCGGAGATCAGATTGTAGTGACCGTCCTGCGATTTGTCGTAAATGGGCGCGCGGCGCTGCACGATCTCCTGCAATTGCGCGGCGCTGAACAGTTCGTCCTTGCGGGCGGCACGCCAGACTTCCTCGGCGAGCGTCAGTGCGGCACGGCCGTCGCCGTCGGCCATGCCGACAATTGCGACACGGGCCTCCCGATCGAGCGGCAGCGGCTTTCCTTCGATCGCTTCGGCGCGGGCGAGCAGCTTCTCAATTGCCTCGGCATCGAGCGACTTGAACACCAGAACGCGCGCGCGCGACAGCAGTGGCGCATTCAATTCAAACGACGGGTTCTCGGTGGTGGCGCCGACGAGGATGATCGTCCCGTCCTCCATCACGGGCAGAAACGAGTCCTGCTGGGCCCGGTTGAAGCGATGAATCTCGTCGACGAACAGCAGCATGCCCTGCCCCAGTTCGCGGCGGTGGCGGGCATCCTCGAACACCTTCTTCAGGTCGGCGACGCCGGTAAAGATCGCCGAAATCTGTTCGAAATGCAGGTCTGTCGCCTGCGCCAGCAGCCGTGCCACCGTCGTCTTGCCTGTGCCTGGCGGGCCCCAGAACACCAGCGAACCGAGCGAGCGGGTCGCCAGCATACGGCTGAGAACGCCATCCGGACCAAGCAGATGATCCTGGCCAACCACCTCGTCGAGCCTGGACGGCCGCAGACGGTCGGCAAGCGGGCGCGGCGCGTGCTTATCGAGGCCGGCAGCCGCGAACAGCGTCGGGCCCGCTTTGGCGCGCGCCATCATCCGTTGAAGACCGCAGAAATCTGCTGGCCGCCGCGGCGAATGACGACACGCCAGGAACGGCTCGGCGTGCCGGTCGCGCGTGCAAGATCGCGGGTTCTTGTGATCTTCTGACCATTGACCGACACAATCACGTCGCCGCGCCGAAAGCCCAGATTACTGGCGTATGACCCGTTGTCGACGTCGAGAATGACCACACCCTCGTCGGCATTCTGGATTTGTAATTCGTCGGCGAGCGCCGGCGACAAATTCGCGACCTTGACCCCGGAAAACGGCGAACGTGAGCGGATCGTAATCTCGTCACGCGGGGTCTCAGGTGCAGTCTGCAACGCCACATTTAAGGTGTGCTCGCGGCCGCCGCGCAGCACGGCAAGTGCCGTGGTACCTCCGAGCGGTTTCGTGGCGAAGCGATAGTCGAACGCATTGGGATCATCGACCGCCTGCTTGTCGACCGCCACGATCACGTCGCCAGGTTTCAAGCCTGCATGCGCGGCCGGCCCGCCAGGCATGACACTGGAGACCAGGGCGCCGGTCGGCCGTTTCAGACCCATGCTGTCGGCGATATCGGCGGTGACCGCTTGCAGCTTGGCGCCGAGCCAGGGCCGCTTCACCTCGTGACCACCACCTTTGGCCGACGCCACGACGACCCGCACCATATTGGCAGGGATGGCAAAACCGATGCCCTGCGAACCGCCCGACCGCGAAAAGATCGCGGTATTGATGCCGACCAGCCGGCCATTGAGATCCACGAGCGCGCCACCGGAATTGCCCGGATTGATTGCCGCGTCAGTCTGGATGAAAAACTGATAGTCGGTGATGCCGACCTGAGTACGCGCCAGCGCCGACACGATGCCGTGGGTCACTGTCTGACCGACGCCGAACGGATCCCCGATAGCGAGCACAACGTCGCCAACCAGGAGCGCGTCGGAATTGGCGAATTCGAGTACCGGAAAGCGCTCGCGCGCGTTTTTCACGCGCAGCACCGCAAGATCGCTGCGCTTGTCCTTGAGCACAATTTCGGCCTCGAACTCGCGCTTGTCGGCAAGCGCAACCTTGACCTCGTCTGCGCCGTCGATCACGTGCACATTGGTGACGACCAGGCCGGACGCATCAACAATGACGCCGGACCCGAGCGAGCGCTGCAGCTGCTGGCCGCCGCCGCCGGGCACGCCGAAGAAGCGACGAAAGATCGGATCATCGAACAGCGGATTGCGGTTCTGGACCACCTTTGCGGCATAGACGTTGACTACCGCCGGGGCGACCCGCTGCACCACCGGGGCATAGGACAACCGCAGCTCGTTCTGGGTCGGCACGCGCCGGTCCTGGGATTGCAGCTGAGCCCGGGCGGGCGATGCCGCGAGCACGCCCAGCGTGACAATTGCGGCGAGTGATGCTGTCAGAAGTTGCTTCAGGTGCATGCTTTCGATTCCCGGGGAACGGGCGAGATATAGGTCCAGAACGGGCCCAATTGAAGGCCTGAAACGCCGCAGTTATTGCCCGCGAAAGCGGTCAAGCCAGTGTACGGGTCGCACCTTTGGAAACCGGATGCACCGCTTCCGCGGGACACCGCAATCCAAGTTACTCCTTCGCCGGGACCGTGTGCAGATAGGCCACGACCGCATCGAGGTCGTCGGGTGTCAGAATGGCGTAGGAGTGGTAGGCCATGGGCGGCTTGAGATGCTTGCCTTCTCTGTCCACGCCGGTGGTGATCGCGCGCTTGATCTCTGCGTCGGTCCAGGCACCGATGCCCTTGGTCTTGCTCTGGGTAATGTTGCGCGACACTGAAACACCCCACGGCCCGGGAAATTCGAAGCCGCCGGTGCCGAGCTTGGTGGCGAATTCGCGTCCGCGCGGCCCCATCGGCGTGTGGCATTCCATACAATGGGCAATCGTGGCGAGGTAGAAGCCCTTCTTGAGCTTGTCGCTCATCATCGCTTCAGTGTACGGCTTCTCGGCGCCCGGAAACGCATGATGCACCTGCTTCATCTTGTAGATCGGAGCCGGCACCGTGTTCTTGATCCGCTTGAGCGTGCGCAGATAGGCGACGATGGCATCCATGTCGCGCTCGGTGATGATCTCGTAGAAATCGGTCGGCATGACCATCGCGAGTTGTACGCCATTCGGGCGAATGCCGGTGCGCAACGCCTTTTTGATATCGGCGTCACTCCATTTGCCGATGCCGGTCTCTTTGTCCGGCGTAATGTTGGGTGCGGTCACCTTGAATGGCGGCTCGTCCCACGACAAACCGCCGGAGAACGCCTTCTCCATGATGTCGCCCTTCGGTCCTTTCGGCGTGTGGCAGTTGCCGCAGGTGAGAATGCCGTTGACCAGATAATCGCCGCGTTTGACGAGATCGGATTGCGCCTGCGCCATGCCGAGCGTGGCGGCGAGCGCAGCGATAATCGTTGCGGTGAATCGGACCATGCGTTTCTCCCCGTATTTTGCGAGTCTTGTTGACCGTACTATACATTAGGACCACGCGTCGGGCGAGCCTGGCCAAAATTAAAAGGGCGGCCGAAGCCGCCCTTGTCAATTTTTTCGCACGGGAAGCGGATCAGGCAGCCGCGGTTGCGTCTTCCTCGACCTTCTTCTCCTGTACGGGACCTGAATCCTTGCCTTTGGCGTCGACATCGCGATCGACGAACTCGATCACCGCCTGCGGTGCGGAATCCCCAAACCGAAATCCCGCCTTGAGCACGCGCGTGTAGCCGCCTTTACGCTCCTTGTAGCGGGGGCCGATGACGTCAAACAACTTCTTGACCATGGCGATATCGCGCATCTCGGAGATCGCCTGGCGGCGCGCGGCGAGCCCGCCCTTCTTGGCAAGCGTCACCAGCTTCTCGACGATGGGGCGCAATTCCTTTGCCTTCGGCAGCGTGGTGACGATCTGCTCGTGCTTGATCAAAGCCGCGGCCATATTGGCGAACATGGCCGTGCGATGCGCCGAGTGGCGGCCGAGCTTGCGGTGAACCTTTCCGTGACGCATCGCCTGACTCCCCTAACCTCTTTGTTCTGGCCGCAACGCGGCTCAGTAATGATCCTCAAAGCGCTTGGCCAGCTCTTCGATATTCTCCGGCGGCCAGCCCGGCACTTCCATGCCCAGATGCAGGCCCATTTGCGCCAGCACTTCCTTGATCTCGTTGAGCGACTTGCGGCCGAAGTTCGGCGTGCGCAGCATTTCGGCTTCGGTTTTCTGCACGAGGTCGCCGATATAGACGATATTGTCGTTCTTGAGACAGTTGGCCGAGCGCACGGAAAGCTCGAGTTCGTCGACCTTTTTGAGGAAGGCCGGGTTGAAGGCGAGATCCGGAATTGTCTCGGTCGCCATTTCCTTGCGCGGCTCTTCGAAGTTTACGAAGACGTTAAGCTGGTCCTGCAGGATCCGTGCGCCATAGGCGACGACATCCTCGGGCGAAACGGCGCCGTTGGTTTCGATGGTCATGGTGAGCTTGTCGTAATCGAGAATCTGGCCTTCGCGGGTGTTCTCGACCTTGTAGGAAACCTTGCGCACCGGGGAATACAGGCTGTCGACCGGGATCAGGCCGATCGGCGCGTCCTCAGGACGGTTGCGCTCGGACGGCACATACCCTTTTCCGGTATTGACAGTGAACTCCATGCGGATCTCGGCGCCCTCGTCGAGGGTGCACAGCACGAGGTCCGGATTGAGCACCACCACGTCGCCGACGGTCTGGATGTCGCCGGCAGTGACCGTGCCCGGGCCCTGCTTCTTCACCACCATGCGCTTGGGGCCCTCGCCCTGCATCTTGATGGCGATGTCCTTGATGTTGAGCACGATGTCGGTGACGTCCTCGCGGACGCCGGCAATCGAGGAGAACTCGTGCAGCACGCCGTCGATGTGCACCGACTGCACTGCCGCGCCTTGCAGCGAGGAGAGCAGAACCCGGCGAAGCGCATTGCCGAGCGTCACGCCGAAGCCGCGTTCCAGCGGCTCGGCAACGACGGTCGCTACCCGCGCGGCATCCGTGCCGGCGGAAACCTGGAGCTTGTTAGGCCTGATCAATTCCTGCCAATTCTTTTGGATCACGTTATTCACCTATTGAGCGGCGCAGGTCTGCCTGCGCGTCCCACCCGCCGTGTGGGGAAAGTTCGGCGGCAGCGGACGCGGCGCGTCCGCCCGAAACAAAATTCAAACGCGACGACGCTTACGTGGGCGGCACCCGTTGTGCGGGATCGTAGTTACGTCGCGGATCGACGTTATGGTGAAGCCGGCGGCCTGCAGTGAACGCAGCGCCGACTCCCGTCCCGAGCCTGGCCCCGACACCTCGACCTCGAGCGTGCGCATGCCATGTTCCTGGGCCTTCTTGGCGGCATCTTCGGCGGCCACCTGCGCCGCATAGGGCGTCGATTTGCGCGAGCCCTTGAAACCCATGGTCCCCGACGACGACCATGCGATCGTGTTGCCCTGCGCGTCGGTGATGGTGATCATGGTATTGTTGAATGACGCCGCGACATGCGCAACGCCTGACGCGATGTTCTTGCGTTCGCGCCGGCGGACGCGGGTGGCTTCCTTGGCCATTGTCGATCCTTTCGCGGCCCGCTGCCATCTGGCGCGGGCAATCCCTGTTATTAAGTCGGACTCGCAGCCTTTTTCTTGCCGGCAATCGTCTTGGCCGGGCCTTTGCGGGTCCTTGCATTGGTGTGTGTGCGCTGGCCGCGCACGGGCAGGCCCTTGCGGTGGCGAAGGCCGCGGTAGCAACCGAGATCCATCAGCCGCTTGATGTTCATTGACACCTCGCGACGCAGATCGCCTTCGACCATGTAGTCGCGGTCGATCATTTCGCGGATCTGTAGAACTTCAGCATCGGTCAACTGGGACACCCGCCGTTCTGCCGGCAGGTTAACCTTGCTCACGATCTCTTTCGCGATCTTGGGCCCGATGCCATGGATGTATTGCAGCGCGATCACGACGCGCTTGTTGGTGGGTAGGTTCACGCCCGCGATACGAGCCACGAATGCTCTCCTGTTAACGGCCGGACGCGCGCAGCGCGCCGAAACTTCTAGTCCCTGGAAGGGGATAGCGCAAAGCGTAACACGACACCCGTCCCCGGTTTCTGGGGGCCCGGCATCGCGTCAAACTCCTGAATGAGCAGCTTATTAGGGGATTCATCGCGGCTTCGTCAACCTCGCCGGCCACGTAATTTGCGCCGTCCAGCCTTGTTTTTTGGCCGGGCTGTCCGCCCCGCCTTGCGCCCCGAGGCGCGCCCCTTGGAACCGGCCTTGCGGCCCCTGCCGGCCTTGGCCCGCGCCGGTTTGGCCTGCCCCTTGTGCCCCTTGCGCCCCTTGGCAGATTTGGCCCTCGCCTTGCGCCTGCGGGGGGATTTGGCAGGTGCTGTCGTTTTGGCCGGCCTTGCTGCGGCACCCAGGATGCTGTCGATCGCACGCGTGACATCGTCAATCGAGGCCATTCCGTCCACGGTCCTGAGCATGCCCTTGGCGGCATAATGGTCGACCAGTGGCGCGGTCTGCGCCCGATAGGCGGCCAGGCGGTCCTTGAGCACCTCCGGATTGTCGTCGGCACGCAGCCTTTCGCCCCGGGCAGTCATCTCCCGCACGCGATTCTCAATGCGGCGGACCAGGACCCCCTCATCCACCCTCAGTTCAATGACGGCATCAAGGTTGAGGCCCCGCTCGGCGAGCAGCCGGTCGAGGGCTTCCGCCTGAGGTACAGTGCGCGGAAAGCCGTCGAGAACGAAACCGCGTCTGGCGTCGGGCTGATCAATGCGGTCGGCGATGATCGACACCACCACCTCGTCCGGCACCAGCTCCCCGCGGTCCATGATGCTCTTTGCGCGCAAGCCGACCGGTGTGCCGGCGGCGACCGCGGCGCGCAACATATCGCCGGTCGAAAGTTGAACGATGCCGTGCTTCTGAATCAGGCGCTGCGCTTGCGTGCCCTTCCCCGCCCCCGGCGGGCCGAGCAGGATTAGCCTCATCGTCGATAGCCCCCTAGCCTCATTTCCATTTCCTTCCTGAGTTGCGTGCCGATATCCATGGTTGCACAAACCACGATCAAGAAGGCAGTGCCGCCGAGATAGACCGGCACGCCGGCATAGACAATCAACAGTTCCGGTACGACGAAGACCAGCACTAGATAGATTGCGCCGACCAGCGTAACGCGGGACAGGACAAAGTCGATATAATCGGCAGTCGGTTCACCCGGCGTGACGCCAGGGATCACCCCGCCCAATGTCTTGAGCGTGTTGCTCGCCTTTTCCGGATTGATCAGGAACGCGGTGTAGAACAGCGTAAGCAGAACGACCAGGACGCCGAACACAATCATGAACATCGGCTGGCCATGGCCAAGCGCGTGGACGATGGAGCTCCTTGCTCCGCCAGCGACAACGATACCGGCAACGACAATGCTGATCAGCCAGCCGGCCAGCACGGTCGGGATCAGCCCGGCGCTGTTGATTTTCAGCATCAACTGCGACGTCCCGCTTTCGATCCTGTGGCCACCGAGGCTTTGCTCGGCAAATTCCACAGGGATCGCGCGCCGCGCGCTCTCGACAAAGACGATCAGGGCGGTGACCGCCACCGCCAGAAGAGCTGCGACCGCGACCTTGTCCGTCGACACGATCCCTTGGCGGGCGCGCTCGAGCTCGATAGCGACCACTGTGGGGAAATCGACAACCAGGCCGACCGCCAGAATGAGCACCAACCCGTTGCCGATACCGCGCGCGGTAATCTGATTGCACAGCCAGACCAAAAAGACCGTGCCCGCGGTGAGCGAGACCACCGTCGTTAGCTCAAATACCAGGCCCGGCTCAGGTACGATTCCGCGCACGCGCTCGATAGCGTGCGCCATCCCATAGGCCTGAAAAGCGGCAAGGATGAGCGTGAGATAAAGCGTGTAGGCGGCGATTTTGTCGCGTCCGCGAGCGCCAGCCGCGGTCAGATCGCGCAGCCGCGACCAGACCATGCAACCGATCCGGATCAGAATTGCGGCGATGATATAGGGCGTGATGCCGAGCGCGAAGATCGCAAGATGACGGGCCGTGCCACCGGATGGCAGGTCGAACAGGCCGAACAGAATGTCACGCGAATGGTACCCGGGGATGCGGCTCCAGGCCGCAACGTCAGTGCCCGGCAGCGGGATGTAGGCGCCAATGCGGAATACGAGCAGCGCGCCGAGCGTGAACGCCACGCGGCGCGCTAACTCCGGATTCATCGCGTCCGGCCCCGCAGCTTTGAGCGCTTGATCAAACCTTCATACTGGTGCGCCAGCAAATAGCCCTGGATTTGCGCAACGGTATCCATGGTTACGCTGACCACAATCAGCAGCGAGGTGCCGCCGAAATAGAATGGCACCGCAGCATAGGAGATCAGGATTTCCGGAATCAGGCAGACGATTGCGAGATAAAGTGCCCCGACCACGGTGATGCGAGAGAGTACATAGTCGATGTATTCGGCGGTCCGCTCGCCCGGCCGGATGCCAGGAATAAATCCGCCGTGCTTCTTCAGGTTATCCGCGGTTTCGGTCGGGTTGAATACGATCGCGGTGTAGAAGAAGGCGAAGAACACGATCAGCGCGATGTACATGATCAGAAACAGCGGCCGGCCGTGGCCGAGCAACGTCGTGACGGTGGTAAGCCAGCCCGGCCCCTGCCCAGCGTTGAAATTCGCTACCGTTGTCGGCAGCAGCAACAGCGACGACGCGAAGATCGGCGGGATCACGCCGGAGGTATTGAGCTTGAGCGGCAAATGCGAGGACTGGCCCTCGAACATGCGGTTGCCAACCTGTCGTTTCGGATACTGGATCAGAAGGCGACGCTGTGCACGCTCCATGAACACGATGAATGCGATAACCGCCACCGCCATAACCAGTACGGCCAGGATCAGGCCGGTGGACAGCACTCCCTGGCGGCCGAGTTCGAAGGTGCCGGCGAGCGCCGAGGGCAACTGCGCCACGATGCCGGACAGGATGATGAGCGATATGCCGTTGCCGATACCGCGCGCGGTGATCTGCTCTCCCAGCCACATCAGAAACATGGTGCCGCCGGTAAGCGTGATGACGGTCGAAATGCGGAAGAACCAGCCCGGGTCGCTGACCACTGCGCCGTAGCCTTCAAGACCGATCGAGATCCCGTAGGCCTGAAATGCAGCCAGCACCACCGTCAGATATCGCGTGTACTGGTTCATGATTTTGCGACCGGATTCGCCTTCTTTCTTCAGCGCTTCCAGCGTAGGCGAGACCGTCGTCATCAACTGAATGATGATCGAAGCCGAAATGTAGGGCATGATGTTGAGCGCAAAGATCGCCATCCGGTGGATGCCGCCGCCGGAAAACATATTGAACATGCCGAGGATGCCGCCAGCCTGGGTGTTGAAGATTTTCTCCCAGGCGGTCGGGTCGATGCCGGGCAGCGGAATATAGGTGCCGAGCCGATAGACCAGCAGCGCACCGACCGTGAACCAGATTCGTTTCTTGAGTTCGTCGGCCTTTGCGAGCGCCGAGAAGTTGAGATTGGCTGCCAGTTGTTCTGCTGCCGAAACCATCAGTCTCTCCTTGCCGCCGCGCCCCGTTCCGTCGACCCCATGCCCGCAATGAGGCCCAATGTCGCCGCCAAGCTTCTAGATAGGCCCTCGCCCTACGCTCCGGAAGTCACAGGCCGGTGACGTGCGTCACGGATCTTTGACCGGCGAGGAACTACTCGGTTTCCTTTTTCCCGTTACCGGCAGCGTCTGCCTTCGCCTGGCCTTTCGCCTTGTCCCCGGCCTTGGCCGCTTCCAGCGCCTTGCGCTTGTTCTTGCCCTTCGGCTCGGCGTCGATTTCCCTTGCCGGCGCCAGAATCTTGACTGTGCCGCCCGCCTTCTCGACCGCAGCAATCGCGGACTTGGAAGCGCGGTAGACCGAAAAATCGGCCTTGGCCTTGAACTCGCCGTGCCCGAGCAGTTTCACGCCACTCTTGGCGCGCCGCATCAGCCCGGCTTTGACCATTGCTTCGACATCAATCGCGGTACCGGCCGGGAGAAGACCGGCATCGATCGCCGCCTGTACCTTGCCGAGATTGATTTCATTGAGCGAAACCGCGAACGGTGCGTTCCGGAACCCGCGCTTGGGCAGACGACGGTGGAGCGGCATCTGGCCGCCTTCGAAGCCCTTGATGCGCACGCCCGAACGCGCGGTCTGGCCCTTGCCGCCGCGGCCGCCAGTCTTGCCCATGCCGGAGCCGATGCCGCGTCCGATACGCATGCGCTTCTTGCGCGCGCCCGGCTTGTCGGCGATCTGATTCAGTTTCATCTCACTCGTCCTCTTACTTCGCGTCGCCGACCACGCGCACCAGATGCCGCACCTTGCGGATCATGCCGCGGGTCGCCGCCGTGTCCGGCAAATCGCGGGTACGGCCGATTTTATTCAGCCCGAGACCAATCAAAGTCTGGCGCTGGTCGTAGTGCCGCCGTTGCGGGCTGGCATATTGCTCGACCTTGATGCTTTTTTGTCCTTGGGCCATCGGTCCTGGTCCTTAGTCAGCAGCCTGCTCGGCATCGCCACCTTCGCGGCGGCGCGACTGCAGCGTTGATACCTTGATATTGCGCCGCGCCGCGACCGAACGCGGCGAATCCTGGTGTTTGAGCGCAGCGAAAGTCGCGCGCACCACGTTATAAGGATTGGACGAGCCGAGCGACTTGGCGACGATATCCTGGATGCCCAACGTCTCGAACACCGCGCGCATCGGGCCGCCGGCGATGATTCCGGTGCCGGGAGGCGCGGCGCGCAGGAACACCTTGCCGGCGCCGTGACGGCCGAGCACATCGTGATGCAGCGTACGGCCTTCGCGCAACGGCACACGGGTGAGCGCGCGCTTGGCAGCATCGGTCGCCTTGCGGATTGCTTCCGGTACTTCGCGTGCCTTGCCGTGGCCGAAACCGGCGCGGCCTTTCTGATCGCCGACAATAACCAGCGCTGCGAAGGCAAAACGCCGACCGCCCTTCACCACCTTGGCCACACGATTGATGTGGACCAGTTTGTCGGTGAATTCGCTGTCGCGCTCTTCGCGGCCACCGCGTTCGCGGTCTCGGCGCGGCTCTCGTCGGGGTTCATGTGCCATTTGGTACCAATCCGTTAGAAGTTAAGGCCGCCTTCGCGCGCGGCATCGGCCAACGCCTTGATGCGTCCGTGATAGAGATAGCCGCCGCGATCGAACACCACATCCTTGATGCCCTTCTCCTTGGCGCGCTCGGCGATCAATTTGCCGACCGCCTTTGCCGCATCAATATTGGCACCGGTCTTGGCGCTCTCGCGCATCGTTTTCTCGAGCGAGGATGCCGCGACGAGCGTTTCGCCCTTCGCGTCGTCGATAAGTTGCGCGTAGATATGCTTGGACGAGCGGAACACGGATAGCCGCGCGCGACCGCTGGTGCCGGCCGCAAGCCGCACCTTGCGGCGCACCGTCGCCGTCCGACGTGCAGTCCGATCGCTTAATCTCGACATCGACCCGGTTTCCTCTACTTCTTCTTGCCTTCCTTGCGGAAGATGTATTCGCCGGCGTACTTCACGCCCTTGCCCTTGTACGGTTCCGGCGGACGGAAGCCGCGAATCTCGGCAGCGACATGTCCGACCTTCTGTTTGTCGATGCCGGTGACCACGATCTCGGTCGGCTTTGGCGTCGCAATCGCGATGCCCTCCGGAATCGGATAGTTGACGTCGTGGCTGAACCCGAGCTGCAGGTTCAACTGTTTGCCCTGCACCGCGGCGCGAAAGCCGACGCCGGTGATCTCGAGGCGCTCCTCAAAGCCCTTGGTCACGCCGGAGACCAGATTGGCGACCAACGTGCGTGAGGTGCCCCACATCGAGCGCGCCCGCTTCGTTTCGTTGCGCGGGTCGAGCTTGATGGCACCCTTGTCCATCTTGATCACGACGTCGTCATGCAGCGTGTGCTGCATGGCGCCCTTAGGGCCCTTCACCTTGATGGTCTGGCCTTCCACATTGGCGGTGACGCCGGTCGGGATGGTGACCGCTTTGTTGCCAATGCGAGACATCAGAACACCGTGCAAAGGATTTCGCCGCCGACATTGGCGTCGCGGGCGTCATGATCTGCCATCACCCCTTTGGGCGTGGAGACAATTGCCATGCCGAGGCCGTTGTTGATGCGCGGCAGCGCCTTGACCGAGGCGTAGACGCGCCGGCCGGGCTTGGAGACCCGCGCGATCTCGCGGATCACCGGCTCGCCGTCAAAGTATTTCAGCTCGATCTCAAGCTCGCTGCGGCCGTCGGCATGCGCGACCGACGTATAGCCGCGGATGTAGCCCTCGGTCTTGAGCACCTCGAGCACGCGCTCGCGCTGCTTGGAGCCCGGCATGGAAACCTTGGATTTGGCTCGCATCTGCGCGTTGCGGATGCGCGCGATCAAATCGCCGATCGGATCGTTCACTGCCATTCGGTCCTCCTCACCAGCTCGACTTCAACAGGCCAGGAATCAGGCCCTTGGAACCGAGCTCGCGCAACGCGATACGGCTGAGACGATGCTTGCGGTAATAAGCGCGCGGGCGGCCCGACAGTTCGCAGCGGTTACGGATGCGGGTGGCCGAGGAATTTCGCGGCAATTCCGCCAGCTTGAGGGTGGCGGCGAACCGCTCCTCGGTCGGCAATTTCTTGTCGTGCGCGATCGCTTTCAGACGCGCTCGCCGGCCGGAAAACTTCTTGGCCATCTTGCGCCGCCGTTTGTTCTTCTCGATCGAACTCTTCTTCGCCATTACGTTCGCTCCTTACGGTTCCGCGTATGAGACGGCGTTATCGCCGCTCACTGCCGGAACGGAAAGTTGAATGCGGTCAGCAGTGCGCGCGCTTCGTCGTCGTTACGCGCATTCGTGCAAACCGTGATGTCCATGCCCCACGAGTTGGTGACTTTGTCGAAATCGATCTCGGGAAACACGATGTGTTCCTTGATGCCAAGGCTGTAGTTGCCGCGGCCATCGAAGCTTTTCGGATTGAGCCCGCGGAAGTCGCGGATTCGCGGCAACGCGATATTTACCAGCCGGTCGATGAAGTCGTACATGCGCGCCTGGCGCAGCGTCACCTTGCAGCCGATGGCCTGGCCGTCGCGCAGCTTGTAGGTGGCGATCGACTTGCGCGACTTCGTGATGACGGCCTTCTGGCCGGCAATCAGCGACAGGTCGGTGGCCGCATTATCCACCTTCTTGCGATCGGCAACGCCCTCACCGATACCCATGTTGAGCACCACCTTGGTGATCGCGGGCACCTGCATGCGGTTCTTGTAGCCGAACTGCTTGGTCATTTCGCCGCGCACGACCTGCTCGTAATGCGTCTTCATGCGCGCAACATAGTCGGAGCGCTCGCGCGGCTGTTTCGGCTTCGGCCCGCCGGCGGGCTTGCCGCCCTCCTTGGCCGCTTTCGGTGCGCCCTGCGCGGGCTTCTTGGTTTCGGTGTCGGTTTGCGTATCAGCCATCGATCTCAACTCCGGAACGCCTGGAAACACGGACTTTCTTGCGGTCGTGACCCTCGCCGATGAACTTGAAGCCGACGCGGGTCGGCTTGCCGTCTTTGGGATCGGCGAGCGCCAGGTTGGACAAATGAATCATGCTCTCCTTGGAGATGATCCCGCCCTCCTGCTGCGCACTCTGCCGCTGGTGGCGCTTGACCATGTTGATGCCGCGCACCAGCGCGCGCGCCTCGGCCGGGCGCACTTCGATTACCTCGCCGCTGCGGCCTTTATCGCGGCCGGTGAGCACGATCACCTTGTCGCCCTTGCGGATCTTTGCGGCCATCACAGCACCTCCGGCGCAAGCGAGATGATCTTCATGTGATTCTTGGCGCGCAATTCGCGCGGCACCGGCCCGAAGATGCGGGTGCCAACCGGCTCCATCTGCGGCGTGATAAGCACTGCTGCATTGCGATCGAAGCGGATGACCGAACCATCCGGACGCTTGATGTCCTTGGAGATGCGCACGACGACGGCCTTCATGACCTCGCCCTTTTTTACGCGACCGCGCGGGATCGCTTCCTTCACCGAAACGACGATGATGTCGCCGATGGTGGCGTATTTCCGTCTCGAGCCGCCCAGCACCTTGATGCACATAACGCGGCGCGCGCCGGAATTATCCGCCACGTCGAGGTTGGTTTGCATCTGGATCATGATGCGGCTCTCATTGTCTGTGCGCGCGGTTTCTTCAAAAACATGACGCTTATTGAGCTTTCTGTTTCTTCTCGCCCCGGATCACCGTCCAGCACTTGAGCTTCGAAATCGGACGGCCCTCCTCGATCCACACCATGTCGCCGACCGAATACTCGTTCTGCTCGTCGTGCGCGTGATACTTCTTCGAGCGGCGAATGGTTTTCTTCATCGTCGCATGGGTAAAACGCCGGTCGACGCGCACGATCACCGTCTTGTTCGGCTTGTCGCTCACGACGACGCCCTGCAGCGTACGCTTCGGCATCTAATACCCCTTACTTCTTCGACTTCGGCTTGGCGCGCGAAGTCGTCTTCGCGGCGGCCTTCGGTTTGGCGGATCGGGTTCTTTTCGCGGGCTTCGCCGCGGCATCGGCTTTTGGCTCAGGTCCCGGCATGCCGGCGCGCTTCTGTCCGGCGATGGTCTTCAGGCGCGCGACGTCGCGGCGGATGGCGCGGACGCGCGAAGTATTCTCGAGCTGACCGGTCGCCCGCTGGAAGCGCAGATTGAACTGCTCCTTCTTCAGCTTGAGCACCTCGTCGTCGATCTGGTCGATCGTCATCGCTCTTGCGTCGGCGGCTTTCATGGCAATCACTCGGCGATTCGTTCGATAAAACGGGTCTTGACCGGCAGCTTGGCGGCGGCGAGCGCCAAGGCTTCTCTGGCGACTGCAATCGGAATGCCGTCGACTTCGAACAGGATGCGGCCGGGCTTTACGCGGCACACCCAAACTTCCGGCGTACCCTTGCCCTTGCCCATGCGCACCTCGATCGGCTTCTTCGACACCGGCACGTCCGGAAAGACGCGGATCCACACCCGGCCCGATCGCTTCATGAAGCGGGTCAGCGCGCGGCGGGCAGCCTCGATCTGGCGCGCGGTGACGCGCTCGGGCTCCAGCGCCTTGAGGCCATATTGACCGAAGGCGAGCGTAGCGCCGCTGGTGGCGACGCCATGGATGCGGCCCTTGAACGCCTTGCGGAACTTGGTGCGGATCGGTTGCAGCATGACTTAACTCTTGTTTTCCTCTCAGGCCGCGGTTTCGCGGCGCGGACGGCCCTGGTCACCCTCGGCGAGCTTTTTGTCCTGCGCCATCGGATCGTGTTCGAGGATTTCGCCTTTGAAGATCCAGACCTTCACGCCGCAGGTACCATAGGTGGTGAAAGCGGTGGCGACGCCGTAGTCGACGTCAGCGCGCAAAGTGTGCAGCGGCACGCGGCCCTCGCGGTACCATTCCATACGGGCAATTTCCGCGCCGCCCAGACGGCCGGAGCAATTGATGCGGATGCCTTCCGCGCCGAGCCGCATCGCCGACTGCACCGCGCGCTTCATCGCGCGCCGGAATGCCACACGGCGCTCGAGCTGTTGCGCGATCGACTCCGCGACCAGCTGCGCATCGAGCTCGGGCTTGCGGATTTCGACAATATTGATGACGACGTCACTGTCGGTGAGCTTGGCCACCGACTTGCGGAGTTTCTCGATATCGGCGCCCTTCTTGCCGATGACCACGCCAGGCCGCGCCGAGTGGATTGTCACCCGGCACTTCTTGTGCGGGCGCTCGATCACGATATGGGACACGGCCGCCTGCTTGAGCTGTTTCATCAGCTCTTCACGGATCTTGATGTCCTCATGCAACAGCGTGCCATACTCGGCCTTGCCGGCGTACCAACGCGAATCCCAGGTACGATTGACGCCGAGCCGCAGCCCGATTGGATTGACTTTCTGACCCATCAACTACTCCCTAGGCCTTCGCCTCGGCTTGCGCCTCGACCTGACGCACCACGATGGTCAGATTGGCGAACGGCTTGAAAATGCCCCCGACCCGGCCACGGCCGCGCGGGGTAAAGCGCTTGATCACGAGCGCCTTTCCGACATGGGCCTCGGCGACGATGAGATCATCGACGTCGAGGTCGTGATTGTTTTCGGCGTTGGCGATCGCCGACTCCAGGCATTTGCGAACATCCTTGGCGATGCGCTTGCGCGAAAACTCCAGGTCCGCGAGCGCGCTCGCGACCTTTTTGCCGCGGATCAATTGCGCGACAAGATTGAGCTTCTGGGGCGATACCCGGATCATCCGGGTTACCGCCTTGGCCTCGTTGTCGGGGAGGCCTCGTTCGCGTGCGCTCTTGCCCATGACGGTTCTCTCGATCCTTTAGCTCGCCGCCGGCGCTGCAGCCGGAGCGGCGGCAGGCGCAGCCGGCGCGCCGGGCGCGGCAGTGCGCTTGGCCTTGCGGTCGGAGGTGTGGCCGTAGAACATCCGGCTCGGTGCGAACTCGCCGAACTTGTGACCGACCATTTCCTCGGTCACCATGACCGGGATGTGCTTCTGTCCGTTGTACACGCCGAAATTCAAACCGACGAACTGCGGCAGAATGGTCGAGCGCCGGCTCCATATCTTGATCATCTCGTGGCGGCCTGACGAGCGCGCGGCCTCCGCCTTGCGCAGCAGATAACCGTCGACAAACGGGCCCTTCCAGACTGAACGCGTCATATCGTTGTTCCTACTGCTGCTTCTTCTTGCGGTCGTGCCGGCTGGCGATGATGAATTTCTTTGTGCGCTTGTTCTTGCGGGTCTTCTTGCCCTTGGTCGGAAAGCCCCACGGCGTGGTCCAGTGACCGCCGCCCTTGGTGCGACCGCCATGCGGGTGATCGACCGGATTCATGGTGATGCCGCGATTGTGCGGCATGCGGCCGAGCCAGCGCTGGCGACCGGCCTTGCCGATGGTGGTGTTCATGTTGTCGGGGTTCGACACCGCACCAATTGTGGCCATGCAGCGGCCGTGCACCATGCGCTGCTCGGTCGAATTGAGCCGCAGGATGACGTAATCCTGGTCACGCCCGACAATCTGCGCATAGGAGCCGGCAGAGCGCGCGATCTGGCCACCCTTGCCGATCTTGATCTCAATATTGTGCACGATGGTACCGACCGGAATGTTGGCCACCGGCATGGCATTGCCCGGCTTCACGTCGGCGTGCTCGGAAGCGATCACCTGATCGCCGGGCGCCAGGCGCTGCGGCGCCAGGATGTAAGCAAGCTCGCCGTCCTGGTACTTGATCAGCGCAATGAAGCCCGTCCGATTGGGATCGTATTCAATCCTTTCGACGGTCGCCGGCACGTCGAACTTGGCGCGCCGGAAATCGATCTTGCGATAAGCCTGCTTGTGGCCGCCGCCGCGGAACCGTGAGGTGATGCGACCATTGTTGTTGCGCCCGCCGGTCGAGGTCTGGCCCTCGGTCAACGCCTTCACCGGCGCGCCCTTGTGCAGCGTGGAGCGGTCGATATTGACCAGCTGACGCTGACTCGGCGTGGTCGGATTGTATGTTTTTAACGCCATCGCACGATCCCTTTACAATCCGGTGGTCACGTCGATGCGGTGACCCTCTTCCAGCGTCACGATCGCGCGCTTCACATCGGATCGCTGTCCGAGCTTGTTCTTGAACGCCTTGATCTTGCCGCGGCGCACCAGCGTGTTGACGTTCTTGACCTTGACGTCGAATAGCTTTTCCACCGCTTCCTTGATCTGCGGCTTGGTGGCGTCCTTGCGCACCTTGAACATGACCTTGTTGTGCTCGGACGCCATGGTCGCCTTTTCGGTAATCACCGGCGAGAGGATGACGTCGTAATGGCGGGGATCGCTGGTGCTCATTTGAACCGCGCCTCCAGCGCATCAAGCGCAGCCTTGGTCAGCACCAGGGTCTTGCGCCGCATGATGTCGTAGACGTTGATGCCCTGAACCGGCAGCACGTCGATATTCGGAATGTTGCGCGCGGCGCTGCGGAAATTGTTCTCGATTTCCGCGCCATCGATGATCAAAGCGTTTTCGAGCCCAAGCTTGCCGAACTGCTTGGCCAGCGCCTTGGTCTTTCCGTCCTTCACGCTCGCCTTGTCGATGACGATGATGCCGCCGTCCTTCGCCTTGGCCGACAGGGCATGCTTCAGCGCGAGCGCGCGTACCTTCTTTGGCAGGTTGATGGCGTGGCTGCGCACGAGCGGACCGAACACCCGGCCACCGCCGCGGAACTGCGAAACGCTGGCGGGACCGTGACGGGCCTGGCCCGTGCCTTTCTGCGCATACATCTTCTTGCCGGTGCGATTGATCTCGCTGCGCCCCTTGGTCTTGTGGGTCCCGCGCTGGCGCTTGGCGAGTTGCCAATTCACGCAGCGCTGCAGGATGTCGGACCGCGGCTCGAGGCCGAAGATCGCATCCGGGAGCTGGATCGAGCCGGCTTCCTTGCCCTCAAGGGTGGTGATCTTCAATTCCATGTCACGCGCCCTCCTTTTCGGCGGGGGCTGCGACGGCCGCGGGCGCTTGCGTCTCGGCCGGCTTGGACTCAGACGTTGCTTCGGGCTTCGATTCCGACTTGGGTTCAGCCTTGGCCTCGCCGGCCTCGCTCAGGCGGAACTTGCCCGGCTTGGGCGCTTCTTTCGGCAACTTCTTCTTTACCGCGTCGCGCACGGTGATCCAGCCGCCCTTGGCGCCGGGGACCGCGCCTTCAACGAGAATGAGGCCGCGCTCGACGTCGGTCTGCACCACTTTGAGATTGAGCGTGGTCACACGATCGACGCCCATATGTCCCGGCATCTTCTTGTTCTTGAAGGTCTTGCCCGGGTCCTGGCGTCCGCCGGTCGAACCAATCGAGCGGTGCGAAATCGACACGCCGTGGGACGCGCGCAGGCCACCGAAATTCCACCGCTTCATGCCGCCAGCAAAGCCCTTGCCGATCGAGATGCCGCAGACATCGACGAACTGGCCAGCGACAAAATGATCGGCGGTGATTTCGGCGCCGACCGGGATCAGAGCGTCCTCAGTTACGCGGAATTCGGCAAGCTTGCGCTTGGGCTCGACTTTGGCCTTGGCGAAATAGCCGCGGTCGGCCTTGATCATGTTGTTGGTGCGGCGGGGCCCGGCGCCAAGCTGAAGCGCCACATAGCCGTTCTTGTCTTTGGTGCGGTGAGCGACCACCTGGCACTGCGCAAGCTGCAGGACAGTCACCGGCACGTGTTCACCGGCTTCGGTGAACACCCGGGTCATCCCCATCTTTTGCGCAACCACTCCGGAACGCATCTTAAGTCCTCGCTTCGGCCTTACAGTTTGATCTCGACGTCGACGCCGGCGGCAAGGTCGAGCTTCATCAGCGCGTCCACCGTTTGCGGCGTCGGATCGACGATGTCCAAGAGGCGCTTATGGGTGCGCATCTCGAACTGTTCGCGGCTCTTCTTGTCGATATGCGGCGAGCGGTTCACCGTGAACTTCTCGATTCGCGTCGGCAGCGGGATCGGTCCGCGCACCTGAGCGCCTGTGCGCTTGGCGGTGTTCACGATCTCGCGCGTCGACGCATCGAGGATGCGGTGATCGAACGCCTTGAGCCGGATCCGGATATTCTGGCCGTTCATTTTTTCGTTTCTCTCTGGACTGTCATCATCCGCCCGAGGCGGACGATCCAGTGCTAAGTCCCAGCTGCCTTGCGGCACGCAAAAAACCGGGTGCCCCGCTTTCGCGGGGCACAACAGCAACGTTACTCGATGATGCTCGCCACCACGCCGGCGCCGACCGTGCGGCCGCCCTCGCGAATGGCGAAGCGAAGTTTCTCTTCCATGGCGATCGGCACGATCAGGTGCACTTCCATCGCCACGTTGTCGCCCGGCATCACCATTTCCGTGCCCTGCGGCAGATGCACGATGCCGGTCACGTCGGTGGTGCGGAAATAGAACTGCGGGCGATAGTTGGTGAAGAACGGAGTGTGACGACCGCCCTCCTCCTTGGTCAGGATGTAGGCCTCGGCCTTGAACTTGGTGTGCGGTTTCACCGAGCCGGGCTTGCACAGCACCTGGCCGCGCTCGACTTCCTCGCGCTTGGTGCCACGCAGCAGGCAGCCGACGTTGTCGCCAGCCTCGCCCTGGTCGAGCAGCTTGCGGAACATCTCGACGCCTGTGACCACGGTCTTGGTGGTCGGCTTGATGCCGACAATTTCGACTTCCTCGCCGACCTTGATAATGCCGCGCTCGATGCGGCCGGTGCACACGGTGCCGCGGCCAGAGATCGAGAACACGTCTTCCACCGGCATCAGGAACGGCTGATCCTTCGGACGCTCCGGCTGCGGAATGTAGGCGTCGACCTGCTTCATCAGTTCAAGGATCAACTCCTTGCCGAGCTTCTCGTCCTTGCCCTCAAGCGCCATCAGCGCCGAGCCCTTGACGATCGGAATCTTGTCGCCGGGAAAATTGTACTTCGACAAAAGCTCGCGAACCTCAAGCTCGACCAGCTCGAGCAGTTCCGGATCGTCCACCATGTCGACCTTGTTCATGTAGACCACAAGCGCCGGAACGCCGACCTGCCGGGCGAGCAAAATGTGTTCGCGCGTCTGCGGCATCGGCCCGTCGGCGGCGGACACCACCAGGATAGCGCCGTCCATCTGCGCCGCGCCGGTGATCATGTTCTTCACATAGTCGGCGTGGCCGGGGCAGTCGACGTGAGCATAGTGGCGGTTGGCGGTTTCATATTCGACATGCGCTGTCGAGATCGTGATCCCGCGCGCCTTCTCCTCCGGCGCCTTGTCGATCTGATCATAGGCGGTGAAGGTGGCGCCGCCGGTCTCGGCCAGAACCTTGGTGATTGCCGCAGTCAGCGTGGTCTTGCCGTGGTCGACGTGACCGATCGTCCCGATATTGCAATGCGGCTTGTTACGTTGGAATTTCTCTTTTGCCATGGAACTCTCCGTTCAGATCCTTCGGTTCGCGCTTCAACACGCAATCAGGCGAATTTCTTCTGCACTTCGGCCGACACGTTCGCGGGCAGTTCCGCGTAGTGATCGAACTGCATGGTGAATGTGGCGCGGCCCTGAGACATGGACCGCAGGTTGTTGACGTAGCCGAACATGTTCATCAGCGGCACCATCGCGTTGATGACGTTGGCGTTGCCGCGCATGTCCTGGCCGAGAATTTGGCCGCGCCGGGAATTGAGGTCGCCGATGACCGAGCCGGTATAGTCTTCCGGCGTCACCACCTCGACCTTCATGATCGGCTCAAGCAGAACCGGCCGACCCTTTTGCAGCGCCTCGCGCAAGGCAGCGCGCGCGGCAATTTCGAATGCCAGCGCAGAAGAGTCGACGTCATGATAGCGGCCGTCGATCAGCGAGACCTTGAGGTCAACCACCGGAAAGCCGGCAAGAACGCCGGAGCCGAGCACCGACTCCAGGCCCTTCTCGACGCCAGGGATGTATTCCTTCGGCACCGCGCCGCCGACAATCTCATTGACGAATTCGAACGGCGCGCCCGGCTGCGCCGGCTCGGCCACGATCTTGACCTGTGCGAACTGGCCGGAACCACCTGTCTGTTTTTTGTGCTGGTAGTCGACTTCAGCGCGCTGAGTGATCTTCTCGCGGAACGCCACCTGCGGCGCGCCGATATTGGCATCGACCTTGTAGGTGCGCTTGAGGATGTCGACCTTGATGTCGAGATGCAGTTCGCCCATGCCCTTGAGGATGGTTTGCCCGCTTTCCTGGTCGGTGGAGACACGGAATGACGGATCCTCGGCCGCCAGCTTGGCAAGTGCGACGCCGAGTTTTTCCTGGTCGGCCTTCGACTTCGGCTCGATCGCGATCTCGATGACCGGATCGGGGAACTCCATCTTTTCCAGAATGACCGGATGCTTGGCGTCACACAGCGTGTCGCCGGTACGCACTTCCTTCAGGCCCGCCAGCGCGACGATGTCGCCGGCATAAGCTTCCTTGATGTCTTCGCGGTTGTTCGCATGCATCAGCAACATGCGGCCGATGCGCTCCTTGCGTTCTTTGGTCGAGTTGATCACGCCGGTTCCGCTTGCCAGCGTGCCGGAATAGATGCGGCAGAAGGTGATGGTGCCGACGAAGGGATCGTCCATGATCTTGAAAGCCAGCAACGCCATGGGCTCACTGTCGCCCGGCTTGCGCACGACTTCTTCGCCGTTGTCCGGATTGATGCCCTTGATCGGCGGCACGTCGAGCGGGCTCGGCAGATAATCGACAACCGCGTCGAGCAGCGGCTGCACGCCCTTGTTCTTGAATGCCGAGCCGCACAGCACGGGGAAGAAGGCACCGGTGATCACCGCCTTACGGATCAGCTTCTTCAGCGTGGCCTCGTCCGGCATTTTGCCTTCGAGGTAAGCGGTGGTGGCATCGTCGTCGAGCTCGCAGGCAGCTTCGACCATCTTGTCGCGATATTCCTTGGCCTGGTCGAGCATGTCGGCCGGGATGTCGATGTCCTGGTACTTGGCACCGAGCGATTCATCGTCCCACACCACGCCCTTCATGCGCACCAGATCAATGAGCCCCTTGAATTGCTGCTCTGATCCAATCGGAAGCTGGATCGCCACCGGTCTGGCGCCGAGGCGGGTCTTGATGTCATCAAGACATTTGAAGAAGTCGGCGCCGATCTTGTCCATCTTGTTGGCAAAGACGATGCGCGGAACCTTGTACTTGTCGCCCTGGCGCCAGACCGTCTCGGTCTGCGGCTCGACGCCCTGGTTGGAGTCGAGCACGCAGACGGCGCCATCGAGCACTCGCAACGAGCGTTCTACCTCAATTGTGAAGTCGACATGGCCGGGCGTGTCGATGATGTTGAGACGCTTGTTTTTCCAGAGCGCAGTGGTCGCGGCCGAAGTGATGGTGATGCCGCGCTCCTGTTCCTGCTCCATCCAATCCATCGTCGCGGCGCCTTCATGCACCTCGCCGATCTTGTGGCTCTTGCCGGTGTAATAGAGGATCCGCTCGGTCGTCGTAGTCTTGCCGGCATCGATGTGAGCCATGATGCCGAAATTGCGGTAGTCCTCGATTTGGTGGCTGCGTGGCATAGGGGATCTGGTCCTTGAATTTGTTCGCTGTCACCAGCGGTAATGCGAGAAGGCCCGGTTGGCTTCCGCCATCTTGTGGGTGTCCTCGCGCTTTTTGACGGCGTTTCCCCTGTTGTTCGACGCATCGAGCAGTTCGGCCGAAAGCCGCTCGGTCATGGTTTTTTCGTTGCGCTCACGCGCGGCCGTAATGATCCAGCGAATGCCCAGTGCCTGGCGGCGCGAGATGCGCACCTCCACCGGCACCTGGTAGGTTGCCCCGCCCACGCGCCGCGAGCGCACCTCGATCGACGGCATGACGTTGTCGAGCGCCTGCTGGAATACGGAAAGCGGGTTCTGCTTGGTCTTGCCCTCGATCATGTCGAGCGCGCCGTAAACGATATTCTCGGCAACCGACTTTTTGCCATCGTACATGATGGCATTCATGAACTTGCTGACGACGACGTTGCCGAACTTCGGGTCCGGGATGATCTCGCGCTTTTCTGCGGCGTGACGGCGGGACATGACGCTGATCCTTATTTCGGCCGCTTGGCGCCGTATTTCGAACGGCGCTGTTTGCGATTCTTCACGCCCTGGGTGTCGAGCACGCCGCGCAGGATGTGATAGCGCACACCCGGCAGATCCTTCACGCGGCCGCCGCGGATCATCACCACCGAGTGCTCCTGCAGATTATGGCCCTCGCCCGGGATGTAACCGATCACCTCGAAGCCGTTGGTCAGGCGCACCTTGGCAACCTTGCGCAAAGCCGAGTTCGGCTTCTTCGGCGTGGTCGTGTAGACGCGCGTGCAGACGCCGCGCTTTTGCGGACTCGCCTGCAGCGCCGGCACCTTGTTGCGCGCCTTCAGCGGCGCACGTGGCTTGGCAATCAGCTGGTTGATCGTCGGCATTGTTAGCCTTCGCATCCTTCGTTTGGGCGGCGCAGCGCCCGAAATCGGTTCGGGCCTCGCGACCCTTGCAGTTCCAACGGACGAACCCGTCCGCAATTCATTTGGGCATACGCCCCGGCATTCCCGCGCGTTTTCCACGCGCAAAACGAAATCGCGCCATCCGCTTCACTTGCGGGGGCGCTTTTCCGTTCCGGACGGCCGCAAGCGGTCAAGCGCCGCGGTCGTTCACCTGCACTCTGACATTGGCTGTCAGTGGCAGCGTCTGAGCTTTATCGCTCGAGGCGATTGCGCCAGCCAAAGCTTTGAGAAGAAACACTATAGATCTCAAAGGGTTAGCTGGGCGGCCGTTCCGAGCAAGCAAAGCTCACCGCCTGCCGAAAAGTGTGGCGTATGTATCGGCCACATTCCGCTAAGTCAAGGCAGAAGTGCCCGAAAAGTCGCAGCTTTGGGGCTCTTCGCGGCAACGCGGTCGCGGTGACGAAGGCCGCCCCTTTTTCGGGGGCGGCCCTGTCAATTTTCGACACGCGAGGCGGCTTATTCCGCCGCCGGCAGCGCCGGTGCTTCCGCAGCCTCAGCCGCGGCGGCGGCCTTGGCCGCGTCCTTCTCGCGCTCCTCCAGGATGAGCGCGTCGCGCTTGGTGGCAACCTCGCGCAGGTCGTTCATCATTGCGCCGGTGCCGGCCGGAATCAGGCGGCCGACAATGACATTTTCCTTGAGCCCATCGAGCGTGTCCGCCTTCCCGTTGACGGCGGCCTCGGTCAGCACACGCGTGGTCTCCTGGAATGACGCAGCCGAGATGAACGAGCGGGTCTGCAGGCTCGCCTTGGTGATGCCGAGCAGAACCGGATGGCCAGAGGCGCCCTTCTTGCCTTCTGCTTCGGCTCGAGCGTTGATCTCGTCGAGCTCGGTCTTGTCGAGCTGCTCACCCTGCAACAGTTCGGTCTCGCCGGTATCGTCTATCTCGACCTTTTGCAGCATCTGGCGAACAATCACCTCGATGTGCTTGTCATTGATGTTGACGCCCTGGAGTTGATAGACCTCCTGGATTTCGTTCACCAGATAGGCAGCGAGCTCTTCGACGCCTTTGATGGCGAGAATGTCATGCGGAGCTGGATTGCCCTCGACGATATAATCGCCCTTCTCGATGACGTCGCCATCCTGCAGATGGATGTGCTTGCCCTTCGGGATCAGGTACTCCTTCAGCTCGTCACCCTTGCCTGACGGCTCGATCGTGACGCGGCGCTTGTTCTTGTAGTCCTTTCCGAACCGCACCGTGCCGCCGATCTCGGCGATAATCGCCGCGTCCTTCGGCTTGCGCGCCTCGAACAGCTCCGCCACACGCGGCAGACCGCCGGTAATGTCGCGGGTCTTGGCACTCTCGGTCGGGATGCGCGCGATCACGTCGCCCGCTTTCACTTGGGCGCCGGGATCGACCGAGATGATGGCGTCGACCGCCAGCTGGTAGCGCGCGTCACCCCCGCGTGCGAGCTTCAGCAGTTTGCTGCCCGACTTGATCACGATCGCCGGGCGCAGGTCCTGCTGATTGCGGGACGAGCCTGTACGCCAGTCGATCACCACGCGCTTGGCAATGCCGGTCGACTCGTCGAGCGCTTCGGACATCGAGAGCCCATCAACCAGGTCCTCGAAAGCGATGGTGCCATCGACTTCCGTGAGGATCGGCCGCGTATAGGGATCCCACTCGGCGATGCGCTGGCCGCGCTTGATCTTGTCGCCGTCCTCGATGCGCATGCGCGCACCGTAGGGGATGCGGTGATGCGCGCGTTCGGTGCCGTCGGGATCAACCACCGCCACCACCATGTTGCGCACCATCGCCACAACGTCGCCGTCGGAGTTCTTGGCGATGTTCTTGCCTTTGATCTTGATCTTGCCGTCGAAGTTCGACTCGATGAACGACTGCTCGGAGATTTGCGCCGCGCCGCCGATGTGGAACGTGCGCATGGTAAGTTGGGTACCAGGCTCGCCGATCGATTGCGCCGCAATGACGCCTACTGCCTCACCCATGTTGACCGGGGTACCGCGGGCAAGATCGCGCCCGTAACAGGCCCCGCACACTCCGTTTTTCGACTCGCAGGTGAGCACCGAGCGAATCTTCATTTCCTGCACGCCGGCATTCGTGATCGCTTCGACTTCCGGCTCCGTCAGCAGGGTGCCGCGCTTGACTACAATCTTGTTGCTGGCCGGATCCTTGATGTCCTCTGCCGTCGTGCGGCCGAGGATACGCATGGCGAGCGATGCCACCACGGTACCGGCATCGATAATGGCGCGCACCTTGATGCCGCCCCTGGATCCGCAATCCTCCGACGTGATGATGCAATCCTGCGCCACGTCGACCAGACGCCGCGTCAGGTAGCCGGAGTTCGCCGTCTTCAAGGCGGTGTCGGCCAGGCCCTTGCGAGCACCGTGAGTCGAGTTGAAGTACTCGAGCACCGACAGGCCTTCCTTGAAGTTCGAGATGATCGGGCTCTCGATGATTTCGCCCGACGGCTTGGCCATCAGGCCGCGCATGCCGGCAAGTTGACGCATCTGGGCGGGCGAACCGCGCGCGCCGGAATGTGCCATCATGTAGATCGAGTTAACCTGCTCGTCGTGCCCCTTCGCGTCCTTCTTGACCGTCGAGATCTCGCGCATCATCTCGTCAGCAATGGTCTCGGTGCACTTCGACCAGGCGTCGACCACCTTGTTGTACTTCTCGCCCTGGGTGATGAGGCCGTCGTTGTATTGCTGCTCGAACTCCTTGGCGAGTTCGCGCGTGCCTTCCACGATCCGCCATTTGGACTCCGGCACCACCATGTCGTCCTTGCCGAACGAGATGCCGGCCTTGAAGGCGTGATAGAAGCCGAGCGCCATGATGCGGTCGCAGAAGATCACCGTCTCTTTCTGCCCGCAGTGGCGGTAGACCTGATCGATCATCGCGGAAATCTCGCGCTTGGTCATCAGGCGGTTGACCGCGTCAAACGGAACCTTCGGGCTGCGCGGCAGCACGTTGCCGAGCACCACGCGGCCAGGCGTAGTCTCGTACCACTTCGTGAATTCCTTGCCCTTCTCGTCCACGCCGATCCAGCGATAGCGGATCTTGCTGTGCAGGCTGATGACCTTCTCCTGCAACGCGTGGTCGATCTCGGCCATGTCGCTGAAGGCTTTGTTCTCGCCGGGCTCGCCCTCGCGCAACAACGAAAGGTAATAAAGACCCAGCACAATGTCCTGCGACGGCACGATGATCGGCTGCCCGTTGGCCGGATGCAGGATATTGTTGGTCGACATCATTAGCACACGCGCTTCCAGCTGCGCTTCGAGCGACAGCGGGACATGCACAGCCATCTGGTCGCCGTCGAAATCGGCGTTGAATGCGGCACAGACCAGCGGATGCAGCTGGATCGCCTTGCCCTCGATCAACACCGGTTCGAACGCCTGGATGCCCAGACGATGCAGGGTCGGTGCGCGGTTCAGAAGTACCGGGTGTTCGCGGATCACCTCGTCGAGGATGTCCCAGACCTCCGGCTTTTCCTTTTCCACCAGCTTCTTGGCTTGCTTCACGGTCGTGGAAAGACCTTTGGCATCGAGCCGCGAATAGATGAACGGCTTGAACAGTTCGAGCGCCATCTTCTTCGGCAGGCCGCACTGGTGCAGCTTGAGCTCGGGTCCAACCACGATCACCGAACGGCCGGAATAGTCGACGCGTTTTCCGAGCAGGTTCTGGCGGAACCGGCCCTGCTTTCCCTTCAGCATGTCGGCGAGCGACTTCAGCGGGCGCTTGTTGGCGCCGGTGATGACGCGGCCGCGGCGGCCGTTGTCGAACAGCGCATCGACCGCTTCCTGCAGCATGCGCTTCTCGTTGCGGATGATGATGTCCGGCGCGCGCAGTTCGATCAGCCGCTTCAGACGGTTGTTGCGGTTGATGACGCGGCGGTAGAGATCGTTGAGATCGGACGTGGCAAATCGGCCGCCGTCGAGCGGTACCAGAGGCCGCAGATCGGGCGGGATCACCGGGACCACGGTCAAAATCATCCATTCCGGTTTGTTGCCGGAGGCAATGAAAGCCTCGATCAGCTTCAACCGCTTGGCGATCTTCTTTTTCTTGATATCGCTGTCGGTCTCTCCGATGCCGGTGCGCAATTCGACCTGCATTTTTTCGAGGTCGATGCCCTTGAGCATCTCGCGGATCGCTTCTGCGCCGATTGTGGCGGTGAAGCTGTCGGCGCCGAATTCCTCCTGCGCCTTGAGATACTCGTCCTCGGACAGCAGCTGACGGTCCTTGAGCGGGGTGAGCCCCGGCTCAAGCACGACATAATATTCGAAATAGAGGATGCGCTCGAGGTCCTTGAGCGTCATGTCGAGCAGCAGACCGATGCGGCTCGGAAGCGACTTGAGGAACCAGATGTGCGCAACCGGGGCCGCAAGCTCTATGTGTCCCATGCGCTCCCGCCGTACACGGCTGAGCGTCACTTCGACAGAACACTTCTCGCAGATGATCCCCTTGTACTTCATGCGCTTGTACTTGCCGCACAAGCACTCGTAATCCTTGATCGGCCCGAAGATGCGCGCGCAGAACAGACCGTCGCGCTCGGGCTTGAAGGTGCGGTAATTGATGGTCTCGGGCTTTTTGATCTCGCCGTAGGACCAGGACAAAATCTTCTCCGGGCTCGCAATCGAGATCCGGATCTGGTCGAAGACCTGAGCCGGAGCCTGCGGGCTGAAGAGATTCATGATTTCTTGATTCATTGCCATCTCCGCTACGCCGGCCTCGGCCGGCTGCATTCGAATACTGTCATCGCACCGCGTGGACGGCCGGCCTGAAACGACCGGCCGCAACGCTCGTTATTCGGCGGCTTCCGCCGTCTCGCCGCCCTGACCCTGTCGCTGCTGCTTGGAATTGTGCAGATCGACATTGAGGCCGAGCGAGCGCATTTCCTTGACCAGCACGTTGAAGCTTTCCGGAATGCCCGCCTCGAACGTGTCATCGCCGCGTACGATCGCCTCGTACACCTTGGTACGGCCGGCAACGTCGTCCGACTTCACGGTGAGCATTTCCTGCAAGGTGTAAGCCGCGCCGTATGCTTCAAGCGCCCACACTTCCATTTCGCCGAACCGCTGGCCGCCGAACTGCGCCTTGCCGCCGAGCGGCTGCTGGGTGACCAGCGAATACGGGCCAATCGAACGGGCATGGATCTTGTCGTCCACGAGATGGTGCAGTTTGAGCATGTAGATGTGGCCGACCGTGACTTTTCGGTCGAACGACTCGCCGGTGCGCCCGTCAAAGACGGTGACCTGGCCGGAATGATCGAGGCCGGCAAGGTCGAGCATTTTCTCGATGTCGGCTTCCTTGGCCCCGTCAAACACGGGCGTTGCGATCGGCACACCGTGCCGCAGATTGCCACCAAGTTCGACCAGATCGTCCTCACTCAGCGATTTGATCGTCTCGTCATCGCCGTAGATCTTCTTGAGGATGTCCTTGAGCGGCCTGGTGTCCTGCTTGCTGTTGTAAAGGTCGACTGCCTGCCCGATCTTGAGGCCGAGACCGGCGCATGCCCAGCCGAGATGCGTTTCCAGAATCTGCCCGACATTCATGCGACTCGGCACGCCAAGCGGATTGAGCACGATGTCGACCGGCTGACCGTCCGCAAGAAACGGCATGTCTTCCACCGGCACGATCTTTGACACCACGCCCTTGTTGCCGTGACGTCCGGCCATCTTGTCGCCAGGCTGGATCTTCCGTTTCACCGCGACGAAGACTTTGACCATCTTCATCACGCCGGGCGGAAGTTCGTCGCCACGCTGCAGCTTCTCGACTTTATCGAGGAAGCGTTGCTCCAGGAGCTTCTTCAACTCGTCGTACTGTTTCCGGATTGCCTCGATCTCGGCCATCAACTTGTCGTTGGGCGAGGCGAACTGCCACCATTGCGATCGTGGATATTCATCCAGCACCGCCCTGGTGATCTTGGAATCCTTCTTGAAGCCCTTCGGGCCGGAAATGCCCTGCCGCCCTTCGAGCAATTCGGCGAGTCGGCCGTAGACGTTACGGTCGAGGATCGCCTGCTCGTCGTCACGGTCCTTGGCGAGCCGCTCGATCTCTTCACGCTCGATCGCGAGCGCACGCTCGTCCTTCTCAACTCCATGGCGGTTGAACACGCGCACTTCCACGACAGTGCCCTGCACACCCGGTGGCACACGCAGCGAAGTGTCACGCACATCGGAGGCTTTTTCGCCGAAGATGGCGCGCAGAAGTTTCTCTTCCGGTGTCATCGGGCTTTCGCCCTTGGGCGTGATTTTACCGCACAGAATATCGCCCGCATGCACCTCGGCGCCGATATAGACGATGCCCGCTTCGTCCAGATTCTTGAGCGCCTCTTCCGAGACGTTCGGGATGTCGCGGGTGATTTCCTCGGGGCCAAGTTTGGTGTCGCGCGCCATCACCTCGAACTCTTCGATGTGGATGGACGTGAACACGTCGTCTTTCACGATCCGCTCGGAAAGCAGAATCGAATCCTCGAAGTTGTAGCCATTCCACGGCATGAACGCGACCAGCACGTTGCGGCCGAGCGCGAGTTCGCCGAGATCGGTCGAAGGACCGTCCGCGATGATGTCGCCCTTCTCCACCTGATCGCCCACCTTCACCAGCGGCCGCTGGTTGATGCAGGTGTTCTGGTTCGAGCGCTGATATTTCATCAACCGGTAGATATCGACGCCCGGCTTGGTCGGATCCGTCTCGCCGGTTGCGCGCACCACGATACGCGTGGCGTCCACCTGGTCGATGATGCCGGTGCGGCGCGCCGCGATCGAAGCACCTGAATCACGCGCCACCACGCCTTCCATGCCGGTGCCAACGAACGGCGCCTCCGAGCGAACAAGCGGCACCGCCTGGCGCTGCATGTTCGAACCCATCAGCGCGCGATTGGCGTCGTCGTTCTCCAGGAACGGGATCAGCGCCGCGGCGACTGAAACCAGCTGCTTCGGCGACACGTCCATGAAATCGACCTTGTCGCGCGGCACCAGATGGACGTCGCCGGCGTGGCGACACACAATCAGGTCTTCGGTGAAACGACCGCGGCCGTCGATCTGCGCGTTGGCCTGCGCGACGGTGTAGCGCCCCTCCTCCATGGCCGAGAGATACTGCACCTCGTCGGTGACACGGCCGTCCTTGACCTTGCGATAGGGCGTCTCGACGAAGCCGTACTTGTTCACACGCGCATACGTGGCGAGCGAATTGATCAGTCCGATATTCGGCCCTTCCGGCGTCTCGATCGGACAGATGCGGCCATAGTGCGTCGTATGGACGTCACGCACTTCGAAGCCAGCGCGCTCGCGCGTGAGGCCGCCCGGCCCGAGTGCCGACAGGCGGCGCTTGTGCGTGATCTCTGACAGCGGGTTGGTCTGGTCCATAAATTGCGAGAGCTGGGACGAGCCGAAGAACTCGCGCACCGCAGCAGCCGCCGGCTTGGCGTTGATCAGGTCCTGCGGCATGACGGTGTCGATATCGACCGACGACATGCGCTCCTTGATGGCCCGCTCCATACGCAAGAGGCCGATGCGATACTGATTTTCCATGAGCTCGCCGACCGAGCGCACCCTGCGGTTGCCGAGATGATCGATGTCGTCGATCTCGCCCTTGCCATCACGCAGATCGACGAGGGTACGGATGACGGAGATGATGTCTTCCTTACGCAGCACGCGCATGGTGTCCGGCGCATCGAGCTCAAGCCGCATGTTCATCTTGACGCGGCCAACCGCAGAAAGATCATAACGTTCGCTGTCGAAGAACAGCGAACGGAACATCGCTTCGGCGGTATCGACAGTTGGCGGCTCGCCTGGACGCATCACGCGATAAATGTCGAACAGCGCATCCTCACGCGTCATGTTCTTGTCGACCGACAACGTGTTGCGGATATAGGCGCCGACGTTGACGTGGTCGATGTCGAGCAGCGGCAGCTCCTTGTAGCCGGCTTCGATCAGGCCCTTGAGGTTCTTCTCGGTAATCTCTTCGCCGGCCTCCATGTAGATCTCGCCGGTCTTGCCGTTGACCAGATCCTCGGCGACGTAATGGCCGATCAACTCGTCATCGGCCATCCGAAGTGCCTTGAGACCCTTCTCGGCCAACTGACGCGCCTGACGCACGGTGAGCTTGTGCCCCGCCTCGACGACGGTACGGCCGGTGTCGGCATCGACCAGATTGTTGATTGCCTTGTAGCCCTTCAGCCGGTTGGCATCGAACGGCACGCGCCAGCCGTCTTTCTGGCGCTTGTAAGTCACGTGCTTGTAGAAGGTGCTCAGAATCTGCTCGCCATCGAGTCCGAGCGCATAGAGCAACGAGGTCACCGGAATCTTGCGGCGGCGGTCGATACGCGCGAACACGATGTCCTTGGCGTCGAATTCGATATCGAGCCATGAGCCGCGATAGGGAATGATGCGGGCGGCAAACAACAGCTTGCCCGAAGAATGGGTCTTGCCCTTGTCGTGATCGAAGAACACGCCGGGCGAACGGTGCATCTGTGAAACGATGACCCGCTCGGTGCCGTTGACGATAAAGGTGCCGTTGTTGGTCATGAGCGGGATGTCGCCCATGTAGACATCCTGCTCCTTGATGTCCTTGACCGAACGCGCAGCGGTTTCCTCGTCAATATCGAACACGATCAGGCGCAACGTCACCTTGAGCGGCGCGGCATAGGTCATGCCGCGCTGACGGCATTCGTCAACGTCGTATTTCGGCGGCTCAAATTCGTATTTGACGAATTCGAGCTGCGAAGAATTGGAAAAGTCGGAAATCGGAAATACCGATTTGAAGACCGCCTGCAGGCCCTCGTCAGGACGGCCACCCACCGGCTCCTTCACCAGCAGGAACTGGTCATAAGATGCCTTCTGAACCTCGATGAGGTTCGGCATCTCCGCCACTTCTTCAATTTTTCCGAAAAACTTTCTTACGCGCTTGCGACCGGTAAACGTCTGCGCCATCGTTTCTCTCTCAATTCGATTTTTGGTGGGCCAACGCGGGCGCCTCTCCGAACGGTCGCAATCCATCGCGACCATCAGGACAAGCGTCGGAGCTGCCCGTTTCTATGTGATTCGGGCCTCGCCCGAACCGCCGCACACTTCACTTTTCCTCGTGAGCGGACCGCGGCCGCTCACGTTTCGCCTCCGAAGCGGCCGTCGCCGGCCACTGCACTCTTTCTGTTCGAGACCCCCGGGGCGCTGGGCCCCGGGGATTTCTCCTGTCTCTTCGCCTCGCTGGTCCAGGGACGGAATTGAAATAATCAGTGATTATTTCAATTCCACCTTGGCGCCGACTTTTTCGAGGGTGGCCTTGATCTTGTCGGCCTCCTCCTTGTTGACGCCTTCCTTGACCGGCTTGGGCGCGCCTTCCACCAGATCCTTGGCCTCTTTCAGACCAAGGCCGGTGAGCGCGCGCACTTCCTTGATCACCTCGATCTTCTTGTCGCCAGCAGCGGCAAGGACCACGGTGAATTCGGTCTTTTCCTCGGCAGCGGCAGCAGCGCCGGCCGCGGGGCCAGCCGCCACCGCAACAGCGGCAGCAGCGGATACGCCCCACTTCTCTTCCAGCATCTTGGCCAGATCCGCCGCTTCCAGGACGGTCAGCGTCGACAATTCGTCGACAATCTTTTGCAGGTCAGCCATCGTTCAATTCCTATTGGTTCGAACCAGTCGAGATTGCTTGTTAAGCCGTCACGCAGCAGCGCTCTTGGAGGCATAGGCCTGGACCACGCGCGCGACCTTGGCGGCCGGGGCGTTGACGAGTTGGGCGATCTTGGTCGCCGGGGCCTGAACCAGGCCGACGATCTTGGCGCGCAACTCATCCAGCGACGGCAGCGAGGCGAGTGCCTTGACGCCGTTGGTGTCCAGAGCGGTCTTGCCCATCGATCCACCGAGAATGACGAACTGTTCGTTCGCCTTGGCGAAATCGACTGCCACCTTTGGCGCGGCCACCGGATCGCCCGAATAGGCGAGCACGGTCGGGCCCTTCAGCAAGGGCGCGATGGAGGCAGCGTCGGTGTCCTTGAGCGCGATCCTGGCGAGACGGTTTTTCGCGACCTTCACCTTGGCGCCCGCCAGCTTCATCTGCTTGCGCAGAGTCTGCATCTGGGCGACGGAGAGGCCGGAATAATGAGCCACCACCACGACATTGGAGGTCTTGAAAACCCCACTCAGTTCGGTGATGGACTCCTGCTTAGCCGCTCGATCCACTGCAAGCTCTTTCCGGTTTGACGGTTCGCCGCGCGTTGCGGAAACCGCCGGGTTGATACCAGCCGTCCCGCTTGTGGTGTCACGCGATGCGAACCGTAAGCAGGACGACGTTCCAGAAATCCTGCCCCCCGCCGCGGTCAGACAACCGCGCACGGGTCTTTCGAGGTTCGAACCAAACTGGCGCGCAGGTCATGCGCGCAAACTCGGGTCGTGTCCCCGTCTGTGCTGGCCCCTTCCGGGTTCAAGCCTTGGCCTAAGCCGCGGCACCTGCAGTCTTGGACAGGTCGGCCAGCCCGTTTCCGGACCGACCTTGCGCATCGCCTCAAGACGACGGCGCCGGTTCTCTCCCTTTCAGATGTCCCGCCGGGAGGCCCAAAAGGAATAAGATCCGATCACCATGGGTTTTTAGAGACGCGCAAAGGCGTGCCGACAAACTGGGCCGGCACGCCCGATGGCCCTCATTTAGGACTTCCGACCGGTTTTGCCAAGCCTTTTTTCGCGGAAGTCCCCGCCAAAACAACCGCAATGCCGGTCTCAGTTACCACCGGCCCCAAACAGGGTGGACGGCTCGACCTTGACCCCGGGCCCCATGGTGGAGGAGACGGCCACCCGGTTGATATAGTGACCTTTGGCACCTGGGGGCTTGGCCTTTTGCACGGCGTCCGCAAACGCCTTGATGTTCTCGACCAGCTTGTCCTCGCTGAACGAGGCTTTGCCGATCCCGGCCTGAACAATTCCGGCTTTCTCCACCCGGAATTCAACCGACCCGCCCTTGGATGCCTTCACCGCATTTGTGATGTCCATGGTGACGGTGCCAACCTTGGGGTTCGGCATCATGCCGCGGGGGCCAAGAACCTTACCCAGCCGACCGACCAGCGGCATCATGTCGGGGGTGGCAATGCAGCGGTCGAAATCGATTTCGCCTTTGTTGACCTTCTCCACCAGGTCCTCGGCGCCGACGACTTCGGCGCCGGCGGCCCTGGCCTCGTCAGCCTTCGCGCCGCGCGCAAATACGCCGACGCGCAAGGTGCGCCCGGAGCCGTTCGGCAGCGTCACGACGCCGCGCACCATCTGGTCCGCATGGGTCGGATCGACGCCGAGATTCATCGCGATTTCAATGGTCTCGTCGAATTTTGCCTTGGCGCGTTCCTTCACCAGTTTTACCGCTTCCGCGATCGGATAAGACTTGTCGCGGTCGATGCCGTCGCGCGCGGCCTTGGTGCGTTTTCCGATTGCCATGGCCGTTACTCCGTCACCGTGAGGCCCATGGAGCGGGCGGAACCTTCGATCATCTTCATCGCGGCTTCGATCGTGTCGCAGTTTAGATCTTTCATCTTCTGTTCGGCGATCTCACGGACTTGTTTCCTGTTCACCTCGCCGGCGATGTCGCGGCCGGGAGTTTTCGAGCCGCTCTGGAGGCTGGCGGCCTTCTTGAGAAAATAAGACACAGGCGGCGTCTTCATCTCGAAGGTGAAAGAACGGTCCTGATACGTTGTAATGATGACCGGGATCGGGATGCCCTTCTCCATCTTCTGGGTCTGCGCGTTAAATGCTTTGCAGAACTCCATGATATTGAGGCCGCGCTGACCCAACGCCGGCCCGATCGGGGGCGAGGGATTGGCAGCGCCGGCAGGCACCTGCAATTTGAGGAATCCAGTGACTTTCTTCGCCATCTCTCTACTCCTGCATAGGGCCGGCTATTGCCGGCCCGTAAGTTACAGTCCGTGGTGCGGATCTTGACGGTTGGCGACCGCCTCACCTCCCACGACTTAATCAATCGATCGTCTTATAGCTTCTCGACCTGTCCGAACTCCAGTTCCACCGGCGTGGCCCGGCCGAAGATCGACACGGCCACCTTCACGCGGGATCGCGCTTCGTCCACTTCCTCGACCACACCGTTAAACGAGGCGAACGGACCATCCGATACCCTCACCTGCTCGCCGACCTCGAACGAGACCGACGGCTTGGGCCGCTCGATGCCTTCCTGCACCTGATGCAGAATGCGATCGGCCTCGGCATCTGAAATCGGCATCGGCTTCTTGTCGGAACCAAGGAAGCCGGTCACCTTCGGCGTGTTCTTGATCAGATGATAGACCTCGTCGGTCAGGTCCATCTTCACCAGCACGTAGCCGGGAAAGAATTTGCGCTCAGCATTGACCTTTCGCCCGCGGCGCACCTCCACCACGGTTTCCGTCGGGACCATGATTTCCTCGAAATGTTCGGTGAGCCCGCGCTGTTTGGCCTGCTCGCGGATCGATTCAGCGACCTTCTTTTCGAAGTTGGAGTAGGCATGCACGATGTACCAGCGCTTGGGCCGGGTCGTGATCGTAGCGGCAATATCGCTCATCTCGTTTGAACCCTCAGGATCCGATGCCGAGCACGAAGGTAACGGCAATCCGGATCAGTTGATCCGCAACCAGGAAAAATATCGAGGCGATCGCCACCATGACAAACACCATGGCGGTGGTGATCGCGGTCTCGCGGCGCGAAGGCCAGGTCACCTTGCGGGTTTCCTCGCGCACCTCCTGCAGAAACTTGAACGGAGACGTTGCCATCAATTGCGCCCTGAACCGGCGGTTCCTTGTTTTCCGAGTCTCAACCTAGCTAGTGGCTGTCAGTCGATTTCGCTTGCCTCGAGAACTCCGAAATCGACCCGCCGGCCCCAGCTGGCAGGAGTGGAGGGACTCGAACCCCCAACCCCCGGTTTTGGAGACCGGTGCTCTAGCCAATTGAGCTACACTCCTCCGGAAGCGGATGCGGCGGACCATAAGGGTCCGCCGCCGCGATGTCATGCATTATACAAGGCGCCATTGCAAGGGTGAAAAAGCAGGGTTATTGAGGTTATTTCCAAGTGTTTCTGGCCAACTCACGCTACTGTCAAGATAACTCTCGACCATCCTGTAGGCGGACGCCGCAAGAACCTAATCGCAGTGGGGTTCGCCAAATAGTAACGCGATTGACGGCAGCGCCCACAGAGGTATCGGGTTCCCTTTAATTCATGTATTGGTGAGATTAGAGAGATAGGCCCATAGAAACAGCGCAACAAATTCAAAAAAATGCTTGTCAGGCAGAAACCGCGCCAATGATATCCGCGTTCCGGGGCAGATACAGCCCCAACGGCGCTACAACCCACTGAACCAATTGTAACCCCTGTCCTCCCAATAACCGCCCTTGTCGGTATTGGTGACTTCCATCGCCACCACATATTTCGGGTTTTTGAAACCGAGCTTTGTTGGCATGCGGATTTTCATAGGGAAGCCATAGGCTCGCGGCAGTATCTTGTGGTCGAATTTGAACGTCATTTGCGTCTGCGGATGCAGGGCGGTCGGCATATCAATGGTGGTGGTGTAACCCTCGGCGCATTTAAACCAGACATATTTGGCACGGGTATCGGCGCCGACCCGCTTCAAAAATTCAGAAAATTTAGCGCCTTGCCATGAGCCAATTGCGCTCCAGCCTTCAACGCATACGTGGCGTGTAATCTGCGATACCTCAGGTAGTGCATGCAATTCAGCAAGCGTCCACGGTTTTCTATTTTCAACCAGGCCCGAGACTTCGAGCTTGTAAGCCGAGGGATCGACTACCGGCGCTTTGTTCTCGTCGTAATAGCCGTTGAACGGGAAAGGCCGAGTGATATCATTTTCCTTGTAGGTCGGCGCCAGCTTGGTCGGGCTCTGCAGCAAGGCCTGTACGCCATCATTGAAGTTGGATACTTGGTTTAGGGCTCCTTTGAATATTTTGCGCAGGACACCTTCTGCCGTTTCGCCGTCGATGATGTCACAGCCGCTGAGCAAGGCGAGCCCACCGAGACTGGCGGCACCGCGCAGGAAATTGCGCCGCAGCGGATCCGGCATGATGCCGGTCGCATCTCTGATCAGGAGCTTGGGATCAACGCCTGGAATTTTTTTACGTTCACGCATATTCGATCCTCAGCGCCCAGTCACCATAACACGCAGGCTTTTCGGCACGATAAACGTCATCGCAATGTGAACAATTAAAAAGATGACAATTGCACACGTCGCAAAAAAATGAACGTAACGGGCAAAATCGTAGCCGCCGAACAGTGTGGTCAATTCCTGAAATTGCACCGGCTTCCAGATCGACAATCCTGACAGTACGATGACGACGCCACCGAGAATGATGCCGGTATAAAGGAACTTCTGCACCGCGTTGTAGTGCGTGAGATCGTGATGCGAGAGCTTGAATGTCAGCGCGGCATAGATGTCTGAGATGATTTGACTCGGACGGATCGGCAGCAGTTTACGGCGGAATTGGCCGGTCGCAAACCCGAGCGTGACATAGACGATGCCATTGGCAACCAGCACCCACATGGCGGCGAAATGCCAGCGCAAAGCGCCAGCGAGCCAGTTGCCGAGCGCGATCGAGCGCGGAAAGGTGAAATCGAACAGCGGCGACGCGTTAAAAATCTCCCAGCCAGAGCTCATCAAAATCAGTATTGCGACCGCATTGATCCAGTGGGTTACGCGCACCCAGACTGGGTGAATAACCACGTCAGGTGCAGCAGCGCCTATGGCCTCGGCGGTTATGCGATCGGTCCTGTCCATCATTCTCGTCAACCGTTCTTGAAATAAACCTACTATGAAATCGACCGCGCTTGTCTAAGCGAAGTGTCCACTTGTCCCATTATGATTAAATGGTTAATCGCCCGCAGGACGGCAGAGGCCCGCTAGCTGTAAAAATCACTCAGCCACGGTCTGGTTGTCCGCTTTTGTGAGGTGAGTTCAACCGGTATCAACTCAGCACCCAATGAATGTATCGACTGACAAGGCTAAGGGTGACTAAGCTAAAAGATTGGAGCGGGTGAAGGGAATCGAACCCTCGTCATCAGCTTGGAAGGCTGTTGCTCTACCATTGAGCTACACCCGCGAATGCCCCACGCGCCGGCCCCGCGTTGTCTTGGTATCCGCCGCGCCTGATTTGCGCATATTGCGGTTGGCCCTGCTACAGCAGCCCGGCGGCGACAGCAAGCACGGCGAAGCATGCGTGTGCATACTCTGCCGCTCTAGCTGACGCACGCAAGTCTCCGTCAGACCGCCGGAAACATTGCGCCGGCGCCAAAACCCATTCCAAAGGAATTCTTCCATAGCGTGCTATAAGCATTTCTACTCGTATAAATTGCGTTGATCGAAAGCGGCGGCGTAATTTCCCGCGATTATTATTTGACACAATATAGTATTATTGTAGATTTTCAGAGCCTGAACGGGCAATTACATTAATATATTTAAATATTAAAAGAAAGGAATATTACAATGAAGCCAGACTCTGCAAGTAACTCCACAATCGATGCTGTCTTTACCGACACCGCCCACTTAGAGGTGCCAGCCAACGTTCAAGCAAATGTTGGAGTGTCCGACCAGGCAGAGGATCCGACGCAAGGGAGCGCCACGGAGCCAGCCGAGTCTCCGCAATCGGTCACGCCGAAAAATGCCCTGGTCCACGGTGTCTATGCATCGGACATCGTTTTGCCATGGGAGTCGCCCGACGACTTCGAACACCTCCATCGCGACTTCGTGGCCGAATGGACGCCGCAGGGTCGTCAAGAAGAAGAGACCGTGTTGACCCTCGCTCGTTGGACCTGGCTCAGACACCGATTGATGCGGTCGACCCAAATGGCCATGCGCAGGGACCCTCTGGTGTCAGAGCTCGAAAAATCCGGGGTCAAAACTTGGGACGAGGTCGTGCGATTTTTACAGAGCAAGGGCTACGTTGAAAAAAGTCTCCTGGACGAGATCAACAATGCGATGAGCTCACTTACGGCCATGCAAGAAAACGTTCAGAAACTGCTGAAGGTCGACATGCCCGAAGTCAGTCAAGCGTGCCACGAAATAAGTTCCATAAAACAATATTTTAATAATATTATTCTACCTCGCGTAAAGACGGTCCTCGGCGAGATCGAAAAGAACCGCGCCAGAAAATTCGAGCCAGCCAGATCGCATAGACGGCTCACGGCGATCGAAACTGCCTATCATCCTGACTACATGGACAAGATTGTGCGGCTCGAAGCGCAAATCGACACCCGCATCGACAAGACACTGCAGCGGCTGGTCACTCTGAAAGAGTACAAGCGCCTGATGCAGCGGACAGACTCACCGAAGGTGATTCAAAGTCCGTCAATTGAGCCGCCAACCAGTAATACGCAGGCGTAGGACAAACTACATGCGGGCGCATGGTTCGGTTTTCGCAGACCCAACCTGCGTCCCGCGTGTCCGATAACACTTTCGCGTTGGCGCAATGGCGCTGGTCAGGTCGTAACGGCCTCAGGGGGCGGCTGGCGGTGCCGCCGGAGCCTCGAGGTGCCCCAGGCTGGCCCGGGAAACTATTGGCGTTCGGCGCTGGCGTCATCTCCCGACGAGACTTTATCTTCCGAATTTTCCGGTAAGACATCGTCCGAATTTGCCGATGAAACTTTCGGTCGACGCAGCCGCTGTTCCGTCTGCAGGATCATGATCGTCTGCTCGGGAGATTTGCCCCGCAGGTCTGGACGATTTTCTTGAATCCGGGCGATCGCCCGCTGCGCCAGGCGCGCCATGCGATCCGGCAAGCTTGGATGTTTCTCGTCGCTCATGCGAAAACATATGGCGCGTCGACAAGGATCTTCCAAGCCGATTTTGCCGGGCGATGGCTCCGCAAATCGATGGAACTTTAAAAAAGTTGCACACCGCGCCGGCGGCTGCTCGTGCCCAGCATTAAGTCAATTGGCAAACAATCGGCTGGCTCAGGCCGTGTCACGCGATTCATGGGCGCGAGATGCCACCACATCGAATCGTGGTTCCGCAGATATCGCAACTCAGGCTGTCGCGGGGCCTGAGCAAAGCTTTGAAGTCGAATCTCGCCCGCATCATCAAAGTGGCTCATTCACCAAAGTAACTGTATTTTCGGAAAGCCCCACGGGCGCGGCGCAGTGGGGGTCGCGGAGCCGCGCGCGACCGTTCGAACAGGACGACACCAGCGTTACCACCCCAGCCGGCAAGGTCATCTTTATCGCAGGTTGCCGCGATCGCTAATCCGATCGACGCAAGGTGAGCACGACGGTAGCAATACAATGCGAGCAAGACCCTTGAGGTCGGCGAGACCGTCGCAATGAGTTCGTTAAGCCCATGCGCGCCGGCGCGATACATTTCGCCGAGGATTTCATCGGGGACGGGACAGGGCTCGTCCTCAAGAAGTGAACAATATTCGGGCAGCATCGTGCGGCCTCCGAACGCTTGTTTCCCAAGTGGGGACCATCCAGTGCGCCGCGTTAACGCAGGGTTAATCCAGCAGGCTCCTCGTGGTCACCGGCCGAGATGGTCAGGGCGGCTGTTGCGCCACCGCGGCCGACGATTCGGTAATCCCAACCCGACCAGTAGCCTCTCGCTCTTTCGAATGGTCGTCGGTGATAGAATGCGTCTGCCCTACTGCTTTTTCCCTTAGACGCAGGCGTCACCGGCCCGCCCTTCCAAGCGATCTCAGACACCGGTACCATTGCACCTGTTGGCACCCGTCATAAAAAGGAGAGCGGTTAATGCGCACCGGCCTCGCTGCATCAGGATTTGTTCTGGCGCTTTGTGTGGCGTCGCCTGCCCAAGCGCAAGTCCTCATCGATGCTTCAAAAATTACGTGTGATCAATTTGTCCATGGCAAACTTGGCCAACCGAGAACTGTTGCTGCGTGGCTGAGTGGTTTCTACAATGGGAAGCGGGACAACCGCATCATCGACACCCAGAAATTCGAAGCGAACCTGATGAGTCTGGAAGCGTTTTGCTATCAAGAGAAGAATTTCAATCTCACCGTTATGCAGGTCATCGATCAAATGGGAACGGCCAAGTAGACCATTCGGAACGATTTTTTAGCCTGCTTATCGTAAGATCTTGGATGGACAATCATCAATGGCCAAAGAAAACCGGAGGACTATTCGCCGAGCCCTCCAACACAAGGCCGCGATTCTGAATGGCAATGGGTCGATATTGGCCAGGTGCACAGTGATGGACGTGTCAGCCCAGGGTGCCAAGATCGCTACCCAGGACGTAACTGAAATTCCTGATGAGTTTGTTTTGTTGCTCGCAAAAGGGGGCACGGTGCGTCGACAATGTAAGGTCGCATGGCGAAAGGAGAACGAGGTCGGTGTCAAATTCGTTATGAGGTCATCAAAAGGCGCCACCAAGGGCTTAACGTGACCGTTTAGACCAAGCGGTGTAAGAATTCAGTGCTAAAAGCCTGAGCGATAAATCCTGCAAGCTAACAAATCTACTGCAAAGATTGAGATACCCCCTGCGATGCAGCGGCGGCGAATCCTGTAAAACTATATCGATGTGAGCCCCGTTAGGGGGAGCAATAAACTTATCAACGCGCAATCGTCAATTGACCCCCGCGCACGAATTGCGTCACATCGTACGCTATCGGGAGTAAGTTGGTGGCGTTAGAAGCGCCTATGCTGTCAAGCTGGTCTGCTGTGAACTCGATCTTATATTCGGGCTCTCGCCAGCGTGTCCGATCGACCAGCTCAATGCCTACCTGCTTTTCAGTTCCAGCATAGCTGCCGGCCGGCAAGACGACGCCGCGTTCGATCTCAATATTATTGAAAGCACTCAGAATGATCCGTTTGACCAGCTGCGCCATAATGGAGCAATACGTCTGAGCCTTTTAAAATTTGCCTTAATGAATGTCTCAAAATTGCAGTTGAACTGCTTCAATTCGTCTCGATTGGTCTCTCGGCACCCTTCGGCCCGCGCTCAAGATGCAATTACCCGCGCAGCTCGATGGAATGACATTTTCAGGGCCAAATTGCTTGCTTTATTGCCAGACGGCACGCTTGGCCAGAGCTGGTCACCATGCCCAAACAGCAAACTGCTGAATCGAGGCTATGCGCGTGCGGTATCGCACGCGAGCCGGCGCGGGTACTTACAATCCGAAGCCCCAAACAACGGATTGATCTGGTGAAATGAGCTAGGCAGCAAATTGCGAATCAGAAGATTCGTTCGCCGCGGACCTGACGCGGTCGAGCTCCCTCCTCAAGACGTCCGTAGATCGCTGAAGGTTCGCAAGGCGCGCTCGGGCCGCCTTCGCAAGGGTTGGATACGCGATATGCCTGGGGTCGTAGATCTGAACTCGGATTTCCTCGGCTTCAATCTGTTGGCCGAGACCGATACAGATCCGGTCGAATTCGGCGATCATTGTCTCAATTTGGGTTGCTCGCCCACGGTTGTGAATGGCCTCAAATTCTTCACGATAATGGGACCTTCGGCTTTGGTTCGCTGTCACGGATGCCTCCTCATTGTGTCACTTTGGGGCATTGACTTCGGTGCTACACCGAATCCCGCAAATTTCGGGCCACAACGTTTTTTGGGCGGACTTCAAGTGAAAAGGCCTTCTCGGGCGGCCCGGGCTTGCGTCGCCGAAGTTTGACTTGAAAAGAGGCAGCATCGAAAAAATGGCCGACAATTTTACGGTTCACGGATCCCAATTTTTAGGGATATTCGCTATCGGACTCGAACCTTGCAGAAAGCGAGACGTTTAACGCGGGTAGTCGAGCGCAAGGAGGCAGGTATCATGGATAAGAAGCGACTTTTATCGCGTGCTGATCGCTGCATGAGATTTGCGGCAGAATGTAAAGATCGAAAGGTCGCTGCACAGTTGATCTCGTTGGCGCAGTATTGCCGAATGATGGCCGATGAAACAGAGGCGGAGCCGATCACGCGCCCTAAGTTTCACGGTCGATTTGGTGCGGTTAAGGCATTGCTGACCTGTTTTGATGGCGCCAATAGCGTGCATTCCCAACGAGCCTGATGGGCTGCGCACAGCCTTGGCCGGTGGCACAGCCGCAAAATGAATTTATAAAAATGCGAAGCTGGCGAATCCCAGCGTGAGTTCAACGATCACGACGTTGGCAAAGCTTGGCGCCAATTCGCGAGGTCCAGGCTAAATTGGCCTTACCCCAATATCGGAAATTCACGACAGTGCCGTGGGCTCGACCGATCAAAGCCAGTGTACCGTATTATCACTTTGCTTCCTTGTCGGTGTCATCATTTATTTTGCCGCCATTCTCCACGCATTTTTTATAGTAGTTTCGCTGAGCTTGCCCCGATCCTTTCGCGCTACCGGCCGCAGGATTCCCGGGCACGCGAGGCGGAAACGCTTTGGCGGTCAGCGCACTGCACTTCTTCGCGATTTCGACGGTTTCGGCTGTAGCACTATGGGTCATCAGCCCAATAATCACCAACGCCACGAGTGCGCCGCAACCTTTCACATTGGCGAACATGACATATCTCCTTGTCATAAGCTGGGTAGACTGACGTGGCATCGGTTTAACCTACCACACTGCAACGGATGTGGGTTCCTCCACTGGTCGATGGTCGAACGGGCACATCATATCAGCTCAAAGACGAAAGCTAATCGGTCTGCCAAGTTCGGCTTCAATCTTCTCCCGGGCATGGGCGGCTTCTCGCTTCAACAACAATTGGCTGATGAGCAGACTGTCGAGCACGATTTGGGCTGAAACCGCATCGTGACCAAGTTGGTCTAGTTCTTGAATGAGCTTGCGCTGGCGCTGGATCAGTGCGGTGGTTTCCTCAATGCGCTCGCGCGCTTCTACTAATTTAACGAAGCGATCGAGCAACGTTGACATGACCGAGACGGTCCAGCGAATAAGTCGGCGAGTTCAAATATGCGGCCGATTTGCCAAAATGCGCACATGACGAGAGTTGGGGCCCCTCGACTCTCATATCCATCGTCGCCATCGAACTCACCCGCGCTACAATATCTGCCCGACCGCCAAAATTGAAGCTGCGGTTTCAGCGGAGCGCATGTCAGGATGCGCTGGGCCCTCATTGCAAGCTGGTGGGCCAAATAACTCAATGGAATGAAGCTGCGGACATTCAACGCGCGAGTGCGCGTCACCATAAAAAAGGAAGGGCCGCCCCAGAGCGACCCTTCCTGGAGAAGCAACCGCAGCCCTGTGGCACTAGGCTGCGGCTGACTTCCCGCATTCATAAACCCTAGCCTTGGCGTTGGTTCCCACTTTGACCGCGAGACAGACCTTATTTTGACGCGCTTCGAATCACGAATTTGAGTAAAAATAATAACTGGGCGGGGGGTTGTCCCGCTTGGGCGGTTCCCAGTCGAGGTGCCACACTCACACCTCCCTCGATTGGGGCCGCTTCCTCGCAATCATTGTGCGCGGACGTCGCACACCCCGCATTCGCTGATCAACGTTGCTGGTGGAAACCATGCCTCATAGGCCGCGGTGAGGCTCTTTTCCGCTTGTGCCAAAATTCCCCCTATCCCCACCAATCAAGCCGGCATAGACTGATTAACGACAAGTCCTGAGCACATCACTCGCGTTTGCGCCCGTCAAAAGAAGATTGAGGGCAATGACCGACGAAGCCAAAAAGCGCACCGAGGCTATGCAGCTGGCGGCTGAATATCGGCGAAGAGCGGCATCATACACATCTCTCGCCGACGAAGCCCAGCAGCGAGGAGACACGGCACAGAGTGTCCAGTTCGCCACCAGCGCCGCGCAAGAACTGGAAGAGGCGCGCCTTATTGAAGAGGCCATTAGCGCGGCTCGCCGCTCGCCGCCCTAGATTGGCTATATATAGATCGCATTGCCCGCTCGGCGCCAATTAGCGCATCATCGCTTCACGTGAACATACAGGTTCCGCGTCATCAGCTCGGAAGGACCAACAAGGGTGCAATCGCCAGGCGGCCAATCCTTCATGACCGCTATCATGGCGGATACGTTCGACTGGCCATTGCCGATGAACTGATTGGCACGCAGTGCAATGAAGGTATCGGTCAGAACTTCTAATCCGGCCTTCACCCGATCGACCATTGGCAGATAATGCACCCCGGTCGACGTGGCAGTCCGCTGGCAGCACGTGGTGACAACTCTGTTGCCATAGATGGCGTTAATTCGTGCACGCCATTGCTCGTCATCGGTCAGTAGAAAAATGCGCCACGTCGGATCGACTGCGGCGACTTCCGACAGAATTTGCGGATTGGTTCTGTCATTTAGATCCTTGTCCTCAAGTACCTTGTCAGACCCCCGCAGATGAACGGCCACGAATGGGGCACCCTCCAAATGAGCACAAAAAAAAGCGTCGCACGTCAAACGAGTGATCGGGTGCGGGCGCAGATATTTTCTGACAAGATAGCGATAAATCTCGTCCAAAGTCTTTCCATACATCGAATGATCGGCGCGAATCCATGGTGCGACATCAACGACCCCGGTGTAGAAGTCGCTGACAGCAACCGTCTCTGGCCTATTCAGAAAGTAGAGCGCAGCGGCCCGTGACCCTTTGCCAGACCATTTGGCGACTTCCCCCTCCGCCAAATTTGTCTTGTTCCACTTCGCGGGAAAATACGTCGCGCTATCGATCTGGGTCAGTTCCTGCAGCGTGACGTTCGAAACGGGCTCGAAATAGAGTTCAAACGCATCCGGGGTTAAGCCGTTGCTGAAAAGACTATTTTTTCCCCAATGCGTCACAGGAATTCGACCCGTAATCTCGGCCAGAAGCAATGAGCCGAGTACCTGCGAAACGTCTGACCAAAATCCCGAACCCCAGCTCTTGATGACCAGGTAGCGAACGGCTTTCTCGGCCTCGCGAGAAGCACACTTCACATTTAAATATTTACGTGAATATTTACCGGCCTCTTCATTGTCTGGATCAACACTCACAGCCAAATCGAAAAAGGCCGCCGCTTGTTCACCAGCGCCCACTTTGGAGGCGATCCCTCCCAACAGGCAAAGAGCGGCTGCACTCTTAGGATTTATATCGAGAATATTTCTACATATGATCTCGCTGACAGCCAGATTGCCAACGGCAAATGCGCGCGAGGCCAATTCCAATTGCTGTTCGTATGTCAAGGGCTGCTCGTGCTTGTCCAAATTCATCGGCACGGCTTGCTGGGCGGGCATTTGATAAAAAACTACGCGTGCGAATCGTATTGAAAGGTACCTTATTCTAAAAAATATTTCGTGGCGGTCGCCGTTTCCGCGCCATCGGCGGACAAACCATGGCGGCCGTCAGAATGACGACTAATCCCCGACAGCGGCCCAATTAACTCAAATTTGGCCGCTATTGCGGTGCTGCCCGCCCGATTTATGATTTATCCCGATTCGTAAATGCACAGGTGGTGCGATGCAAACATGCATCATCAGGCTCTCTGCCCTCACGACGCTGTTGACCATGGCAGCGCTTGCCGTCGTCGCATGTAAACCGGAAGCTGCCAATACAAATGAAGAGCGGATTTGCGCCGCAAGGCTTTATTCAAACTACGACGAAACGCGCTTGGATCAGTGTATGGACGTGTGCAAAAGATGCCGCCGAGGAAATACGGTCACATGCAGCACGTCCTGTAAGCTCAAAGGCGCAAGCTAATTGGTTTGCTGCGCCTGTTTGCTTATCACTAGTTGGAGGACACAATGCACCAAACCGATGAAGCCATAAGCTATACAGCAAACTATACCTGCGTGGCATTTACAATTCTCGTAAACTGCCTGAAAAGCCAAGGCGCCTTGGGCGCGAACCAATTCGAGGAAGCCCTACAAGCTACATTGTCAGCCGAAGGGACAGACCGAGCCAGACTAGATTATGAGTTTCTAAAAAACCTTTTGAAATCCTTGCGAAGGAATGTGCCCGGCAAGCTACCATCCATTGATCTTCACTAACTTAGATTCTGGCGGCGCATGCGCTCTTAGTCCGATTCCTGCGCCAGACGAGTTGCCTTAAGACGCAGAGGCCGGTGGTGGCGCTCACTTGTTCCAACTCGTCAAGCAGCTTCATAACTGCGTACCGTTCAGCAGCTCAAGACGGGTCGGCATGTAGCGCGCAATGAAGGGGTCTTTGTTGATATTGGGCGGGAAGTCTGAAGTTGTCGTAATGATGCCCTTTGATGCGTTTTGCCCGCCTGACAATACGCCGAGCAGTGACCGAATATCGTCGTAACTAACCAGGTTTGTTGGCTTATACCGTTTCACCGAGTCGATGATCTTGATGCATCCCACGCCTTGTTTGATCGCGATGACATCGCGTCCGTGATCTCCGGATCGGCGAGTTAGGTGACATCATCGAAGCCGTCTTTGTAGAATGCGCCTGCAATAATTTCCCCCATTTCTCAGGCGGAATCTCGAAGGCCTCTGTCCAGTTTGTTCCGAGCCTACTGAATCGTTAGAACTTCCGGAGCAAGACCCATAATTCGTATGCTAAAAATCGAATCGAGCTCAAGCTCCATGTTACAAAAATTGCCCACAAAGCCGCAATCAACAAACTGACCAATATGGCGAGCGGTAGTTGCTTGCTTTGGCCTGAAATGTGCGCGCCCAGTGATTTGCCCTTATCCCTGCCAATAACAGCCAGATTCATTGGAGCCCCCCTATTTCCTTGTGAGGATTTTCGGTCCATCCCCACGCGGCAACTTTTTCAAGCGCCACAAGTTGCCGGAACTTGAAAATAATTTTCGGTTTTCTACCGCACCTGTGCGCACGTCATACAGAAATACCGCATTGCGGCACTCTGCTCCGAAATCCGATCAGGTATCTTGGTTAGACGGCAGTAGCAGCCGATGCCTTCCGCTTCCTGTGCCGGCTCAGCAGGCCCAATAAACCGAGGCCGGTAGCGAAGAGAGGAAGGGCGGCGGGAAGTGATGTGGCGCCGGTTGGCGGATCAAAGGCAATAACACTCACACCGGTTCGAAGATCGGCTTGGAGTGGCCCGAGACAGTCGGAGACATTCGTGGGGCAAAATCCTGCGAGCGCCGCAAATGCCCCAGGCGAATAAGCGATAAATCCGTTCATTCCGGCAATTCTGGGAGTCGAGAACACGAACTCCCCATCGTGCAGATCGTAGTTCCAGAACAACTCTAATCCGGCGGCCGTTAGGTTGTTTCCTTTGAGCGACAAATCGCTATTGCCGGGGGTCAGCGTAATCAAATTGCTGATAGTCAGATTCCAATCAAGAATGTTTGCTGGACCCAATATTCCGAGATGGCCATCGGTAACAATGGTGCCATCAACCGTAGTGTCATCGGCGGCAAATCCACCGAAGTGATAGGCATCGTGAACATCGTAAATTGTACTAGCCAATGCCTGCGATACGCTGGCAAGTGCCACAATTGCAGCCACGGCTATCACACCGGGTTTCATCACCAGCCCTACGCAACGAACTAACTGGGCAGAAGTGTTTTGTAGTTTCAGTTTACGCCTTGTAGCAGTCAGGCAGCAATAGTCATCGTCTTTCGTTCTGACATAAGACGTTTGGATGGCCGCGCTGTGCCATTATGCGACAGCGTTGCAAATTCTCATGTCGACACCTTGGCGTAAGGTCTGGGTCGCAGCGGTAAGGACGATTAGAAGCGGTGCTATAGAACCGTGGTCGCCGGCTCGAACGCCAACCGCCAATTCGCAATTCTTTAAACTTTGTTCTGCACGGTGCGCTTACTGCCCAATGGCCCGGGCCCCTAGAAATGCACACACCCTGTCAGGGGCCCGGGCAATAAAATTTCCGGATCAGTGTCATCGTACCAATCGCCTTCTATCGGGATGGCGGCACGGAGTCTTTTCCGCGAGACTGTTTGTTACGACGCGGCATTTCCACACGACCGTTTCAATTTGTGGACAAACTCATTTTTGTCACAAAATAAACATCGGTTCCTTCTTCTGGTAACATTGGGGGGTGAGGAGAACGAGGGCGCGAGCATGCTTGGTTCGTCTCATCTGCAAATGTCCTTTCCGGTAGGAACGAAATACGTAGTGGAGGGTCGCGGGCCATTTGTCCGCCGTTATGTCGAATTTCCAAATGGTTGCAGAATAGAACTGGCAACCCGAAAGGCCGCGTCCTGTAAATGCCTGTCGCGGGCAAAGCATCGTACCGTCCCCGACTACAGTGCGAACGTGATTGACGGGGCGGTAATTCGAAAGCGCATTCCCGCTTAGCCGAACGAGCGCCTAGCTCCAGTTGCGCGCGGCGTTGTGCCTGATTTTCTTTGATGCACAGTGGCGCCTTGCAAATCTTGGGATCTTGGCGCGGCAATCGATTGACCTGGCGGGCGCCAGTTGGCTCAACCGGGGCTTATGGCTGCCAGAATAGCTCTGCGCGGTCTGCCCGGCCTTTGGTCTTGCCGAACGGCTGTTCAAAATCGCCTAATGACATTGTTTCGCGCTTGCCTTGGCACCGGCAGCTAAAGTCTGCCATGCGTCCTGCAAAAGCGGCCCAGCTGATCGGGTCTGACGTGGCTGTCTCCACTCCTTGAAATTTTGATTTCGCAATCGAGAACAACGATCGCAGGCCTACTGTGAAGGTGGATCACTAATCCTTGCTTGTCCCGACAGAACTGGCCCCCAAAAGCGAAACCATACCCGCCGGGCATCAGATCGAGTTGAACAGTCCGAACCAATTCCATTTTGTTTTCGGAAAAAATTTGATTAATATAAAAATCATGGCCAAGAAGCCGCAGTTGAAAAGATCCGCGTTTGTTGTAAGGCCGGCGAAAAACGGTCTGAGTTGGTACGTTTTTCTTGTCGCTGGACGCCCGACTAAAATTTATGAATTTGCGTCGGAGAAGGCCGCTCGAGGTTGGATCAATTACAACTCCAAGACGTGGCTTAGAAAGGTCAAAGTGGCGCGGCGTTCCTGATCGCCATCCACGGGTCCAAAGTGGACATTGAGAATTGGCATGACGTCCCATGGTCGTCCGATGACCTGACGTATTTGCCAGCGCAATCATTCAATGAGCGGTGACGATCAGCTAAAAGCAACGGGCGAGAGTTAGCAATCGCTATCCGATCGCTTCAGCACCCCCTGCCCCAACGCGGACATTGGCGCGCATCCACGTCAACATTTGGTTTTCCTGAGGATGAGCGCACGCAGTGCGACGGCGCGATGACCTTACTCTCCCGCACTAAAAATACGATCAGGCGGCTGAGCGCTCCAAACCCCGCTCAACGCCCGCGGGGTCGTCGCGCCTCCAACCCGGTGGCCCCCGCCCCTCGATGCGTGCGGCGGTCTTATTTGCATCTTTTAAGAAACACAAATTGGCTATACTGTTTTTGATCGCGGTGTGGCCGGTTTCGAATGCTCTTTTTTGGTTTTCATATTGCAGCCCAGAAAATCAAAACGCCGCACAAGCCGCCAAAAAAAACCGTTAGCACGTCAACCGATCAAGGTTGCGGGAAGCGCTTCGCCTGGCATGGATTAGGGCATCCCGAAATCCTAACTCAGGTCAGGTGATACTGACCCGAACGGCCGCATTTCCCGCAGGCGAACCGTACCAACTCGCCAAAACACTCGCAAAGCTCGATTAATCTGTTTATTGCGCTAATATTCCTTATTTACTATAGTTTAACCGTAGTTGCGTCCGTGAATACGGAGAGCATCCGTGAGTGCGATACGCGTAGTCTTGGTATCAACGGTAATCGCGATTTCGGGAGTTGGGGTCGCGGGAACGTCTGTGTATGGTCAGTCGCGCCACCATTTTCAGCTGTCAGTCAGTGGTGGCGTGTACCCGATCATCAGCGGTGAAACTGATGCGCCGGACGGAACACGGATATTCGTCAATTTAACAAAACCGCTGTTACCAGATGCCCAACAAAGGATGGCACGGGGACTAGCGGGCTGCGGCGAAGATTGCGTCCCCGCGACCGGGCCGAATCATCTATTCGGGGTCGAAACGGTTGCGAAAAATGGACGGTTTACGGCCGGCCCGTTTTCGTTTGGCGGCGAGCCATTCCAACCAAATATTTATCCGGTGGAGATTTACGTATTTGTCGACATGAGCCAGGCCAGTTTGGCGGAAGCCAAGGCCGCAACAAGCCCTGTCTATGTCGCGAAAATTCAAGTGACTGCTGAAGGAGACACTATTGTCCCCCGTGTGGATGTGAACAAGCAGTCACGAACAGAAGCCAGACCGGCTTTTTTTGCAAATCCATTGCGAGGCCTGCCGAATTCAAAGTGACAAAACGTTGCCCGGCAACGTAACGAGAGCTTTTTTGGCAGCGTTAAAGAGAATCAATGCCATGCCCAACCAGATCTCTGGAATTGATCAATATGAAGGAGACCTCCTCATCAATGGAGTCTCGAACGGGCAGAGCGCAGCTTTAAGCTAAGAGGCTGAAAATCCTTCCCCCCTAGCTTCTCGCTTTAGTCCCCAACTGCGGGACACCTTTGCTGCCTATCAGGTGACGGTCCTGGGTTCGTTCGCGGGCTAACCCTTCCCCTCGAATTTGAACGAGACTTTCACTTTCGCTCGATACGCTTCGACTTTTCCATTCTTAAGTTGCATGTCTTGCTGTACGACCTCTGCGACACGTAGGTCCCTCAAGGATTTTCCGGCTCTATCAACCGCCGCTTTCGCGGCCTTCTCCCAGGATTCAGTGCTAGTGCCGACCAGCTCAATCACTTTGTATACAGATTCGGCCATGACTTCCTCCTTTGCACGTTGCTCCAGTGTTTCATCCGAGCCCGATGTGGCGACCCGGTACCTAACCCGTGTGAGTGGAAAAGGTCAGAGATTGCGAGTCAAGCACGAGGCGTTGTGATGCGGCAACCGCGACATCGCCACCGCACCGCAGCAGATGCCGCAAATCGAATATCCTGAGGCGTAGGAACTCGCTCAATTTTCCTTTAGACTGCACATAACCTCAGCGGCTGACAGGCGAGAGATCATTATGTTGCGTCTAGGATCTATATTGGTCGCATGCACCACATTAGCTGGCTGCGGTTTTGAACTCCCGCAAACACAAGCGAACATGGTTTGGCTTCGCCTCGATGGACAAAGGGGAGCCGAAAATCCTGTTCTTACCAAACAATTTGAGACTGATCGCGCGATTTGCCTTGGAGCACAGCAAGACGATGACCCCAGTCGACCGGTCAAACCGGCAGCGAAAGTCTGCATGGCTGACAAAGGCTATATTCAAGTTCCCGAAGACCAGGCGGAAGCGAAAATTCGGGAACTTGAAGCCGTCAACACCAAAAGATAAAGGCCAAAGTCGCCTGATCGCAAGATCCCGCAGCGGAATTTGTCGACGCGTATCGAGTTCCCGCTGGCATCCCAAAGCCCACGAGGTTTAAGCTCCCGACCATTGCCGGCAATAGATCAAGTTTCAAATCAATGGTTGCGTCGGTGAAAGAGGACAGATGGCGACCAAGCGACCCGAATGGTTTGGTTCGGACAAGCAACGCAGTCAAGAGATGTCAGGCCCGCAGCAATCCGCTCGGCCCAGCCGAACACTGCGGCAAATACTGAGAGACATCGACCTGGCGGCGATCAACGCGGGCGAAAATCCCGAGCCCGTCCGGGGGGATGCCTCGCTTGTGCATCGGCAAAGCGGTGAATTGGCGACCGATGACTTTGCTGCCGAAGATGATCTCAATTTCCTACTCCGGCGCGTCGTCCAAGCGTCTGTGGAAGAAATCGATCGGGTAATTTACGACTTGGACGACGTACGCGACATGTTGCGCGGCGAAGGAGAGCGCGTAAGCCGCGAGATCGCCAGCTATGCCAGTTTGACCCACGCATCAATGACTGCGATGAAAATCATTACCGAGAGCATCAAGCAATGGAAACACGTGCCTGATAGGTCAGACTAACCTTCGGTGGACTGCCTCCGAGCCAGTGCCTGCAAGCACGGGCCACTTAATGCCGGACACATCCGTCGACTGTTGGTCGTGTGGCGCGAAAGCCGCTACCGGCTGATGCTTCGGTATCTAAAGATACGCAGCGTCGTGCAGCAAAATCATCACAGGCGGGGGCGGTCACCCCAACCTGGACGTGGCCATAATCCGAATTGCACCATCGACCACCCTCAAACAGGCTGTGTGAAGCGGCGATCTGACCCAAGGCAACGCGACCCGGTAAATGGCAGCGCGGGTCAACCACGCCGCGTCGGAGCTGGCATACGTCTAACGCTTTTCCGCATGGATGTTCGCTGGAAATCGTACATCGGCCAGGCCGAATGCCGCCCATAAATAGCACGCGTGCACCATAGTTGTTTTCTAAATCATCGATATAGGCTTGAAAACGCGCTGCATAAGCGGTGCCAACGCGAGCACGCGCACCTGTCTTGCCAGATACGACAATACCAGCTGGGTTGCCGTTGGCGTCGAGCACGGGGGCGTGTTTCTGAGCAGTGGCTTTGGTGCTTTGGGCTTTCGATCGCCTCTTGCGAGGGCTTGGCACCGGCACAGTCGCGTTGAAAGTTGTGCAGCGGCCATTATTGTCGCAAGCGGCTGCAGGCAAACCCGTTTGGTGATGACTTTGCTCGGCCTTTGCCGGTGGCAAAATGAACAGACTAAGGGCGGTAACTGCGACGATTTTCATGCTCATCTCCTAAAACGGTCGCCGCCGTGATGCCGTCTTTTTACAAACTCTGATGAGCGCCCGCGCCGAGTTACGGTATTCGGCCGCATCAATGTCTGCAGAGTGTTTCTTATAAATCCACCGCCCGTGATCCCGTCCACGCAAAACCATTCCCCATAACAGGCGGCCTGTAATCGATCGTCGTTGAATGATGACCATCTATAGATGCCACATCTCTTCGAAGGGCGGTCTTTGCTTCGGGGCTAGCATCCGAAAAACGTCGTGCTTGCTTGCGATAATGCGCAGCATTGCGGACCAATCGTTCGGGCCGCACCATAGTCGCCAGCCGATCGCCTTCAACCAGGTCTTATGTTTACCGTAAGGAAGAAACCTTAATTTCGAAGCGGCGCATGTGCGCCGTTAGGTTAAAAGCGCACGTAACGTCCTTAAATTGTGTTGATTAACTCCACGAAGTAAACATTCTTCGCAGCAAGCGTGCTCAGGACAAAAGGTGCCCCCCCAAACTGTCATCGGAATATCCAGTATGGACATGATTTACATTGTCTCGATCTGGCTCCTGCCGGTCCTCATCGCCATCACTTTTCACGAAGCGGCCCCACGGATATGTTGCACGCTTTCTTGGTGATGATACGGCATCGCGACTTGGTCGTGTCAGTCTCAACCCGCTCCGGCATATCGATCCATTTGGCACAATTCTTCTGCCCGGACTGTTGCTGCTCGCACGGTCGCCATTCCTGTTTGGCTATGCCAAGCCAGTGCCGGTAAATTTTCGGGCACTTCGTAATCCTCGTATCGGCATGATACTTGTCGCCGCGGCAGGCCCTGCAATAAATATCGGGTTAGCAGTGTTCGCCGCATTGAGCGTTCATCTGGTCGTTTATCTGCCCAAGATCCTGGCTCAGTGGGTCGCACTCAATCTAAAGAACGCCCTCATCATCAATGTCGTTTTAGCGGTCTTCAATCTGTTCCCACTACCGCCGCTTAATGGCGGTCGCATTGCAATAGGTTTGCTTCCCACCGTATTGGGAAAACAGCTCGCCCCGCTTGAGCCATACGGAATGCTAATTCTTGTTGCGCTGCTGATACTTCCGTCACTGCTGGGCCCGCAATTGGGCGTAGACCTTAGTTTCGCGTCGCATCTCGTTTTTCGAATTATTCTCCAGTTGACCGGCAATGTGTAATTTTGCAGGTGCGAATGCCGGATCGGCATTGGCTCTGTGCACTGCGGTGATGAAACGATCGGCCTGTATTAAAATACCGCCCCGTTTTTTGGCGTATGTTTGGACACCCTTTTGGCCAAAAAAGAGCCGCGCTGTACTCGTGCGCGGCTCAAACTGCCGCGCGGGGTAAAGCTGGGGGTACCGCGCCCGGTTACGGTTTGAACGCCGAGCGGAACCTTAAGTTCCCACCATAATCCAATTACATTTTCGAAGCGGCTCAGATGATCTGCAGCAGACGCAATGCCGCCCAAATCAGGAGGGCCACCCAAACAACTGTAAGCACGCCGGCGAATGCGATCAGCACAAGAGGCCAGCGCCTGATAATTTTCGTCAGATTGTTCCGAACGACCATTTGTGGACATCCCGAGCGGGGCATCCCTCCTGTGCTGGTAGATTGCTCGCTAAATACCGTCGGGAGCTCCGCGGCATCAATGTGATTTGCAGTACACCATTAAAATTATTGGTTTATTCGCCGCTGCTTCGATTTGGCGAGAAAAATTCCGCTCCGGCCGCTCTAAGTGGTGATAAAGTGACTACCACTGAATTTTAGGGAGCACTGCAATGGCGCCCGCACCCTCGACGATCCTACTGGCTGCATTGCTGGCGTTCGGCGTTATAGCAGACGCCTGCGCACAAAGTGGAGCTGCATCTGGCCAAAATACCGGGGTTGGGACCGGACTGGGAGGGTCAGCAACCAGCGGGACTGCGGTCAGGACCGGTCGGGGACCGCTTTCGCAAACAATTCCTCCGGCAAGCAGCACACTGAATTTGCAACAAAATTTGGGGCAAAATTCCCAGCGTCCGCTTAATACACCGGGACCGGTGCACACCAATCCGCCTCAGCAACCGTTCGGTACACGATAAATTGCCAACTTCACTTCGCGCCCGGCTGGCGAGCCGCCGGTAATTCGCACGGTAAAGTATACAATTTCAATTCCACAAAGAGACGACTCTGTTTGGTTTCAGTTCGCGTTGCGATGTAGTAACCAATCTCATCAGTGCTGGTATTAAGTCTCCGTGCGGCCAAAACCTCGTCGCGAGGTAACAACAGCCCAAGCTTCCGAATTCGTGCATAAATCGGATGGTGTTCTGCTCCGCTTGTTACCAATCCTTCAAGGCTCACAACGGTGATTTTCGGAAAGCCTCGTTCGTGGTGGCAATTCTCGTCTCTCCAAATTTCCCGACTAGGTGATCCTTTAACAACATCAAATTCGGAGATTCTTGAAGAAACAACACCGTAGAAATTGCTTTCCCGCGAATGAGCTGAAATTTGCACATTGACAGACAATTTTGCGGTGACTGGATCACCGCGCATCTGCCTCCATCGGTGTGAGTCCGCGTCTGCCCCGACAGTGAGGTAGAGTAAATGTTCAATGCCGGAATCATTCGCAGCTTGTGCTGCCGCGCGGGCCTCCCCGGTTGGGCTAAAAGACACAACTCCCAGAAGAACCCCGGTTGCTGCAAAAAATGCCTTGAAAGGCGGCAAAATCAGAAGCATCTGTCGCACGAGCATGGTTATCAAGTGAAACGGGATGCGCCGTCTTTGTCGGACGGGCACGTCATGCGCCTTGCTCAGCAACAGGTTCCTTGTCAGGCGGGTCCCCGGTCTTGCGACTCCGGTGTTTTCCAGGCCGTCAATTGAAATTCGTGATGACAGGTATCGCATCTAAAGATACGGATTTCGGTGTCTTTGGATGGCCTAATCTCGACGAGGCGCATTTGAGCGCCGCAACGACAATCGGGCAGTTCAGTCGATCCAGGAACCAGCAAGTTTTCAAACGCAGACATTACTCGGCACCATAGGTTAATTGGAATCTTATTCGTAAACCGACAATAGTTGCAACGGCTGGACCCAGTTAGGCTTAATCAACATTCGTTGGCCCGGCCCTTTCGCGTTGCCCAACATCTACGCTTGAAGTTGCCACCAGCGGCGCTTTTTTTGGCTCCGCAAAATTTTGCGTGATAGAAACACCGACATTCGCCAACAAAATGCCAAAAAATGCGCCAGCAATGTCAATGGCAAAATCGCTGAGCCTGGCGTGTCGTGTCGGCAGCGGCACTTGAAGCAACTCGATTCCGCCACAAAACATAAGCGCCAATAGCATCAGGCGCACAAATGAAAATCGGTAACCGACGGCAAAGACCGCGGCGACGAGCGAAAAGGCCACAAAGTGTTCACTGAGTTGCCCTACTCCGGTTACCGGGCGATCGACGGCGGGAACAACCGACAAAACGATGATCGTCGCAATGCCAAGCCATGCCAGCACGCGCGCTGCCGTCCGGTAGTGGTTGGTCCACCAGTGCACGATTTCGCTAGCCTTATTCTGATGCGACGGTTCGGTGAATATTGCGGTAAATCGCAGGCGTTCGCAGCTGGGCTGTTATCGCGTTGTGTTGACTGAGGGTCAAGACTTGGATCGGTATCCTGCCGATCATGGCAAATGGCGTGCTCACGGGTCACACCTTGGGACAACCAGGTGCCGCTTGGGGACAGCGCGGCGGCAAAGCCCCCCTCCGTAATCGCAACCGCCGACCTCGTGCGCCGTACGCTACCCAGGACGCTGGCTGCTACGGGCACCGTTGCTCGCATAATCGGTCGGCACGTTGGTGATCCGGCTCTGCATCGCCGTGCGCAGAAAGTTCAAAGCAAAATTGAGGATGATCGCAACCGCGGCTGTCGCTTTGGCTCTAGGCGGCGGTTCGATCTCCACGGAGATTCGGCTTTACTGCGTGGGCATTTACGCGGCGGGTGAATTGGTATTGGTGGCGACCGCGGACGTCACAAATCGAGCACGTCATGCCCCGTTTGACCAATCAGCGCTATAATCACGCACGTTTTTGGGCTTTCGAACAGTCCAAAACAATGCTAATATTTTGATTAGACTTGCGAATTTGGTTATTTTTAAGGTTGTGGCGATGAGTCAGGACACCAAACCTGCGATTAGTGTCGTTGCTTTGCGAGCGGAGGGTCTCTCATCCGACGGCAAGAACGTCATCATTTCGTTGACGACTAAATACTCAACGGCTGAGCGAAAATACTCCGTCCCCATCGAGTGTTTGCAGGACCTTATTGTGGACCTGAAAAGACTGGATTCTGCTGCAAGCGCTACGTCAATTGACCCTCTAGTTCGAGCAGCTGCCGGCCTTTAACGATTCCGGCCACAAGCGACGGCCATTTCGGCGCGTGGGCAAGCCACACATTTCAATCCATTCGACATCTCCTGATAAACGTCGCACGGGCGTACCGGTGCAATTCGACCGTGGAAATAATGCACGCATGATTCGTGTGTGACAGCAACACTTGACGCGGCTGTGCATAGTGCGCGCGTTTTAATTGCGACGCATTTTGATTTGTGTTCCGCTCTCGTCGCGACTCATGTTTGGTGCCTGCAATTGGCAGGAAGCGGAAATTTGCGGCGATTGCCGCGGCAAACACTGTGGCGTTTGCACTGCTCAGGGCGCTTGGATGATTTCGCAATTGAATCCGTTCACACTGTTCGCATTCCAGGTGGACTCCCGCTCTTTGTCCCGGCCACGGCGCATTCAAGCGACTTGGTCGGCGCAAGAGGAATAAGGCCGTGGCAATCGTCTGATTCAAATCGCACAGGATTGGGACATCAGCTGTTATTGCTTATGGGGGCTAGCATTGCCGGCATCTCTTCGTCTCATTCGATTTGCAAGAGTGACGGCCTTGGTTGCTGATCTATGGACCATCTTCTGCGCAGTTTTGGTTGTCGGCTGGCAAGTGCTTCTTTTTCTTAGAGACGGCAGTTGGCACGCCTTGCCGCTAGCGTTTGTCTTTAAAAGACTGGAATACGGCCGTGGTGAAATCTACGCGACGTCAAGCGTTGACAAGAGCCACCTGTTAAGCCTGCCCGATGCGGTACTGCAAGTTCCGGTGATTGTCCCGCTGCTTTTGGCCGTGGCTTTACTCACGGTGTTTTATTCATGGCTGGCGAAAACCGAAAAACAGCTTTCAGGAAATTAAAATTACACATTTGCGTGGTGCACAAGGCTGACATCGATTGCCAGCCGTCTCATGCTTGCTATTTAACCGGCGCCCGAACCCGACCACTGTTAGCGCATATGCGTTGCAACGTCCGAATACATGCGGCTGAATGCCTGAGTATAGTGGCCATCATAGAATGACGCATCCAGCGCCGCCGCCAGAGCAATAATTGCAACGCCCCATAGCAATCCCCGCATTGCACAAGGATTATGCAAAATTCTTAAAGTTCCGTTCAGCCACTGCGGGCGCCCCCTGGTTGGTAACGCCAAATGCGCCTCAAACCGCGGTGGGCGCTCGGCTAAAATAATTTTGATGCGTGACGCAACTTTTGCATCGCAAAAAAGTTACCGTGTTGTCATGGAGGTCTTCTATTAAACCGGAGTTCCCATGTTACTGCCGCGGAAAAAGTCAGGCGGTACGATGAAACCGGTCACTTCCAGCATGATGAGTGCCAAACCACTCGACGCGAGTATCTCGGCGGCGGCAAAACAATTGCCGCGTGCCCTGGTGATCGCTGGTCTGCTCGTTACGGTGCTGTGGACAATAATAATAGCGTGGATTCCAATCCGATTTTTAGCATCCGAATTATGGATATCACTCCGCGATCTCCTACAATTGGGGTCTTAGTCGCGATTCGTGCGTGGAACCAAGCAGACCCCTCGACGGTTGGCACTGAGCGAATTCAGTCTGGCAAGCATTCGGGGGCGCTCTGGAGGCGCCCAATGCGACAGCAAATTGTGGTGCTCGTTTTGGTGTGGCTCGCGCTGCAAATTCCGCTCGGAAACTTTGTAGGTGAATTCATCGGAATTGGCGCGGCGGGCGCAAAGGCCGCTTAGGCTGGTCCACATTGGACTGTCATTATTGCAGGCTTCGGCTGCGACCTTCCTGTTCGAGGAGCTCGGCAATTCGCTTGCGCGCGTAGAACATGCGCGTCTTGACCGTACTGCGTGAGACCCCGACGACCTCGGCCGCCTCCTCCACCGATTTCTCATGATAGTAGACGAGGTCGATGATCTCGCGGTGCTCAGGCGACAGTTTCTTCAGACACTCTGAGAGCAAGCCGCGGGTGTCCTTCTTTTCCAGAGCGGTCTGCGGATCATCCGCCTGATCGATGATGGATTCGGCAACGTCGTCGTCGAGCATCTCGTCCCGGGGCTTGCGCAGGACGCTGATGGCCTTATAGCGCGCGATGGCCAAAATCCAGGTCGATACCTGGCTGCGGGCCTCGAAGCTACCAGCCCTTCGCCACACGTCGAAAAAGACCTCGCTGACGATGTCTTCGGCTTTGGTCTTGTCGCCGATCAGGCGCAGCACAAAGCGGTAGACCCGCACATTGTGGCGAATGTAAAGGGTTCGGATCGCCACCCGATCGCCAGCCACGATCCGATCGAGCAGGTCCCGGTCCGTGGTTGCCTGTGTTGCACCATGGGGCCAGGTTAATGCGGTTCCTGTAGAAATCTGCGTATCGTGCATCGTTGACATCCCCCGCCGCCCACGCGGCGCCTTTTTCTTGCGGCTTGGGGTACCCAAGCTTTTGTTAGGAGATACCTATCAACGCGAGGAGGTCTCGGCTGTGATCGAGGTCACAGAATTGCTTGTTTTTGGGGACCAAAGCTGGCTGCGGGTCCCAGGCCATAGCAGAAAAGATCAAGACTGTTCGGCTGTGCGGGGGCGGTTTACAATTCCTAGCAAACAGTCGATCGAGAAGGCAGCTGATGCGATTGGCCGCGTGGTTCAGCATTGTTGCACTGGTCACGACATCTGTGTGTTCGCATGGCCAGGCACAAAGTACTGATGACGATCTCAGAATCTACGCAGTCAACGTCGCCAAGAAAGCCCCCCTTAAGCCGGAATTTATTGGATTTGGCATTTTTCTCGGCAACGGCTTGGTGATCACGGCAGCCCATGTTGTCGGGCACTTTCCCATCCTGACCCACCCGCGCGTGCTCATTGCCGGGCTCGATCTCCCAGCTGAGGTCATCAAAAACGGCGCGTTCGAAGAGACGGACTTGGCGCTGTTGTCCGTCGATGCGACACAGTTGCCGGTTAGCCTCCGGCTTAGGCGCAATCCACTGTGTAAAACGCCAGCACCTGCTGGCACCAAAGTCATCGTGGCTTACCCAAAGCGCACCGACCGCTCTTTCATCATTCCGCCGGCTTACATTGCGCCGCAATACCGCGCTCGCCTGCCCACCCTGATCGCCGAGGCCGAGAGTTCGGGATCGGGCGTATTTCACGCTGAACGACACTGCCTGCTTGGCATCATCAGCCAGAGAGTGCAGAAATTTAGCTATCAGAAGCGGAATGGCATAACAGTGGCGTCGCCTGCCGGATACGCCGGCTATTTCATTCCCGCATCAACGATTGCCGCTTTCATCCCGCCGGAGTTTCGGTTTTAATACTCTTCGTTCGTTTTGAAATGTCCGCTACGTACGCGACAAGCTTGCCACATGCGGATCGGCTTGGATCATATGGAAATTGCTTTGGTCATTTGGCGCCTGAACATCTCGAGGAGATGCCGAGCTTGATAAAACGTCCTTCGTCTCCAAGATTTTGGGTGGATGATTTTTCCCATTCGGGACCGCTGGCGGATTTTGTACATGCCTCTGCATATTCTAGACGGGCGATGCGACTCCGGTAGATATCGTTGTAAACGTTGCAGGACTTGGGGAAGTTCGTCGTCGCGGAGGAGATCTGTATTGCCCTCGTGTCTCAAGCGCGCGAGACAGCCGGCGATAAACTTTTTTGAGGAGTGGACCTCGTTGATGAAGGGCCAGACCGGTAGCGCGACAACTCGGTAAAGTATGGCTTCCTGAAACAATAACCGTTCCTCCGGCGTGCGGCAGAGTGGGATAGCCGCTTCAAGCAACCCGGTGAAAAGCGTCCACCGTGCAATTCGCTTTCGATCGTCCGAGCCGCCGTAAGCCTGATTGGTAAAACTATCGACGCGATCAAGTCGGTAATAGAGCGGTTGGGCTACGCGCCTAAAATTTCCCCAGCGTACGAGCTTGGCCAACCAGCCATACATCTGTTTAGGCGCGCGGAATTCGTCGGATCGCACCAGGCCTGCCTCTCGGATGGCGGCACTGCGTATAAGCCCTCTCAACGGCGGCGCTTGATGATGCTCGATAAACTGAAGCATTCGCTCCCGCGGATCATCGCCATCGATCGAAGGTGCGATTTCGAGCCGTGTTATTGGACTATACAGACAGTCGCAATAGACGACCGCAGCGTTCGGCTCATCGTCCGCGGTTTGCAAGAGGACTTCGAAGAAATCCGGTGCTGTGGTGTCGTCATGTTGCCGATAGCAGTAAAACTCATTCAAATTTTGCTGCAGAAGCCAGTTGAAATTGCCGACCCAGTCAAGCCGTTCGGGATGAACGACTATCCGAAAGCGCGGATCGGCCAGGAAATGGCTGCAAGCGGCGGCGGTTTCCACATCGTTACCGTCAACAGAGATGATCACTTCGAAGTTGCTGAAGGTCTGACGCTGCAGACAATCAAGCGCCTTGGCAATGAGATCGGCGCCCTCGTAGACCGGCAATCCAACCGTGATGCGCGGCGCCGCCATACGGATTTCCTTCAGTGCAAATCAGTAAGCGGGGCTAATCCGCTCGGCGCAGATTTCTGCAAAGTACGGCGCCATGGTGAGCTTTCCGGGATCGACGGAATGGAACCGGCCTTGCGAGGTGACACCAATTTCGAATCGACGGTGCAGTTCGCTTGCGGGATCGTAAATGTCCGTTTTACCCCAAGCAACAATAGCCCCGCCTTTGACACTGGCCTCGGGCAGGTTTTCGGCATCGAGACCACGAAGCGAAGGCACGATCTCCGAGAGTGCGCGGAATGTTCCGCTGATAATGCGAGAGCGGAGCGGTTCCGGCGGATACGTGTCCCAATCGGGCGGTGTTACATCGGTAGAAATCGCCTGCAAACAATCGGGGTACCAGGTGAGGTAGACAATACCATCTCCGTAGGTGACCACCTCGCCAAACGGACCGAGCACAAACGTGGCGCTCGGAGGTGGCGTTATATCCGACGGCAGTCGAAAGCTAACGCCATATTTGAGGCGATGCAGCCAGGGACGGTTAGTCCGGAACCCCAGCACCTCATTGAGCCCGATGCGGCCATCCCACAGCGCATTTACAACGTGGTCAAAGCAGTCCCGCCACGACTCGCCCTCCCCTTCGCTTAAAACGCAAATATCGTCGTGCTGTATTTCCGCTCCGATCACTGTGCGGCTGCAGCACACCTCGATAAGCGGGTGGTCGGCGATGCAATCTCTTATCGCTTGGGCAAGCGCGTTTGGATTAATGGCAACTTCGGGCGTAGACACAGCAGCAAGTGCGATGACCGGATTAAACTCCGCATCTTTTTCCGCAACCGACCACGGCTGCAGTGGAGCGCTTAAATCCTTGCCGAAGTACGCCTGGTTTCTGCCCGCCGCCGCCTCGTTGATCAGCGTATGAACAGTCCTCAAATAGGCATAGGTCTTTTCCGAACCGACCTGACTGTCACGATGGACGACGTAGGTGGCAGGTACCGATACTCGAAATGACTCCGCTCGCCGAGCAAGGTGACGCTCGAGAAAAGGCGCAAAGGAGAGCGCGCCCGTCATCATCATTTTTGCAGTCGAAAGCGTGGGATCGCCAACATACATGTAACCGAGGTGGATTTTACCTTCGTTCGCCACGGCCGCCCTGCTCAACAGGGTGTCGTTTTTATCGAACAGAGTGACGTTTACCGACCGTTCGGCCAAAGCCAGGGCTATACAGCAACCCTGTAGCCCGCCTCCTAAGACACCAACATGCATCGTTATTCCATGCCTGCGCTGATTTTCCGGAGATTGTGATGTCCACCCGGCGATCAATGCTAAATAGCAAATTTATCAATCCGGCGGCAAAGGTTCGTCGCGATGTCCGCTGAGAGGATTTCCTAGAAACGTCTGCCAGAGGTGCGCATTAGTGCACTATAAAACAGATAAAAAACTACTACCTGGCGGTATTTAGGAAATCCGGTCTGCTGTTTTTGGGTAGGCGCGATAGCGCCGATGCGCGCACGGGCTCTGACTGCCTGTGGCCAGCGGCGGCACTTCCCTGTGGCCGGCGCTGACAAAACTTTGGCAAATCATAACAAGACCTCGGCGAGAAGATGCCGCAGTTACTCACCCCAGGGCGGAAGGGGCGCCTGGGGCGGTCCCGGTCGAGGTGCCCAATACCTCCCTCGATTGGGGCCGCTTCCTTTTCTGAAACGCATCAGAAGTTTTTAATCAGGCTGCAGCGTGTTTCCGCTTTAGCCTGCTCTTGCAAGGTCGGTGACCGATCGAAATTCTCCGCATGGCAAAAAATACCAAATACTAGGCGTGCGAGCACAAACGGTCCCCGATAAAAGCCTGATTACCGCTCGAAAAAAGTCCGGCTTGCCACGCCTATAGCGGTTCTCTCCACCCATAGAAGGAAGCCGCTATCGTGAAGCGAACACGTGTCATCATAGTTGCCTCATTTTGCTTTTTACTCGTTTTCATCGGCGCTTTGTCGATTGCCCACGCCCAATCGGGAATTGCCTCAGTTTATTCGGGGGGCAAAACAGCCAATGGCGAGATAGCCAAAGCGAGTGGCATGACTGCCGCTCATCGAACTCTTCCATTCGGAACGATGGTGCGCATAACTCATCTGCGCAGCGGTCGCTCGGTGGTCGTCCGTATTAACGACCGCGGACCATTTGTGCATGGCCGGATTATCGACGTGACGCCAGCGGCAGCCCGCGGATTAGGGTTCTCAGGTCTGGCCCCCGTGACCGTTGAGGTCATCGAACGTCAGGGCTAAACGGCTGCGCCGAGCAACTCAGCGGGTAAGTCGCCGATTTGTACTAGCAATATTCCAAATCCTTGTCGGCTGAGCACAGAAGGTCAAGCCGACAGAACCACCGATACGCGCGGTGCATTTCGAGCTGCTCGCACAGCCGCCGCTCGGAACGGATGCCGTCACAGTCGCCGATCCGACGGGATTGCCTTGACCAGGTCGCCCTAGATATACGCGCACCAAACCGCACAGGCCCTTCCGCAACACGCTTTTGCACAGCAGATCGTGTCATCACAGCCGGAGCCAACCACGCGGGCAATACATCGTTTTGCGGCCTCAGCCGGGGAAGCAACCAAATTCAGCGCCTTCGCAAACCAGCTTGAACCTCCCGTCGACGCTCCTTTCGAATTTAGGCAGGCCCGAATGGACCTAGGAACCTTGGCGTTCGGAGCCTCCTTGAGATGCTTGCCTCGAAGATAATAGTCTGGATCCGATACCTCTCCGCCTTTTACATTTACACGGGCTTCCAATTTACCAAGTTCTGTTTGAAGCATGCCAACGACATGCTCTCCATCAGTCAGCTTCAATGCATTCAGATTTGGGAAAGTCAATTGCGCGGCACTACAGTGAGCTGCACTCCGGGCGTGTGGTGATTGAGCCGAGGCCTGCTGGAGCGTCATTGCAAGGGTGATGCAGATTAAAGCGAATAGCCGCAACATGTGTATCACTCCACTGTTGGTTTATCTTTCGCCGCAACCAGATAAATTGAACACGACAAGCCCCCCATAGTGGGAGTGACGTAACCCATTCAGCAAAGACTGCTGGCTAGACCACACTTTGCATCAATATTTCGTCGCTTTGTTTGGTCACCTCTACTTCGCCTGCCAGCATTTGGTAATGCTGCGCCAACGCGATCATTTGTTCAGAGAATTTTCGATCAACACTCTCCGCTGCAAATCTCGTGTATTGATACGCACGAAATAGAAGCCGTTCCTTGTCCGTCACGACTGCCTCCTTGCGTTCGAGCACCGGCTCGAACGTCAAACTTCGCGCTATTTATAAGGTTCGAATTGGACGACGAAAATCCCTAAAAATTGGGGTCAGTGACCGGTAAAATAATTGTCAATATTTGCCAACGCAGCAACGCTGCAAACAGAAAGACCGCCACGCAGCGGTCTCTCCGAAGTCCGATCAGGCGTTTTGGTTAGGCAGCGATAGGAGGAGCTTTTTTCCTCTTCCTGCGCCAGCCAAGCAACCCCAATCCGCCCAGGCCGGAGACGAACAGCGGCAGAGCGCCTGGTAGCGGAACGGCGGCGGGGTCAGAGTCGAAGGTAATTGCGGCTGATCCATTCGGACCATCGTTGGCCACAAGGATAAAGTCGCTCCAGCTTCCGTCGGGCTCAAGCAAAAGGATACTTGGCGTATCAGGATTCCAAGTCGCGCCGGCCGCATACCATTTTGCAACGGGCTCACAGGCCGGTTCATTTTCAATGCCACATGGCGTACTCGCCGGGAGAACCCAGGTGAATGTGTTGGGCAATTGCGTCCAGAAGCCGGGGGCAAATGCGGCTGCATAAGCCGGGTCGGGAGCCCAGAGTGCATTCAGAACGATGCCATCGCTCGTGTCATATCCCGCGTTGAACGGATCGAAGGAAATTTCACCATCGCTCGCGACGGTGAGTGCGGGGTTTGACGTTGGGATCGTCGTGACTATGCCGGCAACAGAATCCTCAGTGTAAGTCACAACGACGGCATTGCGCAGGTGCCGTTACGCCAACGCAACTAGGCAGGAAACCATGAGCGCAAGTGCGAGTTTTTTCATGATGCCCTCCAATGGAAAGGACATAAAAATATTAGTAATGACAGTCCCGCGATTCAACCAAAACTTTTAGTTCCATATGACGACAGGTAAGAGTTGCTGACAAATACCGCCACAAGTAATGGACTGGCTTCAGTGCGCGCGCGCTTCCCTTGTGGCACGCGATACCGCTTCGTCCCCCACCAGTAAAAAAGTTATAGATGATCGTCGATCCGACCACGCGCATCAGCTTGCGCTCTTCATCAGTCCAGGCCCCACATGGCGGCATTCATTCGCCGCAAAGTTCGGTCTGCTGCGTGGCCTGCGCGCATGTTCGCATGCCTGTTTTGCTTTTACTAAATCAGTTTAAGTCGTGGCTTTCGGGAAATGCGGGGACGGAAATTTTGAAGCCTGTTCCTAATGGCCTGCTGCGCGCATCCAAACACCGCCCAAATGGCCCCTGGCCAGATGATGTTGATAATGTAATCGGCGTTCCACGCTGTTCTCAAGCTCTGACTCGCCTGCCAGCCTTTCATAGTGCCGTGCCAACACGATCCATTGTATGGCGACATTTCGATCTCTCGACTTGGCCGCAAATCTCCTGCATCGATCCGCGCGCCGTAAAAACCCTTCCTTGTCCGACATGCGTACCTCCAAAGGTTCGACCACTAGTTTGAACCTCTAACGCCGCGATTTATGGAGGGTTCGAGATGGACGACGAACATGGCTAGGGATTGCCGTCAGCGACCACTTAAATATTGTTCGATTTTTCCCTATGCGGAACATCTCATGCTAATTCTCAAACGCGCATCCAAATACCGCCCCGAAGGCCCTGGGCCGGACGATGGCTACGATGTGTTCGACGGCGATATGCACATAGGTCGGATGCTGTGAACCCATGTTGCCCCGGCTGATCGAGGCTGGTTCTGGACAATTCTACGATGTCCGCAATACCCGGATGATCGCGGCTACAGCGCGAGCCGTGAGAAGGCAATGGCGGATTTTAGGTCGCGGTGGATGCACCTTGCCGAGCTTTTTCTGACGTGCCTCGAATCACTGATTCAAGTAGAAACAACAAATGGGCGGGGGCCGCTGGGCGGTCCCCAATCGAGATGGTCAGGGTACCGCCTTCCTCGATTGGGCCGCTTCATTTGCTGCGGTGCGAACATCAATTAAATATCGTTGATGCGCTTTCCTTCGAAAGAAAGCGCTGCCAACCTTGTTCTAGTGCTGGCCGCGCACCTTCAAGTGCCTGGCCAACGACGTTATGGCTTAAATTCCGCGCTGCGGGAGGTTTTAAAGCGTTTGTGCGATCACCAAATCTTAATAGCAACCCAAGCAGACTAGAGCTGGCCCTCCTTGGGAGTTGCACGTTTTGCCTCCCAACTCCATGGGGATGGGGACGGGGCCGGGCCGCGCATTAATTTGCGCGGCCTTTTTCTGCTTGCGAGAAAATTAGTAGCTGCTTTCTTCCGCTGCAGCCCTTTGCCCGCGATTAGCTGAATATCCTCTAGGATGAGGCCGCGTGGTGCGGCTTGCGGTGGATAGTGCTATCATTGAACAATGAGACAGGCACTGGGCATACTATTGCTGCTACTCGCTGGATGTGCAGCACGGGACTTGTTTCCTCAGGAAGCAGAACCGCCGCCTGCGCCCCCGACCACTCAGCAGGCCGTTCCCGAGGTAACTCCCCAAAGCGCTCAACGGCCGCGAATGTCTCCAGCAGCAGCATCCGCCGCACCTAAAACCGGCGACATCGAGACTAAAGGTGACGGATTAATGGACTGCGTGACTCAGTCATGCAAAACTAACTGTTCTCCGAAAGTGAAAAAGCAATTCAGACCAAAATGGTGTGTGCTTTACAAGGAGCCAATCGAATAGCTATTTGGAGGGGAGGATGACGGCGCTTGTCACCCGATGTATTGCCATCCTCTACGTCGTGTTTTTCCTGATCCCGTGCGTAGCCATTGCCGAAGATGATATTGATAGCGGCAAATATGTCCTTCAAGGTTGTCGCAGCTTCATTTCCGCCGGACGTGATGACTACCTGGCGCAAGGAATTTGCATGGGTGCGGTGAAAGCAATAATACAAACCCATCAGCGCTTATGTCGTCCAAAAGTTTTAACGACCGATCAGGCGATCCGCGTAATTATCGCCTACATTGACAGTCGGCCCGCTCGTCTCCACGAAAATTTTTACGGGTTGGCTATCGAGGCTATGGAACATGCATGGCCATGTCCCACTAACGCCCGGTGACCCTCGGTAAGGTTGTAGTGCGGCCGCGAGCCATCCATTAGGCAGCCGCCTCCGCAGGGGCTGTTCCAAAGCTGCGACCGGAATCTTTCAGGAAATGTGAGGCCGCTCACAATTCGATCGTGCGAGCAGCGCAATCATCGGAGCCGAGATAAACATCCAACGCAGGAGGGTCCGATGCGAACTGCAATAACCGTTACAACCGCGGCCGCCCTGATCTTCGCCAGTTGCCTCGTGTCAGGTCTCGTCGCGGCGCAATACTTGATTTTGTATGTAATTCAGGGGGCACTATAGCGCGACGGCATACCTGAGGCCATGCTGCGCCTATTATTGGCTTGCTTCAAAGCTGCGCCGCATTTCTTCTGTTGCGCCGCGCAAACCTGAATTTTTAGCGCGCTTATGAACAATATTTGGGCGGGGGACTTGCTCCGCTTGGGGTGGTTTTTCCAGTCGAGACCACGCACGACACCCCCTCGACTGGGGACCGCTTCTTCGCTTGATACCGCAGGGAATGTCTTAGCCAAGGGCAGCGCGACGGCGGCATTCCCGCCGTAATGCCACGCAGAAACGGACGGGGTATTCGTACAATCTTGTTAATAGTTGGGAAGCGGTCGCAAGCCGCACAGTTTCGGATTTTTGCAATCCAAGGTCCTGTTGCTAATCAATGCCTTCATATCGCCAGCGATGGATTGGACATGAACTGCGATTTTGCCCAGCCAATCTTCCGTGTTAGCTCGCGCTGGCTGGACCAACGTTGCGGTGGTGTTCACCCAAATACCGGCAGCAATAGCTGCAAGCAACATTTTCGTTGTGCGATCCATCTAGCCTTCTCCTTTATTCAAGTCAGGCCAAATCTATTTATTTCAAACTGGACCTCAAAACAGGCTGGTATCCGGGATTTACGTTAACGGCCAGGCACCGCGAATAGGCGCAAAAGTAGCGGACAAACCGTCCCCGGACAAAAATCGACCCTTGTCCGCCTTGGTTAAGTGGACAAACGCGGGCACAACCGAAATGTTCGCCGGCGTTTTATATTCTTGTCATACCCCGCGGCCCCGCAGCGTCGGCCATGCCTTGCCTCGCGCAAAGCAAAGGAACCGTGGCGCGATACCAATCGCAACTAATGTGAACGCGCTCACGCATGGAATGTTAGGGAGGATGTAAGTGTCGTTCGTGAACATACAGCATCGGAAACACGGCCATGAACAAACACGTCGACTACTCAGACTCGACCAAGCGGATTCCCGCGCCCGATCCGGCTGGCTTCGCACCGGACGTCTCGCCCGACGAATGGGCCGCCTCCGTGCGGCCGCCCGCATCACCCTGCCACCGATCTGGAATCAGCCGTTCGAGCTGCTCAAACCCGCGCACCTCGTCGGCCTGGCTCGCACCAACACGACACTCGTCGATCCCACAATCGTCCAGACGGATGTGCTGTCGCCGACCGTACCATTCGCCCAATTCGACATGCAGCGGACCCAGGACGGACGCGCCGCCGTGTCGCACCATTTCCAGGCGATTGGCTACGGCTCCACCGGCATCGGGACATTCATCTTCTCGTTTACCGTGCAGACACTCGGTGACGAGACGGGGTTCACCTTCGGACCCGAAACGCAGCCCGTCGGCACGCTCATCGCGCCGGGCAACATTCGCATTCACGGTTCCGCGCGGTCCTTCACGCTCACCGCCACCCTCGCCGGCCTCCCCGCAAACGCAGAGGCGTCGATCTTTCTGCAGCAGACGAGCGGGGCGCCGTGGCGATGGTTCCAGACGGCGATGCGCGTGCCGCCACCGGTATTGGACCCGACCATCATCGGCGCCTGAGTGCTGCGTGAGTGGCGGTGATTGGCCAAAATCCGACTTTGTGCGCTTTGGGTCATTCGCGCCCTAGGCTTTCAGCCTTGTGCTCCTACCTACTTGGTCTATTATTCTTGGTGAATAACCCGACATTCGGTCACCGTAGGACAGCGCCATGATAACAGCGATCGTCCGCTACAAGCTGCCGTCGACAATCGGCAAGAACGAATGCCTTGCGCACTTTCACAAGATTGCGCCCGGGTTTGCGAAAGAGAAGGGATTCATCCGCAAGCAATTCATCTGGAGCGAGAATGGCATTGCCGGTGGTGTTTACCAGTGGGAGACGCTCGCGGACGCCAAGGCGTTCTACCAGGGCCCTTGGCTTGAAGGGATTCTCGCTCGCTACGGCGTGTACCCGGAAATCGAATACTTCGTGACCTTTGCCGTTGCCGAGCATTCCGGCGAAGTGATCTATACAGAAGCCCCCGTGCGCGCGATCACTCAGACCGCCGCCGCTTGAATGGGTCCACGCGACCGAGCTTATAAAAATTGGGATGAGTTGCCGTGCCTATCCGCTTTGGGCCATTCGCGGATAAACGGTTCGCGGCTAATACTGCCCGTAACCGGCTTCGATCCGTGGAGAGGGGCGTCGATCTTTGAGACCTCCTTGTGGCTCGCCGCTCAAAGTGACCACAAATTCCGTGTCTTTGCCCGTCTCCGAGCCCAACGCTTCATCTGAGATGATGAGGGATGATCGCGGCGACACCCTTTCTGCGATAAAATCAAATGTGTCCTGAGGCATTGTGATCCGGTCAAGCGCGGCTTTCGCGCCTTCCGAGGCGGTCGTCAGTACGTCCTTGTTACTGTGTATTCGCACCGAGCCATTCGCATTGCCTCCCCTACCCTCCGGAGGTCCGCCGATGAGCGATACCACGCTCCATCGAATGTCAGTGCTCATGCGTTCCATCGCAGTGAAGACATGCGTGCCGATCGGACGGTCTTCATCCTGAATGGTGACAGATGCCTCTAATATGGGCCGTAAGGCTTGGCGGACATAAAGGCGCTGGGTTTTGCGGCTAATAAAGACGGATATCGGCTCGAGGTCGCGCACGGCCTTGCGTGCCGCCTCGACCGCGACGACGTGCGCGCGCTCCGCCGCTGTGGCTGCTTCGCGGGCGGCTGCCATCGCATCGAGCTTTGGTTGCAACTCGGCTTTTCCCACGGCCAATTGAGCCTCGAGCTCACCGATCCGCGCAGTCACTTTTGCCTTGGCATCTTCAGCCTGCTGTTTTGCTTCGGGTGATACGGCAGAGGCAATCGCACGCTCGGCCGCAGCCAATTCCCATTCAGCCTTGAGCTTTTGAGTTTGCGCTTTACGCACCGGCACCAGCGCAAGCATCAATTCGCGGTGGACCGTTCTGGCAACGAGCCTCGCCTGATCGGCCTTACCGGCCGCCTCGTCCGCTGCGGCAGCTGCCGCCGATGCCGCGGCAGCCAGCGCACCTGTCTTTGGCTGGAATAGAGCCTGATGTTCGATTGTGACGGGTACTGCGTAGCGTGGCGCCACAATCAGGCGCATGCCGAGCCGTGTCATGCCGAACAGCCGTTCGGCAAAATCGTAGGGCATCCGGATGCAGCCGTGCGATGCAGGGTATCCGGGAAGAGCACCTCCGTGGAGTGCGATGCCGGACCAAGTGAGGCGCTGCATGTGGGGCATGTAGGCATCGTCATACATGTTGGAGTAGTGCTCGGCGTCCTTTTGGAGGACGCTGAAGATGCCGGCCGGCGTTTCGCGTCCCTTCTGGCCGCTCGACACTGGCGCCCGCATGATCCAGCCCTTGTCATCGTAGACGGTAATCTGTTGATCGCGTAGCGAGACGATCGCCATGATTGGCTCGCCAACAGGACGTGACACGAACGACTGTTCATTTTGAAGCCTCGCGGCATCAGCAAGATTGTTCGCCGCTATCAAGGCGGCCAAGCCGGCAAACGCAATATGCGCAACGCGCAATCCAGTCTGTTTATGCCTCGGATTGAAGACATAAGATTTCATGTGGCCGCCACCTGATGGAGTTGCGTCAACGCCCGATTCCTGGGACTTTCCTCGTGCCGAGGACCACGCCGGGCACATAAGAATAGCACATATCTGAGTTGCGGAGCGGCGACGATTCGCCTAAATCGGACTGGGTGACGCATCGGGTAAAAGGAATGGGCGAAAAAACGCCCCCTGAAATACTGACCCTAATCCGCGCCAACAAAAGCCGTGGCGACGGACAGTGGTTCGACGACGACTACGACGTGTTCAATGAGGGCAAGGTGATCGGCCGCGTCATGCGCCATCCACAAGCGCCGCCCGATCAGCCGTGGTTCTGGACCATCGTCCAAGGCATCCCACCTAGCAGCCACAATCGCGGTTTTGCGGTGAGCCGCGAGCAGGCCATGGCGGATTTCAAGGCGCGATGGCGTGATGGGGGCGGGACCGTAACGGACCAATAAGACGCTAACTCCGAAAATACTCATGCGAAAGATGGGCAAGAGCATGATGCACGCGGGCGGCGCGGGCGCGCATATTTTGATAATGCCCGCTTTCGCTAATTAGCGGGCATGCGGTCCGCTCCAAAATAGAAGGCTGCAGACTGAGGCCGACATAGTGAGTATGGGTAGTAATGTGAGCTTTCGAATAAAAAGATTCCGAATCTTGCAAATTTCTTAACTTTTTTGGCTTTTATCAAGCTTGGTGAAGAATACGCCCATGCTCTTACCGCGGCAGCACAGCGCGGGATGCTGGGGCAAGCCCGGAAAACCACTCGTTCGCAATTCCGAACGAGGGGTTACTAACATTCGTCCCTACGGATGGCTGTTATGCACCCAAGAAAACGCATCTTGATTGTCGATGACTCACGGACAATGACGGCTGCCGTCCTTCAAATGCTGCAGGACGCAAAATACACCAACATCGATTGCGCTTATGACGGCGTCACTGCGCTCGCGACATTACGCCAAAAGGAATACGATCTTGTCATTACCGACTGGCAAATGCAGCCAATCAGCGGGCCAGAGCTTATAAGGCTCATCAGAGCGGATGAACGGCTGTCGAAGGTCCGAATAATCGTCATCACCGCACTCCTTGGCAAAGATGATGAGGCATGGCTCGCTGGGGCTGACGGCTACCTCAAAAAGCCATTTGATCCGCGAGATCTCGCGGAAAAAGTAGAGGACGTTCTCTCCACGGCCAATCTGCTAGCCTAAAGTTTTAGAGGCGCTCCGCGACGTTTTATTCGAAATAGTTCCTTCGGGATGGCAGTCGGCAGTGCGGCAATGTCTGCATTGGCGACACGACAATCAGCTCATTGTAGCTCGTACGCCCTTGAGCGGCAGCTCTCAGAATACATTCAGCGAGATATACCTTTCCTTGTTTTGGCTGATGGCCGCAGCCATATTTATCGCAAATTTTGCGCTTTACACTATGCAAGCCGGATCATGGAGCGCCGTCGTGATGGATCTCTGGAATGCTTATATACGCACCGCCCAAACCGGATGGGATGCCAACATTGTGGTCGCCATGCGCCTGATGCGGTTAGCGTCCGGCGGCGCCTTGGCGCAACGCGAAGCCCAAAGGATGGTGACGGAGAAAACCTTTGCGATTGCGGAAGCGCAGATCGCTGCGGCTTCGAAAATCATGATGGGCGGAGGAATTTCTGCCGCCACAAATTCGGCTTCCGCTGTATATCGGCGCAAGATACGGGCAAACCGACGCCGCCTGGGCGCAAGCTGAATTCCCCGTGCTGACCTTAGGTTCGTAGCTCCGCTGAGGGCGCTGCTCAGGGCCATTTGCCACGTGCGCCATCCAGGATTTGCAAAAGCGCGTGGACCATTTCTGCTCTGTTAAAAAACTTTTGCATTGGGATGCGACATTCGCATGTGCGAGGTTCCGCCACGCCCTCGCGACTGTGTTTGGACAGCACTGCCCGATTTAAAAAGTTGGGCAGGGCTGTCCAGAGCACAGGTTCCGTGTGTCATCTCATTGACAAATCGGCCAGTTAAGCGCTGTCACAATTGACTGCCAGTTGCGTAAATTTGGTGCCGTCATGCTGCGATCTCGACTTCTCGAACGGCCGTCGCATTCGCCCGATCGGCCACCCTGTCCCCAATGTGGGGCGCCCCTTTTGGCTTGCCCGGATCGAGGTGTGCAATTCGCCCGACCACGATGTCCGCATTTTTGAGTGCCTAAAATGCGAGCACAGGCAAAGATCAAATTTATTTGATATCCCTTCCTTTTAAATCCAGCGCCGCCAAATTCTGTCAGCACCCGCGCGTAAATGCCCCCTGTCCCCACGCGCGGTCTTGCATTTGGCCAGGCATTCCCCCGATGCCTGGCCTCTCCTTTTTGGTAATGCGTTAAATTCTTTCAGCGACCGAGTGTTTTCGGCCGGCTGCGATAGTCGCAGCGGCCGAGCGGTTGACGACGCCCGGCCGCCACTTGCCACAACGCACCGGGTAGACGAAGCGCGTCGTGGCCATTCCCCTCACCCAATGACGCTTTCACGACCGATTTTGGTCGTCAAAGCACGAACTGCAATTGTTATGCTTTGTTTATTTGAACCACTATCTTGGAGCCTCATAGCGTGGCGGCGCAGGCGCTGGGGCATGTCATTTCATCTGATCCGTCGCAAGCCCCACTAGATACGTGGCGGCAAAGACCAAGGCAAATACGGTCATCGCGCCTAATACATCGGGTTTGGTCGTGTACATCCAGAAAAAGAATACGCCCACAAAGCCCATGATGGAGGCGATGTAGATAAGGCGTTTAAATCGTTGGTTCATGCGCCACCCAAGACGCCTAGGCCGCAGTAAAAGTGTGGGAGGGCACCGAAATCCAATCAGAAGTATTGGGTTATCGAACTTGGATTTGGTGTTTTGATCAGCCCGTTACGACAATAATGGCTTTCTTCTTGGTCCGCGATAAGCAAGCAAGCCGAGACCGACGAAGCCGCTGAGCAGCGTCAACCAGGTCGATGGCAGCGGGGTGGTGGCATCTGCAACTAAACCAAAAACTCTTCCGCCGAAGAAATCGGTCAGAAAAAGATTGCCAAAACTATCTTCTCCGAACGATATCACAGCGATTCCGCCATAAAGGCTAAATAATGCTTGAGTCCAATCAAACTCATCGCTGACGATGCCCGTGGATGGATCAGGCGGACACAAAGTGAAGGCCAAAATCGACCGATGGCGATTTCGAGTCAGCTGCAGTTATTTGATAGAGGCCGATAAAAATTCAAAGGCCGCCCACACGGCGGCCTTTGCCAACTTTGATCAGATGTCTCGAATTAAGCGGATGCGATTGCAGCCTTCCGCTTCCTCCGCCAACCAAGCAAACCTAAAGCGCCGAGGCCTGAGGCAAAGAGCGGGAGTGCGGCGGGAAGCGGGACGGCCGCCGCGTCGGCGCTACCGGCAAGATCCACTCGAAACGCAGCCGGGCCCTGGTCATTGCCTACTTCAAACGCAAGTGTATTGAGCCCCGATAGGAACCCACTCGTTATGGAAAAGCCATGCAAAGAAGTAAAGTTATCGATGGTTAGAACGGTCATCGCAGCGACACCAGTATCAACCCCGTTTAGCAAAATACGATATCCAAAATTGTCGGTTCCCCAGGCGCCGTTGATCACGGCAGTAAAGGGATTGAGCCCAGTCAAATCGAAAGTTGTGACGAACGTGGGATTGGTAAAATCGCCCGTCCCCGCGGCATTTTCCCAGATCCACGCCGATGTGGACGACGGTCCAGCATAGGCGCCGTTTGGCGTTACTGCGAAGGCGGAACCGCCCCCGCTCACTGTAAAGTGCGCGTCAATTCCGCCAGGCGCCAATACAGTACCCCCGGCATCCAACCCCGATCCAAAGATCGGAATAGTCGCAGCATCGGCAGCAGTAATCGCGGGAAAAAGCGAACACACGACCGCCGCAACGATTGCTCCACCACTGCCCGTCATGGGAATCCTCGCACTTCAAGCCGACGCCACAATGGCAACGTTGCACTGCGAAAATATGCGGTCAAGCGATAGTCGCATTCGATACACTGAAAAGAATTCATTCTCGCGCCAGCAATTTGGAGAACTTACCCGAGGCGGGACATTGGCAATTTCCACTGCTCTAATCGGCCGGTTGGGGTCAAGCGGCCGCCAAACGAACCATCAAACGTCAATTCTTCTGCGATGCCAGTCGGATAAAGCGATGCCAGAGGCCCCTTGCGGACACCCTGTCGGTGGGTTCGTTTTGCCAAAATGATGGTGCTTTAGGAGAGTTATCCTAGACTTTTGACTTATCCACAGCACCGATGCAGTATCCGGCCCCGGTGGGCAGGGGATACGAGTTATGAGACCCAATCATTGGGCGCGCAGTCTTGCGCTGATGGAACTCGACGAAAACGTGGCATTGGATCTCGTCGTCGAAGACGGACAGCGCGTCGTCATCGCGATGGACGATGCTTTAGCAACCAGCTTTATCCTCAAAGCCGCAGCGCTTCTGCTGCGCCGGCGTCGCGAGGAAACTGCTCCGGAAGATCGGCCACGATTGGCGCGGTAAATTTTTCAAACTGGATGTCGACCAACGTTGCCGACACGGACGGGCGCGGATGGATTTGACCGCATCCTTCATTGACCTATCGCCGCCCGGGTAATAGCAGCGACCCGTGCGAATCCTCATTTTTCACGGCTACCTGTTGCGCGGCACCGGTAGCAACATCTACTGCGCCAACTTGGCCCGCGCGCTGGCTGGGCTGGGCCATGAGGTGCATTTGTTCTGCCAAGACCGGACGGCTGTGCCGCCGAAGGGTGTGACGATCCACGTGCCCGACATTGGGCGGCTGCTGCCGGTATACGTCGCGGATGACTATGAGGGCTTTGATGCACTGCCGTTTCCCGACGTCGACGAGACGGCGCTCGGCCACTACCTCGACGCCAACATCGCGGCGATCCGTTCAGTACCACCGCCAGATATTGCGCTCGCCAACCATCTGGTGATGGGTCCGGTGATCCTTGCACGCAGCCTGGGAGAGCAGACGCCCTATGCTGTCAAGATCCACGGCAGCGCGCTGGAGTACACTGTTCGACCGCACCGAGACCGCTTTCTGCCCTATGCGCTCGAGGGGATTAGGGGTGCGTCGGGTGTGCTGGTGGGTTCGCGCCACACGGCCGAAAGCCTGTGGGAGGTGCTCGGCGATGAGCCGGCGCTGCCCGATCGCACGCGGCTGGGACCGCCGGGCGTAGATGTAGGCGCCTTTTATCCTCGCGCTGGCAAGGCGGCTGCCATCGGCTTGCAGCGACTGGTGGACAAGCTCGCAGCCGGACAGGCGACGAGCTGGGGTGGCGAGGCAGGTGCTGCCGAGGCACTCGGTAAGATCGATCCACGCCGTGACCGAATCGTGAGCTATGTGGGGAAACTGATCGTCTCAAAAGGCGTCGACCTGCTTCTTGCGGCCTGGCCGCTGGTGGTGGCGCGCGTGCCGGAGGCGCGGCTGATTGTGGTCGGGTTTGGAACCTATCGGAAAGCGCTGGGTCAATTCGTGGACGCGCTCGGACGCAAGGACATGGCGACACTGCTCACCATTGCCGCGCGGGGACGCGCACTTGAAGGCGGCCCATCGGGGGAATTGAAATATCTGCACGCCTTCCTTGAACGCGCGGATAAAGCGTGGCTGGAGACAGCGCCCACGGCAGCGGCGCGCATTCACTTCACCGGACGAATTGAGCACGACGACCTGCCCGACCTGTTGCCGGTCTGTGACGCGCAAGTGATGCCGAGCACCTTTCCTGAGGCGTTCGGCATGACGGCGGTCGAGGCGGCCGCCTGCGGCGTGCTGCCGCTGTCGGCCCGCCACTCGGGCATGGCCGAAGTCACTGCCACGCTGGCACCCGCGCTGCCGGACGAATTGCAGCCACTGCTTTCGTTCGAAATCGGACCTGGGGCGGTGAACGCAATTGCCGACAAGCTAATCGCATGGCTTACACTCGATCCCGCCGCGCGGGCGCGCGCCCGGTTAGCACTCGCGAGCGAGGCGGCGCGTCGCTACAGCTGGGACAATGTCGCTAATGGCGTGATCGCGGCAGCGCAAGGACGGCTCGCGGAGCTACCGTGTCCAATTCCATCTGCGGTTGGTTTTCACTCCCGGTAGGATCAGCGTCGTTATCGGCCATACTCGGGCCAGCTGAGCGATTTATTTAAATTCGTTTCTTTTTAGCGGCCTTGTTGATCGCCTTTTTAGTTTTGGCGCGCTTCTTTGGCGATACACGCTTCTTCTTAGCGGCCACGCTATTCGCCCTCCTCTTTGGCCGTCTAATGCTCTCGGCTGTCGCAGCCCGATCCGAGGCCATGTCAGCGGCAGCAGTGTCGGATTCGCCACTAACAGCTTTGGCGCCTTTCATGGCCCCTGCTTCGATGGCGCTCGCAATCTTCTCCAAAGCCATGCTTGCCGCGGCCTTGGCCGTAGCGGTAGCCGCAGCTGCAGCGTCGGCAACTTCGCCAGCAAACACCTTGGCTTCTTCAGTGGCGAATTTGGCTATGGCCGCCGCGGTTTCCTTTGGATTTCCTTTGCCTTTTTTTGGCATTCACGCTCCTTCGTGGCCCCCACTTCGAGGAAATCTTGCCGGTGGCGGCGCATCTGCGGGTATTGCGGGCATTGCCCGGTGGCCGACGAGAAACAATTGGGATCTGCCCGCACCCTTCTCGAGAACGCTTAGCCAGCTTTCCTGCGACCAGACGATCGAACAGACTTTTTGGCGGCCTCTTTCGGCGCTTTCTTGCCGGAAATTGGCAACAGCATCTCGGTCTGACCTGCAACCCGCTTTCGTCCGCGTTTCGACTTCGCCCTCTGTGGCTTTCCGCCCGATTGACGCTCCGACTGGGCGCTCCGCCGTAGCGCGTCCATGAGGTTGATCACCTTCGACGGCAATCGTTCTTTTGGGGCCTCAATCTTGATGCCCTTGGATTTCTTGGCGATCAGCTCCTTGAGCGCGGTCTCATAGTGGTCCTCGAACTTGTCCGGCTCGAAGTGCCCTGATTTGGTCTCGACGATGTGCTTGGCCAGATCCATCATGTCTTTGCTGAGCTTCACGTCCGGGATCTCGTCGAAGTACTCGCCTTCGTCGCGAACCTCGTAGGGATAGCGCAGCAGCGTTCCCATAATGCCTTTGCCGCGCGGCTCCAGTGCTATGACGTGCTCCCGGCTGGTCAGCACGACGCGGCCGATCGCCACCATCTTCATCTGCTCGATGACGTTTCTGATGACGACGAAGGCGTCCTGCCCGACTTCGCCGTCGGGGGCGATATAGTACGGGCGCACATTGTAGAGTTCGTCGATCTCCGACTTCGGGACAAACTCATCGATCTCGATCGTCCTGGTGCTCTCAAGCGCGATCGATTCGAGTTCATCCTCGGTGATCTCGACGTATTGGCCCTTGGCGACTTCATAGCCCTTAATGATGTCTTCCGACGGCACCTCCTCGCCGGTGCCCTCGTCGACCTTGCGGTACCGGATGCGGTTGCCGGTTTCCTTGTTGATCTGATGGAAGCTGATCTTGTCGCGCTCGCTCGTGGCCGGAAAAAGCTGAATTGGGCACGACACGAGCGACAGACGCAGGAAGCCCTTCCAATACGCGCGCGGGGCCATGGGACACTCCTACACATCACACAGACGAAAAGTATTTTAGCTGCCTATGGTTCGTCTGGCATCACCGAAGGGCGGCTCTTGTTCCCATTCCGTTCTGTCGTGACCGGCCGTTGGACCGACTGGCCAATCGCATTTTTTTTTATGATTTCCGGCACAGGGGTCCTGTGTCCCCCTTCACACTCGGCACCGAGCCGGTGGGCTAGTTTAGCGTCATGCAATAAGCTCCAATCCGAGCTTTGTTGAACAGGGACCAAAATCATGACGGACATTGCGCTCGAATTGAACGACGAAGATATCCTCAACTACGATATTTCTGATGCGGCGTTGGAGACGGCAGCCGGCACGATCATCGCGGGCCATTACACATTCGGCATGTGCACCGGGGTGACCGAATGTCCGGGTTCAAAACGATTACATAAGGCTGCGCTGTGTTTCGAGAGCGGCCCTAGTTCTAACGCCTCCGTTTAGCAAGGACAGTTTTCACCGCTGATGAGAGACTTATGAACGCAAAAGATCGCGGAAGAGCGCTCGCATTTGGTTCGTTGTGCTTCACGGCGGTGCTGTATGGCGCAGCGCTGTGGATCAACACGGGAGCCAATCCATTCGGGAAAGGTGAAACCTTTTCACTTACGCACCTGGAGGCGACCATTTTTCTTTGGGCTGCAATTTTTCTAACCATTCATCCGCTCATTGCTGAAGACGCGCCGCCAAAATAACATTTGGCTTCGGAGTAGCTGTCCTGCGGCTGGCGGCGCTGATCGGTGACTGGATTACAGCAATCAACAGCATGCAAAGCGATATCATGGGGGGTGGATCGCCTGCACCAACATCGATCACTATCGCAAGCTCCTTGCGAACGAATCCGACCTTGGCAAGCGGCGACAACTGCTCGACCTTTTAGCTGAGGAAAAGAAAAAGCTCGAAACCGCCCAAGAGCAGCGAAAAGAACAGGCTACTTAAATACCTGTACTGAACGGCTACCGGGTGCTATTTTTATAAGCTGGATAGTCTGTTTTATGTCGATGCAGCGTCGATACATGGGGAATCGCGCCGCATGAGTTCAACAATCATGACTTTGGCGAGGCTTGCGGCAATCAAGGCCGTCAACCGCGACATGCGAGCTAAAGGACTGCAGGCCAGCCGCATTGAGCGGCGAGTGATAACAGCAGTAACAGATGTTTACCTCACGCAGCATCCGGAGTTGATTGACGCGGCTGCAGAGAGTGTTCGCGAAGTCCCACAATTGCGAACACTTTATGAACGCGAGATGCATCAGTGCAGGAGAAATCAGTGGTGAGCAATGCGGCACCGGCTAAGCCGCCTCGCGGTGGCCCATCGTAATCACGGATTGTGTTTAACGCTCAGGCCGCAACAGCAGCTATCTTCATGAATGGAACTAGGGCGCGGATTTTTGAATAGCTATAACCGGGTGGACGCATCACGGCGGGAATGCCGACCTCGCGCTGCCCTTGGCTAAATTATTCCCAGCGGCATCGAGCGCCTCCACGGTCCAGCGATAATTGTGACGCTCGCCACGAGGTGGGCACGGACCCGTGTAGCGAATAGCGCCGCGGCTGACCCTCTCGCTATTGTACGCAATGGTTGAGCCGCCGTGAGGAAACTTGGGCACATTGAGGTCGGTCATGGCGAAGCGCAAATGCCTGGTCCCAATGGGTACGACCTTCAGTTCAAACGCCGGCGAGATTGAAGCGCAGGCCGGAATGCCTGCCCATGAGAACCGCACGGGCATATGCGTTCGACAGTCAAATGGCCCATCTTTGATGGTCGCGTTGTACACGCGCTCGACTGAACCGGCACTTAGCAATGAAGCGACTGTTCGTTCATCGATCTCGCAATAGTGGTCCCAAGTGTTGTTCAACAAGATGAGCATGTACGCGTTGGCTTTGTCGTAGCAAACTCGGTTAACGAAGCTGCTCACAGTGTTGGTGCAGGTAAATGGCTTCAGGTCAACCGGGCCGCGATTTTTTACGTTGACCGTTTCGGCGTGTGCGGCCGCATACAGCAGCACGAGAACCACGCCTACGATAGTAACGATGCGTATCGGCGAACCTTGAATGCGTTGAGTTAAACTCTGGCTCTTCATCGAGGGTCAGCGCTTTAAAGTGCAAAATTCGTTCACAGTTATCCGGATAGAGCTTTAACGGGCGCTATTTTTCTTGCGCAGGATCACGGCGACCAGCGGCCGCTTAAAGTTCTCCAGACAGCGCCGACTGCAAAACGGCTGCCGCAAGTAATAATGCCGCACCAGCCCGAATTGGCCGCCGCATTGATGGCATCGTTTCGCGCGGCCGCCGCCTCTGCCGCCCGCGTCGCGCCAACCCATCACCACACCAGCAGCCAGTAGAGGCAGATCAAGATGGCGACGGTTGCCAGGGCCGCGGCAAATCCGAGATAGACCAGCGCAACCGCTGCCTGTCCCAGCAACTGTCGGACGATATCCCGGCGCCGGGTCAGATCCGACGATCTGGATTGAACCTGTTGCGTGAGACGGCTCCCTGAGTAGACGGCAACGCGGACACGGACCTTGGTGCGCATGCGCGTTAACTTGTTCTTTGCCGATGTGGCTCCGCCTGTGACCAGGGGTGCTCTTTTTGACGCTGGCGCTGGCGCGAGCCGTGTGATGTTGTCGCGCGCGGTCAGGATAAATGCCAGCAATGCCCGGCATTAACGTAAACCGCGGCCCGGAAAGTTGGCGCGTAATCACCTGGGTCAATGCAACAGCAGCCGCGAAAGTCCGCTATTGGGGGGTAAAGCGCTGGCGTAGGAAGCGAAATCCAAAGAATAGTTTAGGGGTCGAAATTGAATCACTTTAATTGGTTGCCTGGCATCGGGGATCCGACGATTGGCGACTGGGTCATTGTTGTTCTGTATTGCTTGGCGGCGATTAGTTGTTGGGTGACTGCGCGCAACCTTCATCACCGGCAAGAGCGAGCCATTTGGCGATCGTTTTCAGTATTGTTTTTGCTCCTTGGAATCAACAAACAGCTAGACCTCCTATCAGCACTTACGCAATTGGGGCGGCTTCTCGCAAAGACCCAAGGCTGGTATGCGCAACATCGGTCAGTCCAACTCGCTTTTATCGTTATTATTGCAATTCTCTGCATGATTGCGCTAGCGACTTTGCTGATTTGGGCGCGTCGTTCACCTGCGTCAACTTGGTTCGTATTGCTGGGAACGATTCTTGTGATTGGATTCATGTTAATTCGGGCGGCATCATTCCATTACTTTGATCGCTTTATATTCAGCGACGTTATTGGCTATCGCTGGAAATGGATTTTGGAAATGGGCGGGATCAGTATCGTGCTTGTTGCGAGCCACGTGCGTCGGCGCAGCCTCTAATTCATCGACCTCGGTTTATTAAGGCTCCTCGGCTAGCGCAGCTGCGCCCGGTCGATGGAGGTATCGGTCAATACTACTGATTGAAATCACCTTGCTATTGGCAGATACAAAAGTTCACTGTTGCCCACACTTTTGGGCGGGCCGAATACCCAGGACCGATGATACATGTACCTTTTGGGCGCGCTGTGAGGTTGCAATGTACAGAAAACGTTTAATCGCTCTAGGCGTTTCGACATTCGTTTGCGCCTTCGTATCTAACCATCAGCTCACGCACGCGGCCACGCTTACCTTCAGCCAAAATCCGAACCCGTTCGCAGCCGTTGAAGGCAGTCCCGGAAACATTGGCTTCCTCAACATCGTGAACTCAGCCAACGAACTCTACTTTATTACCAATATCGCAGTTTCGACTCTAGTACACTTCGGTGGCGAGTTTGACGATCAGGCCAAAAATCTCGTTCTCATCGCTCCGAAACCTAGTGTTTCAAGCTCTCTAGGTCTGGCGTCTGGTGGAAACTTCAACATCAAATTCAGTTGGGACGCTGTTGATGACATTAAGGATAATGACGTCGACTTCGGTGATTGGTTGGCGGCCTTCACTATTACTGGCCATCTAGCGGGCGGAGCTGACCAATTTGATCTTGTCGCTGCAAAGCTCCGCGTTCTTGACCCCGTCCCGTTACCCGCCGCCCTCCCGCTTTTCGGCACCGGCCTCGGTTTATTGGGTCTGCTTGGCTGGCGCAGGAAGTGGAAGAAGGCTGCCGCCTAACCCGAAATCAAAAGGCCGCGCAGATTAATGTGCGGCCCGACTCCAATAGAGAATTTTTCCTCGACCTATTCCCCGAAAATAGACCGATCTTTGCGGACCATGTGGCTCAGGGTCAGAGTCATCAACTCGCTCAAGTCCACATGCTGGTTCAAACAGCGCGCGGCGCGATCTTGCGGAGAATGGTGATTTTCCGGAGGCGGACACCACGCCAGCTCGTAGATTTGATCGGTGGTCTGGTGCGCGTACATTTTTTTGCTCCTCGTCCTGCCCAGCAGGCGTTTTCGTCACCTGGAACGCTAGGGGGATTCGCACCAAATCCCTGTGATGGGCATCACGGGAAGTTCTTTTTTTCCAGCTGAATTTTCGGGCATCTGCCCGATGTTGGCAGACGAATAATCGAAGTGACCTTTAATCAGAGCTACCACCACTTCATTGATTCCGATGGAACAATTTGGGTTCGGTTTGCCAAAATGATTTCCATATATGACTATATTCCGATTTTAGCGACACCTTGCCGCGCCTCCTCTTCACTGCGGTCTGGCGCATCAGGAATTGGCTGGTGTGATAGGATTGCTCGCGCATCGCAGCAAGCAAAGGGCATCAGTGTCATGAGGGTGACTATCAATCTCGAGGAAGCGGAAGAGATTTTGAGCCGGGATGTTTCGGACGAAACGCTGGAACTTGTTGGCACCGCTGGGCAAGCGGGCGGTTACACCCTGCAATATTGCACTTCAGTGGATTGCGGCATCATAGAGCGCACGCTACCCAATAGTCGCGCGATGATTACGGAGAATTAACGCCACACCATTTGCGGGGTGTGTATTCTCGCTTTGGGGGGCCTTCCAGTTTTACTCGCGAGGGCCAAAGCATGCTCCATACACTGAACGTACCGGCGCCTCCAATAGGCAGGCGCCGTTGTCCGAAGTGCGGACAGCCAATGTTCCTGACGCTTACTGAGTCAGCTGATCAAGTAGGGCAGGAGGTTTTGACGTTTGAGTGTTTGCAGGATGCTTATGCGGAGACGATAACGCTGCCAATTCGGTAAAATCTAGAGCCGCATCGCTCAATGTCCGCGAACGACGCAGTCCGATAAAACACGCCATGAGTGGGCAAATTTGGTCGACCCATCCACGTTTTGTGGACTATCGACGGTACTCCGCGCACCGCCGCAAATTTGTCCTTCCCCCGCAAGCGGGGGAAGGAAACAAAACAAACTTAGGACTTCACCGACGCCGGCGTGATGATGCTCTCGATCTTGCGGTCGCGCGTGCGCACCACCAGAACCCGGCCATGCAGCTTGGCGTATTGCATCCCGGCCAAAGTGAGAATGTTGTCCGCCGTCTGCTGCGGAAACGCATGCAATGCGACCGATTTCGGCAGATCGACGCCGACTTTGGCCTGGAAGCCGGCCGGGGCCTTCTCTGTGCTTTTGGCCGACAAACTGTGCCAGATCGTTGAGTCTTGTTTTGCCGTCAGGATGATGTCGCTTCGCATGGCGACCGGATGCTTGGCCCCTGACGTGCCTACGGACATCGCGCCGGAGCTAGCGGCGGCGGCGATTCCCGCGGAGGCGACCAAGGCCGCTAGGGGACGAAGGTCCACGTGCAGGCCAAAAGCACAAATGCTGCCGCGAAAAAAAGCAGTAGTTGACCCGCTTCGAAGCCAGAATTGTGGTCATTTCGTACTGTCATGGGCAGTCCTCCCACCCGGCATGTGTCCATTCTACCCGTTTGTTAAGACACCGCCGTATTGTCCTTAGGGGCAGTGTCAAACAATTACCATGCGCAGGATGCGGAAGGCCGCAGCGGTCGCTTGATCAATCAAAAATATTTGACTGTATTTCGGAGAGACCGCCGCGAGCAGGCTGTGTGAAAACTCAAACGCTTGCCGCCCGCGCAGAAATAATTTTTAGAAATTGCGCAGCATAAGAACGGATGATGCTGCGAACACACGGGGTTTGATGCCGCGTTGAGGAATTGTATTTTCTACATTCCTCCGATGAACGAGTTTTCACACAGCCTGCTCGCGGCGGTCTTTCCTTTTGCGGTGCGTTGGTCGCGATTGGAACTTCGCGTCATTAGCTGCGACGCGCCGTTTTGTCGCCTATTGGAGCAACATCGGACAAAGATGCCTTTTGGCCCCGGATCGTTTGTCTGCTTATGACCCAGACTCATACGCGGAGCATTCAGGGGTTTGCGACAATCGTGATCATCACATCGGAAATGAGACACGAGAGACGCCGTTCTAACTACCGGGATTTCGCAAGACCACACAATCACCCCGGGCCAGGTGAATCCTTTTGCAAATATCATTTGCAGCTGCCCGCGACTCAGCGCCGACCCTGACTTGATAGCGCGGGAGGGAACCTCGCCCGCGTTCAATTAGGATTGGGTCCCGTCCGGCCAGAACTGCCGCGAACCGCTGCTGGAGTCCGGCATATCGATCCATGATTTCAGGGCGCGATCTGTCTGCCCCGAGAATGGCACCCCAAGGTTGGATTACGCCGGTCACCACATGCTGTTGGAGTGCTGCCATGAAAGTCGTCGGCGGTTGCTTGAGCTTCGCCATCAGCGTTTCGCAACTAACTCCACTTTCAGTTTTGACTTCCAGGTCCCGGCCCGCTGCCCACCGGTCCACCGAATTTCCGGTCACAGCCTCCACGTAGGCGCGCGTCTGAGCAGGCAATGACGCTGCGCCCGCCATCCAGGCGCGGACGCGACCAGGCCCTGCGTTATAGGCAGCTGCCGCAAGCCCAAGGTTACCAAACTGGCCGCGCAAATCTTTGAGGAACTCGGCCGCCTTCGGCAAAGCCTCTATGGGATTGAGTGGGTCAAGAAGATTACGCTCGGCTGCTGTCGCCGGCATGAACTGTGCAATTCCAAGAGCGCGCTTGCCGCGTCGGGTTGACGGGCCGACAGCAGCGGGCCTGAATTGACTTTCCCGCCAAATTAACCGGACGAAAAATTCGACCGGCAGTCCGTTCGCACGAGCCGCCGATTTAAGAAGGAGACAGACTGACTGCTGCGTTTGTCGAGATGCTTCGCCCTTATTCGTTGTTGAATTAGGTTCAGGAGCTTCGGCGGCTTCCTGCGCTGTTAAGCCAGTTGCCGCCAGCAGTAGGACAAAAAGAACGCATGCAACAGAACGCAGCATGAGGCGCTCTCGACCTTTTCAATTCTGGCAGGAATGCTTGAGCGGCTCAAGACCGACCCCGCCGATGCAATGTGCAGCCGGAGAATGTCCGATTCTGACACTTCGCTGACAATCCGACCGCATCCGCGTTTGTCCGCTTCCGGACAATACCGGACAAAATCGGAATTTGGCCCGGGATCGTTTGTCTGCGAATGACCCAACTGCGACCTACTCAGGGATCTCCGCGCGCGGAATTGAACGGGTCCGCTCGCGTCAGCGGCACCGTAACGGGATTATATGCGTACAAGCCGCGATCCAGGGCATCTGTTCCAGGGTTTGGTCCTCGCGCTGTGGCGCCCTGAATTTCGTCGCCCTGCCGGCGTGAGGCGAGCTGAACCCCGTTGGCGCGTTGCTTTCGTGTGTTCTCGTAAAGGACGAACGCGTGCTGCAAAGTATTTGCCGCGGCGAAGGCGCGTCCAAGCACCATTGCGTCCTCAATAGCGAGGCATGCACCCTGACCCAGAAATGGTGTCATTGGATGTGCAGCGTCACCGAGCGTGGTCACGCGCCCTTTGGTATATTGCGCGAGCGGCTCTCGATCACGAAGGCCCCATTTGAAGACTGTCCCCGGAGAAATCGCGCGAATGAGTTGCAGCGCCGGGGGATAAAGATCGCCGTAAAGGTTTGAGAATTCCTCTACGGTGGCGGGTATTCTCCATCCTTCGTCCTGCCACTTTGGCTCGCGGCCAACCGCAATCACGTTCATGATTGTTCGACGGCGCAATGGATAGTGGAGGAAATATCGCTTGGCGCCGACGAACATCGCAAAGGGATGTTCGTTTAGTTCGACCGGGACGTCGGCCATCGGAACCAGCGCACGAAACGCCACCTGGCCGGCATAGTTCACGACCTCGTCGCCGAACACACAAGCGCGCACCTTTGAGGCGCCCCCATCGCAACCGATTAAGGCATCGCTTGTTACGGTTTCCCCATTGGTGAAAGTGGCTACCACACGTTCGGAATTCTGCGTTAGCGACTCGAAGCAGTAGTCGAGGCGTACGCAATCCGGCTCGTTGCGAAGCACGGCCGAAGCCAGTGCCGCTTGAAGGTCGGCACGGTGAACCTGGTGGTACCCAGCGCCGAATTTCTCCACATAGTCGTTTGGTCTAGTTTTAAGCACCTCGCCGGTTTCAAAATGGCGGCTGACATACACCCCGGCTGGACCAGCCTCTCGGGCGACCCTTTCGCCAACGCCCAGGAAGTTGAGCGCATGCATTGCATTCGGTGAGATGACAACACCCGCGCCGAACTCTCGAAGCTCCCGCGCCTGTTCGAATACCCGCACGCGATAACCGAAATGTTGCAGCGCGAGGGCGGCACTCAAACCACCAATCCCGGCCCCAACAATCGATATCTGTGAGACCAACATCTGCCGACCTTCTCTGGTGGCAATCAAATACGAAATCTCACTATCGTCACGATGGTTCGCACATGCGCCAAGGCTTAACCAGTACATGGACGGGGCCGGCGATTCCCATAGGCGCAGGTTATAGAAAGAGAAAGACCGCCTCTGCTGGGAATGTTATTGGCGAGCAATCCTAACCGCCTCTTCAGTACGGCGCGCCTCGGCCAGTTCTCGTGTTGCGGCGCCTAATTAGTTTCCTCGGGAACCGCCGGCAGGTGTTCTAGTTAGCCAATTTCATGCCTAAGGAATTTCGAGTGCAATTGACTGACGTCTTTGCCCGATTGCTAGGCATGGCGTTCGCCAGCTCCGCGTCTAATACAACGAGAAACGTCCCGGCAATTGGCCCTGCCATCATCAAAGCACGCTGCCCGCCGATCGCATCCAGGCAGATGAAGCACTGGCCGATATTGAACGCCGTTGTCACCGCACTGCCTGTGGCTGGCGGCGTGCTGATCTGAGGCTGGATTACACCAAGCAGCAGGCTGCGCTTTATGGTGACGGTTGGATGATGCCGCCGTAAATGCTAGTGATATGTCAGTTGCGGAAGCATATGGTTATAGAGTTCATTGCTGATTTGTGAACAGCGCCTATGGTCACCTGGCAATCCAATCATTTGTCTGGAAATGGAATCCTATACTCCGGCATTTTGCGCAAAGGTCCGGCTGCTTACGAGATTCAGGCCGACACAGAGAATGGGATAACCACTGTTTATGGTCATATCATCGCGGAGCAAAACGTCCTCACATTTTTGAACCCACCAAACGCATCGTTACAACTTGAAGATGGAGCGCGTGTGAAATTGCAAATTATTGACGCTCCTACACGCAATCGCGTCAATTTTGAAATTGTTGATCGTGAATTTAAAGCAATTTGCGAATTGTACCGGACTTAGACGCCCTTTGACTTAGCCGCACAGGATCGATGCGGTGCTTCTTGAAAACTAATCAGTGCAGTTGAGCATGTCTGTACCGCTGACAGACCCCTCCGCCGGGCCTGTCGCCAGCTAGTCAATAGCAGCTGCGGAAATATCCCGCAGAAAATCTAAACTACATAGTAGGCTACAAATTTGCCACAGTCGGACCTTTCGACGACGTAAGTACATCCTCCAATATTACAGTCAGACCATACGACCTTGAAAGTCGCCGAGTGGCAGCCCCGTGCGTAAGCACTTGGTACGATCGCTTCCGAGATGAAGCGCGCCATCGTGAAGAGGCGATTGCTGATTGAGAGGCTGGCGTGCTTCGCCAGGCAGGCCAAGGCCGCTTTGGGAAGATTCTTTTTGGGGACTTTCCTCAACTGCTTGAAACCGAGGTAGAACTCTGGTTTCGAAACGACCCCATTCTTTGCCAAAACTCGCACTTCCAAATATCCGTGCTGGGTCGCAACGGTTCCAACAATGCGGGTTCCATCCGTGTTTTTTGCTGCGCCTTGAAGGGTTAGCTTATAGCTCTCATTTAGGCATTCGGCATTCGCGGGAACGATTCCGAAAGCGATAATCGCCCCGAAAAAACTCCATAGAAATGTCCGGAGCCTCAGATTCTTCCGACAACAATTATTGGCCATTGTTTGCTCCCACCTTTGATGCGCATTCATGGGACATCCGAGCCTATTTCGGCCCCCCGGAATCATCAGTTGGCACGACCTCAGGGTATATTCCGCTAAATTCCGTTCGGCACGCAGGCCATCAGCAATTTGGCCGTTTCGAGCAGTGACGGCCCCGACGCGCGCGAAGCATTGGGCAACACAAAGGCGACTTCATCGTCGCTCTCCATCTGCCAGCCGTCATCGAACTCCTTTTCCGTGAGAACAACGGGGTGCGTCAGATTGATCCCCCGGTTCGCGAGCTCCATTTTGGCGAAATTTGGATTGTTGTGATTTGTTAGCTCGTCTGCGTACCCTGGCACGGTCCACGCCTTAACGATCATTTCTGCAAGCAAATCGTTTTGGTACGAAGTATCAACAACCTTCAGGTCGGGGTCGTTGGGGTTCGTCTTGCGTTTCCAGATTCCTTGCGCCTTATGCGTCCTGGGACTCATGATCAACTCTCCCTCGTGAGGCAGGTTATATGACCGTACCGCTTTTCATTTTAGTTGTAGCGTATTGCGATGGCAACTTAGACTGGCGGTACGGGGGTAATGTTTGTTCGCTGATATATCGCCGCCGGTTCTGGACAATTCTACGATGCCCGCAATACCCGGATAATCGCGACTACTCAGCCAGCCGCGAACGAGCGATGTCAGAATTAAAGTCACGGTGGATTGATACTTAGCCCATTGGTGTGCACCGCCAATTAGGCTCTGCGAGCATGATTCATCGGACTGCATCGTTCACGAGATGCACGGCGTGTGTTCGGTTTCCGGCGGTTTTCCCTCGCTGGTCCGCCTGCCAGCTTTTCATAGTGGCGCGCCAACGCGATCCATGTTGAGGCGACAATCCGATCTTCGCACCTGGTCGCAAATACCGTGCATCGATCGGCGCGCCCCAAAAGCTGCTTCCTATCCATGATGTCTACCTCCCTGCGTTTACCTCCCTTTCCAAGGTCTAACTTCGCGCTTTGTGGTGGGTTCGAATTGCGCGACGAACATGCCTAGGGATTTCTGTCTGTGAATTGTAAAATATTCATCGATCTTTCCCAATGAAGGCGCGCAATACTGCAGTCGGCACTTCGGTAGCAAAATGGTAGTGACCGCTCGGATGCGAGACGTTCAGTGATGCCATTGTAAATTTCTTGCGCGCCGCTACTCTCATTTTGGTGAAAAAGAGGAGACGTCATGCGATATCTCCGACTGATTATTTTTTCGATATTTTGCTTTGGCTTGAACACGCCAGTGTTTGCGCAAATCTGTTGTCCGGCCGGATGCGTGAACGAATACAATCCTCCCCGTTGCGTGACTACCGGCCCGAATCCAAGAGCCTGCTATTCCGTCCCATGCTCCCAAAGTTCGGGAGGTTCGGGTGGAGGGTCCGGTGGCGGCCAAACGTCTGTTGTCTACCCTCTTCCTCTTCCATATTGCCCACCATCATATCCGACCCCAGCGTCGCGCGATGCCGCCACCAACCAATGTGTAGCCACATTAGCTGGAAATGCGCAGTTTTGGGGTTGCTTGTTTGAAGATGATGCTGGCAGGGCCGAAGATCAACGAACCGGCCTGAGCTGCGCTGATCGTCAAAGGGCACTTGCTAATCAGTGTCGGGCTCGCTGCGAAAGATATGTAGCGTCTCTGTTTTTCTGCAGCGATACAAGTGCGGTGTGGCAACGAGTTTTTGGCGATATCGGCGGCTTCGTGTATGGGTCCGCGCGCGTTGATCTCTGCGGACCTCGACTTAAAACCAAACCTCGCATTAAATTCAGCATCAAGGACCGCGTTCGCCGCCTCCCGCCTTGAGTATCGGTTAGCTTTTGCTCAATGAACCCGGAGGATGCTGCGGATGGGGGAAATCCGCGATGATGATCTGAGTGCCGGGACGGTGGTGGGGGTGCGCGCACGCACCATCGCTTACGATCGGTGGAACGAGGTCTGCCGCGAATGCTGGGCGATGTCGGAAACGATACTGGCGATGACGGATTTCAAATCGAGCTGGTTCCGCGGCCAGCACGAATGCGCACTGCCCGTAACTTTCCGCTTTCTGCGCCAACCAAGCAGTCGCAGCGCGAGCAGCAGCCTAGTGAAAACGCTCGATGAGGATCGCGCACGCCCAAGGAAGCATGATAGATGCAAAACCCATCAATCCGAATATCGGCTTTTCATACTTTCCCATAATTGCCCCTTGCAACTTGATTGGCCACAGGCGGCAATGGTCGAAGCAGGTCGGCTCCTTTCAAAGTCGTCTCCGCTTCGCTTGCCACCATTCGGTAATACTGCGCCAAAGCGATAAATATGGCTGAGGTATGTTGGTCAACATGCCCGGTCGCAAGTTTCGCGCATCTGTCCGCACGCAACAAAAGCTGTTCTTTATCCATAGCTGTAGCCTCTCGACGCTCGATCACATGGTCGAAATCTCTCAACGACGCGCTCTATGGACGGTTCCAATCGGACAGCAAACATCCCTAAAAATTGAAATCAAAAAACCGTAAAATTGTCGTCCAATTTTCGCTGTGCAGCCGCCTATGCACGGAGCCGCGAAGAAGCAACATTTAAGGCGCGGTGGGAAGTTGCCGGCGACCAATTGGAGACTGTCATCCGTACGTCATAGAAGGATTCTTGAATAACTACATACGGCTCCAGTAGTTGGGATCTCTCGGACCGAGTTATTGCGCCGGTTGGACTGAGCAATGGAAGCAGGACGATACGTCCTTCAAGCCGTCGGCCTGCACCCACTCGTCCCAAGTCTTGAGGCGAGTCCCCAAGCGATCATAGTTGACTTCAAGAAATCCGAACGAATTTCGCGCCACCGCATCTGGCTCGATTGCGGCAACCTCCTGCGCCATTACACCTACATAGAGCTGGTCACTCCATTTGTAGCGATAGCGATAAAGACTGAGCCCGTCGGGAAGCCGTCCGACTTTGACAATATCCCGCTTCAGCCGAACGTCCGAACTGAAGTAAATGCCGCCGGCAACGGCCCAGGAATCTTCCGATGATGACGTTGACTGGATCGGCAGCTGGCTTTGCGTATAAGGAACGTTGAAACCGTAGCTCTTGTTCAAGTAATTATAGCTGCCCATCAGACGGATGGCCGCCTTATCATTGAACCTGTAGCCCGCTCCAACTGAGGCGTTCGCCATGAACGCGAAGCTCCGCTCCGAAAAATTAGAGTTCAAGAAGAAGTCTTGTTGAGCAAGCGGACACAGATTGCACAGGTTATGTTGCGAGGATGAAAGATTTACCCATGTATAGCCCGGTGCAATGCGGCCTCCGAAATCAAAAAAGAATCCCTGATTGCGCCCCACCAGCACATGGGCCCCAAACACGGGAGCAATAAAATTCTGGTCGATATCGTATTGCTCCATGGAATAGATGCCGCTGAACGTCGGCGTTGTTTCTTTGGTCGAATGCGATGTTTGGCTATTGAAATATTGAACACCGACCTTACCCAACACCTGGACCGGCAAATTGCCAGTGCCATCAAACTGGGCAAGCGGAATCAGTGTTCCGAACCCCGCATTAAAGCGCTGGATATGCGAGTTGGTCCAACCGTTGAGGCCGGCCATCCCAAGCCCAACGCCATTGGAGCTATTGTAGCGCTGGTGATAAAACAGCCCGACGTTATTGCCACCGACGGGTTCACTTCCGGATGAAGAGCCTCGGTAATCCGCGTATCCAAACTCTGCATAAAAGTTATTGTACACACCAAATCCATTGACCGTCGGACCGGTGAGATTCCGCGCACTATAGGTCAGCGCATGATCGAAATTGTTGATATCAACCACCGTTCCGCCGGTGACGCGGGGCGGAGCCGTCGAGGCATAGCCGCCGTTGAGCACTAAAAATGGCCCTGCTCCGGGGATTCCCGTCGGAACATAGAGCAATCCAGGGACTGGAGTAATTGTGTTTGGGTTCGCAGGAGACGCAAGACCAGGCGAGACCGAAATATCGCCGCCGGATGTAAGTTGATCGAGGGTGAGAACGCCGCTGCTCCAGGTCTTGCCATTTTTTTCAACGATAATTTGATACGTCTCGCCCGGTTTCGCATCGATCTTCTTGCTGACCTGCCCCGTCGATGAAGAGACGGTGTGGGTGCGGTGTATGCGCGGTCTGGGCGCAGGTGTCCGCGTACTGGTCTGTGTAATCGTTGCAGGTTTAGGGGCGGGCTCAGTGGCGACGATTGTGACTTTCGCCCCTGGGATCGCCTGCCCCTCTTGTTTAGGCTTGAAATTTGTATCCGCAATAACCGCCCACGCAGTCACCGACATCAAGAGACCGAACAAAATAATAGACAGCGACAAAAACCGATTGCGCATAGGTACCCCCCACGCCGGCATAACCCAGCTGTAAAAAGTTTAACCAATTACCGTCGGCGCCACCAAGCGGCCAATTCACCGCCGCCGCCGCGCCGTTCGCACGAGACGCTCCTGGACGCCCAAAACTCCGAGCTAAGCGCCTGATGTCTATAAGTAAATTCTTCAGTGCCGCAACCAATACCTTATCAACAACCGACCGACTGTTGCAGATCCATCACACGCGCTGCCAAATCGAACGTAGTTGCCAGCTCACGACTGCTGTCGGCCCCGCTTACGAGCCATGGGATTAATTGAGATTGAGGTTGAAGCGGGCTTCGCGCGTGGCACCATTCTTGTGCTGTACCACCACACGAATCTGCCACGTTTTTGATCCGGCAAAGTTTTTTGCCGGAATGTCACCCAGAACGGCATCAGCACCCGCGGCCTTGTGTACCGACGTTACCGATTTCCATTGCTTTGGATCACTGCCGGCGCCAATTTCAAGCTTGGCCGATTTCAAAACGTTCGCGTCGGCAATGCCATGGACGCGTACGACCTGCTGGTTTCCTTTCTTGACAACCTCTAGGCGATGAATCCCGGCAAAAAGAAAATAGTCTTTCGGAGCCTTAAGGGCGGCTCGCGCGTCAATAATTCCATAGCCCGAGTATTGATCAACGCCAGGGGTGTCGATATCACGCGCCGTGCTCTTTATAATGTTCATCACTTGAATGTTCGACAGGGTCGGATCATTTGACAACATCAGCGACGCAAGACCAGTGACGAACGGCGCGGAAAACGAGGTTCCACCTGTCCGGTAGTAGCGCTTGTCGGCACCGACATAGGACGAACCTGCGCTGTATTTTACGTCTTTCAATCCAAGCAGCATATCAGTGCGCTGTGCCCGCAAACTGAGAATGTCAACTCCGGGCGCCGCTACCGCGATGCTGTGCCCCCAATTTGAAAATTTTGTCCGTTTGTCGTCCAAATCAGTCGCCGCAACAACAAGGGCCTTTTCCGACGAAGCGATCCCAAAATCCTTGACGTTTATCCCTTCATTGCCGGCGGCAATGACCAATACCGCGCCCTTAGAATAGGCATAGTCAATTGCAGTTTCTTCAATTTTAGTTAGGTGATTGCTACCGACGCTGAGATTGATGACACGCGCACCATGATCGACAGCATAGGCAATCGCCTCGGCCACATACGAGGCGCGCGAATGGCCGAAATTGTTGATGGCCTTCAAGATCATCAAACGAGCAAACGGATTGACGCCCGCCATTCCGTCCTTGTCGTTCCAATCGGCCGCAATAATACCAGCAACGAATGTCCCATGGCCGGCATAATCCCACGGTTTGCTGTCGTTCTCGATGAAGTCATAGCCGATTACGTCATCAACGTATCGGTCCTTATCATCGTCGATTCCATTGTCAGGAATTTCTTTGGGGTTTTTCCAAATATTGTCCCAATTTATGTTGCGATGGTTCCAGTCGAGCCCGCTGTCAATGACGGCCACAATAACGGGTTGCGCATTGCGTTTGAGCAACCGCCATGCCGAATTGGCCGACGAGTTGAATCCGATGCGGTGCAAGGCCCATTGATCTGGATAGTTTTGGCCCCAGGTGCCCTGGCTAATGAAATAATGATTCCTTGGTGGCTCAAGCATGCCACTTTGGGACCAAGCGAGGTCGGCACCAAGAAGGCCGCAAAGGCCGATCAATGCGGCAAGCCGACCACATCTGCCGAAGCGCAATAGAAACGCAATTCGGCCACGACAAGAATTTGTGGCGAGCCGAACTCGAGAATGTGCGTCGTTATGTGCACAAAATGCCAGCTGCTTACCAATAGGCAATTCGAACAATGCGCATTGCGATTGCAGAAATGCTGTCAGCGTTCCAATACCGTTGCCCACTCTCGCCCCCCTTGGCATGACGCCGCGGATTCGACGGTTGAATTATCAGTGTAGCGTCAACGTCATTGTCGGAATGGGTTCTACTAAATTTTCGTCATTAGGTTCTTGAGCTCCCGGGACCAATGGCTGCTCAGAGCCGCCAAAATCCGGTGAATAATTGAGATTACCGAAACGCATCGCGAAATAATCGTGCGGGTTAAACTGCAGATCCCACTTACTCGCATAACTGAGGCGACCCCATTGAGTGTCGCCGATAGAAAATTGGTTTGAGCTCAACCGGAGACCGGCTGGAACGCCCACCGCAAGATCATTCCACTGCGCAGGGTCTGTTATCCTGGCGACACCCCCGTCGTAGCGATCAACGCGAGGTGCTAAATTAAAATTGCGGGGTAAGTCCGTCACGAATTGAACACCATTTGTAAGGTTCTGGCCTGCGGAAGATCCATTTTGCAGTCGCGAAACCGCCTCAATCCAACTTGAGGGTGGTGACCACGCCATGTGAGCCACTTCATTTTTGGATAGGGTGATCGCACAGACTCCACCATTCATTGTGGTGCATTGGTGCGGATCCTCATTGTACCCAACATCCGTTTTCGGCTGATTGGTATGCGGCAGCGAAGGTTCTTCGGTTAACTGCAATCGAGTTGTCAAACCATCAACCGGCACTGAAGCGATTGTGCCATTTAGCACGTCCTGAGTTACCTTGTAATTGAATGTCACGAGGGACGTATTTGTTGCGCTGTTCAAACTATTTGGCAATTGACTTGTCGTCGTCGGTGATGATGGCGTCGCGGGGGCCGTTTGGGATTGCGGCACGGTCGGAGCAATCGGTATTACGGGCACCGCTTGAATTGGCGTCGCCGTTCCGCTGCCTGACTGATTAGGATCAGGCATTCCGAATTGCGATGGCAACGGATAGACCGGCGAGGCCTGTATTGTGATCCGAAATTTCGATTGCTTTACGCCGAGATTGTCCAATGCTTGGCCCGCACTTATACGCTTCGTGTTGTCACCAATGCCCCAATTCGAATCGTCGGGCGAAGCCCATTGTTGATAAAATTCGAGAAGCGGTCCAAGTGCTTGGCTAGCATCCGACTGCCCTGATCGCTTTAAATTGTTAGACAACAATTGGACCGCACGAAACTTGTCAGCCGGCGTTTCATCACCAGCAATCACTTGCTCCAATTTTGTCTTAGTCGACTGATCGAGTTTAAACTCTGCGCTGCCGACCATTTCTTTCTCTCTTGCAGGATTAAGCACGCTAGAGACGAACTCGCTCGAGGCCCGCTGCTTCAGCACTTCAACAATCTCTTGCCCTTCTTTGCTGGCCGGATCTTTTTCGGCCGCCATGCGATATAATTTGTCATTCGAGACATTAGCATATTCGCCTTGATTGTCGTCGCTTCCATTAACCGGGAGACAGGAGCCACCTAAAGGCTCAAAGTCGCCGGAAGCACAAATGCGCACATATACTGAACCATCCCCCTGCCCCAAATCAGCTGGATGCACGTTCGTGTCGGATAGGAAGAGAAAGCCAGATACAGCAAACAACGCAAGGCCGGGCTTAATCATCGGTTGCTCCCAATTCCGTGGCGGGTAACCATTCGATAAATCCTAAAAGACTTCGACAAGCCGGGCAACATCGACGTTTGAGTGGCAATCTTGGTAGCGCGCGCGGGGTCAGTAACTTGCGAACAATATCGCCAATTGAACATCACGGGAGTACCGATGCCACATTCGCCATTACGCGCCGACTTGCCCATTTGAATTTTCTAATCACCCATTGCAACGGGGACAGGGACCGGACTCCATTTATCGCAATGCTTTTCTCAGCGATCCGGCGCTTGGACCGCTCTCGCGCGTCCTGCTCAAAGGCTTCTTTCATCCGGCGGTCATACCCGTAGACGTCGTGGCGGAACTGCAACGCACCGGCTTCGTCCACCCAAGCCGTCTGGTAGATAAGATGGATCGGAACCGGCTCAGCAAGTTCAATGTTTACTTCGTTTGGTCCAAGCATTTGGTAGAGCTGCGCGACCGTAAGTTTTTCATTTTTCCGCGTCATCGAGAGCAAAATTTCTGCATAATTGAACGCATGCTGAACGCGAATGCAGCCATGGCTGTAGGCCCGACGCGCCTCGGCGAAAAGCTCCTTGTCGGGCGTATCATGCTGATAAACAAAAAACTTATTTGGAAAATTTATGCGGATCCGGCCGAGCGCATTGCTGTTCCCTGGCAATTGATAAAGGTGGAAGGTGCCATCCTGGTTGCGCACGACTTGAAAGTTATTTCGTTCTGCATATGTCGGATCAACTTTCAGCCGCGGTAGATATTCATTTTCAGCAATTGTTGCGGGGACGTTCCAGATTGGATTGATCGTAAGAGACACGATTGAGTTGCTTATGATCGGTGTCGGATGGTCCGGCGTTCCGACCACGACTTTGGAAATCATTTTTCGCACGCCATCATGCGTTGCCCGCATCGAATAGTCGGGAATGTTAACGACGACACGGTCCGCGCCGAGCTCACGGGGCATCCACCGCCAGCGCTCCATATTGGCCTCGACGATATCGACGTTAGTCGGGCCATTGAGGGTACGGAGCGTCACAGTATCGAGTAACCCGGTGGCAGGCAGATGCCGCATGCTTTGGAAGTCTCTGATCGCATCAGTCAAAGTTTGATCAACCACATCGCCGTCGATATTTTGTATGCCAAGACGTGCTCGCAGTTTTGGCACACGCGCGTCGGCCATTCCAAGGGAGAGCGGCGGCCCACCAGCAATAATGCCAACTGACTGACTGGGGCTTCGTTTTCTTAATTCTGCAAGTTTTACCTTTAGCAATTTGTATTCTGGCTGCGATGGCTCAAAAGAAGCGAGCTCATCTGAAACATCCGTGGTTCGCGCAATGGCTGACAAAACAGCGTAAGAATCGAAATCAGAATGATCGTATGCGATTTCAGATGCGATGCGGGAATAATCGATGCTCCCATCTAATGCATGCCTCGCAAAGGTAAGCACGGCGTTGGTAAAACGGAGCTCCGTGGCAGCGAGCACAGCTGGAGAATCATCTGGCTTGATCGATGGCGTTTGGTAGTTATTAGGCTCAAGACCATCTTCGGTCACAGTATTGAGATATTTCTTGGCTGAGATTGCACGATGAATTGCTTTATCTTCGTAAACCCACAAGGGAGCGAAATCGCGTTCACGATAGAAATTCGTCACAGCGGCTCGATTCGACACACGCGGTACAAATTGGTCGATTCTGGTTTCGATGAGTTTTTGCAACTGCATCACAAACTGATCTGAGCGGTCGGTTGACTTGACGCCATCAGATGCGGCAAGGCTTCGCTTCTCAGAGTTGAGAATGATCATTACGGCTGGAATCAGCGCGAACACCGCCGCGGCCGCTGCAATTCTAACGAAACCGTTCCAGCGCATTGAGGTCTTTCCCCGATTGGCAGGTGCGACCTATGACTTTGTACATTAGTCCGAGCGGCCCATAAATAGGCGACCTACGATGGTGACACGCGGGGCCGGAGGACGCGCGGATAAATTACTGGATTCGTGTCGCAATTTCGGAGACTTATCGCGAGCCTGCCTGCTCGAGATTATTCTCAAACCATTCGGCCACTGATTGACGGGCTGATGTCTTCGGTTGCTCACACCGGCACGTTGCCCAAATCGCCAATTTCGCACCGAAGTTATTTCGAGTAGCGTCTCCGTTTAACAAGGACGGTTTTCACCGCTGATGAGGGACTTATGAACGCAAAAGATCGCGGAAGAGCGCTCGCGTTTGGTTCGTTGTGCTTCACGGTGGTGCTGTATGGCGCAGCGCTGTGGATCGACACGGGAGCCAATCCATTCAGGAAAACTGAGACATTTTCTCCTACGAACCTGGAAGCGGTAATTTTTCTATCGGCGGCAATTTTTCTATCAATTTGTCCGCTCATTGCTGAGGACGTGCCGGCAAAATAACATTTGGCTTCACTCTGCAAAAAGATGTTGTGCGCGAGGGTTTGGTACCGCCGCGCCATTTAGGCACGTTGATCAACATTCCCGGCGGCAAGTTTCGTGCATCTGTCCGCACGCAATAAAAGCTGTTCCTTATCCATGACGGCAGCCTCCCGACGCTTAATGAGATATTCTAAAAGCGATCAATATTTCTCAACAGTGTACCCGCTGTTGCCAATAAATCACATGTGCCGCCAAATCGTCATTTGGCCACTGTCGAACGGCTGCCGTCGGCCGACCGCCCGGGCATGAGTTTAATTGAGATTGAGATTGAAGCGTGCTTCGCGTGTCGCGCCATTCTTGTGCTGCACCACCACGCGGATCTGCCAGGTTTTTGAGCCGGCAAAGTTTTTTGCAGGAATATCGCCCAGTACAGCATCCGGGCCCGCAGCCTTATGGACCGACGCTACTGATTTCCATTGTTTGGGATCACCCCCGGAGCCAACTTCAAGCTTCGCCGACTTCAGGACGTTCGCATCGGCATTGCCATGCACGCGTACAACCTGCTGGTTCCCTTTCTTGACAACCTCCACGCGACGAATCCCGGCAAAGAGATAATAGTCTTTCGGGGCCCTGAGGGCGGCTCGCGCGTCAATAATTCCGTATCCGGTAAATTGATCAACACCCGGCGTTTCGACATCGCGGGCTGTACTCTTGATGATATTCATCACCTGACGGTTGGTCATGGTGGGATCGTTAGAAATCATAAGCGAAGCTAATCCCGCCACCATGGGTGAAGAAAATGATGTTCCACTCGCCCGATAGTAGCGTTTGTCAGAGCCAACATATGCGGCTCTCGCCTGGTACTTCACATCCGCTATGCCGGCCATAGTGTCGGTACGCCTTGCACGCAAACTTAATATGTCGAGCCCAGGCGCTGAAACAGAAATGCCGCCCCAGTTAGAAAAAACGACACGCTCGTCATTGAAGCCCGTCGATCCTACGGTCAGGACTTTATCCGAGCTGGCGATACCATATTTGCTGATATCAGCCCCTTCGTTGCCTGCCGCAACCACAATGACGACGCCCTTCGAATATGCATAGTCAACCGCTGCTTGTTCAATGTTAGTAATCTCCTTGCCGCCTACGCTCAGATTGATGACTCGAGCGCCGTTATTGGCTGCATAAGTAATTGCCTCCGCGATATAGGAGGCTCTTGTATGCCCAAAGTTGTTGATCGCCTTGAGGACCATCAACTTGGCGAAGGGATTAATCCCGGCAATTCCCTCCTTGTCACTCCATCGTCCAGCGATGATGCCTGCGACGAACGTGCCATGTCCATCGTAGTCCCAAGGCTTGTTATCGCCATCGAGAAAGTCCCAGCCAATGATGTCCTCTACATAGCCGTTCTTGTCATTATCGAGGCTGTTACCAAGCTTCTCTTTTGGGTTCCGCCAGATACTTTCCCAGGCTATGTTTCTATGATTCCAGTCTAGACCGGTGTCGATGATGGCAACGATGACTGGTTTCGCATCCTGTTTGACAAGACGCCACGCGGACTGCGGCGAACGATCGAAGCCAATACGTGCAAGGGCCCACTGGTCCGGGTACTTTTGGCCCCACGACCCCTGACTGGTGAAATAATGATTATCTGGCGGCGAGAGCGTGCCCGATTGAGCGTAAACGGGGATGGGAAGGATCGCCATCGCCAGAACAGCAAGAAACCCGGCGGCGTTTGATTTCATCGCGCGCCTCCCGACACGCCAGTCCTACGATCCAACTTTAGTAACGCCTCGGGCAATGATTGATTGAGCGCACTGAACGAACGGGGCTGCATTCCGTTGGGGGGGCCCGGCTGCTTGTCACGACAGAAATCGACGGTGACTGGACGACCGAAGAGCCAACTCAGTTCCTGTACCAGCGAAAATTTCGAATCGCCAGGAGCCTTGGAACTCAGGCGCAGAAAATTACGGTCACCGATCGTCACCTCAAGCCCAGTAACGATGACCCCGGCCGGAAGCCCGTCCGATAAATTTGGCTTATCGCGATTCCCAGTCGTCTCGATGATGCCACCGTCGTTGCGCGGCAGATCAAGGTCCATGCGGTAGTTGGAATGGGAATTTAAACTGGCCAGCGGGATGCCCAAAATCTGCAAATCGCTCTGCGAAATCTCAAATTTGCATTGACCGTCCGGCCCGGTCACGCACTTTGAAGGGTCCTTGTCAAAGCCGATGTCCTGGCCGTCGTTTTCAGCGGTATCAGTGCGATGTGGCCCCGGAAGATCCGGTTTGGTCGGCGGCAGCAAAGCAATTTCTTGCGCTGCCGCAGGTGTTGCCTGCTGTCCGCGTTGCATTGCCTCGTCCGTCGCCTTGATGAAAATTGTGACGTGAATACTCGATTCGGGCGTGATCTTCGTTGTTGATGACGCCTCGGTCGTCTTCGTCGTGCTAGCACCGGGTGGGGGTGACTGGCTGACTATAGCTGCCGGTGCATCGTTTGGGGCTGGCACATTGCTTGGCGGTGGCTCACCCTTCGCTACTGGAAATCCGGGACCATCAGATGGCGGATCGTACAACTTGAGGACGCTGTCGCCCTTTTTTAATTCCTCCTGCTTGTTTTCCGGCGGGTGCCGCAACTTGCTCAACACAGATCTCACTTCCTTAAAGAGCTCAACTCTTCGATTTAACTCATCTTGGTCTTTGGGTTTGGTTTCTATGATTTGTTTTAAGAACTTCTCCCAGATCAAGAAGGTGTTTAGGAGAGCGACATCTTTAGGCTGCAACGGTTCGCGAATCTTGCTGGCCTTGTCGTGCTGATCGACCTCAGGTGGATGAACAACTTGCGGATCGAGCGACTGCCCAGGATTTGAGGGGCCATCACTATGTTGTTCTGGAGGGTTGTTCGCGACAGGTTTCTTCTGGTCGTTTGGGGGCGGATCGTTGCTAACAAGCATCGAGCCCCCTGGCTGGATCGGGTTTCCATCGTCGTCCGCGGGGACCATAAGTTTAGGCGACCCGGTGCCTGTGCCGTAGCTGCACCAGTGGCCGCTGTCCACCGCAGTGCGGATCGATACATTCGCTAGGCTTCCTGGAACGGTGAGTCCGCCCGGAACGCGCAGGGATCCTCCGGTCGGGCCCTGACTGACGCGTCGCGTCCGAATGGGTTTTTCATTCGATTTGTCTTGAGGCTTTTCTTCCTGTTGGTTTGATTCCTTTTGTTCCTTTGGCTGCTGTTCTTCTTTCGTCGGCGGCTGCTCTTGATCTTCAAGAAGATCGTCGAGTGGTTGCTGATCCTTATTTTCCAGTTCCATCCGCTCACTCAAGGTCAATTTCTTGGGCGGCTTAAGCAGTTCCGGCATCCAACGACTCATCAACATTGTAGTTATTGTCTTCTTTATGCACGGCTCAAACATCGCGAATTTTTTTTTGTTAAGAGCCTCGGCAAAAAGCTCCCATGAGTTTGCGTCCGATTCTTCAGTTTCAGCCAACTCCAAGAGGCTCTCGAAGCGAGGGTCGTTCTGTTTGTAGGTGCTGGCATCTTCAAGATCCGATTTAGCTTGTTCGCGCAACTCTTTGGACCGCTGTTTTGCTTTCTCGATCACCTCATCGTATCCATACGGATTACAATCACGTGCGGCCGCGGTTGCATTTTTTGAAGACGTGCCAGCATTTGCAACTTCTTGCCCATCGCCGTAAAACGCTACACCCTCGATGATACCTTTTGGAGGTGGAGGCGGATCCCGCGGATTCTCTATGCGAGCAAAGAGCGGACTTGCAAACGCAAGTGCCAGAACTGACCACAATGCGACGACCGCGCAACTACGGGGCGCCAGAATCGCTAGCGAATGAAAAACAAGTGCACGAACGCCTTGGTTCGTCATAATCGCCCCACAGCTCACTGCAGCCGGATCAATTGGGGAAGGCATTTGCCGCTGTCAGAAGTCCGACAGCCCGGTACGCCGTAGGAGAAAACTCCCACATCACCCCAGACCCAGCAAATAGCGAACTAATTAACATTGCGGGGCGTTTAGAAGCTGTCAAGTCGTGAATCGAGCCGATTCGAGGCTTGTGGGGCGGGATAGTTGCCGGTAGTCGCGCGAGCGCGCTTGCCGTCGCGAGGCGACGTGAAGGTGTAGGTCCAAGATTTCGGGCACCAAACGAAATTATGCGAGTTCATCGAGGAAATCGTAGACGAGCACGAATGGAACTAGGACCCGGCTTAATGCGAAAGTTATGAGTACCAAACGTTTTTCACCGCATTATTTTATTCCGCTCGCACATTTCCGCCCCAGTGATGGAACATGATCACTGAAAAGCAGGAAGTGGCACCAATGATTTCCCTTGTTTTTGAAAACTCCAAGATCGTCATGGTTTTCGTCCTCGTCGGAACAATCATCGGACTTTCGTACTTTGGCGGCGAGCAAGGTCAGCACGCTGATAGCGGCAATTCCCCCGGCGATAATGAGCTGACGCAATCCTGACGGTCTCCAGGAAATAGTGATTGCCGGAAGGGTTCGGCTTAAATTTCTGTCAGAAAGACTTTGCAGCGCGGTGCGAATATTGCACGCGCATTAAAGTTGGTTGTTGGTATTAGCGAATAGGCGCTTGAAAGCTATTCACACTTCACTGTTAGCAAAAACAGACACCAAGTTTATTGTTTTGCTGCCATGCGATTCGGCAAACACGTTTCGTGCGAAAATTGTCGAAACTCAAATCGAACCAATTCGAAGCATAAACTTGAAGCGCGAAATTAAGGCATGCGCCCCCACTGTTCAGGTCGGAGACGATACAATCGACCGGCGGCGCCTGATTTTGGAAACTGATCTTGGCGCTCTTATTCACTCTGGTTCTTGGCAGCCGGCGTTTTTCCTGCACAACGGTCCCTTCGCCGCGCAGCGGCGTGCGCGGATGTGGATCTTTTTGAATTTCTTGCACGGGTGTCTCGTCTGTAAGCAATTGCGGATTTGGACAAACTATCAGACGAAACGTCGGCACCGCTTTAAGACAAATAGTTGCAATTGCAGCAGTTAGGTAAGCACTTTTTTAATCAGACGAATGCTGTCGGCTGGCCCCGATCTAGCCTGCTTTCGTTCCATTTGGGCGCCGAAATCCTATTTTGGAACTTTTGCATTCCCAGCGCGTTACCATAGCACCCCAAGCTAGGGAGGATGGTATGTCGGGTCCTTGCGGTGCTGCCCGAGGATGAATGCCAGGTTTGGGAGGTAAGTTGGTAGGTAGCGTAGGGTTTGCGTATGGAGGTCGCCAATTTGGCGGCCTCTTTCGCGTCTGACCGAGCCAATCGATTGCCTGCTCATTGATATCGCGCGAACAATTTGGGTTCGTTTTGATGCCGGTCATCCTGGAGGAAAAGCATTTCGAGGCATGGCTTGATGACAACGCGGCGCCAGCATCTTTGACTAAGATGCTCAAGCCTGCCGCCAATGGCTTGCTAAAGATGCCGCCGGTTTCAAAGCGCGTGAATAGCTCCCGCGCAGACGACAGCGATGCCACCCTTATTAATGCAGTGGTTGCGTAAATGCGGCTGGCCTTGTCCGGGGCGTCGAATTAATTCGAGTTGTGCGGCGTCGTCGCCAGGGGCTTCCGGTCATTATTGAATACGTGTCGTCGCGCAAGGTCGAAATTATTTTGTGATACACATCATCAAACTTTCCAATGCATCTGGCGGCAAACTTCCAGGTTTAGTCTCATTAATATAGTACCTTTCGCATTTGCGTAATCATACGTCGTTATGCAATCCCTTGTGTATTGATTCTCAATCGGCCTTCGACGAGGATACTTTTAAGCACACCTTCTGATTTTTCGGCGTTCGCCTAAAGCCTTAAAAACTTGTCCTTCTTGAAGTCGGCCGGCCCAAAACAACCATGCCTGGGGTCAATTTCACACAGCCAATTTTCAACGCCGCAGCGTCGGCAGCGACGGACTGGGGCAGCGTCGAAGGTAAGGCAGAATCCGAATTCACCGCGGGCGCAACAATCAAACGGGGCTATCAAGTTGAAGCCGGACTCTCGGCGCTCGTCGAGGTTGACGCCGGGTTTGCAAAGTTTTTAGCGGCGCAAGTGACCGGCCGCGCCAGCGCGGAAGCACGTGTCACCGTGCAAGTTCAACTGCCGTTGAATCTATTTGATGAGGCAGGCGCCTCTGTCCGCCTGCAGGCCGTGGCGGAGGCCGCTGCAGGAATTCAGGCTGGTCTCGGCCTTACCATCGGACAATTCGTCGAACTCGCCGAGCAAGTGGTTGGCGAGCAAGGGGTCCCGATCCGCCTCATGCTTCTGTTCCTCGAAGAGGTCGACCTGACCGCGGGCGTCTACGCAAAAGTGGCAGCAACCGCACAGGCGCAAGCCTACGCAACAATTGTTGGCACCCTCTTGGACGACTCTGTTCGCGGATTGAAGCCAGGATTTAACATCGTCGCTGGTGCCGGGCTCGGCCTGGCCGCAGGAGCAGGTGTACGCGTTTATGCCCGCGCTGGATTTCGCGATTTTGCGAGGTTTTACGCTCAAGCCGTCGACCTCGTCGTCGACGCGATCTTCGACGAAACCGAAGCGCGGCTTGGCAGCGCCGCCGGTCCAACCTTGATTGCTGCGCTGGACGCCGCACGACCGACGTTCAAGATCGCCTTCCGGCTCGGTTACGACGTCGGTGACTTTCTCGCGAGCCAAAGGCCACCTCAGAATGCACAAGGCGCGGCGGCACTTGCGGCGCGCGCGACCGCTGTTGTTCTCGAGGAGGGCCAACGTTATCTGCTGCGGAACTTTATTGTCGTCGGCTTGCGTCAACTTCGAGACCTATTAGCACCCCGCATTGCCGGCCTCGATGCCGCAGGCCGCGCGCGCATCAAACCGAAACGGGACGCCTTGATTGCACTTCTGCGTGCACGCCCGCAGAAACTCTTCGATGTGAGCGCGCCGGCAACGCAGCAGTTCTGGTTTGATGCCCTTGCAGACGTGACTGCGCTCGCCAATGAACTGTTCGCGGGCGGCAGCCCTTCCCCCGATGTTAGGCGGGCTTTGACAGTCGCCTGGTGTTCGTCACAGCTCTTGTTGGTCGCAACCAAGCGCGCGACACGCGCCGATGCGTCAGTAAGCGTGGCGGGCCTCTCACCCCAACAAGCACACAAGGCGTTTCAGGGTTCGCCGACCGCGCAACCCCCAGACCCCATTTCGAGCGAAATTGCAGCGGGGTTAGGGATTTCCAGGCCGTCCGGAGGTTGGGGGCTGGAACATGCTGTCTCCTATCTTGCGACAGCCGGTGCGGTCACCCTGCTTGAGACGGCAGCACCCGAGTGCAAGCCATTTCTTGATACATTTCGTGGCATTTTTGGCGGGACGTCTGCGCTGGTTACCAAAACAATCCTTGAAAATATTGGCGCCGTACCTGCCGCGGGCGGGCCACCCGATGCGCAGCAAACGCTACGTGATCTGCTGGGCGCGCTGCAATCGTTGATCGACGATGTTGTCGACGCACAAGCCATGCCTGTTGCGCGAACAGCGCTCGCGCAGTCGCCCGAAGCCCTGCTCTACCTGAATGAAGTGCTGCGGCCTGGGCTCGACTTTGCGCTTGGTACGTGCGCGGACATGTTGTTGAACTGGTCGTCCGGTGCCGTTGGCCGGACAGCTGCCACTGAAGCACTGTCCGGAATTATCCTGAAATTGCTCGGGCGGACACTCGTCGTGACGACCGATATTATTGATAACTACACCCAGCAGCAGACGCAGGCACTTCTTGAGCGCGTCGCGACGGATGTTCGTTCGAACGGCATCGCCACGAAATTTGCCCAGCTCACACACCTGCCGGCGGATGATGCCGCTGACCGTGCCGCCGACTTCCTGCGCCTCGTCGGCCGCACACTTGCCCCCTTTACCGACGCCGAACGTAGCGAGATGCGCAGTCTCCGTTATACCGTACTCGATCCAATTCCACCCGCGGCCAGCCAGGCTTTCATTGACCAGCTTGCGAGCGATTCGTTCGTTCCCAACGTCGAGGCTGCCGGTCGACTTGTACAGAGGACGTTCGACTTCCTTTCGGAACGATTTGTGGCCTTCGCGCTCGGCACATTGGAGCTGTTTGGGTTAGCATTCCTGAATATCATTGCAGATGCTTTGCAGGCAGCCGCGGATGCCGTGCGCGAATGGATCGCGGAGGCCGGGCGCGCATTGGCGGAAGCCGAACAGCGGCTCGCGGAACTCGGGCTTGAAATCCTCGCGGCAACCGATGCCGCCGCGCAATTTATGGATGACGCACTCGGCGCACTTGCGACGGCGTTTGGCGGCATTGGTACGAATGCGCGCCGTGACGCTCTGAAAAATCGCTTCGCGGACTCTTTCATCGACAAGGCTGAGGATCTGCTTGAACAGAATGCAATCTATCGCGCGATCCCTTCAGATCTCAGACATAGTGCACGAGACTCGGCGCGGTCACTCGTTCGCGGTCTCAGCCATGATCTGGCCGCGCCGGTATTCGAGGCGATCGCCTCTGTGGCGGAAGATCTATCCGATGTTTTGGACGATATTCGCGAGCTCGACCCATCCACAGGCCTCGCGACCGGCGTTACTGAGATCATTCTCGACCATATTGAAGCCCGCATCCGCGCAGCATTCGGCGGAGGCGATCCGGGAATCAGGGTGGGATTTGATTTTCCTTATTCTTTGCCGGAGGTTCAACTCATCCCTCCGAAGGTCATTATGCGAACGCATCATGTTCATATCGATCTTGGCCGCATTGCGTTGCCGATCTCGACCTTCATTGGCATCGTCCGCAATGTCATCGCGACGACGGCGGTGTTCGAATTTGCGATCGATCAGGCCGCCGCAAAACTCCGCGCTTGGCTGGAAAAAGAACTTGAGGCCATAGCGAAGACGAACGAGCGCGACGGCGTTGCGGCGAGCTCCGAAACGCTGCGTGCAGATATAGCCGCGACGGAAGGCGCGCCGCGAGATGTGTGGCTTGCCTCCCCGGCCAACGCCGGTGTCTATAGCGACCTCGTCGCGATCCGTGTTGTACTCGACGACGCGACGGCAGAATTTGTCGATTTCAGCCGCGGTCCCGCCCGGTTTTTTGCCCATTTGAATGGTGAGGAATTGCCGGTCGATCGCTTTTCTGTCGAGACCCGCCCGACGCTCAAGGACCAACTAAAAGGAATTGTTGGCCGGGGCGCTGTTAATCCATTGCTGCCAATTGCTGTCGCACCCGGCAGCATCAGGAGGGGCGCAGCCGCCTCAACCGCGCGGCGTAGCATTGGCGGCGGACCGGTCTCCGCTCAAGCCACTCCCCTTTTAACGGCTATACGACGGACATCGCCGACATGGTCGGTCGACGCAGTCGCCGCCACACGCAGTTCGCGTCAATCGAACACGAGTTTATTGCACGCTTTCGAACCAGGCACGCGCGTTCGCGGCGTTCAACTGAGCGGCGTGCCAGCAAGCGGGCTTGCGTCAGGTCCCATGGCGGGAGGTAACATTGCGATCATCTCCACAAAACCGGGAGCACACGTCCACGACATCAGTATTTCGAATGTGCTCGCAGCAGTCTCGCGCACGACGATCGTGCTCAGTGGCGAGCTCGGACTCAATGAATGTGTCGCCGGCATGAATGCGCTCTCAATTACGATTGTGGCGGCTGACGGTTCTCGTCTGACCCGCACAGCGATGTTTATCGCCGAGGTGCCAGCAAAAACAGTGCCACCCAAACCAGGAACCGTTGCGCGACCCGTCGTTCTTCCTCCGCGTGCAACACCCGTTGATCCGGCGCGCCTGAAGCCAAAAGCGGCCAAACCGCCACTCGGCGCCGGAGCGCGGAAGACGCTGGCTGATGCGGCGAAGAAGGCAGTGACCTCGCGAAAAGCCAATCCCGCTGACCGGCTGGTCGCCACATCAGCAATCTTAAAGGACCGACTGTCGGCAGCGCGACCGGCCCTAAAGCCTGCTGTTTCTCCCATCCACGCGAAGCCCCAATAGGACATATGACGATGAGCGGGCCTGAGGCATAACAATGACCACGCTGTCCGGTGTGATCGAAGAATTTATCCTCTGCTTGCTGGGCAGCACACCCGACCCGGCGGGAATCGCCGCGGGGCAAGCAACGATCCGTGCCTATCGCGACGACCCCAACATGGGTGTGGCCTGGGTTGGAGTAACCAAAGAGGCTTGGTGCGCACGGATTGAGCTTCTGCTTGGTGATCCGACAAAGATCAATCAACGTAACACCGATTATTGCATGCCAGCAGCCTGCCTTTTTGTCCTGTTCAAGAGAGTGCCGGAAGCCATGGCATCATTTTGCGTTGCGCTCGCGCGCGATGGCAGTGGCTCAATCGGCGACCTGAAAATCACAATGAGCAAAGCGATCCGCGATTATGATGTTTTCTCATTTGCGACGAAGTTTCAACCGGTCGACCCCGTCGACTACGCCCTCATGTTGACGATTCAAAACGAGATGTCGACTTTCAGCATTGACTCACCCGACGACTACTCAGCACGACCCGAAGTATCCACAGGCCCCATAACGGATCTGCTCAAGGATACGGGTCTGTTTACGGTTACGACCAAGGACCACGCGAAGGTCGATGATTTTCAGGATCTCGATCCCAAGACCGAGACGGTCCTGATTGGAGACATTAGCTTCTTTTCTAAAAGGCCCTTTTTGCCTTTAGGAGGGGGAGGGCGACATGCCGTGGTTCTGGTCCCGCCAGTGACCAACAAGTCGGGGACGGTCGAATTCCACTTCTGGAGTTGGGGAATGTATCACGGCACTGAAACACTTGATATCGAAGGCGACACCTATGTGCAGCGTGTCTCCGAGAACAAATTTAATGTGAATGTTGACACCGCGGTGTTTGCCACGGTGAAGCCCTGAGATGCCGGGTCCGATAGTGCTCCTTGTGATTGGCGGCACAAGGTGACCCCTACCCGTCTAACTTTGGATCCGATCGATACAGTTGGGACCCGCTGAGCACAAGATTAGCAATTTAGGCCGGACGAAGCAGACACAGCTGCGCCTTCTCACAGTAGTCCTCTAGCTCGCCCCAGACTCTCTCTGGCTCCATTATTTTTTGGCGAGGCGCTCATATTCTGTCTGGATTAGATTTTTACCATACGCACGTTCGAGTCGGCGAACGGTGAAATGACCTAACGCTACCGCCTGGAAATGCTCAATGAAAATGTAGTTCACGGCAGCACCGCCCAGCGCGCCGATCACCGGCATTGATTGAGCCGCGACCTTTTCCGTCACGACGACGCCAAAACGAGCCGCCACTTGGGTGATAAAGCGCACCAATACAGGGGCGCCTGCTTCGATGACACGGTGGTTGGCGAGGTAGCGCGCGGCCTCAGTTATGCTATTCGCAAGCAGACCGCGCAAAGCAAAATATCCACTTTCAGAAGCATCGTCCGATCTCGTGCGCCCGCCCAGGGCAAAGACTTCCACACACGAGAGTGCGGTTTCCGGATCGGACAGATCTTCGCCCTCGCCTCGCGCAATGTCGGCGATCGATCTGAGCATGATGATTGTCGAGACCGGAAGTTCGATTGGAAGTGTTGCCAAACCAAAAGCACCACCAGCGGCGCCAGACGCCGTTGCCAACGCTTTGTGCAAAAGCTGCGATCGGGCGTGCGGCTTGTGCTGCAACGACAACAGCGCTGCCTGAAGCGCCATCTCTAGTGCTTTGGAGACGGATTTGGTGATCACACTAGAGGCGGACGCTGGCATCGCACTCCCAAGGAGTTCGATCGGCTTACCAATCCAATCGGTAAGACGTGCCGCGAGCCCGGGATTTTCAAGCGCATGAACGGCACTCCGCAGTGCCACCAAGTCTTCTTGGCTAATGTCTGACATACGAAGGTATGACGACTATAGCAGACAAAAAATCAAGTGCCTTGTTGATATCGCTGAGATAATTTGGGTTCGTTCTGCCAAAATGAGTCCGAGTTGTGATTATATTCCTATTCACGCCGGATGGCCTCGGCGGCCAGTCGCGAAGACAAGAACGCGATCAAACGACAAGGCTTATCGGTCGGCGTGGCCTGCCTTACCTGCAGCTACCTAAAATAGCGCCAAATGGACGCTCCTTGCCGCTTCGCGGCCTTCAACTTATCGAGACTGAACACAAAGTCCTGCGCTTGAACCCTATTGTGGCATGCGAAACAGGCGGAAGCCGAGGGCTTCGCTCGACGAGTCCCATCCGGTGCGAAGGACTGAAAATCCCACTCGCCGGCCGAGTATCTGCCGCCCCAGCCAGCGCGCTTCTCCATCACATTGACGCTAAGCAGCTTAGTCTTTGTAAGCCTTCCATTCGCGTCTTTCGCTGGGACTCCTTTGGAGTCTCGCAGCACGTCATAGACAGCACGCACTAGAACTGTACCGTATGGAATAGGCTTTCCTGCCTTCACAGCATCCAAAGCGGCTTGGTCTGCGTACGTTTCGCGGTAATAACCTGACGGACCATCTTTATCTGTCTCGAACGTTGCATACAGGACGCCGAGTTCGCGCGGAAAGGCGACGCGGTCGCCGGCGGCGTTGCCTGAAGCTGGCAACCTTGTTTGGTCCGAGCGAAGTACAAGCCATGTTGAACCGCTGGATAACGCTACTGCAAGTAAGATCGAGGCCGCGAGTGCCCCCCACGTCGGTCTCGCCCAAGATCGTCGTGTTACGATTGCCGTATTGATGCGCGCCAGCTGAGACGGTGTAATTTGTTCGCGTGGCAATCGCGTTCGCAGCGCATTCTGAAGCGCAGTGTAATTCTCAAGGCGAGTGGCTAAGGCTGGATTCGCGTCGATCTGCTGCTTGATTGCCGCGGCATCGGCGACATCGACCTCGCCGTCAAGATAAGCATGGACGAGCATCCCCAAGTCTTGCCCACGATTGTTCGAACTAGATGGCGAAGTCATGACTGCCCGGCTTTTAGAGTTTGAATCAATCGTTCACGCGCACGCGCCAATCGCGACATCACAGTTCCGATAGGTGCTCCAATCACCTGGGCGATCTCGCGGTATCCCAGTCCTTGCAGGTCTCTCAAGATGAGGACCTCCCGAAACTGCGAAGGTAGCCCCTCGACAGCGATTTCGAGACGATCGGCGTCAATTTTCTCAATCAATTGCGACTCTGGATTTGCGGTATTTTCATTTGTCATTTTTCCGCCAAGCTCGGCCTCAACGCGTTCATGTCCGGCGAGATCTTCGACGAGCACGAAAGACGCCGAACGATTTTTTCGGGACCATGTGTATGCGGTGTTGCGCACTATTGCTAGCATCCATGCACGGCCGTTTCCCTCTTCCAGTTGCCTGATTGATCGAAAGGCACGGAGGCACAACTCTTGGAAAACATCCTCCGCATCAGAGCGATTTCGAGTTAGCCATCGCGCAATTGTCAACGCGTCCGAAAGATGGGGAACAACAAGCCGTTCAAACCTTGCTCTTTCGTCTTCGTTTTGCACGACGCCCCAAATTAACAGGACTCAGGTGGGAGCTGATTTATTCCCGCGGTTTGAAAAAATAAACATTGGCCCTCGGGGGAATTTAATTGGCGTTTATTGAGTCCATTTCACGCGAACGGACATATACGCCTGCATAGTTATGCTGCCAATACCCAATACGATCTGAGCAACGCGGCAGGGGCAAAACGTATTGCCTGAACTTTCCAAAAAGCAAAGCTGCGTCCAATGATGCGCAGATTGTTCTAAACGCGGAGGCTTAATGCAAATGGGCGAAGCCGCGACAGAACTTCATCTCATCCGGTTTTATGGAAAGCTTGGGAGCGCGCCTATCGATATCAATGCGGACATCGCCCGTAGAAAAAAACAGCAATCCAAAATCAATGATTTCGATGTCAGCGTCGCAGCGATGGCGATGGGGTGGGTCATCTTCTATCTCGTATTGATGGCGCACGGAGGGAGCAATCAGTCCTTCGCCGCGGCGATCGAGCTAGCCGCCACTTATTGAATGGTCGCTCTTCATGGAGATGCAACAAATCCGTTATTTTCTGGCCCTTTGTGAAGATCGCAACTTCACTCGGGCGGCCAAACGCTGCGGTGTCACGCAGCCCTCACTTACATGCGCCATCAAGCAGTTGGAATTGGAGTTGGGCGGCCCGCTATTTGAGCGCAGCCGAAGGCTGAGCCGCCCATCCCGCCTCGGCATGATTGTGCAGCCGCATTTATTGGCCGTCGATAACGCCGCCGAGCGTGCAAAGCGTGAGGCTGCGGCCTTTCTGGCCGCCGGTCAAATCCTACCCTTCAAGCCAAAGGAGAAACAAATGCGCAAAGTCATTTACAGTCTGGCCGTTGCCGCTGTTGTTCTTCTCTTCGTGGGCGTGACCATTCGTCCACCCCAGCAGGCCGACGCATCGCCGCCGACGCAAGCGAGCATGATCACGGACGTCTACGCGATCGAAGCAACGATCGACGTCAGGGCATTGCCAAGATACGACGTGCTTTCTGAAGCCGAAGAGTGATTGCTGCAGGCAGCAGCGAGCCCAAATGCGAAAAGCCTGCGGCCTGTGTCTCACGGTGGTGTTGGCTGTTGCTGCGCTGGCGATTGGTGCAAATCCGGCTGGTTTTGTGTCGCCGGCGCAGGCGCGTTGGAAACCTGAGTTCACCGACTCGCCACATAAGGCCTGGTTCGAGGGACAGCGCAACCGAGAGGGCTGGTCATGTTGCGATCGCAGCGACGCCCACCCGATCTACAATGCTTACATAAAGCATGGAAAATGGTACGTCCAAATTGACGGCACCCAGCACGAAATTGAGCCAAAACAATTGCTTGAGGGCCCCAACCCGACCGGCCATGCGGTCGTGTGGTACGACGGTGCTGGCGATCATGTCACCATTTTCTGTTTTGCTCCTGGCCCGCTGATTTGAAGGTACCGGCGGATTGAAACTCACTCAGCCATTAACTCTGTATGACTGACCGATGTCCGCTCTGGGAAGCGGACATCAGGCCGCGCTCGCGACGCGTAAATCGATCTCGCTGCGAAGCGCCCCCAAGTCGATGGGCTTGGTGAAGAGCGTCTCGGCGCCGTTTTCTAGAGCCTTGCGCTTGGTGTTCGCATCGCCATAGGCGGGCACGCCTATTCTCCTTAGTGGTGACTATAAGTGCCAGTGCCCGGAGTGTCGGAACCAAGCGTGACATCTGCAAATCCCACTTGATCGGCAGTGCTAAAGTTCACTGATAGCGCGGTTCCGGCAAACGTTGCTCCGATCGGAACATAAGGGAAGAACGGTTTTTCGTGTGCACCCACTCGTCCCAGGTCTGGAGGCGGGTGCCGAGGCGGGCATAGTTGACTTCAAGAAATCCGAAGGCGTTTCGCGCAACGGCATCTGGCTCGATTGCGGCAACCTCTTGCGCCATTACACCTACATAGAGCTGGTCACTCCATTTGTAGCGATAGCGATAAAGATTGAGCCCGTCAGGAAGCCGTCCGACTTTGACTTTATCCCGCTTCAGCCGAACGTCCGAACTTAAGTAAATGCCGCCGGCAACGGCCCAGGAATCTTCCGATGATGACGTTGACTGGATCGGCAGCTGGCTCTGCGTATAAGGTACGTTGAAACCGTAGCTCTTGTTCAAATAATTATAACTGCCCATCAGACGGATGGCCGCCTTATCATTAAATCTGTAGCCCGCTCCGACGGAGGCGTTCGCCATGAACGCAAAACTTTGCTCCGAAAAGTTAGAGTTCAAGAAGAAGTCTTGTTGAGCAAGCGGGCACAGATTGCACAGATTATGTTGCGAAGATGAAAGATTTGCCCATGTATAGCCCGGTGCAATGCGGCCTCCGAAATCAAAAAAGAATCCCTGATTGCGCCCGACCAGCACATGGGCCCCGAACACGGGAGCAATAAAATTCTGGTCGATATCGTACTGCTCCAGGGAATAGATGTCGCTGAACGACGGCGTTGTTTCTTTGGTCGAATGCGATGTTTGGCTATTGAAATATTGAATACCGATCTTACCGAAGACCTGTACTGGCAAATTGCCGGTGTCGTCAAACTGAGCAAGCGGAATCAATGTTCCGAACCCCGCATTGAAGCGCTGGATATGCGAGTCGGTCCAACCGTTGAGGCCAGCCATCCCCAGCCCAACGCCATTGGAGCCATTGTAGCGCTGATGATAAAACAGCCCGACGTTATTGCCACCGACGGGCTCACTCCCTGATGAGGAGCCTCGGTAATCCGCATATCCAAACTCTGCATAAAAGTTGTTGTATACGCCAAAACCATTGACCGTTGGACCCGTGAGGTTCCGCGCGCTAAAGGTCAGCGCATGATCGACATTATTGATATCAACCACCGTTCCGCCGGTGACGCGGGGCGGTGCCGTCGAGGCATAGCCGCCGTTGACCACGATAAAGGGGCCCGCGCCGGGGATTCCCGTTGGAACATAGAGCAATCCAGGGACTGGATTAATTGTGTTCGGGTTCGCAGGAGACGCAAGACCAGGCGAGACCGTAATATCGCCACCGGATGTAAGTTGATCGAGGGTGAGAATGCCGCTGCTCCAGGTCTTCCCATTTTTTTCGACGATGACCTGATAGGTCTCACCCGGTTTTATATCGATTTTCTTCGTCACCTGCCCCGACGACGAGGTGACGGTATGCGTGCGCTGAATCCGCGGCTTCGGCGTGGTGGTGCGCGTACTGGTTTGTGTGATCGTGGCCGGTTTGGGCGCGGGTTCAGTAGCAACAATCGTAACTTTCGCTCCGGGGATCGGATGACCTTCCTGCTTAGGCGTAAAATTTGAATCCGCAATAATCGCCAATGCGGCATTAGAAAATGACAAAGAAAACAACACGACTGCTGATGCAGTTACCAATAATTTTCGCATAGCTACCCCCATAGCGCTTGACGTCAACCAGAATTGTGCACCCGCCCACTCACTCAACCAGATCGGAGGACGGATTAACTTATTTCAGGATTGCGAGATCTCATTCCGACACCGTCCGAGTCCAAGAGAACATTTCGATCTATCCCAAATTCAATGTGAACCTCGCTTCGCGCGTGGCACCATTCCTGTGGGTGACGATCACGCGAATCTGCCACACCTTCGAACCGGCGAATGATTTGGCGGGAATATCGCCCAATACCCCGTCCGGGCCGGGACTTTTGTGGGCTTTTCCGATACTTTTCCACTGCTTTGGATTGTCGCCCGTGCCAATCTCGATATGCGCGGACCGAAGCGCATTGGCGTCAGCCGTGCCGTGTACACGGACCGCCTGGGCTGCACCCTTCTTGACCACCTCGACGCGGTTGATACCGGCAAACAGAAAATAATCGCGTGGTGCCTTGAGTGCTGCGCGCGCATCAATGACGCCATAACCTGTGAATTGATCCACGCCCGACACACCGACATCATGGGCAGTACTCTTTATAATCGCCATGACTTGGCGGTTCGTCAGCTCGGGATCATTTGCGATCATCAACGAAGCAAGGCCAGTCACCATTGGAGCAGAAAAGGAGGTGCCGCTCGCGCGGTAGTAGCGCTTGTCCTCGCCAACATATGCTGCGCCGGCCGTGTATTTCACGCCTTCGATCCCAAGCATGGTATCTGTACGGCGCGCACGAAGGCTGAGGACGTCAAGCCCCGGTGCCGCAACTGATACATTTCCCCAATTCGAAAAGATGGCATGCTGATCATCGAATCCAGTTGACGCAACCGTGAGGACTTTTTCCGACCCTGTTACTCCGTACTTACTCACGTCGACGCCTTCATTTCCGGCCGCGATTACCATCACGACGCCTTTTGAATATGCGTAGTCAATTGCCGCCAGTTCGACTTTGCTGGTTTCTTTGCCACCCAAGCTCAAATTGATAACACGGGCACCATTGTCGACCGCATACGCGATCGCCTCGGCGATATAGGATGAGCGCGTGTGTCCGAAGTTGTTAAGCGCTTTAAGAACCATCAAGCGCGCGAATGGATTGATGCCGGCGAGTCCGTCCTTATCATTCCAGTCCCCCGCAATAATACCGGCAATCATGGTTCCATGACCGTCATGATCCCATGGGCTGGCATCACCTTCAATAAAGTCCCAACCGATAACATCATCGACATAGCCATTCTTGTCGTCGTCGATACCATTTCCCGGAATCTCTTTTGGGTTGCGCCAAATGCTGTTCCAACTGATGTTTCGGTGATTCCAGTCTAGCCCCGTATCGATGACGGCGACGACGACCGGCTGGGCGTTTTTACGGACCAGGCGCCAGGCCGACTGCGGCGAGGCATCAAAGCCGATGCGCTGCAGCGCCCACTGGTCGGGATATTTTTGTCCCCATGAGCCCTTGCCGATAAAATAATGGTTCGCGGGTGGAGACAGCATTTCTTGCGCAATGGCCGGACATGTAACGCCGAACAAACCGATCAGCCAGAGCACTATGGTACGTTTCATGGCGTCGCACTCACCTAGTTGGTCAAGGGCCCAGCCTGACCTCTGCCTTGGGCAATTCGCTGTTGAGCGACGAATACGATAATGGCTCCATGCCAAGCGGCGGACCCGGCTTTTTCTCGCCGCAATAGTCGATCTGCAGGCGCGGTCCAAAAGCCTCGCGCAGCTTCTCCAAGATGCCGGGAACACTAGATTCCGGCGCATTGATTGCAATGCGCTTGAATGTCTTATCGCCGATCTTAAAGCCTGTCGCAGTCAAGGTGACTTCAGACGTTACCTGCGGCAAAGCAGTCTCGGTTTTGCCATCCTCTTCAATCACGACGCCGTTGTTGCGTCGCATGGCGAAATCGGTCTGATAGATGCGCTGATCGCTTACTGGGAAGCCATACAATTCTCTATCAGCGCCCGGTAACTTTGCTCGGCACTCATGGTTGGAGTCGGTAACGCAGGCTACGGGGCTGCTAGCAAAGCCTTTGTCCTGCACAAGTTTGGATCCACCCGTCTTTGGAAGTGGCGGGTCCTTCGTGACAAGCTTTACAAGGTCTGTTTTCTTCAATTCCGAGCCTGACGGCTGACCATGAAGCACTTCATCCGTCACCTTGAAAATGAGTGTAATCTCGGCTTCCGGCTTGGTCCCGTCAGCGGTCTGCGCAATTGTGTCGGTTTTTGGCGGCGGCGACACACTTGACGGCACGACATGTTCTTCTGCCAGTTTCAACACACTTTCGTGTTTATCTTTACCTTCGAGATTCAAATTCAGAGGGACAGGGTCTTTTTCCTCCGAGCTCTCTTTTGCCTTTGGACCACCACTTTTAGGGCGACTCTCTGACTTGTTTTGAGATTTGTCGCTATTGTCACCGCTGCCCACTCCGTTCGGTTCAGTGGCCTGCTGTTGCGGCCTGCCATCCTTGGCGTCCGCCTTTTCAACACTCTTGATGTTCGATTCTTCCGCCGTTTTTGGCGAGGTATCTTTTGGTGGAATATCGATCTGCAAGTCGGTCGATTCGGCAGTGCAGCAAGCAATAGTCAGTTTCAACTTCCCGCGTTTATCGCCGTTGAGGATAATCGTCTTGTCGGTCTTGCCGTCAGCCTGGCCGTTAAACCCGGGAAGGTCTAAATCTATATGCGTTTCATCTTTTTTCGGGTCATAGACAATTTTGATCATCGAATCATCCAGGCGGGCACCAAAAATAGTAATCACCTCACCGGACTCGTAGTCGGTTATGCGGTCGCCGTCGTCGAGTGTCGCATCGGGATCGTTCGGATTGAAGCGGTTGACATGGAAAATGAAGGTGTCATCCCCCTTGCCGCCGGTTAGCTCGTCGGGGCCAGGAGTTGCCCCTATACCATTATCCTTGTCGTCACCGCGGGTGATGCGCGGGCCGCCTTGCTTCTGACCGTCGGCCGGCTGATCGTTTCCGATGTTGACAGGCGGAGGAAGCGGATTGCCCAAATCGTCCGCTGGCTTGAACAACAGAGGTCCCGGACTTGCCGTGCCGTACGTACAATAAGCTTGGCTGTCAGCGGAAATTCTAGCTACAACCGTAAATCCCGTCGGGGATGCGATGCATCCCGTTTGACCCACATAACTGCAATAGCCAACCGGACTGGATAAAGCGTTTCCGGACGGAACGACCAATGAGGTTTCCGTTTTGGTATTGTCCTTTGTCTCGTCGGCCTTCTCTTCCGGCGTACCCACGTTGCGTTCCACATTGCGTGGCCACGTTTCGCCAAATGAGTCGGCGTAGTCTTTCGTTGCACCCCACGCCAGCTTACCGCACGGCTGGTTGGTAAATTGTTCGCCCGTTAAAACACGATAACGCTGCGGCTTGCTACCAGGCGGGCAATTATAGATGTCAACTGACTGGATACGCCAATACCATCCGCCGGGTAACGGTGGCGGGCCTGCGATTCCATTTGTGTGGAGGCACATCCGAACTCTAGCCGCCCGCACGTCCGGCCCTGCATTCCGCGGAACGCGTGGAGGGTTGCAGGTCGGCCCCATCACCGTCGGCCGTTGGCCAGTCGCCTTCTGAACTTTTGGATCGGTATAGTCGACGAATGGATACTGAGCGTAAGCGCAATCAACCGCGACAATATTGAGGGCGACAACAATGCCGGTAACCAACAACCCACGGTCTGTCCGGCGAACCGCTCCCGGCATTTGCTTCCCCCCTAAATTAATTTCCCATAATTATTTTTTCCGCACAAGCAATACGCGGCCATAAGAGTTGTTGATGTAGTCAAACCATTAAATCACCTTAAGTTTCTGCAGAGCGACGCCGCAGCGACGCGGCGCCGCCTGTGCGAACAGGCGCAAGATGTTGTATTTTCGCCGATTTCAATTCACTGAGGCAGTCGCACTCACCTAGTTGGTCAAGGGCCCAGCCTGACCTCTGCCTTGGGCAATTCGCTGTTGAGCGACGAATACGATAATGGCTCCATGCCAAGCGGCGGACCCGGCTTTTTCTCGCCGCAATAGTCGATCTGCAGGCGCGGCCCAAAAGCCTCGCGCAGCTTCTCCAAGATGCCGGGAACACTAAATTCCGGCGCATTGATTGCAATGCGCTTGAATGTCTTATCGCCGATCTTAAAGCCTGTCGCAGTCAAGGTGACTTCAGACGTTACCTGCGGCAAAGCAGTCTCGGTTTTGCCATCCTCTTCAATCACGACGCCGTTGTTGCGTCGCATGGCGAAATCGGTCTGATAGATGCGCTGATCGCTTACTGGGAAGCCATACAATTCTCTATCAGCGCCCGGTAACTTTGCTCGGCACTCATGGTTGGAGTCGGTAACGCAGGCTACGGGGCTGCTAGCAAAGCCTTTGTCCTGCACAAGTTTGGATCCACCCGTCTTTGGAAGTGGCGGGTCCTTCGTGACAAGCTTTACAAGGTCTGTTTTCTTCAATTCCGAGCCTGACGGCTGACCATGAAGCACTTCATCCGTCACCTTGAAAATGAGTGTAATCTCGGCTTCCGGCTTGGTTCCGTCAGCGGCCTGCGCAATTGTGTCGGTTTTTGGCGGCGGCTCACTCGCGGGTACGACATTCTTGTCTGCAAATTTCAATATACTCGGTGGCTTATCTTCGCGGTTGAGATCTAGGTGGGGAGGATTGGCTTCTTCCGATTCGTTTTTTCCCTTTGGCCCACTGCTTTTCGAACTACCGCCTGACTTGTTTTCCGGATTTTCACTATTATCAGCGCTGCGTACTTCGTTAGGTTTGTCGGCCTGCTGTTGCGGCTTGCCATCCGTGTCCGGGAGCGTAATTTTAATTTCGGTCCAACTAACACAACAACCGTTGTCGACAGAAGTCTTACCGCGTTTGTCGCCATTCAATAAAATCGTCTTATTGGGCTTGACGTCGAATTTGCCAAGGGGTCCGGGTTTTTTGAAATAGATTTCGAGGTGCGTTTCATTTTTTTCGGGATCGTAGGTGAGTTTGATCTCCACATCGCCAGCCTCAATGCCAGTAAATATGATTTTCTCACCTGACTTGTAATCTGTAATACGGTCGCCATCGTCGAGTGTATTGTAGGGATTGTCTCTTGCTCTGTCTTCCACCCGAAATCTGAAAGTATGTTCGCCTTTGCCCCCTGTCATCACGTCTGGCCCGTGGGTGCCATACAAATCCGGTTCGTCATCGCCGCGAACTACATTCGGCTTGATTTCATTCGGCTTGGCATCCTGCTGTTGCGCTTGGCCATCCGACGGCTGGTCATTTCCTATGTTGACTGGCGGAGGAAGCGGATTTCCAAAATCGTCGGCAGGCGTGAACAGCAGCGGTCCCGGACTTGCCGTGCCGTACGTGCAATAAGCTTGGCTGTCAGCGGAGATTCTAGCCACGACCGTAAATCCCGCCGGGGATGCGATGCATCCCGTTTGACCCACATAACTGCAATAGCCAACCGGACTGGATAATGCGTTTCCGGACGGCGCCCCGCTGCTTTCGGACCGGACTGGCTTGGGTGGCTCCGCTAAACCAACGCGCCTTTCTCGTTTTTTGGGCGGACAGTCCTTGAATCCGAAATCGTTCTTCCCGCGCTTTTTCCAGGTCTTCTGCAATTTTTAGGTAGGTATTGCCTTCGATACGCAATACATAGGCTAGCCCACCTAGCGCATCCGGTGGATTGGGGTTGTTTATTAAGTCGTCGGCTTCGTGATTCATATCGTTGCCGATTTTCTTGAGCTTATCGATGGCGTTCTGATATGCCTCTTTGTTGCAGAGTATCACCGCGTTATTCGCTTCTGTCAGTAAAAAGGCTGCTTCCTTTGGATCCTTTGGTTTTTTGTCGATTGGGTCAAAGAATCTATCTATCTGACTTGAGTTTAGAAGACGTTCAGATGGGTATAAAAAGATATAGTCGCCAACCTTGTACCAATCGCATATATCGAGAAAATACAGGGCCCTCTGTAGCTTTTGCTGCAACCACTGTAGTGGCGTTGCGCCCGGACCAGATTCCGGAGGCTCAACTTGCGGTGATTTGTGCCCTTGAGCGTAATCCTTTAGCCACGGAAATTGATCGTCGATAACCCGCCAGAATTTGGCCTTGTCGCAACGATTAATGGCATCACGAATATCAACGGTTGCGTTTTGCCAATCGTAAGGGATGTCGGGGTCACTCACCCATGGAAAGGCCTGAAACGGAAACTCTATGGAAGGGGCAGGTGTCCACGGTTCCCTATAATTAATTGGTGGCACAGGTTGAGCGAGCAGAGCCGGAGTGGATATTGCAATTAGGTTGATGCTAATCGCGATCACCGCCGCCAATCGCGAACGCAACAGGAGCGATGCGGCAGCGTAGATTTTACTCAGCCAAATGGACCGCATCGCCCCTTCCTCAGGCTTGCGCGGCGTCGCACGGCAGAAAAAATGGGTGGATCGGATGTCTTGGGCCGTCATAATCGCCCCCGCAACGATCGATCCCGCCCGGACTTGCTATCCCGCTAGCTTCGAAGCTGACTGAGACACAACAGCACCAGGGGCGAATTTATTTTGACATCAAATTCAAGTTTAGTTTTGCGCTATGATTAAGTCGAGTCAATTCACAATAGATAGGTTCACCACCAGCGTTTTGGTTATGGGAACGCTGAACCCTGCCGATGGGCCGACATTAAATCCCTCACGAAAGTTTGTGATGTCGACCAGGTCAGGATCCATACGGGCGTTCGCTGCCGTCCCAGGCAGCGAGGAGCGTCCAGTTGGAATGTTGAAGCTGGTCGCAATAAAGGACTGGAAGCCTTTGATGCCGAGATACGAAACCGTTGCATTGGCGACCGTATCTGTCGAAGTTGCGACCTTGCCGGACAGACCGGGCGTGTTCTGGCGTGCCTGCACCCAACCGCCGCGCGCGAGGAATTCAAATTTGAAATTGTTGCTCGTCTTGCCAACGAGCTGAGCCGCAAATGGTATGTAGATTTCCCAACCGCTTCCACCGGCGCCACCGGCTGTGGGGACCTGCGTCGGCCAGCCCCGATTGCTTTTCCAGCTGAAATAGCGGACCTCCGAGCTGGCGGTGACCGTCCAAACTGATTGAGGATTGGGCGCGGTCACGCCCGGCTGAGTTGCCGCCTTTGCGGGCATATCGGCGGCCCAACCAGGTGTGGCGCCAGCCATTATGCTCAAGAACGCGACGGCAAATGATTTTCTCAATACCGCATCAGTTCCGACAACGACAAACGCAGAGGCAGTAATTGCCTCGACGTGGCCTTGCTTGCGCCGTGTAGTCGCTCGTAGGAATTCGATCACGGGAGTCGTTACTGTGTCAACATGTCGCAGACGTAGAAACTCACAAAAATATGGGTTTTGACGCTGCGATGACATTCGCCGGTGCCGCGCATCCTGTTCGCTGCGTCCCACGATGTCCGCAATATCTGAATGATCGCGGATATGCGGCGAAACGCGATGACGCAATGCAAAGTTTTAAAGCGCGACAATTTAGACAGCCCCCGGACTAGGTAAATATCCGGATTGACGATCACTGCCTTGCTCACTCAATTACGTCGTCTGCGCGTCCGACCACAGTGATGGGAACGTTGAGACCAAGTGCCTTGGCCGTCTTCACATTGATGACCAATTCGAACTTCGTCGATTGTTGTACCGGTAAATCGGCAGGCTTTTCGCCCTTGAGAATTCGGCTGGCGTATCTGCCTTGTAGACGAAAAGTCTCGCGAAGATCGCCGCCATAACTCATCAGGCCGCCAGCCTCGGCAAACTCGTGATTTTGGTAAACCGTAGGGACCCCGTGGCGCGCAGCCAGCGCGCCGAGCTGTTTACTTCGTGAATTAAAAAGTGCATCGGAGCCGATCACCAGTGCATCCACTCGCAACTCAGTTACCTTCGTGAAAGCGGGCTCAATGTCTCGCTCGGAGTTCACAGGCACAACAGAAATCCGCATTCCAAGCCTGCTCGCTGCCATGCGTGCATCTTTCAATAGAGTTTCAGAATTCGGATTCGCGGAGTGGACGAGGAAAGCAATGTTTGCAGCGCTGGGCATCACCTCATGCAGCAATTCCAAACGTTTCGAACTTACTTCGACGTTCAGACTTCTCACGCCGGTAACATTTCTACCCGGCCGGTTATTTCCAAGCCGGTCAAAATCGATCAACGGGAATCCTGAGATAATGATGACCGTCGGATTCTGGAATTGGAAGGCGGCCACCGCGCAAATTCACCTGTAACGCGTGAAGCATGCGTTTCGGTAGCGGCAACGTTCGATCGCGCTCCACGCGTAGTTTCACAAATTCGGCTTCTGAGATCCCATCCTTGACATGTATGTTCTCCGCTCGCTGCTGCGCCACCGTGGCTTCCCATAGCGGTTCACGCCCACCTTTGCAGTAGTCGTGACCGACAAAGAGGCGAGTCGAGCTCGGCAGCATCAGAATCGCTTGAACGGATTGGTAGAGTGTCGCAGCATCGCCGCCTGGGAAATCTGCTCGGGATGTTCCGGAGTCTGGATACATCAGCGTGTCGTGGACGAATGCAAAGTCGTCGCCTACAATGTAGGTGATCGAGGCGAGTGTATGACCAGGTGAGAACATCACCCTGACCGGAAGGGAGCCGATCTGGAACGAAGCGCGATCGACGAACAACCGGTCGAACGCCGTATCGATATCAAACGGCTCTGGCAAGTGATACAGCGCCTGCCAAAGCGGGGCGACCGCACGCACCTTTTCGCCAATCGCTTGAGGCGCACCGAGGTTTTGCTTCAAGTAGGCGGCAGCCATGAAATGGTCTGCGTGTGGATGTGTGTCGAGAATCCACTGAACGGACAAACCGCGCTGATTGACGTGCCTGAGAATTTCATCAGCAGAATGCGTATTGGTGCGGGCGTTTTTTGGATCATAATTCCACACTGCATCGATAATAGCGGCATTCTTGGTCTCGGGGTCGCTTACCAGGTATTGGACGCTGCCGGTGTCGAACTCATAGAAACCGGTAACCATTGGTGAAGTCGGACCGCTCGATGCGCTCGTGCGCTGGGTGATCATGATGTCCTCGAAGCGACTTTAACCAGTCGAGTTTCCTTTATCCCACACGGACTTGTTCTGTCGATCAATCCGGCGACGGACGTCCTCGCGGCACTGCCTTGATCAGCGCCTATGCCCAAAAGAGCATGAGTGTCATTCCTGACTGACAAAGGTCAAATACATCAGCACCAAATAGACCACCGGAATGACAATCAGCATGGCCAGCTCCAATAATACAGGCGCGGGGCAGCCGACATAGAACATCTCATAGGCCACGTAGACTTCGGCGGCGATGATGATGGCGATGCCGATGTACCAAGGCAGCAAGCGATTGCGTCGAATGGTCTGGGTCATGATGCCGCTCCGTTGAGTGACGGGTGCAGAAATTAAAAACCATTAACCGCCTGCTTCGCTTTGACTCAGGTCAAGGAGGCGGCCAAGGGCAAAGCCCGCAAATGCCGCTTATCGGTCACAAGGCAACATGTGCGCCGTACAAGGGCACGTCCGCTTCTCTAATCGACCGGTTTGGGTCAAGCGCTTTCAGACTTTCCACCGCTTCGGTGTCGATGTCACTCGCGGGTTCGTGCTTCTCTTCGGAATCGGCACCTGGGCCCTTCCATCATAGGGTTCGAGAACGAGGCGGGAACAATCTTC
>CAWHFS010000001.1:1202500-1990583 GCA_963828695.1 uncultured Alphaproteobacteria bacterium | reverse complement strand
AGGGCACCGACATCGTGCGAGCTGGTCGCTATGCCTGCTTCTGGCACCTAGCGTCGTTCGTTGCGACGCAAAAGTTCCTGGTCGCTATTGGGTGGTGGTCTCAAGGGATCGACGCAACACTTTATCTTTGAGGGAAAAGATGGAGTGTGCCGATGGATCAGAGATTTCGTCGAGGTTTTACCGCGGCCGAGAAGACGGAGTTATGGGATCGCTGGCAGGGGGGCGAGTTGCTCAAGGCAATTGGACGAGCGTTTGGTAAGCCGTCCTCATCGATCCATAACCAGGTGGCACCATACGGTGGGATACGTCCCGCGGCACGGCGTCGCTCGCGGCTAGCACTGACGCTCTCGGAACGCGAGGAGATCTCCAGGGGTCTTGTAGCGCACCAATCGTGCCGATCGATGGCGAGGCTGCTGGGTCGCTCGGCCTCGACGGTGAGCCGAGAACTCAAGCGCAATGGCGGCTATGATCGCTATCGAGCCGCATTAGCGGATGAGCAGGCCTGGGGGCGAGCTCGACGTCCGAAACGGTGTAAGTTGGCAAACAGTCCGTGGCTACGGCGGGCGGTGGCGAGCAAGCTCAGATTGAATTGGTCGCCCGAGCAGATCGCCGGCTGGGTCAAGCGAGCGCATCCTGGCGATGAGAGTTGTCACGTGTCACACGAGACGATCTATCGCAGTCTCTTTGTTCAGGCCCGCGGGGTACTTAAGAAAGAACTGCTGGGCTATCTGCGATCGAGGCGTACGATCCGTCGATCGCAGCGGGTGGACCCCAATCGTGATCAACCGGGGCGAATCAAGGGTCTCGTTTCGATCCGTCAGCGGCCGGCAGCGGTTGAAGATCGGGCGGTGCCTGGTCATTGGGAAGGCGATCTCCTGACGGGGTCAAAGAACAGCTACATCGCGACCTTGGTCGAACGTCATACGCGTTACGTGATGCTGGCAAAGGTGGCCAACAAGGACACCCAGACGGTCATCACCGCGCTCATCAAGCAGGCCAAGAAGTTACCTAATGAGCTCTATAAGTCGCTGACCTGGGACAGGGGCAAGGAGCTGACCGATCATCGGCAATTTACACTGGCGACCAATATCGACGTTTACTTCTGCGATCCGCAAAGCCCGTGGCAGCGCGGTTCCAACGAGAACACCAATGGACTGCTGAGACAGTACTTTCCAAAAGGAACCGACCTGTCGGTACACTCGCAAGCTCATCTGAACAAAGTGGCGCGTCGGCTCAATGAACGGCCACGCGAGACCTTGCAATTTGAAACCCCAGCGGAGAAATTCAATGCCTGTGTTGCGTCGATCAGTTGAGGCGGCAGGTGTACAGCGGACATTGGTCGGCCCGGAGACGGGATCGTTTGTCTGCGAATGACCAACGCGGACATCAGCCGACCGTCGCCCCGAGGCGTATCCGGCCCCTTTTGGTGTGCTAGTTTGGGTGGTCCAGACGTCATGTCTTGAGCCTTGGGGCGAGGCAAATGAGACGGCGCGATTTCGTATCCCTTCTAAGCGGCGCAGCAGCGGCCATGTGGCCGCTCGTGGCGCGGGCTCAACAACGCGAACGGATGCGGCGTATAGGCGTTCTCATGCAATACACACAGAGCGACCCGGAGGGACAAATTCGGGCAGACGCGCTCATTCAAGGGCTGCAAAAGCTGGGTTGGAAGGTGGGGCTTAATCTGCGGATTGATTATCGCTGGGGAGGCGGCAATCGCGACCGCTTCCGACGCGGTGCCGCGGAACTCGTGATGCTGAAGGACGAACTCGTGGTGGCTGTTTCAACACCGGCGGTCAAAGCATTGCAGCGAGAGTTGATGACCGTACCAATCGTATTTACGCAAGTGTCTGACCCAGTTGGGCAAGATATCGTCAAGAGCTTGGCGCGGCCGGGCGGTGTAGCTACAGGATTTACGAATTACGATCGAGCAATGGGCGGAAAATGGTTGGAACTGCTTAAGCAAGTTGCGCCCACCATGACCCGAGCCGCAGTTGTCTTTAATCCTAATACTGCGCCCTACGCCGCGTTGTACATGCGCTCGATCGAAGCGGCTGCGCCCTCAATTGCGGTGAAGGTAACTACGGCTCAAGTGCGTGATGCCGCCGAAATCGAAGGCACCCTAACAGCGTTTGCGCGTGAACCGGATGGCGGTCTCATAGTAATGACCGACGCCTTCACTTCTGTACATCGTAAACAGATCATAGAACTCGCCGCGCGATTATCATTGCCAGTGATGTATCCATATCGGTACTACGTCGCCGACGGCGGATTAATGTCATATGGGATCGATCAAGTTGACCAAATTCGCGGTGCGGCTATTTACGTTGATCGAATTTTAAAAGGCGAACGGCCTGGCGATATGCCCGTGCAGACGCCAACCAAGTTTCTACTGGTTGTCAATCTAAAGACAGCAAAGACGATTGGGCTCAAAATTTCAGAATCATTTCTCCTACGCGCCGATGAGGTGATCGAGTAATTCGGTTTGCTGCGCTGCGCGAGTCCGCCATTGGCACTCAGCGTCGTTCGCGGCGTTGCAACATTCGTGTTCGCTAGCAGGAACATAGCGGACAAAGCCCGATTTTGGCGGGCGGTGGCTACGACGCGAATAGCCCTGAGCGGACATCGCCACCTTGGATGGACACCCCAACTTCCCAAACGTAATCTCATTTCGAGAGGGAAGGTTTACGGGTCGATCTTAATGACCAATGTGCGAGCCGAAAGGCGACTGGCAGCCATTCTTGCTGGCGACATTGTCGGTTATAGCCGACTTATGGGCGCTGACGAAGAAGGCACCCTAGCACGGGTCAATGCACTCCGACGTGAATTTTGGGACCCAAAGATTGCCGAACACCGAGGTCGCATTGTCAAACGGACCGGCGACGGTGTCTTGATTGAATTTGCCAGCGTCGTCGATGCGGCGCGTTACGGAGTTGAGATTCAACGCGGAATGGCTAAGCGGAATGCCGAAGTTCCGGAAGACAACCGCATTGAATTGCGGATAGGCATCCACGTCGGTGACATTCTGATCGAAAACGACGACATTTTTGGCGACGGAGTAAACGTCGCGGCGCGACTAGAGGGCATCGCCGAACCCGGTGGCATTTGCTTTTCAAGGGCAGCGTTTGAACAGGTTGACGGAAAACTAGATGTATCGTTCGAGGATGGTGGCGACCAACAATTGAAAAATATTGCGCGATCCGTTCGCGTCTATCGCACAAATTTTGTGTCTCCTCATCGGAGGTCGCTAGCCTTGGCGCTTCCCGACAAGCCGTCCATTGCGATACTTCCTTTCCAGAACATGAGCGATGATCCCGATCAGGAATACTTTGCCGACGGTATCGTAGAGGACATCATCACCGGCCTATCGCGCATTAAGTGGCTATTCGTGATCGCGCGTAACTCCTCGTTCACGTACAAGGGACGGGCTGTCGACCTAAGGCAGGTCGGTCGTGAGCTTGGGGTGCGTTACCTGCTCGAAGGCAGCGTTCGCAAAAGTAAAGACCGGGTGCGCATCACCAGCCAGCTCATCGAGGCGGAGACCGGACGGCATTTGTGGGCGGAGCGCTACGATCGATCTCTCGGCGACATTTTCGTGCTTCAAGATGAAATCACCATGAACGTTGTGGGCGCAATTGAGCCCAGCCTGCGCCAAGCAGAAGTGGAGCGTGTAAAGCGAAAGCGGCCAGAAAGTCTCGATGCCTACGATCTGCTATTGCGCGCGATTTCGACAGACGTGTCTATGCCGGAGGGAGTGGCTCAGGCGTTGCCGTTTCTCGAACGCGCACTCGTGCTTGAGCCAGAGTATGCGAGAGCGCATGGCCATCTATCTATGTGCCATCATACCCTTTATCTCCGTGGCGGGCTTCGTGAGGAGAATCTGCGGGCCGCAATTCATCACGCTCACGCCGCAGTCACGCACGGCCAGGACGACAGCACGGCGCTAACGCTCGCGGGATTTGTCATAGGTATGGATGAGCACGACCGCGCGGGTGCGTCGCAGGCCTTGGAGAAGGCGCTCGCACTTAGTCCTTCTTCCGCGTTCACTTACGGTGTCGGTAGTGCCGTTCTTGGATGGGGCGGCGATGCCAAGCGGGCCATTGAATGGGCGGAGCGTGCGCTTCGCTTGAACCCCTTCGACTCTTGGAACTTCTTTCCATGCCACGGGCTAGCGCTCGGGCATTTCTCGCTTGGCCAATATAAGGAAGCCAATGCGGCTGCCCGCAGGGCAATTCAATTCAACCCAGCGTTCAGCATGTCCTACATGCTACTAGCAGCGACGTTGGTTAAGCTGGGGCGGGTAGATGAGGCGAAGAGTGCAGCGGCTCGCGTCTTGGCGGCGCAGCCCTCCTATAGGTTCGGCAAACACTTTGCGAGCGTGGATTGCGCGCCTGCGCTTGCGACTTCGTTGGCTGCGGCGCTGGATGTCGCCGGATTGCCAAAGTAAGCAGAGCTCATACGATCCTCCGAGATATCGCCCCGCGTACTCTTAAAGCTGAAAGAGTCAATATCCGTTTTGGCACTTCGCGTCGTTCGCGGCAGGTCTCCGATTTGGTCGCTAACGGTGTGAAGCGGACAAACGTCGGCTCAGAAGCTCAATAAATACGCAGCGATTGACCCCAATCAGACATAAGCTCTCACGGACGGCGGCCGACAGTCAGCAACAACTCGTTCGGCCCCTCCCATCCACCGGGCGTATCGAAAGCGCTCAGTTTGCTTTCAATCTCGTCCCAGACCGCACTTCTCGCGGCATCGTCGAGCCGCCCCAGCATCTGCAGGATCGGGCTGGCCGAGGTGCGGATGAAATCAAGATAATCTTTCACCGACGGCAGCCGGAACGGCGCCATCACCTTGGTTGTCGCCACCCGTGAAAATCCGGCTTGCTGGAACAGCTCATCGATCAATCCCGGTTTGCCGAGGCTGAGCAGTCCGCCCGGCTGATAGGGATCGCGCGGCGGCAAGCCGGCGTGCTTGAGTGCCGTGGAAACCAGAATGCTTACGCAGGGATTCTTATCCGGCGTCGAGAACACCATGGTGCAGGCCCGGCCACCCGGCTTCAGCGCGCGAAACATTTCCCGCAGCCCCTTGCCGGGATCGGGAAAAAACATCAGGCCCAGCCGGCAGATTGTCGCATCGAAACCGGCCTCCGGGACATTCAGATGTTCTCCATCCGCAGCCTTCGTCTCGACATTGGTATAGCCAGCGCGCTGCGCCTTGTCTTTTGCAAATTCCAGAATGGCCGGAGACAGATCGGTCGCCAGCACGGAGCCGGTCGGGCCGACGCGCTTGGCGATGTCGAGCGTCTGATCCCCGGCACCTGCGGCGACGTCGAGCGCACGCGAGCCCGGTCCGACCTCGGCCATCGCCAACATTGCATCGGTCGATTCGCGCAGCCAGTTGCCGACTTTCGCGGTATGGTCGTTCCAACCTTTGGCGTGCTTATCCCATTGCTCGCGGGTGGCCGCTTTGAATTTTTCCGCATCGAAAGGTGCTGATGCATTCATGATATTCCACTCCTTCAAGTGCGGTAAGTGATGCGCGGCCTTAAGGCGCGAGGTCCGCAAACGACGTGTCAGGGTCGCTCACATAGACCATCGCCAGTTGGGTCGGCTCGGTCGCGCTCGGGTTGCGGCCTGTCATTTTGATATGCGGCGGCTCGATCATCGCTTGCCCCGCCTTGGTCGTGATCGGGTCACGGCCCTCCAGTTCCAGCGTGAAGGTGCCCTGCATGACATAGACGGCCACGGGAAATCGGTGCGTATGGCGTGGCGTTCTGTCGCCGGGCTTGAGAGTCGCGGTGATGACGCGTACCTCCTGCCTATCGCCTCTCGGCATACCCTCGACCAGCGTCCGGTGGACGATGCTGAGCATGGCGGCCGGGCCTGTGGATGATCCCACGGATGTACTGCCGGCTTTCGTTGAATTCTGCATCTGATGCTCGCTTCTCGTTTGGACACTGATTATGCCTCTTACGCTCAGAAGGCGGGGCCGCGGCAGCCGTAAGATTGCGGCAGGGGGCCTCACAATTGCATAATGATGGAATGTTCGACTGGAACGACCTCAAATACTTTCTCGCCGTCGCGCGCCATGGCAGCACAACCGCCGCGGGGAAGGCGCTTCGCCTCAGCCAATCGACGGTGCAGCGACGGCTCACCGAATTGGAGAAACGGATTGGGCGCAATCTGGTGACGCGCACCACCACCGGCTATCGGCTCACGGACTTTGGCAAGGAATTACAGCCCTATGCCGAGCGCATCGAAGCCATGATCGAGGATTTCGAGCGGCATGTAGCCGATACCGGGCGCGACCGCGGCGGCGTTATTCGGGTGACTTGCCCCGAACCGATCGTCCAACGCATGACGGCGCTGATTGAACGCTTTCACGCCCGCCATCCCAACCTGCGCGTCGAATTTGTGATGAGCGACCGCTATCTCGACCTTTCTAAAGGTGAGGCCGATGTAGCATTCCGGTCCGGCGATACCGACGACGAACTGGTTGGGCGAAAGATTGCTGACTCTGTCTGGGCAGCTTATGCAAGCCGCAGCTACATTGATCGCCACGGAAAGCCCGAACGGGTGGAAGATTTATCGCGACACCCACTCATTTGTTTCGATGAAACGATGAGCAAGCATCGCGTAGCGAAATGGCTGAAAGAGGTGGCACCTAATGCCAAGATAGCGGCACGCAACAACAGCGTTCTCGGTTTGTTGTATGCCGTGAAGTCGGGCGTGGGAGTCGGTGCCCTACCGACGGCCATCGCTGATACCGAGACGGACCTTGTGCGCGTGCTCGGTCCAATTCCCGAACTAGCACGAAGCTGGCGCTTGTTGACGCACCCTGATCTACGACGCACGCCGCGAATAGCGGCATTTTTCGATTTCATCATTGAAATGCGCGACGATTTAAAACCGATAATGACCGGATAAGTACTGCCGCGATATATCGCTGATGTCTGTTTTTGGCAGATGACTGCGTTCGCTGCGCCACAAAATCTAGGACGCTATCGGACTAACCACGGACAAAGGGCCGCCCGGGGGCCGAATAACTCCGCAGCGAATGACCCTAAGTGGACTTGGTGCGTGCAGTGCGAAATGTGGTGCATTCGTCACGAGAACTTGATCGCCCGCAGCTCAGCAACCCGAATATTACTAATGGCCGCCATTCTGATGAGGCCATGCACCGGGGAGTATTCGCAATGTCACAGTCGCCTTCACCAACGATGTTTTCGACAACGGATTCATATGCCGAACGCGGCGCAGACACGCTTGCGTTTATTGCGCGTTTACTCATCGGCTGGCTTTTTCTCGACTATGGATGGATGAAGCTTCTCGGTCATGACGGCACTGTGCGCTATCTTACAAGTCTTCACGTTCCGATGCCGGAATTGATGTACTGGCCAGCGATGCTCGCCGAGCTTGTAATCGGCATTGCGCTCATCCTCGGTATTGCGACGCGATACATTTCTCTTTTCACTTTTGTTTATCTCATCATCGCGACCGCAATTGCGCACCGTTACTGGGAGGTACCTCCAGCGGCGGTCGGGGCTCAATACGCCAATTTCTGCAAAAACCTCGCAATCATGGGCGGCACATTGCTGCTCTACGTGCTTGGCGCTGGACGGTTCTCACTCGACGCCTGGCTGCGCCGAAGTTGAATTCATAACTCGCTGGGCAATGTCCGCCATTGGCAGTTAACGGAAAGCCAGCCGCACCGATTTTTGTTCGCCGCTAGTCGGCTAGGGCGCGATTGACCCAATGTATGGTCCGGCCGTGCGGCGCAAGTGGATTTTGTCGAGCTGGTGGTGAATGGTCCTGCATCAATGTATCCGGCCTCTGATTGGAGCGTGTTATCGTCCGATCTCCAGTCGACATCTGCTTGGGGACCAGCCCCAGCCAGGCCGCGAAGTCGCGGCCTTTGGAGAACGCTTCTCCAGTACCGATCGCAGCGACCATCGCGCTGGAGATGATCGGCCCGATGCCTGGCACGCTCATCAGCCGCTCACAGCCGGCGTCCCGGCGCGCGATCGCTGCGATCTCGCCCGATAGACCCTCAATCCGCTCATCGAGCCGCCGCCAGTCCCCCGCCAGGCCCTCAATCACCCGCACCATGCGCGGCGACAGAACATCTGGGGGCGTGGCCAGCAGGCGTGGTAGCTCGACGCGCAAGAAGCGCAGCCCCTGCCGCACCGCAATGCCACGCTCCAGCAGGAAGGCGCGGATCTGATTGATGATGCCAGTACGCTGGCTGACCAGCCGCTCGCGCACCCGGTGCATTGCCTGCAGGTCGAGCTGATCGGCAGTCTTGGTCGCCACAAACTTCATCGTTGGGCGCTGCACCGCTTCTGCGATCGCCTCGGCATCACGGAAGTCGTTCTTCTGTCCCTTCGAATAGGCCGCACATACTTCGCCGGCATCAGCCGTGCATCGTGACCAAGGGCCTTAAGCCGGCGACTGAGGTGATGGGCGCCGACGCAAGCCTCCATGCCGATCAGGCACGGCGGCATATGGGCCAGGCGCGCTTCCACCTGGCCACGCGACCACCGCTGCCGCAGCACGATCGCACCGCGCTCGTCGTGGCCTACAATATGAAACGAGTTCTTGCCGATATCGATGCCGATAATGGCGATGGCGGTCTGTGTTGTTGTGGTGGGCATGGTGTGCTCCTCGTCTGGGTGCCTCCGCCCAGCTTACTGCTGGCGGGGTAGGAGCACGACCGGACCATCCCATTAGATGGGGTAATCGGCCGGCCCGAACTTGTGGATAGCTGAAGAATTTGGGTGCTGCGCTTCAGGCTGATGGTGAAACGAGGTCCGTGTGAACGGCCTCAAGCATCAGAAGGAGAAGCGCAGCATGGAGCATTTTGCCGGATTGGACGTTTCGGTCAAGGAGACCAGCGTCTGCATTGTGGATGACACGGGCAGGATCGTGCGGGAAGTGAAGGTAGCGAGCGAGCCTAGTGCTCTGCTGCCAGTGCTGGCGAACCCTACCTACCACTTCAAGCGCATTGGACTGGAAGCCGGGCCACTGTCGCAGTGGCTTTACAGTGCTTTTGCCGAAGCGAACTTGCCGGTGATCTGTGTCGAGACGCGGCACATGCGGGCGGTACTGAAGGCGCAGATCAACAAGACCGACCGCAACGATGCCCGTGGCATGGCGCAGATGATGCGGGCGGGACTTTACCGTCCGGTCCATGTGAAGACATTGCGCAGTCAGAAACTGCGAATGCTATTGACGCATCGCAAGCTGCTGCAGTCGAAGGCGATCTCAATCGACACCGACACTGCGATAGTGGATAGCCTGAAAAGCGCTTGACCCCAACCGGCCGATTAGAGAAGCGGACATTTGGCAGGTTCCACTTTACCGAGGCCAGTTAGGTCTTGTTGGAGTCTCTCTGGCCGACTTACGAAGTGCCCGGTAGCATTCGAGCAAGCGTGCGGTCGCGAAGCAGCCAGTGGTGGGCAAGAGCCGCCGCGGTGTGAAGTGCTGCGACGATAACAAGCGTATTGGCCAAAACTTCGTGAATTTCTTCGACAGCTTCCGCAAATTGGTGATTTTTGGCCCAGGGAGACGCGATTTCGAATAGGCCAAAAACTGGCAGAGCATCGCCGTCAGCAAACTGCCCAATTATCCCGGCGCCAATTACTGCCACGAGCAGCACATAAAGAAGCCAATGGGCGAACCTGCCTGCACGATCGGCCCATCGACCGAAAGGTGTAATTTCTAGCGGGGGTGGAGGGTCGATTAAGCGCCAAATCAAACGAACCACGAGAAGCGCCAAGATCGCGAGACCCGCAGACATGTGGATGAATTGACCGGCGGTCCGGGCAGCCCCACGCGGCAATTCTACAGTGCCCAAAACCCAAGCCACGATAACCAACGCGGCAATCGTCCAATGCAGCGCCTTAGCGACGGCGCCGTAGCGTTCTGGCGAATTTCTGAGTTGCATGTGAGCCTCTAATATCGCAGCGGTAATTCACATCAGCCAATAAAGCTGCGCATTGACCCAGCTCAATAGGGATAAAAAGCAATAGCTATTTGGTGCGTGCAAAATCTCTACACGCCTCAATGAGGAACCAGCTTAAGAAGATGAGAGGAGCGCCCATCAAGCAAAAAGTTGAGACACTAAAAATAAAATCGCCCCATGGCCCAGCATGGGCTAGAGCCGAAGCTACAAGCCCCACCGCCCCAATCAAAGCAATGATTGCCGCAATTTTTGGAATGGACATGCATTGCTCCATTCGTAGGTAATTATTTGACGATACAGCCATGTCTACGCATTGATCTAAATCAATACGACGCAGTCGCGCATTTTTGGGCAGCCTTACGCAACATGCCTTTGACCCAGTTTAACCAACGACGCGATTCGAAATGAGCCCAATGTCTGCTTGTGGCACTTCGCGTCATTCGCCGCGCCGCTCCATTTTGGTCGCCATTGGACAACAGCGGACATGCCGAAATGTTGTCAGTCGGCGCTATAGAATTTTTTCGAACAAAAAAATTCCTTGCGCTGAAGAGAACGCCAGGCGCGTATCAGATGAGGGACGGAATGTGGGACGAGTTCGTTTTGTTCTTGCGGAAGCCCCGCAAAATCAACTGACTAGAGCTCAAGATTGGCGGAGGGAGTGGCGGTTAAAATTTTTTTACCGCGTAAAATCTAGATTTGATTTTTGTTTACCCTCATGTTTACCCCAATTTGAAAAAGGAGGCCTTACGTGTCCCAACATCTGGCCTATTATTGGCGGTCCCGAGAGGAGTCGAACCTCCGACCTTCGGTTTAGGAAACCGCTGCTCCCGAAGGCGAATGCTCATCGCCGTCCGGTCACTTGATCATCAAGCTTGAGCCTGAGTTTGGCATGGAGAAGAATGGGAGACGGCAATCGATTCAGATCTGGAATAGCAAAGGCGCCGAACTCAAGCCGATAACAGCAGGTATTGGAGTTTACCTCCTGCAGCACCATCTGGCGCTCGGCGAATTTGGGGACTGTTCAGCGGCTATCTTGGATTTGCGCAAAGGCAAGTTGTTTGTTGCAGACGCGATCCCGAGACAAATTCCCGCGATGGTGAGCAGTGAGTTCGCGTGGGTCGACATTTTCTTTCATGAGGCCGCGAAGGCCGCGTGAGGTTGTCACCTCGCTTCACCAAATTCGACGCGCCCGACGCCGATTTGGGATTTTTTTGGAAAAAACAATTCGTTTTGGCGTCCTTGGGGGAAGGCGAGAATTTTTAGATCACAAAATACAAATGGACCTTGGGGCGCCTGCTGCGCCAACATAAGTCATTGTCGGCAGCGGTGACACCCCTAGTGACACCCCTGGCCAATTTCCCTTTCAGGATGTATTGACTAAGTATTGGAGCGGGCGAAGGGATTCGAACCCTCGACCCCGACCTTGGCAAGGTCGTGCTCTACCCCTGAGCTACACCCGCATCCGTTAGATAAATGGCCGAAAACGCGTGCTCGGCCGCCAAGGCCGTTCCTATGCCAAAAGGACAGCCCCTTTGCAACCGCGCCAAAACCGCCTCGTTAATGCTAGCCGGCAGGTTGTTTGTGCCGGACTTTGCGCTTCTTCGTCGGCACAAGCTCGCCGACATAGGCCGGGTTTGGATTGCAAAAGCCACGGTTGCCGGAGAGGATGATCGGCACACACTGTTCGACCGAGCGATATTGGCAGTCCCAATAGGCATCGCCCCGGCCCATGTTTATCACCGCGCACCAGGGAGCTTCATAGGCCTTCACGGCAGGCGGACCGAACTCCACGGCAGCGACGACCACGGCCAGGGTCATCATAAAGCGCATCATCTGCAACCTCATTGTTCGCCCCACCATCATACTAACACCGCTGCGAACCGAATTGTTCTCTCATGCCCAAAACTCCAGACCCCAAGACCCCTAACCCCAAGACTTCCGACCCCAAGACCCCTGACCCCAAGAGCCCCGGCGAGCTCTTCGCCGCGCTCGATGCCCTCGGAATCAAGCATTCGACCGTCACGCATCCGCCGCTGTTCACGGTCGAGCAATCCCGCGCCCTGCGCGGCCAGATCCCGGGCGGACACACCAAGAACCTGTTCCTGCGCGACAAGAAGTACGCGATCTATCTGGTGGTGGCGCTGGAAAATGCCGATATCGACCTCAAAGGCCTGCACCGGACACTGGACGCCAACGGCCGTTTTTCCTTCGGCTCATCCGACCTGTTGCGCGAGGTGCTCGGCGTCGAACCGGGCGCAGTGACACCATTCGGGGCCATTAACGATGCGGAAGACCGCGTTACCGTTGTGCTCGATGCCGCCATGATGCAGCACGAAATTCTCAACTATCATCCGCTGGTCAACACCATGACCACATCGATTGCTCGCGATGATCTTGTGAAATTTCTCGAATTGACCGGCCATGTACCCCGGATCGAGCGGGTGTCCGGAAGGGCGGCTGATCCCGATTGAATTCACCCGCCGGATGACCCATCTAACCGGCATGGAACCCGGGATTCAGGCCGTCCGCGGCCGCTAGAGGCGAGGAACAATGCTGCAAAACGGCGGGGGAACAACGGCGACAGCCGACGTGGTCAGGGACACGACCACGCAGGCGTTCATGAAAGACGTGATCGAGGAATCCAAGCAGCAGCCGGTGCTGGTGGATTTCTGGGCGCCCTGGTGCGGGCCCTGCAAGCAGCTCACGCCGGTGCTGGAAAAGGCAGTGAGGGCGGCCAAGGGCAAGGTCAAGCTCGCCAAGATGAACATCGACGAGCATCCGGCGGTTCCCGGTCAGATGGGCATCCAGTCGATCCCGGCAGTCATTGCATTTTCCAACGGCCAGCCGGTCGACGGTTTCATGGGCGCGCTCCCTGAAAGCCAGGTGATCGCATTCCTTGAGCGGCTCACCAAAGGCAAGATCGGTTCGGAAGAAAAGGATCAATTGAAGGCCGCTGACGACGCGCTCGCCGCCGGCAATGCGGCCGAAGCCGCGGACATCTACGCAAAGATACTGGCGCAAGACAGCGGTGACATCGCCGCGCTTGCCGGACTGGCGCGCTGCTATGTTGCAACCGGCAATATCGAACAGGCAAAGAAGACGCTCGCCCTGGTTCCGGAAGCCAAGCACAATGATGCCGCGGTCGCAGCCGCGCGAGCTGCACTTGAACTCTCCGAGCAAGCCAAGGCGGTCGGGCCGATCGACGAGCTTGAGCATAAAGTTGCGGCGGCACCGCTCGATCATCAGGCGCGCTTCGAACTTGCCACCGCACTCAGCGCCAGCGGCAAGCGCGCCGAGGCTATCGATCACCTGATTGAAATCGTGAAACGCGATCGCAAGTGGAATGACGATGGCGCGCGCAAGCAGCTGGTACAGTTCTTCGAGGCTTGGGGCGCGACCGATCCGGCGACGGTGGAAGGCCGCAAGCGACTGTCGTCGATCCTGTTTTCGTGAGTTTTCGCGCCGGCGACGGCACCGGTTCGCGGAGTTGTACGAAGATGCCGATGAACGCACATTATCGCGGGCCGATCGATCTGCCCGAAGTGATTCCGGTGTTCCCGCTGCCGGGCGCGCTGCTGTTGCCGCGCGGACAGATGCCGCTCAATATCTTCGAGCCGCGCTACCTTGCCATGATCGACGACTCGTTGCGTGACGGGCACCGGCTGATCGGCATGATCCAGCCCGATGCGGTGCACGCAGGCACCACCGCCGTGCCACCGCTGTTCAAGGTCGGCTGCGTCGGCCGCATAACACAATTGGCCGAGAGCGGCGACGGCCGCTATCTGCTTGAGCTCACCGGCGTCGCACGCTTCCGCGTCGAGCAGGAATTGCCGGTGAAAACCGCCTATCGGCAATGCCGTGTCACCTATGCGCCGTTCGTCGACGATTTCACGGCGCGCAAGGGCGAGAATGACGTCGACCGCGAAGCGCTGCTGACGGCGCTGCGGGCCTTCATGAAGGCCAACGATCTGAAGGCTGATTGGGAGGGCATCGACCAGGCGCCCAACGAGGCGCTGGTCAATGCGCTGTCGATGATGTCGCCCTATGGCCCGGCCGAGAAGCAGGCGCTGTTGGAGGCGCCGGACCTCAAGACACGCGCCGAACTGCTCGTGGCGATCACCGAGATCGAACTCGCCAAGAAGAATACCGAGGGCGAACCGCAGCTTCAGTGATCGCCGCCGGTCGTGGCCTTGCGAAAGCCGGGTATTCAGCAGGTCTTGCTTTCAATTGTCCGGGACGGGGCGCTCCCTGGATCATCGGCCTTCGCGGATGATGACGGTGGCGTTTTGGGCTATACCGTTCACGAATTCGCCGGGAGCCCTCCATGAGCACCGACCCCACCCCCGAACGCCCTGTCGGCAGCGTCGATCCCAAATTGCTGGAAATCCTGGTCTGCCCGCTGACCAAGGGGACGCTTGAATATGACGCCGGCAAGCAGGAGCTGATCTCGCGCAAGGCCAAGCTCGCCTACCCGATCCGTGACGGCATTCCGATCATGCTGCCGGAGGAAGCGCGCAGACTGGAATAGGATCTCCGACGCCGCCGCCATTCCGACAATCCGCGACAAATTCAGGAAACGACTCAATGATCAAGATCTGGGGCCGCAATACGTCTTCCAATGTACAAAAGGCCATGTGGGCGGTTGGCGAGCTCAAGCTGGAACATCAGCGCATCGACGTCGGCGGCGCATTCGGCAAGAACAAAGAGGCGCCCTATCTGGCAATGAACCCGAACGGCCTCGTTCCGACGCTGGAAGAAGAAGACGGATTCCTGCTTTGGGAATCCAATTCAATCGTGCGCTACCTTGCCGGCAAACACGACAAGAATGGCGTTCTCGAACCGAAGGATCCCAGGCAGCGCGCACTGGCAAGCCAGTGGATGGATTGGCAATTGTCGGTCGTCGGTCCGGCGATCACGCCGGCCTTCTGGGGCCTGATCCGCACGCCGGCAGAAAAACGCGACATGACGGCGATCAAGGCCTCAAAGGAGAAGACCACCGCGGCCATGCAGATCATGGATGCGCAGCTGGCGAAAACCAAATTCCTTGCCGGCGATGCTTTTTCCTACGGCGATATTCCGGTCGGCGTCATGTGCTACCGCTACCGGCAACTGGTGCCCGACCGGCCGACGACGCCCAGCCTCGACCGCTGGTACGATGCAATCTCCAGCCGCAAGCCGTTTCAGGATCACGTCGGCAGCATTCCGTTGTCGTAGCCGGCAATCACAACGCTTCCCCGCGCAACAGCTTTGGCACGTCGCCGGTGAACCCCGCGGCCTCGCGGATGAATACGCGCTTGAGCGCCGGGATGCGCTCGACCAACCCGAGGCCGACGTCGCGCGCCAGCCGCAACACGTCGGAACGGTTGGAAAACAGCCGGTTCAGGCCATCGGTGGCGACTCCCATGGTCATCGTATCGAATCGCCGCCAGCGCTGATATCGTTCCAGCACATCCGGCGCGCCGATATCGAGGCCCAACCGCGCGGCGTCGGCGACGGCTTCCGCCAGCGCCGCAACATCGCGCAGGCCCATGTTCAGGCCCTGCCCGGCAATCGGATGGATAATGTGCGCGGCGTCGCCGACCAGCGCCAGTCTTGCGGCGATGAACGAGCGCGCCGTGAACAGTCCGAGCGGGAAGGCGCGGCGTGCGCCCATCACTTCGATGTCGCCGAGCTTCAGGCCGAAACGCTTTTCCAGCTCGTCATGAAATTCCGCATCCGGCAGCGCGACGATACGTTCCGCTTCGCGTGTCTTTTCAGTCCACACAATGGACGAGCGTTTGCCGGTGAGCGGCAGGATCGCGAACGGACCCGCAGGCAGGAAATGTTCCTCCGCGCGGCCATCGTGCTCACGCTCGTGCCTGACCGTCGTCACGATCGCGGACTGATCGTAGTTCCAGCCGTGACTCGCGATGCCGGCAATCTCGCGGATCCTGGAGCGCGCGCCGTCGGCGCCGACCAGCAGGCGCGCGGATATCGTCTCTCCGCCCGAGAGATCGACATTGATTCCATTCGCTACATTCTCAAATCCGCTCACCGCTTTGGCGCGCAGGCCGACGCCAAGCTCCCTGGCTTTTGCAACCAGCGCATCGACCAGATGCCGGTTCTCGATCATGTGCGCGAACGGCTCACCCTCTTCGACTTCGCCTCCGAAAGTCAGGAAGATCGGCCGCACGGCGTCGTCGAGTTTTGAGTTGGTGACCACCATGTCGAGGATCGGCTGCGCGTCCTGCGCGACCGCATCCCAGACGCCGATGGCCTCGAACAGTCGGCGCGCGGCCGCCGCGATTGCCGAGGCGCGCGGGTCTCCGGATTGCGTGGCGGCGAGCGCGGGATCAGCGACCGCAACCTTGAAGGTCTCGCCAAGGGCTTCGCGCAGCGCGATGGCCAACGCGAGGCCGGCAAATCCGGCACCGCCGATCACGACGTCCGATCGCCCGGTTTTTGCACCCGCCATTGGCTTTCCCTGCATGCCGGCCGCCGCCGGTTTCAAACCGCAATACTAGTCTATTCAAGCACTTGGGACACTGGGCGCGATATTTTGACCCAAATCAACATTCGGCCACGAGATTAGACTAAAGTATAACAATTGCGGGGACGCCAGGACCGGGAGGGCCGGGCCGCGACCCCGCGAAGGAGGGTTTACCCCATGACAAGCGATACCCAATCCCAAGGCAGCGGGAACCAGATCCTGATCTGGACGGCTGTCGCGATCGTCGTGCTCGCCGTCATCTATCTCGTGCTCTAGCGGCAGCCGCGATCCGCGCACTCTGGTGGGAGCGCGCCAGCAATTTCGGTGAACGGGCGGCGGATCATCTGCCGCCCGGATTTTTTTGGCGCGGGCATGGCCGGCCGCTGTGTCTTGACTTCACGTCTCTCAGCGGCGTCATTGGCTTGCGAACCACATCGAAAAACTCGTCCCCATGTCCTCCGCCGTTCAGGATCTGCTCAACATTCTCGACCTTGAGCCGCTGGAAGTGAATCTGTTCAGGGGGCGCTCTCCGCAGGTCGGATGGCAGCGGGTGTTTGGCGGCCAGGTGATCGGCCAGGCGCTGGTGGCTGCAGTACGCACGGTTGATGCCAGCCGCCCGCCGCATTCAATGCACGCGTATTTTCTGCTGCCGGGCGATCCCAAGGTTCCGATCATTTACGACGTCGACCGCATCCGCGACGGCAAGAGCTTTACCACCAGGCGGGTAACGGCACGCCAGCACGGTCACCCGATCTTCTCCATGCTGGTTTCATTTCACGCCGATGAGTCCGGCCTCGATCATCAGGCGAGAATGCCGGACGTGCCGCCGCCGGAAAAATTGCCGAGCGAATCCGACGTGCGCAAGAACATCCTGCCGACCATGCCGGACCCGGTGCGGCGCTACTACGAGCGCGAGCGGCCCATCGAACTGCGCCCGGTGGAATTCGAGCGTTATCTCGGCAAGAAGTATCCGGACGGCCAGTTTCATGTCTGGATCAAGACCACCGGGCCATTGCCGGATAGTCCGGCGATCCACCAGTGCGTGCTGGCCTACACATCCGACATGGGGCTGCTCGACACTGCGTTGGTGCCGCACGGGCGTACGCTGTTCGAGAAGGACTTCATGGCCGCGAGTCTTGACCATGCGCTGTGGCTGCACCGGCCGTTTCGCGCGGATGAATGGTTACTCTATGCGCAGGATTCGCCCAACCTGCACGGCTCGCGCGGCTTCGCGCGCGGCCTTATATTCACCCGCGACGGCACGCTGGTCGCCTCGGTGGCGCAGGAAGGCCTGGTGCGTCAGCGGCGTCAACCATGATGCAATGGTGATGAAGCAGTCTTACGCTGTTTTTGTCTTCGTGACTGTGTTGTCGACCGCAGCGCTTGCCGCATCCGGCAAGCAGCCGGCGCCGCCCGGTTCATTTCCTGGTGCGCCCGCGCAATATACTCACTTCACGACCGCCGAATTGAGGCACGGATTTCTCGCGCTTGCATTCGGCTCCGATCTGCGCATCGGCGCGCGCCCGCGCGGCATTCGGCGCTTCGATCATCCAATTCGCGTGGCGGTGATCCCTGGTGGCAGCGTCGATCGTACCGCCGCCATGATGCATATCGTCGAGGAGTACGGTAACAAGATTCCCAATCTGCATTTGAGCGCAACGTCCGGCCCGGATGTGGCCGCCGACATTGAAGTGCGATTGATCGACGAAAACGATTTCAGATCGGCGCTGGAAGCTGCTTTCGGTGCCAAAGTCACCCGCACCTTTGTCGCGCGCACCGATCCGCAATGCATGACCAGCGTGAAATCGGACGCCAGCGGCGACATCATTCGCTCGGTGACCTTCATCATTGTCGATAAAGGTGACGACGTCTTCCTCGACTGCGGCTATCACGAGCTGCTGCACGCTTTCGGGCTGTCGAACCACGATCAGCACAATCGCTGGACCACGCTCAATCAGCACCGCATGGTCGGCTATCTCTCCGTCTATGACCGCGCCCTTCTCACCCTGCTGTACGACCCGCGACTTGCCCCCGGAATGACGCGGGCCCAGGCACGCGCGGCGCTCCCGGGGGTAATCAGGGATCTCGGATTGGCGGACAGCCCAAAGGGCAACTAAGACAACATTGCTGTCCTAAAATGCCTTCCCGCGCGGCTATTGCCTGTGGGCGCGGCAATATTGACGCTTAATTTTTAGGCCCTCTGTCGCTAGCTTGAGCAAACACGCCCGTGCCGGCACCCGCCGGGGCGGGCTTTCGTTGTCGCAAGCGCCATGCGCAGCCAGAACGCCAGCGTTCGCCGGGAAGGGAAACCATGAAGCTGATCATCGCCGTCATCAAACCGTTCAAGCTCGACGAGGTCCGCGACGCCCTCACGCGCCTCGGCATTCACGGCATGACCGTGACCGAAGTGAAGGGTTACGGGCGCCAGAAGGGTCACATGGAAATCTATCGCGGCGCCGAATACGCCGTGAATTTTCTGCCCAAGGTGCGGGTCGAGGTCGCCGTCGCCAGCGAGCAACTCGATCAGGCGATGGAAGCGGTCGCGGCCGCAGCCCGAACCGGCCAGATCGGCGACGGGAAAATTTTCGTCACGCCGATCGAACAGGCCGTGCGCATTCGCACCGGCGAGACCGACGTCGACGCGCTTTAGAAACTTCAGAAAACAATTCGGGGGAAGCACCATGAAACGGCCACAACGCCTCGCCGCGACCGCGGCCGCCGCGGCAACAATGCTGGTTGCACAGCCGGCTTTCGCACAAACCGCAAAGATCGACCCTGCCGACACTGCCTGGATGATCGGCGCCACCGGCCTGGTGCTGATGATGACGATACCGGGGCTCGCATTGTTTTACGCCGGCATGGTGCGCAAGAAAAATGTGCTCGCCACCATGGCGCAGAGTTTGGCTGCGACATTCCTGGTTTCGATACTGTGGGCGTTCGTCGGCTACACGCTTGCCTTTACCGGCGACGGCGCGGTGATCGGAAGTCTCGATCGCGTCTTCCTGCAAGGCATGACACTCGACGCGATCTCACCGCTCGCAAAGACGATCCCCGAAAGTCTTTTCATGATCTATCAAATGACCTTCGCGATCATCACGGTCGCACTGGTTGCCGGCTCCGTCGCCGACCGGCTGCGTTTTTCGGCATATCTGCTGTTCTGCGCACTCTGGCTGATCGTCGTCTATGTGCCGATCGCCCACTGGGTCTGGGGCGGTGGTTTTCTCGGCAGTTACGGCACGATCGATTTTGCCGGCGGCACCGTGGTGCATCTGAACGCCGGCGTAGCCGGTCTTGTGGCTGCCTATGTTGTGGGGTCGCGGCGCGGCTACGGCAGCGAAAATCTCTCGCCATATGATCTCGCTTTGGCAGTTATCGGTACTGGCCTGCTGTGGGTCGGCTGGTTCGGGTTCAACGGCGGCTCCGCGCTCGGTGCCAATTCGCGTGCCGCGATGGCGATTGTTTCAACGCATCTTGCCGCCAGCGCCGGCGCATTCACCTGGATGGTGCTGGAGTGGTGGACGCGCGGCAAACCCTCGGTGCTCGGCATGATCTCGGGTGCGGTCGCCGGTCTCGGCACCATCACACCGGCATCGGGCTTCGTGCTGCCGATGCAAGCGGTGCTGATCGGCGTGATCGCCGGCGGGCTGTGCTTCTGGGCGTGCACCTGGCTCAAGATCAAGGTCGGCTATGACGATTCGCTCGACGTATTCGGTGTGCACGGGATCGGCGGTCTGACCGGCACGTTCCTCGCCGGCGTATTCGCCGTCGGCGCGCTGTCGGCCGGCCCGGACATGCCGGGCGGTGTCCATGGTCTGCTGGAAGGCAACCCGCATCAGCTGGTGGCGCAGCTCTACGGTATCGCTGTCACGATCGCCTGGTCTGGCGGGCTCACCTTCATCATCCTCAAGTTCGTTGGGGTCATGGTGCCGCTCCGCGTGCGCCAGGAAGACGAGGTGATGGGGCTCGACGTCAGCCAGCACGGCGAAGCCCTCCAGTAGGGCCAGCAGTAAGCCGCGCCGCCACGCCTTGACGGCGCGGATTTGTCCGATCTGTTGGCTGACTAATTCTTGTGCAGAGCCGTTATGGGCTGGCGCGACTTTGGGCTAAGGCCTGCGGTGGTATTCGGGTCTTCGCCCCGCTTGTAAAAATTCGTTAATAAACTCAGGCTGATAGCCGGCTTCACGGCATCTGGCACGCCGTTTGATTCTACCAGTGCGGCATTGCCCGCGAAGTACGCTTTGCGGGTGCGGCTCAGTGAACCCGCCCGCACTGCGTGATCGTAACAAACGGGCTCAAGCGGGGATCGAATCATGAAAATCGTCATGGCCATTATCAAGCCTTTTAAACTCGACGAGGTCCGTGACGCTCTGACCTCCATCGGGGTGCAAGGACTAACCGTTACCGAGGTCAAAGGTTACGGGCGTCAAAAGGGTCACACGGAAATCTACCGAGGGGCCGAATATGCGGTGAGCTTCCTCCCGAAGATCAAGGTGGAGGTGGCAGTGGCGTCCAATCAGGTCGACAAGGTCATCGGCGCCATCTCAGGGGCCGCCAAGACCGGACAGATCGGCGACGGAAAAATTTTCGTCTTCAGCCTGGATCACGCCGTGCGCATACGCACCGGCGAGACCGACGCCGCGGCGCTCTAGTAACCCGCACCGCAAACATTACGGACAGGAGTTTGACCATGACGTTGATGAAACCTTCCCGTGCGGGGCTGATCACGCTCGCCGCACTCATAATCGGCCTGATTCTCGCCGATGGTGCGCTAGCACAAACGCCACCCGCCGCGCCGGCGGCCGCACCGCCGCCGCCCAAGCTCGATTCGGGCGACACGGCATGGATGCTGACTTCGACGGCGCTCGTGCTGATGATGACGATCCCCGGCCTGGCGCTGTTTTACGGCGGTATGGTGCGCAAGAAGAACGTCCTTGCGACGGTGATGCAGAGTTTCGCCATTACTTGCCTGGTCACCGTGCTTTGGATGATCGTCGGCTATAGCTGGGCCTTCACCGAAGGCAGCGGCTATCTCGGCGGCAATTCGCGCTTCCTGCTGATCGGCATGGATATCGGTGCATTGAATACCACGATTCCTGAGTCGGTATTCATGACCTTCCAGATGACATTTGCCATCATCACCCCGGCCCTGATCTGCGGTGCTTTTGCCGACCGCATGAAGTTCTCGGCGATGATGTGGTTCATGGGCCTGTGGTCGTTGTTCGTCTATTCGCCAATCGCCCATTGGGTCTGGGGGCCCGGCGGCTTTCTCGGCGGACTTGGCGTTCTCGATTTCGCCGGCGGTACCGTCGTTCACATCAACGCCGGTGTTGCTGGTTTGATGTGCGCGCTCGTACTCGGCAAGCGCAAGGGCCTTGGCACCGAGAACATGGCGCCGCACAATCTTGTGCTCACCATGATCGGCGCTTCGCTGCTGTGGGTCGGCTGGTTCGGCTTCAACGCCGGTTCGGCGGTCGCCTCCAACGGCGCAGCCGGTATGGCGATGGCCGTAACGCAGATCGCCACGGCCACGGCGGCGCTCTCCTGGATGTTCGTCGAATGGATGCTCAAAGGTAAACCTTCGATCCTTGGCATCTGTTCGGGTGCGGTCGCCGGCCTCGTCGCTATCACTCCGGCGTCGGGCTTCGTCGATCCGATTGGCTCGCTTGTCATCGGTGTCGCCGCCGGCGTCGGCTGCTACTGGGGTGCTACCAGCCTCAAGCGTATGTGCGGCTATGACGACAGTCTGGACGCATTTGGCGTGCATGCAGTCGGCGGCATCATCGGCGCCATGTTGACCGGCGTGTTCGCCCGCACGGCGATCAGCAAGCCCGGCCTTATCGACGGCAACGCCTATCAGGTGGTGCTGCAATTCTACGGGGTCGCTGCCACGGTGATCTACGATGCCATTGTCACTCTGATCATCCTGCTGGTGATCAAGGCAGTGATGGGCCTGCGCGTCAGCGAGGAAGTGGAGCGCGACGGTCTCGATATCGCGCTGCACGGCGAGGTCGTGCCCTGACGCGTCAGGTCGCACGCATGAGCTAGCGGTAGGGGCGGAAACCCGGCACTGTCCCTTCCGTTGAGGCCCCGGTTCGCAAGGACCGGGGCCTCTCTTATTGTTTGTCCGCCGCAGGCAACCGAATTACGCCGCGCGCCGATGGTTAACGGGGTCTTAACCTCGCTCTATCTATTGTGGGAGACCATTGTGCCGCGGGCCTTCAAGCCCGCTCGTGTCGCCGCATGCCCATGATGACCGCCCAGCGCGAGCCTTCTTCTTCTACTGCTCCGGCGGTCGAATCCCGCTCGCCCTTCGTGCGGTTGACCGAGTTGATTGCCGGCATCGAGCCGGGCAAGCCGGCGATCAATCTGTCGGTCGGCGAGCCGCAACATTCAATTCCCTCCTTTGTCGGACCCGAACTCGCTGCCCATCTCGACGATTTCGGCCGCTATCCGGCCAACAAGGGCATCGAACCGTTCCGCAGCGCGGTCGCCGCCTGGCTCGGCCGCCGCTACAAGCTGGTGCGTCCGGTCGATGCGGAAACAGAAATCCTGGTTCTCAACGGTACGCGTGAGGGCCTGTTCCTCGCCGCCATTGCCGCTCGTCGCTGGGTCACCCGCCGCGCCGGCAAGCCGGCGATGCTGATTCCGAATCCGTTCTACGCCGCCTACAGCGCCGGCGCTCTCGCGGCCGACTGCGAGCCGATCTATCTGCCGGCGACAAGAACGAGCGCATTTCTGCCCGATCTCGACGCACTCGACGACGCTTTGCTCGCACGCACCGTCGCATTCTATATCGCCTCGCCGTCGAATCCGCAGGGCGCCGTCGCCGACCGCGCCTATCTCGACAAGCTCGCAAGCCTGGCACGCCGGTTCGGCTTCCTGGTGTTCGCCGACGAATGTTATTGCGAAATCTACAGCGAGCATGAGCCGCCCGGTATGCTGGAAGCCGCCGGACCCGACTTTGCCCATGCAGTGGTATTCCACTCGCTGTCCAAACGCTCGAATCTGCCCGGCCTTCGCGTCGGTTTTGCTGCCGGCGATCACCGGTTCCTGTCGGCGTTTCTGGAGCTGCGCAACGTCGCCGCACCGCAGGTGCCTACGCCGGCGCAATATGTGGCGATTGCCGCCTATGGCGACGAGACGCATGTGCGGAAAAATCGTGAGCTTTATTCAGCCAAGTTCGATCTCGCCGATCAGATCATCGGCGACCGTTACGGCTACGAGCGGCCGGCCGGCGGATTTTTTCTCTGGCTCGACGTATCGCAATATGGAGGCAGCGAGTCGGTGACGAGGCGCCTTTGGCAGGAAGCCGGCGTACGCGTGGTGCCCGGACGTTACCTGGCGCGCGAGCAGGCCGACGGCCGTAATCCGGGTGCGGACTACATCCGCGTCGCCATGGTTCAGGACAAGGCAACCACGGCGGAAGCCCTGCATCGCCTTGTCGCGGTATTGGATTGAAGGTCTCGCGCATGATTCCGGAAACCATGCGCAGGCAAAAGGACGCGTAAACTATGCCAGCAGTGGATCGCAGCCTCGACATCATCGCGTTTGTCTCCGAGCACTTCCGCGATATCGTGCGGAGGCGCCTGAGCGAACTGGCGGGATTGGCGCTGCTCATACTCGCGCTGCTCGGCGCCATCGCGCTGGCCACCTGGTCGGTTCAGGATCCCTCGCTTAGCCACGCGACCCAGAAGCCGGTCCACAATCTGCTCGGTTTTCCCGGCGCAATTTTCTCGGACCTGGCAATGCAGCTCCTCGGTCTCGCCGCGGTCATGCTGCTGCTGCCGGAAATGCTTCTCGGCTGGAAGCTGCTTGCACATCGCGCATTCGGCGAGAAATGGCGCGCGCTGCTGTGGATCGTCGCCACGTTTCTGTTCGCCGGTTTCGCTTCTACCTTGCCGCGCATCAGCTCCTGGCCGCTGCCGACCGGATTGGGCGGCGTTCTGGGTGACGCAATGTTGCGCGTGCCCGCATTCATCTTCGGCGCACCTCTGGGTGGCATTGCAACTGCCATTACATCGACCGTGTTCGGTGCAGCCACGGTCGTAACGATCCTGGCCGCCTCCGGCTGGTGGAGGTCCGACGACAAGTCGGCAACCGCACGCGATGTCGATGAGGAAGACGATATTGACGACGAAGAGATCGATGACGACAGGACATCGGCCTGGCTTGGAATGATCGTGCATGCGCTGCTGAGCTGGAAGGCGCGCGCAGCCCGCCTGCTCTATGGCGCGCGTCGCACGCGGCTTCCGGCCGGCATGCCGATGCTCTCGCGCGGGCGCATGGAACCACGCTTCGACCGCTATGGCCGCATAGCTTCGCCAGGCATGGCCGATGAGGACTACGAATTCGACGACGAAGACGACACACAGCCCGCCCGGCGGCGGCGCGCCACCGCGGCGCCGCGCGCGCCGGTGCGCCGTTCGATCAACGGCTTCATGCTGCCTTCGCTCAATCTGCTGACAGCCCAGCGCGCGTCCGAACGCACAACTCTGCCGAAAGATGTCATCGATACCAACGCGGTGGCGCTGGAGAGCGTGCTGCAGGATTTCGGCGTACGCGGCGAAATCATCAATGCCCGCCCCGGCCCCGTCGTCACACTGTACGAGCTCGAACCCGCGCCTGGCATCAAGTCATCGCGCGTAATCGGACTTGCCGACGATATCGCCCGCTCTATGAGCGCCGTGTCCGCGCGCGTCGCAGTGGTATCGGGCCGTAACGCCATTGGCATCGAGCTGCCGAATCCCACACGCGAGAAGGTATATCTGCGCGAACTTCTGTCGGCCCGTGACTATAACGAGTCGGCTGCCAAGCTGCCACTTTGCCTCGGAAAGACGATCGGCGGCGAGTCAGTCATCGTCGATCTCGCGCGCATGCCGCATCTTTTGATTGCGGGTACCACCGGCTCGGGCAAGTCGGTCGCCATCAACACCATGATCCTGTCACTGGTCTATCGTCTGCGCCCGGACCAATGTCGGCTGATCATGGTCGATCCGAAAATGCTCGAGCTCTCGGTCTATGACGGCATCCCGCATCTGCTCACACCGGTCGTCACCGATCCGAAGAAGGCCGTGGTCGCGCTCAAATGGGCGGTGCGCGAAATGGAAGGCCGCTACAAGAAAATGTCCAAGCTCGGCGTGCGAAACATCGAGGGCTACAATGCGCGCGTGCTCGAGGCCAAGGCCAGAGGCGAGACGCTGCAACGCACCGTGCATACCGGCTACGACAAGGAGACCGGCGAGGCGATTTACGAGAAAGAAGATCTTGAGCTCGAGCCGCTTCCTTTCCTTGTCGTGATCGTTGACGAGATGGCCGACCTGATGATGGTCGCCGGCAAGGATATTGAAGGCGCCATCCAGCGTCTCGCGCAGATGGCGCGCGCAGCCGGCATCCACGTTATCCTGGCGACACAGCGTCCCTCGGTCGACGTCATCACCGGCACCATCAAGGCGAATTTCCCGACCCGCATCTCGTTCCAGGTCACTTCCAAGATCGACAGCCGCACCATTCTGGGCGAGCAAGGCGCCGAACAGCTGCTCGGCCAGGGCGACATGCTCTATATGGCCGGCGGCGGCCGGATCAGCCGCGTGCACGGCCCATTCGTATCGGACGACGAGGTCGAGAAGGTGGTGCGGCATCTGAAGTCGCAAGGCCAGCCGGAATACCTGGAAGAAGTGACCGCCAGCGACGAGGAAGAGGGCGAGGACGGCGCGGTATTCGACTCGACAGGGATGGGGTTGGCGGAAGGTGGCGATCTGTTCCAGCAAGCGGTCGCCATCATCAAACGCGACCGCAAGGCGTCCACATCTTATATCCAGCGCCGACTGCAGATCGGCTACAACCGCGCGGCCACCATCATGGAGCGGATGGAACAGGAAGGTATCGTCGGCCAGCCCAACCACGCCGGAAAACGCGAGATTCTGATCCCGGAGAATCCGGCCGACGATCGCTATTGAGAATCGCCGGTATCGCGTTTAAGCCCGAAGACCTCCGAGTATCAGGGCCGCGAAATAGCCACAGCCGGCCCTTATGTCCTGGCCAGAGTCCGAGGCGGAGATCGTGATGGCGGAACATTTCAATGCGCAAACCAGCCGAAAACTGGTGGTTGCGGTATTGTTTGCCTGCCTGACTGCCGCCCCGGCGCTGTCCCAAAGCGTTCCGCTACCGTCACCGCGCCCAACCGCCGAAGCTACCGGGGCGATATCAACGCGCCCGGCCGGGCCCTCAGGCTCTGCGCAGCGCGCCGGCGCCGACGCACCGCAACCACCGAACCCGATCTCCAACCCGTTTGCCGCCTTGCTCGGCCAGTCGGGGGCCAACACGCCGCTCAAGGCCGATCAGCGCGCCATCATCGACAAGGTCAACAATTATCTCTCCAACACGCAGTTGCTGTCGGGAAACTTTGTGCAAGTCGGCCCCGACGGTCGTCGCACGCAGGGCGAGTTCTACATTTCCAAGCCGGGCAAAGTGCGCTTCGAATACGATCCGCCCAGCCCGATCGACATCGTCGCCGACGGCCAGTCTGTTGTGGTGCGTGACCGCCGACTTGCGACGCAGGATCTCTATCCGCTGTCGCAGACGCCGCTGCGCTTCCTGTTGTCCGATCGGGTCAATCTGATGAAAGACACAAATCTCATTTCGGTCTATGCCGACGACGTGTTCATTACAGTCGTTGTCGAGGAGAAGAATGGCGTTGTCGGCACCAGCAGGTTGATGATCATGTTCAGCGCCAAGGACCTGCAGCTGAAGCAGTGGACGGTGACCGACCCGCAGGGCTACGATACCACCGTGGCGGTTTACAATCTGGACACCAGCAAGAAACCCGATCCCAGCCTGTTCAAGATCGACTACACGAATTATCACAACTGAAAGAACGTCATTGCCCACGAGTGCGGGCAATGCAGTAATCACTGGACAATCTGTGGATACCGGATGCCCCGCTTTCGCGCGGCACGACAGGTCCTTATGTTGCTCTCATGCCCCTCAAGATCGCCACCTGGAACATAAACTCCGTCCGCCTGCGGATCGACCTGGTCGCCAATTTTCTCAAGAGTGCCCGGCCGGACGTCCTCTGCCTGCAGGAGACAAAGTGCCCGGACGACGCCTTTCCGTTCAAGCGCTTCAAGGGACTCGGCTACGAACACGTCGCGCTCAACGGCCAGAAGGGCTATCACGGCGTCGCCGTGGTCTCGCGCCTGCCGTTTGAGCACCGCGATATCCAGAATTTCTGCGGCAAATCGGATTGCCGCCACATCTCGGTGGCGCTGGGCGAACGCGCGGGGTTTCGCGACCCCGTCACGCTGCATAATTTCTACGTGCCGGCCGGCGGTGACGAGCCGGACCCGCAGATCAATCCGAAATTCGAACACAAACTTTCATTCCTCGACGAGATGCGCGCGCATCGCGGTCTGCGGCCGCAGAAATCGCAGCGTGCGATCCTTGTCGGCGATCTCAACGTAGCACCGCTCGAGCACGATGTGTGGAGCCACAAGCAGATGTTGCGCGTTGTCTCGCACACACCGATTGAATGCGAGAAGCTCGTGTCGGCGCGGGAATCCGGCGGATGGATCGATTCAATGCGTGTCCTGATGCCGGAGCCCGAAAAACTTTACACCTGGTGGAGCTACCGCGCACAGGATTGGCGGACGGCGGACCGTGGCCGCCGGCTCGATCATGTCTGGACGTCGGACGCACTCGCGGATCGCGTATCAGCGATCAAGATTGCAAAGAACTATCGTGGCGCGGAACGTCCCTCCGACCACGTGCCGGTGACAGTGACGATCGAAATGTGAAATCGCGCATGGCGCGCAGAGTCAGCTACAGCTTATCGTCGGCGTCCATCGTCTGCTTGACCGCGACCAGCTCACGAGTTCAGCTGTTCATTCGCTCCGCCATGACGTCGCGCAATTTCGTGGCCGCTGCCGGATAGCCTTCCAGCATTTTCCGGAACAAGCTGCGCGAAATGCGGATCACGACTGTCGGTTCCTGTGCGGTGGCAGTCATCGCGTTCACCATGTCGGAGAGAAGCGCCAGCTCGCCAACCAGAGTGCCAGGACCGGCCGTGATAGCCTTGCCGTCCGCGGGTGTGCCCGGCTCCAGCAGCAGAGAGCCTTCCTGCACGAGATAACCGCCATCGGCGAGATCTCCGGCATAGAACAGGACCGCGCCGCTTTGGAGATTCCGAGTCTCGGCACCGATTGCGAGGATGCGCAGCGCCTGCTTGCCCAACACCGCCAGGGTGGGCACCTGCTCGAAGAAGGCGACGTCGTCTTCGAGGGCCATGATTACAACCTGCTTTCACTCGGCCGCCGGCGCGCGGGGCTCACGGCACCAGCTTGTAGCCGCCGGCTTCGGTCACCAGAATTGCCGGCGCCGCTGCATCTCTTTCCACTTTCTGCCGCAGCCGGTAGATGTGCGTCTCCAGAGTGTGAGTGGTAACGCCGGAATTGTAGCCCCACACTTCCTGCAGCAACGTCTCGCGCGATACCGGTTTCTGCCCGGCGCGGTAGAGATAGCGCAGGATAGCGGTTTCCTTTTCGGTCAGGCGCACCTTGGTGCCTTTCGGATTGAGCAGCAGCTTCGAGCTCGGGCGGAACGTATAGGGGCCGATGGCGAAGACCGCGTCTTCACTCGCTTCATGCTGCCGAAGCTGGGCGCGAATACGCGCCAGCAGGACTGCGAAACGGAATGGCTTGCTGACATAGTCATTGGCGCCCGACTCCAGTCCCAGGATCGTGTCGCTGTCGGTGTCGTGGCCGGTTAACATGATGATAGGCGCCTTGAAGCCGTTTTTGCGCAAAATGCGCACCGCTTCGCGGCCGTCCACATCGGGCAGTCCCACGTCCATGATCACCAGGTCGACCTGGCCACCCTTGGCCGCCTGCACGCCCTTGGTGGCGCTGTCGACTGCGATGGGATCGAACTCCTCATGCAGCGCCAGTTGCTCGACCAGCGCCTCGCGCAGTTCGGCATCGTCATCGACAATCAGAATGGTACGCTTATTGGGCATCGGCAAAAGGCCCCCTCACGGGCGCTGGGCGCCCAATACATAGGTAATCGCGGAAGTAGTACATTCAGGCCTAAAAGAGCAAGCAGGAACTGATATTTAGGGGCCGGACAGGGTTTTTCCAGCGGAATTTGGCAGGCGATGCGAAAACAATTTTCCCGCATGACCGTGCGACGGAAGCCGGGCGATTCCGCCCGGGGCTGGCTCATCGCCGGACCCCGGGCGCTGCCGGTTGCGCTCGGACACGGTGGCATCAAGGCCAACAAGCGCGAGGGCGACGGTGCAACTCCACGCGGCGCGTTCCGGCTCAGGCGGCTATGGTGGCGGGCGGAGCGACATCCTCGCCCGGCAACATTGCTGCCGGCACGACGCATCAAACCGGACGACGGATGGTGCGAGGATCCGGCCAACCGGCAATACAATCGGCCAATCAGGATCCCGTCGGGCAGCGGGGTCGACCGGTTGGCACGCACCGACACGCTGTACGACTTCATCATCGAACTCGACCACAACTCCCGTCCGCGGATCGCCGGGCGCGGCAGCGCGGTGTTTATCCACGCCGCGCGCCCCGGCTTCAAGCCGACCGCCGGCTGCATCGCTCTCGAGCTCAAGTCGTTGCGCCGTTTGCTCGCGCACATGGGGCCACGTACCAGAATCGTTGTTGAGTAAGGCTCGCAGCAGTCTGGGTCTGGCGGGGGATTGCTACTTTCGCCCCACCAGATCGATCAGCGCCGACATACCGGCATGACCGGAACCCTCGTCAACGACGCTGTCGTGTTCGCGAATGTCGAGCGACGAAAACTCATGAAACGCGTTTTCCAACACTTCGCGTGTGTAGAGATTTTCCACGTGCGGCGGGCTGCCGGTCTTGTATTCAAGCTGTTTCGGCCGGTAACCCTGCAACAGTAGCAGCCCGCCTGGCTTTAGCGCTTTCCATATTCCGGCAAATATCCTGTCGCGATCAGGCGGCGCTGCGAACTGGAAGAAGATCGCCGCCACGACATCAAAGGCGTGCCCGGGCCAGTCCCAATTGACGATATCGGCCCGCTCGATGCGTAACGTGACGCCGCGTTCAGCGGCAAGCTTGCGTGCTTTCTCCTGTGCGAGCGGCGAAAAATCCACCGACACTACGTCGAGTCCCTGCTCGGCCAGAAACACGCCGTTGCGGCCTTCGCCATCCGCAATTGCCAGCGCGCGCTCGCCCTTGCGCAAAAGATGAGTCTTGCTCTTGAGGAAGGCATTTGGTGCCGTGCCAAACAGATAGCCCGGCGCGGCAAAGCGCTGCTGCCAGCGCTCGAATTCAGCATTTGTAGCGATCATCATCTCACTCTTTTTTCTCTTGATGAGTGCCTTGCCGCTCGCCGAAAATCGCACTGCCGACGCGAACATGGGTAGCCCCAAGCTGAATGGCCGTAACAAAGTCAGCGCTCATGCCCATGGACAAAAGCGTCAGTCCATTGCGTCGCGCAATCTTGGCAGTGAGCGCGAAATGGGGGCCTGGCGCTTCGGTCAGCGGCGGAATGCACATCAAGCCGGAAATTTTCAGGCCATAGCTGTCGCGGCATTTCTTGAGAAACGCGTCGGTGTCCTGCGGCAAGACACCGGCCTTCTGCGGCTCGGCGCCGGTATTGATTTCCACGAACAGCATTGGCGACCGCCCCTGCTTGGCGATCTCCTTGGCCAGCGATTTACACAGACTCGCCCGGTCGACCGAGTGAATGGCATCAAACAACGCGACTGCCTCCTTGGTCTTGTTGGACTGCAGCGGGCCGATCAGGTGCAATTCGATGCCGGCAAATTTCTCCATAAGCGCCGGCCATTTTGCTTTCGCTTCCTGCACGCGATTTTCCCCGAACACGCGATGGCCGGCCTCGATTACCGGCGCGATCGTGTCGGCGCCAAAAGTTTTCGACACCGCCACCAGCGTTACCGACGACGCTTCACGTCCGGCATCGTGGCAGGCGCGTGCGATATCGGCCTGGACTTGAGCCAAACCGCTGGCTGGTTTCGATTCCATCGAGCGCAGGAATATCACATGTCATCAGGCGCGGAAGTAGGCATGATGCTTCTAGATAAAGGGACGAGGCCGCCGTTGAGCGGCATCATCGCTGGCGATTTTTTCCAGCGCTGGCCGGTCCAGGATCTCGAAAGTGCGGTCTTTCCAACTGACCGCATTCGTGGCTATCAATCGCCGAATCGTCTTGTTGGTGTGGACCAACGACAAACCCAGCGTGTCGGCTATGTGCTGTTGCGTAAATGGAAATTGTATGGACCCATTTCTGGTCAGGCCCGCATCTTCTGCCCGTATAAATGGATGCAGCAGAAGATAAGCCGTTCGCTCAAGCGCGGTGCGACGGCCGAGACTGAGCAGATTTTCGTCGATAAGTTGCTCCTCACGAGCCGCCAGCCAAGTGAGATCATATCCGAGCGAAGGGAAATTGGTATAAAGGCCCCAGAGCTTGGCGCGCGGGAATACGCACAGCGTGAGCGGCGTGAGCGCCTCCACGGAATGCTCCATCTCCCGAGTAAGTGTGCCTTGCAGCCCTAACAGATCGGCAGGCAACGCGTAGTTGAGAATTTGACGGCGGCCGTCATCCAGCATCTTGTAGCGGAAACTCCACCCGCGGAGCACGGTGTACAGGTACTCGTTGCTGGAGCCCTCCCGCAAGAAACTGATACCTGGATCTACGTGCAATTCGTCGACCTTGAAGTTCTTCACGAATTCCAACTCTTCAGGCGTGAAGCCGCGAAGCGCGTCGAGTCGACGCAGCGGACATTGCCTACAGGGGATACCATGGCCGTTTGATCGGCCTTGACCGAGAATCATGCGCGTTTCGCCCCGACTCCATGAAACTGCAATTCCGTATGTCTTTTTTAAATGCCGTCTATTCGAATTCGTAGCACAAGAAAGAGTTCCATCATGGGGTGGAGGGGAAAGTCGTTTTGTCGGACATCAAGACATTAATTGCTGGCAAGCGCTGCCTGGTGCTGGATGACGAGTTCCTGATCGCGCTCGACATCCAGCAAGTTCTGGAATCTGCCGGCGCCGAAAGTGTGATTTGCGTTGGCAACTCCGTCGACGCGATTGCGGCGCTGCGCAACGGTGCGCAAATCGACTTCGCCGTACTCGACGTAAAGCTCGACGGGGAGGCCCGCACCAGCGTAGCGATTGCCGAAATTCTGGCCGAAAACCACACACCCTTCGTTTTCGTCACCGGCATATCCGGCAATGATGTTCACACCAGAAGATTTCCTGACGCTCCGGTAATAGAGAAACCTTATGAGCCGTTGCTCCTCGCAGAAGCAATTCGGCGAGCATTTGGTCCGCGGTGATACAGCGCCGCGCACGAACATTTTCGCGCCAATACGGGGCAGCCCCGTAACCTGGCGCAAGTTCGCGTGTGCTTAATGAATCCCAAACAAGCCCCCTCAAAATTCTGCCGGTCAGGCGAAACTCATCTTAAGCCCATCTCTTTAGAAACGCGCAACCGGGGGTATCCATCGACATGTCCGGCCAGGCGCAAAAGGCAGGATCCAGGATTGCTCGGCCAAAGCGCAGGCTGAGTATCCGCGCGCGCCTTATGATACTTGCCCTTATTGCCTTCGTTCCGGTGGTGCTGGAGCGGGTCTACAGTGAGCAATCCGACCGACACGAGCGCATTGAGGTGGCGCACAGGGAGGCGCTTGGCCTGGCGCGACACGCGGCAGGGTTGCAGCGTGACGTGATCATCTCGACGCGCGCCTTGCTGCAGGTGCTCGCTGGTACCGGTGCGGTTTCAGTTCCTTCCGAGCGATCGTGCAACCCGTTGCTGAAAAGCATCGCCGAACTTCAGGCCTCGATCAAAACGCTCTCGGTCGCAACACTCGATGGAAGGATTGTGTGTTCGAATCAATCATCGGCGCTCGGTCTCGACATCAGCCAACACGCCCACTTTCTCGAAGCTGTCAAATACGGACAATTCGTCGTCAGCGACTACTTCGTGGGCGCGCGCGATGTATCGCCGCTTCTCATTGCGGCGAACCCGCAACGGGATAAAAGCGGCACAATTCAATCTGTCATCCTTGCGACACTCGATCTGAACTGGACAGGCGAGCTTGCCAAGACACTCGCGGGGCGGGATGGCTCGATCATGCTGTTGATCGACGGAGATGGCACGGTTCTGGCCCACGAGCCCAATTCGGCGGATTGGCCCGGCCGCCACCTCAATGATCAACCGCTCATCAAAAGCATGATGACGCTTTCCGAAGGTGTCGTCACCGACTCGTCTCTCGACGGCATTCGCCGCACTATCGCTTTTGTACAATTGCCCGATACCACGGCACATGTCGTGGTCGGATTTGATGAAAATGAAGTTCTCGGCCGGGTGGACACGGCCATGTGGTCGGCCCTGAGCCAGCTCGGTTACGTCATATTTTTTGTGCTGGTGAGTATCTGGTTTGGCGCCGAACGTCTGCTGGTGCGTCCAATCCGCGTGCTGTCCGATACGGCGCGCCGCATCGGACGCGGTGAAGACAAGACGCAAGCGGCCAGGCTTGCATGGGCGGAAGAATTCATTCCGCTCGCGGTTGCGCTCGACGACATGGCCGAAAAGCTCGATACCCGTGAGCAGGAGCTGCGCGATATCAACGACCAGTTACGCGAACTCGCGCAACTCGATTCACTGACCTGCCTCCCGAACCGCCGGACTTTCAACGCCCATCTCCTGGCCGAATGGAATACCGCCGTCACCCACCGGCATCCGATCTCGGTGCTGATGATCGACGTCGATCACTTCAAGCCGTTCAACGATTGCTACGGCCACGTCCGTGGTGACGCCTGCCTGCGCAAGGTCGGCGAGGTACTCAAGGTCCACACCAAGGCGCGTGATATGGTTGCAGGCGGCCTACAGCCGGCCCAAAATCCTGTCGTAATGGGCCGCGGCGAACAATTGGCCGCCCGTTATGGCGGAGAGGAATTCGCCGTGCTGTTGCCGGGCGTCGGCCTCAACGATGCTGCAAAGGTCGCCGAGCGCCTGCGCCGCGCCGTCGAGGAATTGCTGATATCGCACGCCGGCGCCCCCTGGGGCTTCCTGTCAATCAGCGTTGGCGTCGCCTCGATCGTGCCCGGGGAGCGCGACAGCCCGCAGAACCTGACCGAGGCTGCCGACGCTTGTCTCTATGAAGCCAAGCAGCGCGGCCGCAATGCCGTGGTCGTCAAATCGGATGTCATGATGCTCATGCGCGCCCGCGCCTGACGCGACGCGCCGCGATCAAGCCGCGGTTTGCCATTCCAGCATGACCTGCCGCGCCGGCTTGGTGAGATGGACCTTGTCGTCCACGCTTTGCACCAGCTGCAACGAAATCAGATGGTGCTGCCCGCCGGACTGCGGATCGCTCTTTGTCAGCTTGATCTTGTCGGCCCCGTCCATGTGGTCGACGGTTCCGATGTGCTTGCCATCGGAGCCAAGCACTTCCATGTGCTCCTTGATGTCCTGAATTTTCACACTCATACCGCACCTCCTGTTACGCGGGACTAACCCGCGCAGGCGGTGGCTGGTTCCTTTGATTTTGCAGGGGAAACGCCTCCGCCCGTTGACCCGCAAAGCGCTTTCGTGTCTGTTCCGCGCGCCCTAGAAGAAGCCGTAAATGACCGCCGATTCGAGCAAAACCGAGCGCTACAATGCCCGCGAGGCGGAGGCCCGCTGGCAGAAGGTGTGGGACGAGCGCGGCATCTTCGCCACCAGGAACGACGACCCCCGACCCAAATACTACGTGCTGGAGATGTTCCCCTACCCTTCGGGGCGCATCCACATGGGCCACGTGCGCAACTACACCATGGGCGACGTGGTCGCGCGCTTCAAACGCGCCATGGGCAACGCCGTGCTGCACCCGATGGGTTGGGACGCCTTCGGCATGCCGGCGGAGAACGCCGCGATCGACCGCAAGGTCCATCCGAAGTCCTGGACCTACGACAATATCGCGGCGATGAAAAAGCAACTCCAGTCCATGGGACTGTCGCTCGACTGGGCGCGCGAGGTCGCGACCTGCGACCCGGCCTACTACAAACATCAGCAGAAGATGTTTCTCGATTTTCTCAAGGCGGGCCTGGTCGAGCGCAAGCAGTCGAAAGTGAACTGGGATCCCGTCGACCACACCGTACTTGCCAACGAGCAGGTGATCGATGGCCGCGGCTGGCGCTCAGGCGCGGTGGTCGAGCAACGAGAACTGACGCAGTGGTTTTTCAAGATCAGCGACTATTCACAAGACCTGCTGGAAGCCCTCGACACGCTCGACCGCTGGCCCGACAAGGTCCGGCTGATGCAGAAGAACTGGATCGGCCGCTCGGAAGGTCTGCTGCTGCGCTTCATGCTCGATCCGGAGACAACACCAAATCGAGAGAACGAACTGGAAATTTTTACCACCCGGCCGGACACGTTGTTCGGCGCCAAATTCATGGCATTGTCGCCGGATCATCCATTGGCCACCGCTGCGGCAAAGAAGAACCCTAAACTCGCGGAATTTATCGAGCAGTGCCACCACATGGGCACATCTCAGGAAGCAGTAGACACTGCCGAGAAGATGGGGTTCGACACCGGCATCAAGGCGGTACACCCATTCGATCCGGACTGGAAGCTGCCGGTCTATGTCGCCAATTTCATTCTGATGGATTACGGCACCGGCGCCATTTTCGGTTGCCCGGCGCATGATCAACGTGACCTGGATTTCGTCAATAAATACGGACTTGGCAACACACCGGTAGTCTGTCCGGAGGGCCAGGACCCCGCTACCTTCGTCATAACCAATGTGGCGTATGATGGCGACGGCCGCATGATCAATTCGCGTTTCCTCGACGGCATGACCATTGAGGAAGCGAAAGAGGAAGTGGCGAAACGCCTGGAGCGCGAAACCCGCGGCAACCGTCCTGTTGCGCAACGCCAGGTCAATTATCGTTTACGCGACTGGGGCATTTCGCGCCAGCGCTACTGGGGTTGCCCGATCCCGATCATCCACTGCGACAAGTGCGGCACTGTACCGGTACCGGAAAAAGACTTGCCGGTGACGCTTCCTGAAGACGTCACCTTCGACAAACCGGGCAATCCGCTTGACCGCCATCCGGCCTGGAAGAACGTGACGTGTCCGCATTGCGGCAGTACCGCGCGTCGCGAGACCGACACCATGGACACCTTCGTCGACTCGTCATGGTACTTCATCCGATTCACCGACCCGTGGATCAAGACCGCACCGACTGATCCAAAAATGGCCAATCACTGGATGGCGGTCGACCAATATATCGGCGGCATCGAGCACGCGATTTTGCATCTGCTCTATTCTCGCTTCTTCACCCGTGCCATGCACAAGACCGGGCACGTCAACCTCGATGAGCCGTTCGCTGGCCTGTTCACGCAGGGGATGGTCGTGCACGAGACCTATCGTGCCAAGAACGGTGACTGGATCGAGCCGGCCAACGTCAAGATCGAAGGCATGGGTGACACGCGTCGCGCCGTACTGGAATCGACTGGCGAGCCGGTCGAGATCGGCTCGATCGAGAAGATGTCGAAGTCTAAGAAGAACACCATCGACCCTGACGACATTATCGCCGCCTACGGCGCCGACACGGCACGCTGGTTCATGCTGTCGGACTCTCCGCCGGAGCGCGACGTCATCTGGACCGAGGAAGGCGTGCAGGGCGCCTGGCGATTCGTACAGCGGCTGTGGCGACTGATTGGCGAAATTGCGGACATCAAGGCGCCGGCGGCGCGGCCGGCCGAATTCGGCGAAGCGGCGCTAAAGGTGCGCAAGGCCGCCCATCGCGCTCTCGCAAATGTCTCCGATGACATCGACCGCCTGCGCTTTAACCGCTGTATCGCCCACATCTACGAATGCGCCAATGCGCTCAGCGACGCCATCGGCTCAGCCGAAACCGCGCCCGCCGCCGACTTCGCCTGGGCGCTGCGTGAAGCCGGGGACATCCTGGTGCGCCTCTTCCACCCGATGATGCCGCACCTGGCCGAGGAATGCTGGGCGGCGCTTGGTCACAAGTCGCTCGTATCCACTGAAGCCTGGCCGCAGGTCGAGCCGGATCTTCTGATCGAAAACACCATTACCTTGCCGGTCCAGATCAATGGCAAGAAGCGCGCTGACGTCACGGTCGCCAGGGACGCCGGCAATGACGACATTGAGACTGCCGTTCTGGCCCTCGATGCGGTAAAGAGGGCGCTGGACGGCAAGCGCCCGAAAAAGGTCATTGTCGTCCCGCAGAGGATCGTCAATGTCGTGGCCTAAAACCTCACGTTTTGTGGCCGTTCTGGCGCTAGCTGGCCTCACCGCCGGCTGCTTCCAGCCGCTTTATGGCGACCGCGCCATGGTCGGCAGCAATACCGGTGTCGGCGCCAGGTTGAGCGGCGTCGATGTCTTGCCGATTGATGCGCCAAACGGAAGCCGGCTCGCCCGTGTCGGAGTCGATGTGCGCAACGAGCTGATCTACGATCTGACCGGCGGCGGCCAGCCCGGACCCGCGACTCACAAGCTGACCATCCGGCTGACCTCCACCTCGACGCAGGTGATCGTAGACATCAACACCGCCCGTCCGGACATCCAGAATTACGGCATCGACGCCGCATTTACCTTGACCGATCTTGCTACTGGCAAGGTCGTGGTGAGCGGTCAGACTTTCTCGCGTGTCTCGTTCAACGTTCCGGGCCAGCAGCAGCGCTTCGCCGGCGCGCGCGGATTGCGCGATGCCGAGAATCGCGCCGCCAAGGTAATCGCCAACAATATCCAGTCGCGCCTCGCCTCTTATTTTGTGGCGGGAACCTGAAGCATCGCAGCGCACGCTTCTCCCCGCCATGCGGAAGAGGGTAAAGAAGTGCCATGACTGCCATCAAACCCGCCGATGTCGACCGCTTCATTGCCAGGCCTGATCCGGCGCAGCCGATCGTCCTGGTATTCGGACCGGACGCCGGCCTGGTACGCGAGCGCGTTGATGCACTGGTGCGCGCCTCGGTCGACGATCCCAATGATCCGTTTGCGCTGGCTCGCATCGAGGGGGAGGAGCTGTCCGCAAATCCGTCGCGGCTGGCAGAGGAGGCGCACACGGTGCCGTTGTTCGGCGGCCGCCGCGCGGTGCTGGTGAAGGCGGGCGCGCGCAACATCTCCGCCGCGGTCGAGACGGTGATCGCAACGCCGTCAAACGAATGCCGCATCATCATCGAAGCCGGCGACTTGCGAAAAAATGCGCCGCTGCGCGCGCTTTGCGAAAAGGCCAAGGTCGCCGTCGTATTGCCTTGCTATGTGGACGGCGCACGCGATCTCGAGCGCCTGATCGATGAGGAGCTGCGGGCGGCTCATCTGACAATCGCGCCCGATGCGCGCGCGGCATTGTCTGCATTGCTCGGCGGCGACCGGCTCGCCTCGCGCAGCGAGCTTCGCAAGCTCATGCTCTACGCCAAGGATCAAAAAGCCATCGCGCTTGCCGACGTGATGGCCGTGGTAGCCGATGCGTCCGCGCTGGCGCTCGACGGCGTGATCGATGCAGCCTTTGCCGGCCACACCGCGGAAGTCGAAACCGAGTTCGGCAAGGCGCGTGCCAGCGGCTCCTCACCGGCAGCAATTGTGTCGGCGGCGATCCGCCAGGTCGCCAATCTGCACAAGATGAAACTGGCGGTAGAGGGCGGCGACAGTATCGAATTCGCCATGAAGCGCGGCGCGCCTCCGGTGCATTTCAGCCGTGAGAAGCAAGTCGGCGAAGCCTTGCGGGCATGGACGCCGCCACGCCTGCTGCGCGCCATGGAGCAGCTCGCCGGTGCTTCACTCGACATTCGCCGCAACGCGCCGCTCGGCGAAGCGATCGCGCAACGCACTCTGCTGTCGCTCGCAGTGAGCGCGCGGCGGCGAGAAAATTAAGACAAGCGCCGTTTCACAAATTCAGCTGGTAACTGTGCGGCACCCAGCGGTAGCCGCCGCCGGTCTTCTCGACCCAACCCAGCCCGGGGAACGGCATATGGAAGCCTGCGACGAACAAGGCATCGGTCGCCACCATATCGAGAATGCGTTTGCGGGTAGCCACCGCCTTCTCTTTGTCGTCGTCAACGTCGAGATGGATTTGCGGCCGCTGGATCGCGACCACGTAGTGATTGCAGGTATCAGCCCAATTGAGCAGGCGCTTGCCCTCGCTCTCGATGGTGAACGCCATCAGTCCCGGCGAATGCCCGAAGGCATCAACCGCGCGAATCCCTGCCACCACTTCGTCACCCGGTTTGATGAAAGTCGCCTTGTCGGCGAGTGGCAGGCAGATCTTCACATAGAGTTCTCGGTTGAACTTGCGCGCCTCGCGTACGTTCTCCCCCTTCTTCCAGAAATCGAAATCGGCGGCGCCGAAAACGTAGCGCGCTTTCGGAAACACCGGCTGGCCACCCTTGGTCAACCCGCCGATATGGTCGGGATGGCCATGGGTGATTACCACCACGTCGATGTCCTCCGGCTTGTACCCCGCCTGACCCAGCCGTGCGACCAGATTGCCCGGCGGCAGACGGCCCTTCATCTGTTCAAATTCGTCGCGCAGCGAGCCGCAACCGGTGTCAAACAGCACCAGCTCCTTGCCTGTATTGACGATCATCGGAGTGAAGGGGTGCTCGTAGCGGTCGGCATCGACGCGGTTGGCCTTTGCCAACGCCTTGATCTCGTCGGCGCCCTGCTCGCCGCCGAAACTGGGGGTGAGCCCGGAGCGGATCACCTTGCTGTCCATGACGGTAGCGACTTCGAAGCCGCCAAGTTTGAAGCGGTAGATGGTCGGCTGCATTTCGCCTTGCATTGAAGCGGGCACCGGTATCCTCCAGATTTGTTATTGCGTTCCTGCCGATTGCTTAGAGGAATTGCGCGCGCCGATCCAGCCGGACCGGTGCGGGAGAGCGCCGGCCGCACTTTCTTAGCCCCTGGCGCAGAATCGATGCACCACATATTGTTGTCGCCGCTAACCTGCCGGGACTGGGGGTCTGAATGGCCAGAAAGACGCGCAAAAAGACAGCTGCCAGGCGCAGAAAAAAGTCCACGGCGGCCAAGGGCGGACGCAAGCATGCGGCGAAGAAAAAATTCAAGATGGCGCCTTATAAGCCGAAACGCCGGAAACCGCAGCCGCCGAGTTTCGCAGATAAAATAACTGCCGCGCTCGATACCCTTGTCGACACCATCAAGGGCACCGACAAGCTGCGCAACAAGCTGGAGCCCCGGGCCACGTCGGAAACGGAATAACAGACGGCCCGCGTTATTTCCGAGAAACCAGCTTTACGAGTGACCCGGCCAGCCCAAACAGGGCGCCGGCCAGTAAAAGATATTGCAGGATTGCAAGCGTCCTGCTCGGCGTCTCGGCCGCCGTTGCCATGTCGTAGATCAACCAGACAGCAACTGTCGCCGTCGCCAGAGCCATGATGCCGGCTTTGTTGTTGCTATTGCCACTCTTGCCGTCGTGATTTTCGCTCACGAGTTCCCCTTTCAGAGTTTTGTAACGCACGCTGGCCGCAAGCATTTGCTTCAAACTTTATGAATTATTTCGCGGTGCATTTTACGCGGGTTTTATCCGCCGCTGATAGTCAATTACTTCTCGCAAGAGTTCTCAGCATCGACGGTGTTGATGTCTACACCAGCGTCGTCTTCCCAGCGCAGCGAACGATCAGGTTCACGCGCCGCAGCCAGGGCGGCAATCACCTTCTGTATCGCGCTCGCTTTACTGTCGAGCATGGTCTGGGATCGGTTCGAGACTTGCTACGCTGCGCCGATCAAGTCGGCGTTTCACGCAAAATCCGCGACCGAAGTCGTGGTCTTGTCGGTGACCGATGTTCCGGCAAGCAGCGGTGTCAACATCGCGCCGCCGGCCGACACCGACATCCAGTCCGATGAACCTGAAACATGCTTCGTCACCGCCATGGCAGCCCTGTCCCACTTCGATCTGCAGACGGCCGCACATGACAAGACTTCCGCCCCGGTTGCTCCGAAATCGTTGCCGGACGTCCTGAATCCAATGGAGGGCGTGTTCGCCAGGACGGCTCAGGACAAAGTCGACCTGGTGTCATTTGCCCGCAGGAAAATGTGGCCGGGAACTACCGACTTGTACCGATCGGTGCTCAATCAGGTCGCCATTATGGCGCTGCCGCAGATCGAGGAAATTGCCGCACTTACTGACGGCATCTATATCGGCACGGCATCAACCTATAATCCCTACCGCGATGGTATCGACCCCGATAGCGGGCAAACCGCTTCCGGCGAGCCTTACGACCCCTCTGCCTGGACTGCTGCAATCCAGATCGGTTTGCGAGAACGGTTCGGCGGCGTGCGCTATGGCAAACTTTATCAGCCTGCCTTTGCGCTGATCGAAAGCGGTGACAAACGTGTCATCGTCAAGATCAATGATGTTGGACCGCTCAAGCCGGGCCGCGTAGTTGACCTGAACGAGCGCAGCATGCGCTATTTCGATCCGACCCTTGAACGCGGGCTCGTCCCCGACATCAGGATTACAGCATTGCCAGGCGAGGGCTGGACGCCGGGGCCGGTTGGCGGTGTCGAACTGGCAAGCCTCACGAGCACGCCGGTGCCGCCATGCGTGACCTGCGTCTCAAAATTTGCTGGAGACCGCGACCCGGGTCCGGCGCCAATGGCAAATCGCTACCGATCCAACTTCCTCAACACCGCGTCCAACTGATCCAAATCCTTGTACCTGATCCGCAGTGTGCCGCCCTCGCCGCGGTGATCGACGCTGACCTCAAGGCCCAGCGCATCCGAGAGCCGCTTCTCCAGCGCGCGTGTATCGGCGTCTTTGGTGGCGCCGGCGTGCCCCTTGGTTTCGCTGCGCACCTCGCGCGCCTGACGCACGTCGTCGGTGCGCATGTCGTGCTCGAGCTGGCGTACGCTCCAGCCCTTGGCGACGATCTCCTGCGCAATCTCGAGCGCATTTGGCTGGCCGACCAGCAGCCGCGCATGGCCGGCCGAGATTTTTCCTGTGCGCACCAGTTGCTTCACCGGTTCCGACAGCTTCAGCAGACGCAGCGTATTGGCCACATGCGGCCGGCTCTTGCCAACGATCTGCGCGACCTGGTCCTGGCTGTGATCGAAGTCTTCCATGAGCGCAAGATATCCGGCCGCTTCCTCGATCGGATTGAGATCGGCGCGCTGGACATTTTCGATGATGGCAAATTCGAGCGCCTGCTTGTCCGTCGCTTCCACCACCGCGATCGGCACGTCGTGCAGGCCCGCGCGTTGTGCTGCGCGCCATCGCCGCTCGCCTGCGATGATTTCGAAATGTTCCGGCTTGCCGCGCGCCGGCCGCACCACGATCGGCTGAATGATGCCGCGTTCGGCAATCGATGCGGCAAGCTCACCGAGTTCGGCGTCGGTAAACTGCCGGCGCGGATTGCGCGGATTGGGTTGCAGGTTCTCGATTGCCGCGCGCCGCGGCTTGCGTCCGGATTCGACGGAAGACGATTCTTCGCCAACGTCGCCGATCAGCGACGCCAGGCCGCGCCCCAATCGCGAATGATCCGCCATCGCCGCTGCTCCTGATCGAGCCATTCAATAATACCCCTTCGTCTTCTCTTTTGTCATGTCCCGCGAAGGCGGGGCATCCGGCACGCCCTGCACATCGACTAGGTCCGAGCTCGCGCTATCCATTTGGCTCCCGGACTACTGGATTGCCCGCTTGCGCGAGCAATGACACCGAAACGATTTCGTACGGCGGGAGAACAATTGTCATCCCGCCTTTAATTCCTTTTCGCGCTGGATGATCTCGGTCGCCAGCCGCAAGTAGGCTTCGCTGCCGACGCATTTGAGATCGTAAACCAGTACCGGCTTGCCGTACGATGGCGCTTCCGAGATCCGCACGTTGCGTGGGATGATGGTGTCGTAGACCTTGCGACCCATGAACTGGCGTACGTCGGCAACAACCTGGTTGGAGAGATTGTTACGCGCGTCATACATGGTGAGCACGATGCCGTGGATCGACAATTTCGGATTGAGAGTTGTCCTCACCAACTCGACCGTCTTCAATAATTGCGACAGTCCTTCAAGCGCAAAGAATTCACATTGCAGCGGAACGAGAATTGAATCTGCTGCGGCCATGGCGTTGACCGTGAGGAGATTGAGGGAGGGTGGACAGTCCACCAAAACGTATGTGAAGTCGTAATCGCGCGGGCCCTTGTTGAGATCACCGAGCGCGCCGCGCAGACGGAAAGCGCGGTCGCGCGCCTGTCCGATCTCGAGTTCGAGGCCGGACAAGTCGAGCGTCGAGGGTGCGATGCTGAGTTGCGGTACTGCCGTCGGCAGCACCGCGTCACGCATGGCGGCGGTGCCGGTGAGCACGTCATAGGTCGAGGTGCGGCGTGACTTGCGCTCGATCCCGAGCCCGGTCGAGGCATTGCCCTGCGGATCGAGATCGACGATCAGCACATGCTCGCCGATAGCAGCCAGCGCGGTGCCGAGATTGATGGCGGTGGTTGTTTTGCCGACGCCGCCCTTCTGGTTGGCGATCCCCAGCACCCGCGGCTTTGGCCCGTCTGGCCGGACGGCCGGCTTGCCGAAGGGGACGACCTGAGGGGTCGGATCGGCTGGCGGTGAGAGGGTCATATCGGCTTGTCCATCGGTTGCGCGGGGGCGTCAGGCGGTTGGGCGTTGCATCCCTCGGGGCTGAACCGGCCATTGCCGGCCCCAACTTTAGGCGTGGCTCAGAAGCTTTAGATCGCGGACGACGACGATGGCGCCCTCCGGGTCGGTCTTGCTGGGCACTCTTGCAGTTTGAAGTGTCCAATATTTAGCGGCTTCGGTCAATTCAGCATCTACATCTTGACCCTTCGGGAACAGACCAATCGCTCCCTTAGCAATCAAAGGAAACGCCTGATCGCACAGAGTTTTCAATGGGGACAGGGCGCGCGCCGTGACAACATCGACGGGTTCTGCACAGCTTTCCGCAAATTTCTCCACCCGCTGCTGATGCACTTGTGCCGGCACGCCGGTGACGCGCACGGCCTCGCGCAGAAACGCAGCTTTTTTTCCATTGCTTTCAACCAGATGCACCATGGCTCCCGGCGTGTCCGCAAGCGCGCAGGCTACGGCCATGCCGGGAAATCCCCCGCCCGAGCCGAAGTCCACCCAAACCCGCGCATTGGGCGCGAGCGCGATCAGCTGCAGCGAATCGGCGATGTGTCGGGTCCATAGCCGTGGAAGCGTCGAGGACGCCACAAGGTTCGTTGTTCGCTGCCAGCGCAACAGCGTTTCCACGAATGTGTCCAGGCGCTTTTCCGTTTCACGTGAAACAGGAATCAGTTTGAGGGCGCGCGCTTTGTCGGCGGTGAGATCGAAAGTCCCCTGCCCGCTCTTGCTCAAGCGGACTTCGCCGCCGGCTTCTTCGCTCGGCGGACATGCGCGACCAGAAGCGTCAGCGCCGCCGGCGTAATGCCGTCAATCCTGCTCGCATGACCGATTGTGCGCGGACGATGGGACATCAGTTTTTGTTTTGCTTCGTTCGAGAGTCCCGGCAGCGCGGCGTAATCAAGCTCGTCGGGCAATTCGAAACTTTCATCCCGCCGGTAGGCCGCGATGTCTGCCGCCTGGCGCGAAAGATACACATCGTACTTTGCGTCAATTTCGATTTGCTCGGCGATCGTCGCATCGAACGCGCCGAAGCGCGGCCAGACTTTCGTCAGATGCGAGATCGAGACGTTCGGATACGACAGCAACTCGAAAGCGGTGCGACGCTGTCCGTCCTTGTTGAGTGAAATGCCGTGACGTTCCGCTTCCTTCGGCGTGAGCGAAACCGAATTGGCGAAAGTGCGCGCGTCGTTCAGTGCTGCACTTTTGCGCGCATGGAATTGCGAGCGCACAGGGCCAATGCAGCCAATCGCAATTCCTTTGTCGGTCAAACGCTGATCGGCATTATCGGCGCGCAGCGCCAGGCGATATTCGGCGCGCGAGGTGAACATGCGATAGGGCTCGCTGACACCACGCGTAACCAGATCGTCGATCATCACACCGAGATATGCTTGCGCGCGATCAAAAGTAATTTCATCGCCCTCGCCGGCCAATGACGCCGCATTGAGACCAGCAAGAAGTCCCTGTGCCGCAGCCTCTTCGTAACCGGTCGTTCCATTGATTTGGCCGGCCAGGAACAATCCACGCAGACGTTTTGTCTGCAAGGTTGAACGCAGTTCGCGCGGATCGACGTAGTCGTATTCGATCGCATAGCCAGGCCGGATGAATTTCGCTTTCTCTAATCCGGGAATGGTCGCGACGAGCGCATGCTGCACATCTTCCGGCAGCGATGTTGAAATGCCGTTCGGATAGACGGTGTAATCATCGAGACCCTCCGGCTCCAGAAAAATCTGGTGGCCGGCGCGTTCGCCGAATTTTACGATCTTGTCTTCGATCGAGGGGCAATAGCGCGGACCGCGGCTTTCGATCTGGCCGGAATACATCGGCGAGCGATGCACATTGGCGCGGATGATTTCGTGTGTCGCAGCGATTGTCCGCGTGATGCCGCATTCGATTTGCGGCGTGTCGATGCACGTCGTCAACATCGAAAACGCTTCGGGCGGATGATCGCCCGGCTGCATTTCGAGCTGAGACCAATCGATGCTGCGGCCGTCGAGTCGTGGCGGTGTGCCGGTTTTCAGCCGGCCAAGCGCGAAACCGAAAGCTTCAAGCGTGCGCGCCAGTCCGACGGCGGGCGCTTCGCCAACACGGCCGGCAGGAATCTTTTTTTCGCCGATGTGAATGAGCCCGCGCAGGAACGTGCCGGTGGTGAGCACCACCGCGCCGCACGGAATCTCTCGACCGTCGGAAAGCTTGATGCCGCAAACACGGCCATTGGCGACGGCCAGGTCATCGGCTTCCGCCTCGACCACCTCAAGGTTGGGAATGGCCCGGATCTCGGCCTGCATGGTCGCGGCATAGAGCTTGCGGTCGGCCTGCGCGCGTGGTCCACGGACCGCAGGACCCTTGCGGCGATTCAGGACCCGGAACTGGATGCCACCGCGGTCAGCCACGCGGCCCATCAGGCCGTCCAGGGCGTCGATTTCCCGCACCAGGTGGCCTTTTCCGAGGCCGCCGATGGCCGGATTGCACGACATGGCACCGATGGTCTCGAATCGATGGGTGACCAGTGCGGTTTTGGCGCCCATGCGGGCAGCCGCGGCCGCGGCTTCACAGCCGGCGTGACCGCCGCCAATCACCACGACGTCGAAAGCTGAACCCATTATTCGCCTCGGATTTGTGGGTTGTAGCGGAGGCGAAAGTCCGGGTCAAAAACAACCCGTTTAGCCAAAATGTTTCACGTGAAACATCGGCAGAGCTGTCTGCCCGCATGGTTCTGCGCCCTTCCCCCTCGTTTGGGCGCAGAGCTATTTCGCCGCGTGGCTTGCAGCCATCGGCTTGGGGGATTTGCTGCTGGGTGTATCACCACCGAAATAGATCGTCCCGACACCAATCCCGATCATCAGGAGCAGGAAGGCAATCCAGCCGATAGCATTGGATTCCCTGAAGACATCTCGCCAATCGGGCTTGTCGGACATTTTGGCGGACATGGGATTGTCGGACATGGGATTGTCAGACATGGGCGCACTTCCAGAGTCCTTTGCGACCGCCCGAAATTCTGGGAATTCGGCCCCCAATACGAGATGACCGGTTGCCACCGCGACCCGTTGCCACAGGCAGATTCGCTGATTCTGCCGCTTATTTTCCGATACAGAAGTCGCGGAAAATCACGTCCAGAACATCCTCCACATCGACCCGGCCGGTGAGGCGCTCAATCGCCCGGGCAGCGATCCGCAGTTCCTCGGCGAGCAGATCTTCGCTGCCTGCGAGTTCGCGCCCCAGGGCCCGCCGCAAGGCCGCCAGAGCATCTTCCAGGGCCCGCCGATGGCGCTCGCGGGTCACCAATGCCGGTTCGGGACCAGCCAAGAAGCTCTCGGCGTATTTTGCCAGCGCCGCCAGAAGCTGCTCAAAGCCTTCCCCAGTGACGGCCGAAACATTGAATATCCGATCACTCGTACTGAATTTGTATTCATTTCTTTCTCTTAACGTTTGATTAATCATATTCGTTAAGGAGTTATTAGTTTGCATTCCAGATTCATTACTACATATACTCGGAATTTGAGGTTCATTTCTTGGTTTTTGCCCTGCGAGCAAGTCGATCTTGTTCTGCACCCGCCAAACAGGTTGTCCCGATGATGACTGCCCCGGACTGGCGCCCTCACCTGCCCCCGGCGCACCTGCATCCATCACCCAAAGCACCAGGTCGGCGTCGGCAGCGCGCGCGCGCGCGCGCCGCACACCTTCCATCTCCACAGGATCGTCAGTTGGGCGAATGCCTGCCGTGTCCAGCAACGTCGCTGGCCAGCCATCGAGATCGAGATGCACCTCGATCACGTCGCGCGTCGTCCCGGCATGGGGCGAGACGATTGCCGCCTCGCGCCGCGCGATGCGATTGAGCAGCATCGACTTGCCGGCATTGGGCGGACCGGCGATCGCCACCACCAGTCCTTCCCGCAAACGCTCGCCGCGTCGATCGTCGGCGAGCGAATTCGCGATTTCACCTGCAAGCTCGCGCGCAATCGCCAGTGCCGGGGAAACCGAGATTCTCCGGCACGTCCGCCTCGTCGGAAAAATCGATGCGCGCCTCGATCAATGCCAGCGCCCGGATCAGCTGCGCCCGCCAGCCCTCCGCGCGCACGCGAAGCGCCCCCTGCATCTGCCGCAACGCCTGCCGGCGTTGCCCTTCGGTTTCCGCCATCACCAGGTCGGCAAGGCCTTCCACCGCGGTCAGATCCAGCTTGCCGTTCTCGAAGGCTCTGCGGGTGAATTCGCCAGCCTCGGCCGGTCGCAGGCCTTCGATCCTGCCGAGCGCTCCCAGCACTGCGGCGATCACTGCGCGCCCGCCGTGCAGTTGCAACTCGGCTACGTCCTCGCCGGTCTCGCTGTTGGGCGCGGGGAACCACAGCGCCAGGACTTCATCGATGATTTCATTGTCTGGACCACGGATGCGAGCGAGGGCGGCTTTGCGCGGTTCAGGAATTTTGCCGCTGAGGACCTTCAATGCTTCGCCCGCGCGCGGGCCGGAAATACGGATGACGGCAATCGCCGCCGGCGGTCGGCCGGAGGAGAGGGCAAAGATCGTATCGCGTTCTGCCTCGGACATCACAGTGCACGGAAGCGCCCAGAGGGAAGGTCGGTCAAGTGCGGAATCAAGAAAGAGTGCGTCTGCCACAGACACGATGCTGAATATCGGCACGGGCCAATGATCACGCTCAACCTGGTGACGGGGTTGATCGCAATTTTTTGCCGATATCTGGATCGCCACAACGCAGCCGGCAAAAGCGCAGTGCCGGCGCGTTGGTCTCAAGTCGTATCTTTGTTAGTCTGCCGCAATGTCCTCATCATCCAACACCGCCCACGAAAATCGCCTCGCGTCCGCGACCTCGCCATATCTGCTGCAGCACAAGCACAATCCGGTCGACTGGTGGCCATGGGGGCAGGAGGCTCTAGCAGAGGCAAAAGCCTCAAACCGGCCGATCCTGCTCTCGGTCGGCTACGCGGCATGTCACTGGTGCCACGTGATGGCACACGAATCATTCGAGGATGAGCCGACCGCGAAGTTGATGAACGAGCTGTTCGTCAACATCAAAGTCGATCGCGAGGAACGGCCCGATATCGACCAGATCTACATGAACGCGCTGCATCTTCTGGGCGAGCAGGGCGGCTGGCCGCTGACCATGTTTCTCACGCCCAAAGGCGAACCGGTCTGGGGCGGAACCTATTTCCCGAAGGAATCGCGGTTCGGTCGCCCCGCCTTCACCGACATCCTGCGGGAAGTATCCCGCCTGTTCCACGAAGAGCCAAAACGGATCGAGCAGAACCGCGCGGCGTTGTTGGCACGATTAGCTGACAAGGCGCGCCCCGCCGGCAAGGTCACGATTGGCCTCAAGGAGCTTGATGCCGCGGCGGCACAGGTCGGCAATATGTTTGATTCGGTTCATGGCGGTTTGCGCGGCGCGCCCAAGTTTCCGCAGCCTGCGATCATGGAAATGCTCTGGCGCGCGGGCCAGCGCACCGGGGACGCGCGCTATTTCGACACGGTCGAGCATTCACTCGAAAGGATGAGTGAGGGCGGCATCTACGATCATCTCGGCGGCGGCTTCTCGCGCTATTCGGTGGACGACCGTTGGCTGGTCCCGCATTTCGAGAAAATGCTGTACGACAACGCGCAGCTTCTCGAATTGCTGGCATTGGCCTTTCAGCGCAGCGGCAATCCACTGTTTGCCCAGCGTGCGAAAGAAACGGTCGAGTGGCTCAAGCGCGAAATGACCACGGGCGAGGGCGCCTTCGCCGCCTCACTCGATGCCGACTCGGACGGCGAAGAGGGCAAGTTTTATGTCTGGTCAAAGAACGAGATTATCGAGCTGATCGGTCCAGAGGCCGGAGAATTCTTCGCCCGTCACTACGATGTGAGCGACGAGGGCAATTTCGAAGGTCACAATATTCTCAACCGGCTCCACCATGTCCAACGCGGCGAGGCCGACGAAGCGCGGCTGGCGGCATTGCGAACGATCCTGCTGGATGCCCGTGGCAGCCGCGTCCGGCCGGGCCTCGACGACAAGGTGCTGGCCGATTGGAACGGCCTGACGATCGCCGCACTTACCAATGCCGGCGTCATTCTGGACGAGCCCGACTGGATCGCAATGGCGCGCCGGGCCTTCGATTTTATCGCCAGCGCGATGACCAAAGAAAGCGGACAAACCAGCCGCCTTGGGCATTCCTGGCGTGAGGGCAAATTGCGGTTTCCGGGCCTGGCGTCCGATTTCGCCGCCATGATCCGGGCGGCGCTGGCGCTTTACGAAGCAAGCGGAGAACGTACTTATCTGGAACGTGCGCTTGCTTGGCAGCGGGCCCTGGATGCGCACTATGCCGATGCCGATACCGGGGGTTATTACCTGTCAGCCGACGACGCCGACGACCTGTTGCTCCGGCCACATTCCACCGCCGATGATGCAACGCCAAATCCAAATTCGGTAGCGGCCCAGAATCTGGTCCGGTTAGCAGTGTTGTCGGGCGACGACCAATGGCGCGAGAAAGCCGACCGCTTGTTTGACGGCATCTTGTCGGCAGCCGATCGAAACTTGTTCGGCCATGTGGCATTGCTCAACGCGCTCGATTTGCGGTTGCGCGGCGCCGAAATTGTCGTGACCGGGCCCGAGACCGAACCGTTCGCGCAAGCGGCGCTGAAATTCCCGTTTCTCGATCGCGTCGTTCTGCGTGCGGCGTCGCGCGCCGATCTGCCGGCCGCACATCCGGCGCAGGCCAAACTGGGTGCTGCGCCGGAGAGCGCGGCCTTCATATGCGTAGGCTCAGTATGCTCGTTACCAGTCTCAAGCCCGGATGCGATCGCGGCGGCCGTGCAAGCAATGCGAAAACCATCTTGATTTGGTGAGGACATTTGGCAAAACTCGTATTGCCAACCGGGGGCGAGATGGGGAGTTTTCCATGCGCGTTTGGCTCGCTCTTGTATTGACCGGTTTTCTTGCCGCTTCGACGAGCTCGACGCAGGCCGCAGAATGGTGCGGCTTTCTGGACAAAGAACATTCACAGGTGCGCTGTGGCTATTCGAGTCTGGCCGAATGCAAGCAGGCTCTTGGCGAACGCAAGGATGCGGTCTGCATGCCCAGTCCTAGCTTTGCGGGCGCCCGCCGGGGCCTGCACAACGGCTAGGCCCATTTGGGCCCGACAGAGCCAAACGCCAAGATAAGTAGCGGCAAAACAGCACAAATTCCGCTTGTGGCACGACACTTCGGTGCACTGCCGGTGCCTGTGGAAAGGCATTATTAAAGTCGGCGGCCGATATGTGTGTCGGCACATCGAACGTGCCGCGCAGGGCTCGCATGACCCGACTTGCCGTCATTCAGACCAACGCCGGCCGAGATTCGGCCGCAAGCACGGATAGTCTGTTCCAATCTCGCGGTGGCGGCACGGTCTTTGTCGCCTTGCTTCTGGTCACTCTTGCGCCGGTATTATGGTTCGCCATTCCGCCGGCGATGGTGGACTACCCGAATCATCTCGCGCGCATGTTCATCCTGAGCCGCGACGGTACCGCACATGCTCATCCCTACTATCAGGTCACCTGGGCACTCTATCCGAACCTGGCGATGGATCTGCTGGTGCCGCCGTTCGGCCGCATGATCGGCGTCGAATCCGCCACCCGCATTTTCTACCTCCTGAGCCAGATCCTGATCGTCACGGGCCCGATGGCAATCGAGCGCGTCGTCAAAGGTCGAATTGAGATCGCCGGCTATGTCGCCTTGATGTTCGTCTACAGCCTGCCATTCGCCTGGGGCTTTGTGAACTTCGAGTTCGCGCTCGGTTGCGCACTGTGGGGCATCGCCGCCGCGCTTGCGCTTCAGGACCGCGGCTGGATCGTGCGTCTGGCGCTGCACAGCGTCATGATTGCATGGTTGTTCACGGCGCACATGTTTGCGCTCGGAATATACGGTTTCACGATCGGCATGCATGAACTTTGGCGCGCGTGGTCGCGGCGCGCCACGTTGTCCGAAACCATCGGCCGGCTTGCCATGCCTGCAATTCCGACGTTGGGACTCGCCGGCCTAATGATCGCCTCCGGCGGAGCGGTCGGCGGCAGTGGTACGCAATGGTTCCTCGGTTACAAGCCGTTCTGGATTCTACAAATCATGAGCGGCTACAGCGTGGTGGCATCGGCGTTAGGCGTTGCTGCAGTCACCGGGCTGGTCGTGGCGCTGACGCGCCGGAGCGCCTTGCATTTCGAACAGTCCGGCGCGTGGCTGGCGGCAGGTTTCGCGGTGCTCTACGTCGCAATGCCATCGAGGCTGTTCGACACATCATTTGTCGACCTGCGCGTGATTGTCGCCGCCGCACTCATTGTACCCGCATTCGTGTCGGTGTCGTTCCCAAATCCGGCCTGGACGCGTGCAACGCTTGCCGGCGTTACCGCAATTATTATCGTCAACGTAGCGGTCGTATTGAACGTCTGGGTGTCATATCGGGCGGACGATGCGGCAGCCAGGGCTTCATTTCATCGGCTGCCCAAAGGCGCCAAGGTGCTGGTCGGACACAGCGGCGATGCCCAGGATCCGCCGCTGCGCAACCTGAGCGACTACCCGGTCTATCATCTGCCGACGCTCGCGGTGCAATATGCCGACGCGTTCGTGCCAAACCTGTTCACGGCGCCCGGCAAGCAGCCGATCACCGCTCGCTCCCCGTGGCAGCGTCTCGACATTCCCTATACCGGCCCTGTCCCATTGGTGCTGTTGAAGGCCATCGCAGAACGGGGCGCACCGAGCAGTACACCCACCTTCCTCCGTGCATGGCCGAAGGACTTCGATTACCTCTACCTGCTCGGCCCGGCCATCGCGAACCCGATGCCCGGACTGCTCGAAAAGATTGCAGCCGGCCCGCGCTTCACACTCTACCGCATCCGCAAATAAATTCCGCTCACCGGGCGGCTTCGCCAAAGCAATGGCCGGGCTTTCGCCCGGCCATGACATCTCATGATCCCGTTCGCCGCACGTAGCTTATGTATTCATCGACTCGAAGAACTCGGCGTTATTCTTGGTGTTGCGCAACTTGTCGAGCAGGAAGTCGATCGCGTCCATCGTGCCCATCGGATTCAGGATGCGGCGGAGCACGTACATCTTCTTGAGGACAGCCGGATCTGTGAGCAGCTCTTCCTTGCGGGTGCCGGAGCGGGTGATATCCATGGCCGGGAAGGTGCGCTTGTCGGCCACCTTGCGGTCGAGGATGAGCTCGGAGTTGCCGGTACCCTTGAATTCTTCGAAGATGACTTCGTCCATGCGGCTGCCGGTATCGATCAACGCGGTGGCGATGATGGTGAGCGAGCCGCCTTCTTCGATGTTGCGCGCGGCGCCGAAGAACCGTTTTGGCCGCTGCAGAGCGTTGGCATCGACGCCGCCCGTCAGCACTTTGCCGGAGGAGGGAACAACGGTGTTGTAAGCGCGGCCAAGGCGGGTAATCGAGTCGAGCAGGATCACCACATCGCGCTGATGCTCAACCAGCCGTTTGGCTTTCTCTATCACCATTTCCGCCACCTGCACGTGACGCGAGGCCGGCTCATCGAAGGTCGAGGATACAACTTCACCCTTGACCGAGCGTTGCATGTCGGTGACTTCCTCCGGCCGCTCATCGATCAACAGCACGATCAGGTAGCATTCCGGGTGGTTCGACGTGATGGCGTGAGCGATGTTCTGCAACAGCACGGTCTTGCCGGTGCGGGGAGGGGACACGATGAGGGCGCGCTGGCCCTTGCCGATGGGCGCGACGATGTCGATCACCCGTGCCGAGAGATCCTTCTTGGTCGGATCCTCGTGTTCCATCTTCAGCCGCTCATCTGGGTAAAGCGGCGTCAGGTTGTCGAAATTGATCTTGTGGCGCGCCTTCTCGGGGTCTTCGAAATTGATCGTATTGACCTTGAGCAGCGCGAAGTAGCGTTCGCCTTCCTTGGGGCTCCGGATATGGCCCTCGACGGTGTCGCCGGTGCGCAGACCGAAGCGGCGAATCTGCGAGGGTGAGACGTAGATGTCGTCAGGACCGGAAAGATAGTTTGATTCCGGCGAGCGCAGAAAACCGAAGCCGTCGGAAAGTACTTCGACCACACCTTCGCCGATGATATCGACTTCCTGGGTCGCGAGCTGCTTGAGAATGGCGAACATCAGCTCCTGCTTGCGCATGGTGCTGGCGTTCTCGACCTGATGTTCTTCGGCAAAGGCCGTGAGTTCGGCCGGCGTTTTGGACTTGAGGTCCTGGAGTTTCATTTCCCGCATTGGGGGATTTCGTCCTTGAGGAGATTTACCGGTGGAGTCCTGAAAAATGGAAAAACTCAAAACCGATTGACTACGGAGAGAGCTCGCAGGTCTGGGGTGACGAGGAAGCTGGGAAAGGTCGCCCGGAACCCGATGCTGTGACCGGCCCGAACAGAGGGAGCCGGAACGCGACTGCATCCGCCTGCGTTCGGTGGGATAGCCATAACATATGAGCCGATGGATTTTCACGCAAGGGGCGAGGCGCCCTTGTGTACGAATTAACCGTTTGGTCAGAACGGCTTGACGACCGCCAAAATGACGATAGCGATCAGGATCACGGTCGGTATCTCATTGGCAACACGATAGAATTTCGGCGAACGCGTATTGCGGTCGAAGCGAAATTCATGCGCCCAATGGCTGAAAAGGCCATGCAGGATCGACATCGCGATAACCAAGATAAACTTGGCCATGAACCAGCCCACGAACAGCCACTGGCCATAAACCACCAAAATGATGCCAAGCACCCAGGTCACCCCCATCGCCGGGCCCATGATGTATTTGAGCAGACGTTGCTCCATCACCTTGAAGGTTTCCGATTGTCCAGAGCCAGGCTTGGCGGCCGCGTGATAAACGAACAGCCGCGGCAGATAGAGCATCCCGGCCATCCAGGAGATGACCGCAATCAGGTGAAAGGCCTTGATCCAGAGGTACCAGTTCATCGATCGGCGTTTTTCCTCGGCCCTGGCTCGGTTATCCCCGCACCCGCTTCAACATCCGCTCCACATGTGCGATCGGCGTTTGCGGCAGGATGCCATGGCCAAGGTTGAAAATGAACGGCCCGCCGGAAAACGCCTCCATCACATCATCAATTTCGCGATCGAGCGTCTCTCCGCCACCGAGCAAGACTTGAGGATCGGCGTTACCCTGCACCGGCACCTTGGTCTGGATTTGCTCGCGGGCAAATCTGCGATCGATCCCACTCTCCAGACTGACTGCATTGACGCCGGTCTCGTCTACGTAGCGTGGAATATTCTTGCCGGCCCCGCGCGGAAAACCGATTACCCTTGTACCCGGCTTTTGTTCACGCAGCTTTGCAATCATTCGTTTTGTAGGCTGCACGCACCACCGCTCGAATTCACCTGCCGAAAGCGCGCCAGCCCAAGTATCGAAAATCTGCACTACATCCGCGCCTGCTTCCAGCTGCTTGGCAAGGTAGTCAACGGATGCATCGACCAGACAATCAATAACGTGCTGGAAGGCTTGAGGTTCACGCGCTGCAAGCGTCTTTGCCGGTGCCTGGTCCACCGTACCCTGGCCGGCGACCATATAGGTCGCAACGGTCCAAGGTGCGCCGCAAAATCCGATCAGCGTGGTGCTCGATGATAGTTCGGATTTCACGCGTCGAACGGTCTCATAAATCGGCGACAACAATTCCGTATCTGCTTGCGTGCGCACCGCAAGCAACGAATCCGCATCAAACAAAGGTTCGAGTTCGAGGACCTTCACCCTCGACGAACCAGAGTTTACGCCCCAGCGCCAGCGGTATTACCAGAATATCGGAAAACAATATTGCCGCATCAAAACCGAAGCGGCGCACGGGCTGCAAGGTTACTTCCGCTGCCAATTCCGGGTTGAAACATAATTCGAGAAAACCACCGGCTTTCTCGCGTACAGCCCGATATTCCGGCAAATATCGTCCAGCCTGGCGCATCATCCAAACGGGCGGCACGATTTCACGCTGCTTGTCCAGAACACGAATGAGCGACTTCTCCCCAGTGCTCTCGATTTGAATGCCCTTTTCCATAAAATCCTTATTAGATTCTATTTAGTGGTTGTTGGTCGGTTGATTGGACTCATGCCTGCGGATCAACACTCTGTCCACCGGATGCCAAAGCTGGATTCAGAATTCAGCCTAATTCTCACTCTTATCGTCCACAGAGTCATTGCCTGTTTTATCTGGCTTTTTGGTCACTATCCCGGTCAATCCCCAGGCTCATATCCACATCCATGTGTCTCAGTCTCGGTGCCACTTCTGCAGAACCCCATGGCCAGTCATGTGGACGGAAGTTGAATTGATTGCCCTTGGCGGCTTGCGCGGCGTCTAAAGGCATGGCCTTCTCCCGTCGTATCCACATGCGATCCTATTTCCATACAGATGCCTGACACCGGTTATTTTCATCTTCATCTGGTTTCCGATGCGACAGGTGAGACCCTCATCACGGTTGCGCGCGCGGCCGCAGCGCAATACGCCAATGTGGCGCCGGTTGAACATCTTTACCCGATGGTCCGCTCGAAGAAGCAGCTCGACCATTGCCTGTCAGAGATCAGCGAGTCGCCGGGCTTGGTGCTCTATACCCTGCTCGAGGAAGATCTGATTGCATCCTTGGAAGGCAAATGCCGTGAGCTTGGCCTGCCCTGCATGTCGGTGCTGGGACCGGTCCTGCGGCTGTTTCAATCTTATCTCGGCGCCGAGACCATTCACCGCGCCGGCGCCCAGCATGTGCTCAATGCGGAATATTTCCAGCGCATCGACGCGCTGAACTACACCATGTTCCATGACGACGGTCAGCACGCGGAAGGCCTGGAGGAGGCAGACGTGGTGCTGGTTGGGGTTTCGCGTACATCGAAGACGCCGACTTCAATCTATCTGGCAAACCGCGGGGTCAAGACGGGTAATGTACCGCTCGTACCGGGTGTGCCGCTGCCGCCAAAGGTCGAACAATTGATGCGCCCGCTGGTGGTCGGACTTTACGCCAGTCCCGAACGGATCGTGCAGATCCGCGAGAATCGCCTTCTGGGCCTGAAAGCTCATCGCGACGACGACCAATATATCGACAAGAAGGCGGTGGCCGAGGAAGTGGCCTATTCGCGCCGTCTGTGCGCCAAGAACAACTGGCCGAGCATCGATGTGACTCGCCGATCGATCGAAGAAACCGCCGCTGCCGTCATGAAGCTATTGAGCGAACGCCGTCGGCATCCGGCAACCTGAGAAAATTGCTGCCATTCCAGGGCGCACACGTTAGCCTGCAACCCTGGAATCCAGAGGTGGACATCGTCGTTTTGCGTCTGGAATCCGGGTCCGACGCCTGCGCGCCTTCCCGGAATGGCGAAAGACAAGCCTCATGCCACTCTGGCTCGCCCCGCAACCATTGGTTCTCGCGTCGAAAAGCGACGTGCGCGGCAAGATTCTCGCGGCTGCCGGCTTGCGTTTCGAGATCCGGCCGGCGCAGATCGACGAACGTGCCACCGAGGCGAAAGGGAACGTGGCTGATGCCGCTGCGGCCGCGCGGCTGCTGGCGTGCGCCAAGGCGCATGCGGTGGGGAGTTCGCTACCCGGCCGTCTGGTTCTGGGGGCAGATCAAACTCTGGCCAGGGGTGCCAAGCGCTTCAGCAAGCCGACCGGCCGCGCCGAGGCCGCCGGACAATTGCGTGAGCTGCGCGGGAGAACGCATGAACTGCATTCAGCATTGGCTCTGGTACGCGATGGCACGGTATTGTTCGATTGTGTCGACACCGCGCGATTGACCATGCGCAATTTCACCGATCGCTTTCTCGACGACTATCTCGATATGGCCGGCGGAACCGCACTGGCGAGCGTCGGCGGCTATCAACTCGAAGGCATCGGGATTCACTTGTTCGAACAGGTGGAGGGCGATTACTTCACCATCCTTGGATTGCCGCTGCTGCCGCTGCTCGAGTTCCTGCGGAAGAGCGGATTTATTGGCGGCTGATCTATGGTTATTCTCGGCCTCACCGGCTCGCTTGGTATGGGAAAGACCGCCACTGCGAAGATGTTCGCCGAGGCTGGCGTGCCCGTGCACGATGCCGACGCCGTCGTGCACCGGCTATACGAGGGCGATGCCGCGCCGCTGATTGAGGCCGCATTTCCGGGTACGACTGCGAACGGCAGGGTCGATCGCCAAAAACTTGGGGATCGGGTGCTCGGTGACGACGGGGCAATCAAACGGCTTGAGGCGATCGTGCATCCGCTGGTTCGCGAGGCTGAAGAGCGTTTTCTGGCCGAAGCCGAACGTGAGGGAGCACCGGTTGCCTTGCTCGATATTCCGCTGCTGTTCGAAACCGGCGGCGCCCAACGCTGCGACGCGGTGGTGGTCGTATCGGCGCCGGCCGATGTGCAGCGCGCCCGTGCCTTCGAAAGGCCCGGCATGAGCGAGCGGAAACTGGAAACAATCCTCGCCAGGCAAATGCCCGACAAGGAAAAGCGCGCCCGCGCCGATTTCGTGGTGGATACCTCGCAGGGCTTCGATCACGCCCGCGCCCAGGTGCGTGATATTCTCGACCGCGTTGCTACAATGGCCAAACGCAAGCGGTGATTCTGCCGCTGATAAATGCAAGCAGGAAGATGCGCGAAATCGTCCTCGATACCGAAACCACAGGCCTCGATCCAGCCCAAGGCCACCGCCTGGTCGAGGTTGGCTGCATCGAGCTGCTCAACCGGATTCCAACCGGGGCGACATTCCATACCTATCTCAATCCGGAGCGTGAGGTGCCGACGGAGGCTTTCGCGATTCACGGGTTGTCCACCGAGTTTCTCAAGGACATGAGGCGGTTCATCGAAATCGCCGATGAATTTCTCGGATTCATTGGCGACGCACCGCTGGTAATTCACAACGCCAGCTTCGACCATGGCTTTCTCAATTCCGAGCTCAAGCGCGTGGAGCGAACGTTGATCGCACGGGAGCGGCTGATCGATACGCTGCTGCTGGCACGGCGCAAACATCCCGCTGGTCCGAATCGACTGGACGATCTTTGCGCGCGGTACGGCATCGACAATTCGCGCCGCACCAAGCATGGCGCGCTACTCGACGCTGAAATTTTGGCGGAGGTCTATGTAGAACTGATCGGCGCGCGGCAGGCTCAGCTCGGCTTGGCCGAAAGTGTCACGCGCCGGAACGATGGCGGCACAGGCGCCGTAGCCAGGCGCGAGCGCGCAGTTGCGCTTTCGCCACGCATCAGCGTGGCGGATCGCACGGCACACCGCGAATTTGTCGAAACGCTTGGTGAAAACGCGCTGTGGCGGGATTATCTGCCGAATTGAGCCTGACGGCTCAGCTCTGCGGCGCCGATTGGCTGGCGGCCTGCATCTCGCCCATCTTCTGACGATAGAGTCCGACAAAATCGACCGGATCAAGCATCAATGGCGGGAAACCACCATTGCGCACGGCGGTTGCGATGATTTCTCGCGCAAACGGGAACAGCAGCCGCGGACATTCAATCAGCACGACCGCATTCAGACTCTCCTTCGGCACGTTCTGAATGCGGAACACGCCGGCAAAATCCAGCTCGAAGCTGAACATCAACTTGCCGCTGGATTCCGCCTTGCCGTTCAGCTTGAGCACCACCTCGATGTCGTTTTCCGAAATCGGTGAGGCGGAAACATTGATCTGGATGGCAATCTGCGGCGCCTCATTTCCGGCGGCCAGCGATTGCGGCGCGTTCGGATTCTCGAATGAGAAATCCTTGATGTATTGCGCCACCACATTGAGTTGCGGCTGTTGATTTGGCGTCGGGTTGCCATTGGTCGTCGACATGCAAACTCCTTCGCGCCGCGCATCTCGCCTCGCGCGGCGGTTGGCTAACACACGGTTTTCGAGGGAACAAGTTTGCTTGCCAGTCGCCAGAGAACCGGTCTTGTGCGAATTGCAGGGCGAGTCCGTGATCGAACCGACGGCATGAATTTCGGGATCATGCGCTAGTGTTTTCGATCGTTTTCGTCCAGGTGGGACAGCTCCGGATCGGGGACCCGGTGCCACTGCTCTGGCGGCAGATCCACCACGCCATCCCCGCGCGCCGGCGGCGCACCGCGGCCAAGGGCCGCGCCCATGGCGGGCCACAATCGCGCCAGCAGCAGAAAGACGGCTGCAATATCCGTTATAAACCCCGGAATTAAAAGAAGAATTCCGGCCAACAGAACGAAGGAACCCGCGCTATCGGCCTGCAAGGCGGTAAAACTGCCTTCACCCCAGACGCTGCGGACCCTGGCGATATGGTTTCCGCCGGCATGGCGTAGCACCAGCATCCCGGCGACCGAGGTCGCCAGCAGCAGGCCCAGGGTCTGGATAAAGCCGATGGTTGCTGCCATCGCGATGAACACGGCCAGCTCCGCCAGCGGGAGCGCCACTACCGTTAATACCAGCCATTTTGCCACATTCATCAGTGTTCTCTGTATGGGTCGATGTTGGCGTTGGCGTCCTGATCGTCTAAGGTTTGACGGTCAGGCACAATTGCGCCGAATGTCGGCGCTAGGCCTATGGATTGGCGCTGCCACCTACTTAGATAGTGCGGGTGGAACCGGCCGCCACGCCGTCGATCTGGCTCCGGGCCATGGGCAGATCTGCCGCTACGGTTATCGAAAGCATGCGAGACGTGTTCGACATCTACACCATCATATTCCTGGCGCTGGCGGTCTTCATTTTCCTGCGCCTGCGCAGCGTGCTCGGTCAGCGCACCGGCCGGGAGCGGCCGCCCTACGATCCCTATTCCGCGCGTGAGCCAGTGCGGCCGGCCACGGAAAAAGTCGTCGCCTTGCCCAATCGAACGTCCGAAGCAGCAGCACCGAAACCGGTTAAGCCGGTGGAGCCTGGCGAGCGCTGGAAGGGTGTCGCCGAGGCGGGCACGCCGATTGCCGCCGGACTCGATGCGATCGCCGGCGCAGATGCCGGGTTTGAGGCAAAGCATTTTTTGACTGGCGCACGTGCCGCCTACGAAATGATTGTCAATGCCTATGCCGAAGGCGACCGACGCACACTGAAGAACCTCCTGTCGCGTGAAGTTTATGACGGCTTCGAGGGCGCCATCACCGAGCGCGAAAAGCGCGGCGAAACAGTGGAGAGCCGTTTCGTATCCATCGACAATGCCGAGATCACCGGCGCCGAGCAGCGCGGCCGAAATGCACAGGTGACCGTGCGGTTCACGTCCCAGCTGGTCTCGGTAACGCGCGACAAAAACGGCAATGTGATCGACGGCAATGCCGAAAAGGTAACCGACGTCACCGATATCTGGACGTTTGCCCGTGACATTACCGCGCGTGATCCGAATTGGAAACTGGTCGCCACCGAAGCCGGGCAATGAACGCATGCTGCGATTGCCGCTTCGCTCTGCTGCCGGTGCCGCTTTCGGCCTTAGCCTGATCGCAGGCGTGCCCGCGCAAGCGCTTCATTTGCGGCACGCCGACGTCAAGGCACTCAGCTTCGCCGACCTCGATGGCTGGCAGAAAGATGATCAGGCGGCGGCATTCGAAGCCTTCATGAAGAGCTGCGGAGCCATCCTGCAAGGCACCAAGGCCATGCGCAAAGCTCGCCCGGTTTATGGCGGGCTTTATAATGCCTGCGAGAAGGGAGCGACGCTGGCCTCAAACGGCAAAGTGGACACTGCGCGGGCGCGCAAATTTTTCGAGGCCAATTTCAAGCCGTTTCGCATCTTGCCACCCGTGCACACATACGGCTTCTACACCGGTGCTGACGGCTTCTACACTGGCTACTACGAGGCGGAAGTCGCCGGCTCGCGTGTCAAGACCGAGGACTTCGACGTCCCGCTCTACAAGGTTCCGGCCAGGCTTGCCGGCAAGAAGAGCAGAGTGTTTGCGCAATATGACCGCAAGGACATCGAGGAGGGCGCGCTCAAGGGCAAGGGGCTCGAGATCTGCTGGATCAAGAATCCGATCGATGCCTTCTTCGCGCAGATTCAGGGCTCCACGCGCGTCAAACTCGAAGACGGCGAATTGCTGCGGCTCAATTACATCGCAAGCAACGGGAGGCCCTACACGCCGGTTGGCCGCATCCTGATCGACCAGGGCGTTTACACGCCCGAAGAAATGTCGATGGACAAGATTCGGGAATACATGGAGGCCAATCCGAAAGAGGGGAAGGACCTGCGCCTGAAGAATTGGTCCTTCGTCTTCTTTTCCGAAACTCAGCTCGGCCCGAATGATGAGTGCATCGGCGCGCAGGGAATTCCGCTCACGCCTTGGCGCTCGCTGGCGGTCGATCCCTCGATCCACGTGTACGGTACGCCGATCTGGATCGACGCAAAGTTTCCGCTCAAGAGCGAAGCGCCCCAGGACACTTTTCAGCATCTGATGTTTGCGCAAGACACCGGCTCTGCCATCCGGGGCGCGGCACGCGCCGATATCTATTTCGGCCACGGCGAGGAAATGGCTCACGTCGCCGGCCGCATCAAGCAGTTCGGCAAGTTCGTCATGCTGGTGCCGAAGGACGTGTCGGTGGGCGAAAAGCCGGATGCGATCCCGCTGCCGCTGCCGCGGCCAAAGGATATCGCCGTCCAGGAGGCGATGGCGAAGGGCAAAGAGGCCAAGCCCGTGGCCACACCGGCGGCGAAGCCGCGTCCCTGATATTTCCATGAGCCCCCGCGACGGCAGCCGGCGCCGCATTCTTACCCAGGACGAGCGTGTGCTGTGGACGACCGTCACCAGATCGATCGAGCCGCTGCGCACGATCGCGCCGGTTGAAAGCGGGGACGACGAACCAGCTCCCGCGGTTTCCAGACCGGCGCGCGCGCCAAAGCGCGCCGCCACGCCATCGGCTGCGGCGCCGGCACAGCCGCCAGTGCCGGCGCCGCTAACACCACTTGGTCGCCGCATGAAGCAGCGTGTCGCGCGCGGTAAAGAGGCGATCGATGCTCGTCTCGATCTGCACGGGCTCACGCAGGCTCAGGCGCATTCGGCATTGCTGCATTTTCTGCGCGAAGCGAGCGCTCGCGGTGCGCGCCTCGTGCTCATCATCACCGGCAAGGGCACACGCGCCGAAGGCCGAGGCGAGCGCGGTGTGCTCCGCCGCCAGGTGCCGCAATGGTTTGGGCTGCCTGAGTTCCGCGTTTTCGTGATTGGCTTCGAGGATGCGCATGTTGCGCATGGCGGCGAGGGCGCGCTTTATGTGCGCCTGCGCAGGGCTCGAAATGGCTGAGCTGTCTATGACCGCGTTGGGGTCGCACGAGGGAGGATCGGACATGTCCCGTAAACCGAAACCCGACAGCAAAGAAGACAAGAAAATCAAGGAAAAGCAGCGGTTGGAGCGAGAACTCGAAGAAGGCCTGGAAGAGACCTTTCCTGCGTCTGACCCCGTTGCGGTAACCGAGCCGGCGCCGGACCGCGCGGAAGACGAAAAAAGCGAATAGGTCGAACCAGCGCGCTCAGTCGTCCCAGGGATGCATCACGATGCGACCGACCATGTCGTCGGCGTTTTCCAACATGCGATGGGCTTCGCTGACCTTTGCCAGCGGCATTACCGCGTGGATCGGCAATTTGATAAGTCCTTTTTCCAGCATCTCGACCACGATGCGCTGATCGTTGCGGGTCGATGCCCGTACGCCATGCACGTTGAGCTCCTTGCTCACCATGTCCACGACGCGTAGCGGGATCTCCTTCATCTCACCGGCTACCGGGCAGAACGTGCCGCCGAGCCGCATGCAATCGATGCACAGCCGCATAAGTTCGGTGGCGCCGGTATATTCGACTGCGCTGTCGACGCCTTCGCCACCGGTGAATTCGCGAATCATTCGCGTCGTTTCACCCTGGGTACTGTCGACCACAAGGTCCGCGCCGTGCTGCCTGAGCTTGTCAGCTTTGGCGCGATATCGCGTGGTGGCGATCACGGTGCAGCCGGCAAGCTTGGCGAGCTGCATGGTTGCGATGCCCATGCCGCCGGACGCGCCTGTGACAAGCACATTGTCGTTCATGGCGGCGCCGAGTCTGCCAGCGATGACGTGATGCGCGGTAGCGCAGGCCCACATCGCGGCGGCGGCCAGATCGTAGCTCACTTGTTGGGATATTTTGATCCAGTGGTCTTCCGGTCGCGCGACAAATTGGGCGTAGCCGCCGAACATGGTGTGCCCGGGCAGATCGACGCCGGTTGAAAGATTTCCAAGTCCGCGAATGGCGGCGGTGGATTGAGGATTTTCCGGATGTACCAGGCCGACGACCCGGTCGCCGACTTTCAACGAGTGCACATTGTTACCCACTGCCGCGACCTCGCCGGCCGCGTCACGACCAAGTTGCATCGGCATGGGAAACGGCTTGCGGCCGTGAATGGCGCCCTGATGTCCGGTCGATTTGCCGTAGAATTCATGGACTTCACCCGTCCGGTATTTCACGTCCCACCGCGATACCGAGGTGGCGAGCACTTTCACCAGCACGTCGTCCGCCCCGGCCTCCGGCATCGGAAAGTCGTCATAAATGAGCTTGTCCGGTCCGCCAAACTCGAACAGACGAACTGCCTTCATCATGTGGGCCGGTCCTATCGGATCTCATGGTGTTCGGCGAAAACCGTCGGCTTGATCGGCTGACCGTCGTTGGTTGTCGCGTGCTGCTCGAAGGCGCTGATGCCTGCGGGAACAATGGTACCGCGTTGTGCCGCACTCAAGAAGATATGCCGTGAGTTCGTGGCAGAGCGCTCAAACCAGTTCGGGTCATCGAAGGTACCGCCATAGACGCCGACGGCGGCAAACCGCTCGAAGGTCAAAAACAATTTTGTACCGCAGTGCGCGCAGAAGTGAACATCGACCATCTTTCCGCTTCCCTCGGACCGATGCTGGTATATTTTCGGCTCGCCCGATGTCAGGTTGAAGTCCGACTTTCCGAAAATGGGCTCGACCAGAAAAGCCGATCCGGTGGCCCTTTGGCAAAATCGGCAATGGCAGATCGTAACCCGCATCGGCGGTGTATTGACCGAGTATCGAACGCCGCCACACAGGCAGCCGCCTTCATGTGCAGACACGGCTGTCGCCTCCCGTCTCACCTGCGAGACCAAACGATCAGAGAATAAAGCGCGAAAGATCCGCGTTCTTGGCCAGATCGCCGATGTGCCTTTCCACATAGGCGGCGTCGATTTTCACCGTTTCGCCGGAGCGATCGGGCGCGCCGAACGAAATTTCGTCGAGCACGCGCTCCATGACCGTCTGCAGGCGGCGCGCGCCGATGTTCTCGATCGAGGAGTTCACCGCAACCGCAATATCGGCAATGGCGTCGATAGCGTCCTCGCCGAAATCAAGTTTTACCCCTTCTGTCGCAAGCAGCGCGACATATTGCTTGATCAGGGAGGCCTCGGGCTCGGTCAGGATGCGGCGCATATCGTCGCGCGTGAGCGCGCTCAGTTCGACGCGGATCGGCAGCCGGCCCTGCAATTCAGGCAATAGGTCGGACGGCTTGGAGATGTGAAAGGCGCCGGAGGCGATGAACAGGATGTGGTCGGTTTTCACCGGCCCGTGCTTGGTGGCAACGGTCGTTCCCTCGATCAGCGGCAGAAGGTCGCGCTGCACGCCTTCGCGTGAAACGTCCGCGCCCATGCGACCCTCGCGGCCAGCGATCTTGTCGATCTCGTCGAGGAAAACGATGCCATTTTGCTCCACCACGCGGATCGATTCCTGAATCAGCTGTTCGTCGTCGAGCAATTTGTCGGATTCTTCGTTGACCAGGATATCGTGCGAGTCCTTCACAGTGACTCGGCGTGTCTTGGTGCGGCCGCCGCCTAGCTTGCCGAAGATGTCGCCGATATTGATGGCACCCATCTGCGCGCCCGGCATGCCGGGAATCTCGAACATCGGCATACCGCCGGAGCCGGCCTGAACCTCGATTTCGATTTCCTTGTCGTCGATCTCGCCTGCGCGCAGTTTCTTGCGGAAGCTTTCGCGGGTGGCGGGGCTGGAGCCGGGCCCGACGAGGGCGTCAAGCACCCGCTCTTCCGCCGCTAGCTCGGCGCGCGCAGATACGTCCTTGCGCTTCTTTTCGCGGGTGAGCGCAATGGCGATCTCGACCAGGTCGCGCACGATCTGCTCGACGTCACGGCCGACATAGCCCACCTCGGTGAACTTGGTGGCCTCGACCTTCAGGAACGGCGCGCCGGCGAGCCTGGCGAGGCGCCGCGAAATCTCGGTCTTGCCTACGCCGGTCGGCCCGATCATCAGGATATTTTTCGGCAGAACTTCTTCGCGTAATTTGTCGTCAAGTTGCAGGCGCCGCCAGCGGTTGCGCAATGCAACCGCGACCGCACGCTTTGCGTCCGTCTGGCCAACGATATAGCGGTCGAGTTCTGAAACAATTTCACGGGGAGAGAAGTCGGTCATGATGGTCGTTACTTTGCTTTTTTCTCAGATGCCGACCTGCCAGGCACGGACTGTATCGATTGGGTGGATCAGCATGAGAATATTCAAGATCAGGTTATCGCGAATCCAGTAGCCCACTACCAACTCCATGGCGAGTGCGACGACCGCTACCGCGGATATAGGGAGCCGTCGCGCCAGCACAAATCCCGCCATCATTGAGACGGTATCAAAGAGCGAATTTATGACGCTGTCGCCGTAATAATTGAGCGAGATAGTTCCGGCCCGGTAGCGCTCGATGATGAAGGGCGTGTTCTCGAATATTTCCCATGCACCTTCAATGCCGGCGGCGATTGCGAATCGCAGCACTATCGACGCACGCGGCAGGACCAGCCATGTCAGGAAATAGAAGATGAAGCCATGGATAACATGGGAGAACGAATACCAGTCGAAGATATGCTGCGAGTTCTCCGCGCTCTGCACTACGCCATGCCAGAGCTTGATCGTGCCGCAGGTGCTAATCGGTACGCGACCCATCGCCAGCAGCGCCGCCGCTTGCGAGGCGAGCAGGCCGGCGGCGATCAGCAGGCCGTTGGTGACTCGTGTATTCGGAGCAGCGGGCACGTGCTCAACTCATGCCGGCTCGCGGAGACAAGCCAGTCATGCGTCTCGCACCATCAGAAGGGCGAGACCATCCGGCGTATCGACGATGCGGTCCTTGCGAAGTCCGGCCTTCTCATAGGCACGGATCGCGCGCGCGTTTTCCGGATCAGGATCGGTGAGTACGCGCGGCGTTCCCGCCGCCAGCAGGCCGTCGACAAAGGCGCGAACGAAAGCTGAGCCGTGGCCGCGGTCGATCATGTCTGGTTCGCCGATGAATTGATCGATCCCGCGTGTGCCGAGCGGCTGTAAGCCAAAGCCGCTTTCCGGCCAGGCGGCCGGATCGTAGCATTGCAAATATGCGAAAGGTTGCCCGTCGTTGAGCACGATAAACTGATCCATCGCCGGGTGTATGAGGTCTCCGCTGATCAGTGCGTATTGCGTCTCGGTATCGCCCCACCATTGCGCGACGTGCGGCGCAGCGAGCCAGCGGCGCATCATTGGCAGGTCGTCCTCGGCCATCGTGCGAAACTCATAGAGTTCGCGCGCCATGGATCAGGTGCCTTTCAACGACTTAATCGTGACATTGCGGTTGGTGTAAACGCAAATTTCGGCGGCAATATCGAGCGATTTGCGCACGATCGCCTCGGCATCGAGCTCGCCGTCGAGCAGTGCGCGGGCCGCAGCGAGGGCGTAATTGCCACCGGAACCGATGCCGGCAATGCCGGATTCCGGCTCCAGAACATCGCCGGTACCAGTCAATACTAGCGAGACCTGGCTGTCTGCGACGATCATCATGGCTTCCAGCCGGCGCAGATATCGGTCGGTGCGCCAATCCTTGGCGAGCTCTACCGCGGCGCGCAGGAGCTGGCCGGGATATTGCTCGAGCTTGCTTTCCAGCCGTTCGAACAAGGTAAACGCGTCGGCGGTTGCGCCGGCGAAGCCGCCGATCACGTCACCTTTGCCGAGGCGCCGCACCTTCTTGGCATTGGATTTGACGATGGTTTGGCCGATCGAGACCTGACCGTCTCCGCCAATGACGACGGTGCCGCCTTTGCGAACGGTGAGGATGGTGGTGCCGTGCCAGGAAGGGAGATCAGGGGGCGCCATGCTGGATTAACCTATTGCAGGGCGTGATCTATGCATGTGGAAACGCTATTGCAAACGGGGTACCGCCGCCTGTGGCGAATCCCGCAAACCCCTGATAAAAGGCGCGCAAATCAAGGGCATTCCATGCGCAAGGCGACCGTAAAGCGCAAGACCAAGGAAACCGAAGTCGAGGTCGAAGTCGACCTGGACGGGACCGGGCGTTCGCAGGTTGTAACCGGCATCGGCTTTCTTGATCACATGCTTGACCTGCTTGCGCGGCATTCGCGTATCGACATCATGGTGAAGGCAAAGGGCGATTTGCATATCGATCACCACCACACTACGGAGGATGTCGGCATTGCGCTCGGCCAGGCGGTCAAGCAGTCGCTTGGCGACATGAAGGGCATCACGCGCTATGCGGATGTTCATGTGCCGATGGACGAGGCGCTGACCCGGGTTGCGATCGATATATCGGGCCGGCCGTTTCTGGTATTCAAGGCGGAGTTCGTGCGCGACAAGGTCGGCACATTCGACACCGAGCTGGTGCAGGAATGGTTTCAGGCATTCGCGATGAATGCCGGCATCACGCTGCATGCCGAAACGCTCTATGGCACAAACGATCACCACATTGCGGAGTCCTGCTTCAAGGGCCTGGCGCGCGCGCTCAAGGGTGCGGTGGCAATCGATCCGCGGGCGAAGGATGAAGTGCCGTCCACCAAGGGTTCACTTGGCGGGTGAGATTCAGTTTGTCGTCGTCATCCGCGAAGGCGGATGACCCGGTAATCCCGGTCGTCGTGTTGTTGCTCGATTCGGAGATTACTGGATGCCCCGGCGTGCCAGGCATGACATGCGTTTTGTGAGGACAGCCCGTTGGGCTGAATAGCGATGCCCACTTACACTGTGCACGAACCGCCGCCGACACGAGGCGATGCCGCATCCAATCCGGAACGCTTTCTCTTTGTGCGCGATGGTTTCCACTTCTGGGCCTTCGCGCTCGCGCCGCTCTGGCTGCTGGTACATCGGCTATGGCTGGCACTCGTGATCTATGTCGCGGTGAGCGCAGTGATCGGCGCGGCGCTTTACGCCACTGGCGCGCCATTGTTGGCCAAGACGCTTGTCGGTCTTCCGATTGCGCTACTGATCGGATTCGAGGCGGCAGCCATTTGGCGTTGGACCTTGACGCGGCGAGGCTGGAAAATGCTCGGTTTCGTGGTCGGCGATGACGCCGAAGCTGCAGAACAGCGCTTCTTTTCCGAATGGACCAGGATGGCCAGAGAGGTGCCGCCGCCCGCAAAGGCCGAACTGCACTTTACCGCGCCGATGCGGCGTGGCCCGCCGTCGCCAACCGACATCATCGGGCTGTTTCCGGAGCCGGGGAGGTCGCGATGAGCGTTGCCATCGTGGACTACGGCTCCGGTAACCTGCATTCAGCGGCGAAGGCTTTCGAGCGTGCCGCCCGCGAAAGCGGTCACGACCAGCCAATCCTGGTGACAAGCGAGCCCGACAAGATCGCGAACGCTGATCGCGTGGTGCTTCCGGGCGTCGGCGCCTTTGCCGATTGCCGGCGCGGGCTCGACGGGATTCCGGGCATGATCGACGCGCTCGAACGCGCAGTCCGCAGTCAGGGGCGCCCGTTCTTCGGTATCTGCGTTGGCATGCAATTGATGGCCGCGCGCGGGCGCGAATATCAGGTGACTCCGGGCTTGAACTGGATTGCCGGGGAGGTCGATCGCATTGAACCGAGCGATGCAAGTTTGAAAATTCCGCACATGGGGTGGAACACGCTCAATATGCTGCAACCGCATCCGCTGCTGGAGGGCATTCCGCTCGGACCCGACGGTTTGCACGCCTATTTCGTGCACTCTTATGAACTGAAAACGGCGCAGCATTCCGATCTGGTGGCGCAAGCCGATTACGGGGGTCCGCTCACGGCTATCGTCGGCCGCGACAATATGGTCGGCACGCAGTTTCACCCGGAAAAGAGTCAGCGCCTCGGCCTGGCCTTGATTGCGAATTTCCTGAAGTGGGCGCCGTGATCCTGTTTCCCGCCATCGACCTGAAGGAAGGACTCGCGGTGCGCCTGGAACAGGGCGACATGGCACGCACGACCGTGTTTCATCGCGATCCGGCGGCGCAGGCGCGCGCTTTCGAGCTGGCAGGCTTCGAATACCTGCACATCGTCGATCTCGACGGCGCCTTCGCCGGCAAGCCAGTGAATGCCGGCGCGGTCGACCGTATTCTGGAAACCATTGGAATTCCGGTTCAGCTCGGCGGCGGCGTACGCGACATGGCGACGGTGGAAGCCTGGCTCGGCAAAGGCGTCGACCGCGTCATCATCGGCACTGCTGCGGTGCGCAACCCCGATCTGGTGAAAGAGGCGGCAAAGACCTTTCCCGGCCGCGTGGCAGTGGGGCTTGATGCCCGCGACGGCAAGGTGGCGGTGCAGGGCTGGGCGGAAATATCGGAACTGTCGGCGCTCGCAATCGCACGTCGTTTCGAGGATGCCGGAGTCTCGGCCATCATCTACACCGACATTGCCCGCGACGGCCTGCTCAAGGGCCTCAATCTTGACGCCACGATCGCTCTCGCCGACAGCATTTCGATTCCGGTCATCGCCTCAGGCGGATTGGCTTCCATGGACGACATCAAGGCGCTGCTGGAACCGCGCGCGAAGAAACTTGCCGGCGCGATCGCCGGCCGCGCTTTGTATGATGGGCGATTGGACATTGCTGAAGCGCTCAAGCTTGTCCAGGCGGCAAAGTCGGGTGCGAATTGAGGATCGAGCCGTGCGGCTGGGCCTTGGCGCGGTAGCCAGGCCAATAGGCAGGCGGCGACAAGCGGAAGCGCGGCTACAAGCATCTGCCGATCCGACAAACTGGAAATTTCCGGGAAGCTGGCTTAACACTGCCGCTGCAACTGGCCCGAACACAAGGTCGGCATGTTCAAAGTCCGCGTCATTCCCTGTCTCGACGTGAAAGACGGCCGCGTCGTCAAGGGCGTCAATTTCGTCAATCTGCGCGATGCCGGAGATCCGGTTGAAGCTGCGATTGCCTATGACTCTGCCGGCGCGGATGAACTCTGTTTCCTTGACATCACCGCCAGCCACGAGAACCGCGACACAATCTATGACGTGGTGACGCGCACGGCGGAGGCGTGCTTCATGCCGCTCACCGTCGGTGGCGGTGTTCGCAGCATTGACGACATCCGCAAGTTGTTGGTGTGCGGCGCCGACAAAGTGTCGATCAACACCGCGGCAGTGGCGCGGCGCGATTTCGTGAAGGAAGCAGCAGAGAAATTCGGAGACCAATGCATCGTCGTCGCCATCGATGCCAAGAAGGTGTCGAAGCCGGGCGAGAGGGACCACTGGGAAATCTTCACCCATGGCGGCCGCCATCCGACCGGCATCGACGCTGTCGAATATGCCAGGCATGTGACCGCGCTCGGCGCTGGCGAAATTCTGCTCACCTCGATGGATCGTGACGGCACCAGGACCGGCTACGACATCCTGCTCACCCGCACGATTGCCGATGCCATCACGGTGCCGGTGATCGCCTCGGGCGGGGTCGGCACGCTTCAGCACATGGTCGAGGGCATTCGCGACGGCCATGCCACCGCGGTGCTGGCAGCCTCGATCTTCCATTTCGGCCAGCACAGCGTGCGGGAAGCCAAGAATTACATGGCAAATGCGGGCCTGCCCATGCGGCTCGATCCGTGAGCGCAACGGTGCTATTGAGCGCGCCAAAGGATCTGAGTCGATGAGCAAATTCACCTTGGCGGACCTGGAAAAGCGGGTGCACGAGCGCGCCAGGACAACTGCAGAGGAATCCTATACCCGCGCTTTGATCGACAAAGGCGTCGCCCATTGCGCCAAGAAACTTGGCGAAGAGGCCATCGAAACCGGTCTGGCTGCCGTGCAGGAAGACAAGGGCCGGTTGGTCGCGGAGGCCGCCGATCTTCTCTATCATTTGTTGGTTGTCCTCGAGGTCCGTGGCGTGACACTGGCACAAGTCGAGGCTGAACTGGAGAAACGGACGGCGCAAACCGGGCACGAGGAAAAGGCCTCGCGCGGTTAGTCGCAACGATAGAGTTACCGATCCCTATGGAGCAGCGCACCGAAGAAACGCTTTCGCCCTATCGCACGTTCTCACGTGCGGACTGGGCGGCGTTGCGCGAGGATACGCCGATGACGCTGACCTCGGACGAGGTCGCACGTCTGCGTTCGCTGCACGATCGGCTCGACATCAAGGAAGTGGAAGAGATTTACCTCACGCTCTCGCGACTGCTTTCGCTCTATGTGGCGGCGACGCAGCGACTGTTCCGGGCGCAGCAGCGATTCCTCGGCACGGAGGACTCCAAGATGCCGTTCATCATCGGCGTTGCCGGTTCGGTGGCGGTCGGAAAATCCACTACAGCGCGCGTGCTGCAAGCCCTGCTGGCGCGCTGGCCGAATGTGCCGAAGGTTGATCTCGTGACGACAGACGGTTTTCTTTATCCGAATGCGATCCTCGAACGCGAAGGCCTGATGGAAAAGAAAGGCTTTCCCGAAAGTTACGATCTGCCGGCGCTGTTGCGTTTTCTCACTGACGTGAAGGCCGGGCGTCGTCCGGCGCGCGCGCCGATCTATTCGCATCTGATCTACGATGTCATGCCGAATCAGTGGGTTGAGATCGACCGGCCGGATCTGCTGATCGTGGAAGGTCTCAACGTGCTGCAGACCGGGCGTCTGCCGAAGGATGGCAAGGCGATTCCCTTTGTCTCGGATTTCTTTGATTTTTCGGTCTATCTCGACGCCGACGAAGAGGTGCTCAAGTCCTGGTATGTCGATCGGTTCTTGACGCTTCGCAGCACCGCCTTCCGTGATCCGAAATCGTATTTCCATCGCTATTCGAATTTATCCGACAAGGAAGCGAAAGAAACCGCGGCTTCGATCTGGGAGCGCATCAATCTGGTCAACCTGCATGAAAATATCGTGCCGACGCGACAGCGCGCCGACCTCATTCTGAAAAAGAGCGAAAGTCACGCGGTGGAAGAAGTGTCGCTGCGAAGATTATGAGGCGTCGGCTACGCGGCCCGGCGACTCAAATCGAAATGCTCGATATAGCGCTGCTTGATCGCCGACACCGGCAGCACGATCAGCACATCGGTGGTGCCGAACTCGCGATCCACCACCGCGCCTTCGCCGATGTAGGCGCCGAGACGAAGATAGCCCTTGATCAGCGGCGGCAAGGCGCGCAGCGCTTCCTTCGGGTCGATCGCTTCCTTCGACATCCGGTTCATCTCGACATAGCGTTCTGGCAGCGCGAATGCGCGCCAGCTTTCCGGGGCTCGCGCGTAGTGATGCAGGAATGACAGCGGCAACGCCAGTTGCCCGGGGTCAGTGCCGTCGAGACTGGCACAGCCGATCATCACGTCGAGCTGGTTCTGCAGCACGTAGGCCCAGATGCCGTGCCACAGCAGTTCCACCGTGCGCTTGTTGCGGTAAGGCGCCAGCACACAGGAACGGCCGAGCTCGAGGAACTGAAGCCCGCTATGGCGAGCGATCAGGCTGCCGATGTCGAATTCACCGGCGGTGTAGAAGCCGCCATATTCCTCGGCCAGCGATTGCCGCAACAGTCGATAGGTACCAACCACCGCCGGCCGGTTGATTGCATGGCTGTCCCGTGCCGCGTGATCGAGCACCAGCAGGTGCTCGCAGATCGCGTCATAGCCGTCGACGTCGCGGCGCGCGAACAGCCGGCCCGGATTGGGGCTTGCCGGACCTTCTTCGTAGAACACGCGATAGCGCAGCTTCTGGGCTTGCCGCACTTCGGCGGCGGTTTGCGCCAGCCGCACCTCCAGCGAGCCCACGCGTCCCAAACTCTGCGACGGCCGGTGCGTGCGCGCCGCCCACGCCTGCAGTCCGCCATAGGCTTGCAAAGCGGAAATCAGGCTGGGGATACCGGGTCCGGCGGGTGCAGGACGAAACCGTTCGAAAAGATTGCGCGGCGGATTGGAATTTGCGCGGCTTGCCATGTGGATTTCGTTTCCCTTTCGGCGCGAATAAGCCTGCAATCAACCGAGACTGAAGATCAGCGAATCAATCGTTTGCCCTCGCTGTCTCCTACAGCATGGCCTCACCACGGTTTTATGACAAATTGGAGAAGGTGCGATCAAGCCGCAAGCGGCGCGGCCACGGCCGCGAGCGCTTCGCTCAACCGCTCACGATCCAGCGGTTTCACCAGCATGCCGTCCATGCCGGCCGCCAGGCACGCGTCGCGGTCTTCGCTCTGGGCATTGGCGGTGAGCGCCAGCATGCGCGTGCGCGGTGATCCGCTGTCGGCCTCCGCGGCGCGAATGCGGCGCGCGGCTTCCATTCCGTCCATGCCCGGCATCTGAACGTCCATCAGAACCAGATCGTAAGGCGCGCCGGCAGCGCGCGCAGCCAACCAGGATTCCAGCGCCGCTTCGCCATTGGCCGCGATGGTTGGACGGTGGCCAAGTCGCGTCAGCAACGCCCGCGCCAGCAGCGCGTTGATCTCGTTATCTTCAGCGATCAGGATCGACAGGCCTCTGCTCCCGCCGCCGGCGCTGGTGGTGGTATCGGCACCCGCATCGGAGATATCGGCCGCCATCTGCTCGAAAGTATCTTCGGCGAAGAGACGTGTGGCCAGCGACGCCGCGCGCACCGGCTTGACCAGATAACCGGTGAAACCTGCTGCCTTGAGCGCGGGCAATTCGTGTCGTTCGGTCGGCTTGATCAGCACGAAGCGGCGCGGCACGTCGAGACGATCAAAATCGCCGCCGGCGATCATGTTCTTTGCCAAGGGTTGGTCGACCAGCAATACGTCCCAATGCCGCTCCGGCAGCAGCACGAACGCGATTTTTTCGTCAACGACCGCGCAGGTCCTTGCGCCCCAGCGTCCGAGCCTTCGTGCCAGCAACGACGCCTCGATTTCGGTGCCGGCAACGATCAGCACCGCGCGATCGCGCAAGTCGGGCGCTGTAAGTTCGGTCGCTTTTTCGTTGTCCGTGGCAGAAGGCAGCGGCACGGTGAAACTGAAGGTCGCCCCGTTTCCGGCCTCACTGTCCACTGCGATCGATCCGTCCATGCGCTCGACGATACGCTTGGAGATGGCAAGACCCAGGCCGGTCCCGCCAAACTTGCGGGTAGACGAATCGTCCGCCTGCTCGAAGTCGCGGAAAATCCGCTCGCCGTCTTCCGGATTCAAGCCGATGCCGGTGTCACGCACCATGAAGCAGATATTGCCTGCGCGCTCGGTCGGCTCCACGATTACGGCAACGCCACCGATCTCAGTGAACTTGATGGCGTTGCCGGCGAGGTTGAGCAGCACCTGGCGCAGACGTGCCGAATCACCCACAACCCGGTCGGGCAGGCGTTCGTCCACGTATGATGCGATCTCGATGCCCTTGGCTTGCGCGCGCGGCGCCAGCAGTTCGGTGATTTCTTCGACCAACTCGGAAAGTGTGAATGGACGTGCTTCCAGGTCGAGCTTTCCGGCCTCGATCTTGGAAAAATCCAGAATCTCCTCGATCAGCGAAAGCAACGTCTCGCCCGAAGTTTTCGCTGCCCTGGCATAAGTGAGCTGTTCGGGCGTCAGCGGCGTGTCGAGCAGCAGATCCGCCATGCCGAGAATTCCGTTGAGCGGCGTGCGGATTTCGTGGCTCACCATTGCGAGAAAGCGCGATTTGGCGCGGTTGGCGGTTTCGGCCTGGTCGCGCGCGAGCGCGAGTGCGTGCTCGGCCTCGACGCGATCGGTAACGTCACGGCCGACGCCCTGCACTTCGCTGCCGGCTTCGGTGCGTACCGCGACTTCGCGCCAGGCGATCCAGCGCGCACCGCTGCTGCCGGCGATGTGCTGGTCGTGCATGCGGGTGCCGTCAGCCAGTACCGCCGTCTCGCCTTGTTCCAGCACGGGCAGCTCGAACGCGGTTCCGATCAGATACGTGCGATCAACACCTGCAAGCGCGCAGAAGGCGTCATTGGCATAAGTGACGCGGCCCTGCGTGTCGCGACGCAGGATCAGATCTCCCTGCGCCTCCAGCAGGCTGCGTGCGCGCACCTCGGTCTCGCGTAATTCCCAATTGCGGTCGGACAGCTCCTCGATGCGGGAATCCTGTACCCGCAGCCGTTCCAACGTCGCGCGCCGGCGCATCAGCAGGAAAGCTACCGCTGTGCAGGCGACTGCGCACAATGTGCCGGCGCCGATGGCGTAGGTTGAGGGGTCGTAAGTGGCACTTTGCAGACGCACGCCGGTCAGAAAGCCAAGCGAAGCGGAGATGATCGCGAGCGTCGTCAAGACGGCGCGGCCGAACAGCACCAGCGCGGCCTTGTTGCGCGAGCGTGCCTGGAGATTGCGTGCGTTTGAATCCGTTGGCTGCATTGTCCGAGCGCGGATGAATATGCAGCCATTTGGCGCCGGGAACCTTGCGATTTCATTCTCTTGGCATTGGTGGCCGTGCGCCGGCGAGAACGTGGTGAAGGGACGGTTAAACCGGCGGCAACGGGTTCCGTGCAGCGGCAGCCAGGATGGTTTGTCGGAAGTTAAATGGCGAAGAAACCGCCGCAGCTCGCGCGAAGCCGGGGCCGGTATCCCGAATAGAATATGCGCAAGAATGCTTATGCCGCGCGGCGGACTTCGTCGGCCAGTGCGCGGTAGGACAGCGCCTCGGCCATATGCACGCGGCCGAGCTTTTCGGCGCCATCAAGATCGGCAAGTGTGCGAGCGACGCGCAGGACGCGGTGGTAACCGCGGGCGGAAAGGCGCATTGAATCGGCGGCATCGCGCAGCAGAGCCAAGCCGGCACCTTCTGCGCGCGCGACCTCTTCCAGAGTGGAACCCTGCGCCTGCGCATTGCAACTGACATTCGACAGCCCAAGCGCGGCATAGCGTTCGGCCTGGATGGCGCGGGCGCGTGCGACACGGGCGGCGACCTCGCGGCTGCCTTCAGACGGTGGGGGCAGGATCAGATCGGCCGCGGTTACCGCCGGCACCTCGATGTGCAGATCGATGCGGTCAAGCAGGGGACCGGACAAGCGGCTCTGATATTCGGCCATGCAGCGGGCATTCGATCCGCGCTTGCAGGCAAAACCGGAATTGTTTGCGCGTCCGCAGCGGCAAGGGTTCATGGCGGCCACCAGCATGAAGCGCGCCGGATAAGTGACGCGATGGTTGGCCCGTGCGATCGAGACCTCGCCGGATTCCAGCGGCTGGCGCAGCGAATCGAGAACCTGGCCGGTGAATTCCGGCAGTTCGTCGAGAAACAATATGCCGTTATGTGCCAGCGAGATTTCCCCTGGCCGCGCGCGCAGCCCGCCGCCGACCAGTGCTGGCATGGATGCTGAATGGTGGGGTGAACGGAAAGGCCGCCGATTGGTGAGCGCGCCACCTTCGATCTGGCCGGCAACCGAAGCGATCATCGACACTTCGAGCAGTTCCGCCGGCAAGAGCGGTGGCAGGATCGACGGCAGTCGCGCCGCCAGCATTGATTTGCCGGCGCCCGGCGGGCCGGCCATCAGCAGGTTATGACCGCCGGCGGCAGCGACTTCGAGCGCGCGCTTGGCGCTCTCCTGACCCTTGATGTCGGCAAGGTCGAGCGGCGGGCCGTCGATCTCGCGGATTTTCGGCTGCGGCCGTTTGAGCACCTGGCTGCCCTTGAAATGGTTGGCGAGCTGAATAAGCGACTGTGCAGCGACAATCTCGATCTCGGGGCTGGCCCAGGCCGCCTCGGGTCCGCACGCCGCCGGACAGATCAGTCCCTGCGCACGCGCATTGGCGCCGATTGCCGCCGGCAGCACGCCGGCCACCGGCGCGATTCCGCCGTCGAGGCCGAGTTCGCCCAGCACGGTGAAGCCGGAAACTGCGTCCTGCGGAATAGCGCCGATTGCCGCCATCAGGCCGAGCGCGATCGGCAGATCGTAGTGGCTGCCTTCCTTCGGCAGATCGGCGGGCGCGAGATTGACGGTGATGCGGCGCGCCGGCAATGCCAGCCCGGAAGCGATCAGTGCTGAACGGACGCGCTCTTTTGCTTCCGACACCGCCTTGTCGGGCAGGCCGACAATGTTGAAGGCCGGCAGTCCGGGGGCCACCTGCACCTGCACGTCCACGGCCCGGGCTTCGATGCCCTCGAAAGCAACAGTGCTGATGCGCTGGACCATAGCCCCGCCTCCTTACCCCCGATACACGCCAGAGTAGCGGAAGCCATCAAATGCTACAAGAACGATAAGTGAACGCGGCGAGGGGGCCGACTCCTCATTGATATCCCGGGAAAAGCCGCCAATCATCGGGCTCTGGCGAAGAACGGGAGCGTGCGATGCGCAACGAGCGAACAGATCTCATCCTGGCTGTGGCTGTGTTTCTGATGACGGTGCTCGCCGGGCCCCTGTCGGCGCAGGAGCTTAAGGTCTGGAAGCACGGCGTGATCGAGCCGAAAGGCGACGCCGGCTTCATGCTGATGATCGGCCAGCGCGACTTTGCCGCTAAACATGGCCTCAAGCTCGAGATCGCAAGCATGAAGAACGGCGCTATCGCCCATAAGGCGCTGCTGGCCGGTGAGGTCGACAGCATCGAGTTCGAGCCCGGGTGCGGCGATCCTGGCCGGCTCGCGCGGCGCCGATATCAAGATCATCGGGTGTGACTGGCCGGGTGTACCTCACGGTCTCGTGGTGCGCCCGGGCATCAACAAGGTCGCGGACCTGAAGGGAAAGATAGTTGCGGTGGCCGCGCCAGGTTCGCTGCCCAACCTTCTGTTGAAGGCGATGCTCGAGAAGAACGGGGTCCCTGAAAGCGAGGTAAAGATCGCCAGTCTTGGCGGCGACCTCGATCGCTTCAAGGCGGTGGTGGCCGGCGTCGCAGACGCTGGCATCGTCGCCGCCGAGTTCATGGCGGTCGCGCCCAAGGACATCCGCATGCTGTTGCGCGGCCGCGACGCGCTGCCGAACTATGTCCGGCTTTGCCTGACCATGACCGGGAAAACCGTGGCCTCGCGACGCGACGATGCAATCAATCTGGTGGCGGCGGAAATGGACGCGCTGCGCTACGCGGTCACGCATCGCGATGATACCATCGCGGTGACGCGCGCGGCCATCCATGCCAAGCCCGACGATCCGCGACCCGCCTTTGCCTATGACGACACGATCAAGCACAAGGCAGTCGACGCGACGATTTCCTTGCCGCTCGCCAAGCTGACGTGGATGCAATCTGAGTTGGTGAAGGCCGGGAACCTGAAGGCACCGGTCGATCTTGTCAGGATCACGGCGCCTGACATCCGCGATGAAGCGGCAAAGCGGGCAGGAAAGTAAGTTAGATCTTCACCGACGCCATGATGCCGGCGGGAAAAATGTCCTCCGGCGCGACAAGCTTATGCGCAATTCCCTGCTCGTGGGCATAGCGCAGGAACAGTTCCAGGGTTGGCCGGTTGGCTTCGATTCCGTAAGGAAACGGGTCGCCGCCGAATTGCTGCGCGACGCGCGAGGTATAGTTCGAAAGCCACGGCACAGGATAACGTGATACCGCGGGGTCGAGAATGCGCTCAAGACTGCGGCGTTTGGAGTCCTCGAAGGCGTTGTAGAGATTGCGCGCGACCCAGGGGTTGTCCGCCAGAATTTCCCTGCGCAACGCTATCACATGCATGATCGGATAGACGCGGGTTTCTTCGTAGTAGCGCTTTTCCATCGCCTCGAAATCGGGGAAAAGCCGCGCTACATCCGGATGTTTTTCCCGAAACGCGTTCGGCGGCCGTGCGATAATAACGCAGTCGAGTTCGCCGGATGCGATCATGGCGCTCAGCGTCTTGTCCGGCATCGGGGTGAGTTTGACGCCCTTCGGTACCGTCAGCTCGACTTTCTCGATGCGCCCGGCCTCGTTGGTGCCGGCCTGCACCCAGTCGATGTCGGAGAGGGAGACACCGGCCTCGTGCTGAAGCCAGCCGCGCATATAGACCGCGGCGGTATGCGCCCATTCGGGCACGCCGACACGTTTTCCGCGCAGATCCTGTGGCGTCTTTATGCCCTTGTTGCGGTTCACATAGAAAGAGGAAAAGCGGAACAGCCTCGAAGCATAAACCGGCAGGCCGATGATGTCGGAATTCTCGCGCGTTACCTGCGCAGCGAATTTGGCGAATGACAATTCGGAAACGTCCCATTCGCGGTTGAACGTGAAGCGCGAGAAAATCTCGTGGTGGCCGAGGACGAGCCATGTCGCGTCGATCCCTTCGGCCGTTACCCGCCCGAGGCGGAAATCGCGGAAATGGTCGTAGTCGGTGGTGGCGATAGTGAGCTTGACGTTCATGGTGCAGCGCTCACGCTACGAAGCTTTCCGCCTTGCTTCGATCTTGTCCCAGATCAACGCGGCAATATCGGGTCCGCCGAGATTCCTGATCGCGCGGATACCGGTCGGCGATGTGACATTGATCTCGGTCACGTAGTCGCCAATCACGTCGATTCCGGCAAACAGCAGCCCGCGCTCGCGCAATGCGGGGCCAAGCCGCTGACAGATTTCGGACTCGCGCTTGGTCAGCTCGGTCGCCGCCGGTGCACCACCCCGCACCATGTTGGAACGCAGATCGTCGGCGGCGGGAATCCGGTTGACCGCGCCGGCATACTCCCCATCCACGAGAATGATGCGCTTGTCGCCCTGCTTCACGGCCGGCAGGAATTTCTGCACCACCCATTGTTCGCGAAACGTCGTCGCGAACATGTCGTAGAGCGAACCGAAATTGAGATCGTCGCGGGTGATCCGGAACACCGCGCCACCCCCGTGGCCGTAGAGCGGCTTCATGACGATATCGCCATGCTCGACGCGGAACGCTTTGATTTCGTCGAGGTCGCGGGTGACCAGCGTCGGCGGCATCAGGTCGGGAAATTCGGTGACGAACATTTTTTCCGGCGCGTTGCGCACATGGGCCGGGTCGTTGACCACGAAGGTCTTGGGATGGATGCGCTCAAGCAGATGGGTGGTGGTCACATAGGAAAGGTCGAAGGGCGGATCCTGGCGCAGCAATACCACGTCGAATTCGGTCAGCTCCAATCGCCGCGGCTCCCCAAGTTTGAAATAGTCGCCGGCCTGGTCGCGAACGCTGAGGCTCTGAACGCCCGCGAACAGTCGTCCGTTGAGCAGCGCCAGCCGGTCGGGGGTGTAGTAGGAAAGCTTGTGGCCCCGTTTCTGCGCTTCCAGAAGCAGGGCGAACGTGGAATTGCCCTTGATGTTGATCCGCTCGATGGGATCCATCTGCACCGCAATTCTCAGGCTCATGGGGGACCTTTTGGGGCGAGCGTTCAGGCAGCCGAGGGTTTAAGGAAAACAAAACGTTAACGTATTGCCGCCACTATAACCGCTTGTACGCCTGTATGGCACGGGGTGAGGTGTCTGTGACTTTTCCAAAGCTTTCGATCGCCGCCAAGCTTTATGCGATCTTTGCACTGATGGCCACCACGACCGTGGCGCTGTCGGTGGTCGCCGTCATCAATGCGCGCAACCACGCCGCGCTTACCGATGAATTTGAATCCGCAAATGCGGGGAGCCTGAACGTCGAGCGCGTCAGCGGACTGATCTATGCGGTGCAGTCGGCGGCGCGAGGTGTCGTGATGTCACCGGACGCAAAGGCGGCCGCCCCCTATTTGACCGACCTCAACAATTCCAACAACGACATCGACAAGGTGATTTCGCAGTGGCAGCTCGGCGTTCGCGCCGAGGATGCAAAGTACTTCAGTGAATTCTCAGTTCGCATTTCCGCTTTTCAGAATTTTGCGCCGGAACTTGCGCGCATCGCGAACGAGTCCGGACCACGGGCGGCGCAGGTCTGGGCAGAAAAGAATTTTCCCGCCGATACGCGCAATGAATTGACCCGCGATCTCGAAACGCTGAGCCATCACTACACAAAACGCGCCAAGCAGATCTATTTCAGAATCGAGCAGGGAATTGAACACACCGCGCTGCAATCGAGCTTGCTCGCCGGCCTCGCCGTGATGCTGGCATTTGCCGGAGCGATGATGATCGCGCGCAGCGTTGTCAAGCCGTTGGCCGCGATCACCAGTGTTACCGAGACGGTTGCCGGCGGAGATGCTTCGGTCTCGATTCCATTCAGCGACCGTAAGGACGAAATCGGCGCGCTTGCACGTTCGATCGCAGTATTCCAGCGCGCCATGCGCCATAACGAAGAGCTGAATCTCACCGTGCGTGAAGATGCCGAGACGCGCACGAAGCGTCAGGAGCAGATGTCAAACGAGATCTCGCATTTCTCTGCAGACGTGGAAGCAACGCTCGCCGAGCTTGGCCGCATATCCGACCAGATGTTGGCGGCATCGACCCAGCTCGCCGGCGTTGCCGACGATGCGTCAGCGAAAACCGCGCGCGCCGCCACCGCCTCTTCGGAGGCTTCCTCCAACGTGCGCGATATTGCATCCGCTGCTGACGAACTCGCCGCTTCCGTCAACGAGATCGACAGGCAGGTGGCGCAGTCCAACGCTATTGCCACCAAAGCGGTGAACGAGGCCGGGCGCACCAATCTCGCCGTCAAGGAACTGGACGAAGCGGCCGCCCGCATCGGCGACGTCGTCAAGCTCATCACCGATATTGCCGAGCAAACCAATTTGCTTGCGCTCAACGCCACCATCGAGGCGGCGCGCGCCGGCGAGGCCGGACGCGGCTTCGCCGTGGTCGCCGGTGAGGTCAAGGCGCTTGCCGGCCAGACCAGCCGCGCGACCGAAGAAATCAGCGCGCAGATCGCCGGAATGCAGCGCGCGACCAACCGCTCGATCGAGGCGATCAATTCGATCGAGGCCATCATCCGCGAAATCGGTGATATCAGCGGCGCGATTGCGGCCGCCGTCACCGAACAGGGCGCTGCGACCCAGGAAATCGCCCGCAGCGTCGAAATCGCCGCCCGCCGCACGACCGAGACCGCGGACGAAGTCAATCTGGTGGGTTCGGCCACCAACGACACCCGTGCCAGCGCCAGCGCGGCAAAGACCGTGGCTGACGATCTCGGCCAGGTCGCCGGCCGTATCCGCTCGCAGGTCGATCAGTTTTTCGAACGAATCAGCGCGTAAATCCTTCAGCTCGTCTCGAATGCCGCGGTGATATGGCGCGGCAATTTTCCCGGTGCGACCAGAATTGCGTCGAAACGGATGTCGTTGATGGCCGGATCGGGATGAGCTGCAAGCCAGATTTCCGCCGCCGCCGCAATCCGCTGTTTCTGCCGTTCCGTGATCGACAGGGCCGCATCGTCGAGTTGCGCGCGTGCCTTCACCTCGACGAACACCAGCAGGTGGCGGCGTGCAGCGATGATGTCGATTTCACCCAGGCGACATTTCCATCGACGCGCCAGGATGCGGTAGCCATGTGCAATCAGCCAGGCCGCCGCGCGGCTTTCCGCGGAAATGCCCAGCCCGAATGCGGCCTGTCGCTCAGGCCGCGGCGCGGGCCTGGGCGGGCGCGTGCCGTCACCGCGCGCCATTGCCACCGTCCCGGGCCAACTCAAGCGCGCGCTGATAGACTTCGCGGCGCGGGCGGCCGGTGGCGAGCGCCACCTCGCCGACTGCATCCTTGACTGATACCCGCGCCAAAGCGCCGCGCAACAATTCATCGACATCGGCGGGCTTGCCGTCGTCGTCCGGCGGTGGCGCCACCACGATGACGATCTCGCCGCGCGTCTCCGCGCCAGCAGCATATTCGCGCGCCAGACTTGCCAGGTCGCCGCGGCGAATTTCCTCATGCAGCTTGGTCAATTCGCGGCAGATCGCCGCTCCGCGTGGCCCCATGGCTGCGGCGAGGTCGGAAAGGGTCGCGGCGAGTCGCGGTCCGCTCTCGAACATCACGAGTGTTGCCGGCATGACCGCGAGCTGTGCGATGCGCTTTTGCCGCGCTGCCAGCTTTGGCGGCAGGAAGCCCTCGAAGAAAAATCGGTCGGTGGGCAGGCCGGCGACGCTGAGGGCCGCCAGTAGCGCTGACGCGCCCGGCACGGCCGTCACCGTCACGCCCGCTTCGCTTGCCGCCCGCACCAGCTTGTATCCCGGGTCCGAAATCAGCGGTGTGCCGGCGTCCGACACGAGCGCAACCGCCTGCCCTTGGGTCAGCCGGGCCAGAATCTTCGGCCGCGCCGCCGCCGCGTTGTGCTCGTGATAGGGGGTGAGCGGCGTCGCAATGCCGTAACGCTCGATCAGCTTGCGCGTGACCCGCGTGTCCTCGCAGGCGATGCAATCGGCGCCGGCAAGCAGCTCGAGCGCGCGCAGGCTGATATCGCCGAGATTTCCGATCGGGGTTGCGACGAGATAGAGGCCGCCAGCCGGTTTCGGGGCCTCGATTGCCGCGCCGCCATGCGAATATTTGCGTGCTGCGCCTTCAACGACGCCTTTTTTATCTCTTGCCATGGCGGCACTCTAGACGCCGCCATGGAGCTCGTCATCGGCACCAAATTCCCTTTCTTTTTCATCGCCTTAACTTTTCAGGGACAAATTCCCCGTTTAAAGTTAGGACTGACACATAAACGTCGCGTGGGGAGCGCGCATGCCGGGGATGCCGCGGAATGAGGGGGTAGCGTCGACGCACGGCATGGGCCGGCTTCGCGCGGCGTTCTGCGTTGCTGCGGCGATGGCGCTGTCAGCTTGCGCGGGTACATTCAATCAATTGGGCGGCCAGCCTCCGACCGCCGAGCAGGCGCCGGCCGCAGCGGTTGGCACCGGTCAGGTCCGCGTCGGCCTGATCCTGCCGCTCTCGGCTTCCGGCAATGCCGGCGTCGCCGCGCAATCCATGAAAAACGCCGCCGAAATGGCGCTGACTGAGTTCAAGGATCCGAACATCCAGCTGCTGGTGAAGGATGATGGCGGCACGCCGCAAGGCGCGCAAGCAGCCGCCCAGCAGGTGCTCAATGAGGGCGCGGAAATCATCATCGGTCCGTTGTTCGCGCAAGCGGTTCGCGCCGTCGGCACGGTCGCCCGCCCGCGCGGCATTCCGGTGATTGCGTTTTCAACCGATGCCAGCGTGGCCGCAGGCGGCATATATCTGTTGAGTTTCCTGCCGGAGTCCGACGTCAAGCGCATCGTCGACTACGCCATATCGAGAGGCAAACGTTCATTCGCGGCGCTGATGCCGGAAAACGCCTATGGCACGGTGGTGGAGGCGGCATTCCAGCAGGATGTCGCGCGCCGTGGCGGCCGGGTGGTGGCTCTCGAGAAATATCCGCTCGATCCGAGCAAGATCGCCGGGCCGGTTCAACGCGTGGCGCAAGCTGCGAGCGGTGCTGACAGCATCTTTATTCCAGATGGCGCCGATGCGGTGCCGCAGGTTGTGGCGGCACTGGCTGCAGACCGCGTCAATCTCAAACGCGTGCAGTTGCTCGGCACCGGACTATGGGATGACCCGCGCATATTCTCGACCCAAGCGCTGCATGGCGGCCTGTATGCCGCGCCGGAATCGACAGGCTTCCGTAATTTCTCGGCACGCTACCGGTCCCGCTACGGCCAGGATCCGGTGCGGACCGCGACGCTTGCCTATGACGCGGTGGCGCTGGTTGCGGCGCTGGTGAAGACGCAAGGTGCGCAGCGCTTCAGTGAACAGGTCCTGACCAATTCATCAGGCTTCGCCGGCATCGACGGCATCTTCCGTTTCCGGCACGATGGCATCTCGGAACGCGGCTTGGCCGTACTGCGTGTCGCCCCGGCGGGAGGGCAGGTGGTCAGCCCCGCACCGCGGTCGTTCCAGCCGGGGACCTGAGACAGAGCCTACGCCGCAAGATCGGCGACCACGGCATCGAGCAGCGGAAATCCGCTTTTGGTGACGCGCAGGCGCCCGTCTTGCGTGGTCTCGACCGCGCCGCCTTCGCGCAGGAACGAAATCCGCGCCGGGTCGAGCGTACGGCCGGCGAGCGCAGTGTAGCGCTCGGGCTCGATGCCTTCAGCGAGCCGCAACCCCATCAACAGGAATTCATCCGCCACTTCTCCCGGCATCAGCTTTTCATCCACCGTCAGGCCGGTACCTTGCGTTTCCACGCGTTGCAGCCAGGCTTCCGGACGCTTTTCGGTTTCGGTCGCGTAACGGCGGCCGTCGATGTTGAGCCTGCCGTGGGCGCCCGGACCGACACCGGCATATTCGTGTCCGCGCCAATAAACCAGATTGTGCCGACATTCCGCGCCGGGCCGCGCGTGGTTGGATATTTCGTAGGCTGGAAGCCCGGCGTCGGCGCAGATCGTCTGTGTGAGATCGTAGAGATCGCGTGCCGCATCATCGTCAGGGATCGCGAGCTTGCCCGCCTTGTGCAGGCCGAAGAACGGCGTGTCCGGCTCAATCGTCAATTGATAGAGCGAGAGATGTTCGGCAGCCTCCGCGATGGCGCGACGAAGCTCCACGCCCCACGTTTCGAGCGTCTGGCGCGGCCGCGCGTAGATGAGATCGAACGAATAGCGCTGAAATATCGATCGCGCGACCGCAACCGCGTCGAGCGCTTCCTGTGCGGTGTGCAGGCGGCCGAGCTCTTTCAGGGCGCCATCGTCGAGGGCCTGCACGCCGAGCGACACGCGATTGACGCCGGCCGAACGGTAACCGCGAAAGCGGGTCGCTTCCACACTGGTCGGATTGGCTTCGAGCGTGACCTCAACATCGGCAGCGACGGTCCAATGTTTGCCGATTGCGTCCAGGATTGCCTGCACCGAGGAGGGTTGCATGAGCGAGGGCGTGCCCCCGCCGAAAAAGATTGTCGACACCGTGCGGTCCGGTATGCGCGCGGCCGTCACTGCAATTTCAGTCTCGTACGCGCGCACGAACTGCGCTTCGTCGACGCCGCCATGGCGGACATGACTGTTGAAGTCGCAATAAGGGCATTTTGAAAGGCAGAACGGCCAGTGCACGTAGACGGCAAACGGCGCGGGTGTGGTTAAAATCATGTTAAGCATCATAGGTTGCGTCGGGGTTGGCAGCCAGTGCGCATCAGCGTTTGCGGCGTACAGTTGATTAAAATTGTAACGATCCGGAACTGCGCGTCTGGCGCAGACACGCGTCCGCCAGTTTGAGGAACGCGCGGGCGCGGTGCGACAGGCCCCGGCCTTTCGGTGGCAGTCCGTGTTTTTCGTCGGCAGTCATCTCGCCGAATGTGCGGTCGAACCCGTCTGGCAGGAATAGTGGATCATAGCCAAAACCTTTGTCGCCACGCGGCGGCCAGACGACGACACCGTCAACGCGCGCTTCGAATTCTTCGACATGGCCGTCGGGCCAGGCGAGACAGAGTGCGGCCACGAAATGCGCCCGCCGCTGCTCGAGGTTCTTTGCACCATGTTCGATGAGTAATGTCTGGACACGGTTCATTGCCGCGCGGAAATCCTTGTCGGGACCGGCCCAGCGCGCGGAATGAATACCGGGTTGGCCAGCCAGTGCCTCGACCACCAGGCCGGAATCGTCGGCAAACGCGGCAAGTCCCGTGACCTTGGCGGCGGCCTTGGCCTTGATGCGGGCATTGGCGGCAAAGCTCTTGCCGGTTTCTTTCGGCTCGGACAGTCCGAGTTCGCCGGCGGATTGCGCGGTGATTGAGAACGGTGCGAGCAACTCGCGCATCTCGCTGAGCTTGCCCGGATTGTGGGTGGCGATGACCACCGGACCGGTGAGCTGTCGGCTCACATCACCGCCATTTTTTGCAGGCCCACCAGCTTCTCGATGCCTTTGCGCGCCAGCGCCAGCAATGCCAGGAACTGATCCTCACTGAAGGGGTCTTTTTCCGCAGTTGCCTGGACTTCGACGATATTGCCCGAGCCGGTCATGACGAAATTGGCATCGGTGTCGGCTTCGGAGTCTTCCGCGTAATCAAGATCGAGCACGGCAGTGCCTTTGAACACGCCGCAGGAGACCGCAGCGATGTGATCGCGCAGGACCTGGCGTTGAATCATATCGCGCGACTTCATCCAGTTAAGGCAATCCGACAATGCGACCCAGGCGCCGGTAATGGACGCGGTGCGGGTACCACCGTCGGCCTGGATCACGTCGCAATCTATCGTGATCTGCCTTTCGCCAAGCGCCTGCAGGTCGATGACCGAACGCAAGGAGCGGCCGATCAGCCGCTGGATTTCGACCGTGCGCCCGCCCTGTTTGCCGGCGCTGGCTTCGCGACGGGTGCGCTCGGAGGTGGCGCGTGGAAGCATGCCGTATTCGGCGGTAATCCAACCGCGGCCTTGCCCCTTGAGCCAGGGCGGCAGGCGCTCCTCCAGGCTGGCGGTCACCAGGACGTGGGTGTCGCCGAATTTCACGAAGCAGGAGCCTTCGGCATATTTGACCACCCCGCGTTCGAGCGAAACGGGGCGCAGTTCATCGACCTGTCGGCGACTTGGCCGCATTGGGCTTGATCCTCCCCGTTGCCGGCGGGCTGGCGCTGGCTATTTATCGATTGTCGGCGCACACCATAACTATAAGCCCGGCTTGAACAAGGCCGGGGGAATGGTCAACTGGTGGCCGAATTTAAGGAGTTTTACGGTGGCTTCGCACGACGTCCCGATTGGCGCGACGCAGGTCGGCCTGGCTGCGCTCAATGAGCGCTCGCGGGAAATTTTTCGCCAGATCGTCGAGAGCTACCTCGCGACCGGCGAGCCGGTCGGCTCGCGCAATCTGGCGCGTCTGTTGCCGATTTCACTGTCGCCGGCCTCGGTCCGCAATGTGATGTCGGACCTCGAACAGCTCGGCCTGATCTTTGCCCCGCATACCTCCGCCGGCCGGTTGCCGACTGAGTTGGGGTTGCGCTTTTTCGTCGACGCCTTGATGCAAATCGGCGACCTGACCGAGACCGATCGCCGTTCGATCGAAGCCCAGGTGGCGGGCGCCGGTAGCAACAAGTCGCTGGAAGCCGTTCTCACTGAAGCCTCGCAGACATTGTCCGGCCTGACCCGCTCGGCCGCGGTGGTGCTGACGGCCAAAAGCAATGTGCGGCTCAAGCATATTGAATTCGTTCGTCTGGAGCCTGAACGAGCACTGGCCGTGCTGGTAGCCGAAGACGGCCAGGTGGAAAACAGGGTGCTCAACTTGCCGGCCGGCTTGCCGACCTCGGCCTTGATCGAGGCGGGCAATTTTCTCAACGCCCGAATTCGCGGCAAGGCATTGTCGGAGCTCCGCACGGAAATCGAGACCGCGTTGGAACAGGGGCAGGCCGAGCTCGACCAATTGACGCAGAAGATCATTTCTGCCGGGCTGGCGAGCTGGTCGGGCGGGGAAAACGACGACCGCCAATTGATCGTCCGCGGCCATGCCAACCTCCTGGAAGATTTGCACGCGCTCGAAGACCTTGAGCGGGTGCGTTCGCTGTTCGATGCCCTTGAGACCAAGCGCGGGGTGATAGATCTGCTCGGGCGTGCCGAACGGGGCGAAGGGGTGCGTATTTTTATTGGGTCCGAGAACAAGCTGTTTTCACTGTCCGGCTCGTCGACCATCGTGGCGCCCTATCGCGACAGCAAAGGCAGCATTTTAGGCGTGATTGGCGTAATCGGGCCGACCCGGCTCAATTATGCCCGCGTCATCCCGATGGTCGACTACACCGCACGGTTGGTCAGTCGTCTCTTGTCGGGCTAAACGCTTGATTTTTTGCTTGTCAGCCCTGATATCCCTCGCATCCGAGCCCCCACGAAATGGACATGAGGACGATGACGGATCCGACCGCTCGCCAGGCCGACAATGCGGGCGCCGAGGCCGAAAACGCCACGGCCCAGGCGCAGACCGCACCAGAACAGCTTGATCCCTTGGCCGAAGCGCTACGCGAGGCCGCCGAGTACAAGGACAAGGTACTGCGCACGCTTGCGGAGATGGAAAACCTGCGCCGGCGGACCGAGCGCGAAGTGATCGACGCGCGAATGTATGGGAACGCAAGCTTTGCCCGCGATGTGTTGGCCGTGGCCGACAACATGCATCGCGCCCTGGAAGCGATCGGGCCCGAACTGCGTGAGCAGGCCGACGCAAAAATCAAGTCGCTGGTCGAGGGTGTCGAACTGACCGAACGCGAATTGCTTAAGGTCCTCGAGAAGAACGGCGTGAAAAAATTCTCGCCCGCAGGCGAGAAGTTTGATCCGAACGTCCATCAGGCAATGTACGAGATTGAAAATCCCGAGCTTCCGCCTGGACACGTCGCGCAGGTGATCCAGGCCGGATACATGCTCGGCGATCGTGTGCTGCGTCCGGCGCTGGTCGCCGTCAGCAAGGCGCCGAAATCGCCCTCGTCTTCCGCCAATGACAATGCCGGTAGCGCAGCCTGAATTTCGATTGTTGATGCGTCCGGAATTTGTCGCGATGGCGGACTCGATCTCCATAGTCGCTTCGCAAAGAGAATGAAGCTTGCTGTCGCATTTCGCGGTCGACGTTCGTGAACGCGACCAATAGCTTGCCTTCGAATTCTTCATTGGAATAATTTGAAAGCCGCGGACAGCGCGCGGCAGGCTCGTGTAATTTCGATTTTGACTAATTATAAACTATTGATATTAAAGTGTTTTTTGCTTGACGTCGGTCCCAGCCCGATGAATGTTGCGCCGCGAGTATTGATCGCGGGGGAGACACCATGTCGAAGTCAATCCGACTTTTTTGCGCGCTGCTTGCGCTTGCTTTCGTCTCGACAGCAACACACGCCAATGCCGACGGGTTGAGTGACGGCGCGAAGAACTACAAGCCGTACGCGGTCGAGCATATCGGCATCGCCTTGGCCGGCGCCAGGGAACTGCAAGCTGCGGTCAAGGCCAACGACGTGAAGGCGGCGCAGGCATCCTGGATCAAATCGCGCAAAGGGTGGGAAGCCATCGAGCCGATCACCGGCGAATTCTTTCCAAAGCTCGACGAGGTCATAGACGCCTGGCCCGATGCCAAGCAGGGCTACCACGCCGTCGAGGCGGCGGTATTCGCCGGCAAGCTCGAGGAACTCGGCGGACCGATCGACAAGCTCGTGGCGGACCTTGGTGAATTCAGCAAGCAGTTGAGCGCCGCAAGCTTCAAGTTCGCGCCACAAGGGCTGCTCAACGGCGTCACCAAACTTGCTTACGAAATTGGCGAGAATAAATCCAAGGGCGGCGAATCGCCTTATGCCGGCACGTCCCTCATCGACATGCAGGAAAATGTCGAGGGCATAGAGGCTGTGTACAAGCTCGTTTTTCAGGGCGCATTGAAGACGCGTGATGCAAAGCTTGCCGCTGCGATCTACGACAAGATCGAAGATGTCGAAATGCTGGTGAAGGTGAAGGATCTAAAACAACTCGATCAGCCGGCGCTGCACAAAGCGGGCGAAGAACTGGCGGTGCTGTTGCAGAGCGCAGGCCCGAAGCTCAAGCTCAAGAAGCCGAAGCTGGGCGACTGAGGTCATGTTTTGCACATTGGCATCGACGAAGCGAATTGCCTGGGCGGCGGGTGTCGGCGCGCTGCTGTGGCAAGGAACATTCCTGGCGTGGTCGACCCCCATCACTACCAGGGAAGGCGTGCTGCCGCCCGGGACTGAACTCTATGAAGAGCCGCTCGATCAGCCGAACGAGCTGTTCTATTCGGAACTTGCAGGCGGCAAGCGGTCATATCTGCTCAATCTTGGCGACCTGTTGTTTTCCTCGCCGGGAATTTTCGGTGGCTTGGCGCGGCAAGCCGGCATCAGCTGCGCAACCTGCCATCAGCAAGGCAGCAATAACCCCAAACTGTACATCCCCGGCCTGTCGAGCCGTCCCGGCACGTTCGACGTCAGCGGGCCGCTGTTCAATCCCAAGGCCGATAACGGCGTACTCGATGCAGTAAGGCCGCCGAGCCTGCGCGGCGCCAAATTTCTCGCGCCCTATGCTCACGACGGCCGTTTCCCGTCATTGCGCGAATTTACCCGCAACGCCATCGTCAACGAATTCGCCGGTCCCGAGCCATCGGGACAGTTTCTCGACGCGCTGGAAACGTACATCAAGGAAATTGCATTTCTGCCCAACCCAAAACTCGGGCCCGGCGGGAGGCTCACCGGGGAAGCGCCCGATTCGGCTCGCCGCGGCGAAGTTTTGTTCAACAGGCCGTTCCGGCGTGACGCCTCGATGAGCTGCGCAAGCTGCCATCAGCCAAGCGGCGTTTTCGTCGACCACAAAGTGCACGACGTCGGAACCGGTGGTTGGGTCAAGACTCCGACGCTGATCAACGCCAATTTCAATGCGCCTTATTTCCACGATGGTCGCTTCGATACGTATGATCAGGTCGTCGGGTACTTCGATCGCCATTTCGATCTCGGTCTCACCCGCAACGAGCGCACCGACCTTGTCGCCTACCTCAATGCGATCGGTGATGCGCAGGAGCCGGTCGTCCGCAGCACGGCGCAGGCCGCGCTCGAGGAAATCGCGCAATTCGTGAGCGTCCTGGACACGGCAATTCCCGAACGCAACAAGGAAGTGATCGCCCTGACCGTCGATGCCGTCGGTAATGAGTGGCGCGAGCTGGGCGAGCAATTCCCTGCCGCCAAGGATACCAGCGTGAGCGGCGGTCTCGCCGAGCGCCTGCGCGCGCGCGGCACGGTGAAGGACATGGTCCTGACGTTGCGGCGCATTGCTATGGCGGCAGATGCCGCCGATTTCGACGGCGCGGCGCAAGCCTATGCCGACTACCGGCAACAAGCTGCGGTGGCGGCTGGCGACCTGAAACTGGCCGAGCCTTGGTCGCTGTTCAATCCGACGGTGCGGGAGGCGCACCTCAAGGCGCTGCGGCAACTGGCGGATCTGGCGAAATAGCGGCTCTGGTTGAATTGCTGCAAGGAGAGGCAAGGGATATGCGGGGCGACGGACGGAGCGGGAAAATGCGGGGGTTTCTGGTTTTGATCGCGGCCGCGACGGTCGCCGCCGGCGTGTCTGCTGCGCGAGCCGAGGAGAAGGCGAAACCGCCCGCATCGATCTGGGAGCAGGAAACGCTGACCGGCGACTGGGGCGGCGCGCGCTCCGCATTGAAGGCAAAGGGTATCGATATCGGTCTGAGCTATATCGCCGAAACCTTTGCGGTCTTGTCCGGTGGCCTGCGCCAGCGCGCCAGCTTCGAGGGCAGGGTCGACCTGACGGTGGACACCGATCTCGAGAAATTGGTCGGCTGGAAAGGTGCGAGCACGAATGTCACCGTATTCCAGATCCACAACGGCGGCTTCAACGTTGCCGACAATGTCGGTAGCATCGCCGACCCCAGCAATATCGATGCATTGGCGACAACGCGGCTATTCAGTATCTGGTTTCAGCAGAATTTTTTCGATGACCGAATATCGGTTCGGATCGGTCAGCTCGGTATTGATTTCGAATCCTTCACAAGCACGACAAGTGGCGGGTTGATCAATGGTACGTTCGGCTGGCCTGGCATATTCGCTGCCAACATGATCAGCGGCGGACCAGCTTACCCACTTGCTTCACCGGGCGTGCGCGTCCTGATCAAACCAACCGAGGATCTTACCGTGCTCGCGGCGGTGCTATCGGGTGACCCGGCTGGCCGCAACTGCAATGACAATCCCCAAGTCTGCAACCGGTATGGCACGACATTCAGCTTCAGCGGCGGCGCATTGTGGATTGGCGAACTGCAATACGCCATCAATCAGGGCAAGCATGCGACCGGCCTGCCTGGCGTCTACAAGCTTGGCGTCTGGTATGAGACGGCGGATTTCGTGGACCAACATTTCGGACTTGATGGCATGGGTGCGATTGTTTCGCTTGCCGACCCCACCGTTGTGGACCCGCTCAACCACCGCGGCAATTGGGGTGTCTTCGGAGTGATCGATCAGACTGTTTGGCGCCAACAAGAGACCAGTTTGAGTTTGTTCGTCCGTGGAAGTGTTTCACCATCTGATCGCAATCTCATATCGTACTATGTCGATGGCGGAGCCGGCATCAAAGGCTTGTTTCCGGGCCGCGCAGAAGATGTGCTCACGTTTGGCGTGGCCTATGCGAAGATCAGTTGCGATGCCGTGGCGCTGGATCAGGACACCCTCGCTGTAAACGGACCGCCCTATCCGATCCGGAACGAGGAGGTCGTGCTCGAGCTGAGTTACCAGGCGCAGATCGCACCATGGTGGATCATTCAGCCGGACCTGCAATACATCATTCATCCTGGCGGCAACGTGCCGGACCCCAATGATCCCAGCGCGACGGTAGGCAATGCTTTCATTGCCGGCGTCCGCAGTACGGTCAAATTCTAGATCGGGCAGCGACCGCCGCGCGAAGGTACAATTCAGCGGAAATCGATTCCGTCGCGTATGGCGCGGAAACGGGTGAATTCGCGATCCCAATCATCCTTGCGGGCGATTCCGACGATACGTAGAAACACGCCGCCGCCGAAGCGCACCCATTGCACCAGGGCGATCGGTTCGCCATCCAGGCCTTTGGCCTGTGCCCTGATCTCGTAGCCGGGCCGGCCGCCAATCCGCATCGACTCGGCTGACACCACGGTGAGGTCGCGCACTGGTGCGCCCGACAGGAGATCGCGCGCGAACCTGCCGCGGCCGTCAGGCTCGCCGGGCGAACCGCGTCCGGCCCCGATGATCACGTAGGGCTGCTTGTTGAGATTGTCGGTTGGTCCGTCAGTCAGGACGGCGCCGCCTGGCAAGACCTGCATTACCCGGAAGCCCGCGAGTTCGTCGATCTTGAACGGCAGCAGGTTGAGTCGTTCCTCCAGCGGAGTGGGCCGGAAGGTGACGCTGGCCAGCGCGGCGCGGATGACGTTCTCCGGATAGGCGGCCAGAGCGGTATCAGGCACCTGGACATTGACCAGGGTGGCGATACGGCCGATCTTGTCGTTCGCCACATTGGCAAGCAGCAGCCATCTGTGCACGGCAACACCGTTCACCTGCCCGTGGCCGGTGCCAAGAAATCCAATGCCGCCGTTGAAGACGAACAGCTCGCGTTTATCCACCGTCAGGTCGGCCTTGGCAGGTCCGAACAAGGATTTTTCGAGCTCGCCGTAGGCCCGTCCCGGCAGGTCAAGGATGGTGATTGCGACCTTGCGGTCGCGGTCCTCAAAACCGGAGAACTGCCTGCTCAAGACAAGTCCCGGCGGCGGCTCAATACCGATGCGCTCGCCTGGCGGGAACACCGGATCGGCAGCAGCAAGGCTCGTAACGGCCATACCGACCAGGGCGGCGGTTAACCTTGCGAGCCGAAAAAACGTCGATCGACGCAGCATGAGATCGCTTCTTTTTGCCGGGGGCGCCGAGGCGCCCGCCTGCGTAACCGGCTCGGAGCGCTGCCGCAATGGTCGCCGCCTCGCGTTTTCGTGATTGCCTGTCTTGCGGGCCGGAGAGGCCCTCCTATATGAGCGATTAAGCCGCGAAAACGCGGTGAATCGCGTATCCAGGGGGCTGGATAAGGGGTTTGTAGCCAGCGGCTGACAGATCCCCTTCGGGCGCCAACGGGCCCGGCCGGCCTGCCGCAATTTGAGAGGAAGAACCATGGGCAAGGTCATCGGCATCGACCTCGGCACCACGAATTCGTGCGTCGCCGTTATGGAAGGCAAGACGCCGAAAGTCATCGAAAACGCCGAAGGCATGCGAACCACCCCGTCGATCGTCGCCTTCAGCGACGACGGCGAGCGGCTCACCGGCCAGCCGGCAAAACGCCAGGCGGTCACCAATCCGGAAAAAACAATCTTCGCGGTCAAGCGCCTGATCGGGCGGCGCTACGACGACCCGATGGTCGAGAAAGACAAGAAGCTCGTCCCCTACAAAATCTCCAAGGCGTCAAATGGCGACGCCTGGGTAGAGGCGGACGGCAAGCAGTATTCTCCCTCGCAGATTTCCGCTTTCATTCTGCAAAAGATGAAAGAGACGGCGGAAGCCTATCTCGGGCAGAAAGTCGAGCAGGCTGTCATCACCGTTCCAGCCTATTTCAACGACGCCCAGCGTCAGGCCACCAAGGATGCCGGTAAGATCGCCGGCCTCGAGGTGCTGCGCATCATCAACGAGCCGACGGCAGCCGCGCTCGCCTATGGTCTCGACAAGCAGAAGACCGGCACGATCGCGGTCTACGACCTCGGCGGCGGCACGTTCGATATTTCGATCCTGGAAATCGGCGACGGCGTGTTTGAAGTGAAGTCCACGAACGGCGACACGTTCCTGGGCGGCGAAGATTTCGACATGCGTCTGGTGAACTATCTCGCCGACGAATTCCAGAAGGAGCAGGGTATCGATCTGCGCCGCGACAAGCTCGCGCTGCAGCGGCTAAAGGAAGCCGCCGAGAAGGCCAAGATCGAACTCTCGTCCACAACACAGACCGAGATCAACCTGCCGTTCATCACGGCGGACGCCTCCGGGCCGAAGCATCTCACCATGAAGCTCACCCGTGCCAAGTTCGAGGCGCTGGTTGACGATCTCATCCAGAAAACCGTCGAGCCGTGCCGCAAGGCGCTCAAGGATGCCGGCATCTCCGCTGGCGAGATCAACGAGGTGGTTCTGGTCGGCGGCATGACGCGCATGCCGAAGGTGCAGGAAGTCGTCAAGCAGTTCTTCGGCAAGGAGCCGCACAAGGGTGTCAACCCGGACGAGGTGGTTGCCATTGGCGCAGCGATCCAGGCCGGCGTGCTGCAAGGTGACGTCAAGGACGTGTTGCTGCTCGACGTGACCCCGCTATCGCTCGGCATCGAAACACTGGGCGGCGTGTTCACCCGCATCATCGATCGCAACACCACGATCCCGACCAAGAAGAGCCAGGTATTCTCCACCGCCGAGGACAATCAGAACGCGGTCACGATCCGCGTGTTCCAGGGCGAACGCGAGATGGCGGCCGACAACAAGATGCTCGGCCAGTTCGATCTGGTCGGCATTCCGCCGGCCCCGCGCGGCGTGCCGCAGGTCGAGGTCACCTTCGACATCGACGCCAACGGCATTGTCAACGTTAACGCCAAAGACAAGGCGACCGGCAAGGAGCAGCAGATCCGCATCCAGGCTTCGGGCGGACTGTCGGAGGCCGACATCGAGAAGATGGTCAAGGACGCGGAAGCCCACGCCGAAGAGGATAAGCAGCGCAAGGCTGCGGTCGAAGCCAAGAACCACGGCGAGGCGCTGGTGCACTCCACCGAGAAGGCGCTCTCCGAACATGGTTCCAAGATCGGCGATGCTGAACGTTCGGCTATTGAAAATGCCATTGCCGACCTGAAGGAAGCGCTCAAGGGCGATGACTCCTCGGCGATCCAGGCCAAGACCAATGCGCTGGCGCAGGCTTCCATGAAGCTCGGCGAAGCCATGTACAAGCAACAGGCCGAAAGCCAGAGCGCCGACAGCAGCGAGAGCACCGCCGGCGCCGATGGCAAAAAAGAAGACGTGGTCGACGCGGAATTTACCGAAGTTGACGACGACAAGAACAACAAGAAATCCGCCTGACCCATGGCGCAAGCCGTGCGCTGGTTGCCGTCAACTTCAAGACATGTCGCCCCGGGAGAACCCCGGGGGTGCATTTTTGGGGACACGGTCGCAGGGCGAATCAAGTACGGCTATGACGGCAATCGGAATCTAAGGCGGTACCGGCATGTCCAAGCGCGATTACTACGAAGTGCTGGGCGTCTCGCGCGCCTGCAACGAGGTCGAACTCAAGGCCGCGTTCCGCAAGCTCGCCATGCAACATCACCCGGATCGCAATCCGGGCGACACCGAATGCGAGCACCGCTTCAAGGAACTCAACGAAGCCTATGATGTGCTCAAGGACGGCGACAAACGCGCCGCCTATGATCGCTTTGGTCACGCCGCTTTCGAGCAGGGCGGTATGGGCGGCGGGCACGGGTTCGGCGCCGATTTCGCCACCACATTCTCGGATATCTTCGAGGATCTGTTCGGCATGGGTGGCGGCCGCCGCGGCGGCCGCGGCTCCGGCCGCGAGCGCGGCTCGGATCTGCGCTATAATATGGAAATCAGCCTGGAAGACGCATTCCACGGCAAGACCGCGCAGATTCGCATCCCGACCTCAGTCACCTGCGAAGCCTGTTCGGGAACGGGCGCCAAGCCCGGCACCAAGCCGAAGGTCTGCGCGACCTGCGGCGGAGCCGGCAAGATCAGGCATGCGCAGGGCTTTTTTACGCTTGAGCGGACCTGTCCGGCCTGCCACGGACGCGGCCAGTCGATCGACGATCCATGCACGGCCTGTTCCGGCGCCGGCCGGGTGACGCGCGAGCGTACCCTGTCAGTCAATATCCCCGCCGGGGTCGAAGACGGCACCCGCATCCGGCTTGCGGGGGAGGGCGAAGCCGGCCTGCGCGGCGGACCGGCGGGCGATCTCTATATTTTCCTTTCGCTTGCGCCGCATGAGTTTTTCCAGCGCGACGGCGCCGATCTGCATTGCCGGGTACCAATCTCCATGGTCGCGGCGGCAGTTGGTGGTGAATTTGAGGTGCCCGCGATCGACGGCAGCAAGGCCCGCGTGAAGGTCCCGGCCGGAACGCAGACCGGGCGACGTTTTCGGCTGTCGGGCAAGGGCATGCCGGTGCTCCGCGCGAAACAGACCGGCGACATGTATGTTCAGGTAGCGGTAGAGACGCCGCAAAATCTGACCAAACGGCAGCGTGAGATCTTGGCTGAGTTCGAAAAGCTTTCGTCCGAGAACACCCAACCGGAATCGACTGGATTCTTCAGTCGAGTCAAGGAGTTTCTCGACGGGCTCGGGAATCTGGGCAGCCAGTCAGGGAAGTCATCTTGACCCCCCGCCCGGCGACCTATACCGATTGTTACAGGGGGCCAACGTCCCCAAGCTTCCACGCGTGACCTTGCATCAATGCCGTCGCATTCTGTTGTCCGCGTTGAAAAGAAACCCCTGCGTCTCGATGACGAGATGCAGTTCATCCGCACATGGATCGAGAAGCCATTGTCCACCGGCGCGGTGATGCCGTCGGGCCGCGCACTGGCGCGCACCATGGCGCGCTATGTCGACCCGAAATCGAGCGGTCCGGTGATCGAGCTCGGGCCGGGTACCGGTCCGGTGACCGAGGCTATGGTCGAGCATGGCGTCGACCCGGCGCGTTTGATCCTGGTCGAATTTGATCCGGACTTCTGCCGGCTGTTGCGTACTCGCTATCCGGCCGCAACGGTGGTCCAGGGCGACGCCTACCGGCTGCGCCGCTTGCTGGAAACATTCGTGCGAGAGCCGGCTGCTGCCGTGGTTTCCGGTCTGCCCTTGGTCACCAAGCCGTTGCGCACCCGGCTGCGCCTGATCTCGGATGCAATGGGGCTGTTGGCGCCGTCCGCGCCATTTGTCCAGTTCACTTACGCGATGGTGCCGCCAATTCCGAAGGCGTTGTCCGGTATCAAGGCGGAATCCTCCGAGTTGATCTGGATGAATCTGCCGCCGGCGCGCGTCTGGGTCTATCGCGGCCGCTGACGCGCGCATTGTGCTATTGGTGGCCGGCGTTCAACGGAGCCGCCGATGGCCATCCCCAAGATCCTCGTCTTCGCAAGCTCCACCCGCACCGGTTCGCATAACGTCAAGCTTGCGGCACTGGCGACGAAGGAGCTGACACTGATCGACGCCGACGTGACACGCATTTCGCTCGCCGACTACCCGCTGCCCATCTACGATGCCGATCTAGATGCCCGGACCGGGCAGCCCGCCAATGCTCTCAAGCTCAAGCAGATGATCATGGCCCATCACGGCGTGTTCATCGCCAGCGCCGAATATAGCGCCTCGGTCACACCACTTCTCAAGAACGCCATCGATTGGGTGTCGCGCGTGCGCGAACGCGGTGACCCCACCTATGCCGCTTTCAGGGGCCGCGTATTCGCGATCAGCGCGGCATCGGTGGGGCCGGCCGGCGGCCTGCACTCGCTGACGGCGTTGCGGCAGATTCTCGAGCTCGGCTGCGGCGCGCTGGTTATTCCCGAACAGGTGGCGATACCGTCAGCGGACCAGGCCTTCGACGACATGGATAATATCGTGGACACGCGCATCGCCAACCAGTTCCGCGCGCAGTTGACGCGGCTGGTGGACATGGCGCGGCTGATGATGTGAGGGAGTCGCATTGACGCTGGATCCACGCGAACGCTTGATCGTTGCCCTCGATCTGCCGTCGGTTGCAGGAGCCGAAGCCATGGTGTCGCGGCTGGGCGAGGCCGTTGGCTTCTACAAAATCGGCTATCAGCTCGCTTTTGCCGGCGGGCTGTCGTTCGCGGCCGGATTAATCGCGGCCGGCAAGCAGGTGTTTCTCGATCTCAAGCTGCACGACATCGGCAACACGGTGACAAAGGGTGTAGAAAGCGTCGCGCAGATCGGTGCAACCTTTCTCACAGTGCATGCCTATCCGCAGACCATGAAAGCGGCGGTGGAGGGCAAGAAGGGCTCCACGCTACGCATTCTCGCCGTCACCGTACTCACATCTTATGACGATGCCGATCTTGCCGCTGCCGGCTACGATCTGAGCGTTACCGAACTCGCGGCCGCGCGGGCGGCACAGGCGCGTGACACCGGTGTCGACGGCCTGGTGTGTTCGGCCGAGGAAGCGGCCAATCTGCGCAAGATCGTCGGGCCCGGCATGACGCTGGTGACGCCGGGCATTCGGCCATCGGGCAGCGCCACCGGCGACCAGAAGCGCATCATGTCGCCTGCGAAGGCGATCGCGGCCGGCGCGGACTACCTGGTGGTCGGCCGCCCGATCGTGGAGGCCGGCGATCCCAAGGCGGCAGCAGAGCGAATCGTCGCCGAGATCGAACAAGCAACCGGCCGATGAAGGGGAGGACGACGATGGCGAAAGGCTACTGGATCGCGGGCGTCGATGTGAAGGACATGGATGGGTACAAGCCCTACACGATCGCCATTCAGCCGATCTTCAAGAAATTTGGCGCGCGGTATCTTACACGCGGCGGCCAGTCGGAATCGGTCGAAGGGCAGAATCGCTCACGCAACGTCATCATCGAATTTCCCGACTACGAGACGGCAATGTCCTGCTATCGCTCGACGGAATACCAGGAAGCCAGGAAATTGCGCATGTCCGCTTCCGACGGCGATATCGTCGTCGTCGAGGGCTATGACGGCCCGCAGCCCTAGTCGTCCTTCGCCCGTCGCGCTATACCGCCTCGATATTCCGGGAGCTTGATCTATGGCCGATATGCGCCTGATTGTGGCGGGGGCCGGCGGGCGCATGGGGCGCACACTGGTCAAGGCGATCGCCGACAGCAAAGGTTACGTGCTCGCGGGCGCGCTGGAAGACGCGCGCTCGCCGCTAATCGGCTGGGATGCCGGCACGCTCGCCGGTACGCCGGAAAACAGCATCAAGCTGTCGAGCGATGCCGGCGCGCTCGTGGCCAAGGCCGACGGCATCGTCGATTTCACCGCGCCGGTGGCGACCGTTGCATTGGCTGAGCTCGCGGCCAAGACCGGCAAGGTGCACATCGTCGGCACCACCGGCCTGAGCGCCGCCGACGAGGCCAAAATCAAGGACGCCGCCAAGAAGGCGGTGATCGTGAAGTCCGGCAATATGAGTCTCGGCGTCAATCTTTTGGCGGCGCTCACACGACGCGTGGCCAAGACGCTGGACAATTCCTTCGACATTGAGATCCTGGAAATGCATCACAACCAGAAAGTCGATGCGCCTTCCGGCACTGCGCTGATGCTCGGTCGCGCGGCGGCAGAGGGCCGCGGCATCGATCTCGACCGGAATTCAGTGCGCGCCCGCGATGGCAATACCGGTGTGCGCCATGCCGGCGATATCGGATTTGCGAATTTGCGCGGCGGCACCGTGGTCGGCGAGCATACGGTGATTTTCGCAGGTCCAGCCGAGCGCATCGAGCTCGTGCACAAGGCCGAAGACCGCATGATCTTCGCGCGCGGCGCGCTGCACGCAGCGTTATGGGCGCGTTCGCAGAAGCCGGGACTTTATTCGATGATGGACGTGCTTGGCCTGAAAGATTTCTAGTCCTGCCGCGGCAAATATTCGTTCGACCATTTCAGCACGACATTGAAGCTGATGCTGATGCGCGGCGTTTCGCTCAAATTCGGGTGCACAAAGTGGGTGAGGAAGGCCGGCCACAGCAATATCTGCCCGGGCTCAGGGTACACCGTGTGTTCGGCCTCGATATACGGATCGCCTCTTATCGCGCCCATGTTTACCGCTGGCCCGCGCGGATCGTAGAAGCTGATGGCGCCTGGACGTACGTCCTTGCGCGTGCGTAGCGGCGCACGGTCCTTCGGCACCTGCACGTAGTAGGTTCCCGACAGATAGGAATGCGGGTGGTTGTGCGGGTCGTGGTAGTCGCCCAGACGGTTGACATTGGCCCAGCCTTGCAACGACCAATCTATCTTGTAAGCCATGCCGAGTTGACGGAAGTAGTCGGCCACGGTGCGGTTGATGCAGTCGCGTAGCCAGGTAACGGCGGGATGATCGTCAGCCATGAGATTGCCGCCGAGATAGTCGGTGGTCATATCCTTGTTTTTTTCTTCAAGCTCGAGGACGAAAGCCGAAAGCGCCTTGTTGGCCAGCTCATGGCCGGGCAGCGTCCGGCGCATGAATACGGTCGGCCACAGCAACTCGACGCCGTCTGAATCCTGTCCGGTCATGCGAACCTCTTTTGGAGACCGTATCTTGGCATGAATTCCCGGATTGCGTCGCTATGACTGGAATCGGCGCAGGACCAAGGGTATATGCGGGGTGATCCCTGAGCCGGGCCCAAAGCCCGGAACAACCAAGTGTGAAGGGGGCTATTTCATGAGCGACCGTCTGCTTGTGCTCGTGCGCCACGGCGAGAGCGACTGGAACAAGAAGAACCTGTTTACCGGCTGGCGCGACGTGGACCTGAGCGAAAAGGGCATCGCGGAGGCACGCGAGGCCGGGCGCAAACTCAAGGCACAAGGGATCAAGTTCGACGTCGCCTTCACCTCCGCTCTCAAACGCGCGCAGCGCACGCTCGATCTCATGCTGGAAGAACTCGGTCAGACCAAAATTCCCGTATTCAAGGATCAGGCGCTGAACGAGCGCGATTACGGTGATCTCGCAGGTCTGAACAAAGACGATGCCCGCAGGAAATGGGGCGAGGAACAGGTCCATATCTGGCGCCGCTCTTACGATACCGCGCCGCCGGGCGGCGAGTCCTTGCGCGATACCGCTGCGCGCGTGTTGCCCTATTATATCCAGGAAATGCTTCCGCGCGTGCTGCGCGGCGAGCGCGTGCTGGTTTCCGCGCATGGCAATTCACTGCGCGCGCTGGTGATGGTCCTTGATCGTCACACCACCGAAAGCATCACCAAGCTTAATCTCGATACCGGTGTGCCGATGATCTATCAGCTCAATGCCGATTCGACGGTGAAATCGAAACTGGATTTGGCGGCGTAGTGTTCCTTGTCATTCCGGGCGCGTCGAAGGAGCGGCCCGGGAATCCAGAACCGGGTATGTTCAAGCGGCCGCCGCCATGCCGGCTTCCCAGCCCAGCATTGCCCGCTTGCGGGTGATGCCCCAGTGATAGCCGGTGAGATCCCCGTTCTTGCCGATCACGCGGTGGCACGGCACCACGAAACAGATCGGGTTCTTGCCGACTGCGGCGCCGACTGCGCGCGCGGCTTTCGGCGCGCCGGCGCGAGCGGCGAGATCGGAATATGTGGTGAGATTGCCCATCGGAACGGTAAGCAGCTTCTCCCAAACCCGCACCTCGAAATCCGTTCCAATCAGCACGACGCGCAACGGCTGATCCGGACGCCACAGCGCGGGATCGAATATGCGCCGCGCGGTCGCCGCGGTTGCGGCAAAGTCTTCCACGTATGTCGCATTTGGCCAGCGCGCTCGCATATCCTTGAGCGCAGCGCGTTCCTTGCCAGCATCGGCGAGGGCGAGACCTGCGAGCCCGCGCGGTGTGATCATGACCAGTGCCATGCCGAACGGGCAGGGGTGAAAACCGTACGTGATGGTCAGGCCCTCTCCGCCCGCTTTCCACTCACCTGGCGACATCGCCTCGTGCGTCACGAAAAGATCGTGCAGCCGCCCGGGGCCGGATAGGCCAACCTCATAGGACGTTTCCAGCACGCTCGCTGATGAGCGCAACAACTCGCGCGCATGATTGAGGGTGAGGGCCTGCAGGAATGCCTTCGGAGTGAGACCGCACCAGCGGCGAAACAGGTGATGCAAATCGGTGGCGGATACGCCGGCGGCCCGGGCGATGGTATCGATTTCAGGCTGCGCCCGCCAATTCCCGCGGATATGGGCTATGGCGCGACGCACGATGTCGTAGTCGGCCGCCGCCGTCGGCAGCGGCGCGAACTCGGAGAAACGATGGGTCAAAGCGGAATTATCCAGGGTCATGGTCATGACCGTTACCTAGGGCGGGCCGGGCGGGCCGGCCACCCGATTTCTGGCAAAACTTATGACACTACCGTCCGCGTCACGCCGCGTTTGGCCTCGCTCAACGCTGCGCCGAAGGCCTTGGCGAAGCTTGCCTTCTCATCCGGTCCGAGAAAATTCGCGATCGTCAATTGCTTTCCCCGCGAGACCAGCAATAGCCGCTCGATGCCGAATTCTTCGTGCACAATCTTTTCGAGCCTGACCCAGAGTGGGTTGAGCACCCATTCGCGTGCGGTTCCGCGGTGGCTGACCTTACGCACCGTGAGTGCGACTGGCGTCATGGTGACTTCCTCGTAAGCCGCGGCGTGGCGGTAGTTGAGCCTGAACGCCCAGTACAGCAACAGCGCATCGAGCCCGAAAAAGCCGAATACCGGCCATGCTCCCATCACCAGAAATGCGATACCTGCAAGGAAACTTACGCCGCCGAAAGCGGCCATCAACACCACAAAGCCGATGTTGCCGAGAGACCGGTGCGGCGTGATCAAGGCGGAAAAGATCGTGGGTTCGAGTTCGTCGGCGTTGTCGCTGGTCATGGCACTCAGTATAGCTGAAACATGGCGAAAAAAGCGATCCGCAAAAAGCCCGCCCGCAAACCTTTGCCGAAGACGCGCAGGGGCAAGGCCGCGAAACTCAAGTCCGCACCCACCCAGGCCGCGGCCGACATCAAGGCTGCTCACGGCAAATTGCCGCGAATGACCAATGCCCATATCGCGGAAGCGTTCCGCCGTTTTCAAGCCGCGAACCCGGAGCCCAAAGGCGAGCTCCAGTATATCAATCCGTTCACGTTGCTCGTGGCGGTGGTGCTCTCCGCGCAGGCGACCGATGCCGGCGTCAATAAGGCGACGCCGGCGCTGTTTGCTGCCGCGGACACGCCGCAAAAGATGGTGGCGCTTGGCGAGGACCGCTTGCGCGAACTGGTCAAGACAATTGGTCTGTTCCGGACCAAGGCGAAAAACGTGGTCGAATTGTCGCGGCGGCTGGTTGCCGAGCATGGTGGGCAGGTGCCTCGTTCCCGCGAAGCTCTGGTGGCGTTGCCAGGTGTCGGGCGCAAGACCGCCAATGTCGTGCTCAACATAGCCTTCGGCGAGCCGACCATCGCGGTCGACACCCATATTTTCCGGGTCGGCAACCGCACCGGGATGGCCACCGGCAAGACGCCCTTTGAGGTCGAGCAAAAGCTCGAGCAGGTCATACCGTCGCAATACAAGCGCCATGCCCACCATTGGCTTATTCTGCACGGGCGCTACACTTGCCTTGCGCGCAAGCCGCTGTGCGAGAAATGCATTATCGCGGATTTGTGCCAATGGCCGGCAAAAACGGCCGCATAAAAACAATAGTGGGAGAGCGCGTATGGAAGGCTCTGCGACAGCAAATCCGCGCGAGCGTGTAAGTCAGGATGTGAAAGAGAGCCTCCGTCGGGCTGGAGTGCCTGACAAAGCCGCCGCGGCATGGACGAAGACGAGACCCCGCTTTACCGGCAACTTCACGCGCGATGCCGCGGCGGGCACAAAATTCTGGCGCGGCGGCGCCGATCTGCTCGCCAAATTGCCGAGAAAGCCCAGACGCGCAGCCGAGCAACAAGCGGCGGCAGATCTCATACTTTCTGACTGCCGCCGTGCGCGCGAAGATTTCCTGAAGCGGCATGCCGTAGCCGTCTATCGCAGGCTCACCAAGAATCTCGCCAGTTTTGTTCGGGTGGATGACCTCGCCTATGAAGCCGCCAGGCTCGTTCCCGGCTTGACGCCGACGCGCAAGCAAGTCGAGGCCGAAAGTGCCTTCATGCAAAGCGAAAAGGATGGCGTCGAGGTCGATCAGGGAATTTTCCTGGCGCAGGTGCTTGCGATGCCAGAAACCGGCATGCACCTCTGCGATGCCATGCTGCGACCGAAAGCGGAGGCTCTGGAGCGCGCCAACGAATTTATCAGGCGCGGTGTGGTCGATTTCGGACCGGCGCGGGTGGAGCGCCGCGGCAGGTCCGCAGTCGTAACGGTGAAGAATCCGCGCTTTCTCAATGCCGAAGACGACGACACGCTCGATGACACAGAGACCGCGACCGACATCGCCATTCTCGATCCGATGAGCGAAATCTGCGTTCTGCGCGGCGATGTGGTCGAGCATCCCAAATATGCCGGACGCAAGATCTTCTCTGCCGGCATCAATCTCACCCATCTCTATTGCGGAAGAATCCCCTACCTCTGGTACATCCGCCGTGACATGGGCATCGTCAACAAGATGCTCCGCGGGCTGGCCACAGGAAATGCCTCTCCCGATGAGGTCTATGGCGGAACGCGCGAGAAGCCATGGATTGCCGGCCTTGACGTCTTCGCCATTGGCGGCGGCTGCCAATATCTGCTGGTGATGGACTATGTGGTGGCTGGCAGCGACGCCTATATGACGCTACCGGCACGCAAGGAAGGCATCATTCCGGGCGCGGCCAATCTGCGGCTTACGCGCTTCGTCGGCGCGCGCATCGCCCGCCAGGCGATAATGGTCGGGCGCAGGCTCGACTGCGATACGCCTGAAGGCCGCATGATCTGTGACAAGATCGTGCAGCCCGGCGAAATGGAACAGGCGATCGACCGGGTGGTTGAGGATTTCACCGGCTCCGGCGTGGTGAGCGCCGCCGGCAATCGGCGCGCTTTCCGCGTCGGTGAGGAGCCACTCGACGACTTCCGTCGCTACATGGCAGTTTATTGCCGCGAGCAGGCGTATTGCCATTTCAGCCCGGCATTGATCGCCAATCTCGAGAAACATTGGAACGCGGCGCAGCGCAAGCTGTGATCGAGGGCGGGCGTATGTCGAGTACCAAGCCCAGCGCCGCCAAGTTGAAACCGGATCGCAGCGATCTCGATCCGATCGAGATAGCATCGCGCGACGAGATCGCCGCACTGCAGCTTGAACGACTGAAGTGGTCGGTCGGCCACGCATATGCCAACGTGCCGCATTACCGCGAACTATTCGACAAGGCCGGCGCCCATCCCGACGACATCAAGCAGCTTTCAGATATCGCGCGGCTGCCATTCACCACCAAGGACGACCTGCGGAAGAACTATCCGTTCAACATGTTTGCAGTGCCGCGTGAGCAGGTCATTCGCATTCACGCCTCCTCCGGCACCACGGGAAAACCGACGGTGGTCGGCTACAGCGCAGGCGATATCAGCATGTGGGCTGACGTCTGCGCCCGCAGCATGCGAGCGAGCGGCGCGCGTCCCGGCATGATGGTGCACATCGGTTACGGCTACGGCTTGTTCACCGGCGGGCTGGGCGTGCACTACGGCGCTGAACGGCTGGGCTGCACGGTGGTGCCAGTATCGGGCGGCATGACCGAACGGCAGGTGCGCCTGATCGACGAATTCAAGCCCGACGTTATTATGGTCACGCCGAGCTATATGCTTGCATTGCTTGACGAATTTCGGACGCAGAAGGTTGATCCACGCAGCTCCTCGCTCAAGATCGGCATATTTGGTGCAGAGCCCTGGACCAACGCCATGCGGACGGAAATCGAGCAGGCTTTCGACATGCATGCACTCGATCTCTACGGACTGTCAGAGGTGATCGGTCCCGGTGTTGCCTGTGAATGCATCGAAACGAAAGACGGACCGCACATCTGGGAGGATCACTTCTATCCGGAAGTGGTCGATCCTGCGACCGGCGCGGTGCTGCCCGATGGAGAAGTGGGTGAGCTTGTCTTCACCTCGCTGACCAAGGAAGCAATGCCGGTGATTCGTTATCGCACCCGCGACCTGACCCAACTCGTCCCCGGTACCGCGCGCAGCATGCGGCGAATGGAAAAGGTGACCGGGCGCTCCGATGACATGCTGATCGTGCGCGGCGTGAACGTATTCCCGAGCCAGATCGAGGAAATTATCCTCGCCGACACGCGCCTGTCGGCGCATTTCGTGATCGAATTGCGACGCCACGACCGGCTCGATGCCATTACCGTGGTGGTGGAGGCGCGTCCCGAGGCCAGCGATCAATCCGTGCGGGCCGCATGCAACCGTGATCTCGCCACGCGCATCAAAGCCCAAGTCGGCGTCACCGCGGACATCAACACGGTCGAGCCGGGCAAGATCGAACGATCGATCGGCAAGGCCAAGCGCGTGATCGACCTGCGGCCCAAGGGCTGACCCCCTGACGCCTTGATGGTCACCTTCGCTCGATCAATTCAATTTTGCGCCCGGCCACGCGCTTGTGCACGTGGACCATGTAGGCCATGGCGAAGATTGGAGTCGCCAGGTTGACGATTGGAATTGACACGAACAGGGCAATCACCATGCCGGCCAGAAAGACGTAGGTCGAGTTCTGTTTGCGCAGTGCCTTGGCTTCGCCTGGCGCATGAAATCGCATGGCAGCGAGCTCGAAATATTCACGTCCGAGCAGATATGAGTTCGCCAGAAACAGGACGAGCACGCCAAGCCCGGCAAAAAAGACAAACGGCAGCGCGCACACGTAGATCGCGAGTGCCAGCAATGCCGTTTTCACGCCTTCGATCAATGCGCGGAAGAAAGGCAGGGCACGCCCCGGAGCCTCGGCCGGGTAGTGTTCGTGTTCCACGACATCTGCCACTTCGTCGACGAAGAAGCTGCCGACAAAGGCGGTGACCGCCGGCATCAGGAACAAGGCGCCGGTCACGATGCCGAGCCCCGCCATGATCGAAAGGATCCAGGCGAGCGACGTCCATGCCGCGTGCGGTGCGAATCCGGACGTCTGCTCCGCCCAATTGGCGCCGCTCTCGGCGAGTGCGGAAAAGATTCGGTTCAGCACGACGCCGATGATGACAATCAGCAGCAATGCCAGGCCGATCGCCTTCAGCAGTACGCGGCGCAGCCCCTCGGAGAATAATTGCGCGATAGCCTTTGTGGCGGCGTCGATCATGCAGTCAGAGGTAAGGCCGGCTGCGGCAAGGAGCAAGGGTGGCGTCGATCAGACAGCAGGCGACAGCTTGTCGTTTTCGATGGATTCATCTTCGGCCGGCACCAGCGAAACGATCTCGTCGGCGTCCTCGGCGGGAATATCGGCCCAGGCCATCGCCTTGTAGTCGAAGCCTTTCACGACTGTCGGCTTGACCACCTCGAAATAGGGCGAAATGTCGAAGTCACGCGGTGCAAAGAGGGACGAATGGCGGATTTCCAGGAGCTCCTGGCGCGCCGCTTCGCTTTCGACCATTGTCACTTTAGGCAGGATCGGGTAGCGCACATTTTCGAAGGCCTGCGCAATCAGCGCTGAGCAGATGATGCGGGTCGGGTGGCCGGAGCCGAGCGCCATCATGCGCCGTCGCCAGCGCTGCGGCACCGGCAGCGGGAACAGATACCGCATCAGGTCGATGATGTTTTTCAGGTCGTAGTCAAATCCGATCCGTTCGGCAGCGTAGGCGCATACACGCGCGCGGTCCTCTTCGAGAAGGCCGGTCGGCCGGCAGATGCGTGAATGGTAATGGGCATATTTCGACAGCGGTGCCGCCATAACACCCTGACCGAGATTGGCCTCCACCAGCACCAGCGGCTCGCCGTCTGCGGTCACGCGATCGCCGATCGGTCCAACATAGAGCGCGGCGTGCGACCAGGTGGATTGGGTAAGGTATTTGATGACGCCGGAGATATGGTTGTTGCCTTCGACAAGGAGCACATCGCCGGGCCGCAATGTCGCGCGCAATGCCTCCGGGTCGCTCGGCGTGAACGGCTCGTAGCCGTGCACCGGCTTTTCCAGATAGTTGGCGAGAAGTCGCCCAACCCCGTCGGCAATCCAGCTCATTGCACGGTCCTTGACGCCATTCCTTGACGCTCAAGCGCGACGCGTCGCCGCGTGCAGTCGTTTTAGGGACGCATGATTATTTCCGAAAATCGGCATCCACGTTTCCGGATCATGCGCTTGCCGCACGGCTTGTTGATGTCGAACTTAATGACGACTCATTGCAAATTGGTTCATTGGCCGCTCATGCGAGTTACCGATTATTAGCCATGAAATTTGCCGCCACACGCGCCTTCGGGCAAAGTACCGACCTGCCCGTCAAGCATTCGGATACCATGCCGCCGCTTAGCCGACGCTCATTTCTCGCCACTTCCGCCGCGTTCGCCGCGGCACCGGCACTGTGTGCAAATGCTGCGCCGGCCGATGTGGACGTGGCAATCGTCGGTGCCGGCGCAGCGGGTATTGCGGCGGCGCGGCGCATCGCTACAGCCAAGGCGCGCCTCGCCGTGATCGAGGCCGGCAACCGTGTCGGCGGACGTTGCGTTACCGACGGCAATTTCTTCGGCATTCCTTTTGATCTCGGTGCGCATTGGATGCACAATGCCGAAGGCAATCCGCTCGCGAAGCTTGCGCCGCAGATCGGGCTTGAAATCTATCCGGCGCCGCGTGGACAGACCATGCGCGTCGGTCCGCGAAATGCGCGCGACGCGGAAATGGAGAATTTTCTCAGTAATCTGGTGCGCTCGCATCGCGCCATCGCTGCTGCCGGCCGCGCCAGGGCCGACATCGCTGCGGAGCGGGCGCTGCCGCGCGACCTCGGCAATTGGAAAGCAACAATCGAATTCGTTCTCGGCCCCTTCGCTTGCGGAAAGGACCTCGGTCAACTCTCTGCCGTGGATCTCGCCCGTGTACCCGAGCGTGACATCGAAGCGTTCTGCCGGCAGGGATACGGCGCGTTGCTCGCCAGACTTGCCGCCGATTTGCCGGTGCAGCTTGCCGCGCCCGCGCAACGGATCGGGTGGGATCGCAACGGCGTGGATATCGCGACAGCGAGCGGGACCGTGCGTGCCCGAGCCGCGATCGTGACGGCTTCGACCAATGTGCTTGCTGCCAACAGGATCGAATTCAAACCGGACGTGCCAAAGCGTCAGCTCGACGCCGCGGCCAAACTCGCCCTCGGCAGCTACGATCACATCGCACTGGAAATGCCCGGCAATCCGCTCGATCTGAAACGCGACGATCTGGTGTTCGAGCAATCTGCCGGCCGGCAGACGGCGGCTTTGCTTGCCAATGTATCGGGGACCGATCTGCACCTGGTTGAGGTTTGTGGAGCTTTCGGCCGCGAGCTGGCGGCAAAAGGCAAGGGCGCGATGATCGATTTCGCAGGCAACTGGCTTGCGTCACTGTTTGGCTCTGACGTCAAGAACGCGATCAAACGCAGCCATGCCACGCGCTGGAACCACGAGTCCTGGATACTCGGCGCAATGTCATCGGCGGCGCCCGATGCAACGGATGCGCGCCGAATTATGATGGAGCCGGTCGGTGGCCGCGTCTGGTTTGCCGGCGAAGCCGTGCATGAAACACGCTGGGGCACAGTCGACGGCGCCTGGGAATCCGGTGAGCGCGCTGCGGAAGCCGCGCTGCGTCGCATTGGCATGCTGAAGCCGCCGGAAGAGCGTCGACCGGCGGGTCACGAACCTGTGCGGCCGAAGCGACGCCGACGATAAGGAGTCAAAAATGAAGACGCGTCCGAAGGCGTTAATAGCCTGGTCGAGCGGTAAGGATAGTGCCTGGGCGTTGCATGAAGCGCGCCGGGCGGATGCGCTTGAAATCGTCGGCGCCTTGACGACTGTGACCGATACGTTCGGGCGCGTCAGCATGCATGGCGTGCGCGAGGAGCTCTTACTTGCGCAACTGGACGCCGCCGGTCTACCGGCCTGCATCGTGCGCATACCCTATCCCTGCCCGAACGAGACTTATGAGCGCGAAATGGCGGCGGCGATGAAAGATGCCAAGGCGCGCGGTGTCACGCATATTATTTTCGGCGACCTGTATCTCGAGGACATACGCGCCTATCGCGAACGGCAGCTCGCAGGTACGGGTATAACGCCCGTGTTTCCGATATGGGGGCGTGCGACTTCGGATTTGGCGCGCGGCATGATCGCGGCCGGCCTGGAGGCTTATCTGGCGACGGTCGATCTCGCAAAATTGCCGGCCGGATTTGCCGGCCGCCGTTTCGATATGGATTTGCTCGATGCCTTGCCCGCCGGCGCCGATCCGTGCGGGGAAAACGGCGAATTCCATTCTTTCGTTGCGGCCGGCCCTATGTTCAAAGGCAAGATCAAGGTCAAAATCGGGGAGACTGTCGAGCGCGACGGCTTCGCCTATACGGATTTATTACCGAATTAGCCGCGCAAGACGCCGCCGGTCCGCTTGCTGACTTCGGTGACGATCTTGGCCGCCAGTGCGTCGATCTCGGCGTCGGTCATGGTCTTTTCGCGCGGCTGCATGGTAACCGCTATCGCGATCGATTTCTTCCCGGACTCGATGCCCTTGCCCTCGTAGACGTCGAACACGGTGACGCCGGAAATCAGTTTGCGGTCGACGTTCTGCGCGGCGCGAACGATGTCAGCAGCCTTGACCGTACTGTCCACCACAAAGGCGAAATCTCGCTCAACCGGCTGGAATGGCGAAAGCTCCAGCATGGCTTTTGCTCGTGTTGGTTTGGCCTTCGGTTCGGGAATCTTCTCCAGGATCACTTCGAAGCCGACCAGCGGCCCGTCTGCCTTGAGCGCGGCAATCGCGCGCGGATGCAGTTCGCCGAAGGCCCCGAGCACATTCTGCGGCCCGATCTGGATGGTGCCACTGCGGCCCGGATGGAACCATGGCGGCCCGCCGGGCACGACCTGCAGCGCCTGCATCGGCGCGCCTGCGGCGGCCAGCACGGCGAATGCGTCAGCCTTGGCATCGAAGGCATCGACCGGTTCAGCCTTGCTCGACCAGTGACGGCCGATCCCGGTGCTCTTCGCAAGTGCCCGGCGCAGGCCGCATGCCGCGGTAAATTGATCTTGCGGTTGGTCACCATTGAACACCTGTCCGACCTCGAACAGCGCCACGTCCGGAAAGCCGCGGTCGGCATTCTTCTGTGCCGCCATGATCAAACCAGGGAACAGGCTCGGCCGCATGTCGGATAATTCCGACGCGATCGGATTGGCCAGCGCCAGCTCCGCCTTGCCGCCGCCGAACAATTCGGCCTCGCGCTTTCCGACGAACGACCAGGTCACGGCTTCGACCAGGCCGCGCGCAGCCAGCGCGCGCTTGGCCTTGCGGGTGCGGTGCTGAATCGCGGTCAGCACCGGCTTGCGGGCATCAGGGCCGCGCGGAAACGGCGTCGACGGAACGCGGTCGACGCCAACGATACGGACGAGTTCTTCCACGATATCGGCGCGCCCATGTACATCCGGCCGCCAGGACGGCACGGCAACCTTCACGCGCTCGCCCTGGCCGACGGCGAAAAAGCCAAGTTTTTCCAGGACCCGGCGCACGTCGGCGAGTGGAAGTTTCAGCCCGGCCAGCCGCGGAAGTTCGCTCAAAGGGAAATCGACAATCTTTTCCTTCGGTGTCGGATCCCCGGCGACGACAATTTCCGACGGTTCACCTCCGCAGAGGTCGAGCACCATTTTCGTTGCCAGCTCCAGGCCGGGCAGCATGAAGGCCGGATCGACGCCACGCTCGAACCGATAGCGCGCGTCCGAATTGATGCCGAGCTTGCGGCCGGTCTGCGCGATATTGAGTTCGTCCCACAGCGCTGATTCGATAAGGACATCGGTCGTCGTCTCCGAGCAGCCGCTGGCTTCGCCGCCCATGATCCCGGACAATGACTCCACACCCTTCTCGTCAGCGATCACGCAGATGCTTTCGTCGAGCGTGTAGGTCTTGCCGTCGAGCGCCAGCAACGCCTCGCCATTGCGGGCGCGACGTACCGTGAGATTGCCGTGAACCCTGGCCGCGTCGAACACGTGGAGGGGCCGACCGCGGTCGTAGGTGATGAAGTTGGTGATATCGACCAGCACATTGATCGGCCGAAGTCCAATGGCCGTGAGCCGTTTCTGCAGCCAATCAGGCGATGACCCGTTCTTGACGCCTTTCACCAGCCGCAATCCGAAGGCCGGGCAGAGGGACGGCATTTTTCCGAAATCAAGCGAGACGGTCACCGGGCAGGGGAATGTGCCTTTCACCGGCTTGGGTGCATTCTCCTTGTAGGAGCCAATCAAAGTGGCACCGAGATCGCGGGCGATGCCGTTGACGCCGGTACAGTCCGGCCGGTTCGGCGTGAGATTGATTTCGACCACCGGTTCGCTCACGCGGGCCCATTCCACGTAAGCTTTGCCGACCGGTGCGTCGGCGGGCAATTCGATGATGCCGTCGTGGTCATCGGAAATCAGCAGTTCGGCTTCCGAGCACAGCATGCCGCGGCTTTCGACGCCGCGGATGGTTCCCACCTGAAGTACGATGTTCTTGCCCGGGATGAATGTGCCGGGCGCCGAAAATACGCCCTTCATGCCGGCGCGAGCATTGGGCGCGCCGCACACCACCTGGATCGGCTTGCCGTCGCCGGTGTCCACCATGCAAACACGCAGCCGGTCGGCGTTGGGATGCTTCTCGGCCGAGATCACTGACGCGATGACGAACGGCTTGAGCAGGCTTCCCTTGTCCTCGACCCGTTCGACCTCGAGGCCGATCATGGTGAGCTTGTCGACGATCTCGGCAAGAGACGCGTCGGTGTCGAGATGCTCCTTCAGCCAGGGGAGAGTGAATTTCACGAACTCAATCCCCCGGCGAGCGTGGGAAAATCAAGCGGCCTGAAGCCGTAATGCGAAAGCCAGCGGACGTCGGCCTCAAAGAAGGCACGCAAATCGGCCATGCCGTATTTCAACATGGCGATGCGATCGATCCCCAGGCCCCAGGCGAAGCCTTGGTATTCGTCCGGGTCGAGCCCGCAATTTCGCAGCACGTTGGGATGGACCATGCCGCAGCCGAGAATTTCCAGCCAGTCCTCGCCTTCGCCGAAACGAATCTCGCCCTTGTCGCGCTTGCACTGGATGTCGACTTCCAATGATGGCTCGGTGAAGGGGAAGAAAGACGGGCGGAAGCGCATCTTGACGCTGTCCACTTCGAAGAACGCCTTGCAGAACTCTTCCAGGATCCATTTCAGGTGGCCGAGATGGGAGCCCTTGTCGATGACAAGGCCCTCGACCTGATGAAACATCGGCGTGTGAGTCTGGTCGGAGTCGCTGCGGTAGGTCCGGCCGGGAATGATGACGCGGATTGGTGGTTTCTGAGTCAGCATGGTACGCACCTGCACCGGTGAGGTATGGGTGCGCAGCAGCAGCCGCGAGCCGTCGGGCTTTGGCGGAAAATAAAAGGTATCGTGCATATCCCGCGCCGGATGGCCTTCCGGGAAGTTCAGTTTGGTGAAGTTGTAGTCGTCGGTCTCGATATCGGGGCCTTCCGCGACCGCAAAGCCCATGTCGGCGAAGATGGCGGTCAATTCGTCGATCACCTGGCTGATCGGATGCACACGGCCTGTTTCCGCAGGCGCATCGCGCAACGGCAAGGTGACGTCGACGGTCTCGGTGCTGAGTCGCGCATCGAGCGCGGCGGCCGTGAGCGCGTCCTTGTGCGCGGCAATTGCCGCCGAGACACGGTCTTTCAGTCCGTTGATTGCCGGCCCCTGAATCTTTCGCTCGTCCGGCGTCATCGAGCCGAGTGTTTTGAGCAGCGCCGATATCGAGCCGCTCTTGCCGAGCGCGGCGACGCGTACGGCTTCCAGCGCCGCCTCGTCTTTGGCCGAGGCGACGGCACCGAGCAGGTCTTTTTCCAGTTTTGCGATATCGGACATGGGTTTCCCGTGCACTGACTGTCTTCGTCCGCGGAAGCGGACGGTCCAGTAACCCCTGCACACGCGAGATTACGACTGGCCGGTGGTTACTGGATGCCCCGCTTTCGCGGGGCATGACAACCTCAAAGACTCAAGCCGGTAATGCAGCCTTGGCCTTTTCCACGATCGCCTGGAATGCTGCCGGCTCGTGGATGGCGAGATCCGACAATACCTTGCGGTCGACCGCCAGTCCGGCCTTGGAGAGACCGGCAATGAAGCGGCTGTAATTGAGCCCGAACGGTCGTACTGCCGCATTCAAGCGCTGAATCCACAGAGCGCGGAAGGTGCGCTTGCGGCGCTTGCGGTCGCGAAAGGCGTATTGGTTGGCCTTCTCGACAGCCTGCTTGGCGACGCGGATGGTATTCTTGCGACGGCCGTAATAGCCCTTGGCGGCCTTGTAGACTTTCTTGTGTTTGGCGTGTGCGGTGACACCACGTTTAACGCGGGCCATGACAAATCTCCTCAGCTGATCTCAGACAAACGGGGAAAGGTGCGGCGCGAAATTCCGGTCAGCCGTTCGGCAGCCAGTATTTCTTGATGTTGTCGCCGTCGGTCTTGAACAGCACGGCGGTGCCGCGATGTTCGCGGATGGTCTTCGTGGTCCGCTTGATCATGCCGTGGCGTTTGCCGGTCTGCTGGTATTTGACCTTGCCAGACGCGGTGATCTTGAAGCGCTTTTTGGCGCCCGATTTGGTCTTCATTTTGGGCATTTTGCTCTCCTCATCGGCGCGATAGCAGGGCAAAAGCCCCGTTCGGCCGGGAAATGCTCTCAAGACCATGCTTGGAGCAGGCGCTCGGAATTGAGCTGTTAATCGCTGCCACGGCAGCCCTTACTGGCCGGGCGGCGAGGGCGGCGTTATGGCAGAGCCGGCCGGGCGTTGCAACTGCACGGTTTTCAGACCTTTTAACCCTGCTCAACTCTCCGCGGGTATCTCGACGAACCACTGAATTGCAAAGACCGCCCGCGTTGTCCGCGAGCGGCGCTTTAAGGGGGGAGGGTAGCCAGGGCCGCGCTAGCGCGGCGCCAGCATCATGACCATCTGACGGCCTTCGAACCGCGGCTCCGATTCCACTTTGGAGAAGGGAGCGGTGTCCGCTTTCACGCGTTCGAGCAATTTAACGCCGAGTTCCTGGTGCGCCATTTCGCGACCGCGGAAACGCAAGGTGATCTTGACCTTGTCGCCCTCTTCGAAGAAGCGCTGCATCGAGCGCATTTTCACTTCGTAGTCGTGGTCGTCGATCATCGGCCGGAGTTTGATCTCCTTGACCTCGACGACTTTCTGCTTTTTGCGGGCTTCGGCTGCTTTCTTCTGCGCCTGGAATTTGTATTTGCCGTAATCCAGGATCTTGCAGACTGGCGGGGTCGAGTTGGGAGATATCTCCACCAGATCGAGCCCGGCCGCCTCCGCCATGCTCATGGCGGTTTGAAAATCGACGACACCTTTGTTGTCGCCTGTATTATCGATCAGCTGAACCTCTCGGGAGCGGATCTCCTCGTTGATGCGCGGGCCGTCCTTTTGGGCGGGCAGCGCGGACTTCATCGGACGACGAATGGCTTTGCTCTCCTCATGTTATTGCAATGGACCGTCAGCGCGTTTCTTAGCGCACTTCCGATAATGAAAGATTGGTAGAAACGGCGAATAAGTCAACGCGGTTCCTCAGCCTTGTTGCTGAAAAGCCGCGAATCGAGGTCAAATCGTTCAAATTGCTTCGGTTTTGTATCGTTCAAGCGGTCCGAGCCGGGGCTTTTTCCTGGTCGGCGATCTCACTGTATAGCCGCAGTGTCTGGTCGGCGACCGCCGTCGCATCGAAATGTCCGAGGACCCAGTCACGGCCGCGCGCACCCATTTGGCGGCGGGTCGGGTCCGGCATCGCAAAGAGCCGCAGCAGGGTCGCAGTCAGCGCGGCGTCGTCGCCGGACTGGAAGCGCAAACCGGTAATGCGGCCCTCCGGCACTGCCGGGGGTGTGAGCACGACATCCGGTCCGGCGCCGAGGTCGGACACGACAACGGGACGCGCCATTGCCTGCGCCTCCAGGACCGCGCGCTGCAGGCCCTCCGGCTGTACCGCAGCCGACACCACGACGCTGGCGGCGGCATATGCGGCCGGCATGTCGTTGACCGGCGCTGCCATCCGAATCACGTCCATTGTCCCTGTCGTCAGCACCAGATCCCAAAGCTCGCCAGTGTAATGGGTGCGACCGCGGTCCTCTCCGACAAATACACAAAGGAAGTCCTGCAGGCCCATGTTCTTCAGTCTCTGCGCTGCCCGCACGACAATATGATGCCCTTTACGGCGCAGGATTCGGCCGACGATCAGGATCACCTTGGTGCCGGCTTCCACGCCCCAGCTCCGGCGCAACGCCTCGACCCGCTCGCGTCTAACATTGGCCGGATCGAATTGGTCAAAGTCGATACTGCACGGCAGTACCGTGATCCGCTGCCACGGTGTTCCGTAGCGGTCATGGATCAATTGAGCGATCTGTTCGCTGACGGCGATAACACGATCGCCGCGCGCCATGATGCCGTTGTACAGGCGCTTGAAGAGGTTCTGCTCGCGAAAGCCTTTGTACCAGCTTGTAATGAATGGAATGTGGTTGAGCCGCGCCGCCAGATAGGCGCTCCAGGCGGCCGTCCGGCCGAGCGCATGCACCACGTTGCATTTGTGCTCGCGCGCGAGTTGCTTCAGCATGATGGCGTTGCGCAACATTGCAATCGGATTGTTGCTGGCTACATCGAGGGGCACAAATTCGGCCCCGGCCGCAGTCACGTCGGCAACCAGCCGGCCGGCCTGCGATACGACAATGGCGCGGTGACCCGCCGCGGCAAGAATGCGCACCAGTCCGACCGCGCCGGCATCGGCAGCACCGATCTCGAGGGTTGGTACCACAATGAGCACGGTGAGCGAATCGCGCGCGATATTCTTATGCGCGGTTGTAACGGTTGAATCCGGTTCGGGTGTGTTATTGCGCGATTTCGCAGACGTGCGATTTCGGGTGGCCGGCATTTCAGGCGCGGACAAACTCGACACGTCACGACCTCGGTAACATCGACTACGGGATTTGGGTCGAAAGCATCGCAGGCGGCTGCTGCCTTGCAAATCTTGTCAGCCGTCGCGTGCCAGCAGCGACGTATAGACCCCACGGATGGCTTCGGCAACGCTTTGGGGGGAAAACATGAATTCGGCGAATTGGCGCGCGCGGGCACCCAGCGATTCGTAGGCCGTGATGTCGAGCGCCAGTGCGGCTGCAACCGCGCGTGCGAGCTCGCCTGCATTGCCCGGCCGCACCACCCAGCCAGTACGCAGTTCATCACGCATGCGTGGCGGGCAGAGCAGGTTTTCCGGCAGGACTCCAACCGTGGTGGTGACAACCGGGCGTCCCATCGCCTGGGCCTCGGCCACGGCGCGGCCGGTCAGCGGCGGCTCGAGCGATGGGACCACCACGACATCAGCGGCCGCAATCGCCGCCGGCATATCCGGACAATGGCCGACAAATCGGCAGAATGCATCGATGCCATGCATACGGACCTGGTTGCGAAGAGCGCGGGCATAGCGCGGCTGCTTGTGATCATCGCCGGCGAATACGAATGCAATGTTACGTTCGACGTCGCCGATCAGGAGGCGCGCGGTGTCGATCATGCTCATCTGCCCGTTCCACGGCGCGATCCGGCCCGGTACCAGCACCACACGCTGGTCCGGAACAATCCCCCACATCCGGCGCAGCGCCGCGACGCGATCGGTGCTGACCAACGCCGGATTGAACCTGGCGATATCGATCGCGCGTGGAACTACGGTAATGCGCTCGGGGTCAATTTTGTAGCGCTCGATCATCGCACGTGAGATGTAGCTCGACGGCGCAATCATGCGCTCACCACGCGCCAGCGACCGGTCGAACAGCCTGCCGAGCCATGAATACTCCGCCAACCGGTCGGGAAAAGAAGTCACCAGGAAAACCGGCATACGATTGGTGGCGGAAATCGCGCTCCAGGCCATGGCTGCACTGTGAGCGTGCACGATATCAATGCGCTCGGAAGCGATCAGCTGCGATAGCTTGCGGGTATTGCTCTGAATGCGCAGTGGATTGATGGCGCTGTTCGGCATGGGCAGCCACTCACCACCGAATGCGCGCAGGTCACCGACCAGAGACCCCCCGTCGCCGGCGACAATAGCGCGGGCGCCTGATTGCAGCAGTCCGAGTGCGATTTGCACGGCAGTCTGAGCGGTCGGATCGTCGCGCAGAACCGGGACGAGCTGCAATACCGTCGCGCCTGCGAGCGAGCGCGACAGGCCTTTCGGGATCATGGGCCGGCCCCCCTTGCACTCATGGCCGGACTGCGGCGAGAAAGAACAAGAATCGGCATCGCGTCCGCCCCTAAACCGGTCAAAGCGTACATGAGCAAGTCTGGCTTGACTTCATTGACGATAGAGTCGCCTCCGCCCAAGCGGACCATCGCCGTGCGCGTACGTGAGCGCAAGAGCAACAGTAACAATCCGGGGCTGTTCTGGTTGGGCGGTTTCAAATCCGACATGAAGGGCACCAAGGCCGAGGCGCTCGACAGCTGGGCGCAGTCGCAGGGTCGCGCTTGCATCCGCTTCGACTATTCCGGCCATGGCGAATCGGGTGGCGACTTTGTTGAAGGAAGTATCGGCGCCTGGCTGGAGGAAAGCCTCGCGGTCTTCATGCATTTTGCCGAAGGATCGCAGGTGGTCGTCGGTTCATCCATGGGCGGCTGGCTGGCGCTGCTGCTGGCGCGGGCCTTGCGTGAGCGCAAGGGCGCCGCGCCCATCGCCGGCATGGTTCTCATCGCACCGGCGGTGGATTTCACAGAGAGTTTGATGTGGAAACAGTTCTCCGACGGGATCAGGCGCGAGATCGAACAGAAGGGTTTCTGGCTGCGGCCGTCGTTGTATGGCGAAGAGCCCTATCCAATCACCAGACGGTTGATCGAAGAGGGGCGCAAACATCTGCTGCTTGGCGGGCTGATCGAGACCGGTTTTCCCGTACATATCCTGCAGGGCGTCAAGGATCCGGATGTGCCGTGGCGGCATGCGGCCGAGCTTCTCTCGCACTTTTCCAGCGACGATGTCGTACTGACGCTTGTCAAGGACGGCGACCATCGGCTGTCGCGACCGGAAGATATCGAGCGGATGATTGCGGCGGTGAAAGAGTTTTAGATCTTCAGCAGGATATTGCTGAACGCCATTCGTCTTGCACCGACGCATCTCGTTCGTTGCTTCTTTGCGTCATTGCGCCGAGCTTGTCTTTCGGCAACAGGCGTCCAAGCGCCCACACCGCGGCACCGCGCACCAGCGGCGATTTATCGTCGAGCAGCCGTTCGGCTTCACTGGCCAGCAAAACGTCGCCGGAATTGCCGATGGCGATGAGCACGTTTCTGACAAAACGATCGCGGCCGGTGCGCTTGATGGCCGTCTTGGCAAAGGCCGCGCGGAATTGCGCATCGTTGAGGCGGACGAGTTCTGCCAGAGCGGGCGCGCGCAGCGCATCGCGCGCGGCGAGCTTTGCTTCACGCCCCTGCACCGCGAATTTGTTCCATGGACAAACGGCGAGACAATCGTCGCATCCATAGATGCGATTCCCCATCAACGGGCGCAGCTCGCGCGGGATAGGCCCCTTGTGTTCGATGGTCAAATACGAGATGCAGCGTCGCGCATCGAGCCGGTAGGCTTGCGGGAATGCCGCGGTCGGGCAGATGTCGAGACAGGCGCGGCAGCTTCCGCAAGCGTCGGTATCTGGCGTGTCGGCCGGCAGCTCAAGCGTGGTGAAAATCGAACCGAGAAAGAGCCAAGAGCCGAATTGCCGGGAAACCAAATTCGTATGTTTGCCTTGCCAGCCGAGTCCGGCCTTTTGCGCCAGCGGCTTTTCCATCACTGCCGCGGTATCGACGAACACTTTCACCTCGCCGCCGGCATTTTCCACGAGCCAGCGCGCGACCTGCTTCAGCCGCGACTTGATAAGATCGTGATAGTCGTCGCCCTTGGCGTAGGTCGAAATGGCGGCACGGTCGCGGTGCGCGAGGATCGCGAGCGGATCCTGATCCGGCCCGTAGTTCATGCCGAGCATGATCACCGAGCGCACGTCCGGCCATAATGCCGCCGGCGCAGCGCGTCGCTCTGCCGTGCTCTCCATCCAGAACATGTCGCCATGCAGGCCATCGGCCAAGAATTGTTCCAGCCGCGCCTTCGCTTCCGGCACTGCATCGGGCCGTGTCACGCCGGCCACGTCGAAGCCATGCGCGATTGCGCGCTCCGTCAGCGCTTTCCTGATTTCAACCGGATCGGTCAGAAGTCGAGATCGGCGTAAGTTTTCGCCGGTGGTATCCCGGCCAGCGCGTCGGACAGGATCGCGCGGAACGAGGGGCGCGATTTCACGCGTGCGTACCAATTCTTGGCTGCTTCGTCTTCGTTCCACGGTACTTCGCCCAGGTAATCGGCGGCGGATAAATGCGCGGCCGCGGCAAGGTCAGCCAGGCTCATTTGCTCACCGGCAAGCCAATCGCGCGTGCGCACCAGCCAGCCAATATAGGCCAAATGATAGCGGATATTGTGGCGGGCAACGCGCAGCGCGTCGGTATCGGGCGGCCCGCCGCCCTGTTCGCGCGTCATGTGGCGCTTGAATACCCGTTCGGTCACAAAGGGACCGCTGACTTCCGTGTGAAACTTGTCGTTGAACCAGTTTGCCAGCCGCCGGACTTCGACCCGTTGACGGGGCTCGGCCGGCAACAATCGATCCCCGCCGTGGCCAGCCGGAAGCGTCTCCTCGATATATTCCGCGATGATTCCGGCGCCGGGGATTGCCGGCTGGCCTTCCGCCACCAATACCGGCAGTTCGCCAGCCGGATTGAGCAGCAGGAATTCCTCCCGCCGCTCCCATGACCGCTCCTCCACCAGCCGCGCGTCGATCGCATATTCGCCGAGGATGAGGCGCACATAGCGCGAGCGCGGACAAAGCGGATGATGGAACAGCGTCAGCATGAGCCCCCGATGACCAGAATCGTGCACGGCGGGAATCGCCCGTTGCACTATAGAAAGGCAGCCGCGCGGCGCAAATTGGCCATGACGGCCAGCGTTTTTTCGTTGCCCGGATGACGCAGTTGCGTCAAAAGCGCTGACCCGCCGATTCTTACCCCGTGCCGAGTGAGCTTCCGGAGCCAGCCTCATGACGTTAAGCGCCATCCAGGCGGCGATGCCCGCCCTGATTGCGGCTCATATCGACCTGGTCAAGGCGGCGGTGCTCGGCCTGGTCGAAGGTCTGACCGAATATCTGCCGGTGTCATCGACCGGTCATTTGCTGCTGATGGAGCGGATTCTTGGCTGGGGTGACGATGCCTTCGGCAAGTCGTTTGCCATCCTCATCCAGCTTGGCGCAATTCTGGCGCTGCTCACCATATACTTCGGCCGGCTATGGGCGCTTGCAAAGGGCATGTTCACCCAGTGGGCGGTGGCGCGTTTCATCATCGGCGTACTGCTTGCATTCCTGCCTGCCGCCGTCATTGGTGCGCTCGCCTACGGCGTCATCAAGTCCTATCTGTTCGATGTACGCGTGGTGTGTGTCTCGCTGATCGTCGGCGGCTTCATCCTGCTTGGAGTTGACCGGCTCGATCTCAAGCCGCGCTATCACGAAGCGACCGGCTTTTCGTTGCCGATGTATTTCGGCATCGGCATCGTGCAGTGTTTGTCGATGATACCCGGCGTGTCCCGCGCGGGTGCGACGATTGTCGGCGCCATGCTGTTCGGCGCCGATCGCCGTTCGGCGGCGGAATTCTCGTTCTGGCTGGCGATGCCGACTATGGTCGGTGCCTTCGCGTTCGAGGCGTTCAAAAATCGTCATGAGCTTGCGCATGGCAATCTCGCCGCCGTTGCAGTCGGTTTTGTCTTCTCGTTTATCTTCGGCTGGATTGTGGTGAAGACATTCCTTCAATACGTCCAGCGCCATTCGTTCGCGCTGTTCGCATGGTGGCGCATTCTGGTCGGCGGCGCCGGCCTTGTCGCCCTGTATGTTCTGTGAGTCGCCGGTTCAGGCGACGCGGCTGCGGAACTGGCCGGTCTTGCGGAAACGCCAGAGATAAGACGGTACGATTGCCTCTAGCGGCTCCGGCTCGATCCCCAGTCCTTGCAGCGTGCGGCCTTCGGCAATGGCCGAACCCGATACCACATTGTCCGTGCGTAACAGCTCGACCTGATCGGGTGTGAGCAAAGGCTTGGGAAGGAATTGCAGAAACATCGCCTGAAGCTTGGCGGCAAAGAAAGGCAGCGGCACCAGCAGACGTTTGCGCTCGATTGTCGCCAGCACAAATTGCATGAGCTCTTTGAACGTTCTTACTTCCGGTCCGCCCAGTTCGTAGATTGTGCCGCCGCGCGCCTGGCCATCTACTGTGTCTACGATTGCTTTGGCGACATCGCCGACGAAGACCGGTTGGAAACGCGTGTGTCCGCCGCCGACCAGAGGCAGCACCGGCGACAGCCGCGCCATGGCGGCAAAGCGATTAAAGAAATCGTCCTCCGGCCCGAACAGGATCGATGGCCGCATGACGACGGCCTGCGGCAACGCCGACATCACCATCCGCTCGGCGGCCGCCTTGGAGCGGGCATAGTGTGAGGACGAGTGCTCATCCGCGCCTATCGCCGAGACATGCACCAGGCGTGCGCCATGAGCGCTCGCCGCAAGCGCCACCTGCTCGGCGCCGTAGGCTTGCACGGTGTCGAAACGCTGGCGGCCGCGTTCAAACAGGATACCGACAAGATTGATCAGCACCTGGGCATCACGCGCGGCGGCGTCAACCGAGGGCGCGTGGCGCAGATTGGCCTGCACGGCGTGGATCTGACCGACACGGCCGAGTGGCTGCAGATGATTGGCAAGATCGGGTCGGCGCACCGCCACCCTGATGCGGTAGTTCCGCTTGGCGAGCGCCCGCACCACGTGGCGACCCAGAAAGCCCGAACCGCCGTAGACGGTGACGAGAGTTTCGCTGTTGCTCTGGGCGGCCATTCCGCGCTCGCGGGAAAAAGGGGTGTAGGCGACCCGGGCAATACTAGATCAGACCTGGGCTGTACAGGGGCGGCAGAGCCTTCAATTGGGCCTCAATTGACAAGGCGAAAGCGGCTCCGTACCTAGTCCCGACGAGCCCAGGTGGCGGAATTGGTAGACGCACTAGTTTCAGGTACTAGCGGTGAAAGCCGTGGAGGTTCGAGTCCTCTCCTGGGCACCAGATTCCGGAGCCGGCTAGCAGAATGACCATCCGTCTGCACCGCGGTGATCTGCCCGACCTCTCCGCCTACAAGGGCGCGGTGGCGATTGATACCGAGACAATGGGGCTTGAGCCGAACCGCGACCGGCTCTGCGTGGTGCAACTCTCACCCGGCGACGGCTCCGCCGATGTGGTGCAAATTGCCGCCGGCCAGACCAAGGCTCCCAATATCGAGCGTCTGCTTGCCGACAAGTCGGTTCTGAAGATTTTCCACTATGCGCGTTTCGATCTCGGCATGCTGGCCAAGGCTTTCGGCGTGATGGCCCAGCCGGTCTATTGTACAAAAATTGCCTCGCGGCTGGCGCGCACCTATACGGACAAGCACGGCCTGAAGGATCTGGCGCGTGAATTGCTCGGCGTCGACCTTTCAAAGCAGCAGCAATTGTCCGACTGGGGCGCCGACGAATTGACCGATGCCCAGGTGTCTTATGCGGCGACCGACGTGCTGCATCTTCATGCCCTCAAAGAGCGGCTGGACGCCATGCTGGCGCGCGAGGCGCGCGCCGACCTTGCTGGCGCCTGCTTCGGTTTCCTTCCCGACCGTGTGCGGCTCGATCTGGGCGGCTGGGCGGCCGAGGACATTTTTTCGCACAGCGCGTGATCTGCTTTTCAAAGGGCGATCATGCACCCGGAAATATGCCGTAAGTCATTGGTTTCCGGCTAATATTGGTTAATGTCCCGGGCTCGCACGAGACCCGGTTTTTGCCGCGTACGGGCCATATTCGCCGGGCATGTTGCGTTGCGGGGGATATCGTGACGTAACGTCATTGTCGAAACCGGATGGAACAGAGCCTGTATTCAGGCTTGGCATGAATCGCTTGACCGCAGTCAGAGACGATCCGCAGATCGCGCGCGCCTACTGGTCAATGAGCCGTGGCGATACCGAGCGCGCGTTCAGCGCTGCGCGCAGACACAGCCGTGTTGTGCGCATCCTGCGCGTCGCCGTTCCAGCGGCCGTGCTGTTCGGGTTTGTCGTCATGGGCCTGATCACCTATTTCAATCCGCTGCGCATGCTCGCCAAGCTGCCGATCGACATCAGCAATCTGATTGTCTCCGGCACCAAGGTCACCATGGAGCAGCCGCGGCTGTCGGGGTTTACCCACGACGCCCGCGCCTATGAGCTTTCCGCTGATGCCGCCGCCCAGGATCTGACCAAGCCGGACCTCGTTGAGTTGCAGCATTTGCGCGCGAAGGTGCAGATGCAGGACAACAGCTCAATGCAGATGACGGCGGCCCTCGGCATCTACAACAGCAAAGTAGAAACCCTCAAGCTTGAGCGAGACATTCTGCTTACATCGACCACTGGCTATCAGGGCCGGTTGAGCGAGGCGATGATCGATATCCGCAAGGGTCACGTCGTTTCCGAGCATCCGGTCGAAGTGACGATGCTGCAGGGCACGCTCAATGCCAATCGGCTGGAGATTGTCGATTCCGGCGATCTGGTGACATTCAGCGGTGGCGTCACCATGATGCTGATGCTCAACGAAACGCAGCAAGGCAAACCCGGAGCAAGATGATGGTGCGCATTCCGTACCGGCTGCTTCTGATTGCTGCCGTGTTTGCCGCGCCGGCCGTTGGTCTTCACGCCCAGCAAGCATCGAAAGGGCCGCCAAACGCGTTGCAGGGCTTTTCGCAGAACCGCGATCAGCCGGTTCATATCGAGGCGGCGACGCTGGAGGTCCGAGACAAGAGCAAAGTGGCGACATTCAGCGGCGACGTAAGGGTGAAGCAGGGCGATACCGGCATGCGTTGCAAGTCGCTGGTCGTGTTTTACGAACAGGCGAGCGGCGAGGAAAATGGAAAAAGCCTGCAGGCAGCAAGCCCCGGCCCGGGCGGTCAGCAGAAGATCAAGCGGCTGGAGGCGCGCGGTGGCGTGGTGGTGACTCAGAAAGAGCAGACCGCTACCGGCGATCTCGGCATTTTCGACATGAAGAACAATACCGTCACGCTCACCGGACACGTGGTGATGACGCAAGGCAAGAATGTATTGCGCGGTGACAGGCTCGTGGTCGATTTGACCAGCGGCGTAACGCGAGTTGAATCCGGCAGAAACGGCAGCGGCCGTGTGCAGGGCCTATTCGACTCCAGCGGCGCGGCACCCAATCTGAAGCCTGGCGGCAATAGCATTCAGCCGCCGCTGCCGGCACGGCCGCTCAATTGAACCACGGCACCGGACGTCTTCTTCTGCCGGGAGAACGCTCGCCGTGGCGAGGAATCAGCTATTGTGGCACGCTCCGGAAATGGCGGACTTTCGGCCGGATCGGGACATGTGCCGCGAGGTAGCCCGGTGAACATTCTCTCGCTGTTTCGTCGCCGGCCGCAACGCACTCGGCGTCCGATGTCGCCGGCTGAAACGCTGCAGCGTCAGGCGGCCATGATGAACGCGCCGGTCCAGGCCGCGCGTCAAACTCACATGGCACCGCAGCAGGCGGTCAACCGCCAGCGCCGCGATATGGACGGTCGCCACGGCGCCCGGCACGGCTATCTCGCAGTCCACGGTGTGGAGAAGAGTTTCGGTGGCCGCATGGTTGTCCGGGGCGTGACGCTTTATGTGCGGCGAGGCGAGGCGGTCGGTCTGCTGGGACCAAATGGCGCCGGCAAGACCACGGTGTTCTACATGATCACCGGCCTGATCAATGCCGACCGCGGTCGCGTTGAACTCGACGGCTACGACGTAACCGTGCTGCCGATGTACCAGCGCGCACGTCTCGGCATCGGTTATCTGCCGCAGGAGGCTTCGATTTTTCGCGGGCTCAATGTGGAGGAGAATATTCGCTCGGTGCTGGAAGTGGTGGAGCCGGACCGTCGCCGTCGCGAGGCCGATTTGAATGCGCTGCTGGAGGAATTCAACATCGCCCGCCTGCGCAAGACGCCGACTATTGCCTTGTCCGGCGGCGAGCGCCGCCGTGTCGAGATCGCACGGGCACTGGCCACGCGGCCGAGCTACATGTTGCTGGACGAGCCCTTCGCCGGCATCGACCCGATTGCTGTCGGCGACATCCAGGCCCTGGTGCGCCACCTGACCAATCGCGGGATTGGCGTGCTGATTACCGATCACAATGTGCGCGAAACGCTCGGGCTGACCGACCGCGCCTACATCATCTACTCCGGCGAAGTGCTGATGGAAGGTCAGGCCGAGGATATTGTGAATAACCCCGATGTGCGCCGACTCTATTTGGGCGAGGAATTCCGCCTTTAAATTATTCTGAGCCTGCCCAAACGGCGTCATCGCACATTATTTGTGCAATGCCGCAGTGCGGAATCGCATACCGCTGGCGCCAAGAAGCTGGTATAGAAAAACAAGCAAGAATCGGACCAGTTTCCGCCGGGAAACCCAATGGCGTTGTCGCAAAGACTAGAGTTCCGCCAGACCCAAGCGCTGGTGATGACGCCGCAGCTGATGCAGGCCATCAAGCTGCTGCAGCTCTCCAGCCTCGACCTGGCCTCTTATGTGGAGGGCGAGCTTGAGCGCAATCCGCTGCTTGAACGCGCGGCGGATGATGATACCGCTTCGTCGGAGGCTTCGGAACCCGAGCCTAGTGCGTCGGAGGGCGAAGCCGATACCGCAAGCAAGCCCGACTGGATCGGCGAAGACCTCGAGACCAGCCGCACCTCGATGGAGGAAGGACTCGGCACCGAACTCGACAACGTTTTTCCCGACGATGGCGCAGACAAGCGCGCCCCGGCCGAGGTCCTGGCACCGGGCTATTCCGAATGGTCAGGCGCTGCTTCCCGCGGTGAAGATGGCGGCTACAATCTGGAAACGTTCGTTTCGGCCGAGATTACGCTGGCCGACCATCTTGCCGAGCAGATGGCCTTGGCGATTTCGAATCCGGCCGGCCGCATGATCGGGCAATACCTGATTGATATGGTGGACGAGGCTGGCTACCTCGCCGGCGATCTGAATTCTGTCGCCGAAAAGCTCGGCGCGCCGTTGAGCGACGTCGAGGCCGTACTCGCCATTCTGCAAACACTCGATCCGCCCGGTGTATGCGCCCGCAATCTTACCGAATGTCTTGCCATCCAGCTCAAGGACCGCAATCGATTCGATCCGGCCATGCGAATGCTGGTGGAGCATCTCGACCTTCTGGCCAAACGGGATCTTGGGGCATTGCGCCGCCTGTGCGGCGTCAATGATGAAGATCTCGTCGACATGATTGCCGAGATTCGAAACCTCAACCCGAAGCCTGGCCTCGCATTCGGCTCCACCATGGTGCAACCAATCGTGCCCGATGTTTTCGTGCGCGCGGCGCCGGACGGCAGTTGGCAGGTGGAGCTCAATTCCGACACGTTGCCGAAAGTGCTTATCAATCAGCGCTATTACTCACAGGTGTCGAAAACGTCACGTAGCGACAGCGACAAGAGCTTTATCGCCGACTGTCTGCAGACCGCGACCTGGCTGGTGCGCGCGCTCGACCAAAGGGCGAAGACCATTCTCAAGGTTTCGAGCGAGATCGTGCGTCAGCAGGACGCTTTTTTCGCCAATGGCGTGCAGCATCTGCGGCCGCTCAATCTCAAGACCGTCGCCGACGCCATCAGCATGCACGAATCGACGGTTTCCCGCGTGACCGCCAATAAATACATGGCGACCAATCGCGGCATCTTCGAGTTGAAATATTTCTTCACCTCATCGATTGCGTCCGCTGACGGTGGCGAGGCCCATTCCGCAGAAGCGGTGCGTCACCGCATCCGCCAATTGATAGATGCGGAAACCGCAGTCGATGTACTCTCCGATGATACGATTGTAGACAAGCTGCGTGATGCCGGCATTGACATCGCTCGCCGTACGGTTGCCAAGTACCGCGAGGCCATGCGCATTCCGTCTTCGGTGCAGCGGCGGCGCGAAAAACAGGCCGCAGCTTCATGAACAAGTGAACTCGCCGCAGATTGATCTTCGATCGAGGATTTGCAGGGGTCCTTGATCGAAGACTTCCAGGCTCAAATAGACAGCCAGACGGAAAAATGGAGGCTGATGCATGTCATTGCGCGTTTCGGGCAAGAACATAAATATCGGTGTAGCCCTGCGGCAGCGCATTACCGACCGTGTCGAGGAGGCGACGTCAAAATATTTCCGCGGTGGCTATTCCGGTCACGCCACGATCGGCAAGGACGGCTTCGGATTTCATACCGAATGCGTGCTGCATCTGGATTCCGGCACGATGCTGGAAGCCGAGGGAATGGCCGCCGACGCCTATGAAAGCGTGGATCAGGCCGCTATCCGCATCGAAAAGCAGCTTCGCCGCTACAAGCGCCGCCGCAAGGACCACCAGGGGCAGCGCGGTGGTTGAGCAATTTAGAATGACGGCTGAGCGGCTTAGAAAAATGCAAGAAAAATCAGCAGATGCTGCCCGGCTTCGGCCATTGACGCCGCCGCGGACCGCTTCTATAAACCGCGGCCTTCACCACCCATAGCAATCCGGCGCTGCAATTTCCGATCATTGGCCATGTCCATGACGCTCACCGATCTCGTCGCGCCGAATGCGATTCTGCCCGCGCTCAAGGTCAACAACAAGAAGCAGGCCATCCAGGAACTCGCCGCACGCGCGGCCGAACTCTCGGGCCAGAACGAGCGCGCGATTCTGGAAATTCTGCTTCAGCGCGAGAAACTCGGGTCGACGGCGGTGGGCAGTGGCGTCGCGATCCCGCACGGCAAGCTCGCCAAGCTGGGCCGCCTGTTCGGATTGTTTGCGCGGCTGCAAAAGCCGATCGATTTCGAGGCGCTCGACGGCCAGCCAGTCGATCTGGTTTTTCTGCTGCTCGCGCCGGAAGCGGCCGGCGCCGATCATCTCAAGGCGCTGGCGCGCGTCGCGCGCTTGTTGCGCGATCCCGAGATCGCGCGCAAGCTGCGCGAATCCCCCGACGCCGATGCGCTTTTTGCCGTGCTGTCGATGCCGCCGGCAAGCAGCGCGGCATAAAGCGCCGCCCGCATCATCCGTGGAAGCGGATGATGGCACTCCTGCTTTGCCTCAGCGTTATTGATCACCCGATGCCCCGCAATCGCACGGGCATGACAGCATCAATTGATACACGGCCTCTGGTGGGAGGTCAGTGCACGCTCACGGCCTCGAGCTCCTGGCTCCAGGCGTTGGCGAGCGCGGCTTCACGCGTGTCGGTCAGCATGATCGGCGTGCCATCCGCCGCATGCAGCGCGAACAGTTTGATGCCGGGCGCAATCTGCGGCGCCTGCGGAAACAGGCTTGCCACATCCTCGGAACGGATCGCCTTCACATAGGCCAGGCGGCCGTCGCCGAGATGGGCGAGCGCTTCTTGCGTGATCGCCGGATGGGTGGTGTTCGTTTCAGACATCTTGTCGTTGGTCATGGCCCTCGACTCCTTTCACTGTGCTCTACGCGGTCGAGTCCTGTTATCGAGTTTGTCATTCATCCTGCTCGTTGATGGCAATCGTCTTCACGATCCGCTCGGCCTGCGGGCGGACGAGATCGATCGACAGCAACCCGTTTTTCAGGTCGGCGCCCAGCACCTCCATGCCGTCCGCCAGCACGAAGCTGCGCTGGAACTGGCGCGCGGCGATCCCGCGGTGGAGGTATTGCCGGCTCTTGTCGTCATGCTGACGCCCGCGGATCATCAACTGGCTTTCCTCGACACAGACGTCGAGCTGATCGCGGGTAAAGCCGGCGACTGCGAGCGTAATGCGGAGCCGTTCCGGATTTTGCCTGTCCGGCGCCAACCGTTCGATGTTGTAGGGCGGGTAGCCATCGGCTCCCTTGGTGACTCGATCAAGCAGACGCTCGATCTCGTCGAACCCCAGCAGGAACGGGCTGGATAATGACGGTACTCGTGACATGGTCTCAAAGCCCTCGCTTGAAGCGACTTTGACGCGGGGTCCTCGCAAGGCACCCCTCCCGGGCGGCACCTGCCGTCCGGTCGCCATTAATATGGGCAGCAGGGATTAAAGGTTCAAGAACAAGGGGAATCCGGCGATTCCCGAGCTATATTGCGCGTCCGATCGGGGAGTTTCATGCCAAATCAGCCAAAACTGCCGGGCCTCACTGTACGGGCTGTCCGCGCCACCCCGGTCGAGGTTCCGCTCAATTTCGTGCTTGGCACCAGCGCCGACGTGGTGCGGCAGGCGCCGCTGCTGCTGGTCGATGTGGTGACGGAGGAAGGCGTCACCGGCCGCTCCTACCTGTTCTGCTATTTGCGCGCGGCGGCGCCCGCGATCACCAGCATGCTCGGCGAAGTGGAGCGTGTGACCAGGGGCGACACGATTGATCCGGCTGCGCTGTGGGCGAAGCTCACGCGCCGGTTCACGTTGATCGGCGTGCAGGGGATCGTGCGCATGGCAATGTCGGCATTCGACGTCGCCTGCTGGGATGCGGCGGCGATCGCCGCCGCCAAACCGCTCGCCCGCCTGCTCGGCGCCGAATTGCGTCGAATTCCTGCCTATAACAGCTGCGGTCTCGGCTTGATGGACGACCTCAATGCACTCGCGGCAGAGGCCGAGAAATTGCTCGCCGTCGCTGGCTTCCGTGCGGTCAAGTTGCGCCTCGGCTATCCGACCGTGGCCGGCGACATTGCCGCCGTGCATGCGGTGCGCAGGCGGATTGGCGACGATGTGAAGTTGATGGTCGATTACAATCAGGCGCTTTCGACCGAGCAGGCTTTGGAACGAGGGCAGGCGCTCGATCGCGAAGACATCTACTGGCTGGAGGAACCGATCCGCCACGACGACTATGCCGGCGCCGCACGTCTGGCCCATGAACTTGAAACGCCGATCCAGTTCGGGGAGAACTTTTCGCTCATTGCCGGTATGGCGACAGCGCTCGAGCAGGCACGGCCGGATTACGTCATGCCCGACCTCGAGCGCATCGGTGGTGTCACCGGCTGGCAGCAGGCTGCAAACCTGGCGGCAACAAACAAAATCAGCATGTCGTCACATCTCTATCCGGAAGCAAGCGCGCATCTGCTCGCCGCTACACCGACCTGCCACTACCTCGAATATGTCGACTGGGCCAATGTGCTGCTGCAGGAGCCGCTCCAGATCGTCGACGGTCACGCGGTCGCGCCTGACCGGCCCGGCAATGGCATGATATGGAACGAAGACGCCGTCGCGCGTTATCGCCTGCGTTGATCTAGCCCATTTTCAATTTGAACAATCTGATGGCGTTGTCACGACCGATTTTTGCGCGGTCGGCGTCGCTGATCTCGGCGCCATCGAACCACTGCGCGCCCTCATCCACAGCCTCAAATGGCCAGTCGACCGAGAACATCACCTGGTCCGCGCCCATCTCGGTCATGGCGTTGACCAGTGACGGAGTGTGGAAGTTGCCGGAGGTGGTGAGGTGGAAGTGCTTGCGGAAGTAGTGGCCGACGCCGTGCTTGGCGGGATATTTGTGTGGCGCCTTCATCCAGCCGTTGCGGCCGTCGATGCGCCAGAGCTGTACCGGAATGCCTTCACCGAGATGGCCGAGCACGATCTTCAATCCGGAGAATTCATCGAACAACCCGCTGCCGATCAGCCGGAGCGCATGCACCGCGGTCTCCGCGGCAAAGGCCCAGTTCGGACCGAGCATCCAGTTGTGGCCTTGGTAGAATTTGCTCCAGTTCGGCAACGGATTGCGCGGGTGCAGATAGAACGGCACGTCGAGGCTCTCAACGGTGCGCCAGAACGGCCGGTATTGCGGCAGGTCGTAATAGACCACGTTGTCCGCCGAACCCGCCTGCGAGAAGCCGTTGACCAGGGCGCCGACCATGCCGAGCTCCCTGATGCAGCGGGTGAGTTCGGCGGCAGCGGCTTCCGGATCCTGCATCGGCAACGCGGCAAAACTGGCAAAACGGTCGGGACGTTTTTGCACTTCGGATGCCAGGGCGTCGTTGGCCATCCGCGCCACCTCAGTCGCCCGCCTGGTGTCATGGATCGCCTGCACTGCCGGCGCGTTCAGTGACAGGATCATCATTTCGATGCCATGCTGATCCATCTGGCGCAGCCGCATGTCCTGCACGTCAAGCAGGCGCGGCCCGAGCCGGTCCCACACCTCCGCGCCGAATACTTTCGAATCGCCCAGCGTCGCTTCGATGGCGACGTGCTCCTCAAGCGCGATCTTGCCTTGCATGGTTCCTCCCGTGTTTCCGTCATCATGCAATGCGGCGATGGGCGTTGTCAGCAAGGCTGCGATGCGCGCTGCCGCGCATCAAAAAAGCCGCCCGGGCGGCGGCTTATTTCAGAAGCTGGTGGAGCCAGGCGGGATCGAACCGCCGACCTCCTGCATGCCATGCAGGCGCTCTCCCAGCTGAGCTATGGCCCCAATCTTTGAATCAGTGTGCCGCGCCTGGGAAACACGAACGGCAGCGTTTCAACCGGATATTAGCCGGCCGGCGCCTTCAGGTCTCCTCTTCCTTTTCGATGCCTTCGCCGATGATGTCGGTCACATCGGGGTTGCCTTCCTCTTCTTCCTCGATGAAGGCGGCATCGTCGAGGCTCTCGTCCATCTCGACTTCCTCTTCCTCGCCCGGCGCGGGCTCTCCGGCCTTCGTCGCTGTCTTCTTCTTGCCCTGCTGCTCGGCCTCGGCGTCCTCGAGCGAGACGAATTCGGCGTCAGCGGTCTCGGGCTCAACCGTCTCGACCTCGGCCACCGGCGCCGGCCGTGCCGCCGGCGTGGGGGCGGCAGGCTCGGCCCGCTGTGCACGCACGGGCGCCACGACGATCGGGACCACTTTGCCCGTATAGGGAGAAATCACCGGCGTCTTGTTGAGGTCGTAGAACTTCCGGCCGGTGTCCGGACAGATACGCTTAGTGCCGAGATCGGGTTTCGCCACGGTCAAGGTTCCTCGGAAAGGTCGGTAAATCGGTGTTTCACTTGGCTAGTCGTGACGCGCCTGTCAATAGCGCTGAGAGGCCCGGACGGCCGGTCCGGCAGGATGACGCGCCGCGCGGGTGCATGGTAGGACGACGCTGCGTGTTAAGGATATTTGCCCCGTGAACACCGCCGTTTCCACGCCCCTGACCGCCCGCCGTGGCGGCCCCTTGCAGGGCCGCGCCCGGGTGCCGGGCGACAAATCGATCTCACACCGCGCCCTGATTTTAGGCGCGTTGACGGTCGGCGAGAGCACCGTGGCGGGCCTCCTCGAAGGGGAGGACGTGCTGCATACCGCCGAGGCCATGCGAGCGTTGGGCGCAAAGCTGGAGCGTGGAGCGGACGGCCTGTGGCGGATCCATGGCGTCGGCGTCGCCGGCTTCGCGCAGCCGGCGGGCCCGCTCGATTTCGGCAATTCCGGCACCGGCTGCCGGTTGATCTTCGGCGCCGTGGCCGGTTGCCCGATCACGGCGGTCTTTGACGGCGACGCCTCCCTGCGCAAGCGCCCCATGCGCCGTATTCTCGATCCACTGGAAAAGATGGGCGCGCGCGTGCTCGACCAGGCCGAAAGCGGCCGGCTGCCGCTGACGCTGCAAGGCGCCGCCGCTCCCGTTCCGATCGTCTACGAATCGCCGGTGCCGTCGGCGCAGCTCAAGTCGGCGGTGCTGCTCGCCGGACTTGCGGCGCCGGGCGAGACCACGGTGATCGAAGCTGAAGCCACCCGCGATCACACCGAACGGCTGCTGAAACATTTCGGCGCCAAGCTCACCAGCAAGCCCTATGGCGAGCACGGTCGCCGCATCACGCTGCAGGGCCAGCCCGAACTGGAGCCGGCAGACGTCGTGGTTCCGGCCGATCCGTCCTCGGCGGCGTTTCCGATGGTCGCGGCTTTGCTGGTGCCCGGCTCCGATCTCATTCTTGATGCGGTGATGACCAATCCGCTGCGCACCGGATTGCTGACGACGCTGCGCGAAATGGGCGCCAATGTCGAGGCGGTGGCGAAACGCGACGACGGCGGCGAGGAGGTCGCCGATCTGCGTGTGGTCGCGTCGAAACTCAAAGGCGTCGACGTGCCGGCGGAACGCGCGCCCGCGATGATCGACGAATATCCGATCCTGGCTGTGGCTGCGGCATTCGCCGAAGGCACGACGCGGATGCGTGGCCTGAAGGAGTTGCGCGTCAAGGAATCCGACCGGCTCGAAGCGACCGCCGCCATGCTGCGCACCAATGGCGTTACCGTAGAGATCGAAGGCGACGATCTGATCGTGCAGGGCAAGGCGAATGTCGCCGGCGGCGGCGAAGTGGCGACGCACATGGATCACCGCATCGCCATGGCGGCGCTGGTGATGGGTCTCGCTGCAGAAAACCAGGTGGCCATCGATGACTCGGCTTTCATCGCCACGAGCTTTCCCGGTTTCGTCGAAGTGATGCGTGCGATCGGCGCGGACCTGACATGATCATCGCTATCGACGGACCGGCGGCGTCGGGCAAGGGCACACTCGGCAAGAAACTCGCCGCTCACTATGGCTTGCGCCACCTCGACACCGGGTTGCTCTATCGCGCCGTGGCAAAGCGCCTGCTCGATGCCGGCAAGCGGCCGGACGATAAGGCAGCGGCGGTTGCCGCCGCCAGCGACCTCGATCCGACCCATTTCGAGGAAACCGTGCTGAAGGGCCACGCGGCCGGAGAAGCGGCTTCAGTGGTCTCCGCAATCCCCGAGGTGCGAGCCGCGCTTTATGCATTGCAGCGCGATTTCGCCGCCAAACCGCCGGGGGCGGTGCTCGACGGGCGCGATATCGGCACCGTTATCTGCCCGAATGCCGACGTTAAGATTTACGTAACCGCCACCCCGGAAATACGCGCCCGCCGCCGGGCGGCCGAATTCCGGACCCAGGGCAAGGCCATCGACGAAGCTGCCGTGCTGGCCGACATCATCAAGAGGGATGAGCGCGACACCAATCGGGCCGCAGCACCCTTAAGAAAGGCCCCGGATGCGCACTTGCTCGATACCACGCATTTGGATATAGACGCGGCCATCCGGGCCGCCATCGATATCGTCGAGGCCACCCGAGCGGGCCGAGGGCGCGATTAACGCCCCTCGCTGTTGGAGGACAAAGCCCCGCTCGAGCCTCTGCGTTAGGCTTGCCTGACCGCTCAATCGTTCGAAAGCACGGTATTTGCGCCGGCCATCCGGGATTCCGGTGGTCGTCGGAGGTCTTGCGGGATCTTCGACCCGTATTTTTCGAACGCCATTCCAACCCGCTGGCGCGCCGCTTACAGGAGACTCCATGGCCACCGCTGCTGCACCCTCGCGTGAAGACTTCGCCAAGATGCTCGATGAGGCGTTTGGGACGGGTAACCTGCAGGAAGGTTCCGTCATCAAGGGCAAGGTCGTCGGGATCGAAAAGGATCTCGCCGTTATCGATGTCGGATTGAAGACCGAAGGCCGCGTGGCCTTGCGGGAATTTGCCGGCCCCGGACGGCAGGCCGACCTCAAGGTGGGCGACGAGGTCGAAGTCTATCTCGAGCGCGTCGAAAACGCGCTGGGCGAAGCGGTGCTGTCACGCGACAAGGCGCGGCGCGAGGAAAGCTGGGGCAAGCTGGAGAAGGCGTTCCAGAACAACGAAAAGGTTCAGGGCGTCATCTTCAATCAGGTCAAGGGCGGCTTCACCGTCGATCTGGACGGCGCCGTGGCTTTCCTGCCGCGCAGCCAGGTGGACATCCGTCCGATCCGAGACGTCACTCCGCTGATGAACGTCAATCAACCGTTCCAGATCCTCAAGATGGATCGCCGCCGTGGCAACATTGTTGTCTCGCGCCGCACGGTGCTGGAGGAAACGCGGGCCGAGCAGCGCCAGGAACTGGTGCAGAATCTCGAAGAAGGCCAGGTCATCGACGGCGTGGTCAAGAACATCACCGACTACGGCGCCTTCGTGGATCTCGGCGGCATCGACGGCTTGCTGCACGTCACCGATATCGCCTGGCGTCGCGTCAATCACCCGACCGAGGTGCTCAATATCGGCCAGCAGGTGAAGGTCAAGATCATCAAGATCAACCACGAAACGCACCGCATTTCGCTGGGCATGAAGCAATTGCTCGACGATCCGTGGCAAGGCATCGAGGCCAAGTTCCCGGTCGGCGCGCGCTTCAAGGGCCGCGTCACCAACATCACCGACTATGGCGCTTTCGTTGAGCTGGAGCCCGGTATCGAAGGCCTGATCCACGTATCCGAAATGTCGTGGACCAAGAAGAACGTTCATCCCGGCAAGATTGTCTCCACTTCGCAGGAAGTTGAGGTGCAGGTTCTCGAGGTCGATCCGGTCAAACGCCGTATCTCGCTCGGCCTCAAGCAGACCATGCGCAATCCATGGGAGGTGTTCGTCGAAAAACATCCGCCCGGCTCGACGGTCGAGGGCGAAGTCAAGAACAAGACCGAGTTCGGTCTCTTCCTCGGCCTCGACGGCGACGTCGATGGCATGGTCCATCTCTCCGACCTGGACTGGAAGCGTCCGGGCGAGCAGGTGATCGAGGAATACAAGAAGGGCGACATGGTCAAGGCCCAGGTGCTCGACGTCGACGTCGAGAAGGAGCGGATCTCACTCGGCGTCAAGCAGCTCGCGGGCGATCCGATGGAGTTTGCCGGCGAACTGAAAAAGAATTCGGTCGTCACCTGCGAAGTCATCGAGATCAAGGAAGCCGGTATCGAGGTCAAGATCGTTGGTACCGAACTCACCGCCTTCATCAAGCGTGCCGACCTGGCGCGCGAGCGCGGCGAGCAGCGCCCCGAGCGCTTCGCGGTCGGCCAGAAGGTGGACGCCCGCGTCACCCAGTTCGATCGCAAGACCCGAAAAGTCACTGTCTCCATCAAGGCGCTCGAAGTCGCCGAGGAGAAGGAAGCGATTGCGCAGTATGGAACGGCCGATTCGGGCGCCTCGCTCGGGGATATTCTGGGCGCCGCGCTCAAGCAAAGGGCCGGCGACGATGACGCCGGCGCCGAAGCCGAAAAGGCCGAGGAGAAGGAATAGGAAACCGGCCGCTACCGGCTCCGAGGCTGCCAGCTTGCCCCCGGGCGTGACCCGGGGGTTATAATTCACGACCTCTGGTTCAGAGGAGCGAAATCATGTCGCTCGATGCCGATGCCATCGTCGATCGTCGCCGCATGCGGCGCAAGCTCACGTTCTGGCGTGTCACCGCGCTGCTGATCGCGTTGATTGCGCTGGCCGGCGTGACGGTCCTGTTGACCTCGGGCAGCCGCCTCATTCCGCGCGGCGACTATGTCGCCCGCATCAAGGTCCAGGGCCTGATCCGGGGAAACCATGATCGCGTCGAGGCGCTCGAACGGCTCGGCAAGTCGCGCGCCCGTGCCGTGATCGTGCACATCGACAGCCCGGGCGGTACGACCGCCGGATCCGAGCAACTCTATGATTCCCTCCGCGAGCTGCAGAAGAAGAAACCGATGGTGGTGGTCGTCGACGGCCTTGCGGCCTCTGGCGCCTATATCGCGGCACTGTCGAGCGATCACATCATCGCGCACGACACCTCGCTGGTCGGCTCGATCGGCGTTCTTTTCCAGTATCCGAACTTTACCGAGGTGCTGAAAACCGTCGGAATCAAGATGGAGTCGATCAAATCCTCGCCGCTCAAGGCCGCGCCCAACGGCTTCGAGCCGACCAGCCCGGAGGCGCGCGCCGCAGTCGAGGCGATCGTGCGCGATTCATTTGCCTGGTTTAAGGGCCTCGTAAAGGACCGTCGCAAGATGGACGAGGGCGAACTGGCACGGGTGGCGGATGGGCGCGTCTTTACCGGTCGCCAGGGCGTCGGTCTGAAATTGGTCGACAGCCTCGGCAACGAAATGACCGCGCGCGCATGGCTGGAGAAGGAAAAGAAGGTGCCGGCCAGCACTCCGGTGCGCGATTATGCCCTGCAACCCCGATTCAGCGAGCTTTCCTTCCTGCACGTCGCAGCCTGGACCTTCGAGGCGGTGGGCCTGTCGGCCATTGCGCACCGCATCGAGGAATGGAGTGCAGTGCAAGCCGTTGAGCGACTTAATCTTGACGGTCTCTTGGCGCTTTGGCACCCTCCACTTACCAACTGACTGGGCGGGGCGTCGTCAATGATCAAGTCCGAGCTTGTGCAACGAATTGCCGCCCAGAACCCGCACCTCTATCAGCGCGACGTTGAGAACATCGTCAACGCCATCCTTGGCGAGATCACCAATGCCATGGCCAAGGGCGACCGGGTTGAATTGCGCGGCTTCGGCGCATTCTCGGTCAAGCATCGGCCGGCCCGGACAGGCCGGAACCCGCGCACCGGCGCCCATGTCTCGGTGGAGCAGAAATCTGTGCCGTTCTTCAAAACCGGCAAGGAAATGCGCGAGCGCCTGAACAAGCCCGGCGCGGTGTAGCGCTGTTGCGCAGCGGATCGAATTGATTCCATCGCCCGCGACCCGGCCTGCGCTCGCATTGCGAGCTACGGCGGGTTTGAGTCCGCCGGAGCGCGAAGGCGGAAAGCGGGCGATCCGGCAATCACCGAGATCGCAGTCGGCATGGACCGTAGGCGATACCGCCGGCGCCGCGCCGTACCGGATTTTCCGCTTTTGCGGAAAATGACAGTCGCATAAAAGTCTCGGGTATGAGGACGCCAATGTTCCGCAAAATCGTTATGGCGATCATTATCGTTCCGCTGGTCGCGGTGATCGTCGCCTTCGCGGTTGCCAATCGCCAGACGGTGACGGTGTCTCTCGATCCGTTTTCCTCGGTCAATCCTGCGTATGCGGTGACGCTGCCGCTGTTCATACTGCTCTTTGCCGTTTTGATACTGGGGGTATTGATTGGCGGTGTCGCTGCCTGGCTGCGTCAGAGCAAGTGGCGCCGCACCGCAAGACGACTCGATGCGCAAGTGCGCGCGTTGCATGACGAGCTTGCAACCATCCGCCGCCGTTTCGGTGCGTCCGAACAGCCGCTCATCCCGACAGAATCGAGCCCACTGACGGTGATCCCGCCGCCGATTCCCTGACCGGGGCCGTCGGATTGCACTTTGCGGCGGCCGGGAGAAGCGGGTAGAAACCGACGCCATGCCCGTGACGATCAAAATCTGCGGTCTGAAAACCCCGGAAGCGCTTGATGTGGCGCTGGAATCCGGGGCCGATCTGGTCGGTTTCGTGTTCTTCCCGCCCAGCCCGCGCCATCTCGGGCTTACGGAAGCGCGCCTGCTCGGCGAGCGCGTCAACCGACGTGCCGGTAAGGTTGCACTCACCGTGGACGCCAATGACGATGCGCTGGCTGCCATCGTCATGGCACTGAAGCCCGACATGCTGCAATTGCACGGAAACGAGACGCCCGAACGAGTGGCGGTGGTGCGCAGCCGTTTCGGACTGCCAGTGATGAAGGCCTTGCCGATCGCCGAGCGCAAGGACCTGTCGCCAGTTCGCGTTTACGCCAATGTCGCAGACCGGCTGCTCTTCGATGCACGTGCGCCGCAGGATGCAAACCGCCCAGGCGGGCTCGGCAAGCCGTTCGACTGGGCGCTGCTCAGGGGCATCAATCCCGGTGCGCCGTACATGCTTTCCGGCGGGCTCAATGCCAACAATGTCGCAGAGGCATTGAGCATCACGCGCGCGCCGGGCGTGGATGTCTCCTCGGGAGTCGAGCGCCTGCCGGGTGAGAAGGACTTGAACAAGATCCGCGCCTTTATCCGCGCCGCGCGCGAGGGCAACACGCTGCAACTGGGTGCATCGGATATTGTGGGCGGCAAATGACGGTACAACAGCCAAATTCTTTCCGCACCGGTCCGGACGAGCGCGGGCATTTCGGCATCTATGGCGGTCGCTTCGTTGCCGAGACACTGATGCCCCTGATCCTCGAACTGGAACGGGCCTACGCCCAGGCCAAGGCCGACCCGAAGTTCCAGAAGGAGATGGACGGTTATCTGGCGAGCTATGTGGGGCGGCCGAGCCCGCTTTATTTTGCCGAACGGTTCTCGGCGCACTGCGGCGGCGCCAAAATCTATTTCAAGCGAGAGGAGCTCAACCATACCGGTGCGCACAAGGTGAACAACGTGCTCGGCCAGATCATGCTGGCCCTGCGCATGGGCAAGACTCGCATCATTGCCGAAACCGGCGCCGGCATGCACGGGGTGGCCACCGCCACCCTGTGCGCCAAGTTTGGCCTGCCGTGCATCGTCTATATGGGCGCTGTCGACGTGGAGCGGCAAAAGCCGAACGTGCTGAGGATGAAGATCCTCGGGGCCGAGGTTCGCGCGGTCGAATCGGGGTCCAGGACGCTCAAGGACGCGATGAACGAGGCGTTGCGCGACTGGGTCACCAATGTGTCGGATACGTTCTATTGCATCGGCACCGTCGCCGGTCCGCATCCGTATCCGGCAATGGTGCGCGATTTCCAGTCGATTATCGGCCGCGAGACGCGCGAGCAGATGATGGCAGCCGAAGGTCGGCTGCCGGATTCACTGATTGCCTGCATCGGAGGAGGCTCCAACGCCATGGGCCTGTTTCATCCGTTTCTCGATGAGCGTTCGATCGAAATCTATGGCGTGGAAGCAGCCGGACATGGACTGAAGAGCGGCAAGCATGCGGCATCGATCGCCGGCGGCAAACCTGGCGTGCTGCATGGCAATCGGACTTATCTGCTGATGGATGACGATGGCCAGATCGAGGAAGCGCATTCGATTTCCGCCGGTCTCGATTATCCCGGCATTGGCCCCGAGCACGCCTGGTTGAACGATATGGGCCGGGTGAAGTTCCTCTCGGCGACGGACGACGAGGCGGTGTCGGCGTTCCAGCTCTGCAGCAAGCTTGAAGGCATCATCCCGGCGCTGGAACCGGCGCACGCGCTTGCGCGTGTAATCGACCTCGCGCCAAAAAAGCCGAAGGATCACCTCATGGTGGTCAACGTCTCCGGCCGCGGCGACAAGGATCTCGATTCGGTTGCTGCTTTCCTGAAAAGCAAGGACCGATGACCACTCGCATCGACAAGCGCTTCGACGATCTCAAGCAAAATGGGCGTGCTGCGCTGGTAACATTCACCATGGCGGGCGATCCCGACTATGGCACTTCGCTTGCCATCGCCAAGGCACTTCCCAAAGCCGGTGCCGATGTGATCGAGCTCGGCATGCCATTCACCGATCCGATGGCCGACGGACCGGCGATCCAGGCCGCGGGCGTACGCGCGCTTGCCGCCGGGCAGACCATGAAGAAGACGCTCGCGCTAGTGCGCGAATTCCGCAAGGACGACGATGCAACGCCGGTCGTCCTGATGGGTTATTACAATCCGGTCTACATTTACGGTGTCGACCGCTTCCTGGTCGATGCCAAGGCTGCCGGCGTTGACGGCCTGATCGTGGTGGACCTGCCGCCGGAGGAAGACGAAGAACTCTGCCTGCCGACGCTCAAGGCGGGACTGAATTTTATCCGGCTGGCCACGCCCACCACCGACGACAAACGTCTGCCTGCAGTGCTCAACAACACCTCGGGCTTCGTCTATTACGTTTCGATCACCGGAATCACCGGCGCGGCTGCGCCCGATACCGGCAAGGTCAATGCCGCCGTGGCGCGCATCAAGCGGCATACCAGGTTGCCGGTTGCAGTTGGCTTCGGCGTGAGGACGGCGGAGCATGCCCGCGCCATTGCTTCCGGCGCCGACGGCGTGGTGGTCGGCTCGGCGCTGGTCGATGCACTGCGCGCCAGCCTCGACAAAAATGGCAAACCCGGCCCCGGAACCGTGACAGCGGTTACCGAACTTGTTGGCGCGCTGGCGCAAGGTGTGCGGTCTGCCCGTCGCGTGGCGGTAGATTGACCATTTCGCTACGCCAGCGGTTATATTGACGTCAAATCGTGCCTATATAGACAACCCATGAACTGGATTTCCAACGTTGTCCGCCCGAAGATTCGCAGCTTCCTGCGCCGCGAGACGCCGGAAAATCTCTGGATCAAGTGTCCGGAGACGGGCCAGCTCGTGTTCTACAAGGACGTCGAAGCGAATCAGTTCGTGATACCGAGTTCGAACTATCACATGCGTATCAGTGCGCCGCAGCGCCTGAAAGGCATGTTTGATGGCGGCGAATTCGAGGATATTTCCGTTCCGGATGTGCCTCTCGATCCGCTCAAGTTCCGTGATGAGCGCCGCTATGCCGATCGTCTCAGGGATGCCCGCACCAAGACCGGTTTGCAGGACGCGGTGAAGCTCGGCATCGGTCGATTGGAAGGTTTGATGGTTACCATCGGCGTACAGGACTTCGATTTCATGGGCGGCTCGCTCGGCATGGCGGCGGCCGAAGCCGTGATTGTCGGGCTTGAGACCGCGGTGCGCCGGCAGACACCTTTCATCATGTTTGCGGCATCCGGCGGCGCGCGCATGCAGGAAGGCATCCTGTCGCTGATGCAATTGCCGCGCACGACCGTCGGCGTGCAGATGCTGCGGGAGGCGAAGAAGCCTTACATCGTCGTGCTCACCAATCCCACCACCGGCGGCGTGACCGCTTCCTACGCGATGCTCGGCGACGTGCAGATCGCCGAACCCGGTGCGCTGATCGGGTTTGCCGGTCCGCGTGTGATCGAACAGACCATCCGCGAAAAACTTCCGGAAGGTTTCCAGCGGGCGGAATATCTCACCGAACACGGCATGGTGGACATGGTCGTGCATCGGCACAAGTTGCGCGCCACGCTGGCGGAACTGTGCCGGCTGTTGACCAAGGCGCCGGCGCCGGGCACCCAGCAGCAATTGCCGGTCCCGGCGCACGCGTGAGCGCGCCGCCATGACGACGCCTGTTGACGCGATTGTCGCGCGACTGACCGCGCTGCATCCCAAACGCATCGATCTCTCACTCGATCGCGTGCAGCGCTTGCTTGGCGCGCTCGGTAACCCCGAGAAAAGATTACCGCCGGTAATCCATGTCGCCGGCACCAACGGCAAGGGTTCGACCATTGCCTTTCTGCGCGCGACTCTGGAGTTGGCGGGCAAGCGCGTTCACGCCTATACCTCGCCGCATCTTGTGCGGTTCAACGAACGCTTTCGGATCGGTGCGGCCGGAGACGGGCAACTCGTCAGCAATGAAGAGCTGATTGCCGTGCTGGAGGAATGTGAGCGCGCCAATGCCGGTGCGCCGATTACGGTATTTGAAATCACCACCGCGGTCGGCCTCTTGCTGTTTGCACGGCACACCGCCGACGTGGTGCTGATGGAAGTCGGCCTTGGCGGACGGCTGGATGCGACCAATGTCGTGGACCATCCGCTCGCCACCGTGATCACGCCGATTGCGGTCGATCACACGGACTTTCTCGGGGATACGATCGAGAAGATCGCCATCGAAAAAGCGGGAATCCTCAAGCGCGGGACGCCGGCGATCGTCGCCGCGCAGCATCGTGATGCGCTTGCCGTGATCGAGCGGCAGGCGGCCCGGCTCGGCGCGCCGCTCAGGATCGCAGGCGAGAACTGGACGGCCACCGAAGAACGCGGGCGCCTGGTCTATCAGGACGAGGCGGGTCTGCTCGATCTGCCGGCGCCGAAACTCTACGGGCGGCATCAATTCGAAAACGCCGGCCTTGCGATCGCGACCCTGCGCGCCATCAAGCCACTCAAGATTTCTCCGGCTGCCTTCGAAGCCGGCATGGTCAAGGCCGACTGGCCGGCGCGGCTGCACCGCCTCAGTCAGGGTCGGCTGGTCGACCTCGTGCCGCCGGGGAGTGAGCTATGGCTTGACGGCGGTCACAATCCCGATGGCGGCCGGGCGATTGCGGCAGCGCTCGCCGATCTCGAGGAACGGGTTTCGCGGCCGCTGGTGCTGATCGTCGGCATGCTGGCGAGCAAGGATTGCGAAGGATTCTTGCGAAATTTTACCGGGCTGGCCCGCCGGATGATCGCGGTGCCGGTACAAGGTGCCGAGAAGGGACTGACTGCAGAGGCGGTAGCCGATGCGGCACGCGCCATTGGCCTGCCTGCAACCAGCCGCGACAGTCTCGATGAGGCGCTGGATGCCGCGCGCAAGCTCGATCTCGATCCGCCGCCAAGGATATTGATTACCGGATCGCTATATCTTGCAGGGGAAGTGTTGCGCGAGAACGGCACCCCACCGACCTGAAATGTAAACGGCCGGCGCGAGGGCCGGCCGTCATCGAAAATTCATGCGGATCGGTTCACACCGCGCCGCTGATCCATTGATGCAATTTCTGCTTCGGCGCGGCGCCGACCTGGCGTGAGGCGATCTCGCCATTCTTGAACAACATCAACGTCGGGATGGACATGATGCCGTATTTGGCGGCGGTGTTCGGGTTCTCGTCCACATTGAGCTTGACGATCTTGACCTTGTCGCCGAGCTGGCCGGCGATTTCTTCCAGCGCCGGTGCGATCATGCGGCAGGGGCCGCACCATTCCGCCCAGAAATCCACGACGACCGGCTCGGCCGACTTCAATACGTCCGATTCGAAGCTTGCGTCCGACACTTTGCCGACGGTCATGGGAACTTCCTCTTGTTGTGTGCGAAGCGCGCGAGACGCGCCGTGAATTGGAGGGCCGAACCTATGAACGCGATCCCGGACCGTCAAGGCGCTCTCACGCGGGCTTGACCCGCGTCAACGCGGCATCCAGGGTCTCGGCGGAAAGTTCCATGAGATCAGGCACTTCGGTCCAGATCAGGGCGGCGCGGACCGGCCGGTCCGGATAGATTTTCGTCAGCACCGCGCGGTATCGAGCAAGCTGCAGGATGTAACCCGGTTCCACGTCTTCGATTCGCCGCGGGGGATTTCGATTGGTCTTGAAATCGGCGATCAGGACAGCGTCCTGCGTGACGACGAATTGGTCGACCTGACCCGAGACGCGGACCGTTTCCTCGCCCTCCATGATCCTGCCGACGAGCGACACCTCGGCGCTGCTGCCGGGCGCAAACAGCGGCGCAAACCGCGGGTCGCTCAACACGGCCGCAACTTTATCCGTGACCGTCTTGCGCTCTCCGGCCGGCAGATCGCTGCCGCGGCGGGCAAGAAAATCATCCGCCACCTTGGCACGGCGATCCGCGGGGACATCCGGCAGCGATTGCAGGAGCCGGTGTGCCAGCACGCCGCGCAGACGCGCGAGGCCTGTACCGCCGGAGGCGGCGGGCCGCGCGGCTTCTTTCTCGTCGTCAAACGCACCCGATGGCGTCACGCTGCGCAGCGCCGATTTTTCCCCGGGCGCGTTGGTCGTGAGCCACGTCGGTAACGCCAATCGCGGCGGTGGTGCGGTCGGTTCCGCCGGCTGCGGCGGCGGCGTCCCGGCCTTGCGATACCGCAGCACCTCGCCCTCGCTGTCGTCGCCTGGCTCGGAGACGCAATCGGGCTTCAATGCGTTCTCCACCAGTTGATACCAGCAGCCGTCAGGAATTTTCCTGTCGCCCTTGGCGCCGCAGATCACCAGACGTTCTTTGGCGCGTGTCATGGCGACATACAACAGCCGGCGATATTCGTCGCGCGCGGCTTTCTGCGCGACCTCGCGCGCGGCTGCCATCGCCTCGGTATCGTCCTGCTTGCGTGTCGCCCAGACCAGGCCGCCGCCCGAAAGCGCAAGCAGCTTGGGCGGATGCGATCCGGCCGGCGGCGTGACGGTGTCGGCAAGGATGACCATCTCGGCCTCCAGGCCCTTGGCCCCGTGCACGGTCATCACCCGCACCTCATCGCGCGCCAGTTCCATGTCGCGCTTGATCTCGCTTTGCGCAGCGCGCAACCAGGCCAGGAATCCCTGCAGGGACGGCGTCTCGCGCGTCTCGTAGTCGAGCGCGAGATTCAGAAATTCGTCAAGCGCGTCATTGGCTTCGAGCCCGAGACGCGCAAGGAATTTCCTGCGGCCACGGTGCGGGCCAAGAATCTGCGCGAAGAAGGCAAAGGGCGAGAGACGGCGCGCGTATTCGGACAGTCTTGCAAGTTCGACCTCGATCGCGCCGAACAAGGCGTCGCTTGTCTTGCCGCGCAACGCATTGCGCAGTGAGCCCTTGCGGTTCCAGGCGAGTTCAAACAGTTGCTCTTCGGTCAGGCCGAACAAGGGGCTTTTGAGCACGCTCGCCAACGCGAGATCATCGTCGTCAAGCAGCAGCGCGTCGGCCAGCGCCATCAGGTCCATGATCGCGATGTGCTCGGTCAGCACCAGCCGGTCGGCACCGGCCACCGGCACGTCGGCATCCTTGAGCGCGCGGATGACTGCCTCAAACAGTGGTCCACGCTGGCGCACCAGTACCAGCACCTCGCGAGGCTTTAGTCCGCGGTCGGTCCAATGATTCACGTGTTTCGCGATCCGCTGCGCGAGCTGTACGCGCGGGCTCTGCTCGCTCATCGCATCGAAAGGCGCGTCCCAGCCTTCGATCTCCTTCTTCTCTGCGGGCTCGATCAGCGGCCACAGCTCGACCAGCCCGGGCGCGGCCTCAGGCAGCGCCAGGTGTTCGGGGATCCCGGCCACATCGGTGGTCACGCTTTCGTAGATTTCGCGCGCCTTGAACACCTGGTCGACCGAGCCGAGCACGGCCTCGCCCGAGCGGAACGAGTGGTGAAAGTGCAGGAAGCGCCAGCCCATGTCCGGCGTGTCGAACTGGCGTTCGAAATAGCGGCGCATCTCGTCGAAGGCGGCGGGCGCCGCCCCCTGGAAGGAGAAGATCGACTGCTTTTCGTCACCGACCGCGAAAATGGTGCGTTTGACGTCCGGCCGGCTGCCGCCGGTGGCGAACTCGGATGCCAGCAGCTTGATGATCTGCCATTGCTTGGGGCTGGTATCCTGCGCCTCGTCAATCAGCATGTGGTCGATGCCGAGGTCGAGCTTGTAATGCACCCAGCTTGCGGCGCCGTCGGAAAGCAGCGGCAATGCCTTGTCGATCAGGTCGTCGTAGTCGAGCAGTCCTCGCTTTTCTTTCTCGGCCGCATAGCGGTCGGTCACCGCCTTGGCGATGGTGACGAGCGCGCGCGTGCGCTCGCGGGCATGCAGCGCCCGCTCGCGGACGAGCAAGGCGCAGATGCGGGTCTGCTCGTCATTCAGGCGCGCAAGCCAATCCGGATTTTGGTCGCCAAGCTTCCTGGTGATGACGTTCTTGCGCGGCGTAAGCTCGGCCGTGCAGAAAACCTTCAAATAGTGCGCAATACGCTCGCGCCCGGTCGCGGCGCGGGCTGCTTCCAGCGCCGCGATGTGCTTCTGGTCGTTGGTCGATCCCGTGCTGAGCATCTCGATGAGTGCCGGCCATTCCGTCTCGGCAAACAGCGAGGCCGAGAAGAATTCTTTCGCGACTTTTTCCAGGCTGTCGTCCGGCGCGAGGCCAAAGCCCTGCGACAGTTCGGCGATGGCCTGCTCCATGCCGCCGGCTCGCTCGATCCATGCGCCGATGACATCACGCGCCTTGATGGCCTCGCTGATGACCTCCTTGAATGTCGTGTCGGCGGCCACCACGATGACCGCGGCCAGTGCCTTGCCAAGCGCGCCGTTTTCGTCCGCGCTCGCTTCAAGCAACACGTCGAGGGTGAGCCGATCGAGCAATTGGGTGGTTGCGGCTTCGTCCAGCACGGTGAAGCGCGCCGCCACATTGGCCTCGAACGGGAACTGGTGCAGCAGCCGGGTGCAGAAGGCGTGGATGGTCTGCACCTTCAGCCCGCCCGGCGTCTCCAGCGCCGAGGCGAACAGGCGGCGGGCCCGCATGCGCCGCTCGGGCGAGGATGCCTGTCCGCTCGACAGCTTGATCTGCTCATCGAGCGCATTGTCGTCGAGCGCGGTCCAGTCGGCGAGCGTGCCAAAGACGCGGTTGGCCATGTTGGCGGCGGCGGCCTTGGTGAAGGTGATGCAAAGGATCTTGGCCGGATCGACGCCGCGCAGAAGAAGATTGATGACCCGTTGGGCCAGCACATGGGTCTTGCCGGAGCCGGCATTGGCGGCGACAAAGGCCGACACCTCCGGATTGGCGGCGTCGATCTGAACGCTGCGCACGGCGGGCGGGATTTTGCGCGCGGTGGTCATTCGCCGCCTCCCTCATCGGCGCCGCCGGTGAGCGACCATTCCTTGACGCGCGCGAGGTGGTCGTAGACACCGTAACGGGTTTTCCACATCGGGTGGACGAGCGAGAGGTAAGGCGTGTTCTCGTCCTCGAAGATCGCTGCCAGTGCTTTGAGCTTCTCGAGCGCGTGGTCGGCCTGGCTGTCGGGCGTGCCGTCCTCGAATTCTATGATCTCGGGCTTGCCGGCCGGTTCGCCGCCCTTCAGCGTCACATAGGCGAGTTGCGACACCGAGCCCGGTTTGAGGTTGCCGAATTTTCCTTCGCGCAGGATGGCGGCTTCCAGCGTCAATTGCGGTGCGAGCCCCGTGCGCACCTGTTTCTCGGTGCGCGCCTGTCCGGTCTTGTAGTCGATGATGGCGTAGGAACCGTCCTGATGCTGCTCGATTCGGTCGGCGATGCCGGTGAGGGTGAACTGGCGCGTGCCCGCGGCAAAGCTCAGCTCGCCCTTGATCTCCGCATGCAGGGCGGCAAGGGCAGCGCGCCGCTCCAGATCCCAATTGGCAAACCACTGCGCGATGCGCACGTAACGCGGCCACCAGAAGGCGCGCGCTTCCGGATAATCGGCGAGCGGCGCGAAATACTTTTCGCCGAGCGCGAGCAGCTCCTTGATTGGATTGGCCGGCAGCTTCGAGGCGGACAGCCTGGTGTAGTCGCCGATGGCAGCGTGGATGATGGTGCCGCGGTCGCGCACCCCCGGCGGCGTATCGACCGCGTCGAGCGGCTGCACGCGCAGAATGTACCTGGCGTAGATGGTGTAGGGATCGCGCAGCCAGTCTTCGATCGCCGTCACCGACAGTTTGTCCGGTCGCGCATCGCGCGGAGGCGTCGGTGCAGGGCGCTCGGCATGTTTCACCTGGGCCGGAACATCGAGAGCGCGTGCAAGCGCGAGATATTGGTTGCCACGCGCCTGCACATCTTTCCAACGGTCGCCGGCGAGTGCGGCGATGCGCTGCACGAAGCGCGAGGCGACCGTCGGCGCGCCGGCGACTTTGGCGGCGCGCGTGAGGATAATTTCCGGCGCGCCGAGACACTGCGCGAAGTCATGGGCAGAAAGGCCGATGCGGCGCTCGGGCGGATCGAGGCCGAGATCGCGGCGCATCGGCCGCGACAACCAGGGATCACTGCGCGTCTCCGGCGGCCAGACGCCCTCATTGAGTCCGCCCAGCACCACGCGATCGACGATCTGCAGGCGCGCTTCCAGAGGGCCATAGATGTGCACGCGCACGTCGCGCGTTTCCGGGCGGCGCACGGCGCGCGTGGCGATGGTGGCGTGGAACAGCTCGGCATAGTCGGCGGGCGCGACCGCCAGGCCGGCGGCGGACGGGCTTTCGATCAGCTCGTCCAGCGCGCGGGCGAGCGCCGCGCCGTCCTGGCCGGTGAAGGCGGCGATCGTGCCATCCGTCTCCCGGCTCAGCGCGACGATCACTTCACGGTGGCGGCGGGCGAGCTCGGCAAGCGGTTGCGGCTTTTTCAGCTCCTCCAGCGGGGCGAGCGCTGCGCCGAGCCGGGTGTTGAATTCGGCGGTGATGTCGAGGCGATCGTCGGCGATCAGCCGGCGCGTATCGCTCTGGTGAAGCTTGTCGCGATTGAGCCGGAAAGCGGCGAAGGCGTGGGCGAGCCCGTCGCTGCCCGGACGCGGCCTTGGGCCCCGCAACAGCGCGTGCTCGATGGTGGCAGTCGGACCGGTATTGCCGTGCCTGCCGGCGTCGAGCCGCAGCAGTGGATGCTTGAGCAAGGCGAGCAGCACCACCGGCTCGAGCCCATGCAGCGCAACCAGCGCGGCGAGCCGCGCGAACAGGCCGGCCGCGGTGTCGGCGAGCGAGTCGCCGCCGGAATCGTCGACCGGCACCTGCCAGCGATCGAGTGCGGCCAGCACGCGGCGGGCGAAACTGCGGTCGGGCGTCACCAGCGCGGCGTTCTTGTCAGGCGTTTCGAGCGTCTCGCGCAGCGCCGCTGCGATGGCGAGCGCTTCCTCCTCGGCATTGCCGGCCTCGACCAGGGTCAGGCTCGCGAGTGCTTTTTCGCCGGCAGCGTCGAAAACCGTGTCGTCGCGGCGTTTGCTCCACAACTCGGTTGTGGCGGCCGGACGCAATGCTTCCGACACCAGCGCCTCGCGGCCATTGGCCGCGGCCAGTTGCATGACGTCGCCGCGCGTAATGCCGATGCGATCGAGCAGCGCGTGCATGGCGAATTGCGCGTGACCGGTGGCGGGCAAGCCGTCATGGCTGGCGTCGGCGCTGTTGCCGGCGATCAGCGCCCAGGACGCGTCATCAAGGTTGGTATCGAGCCCGGGCAGCACCACCGCGCCGTGCGGTTGGCGCGCGATGGTTTCGAGCAGCATGGCGGTCGCCGGCATGGAGCCGGTGGAGCCTGCGGCGATCACCGGCGCCTGGTTGCCGGCGAGCCGTTTGGCTTCGGCTTCGATCAGCCGGTCGCGACGCTCGGCGGCTTCGATGGCGCCGCGCTCGGCGCGGATGGCCGGCCAGGCGTCGCGCGCGATCTTCAAAAACCGCAGTGACTTCTGCCAGTAGGGATCAAGATCGTCGGGCACCAGGCCGTCGAGCCGGTCCCAGCCGACCTGGCGCGTGGTCATGTCGTCCATCAGGCGGGCCAGATCGTCGGCGAGGCCGAGCGCGGCAGACGGCGTGTTGGCAATGAGCGGCGAGCCTTCCGCGCCGCGCATCTCCGGTGAATTGGCCCATTGCAGGATCAACTCGGCCAGCAACAGCCGGCGTTCGAGCGGCGCGATCGCCGGCGGCAGCGCGAGCGCCGCGTCGGCGAGTTCCGCGGTGGTAGCAGCGTCGGCGAAGGCGATCTCGTCTTCGTCGATATCGCCGAGCGCGATGATGCGCGGCAATATGGCGGCATCGCCCTTGATGCGGTCCAGGAACACGTTGCGCGCGAGGCGACAGGCGCGTCGCGTCGGCAGATAGAGCGTGGCCTGGGCGAGCGCAAGCGGATCGCGCGTAGCCTGAAATCCGGGTATCAGCCTGCCGTCGAGCAGCGCGTCGATCAGCGTCGGCAGAAACGGCACCGAAGCGGGGATGTTGAAAATGTGGTGGCGACTCGCCGGCATGGCGGCGAAATCATACACGCTTACGCGCGGGGCCGATCAATTTGCGCTGGCGCGGATCGCGGTTTCCGCCGAGGCGATGGCGTCGGGCGTGCCGACATGCATCCACAGGCCTTCAAGCCGCAGGCCGAACAGGCGGCCGGCCTCGGCCGCGCGATCAAACAGCGCGGTGAGGGGGAATTCACCCGGCGGCGCGCCGGCAAACAGGGCTGGCGACAGGATCGCCGCACCGGCATAGACGAACGGTACCACCTGGCGCTCGCCCCGGCGCGTCAAGCGGCCGTCCGGCGCCATCATGAAATCGCCGCGTCCTGCATAGCCGATGCTGCCGGTGCTTGGAGCCAGCAGCAGTAATGCATCCATGGCGGCAGGATCGAATGCGTCGGCCAGGCGCGCAAGGTTCGGTTTCACGCCGTCGATCCAGATTGTGTCGGAATTGATATGGAAGAAGGGTGCGTCGCCGAGGTCCGGCAGCGCCTTCCTGACCCCGCCGCCGGTGCCGAGCAGCAGGCCGCGCTCATCGGAAATGACGACCTGCGGGCGTGTGCGCCCGGCGAGATGGCGTTCCATCAGTTCGGCGAAATGATGCACGTTGACGACCACGCGCTCGACCCCCGCTTCGGCCAGCCGATCAAGTACGTGATCGAGCAATGCCTTGCCGCCGACCTCGACCAGCGGCTTCGGCCGGCGCTCGGTGAGCGGGTGCATGCGCGTACCGATGCCGGCGGCAAGCACCATGGCGCGGCTTGGCGATATTCTGGATTTCTTGTCGATCATGGAAATTCCGCGTTGGTATATTTTGATTCGCAAGATTTTGTCCGAAAAAAACCGTTACCCACTTTCCTGGATCATGCGCTACGGCTTCAATGCCGGGAGATTGATGCTGTACCAGACTTGCAATTGCGCCAGCGCGGGGTGTGCCAGCGAACGCTGCAGATAGGCCCATACCCGCGGCATGTGACGCAAATATTGTGGCTTGCCGTCGCGCCGATCGAGGCGGGCAAAGATGCCGAGGACCTTCGAGGCGCGTTGTGCGGCGAGCGTGGAATAGGCCTGGGCGAAGGCGGGCGCGTCGAAGGCGGTATCCGCGGCACGGCGCGCACGGGTGTAGCGCGACAGCAGCGCGATCTCCGTCATTTCCGGTACGTCGGCGCGCGCGTCCTGAAGCAGTGATGCGAGATCATAGGCCGCCGGTCCTGTCAGCGCATCCTGGAAATCGAGCAGGCCGATGCGCGCGACACCCTCGCGCTCCGGCAGCCACAGCAGATTGGGCGAATGAACGTCGCGCAACACCCAGGTCGTCGGCGCCTTCAGCACCGGGTTGAGCGCGTCGCGCCAAAGCGATAGGTAGGCATCGCGCTCACCACGAGACAGATCAGCGTCGAGCATCGGCAGATACCAGTCGAGCAGCAGCTCGGCTTCAATGAGCAGCGCCTCCAGGTCGTAGCGCGGCAGTGCATAGTCGGCGCTCCCTTCGACCGGCAGCACGGCGGGCAGTGACATGCCGTGCAGCGACGCGAGCAGATCGACTGCCACTTCGTAACGTGATTCAACCGGCGACGGAGGATCGCCAGCGACGACCAGATCGTCACCAAGATCCTCAATCACCAGCAGGCCGGCCTCGCGGTCACTGGCAAAAATCGCCGGCGCTGAAAATCCGCGCGCGCGCAAGGCCAACGCTATGGCAACGTATGGCGTCAAGTCCTCGGCCAGATGCGCGATCGCGCTGTAGGGTTTGCCGTCGCGCAGCGGCGGGCCGTCCGGCCGACGTGGCGAATTCATCAAAATGTAGGTCCCGCCTTCGAGCCTCAGACGTTCATAGGAGCGCGTTGAGGCGTCGCCCTGGATCCTGCGCCGCTCGGCGGCGCCGAAGCCGGTACGGTCGAGAAAGGCGCGGATCAAAGCGATACGTTCGGCGCGCGTGCCGAACGTGCCGTAACCGGTGACTCGTGCATTGCGGAAGTTCGGGCCCTGTTGCGGAGACAAAGTGAGCGCGATGTCGAGGCGATCGGGCGGCAGGAACCCGGCAGCGCGGTCCGGCCATTCCAGCAGCGTGACAGCGCCGTCGCCTGCCTCCTCGAAGCCGAGTTCGGCGAGCTCTGCCGGCCCGGACAGCCGGTAGAGATCGGCATGCGTGAGGGAAAATCGCGGCAGGGCATAGGTCTGCATCAGGGTGAAGGTCGGACTCGGGACCTCGATGGTATCGTCGCCGGCGAGGTGGCGGATAAGGGCACGGGCAAACGTGGTCTTGCCGGCGCCGAGGTCACCGGACAGCGTGATCAGGTCGCCGGGTTCGACAAGGGCGGCAATGTCCACCATTAACCGGTGCGTGGCCTGCTCGTCGGCCAATGCCACCGTGAAGCTGTAGCCGCCGGATGTGGTGGGAAACATCGAATCGTCCGCCTTGTGTGCCGCGATGTTATAGACGGCAGAGGCGGGAGGGGGCCAGACGATGCGCCGGCGCCCGTTGGTGCCGGTGCGGGACTAGTACCCCGAACCCGAAATTCACGCAGCCTTGCCGCAAGCTCGATCGCGAACTTCGGGTTCAAAAAGGGGCACTGGAATCATATGTTTGCGCGTGTCCCTTTGATTCCGATGTTCGCACGAGAATGTGCCGCGAATGTTTTGCGAACTTCGGAATCGGAACACCAGCGTCAATTTATTCTCGATTGACGATAGCCGAAAATGCGTCACGCCGCCGTTTGGGCGGGGGCGTGCATTAACGCATTCAGTACTTCGTCTCCTGGATCTTTTCAGGACGTTCGCGGGCCGCGCTGACCGGCCGGGTGAATACGTTTTTACAGCCCGGGCTGAGATTCTGTTTGTTTTGAACGAGGCACTGCGTCACCCGATCCGGGTCCGGGATCGCCTGCTGGCAAAGCCGCAGCGCATCCGGTGTGCAGGCGTCGGCGTCGTCCTGCGTGTACGCCATGGCGGAGAGCGGCGACATGATCATGATGATGGAAACTATCGCGCTCAATTTTGGCATGGCGTTACGCTCCGGTTTAAGGGCAAACGATACAACGGTTAGGTTTGGAAGTGGTTCCTTGGACGAGGACCGCCGTGCGGGATGAGCGCTTAGTAGGAGTGGTAGTTAATGCTTTACTACGGGGCGTCTGGGTGCGCCAGTTCTGGTCTTGGCGCTGCGGGATTCGTTTCGGGTATTTCGAAAGTACTGATTGACACGAAGCGGCTACCTGGAAATGGCGGTCCCTCGCTGGATGGGAAGTAATAAAAAATGGGATGCATTTCGTTCGGAGGTCAACCGGGCGCTGAACGTTTCAGCCATATTTCGGGACCTCCGGCATTCCCACCGGTCACAATCTCAGCAGTGTTCTTGCATTGCCGCCGAAGATCGCCGCGCGATCGGTCTCGCTCATGGGCGCGGCGTCCAGCCATTGGCGGCCGAGCGCATTGGGCATGAACGGCCAATCGACCGAAAACATGATCCGCTCGACTCCCATTTCGGCAATGGCGCAGGCCAGCGCCGCGTTGGAAAAGGAGCCGCTGGTCGTGAGCCAGAAGCACTCTCGGTAATAATCGGCGTACGACCGCGGCATGTTCATGCGTTCGGCGACCAGGTAGTTCATCCGCCACATCAGGTAGGGCATGGTCTCGCCCAGATGCCCGACGATGATTTTCAGTTTTGGATATTCATCGAATAGTCCGCTGACCACGAGCCGCACCGTGTGCGTCAGGGTCTCGATCGTGAAGCCGAGCGGGGCTACCGCAAGTGAGGGATAGTCCTTGAAATAGGCGTCTGCCACGGCCGGGTGTGGCGGCGTCGGATGAATATAGAGCGGCACGTCGAGAGCCGCCGCGCGTTCGAAAATCGGGCGGAATTGTCTGTCGTCCATAAAGCAACCATGGGTGAGGCCCATGATCATGGCGCCCTTGAAGCCGAGCCTGATGACGGTGCGTTCGAGTTCGTCGGCCGCAGCTTTCGGATCCGGCGTTGGCAAGGTGGCGAAGCCGGCAAAGCGATCCGGGTGCGCGCGCACGGCTTGATGCAGGACATCGTTGGATGCCCGCGCCAGCGCGACTGCGGTTTCGGCATCAAGATTTTGGGTCGCCGGATTGTTCTCGGATATGACCTGTAGATCGATGCCGGCTTCATCCATATCGCGAATGCGCAATTCACCCAGGTCGTCCAGTTTGCGCTGAAGTGGCGTATTCGGCTCGCCGCGCAAGGCGCGCAGCTTTGGCGAGGTGAAATGTTCCTCGAGGGAAATGACTTTTGGCTGCGGCACGACGCGAGATACTCACGCTGGGGCTGGTGCATCGACGGCCGCAACCATACCGGCTTCGAGGTTTGTTGCAATTGCGTGTGACGCCACGCAAGACCGGGACCGGACGCTCAAGCTGCGCTTCGCTCCGCTCGGTGCTCTAGCGGAAACACGCAGGTGACCGTGGTGCCCCGGCCGAGCGTCGAATCGATGGTCACGGTGCCCTCGTGCAGTTCGACGAACGATCGGACCAGTGACAATCCCAGTCCGGTGCCGCGGTGCTGAGAGCCCATGGAGTTGGTCTCGAACCAGTCGAAGACCTTGTCTTTCTGTTCGGGCGGAATTCCGGGCCCATGATCGGTAACGGTAAACACCACTGCGTCACTGCGCCGTTCGACAGCGAGCGTGACGGTCTCTCCCGGCGGCGAAAAGCCGACCGCGTTTGACAACAGATTGAACAGGATTTGCCTCAGGCGCCGTTCGTCGGCGGTGAAACTGCCGATGCCTGATGCGGCGCGGATGTCGAGCGTGATCCCGTCCTTCACCAACCGGTCCTGCACGCCTTCGGCCGCCGCCTGCATGCTGGCGCGGATATCGACCTCGGAAAGGCTCAGCGCCATGGCGCCTGCGTCGATCGTGGCAAGGTCGAGGATGTTGTTGATGAGCGCGAGCAATGCATTCGTCGACGTCGTGAGGTAACCGAGATATTCATGCTGTTTCTCCGTGAGCGAGCCAAATGCCGGATCCCCGAGCAGGTTCGCAAAACCGATGATGTTGGTGAGTGGTGAGCGCAATTCATAGCTCACGTGATGCACGAAATCGATTTTTATGGCGTCGGCAGCCTCCAGCGCCTCGTTCTTTTCGCGCAGTGCACGTTCGACATTCACCGTGTCGCTGACGTCCTGGAATGTGACCAGCGTTGCCCCGTCGGGAAGCGGCATGGTGGTCATGTCGATCACCATGCCGTCGCGCCGCTCGATCCGGGCAACGATCGGCTCGCGGTCCTCGATCGCGGTCACGGCGGCACGCAACGACCGCCACACGGCGTTGTCGTCGTGCAGCGCCTGGCACCAGGCGGCAACCGCCTCGATGTGCGGGCGCTGGTCCAGCGCACCGCCGCTGAGTTTCCACATTCGCTGGAAAGCCGGATTGTGTAACCGCACGCGGCCGTCGCTGCCAAACACCGCCACCGCCTCGGCCAGATGGTCGAGCGTTTCGCTCTGCACCTTGATCAGCGCGTCGTAGCGCCGATGCATGTCGAGACGCTCCGTGACATCGTCGTAGAGATACGTGATGCCGCCCTCCGGATTGGGCGCAGTCACGACGCGCAGCGTGCGGCCATCGGGAAGGTGCCAAAGATGCTCTTTGGGCTCGACCGCACGATAGGCTTCGTAAAGTTGCTGTTTCCACTGACGGAAATCCTGCTCCTCAGGCAGCTTTCGGCTGGCACGCAGCTTTTCGAGCACAGCGCTGTCAGTCGGGTTCTGATCGAGCATGGCGGCGTCGAGTTCAAACAGAGACCGGAATGCAGTGTTGTAGAAGGTCAACTTGCGGTCGGCATTGAATATGGCGACGCCGGTGGCGAGATGGTCGAGCACGCGGCGATGCGCCTCGACCATGCGGGCGAGCTCGGTGCGCATCGCCTCGACTTCGGTGGCGTCAATTGCCATCCCTGCGCTGCCGACGCCGCTGGGTGCATCCACGACGTCGAAGATGCGCCGCTCGCCGGCCGCAATCGCAGGCAAGCGGCCGGCATAGGGCGTACCGGCCGCGCGCACGCGGGCGATGCTGTCGCGCGCGTTGCGGTCGAGCAGCTCCAGCTCGCGCGCTACTGCGTCGACGGAATCCTGGGCTTCCACTGCGCGCGCGTAGGCCGAATTCACGAAGATCAGCCGGCCGTTTTCTTCACGCGCCCACACCGGAGCGGGCAATGAATCAAACAGTGCCTTCATGATCTCGAGGTCACCCACCAGCCGGTCGTGACGGGCGGCCAGATCGATGAGTTCGCGCTCGATCCCGCTGACGTCGCGCAGGCGAAGGACCGCGCGCCCGGCCACCGCGCGCCCTTCCGCTTCGATCGGGCACTGGGTTGTCGTTGCCGTGAGAGACATCACGAAACCGCGTCCGTCGTTGCGCAGGGCTTCGACCGCGTGCTCCATCCGCTGCGCGGCCACGGCGTCGAGCCAGCTGCCAAAGGCGAGCACGCGCTCGGCCACCGCCCCCGGCACGACAATGCCGGTGTCGCCAAGAATTTCCGGCCGGTCGGCGCCGGCCGCCCAAGCTACCAATACCTGCGGTTCCGACAGGAGCAGCGCCTTGAGCCGGTCAATATCGTTGTGCATGGCCGCGATGTCGTCGCGCGACGATGTCTCGATCCGGTCGACGGTCTTGCGCGCACGCATCATCATGACGGTGGCAAGCACCGTGAAGCCGAGCAATCCGAGGGTCAACGTAAGGGCGACGATCTCCTGGCGGCTCATGGCCGCCGCTGCGCGGTAGACGGAATCGAACAGGGCCGAGAAGGAGCCCGCGTCGGCGCGAGCCGGCGTCAGCGCGTTGCAAGTGATCGCGATAGCGAAGGCGACGAGGAATCCGCCTCGCCTCGGACGAGAACGCAGCCTCTCGTTCGCCGCCCGGATCGTCTCCGGCATTCAGGCTTGCCCCAAAGATGCGCGCGGCGTCCGCCACGCCGTTCGCGAATTGACTGACTTTAACCCCGCGGGGAGTCTTGCCGAAAGAGTCCAGACCGTGAACGGATGCGGTAATGGCGCGGCGTGTTGCGCTATTTCAATATCTGCGCACGCCGAGTCATGTCCTCGACATTGATGCGCTCCAGCGCGAGCGAGAATGTGCGCTCGGCTTCGGCCAGAATCGGCCGCACCACGTCATAGACCAGCGCCGAGGCGGGCAGTGGAGGCTGATCGGCTTCCTCGGCGGAAGAAGCAGCGCGGAGGATTTCCTCGGCGGTGATTTTTTTATGCTCACGTGCGAGCTCATAGCCACCGTGCGGCCCGCGTATCCCCTTCAGGATGCCTTCGCGTACCAGCGCCTGCAGAACAGGTTCGAGATGGCGCGGCGGCAGTTTATGACGCGCCGCCAGCGCCTTGGCCGACACCGGCCGGCCGCGGGCGTTGATGGCAACATCGATCACAGCGGCAATGGCGAGAATGCCCTTGCGGGACACCAACGGCATGATAATCGGCACCAATTGCAACCAATTTAAGTGGTAATAGGCTACAGTCGAGCATCCGTCTAGCCGAAAACATAAATTTTCCCCTCAACTTCCGGTAGATCCAAAACCGCCTGTGCCCCTTTGTGTTGTATCGATGGAATCGACCTCGCGCAACGCGACGTGAGCGACCGTCGCAATTGTCAGTTGCGCAATCCGCATGCCGCGGCTGACCGGTACGGCTTCGCTGCCGTGATTGATCAGCAATACCTGGATTTCGCCGCGATAGTCGGCGTCGATGGTGCCAGGCGCGTTGAGCACGGTGACACCCTGGCGGACGGCAAAGCCCGAGCGCGGCCGCACCTGCGCTTCGAAGCCCGCGGGCAATGCAATCGCGATGCCGGTAGGAACCAATGCGCGGTTGCCGGGCTCAAGCCTGATCGGACGATCATCGGGTACGGCGGCGAGCAGATCGAGGCCGGCGGCAAGCGCGCTCTGGTAGGACGGCAATGGAAGATCCTTGCCGTGCGGAAGACGCATGATGCGGATTTCGAGCGCGCTCACGATCTGGCTCCGACCAGTGCGGACGCGATGCGCGCGATCAGCGTTGCGGCCACGTCTTCCTTCGATTGCGGCGGCCACGGCTCCACACCATCGGCGGTCACCAACTGAATGGTATTGCGGTCGCCGCCCATCACACCCGAATCCGGAGACACATCGTTGGCGAGAATCCAGTCGCAGCCCTTGCTCGCGAGCTTTGCTTTGGCGTTAGCGACGATGTTTTCGGTCTCGGCAGCAAAGCCGATCACCAGCTTCGGCCGTTTCGATTTGAGTTTTGCAATCGTCGCCAGAATATCCGGATTTTCGGTCAGTGCGAGATCCGGCGCGGATTGCCGGGGTCCCTTCTTGATCTTCTGCTCGCCCGCTTGCGCCACCCGCCAGTCGGCGACCGCGGCGGCAAAGACGCCCACATCCGCGGGCAGCGCACGTTCGACCGCACGCAACATGTCACGCGCGGTCTCGACGTGGACAGTTTTCACACCGGGCGGGTCCGGCAGCGCGACCGGCCCGCTGATCAGCGTAACGTCAGCGCCTGCGGCGGCGGCTGCCGCGGCGATGGCGTGACCCTGCTTGCCGGAGGATCGATTGGCGATGTAGCGCACCGGATCGATCGGCTCGTGAGTCGGGCCTGATGTAATCAATACACGTTTGTTCTTGAGCAGGGTGTCGCCGGTGCGCATCAGCAGTTTTCCGGCCGCGTCGGCAATCTCCGTCGGCTCTGCCATGCGGCCGAACCCGCGCTCGTTGGATTCCGCCATCTCGCCTTCGTTGGGACCGACGATCGCAAACCCGTCGGCCGAGAGCTGCACAATATTTCGCTGCGTCGCCTTGTTGGCCCACATGTGCGGATTCATTGCCGGCGCCAGAAGAACCTTCGCCGACGTGGCGAGCAGCACCGCGGTGGCGAGATCGTCGGCATGACCGCCGACGAGCTTGGCCATCAGGTCGGCGGTCGCCGGCGCGATCACGATCAGATCGCATTCGCGCGCGAGCCGGATGTGGCCGACGTCGAACTCGTGCGCCGGATCGAACAGGTCGGTGAACACGCGCTCGCCGGTGATGGCGCCGGCGGCGAGCGGCGTGACGAAATGCTCCGCCGCTTTGGTTAGGATGCAGCGCACGGCAATGCCCCGTTCCTTCAGGCGGCGAATGAGATCGAGCGACTTGTAGGCCGCGATGCCGCCGCCGATGATCAGCAGCACGCGCCTGGCATGGACAGGCTGCGCGCGCGGCACCTGCGCGGCCCCGGCCGGCGCCTCGGCCGCCGGCTCGCCTTCGGCGGCGCCGCGCAGGATGGTGCGCACCTCGTCCTCGACCGAGCGGCCATGGCGGGCGGCGCGCAGGCGGAGCGCGCGCTTGAGCTTGTCGTCGAGCTGCCGGACTGTCAGGGAGGCCATTCGAAAATCCATTTTCTGACAGCTACTTAACATCACAATGATAGCATTGCAATCATCGCAATCAGAGTGGCCCGGAAAATTCTTCGAGACGGTCGTTGACGCGAGCCGGCATCGCATGTATTTAACCATCAGGTTATTTAACTGAATGGTTCAATACGCCATGCCGACAGACCGCTTGTCCTCGACCTTCGCCGCGCTGTCCGATCCCACCCGCCGCGCCATCCTGGCGCGGCTGGCGCTGGGGGAGACCTCGGTCTCCGAACTGGCCGAGCCCTTCGCCATGAGCCTGCCGGCGGTCTCCAAGCATCTGAAGGTGCTCGAACGCGCCGGCCTCATCACCCGCGGGCGCGACGCCCAGATGCGACCCTGCAGGATCGAGGCGCGCGCGCTGAAGGAAGCGGATGACTGGCTGGAGGAATATCGCCGGCTGTGGGAGCAGCGGCTCGATCGGCTCGATGACTATCTCAAGACGCTGCAGGCCAAGGACGCAACATCGACAGGACCGACGGAGAGGAAACGTGGGCGAAGAAAGTAGTATCGACCTGAGGTCCGATCCCCGCGCGCTGATCGGTACCCGCGTGATCGATGCGCCGCGCGATCTGGTGTTCGCAGCCTTCACCGATCCGAAGCACCTGGCGCAATGGTGGGGCCCGGACGGTTTCTCCATCACGACGCGGAGCTTCGACATGCGCCCGGGCGGCGTCTGGCGCTTCGTCATGCACGGGCCGGACGGCCGCGACTACGAGAACCGGATTACTTTTGATGAGATTATTCCGCCAGAACGGATTCTTTATCACCACGGTGGCGGCGACGACGTGGAGCCGGTGCAGTTCCGCACCACCGTTACCTTCGCGGATCTGGGCGGAAAGACGAAAATCATACTGCACGGCGTTTTCCCGTCGGCGGAGGAACGCGCGCGCGTCATCAGGGATTACGGCGCCGACAAGGGTCTGGCGCAAACGCTGGCACGGCTCGCCGCCTATGCGGAGGCGAGCGCATCAAAGCCAAAGGAGGCATGATGATGCGCCGCTGCGGCCATCTGTCAGGACAGTGCGCGCAAGACCTCGCGCAGCCGGTTGGCGCTCATGCCGGAGATTTCCGTCTCGGCTTGCGCATGCGTCTTTTTCCAGACCGGAAAGGCCTTGTTGAGCAAGGCGCGGCCGGCCGGCGTAATAACCAACAGCCGGCCGCGGCGGTCTTCCTTGTCGACCGAAACCTTTACCAGCTTGCGGCGTTCCAGAGGCTTGAGCGCGGCGGTGAGTGTGGTGCGGTCCATGGCGAGCAAATTGGCGACGCTGCCAAGATTGGGCGGTTCCGGCCGGTTGAGCGCCATCAGCAGCGAGAACTGGCCGTTAGTGAGATCGAGCGGCCGCAGCGCCTCGTCGAAGCGCCGCGCCAGCGCGCGCGCGGCCCGCTGGGTGTGCAGACACAGGCAGCAGTCGCGCACCACCGGAGTCATCTCGAAGGGCAACGGCGGAGGATTTGACATACGGCAATTATGTTGATATCAACCCATTTGTCAATGACCCGCCGGGCCTGGTGCGCGTTATCCCCGAAAACCCGCGCCATACCTCAACAAATGGCCCGGCGGCCCCAATCCAAGCGAGGAGAGCGACATGTACGTACAGCCCTATGTGTTTTTCGATGGCCGCTGTGAGGAGGCACTCGAGTTCTACAAGAAGGCGATCGGCGCCCAGGTCGAGATGGTGATGCGCTGGAAGGACAGCCCCGACAAATCGATGTGCAGCCCCGACAATGCCGACAAGGTGATGCACGCGCAGTTCAAGGTCGGTGACAGCACGATCATGGGGTCGGACGGCCGCAATACCGGTAACCCGAATTTCCAGGGCTTCGCACTCACCATCAACGCCAGGGACGAAGCCGAAGTCGACAGGCTGTTCGCCGCGCTCGGCGAAGGCGGCAAGGTGACCATGCCGCTGGCCAAGACCTTCTTCTCGCCGCGCTTCGGCATGCTGGCCGACAAGTTCGGCATGAACTGGATGCTGATTGTCGCGAAATAACCGCGGCAGTCACGCAAGTGGAAACAAGACGTAAAAACAGAGCGCAAAAGGAAAGAGAGAAAGGACGGAGGCCGATGTCACTCAAACTCTACTTCCATCCACTCTCGTCCTTTTGCCACAAGGCGCTCATCGCATTGTACGAAAACGATATCCCGTTCGAGCCGGTCCTCGTCGATCTATCCGACGAAAAATCGCGCGCCACGCTCCGCGCACTGTGGCCGATCGCGAAATTCCCGGTCCTGCGCGACGAGGCGCGCCAGCGCACGATCGCCGAAGCCACGGTCATCATCGAATATCTGGATGCGTTCTACCCGGGCGCCACGAAATTCGTGCCTGCGGATCCGGAGCTCTCCTGGCAAACGCGCATGTGGGATCGCTTCTACGATCTCTATGTCCACGTATCGATGCAGAAGATCGTGGGCGACCATCTGCGCCCGGCAGGCGCCAGGGATTCATTCGGCGTGGAGCAGGCCAGGGCGACGCTTGAAACGGCCTACGGCATGATCGATCGCGAGATGGCCGGCAGGACCTGGGCGATCGGCGACACCTACAGCCTGGTCGACTGCGCTGCGTCCCCGCCGCTGTTCTACGCCAACACGGCCATGCCGTTCGATTCCACTCAGCGCAACCTGAAAGCCTATTTCGAGCGCTTGATGGAGCGGCCTTCCTATGCGCGCGCGGTCAAGGAAGCGGAACCGTATTTCCAGATGTTTCCGATGGAAATGAAACCCCAGGTCATCACGGAGAAGCAGTGATGCCCGACCAAACGGTCGCGAATTCAAAAATCATGTTCTGGGCCGGATGGCTCATGAGCGGGTTCGTCATTGCCTTCATGCTGTTTGACGGCGGCATTAAGCTGGTGCCGCTCGATATCGTGATCAGGACGTCGGAGCAAATGGGTATTCCCGGCAGCCTGGCGCGCGCGCTCGGCATCATCGGGCTTGCCTGCACGATCCTCTACGGCATCCCGCATACCGCAATACTCGGCGCAATTCTGCTCACCGGCTACCTGGGCGGCGCCGTTGCGAGCCATTTGCGGCTCGGCGATCCGCTGTTCACGCATACACTTTTCGGAGTTTATCTCGGTTTGTTGGCGTGGGGTGGGCTCTACCTGCGTAATGAGCGGCTGCGCGCGCTCATTCCCCTGCAAGACTGACCCCTGCAAGACTGGCCCCTGCAAGACTGACGATCATTCACCCGAGCCCATCTGGAAGGAACAGGAAGGGAGTTCATGATGACGGCCACCACGAGCAAAGAGTTCGTCATATCGCGAGTGTTTGACGCGCCGCGCAGGCTTATGTGGGAATGCTTCACCGACCCGGAACGGATGAAGCATTGGTGGGGCCCCAAGGGCTTCACGGTCATTGCCTCGAAAATGGATCTGCGCGTCGGCGGTACATATCATTACGGCATGACGGCGCCGAACGGCGCCCCGATGTGGGGCCTGTTCACCTATCGGGAAATCGTGCCGCAGGAACGGATGGTTTTCGTCAATTCGTTCTCGGACGAGAAGGGCGGCGTTACCCGTCATCCCGGTCACGAGACGTGGCCGTTGCAATTGCTGTCGACGTTCACGTTCGAGGACGTGCCCGGCGGCAAGACCAAATTCACCGTGCGCTGGGAGGCCCTCAATGCCACGCCCGAAGAGCAAAACACCTTCGACACCATGCACGCCAGCATGACGCAGGGCTGGAGCGGCACCATGGAGCAGCTCGAAGCCTATCTGGCAACGGCGAAATAGCCACGAACGATCCCGCACACGTTGTGTGTACGAAAGGAAACATCATGGCGCTCGCTCAACAAAGGATCACGCCGTGCCTGTGGATCGATGGCCAGGCGGAGGAGGCGGCGAAGTTCTACGTCTCGGTGTTCAGGAATTCCAGGATCGGCCGGATCAGCCGCTATGGAAAGGCGGGGCACGACATTCACCACCGGGAGCCGGGCTCGGTGATGATCGCGGAGTTCGAAATCGATGGACAGACTTTCGTCGCACTCAATGGCGGCCCGCAATTCAGGTTCTCCGAAGCGGTTTCGTTGCAGATCAATTGCGAGACCCAGGAAGAGGTCGACTACTACTGGGCCAAACTGACCGGCGACGGCGGTCAGGAAGGTCCATGCGGCTGGCTGAAGGACAAGTATGGCCTTTCCTGGCAGGTCGTCCCGACCGTGATCCCGAAAATGATGACCGACGCCGATCCGGCGAAATCCGATCGCGTCATGAACGCGGTACTGAAGATGAGAAAACTCGACATCAACAAACTGCAGCAGGCCTATGAAGGGCAAACCGCCTGAGCCGCGGCTTCACGCAGGGGAAGAACCATGACCGCGCCATTGCTTTTCGGCGAACGCACCGTCGAGATCGTTCGTGTCTTCGACGCGCCACGTGAACTGGTTTGGCAGGCATGGACCGACCCCGAAATGATGTCGCAGTGGTTCGGTCCAAGAGCCTTCACCACGCCGGTGTGCGAGCTGGACACACGTGTCGGTGGCGCTCTGCGTATCGTCATGCGCGGGCCCGATGGCATGGATTACCCGATGAAAGGCGTGTTCAAGGAAGTGGTGCCGCCGGAGCGGCTGGTATTCAGCAATATTGCCGTCGACAAGGACGGCAATCATCTGCTGGAAGGCGAAACCACGGTCATTCTGGAAGCGCAGGGCGCAAAGACGAAGCTCACCCTGCATACTTACGCCAAAGGCCTCGTCCCGATCGCACCGCAGATGCTCGCCGGCATGGAGGCGGGCTGGAGCCAGAGCCTGGACAAGATGTCGGACCTGATGGCGAAGGCGTAAGATATGCTGTGGCGACGTTGCCGCGTTTGCGGGGCGCGACAGCCGACTAGACGATCAGCCACGCGATCCAGGCCAGCAGAACGGCTATCGTCCACAGTGCGCCCGCAGTCCATCGGTTGCGCCGCGCTTCTGCCGCTCCGATTGCCGCAACCGTCTCCGGCGACAGTACCAGTCCATCGCGTGTTATGTCGTCGAGCTGGTCGACCAGCGTGGCGGCGCGTGTGAGCAATGAAGGCACCTGGCCGAGGAAGCGGCCGATTTCGCCGGCGCCTTCAGCCGCGCCTTCCAGCTTGCCGACCGGCCCGAGATTGCGTGCGATCCATTCGCGCACGACCGGGTCGGCGACACTCCACATGTCGAGCCTGGGATCGAGCGTGCGCGCGACGCCTTCCACGACCACCATGGTTTTCTGCAGCAACAGAAGCTCCGGCCGCGTGCGCATATCGAACAGACCGGTCACCTCGAACAGCAGCATGAGAAGCTTGGCCATGGAAATGTCTTCGGCGGTGCGATTGTGGATCGGCTCGCCGATGGCGCGGATCGCCTGCGCGAAGCTCTCCACCGAATGTTGGCGCGGGACATAGCCTGCGTCGAAATGCACTTGCGCTGTGCGGTAATAATCGCGGGTGATGAAACCGAACAGGATCTCGGCGAGGAACCGGCGTTCCTTTGGGCCCAACCGCCCCATGATGCCGAAGTCGACCGCCACCAGCCGGCTATCGTCGTCGACGAACAGATTGCCGGGATGCATGTCAGCGTGGAAAAAGCCGTCGCGCAGCGCATGGCGCAGGAAGCTCTGAATCACGTTGCGGCCAAGCGCCGGCAGGTCGAAGCCCTTGGCAACGAGTGCGGCATGGTCATTGAGCGGGGTGCCGTCGATCCACTCCAGTGTAAGAACCTGGCGCGCGGTGCGGTTCCAGTCCACCGTCGGTACCCGGAAGTCGGCATCGTCGCGCGTGTTCTCCGCCATCTCGGAGAGCGCGGCCGCCTCCAGGCGGAAATCCATTTCGATCGAAACCGAGCGGGCGAGTGTCGCCACGACCTGGATGAGCCGCAGCCTTTGGGCCTCTTCCGAAAAGGCTTCCGCCTTGCGCGCAGCAAAAAAGAATGCATCGAGATCGACCTTGAAACGCCGCTCGATGCCCGGCCGCAGGATTTTCACTGCCACCGCTTTGCGGGTGCCATCCTCTTCGATCTCGGCACGGTGCACCTGCGCGATGGAAGCGGCTGCGACCGGCGGACCGAAGCTGGCATAAACTTCCGATAGCGGCTTATCGAAAGCGGTGGCAATCGCGGCCTCCGCCTCGCTTTGCGGAAACGGCGCCATCTTGTCCTGCAGACTTTCCAGATCGCGCGCAATCGCAGTGCCCACTACGTCGGGCCTGGTGGCCAGGAATTGGCCGAGCTTGACGTAAGTCGGGCCGAGTTTGGTCAGAGCTGCCGCCAGCCGACTGGTGCCGTCCTTCGCGGAAGGCCGCTCGATGATGCGCGCCAATGCGATTCCGGCCTTGGCCGGAAGCGGAAGTGGTCTCGTATCGACCAGCGCGAATACGCCTTCGCGCGCGAACACGAAGCCGGCGCGGGCGAGTTGATTGAGATGAGAGAGCGTGGAGATCACAACTTCCAGCCGGAATGCAGTGCGACAACGCCGGCGGTCATTGGCGTGAACGAGACGCGGCGGAAGCCCGCGGCCTCGATCATGCGCGCAAAGGCTGGCGGTTTGGGAAATTTACGAATCGATTCGACAAGATACTGATAGGCCTCCCGGTCGCCGGTGACCGCGCGGCCGATTGCAGGGATGACGCGGAAGGAATAAAGCTCGTACAGCGCGTCCACGCCGGGAATGTCGACCGAAGAAAACTCCAGGCAGAGAAAGCGTCCGCCGATTTTCAAAACGCGGTAGGCCTCCGCCAGTGCACGCTCGATGCGCGGCACGTTGCGGATGCCGAAGGCGATGGTGACGCAATCGAAGCGCCGATCCGGATAGGGAAGGGCTTCGGCATTACCCTGTTCGAAGATCACCGCGACATCGAGACCGCGTTCGATCGCGCGCTCGGCGCCCACGGCGAGCATGTCGGCATTGATGTCGCAGACAGTGACGTGCGTCCCGGCTCCGCCGGCCTCGACCACCCGAAATGCGACATCGCCGGTGCCGCCGGCAAGATCGAGCAACGCAAAATCCTTTCCCGAACGCGGTGGATTGACCGCCGTCACCAGCGCATCCTTCCAGGCCCGGTGCAGCCCGCCCGACATCAGGTCGTTCATCAGGTCATAGCGGCGGGCGACCGAATGAAACACGTCGTCCACCAGCCCCTGCTTGTCTTCAAGAGAGACCGTCTGGTCGCCGAAATGGGTCTGGTCGCGGGCGCCGGCCATGGCCAATAATCCTTTTCCGGCAGGACCATAGCGCGGGAGCGCGGGGGGCGCTATGTGTCAGCGCTGGAGCGGTTAATCATGCCCGAACTGCCCGAGGTTGAAACGGTGCGCCGCGGTTTGGCGCCCGCCATGGAAGGCGCGCGCTTTGCCCGGGTCGAGGTGCGCCGACGCGATCTGCGCTGGCCGCTGCCGAAAGATTTCGCCGCGCGGCTGGAAGGGAAGACGGTCGAGGGGCTGGGCCGGCGGGCGAAATATCTCCTGGCCGATCTGTCATCCGGCGAGGTGCTGTTGATGCATCTCGGCATGTCCGGTTCGTTTCGCGTCGGGCATGACGCCAGGCCCGGTGTCTACTATCACGAGCGATCGAAAAGTGCCGCGCACGACCACGTGGTGTTTCACATGTCGAATGGCGAAGTGATCACCTTCAACGATCCGCGCCGATTTGGTTCGATGAAACTGGTTGCGCGCGCGAAGCTCGATCAGGAGCCGCTGCTTCGTGCGATCGGGCCGGAACCCCTGGGAAACGAATTCGACGCAGCGATGTTGGCCAAGGCCTGCGCTGGCAAAAAGACCTCGCTGAAGGCCGCGCTTGGCGACCAGAAGATCGTCGCCGGCTTGGGCAATATCTATGTCTGCGAGGCGCTGTTCCGCGCGCGATTGTCGCCAAAAAGGCGCGCCTCCACGATTGCCGACCGCAATGGCCTGCCGAACGCTCGCGCCGAAGCATTGGTCGACGCCATCAAGTCGGTGCTCAACGACGCGATCAAAGCGGGCGGTTCTTCGTTACGCGACCACCGCCGCGCCGACGGCTCTCTTGGAGACTTCCAGCACAATTTCCAGGTCTACGACCGCGAGGGTGAGCCGTGCCCGCATTGCGGTGGCAAGATCAAACGCATCGTTCAAACCGGGCGCTCGACGTTCTATTGTCCGTCATGCCAGAAATAGCCGTGCCCACCGGGAGGCAGCCATGAGCTACCAGAACATCATCGTCGAAACCAAGGGCCGTGTCGGCATCATCCGGCTCAACCGGCCGCAGCAGCTCAATGCGCTTAACCGGGCGCTCAAGGCCGAGCTCGGCCTGGCCATCGATGCTTTTGAAGCCGACGACAATATCGGCTGCATGTTGATTACCGGGAACGAGAAGGCGTTCGCCGCCGGTGCCGATATCAAGGAAATGGCAGATCAGACCTTCATTGAAGCATATCTCGGCAATTTTGCCGGCAACTGGGATCGCGCCGCTCGCGCCCGCAAGCCGATCGTTGCCGCGGTTGCCGGCTTCGCGCTCGGTGGCGGGTGTGAGCTGGCGATGCAATGCGACATCATTATCGCTGCCGATAACGCCAAATTTGGCCAGCCCGAGATCAAGCTCGGCGTCATTCCCGGCATTGGCGGCACCCAGCGGCTCACGCGGGCGGTCGGCAAGGCCAAGGCCATGGATATGATCCTCACCGGCCGCATGATGGACGCTGCGGAAGCGGAAAAATCCGGCCTGGTGGCGCGCGTGGTGCCGACTGCAGGCCTGATGGAGGAGGCGATGAAGGTCGCCGACACAATTGCGAATTTTTCGCTGCCATCGGTGCTGGCGGGCAAGGAAGCGATCAATCGGGCCTTCGAAAGCGGTCTGTCCGAAGGCGTGATATTCGAACGCCGCATCTTCCACTCGCTGTTTGCGACGGAAGATCAGAAAGAAGGGATGAAGGCCTTCATCGAGAAGCGCCCGCCGAACTGGAAGAATAAGTAGCTACTTCCTGACACAAATCACGCGCACCACCGAGGCCTTGCTGTCGGCGTGTTGCGCCGCTGCGGGCGTGACGTCATGCGCGGCGAGGAAAGCGCGGATGGTCGCCCCCTTGATCAGACGGACGGGCGGGGCGGATGCCTCCACACTCGCGAGCACCGCATCGCGCATTTCCATCATGCCGATGAAATTGCCGAGGCCATCGATTGCGGCGGCGCCGGAAAATCCGGCCATCGGTACCGGCTCGCGCAATTCGATCGCGGTGCCGTCCACCAGCCGCGCCTTGATCTCGGTCAGCTTGTGGTTGCCGTTCTGCTCTTTCGGATCCGGGATGCCGATCAGCGTCAGGTCGCTTCGCGCCGGTGCATCACGTGGAAGCAGCAGGGGCGACGCCTTGCGTGGCCCATAGACCCGCAGCAGTGCCAATCCTTTCGTTTGGTCGTCGGCGATGCGATCGGCATTGCCCAGACCGGCGACGACGATCACCTGGCAACCTTGCGTCAGTCTGTAGTCGGTGACGATGTGGCCTTGCGCGCTGACCACCAGCCCGTTGCCGTATTCGACACGCTTTGTGAGCGCGGCGAACGGCATGCTGCGCTCGGGGAATGGCGAGAACGCCGACGACATTGCGACCATCACCGGCGCCACGATCGTTTCCATCATCTGATCGAACAGCATCGTGAATCCGCGCACCTCGCCGTCGCGTATCGTCGCGCGCACGGAGAATTTTTTCAGGCCCTGCAGTCCGCTGATGAAGAAATTGTCGTCGCGCAAGACGCTGGTCTCGACCCGGCGCGTGGCAGGATGCTTCTTTTCCTGCTCGAACAGCGCGGACAGCTTGAGATTGGGATCCTTGATACGGAAGGTCTCGACCTGCACCTCACCATGTTTCGACGACCAACGTGTGCCGCGTGCGGCATCACGCGCCTGTGGCACCAGCTTGGTCGGCAGGCCGATGCGGATGCCGGTCGCCGGATCGATCACCACGCTCCAACCGAATTCCTGTTCGTGTGTTTCAGCGGCGGCCAGCAATGTGGCGCGCTCGGCTGGCGTGAGCACGCCGGTGATCTTGGCTTTATTGCGCTTCTGAAAATTCTTGATCGCGGTGAGCAAGGGATTGGGGCTTGTGGCCGCGCCCGGGTAATCCCCGGACCACAGCAGTGCGGCCTGGATTTTCCGTCGCTCTGCTGGCGGAATGCCCGCGAACGGTTCCGGCTCGGCATTCGGCGCTTCGGGATTGGTGGAAGCGGATTTGACGTTCGCAGGTTTTGCCGGCGCAGCCTTTTGGCGCGGCGTTTTCGGCGCGGCCGGTGTAGCCGCGGCGTCTCTTTCGACGGCCGGTTTGGCAACAGGCTTTGCCGCGGTGGGCTTTGCGACCGACTTGGCGGTGTGGCGCACGGCGGACTTTTCGGCGGGTTCGACGATCGGATCAGGCCGCAACCGGGGGCTAAGGGGTGCGCCATCCTGTGCGGCCGCCGGAATGGCGCCAAGCGAAAGCGCAAGCATCATGAGCCATGCAAGTCGACACATTGTTTTTGACGTGACCCTGCCCGTGAATTGAAATCACCTTAGCTCATGGATGCAGGCATGCAAGGCGGCCTTGTGAAGCAGCGGCGGTACTGGGGCAACTGAATCCGGTTTAGAGCAGGCTTTTTTCGCAATCATGCGCTAGGTTAACCAAAATGCTCGATCCGCAAGAATTGGAACGCTATGCGCGCCACATCGTGTTGCGCGAGGTAGGCGGCCCCGGCCAGGCCAGGCTCAAGGCTGCGCGCGTTCTGGTGGTCGGCGCCGGCGGTTTGGGCGCGCCGGTGCTGCTCTACCTCGCCGCCGCCGGGATCGGCACGCTCGGCGTCGTCGATGATGATGCGGTGTCGCTGTCGAACCTTCAACGCCAGGTCATCTTTGGCACTGACGACGTCGGCAAGCGCAAGGTCGATGGCGCCGAGGCGGTGATCGCGCGGCTCAATCCGCATGTGGCGGTCGAAAGCCACATGACGCGGCTCGATTCCAGCAACGCGCTCGCGCTTATCTCGCGCTACGACATCGTTGCTGATGGCTCCGACAATTTCGCTACGCGCTATCTCGTCTCCGACGCCTGCTATTTCGCCAGGAAGCCGCTGGTCACTGCTGCGGTCGGAACCTTCGACGGTTCGCTCACCTCGATCCGCGCCCATGAGATACGCGCCGACGGTTCGCGCAATCCGACTTACCGGTGTCTCTTTCCTGAACCGCCGCCCGCTGGCACCGTGCCGGCCTGTGCGGAAGCCGGCATTATTGGTGCGCTGCCGGGAGTGCTCGGTTCGATGATGGCGCTGGAAGTCATCCGCGAAATCGTCGGCTTCGGCGAAGGCCTGGTCGGGCGGCTGTTGATGGTGGACGCGCGATCGATGCGGTTCGAGACGCTCAATTATGCGTGGGATCCGAACAACCCGCTCAGCGGCGAAACACCGACGATCAGGGATTTGTCACAACATCGAGGGTAGCACGCGATCCGGCGGCCGATGGCCATCCATGAAGGTCTTGATGTTGATAATGACCTTCTCGCCCATGTCGACGCGGCCTTCCAGTGTCGCCGAACCCATGTGTGGCAGCAACACAACCTTGCCGGCACGAGCGAGCTTGAGCAGCTTCGGATTTACCGCCGGTTCGTGCTCGAACACGTCGAGGCCGGCACCGCCGATGTCGCCCGATTCAATGAGGCGTGCGAGCGCATTTTCGTCGATCACTTCACCGCGTGAGGTATTTACGATGTAGGCCTCTGGTCGCATCATCTTTAGCCGTCGTGCCGAGAGCAGGTGATAGGTCGCCGGTGTGTGCGGACAGTTCACCGATACGATATCCATCCGCGCGAGCATCTGATCGAGGCTTTCCCAATAGGTGGCGTCGAGACCTTCCTCGATCTTGGGCGCTGCGCGGCGGCGGTTGTGATAATGAATTTGGAGGCCGAAGGCGCGGGCACGACGCGCCACCGCCTGGCCGATCCGTCCCATGCCGATGATCCCCAGTCGCTTTCCCCAGATGCGGTGACCGAGCATCCAGGTTGGCGACCAGCCCGCCCATTCCTGGTCGGACGTCAACACGCCAGCACCTTCCACGAGGCGACGTGGCACCGCCAGAATCAGCGCCATGGTCATGTCGGCAGTGTCTTCAGTCAGCACGCCTGGCGTGTTCGTTACGGTAATACCGCGCTGGACCGCGGTGGCGACGTCAATATTGTCGACGCCGTTGCCAAAATTGGCGATCAGCTTGAGCTGCTCCCCGGATTTGCTGAGGACGGAGGCGTCAATCCGGTCGGTTACCGTCGGCACGAGCACATCGGCGGTTCTTGCCGCCTCGGCGAGCTGGGCTTGCGTCATCGGCTTGTCGTCGGCGTTAAAACGGGCGTCGAAAAGTTCCCGCATACGCAGCTCGACGTTGTCGGGCAGCTTGCGGGTGACGATGACCAGCGGTTTTTTGGTCTTCGGCATGTTCAAACACCGCAGCGTCTGGCGGTCGACTTACCGCGTGGAACGCCGGTTTAGCCCTCTTTAACCGTGCTCGCCCACACTGCGGCTCTCACGCGTGGGGCCGAAAATCTGTTCTTTTCCTATCAGATGGCAATGACAACACAAAGCTTCCGGGCCGCGATCCGCCGTTTGGCCAGCGCCGCACTCGCCGCCGGCTTGGCGGCAATGCCACTGGCCGAAGGCCTCGCCGCCGGCCCCATCGCCACAGGGTCGGTCAGTGGGCTGCCGGTGCCCCGCTTCGTCAGTTTGAAGGCGGATCGGGTCAATGTCCGCGCCGGCCCGAACAAGGACCAGGAGGTACGTTGGGTCTATACCCGCGCCGGTATGCCGGTGGAGATCACCGCCGAGTTCGAGAACTGGCGGCGCATCCGCGATTGGGAAGGAGCGGAAGGCTGGGTCTACCACTCGCTGCTGTCGGGCAAACGCACTGCTGTAGTGGTGCCGAAGTCGAAGGACGACCTGGTGCCGCTCTATGAGAACCCGGATGTGGAAGCTGCAGAGGTGGCCCGTCTGCAATCCGGCGTACTCGGCACGATCAAAGCGTGCAACGGAACCTGGTGCCAGTTTGCGGGCAAGAAATTTGACGGCTGGATCCGCCAGGAACGACTATGGGGTGCCTATCCGAATGAGAAGGTGGAATAGCGAGTTCCGCCGTCATCATCCGCGAAAGCCGATGTTGCAATACTTCCGGATTTTCCGGTGACTATCGGATGCCCCGCTCTGGTGGGGCATGGAGCATAGTCTCAGTTCTTCCGTCGCAGACGGACTACCACGTCGACCCGCGCGATCTCGTAGCCCTCGGGCGGGGTCGGGGGCTCGCCGACGATCACATCGGCACCCGGAATATCGAGCAACTCGTCCTCGCCCTCGACGAAGAAGTGGTGATGGGTCGTTACGTTGGTGTCAAAATACGCTTTCGAGCCATCCACGGCGACCTGGCGCAACAGGCCGACATCGGTGAACTGATGCAGCGTGTTGTAGATGGTGGCGAGCGACACCGGCACCTTGGCGCGGGTGGCTTCCTCGTAAAGCGCTTCGGCAGTCAGATGGCGGTCGCCCTTGCCGAACAGCAGCCATCCCAGCGCCATGCGTTGGCGCGTCGGCCGCAAGCCGACTTTGCGCAGCATTGTCTTCACGTCATGCCACGGGCAGCCGGTCATCTCCGCGCCGTCAGCCGAAGATGCGGCGGGCTTGGCAGGTGGCAATAGCATGGTACGCGGCTGAGTCATTCGTCATACCTGATCGGCCGGCCAATATACGGGGCCGGCAAAAACCGTTTCATTTGCAACATATACGATCTCGCCGGCTTGATGCAACTCCTTCGCAACTGCGCGAAATGCCAATTTGTCGCGCTTTTTCGCGTGTGAGATTGTCCCGTCCCGGGCATGCACCATCTTTGCCGCCTTGCGCCGGTGTGTTACGAATTCTTCATGGGAATTCAGCAGGCCCCTCGCGGGGATACAGCGACAATGGAAGACCGGCGTCACAACTTCGCCTATGAGGATTTGCTTGCCTGCGGCCGCGGCGAATTGTTCGGGCCCGGCAACGCCCAGCTGCCGCTGCCGCCGATGCTGATGTTCGACCGCATCACCGAAATTTCGGAAGAAGGTGGCGCCCACGGGAAGGGCATGATCCGTGCGGAACTCGACGTGAAGCCGGACCTCTGGTTCTTTCTCTGCCATTTCAAGAACGATCCGGTCATGCCGGGCTGCCTTGGCCTCGACGCGCTTTGGCAACTTGTCGGCTTCTTTCTCGGCTGGCTGGGGGCGCCCGGAAAGGGCCGTGCGCTCGGTCTTGGTGAACTGAAGTTCTCGGGACAAGTCCTCCCGAACGTGAAGAAAGTTATCTACGGCATCGACTTCAAGCGAGTGATGCGCTCAAAGCTGGTCCTTGGCATTGCCGATGGCTGGCTCTCTGCCGATGGCAACGTGATTTATCGTGCCTTCGACCTTAAAGTCGGCCTGTTCAAGCAGGACGAAGCCCTGCAGCCGAGCGGCACTTGAACGGCATGGCGGGGGCCTTGCGGAATTGCCGCGGCAGGCCAAACTATCGTTCCACCACCAATATAACCGCGGCGCGAAGATAAAGGTATTACGACTATGCGACGGGTCGTTGTGACCGGAATGGGCATTGTCTCATCCATCGGCAACAATACGCAGGAAGTTCTGGCGAGCTTGCGCGAGGCGAAGTCCGGGATCAGCCGCGCCGAAGACTACGCCAAGCTGGGATTCCGCTGCCAGGTGCAAGGCGCGCCGTCATTGAACCCCGCCGATTCCGTTGACCGCCGTGCGATGCGTTTTCTCGGTGGAGGCGCCGCCTGGAACCATGTCGCCATGGAGCAAGCGATCCGCGACTCTGGCGTCGAGGAAAAAGACATTTCCAACGAACGCACCGGCATCGTCATGGGATCTGGCGGACCCTCGGCCCGCGCAATCGTCGATGCCGCCGATATCACCCGCGAGAAGGGACCTAAACGTGTCGGTCCGTTTGCTGTTCCGAAGGCAATGTCATCGACCGCTTCAGCGACGCTCGCCACCTGGTTCAAGATCAAGGGCGTGAACTATTCGATCTCGTCGGCCTGCGCCACGTCCAACCATTGCATCGGCAACGCCGCCGAGATCATCCAGTGGGGCAAGCAGGATATGATATTCGCCGGCGGCTGCGAGGAACTGGATTGGACGCTGTCGGTGCTGTTTGACGCCATGGGCGCGATGTCCTCCAGGTTCAATGACACGCCTGAAAAGGCCTCGCGTGCCTATGACAAGGATCGCGACGGGTTCGTCATCGCCGGCGGCGCCGGCGTGCTGGTGCTTGAAGAGCTCGAACACGCGAAGGCGCGCGGCGCCAAGATCTATGCCGAGGTTGCCGGCTACGGTGCCACGTCGGACGGCTTCGACATGGTCGCCCCATCCGGAGAGGGTGCGGTGCGCTGCATGAGAATGGCGCTGGAAACATGCAAGGCGCCAATCGACTACATCAATCCGCACGCGACGGCCACGCCGATTGGCGATCTCAAGGAAATCGAAGCGATCCGCGAAGTCTTTGGCCCAAAGTGTCCGCCGATCTCGGCCACCAAGTCGCTCACCGGCCATTCACTCGGCGCCGCCGGTGCACAAGAGGCGATCTATTCGCTGTTGATGATGCAAAGCGGCTTTATCTGCGAAAGCGCCAATATCGAGACCCTCGATCCCGCATTCGAAGGCATGCCAATCATGCGCGAGCGCAAGGATGGCGTCACGCTCGGCGCCGTGTTGTCGAACTCCTTTGGCTTTGGCGGCACCAACGCGTCGGTGGCGTTCAAGCGCCTGGATGCGTAGTTTTTCCCGTCATTCCGGGACGGCGCGCAGCGCCGGATCCGGAATCCAGAGCCAAATGCCAGCATCTGGATTCCGGGTTCGCTCGCTTCGCTCGCGCCCAGGAATGACGCCGAAATAGGAAGGCCAAAATGCCGGGGCTGATGGAAAGCAAGCGCGGGCTGGTGATGGGGGTCGCAAACGATCACTCGATCGCCTGGGGCATAGCCAAGATGCTCAGCGACCACGGCGCTAAACTCGCGTTCACCTATCAAGGCGACGCGCTCGCAAAGCGCGTCAAGCCGCTCGCCGAATTGGTCGGCTCGACGTTCGTGATGCCTTGCGACGTGGAAGATATCGCCTCTGTCGACGCGGTTTTCGATGAGGTCAGGAAGCAATGGGGCACGATGGATTTTCTTGTGCACGCCGTCGCTTATTCCGACAAGAGCGAGCTGAAGGGCCGCTATGCCGATTTAACGCGCGAGAATTTCGTGCGCACCATGGTCATCTCCTGCTATGCCTTTACTGAAGCGGCCAGGCGCGCGGCGGCGCTGATGCCAAATGGCGGCGCGATGGTGACGCTCACCTACAATGGCGGCGACCGCGCCATGCCGAACTACAATGTGATGGGTGTCGCAAAGGCCGGTCTGGAGGCCTCGGTACGCTATCTGGCGGTTGATTTCGGGCCGCAGAAAATCCGCGTCAACGCGATTTCGGCCGGTCCAATTCGCACGCTCGCCGGTGCCGGCATCACCGATGCGCGTTATATGTTCGCCTTCCAGCAGAAATATTCGCCGCTCGGCCGCGGCGTGACGCTGGAAGAATTGGGTGGCGCCGGACTCTATCTGTTGTCGGACCTGTCGACCGGCGTGACCGGCGAAATCCATTTCGTCGATTCCGGCTACAACGTCATCGCCATGCCCCAGCCCGACGCGCTGAAGGAAGCGGGCGGTAAGGTGGAAAACGGCGGGCAGTAGTCGATCCGCCTCATCCTGAGGAGCGGCCGTAGGCCGCGTCTCGAAGGATGGGGCGGCCACCCGATCTCGGGTAAACCCGAGATCGGCATGTCAAGCGCGCAAGTCGGCTAAAGTCGACTTGCGATGTTCGAGACGCGTCGCTTCGCGACGCTCCTCACCATGAGGCCGAAATAGAAAACGGCCGGGGAAAGACCCCAGCCGTTTCGTTTTCGCGTTTGCGTGATCGCTTACTTCTTCACGATGTCAAAGCTATCAGCGTTCATCACCTTGGTCCACGCCGTCACGAAGTCTTTCACAAACTTCTCCTTCGAGTCCGCGCACGCATAGACCTCCGCAAGCGCGCGGAGTTGCGAGTGGGAGCCGAAGATCAGATCGACACGCGTGCCGGTCCACTTCACCTGCTTTGTCTTGCGGTCGCGGCCCTCGTACACGCCGTCGCCTGCGGGCACCCATTCCGTGCTCATGGTGAGCAGGTTGACGAAGAAGTCGTTCGTCAATGTGCCGACCTTCTTGGTGAAGACGCCGTGCTTGGACTTCCCGGCGTTGGCGCCAAGAACACGCAAGCCGCCGACAAGCGCTGTCAATTCGGGCCCCGTCAGCCGCAGCAGTTGCGCCCGGTCCACCAGCGCCTCTTCGGGCGCCATGAACTGGTGCTTCTTGCTGTTGATGTAGTTGCGGAAGCCGTCGGCACGCGGTTCGAGCGGCGCAAAAAACTCGACGTCGGTCTGATCCTGCGAGGCGTCCATGCGGCCGGGCGTGAAGGGGACCTTCACGTTGACGCCGGCAGCCTTCGCGGCTTTCTCGACCGCCGCAGCGCCGCCGAGAACGATCAGGTCGGCAAGCGAGACCTTCCTGCCGCCCTTGCCTGCGTTGAACGCCTGCTGGATCGCGTCGAGCTTCTTGAGCACCTTCGCGAGCTCGGCCGGCTCGTTCACCTCCCAGTCCTTCTGCGGGCTGAGGCGAATGCGCGCACCGTTTGCGCCGCCGCGCTTGTCCGAGCCGCGGAACGTTGAGGCCGACGCCCAGGCGGTCGAGACCAGTTGCGACACTGACAGACCGCTCGCGAGGATTTTCTGCTTCAGAGCCGCGATGTCCTTGTCATTGATCAGCTTCTTGCGATCGACGGCCGGGATCGGGTCCTGCCAGATCAGCGTCTCCCTTGGCACCAGCGGGCCGAGGTAGCGCGCGCGCGGGCCCATGTCGCGGTGCGTAAGCTTGAACCACGCGCGGGCAAACGCGTCCGCGAAGTGATCCGGATTCTCGTAGAACCGCCGCGAGATCTTCTCGTAGGCCGGGTCGAACCGCAGCGACAGGTCGGTCGTCAGCATCGTCGGCAAATGCTTCTTCGACTTGTCGTGCGCATCCGGGACGTCGGCTTTTGCATTCTTCGCGACCCACTGCTTGGCGCCGGCCGGGCTCTTCGTCAGCTCCCATTCGTTTTCGAACAGGTTCTTGAAAAAGAGATTGCTCCACTTGGTCGGCGTTTGCGTCCAGGTCACTTCCGGACCGCCAGTGATGGTATCGCCGCCTACACCGGTGCCATGCTTGCTCTTCCAGCCGAGGCCCTGATCTTCGATCGCCGCGCCTTCGGGGTCGGGCCCGAGCAGAGATGGATCGCCGGCGCCGTGGGTCTTGCCGAAGCTATGGCCGCCGGCGATCAGTGCGACGGTTTCTTCGTCGTTCATGGCCATGCGGAAGAAGGTTTCGCGAATATCTTTCGCGGCCGCGATCGGATCCGGGTTGCCGTTCGGACCTTCCGGATTGACGTAGATGAGGCCCATCTGCACGGCCCCGAGCGGCTCCGCGAGCTGGCGTTCGCCGCTATAGCGCTCATCGCCGAGCCACGAGCCTTCGGGACCCCAGTAGAGCTCTTCAGGCTCCCAGACATCGACGCGGCCGCCGGCGAAGCCGAACGTCTTGAAACTCATTGACTCAAGGGCGACGTTGCCGGCGAGGATCATCAGGTCGGCCCAGGAGATCTTCCGGCCGTATTTCTGCTTGATCGGCCACAAGAGCCGGCGCGCCTTGTCGAGGTTCGCGTTGTCTGGCCAGGAATTGAGCGGCGCGAAGCGCTGCTGTCCGGCGCCGGCGCCGCCGCGGCCGTCGGTGATGCGGTAGGTGCCCGCGCTGTGCCACGCCATGCGGATCATCAGCCCGCCGTAATGGCCGAAATCAGCCGGCCACCATTCCTGCGAGTCCGTCATCAAAGTCTTCAGGTCCTTGATCACGGCATTGAGGTTGAGGCTCTTGAACTCCTTGGCGTAGTCGAAGTCCTTGCCCATCGGATCGGACAAGGATGAGTTGTTATGGAGAACCTGGATGTCCAACTGGTCCGGCCACCAGTCGCGGTTCTTGAAACTCGTGTGCATGACCGGGCATTTGCCCGCGCTCTCGTCAGTCTTTGCGTCCATGGCTTCCTCCGATCGTGTTGTGTAGATACCGCGCGCGCTTGTTGGCGCTTATATGGAATGGCGCCAATAAGGTCTAATCGTATTGATTGCGCTTCTCGATAAGCCTATCTTATCGGCGTGATCACGTTGCGGCAGTTGCGTTATCTGGTTTCGCTTGCCCGCCATCGGCATTTCGGGCGGGCGGCGAGCGAGTGCGCAGTGACCCAGCCGGCGCTCTCCATGCAGGTGCGTGAACTGGAGCGCGAGATCGGCACCGAGCTCGTCGAACGGCGGCCCGGCGAGATCGCTCTCACCGACACCGGTCTGGAAGTGGCGCAACGGGCCGAACAGATCCTTGCCGCCACCCGCGATCTTGTCGATTTTGCGCGCCACCGCGATGTGCTCAGCGGCGCACTCCGGCTTGGCATTATCCCGACGCTGGCGCCCTACGTGTTGCCGCAGGTGTTGCCGCAGCTGCAGACGACACACCCGCAGCTGCGCCTGGAGCTGCGCGAGACCCAGACCAAGGTGCTGCTTGAGGAACTCGCGCGCGGCGAACTCGACTGCGTGATGCTGGCATTGCCGGCCGAAGGGGCTGACGTCGAGACCTTGCGACTGTTCGATGACCCATTTCTGCTGGCGGTGCCGGCGGCCGACAAGCTTGGCGGACAAAAGCGCGGCCGTGTTGGAGTCGAAGATGTCGATCAGCGCCGGTTGATCCTGCTGGAAGAAGGTCATTGCCTGCGTGACCAGGCGCTGGCGTTCTGCGCCAGCCCGCGGCGCGACCAGCCGGTCAGCCTCGGCGCTACCTCGCTCGCGACCGTGATGCAGATGGTGGCGAACGGGTACGGCGTCACTCTCGTGCCGGAGGTCGCGGTCGACGTCGAGGTGCGTGACGCCCGCGTGAAGCTCTTGCACTTCGGCGCGCCGGAGCCAGGGCGCACCATCGGGCTGGCCTGGCGTCGGACCTCGCCGCGCCGTCGTGACTTCGAGGCGCTGGGCAGGATTGTCACGCAGACTCTCGGCGTAACCGCGCTCAAACCGCGCATGGCAGAAGCAAACTAAAAAAGGGCGGCCAACAGGACCGCCCTTTTTCGCATTTGTTTGCTGCGCGGCTATTCAGCGCCGGCCGCCTGCTGGCGCTCGCCATCGTCGGCTTTCTGCTTGGCTTCGAGGTCTTCGCCGGTAGCCTGATCCACGACCTTCATGGAGAGACGCACCTTTCCGCGCTCGTCCATCCCGAGCAGCTTTACCTTTACCTTGTCGCCTTCCTTGACCACATCGGTGACCTTATTCACCCGGTGCGGCGCGAGCTGGCTGATGTGCACCAGCCCGTCCTTGGCGCCGAAGAAGTTCACGAAGGCGCCAAAGTCCATCACCTTGACGACGGTGCCATCGTAAATCTTGCCGGGCTCGGGGTCGGAGGCAATCGACTTGATCCAGTTGATCGCCGCCGTGATCGAGTTGGCATTGGCGGATGCCACTTTCACCGAACCGTCGTCCTCGATGTTGATCTTGGCGCCGGTTTTCTCGACGATCTCGCGGATCACCTTGCCGCCGGTGCCGATGACCTCTCTGATCTTGTCGGTCGGGATTTTGAACATCTCGATCCGTGGCGCGTGCTCGCCCAATTCGGCGCGCGCCGAGGTGAGCGCCTTGGACATCTCGTTGAGGATGTGCAGGCGGCCGTCCTTGGCCTGTGCCAACGCCACCTTCATGATTTCCTCGGTGATGCCGGCGATCTTGATGTCCATTTGCAGCGAGGTAACGCCGTTTTCGGTACCAGCCACCTTGAAATCCATGTCGCCGAGATGGTCCTCGTCGCCAAGGATGTCGGAGAGCACGGCAAAGCGCTTGTCTTCCAGGATCAGCCCCATGGCGATGCCGGCGGTCGGCCGCTTGAGAGGAACGCCGGCGTCCATCAGCGCCAGCGAGGAGCCGCACACGGTGGCCATCGACGAGGAGCCGTTCGACTCGGTGATCTCCGAGACCAGGCGGATCGTGTAGGGGAATTCGACCGCCGTCGGCAACATCGGATGAATCGCGCGCCAGGCGAGCTTGCCGTGGCCGATTTCGCGACGGCCGGGCGCGCCGACGCGGCCGGTTTCGCCCACCGAATAGGGCGGGAAGTTGTAGTGCAGCAGGAACGTCTCTTTATACGTCCCCTGTAGCGCGTCGATAAACTGCTCGTCCTCGGCGGTGCCGAGCGTTGCGACCACCAGCGCCTGGGTCTCGCCGCGCGTGAACAGCGCCGAACCGTGCGTGCGTGGCAGGACGCCGACTTCGGCCACGATCGGACGCACGGTCTTGAGGTCGCGGCCGTCGATGCGCTTGTTGGTGTCGAGGATGTTCCAGCGGACGATCTTGGCCTCGAGCTCCTTGAACACTGCGGCTACGTGCAACTTGTTGTAGTCGGGATTGTCGACGCCGCCGGGGAAGAAATGGTTCATCACCTTTTCCTTCACCGCCGCGACAGCGTCCTGGCGATCCTGCTTCTTCACGATCGAATAGGCCGCGCGCAGATCCTTCTCGGCAAGCCCGAGGATTTCCTTCTCAAGCTTGGTGTTGTCGGGCGCGCTCAGCTCGCGCGGCTCTTTGGCGGCCTTTTCGGCCAGCTTGATGATGGCATCGATCACCGGCTGGAAATGCCGGTGTCCGAACATCACCGCGCCAAGCATGATGTCTTCGGACAGCTCCTTGGCTTCCGACTCCACCATCATCACGGCGTCTTGCGTGCCGGCGATCACGAGATCGAGCTGGCTTTCCGGCATCTCGTCGATGGCCGGATTGAGCACGTACTCATTGTTGATAAAGCCGACGCGGGCGCCGCCGATCGGACCCATGAAGGGCGCGCCGGACAGCGTCAATGCGGCCGACGCGGCGACCATGCCGACGATGTCGGGATCGTTTTCCATGTCGTGCGAAAGCACGGTGACGGTCACCTGCGTATCGCAACGCCAGCCATCGGCGAACAGCGGGCGGATTGGGCGGTCGATCAGCCGCGAAGTCAGCGTGTCCTTTTCGGTCGGACCGCGTTCGCGCTTGAAGTAGCCGCCCGGAATCCGGCCGGCGGCGTAATATTTTTCGGTGTAGTTGACGGTCAGCGGGAGGAAGTCGATGCCTTCCTTCGGCTGTTTGGCAGCCACCACGGCGGCGATCACCGTGGTCTCGCCATAGGTGGCAAGCACGGCGCCGTCGGCCTGACGCGCCATCCGGCCGGTCTCCAGAGTGAGCTTGCGCCCGCCCCAGTCCAGCTCAACGCGATGAATGTCGAACATTGCTTTTTTCTCTCATGGTTTTCCGGCCAAGCCCCGAAAGCCATGAGCAAGACGGCGAGAAGCTGTCGCGCGTCGCCGCGATACGCGGGAAGCAACAGCGTCTGGCGATCCTGCCATGGCGTTTCGAACCTTGCCTTGTCGCAAGAGGCGAACTCGTGTCGGCTCTTGCCGGTCGCCGGCAGCGCGTTCGCTGCCGGATCAAATCAGCGAATGCATTATTGCACTCGCTACGAAACGCGCGAGACGCGATTGGCGCGCCCCACACGGAATTCAAATCATCGGCGGATGCCGAGTTTCTCGATCAATGCCTTGTAGCTGCCTTCGTTGGTACGCCGCAGGTAGTCGAGCAGCGTACGGCGCTGGCTCACCATCTTGAGCAATCCGCGGCGGGAATGGTTGTCCTTGACGTGGGACTTGAAATGCTCGGTGAGATTGTTGATGCGCTCTGACAGTATCGCTACCTGCACTTCGGGCGACCCGGTGTCCCCAGGCTTCTTGGCAAATTCCTTGATTACTTCGGCCTTGCGGCCGGATGTCACCGACATCGGTCATCCTTTCTTGGCGCCGGCACTGCCCAACAGTCCGGCCAGGTTAAACACGCGCTTGGGGACGATTTCGCCACGATCCAGTTCGGCAAGGGCCAGCAGTTGGCCCGAAACCGTGACGTAAACCGTGCCGCGGAAATTGGGTGCGTCCCGTCCGCGCAACAAAATGGCTTGGCCTCGCTGAAGCCTCGCCGCGTCCGCCCGGCTGACGGCCAGCGCCGGGATGTCGTCCAGCGCGGTCTCGACGGGCATGAGGGCGTCGGCGAGGCTAGCCTCGCCGGCCGCGGCTCTATGGCACACGGCCTCCAATTGTTCCAGTGAAATCATGGTTTCTTCGCCAAACGGCCCGACCGCGACCCGCCGCAGGGCGCTGACATGGCCGAAACAGCCCAGGACGCGGCCAAGGTCGCGGGCAAGTGAGCGCACATAGGTACCTTTGCCGCATTCGGCCTCCAGAACCGTATGATCGGGGTCCGGGGTACCAGTCAGCTCCAGCCGGCCGATGTCGACCGGGCGGGCCTCGAGTTCCACCGTTTCGCCATCTCGGGCAAGATCGTAAGCGCGCTCGCCGGCGATCTTGATGGCCGAGAACCGCGGCGGCACCTGCTGGATGGTTCCGGTAAAGGCGGGAAGCGCCGTACGAATTGTGTCGGCAGAGGGACGATTGTCGCTGGTATCGGTGACGCGACCTTCGGCATCATCGGTATCGCGCTCTTCGCCCCAGCGTACGGTGAAGCGATAAAGCTTGCGGCCATCCATCACGAACGGGACGGTCTTGGTGGCTTCGCCGAGCGCGATCGGCAAACAACCGGAAGCGAGCGGATCGAGAGTGCCGGCGTGGCCAGCGCGCCTGGCTTTGAACAAGTGCTTCACCACGCTGACCGCATGGGTGGAGGTCATTCCCACCGGCTTGTCGAGCACGACCCAACCATGCACGTCGTGCTTGTCGCGCTTCTTCTGTTCCCTCCTTTGCGCTACGCGCGGCAATCTCTCGGTATCCTCGCCCGTAAGCGGGGTCGGAGAAGTCATGCCGCTGCCCACCGGATCAATCATTGTCGTCCTCGTCGTCCAGGTCCCGCTTCACCGCCGGCGAGCGCAGCAGCTTGTCGATGCGCTCGGCTTCCGCGAAACGCTCGTCGATGCGAAAGCGGATATCGGGCGCGAATTTCAGGTTGACGCGATGGGCGATTTCGGCACGCAGAAATTTCTTGTGGCGCTCGAAGGCGGCAACCACTTCGTCGGCATCCCGGCCGCCGAGCGGCATCACATAGATGGTGGCAAGCCTGAGATCCGCGGTCATTCGCACTTCCGGTACTGTGATCAAATGGCCTTCGATCACGGGGTCATGCACGTCGCCGCGGGTGAGCATGTCTGCCATGGCGTGACGCACCAGTTCGCCGACGCGTAACTGTCGCTGCGATCCGCCGGGCGTCGATTCGCGATGCCTTTGTTTGTGCCGTGCCATCGCAATTGTCTCTGCAGTCGTTGTTCGCGAATACGGACGATCCAGTAACCACCGCCATTATTGGGGTTACCGGATGCCCCGTTTTTGCGGAGCAAGATAGTGTTGGTGTTAGGGCGAAGTGTTCTGCGCAGGCTCAAGTATTGGACTTAGAGACTGCGTTGAATCGTCTCCACCCGATAGCATTCGATCACGTCGCCTTGCCGCATGTCCTGGTAATTCTCGAAGGCCATGCCGCATTCCATGCCGGCGCTGACTTCTTTGGCGTCATCCTTGAAGCGCTTGAGCTGCGAGAGTTTGCCCTCGTGGATCACCACATTGTCGCGGATCAGCCGCACATTGGCGCCACGCTCCACGGTGCCGTCGGTGACGCGGCAGCCGGCTACATTGCCGACCTTGGATACCTTGAAGATTTCCAGGATCTGGGCATTGCCAAGCATTGTTTCGCGCAGTGTCGGCGCGAGCAGGCCGGACATCGCCTTCTTCACATCGTCGACAAGGTCGTAGATGATATTGTAGTAGCGGATTTCGATGCCGGCGCGCTCGGCCGCTCCGCGCGCTTCCTTGTTGGCGCGCACGTTGAATGCGATGATCGGAACGCCGGATGCCTCGGCAAGCGTAACGTCGGATTCCGAAATACCGCCGACGCCGGCATGCAGCACACGCGCGGCCACTTCGTCGGTACCGAGCTTGTCGAGTGCGCCGATGATGGCTTCCAGCGAGCCCTGCACGTCGGCCTTCACCACCAGCGGGAATTCCTTGCGGCCCGAGGTCTTGGCCTGCGCCATCATCTGCTCGAGCGAACCGCGCATTCCGGTGGCGCGCGCCGCCGTCTTCTCGCGTTTCTGGCGCGCGCGATAATCTGTGACTTCACGCGCGCGGCCTTCGTTTTCCACCACCGCCAGCCGATCGCCGGCGTCCGGCGTGCCGGAGAAACCGAGCACCTCGACCGGGGTCGATGGACCGGCGACCTGGATCGGCTCGCCGGTGTCGGAAACGAGCGCGCGCACACGACCCCATTCGGCGCCGGCGACGACAAGATCGCCAACCCGCAGCGTGCCACGCTGGATCAGCACGGTCGCCACTGGGCCACGGCCGCGGTCGAGTTTGGCCTCGATCACGGTGCCTTCGGCCGGCCGGTCGGGATTGGCCTTGAGGTCGAGAATTTCCGCCTGCAGGCCGATCATCTCCAGCAGCTTGTCGATGTTCTGCTTCTTGGTGGCGGAGACTTCCACGTCGACCACCTCACCGCCCATGGATTCGACCTGGATCTCGTGCTGCAGCAGATCGGTGCGCACGCGATCCGGCCTGGCGTCCGGCTTGTCGATCTTGTTGATGGCGACGATGATCGGCACCTTCGCCGCCTTTGCGTGATTGATCGCTTCCACCGTCTGCGGCATCACGCCGTCGTCGGCGGCTACCACCAGCACGACGATATCGGTAACCTTGGCGCCGCGTGCGCGCATTGCCGTGAAGGCGGCGTGGCCGGGCGTGTCGATGAAGGTGATCTTGGCGCCGGATGGGGCTGCGACCTGGTAGGCGCCGATGTGTTGAGTGATGCCACCGGCTTCGCCCGCCGCCACATCGGATGAACGGATTGCGTCGAGCAGCGAAGTCTTGCCGTGATCGACATGGCCCATGACGGTGACCACCGGCGCGCGCGGTATCACATGCGCCGGATCGTCGGCGACATCGAACAGGCCTTCTTCCACGTCGGCTTCCGCCACGCGGCGAACACTATGGCCCATTTCCTCGGCGATGAGCTGGGCGGTGTCGGCGTCGATCACGTCGTTGATCTGCAGCATCTGCCCCTGCTGCATCAGCAGGCGGATCACGTCGACCGCGCGTTCGGACATGCGATTGGCGAGGTCCGAAATCGAAATCGCTTCGGGGATGGTGACTTCGCGCACAAGCTTTTCCTTCGGCTCGGCGGAGGTCTGCCCCTTGAGTCGCTGGGTGCGGCGGCGGAATGAAGCGACGGATCGTTCGCGAACTTCGTCGGCGCGTAATGCGGTAACAAGAGTGAGGCGGCCGCGCTGCTTTTCGCCGCCAGCGCGCGGGGCGGGGCGGGGGGCGGCAGCCGGACGCGCAGCACCGGGACGACGCGGGCGCGGGGCTTCGTCATCTTCGGCTTCGAGCGCCATGCGCCCAGGTACCGGCTTCCTGATCTCGTCTTCGCCGAAGCGCTTCTTGGCGACTTCGCCGGCCTTGCGCTTGGCGTCTTCCTCGTGCTTCCGGCGCTCTTCTTCCTCGCGCTTGCGTGCTTCGGCAGCTTCGCGCTCGGTACGATCGACGACTTCGCGGCTGGCGCGCACGCGCGCCTCTTCCTCGGCGATCTTGCGCTCTTCGGCTTCACGCAACCGCGAATCCGCCAGAGCATGGGCGCGTGCGACGCGTTCCTCCTCGGTGAGCGTACGCAGGACCACGCCCGACGGCTTGGGTGCCTCGGCTGGCGCCGCCGCGGCTGCTGACTTGGCAGCGGCCGGCTTCTTCTTGACGGTTTCCTTGATCTCCGGCTCGGGTTTGACTTCGGCCGGCCCGCCGATGGTCCGGCGCTTGACCTTTTCGACCACGACCTGCTTGCTGCGGCCATGGCTGAAGCTCTGGCGCACCACGCCCTGCTCGACGCCGCGTTTGAGCGTCAGCGTCTTGCCGGATACGCTTAATTTCTTGTCGCCAGGGGTCTTCGTTTCACTCATTCCGTATATTGTCCTCGTGCGCCGTCTGTCGGCGCCATTGCGCTGACCTCATCAGTCGAAATTCCGGTCCGAAACCGCGCTAAACGCGCAACCCGAACGAGAAAAGTCTCGCTCCCGGGCCCGGCAAGCAGGGCTGCATGTACCACATTTGGGCGGCTCAATGCCAAATCCAATTGGGCGCCAGTAAATAGGTCGACGATCGCGATTTCGCGCGATTTTTCGTCTCTGCTGCGGTGCAAGGCGGCATCCAGCTTGCGCTTTCCGTCACTGGCGGCATCGGCAGCATGGATCAGCGCCAGGAGATCGTCCCGGCCGCTTGCCGCCTCGACCTTCGCGAAACCGCCGATGACCTGGCCGGCCTTGGCGGCAATAGCCAACGCGTCGAGCGCGGCTTGCTCAAGCAGCCTTTCGCTGGTGGCGGCCAGATCGCGGCCGACGTGCACCTCGCGTTTGAAGCCGCGGGCAAACACGTTGCGTTTGATCGCCGCCTCGATTGCGGCGCGGGTACCGGTGATCCAGATGCCGCGGCCGGGCAGCTTGCGCTTGACGTCGGGCACGACCTCGCCCTGTGGGCCGACCACGTAACGGATCAGGTCGCTCACAGGTCTGAGTTCCCGGCTGAGCGCGCAGGTGCGCTCCGTCCCCGGAGCGACACTGGCCGCTCCGCGGTCGAGGTCACCGTCCTGCATGCTGTCTTGCGCCCTTGCCAGCATCGCTTTTGACTATTCTCCGTTCACGCCTGCGCTTCGGGTGCTTCCGCCGGCGCAGGTTCTGCGGCCGGCGGCGGAGCAAGCTCGGCTTCGGTCACCCAGCCGGCCTTGAGGCGCGCCTGCATGATCATCGCCTCGGCCTCCTCGCGCGTTACCCCGAAACCGTCGAGATAACCGGGATTGTGCGTCGACTCGCCGTCCTTGCGTTCGGTCCAGCCGATCAGATCGTCGGTGGCGCAGCCCGCGAGGTCTTCCAAGGTCTTTACGCCGTTCTCGCCGAAGGCGACCAGCATCTGGGTGGTGACACCGGGAACATCCTTGACCGCGTCCTCCACACCCAGCTCGACGCGCTTCGCATCGAGTTCGGCTTCCTGCTTGGCGAGATATTCCTTGGCGCGCTCCTGCAGTTCGCGTGCGGTGTCGGTATCGAAGCCCTCGATGCCGGCGATTTCCTTCTCGTCCACCAGCGCGAGTTCCTCGATCGAGCCGAAGCCTTCAGAGGCGAGCAGTTGTCCGACGACCTCGTCGAGATTGAGCGCCTCGACGAAAATCTTGGTGCGGTTCTCGAACTCGGCGTGGCGGCGTTCGGATTCTTCCTGTTCGGTGAGAATGTCGATGTCCCATCCCGTGAGCTGGGAGGCAAGCCGCACGTTTTGCCCGCGCCGGCCAATGGCGAGCGAGAGCTGTTGATCCGGAACCACGACCTCGATGCGCTCGCGGTCTTCGTCGAGCACGACCTTTGCGACTTCTGCCGGCGCCAGCGCGTTCACCACGAAGGTTGCGATGTCCGGCGACCACGGAATGATGTCGATCTTCTCGCCCTGCAATTCGTTCACCACCGCCTGCACGCGCGAACCGCGCATGCCGACGCAGGCGCCAACCGGATCAACCGAGGAATCGCGCGAGATCACGGCGATCTTTGCGCGCGAACCTGGATCGCGCGCGACCGCCTTCACTTCGACGATGCCGTCGTAAATTTCCGGCACTTCCTGCGCAAACAGCTTGGCGGTGAATTGCGGGTGGGTGCGCGAGAGGAAAATCTGCGGGCCGCGCGGTTCGCGCCGCACATCATAGATATAGGCGCGGATACGGTCGCCATTGCGGAACACTTCGCGTGGCAGCATCTCGTCGCGCCGCACGATCGCCTCGCCGCGGCCGAGATCGACCACCACGTTGCCGTATTCCACGCGCTTGACGATGCCGTTGACGATGTCGCCGATGCGGTCCTTGTACTCGGCATATTGCCGGTCACGCTCGGCTTCGCGCACCTTCTGCACGATCACCTGTTTGGCCGACTGCGCGGCGATGCGGCCGTATTCCAGGGGCGGCAGCGGATCGGCGATCGTGTCTCCCACCTGCGCCGCCGGATGACGCTTGCGCGCCTCTTCCAGCGTGATCTGGTTGGAGGAGTTCTCGACGGTCTCCACCACCAGCATGTGGCGGGTGAGCCGCAGATCGCCGGTCTTTGGCTCGATCTCGGCATGTACGTCCGTCTCGGCGCCGTAGCGCGAGCGCGCCGCCTTGGCGATGGCGTCCTCCATGGCGGCAATGACGATTCCCCGATCGATTGCTTTTTCGCGTGCGACCGCATCGGCGATTTGCAATAGCTCGAGCCTGTTGGCGCTGACTGCCATAGCTCAGTCTCCTTCCTCTAATGTTTCACGCATGGTCTTTTCCGAAACCGGTTCGCGCTTTTCGGGATCATGCGCTGTCGGCATGTCCGGCCTGGCCGGATTTATGCCTTCGATGTCGTTCTTCTCTCCTTGCCGCTTTCGCTTCGCGCTTGGCGGCCTTTTCGCGACGCAAGGCCTGCGTTACCAATTCCTCGGTGAGCACCAGCCTTGCTTCACTCATGGTCTCAATTGGCAGCGCGATCTCCGCGTCCGCGCCGGCTTCCGCATCGTCGCGGCGGATACGCGCAACATCGCCTTGCGTCCCGATCAGCACGCCGCGAAAGCGCTTGCGGCCGTCCACCGGAGTTTCCATCTCGATCTTGACCAGATGCCCGGCATAACGGTCGAAATCGGATTTGCGCACCAGCGGCCGGTCGATGCCGGGTGACGACACCTCCAGGCGATAGGCACGCTCGATTGGATCGGCTACATCGAGCACCGGCGACAGCGCGCGCGAGAGAGCCTCGCAGTCTTCCACCGACATACTGCCGTCCGGTCGCTCGGCCATGACCTGGACGGTGCAGCCGTCGGCGCTCGACACCTTTACCCGCACCAGCCGGTAGCCGAGTTGCTCGACCACCGGTTCGGCGATCGCGCCAACGCGCGCAGACAGGCCCGGCTCGACGATCAGCCGAGGCTCGGCGTCATTTGGAGCGGTCACACTGGCCGCGTCGCGATGCAATTCCTGGCTCTGGGCCATTTCGGTAACAAAAAAGAGCGGGTCCTGGGGGACCCACTCTCAAAACCCGGTTGGTTATGAGGGTGTCTAACTGACAAGCGGAAATATAGCGATTTATCGTTCTCATGCAAGGCTGACAGGTCAAATCCCGGCTAACCCTTCCTTCAGAATCTGCCCTTAAATTTGCGTAAAGCCGCCCTTCGCACGCAATACACAGGTCGATTTTGCAGGTTTTTCAATGGGTGCCCCCGCGTCGTTGCTTCCCGAATTGGAAGATGTCGTCCAGCACGGCTCGGCAGAGAAACGCGCCGAAACGTTGCATCGGATCACCACACTTTTTCTCGACGGGGCGCCGGCCTTTAACCAAGACCATGTCGCGCTGTTCGACGACGTCATCGGTTGCCTGATCGAGGAGATCGAGGCCAAGGCGCTCGCGGAGCTCGCGCGCAGACTCGCACCGGTCCCCAATGCGCCGGCTGAAGTTGTGCGCAAGCTGGCGAAGAATGACGACATCAAGGTAGCGGGGCCGGTGCTCAAGCAGGCCAGGCTGGACGACCCCGATCTCAAATATATTGCCGAGACAAAAAGTCAGGCGCATCTGCTGGCGATGTCCACGCGCCGGGGAATCGGAGAAGCGCTGGCGGAAATTCTGGTAACGCGCGGCGACCGCGCAGTGGCGCGCTCGATCGCGAATAACAGTAATGCCAAACTGTCGGAAAACGCTTTCACGACCCTGGTACAACGGGCGGAGCAGGATGGCGTTCTGGCGGAGAAAGTCGGCTTGCGTACGGACATTCCGCCGCGACTGTTTCGGCAACTGCTGATGCAAGCCAGTGACGTGGTGCACAAGCGTCTGCTGGTGCAGGCAAGGCCCGAGACCCAGGCCGAGATTCGCCGCATCATGCAGAAGGTGACCGAGGAGGTCGCGGCGAAGGCTGCGCCGCGCAACTACACGGTGGCGCTCGAAGCGGTGCGCGCACTGCACGAGGAGCGCAATCTCACCGAAGCCGACGTCGCCGAATATGCCGATTTAGAAAAGTACGAGGAAACGATCGCAGCATTGGCGACCATTTGCGCGGTGCCGGTCGAGGTCGTGGACCGGTTGATGAACGGCGATCGCGCCGATCCGGTGTTGATCCTGGCGCGCGCAGCCGGCTTCGGTTGGCCGACGGTACGCAAGATCATGGGTTCGCGGCCGGGCAGCAAGCCGTCGACACAGACGATCGACGCAGCCTACGAAAATTTCGATCGGCTGACGGCCGCGACCGCCCAGCGCGTGGTGCGCTTCTGGCAGGTCAGGCAGGGGACGGGAGAGTAATCTCCGTCATTCTTCGAGGCGCGCGCCTCGCGCTCACAAATCGCGAAATCGGCTCAGGTTTTCCGGAAAATGAAATAGGCCGGCACCCGACCCTCACGTTTGGCTTTAGCCTCGTAGCGCGTGCCGGAAAAGCCGGACCACGGCTTACGCCAATCATCGGCACATTCGGCTGTCCAGGTGAAATCCATGGAGCGCAACACGCGCACCAGCGCGTATGTCGCATAGTCGGCGATGTCCGTCGCAAAGCGAAGTTCGCCGCCTTTTCTCAAAATGCGCGCCAACCGCGCAAGCGTTTCGTCCTGGATGAAACGCCGTTTCCAGTGCCGTCGTTTCGGCCAGGGATCGGGATAGAGCAGATCGATACGCGCGAGCGCTGCGTCAGGCAGCCAGTCCAACAATTCGCTCGCGTCCCCGAAATGCAGACGAACATTCGAGAAACCCTGCGTGTCGATCGCAACCAGCGCCTTTGCGATGGCATTGACGAAAGCATCACTGGCGATAAAGCCGCTGCGCGAGTTTGCTTGTGCCTGCGCGATCAGATGCTCGGCGGCGCCGAAGCCGATTTCCAGGCGCACATCGTCGACGTCTGCGAACAATGTCCGCAGATCGGGGGGCGGGGACTTCGTCAGATCGAGCGCGACTTGCGGCAGCAGCGTATCGAACAGCGCAGACTGGCGCGGACGCAGCGGATGGCCCTTGCGCCGGCCGAAGAAGGCGCGTTGTGACCCGTCTCTGCCATCACCCTGCCGCCGCGAAGCAGCGCGACCCGGTGATCTCGATTCATGTGGCAATGCCGAGCTTTCCTAAGCGCGATGGCCGGGCACAGGCGTTCTGGAAGAACGCCGTTCTTCGAACGGCTATGCCCGGCCACGACAGCTTAGTGTGAAGCGCCGACGGCGGAAATGCAGCTTATTTCACCGCGGCTTTGATGGCGGCCGCGAGGTCGATCTTTTCCCAGGAGAAGCCGCCGTCTTTTTCCGGCGCGCGGCCGAAGTGGCCGTAAGCGGCGGTGCGCCGGTAGATCGGCCGGCTGAGCTTGAGGGTGCGGCGGATATTGGTCGGGCGCAGCGGGAACAGCTGCGGCAGGATCTTCTCCAGTTTGCTCTCCGCCACCTTGCCGGTTCCGTGGGTATCGACCAGGACCGACATCGGATCGGCAACACCGATCGCGTAAGCGATCTGGATGGTGCAGCGCTCGGCAACGCCGGCGGCCACCACGTTCTTGGCGAGATAGCGCGCAGCGTAGGCTGCCGAGCGGTCGACCTTGGTTGGATCCTTGCCGGAGAAAGCGCCGCCACCGTGCGGCGCGTAGCCGCCGTAGGTATCAACGATGATTTTGCGGCCGGTCAGACCGCAATCGCCGTCGGGACCGCCGATCACGAAATTGCCGGTCGGGTTGACCAGGAAGTCGGAGGGCCGCTGTGGCATCCAGCCCTTCGGCAATGCGGATTCAACCGCGTCGGAAATCATTTCCTTGATCAGGCCGGGCGTATATTTCTTGCCGTTGCGGCTATGCGATTTGTGCTGGGTGGACACGACCACTTTGGTACAGCCGACCGGCTTGCCGTTGACGTAGCGCACGGTCACCTGGCTCTTGGCATCTGGCTGCAAGTCGAACAATTGCCCGGAGCGGCGCTTGTCGGACAGAACCTTCAGGATCTTGTGCGCGAAATAGATCGGCGCCGGCATGAACGAATTCTTCTCGTAGACTTCGCTCTCGGTGCACGCGAAGCCGAACATCATGCCCTGGTCGCCGGCGCCTTCTTCCTCGCCGCTCTTCTTTTTCTTGGCGTCCACGCCCATGGCAATATCGGGCGACTGGCCGTGCAGCAGAACCTCGATATCGGCGCCATAGTGGGAGAAGCCGTCCTGGTCGTAGCCGATATCGCGCACCACATCGCGCGCAATCTGCGCGATCATCTCGCGATTCACCACCGCCTTGTCGCCGTGTTTGTGGAACAGCGGCGACTGGCCGCGGCCTTCGCCGGCAATGACGATCTTGTTGGTGGTGGTCAGCGTCTCGCAACCGAGCCGCGTGTTCACGCTGCTGTCGTCGGCGATACCGAGCTTGATGTCGTTTTCCAGAAAGGCATCGAGCACCGCGTCGGAAATCTGATCGCAGACCTTGTCCGGATGACCTTCCGAAACCGACTCGCTGGTGAAAAGAAAATTCGTGTGAGCCACTTCTAAAACTCCTCCCGTGGCGCGGTTTCAGGGCCGCGTCATTTCACGTCCGGGGTGTTTCTTGCAGTGGCGGCGGACGAGGTCAAGATGCGGGCAACGGTGGGCAGTATTCTCGGCCGCAATGGGCTGCGGTCTTAACCTCAGTCGTCCACGCCTGCGATCTGCTCCACCAGATCGACGATGCGCCGGCGTAGCTTGCCGTTCTTGATACGCATGAAGGCTTTGGTCAGCGAAAGGCCGTCGGAAGTGGCGAGGAAATCCGACACATAGGCAGGCGACGGCGCTTCGCCCATACCGCCTGAATGCCCGGGCAAATGCGGCGCGCCTTCGAAAAAAAACGAAACCGGCACCTGGAGAATATTGGAGATCTGCTGAAGGCGGCTGGCACCGATGCGATTGGTGCCCTTCTCGTATTTCTGGACTTGCTGGAACGTCAGGCCGAGGGCATCGCCGAGCTTTTCCTGACTCATGCTCAGCATCATCCGGCGCATGCGCACGCGGGAACCCACGTGCTTGTCGATCGGATTGGGCGCCTTCTTGGCCATAAAAATCTCCTATGCCGTCATTCCGGTACGTAATGTCACAAAATATGCCACATATGCAATCCGTGATTTCTCATGCGCCGACACTTAGCGTCAAAGGGGAGCGGAAATTGTCCTTAATTATCAACCGCGTTCATATTGTCGCGGCTCGCGACAGTAATACTAATTGGGGATTGAGTAGGCCGCCGGCGGCAATCGACGGTCCCGCGGCCGGTAATTTTGCCGTGTATTCCGCTGGCGCTATGGGCGCAAACGCCGCCGCGCGACCAACGCAAGACTGACCACCAGAAAAAGCAGCAACGGGCTATCGCCGTAACGTACATATAACGTCGGTTCGATCGCGTCCGGCAATCTGGAATCGAGCACGCCTTCCGCACCCAGCGGCAGCGAATTGACGATGCGGCCGAGCGGATCGACCACGGCAGATATTCCGGTATTGGCGGCGCGGACCAACGGCAGACCTTCGGCGATGGCGAGCACGCGTGCCTGCTGAAAGTGTTGATACGGGCCCGAGCTGATGCCGAACCAACCGTCATTGGTTACGTTGACGAGCCAGCCCGGCCGCTCGCCGCGCGGCACCGCTGCGCCGGGGAAGATCGCCTCGTAGCAGATCAGCGGCAACATTTTCGGCGCGGCCTGCAGGTCCATCGCGCGCCGGCGATCGCCTGACAGGAATCCGCCGACCTGTTTCGTCAATTGTCGCAGGCCGAAGCGTTCGAGCAGCCGTTGGAACGGCAGATACTCGCCGAACGGCACCAGATGCACCTTGTCATAGATGCCACGGATCGATCCATCAGGGTCGATCACATAGACCGAGTTGTATGCGCGCAGGTTGCTGGCACTGGAGGAAGGTGCCGCGCGTACGGCACCGGTGATCAGCTCGGTGGAAGGCTTCAGCAAGGTCGCGATCTGCGCCAATGCATCCGGCTCACGCGTGAGGAAAAACGGAAATGCCGATTCCGGCCAGATCAAATGCGTGAAATCGTGCACGCCATTTGATTGCGGTCCGGTGGCGTGATTGGAGAGGGTTAAATACCGCTCCATCACCTGCGCCTTGGCGGCGTAGTTGAATTTCTCGTCCTGCTGCAGGTTGGGCTGCATGATGCGCAGCTTCACGTCCTTGACGAATTCGGTCGGATGGATCGACAGGCGCGCGATGCCGTAGCCGGCGAGGGCCGCTAGAATCATGAAAGCGATGAGCGGCGCACGCTTCGGATGCGGTGTATCGGCCTTGTCGTCGGCAAGCACGGCGGGTGCGGCGAAGATCGCAATACTGAGGAAGGTCAATCCCCATAAACCGATCAGCGAAACGCTTTGCGCCAGCGCCAGCGGCTGGGTGAGCGCATAGCCAAAAGTGTTCCAGGGGAATCCGCTGAGCAGATGGCCGCGCAGCCATTCCGCGCCGGTGAGCATCGCGGCCAGCGCCAGCACGCGCGTCGGTCCGCGCACCCAGATCAATCGCGCTGCGCCAAGGCCAAGCGCGGTAAATAGCGCGAGATAGGCAGGCAGGCCCGCGACGGCGACCGGCAGCAACCAGCCGAAAGTCTTGGCGTCGACCAGAAAGGCGTAGCCGATCCAGTAAAGTCCGGCGAGAAAATAGCCGAAGCCGAAACACCAGCCGGCGAGGGCAGCATGCCAGACACCGCTGAAACGGCCGGCGGCCGAGCCGTCCACAAGCCAGACCACCACCGGAAACGTCACGAACAGGATCGGCCAGGCATTGACCGGCGCCAGCGCCAGCGCCGACGCGGCACCGGCAAGGAACGCAATTGCGGCGCGCCGCAATCCGAAGGCGAGCACGATTGAATGGGCGACCGGAGCGAATTTCACGTGCGACGTGCCGAAGCGGAAGACCCCGGCGAAGGCCGCACAGCGTCTTTTTGCGATGCTGAATCATCGGCGGCCAATGACGGTTGCGTGGTGCCGGCAAGCACCGCGTCGGGCTCGCCGCGCCGCTTTTCGCCGCGCGGCATGTCGCGCCGCTCCTTCAGCCGGGTGATGCGCACGCGTTTGATGCGGCGCGGATCGGCGTCCAGCACTTCGAATTCGAACAGGCCGGGGCCGGGAATCAACTCGCCCCGGATCGGCAAGCGGCCGGCGCGCGTCACCAGATAGCCGCCGAGCGTATCGACTTCCTCGGCCACGTCGCCGGGATCAAAATCGTTGCCGACAGTTGCCGCCACGTCCTCGAGGCTGGCACGCGCGTCGGCAATGAATGAATTGTCGGGCTGGCGCACCACGTGTGGTGTCTCGTCCTCGTCATGCTCGTCAGCGATCTCGCCAACGATCTGCTCGACGATGTCCTCGATCGATACCAGGCCGTCGGTGCCGCCGTATTCGTCGACCACCAGCGCCAGATGAATCCGTGTCGCCTGCATGCGTGCGAGCAGATCGATCACTCGCATCGAGGGCGGTACGAACAGGATCTCGCGCACGATCTTGGCAATAGACAACGGCATGGCGAGATCGATGGCCTTGAGATCGAGGCCGGCGGGGAGGGGCTTCTTGCGCTTGGCGTTCTTTTCCGGATCGACCGCAGCGCGTGCGGTCATGAAGGCGATCAGGTCGCGGATGTGCACCATCCCCACCGGGTCGTCGAGCGTGTCGTTGTAGACCACAAGGCGAGAGTGGCCGGCGCCCTCGAACATGCGCACCAGTTCGCCCAGTTTGATATCCTGCTGTACCGCGATGATGTCGGCGCGCGGGATCATCACGTCGCCGACGCGGCGCTCGCGCAGGCCGAGGATATTCTTGAGCATCCGGCTTTCTTCCGGCGAGAAGCCGGATTCGCCGGGCGTCATGGCGTCGAGCACGTCCTTGAGGTCGGCGCGGATGGTGTTGGGTTTCCAGCCGAACAGCGCGCGGAACACGCGCGCAAACCAGCCTTCGCCGTTTTCACGTGGCTGCGGCAGCGGTACCGGCAGGTGGCGCGGCTCATAGGATGTGCCACCGGAATGGCCGGATCCCGGATGGCTCGAACTCTGGTTGTCGCTGTCGGGCATGGCGTCAGTGGCCGCCAGGATCGTGGTCAAGATCGCGGGCGAGGTAGGGATCGGGCATGTTCATTCGTTTCATGATCCTGCCCTCGAGCCCTTCCATTTCATCGGCTTGCGTGTCGTTCTGGTGATCGTAGCCAATGAGGTGAAGAAAACCATGTACCGTGAGGTGGGCCAGATGATGAAGAAAGATCCGGTCTTCATCCTCGCATTCTCGCTTAAGGGTCTCATACGCAATCACAATATCACCAAGGAGCGGCGCGCCACCCGCCTTCACCGCAGGAAATGACAGCACATTGGTCGGCTTGTCGATGCGGCGCCAGTCGCGATTGAGCAAACGAATCGCTTCGTCGTCAGTCAGCAAGATACTCACTTCGCCACCGGCTGTTGAGAGTTCGGCTGCGGCGGCGGTAATTGCTTCGCGCACGGTTTGTTCGGCAGCAGGCTGCGCATCCCATAAGGGCGACGCAATCTGGATATCGATTGCCGGCGCGCCTGTGCGCGGGCTCGGCGACGGCCTCATTCGCTTGCCTCGCGCTTCGGCGCGCTGCGGTCATAGGCTTCCACGATGCGGGCCACCAGCTCGTGGCGGATCACGTCTTCATGGGTGAAGGCGACATGGCCGACGCCTTCGATGCCGGTCAGCAGGCGTACCGCTTCGGCGAGCCCCGAGGCCTGGCCGGAAGGCAGATCCACCTGGCTGGGATCGCCGGTGACGATCATGCGGCTGTTTTCGCCCAGCCTGGTCAGAAACATCTTCATCTGCATCGAGGTGGTATTCTGTGCCTCATCAAGGATGATGGCTGCGTTCGACAACGTGCGTCCGCGCATGAAGGCGAGCGGCGCGATCTCGATTTCGCCCGCCTGCAGCGCGCGCTCGACGATGCGCGCGTCCATCAGGTCGTACAGCGCGTCGTAGATCGGGCGCAGATAGGGGTCGACTTTCTCGCGCATGTCGCCCGGCAGGAAGCCGAGCCGTTCACCAGCTTCCACCGCCGGTCGCGACAGGATGATGCGGTCGACTTCCTTGCGCTCGAACATCTGCAGCGCTTGTGCCACCGCGAGCCAGGTCTTGCCGGTACCGGCCGGTCCGGTGCCGAACACAAGGTGATGGCGCTTGAGCGCCCTGATATAGGCATCCTGCGCGGCGGTGCGGGCGCGCACCGGACGCTTGCGCAAATTGATTTCCTCGAAAGCGGGCCGCGCGCCTGCCGGGTCGTAGTCGAACAGTGAGCCCTGCGCGATCGCCTGCCGGATGGCGCCTTCCACGTCGCCCTGGCTCAGGTCGCGGCCACGCTTGATCTGTTCGTACAGCCCTTCGAGCACGCGCCGGGCCTGTTCGCAGCCGCCGCGGGATCCATCGAGCGTGACGTGGTTGCCCCGCTGCTCGGCCACGATTCCAAGGCGGCGTTCGATCAGCGCAAGGTTTTGCCCATATTGGCCGAACAGGATGGAGGCGAGCCGGTTGTCCTCGAAGGCGAGGACGATTTGCGTGGTTGCCGTCTCCTCCGAGGCGGCGGCGGGCGGGATCGCGGGATCCGATGTGCGCAAAGTCGTCTCAGGCTCCTGCTGCGGTCAGCTGCGGCACGCAGACTTCGTCGGAAAGCGCGCCGAATAATGTGTTGGTTCCGACCTCGGTAATGGTTACCGCAACCAGCGATCCGATCAGGCTGCGCGGCGCCATAACATTCACCGCTTGCAGATATGGGGTGCGACCGACCAGTTGCCCAGGGAGTTTGCCCGGCTTTTCGAGCAGCACATCCATGGTCTGACCGCCAAAGGATGCGTTGAAAGCGCGCCATTGGCGGGTGATGACCGCCTGAAGCCGTTGCAAGCGGTCTGATTTTTCGGCTTCCGGCACCTCGTCCGCCAGCGCCGCGGCCGGCGTGCCGGGGCGTGGGGAATACATGAAACTGTAGGCGGTGGCGAAGCCAACGTCTTCGACAATCGAAAGTGTGTCGCGAAAGTCCGCCTCGGTTTCGCCGGGAAAGCCGACAATGAAATCCGAAGTGAATGCGAGATCGGGCCGTGCCGCGCGCAAGGAGGCGATCACGTCAAGATAATCCGCGCGCGTATGCCTGCGATTCATCGCCGCCAGCATGCGGTCGGAACCGGACTGTACCGGCAGGTGCACGTAAGGCATCAGCTCCGGCAGATCGCCATGGGCAGTGATCAGGTCTTCATTCATGTCGCGCGGATGGCTGGTCATGTAGCGGAGCCGCAGGATGTTCGACACGCGCGCCAGCCGGCGCAGCAATTTGCCGAGCGTCCAGGGACGTCCATCGGGACCAAGCCCATGGTAGGCATTCACGTTCTGCCCGATCAGTGTCACTTCGCGCACGCCGGCCGCAGTCAGCCGTTCAACCTCGGTGGCGATCTTCTCGACCGGGCGGGAGATTTCTGCGCCGCGCGTATAGGGCACGACGCAAAATGTGCAGAACTTGTCGCAGCCTTCCTGCACGGTGACGAAGGCCGAAATCCCGCGTTTGACGATTGCCTCGGGGCGCGGCGGTGCCAGCACGTCGAACTTGTCCTCCGCCGGAAATTCGGTATCGACGATGCGCTCGCCGTTTTGTGCGCGCGCGACGATTTCAGGCAGCCGGTGATAATTCTGTGAGCCGACCACCAGGTCGACCGCGCCGGCACGGCGGACGATCTCCTGTCCCTCAGCCTGCGCCACGCAGCCGGCGACAGCGATCAGCATGCGACGGCCCTGCCGTTCAGCTTCTTCCTTCAGAACGCGGATACGGCCGATTTCGGAATAGACCTTCTCGGCCGCCTTTTCGCGGATGTTGCAGGTGTTGAGGATGACAAGGTCAGCGTCTTTGGCTTGCGCGCACTCGGTGAAACCGGCCGGCGCCAAGGTGTCCGCCATACGATGGGAATCGTAGACGTTCATCTGGCAGCCGAATGACTTGACGTGGACTTTGTGGGGTCTGCTCATGCCGTTGCGATGCGAACCGGTCAGCCAATTTAGCCTGTCCCGGCAGGCTTTGTCCCGTCAATCCATATCCTTGATTTTACAACGATTTTAAGACGCAACCGGTGCCGGGCGTCGGGCCTGATAGCGGCTTTTGGCGCAAAAAGGAACGCTCACTCGGCGGCCTGGGCGGGAAGCGGTCGCCCACGCAGGGTTTCCGTGGCGATCCGTCGTACTGCACGTTCAAGATCCTTTGTCATCATCTTTCGGTCGGCGCCCGCATCGGCGGGAATTGGCTCGGCATAGCTGACGACCGCATCGACCACGCCGCGCGCAATGAAGTCGCGAATGTGGGGCATGAAGTCGAGATCGCCATACCACGCGACCAGCGGCCGGTGCTGGCGTCCCATCGGGATGCCGTGCAGGCCGGTGTAGCAGATCGACATCGGCTGGATAACGATGTCGCCGCGCGCGGCCGCTTCCCGCACCGCGCCGACCAGCGCGGAGCGGAACGGCAGCACGCGGTTGCCGTCGCTCGACGTGCCTTCCGCGAACAGCACCACCGAGGTCTCGCCCGCTAATCGCTCGACGATTTGCTCGACCGCATCGGCAGTCTGGTGGCGGCGCGTGCGGTCGACGAACACCGTGCGCTGCATCCGGGCGGTGATGCCGACCAGCGGCCAGCTCGCGACCTCACGCTTGGCGACAAATGCAACCGGTACAATCGAACCGATGACGACGATGTCGGCCCAGGACACGTGATTGGACACGAACAGCACGGCGCGACCGCGTACCGGCGCGCCATCGACGCGGACGCGGATGCGCAGGATCGTGCGCAGCACACGGTAATAGTTGGACGCGATAAAGCCCCAGCCCGGCAAACCGAGTTTGCCGAGTATCCATTGCAGTGCAATCAGAAGCGGCGTCATGGTGAAAAAAAACGCCGCGATCAGGAGCGCGCGGAGCATGCTAATGCCCGCTCTTGTCGTCCTTGAGCGGTACGGCATAGAGCTCAAGCCGGTGATCGACCAATTTGTAGCCGAGCTTGCGCGCGACTTCGGCCTGCAGGCGCTCGATTTCTTCCGACTGGAATTCGATGACCTCGCCGTTGCGCAGATTGATCAGGTGGTCGTGATGGGCCTCGGGACTGGTCTCGTAGCGCGCGCGGCCTTCCCGGAAATCGTGCCGCTCGATGATGCCGGCGTCCTCGAACAGGCGCACCGTGCGGTAAACGGTGGAAATGGAGATCCGATCATCGACCTTGACGCAGCGCCTGTACAACTCCTCGACGTCGGGATGGTCATCGGCTGCGGCCAGCACGCGTGCAATCGTACGCCTCTGCTCGGTCATGCGCATGCCCTTGGCCGCGCAAAGGGCCTCGATATTGGCGCGAGGATTGTGCTTGTCCGGCGTTGACACGTTTTGATCTCTCTCGTCCGGCACCCATATCATATTGAGAAGATGCAGGATGTGTCCATCGGGCGATTAATTCAGATCCCGGCGCAGCACCAGTGCGGCTGCGGGTTTGTCACCGGCACCGGGATAATAGTTGGGGCGACGGGAGACTTCGTGAAATCCGGCGCGATCGTATAGCCGGATCGCCGGGCCGTTGTGCTCGTCGACTTCCAGAAATACGGCCTGTGCACCCAGACCGGCGAGCCGGCGCAGATGCAGATCGAGCAGCTTGCGCGCGAGTCCGCGTCCGCGCTGTGGTCGAGCAACCGCGATCGAGAGAATTTCCGCCTCGTCCGCGGCCTGGCGCGACATGATGAAGCCGGCGAGCTTATTGCCGAGCAAGGCCCGATGCGCGATGACCTGGCGGTCGATCAGCAGGCCCTCGACCTCCTGTTCGCTCCAGCCGCGCCGGAAAGACGCCACGTGCAGCGTGGCGATCGCGGCGGCGTCGCGCCTCGTCGCTTCCGACAAATTCGGTTCGCCGCGCACAAACAGGCGGGACAGCAGACCCATCAACGGCGCGCCAGTTGCGCCGCGTCCTGCGGCTGGGCGTCGGGCGCGCGCAGGTAAAGCGGCTTCGGCGGTATGCCGGTTTCGGTCGCAGCGGCCCCAAGCCGCGCCACCCAGTCGATGTCGGGCGCGCGGCGCGGATCGACTGCGCTCGGCGCGCGTTCGCCCGGCGGCCATGCCGCCGCGAGCAGGTTCGCGGCTGTTCCGACCAGCCGCGGCGCGCCGGTCGCCGAAACGCGCAACGCTTCTCGCAATGGTGCGAGCCGCGGTGCCACGATCGTGCGACCACCGGGACCGAACACCTGAAGGTAGACGTGATCATGGCGCGCATCGATGGCCGCGACCACCGGCAATGTGTCGTCGGCGGCAATGAAGGGTGCGGCGTAAGCGGCGAGCGTCGACAAGCCGACCGCCGGCTTTCCGGCGGCAAGCGCCAGCCCGCGCGCGGCGGCGATGCCGACACGCAGTCCGGTGAAACTGCCGGGGCCGACGGTAACGGCGATGCGGCTGACATAGGCAATATCAACTTCGGCACGATCGAGCACGCGCGCGATCAGCGGCATCAGCGCTTCGGCGTGGCCGCGCACCATGGGGATCGATTCATGGGCGACCAGGTCGGCGCGCTCGGTGTCGAGCAGGGCGGCCGAGCAAGACTCAAGCGCTGTATCGATGGCAAGGACACGCATGGATTTGCTGCTTCCGGCAACTCAGCTATGGCGAATTTAGCACTGTCGCGAAAGAAGCAAACGCACGATGGCAGTCATACCCCCCGGCCCCGGAGACCCGCAGCCACCGGGCTTTCGATCAGCTCTGGATCACGGGTCCCGGGTGTCGCGTAGCCTGTGCCCGGCCGGGATGACAAGGTAACTAGACCGGCCGCACTTCGACCACGTCAGGCACGAAATGCTGGAGCAGGTTTTGAATGCCGTGCTGGAGCGTCGCGGTCGATGACGGGCAACCCGAGCAGGCGCCTTTCATCGTCAGATAAACAATGCCTTCCTTGTAGCCCTTGAAGGTAATGTCGCCACCGTCGCCGGCCACCGCAGGGCGCACGCGTGTCTCGATCAGGTCCTTGATGGTGGCAACCGTATCGGCGTCCTTGGCGTCGTAGAATTCATCGGATCCGGCGGGTGCCGGTTCCGCGCCGCCCGTCAGCAGCGGCGCGCCGTTCATGTAGTGCTCCATGATGGCGCCGAGGATCGCCGGCTTTATCTGCGGCCAGTCGCCGTCGCTCTTGGTGACCGAGATGAAATCCGAACCGAAGAAAACACCAGCAACATTGGGAATGTCGAAGAGCCGTTCGGCCAGCGGCGATTGTTTGGCCGCCTCTCTGCTCGGCATGTCGAGCGTTCCGGTTTCAAGTACGGCCCGGCCGGGCAGAAATTTCATGGTTGCCGGATTCGGCGTCGCTTCCGTCTGAATGAACATTTTTGTCTTCTCCTTACCATTGCGGGTTCAAGGCCCGCCGGCCGGATGAACTATACCCGATAGATGGGCCCTGCGCGGGCCACGGTCAACCGGGCCACTTTCGCTGGCATTTTGGGCACTACGACATTGCCTCGAGGTCTTCATCGCTGAGATGACCCGGCACGATGGCGACCGGAATCGCAAACGTGCCGGCGGTCTTGGCAAGATTGGAGACCAGCGGGCCGGGACCTTCCTTGCCGGTTCCGGCGGCCAAAACCAGAATGCCGATGTCGGCATCCTCGTCGATCAGCTTGACGATCTCTTCGGTGGTGTCGCCCTCGCGGATCACCCGGTCGGGCGTGACGCGGACGATCTTCCTGGCGCGCGCGGCGAATTTGTCGAGTGCGGCATTGGCGGCTTCCAGTGCCTCGGTCTGCATGATGTCGGCGACGCCCAGCCATTGCTGGTTGCGGTCACGGGTCTCGAGGACACGCAACATGACGATTTGCGACTTGGTGCGGCCGGCGCGTTTGGCCGCCCAAAAGACCGCACGGTCGCATTCCTCGGTGTCGTCAATGACCACGAGATATTTGCGCTTGTGGCCTTTCTCGTAGCTGCGGCGCTTTGTGCTCATGGGGGCTCCCGCATCGTTACGATCATTTGCGCGATCAGGGCGCACAAGCCCTTGATGGTTGCATGGGCAGTGGCGCGCCGACAAGCGGGAAGCGTGCGCGATTATTGCGCAGCACAACTGCTAGCGGCGGACAAATCCGACGATATCCTTGACTGCTTTCATGGTTTCGGCCGCCAGCACCTGCGCGCGCCCGGAACCCTCGGCCAGCACGGAATCGATATAGACCGGGTCCTGCATCAGCCGCTTCATGTCCGAGCCGATCGGCCCGAGCGTTACGACTGCGAGATCGGCCAGGGCGGTCTTGAACGTGGAGAATTGCCCGCCACCGAATTCGTTCAACACCTCCGCCCGGCTTACGCCTTTCAGCGCCGCATAGATGCCGACCAGATTGTCGGCTTCCGGTCGCGACTCGAGCCCTTTTTCTTCGCTCGGCAGCGGCTCCGGATCGGTCTTTGCCTTGCGGATCTTCTGTGCAATGGCGTCGGCATCGTCGGCCAGGTTGATGCGCGAATAGTCCGAGGGCTCCGACTTCGACATTTTCCTGGAGCCGTCGCGCAATGACATGACACGTGTTGCCGGCCCCTGGATAATCGGTTCGGGAAGCGGAAAGAATGTTTCGCCAAAACCGTGCGCATGAATTGATTGTGAGAAATCGTTGTTGAATTTCTGCGCGATGTCGCGCGACAGCTCCAGGTGCTGCTTCTGGTCCTCACCCACCGGCACATGTGTCGCGCGGTAAACCAGAATGTCGGCCGCCATCAAGTTTGGATAGACGTAGAGGCCGACCGAAGCGTTCTCGCGATCCTTGCCGGCTTTCTCCTTGAATTGAGTCATGCGATTGAGCCAGCCCATGCGTGCGACGCAATTGAAAACCCAAGCGAGCTCGGCGTGCTCGGCGACCTGGCTCTGGTTGAAGATGATGTGCTTGGCCGGATCGATGCCGCAGGCGATGAATGCGGCAGTCACCTCGCGCGTGGCGCGCGGCAATTCGCTTGGATCCTGCCACACGGTGATGGCGTGCAGATCGACGACGCAATAGATGCAGTCGTAGCGCTCCTGCAGCGCGACGAATTTGGTGATGGCGCCGAGATAATTGCCGAGGTGCAGATTGCCGGTCGGCTGCACGCCGGAAAATACGCGCTGCTTGAACGCCATAGCGATTCCTTTTCAGCCTTGCGGGGCGACCCATGCCATGCCGGGACGGCGCGGCGCAAGAGGCTCACAAGAGGCTCACATATGCTTCACATGCCGCGGCTGACGGCGCGTATGAGTTCGCGCGGCGAGGTGACCCGCATCACCCACAGCAGCGCCATATAGATCGCAAGGCCGAATCCGATCAGGCCGGCCAGGGCCACAGGGCGGATCACCGCCGGGGCGCCGGCGCCAAGCCAGGGGCCCAGGAGTCGAGGGGCGGCCTCGACGCCCATGCCCATGAGCACGGCGGCAAGCGCGATGCGTGGCAGCCGGCGGCGGGCCCGGGCATCGATGCCAAAGCCGATACGCCGCGCGATCAAAAAGCCCAGTAATCCGGCACTGAACCAGCCCGAGAAGGCGACGGCGAGCGCGATGCCGACATGGCCGAGCACCGGCATCAGAACGAGGCTGCCGGCGATGGCGATGACGAAGCCGACCAGCGCGGCACGCATCGGTGTGCCGGTATCCTCGCGCGCGAAGAATACCGGCGAAAAAGTTTTCACCAGCACATGGCCCGGCAGGCCGAGCGCAAATGCGGCCAGCGCTTCGGCGGTTGCAACAGTGTCGTCGGCCGTGAAGGCGCCACGTTCGAACAGTGTGCGCACGATCGGCTCGGCCAATACGGCGAGCGCGATCGCCGCGGGAAACGCCAGCCCCAGGGCGAGTTCGATGCCACGCGATTCAACATGGGCAAGTTCGGTTTTGTCGCGGCTGCGCACGGCATGAGCAAATGCCGGCACCAGCACGGTGCCGACCGCTATACCGACAATACCGAGAGGCAGCTCGATCAGCCGATTGGCGTAATAGATCCACGACACCGAACCGCGCGATGCGGAGGCAACCATCACACCGGCGATCACCGTGATTTGCGGGACGCCGCTGGCGATGAGGCCAGGAACCGCCAGCGCCAGAAAGCGCCGAACCTCGGGGCCCAAAGATACCGAGAAGGGCGTCACCCGCGCCGGGCTGCGCCAGACCGCGATGATCACCAGCGCCAATTGTGCGATGCCAGCAAGCGCTACGCCCGCGGCGACGATGCGGCCGGACAGCTGGCTGTCGCCGCTCTGCAGGAGATAGACGGCCAGAAGTGCGGCCAGCATTGTGGCGTTGAACGCAGTGGTGGCATAGGCGGCGACGGCGAAGCGGCCATTGGCATTGAGTACGCCCATGAGGACGGCGAGCGGGCCGGCAAATGCCAGATAGGGCAGCATCAGCCGCGCCATTTCGACGGCGATCTGCATGCGCGGTCCGCCGACAGTGAAGCCCGGTGCCAGCACCAGCACGATTGCGGGCATGGCGAATGCAAACACCGCGACCGCTATGCACAAGGCGATCGCGAAGGTGCCGATCAGCCGTCCCGCGAAAGCGGCCGCGGCGGGCTCGCCGCCCTGATCGCGTGCACGCAAATATAGCGGTACCACGGCGGCGTTGAGCGCGCCTTCGGCCAGCATGCGACGGATGAGGTTGGCGAGCTGGAATGCCACGAAGAAGGCGTCGGCGCGGACGCCGGCGCCAAATACGGCGGCAATGGCCATGTCGCGCGCAAAGCCGAGCACGCGCGAGAGCAGCGTGGCGCTTCCGACAGTGGCGACATTGCGAGCAAGCGACATGAGGGTCCCCGAACCTTGCACTGTAACCACGTGGGCCTGCGCCCGTCATCAATCGGATCGGCCGTGTGCTTGCCGTAGCGGTCACGCCAGATATAGTGCGCCGCGTCTTCCAACGAGGTAATGCATGGCCACACCCCGCTACGATGTACTTGGCATAGGCAACGCGATTGTCGATGTCATCGCCCGCGCGGAGGATGACTTTCTTGTCGCCCACGGAATGCACAAGGGCGCCATGGCCCTGATCGATGAGCCGCGCGCGCAAGCAATCTATGACGCCATGGGCCCGGCTGTTGAAAGTTCAGGCGGATCGGCGGCCAATACCATCGTCGGCGTGGCGAGCTTCGGCGGCCGTGCCGCATTTGTCGGCAAGATCAAAGATGACGAACTCGGCGGTGCCTTCGCGCACGATATCCGCGCTGCGCGTGTGGCCTTCGATACGCCGCCCGCCGCGGACGGACCTTCGACGGCACGCTGCTACATCATGGTCACGCCTGACGGCGAGCGCACCATGAATACCTATCTCGGCGCGGCCCAGGATCTGCATCCCAACGACATCGACGAGGCGGCGATCGCGTCGGCCGCACTGGTCTATCTCGAAGGCTATCTATGGGACCCGCCGCATGCGAAGGAAGCCTTCGTCAAGGCGGCGGCAATCGCGCACAAGAGCTCGCGCAAGGTCGCGCTTACCTTGTCGGATGCTTTCTGCGTCGACCGTTATCGCTCCGAATTTCTCGAGCTCATTCGCAAGGGCACCGTCGACATCGTTTTCGCCAATGAGCATGAACTCCACAGCCTCTACGAGACTGCGGACTTCAACACGGCGGTCAAGGCATTGCGTAGTGAAGCCAAATTGGCGGTGGTGACGCGTAGCGAGAAAGGCTGCGTGGTGGTTACGCGCGACAAGGTCGAGGCGGTGCAGGCGATGCCGATCGAGCGCGTGGTGGATGTTACCGGTGCCGGCGATCTGTTTGCCGCCGGTTTCCTGGTCGGTCTTGCGCGCGGCAAGGATCACCGTACCGCCGCGCGCCTCGGCGCCTTGGCGGCGGCCGAAGTGATCCAGCATATCGGCGCCCGCCCGGCCGTGTCACTCAAGGCACTGGCAGCCGAAAACGGCCTGCCGGTTTGACCCGGCAATTTGACGACAAGTAAGGTTCTGGATTTTGGAACGTGAAGCGCCGGGGGCATCCTGGCGTCTCACGCTTTGTCATGGAGATCCTGTCACGGGCAAACAGCGCCCGGGGCAAGGTCCTTGGACGCCTGAATAAATGCGCCGCCATGCAGCCGCAAGCCATTGGTAACCTATTGGTAACCGAACGTGGTTACCGCTTGGTGAACAGCCAATGCGAGGACCGGCCCATGGCCAAGCGCAAGAAAATCGTGAACGGCGGCGAAGCGGCGGCAAGCCTGAAGAGCGCGCCAGGACAATCCACGGCCCCCAGCGAAATCAGGAGTGAACTGCCGGCGATTGAATCTCCGCCGATTTCACCCGGCAGCGAAACGCCGGCCACGTCTTCGATCGAGACGGCCGCAGCGACGGAGCCGGAGGCCAGTCCCGATATGGCGGCACCGGGTGCTCCCGGATCGTCTGCCGCCGCGCGTTTCCAATTCAAGCTGAATGCGCGCCGCCGACGCAACGCCATGCTCGCCGCATCCGTCGTATTCGCCGCCGGCCTCGGCGCCGTTATTGGCGCAGCCGGAAGCAGCAGATTTGCCTCGACCCCGCCTGCCGACGTCGCCGGCTTGCAGGAGCGCAAGGCGATGGAGCAGTCGATCGCGCAGCTGTCCGAGGAACTCTCCACGCTGAAGGCGAACATCGCCACCGTCAGCAAGGCGTCGCAAAGTCAGATCGCCAAGATCAGTGCCAAGATCAGCGACAAGATCACCGAGCATTTCGATCAGGCAAAGAACCCGGAGGCCACCGGTTCAATCCCGACGCCGCGTCCGGCGCCGGGCGTTCCAGCGGCAGAAGCTCCACCCGCGCGCCCGCCGGTGGTGAAGGACTGGGCGATTCGCGACGCCCGCGGTGGACTCGTCTATGTGCAGGGCCACGGCGACATTTATCAGGTCACGCCCGGCGCACCCTTGCCCGGACTTGGCCCGGTGCAATCGATCAAGCGCCAGGACGGCCGCTGGGTGGTGACCACGCCGAAGGGCATCATCGTTTCAATGCGCGACCGGCGATATTTCGAATAGTTCCAGGCCTTCCAGCAGAACCAATGTCGATCGGCGGCGCCTGCGAGGCGCCGCTTTTCATTTGCGCGTGAGGCCAGTGGCGGGCTCGCCGAAACCGTGCCAGATTTGCCGAGCCGGAACTGTGCAGGTGATGGTATGCGCGGCACCCTGAAAATACTTTTCGGATCTCTCCTGGCGACGGCCGTTTTGGCCGGCCCGGCCGCAGCGCAAGGCGCGGCGCCACCGGCGGCAAAGCCGGAAATGGCTGCGAACTGTCCGGGCCTTGTGGCGGCTCGGCCGCCCTTCGCGACACCGGCCGCGTTGCGTCTCGCCGCGCTCAATACCGACCAGGCACGCATCACCTATATCGGTCACTCGACCTTTCTGATCGAGAGCCCGCAGCTGGTGCGTATCGCCACCGATTACAACGACTACGTCAAGCCGCCGGTATTGCCCGACATCGTCACGATGAATCATGCACACTCTTCGCATTTCACCGACCGTCCGGAACCCGGCATCAAGCATGTGTTGCGGGGATGGGCGGGCGACGAAAAACCGGCGCGCATCGATATGCAGTTCAGGGATGTGCGTGTGCGCAACGTGCCGACCAATATTCGAAACTGGGACGGCGGCACCGAGCGTCACGGCAATTCCATCTTCATCTTCGAAATCGCCAATCTGTGCATCGCCCATCTCGGCCATCTGCATCACACGCTGACCCAGCAACAACTGAACGAAATCGGCCGGGTCGATGTGGTCATGGCGCCGGTGGATGGCGGCATGACGCTGGATCTGGAAGGCATGTTCGAAGTGCTGCACGCGCTGAAAGCGCCGTTAATCATCCCGATGCACTATTTCAGCGCCTATACGCTTGAACGTTTTCTGGCGCGCGCGCGCCAGGATTGGGACGTGGAAATCGCCGAAATACCGTCGTTAGTGATATCCAAAACAAGTCTGCCCGTTAAGCCTAAGGTTCTTGTTCTTCCGGGCCACTGACCACAAATTTGCCCCATCGAGCGACGGTAATCCGCTGGGGTACGGCAATTGTTAACAGGTGCCATTGACCTGGCGGAACCATCAGGTAGTTGTCGCGTTTTCGGTCCGGATTTTCAGCGTCGTTCAAGGGTCTTTTTTTCATGGTTCAGACGTGGAGTAGCTGGAAGCGATTCCCCGACGTGCAAAGCGGCGACAACGTCGAAGCGCCGATGGGCCCCGGGGTCTATGAAGTCCGCCACACCTTGACCGGCCGCGTAATGGCATTCGGTCATGCTGGCAGCGTGGCAAATGCGCTTTCCGAATTGAAATTCGACGGCGGTCTCAGTCCGCTTGCACGGCTGTTCGGCCGGCAGCCGCTGGTATCGCGCGTCTCTGATCTTGAATACCGCACCTGCGCGGCGGCGAGCCGCGCCGAGGCCAAGACCGCCGCGCAGCGGTTGCTGGGCCTGCGGCAGACCGCCTGGCGCCGGCGCATGGACGCGGGCTGGGCGGCGCGCCACCCGGGCTGACCATTCGTGGACGCAACGGATTGATTGGGCGGCCGGCCTTTCGCCGGCCGTATTGTTTTACAGAAGCACCAGCGATAGCTGCGGGAACGCGATCAGCACGATCAGCACCAGCAGCATCACGACGGCGAACGGAAACGCGCCGAAGAAAATATCATTCAACGAGATATCTGGGCGGTCCACGGCGGTCTTGATCACAAAACATGACAATCCGAATGGCGGCGTCAGCAGCCCGATTTCGGCGCCGACGACGGTGATGAGGCCGAACCAGACCAGACTCAGGCCCATGTTCTCGATCGCGTGCAGGAACAGCGGCACGCAAACCAGGATGATGGAGCCGGTATCGATGATAGTGCCGAGAAACAGGAGCAGCAGCACATAGAGCACCATGGTCGCGCTGAAGCCGACATTGACGTTGTCGAGCCACTGGCTCAGCAGGGATGGCAGCCCGGCGATGCCGAGCATGCGGCTGTACATCGAGGCGGAAATGATCAGGAACAGGATGTTCGCGGTAATGTGGCCGGTGTCGATCAGGACCTCGCGGAACCCCTTCCAGCCAATTCGTCTTCGAAACAGCGCGAGAAGAAATGCGAAAAACGCGCCGATGGCGCCGGCTTCGGCGGCGTCGAAATAGCCGGTATAGATGCCGCCGAGAACGAGGGCGATGAGGAACGCGATCGGCGCGATCTTGATGACCATCTCAACGACCGACATCAGGTCGTCGTCCGCCATGGGCGTGGCGAAGGCGCCCTCGCCGATGAACCGCGGCGCGAGCACGGTCATCGTCGTAATCGCCGCGATAAAGGCCAGCGCCAGCAGCAGGCCGGGCACAACGCCGGCCAGGAACATGTCGCCGACCGACTGTTCGGCGATGAAGGCGTAGATGATCATCATCACGCTCGGCGGGATGATCATGCCAAGCACCGAAGATCCCGCCACCACACCGACGGCGAAGCGCTTGTTATAATTGTACCGGATCATCTCCGGCACCGACACGCGGGTGAACACCGAAGCTGCCGCGATCGATGAACCGGTAACGGCGGCAAAGGCGGCGTTGGCGGCGACGGTAGCGATACCGAGCCCGCCGCGCAGGCGGCGGAACAGCTGGTTGGCGACTTGATAGATATCGGAACCAAACCCGGTCTTGCCGACGATCATCCCCATCATCACGAAAGTCGGGATGCTGGCGTAATCGTAATGCCGGATCGTTTCGGTGACCGACAATGTCATCATGCGCATGGCAATGGTGGCGTCGGATTTGATGAACCATACGCCGATGAACGACACCAGACTGAGTGTGATGCCGACATAGCAGCCGCCATAGATCAGCAGCACGATCGCGACGAGCGAAATGAGGCCGATGACGAATGGTTCCATGGCGCGTCAGACTTCGCTGCGGCCGGACGCGCGCCAATGACTGACCACGCGTACGCCGAAGCACAGCATCGTCATTACGCTGCCGAAAACCACCATCGCCTTGATCGGCCAGTCCGGGAACGTGAAGATGCCGCTTTCGCCGACGTAGTATCCATGCTCGATCGATTCGATCAGCAGCGGAACGGTGCCGATGATGATCGCGATCATGATCGCCATTCCGAGCACGTCGAAGCCGCAGACAATGCACCGTGCCATCCATGAGCGGCTCGCCTGCAGGCGCGGCAGATAGGTATCGGAGCGGGTGAGCTTGTCGAGCCGAACTGTGTCGGCGAGCTGGCAGAACACGACGAAAGCCATCGACACGGCGACGATTTCATTGACCCCGTCAAAGGGCCGATTGAAGAAACTTCGCCCAAATGAATCGGTGCAAATCAGGATGACGATGAACAAAACCCATATCGAGCCGAACGCGTTGAGCAATGCAACGGTGCGGTCGAACCAGGTAAGCGTCGCCGGCTGGCGCGCTGAAACATCTGAATTCACGGGTGAGACGCTCCGGCGGATGGTCAGACGGCCGCGGCCTCGCTGGGCCGCGACCGCCAATGTGTCAGCTTTGAAGGAATATTACAGACCGGCCTACTTCTTGTCCCAGTCACGCGCAGGCTTCTCGCCGGCCGCCCGGAGCGCGTCCATATAGGCGGCGAGAATCTTCATGGCGGGATAGCCTTCCTTCTTTTCGACTTCGTGAGCAAGGTTCTGCGCGATATTGGGCATCTGGTCGGCCCATTTTTTCTGATCGGCTTTCGACAGCGTGACGATCTTGCCGCCCGCCGCCTTGAACTTCTTGATCGACGCATCGGCATCGTGAAGAGCTGCTTGCGCCACCTTGTCGCGATAGTCGCGCGCGGTTGCCTTGATCACCTTCTTCACCGGATCAGGCAGGCCGTTCCAGACCTCCTTGTTGATGGTGAGCGACTTGTTGACGCCGGTGCCGAAGTCGGTCTCCAGGTAGTGCGGTGCGACTTCCGCAATCTTGAACGTGATGGTGGCTTCAGGCCAGATGATGCAGCCGTCGGTCACGCCGGTCTTGATCTGGTTGGCATAGGTCAAGAGGCTTCCGAGCACGCCGACCGCGCCGAGTGACTTGACGTAAAGTGCGTTCGGTCCTGCCGCATTGAGCTTCAGGCCCTTGAGGTCATCCATGCTTTTGACCTCGTTCTTGGTGAAGATGCCGTAATTGTCGATCGACGAATAGCTGGTGAGCAGGATCTGGTTCTGATCGTCGAACTGCTTTTGGAACGCCGGAAACTTGTCGGTAAGATCGTCCATGACCTTGGAGACCAGAATCGGATTGCGGCTCGCAAACGGCGTGTAATAGGGCAGGTTATTGAGCGGCAACTTGCTCGAATGGAATACGGTGGTGACGACACCGATGTCGCCTAGCTTGTTCTTGATGGCGTCCATCACGCCGCGCGGCTTGGCGATCTGGCCGCTGAAGGCCTGCTGCCAGTCGATCTTGTATTTATTGCCGTCGGCGGCAAGACGCTTGTTTACTTCCGGAATGAAATAATCGATCAGCACCTTCACCCACAGCGCCTTGGGCGGGTAGCCGTCGATAATCGTGAGTTTGATGGCTTGTTGTGCGTGGGCGGCCGCCGGTACGGCAACCATCGCGGCAACAATGCAAATATTGCGCAATACGACACGACAATTCAGCATGGTCTCCTCCCTGAACCGAATTTCTCGCGGAACGATGGTTGTTGTTTTCCTGATCCGCATCGTCATCCGGCACGCGTGGGCCGGATGACGACAACCCCATCTTTTGCCCACCCTCGCCTATAGTCAACATCCGCTCCGCGCCGTGATGCCGCACGCGGTGTCGAAAAACGCGGCGTGGCTGCGGTTTCGGCAGCTTCCGGTCATGCGGCGATAATCGTATAACGATTGCCGCAAGTGTCGCCCAACGCCCGAAAACGGACGGTTGCCCATGTTGAGTGCAGAACAAAACGATCTCATGACCCGCATTGGTCCGGGCACCCCCGCAGGCAGCTTGATGCGGCGTTATTGGCAGCCGGCGGCGCTGGTTGACGAGCTTGCCGGCAACCGGCCGATCAAGCCGGTGCGGCTGTTCGGCGAGGATCTCGTGATCTTCAAGGATGACAAGGGCCGCTACGGTCTGATCGGCCGCCGCTGCCCGCATCGCGGGACAGACCTTGCATACGGACGCCTCGAAGACGGCGGCTTGCGCTGCGCCTTCCACGGCTGGCTGTTCGACGTGAACGGCAAATGTCTGCAAACGCCGGCCGAGCCCGACGACAGCAACCTGTGCGCCAATATCCGGCAGAAGTCCTATCCGGTTGTGGAGAAGAGCGGCATCCTGTTCGCCTACTTGGGGCCGGGCGAACCGCCGGCGTTTCCGCATTTCGATTGTTTCGTCGCGCCCGCCAGTCACACCTTTGCGTTCAAGGGCATGATCGACTGCAACTGGCTGCAGTCGCTGGAAGTCGGCATCGATCCGGTACACACCTCGTTCCTGCATCGCTTCTTCCATGACGAGGATCCGTCGCAGGGCTACGGCAAATTGTTCCGCGATACCTCTATCGATTCCGACATGCCAATGTCGCGCATCATGCGCGAGGTGACGCGTCCGCGGATCGAGGTGGAGCCGACCGAATTCGGCTTCCGGCTGGTTACCCTGCGCCAGATCAACGACAAGAATGCCCATGTGCGCGTTACCAACCTGATGTTCCCCAATGCCTTCGTCATCCCCATGAGCCGCGAAATGACGATCACGCAGTGGCACGTGCCGGTCGATGACGAGAAGCACTATTGGTACGCGATCTTCACCTCGTTCGGCGCGCCGGTCGACAAGGATGAAATGCGCCGCCAGCGGCTCGCGCTCTATCAATTGCCCGACTACATCCCGAACAAGAACAAGAGCAACGATTACGGTTTTGATCCGCACGAGCAGGCGCACGAGACCTATACCGGCATGGGCGCCGATATCAATGTGCACGACCAGTGGGCCTGCGAATCCATGGGCGCGATCCAGGACCGCACCGAGGAGCACCTCGGCACGTCGGACAAGGCGATCGCCGCCTACCGCCGCCTGCTGCGGCAGGCGATCGAGCAGGCGGAAAAAGGCGAAACGCCGATCATGGTTCTCAGTCCGGTGCAGGCCGCCTCGATCACCGGTCCGGCCGCAATCGACGGAATCGGTCCCGCCGATGATTGGCAGGACTACTGGCGCAAGACGGATCTGGGCAAGCGCAAGGCCGCGAGCTGGGCCAATGGCCACTGACCGGGTTTAGGTCGCACCAGATGGCTCCGCGTTCGCGTAAATCAGCCGCCAGCTTCGCCGAACGTCATGGCTTGTGGAGCAGCGAGCAGGCGCGCGCTGCGGCCGAGGTCGAGCGCGCGATCAGGAAACACAAGCTCGAAGTGGTGCGTTTTTCCTTCGCCGACCAGCACGGTGTGCTGCGTGGCAAGACACTGCTGGCTTCCGAAGCAGCAACCGCCATGCGCAACGGCGTCACCATGACTACGACGCTGCTGGCCAAGGATACCTCGCACCGCACGGTCTATCCGGTATTCACCGCCGGCGGCGGGTTCGCCATGGAAGAGATGCAGGGCGGGGGCGATTTCGTGATGGTCGCCGATCCGTCCACGTTCCGTGTATTACACTGGGCGGAAAACACCGGTTGGCTTCTATGTGACATCTACTTCAGCAATGGCAAGCCGGTGCCGTTTTCGACGCGGGCGCGCTGTCGTGATGCGCTCGATTCACTCGCCAAGGCCGGTTTTGATTTTCTTGCCGGCCTGGAAGTCGAATTCCACCTGTTCAAACTCGAGAACCCGAAACTTTCGCCCGACGACGCAACCTGGCCGCCACAGGCGCCCGAGGTGGGCCTGCTCACGCAAGGCTACCAGTATCTCACCGAGTCGCGTTACGACATGCTGGACCCGGCGGTCACGATTCTGCGGCGCGGGATCGAGGCGCTGGGCCTGCCGTTGCGCTCGGTGGAAGTGGAACTGGGCCCGAGCCAGGTCGAGTTCACCTTTCGCCCGCAGACGGGGCTGGCCGCGGCCGATACGATGACCCTGTTTCGCTCGGCGACAAAACAGATCGCACGCCGCAATGGCTATCTTGCGAGTTTCATGTGCCGGCCGGGGCTGCCCAATGTGATGTCGAGCGGGTGGCACCTGCATCAGTCGCTGATCGAGAAGAAATCGAAGCGCAATGCCTTTGCCATCGACTACGCGGACGTGCTCTCCACCGTCGGGCGTTACTATCTCGGCGGTCTGTTGTCGCATGCGCGCGCGGCGGCCTGCTTCACCACGCCGACCATCAACGGCTACAAACGCTACAAGCCCTATTCGCTTGCGCCTGACCGCGCCATCTGGGCGCGCGACAATCGCGGCGTGATGATCCGCGTCCTCGGGCAGCCTGGAGACGCATCGACGCATCTGGAGAATCGTGTGGGAGAACCCGCGGCCAATCCCTATCTGTATGTGGCATCGCAGATTTATTCCGGCCTTGACGGGATTGCGTACAGGCTCGATCCCGGTCCGTCGGCCGACACGCCCTATGAGGCCGCCGCCGCGCTGCTGCCCAAGGATCTGGGAGAGGCGCTGACGGCGTTGCGCGGCGACGAAGCATTTCGCACCGGGTTCGGCGCGGGTTTCGTCGATTATTATTCCCACATCAAGCAGGCAGAACTCGAGCGTTTCCGGAAAGAGTCGCGCGAGCAGGGCGATGTCACGCCGTGGGAGCAGAAAGAATATCTGGACTTGTTCTGATGCCATACGCAACGACACCCGACAACGTGCGGCTCTACTACGAAGAGGTGGGCGAGGGGGCGCCGATCCTGTTCGTGCACGAGTTCGCCTCCGACCATCGGGGCTGGGAGCCGCAGTTGCGAGAATTCGGCAAGCGCTACCGCTGCATCACCTATTCGGCGCGCGGCTATACGCCATCCGATATCCCGGCCGACGAGAATGCCTACAGCTACCTGCATGTCATGCGCGACGCGGTGGCGGTGCTTGATCATCTCGGACTGGAGCGCGCGCACCTGGTTGGCCTGTCGATGGGCGGCTATACCTGCCTGCAGGTCGCGCTCAATTGCCCCGGGCGCGTGCGCTCGCTGGTGCTGGCCGGCGCCGGCTCGGGCAGCGAACGCTGGTACACCGGGCAGTTCCACCAGCATTCGCGCGCGCTCGGCGACCAGTTCGAGCGCGAGGGATCCGCCGCCGTCGCCAAGGGTTACGGACTCGGGCCCAGCCGGGTGCCGTTTCTGCTCAAGGATCCGCGGGGGTTCGCTGAATTTTCCGGACAACTGGCCGAGCACGACGCGAAAGGTTCGGCCCATACGTCGCGTGGATTTCAGGGCGCGCGGCCATCGCTCTACGATTTCGAAAGCGAAATCCGGAAACTTGCCGTGCCCGCGCTGATCGTGGTCGGTGACGAGGACGAGCGCTGCATCGAGCCGGGCCTGTTCCTGAAGGATGCGATCCCTGCCGCGGGCCTGGTGGTGTTGCCGAAGACCGGCCACGTGGTGAACCTGGAAGAGCCAGACCTGTTCAACCGGGTCGTCGGCGATTTCCTCGCCCGCGTTGATGCCGGTGGCTGGCTGCCGCGCGATCCCCGCACGCGCGGGCTGAGACCATTCCGCCCTGCCAGGGAATGACGGGCCGCCGATGGAACCGGGCGGCGCGCATTTCATTATCGGTTTCAAGATAGAGTTGAGGAGGTGCCCGTGCTGAAATGGGCCTTTATTTTCCTGCTGATCGCAATCGTCGCCGGCATTTTCGGCTTCAGCGATGTGGAAGCCGCCTCTGCGACCATCGCGCAATGGCTGTTCGGCATTTTCCTGGTGCTGTTTCTCGGCGCGCTCGTCATAGGCCTGGCGATCGGCTCCAGACTGATGTCGTAAGCGCGCGCCCCCGCCTGAAAAGCGACAGGCAGCGCCTGGATCCGGCTAGGCGTCCACGCTGGCGCTGAGCGCGTTGTTCTGGATGAACAGCCGGCGCGGCTCGACCAGTTCGCCCATGAGTTCGGCAAACACGTTGTCGACTTCCTCGCCTTCCTTGACCTTCACCTGCAGCAATGAGCGCACATTGCTGTCGAGCGTGGTCTCCCAGAGCTGCTCGGGGTTCATCTCACCCAGGCCTTTGTAGCGCTGCATGGTGATGCCCTTGCGCCCGGCATTGGTCAGCGCCTCGAACAGGCCGACCGGACCGTGGATCGAGATCTCCTCGTCCTTGCGACGCAGCACCGCCGGCGGCGTCGGTCGCGGGAAAGTCTGCTGCAGAGCCGGGGCGAATTCGTCGAGCTTGCGGGCATCTGCAGAGGCGAGCAGGGCCTGGTCGATGATCGCGACTTCCTTCACCCCGCGTACCGTACGCTCGAAATGGAAACCGCTTTCGTCGAACGACCCGACCCAGCCGCGCTCGGTTTCGTCCGCCAGCGCGTCCATGCGCTTGGCGATGTAGTCGGCGGCGGCCTTGGCTGTTTTCGGATCACCGGTTACTTCCGGCCGCAGCACGCCGGCGATCGAGGCCTGCTCGATCACCTTGCGATTGTAGCGGCTGTGCAATCCGCCAAGAAGCCCGCGGATGGTGCGCGAGTCCTCGACCAGCTTGTGCAGATCGGCGCCGGCGAGCTCCTCGCCGTTGGAAAGACGCAGCACCGCTTCCTCGATTCCGGCGGCGATCAGATAGTCCTCGAGCGCGCGCTCGTCCTTGAGATACTGCTCGGATTTGCCGCGGGCGATCTTGTAGAGCGGAGGTTGCGCGATATAGAGGTGACCGCGCTCGATCAGCGCCGGCATTTGCCGGAAGAAGAACGTAAGCAGCAGAGTGCGGATGTGGGAGCCGTCCACGTCGGCGTCGGTCATGATGATGATCTTGTGGTAACGCAGCTTGTCGGCATTGAATTCGTCGCGGCCGATGCCGGTGCCGAGCGCCGTGATCAGCGTCCCGATCTCCTGGCTCGAGAGCATCTTGTCGAAGCGCGCGCGTTCGACGTTGAGGATTTTCCCGCGCAGCGGCAGCACGGCCTGGAATTCGCGATTGCGGCCCTGCTTGGCGGAGCCGCCGGCCGAGTCGCCCTCGACGATGAACAGTTCGGACTTCGCCGGGTCGCGTTCCTGGCAGTCGGCGAGCTTGCCCGGGAGTGAGGAAACATCGAGCGCGCCCTTGCGGCGGGTGAGATCGCGCGCCTTGCGCGCGGCTTCACGGGCGGCAGCGGCTTCCACCACCTTGCCGACGATGACGCGCGCTTCCTGCGGGTGGATTTCGAACCAATCCTGAAGAGCCTGATTGACCACGTTCTCGACCACAGGCCGGACTTCCGAGGAGACCAGTTTGTCCTTGGTCTGCGAGGAGAACTTCGGATCCGGAACTTTCACCGACAGTACCGAAGTCAGGCCTTCGCGGCAGTCGTCGCCTGTCAGCGCGACCTTTTCCTTGCGGGTGGTGCCGATGGTCTCGGCATATTGCGTGATTTGCCGGGTGAGGGCGCCGCGAAATCCGGCCAGATGCGTGCCGCCGTCGCGTTGCGGAATATTGTTGGTGAAGCAGAGCACGCTCTCGTGATAGCCGTCATTCCACCATAGCGCGCACTCCACCGTGATGCCTTCGCGCTCAGCCTTGATCATGACCGGGTTGGGAATGAGCGGCGTCTTGTTGCGGTCGAGAAATTTGACGAAGGCCTCGACGCCGCCTTCGTATTTCATCTCCTCGCGCTTCTCGACGGCGTGCCGCATGTCGGACAGCACGATGTTCACGCCGGAATTCAGGAATGCCAGCTCGCGCAGGCGATGCTCGAGGGTGGCGAAATCGAATTCCACCATGGTGAAGGTCTTGGTGGACGGCAGGAACGTCACCTCGGTACCGCGCTTGTCCTTCGCATTGCCGACGGACTTCAACGGCGCCACCGCGACGCCATCGCGGAACTCGATGAAGTGTTCTTTGCCGTCGCGCCAGATGGTGAGCTTGAGCCAGCTCGACAGCGCATTGACGACGGACACGCCGACGCCGTGCAGTCCACCGGACACCTTGTAGGAGTTCTGGTCGAATTTTCCGCCGGCGTGCAGCTGGGTCATGATGACCTCGGCTGCCGAAATGCCTTCGCCCTTGTGGATGTCGGTCGGAATGCCGCGACCGTTGTCGCGCACGGTGCAGGAGCCATCAGGGTTGAGCGTGACCACGACTTCGCTGGCAAAACCCGCAAGCGCCTCGTCGATAGCATTGTCCACCACTTCGTAGACCATGTGGTGGAGGCCGGAGCCGTCGTCGGTGTCGCCGATATACATGCCCGGCCGCTTGCGCACGGCGTCGAGTCCCTTGAGGACCTTGATCGAACTCGGCATCGTATTCGGACGGGATATTGCGGGCCGGTTCAGCCATCGGCGGCACCCTCAAGACGGGCAGAAAAATGAGTTGGATTTGTTGTTTGGTGTGGCACGAAAAATGAGCCTCGTACAGAGCAAAGTCTCTGTGGATAATATGTTGATTTGAAACGTTTTTTTAAAGAGGGAGGATGCAAAAAATCAGCCCGTTTTTGCGGCTCCGAAAGGCCAAATCAGGAGCCGCAAACGGTGTCGCGTAAAGCCGCCCAGGCGGTCATTGTGCCGCCATTTCCGGCGCCCAGTACCGTCCTCACTTGCGCGATGCCGCTGCTTGTCCTCTAACGTGGCCGCGCCCGCCTGACCCGAATTCGTCTCCCCATGCGCTGGTACAACAGGCCGATTGAAGTTCCGCATCGCTTGCGCGCCATAGTGCGTGCCCGCGAGTTGAGCGTGATCGTCCTTGCGGTCGTCATCGGCACGATTGCCGGCCTTGTGGTCGCCGGGATGGGCGAGGCAGTCGCGCTCATGCATCTGAGTTTCTTCGGACTCGATCCGGGAGAGCGACTGTCGGGCCGGGGCTCGCTCAATCCGGTCTATGCGTTCCTGACGCCGTGTATCGGCGGATTGCTGTTCGGTCTCGCCACAGCCTACGTCACGCGCAAGCGCGGTATCGAAGTCGATCCGATCGAGGCCAACGCGCTGCATGGTGGCCGAATGTCAATGCGTGGCAGCCTGATCGTGGCAGCCCAGACCATCTGGTCGAGTGGGATTGGTGCTTCGGTCGGATTGGAAGCCGGTTATACCCAACTCGCCAGTGGCATCGCCTCTGCGCTTGGCCGGGCGTTCCGCCTCCGCCGCAGCGACATGCGCGTGTTGGTCGGATCCGGCGCGGCCGCCGCCATTGCCGGTGCATTCGGCGCGCCATTGGGCGGAGCCTTCTATGGCTTTGAGCTGATCATCGGCAGCTATTCGATCGCTTCGCTCGCGCCGGTCGGCTTGGCCGCCTTGTTTGGCTATCTCACGGCGCAGGCCTTCGTCCCGGACCGGCTCGGCATTGAAGCGGGCTCGGTGTCGGGAATGGCAGTCCATGATGTGGTGATTGCGGCCGGTTTCGGTGTGCTCACCGCCGCGTTCGGAATTCTCCTGATGCGCGGAGTTGCGACGTGCGAACTTCTGTTCAGCAAGGCGCGGATCAGGCCGGGTCTGCGGCCGATGCTGGGTGGCGGGTTGGTCGGGCTATTGGCAATAGTCTCGCCGCAGGTGATGTCATCCGGCCACGGTGCCTTGCATTTGACCGGCATCTTCAAATTGCCGCTGGAGACCATCGCCTTGATCTTTGTGCTGAAGGCGCTCGCGTCAATCGTTTCACTCGGATCCGGATTCCGCGGCGGCCTCTTCTTCGCATCGCTCCTGCTCGGTGCACTCGGCGGACAATTGTTTGCGATCGGGCTCCTCGCTGTCTGGCCCGGTTCACATGCCAATCCGGATGCCTACGCCATCATCGGGATGAGCGCGCTGTCGGTGGCTGTCATCGGCGGGCCACTCACGATGACGTTCATCGCGCTGGAGACAACCGGCGACCTCTGGCTGACCACCGCAGTGCTGATCGCGGTGATTGTTTCCATGCAAGTGACGCGCGAATTTTTCGGCTACTCCTTCGCGACCTGGCGTTTCCATCTACGCGGCGAAACCATCCGGAGCGCGGCCGATGTCGGATGGATCCGGGACCTGACGGTGGCGCAGATGATGCGTTCGGACGTTCGAACCACGCCGGCGGAAACGCCGATCTCGGCATTTCGTACAGCTTTCCCTCTGGGGTCGACCAACCAGGTCATTGCAGTCGATGAAGACGGCCGTTACATCGGCATGGTGCTGGTGGCTGAAGCGCACGCTCCGGAACTCGCCGCCACCAGTTCAGTGCGCGAGATTTTGCGTCATCGCGACCATTTACTGTTGCCGCAAATGACGGCGCAGGAGGCCATCACTGCGTTCGACCGCGACGAGGCGGAAGCGCTGGCGGTTGTCGATTTGTCAGAGCGGCGGCAGGTTGTCGGCATGCTGAGCGAGGCGCATGCCTTGCGCCGGTATTCCGACGCTTCGGAGCGGCAGCGGCGGGAACTGCTCGGCGAGGTCTAGCGACCCCTAGGTCTTGCCGGGGGCCGACGAACCGAGTTCCTGTGCAGTCAGTGTGAAATGACGCAAATGATGAAATCCCGGCTCGTAGTCCGGAATCGGGCGGCTGAAACCGTTGAGTGCCTCAATGAGAATTTCGATCCGGTCGAGATCGGCGCTCATGTTGTCGAGCTGTCGGTTAAGCTCGTGTTTCATCCGATCGATCGCTGCATCCGTACCCATTTCCACTCAACCCCAGCCGCCGCCCACCTGCCTGGATAAGACAATGGACCGGTGAAGGTTCCGGGCCGCGACACGGATCGTCGAATTTCCGCGAACGGAACTGCGTCTCCGAAATGGAACCTCACTGATGCGGCATCACGTCACCGCCGCGAATCTCGAACACTTGCGCGCGGTCCACAATGTCGCCGAAGGCGGCCGGATCGGCGCCGGTCATCCACACCTGAGCGCCAAGGCTCGCCAGGGCGTCATACAACGCGGCGCGGCGGGCAGGGTCGAGGTGGGCGATGATTTCGTCGAGCAGCAGCACCGGCGCGAACCCGGTCATTTCCTTGATCAGTCCGGCGTGGGCAAGAACCAGCCGGATCAGCAGCGCCTTCTGCTCCCCGGTCGATGCCTGCGAAGCAGGAATACCTTTGGTCGCATGCATCACCGAAAGGTCGGAACGATGCGGGCCGTCAAGTGTACGCCCGGCGGCGGCATCGCGGGTGCGGCTCTCTTTCAACAAGGCACGATAGCGGTCCTCGATTTCGGTCGCGCTGTGACGCGGCAGCAGCTGCTCCATCCAGCCGTCGAGCGCGATCTCGGCCAGTGGAAACGCCGGCGCCACGTCGCGCGCCGCGCTCAACGCCGCGGAGAGCCGCGCGACCGTTTCTGCGCGAGCGGCCGCCACTGCCACGGCCACCTCGGCCGTCTCGTGCTCGACTGCGTCGAGCCAATGCGTGTCGTTTTTCGCATCCTCCAGCAGGCGGTTGCGCGAGCGCAATGAGCGTTCAAGTGCAGCGACGCGGCCGGAATGCTGCGCGTCCACCGCCAGCACCAGGCGGTCGAGGAAGCGGCGCCGTTCGGAGGCGGGCCCGTTGAACAGCGGGTCCATGGCCGGCGTAAGCCACACGATGCGCAGGTGGTCGGCAAAGGCGGCGGCCGAGCCCACATTCTCGCGATCGATGCGGCATTTGCGCGAGGGCGCTGAATCCTCGCCGACCGGCGGGTCGATGCCGGTGCCGAGGCTGGCAAGCCCGAGCATGCCTTCGATCTCGGCCGATACTGCCCACGCGCCGTCTCCCTCGGAGAACGCCAGCTCCTCTATCGTGGCACGTCGCAACCCGCGGCCGGGCGCCAACAGCGAGATGGCCTCGATCAGATTGGTCTTGCCGGCGCCATTGGCTCCCGTCAGCACCACCGGCCCGGCGCTATCCAGCACCACCTGCGCGACATGATAGCTGCGGAAATTATTGAGGCTCAGGCGGCGGATGAAGGCGGCAGACATCGCGTTGCTCTCTTGCAGTGCCGCCTGGCTCTCAAGCCAACTCGCCCTCATGCGTCGAGACACCCGCTTCGCGCGCTTCTCAAGATGAGGCCGGACAACGACGGCGCTACACCCGCATCGGCATCAGCACATAGAGCGCGCCCTTGGCGTCCTTGTCCTGGATCAGTGTGGGGGATCCGGGATCGGCGAGCTTGAGCACGGCCACCTCGCCTTCGATCTGCGCGGCGATGTCGAGCAAATAGCGTGAGTTAAAACCAATATCGAGCGCATCCGAATCGTATTCGACCTCGAGCTCTTCGGTGGCGCTGCCCGAATCCGGATTCGTCACCGAGAGTACCAGCCGTCCGCCGGTTATCGACAGCTTGACCGCGCGGCCGCGCTCGCTCGACACGGTGGAAACGCGGTCCACGGCGGCCTCGAAATCTTTTTTGTCGACGACCAGGCTCTTGTCGTTGTTGGTCGGAATGACGCGTGCGTAGTCCGGGAAAGTGCCGTCGATCAGCTTGGAGGTAAGCACCACATTGCCGATGGTGAAGCGGATCTTGCCGGCAGACAGTTCGATGGCCACCTCGCCCTCGCCGGTTTCGATCAGCCGCTGGACTTCGCCCACGGTCTTGCGCGGCACGATGATGCCCGGCATGCCGGCGGCGCCCTGCGGCAGCGGCAATTCGACCTGTGCCAGCCGGTGTCCGTCGGTCGCCACTGCGCGCAACGTGCCGGATTTTGCAGTGCCCGCCGTGTGCAAATAGATGCCGTTCAAGTAGTACCGGGTTTCCTCGGTTGATATCGCGAACTGGGTCTTGTCGATCAGCCGTTTGAGATCGGCAGCCGCCAGTTTGAACGAATGCGTCATCTCGCCGGCGGCAAGATCGGGGAAGTCGCTTTCCGGCAGCGTCTGCAGCGTGAAGCGCGAGCGTCCCGCGCGCAGCGAAAGCACGGCGCGGTCGCCCGAGCCTTCGATTACGATCTGAGCGCCTTCGGGCAGCTTGCGTACGATCTCGTAGAACATGTGCGCCGGCACGGTGGTGGCACCGCCTGGCGAAACTTCGGCCGCGATCGAGTCAGTGACTTCGAGGTCGAGATCGGTGGCCTTCATGCTGAGCTTGCCGCTCTCGGCCTTGACCAGCACGTTGGCAAGAATGGGAATCGTGTTGCGCCGCTCCACGACGCGATGCACGTGGCCCAGCGACTTCAGCAGTTCTGCACGCTCTACGGTAACTTTCATGGGGAGACCCGCTTCGGCGCCTTCGAAATGAACCCTGAAACCAGGCGCGACGAGCCGGCGCATCGCTCCATGCGAGGCCGGGGGAGAAAGGTGACGCGCCAGAGCGAAAATCGCAAGGGCACCGGGGCTTAAGCGCCGCCTATCCCCAAGGCGTCCACAGCCGTTCTAGGGACCTGCCAGCCGCAAAAAGCCCCGTCCCGGAACGGGGCTCGAAACCAGACGCCGCAGGAGGAAGGCGCCTATTCCTGCAATTGCCGTTTGAGGATTTCGATTTCCTCGGCCAGCGCCATGTCGTTTCCAACCAGGCCTTCGATCTTGCGTACGGCATGCAGCACGGTGGTGTGGTCGCGCCCGCCGAAGCGCCGGCCGATTTCCGGCAGTGAGCGCAGGGTCAAGGTCTTGGCCAGATACATCGCTACCTGCCGCGGACGCACGACGTTGGCAGTGCGCCGGGACGACAACAGGTCGGAGCGGCTGACATTGTATTGCCGCGCCACCACCCGCTGGATGTCCTCGATCTTGACGCGCTTGGGCTCCTGCGGGCGGATCAGGTCGCGCACCTCGCGTTCGGCCATCTCCAAAGTGACGGCGTGGCCGGTGAGCTTGTTATGGGCGAGCAGGCGATTGAGCGCACCTTCAAGATCCCGCCCATTGTGCGTGACAGTCTTGGCAATGTAGCCGAGCACCGGCAGCGGGACGTCGAAGCCTGGATGATACTGGCGGGCCGCCATCACCCTCGCTTTGAGAATCTCGAAACGCAACTCCTCACCGAGCGAGCCCATTTCGACCACAAGTCCGCCGGCAAGCCGCGAGCGTACGCGGTCGTCGAGGCTTTCAAGATCGGACGGCGGACGATCGGAGGCGATCACAACCTGGCGGCCGGCATCGATCAGCGCATTCAGCGTGTGACAGAACTCGGCCTGCGTGGACTTGCCCTGCAGGAATTGCAGGTCGTCGATCACAAGCACGCCGATGCCGCGCAGCGCTTCCTTGAAGGCGAGGGCGGTCTGCGTGCGCAGCGCCGAGACGAAGCCGTACATGAACTTCTCGGCGGTCAGATAGAGCACTTTGCGCTCGCCGGTGGTATTGCCGGTCCAGGTGACCGCCTGCAGCAGGTGGGTCTTGCCCAGGCCGACGCCGGCATGGATGTAAAGCGGGTTGAACATTACCGGGTCGCCGCGCTTGGCGGCGGCGACCTGCTTGGCGGCGGCGTGCGCCAGCGTATTCGAGCGGCCAACCACAAAGGTATCGAAGGTAAGACGCGGGTCGAGCGGCGAGCCGCCGAGGGCTTCGTGCACACCGGGGTCGCCGACCGGCATCGCCCGCCCATGGCCGTTGCCGTTGCTGAGGCGAACGCCTTCGCCGGATTCAAGCTCCGGCTTTGGCTTGGCGACTGCCGAGCGCAGCACCGCCGAGCGCACGATCAGCTCGATGCGTCCGACCTTGGAAGCTTCCGCTTGCCAACAGGCCAACACGCGTTCGGCATAGTGGGACTGTATCCAACTCTTGAGGAAACGGGTCGGCACCGACAGGCGCACGGTCCCCTCATCGATGGCTTCCAGATCCATGCGTGCAAACCAACTGGAATAGACGTCGTCGCCGACTTCCGCGCGCAGGCGCCCTTTTACCCGTGACCAGCTATCCTGATCCGTGTTCATTTTTTATGCTCTGCCCAATTGACCGGTTGAACGGACTCGGTTGCTCGGCTGGCGGCTGACGCCGCCAAAGCGCCGGAAACAGGACGCAACATCACTCACTCGATAACCACGGGGGATACTTTGATGGACCAAAGCGTTTCGAAGCTTTGACAAAAACACCCCGGTTCGGGTCGAGGACGTTGCGCCTCAGCCCGTCGGCGGCGGTGTGGCGCCTCGAATTCCGGGCGCAAACGCAGACACCAGGCAGGGCGCACTGCGCGAAGAAGGAGCAAGGGAGGTAACCTGGAGCGGAACGGCGACCGCGGGACGCGGAGCCACCCTGGACGAACAGTATCCAATGGCACCGGCGTTGATCACCGTCATTGTTCCTATCGCTGTCATGGTACCCCCCTTGAATTGCTTGCAGGCCTTCGCCCGGCGTTCTTTCCTGCGTCTGTCGTGCTTCAGTCCGCCAGTATTCACGTTTTCAGCAATTGGATTTGTCAGGTTTCGCCTCATCAGCCATTCCTATGCGATCGATTGAATTCGATACCGGCAGGCAAACAGCATTCATTCTCATCCGCATGAGCGAGAAGCGAGACCTTTTTCAGATGACGCCCGGGGAATGCCGAGCGCGTTTTTCAAAAATACACAAGCGTAGTAGGCGAGCAATGAGTTTTGCACGTACGCCTGCGCCATGCCGCACGAAATGCCCTTCACTGTGGCTGTAATGTCACCTTCGACTTGTTGACAACATGTTGATGAGTCGCGCGGAATTCGACGTGGAATTGTCATTCAAGGCAGAACGTGCGGACCGAATATTTTGGATCGCGACCGGCGTGAAAACGCCTGTCATATATGTATTTCAGGGTCCTACTCGCCTCTTTCCCGTTAAGTCTTTATTGCCGCAAAAAAATTCTTGAGCGAAAATTCAAGGTAGCTTTTCAAAAAAAGTCCGCTGCCACGGCAAATGATGCGGTTTGTCCCACCAAGTCGCGTGGAGCAAATTTCTTTGACACCGCGATGACGCTCCGACAACGGCGGCGGCTGCCGCGAGGTTGTCTCGCGGCGAAAAAGCGGCTTCAACGGCAAATCAGAACGATTTTGGTGAAAATTCGCTCGACATGAAGTCGGATCACATGGCTGGGGCGCGTGCTTACTTCCCGAGCTTGGCGATGCGCTTGCTGAGACGCGAAACCTTGCGGCTCGCGTTGTTCTTGTGCACGACGCCCCGCTGCGCCGCCCGCATGATCACCGGCTCGGCCTTCTTGAACGCCGCCAAAGCCGCAGCGCGGTCGCCACTGGCAATCGCTTCCTCGATCTGGCGGACCGAATTGCGCAGGAGCGAGCGGCGCGCTTTGTTGACTTCGGTCCGGCGTGCGATCACGCGTGTGGCTTTGCGGGCGGACTTGGTATTGGCCATGAAACTCTCGTTCGCGATGGGGCCTGCTGCGGAAATCCCGCAGAAAGCGACCGTTATTTGCAAGAAAACCAGGATGACGAGCACGTTTGCCGCCACGGGCGAGGCTTATAGTGAGGCGCCGGGCAGGCGTCAACGCAGTCGTAAGCCACCGATCAAGCCACTCTTTTGGCGCGAACAGCGTCGTGACCGGCGATGACGGCAGTCCGGTCGCCTGCCGATAAAGGAGCAAGGGGCGGTTTGACCCGAGCGAGGGCCGGATCGCCATGAATGTGCGCAAGCAGCGCCTTTACGCCGGACACCAGCGGCTTGCCATCGAACAATTTTCTGATCGTCACTGCGGCATCGAGTGCGGCAGCATCGCCGTCGCGCCAGGCGCGCGCGCACAAGTCGGCATTGCAATTGGCCGTCGCCGAGATGCAGCCGGCGAAGGCGCCGGTACGCGCCTCAAGCAACGCTGCTTCGGTCGATGGGAAAACCGCGAAGTCAGTCGAGACCGCCGCTGCCGAGCGAGCGTACGCCATGTCGCCCGACGAGTCCTTGAGTCCCACGATACGGGACGGGAAGGCGTCCAGCAGGCGCTTGATCAGCGCAACGTGCCAGGGCAGTCCCGACATCGCAGGAAAATGATAAAGATAAATCGGAATTGACCTGTCGGTCGTCGCCTTCACCAGTGCGTCGATATAGGCGACAAGACCGTCGTCGGGCACACCCTTGTAGTAGAACGGTGGCAACACCAGCGCGCCGGCAAAGCCGAGCTCCGCGGCATATCGCGTGAGCGCGACCGCGTCCGACACCGCAGCGGCGCCTGTCCCCACCATCAGGCGGTTCAACGGCAATCCCTCCGCCTTGTAGGCGTTCATCACGGCCTTGCGTTCGTCGAGCGAGAATGACGTGGCCTCGCCGGTCGTGCCGAGTACGTTGAGGCCGTCGCAGCCGTTGTCGAGCAGGTGACGCGCCAGCTTCACTGCGCGTTTGAGATCGGGCGTGCCGTTCTCCGCGATCGGGGTGGCAACCGCGGCAATCACGCCGGAAAGGGTCTTGCTCAAGGATTTTTCTCCGCCGATCCGTTATCCGCTTACATTAAATGCCGCCAGCGCCGCCATGTTGACGAGTTGATTGTCCTTGGCGCCGAGTGGCACGATCTGAACCGGCTGATCAAGCCCGACCAGCAGCGGTCCGATTACGGTCGCGCCACCGAGCTCCTGCAGCATTTTTGTCGATATCGAGGCCGAATGAAATGCCGGCATGACCAGCACATTGGCCGGGCCTGACAGCCGGCAGAACGGGTAGGGCGCGGCAAGTTCTGGGTTGAGCGCGACATCGGCGGCCATTTCGCCTTCGTATTCGAAATCCACCCGCTTGTTGTCGAGGATGCGCACAGCCTCGATCACGCGCGCCGAGCGCTCGCCCTGCGGGTGGCCGAAGGTCGAGAACGCCAGCAACGCAAGTCGTGGTTCATGGCCGAGGCGCCGTGCGACACCGGCAGCTTCGATTGCGATCTCGGCGATCTCGTGCGCTTCCGGCATTTCGGTGACGGCAGTGTCGGCCACCAGCACCGTGCGCCCGCGCGCGACCACCACCGACACACCGATCACGCGATGTCCCGGCTTTGGGTCGATCACGCGTCGCACGTCCTCGAGCGCCACCGAGAAATTGCGGGTCACGCCGGTCACCATGGCATCGGCGTCGCCGAGCGCCACCATGCAGGCGGCGAAATGATTGCGATCCTGGTTCACGAGCCGCTGGCAGTCTCGAACCAGATAGCCGCGCCGCTGCAGCCGCTCATACAGGAAATTGATGTAGACGGCGTTGCGTGTCGACGTTCGGGCGTTGACGATTTCGATGCCTTCGCCAAGCTCGATGCCGACTTCACGTGCGGTTGCCTGTACGCGATCCTCGCGGCCGACCAGAAGTGCAGTTCCCAGGCCCTGGTGCACGAAGCTTGCCGCCGCGCGGATCACCTGCTCTTCCTCGCCCTCGGCGAACACGACGCGCTTGGGCTGGCGGTGCAGCCGCGCATAGACCTGCTCCAGCGTTCCGGCGATCGGGTCGCGCCGGGCGTTCAATTGCTGGCGATAAGCATCCATGTCGACGATCGGTTTGCGGGCGACGCCGGTATCCATGGCGGCCTTGGCTACCGCCGGCGGCACGTAGGAGATCAGCCGCGGGTCGAACGGCACCGGGATAATGTAGTCTGGTCCGAACTTCGGCCGGGCGCCGTAGGCTGCCGCCACCTCGTCCGGTACGTCCTCGCGCGCAAGTTCGGCAAGCGCTTTGGCGGCGGCGATCTTCATCTCCATGTTGATCGCGGAGGCGCGCACGTCGAGCGCCCCGCGAAAGATGTACGGGAAGCCGAGAACGTTGTTGATCTGGTTGGGATAGTCGGAGCGTCCCGTCGCCATGATGGCGTCGTCGCGCACCTCGGCCACTTCCTCGACGGTGATTTCCGGATCCGGATTTGCCATGGCGAAAATGATCGGCTTCGCCGCCATCGACTTGACCATATCCTTGGTCACTGCACCCTTGGCCGAAAGCCCGAAAAATACGTCGGCACCTTCCAGCGCCTGGGCCAACGTGCGTGCCGAAGTCTTGACCGCATAACCCGACTTCCACTGGTTCATGCCGCTGGTGCGGCCCTGATAGATTACGCCCTTGGTATCGCAGAGTATGAGATTGTCGGGCGTAAAGCCGATGGCCTTGAGCAATTCCAGGCACGCAATGCCGGCAGCACCGGCCCCGTTGCAAACCAATTTTGTTTTCTTGATATCGCGCCCGGTGAGATCGAGCGAATTGAGGAGGCCGGCCGCCGAGATGATTGCGGTGCCGTGCTGGTCATCGTGGAAGACCGGGATGTCGAGCAGCTCGCGCAACCGCTGTTCGATGATGAAACATTCCGGCGCCTTGATGTCTTCCAGGTTGATGCCGCCCCAGCCGGCGCCAAGATATTTTACGCAATTGATGAATTCATCCGGGTCTTCGGTGGAAACCAGCAAATCGATGGAATCGATGTCGGCGAAGCGCTTGAACAGCACCGCCTTGCCTTCCATGACCGGCTTGGCGGCGAGCGCGCCGAGGTTTCCCAATCCCAGGATGGCGGTGCCATTGGTAATGACGGCGACGAAATTGCCCTTGACCGTATAGTCATAGGCGCGACTCGGATCCTCCGCGATCGCAAGCACCGGCACTGCGACACCCGGCGAATAAGCGAGCGAAAGATCACGCTGGGTCGCCATCGGCTTGGTAGCCACGACCTCCAGCTTGCCGGGCCGGCCGACGCTGTGAAATTGCAGCGCTTCCTGGTCGGTAATTGTGGGCCGGTTGCCGCCGGTTGGGGGTTTTGCGGGCATTTCGACTCCTTCACGCCACCGGAGATGCCCGGCGTCGCGACGTTAGCGGAACCGGCGGCAATAGCTCAAGGGAAGGCAGATTTGGCGCTCGCTTGTAGTTGAACCCGGGCGCGGCGCGGGGTAAGCGGTGCCGTTGGGCAATGGCGAAGACCCCACGGGCAAATGATCCGCTTTTTATTCCGATTTTTCGGCCTGTTCTTCCTGGCCGCCGCTTTTATCCTGGTGATCTATGATGGCACCAAGTCGATTGCGGGCAATAACCTTTATCTCACCAGCGTTCGCACCTTGTGGGAGTTGATCAATGCCGGCAGCCTGGCCAGGCTCAAGCCGGTGATTTCAGCCTATGCCGGGGGTCTGATTTGGGACCCGGGCATGGTCACGGTGCTGGAGGCGCCGAGCTGGGCGCTGCTTGGCGTCGTGGGCATCCTGCTGATTCTGCTTGGCCGCAAGAAGAAGCCGCTTATCGGGTATGAACGCTAGGGTTTGGCCTCGCGCCGGCGTGAACCCGGCGTGGCCGGGATTGCCCGAGCCGTGATCGGCGGCAGTGTTTCGCCTGCGCCCGCGGACACTTATATTGCGCCTACCGATTGCGAGAGAACCAACCGAGAGACCCCATGTTCGGCTTCAAGAAAATTGCCATGCCTAATCCCGCCCAGGCATTGCCGGGCCGGGACCATGCGATCCGCACCGCGAGCGAACACTTCGTCAATCATCACGCGCTGAAGGGACCTTATCCGGCAGGTCTGCAACAGGCCATGTTCGGGCTCGGCTGCTTCTGGGGAGCGGAGCGCAAGTTCTGGGAGTTAGGTGACGGCATCTATGTCACGGCAGTCGGCTATGCCGGCGGGGTGACGCCCAATCCGATTTACGAGGAAGTGTGCTCGGGTCGCACCGGTCATAATGAAGTGGTTCTGGTGGTCTACGACCCGGCGAAGATTTCCTACGAGACTTTGCTCCAGACCTTCTGGGAAAGCCACGACCCGACTCAAGGTATGCGCCAGGGCAATGACGTCGGCACGCAGTACCGGTCCGGCATCTACACCTTCACGCCCGAGCAGCGCAGAGCTGCCGAGGCGTCGAAGGATATGTATGAGAAGGAGCTCGCGAAAAAGCGTTATGGCGCCATCACCACCGAAATCGTCGATGCGCCGCCGTTCTATTTCGCCGAGGACTATCACCAGCAGTATCTGGCGAAGAATCCGTTCGGTTATTGCGGGCTTGGCGGCACCGGTGTGTCGTGCCCGATCGGCACCGGCGCCAAGTTGCCGCAAGGCGCCAGCGCCTGAGCAGCAGACATTAAGTCAGCGATCGCGCGGGCGCCCTCCGGGGCGCCCGTCGCATTTTACGTCTGGAAATACTCCCCGGTCGTCCCGGGTTGCTGCAACCGAAACTCAGTGAGGATTTGTTAACCATATAAAGCGTTAATCGGGTTCGAAATTCCTCAAGAGCCTGCGCGGATTCGCTTGATGCGGGGAGCCCGATTTCTGTTGGCCGGCCTGGCGGTGTTCGCGCTCGCCGGCTGCGCGCGCCAGCAGCAGTCCGATGCCGGCATCGACCCCGGCAGCACGCGCGGCCTGTTCGCATCGTCGTCGGCATGGGGCGGGCTCGCCGGTTCGCCGCCGCAAGACGCCCGGCCGTCCGGGTATCGACCCATCCCCCGGCCGCAGCCGGCTTCAGGCAGCAATCGCAACCTGTTCTCGTCCTCGCCGGCCTATGCCCAGCAGGCCTATGCCGAGCCGGACCATGCGCAACCCGACGCGCCATCGTTGCAGCCGCCAGCCGACGGCGCACGCGGGCTGTTCGGTTCAGTCACCGGGGCAGCGCGGGCCGACGTCGCGCCGGTGCGGCAATCTTACGTGCTGCAGTATCACGGCGCGCAGGATCACGGCCTGCAGCAGGCAGCGCCGCAACAGGCGGCTCCGCAATACGCTGCCGGCGGACCCTATGTCGCGGCGCCCGAGGCCCATGCCGCCGCACCCGCCGTCAAGCCGCAGCCCTATACGCTCGATGCCGGTGACAGGCTGCGCGTGGTGGTGTTCGGCCAGGCCGGCCTCAGCAGCAGCTACCTGGTGGACGCCGGCGGCCATGTCAGCCTGCCGCTGATCGGCGTGGTGCCGGCGCGCGGGGCCACCACGCAGCAATTGGCGCAGCGCATCGCCGCCCGGCTCAGGCAGGGTTATATCCGCGACCCGAACGTGTCGGTGGAGATCGAAACCTACCGGCCGTTCTTCATTCTCGGTGAGGTGACCAATCCCGGCCAGTATCCTTACGTCGCCAACATGACGGCGGAAACCGCGGTGGCGATCGCCGGCGGCTTTGCCCCGCGTGCCTTCAAGCAAACCATCGACGTCACCCGCACCGCGGCAGGCCGGCAGATCCGCGCCGAAGTGCCGATCACCACACCCTTGCACCCCGGCGATACCGTCGTCGTCAAGGAGCGGTGGTTCTAACTTCCAGCTGTCATCCCCCGCGAGGGCGGGGGATCCAGTCCACACATCGAATATTTTATTACCGGATTGTCCGCTTGCGCGGACGATGACGGCGTTGAGCGGGTCGTCCTGTTACTTCATATGCTTGCCGAGGAATTCCTGCGTCCGGCTCCAGGCGAGATCGGCCGCGGCCTTGTTGTAGCTTGCACGCTCGTCGCAATAGAAACCGTGTGCGGCATTCGGATAGACATAGGTTTCCGCCTGCGGCTGCTTCTTCTTGATGTCGTCCACCGTGCTCATCGGAATGCCCTCGTCCTTTTCGCCGAAGTGCATCTGCAGCGGACATTTCGGTTTTTCGTCGGCGAACTTTCCGATCATTCCACCGTAATAGGCGACTGCTGCCGACAGACCGGGCAGTCGGCATGCGGCGAGGAACGCCGCAGTTCCGCCCATGCAGAAGCCGATCACGCCCAACGGCCCCACACCCTTGAGGTCGCCCTGTGCAGCCGCGATATCGGCCATCATGTGGTCCCAGTTGAGATTGCCGAGATAGCTGCGCGCATTGGCGATTTCGTCAGGCGTATAGCCGCATTCAAAATCGCGTACGAAACGATCGAACACCGCAGGCGCCACGGCGACATAGCCGAGCGCCGCCAAACGGTCGCAGACCGCACGAATGTGGTGGTTGACCCCGAAAATCTCCTGCACCACGACCAGGCCGCCCTTGACGGCGCCTTGCGGATCGGCGCGATAGGCGCCGAGCGAGTGTTTGTCGGCGGTGGTGAGTTTGAACTGCTGACCCAAGGAAACCTCCCCTCTATTTCAATTCGATGAAAAACGCTTTTGCAGCGCCCCGGCAGGTTTTTAACACATCAGCCCCGAGGCGTTCTAGCCGAACGCCCGAACGCCCGCACGCCCGGCGGCCTTGGCGGCCTCGATCGACGGCGTGAGCTTGGGTTCACCGCGCGGCGGCCTTTCTTTCTTGCGATACTGAAGCTTACAATTCGAGCTCCAACGGGCCCAACCTATGCCGTCGGGCGAGACCTCGAGAGGGGGGACCAGCATGGCGAGCACATCAGCGATCGTCGAACACTACCAGCGCTCCGACCTCGGCGATGCGATTCTTGCCGCGCTAAAGGTGGCGGGAAAGGATATCGATAATCTTACGACGGACGACCTCGCTCCGGTCGATGAATTCCATACCCGGGGCCGGCCGGCAACCGTCGACCTTGCAAGGTTGCTTGCCCCCAAAGCCGATGACCGGGTCCTCGATTTGGGCTGCGGCATCGGGGGACCCTCCAGGTATCTCGCGAAAACCTTCGGCTGCCGTGTCGTCGGCCTCGACCTGATGCCGGAATTCTGCCGCGTCGCCGCAATGTTGGCGAAGCGCACCGGCCTCGCAGACAGGGTCGAGTATCGTCAGGGCGACGCGCTGGCGTTGCCGTTCGCAGATCAAAGCTTTGACGTGGTCTGGTCGCAAAATGTGGTGATGAATATCGCCGACCGTGATGGTCTCTATGTCGGGATATATCGAGTTCTCAAACCCGGCGGACGCTACGCCTTCGCTGATGTAGTCGCTGGAAACGGTGGCTCACTGCATTTTCCGGTGCCATGGGCGAAAGAGCCCTCGGCTAGTGCACTGCTGACCGTTGAAGCCACGAGGGCCAAGCTCGCAGCTGCCGGCTTCCGCATCGACGTTTTTGAGGACCAGACTTCGGTCGCTATCGCGCAGCAGAAGGCGCGTGCGAGTGTGCCGAATTCACAATCGGCGCTCGGCGTGCATCTCATCCTCGGACCTGACGGCCCGACCATGTTGAAGAACACGGTCCGCAATTTCGAGGATGGATATGCCGGACTTGTTCAGGGCGTGGCCACGCGATCGGCTTAGTCTAATCGCCGATCAGCCGAACGTCTCGGCCAGCAATTCATACGAGTGCTTGCGCGCCTCGTGACTGAAAATCATCGTGGTCACCATCAATTCGTCGGCTTGCGTGGCGGCGATCAAAGGATCCAGCCGCGTCTTCACCGTTGCTGGCGCGCCGACCGAAAGCCTGGTGCGGTTCTGCGCGATGCGCGTTTTGTCGACCGGCGCGTAATCGTAGGCGGCTGCATCTTCGGGCGAGGCCAGTGGCAGATATTCGCCCCTCGCGCGGCGAACAATATTGAGGTCGACGGTCATTGCGAGCCGCTCGGCTTCCTGGTCGCTGTCGGCACAGACCACATGGGTGGCGAGGATCGCGTAAGGCTTTTCGTGTGCCGGCGAGGGACGGAAATTGTCACGATAAAGCCGCATCGCTTCCGCCGCGTCGAAATTGGCGAAATGATGCGCGAATGCAAAAGCTGCGCCGATCTGGCCGGCAAGCTGCGCCGAATAGTCGGATGAGCCGAGCAGATAGATCGGCGGCAGCGGCACGTCCGCCGGCATGGCGCGCACATTGTGAAACGGATGGCCGGCGGGGAATGCACGTGTCTCCAGCAGCATCAATTCATTGAAGCGCTCAAGAAAATCGTCTTCCTCGCTGATGCCTTGCCGCCGGCGCAGCATGTAGGATGTCGCCGGATCGGTTCCCGGTGCGCGCCCGAGACCCAGGTCGATGCGCCCGGGATAGAGCGCTTCCAGCACCTTGAAGCGCTCGGCCACCATCAGCGGCGCGTGGTTTGGCAGCATTACCCCGCCGGAACCGACGCGGATGCGGGTCGTGACCGCGGCGATCTGGCCGATCATGATCTCGGGTGCGCAACTGGCGATCGCCGGCAGATTGTGGTGTTCCGCCACCCAATAGCGCAGATAGCCAAGCCGGTCAGCCAGCCGCGCGAGATCGAGCGAATTACGCAGCGCCTGCGCGGAAGGCGAGCCGGCCGACACCGGCGAGAGATCGAGGACTGACAACGGGATCATGGTCGCAACGCGTTACCTTAACATGCCGCCGGCCATCGTCTCGCGCCCGCCGGGGCGGATATGATAAAAAGCGATGTTGCGACAGGAGGCCAAGCATGGCGTCGTTGACCGAATGGAAAGTGCCTGCGTCCGCCCAGCCGCGCGCGGAGGATTACGGCTTCGATCTCGAGCGCACGCTGGCCTCGGTGGTCGGTCTGCATTCGATCATCCCGAACGACGCCTTCACCGCCGACACGCTCGGCGTCGAGCGCGCGGGCAACGGCGTGCTGATCGATGACGGCCTGGTGTTGACCATCGGTTATCTGATCACCGAGGCGCAGACCGTCTGGCTTCATCTCGGCGACGGTCGCGTGGTGGAAGGCCACGCGCTCGGCATCGACCAGGAAACCGGCTTCGGCCTGGTGCAGGCACTCGGCCGCATCGACGTCGAGCCGCTGCCGATCGGCTCCTCGAACACCGCCGAAGTCGGCGACCGCGTCGTGGTTGGCGGCGTCGGCGGGGGAACCCGGTCACTTGCCGGCCGCATCGCGGCCAAGCAGGAATTCGCCGGCTATTGGGAATACGTGCTGGACGAGGCGATCTTCACTTATCCGGCCCATCCGAATTGGGGCGGTACCGCGCTGATTTCGAAATCGGGCGACCTGATCGGCATCGGCTCGCTGCAGCTCGAGCGCGCACGTGAGGGCAAGAACGAGCACCTCAACATGACGGTGCCGATCGACCTGCTGAAACCGATCCTCGATGACCTTCGAAAATTCGGGCGCACCAGAAAGCCGGTGCGGCCGTGGCTTGGCGTCTATTCGACCGAAGTCGAGGACAAGATCGTGGTGGTCGGTATCGCCGCCAAGGGACCGGCGGCGCGCGCCGAGCTGAAGACCGGCGATGTCATCCTGGCGGTGAGGGGCGAGACGGTCTCAACCCTGGCCCAGTTCTACCGGAAGGTCTGGGCGCTGGGACATGCCGGCGTGGAAGTGCCGCTCACGCTTTATCGCGAAGGCGTCACCTTCGACGTGGGGGTGAATTCGTCCGACCGTGCGAAATTCCTCAAGGGCCCGCAGCTGCACTAGCGCCGCGCTCAGGCGTTCCCTTAAGTCTTCTTTCCGAAGATTTTTTTCGCGCTTGCGCGCGCCATCAGGACGACGATCAGCCAGGTGAGAATGGCGCCGATGCCGAACACCGTGCGGCCGATGCCTTCGCCGACCGGTCCCGAGATCAGGCCGGCAGCCGAGAAGTGCCGTTCGCCGGAGCCGAACGCGACCCAGGTGCCGACGCCGGCGAGCGCGGTAACGACGATCAGCCCGGAGAGCGAATAGACGGATTTGATCGCAACCGGCGTCCCTTCCGGCAGCTCCTGTACCTTGTCGTCAAGCCCGAGCCAGCCGCGGACCAGGACCGAGATGCCGGCCGCAAGGAACGCCAGCCCGCAGCAGACAACGATCCAGCCCGGCGCATAGGTGTGGCTCGGCGGCGGCAAGACATTCATGCCGACCAGCACGAAATACAACCCGCCTCCGCCGACCACCGCGCCGATCGCCAGCAGGGTCCAGTCACAGGATTTCGCCGCAGCATCGGTGTCGGCCATGGGCGTGCCTCATCGCGCGACAGGCCGCGCGAGCTTTCACTCTAAGCCCGTTGTGATTGCCAAACCGTTGCGCCGAATTCGCGCTTACGCCGGGCCTTCCTCGATTCCGTCGACGCGGTTGCGATAGAAGGCGAGGTGATCCTTGATCTCTTTAACGGCCGGGTAAGGCTGTTGGTAGCTCCACACCGCGTTGTCGGAGGCGCGGCCGTCGACGGAAATCGTGAAATAGCTGGCATCGCCCTTGTAGGGGCAATGGCTGGCATGGTCGGTTGCCGTGAGCAGGCTCATGTCGGCGTCTTCGCGCGGCACATAGTGCACCGGCGGATAGTTCGCTTCCTCGAGCGTGAACGCGCGCGTGGTGTCGGCGATTGTCTTGCCGGCGAATGTGATACGCACGCGATTGCCATTCCGCCTGATGGATATCGGATGGTCGTGACCAGGTAATTTCATGAGCCGCTCGTTTGATTGAAGTGACGAAGCATATCGTTGAAAAGCCGCCGCACTCGATCCGTGCGAGCCGGGACAAAGCGGGTTGCGCATCATAGTTATGGACAACAGAATGTAAATTCAAAGGCCTTTGCCCTGCTTTCAATGCCGGATCGGAAGAAGCGCGGCCGGATCTGTTAAAAATTGAACTATCGTCTTGGCGAAGTCACAGCCCCTTCGAACTAGATTTTGCGCGATTTTCCGCAGTGGTTCCGCATTGAATGCGCAATAAATCGCTTGAGCAGCAGATCCAGGGTCTCAGCATCCTGATCGTCGATGGCAATTCCTATATGCGCCGGCTGACGCGTACGATGTTGATGAATCTCGGCGCCAAGTCGGTGATCGAAGTCGGCGACGGCCTTGCGGCGCTGGAAACGATCCGCATCTGCGATCCGGACGTCATGCTGCTCGATTGGGACATGCCGGTGCTCAATGGCCTGGAAGTGATGCGCATCGTGCGTTCGCCAGGGGTATTTCCCCGTCCCAATCTGCCGATCATCATGCTGACGAGCCGCGCCTATCACTCGTCAATCGTCCAGGCCATGCGCGCCGGCGTGAATGAATTCCTGGTCAAGCCAACTTCACCCAAGGCACTGCGCGACCGGCTGACGTCGATCGTGGTCAAGCCGCGCCCGATGATGAAACTCGGCAAACATTATGTTCCAACGCCGCGGCGCTCGCCGCGGCCGCACGAGTCGACGCGCATGGCTTGACGCCCCTGGCGCGATTGTCGCTCCGGTGGTGTTGAACAAGCTGGCGCGCCCGAGACGATTCGAACGTCCGACCTTTGCCTTCGGAGGGCAACGCTCTATCCAGCTGAGCTACGGGCGCGTGTTCGCTTCAATAGACGAAACTTCGGTACGCGGCAACGCCCTGACAGGGACCGCCGGCGGCGCGAAACGCGCGGTTTCTGTGGTTAAATCAGCTTGCGCACGGCCGTTGCTTTGCGGTGCGTCTCCGAAACTCCCAGGCTAACAGGCCACGGCGCATGGTGCGCACGGGGAGAACAGTCAATGGCAGTCGTTGCATCGTCCAAGCCCAAGGCCAGCAAGCCGGTCACCACCAAACACCTGGCCTACACGCTCGCGGAACAGCATCAGCTTACCAAGAAGCAGGGTCAGGCCATGCTCGAAGATCTGGTCGGCATGATCACCAGGCGTCTGAAGAAGGGCGAGCGGGTAAAGATTGCCGGGCACGGCATTCTGCAAGTGCGTAAACGCGCCGCCCGCATGGGCCGCAATCCGGCGACCGGCGAGGCGATCAAGATCAAGGCCAGCAAGAAAGTCGCCTTCCGCGCCACCAAGGAACTCAAGATGGCGGTCTGACCGATATAACCGGTCAGCACCGAAAAGCCCCGCCGGGACGTCGGCGGGGCTTTTGTTTGGGGCGCTCGACAGCTTGCCCCCTCTCTTGCCCGGTCGTGCAAGGGTCTATAATGAGCGCCAGGCCAGTCCAGGAGGCTCCGATGTCGCAAGCGGCCGAGAAGCGCGAACACAAGCTCGCGATGCTGAAGGATGCGGCATTCCAATGGGAAGATCCGCTCGGCATCGAAGGTGAACTGACCGAAGAGGAGCGCATGGTACGCGACACTGCGCGCGGCTTTGCGCAGGACTATCTGATGCCGCGCGTCGTCGAAGCCTATGCGCAGGAAAAATACGACCCGGATCTGCTGCGCGAAATGGGCAAGCTTGGCCTGCTCGGTCCGACCATTCCCGAGGAATACGGCGGCGCAGGTTTGGGTTACGTGTGTTACGGGCTGATTACGCGCGAGCTTGAGCGTGTCGACAGCGGATACCGCTCCTCCATGTCGGTGCAGTCGTCACTGGTGATGTATCCGATCTATGCCTACGGTACCGAAGCGCAGCGGCGAAAGTATCTCCCGAGACTTGCCAGCGGCGAAATCATCGGCTGTTTCGGGCTGACCGAACCGGACCATGGTTCCGACCCCGGCTCCATGGTCACGCGCGCGGAAAAAATATCCGGCGGTTACAGGCTCAACGGCGCCAAGACCTGGATCTCCAACGCGCCGGTCGCCGATGTGGCCGTCGTATGGGCCAAGCTCGACAATGTCATCCGCGGCTTCATCGTCGAGCGTGGCGCCAAGGGCTTCTCCACACCCAAGATCGAGGGCAAGCTTTCATTGCGTGCCTCGATCACCGGTGAGATCGTTCTCGAAGACTGCGTGGTACCGGAAGAAAATCTGCTTCCGAATGTGAAGGGACTGGCCGGACCCTTTGGCTGCCTCAATAATGCGCGATTTGGAATTTGCTGGGGCGCCATGGGCGCCGCCGAATTCTGTTGGCACGCGGCGCGGCAATATGTGCTCGACCGAAAGCAATTCGGCCGCCCGCTCGCGGCCAATCAGCTCGTTCAGAAGAAGCTTGCCGACATGCAGACCGAAATCGCGCTTGGGCTCGCCGGCGCGCTGCGTCTTGGCCGAATGCTGGAGGCGGGCACGGCCGCGCCCCCGTCGATTTCGCTGATGAAGCGCAACAATTGCGGCAAGGCGCTTGATGTCGCTCGCATTGCCCGAGACATGCACGGCGGCAACGGGATCTCCGAAGAATACCATGTGATGCGCGTGCTCGCGAACCTGGAGACGGTGAACACGTATGAGGGTACGCACGACATCCATGCCTTGATCCTGGGTCGCGCGCAGACCGGCATCCAGGCCTTCTTCTGACCACTTACCGCAATCAAGGAACGTTGTTGGTCATGGCGGCAGCGCGTGGGATACCGCCTTACACATGACCCTGCACATCATTTTGATATTGTTCGCCGCCGGCATTGCCGGTGGCATGTTGTCCGCGATGGTCGGTGGCGCCGCGATCGTTACCTATCCGGCCCTGATTGCGGCCGGCATACCGCCACTCACGGCGACCTGCTGCAATATCACCGCAGCGGTTCCCGGCGTATTTTTTGCAGCGCTCAGCGACCGCAAGCAATTGCCGCCCTTCAATCGCGCCTTCGTCACCATGTTGATCGCCTCGGTGATCGGCGCCGGGCTGGGCGCAGGCCTGCTGCTGGCGACGCCCGAACGGGTATTTGCGCTGCTGGTTCCGGTGCTCCTGGGCTTTGCCACCCTGCTTTTTGCATTCGCCCGGCGCGCCGGCGACTGGCTGCGCGCACGTGCGCAGCGGCGCGGCCGTGACCTCGCGCTCGGTGTCACCAATCTGAAGATGATCCTGCCGGTATCGTTCTATGGCGGCTATTTCGGGGCCGGCGTCGGCGTCCTGATGCTGGGCGTGATGTCGGTCGCAACGGGCGGCGACTATCGCTCCGCGAACGTCGCCAAGAACCTGCTGTCCAGCCTCAACAGCGGCGTGGCGGCTGCGATCTTCATCGCGCAGGGCACGGTGATCTGGCCCCAGACATTGGCGTTGATGGCGGGCACAATGACCGGCGGGGTGGCCGGCGCGATGCTCGCCCGCATCATGCCGCGCGAGGTCATGCGCGTTGCGGTGATCGTCGTCAGTGCTCTGCTGACGGCGTTTTTCGCGTGGCGGTACTGGTTTTAGCGGCTGATCCCGAAAAGCTTGTGCCGGCTCCGATCAAGGCTGAATTCCTTGTTCGGATTCGATGACGTACCAGTGCTAGAGAGCCTTGGCGCCGACCTCCCGCGCCATCTCCGCGACGCGCCTGGTCATTGCGCTGTTGGCCTCGGTGAGCGCATCGACCACCGTGAAATGATTGGTGCCGGGGATTTCCTCATAACGCGTTTCAACGCCACGCCTGGCCCAATCCTCCGCGATCATCCGGCTCTGGCGCAAGAACTCGCTCAACTCCAGCGCGCCGACCACCGCGTCGAGTTTTCGGCCGGCCGGTACATTCCAGTGAACCGGTGACACGCGCGTTGCTTCCGCGGCATCCAGGTGCAGATCCTGGTTCTGTGAAACGTGCAACAGGGGGCTGAGGTCGAACACGCCGGAAATTGCGTAAGCGGCCGGCACCAGGTCACCGGGCGAGTCTGATGCAACCTGTTTCCAGTCCTGCGCCGCCATGCAGGCTGCCAGATGGCCGCCGGCAGAGTGGCCGTAGACGAACACGCGCTTGTGGTGCTTGCGCCAGAGATAAAGACACGCCGCGCTGATTTGATCGGTGATCGTGGCAATCGAAACCTGCGGGCAGAGATCGTAACCGACGACCGCGACCGTAACACCTTGCGCGTTTGGTCCTTTTGCCATCTGGCTGAACATCGCCGGTTCCAGTGTGCGCCACCAGCCGCCGTGGATGAACATGGCAAGCGGCGCTCTCTGGCCGCCGTCTTTTGGCGGAAACAGATCGATAGTCTGGCGTGGCGACGGGCCGTAGGCGAGGCCAAGCTCGGCACCCGTCGCGACCGCACGATATTCGGCAGTTTCGCGCGCCCACCGCTCGAAGATCTGCGGATGCTCCGGGATGCGGCCACGGTTGTCGTATTCCTTTTCGTAGTCGACAGGCATTTCCAGTCCTCCGTCGCCGGCCACATTGTGGCAGAGCGCGGCGGCAGGCAACCCTCTCCAGCAGTGGGCGAGCAAAGCAGCGTCCGGCTTTCCGTTCGGGCCAAACATCGCTATTTCTTTGTCCCATGAAGATCGACGGCCGAGACACGAGGACCATCTGGCTGGAACGCGACCGCGAAAGCGTCGGCATCATTGACCAGACCTTGCTGCCGCATCAGTTTGCCACCGTCCGCCTTCAGACGATCGAGGATGCCGCCCACGCCATCAGGTCGATGCAGGTGCGTGGCGCTCCGCTGATCGGCGCGACCGCCGCGTATGGCGTGTGGCTCGCCCTGCGCGCAGATGCATCGGATGAAAATCTCGAGCGCGCCTGCGCAGTGCTGCTGGCGACGCGGCCGACCGCGATCAACCTGAAATGGGCGCTGGATCAAATGACTGCTTCCGTGCGCAACCGGCCGCGGGCCGAGCGCGCGGCTGCCGCTTTGCGCCGCGCTGGCGAAATCTGCGAGGAGGATGTCGCCATCAATCTGGCCATTGGCCGTCACGGAATGAAGCTGATCGAAGATGCAGCCGCCAGGAAGAATGGTACGCGCGTCAACGTGCTGACCCATTGCAATGCCGGCTGGCTGGCGACGGTGGACGTCGGCACTGCGCTGGCACCGGTCTACCTTGCGCACGACAATGGCGTTCAGGTTCATGTCTTTGCCGACGAGACGCGGCCGCGCAACCAGGGCGCATCCCTCACGGCCTGGGAGCTTGGACGTCACGGCGTGCCGCATACGGTGATTGCCGACAACACCGGCGGTCACCTGATGCAACATGGGCAGGTCGATCTGGTCATTGTCGGCGCCGACCGTGTGACCGCGCAAGGCGACGTCTGCAACAAGATCGGCACCTATTTGAAGGCACTTGCGGCAGCCGACAACAAAGTGCCGTTCTATGTAGGGCTGCCGTCTCCCACGATCGATTTTGCCATCAGCGACGGGCTTTCGGAAATTCCAATCGAGCAGCGCGGGCCGGACGAAGTTGCGCGCGTGGCCGGCAAGGCCGAGGACGGCAGGATCATGTCGGTGCAGGTCGTGCCCGATGGCTCGGCGGTTGCCAATTACGGCTTCGACGTTACGCCCGCGCGGCTCGTCACCGGCTTGATCACCGAACGCGGCGTGATTGCGGCGAGCCGCGACGGCATAACCCGTGCGTTTCCCGAGCGCGCCGGAAATCGTGATAAGATGATGTTATGATGCTTGTTGCCAAACAGCCGCTGGAGATGCCGGTAGACGGCCGGCAGTCGGAAACCGCGCTGGCGATCGGACGCGGCACCGCGCGGCTGTTGCATGCGCACGGCTTCTGCGTGGTGAGCGAATTGCCGCTGCCATCCGGCCGTCGTGCCGATCTGGTGGCACTGGATGCCGGCGGCGAAATCTGGATTGTCGAGATCAAATCGTCGGTCGCCGATTTTCGTGCCGATCAGAAGTGGCAGGATTATCGTCTTCATTGCGACCGCTTGTTCTTCGCGACCTCGCAGGACGTGCCGTGCGAAATCTTCCCGCCCGACACCGGGTTGATCGTGGCGGACGCCTTCGGCGCCGCATTCCACTGCGAAGCGCCTGAGCACCGGCTCCCGGCGGCCACGCGCAAATCGATGATGTTGTTGTTTGCCCGCGCAGCCGCGCTGCGCCTGCAATCACTCGCCGATCCGAACGGGCATTATGGGGATGTGGGGTAGTCTCAACCGATATCGCCCGTGCAGCGGGGCGATCCGGTCCCTTCAGACGTCATGAATTTGCGGGACCGGCGCTACCGGGTCTCCGCTTTCACAGGCACAATTGCGAGATTTATCGCGGCGCGCGTTTCGCCAAAATTCGCTGCAGCGTACGGCGGTGCATGTTGAGACGCCGCGCGGTCTCCGAGACGTTACGGCCGCACAATTCGTAAATGCGCTGGATGTGTTCCCATCGCACGCGGTCAGCCGACATCGGGTTTTCTGGCGGATCGATCTTCTTGTTGTCCTGTGCCAGCAATGCCGCAACCACATCGTCGGCATCAACGGGTTTTGCCAGGTAATCGACCGCACCGATCTTTACCGCATTGACCGCGGTGGCAATGTTGCCATAGCCGGTCAGGATGATGCCGCGCGCCTCGGGCCGCCGGCGCTTGAGTGCCGAGATCACGTCAAGCCCGTTGCCGTCCGCGAGCCGCATATCGACCACTGCATACGCCGGAGCGGTTTGTTCGACCTGAAGCAGGCCGTCCGCCACGGATTCCGCAGTCGAGACGACAAAGCCACGTTGCTCCAGCGCTTTGGCCAGCCGCTGCAGAAAAGAGTGATCATCCTCGACGATGAGGAGTGATCGCTCGCCCGGAATTTTCTCACCTGCCGGCGCTCCGACGGAATTGGTCATGGCAATATCCACGCTTTCGCCCCCTATCTGTTTAAGTCTGCGTGCAATTTTACGCTGATCCGCCGCTCAGTCACAAATAAAAGATAATGGCTGCGGCAGCGATCTCAAGATGCTGCGAGCGCTAATGGCCGTTCGAAATCGCTGCGCCGCCAGCGCACTTTGACGATTGCGCCGCGTTCGGGAAACGCGCTGTTCTCGAAACTCAGCGTTGCGCCAGATCGCTCCAGCAGCGTCTTTGCAATGAAAAAGCCCAATCCCAGCCCTGTTGGCTCGTGGTCGGCATCGTCGGCCTTGCGGCGGCGGCTGGTGACATAGGGTTCGCCCACACGGTCGAGGATTTCCGGCGCGAAGCCCGGACCATCATCGCTGATGGTCAGTTCGACGGTGTCGTTGTCCCACTGTGCGCCGACCTCCACGCGCTCGCGCGCGAAGTCGACGGCATTTTCGAGCAGATTGCCGAGACCGTACAGAATTGCCGGGTTGCGCGCGCCGAATGGGTCGACGCCGCGCTCGGGTGGCACGGCGACATCGATAGCGACACCGAAATTACGGTAAGGCGCCACCACCTCTTCGATCAGCGTGGTCAGCGGCATCCGGTCGAATGGCTCGCCGCTCGCCGACAGTTCGGTGAGCTTGGCCAGAATGTCCCGGCAACGTGTGGCCTGCTCGCGCAACAGCCGCACGTCATCACCATGTGGCGCATCCGATGCAATGGCGTTTTCCAGTTCTTTGGCGATGACCGAGATTGTCGACAATGGCGTGCCGAGTTCATGCGCCGCGGCGGCAGCCAGCCCGTCGAGCTGAGAGAGGTGCTGCTCACGCGCCAGCACCAGTTCGGTTGCGGCGAGCGCGTCGGTAAGCTGGCGCGATTCTTCCGTGATTTGCCAGGCATAAACGCCGATGAATCCGATCGCCAGCAGGATCGAGAGCCATACGCCAATCATGTAGATCGGCGGCAATTGGAGCGGGTCGTCTATGTCCCACGGCAGGGGGTAATGGGCAAATACCAGTACGGTTGCGCAGGCCACTGCGAACGCGCCCAGCATCAGGGTGAATCGCGGCGGCAGCGCGGTTGCCGACAGCAGCACCGGTGCAAGGAACAGGAAGGCAAAAGGGTTTTGCAAACCGCCGGTGAGGAACAGGAGGACCGCCAGTTCCGCGATGTCAAAAGCCAGCAGCCAGGCGGCGCGATCGGGCTCCAGTCGCTGGGTGAGGTGAAAGCGCAGGCGCAGCGCCAGATTGAGCCAGGCCGACAGCGCGATCACCGCCAGGCAGGCCCAGATCGGCAATTCGAAATCGAGCCCGTAATAAACCACCAGTACGGCGGTGGTCTGACCGATGATGGCAAGCCAGCGCAGACGCACGAGGGTATCGAGGCGCACATTGCGGCGCGGATGATTCTGGGCAAGGCCGAGCGCAGGCATGGACTGCAGTCTAGCGCCGGGATCGCAGCGTTGATATTCCCGCCACGGCGGCACTTTCGCGCGGTGTCGAACGATCCTGCGGGGCTTGCGCTTCCCGCGTCCCCGGCGTCACATCTGCAGGGCCGATCGGAATCCGCCAATGGATGCAAGTATCGCTTCCGCCATCACCGTCGACCGCCTGGTCAAGCTCTATAAGGGCACCACCGCGGTCGATGGTATCTCGTTTCGCTTGCCCGCCGGCACGATTACCGGCCTGCTCGGCGGCAACGGGGCCGGCAAGACCACCACCATTGCCATGATCATGGGTCTGGTCACGCCCACATCCGGTACGGTCACGGTGTTGGGTGCCGCCATGCCGAAAGAGCGCTATCGCGTTCTGCATCGGATGAATTTCGAGAGCCCCTATGTGGATATGCCCACGCGGCTCACGGTGCGGCAAAATCTTTCCGTGTTTGCGCAGCTTTATGCGGTCCCGGATATCGAGGAGCGCATCGACGGTCTTGCCGCCGATCTCGACCTGACCGAATTTCTCGACCGGCCGACGGGCAAGCTGTCCGCCGGGCAGAAGACGCGCGTCTCGCTTGCCAAAGCGCTGCTCAACCGGCCGGAAGTGCTGCTGCTCGACGAGCCCACTGCGTCGCTTGATCCCGATACTGCCGATTGGGTGCGCACGCGGCTGGAGCGTTACCGCATCGAACATAACGCCACCGTGTTGCTCGCCTCCCACAACATGAGCGAGGTGGAGCGATTGTGCGAGCGTGTCATCATCATGAAGAAAGGCCGCATTGAGGACGACGACACTCCTGAACGATTGCTGTCCCGTTACGGCCGCGAGACGCTCGAGGAGGTGTTCCTCGACGTGGCGCGCGGACGCGGATCCCAGCGCGAGGCGGCGCAATGATCGACAGTGATGCCGGATTTGATTTTTCCGTCAATCGCGTCGGTGCCATGGTGCGGCGGTATTGGTTTCTGCTGCGCTCGTCGTGGCCCCGCATCCTCGACCTGATCTACTGGCCGACGGTGCAGATGCTGATGTGGGGCTTCCTGCAGCTCTACGTTTCGCAGAATGCCGGCTTCTTCGCGCACGCTGGCGGCGTGTTCATCGGATCGGTGCTGCTGTGGGATATCCTGTTCCGCGGGCAGCTCGGATTTTCCATCTCGTTCCTGGAGGAGATGTACGCCCGTAACCTCGGCAACATCATGATGTCGCCGCTGCGCCCGGTCGAATTTATCGCCGCGTTGATGATCATGAGCGTGGTGCGGTTGGCGATCGGTATGATTCCTGTCTCATTGCTGGCCATCGCGTTTTTCGGTTTCAACGTCTGGTCACTCGGTCTCGCGCTCGCCGCCTTTTTCGTCAATTTGATTTTGACCAGCTGGTCGGTTGGAATTTTCGTCTCTGGTCTGTTGCTGCGGAACGGGCTTGGCGCGGAAAGCATGGCCTGGACCATCATGTTTCTGTTCCTGCCGCTGACCTGCGTCTATTACCCGGTCGCCGTGTTGCCACACTGGCTGCAATACGTCGCCTGGGCGCTGCCGCCGACCTATGTGTTTGAGGGCATGCGCGCGCTGTTGATCAGCCACGTGTTCCGCGCCGACCTGATGCTGGAAGCCCTGGCGTTCAATGTGGTGCTGTTCGCAGCTGCAAGCGTCGCCTTTCTCAAGCTGCTGCAAAGCGCGCGGGAGCAAGGGTCGCTGCTGCAGACCGGCGAGTGAGCCGAAAAGTCCTGCATTTCCGGTCGCTTGCGTGGACGATTCCACTTGTAAACCGAACGCGAAGGACTTATATGTCATATTGACGTCATGGCAGAAAAAAGACACTCTGCTGCAGTGCAGCAGGGGCCGGGGATTGATTCCATGCCGATCGGCGAGTTCGACGGAGCAGCGACGCTGCCCGCCGACAATGGCGTCTTGCTGTCAACGCCGTTGTATTGGCTCTACGAGATGAGTCACGCGGCGCTTGATCCGGCGCGCGCATTTGCCGATGCCACGCGGCTGTTTTTCAAAAACCCGGCCAATCCTTTCGCACACACCACCTACGGCAAATCGGTGGCGGCGGCGATGGAGGTCTTCGAGCGTTCGACGCGCCGCTATGGCCGGCCGGAATGGCGTATCGACTCCACCACGGTAGGCGGTACGCGCGTGCCGGTACATATCCATCCCGTATGGGAGCGTCCCTTTTGCCGCCTCCTGCATTTCGAGCGCGCCTTCGCGCATGTGCCTCGCCGTCCGCAACCGAAGCTTCTGATTGTTGCGCCGATGTCGGGCCATTACGCCACGCTGCTGCGCGGAACGGTCGATGCATTTCTTCCGAACCACGACGTCTACATCACCGACTGGCGCAACGCCCAATCCGTTCCAGTGGCCGAAGGTCGTTTCGATCTCGATGATTACATCGACTACGTTATTTCAATGCTGCACATGCTCGGCGGCGATGCACACGTGATCGCTGTCTGCCAGCCGTCGGTGCCGGTACTCGCCGCCGTCGCGTTGATGGAAGCCGACAAGGATCCCTATGTCCCGCATTCCATGGTGCTCATGGGCGGGCCGATCGACACTCGCATCAATCCGAACTCTGTCAACAAGCTTGCAGAAGATCGCGGGCTCGACTGGTTTCGCAGCCATGTCATTACCAAGGTGCCGTTCCCGCATCCCGGCTTCATGCGCGATGTCTATCCGGGCTTTCTTCAGCTGCATGGCTTCATGAGCATGAATCTCGACCGCCATATCAAGGCGCACCACAATCTGTTCCTGCATCTGGTCAAGGGCGACGGCGATTTGGCGCAGAAGCATCGGGAGTTCTATGACGAATATCTCGCCGTCATGGACCTCGCCGCCGAATTCTACTTGCAGACGGTCGATACCGTGTTCATCCGCCATGCCTTGCCCAAGGGGGAGATGACCCACCGTGGCCGCCGCGTCGATCCGGGCGCGATCAGGCGGGTGGCGCTGATGACGGTTGAAGGCGAACACGACGATATTTCCGCGGTCGGTCAGACCGAGGCGGCGCACGACTTGTGCTTGAACATTCCGACTGAGCAGAAGGCGCACTACCTCCAACCGGACGTCGGCCACTACGGCGTTTTCAACGGCTCGCGTTACCGTGCCGAGATCGCGCCGCGCATTGCCGATTTCGTGCTGTCACATAATGGCAAGGGCCGTGGAAGCAAGAGCGGCAATGGTGCCCATCCGGTGTCGCGGGCGGTTGCGGACAAACGCTGAGCCACGCCGGCGATCCGCCGCCGGGCCAATGACGTAAATTATCGGGATTTTGGGCGGTTTCGCGTCGGCTACCGGGCTAAAATCGAAACTGGCCGGTTTCGCGTGATGATAACGACGCTGCGCAAATACCGCGGCAGCACAAAATTTGCGCTCCGGGAGGCTGCACGACAGCCGGGTTGTGGCAGTATCTTGGCCTGCACCGAATTTGGGTTGACGCCCGCCATGCCGCTACGCGCCTTGCTCTACCGCCGACCGAGCGAACCGCCGGCGATCGACATCGAGTTCGAGAAGGAAATGTATCTGGTGCGCGTGCGCCGGCACCGGCAGGCGCGCCGCTATACACTGCGCATCCAGTCCGCCACGCGCGAAGTGGTCCTTACCATGCCGCCGCGCGGCAGCCTGAAGGAGGCGCGAGCATTCGCTCAGAAACACGGCGGCTGGATTGCAGCGCGGCTCGATCGACTGCCGGAACCGGCGCCGTTCGAACACGGAACCGTTCTGCCGTTGCGCGGCATCGATCACCGCATCGAACATCGGCGTAGCACGCGTGGCACGGTGTGGACCGAAGCCGGTGATGGCGGCGTACAGCTGCTCTGTGTTGCCGGCGAAGCGCCGCATGTTGCGCGCCGCGTTTCGGACTTTCTCAAGCGCGAAGCCAAAAAAGATCTGGAGGCGGCAAGCAGGCTTGCCGCCGAACGGCTCGGCGTCAAGCTCAAGCGCGTGTCGATCCGCGATCAATCGAGCCGCTGGGGATCATGCTCGACCACCGGGGTCTTGTCCTATTCGTGGCGGCTGATATTCGCGCCACCCTTCGTCCTGGATTATCTGGCCGCCCATGAGATCGCGCATCTGGTCGAGATGAACCATTCGCGGCGATTCTGGCGACTGGTTGAGCGCATTTGCCCGGATTTCACCCGCGCCAAGGCATGGCTCGACGCGCACGGCAGCGAACTGCATCGCTATGGATTGCAGGACAGCGCAGGGAACTAGCGCCCGGGCCAATGCTCATGTAGGTACTTCGTCATGCCCGGCCTTGTGCCGGGCATCGCGCGTAGGGGCGCGGCGGCTTCCCGAGCGGGATGACCGGAACAAGCCCGGCCACGACAGACAAGACAGAGCTCGCCTCCATGCTGCGTCCCGGCTCATTCGCGCTCACGGCTCTATTGGCGGGACTGACAGCGATCGGGCCGCTCACCACCGACATGTACCTGCCGTCACTGCCGGACATTGCGTTGCAGCTGCACGCTTCGACGGCTCAGGTGCAATTCACTTTGTCGGCCTATCTGATCGGATTTGCGGTCGGGCAGATCTTCTACGGCCCGGTCTCGGACCGGCACGGCCGCAAGACTGTACTGATCGGCGCGCTCATTCTGTACGCCATGGCGACTTTGATATGCGCCGTTTCAATGTCCGTTGAAATGCTGATCGTCGGGCGGGCTCTGCAAGGGATCGGCGGCTCTGGCGGTATCGTCCTCGCGCGCGCCATCGTGCGCGACCTCTATTCAGGGGCCCGCGCGGGCCGCGAGCTTTCGCTGATCGCTTCGGTGATGGCGCTCGCGCCGGTTCTTGCGCCGGTATTGGGCGGCGTATTGCAGGCCGGACTTGGCTGGCGCTGGGTCTTTATCACGCTGCTGATTTCGGGCGCGGCCGGCACCGGCGTGGTCTGGTTAGTGCTGCCGGAAACACTGGCGCAGCGCGCGGCCGAGCCTTTCTCGCTGCGCTCGATGTTCCGATCTTTCGGCGTTGTCGCGCGCAGTCCCACCTATTTGTCCTATCTGGCGCTCGGCTCGCTCAGTTTTGCCGGCTTGTTTGCCTGGATATCCGGCGCATCTTTCGTCCTGCAGAATCTCTACGGATTGTTGCCATTCGGGTTCGGCGTGGCCTTTGCACTCGGTTCTGTCGGCTACATGGCCGGATCGGCCGTGTCCGCGCGGCTGGTGACGTGGTTCGGGCTTGACGGCCTGATCGGGATCGGCGCCTGCGCATGCGCTCTTGGCGGGGCCGGCATGGCAGCCGCGGTCGGGTTCGGGTTCACGTCGGCGGCTTCACTGGTGTTGCCGATGGCGGTTTATCTTGCCGGGCTCGGCATGGTGTTGTCGCAATCAATCGCCGGTGCAATGACGCCGTTTCCCGAACGTGCCGGCGCGGCGTCCTCGCTGTTCGGCTTCATCCAGCAGTGCGCTGCAGCGCTTTGTGGCGCCTTGGTGGGTGCATTGCTCGGCAGCAGTGCCTGGCCACTCGCGCTCGCGGTGGCCGCGATGGGCGCGGCAACGCTGGTCGTGTGGATTTCCACGCGCGCCGTGCGCGCGCAGGCGGCGGCGAAGCGCTGATCTCAGCGGCGACCGAACAAATTGTCGATAAGCCAGTTGTCGATGCCGCCGCTGCCGTTGGCCGTTCGCGCGCCGGCTGAGGCCGCACGCACTGGCGCGGGTGGTACCGGCCTGTCGGTGATCGATGCCGAATTGCCCCCGAACAGACCGGTGAAAAAGTTACCGCCCTGCGCGCCGGGCAGCGATGCCACTGGAATGCCCTGATGGGCGCTGCGCATGAAGCGATTCCAGATTTCCACCGGCATGCCGCCGCCGGTGACATGCCTGGTCGGCGCACCATCGTCATTGCCAAGCCAGACGCCGGTGACGAGGTGGGCTGTGTAGCCGATGAACCAAGCGTCGCGGAAATCCTGGCTTGTGCCGGTCTTGCCGGCGGCGGGCCAACCCGGCAGCGCCGCCTTGCGCGCGGTGCCGATCGTGAGAGTTTGCTGCATCATTTCATTCATCATGGCGACGTATCGTGCATCGATGATGCGGCCGATCGATTGCTCATGCCGGGAGTAGAGCAGCTTGCCGTTACCCGCGGTGATGCGGTCGATCACATGCGGTACGACCGCCAAACCGCCATTGGCAAAGGGTGCATACGCGCCGGTGAGTTCGAGCACGGAGACTTCCGAGGTGCCGAGCGAGATGGACGCATTGGGCTCCAGATGCGAGGCAATGCCGAGCCGGTGGGCCGTGCGGATCACGTTGACCGGTGAAAATTCCATGGTCAGCCGCACCGAGACGGTGTTGAGCGATAGTGCCAGCGCTTTGGCCAGCGTCACCGGACCGAAATATTCGCGTCCGTAGTTTTCCGGCTGCCAGCCCTTGATCTTGATCGGCCGGTCTTCGCGCACGCTCTCGGGAGTGAGACCGTGTTCGAGCGCGGTGAGATAGACGAACGGTTTGAAAGCCGAGCCGGGCTGGCGCTTGGCGGCGACCGCGCGGTTGAATTGGCTTTCGGCATAATTGCGCCCGCCGACCAGGGCGCGTACCGCGCCGTCCGGTGTCATTGCTACCAGCGCCCCCTGGCTCACATTACCCTTGGCGCCCTTCTGCGCCAGCTCGTCGGCGAGCGCCTTTTCGGCATTGGCCTGGAGGCTGGCGTCGATCGACGTACGCACCACGATGTCTTCGTCCACATGGCCGAGGACGTCGTTGAGGGCGTCCATGACCCAATCCGCAACATAGTTGACGGAACCGCCGCCCGCCTGCGCCACGATGCGTGGCGGATGCGCGAGTGCCGCGCGCTCGCTGGCCTTGCCGATGAAGCCGATTTCGGTCATGGCATCGAGCACGGTTTTCGCGCGCCGCTCGGCGCCGTCGAAATTGCGCGTCGGCGCAAGCCGGGACGGCGACTTTACGAGCCCGGCCAACAGGGCCGCTTCAGGCAGCGATATCTGCTTGGCGGATTTGCCGAAGTATCGTTGTGAAGCCTGTTCAATACCGTATGCACCGGAGCCGAAATAGACGCGGTTGAGATAGAGCTCGAGAATCTGCGTCTTGGTGAATTTACGCTCGAGCCACAGTGCCAGCAGCATCTCCTGCAGCTTGCGATGAATCGTCCGTTCCTGGGTCAGAAAGAGATTTTTTGCGAGCTGCTGCGTGATGGTGGAGCCGCCCTGCGCCACGCCACGGTGCAACACATTGGCGATCAGCGCGCGGCCGATGCCCAGTGGGTCGACGCCGTAGTGCGCGTAGAAGCGCCGGTCCTCGATGGCGATGAATGCTTTCGGCACGTAGCCCGGCAATTCCTTCAGCGGGAGCACCGCGCCACCCATGTCGCCGCGCGTGGCGAGCGGACGGCCGGCATCGTCCACGATCCGGATTGAGGGCGGGCGCTTGGGGATCTCCAGGGACTGGATGGGTGGCAGATGCGCGCCGACCCAGGCCACGGTGCCAACGCCTCCGATCACCAGCCACAGGCCGAGCACCAGGGTCCAATAGGCCAGGCGGCCGATGCGCCGGCGAATGGAGCGGGCCTTGCGCGATTTGCGGGCGCGCGGCCGGCTGCGTCGAGGTGGCGACGGGCCGTCCGGAGCTGGCCGGTCACCGGCGCTGACGCGCAATGCGGGCCCGCCGCCGAACACCGGCTCCCGACGCTCGCGCGATCGTTTCCGTCCCAACCCCATACAAACAATCCGGATCGCCACGCCGGCGGCAACGCCAGCCCCCAAAACGCCACGCTAAGGGGGTCGGTTTAAGGGGTCGTTAAGTGGGAATTTGCGCGCAAGCGCCATGTTTTGCCCGGCGTTGGATCGCCGACTGCCGGATTTCAATGGTTGCTGCGGCAATTTCCATCTGGATCGGCTGCCAGACCATCGCTGGCTGCAAACTCGCTACCGCAATTTCATTAACCACTGGAATTGTTAGCCTGGATTGGCATCGGAGTGATCTCTCTGACGAAGATGTACATTAATTTTCGCGTGTTATCCGTAGGCCCAAACATTTTCGCGTGCATTGCATGCGATGTCTTGGGCTGGGTCTCATGGCGGTCGAATCTCCTGCGCCAGTTCCGGCGGGCCGCGAGCATGCCGCGGGGACCGCGAGCAAAGCCAATCCAAAGCCGATTGGCCCTGTCCGTCTGACCATCGCCAGCGCCGTGCTGCTCTCGGTCATTGTCGTGGCCGGCAGCGGGCTCTTCCTGTTCAACCTTCATAACCGCATCCAGTCCGTAAACGAACGGGACCTCTCGAACATCGCATTGGTCCTTGCCAAGCAGTTCGAACAATTTTTTACCACCGTAGAGAGAGTGCAAACCGGCCTCATTCAGGATCTTGCAAGCGCCGTCGATGCTGCCGACGGTGAACGACAGTTGTCGGGTCATGACACTTATCTGAAACTGCGCGACAAGGCCGCCGGCATGCCGTATGTCGGCTCACTTACGATCATTGATGCGCACGGCCGTCTGATCAATTTCTCCCGCCAATGGCCGACCCCGGACATCAACGTTTCGGATCGTGATTTCTTCAAGGCGTTTCAAGCCAACACGGATTTGAAGTCATTCGTTAGCGAGGCGGTTCGCAACCGTGCGAATGGTAGCAGGGTGGTGCATTTTGCGCGCAAGATCCCCGGACCTCATGGCGAATTCCTGGGTATCATCACGGCCGCAGTTGAACTGCAATATTTGCAAAAATATTTCAGCGATATCTCGCTCGAACCCGGAAGTGGGGTGACGCTTTTCCATGAAGACGGCATGGTGCTTACGCGCTTTCCGGCGCTTCACGGCGTTATCGGGCGCCGCTTTCCGAATGCATTGAGTCTCAAGCTCGTCGCCGACACCAATCACGGAACCGGTGTGAGCGCGGGCGCCATGGACGGCCACGTCCGCATGATCGCGGCGCGCCGAATTGATAACTCCCCGCTTGTGGTGGCCACGACCCGGACTGTCGCAGCGGTCTACGCCGATTGGTGGAAATTGCTTGCGTTCGTGGCGTCAATATCGGCACTGACGGTTGCCGCAATCGCCGCGTTCGCGTTCATCTTCATCCGGCAGTTCAGAAGCTACCAGTCACTGGTGCAGGCGCGTGCCGAACGGCAAAAAGCCGAAGAGTTGCGGCAGCAAAGCCTGCAGCTCGACGTGGCCCTGAACAACATGACCCAGGGTCTCGTGATGTTCGACGCATCCGAACGGGTCGTCTTGTGCAACCAGCGCTATGTCGAGATATCGGGTCTTTCCTCGGACTTCATGCAGCCCGGCCGGACCTTGCGTGAGATCCTTGAGGCCCGGCGGTCGCAGGGGAGTTTTTCGCAGGATATCGATGACTATCGCCGCGAGCTCCGGAAGAATATTGCCAACGGCGGTACCATGAGCCTGGTCATCGAGACCAGTACTGGCCGCTGGCATCGCATCGTCAACGTGCCGATGGCGGGCGGCGGATGGGTGGCGACCCATGAAGACATCACCGATCAGGTCATTTCGAAGACCGTGATCGAGAAGCAGAAACTTCAGCTCGATGCAGCCCTTGAGAACATGTCCCAGGGGCTATCCATGTTCGACGAGAAGAAACGCTTGATCGTCTGCAACAAGCGATATGCCGAACTCTACGAATTGCAGGATGGGTTGATAAAGCCCGGCACGCCGCTGCGCGAGATCCTGGAACGTCAGATCGCTATCGGAAATGTGCCGGAAGACCGGGAAAATTACATTACGCGGCGGCTTGGCGACGTATCGGTGCGCAAGCCGTATCAAATGATGAACCGGTTGCATGACGGGCGCCTCGTTTCCGTCGTCCACCGGCCGTTGGCTGACGGCGGGTGGGTTACGACCCACGAAGACGTCACCGAGGCGATGGCGCGCGAAGAGTCCTTCCGTCTGCTGTTCGATCGCAATCCCGTGCCGATGTGGGTTATCGATCGCGAGAACCTTGGATTTCTGGCGGTCAACGACGCCGCAATCTCATGCTACGGCTATAGCCGCGAACAATTCATGGCCATGACCGTGACCGATCTTCGCCCGCCCGAAGAGCGCGAGCGGTTCGCGCAGTTCCTGCGCACGCTGTCGGATAGCCAATTTGTGGAGAATGTCGGACAGCACATCACATCGGATGGCAGAATGATCGACGTCGCCGTCTACTCCCAGACATTGACCTACGGCGGGCGTGATGCCCGTTTGACAGCCATCCACGATATCACCAAGGCCAAACAGGTCGAGCGCGATCTTGGCCGCACGCAGAAATTCCTTGATACGATCATTGAGAACGTTCCGGCGCCGATACTGGTGAAAGATGTGCCAAGCGGGACCAAGGATGCCAGTGAATGCCGTTACAGCCTTGTCAACCGCGCCTGCGAAGAACTGTTCGGCATTTCGCGCGACCAGATCGTCGGCAAGACCGCGCATGAATTCTACCCGAAGGAAAGGGCCGATTTCATTGTCGCGGAAAACAACGACACCCTCCGGTCTGATCAGCCGATCGTGCTCGCCGACCATGTCGTATACACCCCGGCCAATGGTCTTCGCTTTGTCACCGCAAGAAGCTTTACCGTCCGGGACGACGACCACAAACCGCAATATCTTTTGACGCTTCTTGAAGATGTGACTGAGCGTAAACGAACCGAAGAACGTATCGCGCGCATGGCGCATCACGACAGCCTGACCGATTTGCCCAACCGCGCGACATTCAACGATGCAATACAGGCAGCACTCGAGCGGGCAGAAAGAAACGACGAACAGTTCGTGGTTCTGTCACTCGACCTCGACGGATTCAAGGAAGCGAACGACACCTACGGACATTCCATAGGCGATTCTCTCTTGAGAGAGGTTGGGCAACGCCTGCAATCCGCTGCGGGAAAATCGTTTATCGCGCGAATCGGTGGAGATGAGTTCACCCTGATCGTGGCAGGCGGTTTGCAGTCGGCGACGGCCGTCGCACAGCGCCTGCTGGATGCGCTTGATGAGGACTTCGTTGTTGACGACCGTAGAATAAGGATCGGTGCGACGATCGGCGGTGCGATCTATCCGAGGGACGGCGACAACGCGAAAACGCTGATGATCAACGCCGATATCGCTCTTTATCGCGCCAAGACGGAGACCCGCGGCGCGGTGCTGTTCTTCGACACGGAAATGGGCGACCAGTTGCGGGAGCGCCGTGCTCTGCATGTGGATTTGCGGTCAGCCGTCGAGCGAAACGAATTGCTCCTCCATTATCAGCCGCAGAACAGGATTTCGGGTGAAACTATCGGCTTCGAAGCGCTGGTACGCTGGGAATGCCCGAAACGGGGTCTGGTGCCGCCGGACGTGTTCATCCCGATCGCAGAAAAAGAAGGACTTATCGTGCCGATCGGCGAGTGGGTCCTGCGGGAGGCCTGTCGCGAAGCCGCATCCTGGCCGCGTCCGCTGACGATTGCGGTTAACATCTCGCCGATCCAGTTCAGGAACGACGATTTACCCAAGTTTGTCCATTCGATCCTGCTCGAAACAGGTCTTGCGCCGGGACGACTTGAATTGGAAATCACCGAAGGCGTGCTGATCGAGGATTTTTCCCGGGCAATATCGATACTGTCCCGGCTGAAAGCACTTGGTGTGCGCATCGCATTGGATGACTTTGGATCCGGCTATTCTTCACTGTCCTATTTGCATTCGTTCTCCTTCGACAAGATAAAGATCGATCGCACCTTCATCGGCGACCTGGAATACAACCATCATTCCATGGCGATTGTCCGTGCCGTCATCGATCTCGGTCACAGCCTGCGAATTCCAATCCTCGCCGAAGGTGTCGAATCCGTCGTGCAGCACGCAATGCTGTTGGGGCGAGGCTGCGACGAGGTGCAGGGCTATCTGACGGGCCGGCCGCTTCCGATCGAGGAATATGCCCGACTGGTGGGCCGTGACAACGACGCAGATCAAGTCGTCGCGAAAGCGGTCTGATCTGCATCCCGCGCCAGGGCCCGTGCGGTGAGTGCGGCCAGGCGAACAAGCCGGCCCCCGGGGCGTATTCGTGCTGATGGCACGGGCCAAATCCAGGTCATGATTTTGATCAATGCCGTGGCGGCGGTCGTCTATTAGGTAATTTCTTTGATTTTATGGGTGGATCCTGCAGCATGAACGCAACCAATAATTCGCGCCCGCAGCTGAAGATCAGGCGCGTCAATCTCGATACCGGGCGCGAGAACGTGGCCGTGATCTCGCGCCGGTCGAGCGCGCTGCGGCCGGAAGTGTTTCGCGGATTTTCCCGCGTCGAATTGCGCTGCAATTCCAAGGTCGTCCTGGCGACCTTGCTGCTCACCGACGATGACAATCTGGTCGGGCCCGACGACCTCGGTCTTGCCGAACCCGCATTCCGGCGTTTCGCCGAGCCGGCCGGCAGCCAGGTCACGATTACGCCAGCCACACCGCCAAACAGCCTCGACTCGGTGCGCGCCAAAATCCAGGGCCGGGTTTTAAGTGCGGAGGAAATCGGGGCGATCGTCGACGACGTCACGCACTATCGCTATTCCGACATGGAGATTGCGGCATTCCTGGTCGGTTCGGCGAGCTTCATGACCAGTGGCGAGCTGCTGGCGCTGTCCCATGCGATGGCACAAGCCGGAACACAACTGAAGTGGGACCGGCCAATTGTTGTCGACAAGCATTGCATTGGCGGAATTCCCGGCAACCGCACGTCGATGATTGTGGTGCCGATCGTGGCGGCTCATGGGCTGACAATCCCGAAGACGTCTTCGCGCGCGATCACCTCGCCCGCCGGTACCGCCGATACGATGGAAGTGCTCGCCCGTGTCGACCTCAGCGTCGAGGAGATGAAGGAAGTCGTTACCGCTTGCCATGGCTGTCTGGTCTGGGGCGGACACGTCAACCTGTCGCCGGCCGATGACATTCTAATTTCAGTGGAGCGGCCGCTCAGCCTCGATACCCGCGAGCAGATGGTCGCGTCCATCATGTCGAAGAAAATGGCTGCCGGCTCGACCCATTTATTGATCGATCTGCCGGTCGGCCCGGCCGCAAAGTTGACCAGCGCCATGGAGGCGATGCGGCTGCGCAAGTTGTTCGAATTCGTCGGCGGTCATTTCGGTATCGCGGTGGAGGTGATCACGACCGATGGCCGCCAGCCGATCGGAAACGGCATCGGTCCGGTGCTGGAGGCACAAGACGTCATGGCGGTGCTGTCGAATGACCCTGCCGCGCCGCGTGATCTGCGCGAGAAATCCTTGCGGCTCGCCGCACATTTGCTTGAATACGATCCCGAATTGCACGGCGGCGCCGGATATGCCCGCGCACGCGAACTGCTCGACAGCGGCGCCGCGCTCAGGCAGATGCAGAAGATCATCGACGCCCAGGGCCCTTCGGGCTGCCAGACGGACCTCGGCGACCTGACGGCCGATATCCCCGCTGCGGGTGACGGCGTGGTCGAGGCGATCGATTGCCTCCGTCTCAATCGCCTGGCACGCACGGCCGGTGCGCCGATCGACAAGGGCGCCGGCATCAGGGTTTTCAAGAAGATCGGCGATCACGTCGAGCGGGGCGAGCCGCTCTACCGCATCTACGCGCTCGACAGCTCGGAATTCGATATGGCGGTCGCGAGCGCCAGGGCGAATTCCGGTTACACGGTCGGGCCACACTCGCTGCGCCAGGACGTCAAACGGTGAGCGCAGTCGCCCTTCAAAGCCTGCCATCATCCGCGCGCGAGGCTGCCCGGTTGGCCTCACGGCTCGGCATTGTCGCGCGCGAGATCGAAGTGCATCGGTTTCCCGACGGCGAATTGCGCGTGACTGCGGGCCCAGCGTCGGCAACGTCCATCATCTATGCGTCGCTCGATCGACCGAACGACAAGCTGCTGGCAGTTCTGTTCGCCGCCGAGGCGCTGCGGCGAGACGGCGCTCAACGCCTGGTCCTGATAGCGCCCTATCTCTGTTACATGCGCCAGGACACTGCGTTTCATCAGGGCGAAGCGATCAGCCAGAAGGTCATCGGGCGGCTGCTGGCCGGAACCATCGACCGCGTCATTACGGTCGATGCGCACCTGCATCGCACCAAAAACATCAGGGATGTTTTTCCGGGGATCGAGGCTGACAATCTGTCGGCGATGCCCGCCGTCGCCGATGCCTGGCATGCATCCGGGTATGATCCTGCCACAGTCGTGGTGGGCCCCGACGAGGAATCGCGCGTCTGGGTCGCCGATCTGGCGACGCGGCTTGGGACAGTGTATGCAGTGGGGCGCAAGACGCGGCACAGTGATCGTTCGGTCGACATCGCCTTCGCCGACATCAAAAACCTCGCCGGCCGGCCGGTGCTGATTGTGGACGATATCGTTTCATCTGGCGGCACCTTGATGACTTGCGCCAAGGCAGTCGCCGCAGCCGGCGCCACGGTCATCGATGCCGTCATCACCCACGCGTTGTTTCCGCCCGAATTGGTGGGAAAACTGTTCGAAGCCGGTATTCGCTCGGTGAAATCGACGGACAGCGTGCCGCATCCGACCAACGCGATCATGCTTGATGAGGTTCTTGCCCGTGCTCTGGCCGATGAAATCACCGGGGCCGTGTCATGAGCGTGACGGTCAAATTCTGCGGGGCCGCCCGTGCCGTGACCGGCTCATGTCACCTGTTCCAGACCGAGGCCGGACAGTTGCTGGTCGATTGCGGCCTGTTCCAGGGGCCAAAAACGCTGAAGGCGCTGAACTATGCGGCGTTTCCATTCAAGCCCGCCGAAATCGACGCGGTTCTGCTCACCCACGCCCATATTGATCATAGCGGGTTGATCCCGAAGCTGGCGCGCGGCGGCTTTCGCGGCCGCGTCATGGCGACGCGCGGGACCATCGACCTGTGTTCTTATCTCTTGCCTGACGCCGGCAGCATCCAGGAATTGGAAGTCGCGATGCTCAACCGGCGCAATGCGCCACGCGGGCGCGCTGCGGTCGCGCCCATCTACACCCAGGCTGACGCCATTGCCTGCCTGGATGCCTTCCGACCGGTCGATTACGAAACATGGTTCGAGGCCATACCTGGCGTGCGGGCGCGCTATTGGAATGCGGGTCACCTGCTCGGCTCGGCCTCGATCGAGATCGAGTTTCCCGGCGCAGGCGCAGACGACAAGCCTTTGCGTGTGCTCGTATCCGGCGATCTCGGTCCCGACGCCAAGCTGCTCGAACCCGGTCCCGAGGCGCCGACCGGGCTCGACTATGTCATTTGCGAGTTGACCTATGGCGACGAAGACCGCCCGCCGGTCACCCGCGAGTCCCGCCGCGAACGGCTCGCCGGCGAAGTGCGCGCCGCCCAGCAGGCGGGTGGGGCACTGCTGATCCCCGCTTTTGCGGTCGAGCGGACGCAGGAACTGATCGTCGATCTGGTCGATCTGATGGAGCGTGGCGAAGTGCCGACCGCGCCGATCTTTCTCGATTCGCCTCTTGCAATCCATGCCACCGAAGTTTTCAGAAAATACGCTTCGAGCATCGATTCCGGCGTCGAGGTGGAGCGCCTGTTGAACTCCCCGCATCTGCGCTGCACCGAGACAGTCGACGAAAGCAAGTCGATCGCCAAGCTTGCCGGCTTCCACATCATCATTGCCGCCAGCGGCATGTGTGACGCCGGCCGCATCCGCCATCATCTCAAGCGCTGGCTCTGGCACAAGAACGCAACGGTCCTGTTCGTGGGCTTTCAGGCGCAAGGCACGCTCGGTCGTTTCCTCGACGACGGCATGAAGGCCGTGCGTATCCAGGGCGAGGAAATCAAGGTGGCGGCGCGCATCCGCCGCATCGACGACTATTCCGGTCATGCCGACGGGCCCGAGCTGGCGCGCTGGATCGCGGCGCGTCGGCCGATCGGGCGTGGCGTATTCCTGGTGCACGGCGAAGAGCCGGCACTGGCGGGCCTGAGCGAGCGTATCGCCGAACGCACGGTTCCGGCGGCGCGGATCTTCCGGCCGATCCTCGACGACATCTATGAACTGACCACTTCGGCGCCGACACCGATCGACGTGACGCACCGGCGGCGGCTTGCGCCGGAGGCCGTGGTCAATCTCGACTGGCACAACGATATGTCGAAGCTGATCCTCGATATCAATGAGGCCATCGAAGCGGCCGCCGACGACCGCGCCCGCGGCGTCATCATCCGGAAGCTGCGACGCGCGCTCGATGCGGAGGAATAAAGCGGGGCGGCGGCCGGCTTCTGTCAGGCGCAACAAGATGATAGCGTGCCGCCCCCTTCAGGCTTTTCCGGAATTCCCGCTTGGATACCCAGGTCATCATTGTCGGCGCCGGTCCAGTGGGCTTGACGCTCGCCATCGATCTTGGCCGACGCGGCATACGTTGCATCCTGCTGGAGCAAAAGGAAGCGCCGCAATTCCTGCCCAAAATGGAGCGGTGCAACGCCCGCACCATGGAGATTTATCGGCGCATGGGGATTGCGCAGAGAATTCGCGATGCGGGTTTTCCACGCGACGCGCCAATGGACGTGTTCATCGTCACGTCATTGGTCGAGCCGCCGCTGCTTCATTTGCCCTATCCCTCGGTGGCTCAGGCGCAAGCTGAAATCGAAGCTTGCCACGACGGGTCGCTGCCGCTCGAGCCGTATCAGTTGATCTCGCAATACACGCTCGAGCCATTGCTCAAGTCGATCGCGGAAAGCATTCCGGGCGTGGACGTGCGCTACGGTTGCGAATTCCTTTCCTTTGAGCAGAACGACGACTCTGTGCGGGCGCGCGTCAAACGCGGCAGCGCCGCCACGGAATTGAGCGCCCATTATTTGGTCGGCTGTGACGGCGGCAGCAGCGCCGTGCGCCGGCAGCTTGGCATCAAATTACAAGGCGAAGCCAATCTGCTGCAGCTGCGGCAGGCCCTGTATCGTTGCGACGATCTGTTCGAACGCATTCCGATCGGCAAAGGACGGCATTATCATGTCGCCGATGCTCACTCGACATTTCTGATCGTCCAGGATTCGACCCGCCACTTTACGCTGCACTCGGTCGTCGACAGCGACGACGACATGAAAACCATGTTCGAGACCACTGTCGCCATGCCGCTGAAGTACGAAATGCTCTCCTGCGCGCCGTGGCGGCAGAATCTGCTGCTGGCGGACAGCTACGGGCAGGGTCGCGTTTTTCTCGCCGGCGATGCGGTCCACCTGGTCATCCCGACCGGCGGGCTCGGCATGAACAGTGGCGTCGGGGATGCCGTCGATTTGTCCTGGAAACTCGCGGCGACGCTGCAAGGCTGGGGCGGGCCCAATCTGTTGACCTCCTATGAAATCGAGCGGCGTCAGATTGGCGCGCACAATGTGGAAGCCTCACGCCATGCCTCGCGCGGACGCCGCGCGTGGCGGGCAGCCTACAAACCCGATATTCGCGACAACACGGCCGCTGGTGCCGAAACGCGCGCCAACCTCTCGCGGATCGCCGATGTGGAGCAGCGCAAGAGCAACGAAATGATCGGCGCCGAGCTCGGCTATCGCTACGAGGGCTCGCCGATCGTCTGGACCGAGGCAGGCGAGGGGCCTGAAGCCAATTTCATGAAATATGTGCCGACCACCTGGCCGGGCGCCCGGCTGCCACATCTCTGGCTCGCCGACGGCAGTGCACTGCAAGACCGGATCGGTGACGGCTATACGCTGCTGCGCCTTACCGGAGGCCGGGCCGACGCCGCCGGATTGGCGCAGGCCTTTGCCGCTCACGGCGCGCCGTTTACAGTTCTCGATATCGACGAAGCGCATCCGCGCGACATCTACGGTTACGATCTGCTGCTGCTGCGGCCCGACCTGCACGTGGTCTGGCGCGGCAATCGACTCGACGATGCCGCCAGACTTGCGGCGATCGCAACCGGCCATTGATCAAGGACATCCGCATGCCGAAGAAACTGGCTCTCACGCTTGCCTGCGGCGACTACGAAATCGTTCGTCCGCTGATCAAGGGCAGGGTCGAGGTCGATGGCGTCGATCTCACCGTGCTCACGGATATGGATTCGGCCACGCGTCATTGGCGCTTTCTGAACAACGGCGAATTCGATGTGGCGGAGCTTTCAGGTTCGTCCTATCTGGCGGCGCGCGACAATGATCTGCCGTTCCGCGCCATTCCGGTGTTCCTGCATCGCCGCTTCCGCCACGGCTTCATGTTCATCAACACCGGCAAGGGCATTACCAAACCCGCCGACCTGAAAGGACGCAGGATCGGCGTAAAGACCCTGATGACGACTGCGGTCCTGTGGATGCGCGGCATCCTCCAGCACGAATACGGCGTGCCGCTGAACTCAATCGAATGGGTTGCCGAGATCGAGAACGACGTCGATGTGAAATTGCCGGCGGATCTCAAATATTCCTGCCTGCCGGACGACAAGTCGGCGGATACCATGCTGGCCGAAGGCGAACTGGACGCGGTGTTCCATTCGGATTTCGTCAAGCCGTTTCTCGCCAGGGATCCGCGCGTGGCCCGGCTGTTCCCCGATTACAAGGCCGAAGAGATGGCCTATTTCCGGCGCACGGGCATTTTCCCGATCATGCATGTGGTCGGCATCCGCAAGACGCTGGCGGACGACCATCCATGGCTCGCCGTCAACCTGTTCAGGGCTTTCACCGAGGCCAAGGCCATCGCCATGAAACGCATGGCCAACCCGCGCATTGTGCCGCTTGCCTGGTATCGCGCGGCGTGGGAGGAGCAGGAGCAACTCCTCGGTACTGATCCATGGGAATACGGGCTTACCGAAAAGAACCGGAAGGTTCTGGAAACCCTGGCCGGCTACTCGCATGAGCAGGGACTGATCAAGAAGCGGCCGACGCTGGAGCACCTGTTTCTTAACGTTGATCAGGGCCGCAAACGCGGCGGCGAATACCGCATATAGGAACGTGATAGACGCATAACAACGAACACAAATACCTTGGGAGGCAGGCGTTCATGCTTACACGCAAAAAATCAACGGTAATTGTTGTCGCTTTCGTCGCCGTCTGCGGCATCACTACCGCAAGCGCGCAGGAGAAAGTATGGAACCACGGCATTCTCGAACCCAAGAGTGATGCCGGCTTCATTGCCATGGCCGCCAAGGGCGGCTTTGCAGAAAAACGCGGGTTGAAGGTTGAACTGCTGCCGATCAAGTCCGGCTCCACGCTGATGAAAGCGCTGATCGCGGGTGAGGTCGACAGTGTCGACATGGGCGCAGCGGAATCGATCGTGGCGTCCGCGCGCGGCACCGGCGTCAAGATCGTCGGTTGTGCCTGGCATGGCATGCCGCAGGTTGTCCTCGCCAAGGCCGAGATCAAGACGCCGGCGGACCTCAAGGGCAGAACAATCGCCATTTCCTCGCCCGGGTCACTGCCCGATCTCCTGGTACGCGGCATGCTCGATTCCGAAAAGGTCCCCCAGACGGACGTGAAATTCGCCACGCAGGGAGCCGATCTCGATCGCTACAAATCGCTGATCGCCGGCATTACCGATGCGGCGGTGGTATCGAACGAGTTCGAGGCGGTGATGCCGTCGAATGTCAAGGTTCTGATGCGCGCGAGCGCGGTGGTTCCAAAATTCATTCGCCTGTGCCTTGCAACCAGCAGCAAGGTGCTGGCGAGCCGGCGTGACGACCTGGTAAAATTCGTCGCCGCAGAAATGGACGCTTACAAATTTGCCACGGGCAATCGCGAAGCGACCATCAAACTGGCACATGAAATGACCCACGCCAAGCCGGGCGACAAGCGCGCTGAATTCATCACCGACCAGACGATCCGCAACAGGCAGATCGATCCGGCCCTGACGATCCCCGTGGATCGGCTCGAATGGATGCAGGAGCTGTTCGTCAAAGCCGGCGTACTCAAAAAGGCCGCACCGATCACATCGGCCATCGACGCCAGCGTGCGCGATGATGCAATAAAACTGGTCGGAAAATAATGCGGCTTCTGCCGGACAGCCGCGTCACTTGCCCTGTCTGGCGTTGCTCTCAGCCGTCGCGAACAATGCGATCAGCGCGCGCTTGATCGCAGCCTGGCGGGTGGGCGAGGTAATCTGGGCGCCCATCAGGTCGGTCACGTAGAACACGTCCACCACCCGCTCGCCGAAAGTAGCGACATGGGCGGAGGCGATGTTGAGATTGAGCTTCGACAGCGTTGCGGTCATTTCATAGAGCAGGCCGGTGCGGTCGAGGCCGGTGATTTCCACCATGGTGTAGCGGTGGGACCACTGGTTGTTGATGGTGACCGAGGGCTCGAGCGCGAAGGCCTTGATGCGGCCCTTGGGCGCTGCACGCTTGCCGATCACGTCGGGCAGCCGTAATTCGCCGCGCAGCGCCTTCTCGATCGAATCTGCAATACGGTTGGCGCGCCGCTCCTCGTCCTCGTCGCGCTCGAATTCGCGCGACAGCGAGATGGTGTCTAGCGCGCGCCCGTCGGTCGTTGTGTAGATCTGGGCGTCGACGATATTGGCGCCGGCCATGGCGCAGGCACCGGCAATGATGGACAGCAGCCAGGGATGGTCGGGCGCCAGCACCGTAAGCTCGGTCACCGCGCGCTCGGCGTCGAAGCCGACGGTCGTGGCGAGATGCTTGCCGGCAGCTTCGGCATTGCGCAGGAAATTGGCGTGCTCGATCTTGTGCGGCAGGTCGACCTTCAGCCAATAGGCCGGATAGTGCTTGGCAATGTAGGCCTCCAGCACTTCGCCCGGCCAGTCGGTCATCGCCGCGCGGAATTCGCGCTGCGCCATGGCGACGCGCTGGGCCCGGTTGACCTCCGAGAAGCCGCCGGTGAGCACGGGCTCGCTCTCGTAATAGAGCGTGCGCAGCAGTTGCGCCTTCCAGCCATTCCAGACACCAGGGCCGACGGCGCGGATATCGGCGGTGGTGAGGATCGTCAGGAGTTTCAGCCGTTCTGCCGACTGCACCACCGCGGCAAAATTTTCGATGGTCTTGCGGTCGGAGAGATCCCGCGACTGCGCCACGCTCGACATCACCAGATGATTTTCGATCAGCCATGCGACCGTTTCAGTGTCTGCGGGCGAAAAGCCCAGGCGCGGGCAGAATCGACGCGCCACCCGCGCGCCGGCGATGGAATGATCCTCGATGCGGCCCTTGGCGATATCGTGCAGGAACAAGGTGACGTAGATGACTTTGCGATGGGCGGGCAAGATCTTGTGGATCAGCTCATTCGCGAGTGGGGTGTCATTGCTGCCGCCACGATCGATCTCCGCCAGTACGCCGATGCAGCGCAACAGATGCTCGTCCACCGTGTAGTGGTGGTACATGTTGAACTGCATCATCGCCACGATCTTGCCGAACGCGCGCACGAACTGGCCGAGTACACCGGATTCGTTCATTCGCCGCAGCACGGTTTCCGGGTCGTTCTTGGAGGTGAGAATTTCCAGGAACAGTGCATTAGCTTCCTCGTTTGCGCGCAGCTTGGCATCGATCAGCGAGAGCGAACGGGTGATCGCGCGCATCGCGTCGGGGTGGAATGCCAGGTTGTGTTTCTGCGCCAGATGGAAAATGCGGATCAGATTGACCGGGTCGCGCTTGAATACGTTAGGCTGAGCGAGCCGGATGCGATTCTTGTCGACGATGAAGTCGTCGCTTTCTGCAAGCTTGCGTCGCTTCACCGGGCGCAGTTTCGCCATCACCCGGCTGAGAACCGGCACGCTCTTGGCGTGGCTGTCTTCCAGGTCGGCACACAGGATCGCGGTGAGGTCGCCGACATCCTTGGCGATCAGGAAGTAATGCTTCATGAAGCGCTCGACGTCCTGCAGGCCGGGATGCTCGGTGTAGCCCAGCCGCACCGCGATCTCGCGCTGGATATCGAATGACAGCCGCTCCTCGGCGCGGCCGGTGATGAAATGCATATGACAGCGCACGGACCAGAGGAAATCCTCGCAGCGGCGGAAACGCAGGTATTCCTGGCGGTCGAACACGCCGCGTTTGATCAGTTCGTCCGGCTCGCGCACCCGGTAGACGTATTTGGCGATCCAGAACAGCGTATGGAGATCGCGCAAACCGCCTTTGCCGTCCTTGACGTTGGGCTCGACCAGATAACGCGACTGGCCAGAACGACGGACGCGGTCCTCGCGTTCGGCGAGTTTGGCCGCGACGAATTGCGAGGCGGTGTTGCGCACCACTTCGTTATCGAAACGCGTCTGGAGCTCGTCGAACAACGTCTTGTCGCCGAGCAGGAAGCGCGCTTCCAGGATGGCGGTGCGGATGGTCATGTCCGCCTTGGACTGGCGGATGCATTCGTCGATCGAACGGGTGGCGTGGCCGACCTTCAGTCCGGTGTCCCACAGGCAATAGAGAATCGCTTCCGCGATCGACTCGCCCCAGGCAGTCTGCTTGTAGGGCAGCACGAACAACAGATCGATGTCGGAGCCGGGCGCCTGCAGGCCGCGGCCATAGCCGCCGGTGGCGACCACCGCCATGCGCTCGGCCTCGGATGGATTTTGCGACGGGTAGAGGTGCTTGCGCGCGAAGTCGAACAGGATACGGATGATCTCGTCTTCCAGCCGGCAGATCCGCTCCGCGCAGCGGCGGCCGTGACGATCTTTGAGAAGTAACTGCTCGGCCTTGGCGCGGCCCTCGATGAGCGCGGCCTTCAGCCGCTGCGCCAGGCGGGTGCGCAAATCGCGCTCATTGCCGTTATGGGCCCTGGCGAGCTTTTCCAGATCCGCAGTGACGGCGCGCGAATCGATCAGGTCACCCGCGTTCCTTGCGGACTGTTCGGACGCCGTGCGCGGGCCAGTGTCGAGGGCAAGCGAAGCCATGGGGCATCCCGATAGCGGAGCCGGGCATCGAAGTCACCGCCCCACGGTAAAGATAGTTGTGCGCCCGGGCATTTTTGAGATTTTGCGGCGATTTTGCCTGCCAAATCGCCATCAAATACAACTCCACTTGGCCGTGGTGACACCGGACGCGGCCGGCTATTCTGAGCGGTCAGCCGGGGTTAACCGGGTGATGACAACAAGCCGACACAAAATCGGGAGTGAAACGATATGCGAATGTTTCAGGTCTGCGTCTGCGGCCAGCCGTTGCAGCTCAACGAACAGCCGACCCCGGAGCCGAAAGGCACGGAGGTGCTGCTGAAGGTGCTGGCTGCCGGCGTCTGCCACAGCGACCTGCACCTCGCCGACGGCTGGTTCGATCTCGGTGGCGGCAAGAAGATGAGCCTCGCTGACCGCGGCATGAAGCTGCCGGTCACGCTCGGCCACGAAAACGTCGGCGAAGTGGTGGCGGTCGGGCCTGATGCAAAGAACGTCAGGATTGGCGCGCGCATGCTGGCTGATCCCTGGATCGGCTGCGGCACCTGCCCGGCATGCCAGCGCAACGAGGACAATCTCTGTTCGACCATGCGCAGCCTCGGGGTGTTCTCGAACGGCGGCTATGCCGACTACCTGATGGTGCCGCATCCACGCTATCTGTTTGACATCGGCGACATGCCCCCGGAGCGTTGCGCGCCGCTCGCTTGCTCGGGGGCGACGACTTTCGGCGCCTTGAAGAAAGTGACGACGTTGACGCGCGAGCCGACGGTGATCATCGGCGCCGGCGGCCTCGGGCTCATGTGCCTCGCCTTGCACCGGAAGATGGGCGGGCACAGCGCGATCGTGGTCGACATCGATCCCGCCAAACGCGAGATCGCAAGGAATGCAGGCGCGGCAGCGGTGGTCGATGCCAAGGCGGCGGATGCGGTCGATCAGATCAAGAATCTGACCAATGGCGGCGCCTTTGCGGTGATCGATCTGGTCGGCTCGTCGGAGTCGGCGCGGCTCGGCTATGACAGCCTGATCAAGGGCGGCAAATATATCATCGTCGGTCTTTACGGTGGCGATCTCACGGTATCGCTGCCGCCGATCCCGATGCGTGCGCTCACCATCCAGGGCTCCTATGTCGGAAGCGTGCCGGAAATCCAGGAGCTGATGGAACTGGTGCGACGCACCGGACTGCCCGATGTGCCGGTCACAACGCGCCCTCTCGACGACGTCAATGCGGTGATGGACCAGTTGCGCGCCGGCAAGGTGGTCGGCCGCGTGGTCCTGACGCCGGCCTGATCAAAACGCAGACACAGGATTTTTATCTCTGGATGCGGGGATCGCGTGATACGCACGCGCCCCGGAATGATGGCAGGAAACGGAGAAGAGGATGGACGCAGACGAATTGCGCGCCATGCAGGCGCCGATCAAGGAGCGCTACAGGAACGATCCAAAGGCCGCCTTCATCACGCTCAAGGCGAAAGGCACGCTCGATGATGCCAATATCAGCTGCAAGCTGGAGACCGGCCGTATGCTGGCGGCCGCCGGCCTGCATCCGGCGTCCGGCGGCTCCGGCCTCGAACTGTGCTCGGGCGACATGCTGCTGGAGGCGCTGGTGGCCTGCGCCGGTGTCACCGTCAAGGCAGTGGCGACCGCACTCGATATACCGCTCAAGTCAGGACGGGTGGCGGCCGAGGGTGACCTCGATTTCCGCGGTACCCTCGGGGTCGCCAAGGACGCGCCGGTCGGCTTTGCACAGATCAGGTTGCGCTTCGATCTCGACACCGACGCGCCCCAGGACAAACTCGACCAATTGCTCAAGCTCACCGAACGCTATTGCGTGGTGTATCAGACGATCAAGAGCGGCCCGCCGGTGGACGTAAAGCTTCAGCGGGTCTAGGAATGCGTCATGGCCGGGCTTGTCCCGGCCATCTCGCTTAGGGACGCACCGTGGCCACCTGATCGGGATCGCCGGGACAAGCCCGGCGATGACTGCAGAACCGCAATGTCGCCAGATCTTTATTTCGCGCTCACCCTTATCGTCAAAATGGCCATCACTGCCGGCTTCGTGCTGGCCGCGACGGTGACCGCCGAGCGCGCCGGTCCTTTGGTCGGAGGCTTGGTGGCGACGCTGCCGATCGGTGCCGGGCCGGTCTATGTATTTCTCGCCCTCGATCATGACGCGCATTTCATCGCGCAAAGTGCGGTCGGAAGCCTCGCCATCAATGCGGTGAACGTCTTGTTTGCCACCATCTATGTGTTGCTGGCGCAAGAAGCCTCGCTGTTCGCGAGCCTGTCGACGGCCTTGCTGGCCTGGGCGGCGTTGGCGTTTGTGGTTCATTGGGTGCATTGGACAGTTGCCAGCGCACTGGCCGTGAACATCGTGGTGATCGCTATATGCCTGTGGCTGGTGCGGCGCTTGCGTCACGTGACCATGCCGCCGTTGCGCAGGCGATGGTACGATCTGCCAATGCGTGCGGTTCTGGTCGCGATCCTGGTCGGCGTGGTGGTCAGCCTGAGTTTCCGCATCGGCCCGGCGGGCAGTGGTATACTCGCGGTGTTTCCGGTCGTTCTGATCAGCATCATGCTGATCCTGCATAATCGTGTCGGTGGCAAAGCGTCGGCTGCTGTGCTCGCCAATGTGCCCCTCGGCCTGATCGGATTCGGGGGCGCCTGCATTGTGCTGCATTTCACGGCCGAACCGCTCGGCATGGCGGCCGCGCTTTCGCTCGCGCTGGCGGCGTCGATCGGTTGGGGCCTGACGGTATTGACCGCGCGCCACCAGGGCATTCCGGTATGAACACATGACGATATTTTTCATCGGCCTGCTGCTCAAGATCGCAATGACCGCAGGCATCGTGGTCGCGGCCTCGGTCGTGGTCGAGCGCAGCGGCCCGTTCATCGGCGCACTCATCGCCTCGCTGCCAACCGCGGGCGGGGCGGCGATGATCATCCTTGCGGTCGAGCATCCGCCCGACTTTATCGCCGCTAGCGCGGTCGGCAGTCTGGTCGCCAATGCCGCCTGCGCATTGTTTGCGCTGACCTATGCGGCACTTGCCCAGCGGGGCACTTTGCCGGTGAGCCTCGGCGGCGCATTCGTAGTCTGGCTCGGCGCAGCTTTCCTGTCGCGCTTGGTGGATTGGACCGCCACCACCGCCGTGCTGCTGAACGCGGTCGTCTATCCGACCACGATCTATGCCGCCACGCGGTTCCTTGGCTCCGGCGCCGCGAAAGCGCGCGTCCAGCTCACCGGTCGTGATCTTGCCTGGCGCGCCGGCGTGGTGACGCTGTGCGTGATCATCGTCACCGCGGCGAGCAGCTCGATCGGGTCCTATTTTTCAGGCGTATTCGCGTTCTTCCCGGTGGCGATGGGCTCGTTCTTCATTATTCTGCATTCCCGTGTGGGCGGCCCCGCGGCGGCCAGTGTCGCCGCCCATGTGCAGGCGCCGTTGATCGGGCTTGGCCTGGGACTTTTTGTGGTCCACCTCCTCGCAGTGCCGATTGGTGTCTGGTGGTCCTATGCAGCGGGCCTTGCAACCGGTGTCAGCTGGAACGCGCTGCTGTGGCTCTTGCGCAATCGCGCCGCGCGTCGATCCGCCCTCAGGTCCCGATGAACACAGCGCGGACGAAATCGCGATACAGCATGACTTGCCGTGGGAGGGCCTGCTTGTCCTTGACGACTTTGGAAAGAATGATGCCGCCGTCGGCTATTGCCGACAGCATGTCGGCAAGGTCGCCGAGATCGACCGGGATGCGCGGCGGATAGCGGGCGGCGATCAGTTCCAGACGTTTGCGAAACCGCTTCCGCCAGCCAAGCACGGCCGAAGCATTGAGCTCACGTATATCTCTGTCGAACAGCCGGTCCTGGTAGCAGTAGGCCGCCACCAGGCAGCCGGGATGGCCGCTCGGCAGGTCGCTCATCATTTCAGACATCATCTTGAGGGCCACGAGAAACCCATGCAGCGGGTCCTCATTGAGCTCGTCGGCGCGTCGAAACAGGTCGTCAAACAATTCGTCTTCACGTTCGATGTAGCGTACTAGCAGCGCCCTTGCCAATTCGCCCTTGTCGCGAAAGTGATAGAAGAATCCGCTCTTGGTGATGCCGACGGCCGCGATCAGCTCGTCGATCGAGGTCGCGGCAAAGCCCTTGTCGAGGACGGCCGCTTCCGCGGCATCAAGGATGCGCTCGCGGGTATCACCGCCTCTGCGTTGGGTGGTGGTATCCATTGCGTCATTCCTGCGAATGCCCGGCAACTGTACCATGAGTCCAGTTGACACGATGCCGGTGGCACCCGCGGCAAATTGGCCACGGCAGAATACCTGAATTCCCGCGCGTTTCCGGGACATCTTGCCGCGCGCGCGGGTGTACCGCGAGTTCTCTGGATCGACGGCGGCGGCTCTGGTTTATCACGCGCAACCCGGCGTGGTTCGCGCCACTTTGAGCATGGAGAAATTCGATGCCGCAAAATTCCAGGCACCGCTTGCCGCCACTCGACGGACGCCTCTTCCTGACCGACGGCGGATTCGAGACGACGCTCATATTCCATGAAGGCTGGGATCTCCCTATGGGCGAGGCGTTCGTGCTGCTCGAAAGCGAGAAGGGGAGGAAGGCGATACGTGCCTATTTCGACCGTTATCTGCCGATGGCGGTCGCGCACGGCGTCGGTTTTGTTTTGGAAAGCCCGACCTGGCGCGCCAATCCGGATTGGGCGGCCAAGACCGGCTATGACCGCAACAGGCTGGCCGCGCTCAACCGCAACTCCATCGCGCTCATGCGCGAGGTGCGTGCAAAGTACGAGAGCCCGCGCACGCCGATCATCATCAGCGGCAATATCGGCCCGCGCGGCGACGGCTACGATCCAGGCAAGCTGATGCGTGCTGAGGAGGCCGCCGCCTATCACGCCTGGCAGATCGGTATCTTCCGAGAAGAAGGAGTCGATTGCGTTTCCGCTTTCACCATGACCAATGTCAACGAGGCGCTCGGCGTGGCGCTGGCGGCGAAGAAGGCCGACGTGCCCTGCGTGATCTCATTTACACTGGAGACCGATGGCCGCCTGCCCACCGGCGAGACGCTTGGCGAAGCGATATCGGCAGTGGACCGGGGCAGCGACGCAAGTCCGGCTTATTACATGATCAACTGTGCACATCCGACACACTTCGCCGATTCGCTGGAGAGCGGATCAGTCTGGATCGAGCGCCTGCGCGGGGTGCGCGCAAACTCCTCGTGCAGGAGTCACGCCGAACTCGACAATTCGCCTGAACTGGACACCGGCAATCCGCAGGAACTTGGCCAGCAGTACGCCGATCTGCTGCGGCGGTTTCCGCACATGAGCGTCCTGGGCGGTTGTTGCGGCACCGATCACCGGCACATTGCGTGCATCAGCGAGGCCTGCTGCGGCCACGACCACGCGCTGCCGGCCGCGTCGTAGCTGCGAGACGCACTATGGCGCGAGAATGCCTTCTTCCAGCGCCTTGATCTGGATAGCCAGATAGCGCGAGAAGATGCGGCATTGCGCAAGACTTCCGGCGGTGAACCAGAGCCCCGGCTGCGCCGTGCGCCGCCACATATTGCGCAATTCGCCGCCGTCATCGAAGTCCCAGACCGGGCCGATCCTGTCGGCGATCGCGTCCCCGAGGTAAAGTCGCACGGCGTCCTGCTGGTTCTTGTAGCCGGTCGCGAGGACCAGCAGCTCGGCCGGAAGAACGGTCCCGTTGCGCAGGCGCGCACCGTCGGCGACGAAGCGGTCGATGTCGGAGAATTGCTGCAGCTTGACCGCGCCGGAAATGATCAACTCGGAACAGCCGACGTTGAAGTAATAGCCGCCACCACGGCGCAGATACATCATCTGAAAACCGGTCTCGTCCTCGCCGTACCAGATTTTGAAGCCGCGATTCTCCAGCGCCTTGATCAGCTTGCGGTCCACCATTCGGCCCTTAGCGGTGGACAGTTGATAGGCGCGCTGCAGCACCGGGTAGGGAAACGAGGTCGCCAGCAGGTCGCAATCGTCGAACGGAATGCCTTCGGAATAGATAGCGTAGACGCTTTGGGCCTCCTTCAGGCTGACGACGTAGGTCTTGCTGCGCTGGATGATGGTGACATCGGCGCCGTGCGCCTGCAGTTCCTGTGCAACGTCGTGGCCGCTGGTTCCGGTGCCGAGCACCAGCGCCTTGCGGCCCTTCCATTCTTCGGCATGTTTGAAATCGCCTGAATGCACGGCCGTGCCACGGAAGGCATCGAGACCGGGCAGGTCAGGCGTCGACGGAATGCTGCTCACGCCGGTCGCAAAGATTACGTGACGCGGATGCATGATGCGCTCGGTCCCGTCCGTCTTGCGCAGCCTGACATTCCAATATTTGCGGACGTCGTCGTACGAGCCGCTCACCAGCTCGGCGCCGGTCCAGTAGTTCAGCTCCATGGCCTCGACGTAGGATTCAAACCAGTTCGCCAACTTGTCCTTCGGAATGTAGACCGGGAAATTTGGCGGGAACGGCATGTAAGGCAGGTGGTTGACGAACACCTCGTTGTGCAACGTCAGCGAATGGTAACGCGTGCGCCAGTTGTCGCCGATGCGCGGATGGCGGTCGACGATCAGCGTGTCGACGCCAAGCTGCTGCAATCTTGCGGCGATGGACAGGCCGGCCTGGCCGCCCCCGACGACCACGACTGCGGGGTCATGGTCGGCGAAGCTGCGCTGTTTGGTCAGGCGGTCAAGCCAGTTCTCGGCACCGAAGTCGCGCGTCGAGTCTGGTTCCGCGCGCCGCCTGAACGCCTCTTCGTGACCGCGCAGTTCATGTAAATTGGTATTCAGTGTCCAGGCGCGCAATTGCGATGGATCCTGCGCCTCGCGCACCAGCCGCACCACGCCGTTGCATGGGCCGAACGAGGTTTCGAACTCGAAGAGGCACTCGATGGCCTCGGTGTCGGCCCGGCTGATCCAGCGCGGCGGTGTACGGCTTGCCGGAATGTGGAAATTTTCCGGCCTGGTGCGATCAAGGGTCTGGCGAAGCGTTGCCGCGATGGCCGCGCGTCCGGCCATGGTCTGGATGTTCCAGGTGAAGGCCAGCAGGTCGCGCCACATCCCCTCGGGGAGAAACAGTGCCGCGGCAGCGTCGGCGTCCTGCTCCCGGAGGGTCGTCTCGAAGCTTTCGAGCCAGGCCAGCGCTTCCGCCGGCGCCGTCGCTTGCTTTCTTTCGGCGACGTTCATCATAGCACTAGCTCTTGCGCGTATCCGCCAGCTCCGCCTTCAGTTTATAGAGCGCTTCCATGGCCTCGCGTGGCGACATTTCGTCCGGATTGAAAGCGGCGACCGCGGCGACGACCCGGTCGAGTGCGCTGTCCTGCACATCCTGCGACGGTTTGAACGGCGTGGCAAACAGCGGAAGGTCCTCAAACCCCTTCGGCGCGGCGCGGTCTTCCTGTTCGAGCTTGGCCAGAACCAGCCTGGCTCGCTCGATCACGCGTGACGGAAGTCCGGCGAGTTTTGCCACCTGGATACCGTATGAGCGGTCGGCCGCGCCCGGCACCACCTCGTGCAGGAACACCACTTCGCCCTGCCACTCTTTCACCCGCACCGTCGCGTTATGCAGCCGATCAAGCCGTGCCGCGAGCGCCGTCAACTCGTGGAAATGCGTGGCGAACAGCGCACGGCATCGATTGACGTCATGGAGGTGTTCGACCGTCGCCCAGGCGATCGACAGCCCGTCGAAGGTGGCGGTACCGCGGCCGATTTCATCGAGGATCACCAGCGCGCGCTCACCGGCCTGATTGAGGATCGCGGCGGTCTCCACCATCTCCACCATGAAGGTCGAGCGCCCGCGCGCGAGATCGTCGGCCGCGCCCACGCGCGAGAACAGCCGGTCGACCACGCCGATGTGCGCCGAGCGCGCCGGCACGAACGAGCCCATCTGCGCGAGGATTGCGATCAGCGCGTTCTGCCGCAGAAAGGTGGATTTGCCCGCCATGTTGGGGCCGGTGATCAGCCAGATGCGGCCGGCAGCCGCGCCTGCCGGCGGCGAGAGATCGCAATCATTGGCGACGAACGGCGTGCCATCGCGCGACAATGCCTGTTCGACCACGGGATGGCGGCCGCCATCGACGACAAATTCATGGCCGTCATCCACATGCGGGCGGGCATAGCCGCGCTCTGCCGCCAGAGCGCCGAGCGCGCTCGCAACGTCAAGTGCGGCCAGGGCTTCCGCACATTGTTTGATCGGCGCGGCCTCGGCAATCACGCCGGCCGCAAGCCGTTCGAAAATTTCCAGCTCCAGACCGAGGACGCGTTCGGCGGCGCTGGCGATCCTGGCTTCCAGCTCACCCAGTTCGGTGGTGGTGAAGCGTATCTGGCCTGCCAGCGTCTGGCGGTGGATGAAACTCGCGTTGAGGGGAGGCGACAGCAGTTTCTCGCCGTGCTGGGCGGTAACTTCGACGAAATAGCCGAGCACATTGTTGTGGCGGATCTTCAGGGCGCGGACGCCGGTGTCCTCGGCATAGCGTGCCTGCAAGGCGGCGACGATGCGCCGGGATTCGTCGCGCAGGGCGCGCGTCTCGTCGAGCGTGGCGTCGTAGCCGCCGCGCACGAAACCACCGTCGCGCTTGAAGGCGGGCAATTCGGCGGCCAAGGCGGCGGAAAGCTCGGCGGCGAGCATGCCGTCGGGCTGTCGGCAGGACTGGATCGCTTCGGCAATCTCGGCCGGGGCGCCCTTCAACGATTCCAGCGAACGGGCGAGTTCGGCCGCGGCGAGGACGCCATCGCGGACGGCAGCGAGATCGCGCGGCCCGGCGCGGCCGACCGTAATGCGCGCCAATGCCCGGGCGAGGTCCGGCGCCGCCTGCAGGCGCGAACGGGTTTCCGCCCGTGCCGCGGAATCCTCGACGAAACCGGCCACCGCGTCGAGGCGCCGGGCAATCTGCGCCGGATCGGTCAGCGGTGCGGACAGCCGCTGCGCCAGCAGGCGGGAGCCTGCCGCGGTCACCGTGCGGTCGATCGCTTCCAGCAACGAGCCGCGCCGCTCGCCGGCAAGCGTGCGCATCACTTCGAGATTGCCGCGCGTCGCCTGGTCGATCGCCATGGTCGAGCCGGCACTCTCACGCAAAGGCGGCGACAGCGGCGGGCGCTTGCCGATCTGCGTGCGCTCGACATAGGTCACGCAGGCTGCCGCTGCGGTCAGCTCCAGCCGCGAAAGGTTGCCGAAGGCTTCACTGGTCGCCACTGCGAAGAACGACGTAAGACGCCGTTCGGCAGTGGCGCCGTCGAACACGTCGCGGGTCAACGGCGTCACCGCCGGCAATGCGCGCCACATGGCGGCAAGTTCAACGTCGGAATAAAGCGCGTCGGAGACGACGATCTCGCTCGGCTCAAGCCGTGCGATTTCAGCCGGCAGCGACAGCCGTTCGCATTCGGCGATACGGAACTCGCCGGTGGAAATATCGATCCAGGCCAGCGCAAATCGCGTTTCATCGCCACCCGCCGATGTTTTTGCCCGCGCCACGGCCAGAAGATAGTTGTTGCGTTTGGCGTCAAGCAGCGTGTCTTCAGTCAGCGTGCCGGGCGTCACCAGTCGCACTACGTCGCGCCGCACAACGCTCTTCGGCCCGCGCTTGCGCGCTTCCGCCGGATCTTCAAGCTGCTCGCAGACTGCAACGCGGTGGCCGAGCGCGATCAGACGGTGGAGATATTCGTCGGCGCGTTCCACAGGAACGCCGCACATGGGGATATCTGCGCCCAGGTGCTTGCCGCGCCTGGTCAGCACGATGCCGAGCGCGCGCGAGGCGATTTCGGCATCTTCGAAGAAAAGTTCGTAGAAATCGCCCATCCGGTAAAACAGCAGGCTGTCCGGATTGGCGGCTTTGATCTCCAGGTATTGCTCCATCATGGGCGTAACGCGCCCAACGTCGCCGCTCGACGGCGGCGATTGAGGCTCCGACATGCCGATGGGTTGCGTGAGGGCCATGGACGCGAGGTTAGCAGATGCTTTGGACGTCGCTACAGGCAGGCCGCTGAATACTGGGGAACAATCACGCTAACTTTCGCTCTTTCCCGCGAAAGCGGGAATCCGGCAAATCAACTGATTGCATCTACCGGGTCCCCGCTTTGCGCCTTCGCGCATACGCACTTCCGCCTTCGCGCTCCGCGCTTCGGCGGACTCAAGCCCGCCGAAGCTCACGCAGTGAGCGTAGACGGGTCGCGGGGACGAGCGGCCTGCGTTCCGGGACCGATCAGATCTTGAACTTTGCGCCCGTGATTGCCTCGAGATTGCCGTGCCAGATTTTCTCCTTGTCGGCCTTCGGCATGTCGATGCCCTCGATAATACGCAGCGTCTCGCGCGTATACATCGTGCCCTTCTCCGGATCGAACGGGCAGTCTGAAGCGAACACGATCTTGTCGAGGTCGTAAAAAGCAAACCCGGCGTGGGTTGCCGGTACCCCGCCGAATACCGCGGTATCGGCGTAGAACGAGTGCTTGAAATAATCGAGCGGTCGTTTCTTGAGCTGCTTGAGGATGACGCTCAGATCCTCGTCGGACGTGCGCGCGCCGAGCTGGTCCCAGCCCGGCCCGATACGACCCTCCAGCATCGGCACGATGCCGCCGAAGTGATGGGTGATGATTTTCAGGTTCGGGTATTTGTCCATGATCTTGGAGAATACGAGGCGCGCCATCGCCGCGGCGGTTTCGTAGGACCAGCCGAAAGTCCACCAGATTTCGTACTTCGACTTCTTCTCGGACAGATAATCGGGGAAATTGGCAGCGCGCGCCGGGTGCATCCAGATCGGTTTGCCGATCTTGTCCATCGCCGCAAAGAACGGCTCGAACGCCGGATCGTCGAGCGGCTTGCCCGCGATATTGGTGTAGATCTGTACGCCGAGTGCGCCATTTTTCAGCGCACGCTCGCACTCACGCACGCCGGCGTCTGGCGCAATCAACGGCGCTTGCGCCACCCAGCCGGGGAACTGGTCTGGATATTTCGAGCATATTTCAGCGAAACCATCGTTGACCAGCTTGGCATATTCTTCCGTCAGTTTGCCGTCGCCCTTCGTCATGACTTCCAGCGGCGGCATCGGGTAGGAGAGTATCTGCGCATAATCGTCAAATCCGTCGACGATCTTGCGGCGGACATCAAGGTCATGGATGCAGGGGATTTCGCGCACGCGCTTGCCGATATCGGCATGGCCGCTTTCAACAATCTTGTTAAAATATCTTTCCGGAATGAAATGGGTGTAAGCGTCGATGCGCATGAACTTCCTCCGTGACTGACGTTCGTTTCTTGATTTGTCGATTGGCTAGAGCGCGATACGTTCAGGTTGAATCACCGTGCTTTCCTGACATTTTGCTGGCGCATGATCTTTTCAAAGAACCGGTTTCCACTTTTCGGGATCATGCGCTAGTAGGGACTGATGATGTTGAGCATGGCCTGGCGGTGCTCATTGACCACGACGTCGCGGGCGCGCGCCAGCGCATCGGGCAGGTCGGCGGGCTTTTCAATGCGTTCGGCGTGCGCACCCTGCGCTTTCGCCATGACATCATACGGCGGCGGCGGATCGAGATCGGCGAGCGTACGGCCGTCGTTCTCGCCCGCGGCTGCATCCTTGAACATCGACAGCGTGGCGCGGCGCACGGCGCCGTAGCGGCTGTTGTTGAAGACGATGGTGAGGATCGGCAGATTGTGCGCGCCGGCGACCCAGTGTCCCACCGTCGGATTGGAAAACATATATGCGCCATCGCCGAGGGTGGCGACCACGAACTGGTCGGGCGCGGCGAGTTTTGCGCCCAGAGCCGCACCGAAGCCCCAGCCGAGCCCGCCGGCCGGCCCGAGCGCAAACAAGGTTCCCGGTTTCTCGCGCGCGCAATGATCTGGCCGCAGCGGATATTCATTGAAGATGATGGCGTCAGGGCCGAGTGTCTCGCCGATCACGCGCGACAGGTGTTCCGGCGAAATGCGATCCCCGGCGGCGGAATCCTTTGCCAGCTGCGCGCGGCGGGTGCGCATGCGCTCGGTCAGGCGGCCCCGCCGCGCAGCGATGCGGGCTTCCGCCATTTGCAGGCGTGCCTCCACCGCATGGGTCAGGGCCTCAAGTGCATTCAGGGCGCCGGCCTGGACGCTGAGATCGCTGGGAAACGAGCGCATCGGGTAGCGCACATAGAACGGATCCTCCCCGACATGGGCGACCCGGCAGCCGGCCGCCGGATGCTGCAGATGAGGGATCCACGGCACGTCGGATTCAAGCGAGATGACCAGGTCGGCATCCGCGAGGAGCGCGCCCGGCTCGAAACCGAAATGCATGGAATGACTCGACGGCAGGCAGACAGTCCGCGGATTGTGCGTGATCACCGGTATGGCGCAACGCTCGGCAAGATGCGCCAGCGTCGGCACGGCGTCGGCCGGAAGCGTCGCGGCCACGATCAGCGGCCGTTCGGACGCCACGATCCATTCGGCCAGAGTATTGATCGCGCCGGGATCAGGGTGCGCCTGGGCTGCCTGCGGGCGAGGCTTCATCGGTGCGATCGGCTCCGGCAACGGCGCCGACAGCGGCTCGCGTGGCAGCACCAGATAGACCGGGCCGCGCGGGTGGGCCATCGCGACTTCGACGCTGCGTGCGACTACGTCGCCAACCTGTCCGGGTACGCGCAGCTCGTAGTCCCATTTCACCAGTTCGCGCACCATGCCGGCCTGATCGAACATCTCCTGCGCCCAATGGATCGGGCGCGTACGGGAGCCAAATGTGCCTTTTTCGGTGATCGGTGTTCTGCCCGCGGCCAGGATGAGCGGTACGCGGTCGCGCGACAGGTTGGTGAGATTGTTGATTGTATTCGCGGTGCCGACATTGACGTGCACCATCACCACCTGCGGGCGTCCGGTCATGAGGTAGGCGCCGTGCGCCATGGCGACCGCCAGATTTTCGTGGGGCACGAGAATCGGCTTGGGCACCTTGGCATTGGTTTTCTTGGCGCGGCTGAAGGCTTCCACGATCGGTGGAAAATCAGTGCCCGGATTGCAGAAGAAATAGTCGGCGCCGTGATCGGCGAGCCCACGCAGGAAAGCTTCCGCGGCGATCGCGGGCCGCTGCCCGGTCGAAGTGACGGCCATGCGTATCGCCCCTCAGGTGCGTGTGGCCGGCTCTTGCTTGCCCGGGCCCGCGACGCCATTGATGTGGCCCGTCTTTTACTTGACGGGCGAAACACTGACAACGGAGCCGGGCGGATGCCTTATTCAGCCGCCAGGCGGAATGCCGGCTGGGAATCGATCTCGGCCAGACATTTGGCCAGGCTTTCGCCCTCCGGATCGACCAGCGCCGCGGTGCGGGCGCTCGCTACCGCGTCGGCAGCGTGTTCCGTTGGGATTTGGCCCGCCAGTGCCGGGCGGATCAGCCGCGCCTCGATGGTGCGATAGTTCGAAGTCCCGCGCGCGTGGGTATCGCCATAGCCTTTTATCAACCGGGCGCATTCGGTCACTTCAAGTGCGAGTTCCATCGAGCGGCGGGCCGCCTGCACGATCAGGCCGAGCCAGGACTTGATTTGCTCCTGCTCCTGTTTGTAGCGATAGCCGTAGGGGCGCAGCCGCCGGAGCCTGGCCAGCAACAGGAAGCGGAGAAAGCCGCTGACGGAGGTCGTATTGATCTCCATGCCGAAATAGACGCGACCGAGCCAGCCTCTGCGCTCGGCCAACCGCAGGATCGGCTGTGCCAGAAATGTTGGCAGCAGCTGGCAGAGTTCCTCGATGCCGGGCTTGAGGAAATCATGCACGGAGTAGGGCTCGTCGCTGACGTGCAATTCCTCGCGCGCGATGCGATGCATGCGCGCCGGCGCAATCTTTGCCTGCGCCACCCGTACAACATCCTCGTATGACATGCGCACGGCAAGATGCCGCGCGACTTCTTTCAGCAGCTTGCCTTGCGCGCCGGCAGCCTCGTCGACTTTGGCGAGGGCAGCGAGACGGTCGAGATAAAGCCGCGCATAGCCAAGGCTTTGAAAGGGAACGAGCCGTCGCACACCTTCGAGGATGACCGGTTGCGCTGCGGTCGGGAAATTGCGCAATACGTCCTGTTCCAGCGCTTGAATTGTATTGGCCGCGCGTTTCTTGATTTCAGCCGGCGAGGCCGGCGGTGCCTTCGCGCGTGCTGCTTTCAATCCGGCGTGGAAGCCGCGCAGATTGCTGTCCACGGATTTGCCGTCCGCGCGGATCGCCGCCTCGAATTGCTCCACCGTGATCGGCAGCCGGCCGCTGCCTGCGATGGCGCCGAGCATCACCGCATTGATGATGGAGCCGCTCTGCCGGGCAAGCAGATCCATGTCGATCAGCAAGGCATCGCGTGCATGATCCGTGATCGTCCTGGTGAGCTTGTCCTGGTCGAAACGGCCGTCGCCCATCGCGATCTTCTCGTCCATGGCATAAAAACGGCTTGTCGAACCGATCACATGGGTGCGCTCGGGCGTGACGAAGCCGTTTGCCACCGTGCGGCCCGCTTCCAGCAGTTCGCTCGCCACTGCCACATCTATGTCGCCGACGCCGGGCGTGAGCGCCAGCACCGGACGTCTGCCGCCGAGTTCAGCTGCCTTCATCGGCAGGATCTCGATGTAATATGTCGTAGCGCCGGTGCGCTGGGCCACGCCCGGGATCGAGGTGCTTTGCACCGGGAAGCCCGCATCCGCCGCTGCCGACACGATCCAGTTCGTGAGCACGCCGCCACCTTCGCCGCCAAGCGCGGCAATCAGCAAGGTGATGGGGCGTGGATCGCTCATGATGCCGCCTTTGCGGCGAACTTGCCGTTGTAGCCGCCGAGCCAGCCGATCACCGTTTGCCGAAATCGGAACAGCACGCGGTCCCACCAGGTGGCGTTGCGCACGATTTCCGCGCGATAGAACGATGGACAAAGCACGGCCGCGTGCGCGACCTCGCCGCACAAGCCGCAGCCGACGCAGGATTCGATCACGGTTGCAACCGGATCGCTGCGGAGCGGATCCGGCGAGGGCTTTACGGTCAATGACGGGCAGCCCGAGAGTCTTATGCAGGAATGGTCGCCGGTGCAGATTTCATCGTCGACGCCGTAACGCGCGCGGGTTACGCGCTCGCCGCGCTCGAGTTTCACGGCGTCTTCGGCACGAATGCGCCGCTGGCGGGCAAGCTGGCATTCGCCGTCGGCAATGATCACCTTCAAGCCGCGCTCGGCCGTCCGCATCGCCTCTTTCAGGGTCTTTACCATCACGCTGACGCTGTAGGTGCGCACGGTGCGCAGCCATTTTACGCCCATGGATTTCAGGGTCTGCTCGATGTCGACACCCGGCGTGGCGCCGGCGCGGCTCATGGTGCTTGAAGGGATGTATTGCTGGCCGGTCGCCGAGGCGTAGCCATTTTGCATCACGATCAGCACGCCGTCGCCCTTGTTGAACAGGTTGGATGCGACACCGGTGATCAAGCCATTGTGCCAGAATCCGCCGTCGCCCATCACTGCAATCGGGCGCTTCTCCATGTTGGGCGCTACCGCCGCGGCGCTGGCGAGCGACATGCCGTAGCCGAGGATGGAATTGCCGAGCGAGAAGGGCGCGAAGGTCGCGAACGAATGGCAGCCGATATCGGCGCTGATGTGGGTCGGCCCCAATTCCCGCTGCATCAGCTTGATGGCTGAAAACACCGGACGCTCGGGGCAGCCGGTGCAGAATGCCGGAGGCCGTGGGGGCAGGTGGACCAGCGTCGCTGCGGCCCTGGCCTTGTGCGCGACAAGTCCGCGCGCCTTTTCCGCAACCGTTTCGCTGTCGATTCCCTTTGGCTTTGCATCCTGCAGAAATGCCGCGAGGCCTTCCAGCAGCACGTCGGATGCATATTCGCCGGCTTTCGGCAGCGGGCCCTTGCCGAGCACGCGGGTCTGGATATCGGCGCGGCGAAGCTCGACGTTGACGGCCTGCTCGATGTAGTCGGGATAGCCTTCTTCGACCACCAGAACCGCGCGCTTTGTGGCGCAGAAGCTGCGGATTTCTTCCGGTACCAGCGGATAGACGACGTTGAGCACGAGCATCGGCACGCGCGATGCGCCGAATACGTCGGCGAGCCCCATGCGCTCGAGCGCGCGCAACACGCTGTTGGTGAGCCCGCCCATGACGATGATGCCGATGTCGTCGAACTCGCCCGCGATTGTCTCATTGAGCTTGTGCTTGGCGATAAAAGCGCGTGCCGCCGGCAAGCGCTCCTCGACCTTCAGCTTTTCCTGCGAGAAGATCACCGGCGGATGTGCCAGCCGCCCGTATTCAAAACGCGGGGGGCCGGAAAGCTTGTTCAGACCGGAGACGACGCCCTTGCGATTGTCCTTGGCGGCAAATTCGCCGGTGGCATGACAGGCGCGGATGCGCAGTTCCAGCATCACCGGTGCGTGGCTTGCTTCCGACAATTCGAAGCCTTTCTCCACCGTGCGCACGATCGATGGCAGGTCCGGCCGCGGATCGAGCAGCCACATGGAAGATTTCAACGCATAGGCATAGGAGCGCTCCTGGATCACGCTTGCGCCTTCGCCGTAGTCCTCGCCCAGGATGATCATTGCACCGCCCACCACGCCCGGAGAGGCCAGATTGGACAGCGCGTCGGCGGCGACGTTGGTCCCGACGATGGATTTCCAGGTTACAGCGCCGCGCAGCGGATAGTTGATCGAGGCGCCCAGCATCGCCGCGGCTGAGGCTTCGTTCGAGCAGGTCTCCAGATGCACGCCGAGATCGCCCATGATGTCCTCGGCATCCACCAGCACGTCGAGAAGATGCGAGACCGGCGCACCCTGATAGCCGCCGACATAGGACACGCCCGATTGCAGCAAGGCCTTGGTGACGGCCAGGATGCCTTCGCCGCGGAAGGTCTCGCCGTCGCCGAGTTTCAGCGCCTGCACTTCTTTTTTGAATGACCGTTCCATGTGCCTGCTCCGGGAATCGTCCTTTTACATTTTATCACATATGCGACGGCAAGAATGTTGCCAGGATCGGGAAGGCAATCAGAATGGCGAGCCGCAGAATATCGGTGAGTACGAACGGCATAACGCCGTAAAAGACGGTCGAAAGCTTGACGTCCTTGATGACGCTCTTGATCACGAACACATTCATGCCAACCGGCGGGTGGATCAGACCGAGTTCCACTGTCATTACGATGATCACCCCGAACCAGATCGGATCGAAGCCCAGCGCCTTGATCACCGGGAAAACGATCGGGATGGTCAGGATGATCATGGCCATGGCGTCCATGATGCAGCCGAGCGCCAGATACATCAGCATGATCAGCACCAGCACGCCGTAAGGCCCGAGGCCCAGCCCGGTAAGGAATTCAGTGAGCTTCTGCGGCACCTGAGTAATGGTGAGGAAGTAACCAAAAATCAGCGCTCCGATCAGGATGGTGAACACCGCGGCGGTTGTGCGCAGCGATTCGATCAGGCAACGCCAGAAGTCCGCACGCGAAAGTTTTTGCCGCAGCACCGAGATGATGAAGGCGCCGGACGCTCCCATGCCGGCGGCTTCGGTAGCGGTGAACAGTCCGCCATAGAGCCCACCGATAATGAAGATGAAGAGCAGCACCACCGCCCAGATGTTCCGTACCGATTCCAGTCGTTCGGCCCACGAATGGCGCGGAGCTGCAGGCAGGAAGCCGGGGCGCACGAGGGCGATGAGGTTGATGGTGACGATATACATGGCAACTGCGAGAATGCCGGGAATGATGCCGGCGATGAACAGCCGGCCGATATCCTGCTCGGTGATCAGCCCGTAGACCGCAAACACCGTAGATGGCGGGATCATGATGCCAAGCGAGCCGCCGGCTGCGATCACGCCGGTGGCGAAGCTCTGCGGGTAACCGAATTGCCGCATTTCCGGATAGGCGACCTTGGAGAAAGTGGCGGCGGTGGCGACTGACGAGCCGCAGATTGCGGCGAAGCCGCCGCAGGCGGCGATGGTTGCAATCCCCAGGCCTCCACGCAGATGGCCGAGGAAGGTATTGGATGCGCGGAACAGTTCGCGGCTCATGCCGGACGCAGACGCAAATGCGCCCATCAGCAGGAACAGCGGTATGACGGCGAATTCGGCGTCTGTTGCGGTGCGGATCGGCGATTGCGACAGCAATTTCAGGGCCGGCGTTATGTCGCCGATCAGATAACCGAAGCCGAGCACGCCGACCAAACCCATGGCGATACCGACCGGCACGCGCAGCATCATCAGCACGAACAGCGCGACGAATCCGGTAACTGCGACGGCATCGGTACTCATTGTGGCCTCACTCGACCGATGGCTCGCTGCGCATGGATGCCAGCTTGTCCGGCCAGAACACCAGCCGCACCGTGCGCGCCACCAGCAGCAGTACTGCGGAGGCTAGACCGATCCAGGCGATGAGATAGTAGATCCAGACCGGCTGGCGCAGGTCGAACGTGCCGACATGATCGGCACGGGTGCCGAGCACCTTTTCGGCGAACATGAAGGTGAATGCGCTCATGGCGACCAGGGTGACGATCGCAGAGAAGACGTCCATGGCGCGCTTGAAGCGGGGCGAAACCGCACTCCACAACAAATCAACGCTGATATGATCGCCGCGATAGCTTGCGACCGCCATACCCCAAAAGATCAGAATGCCAAGCAGCAGCCGCGTGAAGTCGTAGCTATCGGGGATCGCCCAGGCGAACAGATAGCGAAGGATCACCGATACGAAAGTCAGCAAGGTAACGACGGCGAGAAACGCCGCCGCCGTTACCTCGATCAGGTCGATAAACCGATCGACGGGTGTGCGCCCCCTTGCTGCACCATCCATCAATAGGCCGCGGCATCTTTCTTGAGCTGCGCCCTCAACTCCTTGATCGCAGCCGCGGGATCGATGCCGGCCTTTTTGGCGCCTTCGGCCCATTGCGCTTCGAGCGGAGCCGCCGCCTTCTTCCATTCGGCGACCTGCGCCGGGGTGAGGTCGTAAACCTCCTGTCCGGCCTCCGCCTTGATCTTGGCGATTCCGTTATGCTCGAAGTCGGCCCACGGCCCGGCGACCTTGGCCGCCCATTCTCCGGTGCAGTGATTGTCGATCACCTTCTTCTGTTTGGCCGACATTTGATCGTATTTGGCCTTGTTGAACACGAAGGCGAAGGTGGTGACGTAGAGCGGCATGTTCATGTGATACTTGGTCACCTTGTCGATGCCGAACAGCACGATCGATCCCCATGGGAAGGTCACCGCGTCGGCTACGCCCTTGCTGAGCACCTCGCGCACTTCCGGCGCCGACGCCTGCACATTGGTGCCGCCGAGCATCGTGACGAAACGGGCGATGGTGCCCTGCGCGGGGCGAATCTTCATGCCCTTGATGTCGCCGGGCACCATGACCTTCTTGTTGACCGAGTGAATCGCGCCCGGGTCGTGAACGAAGGCGAGGCAGAACTTGACGTCCTTCATCTCCTTGGCGGCGTATTTTCGGTACCATGTATCGAGCGCCACCGAGCCGCCCTTGGCGTTGGTCATCAGAAACGGTAATTCGCCGGCGGCGATAATCGGGAAGCGGCCGGGCTGATAACCGGGATTGATGTAGGTGAGGTCGGCAATACCGTCGCGCGCCATGTCGTAGTGGTCGAATGCCTTGCCGAGCTGCTGCGAGGGATAGACCTTGTATTTGATGGTGCCACCGGAATCCTTTTCAACCGAGGCACCCCAGGCTTCCAGGGCCTTCTGTAACGGGTGCGACGGCGGTACCCAGTGGGAAAGCTTCAGCTCAAAGGTCTTATCCTGCGCGATTGCGCCTGTTGCACCGCACAGCAGGGCGGTAAAGGCGACGGCCGAAATAGAAGCCGCGAAACGGCTTTTCATGGGTTTCCTCCCTCGGTTATGTGTTGGCAAAGGCGCCAACTTTTGTGGCAATTGAGCCGGATATCGGTGCGATTGTAAAGTTGGTTTGATGCCAAACTAAATCGCTCCGGCTGTGCCATAAAGAGGCGGGGCGAATTGCGTTTTGCGAGGGAAGCCGTGGCGCGTGGGAGCAGTGGGATCAGCAGGAGCCGTCGCGGACGGAACGGCGAAACCATTGCCGAATTGATCAATTTCGGGCCACTCGAATATTGGGTCGGGTTCAATCTGCGCATGGCGCAGGACGCGACCTTTGAGGCCTTTTCCCGCCGCTCCCAGGAAATTGGCGAAAGCCCGGGCCGTTTTGCAACTTTGACGCTGATCGCGCGCAATCCGGGCATTAGCCAGACCGAACTGAGCCATGCGAACGGACGCGACAAGTCCAGTCTCACGCCGGTCGTCGAGGACCTGGTGCGCCGAGGACTTGTGGAGCGCAAGCGCATGCGTAACGACCGCCGCACTTACAGGCTGAACCTGACCGTGGCCGGAAAAAAGGTTCTCACCGATCTTACGCGCTGCGCGCGCCGGCATGAGCTCAATCTCGATCGCATCATCGGAAGCCGAGACCGCAAGCGGTTTCTGCAAATTCTCAAGAGGATCGCGGCGGAGATCGAGTAAACCTTCTCCAGCCAATTTCGACAGTGCTGAATTCGCACATTGGCGATTCGTGACGGAACCCGCCTCAGTCGGCGTATTGTGGCATATGGGCCGGCCAAACTCGCCCGATCGTGGTTTCGCTGATTGGCGGCTTCCTTTTGCCTGCGATATTGACCTGGTCTACGCTGTTGCGTGTGGAACCTGGCGGAGGAAATAGTGCGACACGAAATTACCGTACCGCGGAAATCTCCGCTACACACGGTACTCGGCAGTCTCCGGATGTCGCATGATCTTGCGGTTGATATCGTCGATGCCGTCGTCTCGGATGTGCCTCATTCATGAATGCGTCGGCGAAGTCAGCCGGTGACGAAAGAATCGTCCGCCGGCGACATATCATCTATGTCGAAGGTTACGATCCGCAGGGGGCCGAAGGCTACTACCGGCTGTTCGGGCGGTCATTTAAACGCTTCCTCATCAATTGGCCGCTGAAGTCGACAATCGGATCGCTTGAGATCGACTCCGACGATTTCGCGCACTGGATCATCGATGCCGCCGGGCCAAACTGGCAGGTCGTCACGCGCTACGATTTTCTTCGTCAGGAGCGGATGATTCGCGCCAACATGGCCGAGCCAATGTGGCGCCAGGTGCCGCGCGCGCTGAGCTGGATCTTCGAGTATCTGCTGTCCGGCACGTTGATTCGTATTTATCGCGCTTCCTATCTTTACGGGCTCCACGTGTCCTACTTCCAGCTGCTTCTGCTTTGCTGGCTTGCGATTTCGGCCTTGAGCGGATGGCTCGCTGCCGATCTTGTTGTGCGGTGGCTCGCCGCACCGGGCCTCGTCGGTGCAGTCGTCGGGCTGGTGGTCGCGATCGGATGCTTCAAATTGCTGCGTCCTCTGGCCGACAAACTGTTCGTGGTGCAGATCAACTCTGGCTGGCCCTATCTGCTGGAGTACGCGCGCGGCAAACTGTCCTGCTTCGACCATGCGATCGAAGCAGGGGCCAGCCGTCTGGTCGAGGTTGCCCGCGCCAACGCCGCCGACGAGATCGTGGTAATCGGGCACAGCGGCGGCGGGGCGATCGCGCCGGGTGTTGTCGCTCGTGCACTCGAACTCGATCCCGATGTCGGCTGCCGTGGTCCGCGGGTGCTGCTGTTGACGGCGGGCTCACTGATGCCGGGGGTCGGCCTGGATCGCGGAGCGGTCAAGATTCGTGCCGTGATCGAGCGGATCGCCGTCGAGCCGTCGATCCTGTGGATCGACGCGCAGGCGCGCAAGGATGCTCTTAACTTTTTCGGGTTCGATCCGGTGGCTGGCATCGGAGTCGATCCGGGCACCAGGCGCTGCAATCCGCTGATCTGGCACGTACGGTTTCGCGACATGCTGGCGCCGGAATTCTATGACGGGCTGCGCTGGAATCTTTTCCGAATGCATTATCAATTCATCATGGCAAATGACATGCGCGCGCCATACGAATACCTGATGCTGGTGTGCGGACCACTTCCGGTCGAACAATGGGCGCGTCGCGGTCGCGACCTGCTCGCCAGATTTGCGCCCGACGCCACCTACCGCGAGAAGCCGGTCACGACCTGACGCAACCGTTTTCGGACTGCTACCGGCCGCGGAATTTTTCCAACACCGCGTCCGGAACCGGGCGCGACTTGAAGCCGCCGGTTGCCGGATCGCGCACGATCCATACCCGTGTCTCCGAGCCTTCGACGCAGATCTCGCCCTTAAGGCTGAGCCGGTGTTCGACTGCGAAGCTCGAGCGGCCGAACTTGATGCTCGTCTCCACCGTCACGTCGTCGCCGAAACGCGTCGGCCGGATGAACTTGGCGCGCGTGCGCACCAGCGGATATCCGGCGAAATTGAGCGTCTTGAGCTGCTGAAACTTGGTCATGCCGAGCGCGCGTTCGAACAGCGCCGATGTCGAGGCGTCAAAAATGTCGAAATAGCGCGGATAGAAAATGATGCCGGCGGGGTCGCAGTCGCCCCATTCGATCCGCACCGTGCGGGAGTTGGTCAACGTGGCCACTGTCGCTTCCAGGATTATCTCGGCGCCATACGCAGCGCGCCGTCGAGACGAATGACTTCGCCGTTGAGATAATTGTTGTGGATGCAATGCATCACCAGGGCGGCGAATTCACGCGGTTCGCCCAGCCGTTTCGGGAAGGGCACCGAAGCGCCGAGCGAATCCTGCGCCTCTTGCGGCAGTGCTTTGAGCATCGGCGTGCCGAAAATGCCGGGTGCGATCGCCATGACGCGGATCCCGAATTGGGCAAACTCGCGCGCGGCCGGCATGGTGAGCGCGGCGACGCCGCCCTTGGACGAGGAATAGGCAGCCTGGCCAATTTGTCCTTCAAAAGCGGCAACCGAGGCGGTTGAAACGATTATGCCGCGCTCGCCGTCGCCGAGCGCCGGTAGTGGCTGCATGGCGGCCGCCACCAGCCGCATCATGTTGAAGGTGCCGATCAGATTGATACGGATCACACGCTCGTAGTCGGCCAGCGGCATCGGTCCATCGCGACCGACGATGCGCTTGGCGGGTCCGATGCCGGCGCAATTGACCAGGATGCGCGCTGGGCCATGGTCGGCGGCGGCCTTTTTCACCGCGGCTTCCCCACTCGTGCTGTCCGCCACGTCGCAGTGGATGGCGATGCCGTTGACGTCGATTGCCACTTCGGCGGCGGCCTTGTCATTGACGTCCAGGATCGCCACCTTGGCGCCGGCCGCGGCCAGCGTGCGCGCGCAAGCCGCGCCCAGGCCTGAGGCGCCGCCGGTGACGATGGCCGCATGTCCTTTGACTTCCATATCAGTTTGCCTTCTTTGAATCGGTATTCTCGATCAGCAGCGCGATGCCCTGGCCGCCGCCGATGCAGGCGGAGGCGATACCATAGTGCAGCCCGTTTCGTTTGAGTTCGCGCGCCAGCGTCAGCGCAAGTCTGATGCCGGTAGCGCCAAGCGGATGGCCGATGGCGATGGCGCCGCCATTGACGTTGAGCTTGTCTTCGTCGAGGCCAAGTGCGCGGGCGCAGGCCATCACCTGCGCGCCGAAGGCCTCGTTGATCTCGAAGCGGTCAATGTCGGTGAGCTTGAGCCCGGCGCGCTCGATGACGGCTTTGATCGCCGGCACCGGGCCGATGCCCATGATCTCCGGCGGCACACCGACCGCGGCAGCGGCGAGAATGCGCGCCAGCGGCGGTTTGTCCAGTTTACGCGCGTAGTCGGCGGTACCCACCAGAATTGCGGCGGCTCCGTCGACGATGGCAGAGGAATTGCCGCCGGTCTGCACGCCGCCGAAGGCTGGCTTGATCCTGGCGAGCTGCTCGACCGGCGAAGGTCGGATGTGAGTATCGGCAGCGAGCGTGTCCTTGATCCTGATGCCGCGGTCCTTCAGGCCGTCTGCGCCAAAGCTTTCGCTCGACACGGGCGTGATCTCGCCAGCGAGGAAGCCGCTCTTCTGTGCATCCACTGCGCGCGCGAACGAACGCGCGGCGTAAGCGTCCACTTCGGGTCGCGTGATCTGGTATTGCCGCGCCAGATTTTCAGCAGTGTCGCCCATGGAGAGATCGGGGCCGGTATCGCGCAGCGCCTCCCACAGGAAATCCTTGAACTCGATCTGTCCCATGCGAAAGCCGCCGCGATGGGTATAGGCCGCAACCGGATTGCGGCTCATGCTTTCGGTGCCGACGCAAAGCGCAAGTTCCGCGCGTCCGAGCGAGACCGCGTCCGAGGCCTGCGACAGGACTTCGATGCCGGTGCCGCAGACCCGCTGTACCATGTGCGCCGGCGTTGCCTGCGGAACGCCGGAATAAAGCCCGATATGGCGCGGCAGCATGTAGGCGTCGAAGCTTGCCTGCGCCATGGAGCCGGCGATCACTGTGCCGACATCGGCAGGTGTTGCGCCGGACTTCTTGAAGGCTTCGCGCGCCGCCTTGATACCGAGATCGATGGGCGAGATGGGTGCAAGCGGGCCGTTGTAGTCGGCGAACGGGGTGCGCATACCGTCGATCAAATACGCATCGTCGAAGCTCATGCCGAGGGCTGGTTTTTCCGTCATCTTTCCTGCTCCACCGCGATAATATGCGCCGGGCGCGGCGCGCTGTAGAGCGCGTCCACCAGCGCCGCGCGATTCTGCAGAACAGCGCGCTGGTTGATCGAACCTTTGTCGGTCATTTCAGCTTTGTCCATGGAAGGCGGCTCGGCCATCAGCACGGCGCGTGTCACGCGTGTCGAGGACCCCGGACTCGATCGCGCAAGATCATTGAGCCGTTCCGCGAAAGTGCTGCGCACCCGCGCATCGTCGAGAATTGTGGACGCCGGCGCATCTGCTGCGAGATCGCCTGCCAGGGTGCGACAGGCAGCGAGATCGGGAAACACCAGCGCGCCGACCTCGTTGCGGTCGGCGCCGGCGAAGACCACGTCGCGGACATACGGGGCGAAATGATCGATGAAGCGCGCGCGCAAGGGGCCGACGCTGACCCAAGTGCCGGTCGAAAGCTTGAAGTCCTCCGCTATGCGGCCGTCGAACAGCAGGCCCTGGCGCAGATCGTTCGGGTCGGCGAACTTGAACGCGTCGCCGAGCCGGTAGAAGCCTTCCGCGTCGAAGGCCTTGGCGGTGAATTCATCCTGCCGCCAGTAGCCGGGCGTGATGTTCGGGCCTCGCACACGCGCTTCCAGCTTGCCTTCGTTGGGAACGAGTTTCAGGTCCATGCCGGCTGCCGGCAGGCCCATATTGGCTGCGTTACCATGCGGCCAGGTGCGGGCAAGCGCAAAGGGTGCGGTCTCCGTGGAGCCGAAGCCGGTGAGAAACAGGATCTGCTCGCCGCAGGTCTGTACCGCCAGGTGCTGGATTTCGTCGAAGACGTGCTGGGCAATACCGGCGCCGGCGAACCAGAACAGCTTCAGGCGGGAAAAGAAATTGCGCCGCAGTTCGGCGTCGTTGCGCAAATAGGGCAGCAGCGCTTCGTAACCCTTCGGCACGGTGAAGTACCAGGTCGGCGCGATCTCCCGGAGGTTTCGGACGGTCTCCTCGATCGCGCCGGGTAGCGGCTTGCCCTCGTCGATGTAGAACGTGCCGCCGTTGTAGATCACCAGCCCGACATCGTGATTGCCGCCGGCGGTGTGATGCCAGGGCGCCCAATCGACAATCACTGGCGGGTCGTCGGCGAAATAGGCCAGTGATTGCCGCAACATGACCTGGTTGGCGCACCACATGCGCTGGGTATTGATGACGCATTTCGGCACGCCGGTAGAGCCCGAGGTGAACAGGAATTTGGCGATCGTGTCTGGGCCGATGGCCGCGTGTGCGGCCTCGATCTTGCTGCCCGGCGCCGGCTTGTAGAGATCGGAGAAAAAGGTCGTACGCCGGCTACCTGCCGCATTGCGCGTGACGACGACCTCGACGCCGTCCGGTACCGTGGCGTCGATGGCGCGTGCGAACATCTGGCCGTCGCAGGCAAAGACCAGGCCGGGCGTGAGCAAATCCATTATCGAGCGCAATTTGCCGAAATCGTTCGACATCAATGAATAGGCCGGTGAGATCGGCGCGTACGGGATCCCCGCATACAGCGCGCCAAGCGCAAGCAGCGCGTGCTCGATATCATTGCCGGAGATGATCGCGATCGGCCGTTCCGCGGACAGAGTGCGGGTCAACAGCGACTCGCCGATGCGTCGGGCAAATTCCAGCGCCTGCTCATAAGTGATCTTGCGCCAGGCGCCGTTGACGTCGCGCTGCGCGAGAAAGGTTTGCTCCGGCGTCTCTGCCGCCCAGAATTTCAGCCGCTCCGTCAGTTTGTCGGGATATGGCCCAAGCGGCTGCGGCGATCGCAACAGGATCGAACCGTCGGTGCGGTGCTCGGTGATCACGTCCTGCGGCCCGAGCCTCACGGGCCGGATGGCGGCGGCGGGCACTCGCGTTCGTGCGGCTTCTGCCATCATGGTGCAATCACTTCGGCTGGCGAGGGTTCGGTATAGAGCGCGTCCACCAGCGCGGCGCGGTTTTTCAGAACGCTGCGCTGGTTGATCGAACCTTTGTCGGTCATTTCGCCTTTGTCCATCGATGGCGGTTCCGCCATCAAAAGCGCGCGCGCGACGCGCGTCGAGGAGCCGGGGCTGATTGCAGCGAGCGACTTCAACAGGTCTTGAAACTTCGTGCGTACTTTCGGGGCGGCAACGACAGCAGCCGGACTTGCATCGGCGGCAAGTCCGCCAAGCCTGCGGCAGGCTTCGATGTCCGGAAATATCAGCGCGGCGATGTCGTCGCGATTGGCCCCGGCGAACACCACGTCGCGGACATAGGGCGCGAAGTGGTCGATGAAGCGCGCGCGCAACGGCCCGACGCTCACCCAGGTTCCGGTAGAAAGCTTGTAGTCTTCGGCAATCCGGCCGTCGAACAGCAGGCCCTTGCCGGGGTCGTCGGGATCGACAAACTTCAATGCGTCGCCGAGCTTGTAGAAGCCTTCCTCGTCGAAAGCTTCGCGGGTGAGGTGATCCTGCCGCCAATAACCGGGCGTGATGTGCGGTCCGCGCAAGCGGGCCTCAAGCTTGCCTTCGTTCGGTACCAGCTTGAGTTCGACGCCGGGGCAGGGCAGGCCGATATTGCCGGCCTTGTCGAAATCCCAGGTGCAGGCGAGCGCCAGCGGTGCCGTTTCCGTCGAGCCGAGCGAGGACAAGAAGATAATGCGTTCGCCGGTGGTCTCGATCGCGAGCTGTGTGAGATCGTCCCAGGTCGCCTGGTTCAGCCCCGCGCCGGCATAGAACAGCACCTTCAGCCGGCTGAAGAAGTTACGGCGCAACGTTTCGTCGGCGCGGAAATGCGGAACAAGCGCTTCGTAGCCCTTCGGGACGTTGAAATAGATGGTCGGGGCGATTTCGCGCAGATTGCGCGCGGTCTTTGGCACGCCCGGCGGTGTCGGATTCCCGTCATCGATGTAAAGTGAACCGCCGTTCGTGAGCACCAGATTGAAGTTGTGATTGCTGCCGAAAGTGTGGCTCCAGGGCAGCCAGTCCACCACCACCGGCGGCTCGTCGGCGACGAAACAGAAACCTGCCGCAACCATCGCCTGGTTCGAGCACAGCATGCGGTGTGTGTTGATGACGGCCTTGGGGGTTCCGGTCGAACCGGAGGTGAACAGGAATTTTGCGATCGTGTCCGGGGTCACCTTCTCGTGCGCGGCAGCGACGGTGCCGGCGTCCTCCGCGCCGATCAGATCGGCGAACAGCGTGGCCTTTCTGTCCGGCGGAGGATTGCGCGTTACCACAAGTTCGATATTTTCCGGCACGGCCGCGGCAACGGCGCGGGCAAAAGCGCTGCCGTCGGCAGCGAAGACCAGACCGGGCGTCAGAAGCTCGATGATCATCCGCAATTTGCCGAAATCGCCCGACATCAACGAGTAGGCCGGGGAGATCGGCGCGTAGGGAATTCCCACATACATTGCGGCGAGCCCGAGCAGGGCATGCTCGATGTCATTGCCGGAAATGATCGCAATCGGCTTGTCGGCGGATAGCCCGCGTCGCAACAGCGCCGCGCCAATGCGTTTCACCTGTTCGAGCACCTGCGCATAGGTCAGCGAGCGCCATTGGCCCTGCGCATCGCGTTGCGCCAGGAAGATGCGGTCGGGCGCGGCTTTGGCCCAATATTCCAGCGGCTCGCTCAGTTTGCTGTGATAGCCGCCGAGCGTTTGCGCAACGCGGATATGAATTATCCCGCCGGGACGCTGCTCCAGCACGGCATCGAGCGCACCCAGCTGCACCGGCCGTAGCGGTGCGGATTTCGGCAGTTCCCGGATCGGATTTGCCATTTGATCCCCGGCGACAAAATCGTTGTCCTGGACAACAGTACGGCTGGCCCGGATGCCGCCGTCAAGTGCGCTTCACCTTGGGCCCGCGCTTCTCCAGAAACGCCTTCAGCCGCGCCTTGGCCTCGCCGTCGGCCTGGGCAATGGCTGCCATCAGCGCCTCCATTGCGTACCCGCTGGCCGGATCACTTTCGGCAATACGGGGCAGCGCGTGCATGATCGCGAAATTCGTCAGAGGCGTGTTCTCGGCAATCCGCGCGGCGAGTTCGAGGCCTTTGGCCAACCCTGCGCCCGGCTCGACCAGATAGGTGGACAGCCCCATGGCCTGGCCTTCCTCGGCGGAATAGGTACGACCGGTGAGCATCATATCCATCATGCGCGCGACACCGATCAGACGCGGCAGCCGTACCGAACCGCCGCCGCCGACATAGATTCCGCGACTGCCTTCCGGCAGCGCGTAATAGGCCGACCGCTCCGCAATGCGCACATGCGCAGCGGCGGCAAGCTCGAGGCCGCCGCCAACGACCGCGCCGTGCAGCACCACCACCACCGGCACTTTGCCAAACTGGATCTTTTCGAAGGTGCGGTGCCAGAGCGACGAGTGGGCGATGCCCTGCGCGATATTGCGCTCTTCAAGCTCGCTGAGATCGAGCCCCGCGGAAAAATGTTCGCCATCGCCGGCGAGCAGGACGGCGCCGACGCCGTCAGGCAACGCGCTGAAAAATTTATCGATGCCGATGATCGTCTCGTCGTCCAGGGCGTTGCGCTTCTGCGGCCGCGCAAGGCGCAGAATTGCGACGTTGCCCTGCCGTTCAGCGGCAAGCGAGGCAGGCAGTGTCATCGATATCCGGTCCGACGCCATTACAAGACCTCATAAACTTCGAGCCGCACCGCGCGCGCTTCACGCTGCCCCCGCGCGAGGGCCAGGATGCGGTTCAACCAGTCCACGGCCGGATCGGCGGTTTCGAACCGCATCACAGTGCGGAAATAATAGAGAGACGGGTCGACACTGTCGCCCCGCGCCAGGCTTTCCAGCACGGCGGGCGGACCATGCCGCAATCCATCGCTGGTTACCAGGATGCGCGCGCCGGCATTGGTTTCGATGGTGTAACGGGCCTGGATGTCGGCGGCGCCGTCAGAGCGCACGATCTGCCAATCGGCGCCTCCCGGCAGAATGCGCCCCTTGAGCTTCGGCCCGCTGATAGTTCCGCCCAGAATGCCAATGATGCGGCGCTCGCCATACGGCGTGCGGCCCAGATTCATGATGGCCTCAAGTTCGGCGGAGATGGTGAAAATCGGCGCAGATGACAGCATAACGAAACCCCGGACCTCTGGTTTGGCCCATTTGACCCTGCCGAGGCACCGCCGTAAATACGGACCCGCAACTGGAACGCACTCTCTATGGCGCGTATTTCGTCTCTTTCCGAAGCCATCAAGGACGCCATTCGCGACGGTGATACGGTGGCCGTCGAGGGCTTCACCCATCTGATTCCGCATGCCGCCGGCCACGAGATCATCCGCCAGGGCCGCAAGCATCTCACCTTGATCCGCATGACGCCGGATCTGGTCTACGACCAGCTCATCGGCATGGGTTGCGTGGACAAACTGGTGTTTTCATGGGGCGGAAATCCGGGCGTGGGCTCGTTGCATCGATTCCGCGATGCGGTCGAAAATGGCTGGCCGCACAAGCTTGAGATCGAAGAGCATTCCCATGCCGCCATGGCCAACGCATATGAGGCGGGTGCTGCGGGGCTGCCCTGCGCAATCTTCCGCGGCTACATCGGCGGCGATTTGCCGAAGGTAAATCCCAGGATCAAGCGCGTGAAATGTCCGTTCACCGGCGAGGAACTTGCCGCCATTCCGGCGCACCGTCCTGACGTTGCGGTAATTCATGCCCAGCGCGCCGACAGGGCGGGCAATGTCATGATCGAGGGCGTGCTCGGCGTGCAGAAGGAGGCCGTGCTGGCGTCGAAACGCTCGGTCGTAACCGTCGAGGAGATCGTGGACGATCTCGGCGACCGCAGTCTCAACGCCGTCGTGCTGCCGCACTGGACGGTCGGTCACGTGGTCGAGGTGCCGGGCGGCGCGTTCCCGTCCTATGCGCAGGGTTACTATCCGCGCAACAACTCATTTTACAAAGAATGGGACGCGGTCTCGCGCGAGCGGGACTCGTTTCTTGCCTGGATGAAGGAAAATGTCTTGGCGAAGGGCCCCGAAGCCTTTGCCAAATATGCACGCAGGCATCGCGCGGCGGCGGAGTGACAGAAATGACCGACTACAAGCCGAACGAGATGATGACCATCGCGGCGGCGCGCGCGTTGAAAAACGACGATGTCTGTTTTGTCGGCATCGGTCAGCCCTCGGCCGCATGCAATCTCGCCCGCCTCACCCACGCGCCCGGCATCACGCTGATCTACGAGTCCGGTACGCTCGCGACCAAGCCAAACATTCTGCCGCTGTCGATCGGTGACGGAGAATTGTGCGAAACGGCGATCACCACCGTGTCGGTGCCGGAGATGTTCCGATACTGGCTGCAAGGCGGACGGATCAAGGTCGGCTTCCTCGGCGGTGCGCAAATCGACAAATTCGCGAATCTCAACACTACGGTGGTCGGGCCCTATGACAAGCCGAAGGTGCGGCTGCCGGGCGGCGGCGGCGCACCGGAAATTGCCACATCCTGCGGCGAAATTTTCATCATCATGGCGCAGGGCAAGCGCAGTTTTGTCGACAAGCTCGATTTCGTCACGTCCATCGGTCATGTCACCGGCGGCGACTCGCGCGCCAGGCTCGGCGTCAAGACGAAAGGTCCGACGAAATTGATCACCGACCTGGCGCTGTTCGAACCTGATCCGCAGACCAGGGAAATGATTGTCGTCTCTATCCACCCCGGCGTCACCCGCGAACAGATTCAGGAAAATACCGGCTGGACCGTGCGCTATGCCGACAAAGTGGCGGAAACCCCGCCGCCGACCGCGAAAGAGCTGGAAGTCCTGCGTGACCTTCAGGCGCGCACCAAGCGCGCGCAAGAGGCGGCGTGATGGCAACGCGTGATGTTTTTCTCTGCGATGCGGTGCGCACGCCGATCGGCCGCTACGGCGGCTCGCTCGCCAAGGTGCGCACCGACGATCTCGCAGCCGTGCCGATCAAGGCGCTGATTGCGCGTCATCCCAAGCTCGACTGGGAAAAGCTTGACGAGGTCTATTTCGGCTGCGCAAATCAGGCCGGCGAAGACAATCGCAACGTGGCACGAATGGCGCTGCTGCTCGCGGGATTGCCGACCAGCGTGCCCGGAGTGACGCTCAACCGCCTCTGTGCCTCGGGTATGGAAGCCGTCGGCACTGCCGCGCGGGCGATCCGCGCCGGCGAGATGGAATTCGCGATCGCCGGCGGTGTCGAATTGATGACGCGGGCGCCGTTCGTGCAGGGCAAGGCGGATGAAGCCTTTTCTCGCAAGGCCGAGGTGTTCGACACCACGATCGGCTGGCGTTTCATCAATCCGCTGATGAAGCAGCAGTATGGCGTCGATTCCATGCCGGAAACCGGCGAAAACGTCGCGGAGGAATTCCAGGTTACCCGCGCGGACCAGGATGCCTTCGCCCTCCGCTCGCAGCAGCGCGCAGCGAAAGCAATTGCCTCGGGCTATTTCGCCGATGAGATCGTGCCGGTCGAGGTTGCGGGCCGCAAAGGCGAAATCGTCAAGGTCGAAAAGGACGAGCATCCGCGTGAAACCACTCTGGAGCAGCTCGCAAAGCTGAAAACGCCGTTCCGCAATCCGGGCACGGTGACGGCCGGCAATGCCTCCGGCGTCAATGACGGCGCCGCCGCCATCATTGTCGCCTCGGAAGCCGCGGTTAAGGAACACGGGCTCAAGCCCCGCGCCCGCATTCTCGGCATGGCCTCGGCTGCGGTGCCGCCGCGGATCATGGGCATCGGCCCGGTGCCGTCGAGCCGCAAGCTGATGGCGCGCCTCCAGCATAAAATCGGGGACTATGATTTGATCGAGATCAACGAAGCTTTCGCTTCACAGTCGCTAGCCTGTCTGCGGCAACTCGGACTTGCCGATGACGCGGCTCACGTCAATCCGCATGGGGGAGCGATCGCGCTTGGTCATCCGCTCGGCATGTCCGGTGCCCGCCTGGTGCTGACGGCCGCCCATGGGTTGGAAAAGAAGGGTGGCAACCGGGCGCTTGCCACCATGTGTGTCGGCGTCGGCCAAGGTGTTTCGCTGGCCCTCGAACGGGTCGCGTAAAAAGGAAAACAAGAATGCCGCTGATCTACCCCAAGGAAAGCCTGCGCGTTTACCCCAAACATCTGTCGCCGGACTATCGCAGCACGGTCAAGCGTTCACCGTCGAAGCCGCTGATCATCGTGCCGCATACGCTGTCCGAACTCACCGGACCGGTCTATGGCTATGACGCGGTGCAGGAAGGCGACTCCGATCTTACCAAGCAGCACAAGGGTGAACCGCTGGGCGAGCGCATCATCGTGCATGGCCATGTGCTGGATGAGGACAAGCGGCCCGTGCCCGACACGCTGGTGGAAATCTGGCAGGCCAATGCCTGCGGCCGCTACGTGCACAATGTCGACCAGCATCCGGCGCCGCTCGATCCGAATTTCACCGGTGCGGGACGCACGGTTACGGACAAGAAGGGCTATTATCGATTTATCACAGTGAAGCCGGGCGCCTATCCGTGGGGCAACCACCACAATGCCTGGCGTCCAAACCATATCCATTTCTCGGTGTTTGGCACGTCATTCCTGACCCGGCTGGTGACACAGATGTATTTTCCCGGCGATCCGCTGTTTCCATTCGACCCGATCTTCAATTCGGTGACCGACGAGAAAGCGCGCCAGCGCATGATATCGTCATTCGATCTGGAAAATACGATTCCCGACTGGGCGTTGTGCTTCCGCTTCGATATCGTGCTGCGCGGACGCGAAGCGACGCCCCAGGACACGGACAAGCACTAGCGCATGATGCCGAGGCGTGGACATCCGTTTTCGGATCAGACTATGCGCAAAAGGAAAAGCTAATGTCGGACATTACGCCTTCGCAAACCGTCGGCCCGTTCTTTGCCTATGGCCTGGCGCCGCACAGCCGCTGTGACTGGAAGCCGAGCGAGATATACGACTGGAAGGAAACCGTCGGCGCCGATCTGGTGACGCCCGACGCGACAGGCCAGAAAATCCGGATCGAGGGCCGCATCCTCGACGGCGACGGCTTGCCGATCAACGACGCGATGCTCGAGATCTGGCAGGCCGACAGCCAGGGCCGCTATGCCTCCCGGCGTGACGACCGTGCCCGGCCGAACGTCAAGTTCAAGGGCTTTGGCCGCTCCGCCACCGACAAGGGCGGGGTCTACAGCTTCGACACGATCAAGCCGGGTCCGGTGCCGGGCCCGAACGGCAAGCAGCAGGCGCCGCATATCGTATTTTGCATCTTCTCGCGCGGGATGCTGCGCCAGATCTATACCCGCCTGTATTTCTCCGACGAGGCCGCGAATGCGAGCGATCCCATCCTGAGCATGGTTCCGGCCGACCGACGCGGGACTCTCATTGCCCACAAGGAGATGCGCGGAGAGCAGACGGTCTATCGTTTCGATATTCGCGTCCAGGGCGACGACGAGACGGTCTTTTTCGATATCTGAGAACGATTTCAAGGGGAGGAGGGCTGGTTGCGCGGCCCACCATTGCCCACAGACATGCTCGAGATGTGGGAAAAAGCCCATAAATATGGGCGAGAAGGACCGTGGTTTTTCGCAGCAATATCATAAAGCCGCTATTCTAGCCATAAAGAGTAGTAGGACAGTGCCCACCCATCCCGCCCATCTTTCCCAACATGGCTTTTGTGGTTGACGAGCGCAGGGAGAGTTGGTTGGCTTTTCCCGCACCGGCCGAGAGAGCCGGGCCGAGGAAACAAGCATGAACGAGCAAATCCTTCAGGAGATCAGCGAATTCTGCCGCCAGCGCGGCCTGGCCGAATCCACGTTCGGCCGTCGTGCCGTCAACGATGGCAAACTCGCAAGCCGCCTGCGCAACGGCGGCCGCATCACCACCGACACGCTGGACCGCATCCGCACATTCATGGCCCGCAATGCCGATGGTTTGCCGGCGCGTCGCCGCGTGCTGTTCGACGCGGCCCCGCCGGCATCACTGCCGGTCGTCGCGCCGCCGGCGCCGCCGGTCGCATCCGGCCAGGCGAGCGACGACCCGCAGCGCAACTTCCGTTTCTTCGACAACCGGCAGAAATATCTGCTGTTCGTAAATACCTGCAGCGAGAAATGGGAAGTCGCGAACCGGGTCGGCCTCGAACTCGGCAACATTCATCCGCGCCCGCCGGCGGTGCGCGTGTTCGACGCCGGTGTCGGTGACGGCACGGTGCTCTCGCGGGTCATGCGTACCATGCACGATCGATTTCCCACGATGCCGTTCTATATCGTCGGCAAGGAAATCAGTCTGGAGGACATCCGCCTCACATTGCAGAAGATGTCCGATCGATTCGTCGAGCACCCCTCGACCGTCGTGGTGCTCACCAATCTTGCGTATGCCGAAGCGCCCTGGCTGGCGGCAAAATCGCTGAGCGCCGCGACCAGCATGGTCTGGCACGAAGTGGCGATGGACGGAAATACCGCCTACAGCTTCGAGCAGCAGATCACGGCGCTGGAGCCGTTCCTGGCGGAGAATTGGAAGGCACGCGTCTCGCCGAAGAGCGGCAACCCGGTCTATGAGCGGCCGGTGGTGCTCGTGCTCTATCGCAACGATCACCGCTTTCTGCTCGACCAGATCGTGCCCAAGCCCGGCGGCAGCACTGCCGACTACGATCTGGTCATTGCTTCGCAGCCCTATCGCGCGCGCGCTTCGCTCGAGTTCAAGGCCAAGCGTGTTCTGGCGCCGCTCGCCCGCGCACTTGGGCCGGGCGGACGCATGATCGCAATTCATTCCTATGGCCGCGATCCGGGCATGGAGATCATCCAGAGGGTCTGGCCGGACGACAATCCGTTCCTGCATAGCCGGCACGACCTGCTCAAGGCAGTAAAGCACGAACTGGGCGCTGCCGGTCGTGACCTTAATTTCAATGCCTATGCCGACCAGCGTTCGCTGTTCCGTTACGAGATGCATACACTTCCGTCTGAAGTGTCCTCTTCGATCGGAACGTCGACACTGCTCGCCGCCTGGAACGCAGCGATCTATGTGGCGCAGGTCGAGGACGACCGGCTGTCTGACGTAAACAGCGACCGGCGCTACATCGAGGCAACGCGTGACGTGCTGCAGAAGCACGGCGGCCTGTGGTTCTACGACGAGTCCTTCGTAATCTCGCACCGGCGCGAGTGAGCGGGTATTCCGCTCATGGCCGCCGGATTCGCGCAGAAATTTTCGATCGAGGCCACACGTCCGAGCGCGGCGGAGATCGCTGCGCTCGCGGAAATCCTGCCGCCCGCAACGCCGGTCTACTTCTCGGCGGTCCCGACGATCACGCCGGGCGAACTGATCGCCGCAGCCAGGGCGCTGCGACAGGTGCGGCTCGAGCCCGTCATTCATATCGCCGCAAGGCGCATCCGTGCGGCCGCTGATTTGCAGGAGTTGCTCGCCGCCCTGCGCGGCGAAGCCGATATCAGGCGGCTGTTGATTGTCGGTGGCGACGTCGACACGCTGGACCCCTATCCTGATGCGCTCGCGGTGATCCAGAAAGGCCGCTTGCGCGAGGCCGGCATTGAAGAGATCGGCATCGGTGCCTATCCGGAAGGCCATCCGCGTATTCCGCCGGGACGGCTGGAAACCGCGCTTGACGAGAAGATCGCCAGCGCGGTCGCGCAAGGGCTGGCGGTCCACATCGTGAGCCAGTTCTCGTTTTCGCCGGAACGCATCGTGGCCTGGGTCAAGCAACTGCGCGCGTCCGGGATCAACGTGCCAGTCAAGATCGGCATGGCCGGTCCGACCAGTGTGCCGGCGCTGATCCGCTACGCCCGCCGCTGCGGCGTCAACGCCTCTTTGCGCGGCCTGATGTCCGGCGCCGCCGCCTCGCTGATCGGCCATGTCGGGCCCGACCACATCGTCACCGCCCTCGACGCGGCGGATGGCTTGGGCGATGTCGCCGCGCATTATTTTTCGTTCGGGGGTACGGTCGAAACCGCACGCTATGCATGCAAAGCTGCGCATGGCATGCACGGCGCCGGACGTGCTATGGCTCAATGAAATAAGAACCCGCGCCCGCTGGAGCGCCGGAATTAATTTGCGGAGGAATCGATGACACAACGCACCAAGCCGCCATTTCGCGCCGACCATGTCGGCAGCATTCTGCGCACCGCGCCGGTAAAGGAAGCGCGCGCAAAACGCGAGAAGGGCGAGATCACCGCGGCGCAGCTCAAGGAAGTGGAAGACCGCGAGATCATCAAAATCATCCAGAAGCAGGAAGAGGTCGGTTTGAAAGCCATCACCGACGGCGAATTCCGCCGCTCATGGTGGCATTTCGATTTCTACGGAATGATGGACAATGTCGAGATCTACGAACTTGACCATGGTATCCAGTTCCAGGGTGTGCAGACCAAACCTCGCTCGATCAAGGTTACGGGCAAGATCGGATTCTCCAATCATCCGATGATTGAGCACTTTGCGTTCCTGAAGGCGCACACCAAACAGACGCCGAAGATGTGCATCCCGGCGCCCTCGACCTTCCATTTCCGGCTTGAGCCCAACGCGGTGAGCAAAAGCGCCTATGCGAGCCGCGACACTATCTTTGACGATCTGGCAATCGCCTACCAGAAAGCGATCAAGGCCTTCTACAATGCCGGCTGCCGCTATCTGCAATTCGATGATACCGCCTGGGCCTATCTGTGCTCCCAGGAGGAATTGAAAAAGGCGCGCGACCGCGGCCTCGACGTCGATCATCTGCAAGACAGCTACACCAAATGCATCAACAAGGCGCTGGAGGCCAAGCCCGCCGACATGGCCATCACCACCCATGTCTGCCGCGGTAATTTCCGGTCGACCTTCATCTCGTCCGGCGGCTACGAGCCGGTGGCGGAAAGCCTGCTGGCCAAGTGCAATTACGACGGCTATTTCCTGGAATACGATACCGACCGTGCCGGCGGTTTCGAGCCGCTGCGCTTCCTGCCGAAGGGTAACAAGATTGTCGTGCTCGGTCTGGTGACATCAAAGTCCGGCAGGCTTGAACCTCGCGCGGACATCAAGAAGCGCATCGAGGAGGCGACCAGGTTCGTCGCGCTCGATCAGCTTTGTCTGTCGCCGCAATGCGGCTTTGCGTCGACCGAGGAAGGCAACGTGCTGGCCGAAGATGAGCAATGGGCCAAGCTGCGCATGATCGTGGAATTGGCCGAAGAGGTTTGGGGCAAGTAAGAAGCAATAAACCGCTTATTCCCGCGCAAGCGGGAATCCAGGACAAGAACGCACCGGGTCCCCGCTTTCCGCCTTCGCGCATACGCGCTTCGGCGGACTCGCGGGGGACAGGCGGAATACCGTAGGGAGCGAACCACCAATGACCCAACGCACGACGCCGCCGTTCCGCGCCGATCACGTCGGCAGCCTGCTGCGTACCGCGCCGCTCAAGGAAGCGCGCGCCAAACGCGAGAAGGGCGATATCACTGCCGCCGCGCTGACAAAGGTCGAGGACCAGGAGATCGAAAAGATCGTCAAGAAACAGGAAGAGGTCGGCCTCAAGCTCGCTACCGACGGCGAGTTCCGCCGTTCGTGGTGGCATTTCGATTTCTTCAAGGGCTTGCAAGGTGTCGACGCTGTCGTCGCTCCCCCGATCAAATTCCACGGCGTCGAAACCAAAGCCGAAGCCATCCAGATCAACCGCAAGGTCGATTTTGCCGGCCATCCGCAGATCGAGCATTTCAAGTTTCTCAAAAACCACTGCAATGTCGTGCCCAAGATGTGCATACCCGCGCCTTCGACGTTCCATTTCCGGCAGGGGCGGAAGATGGTGAGCAAGGAGGTTTACCCCGATCTCGATGAATTCTTCGTCGACGTCGGCGCCGCGTGGAAGAAGGCGATCCGCGCCTTCTATGACGCCGGGTGCCGCTACCTGCAGCTCGACGACACCGCCTGGGCGATGATCTGCGATCCGCACGAACGCGAGGAATCAAAGAAGCGCGGCGACGACCCCGACAAGCTGCCGGCGATCTATGCGCGCGTTACCAATGCGGCGCTGAAGGACAAACCCGCCGATATGGCCATTACCATGCATTCCTGCCGCGGCAATTTTCGTTCCACCTTCATCGCCTCGGGCGGCTACGAATTCGTCGCCGAACAGTTGCTCGGCAACACCGATCTCGATGGCTATTTCCTGGAATACGATAGCGATCGTGCCGGCGGTTTCGAACCACTCCGGTACTTCCCGAAGGGCAGGAAGCAGCTGGTGCTTGGCCTGGTGACGAGCAAAAGCGGCCGCCTGGAGCCCAAGGACGACATCAGGCGCCGCATCGACGAAGCCACGAAATATGTCCCGATCGAGCAGCTGTGCCTTTCGCCGCAATGCGGCTTCGCCTCGACCGAAGAGGGCAACGTGCTGGCCGAGGACGAGCAATGGGCCAAGCTGCGCATGATTGTGGAACTGGCGGAAGAGGTGTGGGGGAAATAGATCGGGGGGGCGTGACGCAACAGAAAGTGCCGCGTATGCAGAGAACCCGCCCCCCGTTTCGGGCCGATCATGTCGGAAGCCTGCTGCGCACGGCGGCTTTGAAAGAAGCTCGCGCCAGACGTGAGAAAGGCGAGATCAGCGCCGACGATCTCAGGGCGGTCGAGGACCGCGAAATCCTGGGCCTCATCAGAAAACAGGAATTGATCGGGCTGAAGGCCGTCACCGACGGCGAGTTTCGCCGCGCCTTCTGGAACTACGATTTTCTTGGGTGCCTCGACGGCGTCGAGGCCTATCTCGGCGAACGCAAGATCAAGTTTCAGGGTCCGAACCCGAAGCCGATGATGCTGCGCGTGATCGGCAAGCTCGGCACGTTTTCGGGTCATCCGATGATCGAGCACTTCAAATACCTCGCGACACACACGCGCGCCATTCCGAAGATGACGATCCCATCGCCGTCGAGCCTGCATTTCCGCTACGGCCGCGATGCAGTTCCGGAATCGATCTATCCGGGTATGGAAGAGTTTTACCGCGACCTTGGGCAGACTTACTGCAAAGCCGTGCGTGCTTTCGCCGATGCCGGCTGCCGCTATCTGCAGCTTGACGAGGTGAATTTCACCTATCTCTGCGATCCGAAATTGCGCGCACAGGTCGCCAATCGGGGGGACGATCCGGAAAAGCTGCCGGCGATCTACGCCAGCATGATCAATGCGGCGATTTCCGATATTCCGGACGACATGGCCATCGCCATGCATCTGTGCCGCGGCAATTTCCAGTCTACCTTCGTCGCCTCCGGCGGCTACGAACCGGTAGCGGAAATCCTGTTCAATTCGATCAATGTGCACGGCTATTTCATGGAATACGATACGGACCGCGCCGGCGGTTTCGAGCCGTTGCGTATGGTGCCAAAAGGCAAGACCGTGGTGCTGGGTCTCGTCACGTCCAAGAGTGGACGGCTGGAATCCAGGGACGAGATCAAGCGCCGGATCGATCAGGCCGCAAAGTTCATATCTCTCGACCAGCTCTGCCTGTCGCCGCAATGCGGTTTTGCCTCCACCGAGGAAGGCAATATTCTGGCCGAGGACGAGCAGTGGTCGAAGCTGAAGATGATCGTGGAGATCGCGCAGGAGGTTTGGGGGTAACAGCGATGAGTATGCGAACAACGCCGCCGTTTCGTGCCGATCATGTTGGCAGCCTTTTGCGGCCCGCCACGCTGAAACAGGCGCGCGAACAGCGCGCCAGGGGGGCAATCGAAGCGGCCGCACTCAAGGCGGTCGAGGATCGCGAGATCGAGCGCATCATCAGGAAGCAGGAAGAGGTCGGCCTGCAATCGATCACCGACGGCGAATTCCGTCGCTCCTGGTGGCACCTCGATTTCCTCTGGGGCCTCGACGGCGTCGAGAAACATGTAATGGACAGCGGCATCGCGTTCGCCGGTGTCACGACGCGCAATGAAGGCCTCAAGATCACCGGCAAAGTCGGTTTTTCAGGCCACCCGATGATTGAGCATTTCAAATTCGTCGCCACGCACACCAAACGCACGCCGAAGATCACAATTCCGTCGCCATCGGCGGCTTACGGCCGACCGATGCCGACGCCGATCGACAAGATGGCGTATCCAACGATGGACGCGTTCTTCGACGATCTCGGCCAGGCCTACAAAAAGGCGGTGCGCGCCTTTGCCGACGCCGGTTGCCGCTATCTTCAGCTCGACGAGGTTTTCATCGCCATGCTGTGCGACCAGAAATATCGCGAACAGATGAAAGCGCGCGGCGATGATCCGGAAAAACTTGGCGAGCTTTACGGCGATCTCATCAACACCGCGATGTCGGATATCCCTTCCGACATGCGCATCACCATGCATTTGTGCCGTGGCAACTACAAATCGACCTTCATGGGTTCCGGCGGCTACGAGGCCGAGCAGGAGATCCTGTTCAACCGCATCAAGGTGCACGGCTACTTCATGGAATACGACACCGAGAGGGCCGGCGGATTTGAGCCGCTCAGGCTGGTGCCGAAGGACCGTCAGGTCGTGCTCGGGCTGGTCACCACCAAGACCGGCCGGCTGGAGGCGAGGGACGAGATCAAACGCCGGATCGACGAGGCCGCGAAATATATTTCGCTCGACCAGCTTTGCCTTTCGCCGCAATGCGGCTTTGCTTCGACCGAGGAAGGCAACAGCCTGGCCGAAGACGAGCAATGGGCGAAGCTGCGGATGATCGTCGAAATTGCCGAGGAAGTCTGGGGCAAGAGCTGACCCGAATGCATGCAATCCCGCGCAGGCGGGAATCCAGTAAAAGCCCGGGTCCCTGCTTCCCGCCTTCGCGCTTGCGTGCTTCGGCGGACTCCAGCCCGCCGAAGCTTGCTAAGCAAGCGAAGGCGGGTCGCGGGGGCAAGCGGGCGGCTAGCTTCATGGGGTAGGAACGCGCATGCCGGGAATCGTCGAAAACAAGGTTGCCATCGTTACCGGGGCGGGTCGGGGCATCGGCCGCGCCATCGCGGAAATGCTGGCGCGCGAAGGCGCGCGCGTGGTGGTGTGCGACATCGGCGCCAGCCTGCAGGGTGCCGGCACCGACGTGGGTCCCGCTCAGGAAACGGTCGACGCCATCAAGAAAGCCGGCGGGCAGGCGATCGCCTCGACACTGTCAATTGCCGAACCGAAGAACGCCGACGAGATCGTCAAGGCAACGCTCGAGACATTCGGGCGCGTCGACATCCTCGTCAACAACGCCGGCATTCTGCGCGACGTCATCTTCCACAAGATGAGCTGGTCGGACTGGTCGGATGTGATTGCCGTGCATCTCAACGGCTCGTTCAACATGAGTCGCGCCGTTGCCGGTCATTTCCGCGAGCAGAATTCCGGCGCATACGTGCACATGACCTCGACCTCCGGGTTGATCGGCAATTTCGGCCAGGCGAACTACATGGCGGCCAAGCTCGGCATTGTCGGTTTGTCGCGCGGTATCGCGCTCGATATGCAGCGCTTCAACGTGCGATCGAACTGCATCGCGCCCTTTGCCTTCACCCGCATGATCGAGTCGATCCCTGCGCAATCCGAAGCCGAGAAGCAGCGCATCGAGCGGCTGGCGCAGATGACGCCAGACAAGATCGCGCCCCTTGCTGTTTATCTTGCTGCGGATTCAAGCGCCGGCATTTCCGGGCAGATTTTTTCGGTGCGCAACAACGAGATCTTCCTGTTCAACCAGCCGCGCCCGATCCGCGTCATTCATCGCTCCGAGGGCTGGACCCCGGCCACGATCGAAGCGCAGCTCAAGAGCGCCTTCTCCGCCTCATTCACGCCGCTCGATCGTTCCGGCGACGTGTTCTCCTGGGATCCCATCTGAAAGATGGCCATCGTCTACGAGAAGCTGCTGGCACTGAAGATCCCCGCGGTCGAGCACAGCTACGGCCCGAAGGACTGCATGCTCTATGCGCTCGGGCTCGGGCTCGGTCAGGATCCGATGAACGAGAATGAGCTCGCTTTCGTCTACGAGAAGAATCTGAAGGTCCTGCCGACGTTTGCACTGGTGCTTGGTTATTCGCCGTACTGGCTGCGTAATCCTGAAAGCGGTGTGAACTGGACAAAGGTGGTGCACGGCGAGCAGGGCCTGAAGCTGCACAAGCCGGTAGCGCCGAGCGGCGCGGTGGTCGGGCAAACAAGGATCGTCGAGGTCATCGACAAGGGCGAAGGCAAGGGCGCGCTGGTGCTGTCCGAGCGCAAGGTCACCGACAAGGCGAGTGGCGAAGCGATCGCCACCCTGACCCAGACGACGTTCTGCCGCGGCGATGGCGGCTTCGGCGGTCCGCCGCGCGAGGCGCCGGCGCCGCATATGTTGCCTGAGCGCAGCCCTGACATGGTCTGCGATCTGCCGACGCGGCCGGAAATGGCCCTGATTTACCGGCTTTCCGGCGACGTCAATCCGCTGCACGCGGAACCGGAATTCGCAAAAGCCGCCGGCTTCCCGCGGCCGATCCTGCATGGGCTTGCCAGTTTCGGCGTTGCCGGACACGCTCTGCTCAAGTCGGTTTGCGGCTACGATCCGGCGCGATTGACTGCGATTGCCGGGCGCTTTTCTGCGCCCGTCTATCCGGGCGAGACCATTCGTACCGAAATCTGGCGTGACGGCAACGTGGTAAGCTTCCGCGCCCGCGCGGTCGAGCGCGACGCAATCGTGGTCAATAATGGCCGCGCCGAGGTCACATAACGCATGGTCCCGAAACGCGGAAAGCGGTTTCCGGAAATGAACTTGCGCAAGTAACGGGTGGAATGTCGAGTTGAGTATGAGCAAGCGCAGCGAGTCCCACGACGATCACGCCGATATCCGCGAGGGGGTGCGCGCACTGTGCGCCAGGTTTCCCGGCGAATATTGGCGCGGGCTCGACCGCGAACGTGGCTATCCGACCGAATTCGTCGCGGCGCTGACCGAGGCGGGTTATCTCGCGGCCCTCATTCCTGAAGAGTATGGCGGCAGCGGACTGACGATCGGCGCGGCCGCCGCCATCCTGGAAGAAGTGCATGCAGCCGGTGGCAACGGCGCCGCCTGCCATGCGCAGATGTACATCATGGGTACAATTCTGCGCCACGGCAGCGTCGAGCAGAAACAAAGCTATCTGCCGAGAATCGCCAGCGGTGAACTGCGCTTGCAAGCCTTCGGCGTGACCGAGCCGACCTCGGGCACCGACACGCTCTCGCTGCGCACCACCGCGAGGCGCGAAGGCAACGATCACTATGTCATCAACGGCCAGAAGATCTGGACCTCGCGCGCGGAGCATTCCGATCTGATGTTGCTGCTGGCGCGCACCACGCCGAAGGAGCAGGCAAAGAAGCGCACCGACGGCCTGTCGGTGTTCCTGGTGGACATGCGGCTGGCGGAAGGCACTGGCATGTCCATCAATCCGATCCGCACCATGATGAACCATGCCACCACGCAGGTGTTTTTCGACGATCTGCGCGTGCCGGCGGAAAATCTGATCGGCGAAGAGGGACAGGGCTTCCGCTATATCCTCTCGGGCATGAATGCCGAGCGTATCCTGATTGCGGCGGAATGCATCGGCGACTGCAAATGGTTCATTCGCAAGGCGACAGCCTATGCCAAGGAACGCGAACTGTTCGGCCGGCCGATCGGGAAGAACCAGGGTGTGCAGTTTCCGATCGCGCGCGCCTATGCGCAGATGCGCGCCGCCGAATTGATGGTGCACGAAGCGGCGCGAAAATATCAGGCCGGTGAGGATATCGGGGCTGAAGCCAACATGGCCAAGCTGCTCGCGGCCGACGCATCATGGTTTGCCGCCGACATGTGCGTGCAAATCTTCGGCGGTTTCGGATTTGCCGAGGAATACGATATCGAGCGCAAGTTTCGTGAGACGCGGCTCTATCAGGTGGCGCCGGTTTCGACCAACATGATCCTGTCTTACCTGGCCGAGCACGTGCTCGGCCTGCCACGTTCCTATTGAAATGGCACTTCCCCTCGAAGGCCTCCTTGTCGTCTCGCTCGAACAGGCGGTGGCCGCGCCGACATGCACCTGCCGGCTGGCGGATGCCGGCGCGCGTGTGATCAAGGTCGAGCGCCCGGAAGGCGATTTCGCGCGCGGTTACGACGCCCTCGTCCACGGTGAGAGCGCATACTTCGTCTGGCTCAACCGCGGCAAGCAGTCAGTGGTGCTCGATCTGGCAAAGCCGGAGGACAGGGCCCTGCTCGAAGCCATGCTCGCCAAGGCCGACATATTCGTGCAGAACCTCAAGCCGGGCACCGTCGGAAAGCTTGGCTTCGCCATCGAACGATTGCGCGATGACTATCCGCGCCTGATCTGCTGTTCGATCTCCGGCTACGGCGAGAGCGGCCCATACGCCCGGCGCAAGGCCTACGATCTCCTGATCCAGGCCGACAGCGGTCTGACGTCCGTGACCGGCGGGCCGGACGCGCCGGCACGCGTCGGCGTTTCGATTGTCGACGTGACGACCGGCCTGAACGCATATGAGGCGATACTGGAAGCGCTGATCGCGCGAGGGACGGGCGGCGAAGGCGCTTCCATCAGCGTCTCCCTGTTCGACGCCATGGCCGACTTCATGACGGTCCCGCTGTTGCAATACGAAGGCGGCAAGCCGCCGCAACGGATCGGCCTCGCCCATCCGTCAATTTCACCCTATGGCGTCTTCAAGTCCCGCGACGGCGTTGGCATCCTGATCTCGATCCAGAACGACCGCGAATGGCGTGTGCTGGCGGACACGGTCATGGGCGATGCCGCGCTTGCGGCCAATCCGGATTTTGCCACCAATGTCGAGCGGGTGAAGCGCCGCGCCGATACCGACGGCCGCGTGCAGGCTGCTTTCGGATCCATGGATGTCGCGGAACTGGAGGGAAAGCTTTCCGCCGCCGACATCGCTTTTGCGCGCGTCAACGACACTGCGCAGCTCGCCAAACATCCCCACCTCAGGCGCATCACCGTGGGTTCGCCGAGCGGGCCGGTGTCGACACCGGCGCCGGCGCCGCTGCATGCCGGCAATGAGCGACGCTACGGCGCGATCCCGGCGCTCGGAGAGCATACCGGGATGATCCGGAAAGAATTTGGCGGCTAGAGCTTGATTTGATCAACTTGAATCACACTACCCTCCGCTCGTCCCCGCGAAAGCGGGGACCCAGGGCAAAATGACAGGCGTTTCAAAGTGGCTCTGGATTCCCGCTTGCGCGGGAATGAGCGGAGTGTGGTCCAATGCAAGTTGATCATGGTCTAGTCGATCGCCGTCGCTTCCGGCTTGGCGCCGGGTGCCGGGCCGGCGGCCCGGATGATCAGCACGAGCGGAATCATCGCCAGCGTCAGCACCATCAGCAGCTTGAAATCATTGAGGTAGGCGATCAACGAGGCCTGCCGCGTGACGATCATGTCGAGCAAGGCGCGCCCGCTCTCGCTGTGAACATTGAGATTGGCCGCGACGTCCGGCATTTGCAGCGCATCGTTGAACGGCGTCACCGTCTCGGCAATGCGCTCGTGCATTTCGGTCGTCTTGCTGGTCAGATTCGCGATCATCATGGAAATACCGACCGACGAACCGATATTGCGCACCAGGGTCAGGATCGATGTGCCGCTGTTGCGCAGATGGCCGGGCAAGGTCAGGAACGCGGCCGTGGTGATCGGCACGAACAGCAGGCCGAGCCCGATGCCCTGGATGATACTCGTCACCACGATCATCCCTTGCGTGGTATCGAGCGAAAATCCGGTCATGTAGTAGAGCGTGCCGCCGGTCAGCAGCAGGCCGGCGAGGATCAGGTAACGCGTCTCCATAAGCCGCATCAGGCGCGGCGCAACCATCATCGTCAGCAGCGTGCCGACGCCGCGCGTACCGAGCAGCAGGCCGGCGGTCTGGATCGGATAGCCGAGCAGGGTCTGCATGAACGGCGTCACCAGTGCCATGGTGCCGAACAGCACCACGCCGATCACAACCATGAACACGCAACCGCTGACGAAATTGCGGTCCCTGAACATTTCGAAGCGCACGAATGGCTCCGGCGTGGTCAACGAATGAGCGAAGAAATAATAGAAGCCGGCCACCGATATGATCGTTTCGACCCAGATTTCGGTTGCGCCGAACCAGCCCACCTGCTCGCCGCGATCGAGCAGCAATTGCAGCGAGCCGATTCCGATCGCGAGCGCGACGAAACCGAACCAGTCGAAGCGCAGATTCTCGTGTCGCTTAGTTTCCTCCATGAACAGCAACATGCCGAACACGGTGCCGATACCGATCGGCAGATTGATCAGGAAGACCCAGTGCCAGGAATAGTTGTCGGTCAGCCAGGCGCCCAGGGTCGGGCCCATGATCGGCCCCAGCATGACGCCGATGCCCCAGATCGCCATGGCGGACCCGCGTTCCTGGAGCGAATAGGCATCGAGCAGCACCGATTGCGACAGCGGCACCAAGGCAGCGCCGGCCATGCCCTGCAACAGGCGGAACAGCACCATCTGTTCGATATTCTGCGCCAGTGCACACAGAAACGAGGCGACGGTAAACCCCGCGACGCACACGATAAAAAGCTTCTTGCGGCCGAAGCGGTCGGCGAGCCAGCCGATCGGCGCGGTCATGATCGCCGCGGCGACAATATATGACGTGAGCACCCAGTTGATCTGGTCAAGGGAGGCCGATAGCGAGCCCTGCATGTAGGGCAGTGCGACATTGGCGATGGTGGTGTCGAGCGCCTGCATGATGGTGGCGGTCATGGCACAGACCGTCACCATCATCCGCCGCAGTTTCGGCGACATCGACGCAAAATGCGCCGCACTCATTTTGCGCTCTTGGCCTGCGCCGACGTAAACGGCAACCGGCTGTGACCCGTGTCGATATCCACCACCACGCTCATGCCTGACCGGAGGAGGCGGGTGTCCTCATCCTTGTCGAAGGCGATGCGCACGGGCACGCGCTGGACGACCTTGACCCAGTTTCCGCTGGCATTCTGCGGCGGCAGGATCGAGAACTGCGCGCCGGTGCCGGGGCTTACCGCCACCACGGTGCCCTTGAATGTGTGATCGGGGAAACTGTCGACATCGAGCGTCGCCTTCTGCCCGACGCGCAAATAGGTGATGTCGGTTTCCTTCGGGTTGGCCTCGACCCATGGCGCGGCATCGTCAATCACGCTCAGGATCGGCGTGCCGGCGGCAACAAAGCGGCCGAGCTGGATGTTGTCGACCTGGGTGGCGATGCCCGAAATCGGCGCGCGCAGGACTGTGTGGTCGAGATCGCGCTGTGCGGCATCGAGTGCGGCCTTGGCCTGCGCATATTCGGGAAATTGTTCGAGCGGCAGGTCGGGATTGCCGAGCAGCTGATTGAGGGTCGAGTCTCGCTGCTGGGCGGTGAACCGCGCCTGCAGTTCCGCAGTCAGCATCGCCGATGCGGCAGTATCGACATCGGCCTGGGAGCCCGCCTGCGAGCTGAGCAATTTGCGTTTGCGCTCGACGTCGCGTCGCTTGAGCTCGACGTTTTTTGTCGCCAGCTCCGCAAGCGAAACAAGCGAAACAAGATTGGTCTTCAGCTTGTCATAGTTCGAACGTGCCGTCGCGAGCCTTGCTTGCGCCTGGGCCAGCGCGAGACGGTAGGGAACGGGATCAAGCGTCAGCAGCTCGTCGCCGGGCTTGACGTGCTGGCCTTCGACGACGGCCACATGGGTGACCTTGCCGGCGATATCCGGTGTGATCAGCACCTTCTGTGCGCCGACAAATGCATTGTCGGTGGAGACATAACGGCCGCCCGAGAGATAGATGCCGAGCCCGATCGCGGCGGCGAGCGCGGGAAGCGCAAACAGCAGAATCATGCGCAGCCGCTTGCGCGAAAGGCGCGCCAGCGGTCCGGATTTCGCCGGTGCGTGGCCGGCGGTCTTGTCCTCCGGCGAGGTTTTTGCTTCGGGCGAGGGAACGACCTTCAATGCTTTCTCACTCATGACGCTGCACCGGAAACAGATTGTTGTTGCGCCCCGCGATTGATGGCTGCGCGCAGGTTCTCCTTCATGATTCCGAGATCGCGCAGCAGCCGGTCCATCGACCTGGTGTCGAAGCCCTCCAGCACGCTTGCCATCATGTCTTCGCCGAGCGCGCTCAGCCGCTCGAGCAACGGCCGCGCGGCCGGTGTCAGGAATAACCGGTTGACGCGCCGATCGTTCGGATCAGCGCGGCGCTCGATCAACCCGTTCCCGGCCAGGCGGTCGAGCAGGCGGGTGAGCGAAATCGGCTGCAGGTCAAGGATTTCGGCGAGTTCCGACTGCTTGAGCCCCTCGGAGCGGTCGAGCCGGAACAGAACCGCCCATTGCGCCCGGGTCATGCCGTATTGGCGCGCGCGCTGGTCGGCATGCGTCTTCAGCAACCTGGCTACATCCATGATTGTAAAGGCGATTTCGCGCTGGGCCGAAGACAAGGCAAAGCTCCGATTTGCATGAACATGCTTATAATAAGCTGGCTTATTATTATTGCAATACGCCCTTTGGACGACACGCCATTGCCAATGCAGCCTTGTCTGGCCGGCGCATCCATGTTCCGGCAAACGAGACCGACCGTCTCCGTGCGTGATGGCCGGGAAATATTTGCGGTTGCTTTGTGCTTCCAGCGCCCGTCCGGTGACGTACACTGCGGCCAAGCGCTTGCCGAAAAAAAGGCGCTGGCATCACTTGGAGGATTTGCAAATGGACATACCCAGAGGGAGTGGGACTAACAATTCTATCGGGCGGCGCGACGTGCTCGCCGGTGCGCTCGGGGCAGCCAGTTTCCTGATCATCCGGCCGGGATCGGCCGATGCCGCGAAGTGGCCGGACAAGCCCGTCACCATCGTCATCATGTACGCGGCCGGCGGCGGCACGGACGTTGTCATGCGCCTCATCGCCAAGGAGATGGCTGCGGCCAAAGGCTGGACGATCGAGCCGGTCAACAAGCCGGGTGCGGTCGGCGGGATCGCCACCAACTATGTGCTCGGCCAGCCGGCCGATGGTTACACCCTGCTGGGTGCGGCCAACTTCAACAAGTTCGTGCGCGTGATGGGCCACACGACCAGCAAGATCTGGGAGGACTGGACGATCATGCAGGCGGCGTCCTCGCTCGCGAGTTGGTCCGTGCGCGAAGAGTCCGAGTTCAAGACCGTCGACGACGTGATCAAGTTCGGCAAGGCAAACCCCGGAAGGTTGACCATCTCCACCTCGGGCACAGGCGGCATCTGGCACGAAGTCGCGATGCAGATCGCGCGGCAGCTCGGCATCACCGTGCAGTTCGTTCCCTACAAGGGTGGCAAGCCGGCGACGCTTGCCGGGCTGCAAGGCGAAACCATGATTGCCGGCGGTGGCGTGCATGAGCACATCGAACTGCTCCGCGCCGGCAAGCTGCGCAACCTGTTCCACTGCGGTACGGCTGACATCAAGCTGAAAGACGGCAAGGTGTTGTATTCGATCGGCACGCTGAAGCCGGCGACCAAGCCGTTGCTGCCGCTGGGTGGCAACTACAATCTGATGATGCGGCGCTCGGTGCCGGTGGAAGTGCAGAACGAGATCACCGACGCTTTCGTCAAGGCAGCCAAGTCACCTGCCTTCAAGGCGGTTTGTGAAACGAAGTTCTTCGAGCAGCAGGTTCTCACCGGGGAAGCTGCCGACAAGCGCGCTGCCCAGCTGGAAGTCAGTACCGCTTACCTGTTCAACAAATATCGTGAGCAGGTCGGCGGCAAGGTGAAGACGGCCAAGGAACTCGGCCTGCCTGATCCGGACGACTTCGACAAGTGGTGGCCGCCGAAGGGTTACAAGCCCGTCGGTGCCTGACGTCATGTTCGGCGAGCGGGGCGCTGCTCCGCTCGCTGCAGCTCCGCAAAAAATCGACGCTTAGCAAGGTCAACGCGATGGCCAGCGACGAATTGGCTGACGACGAAAAACGCGTGTTGTCGGAAGACGCCAATGCGGGTCTCGCGACCCCGATCATGGATCTTTGGGCGGCGATCGTCATTGCTGCGATTGCCGTCTTCCTGGCCGTCGAATTGCTGCGCCTTCCCGTGCCCGGCGGCATCGTGTTCACCGCACCGGGCCTGTTGCCGTTTGTCACCGCGGCGAGCCTGGTGGTGATGGCGCTGCTGCTCGGCATCTCCGCGATGACCCGCCGGCGCACCACACCGCGCGCGCTCGATCGCTTCGAGATCCCGCCCGACGCCATGCGCTCGCTTGCGCTTGGCGGCATCGTCACACTCTATGTGCTGGCGCTGCAGGTCGTTCCGTTCGAGATGAGTTTCAATATCGGCCCGCAGCATTTCTACATCGGCGCCTTCGAGCCGGTGTCGGTCGTCTTCGTGACCGGCCTGTTGCGGATTTACTGGCGCGCGCCCCTCTGGGCCTGTCTGGCGGTCACCGTGGTTTGGATCGCGTTCCTGTCGATCGTATTCCGCATGCTGTTTCAAACCCCCTTGCCGTGAGATCCGCCAGTGGTCGATGCCTTCCTCCACGCGCTTTCGCCCTATCTGCTGCTGGTCACGCTCGGCGGCGTCTGCCTCGGCATATTCTGGGGCGCCATGCCGGGCCTTTCGACCACCATGGCGATGATGCTGCTGATCGGCCTGTCCGTCGGCATGAAACAGGACGTCGCGCTCGCCTTCATGCTCGGTGTCTATACGGCAAGCACCTTCGGCGGCGCCATCTCGGCCGTTCTGATCAACATTCCCGGCACGCCGGATTCGGTACCGACCATGATCGAAGGCCATACACTTGCGAAGAAGGGCATGGGTGGCCAGGCGCTGGGACTTTCGATTACGGCGTCCTTCATGGGCAATTGGGTCGGCATCCTGCTGCTGGTTGCCTGCATGCCGCTCATTCTCGCCATCGCGCTGCGGTTTCGCTCATGGGAAATGTTTCTGCTCGCGGTCATCGGCATATCGATTTGCGGGTCGATGACCTCGGGCAGCATGCCGCTCAAGGGCTGGATCACCGGCTGGATCGGCATGCTGCTGGCTTTCGTCGGCTACGACACGATTTACGGCGTGGCCCGTTTCACCTTCGACATACCGGCGCTTTACGACGGCATCAGTTATGTCGCCATCCTGATCGGCCTGTTCGGCCTGGCCGAAATCTTCAAGGTGCTGCCGCAGCGCGAGCATACGCCGATGCCCGAAAACGTCGGCCGCGCCATTCCATCGTTCGATTTGCTCATCAAGCATATGCCGGCGGCACTTCGTTCCGGTCTCATCGGCACCGTCATCGGCGCCATCCCGGGCGCGGGGGCCAATATCGCGGCGTTTCTCGCTTATGACGTCGGCCGCCGGCGCGCCAACCCGGAAGAAAAAGCGAAGTGGGGCAAGGGCAGTTTCCAGGGCATCGTTTGCGCTGAAGTCGCCAATAACGCCAATATCGGCGGCTCCATGCTGCCCACGCTGACGCTCGGCATCCCCGGCAGCGCACCGGCCGCCGCCCTGATGGCGTCGTTGCAGCTCAAGAACGTGCAACTTGGGCCGACCATCGATATCGATCAGCCCGGATTGATCGAGCTGATCTACGCGCTGCTCATCGTCGCAAACTTTCTGATGTTCGGTGCCGCGCTCGCGCTGATCAAGCCGTGCGTAAAACTGTTCTCGCTGCCGCGCGGGCTGCTGATGACCCTGATCATTCCCATCTGCATCATCGGCGCATATTCGGTGCGCACCAACATGTTCGACGTCTGGATCATGGTGGCGGGCGGCTTTCTTGGTTATGCCTTCTATGCATTCAAGTTCCCGGCAGCGCCCGTTGTGCTCGGCGTCATCCTGGCGCCACTGGCCGACGAAAACCTCCGCCGGGCGCTGCTGTTGTTCGACAACAACGGGCTAGGCTTCTTTGCCAAGCAGTATGTCGGGCATATCCTCGTCATCGTCATCGCCATCGTCTTCATCGAAGGCTTGCGTCGCGGTCGCCGAAACCGCAAGCCGGCCAAGGCGGCGCAGGCAGCATCCATTCAGGCGCCATAGCGCGTTCTCCGGCTCATTTCCGCCCGCGCGGGAATTGAGACGCGAAGGCGTTGACGCAAGCGCACTTCCCATCGATCGCAGCCTCAGGCAAAGTCGTTGGCTCAAAATTGCCAAGGGACGGAAGCAAAATGGAAATCGGGTTTATCGGGCTCGGCAACATGGGTGGGCCGATGGCGCGCCGGCTGATCGAGGCCGGGCACAAGCTCGTCGTCTTCGACACTCGCAACGACGCGGTGGCACCGCTGGTGGCGCTCGGAGCGCAGGTGGCATCCTCGCCGCAGGATGTCGCCGACCGCGTCGAGACCGTGATGGCGAGCCTGCCATCGCTGCAGATATCCGAAAAGGTCGCGACCGGTGAAGGCGGCGTCATCCATGGCAAGCGGGTCAAGCGCTTCATCGACTTGTCCACCACCGGTGCGCGCGTTGCGGCCAGGATTGCGGCGGAACTGGCGAAGAAGAACATCGTGCAGATCGACAGTCCGGTGAGTGGTGGCGTTGGCGGTGCCACCAAGGGCACGCTCGCGGTGATGGTCTCGGGCCCGAAGGCCGACATTGATCTGGTGAAGGATGCCCTGAGCGTATTCGGCAAGGTCTTCGTCATTGGCGAAAAATCCGGGATGGCGCAGACCATGAAGCTTGCCAACAATTTCCTCTCCGCCACCGCCATGGCCGCGACTTCGGAGGCTGTGGCCATGGGGGTGAAGGCCGGTCTCGATCCGGCGGTGATGATCGACGTCATCAACGCAGGCTCCGGCCGCACCACCGCGTCGGACGGAAAATTTCCGCAGGCGATTCTGCCGCGCACGTTCAACTACGGCTTTGCAACGGCGCTCATGCTCAAGGACGTACGGCTCTGCGTCGAGGAAGCCAAAAACCTGGATGTCCCCAGTGCCGTGATGAACGCCGTCCTGGATCAGTGGGAGACGACAAACACCGAATACGGCGGCGACAGCGACTTCACGGCAATCGTCAAAATGATCGAGAAACGTGCCGGCGTCACGGTGGGGAAGAAAACATGAGCGACGACGTCCACGAGGTCTATGCCGTCCGCTACGCCGAGCACGCGCGCATGCGCTCGGAAAACTACATCTTCGGCGATCCGCATGATGCGATGACGTCGATCGCTTACTACGTCTGGGTCATCAAGGGCCCGCATGGCACCTTCGTGTGCGATACCGGCTTCGACCAGACGGCGGCCAAGGAACGCGGGCGCAAGATCATACATCCGGTCGGCGAGGGTTTGCAGGCGCTGGGGATCGCGCCCGACAAGATCGATCACGTGGTCTGCACGCATATGCATTGGGATCACGCCGGAAATTACGACCTGTTCCCGAACGCGCGCTATCACGTGCAGGACACCGAAATCGCCTACGCCACCGGTCGTTGCATGTGTCACCAGATGTTACGCATACCGTTCAGTGAAAGCGATGTATTGGCGATGGTGAAAAAGATTTACGCCTACCGCGTCGAATTCCATGATGGTGTCGAGGAGCTGGCGCCGGGCATCACCGTGCACAAGATCGGCGGGCACTCCAAGGGCCTGCAATGCGTGCGGGTCAAGACAAGGCGCGGCTACATCGTGGTCGCATCCGATTGCTGCCATCTGTATTCGCATATCGATGAGGGGCGTGTGTTCCCGATCACCTATTCGGTCGGCGACACGCTCGAGGGTTACAGGACGCTGTTGAAGCTGTCCTCCTCGCGCCAGCACATGGTGCCGGGCCATGATCCGACCGTGATGGAGATCTATCCCGCGGCAAAGCCTGGACTTGAAAACTGGATTGCGCGGCTGGACGTGGCGCCGAAGGCGTAGACCGCAACGCGCTACCACAAACTCCGTTCATACCCGCGCAAGCGGGGACCTAGGGCCACAAAGGGCTGGATTCCCGCTTGCGCGAGGACGAACGGTTTTGGCTACACCAACCCCAACTCCGCAAACGCATTTTTGTGGTGCTCCGCGCTTTCAGCTGCGAAGCAGCAGAACACCACCTGCGTCAGCCCGCGCGGGCGGGCGGCAATTTCCGACGCCACCGTGCCGACCGCGATGCGTGCGGCCAGATCGGCGGGAAAGCGGTAGATGCCGGTGGAAATCGCGGGATAGGCAATCGAGGTCAGCGCGTTCTCTGCAGCCAGATCGAGCGCCGTGCGGTAACAGCCCGCCAGCAGCGCGTCCTCGCCCTTGTCGCCGCCGCCCCAGACCGGGCCGACCGCATGAATGACGTGCCGCGCTTTTAGTCTGTAGCCGCGGGTGATTTTGGCCGAACCGGTATCGCAACCGCCCAGCGTCTCGCATTCGGCCAGCAGTTCAGGCCCGGCTGCGCGGTGAATGGCGCCGTCGACGCCGCCGCCACCGAGCAATGTTCTGTTGGCGGCATTGACGATCGCGCCCACATCGAGCGTGGTGATGTCGGCGACCACGATGTCGAGGCGCGTGGCGCCGATCTCGGCGGAGAGTTCAGCCATAGGGGAATTATATCACCCCCGCTCCGAATAAACCTCGGCCTTGAGATCGACGCTGCTGCGCACGCCAATGTCGTCATAGTGGGCGTCGAGAAAGCGCCGCGCCGCGCGCTGGCCAAGCTTGCGCAACAGCTCGAAGGATTCATAGTCATTGCGCAGCTTGGTGGCCGAGCCGAAGCGCTCGCCGAGACCCTCGAGTACGACGCGGTGGACCTTGATCTGGCGGTATTCGTTGACACCGGTTCCGTGAGGCAGCCGGCCCTGATCGATCAGCCGATTGACGAATTCGATCGCGCGCAATTCCGCCATCAGCGCGGAATTGAAAGTGATCTCGTTCACCCGGCTCATGATTTCGCGGGTCGAGGTTGGAATCTTTTTCCGGACCAGCGGGTTGATTTGAACAATCAGTACGTCCTCGGTATCGGTCGAGCGAAAGAACGGGTAGAGCACCGGATTGCCGAGATAGCCGCCGTCCCAATAGGACACGCCATCGATTTCCACCGCGCGGAACACCGCCGGCAGGCAGGCCGATGCCATCACCGTTTCGGCCGAGATTTTTTCATGCGGAAAGATATGCAGCCGTCCGGTCTGCACATTGGTGGCGGCAATGTAGATCGGACGCCGGTCGGTGCGCAGTCCTTCAAAATCCACGAGACGTTCGATCATGTCCTTGAGTGGATTGATGTTGAGCGGATTGAAGTCGTATGGCGAAAGATAGCGCGACCAGGCGGTCAACCAGTCGAGTGTCGGCGAGCCTTCGCTCGGCAGCAGCGAGAAGAGCCGGTTGAGTACGGCGCGTTGCACTGCCGGAAGATCGCCGCCAAGGCTCGCCGCCTTCCAGAAATCGGCCAGCCGTTTGCGCGCTTCGTCGGGCCCGCCGCGTTTGAGCCCGTCGGCCAGCATCACCGCGTTGACCGCGCCGGCGGAGGTGCCGGAAATTCCCTCCACCGCCAACCGCCCATCCTCCAGGAGATGATCAAGCACACCCCAGGTGAAGGCGCCGTGCGCACCGCCGCCCTGCAGCGCCAGATTGATGCGCTTGGGCCGCTTCGGCTTGCCTGACTTGTCGCCGCCAAAGGCGCGGGTAAGAAATTCGATCATTTCACTGCGCGACCCACCCGCCGTCGATCGAATAGGCGGACCCGGTAATGGTCGCAGCCGCGTCGCTCGCCAGAAACACTGCGAGGGCCCCGATGCTCTCCGGCTTGGTAAAGGAATGCATTGGCTGCTTTTCCGACAGCAAAGCGATTTCTTCTTCGCGTACCGATTTGCCCGAAGCCTTGGCGCGGTCGTCGATCTGCTTCTGCACCAGCGCCGTCAGGACCCAGCCCGGGCATATGGCGTTGCAGGTGATGCCGGCATTGGCAGTCTCGATCGCGACGACCTTGGTGAGGCCAACCATGCCGTGCTTGGCCGCCACGTAGGCCACCTTTTGACCGCTGGCCACCAGCCCGTGCGCCGAGGCGATGTTGATGATGCGGCCCCATTTGCGCCGCTTCATGCCGGGCACCGCGGCACGGATCGTGTGGAACGACGACGACAGATTGATGGCAATCACCGCGTCCCATTTCTCGACCGGGAAATCCTCGATGTTCGCCACGTGCTGAATGCCGGCATTGTTCACCAGTATGTCGAGCGCGCCGAAGCTCTTCTCGGTCTCGGCAATCATGGCCGCGATCTCGTCGGGCTTCGTCATGTCGGCAGCCGAATAGAACGCCTTGACGCCGAACTCCTTCTCGATCCCGGTGCACAGCTTTTCGATTGCCGCCTTGTCGCCGAAACCGTTGAGCATGACGTTGGCGCCGTCCTGCGCCAGTGCGCGGGCGGTGGCGAGCCCGATCCCGGAGGTGGAGCCGGTGACCAGTGCGGTCTTTCCTTTCAGCATGGCATATCCTTTTGAGGCCTGCGGCCGCCAAATGGCCCGTAAACTGACGCTCTGAATAAGGGGCGGAACCTGCTCTTATTCTTGTTGCAGTGCAATATATATGTAAGGACGACTCAGCCGCCATCACGTTAGACTTAAAGCTGATAGGTGGAGCGCGACTTGGCCAGAAAGACCAACATCCACGCCGTGTTCCCGGCGCCCGGTCACGATCACGAGCGCTGCGCCAGCGACGCCATCGCCCATGCCGAGGCGATCTGCGCCGCGCGCAAGGAGCGCCTGACGCCGCCACGCCGGCGCGTGCTGGAGGCGCTCCTGGGGAGCCATCAGCCGCTCGGCGCCTATGAGTTGATCGACAGGCTCGCCACGCGCGGAGCGCGTCCGGCGCCGATCACCATCTATCGTGCGCTCGATTTCCTGCGCGAACAGGGCCTGGCGCACCGCATCGAGAGCCGCAATGCCTTCATCGCCTGCGTGCACGATCACGCCAGTGGCGATCCCGTCGTGTTCCTGATCTGCGAGAAATGCGGCGCGGTCGGTGAAGCGGCTTCCGCGGCCGTCGCCGACACCATCAGGACCGCCTCGCGCGCCGCCGGCTTTTCGCCGAAGACGCCGGTGATCGAGATTTCCGGCATCTGCGCGCACTGCAAGGCAGTCGCGTAGCAGCGGAACGTAGCCGCGCGCGGCATTGCGCGCTAGAACCGTCGCCGCCTTCCGGAAACCCTGAATGTCGGCTCCCGCGCCAGCCTACAACTCCACCACGCGTCCGCTTGATCCGGTTGCTGCGGCGATCGTGGTCGTGCTTTGCCTGTCCTGGGGGTTCAACCAGGTCGCCACCAAGCTCGCCATCCACGATATCCCGCCGCTGATCCAGGCCACGATCCGATCGGTCGTCGCCGCGGTGCTGATCGCCGGCTGGTGCCGGCTGCGTGGCATTACGTTGCTGACACGAGACGGCACGTTGCTCGCCGGTCTTGCGGTGGGGGTCGGCTTTGGCGCCGAGTTCATTTTGATCTATCAAGGCCTCGTCTACACCACCGCCACCCGCGCCGTGCTGTTTCTCTATCTCGCGCCGTTTTTTGTCGTGGTCGGTGCGCGCTTTGTGCTGCCGGTCGATCGTTTCAGCGCGGCACAATGGCTCGGGCTTGCGCTCTCATTTTCAGGCATGCTGATCGCATTCGGTCTGCCGACCCCGGCGATGGATCCGCGGCAGGCCATCGGCGATCTCATGTTGACCGGCGCCGCTTTTTTCTGGGCCGCGACCACGCTGATTACCAAAGCCAGCCGGCTCAATCGGATCTCCGCCGAAAAAGTGATGCTCTATCAGCTCGTGGTCTCGGTGCCGATGCTGGCGGCGGCAACGGCGATTGCCGGCGAGCATTTCACCCATGCGCCGTCGGCAATCGCGATCGGCGCGCTCGCCTATCAGACCATTTGGGTCGTGAGCATCACCTTCGTGGTCTGGTATGCATTGGTGATGCGCTATTCGGCCAACAGGCTTTCGGCTTTCACGTTCCTGACGCCGCTGTTCGGCGTCGCCGCCGGCCATCTGGTGCTGGGGGAGCCGCTGACGGGCGCTTTCATTGCGGCAGTGGCGCTGGTCACCGGAGGGCTCGTATTGGTGAACCGGGCGCGATGATGATAGCTTTTTATCGATGGCTTTGAATCCACCCCGATTTCCCAATCCACCGCCGGCACGCCGCGGCGGCAATGACGAGGCGTTGGAGCGCGCGGCCTTTGCCTTGCAGCGAGGACAAGCAGCCGAGGCGGAGCACATCGCCGCCGATCTGCTGAGAGCGGACCCTTATCATTCCGGCGCGTTACAGATCTTCGGCTATGCGCTACTAGCGCAGGATCGCGCCGAAGAGGCGATCGCGCCGCTCGAACGCGGCGCGCGCCACACGCGCAATCCTTTGGTCGAAACCCAGCTCGGCATGGTGCTGCGCCAGGCAGGTCGCCACGCCGACGCCGAGCACAGCCTCAAGCGCGCAGTCAAGCGCCGACCGCCGTTTGCGCCGGCCTTTCTGGAACTCGGCTTCCACCTCTCATCGAGCGGCCGCACCGAAGAGGCGATCGAAATCTTTAGGCGCGGCCTGGAAGTCGCCCCCAACTTCGCGGAGCTGTCGATTCAGCTCGGCAATATCTTCAGCGCCCGCAATCAGCTCGAGGAGGCGCGAGACGCCTATGTGCGCGCTCTGCGCACCGCACCGGCAAACGTCGACGCTATGCACGGGCTTGCCCGCGTCTTGCAGAATGCCGGCGCCTATGCTCAGGCGGTAGAGATCTATTTGCGGCTGTTGGCGGCCAAGCCCGATGTCGCCGCCGCGCGCGTCGGGATCGGCACCTGCCAGCTCGAGCTCGGTGATGTGGAGGCCGCGTTCAACAACTTCCGCATGGCCACCCGCGGGGGGCCGAAACTATACGGGCAGGCGCTAATGGCACTGGTGTCGTCGGGTCGCGGCCGCTTCTGGATCAAACCGAGCGCCGCCGCCCGCTTCTTTCGCGGCGAGAAAAGCTGATTCGCTAGCGTTTTACGGCGCGGTATTGCCGGCGATAGATGCCGGTTTCGCGTGCAATCTCATCCGATAACTCGTTGATCTGCGCGGCGTCCTCATCGGACAGCCGCGCCGTCCGCGCGACCCAGCTCTCGCGCTTGACCGGGATGCACTGCGCCACCGGTGTTCCTTTCGGCAACACGCCGCTGAAATCCGCGTCGTGCCACTGCGCCGGAAAATGAATCCAATTTTGGCGGTAGAGGTCCGAGTCCACCAGGCCGGTCAGCGTTGTGAAGGGCAGGTCCGGCCGGTTTACTGGATGGGTGAACAAAAGCGAATACCCTGGCGGCGATTCGATCGTCCAGAAATTGTGAAACTTGATGACGAAGCGATCCTGCTCGTGATACGGCGAACCGGCCACCTGACTCGGATCGTGAAAAGCGATCGGCGAGCGCGCGTACTTGCACTTGCCGCCATGCGGCAAGTCGAGTAGCCAGCTGAACTCGCCCTTCTCCACCTTGAGATCGCAAATCAGCGGCATCAGGAAACCGTAGGTCATGGCGTCGATGAACGGCGGGCAGCGCTTGACGGTCTGCGTGTCCGACTGGGCAATCGGATTAAACGACTTTTGCGGCAGACCCTTGAACCAGTCGGGTAGGCCTTCCACGGCCGGAAGCGGCGGCGGCAGGACGGATTCAAGCTCCGGAGGGCAGCGGAACATCAAGGTCATTTCATTGGCTTGATCCATCGCAGTCGGCCTCCACGTCGTTTCCACATCGCCTGGTAGCAAGGCAGCAAATCTACCGTAGGGCCCGCGCAGCGAACAGAGGCAGGGCGTCAACCGCACTTGCAACCGGACTGGCGTCGGTGAACAGCGAACGCTAACTTGGCCCCCGTCGTGAAATGTCCGCGATGACCGGCACCAACCGATGACTTTAAAGCCGCCACCTCTTCCGAATGCAGCCCGGCGCGGACCGAGCCCGAGCGAGCTTACCTTGCAGAGTGCCGCTTCGGCCATTCAGGCCGGCCGGCCCGTCGAAGCCGAGCGCTTCGCCGCCGAGGTGCTCAAGGCCAATGCCGGCAGTCTGCCGGCGTTGCAGATTCTCGGAACCGCGCTGGTGATGCAGGGCCGTGGCAAGGAGGCGATCGCGCCGCTCGAGCGTGCGGCGCGCCAGTCGCGTGACGCGGCGACCGAGACCGAACTTGCGGTGGCGCTGCGCCAGGCTGGCCGCAACGAGGAGGCGCGCGAACGGCTCGAACGCGCCGCCAAACGCAAGCCGCCGTTTCCGCCTGCCTTTCTCGAGCTTGCCAATCTGCTGGCCACGCTCAACCGGCACGACGAGGCGATCGAAATCCTGCACCAGGGCCTCGCGATTGCCCCCGACTTCGCCGACCTGTCGCTGGAGCTCAGCCGTGTTCACTCTGCGCGCAATGACCAGGCCAGCGCCCGCCTGGCGCTGTCGCGCGTTCTTGAACTTGTACCACACCATACCGACGCAATATTTGCGCTTGCGCGCGTGATGCAAAGCAGCGGCGAATTTGCGCAAGCGGCAGACATGTTCCGCAGGTTGTTGGAGATCGAACCGGGCGACGCTGCGTCCTGTATCGGGCTCGGCATGTGCCTGATCGAGCTTGGCCTGAAAGACGAAGGGATGGCGAGCATCCGACGAGCCGCGCAGAGCAGCCCGAAAATGTTCGGCGAAGCCTTGACCGCGCTGGCGGCCTGTGGACACGGCACGTTCTGGCTGAGGCCGGTCGATGCTACGCGATACTTGAGCGGCGAGTAGCTGTATGCGCGGGCCTATCGTTTGCCCGCACGGAATTGATGACGGTAGACGCCCGTGTTGCGATCGATCGCGCTCGACAATTCGCGCAAACGCATCGCGTCATCGCTCGATAGCATCTCGATGCTGGCCTCCCATGCTTCGCGCTTGACCGGTATACATTGCGCCACCGGCGTCCCCTTCGGCAGCACACCTTTGAATTCAAGATCATGCCAGTGCGCCGGGAAATGAACACGATTGTCGCGGTAGAGGTCGGAATCGACCAGACCGGTCAGCGTGGTGAACGGCAAATCCGCGCGGTTCACCGGATGCGTGAACAGCAGCGAATAACCGGGTGGGGCTTCGATCGTCCAGAAATTGTTGAACTTGATGGCAAAGTTATCGCCCTGCTGGTACGGGGTGCCGGCGACCTGGCTGGCATCGTGAAATGCAATCGGCGAGCGCATGAAATTATTGACGCTGTTGACCGGCAGATCCAGGTCCCAGTTGAACGTGCCATTCTCGACTCTCAGATCGCACGGGAGCGGGATCAAAAAACCAAAGGTCATGGCGTCGATGAAGGGCGGGCAGCGTTTGACCGTCTGGCTTTCCCCCTGCGTGACTGCGTTGAATGCCGTTTGCGGCAGCGACTTGAACCAGCCCGGCAGGCCTTGCACAGCCGGAATCGGCGGCGGCAAGATCGCGGCCAGTTCCGGCGGGCAGCGGAAAATCAGCTTCATCTTGCCGTCCTGATTCATCGGTCGATTGCCTCATCGCTGGGGTTTTGCAGGCGCTCCCGCCAATCTATCTCAGACCCCTGTGAGCGAATAGAGGCGGAAAATGTTCGCCTCGCTCGCGGCCAGGAATGTCGTTGCATCAGGACATCGGCGACATCATCCGGATCTCGTGGTAATTTCGCAGGCTTCGTTTGCAAAACCGGCACCCACCGATGGCCTTGAAGCCGCCACCTCTTCCGAATGCAGCCCGGCGCGGACCGAGCCCGAGCGAGCTTGCCTTGCAGAGTGCCGCTTCGGCCATTCAGGCCGGCCGGCCCGTCGAAGCCGAGCGCTTCGCCGCCGAGGTGCTCAAGGCCAATGCCGGCAGTCTGCCGGCGTTGCAGATTCTCGGAACCGCGCTGGTGATGCAGGGCCGTGGCAAGGAGGCGATCGCGCCGCTCGAGCGTGCCGCGCGCCAGTCGCGCGACGCGGCGACCGAGACCGAGCTTGCGGTGGCGCTGCGCCAGGCTGGCCGCGACGAGGAGGCGCGCGAACGGCTCGAACGCGCCGCCAAACGCAAGCCGCCGTTTCCGCCTGCCTTTCTCGAGCTTGCCAATCTGCTTGCCACGCTCAACCGGCACGACGAGGCGATCGAAATCCTGCACCAGGGCCTCGCGATTGCCCCCGACTTCGCCGACCTGTCGTTGGAGCTCGGCCGTGTTTTATCTGCGCGCGGGAAGAACAAGGAAGCGCGCGCTGCCTTCGCTCGGGCGGTCGCGCTCGCGCCCGCAAATCCGGATGCGCTCTACTCGCTTGCCCGCGGGTACCAGGCCGAGCGCGACTTTACGCGGGCGGCGGAGACCTATCGGCGTCTGCTTGCTTTAACGCCGAAAGACGCTGCAGCTCAAATCGGGCTGGGCATCTGTCTGATCGAGCTTGGTCGCAATGAGGAAGCGCTCGACCATCTTCGCGTGGCAAGCCGCGCCAGCACAAAAATGTTCGGTGAGGCTGTCGTCGCGCTCGTCGATGCCGGACGGGGCCGCTTTTGGCTGCGGCCGAGCGATGCGGTGCGCACGTTGCGCGACGGAAAAGACTAGCGCTTATCTGCCCGGAATTGGCGCCGATATATGCCCTGTTCCCGTTCGATGGCGCTCCCCATCTCACGCAGTCGCGCGACATCGTCGTCCGAAAGAGCTTCCACGCGCGAACGCCAGCTTTCGCGCTTGACCGGCATGCATTGCGCGACAGGCGTTCCTTTCGGAAGTACGCCGTTGAAGCTTATGTCGTGCCAGTGCGCCGGAAAATTGACCCTGCTGTCGTGATAGAGGTCGGAGTTGACGAGTTCGGTCAGCGTGGTGAAAGGCAGATCGGCCCGATTGGCGGGATGTGTGAACAAAAGCGAGTAGCCCGGCGGCGTCTCGATACTCCAGAAATTGTTGAACTTGATGGCGAAGCGGTCTTCTTCAAAGAACGGCGTGCCGGCGATCTGGCTTGAATCATGAAAGGCGATCGGCGAGCGCACGAAATTGTCGACGCTGTTGAGCGGAGGGTCGAAGTCCCAGCTGAATTCGCCGTTCTCCACCTTGAGGTCGCAGGGCAGGGGAATCAGAAAACCGTAAGTCATCGCGTCGATGAAGGGCGGGCAGCGTTTGACCGTCTGGCCTTCGCCCTGCGTGATCGCGTTGAATGCCGTGTGTGGCAATGCCTTGAACCAGTCGGGCAGGCCCTGCACGGCCGGAATTGGCGCCGGCAGAATATCCAACAATTCCGGCGGGCAGCGGAAAATCAGGGTCATCGTCTTGTCTTCGTCCATTGCCAATCTGCCCTTTGCGCCGTTGCCGCTTTGGCCGCAATCTAGCGCAGGCCCCCGGTAGGCGAACAGAGGGCGGCAAATCCGCCCGAATTGGCGCGCCGTTGACGGCCCGCCAGGCGTTTGGCATGTGAGGGCTGGAAATGCGCAACGCGAGCGCCGATCTAAGGTCAGATTATCGCGTTCAAGGGATTCCATGAGCGAAACTTCGGCCAAAGCGCGTCATCGCTCGGTGCAGGTCAATGTCGGCGACGTCAATGTCGGCGGCGGCGCGCCGATCGTCGTGCAGTCGATGACCAATACCGACACCGCCGACGTGGAAGGCACCGCGCGACAGGTCGCAGCGCTTGCGCGCGCCGGCTCGGAACTGGTGCGCATCACCGTCGACCGCGACGAGGCGGCCGCCGCCGTGCCGCACATCAAGGAACGCCTTGCCAAGATGGGGATGAACGTTCCCATCGTCGGCGATTTTCACTACATCGGCCACAAGTTGCTCGCCGATTACCCGGCCTGCGCCGAGGCGCTCGACAAATACCGTATCAATCCCGGCAATGTCGGTTTCCGCGACAAGCGCGACCGGCAGTTCTCCGCCATCATCGAGATGGCGCTCAAATACAACAAGCCGGTACGCATTGGCGCCAATTGGGGCTCGCTCGACCAGGAGTTGCTGACAAGGCTCATGGACGAAAATTCCCGCGCGGCCGAGCCGCGGGAAGCTCGCCAGGTCATGCACGAAGCCATGGTGCAGTCGGCGACGCTGTCGGCGGCGCGCGCGGAGGAAATCGGTCTGCCGAAAAACCGCATTATTCTTTCTGCAAAGGTGTCGGCTGTGCAGGATCTGATTGCGGTCTATTCGGAGCTGGCGCGCCGTTGCGACTACGCGCTTCATCTTGGCTTGACCGAAGCCGGCATGGGAACCAAGGGCATCGTTGCGTCGTCGGCCGCCATGGGTGTGCTCTTGCAGCAGGGGATCGGCGACACAATCCGTATTTCGCTGACGCCTGAACCCGGCGGCGATCGCACCCGAGAGGTGCAAGTGGCGCAGGAACTGTTGCAGACCATGGGTCTGCGCACATTTGTACCGCTGGTCGCCGCGTGTCCCGGCTGCGGGCGTACCACCTCGACCACGTTCCAGGAATTGGCGCAGGATATTCAGGGCTTCATCCGGGACTCCATGCCGGAATGGAAGACGCGCTATCCGGGCGTCGAAACTTTGAACGTCGCGGTCATGGGCTGCATCGTCAACGGCCCGGGCGAGAGCAAGCACGCCGACATCGGCATTTCGCTGCCCGGCACCGGCGAGCAGCCGACCGCGCCAGTGTTCATCGACGGCAAGAAGGCCGCCACATTGCGTGGTCCGACGCTCACCGGCGATTTCAAGCAGATGGTGATCGACTACATCGAGCGGCGTTTCGGGACCGGCACGCGGACCGCCGCGGAGTAGTTCTTCAAGCCGACGTTCGGCGTCGAACGGAAACCTTCAATCGCGCGGGTCTGGATTGGCCGGTAGCCATGGTGCCGCGGCGGAGCGTCGTGCGGGGATCAAGTGTTCCCGCCCATCATATCCTGATCGCGCGGCCGCCGATGGCGGCCTCCCATCTTCCTCTGCTACATCCATCCGCCGCCGTCAGTGCCGCGGTTGGCGAGGCCGGCTTCCTCCAGATCGAGCTCATATTCGATCCGGCGGCGCGCCTCGTCGGTGATCTTGCCGTCGCGCAGCAGCTGATAGATGAAATCACGCTCGGCATCGATCAGCTCCTTCTTGACCTTTGCGGACAGCCGCATCTTGTCGAGCCCGTCTTTCATATCCTTCGGCAGGATCTGGGTGCGGCTCTGATTGCGGGTTTTGAGCAGTTCGACCACTTCGGCCGGCAATTCGCGTTCGGCAACAAATTTGTCGAGGCGCTTTTCAACTTCGTCGAGCGCGGCCACGCGCGCGTCGAGTTCGGATTTGATCTCGCTGAAGTGCTCTTCGGTGCCGAGCCGGCTCAGGCCCAGCCAGCGCACGACGCTCGGCAGCATCAAGCCCTGCCCGACGAGGGTGATGATGATCACGCCGAATACCACGAACAGGATCAGATCGCGGTGCGGGAACGGCTGGCCGTTGTCGAGAAAATAGGGAATAGCAAGCGCGGCGGCGAGCGAGACCACCCCGCGCACGCCGGTGAAAGACAGGAAAAACGGCAATCGCCATGGCGGCGACGGATCGCGCCTTCGCAGGCCCGGCACGATCCAGCGCGGGATATAGGTGGCCGGAAAAACCCAGATGAAACGCGCCGCGATGACGATCACCGCGGTCAACGCGGTCGCAACGAGCAATTCGGAAATCGAGAAGACGCGGGCATCCTCGACCAGCGTGCGCGCCTGCAAGCCGGTGACCAGGAATACGATGCCTTCGATCAGATAGACGATCAGATCCCAGAAGAAGATGCCTTGCAGTCGTGTCGCCGAGGATATCAGACGCGGCCCGTTCCAGCTCACAAACAGGCCGCAGGCGACCGTCGCCAGCACGCCGGAACCGCCGAGATGCGCCGGCACCCAGAAAGCCATATAAGGCGTCATCAGCGACAGGGTGATTTCCACGCGCGGGTCCCGCACCCATTGCCGCAAGCGAAGGCTGAACCAGCCAACGCCGATGCCGTAAAGGATTTCGCCCACGACAATCAGCCCGAAGGTGCCCGAGGCTTTTTCGAGCGAGAACGTCCCTGTGGCGATCGCCGCCACTGCGAAACGATAGAGGATCAAGGCAGTGGCATCGTTGGCGAGGCCTTCACCTTCCAGCACCACCACCAGCCGGCGCGGCAAGCCGAGCCGGCGCGCGATCGCCAGCGGCGCGATGACGTCGGGCGGCGCAATGATCGCGCCCAGCAGGAAACCGACCGCCCAATCGAACTTGAGGACGTAATGCGCGGCGGCGGCGACCGCGCAGGTGGTGAATACCACGCAGCCGAAAGCAAGCAGCGCGATCGGGCGTAAATTGAATCTGAATTCGCGCCAGCTCATGGCAACGCCGGCCGAATAGATCAGCGGCGGCAGCATCACCAGCAGCACAAGTTCCGGGGCCAGTGTTACCTTCGGCAGGCCGGGAACAAACGCTACGCCGATTCCGGCGATCACCAGCAGTATCGATGGTGCGATGTCGAGGCGCTTGGCGGCGAGCGCGACCACCACCAGCACCGACAGCATGAACAGCAAGGTCTGTGCAATCGCTTCCATCTCTGCCAGGATTCCGTCAGATCAGATCAGGTTCGATACGATGTTCACAGTCAGCGCCAGTACCGTCACGTTGAAGAAGAACGACAACACTCCGTGCGCTGCAGCGACCCGGCGGATCGACTTGCTGGTGATGGCGACGTCGGAAACCTGAGAGGTCATGCCGATCACCAGCGAGAAATAGAGGAAATCCCAGTAGGCGGGTTGCCTGTCGCCGGGAAAATTCAACCCGCCGGTAACGCCGCTGCTCCGGCCTCCGTAAAATTCGTGGGCGTAGTGCAGTGCAAAGATCGTGTGCACGAATGACCACGATAGCATGATCGTCGTCATGGCGAGCAGTACTTGAGGGATGGAGTTGCCCTGCGACGCCTGCCTGGAGCCGCCAAGCAGTATGATGATGGCGGCAAGGCTGGCGATGGTGGCGCCGACCGATAGCAGAAGAATGCCGAAGGCGCCCTCATCCTGCTCGGCGGCGCGCTTGCGGATGCGCTCGACGTCTGGCGGAAACATCATCGAAATCGTCAGATAAAGATAGATCGCAACGCCGACATTCCAGCCAAGAAGCAACCGTGCCGGAATTCGGAACGCGTAGGGTGCCAGCAGGGTCAACAGAGCGACCGCAATGCCGATCACGACGGCAATGGCGAGCTTGGCATGCAGCCTTGCGATGCGGATCAGAAGGGGCGCGGGCAGACGCTTGCTCTTGGCCATGGCGATAATCCAGACCGCGCGCGGTTCAGGTTCTCCGCTCTGCGATGAAATGGGCGGCGGCACGCAGAGTATCGGCTTTCGCGGCAAATGGCTCCAGCGCCGCGTCGGCCTCTTCAACCAACTCATCAAGCCGTCTGCGGGCACCCTCAATGCCGAGTATCGAAACCAGTGTCGCCTTGCCGGCGGCGGCGTCCTTGCCGGCGGCTTTGCCCAGAGTTGCGGTATCGCTTTCAACGTCGAGCAGATCATCGGCGATCTGGAATGCCTTGCCGATTGCCACGCCATAGCGCCCAACGCTTGCGCGCGTCCTGGCATCGGCCTGGCCGAGGATAGCGCCGGCGCGACACGCGTAGCTGAGCAGCGCGCCGGTCTTCATGGCCTGCAAGGTCAGGATCTCGGTTTCGGTCTGGACGCGCTTCTTCTCGAAGCGGCCCTCGGCGGCAAGGTCGAGCATCTGCCCGCCGGCCATGCCGCCAAGGCCGGCCGCACGGGCGAGCTCCAGCACCAGTTCGATGCGCACGGCAGGATCGGGATGCACCTCATTGCGTGCCAGGACATCGAAGGCGAAAGTCAGCAGTCCGTCGCCGGCGAGGATCGCAGTCGCTTCATCGAAGGCCTTGTGCACGGTCGGGCGACCGCGCCGCAGATCGTCATCGTCCATAGCAGGAAGATCGTCGTGCACCAGCGAATAGCAGTGCACGAATTCGAGCGCTGCGCCGGCCATCAGCGCGCCCTGACGTCCGGCGCCAAAAAGTGCAGCGGTCTCGACCAGCAGGAAGGGACGCAAGCGTTTGCCGCCACCGAGCACGGCATGGCGCATGGCGTCCAGCAGCCGCGCCGGGCGCGCGATTTCGCTCGCCTCAGGTTTGGGCGAAAGCAAACGGTCGAGCAGGGCTTCGGTTTCGACAGCGACTGCCGTAAGCCGTGCGTTGAAATCGCTTGAGAGGGCCGTGTCCATGGCTGTCATTGGTAGCCATAGCGCATGATCACGTAAAATGGGAACCGGTTTTCTCCGAAGCCGTTTGGATCATGTCAAAGCGCCACATCCATGGGTAAATCGCGGTCGGGATGGGCTAGTCTCGACCGGTCATGGCTCGGCCTGAAAAAGCAAAGCTGACTGTCGCCTACGACGTCCTGCGGTTGCCGAAGATCCTGCGGCCCCTGCGCGCGGTCGGGCTCGCCGTGCTGGCACTGATGCTGCTGCCCTACATCATTACGCCGTTCTATTCGTTCGGGAGGCCGCTCTCCACCGTGATGATGTGGCGCAAGCTCACCGGCGAGCGCATGCAGCGCCATTATGTGCCGTTGTCGCAAATTTCACGATCGTTGACGCTCGCCGTGATCATTGCGGAGGATGGCCGGTTTTGCAGCCATCATGGCGTCGATCTGGCGCAGATCCGTGACGCCCTGGCCGATGCCGACGACGTCGAAGACCTGCGCGGTGGCTCCACCATCACCCAGCAGGTGGCAAAAAACCTTTTCCTGTGGCCGGGCCGTAGCTTCGTGCGCAAGGCGCTGGAATTTCCGCTTGCGCTTTGGATCGACCTGGTGCTGTCGAAGCGCCGAATTCTGGAAGTTTACCTCAATATCGCCGAATGGGGCCCGAACGGCGAGTTTGGTGTGGAGGCTGGCAGCCGCCGTGCATTCGGCAAACCGGCGCGCGATCTCAGCCGATATCAGGCGGCGCTGCTGGCCGCGATGCTGCCAAATCCGCACGACCGTGATGCGCGTCGGCCCGGCCCCGGCCTGCGCCGGCTCGCGGGGTTATATGAGCGCCGCTCGGCCAGGGCGCCCGGCGCGGCCGAATGCGTTAACCGCAAGCGTTGAGCCCCCTGGCCTTGCCCCCAGGCTTGTCCCTAGCCTTGCCCCTAGCCTTGGCCCTAGCCTTGGCCCGTCCCATCCTCTATAAGCGCGGCTTCATACCGACATTTCGACTTTCAGGAGTTCGCTTCCCATGGCTGTGCCGAAAAGAAAAACCTCGCCGTCGCGCCGCGGCATGCGCCGATCGGCCGACGCGCTCAAGCGCCCGGCCTATGTCGAGGACAAGGATTCCGGCGAATTGCGCCGTCCGCACCATATCGACCTGAAGACCGGCATGTATAAAGGCCGCCAGGTACTGAAGGTGAAGACCGAGGCGTAACCCGCGCGGGTTGCGAAAGGAAAGCTGAGCATGTTCCTTGTCGGCTTTCCGCTGCTGATCATCCCGTTTGCGATCTACAATATCGTGGCCTTCCTGATGCCGGGCGTGAGCTGGTCCGGCACGATTGCCACCATCCATATGGTGTCCGGTGCTGACTGGGCCATATCGGCCGGGGATATCCTGATCGTATTCGCGATGCTCCTGCTGTTCGGCGAAGTGATGAAATCGACGCGCATCAGTCTCCGCAGCGTGGTCGATCATGCTCTCTCGCTGATCCTGTTTCTCGTCATGCTGGTCGAATTTCTGCTGGTGAAGCAGGCTGCGACGGCGACGTTCTTCCTGATGCTCGTGATCAGCTTTGTCGACGTGCTCGGCGGGTTCGCCGTGTCGCTGCGTTCGGCCCAGCGCGACCTTACCGTCGAGGGGGTCGAACGCATCTCGTCCTGACCATTTCTTTTTCCGTATCTTGCCATGACCCGCGATTTCCAACTGCCCGGCCGCTCGCCCGTGATTGCCTGTGAAGGCATGGCGGCAACCTCGCATCCGCTGGCGACGCTTGCCGCTATCGATGCGCTGCGCGCCGGCGGCACCGCGGCAGATGCGGCGGTAGCGGCAGTCGCCACGCTGTGCGTGGTCGAGCCGCACATGACCGGCATCGGAGGAGATTGCTTCTGCCTGGTGTCGCAGCCGGCCAAGCCGGCTTGGGGCTACAACGGTTCCGGCCGCGCCGGTGCCGGGGCTTCCGCGCAGGCGCTATGCGATCAGGGCATCGCGGAGATCGGCAATTCAATCCACGCCGTCACCGTGCCGGGCGCGCTCGAAGCATGGGAGGCGATCCTCAAAGCGCATGGCCGCTTCGATCTGGATCGCGCGCTGCAGCCGGCGATCAAATATGCCGCGGATGGCTTTCCAGTGGCCGCGCGCGTGGCCTGGGACTGGGGCCGGCATGTCGGCAAGCTCAAGGCCGATCCCGGAGCCGCGCGACATTATTTGTTTGACGGAGCCGCGCCGAAGGAAGGCGACGTGATCCGCTTTCCGGCGCTTGCCACCACGCTCACGACCATCGCCGAGAAAGGCGCGCGCGCCTTCTATGAAGGCGCGATTGCCGAGGATATGGCACAAACGCTTTCCGCGCGCGGCTCGTTCCTGACGGTGGAGGATTTCGTCAGTCACCACGGCGCGGCGGTCGCGCCGATCTCGACCAATTACCGCGGGCTCGACCTCGTGGAGATTCCGCCGAACGGGCAAGGCATCACCGCGCTGGTGATGCTCAACATTCTTGAGAACTTTGATCTTGCCGCGTTCGATCCGCTCGGCCCCGAGCGTTTCCATCTGGTGCTTGAGGCAGCGCGGCTGGCCTTCGCGGTACGCGACACCCACGTTGCCGACCCGGCGCATATGCGCACGGCCGTGACCGATCTGCTCGACAAGGGCTTCGGCAGGAAACTGGCCGCGCACATCGACCTCGACAGACGGGCCAAACTGCCGCGTTCGCCGACGGCCGGCAGCGATACGGTCTACCTCACGGTGGTCGACCGCGATCGTATGGCGGTGTCCTTCATCAATTCTCTCTATTCCAGCTTCGGCGTCGGTGTCTGTACCGAGAAGACCGGCATCATGCTGACCAATCGCGGTGCCTGCTTCACCTTGCAGGCGGGGCATCCGAACATCTTTGGCCCCGGCAAGTTGCCGATGCACACCATCATTCCGGCGCTGGCGATGCGCGGTGGCCGTTGCGACATGAGTTTCGGTGTCATGGGCGCGCATTACCAGCCGATGGGTCATGTGCAGATCGTCAACAACATGCGCGACTACGGCATGGACGTGCAGCAGGCGATCGATTGCCCGCGTTTCTTCTTCGAGGAGGAGATCACGATTGTCGAGCGCGGCACGAAGGATTCGACTGTCGAGGGGCTCAAGGCGCGCGGTCATACGGTCGAATTGGCACCGACACCCTGGGGCGGCGCGCAGACCATCAAGATCGATTGGGATCGCGGCGTATTGATCGGCGGATCGGAGCCGCGCAAGGACGGCTGCGCGCTCGGTTACTGATTGCCTCAGGCCAGCGCAGCGGTAGCGCGGTATGCGGCAATGGCTTCGCTCGGCTCGGCGCGCCGGCGCTCGCGGGTCTGCGGCACCTGGTCATTCATGGCGATGAGATGGGCAAGAAAAGCGGCCTGCGCATTCCGTGCCGGCGGCTCGTGCCTCGCCCGCACGGGTGCAAGAGGTACCAGAGCGCGGCTGCCGGGGCCTTGTGGCGAAGACGCCTGGCCGGGCCCGCGTGGCGCCGCACCGGCCGGCCGTAATGATGATTTCTTGATCCCGCCGATCCGCATGGTCCTGTCTCAATCCGGGACAATGACGCCTTCTCTGCCCTTGTCGTGGCAAGCACCGTGCCGCCGGCCAGCCGGTGGCGAAACTCGCTCAATTCGGGCGCTTTTCGAATTGTTTAAGGATTGCCCGTACGTTCCGGGCTGCATCCGTTTCGCTGATTAACGCCGCGCGCGGCGTGACGTTCCCAAAAAGGGGCGAGGGTGACCCATTTCGATCAACCGGCGGCCGGTCCGGACGCAGCAGAAATTCTCCGATCGATCGGTGAGGCTGCTTACGAATGGCGGATCGACGCAGATGAATTGATCTGGAGCCCGCATGCCGCAGCGGTGCTCGGCGTTGCCGATATCGATGCTGTCGCCAGCGGGCGAGGCTTTGCGCAAATCGTCGATGACGGACAAAGTCGGGCTGACGCAGTCCATCAGGCTGATCAGAGTGACGCGGGCGACGGCGTTTCCTATCAGGTCCAATACGCAGTCAAGCGCAAAGGCACCGACGAAAAAATCTGGCTGGAAGATACCGGCCGATGGTTCGCCGGTCCTGCGGGCAAGCCTGCTCGCGCCCACGGTATTGTGCGGGTTGTCACCGCGCGGCACGAGCGCGACCGAAAACTGTTGAAACTCGCGCACTTCGATCCGCTCACCGGAGAGATGAACAGAACGTGCCTGACCGAGGTGGTCGGCAGTGTCCTCCACGAAGCAGTGCGTTTCCGCGGTTCAAGCGGCTTCCTTCTGGTGGCTATCGACAATCTCGGTCGACTTAATGAAGCCTACGGTTTCGACGTTTCCGAGCAGGTGCTGGGACAGCTCGCCAAGCGCATCCGATCGCGGTTGCGCGGCAAGGATCACCTTGGCCGGTTCTCCGGCAACAAGTTCGGGGTCATTCTGACCAGCTGCACCTCCGATGAATTGGCTGCCGCCGCCGAGCGGCTGCTCACCAGTGTGCGTGAAGAACCGATCAGGACCGACGCTGGCGTGGTGGTGTTGACCGTGAGTATCGGCGGCGTGATCGTGCCTGGTCATGCCCGCACCGTTCCGGAAATTCTGAGTCGCGCGCAAGATGCGCTCGATGCTGCGCGCGCCAGGCGCCATGGATCATTCGCAGCCTATCGGCCGAATGTGGACCGCGATACCATGCGCAGGGACAGCATGCGGGCAACCGACGAGATCGTGGCCGCCCTCAATGACCGGCGGATCTCGCTCGCTTATGAGCCGGTAGTCGACGCTGCCGATCGCAAGGTCGCGTTCTATGAATGTCTGATGCGGGTGCGTCGTCCCGATGGCCGCATCGCGAATGCCAACGAGATCATTCCCGTCGCGGAACGGGTCGGGCTCGTGCGCATGCTCGACTACCGCGCGCTTGAACTGGTCGTGAACGAGTTGGCTGCCTCGCCGGATCTCAGGGCGAGCGTCAACGTCTCGCCGGCCTCGACCGTTGATCCGGACTGGTGGGCGGGCCTGGGCGCGTTGCTGGGCGCAAATACCGGCGCGGCCGAGCGACTCACCATAGAGATTACCGAAACCGCGACGATCCAGAACGTGGATGATGCCCGTGGCTTCGTCACGCGGGTGAAGGATCTGGGCTGCCGCATCGCCATCGACGATTTTGGCGCAGGCAACACTTCGTTCCGCAATCTTCGCAAGCTCGGCGTGGATATCGTCAAGATCGACGGCGCCTTCGTGCACAACATGATCAAGTCGAGTGACGATCGCGCGTTTGTGCGGACGCTGATCGATCTGTCGCGCCGGTTGGGTCTCAAGACCGTCGCCGAATGGGTCCAGAACGAGGAAGCCGCGCGGCTATTGCTGGAATTTGGCTGCGACTATCTGCAGGGCGAACTGGTCGGCCTGGCCACCGATGCGCGGCCCTGGATTTCGGACAAGAACAAAGTGGCGGCTGGGTAACTGTGCCGGTCTTGCCCCGCGAAAGCGGTGCACCCTGCAACTGCGAACGCCCGAATTCAATCTGGAGACCGGAGGGTCCGGATCACGCGCTTTCGCGGATGATGTCCGCTGTTCACCCTTTTCCGCCGAGCTTGTCGAGGCGCTTCTGCAATTCGTCGAGCTGGCGCTTGAGGTCGTCCATTTCGCCGCTGCCGCCTGCTGTGCCCGGCGGCTTGTCAGCCGGCGCGCCTTTCTGGCCGCTGGCGAACGGTACGAACATGGCGAATGTCTTCTCGAACATTTCCATATTCCGCCGCACCTGGTCCTCGAGCGCCCCGAACCCACCGACGCCGAAGGCCTGTGCCAACTGCTGACGGAACTTGTCCTGCTGGCTGGTGAGCGATTGCATTGACTGTTCAAGGTAGCGCGGGACGAGCATCTGCATGCTGTCGCCATAAAAGCGGATCAACTGCCGCAGGAAGGCGATCGGCAACAGGCTCTGGCCTTCCTTGTTCTCCTGCTCGAAAATGATCTGCGCCAGGACCGAGCGGGTAATGTCTTCGCCGGTTTTGGCGTCGAACACGACGAAGTTCTCGCCTTCCTTCACCATGGTGGCGAGATCCTCAAGCGTCACGTAGGTGCTGGTGCCGGTATTATAGAGCCGCCGGTTGGCGTATTTTTTGATTGTGATCGGTTCTTTTTCTTCTGCCATGTTGACCACGCTGCCCCTGCCCATTGTGTAAGCATAGCCGCTTTCGGCGGGGCCCGGCCAGTCGTTTTGTGGCGGCGCGGCAGGCCGGGTTGGCAGTGCGGCAACCCTTGCGTAAATGCCGAAAAAGCGCCAATTCTCGCGGATTATTGCACGCCCCCCGTTGTTGACACGGCCGCCCGGCCTGCCGAACATGCGGCAGCGCCAAAAAGCCGGCCCGGAATGGCGAATCCTGCCCCGCTGCCGCAGCCCAAGAGGAGTTTCGGATGAAGGACGACATTGTCATCGTGAGCGCTGCCCGCACGCCGGTAGGGGCATTCAACGGGGCCTTCGCAAACCTGCCGGCCCATGAGCTTGGCAAAACCGCGATCCAGGCTGCGCTGACCCGGGCAGGAGTCGAGGGCGGTCGCGTCAGCGAGGTGATCATGGGACAGATCCTCACTGCCGGGCAGGGGCAAAATCCGGCGCGGCAGGCCTCCATCGCCGCCGGCATTCCGGTCGAGAGCCCTGCCTGGGGCGTGAACCAGCTATGCGGTTCGGGCCTGCGCGCGGTCGCGCTCGGTTATCAGGCGATCCTCAACGGCGACAGCGAGATCGTCGTCGCCGGCGGCCAGGAGTTGATGAGCATGGCGCCGCACTGCCAACATCTGCGGCAGGGTGTGAAGATGGGTTCGTTCGAAATGGTCGACACCATGATCAAGGACGGGCTGTGGGATGCCTTCAACGGTTACCACATGGGTAACACGGCGGAGAATGTCGCCAAGCAATGGCAGATCACCCGCCAGCAGCAGGATGAATTTGCGGTCGCTTCGCAGAACAAGACTGAAGCCGCCATGAAGGCCGGTAAATTCAAGGACGAGATAGCGCCCGTGACCATCAAGTCGCGCAAAGGTGATGTGGTTGTCGATACCGACGAATATCCGAAGGCCGGCGTTACGCTTGATTCAATTGCCAAGCTGCGGCCGGCTTTCGACAAGGAAGGCACTGTCACCGCTGCGAGCGCGTCCGGCATCAACGATGGCGCCGCCGCAGTCGTGCTGATGAAGGCAAGTGAAGCCGCCAAGCTCGGCAAGACCCCGCTGGCGCGCATCGTGTCGTGGGCGCAGGCTGGTGTCGATCCCTCGATCATGGGCACCGGACCAATCCCCGCTTCGCGCGCCGCGCTCAAGAAGGCCGGATGGAAGCACGATGATCTCGATCTGGTGGAGGCCAACGAGGCCTTCGCCGCCCAGGCCTGTGCGGTCAACAAAGACCTCGGTTGGGATACCAAGAAGGTCAACGTCAATGGCGGGGCCATTGCCATCGGCCATCCGATCGGCGCCTCCGGTGCGCGCGTTCTGACGACTTTGCTCTATGAGATGCAAAAGCGTAATGCCAAAAAGGGTCTTGCCACGCTTTGCATCGGCGGCGGAATGGGCATTGCCATGTGCGTGGAACGCTGATCGGGCGCGCAGCTTGATCTGCATCATGGTCGGCTCGATCCGGCCATGCGTTAATAAAACAATTCAGGGAGGAGCGGGGCATGGCACGTGTTGCGTTGGTTACGGGTGGCACCCGCGGCATCGGCGCCGCGATTTCCAGGGCTCTGAAAGCCGCCGGCTACAAAGTTGCGGCGAACTACGGCGGCAATGACGAGGCCGCCGCAAAATTCAAGACCGAGACCGGCATCCCGGTCTTCAAGTGGGACGTGTCGTCCTACGAAGCCTGTGCCGAGGGCATCAAAAAAGTCGAAGCCGAGGTCGGTCCCGTCGAGGTGCTGGTCAACAATGCCGGCATCACCCGCGACGTCACGTTCCACCGCATGAAGCCCGAACAGTGGAGTGCCGTGATCAACACCAATCTTGGCTCGCTGTTCAACATGTGCCGCCCGCTGATCGAAGGCATGCGCGAGCGCAAGTTCGGACGGATCATCAATATTTCCTCGATTAACGGCCAGAAGGGCCAGATAGGGCAGACAAATTATTCCGCCGCCAAAGCAGGCGAACTCGGCTTCACCAAGGCGTTGGCGCAGGAAAATGCCCGTGCCGGTGTCACCGTCAACGCAATCTGTCCCGGCTATATCAATACGGAAATGGTGCAGGCTGTACCAAAGGATGTGCTGGAGAAGTCGATTCTTCCGCAGATCCCGATCGGCCGGCTGGGCGAGCCGGAGGAGATCGCGCGTTGCGTGGTATTCCTGGCCGCGGATGATGCGGGCCTGATAACGGGCTCGACGCTCACCGCCAATGGCGGGCAATATTTCGTCTAGCGGCGGCGTCGGTGCTTCGGCTTTGCCCTTTTTCTGGCGCGACGTGCCGGCTTGGCCGTGCGGGCCGGAGCCGCGCCTTCAACCTTGGCCAGCCGCACCGTCCAGTATTCCCAGGCCCGCATCAGCGGCCCGGGCTCCAGATTGAAATCACCGGCGAGCTGGGTTTCTTCCGCATTGAGCGGCTCCATGCCGCCGCCGAGCAGTTCCGCTTGAAGCTGATAGCCGGCATTGCGCGCAATGTAGATGGTGCGGAACGTGAGTTCCTCGAGTGTGCGGCCGGCGACCGTGGCGCCATGCCGGCGCATCAGCACGATCCAGTTCGGCCCAAGCGCGCGCGCGAGCGAAGCCCCTTCTTCGGGCTTGCGCACGATCAGATCGGTGTTGCCGAACTCGTCGCGGCTGTCCCAGACCGGCACTTTCACGCCCATGGTCGCGCCGAGATGATAAATCGGCTTCAGCGCCCGGCCGGAAACGCAGAACGGCAGGATCGACGGTGCGTGATGGTGGCATACGGCGTTGACATCGGGCCGCGCCTTGTAGATTTCGCCGTGGATAACGCGCTCGCTGTAGAGCCGCGCGGTCGAAGGCTTCACCGGCTGTGAATCAAGCGTGAATTCGAGAACATCCTCCGGCTGCACCAGCTCGGGCCCGCGCGAGCGGGATATCAGATAACGCTTGGGGTCGGTGGGATGGCGCATGCTGACGTGGCCGAAGGCATCGAGCACGCCTTCGTTGGCAAGCATGCGGTTGGCGCGCGCCACGAGGTCACGCGCTTGATCGAGTTTGTTCGGCACCGGCATCCTCCCAGGTTCAGTCGTCACGGCCGGCGCAAGGCCGGGCAAGCCTGTGGAACGTTATCGCGTTCATTTGCGTGGTGACCAGTCCGGTGCCGCCAGTTCGAAACCCTCGAAGCTGAAGCCGGGCGCGACGGTGCAGCCGGTCAATGTCCAGTCACCCAGGGTCTCCGCCGCCTGCCAGGCCCGCGCCGGCACCGTGACCTGCGGGACCTCGCCGGCTGCCAGATCGCCGCCAAGCCGGACGATTTCCTCCTTGGCGCCGTCCACCACCTCGAGCTTCAGCGGCGCGCCGGCGTAATAGTGCCAGACCTCGACGGCGTCGATTCGGTGCCAATGCGAACGCTCGCCGCGCTTGAGCAGGAAAAGGATCGCAGTTGAGGCGGCACGGCCATTGACCTGATGCGTATCCCGAAACGTCTCGCGATAGTGTCCGCCCTCGGGATGCGGTTTGAGCGCAAGTGCGCGGATCACATCGGCGGCAGATGGCATGGCCATGGCATTGACAGTCTGTAATCAGAACTTGTTCTTGCGCTCTCGAATCTCCGCGAAAACCTTTTCGGGCGCCATGCCCGCCATGCCGATGTCGACCGCGAGATCGGGGACGTCGGCGCGCAAGAACGGGTTGGCCAGTTTTTCATCGCCGATCGTGACCGGAATGGTCGGCTCGTTTTCCGCGATGAGTTTCGAAACCTGCGCCGCGCGCGCGCCCAGAACCGGATTGTCCTTGTCGATGGTAAGCGCGAATTTGATATTGGCGGCGGTGTATTCGTGTCCGCAATAGATCTCGGTGTCGTCCGGCAGGTCACGCAATTTCCTGAGCGAGCGCCACATCATCTCCGGCGTGCCCTCGATGACGCGGCCGCAGCCAATCGAAAACAGGGTATCGCCGACAAATGCGAGCTGCTCGTCGTGAAACCAATAGGCGATGTGGCCGAGCGTGTGGCCGGGCGTGTCGATTACGTTGGCAGACAGTTTCCCGACCGAAACCTTGTCGCCTTCGTGCACTGTTTCATCGACCGCCGGGATCTTCGATTTCTCCTTTTCCGGTGCCACCACACGGCAATGGTGCTTCTTCTTGAGGGCCTCGATACCGCCGGTGTGGTCGTGATGATGGTGGGTTACCAGGATGTCGGTAAGCTTCCAGCCGGTCGCCTTGAGCGCAGCCTCAATCGGTGCCGCCTCGGGGGCGTCGATGGAGGCGGTCGCACCGCTCTCGGGGTCGTGCAGCAGCACCCCGTAATTGTCGGTCAGGCAGCGAAACAGGCGGATTTCCGCGGGCATGGGCATGGTCCTCTTGCGCGTCGTAGGTGGAGTTAACCGTATCATGGCAATGAATTGCTACGCACGTCCGGTGCGAGCCTGCGCGATTTGCCGCGCCGTTTCATGGTAGTTTTGTCCCATGTCGATAGATGTCGTGGACCTGCGCAATTTCTATGGCCAGCGGCTCGGCGTGGTGGCCCGTCGTTTCGTCGGCCGCGGCGTCCGCGGGCTGTGGCGCGAGACGAGTGGCCAGCGCGTGCTCGGCATCGGCTATGCCTCGCCCTATCTCGGCCTGTTTCGCGAGGAGGCCGAGCGCTGTCTGGCCTTCATGCCGGCGGGGCAGGGCGTGGTGAAATGGCCAACCACGCGGCCCGCGCTGTCGGCATTGGTGGACGAGAACGAACTGCCGCTCACCGACAGTGCCGTGGATCGCGTGATGCTGGTGCATGCGCTGGAAATGACCAACGATCCGGCGGCGCTGCTGCGCGAAGTCTGGCGCGTGCTGGCCGCGGGCGGACGCTTGCTTGCTGTAGTGCCGAACCGGCGCGGCCTTTGGGCACGCATGGACACCACGCCGTTCGGCCATGGCAGGCCCTATTCGCGCAGCCAGATCAATCAGCTCCTGCGCGAAACCTGGTTCACGCCGACCGGATGGAGCGAGGCGCTCTATGTGCCGCCGGTCAACCGCGGCTGGTTCCTGCGTTCGGCGGTGGCATGGGAACGTACCGGCGCGACTCTGTCGGCACCATTCGCCGGGGTGCATCTGGTGGAGGCGGTGAAGCAGGTCTACCGCGCAATTCCCGCGCGGCGCGAAAAGCGACGCCTGGTCCCGGCACTCGAACCAGCGCTGGCGCCGTCGCCGGGCACCTGACGGCGAAGCCGGCGAAGAAACCCGCAATGCGTTCGGTTACTCGGGCTGGTGCGGAGGCTCATCGCCACCGTCGCCTTGTATCGGCTGCGGCGGTGCGGCTTGCGGATTGGGGTTGCCGAAATCCTGACGGTCGGGGCGGAAACCACCGCCGCCGCGATGGCGGCGCCTGCGGCGTCCGAAGCGGTCCTGGTTGCGCTCACCCTGACCCTGTTCGTGACCGTTCGGTCCGGAGTTCTGCGGCTGCGGCTGACCGCCTCCACCGGTAATGAAGGATGGCAAGCCGGCGATGTCCTGCCTGCCGTCGTTGCTGCCGTGGTGCGGCTGTTGTTGCGGTTGGTGCTGCGGGCGGCCGTGCTGTTGCTGGTCGCGCGGCGGAAACGGCTGCGCATCGCGCGGCAGATAGGGCTGCCCTTGCGCCGCTTGAGGTTGCGGCGCGTAGCTCGGCTCGTTCTGGCCCATGAACGGCTGACTGTCCTCGTCGCCATCGTCGAAATTTTCGTCGGCTGCGCCTTGCGGCTGGTTCTGGCCGCCCTGCTGGGGCTGCTGATTGTAGTATGGATTTTGCTGCCGAAACTGTTCCTGTGCCGCGGCGATCAGACGGAAATAGTGTTCGGCGTGCTGGTAGTAGTTTTCCGCCGCCACCGGATCGCCCGAACTCTGCGCATCGCGCGCGAGCTGGATATATTTCTCCGCGATGTGCGACGCGGTACCGCGGATCTTCACGTCGGGCCCGTTCGACTCATAGACCCGCGTCAGCGGATTCTGGCTTTTGCGGTGATTATTGTTACGTCCCCGCATGCGCTTTTGACCGTTTCTCATGATCCTGTTCGCCAACCTCTCGCTTTTCCGCGGCGCTTCCCGCCGATTGCTTACTTGAACCCGCAAGTCCATACGAATTCTGTTGCGCGGCCGGACCTGCAATCTTTGTCCGCGCGAATGTTCAAACGCTTGCGACCTTTATCGCTATGGCTACAGCAACCCCATGGCCGCGGTCTCAGCCCGCAGCGTTGCCAACCTCTCGTTACGCGCATCTCTCAAGGTTTAAAATTGTGATGCGCCCAACCGGTGAAGCATCCAAACCCGTATCTGGCGATTTCGTTTGCCGTCTTGTCGGCTTTCGTCATCGGCTTTGCGGCGCTGCCTCACAGAGCCACTGGCTCCGGGGTTCTTGGCGATGCAACCGTCACGGGTCGATTCCGTGAGGGGAAGCTAGTCGTTTCCGCGACACATTCCAAGCGGTTTTTTCGCCTGCAAACGAGCCCTGCGCTTTTCAACAGGTCGAAAACCCATTGGGATCAAGGTGCCATTCCTGCAGCGAGTGCGCGCGGGATTCCGGCCAAATCGTTGCGTACGGCGCCGACGTTCAGTCCTGCTTTGGTAAACAACGTGCGGACCGCCGGCTCCTGGCCCAATCCCAATTCCACGATCAGGCGGGCGCCGGGCGCCAGCAGGCGGCTCGCTTCCGTGGCGATGGCACGGTAACCATCAAGGCCATCGTTTCCACCATCGAGTGCAACCGCCGGGTCATAATCGCGCACCTCCGGCGCAAGCGTGGCGATGTCGCCGCGCGCCACATAAGGGGGATTCGATACCACGAGATCGAACGGGCCGCTGACGCCTGCCGCAAAGTCGCAGGCGAGGAACGAGCAACGTCCGGCAAGGCCGTTACGCTCGGCATTGGAGCGTGCGACCTCAAGGGCCGCCGGGCTGATGTCGGTTGCCGTGCCGGTTGCCTCGGGCAGTTCGCTCAGCAACGCCAGCAGCAGTGCGCCCGATCCCGTGCCGATGTCGAGCAGCCGCAACTTCTCCATGCGCAGGCCGCCGCGCGTCACGACGTCGAGTGCGGCCTCGACGACGGTTTCGGTTTCCGGCCGCGGCACCAGCACATCAGGGCTCAGCTGCAGCACGAGGCTCCAGAATTCCTTGCGTCCGAGAATCCGCGCGACCGGTTCATGCTTGAGCCGACGCGCTGCCAGGGCAGACACGACGGCAATTTCCCGTACCTCCAGGATTCGGTCGGACTGCGATAACAACTGCGCGCGCTCGAGATGCAGCGCATGGCCGAGCAATGCGCGGGCATCGACTTCGGGCGAATCCGCGCCGGCAAGGCGAAACGATTGCGCCATGAGACGAACGGCCTCGGAGATCGAGGCGCCGTCTTTCAGCCCGGGAATAATTCTCACTGCACGCCTTCGGCCGCCAACAGCTCGGCCTGATGCTCGGTCACCAGCGCATCGATGAGTTCATGTAGCGCTTCGCCTTCGAGCACTTGTGGCAGCTTGTGCATGGTCAGATTGATGCGGTGGTCTGTGACACGACCCTGCGGGAAATTATAGGTGCGAATGCGCTCGGAGCGGTCGCCGGACCCGATCTGTCCGCGCCGTTCGGCCGCGCGTTCGGCGTCGCGCTTGCCGCGTTCGGCGTCGTAGAGCCTGGCACGCAGCATCGCCATCGCCTTGGCCCGGTTCTTGTGTTGCGAACGGTCCTCCTGGACATAGACGACAATTCCGCTCGGAATGTGTGTGATGCGGATGGCGGATTTGGTCTTGTTGACGTGCTGGCCACCGGCACCGCTGGCGCGCATGGTGTCGACCTTGAGGTCGTCATCGTTGATCTTGACGTCAACGTCTTCCACCTCGGGCAACACCGCGACGGTGGCGGCAGACGTGTGGATGCGGCCGGACGCTTCCGTGTCCGGCACCCGCTGCACGCGGTGCACGCCGGATTCGAATTTGAGCTTGGCAAAGGCGCCGCGACCGCGGATCTCGGCGACGATTTCCTTGAAGCCGCCCTTGGTGCCTTCGCTCATCGACAGGATTTCGGTTTTCCATCCCTGCTTGGCGGCGTAGCGCTCATACATGCGGAACAGATCGCCGGCGAACAACGAGGCCTCGTCTCCGCCGGTGCCGGCGCGGATTTCCAGAATGACGTTTTTGTCATCCATGGCGTCTTTCGGGATCAGCGCGAGCTGAATCTGATGTTCGAGTTTTTCCCTGCGCGCCGTCAGCGTCGGCTTTTCGGATTCCGCCAGCTTGCGCATCTCGGGATCGGTTGCAGGATCGGCAATCAGCGCTTCGAGATCCGCAATTTCAGTACCGATCGCGCGATAGGACTTGATCGCCTCGATCACCGGTCCGAGTTCGGCGAACTCGCGCGACAGTTTCACGTAATTTTCGGGCGCAAGACTGGTTGCGAGCTCGCTTTCCACCATGGCGTGGCGGTTGAGCAGGGCATCGAGCTTTTGTTGCGGCAGCGCGATCAAAGTTGCAGCCCCTCGGACGCCGCGAAGCTCTCGAGCTTGTGGCGGATCGAAACGCTGCCGACCGGCTGGGCAAGTGACGGCAGGATCGCCTCTTCGCCCTTGCGGCAGTCAAGGTCGAGCAGCAATGCCTTTACCGGGCCGACCGACGATGGCGACAGCGACAGGGCCCGATAGCCGATGATCGCCAGCGCCAGCGCGCCGATCGGCTGCGAAGCCAGCTCGCCGCACAGCGCCACCGGCTTGCCGTGCTTTTTGGCCTTGTCGGCGATGTCCCTGAGCGCGCGCAGGACCGGCGCCGACAGCGGATCGAAACGTTGCGACACGCGGGTATTGCCGCGATCGGCAGCGTAAAGGAACTGCATCAGGTCGTTGGAGCCTACTGAAAGGAAATCCACCCGCTCGAGCAGTTCGTCGAGCTGAAACAGCAGCGACGGCACCTCCAGCATCGTGCCGATGTCCACCCGTTCCGGCAGTGCGTGACCATGGCGGCGCAGATGCGTGAGTTCGACTTCCACAAGCGCCTTGGCCTGGTCGAATTCTTCCACCATCGCAATCATCGGAAACATCAATTTCAAATCGCGTCCACCGGCGGCACGCAACAGCGCGCGCACCTGGCTGCGCAGCAGGCCGGGCCGGTCGAGGCCAAGCCTGATCGCGCGCCAACCAAGCGCGGGGTTTTCTTCCTCGATATTGCGTAGATAGGGCAGCACCTTGTCGCCGCCAATATCGAGGGTGCGGAATGTCACCGGCCGCTCGTCGGCGGCATCAAGCACGGTGCGATAAAGCGCGAGCTGCTCGCCGGTGCGCGGCAGTGTGTCGGCAACCATGAACTGCAATTCAGTGCGGAACAGCCCGATTCCGGCGGCGCCGGTGTCGTCGAGATGCGGCAGATCGATGGTAAGTCCCGCATTGATCATCAACGCGATCTTGTGACCGTCCCTGGTGACGCAGGGCCGGTCGCGCAGCGCGCGATATTGCGCCTGCCGCCGCGCCCGCAGCTTCACCCGCTCGCCATAGGCGGCTTCGATGTCCTGCGGCGGCCGCATGTGGACGTCGCCGGTCGAACCATCGACGATGATGGCGTCGCCCGACTCGACCAGGCCGGTGGCATTGGCGATTTCGCCGACGGAGGGAATGCCGAGCGCGCGCGCCACGATCGAGACATGCGAGGTCGGGCCGCCTTCTTCCAGCACCAGGCCGCGCAGCCGCTTGCGGTCGTAATCCAGCAGCGCGGCCGGGCCCATGGAGCGGGCAACCACGATGGCATTTTCAGGCAAGCGTTCCTTCGATGGCGCGTGATCCTGCCCCATCAGCACCCGCATCAGCCGGTTGGCGAGGTCGTCGAGATCGTGCAGGCGGTCGCGCAGATAATGATCGGAGGCGCGCAGCATGCGGGCGCGGGTGTCGGATTGCACGCGCTCGACGGCGGCTTCCGCGGTGAGGCCGGTCGAAACCGCCTCGCGGATCTTGTGGAGCCAGCCCTGGTCGTAGGAGAACATGCGATAGGCTTCGAGCACGTCACGGTGCTCGCCGCCGTCGACCACATCGCGATGCTCGACCAGCCGGTCAAGATCGGCGCGCAAGGTCGCGATCGCGGCATCCAGCCGCTTGAGTTCGCGCGGCACGTCGTCGGCAATCACGTTGGTAATGACCACGCGCGGCTCGTGCAGCACCACATGGCCGAGCGCTATGCCGTCGGACAGCGACGTACCTTCGATATGGATGGCGTGGCGGGCGGCCGGCTCGGCCCCGGGGCGCGCGAGCGAGGACAGCTCGCCGGAGGCGATCATCTCGGCGAGCACCATCGCCGTGGTCTGCAGGGCCTCCTCTTCCTCTTCGGTATAGGTACGCCGCGCGCGGTTCTGCACCACCAGCACGCCGAGCGTATTGCCGGCGCGCAGCACCGGCACGCCGAGGAAGGAATGGTAGATTTCTTCACCCGTCTCCGGCCGGAACGAGAAGGCCGGGTGGGCTTGCGCATCCGACAGGTTGATCGGGTTGGCTTCGCTTGCCACCAGGCCGACGAGGCCTTCGTCGGCCTTCAGCACGGTATTGTGGACGGCTTCGCGCTTGAGGCCTTCGGTGGCGTATAGCTCGAGGGTTCCGTCTACGCGCAGGACGTAGACAGAGCACACCTCCGCCACCATGTTGGCGGCGATCAGCACAACCACCTTGTCGAGGCGGTCCTGCGCGCTGACCGGCTCCGCCATAACTTCGCGAAGCCGGCGCAACAGCACGCGCGGACCGCCGAGCGCGCCACGCATCAGTGAGGTCCTCTTGAAGCCGCAGCTCGGCCGCAGCCTTGTTTACGACCCGATCATGTACGAATAGCGACCACGGGACCCGGCCCACGGCGACTCGTGTCAGGCTATAGCCAATGGCCCATGCAAGGGGCAAGCCAAACTGGCTTCCAGGTTGCCGACGCAGACCGCAGCGCAGCAATCGCTTTTGCCGGCACAGCGGTGGGCCGTGGCCGGGTCAGGTCTTCAGCTTCAGCAGCGCGTCGGCGGTGCCGTGGGCGAGCTTGGCCATATCGGCCGGCGAAAGCGAAATGCGGTTGAGGAATGATCGCCCTGCCATGTTGGGCGCATAGGGGTGGTCGACCGCAAACATGATGCGGTCGATGCCGAAGGTCAGCAGTGCGGCGATGAACGGCGGTTCGGTGAAAATGCCGCTGGTCGTGATCCAGACCTGGTCGAGGATGGCGCGACTGACCGGCCGCTTCAGGTGGTCGATGTCGAGGGCGGACACCTTGTCGATCCGGTCCAGCATCACGGGCAGCATCTCGCCCATGTGTCCGATGATGATCTTGAGTTTGGGATGCTTGTCGAGCGTTCCGGCATACACCATGCGCAGCAGATGGATCGCCGTTTCCGAGTGCCAGCCCCAGCCGGCAGCCTCCAGCACACGGGACGCACCCGGTTCGAGCCCGGAATAGTAAGCCTCGCGCACAGGCTCGGGCGCCAGATGCGGATGGATATAGACCGGCACGTCGAGTTCGACGGCTGCCGCCAGAAAGCCGTCATAGCTCGGGTGATCGAGAAAACGGCCTTCGGTGGTGCCGTTGATCAGTACGCCCGGGAAATGGAGTTCCTTCACCGCACGCACGAGCTCGGCGGCACAGGCATCCGGGCTTTGCATCGGAAGCACGGCGAAGCCCGCGAAACGATCGGGATGGCGAGCGACTGCCTCCGCCAGATAGTCGTTCATCCTGCGCGCCATGGTGACGCCGTCGGCGCCGGGCACGAGATCGGGGCCGGGACCGGTATTGGAGAGCACCTGCAGCGTGATACCGGCCTCGTCCATCGACTTCAGTCGCTTCTCGCCGATCTCCGGCAGAAGATCCAAGGGATTTGGGCGGCCGGCCGGCGGCGGCTTTCGCGGCCGGTAGCCGCGCTGGTGGACAACGGCCGGATCGATGCCGCGCACCAGATCCGGCACCGTGAAATGCTCTTCAATCGCGACGACGCGCATTGTCACTGTTCCTCCCGGTTATTTTGTCGGCTTGTCGCATCCGCTGCCGGCCCCGGCAAGCCGGGCCGGGCCTATTTGTCCAGCCCGTAAAGGGTGTGCAGCGTACGGACCGCAAGATCGGTCTGGGCAGCTTTGATCAGCACCGAGAACTTGATCTCGGACGTGGTGATCGCAAGGATATTGATCTTCTGCTCGGACAGCGCCTTGAACGCCTGGGCGGCGACGCCGGCATGGCTGCGCATGCCGATGCCGATGACCGAGACCTTGGCGACGTCGGTCGCGCCGTCGAGCCGCTCGAAACCGATCCTGGCCTTGGCCTTGTCGAGCGTGACGCGGGCGCGCTCGTAGTCGGCGGACGGCACCGTGAAGGTGAGATCGGTGGTCGCTCCGTCGGCGGAGACGTTCTGCACGATCATGTCGACGTTGATATTGGCGTCGGCAAGCGGCCCGAAGATCGAGGCGGCGACGCCGGGCTTGTCCTGCACGCGGCGGATCGAGATCTGCGCCTCGTCCTTGGAGAAGGCGATGCCGGTGACGATTTGCTGTTCCACGATGTCTCCCTCGTCGCAAATGAGCGTGCCGGACGGCGGCTTGCCGGGATCGATATCTTCCGGCGCCTCGAAGCTCGAGCGCACGAAGATCGGTACATTGTGCACCATGCCGAGCTCGACAGAGCGCACCTGCATGACCTTGGCGCCGAGCGAAGCGAGCTCCAGCATTTCCTCGTAGGCGATCTTGTCCATCCGGTGCGCTTTCGGCACCACGCGCGGATCGGTGGTGTAGACCCCGTCTACGTCGGTATAGATGTCGCAGCGCTCGGCCTTGATGGCGGCGGCGATCGCGACCGCCGAAGTATCGGAGCCGCCGCGGCCGAGCGTGGTGACGCGGCCGGTCTCCTTGTGCACGCCCTGAAAGCCGGCGATCACCGCGACCTGCTGCTGCTCCTTGAAGCGCCTGATCAGCTCGGCACCGTTGATGTCGATGATGCGGGCGGAGCCGTGAGCATTGTTGGTGAGGATCGGCAATTGCCACCCTTTCCAGGAGCGCGCGTTGACGCCCATGCCTTCCAGCACGATGGCGAGAAGGCCGGCAGTGACCTCTTCACCGGTCGCCACCACGGCGTCGTATTCGCGCGCGTCGTGCAAACCGGCCGCCTGCCGGCACCACTGCACCAGCTGGTTGGTCACGCCCGCCATCGCCGAGACCACGACGGCGACGTCATGGCCGGCGTCGACCTCGCGCTTGACGTGGCGCGCCACGTTGCGGATGCGGTCGAGGTCGGCGACCGACGTCCCGCCGAATTTCATCACCAACCGAGCCATTGACGTTCCCGGATGCGCAAAAAGGCGCTAACAAGCGGCCGGCGCGGGGCTTGCACGCGAGGTTTGCACAAGTCCCGGGCGCCGGCCTGAAAAGGCGCGTATACATACCGGTGGCGTTGCAAGCCTGCAACAACAGCCGGCAACCGTGGTGTAATGGTCCGAATGGTTAAAGGCAAAGCCCGCGCAACCAGCGTCGATGCGGCCGAAGTCGAGCGCTTTTCGCGCCATGCTCCGGACTGGTGGGATGTGCGCGGGCCGATGGCGGCACTGCACAAGTTCAATCCGGTGCGCCTTGCCTATATCCGCGACAAGGCCGCCCAGCGGTTTTCCCGTGATCCCAAAACGCTCGGCAGCCTCAAGGGGCTGCGCATGCTCGATATCGGCTGCGGCGGCGGCATTCTGTCGGAGCCCTTGGCGCGGCTGGGTGCAGACATGGTCGGCGCCGACCCGTCGCAGGACAACATCGCCGCTGCGCAGGACCATGCCGGGACGAGCGGCCTGCACATCGATTACCGTGCCACCACGGCTGAAGAACTCGCCGCGGCCGGGGAGCAATTCGACGTCGTCCTGGCCATGGAGGTCGTCGAGCACGTCGCGGATGTTGACGCTTTCGTTTCGACCTGTGCGTCGATGGTCAAGCCGGGCGGGCTGATGATTGCCGCGACGCTCAACCGGACGCTGAAGAGTTTCGCGCTCGCCATCGTCGGCGCCGAATATGTATTGCGCTGGCTGCCGCGCGGCACCCATCAATGGGACAAGTTTGTCACGCCGCAGGAGCTGGAGACCGCGCTGGAGAATGCCGGCCTGCAGGTGACGGGCGAACGCGGCGTGATCTACAATCCGTTTGCCGAGCGCTGGCAATTGTCGTCCGATATGGATGTGAACTATATGCTCGTCGCAGCGCGCACTGGCGCATGAACCCGAAACCTCGATACCGGATTGCAGGCAAGATCGTGCGCAGCCAGGAATACAAGGAAGGACAAACCCCATGATACTCGAACTGGTGGAATTCAATTCGCCGAAGGGCTGGACGCGCGAACAGGTCGCCGAAGAGGCGCGCCATGTCATTCCGAAATGGCAGGCCAACAAGGAACTGCTGCGCAAGCACTTTCTGCTTGAGCTCAACGGCAAGACCGGCGCCGGTGTCTATATCTGGCCGTCTGTCGAGGCAGCGCAACGCGCGCATAACGAGGAATGGCGGCAGTCGGTGATCAGGCGCGCCGGCAGCGCCCCCACCATCCGCTATTTCGATCTGTTCCTGCTGATCGACAACGAGCACGGCAAGGTGACCGAATTCCCCACCGCCGCCGAGCTTCAGCCGGCTGCCGCGTAAACCTCTCGCCATCAGCCCGAGACGTGAACGCGCAACGCATACCGGCTTGGTCATTGCCGGGCTTGTCCCGGCAATTCATGCAGCTCATCAGTATCCGCTGCCTTTCGTAAGGCGCTCATTCTTTCGAGCGTCATCATGGATGCGCGGGTCAGGCCCGCGCATGACGACGGAGAGAACATGCTCTGGGCCGTCTTTACGCTGATCGCCGCGGCGGCGCAGACCGCGCGCAACGCAATGCAGCGCGAGCTGACCGCGACTCTCGGTACGGTCGGCGCAACCCATGTGCGCTTTCTGTTCGGCTTTCCGTTCGCGCTGGTGTTTCTGGCCGGCGTGATGGCGGCGACCGGCGCCGGCCTGCCGCGGCCGGGGCTTTCGTTCTGGCCGTGGATTTTCGACGGCTTCCTGGCGCAGATCGCTGCCACCGCGCTGATGCTGGCGGCGATGAACGACCGCTCCTTCGTGGTCACCATCGCCTATATCAAGACCGAGCCGGTGCAGGTTGCGTTGTTCGGCTTCGTGCTGCTGGGCGACAAGGTAACGCCACTGCTCGCCGTCGCGATTCTCATCGCGACAGCCGGCGTGGTGGTGATGTCGCTCAAGCCGGGCGCCGCGCAGGCGGGCGGCGTCAAGCCGACATTGCTCGGTCTCGTTTCGGGCGGCATGTTCGGGCTCTCCGCCATCGGTTATCGCGGTGCCATCCTCAGCCTGAACCTCGGCGACAATTACGTGCTGGCCGCGACCTTCACGCTTGCGGTGGGGCTCGTGCTGCAGTCGATCCTGCTCTCGGCGTATCTGGCGCTGCGTGATCCCGGTGTGCTGAAGGCGATTTTCCGTGCCTGGCGGCCTTCGCTGTTCGCCGGCTTCATGGGCGCACTCGCCTCGCAATTCTGGTTTCTCGGATTTGCGATCGCGACGGCAGCGAGCGTGCGCACGCTCGCGCTGGTCGAAGTGCTGTTTGCACAAGGGATTTCGAAATTCATCTTCAAGCAGCCCACCACGGCGCGAGAGGCCGTCGGCATCGTGCTGGTCGTAGCGGGCGTCGCGTTACTGGTGTGGGCGCACTAGGGTGTGGAAATCAGGGACAATCGGGCGTTGGTCAATCTCGCTGTTACTCTGCCGCCTCAACTGATCGACGCAACACAGGCATTGAATTTCTCCGCTGGGGTTTCAAATTGCAAGGTCTCGCGTGGCCGTTCATTGAGCCGACGCGCCACTTTGTTCAGATGAGCTTGCGAGTGTACCGACAGGTCGGTTCCTTTTGGAAAGTACTGTCTCAGCAGTCCATTGGTGTTCTCGTTGGAACCGCGCTGCCACGGGCTTTGCGGATCGCAGAAGTAAACGTCGATATTGGTCGCCAGTGTAAATTGCCGATGATCGGTCAGCTCCTTGCCCCTGTCCCAGGTCAGCGACTTATAGAGCTCATTAGGTAACTTCTTGGCCTGCTTGATGAGCGCGGTGATGACCGTCTGGGTGTCCTTGTTGGCCACCTTTGCCAGCATCACGTAACGCGTATGACGTTCGACCAAGGTCGCGATGTAGCTGTTCTTTGACCCCGTCAGGAGATCGCCTTCCCAATGACCAGGCACCGCCCGATCTTCAACCGCTGCCGGCCGCTGACGGATCGAAACGAGACCCTTGATTCGCCCCGGTTGATCACGATTGGGGTCCACCCGCTGCGATCGACGGATCGTACGCCTCGATCGCAGATAGCCCAGCAGTTCTTTCTTAAGTACCCCGCGGGCCTGAACAAAGAGACTGCGATAGATCGTCTCGTGTGACACGTGACAACTCTCATCGCCAGGATGCGCTCGCTTGACCCAGCCGGCGATCTGCTCGGGCGACCAATTCAATCTGAGCTTGCTCGCCACCGCCCGCCGTAGCCACGGACTGTTTGCCAACTTACACCGTTTCGGACGTCGAGCTCGCCCCCAGGCCTGCTCATCCGCTAATGCGGCTCGATAGCGATCATAGCCGCCATTGCGCTTGAGTTCTCGGCTCACCGTCGAGGCCGAGCGACCCAGCAGCCTCGCCATCGATCGGCACGATTGGTGCGCTACAAGACCCCTGGAGATCTCCTCGCGTTCCGAGAGCGTCAGTGCTAGCCGCGAGCGACGCCGTGCCGCGGGACGTATCCCACCGTATGGTGCCACCTGGTTATGGATCGATGAGGACGGCTTACCAAACGCTCGTCCAATTGCCTTGAGCGACTCGCCCCCCTGCCAGCGATCCCATAACTCCGTCTTCTCGGCCGCGGTAAAACCTCGACGAAATCTCTGATCCATCGGCACACTCCATCTTTTCCCTCAAAGATAAAGTGTTGCGTCGATCCCTTGAGACCACCCTCCAATTGCGGACAAATTATTGCAGTGCCGCGATTGTCCGCTATGTGTGACAGGCGAAATTTCGTCGCAGAAACCGTGTACCCGCTACCAGCCAGTTTGCCCGAATTTCTTACTGCCCAGCTTTCTCCAATCTTCCTCTTCCCGTTCGATCAATTCAACAATGCGACGGCAATCTGCTTCATCTGTCGTGCGTTCCAAAACCTCGCGGAGATGTCTTAGATTTTGTTCGTGCACGAAGCGATCCATAGGAGCCTCCGTACCAAGCCCCAGTCCCAGGCTGCACCTTGGCGAGCAGTAATTTTAACGCCTGTTTGCCAATACAGCCTGTTCAAAATTGACCACTGAGTATCAAGATTTGAAATGGCCGCTTTGGTCGAAAAGCAGACAAACGCGGCCGCAACTCGTGTCGGCTAAGTTCCACAAGTGGACATCGGCGCCGCGCGGCCATCTCATCGAGCCGCGCGTGGATTTGCGAGAGGCTCAAATAAAATGCTCCGCAGATTTCACCGATTAGCGGCAGGATCATCGTTCTTAGGCAATGGCGTCTCGTAGGTCAGATCCAGACGACTGTTTTGCTCTGCTTGCAACGCCAGCCGCAGATAACTCTGTGCCAGGCTTTCAAGCTCGGTTTGTATCTGAGGATCAGTTTCGCACGCCGCTCTGGCGCCTAGCTCAGCAGCCTTTACGCGATAATCGTCCCAAGGGTTCACAGCAATCCCCACTCCCCTATGCCGCCTTGGTCAGTAATGCGTCATTTGACACATCGTTCCCTAACTATCGGGACGCACATCTGTTTTTACTGATCTGGCGCAGTTGCGAGTTCCAAGCTGGCACGTAATTACCTAACGTGGCCATGTGAGCTATTTCGGGCCGAATATCGACGCGGCCATCCAGTTGAGCCGGGCGTGGATTTGCTGGAACTGAATTTGCCTAACGCCGCTCCAGCAACCGCGCTTGCAAATGGTCGACTTGCGCATGTCCGCTTTATCCCTAAAAGCGGGTCATCCAATTCGTTTTTGCCACAACAACCTTATCGCAAGAAATCGAGCACGGCTGAATTTGCGAGACGCACTGGATCATGCTCTCCACGCTCGATGTGGCGGAGGACGAGCAATGCTAGCTTGTGCTTCGCTCGGTCATTCCCTTGGAACTTTACGGGAAGACTTTTGTGTGCGTTGTCAAAAGCTGCCGCCATGGTCTTTAGCGAATCGGGACTGTAGACCCGTTCAAAATGGCGGGACGAGACCATTGTGCCCTCCTGTTCTAAACCCGAATGTGACTAGGGAACTTGCACGGTGACAATGGCCTGAGCCGAAATCGATTACCGCGCAGGCTTCGTGTTCTATAATTTTGTGAAATCATTGTGGCACTGTAACGGGCGCTGGTTCCAACCAACGATTTTAGGGCTCGCTAAACGAGACCTGCGGCATCAATAGTAACAAATTGCAATTCTAATTGATGCTCTTCAGTTATCAGGTTTTTGGCGACGCCGAAATGAATAAGCAGGCCGATCTAGTTCCACCAGTTTTCGGGGTCATGTCTGCCTTGGGTCATTCGCGACCCAGCCATACAGTGTCAGTGCCGGTTGCTTGTCCGCTGCACTCCAATCGCGGACATTTAACCGTTTTTATTTGATCGCCTCACCGCTAGTGGGTCAGTTTGAACTAGGAACAAGCACTGGCAGTCATGCCCCTAAGGCCAATATCTCTGGCAGAGAATCCGTAGTCCAATTTACTTGACGCATATTTCGGTGCGGTGACCGTATCGAAGCGCCATTGTTCGGAAACAGAACGAATGGAGTTGAAAATGAAACCTGTGACAATATTGTTCGCCTTTCTTGGTATCCTGATTTTGACAACGACGACGACGATACAGACCGCAAACGCGGTTGTGTACTGTCAGTATATTGACTATCCGGCAAATTGCGTCGCGAGACCTGGCGTCGTTCTTAGGCCGCGCGTCGTGGCACCTGTCCGAAATGAAGCGATCCGTAACTCTACTGACAACGGTTCTGTCAATCGCGGTGGGCCAGTCGATCGGGCAGGTCGACGCTGATACGCGTTTTGCCCTTGGAAAAGCTGCAGACTGCGCGATGTCCGTCTTTCACTCGGAAGCCGACATCAGCGCAGCGGCATGTCCGCTAGGAGCCAAGAGCAAACATTCCTGCTTAAAGGCAACGTGATTAAGTACATTGACTTGGTAGTACCAATCTCCGCTTTTGGGCCATTATCGGACAAATCATCGCGGCCCAAAGCCAGAATTTGTCCGCTGTGGTCAACAGCGGACATTGGCCGCGAATTTATGAGGACACGCCCTAGTTCCGCTCGTCCGGCAGAATTGGCAGCGGATGAAATTCAATGCCCTCTTCGGCCAGCGACTTGGCTTCCTCGGGCGAAGCTTCACCGTAGATCGAGCGGTGCTCGATCTCGCCATAGTGCATCTTGCGCGCTTCCTCGGGAAACTTTGCGCCGACGTGTTCGGCATTCTTCGTGAGATGCTCGCGTAATTCCTTCAGCTTGGCGCGAAACTCGTGCTCCTGCGGCGAGATCATGGCCACCGGTGCTTTTTCGGGCGTAGCCGGCGCTGGAGGGGTCACTTCAGATGTTGATTCGACGGGCGCCGTGCGCTTGCGTGCGCCCGCAAGGCGCGGTGCCATGATGGCCTTCTCGACCTTGACCGAGCCGCAATGCGGGCAAGTCACCAGACTGCGCTTGGCCTGCTTGTCATAGGCGGCCGAATCCGCAAACCAGCTTTCAAAGTCGTGGCCTTTGTCGCAGACGAGCGCGTAGCGGATCATTCTGTTCCCCGCACCACGTGCAGATGGGTCGGCTTCGCCATCGGCTCGACGATCTCGAAGCGGCGGCCGTGCTGCAGAGAAGGAATGCGCGAACGCGCATTGGCAACTTCGGCAAGGTCGATCTCGGCCATGACCACACCCGGTTCGGTGCCGCCTTCCGCCAGGATGCGCCCCCAGGGGTCAACAATCAGTGAATGGCCGAACGTCTCGCGCCCGCTCTCGTGTTTACCGCCCTGGGCGGCGGCAAACACAAAGCTGCCGTTCTCGATAGCGCGTGCGCGAATGAGCACGTGCCAATGCTCCTCCCCGGTCTTTCTGGTAAACGCGGACGGGATTGTCAGGATGGTCGCGCCCGCCTCGGCCAGCGCGCGATAGAGCGCGGGAAAGCGCAGGTCGTAGCACACTGTCAGACCCAGCCGGCCCCACGGCAGGTCGCTGAGGACGGCCAGCTCGCCCGGCCGATAGTTGCGCGATTCGCGATAGCTCTCGCCGTCGGCAAGGTCGACGTCGAACATGTGGATCTTGTCGTAGCGTGCCGCGATGTCACCTTTGCCGGTAATCAGGAACGAGCGGTTGGCGGCCTTGTCCTGGCTGAGCTTGATCGCCAGCGAGCCGATATGAATGGTCATGCCGAGCTTGCGCGCGAGCTCGCGGAAGGTCGCCAGCGACGTGTCGGCATCTTCCTCGACAATCACCGAGAAGAGCTGTTCGCGCCGGGCCGCCATTACATTGGTCATTTCCGGAGTCAGCACATAGTCGCAGCCGGCAGCCTTGGCTTCGCCGATCATCCGCACCGCGTCGTCAATATTGGCGGAGGGCGAAAGCCCCGAGCGCATCTAAATCATCGCAGCCTTGAAGCTGGCGGATTTGGTCGCGGCACTCATGCGGACTGCCCTTGTCCGGCGAGCAGCGGGTCGAGCTTTCCGGCACTCTCGAGTGCATGCAGCTCGTCGGAGCCGCCCACATGCAGATCGCCTATGAAGATTTGCGGCACGGTGTGTCGCCCATTCGCCCGCTGGATCATCTCGTCGCGTCGCTCCCGGTGACCCGAAAGGTCGATTTCAGAGAATGCGATACCCTTCCGCCTCAACAGAGCCTTTGCCATATGGCAATAGGGGCACCAGCGGGTGGTGTAGATTTCGACAGAAGGCATAACCACTCTGCGGTATCCGGTGGCTACCTTATATGGGAACGCGCGCCGGCGCGACAACCCGGGCGAACACGACCACGTCCACATGGGCGGCGCCCGCCCTCAACAGCGCGCGGACACAGGTATCGACGGTCGCCCCCGATGTGAGCACATCATCGATCAGCACCAGCCGCCGTCCGGCGACATTGATCTTCTGATCTGCCGGCACGCGAAAAGCGCCTTGAACATTGTCGGCCCGTGCGGCCTTCGACAGGCCGACCTGCTGGGGCGTCGCGCGTATTCGACTGAGCGCGCCGTCGAGCATCGGCACGCCGCAAATGTCCGAAATTGCCCGCGCCAGCGCCGCCGACTGATTGAAGCGCCGCGCCCAAAGACGGCGCCAATGCAACGGGACCGGCAGCAATGCGTCGGCATCGTGCATGAGTTCGCGGCCGGCGCGCGCCATCCAGCGCCCCATCATCGGGGCCAGGTCGAGACGGTCGCCGTATTTGAGCCCGACCACCAGATTGCGGGCGATGTCGTCATAGCGCACGGCTGCACGTGCGCGGTCATAAGCGGGCGGATTGGCGATCGCTTCCATAGACAGCATTCCGGGGCCGGCATCGTGGCCAAAGGGAATGCCAAGCCGCTGGCAATAAGGCGGTTCGATGAACGACAATTTTGACCAGCAGCTGGCGCACAAGCCGACGCCTTGCCCGAGCGGCTCGCGGCATGACGGACACAGGGGCGGCAAGGCGACGTCGAGCAGGAACCGCAGCGCGCTACGCAAGCCGTTGCCAAATCGCCCGCGCGCCAGGGCTGTTTCATCATGGCTTGCCGACATCTGCTCGTTCATGCTGCAAAGGCTACCAGATGCCTGCGAACCCCACCATCTTCGACCGCAAGCTGCTGCGCAGCAGGCAACGGCGTGCGCGGGCACTTGGCCCGGAGACTTTTCTGATCGACAAGGTCGCGGCCGAAATGGGCGAACGGCTCGCGATCGTGCTCCGTCGTTTTGAGCGCGTTGTCGATCTCGGTACGCCAACCGGTTCAGTGCGACAGGCGCTGGCCGAAAACGACGGGATCGGCAGCATTGTTGCCGCCGAGCCCGGCATCGCGGAGTCACGCGTAGCCGCACTGCGGGTCACCGCCGATGAGGAAGCTCTTCCGTTTGCGGACAGTTCTCTCGATCTTGTCGTCTCCGCGCTGGCGCTGCAGTTCGTCAACGACTTGCCAGGCACGCTGATCCAGATCCGCCGTGCGCTGAAGCCCGACGGCCTGCTGCTTGCGGCACTGGTCGGCGGCGACAGCCTGACCGAATTGCGCGAGTCCTTTGCCGCTGCAGAAAGTGAAATCGAGGGCGGTGTGTCGCCACGGGTGGCGCCGTTCGCCGACCTGCGTGCACTCGGCGCGCTGCTGCAACGTGCCGGCTTCGCGCTACCGGTGGTCGACAGCGATCGCCTGACGGCGCGGTACGCCACGGTTTTTTCCCTGATGCACGATCTACGCCGCATGGGCGCAACCAATGTCCTCGTCGAGCGCCGGCGCACGCCGCTCAAACGGGCAACGCTGCAACGGATGGCGGAAATCTATGCCGAACGATTTGCCGATTCCGACGGGCGGCTGCGCGCGACTTTTGAAATTATCTGGCTGTCGGGGTGGGCGCCGCACGGGAGCCAGCAGCAGCCTCTCAAGCCAGGTTCGGCCGCGCGGCGGCTCGCCGACGCGCTCGGCGCCAAGGAAATATCAACGGGGGAAAAAGCCGGCAAGTCCGGGTGAGGACGCGATCGGGATTCCTGTCAATCCGAAACAGGCGGCCTAGAACAAGGACAGGAGCTTGTCGTAGTAAAGCGTATTCATCGTTTGGCCGACCGTGTTTACGGTCGCAACAATGGCAATGCTGATCCCGCCCGCAATGAGGGCGTATTCGATCGCGGTCGCACCATCTTCATCCAGCAAGAAGCGTCGGAGGCGGCGATTCAAGATGAAGTTCAGCATTTTTATGCCCATTCCGTTCGAGGTTTGCCTCGGTCGAGATCTAAAGCAGCGCCATCAGGTGAGATACCAGCGGCTCGTCTGCCGGCGGCATCGCATAGTCCCGCAACCGGTTCGGCTTCACCCAGGCGAGCCGTTGCGCTTCCCTTGCTGTGACCGTCCCCTCCCAGCGCCGGCAGACATAAAGCGGCATCAGAAGATGAAAGTCGGGGTAGCGATGGCTCGCGAAAGTGAGCGGTGCGAGACAGTCCTCGCTGACGGCTATTCCCAGTTCCTCCTTGAGCTCTCGTATCAGGGTCCGTTCCGGCATCTCGCCCGGCTCGATCTTGCCGCCGGGGAACTCCCACAAGCCTGCCATCGTTTTGCCTTCCGGACGTTGCGCGATGAGAACACGCCCGTCGGCATCGATGAGAGCGCAAGCGGCAACTAGAACAAGCGTCGGACTCAAGACCGTGCATCCATAGGTTAGAGACAACTAGGTAAAAGAGGTATCAAGCCGATACATAACCTTAGCGCATTGTTAAATGCAGTTAATCAGACCTTAAATCCATGCGATCGCCGCCGGTGGCAGCGTTGCTTCGGATGGCAAGGCGGCGACCGGCGGGGCGAGGCCCGCAAAGCGGAATAGTCTAACGGCTTCAGTTACCGGGGGTGAACCATGGCAGGGGGTCCGATTTGCATCTTGTTAATCCTGATGACGACCGGCGTGCAGGCCGCGCCGAACTGCTCCGTGCCGCGAATTCGTACCCTCAACGGTCAGACGGTTGACGGCACAATGACCGTCAAAAGCGGGAAGCGCTGCAGCATTGTCATGCGCAACTCGCGCGGACCGACCTTCGATGTCCGGATCGTAACGCAGCCTTCTTATGGCGGCATCAGGATCGAAGCTCCGCATCGTGTCGTCTATCAGTCGCGTGCAGGATTTGTCGGCGACGATTCTTTCACCTATGCCCGCCGCAGTTTCGATACGCGAAACAATCCTGTCACGCGCACCGTCCGCATTGCAGTCACCGTGACGCCGTGACCCGGCTCAGGACCGGTAATCGCCGTTGATGGCGACGTAGTCCTTCGTCAGGTCGCAAGTGAGCACGCGGTCGCGGCCCTTGCCCAGGCCAAGGGCGACCTTCAGGCTGATCTCGGGCTTCTTCATCGCCTCGCTCACCAGGGCCTCGTCATAACCGGGGTCGCGTTCGCCCTTGTGCGCCACGCGGATGCCGCCGAACCAGATCGACAGCCTGTCCCGATTGGCCGGTTCGCCGGCCTTGCCGACGGCCATCACCACACGACCCCAATTGGCGTCCTCGCCGGCGATTGCGGTCTTCACCAGCGGTGAATTGGCAATCGACATGGCAATGCGGCGAGCTGATGCCTTCGACACGGCACCCTCCACAACAATTTCCACCAGCTTGCGTGCGCCTTCGCCGTCGCGTGCGATCTGTTCGGCCAGATCAGCCAGCACGGCCTGCAGCGCTTTTTTGAAATCCCTCAGCCGCGGATCGCCTGCGCGCGCAATGCGGGGGGCGCCCTGCGCTTTTCCGGTGGCGAACAGCATCAGTGTGTCGGAGGTGGAGGTGTCGCCGTCGATGGTCACTGCGTTGAAGGTGTCGGCAACGCCATCATTGAGCATTGTCTGCAGCGCCGGGGCGGAAATTGCGGCATCGGTAAAAATGAAAGAGAGCATCGTTGCCATATCCGGCGCAATCATGCCGGCGCCTTTGGCGATGCCGTTGATCGTCACGGCTGCATTGCCGATCCTGGCGCGCGCGGTTGCAACCTTGGGAAAGGTGTCGGTCGTCATGATCGCCTGTGCGGCGCCGAGAAAGTCGCCGGGCCGCGCTTGCCTGGCGAGGCCATCCATGACGGGTGCGAATTTTCGGGCATCGAGCGGCTCGCCGATCACGCCGGTGGATGCAACGAAAATCCCGGACGGCTTGCAGCCGGCGGCCTTGGCTGCGATCTCGACGGTGAGTTTGGTTGCGGCACGTCCGCTCTTGCCGGTGAAAGCGTTGGCATTGCCGGAGTTGACCACCAGCGCGCGCGGTTTCGCGCCTTTCAGATGCGCCCGGCACCAGTCCACCGGAGCGGAAGGACACTTTGAACGGGTAAATACACCGGCCATGGTCGTTCCCGGTTCGAACAGCGCCAGCAGCACGTCGGTGCGGCCGGCATAGCGTATGCCGGCTTCCGCGGTGGCGAGCTTCACGCCGGCGATCGCCGGCATGTGCGGGACATTGGTCGGTGCAAGTGGGGAAATAGTAGCCGGCATGAATGACTCCGACGTCATGCCAGGCCTCGTGCCGGGCATCCGCGACTTGGGAAGCACCGGAATAAAAGACGGCAATGGCCGGCACAAGGCCGGCCATGACCAATTCTTTTGATCAGTTTGATCGCTGCTACTTCTTCTCCGGTGCCGCTGGTGCCGCTGGTGCTGCCGGTGGAGCTGGCGGTTCGGTTTTGTACATTTTCTCGATCTTTGCCTCGGCGCGGAGCTTGGTGATCAGCTCGGCCTGCGCCTTGCGGGTCACGTATTGTTCGATCTGGGCCTTCACGTCTTCAAATTTCGGCGCCGGCTTGGTGCGCTTGTCTTCGACCTTGATCACGTGCCAGCCGAACTGGGTTTTTACCGGACCGGAAATCTGCCCTTTCTCCAGCTTGAAGGCCGTTTCGGCAAATTCCGGCACCATCTGCCCCATGGTGAAGTAGCCGAGATCGCCACCGTTCGCCTTGCCCGAAGGATCTTCGGTGATCTCGCCTGCGACTTTGGCAAAATCCTCGCCCTTGTTGAGGCGCACGATGACCGCCTTGATCTTTTCTTCCGCTTCCTTGCTCGCCTTTTCGTCGCCGGCGGCTGCACGGATCAGGATATGGCGGGCGTGGACTTCCTTTTCTTCGCCGATTTGCTTGACCGCGTCGTCATAGACTTTGTGCATTGCGGCGTCGGTCAAGGCTTCCTTCCCCACCGATTGCAGGAGCCTCTCCATCAGCAATTTGTTACGGGCGAATTCGAGTTTGCGCTTGAAGTCGGCGCCGTCGCCGAGTTTCTTGGCTTCGGCCGCTTTCGACACCAGGATCATGTCGGCCATGAACTGGACCAGATAGTCCTTCTTTGCATCCGGAGACATTGGCGGAATTTGCCCGGCCTCCTCCTCGGCGACGGTGAGATCGCTCTGGTGGATTTCGACGCCGTCGACCTTGGCCACCAGCGGGTCCTTGTCCTGCGCGAAGAGCGGTGCGGCCGGCATGATCAGCAGCGCCAGGATAGCGGCGAGGGTGCCGGCCGGGCGGGCGAATAGGGAGATCGTCATGGCGATGTCCTTGGGAAGGGGATTGGCCCGATTGCCGGGCGGATGTTGCAGAACTTGTCACCCAACAACCATGGCTTTGCAATGGCGGACGGGGCCGCAGGCTTAACGTCCGCGTGACCGGCATTCGGCGCGGGCCCGTGGCAAGGCGCCAATTGACAATAATCCGACCCCCTCCTATCTCTCGACTGAACTCGGCTGGTCGCATCCAACGCGTCGAAATTGCCCGAAAAGTGCCGCATTTCCGGAGCGCCGGAAGCAAAATCCGGCCGCGCCGGCTTGGTTAAGTGCAGCCGGCATCAGTTAGGAGCCCACCAATGATCGGCGCCGTTGCCCGCAAGCTGTTCGGCTCCGCCAATGAGCGGCGGATTCGCAGCTATCAGCCGCGGGTCAACGACATCAACGCCATGGAAAAGGAACTGGAGGCGCTCTCCGACGAGGCGTTGCGGGCGCGGACCGACGAATTCAAGAAGCAGATCGCTGCCGGCGCCTCGCTCGAGGATATCCTGGTTCCCGCCTTTGCCACCTGCCGCGAGGCCGCCAAGCGCACCCTTGGCCAGCGCCATTTCGACGTACAGCTGATCGGCGGTATGATCCTGCACGAAGGCAAGATCGCCGAGATGAAAACCGGCGAAGGCAAGACCCTGGTCGCCACGCTGCCGGTCTACCTCAACGCGCTGTCAGGGCGCGGCGTTCACGTGGTCACCGTCAACGACTATCTGGCCAAGCGCGACGCCGAATGGATGGGCCAGATCTACAACTTCCTCGGGCTCACCGTCGGCACCATTGTGCACGGGCTCGACGACGAGGACCGGAAAAAAGCCTACGACTGCGACGTTACCTACGGCACCAACAACGAACTCGGCTTCGACTATCTCCGCGACAACATGAAATACCGGCTGGAGGATATGGTCCAGCGCGGCCATATCTACGCCATCGTCGACGAGGTGGACTCAATCCTGATCGACGAAGCGCGTACGCCGCTGATCATTTCCGGCCCGCTCGATGACCGTTCGGAATTCTACAACACCATCGACAGCTATATTCCCGCGCTCGACAAGGCCGATTACGAGGTCGACGAGAAGCAGCGCACCGTCACGCTGACCGAAGCCGGCATGGAAAAGCTCGAGCAGCGGCTGCGCGAGGCGGGTCAGCTAAAGGGTCAGTCGCTCTACGACGTCGAGAACGTATCGGTCGTCCACCACGTCAACCAGGCGCTGCGCGCGCACAAGCTGTTCCAGCGCGACAAGGACTATATCGTGCGCAACGGCGAAGTGGTGATCATCGACGAGTTCACCGGTCGCATGATGCCGGGCCGGCGCTTTTCGGAAGGACTGCATCAGGCGCTCGAGGCCAAGGAGCACCAGCCGATCCAGCCGGAGAACCAGACGCTGGCCTCGATTACTTTCCAGAACTACTTCCGCATGTACGAGAAGCTCGCCGGCATGACCGGCACGGCGCTCACCGAAGCCGACGAGTTCATGGACATCTACAATCTGGAAGTCCTGGAAGTGCCGACCAACATGCCGCTGGTGCGCATCGACGACGACGACGAGGTCTATCGCACCGCCAAGGAGAAATACCGCTCGATCATCGCCCTGATCGAAGATTGCAAGCTGCGCGGCCAGCCTGTCCTGGTCGGCACGACATCGATCGAGAAATCCGAGCAGCTTGCCGAGATGCTGCGCGAGGCCGGCTGGGAGGCGCATGACTTCACCGATCCGAACGCGTTCGCTGCGCTCTATTCCGGCGACGACGGCGCCACCAAGACCAAGGTCTTCGCCATCCTCAACGCACGCTACCACGAGCAGGAAGCCTTCATTGTCTCGCAGGCCGGCGTGCCGGGCGCCATTACCATTGCCACCAACATGGCCGGCCGCGGCACCGACATTCAGCTCGGCGGCAATGCCGACATGCGCATCCGCCAGGAAATTACCGACATCGAGGATCCGCGCGCGCGTGAGAAGGACCCGCGCGCCGACGAAATTCGCAGGCAGGTGGCGCGGCTGAAAGAAAAGGCGCTTAAAGCAGGCGGGCTCTATGTCCTCGGCACCGAACGGCACGAGAGCCGGCGAATCGACAATCAGTTGCGCGGCCGTTCCGGCCGCCAGGGCGATCCGGGCCATTCCAAGTTCTTCCTGTCGCTGGAAGACGACCTGATGCGGATTTTCGGTTCCGACAAGCTCGACGGAATGTTGCAGAAGCTGGGGCTTAAGGAGAACGAGGCGATCGTTCATCCGTGGATCAACAAGGCGCTGGAGAAGGCGCAGCAGAAGGTCGAGGCGCGCAACTTCGACATCCGCAAGAACCTGCTCAAGTTCGACAACGTGATGAACGATCAGCGCAAGGTGATCTTCGAGCAGCGGCTCGAACTCATGCGCGATGAAACGGTGGATGAGACCATCGCCGACATGCGCCATTCGGTGATCGATGAGCTGGTCGCCAAACATATTCCCGCCAACGCCTATGCCGAGCAGTGGGATATTGCCGGGCTGGACGAGGCACTGAAGGGCATACTCGGGCTCGATCTCCCGGTGAAGGACTGGGCCAAGGAAGAGGGCATCGCCGACGAGGAAATGCGCGAGCGCATCGAGCGACGCGCCGACGAATTCATGGCGGCCAAGGTGGCCAAGTGGGGCCCCGAGGTCATGCGCTATGTCGAGAAATCGATCCTGCTGCAGACCCTCGACCATCTGTGGCGCGAGCATCTGGTCATGCTCGAGCATCTGCGTCAGGTGATCGGGCTACGCGGCTACGGCCAGCGTGACCCGCTCAATGAATACAAGGCGGAGGCCTTCAGCCTGTTCGAGGCGATGGTGGCGCATTTGCGAGAAGCGGTCACGGCGCAATTGATGCGCGTGGAGATCGTACAGCAGCCATCGCCGGAAGAAGAGGCTGCCAAGCTTCCTTACATGGAAGCGCACAAGGTCGATCCCACGACAGGTGAAGATGAAATGGCGCTTGCCGCCGCGCCGCTGGCGCCCGCACTGGTCGGCAACGGCATGCAGGCTGCCGAACGCAATCCGAATGATCCCGCCAGCTGGGGCAAGGTCGGCCGCAACGAGCAATGTCCCTGCGGGTCGGGCAAGAAGTTCAAGCACTGCCACGGCAAGTTCGCCTAGAACCTGGCGACCTGGTGGAAGCAATAAACGCCGGCATTGCCGACGTTTATTTTTTCAGTTTTTGCGCCAGCTTCCTGCGAAACACCCGATCTCGCTTCAGGTGCCATTCGCGGCTCATGGCCTGGCGGCGTGTGGGAAACCACTCCGAGTGCAGCAGAACCCAAACCCGCCCGCGCGTCGAGCGTGCGCCTTTGCCGGTGTTGTGCGCGGCCAGACGGCGCGTGACGTCATTGGTCCAGCCGACATAGGTAAGATGGCGTTTGTTGGTCGAGGTGCCGAGCACGTAGACGAAGCAATCCATAGGTCACGTGCCGGCGGAGGATGACGAATGGTGTGCCGTCAGCGCAGTGCGCTGAACGAACCGGCCGGGACCACGGGCTGCGCGCCCGACAGAAGACCGCTGTTTCTTGCCGGCGGCGCATAAGCGGTGCGCATTTCCGCCACGGGCGGCTTTTCAGCTTTGGCGGCCCGTTGCGCACGCGGTGCCGGAGCCGCGTTCGCCGCCGTGGGCTTGGGCTTGGCAGGCGGGGCATTATTGGTCGGTACGTCCGGCCAGGGAGACGCGCTCGCAACAGTCTTGGGCTGTGCAGGCGCCGGCCAGGGAGACGCGCTTGCGACCGTATGCGGCTTGGCCGGCGGCGCGGGGGTGTTTGATGCAACCGCCTTCGGCGCAGGATGCTTTTGCGGCGTGGGATGCAATGCGACCGGCGTGGCAGCCGTGCGCACCGGGGCGGTGCGTTTCGGTTTTGCGGCGAGCTCGGTATTGCCGCCCTGCGAGCCGGTCGTCTCGCTGTCCGCGGTTGCCGACGCCGGCTCTTCAGCTTGCGCCTTGTTGCCGCCGAACAGGTTGCCCAGCAGGCTCGCGATCGTCGTCTGCTCCGGCGGTGCCTCGCCTTCCTTGGGTCGCGGCGCCGGATGCGGCATCGGCACGCTCGCCACGACCGTGGGCTTGCTCAGTTTTGCGACTTGCGACTTCTGGGCGGCCGTGGACGGCGGATTGGGCGTGCGCGGCAGCGCGCCAGGCGCCATCGAATTTCCGGCGAGCGCATACATGCGGCCGTTGTTGTCGAACTCGTTGTGCGTGGAGAGCTTGGCCACGAACACTGGGTTCATGCCGCCATCGACGCCCTTCTGGACCGGTACGGTCGGGACGTCGTCGGCGATATATTGAGCCATCTTGATCTGCTCTTGCCGGCGATGTTCCAGCACGGCGTCAGCGACTGCCTTGTCGAGCTGGTAGACCGGGCATTTACCGCGCGCATTGAACGAGAGCGGGCGCGAAGCATTGTCCGGCGCCGCCGCATCGAACACGTAGCGCTTCTCGCAGACATTGACCTTCGGTTCGTGGCGCGTGGCTTCGAAATCGTCGTAGCCTTCCTTGATCATCTTCCAGAAGGCGAAGTGCGGATTGTCGCGGTGCTTGGCCATGTTCATCGCTGTCATGCGGAACGGATAGGCCTGCAGCTGGAATGATTTCTGCCCGCCGAAGAACGATTCGCGCGCCAGCGCGTAGATTTCCTGGATCTGCTCGTCCGTCATGGCGTAGCAACCGCGCGATGAGCAGTCGCCATGCACCATCAGTTCGGAACCGGTGTAGCCGTGCGAGCGGTCATATGCGTTCGGAAAGCCGGTATTAAAAGCAAGATAGTAATTGGAATTCGGATTCATCTGCCCGGGCGTGATTGTGTAGAAGCCCTCCGGCGCCTGGCGGTCGCCTTCTTTCTTCTTGGGACCAAGTCCGCCCGACCAGCGGCAGATCGGATAGGTCTTGAGAAGCGCGAATTCGCCGTCGCGATTCTTTTTCCAGACCTCCATTTCGGACTCTTCCTTGAAGATGCGGACCAGGATCGGGGAATCCTTTTCCATGTTCTTCGAGGCGATTTCGGCAAGAGTTTTTTCGGACAGCGGAGCCTGTGCGCGGCCGGAAGGGACGACGTCGGGGTTGCAGCCGCCAAGCACAATCGTCGCGGCAAGAGCCGCTGACGAAAGCAGCGCGCGCAAAAGCGGTTGGCTCAAACGTGGTACTCCCCGGGGGCGGCGATCCCTATTGAGCAATCGTTATCCTTAAGATGTGGCATCCGCAAGGCGGATAAGCTTATTGAATATGTCCTGTAAGTCTATGGTGAAACAAAGGTAAATGCCGCGGCATGATGCCAAATCGCGGCCAAAAACAAGAGGTTCCGCGGCTCTCGTGACCGCCGGTCAGGGGGCGTTCCTGCCCATGGCGAGGAACTTCTCGCGCCGCTGCTGGCGCACGGCCGCTGGGTCGAGGCCCCGCAATTCTGCCAGGGCATTGCCGACAGCTTCGCCGATGGCTGCGATCGCGGCGGCGGGGTCGCGGTGAGCGCCACCGGTCGGCTCGGGCACAACAGTATCGATCACCCCGAAGCGCACCATGTCCTGGGCGGTGATCTTCATGTTGGTGGCTGCCTCCTGCGCCTTGGCAGTGTCGCGCCACAGGATCGACGCGGCGCCTTCTGGCGATATCACCGAATAAATGGCGTGCTCCAGCATCAGCACGCGATTGGCAGTGGCGATGGCGATCGCGCCGCCGGAGCCGCCTTCTCCCAGGATGACGGCGACGTTCGGGACGCCAAGCGAAAGGCATGCCTCGGTCGAACGCGCGATGGCTTCGGCCTGGCCGCGCTCTTCTGCGCCGATGCCGGGATAGGCGCCGGCAGTGTCTACCAGCGAAATGACCGGGATGCTGAAACGGTCGGCCATCTCCATCAGCCGCACCGCCTTGCGATAACCCTCCGGTCGCGCCATGCCGAAATTGTGCTTGATCCGGCTCTCGGTGTCGGACCCTTTTTCGTGGCCGATGATGCAGACGCTTTCGCCGCGGAAGCGGCCGAAGCCGCCGACAATGGCATCGTCATCGCCGAATTTGCGGTCGCCGGCGAGCGGGATGAAACTATCGATCAGCCCGGCGATGGTATCGAGACAATGCGGCCGCTGCGGATGGCGCGCGACCTGCGTTTTCTGCCAGGGCGTGAGATCGGCATAGAGCTCCTTGAGCGCAAGCGCTGCCTTGACCTCGAGCCGGGAAATCTCATCGCCGACGGCGACGGCATTGTCGCTCTCGCCCATGGCGCGCAATTCCTCGACCTTGGCCTCCAGTTCGGCCACCGGCTTTTCGAAATCGAGATAGCTGCGCATGGGTCCCGGTTGCTGCATTGATCGAGGCGAACTGACGCGGGCGAAGCCATTAAGTCAAGCAAACGCGTTAATATGGCTCTTACGCCGGTTTCGGGACACTAGCCGTCCGCCAGCGGGTGCAGGTCGCGCACCAGCGTCTTCAGGCGTTCTTCCAGAACGTGGGTGTAGATCTGCGTGGTGGAAATATCGGCGTGGCCGAGCAGGGTCTGCACCGCGCGCAGATCGGCGCCGTTGTGCAGCAGATGGCTGGCGAAAGCATGGCGCAACACGTGCGGGCTCAGACGTTCAGGCGTGATGCCGCATGATGACCCAAGCATTTTCAATTCGCGCGCGAAATGCTGGCGGGTGAGGTGGCCCTGTTCGCCGAAGGACGGGAACAGCCATTTTGACGGCGCCTTGCGTTCGCCATCACCGCGCAGCTTCAAGTATTCCGTCATTGCACGTTTGGCCGCCTGATTGAGAGGCACCAGCCGTTCCTTGCCGCCCTTGCCGCGCACGACCAGCATTCTTTGATCGCGGCGTGCCGCCGACGCCGGCAGCGCCACCAGTTCGGACACGCGCAGGCCGGTGGCGTAGACCACTTCGAGCAGGCAAAGCAGTCTGGCCGCACGCAGGCGCTGCGCAATTGGTAATTTGGGGTTCTCGGCATCAGCCCGCGCCCTGGTCAGCAACCGGTCCACCTCGGCGATGGAAAGGACCTTCGGCAATGTGCGCCCACGCTTCGGCCCTTCCAGCACCGCCGCCGGATCGTCGCTGCGTTTTCCTTCCGCGTACAGAAATCGGTAAAGCTGGCGCACCGCCGACAACCGCCGCGCCAGCGATGACGGCTTGAAGCCGCGCTCGGCAAGGCTGTTGAGAAATCCGCGCAGGTCGTCGGTGGTTGCTCTTGCCACGATGCTGCCGGCCGCGCGCAAGTGCGCGGTCAGATCGGCGAGATCGTTGCGATAGGCGGAAAGCGTATTCTCGCCCGCACCGCGTTCGGCCGCCAGCATGTCGAGAAACAGCTCGATCAGCGATTCGTCGGATGTGCCGGTCCGGCGGGCTATCGCATTGCCTGGCACTCGTTTGCGCGTGGCTTTTCCTTTGCCCGGCGAAGCGGGCTTCGCGACGGCTGGAGGCCGGTCCCCACTTTTTGGGATCATGCGGCGCGTCAATGCTGTTTGACGAATTTGTCAGACGGGACGGTCACGACGATCTCGCGCGGATGATATTTGACGAAATTCGCCAATGAGAACACGGCAACATACCCCAGGCCGCCGATCAGGCCGACGAAAACAAGAAATCTGAAGAGGCTCGGCATGGTCGAGGTCCGGCAACGGCGCGCGCTGGGCGCTATTTCAAGCATGTACGACCGCGTTCCTTAACCAGCGGCGAGAGCCGCCATCGCGATCGGCCCGATTCTGGTATATGGAACTGACGTGATTTGGAACTCTAGCATGGCTCATGGCGCCATTCAAAAATCCGCGGAAAACGGCCAGGAAACGGCGATCGTGCGCGCCCTCGGCAGCCGCTCCATCGTGCTGGTCGGCATGATGGGCGCGGGCAAGTCGTCGATCGGCCGCCGTCTGGCCGCCCGGCTGGGGATTCCGTTCGTCGACGCCGACAGTGAAATCGAAAGTGCCGCCGGCATGACGATCCCCGAGATTTTCGAAAAGCACGGCGAGCCGTATTTTCGCGCCGGCGAGGTGCGCGTGATCGCGCGCCTGCTCGACAACGGCCCGCAGGTGCTTGCCACCGGCGGCGGCGCCATTATGGACCAGCGCACCCGTGACCTGATCCGCATCAAGGGCATTTCGGTCTGGCTGAAGGCCGATCTCGACGTGCTGATGAAGCGCACCAAGCGGCGCAACGATCGGCCACTGGCGGAGAAGATCAAGGATCTGCTGCCGGTGCGCGAGCCGGTCTATGCGCAATCCGATATCGTGGTGCAGTCGCGCGACGAGCCGCATGACACGATCGTTGACGAAATCATCGGCGAGATTCCGAAACATCTTGCCATCGAGGACGGGGGGAAAGTGCCGTGACCGCGCCGCTCCGCTCAAGCGAGCCGATCGTGGTGCAGGTCGCGCTGGGCGCGCGCGCTTACGAGATCATCATCGGGCGCGGGCTCATCGCGTCACTCGGCAAGGGCATTCACGTCCTTCGGCCGGGCGCAAAAACGGCGATTGTCACCGACGAAGCCGTGGCCGCGCATCATCTCGCGTCATGTGAGACTGCACTCAAGGATTCCGGAATTGAGACCTCGACAATCGTCGTGCCGCAGGGTGAGGGCTCCAAGAGTTATTCGACCTTCGAGCACGTATGCGAATCAATTCTCGCTGCACGCATCGAGCGTGGCGATCTGGTCGTCGCGCTCGGCGGCGGGGTGGTCGGCGATCTGGCAGGCTTTGCTGCGGCCAGCGTGCGGCGGGGCATCGACTTCGTGCAGGTGCCGACCACGCTGCTGGCGCAGGTCGACTCGTCCGTCGGCGGCAAGACCGGCATCAATTCCCGCCATGGGAAAAATCTCGTCGGCGCTTTCCATCAACCGATTCTGGTCGCCGCGGACACCGCGCTGCTCGACACGTTGCCGAAACGGGAATTCCGTGCCGGCTACGCCGAAGTTGCGAAATACGGATTGCTCGGGGATGGCGCTTTCTTCGCCTGGCTGGAAAAGAACTGGCAAGACGTTTTCGCGGGCGGACCCGCGCGCGAACACGCTATCGCCGTGTGCTGCCGCGCCAAGGCGGGAATTGTCGCGCGCGACGAGCGCGAGACCGGCGAGCGCGCGCTGCTCAATCTCGGACATACATTTGGCCATGCGCTGGAAGCCGGCTGCGGCTTCTCCGGCCGGCTGCTGCACGGGGAGGCAGTGGCGCTCGGCATGGCGCTGGCTTTCGATTTTTCGGCCCGCAAGGGTCTTGTTACCGCGGCAGACGCCACGCGCGCGCACGCCCATCTTGCAGCGGCCGGCCTGCCTACCCATCTCAAGGATGTCCCCGGCGGCGTTCCGGGCATCGACGCATTGATGGACCTGATTGCTCAAGACAAGAAAGTGAAGCGCGGCAAGCTCACCTTTATCCTGGTGCGCGGCATCGGCCAGGCATTCGTCGAAAACAGCGTCGATCCCGCCGAAGTGCGCGCTTTCCTTGCTGAAAAATTGAATCATCGATGACCGCGAACGACTGGCTGTCTTTCGTCATCGTGCTGGTATGCCTGCTGCTGTCGGCATTCTTTTCCGGCAGCGAGACGGCGCTCACGGCGTCCTCGCGTGCCAGTATGGCGCGATTGGAGAAACAGGGAAACAAGCGTGCGGCCATTGTCAATCGACTGCTGGCGCAGCGTGAGCGATTGCTCGGCGCGCTGCTGCTGGGCAACAATGCAGTCAATATTGCTGCATCGGCTCTTGCGACCGGTGTGCTGCTCGCCTGGTTCGGCAAGGCCGGGATCGTCTATACGACGATCGCCATGACCGTGATGGTCGTCGTTTTCTCGGAAGTGCTGCCCAAGACCGCGGCATTTAACGCGCCGGATCGCATTGCGCTGTTGGTGGCGCGCCCGATGAGTCTCATCGTGACATTGCTCGGCCCGGTGCTGATGGGCATCGAGGCGCTCGCGCGCTGGATATTGCGCTTTTTCGGCCTGCATATCGGCGAGGATCAGGCAATTTTGTCTGCGCACGAGGAATTGCGAGGCGCCGTCGACCTGTTTCACCGCGAAGGCGGCGTGGAAAAACTCGACCGTGACATGTTCGGGGGCATTCTCGATCTGCGTGAGCTTGTGGTGTCTGATGTCATGATCCATCGCACCAACATGATCACGCTGGAGGTGGACGATCCGCCTGAGGATCTCGTCAACGCGGTGATCGCCTCGCCGGTTACGCGCATTCCGCTCTGGCGCGACAACCCCGAGAACATCGTCGGCATCCTGCATGTGAAGGATCTGCTGCGCGCGCTGCATGCGGTGGACGGCGACGCGTCCAAGGTCGACGTTGCGGCGCTGATGACTCCGCCATGGTTTGTCCCTGACATGCGACCGGTGTCGGAACAACTCAAGGCGTTCCGCCGTCGCAAGACGCCGTTCGCGCTTGTGGTCGACGAATATGGCGAGGTTGAAGGTCTGGTCACGCTCGAGGACATACTGGAAGAGATCGTCGGCGACATTACCGATGAACATGATGTCGCCATGCCCGGTGTGCGGCGCCAGCCGGATGGCTCGGTCAATGTGGATGGCGCGGTTTCGATCCGTGATCTCAACCGCGTCATGGACTGGAATCTGCCGGACGAAGAAGCGACGACGATCGCCGGCCTCGTCATCCATGAGGCGCGCTCGATCCCCGAAGTCGGGCAGAGCTTCACCTTCCACGGCTTCCGTTTCAGGGTGCTTCGGCGCGAGCGCAATCGCATCACGGCGCTGCGTATCCAGCCGCTGCCGCGCAAGCCAACGGGTAAATCGAAGTGACGCGCCAGACGGCGGATATCAAACGCCGCTCTCATCCGGTGCGGCGGCATGGATGGCCAGCGCATGTACGCCGCCTTCCAGTTCACCCGAAAGTATACTGTTGATCATACGGTGGCGTTCGAGCCGGGACTTATTTTTGAACGCGTCCGACACGATATAGACCCTGAAATGGGTCTGTCCGCCCGGGCGGTGTCCGGCATGGCCTTCGTGCTGGTGGGATTCGTCAACCACCTTCAGGCTTTGCGGGGTGAAAGCTTCGGTCAACTTCTTCGTGATGACATCGGCGGTTCGCATGCTGCCTCGCTTAGGAGAGGGCAGGGGGCGGGTCAATGGCCGCATGGCGGTAGAATTTGGCGGCAGAATCAAGGCGCCGCACTACTGTCAAGCCTTGAAGGTAGTGTCACCAAAAGCGCATAGTGTTCGGTCATGAAATTCGACTCGCCCCTTTTTGATCGTATTCGCGTCAAGCCGACGCGGGATCGCCGGCCGAAAACCGGCGGCCCGGCGTGCGAATGGCATGGCTGCAAGGAGAAAGCGACGCACCGCGCGCCCAAAGGCAGGGAGAACGATAAGGACTACTGGCGTTTCTGCCTCGATCACGTGCGCGAGTACAACCAGTCCTACAATTTCTTTGCTGGCATGAACGACGCCGCGGTGATGGCCTACCAGAAGGACGCCATGACCGGCCATCGTCCGACCTGGAAGATGGGAACCGGAAAAGCCAACGCGCGCGCGGATTTTCGCGCCTTCGGCAGCGGCGCCGATCCGTTCAGCCTGTTCGGCGACGGTATGCGCGCCGAACAGCAGGCGCGTGCGGAAGCCGCGCGGCCTGTTCGCAACGCCGAGCGCAAGGCGCTCGACACGCTCGGCCTCGATGTCGGTGCCACCCCGCACCAGGTGAAGATGCGCTTCAAGGAACTGGTGAAACGGCACCACCCGGACGCCAATGGCGGGGATCGCTCGACCGAAGACCGGCTTATCGAGATCATCCAATCGTACAACTACCTGAAATCGGTGGGTTTCGGCTGAACGTGTGCGGGCTCATTTCGCGCAATCGATCGCCTGGACCATTGTTTCGACTGCGGCGCGCGTCTTCATGCCGCCATCGTGCACAAGCGTCCGCCATGTGTAGAAGCTGAGCGCCAGTTCCAGCATCGCGCGCTGTTTCACGGTCAGCTTGACGCCAAGCGCCTCGTGATAGGCGGCGAAATGCGGCCCCACGCGCATCTCATTCATTTCCCGCGTCAGCGCGTGATAATCGGCATCGCGCAAGACGCAAGCGACGCGTTCGGCGTTGCGCTCGTACCATCCGTAGATTGACGCGAGACCGGTACGCAGCCGCTCGTCACGATCGGCGATGCCGCGCCATGGCCCGGCATCCGGCAGGGGATCGCGCTCCATCGCGAGCCCGGAGCATGCAAGAAACAAACTGCGCTCATCGGGAAAATGCGCATAGAGCGTGTGCCGCTGAACACCGGCGCGCTCCGCGACCATGCTCAACGTTGTCAGCGCAGGACCGACACTGCTGTGCAGGTCGACTGCGGCCTCGACGATGCGACGGCGGGTATCCGCCTGCTGCTCGGCGCGGCGTTTGAGGGTGTACGTCCGGGCCATGTCAATTTCGATACACTATCATGTGCATTGAATATTGACAAGCCGAAATCTTTGGGTACACATATGTGTGTTATCAAATAACCCCTATCCTCGGAGACTGTCATGGAGACCAAGATCAGCGAAATTGCCGACGGCATATACCGGCTCTCGACCTTCGTGCCGGACATCGCCCCGCCAGCCGGCTTCACCTTCAACCAGTTCCTCGTCCTGGGCGACGAGCCGCTGATGTTTCACACTGGCCTGCGCAAGATGTTTCCGCTCAACCGGGAGGCTGTCAGCCGCATCATTCCGCCGGAGCGCCTGCGCTGGATCGCCTACGGCCATTTCGAGGCCGACGAGTGCGGCGCGATGAACGAATGGCTTGCGGTCGCGCCGGAGGCGCAGGCCGCGCACGGCAATACCGGTTGCATGGTGTCGCTCAACGACTTTGCAGATCGCGAACCGCGCGTACTCAATGACGGCGAGGTCATCGATCTCGGCGGCGGTAAGCGGGTACGCTTCATCGACACGCCGCATACGCCGCATGGTTGGGATGCCGGTGTGCTCTATGAAGAGTCGACGCGCACTCTGATGTGCGGCGATCTGTTTACGCAGCTCGGTGATGGCAAGCCGCTCACCGACGGTGACGTCGTCGGGCCGGCGATCGCGGCAGAGGATATTTTCAAGTATTCCTGCTTGAACCCCGGAATGGGAGGGACCATCCGCGGGCTTGCCAAGCTTGCACCGCGCACGCTGGCGTTGATGCACGGCCCGTCTTTCTCCGGCGACGGCGCGGCGGCATTGCGCGCCCCGGCTGACGATTATGATCGGCGCGTATCCGGTCAGTTCATCGACATGCAGCAAAGCGCGGCCGCATAGCGGCTTCCGGCGAGGGCAGACGCTTGCTCTCGCCGGCCAAGTCGAGGTCCAAATCGCCGATAAACCGCGGGTGATTGTGCCGAGAGGCCGCCACGCGTTGGCGGCCTCCTCCGATTTGCAGTGGCGGACACCGTGCCGGCTCCGGTGGATCGGGGCTGACGCAACCCAGACCCGCCTTCCGCACAGGCGTAATAGTACCTATCTAATTGAAATTATTGATGGTGCTATTCGCGGGAGCCGGGTTTTTTGCCGGCGTGCCGTCTGCTAAGTTGCCGCCGCCATCAGCCGGACCGTACGAGTCGGACCGCATCAGGGCCTCGGATGTTCCCAGGCCACGGAGGATCAATGACTGCCGCAGTACAAGAAGTCGCCGGCCTGCCCGACATGAAGGTGTCGATCCGGCAGGTGTTCGGGATCGACAGTGACATGGAAGTGCCGGCCTATTCCAAGGCCGACGAACACGTTCCCGACATTGACCCCGATTACCGCTTCGACCGGCCGACAACGCTTGCCATTCTCGCGGGCTTCGCCAAGAACCGACGCGTGATCGTCACCGGCTATCACGGGACCGGCAAGTCCACTCACATCGAACAGGTCGCAGCGCGGCTCAACTGGCCTTGCGTGCGCGTCAACCTCGACAGCCACATCAGCCGTATCGACCTGATCGGCAAGGACGCCATCGTGATCAAGGACGGCCAGCAGGTGACCGAGTTTCGCGAAGGCATCCTGCCATGGGCGCTGCAGAACAACGTGGCGCTGTGTTTCGACGAATATGATGCCGGCCGCCCGGACGTGATGTTCGTGATCCAGCGCGTGCTCGAGGCGTCCGGACGGCTGACGCTGCTCGACCAGAGCAAGGTCATCAAGCCACATCCGTGCTTCCGCCTGTTCGCGACTGCCAACACGGTGGGCCTGGGCGACACGTCGGGCCTCTATCACGGCACGCAACAGATCAACCAGGGTCAGATGGACCGCTGGTCGATTGTGACCACACTCAATTATCTGCCGCACGACAACGAGGTCGAGATCGTGCTGGCGAAAGCCAAGCATTATCGCAACGAGCAAGGGCGTGATGTCGTCAACAAAATGGTGCGCGTCGCCGACTTGACGCGCAATGCCTTCATGAACGGCGACATCTCGACTGTGATGAGCCCGCGTACCGTCATCACCTGGGCGGAGAATTCCGAGATCTTCAACGACATCGGTTTTGCCTTCCGCCTCACCTTCCTGAACAAGTGCGACGAGCTGGAACGGCCGATTGTCGCCGAGTTCTATCAGCGCTGCTTCGGTGTCGAATTGCCGGAGAGTTCAGTCAATGTGGCGCTGAGCTGATTGGGCCGTCATCCTTCGAGGTTCCCCCGCTTGCGCGGGGTTTGCGCCTCAGGATGACGGTGAAAGTTTTGTCGCGGGGCAACCTCTCGCCGTCATCCTGAGGTGGCCGCGCAGCGGCCCTCGAAGGATGACTGGCACGATAAGTAAGCGATGGCCTCCAACATCAAGACCAGACCTTCGTCGAAGGAGTCGCCGACCGAACCGTTCAAACGGGCGGTCAGCGGCTGCCTGCGCGCGATTGCACGCAAACCCGAGCTGGAAATCGCCTTCGCCGCCGAGCGCCCCGGCTTGATGGGCGGCAAAGTGCGTCTGCCGGAGCCGCCGCGCAAACTCGGCAAAGCCGAAGCGGCGATCGTGCGCGGTCATGCCGATGCGATTGCCTTGAGAATTGCCTGTCACGACGCAGCCATGCATCGCCGCCTGCAGCCGGCCGGCCAGCAGGCGCGCGCCGTGTTCGAGGCGGTCGAGCAGGCCCGGGTCGAAGCGATCGGCGCACGACGCATGGACGGCGTTGCAAAAAATCTCACCGCCATGCTGGACGAACGCTTCCATCGCGGAAAATTCGACGAGATCACCGAGCGGGCCGACGCACCGATCGAAGAAGCGCTGGCGCTATTGGTGCGCGAGCGCCTGACCGGTCTGGCGCCGCCGCCTGCGGCCAGGAGGCTGGTTGATCTCTGGCGTCCGCTGATCGAGGACCGCGCCGGCCGCAATCTCGATCGGCTTGAGAACCTGCTCGAGGACCAGCACCAGTTCGGCGATGCCGTGCACGACCTGCTCGATGCGCTCGAGATGGGCGACGATCGCAGCCAGGATTTAGAGGAGGAAGAAGACGAAGGCGACGAGGATCGTCGCAAGCAGGATTCCGGCGAGGACGGCGACGCCGCCGACAGCGACGAGATGCAGCGCATGAGCATGGAGGACACACAGGTGTCCGCCGAGGATATGCCGGATTCCGCCGCCGAAGCGGTCGACGCACCGACCGCGGACATGGCCGACGACACCGATATGGGCGATGCCGAAACGCCGGGCGAGCCGCAGCGGCCGCGGCAATTCGGCGCCAACGAGCCGCGCGGTCCCGACTATCGCGCCTTCACCATGAAGTTTGACGAGACGATTGCCGCCGAGGAACTGTGCGAGCCGGAGGAACTGGACCGCCTGCGCGGGTATCTCGACAAGCAGCTCTCGCACTTGCAGGGCGTTGTCGCCCGCCTGGCGAACCGTCTGCAACGCCGGCTGATGGCGCAGCAGAACCGCTCATGGGATTTCGACCTGGAGGAAGGCCAGCTCGACCCGGCCCGGCTGTCGCGCATCATCACCGATCCGCTGCATCCGCTGTCGTTCAAGGCGGAAAAGGACACGCAATTCCGCGATACCGTGGTGACGTTGCTGCTGGACAATTCCGGTTCCATGCGCGGGCGTCCGATCACGGTCGCCGCCACCTGCGCCGATATTCTCGCGCGCACGCTCGAACGCTGTGGCGTCAAGGTCGAAATCCTCGGCTTCACCACACGGGCGTGGAAAGGCGGTCAATCGCGCGAGCAGTGGCTTACCGCCGGCAAGCCGGCCAATCCCGGCCGGCTCAATGACCTGCGCCACATCATCTACAAGGCGGCCGACGCGCCCTGGCGGCGCGCGCGCAAGAATCTCGGCTTGATGATGCGTGAAGGCCTGCTGAAGGAGAACATCGACGGCGAAGCGCTCGATTGGGCGCACAAGCGATTATTGGGCCGAACAGAGCAGCGCAAGATCCTGATGATGATTTCAGACGGCGCGCCGGTCGACGATTCAACGCTCTCGGTCAATCCCGGCAACTATCTCGAGCGTCATCTGCGTTGGGTCATCGAGGAGATCGAGACCCGCTCGCCGGTTGAGCTGATCGCCATCGGTATCGGCCACGACGTGACGCGTTACTACCGGCGTGCCGTCACCATCGTTGATGCCGAGGAACTCGGCGGCGCAATGACCGACAAGCTCGCCGAACTGTTCGAGGAACATGCCGCGGTTGAGCGAACGCGCGCGCCGACGCGGAGGAGACGGGTGGCGTGATCGCCGCCTGGCTTCGCGGCCACCGCACCGCCGCCGGCGCCCTGTTCCTCGCGCTTCTGTTGATCGGCGGTTCGTTCGCGCTCGCCGAGATACGGCGTTATCCGTCAGCTCCGACATCGATCGCGATCGAGTCGACGCCGGTCACCACATTCGACAACCGCGAGCCGTCGCGCACGCGCTTCGGCGCACTGGAATTCCGCGGCGGTCTGGTGCTCACGTCAAGGGAGCCGGCCTTCGGCGGTATTTCCGGGCTATATGTCGAGCCGGACGGCGCCAGCTTCCTTGCGGTCACCGACAAGGGGTCCTGGTTGCGCGGCCGGATCGTCTATCGCGACGGTCATCCCGCCGGCATCGCCGATGCCGAAATGGCCCCGCTGCTCGGATCCAACGGCAGGCCGTTGGCGGCGCACGGCTGGTACGACGGTGAATTGCTCGCCGAATCCGACGGCATGTTCTATGTCGGCATCGAGCGGGTCGAGCAGATCGTGCGCTTCGATTATCGCAGGGACGGCCTTACCGCCCGCGGCGAGGCGATCGCGGTGCCGCCGGATTTCAAGAGCTTCACGCGAAACAAGAGCCTGGAATGTCTGGCCGCGCCGCCGACGGGATCGCCGCCTGGCGGCAGCCTGATCGCGATCACCGAATACAGCCTCGACGTTCACGGCAATCATCGATCGTTCATTATCAAGGGCAAACAGTTCGATCGCTTCAGCGTCAGGCGCAGCGACGATTTCGACGTCAGCGATTGTGCCATCCTTGCGCCCGCGGATCTGCTGCTGCTCGAACGCCGCTATTCTCCGGCACGCGGTGTTGCCATCCGCGTCCGCCGGATTGCGCTTGCAGGCATCAAGCCGGACGCGCTTGTCGAAGGCAAGGCGCTGTTCGAAGCGGATCTCGGCTATCAGATCGACAACATGGAAGCCATCGCGGTGCACCGGAACGCGAAAGGAGAAACCATTCTCACTTTGGTGTCGGACGATAATTTTTCCGTCATTCAGCGCACACTCCTGCTGCAATTCGCACTGAAGGGGGAGTGAGAGAGCCGCAATAACGCAATGGCCCGCTTTCGCGGGCCATGAAACTTCGGGACATGACACTTCGGAAAATTACGGGAAAAATTCAGCCCGCCGCGGCGGATTTCTTCTTCACGATCGCGCGCTTGAGCTCGAGCATCTTCGGCGCCAGCTCGTCGTCCTTGGCCTTCAGCAGGAATGCGTCCAGACCGCCGCGATGGTCCACGGTCCTGAGCGCATTGGCCGAAACCCGAACCCGCACCTTGCGCTGAAGCGTGTCGGAAATCAGCGTCACATTGCGCAGGTTCGGCAGGAACCGCCGCTTGGTCTTGATGTTGGAGTGGCTGACTTTATGGCCGACCAGCGGCTTCTTGCCGGTCAGTTCGCAACGCCGCGACATGGCACATCCCTCGAAAAGCACCGGCGCAAGTCAGCGCCAGTCCGGTCAAATATCCATCTTGGGTAAGACGGCCGGACGTATAGGGGGAGGGGGAGGAGGCGTCAAGCCAGGGAACCGTCGGGGCTCTGAGCCGAAAATTGCGCGTTTTCAGCATCCGTACTGTCCCTTGTCCGGCCCGAACACAGAATAGACGTATTCGCCGACGACGAGATTGCTTCTACCGGCAGGCCTTGCCGACGGGCGGAGGAGCACTTGCGCGGGGATTTGCGCCGCACCTTATATAATCGCCGCCCGGCCGGGGAACGCCCGCCGGTTCCGGTGGAAGGATGGAATTACGTGCCGGCGTTGCGATTGCCCATTCGTTGCATGTTTCTGGGAGCGGGCATGCTGGCCGCGGCCGCCGTCTCCACGGCCGCCGTCGCGCAAGGCAAACTGGAAGCGCATTACACAGTGACCCTCGCCGGAATTCCAATCGGCAAGGGCGACTGGGTCATCGATATTTCCGATACCCATTACAAGGCAGCGGCAAGCGGCGGCACCACCGGCCTGGTGCGTGTTTTCACCGGCGGTAAGGGCACCACAGCCGCCGATGGCGTGTTGCTCGCGGGCAAGCCGATATCCGCGGTCTATACGTCCAGCATCACCAGCCGGAAGAAGACCGACGAGGTCCGGATCAAGGTCAACAACGGAGACGTCAAGGAATTCAAGGTCGACCCGCCGCCGGACAAGGAGTCCGAGCGTGTCCCGCTCACCGCCGCGCACCGTCATAACGTCCTCGACCCCATGACGGCCTCGCTGTTTCGCGCGCCAGGCAATGGCAAGGCGTTATCAAAGGATGCCTGCCAGCGTACGGTGGCGGTCTTTGACGGACGGATGCGCTACGACCTGCAGCTTGCCTTCAAGCGCATGGATGTCGTGAAGGCCGACAAAGGTTATTCCGGTGAGGTGGTCGTCTGCGCGATCTACTTTATGCCGGTCGCCGGCTACATTCCGTCGCGGTCCACCATCAAATACATCGCCAAGCAGCGCGACATGGAAGTCTGGCTGGCGCCGATCGCCGGTACGCGTGTGCTGGTGCCGATTCGCGCGCAATCACCGACACCGATCGGCGTGGCCGTGCTCAAGGCCACCCAATTCGTGACCTCCGCCAGTTCGACCCGCGCCTCCGCCAACGGCGCGAAGACGCAGTGAGCCCATTGCCGGGCCTTGACTCTTTGTGCGAAGGCGATCCGTGGCCAAATTAACGTTTGATGGAGTCCGTTGGCGGCTTGAATGAGTCGTGCCTACCCGATCTGGTAGCGATCCCGCCGGTGCTTGCCAGATATCGCCGTGAACGAATCTGTACAGCCGCTGAGTCAGTGATTCGGGCGCGGTTCGTTCCAAACTCGTTCTAATGCTTAACCGCGGGCCTCACCGCCGTCGCATTGTGATACAGGAAACCCTTGGCGAGGCTTTGAAGGAGCCCGCCGCCAGTCTGGACGCGTAATGGCCATCTCGTTTTCCCCGCAAGCCACCCGGGTCACACGTGCCCGCGGCGCCGGCGTCACCGCCGTGCTCGGCCCCACCAATACCGGCAAGACCCATCTCGCCATCGAGCGCATGCTGGCGCATTCCTCCGGCATGATCGGGCTGCCGCTCCGCCTGCTGGCACGCGAGGTCTACAACAAGTGTGTCGACCGGGTCGGCGCCGGAGCGGTGGCGCTGATCACCGGCGAGGAGAAGATCAAGCCCGCCAATGTGCGCTTCTGGGTGTCGACCGTTGAAGCCATGCCGCGCGACCTCGACGTGGCATTCATGGCGATCGACGAGGTGCAGCTGGGGGCCGACTTCGAGCGCGGTCACGTGTTCACCGACCGCATGCTCAACGCCCGCGCGCGCGAGGAGACGCTGGTACTGGGCGCGGCCACCGTGCGGCCGATGGTGGAGAAGCTGTTGCCGGGGGCACACATCGTCAGCCGCCCGCGGCTGTCGACGCTTATTTATGCGGGCGAAAAGAAGCTGACCCGGCTGCCGCGGCGCTCGGCCATCGTGGCGTTTTCGGCCGAGGAAGTTTACGCCATCGCGGAGCTGATCCGTCGCCAGCGCGGCGGCGCGGCGGTGGTATTGGGGGCATTGTCGCCGCGCACCCGCAATGCCCAGGTCGCGCTCTACCAGGCAGGCGATGTCGATTATCTGGTCGCCACCGACGCCATCGGCATGGGCCTCAATCTCGATGTCGATCACGTGGCCTTTGCCTCAGACCGCAAGTTCGACGGCTATCAATTCCGCAAGCTCAACCCGGCCGAGCTTGCGCAGATTGCCGGCCGCGCCGGCCGCGCGACGCGTGACGGGACTTTCGGCACCACCGGGCGTTGCGATCCCTTCGAGCCGGAACTGGTCCAGGCGCTGGAGAGCCACACATTCGAGCCGATCCGGATGTTGCAATGGCGCAATTCCGCGCTCGATTTCTCCTCGATTGGCGCGTTGCAGGCATCACTTTCAACGGTGCCGACCGAACAGGGCCTTACGCGTGCCCCGACCGGAGAAGACATTCTCGTTTTGGAACACGCTGCACGTGACGAGGTTGTCCGTTCGATTGCGGTCAAGCCGGGATCAATCGAGCGTTTATGGGATACCTGCCAGGTTCCCGATTATCGCAAGATCGCGCCCGCCACCCATGCCGAACTGGTGGTCACCCTCTATGGATTTCTGATGCGAGAGGGTAACATCCCCGTCGACTGGTTTGCTCGCCAAGTGGCTCAGGCCGACCGAACCGACGGCGACATCGACACTCTCTCTAACCGGATCGCGCATGTCAGGACCTGGACTTTCGTTGCCAACCGGCCGGACTGGCTGGCTGATCCCGAGCACTGGCAACAGGTCACCCGTGCGGTCGAGGACAAGCTGTCGGATGCGCTGCACGAGCGGCTGGCAGAACGCTTCGTGGACCGTCGCACCAGCGTATTGATGCGGCGGCTGCGAGAGAACGCGATGTTGGAAACCGAAATCGGAAAGTCCGGCGAAGTGACAGTCGAGGGCCATGTAATCGGCCGGCTCGACGGATTCATGTTTGCACCCGCCGCCTCCGCCGATGCTTCCGAAGCAAAGGCGCTCAACGCCGCCGCGCAGAAAGCGCTGGCCGGTGAGATCGAGGCGCGCGCCACCAAGTTGTCGCAGGCGCCGAATGACCAGATCGTACTGGCCAACGATAGCATCGTTCGCTGGACGGGTGACGCGGTCGGCAAGTTGATCCCCGGCGACGACACCTTGCGGCCGCGCCTGCGCATTCTTGCCGACGAGCATTTGACCGGTCCGGCGCGCGAGATGGTCCAGACGCGGCTTGATCTCTGGCTCAAGACCCATATCGAAAAGCTGCTGGCGCCATTGTTCTCGCTCACGGCCGCCGATGACGTCACCGGAATGGCGCGCGGCGTTGCATTCCAGCTGGTCGAAGCGCTCGGCGTGCTGGAGCGGCAAAAAGTGGCCGAGGAGGTCAAGGGCCTCGATCAGCCCGCGCGCGCGACATTGCGGAAATACGGCGTGCGCTTTGGCGCCTATCACATCTATCTGCCCGCCCTGATGAAGCCGGCGCCGCGCGCGCTGGCGACGCAGTTGTGGGCGCTCAAGCACGAGAGCCCCGACGCCAAGGGCGTCGGAGAATTGCTGCATCTGGCGTCAAGCGGGCGCACCTCGATTCCGGTTGATGCGGAGACGCCCAAGCCGCTCTACCGAACCGCCGGCTACCGCGTGTGCGGCGAGCGCGCGGTGCGCGTTGATATCCTGGAGCGGCTCGCGGATCTCATCCGTCCGGCCCTGGCCTGGCGTGAAACTTCGCCGGGCGTCAAACCGGACGGCGCACTCGACGGCCGCGGTTTTCTGGTGACCGGCGCGATGACTTCGCTCACCGGAGCCTCGGGCGAGGACTTCTCGTCGATCTTGCGTTCACTCGGCTATCGCATGGACCGCAAGCCGAAACCGGTCGAACCGCTCGCGCCGCCGCCCGAACAAGCCGCGACGGAAACCGCGCCGCCTGCCGACGCTACCGCCACGCCCGGGCCTGGCGCCGTGGAAGAGATGCCGCGTTCATCGGCTTTGCCGTCTCGCAGTCTGCTGCCGGAAACGGATTTTGTCCCGCAACTGGCCGAGCCGGCGGCGCCCGCCGCCGCGCAGGACGAAGCTCTGCCCGAAGCGCAAGTCTCGCCGGAGCAAGCGCCGACAGAACAAGGTCCGGAACAGGAGCTACCGGTTGCACCGGGCCATCTGGAACAGACGACGAGCGAAGCTCCCGCTCCGTCCGCCGTTGAAGCCGAGCCGGCCTTCATCGAAGTCTGGCGGCCGGCGGGCCGGCCCGAGCGGCGACCGTCCCGTCCGCGCCGTACGCCGCGCGCGCAGCATGCAGCCGCGCCCGCAGCGCCAGCCGCTGCGACCGGTGATGTCGCGGCCCCGGTCGAAGCATCAGCTGCGCCGGACACCACTAACTCTGCCGAACCATCGCGCGGTCCAGGTCCCCCGCGCGGTGACCGCCAGCAGCGCCGGGACCGGCACGAACGTCAGCAGCGCATGGAGCGCCAGAACCAGCGCGGCGAGCGTCAGGATCGCGCGCCCCGCCGCGATCGGCCGTCGCGCCGTGACCGCGGCGAGCAGGTCGACCGCGCCGAACGTGAGCGCTATTACGCCAAGCCGCATGGCGGCGGGGCTAACCGGCGCGACAAGCAGCCGGATCCCAATTCGCCGTTTGCCAAGCTCGCCGCGCTCAAACAGCAGCTCGAGCAGAACCCCAAGGAGCAATCCTGAATTTGCGAAGCCCGCTTCGGGTGGGCGATGCAAGGTCGCATGCAAGGCTTGAAATGCCATCTTCCGGCACCGACCGCCAACGTATCGACAAGTGGCTATGGCATGCCCGCATGGTTCGCACCCGCAGCGATGCGGCCGCGCTGACGCAAGCAGGCTTTGTCCGGATCAATGGCAGGCGCACGACGGCCCCCGCCCAGACGGTGCGCCTTGGTGACGTGGTGACGCTTGCCCTTGATCGCTCGGTCAGGGTGATTCGGGTCGAGGGATTTTGCGAGCGGCGCGGTGGTGCCTCTGCAGGCCGCGCGCTTTACCGCGAAATGACAAGAAGTTCCGGAGCCAAGGCCAGCGTCCCGGGTGGTGATTCGCCTAAGGTCCTGCCGCCGGAATAGCCGCAAGGCCAGCTCCCGGCAGCGGGGCCGGTGCTGCTTGCGGCCCATCTGCGGTTACGATAGGCAGCGCTGTTTGGGTTTGCGTCCGGAGCCTTGAATGACTTACGTCGTCAACGAAAACTGCATCAAGTGCAAGTACATGGACTGCGTGGAAGTGTGTCCGGTGGACTGCTTCTACGAAGGCGAAAACATGCTGGTGATCCATCCGGACGAATGCATCGATTGCGGCGTCTGTGAGCCGGAATGCCCGGCTGAGGCAATCAAGCCGGATACCGAACCCGGTCTGGAGAAGTGGCTGGAATTAAACGCGGAATACGCCAAGACCTGGCCGAATATTACGGTCAAGCGGGAACCGCCGCCCGACGGCAAGGATTGGGAAGGGGTGCCGGACAAGTTCAAGAAGTTCTTCTCGCCCAACCCTGGAACCGGCGACTGACCGCCTCCATATCCGGAGCGGGTTACCGCAATGCGGGCAAACGGCGAATCCTGCGCCCGCAAACGTTAACCGATTTGCGAAATCGGCGTAATTTTTGCGCAAAATTACGCTTTTGCGACGCGATAAGGCTTTGATTCCGGCCAAAAATGTGCTATATATAATAAATCGCATGAAAAACGACCGACGCTGCCTGCGATGCGCTCCCCCTCTCGGGAGCCTTATTTTTCGGCAGCCAGGTCTCAAGAGTTCAGATCAGAGGGCGTGAAATCCACGCGCGAGCAGTGGCAGGAAAACCGCGTCATAAATCGAAGAAAGGCTCCGCCGGTTCAACCCGGGGGCCGAAAAAGTCTGCCGTAGCGCGGCGGACCTCGCATGCCTCGCGCGGTACGTCCCGCCATGGGGCTCCCGCAGCAAAAATGGCCGGTGCCCGCAAAGGGGCCGGTGAAGGAGTTCTGCCCGGAATGACCAGCAATAAGAAGACGACCCAGCGACAAGGTTTCAAGACCAACGAGTTCATCGTTTATCCGGCCCACGGGGTTGGCCAGATTCTGGCCATCGAGGAGCAGGAAGTCGCGGGCGCCAAGCTCGAGTTGTTCGTCATCAACTTCGTCAAGGACAAGATGACGCTGCGGGTTCCCACCGCCAAGATCGTGTCGGTCGGAATGCGCAAGCTTGCGGAACCGCCGCTGGTCAAGCGCGCGCTGGAGACGCTCAAGGGCCGCGCGCGTATCAAGCGCACCATGTGGTCGCGCCGGGCGCAGGAATACGAAGCCAAGATCAATTCCGGCGATATCGTCGCCATCGCCGAGGTGGTGCGCGATCTGTACCGCTCGGAGACCCAGCCGGAGCAGTCCTATTCCGAGCGGCAGCTTTATGAAGCCGCGCTCGACCGGCTGTCGCGCGAGATCGCGGCGGTCCAGCGCGTCACCGAGACCGAGGCGATCAAGGAGATCGAGGCGGCGCTTGCCAAGGGCCCGCGCCGCGGTCCCAAGCCGGCTGAGGAAGCCGGCGGCGACGATGCGGTGGAGGAAGAGGCGGCCTGACCGCCAGCCCCGCACAAGGCGCAACCGAATATTCGAAAGCCCGGCAGCGATGCCGGGCTTTTTCGATATTTGCTTTGCGGTTGAACCGGTTGGCGGTGCCGGCCGACCAAGCTGAGCGGCTTGGTCCTTGTTCGCCATCGGGGCGTATGGGGTTCGATCGGGCTGAAATGCTGGGAGCGTTCATGCGTCCGTTTTCAATCATGGCGTTTGCGGCGCTTGTGGTTTTCGCCGCCGGCACGGCTGCGCCGGCAGCGGACGCAGATACCACGGGTTTTGCCAGGCGCATGTTTGCCAAGGATGTGTCGGCCAAGGGCAAGACCTATGCCTGCTTCTCGCGGCGTTACGATGCGGCGCACCTTGCGCGGCACAGCCGGCAAACGGTCAAGGCAATGACTCTCCTGGTCTCGGCGGAAATCCTGCCCGAGGACAAAAAACTCAACTACGCCTTTCAACTCGCCATCAAATTCCGCGACCGCAAGGGAAATTTCGAAACGAGCGGCGATTGCGGTCATCCCTCCGCGTTCGAAGAGTTTGCTGACAGGCTGCATCTGGGTTGCGGCGTCGACTGTGACGGCGGCGGCGTCTCGCTCGAATTGGCCAATGGCGACAAATCAACTCTCGTTCGCATTGACCGGGTCGCGATCTGGAACAATGACAAGCCGGACGCCGAACGGGATGGTCTCAGCGGTGGCGCCGATGATAAAGTGTTCCGGCTCGACCGTGTCAGCCTGGACGAATGCAAGGCCTTGATCCGCGCGAGCGAAGATCTTGCCGCGATGTGATGGATGGCGGCATCATGCCGTCCCCACAGTCGCAACGGGAGAGGTCCATGCATCGACGCAACATGCTTGCCGCCGCGCTCGCCGGTATCGGTGGAGTTGTTGCGGGTGCGGCCGGCGCGGTACGCGCGCAAGCTGCCGCCAATAACGCCGCGCAAGGCAGTCCCGACAAGGCGAAGGTCGTCTATCACCTGTCCGATCTCGACAAGGTGAACTTTGTTCTTGGCAATATCCGCAATCATTTCGACGGCATGGGCGGCCCCGACAAGGTGACGATCTCGCTCGTGGTTCACGGGCCCGCACTCAAGGCGTTCAACGTTTCGTCGGCAAATCCCGACCTGGCACATCGTGTCGGCGAATTCGCCAGGACCGGGCTCGAGCTCAACGCCTGCGGAAACACAATGAAGGCGCAGAAGATCACGCTGAAGGATCTGTTGCCCGGATTCATCGCGGCGGAGCAGGGTGGCGTGGTGCGGATCGCCGAGCTTCAGTCCATGGGCTACGTCTATCTGCGGCCCTGAGCGGTAGGGCACCTGCCCAAGACCGGTGATGACGGCTGATCGCTGTCGCCCACGGGTTGCCCGTGCAGCCAGTCCGGCTAGAATGCTGGCCAATCACCCAATCGACGATCAGGAGAGCCATTGATGACCGCCATTCGCGGCTATGTTGCGCCGACCACGGAAAGTGATGCCCTCGGCGTGCATTCGCTCGATCAGTTTGTGCTGGCGGTTCCCGACGCGAGTGTCGCCGAGGCGTTCTACGGCAATTTCGGCCTCGACGTCGCGCGTCACGGCAACACGCTGGCGATCAAGACCTTCGGCCACGATCACCGCTGGGGCTCGGTGGTGGAAGGCGTCAAAAGCAAGGCGCTGCATCATCTTTCGTTCGGCTGCTATGCCGAGGACCTGCCGCGCCTCAAGGCCCGTATCGAAGGCAATGGGGTCAAGCTGATCGATCCGCCGCCGGGCTTCGAGAGCAACGGCTTCTGGTTCCGCAATCATGAAAACGTGCTGATCGAGATCAAGGTCGGACCCAAGGTATCGCCCGATCAGAAGTCGGGAAGCCAGTGGATTTCGGCGCCTGCGGGCAGTGCCGGGACGGCCACGCGGGCAAAGTCGCCGCCGGTCAGGCCGCGCCGATTGTCACATGTACTGCTCTTCACCCGCGACATCGATGCCTCGATGGAGTTCTACGGCCGTAACCTGGGTCTGCGGCTGTCCGACCGCGCCGGCGATCTCGTCGCCTTCATGCACGGCATCCACGGCAGCGACCACCATTTGCTGGCGCTGGTGAAATCGTCCGCGCCCGGCTTCCATCATTGCAGCTGGGACGTCGCCAGCCTCAACGACATCGGTCTTGGCGCCATGCGCATGGCCGACAAGGGCTGGACCAAGGGCTGGGGTCTCGGCCGCCACGTGCTCGGCTCGAACTATTTCCACTATGTGCGCGATCCGTGGGGCAGCTTTTCGGAATATTCCTGCGATATCGACTACATACCGAAAGAAGAGCGCTGGCCGGCTGCCGATCACAAGCCGGAGGATTCGTTCTACCTCTGGGGTCCGGACGTGCCGCGCGAATTCACGATCAACTACGAAGGTGGGGAAGCTTGAGAGCTTCAGTGCCTGACATTTCTTCCGTCATGGCCGGGCTTGTCCCGGCCATGACGCGATTGTTGGATATTGCCAAATCTGCTTCCGCTCACTCCACCACGATCTTCACTTTTTCACCCGGCTTCACATGATCGTGGTCGGAAAGGCCATTGAGCACGCGGAAGCGCGCAAGCCGGTGATCGCCGACCGCCATGCGGCGCGCCAGTTTCTCCACGCTGTCATTGGCGCCAACGGTCACGATTTTCAGTCGTAAGGGACGGACCTGCGCGCTATCCTTCAGGCCCATGCGGCGGAAGGTCGAAATCGATTCGCGGAACGAGCGATCGACATCCGGAGTCCTGTTCTTGGCCGCGAAGATGAAGCGATAAACGTCGCTGCCGAAGCGTACGGCGTAGAGCCGGAACGACCATTGCTCACCGCTTGCCATCGCGGTCGCTGCCGGGAAGCCGTTGATGGCAAATTCCTGCACGCCCGACACGTCGACATTCTCGATCCAGCCGGATTTCAGATAGTCGGTCAACGACTGTTCGGCCGGTACGTTCACCACGTCGAGCCGCAGGGCTTCTCCGCCGCCGTCTTTCAGGCCAAGGACCGCCTGCGCGGTATTGTCGAGCGTGAAGCCGGGCGGCGCCAGAAAGGTAAAGCCGAGTTTCGGATGCAGGAAACGGCGGCCGCGCACGAAGCCTTCGCTCGGATCCTCGCCAAAGACCAGACCGTTGAGGTCGGCAAGATATTCACTGCGGTCGCGTTCGCCCGCGCCGGGGCCGCTGAACTGGCGTGCGTTGGCAAGCGCATTCTTCACCCGGTCCGGCGTCGATGGATGGGCAGCAAGAAAATCCTGCGCGCGTGGATCGGCGCGCTCGCCCGCCGGCTTGAGGTCGGCATTGCGCTGCATGTCGGTGAGAAAGCGGGAAGCGCCAAATGGGTCAAATCCGGCGCGCGCTGAAATGCCGACGCCGAGGCCATCGGCCTCGAATTCCTGCGCGCGCGAGAAGCTTGCAAGCGCGAGCTTGGATTTTGCCAGTGCCAGCGCACCCAGTTGCGGATCGCTGAGCACATCGTTGACCACGTGGCTGATGACGGCCGCCTGCTTGGCCTGTTCCTCGCGAATCGCTGCGTGACGCGCGACCACATGGCCCATTTCGTGCGCAAGCACCGAAGCGAGCTCGGCCTTGTCATTGGCGAGCGCAATCAGCCCGCGGGTCACGTAAAGACGGCCGTTGGGCAGCGCAAAGGCGTTGATCGCCGGCGAGTTGAGGATGGTGACCTGATATTTCAGGTCCGGCCGTTCGGACGCAGCCACCAGGCGGTCCACGGTCTTGCTGATCATCGCATGCAGGCGCTGATCTTCGGAGACGCCGCCATAGGAGGCGAGGATGCGCTGATGCTCGAGCTGCTCGGCTGATTGTACCTGGGTCTGCTCGGCGCTGACCTTCGGCACCGGGAGCGAGACGTGTTGATAGTCGGGTGTGCTGGTGCAGCCGGTCAGCAACAGGCCGAGCACAAGCGCAATGCCGCCCGCCCGCATCGGACCTACGCCTGCTGACACTGCAACCATCCCCAAGTTACTCGCCCGTCCGGCCCCGATCCACGAACTCGATCTGCTCGGGGACGGCCGCGTCGATGATCGGCCCGCCGCGCTGCTCGATCCACCCGCGCACCCGGATCCGGTGGCCTTGCAGATCGTCCGGTTTTATCCCCGCAGCGGTGAAGGACTTCTGAAGTCGCCGTCGAATGGTGACGGTAAAATCCCGCGTCCAGCGCCGCCCGAAATTCACATATATAGTGCTGCCGCTTGCGCGCACCGACAAGACCTTGCCTTCCACCAGCGCGAACCGGCCCCGTCCAGCCTGTAGCCCGCTCAGGTTGTCGGCCCGCAAAGGGGCGAAATTTGGATCGGCCCAAAGCCCGCGCCGGGCCGCACGCGCCGACGTTTCGGCGCGCAAAAGGACACCGGCACAGGCCCTGCCGCCGGCGCGCGCGGACACCCGCGCCAGCCCGGCCTCCAGCATGACCTGCTGGACGGATTTCTCCTGATCACCCGCAAATGCAAGAGCGACCAGCCGGCCATAACGGTCGTGGTCCGCCCCAAGCGTCTTGAGCCGCAGCACCTGTCCGGTCACGATGCCTTGCAGGCCGGCGCGGCTGTCATCGCCGGCCTCGATGGCGGCGAGCCGCAGCTCGCGGCCGTCGGCGAGCGCGAGCGTGCGCCCGTCGCGGACCGTGACGACCGCTGCGGTGCCGATGTCGGCGAGCCGGCAGGATTCCTGTGCCGCGGACGTCACCGCAAGAATCTGACCGGCAAGGGCAGCGGCAAGACCGGCGCATTTCGTCGGACAGGCCGTCATGATGACGTCATTGTCGGAAGCCGGTGGTAATGGCGTCAATCGTGCGGTCGGATGATGCGCCAATGGTCGTGCCTGGCGCGCGGCCTTGTGCTAGATCGGCGTCGACGGTCCCGTAGCTCAGCTGGATAGAGCAGCGGTTTCCTAAACCGAAGGTCGGAGGTTCGACTCCTCTCGGGACCGCCAGCACCAAATTGAATTTCCGAATGTTTTAGGCGGAATTGTCAAACCGGGACCGCAATTTCCGCTTTCGCGGGTAAAGCGGAAATCCGCTGCCTAATCTATCACCCAACCGCTACGCGCCATCCGACCACATTGCCTTCGATTGCAGTTCCACTGGCAGAATTGTGCCAAGTGCCATCGGTCCAATAACAAGGATACGGCAACAAATAGGTCCCGCTGTGGTCCTCGCATAGAAGTTCAAGCGGCTGGCCTGACGGCGGTAAGCCATGGTCAAATTCACTGATACGATGTTGTCGAGTTGCCATGCGGAATATTTTGTTGGGCTGATTAGCTGGCGTAGGAATCGGAGGAGTTTTGCTAACACTGCCTAACCAGAACACCTAATCGGATTTCGGAGAGCCCGCCGCGAGGCGGTCTTTCTGTTATCAGCAGAGGTTGTTTACATGTTGCCGGTCAATCTGAGGATGGCTCTAATAACGGCGTCCGTCGAGCTTGAGATAAGATGCGACAGCAAGCCGAGGTCTTCGCCCAATTGCGAGCCCAACAGGGGCAGGACAATTAGGAGTCCGATAAGAATCATCATTCCATAAGGTTCAAGCCGTGCAAGCGGGTTGGCGAGGACATTCGGCAGTAACCCCACCGCAATACGCCCACCATCAAGCGGCGGTAGAGGAAACAGATTGAAGACCGCCAGAACGACATTGATGATGAGGGCGTTCTTTAGATTCAGCGCAACCCACTGAGCGGCAATGACGGGCAAATAGATGACAAGGTGAAAACTCAAGGCGGCTACAACGGCCAAGCCGATATTCGTCGCTGGTCCTGCCGCCGCAACGAGAACCATGCCGCTACGGGGGTTCCGAAGTGCCCGAAAGTTCACCGGCACTGGCTTGGCGTATCCAAACAGGAATGGTGACCGCGCCAGAAGCAGCATCCCGGGGAGCAGAATTGTGCCGAATGGGTCTATATGGCGGAGCGGATTGAGGCTGACACGTCCAAGTCGTGATGCCGTTTCATCACCGAGGAAATGGGCAACGTATCCATGCGCCGCTTCGTGAAATGTAACCGCGATAAGAACTGGCAGTAGCCAGACCGAAACAGTGTAAATTAGGTCCATACAAAATCATCCAAAGACAGTTGGGGCATCGCTCTAAACAAAGGGACAGATGAGGAATTATTGGCTCACCGTCGCTAGTGGCTTGAACGGCGTGGAGTAGTTGGGTCGGCTTCTTCTTTCTTTTCAAGAAGAAAGCTGCCGAGGTTTGCAAGAATATCAGCCATGAGATTGGATTGTTGATCAGGTGGCGCCATCAAAATTAGGTCGGCAAGAACTTCCGTCACCTTCGCAGATATTTCCGTAAGGTTGACATCTTGGTTTTGTAATTGGCTCTCCAGCAATTCATGAATGTCACAATGCAAACATTCGGACATGAGAATCTCCTTTAACTTGCAAGAAAATTGTAGGCGACGACAGTGGGGGCTAACGAGGCTTAAGTCTAGGACACCGAACGCTGCCGTTTGCGAATAGGCAGTCGATCGAGTTTCAGTTTATGCCGTGCCAACTGCAAGAAGGGCATATGAAATCTAGACTGACCCAATCTCCATTTTAGTATATAATTGTCTGTTTTTTTGGATAATGATGATGTGCAAAGCACGTATTAAGGTCACTGTGCTCGTCGTGACCGCCGCGTCGATATTCCTAACGGTGGGTGCGACCTCTGCTGACCCTTATAAATGGTGTGCTGTTGACAGCGGTGGCGGCACTAACTGTGGCTTCGTCAGTATCGAGCAATGCCGCGCCACGATCAGCGGAAAGGGCGGGTCTTGCGAGCCAAAACAGGTCGTTCCGGCAAACCTATCTCCAGCAGCAAGAGCCGCGGCACCTAAAACAGACGTAAGCGGGGGGAAGGACAAATTACTGGAGTGCGTGACCAACTCCTGCAAAATCAACTGTTCTCCTGCGATAGCGAAACGATTCAGACCAAAATGGTGCGTGCGCTTTAAGGAACCGATCTAACGAAGCAAATGATCGTCGTTCTTATGGCACCCGCCTGAATACTTTCGCAGGGTCACCCAACCGAGCTGTGGCGCCGGTGCGCCAGTAAGTGCCCACTTTCTCGGGCTAAACCAGACATGGCGATTGGTCAGCATCGCTTCCTTTGGGCAATTATAATTCGCAAGTTTAGTGACCCTGGTCACAGCGGGTTTGCGAATGGTGTTCTAGATTTTGACCATGAGATTTGAGGACTGGAGGCAGCCATGCCGTACACCTTCGCAAACTGGACCAGCCGGGTCGCTATTGCGGCGCGCGTTGCAGAAATGCGCCGCCAGTCTCAAGGCAATGAAACGATGACATTGGCCGATTACAATCTGCCCTTCGGCAAAGCCGAAGCCCGCGCGGAAGCGGCAAGGTGGTATTGGCAGCCCTGAAAAGACGACTGACGCAAGCTAAGAGGCAGAAACCCCCGTACCCCGCGCCTTTTAGCTTTACCCCCGGACGGCGTAGCTCCCCACTGCGCCGTCCCTTCATTTGGGCAAGTACGCAATTGCACTTTGCGGACAATCCAGCCGCGCCCGCACCTGTCGGCTTCCGGACAATAACGGACAAAATCGGACTTTGGCCCCGGGTCGTTTGTCTGCGAATGACCCGACGCGGACCTGTGAGCCCCATTTGCCTGATCGGACTGCAAAAACACAAAGCTGCGGAGGACAGGGTAGTCCGTCGTCCGCGCGGCTTGATCCATCGTCCTCACCGGTTTGGGTGCAAAAGCATGCCAAAACCTGCGAAATGATCCAAATCAATGATTGTCTTTCCTGTCGGGATTTTCCTGACACAAGGCCAGCCCCGGAAATGGCATCCATTAGCACCGGTCATTTCGGGACCGGGAACAATCAGGAGCCCGCATGCACGCGCCTCAAGGACAAGCACGGCCACGGCGAACCATTCGCTTCTGGCTCAATTGCCTGGTGGTTGCATGCGTTCTTCCGGCGGTGGCCGTCACCACGTTCATTATTGTTCGCCATTTCAATCAGGAACGAAGCAGCCTCGAGCAGAATACGGTCGAAACGGCGCGTGCGCTCAGTCAGGCGGTTGACGCGGAACTTAAAGGTGCTCGCTCCGCTCTGCTCACTCTGACCACATCCTCCTATTTGGCATCTGGTGATTTTGAGAGATTTTATGTCGAGGCGCTGCAATTGGTTCAGATTCTCAACATCGACAACATCGTCTTGAGCGACCTCAACGGGCAACAACTCGTCAACACTCTCGAACCGTACGGAACGCCACTACCATTTCACGGCGATCGCGAGCAGTTGCGGCGAGTCATCGAAACAAAACAACCCGTCATCTCCGACCTATTTGTCGGCAAGGTAACCGGAAAACCCATCATCATCATCGAAAGTCCGGTGCTCGTCGGCGGCTCACCACGCTATACGCTTGCAATCGGCATTTTTCCTGAGCGGCTGAGTACGATCTTGCGCCGGCAAAAAATGCCATCAAATTGGATCGCGGCAATTGTAGATAGCAGCGAAACGATTGTTGCAAGGACGGTCGGTGGTGACGAGTTTATCGGGAAAAAAGTTTCATCAGACCTAAAGAGCGCACTCATGACGGCCGGCGAAGGTGCTTTCGAGGGTGCAACGCTCGAAGGCATCACGGTGCTGAGCAGCTTCAGTCGTTCATCCTTTTCCGGGTGGACCGTCGCAATCGGGATTCCGAGAGAGGTCCTGTTCAGCTTCCTGTGGCAGGCGCTTCTGGTAGATATTGCAGCCGCGGTCGCGCTACTGATGGCTGGCATTTTTCTCGCCAGGGTTATCAGTGCCCGGATAAGCGAATCGATCAAGGCATTGCGCGATCCGGCTCTTAGGTTGGGGCAATCACGGCCGTTCGTGGTGCCACCGCTTAAAATTCAAGAGGCGTATGAATTAGCTCAATCGCTTTTGGGAGCGCATCATCTCATCGAGGAACGTACCGCTGAAAGGGACGATCTGCGTCGCCACATCATGACTGCGCAGGAAGAAGAGAGGCTTCGGCTTGCCCACGATTTGCATGACCAGACCGGCCAAAGTGTCGGCGCGGCGATCCTTGAGCTCAAAGCCATCGAAAGCCTAGTCGATGAAAACGCGCGGTTACGAGTCCGTTTTCTGGGAAAGCAATTGAACGAGCTGGGGCAAATCCTGCACCGTATTGCGTGGGAGTTGCGGCCGGCCTCTATCGACGAATTGGGGCTGACCAACGCGCTCGAAAACCACGTGGCGGAGTGGAGCAAAAAGCATGCAATCAAAGCCGATTTTCATTGCTCGGACGCGAATCTGGACCGGCGGTCGAATGAGATCCGTACGACCATCTACCGCGTGATCCAGGAGAGCCTCACCAATATCGCAAAGCACGCCAAGGGCGCGAGCCAGGTGAGCATTGTGATCGGCGTATCGGACGGCACGCTGCATTTGACCATCGACGACAATGGGCGCGGTTTTGGCACAGCCGCGCGCTCGTCACGTCTCGGCCTTGCTGGCATGCGCGAGCGCCTGTTGCTGGTCGGGGGCCGACTGAAGATTGAATCGTCGCCAAAAAGCGGCACTACGATCTTTGCAAGAATTCCTTTGCATTCCGAAAGGATTTCGGGATGACCAAAAGAACGCGGGTCGTGCTCGCCGATGATCACCCCATTTTCCTGGCCGGCTTGTGCAATTTGGTTAGAGCAGATGTTGGCCTTGAACTGGTGGGCGAGTGCGCAAGTGGACAGTCTGCATTGAAGATGATCCGGGAAAAATTGCCGGATGTTGCGATTGTCGATATTTCGATGCCAGAGTTGAACGGCATCGTGCTGACACGCCGGCTGAAAGAGGAGTGCCCCGGTGTGCGTGTGGTCATTTTGACCCTTTATGAAGAGCGGTCATTCCTCAAGCAGGCGCTCGGGGCGGGCGCGCGCGGCTACGTTCTAAAGCGTTCTGCTGCGGAGAACCTCGTTCATGCAGTCCAGGCCGTCAAACACGGCGAAATCTATATTGACCCCTCGCTTGCGAGCGAGGCACGGGAAGAGGTTGCAGCTCAATTCAATCAGCCGCGGCAGACGGGAGACGCGCTTGGATTGACGCAGCGTGAATCGCACGTTCTGAAATATTCGGCACGAGGCCTAACGACCAAGGAAATTGCCGCCCGTCTGGAGCTGAGCGCCAAGACCGTGGAAACATACAAATCGCGGGCCGCCGAGAAACTTGGCCTGAATACTCGCGCCGCGATCGTCCGTTTTGCCGCGGCACAAGGGTGGCTCGACGATATTTGAGATTTGGCTGCAATTGCGAGGTCGGGAAATTCCTGGCAGGTGGGAGCCATCGATATTTCCTGAGGCTGACCGGCCTGTCCGGCTATCGGATCGCCTCAACCCGCGGGGTCATGGAAAAAGTGGCTGAAAATGGAAAGCATTCCGGTAAATCTCAGGCCACAAAAGCGACGTCAGGATTTTCCTGACTTGGACTGGCTGCCTTACATCCGTTAACAAACTATTCACGCTTGAGTTTGCGAGCCAGTCAGGAGCCAGATGATGCTGATGTCAGGAAAGCGGTTTGTATCGGATTTGGAAGCCTCAAGATCATTTGCTCACAGGACCAATATCGAAAGATACAAGAAACTCCTGCAAACCTTTTTAACCGAGCATGAGCGCGCTTTTGTTCAGCGGCGGCTCGACGAGGAACGGCGCGCCCAGGCGCAACTGCACACGACCGATGCATAAACGAATTTGATCTACGGACAAGTGCACGCCCCGTCCCCAAACGCCTTGTCCGCTGAGAGGCCACTCGATCCCCCAGGGTGGCCTCTTTCATTTCTCGTCATTTCCGCTTTTGGAGCCTAGCCGACAAGCGAGTTGCGCCCCCACTTGTCCGCTTCCGGACAATACGGAAAAATCGAATTCTGGCTCGAGACCGGTTGTTTGGGGAGGACCCAAGGCAGACATGCAGCGACGACACCCGCCAAAGACGACAAGTGTAAGTCACCCGAGGCGCATGCGAGCCATGCTCACAAGGGGGGTTCTCATCGCCCGGTGTCCTGGTTGTAGTACGCTCATGGCGAAGGACATAGTTCGTCTCAACATCGAATATTATCGCCGCAAACTGGCCGAGGAGACGGATCCGACCCGACGACAAATGATTATGCGCCTGCTCGCTAAGGAGGAGGCAAAATTGGCTTCGAACGAGGCCCCGATTATTGATCTAGATCATGAAGGGCAATTGGAGATGGGTTGTAGTGGCGGAAAATTAGGTAGCGAAAAGGATCGTGATGCCTCTTACAGCAACGACCAAGGATAGGGCCGTCGAACCGCACACCACAAATTCGTACATCATCAAGCGGTCAATCATCTGCGACGGCCATAAAACGAGCGTGTCGCTGGAAGATCAGTTTTGGGACTGTTTGTGCGAGATCGCGAAAGGCAAAAAGTTTACAGTGTCGAAGCTAGTCGAGGAAATCGACCACCACCGCAACGGTGGCAATCTCTCATCGGAAATTCGAATATTCGTGTTGGAGTATTCAAAAATGGCGCTTTCGGAACTCCGCGCACAAGTGACGGGCGGCGAGGCAAAATTGCCCGCGATAGAGGCCAAGGCCAGCGATGCTACTCAGCGGCCATAGAAGTTGCTTCTGGCTGAATTAAAGGCTCAGTTGCCTTGCCGGCACCAAGATGTTCGCTTCTCTAATTGGCCGGTTGGGGTCAAGCGCTTTTCAGGCTATCCACTATCGCAGTGTCGGTGTCGCTCGCGGGCTCGTGCTTCTCTTCGGAATCGGCACTGGCGTAGTCCTCTCGGGACCGCCACGCCATCTCTTGCGCCGGTTTACAAACGACCGTCAGAGTCGGTCGATCGGAATTGCGAGTTTGCTCGAGCCGATTATCGGAGTGCGCTGGCGGCCAGAGCGTCTCGGGCTGTCTGCGTGATGATCCGCAAGGGGTCGCGATGTCCGGTGTTGGCCCTCAGCTGACATCGCTCTGGCGTCGTCCGCGTGGGACGCACGCCTGGCGCGGCCATTGTCGCGTTACCAGCTGATGCCACCGTTCACTGCGGACGCCAGAACTATCCCGAAGGTTGCCGAAACAAAGACGATCCAGATGAAGACGATCGTGGCGCTGTAGATTCTCTGCGCATAATCCTTGATCATTTGTGCTGCACCTCGCTGCCGGTGGTGAAATTGCAACCGGTTCGGTGCAGAGCGCAACAATACTCAGTCGTTAAGATAAAACATCAACCCTAAAATCGTCGCCGCGTGCGTCTTTCGGCGCCTGATTCAGCAGGCTTTCGCCCGGCCGCACGCGGGTGAACTCAACCGTTCGCGCGTCCACGACCGGTTTATCGCCGGTGAGGGTTACGCTGGTGAAGCGCGAACCGTCGAGATCGGTGCTTTCCGGGAAATCCTCGCGGAAGTGTGCACCGCGACTGTCCTTGCGGAAGTCGGCAGCGGCGCAGATGGCGCGGCTGACCAAAGTGAGATTTTCAAGGTTGAGCCGGTCCATCCAGGTCAGATTGTAGCGACGGCTTGCATCGGAAACGCCGCAATCCGCAATGTCGCGCGCCAGTGCACCGAGCGCTGCCTTGCCGCGCGCAAGGCTTTGCGCGTCACGCAGGATGCCGACATCGTTCCACATGATCGAATAGAGCCGTTCGCGCATTTCCGGCAGATCGCCGGATTTGCGGCCGAGCGGGGCGAAGGCGCGGTCGTAAGCAGCGTCAATGGCGGCCCTGTCCGGGGCGGGCAGGGCGCCCTTGCGATCCGTGCGCGCGCCCATGACGTCGCCGGCGATGCCGCCGAACACGGTGGAATTGGCGACGCCGTTGCCACCGAGACGGTTTGCCCCATGCACGCCACCGGTGTCCTCGCCGGCTGCATAGAGCCGCGGCAGTGCCGTGGTGCAATCGGCCCTGAACTCGACGCCGCCCATCATGTAGTGCGCGGTCGGGATCACCTCGACGCGGCCGGCGGCGAGATCAAAACCGCAATCCGCGCAGCGCTCGACCATCCCCTTGAACTCGCGCCGCACGCGGTCTGGTCCGAGGTGCCCCATCTCGATATAGACGCCGCCATGCGGGCTGGCATGGCCCTTGCGGATGCGGTCCATGATTGAACGGCTGACGATGTCGCGCGTGGCGCGTTCGCCGCGCGGGTCGTAGTTGAACATGAAGCGCCTGTTCTGCGCGTCGGTCAGCCAGCCGCCGGAGCCGCGCAGGCCTTCCTCCAGCACGGTGCCGGTCATGCGCGTGCCTTCTCCGGCGAGGAGCCCGGTGGGATGAAATTGCACCATCTCGATATCGCGCAGCGGCAGTCCCGCGCGCAGCGCCATGGCCAGCCCGTCGCAGGACTTGTCGCCGGAAGGCGTGTGATAGCGATACATGGTGGGGCCGCCACCGGTCGCCAACAGTGTTGCGCGGGCGCGCACCAGAAGTGGTTCGCCCGAGCGCATGTCGAGCATCAGCGCGCCGGCGAGCTCGCTTGCGTCCGCGCTGGGAATAAGATCGAGCGCGCGGTGATCCTCAATGCGGCGCACGTCGCGCCGCCACACCTGTTCCGCCAGCCGGTTGATGATCTCGATGCCGGTCAGGTCGCCCTTGTGCACGGTGCGGTCGAACGTCTGTCCGGCGAAGGCCTTCTGGTGCACCGTCCCGTCCGGATTGCGGTCGAAGAAACAGCCGAGCTCGGTCTCCAGTTCGCGGATGCGCCGGGGCGCGGTGCTCACCAGCAGCCAGGCGAGATCCTGATCATTGAGCCAGCCGCCGCCTTCAATGGTGTCCATGAAATGCCGTTCGACCGAATCCTCCGGCGAGAGCGCGACGTTGTAGCCGCCCTGCACCATGCGGGTGCAGCCGCATTTTCCCAGCAGGCCTTTCACCGCGATGGTGACGTCGAGTTCGGGATTGGATTTTTTCGCATGCAGGGCGGCGAACAGCCCGGCGCCGCCCGCCCCGAGGATCAGAATATCCGTCGACAGCGTCTGCACGTTCACGCGCTGCCGATGCTGGCGAGCACAGCCGCGCGGCGGGCGACCGCTTCGGCGTTGACCTGTGCGTGCAGCGACCCGCCATGGGAATCCATCGTCACCAGCAGCGGTCCGAATCCCCTGATGCTGAATTTCCAGAGCGATTCCGGATGCAGGTCGTCGAGATCGACATCTTCGATCGCCTCGATCCAGGTGGTTTCCAGCGCGGCGGCGCCGCCGACCACAGCCAGGTAGGCGCCGCCGAATTCGCGAAAGGCATCGAGCGTGGCCGGTCCCATGCCGCCCTTGCCGACGATCAGCTTCACGCCATCGCGTTCCATCAAGGGCCGCGTGAACCGCTCCATGCGCATGGAGGTGGTCGTGCCGATGCAGAGCGGTTCATAGCCGGATGAATTCGCAGGGCGCGGATCGACCTTGCGCACATTGGGCGCGGTATGAATGACGGCGTGACCCCTGAGATCAAAGCGGGTGGTGCGGCCCTGGTCGAACATCGCGATCAACGTCGCGTCGCGGATGCCGAACAGGGTCTTTTCGAGCGTGACGGTGTCACCCACTTTTAGTGCGCGTGCCTGCGCCTCGCTGATCGGCATGTCGAGGACGTGGTGGGTCATCGCTGCAATCTCATTCAAACGCTATGCCGCCGGGCGTGATCACGGCCGATGCCCGGCGCGCCGAATGACACTGGATGTTCACCGCCACCGGATTCATCGTGATGTGGGTGGCGGCCACCTCCACATGGACGCGGAATGCCGTCGCGCGCCCGCCCAGGCCCTGTGGGCCGATACCAAGTTCGTTGACCGCTTCGCTGAGCTGCGCCTCGATTTTGGCGCCTTCCGTATCGGCGCACGTGGTTCCGAGCGGCCGCGTGGCCGCGACCTTGGCGAGATGCATGCAGAGATCCGACGTGCCGCCGATGCCGACGCCGACAATGGTCGGCGGGCACACGCGGCCGCCGCATTCGATCACCTTGTCGATGACGAAACGTTTCACCGCGGCGACACCGTCGGCCGGGATCAGCATCTGCAGGAACGAGCCGTTCTCGGAGCCCGAGCCCTTGGGGATCATCTCGATCACGACGGTCTCCTCGCGGTCGTCGAAGTCGATATTGATCAGCGGCACGCCGATGCCGCAGGAGGTCTGCTCGTTCTTGCGCGTGATCGGATGCACGACCGACGAGCGCAGCGGATGTTCCCTGGTGGCGCGTTCGCAGCCGCGGCGGATCGCATCCTTCATGGCCGCGCCGTCGAAGGCGACATGACGTCCGATGGTAACGTTGTAGATCGGAATGCCAGTGTCCTGGCAGAGCAGGTTCCTGGTGCGCTCGGCAACCGCGATGTTCTCGACCATGGTGCCGAGGATGGTCCTGCCGGTGGCGTTCGTTTCCTCCCGCATGAGCCGTTCGAAGCCCTGCTTGATGTCGCTCGGCAGCAGCTTGAGCGCGCGGATATAGAGTGTCTTGCTGAGTTCCTCGACTTCCTTGATATCGAGCTGCATGGCGTGATCCTAGACGACGAGCGTTATGCCTGATGCAATCAGCAGGACGGCAAGCGCCTGGCGAAAGCGCCGATCGTTCAGCTTGCCGTAAAGCTGCCAGCCGATCCAGGTTCCGAACAGGAGCGGGGGCAGTACCGTCAACAACATTACCATGCCGGCACGGTCCAAAGTGACCGAAACGATGCCTGCCAGCGCGATGGCTTGTATGATGATGACGTATGGCTGGTAGACAGCGCGGGCGGTTTCCTTCGGCCAGCCGCGCAATTGGGTCCAGATCGTCGGCAGGACGCCGGAATAGCCGCCGATCCCGCCGAGAATGCCGCCCAGGAAGCCGATACCCGCATCGGCCGCGCGGCCGCCACCCTGGAAAGTGCGCAGGCGCGGGGCAAGCAGCGCGTAGCTTCCGAACACGAGCAGGAACACGCCAAGCACTGTCCTCATGACGGCCGCGTCGGTGTAGATCAGCAGGCGCACGCCAATCGGGATGCCGGCGAGCCCACCCACGACGAATGGCCAAAGCCTGGCAATCTCGATGTGCCGCCGTTGCGGCCAGATCGTGGTCATGTGCAGCAGCACGCCGCAGCCGGTGATCAGGATCGCAGAATGCAGAGGATCGATGCGATGCAGCCAGATCGAGGAAGCGGCTAGTCCGAAGGCAAAGCCGCTGCCGCCTGCAGCGATTCCGCCAACGAACGCGCCCAGCCACAGAAAGCCGATTGTCTCGAGCGGCAGTCCGGCCAGCATCGCCTCAGCCCAGGTTGAGAATGAAGATGAAGCCGATTGCGAACACGACGGCGACGCAGCTTGCCAGAACGGCCGTCGTCTTCTCGCGAAAATCGAGGAACTCGATTGCCAGCACGCGCAAGCCCAGCGTCATGTGGATGGCGAGGGCGACAACGATCCCGACCTCGGCGAAGGCGACGAACGGCTGGCGCGTCAATGCCAGAAACGAGTCGAGCGCACCGGCGCCATTGAGCGCGGTCGCCAGCGCGAGAAAATGCAGGGGCAGAAAAACCGCAAGCGCGATCCCGGACAGGCGGTGAAGGAGTGCTGCCACAAAGCCCGGCTGTTTGTGCGAGGCGCGCATCATGCGGAAAACACCGCAAACACAGCGCGCATGCCAAGCGCCAGCAACAGGACGGCAAACAAGGCCAGCGCCAGATCGAGCGTGCGGCCACGCCAGCGCGTCCATTCGCGCAGCACATTGCGCAGGCCGATCGGCGCATGGACCGCGACCGCAATCACGAAGACGCCATAGAAGATGAGGAACGCGACATTGCCGTGGGTGCGGCCGAGGATCTCGGCCGCGGTGAGGCCGCCGCGCACGGCATAAAGGATGGTTCCGAGATGGATTGCGACCGCGAGAGCCAGCACGAACGCCGTCAGCCGCTGCGCAGCGAACAGGATCGGGCTCACGGGAGGCCTCGCAGGCTCCGGCGCAAGACTGTGCGCTTCAGCCCCGCGATCGCGTAGGTCGGTGCAATCGCCTTCGGACAAAATGAAGTGCAGCTCATATGCGTGTGACAGGCCTGGCAGCCGGACGAACCCGCTACGGCGTCAAGTCTGGCACTGCGGTCCTGGTCCCGCACATCGTTGACCAGTGTCCAGGCGCGGTTCAGTGCGGCCGGTCCCAGATAGTCGTCGTCCCAGGCCACCACGTCGCAAGCCGAATAACAGACGCCGCAGCCGATGCATTCGATGCCTGCGTCGGCAGCCTGACGTTCGTGTGACGCGGGCGGCACAACGGCGAAGTCGGCCTGCGGCTGTGATCCAGGTTCGAAATAGCCTTTTGCATCTTTCCACTTGTCGAAGAACTGCGTCATCTCGACTGCGAGATCCTTGACCACTTTCAAGTTCCGCAGCGGCTCGAGGCGCAGGCGTTCACCGGTCTTGATCACCTCGCTGACGCGGGTGCGGCAGGTCCAGCGCGGACGGCCGTTCACCACCATGGCGCAGGAACCGCACATGCCGACGCGACAGGCAAAGCGGTAGGACAGGGTCGCGTCTTGTTCGCGCTGGATCTCTGTCACCACGTCGAGCACGGTCTGGTGCGCACGGCGCGGAACGGCAAAAGCCTGAAACGTGCCGGTCTCGGTCCCGCGCCAGACGTCGACGGCGAGGCTGGCCGTCATCGCTGCATGCCCCACAGATTGACCGTGCGCGCTTCGATGGTGCGGAAGATGACGGACTCGACCAGCAGGCCGATCAGGATCACCGTCAGCAGCCCGGAGAACACGCGCGCGGTATCGAGATCGTTGCGCGCCTCGAAGATGTACCAGCCGATGCCGCCGGAGCGCGACGACACGCCGAACACCAGTTCGGCCGCGACGAGCGTGCGCCAGGCGAAGGCCCAGCCGATCTTCAGGCCGGCGAGGATCGAGGGAAATGCCGCTGGAATCAGCAGCAGCGCGACGTAACGGGCGCCCTTGAGGCCGACATTGCGGCCGCTCATGCGCAGGGTTTCCGGCACGCTGCGAAAGCCGCTCAGGGTATTGAGCGACACGGCCCACAGCACGGAATGAACGATCACGAATACCAGCGACGGCGTACCCAGCCCGAACCAGATCAGGGCCATTGGCAGGAGCGCGATCGCCGGCAGCGGATTGAACATGGCGGTCAGCGTCGACAGGATGCGGGTGCCGAGCCGGCTGATGACCGCGAAAGTGGTGAACACCGTTGCCAGCGCCAGCCCGCAGGCATAGCCGATGGCAAGCGTCTGCAGTGATGCAGCAGTGCGGGTGACCAGCAGGCCGCTTTGCAGGTCGCCCCAGAACATGCGCACGGTCTCGAGGAAGCTGGGGAACAAAAGATTGTCGTCGAGCCAGTAGGCATAGACCTGCCAGATCACGATCAGGGCGAGCAGGATGTTGAACCGCTGGACCAGTTCATCCTGCATCATGCGCTCGAAAAACCCGAGCGGACGCTCGACGTCGCCGATCGCGCCGGAATCAATGAGCTGGCGCTCGAATTCCGGGCGCTCGGCGTCGTGCGCCGGCGGGTTCTGGCGGGCGACATTCATGCGCTGACCTTTTCCTGGGCAGCGGCATGCGTGCCCGTATCGCCGAACAGCAGCTTGTGAATCCGTTTCGTCATCGCGCCGAATTCGTTCTGGTCGATATTGCCGAAGTTGAAGCGGGCGGCGTCGAGCTCGGCGCGCACGCGGCCCGGATGCGGCGACAGCACCAGGATGCGCGAGCCGATCAGAACTGCCTCCTCGATCGAATGGGTGACGAACAGCACGGTGAAGTGCAGTTGGTCCCACAGCGACAGCAATTCCTGCTGCATGGCGCGGCGCGTGAGGGCGTCGAGCGCGGCGAATGGTTCATCCATCAGCAGGATGTCCGGCTCGAGCGCCATTGCGCGCGCGATCGCGACGCGCATCTTCATGCCGCCCGACAGCATGTGCGGATAGATGTCGCGAAACTGGGTGAGCTTGACCTTCTCGATGGCGGCGCTCGCCCGCTCGGCAGCCTCGGCCGAAGAGAATTTGTGCGTCACCTTCATGGGAAAGAGGACGTTCTGGAAGACGGTCTTCCACGGCATCAATTGCTCGAATTCCTGAAAGACCATCATGCGGTCGGGACCCGGAGCATCCACCTCGCGGCCGCGAATGCGGATCGAGCCTTCGACCGGCGCCATGAAACCCCCGACGGCCTTCAGCAGCGTGGACTTGCCACACCCTGAAGGCCCGAGGATCACATAGCGGTCGCCCTGGTGAACGCTGAAGTCGACCTGGTACGTCGCCGTCACCAGATGGCGCGGCGTCTTGTACTGGAGCGTCACTCCGTTCACCTCGAGCAGCGCGGACGTCATTTGCCGTTTTCCGTCAGCTGCCCGGCAGATCGTGGATGGCGTCGATGAACATGTCCTTCCAGCTTGCCGGCTGGTTGGGCACCATCTTGGCGTCCGCCATGTAGTTCGCGACCACCATGGTCCGCAGAGGGGTCAGGGTGAAGGTGTTTTCCGGGTCCTTGATGATGGCGACGGCATCTTCCACCGGAAGCTTCGAATTGTTGGCCTTGACCCACAGCCTGGCCGAGCCTTCCGGATCGTCCTTGATCTCCTTCATGGCGATCTTCAGCGCCGACAGGAATGCCTGCACGATCTTCGGATTGTTCTTGTACATGTCGCCCATCGCCCACACCACGTTGAAGGTGTGCGGCCCGCCGAACACCTCGTAGCTGTTGAGCACGCGGTGCACCCGCTTGTCCTTGAGCTCCTGGTACATGAATGGCGCGGACGTAAAGTGCCCGGTGATCTCCGACTTGAAGCTCATCATCTGGGCAAGGCCGTCGGGATGGCTGAGCGAGACGGTGAAGGGATCGAGCCTGTGCTCGTTGCCCTTCCCGAACATCTTGAGCGCCGCCATCTGCAGGATCACCGCCTGCATCGACACGCGCACCGCCGGAAGCGCGATCTTGTCCTTCTCGGTGAAGTCCTTGATGGTCTTCACGCCGGGATTGATGGTGTTGAGGTAGAGCGGCATCGAGTTGAGCGCGCAGATGCCCTTGATGTCCTGCTTGCCCTTGGTGCGCGCCCAGGCCGTGACCAGCGGGCCGACGCCGCCGGAGGCGAAGTCGAGATTGCCCGACAACAGCGCATTGTTCATCGCAGCGCCGTTCGAAAAGCGGATCCAATCGGTCTTCAGATCGAGCCCGAGCTTCTTGCCTTCCGACTCCAGGAGATTTCTGTCGTGGATGATCGTCAGCGGCAGGTACGAGATGCCGAACTGCTGGGCGATGCGCACCGTTCGCGGCTCCGCATTCGCTTTAACGCCGGAAAATGCAAAAACCAGCGCTGCGGCCAGAATGGGCAGGCGCCAGTAGCGATGAATTCTTCCCATGTCGTTCTCCCGGTTTGTTTTATCTTTTGTCTTTTGTTCTTACGCGCATCATCCGTCACGTTACGATAGGGTGGCAACCGAATATTTCGTCGAGGAGCTGCCGATGCCCGAAACCGTCCAATTGATCCGCAATGCGCTTGACGAGCGCTTCGGTGAACCGATCGATGCGGATCCGGCATTGTCCGGCCTCGACGACCTGTTTCGGATCGCCGCCCATCGCGTCCACCGGCGCTACCTTGCACGCGATATTTCGCCCGATTTGCTGCGGCTGCTGTGCGCCTGCGCCATGTCGGCACCTTCGAAGAGCGATCTTCAGCAGGCCGACATTCTCATTGTGCGGGAAAAAGCTACGCGCACGCGGATCACGGCACTGCTGCCGGAAATGCCGTGGATTCTCGACGCGCCAGTGTTCCTGGTGTTTCTCGCCAACGGACGCCGCGTGCCGATGGTTTCGCAAATGCGCGGCAAGCCGTTTCCCAACGACCATCTCGATCTGTTCTTCAACGCGGTCGTGGACGCTGGCATCGTGCTCGCGACTTTCCTGCGCGCGGCGGAAGCCGTCGGCCTCGGCTGCTGTCCGATCAGTGTCATCCGCGATCATGCCGATGTCGTCAGTAAAATGCTCGAGCTGCCTGACAAGGTGATCCCGGTCGCAGGTATGTGCGTGGGCTGGCCAGCGGAGGAGGGCGGTATCACGCCGCGCCTTTCGCTTTCGACCACGCTGCACGAAGAACGTTTCAACGAAGGAGACCTTGCGCAACAGATCGGGGCCTATGACCGCCGGCGCGCTGCGTTGCGACCCTATCGCAATCAGCGCGATCCGGCGCGCTTCGGCCGCACCGATTTCTACGGCTGGTCGGAAGACAAGGCGCGGCAATACGCCGTGCCGCTGCGCGCGGATTTCGGCGCCTTCGTGCGGGCCAAGGGCTTTCATCTGGATTGACGCCATTGTCATCTCAGGTCGGACCAGTAGTGCAAGGTGTCGGTCCGGCACAGCGATACGCGCCACTCCACCGGCCGGCCGTCGAGCGCAAAGGCCGTGCGGTCGATCGACAGCAATGGCGCGCCGGGCTCGACGCCGAGATATCTGGCTTCGCGCCGTTTGGCTGCGACTGCCTTGAGTTTTTCCGAAGCGCGCACGACGGTAACGCCGAAATCCGACCGGTAAAGTTCATACAGGTTGTTGGGCAAATCGCGTTTTTCGATTGCCGGAAACAGCGCGCGCGGGAGCAGAATGCGCTCGAAGATGCAGACCCGGCCGGCCAGCGAGCGCAGGCGCTCGATGCTCACAGTATGCGCACCGCTGCGCAGACTGAGCGCGGATGTCGCGCGCACGTCGGCGACGTCCACATCGACGCCGAGGATGCGGCTTTCGGGAAACTCGCCGTCGCCGCTGTCGGGAATAAGCTTGAAGAACTGGAACAGAATGCGCGCCTCATCGTGGCGCGCAACAAAGGTGCCCTTGCCCTGGCGCCGGACGACGAATTTTTCCGCTTCCAGTTCGTCGAGTGCCTTGCGCACGGTGCCCTGCGAGACACCGAGATCGGCGGCGATCTCGGATTCGCTTGGCAGTGCCTCGCCGGCCTTCCAGACATTGTCGACGATGCGCTTGACCAGCACGTCGCGGGCCTGGCGATAAAGGGGGCGGAATCCGAGCGGCTCGCGCGTGCGCGCGCCTGACATCTTCTGCTCCGTCCGCGGCTGATCCATGCGGGAGTGCGGTCTCGCGTTGACTCTGAACTCTTATGTCTTATAGAAGACTTTAGCAAGAATGGCGATGGAGGGGACGGCCCATGGGTGCTCCGCAGTTTCTGGTCCACAACAAGAAGGACACGGTCGGCGTGGTCGTCGTCGAAGGCCTCAAGGCCGGCACGCTGATGTCGGGGGTGGTGACGGCCAACAATTCATCCCTGCGGCTCAAGGCCCGCGCGGCCATTCCGATCGGCCACAAGGTCGCGCTCACCGACATCAAGGAAGGCGATACCGTGTGGAAATACGGCCAGGACATCGGCAAGGCAGTCGCCGATATCGCCAAGGGCGGGCACGTGCACGTGCACAATCTCAAGACCAAGCGGTGGTGACATGGCGAAAAAACGCAAATCGAATATGACGTTTCAGGGCTGGCGGCGCGAAAACGGGCGCGTCGGCGTGCGCAACCATGTCGTCATCCTGCCGCTCGACGATCTTTCCAACGCAGCCTGCGAGGCCGTGGCCAACAATATCAAGGGCACGCTTGCCATTCCGCATGCCTACGGGCGATTGCAGTTCGGTGAGGACCTGGAGACATTCTTCCGTACGCTTATCGGCACCGGCTCCAATCCGAACGTGGCCGCCTGTATCGTGATCGGCATTGAAGATGGCTGGACCAGCCGCGTCGTCGATGGCATCAGGAAAACCGGCAAGCCGGTGACCGGATTTGGCATCGAACTCAACGGCGACATCAACACCATTGCCAAGGCCTCGCGCGTGGCAAAGGACTACCTGCAATTGGCGTCGGAGCTCGAGCGCGAGGAATGTGACATTTCGGAGCTCTGGGTTTCGACCAAGTGCGGCGAGAGCGACACTACGACCGGCCTGGCGTCATGCCCGACCGTCGGGAACATGTATGACAAGCTGATCCCGAAAGGCATCTATGGCGTCTTCGGCGAAACCTCGGAGATCACCGGGGGCGAGCACATCGCCAAGGCACGTGCAATCAGCCCCGCGGTCGGCGAGAAGTGGATGAAGACCTGGCAGGCCTATGAAGATGAGGTGATCCAGGCGCACAAGACCGACGACCTGTCCGAGTCGCAGCCGACCAAGGGCAACATCGCCGGCGGTCTCACCACCATCGAGGAAAAGGCGCTCGGCAATCTGGAAAAGATCGGCCGCAAGTGCCAGTACATCGATGTGCTGGAGCCGGCGGAAGCGCCCGGCAAGGGTCCCGGACTTTACTACATGGACACTTCGTCGGCAGCGGCCGAATGCGTGACGCTGATGGCGGCAGCCGGCTACGTGGTGCACACCTTCCCGACCGGCCAGGGCAATATCATCGGCAATCCGATCATTCCGGTGATCAAGATCACCGGCAATCCACGCACCGTCCGCACCATGTCGGAGCACGTCGACCTCGATGTTTCCGGTATCCTGCGGCGCGACATGACCATCCCTCAGGCCGGCGATGCATTGATCAACATGATCCAGCGTACCGCCAACGGCCGGCTGACCGCCGCCGAAGCGCTCGGCCATCGCGAATTCGTTCTCACCAAGCTCTACCGCAGCGCCTGATTTTCCGGCGCTGATGGCCGCGATCGTCATCTCGGAGTTCATGGACGAGGATGCCGTCAAGGACATCCTGGCCGGACACGACGTGCTCTATGACCCCACGTTGGTCGATCGCCGCGATGAACTTCTCGCCGCGCTTTCCGATGCGCGCGCCTTGATCGTGCGCAATCGCACCCGGGTGGACGCCGATCTGCTGGCGCGGGCCGGCAAGCTCGAAGCGGTCGGCCGTCTGGGCGTCGGGCTCGACAATATCGACGTTGCGGCCTGCGCCGCGCGCAAGATCGCGGTCTATCCGGCGACCGGCGCCAATGACACCGCGGTGGTGGAATACGTGATCGCGGCGATGCTGCTGTTGCTGCGTGGCGCCTTTGCAGCAACGCCGGCCGTGATCGCCGGCGAATGGCCGCGTACGAAACTGATGGGCCGGGAGGCGGCCGGCAAGCGCCTCGGGCTGGTCGGCTTCGGCTCCATTGGACGAAAAGTCGCTGCCTGCGCGGCTGCACTCGGCATGGAGATCGTGGCCCATGATCCGCATCTTCCATCCGGGGATGCGGCCTGGTCGCAGCCTTGGGGAAACACTGCTCCTTGCGACCTCGATGCATTGCTGCAATCGAGCGATGTCGTTTCCCTGCATGTGCCGCTCACCGATGAAACCCGTAACCTGATCGGCCCGGCAGCCATCGCTCGCATGCGACAAGGTGCAATCCTGATCAATGCCGCGCGCGGCGGGGTGGTGGACGAGGCAGCGCTTGCGCAGGCGCTGCGCTCTTGTCATCTTGGCGGCGCGGCACTCGATGTGTTCGAGCAGGAGCCGCTGTCGAAGAGCAGGCCCGGATGTTTGCCGGTGTGCCCAATCTCCTGCTCACGCCCCACGTCGCCGGCGTCACGGTTGAGGCCAACCGCCGCGTATCGCGGATGGTGGCGGAAAAAATCTGCGATCATCTTGCCGGAGGGCGTTGATGCCGGGATTGACGCTGGCGGAGGCCGAGGAACTGGTCGTGGGCACGCTCACGCGTTGCCGAACCGATTCCGGCAACGCGACAAGCGTTGCGCGTGCGCTTGTCGGCGCTGAAGCCGACGGCCAGAAAGGCCATGGACTGTCGCGATTGCCGACTTATGCGGCGCAGGCGAAAATCGGAAAGGTGGACGGCTTTGCAAAGCCGGCGCTTGTCTGGCAGCGCCCGGCGGCGGCGGTCATTGACGCCAAAAACGGCTTTGCATATCCGGCACTCGATGCGGCGATCACCTCGCTACCGCCGGCAGTGCGCGAGAACGGTATCGCCGCGGCGGCGATCACGCGCTCGCATCATTGCGGCGTCGCCGGCCACCCGGTGGAGCGACTGGCCGACAACGGCCTGATCGCACTGATGTTCGCCAACACACCGGGCGCAATCGCGCCCTGGGGCGGATCGAAGGCGGTGTTCGGCACCAATCCCATCGCTTTCGCGTGCCCCCTGCCAGGCAAACCGCCGATCGTCGTCGACCTCTCGCTGTCGAAAGTCGCGCGCGGGAATATTCTCGCCGCCAAACAGAAGGGCGAGAAGATCCCGGATGGCTGGGCGCTCGATGCGCAGGGCAAGCCGACCACCGATCCCGCAGCCGCGCTTGCAGGTACGATGCTCCCGCTTGGCGACGCCAAAGGCACCGCGCTCGCATTGATGGTTGAACTGCTTGCGGCCGGGCTGACCAATGCCAATTTCGCCGCCGACGCCTCCTCCTTTCTCGACGCCAGGGGGTCGCCGCCCGGCACTGGCCAATTGCTGATTGCATTCGACCCTGCCGCATTCGGCGGCAGACCGGACCATTTTGCGGCACTTGCGGCGTCGATCGAAGCCCAGCCGGGCGCGCGGCTGCCGGGCGCGCGGCGCCTGGCGTTGCGCGAGAAGGCCAGGCGCGAGGGTGTTATGATTGCCGATGCGCTGCTCGCCGAGATCGCGGCGGTCTGACCAGCCAGGGAGCAACGTCCGTGACCCAGCCGACCATCATTACCTGCGCCATTACCGGCGCGCTGCCGCGTAAGGCGCAGACACCTGCCGTACCGGTGACGCCGGCAGAGCAGATCGAATCGACCCATGAAGCCTATGAAGCGGGTGCTGCGCTGGTCCACATCCATGTGCGCAACAAGGATGAAAGCCCGTCCTCGGATCCGGAACTGTTCGCGCAGGTGCAAGAGGGCGTAAAGAAACATTGCCCCGGCATGATCATCCAGTTTTCCACCGGCGGGCGCGGACGCAGTCAGAACGAGCGCGGCCGCGCGCTCAACCTCAAGCCGGACATGGCGTCATTGGCGACCGGCTCGGTCAATTTCGCGAAACAGATCTACGAGAACCCGCCCGAGCTGGTGGAGGACCTGGCGCGCTCGATGCTCGAATTCAACGTGAAGCCGGAAATCGAGGTGTTTGATCTGGCCATGCTCTACAATGCACGCGATCTGGCCGAGCGCGGGCTGATCAAGCGTCCGCTGCATACCCAATTCGTCATGGGAATTCCGAACGCGCTGCCATTCCGGCGCAAAGTGCTGGAATTTCTGGTGTCGGAATTGAAGGACATCATGCCTGACGCCACCTGGGCGGCAGCCGGCATCGGGCGTTATCAGCTCGAGGTCAATCAATGGACGCTGGAGCTCGGCGGCCATCTGCGCACCGGTCTGGAAGACAATATCAAGTTCGACCGCGATCGCCTGGCCAAAAGCAATGCCGAACTGGTCGCGCGGCTGCGCGACCTGTGCGGCAAGTATGGCCGCCACGCGGCCACGCCGCAGGAAGCCCGCGCCATCCTTGGTCTCGCGCCGGCTTGAGCGCGGGAAAGCTTCATTTTCATTCCGCCCGATAGAATGCCGCGGCGTCGGTGCTGAACGATTTGCGCGAGGCGGGATCGATATAGAGCATATGACCACCGCGATAGAGCTTGAGCTGCACGCGTCCGGGCGGATCGACCGGCGGCAGATGGTCGAGTACGTACCGGGTCATGGCGTAGGGCGTCACCATGTCGGAAAGCCCGTGCGCAATCAGCAGGCGGAACGAACGGTCGAATGCGAGCAATGTCCGCAAGTCGTCTTCCGAGCTCGCTTGCAGCCTTCCGCCGTGCCAGTCCCAGTGTCGCGCGGCATCCGAGAGCAGCACGTAGGTCATTTCGGTTTTGAAACCGAGTTCGTTGCGGGCATATGCGGCCATGGCACCGCCATAGGCGCGCGTCACGCCGTCCAGGATCGGATCGCCGCCGCGCGAAGCGCGAAGTTCCGGATAGGGATCGTCGACCGCGAAAGTCGCGTCGTAGCGGCTGACGATCTTGCCATCGGTCGCGCGCAAGGTCTTCACGAAGGCGTGCGAAGCGAAGCCACGCGATTGCTTCACCGCGTCCATCGGCACGCCGGTCAATTCTGATACGCGCTCATAGAACGCGCGGCCGGCTTCGCCCTGCGGCGTCGGACCAGCCAGCGTCACGAGATAGTCGGTCATGGCGAATTTTTCTGCCGCCGCCTGCGCCTCGCGGGTGAATGCGTTATTGCGCTCGAGCTCGGCCGCGGCGAGTGACGGCAATTGCAACGCCGCACGCAACGCCGAGCCATCGTCTCCGAAAGTGAGCCAGCCTTCCAGCATTGGCGACAGCATGACAATGCCGGCCACTGTAATGCCCTGGTCGCGCTGCAGCGCGCGGGCCACTTTGGCGGCGCGGAAGCCGCCATAGCTCTCGCCGAACAGATATTTCGGCGAAGCGCTGCGGCTGTTTTTGGCAACATAGAGCGCGATTGCTTTCGCCATGGCGTTGGCGTCGGCGCGAATGTTCAGGAAGTCCTTGGTATCGTCCGGCTTGACCGTCCGGCTCCAGCCGGTGCCGATCGGATCAACCAGCACCAGGTCGGTAAAGCTGAGCCAGGTGTCGGGATTGTCGCGTAGCGCGCCACGCGCCGCATCGCGGCCGTCCGGGCCAAGGTCGAGGATCCGGGGACCGACAAGACCCAGATGCAGGAAGGCGGACGCCGCGCCCGGTCCGCCGTTGAACACGAACGTCAGCGGCCGATTCGCCTTCGTGCCGGCGGCGACATAGGCGGTATAGAACACCGCCGCGCTTTGCTCGCCGGACTGGTCGTAGAACGGGAGCGTGCCGGCTGTCGCCGTGTAGGTCAGCTTCCCCGATGGCGTGTCGATCGCATGTTCGGTGACGACGTCGCCCGGCAACAGCCGCAGCACGCCCTTGCCGGTGGGCTGTTGCTGCTCCGCGCTTGGGCGGTGACTGTCGGCCTTCCTGTCCGGCCGCTCCTGCGCGGCGGCGATTGCAAAAGTGCCGGCGAGAAGAATCGTCAGCGCGGGACGCAGGATCGTAAGACGCTTCATGGCAAGCAGCACTCCAAGCAATGCCGAAATGCGTGCCCCGAACGCGGCCCGGCCAGCCCGGCCGGGAAAACCAGTTACGCGCGCCTAGCGCCGACGGAAGTTCGGCCGGCGCTGCTGCGGAGACGGTGCCGGCGCGTCGCCCTTGTGCCGGAAGCTGATCCGTCCGCGCTGCAGGTCGTAGGGTGACATTTCCACGATCACACGGTCTCCGACACCGGTGCGAATGCGGAACTTGCGCATCTTGCCGGCGGTATAGGCGAGCACCTCATGCTCGTTGTCGAGCTTCACACGGAAATTGCCGTCCGGCAGCACCTCGGTGACCGTGCCGTCGAACTCCAGCAGTTCTTCCTTCGCCATCCAGTGGTCTCCAGTTGGTCAACGCGGCGCGCGATAGCCGGCGTTGCGGCGCGGCTCGTTCGGGCGCCGAAGAAATGTAACATTTTCGATGGCCTTTGGCTGCCCTTGTGCAGTCTCCGGCCGAGGGGTCTGGGGTCGGCCGCTCTGATGGCCGTTCTGGCTGGGGCGGCCCTGGTGACCGTTGCCGTGGTTATGGGAGCGGTGGCCGTTGTTGCCGGAACGGCCTTTGCCGCCGCCGTTACCGCGCTGCTGGTGATTGCCGCGATGCGGCCGGCCGCTGTTGCGGTTGCCGGCATTGTGCTGGGCTGGCCGATGGGCGTGCCGCTCGCCGGATCGCTTGTCAGTCGACGGGATTGAAATCCGGATCATGCGCTCGATGTCGCGCAGAAAGGCTGCCTCCTCGTAATCGCAGAACGAAATTGCGATGCCGTCTGCGCCGGCGCGCGCGGTGCGGCCGATGCGGTGCACATAGCTCTCCGGAATATTCGGCAGGTCGTAATTGACCACGTGGCTCACACCGTCCACGTCGATGCCGCGGGCGGCGATGTCGGTGGCGATCAGTATGCGCAGCCTGCCGTTACGGAAGTCGTTGAGCACCCGCTCGCGCTGGTTCTGCGACTTGTTGCCGTGGATCGCCTCGGCGCCGAATCCGGACTTCTGCAGAGCGCGCACGACCTTGTCGGCGCCATGCTTGGTACGGGTAAAGACGAGAACGCGATCGGTTTTTTCGGTCTTGAGCACCTCGACCAGCAGCGCGGGCTTCGATGCCTTCTCGGTCAGAATGACGCGCTGCTCGATGCGCTCGACGGTCGAAGCCTGCGGCGTCACCGCCACGCGGGCGGGTTCGCGCAGCATCTGATCGGCGAGCCTGGTGATTTCCTGCGGCATGGTGGCGGAGAAGAACAGGGTCTGCCGCTGTTTCGGCAGCATCGCGACAATTCGCCTGATGTCGTGAATGAAGCCCATGTCGAGCATACGGTCGGCCTCGTCCAGCACCAGCACCTCGATCTGGTCGAGGCGCAGCGCACGCTGGTTCACCAGGTCGAGCAGGCGGCCGGGCGTGGCCACCAGAACTTCGGCGCCGCGGGCCATTCCGCGAATCTGCCGATTGATCGGCACGCCGCCGATCGCCAGTTCGACCGCCAGCGGGCGGATGTGGCGCCCATAGGCGCGAAAGCTGTCGGCGATCTGACCGGACAGTTCGCGCGTGGGTGAGAGCACCAGTACGCGGCAGGCTTTCTTCTCCGGCCGCACGCGCTTGCCGTGCAGATGATTCAGGATCGGCAGCGCGAAGGCTGCGGTCTTGCCGGTTCCGGTCTGCGCGATGCCGATGACATCGCGGCCCTGGCTCGCGAGCGGAATGGTTTGATTCTGGATTGGCGTGGGAGTGACATATTTCTCTTCGGCAAGCGCCCGAAGGATCGGCTCTGCGAGGCCGAAATCGTTAAATGAAGTCAAAGAATCTCTTTCTTGTATGGCGAGACGGCCGGCACGCTCATGCGGCCGGCGGCATCGCGGGGTTTAAGGACATCCCGCGTGACCAGGGTTGTCGTCGATTGGAGAAACGGAAGAGGCGGGGCGAAATTCGTTTTAAAGAGTTTCGTTCACGCAGCCCGCAAACCCGAGATCGGGTCGTTCATCCGTTGGCGGTCATATGACAGGTAGCCATGGTCTTTTCAAGGCAGTGAGGCCTCTTATTCCGCCAAATGATGAATAAAGTGGTCGCAAGCGGCGGTTTTCGCACCATGGACAAGGTTCGTTAGATCGGGGATTGTCGGCCCCCGAACTGCCGTTCCGGCTACAGTAAGCTGTCGGAGTCGTCCGAAATGCCGTTTCCCAGGGCTTCCGAGGCCCTTTCCCGCTTTACCGTTCTCGACCTCACCCGCGTACGCTCCGGTCCAACCGCGGTCCGTCAGCTCGCGGACTGGGGCGCCAATGTCATCAAGATCGAGACGCCGCCGCATCTCGAGAAAGGCGAAGGCCCGGGTGGCCCGCGCCAGGGACCCGATTTCCAGAACCTGCATCGCAACAAGCGCAGCATCACCCTCGACCTGAAATCGCCGCAGGGTCTCGCAGCGTTCAAGCGCATGGTGGAGAAGGCCGACGTGGTGGTGGAGAATTTCCGCCCCGACGTGAAGGATCGCCTTGGCATCGACTACGAGCACCTCAAGACGATCAACAAGCGCATCGTGCTCGCCAGCATTTCCGGCTTCGGCCAGGACGGTCCCTATCGTGACCGGCCGGGCTTCGACCAGATCGCGCAGGGCATGGGCGGGCTGATGTCGATCACCGGCTTGCCGGGGCAGGGTCCGGTGCGTGTCGGCATTCCGATCGCCGATCTGTCGGCTGGACTGTTCTGCGCGCTCGGCATCATGGTTGCGCTGCTCGAGCGCGAAGCATCCGGCGAGGGGCAATGGATCAATACGTCGCTGTTGCAGGCGCAGATCTTCATGCTCGACTTTCAGGCCGCGCGCTGGCTGCAGGCGCATGAGGTGCCAAAACAGGCCGGCAACAATCATCCGACCAGCATTCCAACCGGCGTGTTCAAGACCAGTGACGGCCACATCAATATTGCCTCGACCGGCCAGGTGATGTGGGAACGGCTTTGCCGCGCGATCGAGGCGCCGGAACTCATCGACCATCCCGACTACAAGACCGGCGCACTGCGCTCGACCAACCGCGATGCGCTCAATGCCGAAATCGACAAGCGCACGGCGCATAAGCCGAGCGCCGAGTGGATCGACATCTTCAACAGTATCGGCGTGCCCTGCGGTCCGATTTATTCGATCGACCAGATGTTCGCCGACGAGCAGGTCAGGCATTTGGGCATCGCGCAAAACGGCACGCGGCCGGACGGCAGCGAGCAGACGTTTGTCGGTCAGCCAATCAAGATGTCGCGCAGCAAGAGCAGGATTGCTGCGACGCCGCCGGATATTGGTCAGCACACCGACGAGGTGCTCAAGGAGTTCGGCTTCGCCGACAAGGAAATCGCCGACCTGCACAAGGCGAAGGTGGTGTAGCTCTCGGCCGTTATCCTGAGGTGGCCGCGAAGCGACCCTCGAAGGATGACGGGTCAGGAATCCCGGGCCGTCGTTCTTCGAGGCTCGCGCCTAAGGGTGACGGATCAAGTCAAGGAAGGAAGACGAAGATGAATGCCCAGACCGACAAAATGCTGTCCCGCAAGGAGGGTGGCGTCGGCTATCTGATCTTCAACAATCCCGAGCGTCACAATGCCGTCTCGCTGGAAATGTGGGAAGCGGCGTCGGGCTTCCTCGCCGATTTTGCCGCCGACAAGGCGATCCGCGTGGTGGTGCTGACCGGCGCCGGCGGCAAGGCCTTCGTTTCGGGTGCCGACATTTCCAAGTTCGAAAGCGAACGTTCCAGCAAGGAAGCGATCGACCGCTACAATGTCGCGGTCGACAAGGCCAATACGGCCGTCTACGAATTTCCCAAGCCGACCATCGCCATGATCCGCGGCTATTGCATCGGCGGCGGTGTGGGTCTGGCGCTGTGCTGCGATCTGCGCATTTGCTCGGACAATTCGAAGTTCGGCGTGCCGGCGGCAAAACTCGGTCTCGGCTACGGCTTCAAGGGGATCAAGAAACTGGTGGACGTGGTCGGACCGTGCTTCGCCAAGGAAATCTTCTTCACGGCGCGTCAGTTTACCGCCGCCGAGGCCCTGCAGATGGGACTGGTCAATCGCGTTCTGCCGGATGCGGATGTCGAAAAATATGTGAAGGACTACGCGGAGACCATCAGCGGAAATGCACCGCTCACGGTCAATTCCGTCAAATACATCGTCGGCGAGGTCGTCAAGGATGACAGCGAGCGCGACCAGAAAAAGTGCGCTGACCTGGTGGCGCAATGCTTCGCCAGCAGCGACTATATCGAAGGTCGCAAGGCATTCATGGAGAAGCGCAAGCCGGCGTTTACCGGCACCTGAGGCCAATACCGCGGGACGCCTCGAAGAAAGCGTCGCGCGCGGTGTTGGTAACAAGAACGGCCGGCTGAACGGCTGCTGACTGACAGGGCAGGGGAGGAAATTGCGTGGCGTCAGTTGAGTTACGGGGCCTGACCAAGCGCTATGGCGCTGCTGCTGTCGTCGACGACATATCGTTGACGATCGAGCACGGACACCTGGTCTGCCTGCTTGGCCCCTCCGGGTGTGGCAAGACCACGACATTGCGGCTGATCGCGGGTTTCGTCGAGCCAAGCGACGGCGAAATTCGCGTCGGCGACAAGCTGATCTCATCGCCCGCCCATACGCTGCCGCCCGAGCGGCGCAACATGTCGATGATCTTTCAGAGTTACGCGCTGTGGCCGCACATGACCGTGACCGAAAACATCGTCTATGGACTCAAGCTGCGCAAGATCGATCGCGACACCATTGGAAAGAAACTCGACGCCATCCTTGCCACGACGCGGCTCGCGCCGCTGGCGCAGCGCTATCCGGGCGAATTGTCGGGCGGCCAGCAGCAGCGCGTGGCGCTTGCGCGCGCACTGATCGTGGAACCGGAAACGCTGCTGCTTGACGAGCCGTTGTCCAATCTCGACGCGAACTTGCGGGAGGAGATGCGCTTTGAAGTACGCCGTCTGCACGACGCGTATCGCTATACCACCGTCTACGTCACCCACGATCAATCCGAAGCCATGACAACCGCCGATCTGATCGCGGTGATGAACGGCGGCAAGATCGAACAGGCCGGCTCGCCGGAAGATATCTACGACCGGCCGCGTTCGGAGTTTGTCGCCCGTTTCATCGGCTCCAGCAATGTGATCAAGGGCAAGGCCCGGGACGAGAGCCACATGGATTTTGCCGGTACCGCGCTGCGTTGCGTCGGCGAGAAGCTCAAGCCCGGCGCGGCCGCGGCGGTGTCTGTCCGGCCGCACGATATCGGGCTTTCAGTGCAGGCGCCGCAGCAGGCGGAAAACGCCGTGCCGGCGATCGTGACGCGGCAGGTCTTTCTCGGCGGCAGCCGTGACTATATGGTTGAGGCCAGGGACGGTACGCAGCTGCGCGTGGTCACATCCGCCGGCGAAAACATTCCGCAAGGCAGCGCGGTGTGGCTCCATATGCCGCCGGACCGCTGCCGGGCGCTGGCCGGATAAACCGAACGAACCGCCAGGGTAAAAACAGGATCAACTCATCAGGGAGGATAGGTCGATGAAGAGCTCGAAGTTCTCACGCCGCGACTTGTTGATCGGGTCAAGTGCGCTCGCCGCAGGCAGCGCATTCTCCACCCGCGTGCTGTCGGCAGCACCGCCGGCAAGCGCCGTTACGCCGGAGCTGATTGCGGCGGCGAAAAAGGAAGGCAAGGTCGTCTGGTACACGTCAATTGACCTGAAGGTTGCCGAACAGATTTCGAAAACCTTCGAGGCAAAATATCCCGGTGTCAAAGTGCAGGTCGAACGCACCGGCGCCGAGCGCATCCTGCAACGCATCGGTCAGGAATATTCCAGCAACATTCATGCAGTCGACGTCGTCAACTCCTCTGACGCCGCGCATCTCGTGTTGTGGAAGAACAAGGGCTGGCTCGCACCCTACGTGCCGGAGGATGTCGCGAAATTCTATCCGCCGGAGCACAAGGACCCCGACGGCATGTTCGCCAGCTTCCGCGTCTATCTCTGCATCATCGCCTACAACACCAGCCTGGTGAAAAAGGAAGAAGCGCCGAAGAGCTTTGCCGATCTGCTGTTGCCGCAATGGAAGGGCAAGATCGTCAAGGCGCATCCAAGCTATAGCGGCACCATTCTCACGGCGACGTTCCAGATGTCGCGCGACCTCGGCTGGGGCTATTTCGAGAAGCTTGCCAAGCAGGAGGTGCTGCAGGTGCAGTCCGCCGCAGTGCCGCCGAAGAAGCTCGCGCTCGGCGAACGGGCCGTGCAGGCCGACGGCGTCGAATACCTGATCTTGCGCGAGAAGGAATCGGGCCAACCGGTCGAGCCGGTCTATGCCAGCGAAGGCACGCCCCTGATCATCGGCCCCAACGGCCTGTTCAAGGACGGGCCGAATCCGAATGCCGCGCGGCTGTTCCAGAGCTATTGTTTCACGCCGGAATGCCAGCAGGTGAACGTCAATGTCGGCGGCCTGCGCTCCGCCCACCCGCAGGTGAAGGACAAGGCTGGCCGTACGCCGCTCAGCAAGATCAAGTTGATGAAGGACGACGCCGCTGCGGTGCTCAAGCAGGCCGAGGAGATCAAGGCGCACTACACCAAGCTCTTCCACGTCTGACGCCGAATGATGGCCTCCCCGCGCGCGGGGAGGCCCCTTTTCCTTTTCTCCGGCAGGATTCGCTTGATGACGACGCTCGCATCGACCGCTCCGATCGAAAGGCGGCGCTTCGGCTTCGACGTTTCGAAGCCGGTGCTGCTGTTGTTTGCGGCGGTGCTATGCGTGCTGATCGTGCTGCCGCTGTCGTGGCTGGTGATCTACGCCTTCACCGACCAGACCGGCGCATTCACCCTTGCGAACTTTCACCGCCTGGTGGTCGATGCCGCCTATCTCGATCCGCTGCTGACGACATTCATGCTCGCGACGCTTTCGGCGATCATCTGCTGTGCAGTGGCGGCTCCCATGGGCTGGCTGGTGGCGCGCACCGACATGCCGCTGCGGCGCACCGTGCGGCTGCTGGTGACGGCGTCGTTCGTCACTCCGCCCTTCCTCGGTGCCATCGCCTGGGAATTGCTGGCGGCGCCAAACAGCGGGCTGCTCAATCAGCTCTATCGCGATCTCACCGGTGCCGCCGCCAGTTTCCACCTGCTCAACATCTATTCATTTGCCGGGCTGGTATTCGTGATCAGCTGCTACACATTCCCCTATGTCTTTGTCCTGGTCGCCAATTCGCTCGACCGCACGCCGGGCGATCTCGAGGACGCTTCCGCCATTCTCGGCGCCAGCACCTGGGATACCGCACGCCGCATCACAATTCCCCTGGCGCTGCCGGCGCTGCTCGCCGGCGCACTGGTTGCGTTTCTGCAGGCGATGACGTTGTTCGGCTCGCCGGCAATATTGGCCTTGCCGGCCGGTTTCCACACCATGACGACCAAGATCTGGAGCCTGTTCCAGTATCCGCCCAAGCCTGAGCTCGCGGCTGCCGCCTCGTTGCCGCTGTTGATTCTCACCATCATCCTGCTGCGCGCCGAGCATATGGTGCTCGGCCGGCGCGGCTATTCGGTTGTCGGCGCCAAGAACAGCGAGCCGCGGATCGTGCGGCTCGGCGGGTATAAATGGCTCGCGCTCGGCGTCAGCATGCTGGTGCTGATGTGCCCCGTGTTCCTGCCGTACTTTGCGCTGCTCAATGCCACCTTCTCCAGGCTTGCCTCGCACCTCGTCTCGTTCAGCAATTTCACGTTGCGCAACATCGACTTCGTATTCTTCGAGCTGTCGGCCACCTCGCTTGCCATCAAGAATACCTTCATCCTTGGCATGCTCGCCGCCACCCTCGGCACGATCATCGCCGTCGTCATCGGCTACATCACCGCGCGGCAGGCAATAACCGGACATCGTCTGCTTGGATTTCTTGCCACCGCGCCGGTCGCCATTCCCGGCATCGTGCTCGGCGTCGGGTTGTTCTTCAGCTATACGCGGCCGCCATTCGTGCTTTACGGCACACTCTGGATCCTGCTGATCGGATTCATCACGCTGGCGATGCCCGCGGCCTACCAGCAACTGCAATCGGCGTTCCGCGCCGTGCATCCGGAGCTGGAAGATGCAAGCCGCATCCTCGGCGCGTCCCGTCTGCGCGCGCTGTGGGAGATCACCGCGCCGCTGCTGCGCACCAGCGTCATCGCCACCTGGTGCTTTATCTTCGTCGGCGTCATCCGCGAACTCTCGGCGGCGATCATGCTGTTTACCTCGCAAACCAAGGTGATGTCGGTATTGATCTACGATCTCAACGAGAGCGGGGATCTCGCCGCCATCGCCGTGCTCGGCCTGACCATGCTGGTAATCACCTTTACGGTGGTCGCAATCGCCAACAGCCTGCCGAAATTCGGCGCGCGGCGCACGGGCTGACGGCGCATGGCCGGGGTCCACGCGATTGCCGAGCAATTGGCCGAACGCATCGTTGCACTTGATCGCGCACGGCTGCCCGCCGCGGTCGTGAGCAAATGCGAGGATTTGCTGGTGGACGTGGCGGGTCTTTGCGTCACCGCGCGCAATGAGGACTACGTCAAGGCTGCGCTCGCGGGCTGGGACGAGGAGGGGCCGTGTACGGCCATCGGACATGCACGCAGCATGAGCGCGGCCGGCGCCGCCTTCATCAATGGCACGGCCGCCCACGGCGAGGATTTCGACGATACGTTCGAGGGCGGGCCGGTGCATGCCGGCGCGGTGGTGGTGCCGGCGGTTCTGGCCGCTTGCGAACGCTACCGGCCGGAAGGGTCGGCCGCGCTTCTCGGTATCGCCGTCGGCACCGAAGTGATGTGCCGCCTGAGCACCGTGGTGCCGAAGGCGGTGCACAAGGCGGGCTTCCATCCGACCGCGATCTTCGGCGTCATGGGCGCTGCCGCCGGGGTCGGTGCGGCGCTGGCCTTGAACCGGAAGCAGATCGTTGATGCGCTCGGTATCGCCGGCAGCATGGCCTCCGGCATCATCGAATATCTCGCCGAGGGCGCCTGGACCAAGCGGCTGCACCCGGGCTGGGCGGCGCAGTCGGGCTATCGTGCCGCGCTGCTGGCGCGCGGCGGTTTCTTCGGCCCGCGCACGGTGCTGGAAGGCGTGCACGGATTGTTTCATGGCTTCGCCCACACCACCGAAGGCGACTACGATGCGCTGATCGGCGATTTCGGCACGCGCTGGGTCACAGAGACGCTCGCCTTCAAGCCCTATCCGTGCGGAACCATGGCGCATCCCTACATCGACTGCGCGCGCCGGCTGGCCGGGCGCGGGATCAAGCCCGGCGATGTGAAGGAACTCGTGTGCGAAGTGGCGGAAGGCACGGTGCACAGGCTCTGGGAGCCGCTCGCCTCCAAGCAGCGGCCGCCCAACGGTTATGCCGCGAAATTCTCCACGCCTTTCCTGCTCGCCAGCGGGTTTGTGCGCGGCGGCGTCGGCCTCGATGCCTTCGGTGCGCAGGCGGTGCGCGATCCGGCCGTGCTCGCACTGTCGTCGAAGGTACGCTACGTGATCGATCCGGATAATCCTTATCCGAACGAATTCACCGGTCACGTCCGCGCCGTGCTCAATGACGGCAGTGTGGTCGAGGAGCGTCAGCCGCATTTCCGCGGTGGCGCCAAAGAGCCGCTCACGCGCGCCGACATCACCGAGAAATTCACGCTCAATGCGCGTCACGGCGGCTGGGACGACAAGCATATCGCCGCCGCGCTCAAGCTGCTTGCGAAGCTTTACGATGGAAAGATCGATCTTGCGCCACTGCAGGGGTAATTCACGTCATGAGCGATAACAATGAACTTGCCGGCAAGGTTGCCGTCGTCACCGGCGCCGGACGCAATATCGGGCGCGCCATCGCGCTGGCACTGGCGCAGGCCGGCGCGGCGGTGGTGGTGAACGCGCGCTCGAACAAGGGCGAGGCCGACGGCGTTGTGCGCGAGATCGAGGCTTCGGGCGGGAAGGCCGTCGCTGTCCTCGGGGATGTCGCCGACGCTGCGACCGCACCGGCGCTCGCAAACGCTGCGATGAAGACCTTCGGCCGCATCGATATCGTGGTCAACAACGCCGCGCTGCGCCGGGAAAATCCGATCGACGAGATGTCATACCAAGAATGGCGCGAGGTGATGGACGTCATCCTCGATTCCGCCTTTCGCTGCGTGAAGGCCTGCCTCCCGGCACTGAAGAAGCAAGGTGGCACGATCATCAATATCGGCGGCATGAGCGCTCATATCGGCTCGAAACACCGCGCCCATGTGATGACCGCGAAAGCGGGGCTCGTCGGCTTTTCGCGTGCACTGGCGCACGATCTTGCGGGAGACCACATCACTGCCAATTGCGTGGTGCCGGGTGCGATCGACACCTCGCGTCCGACCTCATCGCCCAGGCCCGCGCACCATCTCACCCACGGCACCATTACCGGCGAGCGCGGCAAGCCGGAGGACGTGGCGGCGATGGTGCGGTTTCTCGCGGGGCCGGGCGGGCGTAACGTCACCGGGCAGACGCTGCACGTCAACGCCGGCGCCTATTTGGGTTAACCGCGCAAATTCAACCGCCCAGGAACAGCCGGCTCACGTCCGGATTGGCCAGCAGATCGTCGGCTTTGCCGGCGAGCGCGAGGCGGCCGGCGACCAGCACGTAGCCGATATCGGCGAACTCGAGGCCCTTCTTGGCGTTCTGCTCGACGATCACGATGGTCTTGCCGTCCTTGTGCTGGAGATCGCGCAGGATCTCGAACACCATGTCGATAAAGCGCGGCTCCAGCCCGATCGAGGGCTCGTCGACCAGCAGAACCTGCGGCTCCATGACCAGCGCGCGGCTGATTTCGAGCAGGCGCCGTTCGCCGCCGGACAGCACCTTTGCCTGGTGCTTGCGCCGGGCGGCCAGGCGCGGATATTTGTCGAACACCCGCTCGGCCGCGCGCTTGGCATCGGCCCGGTCCATCAGATAGCCGCCCATCCACAAATTCTCCTCCACGGTCATGCCATGGAAGACCGATTTGTCCTGCAAGACGTAGGCAATGCCGGCCGTGTGGAGTTTCTCGTTCGACGACAAGCCGGTCACGTCGAGCGTTGCATCGCCGCTATCGAGCGCAATCGTCCCGGAATAGATATTGGTGAAGCCGAAAATGGAGTGCAGGACGGTCGACTTGCCGGCGCCGTTCGGGCCAATCAGGCACAAGGATTGCCGGCGGCCGATACGCAGGCTGAGCCCGTGCAGAATCTCCATCTGCCCGTAGCCGGCGTGCAAATTGTCGATGCGCAAATACGGCTTGCCGCCGACAAGCGCATCGAGCTCGTCGACGCCGACGTCGCGGGCTATGGCAAGCGCCTGGCGCGCGACTTCTTCGACCGAAATCGCGGGCGCCACCCCGCCATGATAGCCGCCGGTTGCTGCTTCGTTGACAGCCGGCATCACGTCGCTCCCAGATAGGCGTCGATGACGCGCTGGTCGCGCTGGATTTCGCCGGGCTCGCCTTCGGCCAGCATCTCGCCATGCGCCATGCAGTAGATCTTGCTGGCGATGTTCATGATCACCCGCATATTGTGCTCGATGATGAACAGCGTGATGCCGAATTCGGTGTTTGCCCGTTTGAGGCGATCGAGCAGGCCGTTGATCAGCGTCGGGTTGATGCCCGCGGTCGGCTCGTCCAGCAGCAGCACGGTCGGCTCGTTCATCAGCGCCATGGCGAATTCGAGCAATTTTTGCTGTCCGAACGACAGCGAGCCGGCGCGCAGGTAGCGCTTTTCGTAAAGCCCGACGAAGCCGAGCAGTTGCTCGGCCCGCTCGACGACCTCGCCGCGCTCATAAGCGAACATGTCGAACAAGCCCGCATGGCGATGCGGGATCGAGATCAGCATGTTCTGCATGCAATTCATCTTGCCGTAGATGCGCGTGGTCTGGAACGTGCGCAGCAGGCCGAGCCGCGCGATGTCCTGCACGCGCAATTGCGATATTTCGCGGCCGTCGAAACGGATCGAGCCGGCGTTGATGGGATGATATCCGACGATGGAATTGAACAGCGTCGTCTTGCCGGAGCCATTGGGTCCGATCAGTCCGGTGATGCTGCCGCGCTCAACCGTGAGCGATACCGCGTGATTGGCGACGACGCCGCCATAGGTCTTGGTCACATCCTCAAGCGCGATGATGGTGTCGCTCATTCGGCGCCCTCCGGATGCGGCGCCAGGCCGGAGCCGATCGCGGGTTTGGCCTCGTACCTGGCCGCGCGCGGCGCGAACATGCGCGGATAGTTCTCGGCCAGCCAGCCGACAATGCCCTGCTGGAAGTACACGATGGTGACGACGATGAGCGCGCCGAGCGCGATGAACTGCCAGCCGAGGAAATAGGTCCAGGTTACTTCCTTGATGGTGTGGAAGATCACCGCGCCGATTACCGGACCCCACAGCGTGCCCTTGCCGCCCAGCAGCACCATGACGACCATGAAGAGATTGAACGTGGTGGTGGGAAAGGCGATGTCGCGCGGCTCGATGAACCCGGTCATGTTGCCGAAGATGGCGCCGGCGATGCCGAGGAATACGGCCGAAATCGCCCAGGCAGTGCGCTTGTAGCGGCGCGTGTGCAGACCCATCGCCTCTGCCTTCTCCTCGTCATCGCGGATGGCGTTGAGCGCCAGGCCGAAATTCGTGGAGTAGAGCCAGCGCAGGAAGACCAGCAGGACGAAGGCCAGCGCGAAGAACAGGAAGTAGAAGAATATCTTCTGCGTTCCGGGCCCGGCCGGGAACACCGGCATGGAAATCCCGGCGGCCGCGCCGACCCATTCCCACGACGAAACAAGTTCGGCCGCCGCAATGGCGAGACCGAGCGTTCCGATGGCGAAATAGGGCCCGCGCAAACCGAACAAGATCGCGCCGGCGGCCAGCGCGAGCACGGCGCTGGCAATGCCGGCCACCAGCGTGCCGAGCGCGAAGCCGGTGAAATATTGCGCCTGGGTGAAGACGATATGGGTGGTGCGCGCGCCGGACGTGTACATGCCCACGTCGTAATAAAGCCCGATCTGCACCACGGCGCAGATATACATGCCGGCGCCGAAGAAGAAGATATTGCCCAGCGAATTGTAGCCCATCTGGCCGCCCAGGATGTCCCAGGTCGATGCGAACACGATCATCAGCCAGAGCAACGCGATCTCGTTGCTGTAATCGGGGAACAGAAACGGCGCGGCCAGCCCGAGTGCCAGGATGAGCCAGAACGGCAGGTTTTCGCGGGACACGGCGCTCATTGCACCGCCTGCCGCACGCGCAAATATTGCCATTGCCGGTAGCCGAGCACGCTCAACAGCAGGATCACGATCAGCGCCTGCTGGAACTGGGCGCCCAACAGGAAGCCGCCGAATTGCTCGAACACGCCCATGCCGAAGCCGGCGGCGATTACCGCCGGCAGATTGCCGAAGCCGGCCGCAGTCACGATGACGAACAGGCGGATCGAATAGGTGGTGCCGAAGAACGGTTGGACGTTCCACACCAGCACGACCAGCGCGCCGGCCGCCCCGCAGATCGCCGCATTGAGGCAGAAGGTGAACGCGTAGACCTTCTCCGTGTCGATGCCGAGCACGCGCGCGGCGCGCGCATCCTGCGCGGTGGCGCGGATGGCCTGACCCATCCGGCTCTTTTTCATGAACACGATGACCGTCAGCGCCAGGACGATCGCAAGCACAAAGCCGATCACGCGCGTAACCGGGATCGTGATCAGCCCGCCCATGAACTGCCAGGTCGGCAGGCCGGCTTGCGCCGATTGGGTATCGGGCCCGAAGGCGAGATTGAGACTTTGCTGGATGATGATGGCGATGCCGAAGGTCGCAAGCAGCGACGTGAACAGATCGCGGGTGATGACCTTGCTGATCACAAGACGATAGATCACCCAGCCGATCGCCCACAACATCGCGCCGGCGATCGGCACGCCGAGCAACGGATCGAAGCCGTGGCGGCCGATGCTCCAGGTGATATAGCCACCGAGCATGATGAAGTCGCCCTGCGCCAGGTTCTTGACGTTCATCACGCCCCACACCAGCGCGAGGCCGTATGCGGCGAGCGCGAAGATCGAGCCGATCAGGATGCCGTCAATCAGCAGCCCGAGATTGAGCGCCGGCGCCGCGCCCAGAATCGACATGTTGCCGAGAATGTGTTGCATCGCAGGTGCCTTCGGCCGTCGTTCAAATGGCCGGGTACGCCGCCGCCATCGCATCGCGATCGGGCGAACTTCCGGAAGTCGTGGAAGCAGGCGCTATCGCCCGCTTCCACGTGCTTTTCCTCAGTACTGCGCTTCGCGCGGATAGGTCAGCTTGGCCGACGCGATCTTTTCCGGCCAGACGACGTTGTATTTGCCGTGTTGAATCTGGCGCAAGGTGATTGTCTTGCCCGGATTGCTGCCGTCGGCGGCAAATTTGACGTGGCCGTAGAAGGTCTCCAGATCGGTCTTGGTCAGCGCCTCGCGGAGCTTCTCCTTGTCGAGCGAATTGGCCCGCTTGAACGCATCGGCCCACACGTAAACGGCCGCGGAAGCCTGCGCCGTCTGATAGGGCACGACCTTGTAACCGTAGGCCGCCTTGATCTCCGTGTTATAATTGGCCGCGGTCCCGAACAGCTTGTCGCCGATCTTCATGGTCTCGTCCCACTGGGTGGGACAGACGAAGTCTTCCGAGGCCTTGGGAAAATCCTGTGTCACTTTGGCGGCTTCACAATGCGTGAGGCCGACCAGCGGCACCTGGATTTTCAGATCGGCCATCTGGCGGGCTGCGGTGACGGCACCTTTTTCATGGCCGGAGACGATCAGCACGTCGGGCTTGAGCGCCTTCACCTTGGTGAGGAAACCGGTGATGTCGTTCAAGTCCTTCGGCATGCGGTCGTCGATGGCCGCGGTCATCTTGTATTTCTTCATCGAGTCCACCACGCCCTGGCGCACATCGAGCGAGAAGGCGTCATCCTGGTAGATCATCGCAATTTTCACGGTCGACGGGTCCTTGCCCTTTCTCTTGGCCAATTCCGCCGCCATGTCGACGACCGGCGTCAGATATTTCTCCGACGTCGCGACGATGCCGAAATGATATTTGTAGCCCTGCGTGAACAGCGAGCGTGAGGCCGCCTCGCCCTGCACCAGCGGCGTCTTGTATTTTTCGATCACCGGCAGGATCGCCTTGGTCAGCGGCGAACCGTAGGGACCGAGCACGTATTTGATCTTGTCCTGGTCGATCAGCCGCTCGACCAGCTGCGCCGCACGCGCCGGCGTCGATTCATCGTCGTAATATTTGATCTTGAAGTGATAACACTTGCCGTCGACCGTCACGCCGCCGGCGTCATTGATCTTCTTGAGGGCGAACTCATAGCCGTTGCGCGTATTCTTGCCGTTGGCGGCGTAGATGCCGGTAGCGGAAACCGCGGCGCCGAGCTCGATCTCGCCGCAATTCTGCGCCTGTGCGGCGAGCGGTGCAAAAGCGAACGCCGCCACTGCCGAAACGAATCCTGCCCGATAGAGCATATTCAGATCCTCCCAGATTGTTTCATTCCCTCTCGCGCGGCGTTTCTGTCCGGAACGATGCGGTTCCGCTCGATGAAAGCCCGTGCCGTGCGTCCCCGTCCCCCACGGACGGCGGCTCGGTACGCCGCTTAAATGGATCATAACATTGAAAATTCTGCGGTGGCCAACGCTAAATCCGCGCCGCTCAAGTCGGAAATGTCGCATCCAATCGGGCTTTGCGCCCGCTCAATTCTTGCACGTGCCGACCCACCGCTGTTGATTCATCAGGCTAAATCGGGCCTGCCGCGGCGCGGTGGCTGTGTGGCCGCGCGGCCATGAAAGTGCTAATGCAACGCGCGAGGAATGTTCCGGGTAACAAGAGGTTCGTATGTACACCGATCTTGGTCTTTATATCGACGGCAAATGGCTCAACGGCGATGGCCGCAAGGGCGAGGACGTAATCAATCCGGCGACCGGCAAGGTGCTTGCCGCGCTGCCGCACGCCAGCAAGGCCGACCTCGATGAGGCGCTTGCCGCTGCCGCCAAAGGGTTTCAGGTGTGGAAGGCGACATCGGCCTATGACCGCGCCAAGATCATGCGCAAGGCCGCCGACCTGGTGCGCGAGCGCTACGATCACATTTCCAAGGTGCAGACCCAGGAGCAGGGCAAGCCTTATCCCGAGTCACGCGCCGAGGTGCTGACCAGCGCCGACATCATCGACTGGTATGCCGAGGAAGGGCGCCGTTCCTACGGACGCGTGGTGCCCGGCCGGCAGAAGGGCGTGCGCCAGATCGTGTTGCAGGAACCGGTCGGCGTGGTGGCGGCGTTCACGCCATGGAATTTCCCGACGCTCACGCCGATCCGCAAGATTGCCGGTGCGCTCGCCGCAGGTTGCGCGCTGATCATCAAGGCATCGGAAGAAACGCCGGGCGGTTGCGTCGAGCTGGTGAAGTGCTTTGCCGATGCGGGGCTTCCCGCCGGCGTGCTCAATCTGGTGTTCGGCGTGCCAGCCAACGTGTCGGAGCATCTGATCCCGTCCGACATCGTGCGCAAGATTTCCTTCACGGGCTCGATCCCGGTCGGCAAGCATCTCGCCGGCCTGGCCGCCAAGGGCATGAAGCGCGCCACCATGGAGCTCGGCGGTCACTCGCCGGTGGTGGTGTTTGCCGACGCCGATCCGGAAAAGGCCGCCGATACCATCGCGGCCTTCAAGTACCGCAATGCCGGACAGGTCTGCATCTCGCCGACGCGCTTCTATGTGCAGGAGCCGTCGTATTCAAAATTCCTCGCCCGCTTCACCGAATATGCCAAAGGCCTCAAGATGGGTGACGGTCTCGAGAAGGGCACGACCTTGGGGCCGCTCGCCAATGGGCGGCGGCTCGACGCCATGGAAAGTTTCGTCAACGATGCCAAGGATCGCGGCGGCAAGATCGTGACCGGCGGCTCGCGTCACGGCAACCAGGGTTTCTTCTTCCAGCCCACGGTGATCACCGAAGTGCCGGACGATTCAAGGATCATGACCCAGGAACCGTTCGGCCCGGTGGCGCCGATCGTGCCGTTCAAGACCTTCGACGAAGTGGTGGAGCGCGCCAATTCGCTCGAGTACGGGCTCGCCGCTTATGCCTTCACATCGTCGGGCGCGACCGCAATGGCGATCGGCGATGCCATCCAGTCGGGCATGGTGGGCGTCAACAGCGTCGCCATCTCGACGCCGGAAACGCCGTTCGGCGGCGTGAAGGAATCGGGCTACGGCTCGGAAGGCGGCATCGAGGGGCTGCAAGCTTATATGAACACGAAGTTCATTTCGCAGGCGTAGCCACCGCTGCATACTTTGCTGTCATTGCCTAGCAGAGCGGGGATTGACTCGCCGCAATATGTATCCGCCTCATCCTGAGGAGCATCGCGAAGCGATGCGTCTCGAAGGATGGGGCGGGCCGCCCCATGGTTCGAGACGCGCTCCTTCGGAGCGCTCCTCACCATGAGGCAGAGACAGGTTGCGGCGTGGGTCTCGGATCTCGTTTAGCGCACCTGGGACGATGGCATCTTATTTCTGCATCGCCTTCCGGCACGCCTCCCACACTTTCGCGGGCGTGGCCGGCATGTCCATGTGATCGGCGGCGCCGTTCGGGATTGCGTGCGAAATCGCGTTCATCACCGCGGCGATCGCGGCCGTGGTGCCGGCTTCCCCGGTGCCCTTGACGCCGAGCGGATTGGTCCTGGCCGGTGCGGGGCGCAGCGCCTCGCGCAATTCGACCGGCATGATGTGGGCATGCGGCATGCCGTAGTCCATGAACGAGCCGGTCACCAGTTGCCCGCTTGAATCATAAATTGCGTGTTCGACCAGCGCCTGGCCCAGACCCTGCGCGATCGAGCCGTGCACCTGTCCCTCGACGATCGTGGTGTCGAGCGGATTGCCGCAGTCGTCGACCGCGGTATAGGTCACCAGATCTACCAGGCCCGTGTCCGGATCGATCTCGACTTCCGCGATGTGGCAGCCGTTCGGAAAGGTGAGCGGCGTGTCGGTCTTGTCCTTGGTGTCGAGGCTTTCACCCGTCTCCCTGGCGCGACGCGCGGTGTCGAACAGCGAAATCTTGCGGTCGGTGCCGACCACTTCGAACTGCCCGTTGCGGTATTGAATATCCTGCTCGGAGGCTTCCAGCGCGGCGGATGCAACCTTCTTGCCCTTCGCCAGCATCACGTCGGCGACATGAACGATGGCGTTACCGGCGCACATGGCCGAACGTGAGCCGACCGAGGCCGCTCCGGTCAGCCCCAGTGCCGTATCGCCATGCCTGTGCTCGATCCTGCCGGCGTCGATGCCGAGCTTGCTGGCCAGCAGATGGCCGAACACGGTGGCGTGGCTCTGGCCCGTCGACTGTACGTTCAGGCCGAGGATCAACTTGTCGTCGCCGGGAAACGCGACCGATGCCTGCTCCATCGGCGTGGCGCCGGAATGCTCCAGCATGCACGAGATGCCGATGCCACGCAGCTTCTTGCGCCGCGCCGCCTCGCGTTTGCGCTTGTTGAAATTGGTGTAGTCGGCAAGTTCGAGCGCCCGATCGACGATGCCGGGGAAGTCGCCGCTGTCATAGGTATTGCCGACTGCCGTCTTGAACGGGATGGCAGACGGCGGAATGAAGTTCTTTCTTCGCAGCCGCACCGGGTCCATGCCGACGACGCGCGCGGCTTCCTCGACCACGCGCTCGAGCACGAAATTCGCCTCCGGCCGCCCCGCGCCGCGATAGGGTGCAATCGGCACCCGGTTGCTGAAATAGCAGGCGACCGAAACGTCGACCTTCGGAATGCGATACATGCCGGGCAGGCAGCGCGCGAAATTGTTGGTGTTGATGTTGATGCCGGCATTCGCCACATAGGCGCCCTGGTTGCACAGATGCCGTACGCGCAAGGCGAGGAACTTGCCTTTGTCGTCGAGCGCCAGCTCCGCCTCGCTGACGGCGTCGCGCGCCTGCGCGTCGGAGATGAAGGCCTCCGAGCGCGTCGATTGCCAATGCACGGGGCGGCCGACCTTGCGCGCCGCCACCAGCAGCGCGATGTATTCCGGATAGCACGTCGTCTTCATGCCGAACGCGCCGCCGACGTCTCTGGTGATCACCCGCAATTTGTCGTTCGGCACGCCCATGATGGAGGCCGCCTGGCCGCGCATTGCGTCTGCGCTCTGCGAGCAGGCGTGCAGCGTGTAGCTGTCGTTCGCGGAGTCATATTCGCCGGTTGCCCCGCGGGTCTCGAGCGAGGCCACCACCATGCGCTGATGGGTGACGCGCACGCGGGCGACATGCGGCGCGCCCTTGATGGTCTCGGCGACGGCGCGCTCGTTCTCTTCGTCCGGAACCGTGCCCGGCCAGTCGACGCACAGATTGCCCGGAACGTCCGGATAAAGCTGGATGTCGGCTTTCATCGCCGCGTCGAGGTCGACCACAGGCGTCAACTCCTCATAGTCGACCTGCACGAGATCGGCGGCGTCCTGGGCGGCGGCGTGGCTTTCCGCCACCACCAGCGCCACCGGGTCGCCGGCGTGCATCGCCTTCTCCGCCAGCACCGGGCGGAACGGCATTGCCATCTTGGCTCCGCCGCGGCCGGTGACCGGCGGGTGGCGCGAGATGCCGCCGATGCCGGCCGCCTTTACGTCAGCGGCGGTCAGCACCGCCAGCACGCCCTTGGCCTTGACTGCGGCTTCGGCGTTCACCGAAACGACGCGCGCATGGGCATGCGGCGATCGCATGAAGGCCGCGTAGGCCTGGTTCGGCAGCCGCGGGTCATCCATGAACTGACCGCGGCCGCGGACCAGCGCGTCATCTTCCACGCGCGGTTCGTGGCGGTCGCGGGCAGGGCTGGTCGCTGTCATGGGAAATTCCGACGGTATCGTTTCGTGGGGCTCCGTTTATAACCGAAAACGCCGACACGGACAGGGGCTTGCGTCCGCTCATCGGCTGCGGCACTCAGGCGCTCCCCGGCCCGCATCCGCGGCGGCCGCTTTCAGGTGGCGAAATGAGCAAGTTGCGAACGATCGATACCCACACTCACATTCTGACCGAAGAAACCGCCGCGCTGTTGAGCAAGGCCGCGCCGAAGGTTCCGGTGACCATTACGCCCATGGATGCAGAGAACGCCGCGCTCGATGTCGGCGGCGTGGTCTATCGTCCGTTTCCGACCGGCGGTTTCGACATCGCGCGCCGGCTGCGCGACATGGACGCGGCCGGTGTCGACGTGCACGTGCTTTCGGCCACACCGCAGACCTATTTGTACAATCAGGAACCGGCGCTCGGCGCCACGCTGTCGGCAATCCAGAACGATCAGATGGCGAAGCACATCGCTGCGCATCCGGACCGCTTCATGGGCATCGCGACCTTGCCGATGCAGGCGCCGGACAAGGCCGCCGACGAACTCAGGCGCGCCATGACCAGGCTCGGTCTCAAGGGCTCGATGTTTGCCTCCAACATCATGGGCAAGAATCTCGACGACCCGGGCTTCGAGCCGGTCTGGGCCACCGCCGAAGAACTCAACGCCTTCATCTTCATCCATCCCAACAACGTGGCCGGTGCCGACCGTCTCAAATCCTATTATCTGCAGAATCTGATCGGCAATCCGCTCGATACCACGATCGCAGCCGCCTGCCTGATATTCGGCGGCGTGATGGACCGGCACCCGAAACTGAAAATCTGCCTCGCCCATGGCGGCGGCTTCACGCCCTACCAGGCGGCGCGCTGGGAGCACGGCTGGAAAGTGCGGCCCGAACCGAAAAAGAATGTTCCGGACCAGCCGAAGAATATCGCCGGCCGCTTCATGTACGACACCATCCTGCATTCCGATAAGACGCTGGAGCTGTTGATCGGTCTCGTCGGCAGCGACCACGTGCTGCTTGGCAGCGATTATCCCTACGATATGGCCATGCTGGATTGCGTCGCCCACGTACGGTCATTGAATATTTCCGATGCCGACAAGACCGCGATCCTCAGCGGCCACGCCGAAAAGCTGCTGGCGGGAAAGGCATGATCCCATCATGGATGCCAGGACCACGAACCGCACGCCGATCGCCGCCGTCAGCGGCCTGATCGTCGATGCCATGGTGAAGGCCGGCCTGCCGGCAGACGATGCCGCCAGGGTCGCCGAGCTGATGGTGGAGGCCGACCTCATCGGCGCCGATGCCCATGGCGTGTTTCGCCTGCCGCAATACGTGCAGCGGCTCAAACTCAAATCGAACAATCCGCGCCCCAATATCAGGGTCGAGCGCTCGGCGCCGGCGACCGCGCTGGTCGACGGCGACAACGGCATGGGCCATCTGGTGGTGGCGCGCGCGGCGGAGACGGCGATCGAGCTTGCCCGCGAATGCGGCGTCGCCTGGGTCGGCGTGCGCATGTCGAACCACGCGGGCGCAGCCGGCGTCTACGCCGCGCTGCCGCTCAAGGCCGACATGATCGGGATCTATTCGGCGGTGGCGAACGCCAACCACATGCCACTTGCCGGCGGCGCCGAGCCGCTGCTCGGCACCAATCCGCTGGCGATTGCGATTCCCGCAGGTGAGGAAGCGCCGGTGGTGCTCGACATCGCCACCTCGATCGTGTCCTACGGCACCATCAAGAATCACCGTCTGCAAAATCGTCCATTGCAGCCGGACTGGATGGTGGATCCGAAAACAGGTGCGGCCGTTACCGATCCGCAGAAAAGCGCCGAAGCGCTGCTGTTGCCGATGGCCGGCTACAAGGGTGCCGGGTTGGCGCTGATGCTGGGCCTCCTGGCAGGCACGCTCAACGGCGCGCTGTTCGGCCGCGATTGCGTCGACTTCAACGCCGCCCCGGACATGGTCACCAACACCGGGCAGTTTGTCGTCGCGCTTGATCCGGCGCGCTTTCAGCCGATCAGCCAGTTCAAGGCAGAAGTGGACCGCCACGTGCGCGAATTGCGGACGTCAAAGACCTTGCCCGGCGAAACTGTCCGTCTGCCGGGCGAACAGCGGGCTCAGCGCCGCGCCGACCGCGCGCGCAACGGCCTCTTGCTGCCGCCCGAACTGCACGCGCAGCTCGACAAGCTGGCCGCGGAATTGTCGATCAAGCCGCTGGCCGCGCGCTGAGGCGACGGCTCGCTGCAATCGCCGTTCGCCCGGTTTGCTTTGCGCCGCCGCCGCCTGCTAGCCTCCATGCCATTGTATTGCGGGCAACCGGGTGCATCGCATGCAGGGTGTGCAGGTCTACCCCCGCCTCACGCGGGGGCGGGAGGGCGATTTTCGCCCAACGACCATTGCCGTTCTTTTTGTGGTGCTGATGGCGGCGGCCTTGGTTCCGCTCGCGACGCATCCGCTGCCGCCGCTGTCCGACTATCCCAACCACCTGGCGCGAATGCATGTGATCGACGCGATCGGTTCGGATCGCGATCTTTCCCGCTTCTATACGATTGAATGGCAGATCATCCCCAATTTGATGATCGACCTGATCGTTCCGGTGCTCCACCGGTTCATGAATGTCTATCTTGCCGGACAAATTTTCACGATCCTGTCCTTCATTCTGATCGCGTCCGGCACGCTCGCGCTCAATCGCGCGCTGGCCGGTCGCTGGTCGGCATTGCCGCTCATCGCGATGCCGCTGCTCTATAACGGCGTGCTGCTGGTCGGCGTGATGAGTTATGTTTTCGGAATTGGATTGGCGCTGTGGGGCCTCGCGGCCTGGGTTGCATTGCGCGAACGCCGCTGGCCGTGGCGCTTCGCGGTCTCCGCGCTGTTCGCGCTGATGCTGTTCTTCTGTCACCTTTTCGCGGTGGGGCTCTACGGCCTCGGCGTGCTTGCTTTTGAACTCCATCGGCTTTGGTCCGGGCGTGCCCGGCCATTGCTGCCGCGGCTTGCCGATTTTTTCGCAACCGGCCTGCCATTTGTACCTCTCATCGCACTCCTGCTGCTCAGTCCGACCTGGAATGCGGCGGGCGCGTCCGCCGATTGGGATTTGGGCAGCAAGCTCGAAGGCCTGAAACTGGCGATCAACGTCTACTATCAATCCGTGGCCTATGCATTGATTGCCATTGCCGCGATTGCTGCGCTCTATGCGTGGCGCCGCGGCGCGCTTCACTTTCATCCGGTGGGATGGGTCATTCTCGGCGTCAGCGCCGTCGTCTATCTTGCGATGCCTTTCGAAATGTTCGGAGCCTATCTGGCCGACCAGCGTTTGCCGATCGCGGTCGCTTTCATGCTTGTCGCCTGCTTCAGCGTCGATCTGCCGCGCCTTTCAGCCCGCCGCAAACTGGTAGCGCTGCTGGCGGTGCTGCTCGCGGTGCGGATCACCGAGGTCCAGTTGGTCTGGAACCAGCTCGATCGCGGAACGGAAGAATTCCTTCAATCCGTCAAGGCCATCAAGCGTGGCGCGCGCGTGCTTGTCGTTTTCGGCGACCGCTCGTCGTGCAAGAAGATCAGCGATTTCAATCTCGTTCATGCGGCGTCGCTGGCCACCATCGAACGCTCTGCGCTGGTGACGACAGCGTTTACGGTGCAAGGCAAGCAAATCATGCATGCACGAAAGGAATTCCGCAGGTTTGTCGAAACCCGGGATCGGTGGCCGCCGGCGGTTCAATATTTCGTGCAGGCCGACGAACACCCCACGGCGGGCGAATCGTATTTCTGGAACCTGTGGCCGCGCCACTATGACTATGTCTACATTCTGTTCGCGACACCGCGTACGCCGAACCCGGATCCGAAGCATCTGGATCCGGTCTACAGCGGAGATGATTTCCAGCTCTACCGGGTGATCTGATCGCAGATCATGCCGCCGCCTTGACTGCATCGGGATCGAGCGGAAGTTTCAGCGGCGCCTTGCGTTTCGCCGACAGGTCGAGCGCCTTGGTCAGCATCAGGTTGCGATGCGCTTCTTCCACCGTCGCCGCCGGCGTCGGCAGGCCGAGCGAGACGCGGTTGAGCCAGCTCTCGGTCTCAAGCGACATCGGCCCGCGCAGTTCGCCGAGCGCCATGTCGCCGGGCGGATAGCTGCCCATGAAATCCACCAGCCGCGTGGGATCGGGGTTGTAGCCTTCCGACTGCCCTTTCGACACCGCCAGCACGATATCGCGGTGCGTGTCGTCGATGGTGAGCACGCCGGTCGTGCCGACGATGCCGACTTCGAGGGAATAGACCGCCGGCGGCCAGGTGATCGGCAGCGCCCAGGACATGTTGAGGTGATAGATGGTGCCGTCGTCGAAGGTGATCATGCCGGCGGTGGCATCGATGCCCTTGTAGAGCGGCCCCAGCACCTTGTCGATCGAGCGCGCGTAGATCTCGACCGGCGTCTTGCCTTCCAGGCACCACATGCAGATGTCGAGGGCGTGCGTGCCGGAGATCACCATCGGCGAGATGGTGGCCGGATCGTCGGTCCGCTTGTAGTTGTCGATCGCCACCAGCCGGTTCATGAAGGCGCGCGAGGTCACAAGCGTGACATCACCTAGAGCACCCGTGCGGCATTTCTCCTTGGCGGCGAGCCAGCGGCGGCGGAATCGCTGCGTATAGCCAACCACGGCATCGACCTTGGCCTCCTTGATTGCCTTCAGCACCTTGGCGGATTCATCAAGCCGCGTTGCCAGCGGCTTCTCGATCAAAAGCGGGATGCCGCGTTCAAGCGCCGCCATGATCGGATCGACGTGCAGGTGCTCGTCAGTTGCGATGATTGCCGCCGTCACTTCCGGTCGCTTGAGCAATTCGACGTGGCTTTGCGTCACGAAATCAGCGTTGATCTTCGGTGCGACTTCGCCGGCACGATTGGGATTCCTCTCGGCCAGCCCGATCCACTCGACCGCCGGATGGCGATTGGCTACTTCGCCGCGGAACAGGCCGACGCGGCCGCCGCCGATGATGGCGAGGCCGACGCCCTTTGCTGACTTTTTCATGACATCACCGTCATTCCGGGACGGCGCTTAGCGCCGGGCCCGGAATCCAGATGCGAGGGTTGAACTTGTTTCCGGATTCCGGGTTCGCTCACTTCGTTCGCGCCCCGGAATGACAGAGAGCACAGATTTTTCATCCTGGATTGGCTCCTGACCGGTTCTTTTGCTTGAACTCGGCGATTGCCGAAATCGTTTCGTTGCTCAGCGGAAGGTCGATCGGCTCGTTGCGGTCGGCCGACAGGTCCGCCGCGCTGTAGGTTTCCATGACCCGGCGCGCGCTTTCCGGCGTCACCATCACCGGCGTGTCGCGGATGCAGGCTTCCAGGAAGTGGATGGTTTCGGGCCCCATGCCGCCGGCGAACACTTCGCCGACCTGTTCGCCCGGCATGGTCGACATCGGGAACTGCTGGCCATCCTTCATGGTGTTGAGCCAGTTGTCGCGCTGGGTATCGTCGAGGAACAGCGAGCCTTCGGTGCCGGTGATCTCGATCCAGGTGGCGCAATAGTTCGGGTAGCTCGGCGGCAGGTTCCAGCCGCCGCCGATCATCACCGCGACGCCGTTGTCCATGGTGACGGTGGTGAACATGATGTCGTGCGAGCCGTTCACCGGCTCCATGTAACCATAGGCTCCTTGCGAATAGACGCGCACGGGCTTGGCCGGCTCCAGCAGCCAGAACACGAAATCGAGGTCATGCGTGGATTCCATGACCACCGGCGACAGCCGCACGCGACCGGCGATCTTCTTGCCGAGCGAACGCGAGAGATGCCGGCTCACCAGCACCGACACCACCTTGCCGAGCGTGCCGTCGGTGACCTTCTTCTTGGCATAGGCGATCTTGGTGTTGAAGCGTTGCGAGTAGCCGATGGTGAATTTCAGATTGTTGCGCCTCGCGAGCTCGATCAGCTCGTCGGCCTCCCACAATTCCAGCGCGATCGGCTTTTCCAGCATCACGTTCTTGCCGGACTTCAGGCAGTCGCGGCAGATCGGATAGTGGTTGGTTTCCGGCGTGGTCGAGATGTAGACCACCGAGATGTTCGGATTCCTGATGATGTCGTTGTAGTCGAGCGTCGCCGTTGCCGGCTTCCAGAGCGCCTTCACTTCGGCCAGGCGGTCGGGCCTGATCTCGCACAGGTGCAATTTGTCCACCAGCGCGGTGCGAGCCAGCGTTTCCGCACGCGTGCCGCCGACCCATCCGACACCGATCACCGCAGCTTCAACCGTTTTCACCAGACATTTCCTTGTTGCTGATTTTTCGGGCGGCACCCTAACCGTTTGTGGCCTCCGCATGGAAGAGGGCAAGGGCGCATCGGCCGGCTGTCTTTCCCTTCCCCAAGGGAGCGGGGGAAGAGAGTTTGCCTCGCACTCGGTTGAAATTTCAGCCCGTCAAAGCTTCCTGGGTCATGCCGAACACCTGGCGCGCGAACTGCGGATAGACCTCGGCCAGTTGCGGCGCCACGACCTCGCGCATCAGCTTCAATGCCTCGGGCGAAGGGGCGGGCGTCTCCGGCACCGCCGTTGGCCTGTCGAAATCAAAGCCGGTGTTCTCGATCACGTCCTCGACTGTGTGACCGGGATGCACGCTTCTAAGCCGGAATCGGCCCTGGGCGAAGTCGAAGAGGCAGCGGTTGGTGACCAGCGCAATCGGGCCGCCCGGACGATAGACGTTGGGTTCGCTTGTACCCGGCGCGCTGATGAAATCGACCTTGGGCACCAGCGTGCGGCGCGAATGCTCGACCCGAAACAGGATCACCTTGGGCACCAAGTAATAGAGATAGGCGGAGCCGAACGAGCCGGGAAAGCGCACCTTGGGATGTTCGTAGTCGCCCGTGCTCACCAGATTGACGTTGCCCTGGCCGTCGATCTGGCCGCCGGAAAGAAAGAAGACGTCGATGCGGCCTTGCCCGGCACAGTCGAACAGTTCGCGTGCGCCGTCGGTCCAGAAATTATGTTTTCGGCTCTGCAGGAGCGAGACGTAAGGCCGGCCACGTCCGCGCTCGCGCGCCAGCAGCGCGGCGGTGGCGGGGATCGGCGAGGCATTGCCGACGGCGACGTGCCGCACATCGCCGATCAGCCCTGCGATCACGTCGGCAAGCAGTTCCTCATCGCGGAAATCACGATCAGACACGCCGCGACCCTTCCGTTGTCATGGCCGGGCTTGTCCCGGCCATCCACGTCTTGGCGGCGTTTAGAGAACGATGTGGATGCCCGGCACAAGGCCGGGCATGACGGCTGAGAGGCCGGAGATCACGCCGCCTTCTTTTCATACACATACTTGTCCAGATACTCCGCAAAACCTTCCGGCGTTGCCGCCATCCGCGCATAGAGCGCGAGGTGTTCGGCGTCGGCCCCGTAATGATCAGGCAACGGCAGCGGCCAGGCGCCGCGCGCCGCGACCGCGACGCTCTCCACATAGAATCCGGGCAGCGTGCCTGCGGCGAGAACCGGATCGTCAAGCAGGTTGCCATCGTGAATCGTCTCCACGGTGGCGATGGTCTTCTCGGCCGCATGCGCCATGGTGGCGAGTTCGCGCTGGCGTCCGATCCAGACATTGCCGTGGCGATCGGCCATTGGCGCATGCAGCAATGCGACGTCCGGCTTGATCGCCGGCAACAACACAATCGGATCGGAATTGCCGAATGGGCTGTCGATCACTTTCCAGTCGTCGCGGAATTTCAGCACGTCCGAGCCGACCAGTCCGCGCAGCGGCATGAACGGCACGCCTTTCTCGGATGCCTGCAGCGCGGCGTGCAGCGCCGGGCAGGTGGCGTCCTTCATCCTGATTGCGCCGGATGTAATGGCGGCCGTGAAGCGCGGCGCCGCGCCGAATTCGCCGAGACTGACGGCGGAGGTTTCCAGCGTTTCGACGCAACCGGCGCCAATCAGCAAATCCGCCTGCAGGCTCGACGTCGGGAGCGCCACCAGATGAAGCTTTTTCACATGGCGGCAAATGAGCGCGCGTGTGGCCGCCATCGGCACACCCGATACTTCGCGTGGCACGACCAGCAAGCAACCGTCGGCGACCGGTTCGAGTGCTTCATCCAGGGAATTTGCCAGACGGCCCATGTCATCCTGCATAGCGGCGCGGCATTGGCGCCATACCCGGTCAATTTCCCATTGTTGTGCTTGCAAGGTCCACACAATTTTGCGACTGGGTCCTATGGCAATGAACCTCCAGGACAAGCTGAAGGCGAAGCGCTTCGTGTTGACCGCGGAAGTGACGCCGCCGGTCACCGCCGACCGTGGCGAATTGCTCGCCAAGGCGCTGCCGCTCAAGGGCCTGGCCGACGCGGTCAATATCACCGATGGCGCCGGGGCGCGGCCGCATCTCGGCGCGGTGACCGCGGCGGCGATGCTGGTCGAGCAGGGCATCGAGCCGATCCTTCAGCTCACCTGCCGCGACCGCAACCGCATCGCCTTGCAGAGCGATCTGTTGAGTGCCGCGGCCTCCGGCGTGCGCAATCTTTTGATGTTGCGCGGTGACGATCCAGGCGCCGGTGATCAGCCCGACGCCAAGCCGGTATTCGATCTCGATCCGCGCCAGCTGCTGGAGACTGCGCGCCGCCTGCGTGACTCCGGCGAGCTGCCGACCGGGCGCAAGATTTCCGGCCGCGCCGATTTCTTTCTCGGCGGCGCCGACAATCCGATCGATCCACAACCGGGCTGGGAGCCGAAATCGCTGGACGCCAAGATCGTTGCCGGTGCGCAATTCGTGCAGACGCAGTTCTGCATGGACGCTGGCATCGTCCGCCGCTATGTCGCGCGGCTCGCCGAGCACGGAATCACCGGCAAGCTGTCGTTGCTGATCGGCATCGTGCCGCTGCGCTCGGCGAAATCCGCGCGCTGGATCAGGGACAAGCTGTTTGGCGCCATCATTCCGGAAACGACAATCGAGCGCATGGAACGTGCCGGCGATCCGCTGGCGGAGGGCCGCCGCATCTGCCTCGAGCTGATCGCAGAGCTTGCGGCAATCCCCGAAGTTGCGGGCGCCCACATCATGGCGCCGGGCAACGACGCCGTTGTCCCGGACATCATTACCGCTGCCCGTGACGGCGTTTCCCGACTGACACCGGTTTAACCATGGTGAAAACAGTTCGGCTGCCGTTGCCTGCGCCGGCGGGCAATCCGGCAATCGCGGTCGTTTTCGGGACTGCCGGGTCCGCAGCCACGGGGACGACATCCAAAAGCGGGGGTGCTAGAATTGATGACAGAACAAGGGCCAAAAGGCCGGACAAACAGGTCAGGGAGAACCGCACCATGCATATTGGCACCATCAAGCGGATTGGGTTTGCGGCGATCGCTGCAGCGACCGTTTGCGCCTTGTCCTTTCCGGCAACGGCGCAGGAGAAAGTCTGGAAGCACGGCCTGATCAAGGCCAAAGCCGATGCCGGCATCTTCCTGATGGTCACCACGCGCGACTTCGCCAAGAAGCAGGGCCTCAAGATCGAGACCTCGGAGTTTCGCAACGACCAGCTCGCCCTTAAAGCGTTGATCGCCGGCGAACTCGACAGCTTCGAAGGCGGACCGCAGGGCGTGTTCTCCGCCGACTCCAAGGGCGCTGACGCGAAAATTCTCGGCTGCCACTGGGTCGTCGTTCCGCACGGCATCTACGCCAAAGATACGATCAAGACGGTCGCCGATCTCAAGGGCAAGCAAATCGCGGTGTCGGCGCCCAATTCCATGCCCGACATGCTGGCGCGTTCGGCGCTGGCGAAATTCGGCGTGTCCGATACCGACGTGAAATTGGCCGCGGTCGGCGGCGACCGTGATCGCTACCAGGCGCTGATCGGCGGCGTGGTTGATGCCGCAGTGGTATCGAACGAAATTGAGCCGGTGGCGCCAAAGAACATCCATCTTCTGGTTGCCGGCCGTGACGCGGTGCCGAACTTCCTGCGCGTGTGCGTCATTTCCAGCGCCAAGAAACTGGCCGAGCGCGGCGACGACGCGGTGAAGTTCCTCGCCGCCGAAATGAGCGCGCTGCGCTACGCGCTCTCGCACAAGGACGAGACGGTGGCGTTGACCCGCAAGATCGTCCACGCCAAGCCGGACGACCCGCGTCCCGAGTTTGTCTATGACGATGCCGTCAAGCATCATGCGGTCGATCCGACGCTGCCGCTGCCGGCGGCAAAGTTCAACTGGATCCAGGAGCAATTGATCAAGGCCGGCAAGCTCAAGAAGGCGCTCGATCTGAAAACCGTCACGGCTCCGGAGATTCGCGAAAAGGCGCTCAAGCTGTCGGGTTCCTGACGACGCCTCGCTCCGTCACCTTGAGACGGCCGTCTCGGGCGGCCGTCGGCGGGTGACGGTGAAGAATTCAATGCGGAGACCCTGAATGGGTGAGGTCGCTTTCGTCGACGTGTCCAAGCGCTTCACATTGCGCGTGGAAAACGAAGTCCATCACGTGCAGGCGCTCGAACGGGTCAGTTTTACGGTTCGTGACGGCGAGATCGTGGCGCTGATCGGTCCGTCGGGCTGCGGCAAGACCACCGCCTTGCGCGTCGCCATGGGGCTCGATACCGCCAGCGGCGGGCGCGTCACCGTGGACGGCCGCGAGATCCACGGCTGCGGCCACGACCGCGGCATGGTGTTCCAGCATGCCGAATTGCTGCCCTGGCTCAACGCGCGGCAGAACGTGATGTTCGGACTTGAGATGAAAGGCATGCGCGGGGCGCCACTGCGGGAAACGGCCGAAAAATATCTTGAGCTCGTGGGCCTGGCCGATTCGCAGAACCGGCGTCCGCATCAGCTCTCCGGCGGCATGAAGCAGCGCGTCGGCATCGCCCGCGCGCTTGCCATCGACCCCAAGGTCTTGCTGATGGATGAGCCGTTCGGCGCGCTCGACGCGCAGACCCGCGAAAGCATGCAGGCCGAATTGCTCGATATCCACGCCCGCACCAGGAAGACCATCCTGTTCGTCACCCACGATCTCGACGAGGCGGTTCTGATCGCCGACCGCATCGTGGTGATGCATGAGGGCCGCGTGCGGGAGGTCATGGATGTGCCGCTTGCGCGGCCGCGCGCTGACCTGAGCATTGTGCGCGGGCTGCCCGAGTTTGCGGAGACCCGCTACAGGATCTGGCGCATGCTGCATGAAGGGGCGACGGTGCATTAGGCCATGGATCGCGCGGGTCGACACAAGTTCCGCTCATTCCCGCGCAAGCGGGAATCCAGGGACTTGAATACAAGTGCCGCAGTTCATTGCACTGGGTCCCCGCTTTCGCGGGGACGAGCGGTAGAGTTTTAGGTCATGGCCGATATCGCGGACACGCAAAAGAAAGTTGTGGTTGAGGCCGAGCCGGCCGAGCGGCGTCCGCTGCCGCGCTGGGTGATCACGCTGATCTCGATCGGCTGCGTGCTGATCCTGTGGGAGATCTTCGGCCGCGATATCAACCCGGTGTTCGGCTCCTATCCGACTGCGATCGCCCAGGCGTTCTGGGAATTGCTCACCACCGGGCAATTGTCGGCAGCGCTCTACGACAGCCTGCGGCCATTCCTGCTCGGCTATTGCCTGGCAATCGTGGTGGGCGTCCCGGTCGGCCTGGTGATCGGCCGCTTCCGCGTGGCCGAAGCCGCGCTCGGCATCTACATCACCGCCGGCTACGCCATGCCGCTGGTGGCGCTGGTTCCGCTGCTGATCCTGTGGCTGGGTTTGGGCTTTGCCGTGAAGGTCGCGGTAGTGTTCCTGATGGCGCTGTTTCCGATCTGCATCAACACCTGGCTCGGCGTGACGGCGGTGCCGAAGACGCTGATCGAGGTCGGCAAGTCATTCGTCGCGCCGGATACCGTTATTCTGCGCCGCATCATCCTGCCGGCGACGCTGCCCTACATCATGGCCGGCATTCGGCTTGCGGTCGGCCGCGCGGTGGTGGCCATGGTGATCGCTGAATTCTTCACCACGATTTCCGGCCTCGGCGCGGTGATCATCAATTCCGCCAACAATTTCGATACCGCCACCATGTTCGTGCCGATCATTATTCTGATGGTAATGGCGATCGGACTGAACGGGCTGATCGGCTGGGTCGAGCACAAGGTCGCGCCCTGGCAGGCGGAAATTTCGGGCAGGGACCGGGAGTAGCGTCAAGCAGCGCGACACCCGGGTGAGGGGCAAGTGCCTCACGAAAGCCCGGTCCCCCTCACCCGGTCCTCGCTTCGCTCGGACCACCCTCTCCCACAAGGGGAGAGGGTACGAGCCCACAAGGGGAGAGGGTACGAACGTCCGCGGCAACGGTTAAATCAGTCCCCGCACCGCCTCAAACAGCGCGCGCACCTGCATTTCCGAAATATTGCGCGTGATGAACGCCACGCGGCTTTGACGATTGCCGTCGGGCCAGGCGTCCAGTTCCACCGGCGGATGGGCGAGGTGCTGCACGAACTGCACCACCACGGGGCCGCGGCAGCCTTCGACGTTCAGGAACCCCTTTACCCGCAGCAGGTCCGGCCCGCGCATTGTCATCAGCGTTTCCATGGCGCGGGCGAATATCGGCCACGGCATCGCCGCTTCATCGCCCAGCACGAAGCTTGCAATGCCGTCGCTGTGGGCGGCCTCGGCCACGAATGCGTTGTGCTGCCCGGCGGCAGGCTGGGTCAGCCGGCTCGGATCGAGTTCGCCGTTGACGGCCTGAAGGATTTCGGCATCGGCGTTGAGCGCGCGCAATTGCGCCGCCAATGTCTCGGCCGCGCCTTCGCCGGCAATATCGGTCTTGGTGATCACCAGACGGTCGGCCAGGATCACCTGCTTGCGCGCCTCCGCCGACCAGGCAAGCGTGTCGCCGGCGGTTTCGGCGTCGACCACGGTGACGACGACGTCGACATGGAACACGCCGCCCAGCGCGCGGTCGGTGGCGAAGGTCTGCAGGATCGGGCTTGGATCTGCGAGCCCGGAAGTCTCGATCACCACGCGACGGAAATCCGGCGTCTCGCCGCGCTCGCGCTCCACCACCAGACGGCGAAGCGCGCGCTGCAGGTCGGTGCGGGTGATGCAGCACAGGCAGCCATTGCCGAGCAGCACGGTTTCGTCGGCACTTGATCGCACCAGCACATCGTCGATGCCGGTGGCGCCGAACTCGTTGACCACCACCGCGGTTCCGCTTCCTTCTTCCGTTGCGAGAAACCGCTTGAGCAGGGTGGTTTTGCCGGCGCCGAGGAAGCCGGTGAGCACCGTCACCGGCACACGCGCTCCGCGCTCGCGCTTGAGCCGGCGCCCGAAACGCCCCGCGGTCGGGGAGGGGAAGAGCTCGTTCATAGAATTATTGTAGCACGTGCGTGCCACAAACGTGCCTGGCGCGATCAACGCCTAAAAGTCCATCTCCAGCGTGTAGAGCCCGCCGGTATGCCGGTCCATGGTGTAGACGATTTCGCGCTCGTCCACGAACACGTCGTTGAGCTGCACGGCGCCGGCCGGCGTGCCCTTGGGCGCCGGCGGCACGAAGGCGCCCACTTCCTTCGGTTGGTACGGATTGGTGATGTCGTAGGCGCGCAGGCCGCCGTTGAAGAATGTCCCGAGGATGATGTCCTCGGAATGCCATGCCGTCGGCACCGGCGTATTCTCGAACAGATTATGCGCACCGAAGCGGCCGCCGCGGTCCTTGTAGGCATCGACCGGCGGCAGCGGACAGGTGGCGATGGAAACCGGATGGGTCTCGTCGCGGTTATCGAGCAGCCAGACCAGCTTCGGCCAGTCTTTCGCGCTGTTCTCGGTCGACTCGTCGGTGACCACCAGGAGATTGCGTTCGAACAGCGGCATCACCGTATGCATGAAGCCGGTATAGGGCGGCGAATTGGTCCAGTGAGAGATCGGCTTGGGTTTCGATTTGTCGGCGATGTCCATGATGAACATGCCGCCGTCGATATAGGCGAGATAGAGCCGGTCCGACCTCTGCTTGTAGACATTGGTGTTGTGCGCGCGATAGCCCTTGTCGAGCTTGTGGCGCGGCAGCGGCGTTTCGCCCTTTTTGGTGCCGGGCACCCACCAGCGGCCGACCTCCACGGGTTTCGACGGATTGCGTACGTCGATGCAGCGGTAGAACTGGTCGTCGAGCGGGTGGCTGGGCGTGAAGTCGTCGGCGCCTGACGCCATGTGCACGTATTCGCCGTCGCAGAACCACAATTGATGCACGCCGCGCGAGGTCGCCCCCGAGCAGTCGAAGAACGAGATCGAGCGCGGCTTTTCCGGCACAGACACGTCGAACAATTCGACCCCGGCCGGTTTCTGCCCGACATTCTGTGTCTGATAGGCGACGGCCAGGATGTCGCCGGACAATTCCAGCGAGTTCGAGCGCATGAAGCTCTGCGGCAGTTCGGTCTGCACCACCACTTTCAGATTGCGCGGATCGGAAACGTCGACGCCGGTGAAATTTTTCGGCGCGCTCTCATGCGCCAGCCAGATGATGCGGCGCCCGTCCCTGGCGATCTGCACCGCCATGCCTTCGCCCATGCCGCCGAAGCCGCCGAGATCGTTCTGGGCCAGCAGCTTGAAATTCCAGGTCACGGGCTCTCCGCTCTTGCTGAGCGGATTGTTTGCGGCCGACATTCCATTCTCCGTCAATTGACATTCTTCGTGGAAAGGCCGGCGCTCATGCGCCGGCCTTGTGGTTTCATGCTGGGTGCATTGGCTAGGTCATGGCCTTCTTCAGGAAGTCCTTGCGGAACGCCTTGCTCCAGTCCGGAATGGCCTTGATCTTGTTGGCCTTGAGCAGAACCTCGGCGTGGTGCTGCATGTAGGGCGTAAGATCGTCGGGCCAGCCCGGTCCGACTTCCACCCGTCCGATCGCCTTGCTGAAGGTGTCCTTCGACATCTTGTATCCCTTCGAGGTGTAGAACGAGTAGATCGTGTCCGCCACCTTGTCCGGGTGGTTCTTGAAGTCCTTTTCGACTTCGACCCAGGCCTTGAGATAGGCCACCACGGTGTCGGGATTCTTGTCGACGAATTCCGGCGTTGCGGCCATGAACACCGGCAGTTTGTCGAAGCTGTAGAAGTCCTGCAGCGTGTTGGCGATGCCGTCGGCTTCCGCGATGGCATTGTAGGGCTCGACGCAGACCATCGCGTCCACCGTCTTGGCGACCATGGCCGCGACCATGTCGTTTACGTTCATGCGGATTTCCTGGTAATCGCCCTTGTTCAATCCGGCTTTCGTCGCGATCTGGTCGACAAAAATGTTTCCGGTCGACGAGCCGGTCTGGTTGGCGACCTTCTTGCCGCGCAGGTCCGCGACGGTCTTGAGGCCGAGATCCTTGCGCGCCATCACGCGCGCGGTCTTGCCGACATATTCAATCTTGGCGATGGCGACCAGGCCACCTTTGGCATTGCCGATGATGAAGGAGGGGCCGGCATAGGTGCCCATGTCCACCTGGCGCGCCACCATCTGCTGCATGGTGAGGTTGCCCGACGGCACCGCGAATTCCTCGAACTTGACGCCGTGCTTCTCGAGCAGGCCGGAACGCAGCAGGTAATAGGTCGGCATGCCCCACATGTTGGTCTGGTAGCCTTGGCGAACCGTCGCCGCTGCACTCGCCGTGCGGACGCCGAATCCCGCCGCCAGGACGCCGGCGCCGGTTGCCGCCAGCGCATGGCGACGGGTGATTCCCTTGATAAAGGCCGTCATTGCTAGTCCTCCCTTATTTTGGTTGCGCATGACCTGGTCCGAAAACCGCTATCCGTTTTTCGGGATCATGCGCTCGCTTTGCCATTGGTCGCAGATTTTGCCGGTTCGATCGTGTTGGTGTCTTGGCCGAGATATCGCAGCAGTTCTTTCTGGCATTCGAGGAATTCCACACTGAGCGGGTCGCGCGGACGCGGAAGCGGAATCCTGATTTCGGCTTTCACCGTGCCCGGATGCGGGGTCATCACCACGACGCGATCCGCCAGATAGACCGCCTCCGCCACATTGTGCGTCACATAGATCACCGTCTTGCGGGTTTCTCGCCAGACGTCGGCGAGCAGCCGCTGCATGTCGTCGCGGGTCAGCGCATCCAGCGCCGCGAACGGTTCATCCATCAGCAAGACAGCCGGATTGTACGCCAGCGCGCGGGCGATGGCGACCCGCTGCTGCATGCCGCCCGACAGGTGATGAGGATAGGAAGCGGTGAATTTGTCGAGTTTCACCAGGCGCAATTGTTCGTGCGCCACCGCCTCGCGTTCCTGCTTCGAAACACCCTTCATTTCCAGCCCGAAGGTCACGTTGCCGAGTGCGGTGCGCCAGGGGAACAGCTGTGCGAAGTCCTGGAACACGACGCCGCGGTCCATGCCGTGGCCGGTGACGGTTTTGCCGCCGATGCGGATTTCGCCCGACGCCGGCGCCAGGAAACCGGCGATGATGTTGAGCAGCGTGGACTTGCCGCAGCCTGACGGCCCGACGATGCAGATGAATTCCGAGGCGCCGATATCAAAGCTGACATCCTTGACGCCTGGCACCTTGCCGCCGGGCGTATCGTAAATCAGGCTTACGTCGCGAATTTCGATGGGAAGCATTTTATTGTCCGCTCATTCCCGCGAAAGCGGGAATCCAGATGAACCGCTTGCGCATTCTTTGCCGCACTGGGTCCCCGCTTTCGCGGGGACGAGCGGAGGTCTTGAATCGCATTTCCTCAAACAACATGCGTTATCCCTTGGCAACGCGCATCATGCCCCAGCGCAACACCGTTGCGCGTTCGATCCCGCCAAACACCACCCGCTCGAACACGAAGCCGATGCCCCCGATGACCACCAGCGAGGCAAGCATGATGTCGGCATTGAGGAATTCCTTGGCGTCGAAAATCACCCAACCAAGCCCCCAATCCGAGGCTGCGATCATCTCGGCGCCCACCACCGCGATCCAGCAGCGCAGGAACGCCTGCCGCATGCCGGTGATGATGAAGGGCGAGGCGCCGGGGATGATCACCTTCCAGAACAGCTTGTTCTCGTCGGCGCCCATGGCGCCGGCCGCGCGCAGCCAGAGCGGATTAACCGATCGCACACCCGACCAGGTGTTGAACAACATCGGAAAGGTCGCGGCATAGAACACGATCAGAATCGTGGTCAGGTTGCCGATGCCGAACCACAGCATGAACAGCGGCACGAGCGAGAACGAAGGGATCGGCATCAGCGCGCTCACCAGCGGCAGGAAGAAGTTCTCGACCCGCTGGAAGCGCGCCATCAGGATGCCGAGGGGCAGCCCGACCACTACCGCCAGGCAGAAGCCGAACAGCACGCGATAGAGGGTGAAGGCGGCGTGCAGCACCATGGTGCCGTCCATGATGGTCGTGACCAGTGTGCGCGCAACCGTCGGCAGCGTCGGCAGCAGCGCCGGTGCGAAGTAGCCGCTGCGCGCCGCGATCTCGTACAGCGCCGCCGCCGTGGTCAGTGTGACCGCGGCCCGCACCATCGAGCGTGAGCCTGCCGATTGCTCGCTCATGCGGTGATCATCCCCCACCGCACCACGGTGTAATTCTCGATCTTTTGAAATACGAATTTCTCGAGCGCAAGGCCGATCATCGCGATCACTGCAATGCCGGCGAGCATGGCGTCGGTATTGAGGAATTCGCGCGCGCCGAAAATCAGCCAGCCGAGGCCCCAGGGCACGGCGGCGAGCATTTCGACTGCGACCAGGATTTGCCAGGCCTGCGCCAGTCCGAGCCGCAGGCCGGTGAGAATATAGGGCAGGGCGCCGGGCAGGATGACGTGGCTGAACAGCCGCCGGTCGTCGGCGCCCATGGATTGCGCCGAGCGAACCCAGATTTCCTTCACGGCTTTCACGCCGGTCCAGCTGTTGAAGATTATTGGAAACGCGGACACGAATCCGACCAGCAGCACGGCGGAGAAATTGCCGAGACCGAACCACAGCAGGAACAGCGGCGCGTAAGCGAGGCCGGGGATCGGCGCACAGATGCTCACCAGCGGCAGGAAGATGTCCTCGGCGCGGCGCGAGCGTCCCATCAGCACACCGATGGTCACGCCGAAGATGCCGGCGAGTGCGAAGCCCGAGAGCAGACGGATCACGGTGTCGATGGCGTGATGCGGCAGGATGCCGGCAATGGTGAGGTCGATGAAGGAGCGCGCGATTTCTTCCAGTGTAGGGAAAAGCCTTCGCGGGAACACGCCGGCACGCGCGACGATTTCCCAGATCCCACCCACCACCAGGAACGGAAACGCATTGCGCGCGATCACGCGCCAGCGTTCATTGCCCGCCTGCCGCTGCGGTTCATCGGTTACGGCAATGGTGGTGACGGCATCCTGCATGGCGGAGCCAAAACGCCTCCCGTTTATTGCCGCTTTTTTTCTTCGCCGTCGGCGGCAAGTTATTCAGGGCATTCCAGCCCCGGCCTTGTTCCCGGCCTTGGGGGCAGGATAATGCGCCTTCAACGGTAACCACAAGCACACGCGGCATTGTGCTGCGCCCACCCTGATTTTTGACGCTGGCGGAGTGGCCGCAGAACGGCTAAAGGCCCCCGGAAACCGGCGGGCCTGCCGTCGCGGCGAAAATTCAACGGGAGAGTTTCGTGATGTCGAAGAACGCACAAAAGATTGGCTGGATCGGCGCCGGCCGCATGGGTTCGCCCATGGCGGAACGCCTGCTCAAGGCCGGCCACGACGTGTCGATCTGGAACCGCACCCGCGCCAAGGCCGAGCCGCTGGCGGCCCATGGCGGCAAGATCGTCGACAAGCTCTCCGACCTGGCCTCCTGCGACGTTGTGTTCTCGATCGTTTCCGAGGGCAAGGATCTCGAACAAGTTCTTTTCGGCAAGGATGGCGTCGCCGCCGGTTCCGGCAAGGTGCCGGGGATTTTTGTCGATTGCTCCACCATTTCGGTCGAGGAGTTTGCCGCGATCCGCAAGCGGCTGGCCGAACGCGGTGCTGCGTATGTTACGGCGCCGGTGTCGGGCAATGCCAAGGTCATCAAGGCCGGCCGGCTGTCGTCGGTCGTCTCCGGTCCGGAAGCGGCGTGCAAGGCGGCAATTCCGTTGATGGAAGTGATTGCGCCGCAGGGCGTATCCTATGTCGGCGACGGCGAACTCGCGCGCGTCTGCAAGATTGCCCACAACGTGATGCTTGGCGTGGTAATCGAGAACCTGATCGAGATCACGCTGCTCACCAACAAGATGGGCGTGCCGCGCCACGCCTTCCTGGCATTCCTCAACAATGGCGTCATGGGCTCGATGTTCACCCGCTACAAGACACCGGCGCTGGTCAATCTGGACTGGACCACGACCTTCACGCCTGAACTGTTGCGCAAGGATCTCGACCTCGGCCTCGAACTCGGCCGCGAAATGGACGTGCCGATGCCGGTGACGGCGGCGACGCGCGAGGTGCTGCAGGGCCATTTCGGCGCCGCCATGCTGCAGCCCAATCCGAAGGAATATCTCCAGAAGGATTTCGCGGCGCTGGCCGAAACCATGGCGCTCGCCGCAGGGATGAAGCTTGCGTCCGAAAACAAGAACGTGCCGACGGGGCTTGAGTAAACCGGGGTGTCGTCACTGAGTTTCGCGTTGTCATTGCCGGGCTTGTCCCGGCAATCCATAAGACGCCGCCGCAACGACGGTGTTGCGTCAAATCTTTCGCTTGCCGATCCTCATCATGGATGCGCGGGTCATCGGCGTGCGAAGCACGCCCTCCTTCGGACGGCTATGCCCGCGCCTGACACCGAGGATGGGGCTTCCGCCTGCAAGATCATCCCCATGCCGGCAAAAAAAGCTGTCACTGGGTTTCGCGCTGTCATTGCTGGGCTTGTCCCGGCAATCCATGAGACACCGCCGCAACGACAGCGTTGCATCAAATCTCTCGCTTGCCGATCCTTATCATGGATGCGCGGGTCATGGGCGTGCGAAGCACGCCGTCCTTCGGACGGCTATGCCCGCGCCTGACACCGAGGATGCGGCTTCCGCCTGCAAGATCATCCCCATGCCTGCAAAAAAAGCTGTCACTGAGTTTCGCGTTGTCATTGCCGGGCTTGTCCTGGCAATCCATGAGGCGTAGCCGCAACGACGGTGTTGCGTCAGGTCTCTCGCTTGCCGATCCTCATCATGGATGCGCGGATCATAGGCGTGCGAAGCACGCCGTCCTTCGGACGGCTATGCCCGCGCCTGACACCGAGGATGGGGCTTCCGCTTGCACGATCATCCTCACGCCCGCATAAAAAAAGGACCCCTTGCGGGGTCCTGTGTGCACAAGTTGGAGGATTCTCGCCGCCTTTCAAGCCAGTAGGGAGGAAATGGCGGCAGCGCACGACGTCCAATGAACCGGGCTGGCGCCTCCATCACAAGTAAAATGCCCATAAATTCCCCGGTGGGCAGGCTAAGCTCCTCCGAGGCACATTTGCCGGGGGAGAGATCAAGATGACGCCGCAGATTGCTGCGTTGACCGAGAAAATCCGCGCCCTCGAAAGCGAGCTCGATGCCGAGCTTGCCAAGCGGCGCGCCGCACTGCGGATCGGTCTGGAACATGGACGCATCGCCTTCGAGGAGGAACTTCTGCGCCGCCATCGCGAATTGCGGCGCAAGCTGCTGCCATACCTGCTCGGAGCCGACCCGCTGGTGGTGCTGACCGCGCCGGTGATCTATGCCGGCATCGTCCCGTTTCTGCTGCTCGACATTTTCGTCAGCCTTTACCAGGCGGTGTGCTTCCCGATCTACGGCATCGCCAAGGTGAAGCGCGCCGACTATCTGGTGTTCGACCGCCACCATCTCGCCTATCTCAATGCGCTGGAAAAACTCAACTGCGCCTATTGCTCCTATGCCAACGGGCTGATCGCCTTTACCCGCGAGATTGCGGCACGCACCGAGCAGTATTGGTGCCCGATCAAGCATGCGCGCCGCGTCATCGGCGCCCATGCGCGTTATGCGACGTTCGACGACTATGGGGATGGCGAGGGCTATCAGGAGCGGCTCACCGAGCTGCGCAAGGCGCTCGCAAAGGACGAATAGACGCGCGGCACACAACCGCGTGAATGCCGTTGCCCAGCCGCATTCGATAGTGACACACTGGAATCGCCATGATGGGGGAGACACAAGAAAATGGCTTTCAAGCTCTACAACGCGCCGCAATCGACCTGCAGCCAGCGGGTGCGCTTCGTGCTCAATTCCAAGAAACTGCCCTACGATGAGGTCAGGCTCAATCTCCTGGCCGGCGACCAGCTCAAGCCCGACTATCTGAAACTCAATCCGAACGGGGTGGTGCCGACGCTCGACCATGATGGCCAGATCGTCATCGATTCCACCGTCATCACCGAATATCTCGACGAGATCGCGCCGGACGAAAGTTTCACACCCGAAGATCCGGTTGCACGCGCCCGCATGCGCGCGTTGATGCATTTCATCGACGAGATGCCGGCCGCGGCCGTGCGGGTGCCGACCTTCAATCTCGCCTTCCTGCCGAATTTCCAGAAGATGAGCCGCGTGGATTTCGTGGCGATGGCGGAATCAAAACCGCTGCGCAAGGAGTTCATGATGACCATGGGCCAGACCGGTTTCCCGAAAGCCGAAATGGATGCAGCCCTTGCCCGCCTGCGCCGCGCTTATGAGCGCATGGACACCGAAATCGAGAAGAGCGGCGGCCCGTGGCTGCTCGGCAAGGACATCACGCTCGCGGACGTCGCAGTGATGCCGGCACTGGTGCGCATGGACGATCTCGGCATGCCGGACTGGCAGGATCTGCCGCGCGTGGTGACCTGGTTCGACAATATCCGCGCCCAGCCGGCGTTCCAGCCGACCTTTTATCACGGCTCGCTCCTGAGCGAGCGCTTTCCGCATCTGAAGGAGCAGCAGGCCAGGAGCGCGTAACGCTTGCGGTCTGCCAGGTTCGGCCTGGGCTGACGACGCTGAATCTTGCAGGTAGCATCGTGTTGCGCGGCAAGGCCGCGGCAAACTGATGGCGTGGTCGACCGTTCCAGGAATTCGCCGCTCTAGCGGGCCCGACGTCGTCGCAACACGGAGTGCGGTCATGAATCCGATTACCACGCTTGTCACCTTCGTCCTTGCCGCCATCGGCGCATTCCTGTTCGTCGCCGGCCTGCAAGAGGCCGGTATTGCCGTCGGCGTCATCGCCGCTTTTGTCGCCTTCTCGCTCAAGATGGCGAACAACTGGGAGCGCTTCGTGATCCTGCGCGCCGGCAAGCTGTCGGGCGTCAAGGGCCCCGGGCTGTTCATGATCATCCCGATCTTCGACGCCGTCACCGCCGTCATCGACGAGCGTATCCAGACAACCTCCTTCAATGCCGAGCAGGCGCTCACCCGTGACACCGTCCCGGTCAATGTCGACGCCATCGTGTTCTGGCACGTGCACGACGCCCAAAGCGCGGCGCTCAATATCACCGACTATCGTCAGGCAATCGATCGGGTGGCGCAGACGTCACTGCGCGAAATGATCGGCGCGTCGCATCTGTCGGAGCTGCTGGCTGAACGCAAGGCCGCGGACGAGGTGCTGCGCGCCGAGATCGCACAGAAGACCAAGGATTGGGGCATTTCGGTCAACTCGGTGGAAATCCGCGACGTCGCCATCCCGGAAGCGCTGCAGGATGCCATGTCGCGGCAGGCCCAGGCCGAGCGCGAGAAGGAAGCGCGCGTGATCCTGGGAAGCGCGGAAGCCGAGATCGCCAGCAAGTTCGTGGAGGCGGCCAGGACCTATGCCAGCGACCCGGCCGCGCTGCATCTGCGCGCAATGAACATCATCTACGAGACGACGAAAGAGCGCGGCGCCACCATCCTGATGCCGACCTCGATGGTGGATTCCATGAGCGTCGCGCTGCCGGCGGCATTTCTGGCCGAAGGCAAGGCGGCGGCGAAAAGCTGAGGCAGGCGAAACGCTAACCGGCTTCCACAGTGGCGGCGGCAAGCGCGCGTGCTTTTTTCGCCGGCTCGAAGCCGTGCAGTCCGCCAAACCATTGAATGGCGACCACGGCGCCTTTCACGGGCTGCAGCAGGCCCAACGCCATTGCCAGCGTCATCGCCGGCCAAAGCGTCATGCTGAACCATATTGCCGGAGCAATTTCGGTTTCCACCGCCAGCACGATCGGCACCATGATATGGCCGACGATGACGATCACGAGATAGGCGGGAAAATCGTCGGCGCGATGATGATGCAGCTCCTCACCGCAACGCGGGCACTGGTCGTTGACCTTCAGGAAGGCGCGAAACATGCGACCCTCGCCGCAGGCGGGACAGCGTCCGCGGAACCCGCGCCACAGCGCCTGGCCGGCCTCGACGCGGGCACCATTTTGCGCCCGCGCGGGGACGGCCGTCGATTGGAGTCCTGCGCCCGTCATCACGTCAGCCTTTCGCGCTCAGTCGTTCAGGAACGACATAATCCCGACCGGGGCGTTCAGCCACCCCGGCTTTGCACGGCTGCCCTGCAGCGCCGCCTCATGCTCTCGGGCGCGATCAATACCTGCTCGAAATCGGCAATTCTTCCGCCGGGAACAGCGAGATCAGGCGGCAGCCCTTGTCGGTGACCACGACCTCTTCTTCGATGCGTGCAGCCGAGAAACCGTCAGTGGCCGGGCAATAGGTCTCGATCGCGAACACCATGCCTTCCTTGATCTCGGTCGGGTGGTCCATCGAGACGACGCGCGAAATGATCGGTCGTTCGTGCAGGTTCAGTCCGAGCCCGTGCGCGAACTGCAGGCCGAAGGCCGACATCTCGTCGGGGAAGCCGAATTCGTTTGCCTCGGGAAACACCTCGCAGATATGTGCTGTCGAGGCGCCGGGCTTGATGCGCTCGATGGCGTTGTCGAGCCACTCGCGCGCCTTCCTGTAGGCGTCGTGCTGCGCCGGTGTCGCGCGCACCACGTTGAAGGTGCGGTAGTAGCAGGTGCGATAGCCCATGAAAGACTGCAGGATGTCGAAGAACGCCTGATCTCCGGGGCGGATCATGCGGTCGGTGAAGTTGTGCGGATGCGGGCTGCAACGCTCGCCGGAGATGGCGTTGACCGCCTCCACGTCGTCGGAGCCGTGCGTGTAGAGGAACTTGTTGACCTCGGCGACGATGTCGTTTTCGCGCACGCCCGGACGCAGCATTTCGTTGACGACGTCGTAGGCGCCGTCGACCATGGCCGCGGCGCGGTTGAGCAGCGCGATCTCATCGGCCGATTTCACTTCGCGCGCGCTCAGCATGACCTGCTGTCCGTCCTTGATTTTCAGCCCGGCCTTTTCCAGTTCGAACATCATTGGCGGCTCGATGATGTCGACACCGATCGGCATCTTGGCGACGCCGGCAGCTTTCAGGATCGAGGCCATCTCCTCGGCGTGGCGCTTCATGAGGCCGAAGGCCGGATCGACGGTGCCGCGCAGGCCGACGAGACCGGCCTTGCAGTTTTCCGGCTTGAGCCATGGCGAATAGAGTTTGTGGTGCACCGCGGCCGAGCCGAAGTCCCACAGGATCGGATCGCCGCCGCGCGTCAGCAGGCACCAGCGGGACAGCTTGTCACGCGCCCATTCGCCGATCTTGGTCGAGGTAACGTAGCGGATGTTGTTGTCGTCGAACAGCAGCAGTGCGCCGAGATCGGAGGCTTCGAGCGCCGCCTGCGCGCGGCCGAGCCGGTAGCGATGCATGCGGCGGTAGTCGACGCGCTCTTCGAAATCGACGCCCATGGTGCCGAGCACCGGCAGATGGCGGCCCCAGTTGTAACGCGGGTTGATGTCTTCGGCCGTGATCTTCACCGGCTCGCGCGTTCTCTCGTCCATGGTTTCCTCCTCGCTTGTTCCGTCATCCTGAGGTGCCTGGCGCAACCAGTCTCGAAGGATACCGGGCCCCGTGTCCGGGCGATTGTCTGGCCGGCTTTATAGCTGGCGGGATGGGGGCATTATAGGCTCGCGCGGCGTCAATGTCGGCCCCCTGAGCCGCCCGGTCGGGAAAGACGCGGCTTGACAATATTCCTATACTGACTATAATCCTATGCATCCCGCCCCGTTACCGAGGGGTGTCTGATCAGCGTCTCCAGACGCGGGGCGGGGAGCGGTGGCCGGGAAACGGCGGCGTCGGAGATGCGGCGCTTTGCCCCCGGCGGTCCAAGCCGCGCATGCTCCCGGCGTGCCTGCCGCACGCCGAGGCCCCTGACGGCCGGTAGGCCGGTCGTCCAGTCAGCGGACGCCGGCCGAGGTGCCAGGGCTTCAACGGTGGAGGGTCGGGACTCCGAGGAGGAGTTGAACCCGACGAACGGAACGACCACCGGGGACGGCGCGGAGCAAACCTGACAACACCGCGCGCGGGACGCCTTGGGTTTGGCGGACTTGCGGCACTTGATACGGACTTCGACAAGCCTCGATGTCGCGAGGCGTCGAGGCCCGTGGGTCCGAGCACTTGATGGTTGCGCACTCCACGCAAACCTTGAGTGCGCCCCGGACCCCTGGCGTCCCGCGCGCCCTCGGTTCTTATTTCGAGCGCGGCGGTTGCTCCCTTCAGACGACGGCGGACCCGGCGCCGATAAAAAATACGGGCGGCGGAGCTATGCCTCGATCCGCCTCATCCTGAGGAGCCGCGCGAAGCGCGGCGTCTCGAAGGATGCAGGCGGCCATCGTTGCGGCGTCGCGGCCTCATGCTTCGAGACGCGCACCTCACGGTGCGCTCCTCAGCATGAGGTCAAATGCGCTGCATCGGCTTCTTCCCCGCCTCATCCTGAGGAGCCGCGCGAAGCGCGGCGTCTCGAAGGATGCAGGCGGTCATCGTTGCGGCGCCGCGGCCTCATGCTTCGAGACGCGCACCTCACGGTGTGCTCCTCAGCATGAGGGGACAGTGCGGGGCGTTGGCTTTCCCCGCCTCATCCTGAGGAGCCGCGCGAAGCGCGGCGTCTCGAAGGATGCAGGCGGCCATCGTTGCGGCGCCGCGGCCTCATGGTTCGAGATGCGCACCTCACGGTGCGCTCCTCAGCATGAGGGGACAGCGCGGAGCGTTGACCATTTGACACGTAAATCAATTCAAGCCGCGGCCGCGCAGAGCGGTGGCTAAGCCACCACCGGCGGCATCTCGCGCCGGACCTCGGAAAGCCGGGCCGCGACCTGGTCGCGGATCCCGGGGCCATGGGTCTTCATTTCGGCGAATTCGGTTTGGCTGATCAGATCGCTGAGCCCGCTCTTGAAGCTCGGCCACTGCTGCACCCGTCCCCACCACGCATTGATGTGCGGCCGATGGTCCGTCCACGCCTCAAGCAGCCCGAGATAGGAAAGCCGGGCGACGAAGGGCATCATGTTGATGTCTGCCAGCGTCGGCCGCGCGCCGAGAATCCACGGGCCGCCCTCCGCGAGCGTTTGCTCCATCAGCTTGAACGCACGCTCATAGGCGCCGATGGCGTGCAGCACGAACGGAGATTGCACGTCCAGCTCATAGGTGGACTTGAATTGGTCGCGCCGCCGCGGATCGCCGATATTGCGAAAGCGTACCTGCGGGATCTCCTCCGGCATATTCTTCATGCGCTCGCGAAACATGGCCGAGAAGCTGATTTCGGTGACGCCCTCGAACAGGCCTTCGTCGACGAACTTGCTCCACATGCGCATGCGCGCACGCGCGGCCGGGTCCGCCGGCTTGAGCGGGGGCTCGGGGAAGGTCTCGTCGAGGTATTCGCAGATCAGCGTCGATTCATTGATGGCCTGGCCGTCATGCACCAGCGTCGGCACCAGGCCCTTGGGATTGAGCTTGAGATATTCCGGATCGTACTGCTCGGCCTTGAACAGGTTGACGGGGATTGCTTTCCACGCGAGTCCCTTTTCCCGCAGCGTGATACGGACCTTCTGGCAACAGACCGAATTGCCGAAGTCATACAGGATCAGCATGGCAGTGCTCTCGCGCCGAATTCCGTCGCCCGCGACGATTGCCGATCAAGCCACCTTCCTGCCCCAGAGCCTGCGCGACGCGATATCGGCACCTTCGCGGATCGCGCGCAACTTCAGCCAGACTGCCGGTTCGATCACCCACTCCCGGTTCGTGAACGTGCCGAAGCCGCAATCGGTGCCGGCAATCACCCGCTCGCGTTCGCCGACGGTGGCGACCGCTTCCTCGATGCGACGCGCCACCACTTCCGGATGCTCGACGAAATTCGAGGTCGTCTCCACCACGCCCGGGACCAGCAGCATGTCTTTCGGCAGCGGATGCTTCTTGAGCGCTCCATATTCGTGGGCGTGGCGCGGATTGGAGAATTCGATCGACAGCGCTCCCACGTTTGCCTGATAGAGTGCCGGCAGAATCGTTGCCAGCGGCACGTCGTGGATATGCGGGCCTTCCCAGTTTCCATAGCAGACGTGCAGCCGTACGCGGTCGCGCGGAATGCCGGCGATGCCTTCGTTGATCGCCTGCACGTGCCGTTCCACCGCCTTGACGAAACCGGCGTCGTCGAGATCGCGATACATCATGGTGCGGTCCATGGCGAGATCAGGCGCATCGATCTGCAGCAATAATCCGGCCTTGTAAATTGCCTGGTACTCGTTCTTCATCTCGCGCGAGAGCGCGGTTAGATACTTGTCCTGCGAACCATAGAACGCGTCGAGCATGGTCGATGAAATAATGCCGGGCGAGGGCGCGGTCATGAACTTTTCGGCGAACCTGTCTCCGGCGATCTTCTTGAAGCGCGCGATCTCGTTTTCGATCGGCTTGAGGTCGAGATATTTCAGTTCGCCTTGGCATTCCGGCGCATTCTGCTGTTTGCTCACATGCGGGAAGCGCCGCATGAGGCTCGCCACCAGTTCGGGAAATTCCTCGAATTCGCGTCCGCGCCGGCGCCTGGACACGCCGCCGAAGCCGCTCATGCGCTGCGGCACATAGGTCTGGAAGCCGACGCGCTGCTGTTCGCCGTCATTGCCGATATCGATGCCGGCTTGCGCCTGCTTGTCCACGACGTGGCGTACCGCCTTGTCCATCTCGGCGGCCATTTCGCCGGCATCGAATTTCTCGCCGGCTTCCTGGCGCACCAGCAGGTCGGACAGCTTCTCGTTGCGCGGCAGGCTGCCGACATGGGTGGTCAGAATGCGGTCCCGGCTGAAGATCATGAACGGTACTCCCTGTCATTATGTCGTGTCCGGCCGGCCATGACGGCCCGGAAATATGGTGCGCTTTCCAGCGCATGCTTTGGCGGGCATAATACGCACAGTCTCGGGAGGAAACACAAATGACCGTCGCCGAAGCGCGCGCGGCAGAATCGGGCATGGCCGATCCGGTGGGCGCAGTCCCACGAGATTACAATTTTGCCGCCGATGTCCTGCAAAGCAATCTCGACGCCGGCCGCGCGAACAAGCCGGCCTATATCGACGCGCACGGCACACATACTTACGGCCAGCTCGCCGACCGGGTCGCGCGCTTTGGCGCGGCACTGCGCGGCCTCGGCATCCGGCGGGAGGAGCGCGTCCTGATGGCGCTGCTCGACACCATCGACTGGCCGACCGCGTTCCTCGGCTGCCTCAAGGCCGGCATCATCGCGGTTCCGGTCAATACGCTGCTGACCGAAGACGATTACCGTTTCATGCTCGCCGACAGTCGCGCGAAATGCCTGGTGGTGTCGGAGGCGCTGTTTCCGAAATTCGAAAAGCTGATCAAGGAGAGCCCCGACCTCGAACACGTCATCGTTTCGGGGACCACCCCGCACGGTTATCGGCTGTTCGAGGACGTCATCGGCGCGGACGAGCCGGAAGACTACACGGCGCCCACCACCTGCGACGACATGGCGTTCTGGCTCTACACATCGGGCTCGACCGGCAAGCCGAAGGGCGCGGTGCATGTGCACGCGAGCCTCAAGCTCACAGCCGATCTCTACGGCACGCCGGTTGCCGGTATCAGGGAAGGCGACGTCTGCTATTCGGTCGCCAAGCTGTTCTTCGCCTACGGCCTCGGCAATGCCATGACCTTTCCGCTCACCGTCGGCGCCACCACGGTGCTCAATGCGGAGCGGCCGACGCCGGATGGCGTCGCAGCGTTGCTGAAGAAGCATCCGGTCACGGTGTTCTTTGCGGTGCCGACCTTCTATGCGGCATTCCTCGCCAGCCCCAATGCGCCGCAGAAACCGGAGGTGAAAATTCGCCGCTGCATTTCCGCCGGCGAGGCGCTGCCCGAGGAGATCGCGAAGCGCTGGAAGGAACGTTATGGCATCGACATTTCCGACGGCCTCGGCACCACCGAGATGCTGCACATCTATCTGACCAATGCGCCGGGCGCGACGAAATACGGCACCACCGGCAAGCCGGTTCCGGGCTACGAGATCAAGCTGATCGGCGAGGATGGCGAGCCCGTGAAGCAGGGCGAGATGGGCGAGATGTATGCGCGAGGGCCAACCAGCGCGATCATGTACTGGAACAATCGTGAGAAGTCGCGCTCGACGTTCCAGGGCGAGTGGACGCGCTCGGGCGACAAATATATCGAAGACGCTGACGGCTATTACATTTGCTGCGGACGCGCCGACGACATGCTGAAAGTCTCGGGCATGTATGTCTCGCCGTTCGAGGTCGAAGCCGCACTGTCGTCGCATCCCGACGTGCTGGAAGCCGCTGTCGTCGGCTGGAACGATGAGCAGAAACTGATCAAGCCGAAGGCCTTTGTCGTGCTCAAGGAACCCGGCAAGGCCAGCAATGCGCTGGTCGCCAGGCTGCAGGAGCACGTCAAGGAGAAGCTGGCGCCGTTCAAGTATCCGCGCTGGATCGAGTTCCGCACGGAGCTGCCGAAGACCGCGACCGGCAAGATCCAGCGGTTCAAGCTGCGCGCGGAGGGGACCTCATCCGCCTCATCCTGAGGAGCATCGCGAAGCGATGCATCTCGAAGGATGGGCGGCCACCCGATCTCGGGTATACCCGAGATCGGGCACGTGAACTTGGTGGCCCAAGTCGGATAGATCCGACTTGGGCTGTTCGAGACGCGCTGCTTCGCAGCGCTCCTCGCCATGAGGCCGAGAGACGTTACTAGCTTTGTTGACGTGAGTGCTGCATGACTCTTTCCGACTCCGGCTTCCTCGACATCGGCGATCAACATCTCGAATACCGCATGATCGGTCCGCGGCCCGACCAGGCGCCGACCGTCGTGATGCTGCACGAAGGCCTTGGCTGTGTCGGTCTGTGGGGCGACTTCCCCGACAGGCTCCAGAAGGCGGCCGGGACCGGTGTCTTCGTCTATTCACGCGCCGGATACGGCCAGTCGAGCCCGGTAAAGCTGCCGCGGCCACTCACTTACATGCACGATGAGGCGCGCGAGGTGCTGCCGGCGCTGCTCGATCATATCGGCTTCGAGCGCGGCTTGCTGCTCGGCCACAGTGACGGCGCCTCGATTGCCGCGATCTATGCGGGCTCGCATCAGGATCACCGCGTTGGCGGCCTGGTGCTGATCGCGCCGCATTTCTTCACGGAGGATCCGGGCATCGCTTCGATCGCCGAGGCGCGCAAGGCCTATGAGACCGGCGACCTGCGCGCGCGCCTTTCACGCTGGCACGCCGACGTGGACAATGCCTTCAAGGGCTGGAACGGTGCCTGGCTCGATCCCGGTTTCCGCCAGTGGGATATCACCGAGTACCTTGCCTATATCCGCGTACCATTGCTGATCGTGCAGGGCGAGGACGATCAGTACGGCACGGCGAAGCAGATCGAGGTGGCGACCCGGGAATGTTATTGTCCGGTTGAGGTCGCGCTGCTGCCGGGCGCCAGACATTCGCCCCAGCGCGAAGCGCCGGAAGCAACGCTCAAGGTGATCGCCGAATTCGTTACCCGCGCGCTCGAAGCCAATGATTGGGGCAGGGCGGCGTAGTCGTGGGCGCATATGTTTACATGCTCAGTTGCGCTGATGGCTCATACTATATTGGCAGCGCAACCGGCTCTGATCTCAGCCAGCGTATTTCTGAACATCAATCTGGCTTGCGAGCCGGCTACACACAGTCACGTCGACCGGTCCGGCTCGTCTGGTCGGAATATTTCGACCGCACGACCGATGCAATTGCCGCGGAACGTAAGCTGAAAGGCTGGAACCGCGCAAAGAAACGCGCGTTGATGGCTGGCGATTGGCAGGCGGTTAGCAGGCTATCCAAAAGGCGTGGAGGCTTGTCTAAAATCAACCCGTCATCCTGAGTAGCGAGCGCAAAGCGCGAGCCATTGCAGGTCGGCTAGAGCCGACTTGCGTATTTAGAGATCCGATCTCGGGTAAACCCGAGATCGGTGGATGAACGGCCACCGGTCTCGGATCTGTCCAAGATCAGTGGTCATATTTAGCTACGCAATTCCGCCAGCCGACTTGCAAGGGCCGTCGCCCTTCGAGGGCCGCGCTTCGCGCGGCCACCTCAGGGTGACGGGTAAAGGCTGTACGTTGAAGATCTAATCAGCGTAGCGTGCCTACTCCGCCGCCTGTTTGGCCGCACTGCCGTGCGCGGAGACGAGATAGTCCATCGCCGCCTGCACGCCGCCTTTCTTGTGCGGAATATTGGCGAGCGAGAGCGCCATCTCGGTGGCGGCAAGCCCGCCCAGCAGCATCGCATCGTTGATGTCGCCGAGGTGGCCGATGCGGAACATCTTGCCCTGAAAGCGGCCAAAGCTCGCGCCGTAGGAAATGTTGAAGGTGTCGAGCGCGAGCGCGCGGAAGGCGTCGGCATCGACGCCTTCGGGCGTCAGCACCGCGGTGATCGTCGGCGAATAATATTTCGGATCCTTGCAGATGATGTCGAGGCCCCAGGTCCTGATTGCGCGACGGGTGGCCTCCGCCAGGCGATCGTGGCGGGCGAAAACATTGTCGAGGCCTTCCTCGTGCAGCATCTCGATCGACACGGCGAGGCCCTGCAGCATCTGCGTTGCCGGCGTGTAGGGGAAAAAGCCGACCTTGTTCATGGTCAGCATGTCTTCCCAGGACCAGAACGACTTCGGCAGCTTCGAGGTCTTGCTTGCGGCCAGCGCCTTGTCGCTGATGGCGTTGAACGACATGCCCGGCGGCAGCATGAGTCCCTTCTGCGCGCCGCCGACCGTTACGTCGACGCCCCATTCGTCGTGGCGGTAGTCGGTCGAGGCAAGCGATGAGATCGTGTCGACCATCAGCAATGCCGGATGGTTTGCCTTGTCGATCGCCTTGCGCACCTCGGCAACCGGCGACAGACAGCCGGTCGAGGTCTCGTTGTGCAGGAAGCAGACCGCCTTGATCTCCTTGCCCTTGTCCTCGCGCAGGCGGGCTTCGACGGCTGCGGGATCAACGCCGGTACGCCAGTCGGTGGTGATGAATTCGGTCTTGAGGCCGATCTTCTCGGCCATTGCCTTCCACAAGGCGGCGAACTGGCCGGTTTCCACCATCAAGACCTTGTCGCCGGGCGACAGCGTATTGACCAAGGCGGCCTCCCAGGCGCCGGTTCCGGTCGCGGTGTAGATGATCACCGGATTGCTGGTCTTGAAGATGGTCTTCACGCCCTCCAGGCATTTCTTTGCAAGCCTGGCGAATTCCGGTCCGCGGTGGTCGATGATGGGCGTGTCCATCGCCCGCAGAACGCGGTCGGGAAGCGGGGACGGACCCGGAATATGCAGAAAATGACGCCCGACCGGACGCGAGGAATTCTTAGCCATCGGTAGTCGCTCCTAAACGGCGGGTTTTCGTGGTTTTTCTTGATTCAACCAGGGCCAGTCCCGGCCAGGGAGCGGCGCTTGTGGCGTTGAACTATGAATGTAACAGTCGGGTCAAGTCCCATTCATGCTTCGCACCGTTGCCAACGCAGAATACCTGTCTCGTCATCCTGAGGTGGCCGCTGAAAGCGGCCCTCGAAGGATGACAGCCCGGACTCCAGGCATATTGTGGCCGATCATCCTTCGAGGCTCGCGGAGCCTGTCATCGGGCAGGCCCGAATGGGCCGGACCCGTTGGCTCGCACCTCAGGATGACGGATAGAGGTTGGTAATGCCCGAACGGATCATGCCCGGCCTGGAAAGGCGGCTGAAGGCCGAATTGAGCGGGGAAGTCCGTTTCGACCGTTTCACCCGCGGCCGCTACGCGACGGATGCCTCCCATTACCAGATCATGCCGGTGGGCGTGGTCGCGCCCAGGACCGTCGAAGAAGCCGGGCGCGCGATCGACCTTGCCCGCGACGAGGGCGTCAGCGTGCTGGCGCGCGGCGGCGGCACCTCGCAGGCCGGTCAGACGGTCGGCGAGTTGCTGGTGATCGACTGTTCGAAATATCTGACCCGCGTGCTCGAACTCGACGTCAAGCGAAAACGCTGCACGGTGGAGCCAGGCGTCGTGCTCGACGATCTCAACCGGCAGCTCAAAGCACACGGGCTTTGGTTCCCGGTCGATATCTCGACCTCGTCGCGCGCGACCATTGGCGGCATGGCCGGCAACAATTCCTGCGGCGGCCGATCCATGCGCTACGGCACCATGCGCGACAACGTGATCTCGATCGAGGCGCTGCTTGCCGACGGTTCGCTGGCGCAGTTCGGGCGCATCGGCGGCAATCTCAATGACGTGCCGGCGCCGCTGCGGCCGCTGGTCAAGGACCTGCTCGCAATCGGCACGCGCGAAGCCGGTGAGATCGCTGCGCGCTTTCCCAAGGTGCAGCGCCGGGTCGGCGGCTACAACATCGATGCGCTGGTGCCGTTCAAGAACGACGTCAACCTCGCGCATGTGCTGGTGGGCGCCGAAGGCACGCTCGGCTTCTCCACTCGCATCGAATTGAAGCTTGCGCCGGTGCTTCCGCGCCGTGCGGTCGGCGCCTGTCACTTCGGCAGCTTCTACCATGCGATGGATGCTGCCCAGCACATCGTGAAGCTGCAGCCGATCGCAGTCGAATTGATCGATCGCACCATGATCGCGCTGGCGCGCGAAATTCCGATCTTCAGGCCGACGCTGGAGCAGTTCGTGCGCGAGACGCCGGAAGCCATATTGCTGGTGGAGTTCGGCGAGGACGATCACGAGGAAAATCTGCGCCGGCTGCGGCGGCTCGAGGACCTGATCGGCGATCTCGGATATTCCTGGGACAAGCACGGCGCGCAGCGGGGTGGCGTGGTCGAGGTGCTCAGTCCCGAACTGCAGACCGCGATCACCGACGTGCGCACGTCAGGCCTCAATATCATGATGTCGATGAAGGAGGAGGGAAAGCCGGTCTCTTTCGTCGAGGACTGCGCGGTACCGCTCGAGCATCTTGCGCAGTATACCGAGCGGCTCACGCGAATTTTCGAAAGGCACGGTACCCGCGGCACCTGGTATGCGCATGCCGGCTCCGGCTGCCTGCATGTGCGGCCGATCCTCAACCTGCGCCAGGACAAGGACGTGCATGCCATGCGCGAGATCGCCGAGGAGGCGTTCGCCATGGTGCGCGAGTACAAGGGCTCGCATTCCGGCGAGCATGGCGACGGGCTGGTTCGCTCGGAATTCAACGAGGTGATGTTCGGTTCGCGCCTGGCGCGCGCATTCGAGCAGGTGAAGGACTGTTTCGATCCGCAGGGACTCTACAATCCCGGCAAGGTGGTGCGATCGCCGAAATTCGACGATCGCGGCCTGTTCCGTTACGCGCCCGGCTACCGGGGCGAGGCGATCACAACGCATCTCGACTGGTCGGCATTTCCCGGCGCCGGCGGCGGTTTCCAGGGCGCAATCGAGATGTGCAACAACAACGGCGCCTGCCGCAAGCTCGCCGGCGGCGCAATGTGCCCAAGCTACCGTGTCACCCGCGACGAGCGCGACGTCACGCGCGGGCGCGCCAATACGCTGCGGCTTGCGGTTACCGGCCAGCTCGGCCGCGACGCGCTCGCCTCCGATGAGATGGCCGAGACGCTCAAGCTGTGCGTTTCCTGCAAGGCCTGCCGGCGTGAATGCCCGACCGGCGTCGACATGGCGCGCATGAAGATCGAGGTGCAGGCCGCGCGTGCCGGCAAGCACGGCCTCACCTTGCACGAACGCCTGGTCGGCTATCTGCCGCACTATGCGCCTTATGCGGCGAGGCTGCCGTGGCTGTTCAATCTGCGCGATGCAAGCGCGATGTTGCGCAGCCTGTCGGAACGCGTTGCAGGCTTTTCCAGCCGGCGCAGCCTGCCGGCATGGCGCCACGATATCTTCCGTGACCCGCAAGGTACTGTGGGCCCGGTCGGCGGCCGCGACGTCGTGCTGTTTGCTGACACCTTTGACCGCTATTTCGAGCGAGAAAACCTCGACGCCGCGCTCAAGGTGCTCACGGCAGGCGGCTATCGCGTGCATGCCGCGCGTCCGGTGGACGGAAACGAGCGTCCGCTGTGCTGCGGCCGGACTTTTCTTTCGATCGGGCAGATCGAAGAGGCGCGCCGCGAAATGGAACGGACGATTGCGGCACTGGCGCCTTATGTAACGCGGGGCGTTCCTGTCATCGGGCTGGAGCCGAGCTGCCTGTTCACTTTCCGCGACGAGGTCCCGGCACTGTTCAAGGGGCCGGCCGTTGACGCGCTGGCGGCGCAGGCATTGCTGCTCGAGGAATTCCTCGTTCGCGAACGCAACGAAGGCCGGTTGAACCTGCCGCTCGGTTCGCTGCCGAAAAGGGCACTGCTGCACGGCCATTGTCACCAGAAGGCCTTCGACGCCATGGGCGCGGTCGAGAGCGTTTTGAAGATGATTCCCGGGCTTGCGGTGGAGACGGTCGAATTGAGCTGCTGCGGCATGGCAGGCTCCTTCGGATACGATGCCGATACCATCGACGTCTCGCTCAGGATGGGTGAATTGTCGCTGCTGCCGGCCGTGCGCAAGGCGCCCGCCGACGCACTGATCGTCGCCGATGGAACCTCGTGCCGTCATCAAATTCACGACGGCAGCGGGCGGGATGCCGCCCACGTTGCATGCGTGCTGGCGATGAGTGTTGACGCGGCTGGCTCAAAGGCGGCCATGCCGTCATAATAGACGCATGGCCGGAAAACTTTTTCCAACGAGTCTGGTCGGCTCCTATCCGCAGCCCGAATGGCTGATCGACCGCGCGAAGCTGTCGAAGATGGTGCCACGCGTGCGCATGGACGATCTCTGGCTGGTCGATCCAAAGGCGCTGGAGGCCAGACAGGACGAGGCGACCCTGCTTGCCATCCAGGATCAGGAGCGCGCCGGCCTCGATATCATCAGTGACGGCGAGCAGCGGCGCGAAAGCTATTCCAATCGCTTCGCCACGGCACTCGCGGGCGTCGATACGGAAAATCCGGGCACCACCATCAATCGCTCGGGCAAGCCGATTCCGGTTCCGCGCATTACCGGAAAGATCAGCCGCAAATATCCGGTCGAGCTGCGCGACCTGCAGTTCCTGCGCGCCAATACGAAGAAGCAGGTGAAGATGACGGTGCCCGGGCCCTTCACCATGTCGAAGCAGGCGCAGAACGAGTTCTACCAGAGCGATGAAGAAATGGCGCTCGACTATGCCGCCGCCGTCAACGACGAGATCAAGGATCTGTTCGCGGCAGGCTGCGACATCGTGCAGATCGACGAGCCGTGGATGCAGCAACACCCCGACAAGGCGCGCGCATACGGCTTGAAGGCGCTCGACCGCGCGCTCGACGGCGTGACCGGCACCATCGCGGTCCATTTGTGTTTCGGATACGCCGCCGTCGTGCATGACAAGCCGACCGGCTATTCGTTCCTGCCGGAACTGGAAGGTTCGAAAGCCGCCCAGGTTTCCATCGAGGCCGCGCAACCGAAACTTGATCTCAAGGTCCTGGAGAAGCTGCCGTCGAAGACCATCATTCTCGGCGTCATTGATCTCGCCGATCAAAAGGTGGAAACGCCCGAGATTGTCGCGGCCCGCATTCGCGAGGCACTCGCGCATGTGCCGCCCCAACGCCTCGTGATTGCTCCCGATTGCGGCATGAAATATCTGCCGCGCGAGACAGCATTTGGAAAAATGCAGGCCATGGTGGATGGCGCGAAGATCGTGCGCAACGATCTGACGTGATGGCTAATTGTAGAACGCGTTGATCAGCGCCAGCGACAGCCACGGAACATAGGTGCACAGCAGCAGCGCCAACAGCAGCACGCCGATAAAGCCGAGATTGGCCTTGGTGGTGGCCCAGATGTCGGATTTGGCAATCGAGCATGATGCAATGAGCACGGAAGCAACCGGCGGCGTCTGCTGGCCGATGGCGAGATTGAGGGTGAGCACCAGACCGAAATGGATCGGATCGATGTGCACCTGATGGATCAGCGGCAGTACGATCGGCACCGTAAGGATGATTGCCGCTGCCGAATGCAGGAACATGCCGATGATCAGGAAGAATACGTTGAGGATCAGCAGCACGAGGTAGGGATTGGTCGTGATATCGATGATCGAGGCGGCGAGCTTCTGCGGCAGCTGGCTTTCGGTGAGGTAGACGCCGACCAGCGCAGAGGCCGCGACCAGCAGCATGACGACGGCGGTCTGGATCGCGGAATCGATGCAGGCCTGGTACAGATCCTTGAAGCCGAGATCGCGATAGATGACGACGCCGATGACCAGTGCGGCCAGCACCGCCAGTGCGGCGCCTTCGGTGGCGGTGACGAAACCCCCGAAAATGCCGCCCAGGATGATCAGCGGCATGACCAGCGCCCAGGCTGCCTCACGCGTCGCCTGCGCCAGCCGGCACAGATTGAAGCGCTGCTCGACCGGGAAGTCGTATTTCCGGGCGTAGTAGTAACACAGGGCCATCAGGCCGAGCCCGCCGATCAGGCCCGGAACGATGCCGGCGACGAAAATCTTCACCGCGGATTCCTGCGCCATCGCCGCGTAAATGATCATCGGAATCGAAGGCGGGATGATGATGGCCAGGCTGGCCGAGGAGGATGTGACGGCGGCGGCAAATTCCTTGGAATAGCCGCGCGATTTCATCGCCGGGATCAGCAGCGTGCCGAGGGCCGCAACATCGGCCACCGCCGATCCGGAAATCTCGGCAAAGAACATGGCGGAACCGACCGTCACCATCGCGAGGCCGCCGCGGATGAAGCCGAGAATGGCGGTCGCGAGATTGATCAGCCGGCGCGCAATCGAGGAGGCATTCATGATGCCGCCGGCCAGGATGAACAGCGGCACTGCCAACAGCGGGAAACTCGTGGCGCCGTCGTACATGACCAGCGCGACATTCGGCAGCATGGTCGGACCTTGCACGATCCAGATCGCGAAGACCGCCACAACGCCGAGCGCCACCGCGATCGGCACGTTCAGCATGACCAGTCCGATCATGCCCAGCAGCATGGCGCCGACCGCAATGTTCACGACGCGATGTCCTTCCTGGCCGCTTCGGCATGTTCAAGTGCGGCGAGCAATTCATGGTCGGTCAGCGGACCGCGCCGTGCTTCCGCAATGAGTTCGGGTAGCCGGATGAGTTCGGCAATGACGAACATGACGCCTGCAATGGGAATGACCGAGTTGGTCAGCCGCAGCGGGACTTGCGGAAGCGAAACCAGCGTATCGCCCTTGAGGATTTCCACCACCTGGAAGCCGACCACGGTCAGCAGTCCGAAGAAGAAGATTGTCACGGCCGAAGAGAAAATGGCGGCGGCGACACGCCACCTGGCCGGCAGCGAATTGACGAAGCCGGCAAACCCGATATGGGCACCGCGCAACGCGGCAAGCGCGCCGGCGTAGTAGGTCAGCCACGCGAGCGCAACTTCCGCCACCTCGTCGTACCAGGCCAGAGAATCGCCAATTCCTCGGTAGACGAAGCCCATCGTGACGATCGTCGTCACGGCGACGATCAGGATCACCGCGATCGCCTCGAGCACGCGGTCGTAGATGAGCCGGAAAGTCTTCATGGGACGATTTATTGTCCGGGCAAGCCGGATCGTGGTCGGCAGAATGTGACATGCCGGGCCGTTTCCGGCCCGGCATGTTTCGATCGGGTGTTACGAACTCTTGGCCAGGCTGAGCGACTTTTCGATCAGCGTCTTGCCCATCGGAACTTCCTTGGAGAATTCGTCGTAGACGCCCTTGCTGGCGGCGACGAAGGCGGCCTTGTCCACCTCGTTGACCTTGATGCCGGAGGTTTTCATCTTGCCGATCAATTCATCGTCGAGCTTGGCGGCGAGCTTGAGGATATCCGGTTCCACCGCGACGGCGGTCTCGGTGAGGATCTTCTGGACGTCGGGCGGCAGCCGCGACCAGCTGGCGCCGGCGACGATATAGGCCGGCGTATAGACGTGGCCGCTGAGCGACAGATATTTCTGCACTTCCTGGAATTTCTGCGAATAGATCTGCGTCAGCGGATTTTCCTGGCCGTCCATGACGCCGGTCTGCAGCGCCACGAATACTTCCTTCAGCGCCATGGGCGAGGGATTGGCGCCATAGGCCTTGAACATCTTCACGCGCCAGACGCCCTTCGGCGTGCGCAACTTGATGCCGTCGAGATCGGCCGGCTTCACGATCGGTCGCTTGTTGTTGGTGATCTGGCGGTACCCGTTTTCCCAGACGCCGAGAATACGATAGCCGTGCTTTTCGGCGATCGGGCCGAGGATCGGGTGGGTGACCTGCTTGGCGATGCGCGCGGCATGCCCGCGATCCTGAACGAGGTAGGGCATTTCGAAAACGCCGAATTCGGGAGCCACCGAGGTCATGACGGTGGACGGCAGCGCGAGATCAACGGTGCCGAGCTTGAGCTTCTTCAACAGTTCGGAGTCGCTGCCGAGCTGGCTCGACCCGTAGACCACGACCTTGGCCTTGTTGCCGAGTTTGGCGTTTGCACGTTCGGCGAAAAGTTCGGCGGATTGCGCGAACAGCGAGCCGGGCGCGCCGACATGGCCGAATTTGATTTCAGTTTGGGCCGCGGCGGTGCCGGCGAGCGTCGCGAAGGCGAGCGAAAGCAGGGCTTTGGTGAAAGACATGAGTTTCCTCCCACGGGAATGAAGGTTTCCGCCTGCCAGCCCGGCGGGCCCGGCTGCGGCCGTTATTGTTTTGATTATCAATGCAAAACTGCGCCGTTTGCGCAAGCGGGCCGTTGTCGCGCCAGTCGCCGTGCCGGGTTCCGGCGCGCGGATAAATAAAGACGGGGCAAGCGAATAAAGTGACCCGCCCGGACGGGGACTGGCCGGGCGGGTCTTTCAGATCGGCGCAGGGATGGACGGGGGGCTGGCGCCGATCTCAGCTGGTAAAATCAACAGGTGACGATCACCTACTCCGGACGTTTGAAAAGGACGGCCGTACTGGCCGCGTATGAATGGGTCGCGGCCGCGCCGGAAAAGGTTCAAAGATTTTTAACGTCTTGCCGGCTGCTGTCGGGCAATGACACAGTGAGGGAAATGATGCGATTTGGCCTGATTTTACTGGCTTTGGCCGCGGCGCTGGCGCCGGCACAGGCGCAAAAGCTCGACAAGGTCCGTTTCGGTACCAATTGGGTGGCGGAAGCCGAGCACGGCGGCTTCTATCAGGCTCTCGCCGACGGCACCTACGCAAAATACGGGCTGGACGTGACCATCGTCCCGGGCGGGCCGAACGTGAACAATCGCATCCTGCTGCCGGTCGGCAAGATCGACTTCTTCATGAGCGCCAACACGCTGCAATCCTTCGACGCCGTCGCGCACAATATACCGACCATCGTGGTGGCGGCGAGCTTCCAGAAGGACCCGCAGGTACTGATCGCGCATCCGGGCGTTACGAAATTCGAGGAGCTGAAGAAGCTCACGCTGTTCGTCTCCAAGGAAGGCATGGCGAGCTATTTCCAGTGGCTGAAGGCGGACTTCGGTTTCGATGAATCGAAAGTGAAGCCCTATACTTTCAATCCGCAACCCTTCCTTGCCGACAGGAATTCGGCGATGCAGGGCTATGTCACTTCGGAGCCGTTCGCGATCGAACAACAGGCGCATATCAAGCCGAAAGTGTTTCTGCTCGCCGACCATGGCTTCAACACCTATTCGACATTGATCGAGACAAGGCGCGATCTGGCGGAGAAGCAGCCCGATCTGGTGCAGCGCTTCGTCGACGCTTCGGTCATCGGCTGGTATCATTATATCTACGGCGACAGCCGGGCAGGGAATGCGTTGATCAAGAAACAGAACCCCGAGATGACCGACGCGCTGCTGTCCTATTCCATCGCCAAGATGAAGGAATACGGGATCGTCGACTCCGGCGATTCGATCAAGCTCGGAATCGGCGCAATGACCGACGCGCGCATGAAGAATTTCTACGACAAGATGGTGCACGCCGGCGTCGTGAAGGCCAATGTCGACTTCAGGCGCGCCTACACGCTGAAATTCGTCAACAAGGGCGTGGGTGTCGAGTTGCGGCCTCAATGAACACTCGCGGGCAGGCCATCGTCTCCTTGCGCGACGTCGGCAAGACGTTTGATCGTGGCACGACCGCTCTCGATGGATTTGGTCTGGATGTGAGCGCGGGTGAATTTGTCTCGCTGCTGGGGCCGTCGGGCTGCGGCAAGTCGACGGCGCTGCGTATCGTCGCGGGCCTGAGCGCGCCGACTGCCGGCACGGTGCAATGGCCGGATGACAAGGCCGGCGGCGCGGGAGAGATCGGTTTCGTTTTCCAGGAGCCGACATTGATGCCTTGGGCGAACGTCGCCGCCAATGTGCGACTGCCGCTCAAGCTCGCCGAAGCCGACGATGCACAGGCGCGCGCCTCGGTGACCAGGGTGCTGGAGCGTGTCGGGCTGGCCGACTTTGCGCAAAGCTATCCGCGCGAACTCTCCGGCGGCATGCGCATGCGCACCTCGATCGCCCGCGCGCTGGTGACCGAGCCGCGGCTGCTGTTGATGGACGAGCCGTTTGCGGCACTCGACGAGATCACGCGCTTCAAGCTCAACAACGATCTGCTGGCGCTGTGGCTGGAGCTGCGCCGTACAGTCATCTTCGTTACCCATTCGGTGTTCGAGTCGGTATACCTTTCCCAGCGCATCGTGATCATGACGCCGCGGCCGGGCCGCGTGTTCGCCGAAATCGACATCCCGGCGCCTTATCCACGCGACGAGCGCTTCCGCACCTCGGCGGACTATGCCGGCTTCTGTCGGCTGGTTTCCGAAGCGCTCTCCCGGGCGATGGCGGAGCCACCAAGATGATTGTGATCGGCCCGATCGGCCTCATGCTGAAGAGCGCTCGGAGAGCGCGTCTCCAAGCATGGGGCCGCCCCATCCTTCGAGACGGCGCGGAGCCTGTCATCGGGCCGCGCTTCGTGCGGACCCGTTGGCGCCTCCTCAGGATGAGGGCGGGGAGAATTGCGCGATGAGCTTCGCCCGTATTCTGCGCATTGGTCTGCCGATTCTCGTGCTCGTGCTCGTCGTGCTGGTCTGGCATGCCATTGTGCGCGTGTTCGCAATTCCTCCCTTCGTGCTGCCGGGTCCCGGCCTGGTGCTGGCGACCTTGGTCGCCGACGGCAGCCTGCTGTGGCATTCGCTGCTGGTAACGCTCACGATTACATTTGAAGGCTTCGCGTTGGCCGCCATTGGCGGCATCGCGCTGGCGATCGCATTCAACCAGTGGCGGCTGGTCGAATATTCATTTTATCCCTACGCGGTCATTCTGCAGGTGACGCCGATCGTCGCCATTGCGCCGATCCTGCTGATTTATCTGCCGCAGCCGCTGGCAGTGCTGGCCTGCGCGTGGATCGTGGCGTTCTTTCCGGTGCTCGCCAACACCACGCTCGGGCTGCAATCGGTCGATCACAATCTGCTGTCGCTGTTCCAGCTCTACAAGGCGTCGCGTTGGCAGGTTCTGTGGAATTTGAAACTGCCGTCGGCACTGCCGCAAATGCTGACGGGATTGCGCATTGCCGGCGGGCTGTCGCTGATCGGTGCGGTGGTGGCGGAAATCGCGGCCGGTTCAGCCGGTGCCGGGTCGGGGCTTGCCTATCGCATCGCCGAATCCGGCTACCGGCTGAATATACCGCGGATGTTCGCGGCGTTGCTGCTGCTGTCGGTTGCCGGCGTCGCCATCTTTTTCGCGCTGTCGGCGCTCTCGCATTTTGCCCTGCGGCGCTGGCACGAAAGCGCGGTGAAGCGCGAACTCTAGCCGTAAAAACGCGTCACGATTCCCAGCAGCGCCATCACGCCGACAACCTCGATCAGACCGCGGTGGAAACGGAACGTCAGCAGTGCGGCGGTGGCTGCAAGCACGGCCACATGCGCGTCGAGGGCGGCGGGGTCGAAGGCATACCAGCGCAGGGGACCAGAATGCATTTCGGTTACCTTGCCGAACAGCACGTGCAATGCGAACCAGACCGACAGATTGAGGATGACGCCGACAACGGCCGCGGTGATTGCGGCCAGGGCCCCGGCCAGGCGTTTGTTGCCACGCAGCTCCTCGATGAAAGGCGCGCCGGCGAAGATCCACAGGATCGGAGGCACGAACGTCACCCAGGTCGTGATCCCGGCGCCGAGCAGACCGGCAACGAGCGGGGAAAATGGCGCCGGATCGCGGAAGGCGGCAATGAAGCCGACAAATTGCGTCACCAGGATGAGCGGCCCCGGTGTCGTTTCGGCGAGCCCGAGCCCATCCACCATTTCCGGCGCGGCCAGCCAGCCATGGGTCTCCACCGCCTGCTGCGCCATGTAGGCCAGCACCGCGTAAGCACCCCCGAAGGTGACGACGGCGAGTTTTGAAAAGAACAGGCCGACCGCCACCAGCACATGGCTGCCGCCAAACAGCGCGGCAAGGATGACGACGGGTGCCCACCACAACACCAGTCCAATTGCCAGCGACACGCCGAACTGGCGCCAGCGTCCGCTAGGGGGTGCCGCTTTGGCCTGCACTTTGTCAGCCACACCGAGTTGACCCGGCGCGCGCTGCGCCACCAGAAATCCGGTCACGCCCGCGGCAACCACGATCAGCGGAAACGGCACGGCAAAAAAGAAGATGGCGATGAACGCAAGGGCGGCGAGCGCGACCAGCAACTGGCTTTTCAGCGCGCGGCGTCCGATGCGGATGAGCGCCTCGATCACGATCACCAGCACCGCGGCTTTAATGCCGAACAATGCGCCATCGACCGGACCGAGCCCGCGGCCGTAGACGTAGAGCAACGTCAAACCGAGCATCACCAGGGCGCCCGGCACCACGAACAGCAATCCGGCGGCGAGCCCGCCGCGCACGCCATGCAGCAGCCAGCCAGCGTAAGTCGCGAGCTCGGTTGCCTCCGGCCCCGGCAGGAGCATGGAGAAATTGAGCGCGTGCAGGAAACGCGGCTCGTCCAGCCATTTCTTCTCGTCGACCACGATGCGATGCATCAGCGCGATCTGGCCGGCCGGCCCGCCGAACGACAGACAGCCGACCTTGAACCAGACCTTGAGCGCTTCGCCGAATGTCGGCGCGGGCAGTACCGTCGTCCGGTCGTTCATGTCACGCCGCCTTTGCCGGCCAGTTATGGCGCTCGTCGGCGGCAAAGCGCAGCCAGGCGAACAGCGCATCATAGACGAGGAAACCACGCTGCAGCAGGCCGTGGTCGTCATCGCCGGCAAGCGCTGACAGGCCGAGCGACACCGCGTGCAGACCGGCAGCTTCCGGCGCGAGGTCGGGCCGCGCCGTGTCGGCACCGCGCACGATCAGGGCGAGGCGGGCGAGTGATGGTTCTGCTTCCAGCCCGAACAGCCTGAGCATGGTGTCGAAGCTGCAGCGCTCGCCCTCGTGGCTCAGCTCGACATCCTTGATGTCGAACGGAATGGCGCCGGTTTCGCGCGCGACGGTCGGCACTTCTGCGGGATCGACGAACAGGATTCGGGCATCCGGATCGAGGAAACGGCGGATCAGCCAGGGGCAGGCGACACGGTCGAGCTTCGGCCGCCGCCGCGTCACCCATTGGCTCGGACGTTTCGGCGCAATACGGTCGAATTCAGGCTTGGCGACGAACGGCAAACGGGCTTTGGCCCATGCCTCATAGCCGCCTTCCATGACACGCGCGCGGAAACCGTCGGCACGAAGTTGCGCAACAGTGCTTTGGCTCAATTCGTGCCCGGCCTTGCAGGCGACAATGATCGGTCGCGTGCGGTCGATATCGGCGGCCCACTGCCGGGCTTTGCCGGCCTCGCGCCATACCGCGCCGGGCAGCAGGTCCGGCGACTGGTCGAATACGTCGCGACGACGGACATCGACGATCTGCGGCGCCTGCGGCGTCGCAATCGCATTCCAGAGATCTTCCGGTGAGATGAAAAAGCCTGGAGACAGCATAGGTCCCCTCCGTAAACGAAGGAGACGGTGCTTGGGCTCGCAAGCCTTCAAGAGGGCGGGGCGACCGTCGCTGGCCCCACGAGAAAAATCTAACTCAGCGGTTCATCGCCGGCAAGCCGTCATCGGAAGAATGCCGGCACAACAAGTGACAAGCCCGAAACGAGCAGCAAGACGAGAATGACCCTGCGGAACGCGGCATCGTCGAGCTTTCCGTAAAGGAAGACGCCGACCCACAAGCCGAGCAGCAGGACCGGCAAGCCAAGCAGGAAGAGCTTGAACATGCCGTCGTTGAACAGGTGGCCGGAGACGCCAAACGTCAGCGTCGTCATGACCATCGTCATGAACAGCACCGGTTGGAAGACAGCGCGCTGTGCGTCTTTCGGCTCGCCACCAAGCTGAACCCAGATCGTGCTGATGACGCCACCGAGACCGGTCAAGCCGCCGAGCATACCGTTCAAGACGCCGATGCCGAGATCAGTCGCCGCGCTGGACGCGATCGGCGTAAACGTCGGTTTCGCCAGATTGTAAGTGGAGTAGGCGACCAACAGCACGCCGACACCGATCCGCAGATACGCCGGATTGGCGTAGGTAAGCAGACAAGCGCCGAGCGGGATGCCGGCCGCGCCACCGATCACGAACGGCAGCACGCGCCGCCACCGCAGCGCGCGGCGCACTTTCCAGATTCCGTAAGCCTGATTGACGACGCCGTATGCGGCGATCAGCACGGCCGTCTGTATCGGCGTGATGATGTGCAGCCACACGCCCGAGACGACGAGCCCGGCGGCGAAGCCGGTCAGGCCGCTGGTCAGTCCGCCGAAAAAGGTAGCTCCAAGAAAAAGTCCCAAGGTCCATCCATCCATGGCAGTCGCTCCCAATGAGAAAGGGCGCAGCGCTTGGATGGATGTCATCTGACGGGGAGGCGGCTTGGTCCCCGAAATTTTGCTGAATTGGTTTGAGATCACTATCTTGCGAACAACATCGGTCCCCTCCGTAAGCGAAGGAGACGGTGCTTGGGCTCGCAAGCCTTGGGCAAAATGCGGGGCGACCGCCGCTGGCCCCACATCACATTCGATATACTATGTGACCTCTGAATTCAACCGACGCTCCGACAAACCAGATTGGATCAAAAGGCCGCTCGCCAGCGCGCAGCGGCTACGCTAGGGGGTTGGCCGTGGCCCAATCCATGCACGACTCTGTACTCCAGCGCCGTCAGCGGCTCACCGGCATCGCCCTGATGTGCGGAGCAGTGGCGCTGTTTGCCTGCCTCGACACCACGGCCAAGTTCCTCAATACCAGGATGGATCCGATGCAGATCGCATGGGGGCGCTACACCAGCGCTTTCGTGCTGACGCTGATCGTATCCAATCCGTTGACACATCCGGGATTGCTGCGCACCAGGCGGCTGAACCTGCAGATCGTGCGCTCCATCCTGCTCGCCGGCTCGAGCGTGTTGAACTTCCTGGCGTTGCGCTGGCTCCAGCTCGACGAGGCGCTGTCGATTATTTTCACATTTCCATTCATCGTCGCGATCGCTGCCGGACCGATACTTGGCGAGTGGATCGGCTGGCGTCGCTGGTGCGCGATCGCCGTCGGCTTCGGCGGCGTCTTGCTGATCACGCGTCCCGGTTTCGGCGGCATGCACCCGGCCGCATTCATCTCGCTGGCGGCGACCATATGCTATGGCTTATACGCAGTGATCACGCGCGTGGTGTCGCGGGTCGATTCCAATCAGACCTCGCTGTTTTATGCGAATTTCATCGGCGCGCTGATGCTGCTGCCGGTCATTCCCTTTGTCTGGACAACGCCGGAAAACTGGGTGATTGCGCTGATGCTCATGGGCACCGGCGTGCTCGGCAGTCTCGGGCATTTCTTTCTGATTGCGGGCCACAAGCTGGCGCCGGCCTCGGTGCTCTCGCCCTTCGTCTATACGCAACTGATATGGGTGGTCATCCTGGGCTATCTGGTGTTTGACCATGTCCCCACCGGCTGGACGATGGCCGGGGCGGCCGTCGTAATCAGTTCCGGCCTGTATTTGCTCCACCGCGAGCGCAAGCGTGGTCAGTCCGCCACCAGCGCTGGCGTGGTCGAAGGTCCGCTCGAATAGGAGAGTTGCGGGGTCTCATTCATCGGGGCTAAGTTCCGACCCGATTTCAGCTTTTGAGGATCATCCATGGCGACAGTAAAGGACCGGACGCAGGCCAAGGCCGGCTCCGGCTTGAATGACGATATCGGGGAAGACAAGCGCCTGGAACTTTACCGGACGCAGGTGATGATCCGCGAGGCCGAACAACGCGCCTATGACCTGTTCCTGCAGAACCTGGTCAAGGGCACCAGCCATCTTTCGCTCGGTCAGGAAGCGGTGGCGGCAGGCTTTGCCGGTGCCATGAAGAAGGGTGACCTGAGCTTCTGCACCTATCGCGGCCATGCCCATACGCTGGCGCGCGGCGTGTCGGTCGAGAAGGTTCTGGGCGAGCTGATGCAGCGCGACAATGGCCTGATGCGCGGCAAAGGCGGCTCCATGCATCTGACGTCGGTCGATCACGGCGTGATGGGGTCCTACGCCATCATCGGCGCGCATCTGCCGATTGCCTGCGGTGCCGCCTGGCGCGCGCAGTACAAGGGCGACAAGGATGTTTCCGTCTGCTTCTTCGGAGACGGCACCACCAATATCGGCGCGTTCCACGAGGCGCTCAATTTCGCCGCCGTGTGGAAGCTTCCCGTGATTTTCGTCTGCGAAAACAATCTGTACATGGAATATACGCCGATCGGCGACGTCACGGCGGTGCCGCAGCCGGCCGCCGACCGCGCCTCGGCTTACGGTCTCGAACGTATCGTCATCGACGGCAACGATGCCGACGTGGTCTATCGCACCGCTCAGGCCGCATACGACAAGGCGCGCACCGGCGGCGGTCCGTCGCTGATCGAATGCCTGACCTATCGCCACAGCGGCCACTCGCGCGCCGATCCGGCGAAATACCGGCCGGAAGGTGAGCTCGACCGCTGGAAGCTGCGCGATCCGATCAAGATCTATCGCGAGCGGCTGTTGCAGTTCGGTGTGCCCGACAAGACGATTGCCGACATCGATGCCGAAGTGCGCAAGATCGTCGATGACGCCACGGAGGCCTGCAAGGCTGCGCCGCCGCCGCCGCTCGAAATCATCACCACCGATGTCTATGCCGATGGAGGCTGGGCATGGCGGAATTGACCTATCGCGACGCCGTCATCCGCGGTATCGCCCAGGAAATGGAACGCGACCCCGACGTTGTGTTCCTCGGCGAGGATGTCGCCAAGCCCGGCGGTGTATTCAAGGCGACCGTTGGCCTCTACGAACAGTTCGGTCCCTTGCGCGTGCGCGACACGCCGATCTCGGAGCAGGCCATTCTCGGCGCCGCCATGGGTGCGGCGATGACCGGCCTGAAGCCGATCGCGGAGATCATGTTCTCCGATTTCTTCGCGGTCTGCTTCGACTATATCGCCAATGAATTTCCCAAGAGCCGCTACATGTCGAACGGGCAACTCAAATGCCCGCTGGTCGTGCGTACCGGCAACGGCGCCGGATCGCGCTTCGGCGCGCAGCATTCCCAGAGCGTCGAGAACTGGTGCATGATGATCCCTGGGCTGAAAGTGGTGGCGCCATCGACGCCGCGCGACGTCATCGGCTTGCTGGCGGCATCCGTGCGCGACCCCGACCCGGTGATCTTCTGCGAGCACAAGTCGCTCTACGCCACCAAGGGCGAGGTGCCTGACGGCGAAATCGTCGACACCCTCGGCACCGCCAGGATCGTGCGGCCCGGCAAGGACGCCACCATCTGCGCGCTGGCGCTGATGGTCCCGCGCGCCGTGGAAGCGGCCGAGAAGCTGAAGGCGGAACAGGGCATCGACTGTGAAGTTGTCGATGTGCGCTCGCTGGTGCCGCTCGATACCCAGACCATCCTGGGCTCGGTCGCGCGCACCCATCGACTGTTCACGGTCGAGGAAAATCCAAGGCTGTGCGGTTGGGGCGCCGAAATCGTGTCGATTGCGGCGGACGAATCCTTCTACGATCTCGACGGTCCGCCGGTCCGCATCACCACGCCGCACATTCCGCTGCCGGCCGCCGACATCCTGGAAGACATCGTGCTGCCGACGCCGGATCGCATCGCGGAAACGGTGCGCAAGTCGCTTGGAAGTTAGGTTTCCGCTCGTCCCCGCGAAAGCGGGGACTCAGGGCCAAATAACCGGATACCCGCTTGCGCGGGAATGAGCGGAGCAAGGGGAGAGTTCTCATGTATGAAAATCTTCTCGCCAACGTTCCGACTGATCTCTGGATCGGCGGCAAATGGCGCAAAGCTTCCGACAATGGCCGCTTTGACGTGATCGATCCTGCGACCGAACGCAAGATCGCATCGGTTGCCAGCGCCACGGTCGAGGACGCCAAGGCCGCGCTCGATGCCGCGCAGGATGCATTCGAGGGCTGGGCCGGGCGCAAGCCGCGCGAGCGCGCCGAAATCCTGCGCAAGTGCTACGAGCTCATCATGCGGGACGCCGAGCGCTTCGCCAAGCTGATCACGCTGGAAAACGGCAAGGCGCTGCCGGACTCGCGCGGCGAGGTGGCTTACGCAGCCGAATTTTTCCGGTGGTACGCCGAGGAAGCAGTGCGCAACAAGGGCGACGTGTCGATGGCGCCGGCCTCCGGTGCCCGCATTTTCGTCCAGCACAAGCCAGCCGGGATCGCGGTGCTGGTGACGCCGTGGAATTTTCCGGCGGCAATGGCGACGCGCAAGATCGGCCCGGCGCTCGCCGCCGGCTGTCCCGTGGTGCTCAAGCCCGCGTCAGACACGCCGCTGACCATGCTGGCGCTGATGCCGGCGCTGGAGGAAGCCGGCGTGCCGGCAGGCGTGGTGAATGTCATTCCGTCGCGTTCATCGGGCAAGGTGGTCAGCGCCATGCTGCATGATCCGCGCGTGCGCGTCGTCTCCTTTACCGGCTCGACCGAAGTCGGCCGCAAGCTGCTGCATGAAGCCGCCGACAATATCGTCAAGCCGGCGATGGAACTGGGCGGCAATGCGCCATTCATCGTGTTCGACGATGCCGATATCGACGCGGCCATCGATGGGGCCATGATTGCAAAAATGAGAAACATGGGCGAAGCCTGCACCGCAGCCAATCGCTTCTACGTCCATGAAAAAGTGCACGACGAATTCGCCAGGAAGCTCACCGCCAAGATGGGCTCGCTGAAGATGGGCAACGGCCTCGACGAAGGCGTCAATCTCGGGCCGCTGGTCAACAAGGATGGCCGCGACAAGGTGATCGAACTGGTGGACGACGCAGTCAAGAAAGGCGCCAAGGTCCTGACCGGCGGCAAGTTGCCGGATGGCCCCGGCTACTTTTACCCGGCCACCGTCCTCACCAATGTCTCCAACGATTCCAAGATGCTGAATGAAGAAATCTTCGGCCCGGTCGCATCGATCCAGACCTTCAAGACCGAGGACGAAGCGATCAAGCGCGCCAACGACACCGAATACGGGCTGGTTGCGTATCTCTACACCAAGGACCTGAGCCGCGGCCTGCGCGTCTCCGAGAAACTCGAGTTCGGCATGGTCGGTCTCAACCGCGGTCTTGTTTCCGATCCGGCGGCGCCGTTCGGCGGCACCAAGCAGTCGGGCCTCGGGCGTGAAGGCGCGCAGGAAGGCATGAAGGAATTTCTTGAAACGCAATATGTGTCGGTGAGCTGGTGAAATTCTCTCCTGTCGTCCCGGCCAAGCCAACGGGTCCGCGCGATGCGCGGCCCGACGATAAACTCCGCGAGAGCCGGGACCCATACTCCGCAGTTTGTCGAGAGTGCAGGGCGTATGGGTCCCCGCTTTCGCGGGGACGACGGCAGAAACGGGGCATGGAATGGACGTCCTGATGCCGCAGCTCGGCGAGACCGTCGCCGAGGGCAAGATCGTGAAATGGTTCAAGTCGGCCGGCGACGCCGTGAAGCCGGGCGAGAACCTGTTCGAGATCGAGACCGACAAGACCTCGATGGAAGTGCCGGCCACCGGCGCCGGCACGCTGACGGATATTCGTTTCCAGGTCGGCGAGACGGCCAAGGTCGGCGCCGTGGTGGCGGTAATCTCCGGTGATGGCGAAAGGGCCAGCGCATCCGCGGCAGCTGAGCCTAAGGCTGCCGCCGCTTCTGCGAGTTCGCCACAGACCCCGCTCACCCCCGCGAAAGCGGGGGTCCAGAGCCAAGCATCCCTGGATTTCCGCTTACGCGGGAATGAGCGGACGGAGAAAGCGTCATTCGCCTATCCGCACATGGACCCTTTTCGCGAGGTGCGCACGCCCGAGCGCAATTACGGACCGGCAAAACTGCCTGGCGGCGCTGTGGTCACACCGTTGGCGCGGCGGCTGGCCGGTGAGCGCGGCATTGACCTTGCCAACATCAGAGGCTCGGGTCCGCATGGCCGCATCGTCGCGCGCGATGTGGAAGGCGCGGCGCCTTCCGCTCCGGCGGCGGCAATGGCGCGCGGCGCCAGCGCCGCGCAGGTCAAGGCACTGTACGAGGGCATCGACTACGAAGAGGTGCCGCTCGATTCCATGCGCCGGACCATCGCAACCCGGCTGGTGGAAGCCAAGCAGACCATCCCGCATTTCTATCTCACCGCCGATCTCGATGTCGGCCGGCTGATTGCCATGCGCGAGGAGGCCAATGCCGCCGCGCCCAAGGACAAGGACGGCCAGCCGGCATTCAAGCTTTCGCTCAACGATTTCATCATCAAGGCCTGGGCGGCGGCGCTGCAGCGCATTTCCGCCGCGAATGCGGTGTGGGCCGGCGACCGCATCCTGCGTTTCACGCATTCCGACATTGGCGTGGCCGTCGCGCTTGAGGGGGGACTGATCACGCCGGTCGTCCGCAATGCCGAGACCAAATCGCTCACCACGATCTCGGCGGAAATGCGCGACCTTGCCGAGCGTGCTCGCGGCAAGAAGCTCAAGCCGAACGAATATCAAGGTGGCGCCAGCGCGATCTCCAATCTCGGCATGTACGGGGTGCGGGAGTTTTCCGCCATCATCAATCCGCCGCACGCGACCATCCTGGCGGTCGGGGCCACGCGCCGCGCACCGGTCGAGACCGAAGACGGCGGCGTCAGGTTCATCAGCCAGATGAGCGTCACGCTGTCATGCGATCATCGCGTGGTGGACGGCGCGCTCGGGGCCGAACTGCTTGCCGCGTTCAAGCGTTTCATTGAAACGCCGGTCACCGCGCTGGTTTAATGGAGACAGGAAGATGGCTGGCGAAAAGCCGGATGTATTGCTGGTCGGCAACAAGAAGCCGGTCATCGTTGGCGGTCTCACATCGAAGGTCAATCTGCACACGCTGATCGATGCTCCGGACAAGGAAGCCTTTCTGGAACCGATCGCCGACAAAATTCGCGCGATCGTGGTCGCCTATACCAACGAGCGCATCGGCCCGGAATTCATGCAACGCTTTCCCGGGCTCGAACAGGTATCGAGCTTCGGCGTCGGCTACGATCACGTCGATGCCAAATGGGCGGGCGAGCATGGAATCACCGTCACAAATACGCCCGAAGTGCTGAACGAGGAAGTCGCAGACACCGCGCTCGGATTGTTGCTGTGCACGGTGCGTGAATTTCCGCAGGCCGAACGATATGTGCGCGCCGGCAAATGGCCGCAGGCGCAGTACCCGCTGACCAAGGCCACCTTGCGCGATCGCACCGTCGGCATGGTCGGGATGGGTCGTATCGGCAAGGCGATCGCGCGCCGGCTGGAGGCATTCGGCGTGCCGGTGGTGTATCACTCGCGCAATCCGCAGAACGGTGTGACCTACAAGTACTATCCCGGGCTCATCGACATGGCGCGCGACGTCGATACCCTGATGGTGATCGTGCCGGGTGGGGCGGCTACGGCGAACATGATCAATGCCGACGTGCTGCAGGCGCTGGGACCGAAGGGCATCCTCATCAACATGGCACGCGGGTCGGTGGTGGACGAGACGGCATTGATCGCGGCGCTTAAAAACCGCACGATCTACTCCGCCGGCCTCGATGTTTTCGCCAAGGAGCCGAATGTCCCGAAGGAATTGCTCGAAATGGACCACATCGTGCTGTTCCCGCATCTCGGCTCATCAACTGAAGTCACCCGCGCGGCCATGGACCAGCTTGTGGTCGACAACATTCTTGCCTGGGCGGCAGGCAAGCCGCCGCTCACGCCAGTTCCGGAAACGCCCTGGCCGCCAAAACGCAAGTGAATGGATATGGTGCGGGTCGTCATTGTCGCCACTGTCGCCGTCTGCACTGCCGGCGGTGCGCTGGCGCAGACACAGCCGCCCGCTTCATCGACGGTGATCGGGGAATCCGCCAGGAAGGTGATCGGCAGCTGGGAATTTTCCAATGCCGACCGCGACAAGAAATGCACCGCTACCTTCAGCGCTGACCGGACCAAGGTCGGTTTCAAGGTCGAATTCGACCAGAACTGCACAGCCCAGTTTCCGCTGGTCGCCGATGTCGCCGGCTGGAATTTTCCCGACAATGACCTGCTGCAACTGTTCGACGCGCAGGGCAAAGTGCTGGTCGAGTTCAGCGAGGTGGAAGACGGCATCTACGAGGCGCCGACGCCGGGGGTTGGCGTACTCTTCCTGCAAAACGCTGCTGCTGCCGCAGGGCCGCCACCGAAGCCGCCGGAGGACGTTGCCGGAAACTGGCTGCTCACGCGCGGGACCGGTACGGCCCTGTGCGCGTTCACCCTGGCTACGACAGCACTCGGCGACGGCATGGCGCTGACCGTGCAGCCGGGCTGTGCCCCTTCGGTTGTGCAGCTCAATTTCGCGCGGTGGCAGGTGGCCGGTGGCGAATTGCTTCTGATTCCCGCGCGCGGCAATCCATGGCGGTTCGAGGAGGTCGACACCACGACCTGGCGCCGGATTTCCGAGGGCACGAGCCAGTTCTCGCTCGTGCGGCAGCAGTAGTCAGGGGACAGCGATCCGTCTACCGACGGCCGCCGAGGCTGCCCAGAACGCCGCGCATGAGCGCCCGGCCAAGTTGCGTGCCGACCTGTGAAGCGACGGAGCGCGCAACCTGCTTGACCACGACCTCGCTCGTCGACATGCGCCGCGACTTGCCGCGCGAGGATCCTCCACCGAGAACTCCGCCAAGCACGTCACCCCATCCGCCGCCGCTGCCCGGAGCGGAAGGTTCCGGGGCGGGTTCTTTTTCCTCGGTTGCCTGATGAATACGTTTCTGCAGGATCTCGTAAGCGGATTCCGGATCGACGACTTCATCATATTTTCCGCGCACCGGACTCTTGGCGATGACAGCCTTGCGCTCGGCAGGCGACACCGGGCCGATCCTCGCTGCCGGCGGGCAGATCAACGCACGCTCGACCATGGACGGGGTGCCGTTGCCTTCCAGGAACGACACCAGGGCCTCGCCCTTGCCCAGCTCGGTAATGACTTTCGTGGTGTCGAGCTTGGGGTTCGGCCGGAACGTTTCGGCTGCCGCCCGCACGGCCTTCTGCTCGCGCGGCGTAAAGGCACGCAATGCATGTTGAATGCGGTTGCCGAGCTGCGAAAGCACCTTCTCGGGCACGTCCAGCGGATTTTGCGTGACAAAATAAATGCCGACGCCTTTCGAGCGGATGAGACGGACAACCTGCTCGACCTTCTCAAGCAGCGCTTTGGGCGCATCGTTGAAGAGCAGGTGAGCCTCATCGAAGAAGAACACCAGCTTCGGTTTATCCAGATCGCCAACCTCGGGTAACTCCTCGAACAATTCGGAAAGCAGCCACAACAGGAACGTCGCGTATAGCTGCGGATTTTCCATCAGCTTGTCTGAGGACAGAATATTGATGTTTCCGCGGCCATCGCGATCCGTTCGCATAAAATCCTTGATCGACAGTGCCGGCTCGCCGAAAAATTTCGCGCCGCCCTGGTTCTCCAGCACCAATAGCTGGCGCTGCACCGAACCGACCGTGGACGCGCTGACATTGCCGTATTTCGCGCCGATCTCCCTGGAGTTCGCGGACAGGTAGGTCAGAAGCTCGCGGAGATCCTTGAGATCGACCAATCCCTTGTTCTCGGCGTCAGCCGATCCGAACTCGTCATCGGCAAAACGGAAGGCGATATTGATGACGCCTTCCTGCACGTCATTGAGGTCGAGCATGCGGGACAATAGAAGTGGTCCCATTTCGAAAACGGTCGTGCGGATCGGATGACCTTGTTCGCCGAACAGATCCCAGAACACGACCGGAAACTCGTCGATTTCGTATTTGAAGCCGACATCGGTCGCGCGCTTGACCAGGAAGTCCTTCTTTTCTCCGGCCGCGGCGACGCCGGAGAGGTCGCCTTTGACGTCGGAGGCAAATACCGGCACGCCTGCGCGGGAAAATCCTTCGGCCAGCACCTGCAGCGTTACGGTCTTGCCTGTGCCGGTGGCGCCGGTCACGAGGCCGTGCCGGTTTGCAAGACGGAGCGTCAAATATTGCGGTTTTGTGCTTTTGCCGACGAAAATCTTGTCGTCCTGGAAAACATCAGCCATCGCTTACACCCGGATTCTTTGATCGTTTTGTACTTGCGCCGATCGCGCGCCACCGACACCGAGGAATGGTAGGGATTTTTGTGGCAGGCTTAAAGTGTTTATTCGCAAGATTGCACGCGCAAATTCCGACGGTATCGGGTTGCAGAGTCGTGATTGGGGGTATTCGCGCTATTTCTGCAATCTAGATTAATCGCAACCCCTTGAAACTGGCGTGGCCTTCCTTGCCGACGATGATGTGGTCGTGCACGGCAATTCCGAGCGGGCGCGCAATCTCGACGATCGCCTGCGTCATCTCGATGTCGGCGCGTGACGGCGTCGGATCGCCGGACGGATGGTTGTGCACCAGGATGAGCGCAGTAGCCGACAATTCGAGCGCGCGCTTGACCACCTCGCGCGGATAAACCGGCGTGTGATCGACGGTGCCGACCTGCTGTATTTCGTCGGCGATAAGCTGATTGCGCTTGTCGAGGAAAAGCACGCGGAATTGTTCTTTTTCGGCGAATGCCTGCGCCGTGCGGCAATAATCGAGCACGCTCGACCACGACGACAGCATCGGCCGCTTTTTCACCTGGCCGCGCGCGAGGCGGCCGGCTGCCGCGTACACGATCTTGATCTCGGTGATTGCGGCATCGCCGACGCCCTTGAATTCGCCAAGGCGGGCCAACGGCGCCGCCACCACTTCGGCGAAGGAGCCGAATTTGGCGATCAGCTCCTTGGCCAGCGGTTTGACGTCGCGCTGCGGAATGGCGCGGAACAGCACCAGCTCGAGCAGTTCGTAGTCGCTCACCGCCTCGGCGCCGGCCTCGCGGAAGCGGGTCCGCAGCCGTTCACGGTGACCGTGGTAGTGCGGCGGGCCTTCAGAGAAGCCTTTGTTCCGCCTGCCGTCGTCGCGATTTGCCGCCATGAACAATCAGCCCAAGATCAATCAGCCCTCAAGCCGCGCTAGCGGAAGAATTGTAATTCATATTGATACAATCTACGAGGGAGACTTTTGGTGGCCGCGGGAGCGGCCTTCAGTGCTGGTAGGGCGGCTTGTCGAGACCGGCCGGGGAGAATGTAAAGACCTCCACGCCGTCCTTGGTGACGCCGACCGTGTGCTCGAATTGCGCCGATAGCGACCGATCGCGTGTGACTGCGGTCCACCCGTCGGACAACACTTTCACGTGCGGGCGGCCGAGATTGATCATGGGCTCTACCGTGAAGAACATGCCGGGCTTGAGCACGATGCCTTCGCCGGGGCGGCCGACGTGGACGATGTTGGGCTCGTCATGGAAGAGCCGGCCCAGACCGTGCCCGCAAAAGTCGCGCACGACGCTCATGTGCTGGGCTTCCACATAGGTCTGGATGGCCGCCCCGACGTCGCCGGTGGTCGAGCCGGGCCGGATGGTGGCGATGCCCCGCATCATCGCCTCGTGGGTCACCTCGATGAGCCGTTCGGCGCGACGCGGAATCTGGCCGACCGCGAACATGCGGCTGGAATTGCCGTGCCAGCCGTCAAGGATCAGCGTCACGTCGATATTGACGATGTCGCCTTCCTTCAGCGGCTTGTCGCCGGGAATACCGTGGCAGACCACGTGATTGAGGGACGTGCAGGTCGACTTCTTGTAACCGCGATACATGAGCGTCGCCGGCAAGGCGCCGTGTTCAAGCGCGTAGTCCAGCACCAGGCGGTCGATCTTCTCGGTCGGCACGCCGGGTTTGACATGCTCGGTGAGCATGTCCAGGCAGCGGGCCACAAGCTGACCGGCCTTGCGCATGCCGGCGAAAGCTTCGGGGCCGTGAATCTTGATCTGGCCGGTCTTGCGGAGAGGAGCGACTGCGGCGTCAACGTAGGTCATGGACCCAATGTAAGGCCTGGAACGCAGGGTGCAAGCTTGGGATTTAGCGGACGATCGGCACCGGCGCCGAGACGTCGATGCGCTCGCGCGAAATGGCACATTTCCAGGCAGCGGCGCCGACGCCCGTCATTTCAGCACGATCAAACGCCTTGCCATAGCCGGGATCGATATCGCGGGCGAGGGAGAAGCATTCCGCCGAACCGATCTGAATGACGAACAGCATGACGGCGCGCGCGCCTGCCGAAACGACGGCGCCGAGTTCGTCGAGATGCTTGGCGCCGCGCGCGGTGACGCAGTCCGGAAATTCCGCTCTTCCCGCCCGCCGCATCAGGTGCACATTCTTGATCTCGACATAGCAGGACGGACGGCCGTTGCCTTCCAGCAGGAAATCGATGCGTGAATTCTTGCCGTATTTTACCTCCCGCCGGATCGATGCGTATCCGGCAAGTTCGGGGATTGCCTGCGCGGCGAGCGCTTCTGCCACCAGCAGGTTGGGATGGCCGGTGTTGACGCCAACCAGTTCCACGCCGGTGCCGAAATCAACTTCAATCAGCTCCCAGGAATAGGGAAGCTTGCGTTTGACGTTCGCTGATTTCGACAGCCAGACCTGCGAACCGGGCTCTGCCAGTCCGATCATCGAGCCCGGATTGGCGACATGGACGGTGATCTCCTCTCCAGAGGCGAGTGTCACATCGGCGAGGAAACGCTTGTAGCGCCGGATCAAAGTGGCGGGAATGAGTGGCGAGGCAAAGCGCATCAGCGCGCAAAGGTCCCGCCCAGGTCGTCCTCGATGTGGACGCGGATGATGTCGTCGAACGTTTTCTCCACGGTGAAACCGAGCGCCAGCGCCCGTTTTGGATCGAAGCGGCTCGGCCAGCCGGCGACAATGCGCTGTACCAGCGGATCCGCCTGGCGGCGAATGCGACCGGCGACCTTGTCGCCGGCCACGCGCCGGAGCGCTTCAATCTGTTCGGCAACGGTGCAACAGACGCCCGGCATGATGATGTTGATGCGATCGCCGAGCTGGGCGCGGGTGAGCCCGGCGCCGTGAATGAGAAAACCCACGGCCGAGCGCGGACTGGCATGCCAATGCAGAACGCTGTCGGCGACCGGCAGGACGGCTTCCTGTCCGGCCAGCGGCTCGCGGATAATGCCGGAAAAGAAACCGGATGCCGCCTTGTTCGGTTTGCCCGGCCGCACCACGATCGACGGCAATCGGATTCCGACGCCGTCGAGGAAGCCGCGCCGCGTGTAGTCGGCGAGCAGCAGTTCGCAGATTGCTTTCTGGGTACCGTAGGAGGTGAGCGGGGTCAGATGGAATTCGTCAGGGATGGCCTCGGGGAACGGGGCGCCGAAGACGGCGAGCGATGAGGTGAAGACAAATTTCGGCTGGTAGCCGTCGCCGGCCAGCCGGATCGCCTCCAGCAGCGCACGGGTGCCATCGAGATTGACGCGGTAGCCCTTCTCGAAATCGGTTTCCGCTTCGCCCGACACCACGCCAGCAAGATGGAAGATTACCTCCGGCCGCGCGGCGATCGCCTTCGCCGCCGCGCCCGGCGTCGAGAGGTCGGCCGTCGACAGGTCCGCCTTGCCGGCAAAACCTGCCGGCCTTTCCGGCGCGACCACGTCGATCAACATCAACCGATCGATGGGCCGGCCATTGAGGCTGCCGTCCTTCACCAGTCTGGCGGCGAGCTTGCGGCCGATCATCCCCGCCGCGCCTGTTATCAGGATATTCATGCACGCCCTCTCAGTTCTTGCGGTCAGCCGGTTCGAAGCGATCGATGCGACGCAGGTCCGGGAATAGCATCATCCAGATGCCCGCCACCAGCAGCGAGCCGATCCCGCCGATCAGCACCGACGGCACCGCGCCCAGCCACGCAGCCACCACGCCGGATTCGAATTCTCCCAGCGTATTCGACGAGCCGACAAACAGATAGTTGATCGCGCTCACCCGGCCGCGTTTCTCGTCCGGAGTTTCGATCTGCACCAGCGAAAATCGGATTACGATACTCACGGCGTCCGATGCGCCCAGCAGCGCCAGCGCAAGCAAGGACAGCGGGAACCATGTCGACAGCGCAAAGACCATGGTCGTCACGCCGTAGATTGCGACCACCGCGAACATCTTCCGTCCGATGTGGCGTTCGACCGGATGGCGGGACAGCACGATCGATGTGATCAATGCGCCGGCGGCCGGCGCCGACCGCAGCAAACCGAGGCCGACCGGTCCCTCGCTGAGAATGTCCCTGGCATAGATCGGCAACAGTGCGGTGGCGCCGCCCAGGATCACCACGAACAGGTCGAGGGTGATGACGCCGAGCAGCCGGCGCCGGGTGCGAATGTATTCAAAGCCGGCAAGCACGGAGGCGATTGTCGGCGGATCGCGCGCCGGTGCCGGTCCTTTCACCTCCACCATCGTCACCAGCAAGATCGACACAAGGAAAAACACCAGACACACCGCGCCGACCAGCACCGGGCTCAGCACATAGATCAGGCCGCCCGCGGCCGGGCCGCAAATCACCGCGACCTGGTTGGCGGAGGTCCAGGCCGCTACGGCACGCGAGATCATCGGCGTCGGCACCAGCGAAGGTGCGAGTGCATGGGCTGTCGGCAGTTCGAATGCGCGGGCGCAGCCGATCATGAACACCGCCGCGAACAGGAGGTTGCGGCTCAGAACATTGGAGAGCAGGGCGGCGGTGATCAACACCGCGGCCAGCGCATAGACGCCCTGTGCCACGCGCACGATCACGCGGCGGTCGTAGCGATCGGCGGCATGTCCGATCAGCAGCGTCAGCACCACGGCGGGAACGAACTGGATCAGCCCGACCAGGCCGAGATCGAGCGCGCTGTCGGTGAGTTCGTAAATCTGCCAGCCGATCACCACCGTGAGCATCTGATAGCCCATGGTGGCGGCAAGGCGTGCCAGCCAGAACATGACGAACGGGCGGTAGTGCAGCAGGCTGGGCGACGGAGGCGCGGGAGCGCTCATTCACGCACGCCGTTCATCGCGCTCAGGCCCGTTTTCTGGCGTCCATCGGCGGTGAAGTTATCCGGCGCCAGCCAGCGCTCGAAATTACGCTTGCGGTCCGGCCATTCGGTGTCGAGCATGGAGAACCAGGCATTGTCGCGATTGCGACCTTTCGAGATCAGGTGCTGTCGGAATGTGCCTTCGTAGCTGAACCCGTAGCGCAGCGCCGCGCGGCGCGAGGCTGCATTGAGCGCGTTGCATTTCCATTCGTAGCGGCGGTAGCCGAGCGTTTCGAAGGCGTAGCGGGCAAGCAGATATTGCGCTTCGGTGCCGAGCGGCGTGCGCTGAAGCGCCGGGGAGTAGAGTACGTGGCCGACCTCGACGACGCGCATCTGTGGCCTGATTTCCATCAGTGTCAGATAACCGACGGCGTGGCCTGCCGTGTCGATGATCGCATACGCGTAAGGATCGGGGGCGGCCGCGCGTCGGGCGATGAAAGCGGAAAATTCCTCGGCATTGGTGAACGGTCCGTCGGTCGAGATATAGGTCCAGACGCCATCGTGGCCGGCGAATGCCGTCCACAGGTCTGCCGCATGGCGCGGTTCAAGCTTTTCAAGGCGGCCATAGCGGCCTTGCAACGTCACCGGGCCCGGGCGCTTTGCGGGTGTCGCATCGACCGGCAATCCGATCGGCTGACCGGTTTCCGGATGAGGTTCGGAGTCCGTCATCGTGAGCTTTTGGCGCGATCGTCGCCGAAGAATGTGTTGAGCTCGGCGTTTGACATCACACCGGCAAAGCTGTCGAATTTTCCATCCGTGGCGATTTCGGTCGCCGACTTGATGAAGGCATGCATGGCAACGCGCGCCAGCGTACCGCCCACGCTGATGCGTCGCACGCCCAGGTCCGCGATGTCCTTCACCGTGAGGCCGCTTGCGGAAGACATCAAAAGGTTGACCGGCAACGGGGCGGCCGCATTGACCACGGTCTCGATCTGCTCGCGCGTGCGGATACCGGGCGCATAGAGGCAGTCGGCGCCGGCGTCCGCAAATGCCTTGAGACGCCGGACTGTCTCGACCATGTCGGGCCGACCCTTGATGAAGCCCTCGGTGCGGGCCGTGAACACCACGCCGCCGCCCGCCTTGTCGATCGCGTCGCGTGCGGCGCGCACGCGCTTGACCGCATTCTCGAAATCGTAGAGCGGGTCGGCGTCATCGCCGGTGAAGTCCTCGATCGACAATCCGGCGACGCCGGTCTCCATGCAAAGCCGGTAGTTTTCCGCCAGCGCGCCCGGATCGTCGGCGTAGCCGTTCTCGAAGTCGGCGTTCACCGGTACGTCGGTTGCCTGCGCGATCTCGCGGCAATGCGCCAGCACCATGTCGCGGGTCACGTCGCCGTCCGAATAGCCGATGGAATGGGCGTAGCCCGAACTGGTTGTGGCGAGCGCCTTGAAGCCGAGCCCCTGGAGATAGCGGGCGGTACCGACATTCCAGGGATTGGGAATGACGAAGCAGCCGCTTTGATGAAGCGCGCCGAACGCGCGGCGTTTGTCGGTAACGGTTGGCTTTGCCATGGGCGGCTCGCTGGTAGGCGGGGACGGAAACCTGCCACGACTGGCCGTGCGGGGACAATGCCGACTAGCAAGTGATCGATCCATCAATGAAAGTGATTTCTTTGCCAGACCGCTGGCGATTGCGCGGGAGTTAAGACAGACTTGCTGCCGTTAGTGGCCGGTCGTGCGAGGGTGCGGATGGACAGTGTCGATTTCGATGCGCTGGAGGGGCAGGCGCGCGAGAATATGCCTCCGGCGTCATTTGCCTTCTGTGCCGCCGGCGCGGACGACGAAATCAGTACCATTGAAAACGTGACGGCCTGGCGCGCGCTTCGGCTGAGGCCGCGGGTGCTGCGCGATATCGGCAATGTCGATACGCGGGTGACGCTGCTCGGCAACGAGATGCCCACGCCAATCCTGATTGCCCCGACCGGCCGGCATAAACTGTTCAATCCGGAAGGCGAGCGCGCAACAGCCCGAGGTGCTGCGGCCGCGGATGTCCCGTATGTCATGGCGAGCAATTCCAATGTCACCATCGAGGACGTTGCCGCCGAGCGCCGGAGCGCGCCGCAATGGTTCCAGCTTTACTACTGGCCGAACCGCGCCGAGGTGGAGGCGTTGATCGATCGTCTTGCGGCCGCCGGCTTCGGCGCGCTGGTGCTCACCGTCGACGCGCCGGTACCCGGCTGGAGCCCGCGCGCGGCGCGATTGCAGCACGAGCCGTCGCCCGACATTCGCAATATCAACATGCCCGGCGCGCCGATGGCGCGCACGTTCTATCACCCCGACTTTGCCGGCAAAGTCCTGTATCCGGCGACATGGCGCGAGCTGGAATGGCTGGTGAAGCGCTCGCCCATTCCGGTCATGGTCAAGGGCGTCCTGCGGGGCGACGATGCCGTTGCCTGCGCCGAGCACGGCGCGCGCGCGATCATTGTATCCAATCACGGCGGCCGCCATCTCGATACGACGGCTACGACTGCCGCCGTGATCGGCGAGGTTGCGACGGCACTTGCGGGCAAGGCCGAAGTCTATGTGGACGGCGGCATCCGCCGCGGCACCGATATTCTCAAGGCGCTTGCGCTGGGCGCCCGCGCGGTGCTGATCGGCCGGCCGATCATCTGGGGCCTTGCCGTTGACGGCGCCGACGGCGTGCATGCGGTGCTGGAGCATCTGCGCACGGAGCTGGTGCGCGCGATGCAGCTTACCGGCACTGCAAGCCTGAAGGATGCAACGTCCGATCTGCTGGCAACGAATTGATTTTCGCAGGGCAATCGGGTGAACTACGCGCAAAATCGATATCGCCTCCGGGGAGCGACGCCATGCTGAAGACGATCGCGGCTTTCGAGCGCATCGGCGAGGAGAATGCCTTCGCGGTGCTCGCCCGCGCCAATGCGCTTGCCGCGCAAGGCCGCGACATCATCAATCTCGGCATCGGCCAGCCGGACTTCCGGACGCCGGATTTCATCGTCGAGGCGGCGGTGAAGGCGCTGCGCGAAGGCCACCATGGCTACACCGCAGCCAACGGCATCCCCCCGTTGCGCGAGGCGGTTGCAGCCGACCTGCACAAGCGCTTCAACGTCGATGTCTCGCCTGACAGCGTGATGATCATGCCCGGCGGCAAGCCGACCATGTTCATGTCAATCCTGATGTTCGGCGAGCCCGGTGCGGAAATCCTCTATCCGGACCCGGGATTCCCGATCTACCGGTCGATGATCGAATTCACCGGCGCGAAACCCGTGCCGGTGCCGATCCGCGAGGAGAATGGTTTTGCCTTTTCGGCCGAAGAAACTCTGAGACTCATGACACCGAAAACGCGGCTGCTGATCCTCAACTCGCCTGCCAATCCGACCGGTGGCGTCACCGGCAAGGCGGAAGTCGACAGGCTTGTGGCGGGTCTCGAGAAATGGCCTGACGTCGCGATCATGTCGGACGAGATCTACGACCACATGGTCTATGACGGCGAGACCCATGACTGTCTGTTGACCTACCCGTCGATCCGCGACCGGCTGATCCTGCTCAATGGCTGGTCGAAGACATACGCCATGACCGGCTGGCGCCTCGGCTATGCGGTGTGGCCGGGCAAGCTCTACGACTATGCGCGCAAGCTCGCGGTCAACCTGTATTCCTGCGTGAATGCCTCGGCGCAATTTGCCGGACTCGCTGCGCTCAAGGGACCGCAGGACGAGGTCGCCAAGATGGTGGCTGAATTCGACAAGCGGCGCAAAGTCGTGATCGAAGGACTCAACAAATTGCCGGGCGTGTCGTGCGCGACGCCGAAGGGTGCGTTTTATGCATTTCCCAACATAAAGGGCACCGGCTGGAAGGCAAAGGCACTGGCGTCGGCGCTCCTGGAAGACGCCGGCGTCGCAATCATCGGCGGTCCCGACTTCGGCGTTCTCGGCGAGGGCTACGTGCGGCTGTCCTACGCGAATTCGACCGAGAACATACTCAAGGCGCTCGCGCGCATGGGCGAGTTCCTGTCCAGCCGCAAGGCGGCGTAACCTATTCCGGCAATTTTCCTTCGCGTTCGACCACGACGCGGAACGGTCCGCGCGGGTTGATATCGCGCTGCGGGAATGGAATTTCGATGCCCTCGCGCTTCAGGATGTCCCACAACGCCAGCAGGACCTGGCCGCGCACATTGGTGAGGCCGTCGATCGGGTCGCGAATCCAGAAGCGCAGGATGAAGTCGATCGAGGACTCGCCGAATGCCTTGAGATGGCAGAGGGGCGGCGGTACGGGCAAGACGCGCTTGGCTGTCTTGACCGCTTCGAGCGCGAGTTCGATCACCTTGCGCGGATCGGCGGTGTAGGTCACGCCGAATTCCACGTCGATGCGCACTTCGTTATTGGAATAGGACCAGTTGACGACGCGCTGGGTGACGAAGTCCTCGTTCGGGATCAGGAATTCGCGGCCGTCGCGGGTGACGACCGCGGTGTAGCGCGCACCCATCGACTCGACCCAGCCGAACGAGTCGCCGACGGTGATCACGTCGCCCGGTTTGATCGACTTGTCGGCGAGCAGAATAATGCCGCTCACGAGGTTGGAGACGATCTTCTGCAGGCCGAAGCCGAGGCCGACGCCGACCGCGCCGGAGAAGAACGCGAGCGCGGAGAAGTCGATCCCGACCGTCGACAGCACAATCAATATGGCGAAGGTAATAAGCAGCAGGCGGATCAGCTTGCCGATCAGCACCTGGATCGACGGGGTCAGGTCGGCGGTCGCACGAACGCGCCGGTCGAGGAAATCGCTGGCCGCGTTCGCCGCCCATAGCGTAAGCAGCAGCAGCACCGAAGTCTTGATCACGAGAAGCGGCGAAACGCGCAGGCCGCCGATGACCAGGCCGACCGAATCCAGCGCAGTCATGGTCGGCTGCAGCAGGCCAAGAATGCTGAGCGCGGCGATCGCCCAGGCCGACACGGCCACGAGCCGGTAAACGAACCGGTTGCGGATCAATCCGGCAACCAGCGAAATCACCAGCCAGGCCGTCGCGAGGCTCGAGGCAACGCCGAGCAGATAGGACCGGCTGGGCCATGTCACCGCGACCATCGCCTCGTGGATGGCGGCGACCACCAGCACGAACGTGATGGTGCCGAGATTGGCCAACAGCAGGCGCGCCAGCGTCTTCAGGAGCGCCGGCCAGCCACGGGTCAGTGCCGCCAGATCGATCCTGCGGCCGGCCACCATCGCAGCCACGGCGGCAATCGCGGCCGCCAGCAGGATCAGGCCGAGTTGCAGCAGCAGCCGCACCGACGTGAGCTCACGGCCGATCAGGTGCAGGTATTCATTGACGGTGGTGGCTACCTGCTGGACGTCGTCCATGCTGCGCTCCCAGGGTCCCGCTCCCCCCGTGGAATTAGCCAGCAAAGCGGACCAATATCAAATCCGTCCAGCGCCGGGCGTCCGCCCCGGCCGGCAGTGAAAGGCTCAAGCACATGTACGACCGGGGATTGTCTGAAGAACAAAGGATGATGCGGCAGTCCTGCCGCGATTTCGTCGATGAGGTGGTCCTGCCGTTCATTCGCGAGAACTGGCAGCGTGAGTGGTCGATGGTTCCGGAAGACCGATTGCCGCTGCGGATCCTCGAAGAAGCAGAAAAGATCGGCATCCGCACCTTGGGCGTGCCGGAGGAATTCGGCGGCGTCGAACTGGAGAAGGGGACCGAGGTCCGGACCTTCGCGATGATCTCGGAGGAAATCGCGCGCGGTGACTCCGGTCTCGCCGACAAGCTGGTGCAGAACTGGAAGGTGTCGGTGCTGCTGCGCCGCTTCGCGCCGCGCCATTTGCAGGAGAAATGGTTCAAGCGTCTGGTCGGCGAACCGAGCTTTCTCATGGCGCATTGCCTGACCGAACCGCGCGGCGCATCCGACCGCTGGCTGCCTTACAATGTGCCGGAAGCCTCGATGCAGACCAAAGCGGTGAAGGCGAATGGCGGATGGGTGATCAACGGCCGCAAGCAGTTCATCTCCAACGGCTACGACGCCAGTCTCTACGTTGTCTATGCCAACACCAATCCCAGGGTAGGCATGCTGCAGGGCACGTCATCGTTCCTGGTGCCGCGTGAGACAAAAGGATTCTCCGTTGCGCGCTGCAACGAGACGCTGGGCTGCCGTTTCATGAACAACGGCGAAATGGTTTTCGAAGACATGTTCGTGCCGGACGATCATCTGCTGGTGCAGGACAGCGCGCTGGGTTCGGCAGGGGTCTATTTCCGTCCCGGCAAGATCATTCAGGCTTCCAAGAACCTTGGCGTGGGCGTGCGCGCATTCGAGGCCACCGCCGAATATGTACAGAACTATGTGCAGGGCGGCCGCATCCTGATCAAGCATCAGGCGGTCGCCTTGCGGCTTGCCGACATGGCGACCCGTATTGAAGCGGTCCGCGCGCTGCTCGACCGCGCTGCCGCTGCCGTGGACGACGATGCACCGGAAGCGGAGACGCTGGTCAACATGGCCAAGATGTTTGCATCCGAAGAGATCATGAAGGTCGCCCAGCATGCCGTCGAACTTCACGGCGGCAACGGCATCATGCTCGACTTCGGAATCGAAAAGGCGCTTCGGGATGCCGTGATTTTCATGCACATGGACGCAACCGTCGACATATCGAAATTCAAGATCATCAAGACCATGTTCCCGCAGACCGCGGGCAAATATGCCGGACCGGAATGACGTCAGCGCAGCGCGAAGCGGAAGCCGATCACGACGATCACCAGGCCGACGAGCTGCGGAATGCTCGGAATGACACCGAGCGCGAAGTAGCCAATGACGAGCGAGAAACCCGGCACCAGTGCGGGGAACGTCGCCGCACGCCCGGCGCCGAGCAGAATGACCGTGCGCGCGAACAGATAAATCGGCAAGACGCCGGCCAGGAGACCCTGCACGACAACCTGCAGCAGGTTTTCGAACAGGCTCATGTGCAGGAGGCCGCCATAGCCGACGAACAGCGCGTGCAGCGGCGCGTAGACGACCAGTGACAATACGCCCACGACGGCTACAGCCCGCGTGCCTGACATGCGGTAGTAGCGCAGCAGCGTGCCGAACATGGCCCAGAAGAAACCAGCCGTCACGAACAGCAAATCACCGCCAACGCCGTGGCTGCCGATGGTGGCGATCGACTCCCAGCCGAACACCATGAGTCCGGCGATGATTGCGGCGGCGCCAAAGATGCGCTGCCCGGTTGGGCGCTCGCCCAGCATTACGGTGGCGAGGATCAATCCGAAAAGTGCCGCGCAGGCCGGCTGAATGGTCGTTCCATGGCCGAGCGGCACCAGAATAAAGCCGGAGTAGGCAATCATCGCCTGCGGCGGCCCGGAGAGCACACTCATCATGAGGCCGCGGCCCCAGCCGATCCCGCCAAGATCGGCAATCCCGTCGCGCAAGGCGAGCGGCATCAGCAGCAATCCGGACCAGAAGAAACGGTGAAAGGCGAGGTCGGCCGGCGTAAAGCCGACAGCAACGCCGTGCTTGGCCGCGACAAATCCGGCCGCCCAGCCGAGCGCAGCGCCGATGCCGCACAAGGTTCCGATCAGGATGCCGGACCGGGCCGCCGCTTGACCGGACATGTCCAAGGCAAGGACCCTCAACTCATGCGCCGGTGAATTGAGGCCGTTCGACAGGCGAGGGCTCCATCCCTTCCGATTGAATTGATGCGGCCCATGACATCTTGCTTGCGCATGATCTTTTCCGGAAAACCCGTTCCCACCATTCGCGATCATGCGCTAGGATTGCGATCCAAGTCCAATCGCGAATGAACAAGCCTCACTTTACCGGGATGGAAAGCTCATGGCGAAGCCGCGCAAAGTCATCATTACCTGTGCCGTAACCGGCTCGATCCACACGCCCTCGATGTCGCCGCATCTGCCGGTGACCCCGCAGGAGATCGCCGATGCCGCGATCGGTGCAGCCGAGGCCGGAGCAGCGGTTGTTCATCTGCATGCGCGCAATCCCAAGGACGGTCGTCCCGATCAGACGCCGGACGCCTTTGCCCCGTTCCTCAAGGTGATCAAGCAGCGCTCCAATGTGGTTGTGAACATTACAACCGGCGGCGCACCGACGATGTCGATCGAGGAGCGCGTGAAGCCGGCCGCGACCTTCAAACCGGAAGTTGCGTCCCTGAATATGGGCACGATGAACTTCGGGCTTTATCCGATGATCCCGCGCTACAAGGGCAAATTCAAATACGACTGGGAGGAGCCGTATCTCGAGGGCTCGCGCAAGGGCATGTTCAAGAATACCTTTGCCGACATCGAATACATTCTCACCACCTGCGCCGAGAACAACACCAAATTCGAGATCGAATGCTATGACATCGGACATCTCTATACGCTGAGACATTTTCTCGATCGCGGCGTGGTCAAGCCGCCGGTATTCGTGCAGTCGGTGTTCGGCATTCTCGGCGGCATCGGTCCGCATCCGGAAGACATCATCATGATGAAGCGCACCGCCGATCGCCTTCTCGGCGACAATTATCACTGGTCGGTGCTGGGCGCGGGCGCCAATCAGATGCGGGTCGCGGCCATGGCGGCTTCCATGGGCGGCAATGTCCGTGTCGGCATGGAAGACTCGCTCTGGATCGGCGCCGGCAAGCTGGCGGAATCCAACGCCCAGCAGGTTTCGACCGTGCGCAAGATTCTGGAAGGCATGGGGCTGGACATTGCCTCACCCGACGAAGCCCGCGAAATTCTCTCCCTCAAGGGCGGCGACAAGGTCAATTTCTGAGCGTCTCGCAGCGTGCAGCGTGACGGCCTAGGCACTTTCCGCGAAGTGTGTAAGACTTTGCGTGTGAGATCGAAAGGTTTCGCAATACGAAATGTCCGCAAAGGACATCGATAATCGGGAGGATACAAAATGTATGGAAAGCGCTTGGCACTGACCGCCGTGCTGTCAGTGCTGATGCTTGGGGCGACCGGCTTCAGTTCCGCCACCAAGGCCGACACTTTCACACTTCGAATCGCGACAGGGCATCCGCCGGGCGTCGTCTATGCCGGCCTGATGAAGAATTTCTTCGAACCCGAACTCAAGAAGCGCGTCGAGGCGCGCACCAAGCACAAGATCAACTGGGTCGAGGGCTATAGCGGCTCGATCGTCAAGGTGAATGAGACGCTGCAAGGCGTTGAGAACGGCATCGTCGACATTGGCGGTTTTTGCTTCTGCTTCGAGGCGTCGCGCCTGCCGCTACACGCCTTCCAGGTGATGCTGCCGTTCGGCACCATGGACCCGACCGTCAGCCTGAAGATCGCGCAGGACGTCTACAAGCAGGTGCCGTATCTGAGCGAAGTGTTCGAGAAGAAGTTCAAGCAGAAGCTTTTGGCGCGCATCGCCGACGGCGGCTACAATCTCGGCACGTCGTTCGACTGGAACAAGGTCTCCGATCTCAAGGGCATCAAGATCGCCGGCGCCGGTCTCAATCTGAACTGGCTGAAATATGCCGGCGTCACGCCCGTGCAGGGGTCGCTGCCGGAAGCCTATACCGGCATGAAGACGCACGTTTACGAAGGCTGGATCATGTTCCCCAGCGCTTGGGTCAATCTCAAGCTCTACGAACCGGGTCCGTACTACACCATGATCGGCTTCGGCTCGATCACCTGGCACGGGCTGACGATCAACCTGAACACCTGGAAGAAACTGCCGAAGGACGTGCAGGACATCATGCTCGAGGTCGCGCATGACTTCGAGCAACTCACCGGCTCCAACAACAAGGAGCGCTACGGCAGCGACGTCGAAAAGCTCAAGAAGCTGATCACGGTCAAGCAGCTGCCCGACGCCGTGCGTGAAGAATGGGCGAAGTCGCTCAAGGACTGGCCGCAGCAGCATGCCATGGACCTCGAAAAGCAGGGCCTGCCGGCGGTGAAGGTGCTCAATCTGGCGCTCGATGCGGCCGAGAAGTACGGCTACAAGTGGCCGGTTCGGTACAAGGTCGAGAAGAAGTAACGCATCCAAGGAAAAGCCGGCCGGAGCTCAGGCTCCGGCCGGACCGTTTGCGCGGGGACGCGTGGCCGATCCGATGTCAACTGAATGGCTGATCGCATGTCGATCGTTCAACTGACGGACAAAGTCTCCAAATCCATGATGGTCATGGCGGCTGCCTGGGCCTTCGTGCTGACGTTCATCATCATTGCCGATATTGTCAGCCGCGGCCTGTTCAATGACCCGCTCAACGGTACGCGCGAGATCGTCGCCAATTCCATTGTCATGATCGTGTTTCTGCAGGCCGGCTACGCCATCCGCAGCCGTTCCATGTTGAGCGCGGATTTCCTGATCGACACCTTTCCGCCGCGTATGCGCCGCCTTGCGCTGGCATTTGGTTATCTGCTGGGGGCGGCGTTCTTCCTGATCATAATTTTCGGAGGCTGGGAGCTGGCCGTCGATTCCTGGGTCGGTGGCGAATTCGAGGGCGAAGGCGCGCTGCACGTTCCGGCATGGCCGACCCGCTTCATGATCCTGATCGGGTCAGGACTGGCTGTGATCAACTATCTGGTATTGGCGTATCTTGATGTGTTCGGCCCCCGGTCCGCCGACGAGATCAAATATGACGAGGTGACCGGCCTTCCGCGGTGACGTGGAATTTGCGGCCGGCCAAAGGGGCGCTCAGGTGTTTGACGTCAACGTTGCCGCCATTTTGATCGTCAGCCTGCTGGTGCAGGTGGCCCTGGGCGTGCACATCGCCGTTGCGCTCGGTATCGCGAGCGCGCTCGGCATCTTTCTGGTGACCGGCGACATTCACGTCGTCACAAGCATGCTGGGTTCGACCGCCTATCAGGCGCTGCGCGACTATGTGTTCGCAGTCATTCCATTGTTCATGCTGATGGGCGAGTTCATTGGCCGATCGGGCGCGGTTACCGACGTTTACAAGGGGATCAATCGCGGCCTGCGTCACATTCCAGGGCGGCTGGCGATCGCCACCGTTCTGGGCAACGCCCTGTTTTCGTTCGTAACCGGGGTAAGCATTGCGAGCGCGGCGGCATTCTCGCGCATTTCCTATCCGGAGATGCGGCGGCACGGGTACGACCGCGGTTTCGCGCTCGGCACCGTCGCCGGCTCGTCATGCCTCGGCATGCTGATCCCGCCGAGCGTGCTGATGATCGTCTGGGGCATCCTTACCGAGAAGTCGATCGGACAGATTTTCCTCGCCGGCGTGTTGCCTGGCATCATGGTCGCCGCTCTCTATTGTCTTTACGCGCTGGTCGTCGCCATCATCCGTCCGGACATTGTGGGCGCTTCACCTGAGGCCAAACCTGCAACGTCGACAGTGGGGGCTGTTCAGGTCGGCGTCGTCGAAGAAGAGCCGGAAACCTCGCGGCTGCAGGCATGGAGCAGCGGTGGCGGCATCTTCCTGGTGGTCGTGGCCGTGCTCGGCGGCATCTGGTTCGGCGTTTTCACGCCGACGGAAGGCGCCGGCGCGGGCGCATTCATCGGCCTCATTATGGCGCTGCTCAAAGGCATGCGCCTGCGCGGTGTGATCGAGGCAATTCTCTCGGTCGGGCGCACCTCGGCCCCGATCCTGGTGCTGCTGGTCACGGCGCAGCTTTACTCCCGGACGTTGGCAATGACCGGCGTCACCAACGCCATTCAGGATTTCTTTCTCGGTTCCGGCCTCGGGCCCGCGCTTATTCTGGTCGCGATGGTGGGCATCTGGTTTCTGCTCGGCATGGTCATCGATTCGATATCGATCATGTTGCTGACCGTGACCATTTTCGAGCCCATCGCCATCAAGATCGGCTATGACCCCATTGCCTTCGCCATTATCGGCATCCTGGCGATCGAGGCAGGGCTGTTGACGCCGCCCTTCGGCCTGATCGTCTTTACCGTCAAGGCGGCAGTTGACGACGAGAATGTGACGGTCTGGGAAATATTCAAAAGCTCGACGCCCTACTGGGTGATCATGCTGATCGGGGTCGTACTGCTGGTCCTGTTCCCGAAGATCGCGACCTGGCTGCCCGGCCTGGCGTTCTAGGGCGCGCGATCCCGAAATGCCTGTCTTCGACCCGATCGCGTCGGAGTCGCGCGTGTTCAATCCCGATTGAACAAATATTGAGCGGCCGATTTTCGCATTCGGCGGCATGCAGACCGCTGCGACGCAATTCTCATTGCCCTGACCGGCACGAATGCCTCCAATAGGCTTGGAGGATTCGGAAAGCGGCAATGGGAACCCTCGATACCGTCAGCATCGCTATCCTGCTCGGCAGCCTGCTGGTTCTGGCCGGTATTCTGTCAAGCCTGATTGCCTTGCGGTTCGGCGCCCCGTTGTTGCTGGTGTTCCTGCTGGTCGGCATGCTGGCGGGCGAGGGCGGTCCGGGCGGCCTGAAATTTTCCGACGTCGGCACTGCCTATACCGTCGGCTCGATTGCGCTGGCGCTGATCCTGTTCGACGGCGGTCTGCGCACGCGGCTGGCGACCTTCCGCAACGTCTTGGCGCCGGCGGTGACGCTGGCGACGGCGGGCGTGCTGATCACCGCGTTTGTCATCGCGCCGGTCGCCAAAATCGTCCTGGGAATCGGCTGGACCCAGGCTTTGCTGGTCGGCGCGGTCATCGCCTCCACCGACGCCGCGGCAGTATTTTTTCTGATCAATGCGCGGGGCTTGCGTCTGCGGCCGCGGGTGCGCGCCACGCTGGAAGTCGAATCCGGCACCAACGACCCGTTTGCCGTATTCCTTACGCTCTTGCTGGTCGAAGTCCTGGCGCTCGGCGGTCAGAGTTGGTCGCATGCCATTCTCACGTTCGCGGGTGATGCCGTATTCGGCTGCGTGATCGGCTACGCCGGCGGCCGCGTCATCACACTGGTGCTCAACCGGCTCAATCTGCCGCAAGGCTTGCACGCGCCCTTCGTCGCGGTGAGCGCGCTGGTGGTATTCGCCTTCGCCAATGCGGTGCATGCATCGGGCTTTCTGGCCGTCTATCTCGCCGGGCTTGTCGTCGGAAACCGCCAGACCCGCGCGCACAATTCGGTCGTGGTCTTCCTCGACGCGGTGACCTGGCTGGCGCAGATCGTCATGTTCGTGCTGCTTGGACTCCTGGTATGGCCGCAACGGCTGGCCGACAGCCTCATCGGCGCCGTCGCAGTGGCGCTTGTGTTGATGCTGATTGCGCGTCCGCTTGCGGTATATCTTTGTCTTGCGCCTTTCGGATTCCAATGGCGGGAAAAACTGTTCATCTCCTGGGTCGGCTTGCGCGGCGCGGTGGCGATCTTCCTTGCCTCGATCCCGTTGCTGGTCGGATTGCCGGCGGCGTATCTCTATTTCGACGTGGCGTTCGTGGTCGTGTTGTCGTCGCTGATGGTCCAGGGCTGGACGGTCGCGCTCGCCGCCCGCAAGCTCGACATCTCGTTCGCGCGTCACGACCCGCTGCCGCGCCGGATCGAGCTCGATCTTCCCGGCCAGCTGGCGCGCGAAATCGTTGGCTACCCGGTTCCCGCCAACAGTCCGTTCCTGCGGCGCGGGCTCATTCCGAATTGGGCGCGGCCGACCATGGTGGTGCGCAACGAGGAAATCCTCACGCCGGCCGAGGCCGATCCCGTGCGAGAGGGGGACTACGTCTATCTGCTGGCGCCGCCGGAGAAGGCGCAGGCACTTGACCGCTTCTTTGTCGACATGCCGCCGCCGGGCGCGCCGGATCCACGGCTCCTCGGTGACTTCTTCGTACCGGGTGACGCCACGCTCGGCGCGCTCGCGGAAATCTACGGCCTGCAGGTTGCCGCCGACCATACCGAGGTGACGCTGGCGGATTATTTCACGGAGCATCTCGGCCGGCCGGCCAAGACTGGCGATATCGTACAGCTGGGCCCGATTGCGCTGCTAGCGCACATGGTGACCGGCGGTCGCGTGACCACCGTCGGTCTGCGATTGGCCGAGCCGGAAGCGCCCACGACCGTGACGGGCCGGGCAAAGGCGTGGCTGACCCGCCTGGAGAAGTTTCTGGGCTAGCGCATGATCCCGAAAAGTGGGAACCGGTTTCCCGCCTTCGCGAAGCCCGCTTCGGCGGGCGAAGCAAGGTCGGAAAAGATCATGCGCCAGCAAAATGTCAGGAAAGCACGGTGATTTAACCTAAACGTATCGTGCTTCAGAGCCGCGAAAGCGCCGGCCGTCGTTGCACCAGCCAGGCGCCGCCGAACAAAACCGCGGTCCAGATCAGATCACCGAACACGGTCCTGTCGAGGAACGGCAGTGCCGCGACATAGCATTGCACCAGACCCTGGTAGGTCATCGGATACATGTCGGTGAACGCCCAGACCGCAAGATTGGTGGCGGCGAAGAAGATCAGCGAAGACGAGACGATGCCGATCACGAGCGGGAGCGCACCCTGCCAGCGGCGTGCCAGGATGCCGGCAAACACGGGCACCAGAACCGCGGCATAGACCACCAAAGTGACCCGCCAGTCGTCATCGGCGAAAGCAAGACTGCTCAGGGCCGTGGCAGCCAACGGCACGATCAGCGCCAGGGCCGGAATTCGGAAGGTCCTTCCCGCAAAAAGCGCAGTTGCCGCAACCGGCCAAACGCCCGGCATGTGCGGCAGCAGGCGCGCGGCCACATCGATACTGATCAGAAGAGCCATCAGGCCCAAATCAGTCAAAAGGTCGGCGCGGGATTTATTCGGCTGCATTGCGGGCGGGTCCTCATTGGTCACGCTCGCCGCTTCATAGCATATTGCAAGCCGAGGTTTCCATGGTCTTGATCACTGGCGGCCGTGCGGTCCTCGACCCAATCGGCCACGATCCCGGCCAGTGCATCGAGCCCTTGCGTGATTGCGGCCGGACCGGGCTGCAGGATGAGCGCCGACTTGATTTCGCGCATCCAGCCGGTGGCAACTGCGGGTATGTCCGCAAAACCGGGCCGCGCGGCCACCTTCGACGGCACGAATTTCTTGCCGCACCAGGAGCCGATGATGATGTCGGGCTTTGCCGCGATCACGTCGGCAGCGGTGACAACGCGGTCCTTGGCGTTCTTGCGGGTGGCGGCCTCCGGAAACACGTCAGTGCCGCCCGCGGCCTCGATCAATTCCGACACCCAGCCGATGCCGGAGATCATCGGATCGTCCCATTCCTCGAAATAAACTCGCGGGCGCGCGCCCAGGCGCGATGCGCGTTCGCGCACGACGTCGACGCGGGCCGTCAGCGAGCGTGCCAGCGCATGCGCCTTGTCAGCCTGACCGACAAGCGCGCCGAGCGTTCGCACCATGTCGATGATGCCTTCGAGATCGCGTTGATTGAAGAGGTGGACGGCGATGTTGTTGCGGGCCAACTCAGCCGCGATGTCGGCTTGCAGGTCGGAAAATGCGAGGACAAGGTCCGGTTCGAGCGCCAGGATTTTCGGCACGTCGGCGGAAATGAAGGCCGAAACGCGCGGTTTTTCGCGCCGCACCTGCGCCGGCCTGACTGCGTAACCGGAGACGCCGACGACCCGGGCCTCCTCGCCGAGGAGATAGAGCGTCTCCACGGTCTCTTCCGTCAGGCAGATGATTCGCTCAGGCGGAAACATGCAGCAATACAAATCATTTTTTCGCTCGCTGCAAGCATTGTGAGGCGCGCAGCGGCCCAACTGTGGATCACTGCAACAGCTCGATTCCGCCCGTCGCCGCCACCCGGCCGTGGTCGAGCATGACCACCCGCGTCGCCACGCGCCGGACCTCGGTGGCGTCATGACTGACATAGATCATCGGTACCTTCGCTTCGTCGCGCAGTCGCTGCAAATAGGGCAAAATCTCTTCCTTGCGTGCAGTGTCGAGGGAGGCGAGCGGCTCGTCCAGCAGCAAGAGGCGCGGCTGCATCAGGAGCGCGCGCCCGACCGCGACCCGCTGGCGCTCGCCACCCGACAGTCTGCCTGGTCGCCGTTCCAGCAGCCGGCCGATATCGAGCAGATCGACCACATGCGCAAAGGCGTTTGCGTTCGCCGCAAGGCCACCCATCCATCGGCCGTAGTCCAGATTCCGCTTTACCGACAAGTGCGGGAACAGCCGGCCTTCCTGGAAGACATAACCGATCCGCCGCCGCCAGACCGGCACGTCGATTCGCGCGCCGGCATCGAACAGGGCTTCGCCGCCAAGCGCGATGCGCCCGCGGTCGGGCGTCATCAGCCCGGCGATCATGTTGATGACGCTGGTCTTGCCGGCGCCGGAAGCGCCGAACAGGGCAGTCGCGCCGCCTTCCGCGGCAAATGCCGCCTGCAGTTCGAAGTCTCCGAGCGTCTTCTCGATTTCGACGGTGAGCATCTCAACTCCCATGAAGGCGCGCGTTGGCGCGGCGCGCGAACCATTCCGACGCAACCAGCGCGCCGAGCGAGATGATGATGGCCACGAACACGAGCTTGAGCGCGGCCGCATCGCCGTCCGGCACCTGGGTCAGCGTGTAGATGGCCGCCGAAATGGTCTGGGTTTCGCCGGGGATATTTGAAACAAAGGTAATCGTTGCACCGAATTCGCCGAGTGCGCGCGCGAACGCCAGCATCATGCCGGCGATGATTCCCGGCAGCGCCAGCGGCAACGTCACCGTCGCGAAGCACCACGCGCGGTTGGCCCCGAGCGTGGCAGCGGCGTCTTCCAGCCGGCGGTCGATCGCCTCGAGCGATAGCCTGATCGCGCGCACCATCAGCGGAAAGGCCATCACGCCGCAGGAGATCACGGCGCCGGTCCAGCGGAACGAGAACACAATGCCGAAATGATCGGCCAGGAAAGCCCCGACCGGTGCCTTGCGCCCAAGCGTGATGAGCAGCAGATAGCCGGTGACGACCGGTGGCAGCACCAACGGCAGATAGACGATCGCGTCGACCAGCGATTTGCCCCAGAATTCCTTGCGCGCCAGCAGCGTGGCGATGGCGATGCCGAACGGCAGCGACACAAACGTTGCCACCACGGCGATCCGCAGCGACAGGGCAATCGCGGTCCAGTCTTCGGGCGTTAAGTTGAGCACCGGCTCAACCGAAGTCCGCTCGTCCCCGCGAAAGCGGGGACCCAGCGGGGCTGGGAAAGCCGCGCTGGATTCCCGCTTGCGCGGGAATGAGCGGAGGCTGGGCAACTGTTTCCGACATTACGATGCCTTCGGTGGTACGAGGAAGATGAAGCCGTAACGCTCGAAGATCGTCTTGGCGGCCTGCGTCTGCAGGAAATGCAGGAAGCGGCCGACATGTCTGCTCTTGCTCGCCGCCAGTGCCGCGACCGGATAGGTGATCGCCGGATGCGAGCCGGCCGGAAACGTACCGACGATCTTCACTTTCGTCTCGATCTTTGCGTCGGTCGAATAGACGATGCCGAGCGGGGTTTCGCCGCGCGCCACGTAAGCGAGCGTCGCGCGCACGTTCTCGGCCTGCGCCAGCCTGGGCTCCGCGGTTGCCCACGCCCCGAGCGATTGCAGCGCTTGCCTGGCGTAGAGGCCAGCCGGCACGCTCTTGGTATTTGCAACTGCGATGCGGCCGTCGCCGGCCAGCCGGGCAAGATCGACACCCTGGCCGATCTCGACCTTGTCCAGCCTGGAATCTTTTGGTGCGATCAGCACCAGCCTGTTGCCGAGCAGGTCGGTGCGGGTGCCGGGAACAACCAATTTCTTGTCGGCCAGAAAATCCATCCATTTGATATTGGCCGAAACATAGACGTCGGCCGGCGCGCCTTGCGCGATCTGTTTGGCAAGCGCGGAGCTTGCGGCATAGCTCGTCGTTACCTTGACGTCCGTTGCCTTGGTGAAAGCCGCATTCACATCGTCGAGCGCGTTGCGCATCGAGGCGGCGGCGAAGACGGTGAGCGTATCCTGTGCGGTCGCTGGCTGCGGCGCGGCGGCGAGGGCGGCGAACAGGGCGAGAATGGCGAAAAGCCGTGTCAGCATGGCGGTTCTCCCCGGGCGCACGCTGAGCGCGCGCCGGTATGGCTTCGGATCGGATGTGAAAGCGACCGAGTGTCGGAACCGCCGTTCCGATATATGCGGCGGGCGCACGGCGCGCCGCAGGTCATGACCAAGCTAACAAGTCTTGCGCTTTCTGTCACCCGCTCCATTCAAATTCCGGCCTTATCCTGAGGAGCGCCCGAAGGGCGCGTCTCGAAGGATGGCGGATTGCCATCAGCGCGCTCCCGCCACACACTGGCGAAAAACGGGATGCTTCAATGACAGATATCACGCCCATCGACGGTGAGTTCGACTTTATCGTGGTGGGCGCGGGGTCAGCCGGTTGCGTGCTGGCCAATCGGCTGTCGGCGGATCCAGGCAAGCGTGTTCTGTTGCTGGAAGCGGGCCGGCACGACAACTGGATCTGGTTTCACATTCCCGTCGGTTACCTGTTCGCGATCGGAAATCCGCGCGCGGACTGGATGATGAAGACCGAGCCCGAGCCCGGCCTCAATGGCCGCAGCCTCAACTATCCGCGCGGCAAGGTGGTCGGCGGCTCCTCGGCCATCAACGGCATGATCTACATGCTCGGTCAGGCAACCGACTACGATCAGTGGCGTCAGCTGGGACTGCCGGGCTGGTCGTGGGAGGACGTGCGGCCGTTCTTCCGCAAGCACGTCGATCATTTCCTCGGCGACGGCGAGCACGCCGCCGGCGGCGAATGGCGCGTCGAGAGACCGCGCGCGCGCTGGGACATTCTTGATGCCTTCCGCGAGGCGGCGATCCAGTACGGCATCCCGCCGGTCAGCGATTTCAATACCGGCGACAATGAAGGCATCTGCTATTTCCACGTCAACCAGAAGCGAGGCCGGCGCTGGTCGGCGGCGCGCGGCTTTCTGAAGCCGGTCCTGCACCGGCAAAATCTGCGGCTTGAAACCGGCTGCCTGGTCGAAGGCCTTGTTTTTGACGGCAGGCGCGCTGCCGGCGTGCGCTGGCGCCAGGACGGCGTCGCGCGCAGCGCGCGATGCCGGGACGAAGTCATCCTTGCCGCCGGCGCGATCGGCTCGCCGCATATCATGATGCTCTCCGGCCTCGGCCCGGCCTCGCAGCTCTCGAAGTTCGATATTCCGGTGTTGCTCGACAGGCCCGGTGTCGGCGCCAATCTGCACGATCATCTGCAGCTGCGCATGATCTTCAAGGTCTCGGGTATCAGGACCCTGAACGAAACCTACGCCACGCTTACGGGGCGGATCGGCATGGGGCTCGAATACGCACTTCGCCGTCGCGGGCCGATGACGATGGCGCCGTCACAGCTTGGCGCCTTCACCCGCTCCGATCCGATGCAGGACCGCGCCAATATCCAGTATCACGTCCAGCCGCTGTCGCTCGACAGGTTCGGCGAGCCTTTGCATTCCTTCCCGGCGTTTACGGCCAGCGTCGCCAACATCCGGCCGACCAGCCGCGGTGCGATCACGTTGAAATCGCGCGATCCGTCGCACTCGCCGGCAATTGCGCCGAACTACCTGTCGACGCCGGAAGACCGCCGCGTCGCCGCCGATTCGATCCGTGTCACGCGCGCCATCGTTTCGCAGCCGGCGCTGCAGAAATATTCGCCGGTTGAATTTCTTCCCGGCGCATCGGTGGGCGACGAGGAGGCGGCACTTGAAAAAGCCGCCGGCGATATCGGCACCACGATCTTCCATCCCGTCGGCACCGCCCGCATGGGACGCGCCGACGATGCGCGCGCCGTGGTCGATGCCCGCCTGCGCGTCATCGGTATCGACGGGCTGCGCGTCGCGGACGCGTCCGTGATGCCGTCGATCACGTCCGGCAACACGAATTCGCCGACCATGATGATCGCCGAGAAGGGCGCGACGATGATTGTGGAGGATGGGAAGTGAGGCGGGATCAATAATCTCCGTTCGTCCGCGCGGACGCGGGGACCCAGACTTAAGCAGCAGGCGTGGCCGAAGAACTGGATTCCCGCTTACGCGGGAATGAACGGATGTGGGTGCTCTGCGCGTGCTTACGGCAACGCTTTCAAATGCCGGATTGGGCGGCCCGGTGCGATGGCTTGTGCCGCCGCAACGATGGCGTTGGCGTCGATGCCGTAGTGCCGGTAGAGCTCGGCGAGCGAACCGGTCTGGCCGAAATGCTCGACGCCAAGCGCGCGGGTTCTGTGGCCGGCAACAGCGCCGAGCCAGGCCAGCGTTGCGGGATGACCGTCGAGCACCGTCACCATGCCGCAATGAAGCGGCACATCCGCCAGCAGCCGCTCGATATGCGAGCGCGCATGCACCAGTCCGCGCTCGCGCGCACGCTGCGCTGCGGTCCAGCCGGCATTGAGCCGATCGGCCGAAGTCACCGCCAGCAGGCCGACGTCGCGGCGGTCCTCCGCCATCAGGCCGATGGCTTCGATGGCCTCTGGCGCCACGGCGCCGGTATAGGCAACGACCACCTGGCAATTCGGCCCGGGCCGGCGCAGCCAATAGGCGCCATCGACGATCTGCTGGCGCAGCTCGTCCGTCATCAGACGCTCAATCTGTTCGATCGGCCGGGTCGAGAGCCGCAGATAGACCGAGCCGCCGGTCTCGTCGCGCAACCAGTTCTGCTCCGACGGTGCGGCATCGCTGTCCTTTTGAATGTAGGCAAAGGCCCAGCCCATGATGGCGGCAAGCTCGTCCACATAGGCCGGCTCGAATGAGGCAAGGCCGTCCTGCGCCATGCCGATCAGCGGTTCCGCGATCGACTGGTGCGCGCCGCCTTCACCCGCGAGCGTGATGCCGGACGGAGTCGCCACCAGGATGAAACGCGCATCCTGGTAGCAGGCATAATTGAGTGCATCGAGCCCGCGCGCGATGAAGGGATCATAGAGCGTGCCGACGGGAAGCAGGCGCGCGCCGTTGATGGCATGCGAAAGGCCGAATGCCGACAGCAGGATGAACAGGTTCATCTCGGCGATGCCGAGCTCGATGTGCTGGCCCTTCGGCGAGAACTCCCAGTTGAACGTCGACGGAATGCGTTCGCTCTTGAAGATGTCGGCCATGGCCTCGTGCGCGAACAGGCCGCGGCGATTGACCCAGGCACCCAGATTTGTGGATACGGTCACGTCCGGCGAGGTGGTGACAATGCGGTTCGCGAGCTGGCTGTCGGCGCGGCCGACCTCGTTGAGGATGGCGCCGAAGCCGGTTTGCGTCGAGGTCACCGCCGTGAATGGCACAGTCAGCTGGCCCGGCACATCCACTTTCGGCGCTTTCAGCTTTCGTGCGCCGCCGGCGGCAAACGGTACATTGTCGAGAAACTGTTGCAACCGTTCCGCCGGCAGTGCGAGACCTTCGAACTTGTCCCATTCGTGGCCGGGCGCAACACCCATTGCCTGACGGAACACTTCCATTTGCGCCGGAGTCATCAGCCCGGCGTGATTGTCCTTGTGGCCGGCAAAGGGCAGTCCGTATCCCTTGATGGTATAGGCGATGAAGCAGGTCGGCCGGTCGTTGTCGGCGGCACGGAAGGCTTCGAGCAGCGACGGCAGATCATGGCCGGCCAGATTGGTCATCAGCCGCGCCAGTTCGTCGTCGCTGCGGCTTGCGATCAGTTGCGACACGGCGTTGTCGGCGCTGAAATCATTGCCGAGGTGTTTGCGCCATGCCGCGCCGCCGCCGAATACCAGCGCGGAATAAAGCTGGTTCGGGCAATTGTCGATCCAGTCGCGCAATCTGTCGCCGCCCGGCTCGTTGAACGCCGCCTGCAACAGCGAACCGTATTTGAGAATGACGACGTCCCAGCCGAAATCGCGGAACAGGGTTTCGAAGCGCTGCCACAGGCCTTCGCGTACCACCGCGTCGAGACTCTGGCGGTTGTAATCGACGATCCACCAGCAATTGCGCAGGCCGTGCTTCCAGCCTTCAAGAATGGCCTCGAAGATATTGCCTTCGTCGAGTTCGGCGTCGCCGACCAGCGCAACCATGCGGCCTTCCGGCCGGTCGAGGCCCCAGCCGTGCGCGCGCACATAGTCCTGCACCAGCGAGGAAAACAGTGTTTGCGCGACGCCGAGGCCGACCGAGCCGGTGGAGAAATCGACGTCGTCTGCATCCTTCGTGCGCGAGGGATAACTCTGCGCGCCCTTGTAGCCGCGGAAAGCTTCAAGCCGTTCGCGCGTCTGCTTGCCGAGCAGATACTGGATGGCGTGGAATATCGGGGACGCATGCGGCTTCACGGCCACGCGGTCTTGCGGTCGCAGCACGGAGAAGTACAGCGCGGTCATGATGGTGGCGAGCGACGCGCTCGATGCCTGATGCCCGCCGACCTTCAGGCCGTCGCCGTTCTCGCGAAGGTGATTGGCGTTGTGGATGGTCCAGCTCGCCAGCCACAGAATTTTCTTTTCGAGATTGCGCAGGACTTCGACGTCGTCGGTCATGGCGACAGTCTAGCGTGCCCGCCCTGCCTCGGAAATAGCGGCCGCCGCGCGGCCGTGCAGCAAACCGATCTGTCGTATCGATCGATTGATGAATGCGGCTGATGCGAGCGAGCGAATTTCGTTACCGGCCGCCGGTGACGAGGTCGTCTTTTTTCGCCGGCGCGTCGAGCACGGTTTTGCACGCTGGCGGCAGGTCCTTGAGCATCAGGCCCTTGGACGGCGGTTCTCCCGACGGCTTGATCTTCGGATGAAGCACCTTGTCGCTGAACCAGTAGGCCAGCGATTTGTCGTCGCAGCCGTCGCCGCCCGGAACGGGCGACTGATGGCGGCAGTTGGGTGAATCGGGCGGACATTTCAGCCGGACATGGATGTGGTCCGCGTGGCCGTACCAGGGGCGAATCTTGGCCATCCAGCCGTCGTGCTTCTTGTCCACCACGTGGCACATTTCCTTCTTGATTGCGGCATTGACGAGCACGCGCTCGACCTCTGGCTGCTGCGCGGCGGTCTTGATGAAAGCGACAGTCTCCGGCTTCCAGGTTTTCGGGTTGAGGTGCTTGCCGTCGGCGGCAACCAGATTGCTGGCCGAGATATCCTCGCGTTCCTGTTTCGAGAGCACGTGGCCGGGCATCGGCATGAACCAGATGTCGACGTCGAGCCCGATCTGATGGCTCGTGTGGCCGTATGGCAGCGGGCCGCCGCGCGGTTGCGCCAGGTCGCCGACCAGGATGCCGTGCCAGCCGGTCGCCTTGGCGGCAAGCGGCGCGAAACGTTCCAGGAACTTGATCAACTCGGGATGGCCCCAGTTGCGGTTGCGCGACAGCCGCATCACCTGCCAGGTCGGCCCGTTGACCGGCAATTCTATGCCGCCGGACAGGCAACCGCGTGGGTAATAACCGATCGCCATGGATTTGCCGAGCGAGGGAAGCTCCTTGGCGCTGAACAGATACTTCGCCGGCGTCTTGTCCTTGGCCGTGCTCGGCCGGCTCGGTGGGAGCGGCGGTGTCTTTGGCACGGTGACAGCCGCCGTCTGCGCCGCGGCTGATGGCGAAGCTTGCGCAAGGTGGATGCGGTCGGCAGCGGCCGGAGCGCCCGAAGCGGGCGCTACCAGCAGGACGGCCGCAATGGCAATTCGCGTGACCATGATCATGCTGCCGGTCTAACGATTCCGCCGCCGTCTGTCAGGTTAAAAAAAAGGTCGATGGTTTAATCAGAAACGCCGGTTTCGTTGCGATTTTCGTCACAAAACCCGAGTTCCGCCAAGGGTTTTTGTGGTTAAGCCGCCCGGGCAAATCGCCGCGCCGTCGATGCGGACGAGACTGCCGTGACGCGACGCCTCATCGGCCGTGCCCAGATACCTGTTATCCTAAACTAATCTGAATTTGCCACGCTTGCAGACACCGGACCGGAAGAATCCTGATGCGGCGATTTGCAGTTGCCATTGCAACGTTTGCTGTCCTGCTTTGCGGTTTTGCGCGCGCGCAGGCCAGTGTCGTCGTCACCGTCGACAAGTCGGCGCAGCGCATCTCGGTTACCGGTCGATGGTACTCCACGTTACCAATGGCCGGTCTCCACGGCGCGATGGGGCTATCGCACGCCCAATGGCACCTATCGGCCGGAACGGCTGGAGCGCAAATGGTTCTCGCGCAAATACGACTGGTCGCCGATGCCCTATTCAATCTTCTTCAACAAGGGCTATGCCATCCATGGCAGCTACGAGATCTCGCATCTCGGCCGTCCGGCGTCGCATGGCTGCATCCGTCTGCATCCGAAGAACGCCGCCATCCTGTTTGCGCTGGTGAAGTTGCAAATCAAGGACACGCAAATCGTGGTCACCGGCGACCGGCCGGCAGCCAGGCGGGTTTCCGAGCGTCACGAGCGCACGCCAATCCGCGCTGTGCCGCCACCCGTGCGCTACCAGTATGTTCCACCCCAGCCGACTTTCCGGGGAATCTTCGGCAACGGTAGCGTCGATACAGAAATCGCGCCCGTGTATCGGGGTTGGCGCTAGGCCATAGCTCCGGTGACCGCGGGTCTTGCGTGTGCGCGCAGCCGTCCGGGTCATGAATGACGGCGGCTGCCTGATGTGCCATGATTGCGTCCGCGCTCCAGCCAGGAGATCGTCCCATGCAATGTCGCAATTGCGCCGTGGAAACGACAGCGGCGGCCTCAAGCCGTCGCGCGTTCATCGCCGGCTTTGCCTGTGTCGCGGTGACGCCGGTTACTGCAAGCGCTCAGGCCAACGGTCCGGTTGTGGCAGAGGACGAGCGCTTCATGCGCATCGCGCTGGAGGAGGCGCGCAAGTCCGATTTTCCGTTCGGCGCCGTGATCGTGCGCGACGAGAAACGCGAGCTGCGGGCGCCGCGAAAGCGGCGAGGTTCAAAGTCAGCCGCGAAGCGCTAGACGTCCACCTTCAACGCCGCGATGAACGCTTCCTGCGGAATGTCGACCTTGCCGAACTGCCGCATGCGTTTCTTGCCTTCTTTCTGCTTGTCGAGCAGCTTTCGCTTTCGTGTGGCGTCGCCGCCGTAGCATTTCGCGGTGACATCCTTGCGGAAGGCGCGCACGGTCTCGCGCGCGATCACCTTGCCACCGATGGCGGCCTGGATCGGCACCTGGAACATGTGCGGCGGGATCAGCTCCTTGAGTTTCTCGGCCATGGCGCGGCCTCTCGATTCGGCGCGGGTGCGATGCACCAGCATGGCCAGCGCGTCGACCGGATCGCCGTTGACCAGCATCTGCAGTTTCACCAGGTCGGCCGGCTTGTAGTCGGTGAGGTGATAGTCGAACGAAGCGTAGCCGCGCGACACCGATTTGAGCCGGTCATAGAAATCGAACACCACCTCGTTGAGCGGCAGATCGTATTTCACCATCGCGCGGTTGCCGACATAGGTCAGCTCTTTCTGGCTGCCGCGGCGGTCCTGGCAGAGCTTGAGCACGGCGCCGAGATATTCGTCCGGCGTGAGAATCGTGGCTTCGATCCAGGGCTCCTGCATCTCCTCGATATGGTTCGGATCGGGCATGTCGACCGGATTGTGAATTTCGAGCTCTTTGCCGTTGCTCAGTTTGATCTTGTAGATCACCGACGGTGCGGTCGCGATCAGGTCGAGATTGAATTCGCGCGTCAGCCGCTCCTGGATGATCTCAAGATGCAGCAGGCCGAGAAAGCCGCAACGGAAGCCGAAGCCGAGCGCTGCGCTCGTCTCCATTTCATAGGAGAAGCTGGCATCGTTGAGGCGCAGCTTGCCCATGGCGGCGCGCAGATCCTCGAACTGCGCGGCGTCGACCGGAAACAATCCGCAGAACACCACGGGGACGGCGGGACGGAAGCCGGGCAGGGGCTTGTCGACCGGACGGCGGTCATCGGTGATGGTGTCGCCCACGCGCGTATCCGCGACTTCCTTGATCGAGGCGGTGAGCATGCCGATCTCGCCGGGGCCGAGCTCGTCCACGGGCGTGAGCTTCGGCGTGAACACGCCGGTGCGGTCCACCTCATAGGCGGCATCGGTGCCCATCATGCGGATGCGTTGGCCCTTCTTGAGCACGCCATCGATGATGCGCACCAGCACCACCACGCCGAGATAGACGTCGTACCAGCTGTCGACCAGCAACGCCTTCAAGGTCGCGTCGCGGTCGCCTTTCGGCGGCGGCAGGCGGGTGACGATGGCTTCCAGCACCGCATCGATATTGAGACCGGTCTTGGCGGAAATCTCGATGGCGTCGGAGGCGTCGAGCCCGATCACGTCCTCGATCTGCTGTTTGACCTTGGCAGGCTCGGCGGCGGGCAGGTCGATCTTGTTGAGCACCGGCACGATCTCGTGGCCGTTGTCGATGGCCTGATAGACGTTGGCGAGCGTCTGCGCCTCGACGCCCTGGCTCGCATCCACCACCAGAAGCGAGCCCTCGCAGGCGGCAAGCGAACGGTTGACCTCGTAGGCGAAGTCGACATGGCCGGGAGTGTCGATGAGATTGAGGATGTAATCCTTGCCGTCGCGGGCATGGTATTTCAGGCGCACGGTCTGCGCCTTGATGGTAATGCCGCGCTCGCGCTCGATATCCATGGAATCGAGCACTTGCTCCTTCATCTCGCGCAATTCGAGCCCGCCGGTGAGCTGGATCAGCCGGTCGGCGAGGGTCGATTTTCCGTGATCGATATGCGCGACGATGGAGAAGTTGCGTATATTGTTGATTGGGGCGGTCGTCATGGCGCGGCAGATAACACCGCCCCGGGGCGGCTTCAAGCTGGCCCCTTTGGTGTCATGCCCCGCGAAGCCGGGGCATCCAGTAACTACAGACTATTTCCGGCCTCATGGTGAGGAGCGCTGCGCAGCAGCGCGTCTCGAACATCGCAAGTCGGCTTTAGCCGACTTGCGCGCTTGTCATGCCGATCTCGGGTAAACCCGAGATCGGGTGGCCGCCCCATCCTTCGAGATGCATCGCTTCGCGATGCTCCTCAGGATGAGGCGGAACGAGGAATGGCCGGAATGGGCCCGGCCATTTTGAAGGCTTTTGAAGCTGCGTCGATCAATAGCGGTAATGATCGCTCTTGAACGGGCCTTCCTGCGGCACGCCGATATAGGTCGACTGCTTGTCGGAGAGCTTGGTCAGCTTCACGCCGATCTTGTCGAGATGCAGCCGCGCGACCTTTTCGTCCAGATGCTTGGGCAGCGTATAGACCTTGTTCTCGTACTTGCCCGGATTGGTCCACAATTCGATCTGCGCCAGCGTCTGGTTGGTGAAGGACGACGACATCACGAAGCTCGGATGCCCCATGGCATTGCCGAGATTCACCAGCCGGCCTTCCGACAGCAGGATGATGCGCTTGCCGTCGGGAAACGCGATCTCGTCGACCTGCGGCTTGATGTTGTTCCACTTCAGGTTCTTGAGCGCGTGCACCTGAATTTCCGAGTCGAAGTGGCCGATGTTGCAGACAATGGCGCGGTCCTTCATCTTGCGCATGTGCTCGATGGTGATCACGTCGACATTGCCGGTCGCGGTGCAGAAGATGTCGGCGCGCGGCGCCGCGTCTTCCATGGTGGTGACCTCGTAGCCTTCCATCGCGGCCTGCAGCGCGCAGATCGGATCGATCTCCGACACCATCACGCGGCAGCCGGCCTGGCGCAGGGAAGCGGCCGAGCCCTTGCCGACGTCGCCGAAGCCCGCGACCATCGCCACCTTGCCCGCCATCATCACGTCGGTGCCGCGGCGGATGCCGTCCACCAGCGACTCGCGGCAGCCGTAGAGATTGTCGAATTTCGATTTGGTAACGCTGTCATTGACGTTGATTGCCGGGAACAGCAGGCGGCCTTCCTTGGCCATCTGGTAGAGCCGGTGCACGCCGGTGGTGGTCTCTTCGGTGACGCCACGCACTTCCTTGGCGAGCTTGGTGTACCAGCCGGGCTGATCCTTGATCCGCTTCTTGATGGCGGCGAACAGGACTTCCTCTTCCTCGTTTCCGGGGTGGTTGAGGACGGCCGGATTGGTCTCCGCCTGCATGCCGAGATGCAAGAGCAGGGTGGCGTCGCCGCCGTCGTCGAGGATCATGTTCGGGAAGCCACCGTCGTGCCATTCGAAGATGCGGTGGGTGTAATCCCAATAATCGGCCAGGCTCTCGCCCTTGACCGCGAACACCGGTGTTCCGGCCTGCGCAATCGCGGCGGCGGCATGATCCTGAGTCGAATAGATATTGCAGGAGGCCCAGCGCACGTCGGCGCCGAGAGCCGTGAGCGTCTCGATCAGCACCGCGGTCTGGATGGTCATGTGCAGCGAGCCGGCAATGCGGGCGCCGCGCAGCGGTTGCTGCGGCCCATATTCCTCGCGCGTCGCCATCAGCCCGGGCATTTCGGTTTCGGCAATGCTGATCTCGTTGCGGCCCCAGGCGGCGAGCGAGATGTCCTTGACGACGTAGTCGCCGGCTTTGGCTTTCGGCTTGGCAGAAGCGGTCATGACGGTCCTATGCAACGGGCCTGAAAAGGCTGGGTGGATTGGCCCGAGCCTATAACAGGGCTATGGGGGACCTGCAACGCATATATAAAGATTTCTTTATGTACGGTTCAGATGCCGGCAGCGTGAAATTTCCCTAGTCCTCTTCCCCGAACCGGCTGGACACCAGGTCGCACAGCGTATCCACCGCCGCCTTGGCCTGCTTGCCGGTGGCTTTGATGATGATGGTGATGCCTGGGCCTGCTGCTAGCATCATCAAGCCCATGATCGAGGTTCCGCCGACGGTCTCCTGCCCACGCGTGACGGTGATGGCGGCGTCGAACTGTTCTGCGGTCTGCACGAATTTGGCCGAGGCGCGGGCATGCAGGCCCTTTTTGTTGACGATTTCGACCTCGCGCACGACCGGCGAGCCGTGTTCGTCGGTCCGGCCGCTCATTTACCGGTGAGGACCCGGCTTGCGATGGTGCAGTATTTGCGCCCGGCTTCCTGGGCTGCGGACACGGCCTGCTCCAGGGGGCAGGTTTCCCGCACCTTGGCGAGCTTGATCAGCATTGGAAGATTGATACCAGCCAGTACCTCGACCTTGGGCTGGCTCATGACCGAAATGGCGAGATTGGAGGGTGTTCCACCGAACATGTCGGTCAGGATGGCGACCCCTTCGCCGCTGTCCACCCGCTTGACCGCATCGAGGATATTCTTGCGGCATTGCTCGACGTCGTCGTCGGGGCCAATGGTGACCGCCTCGATCTGGCGCTGGGGTCCCACCACATGCTCCAGCGCTGAGCGGAACTCGATGGCGAGCCGCCCGTGGGTCACAAGTACGAGGCCGATCATCCCGAACTCCTCGCGGGCGCTACGCTGCGCCGCACGAATGGGGGCACATTGAGGCCCATCCGAAGCCCCATTGCAAGGGCTTGCCTCGCTATATAGGCGGTCTGCTGCACTGCGAAAAGACGGGGCCAAAGGAGCGCTCAAAATAGTCCGGTTCGGCGACGATGATCCTAGGCCCGTTATGGTTAATTTTTCCAACCGGCGGCGGGCGCTCGGGTTAGCGTGGATGGCGTTGCAAGGTCAATCGCCGGATGGCGGCATCTTGAGGAAAGCCAGCACCAACGGCATCGCCGGCATGCCGGGTGCGACCGCAAGCCGCGGCAGGCTGATCCCTTCGATGTCGGTCCGGCCTGCTGACGGCGCCGGATGACGCTCGGCATCCGCAGCGGATAAATCGATCACCAGGCCCACCGCCGCGATCGGCTCAAAGGCCAGTCGCCGGATGCCGAGACCGTGGACCTCGAGCTGGCCGGCCAGTGCCGGCGCCGGGCGCACCAGCAGACCAAAGGCGCGCGCCTCGACATAAGCGCGGTCGTCCGCCACCAGCCGCGCGAAGGGCAGAGCGCCTTGTTCGGCTGCCAGCAGGAGATCGAACGCCAGCCGGGATTTGCCTGAGCCGGCAGGCCCGCGGATCAGCGCCGCCTTTGGTCCGATCAGTACGGCCGTTGCATGAATTGTTGGCGTTTCGCTGGCCATCACTTCGCCGGCAGACGGACCACGAAACGCGCACCGAGCACACGTGGCTCCTCGCCGGCGGCCGCGACACTGGTGCGGTTCTCGACGCGGATATGCCCGCCATGGGCTTCCACGATCTGCTTGGAAATCGAAAGGCCAAGGCCCGAATTCTGTCCGAAGCCCTGATCGGGACGGTCGGTGTAGAAGCGCTCGAAGATCTTGTCCAAGGCTTCCGGACGAACGCCGGAACCGTCGTCATCGACGATGATCTCGACTTCGTCTTTGAGTTTCCGGCAGGTGACGCGCACGGTGCCGCCGGGCGGCGAAAACGAACGCGCATTGTCGATCAGGTTGCTGACGACCTGGCCGAGCCGCGAATCGTGACCCGGTACCTTGAAATCCACCGGGCTCGCGCCTTCGAATGCGAGCGTCACCGTGACGTCATCCGTGCGAACTTCGTTGGCGGCGCTCACCAGCGTGTCGAGCAACTTTGCGAGATCGACGCTGGCCACCTCCTGGCGCTGCAGCTCGGCATCAAGACGGCTCGCGTCGGAAATATCCGAGATCAGGCGGTCGAGCCGTCTGACGTCGTGCTCGATGACGTCGAGCAGGCGGCGTCGGCTGTCCTCGGTCTTGGCCAGCGGCAATGTCTCCACGGCCGAACGCAGCGAGGTGAGCGGGTTGCGCAATTCATGCGCGACGTCGGCGGCGAAGCTCTCGATCGCCTCGATGCGCGTATAAAGCGCATTGGTCATGTCGCGCAGTGCGCCGGACAGATGCCCGATCTCGTCGCGCCGCCGCGTGAAGTCCGGGATTTCGACGCGCGTGCGGATGCGCCGCCGCACGCGTTCCGCGCCGTCAGCGAGCCGTCGCACCGGGCCCGCGATTGTGCCGGCGAGCAACATCGACAATACCACCATGACGCCGGCGGCGACGAGAAATACCTTGACGATGGCGAGCCGCTCGGCCTCAACCATCTGGTCGATGTCGGCGCCTTGCGTCGACAGCATCAGCACGCCGCGCACGGCACGGAAACGCTGCACCGGCACTGCGACCGAGACGATCACTTCGCCACGGTCGTTGACGCGCACCATGCTGGCGTGCAGTCCGTTGAGCGCTTGCGTGACTTCAGGATAGCCCTTTCCGTTTTCCGGCCCGAGCTCCTTGTAGAGTGGCAGGTCGCCGCGGCCGAGCCAGCGCCGCATGGCGATGAAGGCGCGCTCCATCAGCCCGGGTTTTTCCGCGTTCGGCGGCGGAAGATCGAAGCGCAGCACGTCGCCGCGGCCGTAGAGATTCCGGCTGTCGAGAATCAAAACGCCGTCGCGGTCGTAGATTTGCGCACGCGTCTTTGTCGGCGACACCAGGCGACGCAGCACGGGCGCCACGCGTTCCGGGTTGATGGGAAATTCAATTCCGGACAGCGAGTTGTCGGACGGCCCGTAGCTTTCACCGGCCTGCAGTTCCAGCAGCCGGTCGGGGTCGATGGTGATGGAATCGGTTTCCACTGTCGCGGAGGCGGCAATCGCGCCGGCGATGATTTCGCTCTGCACCAGCAAGCTTTGCACGCGCGCGTCGATCAGTCCGGCGCGGAATTGCGAAAGGTAAAGGACGCCGACGACCAGCGCGACCAGGCCGGTGAGATTGAGGAAGACGATGCGGCGGGTGAGGCTGGAGAAGCTTTGCGAAACGAAGAATGCCCAGGCCGAGCGCAACGGCCGGCGGATTGCGCCAAGACGGTCGCGTTCGATCTGCGGCGCTTCCTCGCCTTGCTTCTTTGCTTCGGCGATCTGCGCCAGGATTTCCGCTGTTCGATCGAGCACGTCGTTCAATCCAGCCGGGGTTGATCGTGGGCGTTAATTCTGGCTGCCCTCGAGATTTTACCGCAAGCCTGGACGCTCCGTCAGCCCCGCCATTTTGGCGGCATCATTAAAGATGCGTCATCATTCCTTGAAGCGATAGCCGACGCCGTAGAGCGTCTCGATCATCTCGAAGTCGTCGTCCACGACCTTGAACTTCTTGCGAAGCCGCTTGATGTGGCTGTCGATGGTGCGGTCGTCGACATAGACCTGGTCGTCGTAGGCTGCGTCCATCAGCGCGTTGCGGCTCTTGACGACGCCGGGCCGCGTAGCCAGTGCCTGCAAGATCAGGAATTCGGTAACCGTCAATGTCACCGGTTCGTTCTTCCAGGTGCAGGTGTGGCGTTCCGGATCCATGCGCAGCAGGCCGCGCTCGAGCACCTTGGCGCTGTCGGTTTCCTTGACCGGTCCGCCGTCCTTCGGATTGGCGCGGCGGAGCACCGCCTTCACGCGCTCGACCAGGAGACGTTGCGAAAACGGTTTGCGGATGAAATCGTCGGCACCCATCTTGAGACCGAACAATTCATCGATTTCCTCGTCCTTGGAGGTGAGGAAGATGACCGGAATATCGGTTTTCTGACGCATCCGCCGCAGCGTCTCCATCCCGTCCATGCGCGGCATCTTGATGTCGAGAATGGCGAGATCGGGCGGCGATGTCTTGAAGCCGTCGAGCGCAGAGGCGCCGTCGGTATAAGTCATGATGCGATAGCCCTCTGCTTCGAGGGCCATCGAAACCGAGGTGAGGATATTGCGGTCGTCGTCGACGAGAGCGATTGTCGGCATAAAGCCCCTCTTGAAGCGCCGTTTGGCGTGACGTCCCGCTTGTTTTGAAGCCCATAAACAGGGTCTGAAATGTGGCCTCTTTGCAACAACTATGTGATTCGGTAGCGAATTCAACCCCGGTGGGCGCGAAGAGCGCCTGCTCCAACGGCTAAACGTTAACGCGGAAACCGCGCCATGAAACCCGAAACCGCCTTCGACGCCCAGCTGGCCGCCAAAAAGCTCCTGCGTGAGGGGCGTTCCGGTGCTTTGGCGACGCTGGTAGCGGGCTCGGGCGACCCCTATTGCTCGCTGGTCAACGTCGCGACGTGCGCCGACGGGGCACCGCTTTTGTTGCTGTCCAGGCTGGCGCTTCACACCAGGAACATCCTTGCCGACCCCCGGGTCTCACTGATGCTGGACGAGCGCAAAGCAGGCGATCCGCTGGAAGGCGCTCGCGTCATGCTGATGGGCAAGGCTGCAGCGACCGATGACCCGGCAGCGCGCGCGGCCTACCTTCGGCGTCAGCCGGAGGCGGAACTGTTCGCGGGTTTCGGCGATTTCGCGTTCTATCGAATGGCGGTCGAGCGCGCGCACCTGGTCGCCGGCTTTGGACGCATCGTCGACCTTGCCGCGCAGGACATTCTCACCGACATCAAAGACGCGCAGGCCCTGGTCGAGGCGGAAGCCGCCGCCATCGCCCATATGAATGCCGATCACGCCGAAGCCTGCCGGCTTTACGCCACCAGGCTGCTCGGCGCGCCCGATGGCGAATGGCACTGCGTCGGCATCGACCCGGAGGGAATTGAACTGCAACTTGGCCGCATGGCGCTGCGGCTCGATTTTGCGCAACGCGTCACGGCGCCGGGGCCGTTGCGCGCGGCACTCAAACAGCTTGCGGAGCAGGCACGGGCGAGCTGACTGGCGCAATATCGGGGTGTGGTTAATCGAGGCCGTGCACCCGAATGCGGACCCGGCTGATGTCTCAGATATCAGCATCATCTTCGCCGGCGATATTGATGCAGCGCAATGTCAAATGCCCGGCGCGCATGGCATTTGCCCTTGGCTTTCAAGGCGCTCGTGACTATGGTCGCGCGCCGAAAAACGAGGGGCTATACTAAGGTCTAGGCTGTCGTGGACCCGAATGGGTCCGTGAGGGGTTATCAGGCCGGAAACGCTCCGCTTGTTGGGAGGACTTCGCGTGCAGGAAACGGGTGTGCGGAACGGCGTCTATGGCGCCGATAAATTCGGCTTCAAGGAACTCGCCGCCGTCAACTGGAACCTGACCGAGCCAGCGCTTTATGAGCATGCCATCGCGGCTGGAGAAGCCGCGATCGTGCAAGGCGGCGCGCTCTGCGCCGAGACCGGCCATCATACTGGTCGCTCGCCCAAGGACAAGCACACGGTGGTCGACCAGCTCACCGAGAATTCGGTGTGGTGGGACGGAAACCGGAAAATGTCGAAGGAGAACTTCGACAATCTGCTCGCGGATTTCATCGCGCACGCCAAAGGCAAGAAGCTGTTTGCGCAGGATCTGGTCGGCGGCGCCGATCCGAAATACCGGATAAAAACCCGCGTCTTTACCGAATTGGCCTGGCACTCGCTTTTCATTCGTCAACTGCTGATCAGACCCGAGCGGTCCGAGCTCGCAAAATTCGTCCCCGAACTCACCATCGTCGATCTGCCGTCGTTCAGGCCGGACGCCAAGCGTCACGGCGGGCGCGAAGGCTCCGACACCATGGTGGCGATCGATTTCACGCGCAAGATCGTGCTGATCTGCGGATCGTCCTACGCGGGCGAAATGAAGAAGTCGGTGTTCACGACGCTCAACTTCTATCTGCCGGCCGAAAACGTCGTGCCGATGCATTGCTCGGCCAATGTCGGACCGGACGGCGACTCGGCGTTGTTCTTCGGATTGTCCGGCACTGGCAAGACCACGCTCTCGGCCGACCCGCACCGCACGCTGATCGGAGACGATGAGCATGGCTGGGGACCGGACGGCATCTTCAATTTCGAAGGCGGCTGCTACGCCAAGTGCATCAAGCTTTCGCACGAGGCCGAGCCGCAGATCTGGGATGCGACCAACCGCTTCGGCGCCGTCCTGGAAAACGTGGTGTTCGACCCGGATACGCGGATTCCCGACTACAATGACGGCTCCAAGACCGAGAATACCCGCTCGGCCTATCCGCTCGAGTTCATCCCCAACGCCTCGCGCAGCGGCCGCGCCGGGCACCCGAAGAACATCATCTTCCTGACTGCGGATGCCTACGGTGTGATGCCGCCGATCGCCAAGCTGACGCCGACACAGGCGATGTACCACTTCCTCTCCGGGTACACGGCGAAGGTCGCCGGTACCGAGAAGGGACTGATCGGCGTGCAGCCGGAATTCTCCACCTGCTTCGGCGCGCCGTTCCTGCCGCGCCACCCGTCCGTCTATGCCGACCTGCTGAAGGAATACATCAGCAAGCACAAGGTCGATTGCTGGCTGGTCAATTCCGGCTGGACCGGCGGCAAATACGGGGAAGGGCGCCGTATGCCGATCAAGGCGACGCGCACGCTGTTGACCGCCGCGCTCGACGGCTCACTGAAAGATGCGGATTTCCGCACCGATCCCTATTTCGGTTTTTCGGTGCCGACTTCGGTGCGCGGAGTCGAGCCGCACCTGCTCAATCCGTTCAAAACCTGGAAAGACAAGGCCGCATTCGACAGGACCGCGCGCGACCTGGTGGCCATGTTCCAGAAGAACTTCACCAAGTTCGAGAGCCACGTCACGTCCGACATCAAGGCGGCGGCGCCGGAAGTCAGAATCGCTGCGGAGTGAGGCGGGCGGTTTCGCAAATAAAAAAGGGCGGCCCATGCGGCCGCCCTTATGCTTTGCGTGGAATGATCAGCCATTCTCCTGCGCCAGCTGGCGGCCGATGCGATTGAAGCGCGCCTTCTGCTCGTTGGAGAGCGAGGCATAGAAGCTGTCGAGCGCGGGCCGTACCGTATTTGCCGCCTCGATCATGGCCTGCAATCGTTTCTCCATTGCCTCAAGCCGTCCGGGCGGTGTGATCGGCGTTTCGTCCGGGCAGGCCGCCTGCAGTATCCCGACCGCCTGGACCGTTGCCTCTGCGAGCCGATCGAGCCCGTCGAGCTGTGCATCGGTCGGCTTGACCGTATCCTCGATCTTTTCGATCGGCAGATTGGTCAGGCCGGGCTTGGCGTCCTTGCAGGTCCTGGCTTCCTGCGGCAACGCCTGGCTCGCCTCGGCATTATTCGTGGTCCGCTTGGGGCCAATCCCGTTGAAGCGCGCCTTCTGCTCGTCGGTCAGGGAGTCATAGAATTTCTCCAGCGCCGGGTGCACGGCCTGCACGGACTCCAGCGTCGCTTCCAGGCGCGCTGTCGTCGCCTGGAGCCGGCCGGGCGGTGTCAGAGGGAAAGCATTTTCCGACGGGCACGATTGCTTGAACACCGCCGCGGCTTTCTTGGCGGCGTCGCGCACCTCTCCGAGCAATCTCTTCTGCTCGCCATTGAGGCCGACCTTGCGTTCGATCTCCGCAAACGGCCAGGCAGTAATGCCGTTGCCGGGCTGTTTGCACAGTTCCTCCACCGCGGCATAGCGCACGCGTGGTGCTGCCGGTTCCGCGCCGGGTTCAGCATAGACATATTCGTCGGGCGGGCCCGCTTCGCCCCAGAACAGCCCGTCGACGAAATCATCATAGACATACGCCCAGTAACCGTCGTCATAACCGCCGGGCCAGAACGCATAGTCGAAGATGTCGGAATAAGCATAAGGCCAGAACACCGGGCCATACCACGGCACGAAATGTGCGCGCAGACCGCGATGCCATGCACGCCGGGCAGCGGTATGCGCTGCGCGCCAATTTGCGCGGTGATTACCGTTTACGGCAAACGCGCCTGCGCGGAACGGTGCGGCGAAGCGACCTTGCCGGGCCAGTTGTGGCGTCAGGCGTTCATTGCCGTCGTGGCGCCGTCCGCGCCGCGCCTGCGCATTGGTTTGCGCCGCCGTATTTTGCTGCGCTCGCAGCGTCGCCGGGGTGTTGGGCTGAGCCTGGATGCGCGGTTGTGCGCGCAGCTCCCGGGCGTGCCGGATTTCCTCGCGTCGCTGCGCCCGCTGGTTCACCGGTAAATTGCGCAGGGACCGGTCCTCACGCCGGCGCAGGGCGCGCTCTGCGCGCTGCTGCTGGCGCGTGGTTGCCTGCTTCTGTGGCTGAATATTCTGCTGAATATTTTGTTGCTGAATTGTCGGTTGCGCCTGCCGGATCGTCTGGCGTGGCGTCTGGCGCGTCATGATTTTCGGCTCTGCTGAGGGATTCTGCCGGGCGCGCCGATCAATCCGCTGCTGCACTTGTGCCGGTTTCTGAATCGCATGCCTGGCAGGCGCGGCATGTTGCCGTGGCGCGATTGCCTGCCGCGGGCCGGCTTGGGGTACCGTAGCGCGCTGCAATGTCGGGTGAGGCTGCACCACGCGCGCTGCCGGATGTGGTTGGGGCGCGCGCTGGATTGCACGCGGGGCTGACGCCGCATGCGGCGCGGGACGTGCCGCCCGCGGGGGCGGCGCAGCATGTGGCGTAGCGCGGGGGGCAGCATGTGGCGCAGCGCGGGGCGCAGCATGTGGGGCAGCGCGAGGCGCAGCACCAGCGGCAGGTCCGGCCAGGACGCCTTTCTGGTCCTGCGCGCCGGCATCGAGTGGAAAGCTCGCTGTCAGAATCACTGCCAGCGTGACAGCGAGACAGGCGGTTCGGGTCGTCATCATCCATCCTCCACATCGCCCCGATACATTCATCAACGGCCGGGAACTCAAAACCCGGCGCCGGATCATGCGGTTGTGATCGAAAATGAAACTCTGGTAATCAATGCGCCGCGGGAAACCGGGGATTTGCGATGCGCAAACTGAAAATCGGGCAGAATGGCGATGAAATCTCGGCGGCCGGGCTCGGCTGCATGGGCATGTCGGGCGGATACGGGTCCGCCGATGACGCCGAAAGTATCGCTACCATCCATGCGGCGCTCGATGCCGGTATCACGTTCATCGATACCGGCGATTTCTACGGCATGGGCCATAATGAGATGCTGATCGGCCATGCGCTCAAAGGGCGCAGGCGGCAGCAAGCTTTCCTGTCGGTGAAGTTCGGGAACCTGCGCGCGCCCGACGGAACCATGCATGGATACGATCTGCGGCCGGTCGCGGTGAAGAATTTCCTCAGCTATACCTTGCGACGGCTGAATACCGACTATGTCGATCTCTACCAGCCTTCGCGTTACGACCACATGGTACCGCTTGAAGACACGCTCGGCACCATCGCCGACCTCGTCAAGGCGGGCTATGTGCGCCATATCGGCCAATCAGAAGTCTCCGCCAAGACGCTGCGCCGCGCCGCCGCCCTGCATCCGATCGCGGCCTTGCAGATCGAATATTCGCTGCTCAGCCGCGGCGTCGAAGCGGCGATCCTGCCGGCGGTGCGCGAACTGAAGATTCCGCTGGTCGCCTATGGGGTGTTGTCGCGCGGTTTGATCAGCGATGCCACGTTGCATAGCGGCGGTGTCGCGGGCGAAGTGCGTAGCCGAATGCCGCGCTTCTCGGCGCAGAATCTTCCGCGCAACCGTGCGCTGGTCGAGCAGTTATCGGAGATTGCCCGATTGCGCGGGGTGAGCGTGGCACAACTCGCCTTTGCCTGGATTCATTCGCGCGGGCCCGACATCGTGCCGCTGATCGGCGCACGCCGGCGCGATCAGTTGGCCGAAGCCTTGGCGGGGCTGGCAATTACGCTGACGCCCGATGAACGAGCCGCAATCGAAGCGGCCGCGCCAATCGGTGCTGCCGCCGGCGAACGCTATGGTCCGGCTGCAATGAAGCATCTCGACAGCGAGCTAGCGGTTTAAGCCGGTGCGGCCGCCGTGCAGCCGGTCGATCAGTTCGGCGGTCGGATAGGAATCCGCCGGCAAACCGACCTTTATCTGCGCCTTCTTGACCGCGCCCCGTGTACCGGAGCCAACCTTGCCGTCCACTTCGCCGATTTCGTAGCCGTGCTTGATCAGCAGGCGCTGAAGTTCCATGACCTGCGGCGTGGTGAGCGGCTGCACGGTTTTTGCGGCCGCATGGTCGACCGTCGGCGCGCCGGCAAGCCGCGTGGCGAAATAAGCAACGGTGGTTGAATAGACATAGGCGGAATTCCAGCCGAGGAAGGCCTGGAAGTTCGGGTAGGCGAGGAACGCAGGGCCGTGGCGGCCCATCGGCAGAATCATCGAGGCGGGCAAGTCGTCTGACGGCAGGGAACCGTGCGCGGCCTTCACGCCCCACGCGACCCACTGCGAGCGCGGATGCTTGATGGTCAGGTCGGCCTGGTCCCAGGGAAGATTTTGCGGCACGCGCACTTCCTGCAGCCAGGGCTGCCCGCGCTTCCAGCCGAGGCTGACCAGGAAGTTTCCGGCTGACGCGATCGTGTCGGGAATGCTCTTGATCAGGTCGCGACGGCCGTCGCCGTCGAAATCGACTGCGTTCTTGAGATAGTCGGAAGCGGTGAACTGCATGCCGCCGAACTCGCCGGCCCAGTCGCCGATCATGCTGTCGACGGTCTGGTCACCGCGCTCGATGATGCGCAACGCATCGAACAGCTGCTGGCGGAAGAAGTCCGGCCGCCGGCAGTCATAGGCGAGCGTGGCGATCGCGCTGAGTATCTTGTAGTTGCCGAAATTGGCACCGAAGTCGCTCTCCAGCCCCCAGAAGGCCGTAATCACCGGCGCTGGCACGCCGTATTTTTTCTCGACTGCGGCGAACAATGCAGCATGTTGCTTGATCTTCTTGAGGCCGTTGGGGATACGGCCGCCACCGACCATGCGGTCCGAGAACTGCAGAAAGGTCTGATTGAAGACCGACTGGCCATGATCGCGACGCACGATCGCCGGATCGAAAGTCATATGGGGTGAGGCGGCGGCAATCACTTTCGGCGATATGCCTTGTGCGGCGGCCTCCTTCCTGAACTGTTCAAGCCACCGCTCGTAGCTGCCGGTATTGTGACAGGTGGCGGCCGCAGGCTGGCCCGCCAGTAGCGCGGCGCCAAAAAGAGCTGCCACCAGTTTCAACCCCGTTTTGCGCATTGCTTTAAACCCGTCCCGATCGAGGATTGGAAAGCGAATTTGCCTGACCCCCGCGCCGGGTCAAGGCCGATCGGAGGTAGAGTCAGGTCAGTCGGATGCAAGATTGCGGCATTGCGGGACTGACAGTCGAGACAGGACGCCGCATTCGTTCTGTTTGTACGTCCGTTGGCTGAAGTTTGTACGCCCGATTATCGCTCGAGCCTGGCGCTGCGGTTGCTGTCGTCGCGAAGAGCGTGACCGGCGAGCGGCAGCCTCACCGGTGTGACTTTTGGTGCGCCCGGATTGGGCGGCATGATTCGAATCTCGGAAAGTTTGTCGCGGTAGGTCTTGGCGAAGCGCGGATAAGATGTGACTGGCGTAAATTCGGCCACCCGATCTTTCATTCCGGTGAATGCCACCATGCCGTGTCGTGTCGCCACGACGTCACCTGGTCGCAGTGTCGGATCGGCTTTCACATCGATCTGCGCCAGGCCGAGCGGATCGCGGCCATTGCAGGTACATCCGTTGACCAGGTGCCGGCGATAAAGGAACGCAGTGTCGAGGTCGGCATAGCGGCTGCCATCGGAGGCCACCGCATGGTCAATGAGAGAGCCGGAGTAAAGTCGCGTTTTGCTTGCAGGACAGAATGCCCGGCAGGTTTCCGCTGCGCTCATGCCGGCGTGCGCCCGCACCGGGAAGAATTGGCCGTCGCATGTGCGCACGCAGAACGCCACGGCTGGGCCACGCTCTGCGCGCGGTGCCGGGCTGATCCGTTCGGTCAAGTTGCCGGCGCGCGCATAGGAATTGCCGGCGGTCGGAGCATAGGAATGGATCGGAGTCGGCGGCATGACGGCCGCCGCGGGTTGGCGGGTCAGGCCGCCGAAGATGGACGCGAATATACCTTCTGCCGATGCAGGCGCAGCAAGCATCAGCAAGCCCGCTGCCAGAATGGTGGCACATGGCCCAGGCATGATTGGCTTGCCGCGGGTCGTCATCGGTCGTCCCTGTTACCTACGCCCTGGATGCGAGGCGCCGAGACCCAACGTGCGGGCGCACGGATGATTGCGCCCCATATGGGTCGCCGCCGCCGCACATTTGGTTCATTGGAGGGAACCGCACTGCGGTAAATGCCCGGTAATACCGTAGGGCCGACCGGTCCTTGTGCTGACCAACCGCTTTACGCGGTCGCGCGCAATTGAACTGATGGAGCAATTTTGCGTTCAGAAATATCGCCACCACACATAGAGATGGCAGATCGCGACCGAGACAACCATCATCGGTGCAGCGTAGAGCGTGTAGGTGACGAAGCGGAACGGTACCTTGTTGCGTTCGGCGATACCGGCCACCGTCAGATTGGCTGACGCGCCGATCAATGTGCCATTGCCGCCGAGGCATGCCCCGAGCGACAGACACCACCACAGCGGCAAGATGTGTTCAGGTCCACCGAAAGCCGGCGCCATGTTCTTGATCAGTGGAATCATGGTGGCGACGAATGGAATGTTGTCCACGATCGCCGAAAGGAAGGCCGAGGCCCACAGGATGGCAAAGCCGGCATGCGCCATGTTGCCGCCGGTCGCCGCGACGAGCTCTTTGGCCAACAGGCTGAGCAGGCCGCCGACGTCGACACCGTGCACCACCACGAACAGGCCGATAAAGAAAAAGATCGTGATCCACTCCACGTCGCCGAAGGTCTGGTGGATATTGTGCGAGGCCTTCTCGGTGTGATGCGCCCAGTTGTCGAGCAGCATGAGCACCGCGGCGCCGAACATGGCGATAGTTGCGGGTTCCAGATGCAGCTGGCGCGCCAGCACAAAGGCGACCATCACCAGTGTGAGCACGGAAAGCGATTGCTTGAGCAGGAGCCAATCCTCAATCGAATCTTGTGCTTTCATTTGCATCACCTCCGCCTCGGCGGCGGCAGAGGCTTTCAGGTCCTTGCCCCAGAGGGCATGGATGATGATGGCCTGCACGGCCATTACGACCAAAATCACCGGCGCGAGGTTGTAGACGAAATCATTGAAGGTGAGGCCGACCTGCGAGCCGATCAGAATGTTGGGCGGATCACCGATCAATGTAGCGGTACCGCCGATATTGGACGCGAAAATTTCCGCAAACAAATACGGATAGGCCGGGACCTTCAATGTATTGCAGATGGCAAACGTGACCGGCACGATGAGCAATACCGTAGTGACGTTATCGAGAAAAGCAGAGAGCACCGCGGTAGTAATCTGCAGGATGAAAAGAATGCCGGCGGGATGCGCCTTTGCCGCCTGCGCCGACCAGATCGCGAGATACTGGAACATGCCGGAGCGGCGGGAAATCGAAACCAGGATCATCATACCGGTGAGCAAGCCGAGCGTATTCCAGTCTATGCCGTGGATCGCTTCTTCCTGGTCGAGAACGCCAATCAGGATCATCACGCCGGCGCCGACCAGCGCAACGATCGCGCGGTTGACTCTTTCCGTCATGATGGTGGCGTAGGTCACGGCGAGGATGCAGGTGGACACCCACATCGCGTTCCAGCCGAAATAGACATGAGATGCCGCATGCGCGGTCATGGTCGAGCTTCCCCCAAAGTTCACAGGTGCCCGACCTTGATGGCCGTTCGCACCCCTGCGCCCCTTAATTGCCCGGCACATGGCCTTGTCCGAATACCGGTATCCCGGATCCGGGGTCATGCGCGCAAGCGGGCGGGAGGCTCCGGCAACGGCGCTATCGAGTCAAGATAACTTTCCGGCAAAATCAGAAGTATCGCCACCAGACATAAACGTGGGCTATTGCGATCGAAACGATCGTCATCGGCGCAGCATAGAATGTGTAGGTCAGGAAGCGGAATGGCACGCCGTTGCGCTCGGATATGCCGGCCACTGTCAGGTTGGCCGACGCGCCGACGAGTGTGCCGTTCCCGCCCAAGCATGCGCCAAGCGACAGGCACCACCACAATGGCATGATGGCGGCGTCGCCGCCGAACGCAGGTGCCACGTTCTTGATGAGCGGGATCATGGTGGCAACGAACGGGATATTGTCCACGATCGCGGAAAGAAATGCCGAGGCCCACAGCACCGCATAGCCCGTTGCAGCAAGATCGCCGCCGGTGGCGTGCACCAGAGCTTCGGCCAGCACGTGGAGCAACCCGCCAACCTCGACTCCGTGCACCACGATGAACAGACCAAGGAAGAAAAAGATGGTAATCCATTCAACGTCGCCGAAGGTGGAATGGATATTGTGCGAGGCTTTCTCGGCGTGATGCGCCCAGTTGTCGAGCAGCATCAGCAGCGCCGCACCGGTTAGCGCAATTGTGGCCGGCTCCAGATGCATCTGGCGCGCAAACACAAAGGCAACCATCACCGCGGTCAAAATTGCCAGTGACTGCTTGAGCAGCCGCCAATCCTTGATCGAATCGGTCGGGTGCATGGCCATGATTGCGGCCTGGGCCTTGGGTGTCGCCTTCAGGTCGCGGCCCCACAAGACATGGATCATTACCGCCTGCGCTGCCAGGATGACCAGAATGACCGGCGTGAGATTGTAGACGAAATCGTTAAAGCTGAGCCCGACCTGCGAACCGATGATGATATTGGGCGGGTCACCGATCAGCGTGGCAGTGCCGCCGATATTCGACGCCATGATTTCGGCGAACAGGAAAGGGTAGGGCGGTACTTTCAGTGTCTGGGTGATGGCGAGCGTGACAGGCACGACCAACAGCACCGTGGTCACGTTGTCGAGAAGGGCCGACAGTACTGCGGTGGCCAGTTGCAGCAGCAGCATGATGCCGGCCGGATGTGCTTTCGCGGCCCGCGCGGACCAGACCGCTACATATTCGAACATTCCGGAGCGGCGCGACACCGACACCAGGATCATCATGCCGGTGAGCAGGCCGAGCGTGTTCCAATCGACGCCCTTGATCGCTTCTTCCTGCTCCAGCACGCCGACGATGATCATCACGCCGGCGCCGGCCAGTGCGATGATCGCACGGTTGACCTTCTCCGACATGATCACGGCGTATGTGATGGCCAGAATGCAGGTGGAAACCCACATCGCGTCGAGGCCAAAATAGACGTGTGACGCCGCGTGCGTGGTCATGCTTGGATGCCCCCAAAAGTTGCGGCACGCTCAAACATGCCGGAGCCCCTGTCAACTTTATCGCCCGCGACGTAAATTCGCACCGCCCGATCGAAGAATGCGTGGATGATCCGGAAAAGTGGGCGCCGATCCCGGAACTAGATCATTCACGGAGCACAGAGGGAGGACAGACGTGATGCAACAGATCCGTTTCATCAATCCGAAGACGATGGCCAGGCCGCCTGGCTACACTTACGTGGTGGAGACCTTGGGTCCCGGCCGTACGGTCTATATCGCCGGACAACTCGGGCTTGATCTCGACAACAATCTGGTTGGCTCACCGGGCGACTTCCGCGCGCAATGCGCCAAGGCGTTCGAGAATTTGGGCTATGCGCTCGCCGCTGTCGGCGCGACTTTCAAGAACGTGGTGAAAATCAACAATTACCTCACCGATATGACGCATATCGGAATATTCCGTGAGGTGCGCGATACTTTCCTCAACACCAAGGCGCCGCCGGCCTCGACCACGGTGGCGATATCGACGTTGGCGCGGCCCGGTGCGTTGTTCGAGATCGAGGCGATTGCGGTGCTTCCGGCAAAACAAGCCAAGCCGGCGCGGAAGAACTCGGTGGCCGGGGCCACGAAGAAGGTATCACGCGCGAAGGCGGCGAGGCGCAAACGGCGGTAGCCGATTCATGTTGAAATGTAGCGTGTCGCCCCGGGACAATTGGGCCGCGGTATTGGCGGCGACGTGGGATATGAACGGCGGTCGGCGCAAACAGCGCCGTCGCATGGAGGCAAGGAATCATGGCAGGCCGGCCCGAGACGAGTGAGACGATCACGGTCGCCGATGTCCGCAATGCGTTCGTTGATTTCTTTAAACAGGAAGCGGCTGGCGGCATCGTGCTCGGCATTGCGACGTTGGTCGCGCTTGCGTTCAGCAATTCGCCGTGGCGCGAACTGTACACAGCGTTCACCGAAATCCCCGGCACCGTCGATATCGGCAATGTCGTGACAATCTCCAAGCCGTTGTTGCTGTGGGTCAACGACTTCTGGATGGCGATTTTCTTTTTCGTCGTCGGCCTTGAGATCAAGCGTGAGTTCGTCGAGGGAGAACTGTCCTCGGTCAGCCAGGCGGTTCTGCCGGCGACCGCAGCGATCGGCGGCATGGTGGTGCCGGCAATCATTTACGCCGCGATCAATCTGGACGACGCGGAAGCGTTGCGCGGCTGGGCGATCCCCGCCGCGACCGACATCGCCTTCGCGCTGGGCGTCGTGATGCTGCTGGGCTCGCGCGTGCCGGCATCGCTCAAGGTGTTTCTTACGGCGGTGGCGATCATCGACGACCTCGGCGCCATCGTGGTCATCGCGGCGTTCTATACCGCCGACCTGTCGCTCGCGGCTCTGGGCCTCGCGGTGGTCGGCGTCGCGTGCCTCGTGATTCTGAACCGCGCCGACGTGCGGCGCGCCGACATCTATATCGTCGTCGGATTGGCGATCTGGGTGTGCGTGCTGAAATCAGGCGTGCATGCCACGTTGGCCGGTGTCGTGACGGCAATGGCAATCCCGATGAAGGACGCAGAGGGCAAGCCGCTTGCCGGCGCGCTCGAGCACGGCCTGCACCCGTGGGTGGCGTTCGTGGTGTTGCCCATGTTCGCCTTCGCCAACGCAGGCGTCTCGCTTATCGGCGTATCGCCGTCGAGCCTGCTCAGTCCGGTACCGCTCGGTATTGCGGCCGGCCTCGTGATCGGCAAGAGCGTCGGCATCTTCGGCAGTTGCTGGCTCCTGATCCGCGCGGGCTATGCGCCGATTCCGGCCGGCGCCTCGCACCGGCAGTTGTTCGGCGTATGCGTCATCTGCGGCATCGGCTTCACAATGAGCCTGTTCATCGGCTCGCTGGCCTTCAAGGGCCTGCACCCGAGCTTCGAGACGCAGCTCAAGCTCGGCGTCCTGTTGGGTTCGCTGATAGCCGGCATCGTCGGTATGCTTATCCTGCGCCGCGGCTAGCCGCCCGCTAGTGCGCCTCATCCCAATTGCCGGCAGCGCGGGCGTCCACCTGCAAGGGCACGTGCAGTGACACCGCCGGATGCGGCGCATCTTCCATCACCTTCTTCACTACCGGCATGGTCTTGGCAACTTCGTTTTCCGGAACTTCGAAGATCAGTTCGTCGTGCACCTGCAGCAGTATCTGCGCCTTGAGCCTGGCCTTGGTCAGCTCAGGTTCGATACGGATCATGGCGCGGCGGATGATATCGGCGGCGCTGCCCTGAAGCCGCGCATTGATGGCCGCGCGCTCGTTGAAGGCGCGAATCGACGCGTTGCTGGCCTTGATGTCCGGGTAATGGCACTTGCGGCCGAACAGGGTCAGCACATAGCCGTGGGTACGGCAGAATTCACGCGTCTCGTCCATGTAGTCGCGAATGCCGGGGAAGCGTTCGAAATATTTCCTGATGTAGGTGCCGGCCTCCTCGCGCTCGATGCCGAGCTGGGCCGCGAGCCCGAAGGCCGAAATTCCGTAGATGATGCCGAAATTGATCGCTTTGGCGCGACGGCGTACCTCGCTCGGCATGTCTTTCACCGGCACGCCGAACATTTCCGATGCGGTCATGGCGTGGATGTCGACGCCGTCCTGGAACGCCTGGCGCAGTGTCGGAACCTCGGCAACCTCCGACAGCAGGCGCAATTCGATTTGCGAGTAGTCGGCCGACATCAGTTTCATGCCGGGGGACGCAACGAAAGCCTTGCGGATCTTGCGGCCGTCCTCGGTGCGCACGGGGATGTTCTGCAGGTTTGGCTCCGACGACGACAGGCGTCCGGTCGAGGTGGCGGCGAGCGCGTAGCTGGTGTGCACGCGGTGCGTTACCGGATTGACATAGGTCGGCAGCGCCTCGGTATAGGTCGAGCGGAGCTTCGACACCTGCCGCCAGTCGAGAATCTTGCGCGGCAATTCATGCTGCTCTGCGAGGTCTTCGAGCTCGCGCGCTCCGGTGGACCATTGCCCGGTTTTGGTTTTGGTCCCGCCGGGCAGGCCAAGCTTGCCGAACAGAATATCGCCGATCTGCTTGGGCGAGCCGGGATTGAGTGGCTCACCGGCGAGTGCCTGAATTTCGGCTTCCAACGCGCCCTGCTTCTGGGCGAATTCGCCGGACAGGCGTGAGAGCACCTGTCGGTCGATGGATATGCCGCGCCGCTCCATGCGTGCGAGCACGGCAGGCATTGCTCGCTCAAGCGTTTCGTAGACGGTGGTGACATGTTCGGCGGCAAGCCGCGGCTTCAGCGCGTTCCACAGCCGAAGCGTCACATCGGCATCCTCGGCTGCGTATTCGGTTGCCTTGCTGATGGCGACGCAGTCGAAACTGACCTGGCTTTTGCCTTGGCCGGCGACGTCGGCGAAGTGAATTGTCGTGTGGCCGAGCCAGCGTTCCGACAGGTCGTCCATGCCGTGGCCGCCCTTTCCGGCATCGAGCACATACGAGATCAACATGGTGTCGTCGTAGCCTTCGATCTCGATGCCGCGCTGGGCGAACACCAGCCAGTCGTATTTCATGTTTTGCGCGATCTTGAGAACAGATTTGTCCTCAAGCAGCGGTTTGAGCGCTTTGAGGGCGTCTGCTTCGGATATCTGGTTGGCTTCCAGCCCGGCATCGAACAGGCCTTCGCCGCCGCCATCCTTCTTGTGGGCGAGCGGGACATAGCAGGCTTCATTCGGGGCGACGCTAAGCGAAAAGCCGCACAGCGTGGCTTGCATGGCATCGAGGCTGGTTGTCTCGGTGTCAACCGCGACCACTCCGGTCTCATGCGCCCGCGCGATCCATTCCTCCAGGCGGGCGAGGGTGCGCACGCATTCATATTTAGATCGGTCGATTTTCTGTTTGCGCGCGGCGTCCGCGCGGGCGGCGGCAAGCGAGATCGGGGCGAGCGCTCTTTCTTTACCTCTCCCCTGGTGGGAGAGGTCGCCCGGCGTAGCCGGGCGGGTGAGGGGGGAGGTCGCGGCTTTAGCCCCGTCACCCGGCGCCTCACTACGTTCGGCGCCACCCTCTCCCACAAGGGGAGAGGGTTGAGCCGTGCCCGTGGCGAGTTTCTGATCCGCCTCGACCTGGCTCGCATCGATCCCGGCTTTTTCGGCGACGCGTCGTGTGATGGTATTGAATTCCATCGCCTTCAGGAAAGCGATGAGATGTCTATAGTCGGGTTCGTGCACAGCGAGCGCTTCCACAGGCACGTCTAGAGGTACTTTCTGGTCGAGCGTTACCAGCCGCTTCGACACCCGCGCCAGTTCGGCGTTATCAATCAATGTCTGCCGGCGCTTGTCCTGCTTGATCTCACCTGCACGCTTGAGCAACGTTTCGAGATCGCCGTATTCGCTGATCAACTGTGCGGCGGTCTTGACGCCGATACCGGGCACGCCCGGCACATTGTCCGATGAATCGCCGATCAAGGCCTGTACCTCAATCACCTTCTCGGGGCCGACGCCGAATTTCTCGATGACCTCGTCGCGACCGATGCGACGGTCTTTCATGGTGTCGTACATGGTGACGCCATTGCCGACGAGCTGCATCAGATCCTTGTCGGACGACACAATCGTCGTTGTCGCCTTGGCTTCGCTCGCCAGCCGGGCATAGGTGGCGATCAGGTCGTCGGCCTCGTAGCCGGCCTGTTCCAGGCAGGGGATTTCGAAGGCGTGCACGGCCTCGCGGATCAGCGGGAACTGCGGAATGAGATCGGCAGGCGCATCAGGCCGGTGTGCCTTGTAGTCGGGATAGAAATCGGTGCGGAAAGTCTTTTCGGACTTGTCGAACACCACTGCCAGGTGGGTCGGCTTGTCGTTTTTCATTTCGGCCAGGAGCTTCCACAGCATGTTGCAGAAGCCGAGCACGGCGTTGACCTGCAGACCGTCCGTTTTCCGGGTGAGCGGTGGCAGTGCGTGATAGGCGCGGAATATGTAGCCGGAGCCGTCCACGAGGAACAGGTGGTCGCCCTTTTTCAACGGACGAGCGCCCGGGTTCGCCGGGACGGCGCCCTTCGCATCGGGTGCGGCCTTCGCCGCGGGTTTTGGCTTGGTTTTCGATTTGGCGCTGGCTGGCATGGCCACGAATGTGGGCCGTCGACACGCGTTAATCAATGTGCCAATGCCGGCCTGTGGAACGCATTGCGGCCCTCGCCACTTGGGACATGCTCTGCTATGGAAACGCCGCCGGCCTCGCCGGCAATCGGTTAACCGCCAACGCGAAGGATGTCCATGCACGTTGCCATGATCGGCACCGGCTATGTCGGCCTCGTTTCCGGGGCCTGCTTCGCCGATTTCGGCCACGAGATCACCTGCGTCGACAAGGACAAGGACAAGATCGCGGCACTCAATTCGGGCGCTGTTCCGATTTACGAGCCGGGACTGCCCGAACTGGTCGCCGCCAACGCGCGCGCCGGACGGCTGAAATTCACCACCGACCTGGCCGACGCGGTCAAAGGCTGCGACGCGGTATTCATCGCCGTCGGCACGCCGTCGCGGCGGGGCGACGGTCATGCCGACCTTTCTTACGTATATGACGCCGCCCGTGAGATCGCGGGTGCCCTCGAGGGCTTTACAGTGGTCATCACCAAGTCCACGGTTCCGGTCGGAACCGGCGACGAAGTCGAGCGCATCATCCGCGAGACGAGGCCGGACGCGGATTTTGCCGTAGTGTCCAACCCGGAGTTTCTGCGCGAGGGCGCTGCCATCCAGGACTTCAAGCATCCCGACCGCATCGTGGTCGGCGCCAATGATCCGCGCGCGCACGAAGTGATGACGGAACTATACCGGCCGCTCTATCTCAACCGCTCACCGATCCTGTTTACCGACCGGCGCACCGCCGAACTGGTCAAATACGCGGCCAACGCGTTTCTCGCCACCAAGATCACCTTCATCAACGAGATCGCGGATCTGGCGGAGAAAGTCGGCGCCGACGTGCAGGAGATCGCGCGCGGTATCGGGCTCGACAATCGTATCGGTTCGAAATTCCTGCATGCCGGACCCGGTTTCGGAGGTTCATGCTTTCCCAAGGATACCGTTGCGCTTGTCAAGACCGGACAGGACAACGATGCACCGCTGCGCATCGTCGAAGCGGTGGTCGCAGTCAACGACGCGCGCAAACGCGCCATGGCGCGCAAGGTATCGGCGGCGCTCGGCGGCGAATTGCGCGGCAAGACGGTCGCGCTGCTGGGCCTGACCTTCAAGCCCAATACCGACGACATGCGTGACGCCCCGTCACTGCCATTGATCACTGCCCTGCAGGACATGGGAGCCAAGGTACGGGCCTACGATCCGGTTGGCATGGAGCAGGCCAAACGGATGGTGGACAACGTCGTGTTCTGCGACAGCGCCTATACCTGCGCAGAAGGTGCCTCGGCGCTGGTGATCGTCACCGAATGGGAACAATTTCGCGCGCTCGACTTCGCGCGGCTGAAGAAGGCAATGGCCAAGCCGGTGCTGGTCGACCTGCGCAACGTATACCGGCCGGCGGAAGTCGTACGGCACGGTTTTGTCTATGAGAGCGTCGGGCGGCCGCGCACGTCATGATGATGCAGGCGCAGCTCAATAGATGTTGCCGTCCCCCGCGAAGGCGGGGGACTCAGTAAACACCACGATCACCGTTTCGCCCCTGTGTTTACTGGATCATCCGTTTTCACGGATGATGGCACCGGATCTGGATGCACACCTTCGATTCACCTCTGCCGATTGACACCGCGCTGCCTGATCTGATCGGCGCGCTCGCCGGCAACAACAGTGCCGTACTGGTCGCCCCGCCCGGCGCTGGCAAGACCACGCGCGTGCCGCTGGCGCTGCTCGATCAGCCATGGGTGCAGGGCAGGAAAATTCTTGTGCTGGAGCCGCGAAAACTCGCCGCCCGCGCGGCTGCCTCACGCATGGCGTCGACCTGCGGCGAACAGGTCGGAGATACGGTTGGCTTGCGGGTGCGTTTCGGCTCCAGGGTGACCAGGCGCACGCGCATCGAAGTCGTCACCGAGGGCATATTCACGCGGTTGGTGCTCGACGATCCGTCGCTCGACGGCGTCGCTGCCGTGTTGTTCGACGAATTTCATGAACGCTCTCTGGACGCCGATCTCGGGCTCGCGCTCGCCAGAGATGTGCAGCAGGGCCTGCGCGAGGATCTGAAGCTTCTCGTGATGTCGGCGACACTCGATGGCGCGCGCGTATCGGCGCTGCTGGGCGATGCGCCGGTCATCGAAAGCAAAGGGCGCAGCTTCCCGGTTGAAACCCGCTATCTCGGCCGCGATGCGCGTGAGCGGATTGAGCGGCAGATGGCAGGCGCCATCGAGCGTGCGTTGCGCACCGAGACCGGCTCGGTGCTGGTATTCTTGCCGGGCGCGGCCGAAATCCGGCGGACCGAGACGCTGCTCAAGGAGCGTGTAAGCGACCCCGCCGTCGACATTGTTGCGCTTTTCGGGGCGCTCGACGCGCGTGAGCAGGACCGCGCCATTTCGCCCTCGCCATCCGGCCGGCGCAAGGTGGTACTGGCCACCTCGATTGCCGAGACGTCGCTTACCATCGAGGGCGTACGGGTGGTGATCGACAGCGGCCTGTCGCGGGTGCCGCGCTACGAGCCCGATGTCGGTCTGACGAGACTGGAAACCGTGCGCGTGTCGCGTGCCGCTGCCGATCAGCGCCGCGGCCGCGCCGGACGCACCGAGCCCGGCGTCTGTTACCGGCTGTGGGACGAGCCGCAAACCGGTTCGCTTGAGCCCTACACGCGGCCCGAAATCCTCTCGGCGGATTTGTCGTCCTTCGTGCTGGATCTGTCGCAATGGGGCGCGTCCGACCCGTCGAAACTCGCGTTTCTTGATTCACCGCCAAGGGCTGCGCTCGACGAAGCCAAGGGGCTGCTCGCCGAGTTGGGCGCAATCGACTTGCACGGCCGCATCACCGATGAAGGCCGGCGCTTGCGCAAGCTGCCGCTGCCGCCGCGGCTCGCGCGCATGGTGGTCGATGCCGGACTTGCAGGCGCGGGCGAATTGGCCGCGACAATTGCCGCCATATTGACCGAACGCGGGCTTGGCGGCGATGACGTCGATCTTGCGCATCGTCTTGATCAATTCCGCCGTGATCGCTCGCGTCGCGCCGATGATGCGCGCGCGATGGTGAAGCGATGGGCCGGTACGGTCGAACAGCGGCAGAGCGACAGCGATGCAACGCCCGGTTCGCTGCTCGCGCTCGCCTATCCCGACCGCATCGCAAGAAACCGCGGCAGCGGCGCGGGTGGTTTTCTGCTGGCCAATGGCCGCGGCGGCGCAGTCGATCCTGCGTCTGCGCTGGCGCGGGAGCCATTCCTGGCGGTGGCGGAGCTGACCGGTGCGGCTGCGGCAAGCCGTATTGTGCTGGCTGCGGCAATCACACTTGCCGAGATCGAGTTGCTCTTTGCCGACAAGATCGAGGAGCGCGATACAGTGACCTTTGACAATGCATCGGCATCCCTGCGCGCGCGGCGCAGCCGCCGGCTGGGCGCGCTGGTGCTTGCCGAGCAATCGAGACCGGTCAGACCTGACGCAGAGACCGCCCATATTCTGGCGCAGGGGATTATCGGCCTTGGCATCGACCGTCTGCCCTGGACGAAAGTGGCGTTGCAATGGCGCAACCGCGTGATGTTCCTGCGCCGGGCGGAAGGCGACGATTGGCCCGACGTGTCGGACGATGGCTTGGTGCGCAATGCGGCGGACTGGCTCGAACCGCTATTGATGAACAAGACCGCGCGCGGCGATATTTCCGCCGATGCGTTATCCGACGCCGTCATGGCGCAGGTCGCCTGGAATCTGCGCAAACGTCTCGACGCCGAGGCGCCGACGCATTTTACCGCGCCGTCCGGGTCGCATGTGCCGATCGACTACGAGGCCGAGGAAGGCCCCAAGCTTTCGATCCGGGTACAGGAACTGTTCGGGCTTTCCCGCCATCCGTCCATCGCCGGCGGGCGGGTGCCGCTGGTGATCGAATTGTTGTCGCCGGCGCACCGGCCGGTTCAGGTGACGCGCGATCTGCCAGGCTTCTGGCGCGGCAGCTATGCTCAGGTGAAGTCCGATATGCGCGGGCGCTATCCGCGCCATCCCTGGCCGGACGATCCGCTCAGCGCGCCGGCCACCCGCCGCGCCAAGCCGCGTGGGCAATAAGCGCGGACAGGTCTCGAAACCGGTTGACCGCGATCGTCCTGTCAACATTGCACAATCTGCAGATAGAGCAATTTGCAGCAATTCGCTTAACGCGTCGGTCACCAAACCGAAAAGGCAAAGTCGTCGTTAAGCCGGCATTTTACACGGCCGTGCGAAATTGGCTGCAGGAAATCGCGATGCGTCAGATCCTCATTCTCGCGGCGGTGATCATGGCGGGCGGCGTCTATGCTGCGCGTTTCGCCGACCATGCGAGCGAAGCACATCCCCCACAGCAAGCTGCGACGGTTGAGCCCGCCTATGAGCCGCGGCAGCCGACCACTTCGGGCCGCAGTCTGACGCTGGAAAGCGACCGCCGCGGTCACTTCCGTGTCGAAGGAAGGATCGACGGGCGACGGGTTAACTTCCTGGTCGACACCGGCGCCTCGCTGGTGGTTTTGCGCGAATCGGACGCAGCGGAAGCCGGCATTCGTCCAATGCCGCGCGACTACACCGCCACCGCCGTTACCGCCAACGGCAAGATCAAGGCTGCCCCCGCCAAGATCGATCGCATCGAAGTCGGCGGCATCACCGTCTACGACGTGCGAGCGATGGTGCTGCCCGACGAAGCGCTGTCGCAAAGTCTGCTTGGCGTCTCGTTTCTCTCAAGGCTGAGACGCTATGAATACGCCAATGGCCGCATGGTGCTCGAGGAATAGCGCCTAAGGCCGAAAATTCACGAAACTTCGCTGCCAAACGGACCGCTTTGCGGGCTTCCGGCGTTAAGGTATTGAGTCCAGTCCCCGCCCGCGCTTCTTTTTGAGGACCTGATGTTTCCCAAGCCGAAATCTGCTTTGACGCCCAATACCTACGCCTATGAATTGTCGCCGCTGGTGAAGCCCACGGGGTTTCGCGAATACGACGCGCGCTGGCTGCTGGAAAAAGAAATCAATCTGATGGGCGTGCAGGCGCTGGGCATGGGACTCGGCACGCTGATCCGCGAAATGGGCGTCAAACCCGAGATCGTCACTGGCCACGATTTCCGCAGCTATTCGGCGTCGGTGAAAATGGCACTCACGACCGGCCTGATGGCGGTCGGCTGCAAGGTGCACGACATCGGGTTGGCGATTACGCCAATGGCTTATTTTGCGCAGTTCGAGCTGGACGTGCCCTGTGTCGCAATGGTCACCGCCTCCCACAATGACAACGGCTGGACCGGCGTGAAGATGGGCGCCAACCGGCCGCTGACATTCGGGCCGAACGAAATGAAGCGGCTCAAGGAAATCGTGCTGGAGGCGAGATTCGCGGTGACCGGTAGCGGTTCCTACGTCTTCGTGCAGAACTTCCCCGAGCGCTATATCGCCGACCTGACGAAGCGGCCAAAGCTCAAACGCAAACTCAAGGTGGTGGCGGCCTGCGGCAACGGCACCGCCGGTGCGTTTGCGCCGCGGATCCTGGAAGCCGTCGGTTGCGAAGTAATGCCGCTTGATTGCGAGCTCGACCATACTTTTCCGCGCTACAACCCCAACACCGAAGATATGAAGATGCTGCATGCCATGCGTGATGCCGTGCTGGTCGACCGCGCCGATGTCGGGCTCGGCTTCGACGGCGACGGCGACCGCTGCGGCGTGGTGGACAACGAAGGCGAGGAAATCTTCGCCGACAAGGTCGGTGTGATGCTGGCGCGCGACATGTCGACGCTGCACAAGAACGCAACCTTTGTGGTGGACGTGAAGTCGACTGGCCTGTTCCTCACCGACCCCGTGCTCAAGGCCAATGGCGTCAGGGTCGACTACTGGAAGACCGGCCATTCCTACATCAAGCGGCGCGTGAACGAACTGGCCGCGCTCGCCGGCTTCGAGAAGTCGGGCCATTTCTTCTTCAACAAGCCGTTCGGCCGCGGCTATGACGACGGCATGATCTTCGCGCTTGCCGTCTGTGACATGCTCGACCGCAACCCTGGAAAGACAATGGCGGATCTGCGCAAGGCGCTGCCCAAGACCTGGGGCTCGCCCACCATGTCTCCGCATTGCGACGACGAGAAGAAATACGCCGTGGTCGACGCAGTGGTGAAGCATTTCGAGGACGCAAAGAAGTCCGGGGCAAAGGTCGCGGGCCAGCCGATCCGCGACCTGGTGACGGTCAACGGCGTTCGCGTCACCGTCGAGGACGGGACCTGGGGCCTGGTGCGCGCCTCCTCCAACAAGCCCGAGCTGGTGGTCGTGGTAGAAAGCCCGGTGTCGGAAGAACGCATGCGCGACATGTTCAAGGCGGTCGACGCCGTGCTGCGCAAACATCCGGAAGTGGGCGAATACAACCAGACGATTTGAAACGGGCGCGTGCCGCCCGTTATCCCCAAAACCGTCCGGTTCCGCCGATCACGACGACGATCAGCCCTATCGGCAGGTTGATCATGATGATCTGCCGAATGCGGTTGAGATGGCTGCCTGCGAGCGGCCAGTCCTGTGCGTCGACCGCGCGTTTGAATTTCAACCAGGGCCCATGGAACATCCACGCGAACAGCGCGACCATCACCAGGCCGAGGGTCTGCATCAAATTGATATAGAGCGGCGCGCCGGCAAATCCGCCGAAATCCGTCAGCAGCATCCAGTAGCCGCTTGCGAGCAGCAGCAACACTGATACCCAGACCCAGGGGAAAAACTTCTGGAAAAAATTTTGCCATAGCCGCAGGCGTTGCGGCGGTTCCAGTGCGCCGGCTGCCGGACGCAGGCAGACATAAGCAGCGAACATGCCGCCCACCCAAACGACGGCGCCGAGAATGTGGGTGGTGAGCGCGAGGGTGGTATGCAGCACGGGCGATGCTCGTGTTGACGACAGCAATCGGGCCAAGGTTAGCCCGCTTTCGCCGGCTGTGTCAGCCCGCAACGGCGGCGTTACCTGATTTCCCTTTTCGGGCGCCGCCGCTCCGGCCGACGATTGGTGGGCGCTGCGGTCAGTACGTCGATCAGGGCTGAAAATTTCGGCGGTCGCGCAGGCCGGAAAAACCGGTTCGCGGCGACGGGGCATGACGCTGCAGCAGGCGCGCGCTAAGGTTTCCGGATGCGCATCGCCATTCTCGGCGCCGGGCCGGCCGGACTCTATCTCGCCTATCTGATCCGACGGCGGCGGCCGGACGCCGACATCACCGTCATCGAACAGAATCCCGCCGGGGCCACGTTCGGCTTCGGCGTGGTGTTTTCCGACCGCGCGCTCGAGTTCCTGCGCGCGGACGATGAGGAAACCTATGCGGCGATCGCGCCGCGCATGGAATCCTGGAACGACATGACGCTCGTCCACCGCGGCGAGCGCGTGGTCATCGACGGGATCGGTTTTGCCGCGATCGGCCGGCTTGCGCTGCTGAACGTGTTGCAGGCTCGCGCCGCATCGGTCGGTATCACGCCGGTCTATCAGCGAACGGTGAGAGCGCTCGACGAACTCGCCGATTTCGATCTTGTCGTGGGCGCTGACGGGGTGAACTCCCTGGTGCGGCGCAGCCACGAGGATGCGTTCGGCGCAAGCGTCACAAGCCTGACCAATCGTTTCGCCTGGTTCGGAACGACCAGGCGTTTCGAGACGCTGACACAAACCTTCATCAAAACCGAACATGGTCACTTCAACGCGCATCACTACCGCTACGCTCCCGATCGCGGCACCTTTATCGTCGAGATGAACGAGGCAACTTTCGATCGCATGGGGTTTGCCGCGCTCAATGAAAGCGCAGCACGCAAGGAGTGCGAGCGCATCTTTGCCGAAGCCCTGGACGGCCATGGACTGATCTCGAACAATTCGGTCTGGCGGCAGTTTTCAATCGTGCACAACAAGCGCTGGTCGCACGGCAAATACGTTTTGCTGGGCGATGCGCTGCATACTGCGCATTTTTCGATCGGCTCCGGCACGCGGCTCGCCATGGAGGACGCTATCGCGCTCGACAAGGCGCTTGGCCGTCATGAACGCGACCTGCCGCAAGCCCTGGCGACATACGAGGCGGAACGCCGCCCGATACTGGAGAAACTGGTTGCGGGGGCCAATGGCAGCGCCGAATGGTACGAACACTTTGCCGATCAAATGCTGCTTGCGCCGGCCGATTTTGCCATGAGCTATATTACGCGCTCCGGCCGGATCGATCTCGATCGGCTGCGCAAGTTGTCACCGCGTTTCGTCGAGCGTTACCAACAGGAGCATGGCCCATGACGCGCCTTATCCTCGCCACGCTGGCCGTCCTTGTGATCGCGGTGTCCGCCGCCGCGCAGGACGTGCGCGGTCTCGAGGTTTGCACCGTCGAAAAGACGATGGAGCGGCGCACGAGCTGCCTGCAAAGCAATGTCGAGTTTCTCCATCAGACGCTGGCGAAATACACGCATGAAACGCGCAACAAGCTCAATGCCGCAGATCGCGCGATCACGGCGCAAAAAGCCGAGATCGCCGCACTCAGGACGGCCCTGGCAAAGCTGCAGCATGAGCTGGCGGAACTGAAAAAGACCAAGCCTGAAAAGAAATAGCGCCGCCTGCGAAACGCGCGCGGGACAGCGCCGCGCTAGTCTTTTTCTTCCTTGAACGTGTCACGGAAGGGATGCGCGGGGTAGACCCCGAGGATGGTCAATTCCTTGGAAAAGAAGGCAAGCTCCTCGAGCGCAAACACCAGCGCGCGGTCGTCCGGATGGCCCTCGACATCGGCATAGAACTGGGTGGCGAAGAAATTGCCGCCGATCATGTAGCTCTCGAGCTTGGTCATGTTGACGCCGTTGGTGGCGAAACCGCCCATCGCCTTGTAGAGCGCGGCCGGCACGTTGCGCACCCGGAACACAAAGGTTGTAACGACCTTGCCCTGGTCGGGTGCCGCCCATTTCTTCTCGCGCGACAATACGATGAAGCGCGTGGTGGAGTTGGATTCGTCCTCCACGTTTTCCTTCAATATATCGAGACCGTAAATTTCCGCCGCCAGACGCGAGGCGATGGCCGCGCGGGTGATGTCCTTGCTCTCGGCCACCTCACGCGCGGAGCCGGCGGTATCGGCGGCAACCAAAGGCTTGAGTTTCAGTTCCCGGATGATCTTGCGGCATTGGCCGAGCGCCATCACGTGGCTTTCGACCGACCTGATGGTTTTCAGGCTGGCGCCCTTGGGCGCCATCAGTTGATTGCGTATCGGAAGAAACCACTCGGCGATGATGTGCAGTCGCGAAGTCGGCATCAGATGATGGATATCGGCGACGCGGCCGGCGACCGAGTTTTCGATCGGGATCATGCCGAGATCGACGTCACCGCTGGTGAGTGCTGTGAAGCAATCCTCGAAGGTGGGGCAGGGCACCGGCTCATGGTCCGGATAGGCTTCGCGGCAGGCCAGATGCGAATTTGCCCCCGGCTCTCCCTGGAAAATGATCTTCTTCTTCGCCATGACTTACCGTCTATTGCGCATGAGCGTGTCCGAGAAGCGACATCCGCTCGAAATCGTGCGCTTTCCGTTACGCAGACCTTTGCACCTTAGTCAACCCGCGAGCAGGGCGCGCGCCTTCGCAAGTTCCTCCGGCGTATCGACGCCGAGCGGGATGCTCTTGACCACCGCGACGTCGATACGCATTCCGGCATCGAGCGCGCGCAGTTGCTCGAGCTTTTCGCGCTGCTCGTTGGGCGAAGCGGGCAGTTTGACGAAACGCTCGAGGGCCGCGCGCCGGTAGGCGTAAAGTCCGATGTGGTGGTAGTGCGGCCCCGCGCCGGTGGCATTGGCGCGGGTGAATGTGACGGCGCGGAAACGGCCACGCGCAACCTCCGGGCCGGACACCTTGACCACGTTCGGATTGGTGCATTCTGCCGGGTCAGTGATGACGGCCGCCAAAGTTGCAATATCGACGTCCGGGTCGGACAACGGCCCGAGGGCTGCGCGGATGTCCGAAGGCGCGATTGTCGGCAGATCGCCCTGCACATTGACGACGACGGCAATGCGGTGTTCGGGATCGAGTGCCTCCAATGCCTCGTAGATCCGGTCGGAACCGGAAACGTGATCGGCCCGCGTCATGACGGCGCGTCCGTTTGCCTTTTCCACCGCGACTGCCACCGCCTCGGAATCGGTCGCCACCACAGCCTCGCCGATTCCGGCCGCCAGGGCGCGGCGCAGGACATGCACGATCATGGACTGGCCCGCGATATCCGCCAGCGGCTTGCCGGGCAGACGGGTAGAGGCCATGCGGGCCGGGATCAGGATGATGGTGTCTGGCATGGGTTTGGCTGCCGGGCCTGCCCGGCCGGACATAATACGTGTCGGCAGGGCCGTGGCGCTTATACGGGTTGCCACGCTCGCGGCAAACCGGTATCTGTCCGCCGCCGCCGGGACCCCGGCGGCAACCTGTCCCACATGGTTTTGCCCCGCTTCGGGAGCCGCATTTCGATGAATTCCTTCGAACTCAACAAAATCCTCGGCGCAATCCTCGGCACGTGCCTGATCACGCTCGCGCTCAATATCGGCGCTGGCGCAATCTTCGCGCCCGAGAAGCCGGCCAAGCCCGGCTATCAGATTGCGGTCAAGGAGAAGGGCGGGGAATCAAAGGGCGCGGCCAAGGAGCCCGAGCAGCCGATCGAAGTGTTGCTGGCGAAAGCGTCGGTGGAAAAAGGCCAGGCCACCGCCAAGCAGTGCCAGGCTTGCCATACCTTCGAGAAGGGCGGGCCGAACCGGGTCGGCCCTAATCTCTGGAACATCGTCGGCGACGAGCGCGGCAAGGATCGCGGCGGCTTCAACTTCTCCGCCGCCATGAAGGGCAAAGGCGGCAAGTGGACCTTCGAAGAGCTCAACAAGTTCCTGGCGGATCCGCGCGGCTATATCCCCGGCACGAATATGACCTTCGCCGGCCTGAAGCGCGACCAGCAGCGCGCCGACGTGATCGATTATCTGCGCACTCTGTCTGACAGTCCGGTGCCGCTGCCGAAGGTGGCAGAGGGCGCTGCCGCGCCCAAGCCTGCTGAAGCACCCAAGCCTGCTGAAGCGCCCAAGCCCGGTGCCGCGCCGGCGGCTCCGCCGAAATGATCGCAACGGCAAAGTATTCAAGATGCGGCCGGGCCAAGCCCGGCCGTTTCCTTATGACGGGCCGATTGCGGCGTTTGGCCACGGAAATGTGACGGCCGCCTGGGATGCCGCAGCGGCAGGCTGCTGGTGGTGGATCGAAAAACCGACATAATCACCCGTGATTGCATCACGACACTGGCGTCGTGATCTGCATATTCCGCGCTGGAGCCATTGCATGACCGTAAGCCGCCGTTCCGTCATCCGTGCCGCCGCCGCGACGCTGGCGGCGCGGGCTTTGAGCGTGCTCGGCGTAGGATCGCTTGCCCGCACGGCCGCCGCCCAAACGCGCAAATGGAAGCATGGTCTCTCGCTCTTCGGCGAGCCGCACTACCCGGCCGACTTCAAGCACTTCGACTACGTCAATCCGGCTGCGCCGAAGGGCGGAACGGTGCGGCAGATCGCATCTGGCACCTTCGACAATTTCAACCAAGTGGTGGCGGGCGTGAAAGGCAGTCTCGCGCAGGGCACCCAGCTGTTCACCGAATTGCTGATGACCGAGGCGCTTGACGAAGTGTCCACCGAGTATGGTTTGCTCGCAGAAGCGGTTAGCCATCCGGACGATCACTCCTCGGTCACCTATCGCTTGCGGGGCAATGCGCGCTGGCACGACGACAAGCCAGTGACGCCAGAAGACGTCATTTTTTCATTTGACGCATTCAAGAAGAACAGCCCGCAGCTCGGCGCCTATTACCGGCACGTGGTTAAAGCCGAGAAGACAGGTGAGCGCGAGGTCACTTTCACATTCGATGGTCCGGGCAACCGGGAATTGCCGCAGATCGTCGGCCAGTTGCCGGTGCTGCCGAAACACTGGTGGGAGGGCACGGACGCCAAGGGCAACAAGCGCGACATCGCCGCCACCACGTTGGAGCCGCCGCTCGGGTCCGGGCCCTATCGGCTGAAGGATTTCGCCCCGGGCCGCTCGATCGCCTACGAGAGAGTTGCCGACTATTGGGGCAAGGATCTGAGCGTGAACATCGGTACCAATAATTTTGAACAGATTCGTTACGAATATTTTCGCGATTTGATCGTCGCACTGGAGGCGTTCAAGGCCGACCAGGTCGACTGGCGCACGGAAAACAGCGCCAAAAACTGGGCAACGGCCTATGATTTTCCCGCCCTACGCGACAAGAAGGTCGTGCTGGAAGAATTTCCGATCCGCAATTTCGGCGCGATGCAGTCGTTTGCGTTCAATATCCGCCGCGAAAAATTCAAGGATCCGCGCGTGCGGCGCGCCTTCAATTTCGCTTTTGATTTCGAGGAGATGAACAAACAGATTTTCTTCGGCCAGTACAAGCGTATCTCCAGTTACTTCGAAGGCACCGAACTGGCGTCGTCCGGAATTCCCGGGGGCAAGGAACTGGAAATCCTTCAAACCGTGCGCGACAAGGTGCCGGCGGATTTGTTCGTGAAGCCCTACACCAATCCGGTCGGCGGCAATCCGCAGGCCGTGCGCAACAATCTGCGCGAGGCGCTCAAGTTGTTCCGCGAAGCCGGCTACGAAATCCGCAACACCAGGCTGGTCAATGCCAGGAGCGGCGAGCGGTTCGAAGTCGAATTTCTCGTTGAGGATCCCGCCAGCGAGCGTTTTGTGCTGTTCTATCGGCCTTCATTGCAGCGGCTCGGCATGACCGTCAACGTGCGCGTCGTCGACACCGCGCAATACGAAAACCGGCTGCGGCAGTGGGACTTTGACATCATCGTCGCATCCTGGGGCGAGTCGCTCTCGCCGGGCAACGAACAGCGCGGCTTCTGGGGTTCGCGCGCCGCCGACCAGCCCGGTTCGCGAAACCTGATCGGGATCAAGAATCCGGCGATCGATACGCTGATAGAACGTGTCATCTTCACCAAGGATCGTGCCGATCTGGTCGCCGCCACAAGAGCGCTTGACCGTGTGCTGCTCTGGAATTTTTACGTCGTGCCTCAATGGACTTATGGCAAGCAGCGCACGGCGCGCTGGGATCGCTTCGGCAAACCTGCAAATATGCCGAAATACGGCCTGGCTGCATTTCCGACCATCTGGTGGTGGGATAAGGATAAAGCGGCGACGGTGCCGCAACGATCGTGATTGGATGAATTTTAACCGCCGCCATGCGCTGGGTCTGATCGCGGGTGCTGTTACCGCAGGCGCCGGCTGCGGCCTCATTCATGCTGCTGCCGCAGACGAGTCCGAACGACACGGCATATCCGGTTTTGGTGATCTCGCCTATCCGGAAAATTTCCCACACTTCGACTATGTCAATCCGGATGCGCCGAAAGGCGGAGTGTTCTCCCAGATCGGCCCGAACCGGCAGTTCAACCAGTCGTTTCAGACCTTCAATTCGCTCAACAGCTACATCCTCAAGGGCGACGCTGCGCAGGGCATGGAGTTGACGTTCGCGACCTTGATGGCGCGCTCGGGCGACGAGCCCGACGCCATGTATGGATTGGCCGCACGCGCCGTCCGCATCTCGGCTGACGGGCTGACCTATACGTTTCTGCTGCGTGCGGGAACGCAGTTCCACGACGGCACGCCGATCACCGCGCAAGACGTAGTGTGGTCATTGGCGACGCTGAAGGCAAAAGGACATCCGATCATCACTCAGCTATTGCGCGACTTCAAAGGCGCTGAGGCGATGAACGATCACACGGTACGGGTTCATTTTGCCGAAAAGCGCGGTCGCGACGTGCCGCTGTTCGTCGCCGGGTTGCCGATCTTTTCGCGCGCCTACTATTCCAGGCAGCCGTTCGACCAGTCCACACTGGAGATTCCGCTCGGCAGCGGCGGCTATAAGGTTGGCCGTTTCGAGGTCGGACATTTCATCGAGTTCGATCGCGTGAAGGACTGGTGGGGTGCCAATCTTCCGGTGTCGCTTGGGCAGAACAATTTCGACGTATTGCGCTTTGAATATTACCGCGACCGGGAGGTCGGCTTCGAAGGCTTTACCGGCAAGAGTTATCTCTTCCGCGAGGAATTCACCTCGCGCACCTGGGCAACGCGCTATACGTTTCCCGCCTTCAAGGATGGCCGGGTCAAGCGCACCGTGTTGCCCGACGATACGCCGTCGGGCGCGCAAGGCTGGTTCATCAATACACGGCGGGACAAGTTCAAGGACAGGCGGCTGCGTGAGGCGCTGATTGACGCCTTCGATTTCGAATGGACCAACAAGAACATCATGTACGGCTCATACGAGCGCACGCAGTCGGTATTCGAGAATTCGCCGATGAAGGCCAAAGGCAAACCGAACGCCGCAGAGCTTAAATTGCTCGAGCCGTTCCGCGGCAAGCTGCCTGACGAAGTATTCGGCGAACCCTACCTACCGCCGGTAACCGACGGGTCCGGGCAGGACCGCCGCTGGCTGCGGCGCGCGGCGCAATTGCTCAACGCGGCCGGCTACACACTCAAGAACGGCAAGCGGACGATGCCGGACGGGGCACCGCTCACCATAGAATTCCTGATCGACGAACCGACCTTCAAACCGCACCATCTGACCTATATCAAGAGCCTCAATACCATCGGTTTCGATGCATCGTTGCGCATCGTCGATCCGGTCCAGTACCGTATGCGACTGGACGATTTTGATTTCGACATCACGGTGGAACGGTTCAGCTTTTCAGCGACGCCCGGAGATTCGCTGCGCACCTATTTCTCGTCGCAAGCCGCCCATACCAAGGGCTCGCAGAATCTCGCTGGGGTTGCCGATCCGGCAGTTGACGCGCTGATCGACATTGCCATCGGCGCCAAGACCCGGGATGATTTGACTGCCGCCTGCAGGGCGCTCGATCGCGTCATCCGCGCCGGTCGATACTGGGTTCCGCACTGGTACAAAGCCTCGCACTGGATCGCCTATTGGGATGTATTTGGCCGCCCCGCCGCAAAACCGCGCTATTCCCGGGGAATTCCGGAAACCTGGTGGTACGATCGTGACAAGGCTGCAAAGCTGGATAAGGCCGGCTAGGCCGCATCACGCTCCGCAATATCAGCGCTTTCGCGTCGCTTCGGAATGACATACTGAGAGTAATATGAGCGCCTATATCATCCGTCGCCTGCTGTTCATGATCCCGACCATGTTCGGCATCATGCTGGTGGCCTTCGTGGTGGTGCAGTTTGCGCCTGGCGGGCCGGTCGAACAGGTGATTGCCAAGCTCACCGGCGCGGACACCGGAGCGACTTCGCGCATTTCCGGCTCGTCCGGCGGCGATTTCGGCAGCCGCGGTGCGGTGCAGGGCGGATCGCAAGTGGACGCCGTCAACTCGAAATATCGCGGCGCGCAGGGCCTCGATCCCGAATTTATCAAGAAGCTCGAAAAGCAATTCGGCTTCGACAAACCGGCTTACGAGCGCTTCTTCATAATGCTCTGGAACTATGCCCGTTTCGACTTCGGCAACAGCTATTTCCGTGACGTCGGCGTGATGCAGCTGATCAAGGAGAAGCTTCCGGTCTCGATGTCACTTGGCATCTGGATGACGCTGCTCACTTACCTTATTTCGATTCCGCTCGGTATCCGGAAAGCAATTGACGACGGATCGCGTTTTGACGTGTGGACATCGAGCGTGATCATTATCGGCTACGCCATCCCCGGCTTCCTGTTTGCGATCCTCCTGATCATCCTGTTCGCCGGCGGCTCGTTTTTTGACTGGTTTCCCTTGCGCGGGCTGGTGTCGGAAAACTGGCATCAACTGCCGTGGTGGCAGAAGATTCTCGATTATTTCTGGCATCTCGCGCTACCGATTGTCTCGATGGCGCTGTCGGCTTTCGCCACGATGACACTGCTCACCAAAAACTCTTTCCTCGAGGAAATCCGCAAGCAATACGTCCTCACCGCACGTGCCAAGGGCTGTAACCGCAACCAGGTGCTCTACGGCCACATATTTCGCAACGCCATGCTGATTGTCATCGCCGGTTTTCCCGGTGCTTTCGTGCACGCCTTCTTTACGGGGTCGTTGCTGATCGAGACCATCTTCTCGCTCGATGGTCTCGGGCTGCTTGGCTTTGAAAGCGTGCTGAATCGCGATTATCCCGTGGTCTTCGCCACGCTCTATATATTCTCGCTGATCGGTGTCGTGGTGAACCTGATCTCCGATCTCACTTATACCTGGATCGATCCGCGCATCGACTTCGAGACGCGGGAGGTATGAGCCTTGGACGTACGCGCCCGCGACGAACTTTCGGAGACCGCGGTCGACACGCCGGCGGGCAGCCTGCAGCCGTGGATTTTTTGGCGCTTCTCGCTATCGCCGCTGAACAAGCGGCGCTGGGAAAGTTTCAAGGCCAACCGGCGCGGCTACTGGTCACTATGGCTGTTCCTGGCGATGTTTTTGATCTCGCTGTTTGCCGAATTCATCGCAAACGACAAGCCGATCTTTATTCACGTCAACGGCCGATCGTATTTTCCCGCGGTGATAACCTATCCCGACACCGACTTCGCAAAAACGCCGGACCCCAATCTGTTTGGCACCGCCGCCGATTATACCGATGACTATCTGATGGATCTGATCAAGAAAGAAGGCGGTTTCATCGTCTGGGCACCGATACGCTATTCCTACAGCACGCAGGTAAAAAATCCGCCCTCACCATTTCCATCAAAGCCGACCTGGATGTTGAGCCAGAAAGACTGCGACTTTGCCGCCAGCCACGGCTTCGGCAAATGCGGCGATCTTCAATACAATTGGCTCGGCACCGACGACGGCGGGCGCGACGTGGTGGCGCGGCTGATTTACGGTTTCCGCATCTCGGTGCTGTTCGGTCTCTGCCTGACAATTGTCTCGTCGATCATCGGCGTTGCTGCCGGCGCCGTGCAGGGCTATTTCGGCGGGTGGACCGATCTTTTGTTCCAGCGATTTATCGAAATCTGGACCTCGATCCCCTCGCTCTATCTGCTGCTGATCATATCCTCGGTGCTGGTGCCGGGATTCTTCGTGTTGCTCGGGATATTGCTGCTGTTCTCCTGGGTGTCGCTGGTCGGACTGGTGCGCGCAGAATTCCTGCGCGGGCGCAATTTCGAATATATCCAGGCCGCGCGTGCGCTCGGCGTTTCGAACGCCGTCATCATTTTCCGACATCTATTGCCCAACGCCATGGTGGCGACCATGACGTTTCTGCCGTTTATCCTGTCGTCATCTGTAATGACGCTGACAGCGCTCGACTTCCTCGGCTTTGGTCTTCCGCCTGGCTCGCCTTCACTTGGCGAATTGCTGAGCCAGGGCAAATCGAACGTGCAGGCACCATGGCTCGGCCTGACCGGGTTTTTCTCGATTGCAATCATGCTCTCGCTGCTGATCTTCATCGGCGAAGCGGTTCGCGACGCCTTCGATCCGAGAAAGTCATTCAGATGAGCGCAAGCGGCGAAAAGCTTTTGTCCATCCGGGATCTTTCGGTCGCCTTCGGTGTCGGCGCGCGTGAGGTGCTGGCCGTCGACCGCGTATCATTCGATATCGGCGAGCGTGAGACAGTAGCGCTGGTCGGAGAATCCGGTTCCGGCAAGTCGGTCACCGCGCTATCGGTGATGAAGCTGCTGCCGTATCCTTCCGCGCGTCACCCCTCAGGTTCGGTCGTTTTCAAAGGCAAGGAGCTGTTGACGATGCCGGAAGAGCAAATCCGGCAAGTGCGCGGCAACGATATGGCCATCATCTTCCAGGAGCCGATGACGTCGCTCAATCCGCTGCACACGATCGAAAAGCAGATTTGCGAAATATTGCTGTTGCATCAAAGTCTTACGGGCGAAGCGGCGCGCCAACGGACGCTCGAATTGCTCAGTCAGGTCGGCATTCGCGATCCGGCCAAACGGCTGGCAAGCTACCCGCATCAACTCTCAGGCGGCCAGCGTCAGCGTGTGATGATCGCCATGGCGCTCGCGAACGAGCCCGATTTGCTCATCGCCGACGAACCCACCACGGCGCTCGACGTCACGGTGCAGGCACAGATTCTGAAGCTGCTGAAGGACACGCAGAAGCGGCTCGGCATGTCGATGCTGTTCATCACCCACGATCTCGGGATTGTGCGCAAGCTCGCCGACAGGGTCTGCGTGATGCAACAGGGCAAGATCGTCGAGCAGGGCGCCGTCGAGCGCGTATTCACGGCGCCAGAGCATCCGTATACGCGCGCATTGCTGGCGGCCGAGCCGAAGCCTGATCCCGCGCCGCCACGCCCGCAGGCGCCGGTCATGGTGCAAACCGACGATCTGAAGGTATGGTTTCCGATCAAGCGTGGCGTGCTTCGCAAGATCGTCGGTCACATCAAGGCGGTGGATGGTATCAGCATCGAGGTACGCAAAGGCGAAACGCTCGGTGTCGTCGGCGAGAGCGGATCCGGAAAAACCACGCTGGGCCTTGCGATCCTGCGGTTGATTTCGTCCGACGGGCCGGTGGTGTTCATGGGCAATACCATTCAAGGCCTCAAGTTCAAGCAGATGCGTCCGTTTCGCCGCGACATGCAGATCGTGTTTCAAGACCCCTATGGGTCGCTTTCACCGCGTATGTCGGTATCGGACATCATCGAGGAAGGCCTGTGGGTACATCATCCGCATCTGACCGAAGCTGAGCGTGAGCGCAGCGTGATTGCCGCGCTCAACGATGTCGGACTCGATCCAGCCACGCGGTTCCGTTATCCGCACGAATTCTCCGGTGGCCAGCGCCAGCGTATCGCACTTGCGCGCGCTCTCGTGCTGGAACCGAAATTCATTGTGCTCGATGAGCCGACCAGCGCGCTTGATATGCTCATCCAGGCGCAGATGGTCGACCTGCTGCGCGACCTGCAGAAACGGCACGATCTGACATATATGTTCATCTCGCACGATTTGCGCGTGGTGGCCGCGCTGGCGAGCAGGCTGCTGGTGCTGCGCAACGGCAAGATGGTGGAAGAGGGTGCGGCGTCGGAGTTGTTCAAGAACCCGAAAAGCGACTACACCCGCGCGTTGTTTGCTGCCGCGTTCAATCTGGAAACCGCGCCCGAGGACGTGGTGGCGCAATAGCGGCCATGCCGAAGTATTTCAAACTTGCCGATCATTCGGCCGATGTCTCGATTTCGCCGCCGGAAATCCTCGCCAAAGCGTATCGCGACTACTGCCGTTATCACGTGACGATACGCCGCGCGGATCAGGCGCCGGTCGGGCAAGAGCGTGACGTGCTGATTGCCGGCAAGGTGGTGGTCGTTCTCCCTATCGATATCATGCGCGATGAGATCGTGCTGATCCGCCAATTCCGGCTGGCCGCGCACCTTGCGAATGGCCGCGGCAATCTGGTCGAGTTCGTGGCTGGCAGGGTCGAGCCGGACGAATCCGTAGTCGATGCGGCACGACGCGAATGCAAAGAGGAGATCGGCGTCGCGCCGGAAAAGCTGGTCGCGCTGATGACATGTCTCACCACGCCGGGCCTGACCGACGAGGAGGTGACGATATTTCTTGCCGCAGTCGATGCATCGAAGGCGTACGAGGGGCCGCACGTATCGCCGGACGGTGAGCAGCTTTACGTCCACCGTGTGCCAATCGACGACGCGATCGCGGCCCTCGATCACCGAACGATGCATGGCAGCCCGGTCATCATCGGACTGCAATGGCTGGCACTCAATCGCGGGCGCATCGCGGACATGCTCAGCGCGCCGCGTTAGACCCGCTTCACGCTGGTGACCTCGCCGCCGCTCACCTTGATGCGCGTGATCGCGTCGGCCGCCGGCTCGGCAGCGACCGCCATATGGTGAGCGTTGGCGTGCAGCAAAGTACCGCTGTCGCGGGCGATCGCAACATGGCCCTTCCAGAATACCAGGTCGCCGCGGCGAAGTTCGGCGAGAGACGACAACTTGCCCAGTGCCAGTTCCTGCATGTCGCTGTCGCGCGGGGCCGCAATGCCGGCAGACTGGAGCGCGATCTGGACAAGCCCCGAACAGTCGATGCCGAGCGACGTCTTGCCGCCCCAGAGATAGGGCGTCCCGATAAATTTTTCAGCGACCGAGACAAAGTCGTGCTGCCTTGACCTGATCGTTGTCAGATGAACCTCGGGCACGTGCCGTCCCGTGGCGGTGACCGCAAAGCGTTCGTCCTGTCGTGCGATTGCAAGCGCAGCTCCCATCGGCAGCGCCATGACCGGTGGGAGTTTGATGTCCGGACCGGGGAAAGCGAGTGTGCGCAACGCGCTCACTTTGTGGGTGGGCGCAGGTCCCGGCCGCCCGAGCGCGCTTGCCGACAGCCAGCCGACATAACCGTCGGATTCCAGCTGGCCCCAGGCCCAGCCCTCTTCGTTGGTTTCGTAGATCATGATGCGCTCGCCCAGCAGGGCCTCAGTCACCATCCGGGCATCATGCGATGCCGCGCGGCGGACGCTGACGATCGGCTCCAGCACCTCGTGGCGCACGCCGTCCACGAAACGCATGGCTTCGACCTGACCTTGCAGATATTTCGCCGCGAGTTCGGGACGAAAGGGATGAATGCGGGGGTCGAGCGCGACCATTTTATGCGTAGCGTGCCGTGAGCAGGGCATAGAGGGCGCGCGCTGACTGGCATTCCGCGCCTTCCGGCCGTCCCGGTTTGGCGGCCGGCGTCCAGGCAAAAATATCGAGATGCAGCCAGGATGGCGCACTTACGAATCGTCGCAGGAACAGCGCGGCGGTAATTGCGCCCCCTTGGCCGCCGGCGCCGACATTGTTGAGATCGGCGACTTTTGAATCGAGCATTGCCTCGTAGGGCCGCCACAACGGCATGCGCCAAAGCGGGTCATTTTCGGCTGTTGCGGCGCGCGCAAGGTCGTCTGCGAGCTCGTCGTCGTCGGTGAAGAATGGCGGGACGTCCGGCCCGAGCGCGACGCGGGCCGCACCGGTGAGCGTAGCGAAGTCCGCGATGAGCGCCGGCTTTTCCTCGTCGGCCAATGTCAATGCATCGGCGAGAATCAACCGGCCCTCTGCGTCGGTATTGCCGATCTCCACGCTCGTGCCTTTGCGCGATTTGTAGATATCGCGCGGCCGAAAGCTGGTACCGGAGATGGAATTTTCGACTGCCGGAATGATCACCCGTAGCCGCACCTTGAGTTTGCGCGCCATGATCATGTGCGCGAGCGCCAGTGCTATCGCTGCGCCGCCCATGTCCTTCTTCATGTTGAGCATCCCGGTATCGGGCTTGATGTCGAGCCCGCCGGTGTCGAAGCATACGCCCTTGCCGACCAATGTGATCTTCGGATCGCTGCTTTTGCCCCAGGTCAGATCGATCAGCCTCGGCGCGCGCGGTGAACCGGCGCCGACCGCATGAACAAGCGGAAAATTTCTGGCAAGCGCCGCGCCGGCGGTCACCTGCATTTTCGCACCATGTTGTCTGGCCAATGCGCGCGCGGCGCCTTCCAGCTCGGCCGGCCCCATGTCGTTGGACGGCGTATTGATGAGATCGCGCGCCAGCGTCACGCCCTCAATAATGCGTGTCAGATCGTCTCCGTCGACTTTGTCGGGCAGCACCAGTTTGATGCCGCGTGCCTCGGTCTTTCGATAGCGGGTGAATTGATAGGTACCGAGTGCAATGCCGAGTGCGGCGAGCCGGGTGTCGAGCGGGGCATTGGCGAAGCGATAGGTTCCTGCCGGCAACAGGCCAACGAGCTGGCCGGGACGGAACCGGTCTTTGACCGGCTCATCGGCATTTTCGATCCCGAACAGCACACCGGCCAGTTTGCCATCGGCCGCCGGGACGACGAGATGACGCCCGGGCTTCGGCTCAAATCCGGCGGCACGAACAAAGGCGCGCTCGCGTTGATCCAGGATCCTGGTAGCCTGCGCATAGTTGGCAGTATTGACGAACAGGATCGGCACGGCATGCGCCTTGCCGGCGCCTGTAAAAACTGGATGCATTGTCATTCCGCAGCGTCATGCATGGAGGGTTTCGGCGCATAGCCGTCGCGCGTCTGGGGCAGCTTCCAGCCAAGCATCCTGGATGCGACCAGAGTGCGCAGCACCTGCGCGGTGCCGCCGCCGATGGTGAACATACGCACGTCGCGCGCCATGCGTTCCAACGGTAATTCACGCGAGTAGCCGCGCGCGCCGAACAGTTGCAACGCGTCATTTACGATCTTGATCGCGGTCTCGGAGGCGTGAATCTTTGCCTGCGCCGCCAACATGGGATCTGGGAAGGCGCTCCCGGCGCCGCGCGATCGTGCTGCGGCATACAGCATCAGACGTGATGCGGTGAGCTGGGTTTGCATATCGGCGAGCATCCATTGCAGTCCCTGGAATTCGCCGATCGGGCGACCAAACTGCTCGCGCGTCTTCGTCCAAGCCAGCGCATGGTCGAGCGCGCCGGCTGCAATCCCCATCGCCACCGTCCCGGCGCCGACGCGTTGGCTGTTGTATGCCGTCATCAGGTCGGCGAAGCCGCGGCGCAAGCCGGAGGGTGGCAGCACTGCCATGGCCGCCGGCACTTCGAGGTTCTCGAACTCCAGTTCGCCTTCCGGCATGCCGCGCAGGCCCATGGTCTGCTCGCGTCGCGCCAGGCGCAGGCCTTTGGCGTTGTCGCGCACCGCCAGGAATCCGCCAATGCCGAGTTCCTGTCCGCGCTCGTCGAACACGCGTGCAAAGATCAGATGCAGGCGTGATATGCCGGCACCGGTAATCCAGTGCTTGCGGCCATTGATGACATAGATATCGCCGCGTCTGTCGGCGCGCGTGGTCATGGCCAGCGCGTCACTGCCGGCGTCGGGCTCGGTAATGCAGATGGCGGGCTTGTCGCCTTCCAGAACCAGCCTGGCGGCTAGTCTTTTCTGTTCTTCGCTGCCATAGGCCATCACCGTGGAGATCGCTCCCATATTGGTCTCGACCACGATGCGCGCGGTCACGGTGCACGACTTTGCCATTTCTTCGATCACCAGCACGGCGTCGAGGAACGGGCGGTCCTGGCCGCCGAAAGCCTTCGGCATGGTCATGCCCAGGAAGCCGGCCTCCGCCAGCGCCTTGACGATGTCCCAGGGATACTGCTCGTCGCGGTCTATTTGCGCCGCGCGCGGGCGCACGACATCGTCGGAAAATGCACGGGCGCGCTGCTGCAGCGCCAGTTCGTCCTTGCTGAGGCCCAGATCCATGCGCCGATCCTAAACCGGGAGAGCGGCCCAGTTTACAAGTTAACCTCTCGTTAGGGTTAACGTTTTATTGCTCGGACATGTCGCCTGAATCCCAGCCACCGGTTTCCATGCCTGCAGGACGCTCCCGCACAACCCGATGGCTTGCCTCGGCCGCTGTCGCGGCCGTCCTGGCTTTGGCGGTTGCCGGCTGCAAGACCACGGGCGACGATATTACGGGTTCAGTCGGCGCAGCCAGCGCGCCGCGCAGCGAAACCGACTGGCGGCACGAACTCGACGTTTGGGGTGCCCGTTACAAGAAAAATCCGTCCGATCCCAACGCCGCTATCGCCTACGCCCGGGCGCTCCGGGCGACCGATCAGCGCGCCCAGGCGGTTGCCGTCCTTGAGCAGGCTTCGCTGCGCAATCCGCGAAACATGCCATTGCTCGGCGCCTATGGCCGCGCCCTGGCGGAATCCGGCCGATATGTACAGGCGCTCGACGCGCTCAATCGGGCGCACACGCCGGACAATCCGGATTGGCACATACTCAACGCGCAAGGTGCGGTGCTCGATCAAATGGGCCGCCACGTGGAAGCACAACGCCACTACTCGGCCGCCCTCAAGATCGTTCCGGACGAACCGTCAGTCCTGTCCAATCTCGGCATGTCGTATGTGCTGATGAAGGATCTGCACCATGCCGAACTTGTCTTGCGGCAGGCGGTGGCCCGGCCCAACGCCGAGCCCAAGGTGCGGCAGAATCTCGCGCTGGTGATCGGCCTGCAAGGCCGTTTTGCCGAGGCCGAAAAGATCGCCAGCGCCGATTTGCCGGAAGCCGAAGCCGCCGCCAATGTTGAATATTTGCGACAGATGGTTTCGAAGCAGACGGCGTGGAAGCCGAAAGGCCGGCAGGCCTACGTACCTTCGCCCGGCGCCAGCCACTGACCGTGGATTTCAACTACTGACGATATCGTCGGCTGCAGCGCACGCAGGTGTATGTTATTTCGCCTGCGAACTCGCCGCTTGACCGTTTCGCGAGCCGATTTGCGCCAGGGTAGCGTTGAAATAGACCGGCGAATCGCCAAGGGTCATCCGACGCTCGCAATTGGGCGCGCAGCTGTAGGACTCGCGTTCAGCGCCTTTGTAGACCACAACCAGGCTGCCACTGCCGGGACCGACCACCTGAATGGTCTGGTCGAGCAATACCTTTCCGCTGCGGTCAAGCGCCAGCATGTTGGTGGCGCCATAACCCTTGCCCGTAAGCACCAGATGCCCCCCGCTTTGGAGGGTCGCGTCGGCGATCAGGGGATTTCCGATAACGATGGTGGAGACCCGATCAGGCAGTGTCATCAACTGCGCCTGATCGACTTTGACGGTCACTGTTTCAGCTTGCGCCAGCCCGGCGCCGAATATCGCCGAGAGAACGACTAATAAGGCCATCAAACGTCGCCTCTGATTCGCTGACACGGCCGTCATTGAATTCTCCAGCAAGATGTACAGACAGGGCCCACCGCGAAGTTCGGGCGGCTCCTTTTCTAGACGAGAGTTGACTCCAAAATGGTGAATGAATTGCAAATATTACCACTTTGCCTGCTCAAAGACCGCAATTCAGCGCAGGAATGGGTAGAGCAGTTGCGCGCCAAAACTGCCCGGAAATTCCTTGTCATCAACGCCATAGGCGTCCGGCATTTCATTTTTCGGCATATAGAAGGTGCCGAACAGAATATCCCAGATCGGAAATGTGCCGGCAAAATTGCATGAGCCCCCGCGGTCGAGCGCTGTGTGATGCCAGCGATGAAAAACCGGCCCTGCTAGCACATATTTGAACGGGCCGAGAGTCCAGTTCAGATTGGCGTGCACAAAGGCGGAATGAGCGGTTGTGAACGGACCGACCCAAAGCATGATATTTGGCGAAATGCCTGCAAGCAGCAGGGCGACATCGACGAGCATCGTACCGAGAAGCAGATTGACCGGATGAAATCGAGCGGCGGAAATCCAGTCGAGATCTTTGGATGAATGATGAACTGCGTGATACTTCCAAAGGGCGGCGCCGTGATAACCGCGATGGATCCAGTACGACATGAAATCCGACGCGGCCACGAAGACGATACACTGTGTCCATAGTGGCAGCTCAGCCAGGGGGCCAAATCCATTGTCGTAGAACTTGATCAGCTCGTCGGAACCGTGAATTCCGTAGATGTAGGCCGCGCCCATGATCATCAGGCCGATGCGCACAAAGCGCGTGCTCAGCGGAATCAGAAACCAGTACAAGACATCCGTGACGATCTCGCGCTTTCTCCACCAGGGACGACCGGGATTACAGGCCGACCAGCGGGTCAAAATTGCGAACACAAGCCCGAGCACGATTGTAATCGGCACCAGCCTCACCATGGATTCGCCGATCACGCTGATGACGGCTAACGATTCTGAAAGCATGGCCTGAATCCGATGGACGCGGGTACCGTGGGATAGATATCGGTCTCGTGCAGTTAAGATGGCGTGAACCGCGAATCGCCGGGCGAGCGCTCGGCACAGGTATCGGTGCAGGGCCGAAAGATCACATTGGCAATTGCCCGTATCGGCCGAGTAATGGGTGCGTCCGCCAGGTTCGGTAACCGAAACCTCGTGTATGTATTCGTGATGAATATTTGTGTAATTTCAGAAAAATCTGAAGATAGCGCTCTGTATATTCTTTCGAAATATTTCGTTAACCATGATATTCTTCCGAATATAACTTATTAACTACGCGCTATATACATCACAATACCGCAAGTTTCGCTGATAGTATTAACCGGCATGCAAGACCTGCTTGGTACGGTCCGCCGTGATCTGGGCGAGCCGGAGATGCAATCCGGACTTCCAGATCAGCTCAGACAGCCACGTGTGGATCCAAGGAGCTATCGATGAAAAATCTCTTCGTGCGTTTCGTGAAGGACAATTCGGGCGCCACCGCCATTGAATATGGTCTCATCGCTGCCGGCATTTCGGTCGCGATCATTGCGGTCGTGAACACTCTCGGCACCACGCTGAATGAAAAGTTCAAGAGCGTTTCGGATCAGCTCAAGTAATTGAGCTCGTCTACGCCGTTACAAAGGCCCCGGTCCTGTGCCGGGGCCTTTTCGTTTACGGCGCCGCCATATGCTCGGTTTACGAATGGTAAAGATTTCGCACGCTAATCAAACCGCAAGAATACATGGCGTAATTTGCAAGCAGGCGCGCCTTTTTGACCACTTGAGGAAGACAATTATGTTGGGCGACGCAATCAGGCTGCTGCTATTCCCCGCCCTCATGGCGTTTGCCGCCTCGAGCGATCTCCTGACAATGACAATATCGAACCGGCTTTCATTGGCGCTGGCTGGTGGATTCTTTCTCCTGGCCACCGCCACCGGCATGAGCCCTGCCGCGATCGGCATGCACCTTGCCGCCGCAATGCTGGTGCTGACGGTCTCTTTCGGATTCTTTTCGCAAGGCTGGATAGGCGGCGGGGATGCAAAGCTTGCGGCCGCCACGGCCCTGTGGTTCGGGTTTGATTATCTGCTGGACTATCTGATCTATGCGTCGCTGTTCGGCGGCGTCCTCACACTGATGTTTATCCAGTTCCGCAAGCTGCCGCTGCCGGCCGTGCTTGCTCGCCAGACCTGGATTTTGCGCCTTCATGAGCATGGCGCGGGTATTCCATACGGCATTGCGCTGGCGGCTGCCGCGCTTGCTGTCTACCCGCATACCGGCTGGATGCCCGCGACGCGCATCTGAACGTTGCGCGCGCACGATTTCGAATCCAGCGGCCCGAACTCGAGACGGATTTCTGTCGAATGTCGAGGGGGGACCAGCGCCAACCCCCCGGTTGGCAGCGCAATAAAATATTAACTCGATTTAGATACGGCTCCTTAACCATGCCTTGACCTTTAGCTGGTCAAATCCCGCTGAGGCAACCGCATCGGTTGCCATCTGGTTTACGCGGCCAGCCGGCCGCATATCACGGTGAGAGTGGAGCGTATGAAAGCCGCCCGACTAGTCGTTCTGACCGTTGCCCTCGCAGCAGGTGGTGTCGCCGCCCTGCTGGCTGGCCGGTCGACCAAACCGCCCGAAGTCAAGACGGCTCAGCCGAAGATGGCCACCGTCGACATTCTGGTGGCGAAATCCGACTTGCCCATGGGCAAGGCGATTTCGCCGGGGGATGTGATGTGGCAGGCCTGGCCAATCGGAACCGCAACCGGAAATTTCATTCGCAAGGCCGACCGGCCCAAAGCGATTGAACAACTCGCCGGTTCGATCGCGCGCGTTCCATTCGTTACCGGAGAACCGATTCGCGAAGCCAAACTGGTCGACGCCAAAGGTTCGGGTTTCCTGGCCGCAATTCTGCCGAGCGGCATGCGCGCGGTATCGACGCAGATTTCGCCCGAAACCGGCGCCGGCGGTTTTATTCTGCCGAATGACCATGTCGACGTTATCCTGACGCGCCGCGACCGAGAGGCGGAGAAAGCCACCGGCGTCGAATCACACACCAGTGAAACCATACTCCCGAATGTACGCGTCCTGGCGATCGACCAGACCGTTGAGGAGAAGAACGGTCAGAAGGTCGTAGTCGGCAAAACCGCGACGCTCGAGCTCGCGCCGCACCAGGCCGAAACCCTCGTATTGGCACGTCACCTTGGTTCTCTGTCGCTGGCATTGCGCAGCATCACCGACGCCACGAAGGACAGTTCGAAAGACGATGACACGAATAGTCGCGGCGGAGCCGTGAACATCGTTCGGTTCGGCGTAAGCACCGCAACGACACCCAAATGATCGATCGAGGGGACACGACGACATGGCGATAGGCAAGTTGATTCGCACCGCCACGCTTGCAGCACTTGCTGCAGGCGCAGGGCTCGCGCCGGCGGCTCCAGTCGTGGCAGCCGACGCACGCGTTCCGGTAGTCCAGGTGGCCGCAAGCGAGGCGACATCGCGATCCATTCCGCTCGGTATTGGAAAGTCAGTCGCGATCGACCTGCCGGCCGACATCAAGGACGTTCTGGTCGCCGATCCCAAGATCGCCAATGCAGTGATTCGCTCATCCCGTCGCGTCTACATGATCGGCGTCGCGATCGGGCAGACCAGCATCTTTTTCTTTGGCGCCGACGGCAAGCAAATTGCCGGCTTCGACATCGCGGTAACTCGCGACCTCAACGGCGTTCGTGCCGCGCTCAAGCAGAGTCTCCCGGAAGCCAATGTCCACATCGAGGGCGTCGCCGATGGCGTGATGCTGACAGGCTCGGTGGCGAACAACGCTGAATCGCAACATGCTTTCGATCTGGCTTCGCGGCTGGTCGGCGATGGTACCAAGGTGGTCAATGGCATCACCGTACGCGAGCGGGACCAGGTCATGCTCAAGGTCACTGTCGCGGAAGTTCAGCGCGACGTGGTGAAGCAGCTGGGCATCGATATCAGCGGCAGCTTCAACTATGGCAGCGCGGTGATAAATTTCAACACCAACAATCCATTCTCAGCCTCCGGCTCGCCACTGAGCACGACCAGTCTTCAAGGGATTACGCCGCACATCAATGCCACGCTGCGAGCGATGGAACGTGCGGGCGTGATCCGAACGCTTGCCGAGCCGAATCTCACTGCAATCTCCGGTGAGACGGCAAATTTCCTGGCCGGCGGCGAATTCCCGGTCGTGACCGGAACCAGCGGACCGCCGAACAACGTGCCCACGGTCGAATTCAAGAAATTCGGCGTCAGTCTGATTTTCGCGCCGATCGTATTGTCGGGTGGCCGTATCAGCCTGAAAGTGCTGAGCGAAGTATCGGAGCTCTCCACAGAAGGTGCCGTGTCCGTATCAGGGGGTATCTCCATTCCTTCACTGAAGACCCGCCGCGCCGAGACCACGGTCGAAATCCCGTCGGGCGGATCGCTGGCGATGGCCGGCCTCATTCAGGAACAGACCAAACAGGCGATTAACGGCACCCCGGGTCTTCAGCAGATCCCGATCCTCGGTACGCTGTTCAGGAGCCGCGACTACATCAACCACCAGACCGAATTGATGATCCTGGTCACGCCATACGTCGTGCGTGCGGTGGCACAGAACAAACTGTCACGTCCGGATGACGGCTTCGCCGATCCGAGCGATCCGAAGAGCGACCTCCTTGGCAGCCTGAACCGCATTTACGGGTCCAACCGCAGTGTGGATCCGAAGCAAGGTTACCACGGCAAATACGGATTTATTCTCGATTGAGCGGGACCGGGAGACCATTGATGACAACACTTCACACGGCCAATGTCGGGCACCGCCGACGGGCAATACCGCGCCTGTTGGCGGTTTGCGGTCTCGCCGCAATGCTGGCCGGTTGCTACGAGTCGCACCTGGCGCAAAGTGACTATCCGGAGGACTACCGGCAGCGCCATCCCATCACCCTGAAGGAAGGCGAGCACACCGTCGACGTCTTTATCGGCCGCAACCGAGGCGGGCTCACGCCCAACCAGCGCGCTGACGTTCTGTCATTCGCACAGCAATGGCGCCACGACGCAACCAGCGGAATAATCGTGGACGTCCCGAAGGGCAGCGCAATCAAGCACGCGGCTACCGATTCGACGCGCGAAATCCTTTCGATTTTGGCTGCCTCTGGCGTGCCGCGCCGGGCGGTCTATGTGCGGCACTATCCCCTGTCGGGCGCCATGGTCGCGAGCATCAAGATCAGCTATGCGCAACTCATGGCGGACGCGGGGCCCTGCGGGCAGTGGCCGTACGATATCGGGCCGGCTGGCGGCGCGGTCTACAACCGCAACAAACCCTATTGGAATTTTGGCTGCGCGAACCAGCGTAACCTCGCCGCCATGGTCGATAATCCGGCGGATCTGGTACAGCCGCGCGGCGAACAACCTGCCTATGAAGCGCGCCGCTCGGTCGCGATCGACAAGTGGCGCAAGGGAGAAATCCCCTCCGGGAAATATGACGGATTCGAAAAAGGCAAGATAAGCGACGTAGGAAAATGATAAAGCACGCACAACAAGTTGCAATGGCCGACGACAATTCGATGCCGGTGGCAATCCAGAATGTAGCCGGCGACGAACACATCGCTCCTGCGCCGCGGGTCTCGATCCAGGCGTTTTGCGAGACGGTTGAAACGGCTGCCGCGGTGCAGTCTGCCGGCGAAGACCGGCGGCTGGCTAAAGCCCATATGAAGATACAGATGGGTGGCATCACAGCCGCCGTCGAGGCTTATCGCAGTTCGCCGACGCCGAACGTCATTCTGATTGAATCTGAAAATCGTACCAACGAAATCCTTACCGGCCTCGACCAACTTGCGGAAGTCTGCGACGCCGGCACGCGGGTGATCGTCATGGGCCGAGTCAATGACGTAACGCTCTATCGCGAACTGACACGGCGCGGGGTCAGCGAGTATCTGATCTCGCCGATCGGTACGATCGATGTCGTGCGCGCAGTCTGCGGGCTTTTCTCCGCGCCCGATGCCAAGCCGGTCGGCCGCATCATCGCAGTCGTCGGGGCCAAGGGCGGTGTCGGCGCTTCGACCGCCGCACACAACATCGCCTGGGCGATCGCGCGTAATCTGTCGCTCGATTCGGTGGTGGCCGATCTCGACCTTGCTTTCGGTACTGCCGGCCTCGACTACAATCAGGATCCGACACAGGGTGTTGCCGACGCCGTGTTTTCACCCGATCGGGTCGATAACGCCTTCGTCGACCGGTTGTTGTCCAAGTGCGCGGATCACCTGAGCCTGCTGGCAGCGCCGGCCACACTCGATCGAGTCTACGACTTTGGTGCCGACGCCTTCGATGCGATCCTGGATTCACTGCGCAGCTCGATCCCCTGCATCGTGCTCGACGTCCCGCATATGTGGTCCGGCTGGACCAGGCGGCTGCTGGTGAGCGCCGACGAAATCCTGATTGTGGCCGGGCCGGATCTTGCCAATTTGCGTAATGCAAAGAACATGGTCGATCTTCTGCGCGCCTCGCGGCCAAATGATCATCGACCGTACTATTGCCTCAACCAGGTCGGCATACCCAAAAGGCCTGAAATCACGCCGGCTGATTTTGCCAAAGCGTTGGAAGACCAGCCCCTGGCGGTCATACCGTTCGAGCCGCAGCTGTTCGGCACCGCCGCCAATAACGGACAGATGATCGCCGAGGTGTCCGCAAACCACAAGACCGCGGAGATATTCGCCCATATGGCACAGGTAATGACCGGGCGTCATGAAACCAAGCGCCCCCGCAGCGGTATGCTGTCGCCCTTGCTGTCCAAGTTAATGAAGCGAGCAGGTTGAGAATTGCAAGGAGATAGCTGTCGTGTTCGGTAGGCGCAGCGGAACTTCAGAAGTTCGCGCTCCGGCCCCCGCCCCGCAACCGGCGGAGCCGGCGGCCGCGCCGGCGGCGCAACCGGCTGCCGCGACACCGCTTGAACCCGCCCTGGCGGAAAGCGGCCGTACGCCATTTCCGTCGGATGGATTGGGCGCTCCGCTCGTCTCGGCACCGGCTGCCGTACCCGCCCGCCCTGCTTCGTCAGCCGCCGCGGTGCCGTCTTCGGTCGACTCGCGTCGATCCGAAACCTATTACGAGGTCAAGGGCGTCATCTTCGGCGCGCTGATCGAAGCGATCGATCTTGCACAGTTGGCGCGGCTCGACACCGATTCGGCGCGCGAAGAGATCCGCGACATCGTCAACGAGATCATCGCGATCAAGAATATCGTGATGTCGATCGCCGAGCAGGAAGAGTTGCTCGACGATATCTGCAACGATGTGCTCGGCTTTGGACCACTTGAACCGCTGCTCGCCCGCGACGACATTGCCGATATCATGGTGAACGGCTCCGGCACGGTTTACATCGAAGTCAAAGGCAAAATTCAGAAGACCGGTATCCGTTTCCGCGACAACCAGCAGCTTCTCAACATCTGTCAGCGCATTGTGAGCCAGATCGGCCGGCGCGTCGATGAATTGTCGCCGATCTGCGACGCGCGCCTGCCCGACGGGTCACGTGTCAATGCCATCGTTCCACCGCTGGCGATCGACGGCCCCGCACTCACCATCCGTAAGTTCAAGAAGGACAAGCTGACGCTCGATCAGCTGGTTAGATTTGGCACCATTACGCCCCAGGGCGCCGAAATACTGCGAATCATCGGTCGAGTTCGCACCAACACACTGATTTCAGGCGGCACAGGTTCGGGCAAGACCACGCTGCTCAACTGTCTGACCCAATTCATCGATAACGACGAACGCATCATCACCTGCGAAGACGCCGCCGAATTGCAGCTGCAACAGCCGCACGTCGTGCGTCTGGAAACGCGGCCACCTAACCTCGAAGGCGAGGGCCAGGTAACCATGCGCGATCTGGTGCGCAACTGCCTGCGTATGCGCCCCGAGCGCATCATCGTCGGCGAAGTGCGCGGACCCGAGGCGTTCGATCTCTTGCAGGCCATGAACACCGGCCACGACGGTTCAATGGGCACGCTGCACGCCAACAATCCGCGCGAGGCCCTTTCCCGACTTGAATTGATGATCACAATGGGCGGCTTTTCCCTGCCGTCCCGCACCATCCGTGAAATGATCTGCGCTTCCATTGACGTCGTGGTCCAGGCCGCGCGCTTGCGCGACGGTACCCGCAAGATCACCCATGTCACCGAAGTGATGGGAATGGAAGGTGACGTCATCATTACGCAGGATGTATTCGTCTACGACATGACCGGCGAGGACGCGCAAGGCAACATTCTCGGCCACCACCGCTCTACCGGCATCGGCCGGCCGCAGTTCTGGGAGCGCGCCCGCTATTACGGCGAAGAAAATCGCCTGGCCGCCGCACTCGACGCCTCGGAATCCCCCGGCCAACCACTCAAAGGCTGACCTGCCATGCAGACGCTCGCGGTTTTCTTTCTGGCGGCAGCTGCGATGGGCGGCGTGGCATGGGTATTCATCTATCCGCTCCTGTCGGGGGAGCGGCAGGCCGAGAAACGCATCGCCAGCGTCGCCAAGACCGAGCCGATCGCACGCGTCTCGCGCGCAACCCAAAAGTCCCGCCGCGACAACATCGAATCTACGCTCAAGGAACTCGAAGAGCGGCACAAGAAGAACAAGCGGCTGGCTCTTTCAGTTCGGATCACGCAGGCCGGTTTGTCATGGTCCAAGCAGCAATTCCTGCTGATCTCGGTGGCTATCGGTTTGGCAATGTTTGCCATTGGGTGGCTCAGTGGCGGCGGTCTCTACGCTGCCGTTCCGCTCGGCTTTGCCGGCGCCTGGGGCATGCCACGTTGGCTGCTGTCATACCTGAAGAAGCGGCGCGAAACGAAATTTCTCGACGCGTTCCCTGATGCCGTCGACGTGATCGTACGCGGTGTCAAGGCAGGATTGCCGCTGATCGACTGCCTGAAAATGATTGCGGGCGACGCGCCCGAACCGCTGAAGTCCGAATTTCGTTCAATCGTCGAAACGCAAGCCATCGGCATGCCGCTGGGCGAAGCGTGCGGAAAACTGTATGACCATATGCCGATTCCGGAGGCCAATTTCTTCGGCATCGTCATCGCCATTCAACAGAGATCCGGCGGCAATCTCGCGGAAACACTTGGCAATCTCTCACGCGTGCTTCGCGACCGGAAAAAAATGAAAGCGAAAATCAAGGCGATGTCACAGGAAGCCAAGGCCTCCGCGAGCATCATCGGTGCGCTCCCGCTTGCCGTGATGACGCTGGTCTATCTCTCCAGCCCCGGCTACATCTCGTTGCTATGGACCGAACCTACGGGGCGCTTGATGCTTGCCGGGTCTGCGGTCTGGATGTCCATGGGCGTCCTGGTAATGAAAAAGATGATCAACTTCGATTTCTAATGGACGATCGCGATACGCTGAAACCGGGATGATAGAAGGCAAACGATGCTCGACGCCCTGATCAACGCGATCAATACGAAAACACTGGCGATGTTGTTCGCGGCCGTCGCCGCGGCCGCGACGGTACTGACGCTCGCGATGCCACTGGTATCCCCCGATACGCTCGGCAAGCGCATGAAGGCGGTCGCACTCGAGCGCGAGAAGATTCGCCAGCGTGAACGCGAACGCGCGGCACAATCGCAACAGAAAGTCAGCCTGCGCCAATCGCCGAAGCAATACATCCAGACCGTTGTCGACCGCTTCAACCTGAGCAAATGGGTCGGTCAGGAAGAAGCGCGGATGAAACTGATTCAGGCCGGCTATCGCGGTCAGGCGCCCTACGTGACGTACCTGTTCTTCCGCATGGTTACGCCGGTGGTGTTGTTCCTGTTTACCCTGTTCTACGTGTTCGTTGTGTTGCACATCAATCAGCCGACCATCGTCAAGGTCGGCGTCTGCATTGCCGCTGCCTATGTCGGCATGCAATTGCCGCTGATATTCCTCAAGAACAAGATCGCGCGGCGCCAGTTGTCGATCAAACGAGCCTTCCCGGATACCCTCGACCTGCTGCTGATCTGCGTGGAATCCGGCATGTCGATCGAGGCGGCATTCAAGAAGGTCAGTGAGGAAATCGGCACGCAATCCGTGGCGCTGGCAGAAGAAATTACGCTGACTTTGGCCGAATTGTCCTATCTGCAGGACCGCCGCCAGGCCTATGAGAATCTCTCCCGCCGCACGGACCTGGAGGGCGTCAAATCCGTCTGTATGGCGTTGCAGCAGGCGGAACGCTACGGCACGCCACTCGGGACCATGCTGCGCGTCATGGCGCAGGAAAACCGTGATATGCGCATGTCGGAAGCCGAGAAGAAGGCCGCCGGCCTGCCGCCCAAGCTCACGGTGCCGATGATCCTGTTCTTCCTGCCGGTACTGTTCGTGGTCATTCTTGGACCGGCCTTCATCAAGGTCATGGGCTTGAGATAGCACCCCGAGCACGTCCGGAACCGGTGAGGTCCGGCGTCTACATGTTCGGGGGCGATTATCCGCACCAGGAAACATGGTTAGCGAATGGTTAGCGCTTGACCATGGTTCAAGCGCATCTGCGCAACAAATCGACAATGTGGGTTTGATATCAGGGCGCAGTGAGTTTCAACGTCTCCTTTCAATCGGGACGGTTGCCATGTTTGAGCCCTTCGGCAGCAAGATCATGACCCGCAAGTATTCGCTGGTTTGGCCGCGCGTTGTACGCCGGTTTGTTCGTCAGCAGGATGGTGCCGCGGCTGTCGAATTCGCGATCGTCGCCGTTCCGTTCCTCGGGCTTTTGTTCGCCATTCTGGAGACGGCGCTGGTATTTTTCTCCGGCCAGACGCTGGAAGCTACGGCTGCGACTTCGGCCCGTCTGATTCTGACTGGCCAGGCCCAGACCACTGACTTCAAGACCGCCGCGCCAGCAACAACTCCATGGACAAAAGAAGAGTTCAAGACCGCGGTCTGCCAACGCCTTTCCACCATGTTCGATTGTTCGAAGCTCTATGTCAGCGTCGACACCGTCGCCAATTTCGCATCGGCAGATACTTCAACCCCGATCGACACAGACGGCAATCTGACGGTCGATACGAATGCCCTGCCGTATAACGCCGGCAATCCGGGCGATATCGTGGTGGTGAGCCTCTACTACGAGTGGCCGATCGCCGTTTCATTACTCAACACCCACCTGTCCAATCTGAGCGGCGACAAGCGCTTGCTGCTGGCAACATCGGTATTCCGCAACGAGCCCTACAAATGAAACAGTCAATCCTGAAGTCAGTGGTTTCACTCATGCCGCGGTCATTGCAACGTCTGGTACGCGACCGGCGTGGCGTTTCAGCGGTGGAATTCGCCCTGCTGGCGCCATTGATGATCGGACTGTATCTCGGCCTGGTGGAGATTACGGATGGCGTGAGTGCGGACCGCAAGGTCACCATGACCGCCGCGGCCCTCGCCAACCTTACCGGGCAGGTCGAGACCCTCAGCACCGGGGATATGTCGAATATCCTCGATGCATCCAGCAAGATCATGTTTCCGTATACGAAGGGCCTGTTGAAAAGCACGGTAGCGTGCTTGAAAATTGACGCCGACGCAAAAGCGACGGTGCAATGGAGCATCACCAGGAACGGCGATCCGGTATATTCGAAGGGCGATGTCTATACCTTCAACGAAGTAAACTCAGCGCTGGCGGTGCCGAATTCGTGGTTGATCCTGGCCGAGGTGAGCTATGGCTACACGCCGACGATTGGCTACACCATAACCGGAACGCTCACCTTGTCGGAAAAGATGTTCATGAGCCCGCGCATCTCCGCTCCGACCTACGACGGCAACACCTGCACCTAGGGTTACCGCCTATCGGGCTTCCCGGGCGTCAAGGATTGGCAGCGCCGTCGTCGACTTGATTCGCTCCATTGCGAAGCGCGAGGTGACGTTTTTCAGCGGCACGGTCGCGATCAGCTTCTTGTAGAACGTATCGTATCCGGCGATATCCGGCACAACCACCCGCAGCATGTAATCGACGTCGCCGGCCATTCGGTAGAATTCCATCACCTCCGGCATCGCGCCCACCACGTCGGCGAAGCGCTTGAGCCATTCCTGTGAATGATCGCCGGTCTCGATCGAGACGAACACCGTTATGCCGAGGCCGATCTTTTCCGGGTCGATGATGGCGACGCGGCGTAAAATCACGCCATCGGCTTCCAGCCGCTGCAGCCGCTTCCAGCATGGCGTGGATGACAGCCCGACGCGTTGGCCGATCTCGGCGACCGAGAGCGAGGCGTCTTGCTGGACCACGGCGAGGATCTTGCGGTCGATGGCGTCCATTCTCTGTATCCTTCAAAACTTGGCACACGTAGCCTAAGGCGGACGAATATTATAGAATGATATTCTTATTTTAATCCAGTATCTGTCTTTACAGAGAAAAATATTCTATTTCAAGAACAATCTCGTGCCGCCCGTCGGCGGCTTCCAAACCCTGAAGTGTCTGCCCATGACGATTTCATCCTCATCCGGCTTGCTGCGTGCGGTGCGCCGCCTTGGCCTTGCGCTGCTGTTCGCCAGTGCGACTGCGACAACGGCCGTGGCCGCAGAACCACTCGTGTCGGTGCAATGGCTCGACAGCCATCGCGCCGATCCGAACCTTGTCGTGCTCGACGTGCGCTCCGCCATCGACGGGGGCGGTACCAAGGCTTATCTCGAAGCGCATATTCCTGGCAGCGTACACACCGACTACGACCGGGCCGGCTGGCGTGTTACCGTTCATAATGTGCCGTTCATGCTGCCGGCCATTCTCGAAATCCAGAATCTGATCGGCGACCTCGGCATCGATGAGCAAACTCATGTGGTGGTGGTGCCGGCTGGCGTGCACATCACGGACTTCGGCTCGGCCGCGCGAGTCTATTGGACATTGAAGGTGGCGGGTGTGCCCGATATCTCGATCCTTGACGGCGGCTTTGCCGCCTGGAAGCAGGCGGGCCTCCCGGTCGAGAGCGGCGCACATACGCCGACGCAGAAAACGCTCTTTGTCGATCCCGACGAAACGCCGCTTGCGAAACTTGCGGACGTCGAGAAGATCGAGAAGTCCGGTGGTGCCACGCTGATCGACGCGCGTCCCGTGTCATTTTTCCTCGGCAAGGAAAAGGGTGTGAAGGTTGCCGCCTATGGCCACATTCCCGGGGCGATCAATCTCGACAGCGCCGAATTTTACGATTCGAAATCCAATCGGTTGAAGCCGAAAACGGAACTGGCCGCAATCGCCGCACATTTGCCCGACGGACCGTTGGTCAGTTACTGCAACACCGGCCACTGGTCGGCGACGGACTGGTTCGTGCTGCACGAGTTGCTCGGCAGGCAGAACGTGAAGGTGTATGACGGCTCGATGCTCGAATGGACCGTCGACCCGCATCGCCCACTCGAATCCGCGCGAACCAAATGGGACGATTTGAAAAAGAAGCTCGGGCTCGGTTCCTGAGCCGCGACGCGGGGAATTTTCATGTCTACGGCAACATTGAGCGCGCCTGTCGCGCGCGCCGTGATCAGCATCGACCGACTGTTCCTGTTCCTGGCGCTCGCTGCCACTGCCATCCTTATGACGCTCGTCCTCCTCGATGGTCAGGTTGCTTCGGCAGGATTGATTCTTGGCGGTTTCGGCCTTGGCATTGCCTTCCTGAAGGCGGAGTTCAGCTACACCGCGTCCTGGCGGCGTTTCCTCACGCGCGGTGATGCCGGCGGCCTGCTCGGCGGGCTGATCGTGATCGCAGTCGCCGCCGTGGCGGTGGTGCCGATTGCGGCGCTGTCGCCGAAATTCGGCGGCGCTATTGCGCCGCTCGGTCCCTCGCTGATTGTCGGGGCTTTCACCTTCGGCATCGGCATGCAGCTCGCCAATGGCTGCGGCTCCGGTACGCTCTACACCGCCGGCGGCGGTTCAGGACGCATGTTGATTGCGCTTCTGTTTTTCGTCATCGGCTGCGTATTTGGCAGCCTGTCGCTGCCATCATTTCTTGCTCAGGGCGGAATTGATCCGGTGCTGGCTTCGGATCACTTCGGGCCCTGGGGCGGGCTCGCGGTGACGCTGGGGAGCCTCGCGCTGGCGGCGATGTTGATTGTTGCCGTCGCGAAGTGGCGCGGCGCGGGCGTCATGCCGTCGCGCATTTATGTCATCGGCGGCGTCGCTATCGGCCTGTTGTCCATCGCTGTGTTCCTCGCCGGCGGCCACCCTTGGAGCGTGACTTTTGGATTCACAGTGTGGGGGGCCAAGGCGGCAAGCGCGCTCGGATTTGATGTCTCACATGCCCCATTCTGGCAGTGGCCGGGACCCAGGCACGCACTGGCGGGATCGGTGCTTTCCGACACCTCGAGCCTGACTGATTTCGGTATGTTGCTCGGTGCCATGGCGGCTGCTGCGGCAGCAAAGCCATTTGCCACGAGCGCCTGGCCGCCTGCGAAATCGCTGCTGGCGGCTGCGATCGGAGGCTTGCTGATGGGGTGGGGGGCGCGCCTCGGGTTCGGCTGCAATATCGGCGCATTCGTCGGGGGCGTAGCTTCGGGCTCGCTGCATGGCTGGGTATGGTTTGCCGCAGCGCTGCCCGGTTGTCTGATTGGCATAAAACTCAGGCCGCTGTTTGGCCTGTCGCGAGAGTGACCATCATGCGCAAAATCTACATGCTGGTGGTCGTGCTCGGACTTGCCGGTATCGTGTTTCAGCATCTCACCAGCCCGTCGGTTGGTCGGGCGGTATCGCCGGAAGACTTCGCCGGCGCCTGCGCGCCTTGCGGTGCGCCCTGTCCGTCGAACAAATAGCGTCAGTTCTTTTTCAGGAATTCGTCGACTTCCGCGCGTGTCGCCGCACCCATCAGCCCGCCGAAGCGTGTGCATTTGATGGCGGCGGCGGCACTTGCAAACCGCATCGAGGCAACGAGATCGCGTGTCTCCACAAACCGGAACGTGAAGGCGCCGTGAAATACGTCACCAGCCCCGAGCGTATCGACGGCGTCGACCTTGAACCCCGGCATGTGGCGAACCGCATCGCCATCGAGCCAATAGACGCCGTCGGGACCGTCGGTGAAAGCCAGGAAGCCCTTGAAGCTGGTGCCGAGATTGCGCAGTGCCTGGGGCATGTCTTTCGCCCCGGCGTTGCCGCGGAGCGCCTCCGCCGAGGCAATCACATGGCTGCATGCCTGCAGCAGCGGATCGTCGGGCGCCGCCGCCTGGTCGAGATCGAGCACGCGCGGAATGCCGCGCGCCGCCGCCGCCTGGCAGATCGGGATCACATAATTCGGATATCGGTTGTCGAGCAGGACGGCGTCGACTTCGGCCACAACCTTCTCGGCGTCTCTCGGTGCAATGTCGGTCAGACCCTTGTCACGTCGCGTCGCGATCATTTTCTCGCCGGCGGCGTCGACCAGGATCAGCGACACCGAGGAGGTGGCGCCCGGCACGCGTTCGGCGCCCGCGCAGTCGATCTTCTCGCGCTTGAAACTCTCGACAATACGGTGTGCGAATTCATCGTCCAGATCGCCGAGGGGGCCGGCGAAGCTGACATGGCCGCCGAGCCTGGCGATCGCGACCGCAGCATTGCCGGCCTGGCCGCCGCTGGTCATCATGAATTCCGACGCCTGCACCTTCGTGCCCGCATCGGGAAACTTGTCCACGCGCATGATGATGTCCTGCACCGCGCCGCCGGCGCACAGGATGCGGGGAACCTGTCTTGCGTCTCGTTCAGTCAAAACTGATCTCGTCCTCCACCCAGGCGCGGATGATGTGATGTGCGATCGCCACCGGCGGCGGCGTGGTCAGTCCTTGCGGGTGCATGCGTATCAGCATCGCCACAACCTCGTCCTTGCCAAACCATCGGGCATCCTCAAGTTCCTCACGGTCCACCACAATGTCGCGGCTCAATGCCTCGGCGTGGCAGCCGATCATCAGCGAAGTCGGGAACGGCCAGGGCTGCGATGCGAAATAGACCACCCGGCCGCAGACAATGCCGGCTTCCTCGCGCGTCTCCCGGTGCACCGCGTCCTCGATCGATTCACCCGGCTCGACGAAGCCGGCGAGACACGACCACATGGTCGGCACGAAACGTGGACTGCGGCCGAGCAGGCAGCGCTCGCCGTCGATCGCCAGCATGATAACAACCGGATCGGTACGGGGAAAATGCTGCGCTTTGCACGTCGCGCAATCGCGTCGCCAACCGCCCTGGACAACCTGGGTTACCGCTCCGCAATTCGGGCAGAAGCGGTGTCGCGCATGCCAATGCAGGACCGCCTTGGCTTCGGCGATTGGCGGCAGGTGCGCGCCGTCCACCAGTCCCTGCACCGCGATCGAGCGCAGGTCGGTGACAAGAAAGCCGTCGCGGGTCTTGAGCACTTCGGCCGCTGCGGGTGCGATGCCGTAACCGAAGCGGGCGGCGCCATCGAGCAGGCCGAGGAAGATCGTCTCCGACGACGCACCGAGTGCGCGAGCCTCGGCCATGGCGAACAGGGGATCGTTGAGCGATGTGCCCTTCTTCGTGACGATCCATTCGCCGCCGATCACGTAGGCGCCGGTACGGGCGTCGGCCGCAAAGGCGGACATGGCGGCATCGTCGGAGCGCCGTTCGGCGGCGCGTTCGATGCGGCTCTGGGTGTAGCCGAGGTGGGGTTTGGGGCCGAGACCGGGGCGAGGGGACATTGGCTGCGGAAATTCGCACGCCCGCGCGCCGCGCGCAATCGAGACGAACTACTCGGCCGCCTCGGGCGGGCGTGGATACATGGCCTCGCGCAATTCAGGGCGCTGCCATTGCGGGCCGAGCACGCCCTGCTTGGCGGCGTAACTCAGCGCAGAGGTAACTGTGTCGGTTGTGGCCCGCATCTCGCGCGCGCGCTCCAGGCTCACATCCACGAAGAACAGCCCGGCCGCGGTGCTCTCGAATAAAATCTCCTCCGGCGCTGCCACCATTGCGAGCCCCCGCTCGGCGTGGCTGAACAGATTTTGCGTGGTCACCACAATCGCGAGGTTTTCAATTGCACGCGACCAGATCAGATTGCGCCAGCTTGCCCACAATTTTCCCTTGTCGGTGCCGGCGGGCATGAAGATCAATTCGGCTCCGCGCAGCGCCAGGGCGCGCGTCACTTCGGGCATATAGGCCTCGCTGCACATGGCGAGCCCAACCTTGCCGTGCGCGGTGTCGAACACCGGGAACGCGTTGCCCGGAACATACTGGAATTCCCACCACTTGCCGCCGGTATAGATCCACGGCCCGTTCGGGTGTGTGCGGCGATAGGAAACCGGCGCGCGGCCGTCGCCATAGGCCATGCAGATCAAGTTATGCGCGGTACCCTCATTGTGGCTTAGCGGCTCGATGGTGCCGTAGATCGCGTTGACGCCGTGCCTGGCCGCGGCCTCGGCCATTTGCGGAGTCGGATCGAAGCTCGCCGGCATGCGCCATGGCCCAGGATAGGTCTCCGGAAAGCAGACAAAGTCGGCGCCTTCCGCCTTGGCGCGGGCAATGAAGTTTACCGCATCGGCGATGTTCCTTTTATCCTCGCCGATCGGGTTGGCGATCGGCTGCACGACGGCAATGCGAAAGGTCATGTTCAGCTCCACGTGACAGGCAGCGAGCCTAGACGCGATCTGCCGGAATTTGAAGCCCACGCCGAAGCGCACCGATGAAGCTGTCACGCATGTTCGGATCGTAAGCGGCGGGCGGGGCGGCGCCCCACACCGGCTTTGGCCAGGCGGCGTCGCCGTGACGGCGTGCAATGACATGCACGTGCAGCTGAGCAACCACATTGCCGAGCGCGGCGATGTTGAGCTTTTCGCATTCAGCGATGCGCTTGAGGACGCGCGCCGCATCGGTGACTTCGGTGAGGAGCTGAACCCGCTCGGTTTCGGCAAGATCGAAGATTTCGGACAGGTTCGGCCGCCGCGGCACCAGGATCAGCCAGGGATAGTTGGAGTCCTTCGCCAGCAGAACGCGCGTGAGTGCGAGATCGCCGACCGGAACCGTGTCCCGGACAAGTTGCGGATGGAGGGACCAGGTGGATTGCGTCATTGGGACGGCATCCGTAGTGGGGCGTCGTGCCACAATCTCAGCGTCATGCCCGGGCTTGACACTGCAAGTCGGGTATACCCGACTTGCAGCTGTTCGATATTCCGAACTCGGGCAAGCCCGAGTTCGGTGGCATCCATGATGCGATTCCGAATAAAAACTCGTAAATCGGAATTTCGGCTTGGAAACACATCATGGATTGCCGGGTCAAGCCCGGCAATGACGGCGGAAAGGCCGCGCCATACACAAGGGGGGCTCCTCGTCTTGCTTTCCCCGCCGGTTGGCCCGATATAGGAAACGGGAGGTTGGCGGTGGACGAGCCACTCGCCAACCGGGTCAGGTCCGGAAGGAAGCAGCCCTAACGAGCGCGGTTCGGGTCGCTCGTCAGCCTCCCACCATTTCCTCGATTCGATTTGCCGATGCCCGCTGCCAAGTGCGGGCGCCAGCCGGATGGCACGATGAACGAAGCGGCGAAAACCGATCAGGCCCTCGACCTCGGCGCCGCCGAAGCCACCGGCTATCGCGTGCTGGCGCGGAAATACCGTCCGGCCAGCTTCGACGATCTGATCGGCCAGGACGCGATGGTACGCACCATTTCAAATGCGTTCGAGAGCGGACGCATTCCGCAAGCCTGGATTCTCACCGGCGTGCGTGGTGTAGGCAAGACCACGACCGCGCGCATCCTGGCGCGCGCGCTCAATTATGAATTGCCGGACGGTTCGGTGACTGCGCCGACCATCAACATGCCGGTGATGGGCATCCACTGTCAGGCGATCATCGAGAGCCGGCACATCGACGTGCTGGAGATGGATGCGGCGTCGCATAACTCGGTCGAAGACGTGCGGCAGATCAACGACGCCATTCGCTATGCACCGGTGTCGGCACGCACCAAGGTCTATATTCTCGACGAAGTGCACATGCTGTCCGGCGCGGCGTTTAACGCGCTGCTCAAGACGCTGGAAGAACCGCCACCGCACGCCAAGTTCATCTTTGCAACCACCGAGATCCGCAAGGTTCCGGTGACCGTGCTGTCGCGTTGCCAGCGCTTCGATCTGCGGCGTGTGGATGCCGCGCTGCTGGTGAAGCATCTGGACGATATCGCCGGGAAGGAAAAGATCGAGGCGAAGCCGGCGGCGCTGGCGCTGATCGCGCGCGCGGCGGAAGGTTCGGTGCGCGATTCCCTGTCGCTGCTCGATCAGGCCATTGCCCACGCCGCTGGTCCTGTCCGCGCGGAAGACGTACGGCAGATGCTTGGCCTGGCCGATCGCGTGCGGGTCGTCGATCTGTTCGAGGCCTTGATGAAGGGAGACGTCCCCGCCGCACTCAAGGAATTGCGCGAGCAATATGACATCGGCGCCGATCCGGCAGTGGTACTGGCCGATCTCGCTGAATTCACGCATTTCGTCACCCGCGTGAAAGTCGTGCCATCGGTCGCCGATGACGTTTCGCTGTCGGAAGCCGAGCGTGTTCGGGGCCGCGGATTCGCCACGCAGCTCTCCATGCGCGTGCTGTCGCGCGCCTGGCAGATGCTGTTGAAAGGCGTTTCCGAAGTTCAGGCCTCCGGACGTCCGGTCGCCGCCGCCGAGATGGTGTTGGTGCGCATTGCCTACGCCGCTGATTTGCCGACACCGGACGAAGTGGTGCGGACGCTTGCGGAGGATGGGGCCGGCACTGCGCGGCCACAAGGCAATGGCGGCACGGTAGCCGCACCCACGTCGCAGAGTTTCGCCCCGCGTTTCGATGCGCCGCGCGGTTCGCCGCGGTCATCGGCTGCGCTGTCACCGCGGGTTGCCGACCATCCGGTGGCCGAGATGGTTGAGCCGGCCACAGTCGCGCCGATCGTGTCGATTGGCTCGTTCGAACAACTGATCGCGCTTGCGGCAGAAAAGCGCGACATCGCGGTGAAAATGGCGCTGGAACGCGACGTGCGTCTCGTGCGTTGCGAGGACGGCCAGCTCGAGATTGCACTTGAGGCGAGTGCGCCCAAGACGTTGGTGCACGACCTGTCGCGCAAATTGTCGGCCTGGACCGGAAAGCGCTGGATGGTGGTGGTGTCGCAGGAACGGGGCGCGGCCACCATGCGCGCGCAAATGGAAGAACGGCAGGCGGAAATCGAGCGCGGCGTGCAAAGCGATCCGCTGGTGAGGGCCGTGCTCGACCGCTTTCCGGGCGCAAAGATCGTCGGCGTCACGCAGACCGGCGCGGATAACGAGGCGGCCGAGGCGCCGCCTGACGACGAGGACTAGCGAATGGCTGACTTCATGGGCCTGATGAAGCAGGCCGCGCAGCTGCAGTCGAAGATGCAGGCGCTACAAGCCGAGCTCGACCAGATCGAGGTCGAAGGCACAGCCGGTGGCGGCATGGTCATGGTCAAACTCACGGCCAAGGGCGAACTCAAGGGCACCAGAATCGACGATTCCCTGCTCAAGCCCGCGGAAAAGGAAATCCTCGAAGACCTGCTGGTCGCGGCGCATGCCGACGCGCGCCGAAAGGCCGAAACGGTGCTGCAGGAGAAGATGAAGGCCGTGACCGGGGGCCTGCCCTTGCCGCCCGGAATGAACCTGACTTAATGCCCACCGCGGTTGCCGGACCCGAAATCGAGCGCCTGATCCAGCTCCTGGCGCGGTTGCCCGGTTTGGGGCCGCGCTCGGCGCGGCGGGCGGCGCTGCATCTGATCAAGAAGCGCGAATTGCTGATGGCGCCGCTCGCCGGTGCACTGCAGACCGCGATGGACAAGATCGTGGTGTGCAAAATCTGCGGCAATATCGATACACAGAACCCGTGCACTGTATGTACCGACGCCAGGCGCGATGCATCAATCCTCGTGGTGGTTGCCGATGTCGCCGATCTTTGGGCGCTGGAACGCGCGCATGCGGTTAACGGCCGTTATCACGTGCTCGGCGGCACACTGTCGCCGCTCGATGGCGTCGGGCCGCAGGACCTGACGATTGATGCGCTGGTCTCGCGCGCGCATGAAGAGCCGGTCAAGGAAGTCATCCTGGCGCTCAACGCCACGGTCGACGGCCAGACCACCGCGCACTACATCACCGAGCTGTTGCAGGACGCCAACGTCAAGGTAACGCAACTCGCGCATGGCGTGCCGGTGGGCGGTGAGCTTGACTATCTCGACGAGGGCACGCTTTCCGCCGCAATCAAGCAGCGGACGTTGTTCTGAAGAGCATCGTAATGCGCGCGCTTGCTATCATCGCTCTCGTCTTGTCGGCATGGACCGGTGCCGCGCAGGCCGATGACACGCTGAAGCCCGGCGACGTGATCACCGGCAAGTTGCGCTTCCTGAGCATCCAGCATCCTAATGGCACCTGGATGAACGTCTACCAGCTCGTCGTCGATCACCCGAAAATGTTTGCCGGCAAGGACGAGTTCTGCGATCCGGACAAGCCGCCGCGCACCTTCCATCTCGTCGTCATGAATGACAAAGCCAGGCTCGCACGCCTCAAGCACCTGCTCGGCAAGCGCGTTGCCGTGGTCGGCGACGACTACATGTGCTCGCAGACCGCCTGGCACGTCGGCGATGCCGTCGTATTCCAATGGCACTTCGCGCAGCCCGACAAGCGCTAGCCCGCCGCTGCCGGCTTTTCCAGCCGTTTGAAATGTCCGCGCACCTGCAGCCACCACAGCAGCACAAGGCTCGGCAAGCCGGCGAGCGCACAGATCACGAAAAACCAGACCCAGCCGGTCAATTCGGCGATGAAGCCGGCGCCTGATGATAAATAAGTGCGGCCGACTGCGGCCAGCGCGGTCAGCAGGGCATATTGCGTTGCTGTATGAAGCGGGTTCTGGCACAGCGCTGACAGATAGGCGACGAACATCACCGTGCCGATAGCGCTGGTGAAATTCTCCGCGATGATTGCAATCGCAAGCACAGTCGGGTCATGGCCCACCACCGCGAGCCAGGAAAACGTCAGGTTTGCTGCCGCTTGTACGATGGCGCCGATCCACAGGCTGGTCGCCAGCGGCAGCGCGCGCGCAATGAAGCCGCCGGCAAAGCCGCCGATCAAGAGCGCCGCAAGTCCCACCCCCTTGACGATGGCTGCGTATTCGTTGCGCGAAAACCCGAGGTCGATCACAAACGGCGCGGTCATGGCGCCCGACAGCGCGTCGGTGAACTTGAAGAGCACCACGAAGGCCAGCATGATGATGGCGAGCTCGTAGCCCATGAAATCCTTGAAGGCGCCGACAGCGGCTTCGATGACGCGCGCAAATGGCTTCTGGTGCGCATGGGCAGCTTCCGCCTGGGCGGAGCGTTCCGGTTCGGTGGCGAGGATGGCGGTGACGGTGCCGATAATGACCATGGTGGCCATCGCCAGATAGCCCCAGTGCCAGGCAGCCTGTTTGTCCAAGCCGTAAGCCTGAAAGCCGCTGACCAGGAACAACGCGCCAGCGGTGGAGACCAGCATGCCGACGCGGTAGGCCGCAACGTAGGATGCCATGCCGGCGGCCTGTTCGTTCTCGGGCAGGCTTTCAACGCGGAAGGCGTCGACCACGATATCCTGGGTCGCCGAAGCCGTTGCGACCAGCAGCGCACCGAGCGCAACCAGGCCGGGCGCGGTGGCCGGGTCGCAGGACCCCAGAAACACGATGGCGGCCATCAGCAGGATTTGCGTAAACACCAGCCAGCCGCGGCGGCGACCAAGCCAGCGTGACAGCAGCGGTACGTCGAGCGCGTCGGTCAGCGGCGCCCAAAGGAATTTCACGGTGTAGGGCGTGCCAACAAGCGCGAACAGGCCAATGGTACCGAGATCGACGCCGGATTCGCGCATCCACACCAGAAGTGTTGTGCCGGACAAGGCCAGGGGCAGGCCGGATGAGAAGCCGAGAAACAACACAATGAGCACGCGCGGCTTGAAGTACACCGCCAGCGCGTCGAGCAACGACGGGCGCGGCCGCGTGGTGCCGGGCGAAACTGTCATGCGCTATTCGCCGGCTTCCAGCTTGCGGATCGGGGCCTGGATGATATCGGCGCTCGGGGCTTCATTGCCGTCGAATTCAAGCGCCTCGATCCTGGTGGCGCGTTTCTCGATCCGGCTGGACGACGTGAGTATGCTGACCAGGTCGTCATTGGCCTGTCCGAAATGCGTTTGCAGCTTGCGCACGCGATCACCGAGCAGACCAACGTCCTTCATCATGTGGCCGACCTCGTGCCGGATTTGGTCGGCAGCCTCGCGCATCTCGGCGTCTTTGCGCACCTGTTTGATGACCTGGATGGCCATCACCATCAGTGTCGGCGACACGATCATGACACGCGCGCGCTGCGCGCGCTGAACGACGTCGTCGAAACGTTCGTGCAGATCAGCATAGACGGACTCGGATGGAATGAACATCAGCGCGATGTCCTGAGTTTCGCCCGGTATCAGATATTTTTCCGCAATATCCGAGATGTGTCTGGCAATATCCTGCTTGACGCGCGCGACCGCCTGCTTGCGCTCCTCATCGGTCGCAGCATCACGCCAGGCAGTCATCGCTTCAAGCGGGAATTTGGCATCGATGATGAGCGGTCCTGAGTCCGGCATGAAGACGACGCAATCCGGCCGCGTACGATTCGAGAGCGTGTGCTGGAATTCATAGGCGCCCTTCGGCAACACATCGGTAATGATCGCCTCCAGCTGACCCTGGCCGAAAGCCCCGCGCGACTGCTTGTTGGACAGTATGCCTTGTAATGAGCTGACTTGTGTTGCCAGTTCGGTGATGTTCTTCTGTGCGTTGTCGATCACCGCCAGCCGCGCGTGCAACTGCTGCAGATGCTCAGTGGTGTGTTTGGTCGTCGTCTTCATCGACTCGCCAAGGTTCTGCGTCACCGTATCGAGCCGCGTATTCACGGTTTGCTGCAGCTGGGTGTGCGAGTTCTGCAGCCAGCTTCCCATGGCATCGAGACGCGCATTGAGTTCCAGCAATCTCTGCTCAGCGGCCGGATCGGCCACCGGCTTGCGCGGACGCAGCAGCAGCACGAGGATGGCGAGGACGCCAACAGCCACGATCGCCGCAATGCCAAGGGCGAGCGCCAAAGCCGTATCGGGGGCCAGATGAAGATGGGCGGCCAGACGAGCCAGTGTGTCGAGCATTTCGCGCTTCTACCTCGATTCGCGCAAAGACGCGAACGAACGGCGAACGGTAGGGCGATAACGCCTATATCTCAAGGGGAAAGCCGCATTGACCCCGTTGTTCGCAACGCTTAAATCGCCGTTATGGCTGTCCGCGACATCCTCATCATCCCCGACAAACGGCTGCGGCTGAAATCCGAGCCGGTGAAGGCGGTCGACAAGGCGCTCCGCACGCTGGTCGATGACATGTTCGAAACCATGTATGCGGCGCCCGGCATCGGGCTTGCCGCCATCCAGATCGGCGTGCCGCAGCGTATTGTTACCATGGATCTCGCCAAGAAAGACGAGCCGAAAGCCCCGCAGGTGTTCATCAATCCGGAAGTGAATTGGGCGTCGGACGAGACGGCGACCTATGAAGAAGGCTGTCTGTCGATCCCGGAATATTACGAGGAGGTCGAACGGCCGCGGGCGGTGAAAGTCAGATATTTCGATCTCGACCTCAAGCCGCAGGAGATCGAGGCCGAGGGGCTGCTGGCCACATGCCTGCAGCATGAGATCGACCACATCAATGGCGTACTGTTCATAGACCATATTTCCAAACTCAAGCGCGACATGGTGATGAAGAGATTCAAGAAAGCGGCCAAGCACGGCGAACCGGTGCGGCCGCTGGCCGAGGACAAAGAGCCCTCGCATCATATCGGCTGATATCGGGCGCGTCCGCGCGCCGGTTTTTGACGGTGCCTGCATGCGTCTGATCTTTATGGGCACGCCCGATTTTGCGGTGCCGACACTGCTCGCGCTCGCCTCAGCCGGGCATGAGATTGCCGCGGTCTATACCCGGGCGGCCAAGCCCGGCGGTCGGCGCGGGCTTGAACTGGTGCCGACGCCGGTCGAGCGTGAAGCGAAAATGCTCGGCCTGCCGGTGCTGACACCTGCCACGTTGAAGAGCGCCGAGGCGCAAGCGACGTTTCGCGCATACAAGGTCGACGCCGCGGTCGTGGCCGCCTACGGTCTCATTCTGCCGAAATCCATTCTCGATTCGCCGCGGCTGGGCTGCTTTAACGTGCACGCCTCGCTGCTGCCGCGCTGGCGCGGTGCGGCACCCATCAGCCGCGCCATCATGTCGGGCGATGCCGTGACCGGCGTCACGATCATGAAGATGGATGAGGGGCTCGATACCGGCGCCATGGCAATGGCCGAGCAGATGCCAATCGCGCCGGACATGACCGCGGGCGAGTTACATGATGCGCTGGCACGGCTCGGCGCCGATCTGATGCTGCGTGCGCTGCAGGCAGCCGGGCGCGAGTCGCTCACGCTGACGCCGCAGCCACAGGCAGGCGCGATCTATGCGGATAAAATAAGCAAAGCCGAAACGCGAATCGACTGGAGCAAGCCCTGGAATCAAGTGCACAACCATGTTCGCGGGCTGTCGCCATATCCTGGTGCCTGGTTCGAAATTGGTGGTGCGCGTGTCAAAGCGCTGCGCTCGACCAAGGGAGCAGGCAACGGCACGCCCGGCACCGTGCTGGATGAGAAACTCACCATTGCATGTGGTTCCGGTGCGGTGCGGCTGACGCAGGTGCAGCGCGCCGGCCGGCAACCGATGAACGCGGAGGAATTCCTGCGCGGCACGCTGGTGAAACGCGGCACCACAGTCGCCTGACATGCCGCGCTACAAACTCACCCTCGAATATGACGGTGCGCCGTTTGCCGGCTGGCAGATCCAGGCCGACCAGCTGACCGTACAGGGCGCGCTGACCGCAGCGGTTGAAGCGTTGTCGGGAGAGACCGTAGCAGTGCAGGGCGCCGGCCGGACCGATGCCGGCGTGCATGCGCGCGGGCAAGTCGCGCATTTTGACTTGAGCAGGGAATGGGACACCGACACCGTGCGCGACGCGCTCAACGCACATTTGCGACCCCATCCCATCGCGGTTCTGAATGCCGAACGCGTCGCCACCGATTTCAACGCGCGCGGCTCGGCGGTCAAGCGCCACTATGTCTACCGCATCGTCAATCGCCGGCCAGATCTCACGCTCGACCTCGGTCACGCCTGGCGGGTGCCGCGCCCGCTCGATACCGCGGCCATGCATGCGGCCGCGCAGCGTCTCGTCGGCAAGCACGACTTCACAACCTTCCGCTCGACCGAATGCCAGGCCAAATCGCCGTTGAAAACGCTCGATCGTCTCGATGTCGAACGTCGGGGTGATGTGGTTGAAGTATTCGCCTCGGCGCGCTCGTTTCTGCACAACCAGGTCCGCTCGATGGTCGGTTCGCTCGTGGCGGTGGGCGAGGGCAAATGGAGCGCAGACGATCTGGCGCAAGCACTTGACGCGCGGAACCGCGCGGCCTGTGGCCCCGTTGCGCCGCCCGACGGGCTCTACCTGATGAAGGTCGACTATTAGCCTCTCGAAGCGCCATCCTGAGGAGGCCGCCAATGGCGGGCGCCTCGGCCTCATGGTTCGAGACGCGCCGCTTTCGCGGCGCTTCTCACCATGAGGGTCACGCGAAATACCGGTCGATGATCTTGCGGTAAACCGCCGTGAGCGCACGCAGGTCGGCGATCGGGACGCGCTCGTCAACCTGATGCATCGTCTGTCCGACCAGGCCGAACTCCACCACCGGACAATATTCGGTAATGAAGCGCGCGTCGGAGGTGCCGCCCGTTGTGGACAGTTCAGGCTTGCGCCCGGTGACCTCGGTGACCGCGCCCGCCACAAGCTCCGTGAACGGGCCCGGCCTGGTGACAAACACGCCGGCGTTCGACGGCTCCCATTGAAACGCGATTTTGATCTTTCCGCCCGCCGCCTTGGCCGCGCGCTGCTCGAGCAGTTTCTTCAGCGAGTTGAGCGTGTGATTGTCATTGAAGCGGATGTTGAATCGCGCCCGCGCCTCGCCGGGAATGAGATTGACGGTCCTGTTGCCAACATCGACCGAGGTGAATTCCAGATGCGAGGGCGAAAACTGAGCGCTTCCGGCATCGAGCGGTTCGGCCTGCAATGCGGAAACGAGGGTTACCAGGCCGCGGATCGGGTTCTCCGCACGTTGCGGATAGGCGACATGGCCTTGCCGGCCGGTCACGATCAGGTGGCCGTTGAGCGAGCCACGGCGGCCGATCTTGATTGTGTCGCCGAGTTCATTCTGGTTGCTTGGTTCACCCAGAATGCAGTGGTCGAATTTTTCGCCGCGCTCCGCCGCCCATTTGAGGAGCTTCGGCGTTCCGTTGACCGCGATGCCTTCCTCATCGCCGGTGATCAGGAATGAGATCGAGCCTTTCGGCTTTCCGCCGTGTTGCCCGAGATGATCGAGCACGGCTGCGACCGCGCAGGCGATGCCTCCCTTCATGTCGACCGCGCCTCGGCCGTAGAGTTCGGCGCCATCAGTCTCCCCGGCGAAGGGAGGATGACGCCATGCTTTCTCGTCGCCCGGCGGCACCACATCGGTATGCCCGGCGAACATCAGATGCGGTGAAGCACCGCCGATACGGGCGTAAAGGTTTTCAACGTCATCCGCGCCGGGCTCCTTGAAAGTCATGCGGTGCACGGTAAAGCCCGCCGCCTTTAGCGCCCCTTCGAGAAACGTCAGCGCACCACCTTCATCCGGTGTGACGGAGCGGCAGCGCAGAAGATCACGGGCAATGGCGACGGGATCGGCGGACATCGATGCGGTCGCCCTTCAGTCCCTCAGCAGCTCGTTGATGCTGGTCTTGGAACGCGTGCGCTCGTCCACGCGTTTGACGATGACGGCGCAGTAAAGATTGGGCCCCGGGTCGCCGTTCGGCAATGGCTTGCCAGGCAGCGTTCCCGATACCACGACCGAATACGGCGGTACCTCGCCCTGATAAATCTTTCCGGTTTCGCGATCCACGATCTTGGTGGAAAGCCCGATATAGACGCCCATCCCGAGCACGGAGCCTTCGCGCACGACGACGCCTTCGACGACTTCCGAGCGTGCGCCGATGAAACAATTGTCCTCGATGATGACAGGACCCGCCTGCAGCGGCTCAAGTACCCCGCCGATGCCCACGCCGCCGGACAAATGACAATTCCTGCCGATCTGCGCGCAGGAACCGACCGTCGCCCAGGTGTCGACCATGGTGCCCGCATCCACATAGGCGCCAAGATTGACGAAGGAGGGCATCAGCACCACGCCGGGCGCAATATAGGCAGAGCGGCGTACCACACATGCTGGCACCGCGCGGAACCCGGCCTTGCGGAAGCGCGCGGGCGTCCAGCCCTTGAATTTTGAATCGACTTTGTCCCACCAGACGGCTTTCCCCGGTCCGCCGGGGATCACGCTCATATCGTTGAGCCGGAACGAGAGCAGCACGGCCTTCTTCAGCCACTGATTGACATGCCACTGGCCATCGGCCTTGCGTTCCGCAACACGCGCTTTGCCGCTGTCGAGCAGATCAAGCGCGCTGCCGACCGCCTTGCGCACTGCGCCTTTGGTCTTCGGGCCGATCTTGTCCCGGGTTTCGAAGGCTTGGTCGATGATGCTGGCAAGCTTCTCGATGGACATGGGGACTCCGGCTCGTTCGGCTGCGGTTTGTCGGGGGCGGGAAAGGGGATGTCAAGTTGAGCCGGGCTGGCTAATTTACCGGGAGGGAGGCGCAGTCCGTGAGCACAATAACCATCCGTCTTGCCGCGCTAATCGTACTCGTTTTTCTGGCCGATCCCGCTTTCGCCCATCACCTCATGGGCGGGCGGACGCCGGCGACCTTCGCCGACGGGCTGCTGTCGGGGCTGGGGCACCCGATCATCGGCCTCGACCATCTTGCCGCAGTGGTGGCCGTCGGCTGTCTTGCCGCCTCGCATCGCGCCGCCCCGATTCTGGCCATTGGTTTCGTATCCACGATGATTGCGGGCGTCGCCCTGCATGTACATGGAACAGCCGTGCCCGGTGCAGAAATTCTGGTAGCGCTGTCTGTAATCATGCTGGGCGCCCTGATGTTGCGCCGGCGAACGATGTCGACAGTTGCCGCGCTGGCGTTGTTTGCAGGCATTGGCCTCGTGCATGGCTATGCGCTTGGAGAATTGATCTACGGCGCCGAGCCGACGCCGCTCTACGCATACTTGCTTGGGCTCGCGGCAATCCAGGGCGCGTTTGCACTCGCCGCCGTGAGCGGCACACGACCGCTCGCGTCGAAAAATATCGAGTTGTCGATCGTTCGTTTGCTGGGGGCAGGGATCGCCGGCGCCGGGTTTGCCATTCTCGTGCAGCAGATGGTCCCCGCCGCGTAGGCGGTCAGCCCTTCCTTACGATCGTTTGCAGGAATCCGGCGAGGTCGTCAGTCAAATAATCCACATGGGGCGCGTCGCGACCTTCAAGCTCCCAGTCCTCGCGGAACACTTCGCGCGTGCCTTCCGGGACCACCAGCACGGTGGTCATGCCGAGCGCATGCGGAGCCTCCAGATTGCGCGCCAGGTCCTCGAACATGGCCGCTTTCGATGCATCGACATCGTGGCGTTCGAGAAAGCGCTCGTAGGTCCTTGCCGACGGCTTCGGCTCCAGGTCGGCAGCGACGATATCGAACACGGCCTCGAAATGCTCGTGCACGGCAAGCCTCTTCATCACGGTGTCGGCATGCTTGCGGGTGCCGTTGGTGAGGATGAGCTTGCGGCCCGGCAGCCTTTCCAGGGCGGCGCCAAGCGCCGGGTTCGGTGTCAGCGGCGAATGGTCGATCTGGTGCACATAATCAAGATAATCGTCGGGCTTCATGCCGTGCTCGGCCATCATTCCGCGCATGGTCGTGCCGTAGCGTTTATAGTAATCCTTCTGCACGCGAAACGCTTCGTCCTTCGAGACCTTGAGGAAATCCGCCACATAGCTGCGGATGCGGTCGTCCACCTGCTGCCAGAGATTGAGGTGGTGCGGGTAAAGTGTGTTGTCCAGATCGAACACCCAGGTTTCGATCTCGCCGAAACCGCGCGGCGCCGGACGGAATGATGTTGGCACGCCTACTGATCCTTGAAGCGCACGGTCGTTGAAGGTTTGCCGCCGATATCGACGACTGTAAAACCGGCGGAATTCAGACCGCGCGTGGTGCAATCCTTGTGGTCTGACAGTTCGAATTTTCCGTCGCGAGTGCATAGCGCAACCTTGCCGCCCCATGAAAGCGCTGCATCGCCGCGTTTGATCGTGCGGCCTTCATCGTCCACTGCCTCTCCGTAGCTGTAGAGGCGATGCGGATCGCCGCGCAGATCCGGTCTCACGCATTTGCCTGATGCCACGCGATACCAGCCGCGGGTGACGATCGCACCCATCTCGACGATGCCGAGCGCGGCCATCACGGTATATTTGGTATCGTTGCACCAGGAAAAGCCGGTGCCCTCGGGATTGCGCGCGTCGGCGAGCAGCGTTTCGAAAAAATCCGGCTTGTCCACCGCGTCGGCAGTCAGCTTGCGGTCCTTCAGGAACTTTGCCAATGCGGCTTGCGACTTTGCACCGTCAACGCCGTCGATCGGATAGGTGTCATAGCCCGCGATTGCCAGCAGCCGCTGGATGCCGGCGAAGCGCGCCTGCGCATCGTCGTAGTCGGCTTCTTCCGCAAGATTGATCGTCGGCCCTTTCGGGGAATCGGATGGTCGTGCGGCCGAGAAGTGGGCCTGCTGGTTTACGGGACAGTTCCGCCCGCTGGCGATGGTGAAATCGCCGCTTCGAATGCAAAGCTCGGCCTGTCCGGTCTGCGGTATTGGCGCATTGCCGTATACCGTCGGCGTACGCACGTGCACGTAGGTCATGTCGACATCGAGCGGCCCGTCCATCACCTGCCGACACTGACCGGGGTCCATGCGGAACCAGCCGCGCGTCTCCACATTGGCTCGCTTCTCAAGCCCGATTGCGGCTTCCACCTGATAGCTTGTGCGGTTGCATAATGTAAGCTCGGCGCGTGCTTGCGGGGCCGCGAGCAATATGAGCAGGCCGCCAGACCATGCAATCCCATGGATCGCGCGAATCATGCGCTATGCTAGGGCATGGTTCTGCCGCGTGCTACGTTCGGCAAACGCGTTCAGGCAGTCCGGCTCAGCATGCGCGTCGCCATGATCTCACGCGCCAGCAGGATGGCGCCGAGCGTGAGACCGGCCACGTCGGTCCATTCGCCGTGCTTCATGGCGTCGGCAGGGATGAACAGCAGCAGGCCGGCGATGCCAAAGCCGACCCGCATCGGCGTGCTTAACACGCGCACCGCATAGCCGGAGAACGCCGCACATATCAGCCATACGCCGATCAGCGCGGTTGCGATCGCAGTCAGCACCGATACGGCGGTGCCTTCAAACAGCAGCGAAGGCGATCGCACGAACAGGAATGGAATGATGTAGGCGATCCAGCCAAAGCGTACTGCGGTCCACCCGGTCTTCATCGGATCGGTGCCCGCCAGTGAAGCCGCTGCGAACGCCGCCAGCGCGACCGGCGGCGTAATCATCGACATCATGCCAAAATACATCACGAACATATGCGAGGCCATCGGCGACATGCCGATCTTGACCATCGCCGGTGCCACAAGGGCCGCGAGCAACACGTAGACGCCGACGGTCGGCATGCCCATTCCGAGCACGATCGAGACGAAAGCGGCGAGGATCAGCAGCAGCCAAAGACTGTTCTGTCCGACCTGCACCAGCAGCAACGTGAGTGCGAAGCTCAAACCGGTGATGTTGAGCACACCGATAATGAACCCGGCGGCCGCGGTGATCATCAGCAGGTCGAGCGAGACGATGCCGGTGCTCTGCAGGGCGCCAAAGATGGCGCTGAGCTTCAGCCGCTTGCCGCGGTAGCCGAGCGTGGAGCCGGTGACGATCAACACCGCAGAAGCGCCCAGTGCGGAGAGTTCCGGCGACCAGTTAAGCCAGAACAGACCATATATCAGCACCGCGAACGGCAGCAGAAAGTGCCAGCCTTGCGCCAACACTTCCCGCAGCGGCGGTACCTCTTGCAGATCGATGCTGGTCAGGCCGACGCGTGCGGCAAGGAGATCGGCCTGAATGAACAAGGCGTAGTAATAGAGCAGGGCCGGCAACGCGGCGGCGATGGCCACGTCCCGATAGGGGACCTGCAGGAATTCCGCCATCAGGAAGGCGGCGGCGCCCATCACCGGCGGCATAAGCTGGCCGCCGGTCGATGCCACTGCTTCGATGGCGGCGGCGACGTGACCGGGATATCCGCCACGGCGCATCAGCGGGATGGTCAGCACGCCGACAGAGGCGACATTGCTCACGGCGCTGCCGGAGATCAGGCCGAACAGACAAGAGGCGGTGACCGCAATCTTGGCCGATCCGCCGCGATAGCGGCCCATCAAGGTCAACGCAATGTCGGTGAAAAAAGCTGATCCGCCGGAGGCGAACAGCAGGTTGCCGAAGAACACGAAGGCAATAACGATCGTGGCCGCCACCAGCACCGGCAGGCCGAGCATGCTGCCGGCATCCCAGACCAGATAGTAGGCGAGTTGCGGTACGCTGACGGGCAGGCCGGCAAGCGCGCCTGGGACATACTGGCCAAGCGGCGCATATGCGACAAAGACAAGGACCACGATGGTGAGCGCCATGCCGACCGTGCGGCGCAGCGCCTCGATAACGAGTGGAACTGTGATGAACGCAGCGATGAGTCCGTCGATCGGACGAGAGGTCATGTCCTCCGACAGCGCCGGATAGCGAATCGCGATGACGGCGCCGACGACGAAGCTCAAGCCCGCCAGAAACCAGTCGTACCAGGGAATTGCGGTTCTCGGCGCGCCGCGGCGCACGGGCTGGGTCAGATAGACCAGCGCCATCGCCACCGCGAGCATTCCGGCAAGGAATTGCTCATTGTACAGGCGCAGCCCGACGTTCCGGTAGAACTGCAGCGCGAAGGCGATCGACGCCAGCGTGAGCAGGCTCGCGCCGGCAAAAATCAGCCGGCGAGCGCCCTCAGATCGGGGGCCCGCCGGCGTCTGGTGGGTCTCGTCAGACACGGGACCGTTGCCGCGTTTGAGTGGTTCCGATCAGCTGCCGCTCTTCGGCGGCCATTGGCCGATTTCCTTGTAGAACTTGATCGCACCCGGATGGAATTGTGCCGGGCCCATGTCCTTGTTCATGCGCTTGGGATCGAAGCCGTTCAGCGCGCCAAAGTTCGCCGCCAACTCCGCCTTGTGATCGTGCAGGAGTTTGGTGAGCTTGTAGACGACATCGTCCGCCACCTTGTCGTTGGCAAGCACCAGATAATCGTAGGCATAGACCCAGGTCGGCTCGTCGACGCCGGCGCGGCCCTTGGCCGGCTTTACCTGTGTGGCGTAGGCGACCGGGATGAACTTGCGCAGCCGGTCCATCGCTTCCTTGGAATGATCGATCGGCAGCACGCGCACGGGCACCTTGGAATTGACTTCCGCAACCTTGCCGGAGCCGAGCGCGAACATGAACACGTCGGCCTTGCCTTGCTCGAATTCGCTGGCGCCGCCAACCACGTTGGGCACCGGCACCTGCTGCACATCCGAATAGCTCAAGCCGCCATTGGCGAGGGTGCCCTTGGTCAGAACGTCGAGCACACGCTGGCTGGCGTAGCCGCTGGGCACGCGCTTGCCTTTGAGATCGGCGATGCTCTTGATCGGGGAATCCTTGGCCACGAAAAATTCCGAGTAGAGCGGGGTGAGCACGGCCACGACGCGCAGATTGGGCTGTGGCTTGTCTTTGTAAATGACTTCGCCGGTGACGGCGTAATGGGTCTCCAGCTCATTGGCGAGGCCGAACTGCTGCTCGCCGGCATTGACGCCGGGCACATAGGCACTGGTGCCGCCAAATGGCTTGACGCGCAGGTTCAGACCGCCGTCGGTCGCAACCTTGGAGATGGCAGCGCCCGCCGAATAGGTGAAGAAACCCTGCTTGCCGGTGCCGAGGCTGTAGATCTGTGCGCTGGCCGGCGTCGCGATAGCGAGCATCGCCGCGGTGGCGCCGGCAGCGAGAATCCCGTTGCGTATTGTCATCATCAAATCCTCCCTGAGTTTTTATGAGTTGAGACAAAGAGTACACGGTGTCGTCAGTTTAGAACAGACTTGAGCCGGCTGGATCGGGTGGGCCCCCTCCAGCGGCTTTTCGTCACGTCAAAACCCGTGAAATCGAGAAATTCGGGCTGCCCACCCGACGCCCGCTCAGCGGTGCATCAGGGTGCCGACACCGTGGTCGGTCAGCAGTTCAAGCAGGACAGCATGAGGGACCTTGCCATCCATGATGACGACGCCCTCCACGCCCTGATCGAGCGCGTAGATGCAGGTCTCGACCTTGGGAATCATGCCGCCGGAGATTGTGCCGTCGGCAATCAGCCGGCGTGCGTCGGCCACGGACAGATCCTCGATCAGCGTCTTCGACTTGTCGAGCACACCGGGAACATCGGTGAGCAGCAGCAGCCGCTTGGCCTTGAGTGCACCGGCGATGGCGCCGGCAAAGGTGTCCGCGTTGACGTTGAAGGTGCCGCCGGTTGCGGACGTCGCCACTGGCGCGAGGACCGGGATCATCTCGCGCCCGATGACCTGGTTGAGGATGGTGACGTCGACCTTGTCCGGCTCGCCGACGAATCCGAGATCGACAACTTTCTCGATGTTGGAACCCGGATCGACCACTGTGCGGCTCACCTTGCGTGCCTGCACCATGTTGCCGTCCTTGCCACAAAGCCCGATCGCCTTGCCACCGGCGGCGTTGATGTAGCCGACGATTTGCTTGTTGATCGATCCGGCCAGCACCATCTCGACGATCTCGACGGTCTTTTCGTCAGTAATGCGCAAGCCGGCGGCGAATTCCGATTTGATGCCGAGCTTCTCGAGCATGGCCTGGATTTGCGGCCCGCCGCCATGCACCACCACCGGGTTGATCGCGGTCTGCTCGAGCAGAACCACGTCCTGGGCGAAGGCGCGCGCGGCGTCTTCCTGGCCCATCGCATGCCCGCCGTATTTGATGACGATGGTTTCCTCGTCATAGCGCTGCATGTGCGGCAGCGCTTCCGAGAGGATGCGCGCCTGCGTCTGCGGATCGATTTTGGGGGCTTTGCTCATCGCATCGGCCTCGATTGAACGCCGCGCCGTTCTAGCCGAGTGGCCCGCAGCCGACAATGCGTTTCGCCTGCGTATAGTCTTGCCCGCAGGGGAGGCATTTTTTGCGATCGCGCGCTAGCGCTTTCTTTCCGCCAGCAGCCTGGCGACGGCGGCACGCAGTTCCGGGATGCCGGTCCCGTCGCGGGCCGAGGTGGCCAGCACGCCGGGGAAGGCAGCCGGCCGCTTTGACAATGCCGCTTCGACTTCGGTCCGGCGCCGGGCGAGCTCGTCGGGTTTGACCGCATCGCATTTCGTGAGAACGACCTGATGGCTCACGGCCACCTGGCCGAGTGCGTCGAGCACCGGAGCGTCGGTGGGTTTCAGGCCGTGACGGGCATCCACCAGCACATAGACGCGGGCAAGATTGGCCCGGCCGCGCAGGTAGGCATGGATCAGTTCGGTCCACGCTGCGATCCTGGATTTGGCGGCGGCGGCATATCCGTAGCCGGGCATATCCACAAGGTTGAGCCTGGAGCCGCCGTTAAAGAAGATCAGCTCCTGGGTACGTCCGGGTGTGCGCGAGGTGCGTGCCAGGCTTTTGCGGCCGGTGAGGGCGTTGATCAGGCTCGACTTGCCGACATTGGAGCGGCCGGCGAAGGCGATCTCGGTACCACGCATCGGCGGCAGCGAGACGTCCGAACCCGCGGCAGCGGTAAATTGCCAGTCGCCCGTGAACAGGTGCCGGCCGGATTCGATTTCGTCGCGGGTGAATCCATCAAAGGTCATAGCGTGCCAGCATAAACGAAATCGCCGGGACAAGCCCGGCGATGATTTATCCCCTTAGAGCAAAACTCGATCAGGTTGAATTGGCATTTTGCTTTCCGCTCGTCCCCGCGAAAGCGGGGACCCAGGGGCAACAGGTTGGAGAGTCAGAGCAAGTATCTCTGGATTCCCGCTTTCGCGGGAATGAGCGGGTGAGGCTATGCTTCAACTCGAACGGATATCGCTCTAGTGACCAAACACTATTGCGGCTCCTTTTCCTTCTCCGCGTCTTTTTTCTCGTCTTCCTTTTTCTTTTCAGCTTTTTTCGCGTTGTCATTCCTGGAATCGGCCTCGGGCGGGTTCCGGTCTTTCTTGTCTCCGCCTCCGAACAGGCCCTTGATGTTGTCGAATAATTCGACCTTGGCGCCGTGCTTGCGCATGATCACGCTCTGCTGAAGCACCGACAGCGAATTGTTCCACGCCCAATAGATCACCAGCCCTGCCGGGAAACTTGCCAGCATGAAGGTAAAGATTACCGGCATCCAGTCGAAGATCATCTTCTGCGTCGGGTCCGGTGGCGCCGGGTTGAGCTTCATCTGCATCCACATCGTCACGCCCATGATCAGCGGCCAGGCGCCGAGATGCAGGAAATGCCCGATCAACGGCACCACGGTGGGATCGAATGGGATCAGGCCGAAGAGATTGAAGAGGTTCGTCGGATCCTGCGCGGAAAGATCGTGGATCCAGCCGAAAAACGGCGCGTGCCGCATTTCGATGGTGACGAACAGCACCTTGTAGAGCGAGAAGAATACGGGGATCTGAATCGCGATGGGCAAACAGCCGGCCAGCGGGTTGATCTTCTCTTTCTTGTAGAGCGCCATCAGTTCCTGTTGCTGCTTGGCCTTGTCGTCCGGATACCGCTCGCGCAGCGCCTGCATCTGCGGCTGCACCGCCTTCATTTTTGCCATCGACGCGTAGGACTTGTTGGCGAGCGGGAAGAAGGCGATCTTGATCAGCACGGTGACGATCAGGATCGCGATGCCGAAATTCCCCACCAGCCGATAGAAGTAGTCCATCACGATGAACAACGGCTTGGTGATGAAATAGAACCAGCCCCAATCGATCAACAGGTCAAACCGGTTGAGATTGAGCTGCTTCTCGTAGTCGTTGACGACCTGCACTTCCTTGGCGCCGGCGAACAGGCGCGCATTGGCCGATCCGGTCGTACCCGGCGCGATGGTCTGCGGATCGAGCAGATAGTCGGTCTGGTAGGTTTCCAGGGTGCCGAGCTTGCCTGCGGAGAAATGTGCCTTGAGATGCGCGTCGGTGTCGGGCAGCAGGGTAGCGGCCCAGTATTTGTCAGTGATTCCGAGCCAGCCGTTTTTGACGTCGAAATTGATAACCTTCTTTTCCTCGATCTTCTTGTAGGTGATTTCCTGCAGACCTTCGTCACCGAGCACGCCGATCAGACCTTCATGCAGGATGTAGTAGCCGAGGGTCTTCGGCGTGCCGTGACGCGAGATCAGCGCATAAGGATAAAGGCCGACCGGCTTTGCGCTCTTGTTCACCACCTCGTCCTTGATGGTGAACAGGTACTTGTCGTCGACCGCGATGGTGCGGCGGAATTCCACGCCCTGACCGTTATCGAACGTCAATGTCACCGGATGGCTGACGCTCAGCGCGCCCGAACCTGATTGGGTCCAAACCGTTTCCGATGTCGGCAGCTTCACGTCGGTGCCCTGGGCCGCGGTCCAGCCGAACTCGGCATAGAACGGTTCCGGGCTGTCAGACGGAGACAGCAATACGATCGGCGGAGATTTCGGGTCGACGGTCTCGCGGTACTTGATCAGCGCCAGGTCGTCGATGCGGCCGCCCTTGAGCGCGATCGATCCCTGCAGGCTGGGCGTATCGATTGCGACTCGCGCGGATTGTTTCAGTGCCGTGTCACGCGTCATTGTCTGGGAGGCGGCGGCGGGAGCGGCCTGGCCCGGCGCCGGTGGCGTACTCGGCTGACCCGGCGCAGTCGATGGCTGACCGGCCGGTGCCTGCTGCGGCGCGCGTTGCGTCTGCTGCTGGGCCTGCTTCTGTTCGCGCGCCTTTTCCTGCGGAATGCCGACCAGGAATTGCCAGCTGATCAGCACGATGGCCGAAAGCACAATGGCGAGAATGGTATTCTTGCTGTCGTTCATCGTGTTACCGGTTTGCCGTCGCGCGCTTTATGTACGCGCTGCAACGCTCCTTCAAAGTCCTGCGTCATCCGGACAAACGGCAGTTGCAGCGCCGCGCGCCGGCCGATCAGCACATAGTCGTGTCCGCTCCGCAGCCGTTTGCCATCCGAAAGCCGTACGATTTCCCTCAGGCGCCGGCGGACCCGGTTTCGCTCAACCGCATTGCCGACCTTCTTTGACACGGTGAAGCCAAAACGCGCAGGTCCGTCATCGACTCGCTTGCGCGCCTGCAGCACGAAGGCGGAGGCGGAAACTTTGATCCCCGACGCTGCGGCCAGAAAGTCCGCCCGTTGCCTCAGTCGTTCCATGGAAGCAAAGCGCGGCCTTGTTGCCGATGTCAGGCGGAAAGGCGTTTGCGTCCGCGCGAGCGCCGGGCCGACAATACTTTTCGTCCGCCCTTGGTAGCCATGCGCGCGCGGAAACCGTGACGGCGCTTGCGTACAAGCTTGCTCGGTTGATAGGTCCGCTTCACGTTTGATTTCTCCGCTGGTCGCGCCGTGGCGATGGGGATATCGACGCCGCCCCCCAAATCCGCCCTGGAAACCCATAATTCGTCCGGATCGGCACGCGATTTGCGCGGCTTATAAGGGAGGTGCCAGGGGCCGTCAATGCGACAGCCGGGCTTGGCTACGCGGGGTCCTGGTGTGTCACAAAAGCCTCACAAGGCGGTGAGGCCGGCCCATGTGACCGGGTGCTCGTGTATATAGCGCTGATGTCCACGGCCCCCCCGAGTTCAACAGCGTCTCGAAGCTGGATTTGCCGGCTGACGCCCTTGATCGCTCTCCTCCTGTTAGTCGTCGTGGCCTATCTTGTTGTCGGTCGTGGCAATATCTCGCTTGAAGCGCTGGTGCGTCACCGTGCTGCCATCGACGCGTTCGTGACCGGCCACCGTGAATTGGCCCTGCTTGCCTATATCGCGCTCTATATTGTGGTCGTCGCGCTGTCACTGCCGGGGGCCACGTTTCTTACGGTCACCGGCGGCTTCCTGTTCGGCCTTGTTGTCGGCGCATCAGCTGCCGTCATCGGGGCGACCATCGGTGCGACACTCATCTTCCTTGTGGCGCGTACCGCTCTCGGCGAGCCGTTGCTGCAGCGGGCGGGCCCGCGCGCCTCCCAGCTGGCGCGGGGCTTTCGCGACGATGCCTTCAGCTATCTTCTGTTCCTGCGGCTGGTGCCGGCCTTCCCCTTCTTTCTTGTCAATCTGGTGCCGGCGTTTGCCGGCGTGCGGCTGGTGCCGTTCGTTGTTGCTACCGCGCTTGGCATCATTCCGGGTGCGGCGGTCTATGCCTTCGCCGGCACCGGTCTCGACAGTGTCATCGCCGCGCAGCAGGCCGCCAACCGCGATTGTCTGGCTGCTGGTCGATCGGATTGCCATTTCATGTTCGATGCCAAGGATGTGCTGACGCCGCAGCTGATCGGTGCGCTGGTTGCGCTCGGGCTGCTTGCCTTGCTGCCGGTGGTCGTGAAAAAACTGCGCGCGCGAAAACGCGCAGTCGAATGATATTTAGCCATTATTGATGCGAGAGTTTGGGAGCATGGCGGAAATCCTCAAACCGGATATTTGCGTGATTGGCGGTGGATCAGGCGGTCTGTCGGTTGCCGCGGCTGCCGCTGCATTCGGTGTTTCGACCGTGCTGATTGAAAAACACAGGATGGGAGGCGATTGCCTCAATACCGGCTGCGTGCCCTCGAAGGCTCTGCTGGCGGCGGCAAAGCGCGCGCAACTCGCGCGCAGTGCCGGCCCCTTTGGTGTCACGGCAATTCCCGCGGTCGATTTTGGCAAGGTCCATGATCACGTGCACGGCGTGATCGCCGCCATTGCACCGATTGACTCGGCCGCGCGTTTCACAGGTCTCGGCGTGAAGGTGATCAAGGGGCATGCGAAATTCAGGAACCGCCGCACTGTTGTTGTCGGCGATGAATACGAAATCCGGCCGCGGCGTATTGTGATTGCGACGGGATCGACGCCGGCAGTGCCGCCGATCCCGGGGCTCGATTCCGGACCCTATCTCACCAATGAGTTCGTCTTCGAACTTGCCGAACTGCCGGGGCGGCTCATCGTCATCGGTGGCGGTCCGATCGGCCTGGAAATGGCGCAGGCTTTTCGCCGGCTCGGCAGCGAGGTGGCAGTGCTGGAAGCCGCGGTCCCGCTCGCCAAGGACGATCCGGAATGCGCCGCGATCGTCCTTGATCAACTCGAGCGCGAGGGCGTCGTTGTCCGCAGCGGTGTCAAGGTCACACGCGTTGCATTTGCGAGCGGCACGGTGACGGTGGCGGTTGAGGGTGCAGGCGGTGAGGAAACGATCGAAGGCACGCATCTGTTGGTCGCCACCGGCCGCAGGGCGACCGTCGACGGACTCGATCTCGACGCCGCCGGCGTCCGCTACGACCGTTCCGGCATCATCGTGAACAGGAAGCTGAAGACGGCGAACCGGCGCGTTTACGCCATCGGCGACGCTGCCGCGGGGCAATTGCAGTTCACCCATGCCGCCAATTATCACGCCGGGCTGGTGATCCGGAATGCGCTGTTCCGATTGCCGGTGCGGGTCAACAATGCAGCAATTCCCTGGGTGACCTATACCGAGCCGGAACTCGCCCAGACCGGCCTCACCGAAGCTCAGGCACGCCAGCGCGGCGTCAGGATCCGCATTTTGCGCTGGCCTTATCATGACAACGACCGGGCCCAGGCCGAGCGAGAAACCCATGGCCATATAAAAGTCATCACCAACCGCAAAGGTAAGATTGTAGGAGCAACCATCGTCGGGGCGCAGGCCGGAGAATTGATCACGGTGTGGACTTTGGCGATCGCACAGGGGCTGAACATCCGCGCGTTTACCGGCGTCGTGATGCCCTATCCGACGCTGTCGGAAATCAGCAAGCGCGCGGCGATCGACTATTTTACGCCGGGTTTGACGAGCCCCTGGGTGCGGCGCATCATTGCTTGGCTGCGACTCTTCGGTTGAGGCCAATTTGGAACCGGAAACCGAGACAGCGAGCAAGCCCGTCGACGTAGCCAACGCGCGTCCGGCACGCGGCTTGCGAATTGGACTTTCCAGCAAGCTGCTGTTCCTCACCGTCATTTTCGTGATGGTGGCGGAAATCCTGATCTATGTGCCGTCAGTCGCAAATTTCCGCCTCAACTGGCTCAACGATCGTTTGGCCGCCGCGCACACCGCCGCGCTGGTGCTTGATGCCGCGCCCAGCGGCACCGTGCCCGAGAGCCTGTCGAAACAGATCCTGCAAAGCATCGGCGCCCGCACGGTGGCGATCAAGATGGGCACCGAACGCCGCTTGCTGGCATCCGCCAATGTGCCGACCCGCATCGCGCAGGACATCGACATGCGCGAAGTCCGATGGTGGCACGCCATCATGGATGCCTTCGACACGCTGTTGTTCTGCATGCCCGACGACGTCATGCGCGTGGTCGGGCCGGCGCCGATGGCGCATGGCGAGTTTCTGGAAACCGTTCTCGATGAAGCGCCGTTGTGCAAGGCGATGTGGGCGTTCTCGGTGAACATCCTGCTGCTCTCGCTGCTGATCTCGGGAATCACGGCGATGCTGGTGTACTTCGCGCTGCATTATCTGCTGGTACGGCCGATGCGGCGAATTACCGAGAACATGGTGACGTTCCGTGCCGATCCGGAAAATCCGGGACGCATCATTACCGAGTCAGGCCGTCGGGATGAAATTGGCACGGCGGAAGAAGAGCTCGCCGCGATGCAGCGCGATCTTGCATCGATGCTCAATCAGAAGAACCGGCTGGCAGCGCTCGGCCTGGCCGTGTCCAAGATCAATCATGATCTGCGTAATCTTCTGGCATCGGCGCAGCTGTTTTCCGATCAATTGTCCACGCTGCCGGACCCGAAGGTCCAGCGCTTCGCACCCAAGCTGATGCGTGCGCTCGAGCGCGCCATCGCATTCTGTCAATCGACGCTTTCCTATGGCGCCGCGCAGGAACCACCACCCGAACGCAAGACGATCGAAGTCGGACCGTTGATCGAGGAGGTGCATGAAGCGCTCGATCTGGGGCTCGATGTGCCGATCCGCTGGATCGTGGCGGTCGAGCGCGGGCTGACCGTCGAGGCCGATCATGACCAGCTTTTCCGCGTTCTGGTCAATCTGGCGCGCAACGCGGTGCAGGCGCTGGAAGCGCGCGGCGCGCGCGATCCGGCGCGCGATCAAATCCGCATTACCGGCCGCCGCGAGGGCAGTGTGGTCGTGATCGAGGTGTCCGACACCGGGCCGGGTGTCTCGGACAAGGCGCAGGCCCACATGTTTCAGGCGTTCCAGGGTTCGGCGCGGCCCGGCGGCACCGGGCTGGGCCTTGCCATTGCCGCCGAGCTGGTACGCGCCCACGGCGGCGAGATCCGTCTGGTGCCGGGAACGATCGGCGCAACCTTCAGCATCACCATTCCGGATCGGGCGGTCGATCTCGAAGCCCGGCGCGGCGCGCGCGTCCAGGCCTGATCGGCGTATACCGCCGGTGAGGGGCATGGGAAATCGCCGGCTTGCCAATGGGGTGTCGAAACGTTAGCTATGCCCCGGTTCCGTCGCGCTATTTCCCGGCGGTATCAGCGCCCGTAGCTCAGCTGGATAGAGCACCAGACTACGAATTTGGGGGTCAGGAGTTCGAATCTCTTCGGGCGCGCCAGCACTTAGCACCCGGCTTCCGTGCAAAAAATTACGCATTTTACGGTTTTTGCAAGGAACCGAGCTCGTGCCAATTTACTCCCAATGCACTTGCGTATCGGGCAGCGGCACCACCATTGAGTGACGGCGGGGAGAGCCGATGCGGCGACAGGCATCGCGGGACCGCTCAGTCGTGCATTGTCCGCGGCTGCGGATCCACTCGATTCGGTAAATCTGGATGTCGTCGGTCGTGCTTCTTCGTGGCAGACCTGATCAGTCTTTCATCGAGGCAATCTGATTCGGGCGCGGAGACCTGAGGTTGGCCTGTTACTGAGGACGAGATCGCCGCGGTGGGCCTGCACGATCGACTGCGCGATTGCCAAGCCGAGGCCAACGCCGCCAGTCTCTCGGCTTCGTGATCCCTCAAGACGATAGAACGGGTCCAACACGCGCGCGAGTTCCTGTTGCGACTGTCATCAGTTTTTGAGGCAATCTGGTGAGGAGATGTGATGCTCGAATACGACGTTGTGGCACGGCGGGTTGATGCCCATGGCAGCGTGGCGCGCTGCAAGGATGCCGAGATTATTCTCGACACCGACGTGAGCGGCCGCCCTGACGCCTTCAATCCCGCAGAACTATTATTGGCGGCCATTGCAGCCTGCATGATCAAGGGCATCGAGCGCGTTGCGCCGATGAATCATTTCACGTTCCGTGGTGTCGAGGTCCGCCTCCACGGCGTTCGCCAGGACAGCCCGCCCTTCCTGTCGTCGATTTCTTATGAACTGATTGTAGACACGGATGAGGACGATCGGCGCCTCGATCTGCTTCACCACAATGTCCGCAAATACGGTACGATTTTCAATACAGTTGCGGCGGCGACCGAGCTTGAGGGCAATATAGTGCGGGCCCGAAATGATTGATGCGGATCGGTCGAGATCAATCGGTAAACGATCCAAGCTCTCACTCTAACGATGGTACGTTGACCCTCGATGGCCACTGACAAATTGGTTCTCGACCTGACGCTCGTCCTGCCGCACGTCCCTGACGAGCGGGATTCCTGCGTCGAGCGGCTGATCTCTCTACTTAAAGGCAAGATTATTGACGAGGCGCACATCATCCATGAAGACGGCAAGGTGCGATTATGCTTCCACTACGATTCCGCGCGCATCAGCTTGGCCATTGTCCGCCAGCTCGTCGCCGCGGCGGGCGCGTCGATTGACAAGCGCTATGTGCATGAAAGTTTACGCATCGACGGTATGGACTGTCCGACCTGCGCCACCGTTATCGAACACGCATTGGGACGCCTCGATGGCGTGCTTGACGCCAAGGTGAGCTATGCCGCAGAGCGTCTGCGCCTGGAATACGACAGTGAGAAATTATCGCATCGGGCGGTGGCGCGCCGCGTCGAGGCGCTGGGTTACCGAATCTTGGCGCCGGAGGCACATGCTGGATGGTGGGCGGAACATCGTGAGCTGGTTTTCAGTCTCGCCGCGGGCGCGCTGCTGCTGGGCGGCTGGCTCGGGGGGCTGGCGGGGTCGCCATACGCAGTATCGCTTGGCCTCTATCTCGCCGCCTATGCATTTGGCGGCTTCTTTACCGCGCGTGATGCTGCCGAAAGCCTGTGGGCGAAACGCTTCGATATCGACACCCTTATGCTGGTTGCCGCGGCGGGGGCTGCAGCGCTCGGGGACTGGGCTGAGGGCGCGCTTCTCCTCTTTCTGTTCAGTCTCGGGCACGCCCTGGAGCATTCGGCGATGGATCGTGCCCGCCGGGCGATCGAAGCGTTGGCCGAACTGGCGCCGAAGACAGCCCTGGTGCGCCGCGACGGCGCGGAGGTCGAAGTCCCGATCGGGGAACTGCTGCGTGGCGACGCGATCATCGTCAAACCCGGCCAGCGCCTGCCAGCCGACGGCAAAGTCACAGAGGGAAACTCGGCCGTGGACCAATCGCCGGTGACCGGCGAGTCGGTGCCGGTGGACAAGGGTTCTGGCGACGCGGTCTTCGCAGGAACTGTCAACGGCGACGGGGTCTTGCTGATTGAAGTCACCAAGCTCGCCACCGAAAGCACGCTGGCGCGCATGGTGCGGCTCGTCTCCGACGCCCAGACTCAGAAATCGCCGACCCAGAATTTCACGGACCGTATCGAGCGCGTTTTCGTACCGGTCGTGCTGATCGGCGCTGGCCTGCTGATCGCCGTGCCGCCGCTGTTTGGCTTTCCTTTTGCCGACTCATTCTATCGAGCGATGGCGGTGCTGGTTGCGGCTTCGCCATGTGCGCTTGCCATCGGCACGCCGGCGGCAGTGCTCTCGGCCGTGGCCCGTGCCGCCCAGGCGGGCGTGCTGATCAAGGGCGGCACCCACCTCGAAAACCTTGGCCGGCTGACTGCGATCGCCTTCGACAAGACTGGCACCATCACTGTCGGAAAGCCTCGTCTCACGGACATCGTGGCGTTCGGGGCAACGGAGAACGAACTTCTTGCGCTGGCAGCAGCGCTGGAGAGTTGCAGCGGCCATCCTTTGGCCCAGGCCATTGTCGCGGCGGCTCGGGAACGAGGTCTACGCTGGGACGAGCCCGCGGACGTAGAGGCGGTGAACGGTAAGGGCATCCGCGCGACCCTCCTCGCCCAGCGCATTGAGATCGGCAATCTCAAGCTTTTCGCGGGCGAGGCAATAAGCGCGGACTTAACTGCGCAAGTTGAACGGCTGGAATTTACCGGACGCACGACGATGCTGGTGCGGAGGGATGGTCGTTTCGCCGGCGTCGTTGGACTCATGGATACCCCGCGCCCCGGCGTGGCGGCGATATTGGCGGAACTGCGAACGCTAGGCGTCACCAAGACGGTCATGGTGACCGGGGACAACGAGCGGGTGGCCCGCGCCGTGGCGCAGGAGGTGGGACTGGAGGACCTACGAGCGAGCCTGATGCCCGAGGACAAGATCGCCATAGTGGCCGGGCTGGTCGAGCAGTATGGACAGGCGGCTATGGTAGGTGATGGCGTCAACGACGCGCCCGCGCTCGCCCGCGCCACTGTCGGTATCGCCATGGGTGGCGCCGGCACCGATGTGGCGCTCGAGGCCGCGGATGTTGTGTTGATGAGCGACGATCTCGGCAAGCTTCCGTTCGCACTTGGCTTGAGCCGCGCGGCGCGAGCGGTCATCCGCCAGAATCTGTTCATCGCGCTTGGCGCGGTTGCCTTGCTGATTCCGGCAACGCTGTTCGGCTGGGCCGGCCTCGGCCTCGCCGTGCTCATCCACGAAGGGTCGACGATTGTCGTCGTGTTCAATGCACTGCGATTGCTGAATTACCGTGGACCGCCAAAAGCCGCTGCGACAGCATGAGTGACTGAATACCCCCGAGGAATATCAGTTGGTGGATCTCGCGTGACTTTGAAGGATGTGGCAAAGCGAAAATCTCGGAAGTCATTCTCGCCTGATAGCTTGCGGAAAAGCTGGGCCATCGACAAAAACCGCCGGGCGTTGTCCGGCACTTCGCTTTGTGAGCGGTATCGTCAGCGGTCAGCGATTGGCAGCAGTGGCCGCCGCTTAGTGCTGCGACCCGTCAAAGCCCGCCTTTTCGCATGCTTTGTAGTGGTTCCACACTGCCCATGCACCCCATGCGACACCGGCAACGATAATCGATATGATTATGAGTTCCATTGCTTATCCCTTCCTGATCAGCGCGCAAATCAATGCTGCTTACTTTTCCCTGTCGCATTGATCTAGCTCAAGTGAGGAAAGCCGAGCGTCTGGCTGCTCTCTTGCTACCTCGTCGCAGCGTGGTCGAGGACAAATGAAAGAAATTGCGTTTGATCTTGCGCAATGCAGCAAGGCAGCCATGGGCCTACAATTTCAGTTTGCTGCATAGCTTCCGCTGTTCAACTGAACTGCGCCAGAGGAATGTGAATTGAGGAGGTCGGCCATGAAAGCACTTACGCTGGCCGCGCTGCTCGCCCTATTAGCGACTTTCGTGACCTCGCTCAGCGCCCCCGCTACCGACATCGAATGGTGGTCACCGGAGTGGCTCACGAACAGCCGCTACTCGCCGTCGTTTGAAGTGCGAGATACGGTCAACAAGTACGGTCGATACGCCGGAAAGACCAAGACCATCACGCTAAGTGATCTTATTAAATTTCACGGGCATTTCTGTGGAGGGCTCGTTGAGAGCGCAGGTGCATTGAAGATTGCCTTCGATAAACTGTTCCCCGACGGCATAGTGGATCGTACAGACCTCCGTATCGCTTCAAACAATTCTGCTTGCGGCGGGGACGTCGCTTCCTATCTGACAGGAGCACGCACTCGCTTCGGTTCGCACATTCTTGATGCAAAGCTGACAGAAAGCGAATTCGTCGTGCAGCAGGTATCAACGGGCAAGACAGTGCGGGTGCGTGTGAAACCAGAAGCCTATCCGACCGATGTGCGCGTCCAGATGCGCAAGATCGAGTCCGGCAATTTTTCACCCGCAGACATCGACCTTTTTCAGGAGCTGCAATGGGATTACGCGAAGCGAATTGTATCCGAGCCTCTCGGGGAAACGTTCATGCTCGTGGATTCCGCCGAGTACAAATGGCCCGAGGCGCCCTGTAGCGACTTTGGGAGCCGCAAGGACAATAGCTACAAAGAAGTTCCCCCCAGGTGAGTGGCATCCAAGACGCCTTCGATATGGGCTGCAAACGCTGGTTCATGATGGCCGATTTAGTTCAGATGGAAGCCGACAAGCCGACGCCCCCTAATGTCGAAAAGGGCTCCGACCCCGCGGCGATTTCATCATCCAAGGCAGGGTAGCGCATTGGGCGGCCTGGCAAACCCCGAAAGAAGACCTCGCTGATGGTGGAATATCGCGCAGATAGTGCGGCTGGTAGGCGGTCGTGAATTTCATTGTGTCAGATAAACGCTTCAATATTGACTGAAGTAACTCTTGACGCCAACCAAACATTTCTATATTTATTGAAATATGGAAAATACCGATGCAATTGCCGCCCTGGCGGCCTTGGCCCAGGAAAATCGCCTTGATGTATTTCGCTTGCTGGTGAAGGCCGGACCGGACGGGATGCCAGCCGGCGGAATTGCCGACGCGCTCGATTTAGCCCCGAACAACCTCACGTTCCATTTGGACCGCCTGCGACATGCTGGCCTTGTCACTGTGCAGCGCGAAGGCCGTTCGATGATCTATGCGGCTCGATTCGAGGTCATGAACGCACTGCTCGCCTATCTCACGGAAAACTGCTGCGGGGGAGGGAGTGGATGCACACCCGCAGGTCGTAAATCACAGCATACTAGCCGCAACCCCCCAAAGGTATCTGCATGACCACATCGCAAAACAAAGTATTGCCCATCGCCGTGATCGGCGGAGGTCCGGTGGGCCTTGCCGCCGCTGCGCACCTCGTGACGCGTGGCATTCCGGTGAAGTTGTACGAAGCTGGCGAGACGGTGGCAGCGCACGTGCATGATTGGGGACATGTGCGGCTGTTTTCGCCATGGCGTTTCAACACGGATTCGGCATCGACCGCCATCCTCCGCGAGCGCGGCTGGCAGGAGCCACCGGGCGATACGCTGCCGACCGGCCATGAACTTTTTGTCTCCTACCTTCGTCCGTTGGCCGAAACTCCTGCTTTGCGAAACGTCATCGAAACTGGCGCGCGCGTGCGCAACGTCTCCCGACTTGGTATCGACAAGGTCGTTAGTCGGACACGCGCCGATGTTCCGTTTGTGCTTACCATTGAGCGCGAGGATGGCTCTTTGCGAATCGACCTGGTACGGGCCGTGATTGATGCGTCTGGTACATGGAGCAGCCCCAACCCGCTCACTGCATCCGGCGTGAAAGCCCCCGGCGAAGACATTTTCGGCGACCGCATCGTGTATGGAATCCCTGACGTGCGTGGAGCGGCTCGCAACACTTACGCCGGCAAGCGCTCGCTGGTCATAGGCGGCGGGCATTCGGCAGCCAATGCCTTACTCGATCTCGCTCGTCTTGCAGAATCAGAACCGCACACGCGTTTGATCTGGGCTGTGCGGAGCGACAGTCTTGCCCGCGTTTTCGGCGGTGGCGCCGCCGATCAATTGCCCGCGCGAGGACAACTCGGCACGGATCTCAAGCGGCTGGTCGAGAGCGGTCGATTTGACCTGGTCCTTGGCTTTGCAGCGGAATCGGTCGACCTCGATGGCGGCGGCTTGATCGTGACCGGCCGTCGCATTTCCGGATCGGTAAAGCTCGGCCCGATCGACCGCATCATCGTTGCCACCGGGCAGCGACCTGACTTGTCCTTGACTCGAGAACTGCGGCTCGACCTCGACCCATGGCTCGAATGCGCGCGCGCCCTCGGGCCCATGATTGATCCCAATCTGCACTCCTGTGGGTCGGTGCCGCCGCATGGCTACAGGGAGCTTTCGCACCCGGAGCCTGGTTATTTCGTCGCCGGTATCAAAAGCTACGGGCGCGCGCCGACTTTCCTGATGGCAACAGGTTATGAGCAAGTGCGCTCAATCGCGGCTCATCTCGCAGACGATGAAGCCGCCGCGAACGACGTAAGGCTTGTACTCCCCGAGACGGGGGTATGCTCAGCCGATATTGCCCCGTCAGTCGCTGATGGATGCTGTGGTGGGCCAGCGCCCGCAGGGATGGATGCCTGTTGCGCAAAGGATGCGGCTGCCAAGGCCAGGAACCAGCCCGGCTGCGGATGCGGCACGCCGACTCCAACAATATTGTCGGTGGATACGAAAATGAGCTGCTGCTAGGCGCTGAGAAAGTTTGGCAGTTGCGAGAGGAACAGGAGGACGGCGACGAGTGTCAGTGCAAGCCCGACTTGGTCCGCCACGCGATCCGTCGAAATATCCTCACGGCGAATCGCTTTGTACGCGATCCAAATCGCGCCCAGCGCGCCCGTTGTCACCATCAGCCCTATTTCAAATTCGTAGCTCACACGAGGCCCGCAGCTTTAACCGGATCGGCCCGGCTCGTAACGGAGCCGCAATTGTGCGTCTCCCTTCCGCTCAACGCTTAGCAGCACTGATAAGCCGCTACCATCAGACCGAATAGTCTGGTGATTTGAACGTCAAATGCCGCACGCGTTCGGGCGCATCTGCGAGTTTTCTGATCGCACCCGCCTGCCGCTGCGAAGCTTGCGCCGGCCAAGAACTTTCGGCGGCCGACATCGATCATCGCGTCGCATCGTTTCCTCCTGTATTGCGGTCCCGCCGTCCGAACTATTTTCGGATCGTCCGAGGGTTAGACCTTGCTGTCCAAATGCGCGATTTCTCAATTGTCACAGCACCGTAATACGATTATGTGACAATATGTCGAGAAGTCTCGACACAAACGATAATACAGGTCAACATGCTTGTCATCGGGCCAAGGGCGATTTCCCGGGTTGGATAGCTGAATGGAGGTTCGGTTTATGCGCAAAGGCGCTTTGGCGGTAGTCGGCCACATCGGTCCGGCACAGACGGGAACCGGCATGTCGGGGCCGCATGCGCTTGCTGCGTTCGCGGCACTTGGGCAGCCGACACAACTCGATATTTTCCGACTTCTGATGGAAGCTGAACCCGATGGTGTACCCGCCGGCGCCATTGCCGAAAAAATCGGCTGTCCGCACAATACGCTGTCGTCGCATTTAGGCATCCTGGCTCGCTCCGGATTGGTACGGGGCACGCGCGAGGGGCGCTCGATCATTTATCGCGCCGATGTAGATGGTATTCGGACACTCATCGGCTTTCTCGTCACCGACTGCTGTCGTGGTCACCCCGAGCTCTGCGACCTACAGGACACGATACGTGATGCGAAAGGCGGCTGCACCCCGGCACGAAAGAGCAAAAAGCGGAGGACATGAGCGTGAGCGCCGAAAGAAAGCCATATAATGTCCTGTTCCTTTGCACAGGAAACTCAGCACGTTCGGTTATGGCGGAGGCTATCCTTAATCGCGCCGGGCAGGGGAACTTCCGGGCGTTCTCGGCCGGAAGTCAGCCAAAGGGCCATGTCCACCCTTACACGCTCGATCTCCTACGCAAGCTGCATTTCGATGTGAGCGGGATGCGCTCGAAAAGCTGGCTCGAGTTCTCTCAGCCAGATTCACCAAAACTCGATTTCGTTTTCACGGTTTGTGACAATGCCGCGGGGGAAACGTGTCCATTCTGGCCGGGCCAACCGATGACGGCGCATTGGGGCGTCCCCGATCCTGCGGCGGCGTCCGGCTCAGAGGCCGAAATCCACTTCGCGTTTGCCGACGCGCTGCGGATGCTGACCAATCGCATCAATATCTTCGTCAGCTTACCACTCGCCAAGCTCGATCGCTTGAGCCTGCAGCAGCAGCTTGATGCCATCGGCAAGGCAAAGGACGCAGGCACGCCGCCGGTGGCTGCCGAATGAATGCGTAGATTCTTATAGCGCGGCGCCTCAGTCGCGAAAGCGATCAATATGGCGAAATAGAACGCCGCAGGTCACTGATCACCTAATCCGAAGATAACTCCAGCTACTGGCGAGCCTTATCGAATCGGGCAGTTTTTTGAGCAAGCGAGTTTGACCATGTCCACTTTCGAACGTTACCTCACGGTTTGGGTTGCTCTTTGCATCATTGTTGGGATTGCCCTTGGGCACTTCTTTCCGACCGTATTCCACATTATTGGTTCGGCTGAGATCGCCAAGGTCAATATGCCGGTGGCCATACTGATCTGGCTGATGATCATTCCCATGCTCGTCAAGATCGATTTCGCGGCCTTGTCGCAGGTCAAGGAGCATTGGCGCGGCATCGGGGTCACGCTTTTTATCAACTGGGCCGTGAAGCCGTTTTCAATGGCATTCCTCGGCTGGTTCTTCCTCGGCTGGCTTTTCAGGCCCTATCTGCCGGCAGACCAGATCGCCAGCTACATCGCCGGCCTCATTCTGCTGGCGGCGGCACCTTGCACAGCGATGGTGTTTGTCTGGAGCAATCTCTCGGAGGGCGAGCCGCATTTCACGCTCAGCCAGGTCGCGCTTAACGACGTGATCATGGTTTTTGCTTTTGCGCCGATCGTGGCGCTGCTCCTCGGCCTGTCGGCGATCACAGTGCCGTGGGAGACCTTGCTCCTCTCGGTCGTGCTCTACATCGTTGTACCGGTCATCATTGCCCAGGTCGTGCGGCGAAGCGTGCTTGCCAGCGGCGGAAACGCAGCACTGGCGGGGCTCCTGTCGACCTTGCAGCCGATTTCGCTCATGGCGCTGCTCGCCACGCTGGTGCTTCTATTCGGTTTCCAGGGCGAGCAGATTCTTGCGCAACCTCTAATTATCGCAATCTTGGCCGTGCCGATCCTGATCCAGGTCTATTTCAATTCGGGCCTCGCTTACCTGCTAAACCGTGCCGCCGGCGAAGCGCATTGCGTCGCAGGCCCGTCCGCGCTCATCGGCGCCAGCAACTTCTTCGAATTAGCCGTTGCGGCCGCGATTAGTCTTTTCGGCTTCAATTCTGGTGCGGCGCTGGCCACGGTTGTTGGAGTCCTGATCGAAGTCCCGGTAATGCTTTCGGTAGTAAAGATCGTGAATAGGACTCGCGGTTGGTACGAGTCGGGCGCGACCGTGCGGCAGCGCATCGCCAGCGAGAAGGCAGGAGGGTGATTGGTGGATGTCGTAAATTACCATAACCCCGAATGTGGGACGGCTCGCGACTGGTACAGAAATTCAATGGATACGAGAGGCCGAAGCTTGCTGGGGATGAAGGGGACCAGTCAGGCCGGCCATAGGCCTGCCGAAAGCCCCCGCAGCTAGCCAGCCACCTACGAATTTGGGGGTCAGGAGTTCGAATCTCTTCGGGCGCGCCATTCACAGTCAGGCTTGGACGAGTGAAGCTGTTCGTTCTCACGGTGTCGATCGGGACAACCTGAAGCCGGGCGATAACCGCGCCCGTCTGAATTTTTCGGAAGAGCGGATTTAACGCGTCGCTCTTGCGTGGCGCCATGCCAAAATTTTGCAGTCGAATACCGGCGACGGGGCGTGATACGCGAATTCCCTCGACTTAACCTGAGATAAGCATCTGGAATTTGGCACGCGAAGGTGGTGGCGTGCTCGCCGCGATTTTTCGCGCGGTTTTAATCAGATCGTTGGCATGATGAATTTTTTGTAGACGGTGATCCGCAGAGCGAGATTACCGGATGGATAAAAAACGATTGCAATCCTTCTCGCTAGGCTTTTGTAAACTAAACTTGTCTCGATTAATTAACCCGAAATTTCGCCTTTGCGCCCTACAACTTGGCAGCTTTGATGCTGCGTTTTCGGGTTGCAAGGCGGAAATTGATGACGGCTTCCTTTGAGGGAACAGCAGGCAGCCATTCTCCTGGCGAACTTCGGACCGTTCTCGCACTGCATGCAATTGCGGTCAGCGGGATGGCGCAGGGAATTTGCGTTCTCGATGAGGACTTTCGGATCGTTCTTTTTAATCAGCATTTTGTTGAAATTATCGGAGCGCCGCGAGCGCGCGTTCATCTCGGCGCTTCCCTTCGCGATCTCTTCGGATTGAGCAAGAACGCATCGAAAAATTCCACTATTGCATCCAAGGAAATGTGGCGCGAGATCGAAGAGATGCTCGCGTGCGGTGAATCATTCCGCTTGCAGCGACAAGCCGCCAACGACGGCATGATCGTATTTCAGTTCCAGCCGACCGCGGGCGGCGGCTGGGTTGCGACCTGCGAAAGGCTGTCCGAGCCGTCCGTTCGCGAAACGTCGCAGCAGATCGAGGTTCTGCATCAAGCCATCGAACACGCTTCCAACGGCCTGTGTGTCTTTGATGCCGAGCAGCGCCTCGTGGTCTGCAATGAGCAATATCTTCGTATCTACGGGTTCGACCGTTCGTGCATCAAGCCCGGCGTAGCCTTTCAAAGCATCATAGAACATGCGATCAAGCGCGGCGTATTTTCCGGCATGAAACCCGAAGCGATCAAACTCGAGCTCCGCGCACTTTTTCGGCAAAAGCCCGCCACACAGCGCCGCCCTTTGAGTGACGGTCGCGTCATCGAAATGCGCGTTCTTCCGATCGAATCCGGTGGCTGGTTGACCGAGCATGAGGATGTGACTCGCCAGGTGCGCTACAAGCAGGCATTGCAGGATCGCAACGATCTGCTGGACGCCGCGCTCGATCATATGGCTCACGGGCTGTGTGCGTACGATGCGCAATTGCGCCTCATCGTTGTCAATCGGCGCTATCTCGAAATCTACGGCCTGACCCGCGAGGATGCGCCACCCGGCACGCCGATGATTGAACTCATGCGTCGCAGTATCGAACGCGGCGTTCACTTCCCGGGCGTCAGCGCCGAACAGATGTTTGCCGACTTGACCGAGCGCCTCATCGAGAACAGGGAACCGGTAATCGTTCGGCATCTGGCGGACGGGCGGATCATCGCCGTACGGCATCAACCGATGGCCGGTGGCGGCTGGGTCGGTACCTATGAAGACATCACCGAACGATATCGCGCGGAAGAAAATATCGCCCATATGGCGCGCCATGATGCTCTGACCGGACTGCCGAATTGGCTGTTGTTCAGCGAGAAAATGGCCGAGGGTCTCGCCCGTGTCGCCGAGCGGAACGAGACGATGCTGGTTATGTGCTTCGATCTCGACAATTTCAAAGCGATCAACGATTCTCTCGGCCATCCCTTCGGTGACAAGCTCTTGCGGCAAATGGCCGAGCGCCTTCGCGAGGTGATCGGCGAGCCCGGCACCTTCGCCAGGCTGGGTGGTGACGAGTTTGCCATCCTGCATCCGACCGGCAACAAACAGGCCGCCGAAGGTCTTGCGCGCCAGTTGATCAACGCGACATCTCGCCCATTCCTGATCGACGGGCAGGAGATCAATTCGAGCATTTGCATCGGTCTCGCGATTGCGCCCGAGAACGGGACCACCGGCGATCAACTCATGAAATGCGCAGATCTCGCGCTTTACCGCGCAAAGGCCCAAGGCCGCAATTCGTTGCGCTTCTTCGACCCCGAGATGGACCTGCAACTTCAGGCCCGCCGTGCGCTCGAGGTCGACCTGCGCCGGGCTCTTTCGGCCGGCGAGTTTCATCTCGAGTTTCAGCCCCAGATCAATCTCGCGCTCAACAAGATCGTCGGGATGGAAGCCCTCATTCGCTGGACGCATCCGGAGCGCGGTTCGATTTCACCGTCGGAATTCATTCCGGTTGCCGAAGAAACCGGGCTCATCGTCCCGCTCGGTGAATGGGTTCTGCGCCAGGCTTGCGCGGAGGCCGCGCGTTGGCCCACCGATATCAGGCTTGCCGTCAATCTGTCGCCCGTGCAGTTCCGCAATCGTGCCATGGTGTCGACAATCACGCATGCGCTGGCCGCCGCACGTCTGCCCGCCGAGCGCCTCGAACTCGAAATCACCGAGGCCATGCTGATGCAAAAGGACGAGGCGAGCGTCGGCATGCTGCACCAGTTGCGTGCGCTGGGCGTGCGGATCGCCATGGACGATTTCGGTACGGGGTACTCATCGCTGAGCTATCTGCGCAGCTTTCCGTTCGACAAAATCAAGATCGATCAGATATTCATCGCCGACGTGGAATTGAACGCGGACAGTGCGGCCATTGTCAGGACAATCGCCGCGCTCGGCGCGGCAATGGGAATCGAAACCACGGCCGAGGGCATCGAAACGCCAAAGCAGCTCAAGCTCGTGCGCCTTGCCGGGTGCACTGAAGGTCAGGGATTTCTGATCGGCCGTCCTACCAGCGCCGCAGAGGCACGCAAACTCATGCGGCAATTTCAGCGCAAGATCGCTGCAGCCTGACGGACCGTTCACCAGCTGCCAGCCTCGCGTGATATTTCCGTTGAGGCTCAATCTTCGGCAGCGGGACGTGCCATGTCTTCCTTCAGGACCTTGCCCGCCTTCTTCGCCACGACGTAGTTCTCGATCACGAGCAGGTCAATATCCGTCGACAGGAAGCAGCGGATTGCGTCCTCCGGCGTACAGACAATCGGCTCGCCACGCACGTTGAACGACGTATTGAGAACAATCGGTACGCCGGTTCTTTGTCGGAAAGCCTCGATCACATTCCAGAACGGCTCGTTGTCCGCACGATCGACCGTTTGCAGTCTTGCCGAGCCATCGATATGGACGACGGCTTTGGCGCTCCTGGCGCCGAGATCCGTCGCAGGTACAATGAATTCCATGAAGTCGCAGCGCCGCACGCCGTGCATATCGAAATAATCGTCGGCAAATTCGACAAGTGCCGCCGGAGCAAACGGGCGGAACTCCTCCCTGAGCTTGACGCGCATGTTGACGACGTCACGCATCTCCGCAGTGCGCGGATCGGCCAGGATGCTGCGATTGCCGAGCGCTCGCGGGCCGAATTCCATGCGTCCCTTGAACCAGCCGACCACCTTTCCGTCCACCAGCGCGTCGGCGACCGCCGCTTCGGCATTGTCGACACGGTGAAACGCAACCTTGCCAGCCGACGCTTCAAGCGCGCGCGTAACCTGATCCCGGCCGAAAGCCGGCCCGAGACTCATCGTTCTTACGGGCGCCGTCGGCAGTGGATGCCGCAATACATCGTGATAGACATATTGCGCGGCGCCGATGCTGGCGCCGTCGTCGCCAGACGCCGGAAAGACATATGTCTGCTCGAACATGCCGGACCGGGCGGCCTTGCCGGTCATGACAACGTTCAGCGCAGCGCCGCCAGCAAGGCAAATGCGGTTGATCGCGTATTTGTCTTTCAGATAGGCCATGCGGGTCAGCATGGCGTCCTCGAATTTCTTCTGGATTGCGGCGGCAATATCCATCTCGCGCTGCGTAACGGGACCGCCCGCCACGCGTGGGGGGCCGAACAGCTCTTCGAGGTAACGGCCGAAATCTTCGTGCAGCAATTTTGTGGTGAGACACGTCCCGTCGGGCTGCTGCTCGAACAGGCCGTCGAATTCCCTGGCGTAGGTCCCGGGATCGCCATAAGAAGCAAGGCCCATGACCTTGTACTCGCCATCCAGCGGCTTGAATCCGAGATAGGCGGTTATCATCATGTACAGCACGCCGAGCGAGCCGGGCAGCATGGTCTCTTCCAGCACCCGAAGCCCGTCCGGGCCTCCAATCGCGAAGATCGAACTCGACCGCTCGCCAAAACCATCGATCGTGAGGACGCCGCTTTCGCGATAGCCCGACGAATAGAACGCCGACGCGGCATGGGCGAGATGATGAGGTACGAAATGCAATTTCGCATTGCCGACGCGCTGATCGAACAATTCGGCAATCTCGTCTGAAATACGCTCGTTCGACACCGTCCCAGCAAAGACCGTGCGATAGGCGTCGATCACCCGCTGTCGAATTTTCGGAGAAAGATGCCCCGCCGTTGCGGTAATACGCTGCTCGAGCACTTCGGGTGTAAAGTCACAGTAGAACGCGATGTGCTCGCAGTCCTCGAAGGATGCGCCGACCTGTCGAAAGCAGAATTCGGCCGCGCGACGAGGACCCAATGTGCGGCCGCCAGGCCCGGTCGCATGCTTGAAGCGGCAAAATCGTTCCTCGGCGGCGGCCGCCGCGAGTTTCCCGTCCTTCAGGATGGCGGCGGCGCTGTCGTGTCCCACGCCGTCGAGAGGGAACAGGTTGAGAGGAATGTCTTCCGGGTCTTCGCCGAAGGATGTGATGGCCCCGAAAATGGTCGGGTGCAGTCTCGAATGCCGAAGGCGCGATTTGAATTTTTGCTCGGGGTTGCCGGCCCAGCCGTGCCGCTGGTGGCCTGAATAGCCCAAAATAAGCATCAGTCTTTCCCCAAGGTGGTTAACACCACCCCCCCGTTGGTACGTAACGAAGACGTTTACCAAAAATAGTCATTTTTCGCACACCCCAATTCAGCGTGGTATCAAATTAAGGTAAACGGCCGTCGCAAAGAGCCGCAGATGGACGCTCAGGTCCGACCGACGGCGCGCTGATCGTGTTTCTGCAGTTTGCCTGCAGTCCGGGGACGGGAAGCGGAATGTTTTTTACTGTACTGGCGTCCGCCGTGGCGAGCGTGATCACCGGGACTGCGCTGGTTGCGACGCGTTTCGTGGTGGTGCAGACGGACGGATTGACTATCGCCACGTTGCGGTACCTGGTTGCGGCCGCATGCCTGCTGACGCTGGTTCCAATATTTTATCAGGTTAACGTCGCCAGGCGCGATATTTTGCCCATCGCCGGACTTGGGATTCTTTATTTCTGCCTTTTCCCCTGGTGCATCAGCTCCGCGGTGGAGTTCACGACCGCATCGGGCGGTGCCATCATCCTTGCATGTACGCCGGCGGTGACTTTGCTGCTCGGAAATTTGACCGGCAGCGAACCATGGACGATGCGCAAAGGTTTTGGCGTGGGCTTTGCGATTATCGGGGCTACGACTGCGATCAGTCACGGCGGTTTTCAAATCAACGCGCCCGCGTGGCGTGGCGATCTGCTGATGATCGGGGCTACGTTTCTGGGCGCGTTCTACGCCGTGTTCTCCAAATCCTATGTGAAGAAATACTCGCCGCTCATTGTGACGGCGCTCGCCATGGGCGCAGGCGCCGTCGGTCTGATGGTTTGCTGGCTGACGTTTGATTCCCCCATGGGGTTTCCCGACCTGGATTTAGCCGGCTGGGTATCGATTTACTATATCGGCATCGCCGGCGGCGCGCTGTCTTTCTTTCTTTACGCCTGGGCGCTCGGCCGCACGACCGCCACGACCATGATGATCTTTCTGCCGCTCAATCCCATATCGGCGCTCATTGCGGGCGGGCTTTTCCTTCAAGAGCCGCTGAGCATTGAACTGTTTCTGGGCCTGGCGCTCGTCGTCATCGGCATCATTCTGGTCGTCGGCATGAACGGCGCGACCGCCAAACAGGCCACAGCGGGGCCCGTGCTATGAAAGGGCTCCTGCTCAGCAATATCAACATGCAGCCGCTGGTGCGCACTCTGCGGCCGTGGGAGGTCGATTGCGGGGCCTACAACAGCTTGCTCGCTGACCTTTCGACGGCCGGCTCGCCCGCCACGGCGCCGGATATCACCCATGTCTTCTGCCTTTACGACAGTGACATGCTCATGGGCGATGCTTTCTACGGCGACGGTCCGGCCGAACAGTGCGAACGGTTCGTGGAATTGCTCGACGGCTTCGCCGCGCGACATCCGGACAAGGTTGTCGTCGCCAATCTGGTCACGTTGAGCTCCAACCGTTGGCTCGGATTTGCGGATGTCGTGCACAGGAATTCGCTGAAGGCCCGCGAGGCGGCGTTGAATGCAAGACTTGTTTCGGTCGCCGCTGCGCGCCCCAACCTGCTTTTGCTCGACCTTGATTTGCTGTTCCGCAGGCACGGCGAGGATGCGCTGGTGTCGAGTGCTTTCTGGTATACGGCGCGGATTCGCTACACAGCGCGCATGTTCGACCTGCTCGCCGAGACCATCCGGCGCGCGATCGATGCGCATGCGCAACGCAGCAAGAAAGTCCTGATCCTCGATCTCGACGACACGATCTGGGGTGGCATCGTCGGCGAAACCGGGCCACTCGGCGTCGCCCTGTCGGAAGAAGGCGTGGGCCGCTGCTATCGGGATTTTCAGCGCTGCCTGAAAGCCGCAACGCGCATCGGCGTCCTGCTGGCGATCGCGAGCAAGAATAACGAAGCCGACGCGCTGGAAGTATTCAGCAAGAACGACATGATGATCCTGCGGCAGGAGGATTTCGCCGCCGTCCGCGTCAACTGGCGGCCGAAGGCGGAAAACATTGCCGAGATCGCAGCACAACTCAATCTCGGCACGGACAGTTTCGTCTTCATCGACGACAACCCGGTGGAGCGCGAGGCGGTCAGGAAATTCCTGCCAGAGGTCGTTGTGCCCGATTTCCCCCCGCGGCCGGAGCAGCTCTCAAGCTGGTTCACGCAGGAAATTGCACAGACCTATTTTGGGAAATATGCGATCTCGGACGAAGACGCCGCCAAGACGCAGCAGTATCGCGCCAATGAAGCGCGTCACAAGCTCGCGGCAAGTTTCGATCTCGACACCTATCTGGCCGAGCTTGGCATTCAATGCGCGATACATGTCGATCCTGCCGAACGGCTGAATTGCGCCGCGCAGATGACGCAGAAAACCAATCAGTTCAATCTCACGACGCGTCGGTATGAAATTACCGACCTTGCGCGATTTGTGGAAAGCCATGAGCATGCCGTACTTCTGCTCGACTACAAGGACCGTTTCGGAGACGAAGGATCCGTCAGCTTGGCAATCGTCGACCTCGCCGAAGGCCGTATCGATACCTTCCTGTCCAGCTGTCGGGTGATCGGCCGCAAGGTCGAGACTCAGCTGCTCGACAAGGTGGTCGAGCTTTGCCGCTTCCGCGGTCATCGCAGGATCACCGGCGAATACATTCCCACCCGCAAGAACCAGATCGCGGCCGATTTTTACGGCAGTCACGGCTTTGTGCCGGTTTCGACTTCGCCCGACGGCCGCATTACCTACGAAATGGAAATCAATGACAGACAGCATGACTCAAGATAAGACCCAGGCCACCGTTAAACTGATCGCCATGGCGCTCGACGTTCCCGAGGACGAGCTCGGGCCCGAGTTGTCCATGGAAAACACCCCGGCGTGGGATTTGTTCGAGCACATGAATATTTGTATGGCGTTCGAGAAGCGCTTCGGGATCAATCTCAGCATGGACACCATTACAACTGCGACGAGCGTGCGCGCGCTCGCGGAACTGATTCCGTAGAACGAACTCGTTCCTGCGGGCAGGCCTTGGCGGCCGGCCCGATCATTCCGGTTGCCTTAACCATGACTGGCGCCGCTTTCGCAAAATTCCGGGCTGCCGCCCCGTCGGACCCTTGATTTGACTGCAAAAAAGTACGGGTTCCCTTTGGACGTCATTGAGACCAACGCACCGTTCAATGGCCATTAACCGCGCCGTTGTAGTGTGAGATGTTTTTGCCTCTGGTGTGAACCGGCCGGCTCGTTCGTCGGCCTCGAATAGACCAGCCAGAGCTGAGGCAAATGGTGGCTGGTCTGACGATATTTGGCCGAGCTCATGCAGGATCGCCGCAGGGAATCCCGCGCATCGTTAAATACCATAGGGGCCATCAAGTTTGGCGCGGCGGGGCATGAATTGCCGTGCACGGTCGTCGATCTCACGCCGCGTGGCGCCGGCCTGATCATTGCGAGCGCCTTCGGCGTTCCGCGCGTCTTTCAGCTGACCATCAATGGCGAACCGGGCGTGAAGTATTGCCGTGTGGTCTGGGCCCAGGGCGGCAAGCTTGGGGTGACGTTCGAATAGCGCTTGACGGATCCGCATTGATTCGGGCTTGAGACTACCGCCCCGAAAAATTCGGCACGCGTCTCTCCGCAGTCGCCTTCACGCCTTCCTTGAAGTCATCGGTTTTGCGCAGCCAGGTCTGTTCCTTGAGCTCGTGCTCGGTCGCGCGTCGGACGCGGTCGGCAATGTCGCCACGCATCGTCGCGCGCGTCGCCATCAGTCCGAGCGGGGCGTTCTCCGCGATCTCGGCGGCCAGTGCCAGCGCCGCGGAGCGAACCTCTTCCTGCGGGACGAGGACATCAGCCAGCCCCATCGCAAAAGCTTCGTCGCCGCGCACGCGGCGGCTGGTGTAGAACATCATCGCCGCCTTGGTCTGGCCGATCACTGCCGGCAGCGTCACCGTCAATCCGAAGCCCGGATGAAATCCGAGCCGGGTGAAATTGGCGCAGAAACGCGTCTCCGGGCAGGCGACACGGAAATCGGCCACCATTGCAAGGCCAAGGCCGCCGCCGACAGCGGCGCCATGAACGGCGGCAATGATCGGCTTTCTGGTGCGGAACAGCCGATTGCCTTCGATGTAGAGATGATTGACCGCAATATCACGGTCGATCCGCTGGCCGTCCTTGTCGAGCATGCTGCCATCGCCGAAATTGGCGCCGGCGCAGAATGACTTGCCCTGCGCGGCCCAGACCACCGCGCGGCATTCCATATCCTCGTCGAGCGCTTCGAGCGCTGAGGCAATTTCCTTGATCAGCGCGATGTCGAAATAATTGTGCGGCGGCCGCCTGATTTCGATCAGCGCCACATGGCCGATTGTCTCGACGCCGATATCTGTGAATGGACCCATGGCTCTATCCTTCGGTCATTATCATTCGGCCGCGGCGCGCGGTTCGGTCTGCGGTGCAGGAACCTTCACGATCAGCGCGTCCGCCAGCGAAACGCCTTGCCCTTTGGCATGCACAATGACCGGGTTGAGATCGATCTCTGAAATCTGATCGGCGTGATCAGCGGCAAAATGCGACAGCCGAACGATCATGTCGATCAGTGCATCGGTGTCGGCTGGCGGTGCACCGCGATAGGCTTCGAGAATTCTTGCCCCTTTCAGGCGGCCGAGCAGCGCCCGCGCGCCGGCATGATCCAGCGGCACTGGCGCAAGCGCCACGTCGCCAAGCGCCTCGACCAGCACGCCGCCGATGCCGACCATCAACATCGGCCCCCAGGTCGGATCGCGGCTGACACCAAGAATAATCTCGCGTCCGGACGGCACCATGGGCTGCACCAGCACGCCGTCGATGCGGGCCGCGGGCGCGTGACGTCTGGCGGCGGTGAGAATGCGTTCGCAAGTCGAGCTTGCGTCCTGGCTCGAAACATTGAGTGCCACCGCGCCGGCTTCGGTCTTGTGCGGAATATCCACCGATTGCACCTTGAGCGCGACCGGCCCCGCGATCCTGCGCGCCGCGGCTTCGGCCTCGGCCGGCGAGCGGGCAATCTCGCCCATGCTGCCGCCGACAATGCCGTAGGCTGCAAGTGCGGGCCGCGCCTGCCATTCGCACAGCACGGGCGTGGACACACGCAGCAATGTGCGCGCGGCCGCATGGTCCGGTATCCGGTCCTCGAGGCTTGCAACCGATACCGGCAAGCTTTCGCGGCGCGTCCGAAAATCCGCCATGACCCGCATGGTGCGTGCGCAGCCATCGGCATTGGTGAACAGCGGATAGCCGGCTTCGTTGAGCACATCGATGCTCTTTTCCGACGGCATCGTATAGGTCCACATGAACACCGGCTTTTTGGTTTCGCGCGCCAACGCCTGGAGTTTCGGCTGGTCATTGGCGAGAAAGGCTGACCGGCGCGCGGTCACCACCACCATCACACCGTCGATCAGCGGGGATTGTGCCACCAGCCTGGCGAATGCGGCGTAGCCCAGCTTGTGAACGCCCTGTGCCGTGCTGTCGACGGGGTTTTGCGAGGTACCGTATGACGGCAGATGCACGTCGATTGCCGCGCGCGTTTGCGTGTCGAGTTCGGGCACCTCGAGGCCGGCGCGTCCGCAAGCGTCCGCCATCCAGACGCCAGCGCCGCCTGAGGACGTGCAAATGCCCATGCGCTTGCCGGCCGGCAATTTGTCCCTGCAGGTGAGAAAGCCGGTCGCGATGTCGAGCATCTCGTCGAAATCGCGTCCTTCGATAACGCCATGATGGTCAAAGATCGCGCGATAGGCGGCATGCGAGCCGGCGAGCGCGGCAGTATGCGAGGCCACGGCGCGACGGCCTGGTTCGGTCTGCCCGATCTTGGCGACGATCAGCGGCTTGCCGGCGCGCAAGGCCTTGTCCGCGGCCTGCCTGAACTTTGACGGCGTCTTCACGTCCTCGAGCAGAAGCAAAAAGACGTCGGTCTTGCCTTCGTCGAGCATGAAGTCGAGATAATCGGAAGTTTCGAGCGCGGCCTCGTTGCCAGTGGTCACGATGTAACGAAACGGAAGATTGCGCCCGCGCGCGCGGTCGAAAAACGCGAAACCCAGCCCGCCGCTCTGCGAGATCACCGACAGCTGGCCGCTGCCGACCGGGTGTGCCGGCCGCAGCGGGCCGGCGCTCACATCCATCGCCGGGCTGAAAGTCGGGCAGAGCGCGGCGGCGATATTGGCAAAGCCCTCGGTATTGGGTCCGCTGACCGCCATATCGTAGCGGAGCGCAGTCGATCGGATCGCGTCCTGCATGCGGACACCCGTTTCGCCCGGCTCTTCGGCGAATCCCGAACTCAGGATGACTGCGGCCTTGATTCCGGCCTTGCTGCAACGTTCCAGTTCTTCGGGGATGAATTGTGCCGGAATGATCAGGATCGCGAGATCCGGCGGCTCCGGAAGCTCGGCCACCGACGCATAGGCCTTGTGGCCCTGCACGTCCGCCGCGCTGCGGCTGATCGGGTAGATCGTGCCGGCATAAGGATGGCTCAGCATGACTTCCAGAATACGGCCGCGCAGGCCATGCAGATCGGAGGAGGCACCGACGACCGCCACCGTCTTCGGCCAGAGCAGCTTTTCGATATCCGGCACGTGCGAGCCCCTTCCTCAGCGCAAGCCGAGACCGCGCGCGATGATGCCGCGCAGGATCTCGGTCGTGCCGCCCTGGATGGTGAGCTTGGGTGCGACCTTCAATGCGAATGCAATCTGTTCGTCCAGCGTGACCCGGTTGGTTGCTTCCAGCTCAAGAAACGCGCTGAGATCGCGCACACGCTCAGGCAGCTTCTGCTCCCAGATGGTGCCGACATCCTTGACGATGGAAGCCTCCACCACCGGTTCCTTGCCCGCCTGCAGCATGCCCGCGACCGATACCGACATTCGGCGCAATGTGTGCAATTGGGCGACCAGCCGTCCGAGACCCTCGGCGCTGCGCAGATCGGGATCTGGCCCGAGCGCGCGCACCAGTTCCGCCAGCACATAGTAGGTCTCGAGAAAGCGCTCCGGGCCGCTGCGTTCATAGGCGAGTTCGCTGGTCGCCTGCTTCCAGGCGCCGTCAATCTCGCCGAGCACATGATCGTCGGGGACGAAGGTGTCGTCGAACACGACCTCATTGAAGTCGTGCTGGCCGGTCATCTGGTAGACCGGATTGACGACAATACCCGGCGACTTCATGTCGACCAGGAATTGGGTGAGGCCGTGGCGGCGGTTTTCCCTGGTCGCAGGCGAAGTCCTGAAAAGCCCGAGCATATAGTCGCCCACATGCGCATTGCTGGTCCAGATCTTCGTTCCGTTGATCTTCCAGCCGCCGTCGACCCTGGTTGCCCTGGTTTTGGCCGCGAACAGATCGGAGCCCGAGCCGGGCTCGCTCATGCCGATGACGAAACACAATTCACCGCGGCAGATGCGCGGGAGGATGTCCTGCTTGATGTGCTCGGGAGCGTATTTGAGCAGGATCGGCCCGCTTTGGCGGTCGGCAACAAAGTGCAGCCGAACCGGCGCGTTGACGACCCGGAACTCTTCCGTAACAACGTATCGCTCCAGAAAGCTGCGCTCGTGCCCGCCATATTTCTTTGGCCAGGTCATGCCGATCCAGCCCCTGGCGCCGACCTTCTTGCTGAATGCGCGGTCCTGCGAATCCATATCCCACGGACGATCCGGATTGAACGTGCCGGCGCTCACTTCCTCAGCGATGAAGGCGCGGACTTCGCCACGCAATTTCTCGCATTCGGGCGGCAGGCGCATCTGATCGAAGTGGAGCTCGGAACCCATTGGTCAAATCCTATCGCGACGCCAGCAGCGGCCAGAAATTATTGGCGCCGCGATGCGCTATCAGCCTGCCGAGCGTGGCTGCCCAATAGCTCTCGTTTCCGAAATCGTCCCGCCACGCCAGCAGGCGAAGCGTGAAACGGTGCAGCACGTGTTCCCTGGTGAACCCGATCGCGCCATGCACCTGATGCGCGATAGCAGCACCTTCAGCGGCAGCTTCGCTCGTGCGGATTTTTGCCGATGCCGCTTCCAGCAGAACGATATCGTCCAGATCCCGAGACTGCGCGATGGTATCGGCGGCTGAACCTGCGGCGGCGAGGGCTGCCGCGGTTTCGCCGGCAAGCCGCGCGAGGTTCTGCTGCACCGCCTGAAATTTGCCGATCGGTCGCTCGAACGCCACACGTTCATTGGCATAGCGAACGCTGAGCGACAGCAGCGTTTCCAGCGCACCGGCGGCTTCGATGCTGCGAACAATGGAGCCCATCAGCATCAGCGCGGACTGATCGAAACCGGCAGGCGCCCTCGCGCTGCGGATTGCCCTGGTGTGATCGAAGACGATGGTGTTCGCCGCATCGCCTGCGAGATTGCTGCCTTCGCTTATGCGGCAATCCTTCGTGTTCGCCAAAGCGATTGTCACGCCGCCTTTGTCGACTGCTGCAACTGCAATGTGTTCCGTTTCGCTCGCAAAAGGAATTCCGCTGACCCTTCCGCTCAATGTGCCATCGGCGTTCCATGCAATCCGGTCGCGCGGTCGGGCAGGCGCGACCGTCATGGGGCCGGCGGGAGCAGCGAGGCCTGCTCGCGCGAGCAGCCATCCCGCCAGCAGCGTCTCCGCCAGTGGAACCGGAAGCGCGTAGCGGCCGGCTTCGCCGAGAATGGCAAATCCTTCGGCGAGGCTGGCGCCCGCGCCGCCGTGTGCTTCCGGCACCCAGGCCAGCGTCAGACCGGCGTCGGATACCGCGCGCCACAATGGTTCTTTCCAGGTTGCGTCGCGGGCACTATTGATGGTCTGAGGATCGGCAAGGTCGGCAAATATCCGCGCCGCCGTTTCGGCGACGATATGGTCGCTCTCGATTACCATTGCCGCTCCAGCCTTCCCCATTGTCGCTGGGCGCCTATTGGCACTTGGCCCATCCACCTATCGTGCGATCCGCCCTGACCGTTGGCAAGCGGCAGCGGCCACGCGCCAGACTTCGCGGTTCCGGGGCTCGTGTCCCGAATCCGAAGTTCGCTTGATCTTGCAGCCAGCTCATGAAGCGAACGTCGGATTCGAAGGACACGAGCAAAGTTATGATTCTAGTGTGGTTTTGGTTCAGAAGTTCGCTTGGAGGACTCGCTGCAAGAACGAAGCGAACTTCTGAACCACCACACTGGCTTTATGTCCAGTTGATCGGAGGTAACATACCGGATAGCGTCATCGTCAAAATAACCAAGAATTGGCGCTTATTCCTGGGGAGGACAAGATGGCAGCAAAGCTTGCCGCACTGACGACAATCGTTCTCGCTGGCTTTTCGATGATCACCGCCCAGGCCGCCGAGCCCAAGCACGGCGGGGTCCTGAAAATCTATCACCGCGAAACGCCGCCCAGTCTTTCGATCCACGAAGAAGCGACGTTCTCGGTCAATATTCCCGCGATGGCCATCTTCAACAATCTGGTCATCTACGATCAGCACAAGCCTCAAAACAGTGCATCCACGATCGAGCCGGAACTGGCGACGAGCTGGGCCTGGAGCAAGGACAATCTGGCCCTCACGTTCAAGCTGCGGCAAGGCGTGAAGTGGCACGACGGCAAGCCGTTCACCGCCAAGGATGTCAAATGCACGTTTGATCTGCTGCAGGACAAAGCGAAGGACAAGTTCCGCAAGAATCCGCGCAAGGGCTGGTACACCGAAGTGTCGGACGTCACCGTCAAAGGTGACGACGAAGCGACCTTCCATCTCAAGCGGCCGCAGCCTTCGCTGCTGGCGATGCTCGCGTCCGGTTACACGCCGATCTATCCCTGTCACGTACCTGCGGCGCAGATGCGCACGCATCCGATCGGCACCGGCCCGTTCAAGTTCGTCGAAGAGAAACAGAACGAATTGATCAAGCTCGCGAAGAATCCCGACTATTGGAAAAAGGGTCTGCCCTATCTGGACGGGATCGAGTTCAGCATCATCAAGAACCGTGCGACTGCGGTGCTCGCCTTCGTCGCGGGGAAAGTCGACATGACCTTCCCGACGCACCTGACGCCAGCGCTGGTCAACGACATCAAAAAGCAGGATCCGACGGCGATCTGCAAGATCGTGCCCATCAATGTCAGCACGAACCTGATCATCAATCGCGACAACCCGCCGTTCGACAACGCCGAGCTGCGCAAGGCCATGGCGCTGTCGCTGGATCGCAAGGCATTTATCGACATCATCCAGCAGGGCCAGGCCGACATCGGCGGTTCGCTGCTTCCGCCACCGGAAGGCGTCTGGGGCATGCCACCGGATATCCTCAAGACGATTCCCGGCTATGGCGACGTGAAGAAGGATCGCGAGCAAGCACAGGCGATCATGAAGAAGCTGGGTTACGGGCCGGACAAGCCGCTCAAGATCAAGGTGTCCACCCGCAATCTGGCGACCTATCGTGACCCTGCCGTGGTGCTTATCGACCAGCTCAAGAGCATCTATATCGAGGCCGAACTGGAGCCGGTCGAGTCCGGCGCCTGGTTCGCCAAGGTCGCGCGCAAGGATTATTCGGTGGGGCTCAACCTCACCGGCAACGGCATCGACGATCCTGACCAGTCCTTCTACGAGAACTACGGCTGCGGGTCGCAGCGCAACTACACGCACTACTGCAACAAGGACCTGCAGAAACTGTTCGACCAGCAATCGCAGGAGACGGATGTCGACAAGCGCAAGAAGCTGGTCTGGCAGATCGACAAGCAGATCCAGGAGGATGTGGCGCGACCGATCCTGTTCCACGCCCGCAGCGGCACCTGCTGGAAGCCCTTCGTCAAGAACATGACGATCATGAGCAACAGCTCCTACAATGGCTATCGCTACGAGGACATCTGGCTGGACAAATAGGCGCTGATATTGCCGCAGGCGGCCCGGCCGTTGAGGGGCGGCCGGGCGCGCCATTCCCCGCGCACAATGGGAGGCCATGGTGGGGAGCTACCTGATCAGGCGCTTCTTCTTGATGCTCCTGACGCTGTTCGGAATTTCAGTGCTGGTGTTCGCGATGTTGCGGGTGGTGCCCGGCAATATCGCGGACATTTTGTTCGACTCGGCGGGGATGATCGATACGGCCGAGAAGGGCAAGCTGGAAAAGGAACTGGGGCTCGATAAGCCGATCGTGGTGCAATACGCGGACTGGATCGGCGGCCTGGCGCACGGCGATCTCGGCTATTCCTACGTCTCGGAAAAACCGGCGGTCGACGAGATCCTGCCACGCATTCCGATCACTGCCAAACTCGCAGGACTTGCGCTGCTGTTTTCGATCGTGTTCGGCGTTCCGCTCGGCGTGATCAGCGCGGTCAAGCAGAACACCGCGCTCGACTACGTCTTGCGCGTCGTCAGCCTGAGCGGATTGTCGATGCCGGCGTTCTGGCTCGGTCTGCTGATCCTGATGGCGTTCGTACATTATTTCGGCACCATCCCCATCTATACCGATCCACCCAAGGGATTCTGGAATGCGCTGTGGCTGTTCAGCGTGCCGGCCGCGGCGGTTGGATTTCGCTCATCGGCGCTGGTCATGCGCCTGACGCGTTCATCAATGCTGGAAGTGCTCCGCCAGGACTATATCCGGACGGCGCGGGCGAAAGGCGCATCCGAATCCAATGTCAACTACCACCATGCATTGCGTAACGCGATGTTGCCGGTCGTCACCGTGATCGGCATCGAGGCGGCCTTCCTGATGGGGGGTCTCATCGTGACAGAAACGGTGTTCAACATTCCGGGCGTCGCGCGCTTTCTGGTCGAGGCGATCCGCTGGCGCGACTATCCGATCGTGCAGAACCTGGTGATGTTCATCGCCATAATCGCAGTGCTGGTCAATTTTCTGGTCGACCTGCTTTACGCGGCGCTCGACCCACGCATCAAATATGCCGGCTGACAAACATGACAGGACGCACTGATGGCCAGCATTGATATCGCACCGGGCCCCGCGCAGGAGGCCGTTCGTTCCGACAGCCTGTGGATGCGGCTCCGCTATCACGCTGCGTCCCATCCCCTCGGCGCGCTCGGCGCAGCCATCATGGTGGTGTTCGTATTCGCCGCGGTCTTTGCCGATTTCATCGTGGTCTACAATCCGATTACCACCAATTCGGCGATCGCGCTGTTGCCACCGGGCCATGGCCACTTGTTGGGTGCTGATGCCATGGGCCGCGATATCTATAGCCGCATCATCTATGGTGCGCGCATTTCGCTTGCCGTCGGCCTCGGTTCGACCTTCCTCGGCTGTTTCTTTGGCGTCGCGCTGGGATTGGCGTCCGGCTATCTCGGCGGTTGGGTCGATCTGGTCATCCAGCGCGTGGTCGATGTGCTGCAGGCAGTGCCCTTGCTGGTGCTGGCATTGGTCATGGCGGCCGCGCTTGGTCCTGCGCTCGACAATACCATTGTCGCCATTGCCATTCCGCTCATCCCTTATTCGGCGCGCGTGATCCGCTCCAATACATTGACATTGCGGGAGCAGCCCTTCGTCGAGGCCGCGCGCGCCGTCGGCATGAGCGAGTTTCGCATCGCGGTCCGTCATGTGCTGCCCAATACACTTGCGCCGCTGATCGTGATCGCGACCGCGCAGCTCGGTGCCGCCATTCTTACCGAAGCGTCACTGTCGTTCCTCGGTCTCGGCGTACCCGAGCCGCATCCGTCGTGGGGCAGGATGCTGTCGGAATCGGCTGCCGAATATGTGCGCACTGCGCCCTGGCTGGTGATATTCCCGGGCGTCGCCATCAGCCTCGCGGTCTTCGGCACCAATCTGTTCGGCGACGCGCTGCGGGACATCCTCGATCCGCGCCTGCGCAACTAGCGCATGATCGCGAAAAGTGGACACCGGTTTTCGGACAGGATCATGCGCATTCAAAAGGGCCGCATCGCCCCATGACCATCACGACCAGCGAGCGCGAAGCGGGCCAACCGGCACCGGCCGATATTTCCAACAAGCCGCCGCTGCTCGTTGTCGATGGCTTGCAGACTTTTTTCGATCTTCGGCACGGCGTGGTGAAAGCCGTGGACGGGGTAAGCTTTTCGCTGGCGCCTCATGAAACACTGGCGATCGTGGGCGAATCCGGCTGCGGCAAAAGCATCACCGCGCTGTCGCTGATGCGGCTGGTGCCCGATCCGCCCGGCCGTATTGCCGGCGGCTCGATCAGGCTCGATGGCATCGACCTGCTTGCGCTCAGTGAAGAGGCCATGCGCGGCGTGCGCGGCAAAGACATTGCGATGATCTTCCAGGAGCCGATGACCTCGCTCAATCCGGTGCTCACCATCGGCAGTCAGATCGCCGAAGTTCTGCTGCTCCACGAGCCGATGAGCCGGCAGCAGGCATGGGAAAAATCGATCGACATGCTCAGGCTTGCCCGCATTCCGGAGCCGGAACAACGGGCGAAAGAATATCCGCATCAATTGTCCGGCGGCATGCGCCAGCGGGCCATGATCGCCATGGCATTGGCCTGTAATCCGAAAGTCCTGATTGCCGATGAGCCGACCACCGCGCTCGACGTGACCATTCAGGCGCAGATCCTCGACATCATCCTCGACCTGCAGCGCAAGCTCGGTACCGCAGTCGTGTTGATCACCCATGACCTCGGCGTCGTGGCCGAAACCGCGCAACGCGTCATCGTGATGTATGCCGGGCGCAAGGTGGAAGAGGCTCCGGTGGAGGAACTGTTCGCGCGGCCGCAGCATCCCTATACGCACGGGCTGTTGGCATCGATCCCGCGGCTTGCACTGATGCGCGGCGAGGAGGAGGACTCAATGGCGCGCCTGCAGGAAATTCCGGGCATGGTCCCGGCCTTGACCAATCTTCCGAAGGGCTGCGTGTTCGCGCCGCGTTGCGCCTACGCCGAAGACCGCTGTCGGCAGACTTATCCTGCCTATGAAGAGAAACGTCCGCGGCACTGGGCCGCGTGCTGGCGTTCCGGCGAACTGTTCGGGGACCGCAATGGCTGAGGCGGGCGCGATGAACGGTGGTCGGCCGGCGGTCCTCGAGATTCGCGATCTCAAGAAGCATTTCCCGATCCGCGCAGGTCTGTTGCAGCGCGCGGCCGGGACAGTGTTTGCAGTTGACGGCGTCAGCTTCTCGATTGCGAAAGGCGAGACGCTCGGTCTGGTCGGCGAATCCGGATGCGGCAAGTCCACCGTCGGGCGCACCATCCTGCGGCTGATCGAGCCCACCAGCGGCAGCATCCGGATCGACGGCCGCGACATTACCGGCTTGAGCAAGACCGAACTGCGGCCCTATCGCCGTCAGATGCAGATCATCTTCCAGGATCCGTTTTCGTCACTCGACCCCCGCATGTCGGCCGGCGATATCGTGGCGGAGCCGATGCGCGTGCATCGTGTGGCCGGCGGGACGGAAATCCGGAAACGCGTTGCCGCGCTGTTCGAGCGGGTTGGCCTGCGCGAGGCGCAGATGGACAACTATCCGCATCAGTTCTCCGGCGGCCAGCGTCAGCGTATCGGGATCGCGCGTGCGCTCGCGTTGCAGCCGAAATTGATCGTGGGCGATGAACCGGTGTCGGCGCTCGATGTCTCGATCCAGGCGCAGGTCCTCAACCTGATGATGGATCTGCAGCGCGAAATGGGCCTCGCTTATTTGTTCATTTCGCACAATCTGGCTGTGGTCGAGCACATCAGCCATCGCATCGCAGTGATGTATCTCGGCCGCATCGTCGAATATACCGACAAGCGCACGCTCTTTACGCGCGCGCAGCATCCTTACACCGAGTCGCTGCTGCTGGCCGTGCCGGTGCCCGATCCGCGCGTCAAACGGGAGAAACGCGTGCTTCAGGGCGACGTGCCGAGCCCGATCAATCCGCCGTCCGGCTGCCACTTCCATACGCGCTGTCCCTATGCGGTGGATCGCTGCCGCGCCGAGACGCCGGCGCTGCGGGAGATCAAACCCGGGCAGTGGGTTGCCTGCCACTTGCGCTAGCCAGCTCTGGGCAGCCGAAATCAACCGCTCGTCCCCGCGAAAGCGGGGACCCAGAGCAGAGAATGCGGAATGCGTGACAGTTTCTGGATTCCCGCTTGCGCGGGAATGAGCGGAATGTGAGCATTCCCCCATGCGTGCCGACGTCTCCAAGATCAATCCCAATCCGTTCACCACCCGTCCGGAGATCGAGGGCACGTTCGGCGTGGTTGCATCGACGCATTGGATCGCGACCGCGGTCGGCATGGCCACGCTGGAAAAAGGCGGCAATGCCTTTGACGCCGCGGTGGCAACGGCATTCACCTTGCAGGTGGTCGAACCGCATCTCAATGGGCCGGGCGGTGACGTGCCGGTCATTCTCTTTGACGTGAAGCGTGGAAAGCCGGAGGTCATGTGCGGGCAGGGGCCGGCGCCGGCCGGCGCGTCAATCGCGCATTTCCGTCGCCTCGGGTTGGACATGGTACCGGGCACCGGATTGCTCGCCGCCTGCGTGCCGGGAATGTTCGACACATGGATGCAGCTGTTGCGCGATTACGGCACGCTGCGCCTGGCGGATGTGCTGACGCCGGCGATTTCCTACGCCCGGAACGGCCATCCGCTGGTCGAACGCGCGACCGCCACCATTGCGATGGTGGAAAATCTCTTCCGCCAGCACTGGCCGACATCGGCGGCAATCTATTTGCCCGGCGGCAAGGTGCCGGAGCCTGGCACGCTGTTTACGAATCCCACGCTCGCCGAAACCTATGGCCGCGTGCTGCGCGACGCCGAAAGCGCCGGCTCCGACCGCATTGCGCAGATCGAGCACGCGCGCAAATCGTGGTCGCAGGGCTTCGTCGCCGAGGCGATCGACAGGTTCTGCCGCACGCAGGAAGTCATGGATGTCACCGGCGAGCGGCATAGCGGTGTGCTGACCGGCGCCGACATGGCGCGCTGGCAGGCCCATGTCGAGGCACCGCTTGCGTTCCGCTATGGCCGCTACACGGTGTGCAAGCCCGGCGTCTGGAGTCAGGGGCCGGTAATGTTGCAGCAACTGGCGCTGCTGCAAGGGTTTGATCTTGATCGTCTCGATCCTGCGGGACCGGAATTCATCCACCTTCAGGTCGAGTGCGCCAAACTTGCCTATGCTGACCGTGAAAAATTCTACGGCGATCCAGAATTCGTGGATGTCCCGATCGAAACCTTGCTGTCGGATGACTACAACGCCGCGCGCCGCAAGCTGATATCGGACAAGGCATCGCTCGACCTGCGGCCGGGCTCGGTCGAGGGCTTCGGCGGTGTAATCCGGATGCGGCGCGAAGAAGGGCCGCGGCTTGCCGTCGGCGCCTTCGGTGCAGGGGAACCGACAGTCGGACGCATGGGAGAAGTCGCCGGTGACACCGTGCATTTCGACATTGTCGATCAGGCCGGCAACATGGTGTCGGCGACGCCCTCCGGCGGCTGGCTGCAATCCTCGCCGGTCATTCCCGAATTGGGGTTTTGTCTCGGCACCCGGGCGCAGATGTTCTGGCTGGATGAATCACACCCGGCCGCGCTTGTCCCCGGCAAACGGCCGCGCACGACGCTGTCTCCGACACTCGCCTTGCGGGACGGCGAGCCGTACCTCGTCTGGGGTTCACCCGGCGGCGACCAGCAGGACCAGTGGACGACGCAGTTCTTTCTGCGCCACGTTCATATGTTCATGAATTTGCAGGAAGCGATCGATGCGCCGGCCTGGCACTCGGAGCATTTCCCGATTTCGTTCTGGCCAAGGACCGCGAGGCCGGGCGTATTGGTAATCGAGTCCCGCGTTCCGAAGGAAACGATCGATGAGCTTCGCAGCCGCGGGCATGTGATCGAAATCGGACCGCCGTGGTCCGAGGGCCGGTTGACGGCGGCGTCGCGTGCCGGCAAGCGCCGCCGGGCGGCCGCCAATCCGCGCGGGATGCAAGGCTACGCCGCCGGGCGCTAGAGCTTGGCGCCTGCGAGGAATTGATTGACCGCTTCAGAAAGCCCCTTCGGGTTGTCGCCGGCAAGGTCGTGGCTTCCGGCCAATTCGATACCGGCGAGCTTTGGATTCAGCGCGCGCGCTTTTTCCAGCGTCGGAGCCTCGAACATGTCGGACTCGGTGGCGCGGATCATCAGGGCCGGGATTTTTAACTCAGCGAGCATGGGCCAAAGAAAGGCCGGCACCGGCGACGATTGCCCTTCCAGCGCGCGCTTGAAATTGTCGCGATAGTGCAGGTCGCGGCGCAGCACGTAACCGCGGTCGGTCTGCTTCAGGAATGCCTGCCAGCGCGCCCGCAAGGGCGAGTCCGCCGGGACATCGTTGAGGCCGTGATAGGCCATCGCCTCATCGACGGATGAAAATATATCTGGCTGCCTGCCGATGCGTTCCGCCACATGCCGGCGGCCGGCCGGCGCCAGATCGGGCGCAAAATCCACCAGCACCAGTGCGGCTGCGCGCTCCGGTTTCCAGCCGGCGGTGGCGAGACATACGCGGCCGCCGAAGGAATGCCCCATCAGAACGGCTTTTTCCCAGCCGAGGGCGTCGAGCACGTTGATGACGTCTTTGCTCAAGGTCTCAAGCTTGTAGTCGCGGCCCGGGCTCCAGTCGGATTCGCCAAAGCCGCGCATGTCGATGGCGGCGACTTCCCGGTCATGCGCAATGCGCGTCGCAGGCTCGACCCAGTCGTAGGAAAAGAACGACAGTCCGTGCACGATCAGCACCGGGGTGCGCCCTGGCTTGCCGAACTTGCGGTAGAAGATTTTGACGTCGCCCGAGGCGACGCGTCCGGTTGCCGCCTGCACGTCGGACATTGCCGGTCAGGCCTGGCCGACCACGATGCCCATGCCGGTGATCCATTCCGGCACCAGGTGATAATATTTGAGTTCGGTCTTGAGCTTGCCCATCGCCTTGGCGGCGGCGGCCGCCGCGACCCAGGTCCGCACTTCATGGGCGCCGAAACCGGCGACGCGGTCGATCTCGGCGTCGGTCATGCTGTCGAAATCCTCAAGCTTCGCCTCGACAAAGCTCTTGAGGAATGCGTGGTCCCATTGTTCGTCCGGCGGCAGGCACGGGCCTTTGCCGACCACAAGGTCTCGTGCGGCGCGGATCACGCGATTCTCGCGCACGTCATAATCTTCCTGCGTCAGGGTAGCACGCTGAATCAAGCGCTTTGCGACGTCGGGCGGACTCATCTCGAGCCGCGGCGTCGGCGGATCATGCGACAGGCCGCCGGAGCCGACGAATGTAATGCGCATGTCCTTCTTGGCCAGGAACTCGCCGATGGCGGCGCCGAAGTTGCGCACGCGCCTGAACGAGGGTCGCGGGTCGGCCGCACAATTGATGAAGACCGGCAGCACATTGTAGCGGTTCAACGCGCCGGTGAGCTTGTAGAGGGGAATGGTGATGCCGTGATCCACCTTCATTTCGTGCGAGAGGGCCACGTCGAAATCGCGTGAATGCAGATAACGCACGCAGTCGAGAGCGGTCTGGCGTGGCACCTTCAGGGGCCCGGATTCCAGATGCCAGTCCTTGGTGCCTTGCGCTGCCGCGCCGATGCAGAACATCGGCATCAACTCGTAGAAGAAGCCGTTGAAATGATCCGGCCCGAACACCACGACCAGGTCGGGGTTGAATTTGTGCAACGCGGCCGAACACTGCTCCAGCTCGCGGAAAAACTGGCCATGCACGCCGTTTTCCGACTCCTCGACATCCGTCAGCATCAGCGGGCTATGCGAGGCGCAGATCAGTTGAACGGTCATTGTGGTCCTCCACTCGCTTCCACTTTTAGACTCTTGTCTCGGTCAGATTGCCTTCCGCAAACATCTCGTCGACCTCCACCAGCCGTACGGCGAGCCCCTGCTCGTACGAATAGCGCGCCATTGTGGCGAGCGTTTTTCGATTTGCATCAACGCCGTAGGACCAGAAATCGGGACCCATGGCGTCTGTCGTCGCCTCGTACTCGGCGGTCACCCAGGGAAGGCCGATCTTGAGGGCGGTGGTCTCGACGAATTCGGCGTCGGCCAGGCGCTTGGCCTGCAGAAACGCCTTGTAGAGGCTGGCCGCCAGCCACTTGTTCCCGTCATAAATATCGCGGCGGATGCCGAGCGCATGCATGATCGGGAAAATGCCCGTCTTCCTGTAGTAGTCGCGTTCGGCGGCGCGGTAGTCGGGGAACAGCCGCCGGATCTTGGGGTGTTTGTTTGCGTAACAGGATGGCGTGCGCGCAGAGATGACCGCGTCAAGCTCACCGTCCGTAAGCAGTTTCGACAGAGCGACATCGTTGCGGGAGATGAGGGGAAATCCCTCGGGCAGGTTGAGCGGAAATTTGTCGCGCCGTCCGGGATTTTCCAGTCCGGCCTGTACCCAATTGACGTCCCTGGCCGCAATGCTGAATTCATCCTGCAGAAATCCGCGAAACCACATGACGGCCGACATCTGGTATTCCGGGACGCCGATGCGCTTGCCGCGCAAATCAGCGGAACCATTGATATTGCGATCCGTGCGGATATAGACCGCCGAGTGGCGAAACATGCGCGACAGGAAAACCGGTACCGCGACGTAGGGCGTAGGTCCGCGCGACAGCGCAATCAGAAAAGGGCTGAAGCCGATTTCGGCGACTTCGAACTCGCCGTGAAAAAACGCGCGCTCGAAGCATTCCTCGACCGGCATGGTGATGTAGTTGACGTCGCAGCCCTCTACCTTGACGCGACCGTCGATCAGCGCGCGCACACGATCGTAATCCCAAGTTGCAATTGTGATTGGCAGTCGGCTCATGCTGGCTCCATCTTGTTACCCCTATCGTTCCGGATTACAAAAGTCCATTCTTCAGGCAGGTTGCGGCGGCCATCGCGGCGATGCAATACAACGTCGCCATCCATCATTGAGTGTCGCGGACCGGAATGTCGGAGACCCATTCAAAATATCGCGGACGGCGTGAAGACGAACGGCTGCTGACCGGCCGCGGCCGCTACGTCAATGACTGGAATTTCGACGGCCAGGTCCATGCCTGTTTCCGGCGCTCCGATCGCGCTCATGCGCGCATCGTCTCGATCGACACGGCGGCGGCAAAAGGCGGTCCGGGTGTGCTGGCGGTCCTGACCGGCAGCGACGTCGCCGATGCCGGGTTTGCCACCATGCCGCCGATCGAGCCGCCGCCGGGACGCGGCGGCCAGAAGATCCGCGTGCCGGAGCGGCCGGTGCTTGCGCGCGACCGGGTGCGGTTTGTGGGCGAGGAAGTTGCGGTCGTCATTGCCGAAACCCAGGCAGCGGCTCGCGATGCCGCCGATCTCATCCGGATCGACTACGAGGATCTCCCGGTTTTGGTCGCACCTGAACGTGCGATTGCTCCCGATGCGATTGCCATCCACGACAACATCCCGGGCAATATCTGTTTCGAGTTCGAATACGGCAATGAAAAACAGACCGCGGACGTGTTCGCACGCGCCGACGGCATCGTCAGCCTGAACGTGGAGAGCCCGCGTGTGGCCCCAACGCCGATGGAAGTCCGGGGCGCGGTGGTGACGTATGACCCGGCCAGCGACAGCTATGACGTCTATTCCCCAAATCAGGGTGGGCCTACGTTCCGCGACGATCTGGCCATCATGTCCGGCGTGCCGGCAGATCGATTGCGCGTGCGCATGCTCGACATCGGTGGCGCCTTCGGCGCACGCACCAATCCATTTCCGGAATATCCGGTGTTGATGGTTGCGGCGAAAGCATTGCGGCGGCCGGTGAAATGGGCGTCGACCCGCTCCGAGGATTTCCTCACCGACAACCATGGCCGCGCCATTTCGCTGCGGGGCGAACTCGCCTACGACAAAAGCGGGAAATTCCTGGCGATGCGCACGGACTGGATTTGCGATTCCGGCGCTTATCTCGCGGCTGCCGGCATTCTGACCAACTCCATCAACGGAAGGGCAATTGGCGCCGGCGTCTACAACGTCGAGGCACTCTATTCCCTTCATCGCCAGGTGATCACCAATACCTCGCCAACCAACGCCTATCGCGGGGCCGGGCGTCCTGAGGCCAACTACATCGTAGAGCGCCTGGTCGACGAGGTCGCCGCAAAACTTGACATTGATCCGCTCGAGCTGCGCCGCCGCAACCTGATCAGGAAATCGCAGATGCCGTACCGCACCTTGACCGGGACAGACTTCGACAGTGGCGATTTTCCCGGCCTTCTCGCCCGCGCGAAGCAGGAATTGGACTGGCAAGGTTTCAACGCGCGTCGGCGGCAGTCGCGCAAGCGCGGCAAATTGCGCGGGATCGGCTGCGGCATGTTTGTCGAGCCGTCTGGTGGCGGCCACGCCAAAGAGGACGAAGTGGCGATTCTGTTCGAGCGCGACGGATCGCTCGTGCTGCACAATGTTGCGGGCTCCAGCGGGCAGGGGCACGAGACGGTGTTCCCCGAGCTGGTGGCGCGCTGGCTCGGGATTCCGGCCGAGCGCGTGATCGGCAGATCCGGCGATCCGGACGGCCCCAATCTGCACGGCAATCCGTCGATCGGGTCGCGCTCGGGCATGTCGCAGGGCAGCGCCTTCAAGGTGGCAGCCGACATCGTCATCGAAAAGGCCAAGCGGCTGGCAGCGGATGCGCTGGAAGCCCATGCCGAGGATATCGAATTCACCGACGGCGTATTCACGATTGCCGGCACCGATAGATCGATGGGGATAACGGAAATCATCGAACGGCATTCGCCGGACACGCCGCATCCGCTCGACACCATCGCTGCCCGGCCGATCTCGCGGGCATTCCCGAGCGGCGCCCATGTGGTCGAAGTCGAGATCGATCCCGACACCGGCGCGGTCGAGGTCGTACGCTATACCGCGGTCGATGACATCGGTAATGCCATTAACCAGACGCTGGCCAGCGGCCAGCTGTTCGGCGGCATCATACAGGGCGCGGGCCAGGTGTTCGGCGAGCATTGCCAGTATGATCTTGCCGACGGCCAGCTGCTCACGGGAAGCTTCATGGACTATTGCATGCCGCGCGCCGATTTGATTTCGAACTGGACGCTCGCAAGTCACACGACGCCAAGCCCGAACAATCCGCTCGGCGCAAAGGGTGTAGGGGAGGCGGGTACGACCGGCGCGCTGGGCGCCTGCATGAACGCGGTCATGGATGCGTTGCGCAGTGTGGGCGTCCGGCATTTCGACATGCCCGCGACACCTGCGCGGATCTGGAGTGCGATCGCGGAAGCGCGCGGCGCCTAGGCGTCGAGCGCCTGACGCATGGCGCCGGCGAATTCCATCGCGGCTGCCGACGACGACTCGCCCTTGCGCTGGATAACGCCGAGATCGCGGGTAATTTGCGGGTTGATCACCACCACGCGGGCGACGGCCGGATTTTCGGTCAGGCTGAGGTTGGGCAGCAGGGCGACGCCAAGTCCGGCCCCGACCATCGCCACAACGGTCTGATGCTGAGTCACCGAGTGGGTCACACGCAGTGACTGACCGTGCTCGCGACAGGCGCGCTCGAGCGTCGAACGTATGCTGGTGCCGGCGACGGTGGTGATCAGCGGATATTCGAACAGCGACTTCAGCTCCACGCGCTCGCGCCGCGCCAGCGGGCTGTTTTTCGGCACCAGGCCGACGAAACGGTCCGTCATCAGCCGCGAAAAGGAAAGTTCGCTGTTGCGATCCGGCGCCGCGGCAATCCCGAGATCGGCATTGCCGCCGGCGACGCAACGCTGCACGTCCTGTGCGCCCAGCTCGATCATCTGGACGTCGATGCCGGGGAACCGCCGCATGAAATCGGCAACCACCGCCGGCAGGATGCGCGATGCTACCGACGGAATTGCCGCCACCGCCAGGCGTCCGCGCCGCAGCGATGCGTGATCACGCACTTCCAGCACCGCCGAATCCAGATCGGCAAGGATATTGCGGGCGCGCAGCAGAAACTTCTCGCCTTCGGCGGTCAGGTGAACACTGCGCGTGGTTCGGCTGAGTAGCGCGGCACCGAGGAATTTCTCAAGCTCCCGCAATTGCGCGCTGAGCGCGGGCTGCGAGAGGCCGATGCGCTCGGCGGCGCGGCGGAACTGGCGTTCCTCCGCCACTGCGATGAAGCTGCGAACGCGCGCAAGGCTGAGACCGACACGCATGGGCCAAACCCTCTCCGGCAATTATTTTGTATTTCAGCATAGTCTATAGCATATTGCGATTTGACCGATCTATCGCCGGGTGGTTCGCTGCCCACTAAGCGGCCGTTTCAAGCAAGCCGCAGACCGCCCGGGAGGCGATGTTCTTTGACCGAAATGCCGCGCCGCAGTGACGCAGGCCGTCAAATCGCGGCCCTGAGAGTGCATCCATGAACGCGCCCGGCACGGTCAGGCGGCTTTCCACCATCGATGCGCCGGCCACACCGGCACCGGCCGGCTTCGACGGCACCTACTGGAACAGCGACACGACGGCGCTGCTGTTGCGCGATATCGGCCTCGACTACGTCGCGATCTGTCCTGGCTCCAGCTTCCGCGGTCTGCATGAGAGCCTGGTGAACCGGCTCGGCAACAGCCGGCCCGAGATGCTGCTGTGCCTGCATGAGGAGCACGCAGTCGCCATCGCCCACGGCTATGCGCGCGTTACTGGTCGGCCGATGGGTGTCATCGTTCACTGCAATGTCGGTCTCATGCACGCGGCAATGGCTGTCTACAATGCATGGTGCGATCGGATGCCGGTGATCATCCTCGGCGGCAGCGGCCCGATGGATTCGGCGCGTCGGCGCACGCCGATTGACTGGCTGCACAGCGTCTCCGACCAGGGCGCGCTGGTGCGCAACTACGTCAAATGGGACGACGCACCGCTTTCGCCCAAGGCAACGGTGGAGTCGATCCTGCGAGGCCATCAAATGGCCTGCACCGCTCCCAAGGCGCCTGTCTACATCACGCTCGATCAACGCCTGCAGGAAGACAGTTTTGCATTCGCCAGCGAACTGAAGCCTGACGTGACACGTTTCCAGGCGCCGGCGTCTCCCGCGCCCGATCTCGCGTTGATCGACAAGGCAGCCGACCTGCTGCTCAAGGCGCGCGCGCCGGTGATTCTCGCCGGGCGCGTATCCCGCGACGAAACTGCATGGGCCGAACGGATACGGCTCGCGGAAATGCTCGGCGCGCGCGTGCTTACCGACCTGAAGGTTGCCGGCGCATTTCCGACCGACCATCCGCTGCACGGCCCCGATCCGGCCATCGCCTTCACGTCGGAGGAAGGCGTCGCGATCTTGCGCCATGCCGACGTGGTCCTCAGCCTCGACTGGTGGGACCAGGCCACGTTGTTCAAGCAGGCCTGGGGCGAGAACAACGTGCCGGCCAAGGTGGTCCGCTGCTCGATCGACACGTTCATTCATCGCGGCTGGACCCGCGACCACATGGGTCTGACCGCGGTTGATCTCGACATTCTGGCCGAGCCCGACCGTGTGGTGCCTGCGCTGATTGCAGCAATCGAAAGCCGTGGCGATGATATCAGCCGCCGAGCGGCGATGCAGCGGTTGAACGCGTGTCGTGCCAACCGGAAAAAGTCCGAGCCGGTCCCACCAGTATCCGGCGACGCCGATGGCATTGCTTTATGGGATATTGGCGCCGCCTTGCGCGATGCACTGGGTGATAAGCCTTATTGCCTGATGCGCGCACCGCTCGGCTGGCACGTCGGCGCGTTGCCGATCGGTCATCCGCTCGACTATCTCGGCGCCGACGGCGCTGCAGGCATCGGCGGCGCTCCGGGCATGGCGGTCGGATCGGCGTTGGCCTTGCGCGGAAGCGGCCGGCTTCCGGTCGCGGTGTTCGGTGACGGCGACTACCTGATGGGTGTTGCCGCGCTGTGGACTGCCACGCGCTATCGAATCCCGATGCTGATCATGATTGCGAACAATTCCGGCTATTACATCGACGAACAGCATCAGGTAACCACTTCGCTGGCGCGTAATCGTTCAACCGACACTGCGTCAATCGGCCAGCGGATCGCCGACCCGGAAGTCGATATTCTGGCAATGGCGAAGGCACAGGGTTTTGACGGGACGGGTCCTGTGCGCCGCAAATCCGATCTGGCCGCGGCGATTGCCGCGGGCATCGCAGCGGCAGACGACGGCCGCTGCTATCTGATCGACGTCCGCATCCAGCCAGACTACGAAGGGTATCCGCGATGAGACGTTGACTGGCCATCCGGACCGTACAGTCTGCCGCATTCGGCATGTCGGTTCCAATAACAACAAGTGCTCCGCACGTCAGTGAAAATTCAAAAGTGGGAGGATCAAGATGAAACGTAGCTTCACCAGGATGCTGACTCTGTCGGCGGCAGCGCTCGCGCTGACGCTGACCAGCGGTCTCGCCACGGCGGCGGGATTTCCGGAAAAGCCGATCACGATGTTTATCGGCTTTAACCCCGGCGGCGCAGTCGACACCACTGGCCGCCTGATCGCCGATAAAATGTCGAAGATTCTCGGGCAACCTGTCGTGGCTGTCACCAAATCGGGCGGCGGCGGCACCGTGATGGCCTCTCAGCTGATCAATGCCCCGGCCGATGGCTACACCATCGGCATGGGCGCCAGCGCCGCTTACACGTTGACGCCGCAGATCAACAAGAACATCACTTACAAGATCGATGACTTCACCCATCTTGCGACGCTGACCTACCCGTCCGACGCGATCGTCGTGAAGGCGGATAGCCCGTACAAAACCTTGAAAGACATGATCGAGGCGCACAAGAAGGACAAGAAGCCAATTTCCTTCGCCTCGCAGGTCTCGGCTTCGCGTTTGATGGTCATGGCGATCGCCGAAAAGTCGGGTGCAGAGTTCAAGGTGATCCCGGTCAAGGGCGGTGCCGTCGGCATCCAGGAAGTGTTGGGCGGCCACATCGATTCGACCTGGAGCGGCAGCGGCTGGACCGAGCAGGTGCGCGCCGGCAAGTTGCGGGCGCTGGCCACCATGTCGGCGGAGCGGATGAAGGATTATCCCGACATCCCGACCCTGATCGAGCTCGGCTACGGTTTCACCTTCACCGACACCTTCATGCTGTCGGCGCCGAAGGGCGTTCCCGCCGACGTTGTCGCCAAGCTGACCGCGACGATCGAAAAGGCAATCATGGACCCCGAGGTGCAGAAGACCCTGCACGACAAGATCGGATTGCTCACGAAGTATCGCGACTCGAAAGCCACGACGGCGTTCCTGCATAAGCAGCATGACGACGTCGAGCCGCTGGTGAAGAAGCTCAAGTAGAGGGCCGTTTAACCGGCACCGGGCGCGCCCGTACGGTGCGTCCGGCTGCCGCATGCCCCGGGGCGGTGACGGAGGAGGGTGACTGTTGCGACGGTCGGATATCGTTTCCGGGACGGTGGTCGTGGTTTTCAGCCTGCTGATGATTTTCATCATCGTGCCGGCGCAAATCAGCTCGTCCAGCGAATACGGGCTCGATCCGAAATTCTTTCCTGTCGCGGTTTTGTGGCTGCTTGTCATCATGGGCGTGCTGCTGGTCGCCACCTGCCTTGGGAAGCAGCCGGATACCGAAGAATCCGAGCCGATCCTCGGCCCGCGCAACTGGCTTTTCATCAGCGGCTTTTCGGTTTTCCTGGTGTTTGTTTTCATCGCCATCAATACGCTCGGCTATGTCCTTGCCGGCATATTGACGGTGGCGCTGCTGATGGTTGCGCTCGATTTGCGTAGCCGCAAATGGGCACAGCTGGTCGGTGTCTCGATTCTGGCGCCACTCATCATCTACTTTGCGCTTTATCACATCTTCAGCGTCCAGCTGCCGTCCGGCATCGTGTTGCCATGAGGATTTGCCGCCATGGGTGACGTGATCGCGGGCATCGGCGATGCGCTGGTTTGGACCAATGTGATCTTCATTGCGCTCGGCGTGCTGACCGGCATCGTCGTGGGCGCCATTCCCGGCCTCAACGGCCCGATGGCGATCGCGCTCGCGCTGCCGGTTACCTTCTATCTCTCGCCGCTCGGCGGGCTGGCTTATCTGATCGGCATCATGAAGGGCGGCACCTTCGGCGGCTCGATATCGGCCATCCTGCTCAATACGCCAGGCTCGCCGGAAGCAGCGGCTACTGCTTTTGACGGCTATCCGCTGGCGAAACAGGGCAAGGCGCTCAAGGCAATGAAAATGGCGCTCTACGCCTCGGTGTTCGGCGACACCTTCAGCGACATTGTGCTGTTTGCCGTCGCCGCCCCGGTCGCCGTCGTCTCGCTGATGATGGGGCCACCGGAAATGTCGGCTGTGCTGATCTTTTCGCTCACCATCATTGCCGGCCTGTCGGGGAAATCACTGATCCGCGGCGTCATCGCCGCAGCTCTGGGAGCAGTGGTCGGCACCATCGGGCTCGACCCGGAATTGGCGCTGCCGCGGCTGACTTTCGGTTTTGTCGACCTCGACGACGGCGTATCGCTGATCCCGATGACCATCGGGTTGCTGGCGCTATCTGAAATTCTCATTCAGATCGAAGCGCAGGTAGTCTACGGCGTGGGCCATGCCTCGCGTATCAATCCGTTCGGTAAACATCTGCCGCGCGAGGACAAGATCGTCACCTGGGCTGAATGGCGCGATTGCTTCCGCACCATCATCCGATCGAGCCTGATCGGTACCGGTATCGGCGCACTTCCCGGCGTCGGCGCCGTGGTGGCGGGCTTTCTCGGCTACGCCGCGGCCAAGCGGGCATCCAAGACGCCCGACCAGTTTGGCACCGGCAGGCTGGAAGGCGTGGCGGCGGTGGAAGCGGCCAACAGCGCCGTCTCCGGTGCCAATCTCATCCCTCTGCTCGCCATTGGCGTGCCGGGAAGTCTTTCGGCCGCCGTTCTCATCGGCGCTTTCCTGGTTCATGGCGTTCAGCCCGGGCCGCTGATCTTCAAGGACCACGCCCGCCTGATCTACGGCATCTTCGCCGCCATGGCGCTTGGCAACTTTTTCAATTTCATCATCGGCCAGTTTGGCTTGCGATTTTTCGCCTACGTCGTGAGCTTTCCCAACCGGGTGATCTTTCCGGTCGTTATTCTGCTTTGCATCGCCGGCGCCTATGCCACCAGCAACAGCATGTTCGAGGTCGCGATCGCGCTGATCTTCGCCGTGGTCGGCTATTTCATGCGCAAGCTCGATTTCTCGTTCGCCACTTTCATAATCGGCTTTGCGCTGACCCCGCAGCTGGAATTGTTCGTCCGCCAGACAGTGATCCTGTATTCGGACCATCCGGTCGACCTTCTATTGCATCATCCCATTGTGGCGTTTTTCATGGCTTTGACCGTCTACGCGGTTTTCCGCATCGTCAGGCGTCAGCGTGCCGATTTACGCAGCATGCAGAAGGCTTCCCTGAGCCGCGAAGCGACCTAGAGCGAAATTCAATGATCGAAAGCATCGAACTGGAAAAATGCACCGGCTGTGGCGTTTGCGACATCGTCTGTCCCGCAGACGTCATTCATATGGAGCCGGCACCAGGTCCAGGGCCGGTACCCGGCTTGCGGGTGACAAACCTGCTGCCGGTGATCAAGTACCGCGAGCACTGCATCACCTGCTTCAGCTGCGAAATCTTTTGCCCGGAGCGCATCGTCGACGTGCATCCGTCGGTTAAGAACCGCCCGCGGCCATGGTGAGCGCATATGGTGAAATTTGACGGCCGCTTTACAGAAACGGATATTCTGATCGTTGGCGCCGGCGCCGGAGGCTTGCTGGCCGCGCTCAGCGCCAAGCGCAATGGCGCACGCGGCACCCGCGTCACTTTGGTCGATTCCTGGATGATCGGCCGCACTGGCCACACCGCTTTTTCCAATGCATGGACGATCGTCGTCTTTCCCGAGGACGACATCGACGGAATCCTGCGCGAAATCGTCGCCGGCAATGATGGGATCGCCGACCAGGTGCTGGTGCGCGAATTGCTCGCGGCCTCCCATGATCGCATGCGCGATTTCGAGGCGATCGGAATGACGTTTCCGCGTAACGATGACGGCTCTTATGCGCGCCGGCCTACGCGCGGGCTCGATCTCGCGCGCGTCATGCATCCGGACGGAGGTGGGCTCGAATTCTGCTGGCACCTGCGCCGCGCGCTCGAAAGTGAAGGCGTCGAGCTGGTTGACCGGTTATTCATCACCGGCCTCATGCGCGACGCGGACGGTCGCGTGACCGGCGCGGTCGGCATCAACAGCCGCACCGGCGAATTCCACGTCATCGCGGCAAAAGCGACCATTGTCGCCACCAATGCCATTACCTTCCGGTCCGGCTTCGTACGCGATATCACCGGCACCGGAACGCTGCTGGCCTATCGCGCGGGCGCCGCACTCCGCAATGCCGAGTTCAGCTATGTGCGGCCGGGCACGCCGAAATTCTATTTCGAGGGTATCACTTTCGCGATTCAGGAGGGCGCGCACTGGACCAACGCCAAGGGCGAACAGTTCATGCGCCGCTATTCGCCCGAATGGGGCGATGAGGCCGACGTGCCGACCATCGCGCGCGCGATGGCAATGGAAAAAAAGAATGGCAACGAGCCGCTCTATCTCGACATGTCGGGCGTGCCCGAGGGCATTCGCGACTATTTCATCCAGAGCAAAGTGAAATGGATGGACTACTTCTTTCGCAAGCTCGGCGGGGAAGCGCGCACCGACATGTTCGGCAAGACGCCCTATTACGCGCTCAATCAAATGACGAAAATGGGCGTGCGTACGGGCCCCGACTGCCGCTCCGACGTGCCGGGCCTGCTCGCCGCCGGTCTCGCCCAGGCGGGTGCTGCCAACCATTTTGCCGGCTTCCATATCGGATTGTGCGTCGGCAACGGCTGGATTGCCGGACGCAGCGCCGTCGAGGATCTCGATCGCGCGCCGGCGCCCAGGGTCGATCCGGCCGCCGTGCAGACGCTGCACGCGGAGGCGGTGCGGCCGCTCAAGCCCGGCGCCGAAACGGAATCCGATCGCATCCTGCGTGACCTGCAACAGATCATGTTCGCCTACGATGTCGGCATTCTCAAACACGCCGACCGGCTCGAGCAGGCGCTTGACAAGGTCACGCAACTTGCGGCGCGTGTCGACGATATCGCTGCGCCCCACGTGCATGAGCTGGTCCGCCTGAAGGAGACCGAGGCCATGCTGCTCGCCGCGCGGTTCATTCTCGGCGCCTCGCTGATGCGCACGGAATCGCGATTGAGTCATTTTCGCGAGGACTACGAGCAGCGCGACGATGTCAACTGGCTGTGCTGGGTCGATATCACCGATGCCGGGGCCGCGCCGCGTTTTGGCCGAACGCCAATCCCCACGCCGCTATGCCCGGTCGATGCGGTTTCGGGCGGACCGACGCGGCTGCGCGGGCGCTACGCGGTGGCCGGCACCTGATCCACATTGCGCGCTTGACGGAGGCGCCCGAACCGCGTGTTAGTTTGCATGCCCCCGCGCCGGTAGCTCAGCTGGATAGAGCACCAGACTTCGAATCTGGGGGTCAGGGGTTCGAATCCCTTCCGGCGCGCCAATAAAATGGGGTTTCTTGTCCGCGGTGAGACACATCCTTCTCCTGATTTTGGCCGCATATCCCTTTGATTTGCATCAATGTCTCAACGTCGTACAATGAGAGATTGTTCGGTAAATAAGAAATGAAAGTTGAGATTTGGCCATGTCAAAGAAAATTGCGAGAGCGGTGACCTTGGTCGTTTTTGTCAGTGTGCCCGCATCGGCTCAAGATATCGATATTGGCAAAATAGAATATGAATCCAATTGCGCTGCGTGCCATGGCATTGACGCAAAGGGCAATGGCCCGGTCAGCAAGGAATTGAAGACGAGTCCATCGGACCTGACAGTGCTTGCGAAAAAAAACAACGGCGTGTTTCCCCTCAACAAGATTTACAATACTATTGACGGAAGAGAGCTGGTTCCCAGCCATGGTAGCCGTGAAATGCCGATTTGGGGATATCGACTTAAGCCACCGCACTACAGTTTAAAACGCGCTGACGACTATATCGTTTCGCCACCAGGTTCGGGAAATGAAGTCGTTCATAGTCGCATCCTGGCGATTACCGACTATCTATATCGCATACAGGAGAAATGAATCGTTTGCGCAGCAACTTGATTTCGTATTTGAGCACAAATTATGTAATCATTAAAGACCTTCCTCTTTGCGCGCCTGCATTTCATCATCACGCATGCGCTCTTCATAGCGCCGACGGTGCAAATAATTCGGGTCATTGAGGACAACCTGCCATGCGTGATCCAGGCTAGCCTGCCTTGCTGCCTCCTCAGCCTTCCTTATCGCCGCCTTTGCCGCCCGCCTTTTCGTCCGAACTCTCCAGAGAATCCACACGATGCAAGCAATCACAGCGGCCAAAATAAATAATTCTATCATCTCTCCATTGACCCTGCGACCGGTCACTCCCTCCTCATGTTGAGAATCCAACCAAATAAGAATAATGTTCGAATAATGAGGATAACTGTGATCCAAATCAAGAAATTCGATTGGCGTCGGATCTGGCAGCTCGTCTGATTAATATATATGGTTGCCGACGACATAGGCGCTCGTTATTGATCTGCGTCAAGGTCGCTGGTTCGTGCCCATCTAGACTTATTTTATTGGCGAACAATCCTCGGAAGTTGGCAGACACTGCAAAAAAAAGGATCAATGCCATGAATGACAATGCCTACGAACTCAAACAGAACGACGAAGACCTCCTCATTGTCGGATTCTCCGACGAGGTCCTGGAATCCGCGGCTGCTACCGGGACGGTGGCGGCAAACTACACACTTGGGTCCTGCACCGGGATGATTAGCTGTCCAGCCTGAAGGGTAGCCCGAGCCCTGTTGGCTAAGAGGCGCCGGGATTTCGCCCGTTCCATCATGCCTCTTAGCTTTCGGGCTGCCGTTTAATTTTTGCTTCAGCCAAATCTTTATTTCAGACGACGGTCTGACCCTTAATTTTTCCGATCCGACCGACCGGACCACCGACTTCGAATCCGGGGGGCAGGATTCGAGCCCCTTCCGGCGCGCCAATCAAATTGGGGTTTTTGTGCGTGGCGGCCTGAGTTGAGATCAGTGTGTGGCCAACTCGTGGCCGGTTATAGCTGGCATCGTACCCACCCGTTGTCGTGTCTGCCAATGACCACTGTCGGACACTGTAAACGTGAACCGAAGCGTTGCACCTGACATCGGCTGCGCTGTATTGAACCTGTGTGGCCGGGGGATGCTACGAAATTCACCGAGGAGACAATCGCCGATGACGATGCGGTCCGCCGCGGTATTTGTCCCTGTCCCGGTTGTCGACGTCCGGGACGGCGGGGTCATCCGCCATGCCACTGAGGGTCGTGCGCGCGCACGGGCGCTGCGTGACGAATGCGTTGGTTGGTTACCGCGCCTCGCGGCGGGCCTGCTGCCGGCTGCGGACCTGGCAACTCGTCGATGGTTGATGCGATCGCGCTCGCCTTATGCGGCAGAGGTTCATGCGATCGCTGGAGAGCTCGGCTTTTCCGGTATCTGGTTTCTCAACGGCTGCTATCAATGGGGCTGCACCGCGCTCGCACGTGAACAAGGCGGCGTGCCGTGGCTTGTGCGGACGCTTGATTGGCCATTTCCGGGGCTCGGGCGTCACTTGGAAATAGCGCGGATGCGTGGCGCCGCCGGCGATTTCGACAATGTGACCTGGCCAGGCTATGCGGGCGTTCTGACGGCCTCGGCGCCAGGACGTTTCGCGGCCTGCATCAACCAGGCTCCGATGCGGCGACGGACCCGCCGCGCCTGGCTGCGACCCTGTGACATTGCCGTGAATGCCTGGCAGACATGGGGGATCCGCTCCATTCCGCCTGACCACTTGCTGCGCGAGGTGTTCGAGACCTGCAGGACCTTCGGCGAAGCAAAGCATCGCCTCGAGACGACACCGATCGCCCGCCCCGTGATCTACATATTGATTGGTTGCCAGGATGGCGAGCGATGTGTGATTGAGCGCACGCAGGATGGCTTCGCCAGCCGCGACTTCGATACGGGGGCCGCAAACGACTGGCTGCAAAGCACGCCGGCTTGGGAAGCACGCGTCGGCCCTGAAGTCCTGTTCACGCGCACCTTCGACGAAGCAGCCGAGAACAGTCGCACGAGACGCGGCCAAATTGAGGCCTGGCCCGGTCCCTTTGTGGGAGAATTCGACTGGGTATTGCCGCCGGTACTCAATTCGCAGACGCGGCTTGCGGTCGAGATCTGTTGTGCGACAGGCGTGCTTCGGACGATCGGCTATGAGCAGGTCGAAGGTCAGGAACTCCCGGAGCCGGTCACGCGATCGCACCGTCGTGACGATGCCGACGCGAACGGACGCTCTTAGCGCAACACGAAGATGTTCTTTGTGGGGTTTGTCGGGGCAGTGAAGGATTCTATTGAGAGCAGCTCGCCTGTCTTCGAGTGAATTGCGAAAAATCCTGATTTTGCCTGGTCACAGCATGGCAAAGCCCCCGGGGTGCCACCCCAATGCCAGTGGCGGGTTCGAACATAAAAATCCAGAGGCTTACCGATAAGATAGGATCAAGCCAGAATTGCCAACTCGTCGTTCAGCAAACAAAAACAGATTCTGTCTTTCAAAAAGATCAAGACGTCTCCCGTCAGGCGTCACATCAATCCCTGCCTCTATAGAGAATGCGATCTTTCACTCATTAGTATATCTCGCGAACAAAATGCCGGCCCTTAAACGACAATTGGTCGTTGTACCTATTCTTATCAATGCGTTTTGGCAGTTTGACCTTTTCACTGCGGACCGTCTTGTGGGGTATCAAGGAGAGAATATGAGAGATGCAATTGAGGCGCGCGCGCCGCTTGTCGTCCGACCGTACAATATACCATGGGGCATGCGTACTATCGGTCGCCTTGAACATTACATCGCGCGCTCTCGAATACTCGTACCAGCGCTTGTATGATTCGAGATCCATAGGGCTGAGCTTCCACTGACGCAGCGGATCCTTGATGCGCGCCAAAAAGCGCCGCTCCTGTTCATCCTTGCCGACCTCCAACCATATTTTGATGAGCACTATGCCGGCATCAACGATGTATTTTTCGATCTTGGGACCCAACTTAAGAAAGCGCTGGTGGTCGCTCTTGCTGGTAAACCCCATGACGTATTCAACACCGGCGCGATTATACCAGCTGCGGTCGAAGATCACGATCTCACCTGCGGCCGGAAAATGCTGAATATAACGCTGAAGAAACAACTGCGATTTTTCCCGCTCGGAAGGTGCGGGTAATGCGACAATTCGAAAAACTCTCGGGCTCACTCTTTCGGTGATTGCCCTGATTGTTCCGCCCTTGCCCGCGGCATCACGCCCTTCAAAGACAATAATTGCGCGCGTGCCTTTTGCTTTGACCCACTCCTGCAAGCGGCAAAGTCTAACCTGCAGCTTGTCGAGCTCGGTTTCATAGGCCTTGCGCTTCATTTTCTTCGCGTCGGATTTAGGGGGTGCCAATTTTTTCCACCTTTCATAAAAATAATATTCAAAGCTGCCAGTTCGACATCCTTATTGACTTACGTCAAAGCAAGGCTGATTTTTTGGCTGATTATATCGAGTGTTTATCTAATCCTTGGGAACATTGATCATGGCATTAAATGTGGACGATCTGCTACCGTCGGCGACAGACTGCAAAAAAAAGATGGCCGAGGCCGAGGCTGCAAAGGCCTCGGACTATATGCGCAAGCAGGCCGCAGTGGAGGCCGAAAAGAAAGCCCTGCTCGACAAGCTGCAGGCGCCTTCAGGTGTGTCAGATGACGAGCGGCTAAAGCGCGCAGCGGCCATTATCAACAGGGCGGTCAATAACGGGCAAACTGAGGTAGAAGTTGGCCGATTTCCCAATAAGCTTCTTACGGATCGTGGCCGTGCCATCAATCAGCAGGAGCAGGGCTGGGAAGAAACGCTGACGGGATTGCCAAAGGAAATCTATCAGTTCTGGAAGAAATATCTTCAGGCGCGAGGCTATCGCATGAAATTCCAAATTGTCGACTGGCCGGACGGAAAGCCGGGCGATGTTGGCATATCATTGAGCTGGGGCAACGACTAACCGCACTCCGAATTGCATGCTGCTCTGATTCATCTTATGTGGCAGCACGTCCCAGATATTGACAGGGCTCTTTGATGCAAATCAATATGCCGGAGCCAAACAGGCGGCCATCATTAGGTTGAAAGTCGCCCTTCGCGACTACACTAACACTACACTTCAAGAAGTAAATTTATCGGGCCTTGCAGGACGGTATGCCATTGCGGACACGCGAAACTGCTGTGCTCATCGAGCGCGTTGTAGCCGTGCTCCTGTTTGTCGGGCTTCTTGTTGGAGTCGTGTTGGTTCTGCGTCCCTTCGTAACGGCAATCCTGTTTGGGGGAATTATTGTCATTGCGACATGGCCCGTTCATGAATGGCTTTTGCGGAAAGGTCTCTCAAATAGCGCTGCGGCATTCGTGCTGACAACAATTGCTGTAGCACTCATTGTCGTGCCGGCCGTCGCTCTCGCACCGCGACTTGGCCAACAGATCGCAGAAGTCACGCGCCACTTTCAGGGTTTCCTGAATGATACGCCTCAGCTTCCCGGGTGGCTTGTTCGCATGCCTTTGATTGGCTCCAGACTTGAGCAGTTTTGGATGCAGCTGACACACGGTGAGGTTCAGGAAATTCTGAGCCCGTATTCCGCAACGCTCCGCAAGGCGTTGATCGATGTCGGTGGCGGGCTTGCCGAGGGAGTATTGCAGGCCATACTTGCTCTCGCGATTGCCGCAATGCTTTGGTTGCGCGGTGATGCGATCAGACGCGTACTTGAAAACATTGGCGATCGGGTCGCGGGACCGTTTGCGGGTGAGGTTCTGAACACTGCCGCTTCATCGGTGAAAGGTGTGGCTTACGGCATCGTCGGTACCGCGCTTGCCCAGGCTATTGCATTGACGGCAGGATTGTTTATCGCCGGTATCCCCGGTGCCGGCGGGCTGGGATTTCTGGCGCTGGTGATAGCACTGAGTCAGATCGGCCTTCTCCTCGTTGTCATTTGGGGAGGGGCCGCATGGTGGCTTTACAACGCAGGCGCTGAAGGCTGGGCAATTTTCATGATTGCGTGGGGACTTTTTGTGTCATCAGTCGACAATGTGATCCGCCCATTCCTGGTGGGTTTCGGTGCGACGATGCCATTGACCCTGATATTCCTCGGCGTCCTGGGTGGGTTCGTGGCCTTTGGCTTCCTCGGGATGTTTATCGGCCCAACCCTTCTCGCTGTATTCCTGTCTTTGTTGCAGGCTTGGCGCCGGTCCGACGGACCAGAGCCAAGTAGGGTGTCTGGCAGCGTATCGCCGCGCAGAAAATGAGTTCGCCCTTATCTCATCGTAGCTTAAAATGCCGGGAAGAGTCCTGAGAATTTGTTTGGTCGCCGGATTGCTGCCCTGCGCCGCTGCAAATGCAGCCGACATCGGCGGAGCCTGTGGCAAATGATTTGTCGGTTTGTTGCAAAATACCTGAGAAAAAGAAAAATGCGATATCAATCACGCGAGACTCAGATAGCTTTGAAAGCGTGGCCCTGAGCTATGTTCGGTGCCCGCTTTGATCAGGTATTGCCGTCCAGCGGAATGCCTCAATCGATGATGTGGTAGCCGCCGTCTATGTAAAGAGTGTCACCGGTGATAAGCCGCGCCGCGTCGTGCGCCAGAAAAGCTGTGGCAATGCCAACATCATCGATGCTGACGAGGCTGCGCGCCGGTGCTTTTGCTTTCGCCTTGTCCAGCAAGGCGTCGAATTCGGGGATCCCGGAAGCGGCGCGGGTCGCGAGTGGGCCGGGCGAAATCGCGTGCACGCGAATGCCCTTTGGTCCAAGTTCTGCGGCAATGTAGCGGACCGCGCATTCAAGCGCGGCTTTGGCGACGCCCATGATGTTGTAATTCTTAACAACCATCTGGCTGCCGTAGTATGACATCGTGAACAGTGTCCCGCCTTTGCGCATCAGCGGTTCAGCCAAATGTGCCATGCGAATGAAGGTCCAGCACGATACATCCATGGTCGTGCCAAAGCCCTCTCGCGATACATCGACGACACGACCCTGAAGCGCTTCTTTTGGAGAGAATGCGATGGAATGAACGACAAAATCCAGTTTGCCCCACTCCTTTTCGATTCGTTCAAAGACAGCTTCCATCTGCCCCGGAGTATTGACATCGAGCGGCAAGAAGATTGGCGCTTCGAGCGCAAGAGCCAACGGCTCGACGAATTTCCTGGCTTTGTCGTTGACATAGGTCACAGCGAGCTCGGCGCCGAAGGCTCGGAAAGCCTTTGCACACCCCCATGCAATCGAGTTTTCGTTGGCAATTCCGACGACCAATCCCTTCTTGCCTTCGAGAAGCTTGGCTTTAACGACAGGAATTTTGGGTAAGTTGCTCTTGCCTCCAGGCTTGGTCATGTGTGTCTCCACATTAATGCTCCGCGAACTTCTTGATCTCGCGAATAGCTCGGCGGCGATTTTGCATCGTTGTCCGGCGCGATTCCCCTTGCCGTTAAATGTGAGGCGGCCCTCCATGGCCGCCTCTTGTATCAAACTCGCTTCTGTCACTTGCTTGTCACGTGCTCGCAGTTGGCCATGCATTCCCGAGCGAATTGGCAAGTTTTTGCGTGATCCGTTGAGATTCATCGACCAGCCGCCGCCCGTCGTCGGCCGCCATTTGCATCCGCTGCGAAACGCATTTTGAATACGCTTCAAGCGCTTCTGGAACCGATCGGGTAGCGGTCAATTTTCCAGCCAGATCCGACCAGAGGGCAACTTCGGACTGCACGCGAGCGAGCCACGCCCGGTTGGCCTCTTCGTAGGATTCCAGCAGCGATTTTTGCATTGCCAGCGCCGCTTCGGTTTGTTCCTGTCCCCAGTTGGGAAATGATGGAAAGTCTGTTTTTGCGGCTGATGAACCTGCCGTCTCCTTGTTTGCCATAGCAGAGTACCTCCTTCGTTGCTCATCTCATGTCAGAAGCAAACTTGGCCATCGAAATGTTGCAGTCATTGATTTGCATCAACGGGCGGCACCTGTCGCCAAGATAAAAAATAATAGTAGCAATAACGTGACCGGCCGACCGGTCGGATACGGGCAAAAAGGAGCGCGACAATGCCGTCACTCCAAAAAAAATCCCCCTCGACGGGCCCATCTGCGTCTCCCTTTGGCATGTTCGCGCCGGGCATGGATTACATGATCGATGCTGCCCAGCGCAGTGTCCTGTTTTGGGATGTGCTGCGTCAGCGCGGAAATCAGTATCGCGAGCATTTAGCCGAGACCGCTCCGCATGTACTCGATTACGATGTCGAGCTGGTCGTTGATGGTCGCACGCTCGATCGGCCCGTCAATTACGGCCTCGTGCGGGTTATCCCACCCGCCGGCGTTGAAATCGACCCAAAGCTAAGGCCGTTCATTGTCGTGGACCCGCGGGCCGGTCACGGCCCCGGTATCGGCGGCTTCAAGGCCGACAGTGAAATCGGTGTTGCTCTCAAGGCCGGACATCCCTGCTATTTCGTTGGCTTTCTCCCGGAACCTGTTGAGGGCCAAACCATCGAGGACATCGCCCATGCCGAAGCGATTTTCATTGAAAAAGTAACGGCCGCGCATCCTCAGGCGAGCGGCAAGCCCTGTGTCATCGGGAATTGCCAGGCAGGATGGGCGATCATGATGCTCGCTGCCCTTCGTCCCGAATTGTTCGGGCCTATCATCGTCGCCGGATCGCCGCTTTCATACTGGGCAGGGGTGCGCGGCAAATACCCCATGCGCTATTCCGGTGGTTTGCTAGGTGGCAGCTGGCTGACGGCATTTGCGAGCGACCTTGGCCAAGGCAAATTCGATGGCGCCTTGCTGGTACAGAATTTCGAAAACCAGAATCCCGCGAATACCCTCTGGTCCAAGCAATACAATCTCTATTCGAAGATCGACACGGAGGCGCCACGCTATCTCGGCTTCGAAAAGTGGTGGGGCGGACATGTCAATCTGAACGCGCAGGAAATTCAATTTATCGTTGATCAGCTGTTCATCGGCAACAATCTCGCAGCTGGGCGTATTCAAACTTCGGGTGGCACCACGATCGACCTTCGCAACATCCGCTCGCCGATCGTCGTGTTCTGTTCGGAGGGTGACAACATTACCCCGCCGCAACAGGCGCTCGGGTGGATCCTCGATCTGTACGAGAATGTCGACGAGATCCGGTCTTACGGCCAGACCATCGTTTATACGGTCCATAAATCGGTGGGCCACCTTGGCATCTTCGTCTCCGGAGGTGTGGCAAAAAAGGAACACGACGAATTTTCGAGCAACATCGACCTGATCGACACTCTGCCACCCGGCCTTTACGAAGCGGTGTTCGAGAACAAGAGCGAGGATACGGACAATCCGGACCTCGTCTCCGGAAATTGGGTGATGCGATGCGAATCGCGGTCGCTTGATGACATCCGTGCGCTCGGCGGCAACGATGTCGCCGATGAGCGTCGCTTTGCGACAGCCGCGCGGGTTTCCGATATCAATCTCTCTCTCTACCGAACCTTTGCGCAGCCTGCAGTTCGGGCACTTGTCAACAGTCCGATGGCGGAATGGATAAGACGTATGCATCCGCTCCGGCTGCAGTACGAGCTGTTTTCAGATGCAAATCCCGCAATGGCTCCGGTTGCGGCGCTCGCGGAACAGGCGCGCAAGAACCGAAGAAATGTGAGCGATGAAAATCCGTTCGTCGCGGCGCAGGAGAATTTTTCCAAGCAGATTGTTACCTCGCTCGACGCATGGCGCGATGCGAGCGAAACCATGGCGGAGCAAACGTTCCTTGCAGTGTATGGCTCGCCGACGCTTCAGGCGGCGGTCGGCGTTGAGCCGGCGGCAACGCATCGCCTGCGAAAGGTTGCCAAGAACCCGCTGCACCGCGAGCTGATGAATGACCGGATCGCCGAGCTCAAGTCGCGCATTCCGATGGGGGGAGTCCGCGCCGCAGTGATCCGCGGATTAGTCTATGCTGGCATGGCACGCGGTGCGGTCGACGAACGGGGATTTGAGATGGCCCGCCGCATTCGCAAAGCGCACTCGGATATGCCGATCGCGGACTTCAAGGCGCTTGTGCGCGAGCAATTCAATATCCTGCTGATCGATGAGAAGGCGGCGCTCGCCGCAATTCCATCGATGCTCCCGCCCGATGTCGAGACTCGCGAAAGTGCGTATGGCCTGATTAAAGAGGTGCTGGTTGCAGGCGGCGGATTGTCGGCCGAAGACAAGAAAAGAATGGGTGAAGTGGCGCGGCTGTTCGGTCTCGACGGCGACGAGGGCCGAACACACCTTCGTCAGGTACCAAAAGAACCCCGAGCGAGGGCATCCTGATCGAGCCCTGACGGGCACAGTTTTCGAGGAATCATCATGCTCAGTGACAGTGAAATCGGTGTTATCGCGGCGATAGGGCCGGGGGCACATCCGCCGGGCTCGAAATACGACCGGCTTATCGCGCGGGCAAAGCAGGTTCCGCCCGCATCGACTGTGGTCGCCAACCCTTGCGACGAATCATCGCTTCGGGGGCCCGTCGAGGCGGCGGACGCTGGCCTCATCAGGCCCATTCTGGTTGGGCCGGCTGCAAAGATTTCTGCCGTGGCGCGCGAGCATCATCTGGATATCAGCCGCTTCGAGGTCGTTGATGTGCCCCACAGCGAGGCTGCGGCAGCCAGGGCTGTCCAGCTGATCCACGAGTTAAAAGGCGAACTTCTGATGAAGGGGAGTTTGCATACCGACGAGCTGATGCGTGAAGTCACCTCGAGCAAGACGGGATTGCGGACAGCCCGCCGCATCAGCCATGTCTTTATCATGGACGTGCCGACCTATGCGGAGACGCTTTTTATCACCGATGCGGCGATCAATATCTTTCCCGATCTGGATACCAAACGGGACATCGTTCAGAACGTTATCGATCTTTTCACGCAAGTCGGTCTCGGGACGCCACGGGTTGCCATTCTTTCCGCGGTCGAGACCGTGACAACAAAAATTCCCTCAACCATCGATGCGGCGGCTTTGTGCAAAATGGCCGATCGCGGCCAGATCACCGGTGGCATTCTTGATGGGCCGCTCGCGTTTGACAACGCGATCAACATCGAAGCGGCCAAAGTAAAGGGGATCAAATCGGAAGTTGCCGGGCGGGCGCAGGTCCTGGTCGTTCCGGATCTCGAAGCCGGCAATATGCTCGCCAAAAACCTCACATTCCTCGCGAAAGCGGATGCGGCAGGCCTGGTTCTCGGGGCGCGGGTTCCGATCGTATTGACGTCAAGGGCCGATTCCGTGCGCGCGCGGATGGCTTCGTGTGCAGTCGCTGTGCTCTACGCAGATGCCCGCCGCCGCAAGGCAAGCTTGCCGGCAGCGTGATCGACCATGGACACTATCCTCGTCGTCAATGCAGGGTCATCGAGCGTAAAGTTTCAAGTTTTCGAGACAGACCGAAAATCCAGCCTCAAGAGACTTATAAAGGGTCAAATGGACGGCATCGGCACCCGACCGCGCTTGCGCGCTCAATCGGCCGACGACACGCCACTGATCGATCAGACATACGGAATAGAAGTCGTATCGGATGTGACAGGGGCTATTCGAGAAGCCGGCGCGTGGCTGCGAACGTCACAGCGATTAAATCCCGTCGCGGTGGGTCACCGCGTTGTTCACGGCGGTCCCGAATATCACCGACCCGTGCTTGTCGACAGTGCGATCGTTGAGAAGCTGGAGCACTACGTCCCGCTTGCCCCCTTGCATCAACCCAACAATCTTGCGCCGATCCGATCTCTTCTGAAGAACGATCCTGGCCTTCCGCAAGTTGCCTGCTTCGATACGGCATTCCATCGGGGGCATTCCGACGTTGCTGATCATTTCGCGATCCCCGAACATTTTTATAAAGAGGGTGTGCGTCGCTATGGTTTCCATGGATTGTCCTACGAATTTGTTGCGAAGAGATTGCAGCAAGTGTTTCCTGATATTGCGCAATCGCGTTTGATCATCGCGCATCTGGGAAGCGGCGCTTCGATGTGCGCGTTGTTGAAAAGCCGCAGCGTCGAAAGCACCATGGGTTTTACTGCGCTTGATGGGCTTCCGATGGGCACGCGACCTGGTCAAATCGATCCGGGAGTTGTGCTTTATCTGGTTTCACAAAAGGGAATGAGCGCAGATGAGGTGCAAAAATTCCTCTACAGCAATTGCGGATTAAAAGGGTTGTCAGGCATAAGCAACGACGTTCGCGACCTCGAGGAAAGCGACGATCCGGGTGCGAAACTTGCAATCGACTATTTTGTCTACCGCGCCGGGCTTTCCGCCGGGATGTTGGCGGCTGCCCTTGGGGGTCTCGATGCTTTCGTTTTTACCGCCGGCATTGGAGAAAATTCGGCCACGATCCGGGCGCGAATTGTAGAAAAGCTCACCTGGCTGGGCGCAGAGCTTGACCCGGAGGCAAATGCGAGTCGAAAGCTGGTTATTTCGCAACCGGAAAGTCGCGTAAAGGTTTGTGTGGTTCCGACGGATGAAGAGCTGATGATCGCCGAGCATACACTTGCTCTTGTGGCGTCCGGTCGAAATCAGAATGCGGCTTTTGAGCAAACCGCGTAACAGCCATGTCGCTTCGTGAAGGTTAGGGTTGTTATTTTTCGGCTCCGCCCTTGCACCTTGTCTTATTGAACTCTTGGCATGAAAGCGATAGACCACCTCGCGGCAATCTATCCCTTAAATGAAACTCAATCCTTGGCGTGGATGACGATACCCATCACACCCGAGATCAGTGCCAGAGGCGGGATTGTAGGACCACAAGCGCCGCAAACGTTTCTACATGATATTCTCCCGGGTTCTCGAAGAGATGTACGACTTTGATCCACATCAACCGAGCGATGCTCGCGCCATGACAAAAACGATAAGGTTAGGTATCGGCGTAGTGGCTGCTCGCCGCCGGGAAAAGCACATGCCTGCATTGCCAGAGCGCATGATCGTGTAAACTTTAGGGTTGCCGGTGCACGCGAAATTTCGAGCAAAAGCCACCTTGGATGGAGTCGAGGATGTCATGAACAAGAATCACTCACTCGCCCAAGCATTCCATCTGCACACTTCCGGAAAACGCGTATTGTTTTTACTGGCGGTGCTTATTTTCTTGTTTCCGGAAGTCACCAACGCCCAACAATCCTATAAAACCCCCCAGGACGTAGCCGATGCGCTCGTCAGCGCGGTCAGGAGCGGCGACCGCAAAAGTTTGTTGAAAGTGTTGGGCCCGAGCGGCGCTGGAATTATTTCATCCGGGGACGATGTGGCCGATGCCACAGCTCGTCGCAAATTCGTCGCAACCTATGATACAAAGCATAAAATTACCATGGATGGCGACAACAAGGCTATCATGGTCATTGGCGACGAAGAGTTTCCGTTCCCGATTCCAATAGTCCGCAAGGGTGAAACATGGCGTCTCGATACGGCGGCCGGTCGCCAGGAGCTCCTGTATCGTCGCGTAGGCCGCAATGAGCTCAGCACAATCCAGGCCTGTCTGGCATACGTCGATGCACAGAACGAATATGCTGAAAAAGATCGTACCGGTGCTGGCAAGGGCACCTATGCGCAACGAGTTGTAAGTCAACCCGGCAAAAAGGACGGACTTTATTGGCCAACCTCCCAGGGGGAAGAAGCTAGCCCATTAGGCGAACTTGTCGCTCAGGCAACTGCCGAGGGCTATCGGATCGGCGGCAAGCGGTTGCCATTTCACGGCTACTATTTTCGGATCCTTACAAAGCAGGGGCCCCACGCGCCGGGCGGGGCCCTTGACTACTCCGTGCGCGGCAAAATGATTGGTGGCTTTGCTTTGTTGGCATATCCGGCCCAGTATGGCTATTCGGGCGTCATGACATTTCTCGTAAACCACGCTGGTATCGTATATCAAAAGGACCTCGGACCCGGCACAGCCAAGCTCGCCGAGAAAATGACGACGTACGATCCCGATCAAACCTGGAAAAAGGCATCCGACGTAACGCCCCCGTGACCCTGCCAGGGGCGTTGGCGAGGGCATTGCTCAATATTGATTTGCGTCAAGGAAGCTCGTTCTTGCCCACGTAATGGTTACGATAGGTTTGATTGGAGCCCTCGATACATTACTGCAGATACTGCCGAAGAAAGGATCGATCCCATGAATGACAACACCTGCGAACTCCGACAAAATGAAGAAGATCTTCTTAGCAATGGATTCTCCGATGAGGCACTGGAATCCGCGGCTGGCAAGGTTGGGGAGGTTGCGAATTACACACTTGGGTCCTGCACTGGTATGATTTCCTGTCCAGCCTGAACTGCAACCCGAACCCTGTTAGCCAAGAGATTTTCCCATTCCATAACATCTCCTGGCGTTCGGGCATGCCACTTGTGATCCGGCGCAGCTTGTCGTCGACAGCTCTGGGTGGTTGATTTGGAGGTATCGCCTCGGGCGAAGCCTGCGGCGAGATTTGGATGTAATAGAAAGCAGGAGATTGACAATGTCTGGCTTCATTCGAAACTCGCAACTCGTTGCCGTTGTTGCCCTGGCTGTAACAATGCTTTTAGGCGCGTCCACGCAGTCCCAGGCGCAGACCGGCACCATCCGGCTCCATATCGTCAAGGCTGGATTTATTATCGGTGCCGGCGGCGGTAGCGGGACGCTGACTTACCATGGCAAGACCTATCGGCTGAGCGTCGGCGGTGTTGGCATCGGCAGCCTAGGCGTTGCGGCCGTCGATCTGGTCGGCACGGCCTCCAATTTGAGGAGTCCGGGGGATATTGCCGGCAGCTACGGGGCCGTAGGCGCAGGGGCCACATTCGTCGGCGGCGGGCAGGTTGCAACGTTGCAGAACGAAAAGGGCGTCGTCCTGAGCGTTCGGGGAGCGCAGGCCGGCTTTCAGATATCACTCGGTCTGGCCGGCATGACCATAACGATGCAATAAGCCGGCTCGACCCTGGCGGACTTCGTCGAACGGAAGGGCTCTGGCGCCGAGTCCGAAGAGAAACACGAGCCCGTGAGCGACATCGACACTGCGACAGAAGATAGTCTGAAAGCGCTTGACCGCAACCGGCCGATTAGAGAAGCGGACATTAGTCGACACGTGCCGCTTACAGTTGGACTATAGCGTCAACGCATAAGCGAATTCTGCGCAAAATTGTCTCGAAGCAGACTGTCAAGTGTCACGCTACGATTGAGTTTTTCGATCTTGTCCTCGATTCCGTCGGCCCGCAGCAAATCCCGCACTGATCCATGTGCGCCGACGATCCGAAGCGCAATGCCTTGAGACGCAAGTTGGCCATGAAGCTCATGCAGCATGCGTGCGCCCGCAAGATCGATATATGGAGCGGCCGAGAGATCGCAAATCACCAACTCGATGTCTGGTGGACCAGCAAAATGAAGATGGTCCAGGACCGTTTCCATGACTGAGTTGGTATTGACGTAAATCAGAGACGCCTCGGGGCGGAAGGCGATCACGCCATGCAGCGGCTCGTTCTCGGGATGGCGGCTCATATCCGAGTAATTGTTTGTACCAGGAATACGGCCGAGAAAGGCCACGTGCGGGCGTGATACCCGCGCGAGCAGCAACAATATCGAGGCCAGTGCGGCAAGCAGGATACCCTGGAGAATCCCGAGAAGCAGGACGGCTCCAAGAGCGATCACCGCGGCGTAGAAGTCCAGCCGACTCACTCGCCACATGCGAAGGATGGACGGAAAGTCCATCAACCCATACACCGCGGTCAACACGACCGCAGCCAGCACAGCCTTCGGAAGATTTTCAAGCAAGCCGGTCAGAAAGAGCAGGCAAAGCGCAAGTGTGATCGACGCGAACACAAGCGCTAATGATGTGCGCGCGCCGGCCTTGTCATTTACAGCCGATTGCGACAGTCCGCCAGCCACCGGATAGCCGTGCCCCACCGCTGCTGCAAGATTGGCGGCACCGATACCGAGAAGCTCTTGCCGCGGATCCAGCGCATATCCATGTTTTGCAGCGAACGTTCTGGCCGCGGATACGCTTTCGATATAAGCGAGCAATAGGCAGCCAGCGGCCAACGGAATTATCCCCTCAACGTCGCGTAGCCTGAGAGCCGGAGCTGACAGGGTGGGCAGGCCCGCAGGAATTTCTCCTGTCGTTGGCACCCCAAATGCGGGAAGTCCCAATACGGTGGCAGCAATGATTGCCAGCGCGACAACCCCGAGGGCGACGGGTTTCCCAGGCAGGAGGCGTTCACCGAACACGAGCAGTCCGATTGCGACAACACCGACAACGAGAACGAGATTATGCATTTGCCCGAGTTGCCCGGCCAACAACCAGGCTCGTTCAAGAAAGTTGTGACCCCCGCCTTTCACGCCGAAAAGAGCCGGCAGCTGGGTCAGGGCGATGGTCATGCCAGCTCCAGCCTTGAAGCCGACAAGGATGCTGTCGCTGATCAGCTTCACGAGCGTGCTCAATCGCAACAGCCATGCGAACAAGCAGAGCGCTGCGACCGTGAAGGCCACCAGGCTGGCGATCTGGGCGTACCGTTGCGCGTCCCCGTCAGCCATTGCTCCCACGGTCGCTGCAATCATGAGTGAGATGGCGGAAGTGGGCCCGATGGCAAGCTGACGCGAAGATCCGAGCAGGGCATAGCCCAGACCACCAAGTAGATAACCATAGACGCCAACTTGCGGAGGCAAGCCTGCAAGACCTGCATAGGCCAGAGAAACCGGGATTGCATAGGCCGCCAAGGTTATCCCGGCAACGATATCGCCGAGGAGCCAGGAAGGGCGGTATTCAGCCAGCCAACGGGATGGTGGGAACCAGGAGAGCCAGGTTGTTGTTTTCCGGTGTTTTGTCGAATCCGACATGCAGCGCCCTGAGGCAATCTAGTCGATTTCCGATATCAAGTGCACCAGAGAGCTCGCTTGATTCATATCAATGTCGGGTCCCTTCGAAACCTTTGTACTGGAATAATTAGCGCCCGACAGGGAGAGGTACATGAATACGTCTGTAATGCGGTCAATCATCGCGGCATTCGTGTTGACGGTGATGTCAATCGCAATAGTGCATGCACAAACTCCTGCTGCACCCGCCTCTGCCCAATCAGAGCAGTTGCTCAAGGCCGAACAGCTCGACCAGCTGGTCGCTCCGATCGCGCTTTATCCGGATGCGCTGCTTGCCGAGATCCTGATGGCATCGACCTATCCGCTCGAGGTCGTGCAGGCCGATCGCTGGGCGACCGAAAACAAGGCGCTCAAGGGCGACGCGCTGAAGGCCGCGGCAGACAAGCAGTCATGGGACGACAGCGTGAAGTCCCTGGTTGCCACGCCGTCGGTACTCTCGATGATGAGCACGAAGCTGGACTGGACACAGAAACTCGGCGATGCCGTGCTCGCGCAGCAGGCAGATCTTATGGATGCAGTCCAGCGCCTGCGGACGAAGGCCGAAGCCAACAAAAAGCTGGCGTCGACCAAGGAACAGAAGGTCAGCAAAAAGCAGGAGCAGGGCAAAGAGGTCATCGTCATCGAGCCGACGGTGCCGGACACGATTTATGTGCCGTATTACGATCCTGCTGTGGTCTATGGCGGCTGGCCCTATCCGGCCTATCCGCCCTACTACTTCCCGCCACCGCCCTACATTGGCGCCGGGCTTATCCAGACCGGCCTCGCGTTCGGCGCAGGCTATGCGGTCGGGCGCTGGGCGGCGGGCGGCAACTACTGGGGCGGTGGCGTCAACTGGGGTGGCGGAAACATCAATGTGAACCGCTCGACCAATATCAACGTGAACAATAATTGGCAGCACAATCCCGCCCACCGCGGCGGCGTGAAATATAACAACGCAAACGTGAACCAAAAGTTCGGCAACAACAATATCCGGGCGGGAAGCAATGATCGCATGGATTTCCGCGGCCACAGTGGCAACCAGGTGATCAAGCCCGGCAGCGGTGCGGGTAGCAATGTTGGCAATCGCGCGCCGGGCAACCAGCCCAATGTCGCCAACCGTGCCCCCGCCAATAAGCCGAGTGCCGGAAAGGGTCCCTCGTCGGGTGCCAGCCGGCCTGCCGCCAGCCACCAGCCTAAACGAGACAGTGCCATGGGGAACATCCAATCCGGCAAAGCGGCCAATGCGCAGGCTGCGCGTGGAAAGGCAAGCCTCGGTGGCGGTGGTGGTGGTGGAGCAGCGCGGACCGGCGGTGGTGGAGGAGGGCGAGCCGCCGGCGGTGGTGGCGGAGGCGGCGGCGGCGGCCGTGGCGGTGGCGGAGGCGGCGGACGTCGCTCCGACATCAGGCTCAAGCACGACGTCGTCCTGCTTGGCCACCTCGACAATGGCCTCGGCTTCTACCGCTTCGTCTACAATGGCGGCGACAAGGCCTATGTCGGCGTCATGGCGCAGGAAGTTGAGACCATCAGGCCGGATGCAGTCGTCCGCGGGCCGGACGGGTATCTGCGGGTCTTCTACGACAAGCTCGGGCTGACATTCGATACCTACGACCACTGGGTTGCGTCGGGACGCCGGCTGCCAGCCGCCGCCGGGATCGCGCACACGCAAACGAACGATTGGTGAGATCGCCATGACCCAGATCCTCTCTCTCTCCGGCCGACTGGCTTGCTGCATTGCCGCGGTTGCGCTCATGACCTCGGTCTCTGCGGCGAACGCCCAGCAATCCTTCAAGAGCCCGGATGACGCGGTCAAAGCGCTGGTCGGCGCCACGAAGGACGACTGGCCCAAGGGCGTGATCACCGTGCTCGGCCGCGACGGCGTCGACATCGTCTCGTCCGGCGACACGGTTGCCGATGAGACCATTCGCCAGAAGTTCCTGGCGGCCTACGACGCCAAACATGAAGTGAAAATGGAAGGCGACGACAAGGCCGTGATGATCATCGGGACGGAGGATTATCCGTTCCCGATTCCGCTGACCCGAAAGAAAGGCGCCTGGCAGTTCGACACGGCCGCAGGCCGCCTCGAGATCCTGTATCGGCGCATCGGCCGCAACGAGCTTGACGCCATCCAGGCCTGCCTTGCCTATGTCGATGCGCAGAATGACTATGCCGAGAAGGACCGCACCGGCGCCGGGGTTCCGACCTACGCCCAGCGCATTGTCAGCCACCCGGGCAAGAAGGACGGGCTGTACTGGCCATCGGCGCAGGGCGACACCGAAGCGAGCCCGCTGGGTGATCTGGTCGCCGAGGCAACGGTCGAAGGCTACAGGGTCGGCGCCGGGCGCACGCCCTATCACGGCTATTACTTCAAGGTGCTGACGCAGCAAGGGCCCAATGCCGAGGGCGGCGAAATCGACTACGTCGTGCGCGGCAAGATGATCGGCGGCTTTGCGCTGGTGGCCTACCCGGCCGAGTACGCCAATTCGGGTGTGATGACGTTCATGGTCAATCACAAGGGCGTCGTCTACCAGAAGGATCTCGGTCCGCGCACGGCGCAACGCGCCGCGCGCTTTACATGGTTCAATCCGGATCAAACCTGGAAGAAGGTCGAGGTTGCAGCTCCAGAGCGATAACGGGCATTGATCATTGTTTGATGATGAAGCTGCTTTCGCTACAGCCGATTAAGTGGCGAGTCCGAACATATTCGACAGGGACAAGTCAGGCTTCCAGTTAACCTGGGCGCGGAGCGAATTTTCTGAGCTCGTCTTGACCCTCACAAATTATGCCGTAGCTGGACTCCGGCACCTCGTTCCAGACACCCTTGAGATCTCCAAGTGGCTCCGAGACCACAAGCCGCGTTTTGTCGGATACTTTGTGAAGAATTGAACTATCCGGATACTGAATACGAAGTGTTGCCACGCTCGTCGAATAGAAGAGAGAACGTGATCGACTTTCGCTTGAATACCGGAAAACCCAGACATTCTGCCCGTTACTCGCGGCCACGGTCATTTGAATGGGATGCTCGATGCCGTGCGCGCGTCCAATACGCTCGATCAGGCTGACCGCACGCTCGACAGCGCCAGGCGGATCATGCTCGAGCCCCATCGTAAGGGCGACAAAAAAGAACAGTTCTGAATCAGTCGACCCTTCAATATCGGCATAGAGCGACGGGTCGACCGCCAACATCAACTCTCGTTTCACGTCCGAAAAGCCTGCAATCGAGCCGTTGTGCATCCAGAGCCAATTGCCGTGGCGGAAGGGATGACAGTTGGTCTGCTGCACGGGGGTCCCGGTTGACGACCGGATATGTGCAAATACAAGCCCAGAGCGGATTTGCCCCGATAATTCCCGCAAATTCCGGTCATTCCATGCCGGGGCCATACTTTTATAGAGCGCAGGAATTTCGCTACCCCCGTACCAGCCAACGCCGAAACCATCGCCGTTCGTTGTTTCAACCCCTAATTTCGAGTGGAGACTTTGGTCAATGAGCGAATGAGCGGGCTTGTAGAGCAGCTCTTCCAAAAGGAGGGGCGTCCCTGAATATGCGAGCCAACGACACATGGTGCTTGCTCTCCTTTCAAACCGGCGCCGGATTCAACGCCAACTTGACTTTCAACAAACGGTTTAACCGTCTTGGCTTGGCGAGCAATTGCCTTCACGAGGGTAACACCGCGTATTTGCAGGTATCTAGCTGCCAAGAAGGGAGTCTCGTAGCGATGACGCAGTGCTTTGTGATTGACGCAAATCAATGAGATTTGCCGGTCAGGGCTTTTTTATTTTGGAATTTCCAGTTTTGGTGTTTTGCTGCCGGCCGGAAGATAAGATAAAAAACTACAGATAGGGGACGGCGCATGCGCGTACCGGGGTTGGCTGGTGTTGCGGATACCCATAGACGAGGCACCTTCGCAAAGGTTGCCGTTGTCGCAGGATGTGTCGGGGTTTGCACGGGATGGACTGGTGCGACCGCTCAAGCCCAGACCTACCCACCGCGTACGGAGGAAACCGTAGCAGCTCGTTATTTTTACTCAGGCCTTGAGCCGCCCAATCACCAAGATGTGGCGGAAGAGGCGTTGCAGCGCCAGGCTACGCCGTGGAAATTGCCACCGCAGCCATATATGCGCGAGATCCTTTGGCGTGACGTCATGGGAAAGGAATTTCCCGCGGATACGCCACCATTCATTCGCGATTTGCTGTTGCAGTTCGTCGGCCGCACCTATTATTTGACACGTGACAATTTTGACGGGTCGAGGTCACAGGCCTGGGCGGCGGGAGGCTGGATCGCATACCGCTCGGGTCTGATCGCCAACACGTTTGGAGTACATGCTGCCGTTTACACCTCGCAAAAGCTTTTCGGTCCATCCGACGAAAGCGGTACGAAGCTGCTGAACCCGGAACAGGAGCCGCTCAACGTGCTCGGACAGGCCTACGGACGCATAAACATTTTTGATCAGGAAATTCGCGGCGGCCGCCAGTTGGTGGATACGCCACTCATCAATCCGCAGGACAGCCGCATGGTCCCCAACACTTTCGAGGGGGTGACGCTCGTTTCTCTTCCTGTCAAAGATCGAATGTATGACTACGCGGTCGGTTATCTCTGGAATATCAAGCAGCGCGATTCGAATGATTTCATACCCATGTCGGATGCATTGGCGGGCGCCGATATCCTCAACCGCGGGGCGCCATTCGCAATGGTCAAGTTCCGGCCGTTTCCGGGATTTTCAGCCGTGTTGATGGACTATAACGTCCAGGACTTCATCAATACTGGATTTGCGCAAGCCGAGTACAATTTTCAGCTGCCGAAAAATGTTCCACAGTGGAACATTGGCGCAAACGTTATCGATCAGCGAAGCGTTGGTTCCGATATGCTGACCGGAAGCCCTTTTCAGACTTATCAGGCTTCGGCCAAGGTGCAGATGACATACGCCGGGTGGACGGTCTTCGTCGCCGGCTCGATTACCGGCGATGAATCGAAGATCTATTCGCCGTTCGGCTCCAAGCCGAACTACACCGACATGCAGCAGATATCGTTCGACAATGCCGGTGAGAAAGCCGTCGGCGCGAGCGTCGCCTACGATTTCGGCTACGCTTTCGGCAAGAACGGACTGTCCGGCCTGAGCACGGGAGCCTGGTATACCGCTGGATGGGGCGCACTGAATCCGAGCACGAATGTGGGCATCCCCGATCGTGATGAACTGAATTTATGGATCCAATATCGCCCCACGGAAGGCCCATTGAAAGGCTTCCGCGCCAAAGTGCAATATTCGGACGTTTGGCAGGAAGGCAATGTCCGGGATACCCAACCGGAATTCCGGTTTATTCTCGACTACACGGTGCTGTTCAGGAACTAATCAATTTGTAGCGGACGGCACGCGCACGAGTTCGTACGTCTTCGCGCTCCTACTTCGCGAAGGGGAATCGTTCAACCGCAGCCCGGCATGGCTTTGTGACTGCCGCTTTGTTGGCAAGCAGGCACTCAGCGATGCGACCACCGCCTTCCGGAATGTTTGCGCAGCGCTTTTGGATGTCGTTCCAGCAGGCATCGGCGGCCTGTCCGACCAGGTCAAGCGCGCGATCCATTTTTCGTGACGCGTCATAAAGGGCGTAATCGCACTTCCGGCCCAATTTGTCTTCATGTGCAAGGAGACAGAACATCAATCGCCCCTCGCCGGCGGTCACGGTCGTACAGAACTTGTTGATATCACTCCCACAACCCGCTTCGATTTTAGTTGCTGCTGCCGCCAGGCGAGCGGCAATTTTTTGGCTTATCGTATTCTGTGCATTTGCAGCGGTTCCGAACACGAGCAACGCAGCCATCGCAGCAGCGATGAGGTACGAGTTACAAGAATTTATTTTCATTTTATTCTCCTGATTTCAACAAAGTGCATGATCCGTTTCGACCTAAGTTGATACAAATCAAATGGATTGCGCACACTTGAAACAGTGCCCTGTACGGCGCTTTCTGATCGAACCCTGTTTGTTCCAGGAAATTCATATTTAGTTGATCTGGATCAACCTCATTTTCAAACTTCAACACATTCTTGCCTGCATTCGTCTTGGCGAGGGCAAATTCCAAAATTGTCACTTACCGCCCGACTTAGAGTTTATTCACCGCAACGGATGAACAAATGTCATTTCTGAATTACATCGTCAAAAGCGCGCCGGAAATTTTTCTCTTTCTGGCGATCGCGATTGGCACCTTGCTTGGCCGGATACGTATCGGCGGATTTGCAATAGGTGCTACCGCGTGTACGTTGATTGTCGCCGTTATCATTGGCCAGATCGGCGGTTTCGTTATCCCTTCGCTTCTCAAGTCAATTCTGTTTGCGCTTTTTGTATTCACCATAGGGTACCGATCCGGCCCCCAATTCTTTGCCTCGCTGAGCCTGCGAACACTTTCGCAGGTAGTCCTGGCGCTGGTTATCGGAACGACGGGTCTGATCGTCGTTCTTATATTCGCTTTTACATTGAAGTTTGATCCCGGGACTGCCGCCGGCGTTGCTGCAGGCAGCCTGACACAGACGTCGATGATGGGTACGGCTTCGGGCGCCCTGGCGCAGCTCGGTCTGCCTGGAGATGTATTGAACCAACAGCAGGGCAACATCGCAGCCGGGTATGCAGTCACATATATTCTCGGCTATATCCTCGTTCTGCTCTATGTGCCGCTCGGCGCGCCGCGTCTGATGGGCGTCAACCTGAAACAGGAGGCCGTCAAACTTGAGACGGCCCTGTCGGGCGGCGCCGAGACAAAAAGCAAAAACCTCTTGTATCGGAAGTTTGCGGCACGCGCTTACCAGATCTCGACAGCGGCAGGCCGTACAGTAGGCGAGGTGGAGAAACAAATCGGTCGACGCGTCGTCGTCGAGCGCATCTTGCGCAATGGCGAAGATGTCGAGCCGCACCTTGAGACGCGCCTCGAATGGGGTGACGAAATTCTGCTCGCCGGCCCGACGGCGGCGATTGTCGCCGCGCATTCAGTCATCGGTATGGAAATCGAGGGCGAGCACGTCATGCGCTCTGTCCCGGGCGAAGTCCAAGAAGTGCTCGTAGCGTCACGCGAATTCCATGGCCGGACCCTGACCGAAATCGTAGAAAGGGTAGGGGATGCGGCGCGGGGCGTTTTCTTGCGCGCGTTGACGCGGAACGGCCAGGAAGTGCCCTTGACACCGGGGACGCGCATATATGTCGGCGATGTCATGACGCTTGTCGGCGTGTCACGCGATCTGGACCGATTGACGCCGAAGATTGGGCAAGTATTGCGGGCCGGCGACAAGATCGACATTGCTTTCGCGGCGCTTGGCGTTGCAGTTGGGTTGCTGGTTGGAGTGTTCAGCATCACAGTTGGATCGGTGCCCCTCACGCTTGGCGGCGGTGGTGGTGCTTTGGTGGCCGGTCTTGCGTGCGGCTGGCTGCACTCGCGGCGACCGACCATCGGAGCAATACCGCCAGCAGCCCAGCAAACACTGATCGATATTGGTCTCGGCGGATTCGTTGCCTCGATTGGGCTGGTCAGTGGAGCCGCGGCCTGGAGTGCGATCCAGGCGCACGGGCCGACGTTACTGATGGTGGGCGTTTTCGTGACGCTGACGCCAATGGTCGTCGGAACGCTGTTTGCTCATCGGGTGTTGCACATGAACCCGGTGATCATTTGCGGTGCCCTTGCCGGCGCCATGACAGTCGATGCGGCCGTCACCGGGTCCTGTGAAGTTGCCGAGAGCCAGACGCCGGTGCTGGGCGTCGCCGTCCCGTATGCCATCGCCAACATCGTCCTGACGGTACTAGGGCCTATAATTGTTGGGGTTACTTATGCTGCGTAACCGCCTGTCGGCGGTAACGGGGTGTGCGTTGATTTAGGTCAAGGCTCGATCGCTCCGCACAGTCATCATATTTTCCATCAGGGAGTACGCGACAATGTCCAAGGACGCAAAACCGCACGAAGGCACGATGGATCAACCGGCGGATGGAGGAGGTGGCCGGCAACGAGCCGATATTTGTAGATCTTCCGCTTGAGACCTTGGACGGTCCTTCGGACACTTCTTGGGTCAATTGAAAGGGAAATATAATGTTTGGTTACATTGCCGACACTCTCCGTGCCAATCCGCAGCTCGCAATATTTTTTACACTGGCGATCGGTTACTGGATCGGCGCCGTCAGATTCAAAAGCTTCAGCTTGGGCGCCGTGACCGGCACGCTGCTCGCCGGGATCGTTATTGGCCAGCTTGGGATTGAGATTTCGGGACAGGTGAAGTCGGTCTTCTTCATCATGTTCCTGTTCGCCGTGGGCTTCGGCGTCGGGCCGCAATTCGTCCGCGGCATCGCGACGGATGGTGCCCCCCAGGCGGCCTTTGCCGTGGTGATCTCGGTGCTCTGTCTGCTCGTGGTCTATATCGCGGCGGCCGTTTCGGGCTACGGACCGGGCCTTGCCGCAGGGCTTCTGGCCGGCGCGCAGACGATCTCGGCGTCAATCGGCCTTGCCAACGACGCGATCAACCAGTTGGGGCTGCCTGCAGATCAGGCCAAGGCCCAGCAGGACCTGATCCCTGTGGCCTATGCCATCACCTACCTGTTCGGCACGATCGGCACCGGCTGGATTCTTGCATTCCTCGGGCCCAAGCTGCTCGGGGTAGACATCGCCGCCGAATGCGCCCGCTACGAGCGCGAGATGTCGGGCGGCGCACCCAAGTCGGCCTTCCTGAGCGCCCGGCGCGCACGCGAGGCGCGGGCCTACAGGATCAAGGAAGGCGGCCAGGCGGTCGGCAAGACCATTGCCGCTGCCGAAGGTCTTGCCGGCGGTCAACGCATCTTCATCGAGAATCTGCGTAGCGGCGGTGAGCTCGTTCCCTTCACCGCCGAGACGGTCCTGAAGGCCGGCGACGTCGTCGCGGTATCGGGCCCCCGCGAGGTTCTGGTGAACGTCCTCGGCCAGGGTGAGGAAGTCGACGACAAGGAACTGCTCGATCTTCCGGTCGAAGCCGTCGATGTACTGCTCACCTCGAAGGCGCTCGACGGACGCACGCTGGCCGAGGCCGCGCAGCAGTCCTATGCACGCGGCGTGTTCCTCAACTCGATCCGGCGTGGTTCGGCCGCGGTCAACATCCCCGTCCTGCCGCAGACCAAGCTCAACCGCGGCGACATCCTGCACGTCGCGGGCGCGAAGGCGAACATCGACCGCTTCGTCAAGGCGGTGGGCTTCGCCGATCGTCCGACGACGATTACGAACATGGTGCTGGTCGGTCTCGCCATCCTGGTTGGCGGCCTGATCGGCGCTGCGGTCCTGCCCATCGGCGGTGTGCCGATCACGCTCAGCACCTCCGGCGGCGCGCTGATCGCGGGCATCTTCGTCGGCTGGCTTCGGACGGTGAAGCCGCAGATCGGCAACGTTCCGCAGGCCACGCTGTGGTTCATGAACTCGGTCGGCCTGAACGTGTTCATCGCGATCGTAGGGATCAGTTCGGGACCGACCTTTATCGCCGGGCTCAAGGAAGCCGGCTTCGGCATCTTCTTCTGGGGCGTCTTCGCCACCGGCGTTCCAATGTTGCTCGCGCCGCTCATCGGCAAGTACATCTTTCGCTTCGACCCGGCGATCAACCTCGGTTGCTGCGGCGGCGCACGGACATCGACTGCCTCGGTTGCGATGGTTGGAGAGGTCGCCAGGAGCGACGTACCGATGCTCGGCTATACAGTTCCTTATGCGGTCAGCAACACGCTTCTGACGCTATGGGGCCTGGTGATTGTCCTGTTGATCAAGTGAGGCAGGCCGAAGTCTTGATTTGGACCAAGGAAGTCTTGCCTTCGAATGACATGCTAGTTGAAAAAAATAGGAGTGTGCGACCATGACGACAGCCACTGAAACACAAATTGATCAGTTCTTTCTGATGCATTCGGCACGTTCCGATCGGTGGCGTGAAGTGATGACCTGCGCCGAGGCCTGGGTCGCCGGGAAGAAGGACCGAAGCGACGTCGAAGCCACATTGCGCGGTCTATCGGTTCTCGAGGAGTTTCATGCCCATCCAGGACTGCGCCAGATGCGAGCACTGAATGATCTCATTGCCGCCAACGACGCAAAAGGTACGGCACGGCTGGTGCGGCGAATTTCCGATGCAATTTTAACCCGCTCTTACGCAAACGAGGCGGAAGCTGGTCCTCGGGACGATGATGCCGACACAATGCCAGATATTCTTCCCAGTGTTTTTGGAAAAGCGGTCACTCACCGACCCTATTTTGAAGCGCTTTTTGTCACCGCTCAGCCGCCGGCGCGCTGGCCGAGTTTGGCCGCCGAGATCCGCCGCGTGCGCCGGCCGGAAGATTTATTCATCTACGAACCGATCATTGTCGGCAGCTTCGAAGATGCATTCTGCGCCGTCGTCGTAAACCCGCAGATCGCCGCCGTGGTTGTGGCTGAGGGCGTACAGTACCGCTCCGCGCACGATGCGCCGGTGCTGCGGAGTATACTCGATCCGATCGTCGGGCAAGCAAACTCCGACAGGTCAGGACTTCAGCTTGCCGACGCTATCAAGCGTATTCGACCCGAGCTGGATCTCTATCTGACGACAGATCGCGATGTCGAAACGATTGCTGGAAGCTCGGCCGCGAGCAATGTTCGGCGCGTGTTCTACGGCGTCGAAGAAATACTCGAATTGCATCTTTCGATACTCGAGGGCGTGCAAGCGCGCTACTCAACTCCGTTCTTCGATAACCTCAAGAAGTACGCCCAGCGTCCGATCGGAACCTTCCACGCGCTGCCGATTGCCCGAGGTAAATCAGTATTCAATTCCGAGTGGATTCGGGACATGGGCGAATTTTACGGCATCAATCTGTTTCTTGCCGAAAGCAGCGCAACGACCGGCGGCCTTGACAGCATGCTGGAGCCGACTGGCAACATCAAGAAGGCACAGGAAGACGCGGCTCGCGCGTTCGGCGCCGATCATGTCTTTTTCGTTACAAACGGCACGTCGACAAGCAACAAGATGGTGGTGCAGGCACTGGTCGCGCCCGGCGATATCGTTGTGGTCGACCGCAACTGTCATAAATCTCACCATTACGGCATGGTGCTTGGCGGCGGGCAGCCGCTCTATGTCGAAGCGTTCCCTCTCACTGCATACTCGATGTACGGCGCGGTGCCTCTGAGCACGATCAAGAAGGCGCTACTCGATTTACGCGACGAAGGCAGGCTGGGTCGTGTGCGGATGCTCGATCTCACGAACTGCACCTTCGACGGGCACATGTACAATACGCGTCGCGTGATGGAGGAATGCCTTGCGATTAAGCCGGATCTCATTTTCCTCTGGGACGAGGCCTGGTCTGGTTTTGCGCACTGGTCGCCTTTCCTTCGGCCGCGTACCGCGATGGGTGCGGCGGCCGCGATCGAGGAGTGGTTGAAAGATCCTTCCTCTTTGAAGGCATACGAGAAGCAGCAAGCTGAATTGGGAGCGAAGCCATCGAAAGACAAGCTCATGGCCGCGCGGCTCATTCCCGATCCACGCAAGGTTCGGTTGAGGGTTTATCAGACCAACTCCACGCATAAATCCATGTCTGCAATCCGGCAGGGCTCCATGGTGCTGGTGAAGGACGTAGATTATCCCTCGGTTGCGAGCCAATTTCGCGAAGCCGTTTTCACCCATGCATCGACAAGTCCCAACCAGCAACTGATCGCAGGCATTGAAATCGCCCGGCGTCAGATGGAGCTGGAGGGCTATGGCTTGGTCATGAACGCGATATCCATCGCGTTGAAGGTTCGTATGGCAGTAAATCGCCATCCGCTTATTTCGAAATACTTCAAGATTCTCGGGGCCGACGAAATGATCCCGGCGGAATTTCGCCAATCCGGTTTCGCCGATTATCTGGCCCCGGGCGTAACCTGGGGTAATGTGGTGAAGGCGATGCGGGAAGACGAGTTCTACCTCGATCCGACGAGAATGACACTCGTTTGCGGAACAGCGGGGTTCGACGGAACGCAGTTCAAGGGACTTCTCGCAAGCAAATACAACATTCAGGTCAACAAGACGTCGCGGAATTCGGTATTGATCCAATCGAATATCAATAACACCCGCAGTGATATTGCGCTGCTCATTCGTGTGCTGGTCGAAATCTGCAATGTTATCGAAGACAGGCTCAGCACTGGCGGCAAAGGGGAAGAGAAAGCTTTTGCAGCCCGGGTGAAAAATCTAATGGAGGACGTGCCTCACCTCCCCAACTTCAGCAGATTTCACAAAGCATTCCGGGGTGACGCCGGGGATCGGACGTCTGAGGGCGACATGCGCACGGCCTTCTTCGGTGCCTATAACGAGACGGGTTGCGAGTACCTGCCCCTCAATAGCCCGGAGCTGAACAAGCGACTGAAGGAAGGACCGGAGCTGGTCTCGGCCAACTTCGTCATCCCCTATCCGCCGGGCTTTCCGATCATGGTACCGGGCCAGGTTCTGACCCAGGATACGATCGACTTCATGCGCAAGCTCGATGTGAAGGAAATTCACGGCTACGAGGCCGCCAAAGGTCTCAAGCTGCTGCGACCGGAAGTGCTGGAGAAGGGAAAGGTTCAACGAAAGGCGGCGTAATAGATACGGTCACCCCACGCGATGATCGGCAAGTGACTGGTTCGTGGCGACCAACAATTGGGTGCCGATCCTTCGCTTGTCCACGTGGGAAAATACCTGTTCCGGTTCGACGACGCGATTGTGCTGGGATGCTGTTCTGGCGCCCGCACGACGACAGCTTCGCTTGGCATGATCAACGACCGCGCCAAGAGCCAGATTCCCAGGCTCGGCTATACCGTGACATACGCGGTGGGAAACACGTTACTGACGATCTGGAGATTGGTCATCGTTGGCCTTGCAGCGAAAGGCCGGCTTCTCCGAGACCGGATTCCCGCTAAAACAAGCACAGGAGCTAGTCATGGCTGACATCCTTACGCTGCAAAAATTCGAATCCTTGAGCCCCTTTGAGATCAAGAACGAGTTGATCGATCTGGCCAAGAAGGTCTCGAGAACCACACAGTCTACGTTTCTGAATGCCGGCCGCGGCAATCCCAACTGGATCGCGACCACCCCGCGCGAAGGTTTCTTCCTGCTCGGTCAGTTCGCCATCACCGAGAGCAAGCGCGTGATGGACGAACCTCCCGGGGTCGGAGGGATGCCGCACCCCAAAGGCATCGCCCACCGGCTTGAAGGATGGCTCGCGAGCCATACAGATATGCCCGGCGCGGACTTCCTTTCCTCCATGGTGAAATTCGCGATCAAGACCTTCGGCTTCGACCCTGATGCATTCGTTCATGAACTCGTCGATTCGATTATCGGCGACAACTATCCGGTGCCGGACCGGATGCTGGTCCACAACGAACGGATTGTGCACGAATATCTGATGTGGGCCATGTGCGGGAAGCCGCAGCCGAAAGGAAAATTCGATCTTTATGCGGTCGAGGGCGGTACCGCAGCGATGTGTTATATCTTCAAATCGCTGAAGGCCAACCGCTTGCTGTTTCCCGGCGATACGATTGCGCTCGGCACGCCAATCTTCACACCGTATCTTGAGATGACGCACCTGGAGGACTACGACCTCAAGGTGGTGAACATCGCGGCACCGCAGGAGAACCGTTTCCAGTACAGCGATGCCGATATCAAGAAACTTGAAGATCCCAAGATCAAGGCGTTCTTCATTGTCAATCCCGGTAATCCGACCGGTATGGCAATGAGCAGGGAAACAATTGCCAAGATTGTCGACCTTGTAAAAAACAAGCGCCCCGACCTCATGTTGCTGACCGACGACGTGTACGGAACCTTTGTGCATGATTTCCGCTCGCTCCTCGGCGAACTCCCGCAGAATACGATCGGCGTGTATTCATACTCCAAATATTTTGGCTGCACCGGATGGCGGCTGGGGGTGATTGCGATTCACGAAGATAACATCTTCGACAAAATGATCGCCAAACTTCCCGAGGAGCATGTCAAAGCGCTCGACAAGCGATACGGGCCGATCACGCTCGAACCGCGCAAATTCAAGTTCATCGACCGCATTGTTGCGGACAGTCGTGACATCGGTCTCAATCACACAGCGGGGCTTTCCTTGCCGCAGCAGGTGATGATGACCATGTTTTCGCTGTACGAACTGATGGACGCGAACAAGGTCTATCAAAAGGCATGCATGGACATCGTCCAGCGACGCGCCAAGGCGATGATTGACGGCCTGGGGCTCGAGGTTCCGCCAAACCCGAACTTCGATGCGTATTATGGGCTCATCGACTTCGAGTTCTGGGCGCGCAAAAACATCGGCGATGCTGCGGTCGACTACCTGAAGAAGCACATCCACCCGCTTGATCTTGCCTTCCGGCTGGCCGAAGCGCACGGCATCGTGCTCTTGAACGGCGGAGGCTTCGAGGCGCCGAACTGGTCGTTGCGAGTATCTTTGGCGAACCTGCCCGACGAGGCATATGAGGATATCGGACGCGGCGTTCGGACCATTGCGCGTGGCTACAGGGACGCCTACGAAGCGTCGAAGGCTGCGCCGAAAAGGTAAGGTCGGCAGCGCTAGGCTGACAAGCCGTGACCGGAAGCTGACTAAGTATGAGAAACCACGTAGCTTCGAGCCGACTAATGCCGGTTACTATCGCTAAATCGGTGCCCGCATGAGGAGCTGGTGGGTTGCTACATTGATTTGTCGATTTGCGAGTTAATGTGCAGCTTCAGGCGCTCAAGGGGATTCAGCTCGCCATCAGAGCCTCGCTGGCATCCGGCTTGTCTATCGCCATTGCCGAGGTCCTTAAACTCGAACATCCGATTTATGCGTTTGTTGCCGCGGTCATCGTTACCGATCTTACGCCATCCCAAACCCGGCAACTCGGACTACGCCGCATGGTGGCCACGGTATTGGGGGCGGTTTGCGGCGCGATCCTCAGCCAGATCTTTCCACCCGGTGCATGGGCAGTTGGCCTGAGCGTCCTGATTGCCATGCTGATGTGCCAGGTCCTGCGCGCCAGTGAGGGCGCCAGGGTTGCCGGCTACATCTGTGCCATTGTCGTGCTCGATCACAGCGCAGAGCCGTGGCTATACGCATTTTGTCGCTTTATCGAGACTGCGCTGGGGGTCGGCGTCGCCTGGCTGATCAGTTGCGTTCCAAAGCTGATTCAGCTTGAGCAAGCTGCGCTGAACGAACCGAAGTAACGGCTGGCTCACGAGTTGAAGTACCTTTTTCCGTTGCGAAGGGCGTGCGGAAAATTGTCAGCCCCGTTGTCCAGTGTATTTGTTCGCGTCCGCAGCCTTGTGGGCGTTACCGAACGCCTGGGACGGTTTGGTCCGCTGGCCCGATGAGTTATGGACCGTTCCTGCGCGACACCGATACCGGCTATGGTCAATGCCCACTGAACACCAGCGTCTGGAACGGAAGCACCAGTGCCTGGAGCCGCAGGATCAGGGCGTGCACAAGCGCCAGCGCATCCACGACATGAAGGACGAAAGCCCGAAAGGCACTGGTGTCTTTGGCGACAATCTCATCGTGGTTGCTCGAATAGGCATTGGCGATACAGCTGCTGCCCGGCGTCACGCCGTCGAGCCCGCCTTTGTAAAGCGGTTCCAGAAAAACAAGAAGAGTGCCTGGCCGCGCCACTTGCTGCACATCAACCAGTTGCTCGCCGCCGCGAAACTGGCCGGCGGCAATGTAGTCCTGCACAGCTGTCACTACCATCGGGATAACTGTGAATGGCCTGGACACGCAGGTGACTTCTGCGGCCATCCCCACTTTCATGATTTGGGCCTCGATCTGCCCGAAACCGGCCTGCAGAGATCGATAACCGGCGCCCTCGGGGATCAGGATGCCGGCCGGACGCATCAAGGGATTGACAATGTCGCCGACCCGCAGAACGAATTGCTCCACCCGTCCACTCACTCCGGCGCGGACCAGCGTCTTGTCCAGTTCGACCTGAGCCTGCGCAAGTTCGGCCTGGGCGGTAGCTTTTTCGGCTGGCAGTAGCGTTGATATCCGCTCCTCAGCACTCTGTTTCGTGGCTGTCGCTGCGGTGATTGCGCCGAGCTGCCCTCGCTCGCGTTCCTGCAGGCGCTCGATCTCGCGGAATGCAACGTTACCTGGGTTGCGCTGATATAGCTCCTGCTTTGTCTTGAGCTCGTCCAACGTCTGCTGATGCTCGCTGTTGGCCTGCTGCAGTTGGCCATCGGCTTTGACCACGTCCGCCCGCGCCACCAGTGTTTGCGCTTCAACCTCCGCAATCTTGCGCCGCGCCGATTCGACGGCAGCCTGCTGCTTTGAGCTGTCCAGCCGAAAAATCGGGGCCCCCTTGGCGATGGGGCCGCTGAGGCCGACGAAGACCTCGGCGACGCGACCGTTCGTCTCGGGCAGGATTGGAACTGTGCGGAAGAAAAGCGTGACGTTGGTCGTGGACGGATGGTTGTAGAACACGGTCGTGATAAGGGCCACGGTCAGAATGAGGCAGCCCGTGATGCCCCACCGAAGCTCGAACCACACCGAGTAGAACGTTATCTCCTTGCCGAACCGCTTTCCCTGGACGTAACGGCGATACAGATAGTCCGGAAGAAGCGTCACCAGCGAGCACAGAAGCATCTCAAGCATGGTCAAGCTCCTTGCCGCTTGCGACGACGTGTATCGGTTTCTTTTCAGTGGAAGGCTTGCCGCCGGGCCGGTCCGGGCCGGCCTCCGCTGCGGGCGATGGCGTCGGTGCGCCACTTTCCGCCACATCGTCTGCGCCCGCTCCTGGCTTCAGGCCCGCCATCTTCTCGACCGAGCCTGCAATGCGGCCCAGGAAGCCGGCAAAATCCGGAAGGTCGATGAATGCGAGGAGCAATCCCGCGACCCAGAATATATGCATGTGCGTGAAGAGAGCGAGCAGGCCGAGGATTGCAACGATCTCGAACTGGATCTTGTGTCCTTTGTGCGCAACCCGCTCGGGCAACGTATGCAAGCGCAGGAAGAGGATGCCAAAACCGAAGACGGAAAGGCCGAGGACAATGGCCATAACGACCATGAGCACGTCGGTCTCGCCTGGCGCGGTGATGAACCCCGGAAGGTGGTGAGTTGCAACGGGATTAAGCTGCTCAGCCATGACGCGTCTCATTGCCGCCAAAACGTCTCACGATCCGACCCCCGCACTTTGATCCGGGCTTTGATTTTACGTCGCGGCTTCCCGCTCATTAAACAGGATAACACTCTTTTGGCAGGGAAGCATTTCGTTGCGATCTTTCGCCTTGATGCAAATCAACTTGAACTCCAACATTGCAATCAATCGATGCCCGCTATTGGCAAATAGCGGACACCCCGATGTTTGCCACTCTAAACTCGCGTAGCTTCAACCTCAACTACGCGTGCTCGTGGGGGTCAACGTTTCATGCACTCGTCATAGTAAGACTGATAGGAGCGGCCTTTCTGAGCCGCCTTCCGCGTAGCGCCGACGACTGCGCCCGCGGCTGCACCGCGTCCGGCATCACCGCCGACTATTGCGCCACCCACTGCACCGCGCGCCGCGCCACGTGCGGCTCCCGTTGTTGCGGGTGTTTGACTTGCGGCCTCGCGCGCATAGGCTGCGCATTTTTCATCTTTCGTTTGAGCCATGGCGTTGTTGAATGCGATGACCGAAGCGAAGGCGACAGCAATGACGAAAGCCAGCTTCATTGGAACCTCCTGACGCTGTCCCACCTTTATTTAATAGGCAACACGGCGGCCACGGCTGCATTGATTCAGATCAACATATCGGGGAGGACGCTGATACCATTCTTAAATTTAAAGATCCTGGGTAAGCATGGGACAATGTGTGCGGAAGGTTGAATAAGTCGTCGGGGGCACCGCGCGGGATTTTCTCTTCACGCAGGTAATTTCGTGGTATCTGCCTTTTGCACTTTTCGCACAATCGTCGAGCTCGCGTTTGTCAAAATTGGAGCATGACGGACAAAGGGGGATTTTCGCCCGCGATGGCTCGTCTGTTAACGAGCCATACGAGGATTTACCCGATATCACAGGTTCAGGGGCTGGAACTCGTCAGCATTGCTCGCCGCAGCACTTCAAAAATGACAGCGGTCGACCATCCAAATAACAGCACACCATTCATCGCGGTCATGGGTCCAAGGAGCTGCCAATTCTCTACTGGAATTACGTCGCCGTAACCGAGTGTCGTGTAATTGACGAATGCGAAATACATGAGTCTTGTGCCGGGAGGCGCGGCACCCACAATGAAATAGGCCGTCGACCAAACCATTACCTCAGAAGTGTGTGCGGCCATCAAAACGGAGACGGTCGCAATCATAATGCTGATCAAGAACAGTGTTGGGTGTAGTGCGCGTCTTGCGCTTACTGCTTGTGCTACCCGCACAACAGCAGTCATAACCAGCGCATGTATTATGATGGTACAAATGCTGACGACGCCACCCACCAGAAACTGGTTCAACATGACGACCGATTACCTCATTCGGGCTCGCGCTACCCCGGCACCGGCAAGGCGCTGTTGTGTGACAACATCTGTCGTCTTGGCCTTTAGATCGCCTTTCAGCGTGAAATAATAAAACCGGTCGACATCTTATATCAGTATGGGGCGCAATTACACAGCCGTCATAGATCGGTCATTGGATAGGAATGCTGCTCACCTCCGCCTAAACCGTGGTAACCGGGCAGTTGCCGCACTCCAAGAAGGATTGACGGACGAGAATGATGGCGTGCAAAAAATTATCTGCAGCCCTGACCAAAATGGCGTGGGACGGGGGAGTTAGGTCCGCCAAATGCGAGTTCGTGCAAGCTCCGATATCGCCCGCGCCTCTAACCTCCGGATATTGTGGCTGGCAATTGGCATTTGCGACCGGCGCTGCATCAGACTTGCCCGGAAAAAATAATTCAACATCAAATATTTTTGGCGGCTGATCTGGATCGATCAACGACAGCTTCAGCGTCGGATTGGGCAAGGGTCATTGTCGTCACGTTTGGTATCATCGTACGGATCGAAATAATCGTTATGCGCCGGGCCTATCTGACAATTGTTTTGCTCGCAACGGCTTGATCATCACCAGTGCGGTATTCCTGTAGTGAATGCTCTATGCGACCGGGATATCGAACGCAGTTATTTGAATCGTTCGCGTGGAGTTTGATCTACGTCAATGCACGGAACGCCCGGGCCGCCTCGTATGCATGCTCGTCTCAAATGGGCATCGAGTAATCGGAGGTAGGTCCTATGAGCAGCAGCCAAAATTACCGCCTCACCAAAAGCACATTGAACTGCATAGCCGGAGCATTGCTGGCTATGACCGTTGGCCTAGGTGTAACTCCAAGTGCGAGTGCCGACGAAGCGAGCGCGAAAAAAATGCTGAAAGCGATGTCCGATTACATGACAGCGCAAAAAAACATATCATTCAAATACGATGCCACGTTTGAGGTCGTTACCAAAGATGATCAGAAACTCGCGTTGTTGAGTTCAGGTGATGTCACCCTCAACCGTCCCGATAAGATCCGCGCTACGCGCTCTGGCGGATTTGCGGACATCGAATTTCTATTCGACGGAAAAACGCTGACGCTGGTTGGAAAAAACGCAAATTTGTATACTCAGGTAGATTTGCCGGGCACCGTTGATAATCTCGTAGATGAATTGCGAGAGAAATACCATCGCCCACTTCCTGCTGCAGATTTGCTTCTGTCGAATACCTACGACGAGTTGATGCTCGATGTGGTCGATATCAAGGATTTGGGCAGCGGGGTGGTTGGCGGTGTCGAGTGCGACTTTCTCGCTTTTCGGAAGAAGGACGTCGACTTCCAGATCTGGATCGCACAAGGTGAACGGCCGTATCCCTGCCGTTACACGATAACCTCGCGGCTCGTTGCCAATGGTCCTCAATACAGCATTGAGGTCAAAGACTGGAAATCCGGCAATGAGGTCGCCACAGGAGATTTCGGCTTCAAGAATTCCACGAGTGCAAAAAAGATTGACCTCAAAGATCTTCGGGCCAAGCTGAGTGACTTGCCTGCGAATTTCGTCATAGGAGGCAAAAAATGACAATGTCGAAGCATTTAGGTGCCGTGTTGCTGGCCGCCGTCCTTGGGCTTTGTGCGCTCGGATTTGGAGGACCGCTGTCGATCCCTGGCGTGCCAAATTTTATTTCGACTGCGGAGGCCGTAGTCGGGCGACCATTAACACCTGTCAGCGTTGCTGGTACCGCAAGACGGACTTCTCGTCGCTGCGCGGCGGGCGTATACGATTGTTAGCACGCCTCATCAAACCTGACCGGATTTCGGGGAGACTGCCGCGAGGCGGTCTTTCTGTTTGACCAGAAGCGGTAGCGGATTTTGGTCGACGATCGGCAATTTTTGGGTCTGAGCTAAAAGCTTATTTGCGAGCGCGCCGCTCTAATGTTGTTACCGGTCGCTGTGCGTGTTGCCGCGACTATCGCGACATATCAGACCTGCACCGAGTATGACCATGACGCCTATCCACACAAGATTTCCTGCAACCAAAATGGCCGACGTATCAGCACCGGCGTTGCCCATCAGCGTTCCAAAATTCATCCCGTTGAAGATCAATCCGAGAACCAGCCATGTCCAGAAAATTGATGTCATCAAAATTTATTTAGGCAAACTCCGCGCCTGCTGACATTGAGGTAGCTCAAAAACTGAAGCGTGATCATCTGCGGACAAAGGTGAATTTTTGGCTTTGAGAGTTTTTCCGCTTCTGACCAAAGCAGAAGAAAGTTCCAAATGATCGCGAATGGCCCAAAGCGGGACAAAGGCGGTCGTCTGGTATTGGGGTACGGCTTTCTGCGACATTTTTGGCACTGGAGGGCGGAAAATTGTGCAAGCACTCGGTTTTTATAAGCGCTGGCTTGCGGCATGGCTTACAAAGGCTGTCATGGGCCGTAGGGGCCGCATCTGGTACGAGAATTAATGCGGAGAATACTCATGCGAAAATCTTCATTGACGCTGCTTGCTGCCGCGATTGGTCTGGCTGCAAGTCAAGCTTCAGCAGCCGACCTTCCACGGAAGGCCCCGGCCTACATACCGCCGGCGCCGCCGCCGGTTACCTGGACCGGCTGCTACATTGGCGGCAACATCGGCGGCGCATTTGGCGACGCCAGTGCGACCTTCACGGGTGGTGAAGTCTCGACAAACGGTTCCGGCTTTGCCGGCGGCGGTCAGATTGGCTGCGATTACCAATTCAGCGGCGGCTGGGTGATCGGCTTCCGCAATATGTACGATTGGACCGACAACAAACGAAGTGGAACGATTGGGTTCGGTCCATTGGCCGGTGACGTGGCTAACTTCAATAACCAATGGTTCGACACTCTGACGGCGCGCTTCGGCTATGCGTTCCAGTCCAACTGGTTGCTCTACCTTCAGGGCGGCGCGGCCTGGGGCCATACGAGTACAAACGTCACTGCTGGTGGCGTTCAAATCGGCCAGATCTCCAAAACCAGATCGGGGTGGACGATTGGTGGCGGTGTCGAGTGGATGTTTGCGCCACACTGGTCGGCGTTTCTGGAAGGCAATTACATGGACTTCGGAGGGAATGACGGGACTGTATTCGCCCCCGTTGTCTGTCCGGCCGGATGTGCCTACAGCACCAGCGCGACCGAGAGTACCGTCCTGATCGGTGTGAACTACCGGTTTTACTAAGCGGTCTTCGAGCGGTATCTCTCGATCACGCGCCTGAGCAAATTCAGAACCCCGGGCAAGTTGCCCGGGGTTTTGCTTTTAATGAAAGCTGAACTTTCGAATGACAGCTATTCCTGCCGGCCAGCCGGTCGATGCAATACAAGCGTCAAATCTCTGCCCGTGCGGGGTTATTTGGCAATCGATGGAAGATGGCGGCCTGCCAGGACAGAAACCGCACGTCTATATCCGCTATGTTTCCAAAGGATAAATATTGATCGAAATCAGTCATCGGATTCCCTTTTAAAAAACCCCGCGCGCCAACTTAGCCAAATGGCCACAACCAATGAAAAAATTAATGCGATGAGGATGCCATTCAAGATAGTCTGCAACATCGGTTTATACCGTCGTCAATGGCGGTCTAGCCCATCGCTTTCTTAATTGCATCAACCAACAATTTTGCCGGGAATGGCTTTCGTAACAGCGCGACGCCGCCTGCCTCTGCAGTTTGGCATACGAGCTTTTCATCGTCGCACCCGGTCATAAAGATGATGGGGAATTTGAATCCCTGCGCCGCCAACTGATGCGCCAATTGCACGCCAGTAATGCCGCCAAGCTGGATATCGATGACCAAGAAATTCGCTTTACTTGTCGACGCACAAATCAGAAATGTCTCAGCTGAGTCAAACGTTTCTACGCGATATTCGAATGCTGACAAAAGCGCTGCCATTGCCGCGCGCATTTCAGGATCGTCATCGACGACCGCTACGGTCCTTTGCTGGTTTGACATAATCGTATTTCCAAACTCCGTACGGCGGCACGGGTCGTCTGCTCACATTGAAATCGGAGCGGATTGGCCGTGCTGCTGTAAGATTTCCTGTGCTGGCCCAAGCCTGCAAACCGGCTTGATAGGCGCGACCTTGCGCCAAGGTCTTGTTATTATCTGCCAAAGTGTTGTCCACGCATGCCAGTCCTGAGCAGGCGGAAGTCGACCCTGCAAACAAGGCCGGGGGCAATTTTATGGGCCGGTATGCTGCCAAATGTCCCGGTACACTGCCGAACGCCAATGGAATGTTGACGCGGCTCGCTTGGGCGCACGTGAACGCGAGTGGCATAGATCCGCGGCCAGTACGCATCTGGCGTTTTGCCGACATTCCGGATGCAACCCGAATGCCCCGCTCTTCGGCCAAATCGGGCAAAGCTTGATTTTTGGCCCGGGACCGTTTGTCCACACGTGACCCTTGGCCGATATCGTATTTGCGTCCCAACGGCGAATGGCTTTCGCAGTCCAGACAAAACGTCAGGCTGGCTCCAGGCCGATGCCCCCGCTGTGACGCCTTAACCCGCCTATTTTCTCGAAAAGCAGCGAAGTATTAAGCCGCGTCAACGATAATTGATGGACCCTTTGCAATTGGAGCATGACAATGATTCTAGACCCAATTGGCAACTTGCACGGCTTACGCGAGAAGCATAGCGACTGGCTGCTCACGGTCCTTACCGGAGTACTGATGCTGGTAATATTCGTTTTCGCCCCACTTCAGGCAGTTGGCATTTTCGCCCATCAGCTATTTGTCATTGGTGGATTGCTGGCGATCATCGGCAGCATGGTGATCATTTCCAAAAGCCCGATGGCCCTCGTTTTGATGTCGTTCGCGTTTTTTGCAAATCTTGCCGTATTTTTCCTGCGACTGTATTACCCTTTTCCCTTCAACCTCCATATTTTGGCCGGCGCATGGTTGATCATCGCGGTCACTTTGGGAATCGTGGTCACGCAGGCCGTATTCAAGCGTGGTCGTGTCACGTATCACCGAATTATCGGAGCGATCCTCGTGTACTTGTTGATTGCCGTCGCCTTTGCATCGCTGTTTATTTTCATCGGCTTGTCAATTCCAGGCGCGATCAAAGGGATACCATTTGAAGACGACCGATCACTCGCCAGCGCAGTTTTCTATATGAGCTTTGTCACGCTCACGTCGACTGGCTATGGCGATATTGTTCCCGTGCATCCGATAGCGCGAAGTCTCTGCAATATCGAAAGCGTGATCGGCCAACTTTTTCCGGCGACGCTTTTGGCGAGGCTTGTAACCCTCGAATTGAGCGGGCAAAACCGATAGCTCTATAACCCAGTGCACACGAGTGGATGTCAGCGTGAAGTCGCCTGTTGGCACTCAGCCAACATCGAAGAACCGATGGCCAATGTCCGTTTTCGGGGGTAAAGTAAGTGGTCGTGTCCCCGCTATTCAAAAAACGGACATACGCTTCAGCCTTAACCTTACTAAGTCAGTTTAATTCTCCGATCAGATAGCTGGTGCGAAAGCAAACGGCTACAGATATTGGCCGAGGCAGTCTCTGCGATGAAGGAGAGCGTCATGTTGCGACGGTTTATTATCGCCATTGCTGCTGTTGTCGCGCTCGGTATTTCGTTCAGTTCAACCACGGCCTCTGCTGGAGGTGGCTATGGTGGTTGGCACGGAGGCGGGTACTGGCACGGAAGTGGCGGCTGGTACGGAGGCGGCTGGTACGGATGTCGTGGCTTGTTCGGATGTGTAGGCTGGAGTTTTCCAAATTGCGATTGCGTGTCCTACGAACCAGCAGTTCCCTACGTCAATGTGCGACCCTACGACGGGCGATATGTGCGGCCCTACTACCGGAGACATCCGACACACCGCCTGTATACCCGGCCCTATGTAAGATCGCATTATCGCGCCAACTACCGGCACTGGTGAATCCAGACTGACTGTGCCACGTAAAAGCACGACGCGACACAATCACCCTCGAGGCCGCCTGAGTGGGCGGCCTCTTTCATTTCCAAACAATCGTGCGATGTCGTCTTCTGGCACATTGCGGGCAATCCGCCCGGGTCCGAGTTTGTCCGCTCCTGGAGTAGCCACGGACAAAACCGGAGTTTGGCACTTGGCGGACAGTCCGACCGGGCCCCGACGCCGATCGATTGCGTATTGCCGCGGTCTCCAGGTTTCCATCGCGCGTGGTAGGCAAGGGGCTCATCGAATGGCGTGACGGGACCCACCGCCACAGCGGAAGATACAAACTCCAACCGACCTGGTCTGAAACCCTTTCATGGCCGGCCGGCGATATGCCGGGATTCGGCTGCGTTGTCGCTGAGATAGGGCTGCATCCGGCCAACGTTGGAAGCGCAGCCCCTCATCTTCGTCAGTGTGTCGGTGATCGCTCGACCCAGCTGTCCGATCGCTTCGTCGGTGAGGATCGTCCTTGTTTCTGTGAGCCGGCTAATGTTCGCATTGAGGGCGGTCAACGCCTCTCTCAGTCGTGCGATCTCAGATTGAACGCCCGGGCTTTCTCCCGACTTGATTTCTCTGAGGGTACTGCCAAGCGTGCGGACTTCGTCCGTCAGGTTTCTGAGATTCGCCAGAACGTCTTTCGACGGCAGATCGATTTTTGACAGCACCGTTTCGGTCATTGTCGTAACAATCCTTCCCGTAAAGTTATCGATACGCATCATTGCGACGAGCGCAAGAATTGCAGCGACGATCACCAAAATCGATGTCGCGTTAATCAGCGCGAGCAGAAAATCTGCCGGGAGCTTTCGCAGACGTGCGGAGATCTCATTTCGATCGGGTTTGGACAAGAATGCCTCCTGTCATGTTCCATCGCCCAGCCTACCAATTCTGAGTGTTGCTTTGTGCGACCGGGGCGCGTTTCGGCATGTCTGAACAGGAAACATTGTACTTCGGGTGGATGCCCCCTGGACCAATGTTCTCAAGGCCAATGCACTCAAAGACAATAGTTCTGCAAAACCCGGTCTGAGAGGATTAACTAACGGAGCAAATTAGAGTAGCCGGGCGTTATCGCAATGGATCGCCGCCAATCGAAAGAACGACATTCGCAAATCGAATCACTCTTCGGCTATTGTCCGAGAAACCTGCAAAATTGGCCGCCCTTATCGAAAAGTCCGCGGATAAGATCGTTATTCGGCGACTCGTATTCGGCCCCGCCGCCGCATTTCAGGTCTGAGCAGTTTGCCCGACAAGAGGGCTTGCGCGACCCGAGCCGCGATTCATCCCCGCCCCAGTCGGGTGCGCGCGCGGCTGGCTCTTCCCCGGAGCCAGCCGCACATCTTTTCGTCCATTCATGCGACAAGGCGCAGCCTTATGCGCTCGGTTAATCCGAAGCGAAAGCTTCTGCATCGGAAGGCAAAATGCAGGTCCAAATTCACGTCGAAGCGATTTGAATGGCAGGAGACTACCGATGCCAATTGTAGCCTATTTTGGAGTTGTAGGTTTTGTACTGGTGGCACTCCTGTTCGTTGCGGATGCAACGCTGGAGCGTAGTTCGCCTGTGATAGCCACCAGCAACCGCATCGGTCTGCCAAAACCATGGCGTCCCGACACGGTACAAACTCTCGTCACCGCGCCGGCGCCCGCGCCTGACATGACGTCGCAGGCGGTACTTGCTGCTCAGCCGAAGTCGGAGCCTAAAGCTCCGGAGAGGGCCGGGCCCGTAGCGCGCGCAGCGCAGGCCGCGGCGCCATCCGAACGCAATCGCGTCACGCCGCCGATCGACCATCCACAAAATCGCCTGGTCGACAGGGCTTCCATTGAGGGTCAGCAGGGTCAGGGACCCGACTGACATGTCAGCCTTGGGTCAAAAGCAAACATTCCAAATTGTCGGTGGGAGTCCGCTTTACCCGCGATCAGACAATGATTGGTCACGGTCGCATTTTGCCCGGCGTGGGGTGAGCAAGCGAGTGGCAGGTCCCACAGTCGGTCCGTATCAACTCAGAAGAAGATCGTCGGAATTTCCCGCGAGTGTCGCACGTACTAACTGTTCACGCCAAAAGGGCGGTGTCATGCGGATAAAAAGCCTCACCATGTATTCGCTCCTATTCGTTGTGGGTATTGTCGGTATTCTGGTCGCGGTACATCAATTTGTGCCAACCCTGCGAGGGCTTAGCCAGTTCGATACCAATGCAAAAAACGGGACAATTTCAGGCCAAGCCGTAAATCGTTCTCGTAAGAGCAACCGATTGCCAATCCAAAGCACAACGCCTCAGGCCCCTGCAAAGGGCCAAATGAACGCGCCAGTGCAAACACGGGTAATCATCATTGTATAAAATTTGCCCGCGATGTCCTCTTTGCGCCCGAGAGCGGACATCAACTTGATATCTGCAGGACAATGAGTGCCACCATCGGAATTAGGTGGTGCAGGGCATACAACTTTTCTGACCCTGGTGGTGCCGGACCTCTGCGTTAAGCCCGGTTTGCTTGCTTGTATTTATTTGATCGCCGTGTCCTGGTCCTTTCGGTACTCGGATTTGTTCCGGTCCATCGGTGAAAAGCGTGGGTAAAATTTGCGACTTCAGAATACCCCAAAAGCCAAGCGATTTCTGAAATCGACATCTCGGTTTCGGCCAGATAGCGACGTGCTAGGGTCCACCGCAAGCGATCCAATATTCTACTGAAAGAATGTCCCTCGGACGCAAGCCTCCGAGCCAGCGTCCTTTCACTCATGCCAAGTTGCGCAGCAACCGTATCGACGTGCATTTCGCCGTGCGGCAGCGACGCCGCAATTGCATTCTCGACCCGGACCTTCAATGGGCTGGTCTTCGTTCTCAGACGAGCAAGCGTTTCCTCGCAGAAACGCACACACAGCCGGTTGAGGTAAGGATCAGCCGTTGCGATCGGGTAATTTACACTTTCCCGGGAAAAGACAATTTCATCAACATCCGCCCTGGTAATGATGGCACAACCAAGTAATTTCTTCATCTCCGGAAGTTGCTCTCTTCTGTCGTGCATAATACGAATTTCTACTGGTTTGAAATTGGTGCCAATCAAATTTCGGCAGATACGCACAAGCGATGCCATCCAAAACTCAATCTGGTGTACGTCGCTGTGACGCGCGACTCCTGAATAGTGCAGGCGGACACGAAGAAGAGTTCCGTTGTTTACTTTCAAATCGATGCCATCGTTGGCGACAGCGCTGTATCGAGCCGCTCTCAGCAAAGAGCCGAGCAAAGTTTCGGCGGAGGCAACGACGTAATATAGCAAACCAATTTCGCGCAGATCGTAAGAATAGGCCAAATGAAATCCCAAGAGTGGGTCGCTTGTGGCGCTTGCAATCAAGTCAACGAATTTTATTTGATTTTGTACACCGAGCTGAATGTCCATGTTTTTTATTTGACGTGGCGTGAGGTGTGCCTGTCGCAAGAACAGCTCGATATCGACACCCGCATTTCGACCGTGCTCATAGGCGAGCCGCGAAAGCAGGCCGCCACAGCGGCGCAATGCAGTGATCTTTCTCAGGGCAGACTGTGACATTGGACCACTTTCATTGTGCGTTGGCTGTGCCAATCGAGAGGCATTGGCAAAAGTCACAGCTGCTCATGCAGGCGATGTGTTTTGCAACATTAACGGGCAAACGGTCGCCGGCCAGAACCAAATTTTGGACAATACCGCTGACGCATCGCCGTACACTCCAAGGTTGCGTCGACTGCTTGTGACCGCCGCCAACTGCGGACAAAATTGCATTTTGGCCGGAGCTGGTTTGACTGCCTTTGAACGCCCCCTGTTCAGATCATCAGATTTTGTGCTGAAATAGCTTCGGGATGCAAACTTGGCAGATTGACGACCCGCTCGGTACGTACAAGGGTCTTGTGCAGCGCATAGCCGTAACGGTTCACATCCGTCGCCTGTGCGCGACTGCCGGGCTCGTTGTTTTCCTCACGGTGTCGCTCGGTTGTCCGGCTGGAATCGCAGCTGAGTCCAAGCGCGTAATGGTGCTTCATTCTTTTGGCCAGGATTTCAAGCCCTGGAGCGAATATGGCAAAGCCATTCGCGCAGAACTATATCGGCAATCACCGTGGCCGCTGGACGTCATTGATTATTCCCTGGTCTCGGCCCGATCCGGCGATGAGAACTCCGAGGCTCCGTTTGTCGAGTATCTCCGTGCGCTGTTTGCCAAACGCCCTCCTGACCTGATCGTTTCCATCGGGGCGCCCGCCGCAGAATTTGTGCAGCGAAACCGACAGAAGCTTTTTTCCACCACCCCGATGGTATTCATGGCGGTGGATCAGCGTCGCGTGCAATATTCTCATCTCACCGCGAACGATGCCGTCGTCGCGGTTAGAATCAACTATTTGTCAGCGTTCGAGAACATCCTGCAAGTCTTGCCGGACACCAAAAATGTGATCGTGGTTGTTGGAACTTCACCGATTGAGAAATTCTGGAAGGAAGAAATTGCAAAGGAGGTGGAACCTCTTGCAAACCGGATCAAGATTTCATGGACAGATGAATTGTCATTTGAGGCGCTGTTAAAACAAGCTTCCGCGCTCCCGCCGAATACTGCGATATTCTGGGAGTTGATGATTGTCGATGCCGCGGGCGTCATACACGAAGGCGCCGCGCCATTAACGAGACTCCTTGCCGTCGCTAACGCGCCGATTTTTTCCTATGATGAATCCTTCTTCGGCAGCGGGATCGTAGGCGGCCCCATTCTCTTGGTAGCCGACAGCAGCCGACAGGCGGCAGGCGTTGCCATTCGCATCCTCGGCGGAGAGAAGGCGGGTGACATCAAAGTACCACCCGTCGGTTTTGCAGCGCCGAAGTTCGACTGGAGGCAAATGCAGCGCTGGGGCATCAGCGAGAACCGCCTGCCGCCGGGTAGCGAAATCCTGTTTCGTGTTCCGACGGTATGGGAACAATATCGCGCCTACATTCTGGCAGTCATCGCTGCAATCCTGTTGCAGACCGCAATCATTATTGGCCTGTTTTATGAGCACAGGCGACGCCGCAAGGCAGAAGTCGAAGCTCGCCAGCGTATGTCGGAGCTGGCCCACATGAACCGCCACGCAACCGTGGGCGAACTGTCGGCATCGCTGGCGCATGAACTCAATCAGCCACTTGGCGCCATTCTCGCTTACGCCGAAACTGCGGAGATGATTGTCAATACTCCGTCGCCGGACATGGACGGAATTAAAATGATTCTGGCTGATATAAAGCGCGACGATCAGCGAGCAGGCGAGATTATCCGGCGTCTCAGAAACATCCTGAAGAAGGCTCCGTCCGAGACAAAGGACTTTGACCTCAATGAGGCCATGCGTGAAGTGTTTGATTTTATTGCAGTTCAAGCTGGTGCGCGCGACGTTACCCTAAGCAACGTGCCAGCGTCAGAGGTGCTGCAAGTCCACGGTGACCGGATTCAGATTCAGCAGGTTATTCTCAATCTGATCGTAAACGGAATGGAGGCCATGGCTGACGCTCCTGGCGGACAGCGCAAAATCATTGGAGGTACCGTGCAGGTGGACGATACCTTTGCAGAGATATCGATTTCAGATTTTGGACCCGGCATTTCTTCGAACGACCTCGAAAAAGTATTTGATCCGTTTTTTACCACCAAAACGGAAGGTATGGGGATGGGGCTTTCCATAGCGCGCACGATCATTCAGGCTCACGGAGGACGGATTTGGGCGGAAAACCATGCCACTGGCGGCGCGGTCTTTCGGCTTGCCCTGCCTCTCGCCAAACGAATTCACGAGGATGCCTGACATTGCCGACCGTTGTACATGTCGTTGACGATGATCCCTCGTTCCGAGCCGCGATCAGCCAGCTGTTGCGGAAGGCTGGTTATGAAGTTGCGACTTATGATTCGGCACGTCAAATGTTGGAACGATTGCCGGATGAAAGCAGGCCGAGTTGCATTTTGCTCGACGTCCAGATTCCGGGATTGACCGGTCCAGAACTGCAAAAGCGTCTGGCGGAACGCGAATCTGCGTTGCCAATCGTTTTCATAACCGGTCATGGCGATATTCCGACCACGGTGCAAACAATCAAAGCCGGGGCCGAAGATTTTTTAACCAAACCGGTCTCAAAGGAAAAGCTGTTTGCTGCCATTGAACGTGCGGTCGCGCGTCATCAAGCCACCCGAGAGCAACGAGACCGATTGAGCGCACTACGCGCCCTCGTCGGGACTCTGACGCCTCGCGAACGCGAAGTGTTCGAGCTTGTCGTCCAAGGAAAAATGAACAAACAGATCGGGCATGAATTAGGCACAACAGAACGCACCATCAAAGCACACCGCCACAAGGTGATGGAGAAAATGCGGGTTCAATCGCTCGCCGAGTTGGTCTCGATCGCTGAGCGCCTCGGTATTCGGGCAAATGCCGGGGACGCAGTCAGAGATATACATCACAAACCTGGTAATTAATGCGCCAAGCCCCCGCATATGCAAATGCCATCCACACCCTGTTCCTGAGGACAATATGCACCGCTCCGCTTCTGCCGTAGCGAGATTGTTGAGATGACAAAATAATAACAAGATAATAACAGTAGAATGGACCACAAAACGTCTGACCATGTGCGGGGCTGCTACCCCGTACGGTCGGACGGGTGTGTAGACCTTGCTGCAGAAGACTTGAAAACATTTGGTCACTACCAATGCGAAAGACCATATTTGTTGTTGATGACGATCCAGGCATGCGCCTGGGCGTCAAGCGTCTATTGAACCAACATGGTTTCGAAACCGAAGTGTTCGATTCTGCGGAAGATTTCCACGAGCGTGCCGATGTTGGCCGACCTCATTGCCTCGTGCTGGACATCAAACTGAAGAAAAAATCCGGAATTGATTTAAGCAGAGAATTGGCTAATTCCGGTGTTTTCCTTCCCGTGATCTTCATTACCGCCAACGACACTGACTACACCCGAAAAGCGGCGGAGGAGGCCGGTTGCATCGCTTACCTCACGAAGCCGTTTTTGGGTCAAACTTTGATCGATGCCATCGAAAAGGCCGCCGCCTCAAATCGAATGCCATAGGCGTTCGTGCTCGTGACGCATCGCTTCTATAAATCATCGAAGCCGTAGGCATTCGAAAACCGCCGGCACTTTTCCAGGGCCAGCAGGACGTCTCCATCTCTCCCGATGCGATGTTGCGCGAACTGGCGTCAACGCCCTTGGTACACTTTGAGACATTGCCCTTAGGGGCAATGGACTCGAGGACAATAGCTCGGCACAGGTCAATCGATGAGGATCAATTCACCAACTTAATACGGTCAGCTCGGGCGTCATGACAATGCAACGCGACTGCCCACGATCAAAAGGACTGCGCGCGCAGAGTCAGACGCAGAGGATTGTGTATGCCGCTTGCAGACGCAATTTCCCGATTCAAGCAGCCGGAGTGCCAGCATGGAATCGCTCATCGTACGTCTCAACATCGAACTCCTTAGCCGACAGCTCGAAACCGAAACAGACGAAACAAAGCGGCGAATGCTTGTGCGCCTCTTGTCGGAGGCGCAAGCAAAGTTGGCGGCTGTCCCTAATAACGCTCCGGATAAAACCGGCATTCGACGGTCCGTCTCTGGCCACGCCATTTTCCATGAGGCTTGAGAAGCTTGCCGACAACAAGGTTTGCGCGACCCGGTCTCAATTTGCCCCCACCCCAAGGGTTCGCGCGCGGCTGGCTCTTCCCCGGAGCCAGCCGCACATCATTAGTCCATTCACGTACGACGCGGGGTCTCATACGTTGAATTAATCCAAGGCGGAACAACTTCCGCATCGGACGGTAAATGCAGGTTCGAATCCACGTCGAGGTGACTTGAATTGTAGGAGACATTCGATGGGTTCCTCGCTCTTCTGTGCTGGCCGTGCCACCCATCTCAAGATCGTCGCTATCGCATTTGTAAGTGCCTTCGTTTTCGTCCTCGTCGGCAACAACGCGAAAATCTCAGATACCACGACGACTCAGACCGCAAGTGCCCTCGTCAAAGCGGGCAAGCCGGCGAAATATGCGGTCCAGGAAGGCCAAACTTCGCGCTGAAAATGTTATTGCCCTGGCCGCAAGAGGTTTCCGTCAAGGTTCAAATTTGTACGGTACTTAATGGAGGTCGAAATGATGAAGCTCTCGATAGCGCTATCAGCGTTGCTGATAAGCGGGTTCGTAGCGGCAAGCACCGAAGAGGCCAGTGCCGTCGTGTACTGCCAATACGTCGATTATCCTGTCGGATGCGTCGTAAGGCCCGGCGTCGTTCTACGGCCCCGGCCGGTCGCGCGAGAGGTGGTGACACCTGGAACACCCACAAATCGCGGCGGTCCGGTTGATCGTGCCGGCAGGCGGTGACGGACCGCTGCGCTCGCGGCAATCTGACGGAAACGGCGCGGATAACTCGGCTGAAGGAAGGTCTAGCGTGGCCAGGATACCTTACTTTGATCTAGTCGATATCCTCAGCTTCGCGGGCATGATTGCGGTTGGCTATATGCTCCTCACGTTCGGATCCCTGCCCTAAGAGGTTCACTCGCCTCACTCACTCATGATGTAATCGAGAGAGGAGTAATATGGACAGCGTTACAGGCAGCTTGAACAGCGATCATTGCCGAGAATTATTTGCAGACGGATTGGATAAGAAAAGACGAAAACATCACCTTCAATTGCTCGGTGGCAAAGAGGATAGGCTAGCGGCAGTATCGCAAAAAGGCAGTGGGCAAACAGAGCAATATATCCGCGATTTTTCGCAAGTCCCATTTCATGGCTGCAATCAGCAATCCGTAAAGGATAGTTTACTCAAACTTCGCCGCGGGCCAGTTCTTTACCACCGTGACAATCTAATCTTTCTTGAGGGAGATCCTGCCGAGTACATCATGCTCGTAGTCAATGGTGTCGTTCGTACATGTAGACATTACAAAGACGGTAGCCGTAGTATTGCGACCTTACATTTCGCAGGAGAGGCACTTGGCTGGAACGACGATTTACTGCATTCACTGACTGCCGAAGCAGCAACAGATACGGTCCTGCTGTATATAAAGCGCTCGGCCTTGAATTCTCTCGCTACGCGCGACCGTAGAGTGGCAGATTTCATTTTGACTGCCACCAGAAGCGAACTTCGCCGTTCGCAAGAATATTCGTTGTTGATTTGCAAGGATGCCAAAAGTCGCGTATCGGCTTTTTTGATTGACCTGTGGGCGAGGATGGGAAAACCGAAACTACTCAAATTGCCCATGACCTATCTGGATGTTGCCGACCATCTCGGTCTTACACTTGAGACTTTAAGCCGGACTATCTCCATATTGGAACGGGCAGGAATGATCGCGCGGGTCTCCCGTCGAACATTGGCGGTACGGGTTCAGATCTCGCTGATGCAAATTGCGAATTAATGAGATGCCCGGTATTGGCGTTTAGCAGAACTGCCAGCCTATCCGCCCAATTTCCGCAATGATGCTTGGCGCCGACATCTTGTCTATGCCAATCTTGGCGGACATCCTGCTTCGAATAGAATAAAGTTTCGCCGCGATCGCTATTTTGGTGAGAAGATCGAAGGCCGCTCACAACCTATCCGCGCTACATTTGGGAGACGCTTAAGAAGGCCTGGGGGTATTTTCGAGTTTATCGTCAGCTAAGGGCGATGTTTGACGAAGTGTTGGCCGCGCCGGCCGCTGGACCTATAATGACATCGCGATTGCACCGCCAAAGCAGGACGCGTTTGAACGTCTTTCGCTGTATCATGATGCCACTGGCAGCGAGGCCGCGCTTGCCCGCAAGCGGCGCGATGATGCCATTCGCGGCGGCGGCCATGCGCAGCGCCAATTGGCGTCCGAAGACTGCGATGCCGGCAGAGTAGCAAAGCGACTTGTCGCCGGTGCCAGTTTCGTGGCGCATTGTGATGCCCTGTCTTCGCCATAGTTAAGGAATGGATTGACGACAGTCATGCGCCCAAAGACGAACATGAGATCATTCACCGCGTGGCTCGAAGCGGCAAAGTCCGACGCCAAATACACTGTCCGTACCCGCTGCCTGCAATGCGGGCGTAAGCACATCACCGTCTTTCGGCTGCGGCACGTATCCGACAGCGTCTTTGTGCAGCTGGGGCACTTCTTCCGATACGCGAGGCACGTCGACTTCCGTCGCTTACGTTGGTGCACAAACTCGGGGCAACATCCGAATTGGAACCCCTAGACTAAGTTCTTATAAATCAAAGTATTTCCAGCCGCCGACGCGGTGCTATTTGGGTTGCGAACAGGGGTAGGGGCCATGGGAAAAGATCGTCTGACCGCATTCAGTGATGGTGTCATTGCCATCATCATCACGATCATGGTGCTTGAGCTGAAGGTACCGCACGGGGCCGACTGGAAGGCACTTGCCGGAGTGGTTCCGAACTTTCTCAGCTACGTGCTGAGCTTTGTCTATCTGGCAATCTACTGGAACAACCATCACCATCTACTTCACACCGTTACGCGGGTCGATGGGCTGATCCTCTGGGCCAATTCTCATCTGCTTTTTTGGCTCTCGCTCATTCCGTCTGCGACCGCCTGGATGGGCGACAACCTGCTCGCTCCGATTTCGACCGCGGTCTATGGCGCGGCATTGCTGATGCCTGCCATTGCCTACTACCTGCTCCAGATGGCGATCATACACAGGGAAGGGATGAATTCTATTCTTGCGCACGCGCTTGGTAGGGACATCAAGGGCAAGATATCGCCGCTGCTATACGCCACCGCAATTGGCCTCGCGTTCGTCAACGCCTGGCTGTCAGTCGCGATCTATATTCTGGTCGCGGTGATCTGGCTCGTGCCCGACCGCCGCATCGAAAAGGTTCTTCGCGAAGGCTGATACAGGGCCCATTCAGTTCAGAATTCCCACGGCACGCGACGCGACGAGTGCAATCGTTGTCAGGGAAATGGCGGATTCGGCCATCATCAGAAGCTTGGCTCTTACAGTAAGGGGAAGCGTGTCAGCCGGCGAAAATGCCGTTGCGTTCGTAAAGGCCAGAAACAGGTAGTCGACAAAGCCGGGCGACCAATCGGGCGATTGCGCATGCGCAAAGGGCGTCTGTTGCTGGGCGAACAGAAAATCACTCTTCTGCTCACTTTCTGTCGAGAGGCCTTTTGCTGCGGGACCGCCGCGATCCAGTGCCCAGAACCAGAGCGCGAACAGGACGATATTGGTCACCCAGATGTTCAGCGAATCCAATAGTAACGTTTTGCCGCTGGCGGCGTGGCCGGACAGAATTGCCTCGACCAGCCGAATGAGCGTGCCGGCATTCATCAGCGTAATGACCGCGGTCAGAACAAGTCCCAGTCGCCGGACCGTATTCCTCAGTCGGCCGACGGCTTGCCACTGCTTGTTCGTCGTCGCCTTGCGGGCGCGGTCTTGCACCCATGCCGTGCCGACCGACAGTGGAATCAGCAGCGCGAGTTCCAGACAGGGCGCGAACCAGCGTGGCCCAATTGTAAGGTCGTTCACGATGCCGATCTGAAGTCCGATGATGACCAGAATGGCCCCGCGCGCCAGCCAGAAATCAACGAGATGGACCAGCAGATGTCTGTGAGAAACAGGCATGTGTTCGACGACCTTCCGTTTCTTGCGGCCGATGAGCCGTTCTGCCGATGCCCGTCATCAAGAGTCAGGATGCAGGATGCTTTTTCATGTTCAACGATATTATAGACAAATAGACCTCTTGACTGAAACAGTGCCGACAAGGGTCAATGTACTGCGATAGACGACCCTTCAAATGAATGCGTCTTGACTTAACGCGGAATTCGACTGGTTTTTATGCAATGGCATCCGGCCGTTCGAAAGCGAGGACTGCAGCTGCAACCATTGCGGTCATTCTCTGTGCCTATGGCATCATTGCGTATATTGCACTTCCGCTGGCCTGGACCCACTACGAACATCAAAAGGGGCTCGCCGGCCATCCAATGTTGACGCGCACTGCCCAGGGCATTCCGGGAGATGCGATAAACATCGGATTGGTCGGGTCAAAGGACGACGTGCTGTGTGCCATGCATGCAGCGGCCTGGTATCCCGCCGATCCAATTACTTTTCGATCAAGTCTTGAGATCGTCGGCAGCGTCATACTCGACCGGCCGTACAGGGATGCGCCGGTCAGCAATCTCTTCTACGAAGGCAGGCGGGAAGACCTGGCATTTGAAAAGCCGGACGGCAAAAGCGCGGATCGCCGCCAACATGTGCGGTTCTGGGAAGTACTGAAACGGGGAGAAGAAGGACGACCGGTATGGCTTGGTGCCGTAACTTTCGATCGCGGCGTAGGCCTGAGCCGCTTCACTGCACAGGTTACGCATCATATCGCCCCCGATATTGATGCCGAGCGAGACCGGCTGACGAACGACCTCAAAGCTGCAAAGGTGGTCGAGGCCATCTATGAGGTCACGGGAGTGGGGCCTACCATCCTCGGTCGAAATGGAGAAGGTGACCGGTACTACACCGACGGTGAAATCAAGGTCTCTCGTCTGGTATCAGGCTGTCATTCGAAAACAGAAACTGCTGCCGTGTTGGACAACCCGCCGCTCGTGCAGCTGAAAAATGAGGCCTGGAAGGCGATCGCCAATATTCTTCAATCTTCCAATTGATCTTACGCTTTGCGGCATGTTCCCTCGCGTAGCACATCCATATCGAGCATCAGGTCGGTGATGAGCTTGCGCAGGCGGGTATTTTCGTCTTCAAGCTGGCGCAGTTTCTCCATCTGTGACGGTTTTCCGCGGGAATAGCGCTGCTTCCACCGATAGAACGTGGCCTCCGAGATCCCCATCTGTCGGCATAAATCCGCCAAGGGCGCGCCGGCTTCCACTTGCTGCAGCGCGACCGCGATCTGCTGTTCTGTGTACCTCGATTTCTTCACGGTTCGTACTAATCCACGCTCGCATGGGCCTCCGCTACATTTCGTGAAAACTGTTCCTGAACACGTCAAGGAACGGTTTGAACAGGTAGTGAAACATTGTCTGATGATCGGTGACGATCAGTACGTCGGCCGGCATGCCCGGAATCAATTTGACATCAGGGGCAAGCCGCCTGAGTAAATCGCGGCTCACGCTGACGCGCGCCAGATAGTATGGCTGATGTGTATACTCGTCGAGAATTCGATTGGCTGATACAGATTGAACCTCACCGGGGATTCGCGGGGTCGTGCGGCTTGAATATGCCGGAAAACGAATATCCGCGTTCAAGCCCGCTCGCACCGATTTGACATCGAGCGGCGTCACTCGGGCGTCAATAACCAGCGTATCGTTGGATGGAACGATCTGAAGGATCGGCTCACCGCCTTTGACAACGCCACCAATCGTCTTGAATTTCAGGTCGATAACGGTGCCGCTGATTGGCGCGGTGATGACCGTACGTTTGAGAATATCAGCATTGCCTCGAAGTTTTTCACTGACATTTGTCAGATCGAGCCGGACCTTATCGGAGTCATCGGCAATCTGCGTTGCCCTCTCCGCATCGGCCGAAAGCATCTGCATCTGTGTTTCACCGATTTGCTGGCGTGCCCGGGAAATTTCCGACAGATACTCGCCGCGCCTGCCTTCGATGTCGACCGCCATTCGCTTCAGGCGCAAGTAGTCCGGCTTCGGAAGCAAGCCCAAATCCATCAGCTTCTTCTTGGACTGAAGTTCCTCGCTGATGAGTTCAAGTTGGCGCGTGGCGCTCTCCACCTGCATGTTGATGCCGTTGCCCTTCGTGGTTCTTTCCGACCGGGAAGAAATTGGCGATGTTGCGCTCGCGATGAGCAGTGGCGTGCAGGGATATATTTTCACCGGCATCGATTCCCGGTTCGCGTTCCAGGCGCTTTCGTTCATTTTGCATGGAGGTATCTATTTCCCGCCGTCTGCAATTGCCGGATTTCACAGAGAAAATTCCGGCATATCGGGCAAGATTTCCGAGGATGTCGACCAGGAGATCAAGAGCAGTGCCTCGGAGATAAACGACAGGGGCAATGGCGAATCTCAGGAAAACGGAGCTGAATCAATCACCCTGACCCACCGCCAGAAAGAGGTTCTCGATCATATCCGATTGGGAGAATCCAATAAGGTGATTGCACGTCACCTCGGGATGACCGAGGGGACCGTCAAGGTCCACGTAAGACAAATCATGCGGAAAGCCGGCGTATCCAACCGGACGCAATTGGCGGTCCGTAATGTGGTTCACGCTTCGCACGATCGCAATTGACGCGACGTTTCAAGTCCAAAGACGCAGAACGCTCGCGTATTCGTGTGCATCCAAAAATCCGGGACCCGCATGCCATTCTGCGTATGTGTGCTAATAGTCGCTAGCTGTTGAGAGGTTTGACGGCGGATCGGGTCATCGTCGCGCCGAAAATGAGCGGCCGACAAAAGGCATTGAATGATTTCATTCTTTGATCTTTTTGCCGTCCTGATCTTGTTGACGGCCGCTTTTGGCTGGGTCAACCGGAAGTTTTTCGGGCTGCCCAGCAATATCGGGCTACTGTTGATGGGCGTGCTGTCCTCGCTCCTCCTGTTGGGGGTCGATCGTGCGATTCCAGAAGCCAATCTTTTGGCTGACTTCGGGCGCGCGCTCGAAAAGATCGATTTCTACGATGCGGTGATGAACGGCATGCTGGCATTCCTGTTGTTCGCAGGCGCATTGCATGTCGACTGGCAGCGGCTCAAGCGCCGTTTTGGCTCGGTCACCGCCCTGGCGACCCTCGGTGTCGTGCTATCGACATTTATTGTTGGCGCCGGGTTTTGGCTTCTTGCAGGACTCTTCGGCCTCAATCTGCCTTTGCCCTGGGCTCTGGTCTTCGGCGCGCTGATCAGTCCGACGGATCCGGTCGCGGTGCTGAGCATGCTCAAATCCACGCGCGTGCCTGAGTTGCTCGAGACGGAAATCGCCGGTGAGTCGTTGTTTAATGACGGCGTCGGTGTCGTGCTGTTCACGCTATTGCTCACGATCGCCGCATCCGGCGATACCGATTTCTCCGTGCTGTCCGTTGTCGGAATCTTCCTGCTCGAAGCCATTGGTGGTGCGCTGTTCGGTTTGCTGGCGGGGTACGTCGCGTTTCAGGCGATGCGCCTGATCGACGACTACGCTGTCGAGATTTTTATATCGCTCGCTTTGGTGACTACGACTTATGCGCTCGCGAGGCACGCTCATATCAGCGGGCCCATCGCCGTCGTCGTGGCGGGGCTTCTTATCGGCGAGCGCGGGCCAATCCATGCCATGAGCGAGCGTACCCAACGCTACTTGTTCAGCTTCTGGACGGTCGTCGACGAAATTCTCAATTCGATCCTGTTCCTCCTCATCGGCCTCGAACTGTTGGTGCTCGATTTCAAGCTGGAATTCGGTGGGCTTGCGCTATGCATGATTCCGCTTGTCCTGCTGGCACGCCTTGCTGCCATTGGAATTCCGATAACGATATTGAGCGCATGGGTGCACTTCGTCACAGGCTCAATCCCCGTCATGGTATGGGGTGGCATCCGCGGCGGCATTTCGATCGCACTCGCGCTCTCGATACCCTATGGCGACGAACGTGCCGTGATCCTGACAGCAACTTACGCCGTCGTACTGTTCACGATTATTGTTCAGGGCCTCACTATGCCCGCGGTCATCCGTCATTCGGTTCCGTCGACAAAAATCAAGTCGGCGCGCCGCAATTAGCCGTGCGGCGACGTCATTTGCTCGTCGTATGACAATCCGAGCAGCTGGAGGTGGCCGCCGCCGGCAGACCGGTGTTTCCCGGCGCGAAGCACATTTTCGGCAGTGCGAAATCGACTGCGGCCATTTTCTTTCCTGGCATCCAGCGATGATAGTCGGCAATATTGACGCCATTGCCCATGGCGCCGGGCTCCATGAACAGAATCGGTCGCCCCTCGGTGGTATACCAGTTCCACATCACGCGTTGCCCCTGTTCCTTGATCGGACAAGACAGGACCTGTGTGACGTCATCGGGACTGAGTTCGGGGCTGTGATCGAGCACGCCGCTGCACCGGCAGCCGGCTGAAGCCATCCAATCGGGCCGTACAAGGCCGGGACTGTCGGAGATGCATTGGGACGCGCCGTTCGGAGTACGCTCGATCGAATAGCCTATTCCTTTTTTGAGCGCGCTTATCGTCACGCGCACCGGCGGGACCGCCCAAGGAACGTGCATGATGGCGACCTGGCCTCCGGCCTCCTTCCAGTCATAGTAGACAACGCTGGGCAGCGGTGCCCATTTGTAGCCAATCGGCGAAATGGTTGCGGTCAGGAAGAATTGGTCCGGCCAGCGTACCGGTCTCATGCGTGTACAGGCGTTGTGACTGAGTCCCGGGATGAGTTCAGCAATGCGCTGTGGCCGCTCTTTCTCGGCGGCTTCGTTCCGGATCGCCATCAGTTCACGCGCCGTCTTTGCGGTTGTTGCCGGACCCGCCTCCGCCGTCTTTGCGTGCGATATGCAGAAGTCGCGCAGCTTTGCGAGATTAGTTTCCTGCAGTGGCGCAAAGCTCGCAAAATTGGTCATCCCGTATTCCCCGATGACGGGGGGTTCGCTGGACGGGCTGGGCACCACCACACGTCGCGGCAATTTGGTGTCGGGCTTGAATACATACCATTTCGCGCGGCCATCGGGGGCAGGTGACTTCCACCAATGCATCGGCTTTCCGGCGAGCGGAGAATCGCCGATGCAGGCTGATTGCCTGGGTAGAAGGGAATCGGATGGAAGACTGTATTTTGGGCCGAGCGCGGTGCAGCCGTCAGGCGATCGGTGCGGACCGGAGAGCCGATAGGTCTCCTTGTCGGTAATGAGCAGGTCGACGGCGCCCAATTCGACACCGTAGATCGTGGCGCGCATGGCCGGCAGCGAGCGATCGTAGACAAATTCTCCGACATCAAGCTGATGGTGGACGAACGGCATCATCAGGCCGACGGCGCGCCAGCGTTCGGGCAATTTTGGCGCGGCCGCCGGTTTGCAGGCCGAAAAAATCGGCAGTGGAACCGGCTGCTGTGCCACGGCGGGACCGACGAATGTCCCTGCAGCAAGCATTGTCAGCGCGGCAACGCGGAGAAAAAAAGTCCTCATGGCCCTGATCTTGTCGAACATTCGCAAGCCATTGAACATGTTGTGGCGGGGACGGCAAGCATGGCCGAATTCGGCCACGTTCCAGGCGGAGGAACGTGGTCAGGCGAACAGCGCTTTGATAGAAGGACACAGCATGAGGCTAATTGTATTCCTTTTGGCATTCCTCGCTTTTGGCCTCGCCGCACAGGCACAGGACCCTGCGCGGCACGGCCGCATTCTGCTCAAGGAGTATTGCGCGTCCTGCCATGCCATCGGAAAGACCGGCAAGAGCCGCCATGTCGGCGCGCCGCCGTTCCGTACGCTGGGCCGCAGCTTCGATCTCGATCAATTTGCAAGAGTGCTGGAACGCGGCATCTCATCGGGTCATCCCGACATGCCGGAGTTCAAGTTCAATGAAGAAGACGCCCTTGCGGTGCGCGCCTATTTGCGCACGATCCAGCAGTAAACCGGCAGGCACACTCAGCGATCGATCGTGATTTCGTCGGTCTGCGCGCGCGAAACGCAAATCATGATGGTGTCGGCCTTTTCGTGTTCGGCCAGCACCAGATCGCGGTGATCGGCAATGCCTGCGAGCATCTTGGTCCGACATGTCCCGCATGTGCCGGTTTCACACGAGCTCGGCACCTCATAGCCGTTCTCGCGCAGGACTTCGAGAATGGTCTTGCTGGTGGGCACCGCGAGGACCTTGCCGGAGCGCGCCAGTTTCACGTTGAAAACCTTGTCGGTCGGCTTGTGCGTCTCGGCTTCGCTGAAGGCCTCGAAATGCACAGCGGTTGGCGACCAGTGGTCGGTCATGGCGCGCACCGCTTCCATCAGTGGGCGCGGCCCGCAGCAATAAAGATGTTCGCGGTTCTTGCGCTCCGCCAGAATTGGCTTGAGGTCGAGTGACGCAGACGGATCGCCCTGATCGTAGTGAATGGTGACATTGCCTGCGATATCCGGCGCGCTCAGCTCGTCGCGGAACGCTGTCGTTTCCGGCGAACGCGAGCAATAATAAAGGCGAAAGCGTTTTCCCTGCGCCAGCACCTCCCGGATCATGGCTATGATGGGCGTAATGCCGATGCCGCCGGCGATGAAGAGAAAATCCTGCGCGCGCGGAGGCAGGCCGAAATCGTTGATTGGCGCGGTCACTAACAATTCGTCACCCGCCCTGACCTTGTCGATGAGATTGATCGAGCCGCCGCGGCCGTTCACCTCCCGCTTGACGGCGACCAGATAGCGGTCGCGCTCGGCCGGGTCGTTGCACAGCGAATATTTTCGGAGCAGGCCGTTCGGCACCCGAATTGCGATATGCGCGCCGGCCGAAAATTGTGGGAGTTGATTGCCGCCGCGGTCGCGGAATTCCAGCAAATGGATGCCGTCGGCGATCTTCTCGTTACGCGTCACCCGCAGCGGCATGAGCTGCGGCTGGTCACTTGCGGTCATAGCGTCTCCGGTTGACGTGACTGGGGCCTGTATGTGGCGACTATTTGCCCCGGGGGAGGCTGCGCATCAAGGGTCGTCGATATTGTCAGCGCGATCCCGCGCTTACGCGGCTCACCGGCAGCGGCACCGAGGCCGCAAGCGGCACGCCTTCGGCCATCAGGGAGCCATAGGCGTCCGCCAGGCCCGCGCCGAACAGGGTGTCGCGGCCCATCGGACCGAGATCCTGGGCGGCCGCAAGCAGGATCGTGCGCACTCTGTCGGGAGACAGATCGGGTCTTCGTTCAAGCATCAGCGCGACGATGCCTGTCACTTCTGCCGCTGAATAGGACGTGCCGGAGGACACCGCATAATTGCCATCGGGATTTGCAACGAGGATCTGCGCGCCGGGAGCGGCTACGGCGATGTGACGGCCGCGATTGGAAAGCGGGAACAGCTTGTCCTCATCGTCCGTCGCGGTCACCGCGATCACGTTCGGATCGGCGGCGGGGTAGAGCGGCGGCGATTTCGGCCCGGCATTGCCGGCAGCCGCGACCAGTACGATGCCTTTCTCGTGCGCGCTCTCCAGGCTGCGGCGAATTGCGGGATCAGACGGGCCGGCGAAGCTCATGTTGATTATGCGCGCGTGGTTTGCCGCCGCCCAGTCGAGGCCCTTGAGGATATTGAATGTGGTGCCTTCGGCGGCGCCCGCAGCCTTCGGATTGAAAGCGCGTACCACCAGGATCTTCGCGCCAGGCGCAGCGCCCGTCAGTCGGCCGTGGGCCGCAATCAATCCGGCGATAGCGGTGCCATGCTTGTCCGGCTTCAATGGAGGTGGAAGCGTATCGAAAGTGCCGGCGACGGCGCCGACGAGCTCAGGGTGATCGGCATCTACGCCGGAATCGATCACCGCCACCAGCACACCATCGCCAATGGCGATTGCATGCGCTTGTGGCAGACGAAGCTTTGCCAGTTCGTATTGCGCGGCGTCGCCTTTGCGCGCAGCCGCAGCGGCGTCTTGCTGCACACTGAAAACATAGTTTGGCTGCGCTGCTGCGACGATTCCGTCGGCTTCGAGCGCACGCACCACTGCGCCGACCGAGCGACGATCGGGAAATCGCCAGCGGAACATGGTGGTTCCGGAGAGCTGGAAGGCCTGCGAGTCAATGCGCGTCAGCCGGTGGCGGCGTTGCAGTGCTTCGATCTGCTGTGGGCCGACCGCACCGGAAACCTCAATCAGGACTTCGTCGGGCACCAGCCGGCGTTCGTTTGCCGGTGGGGCGCCGACTGAAGGCGCCCGCCTCGCGTTCTGCGGCGGGCGATACGGGCCCTGTGGCGGAACGACAATCGCAGTACCGTCGATGTACGGACCGTGGGGAGGCGGAATATAGATGTGAGGGTCGACATGGAACCGATCGGTATAGATAACGCGGGGACCCGTCGGCCGCCCTCCGCCAAAATTGCCACCCCGTTTTCCGCTGCCGGGTGACGGCCCGGTATCGACCACATTACCTCGTGGCGTCGTGGTCTTTGCGAGGTTGCCGTGCAATGGCGCGAACTTGCGCACGTTGAAGTGCGGCTTGACGGCTTGTTTGCTGATGCCGATTTCGCTTTGCGAATAGCCACCGCTGACGAATTTGCCCTGTGCAAATGCCGCGCCGGCCAATATGGCCGTCAGGACCGCAGTTGCCACGAGACGAAGCAAAGCATGATGTTGCGCAGGCATGGCTGGCCGTCGATGCGAACCGGATTGCTCTCGAACTACTCGATCGTGGCGATGAAGCTGACGACCTTATCCTGCTGCAGCTTCTTGACGATGCCGGTGAGGTCGGGTTTCAACGAACGGGTCATCGACACGCGGATCTTGTACAGCCCGCCCGCCATCGGCCCGGCCGCGACCTGCAGCCTGTTGGTTTCGAGAAACTTGGTGATGTCGTCGGACGAAGCCTGCGGCGCAAAGCGCACCAGCGCAAAGGAGCCAACGCCTGGATCAGCGGTCGGCGCAGAGGCGGTTTCGTAGCCGGCGGTGTTGTGATCCTTCAACACGACACCTGCGATCAGTCCGGCCTGCAGCAGAATCGCGAACACGGCCGCGCTGGCGGACCAGGCCAAAGTGCGCGGGCTGAGGCTCGCGAAGAATTCGGCGACGCGCGCGCCAAGGTTCAATGAAACGGCAGGCCTGCGCGCAGGCTCGGCGTCGATCTTGGCAAACAGCTTCTCCATCGCACGCGCGGATGGCGCGCCCAGGGTCTCATTGAGATGAATGGTATCAGCAAGCTCTTCGCGCACCATTTCGTAGCGGCGGGCAAGCTCGGGATCGCGGGCCAGTGCCTCTTCGACGCGATGGGTATCGCGGCGGCTCAGCGTTCCCGCCGCAAGCCAAGGCAGGAGGTCTTCGACGTCGCTGCGCTCGTGCGCCTGTTCATTCGTCGTGTTCATGGCCAACCTCGATCAATTCCTTGCTCCTTCAAGAGCTCCGACAGTTTCTTGCGCGCGTAGAACATGCGCGTCTTGACGGTCGCTTCCGGGATGCCGACGATTTCCGATACTTCTTCCACTGACTTCTCGTGGTAGTAGACGAGATCGACAATCTCCCGATGTTCGGCCGTAAGTTTGGTCAGGCATTGCCGCAAGACCGTCGCTTTATCCTTCTTCGCCAGGGCAACCTCGGGATCGTCCGTTTGATCCTCGATGCGCTCCGCCGTCGCATCGTCCAGCTCCTCTTCCGGTCGGCGCCGCAGCGTCGACAAGGCCTTGAAGCGGGCGATACTCAACATCCATGTCGAGACCGCCGATCGCCCCTCGAACTTTCCGGCTTGACGCCAGACGTCGAGAAACACGTCACTAATCAGGTCCTCGGCCGTCGCTTCGTTGCGCACCAGGCGCAAAACGAACCGGTACACACGAACGTGGTGCCGTGCGAACAGCACCTGCATGGCGAGCCGGTCACCTATTGCGATCCTTGCGATCAGGACATCGTCCGAAGTCGTTTGCATCGCAGGGCTATCGGCTCACAAATGTGTCGTTGGCGGGGGTGGCTAGGTTCAAGCAGAATCGAACAAAATTCGCGATATCCGGCCCCGGCCACGGGGCTGGCGACGCTAGGTTGCCCTGTTCGGGTTCCGCTGGGCAAGCCAAACCGGGCCAAAATAGCCGGTTTTACGGAGTTCCCGCCTGGATACGGATGCCAGAGCCCTATTCCGGCGACCGAGGCGCAAATTTAATTCCGGTTCCATCCCTGAACCTCCCCCCCGGGGCCGCCGACCCATAGGCACACCGGATGTGACCCCCACATCCCTCGAACAGGAGAAACCACTATGATCCGCAAGCTCGTTCTCGCTCTTGGTGCCACTGCCGTTATCGGCGCCGCCGCCCTGGCTCCGACCGCGGCCTCCGCAGGTTGGAAGCATCACCACAAGCATTGGATTGGCGGCCCGACGCTGATCGTCAGCGGCGGCCCGACCTGCTATTTCGTCAAAAAGCCCGTGTTGACCGTGTTCGGCTGGCGCAAGCAGCTCGTCGAGGTCTGCAACTACTACTAAGGGCCTGAACCGTGGACTACCGATAGCCCCGGCTTCGCAAGCGCGACGCCGGGGTTTTCGTTGCGTTCCGCCTACGTTCGCAATCCTCCGTGCGCGAGACCGAATTTGATATATTGAAGTTCTAGAATGCGGCCGGGTGAGAAAAACGTCCCGCCAGGCCGGCCGGGGGTTCAGGGAGGACAACCATGACATCCGCATCAATCGTGCGCGCGATGGCTTGCGCCATCGCGTTGGCGTTTCTTTCGGGCAAAACGCTGGCTGCACCGCCAGCGCCGCAGCCAGTTACGCCACAGCTGATCGAGGCAGCAATCAAGGAAGGCAAGATTGTCTACTACACGGCGATCGATCTCAAAGTCGCACAAGGTTTGGCCAAGGCGTTCGAGAAAAAATATCCCGGCATAACCGTCGTCGTCGAACGCACCGGCAGCGAGCGCATCTATCAGCGCGTCGCGCAGGAGCGCGCCAGCAAGATTTATGCAGTGGACGTGCTCGACGGTTCGGATCAGGCGCTGTTCGTCACCTGGAAAAAACAGGGAATTCTGGAGCCCTACATTCCGACCGAACTGACGAAATGGCCGGCGAATCAGCGCGATGCCGACGGAACCTTTGCCAGCGTGCGCTTTACGCTGATGCCGATCGCATACAACACGAATCTGGTGAAAGCGGAGGACGCGCCGCAGAGCTTTGCCGACCTGCTCGATCCGAAATGGAACGGCAAGATGGTCAAGGCGCATCCGGGGTATTCTGGCGGCATCGTGACCTCGACTTTCCAGACCGTGAAGGCGATTGGCTGGAGTTATTTTGAGAAGCTCGGCAAACAGAAAGTCTTGCAGGTGCAATCGGCCACCGAGCCGCCAAAGAAGCTGGCGCTGGGGGAGCGGGCGGTGTCCGCCGACGGTCTCGAATATATGCATATCCGGATGAGGGAAGGCGGCGCGCCAATCGCAATCGTCTATCCAAAGGAAGGCACGCCATTCATTCCCGGCTGCGAGGCGATCGCCACGAACGCACCGCATCCGAATGCAGCCAAATTGTTCATGAGTTTCATGGTCTCGCGCGAAACACAACAATACCTCACCGACAATGCCGGCTTGCGCTCATTCCATCCGGACGTGAAGCTCAAACCCGGTGTTGCGCCGCTTTCGAGCATCAAACTGCTGCCGTCGGACCCGGTTGCGCAGGAAGCGGCGACGGAGGAGATCAAGAAGAAGTATTCGCAGTATTTCGGAATCTAGCGTGGTGGAGGGATTCAGGCGCAGCGAGATCAGGACCAGCGGCGCGCGAATTGTGACCGTCACTGGCGGCAGCGGTCCGCCGCTGCTGCTGATGCACGGCAATCCTTTTACCCATCTTTCCTGGCGTAAAGTTGCGCCTGCGCTTGCGCGCGAATTCACCGTCGTAGCAACCGACCTGCGGGGTTATGGCGATTCCGAAAAGCCGCCGGGCGGAGAGGATCATTCCGGTTATTCATTCCGCGCCATGGCGCAGGATCAGGTTGAGGTGATGGCGGCGCTCGGGTTCGATGCGTATTTTGCCGCCGGCCACGATCGCGGGGCGCGCGTGTTGCACCGCATGTGCCTGGACCATCCGAAGAATGTTAAGCGCGCGGCGATCCTCGACATCATTCCGCAACATCATTTGCTCAACAATGTCACGCGCCAATGGGGGACCTTCTCCTGGCACTGGTTTTTCAATATTCAGCCCTACGATATGCCCGAACGGATGATGGGTGCCGATCCGGACTGGTTTATCGAGAAGAAGCTCTCAAAAACCAAACAGGGTCTGAGTTTCTTCGACAGCCAGGCGCTTGCCGAATACAAGCGCTGCTTCCGCAATCCGGAAACCATCCACGCCATCTGCGAGGACTACCGCGCCACTTTCGGCATCGATCTGGAAATGGATACAAAGGATTTTGAAGCGGGCCGCAGAATAGAATGTCCAGCCTTGATCCTGTGGGGCGCGACCGGTGGCGTGGGGCGCAACAGCAAGCCCGACCCCGGGGAAATATGGCTGCGTTATGCGTCGAATATCGTGGGCACCAAAGCGTTGCCTTGCGGTCACTATCTGAGCGAGGAGGCCCCGGACGAGACGACCACGGCATTGCGGGAATTCTTTGCGGCACCATCTTGAGGCCATGAGCCGGGCGTCCTTTTGGCGGAATTCACCTCAATCTCAATGATTAAAGGGCGCCTGCAGCATCCACTCGCGCGAAACGGTGAGTTCTGCTAGTGGGTCGGCCCAAAGCGCGGGTCGCAAGCGCGCGGTGTGGCGGGGTCGATTGGCCGGGACCCCTGCGCCGGTCCGGAGGATGAATGCTCAAGGCGTTGCGCGCAGTAGCGCAGTTTTTCCAGAACACGATCGGCTGGCATCGAATTGGCGTCATGCTCAGTCTCGCCATCATTGCGGTGGCGGTGGTGGTGCTATTTCACACGCTGCGCGGGATCGACATTGACGAAGTATATGCGGCACTCAGGGCAACCGACCTGAGCGATGTTGTCGTCTCCGCCCTGTTTGTTGCTGCCGCCTATTTCACGCTCACATTCTACGATTGGTTTGCGCTGCGTACACTCGGCCGGACGGGAATTCCCTATCGCATCGCCATGCTCGGCGCCTTTACCAGTTATTCGGTCGGGCACAATATCGGCGCCACCGTGTTCACCGGCGGCGCAGTCCGCTACCGCATCTATTCCGCCTATGGGCTCGACGCCATCGACGTGGCAAAGATCTGCTTCATTGCGGGTCTGACCTTCTGGCTCGGAAATGCTGCCGTGCTCGGTCTCAGCATCGCTTACGAGCCTCAGGCAGCCGTACCGATCGACCAGCTTCCGCATTGGCTCAACCGCGGAATCGCCATCTCCATTCTGTGTGTGCTCGTGGCCTATGTCGGCTGGGTGTGGAGCGCCGAGCGGGTAATTGGCCATCGCGAATGGGAAGTGCGTCTGCCATCAGGCCCCTCCACGCTATTGCAAATCGGTATCGGCATTCTCGACCTCAGTTGCTGCACGCTCGCGATGTACATGTTGCTGCCGGCCGAACCCAATATTGGCTTTATCACGCTAATGGTGGTGTTCGTTTCGGCGACATTGCTCGGGTTTGCCAGCCATGCACCCGGCGGCCTTGGTGTATTCGACGCCGCCATGCTTGTGGCGTTATGGCAATTCGACAAGGAAGAGCTTGTGGCGGGACTTCTGTTGTTCCGGCTGCTTTACTATGTGACCCCGTTCATCATCGCGTTGACCATCCTGGGTGTGCGCGAGATTGTGCTCAGCATGCGCGGTGTGCGGCCTGCATCTGAGCCGAAATCCGTAATGGCGACCGCGCCGCTACGCAGCGAGTTTGAAGTCGAGCGTGAGAAGACCGACGCCGGCTGATCATGGCGAGTGAAGACAACAGCGCAGGTTTTTCGCGCCGAACGGCTCGCCCCGGTCGATTGCGCGGGGCCTGGCTCGCGCTGTTTGGCCGGTTGGGTGCCGATGCCGATCGCAGTCAAGCGGATGCGGGTGGCGGCCAAAGCGATGCACATCCGCAGACGCCGCTGATCGAGGCGCTGATCGGCGGGTTGCCAGGGCCCGCGATTGTGCTCGACCTCGACGGCCGTGTGATGGCTTTCAACGAGGCTGCAGCCACCATCGCACCCTCGCTCCGGCGCGGCGAGCCGGCCTTGATCACCTTGCGCATGCCGGAACTGGTCGAAGCCATCCGGCGCGCCACCACCAGCGGCACGCCGCAACGGGTCGAATTCTTCGAGCGCGTGCCGCTCGACCGCTGGTTCGAGGCCTTTGTGACGCCGGTCAGGCTCCCGTCCTCCGCCGAGGGCCCCTCTGACATCCTCCTCATGACATTCAACGACCTCACTCCCCTGCGCCGGGTCGAGGAGATGCGCGCCGACTTTATTGCCAATGCCAGCCATGAACTGCGCACGCCGCTGGCGGCACTGCTCGGCTTCATCGAAACCCTGCAGGGAACCGCCAGAGACGATGCCGCCGCGCGCGCGAAGTTCTTGAGCATCATGCAGGGCCAGGCTACCCGCATGGCCCGTCTGATCGATGACCTGCTTTCGCTGTCGCGGATCGAGCTCAACGCCCATCTGCAACCGAATACCCCCGTCGACCTGGCCCCGATCGTGCGTCAGGTGGCCGACGGTCTGCAGACGCTGGCGCGTGATCGCGAAGTCACGATCAAAGTTACGGTGCCCGCCGATCCCGTGATCGTGCTTGGCGACCGTGACGAACTGATCCGCGCGCTCGAAAACCTGGTAGAAAATGCGCTGAAATATGGCGCAGCCGGCAAGCGTGTCGACATCACGCTCAGCCGCGGCCAGACGCGCGCAGGCACGCCCGAGGCACGGCTGGCGGTGCGCGATTACGGCCCAGGCATTGCGCCGGAACATTTGCCGCGGTTGACCGAGCGGTTTTACCGGGTCGACGTTGCCGACAGCCGCGCGCAGGGCGGTACCGGGCTCGGTCTCGCGCTGGTCAAGCACGTGCTTAACCGCCATGGCGGCCGGGTAAGCATCGAGAGCACCCTGGGCGAAGGCGCGATATTCACAATGCATCTGCCGTTACACACCGCAGATTCTCAGCCGGCGGCCGAATTACCATAGAAGTCATGAGGTTAGACTGTCATGTGAATGTCACCTAACGTTTATACAACGGTGACATGCGACGCATATGGCTGACCTCGACTTCGGATTGCCTCTCGCCAACGCAAAATAATCCCGTCCGAAAGTCAGTCTTGGAGTGCGTCTTAAAGCAACAGCGGCCGCCCAGCGCACGGGCGCAAAGGTGCAAGACCATGGGCCACAAGCCCGCGGACGCCTTTGGCCGCAAACATGGAGAGAACCCGTGAAACACTGGACGACAATGGCAGCTGCCGGCTTCCTCGCCGCCGCCGCTCTCGTTCCCGCGCAAGCCGCCGATATTTCCGGTGCGGGCGCCACTTTTCCCTATCCGATCTATGCCAAATGGGCCGACGCCTACAAAAAGGTAACCGGAAACGGGCTGAACTATCAGTCGATCGGTTCCGGCGGCGGCATCAAGCAGATCACCAACAAGACCGTCACTTTCGGCGCCAGCGATGCGCCGCTCAAGGGCGAACAACTCAACAAAATAGGCCTCGCTCAATTCCCTGCCGTCATGGGCGGCATCGTGCCGGTCGTGAATCTGGAAGGCATCAAGCCGGGCGAGCTCACCATCGACGGTCCGACGCTGGCCAAGATCTTCCTGGGCGACATCAAGAAGTGGGACGACCCGGTGCTCAAGAAGCTCAACCCGCACGCCAAGCTGCCGAACCAGGCGATTGCCGTCGTGCATCGTTCGGACGGCTCGGGTACCACCTTTAACTTTGTCTACTACTTGTCCGACGTGAGCGCGGATTGGAAATCGAAGGTCGGCGTCAATACATCGGTGCAGTGGCCGATGGGCATTGGCGCCAAAGGTAACGAAGGCGTCGCCAACAATGTCGGCAACACCAAGGGCTCGATCGGATATGTCGAATACGCCTATGCCCTGCAGAACAAGCTGACCTACACCAAGATGATCAACAAGGCCGGCAAGACGGTAGCGCCGACTTCGGGAGCGTTCCAGGCCGCGGCCGCCAATGCCGACTGGAATTCGCAACCCGGGTTCGGCGTGATCCTCGCCAACCAGCCCGGCGACCAGTCGTGGCCGATGACGGCGGCGACCTGGATTCTCGTCTACAAGCACCCGAGCGATCCGAAGGCGACGGCCGAAGCGTTGAAGTTCTTCGCCTGGGCCTACAAGAACGGTGACAAGATGGCCGAAACCCTCGATTACGTGCCGATGCCTGACAAAGTCGTCGCTGACATCGAGAAATACTGGAAGGCTGAGATCAAGGACGCGAGCGGCAAGCCGGTGTTCTGATCCAATGACATTGGAAAGGGCGCCATACCGGCGCCCTTTCTTTTGTCCACCGCCGCTCAAAAGGCGGCTTGTCTTGCGGCCCTGGGGCCGCTTGAGTGGCTCCCCGGACGCGAACTCAGCCTACGGGAGAGCCGGATGCAACAACCCGCCGGGAGGCGACCCGTGGTTGACGTTGCGTTGCAGGGCGGGGCTCTTGTTGCCGCGGAGAAACTGGACCGCCGCAAAGTTCTCCAACGTCTGCGATTGGGCGACTCGGCGTTCCGTCATCTCACCCGCGCGGCCGCAATTACGGTTCTCATTATCCTCGGTGGTATTATCGTCTCGCTGGTCCACGGCTCCCTGCCGGCACTGCGTACCTTCGGAGCAGCCTTCCTCTACGAAGAAGTGTGGAATCCGGTCACAGAGAAATTCGGCGCGATAGCGCCAATCTATGGCACGGTCGTCACGTCGTTTATCGCCATGCTGATCGCGGTGCCGGTCGGCCTGTTCATTGCGCTGTTCCTCACGGAATTGTGCCCGATGTGGCTGCGCCGTCCGATCGGCATCGCCATCGAATTGCTCGCCGGCATTCCCAGCATTATCTACGGCATCTGGGGCCTGTTCGTGTTTGCACCGTTCCTGCAGCAATATGTGCAGCCGTTCCTGATCAATGTCTTCGGCCCAATCCCGGTGCTTTCGACCTTGTTCGAGGGGCCACCGTACGGCATCGGCATTCTGACCGCCGGACTGATCCTCGCCATCATGGTGCTGCCTTTCATCACGTCGATCTCCCGTGACGTGTTTGAAGCGGTGCCGCCGGTGCTCAAGGAGGCCGCCTATGGGCTTGGCTGTACCACTTGGGAGGTGGCGCGATATGTGGTGTTGCCATTCACCCGCGTCGGCGTGATTGGTGGCGTAATGCTTGGCCTCGGCCGAGCACTCGGCGAAACCATGGCCGTGACCTTCGTGATCGGCAATGCGCACCGCATCTCGGGCTCGATCCTGGCGCCTGGAACGACGATTTCCGCGACCATCGCCAATGAATTCACCGAGGCGGTCGGCGACCTGTATACCTCGGCCTTGATCGCCCTCGGCCTCATTCTTTTCGTCATTACCTTCATTGTGTTGGCGATCGCGCGGCTGTTGCTGATGCGGCTCAACGCACGGGTTGGAGCCTGACCATGGCCGCGACCAACTCATCTCTCTACGCAAGTCGCCGCCGCCGCAATGGCATCACCATGGGGCTGTCTTTTGCCGCGACAATATTTGGTCTGACCTGGCTGGTACTGATTCTCGGTGTGCTGGTGTGGGAAGGCTTCAGCGGGCTATCGCTCGCTGTATTCACCCAGATGACGCCCCCGCCGGGATCCGCCGGCGGCCTGCTCAATCCGATCGTGGGCAGCCTGGTCATGACGGTGATCGCGGTGTTGATTGGCACGCCGCTCGGCATTCTCGCCGGCACCTACATGGCGGAATACGGCCGCTATGACAAACTCACGACCGTGGTTCGCTTCATCAACGACATCCTGCTGAGCGCGCCGTCGATCGTGGTCGGCTTGTTCGTCTACGAAGTCGTGGTCGCGCAGATGGGACATTTCTCCGGCTGGGCCGGTGCTGTCGCGCTTGCCGTCATCGTGGTGCCGGTGGTGGTGCGCACCACCGAGGACATGTTGATCCTGGTACCCGATACCCTGCGCGAGGCTGCGGCTTCTATTGGCCTGCCTCGTGCCTTGATGATCAGCAAGGTCGCATATCGCGCGGCGCGTGCCGGCATGATTACCGGTGTGCTGCTCGCGGTCGCTCGCATTTCCGGCGAGACAGCGCCCCTGTTGTTCACTGCGCTCAATAACCAGTTCTGGAGCCTGAACTTCAATCAGCCGGTCTCAAGCTTGCCGGTCGTTATTTTCCAATTTGCGCTCAGCCCATACAAGGACTGGCAGAAGTTGGCCTGGACCGGGGCTCTGATCATCACCCTGGCGGTGCTTGCGCTCAGCATCATCGCCCGTCTCCTCGCGGCACAGAGAAAAATGTCATGAGCGTAGCAACATTCACCGTTCCCACCGTCAGCCGCGCGCAGGACCACACCGAAGGCCTGTTGGAGAAGGTTTCGATCCGCGATCTTGATTTCTTTTACGGTGACAACCGCGCGCTCAAGAACGTCAATGTTTCGCTATACCAGGGCAGGGTGACCGCCTTCATCGGTCCTTCGGGCTGCGGCAAATCCACGCTGCTGCGGATCCTCAATCGCATGTACGACCTCTACCCCAACCAGCGTGCTACCGGACATGTGCGGCTCGACGACGAGGATATTCTTGCCCCATCGCAGGATCTTAATCTGTTGCGCGCCAAGGTCGGCATGGTGTTCCAGAAACCGACGCCATTCCCGATGACGATCTACGAGAACATCGCCTTCGGCATCCGCCTTTACGAGAAGATGCCAAAGTCGGAACTGGACGACCGGGTGCAGCACTGCCTGCAGCGCGCCGCGCTATGGGACGAAGTGAAGGACAAGCTCGGCGCAAATGGCCTCTCGCTTTCCGGCGGTCAGCAACAGAGATTATGCATTGCCCGTACGGTGGCGGTGCGGCCGGAGGTGATCCTGTTCGACGAGCCGTGCTCTGCGCTCGATCCCATCTCAACAGCCAAGATTGAAGAGCTGATCGACGAACTCAAGGACGACTACACGATCGCCATCGTCACCCATAATATGCAGCAAGCGGCGCGCGTATCCGACTTTACTGCCTTCATGTACCTGGGCGAACTGGTCGAATTCGGCGAAACCACCAAGATCTTCACGACGCCGGACGATCGCCGTACGCAAGACTACATCACCGGCCGCTTCGGCTAGAAAGACAGCCAATGACCCCGGCCGACAGGACAACAGAGATGACCGAACACACCGCGAAGGCCTTCGACACCGACCTGCAGGATCTCGCCCGCATGGTCGCCGAAATGGGTGGGCTGGCCGAGAAGCTGGTCGCAGACTCCGTCGATGCGTTGGCCAAGCGCGACAGTGCGCTGGCCCAGCGAATAACCCAGCAGGACGCCAATATCGATGCCCTGCAGCGCGAGATCGAGGAAAAGGCGGTCAATACCATCGCCCGTCGTCAGCCCATGGCGGTCGATTTGCGCGAGATCGTCGGCGCGTTGCGGCTGGCCAATGATCTCGAACGCATTGGCGATCTCGCCAAGAATATCGCCAAGCGTGTGATTGCGCTCAACGGCGAATTCCCGCCGCCCAAGCTGATCCGTGGCGTCGAACACATGACCGACCTCGTGCTCGGGCAATTGAAATCGGTGCTTGATGCCTATGCGCGGCGCGACATCAGCAAGGCAATGGCGGTGTGGCGCGGAGACGAGGAAATCGACGCGGTCTGTACCTCCGTGTTCCGCGAGCTGCTCACCTACATGATGGAAGACCCGCGCAACATCACTTTCTGCATCCATCTGATGTTCTGCGCAAAGAATGTCGAGCGCATGGGTGACCATGCCACCAATATCGCTGAAACCGTACATTATGTGATCGAAGGTCGGCCGATCACCGATCAGCGACCGAAAGGCGACACCACCACACTTGCCGCCCTGCGGACCGCCACCGACAGATGAAGGAGCCGGCGTATCGATAGGATCATGCGTCAGGAAAAGAACCAATGAGCGCCCGCATCCTGATCGTCGAGGACGAGGAGCCGCTGACCATGCTGCTGCGGTACAACCTCGAAGCCGAAGGCTACGAGGTCGATACCGCCGCGCGCGGCGACGATGCCGATACCCGCCTCAAGGAATCGACCCCCGACCTCGTGGTGCTGGATTGGATGCTGCCGGGCCTGTCCGGTATCGAGCTATGCCGCCGATTGCGCGCCCGGCCGGAGACGCGGCAATTGCCGATCATCATGCTCACCGCCCGCGGCGAAGAGAGCGAAAAGGTGCGTGGGCTTGCGACCGGCGCTGACGATTACATCGTCAAACCGTTCTCGGTGCCGGAATTGCTCGCACGTGTGCGCGCGCTGTTGCGCCGCGCCAATCCGGAACGGGTGGCTGCCGTGCTCACCATCGGCGACATCGAGCTCGACCGGGAAAAAAAACGTGTCTCGCGCCAGGGCCGCGCCATCGATCTCGGGCCGACCGAGTATCGCCTGCTGGAATTCCTGATGGAGCGCCCGGGCCGGGTGTTTTCACGAGAGCAATTGCTCGACGGCGTCTGGGGCAGCGAAATCTACATCGACGAGCGTACCGTCGACGTTCATGTCGGGCGCCTGCGCAAGGCCATCAACCGCGGCCATCTCACCGATCCGATCCGCACCGTACGTGGCGCAGGCTACGCGCTGGACGACCGCTTCGGGCGGCCGAACTAGCCCGTTCATCGTGTCTCCGCCGGCGCGGCGGAAAGCCTGGGACGGCTATGATCTCCAAACAAAATGGCCGGGCGTGAACCCGGCCATGAAGGTGAAAAATCCGAACAATGTCAGTTTCTGAACGCTCGCTTGTCGCGCCGGCGGTCGGTGAGCGGCTGATAGGCGACCCGCGAGTGATAGCTGCAATAGGGCAGCTCGTTCACGGTTTCGCCACCGCAGAAATAGAATTCCTGGCTGCCGGGGTCGCCAACCGGCCAGCGGCAGGTCTTTTCCGTCAGCTCCAGCAGGGTCTTGCGTTGCTCGACCGGGATTTCGATTTGCTCCGGTTCGGGCTCGACATCGTAGTCATAGGCGAGCGCCGTATTGCCGCGCATCGAGGGCCGGGACACACGCAGCATGCCGGAGGAGCGGGCCTTGCGCGGCCTTGGGGCGGACGAAGAGGGGCTTTTGGCGCGCCCGGACAGTCCAAGGCGATGCACCTTGCCGATGACGGCATTGCGGGTGATGCCGCCAAGTTCAGCCGCGATCTGGCTGGCGGAAAGGCCGTCCGCCCACAGCTTCTTCAGGAGTTCGACCCTTTCGTCAGTCCAGCTCATCGGGTTTTCTCCCAGACATTCAAGGCCTTGGATGGAATCCACTCCCATTGTCGGGCACCGCTCTACGGCGCCTGACGCGTTACGCTTCAGGAATGAACAAGAAATCGGACCCGCCACACGATATGTCGTATTGGCTAAAGCAAAAGCTACAATATGGAGTGAGTCACGCGCAAGGCTTGGCAACCCTTTGATCGCAACTACCAACAGTTTTTCCAGTAGAATCGCGGCTTGCGGCGTAATTGAGTCGGGCCAAGAGGCGTTCGCGCCTTGTGTTGACAGGGCAAGGCCCGGCAATAGAATGAAAAAAGTGCCGCCCGGCGAGGCGGCACATTTCTTTTCGGCTCGCGCATGATCCCGAAAAGTGGGTACGGGTTTTCGGAAAAGATCATGCGCCAAATAAAATGCTCGATGGAAGACACTGGCCGTGAGCTCGCATCTATTGCCGACCTATGCGCGCGTCGACCTCGCATTCGAGCGTGGCGAGGGCGCTTGGCTGTTCACGGCGGAGGGCGATCGGTATCTTGATTTCACAACCGGCGTGGCCGTGAATGCCCTCGGTCATGCGCATCCACACATGGTGGCGGCGCTGACCGAGCAGGCGAAGAAGGTCTGGCACGTCTCCAATCTGTATCGGATTCCCGAAGGCGAACGGCTGGCCGACCGGCTGTGCGCCGCGAGTTTTGCCGACACGGTGTTTTTCCAGAATTCCGGCGCTGAGGCGATCGAATGCGCGATCAAGATGGCGCGCAAGTACCAGTTTGCCGCCGGAAAGCCCGAGCGTTTCCGCATCGTCACCTTCGAAGGCGCCTTTCACGGGCGGACACTGGCCGCAATCGCCGCGACAGGAAACAAGAAATATCTCGAAGGATTTGGACCATCGGTCGAGGGTTTCGATCAGGTACCTTTCGCGGATCTCGAAGCGGTCAAGAAGGCGATCGGGCCGGCGACCGCGGCCATCATGATCGAGCCTGTGATGGGCGAGGGTGGCGTAAGGGTGGTGCCGCACACGTTCCTGCGCGCACTGCGCAAGCTTTGCGATGACCACGGCTTGCTGCTGATCTTTGACGAGGTGCAGACCGGAGTTGGACGGACCGGCGATCTGTTCGCTTACCAGCACACCGGCGTGACACCCGACATCATGGCATTGGCGAAAGCGCTGGGCGGCGGATTTCCGATCGGCGCCTGTCTTGCCACCGCCGAGGCGTCCAAGGGCATGACGGCTGGCACCCACGGTTCGACATTCGGCGGTAATCCGCTGGCGATGGCCGCCGGCAACGCCGTCCTCGATGTTGTGCTGGAGAAGGGTTTCCTGGAGCGGGTGCGCCACAACGCACTGCTGCTCAAGCAAAGACTGGCTGAGATCAAGGATCGTCACGCCTCCGTCATCGCAGAAGTGCGCGGTGAGGGCCTGTTGATCGGCCTGCGCATGGTGCCGCCGGTTTCCGAGATGGTGGACGAATTACGCAAGGAAAAAATGATCACGGTTGCGGCGGGCGACAATGTCGTGCGCCTGCTGCCGCCATTGATTATCGGCGAGGCCGAAATTGCAGAAGCAGTTGCGCGCATCGATCGCGCCTGCACGGCACTGGAGCGCACGCATGCGCGTCCGGCCAGGCAGGAGGCGGCGTCATGACCGCAAACGGCCTGCGGCACTTCCTCGACCTCATCGATATCCCGAAGCCTGTGCTGGCGTCGCTCATCGACGGCGCCCGCGCCATGAAGGCCGAACACAAGCGTGGGATCATGAATGCCCCGCTTGCAGGCAAGACCCTGGCGATGGTGTTCGACAAGCCGTCGACGCGCACGCGCGTCTCCTTCGATGTCGCCATGCGCCAGCTTGGCGGCGAGGCAATTTTGCTCACCGCGCAGGAAATGCAACTTGGGCGCGGCGAAACGCTGGCTGACACGGCGCGGGTACTCTCACGCTATGTCGACGCGATCATGATCCGCATTCTCGATCACGAGGCGGTGGCCGAGCTCGCGCGCCATGCGACGGTGCCGGTGATCAACGGTCTTACCAGGCGCTCGCATCCCTGCCAGGTATTGGCCGACGTCATGACTTATGAGGAAAAACGCGGACCGATCCGCGGTCGCATCGTGGCCTGGACCGGCGACAGCAACAATGTACTGGCGTCGTGGATGCACGCTGCCGAGCGTTTCGAGTTCCAGTTGCGGGTGGCGACGCCCGCCGAATTGCGGCCGAAGAAGTGGCTGATGGACTGGCTGAAATCGTCCGGTGCCGACGTCAGGATCGGCGAGGATCCGGAAGCTGCGGTCAAGGACGCCGACTGCGTCGTCACCGATACCTGGGTCTCGATGGGCGATCGCGACGGCAAGCTTCGGCATAACGTCCTCAAGCGCTACCAGGTGAATGCCCGACTAATGGCCAAGGCCAAGCCCGACGCGCTGTTCATGCATTGCCTGCCGGCGCATCGCGGACAAGAGGTCACCGATGAGGTGATCGACGGGCCACGATCGGTGGTGTTTGACGAAGCGGAAAACCGGCTTCACGCCCAGAAGGGCCTGCTCGCCTGGTGTCTGCATGCAGACGGCTAGGTAGCGTTTCGGGATTTCGGGGGCTCGAATTTGTATCGATGAGCGCTACATAACGTCCATGACCGATCCAACCGCGACCAGTCCCCACATCGAAATCCCCACACGCGCGCCGTCGGCGACGGCGGCCGACGACACCGTCATGCCGTTCGAAGTGGCATCGCTCGATCTGCGTGGCCGCGTTGTGCGACTTGGTCCCGTGGTCAACGAGATTCTGGCGCGCCACGCCTACCCTGAACCGGTTGCGAAATTGCTGGGCGAGGCGCTGGTGCTCACTGTCATGCTGGGCTCGGCCCTGAAAATCGACGGTCGCTTCATCTTGCAGACCCAGACTGACGGTCCGGTGCGCATGCTGGTGGTGGATTTCACCGCTCCCGGCAAGGTGCGCGCATGTGCGCGTTTCGACAAGGATCGCGTAGCTTCGGCGATCGAAGCGGGCAAGGCAGATCCCGGCAGCCTGCTCGGCAACGGCCATCTCGCCATGACCATCGATCAAGGTCCGGACATGAGCCGCTATCAGGGCCTGGTCGCGCTGGAAGGAGGCTCGCTGGAAGACGCCGCGCACGAATATTTCCGACGCTCCGAACAGATCCCGACCCAAGTGCGACTGGCAGTCGCGGAGGAGTTACGCGCAGGAAAGGGTGGCGCCAGCCATCGCTGGCGCGCCGGGGGCATCATGCTGCAGTTCCTGCCGAAATCGCCCGAGCGCGCGCGCGTCGCCGATCTCGATCCCGGAGATGCGCCGGAGGGTACGGAGCCGCACACGCTGCCCGAAGATGATGCCTGGGTGGAAGGTCGCGCATTGGTTTCAACGGTAGAGGATGTGGAGTTGATCGATCCGTCGCTCTCCAGCGAACGACTGGTCTACCGGCTGTTCCACGAGCCCGGCGTGCGCGTGTTCCGCGCCGGGGACGTGCGCGCGGCGTGCTCGTGCTCACGAGACAGCGTGGAAGCCATGCTCAAGAGCTTTTCGCAGGACGACCGCGACCATATGGTTGAGGACGGCAAGATTTCTGTCACCTGCGAATTCTGCAGTGCGAACTACGTGTTCGCGCCGGGCGAGGTGGAGGCGAAAGCCAGCTGAAGCGAAACCCGGTCAGTTGATCGTGCGCTCGGCGTAGGATGAATTGAGCGAGAACGCCGGGATTTCGATATCAAAGTGCTCACCCGTCATCGTTATCATGCCGTAACTGCCGGCCATGAAGCCAGACGGAGTCGGCAGCGGAACCCCGCTGGTGTATTCGAATGACTTACCGGGCTTGAGGACAGGCTCCTCGCCGACAACGCCCGGGCCTTTGACTTCCTGCAGCCGCCCCAACGCGTCGGTGATGCGCCAGTGGCGGGTCTTGAGCTGCACAGTATCGGAACCGAGATTGGTAATGTCGATGGTATAAGCCCAGAAGAAATAGCCGTTGCTCGGTGACGACCGCTCCGAAACAAAGCGGGGAGTCACGGTGACTTCGATCTTGCGGGTTACGGCGCGGTACATCTATATGCCTTAAATACGCCGCTTGGGCCTGTTCTCGGTCCCTACTGTGCGATTATGGCCGAAAGACTGCGCGAAAGAAAAGCCGTTCATGGCCCCGGTTTCGACCGAACGCGATCTGCGGCTTGACCTTTTTCGTGGGTTGGCGCTTTGGCTGATTTTCCTCGACCACATTCCGTCGAACGCCGTGAGCTGGATTACCATCCGCAATTACGGTTTCAGCGACGCGACTGAAATCTTCGTGTTCATTTCCGGGTATACCGCGGCATTCGTCTACGGCCGCTCGATGCGGGAATACGGCTTCATCGTGTCGAGCGCGCGCGTCCTCAAGCGCGCCTGGCAGATTTACATCGCACATGTGTTCTTGTTCGCAATCTATCTCGCCGAAATCGCGTATGTGACGCACCACTTTGACAATCCGCTCTATACCGAGGAAATGGGCGTACTCAATTTTCTCCGCGATCCGGACATTACGATCCTTCAGGCGTTGCTCTTGAAATTCAAGCCGGTCAACATGGACGTGCTGCCGCTCTACATCGTGTTGCTGGCCGGCTTCTCGCCCATTTTGTGGTTGCTGTTGCGTAGTCCTTCGCTCGGGCTGGCCGCGTCGGCCGTATTGTATGCGCTGATGTGGGAATTCGACTGGAATATCGCCGCCTATCCCAAGGGCGTGTGGGTTTTCAATCCATTTGCCTGGCAACTGTTGTTCGTGTTCGGTGCCTGGTGCGCGCTCGGGGGCGCGCAGCGGCTATCGCGTTGGATCAATTCGCCGGTCACGTTCGCGCTGGCCTTGGCCTATGTTGTATTTGCTTTCTCGATCGCGATGACCTGGTATTTTCCGCGCCTCGGGATGTATGTGCCGAAAATCGTAGGCGAGGTGATCTACCCGATCGACAAGACCAATCTCGACGTGCTGCGGATCCTTCATTTCCTGTCGCTCGCCGTAATCACGGTTTGGTTCGTGCCGCGCGACTGGCCGGCGCTAAAATCGCCGGTCTTCTGGCCGGCAATCGTGTGCGGTCAGCATTCGCTGGAAACCTTCTGCCTCGGTGTATTCCTGTCATTTGCGGGACATTTCGTTTTCACCGAAGTGTCAAACCGGGTGCCTATGCAGATCGCCGTTAGTGCACTTGGCATCACCATTATGGTCGGCGCCGCGGCTATCGTTTCGTGGTATAAATCACTCGAACGTCGGGGACGGGGTCCGCGCCCACCGGCAGCGAAACCCGGCCTTGCTGGGGGCGAGGCATGACGAAGCTCGGCCTGTTGCTGCTTGCGTCATTGACGCTGGCGGGGCCTGCAATGGCCGTATCTCCCGCCGAGCATGCTGCCGAGTGCAAGGTGGCTGCGCAACAGATCGAGCCCCAATTCCCGCTTCCGCGGGTCGCGCGCGCGATCGCTGCCAAGCGGCTCGATATTCTGGTGGTTGGCGCGGGTTCATCTTCGCTACCGGGACCGAACGGCACCAAAAATGCGTATCCGGCCCGCCTGCAGCATGCGCTCAGCGAGAAACTGCCGGGAGTTAGCGTCAAGGTTACCGCCGACGTGAAGTCGCGGCGCACCGCAGCAGATATGGCGAAAGCGCTCGATGCGTCCTTGGCGGCGACCAAGCCTGCGCTCCTGATCTGGCAAACCGGTACGGTCGACGCCATGTTATCGGTTGATGCAGATCAATTCAGCGCAATGCTGGATCGGGGTATAAATAAAGCCCGTTCTGGAGGGGCTGATGTCGTTTTGGTCAATTCGCAGTATAGTCCACGTACGGAATTGTTGATTGCGTTGGGTACGCACGCGGAAAACATGCGTTGGGTTGCAGTGCAGCAAGAAGTACCGGTGTTTGACCGTTTCAACACCATGAAACTATGGGCGGACATTGGTACTTTTGACTTGTCGTCTGCAACGAATAAACTTGACATAGCCCAGCGTGTTCATGATTGCATTGGTCAATTGCTGGCCGATTTCATAATTATGGCGGCCAGACCAGGCGATGTGCCCGTCGGGGGTGGTCGCTAGAGGGCTCCAAGGGGAAATACCGTGCAGGCTCAGAAATTCGCTCATCGGTCAAAGGGGCCGATCGCTACCGCCGCGCTCGTTGCCATTTTGACGACGCCGCTTTCCGTATACGCAGCGGATAAGAAGCCAACCTGCGACGCGCCGCTCGATCTGGTGCGGCTGTCCAATCCGCTCACGCGCGTGGCGCAAAAACTTTCTTCCGGTAAGCCGATCACCATCGTTGCCATCGGCTCCTCGTCGACTGCTGGCGCAGGCGCGAGCTCACCCGCCGCGAACTATCCGAGCCGGCTTGCCGTCGAGCTCAATCGGATCTTCCCGGGCCGCCAGATCATCGTGCACAACCGCGGCGTCGGCGGCGAGGAAATCGCCGACATGCTCAAGCGCTTCGACAAAGCTGTGATCGCCGCCAAGCCGGATCTGGTACTGTGGCAACTTGGTACCAATTCAGTTCTACGCAATCATCCGGTCACAGATCACGGCGCTGCCATCCGCTCCGGCCTTGCCAAGATTTGCGCGACCGGCGCGGACGTCGTGCTGATCGATCCGCAATTTGCGCCCAAGGTGAACGTAAAGAAAGATGCGAAAGCTATGGTGGAGCTGATCGCTCTGACCGCCAAGCAGGAAGGCGTCGACCTCTTCCGCCGATACGACGTGATGAAGCATTGGAACGAAGTCGATCACCTCGAATTTCCGACCTTCGTGTCGGCCGACGGGCTGCACATGAATGACTGGAGTTATGCCTGCCTCGCCAAGGGCCTTGGCGTGGCGATCGCTGAGGCTTCGCAACGGCCGATTATGCAGGCGTCGATCCAGGCGTTTGCGGACTAGACAACGGCGCTCCTCACGCTGCGTTCAGTGCGGTCAACAAATCCTCGATCACATCGTCGGGATGTTCCAGCCCGGCCGAGAATCTTACCAGTCCGTCGCCGATGCCGAGTTCCGCGCGCTGCGCCGGCGTGAGCCGCTGATGCGTGGTCGTGGTCGGATGCGTGATCAGGCTCTTGGCGTCGCCGAGGTTGTTGGTGATGCCGATGAGCTGCAAGGCATTCAAGAAGCGGAAGGCGCCTTCCTTTCCTCCTTTGACCTCAAACGAGCATAGCGTAGAGCCGGCCTTCATTTGCTTGCGCACCACGTCGGCCTGCGGATGATCCGGCCGCCCAGGATAGATCAACCGGCTGATCTTCTTGTGCCCGTCGAGAGCGACAGATACTGCTGCCGCAGTCTCGGTCTGCCGCTGCACGCGCACAGACAATGTTTCCAGCCCCTTGAGCAGCACCCAGGCATTGAACGGCGACAATGACGGCCCCGTCTGGCGGATCACCTGGTGCACGTGATCCATGATGAATTTCTCCGACGCCAGAATTATGCCGCCAAGTACGCGGCCTTGGCCGTCAATGTGCTTGGTCGCGGAATAAACCACGCAATCGGAGCCGAGCGCGAGCGGACTCTGGTAGAGTGGCGTGGCAAACACGTTGTCTACAACAAGTTTTGCTCCGGCTTCGTGCGCGATATCGGCGACTGCGGCTATATCGATCACCTCCAGCGTGGGATTTGTCGGCGATTCCAGAAAGAATGCCTTGGTGTTTTTCTGCACCGCGTTCTTCCAGGCCGACAAATCGGTTCCGTTGACCAGAGTTGAAGTCACGCCAAAGCGCGGCAACCATTCCTCAATCACCCAGCGACATGAGCCGAACAGCGCCTTGGCCGCGACGACGTGATCGCCGGCCTTGACCAGCCCCATCAGTGCCGTGGTGACGGCCGCCATGCCGGTCGCTGTCGAGCGCGCGGCTTCGGCGCCTTCGAGCGCGGCCATGCGCTGTTCGAACATGGTCATGGTCGGGTTGGAATAGCGCGAATAGACGTAGCCGGGGATTTTTCCGGAAAAGCGCGCTTCACATTCCTCGGCGCTATCGTAGATATAGCCTTGGGTAAGGTAGAGCGCCTCCGACGTCTCCTTGAATTCGGAGCGCAGAATTCCAGCATGGACCAGCCGGGTTTCGGGGCGATAGGTCTTCTTGGGCGACGCGGGCATGCGGGCCTCCTTTGGCCAACAAAAAACCGACCGGAGAAATATTCTCGGCCGGGCTCACGCGTCCCCGGCCTTTTAGCGACTTATTTAACGTGGCTGCAAGCCGGCCGGCTCAAATGACCACGGGATAAGGTCTTTGTACCGGGACCGCCCGCTTCACGTCAAGGCACCTGTCGGGTTAGATCGGCACTTATTGCATGAAGGGGCGCCGTGCCGCTTTCCCTCGCCGTCGAAGACAAGGGCATCCTGCCCGACCGGATGATCGCAGGCCTTGCTGCCGACGGTGGGATATTGCCCGCGACCGAATTCGTGCCGGACCAAATCCAGCCGGCGAGCCTCGATTTGCGGCTTGGCGAAGTGGCCTACCGTGTGCGAGCGAGCTTCCTGCCCGGCTCGACGACGGTCGCCCAGCGTATTGATGAACTGAAGCTGCACGAGTTCGCGCTCGGCGATGGCGCGGTGCTCGAGACAGGTTGCGTCTATATAGTGCCTCTGCTGGAAAGTCTGGCACTGCCCGACGAAATCGCCGCGGCCGCAAATCCAAAAAGCTCCACAGGCCGGCTCGACGTATTCACGCGCGTCATCGCCGACGAAACCCGCGGCTTCGACCGCATCGAGGCCGGTTATCACGGGCCGCTTTATGCCGAGATCAGCCCTCGCACCTTTCCGGTGCTGGTGCGCGAAGGCTCCAGGCTTTCACAGATCCGTTTTCGGCGCGGCCATGCTTTGCTCGACGCGGACGCACTGCGCGACTTGCACGCCCGCGAGCGGCTGGTGGATGCCGATGAGGCCGATGTGAGCGAGGGTGTAGCGGTCGGCGTCGATCTCTCCGGACTGGGACCTGGCGGGCTGGTCGGTTACCGTGCCAAACGCCATACCGGCTTGATCGATGTGGAGCGGCGCGGTGGCTACGCGGTACTCGATTTCTGGGAGCCGATGCAGGCGCGCCCTGACAAGAGCCTGATTCTCGATCCCAACGAGTTCTATATCCTGGCGTCCAAGGAAGCCGTACAGGTGCCGCCCGACTACGCCGCCGAGATGGTGCCGTTCGATCCGCTAGTCGGCGAATTTCGCGTACACTATGCGGGCTTCTTCGACCCTGGCTTCGGCTACGCCGGCGCTGGCGGTAAGGGTGCGCGTGCTGTGCTGGAGGTTCGCTCGCGCGAGGTGCCGTTCATCCTCGAGCACGGTCAGATCGTCGGCCGGTTGGTGTATGAGAAGATGCTGGCGCGGCCCGACAAGCTCTATGGTCACGGCATTGGCTCGAATTATCAGGCGCAGAGCCTGAAACTATCCAAGCATTTCAAAAGTTGAAGCCGCGCAAGGTCAGTTGGGTGGTACCTTGGCGCCTTTCATGCCAGCGCGCGCGATCGACTGTGCAATCCACCCGGACGCAATTGCTTCAGTGAGGAACGCGTTCACATAAGCAAGGCCGGCAGCCTGGCGGCCCTTGGGCACGACAATCCCGACCCGTGCAACGTCGAACCAGTCGTCGAGAATCCGTGACCCTGGAAACCGGGCTTGTGCCGCGGCCAACACCTGGCGCGGCGCAGCCACTGCGTCGCTTTCGTTTGCAAGCAAGCCGTCAAATGCTGCCGCGACACCTGGGTAGCGGACCAGAGTTGCATTCCGGATCGTGCGCGTCAGGAAATTGTCGAATGCCGACTTCACAGCCACACCAATGCGCACTCCGGTCTTGTCAGCATCGGCTACGGTGCGGATCACGGAGCCGGCCGGCACCAGATAGGTCGAGTCGGCTTCGATGTAGGCCTTGCTGTAATCGAAGGTCTTCTCTCGCTCGGCCTCCATCACAATGGTGGCGATATCCCATTTATCGGTGCCGGTTCCCGCAATCAGATCGCGCACAGCGGCGCAGGGCAGGGGCTCGAACGATACACCGAGGCGCGAGGCAAGCTCGGCACCGATGTCCATGGACACACCCATCAGCGTGCCGGTGGTGGGATCTCTGGTTACGTACAACGCGCTGGCGACAGGGAATGCCAGCCGCAGCTTGCCGTGCGGCGCCAACTCGGCGCGCGCTGCGTCAGATGGCGTGGCGGCGGGCCTGCTATCGGAATTCACGGGTGGCACCTGCGGGACAATGATTTGACCGACGCAAATAAAGGGCAATCGGTGCGGCGTGTCGATAGGTCCGGTTCCGCAATTCCGCTCCCGCAAAATGCGCCTCAGAAACAGGCTTCACTTGCCGCTCGAGGCTGCCATTCGCTATTGTCGATCTGCGCGGGCGTAGTTCAATGGTAGAACGGCAGCTTCCCAAGCTGCATACGAGGGTTCGATTCCCTTCGCCCGCTCCGGTCCTCGCATGTCCGCGGCTCACATAGACCCCGGCGAAAAAAGGGGCGTCGGTGAGCCCCCAATACCGCACAAAATTAACCCGAATCGGCTTAGATGCCCGCGGGATCCGGGACAGGACGGGGTTTCATGACGGCCAGAATATTGCTGGTCTTGGCGTTGCTGGTGTTGCCCAGCGCGGGCCAAACCGCTTCGCTGCCGCGCATCATCGCCACTGCTGACAATTCCGTGCCGAAATGCGTGCAGCCGGCCGCGCTGATGAACTTCGTGCAGACCGTCAATTTCGCGCGCCGCACGCCGCGCACGATTGAGCCGCGCTTTACGGGTATTGCTTCACTCTATGAGCGCATCGGCCAATGCGTTTCGCGCCCGCCCGAGAAATGCATCGCGGTGCGCTGGGATTACGCCTTCTTTCAGATGCTGGTCGAGACGAACTATTTGACTTTTCGCAGGCCGGATGGCGTGCCCGCCGGCGTGCCTGCGAGCGACAATAATTTTGCCGGTCTCGGTGCGACTGTCTCCGGAAGGCCGGGCGAACATTTTGATGATGTTGCCACCGGCGTGCTTGCCCATTTGCAACATGTCTTGATGTATTCGACCACGCCGATCCCGCATCCCGTCGCCAAACGTACGCGTCAGGTGCAGGCCGATGTCCAGGCGATCATGCGTCGATTGCATCGGCCGGTGACGTTCGCCGATCTGGCCCGCGAATGGACAGGTACGGACAAAAATACCTATGGCGCGCAAATGCAAAGGATGGCGGAGAAATATACGGCGAGTTTCTGCGGCGCCCAGGCGCGCGAACGCAGCGCCTCGATCAGATAACCGACGCGATCTCGCGTACTTTCACCTTCGGAATCAGTGCGGCCACGTCGTCCGGCTGACATAGGCCTGTGCCGGGCGTAAGCACCGCAGCCGAAGCGGCAGCCATTGCTACACGAAAGGCCTCGCTCAACTCTTTGCCCGCGGAAAGCGCCGCTATCATGCCGCCGAGAAAACTGTCGCCGGCACCGACCGCGCTCACCGCCTTGATTGCCATCGCCTCCGCGCGCAAGGCCCGGTTTTCCGTCACGAGCAACGCGCCGTCTTCCCCGAGCGTGAGAGCAACGATTTCAGCGCGTTTTTCCGCTATCAGGCGGCGGCAAGCGGAGATGCGGTCCCGGTCGCTATTAAGCGGCACTCCGACGAGATCGCTCAGTTCGACCAGATTCGGCTTGATCAGGGAGACACCTTCGGCCAGCGCGGCTTTCAGCGCCACGCCTGAAGTGTCGATCACAATCTTGGCGCCCAGTGCTTTGGCATGCCTTGCGGCCCGCCCGTAAAAATCGTCCGGTACACCGGGCGGCAGGCTGCCGCTCGCAACGACGTACTTCGGCTTGCTCTCAAGCATCGCGAGCTTTTCGAGACAGGTCTCCCATTCAGCGCGGTGGAGCGTCGAACCAGGCAACACGAAACGGTACTGATCACCCGTCGATTTTTCGTAGGCGGTGAAATTTTCACGCGTTTCGACATGAGATGGTGTCACCAGGCTCTGGATATTCTCTCGCTCCACCAGGCGCTGCAGCAGTTTTCCGATCTGGCCGCCGATTGGAAAGATCGGAAGCACGTCGGCGCCGAGACGGTGTGCTACCCGTGCCACATTGATACCACCACCCCCGGGGTCGCGTTTGGGTGCCGAGCAGCGGAGCTTGCGCGTTGCTTCGACGCGCTCGACACTGACAAATATGTCGATGGCCGGGTTGATCGTGAGCGTAACAATATCCGGCAAGCTACGGTTTCCGCTGCAAGTTGTGGCCTCTGTGACAGGAAGTCCTTGTCGGAAGTCAAAATAGGCATTTTTGGCTTCGTTCGCACCCATCAAGTCGAAAAAATTTTCTAAAAGCGGTCTGTCAAGCCATTTTGCGATGGAACCCCCGGATCGCTGTTTCGTTACGATGACCGATCCGTCCCGGCGTGCTTAGATTGACTGCGGCAGCCTTGGCTGCGATGAGGCCATCAATGATTGATCCGCTCTATTCGCTTTCGGGATTCGCCGTCGGCATGCTTGTTGGAATGACCGGTGTCGGCGGCGGCGCGCTGATGACGCCGCTGTTGATTTTGTTGTTCGGCGTTCATCCGGCGACCGCTGTTGGTACAGACCTGATCTATGCGGCAGCGACCAAAACCGGCGGCAGTCTGGTACACGGTTTTGCCCGGAGCATCGACTGGCGGGTGGTGAAGCGTTTGGCGAGCGGCAGCATTCCTGCCACTTTGATTACTCTGGCGATACTGTCGCAGACGAATCTCAGCGGAGATGCTTCGCGCAGCCTGATTACATTGGTGCTCAGTATAGCGCTGTTTGCGACGGCGTGTGTGCTGGTGTTCGGTGAGCCGATTGTCGCGCTCTACCGCGCACGAGTCGTTGCGCTCGATTCCAATTACACCGCGCGCGTCACGATACTGGTGGGTGCTGCGCTGGGTATCCTGGTGACGATTACATCCGTCGGTGCCGGCGCAATCGGTTTGATCGCGCTAATCATGCTGTATCCGCAATTACCAATGGCGAAAGTTGTGGGCTCCGACATCGCACATGCGGTACCGCTTACCTTAATCGCGGGATTTGGGCACTGGGCCATGGGGACGATCGATTGGCATATCATCGGCTCGCTTCTGATCGGCTCGCTTCCCGGCATATTTCTCGGCAGTTATTTCGCCATCCGCATCCCGGAACGGGCCCTGCGTCTGGTATTGGCGATGACCTTGTTCGTGGTGGCAGGCCGCATTGCCTATGAACACGCCACCGCTGCATCGTCGATTTTTACGGCATTCACGCGTCGGGCAATCAATTGATCCGCGGATCGGCGGATTGCAGCCTGGCTCAGTGGTCCTGTGGACCAAAGTAGCGCGCCCCCCAGAGCACGATAATCCAGATCGCCGCGAAAATTCCGAAGGAGATGAGCAATATGTCCATAAAGTCCTCCCGGCCTGTTACACATCAATAATAGGATAAATATCTGAAAACGTCCGCGCCATTACGCCGCGTTGCATTAAAAAAACCGGCCGCGCGGGGGTCCCGTGCGGCCGGTTCATGTCTCTGCGGCAGTCCTAGTTGCCGCTGATGGTCTTGATTACGCTCGACATCGGGCGCGCGGTTTCAAGCCCGCCACCCATCTCTTTGAGCACGATCTCCTTGTATTCCGGCAGTGGCTCAACCGGTGTCTTGCCGACGACTTGAACCACCTTATAGCCGCCTTCCTTGAGCTGCTTGAGCAGCTCAGGCGCCGCGTGTGCGGTTGCCTGCTGGAAGTCGTGCATCAAAATGATGCCCTTGCCATGCTTGGCGAGCTTGGCCATCACCGATTTTATCACCTGTTCCGGCCTGCGCATCTTGAAGTCGAACGAGTCCATGTCGGTGGAGAAGACGCCGAGATTGCGCGTGCCGACATATTTCAACAATTCCGGCGGGTGCCGCAGCGCCGGGAAACGGAAGAACGGACCGACCGGCTTGTTGCCGAGCGCGATGCTCACTGCCGCAATGCCTTTCTCGATTTCGTCCTTGCCTTCCTGTTCGCTCAGTTTCGACAAGTCCTTGTGCGACCAGGTGTGTGAGCCGACGGTATGGCCTGCGGCCGCTACCTGCTTCATGATTTCCGGATGCCAGCCCGCATGCTTGCCGATTGGAAAGAACACCGCTTTGGTGCACTGGTCGGCGAGTGCCTTGAGCACCGCCGGTGTATTGCCCGGCCACGGACCATCGTCGAATGTCAGGACGACTTCATGATCCTTGAGGAAGTCGTAGGCTTTGAAGTGCTCGAAGCCGAAGCCTGGCCCGCCTGTGGTGTCGATCTGCACCACGCGCGAAACGCCAAGCGCGTTCGGATTGTCACATTTTGCCTGCGTGGCCGCCGGAGCAGCGGGCTGCGTATCCTCGGCCCAAGCGGCGCCAGCCGCCGATAGTGAAATCGCAAGAGCAAGCGTCAAAGCGATGCGCATCAGATTCGTCTCCCTGCCCCCTGAAGGGGCGTGAATTGCCTGAAGTTGGGGTATTCATCTCGCCTTTAACCTGTGAAGTCAACGCGGTCAGCAAATGGTGGAAATCGCAGACCTTTATTGGTGGTAGGATGGTTAATTCTGACGGCGGCAGGCGGTCGCAGCCATGCGATATTGCCGACGCCGGCAATCGGTCTTATGTGAACGAGAGGCGTTTCTCGGAGGCTGGCAATGCGAGCAATCACGTCAGGTTCTCGGCCATCGCGGCCGTTAATGCTGTTGGCGCTGATTGGCGGCCTGATCATGGCCGCAACGCTGGCGTTGTGGGCCTATTACGGCACGGCAGTGTTTTTCGAAATCGTGCGCACCGGCTGGATTGCGTGCTTCTGACGTAGCGCAGAGTAGAGCCCGATGACTGCCCGAACATCACAGATTGTTCTTGTTTTCTCGGCTTTTCTGGCCGGTCTGGTGATCTTTCTCGGCGTTATTCTTTTCGTAACCGGACATTTGAGCGGGAGCGGCCCCGGCCCGTCAGCGATCGGCGGCCCGTTCAATCTGATCGATCAGGACGGCAAGCCGATTACCGATCAAGATCTGAAAGGCCGTCCATTCCTGGTGTTCTTCGGCTACACGCATTGTCCTGACGTTTGCCCGACCACGCTGTTTGAACTGTCCGAAGTCATGCACGCTTTGGGAAAGGACGCCGACCGCATCAATGCGTTATTCATTACAGTCGATCCGGAACGCGATACCGCGGCAGTGATAAAGGATTACCTGTCGAGCTTCGATCCGCATGTACGCGGCGCTACGGGAGATCGCAAAGCGATCGATGCGGCCGAAAAGGACTATCGCGTCTATGCCAAAAAAGTCCCGACCAAGAACGGCGACTACAGCATGGACCACACCGCCCTGGTTTATCTGATGGACAAGCAGGGGCGTTTTGTCGCGCCGTTCAAGCTCGATCGCAAACCCGAGGAAGCGGCCGCCGACCTGCGAAAATATATGTAGCGTCAGGGGCAATCGCCGGCCCGGCTACGTGAGGCAATTTTAATATTTTCCTGTTTGTAGCAGCGCATCGTGCGCAATTGCATCGCATCGTTCGATCGGACGATATGAGTAAATCCATATGTATGATTTGAACGCAAGAATGCGTTGGTGGCAGAGTGTCTTCGAACAGAAAATTGAAAATGGGAGATCGCGTGCGTAAGACGGACAAATACGGGCGAGGCGGCCGATGAAGGCCGTCGCAAAGCCACCGCGCAGAGTTCGACCGAAATCCGATGAGTTGCGCGTGCTTTTGCATCGGCTTGCCGACAATTGCCGACACCCTGCGCAACTTATCGAACTTTATTATTGGAGCGTAGAAACGGATCTTGCGAGAGTGATGCAAGAATACATTGCGCTGCCCGATGGGCCGAAAAGCGCATTACGCGCTTTTCTCTCGATGACGAGGCATTGTCCGGAGACCGTTCAGGCGACTGTAACGGTCGACGGTCAAATCACGCTGTCATCACCGCTGGTCTCCGAAATCATGGGCGAAATGACGTCTGCGCAGGCCGGAAAGGGGTGAACGTAATTCAGTGTAATGGTCGTTGAGGCTCGGCTGTATTGACATTCACAAATCACCGGTCGGCGGCCTGTCTAAATTTGCTGTGCTGTCATGGTCGCGCGTGGGCGGCGATTGCCGGTACTGATTGAGATACGTCCCCGCGGCCATGGTGGTGCAACGAAATCGGCGGCTGCTTTTGAGAGCGAGGGCAGGTTGCCCCATTTTTTGAGGGCGCTGAGGTGGCGCTCAAGCGCCAGCAGCGAACGTGTCAGTTTGATGGCCCGCTGGGACGTCTTCGCCAGCCCATGCTCGGTCTTTTCCCAGCGGTAGGGAGCGCGAAACAGCTCAAAGAATGCACGCCAAGCCGCAATCGAGAGCAACATCCAATAGAGTGGCGTCAATAACAGCGGCCAGGGAGTGGTCGGCATGTCTCGGCGTACCAGTCCGAGCCAACCAAGGAATGCGGAGGCGAAATAGCCGATCGCGATTGTGGTCAGGTAGAAAATGATCTGCCACCATGGCATTCCGGTTGCCGCCGAAAAGATGAACAGAGCCATGAATATCGGATGGACCAGGCCGGCCAGAACATTTCCGCCAACGATGAGCTGGAAGGTGAGACAGCCAGGCAGACCGAGATCGCGCACCAGCGCGTGTGGTTTGCGCATATGAACCAGCCACGTTTGCATCCATCCCTTGAACCAGCGAGTGCGTTGTTGCAGCCATGCCGGAATTTTTGCGGGCGCCTCTTCGTGCGTCGTTGAGGCGATCATTTCCGAGCGGTAGCCAAATCTCGGCAGCCGCATGCCGAGATCGGCGTCTTCGGTAACGTTGTGGGGATCCCAGCCGTGTAATTCACGCAATATCGACGTGCGGAAATGATTTGACGATCCGCCGAGCGGCAGCGGCAACCGCATGGCCGCGAGCCCAGGCAGGAATACATCGAAATGTCCGGCATATTCGGCCGTGAAAAGTCGCGTCAACCAGCTATCGGCCGTGTTGTCGATGCATAGCCGGGCCTGCACGCAGGCGAGATTGTCACCACCACCGCGAAATGCCTGCAGGGCAAGGCGGAGCTGGTCAGGGTCCGGCCGGTCTTCGGCATCATAGACCACCGTGAACGTGCCGCGTGCAAACGCCAGCGCCGCATTGAGCGCCCTCGGCTTTGTCCGCAACGCACCTGCGGCCACCGGGATTACCGTGAAAGGAAGCAAGCCGCTGAGCTTGGCTGCGGCCCCGCGAGTGTCCAGATCGCCGGCTTCGACGGCGAGAATTACATCGAGCTTTTCCGGCGGATAATCCAGCCGTCTGATCGCCTTCAGTAAGCCCTCGACGGATGTGGCCTCCCGGTAGAGTGCGGCAATGACCGTATATACGGGCACTGCCTCTTCGTGTGAGTCGGGCGATGGCGGCGATGTGCGCCAACCGACCAGGGATCCTGCAATCCGGAAGCCAAGCGACATCAGGAACACGAAGGAAAACATCATTTCGAGAACAAGGATGGAACTGCTCGGTGCCAATGTGCCGGCAGCCAGTGCCATGAGCATGATGACTGCAATTGAGATAATGCATGGGAGGTGAATTGACCTGGCGGCGCTGAATAGCGGCCAGATATTTTTCAATTCGTTTGCCGCACGCTCGGCGATTGACTTGCCGCAATGACGAAGCGCGAATTGTCTAAGCTGCTCGCCGCTGGTGAAACGAAACCTGCGCGCCAGTGCCGGATTGACCTCGATGAGGCGGGCGATCCGGCGCGCGGCCATTCCGCGCGGCGCGACAACCAGACTCAGTTCACCCCCAATCCGCAGCGGCACCATGCCTGCAGCTACGCATTCAATCAGTCGTTCATCGCTGATCGGGGAGGCCGAGCGCGGAATGCCATCGAGCGGCTCGAACGGTACATTGAGCGCGTCGGAGAACGCGCGCAGATAAATCTCCTCGCTGATCTGGCCGGTGGCAATCAGGACTCGGTCAACGCCGACTCCGAGTTTGCACGCCCTCTGCTCGGCCGCCTCGATAGTTTCGGCGCCCATTTGCGAGCGCAGGCAGTCGATTTCGCGACTGCAGCTGGCTGCTCCGAATGCCGGCACTCCCTCTGAAGCGGCTGACGGCCTGGCCGCGGGCTCACGAATTCCAAATGATGAAACGGAACCGGCGACTGCCGTTCCGGACGGTACTTGCGACTCCATGCAGCATAACTCGCCAAACACAACCAAAACAAGATAATATACGATATGCAACTAAATGGCGAGTCCGAATTGTGCGGGTTGGGGCAACGCCTATATCGCGCTTGCGTGCGGCAGCCGAGGTGGCTCTGCGCGGCCGGTGGTGCTAGGAGGCGCGCATGGCGCAATTCATGTCGAACTATCTGGTGCCGGCCGCAATTGTTGTGGTGGCAATTATATTGTTGCTCGGACTGATCAATATGATGCGCGGCGGCTCCCCCGACCGCTCGCAGAAGCTGATGCGACTGCGGGTATTATTTCAGTTCGTTGCGATCATAATTATCATGGCCACGATCTGGGCCATGGGCCACTAAATCGCGGCGATGATCGGAGGCGGGATACGCTGACGCAGCTGCTACTTTGGCGGCGCCACCGGCACAGCGCGCATATACTCCACTTTCTCAGTCTTCTTTTTAGGGGCCTTTTTCGCCATCGTTGGTTTCTTCATCGGCTTCTTCTCGTCGGCCGAGTAAGTAGCCGTGACTGCCTTGGCTGAGGGCTTGGCAGCGCCACAAGCATCGGCCGGTGTCGCAGCAGGTAGCGACAGGAGCACGGCGGCGACCGCAATCGTGAGAATTCGCATGTTTGCCTCCCCCTTATTTGAGACGAAAACAGGATAAGATAAAGCTTGGCCCGAAACCAGCCAGGGCAAAGGGCTCAGCGAGGTCGCGATGGTTGTACTCAACCGCATCTATACTCGCACCGGCGACGACGGCACAACGTCGATCGGTACGGGCGCGCGCCGCAAGAAATACGATTTGCGCGTGGAAGCCTACGGCACGGTTGATGAAGTCAACGCCGTGCTCGGGCTGGTACGGCTTCACACCATCGGCGATGCGTCGCTCGACCCGCCACTTGGCCGCATCCAGAATGACCTGTTCGATGTGGAAGCTGATCTTTGCCTTGCCGAAAAAGGGCCCGGCGGAGCGCGCTTGACTGTTACCGAAGCTCAAGTCGCCTGGTTGGAGACCGAGATCGACCGGCTAAACGCCCAGCTTGCGCCACTAAAATCCTTTATTCTGCCCGGCGGGAGCCCAGCCTCGGCCTATCTGCATCTGGCCCGCACCATCTGCCGGCGCGCCGAGCGGATTATGGTCGAACTCAAGGACAAGCCGGGCGAGGGGGTCTCGGAGCCCTCACTTAAATATGTCAATCGGCTGTCGGACTACCTGTTTGTTGCTGGCCGCTATGCCAACAATAAAGGCGCCGGTGACGTACTTTGGGCACCGGGGCAAAATCGATAGCCATGATCCGGAAAAGCGGGGCCCAGGTTCATACAATATCATGCTTCCCGTAAGTTATTTGCGCCGCAGCATAAACGTTGACATGCCAACGGCGTGGCCTTTAGCTTCCGCCCGCATTCGTTAGCCCCCTCGGGGAATGGGGATCATGAAAATTCTAGTGCCCGTGAAAAGGGTCGTCGATTTCAACGTCAAGATCCGCGTCAAATCGGACGGCTCCGGCGTCGAACTTGCCAATATCAAAATGTCGATGAATCCGTTCGACGAGATTGCCGTCGAAGAGGCGATCCGTCTGAAAGAAGCCGGCAAGGCGACCGAGATCGTGGCGGTTTCGATCGGACCGGCGCAGGCGTCCGAAACCATCCGCACTGCACTCGCCATGGGTGCCGACCGCGGCATCCTGGTGAAGACGGACGGTATCGTAGAGCCGCTCGCCGTCGCCAAAATCCTCAAAGCCATCGTTGAGGCGGAAAAGCCCGGCCTTGTCATTATGGGCAAACAGGCGATCGACGACGACTGCAATCAGACTGGTCAAATGCTGGCGGCTTTGCTCGGTTGGTCGCAAGGAACATTTGCGTCCAAGCTCGCGATCAACGGCGACAGTGTGACTGTCACGCGCGAAGTCGATGGCGGATTGCAGACGGTAAAGCTCAAGGCACCGGTGATCGTCACCACCGATCTGCGACTGAACGAGCCGCGTTATGCCTCTCTGCCAAATATCATGAAGGCTAAGAAAAAACCGATCGAGGAAAAAACGCCGGATGTCTATGGCGTGGACATCAAGCCGCGGCTGCAGGTGGTGAAAACCGCAGAGCCGCCGGGGCGCAAATCGGGTGTGAAAGTCGGCTCAGTCGCCGAGCTGGTCTCCAAGCTCAAAGACGAAGCGGGGATTTTGTAGATGGCAACGCTTCTGGTCGCCGAGCACGACAACAAGACTCTCAAGGATTCGACCAACAAGGCGCTTACCGCTGCCAAGGCGCTCGGTGGCGATGTTCATGTTCTGGTTGCCGGCAAGAATTGCAAATCAGTGGCCGACGCTGCCGCCAGGCTCGATGGCGTGAAGAAGGTTCTATTGGCGGACGCAGCGTCATATGAGCACATACTGGCCGAGCCACTCGCCGCGTTGATCGTCTCGCTCGCGGGTGGCTATGACGCCATCGTGGCACCGGCGACCACGAGCGGCAAGAATGTAATGCCGCGGGTGGCGGCATTGCTCGATGTCATGCAAATCTCCGACGTCACCAAGGTTATCGCGCCTGATACGTTCGAGCGTCCCATCTATGCCGGCAATGCAATCCAGACCGTGAAGTCCACGGATCCGAAGAAGGTCATCACCGTGCGCACTTCAACTTTCCAGGCCACCGGCGAAGGCGGCACGGCGAGCGTGGACATTATTCAGCCGGCGACGGATCCCGGCCTTTCCACATTTGTCGGAGAGGAGCTGTCCAAATCCGATCGTCCCGAGTTGACCTCGGCAAAGATTATCATCTCCGGCGGTCGGGCCATGCAGAGCCGCGACAATTTCGCCAAATATATCGAGCCGGTTGCAGATAAGCTTGGCGCTGCCGTGGGCGCATCGCGCGCGGCGGTCGATGCCGGCTATGCGCCAAATGACTGGCAGGTCGGCCAGACTGGCAAGGTGGTGGCGCCCGAGCTTTACATTGCAGTGGGGATTTCCGGCGCCATCCAGCATCTTGCCGGCATGAAGGACTCCAAGGTGATTGTCGCGATCAACAAAGACGAGGAGGCGCCGATCTTTCAGGTCGCCGACTATGGGCTGGTGGCCGATCTCTACCAGGCCTTGCCGGAGCTTGCCGCGGAACTAGGCAAGCTTGGACGTTGACCAAGTTGGAATTTTGTATTGGCACCGGTGGTGTCACCGCGTGGTTCGGCGTAGAAGTGGCTCCGGACCTCAGCCGAAGGTGAAGCAACCGGGACTTCGCATCGATCGGGAAAAATGATGGCGGTGAATATCAAGAATGTCGGGGTGATCGGTGCCGGGCAGATGGGCAACGGTATCGCCCATGTCTGCGCGCTCGCCGGCTATTCTGTGATGTTGAACGACGTGTCCGCCGACCAGATCAAGGCGGCAATGGCAACCATCAACGGGAATATGGCGCGGCAGGTCGGCAAGAATGCGATCAGCGAGAATGACCGAAAGGCTGCGCTCGCCCGCATCAAGCCGGCGGAAAAATACGAAGCACTCGCCGACTGCGATCTTGTGATCGAGACTGCGACCGAGAAGGAAGAGGTCAAGCGCAAAATCTTTGGCGACCTTTGCCTGGCGCTCAAGCCGGAGGCCATTATCGCGACCAATACATCCTCGATTTCGATCACGCGCCTGGCGGCCTCAACCGATCGGCCCGAGCGCTTCATCGGCATCCATTTTATGAATCCGGTGCCCTTGATGGAATTGGTCGAAGTCATTCGGGGCATCGCCACCGATGACGCCACTTTCGAAAGCAGCAAGGCCTTTGTGTCCAAGCTCGGCAAGACCATTGCGGTCGCAGAGGATTTCCCTGCGTTTATCGTCAACCGCATTCTTCTGCCTATGATCAATGAGGCGATTTACACGTTGTATGAGGGTGTCGGTAACGTAGAGTTGATCGACATTGCCATGCGGCTTGGCGCGCATCATCCGATGGGTCCGCTCGAGCTTGCCGATTTCATCGGGCTCGATACCTGCCTGTCTGTCATGCAAGTGCTGTACGAAGGGCTGGCCGACTCGAAATACCGCCCGTGCCCGCTATTGGTGAAGTATGTCGAGGCGGGCTGGCTTGGGCGCAAGACCCAGCGCGGATTCTACGACTATCGTGGCGAGAAGCCGGTGCCGACGCGCTGACACAAAAGTTCGGGGCGGCAAGCCGTTTTCGTCCGACAATCTCTGTTCTTTGATTCCCCGCCGTAGCTGGCGTTTTGCCCCGTTACAGCGGTGCGCACTCGTACCTCGCCGTGCTGCCTTGGCGAGACGATTTTGTGCCGCTTATGATCCACTCAATTTACATTTTCGGCGGGGTCATCCACCCGATGCCTGCGCCACCGGGCTCCTTCAGGATGGCGATGCGCCCGGGCACGTCGAAAATGGGCCGCATCAGCCTGGCGCCGAGGCTTTGTGCTTTCAACACGCGCGCATCGACATCGTCGACTGCGAGATAGGGCATCCAGCTTTCCGGTACGCCGTCGAACTGGGGGCTGGTAAGTGGAAAAATTCCACCGACTGCTTCGCCGCTCGCCTTCGCGACCCAATACGTTCCGTCCGGCATCGGCATGGCTTCAAAGCTCCAGCCGACAGCGTTGCTGTAGAATTTTTTCGCCTTTTCGGCGTCGCGCGTCATCAGTTCGTTCCAGTAAAAACTTCCATGCGACCAACTGTGCGCCATGTGCAACTCCCGTTACTGTGAGGCGAGATATTTTTCGAGCTTTTCCATTGCGCCGTTCCAGCCGCCCTGATGGCTGTCGCGCGCGGCCTCGTCGACGAATTGTTCGTGGGATAGCGTGAGCAAAGTGCCGCCGTCGTCCGGTTTAAAGGTAACGGTGACTATCGATTCCCGTTCCGGCGTCGACTTCCAGGCCCAAGTGTAGACCAGCTTCTCGTTGGCGATGACTTCGCGGTAGACACCACTGACATCGTGTTCTTCGCCGCCTGGCGTGAGCATGACAATGCGGTAGCGACCGCCCGTGCGTACATCGTTTTCGGCGCGAATCGTCTTGATTTCGCCCGGTCCCATCCATTGCTTTATTTTTTCCGGGTCGGTCCACGCTTTGAAGACCTTTTCCGGCGTCGCGTTGATCCGGCGTTTGATAGTGAGGCTTGGTTTGACGATTGTGGTAGCCATTGGTCTTCCTCCAGGAAGGCGGCAAGTCGATCGAGACGTTCGGTCCAGAATTTCTGATATCGATTGAGCCATTCATTGGCTTCGCGCATGGGTTCAGCCCGCAATCGGCAACTAACGATGCGGCCATTTTTATTGCGGCCGATCAGCCCCGCATCGGACAGCACGTCGAGGTGCTTCATCACTGCCGGAAGCGACATCGAGAATGGCGCAGCCAGTTCGCTGACCGAAAGGTGATCTGTCCCGCTCAGGCGCATGACCAGTGCGCGCCGGGTTGGATCGGCGAGTGCGGCGAAGGTGCGGTCGAGATTTGGCTTCAAATAGTAAACCATATGGTTAAGTATAATCCTGTGCGCCGCCATGTCAAGGCTGGTTCTTAATCATTCGTTGATATCGGACCCGTAGAACGGTCTCCGGGATGGATCCGGTGTCTATTGCTACCGCGTTGGTCGGCGCACAGATGAGTGGCGTGCAGCTTGCATTGGCGGCGTCGATGCTGCGCATGAATGCCGAAAATGCCGGGTCGATTGTCAAGGTAATCGAAGCTGCCCAGCAGAATCTGACCAGCCTCGCCAACGTGGCCCCGGGCATTGGACAGAACGTCAATATTGCTGTCTAACGGCCGGCCGCACCCGTATCAGGTCCTGCCCAACACCGCCTGGATCAACTTCACAGCGTCGTCGCTCGCCCATTCGGCCGGACCGGCAATGGTGCCGATCTCGCATCCTCTCGAATCCAACAGCAGAGTTGTCGGCATGCCGAATGCGCGGCCGATCGCTTTCAAATCCTGGAACGTCTTGGCGCTCGGGTCCGAATAGTAGGCGAGCTTCGTGACGCCGACCTCCTTTAGCCAGGACTTCGGCTTGTCAGGGTCGCGCGTGTCGATATTGACTGCAACGACCTCGAAGCCCGGCCCGCCCAGCCGCCTCTCCAGTTCATCAAGTGCGGGCATTTCCTTACGGCAGGGCACGCACCAGGTGGCCCACAGATTCAGCAGTACCGTGCGTCCGCGCCAATTGGCAAGGGTCAACGGCTTGCCGTCGGCATCCTGGAAGGCAAGGTCTGGCACGCGCAGGGGACGCTTGGCGACATTGACGGCCGCCACCTCGCCACGCGCGAACGGGGCCACTTTCCTGGCCAATTCGACCGTCGGCCGGCAGGCCGCATCGCCGCCCGCATTGCGCGTCAGGGTCGCAATCCCGTATACCCCCGCCAGCCCGATGGTCACGCCAGCCACGCTGCCCGCCAGAACCATGACGAGCCGTCTGATACCGTGTCTGCGCGAGGGATTTTCGGGGGCAGTCATGACGGGCGAAACCTCGGTGGACATACCATGAGCAACAAAATGTGGGGTGGGCGGTTCACGTCTGGCCCGGATGCCATCATGGAGGAGATTAACGCCTCCATCGATTTCGACCGGCATCTCTACCGCCAGGACATCGCCGCGTCCAAGGCTCATGCCGACATGCTGGCCAAGCAAGGCATCATTGCGGCCGACGATGCGAAAAAGATCGCTCACGGTCTAGACACGATTCTGTCAGAGATCGAGGCGGGCAAGTTTTCATTCCGGCGGGCGCTTGAAGACATCCACATGAACGTCGAGGGCAGGCTGTCCGAGCTGATCGGAGAGGCGGCCGGGCGGTTGCATACCGCGCGCTCGCGCAACGACCAGGTAGCGACTGATTTCCGATTGTGGACACGCGACGCGATCGACCAGATTGACATCGCGCTCGCCGGTTTCCAGCGCGCGCTGGCAGAGAAGGCGCTCACCCATGCCGGGACGGTGATGCCCGGCCTCACGCACATGCAGACCGCACAGCCGATAACGTTCGGCCATCATATGCTTGCCTATGTGGAAATGGCAGCGCGCGACCGGGGCCGGTTTGCCGACGCACGCAGACGGCTCAACGAATCTCCGCTTGGCTCCGGCGCGCTTGCCGGCACGTCATTTGCGCTCGATCGCGACATGACCGCAAACGCACTCGGCTTCGATCGGCCGACGGCGAATTCGCTCGACGCCGTTTCCGATCGCGATTTCGTGCTGGAAACGCTTTCTGCCGCGGCGATCGCAGCCGTGCACTTGTCGCGGCTGGCCGAGGAGATTGTGATATGGACTTCGCCGCTCACCGGCCTGGTCAAGCTGTCGGACAAATTTACCACCGGCTCGTCGATGATGCCGCAGAAGCGCAATCCTGACGCCGCCGAACTTGTGCGTGCCAAGACCGGGCGCGTTATTGGCGCTCTCAATGCGCTGCTGGTCGTCATGAAGGGCCTTCCGCTCGCTTACGCCAAAGACATGCAAGAGGACAAGCAGGGTGCGATGGATGCGCTCGACGCCCTTGCCCTGTCGATTGCGGCGATGGCCGGCATGATCTCCGACATGGAGCCAGATGCCGCGCGCATGAAGAAGGCGGCCGGTGAGGGCTACGCGACCGCCACCGACCTTGCCGATTGGCTGGTACGGAGTTTGAAGATTCCGTTCCGGGAGGCCCATCATCAAACCGGCAGAATTGTTGCCAAGGCGGCGGCGGCCGGCGTGCCGCTACACCGATTACCAATCGCCACCATGCGCGAGATCGAGCCGCGAATCGGAGACGATGTCTTCAGCGTTCTTTCGGTAGACCGCTCGGTGAAGAGCCGCGCCAGCTTCGGGGGCACAGCGCCCCGCAATGTACGCGCGCAGGCGAAGAAATGGCTGCGAAAGCTCGAAAAGGAAAAAACCTGACTTCGCCTTGATCGGCAGGTTTGATATGGTGGAGCGCACGATCCCTAAGAGCGGGTACCGGTTTCCGGGATCTTGCGAAACGTGGGACCCAAGGAGCACACGCTTGAGCCAATTTTGCGACCGAACGTTCGTCCGGCTGGCCTTGATCGGTGTGCTCGGCGCTGCAATCGCACTGGCCGGCTGCGGCCGGAAAGGCCCGCTCGATCCGCCGCCCGGCGCCTCGTTCGCCGGCGAGCCACAAGCCCACGTGCCGGACCTCATGAGTTCGAACGGCCAACAAAAACCGATCGGCGGTGAAGTCAAACAAGGCGAAGCCGGGATCGGCCCCGACGGACAACCGGTCGCGGCCAAAGGCCAGCGTAAACATATCCCTTTCGACGTTCTGCTCAACTGAGCCCGCGATGCATCACTTCACCTATCGCGACGGCGTCCTGAACGCCGAGGCGGTTCGTCTCGATACGCTCGCCACTGCGGTCGGGACGCCGTTTTATTGCTATTCGACCGCCACGCTGGAGCGACACTACAAAGTGTTTGCCGACGCCTTTGCCGATGTCGATGCGCTCGTCTGCTACGCCCTGAAGGCGAATTCGAACCAGGCGGTGATCGCGACGCTCGCGAAGCTCGGCGCTGGCGCAGACGTGGTGTCAGGCGGCGAGTTGATGCGCGCGCGACTGGCTGGCGTACCGCCCGGCAAGATCATGTTTTCCGGCATCGGCAAGACTGCCGATGAGCTGGCTCTCGCCGTCGAGGAAGGCATCCTCTGCATCAATGTGGAGTCTGAGCCTGAGCTCGAGCAGTTGTCCGCAATCGCTTCGGCCAAAGGTCGCACCGCGCCGATATCGGTGCGCGTCAATCCGGACGTCGATGCAAAGACCCATCACAAGATTGCTACAGGCAAGGCCGAGAACAAGTTCGGCATTCCAATCAGCCGCGCGCGTGAGGTCTATGCGCGTGCCGCAAAGCTGCCGGGGCTCAAGGTCACCGGCGTTGATATGCATATCGGCAGTCAGATTATTGATCTCGATCCGTTTGGCAACGCCTTCGCGCTATTGGCAGATTTCGTACGCACATTGCGTGGCGACGGCCACACGATCTCGCACGTTGATCTCGGTGGAGGTTTGGGAATTCCGTATCGAGACGACAACGAGCCCCCGCCGCACCCGGACGACTACGCCAGGCTCGTCAAGCGTGCGACTCGCGACCTTGGCTGCCGGCTGATCTTCGAGCCGGGTCGGTTGATCGTGGGTAATGCGGGTATTCTCGTGACGCGGGTGCTGTTCGTGAAGCATGGCGAGGCGAAAAATTTTGTGGTGGTTGACGCCGCCATGAACGACCTCATCCGCCCGACGTTGTACGAGGCCCATCACGAAATCTGGCCGGTAGCGGAAAAACCTTCTTCTACGAAGCGCATCCGTGCCGACGTGGTCGGGCCGGTTTGCGAAAGCGGCGATTTCCTTGGTCTCGATCGGGACATGCCGGAACCTGGTAGCGGGGCGCTGCTGGCGGTCATGTCGGCCGGCGCCTATGGGGCGGTGCAGGCCGGTACCTACAATTCCCGGGCCTTGGTGCCGGAAGTGCTTGTGAAAGGCTCGGAATGGGCCATTGTTCGCCCCCGCCTTGAAGTTGACCAATTGATTGCGCTCGATCGCATGCCGGCTTGGCTTTAGGCGCATATATACACGCGTGGTCCGGGAATTCGCCGCGTGTTAGCGTGTTACCTGAGAGATTCTCCAAGCTCAGGCGACGGAGCGGTCTTTGGATAGTTTCGAGGAGCATCTGCCGGACCGGGAAAACCAGACCCGGAGCCTGATCGCGCGGGCGCTGAAACGGGCGCGCGGCAGCCTGCTGTGGGAACGCCTGTGGCCCGCAATGGCCACGCTGGCGACTGCAGTCGGCCTGTTCCTGGCGTTCTCGTGGTCTGGATTGTGGGTGGTGCTGCCACCACTGGCGCGCGCTATTGGATTGTTTGTATTCATCGTTTTCACTGCGATAGCGGCGGTGCCGCTGGTGATGCTGCGATTACCCAGCATCTATGAAGGCTTGCGCCAACTCGACCGCAGCAGCGGTGAGACCCACCGTCCGGCTTCAACTATTGCAGACGAGATCGCCGCCAACCGGCATGACCCGGTGGCGCAAGCGCTCTGGCGCGCGCATGTCGAACGCGCGTTGATGTCGGCGCGAAAGCTAAGAGCAGGGTGGCCACAGCCAAAGCTATCCTTGCGCGATCCGATGGCGTTGCGGGCGCTGGTCATGATCCTGGTCGTAGCGAGCTTCTTCGCTGCCAGCGGCGAACGGATCAAGCGCATTACCGCCGCCTTCGACTGGCAAGGCGTGGTGGCGCCGGCCAATTTTCGCATCGACGCTTGGGTTACACCGCCGGTCTATACGGGTCGCGCGCCAGTCATGCTGTCCGGCCTCCGTCCGGGCGATACTGTACACCCTGGAGCGCAGGTCGCGGTACCAGCCGGCAGTCAGCTTGTGGTACGTGCGACTGGCAAAGTTCGCTTTGACGTCGTGCGCAAAGGGGGCCTCGAGGATGCTCCGGCCGATGCGCATGCGCTCCTGCCGGCCGGCACCGAGGAGCGCCGCTTTTTGATCAAGGGCGATGGCTCGGCCACCCTGCACGGCGTCGGTGGCAGCGATCTCACCTGGAGCTTCACCGCCATCCCCGATCGTGCGCCGACGATCGCGCTGATCAAGGACCCGGAGCGGCAGGTACGCGGATCGCTTCGCCTCGACTACAAGATGGATGACGATTATGGCGTCGTCGAAGGACGAGCGACGTTCGCGCTCGCGGAGCAGCCACCGGCAGGCAAGGCCCCGCATCCTCTTTTCTCCGCGCCGGAGTTTGCACTTACTTTGCCGCAGGCGCGGACCCGCAGCGGCGCGGCGCAGACTACGCATGATCTCACGGAGCATCCCTGGGCCGGCGCCAAGGTCAAAATGACGCTGGTGGTGAAGGACGAAGCCGGAAACGAGGGCCAAAGCGAGCCGCATAAGCTCCAACTCCCGCAACGTGTCTTCGTCAAGCCGGTTGCGCGGGCGCTGATTGAGCAGCGACGCATTCTGGCGCTTGATGCCGGCACGCAGCCGCTGGTGCTGACCGCAATCGATGCACTGACAATTGCGCCCGAACACTTCACACCTGAAGCCGGTACCTATCTCGGTCTGCGCTCGATCTATTTCGACCTTGCTCATGCCAGGAGTGACGACTCGCTGCGCGAAGTGGTGGCGCGCATGTGGGACATGGCCGTGCAGATTGAGGACGGCAATGTCTCGCAGGCCGAAATGGCGCTACGCCAGGCGCAAGAAGCCCTGCGCCAGGCGCTAGAACGCGGCGCCAGTGACGAAGAGCTGAAGAAGCTGATGGATAACCTGCGGGCTGCCATGGACAAGTTCCTGCAGGCGCTGGCGGAAGAAATGCGCAAGAATCCGCAACAGTTGGCCCGGCCGCTTGACCGCAATACCCGCATGCTAAGTCAGCAGGACCTCAAGAGCATGCTCGACCGGCTGGAAAATCTGGCGCGTTCCGGCAACAAGGATGCCGCGCGGCGGCTGCTCGAGGAGCTTCAGTCGATGCTGGAGAACCTGCAGACAGCGCGTCCGGGCGCAAGCGGCGAGGAAGGCGACGACGATATGATGTCGGCGCTCGACGAGCTCGGCGACATGATCCGCAAGCAGCAGCAACTGCGCGACAAGACCTTCAAACAAGGCCAGGACATGCGGCGCGACCGGCAGCGCCAGCAGCGCGGTCAGAACCAGCTCGGTGACCTGCGACAGGACCAGCAAGGTCTGAAGGAACGGCTCAAGAAACTGCTGGAACAGTTGCGCCAGCGGGGTCTTGGCGCCAACCCCGGCGACCAGGGTCAGCAGGGTCAAAAGGGTCAGGGCGATAGTGAGATGGACCAGCTCGGCAGCGCCGGTGAAGCCATGGGCGAGGCGGAAGGCGAGCTTGGCCAGGGCGATGCCGATAGCGCGGTCGACAGCCAGGGCCGCGCGCTCGAAGCCATGCGGAAGGGCGCACAGGGTTTGGCGCAGCAGATGCAGCAAAACGGCATGGGCATGGGTCCCGGCCAGCCCGGCCGCAATGGCCGCCAGCGCGCCCAGCAAAACACCGACCCGCTCGGCCGGCCCCTGCGTGGTCGCGACTATGGCGACGACGTCACCGTGAAAGTGCCGGGCGAGATCGACGCTCAGCGCGCACGCCGCATTCTGGAGGAGCTTCGCAAGCGTTTCGGTGAAAGCTCGCGTCCGCAGATCGAACTCGACTATATCGAGCGGCTGTTGAAGGATTTCTGATCTTTGCGGCGGCTATCGCCCGGCTAATAGCGCTTCCGTGACCGCGCCCCGGATTTGTCTGACCGAAAACGGTTTTGCGATCACGTCGTGTACCAGTGCATCGAGGCCATGTGCTCGCTCGCGTTGGTCGATATAGCCAGTCATCAGCATAATTCGGATGTCAGGATGATTACGCCCGGCTGCCAGCGGCGATACCGTCCATGACCGGCATCTTCACGTCGGCCAATAACAAGTCAAATTCACCGTCGTGATGATTGAGTTCATCGAGTGCTGCCGCGCCATCCCCGGCCTCGATCAAGAGGTGGCCATCCTCGCTGAGTGCACGGACAACGAGCGCGCGGACTGCGCTGTCATCCTCCGCGACCAGAATCTTCGCCATCGTACTATTTTGCTGTCGCGGCAGCGGCGGCCGCGTCTTGGGCAGTAAAGAAGCGCACCATCAGATCGCTCGCGTCCTTCGGCGGCGAAGCAAGCTGGCTTGAAAATTCCATTCGTTCGCCGGGGCCAAGAATGCTGCGGTCCGGCAGTGCGGTCCAGGTGTAGATCTCCTGGCCACTGGCGTTGCGCGCAGCGAAGCGCAGGCGCGGCACTTCGATAGGCTTGCTGGCTTCGCTCGCGATGGCGCCTTGCACGATCAGCATATTGACGCCGTCCTGGACGTCCCGCGATATCCGTACATTCTCGAATTTGAGTTGGCGCAGATTGACTGGCAGGCCGATGGTCGCAAATAGCGATGCCGTCTGCGGCAGAAAACGGACGATTTCGTAACGTGCGCCGATTATCACTACATTGCAGGCGAGCAGCAGAAGTACGAGTGCCGTCCACCGCGATGTGCGGCGCTTTTCGTTACGACGCGCTTGCAGCCGTTGGCGGCGGGCGGCGAAATTCTCAATGTCGTCTGAATCGGCATCGCCAGTGCCCGCATCCGCCGCAGACCCTTGTTCAATCCGCGGGACCAGCGATGGGCCATCGCCGATAGTGACCGGTTCCTGCGGGGCGGCCTCGGTGGCGACCAGTCCGGCGCCACTGCCGGGCGAATCGAGCGATGGAGCCGCGGTGTCGCCCCCCGCTACCGGTTCGGACAACTCGGGGCCTGATCCGTCGGCTGCCGATTGCATATTGGCGTTCGTGGCCATGCTGTCCGCATAGGCCTCCACATCAGGCGCCGGATTTTCCTCCGAGTTTGGCCCGCCGGCGAACCAGGTTGCCTTGCATCGGGCGCAACGCACGGTGCGTCCGGCCGGGCCGACCGCGGCCTGGTCGATCATGTAGGAAGTGGCGCAATTCGGACAGACGATCAGCATGGCACCAGAATAGTTAGCTGGCAGACCGTAGCAGGCGACCGTTAACGGATCGGAAACCATGATCAGCCCTGATAATAAAGGGGAACCGCGATTTTCATGGGTCCATGGCTATGGCGGCGCCACGATAATCCTGTAAAAGCGCTGTTCTCGGACTTAGGCAAAGGCCGCCGACAGCCCTCGCGCGACGAGTTTACGGGTCCTGGGCTGCCCAGCTAAATCCACAGGCGCTAAACGAAATTAATCGGGGTGGGGTGTGGTCCGATTCGAGAACGTAGGCTTACGCTACGGCCTGGGACCGGAGGTCCTGCGCGACCTCACGTTCCGAATCGAGCCGCATTCCTTTCAGTTCCTCACCGGCCCTTCGGGCGCCGGCAAGACATCGCTGCTGCGCCTGCTATTCCTGTCGCTCAAGCCGACGCGCGGGCTCATTACCCAGTTTGGCCACGATGTCGCCACGCTGTCGAAGGACGCGGTGGCTACGCTGCGGCGCCGAATCGGCATCGTGTTCCAGGATTTTCGGCTGCTCGATCACATGACCACGTATGAGAACGTCGCGCTGCCGCTGCGTGTGATGGGGCGGGCCGAAAATAGTTATCGCGACGAGGTGGTCGAACTCCTGGACTGGGTCGGACTCGGCGAGCGGATGTGGGCTCTGCCGCCAGTGCTCTCGGGCGGCGAAAAACAGCGCGCCGCGATCGCGCGCGCGGTGATTGCGCGTCCCCAGTTGCTGCTCGCCGATGAGCCGACGGGAAACGTTGATCCGAGCCTGGCGCAGCGGCTGCTGCGGTTGTTTATCGAGCTCAACAAGTCCGGAACTTCCGTGATGATCGCCACGCACGACATCGCGCTGATGGATCAGTACGATGCACGCCGCCTGGTGCTGCATGAAGGCCGCTTGCATATTTATGACTAGCGAATGATGTCGATTGGCGGAAACTCGTTACGGGAGAAAATCATGCACAAGGAGAGAATTGCATGATTGCGATAGCATAAACTGAAGAGCTGGATTCAACGGACGATTAATGACGGACACTGCGACTGATGAAATGATGGCGCTGCCGCGCATGCCTGCAACGGCGTTGCCGCGTTTTGAAACGCCGTTGGTGCCGCGTAACTCGATCTCCGGCCGCGCGCTGGTCGCTGTCGTTGCTATCATGACGTTTTTGGTCTCGATCACCACTGGCGCCGTGATGTTGATCGGGAGCGCTGCGAGCGAGTGGGAGTCTGATGTAGCGCGCGAGGTCACCATCCAGATTATTCCCGCGCCGGGCCGCGACGTGGATGCGGCCGTGCAAAAGGCCGCGTCGGTTGCACGAGCATTTCACGGGATTGGTGATGTCCGCGCCTACAGCAAAGAAGAATCGATCAAGCTGCTTGAGCCGTGGCTCGGCAGCGGTCTGTCTCTCGCCGAACTGCCCGTGCCGCGGTTGATTGTGGTCAAGATTGCATCGGGCGCCGCACCCGACATATCGCAGCTTCGACGTGTCCTGGCCGAGCAGGTACCAGGCGCAACCCTCGACGACCATCGCGGGTGGATCGACCGCATGCGCGCAATGGCAGGATCCGCGGTCGCGGCCGGTGTCGGCATTTTGATCCTGATGATCGTGGCCACGATGCTCTCAGTTACCTTCGCCACCAGAGGCGCGATGGCGACAAACAAGCCGGTGATCGAGGTTCTGCATTTTGTCGGCGCCAAGAATGGCTTTATTGCCGGCCTTTTCCAGCGTCATTTTCTTATGCTCGGCCTGCAGGGTGGTGCCATCGGCGGCGGTGTCGCGATTTTGCTTTTTGCGCTGGCGGGCATCGTTAGCCGCTTGCTGGCCGGCTCAGCCGTGGGTGACCAGACCGCGGCGCTGTTTGGCTCATTTTCGATTGGCTTTGGCGGCTATCTCGCAGTGTTGGCGCAGGTCGGGCTGATCGCGGTGGTGACGGCGGGAACCTCGCGGCATACGGTCAACCGCACCCTGGAGAACATCGACTAGCATGCTCGGCGGTTTCGCACGCCTGATCGGTTTTCTCACGATGGTAGTCGGCATAGTCGGCGTTGTGCTGCTGTCTGGGGGGTTCCTCTGGTTCATATGGCACGTTCCGTCTGAAGAGGTGACACTTGACCGCAAGGCCGATGGCATCGTCGTGTTGACCGGTGCCGCCACTCGCATTCCGGACGCGATCGAGTTGTTGGCGGCGGAACGCGGTCAACGCTTGCTGATTACCGGCGTGCACCGCGCCACCAGCAAGCGCGAAATCGCGCGTCTGACGCCGCTTTATTCCCGCTTTTTCGGTTGTTGCGTCGATCTCGACCGTTCGGCGCTGAATACCTTTGGCAATGCCATTGAGACCAGGCGCTGGGCGAAGGAACATAACTTCAATTCGCTGATCGTGGTCACTTCGAATTGGCATATGCCACGCGCCATGGTCGAACTCGGACACCAGCTTCCCGACGTCACCCTCATTCCGTATCCGGTTTTGTCGGAAAAGATCAAAAGTGAATCCTGGTTGGCAAATGCGGAAATCGCGCGGCTTATGCTGTCGGAATATCTGAAGTATCTGTTTGCGCTGGTCCGTCTCCATCTCGATCCTGACACCGCGGCTTGAAGGGCCTCGTCGTGCTCAACATGATTCGCTCGATTGCGTTCAATGTTTTGTTTTATCTAAACACCTTGTTCTGGCTTGCAGTAGCAGTGCCGACCGCCGTCCTGCCCTATCCCGCCGTGATTTGGGTTGCCAAGACATGGGGCCGCGTCAATCTGGTGTTATTGCGGATCATTGCCGGTATCGACTGCGAAGTGCGTGGTGCTGAGAAAATTCCGAAGGGGCCGCTCATCGTTGCGTCCAAGCACCAATCGGCCTGGGAAACCTTCGCGTTATTGCCGCTGTTCGACAGCCCGCTCTTTATTGTCAAGCGTGAGCTGATGTGGATCCCGATATTTGGCTGGCTCATGCGCAAGGGCCGCATGGTGCCTGTCGACCGTGGCGCTGGCGCGCAGGCGCTCGCCAGCATGACCGAGCATGCGCGCATCGAGCTCAGCCAAAACCGCCAGCTGATCATATTTCCGGAAGGCACGCGGCGACCGGCCGGTGCCGAGCCGAGATACAAGTTCGGAGTGGCGCATCTCTATGCCGTGGAAGATGTGCCGTGTCTCCCGATTGCGCTTAATTCCGGCCTGTTCTGGCCGCGTCGCTCGATTCGCCGCCTGCCGGGGACCGTGCTGGTGCAAATTCTCGATCCGATTGCGCCCGGACTCGACAAGGATACCTTCTTCGAGCGCCTGAAAAACGAGCTGGAGACCGCAACGAATCGTCTCATCGTCGAGACCAAAGTCGAAAAACGTCATTGAGTGGTCCGCCCGGCTCGCGCGGGGAATTGCACCTGACGTCAGCTGGATTTCTCGTGAATACCCTTAAGCCTTTCGGCCAAGAGATGCAGTTGGTGGTCGCGGTAGCCTTGTGCCTGGATCTCTTTGACTGCCGCCAGAACGTAGTCGCGATTGTTGCCGGAACGGCCGTGGCCTTGGCGCACAAAATGCAATTGCCTTTCGAGCGAAAGACGACCGGCATATTGCCGGTGGCCACGGTTTACCACATAGCAGAGTGCATGCGCACTTTGTTGTGGATCGTCGTCGAGCCAGACCGTCCGCCAAGCTTCGAGATAAACCATCGTGACCTGTTCGCGCGCGCGCAAATACTCGATCGCTTCCGCGCGCTTTTCTGCCGCTACCCGGTAGGCAATGCCACGGCAATTGCCGCCACGATCGAGGCCAAGCACCAGACCGGGCTTTTCCGGAGTGCCGCGATGTACAAAAGAATAGACGCAGAGCGCGCGGTGAGCGCCAACCAGGCGAGCATGCCGCCGTTCGAGAAAATCGAAGCCCGGCCGCCACATCAGCGAGCCGTATGCGAACACCCACAGATCTTCGCCGGTTTGATCCGAACGTGTGCTCATCGTGGTCGAAACGAACGGCGGCGTTGACAGGGCCCGGCAATTGCGTATCGCGTAACAGGGCTGTTGACGTCGCGCAACTCGGCGGTGTTCCGATTGCTGCAAATGGCGCAGAAACGCCGTATTCAATGGGCTAAAAGTCGCAATGGAATTGGCTATGTCCGCGCGCCGCCGCCACCTGCGCTATATCATTCTGCTGACCTTGATTGTCGCGCTGTTCGGCGGCTGGAGCGTGTTGTGGTATTTCGCCGCCGGCAGGACGGAGACTGCCATCGAGGGCTGGCGCGCGCGCGAAGCCAAGTCCGGACGCATTTATCAATGCGGCTCGCAGACTATCGGTGGCTATCCATTCCGCTTCGAGCTCAATTGCGACAAGGCGTCGGCATTGTTCCGGAGCAACCAGCCGCCGGTGGAGATCAAGGCTGCCGGGATCCTGATCGCCGCGCAGATTTATCAACCGACCTTGCTGATTAGCGAAATTTACGGACCGCTCACCATCGCCGATCCAGGGCAAGCGCCAAGCATTGTCGTCAACTGGAAGCTTGCCCAGACAAGTGTGCGCGGCACGCCGGTTGCGCCGGAGCGCGTGTCACTCGTTTTCGATGATCCGGTCGTGAACCGCGTAAGTGGTGGGCTACAACAGGATTTTGTGCACGCCAAGCGAATCGAAATTCATGGCCGCATCGTCGAAGGCACTGTCTTTGTGAATCCAGTGATCGAAATGGTGCTCAGACTGGCAGCAGCTTCGGCACCGGGCGTTCATCCGGCCGCGGCGGCACCGATTGATGCAGATATCACCGCCGTGCTGCGTGGTTTGAAGGATTTTTCGCCGAAGCCATGGCCGGAGCGATTTCGCCAGCTGCAGGCATCGGGTGGGCGTATCGACATTTCGCAGGCGCGCGTGCAGCAAGGCGAAACCCTTGCGGTCGGCAATGGCGCACTTTCGCTAAATGGGGCCGGTCGGTTACAAGGTGAGTTGCGCGTTACTATTGCCGGACTCGAGTCATTTCTGACCGCGATCGGCGCACAGAAGGCGGTGCAATCTTCGCCCGACATGGACAAGGTCGCCGGCGCGCTCGACCGGTTGTTGCCGGGTCTCGGCAATGTGGCTCGTGAGCAGGCCGGCGCGAATATTTCCCTCGGCATCAACCTGCTCGGCCAACAGGCCACGCTCGAAGGCAAACGCGCGGTCACGCTGCCGTTGCGTTTTGACGACGGCGCGATCTTCCTGGGGCCGATTCCAATCGGTAAGGCACCGGCTTTGTTCTAGTTCTCGTCCGCCGCGTAAGGCTTCGGCAGTGGCTGGTGTGCGAGGTCGGGATGTGGGCGACCGAAATCCGGCGCTGGTGAGTCCTGCCCGATTTCGACGATGCCCTTGCGGATGGCGCGAGTGCGCGTGAAGTGGTCGAACAGGGCCACACCGTCGCCCTTGCGGATCGCCTTGGTGAGCGCCGAAATGTCTTCGTTAAAGCGGCCGAGCATTTCCAGCACCGCGTCCTTGTTGGCCAGAAACACGTCGCGCCACATGGTCGGGTCGGAGGCGGCGATGCGGGTGAAATCGCGGAAGCCGCCGGCGGAGAATTTCAGCACTTCCGAGCGGGTCACGGTCTGCAGCTCGTCGGCGGTACCGACGATGGTGTATGCGATCAGATGCGGCAAATGGCTGGTAATGGCGAGCACCAGGTCGTGATGATCGGCCGCCATCATATCCACGTTGGCGCCGAGCAGGCGCCAGAATGTGGCGAGTTTTTCAACGGCTTTTGCATCGGCGCCGTCGGGCGGGGTTAAAATGCACCAGCGGTTTACGAACAGTTCGGCAAAGCCTGCGTCTGGTCCTGAATATTCGGTTCCGGCTACCGGGTGGGCAGGTACGAAGTGCACGGTCTCTGGCAGATGCGGAGCCATGTCGCGAACGATCGGGCCCTTGACCGAGCCGACATCGGAGACGATGGCCCCCGGGGCAAGATGCGGTCCAATTTCTTGGGCGACCGCGCCACAAGCGCCGACCGGAATGCATACGATTACGAGATCGGCGCCTTCGACCGCCGCGGCATTGTTTTCCACGACCTGATCCGCAAGTCCGAGTTCGGCCACACGTTTACGGGTTGCCGGCGAACGCGCGGTAGCCACGATCGAGCCCACGATTCCTTGTGCGCGCGCCGCGCGCGCGATCGAAGAGCCGATCAGGCCGACGCCGATCAGCGCCAGGCGGTTGAACAGTAGTTTGGTCACGCCGCTTGTCCCACAAATTCCGCCAGCGTCCGCACGACCAGGCGGTTGGCCTCCTCGGTGCCAACCGTCAAGCGCAGAGCATTGGGCAGACCATAGGCCGAAACCCGACGCAGGATGAGCCCGCGTTTGGTAAGAAACTCATCAGCGTCCTTGGCGGTTCGGCCCTTCGTGTCGGGAAAATGGATGAGCACGAAATTTGCCACGCTCGGCGTTACCTTCAGGCCAAGCTTGCTGATCTCATCGGTCAGCCAAGCGAGCCAATGTGCATTGTGGGCGATTGATTTCTGCACGTGCGCCGTGTCTTCGATCGCGGCAATGCCGGATTTCATTGCAGGCGTGTTGACATTGAACGGGTTGCGCACGCGGTTAATCGTGTCGACGATATGTGCAGGTCCGTACAGCCAGCCGAGACGGACGGCTGCCAATCCATGAATCTTTGAAAATGTCCGGCACATCACGACGTTCTCTGTCGTGGCGACGAGCTCGATGCCGGCTTCATAGTCGTTTCGCTGAACATATTCGGCATAGGCCGCGTCGAGAACCAAAATGACATTGGACGGCAAATTCTGATGCAGACGCTTGATTTCGTCGAACGGCAAATAAGTGCCGGTCGGGTTGTTGGGGTTGGCGATAAATACGATGCGCGTGCGCTCGCTCACCGCCGCAAGGATAGCATCGACGTCGGCGGTCAGATCCTTTTCCGGCACCGCAACAGGCTTGGCGCCGTGCCCGAACGCGTAGATCGGGTACATGAGAAAACCGTGCGCCGTGTAAATGACCTCATCGCCGTCACGCAGATATGCATGGGCGAGCAGGTTCAGCAGGTCGTCGGAACCGGCGCCGCAGATGATGCGCTCGGGATCGAGACCGAACACCCGTCCGATCGCGACCCGCAGTTCGGTAACCGCTCCGTCGGGATAGTCCTCCAGCCGCGCGGCGGCAGCCTTGTAGGCTGCGACCGCCTTTGCGCTCGGTCCTAACGGACTTTCATTGGAAGAGAGTTTGTACACCTTAGCGACGCCGGGCGCGCTGCTCTTGCCCGGGACGTAAGGCGCAATATCGAGAACGCCGGGACGTGGTTGCGGTCGGGTCGAGGTCATACTTAATCTCAAAGTTTGTCGGACCCCCTGACGCGGGGCTATCTCATCCGCAATGAAGGAGCCTCACTTGCCCTTCTCGGCGGCAACCGTATAGCGGGTTGCGTGGCTCCCGACGAGGGCCGCCGAGCGCACCGTGGCGCCAGCCTTAACGAGGGCCTCGCTGACCGAATCCAATGTTACACCGGTCGGAAGCGTGACCAGCAGGGCAGCGCCGTCGAAGGCGCGGTCGGGTACGGCAATAAAATCCGCTTCGGCCGCCAACGCCTGCGCCGGCTTGGCGCCCCAGCCGGAGACGCGGACGCTCCAGACACCAGCTTCGGTCGCCATTGCATCGGCAGCGACCTTCGAGATCACAAAGACTGGCAAAGCGGCCGGATGGTCGGCGCGCTCCACAAACGGCAGGCGCGCGATGATCTTGGGCGCTGCGTCGAACTCCAGCGCGCTCCACCAGGCCCCGGCCGATGCCACCGCCAACGCGGGCACCAGGCCAAGGTCGCCTTTCGAGGTAGACACGGCGGCGACCACGCCGGCCGCGCCCATGTGCGGGACAAACGGCACCGTGAAGCCGAAATGAAAGCGGGCGGAGTCCCGCATCAGTGCGTCGCCTGCCGACAGATCCGCATGCACCGAAAACGGCGCTTGGACATATGTGAAGGTTGATATGATGACGCGCCAGATGCTTTCGGCCGTGTCGAGCGGCAAGATGCCTTTGTGCCGTTTGACCAGGCGGCGCATCATCTCCGCCTCGCGCACGGGACGAAATGCCGAGCCGGTTTCCTGGCTCCGCTTGACAGCGATCAGGCGGTCGATGATTTCGCCGCGCTCCATCAGCAGGTTGTGCATGGCCTCGTCGATACGGTCGATCTCCTTGCGCAGATCGTCCAGCGAGGGCTTTTCCTGGGACTTCGTCATGCGGCATTGATAAGTGGGCCGGGATGTTAAATCAAAGAAAACGTTGACAGTAATCTGTTAGGTTGACAGTTAAACGGCCCGCCGACCGGGATTTTTGCCCGGGGAGCATGGAAAGCGCGCCGGGAGCGATAGGCGATATGGTCGATGCCAATCTGAGCAGCCCGCGCGAAGCGCCGGGCGCGACCTCTGAGGCGGACCATCCGCGCGAGTCGCTCGTCGCCCAATTCGGGCCAGACAAGCCGCTCAGGCTCGATGCCGGTGTAGAGCTCGCGCCGTTTCAGATCGCTTACAAGACTTACGGTACCCTGAACACCGAGCGCTCCAATGCGGTGCTCGTGTGCCACGCCCTCACCGGTGACCAGCACGTGGCGAGCCTGCATCCGGTCACCAGCAAGTCCGGCTGGTGGGAAACCATGGTAGGCCCCGGCAAGCCGATCGATACTGAACGCTATTTCGTGATCTGCCCGAACGTGGTCGGCGCCTGCATGGGTACGACCGGTCCATCCTCGACCAATCCCAAAACCCGCAAGCCGTGGGGCCTGGAATTTCCGGTCGTTACGATCCGCGACATGGTGCGCGCACAGGCCATGCTGCTCGACCATCTTGGCATCGAGAGCTTGTTTTCAGTGGCGGGCGGCTCAATGGGAGGCATGCAGGTGCTGCAATGGGCAGCGAGCTTTCCTGAGCGCGTGTTCTCCGCATTGCCGATCGCTTGCGCCACCCGCCATTCGGCGCAGAACATCGCGTTCCACGAGGTCGGCCGGCAGGCAATCATGGCCGATCCGGAATGGCGCGGCGGCCGCTATTTCCTGGAAGGAACCAATCCGCGCCGCGGGCTCGCGGTTGCGCGCATGGGCGCGCACATCACTTATCTTTCCGATGCCGCGCTGCATCGAAAATTCGGCCGAAAGTTCCAGGATCGCGAGAATCCGACCTTCTCATTTGATGCGGATTTCGAGGTGGAATCCTACCTGCGCCACCAGGGCATCTCGTTTGTCGAGCGTTTCGATGCCAATTCCTATCTCTATCTCACGCGTGCGATGGATTATTTCGATCTTGCCGCCGACTATGATGGCATACTGGCGATGGCCTTCAAGGGGACGCAAACACGATTCTGCGTGATTTCGTTCACCAGCGACTGGCTGTTTCCGACTTCTGAGTCGCGCGCCATCGTGCATGCACTGAACGCCGCAGGTGCTCGTGTGTCGTTCGCGGAGATCGTTACCGACAAGGGCCACGACGCCTTCTTGCTCGACGAGCCGGAGCTGTTCGGTATCGTGCGCGGCTTCCTCGACGGTGCTGGCAAGGCGCGCGGCCTCGGCAGAAAGAGCTGAGGCAATGAACGTGCTGACCCGCGGAAATACCAATCGGACCGTCGCCAATATCCCGCGCAATGCCGGCGGCGCGCGCGTCGACCTGGTGCTGGTTGCCGAAATGGTGGAGTACGGCGCCAAGGTGCTCGACGTTGGCTGCGGCGACGGCGAACTCTTGCGGCTGCTGGGTGAAAGCCGCGGCGTCGATGGCCGCGGCATTGAGCTGTCGCGTGAAGGCGTCAACGAATGCGTGGCCAAGGGACTGGCGGTGATTCAGGGCGACGCTGACACCGATCTCGCCGATTATCCGGACGACGCCTTCGATTTTGTGATCCTGTCGCAGACGTTGCAGGCGACGCGGCATCCACGCGTGGTACTCGAGCACATGCTGCGCATTGGTCGTCGCGCGGTCGTTTCGTTCCCGAATTTTGGTCACTGGCAGGTGCGCATGCAGCTCCTGTTTGCCGGCCACATGCCACAGACCGATATTCTACCCTACAGCTGGTACGACACGCCCAATATTCACCATTGCACGATCAAGGACTTTCGCCAGCTCTGCTCCGAAATCGGGGTGAAGATGGAGAAAGCCTTGGCGCTCAACGCCTGGGGTAAGCCATTGCGGCTGAATGCGCCGTGGTGGTTCTGGAACCTTTTCGGGGAACAAGCAGTCTTTCTGCTAAGCCGCAAAGACTAGCGGTGCTCTGCAGGCGTTGCCACAATTCCGGTTCCACGTTTAACTTTGCTGCAACTGCGAATAAACTGCCGCGTAGAGCATTTGCGCGCAGTTTTTCTGTATTAATTTCTTCACATGCGTATTAACTCAATAATCGAGCGTATAATTTCTTTGTCATAAGTTCTAATGAGTAATACCAGCTATGCAGACCATCAAATGACCTAGGGATCATCACGTTCTCGCCACAACTGGACGGCGATAAGTCCCATGATTCCAATTCCGATTCTATCGGATTGGAAGCTTTGCTTTGACGACAAGGGGACTTTACCGGATGAGACCTAACCAGAAACGGGCAACAATCTATTTGTGTTCGGTGGTATTGGCCGTGGCGGCGGGCTCCGCCTTCGCCAAGCCTGTCAATAAACGGCACGCCGCTGCCGAGGTGCCGGTCCAGGCTACGGCCAGCGGCGCGGACCGGGACCAGCGCTACCAGTTCCTCGCCAGTCAGGCAGACGTTACGCGTGGCGACGCTACCGTCCGCCACGCCAGCCGTCGCACGCGGGTAACCCGCGACCGCCGCCTGGCTGCGCAGTCGCACACGAACTCCGCGTATGGCGGCCCCAGCACGAACGAGCTGGTGAGTGAGGCACGCAAATACATCGGCACCAATCCGACCGGGCGCGGCAGTCTGTGGTGCGGCGCCTTCATGGATCTGGTGCTCAAGCGCACCGGCCATGCCGGCGGCGGAAACCTCGCCAGCGCCTATTCCCGCTACGGGACCCGCGTATCCGGCCCGCAGGTCGGCGCCATCGCGGTCATGGGCCGTCGTGGCGGCGGCCATGTCGGCGTCGTTTCGGGAATTGATCCGAACGGCAATCCGATCATCGTGTCCGGCAATCACAATCACACGGTTGCCGAGGCGGTTTATCCAGCCTCGCGAATTTCGGCCTATGTGCTGCCCGGCGGCTGATTGCCTGAAAGGCCGGATTGCGACCTCACCGTACGATGATGAAGCGGCCGGCCTTATCCGCCGGCCGTTTCGCAAATGACCTCATCGCCCGCGGCAACATCACCGCCCGCGATGACCTCGGCGTAGACCCCACAATCAGCGTGACCGAAGCTATTCATCAGCGTGCGCGGGATCGGCAGGTCGCGGATGCCGGTGTCGGGATCGACTTCGGTCGCCGCGCAACGAACGATGCGCTTGACGACCTTGAGCCGGGCGCTCTCGCCGATGACGATCGCATCGCCGAGCAGATCGAACTCGTGCCATGCCGGCCAGCCTTCGACATAGATATTGCCGCGAAACCGCAGGGGATGAACCGGCGCGCCGACGGCATTCTCCACCGCCGCCACGGAGGCGAGGTTGATGATGGAAACGACCTTCTTCGCCACATCTGAGAAGCTGTGGCCCTCGGCGAACAATACCTTGGGGGGCCCGTACAGGTCCTTGGGCATGAAGCGGCGGAAAAACGCTTCGATCGCCAGCCGGCCTTCCTTGCTGCGAAGATCGCCGCGCGGGGCCTCACCGCCTTCCCACGCGATCGTCAGCACGTGGCTCGCTTCATCGTAACCGGTGCGCAACGACGCCAGCCGCTCGTTGCGCATCAGCATCAGAAAGCGCTGCTTGGGAAAATAGGCCGGCCGTTCGGGGTCGAAGCCGGAAGGTCCGTTTTCGATTGCATAGAGGCGGTCCGCTGGAAGCGTTTCCCCGACCGTGAGGCGGGTACGAGCAAGCTGCTGCGGTGAAAGCCCCTTCACCGGGTAGCGGTAGATGGCGTTGATCCGGGCGGGTTGGCTTATCATTGATTTTTCGGCATTTTCCGAGAGGCCGGGGAGAAGCCTGGGCTGACCTATATCAAGCCGGCCAGGTCTTCAAACTGGCAATAATTGCACCCACATAAAGATTGAGAAGGGTCGCCTTCAGGGGACCTGGTTTTTGGCCGGCGCCGCTATAGGGCCGAGGGAGTTGAGACATGAATTTCGAGAAGTTTACTGACCGCGCCCGCGGGTTCGTGCAATCCGCGCAATCGTTGGCCCTGCGCGAAGGCCATCAGCAATTCGCCCCCGAGCATCTTCTCAAGGTCCTGTTGGACGACCCGGAGGGGTTGGCGGCTGGCCTGATCGACCGCGCCGGCGGCAACTCGCGACAGGCTTTGCAGGCGGTGGAGGCCGCACTCGTCAGGCGTCCCAAGGTTTCGGGCGGTGGGGCCGGCCAGGTTTATCTCGACCCGGCGCTGGCGCGCGTGTTCGACGTCGCCGAAAAAGCCGGCGAGAAGGCCGGCGACAGTTTCGTCACCGTCGAGCGGCTGTTGCTGGCGCTTGCGCTGGAGAAGGACAGCGAGGCCGGAAAAATCCTTAAGCTTGCCGGTGTGACCCCGCAGACTCTCAACGCCGCCATCGAGGTACTGCGCAAGGGCCGCACTGCGGATTCAGCGTCGGCCGAGAATGCCTATGACGCGCTGAAGAAATACGCGCGCGATCTGACGCAGGCCGCCCGCGACGGCAAACTCGATCCCGTCATCGGGCGAGATGAGGAAATCCGCCGCACCATCCAGGTGCTCTCGCGCCGGACCAAAAACAACCCGGTGCTGATCGGTGAGCCAGGAGTTGGCAAGACCGCGATCGTCGAGGGTCTCGCGCTGCGCATCGTCAATGGTGACGTGCCGGAGAGTTTGCAGGACAAGAAACTACTGGCCCTCGATCTGGGCGCACTTATCGCCGGCGCAAAATATCGCGGCGAATTCGAGGAACGCTTGAAGGCGGTGTTACAGGAAGTGACATCTTCGGATGGTGGAATCATCCTGTTCATCGACGAAATGCACACCTTGGTCGGTGCCGGCAAGGCAGATGGCGCCATGGATGCGTCCAATCTGCTCAAGCCTGCGCTGGCGCGCGGCGAGTTGCATTGCATCGGCGCCACCACGCTGGATGAATACAAGAAACACGTCGAGAAAGACGCCGCTCTCGCCCGGCGGTTTCAGCCGGTGTATGTGTCCGAGCCCACAGTCGAGGATACTATTTCGATTCTGCGCGGGCTCAAGGACAAGTACGAGCAGCACCACGGTGTGCGTGTCGCCGACTCGGCGATCGTGGCGGCCGCGACATTGTCCAATCGCTACATCACCGACCGATTTCTGCCCGACAAGGCGATTGATTTGATCGACGAGGCGGCGGCGCGGCTGAAGATGCAGGTGGATTCCAAACCTGAGGAACTCGATTCCATCGACCGCGAAATTGTGCGGCTGAAGATCGAGCAGGAGGCGCTGAAAAAGGAAAGTGACCCGGGCTCGAAGGATCGCCTTAAACGGCTTGAAGGCGAACTCAAGGGCCTGGAGAAGCAATCAGCCGATATCACCAGTCGCTGGAAGTCGGAAAAGGAAAAGCTGTCGGAAGCGCAGAAACTCAAAACCGAGCTCGATCAATTGCGTGCCGAGCTCGCCAATGCGCAGCGACGCGGCGAATATCAACGCGCCGGGGAATTGGCCTATGGCCGGATTCCTGAGCTGGAAAAGAAGCTCAAGGACATCGAGGCGGCCGAGGCTGGTCGCGGTGCGATGGTCGAGGAGACCGTGACCGCCGACCACGTGGCACAGGTGGTCTCGCGCTGGACCGGCGTTCCCGTCGACCGGATGCTGGAAGGCGAAAAGGAAAAGCTTCTGCGGATGGAAGATGAACTTGCCAAGCGCGTCATTGGCCAGAAGGAAGCGGTTCAGGCGGTCTCGACCGCGGTCCGGCGCGCGCGCGCGGGACTGCAGGATCCGAACCGCCCGATCGGTTCATTTATGTTCCTGGGCCCCACCGGCGTGGGCAAAACCGAACTGACGAAGGCCCTGGCGGCCTACCTGTTCGACGACGAAAACGCGCTCATTCGCATCGACATGTCGGAGTACATGGAGAAGCATTCGGTCGCCCGCCTGATCGGCGCGCCTCCGGGCTATGTTGGATACGAGGAAGGCGGGGCGCTCACCGAGGCGGTGCGGCGCCGGCCCTATCAGGTCATCCTGTTCGACGAGATCGAGAAGGCACATCCGGACGTCTTTAACGTCCTTTTGCAGGTGCTCGACGACGGCCGGTTGACCGACGGGCAAGGCCACACGGTGGACTTCCGAAACACGTTGATCGTGATGACGTCAAATCTCGGCGCCGAATTCCTGGTCAACCAGCCGGAAGGCGAGGATACCGATGCGGTCCGCGATCAGGTCATGGCCGTGGTGCGCGCGGCATTCCGCCCCGAATTCCTCAACCGGGTCGACGAAATCATCCTGTTCCACCGGCTCAAGAAGGCGGAAATGACCCGCATTGTCGACATACAGATGACGCGGCTGCAAAAGTTGCTGGACGACCGCAAGATCACCATCGCGCTCGAGCCAAACGCGCGCGAATGGCTGGCCGACAAAGGCTGGGATCCGGCCTATGGCGCGCGTCCGTTGAAGCGCGTGATTTAAAAGTCGGTGCAGGACCCGTTGGCCGAGATGATCCTCGCCGGCGAGGTCAAGGATGGCGAGAAGGTTCTGATTTCTGCCGGCAAGCAGGGTCTGACCTTCAACGGCAAGCTCGCACAGGCGGCGTAAAGCAACGATCGCACAGTCATCGTTTCAATGAGAGGGCGGTCGTTTCCGTATCGTCCGTGACTATCGCTTTACCGGCGCGCTCGAAGCAACGCGCGCGGGTTTGCGCGCCATTATGCCGTCAAGCCGTTCGCGCTCCTGATCGAATGCGGTCAGCATCCTGCCTTCCAGCACGCGACCGCGTGGCAACCTGATGCGCATCGGATCGACGAAACGGCCGTTGACCAGAATTTCGTAGTGCAGGTGCGAACCGGTCGACAGGCCGGTGGAGCCGATGAAACCGATGACCTGGCCTTGCCGCACGCGCTTGCCCTCTTCGATGCCGCGGGCAAACGCGCTCATGTGACCGTAAGCGGTCTCGTAGCCGTTGGTGTGTCGGATACGGATATATTTGCCGTAGCCCGACTCCCAGCCTTCCTTTTCAATGGTGCCGTTGCCGGAGGCGTAGATCGGCGTCCCGGACGGCGCTGCCCAATCCACGCCGGTATGCATCTTGGTGTAGCCGAGGATCGGATGGCGGCGCAGACCGAAACCCGAGCGCATGATGCCCGCCATCACTGGTTTGCGCACCAGGAATTTCTTCGCACTCCGCCCGCCCTCATCGTAGTAGTCGACGATGCCGTCATCGAGTGATTGGAAGCGATAGAGCTTTTTGGTTTCGCCGCCCACGGTCAGGGCGGCGAACAATACATCGTTGCGGCTGTCGGGGGCCGGCTGTTCGTCCTCGCCGGCATACAGCACTTCGAACGAGTCGCCGGGCTGCACCTTGCGCTGGAAATCGACGTCGTAAGAGTAGATGCGGATCAGGTCCTCGATGATCGGGCGGGGCAGTTGGTCTCGCAGCGCGGTCTCGTAGACGCTTTGATAGAGACTGACACCGCCGGTGTTGTTCGAGTCGGTATTGTCGTCGGAGTTTTCGGCAACCTCGGTATCCACATTCTTTACGTCAACCGAGACGTATTTCCCGGTATCGGAGAGCGCGGCAACAGCGTCGATCGACGCGTCGCTGGCGATGATAACGCGGATCGGCTGCATGCGCTGATTGTCTGGAACCGGCGACATGAGAACGCGCAGCTTCTGGCCTTCCCTGATGCCGCCATCGCGGCCGCGTGCTCCGAGCACGCCGACAATCGCGCCGATCTCGAGAGGTGAGGAGCCCAGATCTCGCAATATGCTGGCGACGCTGTCACCTTTCTTGACCGCGACAACGCGTTCGTTGAAGGCGTTGCCGCCGGTAGTCTGGCTTGCGGTTTTCGGGAGCAGGGTGATGTTCTCGGGAACGACGCGCGCCTCGAATCCGGCATAGGGATCGATATTGGCAGCGCCGGCATAAGCCAGTTTGATGCCGGTGATATTTGCCGCAACCGGCAAGTGGTGGCTGGCGGCCTTCTCGCTCCACTCGGCGGCCTCACGAACGCGCGCGATCACTTCGTCCCGCGGCGTTAGCAGCGCGATCTTGAGTTTCGGCATCATGGGGTCGAGGTTGCGCATTACGAAGGAAACCTCCGCGTCCGGCTGAGCGGACGGCGCATCCTCGGGTGTAACTTCGCCGCCAGACGCGGACTCGGCGAGCAGGCGTTGCGGGTTGAACGGCGGGATACTGGCGGTGAGATCAGAAACGGTGAGCGATAGATTACCAGCGACGCGCACGAACGGTCGTACACGGACAACCTCGTGATTACCGACCCGCGCAATCGTGGAGACACGGATAATCTGGCGGGCGTAGGATGGCTCTTCCGCGGTCGGCAACCGGTCGCTCTTGCGCGACACGCCGAGTTTGTCGGCGGCGCCGAGCGCGCCGCGCAACGCGACCTCCACCCTTTCCGGAAGTGAGGCAAAATTGGTCTCGCCGTCGAGCGACGTAAAAACGGCGCCGCCCATCAAGGCAGCGCCGCATAGCGCGGTTAAGATCGTGCCGGCAAACCACTGTACTGAAACGCGGCGGCGGTCGACGAAGCCGCTGGTGCCGCCGTCCACCGACAGCGGCGGCTCATTGCCGAGCTCGACCGGTTCGGCCCGCCTCGATCGAATTGCGCCGCGTCCCCGCGAATGGTCCAAGCTCGACGTCCCCTGCGTCTGCGATCGACTGCGGCTTGCCGCGGCTGAAAGATCCCCGCACCGTCAACAGGCCTTTGAATCAAGCCCGGCACGATGCCGGTTGGCCCTCGGCCCGTCAATGATGCCTCATTGACATGCCTTGGGCCCGTTAATCGGCCGATAGTGTGGGTAGCCAACCGCCTCCGTCGCGATTCCGTCCCTCGAAATCAACCGCAAGCACGGCCCATGAATATGGCCTGAGTGCGGCGCGGGAGGTCCTAATCCAAGCTATCAGCGGTGGTTGGAAAGTCGGATTGGGATAGGGGAAATGACGTAGCCCGGGTGCAAGAAAACCGGCCAATTTTGGTTGACAATCCGCGGAGGCGAAGCCTATATACGCGTTCCGGCGCGCCGTCCGC
>CAWHFS010000001.1:0-1195000 GCA_963828695.1 uncultured Alphaproteobacteria bacterium | reverse complement strand
AAATGCCTTGGGCTTTTCCGCGAACAATCGTCCAGCCAGCCGCGCCGCCGTTTTCAAATGGGCTGTGCGCCGCGCATCGATCACCGGCAATAACCGCGAGCGCCATGGTGCCAGCGGCTGATGCGGGCCGGTGAGGCCGGTGAGCACGGCGAGATCCTGGCAAGCGCCGAGCCGATTGCGCAGCCGTTGAGCTTCTTCCGCCCAGACCTGTCCGAGCCGCGGCCATAAAGGCTCGATGAGATCCATCTGGTGGCGGTGTTCGACGACGCGCCGTCGCAGATCATGCAGGTGCTCGGCTTCCGCGCTCTGCCAACTGTCGGGGACCAATTGCCGCGCGCGGCGGTAAGTCGAGGTCAGGCCATCGGCGACAGTGTCGAAGTCGATCTCCTTCAGCGGCCAGCGCTCGAGCGAAAGCGTGGCGTAGTCAAGATAGCGCGCGAGCCGTTCGCGCATGGTCTTGGTGAAACCGGTCTGCTCGGCCTCGTCGCGCATCGCGGTCAGTCGCTTGCGGATTGTTTCCGTCGACGTTGGCGAAAACGGAAGGTCGGTCTTGCGCAGGTCGGCGAGCGCATCGAGCGCGGACTGAGCATCGCGGGCGCTCGACAGTGCCCGCATCAACTCGCGTGCCTCGCTGCGCATCTGGTCGGCCTGGTCGCCAAGTGGACGGGCGAGCAGACGCAACAGAGCGCGCCATCGTTTGAGGGCTTTTCGCACCTCATGGACCGCCTCGGCCTCGGTGAGTTCCGGGTCGGCCAGGGCACGGCGCGCGTCGGCGATAATTGAGCGCGCGGCAGCGGCAAAACCGCCGCCGAAGCCGCTGTCGTCTTGCCCGGCAGCCCCCTTCATGGCCGACTTTTGCCGCGGTTTCATGACAGGTTCATGAAAAGCGACCTTTTCCGCCCTTCCCATCGGCGTTCACCGTTGCTACATAGCCCTCGAAACGCGCGGGCCCTGCCCCGCGCTTCGCATTTTGACGCGGGGTGGAGCAGCCCGGTAGCTCGTCAGGCTCATAACCTGAAGGTCGTAGGTTCAAATCCTACCCCCGCAACCATCATGAGTGCACGATCTCGGGCCCGGCCATTTGGCCGGGCCGAATTCGTTATTGCGCGCAAGATGGCGCCGCGCAGGTCGCGCCCACCCGGCTTCCGGGCGCAGCGGCGTTGTCGGAATTCGGCGCGTTGCAAATTTATGCGTGAGCCAGGTCGAAATTCTTGTGCTCCTTTCTTCCCGCTCGGCGTTCCAGCGGTTTGGGCCATCCGCCAGCCGTTGTTGCTGCATTGCAGTGCGAACTCGCCAATCTGCGGCATTTCACGGGATTTACGAAAGGAGCACAAAATTTTACCGGTTGACCCTGTCTATAAGCATTTCAAGATCTGGTATTATGTATAATTCATGCTAGCCTTTGAGCCGGATGATGTTGTGATAGGTTCAACGCCCAACTAGAGCCGGCAAAAGATCGGCCTGCCAACAAGAAATTCACACAGGGAGGAAATATGACAATCAAAACGAAGATGCTCAGCGTCGGTGCAGTCGTCCTCGGCGGTGCCCTCGCTCTTTCGGCCATGCCGGCAAATGCTGCATGGAAGCCGACCCGCACCGTGGAATTCATTGTCCCGGCCGGTATCGGCGGCGGAGCCGGCCAGATGGCGCAGCTCATTCAGGGCATTGTTCAGAAACATAACCTGATGCCGACATCGATGGTCGTCATCAGCAAGAAGGGCGGGTCGGGCGCCGAAGGCTTCCTCTACGTGAAGAACGCCAAAGCTGACCCCCACAAACTTATCATTACCCTGTCGAATATCTTCACCACGCCGCTTGCGACCGGCTCGCCCTTCTCCTGGAAGGACTACACGCCGATCGCGATGATGGCGCTCGACGAGTTCGTGTTCTGGGTCAACGCCAAGGAACCCTACAAGGCGCCCGGCGACTATATCACCGCCGTCAAGAAAGAGGGCGGCAAGATGAAAATGGGCGGCACCGGCTCCAAGCAGGAAGACCAGATCATCACCGCGGCCCTCGAGCAGAAAACCGGCGCCAAATTTACTTACGTTCCCTATAGCGGGGGCGGCGCGGTTTGCACGCAGCTTGTCGGTGGCCACATCAGTTCGAGCGTCAACAACCCGGTTGAATGCGTTGCGCATTGGCGTGCCGGTAACGTCCGTCCGCTCTGCGTGTTCGACTCCAAGCCGATGCCTTATCCGGCCAAGATCACCACCGACATGTCCTGGCAGGATATCCCGACCTGCAAGTCCAAGGGTCTGGACATCGAGTACACGATGCTGCGTGGCATCATGACGACGCCTGGCGCGCCGAAGGAAGCGGTCGACTACTACATCGACCTGCTCAAGAAGGTGCGCGAAACGCCGGAGTGGAAAGCCTATATGGAAAAGGGCGCCTTCAACCAAAGCTTCATGACCGGCGCCGAATTCAACAAGTGGCTGACGGGTGCCGCCGCCGAACATCATAAATTGATGGAAAAGGCCGGTTTCCTGCACAAAGGCTCGTAAGTTCAGAAAGTCCACGGGAGCGCCGTTGAACCGGCGCTCCCGCAATTTTCTTGTCTGATGCTCTACCGCCCGTTATGTACGCCCTCCGCCTGATTGGCGCAGGCAGATAGCTGTGAGTTTCACCTAATGGTCGAAGGCTCCGAAAACGAAGACCCGATGGGCGGCGTCGTTTCCAACCGCACCATGAACATGGCTGTGTCGCTCGCCCTCATGACCGTTGCCACGATCGTCATGGTGTCGAGTTATCGCCTCGGCTCCGGCTGGGCGAAGGATGTCGGGCCCGATTCCGGCTATTTCCCGTTCTATGTCTCGTTGTTCATGTTCATTGCCAGCGGCGTGACGCTGATCCAGCACGTGCTTGCGCGCAGCCCGGAAGGCTCTTTCATCGCGTACGGCGAAATGGTGATGGTGTTCAGCATTCTGATTCCGATGACTCTTTTCGTGGTCCTGTCTCTCTATATCGGAATTTATATTTCGACCTTTCTGTTCATCACCTTCTTCATGATGTGGCACGGGCGCTATTCGTTGTACAAAACGGTTCCGGTTGCATTGCTCGTACCGATTGCGCTGTTCGTTATTTTCGAAATCTGGTTCCTGGTGCCGTTGCCGAAGGGGCCGATCGAGGCATGGCTAGGCTACTAGGTCAGGACCACAGGGGCGCAAGACCGAGAAAGTGCAAACAATTAAGAATCGGGACAATGAGCGGGTGCGCAATCAAACCGCTCGGTTAGGGTGACGGGAGGCCTGAGTTGGACGCGTTCTTTTCGTTGATGCACGGCTTCGACGTGCTGCTGACGCCCATGAACGTGGGTTACATGGTTGTCGGTATTCTTTTTGGCGTTCTGCTCGGATTCCTGCCCGGCGTCGGCGGTGCCAACGGCATCGCCATCCTGCTGCCGCTGACTTTCTCAATGCCCAACACCACCGCCATCATCATGCTGGCGGCAATCTACTGGGGCGCGCTGTTCGGCGGCTGCATCAGCGCCATTCTATTCAACATACCCGGCGAACCATGGTCGGTAGCCACCACGTTTGACGGGCATCCGCTGGCCAAACAGGGCCGCGCCGGCGAAGCGCTCACCGCATCGCTCAGCTCGTCCTTCATCGGCGCGTTTTTTGCGACGATCATGCTGACGTTCATGGCGCCGATCATCGCCGGCTTTGCCCTCGACTTCGGTCCGCCGGAATATTTTTCCGTCTATCTTCTGACTTTCTGTTCCTTCGTCGGCATGGGCCGGCAATCGCCGTTCAAGGTGATCTCGGCGATGATGCTCGGCTTCGCATTCGCGAGCGTCGGCACCGATGAAGTCACCGGCGGTCTGCGGCTGACCTTCGGCACGGAGACCCTGCTCACCGGCTTCCACTTCCTGATCGCGGTCATCGGCCTGTTCGGCATTGGCGAGATTCTGGTGACGGTCGAGAAAGGTCTCCAGTTCGAGGGCCGCAGCGCCAAGATCAATCCATTCGTGGTGTGGCAGACCTGGAAAAAGCTGCCGAAATACTGGGTCACCATCGTCCGCGGTACCTTGGTCGGCATTTGGCTCGGCGTCACCCCGGGCGGCGCGACGCCGGCCTCGTTCATGAGCTATGGCCTTGCCAAGCGCTTCTCCAAGAATGGCGACAAGTTCGGCACCGGCGAATTGGAAGGTGTGGTGGCGCCGGAAACCGCGGCACATTCCGCCGGCACCAGTGCGCTGCTGCCGATGCTCACGCTCGGTATTCCCGGCTCGCCGACCGCGGCGGTGCTGCTTGGTGGTTTGCTGATCTGGGGCCTGCAGCCGGGCCCGCTGCTGTTCGTCGAGCAGAAGGACTTCGTCTGGGGCCTGATCGCCTCGATCTACCTCGGCAACCTTGTGGGCTTGGTGATCGTATTGTCGACTGTGCCCTTCTGGGCCTCGATCATGAAGATTCCGTTCTCGATCATCGCGCCCATTATCATCGCGGTTTGCGCCATCGGCTCCTACACGCTGTCCAATGCGCCCGCCGATCTGATCTTCATGGTGATGTTCGGCATCATCGGCTACCTGTTCAAGAAGCTCGACTATCCGCTGGCGCCGATGGTGCTGGCGATCGTGCTGGGCGGGCGAGCAGAGAATTCGTTCCGCCAGTCGATGATCGGCTCGCAGGGCGACCTGTCGGTGTTCTGGTCGAATGGCCTGGTCGGCACCATCACCGCGCTCAGCATGATCATGCTGTTCTGGCCCCTGATTTCAAAAGCAATCGGCTCGGTCATGGTCCGCCTGCGCGGCGGCGGGCTGAAGCCGGCGGAGTGACGCGCATCCCGCAGGCCGCGGCATAAGGTTTTCATCTTCGGGCGTCTTCGAGCATGTACTGCTCCGGGGGCTACGTCTGGGTTCGCCGAATTGCTTGTGGTCCGCCACCCAGGAGCAGCCGCGCAACGGGGCCGTTGCGAGGCGGCTATTGGTAAAGGGCCCGAATTCATGCGGTTATTGAGGCCGTTGCGCATGCAGGGGCATGCTGGCATATTGTATACCAGTCATGAGTAACCCAGCTCGTCCATCCCGTCGCGTCAGCGCGCAGACCCGGCCGTCGCCGGTCGGCGCTCAGGTAGCGCCGAATGCCCCGTCGCAGCCGGCGCTCGCGCCTATCGACGTCACGCCGAGCTTCAAGCACAAGGCCTATACCGCGCTGAAGAACGCCATCGTGGCGATGGACATCTATCGCAACCGCGACGACATCCGTCTCGACGAACGCAAGCTCGCGCAGGACTTCGGCATCAGCCGCACGCCGGTGCGCGAGGCCATGGCACAACTCGAGAGCGAAGGCTTCGTGCGCTCGGTGCCGCGGCGCGGCATCTATGTCGTGCGCAAGACCAAGCGCGAAGTGATCGAACTGATCACCGCCTGGGCAGCGCTGGAGAGCATGGCGGCTCGATTGATCACGCAGACCGCCAGCGACGAAGAAATCGCGGGGCTCCGCCGATTGTTCGCCACCTTCGAAAACGGCAAGTTGCGCGCCCATCTTGACGAATATTCCGACGCCAATATCGAGTTTCACCAGAACATCATCCGCCTCAGCCACAACGCCGTGCTGATCGATCTGGCGGAGAATCTGTTTACTCATATGCGCATGATCAGGCGCAAGACGATCGGCGAGAAAGATCGCGCCGACCGGTCGATCCGCGACCACATGAACATCATCGAAGCTCTGGAAGCGCGCGATACCGACCGCGCGGAGGAACTGGTGCGCGATCATGCGCTCGGCCTTGCCGAGCACGTTTCGCGTTACGCCGATTATCTGGACTGACGTCCGGCTTGAAGAGAATTAGGGAGGCCACCCATGGCTGACGCAGCAGTGAAAGAGAAGAGTGAATCGGCGAACGCAGCCGATGGAGAGCACGAACTGACAGACGGCTTCCATCTCATCATCGATGCGCTCAAGCTCAACGGTGTCAAAACAATTTACGGCGTGCCCGGCATCCCGATCACCGACTTCGGCCGCATGGCGCAGGCGGCGGGCATTCGCGTCCTTTCGTTTCGCCACGAGCAGAACGCCGGCTATGCCGCCTCGATTGCAGGCTTCCTGACCAAGAAACCCGGCATCTGCCTGACGGTCTCGGCGCCCGGTTTTCTCAACGGTCTGACGGCGCTTGCCCACGCTACCACGAACTGTTTCCCGATGATCCTGATTTCAGGCTCGTCCGAACGCGAGATCGTCGATCTGCAGCAGGGTGACTACGAGGAGATGGACCAACTCGCCGTTGCCAGGCCACTCTGCAAAGCGGCGTTCCGCGTGTTGCATGCTGCGGATATAGGGATCGGCGTGGCCCGTGCGATACGCGCCGCCGTCTCCGGCCGTCCGGGCGGCGTCTATCTCGATCTTCCGGCAAAGCTCTTCGGTCAGGTGATGAATGCCGACGCCGGCGCCAGGTCGCTGGTCAAAGTCATCGACGCGGCGCCGGCGCAGATCCCGGCGCCGGCCGCGGTCGAGCGTGCGCTCGATGTCCTGAAGAACGCCAAGCGCCCGCTGATCATCCTTGGCAAAGGTGCGGCTTACGCGCAGGCCGACGACGCCATCCGGTCCTTGGTCGAAAAAGCCGGCATTCCATTCCTGCCGATGAGCATGGCCAAGGGCTTGCTGCCCGATACGCATCCGCAGTGTGCGGGTGCTGCGCGATCGACGGTGCTGAAGGATTCCGACGTCGTGATGCTGATTGGCGCGCGGCTGAACTGGCTGTTGTCGCATGGCAAGGGCAAGGCTTGGGGTGAAGCGCCGAAGAAGTTCATCCAGATCGACATCGAGCCGAAGGAAATGGACTCGAATGTCGAAATTGCTGCGCCGGTGGTCGGCGACATCGGCTCGTGCGTCAAGGCGCTGCTCGATGGGATGGGCGCAAAGTGGCCGAGCCCGCCTGCGGACTGGATTGGCTCCGTCGCCAAGAAACGCGAGGACAACATCGCCAAGATGGCGCCGCGGCTGATGAATAACAATTCGCCGATGGACTATCACGGCGCGCTTGGAGTCCTCCGCACGATCGTCAAGGAACGGCCGGACGCAATCCTGGTCAACGAAGGCGCCAATACGCTCGATCTCGCGCGTGGCATCATTGATGTCTATCAGCCGCGCAAGCGCCTCGACGTCGGTACCTGGGGCATCATGGGCATCGGCATGGGCTACGCCATCGCTGCCGCGATCGAAACCGGCAAGCCGGTGCTGGCGGTTGAAGGCGATTTCGGCCTTCGGCTTCTCCGGCATGGAAGTCGAAACGATCTGCCGCTACGACCTGCCGGTCTGTGTCGTCATTTTTAACAATGACGGCATCTATCGCGGCACCGACGTCAATGCGGCCGGCTCGGACCCGGCACCAACCGTCTTCGTCAAAGGTGCGCGTTACGACAAAATGATAGAAGCCTTCGGCGGCGTCGGCGTGAATGCGACTTCGCCGGACGAACTCAAGCGTGCCGTTAACGCCGCGATGGACTCGGGCAAGCCAACGCTGATCAATGCAGTGATCGATCCGGCGGCCGGCAGCGAGAGCGGACGCATCGGAAATCTCAATCCGCAAAGCAAGCTTCGCAAGAAATGATATGGGAAGCGCAATTCCGGTCGTGGTGTGAGCCACGAAGCGGTGCGCTGCCGATCTGTGATCCCGATTGAATAGGTTTGGAGGAACTCGATATGGCCAAAAAGAAACTCAAGAAGGCGAAAGCCAGGACCCGCGCGGCGGCAAAGAAGCCGGCCCGCAAGGTCGTGAAGCTTTCGAACGCGCGCAAGAGTGCAAAAAAAGCCAGTGGCAACGGTAAATCCAATGGCTTGCCGAAGCCGAGTTCCAGGCCCTACGGCCAGGCCGGCCGCGCACTCGATGGTCTGCGTATTCTCGACTTCACGCACGTGCAGTCGGGGCCCACCTGCACCCAGCTCCTCGCCTACATGGGCGCCGATGTGATCAAGGTCGAGCGTCCGGGCGCCGGCGATATCACGCGCGGGCAATTACGCGACGTCCCCAATGCCGACAGCCTGTATTTCACGATGCTCAACGGCAGCAAGCGCTCCATCACAATCGATTCGAAACATCCCAAGGGGATGGAGATCCTCAACCGGTTGATCAAGACCTGCGACGTGCTGGTGGAGAATTTCGCGCCTGGCGCGCTCGACCGCATGGGGCTGACCTGGGAGCACATCCACAAGACCAACCCGCGCATGATCGTCGCCTCGGTCAAGGGCTTCGGACCCGGGCCCTACGAAGACTGCAAGGTCTACGAGAATGTCGCCCAGTGCGCGGGCGGCTCGGCTTCGACAACCGGCTTCCGCGAAGGCCCGCCGCTGGTCACTGGCGCACAGATTGGCGACAGCGGCACCGGCTTGCATCTCGCGCTCGGCATCATAGCGGCGCTTTATCAACGCAACCGCACTGGCCGCGGCCAGAAGGTGCTCTGCGCCATGCAGGACGGCGTCCTCAATCTCGCCCGCGTCAAACTGCGCGACCAGCAACGTCTGGCGCACGGCCCGCTGACCGAATACAGCCAGTACGGCGAGGGCATTCCATTCGGCCAGGCGGTGCCGCGCGCGGGCAACGATTCCGGCGGCGGCCAGCCGGGGTGGATCGTCAAATGCAAAGGCTGGGAAAACGATCCCGATGCTTATCTCTATTTCATCACCCAGGCGCCGGTCTGGGGCGCGATCTGCGACGTGATCGGCGAGCCGACCTGGAAAACTGATCCCGAATACGCCACCCCGAAGGCGCGGCTGCCCAAGCTGAAGCAGATCTTTGCGCGCGTCGAGCAGTTTACAATGTCCATGACCAAATTCGAGGCCATGGACCTGTTCAACAAGTACGACATCCCGTGCGGGCCGATCCTGTCGATGAAGGAGATCGCCGAGGAGCAGTCGCTGCGCGCGACTGGCACCGTCGTCGAGGTCGACCATCCGACCCGCGGCAAATATCTGACTGTCGGCAATCCGATCAAGCTGTCGGATTCGCCCGCAGACGTGCGGCGCTCACCGCTGCTGGGCGAGCACACCGAGGAAATCCTCAAGGACGTACTGAAGTTCTCCGCCAGGGAAATTTCAGAGATCAAGGGCTCCGGCGCGCTCAGCGCGCCGAAGAAGGAAGAAAAAGCGGCGTAATTCGTGCCGTTCGTCGCCGCGCAAGCGGAGACCCAGGGAAAAAAGCACTGGATGCCCGCTTCCTCGGGCATGGGCGGATAAGGGAGGGGTGTTCAAATGCGTATCGTGGTCCACGGCCAGCAGGCATTCGGCAAAGCAGTGCTGGAAGCGCTGCTCAAGCGCGGTGAGGAAGTCATCGCGGTCTATGTCGCGCCGGAAAAGCCCGGTGCCAAGGCCGATCCCCTCAAGGAAGCTGCGCTCGCCGCGAAGCTGCCCGTCTATCAGCCGCCATCTTACAAGGATTCGAAGGTCTGGGAAGAATTCAAGGCGCTCAAGCCCGAGCTGCAGGTGATGGCCTTTGTCACGCTGTTCGTGCCGGAAGAGTTTCTCAACATACCGACCCATGGTTCGATCCAGTATCACCCCTCGCTGCTGCCGGCCTACCGCGGCGCCAGCGCGATTAACTGGCCGATCATTCTGGGCGAAAAGGAAACCGGTTTGTCGATCTTCTGGCCCGACAACGGCCTGGATACCGGCGATGTGTTGCTGCAAAAGAAAACGCCGATTTCCGCAACCGATACCCTCGGCACCGTCTATTTCGATCGACTATTCCCCATGGGCGTCGAGGCGATGCTGGAATTTGTCGATCTGGTGAAGTCCGGTAAGGCACCGCGCATCAGGCAGGATGAATCAAAAGCCACGTACGAGGGCCGCTGCGGGCCAGGCAATGCGAAGATCGACTGGGGCAAGTCCTGGCGTCAGATCGATCCGCTGATCCGGGGCTGCAATCCGGCGCCCGGTGCCTGGACTACGCTTGACGGCCAGACCCTGAAAATCTTCGACGCCAAACCGCTGCCGGCCAAGGACCCGAAGGGCATCGCCGGCAAGCTTGGCGAAATCGTTGCGGTCGAAGCCGACGGCTTTACCGTCGTGTGCGCCGACGGCCGCTTCAAGGTCACGCGAATACAGCCCGCCGACGGCAAGAAAATTGACGCCGGTGAATGGGCGGCCAGCGCCAAGCTCGCGACCGGGGCGAAGCTCACCTGACTCATCTCGTTTCCAATCCAAAAATTCGCCGGTTCCTCACTCTTGCATTGAACGGATAGACCCATGCCCGCCTCGCAGCATCAGAACCCGAAATCCGATATCGAAATTGCCCAGGCCGCCAAGCCGCGGCCGATCATGGAATTGGCGAAAGAAAAGCTCGGTATCGCGCCGGAAAACCTCGACCCTTACGGCCACTACAAGGCCAAGGTGTCGATGAATTACATCAAATCGCTCAAAAGCAAGCCGAACGGCAAGCTGATCCTGGTCTCGGCCATCACGCCGACACCGGCCGGTGAAGGCAAGACCACGACCACCGTGGGGCTGACCGACGCGCTCAACAAGATCGGCAAAAAGGCCATGCTGTGTCTGCGCGAGCCGAGCCTGGGGCCGTGCTTCGGCGTCAAAGGCGGCGCCGCCGGCGGAGGTTATGCCCAGGTGGTGCCGATGGAGGATATCAATCTGCACTTTACCGGCGATTTTCACGCCATCGGTACCGCCAACAATCTGCTGTGCGCACTGATCGACAACCACATTTATTGGGGCAACGCGCTCGGCATTGACGGCCGCCGCGTCACCTGGCGTCGCGCCGTCGACATGAATGACCGCAGTTTGCGCCAGATCACGTCGTCGCTCGGTGGCGTCGCCAACGGCTTTCCGCGCGAGGACGGCTTCGACATTACGGTCGCCTCCGAGGTGATGGCGATCTTCTGCCTTGCCAGCGATATGGAAGACCTCAAGCGCCGGCTCGCCAATATCATCGTCGGCTATACCCGCGACCGAAAACCGGTCCGTGCCGGGGAACTCAAGGCGCAGGGCCCGATGACCGCGCTGCTGAAGGACGCGCTGTCCCCAAATCTGGTACAAACGCTGGAAGGCACGCCCGCCTTCATCCATGGCGGCCCGTTCGCGAATATCGCTCACGGCTGTAACTCGGTTCTGGCGACGACCACTGCGCTCAAGCTTGCCGACTATGTGGTAACTGAAGCCGGCTTCGGCGCCGACCTCGGCGCGGAAAAGTTTCTCGACATCAAGTGCCGCAAGACGGGGCTCGCCCCGGACGCGGTGGTGCTGGTTGCAACCATCCGCGCGCTCAAGATGCACGGTGGCGTCAAGAAGGATGATCTGAAGAAGGAAGACCTCAAGGCGCTTGCCGCCGGCATGGCCAATCTCCAGCGCCATGTCGAGAACATGCAGAAATTCGGCCTTGTCCCGGTGATCTCGATCAACCGTTTCTCGGCCGACACCGATGCCGAGATCGCATTGGTCAAGGAATCATGCGCCAAACTCGGCGTCGAAGCACTGATGGCGGATCACTGGGCGATGGGCGGCGAGGGAGCTGCCGACGTTGCGCGCGCCGTGGTCAAGGTGATCGATAGCGGCAAAAGCAAGCTCAAGCTGCTCTATCCCGACGAGTTGCCCTTGCTTGAGAAGGTTCGCACAATCGCCAAGGAGATTTACCGCGCCAAGGACATCTCTGCCGACAAGTCGGTGCGGGACCAACTCGCCAATTTCGAAGCCATGGGCTACGGCAAGCTGCCGGTCTGCATCGCCAAGACCCAGTACTCGTTCTCGACCAGTGCAGACGCCAAGGGCGCACCGACCGATCACGTCATTCCGCTGCGTGAGGTGCGGCTTTCGGCCGGCGCTGAATTCGTGGTGGCAATCTGCGGTGAGATAATGACCATGCCGGGATTGCCGCGGGTGCCCGCTGCCGATTCAATCGACGTGGGGCCAGACGGACGCATCACCGGATTGTTCTGAGTTCTTCCATCATTGCTGAGCTTCGATTGCTCCTGGAGGGGCCCGCCTTTGGCGGGCCTTTGCAGTTGAGCTCACAGTCGGCAAGCGGCGACTGCGGTGCGGCGAGACAGAGTTAATCGTGCGTTGATGATTTCCCCAAGATTTTGGCTTCTTTGATCCGTGCCGGTGGAACGGCTTTTTTGCACTTTGACGGTACGGTGCCGTCGCGTGCAATTTCCGGTCGAAAATCGGCACAAAGCGCCGTCCGAATCTGAATTGGTCGATACTCGAAATCAGTTCTGCCCCATGTCCGACATGAAGCTCTCCGCCGTCAGCAGCGATACCGACGCAGAAAATCGGTCCCTGGTGGACGACCTGATCGGTGTGGTTGCCACCGGCAACGTGAAAAAGCGCCTTCGCGTGCTTCAACGCATCACCGACCTGTTCGTAGCCGGATCACGGACCTATTCAGGCGAACACATTGCATTGTTCGACGACGTGTTGCAGCGCCTTACCGCGGATGTCGAGGTCAAGGCGCGCACGAGGCTTGCGCACAAGCTGGCGGTCATCGACTGCGCGCCACCCAATATCATCCGCTCGCTTGCCTTCGACAATGAAATTCAGGTTGCCGCACCTGTCCTCGTCCATTCGCAGCAACTCAGCGATGCCGACCTGGTCGAAAACGCGACCACCAAGAGCCAGGACCATCTGTACGCCATCGCCCAGCGCCTGAAGCTGAGCGAGGCCGTTACGGACGTGCTGGTCGAGCGCGGCAATGCCCGCGTCGTCCGCAAGGTCGCAAGAAACGCAGGCGCGCGTTTCTCGCTTGCCGGCTACGACAAGCTCACGGTTCGCGCTGTACGTGACCGAAAGCTCACCATGATTCTTGGTCAGCGGAGTGACCTGCCCCGCCAGTATTTTCTCAAACTGCTTGAAAACGCATCCGCAGCTGTGCGCGCCAAGCTGGAGGCTGCCAACCCGGCGGCCGCCGCCGAAATTCGGGCGACCATCAATGACGTTGCCACCGGCATGCAGCGCGAAGTTCGTGAGGCCTCGCACACATATTCTGCCGCCGCACGCAGTGCCAAGCGCCGTTTCAAGACGCGCCCGGTCACGGAAGCCAATGTGCATGCACCGGCGCGTTCGCAGGAATTCGAAAAAACCGTCGTCGCGCTGGCAAAACTCGGCCGATTCCCGATCGATCTTGTCGAACGCGCCGTGCTCGACGAAGGCGAGGATATGATCCTGATTCTCGCCAAGGCCGCCGGCTGCTCCTGGAGCACCGTCAGGGAGCTGTTGATGATGTACGCCGCCAACCGGCAGCTGACGCCGGACGATCTCACCCGGTCATTTGAGCGCTACAAGAAGCTGGGCCAGGAAACGGCGCGGAATATCGTCAACTTCCACAAGCGGCGCACCAAGTTGCATGCGCAAGAGAATGCGCAGGCCGAGGACGTGGATGCGGAAGATGCCGGTGAAGACGTTCCGGTCAAGAAGGGTCGGGTCGCTGCGTCGTCTGCGGCGTAGTTGCCTTCAGCGGCCTGGAGCGATCGCGGTAACTGAAGCGCTAGAGTTCTTCTTCAGCCCGACAATTGCGGTGCGATGCGCCGAGCTTCGGTTACCAGCGCGGTGGCGATCGGGGTCATCGGCTCGCGCGGCGGCACAACGAGCCCAATCGTCTGCACCGCCTCCGGTTCGGTGATCGGAATGGCGCGGATGGTCTCCGTCAGCCCGAGCGTTTCCGCGATCTTGGCCGGCATCACGCTCGCCCAACGTCCGGTGCGCACGTGAGAGAACAACAGGATCATCGAGTCCGATTCCAGTGTTGGCCGCGATTCCCCGCCTGCGCCTTTTAGTAGCCGGTCAATGATGCGCCGGTTCTGCATGTCGGGTGTGAGCAGACAGAGCGGCACCTGCGCGACCTCCGCCCAGGTGACGGTATCCCGGTTGCCGAGCGGCGCCTCGGCGGACGTCAGCAGCCGGTAATGCTCGCGATAGAGCGGCACCGTGTTGACGCGGCCGAGCGGCTCGTTCTCGACATAGGTTATGCCGGCGTCGATCTCGAGATTTTCGAGGAGGTTGAGGATCTCGAGTGAATTGCGCGAATAGATGGTGAATTGAACGTTGGGGTGTCGTTCGCGGTAGGGCGTGGTGAGGGCCGCCACCATCGCCAGCGCAGTCGGGATCGCGGCAATGCGCAACCGGCCGGTCAGGCCATGGCGGAGCGAATTGATCTCCTCGCGCATGTGGCGGCTGTCGGCGACGATGCGGCGTGCCCATTCCAGCACGCGCTGGCCTTCGGGAGTGAAGCCCTGGAAACGCGAGCCGCGGTTCACCAGCAGCACGCCCATCTGCCCTTCCAGCTGCTTCACGCCGGCCGACAGGGTCGGCTGGGTCACCCCGCAGGATTCCGCCGCCCGTCCGAAGTGCTTCTCCCGCGCAAGGGCCAGGATGAAATCGAGTTTGTCGATCAAGGCATTATCCCTATGATTTCAGCAGGTTAGTTTGCGGCGCTGCGGCCGATTGCACAAAGAACAACCAGCAATGACCTTATCATTGATAGAAAATCTCTATCAACCCATGCCGATCGAGGGGTTGTCTGGAGTTTGGAACGGCTTCAAACGTTGCCTCGGAGACCACCATGAACATCCAGACCCCATCGCGATCGAACGGCAAAGGCGCCGGCCGGCGAAGGCCGCCGCGTACGCCCAAGGGCCGCCAGGTCGACCCGGCGGCGCTGGACGAGGTCCGCGCACTGCTCACCGACCGGCCGCGGCGTCGCGACCTGCTGATCGAGCATCTGCACCTGATCCAGGATCACTACGGTTACCTGTCCGCCGCGCATCTCACGGCGCTCGCCGCCGAGATGAAGATGGCGCTGACGGAAGTCTATGAGGTTGCAACCTTCTATTCGCATTTCGACGTGGTGAAGGACGGCCCGCCGCCGCCTGCGATCACCGTGCGCGTGTGTGATTTATTGTCCTGTGCAATGGCCGGCGCGGAAAAACTGCTGCGTGACCTTCCCGGCAAGCTTGGCAGCAATGTGCGCGTGTTGCGCGCGCCCTGCATGGGCGCCTGCGACCATGCGCCGGTCTGTGCCGTCGGCCACGTGCAGACATTCAGTGCGACCACGGACAAGGTCGCCGCCGCGGCAAAGTCCAGGCCGCACGCCCATGCTTTCAATCCCGGCGCCGATTTCGCTGCCTACCAGAAAAGCGGCGGCTATGCTCTGCTGAAATCATGCCTTGACGGCAAGCGCACGTGCGAGGAACTCATCAAATTAGTGAGTGATGCCGGCCTGCGCGGCCTTGGCGGTGCCGGTTTCCCGACCGGACGCAAATGGCAACTGGTGCGCGCCGAATCCGCGCCGCGTCTCTTCGCGGTCAATGCCGACGAGGGCGAGCCGGGCACCTTCAAGGACCGGTTCTATCTGGAACGCGATCCGCATCGTTTCATCGAAGGTATGCTGATTGCCGCATGGGTTGTCGAGACGGCCGATACTTATCTTTACATCCGCGATGAATATCCGGAAGTGCGGCTGATGCTTGCGGCGGAATTGGCCAAGGCAGAAGCAGCCGGTCTGTCGCCGCACACCAGGATCCATCTCCGCCGCGGCGCCGGCGCTTATATCTGCGGCGAAGAATTGGCGATGATCGAATTGATCGAAGGCAAGCGCGGATTGCCGCGCCATCGTCCGCCTTACGTGGCGCAGGTCGGCCTGTTCGGCCGCCCGACGCTGGAACAGAACGTCGAGACGCTGTTCTGGATCCGCGACATTGTCGAGAAGGGCGCGGAATGGATGAGCTCGCAGGGCCGTCATGGTCGCAAGGGATTCCGCAGTTTCTCGGTATCGGGCCGCGTGAAAAAACCCGGTGTCGTGGTGGCGCCCGCTGGTGTCACCGCGCGCGAACTGATCGAGGAATTCTCTGGTGGCATGGCGGACGGTCATATTTTCAAGGGATACCTGCCGGGCGGGGCATCCGGCGGCATTCTGCCGGCGTCGATGGCGGACGAGCCACTCGATTTCGGGACCTTGGAGAAACACGGCTGCTTCGTCGGTTCGCACGCGGTTGTCATCCTGTCCGACAAGGATGACATGAAGACCGTCGCGCTCAATCTGATGAAGTTTTTCGAGGACGAGAGTTGCGGGCAATGCACGCCTTGCCGCGCAGGGACGGAGAAGGCCGTCAAGCTGATGGCGCAAGGGCCATGGGATCCTGCGCTGCTGACCGAACTTTCTACGACCATGCGCGATGCCTCGATCTGCGGGCTCGGCCAGGCGGCGCCGAATCCGCTGCTGTGCGTGCTGAAATATTTCCCCGAGGAGCTTTCCAGGCCGCTGGGGAGTTGGCGATGAATAGGTGGTCGCCCTATGGTTCGAGACGCGCACCTCGCGGTGCGCTCCTCACCATGAGGCGGAACTCAAGCCCTCATCCTGAGGAGCCCGCGCAGCGGGCGTCTCGAAGGATGTGGGCGCTGGCAAGGACTTGAAGCCATGACCGCGGATGCCAAATCAAACACCTTCACCATCGACGATCGCGAGATCGACATCCGCCCCGGTGAAACGATCTTCCGCGCCGCGCGCCGGCTCGATATCAAGCTGCCGCACCTGTGCTACACGCCCAAGCCCGGCTATCGCCCGGACGGCAATTGCCGCGTCTGCATGGTCGAAATCGAGGGCGAGCGCGTGCTGGCGGCAAGTTGCATCCGCACGCCCACACCGGGCATGAAGGTCAAGACCCAGACCGAGCGCGCAAAAACTGCGCGCCGCATGGTCGCCGAACTCCTGGTCACGGATCAGCCGGCGATCGAAGTCGCGCACGATCCGGAATCCGAATTCTGGAAGGTCGCCAAGCGCCAGAACGTTCAGGCCGGACGTTTCCCGAAGCGCGAGGCAGAGGTGGTGCCGGCGCCGGACCGCAGCCATCCGGCCATGGCGGTCAATCTCGACGCGTGCATCCAGTGCAATCTGTGTGTGCGCGCCTGCCGCGAGGTGCAGGTCAACGACGTCATCGGCATGGCGGGTCGCGGCCATGGCGAAAAGATTGTGTTTGATTTCGACGATCCAATGGGCGCTTCCACCTGCGTCGCCTGCGGCGAATGCGTGCAGGCTTGTCCGACGGGCGCGCTGATGCCGTCGACGCTGGTCGACGACAAGAACGTGCGCACCGGGTTCCCCGATCGCGAGGTGCACTCGGTCTGTCCCTATTGCGGTGTTGGCTGCCAGCTCACCTATCACATCAAGAACGACAAGCTTCTGTACGTCACCGGCCGCAACGGCCCGGCCAATGAAAACCGCCTGTGCGTGAAAGGCCGCTTCGGCTTCGACTATGTCAGCAATCCGCAGCGGTTGACCCAGCCGATGATCCGCAAGGACGGCGTGCCGAAAGTGCCGCACGAGGAGATCGACCCGTCAAATCCGTGGACACATTTCCGCCCCGCCTCCTGGGAAGAAGCGCTCGATCGCGCCGCGTCAGGTCTTGAAATGATTCGTGACCGCGACGGTTCGAAAGCGCTTGCCGGCTTCGGCTCGGCCAAGGCCTCGAACGAGGAAGCCTATCTGTTCCAGAAGCTGGTGCGCGCCGGGTTCGGTACGAACAATGTCGATCACTGCACGCGGCTCTGTCATGCTTCGTCAGTGGCGGCGCTGCTCGAAGGCGTTGGCTCCGGTGCAGTGTCGGCCACCTTCAACGAAGTGAAGAATTCTGACGTCATCATAGTCATCGGCGCCAATCCGACCGAAAACCATCCGGTCGCCGCCACCTTCTTCAAGCAGGCCTCGAAACGCGGCGCCAAACTGATCGTGATGGACCCGCGCGGACAGGCGCTCAAGCGCCATGCCTGGCGCATGATGCAGTTCAAGAACGGTACCGACGTGGCGATGCTCAATGCCATTCTCAATGTGATTGTCACCGAAGGCCTTCACGACAGGCAATATGTGCAGACCTATGTCGAAGGCTTCGATGCCTTCGCCGAGAGCATCAAGGATTTCACGCCCGAAGAGATGGCGCCGATCTGCGGCATCCCCGCCGATACGCTGCGCGAAGTCGCACGAACCTACGCGCGCGCCGAAAGCGCCATCATATTCTGGGGAATGGGTGTGTCGCAGCACACCCACGGCACCGACAACGCGCGCTGCCTGATCGCGCTGTCGCTGATTACCGGCCAGATCGGCCGCCCCGGGACAGGCCTGCATCCGCTGCGCGGTCAGAACAACGTGCAGGGCGCTTCCGATGCGGGACTCATTCCGATGTTCTTCCCCGACTACAGGTCGGTGGAAAATGCCGACATCCGCGCCAAGGTGGAGAACGTCTGGGGTGCCAAGCTCGACCCCAGGAAGGGCCTGACCGTCGTCGAGATCATGGACGCGGTCCATGCCGACGTGATCAAGGGCATGTACATCCTTGGCGAAAATCCGGCGATGTCGGACCCCGACCTCAATCACGCGCGCCAGGCGCTGGCGCATCTCGAGCACCTGGTGGTGCAGGACCTGTTCCTCACCGAGACAGCGGTCTATGCCGACGTGATCCTGCCGGCATCGGCCTGGCCGGAGAAGGACGGCACCGTCACCAACACCAACCGGCAAGTGCAGATGGGCCGTCAGGCGCTGCCGCTGCCGGGCGAGGCCAAGGTCGACTGGTGGATCACCCAGGAAATCGCGCGCCGTATCGGCCTCAAATGGAACTACAAGCACCCGAGCGAGATCTATACCGAGATGGCGTCATTGATGCCGTCGCTCAACAATATTCCGTGGGAACGCGTGGAGCGCGAAAGTGCAGTGACCTATCCGGCTGACAGCCTCGACCGGCCCGGCCGTGATGTGGTGTTTGACAAGGGTTTCCCGCGCCCCGGTGGTTTCGGCAAGCTGGTGGCGGCAAAGCTCACGCCGCCGGATGAAACACCGGACCACGAATTCCCGTTCATCCTCACCACCGGCCGCCAGCTTGAGCATTGGCATACCGGCGCCATGACGCGGCGGGCAACCGTGCTCGACGCGTTGGAACCCGGCGCGGTCGCATCTCTGTCGCGCGGCACATTTGCTAAGCTTGGAATCAAGCCGGGCGACCGCGTGCGCGTTACCACGCGCCGCGGCGAGATCGAACTGGCCTCGCGCCAGGACGACGCCATTCCCGACGGCGTGGTATTCATCCCCTTCGCCTATGTGGAGGCGGCGGCCAATATGTTGACCAATCCGGCGCTCGATCCGTTCGGCAAGATCCCCGAATTCAAGTTCTGCGCCGCGCGGGTGGAGCCGGTGGGCCCGCAGCGGGAAGCCGCGGAGTAGACTTCCGACCGCAGACTACCAATTCAAAATTGCCAGCGCGCTGGAAAAGCGTCACCATTCTTTTCGGTCCGGCTCATATCAGGTGGCCGGGCCCGGCAATTGATAATCACGCCGCCGAGGAATTGCCCCATGGCCATCGAGCTGTACCAGACCGCCCATTCCACCTGTAGTCAGAAAGTCCGTATCGCGCTTGCCGAGAAGGGAATGCCGGAGCGCGGGAAGGACTGGATTGAGCACGAAGTTGATCTCAGCAAATTCCAGCAGCTCGAGCCGGGCTATCTCAAGCTCAACCCGAACGGCGTTGTGCCGACATTCGTGCATGATGGACAGGTGATCATCGAATCCTCGGCGATCCTCGAATATCTGGAGGAGGCATTTCCAGATCCGCCACTTGCGCCCCCGGATCGCGTTGGCCGTGCACACATGCGGGCATGGATGCATTACATCGACGAGGTACCGACGATTGCGGTGCGCGTCCCGAGCTTTGCCAACCTGTTCGCGCCCATGCGCTTTACCAACACCAGCGACGAAGATTTCAAGAAGCACACCGAGAGGTTGCCGCTGCGCAAACAGTTTTATGAACGGATGACCCAGAAGGGTTTCGGCAAGGTCGAAATCGACCATGCGCTCGATCAAATCCGCCAAACCTGCGAACGGATCGAAAAAGCAATGGACGATACCGGCGGCCCCTGGATCATGGGCAAGCAGTACACGCTGGTCGACGCGCAGGTGACGCCACTCATCGACCGTATGGAGGACATGGGTTACGGCTACCTCTGGAAGGATCTGCCAAAGATGTCCGCCTGGTGGGACCGTATCAAGGCGCGGCCATCCTATTCACAGGCTTTCTATCCGGGCGCCCGCATGTCGGCGCGCTTCGCCGCGCATTTCAAGTCGGCCGAGGAACTCAAGGCCGTGCGCGGCTACTGAGGCGCGATGCGCCTTTTACGCGCGCCGCGCTTGCGGGTAATCTTGCCGATGCCGGACATGGGTCCGGCCACATTCGCGCGGGCGCCATCGCCCATTCCAAATGCAATCGCAAAGGTTCGGCACACCATGAAGGCGGTCTACATTGAGCAATTCGGCGGGCCGGAGGTCCTGAAATACGGCGATCTTCCGGACCCGCCCGCAGGGCCCGGGCAAATCGTCGTCGATGCCTATGCCGCGAGCGTCAATGGCGCCGATTGGAAAGTGCGTGCGGGCCGTTACGGGCAGGGGACCTTCCCATTGGTCCTGGGACGTGATTTTTCCGGCGTCGTCAGCGCGCTCGGTGCCGGCGTAGCCGATCTGCGTGTCGGGGACGAGGTTTTCGGTGTGCTGGAGGCCGGCCGGGAAGGTGCCTATGCGGAAAAAATTGCGGTCGGCGCGGCGATCGTCGCCAAGAAACCGGACGCGCTGTCGCATGTCGATGCCGCGGCGCTGGCGCTCACCGGACTGACGGCGATACGATCGATCGAGGATACGTTGAAGTTGAAAACAGGCGAAACGATCCTTATCCAGGGCGGTGCCGGTGGCGTTGCCGGCTTCGGCATCCAGCTTGCCAAGCACCTCGGCGCCCGCGTGATCACGACGGCCAGCGCGGCCAACCTGGACTACGTGCGCGGGCTTGGCGCCGATGAGGTCATCGACTACAACGCCGCCGACTTCACCAAACTCGTCAGCGGCTGCGATGCCGTGTTCGAGACCGTTGGCGGCGATGTGGCAACGCGCTCTTTCACGGTTCTTAAACCCGGCGGCCGCGCGGCCTTCATCGCCTCCGGGCCGCAGGCACCCAAACCCGCGCGCAGCGACGTGATGGCCTTGCGGCCGGCGGTCGCGCGGGCGCGCGCGCCTCTTGAGCGTATTGCCGCGCTCTATCAGGCCGGTGCCGTGCGTCCCCCCGATGTCACGGTCTATCGTCTGTCGGACGCCGTTGAAGCGCTGCGGGTCAGCGAGGCGCGCCACTTTCGAGGCAAGCTGGTTTTCATGGTGAGGTAGCGGCGGTTCTCCCGCGTTATAGTGGTGCCATGCCGAGCAACCGCCGAGCCAAAATTGCAGCCACCGTCTTTATCACCCTGGCGGCGCTGGCCTTCGGTGCCGCCAGCGCTCTCGCCGCCGACCCACCGGTCCTCATCGGTGCGCTTTACAATCTGACCGGCGGGCAGGAAGACCTCGACGTTCCGTCCTCGCGCGGCGCCCGGCTCGCCGTCGATGAGGCCAACCGGGCGGGTGGCGCCGCTCAATCGGCCGATGAAGCTCATCCTGATTGATGGCCAGACCAACCCGAACGTCATCGCACGCGAGACCGCTAAACTCTTCAAGCAGGAACCGGAAGTCGCGGGCCTGATCGGGTTTTCTGACACCGATATGGTGCTGGCGGCGGCGCCCATCGCCGCGAAATACAAGCACGTGTTTCTCACCTCGGGCGCGACCTCGCCCAAACTGCCGCGAGAGGTTCCGCAATATCTGTTTCTCGCCTGCTTCGGCGACAATGTGCAGGCGGCGGCCGGCGCCGAGTGGGCGGTCAAGACGTTGAAGTCCCGGTCGGCTGTAGTGCTCTACAAGCAGAATTCTTCCTACGCACGCCTGTTGCATGGATATTTCCAGACCCGATTCAAGCAACTGGGCGGTAAGGTGCTGACGGTCCGGCCCTACAGGCTCGCCGGTATCAAGTCGACCGTGAAAGGTCTGCCAAAGGCCGATCTTGTGTATCTCGCGGCGCAGCCTGACGACGTCGTGGCCGCGATCGCGGCGTTACGGGACGCCGGCGTCGAAGTACCGATCCTCGGGGGTGACGGACTCGACATCGGCGATGCCTGGCAGAAAGTTGCCCATGCCGACAAAATCTATTTTACCACCCACGCCTATCTCGGCGCAGCCAACCCGGATGTGCGCGTCGCCTCGGCTCCCGTGTGTGCGGGCATGACCGGTGAGGAGGAGCCCTCAATGCAGCCGCCGCACGTCGGTGTCCACCAACCGCAGTTCCATCTGCCCGATCATGTCCGCTCGCATCGCTTCGCTGGCACGCAAGGCGGCATCCGTCTCAGTCCATGTAGTTGCGTTTGAGCCTAAAAGCACAATGCCGCCGAGCACGCCAGCCAGCGCCGCAACGGCCAGGTAGGGGACGAACCAGACCAGGCCCAGCAGCGTGAGCGCGAGCCAGGCAGCGCCAGCGCCGATGGCAAGCCTGGCGGCCAGCGCGATTTTCCGGCAGCGTTCGATCGATTCCGTGAGCTCTTCGATGTGCGCTTCGATGTGCGCAATGGCCTCGTGCGGATCGTCACCATTCATGCCGGCGAATTTAGCCCGGATCGGCCTTTGCGCGAAACCGCGGCCAGAATCGAAATGGCCGGGCATGGGGCCCGGCCATTACAAAAATTGTTCGCTTGGCTGAATTGCAGCTTGAGATCAGCCGCGCTTGGGCGGCGGCATCAACCGCCGGGCGATGTCGCGGTTGACGGTGATCGAATTGATGGTGTCGTAGCCGTTGTCGAGGGCGCTGTAGTCGACCGTGATCACATCGCCGGCCTTGATGTCCGGCACGGTGACGGTGCCCGGGATGGACGCGAATTGCGAATAATCCTCGAGCGTGATGGTGCGGCTGGTCGCATCCCAGTCGGTAACGGCGGCAGTGACGCTGTCGGAAAGTGCCGGCCCGATGCTGGCTGCAAGCAATCCACCGGTCACGAGAAGCGCGCGCATGATCATGTTCGGAAATCCTTTCAGGATCCGGTTGAGAAGTTGAACGTGTTCTTGCGGTTCATATCGCGGCCGGCTGTTCACCGGCGGCTTGGGACCCTCGGGGCCGCCAAGTCTGGGCGGCTGCGGAGGGCTTACGCGTGGCGCGTTTCATTCCGCGACTGACTATATTTGCATGATCTATGGCGCGATTGCGGCGGCAATGGCCGGGATAAAAAGATTACGCCGCCTTTACGCGGCACGTCGGTGGTTCCCCGGAATATGCCGAGAAAACGCGATCGCCTCGGACGTAACCGGGAATCAACCAGTTATTTTGCGCGTTCGCCGACGCCGAACAAAAGCCCTATCCCGACCTTCACGGCCATGTAGATGATGAGGGCGGCGGGAACGGCAATATACAGGCTGACATGCAACCCCTGTTCCAGTGCAAACAGCACCGCGGCGCCGGTCAACACCGCAGCGATCCTTGTCATGAGTAGCCGGTTCATCCTCGCCTCTGCCATGCGCTGTGCTTTCGCCAGGTTTGATTCCGGCGGTATTCGGTGGCACGCTAACCGGGGTTGGGGAGTGTATCAAAGAGTTAAGCCCATGAGATTGACCCCGTATTTCTTGTGCCTCGGTGTTTTACTGGGTTCCTCAGCATTCGCCGCCGCCAAACCCGCCGTCGTGCTGACGACAGTGAACCTCCGGGCCGCGCCCGGCACGACGAATGAGATCGTCGCCAAGATACCCGGCGGCAGCCTGGTCGACGCGGCCAGTTGCACCGACGGCTGGTGCGCAGTCACTTGGCAGGAGAAAAGCGGCTTTGCGATCCAGACCGCGCTCGACCTGAGTGGACGGGTGCCGATACGGCCGGCCGGGCCGGCCTCGGGTCCGCCGCGAGTCTATCGGGGCCCGCCGCCAAGGTACGTGGTCGAGGAACCGCCAGTGTATTACGAGTTGCCGCCGGTGTACTACGTCCGTCCGTACGGGCGTTACCGTTACGGTCGCTATTGGTAAGATGGAACGAATGCGGGCCTGGTGTCGGAAATTGCCGCACTAGCGTTTGGCGGTGTCTGTGGGCGCCCGCATATTCGACCACGGGTCGATCTTGGTCGACTTCGCCGCATCAAATTGGGTATTCCGCCGCATGGCGTTGTATTGCTTGTCGACCTCGACATTTTGCTTGCGCCGGTTTTCTTCCTCCTCGGCCAGCGGATTCCGTTCCTTTTCTCCTTTGAACTGTGCGAAGGCCGGCCCCGTCAGCAAACTTGCCGCCAGTGCCGCTGCAGTGAAAATTCTGATGAGCCCGCTCATGATTACTCTCGCCATATGATGCGCGATCGGCCGCGCCAACTTTTATTTATCATACGACAATCAAAAGAGCGCGAAAAGTCGGCGGACGGGCGAGCCAATCCCTGGATTTGCCTCTCTGGACGGGCGCCGGCCCCCGGGAAAATCAGGAGTATTTGTGGTACCAGAGGTGCTTGTGCCAACTTTGAGCCGCCGCAAAGGCCGGCAAAGGTCACCTTATGTCGCTTGCCACTGAAAATCCGCTCGCCCCCGATTTCGGTACGCTACGCCATGATTGGACGCGCCCGCAGGTCGCGGCCCTCTTTGCATTGTCCTTTCCGGAACTGATGTTTCATGCAGCCCGGATCCATCGCGAGAATTTCGATCCTTCAGAAGTGCAGATTTCGACCTTGCTCTCGATCAAGACCGGCGGCTGTCCGGAGGACTGCGCATATTGTCCGCAGGCCGCGCGCTATGACACCGGCGTCGATGCCGAGAAGCTCATGAGCCTCGACGCCGTTCTCAAGGAAGCGCGCGCGGCCAAGGCCGGCGGCGCCTCGCGCTTTTGCATGGGCGCGGCCTGGCGTTCGCCCAAGGACCGCGACCTGGATTCCGTCTGCGCGATGGTGGAAGGCGTAAAGGCGCTGGGCCTGGAAACCTGCGCCACGCTCGGCATGCTGACTGCCGATCAGGCGGCGCGCCTCAAATTGTCCGGGCTAGACTACTATAACCACAACCTCGATACCTCGCCGGAGTATTACGGCGCCATCATCACGACCCGCACTTACCAGGATCGCCTCGACACGCTGGAGCACGTCCGTCGTGCCGGTATCCATGTCTGCTGCGGCGGTATCGTCGGCATGGGTGAGGGGCTCGACGACCGCACCGGCATGATTGCGACGCTCGCCAGCCTGCCGCAGCATCCGGAAAGCGTCCCGATCAACATGCTGGTCCAGGTGGAAGGCACACCGCTTGCAGGCGCGCCCAGGCTCGATGCGCTCGACTTCGTGCGTACGATTGCGGTTGCCCGCATCTGCATGCCGGCTTCGGTCGTGCGGCTTTCCGCTGGCCGCGAGGACATGAGCGAGGAAATGCAGGCGTTGTGTTTCCTTGCAGGCGCCAATTCGATCTTCTACGGACCGAAGCTGCTCACCACGCCGAACCCCGAGCGCGACCGCGATATGCGGCTGCTGGACCGGCTGGGTCTGCGCCCGATGGCATAGGGCGGCCCTTTCAGCCGAAGACAGTGTGGGCCATTTCGGATAAGATTGAGCGCTCTCGAATTGGAGAGGAGATGGCCCATGTGTCACCACGTCCATGTTCACATCGCGCTTTCGGCCGAAGACAAGAAAGCCGTGAGGAAATTGTCCGGTGTGATGGTCCCGGTGTATGCCTCGATTCTGCTCGCCTTGTTCGCGCTGGTGGCGGTCACCGGCGGGTCGCGCCAGGGCGAGATGGTGGCCTCGAGTTCTGCGCCAGCCGCAACACGGTAATGCACACGCTGTTGGTGCCTTGAACGGCGGGTGAGGGGCGCGCAACATGCGAATCCCTGACGCCAGCCCCAAGCCCGCATTTGTCATCTGAATCTTTTCCCAAGCGTCGCCGCCGTCGCGCGTTCGACTGGTCGACCGCGACCATCGCGGGTTTGGCATGCGCCGCCGCGGCGGCGGTCTACTGGCGTGACGGGCGCGAGCATTTCCTCGGCATTCTGGGCAGCGACGTCGTGTTGCTCGGCATGATGCTGCCGAAGATCCTGGCCGGCTGCCTGATTGGCGCCTTCATCGCGCTGCTGTTGCCGCGCGAAATGGTGGCGCGGTGGGTCGGGCACGAATCCGGGTTCAGCGGTCTGCTGATCGCCGCGGTATTCGGCTTCATCCTGCCGGGCGGTCCGATCACAATCTATCCGGTGGCCGGCGCCTTCATCGCTATGGGCGCGGACGCCGGCGCGGTGGTGGCCTTCATCACCAGCTGGACGTTGATCGGCTACACCCGCGCGCTGGTGTGGGAGCTGCCGTTCTTCGGTTCCGAGTTCGTGATCTGGCGTATCGTCGAGGCGCTGCCGCTGCCGATTATTGCCGGCTTGCTGGCGCGCATTGCGGTCAAGGCTCATCTCGCGCGCGGAGTTCGTGAGCCATGATGCTCGCCATCGATATTCTGCTTTGGGTGCTGGTCGTCGCGCTTGGCTTCACCGCCGCCCTGCGTGGGCGCGTACTGCTCAATGACGGCGTGCGTGAGGGCGCGCTGGAATTCATCCGGCTGTTGCCGCGCATCGGCATCGGTGTGGTCGGCTCCGGCTTCGTCGCAGAAATATTGCCGAAGACATTGATCGCGCCCTGGCTCGGGCCGGAATCCGGGCTCACTGGCGTGCTGATCGCGACGCTCGGCGGCGCCCTCACGCCCGGCGGACCGGTGGTGGGCTTTTCCATCGGCGCTGCGGCGCTCAAGAGCGGCGCCGGTGCGCCGCAGGTAATCGCCTATTCGACCGCCTGGGCGCTCTATGCAATTCATCGCCTTTTGATCTGGGAAGTGCCGATGATGCCCGCACGCGTGGTCTGGCTTCGCGCTGTGGTATCGCTGCCGCTGCCGTTCATCGCCGCCATGGTTGCGATGATGCTCGCAAGGCCCTGATGGGCTACCGATCCTACTGCCGGGTCAGTCCGCAATATTTTCTTGTTCCGCTGTCCCAGCAGCCCGTTTGCTTGCAGATGGACAGTCGCGTGTGGCAGCTCGTTATGCAATTCGCGACATAGGTACGATCGGTACTTTTCGTGCAAATAGCGATACAGGTTTTTTCCTCGCCGCTGCAGCGCATGGGTTGGGCCAATGCCGCCGGTAAACCGGAAAGATAAAGCCCGATCACCGTTGCGATCGCGCACGTGAATTTGAAATGCATTGCAGTCGTTTCCTTCAGGCTGGTGTCCCGATTCCGAAGTTCGCGCTCCCTTGCGGCATCGACTTATGCGATCTTCGGAATCAAAGGGACACTAGCAACTTTATGATTCTGGTGCGGTCTAGGGTTTGAAATTCCTCCCGCGAGTTTGCGGCTATAATAAGAGCAACTTCAAACCCATCGCACTAGTGCACTGCCGCTCCGCTGCGCGGCGTAATGGCGCCACGATGGCGGATCACTTCGCCGGCGAGCTTGTGCGCGGCGGTGGCGGCGTCGACCGCGCCTTGGTTGGCAAGTCTTGCGGCAAGGTAGCCGGCGTTGAAGCCGTCGCCGGCGGCGGTGGCATCGACTGGGACGACCACTTCCGGTACCGGCACCATGTCGCACTCGCCCGAGGCCGCCACCAGTGCGCCATTCGGTCCGTTCTTCACCACGATTTCGGTGACCCCGAACGCCTGCAGTCGTTCGATGGTCGATTCCGGACTGGGATCACCCCACAGTACGGCTTCATCGTCATAAGCCGGCAGCGCGATATCGACGCGCTTGAGCGCTTCGGCGAATACTGTGCGCGCGCGGGTGAGGTCGCCGTTCCAGCCGCGCGGACGGAAATTGCCGTCGAATGCGATCCGGGCGCCGTTGCCGCGCGCGAGTTCAATCGCGGCCAGGAATCGCCCGAGCCCGATATTTGAATAGAGCGACAGCGTGATGCCGGAAAAATAGATCAGTCGCGCCGCGGTCAGGCCTTCCGCCACGCGGCTCCATTGCGGTAGCTCGAACAGATCTCGCGCCGGCGCTTCCGCGCGCCAGGTATAGGTGCGGGCCAGGCCCTGGCGGTCGGCATCGACCAGCGCCAAAGCGGGAAGCCGGCCTCCCACGCGCAGGATCAGGTCGGTGGCAATGCCTTCCGCTGCGGCAAGTGACACGATTGCGTCGGAATAGGGATCATCGCCCAGTGCGCTGGCAAAGGAGGCCGCCGCGCCGGCGCGCGCCAGATAGATCGCGGTGTTGAAGGTGTCGCCCGAACTCGCCAGCGCATACCGCCCGTCGGCGCCGCGGGCGAGCTCCACCGTTGCTTCGCCGACGCAGACCGCGCGGTTTGCGGTTTCGTTCATGCCGGCCTGCCTATCACGGACCGATGGCGTGCGTCACCCGGGCGAAACCGATCCGGTAGACGCCAGACTTGTCCGCAATGCCGGCGCGTTGAAGGCCGCGAAATAGGCAAGTGCGCTCAACAGCGCGATGCAGAAGCTCACCGGCCAGTCGGTGTGGTAGGCGAGTGTGATGCCGAGCCAGGCTTCGCCGAGCGCGAGGCCGGCCGAAAGCATGAGCCCGCTCCACAGGCCGGTGGTAATTCGTTGCGCGGCGGCCGGAGGGCCCACCATCAGCGTGAACACCAGCAGGACGCCAACGACCTGCGCACATTCAGACACCGCCAGCGCTACGATTGCCAGGAACGCGGTGGATATGAAGCGCAGTGGCACACCCTTGGCTTCGGCCAGTTCCGGCTGCAGGCTCGCAAAGATCAGCGGCCGCATGATCACGCCCAGCGCCACGAGCGTGATGATGCCGAGCACGGCCAACGTTGTAATCATGGTGCGATCGACGGCAAGCACGTTGCCGAACAGCAGCGCAGTCGCCTGCGTGGCAAACGATGTGTAGTAGTGCAGGAAAAGCAGTCCGAAGCCGAGCGCGAGCGCGAGCACGATGCCGATGGCAACATCGCGGTTGCTGATGCGCTCGCTCAAAACGCCCATCGCGATGCCGGCTGCGAGGGTAAATCCGACCAGGCCCCACAGCGGTGCCAGGCCGATCAGACCGGCGCCGGTCGCGCCGGCAAACCCGATGTGGGAGAGCGCGTGACCGGCGAAAGTCTGCCCGCGCATCACCAGGAAATAACCGACGATGCCCGATACCACCGCGACAATGCCGGCGGCGGCGAAGGCGTTGTTCATGAATTCATACTGGAACATGTCAGTGGTGATGATGGCCGTGGCCGCCATGCCCGATGTCGTGATCATGGCTGTGTTCGACCTGCTCTACGTCGCGGCCGCGCGACATGACGAATATGTGACCTTGCGCTCGCACAACGTCGATTTCGGTGTCGTAAAGTTTTGAGAGGACAGGGGCGGTGATCACCTCGTCTACGCGGCCAAGGACTGCTTGACCGTTGCCGAGATAGAGCACACGGTCGAGCGTGCCGAGCAGCTGGTTGAGCTCGTGCGCGGAGAACAGCACGGTAATGCCGTGCTCCCGGCAGACCTGGCGCACAAAATTAATTGCTACTTCCTGGTGGCGGGCATCGAGGCTGATCAGCGGTTCGTCGAGCAGCAACAGTTTGGGCGATCCGATCAGCGACTGCGCCAGCAGCAGGCGCTGGCGTTCGCCGCCCGACATGTCGGACATCGGCCGGTCGGCGAGTTCGCCGGCCCCGACCGCGGAGAGCGTCTTGTTGATCATGGTGCGAGCGGCGTGATCGAGCTTCGGCAGGCCCCACCGTTCGCCATGCATGGAGCTGGCGATGAAGTCGAACCCGCGCACGCGCAGGTCGGGCAGCACCGTTCGCAATTGCGGCAGATAGCCGATTGCCGGATCGCCGCGCTGCGGTGTGCGGCCGAACACGCGCAAAGTACCGGCGCTCGGAGACAGCAGGCCGAGAATGGCGCGCATCAGCGTGGTCTTGCCGGCGCCATTGGGGCCGAGCACGCCGATGAATTCACCCTGGCCGATTGCGAGGCTGGCATCGGCGATAACGCTGCGCCCGCCGATCTTGATGGTGGCGCGGTCGAGTTCGACGACGTTCACGAACCCGGCCCCGCCAGCGCCTTTTCGGTGTCGCGGAGCTGGCCGAACATCCAGTCCTGATATGACATGCCCGGCGGCTTGGTTTCGGTTACCGCAACCACCGGCACCTTGGCGGCGCGGGCGATGTCCACCAGCCGCTGCACGGTCTTGTCGGATGCCTGCTTGTTGTAGAACATCACGCGCACCTTGTGCTCTTTCAGATCCCGCTCGAAGCCGGCGACGTCGCGCGCGCTGGGTTCGGTATCGTTCATGATCGAAAGCTGGAAGCGCACGTTGCGCACGGTCAGTCCGAGCGCGCCGGCCATGAGACCAAATACAGGCTCGGTCGCCGTCACGGGCATACCGGCAAATTTTCCGCGAATGGCGGCGATCCTGGCGTTGAGCGGCGCAAGCGAAGCGAGAAACGCGTTCAGCCGCGCGGCATAGTCTTGCCTGTGCGCGGGGTCGACGGCGGAAAGCGCCGCAGCAATCGCCCGCGCGACCGCCGGCATGGTGACCGGATCGTACCAGAGGTGCGGATTGTCGCCGGCCTTCCTGTGCGTCAGTTCGGCTGCGATGATTTCCTTGCGGCCGGGGCGCGGCGATGCCTTGAGAAGCGTCTCCATCCACGGGTCGTAGTCGGCGCCGTTGAACACCACGATTTGCGCATTGGCGAGATTGCGCGCGACCGCCGGCGTAGTCTCGAACAGGTGCGGATCCTGGTCCGGATTGTTCATGATGCTGGAAACAGCGACGCGCCCGCCGCCGATCTGGGCGGCGACATCGCCGTAGAAATTTTCCGCTGCGACCAGGTTGATCTTGCCGTCGGCGGCCCGGGCGGCCGGCAGTGGGCCAAGGGCGACGAGGAGCGCAAGGGCCAAGCTGGCAACAGTCCTCATGGCGAAAAATCCATTATCGACCCGAACGCGCGGGAGCCCCATGGCCCGAACACGCGGGAAGCCCTTATCGGGAAACCCATTGTCGGCCTGAACTCCGGGGAGACCCCTTATTGGCCCGAACATGCGGGATATCCTTTATTGGCCCGAACACGCGGGAAACCCATTATTGGTCCGAACAAGCTGGGCACACGCGGTGCTGGATCGGAAGCGTCCAACAATTTTTAAAGTGTAACATTATAACGTATCAATTGGCAAGACTGGATCGGGACTGCGTTAGGCCCGTGGGGTGGAGGCGTGGCCGCGGCCAGTAATAACGTCAGAAATCCGTGAAATTGTCGCTGCGACCTTAACTCTCGCTCAGAGATTTTCCGGCAATAGTTTTCGGACCGAACCCGGGGATGGAATCCAATGGCCTTGGCCAAATCACAACGTCCGAAAAAGTCCGTCTACGAACGCGGCGTCGTCCAGTGCCGCAAGTGCCACGCACCCATTTATGTTCATAAGTTCATGAATCTTCCCGAGGAATTCTCGGTGCACTGCAAGCGATGCAACAATCGAGGCATCTATTCGAAACGTGAGATCAAGATCGAAGCTCTGCCCGAGCGCAGGAAGAAGCCGCGCAGCTAGTGCCTTTCAGGCCAAACCAACATTGAACCCGGCCGCGCGATATGGCGACTAATGCGCGCATTCTGGAACTGGTTCCAGGGCGCCTTCGCATGCCATTGCAGCACGGACCACCCATGTTCAAACGACTCGTTCTCGCGGCGTTTCTTTGCGCTGCCGCACTGACTCCCGCAGGCGCGGCCGAGCGCATCGTTCGCTTCGCCAGTGACGTCAATGTCCAGCATAACGGCGACCTCATCGTCACCGAGACCATCGTGGTCAGGGCCGAAGGGCGGTCAATCCGGCGCGGCATCTTGCGCGATTTTCCGACCACCTATACCCGCAAGGATGGCTCGCACGTCGTCGTCGGCTTCGACGTGGAGGCCGTCATGCGCGATGGCAACGCGGAGCATTACGTTACGGAACGCATGAACAATGGCATGCGGGTGCGTATCGGCAATTCCGACCGCATCATCAATTACGGCTTGCACGAATACGTCATCAAATATCGCTCTACGCGCCAGATCGGTTTTTTCGACAATTTTGATGAACTGTACTGGAACGCTACCGGCACCGGTTGGACTTTCCCTATCGATTTTGCCGAGGCGCGTATCACTTTGCCGGAACGCGCAGCATTCACGCAGACCGCGCTCTACACCGGACCGCAGGGCGCGCGCGGCAAGGACGCGGAAATCGTCGAACAGCAGCCCGGTCATATCGTGTTTCGTACCACCAAGGGATTGCCGGTCGCCAACGGCCTCACTGTCGCCGCCGCCTGGCCGAAGGGTGTTGTGGCGCCGCCGACGCGGGCCCAAAATTTTCAATCACTGCTGCAGGACAACCCGGGCACGCTCTATGCCGGGCTGGGCGGCGGATTCGTCATCCTGTTTTATCTTCTGGCCTGGTTACTGATCGGTCGCGATCCCCGCCGTGGCGTGATCATTCCGCTGTTTGCGCCGCCCGAAGGGATGTCGGCCGCTGCGGTGCGCTATGTCGAGAACATGAACTTCGACAACCGTGTCTTTACGGCCGCGATCGTTGGCCTTGGCGTTAACGGCCACCTCAGGCTCACAAATACCGGCGACGAAGGCGAGATTCGTCATCTGAAGGGTGGCAAGCCGATCGATACCGCCGAGCAGGCGGTGGAAACGGAACTGTTCAAGAAGGGGTCCTCGGTACGGCTTGACCAGTCCGATCACGAAGCCATCAACAATGCCAGGTTCAAGCTGTGGCGCACACTGGCGAAAACCTACAAGGGCAAGATGTTCGATTCCAACTTGCTGTGGTCGCTTTTCGGCTTCTTTGCCACTGCCGCGGTGACGGCAGCGATTGGCTACGCTTTCCTGCAGAACTATGGTGCGCGCGGGTCCCAGATGCTGGCCGGCATGTTGATTCCAATATTGCCGGTCATGATCGGCGCCTCACAGGTTCGCACCGGTTGGCGGCTCGGCGGAACGGCCGGTCTATTACGCATCGTCATCGGCCTTGCGATCGGGGGCGCCGCGGCCGTGATCGGCATCGTATTGCTGGCGAACGTGGCCGGAATTGGCCTTGCGATCGTTCCGGGTGTGGCGCCATATGCGTTGGCGCCGTTCGCTGTGCTCGGATTCACCTGGCTGCAGGCGCCGAGCAAGCTCGGTCGTCAGATCATGGACCAGATCGAAGGTTTCAAGCTCTATCTCAGCGTCGCCGAGGAAGACCGGCTCAACGCGCTCAATCCGCCGGAAAAGACCCCGGAGCTGTTCGAACGATTTCTGCCTTACGCCATCGCGCTCGATGCGCAGAACGCTTGGGCCAAGCGCTTTTCCGGCGTGCTCGCCGCGGCGGCTGCAGCCGGCACCGCAGTCGCGGCCTGGTACGAAGGTGATCATCGCTTCAGCGATGATCCCGTCGCATTCGCTGACCGTCTTGGCGAGGACCTGTCGCGCACGATCGCGTCTGCGTCGAGCTCGCCGGCCTCGAGCAGCGGCGGTAGCGGCAGTGACAGCGGCTCGTCGGGCGGTGGATCGTCCGGCGGCGGCGGTGGAGGGGGCGGCGGCTCGGGGTGGTAGGCTGGGCGGTGCGGGTATTTGTGAGAATACGAATGCCGGCTCAACGTTGATCGCCGTATCTCTCCTTGATCGCTGCCGCAACATACAGTTTGCGTCCTAGTCGCCCCGGGTTCGCGCCATGCGCTGCGCACCAGATCGGGAAGGTGACCGGATCAATACGTACGCGCATTACCGGGTGGCCGTAGGCCTTCAATCCCTTCTCCATCTCTTCGGCCATTGTCAGCCATTGTTTCCAGGCGGGGGGAAACGTGTCGCTGTCGTCGAACAGCTTCAGCAGCGCAGGATAGTCGGCCTCGTCGATCCAAAATACACCGACGGCGGGCAGCGGTTTTTCATCCTGATGGCTCATATATTGAGCCTAGCACGGGCCTTAAGTTCCGTTTTCCCCTTAAAACTGGCCTTATCGCAAGGTGCCCCACCATTAGCGGCGGTTTGACGGCATTTGGCATAATCACCGCGCTACATTGTCAATAGCGCCATCTGTCGTGTATGTTGAAATTCGTCCATCTAACGCTCCGTCAACACCAACACGGAGTGAGAAACATGAAACGCTTTGTGATCGAACGCGACCTGCCGGGCATCGGTGGAATGAACCGCGCGCAGCTCAAGGACGCCGCCGCGACCTCCAACAATGCGTTGGCGAGACTGTCCGGAAAAGCGCAGTGGCTGCAGTCATTCGTCGTGGACGACAAGACCTTCTGCATCTACCTCGCCGATGGCGAGGCTACGGTTCGCGAGCACGCCAAGTTGAGCGGGTTTCCGGCAACCAAGGTCACCGAAGTGCGGACCATCATCGATCCGACGACCGCGATGGTCTGATGATGCGGCGCCGCCGAACTTTGAAACCGGCGGCGCCTCAATTCCTGTGCACGGAGCCCATACCAAATGACGTACTGCAAGACGGTAGCGGCGGACTTCAGGCAAGCCGACTCATCTCAGTTCAGCGGGTTCGCCATAGCGCGCCGCAGCATCCGTAAGGCGATCCTGCGCTATCTGAGATGGCGCGCCGTGACTCAATTGCGGCAAGTCGATCCGCGCATGTTGAAAGAATTCGGAGTCAACACCGAGATAATTCTGTCCACCATGCACCGACTTGAGATCGGCGATACGCCATGATGCATCCAGACAAGACAGGCGCCGGACGGTTCTGCTGGGTTGACCTGGCGGCGACCGATGTGGGGCTTGCGAAAGCCTTCTATGTGCAATTGTTCGGCTGGACGTCCTGCGAACAATCGGCAAATGGCGGTAGCTTCACGCGCCTGCAGCTATCTGACCAGGATGTCGGCTCGATCTATCAAATGACAAACGCGCATCTCGACAGTGGAATGCCTTCGCACTGGACGCCCTATGTTCGGGTGGCCGATGTAGACGCTGCCGCCCGGCGGGCCGCCCTGCTCGGCGGCGAGGTTGTTGTCCATCCCTTTCTCGTGTCCGGTATCGCGCGGATCGCTCTCATTCTGGATTCGGTCGGCGCACTAGTCGGTCTGTGGGAATCGATCAAGCCGAACATAGGAGCCAACGGCCATGGCGAGTAATTCGATATTCGTAACGCGCGCGGGTCGCGGCGCAAAGTCCACGCCATATGGCAAACGCGACGACGGCATACTGGATGTCACAGTCGTTCTTCTGGATGCCGGTTATATGTCGACCGCGATTGCGCCGATCGAGATATTTCACGCGGCGGGCACGGTCTGGAATTGGCTCCAGGGCGAGGAACTGAAGCCTCGCTTTCGTGTTCGGATCGCCTCAATCGATGGCAGCAGTGTAACTGCCATCTGCTCCCTCGGCTTGACGCCGAATTGCTCGATTCACGATATCAAGCACACCGATATCATCATTCTCCCTGCCTCCGGCTGGGACGTGATGGACCGGATCGCAAAGCACACTGACCTGCTGCCGTGGCTGCGCAAGTGGCATGAACGCGGCGCATATGTTGCCGGAGTCTGTACCGGTGTCGCGTTCCTTGCAGAAGCCGGACTGCTCGACGGCAAGCAGGCGACCACGCACTGGGGCGTGGCCGAGATTTTGCGTGAGCGTTATCCCAAGGTTCGCTGGCGGACCGATCAGTTCGTGACCGAAGACGGACGGCTGTCCTGCAGCGGTGGCGTCTATGCCTCAATCGATATCAGTCTTTATCTGGTGGAGAAATTCTGCGGTCACGAGGTCGCTTTGCAGGTTGCCAAGGCCCTGCTGTTGAGTATGCCGCGCAGCCGGCAGACCGGGTATGCGGTGGTGCCGCTCTCGCGGCCGCATTCAGATGACAAGATCAGGAAGACCGAGGAATACCTGCAAGCACACTTCGATCGTGATGTGTCAATCGATAGTCTCGCTGATCGCATCGGCATGAGCCCGCGCAATTTCATCCGCCGCTTCAAGGCTGCGACCGGCCGCGTGCCAAGCGCCTACATCCAGACTTTGCGGGTGTCGGAGGCCAAGGAATTGCTGGAGGAAGGCGCCGCCTCCATTCAGGACGTCTGCTCCAGGATCGGTTACGCAGATCTCGCTTTCTTCAGGAACCTGTTCAAGCGCCACACCGGCATGACACCGGCCGAATATCGCAACAACTTTGCGCATATGAGCTTCGCCCGTGGCGCATTGGAGGCTGGAAGGACCGTTGCCTAGTTTTCCGTGCGGTCCGCGCAAGGGCATTCACGCATCGCGCAACAGCGCGTGAGGTGCACCAACGCGCTGTTGCATAAGGGGCGGATGCTACGCTAGGCACAAGGGGGATGAACATCGGTGTGCGAGCCATGCGTCTGCGTTCCGGCCAGAGTCCTTCACGTAAACGAAATTTTTCCGAACCCGGCCACGGCGGCTTCAGCCGGCGGGCGCTACTTGCCGGCCTGCCGTTCCTGCTTGCCGGTTGCGCCGGCTCCAGCCTGTTTACCGGCGGCTATAATGGCGTTCAGGATGGCGGATTTATCGTCCCTGCGGTCGATATCACCGCCGTCGACCCGAGCCTGCTGCGCCAGGAGGTTACCTGGCACGGCAAGGAAAGGCCGGGCACGATCGTCGTCAACGTGCCGCAACGCCGACTCTATCTGGTGCAGAAGGGCGGCCGCGCGCTGCGCTACGGTATTGGCGTTGGCCGCAGCGAGGGCGCTAATTTCCGCGGCAATGCTGTGATCGGCCGCAAGGAGAAGTGGCCACACTGGACGCCAACCGCCAACATGATGGCGGCGATCCCGCTCTACCGCCACTATTCTGGTGGCATGGAGGGCGGCCCCGACAATCCGCTCGGACCGCGCGCGCTCTATCTTTACCGTGACGGCCACGACACTTTTTTCCGCCTGCACGGCACCACTGAGCCGGAGACCATCGGCCACGCCGTCTCCTCCGGCTGTATCCGCCTGTTCAATCAGGACATCATCGATCTCTACGACCGCGTGAAGGTCGGGGCGCGCGTTACCGTGGTGCAGGGCTAAAGCCGCGCCGCCGAATTGAGTAGATGGGCGTCCCTGGACGTGCTCCAAACCTCCTTTTGCGCCTGCGCCCCGGACACCCTATATCTCCCTCCTCACGGAGCCCAAATTTCATGCCCCCGACCGCGTCACCCGAAAAAATCCCCGTCACCGTGCTCACCGGCTATCTCGGCGCAGGCAAGACGACGCTCTTGAACCGCATCCTGTCGGAGCCGCACGGCAAGAAATACGCCGTCATCGTCAACGAATTCGGCGAAATCGGTATCGACAACGAACTGGTGGTGAACGCCGACGAGGAAGTATTCGAGATGAACAACGGCTGCATCTGCTGCACCGTGCGCGGCGACCTTGTGCGCATCATCGACGGACTCATGCGACGAAAGGGAAAGTTCGACGCCATCATCGTCGAGACCACGGGGCTTGCCGATCCGGCGCCGGTGGCGCAGACATTCTTCATGGACGAGCAAGTCGGTGCCAAGACCAAGCTCGATGCCGTGGTAACCGTTGCCGATGCCAAATGGTTGAAGGACCGGCTCAGGGATGCGCCCGAGGCCAAGAACCAGATTGCGTTTGCCGACGTGATCCTGATCAACAAGACCGATCTCGTGAGCCCTGAAGACCTGCACGAAATCGAGGCGCGTATCCGGGGCCTTAATCCATACGCGCGGCTGCACCGCACCGAACGCGCCAGGATTGCCCTCAACGAGGTGCTCGGCCGCAACGCCTTCGACCTCGAACGCATCCTCGACATCGAGCCGGCATTTCTTGCGGTCGAGGAGGAGCATGCACATGCTCACGAGCATGACCATGGCGACGGCCATCACCACCATCACCACGGCGGCCTCAAGCACTACCACGATGAGGAGATGCAATCGGTTTCGCTCAGGACCGACAAGCCACTTAATCCGGACAAATTTTTTCCCTGGGTGCAGGATCTTGTGGCAGTCGAGGGACCCAATATCCTGCGCTGCAAGGGCATCCTGTCGTTCATCGACGATCCGGAACGCTTCGTGTTCCAGGGCGTGCACATGATCCTGGACGGCGACCACCAGCGCGCCTGGGGTGCAGACGAGAAACGCGAAAGCCGCATCGTCTTTATTGGCCGCAATTTGCCGGACGAACGCATTCGACAAGGTTTCGAAGGCTGCGTAGCGTAAACTCCGCGCGTAAAACGCACTCTCGTAACCTTCCCTCCAGGGGAGGGTGACATAAGCAAACTTGCTGGCCCGCGTTGATGTCCGATACTTCCGGCCCGCTTCCGTCCCTCGCCGACCGCGTCCGTCCGGTGGATACCGGCGCGACGATCATCGGCGTGCATTTCTTCGATGGTACGCCGATCTTCGTGTTGGGCGAAGAAGCGCTGTTGTTCGCCGGCGAAGACGCTAAGCGCCGCGTCACCGTCCATGCTGGCGGAATTCTCGCAAGCGCAGCCGACGGCCAACGCATCGTCACCGGAGGCGACGACGGTACTCTGGTCCAGACCGAAGCGTCCGGCGCGCACCGTGTGGTCGCTACCGACGACAAGAAGCGCTGGATCGATCAGGTTGCGCTTGGCCCTGACGGTGCGGTGGCCTGGTCGGCCGGCAAGACAGTACACGTCCTCACCGGGAAGGAAGAGCGGCGCGCTTTCGAAGCGTCATCGACGGTGGCTGGGCTTGCCTTTGCGCCCAAAGGCTTTCGCCTGGCGCTGGCTCACTACAATGGCGTCACGCTCTGGTTTCCCAATGCGGCCGGCGCGAAGCCGGAAAAACTGGAGTGGAAAGGCTCACATCTCGGCGTGGCGATCAGCCCAGACGGCAGGTTCCTCGTCACCTGCATGCAGGAGCCGATGCTGCACGGCTGGCGCCTCGCCGACGGCCAGCACATGCGCATGTCCGGTTACTCGGCGCGCGTGCGTTCGTTTGGCTGGACCGCAGGCGGCGAATTCCTCGCCACCTCCGGCTCCGAGCAGCTGATCCTGTGGCCGTTTGACGGCAAGGACGGGCCGATGGGCAAGCAGCCAAAGATCCTCGGCCGTTCGAAGGCGCGGGTCTCGGTTGTCGCCTGCCATCCGCTCCAGCCGGTTGTGGCGGCCGGTTTTTCCGACGGCGCGGTGTTGCTGGTGCGGGTTGATGACGGCGCGTTGATTGAGGCCAAGGCTGCGGGTGCTTCGCCGGTGACTGCGCTCGGCTGGGATGCCACCGGCCAGACGCTTGCCTTCGGCACCGAGGCGGGCGAGGGCGGCGTATTGGTGTTCTGACGAAAAACGAGCGGCCACCGGGGCCGCTCGTATAGTCTTCGGTGCTCGGAATTCTCTACGCAGCGAGCGCGGTGTCCGACAGCTCGATCACATAGGACTTCAGCGGCGGATAACCGTTGAAGCCGACCGAGGAATACGTCGATGTATAGGCGCCGGCCGCCTCGATCAACACCTTGTCACCGATGGCGAGCGTTATGGGGAGCGAGTAGGGCGTCTTCTCATACAGCACGTCTACCGAGTCGCAGGTGGGACCGGCCACCACGCAGGGCCCCATTTCGTCGCGATCCTTGCTCGTACGGATCGGATACCGGATCGACTCGCCGATGGTTTCCGCCAGCCCGTGGAACTTGCCGATGTCGAGATAGACCCAGCGCGTGTCGTCTTCCGGACTGCGCCTGGCAATCAGCACGACCTCGGCCTCGATTATGCCGGCATTGCCAACCAGGCCGCGCCCAGGTTCGATGATGGTCTCGGGGATGCGATTGCCGAAATGCCGGCGCAGCGAGCGAAAAATCGCCTTGCCGTAGGATTCGAGCTTGGGCGTCTTGCGCACATATTTTGCCGGAAACCCGCCGCCGAGATTGACGATCGAAAGTGCAATGTTGCGCTCGACGGAGGCACGGAAAACCGCTGCGGCCGATGCTAGGGCACGGTCCCAGGCTTCCACATTGTGCTGCTGCGAGCCGACATGAAACGAAATACCGTAGGCAATGAGGCCGGCCTTATGGGCGCGTTCCAGGATATCGGCGGCGAATTCCGGCTCGCAACCGAATTTGCGCGACAGCGGCCATTCGGCGCCGGTGCCGTCGCAATGGATGCGGCAAATCACGCGGGAGCCTGGCGCGGCGCGGGCAACCTTGTCCACCTCGGCTTCGCAATCGACGGCGAACACCGTGATGCCCACTTTGAAGGCGGCAGCGATCTCGCTCTCTTTCTTGATGGTATTTCCGTAGGAAATCCGCTCCGGCGTGCAGCCGGTCGCGAGTACGGCATGCGTTTCTTGCACCGAGGCAACATCGAAGGACGCGCCAAGCCGGTTGAGCAGCTGCAAGATCTCCGGATGCGGGTTGGCCTTGACTGCGTAGTAGACCTTGGTGTCGGGCAGTGTCCTGGCGAAGGCGTTGTAGTTGTCGCGCACGACATCGAGGTCGAGCACCAGACAGGGTCCGTCCTGTACGCGGTTCTTAAGGAACGCGCGGATGCGATCGGTCATCGCTCATATTCCCCTCGATCCCTGCGGCTGCGCCGCTGTCAAAGCATCATGGATGCGACGTAGCCGGGACGACGAAATACGCCGTTGTGACCCGAACGATCACAATCCTCTGCTGCCATGGTTTGGATTGGGAGTGAGCCCGCTCCGCGCCGAGGCAAGAAGGACAAGCCTCTTCGGACATCCGGCATTTACGCCGACAACCCAAAAAAGCCCGATCCGTCGTTGCTTTAAGCCGCGTACCCCGTTGAGCGCGGGGATAGCCGGTTTCGCCTCCGGCTGCCGATCTCATGAGTTTGCCGCCGTTGAAGCGGGACACGTGAGCAAGAAAACGTCATCTCTCTCTTGGGCGGCTGTCCGGCCTCTTGTCCGGACGCCCACCGATCGACACACGGCCACAGGCACGTGCGAAAAAGGGCAACTACCCGAATAATCCAATCGCGATGAGAGTCAACAATTTTACGACCGCTCCCACAGCAGCTTCGCTGCGCAGTGAACGTGCATCGACTCAATTTCGTTGCATCGAGCGCGAAACGATTCGGTGCAGCGGCGCGCGCGACGTCAGGTCACCCGCACGTTCTTGAACTGCCAGGGATCGTCGGTGTCGATGTCTTCGGGAAACAATCCGGGCCGGTCCGTGATCGGCGTCCAGTCTGTATATTGGCCTATCACCGGGCCAAGGTACGGCCGCTGAACCTCGAGACAGCGGCGGAAGTCCATTTCGTCGGCTTCCACGATGCCGCGGTCGGGATTTTCCAGCATCCAGACCATGCCGGCGAGCACAGCTGAGGTTACCTGCAGGCCGGTGGCGTTCTGGTAGGGCGCGAGCTGTCGCGTCTCCTCGATCGAGAGCTGCGAACCGTACCAATAGGCGTTTTTGGCATGGCCGTAGACCAGCACGCCGAGCTCGTCGATACCGTCGACGATCTCGTGTTCATCCAGGATGTGCAATTTGGGCTGCCGCTGCCACGCCGCGCCGCCCAATTCATGCAGCGAAAGCACCGCGTCGTCGCAAGGGTGGTAGGCGTAATGGCAGGTCGGCCTGTAGGTGACCTTCCCGTTCTCGCGCAGGGTGAAGTAGTCGGCAATCGAGATCGAACTCATTATGGGTCACTAGGAAGCCGTGCTGGGCCTGCGCGGTCGGTGTCCAGGAGCGCACGCGGGTGCCCGCGCCCGGCCGCAACAGATAGATGGCGGCGTCGCAGCCGAAATCATGGTGGCGGGCATCCGCCGGCATCTCTTTTTCGTGTGTGCCCCAGCCGAGTTCGGACGGCTGAAGCCCTTCGGCAATGAAGCCCTCTACCGACCAGGTATTGACGAATACGCCGCGTGGCTTGGGTGTGCGCACGCGTTGGGTATCGCGTTCGGCGATGTGGATGCCGTTGACGCCGAGCCCCTGCATCAGGCGGCCCCATTCGTCGCGGGTCTTCGGTTCGGCCGTCTTGAATTTGGTGTCACGCGCGAGGTCCAGCAGCGCCTGCTTGACGAACCAGGACACCATGCCGGGGTTGGCGCCGCAGCAGCTTACCGCTGTAATCCCGCCCGGGCGCCGCTTGCGCAACGCCATGACGTTCTCGCGCAGCGCATAGTTGGAGCGCTGGGAGACCGTGAATTTGCGGTTGTTGTAGAGGCCGGGCCAGGGTTCGACCACGGTATCGATATAAAAGGCGTCGATGTCCTTGCAGAAGTCCATCAAGTCGACCGAGTCGGTATCGACCGAGACATTAATGATCATGCCGCGCCCCGGACCCTTGGTCAGCAGGGGCTTGAGCACCTCGCGAAAATTTTCCTTGGTGAGGGCGACCTTCAGAAAGCGCAGCTTGCGCTCGTCGAGCAGCGCCCGATCGACGTCAACAGGGTCGACCACGACGAATTTTGAGGCATCGAATTCAAGGTGCCGCTCAAGGAGCGGCAGGGTGCCCTTGCCGATGGAGCCGAAGCCGATCATCACGATCGGGCCATCGAAGCGGGCATGAATAGGCCAAACAGTCATTTTTCGGTACTCCAGCAATCTTCGGGTGATATCTGCCACGGCGCACAAACGGAAGGGATGCCGCGCAAATTGATGCGCGGCGTCCACTGCAAATATCCCGCTTGAATCAGGCCGCGCGAGGCGCGTTCTGGCGGCCGTGGCCGCGCCGCCGCTGCGCCGCAGGGGCAGCAACCTCGCCCGCGGGAACAGCAATGCCGGTTGCTTGGATCAGCCCGCGGGCGCCCTCGAGCGCCGCCGGTACGAGCTCAAGCGCGAGCAGCCGATGGCGCTCGAACGGACCGGGCAGCTTGAGCGCGCCGGTCTTCTCTCCCGAAAAACCGAAGCGGCTGTAATAGGGCAGATCACCAACCAGGATGACCGCGCTGTGGCCGCGCCGACGCGCCTCGCGGAGGGCGTGACGCACGAGCGCAGCGCCGATGCCCCGGTCGCGGCGGTCGGCGGCAACCGCCACCGGGCCGAGCAGCAAGGCCGACTGCCCGCTGGTGCAGGCGACCGGCCACAGCCGCGCGGTGCCAACCACGCGGTTACCATCGGTTGCAACGAAGCCGAGACCTTCGGCCGGCCGACGGCCTTCGCGCAGTCGCTCGGAGGTCTTCTTCCTGCGTGCCGTGCCGAAGGCCTGGTCGAGGAGGGCCTCGCGTATCGGGATGTCGGCGGCTCGTTCTTGACGCAACGTGATCATGTCAGGTCCTTCCCAGCCCCGCCGCGCGCGCGAGAACGCGCGCATGCGGAACGCTACGATCGATTTGGGGGAGGGGGAGGCGGCTCGCCGCCTCCCATGGTTATCAGATGTGGTAGGTCTTCAGCGGTGCGAAGCCGTTGAAAGCCACCGACGAGTAGGTTGCCGTGTAGGCGCCGGTGCCCTCGATTAGCACCTTGTCGCCGATCTCAAGGCTGACCGGGAGCATGTAGGGCTCCTTCTCGTACATCACGTCGGCCGAGTCGCAGGTCGGGCCCGCCAGTACGCAAGGCGCCATGGCGTCGCCGTCCCGCAGCGTGCGGATCGGATATCGGATCGACTCGTCCATGGTCTCGGCTAGGCCACCGAACTTGCCGATATCGAGATAGACCCAGCGGACGTCGTCTTCCTCGCTCTTCTTGGAGACAAGCACGACCTCGGCCTCGATGGTGCCGGCATTGCCGACCATGCCGCGGCCCGGCTCGATGATCGTCTCCGGGATGCGGTTGCCGAAGTGCTTGCGCAGCGAGCGGAAGATCGCCGTCCCGTAGGTTTTCACCGACGGCACGTTTTTCAGATACTTGGTCGGGAAGCCGCCGCCCAAGTTGACCATAGAGAGGTTAATGCCGCGCTCGCCGCATTCCTTGAACACGGCGGCCGCCGAGGCGAGGGCACGGTCCCAGGCATGCTGGTTGCGCTGCTGGGAACCGACGTGGAACGAGACACCATGCGGCTCCAGGCCGGCTTTCAGGGCATGCTCCAGCACGTCCACGGCCATGGCAGGCTCGCAGCCGAACTTGCGCGACAGTGGCCATTCCGCCCCGACGCAATCGGAAAGGATACGACAGAACACGCGGGAGCCGGGCGCCGCGCGGGCGATCTTTTCCACCTCGGCCGTGCAGTCGACCGCATAGAGGCGCACCCCCAGGGCGAAAGCGCGCGCGATATCACGCTCCTTCTTGATGGTATTGCCATAGGAGATGCGGTCCGGCGTTGCACCTGCCGCCAGCACCATCTCAATCTCGGTCACCGAGGCGGTGTCGAAGCAGGAGCCGAGCTTCGCCAACAGCGACAGCACCTCCGGCGCCGGGTTGGCCTTAACGGCGTAGAACACGCGCGTGTCCGGCAACGCCTTGGCGAAGGCATTGTAGTTGTCGCGGACGACGTCGAGGTCGACGACAAGGCAAGGCCCTTCGTCGTTGCGTTTACGTAGAAACTCGCGGATGCGCTCAGTCATGGCGCTATTCCCCACGGCTAACGGGACATTCTTGTCCCGGATGTCGCAGGCTCCGAGCTTGCTGCCGGCGCGCGTTGGGGACGCGCAGGCGAGCTGACACTCGTCACCCGCTCATGCTGCCTTGGATTGGATGGGGGAATGCCCCGTCCGCACGGCCGGCAAAGATGAACAAGCCTCGTCGGTGACCCGCGCCGGTGGTGGAGACCGGCAGAGACCAAAGAAGCCCGATCGTCGTTGCTTTAAGCCGCGTCCCCTGCTGAGAGCAGAGTGTGCTGGTTTCGCCTCCAGCTGCCGGTCAGATTTCTTGGAGAGCTTTGGCTCTTCTCTCCAGGCGGCTGGCGGGCCTCTTGTCCCGCTACCTACCGACCGACACACGGCCACAGGCACGTGCGAAATTGGGCATGATGGAAATAACAAATTTCTCGCGCGATGCAAGAGAATTAGTTCGCACTAGGCAAAAACTTTCTTAACTTTTTGCGCAAGCGACTTTGGCTCGCGCGCTCACTCACGCGCAGTGAACGGCTCGATGCGGTGCGCGTTGCGGATGAACTGGACCATGACGGCAATGCCGCAGAGCACGAAGATGCCGTCGAGGATGTGCTGACCGATACTGCCGAAGTCAAACAGCGTTGCGATCGCCCATGAGCCGGCGAAGGCGGCGCCGAACACTTCCGCGCCGATCAGAATGGCGGCGCTGATGACGGTGACGACATTGAGCCAGACGATGCGGCGGCCTTGGGTCATGGAAAGCTCCGTTCAGACGCCCGCAATCAACCCGAATCCGGATGGTGAATCAAGTCTTTAAGCGCGCGCTTCGGACCGGCCTGGCTTTGATCTCGCGCATGGCGGCGGTGGCGGAACGGTATCAGACTAATAAAATGGAAGCAGTACACATCCTCAAACTCATCCGGCCGATGCTCGCGGGCCTCGCCGCGCTCGGTCTCGCAGCCGGCTTCGCAGCCAGGTTCACGGGGTTCGAGTCCTGGTCGTCGGTGATCTGGGCCAGCGTCACGCTGCCGATTTTGCTGGCGCTGTTCATCGAAATTGTGACCAGTTTGCGGCGAGGCGACCTCGGCCTCGACATTGTTGCCGCGCTGTCGATGACGGCGGCGCTGGTGGTCGGCGAGGACCTCGCGGCGGCGATCGTCGCGCTGATGTATGCCGGAGGGCAGTATCTGGAGAGCTACGCCGAGCGGGCCGCACGGCGCGAGATGACTGCCTTGCTGTCGCGCGTGCCGCGCAGCGCGATGCGCCATCGGGACGGCCAGCTGGAAGAGGTCGCGCTCGACACGGTCTTGCCGGGCGATCGGCTGCTGATCCGGCAGGGAGACGTGGTGCCGGTGGACGGCACGGTGGTCGAGGGCGTGGCGGTGCTCGACCAGTCGGCGCTGACCGGAGAGTCGCTGCCGGCGCAGCACCGGACCGGAGAAGCCGTTCTGAGCGGCACCACCAATGTCGGCGACGCCTTCGATATGACCGCGTCGCGGCTGGCGGCGGAAAGCACTTATGCTGGCGTTGTCCGCCTGGTGGAGGCCGCCCAGCGCTCGCGCGCACCGATTTCGCGGCTGGCGGACAAGTTTGCGATTGTGTTCTTGGCCGTGACCGTTGCGCTTGCGGGGGCGGCCTGGGCTATCAGCGGCGACGCCGTTCGGGCGGTGGCAGTGCTGGTTGTGGCGACGCCCTGTCCGCTCATTCTGGCGGTCCCGGTCGCAATTGTGGCCGGGCTTTCGCGTGCTGCACGGCTCGGCATCCTGATCAAGGGCGGCAAGGCGATCGAGACGCTGGCGCGGGTGCGCTCGCTGGTCATCGACAAGACCGGAACGCTGACGATCGGCCAGGCCAGGATCGTCTCAAACCAGGTGGCTGACGGCGTCGAACCCGACGAGCTGTTGCGGACCGCAGCTTCGCTCGACCAGGCCTCCAAGCACATCATCGCCCAGACCATCGTCTCCGAGGCCCGGGCCAAGGGACTCACGCTGGCAATCCCGTCCGAGGTGGTGGAAACGCCAGGCGAGGGCATCGTCGGCCGGGTCGAAGGCCGGCAGGTCATGGTCGGCGGTCCGCAATTCGTTCTGTCCAAGACCGCCGGTGGCGCGCGGACGGCGTTGGGCCGTGATCGGACGCCCGGCGCGCTCTCGGTTGCCATCGCGATCGACGGGAGACCCGCGGGTCTGCTCGTTCTGTCGGACGAATTGCGCGCCGGCACCGAGCAGCTCCTGCGCGAGCTGCGGCGCCTAGGCATCGAACGCATCGTATTGGCGACCGGCGATCGACAGGAAGTCGCAAAGTTCATTGCCGCCGGCCTGTCGATTGATCTGGTTCGCGCCGAGCTCACGCCCGATCAGAAGATCCTGGTTGTGTTATCGGAGCGCAAGAATGGCCCGGTGATGATGATCGGCGACGGCGTCAACGACGCTCCGGCTTTGGCGGCGGCCGATCTCGGACTGGCGATGGGCGCCAAGGGCGCGGCAGCCTCAGCCGAAGCAGCCGACGTCGTGCTGCTGGTCGACCAACTCGACCGCGTGATACCCGCTATAAAGATTGCGCGGCGCTCACGTTTCATCGCTCTGCAAAGCGTCATCGCCGGCATGGGACTTTCGATCCTAGCCATGGTCGCCGCTGCGCTCGGCTTCATCGCGCCGGTCGAGGGCGCTCTGCTGCAGGAAGTGATCGATGTCGCAGTCATTTTCAACGCGCTGCGGGCGCTACGCGGGTGAGCGCCAATGCGGTCCTGCACCGCGGCCGTTGGAATTTTTGCTGGTGCGTCGCGGCGCGCGAATACTGTAAGCGGCGCCTATATGGACTTCCTTTACAACTGGAGCGTTGCGGTTCTCGGCGCCTCGCGGGCCGGAACCCCGATCTATTCGCAGATGATCTTTGCAGCCTTTTTCGCCTGGCTGATCCTCGGCGAGAGGCTCGAATGGTACCACTTCGCCGGCGGCGCCCTGGTCATCATTGGGATTTTGCCCGTCACGCTGCTGCGACCTGCACCGGTGTTGGCTGGCAAGGCGGAGCAGGCAAGGTGAGGCCGTCATGCGTCCGTCATGGCTTGGCGTTTGCCGGGCTGCGCTCTAGATAGGGTCTATGACCGGCCCGCAAACTCCCTCCGACAACCCGCTGCTCACCGAATGGACCGCCGCATTTGGCCTGCCGCCCTTCGCTGGCATCGGGCCGGCGCAGTTTCGCCCGGCCTTCGATATGGCACTCGCCCAGCACCGCGCCGAGATCGACGCCATCGCCGCTGACGCCGCCGCACCGACTTTCGACAACACCATCGTGGCGCTGGAGAAGAGCGGGCGCGCGCTCGATCGCATCGCCAATGTGTTTTTTGTGCTGGCCGGCGCCGATACGAGTGACGCGATTGAAGCGGTCGAGCGAGAGATGTCGCCGCTGCTCGCACGCCACAGCAACGCGCTCTATCTCAACCGCGCGCTCTATACCCGCATCGACGATCTCTACCAGCGGCGCGACACGCTCGGCCTTACGCCGGAGCAGGCGCGGGTGCTCGACCGCTACCACACCCGCTTCGTGCGCGCGGGCGGCGCGCTCGATCAGCCGGCGCAGGACCGGCTTGCCGCCATCAACGAGCGGCTGGCAAGCCTTGGCACGCAGTTCGGACAGAACGTTCTGGCCGACGAGAAGGCTTACGCGATGATTCTGGCGGAGGGAGATCTCGCCGGCCTGCCGGACTTTGCCCGCGCTGCCGCACGCGCGGCTGCCGAAGAGCGCGGTCATCCCGGCAAATACGCCATAACGCTCGCGCGTTCCTCCTGCGAATCCTTTCTGCAATTTTCGGCGCGCCGCGACCTGCGCGAAAAAGTTTTCCAGGCCTGGATCAGGCGCGGCGAAAACGGCGGCGCCACCGACAACCGTGCCCTCATTGCCGAGATGGTGGCCCTTCGCGCCGAGCGGGCGAAGCTTCTGGGCTTTGCAAGTTTTGCCGACTACCGGCTTGACGACCAGATGGCAAAGACCCCGGCCGCGGCACGCAAGCTGCTCAATGAGGTCTGGGACCGTGCGCGCAGCAAGGCGAATGTCGAGCGCGACGCTTTGCAGAAGATGATCGCGGAGGAGGGCGGCAATTTCGCCCTGGCGCCGTGGGACTGGCGCTATTACGCCGAAAAACTGCGCAAGGCGCGCTACGATCTCGATGAAGCCGAGATCAAGCCGTACTTCCAGCTCGACAAGATGATCGAGGCCGCCTTCGAGACCGCTCGCCGTCTGTTCGGTCTCACCTTCACGCCCGTCAGCGCCTCACTGTATCACCCGGACGCCCGCGCCTTCGAGGTGAAGGACGCAGGCGGTAAGCATGTGGGCTTGTTCATCGGGGACTATTTCGCGCGGTCCTCCAAGCACAGCGGCGCCTGGATGACTTCGCTGCGCGATCAGGAGAAGCTTGCCGGCGATGTCCGTCCCATCATCCTCAATGTCTGCAATTTCTCCAAGCCGGCCGCCGGCGAGCCGGCTTTGCTGTCATTCGACGATGCACGCACATTGTTTCATGAGTTCGGCCATGCGCTGCACGGCTTGCTGTCGAACGTCACCTATCCGGTCATCGCCGGCACGGCGGTGCCGAGCGATTTCGTCGAACTGCCCTCCCAGCTTTACGAGCATTGGCTCGAGGTGCCGGAAATCTTGCAGACATATGCCCGCCACGCGCGCACCGGGCAGCCGATGCCAAAGCCGCTGCTCGACCGGTTGCTCGCGACGCGCCCCTTCAACCAGGGCTTCGCGACGGTCGAATACACCGCCTGTGCGCTGGTCGATCTCGACGTGCATGGGCTGTCTGAGCCGGGCGTGCTCGATGTTACAGGCTTCGAGCGCCAGAGCCTTGAGCGGATTGTAATGCCGGCCGAGATCGTGATGCGGCACCGGCTGCCGCACTTCCAGCATCTGTTCTCCGGCGGCGGTTATGCGGCCGCCTATTACTCCTACATGTGGTCGGAGGTGCTCGATGCCGACGCATTCGAGGCGTTCGAGGAGACCGGCAATGCTTTCGACCCGGAAACCGCCAGGCGATTGCGCGAATTCGTGTACGGCGCCGGCAATCTGCGCGATCCGGCAGACGCCTACAAAGCCTTTCGCGGCCGGCTTCCGGCAGTCGACGCGCTGCTGAAGAAGCGCGGGCTCACCGACACCGTGGCCGCATGACCCTCCACACCGCTGGCCATCGCCGTGGGGTCGTATGCGCGCCGCACGTGGCTGCCGTGGAAGATGGTCGCGCGATCCTCGCCGAAGGCGGCAACGCCATCGAAGCCATGATCACCATGGCGGCGAGCATTGCTGCGGTCTACCCGCACATGAACCATCTGGGTGGTGACGGCTTCTGGCTGATTCGCGAACCCTCGGGGCGGGTGCGCGCGCTCATGGGCGCGGGCCGTGCTGGCGCGAAGGCGACGCCGCGGCTTTATCGTGACGCCGGTCATCACGAAATTCCATCGCGCGGACCGCTCGCCGCGCTCACAGTGCCGGGCGCGGTGGCGGGCTGGACGCTTGCGCTCGAAGCGGCGAAGGCAAACCGTGGCAGATTGCCGCTCGATATTCTGCTGAGTGCCGCCATCAAGCACGCTCGCGAGGGCTATAGCGTGACGCGCAGCCAGGCCCGCCTGACAGCGGAAAAACTGCCCGAGATGAAAAATGCGGTCGGCTTCAGGGAGACCTTCCTGGTTGACGGCAAGGCGCCGGAGGCAGGCGCGCGGCTCACGCAGACTGGATTCGCCGCTATGCTCGATCATCTCGGCAGTGCCGGTCTCGACGATTTCTACCGCGGCGACGTAGGGCGCGAAATTGCCGCCGATCTGGAACGTATCGGCAGTCCGGTGACGCGCGGTGACCTGGAAAAATACCAGGCGACCGTCGCCGAGCCGCTGAGTGTCGTGACCCATGCCGGCACGCTTTTCAATACGCCGCCGTCAACGCAGGGGCTGGCGTCGCTGATGATCCTGGCGCTATTCGATCGGTTGCGCGTGTCGCAGGCGGAAAGCTTTGAGCATATCCATGGGCTGGTGGAAGCAACAAAGCGGGCCTTTCGTGTGCGCGACCGGGTCGTCACCGATCCGGACAAGATCACGATCGATCTCGGCCGCTACCTTTCGCCGGCCTTTCTTGACGAGGACGTGGAAAATATTGATCGCAGAAAGGCCGCGCGCTGGCCTGCACCCTACGGCGAGGGTGATACGATCTGGATGGGCGCCGCCGACGCCAGCGGGCTGGTCGTCTCCTATATCCAGTCGCTCTATTGGGAGTTCGGCTCAGGCTGCGTGTTGAAGGCGACCGGTATCGTCATGCAGAACCGCGGCGCCAGCTTTTCACTCGATCCCAAGGCATTGAACGCGCTCGAACCCGGCTGCCGGCCGTTCCATACGCTCAATCCGGCGCTGGCCGCGCTGAAAGACGGCAGGGTGTTGGCTTATGGCACCATGGGCGGCGACGGTCAGCCGCAAAGCCAGGCCGCGCTTTTCACCCGTCATGTCACATTCCGTCAGCCGCTCGACAAGGCGCTCGACGCGCCACGCTGGCTGCTCGGCCGCACCTGGGGCTCGGCCCACACCAATCTGCGCATGGAGTCCCGTTTCGACGGCAATCTCATCGACCGCCTGATGGCCGCCGGGCACGATGTTCAGGTGCTCGACGAGCCTTACTCCGACACCATGGGCCACGCCGGCGCTGTCATATTGCACGGCGATGGCTCGCTGGAAGGCGGCCACGATCCGCGCGCCGACGGCGGCGCGGCAGGCGTCTAGCTCAGAGCGTTAACGACCCGAGTTTGCAATACTGTTACATGCCACCTTTGTGCCGCACTCCATGTTATGGTGCGCGGACATGGCCGCCACCATCCGCATTTGTCTTGCTGTCCTGATCAGCCTCGGCTTTGCCGCACAGGCGGAGGCCCATCCCCATGTCTGGGTGACCGTGCACACCGAACTGGTCTATGCGCCCGACGGCAGCGTCACCGGCGTGCGGCACGCCTGGTCCTTCGACGACATGTTCTCCGCTTTCGCCCTGCAGGGAATCGAGAGCAAGGAGAAAGGCAAATACACGCGCGCGGAACTGACGCCACTCGCCAAGGTCAATGTCGAGTCGCTGAAGGAATTTGACTACTTCACCTACGCGACCGCTGACGGAAAAAAAGCGGAACTCACCGATCCGGCGCCGGAATACTGGCTCGACTACAAGGACGAAGTTCTCACGCTGAATTTCACGCTGCCATTCAAGACGCCGGTCAAATCGAAACTCCTCAAGATCGAAATCTATGATCCGACGATCTTCGTTGATTTTTCCTTCGCCAAGCAGGCGCCGGTGCATCTGGTCGGTGCTCCTTCCGGCTGCAAGCTTGACGTCGTGCTGCCGCGCGAAATGACGTTCGCGGAAGGCAAGAAGCTCAGTCAGATTCCCGCCGACCAAAAGAACACCACCATGGCATGGGGCGCGCAGTTCGCGAACAAGATCCTGGTAAATTGCCCATAAAAATCGAGATTGACCTTGCGGGGCGGCGTAGGTGTACGGGAATTCTCAGGCATGACGTCATTCGGCCGTTGCTCGGCTCTGATGCAATGCGCACTGGTCGTCCTCGCCGTTGTAATTGTCCTCGGCGTATTTGACGCCGCACTCGCGCAGCCGTTCGGGCTTCATCGCGATGCTGCGCCGCCGCAGGTCGGACCGTTCGTCGGCTGGATACTCGCCAAGCAGGCCGAGTTCTACCGCATGCTCTCGGGCACAATTCGCGCCGCCAAGGCTGATGGAAGTGCAGCCTATACGCTGCTCGGCATCTCCTTCGTCTACGGCGTTTTCCACGCCGCCGGGCCCGGCCACGGCAAGGCGGTGATCTCATCCTATCTGGTCGCCAATGACGAGACCTGGCGGCGCGGCGTCGTGCTGTCTTTTGCGTCGGCAATTTTGCAGGCGCTGACCGCCATCGCCATCGTCGGGATCGCGGCTGCGCTGCTCGGCGCCACCGCCAAGATGATGGGCGACACCGTGCGTATCATCGAGATGGTGAGCTATGCGCTGATCATCTTGATCGGTTTGCGGTTGTTCTGGGTGAAAGGCCGCGCTTTCTTGAAACTATTTCGCCCACAGTCGCATGGGCATCACGACAATCAGCATTATCACCACCATGGTCACAGCCATGACCATCACCACGATCATGGCGAGGAAGCATCGGCCTGGGGCCACGCGCATGCGCCGGAACCACGCGAACTCACGGGCAAGCACTGGCTGCGGCGCGGTCTGGCAGCCATCGTGGCCGTGGGATTGCGCCCATGCTCGGGCGCAATCATCGTGTTGGTTTTCGCGCTGGCGCAAGGATTGTTCTGGATCGGCGTTGCTTCCACCTTTGCCATGGGTCTGGGCACGGCAATCACGGTTGCAGCCGTCGCGACACTGGCGGTCAGCGCACGCGGGCTCGCGGGCAAGCTGGCCAAGCGCAAGCCAGGCGCCGGAATGATCGTATTGCGTGGTCTGGAAACCGCGGCAGCGGCCGTGATCATTCTGTTCGGCGTTCTTCTGCTCACCGGATACATGGTGAGCGAGCGGCTGTTGGGCGTTTAGCCGAAATCCTCGTCCTTCAACTCGATTGGCTGCCCATGGGGGGTGCGGTCGCAGGCACGGTCCCAGGCGTCGCGGTACCGGTGCAGCGTGGCTACACTGGTCACGCCTTTTTCAGCCACCAGTTTTTCCAGCGCGGCAAGCCAGTGCAAGTAATAGGTCTCGCCGGTATCGGGATCACCGCCAGCCTGCGCCCGCTTGATCTCGGCGGCAAGCGCTGCCGCCCATTCGCTCCAGCTGAACAGCCCGCGCTCATGCAGCGCCAGCGTCATGGCGAAGGCTTCCGCCTCCCATGGCTCGCGGAACACCGGACCCTCGGCATCGCGGGGGATATCTGGAATTTCTCGCGTCGCGTGGCGTGCTGCGGCCTGATCGATCATGCCGGTTCCAGATACGGCTCCCAGGCGTCGATTGAAACCCTCAACCTCGGATCGGCACTGTCGCCCCACAGTTCACTGCCCACGAAGCGCACGGTGTAGAGCCATTGCGGATTTTCGCCGGCGCCGGTGGCGTTGCTGTCGGGGAATACATGGCAGCCGATGACACGTTCGATTACGCCGGAATGGCCGCGCACGTAGCGCGGCAGCCGGGTATGGGTGAGGGGATTGATGTTCTTTGCGCGCACACGGTCGCCGACATTGAAGCGCGCGGCAGTATTGGTTTCGCGCTCGGTCGGGCCGCCACGATGCAAAACCTTGAGCACGTCAGCGGGTGTGAGCGTGCGCTTGACGGGCTTCGGAGGATGCAGCGCATGGCCGGCGACGATCTCATCGTCGCTCACCAGGTCCCGTTCCTTCAGCATCGCCTCGAGCGCGGCAAACCATATCTGATAGTAACTCATCGACAGATACTCGGCCGGCTGCCGGTTCTCGCGTGCAAAACGCGACATGTCGATATTCCAGCCGCCCGGCATCGCCATTGCCAGCGTGAGCGCGAAAGCGCGCTTTTCCCAATCGGCATGAAAGACCGGCTCGTTCGGCTCCGGCTCGACCGGACCGAAACCGTGCACGCCGCCCATGTCCTGCGCGCCGTTCATTTCAAGTCTTTCGGCGGCTTCGGCAAGCCGGTGCCGATCATGGAATTGCGCGTCACGAGCTCGGCGAGCTTGTCCTCGCTCCAGCCATCGGTGCCGGCAGGTCGCATCGGAATGACGAGATAGCGGATCTCGGCGGTCGAATCCCATACGCGGATTTCGGCGTCCTTCGGCAATGTCACGCCGAAATCGGCAAGCACACCGCGCGGGTCAGCGACCGCGCGCGAGCGATAGGGCGCCGACTTGTACCAGACCGGCGGCAGACCGAGCACCGGCCACGGATAGCAGGAGCACAGCGTGCATACGACCATGTTGTGCAGCTTCGGCGTATTCTCCAGCGCGACGATGTGCTCGCCCTGGCGGCCGGCATAGCCGAGCTCGCCGATCGCGGGCGTGGCGTCCTTGAAGAGCCGCGCGCGATAGGCGGGGTCGGCCCAGGCTTTGGCGACCACGCGGGCACCGTTGCGCGGGCCAACCTTCTTCTCATAGGTCTCGATCAGGAGGTCGAGCGCTGCAGGATCCACATAGCCCTTTTCGGTAAGAACGGTTTCCAGTGCGCGCACGCGCAGCTGGGTCTCCGAAAGCTCCGAATGGTCGTGGTGGTGATCGTGAGCCATGAGAGGAATTTAGCCTGAGCCAGGCTCTCTGTCGCCCTCATCCTTCGATCCGCGATCCTACGGCTACGCCTCGGAATCTGGCGGATTGAGGCCGTGCCACCATCGGTGGCCATATGTCATGATGTTTGGATGAACGCCACATTCGCACAATTGGCAGACCGCATTGACCGCCTGACCACGGCCATCGGCCGTGCGGTGGCCTGGCTGGCGCTGGCAATCGTGCTGCTCCAGTTTGCGCTGGTGGTGGCGCGCTATCTGTTCGGGCTCGGCTCGATCTGGGCATCCGAAACGGTGATCTATGCCCATGCGACGCTGTTCATGCTGGCGGCGGCCTGGACCTTGCGTGCCGGCGGCCACGTCCGCGTCGATGTGTTTTACGCGCACGCAACCCCGCGCACGCGGGCCATCGTCGACTTCGCAGGAAGTGTGCTCCTGCTATTGCCATTTGCACTGGTGCTGATCTGGTTTTCGGTTCCATTTGCAGCACGCTCCTGGTCGATCCTCGAACGCTCGCATGAGACCAGCGGGCTGCCCCTGGTCTTCCTGCTCAAGACCTTGATTCCGGCCTCCGCCGTATTGGTGGCGCTGCAGGGTCTGGCACAGGCAATTCGCGCGCTCGCGGCGTTGTCGGGGAAACACTGATGCCGTTCGCGGAAATCCTCGCTTTGCTGATGGTCGCCGCTGTCATCACCGCCCTGATGGCCGGCTATCCCGTAGCGCTGACGCTCGCCGGCGTGTCGCTGATATTCGCGGTGCTCGGTCATGCGCTCGGCGCCATGAATTTCACCATTCTTGGAGCGTTGCCGCAGCGAATTTTCGGCGTGATGACCAACGAAGTGTTGCTGGCAATTCCTCTGTTCATCTTCATGGGCGTCATGCTCGAACAATCCCGGATCGCGGAAGACCTGCTCGAGCGCATGGGTCGGCTGTTCGGCCGCTTGAGCGGCGGGCTTGGATATTCCGTGGTTATCGTCGGTGCGTTGCTTGCAGCCTCGACGGGTATTGTCGGCGCGACCGCGGTGACCATGGGCCTGATCATGCTGCCGGCAATGATGCGGCACGGTTATGACCCGCGCCTGGCCGCCGGCACTGTTGCGGCTTCTGCGACGCTGGCACAGATCATTCCGCCATCGACCGTGCTGGTGGTGCTGGGCGACCAGCTCAACAACGCCTACCAATCGGCGCAGCTTGCGCAGGGGAAGTTTGCACCGGACGTGATCTCGGTCAGTGATCTGTTTGCCGGCGCGATCGGCCCCGGGCTACTGCTGGTCGGTTTGTACCTTCTCTATCTGATCTCGGCTGCGGTGCTGAAACCTGCAAGCTGTCCCGTGGTCACCGGGCCTGACATGCGCGCGCATGGCGGGCTGGTTGAAGCTCTGTTGGCCCCGGCGGTACTGATCGTCGCGGTCCTTGGCTCGATCCTCTTTGGCGTGGCGACGCCGACCGAAGCGGCGTCAGTGGGTGCGGTCGGCGCCATGTTGCTTGGCGCCCGGAAAAGCCGGCTTGTCAAAATATTGATGCCGGTGGTCGAGAAGACCACCCAGATCACCGCCATGATCTTTCTCATCCTGATCGGCGCCACGCTGTTCAGCCTGGTGTTCCGCGCTCTCGGCGGCGATGACATGGTGCATCGCGCGCTTTCAGATCTACCGGGCGGCGTCACGGGTGCCGTGCTGGCGGCAATGCTGGCGATATTCCTGCTTGGGTTCGTGATGGATGCCTTCGAGATCATATTTGTCGTCGTGCCGATTGTTGCGCCCGCGCTGTTGAAGATGCCCGGCATCGATCCGGTGTGGCTCGGCATCATGGTGGCGGTGAATCTTCAGACCTCCTACATGCACCCGCCGCTCGGGCCGACGCTTTTTTATCTGCGTGGCGTTGCGCCACCGGAAATCACGACGCGGCATATCTATCTGGGCATCGTTCCCTTCGTGCTGATCCAGCTGTTCGCGCTCGCTGTGCTGTGGTTTCTGCCAGGTCTTGCGACCGCGCTGCCGCATGCGCTTTACGGACGCTAGCCGAAGTTGTTTCAGGGCCAAAACCGCTCAGCGGCGATCCAGATCCATACCGCGCCGGCGCCGAGCAGCGACAGCAAGATTGCCGCAGAGCTCATGTCCTTGATGCGCTTGATTGCCGGATCGCGTTTGCGCGTGATGCGATCGCCGAGTTTCTCGATCGCGGTATTGAGTAGTTCAACAATGAGAACGAGAACGAGCACGCCAATCAGCGCGAACCGCTTGCCGATATCTGCGGTCAGGAAAAAGGCGAGCGGGATACCGATCGCCAGCAACACGAGCTCCTCGCGGAATGCCTGTTCCGATCGCGTCACCGCGACGAGGCCGTGCCAGCTATTGATGGTCGCCCGCCAGAGTTGTTTCAAGCTATCCGTCCGAATCAACAGCTGATTTGATGCAAAATACGCGGGTGAATTTTGGTAGTCTATTCCATAGTGCCGGAGGGGATGTGTATAAGGGCTCCGCATGAAAGCCGCCGAGATGTTCAGTCTGAAGGGCCGTGTGGCGCTGGTGACCGGTGCTTCCAGCGGCCTGGGCACGCAATTCGCCAAGGCGCTGGCCGACAATGGTGCCGCGGTTGCGCTGGTCGCGCGGCGGGCCGACCGGCTGAACGCATTGAAGGGCGAGATCGAAGCGAAGGGTGGAAAGGCGGTCGCGATCGAGGCTGACGTCACAGATCTCGCGGTCATGACGCGCGCGTACGATGCCGCTGAAAAGGCCTTCGGTACGGTGACCATCCTTGTCAATAATGCCGGCATCGCGCAGTCGGCCCGCCGCGCGATCGAGGTTGCCACAGAAGAATGGCGCAAGGTTCTCGGAACCGACCTCGATGCGGTGTTCTATTGGGCGCAGGAGGCCGCGCGCCGCATGCTGGCGGCGAAGAAACAGGGCGCTATCGTCAATATCGCCTCGGTGCTCGGCTTTGGTGTTGCCAAGGGCGTCGCCGCCTACGCTACCGCCAAGGCCGGCGTCGTGCAGATTACCAAGGCGCTGTCGCTTGAGCTCGCCTTCAAGGGCGTGCGTGTGAACGCCATCGCGCCGGGCTGGTTCATCACCGAGATCAATGACAAGTATCTTGAGAGCGAGGCAGGTACTGCGCTCAAACGTGAGATACCGATGGGCCGCTTCGGCAGCGCGGGCGATCTCGATGGCGCGCTGCTGCTGCTGGTGTCGGATGCCGGCAGCTATATCACCGGCGCCACCATCGTGGTGGACGGCGGGCAAGTAGTGCAGATCAGGGGGTAACGGGAATGGACTTCACACTCTCGCCCGAGATCGAGGCTCTTCGTTTGAAGGTGCGAAGCTTCATCGACGAGCACGTGCTGCCGCTGGAATCTGACCCGGCCAACTTCGCCGAGCACGAGAATATTCCGGAAGCCCAGCTCACGAAAGTGCGCGAGAAAGCGAGAAAGGCGGGTCTTTGGGCGCCGCAGTCGCCGAAGGAATATGGCGGCATGGAATTGCCGGTGGTGGCCTGGGCGGCAATCTATGAGGAAGCCGCGCGCAGTCTGTTCGGGCCGCTGGCGATCAACTGCATGGCGCCGGACGACGGCAACATGAACCTGCTGCGGCTGGTCGGCACTCGCGAGCAGAAGGACAAGTGGCTCAGGCCGATCGTGGACGGCAAGGTGCGCTCGTCCTTCGCGATGACCGAACCTGCGCCGGGCGGAGGTTCCGATCCGTCCATGATCCGAACCAAGGCGGAAAAAAAGGGCGGCAAATATATCATTAGCGGCCGCAAATGGTTCATCACCGGAGCGGATGGCGCGGCACACTTCATCCTGATGGCCCGCACCAGCGAAGAAAAGCGTCGCGGGCTCACCGCGTTTCTCTACCACAAGGATCAACCCGGCTGGCGTATCGTGCGGCGCATTCCGATCCTCGGGCCGGAAGAACATGGCGGCCATTGCGAACTGGAGTTCGATGGACTGGAAGTGCCGTCGGAAAACGTATTGATGGGAGTAGGCGACGGCCTGAAAGTGACGCAGATCAAACTCGGGCCCGCGCGGCTCACGCATTGCATGCGCTGGCTCGGATGGGCCAAGCGCTGCATGGAAATTGCGCAGGAATATGTCAACCGGCGCGAGGGCTTCGGCATCAAGCTCGGCGACCGCGAAAGCGTGCAGATCAAGCTTGGTGAAGTGGCGCAGCAGATCCAGATCGGCCGCCTGCTCACCATGCACGCGGCCTGGATGCTCGATCAGGGTGGCCGTGCGCGCAAGGAAGTTTCAATGGCAAAGGTCCATGTCGCCGACACGCTGCACAAGGCTGCCGATGTCGCAATCCAGCTGCAGGGCGCGCGCGGCTTTTCCAAGGACACAGTGGCGGAATGGGTTTACCGCGCCTCGCGCGCGGCGCGGCTGGTGGATGGCGCCAGCGAGGTGCACATGATGGTACTTGCGCGCTTCATGCGGGAGGAAGGCCGCGACTTCTGGCAATGGGGCCCGGGCGAGGGGCGAAGGAACGCCCCGTGAAGCAGAACCAGCAATTTGAGTTGGGCCGGTTCAGTATCCGCTCGTCTCCGTGAAAGCGGGGACACAGTGCCAATCAATCTGGATTTCCGCTTTCGCGGGAATGAGCGGAAAGAGCTCCTTTTCTAGCCAATAGCCTTCCTGATCGCGGCAGCATCCGCCCGCGCCGCCTGCATCAGATAGCCGGTATCCAGCCCCGCGATGATAAAGCGCGCGCCGAGCTTCACGAGGTCGGCCGTCAGCGCATGATCGCCGCGCACGCCGCCGACGCCGAGTTGCTTGCCACGTGTCTTGCAGGCTTTCGCGGTGACTTCGAACGCGGCGCGAATTTTCGGGTGGCGAAGCTCGCCGGGAATGCCGAGTTCGGTCGATAGATCGTTCGAGCCCACCAACAGCATGTCGATGCCCGGTACGGCGGCAATAGCGTCGGCATTGTCGATCCCTGTCTGCGTTTCCAGCATCGGGACGCACAAGGTCAGCGCATTGCCCTGAGCATTGACCTCACCGAGCGGCGTCGCGTGGTAACCTTGCAGTGGCCCCGTGCCTGCGACCGAACGGTGGCCGAGCGGGGGAAATTTGCACGCGGCGACCATGGCTTCGGCCTGCGCGGCGGTGTCCACCTGCGGGCAGATGATGCCGAGGGCGCCGGAATCCAGCAACCGCGCCGCCAAATCGAAGTCGTGGCCGGGGACGCGCACCATCGGCGTAACTCCCACCGGCAATGCGGCGGTGCAGATCTGAGCAGCGGTGTCGATCGAAATCGACGAGTGCTCGATGTCGATATAGAAGCCGTCGAAGCCGCAGGCATCCGCGATCATGCCGAGATCGGCGGTGCGTGCCAACCGGCTCGCCATGCACAACGCCACCTCGCCGCGGCCCATGCACTCCTTGATGCGGTTGCGCATGGGCAATTCCATCGCGGCGGATGGATACTAGTTGCGGTAACTGCGGTCGATGGCGTCGAGCTTGCGCAGGTAAGCCGGCCAGTCTGCGCTGCCGCGACCGCTGTCGTGGTGCTCATACTGCGCCGCAGTCTTGGCGCAGACCTCTGCGGGAACTTCGAGCAGCTCGGCCCCGGTCGCTTCCATCTTCAGCTGGATCTCGGCGGCATTGAGCAGGTATTTCATCAACACGAACGCCTCGCGCGCGGTCTTGCCGACCGTGAGCAGGCCGTGATTGTGCAGGATCATGGCGCGGTTCTGCCCGAGGTCCTTGTTGATGCGCGCGCGCTCGTCAAAGTCTTCGGTAATCCCTTCGTAGGCGTGATAGCCGATGCGCTGATAGAAGCGGATGGCCTGTTGCGAAACCATGCGCAAGCCGTGCTTGAGGCCTGCCAACGCCATGCCGTCTTCGGTATGAACGTGTACCGCGCAATTGACATCCGCTCGAGCGCCCAGAACGCCGCCATGCAGCGTAAAGCCTGGTCGATTGACACCGGATTTTTCGTCCAGGTCCTCGTCCATGCAGACTTTCACCAGATTGGACGCCGTCACCTCAGTGTAGAGTAGTTCGTGCTTTTTCATCAGGAAATAGCGCGGCTCGCCTGGTACCCGCATGGATGAGTGGTTGTAGATCACGTCATCCCAGCCATGATGGGCAAGCAGCCGATAGACCGCGGCGAGATCGACCCGAGCCTCCCATTCGGCATCAGAAATTGCATCCTGTGAAATCTCGGTCGCGGCCAGTTTGGCATGTTTGTTCATCGGCGCGTCCTCCTCTTCGTCATTTGTGATCAGACTAGCATATGCGGCGCGCTTGGCCAGACGGCACACCGTCAGTATAGAGAGAGCGCAAAGCGAGCGAGAAATGACCACGCCAATCCAGATCCGCATGGCCGGTTACGGGCCGCCAACCACCGGTTTCAGCAAATCGCTGAAATTCATCGGCGATAAATTGCAGGCCGAATTCGGCCCGCGCGTGAACGTCGAATACGTCTGGAATATCATGGACCACGGCTACAAGGCCGAGGACATTCTCACCCTGGTCGAGCAGGGCGAGATGACCCTCGGCTACCAGTCTTCCAGCTATCTGACCGACCGTGTGCCGGAACTGGGGTTCGTCGACCTCCCGTTCCTGTTCGCCAATAACACGCAGGCGCGTTCGGCAATGGACGGCGCGCTCGGCGAATACCTTGCACGCAAAACCGAGGAACGCGTCGGCTATCGCATCCTCGGCTGGTTCGAGAATGGCTTCCGCCACATCTCCAACCGGTTGCGCCCGGTGCATGAACCGGCCGATCTCAAGGGAATGAAAATTCGCGTGCTGCCGAGCAAGATTCAAAAGCGTACTTTTGAACTGCTCGGCGCCGTGGCCATGCGCATGGACCTGACCGAAGCGATCACCATGATCAAGGCCGGAACTCTGGATGCACAGGAAAATCCTCTCGCCAACACTGTCACCTACGGCGTGCACAAATTTCACAAGTTCCACACGCTTACATCTCATTTCTATATTTCGCGGCCGATTTTCTTCCATCGCGCGTCGTTCGATGCATGGCCGGATGAATTGAAGCGAGCAACGCAAAAAGCGGTGACCGACGCGGTGGCATTCCAGCGCAAGCTCGCAGTCGAGGAGCACGAACAATCACGTAAGGCGATCGAGGATGCCGGCTGCGAAATCGTGGAGCTGACGGCCATGGAACATTCGGCCTTTGTCGAGGCCGTAAGGCCACTGCTGTCCGATGCACGGAAAATGTACGGCGCCGAGATGTTCAACATTTTGCCGAAGCCATGAGGCGGACAATCATGGTTTCCACCGGCTTAACCATCCTGAAAGCCTGATCAACACATAGCCATTCATCGGTTTACGCCGCCGAAACCACTCAACGCTAGAACTGGACCCGTACTTGTCCTGACAGGCGGCGGCCCAATGAGCCAATTCCAACGACCCACTGCCCTCGCGTTGCGCGGGCTCACAAAATCGTTCGACAGGCTCGCCGTGGATGCGCTTGATCTCACCGTGTATGGCGGCGAGTTCTATGCCCTGGTTGGCCCGAACGGTGCCGGCAAGACGACCACCTTGCGCATGGTGGTCGGGCTGCTGCGACCCGACACCGGCACAATTCACATCGACGGGATTGACGCACTCAGGGATCCGATTGCGGCCAAACAGATGACCGCCTGGCTGTCGGATGAGCCGATGATCTACGACAAGCTCACCCCATACGAATACCTCGAATTCGTCGCCGGTCTCTGGCGCATTGATGCTGGCATCGCCGAAACACGCGCGCGCGAATTGATCGGCTGGCTCGGACTCGAGCCGCACGCGGATGAGCGTTGCGAGGGATTTTCCCGCGGCATGCGACAGAAGGTGGCACTCGCCGGTGCGCTGGTGCACGATCCCAAACTTATCATCCTGGATGAGCCGCTGACCGGGCTTGATGCCGGCTCCGCGCGGGTTGTCAAGAACGTGCTGCGCGAGCGCGTGCGCGCCGGCGGCACGGTCATCATGACCACGCACATTCTCGAAGTCGCCGAGCGCATGGCCGATCGCATCGGCATCATCGCCAAGGGGCGGTTGATCGCCGAAGGCACACTTGACGAGCTGCGCCAGCAGACCGGCGAAACTGCCACCAGCCTGGAAGACACGTTCCTGACCCTGGTGGCCGAAGAGGCAGCCGCCGCGTGAGCCGTCCCGCAACATTGGCATGGCTCGCCGGTTACGAACTCCGTCTCGGCTGGCGCGACTGGGTTGCTCTGATGACTGCGGGGCGCCGCACCCGTGCACGTACCGTCACGATCGCGCTGATCGTTTTCGCCGTCTTCATGCACCTGCTGGCGTACGGCATGGTTGGCCGCTATGCCGAAGCCGTTCCGGACAAGGCGACGCTGGTCGTGGTGACCGGCACCTTGCTGTTGTCGTTCGCGCTGCTGCTGTCGCAGGCGATGGAATCAGCCACGCGCGCCTTTTATACGCGTTCCGATCTCGACCTCATCCTGACCTCGCCAGTGAGCCAGCGCAAAGTCTTTTCCGTGCGCATCGGCCGCATAGCTGTAGCGGTGGGGTTGATGGCTACGCTGCTGGCGGCACCCTTCATTAACGTGCTGGCCATGATTGGCGGCGTTCGCTGGTTCGCCGCTTTCGGCGTGGTCGCCGCCATGGGCGCGCTTGCGGCGGCATTCGCGGTCGCGCTGACCGTCGCGCTGTTTCGCGTGATCGGGCCCAAGCGCACGCGCCTGATCGCGCAGATCGTGGCGGCAGTCATCGGCGCGTCCTTTGTTATAGGCTTGCAGGTCGCAGCAATCCTTTCCTATGGCAGCCTGTCGCGCCTCGCACTGTTGCAGTCGGAATGGCTCGTCACGCTCGCTCCCGATCCCGGAAGTGTATTTTGGTGGCCGGCGCGCGCGGCGATGGGCGATCCTGCGGTGCTGGCTCCGATCGTCGTCGTCAGCCTTGCGTTGCTCGGTATCTCCATTGCGGTTTTCTCCATCCGTTTCGGCGACCACGCCGTAGCTGCCGCCGGCGTTTCCAGCAGCGTCGTTCGCCATCGGCGCTGGTCGCAAGGCTTTCGCCGCGGCTCGCCCGGCCAGGTGCTGCGGCAAAAGGAATGGACGCTGCTCATCCGCGATCCATGGCTGATGTCGCAGACCCTGATGCAGATTCTCTATCTGTTGCCGCCCGCGCTGTTGCTATGGCGCAGCTTCAGCGATGGCACCGGCGCTTTTGTCGTTTTGGTTCCGGTGGTGGTGATGGCGGCCGGACAACTGGCCGGCGGCCTGGCTTGGTTGTCCATCTCCGGCGAAGACGCGCCCGACCTGGTTGCGAGCGCACCGATTACCGCCCGCCGCATCATCTGGGCAAAGATCGAAGCGGTCATGGGCGCGATCGCATTTGTATTTGCGCCGCTGGTCGCGGCGCTGGCACTGGCGTCGTCCTGGTGCGCGCTTACGGCGGGATTGGGCGTGGTGATAGCGGCCGCCTCGGCCACCCAGATTCAGCTTTGCTTCAGGGTGCAGGCGCGGCGCAGCCAGTTCCGGCGCCGGCAGGTTTCCTCGCGCATCGCGACGTTTGCGGAAGCGTTTTCGTCCATTGCCTGGGCCGGGACCGCGGCGCTCGCGGCGACTGGCACCTGGCTCGCGCTGTTTCCCGCGGTGCTTGCGGTCGGAATACTAGGCGGGGTGCGCGTAATCAGTCCGCCAAGCGCTTGAACCAAACCGGTCATCCTGCAGCAGGCGTCGCGTCCTCGTAAGCGATAGATTCGCGGCGTCTGGTGTCGCCACGGTGTTTCGTTTGCAACAACACCAGCGATCCGACCACAATGATGTTGAGAATATTCGAGCCGATGCCGGTGGCAAAAGCCGGCGCATAATAGCCGAAATGATCGTAGAGTAACCCGGCAAGCCAGCCGCCGGCCGCCATGCCGCCGCCGCTGAACAACAATAATGTCGGAATCCGCCACGAGGCCTGCGAAGCTGGAAACAGCTCGCGCAGCGCCAGCACATAAGCGGGGATGATGCCGGAAAAGCCGAGGCCGAAGGCGGCGGCAACAGTGAACAGGCCGACCTCATCCTGCGTGAACAGAAACGCAGTCATGGCCGAGCACTGCCAGACCGAACCGATCAAGACGGTGGCAAGGCCGCCGATGCGGTCGGAAATGGCGCCCCAGATCTGGCGGCTCAGGAAAGCGGTGCCAAGCAGAACCGACAGCATCAGAGCGCCGACCGAACGCGCAATGCCGAGATCGCTGCAGAAGGCGACCAAATGGCCCTGCGGCATCGCCATCGGAATGCAGCACAGAACCGCGGCCGCGCACATCATGGCGAACACGAGATTAGGCGGCCAGCCGAGCACGCGCGCCTTGACGCCAGCGCTGCTGGCGGTTGGCGCGGGATGAATCACTTCCGGTGGCGCGCGAAAATAGATCAAAGCCAGTGGCACGATCACGACGATTTCGGCGAGCGCATACCACAGCATGGCCTGACGCCAGCCGAATGCGGCGATGGCCCGCTCGAACACTGGCGGCCACATCGCGCCGGCGAGATAGCTGCCGCTCGAGATCAATGCCAGTGCCGAGCCGCGCCGGCGGTCAAACCAGCGGCTGACATAGATGTACATTGGCGCATTGATGCCGCCCAAGCCGATCAATCCGATGAACAGCCCATGGCCGATCCACAGCGGCCAGGGCGGACCGAGGGTCGAGATCGCCAGGCCGAGGCCGATCATCAACGCGCCGCAGGTGACGGTCCAGCGCGTGCCGACGCGGTCGGCGATGCGGCCCATCAAGATGCCGCCGGCGCCGGAGCAAAGCCAGGCCAGCGCGCTGGCGAGCGCCGGAACCGACCGCGCGCCGCCAACCTCGGCTGCAATATCCTTGAGTGCGACGGCCGTGATCCAGGCGGCGCCGAACGCCATCATCATGGCGAGCAGGGCTACGCTTGCAACGACCCAGGACGATCGGGTTTCGATAGACGAAGAAGGGGATTGCAGCATCAATACGGATTCCGGCTGCCGTCCTTTTACAGCCCGCGCAGGTTTTAACCACCCACACAAACGTTGGGCTGCTCCGCATGCTGCGTTGCGCAAAATCCGGTACGGCTACACGCCGAACGGGTATGTATCCGGCATGCCTTCCAGTTCCTCGGTTCGGAACGGTGTCACGGCGCTGGTCTCATCGAACCAGATAAATTCATCGAATTGCCGGGGCAGCACGGCTTCAAAATAGTGACTGGCGAGTTCGGACTGCGGCCGATAGATGACGCCGATCGCGCGTTCAAGCCGCGGCGTCATAAGGCCGCGCGCGTGTTCGCTTTCCCGGTCGCGCAGGGGCAGGATAAAACGCGGGACCGCCGCCTCACGGCATAACAATTCATAGCTGTTTTTCATCGCAGGCCGCACGATCTTGATCTCCATCGGGCCATCCCAGCCCGATGCCGCCGCCACAGTGCCGTGGTCCGTACCGAAGCCGATGGCGTAGCAGTCGTTGCGAAACTCCTCCCGGCATAGTTGACCGATATTGTGCTCGCCGCGCGCGGACATCTCCGTCGCTGCCGCGTTTCCGATATGGGAATTGTGTGCCCAGACGATGCCCCTCGAATTCGGCCCATGATGGGCAAGCAGCAGCTTGAGGGTTCCGAACATGTGTTCGTCGCGCAAATTCCATGAAGCACGCGAACCGTAATACATGATGCGATAGTAGCGTTCGGCATTCGTCACCAGGCGGGCATTTTGCACCGCGTCGAGAAAGCGTTCGCCGTCGTGACTGGCGTAGGCCTGCTGCTTTGCCATCAGGTCCCTGAGCGCGCGCACTACATCGTCTTCGCAGGTCGGATAGGTACCGTTGAGCGCGGCGTGGCCGTAAGTCGCCGGATCCGCCTGCCACGGTGTCAGGCAGCCGTAGCGTTCGCGCGCGATTTTCGCCGCTTTCGGATCGACGTCGTCAAGGTATTTCAGGACGAAACGGATCGAGTCGTAGAGGCTATAGAGATCGAGACCGTGGAAAGCGACGCGGCCTTCGGCTTCCACACCTGCATTGTGCTCGCGCAGCCAGTCGACAAAGGCGCGTACCTCATTGTTGCGCCACATCCAGACCGGAAATCGTGCAAAGGCGGTCCATTCGGACGGTGGATATTCCCGGTGCCTCACATAGTGATCGATGCGAGCGGCGTCCGGCCAGTCACCCTCAATGGCAATAAAATTGAATCCCTTCCTCAGGATCAGCTCGCGCGAGATTTTCTCGCGCATCCGGTAGAATTCCGAACTGCCGTGAGTGGCTTCGCCGAGCAGCACCACGCGCGCATCGCCGATGCGAGAAAGCAGAGCCGATATGTCGGCGCTCTCGATCGACTGGAACGGCTCCGCAGCTCTTGCAATCTTGCGTTCCAGTGTCTCTTCACGCAGCCGGACGATGCGGCGCGGCGGCTTCGCCGGTGTCTCGGGCTCCCATCCTTCCTGCCCGAGCAGCGGCACGAAACGCACGTCGGCAAGATCCTCGCGCCGATAATCATTTTCGGCGACGCGAGTAATGCGGACCAGCTCTTGCGCGCGGGCACTGCTGCCGATCGGGATGACAAGCCGGCCACCGATCCTGAGTTGCTTGCGTAGCGATTCCGGAATCCTGGGTCCGCCGGCGGCGACCACGATTCCGTCGTACGGCGCGTGATCCGACCAACCGCGCGTGCCATCGCCGTGCAGCACGTGCACATTGTCGTAGCCTTCCTCTGCGAGCACGGCCGCGGCCTTCTCTGCGAGTTGGGCTATGCGTTCGACAGTGTAGACCTCTCCGGCAATTTCGGCGAGCACCGCGGCCGCGTAACCGGACCCGGTACCGATTTCGAGCACTTTTTCTCCGCCCTCGAGCCCCAAGGCCTCGACCATCAGCGCGACGATATAGGGTTGCGAGATCGTTTGCCCTTCGGCGATCGGCAGCGGCGAATCCTCGTAAGCGAATTCCTGGAGGTGATGTGGAAGGAACGCTTCACGCCGGACCTTGCGCATGGCCTTGAGGACGGGCTCCGAGCGAACGCCGCGCGCGATGATATGATCGTCGACCATTTCGTCGCGCAGCCGGCCAAGGTCGCTTTCCAGTCGTCGTTGTGCCAATGCCATGCTCAAAAATTAGCCTGCGCGCGCGGACGTTCATTGACCAGGGTCAATTTTGAGGGAACGGGGACGTGAGTGCTGCATTGCGCCAAAATGCGCCGGATGGCGCACGGCCGAAATTTCCTTCCAGCCGTCACGCCGAGAACGAAATTGACCGCAGGCCATTGAGGTGTAAGGTTTTCTCGGCACTTTCTTCGGTTTTGCGTCGCTATGCTGCTGCCTATATGAGTGGTGTCCGGGCTCGCTATTCTGGCTACCCCGCTTTGCCCAAGGTCCCCGATGACGCTCCGATCCGTCCATCTCGATGACAAATACGATTTGGCGCAGGATCGCGTCCTCGTGACCGGCTATCAGGCGCTTATCCGCGCCTGCCTGATGCAAAAAGAGCGCGACCGCCGGGCCGGGCTCAATACCGGCGGCTACCTCACGGGTTACCGTGGGTCGCCGCTCGGCGGCCTAGACCAGCAGTTCATGCGCGCCGGGCGCCATCTTGCCGCCGCCGACATCAAGTTTCAGCCAGGCATCAACGAGGAGCTTGCTGCCACGGCATTGTGGGGCAGCCAGCAGGCTGAACTGCGTGGCGAAGGCAGGTTCGATGGCGTTTTCGGCCTTTGGTACGGCAAGGGCCCTGGCGTCGATCGTTCAGGTGACGTGTTCCGTCACGCCAATCTGGCTGGTTCCTCCCGCAATGGCGGCGTACTCGCCCTGATGGGGGATGATCACACGGCGGAATCCTCAACCACCGCGCATCAGTCCGAATTCCATTTCGTCGATGTGATGATGCCGATCCTCAATCCGGCCGGTGTGCAGGAGATCATCGACTACGCGCTCTACGGCTGGGCAATGTCGCGTTACACCGGCACCTGGACCGCGCTGAAATGCATGCACGAGACGGTGGAGTCGACCGGTGTGGTGGACGGCAGCATCGATCGCATCAAGTTCGTGCCGCCGACCGATTTCAATATGCCCGAAGGTGGGCTCAACATCCGACTTGTCGACACGATCCTCGGTCAGGAAGCCCGCCTCCACGACTACAAGCGCGATGCCATGCTGGCATTTGTGCGTGCCAATTCGCTCAATAAGATCATCACGTCGGGCGGGCGCAATCCGAAAATCGGTATCATCACCACAGGAAAGGCCTACCTCGACGTCCGGCAGGCGCTCGACGAACTCGGCCTCGACGAGGTCAAATGCAACGATTTCGGTCTGCGCCTGTTCAAGATAGCCTGCGTATGGCCGATCTCCCGGCAGGAGCTCACCGACTTCGCAAGAGGCCTCGACCTCATCATCGTGGTGGAGGAAAAGCGCTCGCTGATCGAAGTGCAGGTGCGCGAGGAACTTTACGGCAGCGCCAACCAGCCGGTCTGCATCGGCAAGAAGGACGAGCAGGGCAATTGGCTGTTCCCGGTCAAGGGCGCGCTTGATCCCAACGACGTTGCGGTCTGCATCGGCGAGCGGCTGTTGCGCTACGGCGCCAATGACGAACTGAGCGCCAACGTGGCGCGGCTCAAGAGCGCGCAGCGTGCGCTCGCCGAAACGGGTGATATTGCGCAACGGATTCCCTATTTCTGCTCGGGCTGCCCGCACAACACGTCGACGCGCGTGCCGGAGGGCAGTCGCGCCTATGCCGGCATCGGGTGTCACTACATGGCGCAATGGATGGATCGCGAGACGCTGGGCTATACCCAGATGGGCGGCGAGGGCGCCAACTGGATAGGCGAGGCGCCGTTTTCCAAGCGCCCGCACGTGTTTCAGAACCTCGGTGACGGCACCTACAACCATTCCGGTTATCTCGCCATTCGTGGCGCGATCGCGTCCGGCGTGACCATGACCTACAAGATCCTGTTCAATGACGCGGTGGCGATGACCGGTGGGCAGGCCAATGACGGCGGCCTGACGGTGGACCAGATCGCGCGTCAGGTTGCCGCCGAAGGCGCCAAACGCGTGGTCGTGGTCACCGACGAGCCGTGGAAATATCCCGCCGATACCGACTGGCCGCGTGGGCTGACCGTGCATCACCGCGACGAACTCGACGCCGTCCAGCGCGACCTCACCACGGTGCCGGGCGTCAGCGTGCTGATCTATGACCAGACCTGCGCCGCCGAAAAGCGCCGTCGCCGCAAGCGCGGCACCTTCCCCGATCCCGACAAGCGCGTGGTGATCAACGATCTGGTCTGCGAGGGCTGCGGCGACTGCGGCGTGAAATCCAATTGCGTCTCGGTACAGCCGCTGATGACTGAATGGGGCCGCAAGCGCACTATCGATCAGTCGAGCTGCAACAAGGATTATTCTTGCCTGAAAGGCTTCTGTCCGTCCTTCGTGACCGTACACGGCGCCAAGCTTAAGCACGGCGAGGGCGTGGACGAGCCTGCTGGCTGGCCGACGCTGCCGAATCCAGACGTCCCGCTGATCAATCATCCCTATGGCATCATCGCCACCGGTGTCGGCGGCACTGGTGTCGTCACCGTCGGCGCAATTCTCAGCATGGCCGCGCATCTTGAAGGCAAGGGCGTCGGTGTGATCGACATGGCCGGTCTGGCGCAAAAGGGCGGCGCGGTCTACAGCCACATCCGCATCGCCAATACGCCTGATGAAATCCATGCCATTCGCATTGCCGCCGGCGGCGCCGACCTGGTGCTCGGCGGCGACATTGTCGTTGCCGGCGCCAAGAAAGTCCTCGGCGCTATCAAGCAGGGCAATACGCGGGTCTTGGTCAATACTGCAGAGTTTTTGCCGGGCGATTTTACGCGCAACGCGGACTACTCGTTGCCGGTAGAACGGCTCAAGCGCGCAATTTCGAGCCATGCCGGGCCCGAACGCAGTCAGTTCATTGATGCGTCGCGGATAGCATCCGAGATCGTCGGTCGCGCAATTGCAACCAACCTGGTTATGGTCGGGCACGCCTTTCAGACCGGCGCCTTGCCGCTGTCGGCCGAATCCATCGAGCGAGCCATCGAGCTCAACGGTGAGTCCGTTGCCGAGAATATCGCCGCATTTCGTTGGGGCCGCCGCGCGGCAGTCGATCCCGCCGCCGTTGAGGCGCTGGTGAAGCCTTCGGCGGAAGCAGTCAACGATTCGCTCAAGCTGTCGGAGACATTCGACGAGATGGTGGAGCGGCGAGTTGCCTACCTTACGGCCTATCAGAGCGCACGCTATGCGCGGCGCTACCGTGCACTGGTCGAGAAGGTGAAAGCGGCGGAAGCCGAAAAGGCGCCGGGCCAATGCACACTCACGGAAGCCGTGGCGCGCTATTTGTTCAAGCTGATGGCCTACAAGGACGAATATGAGGTGGCGCGGCTCTATACCGACACCGGATTTGTCGATCGCGTGAAATCGTCGTTCGCCGGCGACCATCTGCGCCTAGAATTTCATCTCGCGCCGCCACTGTTGGCGAAACCCGATCCGCAGACCGGCGAACCGAAGAAAATGTCGTTCGGTCCGTGGCTGCTGAAAGCCTTTGCGGTGCTGGCAAAGTTCAAGTTCTTGCGAGGCACACCGCTCGATCCATTCGGGTATTCGATTGAGCGACAAACAGAGCGCCGCCTGATCCCAGACTATGAAAGTGTTCTGGAAGAGATCATCAAACATCTGACGCCGGAAAATCATCATGTCGCGGCAGAACTCGCCGGACTTCCGGAGAAAATTCGCGGTTTCGGACCGGTCAAGCAGCGGCACATTGCCGCCGTCAAGGTGGAGGAAGCCGCCTTGCGCGAGCAATTCGGTGCTGGTTCTGCGTCGTTTCTCAAGGCGGCGGAATAATTTAGCTGCAACTCTACGACGAAAATCCATGCCGTCTAAGACTTGACCGCCCTTCGGCGGTGTTTTCATATCGAGATAATAAGACCGCCCGAAGAGGCGGTGAGGGGTAAGAATCGCGCAGATTGAAGCGCGGACACACGGGAGGATAAGGCCGTGGCGCCAATCGCCGCCGCTCCGGCGGATACGTTCCCCAAGCTATTGATTCGTAACGCCCATTTGTATGGCTCACGGCCGTCAATGCGGCACAAGGACCTCGGCATTTGGCAAACCTGGACCTGGTCCCAGGTCCTTGAGATTGTGCGCGCTTATGCCGTCGGCTTGCACCGGCTCGGCGTTAGACGGGGCGAAACCGTCGCCATCGTCGGGGCCAACCGTCCTAAAATGTATTGGTCCGTGATGGCCGTCCAGATGCTGGGCGCGGTTCCAGTGCCGGTCTATGCCGACGCGGTCGCCGACGAATTGGCCTATGTACTCGCCCATGCCGAGGTCCGCTTCGCCGCGGTCGAGGATCAGGAGCAGGTCGACAAAATTCAGTCCGTGATGGATCGCCTGCCGAAGCTCGAGGAGATGTTCTACGACGAGGCGCGGGGCTTGCGAGACTACGACCACAGCCACCTGCGTCCGATGAACGATCTTATTGCAGACGGACGCAACGCGCTCGCCCAAGATCCCGCTGTCGGTGTCTGGCTCGACGCCGAAATAGCCGCTGGCAAGGGAAGCGATCCATCCATCATTCTCTACACGTCTGGCACCACCGGTGCCTCGAAAGGCGTCGTACTGACGGGCGAGCGTTCGATCAAAGCAGCGTCCGATACAGTTAAGTTCGACAAGCTCACCGAGAATGATGTGGCCCTTGCATATCTGCCGCTCGCCTGGGTTGGGGACCACTATCTGAACTACGCGCAGGGCCTGGTATCCGGTTTCTGCACCGCATGCCCGGAAAGCTCCGACACGGCGATGCATGATCTGCGCGAAATCGGGCCGACTTTCTATTTCGCGCCGCCGCGCACACTCGAGCTCCTGCTCACGCGGGTCATGATCCGCATGGAGGATGCCGGCTTTCTCAAGCGCAAGATGTTTCACTACTTCATTGGCGTGGCCCGCAAATATGGCGAGCGCATTCTAAACGGCCAGCCGGTGCCGTTGGTCGGGCGGCTGCTCTATTGGCTTGGCGATCTCCTGGTGTACGGCCCGCTCAAGAATGTGCTCGGCTTTTCGCGTGTACGCGTCGCCTATACCGCGGGCGAAGCAATCGGACCGGAACTGTTTGCATTTTATCGCTCGATCGGTCTCAATCTGAAGCAACTTTACGGACAGACCGAGGCTTTCCTCTACGTGACTGCGCAACCTGACGGAGAAATCTATTCCGACACAGTCGGTCCCGCATTCCCCAATGTCGATATTCGCATCACCGAAAGCGGCGAAGTCCTGTTCAAGTCGCCAGGCATGTTCTCCGGGTATTTCAAGGACAAGGACAAGACTTCCGAGGCTATGACGCCGGACGGCTATGTGAAGACCGGTGATGCGGGCTACTTCGACGAGAAGACCGGCCATCTGAAAATCATTGACCGGGCAAAGGACGTCGGCAAGCTCAACGACGGCACGCTGTTCCCACCGAAATACATCGAGAACAAGCTCAAATTCTATCCCAACATCCGCGAAGTGGTGGCTTATGGCGACAAGCGCGATTTCGTCGCCGTGATGATCAACATTGATCTCACCGCGGTTGGTAGTTGGGCGGAGCGCAACAACGTCGTTTATGGCTCCTATCAGGAGCTTGCCGGTCACCCGCTGGTCTACGACATGATCGAGAAACATGTCGCCGAGGTGAACCGATCACTGGCCGAAGACAAGGTTATGGCAGGCGCGCAGATCAGGCGCTTCCTTATTCTGCATAAGGAACTCGATGCCGACGACGGCGAACTCACGCGCACGCAGAAGGTTCGCCGCGGCTTCATTGCGGATCGCTATGGGCCCCTGATCACGGCGCTATATGACGGATCGAAAGAGGCTGATATCTCCACGGAGGTAACCTTCGAGGACGGCCGCAAAGGCACGATCAGCGCGCGTGTGAAAATTCGGGACATGGCGCCGGTCGCGACTGCCGCTGCTTTGGAGAAAGCGGCATGAGGGCGCCGAGCGGACCCGAGGTTGCGGTCGGCGACGTGTTGTTGTCGGTTGAAGACGTATCGCTGTCGTTCGGTGGGGTGAAGGCCGTCACCGATGTCTCCTTCAATATCCGTAAGGGCGAAATCCGGGCGATCATCGGTCCGAACGGGGCCGGCAAGACCTCGATGCTCAACATCATCAACGGCTTCTATCATCCGCAGCAGGGCCGCATCACCTTTAAAGGTGAAACCCGATCCAAGATGCGTCCGTATGAAGCGGCACACGGTGGAATTGCACGCACCTTCCAGAACGTCGCACTTTTCCGCGGCATGACCGCCCTCGACAACATCATGGCCGGCCGTTCATTGAAGATGAACCGCGGCTTCTTCTGGCAATTGCTGCGCTTCGGGCCGGCGATGACGGAAGAAGTCGAGCACCGCCGGCGCGTCGAAGAGATCATCGACTTCCTCAAGATTCAGGAAATCCGCCGCACACCGGTCGGCAGGCTGCCTTATGGTCTGCAGAAGCGGGTGGAGCTTGGCCGCGCGCTCGCCATGGAGCCGGAACTGCTGCTGCTCGACGAGCCGATGGCCGGCATGAACATGGAAGAAAAAGAGGACATGTCGCGTTTTATTCTCGACGTGAACGATCACTACGGCACAACGATTGCGCTGATCGAGCACGACATGGGCGTGGTGATGGATCTTTCCGACCGTGTGGTGGTGCTCGACCACGGCGAAAAAATTGCCGACGGCACGCCTGACGAGGTCAAGGGCGATCAAGCCGTAATCGACGCCTATCTCGGCGTCGCGCACTGAAGGGACGAGCATGCATCTTCTCTATCAAATATTCATCGATCCCTTTGTGCAAATGGGCAGCGCGCCCGACCTCCTGGTCCAGACGCTGTGGGAAGGTCTAGTCGCGGGCGTGCTCTATGCGCTGATCGCACTTGGCTTTGTCCTGATCTTCAAGGCCTCCGGGGTATTCAATTTTGCGCAAGGCATCATGGTGGTGTTCGCCGCGCTGACCCTGGTCGGACTGTATGCGCACGGCGTGCCGGCCTTTCTCGCGCTCGCGCTTACGATCGGGGTGATGTTCCTGTTGGCGGTCGGGGTCGAACGTTTCGTATTGCGCCCATTGGTCAATCAGGCGGAAATCATCCTGTTCATGGCGACCTTCGGGCTGACCTATATCCTCATCGGCTTCGGGGAACTGATCTTCGGCGGCGATCCCAAGGTCATGATCTCCGATGAGCTACTGCTGCCGAGCGGCGCTTACAGAATCCATATGTTCGGCGGCTTCGTTCAGATGCAAAAGATCGACATTGCTGCAGCGATCATTGCTTCGCTCATGGTCGCGAGCCTGGCGGTGTTCTTCCAGAAGACCCGCATCGGGCGCGCGCTTCGCGCCGTCGCCGACAGCCATCGCGCTGCGCTCTCGGTCGGAATTTCGCTGGAGTATATCTGGGTTGTGGTGTGGTTTGCCGCCGGCATCGTGGCGCTTGCAACCGGGATAATGTGGGGTGCACGCTCCAACGTTTCGTTCGCGCTCGAGATCATTTCGCTGAAGGCGCTGCCAGTGCTGATCCTCGGCGGCTTCACGTCGATCCCCGGCGCCATAATCGGTGGTGTCATTATCGGCGTCGGCGAGAAGATCGGCGAGTTCTATTGGGGCCCGCTGTTTGGCAGCGGCATCGAGGAGTGGTTCGCTTATGTGATCGCTCTCATCTTTCTGCTGTTCCGGCCGCAAGGCCTGTTCGGCGAACGCCTTATCGAGCGGATCTGAGGTCAGCATGCTTTACCGTGAAGCCGGCCAGTTCAAGACCAGTTACCGCGCCGACCAGGCACTGTTTCCGATCCTCCAGGATCAGATCGGCATTGTGGTACTGCTGGCGGCGGCCTTCATACTGGTGCCGTTGCTGGCATCGGACTTCGTGATCGATTCGATCATTACGCCGGTGCTAATTCTTTCGCTTGCCGCCATCGGCCTCAATCTGTTGACGGGCTATACCGGGCTACTGTCACTCGGCACCGGAGCCTTCATGGGTGTTGGCGCGTTCGGATGCTACAAGCTCGCGACCTTCTTCCCCGGCATCAATATTGTCGTGCTGATCATCTGCTCCGGCTTTATTTCCGCCGCGGCCGGCATTGTGTTCGGCCTGCCCAGCCTGCGGATCAAGGGCTTCTATCTGGCGGTTGCGACGCTCGCCGCGCAGTTCTTCCTGTCTTGGTGCTTCATCCGTATCCCGTGGCTGTACAACTACAATGTCTCTGCTTCGATCGAGGTCCCGACCCGCACGCTGTTCGGCATTCCGGTGACCGGACCGACGGCAGAGCCGGTAACCCGCTATATCATCGTGCTGTCCATTGTGTCGGTGATGACCTGGCTCGCCTCGAACCTGGTGCGCGGCCGTATCGGCCGCACCTGGATGGCGGTGCGCGATATGGACATCGCGGCAGAGCTGATCGGCATCAAGCTTTATCCGACCAAGTTGCTCGCTTTCGCGGTGTCGTCGTTCTACTGCGGCGTCGCGGGTGCGATGGTGGTGTTCCTGTGGCTTGGAAACGCCGAGTCCGAAAGCTTCAACATTAATCAGTCGTTCCTGGTGCTCTTCATGGTGATTATCGGCGGTCTCGGCAGCCTGCTCGGATCGTTTTTTGGCGCAGCACTGATCTGGGGTCTGCCGATCGTGCTGCGCTCCATGCCTGACTATTTCGGCGTCAGAATCCCCGCCTCGACGGTCGAGCATATGAACTTCATGATCCTGGGCACGCTGATCATTTTCTTTCTGATTGTGGAGCCAAACGGCCTGGCCCGGCTTTGGCAAATCGGAAAGCAGAAACTCAGGGTGTGGCCTTTCCCGTATTGAGAGGGCACACTCAGGCCAATTCCCCTATCCGGGGGCTATATCCGGGTAAGGGTACCCCCTCTCGATCGAGGGTTGGACGTAAAAAGCCGGGGCAACCAAGCACCGGCAGAGGTAAAAAGGGAGAAACACGATGCGCTTGAAACATATCGTTCTCGGCGCTGCCGTCGCGAGCCTGGTGGGAGGATCTGCCCTGGTCTCGCAGGCATCCGCAGACACATTCATTCCGCTGTTCACCTACCGGACTGGACCGTTCGCGAATTCGGGAATCCCGATCGCCAACGGTTTGCATGACTATTTTGCCATGCTGAATGCGCGAGATGGTGGCATTGGCGGCTCCAAGCTCGTCCTTGAGGAGTGCGAGACCGGCTACAAGAACGAGAAGGGCGTTGAATGCTACGAATTGCTTAAGAACAAGCATCCGGCGGTGATTACACCTTACTCGACCGGCATCACGCTGGCGCTGATTCCAAAGGCGGCAGTCGATCATATCCCGGTGTTGTCGATGGCCTATGGCCTCTCCGCTTCGGCGGTCGGCAAGGACTTCCCGTGGATCTTCAATCCACCGGCGACCTATTGGGACGGCCTGTCCATCATCATGCGATACATCGGCGGCAAGGAAGGCGGGCTCGACAAACTCAAGGGCAAGACCATCGGCTTCATCTTCTTCGACGGTGGTTACGGCCGCGAGCCGTTGCCGCTCCTGCACGCTTTCGCCAAGGAGTATGGCTTCAGCGTGAAGGAGTATCCGGTGCCTGCAGCCCAAATGCAGAACCAGTCCAGCCTCTGGCTCAGCGTGCGCCGCGATCGTCCGAACTACATGATCATGTGGGGCTGGGGCGCGATGAACCCGACTGCCGTGCAGGAAGCCGCCAAGACCGGCTACCCGATGGATCACTTCATCGGCATCTGGTGGTCGGGCAGCGAGGACGATGCACGCCCGGCCGGCGCTGGTGCCAAGGGCTATCTTTCGCTCAACTTCAACGCCGTGGGCAAGAACTTCCAGGCGATGAAGGACATCGAGAAATATGTCATCGGCAAGGGCAGCCAGACCAAGCCGGAACAGATTGGCGATAACTTCTATAATCGGGGCGTGATGAACGCCGCGGTTATCTCTGAAGCGATCCGCAACGCGCAGAAGATCACCGGCAAGAAGGACATCACCGGCGACGAAATGCGTCGCGGCCTTGAAACGCTGCAAATCTCGGCAGCACGCTGGAAGGAAATGGGACTTGATGGCTTTGCAGCACCGATCTCGGTGACCTGCGAGGACCATAACGGCCACCACTCGGCCTATATGCAGCAGTGGGACGGTGCGAAATGGGTAAAGGTCTCGGATTGGATCGCACCCATGAAGGACAAGGTCATTCCGCTGCTCGACAAGGCGGCCGCCGACTACGTCCAGAAAAACGCCGGTTGGCCGAAGCGCACGGAGCCTTGCGACAAGTCTTCGTGAAACATCCAAAGACAATCCTCTCCCCGCCGTAACGGCGGGGAGAGCCACTTCTCCGGAGTAGTCATGTCGGTGGCAACGCAGATTGAGACCTCGGTTTCCGCCAAGGCGGAGAACATTCTTTTGGTCAACAATATCGAGGTCATCTACGACCACGTTATTCTGGTGCTCAAAGGCGTGTCGCTCGAGGTGCCCAAAGGTGGCATCGTCGCGCTACTCGGCGCGAATGGCGCCGGCAAGACCACCACACTCAAGGCGATTTCCAATCTGCTGCATGCCGAGCGCGGTGATGTCACCAAGGGCTCGATCCTGTTCAACGGCGACGAAGTGCAGGACCTCTCGCCCAACGAGCTGGTCCGGCGTGGCTGCATCCAGGTCATGGAAGGCCGGCAGTGCTTCGCCCATCTGACAATCGAGGAAAATCTGCTCACCGGCGCTTTCACCCGGCGTGACGGCAAGGCGGCAATCCGGGCTGATCTCGACCTGGTCTATTCCTATTTTCCCAAGCTCGCCGAGCGCAGCCAATCGATCGCAGGTTATACCTCGGGCGGCGAACAGCAGATGTGCGCGATTGGCCGCGCGCTGATGTCGCGCCCGAAGACAATTCTGCTCGACGAGCCCTCAATGGGACTCGCGCCGCAGATCGTCGAGGAGATCTTCGAGATCGTGCACGGCCTCAATGAGAAGGAAGGTGTGTCGTTCTTGCTGGCCGAGCAGAATACCCATATGGCACTGCGCTTCGCGCGCTACGGCTATATCCTCGAGAATGGCCGCGTGGTGATGGACGGCGATGCCAAATCACTGGCCGAGAATGCGGACGTCAAAGAATTCTATCTCGGCATTTCGGAGGGGCGACGGAAATCCTTCCGCGAAGGCAAACACTATCGGCGGCGCAAGCGCTGGCTGGCGTAAGAAGCCGCCGCAATCGCGTGTCGTCATGGCCGGATTTATTCCGGCCATCAATGTCTTAGTGTAAAAGCATGACCGATCACTACGACGCCCTGGAAACGCGCGAACCGGCCGCCCGCACGTGCGAGCAGTTCGCAGGCCTTCCGGAGATTATTGCGCGTGCAATGACCGCGCCGGGCTGGGCCAGGCATCTCAATGGCGTCAATGCGAAATCAGTCACCTCGCGGGACGCGCTTGCAAAGCTGCCGGTGCTGCACAAATCCGATATTGCCGTCCTGCAGAAAGAACATCCGCCATTCGGCGGGCTCAATGTCACCCAGCCCGGCAAAGTGCGCCGTCTGCTGATGTCTCCGGGACCGATCTTCGAGCCAGAAGGTCAGAGTGCCGACGGCTATGGGACGGCGCGCGCACTGTTTGCTGCCGGGTTCCGCCCGGGCGATATCGTGCACAATGCCTTCGCCTATCATCTCACGCCCGGCGGGTTCATCATCGAGTTGGGTTGCCACGCGCTCGGCTGCGCGGTCATTCCGGGCGGGGTCGGAAATACCGAGCAGCAGCTGGAGGCGATCGCGCACTACCGGCCCTCCGGTTACGGGGGCACGCCCGATTTCCTGAAGATTCTCCTTGATACCGCCGAAAAGACCGGCAAGGACGCGTCTTCCATCAAGCGCGCGCTGGTGTCGGGCGCGGCGCTGCCGGCGTCCCTCCGTGAGGAGTTGGGCAAACGCGGTGTAACGGTGCTGCAATGCTATGCCACCGCCGAGCTCGGCGTGATCGCTTATGAAAGCGACCCACGAGAAGGAATGATCGTGAATGAAACCGTCATCGTCGAAATTGTGCGGCCTGGCACCGGCGATCCGGTTATCGAAGGCGAAGTCGGCGAGGTGGTGGTGACCTCGTTCAATCCAGACTATCCGATGATCCGTCTTGGGACGGGCGACCTCTCGGCCCTGATGCCCGGTGCGTCGCCTTGCGGGCGCACCAATATCCGTATCAAGGGCTGGATGGGCCGTGCAGACCAGACCGCCAAGGTAAAAGGCATGTTCGTCCATCCCAGTCAGATCGCCGAGGTTGCGGCGCGGCACCCGGAGATCAATCGTCTGCGTCTCATTATCAGCCGCGAGGCCGAACAGGATACCATGACGCTGATGGCGGAGAGCACAACGCAAGATATTGCGTTCGAAAGTGCCGTTGCTGCTACGCTGCAATCGGTGACCAAACTCAAGGGAGTGGTGAAGCTGGTCGCTCCCGGCGCGCTTCCCAACGACGGAAAGGTGATCGCCGACGAGCGCAAGCTATGAGCCCGACATCTGTCGCGCACCTGCCACCGGACCATCCGTCGGTTCTCCCGCGTCGCATTGGCGTGCTGTTGGTCAATCTCGGCACGCCCGACGCCACCGACTATTGGTCGATGCGCCGATATCTGAAGGAATTTCTCTCCGATCGTCGCGTGATCGAAGAGAACCGCCTTAAATGGTGGCTGGTGCTCAACCTGATCGTGCTCACAGTCCGTCCGGGCCGCAAAGGCCGCGACTACGACAAGATCTGGAACCGGGAACGCAACGAAGGGCCGCTCAAGACGATCACACGCTCGCAATCCGACAAGCTCGAGGAGATGCTCGACAAGCTCGATAAACGCATCCGCGTCGACTGGGCGATGCGTTACGGCAATCCGTCGATCCGCTCACGACTGGAGGCGCTCGCCGATCAGAACTGCGATCGCATCCTGGTGGTGCCGCTTTATCCGCAATATGCGGCAGCAACCACGGCCACGGTTTGCGATGAGGTGTTCAGGGCTCTCGCCAAGATGCGCTTTCAGCCCACCTTGCGGGTGGCCGCGCCCTATTATGCCGAAGCGGCCTATATCGACGCGCTCGCCAGTTCATTCACCGCCGAGCTTGCCAGGCTCACGTTCAAGCCGGAGGTGGTCCTCGCTTCATTTCACGGCATGCCGGAAGACTATCTGCGCAACGGTGATCCCTATTATTGCCACTGCGCCAAGACAGCCCGGTTGTTGCGCGAGCGGCTCAAGCTCGATGACGGGCAGTTGATGATGACCTTCCAGTCGCGCTTCGGGCCGGCGGAATGGCTCAAGCCATATACCGACGCCACGGTAAAAAGCCTGGCCGAGCGGGGCATCAAAGGTCTCGCCGTTATCACCCCGGGCTTTGCCGCCGACTGTCTGGAGACGCTTGAAGAGATTGCCATGGAGAATGCCGAGATTTTCAGGCAGGCCGGAGGCGCGGACTTTGCCGCCATTCCCTGCCTCAACGATACGGCCCTCGGGATGTCAGTCATCCGTGACGTCGTGCTGCGCGAACTCAAGGGCTGGGTCTGAGACGGCCCGATCAACGTCTCATTAACCATACGGATTTAGCTTCCGTTAACCATAGCCCGCGAACCGGCGGGCGGGCGTGCCTTTCAAAAAGGCGCGCCTGCCCGGCGTTTGTCCGTGGGCGGGAGGATTATGATCACCGTGCCGCGCTTCCGTCCCCCACGCCTTTGCGCGCCGCGCGGTGCACATCTGCTGATGGCCGCATGCGTGGCGCTTGGGAGTACGGAGGCGAGGGCGCAGAATGCGTCGTCAGTCTACACCAATCCGCTGGCGCCCAGTCTGCAGACCGACCCACGCAGCCCGCCGCACTTCCAGAGGTTCGCGCAGCCGGCGCTCGCGCGGCTGGGTCCGCCTGCGAATTTCACGCCGACGGGGTCCGGCGCCGGCAATACCGGGTTCGATTCCAGCAACACGCGCGCTTCCGGCACCCACGCACCGCCATCGCGGGCAGCCACAAGCGCGTTTCGATCGTCCGCGACACCGACGCGCCGTTCGACCGTTGGGACGCAATCTCCCCAGGTGGAGCGAGCCACGTCGCCCTATCAGGTGCCGCCGCCTTCGGCAAGCGGCAACAATATCGCTTATGACGCACAACCCGGCACCTCGCCTGTTGCACTCGACCCGACCCGCCGCCCGCTGAAAAAACGCAAAGCGCACGCCGAAATCGAAGATCCCTATACACCGCTCGGGCTGCATGCGGGCAGCTTCACGCTGTTCCCGGCTATTGAGCTGACTGGCGGCTACGACACCGATCCTTCGCGCACGGCCAATGGCGGCGGCGCAAGACTTTACACTGTCGCGCCGGAACTGCAGGCGCAGTCGAACTGGTCGCGGCATGAACTCAGGGCTGACCTGCGTGGCAGCTACACCGGCTACCGCCCGGACGAGACTCCCACGCTGAGCCGCCCCAATTTCGATGGCAAGGTTGACGGCCGTATCGACGTCAGCAAGCAAACGCGCGTCAATCTTGGCGGTCGCGTGCTGGTCTCGACCGACAATCCCGGCAGCCCGAACTTGCAGGCCGGGCTCGCCAAGCTTCCGATATTCATGACCTATGGCGGCAGCGCCGGAATCGCGCACCAATTCAATCGCGTCGAGCTGGCGATCAAGGGCAGCGCCGAGCGCACGATTTACCAGGATTCGACATTGACCGACGGCTCGACGTCCAGCAACGAGGACCGACAATACGATCAGTATGGCGGTACAGTGCGCGGCAGCTATGAATTGTTCCCGGGCGTGAAGCCGTTTGTCGAAGTCGGCGCCGATGCCCGCGTGCACGATCTTGCGACAGACACGTCGGGCTATCAGCGCGATTCCAAGGGAATATCGGCAATCGTCGGTTCGACCTTCGACCTCGCACGGCGGTTCACCGGTGAATTTGGCGTTGGCTATACCCAGCGCCGCTATGAAGATCCGCGACTGGAAAATCTTGCCGGCCTGATTGGCGACGCCTCGCTGATTTGGCGCGCCAGTGCCCTGACCAACTTGAAGCTCACTGGTAAATCCTCCGTCGGAGAATTGACCGTGCCCGGCGTTTCCGGCACGCTTTATCACGACCTTGGCTTGCAGGTCGACCACGCCTTTCGGCGCTGGTTGATCGGCAGTCTGAAGGTCGGCTTCGGCCTCGACAATTATGTAGGCATGTCGCGCGAGGACAGACGTTATTCGGCAGGCGCAGGACTAATCTACAAACTCAGCCGCTGGGCCCAGATCAAAGGTGACTTCCGTCAGGAATGGCTGCGTTCCAACGTCAGCGACAACGATTATATGGCGAGCATTTTCCTGTTGGGCGTTCGGTTCCAGCCCTGACGTCGAGCGCCGTTATTTATCGCCGAGCAGGCGGGCAATCTCGCTACGGAAGTCCGGAGCGATATCGGGCCGTGCGAGACCATAGGCGACGTTGGCGGCGAGGAAGCCGATTTTGGAACCGCAGTCAAAGCTGCGGCCTTCGAATTTCAATCCGTAGAAGGGCTGGGTGCGCGCCAGTGCCACCATGGCGTCGGTGAGCTGGATTTCGCCGCCGGCACCGGCCGCCTGCTTTTCCAGGATTTCGAAAATCTGCGGCTGCAGGATATAGCGCCCGGTGATGGTGAGATTGGAGGGCGCTTCCGACGCCTTGGGCTTTTCGACCATTTTTGTAATGGCGAACGCCTTGCCTTTGGCGGCGCCAACCCCGACAACGCCGTACATGTGGATGCGATCAGCCGGAACCTCCTCCACGGCGATGATGTTGGCGTTGCCGTCGAGCGTCTGGGCGGCGTCGATCATCTGTGCCAGGCAGCCGCGTGAATTCTGCACCAGCACGTCCGGCAGAAGCAGCGCGAATGGCTCATTGCCGACCAACTCCCGCGCGCACCAGACTGCGTGACCCAAGCCGAGCGGCGATTGCTGTCGGGTGAAGCTGGCTGTGCCAGCTTCCGGCAAGTCCTGCGACAATAAGGCAAGGTCGGCCTTCTTGCCCCGCTCGACCAAAGTAAGTTCGAGTTCGAACTGCCGGTCGAAATGGTCCTCGATCACACTCTTGTTACGGCCGGTGACAAAGATGAAATGCTCGATGCCGGCCTGGCGCGCTTCATCCACGACGTGCTGGATCAGCGGCCGGTCCACCACCGGAAGCATTTCCTTCGGCATGGCCTTGGTCGCTGGCAGAAAACGGGTTCCGAGGCCAGCGACAGGGAATATGGCTTTGCGGATGCGGGTCATGCGAGGTTTGATGGCGTCCAGTGAGTTGCGAATCCGTTCGGATGTTCAGAAAGCATGATGGCGCGCGTGGGTCCAGATGCGAGTGGTGCAGGCTAGACCATTAACGTCCTCGAAACGAGTTCGGGTCACCCATGGGGGCGTGTGGGGCGACATTTTGAACGGCGGGCCGGAATGCGAATGACATACCGCTATCTCATTGCCGTCATTTTCGTGGCAGCCGCTGCCGCCAGCGCGGCAGCGCAGGGTGGGCGCGTGGATCGCTATTCAGGCGCGACCGGAACGATACCGCCAGGCGGAATCGGGACGCCGTCTGGTGCGCCGGAATGGAGCGGCCAATCGGGCGCATCCGGTGACCCGCGGATGACGGCCGCGGCCATCCGCGCGGCGGCGGCAAACTTCCACGCATGTCTCGACCATCTTTGGCCGGCAGCGGCCCGCCGCGGCATCTCGCGTGCCGTCTACGCGGCCTATACCGCAAAGGTTACGCCCGATTTGCGGATCATGGATCTGCTCGATGGCCAGCCCGAGTTCACCAAATCTTTCTGGGATTATCTCGATCTGCTGGTCAACGAGGATCGTATCACCAAAGGCCGCGCGCTGCTTCAGAAGTATCGCGCGACCTTCGAAGCGGTAGAGCGCGCTTACGGCGTTGACCGTTATCTGATCGCTGCGATCTGGGGCGTGGAGACGGACTACGGAGCGCTCGGCGGTGAACGGCCGGTGATCCGCTCTACGGCGACGCTCGCCTGTATCGGCCGCCGGCAGCATTATTTTCGCGAGGAATTTCTGTCTACTTTGGAAATTCTTCAACGCGGTGACGTCAAGCCTCAACGGCTGGTCGGATCATGGGCCGGCGCCTTCGGACCAACTCAGTTCATGCCGACGGCGTTCAAACGCTACGCCGTGGATTTCGATCGCGACGGTCGTCGCGACGTTGTCGAACTCAATTCCCGATGTCATTGCGTCGACAGCGAATAATCTGAAAAGAGACGGTTGGATCAGCGGCCAGACCTGGGGCTATGAAGTGGTGGTGCCGGCATCGTTCAATTTCATGCTGGCCGATCACCACCGTACGATGTCAATCCGGGAATGGGAGCGACACGGGCTGACGCGCCCGGACGGCAAGCCGTTTCCACGGCCCAACGATCTCGCCTTTCTGCTGATCCCGGCAGGCGCGCAGGGGCCCGGCTTCCTGATGCTCCCGAATTTCCGCGCCATTATGCGGTACAACCCGGCCGAGGCCTATGCGTTGGCGATCGGCCATCTTGCCGACCGGCTGCGCGGCGGCGGACCGTTCGCGCAGAACTGGCCACGTTACGAGCGCGTACTTTCGCGCGACGAGCGGCTGGAACTTCAACAGCTTTTATCCCGGCATGGTTATGATGTTGGCGAGCCGGACGGCCGTCTGGGTGCCAGGACCAGGGCTGCGATCCGCGATTTCCAGGCCAAGATCGGCCGGGTTCCCGACGGATTTGCTTCGGCCGGTATCCTTAACCGGCTCCGTGCCCGCTGAAAGCGGCCCACCATCGAGTTGACATTTTTCCAGAGCTATTGGCCCATGTTGACGGGCGGCAAGGCCCCGGCCATGGCCAGCCTTCATCCCCGCCGACAAGGCCTTGGGCAAACAGCATGTCTGGAAAACTCATGCTCTCGCGCTGGCTCATTTGGGCGGCCGTGTTGGCCGGGCTCGAATGCAGCAGCGTGGTCGCATTCCAGGTGGCGCTCACTGTGCCTGCCCAGGCGCAGCGGCTCGATGACCGCTATCCGTTCCTGAGCCGCCAGCGCCCGCAGCGTCCGAGCGGCTTTTTCCGCGGTTTTTTTGGCGGCTTTACCGATAGGCCGCGTCAACAGGAGGAGCAGCAACAACAGGTCGATCATTCGCGCGCACCGGTCCCACGCAAGCCGGATTCGAAGGCCCCTCCGGTCGTCCCCACCATTTCCATCGTCGTGATGGGCGACGGCATGGCGGATTGGCTGGCTTACGGACTGGAAGACGCGTTTTCCGATGCACCTGAAATCGGCATTGTCCGCAAGAACAAGGAACGCTCCGGCCTTCTGCGTTACGAGTACAAGAGCCAGCTCGATTGGTGGCACGTCGCACGCGACACGTTGGCGCCAGAAAAGGCGAACTACGTGATCATGATGCTCGGCGTCAGTGACCGCCAGAATATCCGCGAAAAAGATCTCGCCACGGAGGACGATCAGGAAAATCCCGGAGGCCAGCCGAACACGCAGAACAAGGACGGCAGCAACTCCGACCGTGCGCGGATCGTCGCGCCCGAACCGCAGCCGGCCAAAAAGTCCAACGGCATCATCGAATTTCGCAGCGATCGCTGGGTGCAAGTCTATTCACACCGTGTCGACGAGACCGTGGCCGCGCTCAAGAGCAAGGGCGTACCCGTGTTCTGGGTCGGGCTGCCGTCGATCCGCGGCACCAAATCCACAGCCGATGCGGTCTTTCTGAACGACATCTATCGCGCGCGCGCCGAGCGCGCCGGCGCCATCTATGTCGATGTGTGGGACGGCTTTGTGGACGAGGCCGGCAAGTTTTCGAGCTACGGCCCGGATTATGAAGGTCAGATGCGCCGCCTGCGTTCAAGCGATGGCGTCTATTTCACCAAGGCGGGTGCCCGCAAGCTGGCGCATTTTGTCGAGCGCGAATTGCGCCGCTACATGAACAGCCATGTAACGCCGGTCGCACTGCCAGCCGGGCCGGTCGAACCGGCACCGTTGCCGGGAAAATCAGCAGCGCGGCCGATTGCGGGCCCGGTGGTTCCGTTGACCGTGACGCCGACGAATTCCAATGAACTGGTCGGCGGCGCCGGTGTACATCCGACTCACATCGATCCGACTGCCAACCGAGTGCTCATCAAGGGCGAGCCGGTTCCGGCGCCGCCCGGTCGCGCCGACGATTTCGCCTGGCCATCCGGGAGCGACCGCAAGTCGGCGCAACCGGAGTTTGCGGGCGCATCCGCTTCGGCCGCGGCGCCTGCCGCCAATGCGGCGGTGCGTAGCGATACGCCAATTCCGCCGACCGCGCCGGCCAGGAAGCCGGTCGAGAAAAAGGACGGCGCAGCCAGCAAGACTAACCAAAATACCGGCGAAAGGACCAAGCTGGCGAACGAGAAAAAACAGCCGAGCCAGAGCCCGCCGCCCCGCTCGCGTTCGCGCCACGACCCGCTCGGTTGGTTCCGCTGAGATTCTTAATGGTGTACTAACGCGGCAGCGTCGTCGATCCCATCAGGAATTTGTCGACCGCATGCGCCGCCTGGCGACCTTCGCGGATCGCCCACACCACCAGCGATTGGCCGCGACGCATATCGCCCGCGGCAAAAACCTTCGGTACCGATGTCAGGTAAGCATTGGTATCGGCGCTGACGTTACCTCGCTGATCCACCGCTACATCCAACGCCTTGAGCAGGCCCTCGTGCACGGGGTGCACGAAACCCATCGCGAGCAGCACCAGATCGGCTTCAACCTCAAATTCGGTGCCCGGCACCGGCTTGAATTTGTCATCTACATGGGTGCAGTGCAGTTTTTTCACGTGGCCGTTCTCGCCGGTGAATTTCTGCGTCAGCACGGCAAATTCGCGAGTGACGCCTTCCTCGTGACTTGAGGAAATGCGCAGCTTGAGCGGCCAGTCCGGCCAGGTGAGCATCTTGTTCTCATGCTCCGGCGGCAGCGGCATGATCTCGAAATTCGTGACCGAGGCCGCGCCCTGCCGGATCGAGGTGCCGATGCAATCGGATCCGGTGTCGCCGCCGCCGATGACGACGACCTTCTTGCCCTTGGCGAGGATCGGTGCATCGTCAGTCTGCGGCTCGCCGCTCACGCGCCGGTTCTGTTGCGGCAGGAATTCCATCGCAAAGTGAATGCCCTTGAGTTCGCGCCCGGGGATCGGCAAATCGCGCGGCTTTTCGCTGCCGCCGGTGAGCACTACTGCATCGTGATCCTTGACGAGTTTCTCGGCCGGCACGTCAACTCCGACATGGGCGCCATAGTGAAATATGATGCCTTCGGCCTGCATCTGTTCTACGCGGCGGTCGACGTGAATCTTCTCCATCTTGAAGTCGGGAATGCCGTAGCGCAGCAGGCCGCCGGCCTTGGCCCAGCGTTCGTAGACATGGACCTCGTGCCCGGCACGTGCGAGCTGCTGCGCGCAGGCAAGGCCCGCGGGGCCCGAGCCGATAACGGCCACTTTCTTGCCGGTCTTGCGCTGCGGCTTTTCGGGTTTGAGCCCCTGGGCGATCGCGCGGTCGGCAATCTCACATTCGATGGTCTTGATGGTGACCGGGTTGTCGTCGATGTTGAGCGTACAGGAAGCTTCGCACGGCGCTGGACACACGCGGCCGGTGACTTCCGGAAAATTATTGGTCGAATGCAAATTTCGCGCAGCCTCATCCCAGTGGCCGCGATACACCAGATCGTTCCAGTCCGGGATCTGGTTGTTGACCGGGCAGCCCGTCGGCGCGCCGGTAATCCGGCTGGTGCCGTGGCAATATGGAACGCCGCAATCCATGCAGCGCGCCGCCTGTTCGCGGAGATCGCTTTCCGGCAGCGGCAGGACAAATTCGTGCCAATGCTTGATGCGCTCCGCGACCGGCTGGTAGTCGCGATCCTCGCGCTCGATTTCCAGAAAACCGGTGACCTTACCCATACCTACTCAGCGGCCTGCATCGTGGCGGCCTTCTCCTTTGCCATCTCAGCGAGTGCGCGGCGGTATTCGACCGGCATCACCTTGCGGAATAGCGAGCGATAGCGGCTCCAGTCGGCGAGAATCTCGGCGGCGCGTTTGGAGCCGGTATAGCGCGCATGGCTTGAGATCAGCATATGCAGCCGCTCGGCATCCTTGGTGGTCAGGTCGGACATCACGTCGACGCGGCCATGGCTCTCGAGATCGTTGTACTGGTTGAATTCCTTCTCGGCGATCTCTTCTTCCTGCGGTACTGGCTCGAGCTCGACCATCGCCATGTTACAGCGAGATTTGAAAGTACCGTCTTCGTCCAGGACATAGGCGATGCCACCGGACATCCCTGCCGCAAAATTGCGGCCTGTGTAGCCAAGCACCACCACCACGCCGCCGGTCATGTATTCGCAGCAATGGTCGCCTGCGCCCTCGATCACCGCGGTGGCACCCGAATTGCGCACGGCGAAGCGTTCGCCGGCGACGCCGCGGAAATAGCATTCACCTTCAATCGCGCCGTACAGAACGGTGTTTCCGACAATGATCGATTCCTCCGGCACGATGCCCGAATCCGCTGGCGGCCGGATAATCAGCCTCCCGCCGGAGAGGCCTTTGCCGACATAGTCGTTGGCATCGCCGTCGAGCTCGAAAGTAATGCCGCGCGCGAGCCAGGCACCGAAACTCTGGCCGGCGGTGCCGGTGAAGCGCACATGGATCGTGCCGTCGGGCAGGCCCGCGTGGCCGTAGCGCTTTGCCACCTCGCCCGACAACATGCCGCCTGCGGTACGGTCGATGTTCCGAATTGCCGTTTGGAGCCGGACCGGCGCGCCACGGTCGAGGGCCGCCTGCGATTCCGCGATCAGCTTGCGGTCGAGGACATCCTTGATCTTGTGGTCCTGCGGCTCGCACTTGTAGATGGCCGTGCCTTTTTCGGCCGGCGGCTTGGTGAACAGCTTGGAGAAGTCGAGGCCCTTCGCCTTCCAGTGCTCCACGAGCTTGCGTCGGTCGAGCATCTGCATCTGCCCGACCATCTCGTCGAATGTGCGGAAGCCAAGGGCGCCCATCAGCTCGCGTACTTCTTCGGCCACGAAGAAGAAATAGTTGATGACATGCTCTGGCTGGCCCTTGAAGCGCTTGCGCAGCACCGGGTCCTGCGTGGCGACGCCGACCGGACAGGTGTTGAGGTGGCATTTGCGCATCATGATGCAGCCGGCCGCGATCAGTGGGGCGGTGGCAAACCCGAACTCATCGGCGCCGAGCAGGGCGCCGACGACGACGTCGCGCCCGGTGCGGATGCCGCCATCGACCTGCACCGATATGCGCCCGCGCAGGCGGTTGATCACCAGCGTCTGGTGGGTCTCAGCGAGGCCAATCTCCCAGGGGCTGCCGGCATGCTTGATCGAGGTGAGGGGACTCGCGCCGGTCCCGCCTTCGAAGCCGGCGATGGTGACGTGGTCGGCGCGTGCCTTTGACACGCCGGCGGCGACCGTGCCGACACCGACTTCGGAAACGAGCTTGACGGAAACGTCGCCGGCCGGATTGGCGTTCTTCAGGTCGAAAATCAACTGCGCCAGATCCTCGATCGAATAGATATCGTGATGGGGCGGCGGCGAGATCAGACCTACGCCCGGCGTCGAATGGCGCACCTTGGCGATGGTCTTGTCGACCTTGTGGCCGGGCAATTGGCCGCCTTCGCCGGGCTTGGCGCCCTGTGCCATCTTGATCTGCATCATGTCCGAGTTGACCAGATACTCGGCGGTGACGCCGAAGCGTCCCGAAGCCACCTGCTTGATGGCCGAGCGCATGCTGTCGCCATTCGGCAGCGGCTTGAAGCGGTCGGCCTCTTCGCCGCCTTCGCCTGTATTCGACTTGCCGCCGATGCGGTTCATGGCGATTGCGAGCGTTGTATGCGCCTCACGCGAGATCGAACCGAACGACATGGCGCCGGTGGAAAAACGCCGCACGATATTCTTCGCGGCTTCCACATCCTCAAGCGGTATCGGCTTGCGGCTGTCTTCTTCAGCCGTCTTGAGGCGGAACATTCCGCGGATGGTCAGCAGCCGTTCGTTCTGTTCGTTCACGATCTTGGCGAACGCACGGTAGTGGTCCTGCGAATTCCCGCGCACGGCGTGCTGGAGCCGCGAGACCGTCTCAGCCGTCCAAACATGATCCTCGCCACGCACGCGCACGGCGTAATCGCCTCCGACATCGAGCATCGAGCGATAGATCGGTGCGTCGCTGAAGGCATCGCGGTGCCGGCGCACGGATTCTTCCGCGATTTCGGCCAGACCCACACCTTCGATACGGGTATGGGTGCCGGTGAAATATTTGTCGACGAAGTCCTGACGCAGGCCGACGGCGTCGAATATCTGCGCGCCACAATAGGACTGATAGGTGGAGATGCCCATCTTGGACATCACTTTCAGCAGGCCTTTGCCGATCGACTTAATGTAGCGCTTGATAATTTCTTTCTCATCGAGCTTTTGCGGCAGATCGTCCTTCATCGCGATCAGCGTTTCGAAGGCGAGGTAGGGGTTGATCGCTTCCGCGCCGTAGCCGGCAAGACACGCGAAATGGTGCACCTCGCGGGGTTCGCCGGTCTCAACCACCATGCCGACCGAAGTGCGCAGGCCATTGCGAATGAGATGATGGTGCACGGCCGCGCATGCAAGCAGGACGGGTATCGGAATGCGGTCGACGCTTGCCCTGCGGTCGGACAAAATAATGATGTTGCAGCCGTTGCGAACCTCTTCCTCCGCACGCTCACAGAGGGCGTCGAGCGCCCATCCCATGCCGTCGGCGCCGTGCTCGGCCGGGAAAGTGATGTCGAAGGTATGCGACTTGAAGTGATCTCCGCTCATTTCCGAGATTGAGCGGATCTTCTCCAGATCCTCATTGCTGAGGATCGGCTGGCGCACCTCGAGACGTTTGGTCTTCGACATGCCTTCGAGGTCGAACAGGTTCGGCCGCGGCCCGATGATGGAGACGAGGCTCATCACCAGTTCCTCGCGGATAGGATCGATCGGCGGATTGGTGACCTGCGCGAAGTTTTGCTTGAAATAGGTGAACAGCGGCTTCGGCTTGTCCGACAGCGCCGAAATCGGCGTATCGTTACCCATGGAGCCGACCGCTTCCTCGCCGGTGGTCGCCATCGGCGTCATCAGGAATTTCAGATCTTCCTGGGTATAGCCGAACGCCTGCTGGCGATCGAGCAGCGACAGGTTCGAGATCGGCGCCTCGTTGGCGGTGCCCGGCAGTTCCTCCAACACAATCTGGGTGTTGGCCAGCCACTCCTTGTAGGGATGGCTCGCGGCCAAGGTCGCCTTCAATTCCTCGTCGGGAATGAGCCGGCCCTCGTCGAGGTCGACGAGCAGCATCTTGCCCGGCTGCAGCCGCCACTTTTTGACGATGTCCTTTTCGGGGATCGGCAGAACACCCATCTCGGACGCCATCACGATGCGGTCGTCGCGGGTGAGCAGATAACGGGCCGGACGCAGCCCGTTGCGGTCGAGCGTCGCGCCGATCTGGTGGCCGTTGGTAAAGGCAATCGCCGCGGGGCCATCCCACGGTTCCATCAGCGCGGCGTTGTATTCGTAGAAGGCGCGGCGCTCTTCATCCATCAGCGGATTGCCTGCCCAGGCCTCGGGAATCATCATCATCATGGCGTGGGCGAGCGAGTAGCCACCCTGCGTCAGGAATTCGAGTGCGTTATCGAAACAGGCGGTGTCGGACTGGCCCTCATATGAAATCGGCCACAGCTTGTTGATGTCTTTGCCGAACAGCGGCGAGGACACTGAAGCCTGCCGCGCGGCCATCCAGTTGACGTTGCCGCGCAGTGTGTTGATCTCGCCGTTATGCGCGATATAGCGGTAAGGATGCGCCAACGACCAGGTCGGGAAGGTGTTGGTGGAGAAACGCTGATGCACCAGCGCCAGCGCGCTCTCGAAATCCGGATCGTGTAGATCCGGATAATAGGTCCCGAGCTGGTCCGCCAGGAACATTCCCTTGTAGATTATCGTGCGGCACGAAATCGACACCGGGTAATAACCGGAGACGCGCCGCTCGCGCCGGCGGTAGATGGCGTTGGAGATCGCTTTGCGCAGGATATATATCCGGCGTTCGAATTCGCTTTCCGTCAGCTTCTTTTTGCCGCGACCGATGAAGACCTGCAGATGCGCAGGCTCGGTCGGCTTCACGGATTCGCCGAGCGTCGAATTGTCAGTCGGCACATCGCGCCAGCCGATGAGCGAGAGTCCTTCGCGTGCAATGACCTCCGCATAGATATCGCGGATGATCTGGCGCCAGTTCGGATCCTGCGGCATGAACAGATAGCCGACCGCGTATTCTCCCGGCCCCGGAAGTGTGAAGCCGAGTTCTTTCGCTTTCTTGACGAAAAACTTGTGCGGAATCTGCACCAGGATTCCGGCGCCGTCACCCATGCGCGGATCAGCGCCGACTGCGCCGCGATGCTCGAGGTTGCAAAGGATACGCAGCCCGTCCTCGATGGTCTGATGCGACTTGCGTCCTTTGATATCGGCGATAAAGCCGACACCGCAAGAGTCCTTGTCGAGCGCCGGGTCATAGAGACCTTGCGGCAGACCGGTGCCGGGATCGGCATCAGCGCGCGAACATGCGACGTCGCCGGATCGCAGCGTGATCCTGCGCTCGACAAATCCTGCGCTCGGCTTTCGTTCGCCCATCCTGCCCTGCCTCGCCATTGGAAATCCCAAGACCTCCGGCGTACCCGCCTCGTCCGCAGCGCCGCGTGAGCACCGCGATCAAAGCGCAACCATCTCGAGAAGGGCAGCCTTGCCCGGCCGTCGCCGCCGTGGCTGCTCCCGTTGGGCGCCACCGATGTCAGCCCCGCCTCAAAAGACTGGCACCGTGGCCACCGCCATTAGGACAGCATTGCTGTCCTAATGGACCATGCCAAATTTTGCCCCGCCACACAAGGCTGGTCCACGCCGGAATGCATGGAACCATTCGCTTTGTTGCGACGGTGCGCTCTTACCAAGCAAGAAGAGGACCACGCGCGGCCGATGGGCGCAATGGCATTGCGTCCACATAGCCGGCGAAGCCAGTGGCGTAACGGTCCTCCAAAACAAAAGCGCCCCGGATTCCGGGGCGCCTCGCATTTTGTCGGTGACCCTGCGTTAGGCCGCGACCTTGGCCTCGACCGTCTGCGTCTTGGCGCTGCCATTGCCGATCGGGATCTGTCGCGGCTTTTTGGCCTCGGGGATTTCACGCACGAGATCGACGTGCAGCAATCCGTTCTCGAGGGCCGCTGCCTTGACCTGGACATGGTCGGCAAGCTGGAACACGCGCTCGAACGCGCGCGCTGCGATGCCCTGATAGAGCACCTCGCCTTTCTGCTCTTCTTTCACCTGCTTCTCGCCCTTGATCTTCAGCGTGTTTTCCTTCGCTTCGATCGAAAGGTCTTTCTCGCCGAAGCCCGCAACCGCGACAGTCACCCGGTAATCGTTCTCGCCGGTGCGCTCGATATTGTAGGGCGGGTAGCCCGGACTGGACTCAAAACCGTCCATCATCGAGAACAGCCGGTCGAAACCGACGGTGGAGCGATAGAGGGGAGCAAGATCGAATGTACGCATGGCATATCCTCCTTGAATTGAGCGACATGCGGGCGGTCCGCCATCTGGCCGAACCGAAAGCCCGAGTGCAGCCGGAGTGGCCTGCACGTCCTTGATATGGGTTGCTGTTTTTGCACCCGCAAGAGGTTGCCACACCCCCTGATAAATCCATGAAAAACAATGGTTTTCAGCCAGTTCGTGGAGCGCGATTGAGCCCGCCTTGCGCCCTGCTATAAGGCCCAACGCACCCCGCGCACCGGCCATTCGGCGTCATGAAACTGGTTTCCATTCCTGCCAATCCGGTGCCCGACAAGGTGGTGACCGGCACCCTGAAAACTCCTGACGGGGTGTCGCTGCGGTTCGCGCATTGGGAGCCGCCGCCTGGCCGCAAAGGGACGGTGGTGGTGCTACAGGGCCGCGCCGAATTCATGGAAAAATATTTTGAGACCGTTCGCGATTTGCGCGCGCGAGGTTTCGCCGTGGCGACATTCGACTGGCGCGGACAGGGCCTGTCAGACCGCGCTCTGTCCGATCGTCACAAGGGCCATGTCCGGAATTTCCTGCAATACGACATCGATCTCCGTGCGTTCATGGAACAGATCGTGCTGCCGGATTGCCCGCCGCCGGTCTTCGGGCTCTGCCATTCCATGGGTGCCGCAATTGCGCTTCGTGCCTGTCATGACGGCAGCCGCTGGTTCGATCGCATGGTGTTCACGGCGCCGATGATAGCGCTGCATCCGGGTCCGCTTGTCAAAGTGGCTGGACCGCTGGCGCGTTTCCTGCGCTACCTTGGCAGCGGCCGAGCCTATGTGCCGACGGGCGATGCCACGGTTATGGGCAAGCAGGATTTCATCGGCAATCCGCTCACCACCGATCCGGTACGCTTTGCGCGGAACGCCGCCGTGCTGGATGAAGAGCCGGCGCTCGGCCTCGGTGCTCCGACAGTTGCTTGGGCCGACGCCGCAATTCGCCTGATGAAACGGTTCGCCATGCCTGGCTATGCGGGCCATATTCGCCAGCCGATCTTGATGGTGGCGGCCGGCCGCGACGAGATCGTCTCCACACCGGCGATCGAGGATTTTGGCATGAACCTGTTGGCCGGCCGGCATCTTATTTTGCCCGGAGCCAAGCATGAAATTCTGCAGGAGCAGGACGTTTTTCGCGGCCAGTTCTGGGCGGCGTTCGATGCCTTCGTGCCGGGCACGCCGCGGTACTAGCGCTTCAATAATTCCAGCGCCGCCTCGTGCACGCGCTTGTCGCCAGCGACGATGATGCGGCCGCCGGCCTGCGGTGGACCGTTCTCCCAAGTGGTCACGATCCCGCCTGCTCCGCTGATAATCGGGATCAGCGGCACGATGTCATGCGGCTTGATATCGGTTTCGATAACGAGATCAATTTGACCCGCCGCCAGCATGCAATAGGCGTAGCAGTCGCCGCCGTAGCGTGACAGCTTGACCACGTTCTCCACCCGGCCAAAGGCGCTGCGATCGGCGGCGTTCATCAGCAGCGGGCTGGTCGTGTACAGCAATGCATCGGCAATCCCCGCGCATGCGCGCACGCGCAGGTCGCGGTTTCCTGCAGGACCGCGGTAGCGTGCGGCACCGCCGTCGCCCGAAAAGCGTTCGCGCGTGAAGGGCTGGCTCATCATGCCGAACACCGGCTCGCCGAATCGCATCAGCCCGATCAGCGTGCCCCAGGCCACCATCCCGGAAATAAAGGACTTGGTTCCGTCGATCGGATCGAGCACCCAGACATATTCGGCCTCGGTACGTTCGGCGCCGTATTCCTCGCCGAGAATGCCATGCTCGGGAAAACTCTTTCTTATGAGCGCGCGCATTGCGTCTTCCGCCGCCCGGTCGGCCGCAGTGACCGGATCGAAGCCCCCGGCCTTTTTGTTCTCGATTGCCAGAGCCGTGCGGAAGAACGGCAGGATGGTTTCGCCCGAGGTATTGGCGAGTTGATCGACGAAGCTGGAAAAATCGATGGCCGTCATTTCGCCTGCCTAGAGCAAGACCCCGAACCGGAAGAACCGGTTTTCGGCAACGACCATGCTCAAGCGGTTGTCCGTCATCGACCTATCGGAGACTTGTCGCTGCGGCAACCGCGCCGGCGCTGCGTTGGACGTTGGGGGCGACGGGGCTCCGCGGTATTGGCGAGATCGCTTCTGCTGCTGCGGTGCGGCCGTGGCGTGATGTCATATTTTCGCATAGCCGAACTGGGAGACCTGACATGAGAGAGCAGCTATGCGAAAATAGCATGGGAAACGGGGCTCGGAGCCTTGATTTTTGTGCGACGCGGTGTAATTTATTGCAATGCGGTAGCGAGAGTTACCGTTGCCCTCCTTGGGCGTTTCCTCCCTAGACTTGGGCCGCTCTTCGTGAGCGGCCCTTTTTTTTCGGGAATGCCTTTGGATACGCGTCCATCGCGACGGGGAGCAGCGGCTATTCAGCGGCGGCGCGGTAGGGCCGCAGCTCTTCCAGCGGGATTTCCCCCAGGCGCTTGGCCACCGTCTCAAGGTCGGCGGCGAGGCGAGGGAAAGCGCTGGAGCGGGCGTAGCGTCGTTCATCCATATAAAGGGCGCGATTAATCTCAAGCTGGATCGCATGCAGGCCTGCAGCCGGGTTACCATAGTGCTCGGTAATGAAGCCGCCGGCATAGGGCTTGTTCCGGCTCACGCTGTAACCCAGTGACCGCAAAGTCTTTTCAACGGTTTCGGCCACGACCCCGACGCAGCTGGTGCCGTAGCGGTCGCCGAGCACGAATTCAGGACGTGCGCGTTCGTCTTTATGGCCGGCAGTCGAGGGCATGGAATGGCAGTCGATCAGCATCGCGGCTCCAAAATCCCTGTGTAGCTTCGTGAACAGACGGCGCAGTGCGCGGTGATAGGGCTTGTACAGGCTCTCGATCCTGCGCAGCGCATCGTCCACCGGAATGCGCTGGTCATAGATTTCCTGGGCGTCGCCGACCACGCGCGCCACCGTTCCCAGCCCTCCTGCCACCCGCATTGAGCGGGTATTGGCAAAGGAAGGCAGCCGACCCTCGAACATGCGCGGGTCGAGCTCATAGGGCTCGCGGTTCACATCGACGAAGCAGCGGGGGAAATGCGCGCGCATCAGCGGGTAGCCGTGCTTGACCACGCCAGCCACGAGGTCGTCGACAAAGCTGTCTTCCGAGCGGCGCAATGTGCCGATATCGAGCCGTGAGACTGTGAGGAATTCGCGCGGATAGGTCGAGCCCGAATGCGGAGAATTGAACAGCACTGGCCCACGGCAGCCAGCCGGCTCGAGGACCTCGAACGGTGGGTCGAGTTCGTCGCGAATTTCACTCATGAGATGATGACGGCCATTTCAAGCTTGGATTGCATCTGCCACCGGGTGGGTCCTGACCGGCCCCTATATACAGTCTATTGTCCATGCCCGGGTGGCTAAAGCCAAGCTATGCTTTGGGTTCACCCGTTATTTACCTGGCATAAGTCTTATGGATGGGCTGGGGCCGGCCCAAGGGACGGATCTGGGACGGATCTAGAGGTCAATAGGGGGCAGCCGGGACGTGGCGTTGGGTAGTATGTCGAAAATCCTCCTGGCGGAAGACGACACCGATATGCGGCGCTTTTTGGTCAAAGCGCTGCAGAATGCGGGCTATGAAGTCACCTCTTATGATAATGGGCTGTCGGCCTACCAGCGCCTGCGTGAGGAACCGTTCGAACTTCTGCTGACCGATATCGTGATGCCCGAAATGGACGGCATCGAACTCGCCCGCCGGGCGGCTGAACTCGACCCGGATATCAAGATCATGTTCATCACCGGCTTTGCGGCCGTGGCGCTCAACGCCGATTCCACCGCGCCCAAGCAAGCCAAGGTGCTGTCCAAGCCGATCCACCTGCGCGACCTGGTGAACGAAGTGCACAAGATGCTGGCGGCTTGAGTACGATATCCGAAAAACGCCGTGCCGTTTTTCGGGTGAGATCGTGCGCAAAAATAAGGGGCCGCGGCGTGGCCTTGCCTCGCCAGTTTGGAGCCGATAAGACCAAATCCAGTTAACGGGCGCGTAGCTCAGCGGAAGAGCACTACCTTGACATGGTAGGGGTCACAGGTTCGATCCCTGTCGCGCCCACCATTCCTTCGCCGGGTTTTCTACCAATAGACGGGCAATGGCGCATCCACGACGATGGCTTCTTGCGCTCGCGATGGTGCTCGCCGTCGCAGCCGGCACGGCCGCAGCGTTGAGCCTGCGCGGCAACGTTACCGCCGATGCGCTACGCGCCTGGGTCGCCTCGCTCGGCGCCTGGGCGCCGGTCGGGTTTGTCGTGATCTATACGGCTGCGACTGTCGTCATGGTGCCGGGCGGGATATTCGATCTCGCGGGCGGTGCGCTGTTCGGGCCCTATCTCGGCAGCGTGCTCGATCTCATCGGAGGAACGCTTGGCGCGGCGGCATCGTTCCTGGTGGCGCGCTATCTCGCGCGCGATTGGGTCCAGATTCGTGCCGGCCCGCGGCTGCAAAAGATCATGCGCAGCGTCGACGAAGACGGATGGCAGTTCGTCGCCTTCCTGCGCCTGGTCCCGATCTTCCCGTATAACATTGTGAACTATTTGCTCGGGCTCACGCGCATCCCGTTCCACCATTACGTATTGGCCACTGTGGTGTTCATGGCGCCGTCAACGGTTGCCTATACGTGGATTGGCTATGCCAGCCGGGAGCTCATCGCCGGCGACACAGGCAGCATCCGCTACGCCTTGATCGTGCTGGGAATACTGGGAACGTTGTTCTTCCTGCCGCGGGTGTTCAAGCGGTTGCGCCGGAGCTAGTTCCAGAACTCCCGTGACGCGAGCCTGGCGCCGTCCGCCATGGCCTTGAGCTTGGCGAACACCACGTCAGGATCGACCGCTGCCTGGCCGACCCAGGTGCCGAAGCCGCAGTCGGAGCCCGCGATGACATTTTCGCGGCCCACAAGCTTGGCATAGCGCGCAATGCGCTGCGCGATCAATTCCGGATGCTCGATGAAGTTGGATTTCGACTCGACAACGCCGGGGATCAATACCTTTCCGTCCGGCAGTTTCACCTTTTCGAACAGTGTCCATTCATGCGCGTGGCGGGGGTTGGCAGCCTCAAAGGAAATCGCGTTCGGCTTGGCCTTGAACACAATATCGATGATGTCGGCGAGCGCGACGTCGCGGTGATGCGGGCCTTCGTAGTTGCCCCAGCACACGTGGATGCGCAGTTGCTCGGCCGGGATGTTCGCAAGCGCGTGGTTGAGCGCATCGACATGAAGCTGTGCGCGTTTGCGGAATTCAGGCAGGCTCAATTCGGCATATTGGATGTGTCGGCCCATGGCGAGATCGGGGCAATCGATCTGCAGGACGAAGCCCGCCTTGGTCACGGTCTCGTATTCGTGCCGCATGGCTTCGGCGATTGCCGCCAGATAGGCCTCCTGGCTTGGATAGTGCTCGTTGCGGAAGAAGAGACCCACCACGCCCGGCGAAGCCGCGCTCATGAAGCCGCCTGCGGCCTTCACGTCGCGAAGCGCAGCTTTCAGGTTGTCGGCATCGGCCGGGGCGGCCTGCGCATCGCGCACGCTGATCGGTGAATTGCAGGCGGGCGTCTTGCGGCGTGAGCGGCCGGGATCGCCGAACACGCGCTGCTGCAACTTCGGGAACTCAGCGAGATCCTGGTAGACAAATGTGTTGCCGGTGCCGCCGAAGCCATTGAGCCGGTCCTTGACGTAAGTGGCGTAGCTTGGCTTCGACATCTCGCCGTCATTGACCAGATCGATGCCTGCGTCTGCCTGTTTCGTTACCACCTCGGCGACGGCCGCGCGCACCCGCGCAGCCAGTGCCGCTGGCTCCACCGGCACACCTTCCTCCTTGGCGTACATCATGCGGATGAGATCATCCGGCCGCGGCAGGCTGCCGGTATGCGTGGTCAGAAACCGGTCCTCGCTTCGCTGCATGCCTCGGGCTCCCCGATAACGAACTGTAAAGCACGGCCGTGGCGGTCACCACTGATCGGCCGCTTGCGTTGACAGGGGCGCCTGCGCTGCCTATGAACCCGCAACCATTGGATACAAGAGCCTGTCATGAAAGTCCGTAACTCCTTGAAATCGCTGCGCGGCCGTCACCGTAACAATCGTCTGGTGCGCCGAAAGGGTCGCGTTTACATCATCAACAAGACCAACCGGCGCTTCAAAGCCCGTCAGGGCTAAGCTGGCTGGGCGCCCTCACGCGCGCTTCAACGCCACATATTGGCCTCAACCGGCGAAGAGATTAATCTTTGCCCATGCGGACCCGATTCCTCGCAAGCCTGTTTGCCGCAGCCGTCGCGGTGGCATTTGTTGCCGCGCCTGCCGCTGCGCAGAACGTCCATAAGAAGGGTGAGTGGGTGCAGCCGCCCAAGAAGCTGCCTCATGCCCAGCGAGGAGATCGGGGGCGCAATCTCGAGTTTCTGTTCGGAGCACTGAAGGCGGCGCCCGATGACGCCACTGCCAAGGCGGTCGAAGAGCGTATCTGGGCGCTGTGGGTTATCTCGCACAGCGACACTACAAATCTTCTGATGACGCGTGTGCGCACCGCGATCGAGGCAAAGGATGTCGATCTGGCGATCAAGCTGCTCGACGCCATCGTCAAGATCAAGCCGGACTATGTGGAAGGCTGGAACCGGCGCGCCACTCTTTATTACATGAAGAAGGACTACGGACGGTCGCTTGCGGACATCCGGGAGGTTCTCAAGCGCGAGCCGCGCCATTTCGGCGCACTGTCCGGGCTTGGACTCATTTTGCAGGATATCGGCGACGACAAAGGCGCGCTCGAAGTCTACCGTCGCGCGCTTGCAGTTTACCCGCGCCTCGAGCGCATCCCCGACATTGTCAAATCGTTGCAGGAAAAAGTCGAAGGCCGGGATATCTGAAGCTGACAGGTTCTGTCGGACAGACGCGACTGTTAGTCGCCGGCCATCTCGGATCCCACATACGCAATACGCAGCATGTTGGTCGCGCCCGGTGTACCGAGAGGAACGCCGGCGACGACAATCACGCGCTGGCCCGGCTTGGCAAAACCCTCCTTGAACGCGATACGGCATGCGCGGTCGACCATGTCGTCCTGATCGTGAGCGTCCTCGGTGACGACGCAATGCACGCCCCAGACCACTGCCAGGCGCCGCCCGGTCGAGAGGTTGGGCGACAAGGCCACGATCGGCGGCCGCGGCCGTTCGCGCGCCACCCGTAGGCCAGTTGAACCCGATGAGGTCCAGCAGATCACAGCCGCCAGATCGAGCGTATCGGCGATGTGGCGGGCGGCATCGGCAATGGCATCGGCGCCGGTGGCTTCCGGCTCGGCCCGTTGCGCATCGACGATGCTGCGATAGACCGCGTCGTTTTCCACTTCCTCGGCGATCCGATTCATGGTCGCAACCGCTTCCACCGGGTATTTGCCGGCTGCCGATTCCGCCGACAGCATCACAGCGTCGGCGCCATCGAAGATCGCCGTGGCAACGTCGGAGACTTCGGCGCGCGTGGGCACTGGTGAATTGATCATCGACTCCAGCATCTGGGTGGCGACGACCACCGGCTTGCCGGCGCGTCGACCGGCCCGTGTCATCTGTTTTTGCACTGCTGGTACCTTCTCCAGAGGCATTTCCACGCCGAGATCCCCACGCGCAACCATCAGCGCATCGGCCAGGTCCAGAATCTCGGTCAGCCGTTTCACCGCCTGCGGTTTCTCGATCTTGGCCATTACCGCGGCGCGCCCGCGGGTGATCTTCTTGGCTTCCGCGATGTCCTCTGGCCGCTGGATGAACGACAGTGCGACCCAGTCGATGCCAGCCTCGAGCGCGGCTTCGAGATCCGAGCGGTCTTTCTCCTCCAACGGGGAAAACGGAATGGTGGTGTCGGGCAAACTCACGCCCTTGCGGTCGGACAATTTGCCGCCGACTTCGACGCGCGCGGTAATGCGCTTGGGCTCGGCTGCGGTAACAGTGAGCCGCACTTTACCGTCGTCAATGAGCAGCGTGTGGCCTGGTGCGACAGCCGCAAAAATTTCCGGATGCGGCAGATATGCCCGCTTGGAGTCGCCAGGTGCCGGATCGGAGTCGAGCGTGAAGTTGTCGCCATTTGCCACCATCGCAGCGCCGCCGGCAAAGGTGCCGAGTTGCAGCTTGGGTCCCTGCAGATCGATCAGGATACCGATCGGCCGGTTATTCTCTTTTTCGATGCTGCGAATGGTTGCGACCAGTTCGCGCATCCGGTCCTGGCTGGTGTGACTCATGTTGATGCGAAATACATCGGCGCCGGCAGCGAACAGCCGGGCGATGGTCGCGGCGTCCGAGGAGGCGGGTCCGAGCGTGGCGACGATTTTCGCGCGGCGCAGGCGTCTCATTTCTTGCCGCCCGGTGCTGGCGATGCGGACGGCGCGGCGCTCGGTGCCCGCGTCGGCCCAAGCGGCACGCGCGAGGGCAACGGACGGTCCGGAGCGGTTTCGGCGCTATCCGTCAATTGCACCGTCCAGGAACGCTGCTCGCTGGTGTCGACTTCGAAAAAGCCGGTGCGATCATAGCCGCGCGCCAGACAGTTATCGGTGCCACGGATGGTGAACTCCTTCTCGCGCGAGCACATGTAGGCGTGACCGGACCACTCGCCGCCGCGATCATAATCGACCGCATAGATGTAATAATACCGTGCGACCAGCGAACCGCGCAGCAGAGTTTCGCATGTTCGCGCCGAAACATTCCACCACCCCTCGGTGGTCCAGCCTTCGGAATCCTTGTAGCCGAGCGCGACACCGACCCGGCTGCCGGTGTTGTTGCAGAGCCGGAAATCGGCCCGTGTCGGAGACGCCGACAGGGCCAGGAGCGTGGCGGCGAGGGCGACCGCGCCGGTAATGCTGCGCTTGGCAAGATGGCGAGGCAATGTGGTCAAGATTTTGTCGGTTTGTTTCGTTGCGGTTTTGGCGTGATCGGTCACGGCCTGTCAACGATGATGGCACGGAAGTCGTTCACATTGGTGAAGGTGGGCCCGGGATCAAGCAAGTCCCCAAGGGCCGCGAAAAACCCGGTTGAATTGTTATCGGCAAGAAAGGCGGCGGGATCGAGGCCAAGCGCTCTCGCCCGTGCCACGGTTTGGCCGTCAATCGTCGCGCCGGCAGGGTCGGTTGGCTTGCCGGTGCCGCCGTCGGTGCCGTCGGTGTCGGCGGAGAGCGCCGATACACAATCTATGCCGGCAAGCGCCACGGCCAGAGCCAGAGCGTATTCCTGGTTCGGCCCGCCGCGGCCCTTGCCGCGAATGGTGACGGTCAATTCGCCACCCGATAGGATCACCGCGCGTTTGCGCTGGTCACGCAGCTCGCGCGCGAGCCTGGCGTGGTCAGCGGCGATCTCGCGCGCCTCGCCCTCCACGCGGGCACCGAGCGAGATACATTCATAGCCGGCGGCGCGCACCACGGTCTCTGCCGCGCGTAAGGAATCCGCCGGCCGCGCGGCCATCGCAAATTGACTGTTGGCGAACGCCGGATCGCCAGGTTTCGGCGATTCATTGACGGCATCGTTGAGCGCGCGCGTGACCGGTTCGGGAAGCTCCAGCCTGTACTTCGCGACGATGGCGCGCGCTTCCTCCAATGTCGTCGGATCGGCAACCGTGGGACCGGAACCGATCGCGGACGGATCGTCACCCGGCACATCAGAAATCGCGATCGTCACCAAACGCGCGGGAAAGGCGTGACGCGCTAACCTCCCGCCTTTGATGCGTGAGAGATGCTTGCGCACCGTGTTGATCTCGCCGATGTTCGCGCCGGAGCGCAGCAGTGCGCGCGTGACGGCTTGTTTGTTCTCGAATGAGATGCCCCTTGCCGGCGCGATCCAGTTGGCGGAAGCCCCGCCTGACATCAGCACCAGCACCAGATCGTCGGAAGTCGCGGCGTCGGCGAGCGCGAGCGCGCTGTCGGCTGCTTCAAGACCGGCGGCATCGGGGATCGGGTGTCCGGCTTCGATCATGGTCACGATCTGCAATGGCCGGCCATAGCCGTGGCGCGCGACGGCAATTCCGCCGAGACGGCTCCTGGGTAGCGCGAGCGTGCCGAGATAATGCCGCTCTGCCACCTCGGCCATCGAGCCTGCCGCCTTGCCCGCCGCCAACACGACAATGTTGCCGTGGCCCGGCTCCGGTAGCAGCGGCGGCAGACATGAGGACGGATGAGCCGCGGCCACCGCAGTGCGAAACAGATCTGCAAGAAAGGCGCGAAGCGGCGAGGAACTCATGGCCGCACCATAGCCATTTGCAGCGGTTTCCGCCCTGGAAAAGCTGCACGTGAGATGCCGCTCTGGCAGGGAAGGCCGTGCGCCACTATGTTTGAGCGGGAAAGACGAAGGATCCCTCGCCATGGATGATAAAACCCGCACCGAGCTGGAAGCCGCCGTCTACCGGCGGCTGGTCGATCATTTGCGCTCACGCACCGACGTGCAGAACATCGACCTGATGAATCTCGCCGGCTTTTGCCGCAATTGCCTGTCGAACTGGATGAAGGACGCCGCCGACGAGAAAGGCCTTGGCATGAGCAAGGAGGAGAGCCGTGAGATCGTTTACGGCATGCCTTATGACGAGTGGCGCAAGAAACACCAGAAGGAGGCCAGTCCCGAGCAAAAGGCGGCTTTCGAAAAGTCCAGCCCGAGACACTAACCGTTGTGAACAGGTGTGAATGTCGGGGGCTTTGCGCCGACACCGCCACCCCGGCTTCGAGATTCTCCCTATGACATGGCAAGCTTGCCAAGTTCACCGAGGAGAATTCGATGCCTGCCAATGCCGCGGCCAAACAGGAACAACCCGCCACCCGTTTCGCCAAAGATCAGCTCAAGGCGATCGTCGAACGCATCGAGCGTCTTGAGGAGGAGAAGAAGGCAACCTCGGACGATATCCGCGACGTCTATGCCGAGGCGAAGGGGACCGGCTTCGACGTCAAGGCGCTACGCACCATCGTGCGCCTGCGCAAGCAGGACACGGACGAGCGCCGCGAGCAGCAGGAAGTGCTCGAGACCTATATGCACGCGCTGGGCATGCTGCAGTAGTTTCTTTCGTCCCGGGCGAGCGCGTCAGCGCGAGGCCCGGGATCCATAACCCCTGTATTGTCGAGAGGGCACGGTGTATGGGTCCCCGCCTTTGCGGGGACGACGGCCACATTTACCGCAGCGAAGCCGTCCGGTTGCTGAAAGTCGCGGTGGCCAGGAACACGACCGCGCTGCCGCTGAAACGGTCGGCGAGCATGCCGAGCTGCGGATCGGTCGAGAAACTCATCACCAGCGACAACGACGGTTTATCCAGAAGCCTGGACTGCCAGCGCGGATCAACCTGGCCGAGCCGCGTTGCCGTCATGAAGTCGCTGACGCTCGGCGTCATCATGGCAGCCCGCAGCCAGGGGCTGTCGAACCGCTGTCCACCGATCGCCATGGCTGCCGTCAGGGGCGCCTTATGCACCACGGTGGTGTTGGCTGGTGCCGAGACGACCGTCGCGGCTGCCGGCATGCGCGGCATGTTCGAGCCCATTGGCCGCGCGCGGGTAACGGGCGGCGGGGTCGATTCCGTCGCATAACCGAGCGCGGCACGCGGCGTACTGCCGGTCGAAACCGGTTCAAGGGAAGCGAGCTCAAACGCCGGCTTCTGTTTCGGCGGCGGCAGCGCCGGGCCGACTTCAACCCCGCCGCGCCAGGCAAGGCGTTTGTCGAAATCAGAATTGGGCACAGATGCGGTGGTGTAAATCTGTTCGGCCGGTTTGGCTTTCGGCGGAAGGGCAGCAACCTCTACCGGCCTAGGCCGCGCGGTCGGCAATGGCACGAAGCGCTCGGTGGCAATCCGCTTCGGCGGCCCCAGGCTTGCAACCTTCATGGGCGCACGTGCGTGGCGAGGCGCCGGCTTTGCGCGCTCCTCGGGCTCGTCCTTGCCGATGCCAAATAACCGCGCGAGCAGGCCGCGCTCGGGCTTGGGCTTCTCAGCAAGATGTTCTTCGCTTGCCGTAATCACGCCTGCATCGCGTGCGGCCTCGAGCGAAGTGCCTGACGGCATATAACCGTGCCGTTCGACATCCGCGAGCGCCAATGCATATCCCGGCAGCGGCCGCCCGTCGGCGGGAATGTGGACGGTGCGTCCATTGGGGAAAATCTTTTCCAGCTCCGCGCGCGCGATGCGCGGCCAGTGACGGATGGTACCTGTGTCCATATGGACGAAAGGCGATCCCGAAGTAGGGTAGAAACCGACACCGCCGCGTTGCAGTCGCAGGCCGACTTTTCTGATTTCGGCCAGCGGCACACCGGGAATGAAGAAGTCTATGGCCTGACCGTTGATATGCTGGCTGAATTGCGCGACGCCGGTCGAACGCGCACGCAACATGGCATTGGTGCCTGCCGAGCGGAAACCGCAGATCACGTCGATCGGTTGCGTTGCGCCGACCTCGCGATAGGTCTCCCACAACAGATCGAACAGATGCGGATCCATGCGGGTATCTTGTTCCTTGCGCCAATCCCGCATGAACCAATCGAGCTTCTTCAGCGCGGCCTGGTCATAGCGGCCGTTGCGCTTGTAGGTGATTGTGATGTTTTCGTTGGTGTGGACGTGATGGAAGGAGAGGGTGCGGGTGTCGCCTTCGGCGACCGCGTTCTGCAACGAGTCATTCGCTGCCAGCAGAACAAATCCGGCCATGCCAAGCCGTGCGCCGACGCGCACAAAGGCCGTGACGAGAGAGTGCTCGCGCGCCCTACCAAAAGACAAAGTTGTATTCCGTGAAGAAAACCGTCCCACCGCCACCACAACGTCCCCAGTTGGCCGCCACGGCGACGGCCAGCAGTCTCTATCGCTATCGGTTAACGCGCCCTTAGCGGCGGGTCCCCCGTAATCCCGTAACTAGCTGCGGAACATGGCCAAAAATGGTCTAGCCCGCCCTGGTTTGGGTCTATCCCATGGAACTTTCGCTGACAAACGCCGCCGGCCCGCCATTTGTTCCGGCCGGCCGCGAATCGCGGCCCCCCAGGGCCTTTAGCGGACGGACCGCTCGAAATAGGCGAATGGATTCAGGGCCTCGCGCCGCTCGACCCGGTGCAGGATCTCCAGATTGTTCCTGATGGTGGCCTGCTCGCGTTTGGGGTCCTTCGGGGGGATCACGTCGGCAATCCGGCGCTCGTCGCTGCGCAAAATGGCGCGGATACGCTCATCGAAGCCATAGAGATCGTCGCGCAGGACCAGCTTGCCGGCATCGTCAACGAAGGCGGTCTGGTAGGTGAGGTACACCATTGGCCGGTTCGTCAGCTTGAAGGTTCGTTCGCCCCTGCCGAACAGGGCGCTGAGCTGCTTCGCGTCCGGCGCCGGTTCGTTCATTGCCAATCGCAATATGATCTCGCCGAATTTGGTGGGATTTTCGACCCGCATGCAGCCATGGCTGAAGGCGCGCTCGTCGTTTGCGAACAGCCGCTTGTCCGGTGTGTCGTGCAGGTAAACCTGGAACCTGTTGGAGAAGTTGAACTTGATGCGGCCGAGTGCGTTGCCGGCGCCGGGCGGTTGGGTCACGCTCAGGCTGCCGTCCGGACGGCGTTTCACCGAGAGGCCCATGCGCGCAAAGATGTTGGGATCGCGGCCATAGCGCGGCATCAGTTCGTTGCGGATAATCGACTGCGGAACGTGCCAGGACGGGTTGACAATGACAGTGTCCATTGCCGCGCTCGTGAGCGGCGTCGGCGTCTGCGGTTTGCCGGCGATGATCTTGGTGTGCCACAGCACCTGTTGGTCGTGCACGACATTGAGCGAGAAGTCCGGAATATTGACCATCACATAGTTCTGGCCGAGGTCGTGTGGCAGCCAGCGCCATCGCTCCATATTGGCGACAATGGCGTCGGTCGGATTGGCAGGCTTCGGCCCATTGATCGCGGCGAGCGTTCTGGCGTCGAGGTGGCCGGTCGGCCGCAGGTCAGCATTGCGCTGAATGTTTTTGATCGCGTTCGCCAGCTTGCGGTCAAAGATCAGGTCGTCCGGCTTGCCGGCGATATGAAGGCGCGCGCGCAACAGTAGCACGCGGAAATCCTGCATGCCCGGCTTGAGCGTTGGACCGTCGGGGATGCTGCTGTCCCCTTGCGCCTTTGATGTGCGCAGTTCGGCGAGCTTGGCCTTCAGGGCCTTGAAGCCCGCATGTGGCGGATTGAAGCTTTCGAGTGCCGCATATTCGTCCTGCGCATTTGCGATCGTACGCAGGATGTCGGCCGGATCCGGCGCGTGGCTTGTTCCGTAGTCTACTTCCGCCAGTACGCGCGTGGGCGCGATGCGGCCGGCAGCCAGGTGGCGGGCGAAGGTGAGTACCGAATAAGTGAGCCGGATGTCGTCATCCGCCAGTCCTGCGGCGTCCGTGAGGTCGCGGAATTCGGGTATCGGATAGTCGTGCGCGTCGAGGCCATCAACGGCGGCATCGTTCAGCCGCGCGATCGCCGCAGTGGCGCGGGCGTTGAGCTGGCCTTCGGCGATCCAGAGCGGGGCGTAGCCGCGCGCCGCATAGAATGCATCGATCGCCTGACGGTCCTGCTCGCGGCCCGCACGGTGGTTGAGAGGATTGGAGGCGAGCGCTGCGCGCAGCTGATCGGCGATTTGCGCATCACCCGCAACCAGTGGCGGTTCAGGCAGCACCTTGAGGGCGGTGTTGGCGCTATCGGAAGGCGGAGGCGCTTCGTCCGCAGGCTGCGCCGCTGGCGCCAGTTCTGCATCCTGGTCGGCCGCGGCAAAACAAAGTGTCGGCGCCGTGGCTATCAGCGCCAGCAGCGCGCCGGCAATCACTCGCTCCAGTCGGCGGTCACGCATATCGGTCATCCACCCTGTTATTATGCATTTGGATGCGCGGGCCGGCGAATGAAATCGTGCCTGCGTTAACGGCTGCTTTCGGACACGCTGAAGGGTGGACGAATGGTTAAGACCACGCTGCCTGCAGTCATTCCGCCTTGGCCTTCTCCTCGGGCGTTGCTGTCTCGTCGTCGAGCCCAAGGCCTTCCAGTTTGCGGTAGAGCGTCGACCGCCCGATCTGCAGACGCCGGGCCACCTCCGACATCTGTCCTCGATAGTGCGCTATGGCGAAACGGATAACTTCCCTTTCGATTTCATCAAGCGGGCGTACCTCGCCATGCCGGTCGACGAGTTGCATGGCCGGCGCGTCGACGGTGAATGCCGCGCCATTGTCGCGCGCAGGCTCGGAGCCCTGCAGGGGATCCGGCCAGCTCGCGGCCATCGACGGCGCTTGCTCGATCGTCGGCTGGGTGGCAATGGCGTCGTCCCCGATCTGGTTGGCGATTTGCGGAAAATCGTTGACGCCGATCTCGTCGCTGTCGGCGAGCACGACCGCGCGGAAAATCGCGTTCTCGAGTTGACGCACATTGCCGGGCCATCGGAAAGCCGCAAGCAGAGCGAGGGCCTGCGCACTCAAGCCGCGCACGCGCTTGCCTTCTTCAGCCGCAATGCGGACGAGGAAATGTCGGGCGAGTTCGGGGACATCCTCCAGCCGCAGACGTAACGGCGGAACCGAAATCGGAAATACGTGCAGGCGGTAGAACAAGTCTTCGCGGAAACGGCCGGCCTTCACGTCGGCGATCAGGTCGCGGTTCGTCGCTGAGACGATGCGCACGTCGACCTTCACGCTTTTCCGCCCGCCAACCGGCTCGACTTCGCCTTCCTGCAAGGCGCGCAACAGCTTGACTTGTGCCGGTAATGGCAATTCACCGACCTCGTCGAGAAACAGCGTGCCGCCGTCGGCCTCGACGAATTTTCCGGTATGCTTTTCGGTGGCGCCGGTGAAAGCGCCCTTCTCGTGGCCGAACAGGATTGACTCGACCAGGTTCTCCGGCATGGCGCCGCAATTGACTGCGATGAAGGGTTGGGCACGACGCACGCCCGAGCCGTGAATGGCGCGCGCGATCAGTTCCTTGCCGGTTCCGGATTCGCCTTCGATCAGCACCGGGATTGAAGACGCCGCCGCCTTTTCGGCCGCCTTCATCACCGGCCGCATGGCGTCCGAACAGGTGATCACGTCCGTGATGGTCAAGGTTCCGTCGTGCCTGCGCTTGAGCCGCTGTAGTTCACCCGCCAATGCGCGGGTCGCCAGCGCGTTGCGAAGCGTGACCTGCAGCCGCTCGGCGCCGACCGGCTTGACCACGAAATCGCTCGCGCCTGCGCGCATCGCCGATACCACATTGTCGATGCCGCCATGGGCCGTCTGCACGATCACTGGAATGCTTAGGCAGGCTTCCCGCATGCGCGCAAGAACGCCAAGACCATCCAGGTCGGGCATCACCAGGTCGAGCACCATGCAGTCGATCCGCGCCGCCTGTTCGCCGACGAGCAACTTCATCGCAGCGTCGCCACCCTCGGCGATCATGGGCTGATAGCCAAAACGCTGGACCATGGCCTCGATCAGGCGGCGCTGGACCGGATCGTCATCGACGATGAGCACGACTTCAGACATGGCGGAGGCCCCTGACGGCGGCGGTGTGCCGAATTGGAGCAATGTCACTGGTTCGGCTTAATGGGGCCTTAAATGGATCGCCGATACCCGCGGAGACGTATATGCACACCACCGACAACCGGAAATGGCCGGGATTGTTGAAAACCTGGCTTTTCGCCATCGCGTCGCCATGAGTGGCGACCTAGATGGCAGCCCGATCCTGACTGAAATTGCCGATTTCCCCCAGACCCTATTGCGCCATGGCCAAGCTCTCGACCCGGAAAAAGCCCGCGAAACCGCCCAAGCTCGGTGCACTGCCCGAATGGAACCTCAACGACCTTTATCCAGGCATCGACAGCCCGGCGATCAAGCGTGATCTGGACGAGGCCGATGCGGACTGCGTGGCTTTCGAGCAGGCATTCAAGGGCCGGCTTTCGGCAATGGTGGGCGGCAAGGGCGACCGGCCGCCGCTTGCCGACGCGGTCAAGCGCTATGAAGCATTGGAAGACCGGCTTGGCCGGCTGATCTCTTATGCGTCGCTGATCTATGCCGGAAACACCACCAATCCGGCGCACGCGAAGTTCTACGGCGATGTGCAGGAGCGCATTACCGCCGCCTCGCTGCATCTCCTGTTCTTTACGCTTGAGCTCAATCGCATCGACGATGCGGCCCTGGAAGCCGCGATGCGCGATCCGGAGCTCGGTCACTACCGCCCGTGGATCGAGGATGTGCGCAAGGAAAAGCCCTATCAGCTCGAGGATCGTGTCGAGCAGCTGTTCCACGAAAAATCGGTCACTGGATATTCGGCGTGGAACCGGCAATATGACGAGATCATCGCGGGCTTGCGTTTCAAGATTGGCGGCAAGTCGTTGAGCATGGAGCCGGCGCTCAATCTTCTGCAGGATGCTGACGGCAAGAGGCGCAAGACGGCCGCGGAAGCGCTGGCGAAAACTTTCCGGGAACACCTGCGCCCATTCACGCTGATCACCAATACGCTCGCCAAGGACAAGGAGATTTCCGATCGCTGGCGTGGCTTCAAGGACGTCGCCGATGCACGCCATTTGTCGAACCGTGTGGAGCCGGAGGTCGTGGAGGCGCTGGTCAGCGCGGTTCGCGCCGCCTATCCCAAGCTGTCGCATCGCTACTATGCGCTGAAGGCAAAATGGTTCGGCAGGAAGCGGTTGCCCTATTGGGATCGCAACGCGCCGCTGCCCAAAGTGGTACAGCGCACGATCCCGTGGTCCGACGCGCGTGCGACCGTACTGACTGCCTATGGTGCGTTCTCGCCGAAAATGGCGGAAGTCGCCGACCGCTTCTTCGAACACCACTGGATCGACGCAGCCGTGCGTCCGGGCAAGCAGCCGGGGGCATTCGCGCATCCGACCGTACCGTCGGCGCATCCTTATGTGCTGCTGAACTACCAGGGCAAGCCGCGCGATGTGATGACGCTTGCCCACGAACTCGGCCATGGCGTGCACCAGGTGCTGGCTGCGCCGAATGGTCCGCTGATGGCGCCGACGCCGCTGACGCTGGCCGAGACGGCAAGCGTATTCGGCGAGATGCTGACCTTCAAGAAGCTGCTGGCCGCCATCACCGACGCCAAACAGCGCAAGGCCATGCTGGCCGCCAAGGTCGAAGACATGATCAACACGGTGGTGCGCCAGATCGCGTTTTATTCATTCGAGCGCAAGGTGCATCAGGAACGCCGCAACGGCGAACTGACCGCCGACAAGATCTGCGAACTGTGGATGTCGGTGCAGGGGGAGAGCCTGGGGCCGGCGATCGAACTCAAGCACGGCTACGAGGTTTTCTGGACCTACATTCCGCACTTCATCCATTCACCGTTCTACGTCTACGCCTATGCGTTCGGTGACTGTCTGGTGAATTCGCTTTACGCGGTCTACGAAAAATCGGCATCCGGGTTCGCCGAGCGCTATCTCGAAATGCTGTCGGCCGGCGGCACCAAGCACCATTCGGAGCTGCTGGCGCCGTTCGGCCTCGATGCGCGGGATCCTAAGTTCTGGGATGGGGGGTTGAATGTGATTGCCAATCTCATAGCCGAACTGGAGCGGCTGGAGGAACGCAGCTAACCGGATTCGCGAGATATCTCGCGCACTTCACCTCAAGTTGTGTTCATCCGGCAGTCGATATACGCTCCTCGTGTAACCGGGGGCGACAATCATGCCGAAGGTTTTCGAATTTCACCAAATTTTCGAGATGGAGATTGTCGAGGTCAATTCGCGCCGAGATCGATTCAAGCGCGACCCGGTCAAACTCGAAAAGGAAGGGGTCGACCGTTACGGCAACCCGGTGCTGCGGCCGACAAAGGATTCGGAACTTGTGGGTCTCGCGCTATCGGGCGGCGGCATCCGTTCGGCATCGTTCTGTCTGGGCGTTCTTCAGGCACTGAACACACTCGATTTGCTGAAAAAGGTTGACTACCTCTCCACCGTCTCCGGCGGAGGCTACATCGGCACGTCAATGTGCGCAGCCATGAGCAGCGCGAAAACAGCCAATTTTCCTTTTGCCAGCGAACTCGCCGCCGATGAACCTGCGGGCTTGCAGCATATACGCGATTACTCGAACTATCTTTTCCCGCGCGGTTCAACCGTGTTCGGAAATCTCGTTCGCAATCTTGTTGTCTATATGCGCGGGGTCCTGTTCAGTTTCATTCTTGCGCTCCCGTTCTTGCTCTTTTTCGCGATGATCACGATCGCGCTTAGTCGCGATGCCGAAGGCCTTGCCACACCGAGTCTCATCGGGATAACGCAGCTTCAACTCGGCATATTTGGCATCTGGCGGATTCCATTATTTTCCAACTTCACGCACTTCGCGATTGCTTTTGACACCTTGATCATCTTTCTCGGTTTTCTGGCGTTTTGGGGGATCGGTCGTTCGGCCAACATCAATCAAAAATTCGGAGAGATTGGACGGCCGGGGGCGGTTATTGCCAGCGTTCTGTTGTTGCTGGTGCTGGTCGCCGTTTTTACCGACGCGCAGAAATACATTCTGAGCGAGATCATCCAATGGCAACGGGACGGGATTCAGGTCCCGAAATGGATCGGCCGGATTACCGCTTTTCTTGCGGCGTTCAGTGCGGCAATGGCGTTCCTCGCTTCCTCTGCCGCACAAATTCTGAAGAAAGGATTGGAGGATCCGCGTATTCGGGCGCGAATTCTTCGTTTTGCCACGCAATCGGCGATCTATCTGGCGGCTGCCGCACTGCCATTCCTGCTGTGGGTCGCCTATCTGACGCTGGCGCTTTGGGGGCTGTGCGTAGACAAGTGCGTTGCAGGCAAAGGCTATTTTGCTCCCGAGTTCGTACTGTCCATTGGAGCCTTCATCGGGAAATATTCGGGCTTCTTCGTTTTGCCTCCGTCGCCGTCACCGCTTCAGATCTACGTCGTTGTTACAGTTGCGCTGGCGGCATTGCTGTTGATGTACGCCCCCAACGCAAACTCGCTGCACCGGCTTTATCGCGACCGGCTGAGCAAGGCATTCATTTTCGACCCGAGCAGCGTTGAACCGATTAATCGGCTCGACATGATCAACCTGACCGGCGTACGCGAAGCCAATGTCGGCGACGACGAAAGGCGGCCGCAAGACCTCAAGGCACTGGATCGCCTGAAGCTGAGCGAGATAGACTGCCGGTACCCGCCGTACCAGTTGATCAATACCGCACTCAATATTGGCGGTTCGAAGTATGCGAACCGGCGCGGGCGAAATGCCGACTTCTTCATGTTCTCGCCGAAATATACCGGGAGTCGGGCGACACGTTACGTAGAGACCACGGAAATAGAAAAGAACAGTGGAGATCTCGACATCGCGACGGCGATGGCCGTGTCGGGCGCGGCGGCGTCGTCGAACATGGGCTCAAATACGATCCGCGCGCTGACGCCGACGCTGACGCTGCTCAACATACGTCTGGGATATTGGCTCACCAATCCGACAGCGCTTGTAAAAAGCCGTATGGGCGCGAGCTTTGCCAGTCTGTTCGAGGTGTTTTATTTTATCAAGGAGCTGCTGGGTCTTTTGCGCGAAGACGACGGTCGGGTTTATCTCACTGACGGCGGCCATATCGAGAATCTGGGGATATACGAACTATTGCACCGCCGATGCCGGCTCGTGATCGTAGTGGATGCCGAAGCCGACGAAAAGATGAATTTCACATCACTTATGGCGCTGGAGCGGCACGCTTTGATCGACCTTGGCGTGCGCATCGATCTTCCGTGGGCTGCCATACGCGATGTTACGCGCAAGGCCGGGGACGAGGTTGCAGACAGCGGCGGCCTGTCTATCGCGGCAGCACCGCACGGCCCGCATTGCTCAATCGGTGAGATCGAATATCCAGACAAGCAAAAAGGATTGCTGTTATATGTCAAGTCGTCTTTGACCGGAGATGAGAATGACGGGATTATCGATCACAAGCGGCGCTTTCCCGATTTCCCGCATGAAACGACCGCCGATCAATTCTTCAGTGAAGAACAATTCGAGGTCTATCGCGCGCTCGGTTTCCATGCTGCGATGCGAGGGTTGAACGGCGAGGATCTGATTGCCGTGAGGCCGAAGCCTCAGTTTTTTAAGCGCGGCAAGAACGCGGCGATCAACGAGGTGCTTGACATCCTCGATTGACGGACCGTGGCCTATTCGCCACGCTTTCTCTCGATGCTTGCGTCTTGCGGTTTCGGACATAAGTATGTGCAAGTCTGAAACATGCCTCCCACCGACCGCGAAAAGAACCGCTTTTCCGCCCGCGCGCGCCGATATGCGAATGTCGGCACCAGGCTCGGTGGGACCGCAGCGCGCTTTGCCGGCGCGCGTTTCTTCGGCGTGCCGCTCGACCGTGCGTCGAACGCTCTTGAACTGGCCGCTGCGCTCGGCGGGCTGAAGGGCCCAATCATGAAGGTGGCGCAACTGCTCGCCACCATTCCGGACGCCCTTCCACCGGAATACGCCAACGAGCTGATAAAACTGCAGAGTCAGGCGCCGCCTATGGGCTGGGCCTTCGTCAAGCGCCGCATGCAGGCGGAGCTTGGGCCTGACTGGCAGAAAAAATTTTCCGAGTTCGAGCACCATCCGGCAGCAGCAGCTTCACTCGGTCAGGTGCACCGCGCACGTGCGCTCGACGGCAGTGAACTTGCCTGCAAGCTGCAATATCCCGACATGCAGTCGGCGGTCGAAGCCGACCTGCGGCAATTGAAATTGCTGTTCTCGATCCGGAACCGCTTCGACCCCGCGATCGATACAACCGAGATCGCCAAAGAGATTGCCGAGCGTCTGCGCGAGGAACTCGACTATATCCGCGAGGCAAGACACATCGCGCTGTATCGCAGCATGCTGAAAGACGAAACAACCATCCGCGTGCCGCAAGTCTGGCCGGAGTTGTCGACTGGCCGGCTGCTGACCATGGATTGGCTCAGCGGAGTAAAACTGCTTGAGCACAAAGGCGGGCCCATGGCTCTGCGCAACCGCCTTGCCACCGCCATGTTCACTGCCTGGTGGTTTCCGTTCAGCCGCTTCGGCGTCATTCACGGCGACCCGCATCTTGGCAATTACACAGTCTTCGAGGACGCCAAGGGCGGTCCCGCCGGCATCAACCTGCTCGACTACGGCTGCATTCGAATTTTCCCGCCCAGCTTCGTCGGAGGGGTCGTCGATCTCTATCGCGGCCTGCTCAACAGCGACGACGACCTGGTGGTGCATGCCTACGAGGTCTGGGGATTCAAGCGACTCAGCAAACAGCTGATCGAGACGCTTAATATCTGGGCACGCTTTATCTATGGCCCGATGCTTGACGATCGCGTGCGCAGCGTGGCCGACGGCGTCAAGCCGTCCGAATACGGCCGCAAGGAAGCGTTCCGGGTGCACCAGGCGCTGAAAGCCAAGGGGCCGGTGACGGTGCCACGCGAATTCGTGTTCATGGATCGCGCCGCCGTGGGCTTGGGAGCGGTGTTTTTGCATCTGGCGGCGGAGCTGAATTTCTACAAGCTGTTCAATGAGGCGATCGAGCATTTTTCGGTCGGCGAAGTGGCCGCACGGCAAACCGCGGCCCTGGCAGCGGCGGGGCTCAAACCTTCGGCAGGAGTCTGAAGGCCCGGGCGTTGCCCTCCAGCCTCATTTGCGCTAACCACGGCCACCTCAAGACTTCCGGAGACCTCCCCCCATGGCCGACCACGGCACCGTCGAATATGCCACCGCCACCGGCAACGACTATCCGGCGCACGAGCAAAGCTACGAGCGCTTCGTTCATTTCACCTATGTCGGCCTCCTGTATGTGATCACAATCCTTTTTGGGTTGGCGACCGGCGGCGTGATGGGGCACTGGTTCCTGGCGGCGGCGATCTTCATCATCGGTTTGCTTGGAGCGGTGCCAGGCCTCATGGGCGGCTCGAAGACCCCCAGCCAGGTGGCATTCGTGATCTGCTTCCTGATCTTTGCCTACACCGGCGTTTCTTGAACAGACGCACGCCCTGGAAAAAAGGTCGCCCGGTGCGGGGAGGCAGGAATGCGCATTGCCGTAGCACGTGAAGCCGAGCCCAACGAACCTCGCGTCGCAGCCACGCCTGAAACCGTCAAGAAGCTGAAGTCTCTCGGCGCCGATGTCGCCGTCGCGCGCGGCGCCGGCGTCGCCTCCGGCATTCCCGACGCTGACTATGAAGCGGCCGGCGCCCGGATTGTCGAAAATGCCGTCAAGGACGCCGACCTTGTGCTGAAAGTGCGCCGTCCGTTGCCGGCGGAACTCGCCGACTACAGGAAAGGCGTTCTGGTCGTCGCGATCATGGATCCCTACGGCCACGAGGCCGAGCTCAAGAAGATGGCGGACGCCGGGCTCGTTGCGTTTGCCATGGAGCTGATGCCGCGCATCACGCGCGCGCAGTCGATGGATGTGCTTTCCAGCCAGGCCAATCTCGCCGGCTACCGCGCGGTAATCGACGCGGCGGAGGAATATGGCCGCGCGCTGCCGATGATGATGACGGCGGCCGGCACGGTGCCGGCGGCGAAAGTATTCATCATGGGCGTCGGCGTTGCCGGTCTGCAGGCGATCGCGACCGCACGCCGTCTCGGCGCCATTGTCACGGCGACCGACGTGCGGCCCGCCACCAAGGAGCAGGTGGAGAGCCTCGGTGCCAAGTTCCTCGCGGTCGAGGACGAAGAATTCAAGAATGCGCAGACTGCCGGCGGTTACGCCAAGGAAATGTCCAAAGAGTACCAGGCCAAGCAGGCAGCGCTTACTGCCGAGCACGTCAAGAAGCAGGACATCGTCATCACCACTGCGTTGATACCCGGGCGGCCTGCGCCGCGGTTGATCACCAAGGAGATGGTGGCGTCCATGCGGCCTGGCTCGGTGATCGTCGACCTGGCGGTCGAGCGCGGCGGCAATGTGGAAGGGGCCAAGCCGGGCGAGGTCGCTGTGGTCGGGGGTGTGAAGATCGTCGGGCATCTCAACGTGCCCGGACGGTTGGCGGCGTCCGCGTCGGCGCTTTATGCAAAGAATCTGCTGACTTTCGTCGAGACGCTTATCGACAAGAAAGAGCAGAAACTCGCGATCAACTGGGACGACGAGATCGTCAAAGGCACCGCGCTCACCCGCGACGGTGCGATCGTGCATCCGAATTTCCAGCCGAAGACGGCGGCTTGACGGAGAAACCCATGGACCATCTCGCAACCGCCGTCGATCCTTTCGTTTTCCGGCTCTCGATCTTCGTGCTGGCCGTGTTCGTGGGCTATTACGTGGTGTGGTCGGTGACGCCGGCACTGCATACGCCGCTGATGTCGGTAACCAACGCGATTTCCTCGGTGATCGTGGTTGGCGCGCTGCTGGCGGTCGGTGTCGCGCTCGTTGCCAATGATGACGGCCCGTTCTGGGCACGCGCGCTGGGCTTCGTTGCGCTGGTATTTGCGTCGGTGAACATTTTCGGCGGCTTTCTGGTCACCCAGCGCATGCTGGCGATGTACCAGAAGAAAAAGAAGTGAGCGCCGAATGAGCCCGAACCTCGTCGCGCTGCTGTATCTCGTCGCCGGCGTTCTGTTCATACTGGCGCTGCGCGGCCTGTCGAGCCCGGATTCCAGCCGGCGCGGCAATCAATTCGGCATGATCGGCATGACCATCGCCGTGCTGACCACGCTCGGCGCGCATCCGCCGACCGATCCGATCTCCTGGGCACTGGTGCTGGGCGGCATCGCGCTCGGCGGCGGCGTCGGTGCGGTGATCGCGCGGCGCGTCCCGATGACCTCGATGCCGGAACTGGTCGCCGCCTTCCACTCGCTGGTCGGCATGGCGGCGGTGCTGGTCGCGGCAGGCGCCTTCTATGCGCCGGCAGCTTTCGACATCGGCAGCGAAGGCCATATCCACGCTCAAAGCCTGATCGAAATGTCGCTCGGCGTCGCCATCGGCGCCATCACCTTTACCGGCTCGGTGATTGCCTTCCTGAAGTTGTCAGGCCGCATGAGCGGCAAGCCAATCATGCTGCCGGCCCGGCACGTCATCAACATCGTGCTTGCGCTGGCGCTGCTCTTCTTCATTTACGGCTTCTACGTGTCGCAAAACGCGCTGGATTTCTGGCTGATCGTCGCCACCTCGCTGTTGCTCGGCATTCTCATCATCATTCCTATCGGCGGCGCCGACATGCCCGTGGTGATCTCGATGCTCAATTCCTATTCGGGATGGGCCGCGGCCGGGATCGGCTTTACGCTCGGCAATACGGCCCTGATCATCACCGGCGCGCTGGTTGGTTCCTCGGGCGCGATCCTGTCCTACATCATGTGCAAGGGCATGAACCGTTCGTTCATCTCGGTCATCCTCGGCGGCTTCGGCGGCGAGGTTGCGGGCCCGGGCGCAGGTGCCGAGCAGCGGCCGGTCAAGCTCGGTTCTGCCGAGGACGCCGCCTACATCCTCAAGAACTCGTCGAAAGTCATTATCGTGCCGGGATACGGCATGGCGGTGGCGCAGGCGCAGCACGCACTGCGAGAGATGGCCGACAAGCTCAAGAAGGAAGGTGTCGAGGTCAAATACGCCATCCATCCGGTGGCAGGCCGCATGCCTGGCCACATGAACGTCCTGCTGGCCGAAGCGAACGTGCCCTACGATGAGGTATTTGAGCTGGAAGACATCAATTCCGAGTTTGCCCAGGCCGACGTCGCATTTGTGATCGGTGCCAACGACGTGACCAATCCGGCTGCGGAAGAAGACAAGTCCTCACCGATTTACGGCATGCCGGTCCTGCAAGTGTGGAAGGCCGGCACTGTGATGTTCATCAAGCGCTCGCTCGCCTCCGGCTATGCCGGCATCGATAACCCGCTGTTTTACCGCGACAACACCATGATGTTGCTCGGCGACGCCAAGAAGATGACCGAGAGCATCGTCAAGGCGATGTAGCTTCGGGCGCGCGCAAAGCACCCCTCGCGCTCTTGGTTGCACGCGGGCTCAACATGCCACCTTTTCGCGCACCGACGCGGGCTTTCTGACCATTTCTTGGCCTCTATCGTCTGTGCATGCGTGCCATCCGTTTGTCAGCTTGCCCTGCGCCATCTGCTGCGCGAACATGCCCGCCAAGGCCGCGGCAATGGCGGCTGCCACGCGGATGAAAATCCAAAAGAGGAGTAGGGGTGATGATCAGGACGGGCAAATTGGCCACGGTCGGCATCGCGGCATTCGCTTTGGTGCTGGCAATCGGCGCGGCCGGCGCCAAAGACAAAGTGAAGGTCGGCTTCATCGGCCCTCTCACCGGCGGCGTCTCCGTCAACGGTCTCGGCGGCCGCAACTCCGCCGATCTCGCCGTCAAGCTGCGCAATGCCGATCCGAAGGCCAAGTACGAATATGAGCTCGTCGTCCTTGACGACGAATGCAAGCCGAACGTCGCGGTACAGGTCGCCACCAAGATGGCCGCGGACAAGGAAATCATTGCCGCCGCCACGCATTATTGCTCGGCGGCCGCGATCGCGGCGGTCGACGTCTATCACAAGTTCGGCTTTCCGGTGATCGTGTGGGGCGCCGTGCTGCCCGACATCACGTACCGCAACAAATATGCTGAGGTTCATCGCGTCAACGGCACGATGATCAACCAGAACGATACCAATGCGGATCTGATTTCCAATCTTGGCTACAAGACCGTAGCCGTGATCCACGACACAACAGACTATGGCAAAGGCCACAACCAGTATTTCAGCAAGGCGCTGGAAAAGATCGGCAAGGCCAAGATCGTCGGCACCTTTGGCGTCACCGCCGACCAGCAGGACTTCACCGCCGAGCTCACCAAGATCAAGGCGCTCAATCCTGACGTCATCTATTTTGGCGGGCTGACGCCGATCGGCGTGCGCATCCGTTCTCAGATGGACAAGCTCGGGATCAAGGCTGTGTTCGACGGCACGTCGGGCATTGTGTCCGACGCCTATATCAAGGGTTTGGGGCCTCTGGCCGAAGGTACGCTCGCGTTCCGCGAAGGCGCGCCGACCGACAAATTGCCGGGCGGCAAGTTCTTCATGGAAAAATACACCGCCCAGAAATACGACAACGCGCCTGAGGCATATGGTGCCTTTGCCTACGCCGCAATGAGCATGATCCTCGACACGATCGAAAAGGTCGGGCCTGATCGCAAAAAGGTCATCGGCGCGCTTGGTGAGGTAAAGGGCGTCGATTCGATTGTCGGCAAGATCAGTTTCGACGACCATGGCCAGAATACCGTGGCTGTGATCACGAAATATGTCGTCCAGGACGGAAAATTCGTGGAGTGGGACGACAGCGAATACGCCAAAGGCAAGCGCAAGCTGCCGGGCCAGAAGTAAGCCGGGTTTGGGCGGGGCCGCCGTAACGGGCGGCCTCGCTCACCCCGCTTCGTGACCAGGGACATGGATCTCGGGCTGTTTGCGCAATACGTCATGAACGGGCTGATGCTCGGCATGATGTATTCGCTGGTGGCGGTCGGCTTCACGCTGTTCTTCGGCGTACTCGACGTCATCAAGTTCTCCCATGGTGACGTGCTCACCGTCGGCGCCTTTACCGCGCTGGCGACGTTTGTGGGCCTGAGTTCGCTCGGACTGCATTCGCCCTGGGTCGAGCTTGTCGTCATGCTGGCTGTCGCGATTGCCGCCATGGCTCTGCTCGGCATGGTGATCGCACGCTACCTCGTGATGCCGCTGCGCTCGGCGCCCGGGCTCAATACGCTGCTGATCACCTTGATGCTCGGTACCGTCCTTCGCGAAAGCGTGCGGCTGTTCTATCCCCAGGGCGCCAATCCGAAGCCTTTTCCGGCGCTGCTGCCGCGCAGCTCCATAGACCTCGGCGAGTTCAACCTGCGTCTCGACAACATACTGATGCTTGCGGCCGGCGTCGCGGTCATTGTCGGGCTGCAATATCTGCTCAACCGCACCAAACTCGGTCTGGCCATACGCGCGGTCGCCCAGGACGAAGAGACCGCGCGCACTATGGGCATCAATTTCACCGCCATCGTTCTCATCACATTCGCCATCGGCTCCGGCCTAGCTGCGTTCGCCGGCGTGATGAATGGGCTCTACTACAACGAGATCAATTTCGGCATCGGACTCTATCTGGGCGTTATCGGTTTTTCCGCGGCAATCATCGGCGGGCTCGGCAGCATTTACGGTGCAATCCTCGGCGGATTCCTGTTTGCCGGATTGCAGACCATCGGTACGGTGATGCTGCCATTTGCAAGCGCCTACAAGGACGTTTTTGCCTTCGCGGTCGTCATCGCCATCATGGCCTGGCGTCCGACCGGGTTGATCCGCGAAAAAATCAGCGAGCGAGTGTAAGCCGATGAGGCGGGCGTCAAACAATGCGCGCGCCGCCCTGTGGCCGGGCCTGTTCGCGCTAGCGGCGGGGACGGCCTATCTCATTGCGCTGCTGGCGGTCGAGCGACCGACGGTCGTCATTTCGCTACTGATCGCCGGGATTGCCGCCGTCGTCGTGGCCGCCTGGCTTGGCGTATTTGGCGGCGTCAGCCGCTCCTTTGCGGATCACGAGGACGCGCTCGGCCACTTCGGTATTTTCGCGCTGCTTGTGGTCGCCGCGGTTTTCCATGAAGACCATTTCGTGCTGCTGCTGGTCATCACGGTACTGCTTTATTCTGTGGCGACGCTCGGGCTGAATATCCAATTCGGTTACGCCGGCGTACTAAATTTCGCCGGCGCCTCGTTCTTCGGTATCGGTGCGTACACCTCGGCCGTACTCAATGCGCACACCGGGATACCGCATCTCCTGGTCCTTCTGATCGGTGGCTTGGTGGCCGCCGGAATCGGTTCGCTGCTGTTACTGCCGGTCCTGCGCACACGCGGACACTATGCCGCGGTCGTGACCATCGCGTTCGCTCTGCTGTTCAAGACATTTCTTGAGGTCAACGACATCCTCGGCGGCCCGCAGGGGCTGCAAGTCAAGGGCATGAAGATCCTCGGCTGGTCATTTAACGACAATATCGAGATTGGCGGGGTCTCATTGTCGTTTTACATGAACTATTTCGTGGTGAGCCTCTTGCTGCTGGTCGCCGCTTTCGTTGTGGTACGCCGGCTCGAGCGATCCTGGATCGGACTCAACCTCGACGCTTTGCGACTGGACGAGACTGCGGCGAGCTGCTTCGGCCTCGACGTTGCGCGCTGGAAGATTACGGCGTTTCTGATCGGCAATTTCCTGATCGGGCTGGCCGGCGCGCTGTTTGGCATGGTGGGCAGTTTTGTCGCACCGAACAACTACACCTTCGCCGACTCACTCATTTTGGTCTCAATCCTGCTGCTCGGCGGCATCGGCAATCCTTGGGGTCTGGTGGTCGCCACTGCCATCGTCGTGATCGTGCCCGAAAAGCTGCAGGCCATCCAGGAGTACCGATTCCTCCTTTACGCTTTGATGGTGATTGCTGTGCTGCTGTTCCGGCCCGAAGGCCTGTTGCCCCGGCCAGTTCGCCGCTACTTTCCGGGATGGCGGCCATGACGCCTTTGATAGAAGTGCACGGACTGTCGAAAAGATTTGGCGGCGTGCTTGCGCTCGACCGCCTTGACGTGGCCGTGGCGCGAAATGAAATCCTCGGGTTGATCGGCCCGAACGGCTCCGGCAAGACGACGTTCTTCAACGTCATCACCGGCATATACGGCGCCGACGAAGGCCAAGTGTCGTTTGACGGCATCGACATCACGCAGGCGAGTGCGCGCGCAGTCTATCAGGCTGGAATATCTCGTACCTTCCAGCGTTCGCGCCTGTCACTACCACTGTCGATCTTCGACAACATCATGATCGGAAATCACAAGCATCTCAATCAGAGCCTGTTGTTCAATCTGTTCAAACGTGGCGACTTCAAGCGTGAATTTGAAGCAAATTATCGCGCTGCCCGTGCGTTGGTCGAAGTGTTCGAGCCCGCGCTGGCGGATCGCATGCTCGAGCAGGCCGAGGGTCTGCCCATGATCGACCGCCGCCGCATCGAAATATGCCGCGCGCTGATCAGCGGCCCGAAATTGCTGTTGCTCGATGAGCCCTCGGCCGGCATGACGCACGAGGAAACGACCGAACTTATGGATGATATCCTGCTGGTGCGTGAGCGTAACAAGGACCTGACCATCATCATTGTCGAGCATGAAATGGGCGTGATCGAACGCATCACCGACCGCTGTGTCGTATTGAACTTCGGGCGCAAGATCGCGGAAGGTCCGTACCGCGCGGTCGCTGCAGACGCACAGGTGCAAGAAGCCTATCTCGGAGTAGCTTGATGCCGGCAATGCTGGAAATCGAAGGCGTCACCACGGCCTATGACAAGGCCGACGTGCTGCAAGGCGTTTCGCTCTCTGTCGAAGCCGGCAGCATCACTTGCTTGCTCGGGTCCAACGGTTCCGGCAAGTCCACGCTGGTTCGGTCGATCCTGGGGCTGACGCCGGCCCGCGCCGGAAGCATTGCCTTCAACGGCGGCGATATCACGCGCCTTCCCACGCACAAGATCATTGCCGCCGGCATCGCCTGCATTCCGGAGGGGCGCAAGGTCTTTCCCAAACTGACGGTCGAAGAAAATCTGCGTGTCGGTGCTTTTCAGGAAAATTCGGACGCAGTCACACGGCAACGTATGGCCGACATCCTGCAGATTTTCCCGCGTCTCGCCGAACGCCGCATGCAACTTGCCGGAACAATGTCTGGCGGGGAACAGGCCATGGTTTCGATCGGGCGCGGGCTAATGTGCGCACCCAAACTGCTGTTGATTGACGAGCCCTCGCTCGGTCTGTCGCCATTGTTGGTGAAGGAGAACTTCAACATCATCCGCCAGATCAATGAGCGCGGCATTACAGTGTTTCTGGTCGAGCAGAATGTCCACCAGACGCTTGCGATTTCCCGGTATGGCTATGTGCTGTCAAAGGGACGCGTGGTTGCGGCCGGTTCGCCCGATGAGTTGCGAGAACGGGAGGAGGTGCGCGAAGCCTATTTTGGCTGACCAAGCCAGAGCACTTGCGCGCCACGCGCAACGCAAATCAGACAACGCTTATCGCGCCCACGGGAACAGCACCGCCGGGAAATCGGCCGCATAGCGTGGATGCTTCGGTTGCGACGTGTGCGTCGGCGGTGGGCTGTCTTCAGGTTCGACAACCTTGCGGTACAGATGCCAGGTCGCATGGCCGAGAACCGGCATGACGACGATCAGGCCGAGGAACATCGGCAGCGTGCCAATTGCCAGCAGCGCCGCGACGATCAATCCCCAAACAGCCATGGTAACCGGATTGCGAGCGACCGCGCGGATTGACGTGAGCAGTGCCACTGCCGCGCCGACATCGCGGTCGAGCAACAGGGGAAACGACACGACGCTGATGGTGAGTACAAGGATCGCAAACAGCAGGCCGACTCCATTGCCGACGATGATGATATTCCAGCCGGGCCGGGTGGTGAGCACATCCTGCACGAACTGGCGAATCGAAGCCGGCGGGGCGTAGCCGAAATTGGCGATATAGATCGCATTGGCAATCGCCACCCAGATCATCAGGATGCCAAACAACAGCGCCCCCAGTGCCACGATCGCGCCGATGGAGGACGACTGAACGACATCGAAGGCATGCGTCGCGGACACTTCGAGTGCGGCTTCTCGCCGACGGCTCAGTTCATAAAGGCCGAGGGCCGCCAAGGGGCCGAGCAGCGCAAACCCGCTTGCCATCGGATAGAGCAGCGGCAGGATCGAATAGCCGAAGGCGAGACGCGCCAGCACCAGACCCGCGACCGGATAGATCAGGCAGAGGAAAATCGCGTGCGTCGGCATCGCAAGAAAATCACCGATGCCTCTCGTCAACACATCTTTGAGGTCGGCAATACCGATGCGACGGATCTTGGGTTGCGCAGGGTGGGTGCCCGCGCCGAGCAGAAGGTGTGAATAGGCCATGTTTCGCCTCCCGTAGCCGGGGTTCTTGCCGGCGGGGTGCGCCCAGTCAGTACGCGTCTCCCGCCATTGGCACCGCACAATGCATGCGTACGCCGTCGCGGTGGTAGTCGATGCTGGTCTTGGCCCGGATCTGTCCGGGCAATACGAACTCCAGCAGCCGCGAGCCGAAGCCTTTCCGCGTCGGCTTCACCACCTCCGGCCCACCGTTTTCCATCCAATTGAAGGCCAGCGTGCGACCTTTGGCGTCGATGGTCACGCTCCAGGTGATGTTCACCTTGCCACCGTAGACCGACAGCGCGCCGTATTTCGCCGCATTGGTGGTCAATTCGTGGATTGCCATGCCGAGCGACACCGCAAGCTGCGATGACAGCGCAACATCCGGCCCGTCCAGCGTGATCCGTCCGCAGCTGCCGTCGTCGAATGCGTCGAGCTCGTTGTGCAATACGTCGGCGAAATCGACCGAGCGTCCTTCCTCGGTCAGCAGCAGGTGGGTCTTGGCCAGCGCTGAAATACGTCCGATCAGCGCGGTTTTGAATTCTTCGATCGTCTCCGCCGAGTTTGCGGTCGAACCCATGATCGCCTGCACGGTGGCGAGAGTGTTGCGCACGCGGTGGTGCAACTCGCGCATCAACAGCGCCTGCTGTTCCTCCGCGCGTTTGCGCTCGGTGATGTCCACCAGCATGTTAACAGCGCCAACAAGTTTTCCGGCCTCGTCAAAGAGCGGCGTGGGGTACGGAATGAACGGCACTCGTGTGCCGTCCGGACGTTCGCAGGCGGCTTCCAGGCCGCGCACCAGCCGCTCTTCCTTCAGGGCCGTTGCCATCGGGCATTTGCTGTGGGGCATGGGCGTGCCGTCCGGCCAGAACAGTTTCCACGAGCCGCACCATTCGCTGCTGCCAAGAGCGGGTTTGTGGCCCCAAAGCTCGACCGCCGCGTCATTGTAGTAAGTGATCCGCCCAGCGGCGTCTGTGGTGTAGACCGCAGCGGGCAAGGCATCGAGCAGCTGGCGGAACCGGCGTTCGCGTTCGCGCAGCGTCGCTTGTGTGCGCAACGCCATCGTGATCGGCACGACATTGTCTTCGCCGGCAATATCGCCGCGGGCGAGCAATGCCCGTTCCAGCTCGCTTTCTAGAAAGGTGGTCGAGTTGTCCATCTTCAGCCCTGACTGCTTCGGCCCGTTTGATGTCTCGAAGCCGAGTGGTCGCTGCGCCCCGCAACCCGAAGCCCCAAATAGACCTCACCCCGCAACAGGAACGCGCAGGGTGCCATAAAGTTGCACAGAGCCGCCGTTTTTCGTGGGGCTTTCCGGCTTTTCGTTAATGAATTCAATATGCGGCACGGTACGGGGCATCCAGCGCCATACTGACCGCTATAGCTCTCGAAACATTACATAGGCGTCCACCAGGCCGCGTGCCGGGTGCGCGAACGCAGCGGGCAGGCTGCCCACAATCTTGAAGCCCAAACTCTGCCAAAGCTTCACGGCCCGCTCGTTGGAGGCAATCACGAAATTGTATTGCATGGCCGTGAAACCGCGTTGGCGCGCGCGCTCCAGCGAATGTGCGCACATTGCCCGTGCCACGCCGCGGCCAAATGCGTCCTGCGCGGTCATGTAGCCGCAATTGGCCACATGCGCCCCGCCGCCGCGGTTATTGGCGCGCAGATAATAGGTGCCGAGGACCCGGCCCCTGTCCTCGGCCACGAACACCTCGTGTCCGGGCGATCGCCAGTAGGCCATCGCATCGCTCCGGTTCACGTCGCGCGGGATCGGATAGGTCTCGCCGGCGCGAAAGGTCGGCTCCAGGATTGCCCAGATGGCATCGTCGTCGGAAGGCAGCGCGGGACGAATTGAAGGAGGAGGGCCCATGCCGCTGTGCTATCATTTTTCAATGCCAGGGCTGAAGGGCTTCATCGCCGGCGTCGTTCTCGTGTTCGCATCTGCCGCACAGGGGCAGGAGACCTGTTACCAGGCCGGAAAGCCGATGCTGCGCGCGGAAATCTATTTCGGCCGCAATATCGCGGGCCGTCTCGGCGTGAGCGAGCGGCAATGGGCGCATTTTCTGGCGCGCGAGCTGACCCCCCGCTTTCCCGACGGGCTCACGGTGATCAACGGCCAAGGTCAATGGCGGGGGCCGTCCGGCGCCATCGTGCGCGAGCCAAGCAAGATCGTAATCGTCTTTGTGCCCGATGGCCTGGCCGAGCGCGAACGCATCGCGGCGGCGGCCGCGATTTATAAGCAGCGGTTCAGGCAGGATTCGGTTGCCATCGTCACGCGGGCGGTCTGCGTAACGTTCTAGAACTACTCGGCCGCCTGCTGCGCCGTCCCATGGCCGAGCCTTGGATCGAGCGTGCAGGCGTCCTCCCAGCTGAGCACGTTAAGCGATTTCACGAACTTGCCGACACCGTCGGTCTGGGCACAAAGCATCCCGAGTTCGATGATTTCCTCGTCGCTGAAATGCTTCGAGAGGTCCTGATAGACCTCGTCCCTGTCGATGGCATGCTCGCCCTGCTTGAACAGGTCGGCATAGTGCAGCGCTGCTTTCTCGCGCGGCGTAAATTTGTTGCTGGCTTCATAATCGAACAGGTCGTTGATCATATCCTCGGTCAGCCCTTCGGCCTTGGCAACGTTGGAGCGCACGGTCGAGCAGTAGCCGCACTGGTGTGCGACGGAAATCCTGATCCGGCACATTTCCTTGAGCTTGTGCGGCAGCACGCCCTCGTAAAGCACCTTGTTCCAGCACTCGACCCAGGCGGTGCCAACCTTGCTGCGCGTCATAATGCTGACAACGCGCGGGTCGGGCGCGCCGGTCTTTTTGGCGGACTCAATCATCGCGCTTGTCTGCGGGGTCTTCTCGGATTCTTCGATATAGCGCAGGCGTGGCATGGCGTTTCTCCCCTTTGCTGCATTGAACGCTACGGGGCCAGGGCCATCAGGACAAGCCCGCGCGCACTCACGCTTGTGTTATGACACCCGCATGGTCCTGCTGAAATGGCTAATCATCCTCGCCGTCGTGGGTTACGGCGGTCTGCTGACGCTGATGTACGTGTTCCAGCGCGCGCTGATGTATTTCCCCGACGCCACGCGCGTCTCCCCGGCGCAAGCAGGGCTGCCGCAGGCTGAGGAAATCACGCTCACAAGTTCAGATGGTGAAAAGCTGATCGCCTGGCACGTGGCGCCGCGGGATGACAAGCCAGTGGTGATCTATTTCCAGGGGAATGCCGAGGGGCTCATGCCGCGCGTGCATCGCTTCACGTGGCTGACGGCCGATGGCACCGGTCTCCTGGCGCTTTGCTATCGTGGGTATGGCGGCTCGACCGGCAAGCCCTCGGAGGATGGCCTGATCCGCGACGCGCGCGCTGCGTATGAATTTGCCGCCGCGCGCTATCCGGCAAGACGCATCGTGCTGTTCGGCGAGTCGCTCGGTACGGCGGTCGCCATTGCGCTTGCCGCCGAACGCGACGTGAGCGCGCTGATCCTCGACGCACCGTTTACCTCCGCCGCCGATGTCGGGGCCGCCGCCTATCCGTTCGCGCCGGTGCGCTGGTTGATGAAGGATCCATTTCGCTCGGACGCGCGCATTGCGCGGGTCAATGCGCCGGTGCTGGTGTTACATGGAGAACAGGACCACATCGTTCCCATTCGGTTCGGTGAGCGGCTGTTTGCGCTCGCCAATGAGCCCAAGCGCATGGTGCGCTTTCCGAACGGCAGCCATGTCGATCTCGACGATCACGGCGCAGCGGAGGCAGTGAAGCAGTTTTTGGCAGAATATTAGTCGGTGCCATCGCCGGGGACAGCTCCGACCACAATGGTGGCGAGCGTTGGACAATGCTTCGCAGGCGATGCATATGGTTGTTTTCGGGGACGCACTTCAATGTTTCAACATTCCGTCGCGCGGACGGCTACGGTCTTGCTTTCGCTTACATTAGCGGCATCCGCCGCCGAGCCGGTCTATCGGATTGGCATTCATGTCGAGCCATATTACGCTGCGGCGCGACATACCGGCGAACACCCCCGCGTGGCGGTCGGCAAACAGTACAATAATCTGCTCAGCTCGAACCGGCGTCAGGATATCCTGGCCGCCCGCCACCTGATTGTTGCCAAGCCGGCGGTGGTCACGCCGATGACCATGATGGTGTTGGCCATCCGCCTGTACGATGTGGGCTTGCGCGACGATGCGGTCTTCTGGTTCTACGTTGCCAAGGACCGCTACATTGTCATGTCGGAAGTGCTGAACGTGAAGGCGCCGGGTCTGGCTCAGGTCGATGAAGCCATGCGCAGCTTTTCAACATTGGCCGGGCCGGTCATCAACGGTTATGCATTCTGCGATCTCGCGAAACAAAAAGAGCTGCACGCAAAGGCAGTCGCCTGGGTCGAGAGCAATCCGTATCCCGTCATGTTTATGGCGCAACTTCCCGGCTTGCCGGGCGAGCGTGCGGAAAACTACAAGCGCGCGATCGCTGCCGCCAAGGAGCGGGTTGCCAAGGAACGCGCCTATTTCGATGACGCCAAGGTTGTGGAAGACTATTACGCTACGCGTAAGCGCAACGAGGCTGATGTGAAGTTTTGCTGGCAATAGATCGTGCCGAAGGAGAGGTGAAATGCTGTTTGGTCCCTGCGCTCAGGATACGGCCGCCACGTTTCTGCCGGCCGCCAGCTCGCTCTGTGCAGGCGGCGCCGGCTTCGTAACGGCGATGATGGCGGCACTTGCGGCCGACGCCCGCACGGCGCCCGCGAAAACGCTCGGCCGCGCGGTTCCGCAGGTGGACAAGCTTGCGGTGCGCATCGTTACCGACAATATCGTCATCCAGTTCGTGCCAAACGAGAAACGCGACGGACTCGCCATCGAGCGCCGCGGTGGCAACACCAAGCCGGATCAGCCGCCGCGCCATGTGCTCAATGGCGAATGGGGCCTTTCCATGCACGCGCAGTCATTCATGGGCGGGCAGGAGCGCAATGTGCTGATCGATTTTGGCTACACGCCGGAAGTGCTCACCAACAACATGGGTATTCTTGGCGTCGATACTTCCGGCTTCGACGCTATGGTGCTCAGCCATGGTCATTACGATCATTTCGGCGGCATGGTCGGGTTTCTGAAAGCCAACAAAGGCAAACTCAAGCCGAAGCTGCCATTCTATGTCGGCGGCGAGGACTGTTTCTGCATCCGCCGCAATCCGGGCGGCCAGTTCGGTGCGCTCGACCGCAAGGCGATTTTTGATGCCGACCTTTCGTTGATGATGGCCGATGAGCCGGCGCTGGTCGCCGACCATGCCTTCACCAGCGGGCGTATCGGGCAGGTCTCGTTCGAACAGCCGCTGCAGCCGACCACCGAGATCGTCGGTATATTCGACGGCTTCGGCTGCTTTCCGGAGAAGATGCCGGCCGCCAAGAATACCGGCGACTATGTCCCCGACGATTTCGACCACGAGATCGCCACCACCTATATGGTCAAGGGCAGGGGTCTGGTGGTGCTCACCTCGTGCAGCCATCGCGGGGTGATCAATGCGGTGCGCCAGGCGCAGAAGGCGTCCGGCGTGGAAAAAGTGCACGCCGTCATTGGCGGCTTCCATATCGTGCCGCCGCTCGGAGACGACTACATCAACAAGACGATCGAAGAGTTTCGAACCATCGATCCGGACTATATCATCGTCGGCCATTGCACCGGCGACCGTTTCTACGATCTGGCGCGCTCAGCTCTCGGCGACAGGGTGATCCACTCGGCGGTCGGCTCCCGCTTCGTGTTCGGTGAAGCATGAACGGCGCGACTGCGCCGCTTCAGGTGCGGGCGCCGCAGACGAAATACTGGCCGCCGAGTGGCAGCCAGCCCATGACATTTTCCAGCGGACGCAGCACTGAAAGAGCGCCCGGAAAGAACAGGCAATAGCCTGTGCGCGTGATGGAGAATTGCGCCTCGCTCATCCTGTCGATCGTCTCGCGCATGGTCAACAGAATGGCGTCGGCGTCGAATGGACATGTGTTCACCAGGTGCCGGGTCACGGGGTTGAACGGATTATGCTCGAAAATGACAAAACGGCCGCCCGGCTTGAGACAGCTGAAGCAATAGCGCAGCGCCTCCCGCCGTTCCGCTGGCGCGATGTGGTGAAAGACGCAAGATGCCAGTACCAGATCGAAGCGGGGCTCGGCCGTCAGTTCCTCCATAGTGAAAAACCGGCACTGTGGATTCTCACGCCGCGCGATTGCCAGGCTGTCGGCGGAAGGATCACAGCCGACGATATCGGCGTCGGGAAAGGCCGCGCGCAAGGCCGGCATGCTGCGGCCGATCCCGCATCCGAAATCGAGTGCAGAATTCACATTGCCAACCAGTTGCTTCGCACGTTCGATTTTGTAGCGGGCGAAATAGTCGCTGTCGTTGTCGAAAAAACGCGTCTGTGCAGACAGCAGCGCCTGGTATTGCCCGGCATATTGATCGAAATCGATTTTTGTCACCGATCGAACTCCGAATCGATGGCACAATGTACCTCAATCCACCCTCCAATGAGGCGAACGGTCCGGCACCATCCGCAGGCACAAAAACAATAGCGCGGGCGTTTTAAGGCCCGCGCCACATCACAACCGAAACCAGGAACCTGGAGTGCCTTCGCGTTCAGCCGAACCGCGACGGGCCGCCACGGCCGCGGCCGCCGCCGCCACCGGGACCGCCAGCGCCGGCGGCGCCAGGCACCACGCGCGGCTTCATCGGCAGCAGGCCTTCGCGCTGCATCTTCTTGCGCGCCAGCTTGCGGGCTCTGCGGATCGCTTCCGCTTTCTCGCGCGCTTTCTTTTCCGAGGGTTTTTCGTAATGACCGCGAAGCTTCATCTCGCGGAAAATGCCCTCGCGCTGCATCTTCTTCTTGAGCGCCTTGAGGGCCTGATCGACATTGTTGTCGCGAACGAGAACTTGCACTGCTGCTCCTTCGTTGTTCCGGGGCCGGGTTGGGGTCGAAAGCCCTGTAATGGCGGGCCTTCCGAGTCGGGCGGCTCTAGCAGAAAAGGCGTTAAGAGTCCATTGGAACGCGGCCGCACCCGACAAATGGGGATGCGGTGGCGTGCCGGCATCAATTGGCAGGCCACACCCGCGTCACATGCCCCATCTTGCGGCGGGGGCGGGCTTCGCCCTTGCCGTAAAGGTGGACCGAGGCGCCGGGCACCGTGAGGTAGCGCGCGGCCTCGTTCACTTCTGCGCCGATCAGATTCACCATCTCGACCCGGCGGCCGAGCCGTACCGGCTTTACCAGCGGCCATCCGGCCACCGCCCGGAGGTGCTGTTCGAATTGCGAAATCGTCGCGCCGTCGATGGTCCAGTGGCCGGAATTGTGCACACGGGGGGCGATCTCGTTGACCAGAACGGATTTCTTCCGGCCTTGCCGCAGCACAAACATTTCCACCGCCAGCACTCCCACATAGCCGAAGGCCTTGGCGATGCGGGTCGCCACCCGGCGGGCGTCGGCGGCGAGCGCCGGCGTCACTTTCGCCGGCACCCGGGAGGTCTTCAGAATATGGTCTCTGTGGTCGTTCTCGGTCACTTCAAAGCATTCGACTTGCCCGTCGCGCCCGCGCGCGGCGATGACCGAGACCTCGCGCTCGAATCCGATAAAACCTTCGAAGATACATGGTGCATTTTGCAGGCTGCGCCAGGCGGCAGCCGGATCACTGTTTTTGGCGATCTTGGCCTGGCCCTTGCCGTCATAACCGAGTTGCCTGGTCTTGAGCACCGCGGGCAGTCCGATACGCTCTACCGCAGCGGATAACTGCGCTGCACTGTGCACGGAGGCATAGGGCGCGGTGGCAATCTTCAGTTCGGCAATGAAATTCTTTTCGATCAACCGGTCCTGCGTGATTTCCAGCACTTTTGGATCGGGCAGCACCGGCTTGCGGGTGGCAAGGAACGCGGCAGTCCGGGCCGGCACGTTCTCGAACTCATAGGTGATCACGTCGACCGAATTGGCGAACCGGTGGAGCGCGCGCTCGTCCTCGTAAGGTGCGCAGGTGCTGGCATGGACAACTTCGAAGGCGCAGGAATTCCTTTCGGGCGAATAGACGTGACAGCGAAAGCCGAGTCTTGCAGCCGCCAACGCCAGCATGCGTCCCAATTGGCCGCCGCCGAGAATGCCAATGGTCGCGCCGATTTTGAGCACCGGGCGGATCAGTCTTTCGGGCGGCGGGCGATGGCCGCGGTTTGCCGTGCGCGCCAGGCATCAAGACGTTTGGCCACCTTCGGATCCGACAGCGCCAGTACGCTCGCAGCCAGCAGCGCGGCGTTGATCGCGCCCGGCTTGCCGATGGCGAGCGTGCCGACGGGGATTCCGCCAGGCATCTGCATGATCGAGAGCAGCGAATCCTTGCCTTCCAGCGCGTGGGTGTTCATCGGCACGCCGAACACCGGCAGTGGCGTCATCGAGGCTGTCATGCCGGGTAAATGCGCGGCGCCGCCGGCGCCGGCGATGATCACCTTGAAGCCGTTCTTGCGGGCATTGCGGGCGAATTCGTACAGGCGTCCGGGGGTGCGATGGGCCGATACGATCAGTGCATCGTGGCCGATCTTGAGGTCGGACAGCGTCTTGGCGGCGTGTTTCATCGTGGTCCAGTCCGACTGACTGCCCATGATGAGCGCGACCGGTTTTGTGGCCATTTCGCTTTCCCCGACCCTTGCATTTCAGGCGCAAGGAAGCGCCGGATTATAGGTTGAGACCCCCCGCTGGCAAGGCGAAAGCGGTATTCTTGCGGGGTACGTGCAGATTCGCGAGGGGAAAATGGGCGCACGCCGGAGCCAGGCCAATCGACCATCCGACGGCGACGATCCTGCGGCCGACCCGCTGCGGGCTGAAATCGAGCGGCTGAAGCACGACCTGATTCAGGCAGAACGGCAGATTGCCGAACTGGAGGCCCGTGCCGACGTCGATCCGCTGCTCGAGATCCTCAACCGGCGTGGCTTCGAGCGTGAACTCAAGCGGTCGCTCGCATATGTGGCGCGCTACGGCAACGAGGCGGCACTGGTATTTATCGATCTCGACGGCTTCAAGGCGGTCAACGACCGTCATGGTCATTCTGCAGGCGATGCGCTGCTCAAGGCGGTTGCACGCCAGCTCACCAGCCATGTGCGCGCCTCAGACGTCGTTGGGCGCATGGGTGGCGACGAGTTCGCGGTGGTCGTGTGGAATGTCGGCGAGGCGAAAGCTTCGGCCAAGGCGCACGAACTCGAGCGACTGATCGAGCAGGTCAAGATCACGCACGGTTCCGGGCCGCTCTCAGTCGGCGCCAGCGCCGGTATCGCGTTGCTCAAGCCCGACCTCGATCCAGCGGAAGTGCTCGAAGCCGCGGACCGCGCGATGTATGCGCGCAAGAAGGTGAGAAGGAGATAGGTATTGCCGTTGTTCCGAGCGACCGAGCGTAGCAAGGGGGACCCCGGACCCAATCGTAGCAGCCCTTGCCTACGCAATAATATCCGGTGTGAGCTGGTCCTCGATGCGGCGAATCTTGTCGCGCAGCACCAGCTTGCGTTTTTTCAGGCGCTGCACCTGGATCAGGTCGGAGCCCGGCGACATGGCCAAGGCGGCAATCGCGGCATCGAGGTCGCGATGTTCCTGTTGCAGGCGCGCCAACTGCTCCCGCAACTCGCGTTCTTCGTCTTGCGTCATCGCCACCGCTGGTACGCTTCCGGCCGGGGCCTTCCGCGGCCAAAGCTTGTGAAACAATTATCGCGTTTTCCACAGCAGCGTTCAAGCTCAAGAAAAATCGCCCTCAATCAAAGGCTTTGGCTTCCATTTGCCGCGGGGCCATGCCGAAAGTACGGTCGCCGTTGACCCGAGTCTGGGCTACACTTACCTGCGTTATAGAGCCACTGATTGAGGAGACATGCTGCATGTCGATGCAATCGCACCTAGCGGAACTGGAGAAAAAGCATCAGGCGCTCGAAGAGGAAATTAACGAATGCCTGACGCACCCCGCGGTCGATGACCTTAGAGTCGTGGAACTCAAGCGTAAGAAATTGCAGGTAAAGGACGAGATCGAAAGGTTGCGGCATAACGGTCGCGCCAGCGTTCACTGACAGCGCCACCGATTGATCGTCAAGGCGATCATAAGCCATGGCAGCACGCGCCGCCGTGGTGGACCTTAAACCCTTAGTTTGATTGCTCAGCCGCCGCCCCGCATGTGCAGGGCGGCGGTTCGGCCTTGCGGATGCCGGTTTGGCGCCGGATTGCCTATTGGCCGCGGTCCGGCCATATTGTTCTGGCTGGTGTGGCACCGGCGCAAATCCTGATGAGGCCGTCATGAAATACCTGCCATTCTTGGTCGCTGTTGCTTTCGGCTCCGCTTTGCTGGCTGTGCCCGCGGCTCACGCCTTCACGATCGAAAACCAGGACAGTACCGGCGGCACGCCGCAGAACTTCCTCGATCTCGGAAAACCCGCCGCAGATCCGGACCAGCATGGGTCGCGCTTCAGCAGCGGCGGGCAGACGAAGCTGCAATCGGGCAACGCGACCTTCGAGTTTGGTTCGCAGTCCTCGTTCCAGCAGCGCTACAATCCCAGCAATATGTTCGACCCGCTCGGCAGCCCGGACAATCCGCGCTAACGGTCGTCCAAGCCGATCCGTTTAGGCGATCATGGCCGGGCTCAGTCCCGGCCTTTGGTTTGATGGGCGGCGCTTAAGTCATCGCTTGCGCTCGAGGAAGGTCTTGAAGGCGGTCTGTGCTTCCGGCGAGGCAAGCCTTGTCTTGAAGCATTCTGCCTCCTCGTCGATGCGCATCACGATTTCCTCGACCGATCCCCGCATCAGTCTCCGCGCGGTAGCCACGCTTTCGGGCGGTAGTGCCGCGATGTCTCGTGCGATGGCGCGTGCATGGCTCTCGAGTTCGGCCGCTGGCACGACTGTATTCACGATGCCCGCTGATCTGGCCTCTTCCGCCGACAACGGCTTGCCCAATACAAGAAGCGAGAACGCGCGCGCGTGTCCCATGAGCCGGGGGGCGATCAGGCTTGAGGCTGCTTCCGGTACGAGGCCGAGTGCGACGAAGGGCGTCGACAGCACCGCCTTGTCGCTCGCGATGACCAGATCACAATGCATCAGCATGGTGGTGCCGACACCGACCGCCGCACCGCTCACGGCGGCCACCAATGGCTTGTCGCATCGTGCCAGCGCATGGAGGAATCGGATCGTCGGCGCCGCAAGCGCACCGCTTTTTGCCATCGCAATGAAATCGTTGAGATCGTTGCCGGCGCAGAAGACATCCGGCGCACCCGCAATCAGCAGGCACCGGATGCCTGCATCCGCACCGGCGTCCTCGATTGCGGCCGCCATCGTCTCATACATGGCGAGCGTCAGCGCGTTCTTTTTTTCGGCGCGGTTCATCCGGATCGTGCGGACCGGCCCTTCGTTGCTGATCAGGACGTCTGGCATTCGTGTTCCATCACAGGAATCGGGTGGCGAGTTAAAGGCCCTGTTGCCAAATCATGCACATCACCGATGGAGCATAGACGTGGCAAGAAGCTATTACAGCACGATCTTCGAGCAATCGGCCGACGAGGTCTGGACCGTCATCCGCGATTTCAACAACTACCCGGTCTGGGTCGACGGCGCCGGCGAAAGCGAGATTGAAGCCGGCAAGTCGGGCGATTCTGTGGGCGCCGTGCGCAATGTCCTCTACAATGGCGAGCGCAGGCGGCAGAAGCTGCTGGCGCTTTCCGATAGCGAGCGCTCGCAGACCTATGGATTCGCCAGCGAGCCGCCGCTTCATACCCGGGATTTCCGGGCCACGTTGCGCGTGACCCCGGTCGTCGACGGCGACCGTGCCTTCGTGGAATGGTGGGCGACATTCGATTGCGAGCCCGAACGCGGCGATGAGCGGATCGTCTTCTTCCGCGATGCGTTTGCGGGATGGCTCGAATCGCTGAGACGGCATTTGGCATCTGCCCGCCCCTCATCCTGAGAGCCTGGCCGAAAAAGAATGCCGAGTTTGTGGGCTCGTGTCCCGGGCGCAGCGCAGCGTGAAATGGTGCGCTGCAGACCCGGGACCCCGGTTGACTGAAACAAACCGGGACCCCGCGTCTGCGGCGCATCACTCCGTGCTGCGCCGCGCGCGGGGAATGCAATCGACATATGCTTTATTTCAAAGGCTTCTTTTTCGGCCAGGCTCTGAGGAGCATCGCGAAGCGATGCGTCATCGCAAGTCGGCCATGGCCGGCTTGCGCACTTAATGATCCGATCTCGGGTAAACCCGAGATCGGTGGATGAGGTGGCCTCATGGTTCGAGACGCGCTGCTTCGCAGCGCTCCTCACCATGAGGCCGATGCCCTAGTCACACCCCCTTCGCCATGTCGCGGAGTTTGAACTTCTGGATTTTGCCGGTGCTGGTCTTCGGGATTTCCGCGAAAACCACGTAACGCGGGCATTTGTAGCCCGCGAGATGCTTGCGGCACCATTGCAGCAACTCGTCCGCGGTCGCTGTCTCGCCAGGCTTGAGTTCGACGAAAGCGCAGGGGGTCTCGCCCCATTTGTCGTCGGGCTTGGCCACCACCGCGGCGGCAGCCACGGCGTAATGCTTGTAAAGCGCATCTTCGACTTCGATTGATGAGATATTTTCGCCGCCGGAGATGATAATGTCCTTGGAGCGGTCCTTGAGCTGGATATAGCCGTCCGGATGCATCACGCCGATGTCGCCGGAATGAAACCAGCCGCCGGCGAATGCTGAATCCGTAGATGCCTTGTTCTTGAGATAGCCCTTCATCACGACGTTGCCGCGGAACATCACCTCGCCCAGTGTCTCGCCGTCGCGCGCCACCGGCTGCATCGTTTCCGGGTTTAAAACGCTCAGCGCTTCCAGTGCGCCGTAACGCACGCCCTGACGTGCTTTTTTTGCGGCCTGTTCGGGTTTGCCCAGCGCGTCCCAATCGGTGTGCCAGTCGTTCACCACCGCGGGACCGTAGGTTTCGGTCAGCCCGTAAAGATGCGTGACGTTGAATCCGGCATCTTTCATTGCGGCCAGTACGGCTTCCGGCGGCGGCGCCGCGGCGGTGAAGAATTCGACGACATGGGGAAGGGGCTTTTTCTCGTTTGCCGGCGCATTGAGCAGCGTCGCCATCACGATCGGCGCGCCGCACAAATGCGTGACCTTGTGATCGGCAATGGCGTCATACATTGCCGGCGCGCGTACCGCGCGCAGGCATATATGCGTACCGGCAACAACTGAGATCGACCAGGGGAAGCACCAGCCGTTGCAGTGGAACATCGGCAGCGTCCACAAGTAGACGGGATGCTTGGCCATGCCGCAGGTGACGACATTGCCGATCCCGAGCAGGTAGGCACCGCGGTGGTGATAGACCACGCCCTTGGGGTCGCCGGTGGTGCCCGAGGTGTAGTTTAGCGAGATCGCGTCCCATTCGTCGTCGGGCATTTTCCAGTCGTAGTCCGGATCGCCCGCGGCGATGAATTCCTCATATTCGATCCTGCCCAGGCGCTCGCCCGGGCCGCTGTAATCGGGATCGTCGTAGTCGATCACGAGCGGCTTTGCCTTGCAGAGCGAGAGCGCATCCTTCATGACTTTGGAGTATTCCCGGTCGACGATCACAACCTTGGCCTCGGCATGGTCGAGCGAGAAGGCAATGATCGCAGCATCCAGCCGCGTGTTGAGCGTATTGAGCACGCCCTGCGTCATCGGCACGCCGTAGTGGCATTCCAGCATCGCCGGCGTATTGGCGAGCAGCACCGACACCGAATCCCCGCGCCTGATGCCGCGCTTCACCAGCGCTGAAGCCAGCCGCCGCGAGCGCGCGTAGAACTCGGCATAGCTGCGCCGCAGCGAACCGTGAATGATAGCTGTGTGCGTGGGGAACACGGCGGCCGCGCGCTCGAGAAAGCCGAGTGGCGTGAGCGGCTGGCAGTTGGCCGGATTGCGGTCGAGATCAGTGTCGTAGGGCGTATTCGCCATTGGGTCGTTTCCCTGGGGTGAAAACGTTAGCGGCGAATGTCTGACTTGTCATCGCCGAAGCTTTTTCCGCCTCATCCTGAGGAGGCCGCGCAGCGGCCGTCTCGAAGGATGGGGCGGCCTCATGGTTCGAGACGCGCCGCTCCGCGGCGCTCCTCACCATGAGGCCGGGAGGGCTTGTGGTATTGGGTCCCCGCTTTGGCAGGGAATATCGGGAGAGGAGGATACTAGCCGCGCCAGATGTCCATCGCACCGCTGCGTATCAGCTCGAACGAGATCAGGAACATCACCACCAGCGTGATCTTGTAGAACAGCTCGGTCGAAATGCGGCGCACCAGCCAAAAACCGAGCTGGTTAGCCGCGATCGCCAGCGGCAGGAGCACGATCGTGGTGCCCACGCCCCTGGTGGAGAATTGCCCGAGCGCGACGTAGGGCACCACCTTCATCCAGTTCATGGTGGCGAAGAAGATGGCATTGGTGCCGACGAACGTCATCTTCGGCAGCTTCTGCGCCAGCATGTACATCTGGTAGGGCGGCCCGCCGGCCTGCGCGAGCGTTGATGTGAAACCGGAGACTGCGCCCCAGAACACGCCGCCGGCGACGCTTGCCTTGCCGGCCTCGCGCGCGATTTTCGCCGGACCGATCCAGTTGTACAGCACGAAGGCGATGGTCGTGACGCCGATGAAGACGCGCACGACGGCATCCGAAATATGGGCCGCCAGGATGCCGGCTGCGGCGACGCCGACAATGGCGCCGGGAATGACGATGGTGAGGATGCGGCCGTTCCAGTCCTTGCGGTAGACCCAAAGGGCGCTGGCGTCCTGCACGATCATGATCGGCAGCATGATGGCGGCGGCTTCCAGCGGCGGCATCACCAGCGCCAGCATAGGGGTTGCCATCTGCCCCATGCCGGCGAAGCCGCCCTTGGACAGGCCGAGCGCCAGCACGGCGGGCACGGCCAGCAGATAGAACAGGGGGTCGGTGATGACGGTCACGGCAATCCTTGTCATTCCAGGGCGCGGCCGAAGGCCGCGAACCTGGAATCCAGACACAATCTCGGACGCTGCTTCTGGATTCCGGGTTCGCTCGCTGCGCTCGCGCCCCGGAATGACAGAGACTTCTGGGTGCCGCCCTGATTACGCAAACGTTAGGCGGTTCGCCAGCCTTGTTTGCGCATGCCGGGCGTTCCACAATCGCGGTCAAACTCGATCTCGCCCTCACCCTGAGGAGCGGTCCGCAGGACCGCGTCTCGAAGGGGGAGGGTGTGCATTCGCCTCATCCTTCGAGACGGCGCTTCGCGCCTCTTCAGGATGAGGGCGCCGAAAAATACGTCCTCACCCTGAGGAGCACCGCGAAGCGGCGCGTCTCGAAGGGTGAGGCACCGATCTCGGATTTACTTGAGATCGGCGACTAGTCAGGGTGATGCTTCGCCTCACCCTTCGAGACGCCCGTCTTCGCCAAGGCTTCGGCGGGCTCCTCAGGATGAGGCGAAGATCTAGGGAGGAGCTTCATGGACGCCCGCACCAGCCGCTATCACGACGTCTACGCGCACTGGCAGCGCACCCCGGAGGTGTTCTGGGCTGAAGCCGCGGCGGACATCGACTGGTATGAGAAGCCGAAGAAGATCTTCGACAAGGACGCCGGCATCTACGGCCGCTGGTTTGTCGGCGGCACCTGCAACACCTGCTACAACGCGCTCGACCGCCACGTCGCCGCCGGCCGCAACGACCAGCTCGCGCTGATCTACGATTCCCCCGTCACCAACACGGTGAAGACCTTCACCTACGGCCGCGTGCTGTCCGAGGTGCAGCTGCTCGGCGCCATGCTGCGCGACTTCGGCGTCGAAAAGGGCGACCGCGTCATCATCTACATGCCGATGGTGCCGGAGGCGGTGTTCGCCATGCTCGCCTGCGCGCGCATCGGCGCCATCCATTCGGTCGTGTTCGGCGGCTTTGCCGCGAAGGAGCTCGCCACCCGCATCGACGACTGCACGCCGAAAGTGATCCTCTCAGCCAGCTGCGGCATCGAGGGCGCGCGCGTCGTGCCCTACAAACCTTTGCTTGATGAGGCGATCAATCTTGCAAAGCACAAGCCGCCGGCCTGCATGATCCTGCAGCGCCCGCAATGCGAGGCAAAGCTCACGCCGGGCCGCGATCACGACTGGCGGAAAGTCTGGGAAAACGCGGTCAACTACGCCAAGACCAGCGAGTGCGTGCCCGTCGCCGCCACCGACCCGCTCTACATTCTCTATACGTCCGGCACCACCGGAATTCCGAAAGGCGTCGTGCGCGACAATGGTGGCCACATGGTCGCGCTCAAGTGGTCGATGCAGAATCTCTACGGCGTCTCGCCGGGGGAAGTCTGGTGGTCGGGCTCCGACATCGGCTGGGTGGTCGGCCACTCCTACATTGTCTATGCGCCGCTGTTCCATGGCTGCACCTCGATCCTCTACGAGGGCAAGCCGGTCGGCACGCCCGATGCCGGCGCCTTCTGGCGCCTGATCGCGCAGCACGGCGTGGTGTCGCTGTTCACCGCGCCCACCGCCTTTCGCGCCATCCGGAAGGAAGACCCCAAGGGCGACTTCATCAGGAAATACGACCTGTCGAAATTCCGCACGCTGTTCCTTGCCGGCGAGCGCGCCGACCCGCCGACCATCCAGTGGGCGGAGGAAGTGCTCAACGTGCCGGTGATCGACCACTGGTGGCAGACCGAGACCGGCTGGTGCATCGCCGGCAATCCGGTCGGCCTCGGCCAGCTTCCGGTGCGCTATGGCTCGGCCTGCGTGCCGATGCCGGGCTACGCCATCGACATCGTGGATGAGGCCAACAAGGTGCAGCCGGTCAACAAGATCGGCTCGATCGTGGTCAAGCTGCCGCTGCCGCCCGCCTGCTTCCCGACGCTGTGGCAGCAGGACGACCGCTTCAGGGAAAGCTACCTCAGCGAGTTTCCCGGCTACTACAAGACGGCCGACGCCGGCTACAAGGACGAGGACGGCTATGTCTACGTGATGAGCCGTACCGACGACATCATCAACGTCGCCGGCCACAGGCTTAGCACCGGCGGAATGGAGGAGGTGCTCGCGTCACACCAGGATGTCGCCGAGTGCGCCGTGCTCGGCATCAAGGACGAGCTGAAGGGTGAGGTGCCCTGCGGCTTCATCGTGCTCAAGGCCGGCGTCAACCGCCCGCCGGAGGAGATCGAGAAGGAGATCGTCGCGCTGGTGCGCGAGAAGATCGGGCCCGTGGCAGCGTTCAAGCTGGCGATCACGGTGGCGCGGCTGCCGAAGACGCGCTCAGGCAAGATCCTGCGCGGCACCATCAAGAAGATCGCCGACGGCGAGCCCTGGCAGATGCCGGCAACGATCGACGACCCGGCGATTCTGGATGAGATCGGTGAAGCGATGAAGGGAAGGGGGGTGGGGGGTTAGGCGTTACCGCATTGTCGTCGCACCTAACCCGCCGGTACACCCAACAAGCCGCTCCGCTACTCGGGCAACCCGGCAGAACGCAGCGCCTCGCCGAGGGAAGCGGCGAGCGCCGGCGCACAATCGACGCCGGAAAATTGCCGGCTGTAACGGAAGCCCGGCTGCAATTCCAGAACCCGCGCTGCCGCGGCTTCGGCTTCTTTCATCCGTCCGAGCTTTGCGAGTGGCGCCACCAGCAACATGTGCGAGATGCTGTGGCCGGGGTTGAGCTGAACCGCCTTGCGCGCGGCTTTGGCCGCTTCCTCGTAGCGGCCGCGGTGGAAATGACCGAGCGCCAAGGCGTGGAACGCCGACCAGGCCCACGGATCGAACGGGCTCAGCCGCATCGCACGCTCGCCCCAATCGATCGCCCGCTCGGCTTCGCCGGCCCATCCGAACATGACGCCGCCGACGTTATATGTGATGGCCGACGACGGGCTGACCGCGAGCGCGGCCTCGAGCGCCGCGAAGCCGGCGTCGTGGTCGTGCCCATCCATGCCGATCGAGAATCCGGCGAAGGTCAGCGCCAGCGCGTCGTCCTGGCCATGCAGGATGGCGGCCTGGGCATGGCGGATCGAGGCCGCCCGGCTTTCCTCGCGCAGACCTGCGCGCAGGAACAGGCAATGATGGCACATCGCCGCAAAGGCATGCGCGAGCGCATAGTCGGGTTCAAGTGCGAGCGCGCGTTCGAGCAAGACGAGCGCCTTGGTCACCCGCGCCGGCATCCCGGAAAAGACATCAGCCTGCGATTGCAACACCAGGTCATAGGCATCGAGGCTGTCGGGCCGCTTGCGCTTGACGCGCTCGACCTCGGCCCGGCGCAAACTGGGCTCGATGGCGCCGACGACATTCAGGGCGATCTCGTCCTGCAGCGCGAATATGTCGTCAAGCGCACGGTCGAAGCGCTCACTCCACAAATGGCCTCCCGTTTCCGCCTCGATCATCTGCGCGGAGACGCGCAAACGATTGCCGTCTTTGCGCAGGCTTCCCTGCAGCAGGTACCGCACACCCAGCTCGCGGCCCACGCGCTTCACGTCGACAGCCAACCCTTTGTAGGTGAAGCTCGAAGCGCGCGCGACAACGAAGAGCCACTTGATGCGTGACAATCCCGCGATGATGTCTTCGACCATGCCATCGGCGAAATACTCCTGCTCGGGGTCGCCGTTCAGATTCGAAAACGGAAGGACCGCGACCGACGGCTTGTCCGGCAATGCCAGCGCAGGCCTCTGCCCATTTATTGTCTCGGGCCGGTCGCGGGTCACGACCGCCGGCCCCACGTAGCGGTAGCCGCGCCGCGGCAGCGTCTCGATCCATTCCGCGCCGCCGCAGGCGTCCTCGAAGACCTTGCGTAATGCCGCAATCTGCACCGTCAGGTTGCTCTCCTCGACGGCAAGATTGGGCCAGGCGGCATCGATCAGCGATTGTTTGGAAACCGGCGCTCCCGCTTGCTCCAGAAGCAGGCGAAGCAGCGCGACCGCGCGTTGTCCAAGCATGATCGGTTCGGCGCCGCGGAACAGAATTTCGGCGGCGGAATCGAGGCGGAACGGACCGAATTCGTGGATCATTGCGGATGGTCGGTGGAGGCTTGCCGTTTCGGAAAAATTTTATAGCTTTTTCGGCCCGGTTTCACGACTTCGCGGCCCTCCAGCGGGATGTTGCATCGCTGCGCACCAATGCGCCAGACCATGGAGGGTAACATGAAAGCAAAGGCAGTCATCCGCATGCCGGGCGAGGGCAAGGAAGTGTCCCTGGCCGGGAAGCCCCTGGTGTTCCTGGTGACCGGGCAGGACACAAAACACACCTCGATGTTCGACTGGACCCTGCCGCCCGGATTCTCAACCGGCCGGCACGTTCATCGCACGCAGGAGGAGACCTTCTATGTCCTGGAAGGCGAGTGCCAGTGGCAGATCGGCGAGCAAACGGTGCACGCCAGGCCCGGAACCTATGTGTTCATTCCGCCCGGGGTGCCGCACAATATCGGCAACGCCAGCGACAAGCCGGCGCGGATGATCATGACCGTGTCGCCGCCCGGCCACGAACATTATTTCGAGGAGTTGGTGAAGCTGGTTGCGAACGGCAAAAAGCCGGATGCCGACGCCATTTCGGCGTTGCGGGCACGTTACGATACCGAGCAGCTGACGGCGCTGAACGCGCGCTGATCGTGCCTCAAACGTGCCACCGTTGCCGGTCCGAAGGCGGCGGCGGCAGTTTCAAATGTCCGCTTTACGCCAATGAGGTCATCGCAAGCCGATACTTTATTGCTGGCCTGCCGAACCAGCTCGGCGTCGACTACAACGCTCACGACTTCGCGCTACTCGGCAGCGTCAAAAAGCTGTTTCTCGGGCAAGAGCGTTTCTAATTCTGAAGCCGCCGAGGATACACCGGGGCTTTCGGAAATTGTCTCCGCGATCACGCCGGCATTAGCAGCATAAGACGGATCAGTGAGCAGGCGATTGACAGCTTCTTTGATCTCAGTGGGGGTCGCATTCTCGCCGTTCAGCGATAGGCCGCAGCCAAGCTCTTCAACTTGCTTTGCAAGGATAGGCTGGTCGGCCACAGGATTTGGAAGGCAAAGAAGCGGCACACCATGTTTCAGCGAGGCGATCACCGTCCCATGACCGGCATGGGTTACAGTGAGTGATGCCTTTGGCAGAATTTGATCATGGGGAACGCGCCCGACTACGACGGCATTCTCAGGGATCATTGTTGCATCAACGGAGCCTGCGGTAACAAGCACGCGGCAATCGCTCTGCGATAGCGCCTCCAATGTTCTAGATATGCGCGAGGTTTGATCCCAATAAGGCCCCGTCGAAAAGCTCGCGAGAATGAGCGGACGATCATCCGTTGACGACCAGGGCGATTTCCAAGCTGATGATCCGACGAGCTCGGCCATCGCGCCAAAATAGCGAAACGACTGCGGAGCCTGTGATGCCAATGGATCCAATTCGCGAATGCTGTTTGAAAATGCCGGGAATCGCGCCCACGCGTCCCAAAGGGTTCTGAGAGAAGGAAGCCCGGCTCGCATTCGCACTTTGTTGACGGGCTCTAAAAGCAGCGACTCAAATTGTCCCTCGGGCGGCATGAGTGCTCCCGGTGCGCTATGCACAAGCGCAATCGCGCGCAATTGAAGCTTTTCTGCCGCAGCCAGAGCGCCGAACATCAGGCAATCTATAACCATAGCGTCGCAATGCTGGTGCTTTACAAGCTGCTGTAAATCTTTGAGATGGTCGAATGATGCCCAGACTGCTTCCAATTTAATTGCAAACATCCGTTCGCGATTGTCGTCGCGCCATTTCGCTGCGGAGTGTTCCAGAACCAAGAACGGTAAATCTCGTTCGGCGAAATAGTTTTTCTGATTTTGATATCCGGCAAATATGATCTTGTGCCCACGGCTCTTGAGCGCCTGCGCGAGAGCTACAGCCGGAGGCTGGTTGCCGGCGCCATTCCAGGTAAGAAATAAAATGCGCGCCATTTACGTTACGCTCACGATCGCGTTGACGGTTGCCAAGATCGTACTTTCGGCGTCCACACGAGATCGGCCCATGTCTCGTCGGAGTAGCTTCCAAGTGTAGACATCACAGGCGCAGACCAATTGATCTGTGAACAGGCGTCGATCCTTCGCGTTTAGCTTGTCTATTTGCGGTGCAAATTGTCTCTGGACCCATTGCCGATGTCCCGCCCTGCCAATTTCGATCAGTTCGCGATCCGCGTTCTCCGCCAGGTTTCTGATAACCAGATCACCGAACCGTTCGTAATGCTCGATTAGCGCGCAAATAGCTCCTTTGATGTCCCCCGGAGTGGGGCGAAGCCGTTGCGCTCTCAAGTCACGAAGTAATTCCGCCAAGGCCTTGTCTAGAAGAGCAGACCGGCCACCAAACACATTGATGATTGTTTGCACCGTCACCTGCGCGTCAGCAGCGACATCTTCAAGACGGATTTCGGAACGAAATCGGCTCTTCAACAGAGAAACAACGACGTCAAGGATCCGGCGGCGGGTAGCATCTGCTGAGGCTGCCCGCGCCTTCATGGTGTATGGCCGCGCCATTTTCATTTGAATAGAGATTAAAATGAAAATGAAGGCTCGTCAAGGCACTCATGTCCGCTCGGATCAAAGGCGATATCCGCGCTGCAGCAAGCAATGTCCGCTTCGCCCGGGTGAGTTCAACCGGTCGGCGCAACACCTTCTAATCTTACGGGATGGGGAGGTGTGCGAATGGGGTTGAGTGCACGGATATGGTTCACGGCCAAACAGAAGACTGAACTCTGGGAGCGCTGGAAGAACGGGCAAAGTGCTGCGGCGATCTCGCGGGCGCTGGAAAGGAGGAACAAAACCGGCGTTGAGCGGATCGTAGTACTCCATGGAGGGATTGCGCCGGTGCCGCGCCGGAGAGCCTTGGCAGCACTAAGGCTCGAGGAACGCGAAGAGATTTCGCTTGGCATTGCGACGGGTCGGTCGATCCGGCAGATCGCCCAAGGTCTCGGACGGGCGCCATCAACAGTCAGCCGGGAGATCAGGCGCAACGGCGGCAGTCAGGCCTATCGTGCAAACCGGGCCGATCGGTGTGCCTGGGAGCGGGCGTTGCGCCCCAAGCCTTGTCGTTTGGCGCTTTATAGGAAGCTACGATGGCGCGTGGCGCAGAAGCTCGCGCTGCAATGGTCGCCGGAGCAGATCTCCGGCTGGCTGAAGCAGCAGTTCCCAACCGATCAAGACATGCAGATATCTCACGAAGCGATCTATCGCAGTCTCTTCATCCAGACCCGCGGCGTGCTGAAGAAGGAGCTGACGGCGCACTTGCGTACTGCGCGGCGGATGCGTCACCCCAAGAGCCACAACGCGAAGAGTGGACAAGGACATATCCTCGATATGGTTTCCATCCGCGAGCGGCCCGCTGAGGTTGAGGATCGCGCCGTGCCGGGGCATTGGGAAGGAGACCTTCTTACCGGAGCAAACGATACGCACATAGCCACTCTCGTCGAGCGCAATACCCGCTTCACAATGCTCGTCAGAATTCCGCGCAAGGACACGACGACCGTTGTCGCGACGCTTGCCAAGCACATCCGCAAGCTGCCTAAGGAGCTGCGACGCTCCCTGACCTGGGATCAAGGCAAAGAAATGCACGCCCACAAGCGCTTCACGGTTGCCACCAACATCCAGGTTTACTTCTGTGATCCGCGCAGCCCCTGGCAGCGCGGCTCAAACGAGAACACCAACGGCCTGCTGCGTCAGTACTTCCCGAGAGGAACCGACTTCTCGCGCATTTCTCAGAACTATCTGAACGCGATCGCCCTGCGGCTCAATCAACGTCCGCGAAAGACCTTGGGCTTCGAAACGCCAGCCGATAGACTACAAGCGGTGTTGCACTGATCGGTTGAACCCACACCGCGAAAGCAGAGGCTCACATCTGCCTTTTGGGCGCGCCTTCACGCGCGAGCGCAGCAAGCGCGGCCCGCGTCTCGAGCGCCGGCTTCCATCCGGCCCGCATCAGCCTGCCGGGATCGGCCACCAGCTCCCCTCCAATCCGCTCCCATTCCTCGGCGCGGCCGAGTGCTTTTGCGGCGAGTGCGATCAGCCCCGGCGGCACAGGCAGCAAGCCCGGCCGGCGCCCTTCGCCCGCGCGCAAGGCCGTCACGATCTCGGCCAGTGTCAGCGCCGCGGGATCCGCCACGACATAGGTCTCGCCTTTGGCCGCGGGTGACGCCACCGCAAAGTGAACGGCGTCGATCAGGTTGCGCCGCGCCAGCAGCGACCGGCGGTTGCGGCAAAGGCCGAGCGGCAGCGGCCACGGTTTTCGCGCCAAGTGCATCAGGCGCGCGAAATTGCCCTTGACGCCCCGACCATAAATCAACACCGGCCGCAGGATCGTGAACGGCACGCCGGCCGCGCGCACGGCGTCCTCGGCGGCAAGCTTGGAGCGTCCATAGGCGTCGGTCGGCTGGGCCGCGTCGGGCTCGCGCAGAACGCTGCCGGATGCCGGCCCGCTCTGCGCACGGATCGACGACATGAAGACCAGGTGCCGGATGCCCATGATTTTCGCGGCGTGCGCCAGTTCGGCGGTCGCCAGACGATTGACCAGGTCATAGGCCTGCTCGGCAATCTCCGGTCCGGCATGCGCGATGCCGGCAAGGTGCACGACCGTGTCGATATCCCTGAGCAGCGGACGCCATTCGACCGGGCGCGTCAGATCCGACACCGCGATCACCTCGACCGCGCGCGGGAAAATATCCGCGGGCTGCCGCATCGCCGCGCGCACGGAATGCCCGGCCTCGGCGAGCTCGGCGGTGAGCGCGCGCCCCACAAAGCCCGATGCGCCGGTCACAAGGATACGCATCACGATCTGCCCAGGCCGGATGATTACCCCTGCTTTGCCGCGCGCTTCGGCGGCGTCTCGGGCGGCAATGAAAGCCAGGGGTGGCGTGATTCTTCCCACACCGCGATGCCCGGCGCGGGGAAGTGCGGATCGGCGAAGTTGCCAATAGCAACAGTGAAGGTTCCGGGAAAGCCGTCGTTCTCCCAGTAGACGGTAGAACCGCATACCGGGCAGAAATGGAAGGTGAGGGTGTGGCCGCTTTCGGCCCTCCGCGTCCACGCCGTCGCCTTGCCGGCGATGGAAACCTGCTCACGGGTGAAGCGCGCCTGGTTGCTGATCACGGCTCCGGTGCGGCGCTGACACGCCAGGCAGTGGCACATGGAGATGCGCGAGGGCTCGCCCTCGATCGTCAAGTGAAGCTGCCCGCAGCTGCAGGCCGTGTGTCGGGTGGTCATGGGGTTTGGCTCCGAGACTGTGGATTGAGTGTAGGCCAAACTTCAAGACAATGCATGGCCGGCTTTGGGAGGTAGAGCGGACATGCCGAATGCATCGCAAGATTGTCCCCTTGTCGCCGAGGCGGACATTCCCAAGCTCTTCCACTATCCTTGTTCTCGCCATTACGATCCCCCGGGAAGGCCGGCATGAACGCATTGAAGCCCAAGCTGTGGTGGGGCGCCTTTACCGGCTTTTACAAGCCCGGTGCCCAGGACATCCCGAGGCCGGACCGCGTAGCGCTGTTTTTGTACTCTGCACGCAGCGTCATCCTGGTCATTTCGGCGCAGGCGGCGATCATCGCCGGTCTCCTGGCAGCCGGCGCGGGCCATTTCGAATGGGCCAATTTCATCGCAGTGCTGGTCGGATTTGTCGTCGCCCATATGATCAGCAATCTCAGCAACGATTACTTTGGCTTCACGCGCGGGCACGACACCCCTGACTCACCCCGGATGCGTTACACCGTGCACCCGCTGGCCAGCGGGGTGCTGGATCGTCGCACGCTGCTCACGGGGCTTGCATTGCTTGCCGTCGTCGGCCTCGGCATCACAACTCATTTCATTCTTGAGCGCGGCCTGATGGCTGCCGGCTTTGCCGCGGCGGGCATCGCGCTCCTGTTCTGGTATGACGCCGCGCCGACGCCATTGAAAAGCATCGGCCTTGGCGAATTCGCTGTGCTGCTGGTGTGGGGACCGCTGATGGTCGGCGGCGGCTACGCCATGATTACCGGGCAATTTTCGGCAGATGCGATGTTTGCATCATTGCCCTACGGGCTAGCCGTCATGACCATCCTGATGGGCAAGCACATCGACCAGATGGACTTCGATACCGGCCATGGCATCCGCACCTTGCCGGTGCTGATCGGCGAACGCGCCGCGCGCGTGCTCAACATCGCTGCCATCTGCGCGATCTACGTGATCGCCGCCGTGCTCATCGGTCTCGGACGGCTGACGCCGTTTGCCGCATTGATCGTGCTGGCGCTGCCGCGCGCGGTGCGCGCGGTGAGGATCATGTCGCGCCTGCGGCCGGCGGCGCCGCCGGCCGGATATGTCGGCTGGCCGCTCTGGTATCACCGCGTCTGTCTCGCCCACAGCCGTGTGCTCGGCTGGGCGTATATCGGCGGATTGGCCGCGGCCGTCGCGTGGCATCGCCTGGCCGCTTTCGCACAAGAGTGACTGCGCGCGGTCTGGCGGACGCGGCCGACCCTCAATCATCAATCAGGGCATTCGGCTTTGCGAATTGCTCCAGCGCCGTCGGGTTCTCGATGACAATATCGCGCCCCGAACTCCTGACGCCGTATTTCGACAAGAGCGCAAGGTTTCGCGACAGATTTTCCGGCGTCATTCCCAGACGCGATGCCAGAGTGCGCTTGTCGAATGCCAATTCGATGCTGCTGTGATTTCCCTGATGTGCATTCGCCCGCAGGATCCAGTTCGCGAGGCGCTCTGCACTGCTTCGCAATTTTTCATTCTTGAGCGAACGTACGACACTGCGGTAGCGCTCGGCCAATTCATTGACAATGGCGCGCGCGAACGCAGCATCGCGGTCAAAGACGTCGCGGGTGGTCTGGGCAGGGATCATGAGGATTTGGGCAGGCATCAGGGTGCGCGCCGACTTCAAGTAGACATCGTCGCGAATGACCGCCGCGAGAATAAAGGTGGTGACCGGCCGGATAATATCGATCGTCGTTTCGTGGCCGTTGTGGGCTCCGAACAACTCGACCGAACCGTCGACGACGATATGCAGAAAATCCGGCAGGTCGCCTTCGTGGATCAGCGTCACGTGCTGTGGAAAACGTTGAAGGAAGGCCGCACGCATCAGTTCGTCGAAGTGTGCCTCGCTCATGTCGCGAAACAGCGGCAGCGCGCGGATCAATTTCCAGTCGGATTGGCGCACGGTTGTCTCCCGGGTCCCGGTCGAGGGAAGCCTACACGCTGGTTCGCCGGTTTGATTGATAAATATCAATTGAATGACTTTCTTAAGTCAAATCAACACCTGAAATAAGTAAAGCCAAATTGCCGCGACCAATCTCCAAGTCGTTTTGATCAACCTCAAAACATTACTGCCGATTTCGCGCTTTTGTCGGCGCTGGAATTTCTCGGCGTTAACAGGGGCGGGTCGCAATCATGCCAGTCAAACCGGTCACCAGTGCAGATCAAAGCCGTGCGCTGTGGATCTCCACCATCGCGTTCACGGTCTGCTTCGCGGTATGGACCATCTTTGCCATCATCGGCGTGCAAATTAAGCAGGAACTCGGCCTCAACGAGACGCAATTCGGTCTCCTTGTCGGCACTCCGATTCTCACCGGCTCGCTGGTGCGCATTTTTCTCGGTATCTGGACCGACCAATACGGCGGACGCCGGGTCTACACGTTGGTGATGCTGGCCGCCGCTGTGGCCACTTTCCTGCTCACCTATGCCCACACTTACACGCAGATCCTGATTGCGGCGCTCGGCGTCGGTGTCGCCGGCGGGTCATTCGCGGTCGGCATCGCATACGTCTCGCGCTGGTATCCGTCCGAGAAGCAGGGGACGGCGCTCGGCATTTTCGGCGCCGGCAATGTGGGCGCGGCAGTGACCAAGTTCTGCGCGCCTTTCGTTCTGGTCGCATATGGCTGGCACGTCACCGCGCAGGTCTGGGCCGCCGCGATCGCGATCATGGCGATCGTGTTCTGGTTCACCACCAAGGAGGACCCGGTCGAAATGGCGCGCCGCGCCAAGGGTGAGCGTCCGCGCAGCGCCTGGCTCGAGCTGGAGCCACTGAAGAACCTCCAGGTCTGGCGTTTCTCCCTCTACTACTTCTTCGCCTTCGGTGCCTTCGTTGCGCTGGCCTTGTGGCTGCCACGCTACCTGATCGGCGTCTACAAGGTCGATATCGAAACCGCCGGCATGCTGGGCGCTGCCTATTCAATCCCGGCCAGTCTCTTCCGCGCCTATGGTGGTCATCTCGCCGATCGCTACGGCGCGCGCCGCGTCATGTACTGGATGTTCGGCGTGTCGACGTTGATTACCTTCATTCTTGCCTATCCGCCGACGCAATATATCGTGCAGGGAATGAGCGGCCCGATTCAGTTTCATCTGGCCACCGGTGTCGTCACTTTCACCTGCCTGATCTTCGTGCTCGGTTTCTTCATGAGCCTGGGCAAGGCGGCGGTTTACAAGCACATTCCGGTCTACTACCCGGACAATGTCGGTTCCGTCGGCGGGCTTGTCGGCATGATCGGCGGCCTCGGCGGCTTCGTGCTGCCGATCGCATTCGGCGTGCTCAACGATCTCACCGGCATCTGGACCAGCTGCTTCATGCTGTTGTTCCTGATTGCCGGCGGCTCGCTGATCTGGATGCATCTCGCCATTCAGCGCATGGAGCGCGAGGCGCTTCAGCCGGGACTCCGCAAGCTGCCCGAGTTCCCGGAAATGCAGCCGATCCATGAGGAAAAGCACGTCGGCGCACTCGCCGGACACGTTCTCGCCGAATGGAAACCGGAAGATCCGGCCTTCTGGGACGAGAAGGGCCGCGCCATCGCGCGCCGTAACTTGTGGATTTCGATCCCGGCGCTGCTGCTGGCCTTCGCCGTGTGGATGGTGTGGTCGGTCGTCGTCGCCAAGTTGCCGGCGGTCGGTTTCAAGTTCACGACCGATCAATTGTTCTGGCTCGCGGCGATGCCCGGCCTGTCGGGTGCGACGCTACGCATTTTCTATTCTTTCATGCCGCCGATCTTCGGTGGGCGACTATGGACGTCGGTGTCCACCTGGTCGCTGATGATCCCGGCAGTCGGCATTGGTCTGGCGGTGCAGAGTCCCGACACACCCTACATCATCTTCCTGTCGCTTGCGCTTCTCTGCGGCTTCGGCGGCGGCAACTTCGCTTCCTCGATGGCCAATATCAGCTTCTTCTTCCCCAGGGCGGAGAAAGGCAACGCGCTCGCGCTCAACGCCGGGCTCGGCAATCTTGGCGTCAGCGTGGTGCAGTTTGTCATTCCGTTGGTCATCACAACCGGCGTGTTCGGCTGGGTTGGCGGAGATCCGCAGGCGGCGACCGGCGCAACGAAGCTCTGGTTGCAGAACGCCGGCTTCATCTGGGTGCCGTTCATTGCCGTCTCGGCGACCGCCGCCTGGTTCGGCATGAACGATATCGCCGCCATGAAGGCCTCGTTCGCCGATCAGGCGGTGATCTTCAAGCGCAAGCACAATTGGCTGATGTGCTGGCTCTATACCGGCACCTTCGGCTCCTTCATTGGCTATTCCGCCGGCTTTCCCTTGCTCGCCAAGACTTAGTTCCCGGCGGTCGACTTGCTCAAATTTGTCTTCCTCGGTCCGCTGGTTGGGGCGCTGTCGCGCTCGGCCACCGGCTGGCTGTCCGACCGTTACGGCGGCGGACGCGTTACCTTCTGGGTGTTCGCGTTGATGATCGCGGCGGTGGCGGGCGTGCTCTACTTCCTCGGCATCAAGGATCAGCCGGGCGCGTTCTGGGGCTTCTTCGCGATGTTCATGCTGTTGTTCTTCGCCACCGGCGTGGGCAATGCATCCACATTCCAGATGATCCCGGCAATCATGCGCGCGGAAATTCCGCGGCTTGAGCCGGGCATGAGCCCGCCGGCGCGGCAAAGGCAGGCCGAAATGGAGTTGGCGGCGATCATCGGCTTCACTTCGGCGGTCGCGGCCTATGGCGCATTCTTTATCCCGAAGGCGTACGGCACGTCGATCTCGCTGACCGGCGGGCCGGAAATGGCGCTGTGGGGCTTCATGGTCTTCTACATCACCTGTGTAGCCATCACTTGGGGCTTCTACACCCGGCCCGGCGGCCTGCTGCGCGACATCGAACGTGGCCGTTCACTGCCACCCGCTGCACCGCAACCGGCCGAATAAAGGATATCGAACGATGAGTCACTTTCTCGACCGCCTGACCTTCTTCAATCGCGTCGTCGACGAGTTCGCGGACGGCCACGGTGAGGTCACCCGCGAGGACCGGAGCTGGGAGGACGGCTATCGCAAGCGTTGGCAGCACGACAAGATCGTGCGTTCGACCCACGGCGCCAACTGCACCGGCTCGTGCTCGTGGAAAATCTACGTCAAGGGCGGCATCGTCACCTGGGAAACGCAACAGACCGACTATCCGCGCACGCGGCCGGAACTGCCGAACCATGAGCCGCGCGGCTGCTCGCGTGGCGCCAGTTACTCCTGGTATCTCTATTCCGGCAACCGGGTGAAATATCCGCTGGTGCGTTCGCGCCTGCTCAAGCTGTGGCGCGAGGCGAGGGCGCTGCGCACGCCGGTGGCGGCGTGGGCATCAATCGTCGAGAATCCGAAAAAGCGCGAAGCCTATACGAGCAAGCGCGGGCTTGGCGGCTTCGTGCGTGCGACCTGGGATGAAGTCACCGAGATCATTGCTGCGGCCAATGCCTATACGGTGAAGACGCACGGGCCCGACCGTGTCATCGGATTCTCACCGATTCCGGCGATGTCGATGGTGTCCTACGCCGCGGGATCGCGTTATCTCTCGCTGCTCGGCGGCGTTTGCATGTCGTTCTACGACTGGTATTGCGACCTGCCGCCATCCTCGCCGCAAACCTGGGGCGAGCAGACCGACGTTCCGGAAAGCGCTGACTGGTACAATTCCGGCTTTCTCATTCTGTGGGGTTCCAATGTCCCGCAAACCCGAACACCGGACGCGCATTTCTATACCGAAGCCCGTTACCGTGGTGCCAAGAGCGTGGTGATCTGCCCTGATTATTCGGAAGCCTCGAAATTCGCCGATCTGTGGATCTCAGTGAAGCAGGGCACCGATGCGGCGCTTGCCATGGCCATGGGCCACGTCATCCTGCGCGAGTTTTACCTCGATCGGCAGGCCCAATATTTCGAAGACTACGTGCGTCAGTATTCGGACATGCCGATGCTGGTGCAGTTGATAAAGCAGGACGGCAAGCTGGTACCTGGGCGGCTGCTGCGTGCGTCCGACTTCACCGGAAATCTCGGCGAAACCAATAATCCGGAATGGAAGACGGTTGCCTATGACAAGACCTCGAATGGGGTCGTCGTGCCGCGCGGCTCAGTCGGCTTTCGCTGGGGCGAGAAGGGCAAGTGGAATTTGGAGGAGAAGCAGACCGACGGCAGCGAGACCAAACTGCAGCTCACATTTGCCGGTGACAAAGATGAACTGGCCGATGTCGGCTTTCCATATTTCGGCAACCGCGAGCACGATCATTTTGCCGGCACCGATCATCCAGGCGTGCTGGTGCGCAAGGTGCCGGCCAAGCATGTGGCGCTGAAAAACGGCGAAGCGCTGGTTGCCACAGTATTTGACCTGTTCGTCGCCAATTACGGGCTCGATCGTGGTTTCGGTGGCGAGCACGTCGCCAAGTCCTACGATGAAAATGTTCCGTATACGCCGGCCTGGGCCGAAAAGATCAGCGGCGTTCCACGCGATCAGATCATCACCGTGGCGCGCGAATTCGCGCTCAACGCCGAGAAAACGAAGGGCCGCTCGATGGTGATCATCGGCGCCGCAATGAACCACTGGTATCACTGCGACATGAACTACCGCGGCGTCATCAACATGCTGGTCATGTGCGGTTGCGTCGGCCAGTCGGGAGGCGGCTGGTCGCATTATGTCGGCCAGGAAAAGCTGCGCCCGCAATCGGGCTGGCTGCCGCTTGCCTTCGGCCTCGACTGGGGACGTCCCCCCCGTCAGCAGAACTCGACCTCGTTCTTCTACGCCCACACCGATCAATGGCGCTACGAGACCGTCGGCATCGAAGAAATTCTTTCGCCGACCGCGCCTCCGGGACCCTGGGACGGTGCGCTGATCGACTACAACGTGCGCGCCGAGCGTATGGGCTGGCTGCCCTCGGCGCCACAGCTCAAGCAGAACCCGCTCGAGGTCGCCAAGATGGCGCAAGCAGCGGGCCTCGAGCCCAAGGACTATGTTGCCAAGGCCCTCAAGTCGGGCGAGCTCCAGATGGCCTGCGAGGATCCGGACCATCCGGACAATTGGCCGCGCAACATGTTCGTGTGGCGCTCCAACCTGCTTGGCTCGTCCGGCAAGGGCCACGAATATTTCCTCAAGCACCTTCTCGGCACCACGCATGGCGTGCAGGGCAAGGATCTCGGGCAAACCGGCAAAGTGAAGCCCAAGGAAGTTGCCTGGCACGACGACGCGCCGAAAGGAAAGCTCGACCTGCTGGTAACGCTCGACTTCCGCATGTCGACCACCTGTGTCTATTCAGACATCGTGCTGCCGACCGCCACCTGGTACGAAAAGAACGATCTCAATACGTCCGACATGCATCCCTTCATCCATCCGCTGACCTCCGCGGTGGATCCGGTGTGGGAATGCAAGAGCGACTGGGAAATCTACAAGGCGATCGCCAGGAAGTTTTCCGAAGTCGCGCCGGATGTGCTCGGCGTCGAGAAGGATGTCGTGCTCACGCCGATCCAGCACGACTCGCCGGGCGAAATCGCGCAGGCGCTCGACGTGAAGGAGTGGAAAAAGGGCGAGGTTGAGCCGATCCCCGGCAAGACCATGCCGGCCGTCACCGTGGTCGAGCGCGATTATCCCAACGTCTACAAGCGCTTCACGGCATTAGGGCCGCTGATGCAGAAGCTCGGCAACGGCGTGAAGGGCATAGCCTGGAACACCGAGCACGAGGTCGATCTGCTCAAGCGTCTTAATGGCGAAGTGACGGAGGAGGGCGCGACCAAGGGTTTCGCCCGCATCGATACCGATATCGATGCCACAGAGGTAATTCTCGCACTCGCGCCCGAGACCAATGGCGAAGTTGCCGTGAAAGCCTGGGAGTCACTCTCGAAGACCACCGGCCTCGATCACAAGCATCTCGCCGTTTCGAAGGAGGACGAGAAGATCCGCTTCCGCGATGTGGTTGCGCAACCGCGCAAGATCATCTCGGCGCCGACCTGGTCAGGCCTGGAATTGGAGAAGGTCTGCTATAACGCCGGCTATACCAACGTGCACGAACTGATCCCCTGGCGCACGCTCTCCGGCCGCCAACAGCTCTATCAGGATCATCTCTGGATGCGGGCCTTCGGCGAGACGCTCTGCGTCTATCGCCCGCCGGTTGACCTGAAAGCCGTCAAGCCGGTGATCGATTCGAAGCCGAACGGAGAGCAACAGATTGTCCTCAACTTCATCACGCCGCATCAGAAGTGGGGCATCCACTCGACCTACACCGACAACCTTCTGATGCTCACGCTCTCGCGCGGCGGACCAATCGTCTGGATCAGCGAAAACGACGCAAAGAAGGTCGGCATCGTCGATAACGACTGGATTGAAGCCTACAATTCCAACGGCGCGCTGGTCGCGCGCGCCGTTGTTTCCCAGCGCGTGAAAGACGGCATGTGCCTGATGTACCACGCGCAGGAGAAGATCGTGAACGTGCCGGGCTCGGAAATAACCGGTCAGCGCGGCGGCATCCACAATTCGGTGACACGTATTGTGGTCAAGCCGACGCACATGATCGGCGGCTATGCCCAGCAGGCTTACGGCTTCAACTATTACGGAACGATCGGCACCAACCGAGACGAATTCGTCATCGTGCGCAAAATGGCGAAGGTTGACTGGCTGGACAAGCCGGCCGCCGATCAGCCTGAACCACTTGCCGTCGCGCCCGATACCAAGCTGGAGGCCGCAGAATGAAGATCCGCGCGCAAATCGCGATGGTGCTGAACCTCGACAAGTGCATCGGGTGCCACACCTGTTCGGTCACCTGCAAGAACGTGTGGACCAATCGTGAGGGTATGGAATACGCCTGGTTCAACAACGTCGAAACCAAGCCCGGCATCGGGTATCCCAAAGAGTGGGAAAATCAGGATCGCTGGAACGGCGGCTGGCGCCGCAAGAAGAACGGCAAGATCGAGCCGCGCATCGGCTCGAAATGGCGGGTGCTGGCCAACATTTTCGCCAACCCGGATTTGCCGGAGATCGACGATTACTACGAGCCCTTCACCTTCGACTACGAGCATCTTCAAAAGGCGCCCGAGTTGCAGGCCTCGCCCACCGCGCGGCCGCGTTCGCTCATCACGGGCCAGCGCATGGAGAAGATCGAGTGGGGCCCAAACTGGGAAGAGATTCTGGGCACCGAATTTGCCAAGCGCTCGAAGGACGTCAATTTCGAAGGCATCCAGAAGGACATCTACGGTCAGTTCGAAAACACCTTCATGATGTATCTGCCGCGGCTGTGTGAGCACTGCCTCAATCCGGCCTGCGTCGCGGCCTGTCCCTCCGGCGCGATCTACAAGCGCGAGGAGGACGGCATCGTCCTCATCGACCAGGACAAGTGCCGCGGCTGGCGCATGTGCGTGTCCGGTTGCCCCTACAAGAAGATCTATTACAACTGGTCGAGTGGAAAATCCGAGAAGTGCATCTTCTGCTATCCGCGCATCGAGGCCGGCCAGCCGACCGTTTGTTCCGAGACCTGCGTCGGCCGCATCCGTTACCTGGGTGTCGTTCTCTATGATGCGGATCGCATTGAAGAAGCGGCGAGCGTGCCAAATGAGCAGGATCTCTATGAGTCGCAGCTCGGCATCTTCCTCAATCCGCATGATCCGGCGGTGATCGCCCAGGCGCGCACCGATGGCATTGCCGAAAACTGGCTGGAAGGCGCGCGCCGCTCGCCGGTCTACAAGATGGCCATGGAGTGGAAGGTCGCATTCCCGCTTCATCCCGAATACCGCACGCTGCCGATGGTCTGGTACGTACCGCCGCTCTCGCCGATCCAATCGGCCGCGCAGGCGGGCAAGATCGGCCATGATGGCGAAATGCCGGATGTGCGCTCGCTCCGCATCCCGCTCAAATACCTCGCCAACCTTTTGACGGCGGGCAAGGAGGAGCCGGTGGCGCTCGGCCTCGAGCGCATGCTGGCGATGCGCGCCTATATGCGCGCAAAGACCATTGACGGCGTCATCGACGAGGCCATCGCAAAGCGGGTCGGCCTGACCAGCGCGGCAATCGAAGACATGTACCATGTGATGGCGATCGCCAACTACGAGGATCGCTTTGTCATCCCGACCGCGCACCGCGAGATCAATGAAGATGCCTACGACCTGCGGGGCTCGTGCGGATTTACGTTCGGCAACGGCTGTTCGGGCGGCACCAGCGAGGCGAACCTGTTCGGCACGCCGAAACGCGCGAAAAATCCGATGGAGGTCGTGTGATGAGCCGCACGCTTAAGGCGCTGTCAGCGCTGCTGAGCTATCCCACCCTTGAATTGCAGCAGGCTGCCGGCGAGGTCGGCGGGGTACTCGACGCCGACCGACTGATCCCGGCGCGTGTCCGCGCCGATCTGCAAAAGTTGATCGACGAACTCGCGACTGGCGACCTCTACGATCTGCAGGAGCGCTACGTACTGCTTTTTGACCGAACGCGCTCACTCTCCCTGCACCTATTCGAGCATGTCCACGGCGAGAGCCGCGATCGCGGCCAGGCCATGATCGATCTCAAGTCGCAGTACGAACAGAACAGCCTGTTCATGAGCGCTGCCGAACTGCCCGACTTTCTGCCGCTGTTCCTGGAATATCTTTCGACGCGACCCCTGCGCGAAGCCTGCGAAACGCTTGGCCAGCCCGCGCATATTTTTGCCGCGCTGGCGGAACGGCTGCGCAAGCGTCAATCGGCCTACGAAACCGTATTCCGCGCACTGATCGCGCTCTCAGCGGCGAAGCCGAAAGGGGAGGACGTGGACGCGCTGCTGCAATTTCCGGATCCCGACGCCACCGACCTCGCGGCGCTCGACGCCGCCTGGGAGGACGAACCGGTCAATTTCGGGCCTGGCGCCAGCGACAGTTGCAAGGACGGACTGATCGCACGCGTGCGTGGGGCCCTGCGTCCTGCACCCGACATGCCGTCAGCCACCCGCCCAACGCGGGGCCAGTGAGGACACTTCCATGCGCGACCTGATCACCTACATCGTCTTCGGCTGGTATCCGTATCTCTGCCTGACCGTGTTCCTGCTCGGCAGCCTCGTGCGTTTCGACCGCGAGCAGTACACTTGGCGCAGCGGCTCCAGTCAGCTCCTGCGCAGACGGCAGCTGGCATGGGGATCGAACCTGTTCCATGTCGGCATCCTCGTCATCTTCCTCGGCCACTTCGTCGGCCTGCTGACCCCGATCTGGGTGTTCGATGCGCTCGGCATCTCGCACACCTTCAAGCAATGGATGGCCATCATCGTGGGCGGCGTCGCCGGGATATTCTGCTTCATCGGGATCACTTTGTTGGTTCATCGCCGCCTGTTCGACCCGCGAATCCGCGTGACTTCATCGTTCGGAGACATTGCAATTCTGTTACTGCTTTACGCGCAGTTGATCCTCGGGCTTGGCACCATCTTCGTTTCCCTCAATCATCTCGACGGTCATGAAATGGTCAAGTTCATGACGTGGGCGCAGGGCATTCTCACGCTGCAGCCGGGCGTCTCGTCGCTGATCGCTGACGCACACCCGATCTTCAAGGCGCATCTGTTCCTGGGCATGACGATCTTTCTCGTGTTTCCGTTCACGCGGCTGGTGCATATCTGGAGCGCGCCGGTCTGGTATCTCGGCCGCCGCGGCTATCAGGTCGTGCGAAGCGACGGTCGCCGGCAAGAGAGACCGCGGGCGCGTGCGGTTCCTGCGGAGTAGAGGTCATGACCTGTTCAGTCCACACCAGCATTCCCGCCGGCAAGCCTGCAGCGGTCAGCATCAACGGCGTGGCGATTGCGCGTGATGCCATCGTGCGGGAGATGCAGAACCATCCTGCGGCGAAGCCGATCGAGGCCTGGCAAATGGCGGCGCGCGCGCTCGTCATTCGCGAGCTGTTGTTGCAGCGCGCACACTATGTCGGCATTGCGGCTGAACCTGTCAGTGATGATGCGGGGCGGCGCGAAACCGATGAAGAATCATTGATGCGCGGGCTGATCGAGCGCGAAGTGTCTGTCCCCGAACCGGATGATGAGACCTGCCGGCGCTACTATGACCGCAATCGGGCTCGATTTCGCTCGCCCGATATCTATGAGGCCTCGCATATTCTGTTTGCGGCGCCGCCGGACGACAAAGACGCCTATGCGCGGGCGCGCGCCGATGCGGGCGCGGTGTTGGCCACGCTTCAGGATAGCCCCGGTTGCTTTGCCGCACTGGCACGCGCCTATTCGCGCTGCCCGTCCGGAGCCCAGGGCGGGAATTTGGGTCAGATCACGCGCGGGCAGACGACGCCGGAATTCGAGCAGGCACTCCTGTCGCTCGCGCCGGGTGAATTGAGTATTGAGCCGGTCGCCACCCGTTACGGGTTCCATATCATCCGGCTAGACCGGAAACACGAGGGCAGGGTTCTGCCTTATGAGGCGGTCGCGGATCGGATTGCGGATTATCTCCGCGAAAGCGTCCTGCGGCGCGCCGAGGCGCAGTACATCGCGCGGTTGGTATCGGCGGCGGAGATTGCCGGAATAGCAATCGAAGGTGCCGAAGTGCATCGGGTGAACTGAAGGATTGATGATGTTGCTGGGTGATGTATTGGCCCGTTTTGAAGACGATGCGGTCGCAACCGAAACGATTTTTCGGCTTGGCGACCTGTCGCTCGTTACCAGGCTGCGCGAGCGCGCCGAGGTCAACGGCCAGACGCTTGGTCGCTATGCCGTGTGTGCAGTCCGGCAATTTGCGGCTGAGGCATCTGACGAGCATTGGGTCACATTGATGGGTGCGTTGGCGCGCGCCGAGGACCCGGGCGCCATCTGCCTCAAGTACGCGCTTGGTTACGCCCTCGAGGAAACGCCCGATCATTGACTATTGCCAATATGCAAGAAGCCGTCATGCCGCATACCCGCCCACGCGGGGGAATTCCGCGCCTCAAGCCTTGCGCCATCGCATTGCTCAGCTACGGGTTTCGCCCATTCTTTCTGGGTGCCGGGATTTGGGCTTGCGTTGGCATGGTGTTGTGGATCGGGCGGGTGTCGGGGCAATGGACGTTCGCCGCACGATACGGCGCCGTTGCCTGGCACGCGCACGAGTTTCTGTTTGGCTATGTGTCGGCCGTGCTTTGCGGCTTCCTATTGACGGCGATCCCGAACTGGACCGGTCGGCTGCCGCTGCAAGGCGGCCCGCTGCTCGCGTTGTTTACGCTATGGGCGACAGGGCGCATCGCAATGTTGGTGATCGACTGGATGGGTGTCAGGATTGCCGTCTCGGTAGATGTCTTGTTTCTCGTCGTACTGAGCCTCGTGATCCTGCGCGAGATTGTTGCCGGCCGAAACTGGCGCAATTTTCCGATCGTACTGCTTACTTCCGGCCTCGCCGCGGCCAATCTGCTATTTCATTTCGAGACGCTAGAATTCGGAGCACCCGATTCCGCCGTCAGGATCGCCTGCGCGGTGATTGTCGGCCTGATCATGCTGGTCGGCGGCCGCATCACGCCGAGCTTTACCCGCAACTGGCTCGTGCGACGAGGCGTGGACAAATTGCCCGCGCCATTGGGCCGGTTCGACTTTATCTCTCTGGTTTTGGCCGGACTTGCGCTGCTGTGTTGGATCGTCTCGCCGAATTGGCGGCCGACGGCGTTTATGCTCATTGCGGCTGGTATTGTGCAGGCGATGCGGTTGGCGCGCTGGGCCGGCGTGCGGACCTGGCAAGAACCCATCGTGCTCATTCTTCATCTTGGTTATGCCTTTGTGCCGCTCGGGGCCTTGGTTCTCGGTGCATCGATCCTTTGGCCTGACGTGATTCCGCCCAGCGGGGCTTTGCATGCCTGGACGACCGGCGCAGTTGGTGTGATGACGCTCGCAGTGATGACCCGGGCAACCCGTGGCCACACGGGGCGGGCAATCGTTTCGACACCTGCGACCACGCTGATATATTTGGCAATCAACATCGCGGCGGCGGCACGAATCTTGGCGCCCATTTTGGACAAGGTATATTTTGAAGCATTGGAGCTGTCTGCGGTGGCCTGGGTCGTCGCATACGGCACCTTCGTGCTGGCGTACGGACCCATCCTCATGAGTCCGAAACGTGCCTAGGTTACTCAACGCGGCAACGAGCGAGTTCCGGATTCCCGAAATTGTACAGATCGCAATCGGACCAGCCTCGTGCCAATGGCAACACGGCAAAAGTCTGATCAAATCACCCCACTTTGAGGCGGTATCGTTTGCATGCATGGATTGTATTCAAGCGGGTTTCGATCTCCTATTTCGTCTCACGCAATGGGGGTTTGTATGCGTACACATCAATCCCGCGATGAGGTCATCGACCAGCTTGCGGATGCGACTGCCCAGCTGGCCAACACGGCCGCCGAGATCGGATTGGATTCTCTCGTCTACATCCTGCGCATGGCAGAGATCGAAGCGCGCAAGTCGATCACGTCCAGGCGTGCGCCGCGCAAACATGCCGCGCGCATGGCGGGCACCGCCGTCGACCTCGGTGACCAGTCTGCGCTTGGCGCTTGAACGGACTGCCGTATATTGTCCTGTCGCCGGTTCATGCGGGGCGGTCGTTTGGCCAATTGAATCAACGATCTCTGACGCCATCGTGAGCAGCCGCGCGTAGTGCGGCGGCCGGCCTTATCGATCGAAACGCGTTTCTACGCGGCACCCCTCACCATGAGCCCGCAAGGCAGCGCCTTGGTGTTTCGACAACCGGCGCGCGCTTTGCAAAACGCCGTTCGATTGAGGACAATGCGATTTCATAGCGCTTGGGACCTTCATGCCGGCTTTCATTTGTACCGCATGCGGCACGCAATATCCGGAAAGCGAAAAATCGCCCGCACAATGCACGATTTGCGAAGAGGAGCGCCAATATGTGCCGCCGCGCGGCCAGACCTGGACGACGCTGGCCGCACTCGCGCAAGGCAATTTCAATGCCTATCGCGAATATGAAAAAGGCATAGTCGGAATTGGCACGCAGCCGCAGTTTGCTATCGGCCAGCGCGCGATTCTGTTGCAAACGCCCGGTGGTAACGTGTTATGGGATTGCATCTCTCTGCTGGATGACGCCACCGTCACCATGATCAAGGGTCTGGGCGGCATCCAGGCGATCGCAATCTCACATCCGCACTTCTACACCACGATGGTGGAATGGGCGCACGCCTTTGATGCGCCAATCCACCTCAATGCGGCGGATCAGGCCTGGGTGATGCGGCCGGATCCCGCGATCAAATTCTGGAATGGCGATACGCTCAAGCTTTGGGACGGCGTCACGTTGGTGCGCTGCGGCGGTCATTTCGAAGGCGGCTCGGTGTTACATTGGGCGGGCGGCGCAGGCGGCAGCGGCGTCGTCTGTTCGGGCGACATTCTCACGGTTGCCACAGACCGAAAGTGGCTGTCTTTCATGCGAAGCTATCCGAACTTCATTCCGCTGTCGGCACGCGAGGTCGAGCACATCGGCTCGGCGCTCAAGCCATTCTCGTTCGACGTCATCTATGGTCATTACTTTGATCGCGTGATCGCCCGGGACGCAATGTCGGTGCTGGAGAAGTCCATCGCGCGTTATGTCGCGGCGATCAGCGGAACGCGTGGCTCCAAATGAGCGTGCTTTGGTCCTGATGCCCGCTTGCATCAGGCATGACATAATACGAACGTAGCACGTGCCGAAATTACGCCTGCGCGCGGCTACTCGCCTTCTTTCTCACCGTCCCCCTTGCCGCCGAGCTGTTTGAGCTTGGCGAACACGGCGCTGACGTCGAGGTCGCTGCCGCCCGGCTTCTTCTCGGCTTCCGCGGCCTGCGCCGCCGCGACCTCGGCCTCTTTGCGTGCGGTGGTTTCGGATGCGGGCAGCAGCGTCGCACCGGTGTCGGCCGGCGCCGGCTTTTCCTTGTTGGCGCGGTTGACTTCGAAATCGAGATCAATCTGCGAACACAGGCCGAGCGTCACCGGGTCCATCGGCGCGAGCGCCTGGGCGTTCCAGTGGGTGCGGTCGCGGATCGCAGCGATGGTCGACTTGGTCGTGCCGACCAGCCGCATGATCTGGCTATCCTTAAGTTCGGGATGATTGCGCACCAGCCACAGAATGGCGTTGGGCCGGTCCTGGCGGCGGGAAACCGGCGTGTAGCGAGGTCCCTTCTTGCCGCGCTCGGGGCTCGGCACCGCGACCTTCTGGTCGGCGAGCTTGAGACGGATGCCGGGATTGGCTTCGGCCTCGGTGATCTGCTCGCGCGTCAACTGCCCGGTCAGGATCGGATCGAGGCCTTTGATACCTTGGGCCGCGTCGCCGTCGGCGATCGCCTTGACTTCGAGCGGGTGCAGCTTGCAGAAATCCGCCACCTGATCAAAGGTCAGCGCGGTGTTATCCAACAGCCACACGGCCGTTGCTTTCGGCATCAGCGGTGCTGCACTCGCCATAGCAAATCTCCTCTACGCTTCGCCCGCCCCTTGGGCGAAGCAAGATCATCGGTGATGATCGGAAAGTGGCCGGAATATAGGGGCTGCGTCGGGGTTACGCAACCTTTCCAGCTTGACAGGGCGTTCCGGCGCGCCCATGTCGAGGCCTGAGCGCGTCAATATTCGCGCGCTTTCGAGGACATCATGGAATCGACCCCGGAAAAGCCCGCACTCAAGGTGCTGCTGTGCGCCCCGCATGGATTTTGCGCCGGGGTGGTACGGGCCATCGAATTGGTAGAGCGGCTATTGGAGATCTATGGAGCCCCGGTCTATGTCCGCCACGAGATCGTGCACAACCGCTACGTGGTCGAGAGTTTGCGTGCCAAGGGCGCGATCTTCGTGGAGGAACTCGACGAGATTCCCGATACCAATGCACCAGTAATCTTCTCGGCCCATGGCGTGCCGCGCTCGGTTCCGGCAGAAGCCGCGCGGCGCAATCTGTTCGCATTCGACGCTACCTGCCCGCTGGTGACCAAGGTGCACCGTGAGGCCGAAATCCACAATCGACGCGAACGCGAGATCGTGCTGATCGGGCATGCAGGCCATCCGGAGGTGATCGGCACAATCGGTCAGCTCCCCGCCGGCAGCGTGATACTGATCGAAACTCTGGCCGACGCGGAAAAGTTTACCCCGCGCAATCCCAACAAGCTGGCCTATGTGACTCAGACCACGCTGTCGGTGAACGACACCGCCGAAATCGTCGACCTGCTCAAGCGCCGTTTTCCGGCAATCGTCGGTCCGCACAAGGACGACATCTGCTACGCCACCACCAACCGCCAGGAAGCGGTCAGGCGCGTCGCGCCGAATGTCGACGCCATGATCGTGGTCGGCGCGCCGAATTCATCCAATTCGCAACGGCTGAAGGAAGTGGCCGAGCGCTCGGGCTGTCCGTGCGCAACGCTCGTGCAGCGTGCTGCCGATATCGACTGGGATGAATTCAAGCACATCGCTCGTCTTGGCATTACCGCCGGTGCCTCCGCGCCCGGCGTGCTGGTCGAGGAAATCATCGATGCCATTTCACAGCGCTTTGCGGTAAGCGTCGAGGTGATTTCCGCTGCAGAAGAGGGAGTGTCCTTTCCGCTGCCCCGCTCGTTGCGGGAGCATCAGGCGGCGGAGTGACGCTTTCATGGCCGTCTATACCGACGTCTCCGCGGACGACCTTACCCAATTTCTCAGGCTCTATGACATCGGCGAATTGCTTGCCTACAAGGGCATCGCCGAGGGCGTGGAAAATTCGAATTTCCTCGTGCACACCGCCTCCGGCAATTTCATCCTCACGCTGTACGAGAAACGCGTGGCGGAGAAAGATCTGCCCTTCTTCCTGGGCTTGATGGAACATCTGGCGACCCGCGGCATCACATGCCCGCAGCCGGTGAAGAACAAGCAGGGCGGCGTGCTTGGCAGACTGGCGGGCCGGCCAGCGGCGATCGTCACCTTTCTCGACGGCTTATGGATCCGCCGCCCGTCTGCCGGCCACTGTGCGGCCGTGGGCGAAGCGCTTGCGCGGCTGCACCTTGCCGGCGGCGAGTTTCCGAAAAAGCGCGCGAATGCGCTGTCGATCGCAAGCTGGCGTCCGCTCTATGAGCACGCCAGGGACCGCGGCGACAGCGTTCGCCCCGGGTTGTGTGGCGAGATCGTGACGGAGCTCGACGCGCTCGAGAAATCCTGGCCGCGCGACTTGCCGCAGGGCGTTATCCACGCCGACCTGTTTCCGGACAACGTCTTCTTCCTCGGCGACAAGCTGTCCGGATTGATCGATTTCTATTTCGCCTGCACCGACACGCTCGCATTTGATATCGCGATCTGCCTCAATGCCTGGTGCTTCGAGCCGGACCATTCCTACAACGTCACAAAAGGCCGCGCGCTGCTCAAGGCATATGCCAAAGTGCGCGCACTGTCGGCATCCGAACGCGCGGCCCTGCCTGTGCTTGCACGGGGTGCAGCGATCCGCTTTCTGCTGACGCGCCTGGTGGATTGGCTGGCGGTGCCGGACGGGGCCCTGGTCAAGCCGAAGGACCCGCTGGAATATTACCGCAAGCTGCGCTTCCACCAGTCGGTGAAAAGCGCGGTCGATTACGGCTTCGACAGCGCATGAGTGAGCCGCGGGTAACGATCCACACCGACGGCGCCTGTTCCGGCAACCCGGGACCGGGCGGCTGGGGCGCGATCCTCACGTTCGGCGATCATGCGAGGGAGCTCATGGGCGGCGAAGCGCACACCACCAATAACCGCATGGAGCTCATGGCGGCGATTTCAGCACTGGAAGCGCTGAAACGGCCCTGCACGATCGATCTGCACACCGACAGTGAATATCTGAAGAACGGCATCACCACCTGGATCCACGGCTGGAAGAAGAACGGCTGGCGTACGGCCGACAAAAAGCCGGTGAAGAATGTCGACCTCTGGCAGCGGCTCGACGCCGCCCTCGGTCACCACAATATTCATTGGCACTGGGTGAAGGGACACGCGGGCCACGACATGAACGAGCGCGCCGACGAACTGGCGCGTGAGGGGCTGATTGCCGCACGCGCCGGCGCCGTCGGGGCGATGAAGTTGAAGTGAGCGCGAAAACTAGAGCTGCTTGAGCAGCGCGTCGCCGCCGGAAATTTCACACTTGCCGGGCGCGTCCTCGACATTGAGCTGCTTGACCACACCGTCGTCCACCAGCATCGAATAGCGCTTGGAGCGCGTGCCGAGCCCATTGCCGGATCCGTCAAAGGCCATGTCGACGGCTTTTGCGAATTCGCCGTTGCCGTCGGCGAGAAAATCGATCTTGCCATCGGCACCGGTTGCCTTTTTCCAGGCTTCCATGACGAACACGTCGTTGACGCCGGTGACCGCAATCGTATGCACGCCTTTGGCTTTGATGGCGGCGACGTTGTTCAGGAAGCTCGGCATGTGCAGGTTGCTGCAGGTCGGCGTGAAGGCACCCGGCACGGCAAACAGCGCCACCTTCTTGCCCTTGAAAATGTCGTCAGACGTCTTGGGCCGGGGGCCCTCGGTGGTCATCACACGGAAGGTTGCATTTGGCACACGATCGCCGACCTTGATAGGCATGGGGTTCCTCTTTGCGTAGCAGACTAATGCGCTGGCCGAGCGCATAAACTAGCGCCATTGAACCGGCTTAGTCGAGGTGCGTCTTGACTTCAATCGGCTGGCCGCCACGAACGATGGTGAAGGTGAGGTCGAACCGGCCCTTCGGGTCGACGCCTGGCGGCAGCCCATCCAGTTCGAAGCTGAAATGGCGGCGGCCTGAAGGCGCGTCCGGTGCCGGCTTTGGAATGGGCAGGGCCCAATCCGCGGTTGGTCCTTCGACGAAAATTTCGACCGGCTCGCCGCCTGGTGCCGGAAGATCGACAAAGACAAGCGGCTTGGGCCCATTGTTGACCCGGCGCACAGTGAGTCCGGCCTCGGCCCGGGCGATTTGTCTGGGAACGCGCGCTTCGGCTGCTGCGAGCGCGGCATTGCTTGTTGCAGACGCGCCCGGCATTCCCAGACTCGCGCGTGCCTCGACCGGCACGCACAGTTTTTCACACACCGCATAGTCGGCTTTGAGGCGAAGTGTCACGGGCTTGCGCTTGTCAAGCGGCACAATGCGCAGCGGAAAGATGACGTTTCCCTTGTAGCCGATGGTGACGCCAGCTTCATCGGTGACGGCATGCGGCGCCGGATAGAGCACCTTTACGGTGGCCACATTATCCGAGTCGGAAAAAGTGAAGCGGGGCGGCACGCCTGAATCGCCCGGGTAACGCCAATACGTGTGCCATCCCGGCTGCAGCTTGATCTCGATACCGGCACGCAAGGTATCGGCTCCACCTTCATCGCGGCCTGCGATCAGCCGCAGCGCGGAGTGCGTATCCTCGATCCAAGGTGATTCGGCAGCAGCGTGTGCAGTCGCGCCGAACGCCAAGGCAATGCCGCATGCGGCAGCTACAGGACAAAATCGCCATTTAGCGTCTTTCATGGTGCTCGATTTAATCGGTTAAAAACGCCAGCGCCATTGAATTCATCGTGAGCAGTCATGATCAAGAAGATCAAGAAGCATGCAGGGGCGGCCATTTCGCCACAATTGTCCCCTTGAATATGACGGTGAGTGGATGAACTATTCACCATCTGCGTTATTTGCAATGTTGGACCGATTGGGTAACCTTTTGCCATGAAGCTTCCGAAGAAATCGGCCGGCAAGACCTCCGCGCGCGGCTACCTTGATGGTCAAATGCTGATCGCGATGCCGGCGATGAACGACGAGCGCTTCACACGCTCGGTAATCTATGTCTGTGCGCATTCGAGCGAAGGTGCCATGGGCATCGTGGTTAATCAGCCGGCTGGGAATATCAAATTTCCTGACCTGCTGGTGCAGCTCGAAGTGATTCCGGCTGCCGAGCGCATCGAATTGCCGACCAATGCCGAAGACGTCAAGGTTTTGAAAGGCGGCCCGGTGGAGACCGGGCGCGGCTTTGTTCTGCATTCGGCCGATTTCTTCATCGAGAACTCGACGCTGCCGATTGACGAGGGCATCTGCCTCACCGCCACGCTCGACATCCTCAAGGCGATTGCGCGCGGCAATGGGCCGCAGAGCGCGATCCTCGCACTCGGTTATGCCGGCTGGGCGCCCGGTCAGCTGGAACACGAGATCCAGGAAAACGGCTGGCTGCACTGCGCCGCCGATCCCGAATTGATTTTCGGTACCGACACCGACGGCAAATACGAAAAGGCGCTGCGAAAGATCGGCATCGATCTTGGCATGCTGTCGAGCGAATCCGGTCACGCTTGACCGTCGGCGCCACGCGCAATCGCACATCATCAGCAATGAACCGACAGGCGCGGCGCTAGCGCGCTGCTTCGAGGTGCTCGCCCTTCAACAGGTTGGTGGCGGCTTCAGCGCTCATCGGCTCGCCGAAAGCGAAGCCTTGCGCATATTCACAGCCAAGCTGGTAGAGCTCGACCGCATCGCTATCGGTTTCGGCGCCTTCCGCCACCACTTCCATGCCGAGATCATGCGCGAGGGCAATGATCGAACGCAGGATTACCGGCCGGGTGCCGCGCGCGGTGGTGCGCACGAACGACTGGTCGATCTTGATGGTGTCGAACGGGAAGCGCTGCAGATAGGCGAGCGAGGAATGTCCCGTACCAAAATCGTCCAAAGACAGGCCGGCGCCGAGTTCCTTGATGCGCGTGAGCATCTGGGCGGCATGCTCGGGGTTCTCCATCACCAGGGATTCGGTTATTTCCAGCTTGAACGTGCCGCGGGCCAGCGCCGAGCGGGACAACACGCTGCGCAAATCCTGAATCAGGTCGTGGCGCAGCAATTGGCGTGAGGATACGTTGACGCTTGCGAAAATTGGCTCGCGCGTGCGGCTGGCCTGTTGCCAGGTGGCGAGCTGGCGCGCTGTGCGTTCCAGCATGAACAGGCCGAGATCGACAATCAGGCCAATTTCTTCAGCAATTGAAATGAATTCCGCGGGCGACAGTCGGCCCAATTTTGGATGATCCCAGCGTGCAAGCGCTTCGAAGCCGGCGATAGCGCGGTCCTCCAGCCGCACGATAGGCTGATAAAGAACAATGATTTCCTGGCGTTCGATCGCGCGGCGCAATTCCGATTCCATGGTCAGGCGATCGGTCTTGCGCGAGCGCATTGCCGGTTTGAAGATTTCGATGCGGTCGCCGCCGATGCGCTTGGCATGATACATTGCAAGCTCGGCGTCCTTGAGCACCTCATCCGTGCGGTGCGCCTGGTTCTCGGCCAGCGCCAGGCCGATCGAAGCGGTAATGAAGATCTCACGGTCGTTGAAGCCGATCGGTGCGCGCAAGGTCCGCCGCATGGTCTCTGCGAAGGCTACGATGCGGGCGGGCTCGCGCTCCGAAAGCAGGATCATGGCGAACTGGTCGCCGGACAGACGGGCGAGCGTATCCTGCGGCTTGAGCAGGCGGGTGAGCCGCCGCGCGATAGTCAGCAGGATGGAATCGCCGACAGCAATGCCGACAGAATCGTTGACCTGCTTGAAGCGGTCGAGATCGATCACCATCACTGACGGCCGGATCTGGCTGTCGGAACGGGCGAATGCGAAGGCTGCTTCCATACGGTCAAGAAACAGTTCGCGATTGGGCAAGCCGGTGAGGTTGTCGTGGACCGCGTCGAACAGCAGACGTTCCTCGGCTTTCTTGACATCGCTCACATCGGTGAGTGTGCCGACCAGCCGCACGACTTCGCCGTCGGAGCCGACCACCGGCCGCGCCTTCAGCGAGTACCAGAGATAATGGCCATCGGAAGCGCGCAAGCGGAAATCCTGAGTCAGGCGGCCGCGCCGCTGTTCCACCGCACTGTCTAACGAGGCGCGAAAGCGGTCGCGGTCGAGCGGATGCAACACGTCGAGCCAGGTCGCCGCCGGCCCTTCCAATGTGCCGCGCTTGAGACCGAGCATGTGTTCGGTCTCGGGGCTGGTGAAAACCTTGTCTGCGGAAACATCCCAGTCCCAGATCATGTCGCCGGCGCCTGTAAGTGCGAGCGCGCGGCGCTCGACATCCGAAACGATGCCGTGAGTGATGCCGCCGGCGAAAGCGTGCTGCATGACCGTGAATCCAATCAGCATCACGATCAAGACCAGGCCGCCGAGCAGTGCGGGGCCAATGATGTCGTTGGTGACGACGCCGGTCACCGCGAGGCCGGCGGCGGAAGTCCACACCACCAGCAACAACCAGGTTGGGATCAGCAGGACCGCGCGATCGAAGCCGTGGGTCGAGAGGTAGATCACCAGTGCCAGCCCGAACACGGCGATTCCGGCCAGCGACATGCGGGCGATGCCGGAGGCGATTGCGGGATCGAACACCGCGACCGCGATCAATGCCGCCAGCGCGGCAAGCCAGGCGATCGTGATATGGGCATAGCGGACGTGCCAGCGCGACAAGTTCAAATAGGCGAACAGAAACACCAGCAGCGTTGCAGACAGGATTGCTTCGCCGCATGCGCGCCAGACGCGTTCGGCGCCGGCCGACATATCGAACACCTTGCCCCAGAATCCGAAATCGATGCCGATGTAGATGAGCACCGCCCAGCCAAGTGCGGCGGCAGCGGGGAACATCACCGAACCTTTGACCACGAACAGGATAGTGAGGAACAATGCCAGCAAGCCGGCGATGCCGATGACGATGCCGAAATACAGTGTGAAGGAATTGACCTTGTCCTTGTAGGCATCCGGCTCCCACAGATAGATCTGCGGCAACAGGCTGGTGCGCAATTCAGCGACGAATGTGATGACGGTGCCGGGATCGAGTGTGACGCGGAACACGTCGGCGCTCGTACTTTCCTGCCGCACCGGGCGGTCGCCGGAGGAGGGCGTGATGCCGACGAGTTGCGAGAGGCCAAGATCTGGCCAGAACAGGCCCGAGCCGACCATGCGGTAGTGAGGCACGACAATCAGCCGGTCGATCTGTTCGTCGGTGTTGTTGGTGAGAGCGAACACCGCCCAGTTGTTACCGTGTTCGCGCGCACGCACTTCGATGCGGCGCACGATGCCGTCGGGTCCGGGCGCGGTCGACACCTGGATCCGGTCGGTCTCGGTCTTGACCTGTTCGATGGCGGCGGTGAGATCGATGGCCGGAGCGTCGAGGCGCACATTCACGGCTTCGACGGCATGTGTGGGCTGCGTCGCCAACAGCAAAGTGGCGAGCGAGAACGCAACGGCCGTCAGATAAGACACAATCTTCAAAGCGACGCTCCCGCGCGCGGCAGTGCCTCGCAGCCTGCAGGCCCGGCTTCGCCGACGGTGAAAATCTTCAAACAATCCCACCCCGCTGATCTTAAAGTCGGACATTGCGCCGATTTCACGGCTCCCGTCGAAACGGCCGGCCGGTCAAAGGGTTAGCACAATCTTGCCGATGTGTGCGCTGCTTTCCATCAGTGCATGGGCAGCGGCGGCCTCCTTCAGCGGAAAAGTCTTGTAGATGACCGGCTTGACCTTGCCCGACACGATGAGCGGCAACGCACCGTCTTCGACCGCTTGGCGGATTGCGCCCTTGTCGGCGACCGAGCGCGATCGCAGGGTCGATCCGGTGTGATGCAGGCGCTTGAGCATCAGCCGGCGAAAATCGACAGTCGCCTTGTAATCGTCCTGGAATGCGATCTGCACAATGCGCCCCTCGACGCTTGCTGCTTCGTAGTTACGTCCGATGTAATCGCCGCCCACCATGTCGAGTATAACGTCGGCACCCTTGCCGCCGGTGGCCGCCTTGGTTGCGGCCACGAAGTCCTCGGATTTATAGTTAATGGCGATGTCGGCACCGAGCTTGCGGCAGGCTTCGCATTTTTCCTCGGAACCAGCTGTCGTAATGACGCGTGCGCCGCGCGACTTTGCAAGTTGAATGGCGGTGGTGCCGATACCGGACGAGCCGCCATGCACCAGCAGGGTTTCGCCGGCTTTCAAGCCACCGCGTTCGAAGATGTTGTGCCAGACCGTGAAGAAGGTTTCAGGGATCGCAGCAGCCTCGACCATGGAAAGGCCCGAAACCGGCAGTGCATGGCTACCGTGCGCTATGGCGTATTCTGCATAGCCGCCGCCGACTACCAGCGCCATAACGCGATCGCCGATCTTCCAGCGCTTGACGCCGCTGCCGAGTGCGACGACTTTGCCGGCGATCTCCAGGCCCGGTATATCTGGCGCGCCTGGCGGCGGCGGATAGAGACCCTCGCGCTGCATCACGTCGGGCCGATTGACCCCGGCAGCTTCGACCTTGATCAGGATTTCGCCTTCACCGGGCTCTGGAACCGCTCGTTTTTCTGGCACCAGCATCTCCGGCCCGCCGGGGGATTTGATGCCAATCACGGTCATGCGGGCAGGAATTTCGGCCATCGGTTCCTCGAATTTTGCGGGCGAGCGGCCATTGTTTAGGCGGGCCTTGGACGTGTGACAACCCGGCAGGTCAAGGCTAGATTCCGTATGCGGGAGACAAGCCATGGCGATAATCGACGACGACGACAGACCGAAGAAAAAGATCGCGCATGAAATCGGGCAGGATTTGAGTTTGCTTTCAGTGGAGGAACTTACCGCCCGGGTGCAGCTCATGCATGACGAGATCAATCGGCTTGAAGCCGATATGGCGCAAAAACGCGCCAAGCGAGCGGCTGCCGATCAGTTTTTCAAAAAATAGTCCGATTGTTGCGCCGGCCCACTGATGGCCACGCGCGAAAATTCCAAATTGGCCGTAATTCCGTAACGTGTCGTTAAGCTTTCTCGATCATTACTGGGATTGTCCATCTTCATGGACATTGAGTGGCTCCTGTCCACTCTGTTTGACGCCTCCCTGTTATCAACTTCGAGCCGCCGGCAACGGCGGCTCCTTTTTTTGTCCCGTTTTGGGGCAACTGCGGTGGCGCGCGCTCCCGCAGCCTTAAATCTGCGCGGCAACTATGTCGCAAGGTTTGCAGCCCTGCTGTCTGGACAGGGCGACGCTCACCGGCGATGCTTATCAAAACAGGGCGGGTAAGAGCCCTTGGGGTGAGGCGTTCGCGTATGTCCGACAATTCTTTGAGTCCGACGCAGCCGGTCTCGTTCGGGGAACGGCTTGCCAATTCACAGGCCTTTGCCGATCTGTTTCGCGACGGCATGTCGCTGGTGGAAGAGACCGCGACCTATCTCGACGGTCCGGGTCGCGCCGAATCCAAGAGGCTCGGTCGCAGCGCCGCGCTGGCATATGCCACCGAAAGCATGCGGCTGACAACGCGGCTGATGCAGCTTGCGTCGTGGCTGTTGCTGCATCGCGCGGTGAAGGAAGGCGAGATGTCACTCGCCCAGGCCAACAAGGAAAAAAGCAAGGTCAAGCTTTCCGCCTCCGACAACCACGATGCCGGTAATATCGAATTGTTGCCCGAGACGCTGCGCAAGCTGATCTCGCGTTCGCAGGCGCTGCAAAGCAAGGTGCGCCGGCTCGACGCCAACATCCACAATAGTCCAGCCCCTGACCAGGCCGCTGTCGCTAATCCGGTCGAACGTCAACTCGGTCTGTTGAAAGCCGCCTTCGGGGCGGAGAACGTTTAGCTGCAACAACCGAGGTCCAAACTAAAACCCCCGCGCGAGGCGGGGGTTTTTTGCTGCGCATTAGGCCCGCGCATTATTTCTTGTCGCCGCCCTTGTCGTCCGACTTCAAAAAGCCGGAGAACTTCTTCTGGAAGCGCGAGACGCGGCCGCCTCGGTCGACCAGATGCTGCTGGCCGCCCGTCCAGGCCGGGTGCGATTTCGGGTCGATGTCCAGATGCATGACATCACCCTCTTTGCCCCAGGTGGAGCGGGTAGTGAATTCGCTTCCGTCAGTCATCACCACCTTGATGGTGTGGTAGTTCGGATGGATCTCGGGTTTCATGGCTTGTTCCGTGAGGCGCGGTCTTCAGCGTCGAAATGGCTGAATTTTGCGGGTCTATACATGACCCCGGCGCAGGCGGCAAGCCGTCGCGATTGACCGCCCATAAGGCCGCGGGGCATGTTCCGTTTCAGGGGTGACGCCGCAGGGGCGTAAGACGAGGGCGTCGCGTCGCATGGATATTGCCAGTGATGGACGGGGCCTGGGTACAGAGAGCGTTCCGCCCGGTTCCGACAAGCGTAAACTGAAGCTCCAGCCGCTCAGGCAGCTCGCGCCCTATATCGTCCGTTACCGCGGCCGTACGCTCTCGGCCCTCGTCGCGTTGACGGTCGCCGCGGCGACAACGCTTGTCGTGCCGGTGGCCGTGCGTCGCATGATTGATTTCGGCTTCTCGGCCGAGGCGGCAGCGCTGATCGACAGCTATTTCAGCGTGATGATCGCAGTGGTGGCGGTGCTCGCGATCTCAAGCGCCATGCGCTACTACCTTGTCACCACTCTCGGCGAACGGATCGTTGCCGATCTGCGGTCCGATGTATTCGCGCATCTTACGCGGCTGTCGTCGGCTTTCTTCGACACCACCATTACCGGCGAAATGGTGTCGCGGCTTACCGCAGACACCACCCAGATCAAGTCGGCGGTCGGCGCGTCGGTGTCGATCGCACTACGTAACCTCGTGTTGTTTGTCGGCGGCGCCGTCATGATGGTGGTGACCAGCCCACGGCTGTCGCTGTTCGTGTTGCTGGCGATCCCGGTGATCGTGCTGCCGCTGGTCGGTTTCGGTCGCGCGGTCCGCAGACGCGGCCGCGCGGCGCAAGACACGCTGGCCGATGCATCCGGTTACGCCAGCGAATTGATCGGTTCGATGCGGACGCTGCAGGCCTTTACCAACGAGACGCTCGCAACCGCGCGGTTCAGCGCCGCCGTGCAGCAGGCCTATGACGCCGCCCGAGGCGCGACGCAGGCACGTGCGGTGCTCACGGCGATTGCGATCTTCCTGGTCTTCGCCAGTGTCGTCGTCGTGCTGTGGATCGGCGCGCAGGACGTGATGGCACAAAGCATCACCGCCGGCCGGCTCGGGCAGTTCGTGCTTTACGCCGTGTTCGCCGCCGGCGGCCTGGGTGAGCTTTCTCAGGTCTGGGGCGAAATTGCCCAAGCTTCGGGCGCGGCCGAGCGGCTGTTCGAAATCCTGTCGGTCGAACCGCAGATCAAGTCGCCGGCCCAGCCGGTCGCGCTGCCGCGACCGGCGCGTGGGGAAGTGGCGTTTCGTGACGTGCGATTTTCCTATCCGGGTCGCCCCGATGCGCCGGTGCTTGACGGTGTTTCCTTCAAGGTCAGGCCAGGCGAAAAGCTGGCGCTGGTCGGACCCTCCGGCGCGGGAAAGAGCACGGTGTTTCATTTGATACTGCGGTTCTACGATCCCCTATCGGGCGAGGTGACATTTGATGGGATTAACCTGACCAAAGCCGACCCCGCGGACGTGCGTGCGAAGATCGCGCTGGTGCCGCAGGATTCCGTGGTGTTCGCCACGTCGGTGCGCGAGAACATCCGCTTTGGACGCCCGGGGGCGAGCGATGCCGAGATCGAAAAGGCCGCCGAGGGGGCTTCCGCCGCTGAATTCATCCGGCGCATGCCGGAAGGGTACGACACCCAGGTCGGCGAGCGCGGCATCACACTCTCCGGCGGTCAACGCCAGCGCCTCGCGATCGCCCGCGCTATCTTGCGCGAGGCACCGCTGCTGCTGCTCGACGAGGCAACGTCGTCACTAGACGCGGAGAGTGAAACATTGGTGCAGCAGGCGCTGGAGCGGTTGATGGCCGACCACACCACCATTGTGATCGCGCACCGGCTCGCAACCGTGCAACGCTGCGATCGCATCCTTGTGCTCGATCATGGCCGCATCGTGGAAGAGGGCACGCATGGGTCGCTCTCGGGCGCGGGCGGACTCTATGCAAGGCTCGCAAAACTGCAATTTGAGACGGCCTAGCCCGATCATCGTTAGATCGCGTCGAATTTAATTTGCCACGGCCGCGCCTGATTTCAGCCCTGTCCCGTCCCTGCGGCAGCCACGACGCATTGTGAGCATGTACCCGTCCCGTTCACGATTCACTCGGAGGGGTTCATGCAGTTGTCCAAATCAGCTGGATATTCGCTTGCCGTCTTGCTGTTGATCGTCGGCGCGGTTCACGTCGCACATGCCGCGCAGGAATCCGCACCGGTTCGCCTGTCCGGACCACTCGTTCACGAAAATCTCGCCGTCTATTTCGTCCACGGCGCGTCGAAGCCGGGCCCGGTACCGTTGACATTGGCGGAGGGCCTGAACAAGGGCGTCGTGCAGGTTACCGAGACCGGCAACGTCAATACCCTTGCTATCGAAAATCTTGGAGACGAGGAAATTTTCGTACAGTCCGGCGACATCGTGAAGGGCGGTCGTCAGGACCGGACCTTGATGGTCAGCCTGCTGCTGCCGGCGAAATCAGGCCGCGTCCCGATTGCATCGTTCTGCGTCGAGCACGGACGCTGGTCGCCGCGAAAAGGCGAGGATTCTCGTACTTTTGCGTCTTCGGCGGGCTCGGTGCCGTCGCGGGAATTGAAGCTTGCCATGCAAGCCTCGCTGCCGGCGGCAGCCGGCAACGCCGCCATGGAGACCGGCACGCGCCAACAGGTGGTGTGGGACACGGTGAAGACCGCGCAGGACCGGCTCACCGCTGCAACAGGCACGAATGTACGTGCACCAGAATCCGCGACCAGCCTGCAGCTGGCGCTCGAAAACAGGAAACTGGGAGACGTGCGCAGGGCCTATGTCGCCGTGTTCAAGGCAGCCGGTGAGACCGCTGACGATATCGTCGGCTTCGTCTTCGCCGTCAACGGCAAGCTCAATAGCGCGGAAATCTATTCTTCCAATAGTCTGTTCCGGAAAATGTGGCCGAAGCTTTTGGACGCGAGCGCGATCGAAGCCATCATCCACCGGCAAGATGCAAAGGACGAGGCACCGTCATCCAAAGCAGCGGCAGCGTTCATCACCGATGGCAATGGGGGCACGACGAGCGAGACACCGCTCAATTTCGGTATCCGCCGCATCATGCACGACAGCGACAAGGCCTATCTGGTCGAAACTGCCCGCACTGACGGTTGGGTGCACCGGAGCTATCTGTCGAAGTAAGGCCAACATCATGGCGGCATGGCTGGCGGCTGCTTAACGCGGCCGCCAGGCCATCTTGTTCACCGGCTTGCCGGATATCGGGTTCTTGTCCTCGCCCGCGTAGGCAAAATCGTGTTTCTCGTAGAAACGAATGGCGCGGGTATTGTCCTTGTTGACGAGCAGTTCGAGGCCCCGCGGCGACAGCCGTTTAGCTTCGCCAAGCAGCGCGAGCGCTACGCCTGATCCCCAGGCTTCCGGCGCCACCACAATCTGATCGAGATAGAGCGTTTTGGGATCAACGGTGACGAAGCCGACCAGGATGCCGTCCCGTTCCGCCAGCACGATCTTTGCCACCGGCACCAGCTCCTGGCGCCAGCGCTCGCGCCACCAGTTAACGCGCGCATTGAAATCGATATGGGGAAAATAGTGCGCCCAGGTTCGCCGCCACAGCTCGATGGCCGCATCTTCGTCAGCGGCGGTGTAGGGACGCAGCGTGCATTCTTGCGCGCTCACCGTTCGGTCAGCTTGAACTCGATGCGGCGGTTCCGCCGGTAGGCATCCTCGGTGGTAGCGGTATCAATCGGCTGAAATTCGCCGAAACCGGCGGCAACCAGGCGCTGTGGCTTGACTCCCTTGCCGACGAGATATTGCACCACGGCGATGGCGCGCGCGGCCGACAGGTCCCAGTTCGACTTGAATACGCCGCCAGTGATCGGCCGCACATCCGTGTGGCCGTCAACCCGCAAAACCCAGGGAATATCGGCTGGAATTTGCTGTTCCAGCCCGATCAGTGCGCTCGCCACCTTGTCCAATTCGGCGCGCGCATCCGGCAGCAGATCCGCCTTGCCGGTATCGAAAAACAATTCGGACTGCAGCACGAAGCGATCGCCGACAATTCTGACGTCCGGACGATTGCCAAGGATTTCGCGCAGCTTGCCGAAGAAGTCGGAGCGATAGCGCGACAATTCCTTCACCCGCTCGGCCAACGCCAGATTGAGCCTCTGGCCAAGCTCGCTGATCTTGCTCTGTGATTCCTTGTCCTTCTTCTCGGACGCGTCGAGCGCAATCTCCAGCGCCGCCAGTTGCCGACGCAGTGCCGCGATTTGCTGGTTGAGAATTTCGACCTGCGCCAGCGCGCGTGCCGAAATCTTTTTCTCGCCTTCAAGCTGGCCACTGAGCGTTGAGATCTTGCCTTGCGCTGCTTCGGCGCCTGCCCCGGCTCCTTCCGCAAGGCCTCTGTATTTGTCGCGGTCGCCTTCGGTAGTCGCGAGCGTTGCGCGCAATTGCGCCAACTGGTCTTCCAGATTGGCCTTGCCCGACTTCTCCATCGACAGGAGTTCGGTGAGCTGGGCGATCTGTGCGTTAAGCCGGGTGAGGGCGGTGTCCTTGCCTGCGACTTCCTGCTGCAGATAGAACTGCACCACCACGAACACCGTAAGCAGGAAGATAATGCCGAGGATCAGCGTCGACAGCGCGTCGACGAAGCCCGGCCAGTAGTTCATGCCGCTGTCGCCGCGGCGCGTACGTGCAAGCGCCATGTACTGGCTCCACTTCTAGCGGTCGACCTTTTCGCGCACCATGATCTCCAGGAGCCGCTTGATCTCGCGCTGTTGTTCGGCTTGGCCGTCGACCCAGTCTCGGATCATCTGCTGTTCGGTGCGCATGTGGTGCACCAGTCCCTGAATGGCCTCGGCCAGATTTGACATGGCGGTTGAGGCGCCTTTGCTGGTGCTCACCTCGTTCATGGCCTCGCGCAAGCGGTCGATAGCGGACCGCATCTCGACCGGGACGCCGACGGCAGGGCCGGGTTCGGCGGCCTGGTCATAGACGGTGGTTGAGAGCCAGTCTTCCAGTTCGGTGTAGAAACGGTTTTGCGCCTGACTCGATTGCAGATCGAGGAAGCCGAGCACCAGTGAGCCTGCGAGACCGAACAGCGAAGACGAAAACGAAATGCCCATGCCCCCGAGCGGTGCGGCCAGCCCCTCGCGCAGGGAATCGAACATCGTGCCGGCATCACCACTGGCTTTCAGTCCCTGGATGACGCCGCCGACCGAACTCACAGTCTCGATCAAGCCCCAGAACGTGCCGAGCAGGCCGAGAAACACCAGAAGCCCTGTCATGTAGCGCGAGATGTCGCGCGCCTCATCAAGGCGGGTTGCGATCGAATTGAGAATGCCGCGCATCATCTGTGACGAGATCGCCATGCGTCCGACCCGGCTGCCGAGGATCGCCGCCATCGGCGCCAGCAGTACCGGTGCCTTGTCGACCGCAAGTCCGGGGTCGGCCAGGCGGAAATTGTTGACCCAGGCAATTTCGGGATAAAGGCGCAGTACCTGACGCAACGCGAGAATAATGCCGATGACCAGCACCGCAATGATCAGCGAGTTCAGGCCGGGATTGGCCATGAACGCGACCGCGATCTGCTTGTACAAAAGAAAGGTTACGAGCCCGCCCAGCACAATGAACACCAGCATCCTGAACAGGAAGATGCGGGGTGAGGACAGTTTGAGCGGATCGAGTTCTTTTGCCATGAGGCCTAAACGTTAGCGCCGGCAGCCGGATTGGCCAATCAGTATCGCACAGTCCGGTGACAAGAAAAAACGGGGAGCCCGGGAACCCAAGGTAAAACGGCGGATTGAGTTCAAATTGCGGTGTCGGGTCACGGTTTGGCAGCACCACTGAGCACGCGCAGGATCTCCTTCTGGATGGCCTCGTTGCCCGCGGCAATCTGGCCTTTGCCGAATATGTCGCTGTCGCCATCGCAATCGGACACGAAGCCGCCGGCCTCCCGAACGAGGACCATTCCGGCGGCCATGTCCCAGGGTTTGAGGTCGCGCTCCCAATAGCCGTCGAGACGGCCGGCGGCGACCCAGGCGAGATCGAGTGCGGCGGCACCAAAGCGGCGAAGTCCTGCGACCTGATCCTGCATGGCGCCGGTTTCCTTGCGCGCCAGCGCAACGTCACCGCGACCGTGGTGCGGCAAGCCGCAGGCGATCACAGCCTCGCCAAGTCGCTTCCGCGCGGCGACGCGAATGCGCTGCTCATTCAGGAAGGCGCCCTTGCCCTTTTCGGCGATGAACATCTCATCAGTGACCGGATTGTAGATCAGGCCGGCGATGACGGCGCCGTCGCGTTCAAGCGCGATCGAAATGGCGAATTGCGGAATGCCGTGCATAAAATTCGTAGTGCCGTCGAGGGGATCGACGATCCAGCGATGGGTCTTATCGGCGCCTTCGCGGGAGCCGCCTTCCTCGCCGAGAAAGCCATAGCCCGGCCGCGCCTTGCTCAGTTCCTGAAACAGCGTTTCCTCGGCGCGGCGGTCGGAAGCGGTGACGAAGTTCGCCGGACCTTTGAGTGAGACCTGGAGCTTTTCAAGCTCGCCAAAGTCGCGCTTGAGGGCGCGTGCGGCTTTGCGCGCGGCGGCGATCATGACGTTGAGCAGGGCGGAATGGTGCATGGCGCGTGGGGTCTGCCCGCGCGGGCGTCCGCCGTCAAGGCCGCAGGGCAATCGCCGTCGAAAGCCACTTCTTGGCGGCCAGCTCGGCGGCGGAACGGATCGCCGCCGTCTGCTTGGCGGCAAACGCGTCCAGTTCAGGATCGCTCGAGCCGCTGGCCTTGGCGATGATATGCCACTTGATCGCTTCGGTGGGATCGGCGGCGGTGCCGCGCCCGGCCATCAGAATGCGCGCCAGCCGATCCTGGGCGATCGGGCTGCCGCGACGGGCAGCTTTCAGGAAAAGCTCGGCTGCGGCTGCCTCATTCTTCTGTGTTCCTTCGCCGTTGAACTCGGCGATGGCATATTCGACCATGGCGTCGAGATTGCCGGCAACTGAAGCCTGGCCCATCAGCCGTATGGCCTCGCGTATGTCCTTAGGCACGCCGCGGCCTTCCTTGTACATGGTAGCCAGCGCGTATTGGGCTTCCGGGTTACCGGCATCGGCAGCCACACGGAACAGCTCGGCGGCACGCTTGAAATCCTGCGGAAACTGCTTTCCCTGCAGATAGAGCAGGCCGAGATCGTAATTGGCGGCAGGGTGGCCGAGTTTGGCGGCCTCGCCCAGAAGTCGGGCGGCTTCAGCTTCATTGCGCGGTCCGGCGCGGCCTGCCAGGTTGAACATCGCGAGCGCAAACATGGCATCGCGGTCGCCGTGTCCGGCTGCGAGCTTGTACCACTCCGCCGCCTTGCCGTCGTTGCGGCCGACGCCGAGGCCCTGCGCATAGATTTCGCCGAGTAGCGTCATGGCTGCGGGATCGTTTTGTTGCGCGCGCTTGGTCGCTTCGGCGAGTGCAGTCAGAAAATGGCCGCGCTGGTAGGCGCCGTAGGCGAGGTCGACACCGCTCTGGTTCTTTGCAGGTTGCGCAACGCGCGGCATTGCGAGCGCAAAGGCCGCAACAGCGACGATTGTCCAGCGGCCGGCATCGCTCATGCCGCGGTCTCCGGCTGGCGCAGGTGGCGGGCGGCGTCGGCGACGGTTGCTGCGACGGTTCGTGGCTCGCGCCACAGCCAGTCGCCGAGCGCAATGAATTCGGCGCCCGCCTTCACCAGCGGGGCAATCTCGTCGGCACTGGCGGCAAATGCGACGCAGGGAATCTCGAATACTTGCGCCCACCAGGTGACGCGCTCGTCGATGGCGTCGAACGATGGTCGCGCACCCGACTGGTCCGGCTCGCCGAACATCACGTAGTCGGCGCCGGTTTCGGCCGCGATCATGGCATCGTGACGTGTGGTCAAGCCACCGGCCCCTGCGATGCGCTCGGGCTTGAGACGCTCGATCGCCGCTGTGAATTCCGCAATGCCGGTGAGATGCGCGCCATCGGCTCCCGCACGCGCGACCAGGTCGGCGTGACCGTCGAGGAGCAGCGCCGCACCTGTCTCCTGCGCGACAGGGCAAAGCGCCTTGGCACGATTGATCAGCGTGCGCTCGTCCGCATCTGACAAACGCAACAGTACGGCGGCGACATCACCTTGCGTGAGTGCCGCGGCAAGGGTTGGGGAAAAGGCCGGCGCGTCGTCGACGCGTGGCGTAATCAGATAGAGCCGTGGTGCCGGGCGCGGCTCGGCATGTTTGGGGCGCGGTGCCATGACCCCCGCATGGTAGCGCAATCGGGCGGAAAATTGACACCCGTTCGGGCAGGATGCCGCGGGTGCCTGCTAGGCCGGCATCGGGACTGGGCCCATATCCTTCGGAACCTTGTAGCCCTTCTGCACCGCGGGACGCACGGCGATCGTCTCGTACCAGCGCCGGACGTTCGGGTATTGCTTCATGTCGATGGTTTGCCATTCGAAGCGCGATATCCACGGCCAGATCGCGATGTCGGCGATGGAATACTCGTCGGCGACGAAATCTCGGCCTTCGAGGCGCGTGTTGAGCACCTTGTAGAGGCGGTGCGCTTCCTTCAGGTAACGCTCCTCGGCGTAGGGAGCCTTGCCCTTATTGTATTTCACGAAGTGATGCACCTGGCCGAGCATGGGGCCGGGACCGCCCATCTGCCACATCAGCCATTCGATCACGCGGTAGCGCGCCTCGCCCGACTTCGGCATGAGTTTCCCCGTTTTGTCGGCGAGGTAGATCAGGATCGCGCCCGACTCCATCAGCGCCAGATTGTTGTCGCGGTCGACGATCGCCGGGATGCGGTTGTTCGGCGCCACCTTCAGGAATTCGGGCTTGAACTGTTCGTCCTTGGAAATATCGATGGCATGTACAGTGTAGGGCAGGCCAAGCTCTTCCAATGCAATGGAAACCTTGCGGCCGTTCGGCGTGGTCCATGTGTAGAGATCGATCACGTTTCACATCCTTTAGTTCGAAAAACACTATCTGTTGCTGCCCGCGCAGGCGGGCAATCCAGTACTCACAATTTGTCCGGTTGGCTACTGGATGCCCTGCTTTCGCGGGGCATGACACGTTTTTTTGATGATCGCTCTCGATGTAACGATCACGCTGCCTTCTTTTCCAGATCGGACTTCCATTGACCGAGCGCGGCGAGGCCATTCATTCTTGCGCGATGTGAAAATGCGCGCTGGGCGGCGGCCACATTCTCGCTCTTGCCGGCCCAAGTGATTTGCGGTGCATGTTGCAGCGCGCGGCCATAAGAGAAGGTGAGCGCCCAGGGCAGCCCGCCGATCTTGTTCATGGCATCAAGATGTGCGGTAGCCTCCGCGTCTGACTGGCCGCCCGAAAGGAAGGCGATGCCCGGTACTGTCGCCGGTACGCAGGCCTTCAGGAGCTTCACAGTCTTTTCCGCGACCTCTTCGACCGATGCTTTCTTTGCACTTTTCTTGCCCGGGATCGCCATGTTGGGCTTGAGCACCATGCCTTCGAGCTTCACACGCTGATAATAGAGTTGCTGAAACGTCTCCTTGAGCACGAACTCTGTGACTTCGTAACAGCGATCGATATCGTGACTGCCATCCATCAGAACTTCCGGTTCGACGATCGGTACGATCTGGTGGACCTGGCAGAGCGCGGCATAGCGCGCGAGCGCATGCGCGTTGGTCGAAATACATGTGTAACTCGGGATGGCTTCGCCGATGTCGATCACCGCGCGCCATTTGGCGAAGCGGGCGCCCTGCTCATAATATTTCGGCAATCGCTCGGCGAGCCTGTCAAGACCGGAGGTGATGACTTCGCCCGGGCAGAACGGCAGCGGCTTGGTGCCTTCGTCTACCTTGATGCCCGGGATTGAACCTGCCTTCTCGATCAGCTTGACCAGCGGCGTGCCGTCTTTCGCTTTTTGCCAGATGGTCTCGTCATAAAGAATGACGCCGGAAATGTGCTTCATGCCTTCAGCCGAGCGGAACAGCATCTCGCGGTAGTCGCGACGATTGTCTTCCGTCAACTCGACGCCGATGGCGTGAAAGCGCTTCTTGATGGTGCCGGAGGATTCATCGGCTGCGAGAATCCCTTTGCCGGGCGCGACCATCGCTTGCGCCACTTTGTTCAGTTCACCGAGATTCATGTTGTCCTCCATCGCATCCCGTCACATCGCGCCGGGAACGCCGCTTTTCGCCTTCATTTTACTCTCAACACCTCGACCCCCGGCAAGGGCTTGCCCTCCAGCCATTCCAGAAAGGCGCCACCGGCTGTGGATACATAGGTGAACCGCCCCGTGACGCCTGCGACATTGAGGGCCGCCACTGTGTCTCCACCGCCGGCTACCGAGGCAAGCTTGTGGGCCTCGGTGAGTTCCGCCGCCGCTTCCGCCACTTCCACCGTGCCGTTGTCGAACGGTTCCATTTCGAATGCGCCGAACGGGCCGTTCCACACCAGTGTCTTTGAGCGTGCCAATACCGACACGGCCTGCTCCACACTGCGCGGCCCGATGTCCAGCATCATGTCGTTTGCACCCACATGATCGGTATCCACTACGCGCGAGGGTGCATGCGCTTCAAACTTTTCAGCTACCACGGCGTCGACCGGCAAGACGATCTCGCGCTTTGCGCTCTTCGCTTCGGTCATGATCTTTTGCGCCGTCGGCACGAGGTCGGCTTCGACCAGCGACTTGCCAATCGTCTTGCCCTGGGCGAGCAGGAACGTATTGGCCATAGCGCCGCCGATGATGAGTGCGTCCACTTTCTGCAGCAGGTTGGAAAGCAGATCAAGCTTTGTGGAGATCTTGGCGCCGCCGACGATAGCGGCGACCGGACGGGTCGGTCTGTCGAGCGCCTGTTCGAGTGCTTCGAGCTCCGCCTGCATGGTGCGGCCCGCATAGGCCGGCAGCACGTGGCCGAGCCCTTCGGTTGAGGCATGCGCGCGATGCGCGGCGGAGAAGGCGTCATTGACCCAGATATCGCCAAGCTTGGCCAAGGCCGCGACGAAATCCTTGTCGTTCTTTTCCTCGCCGGCATGGAAGCGCGTGTTTTCGAGACACAGGATGTCGCCCGGCCGCATGGCGGAGACAGCGCGTTCGGCGATTTCGCCAATGCAGTCGTCGGCGAAGGCAACCGGTCGCTTGATGACATGCGCCACTTCGGCGGCCACCGGCTTGAGCGAGAATTTGGGATCGCGCCCCTTGGGTCGGCCGAAATGCGACAGCAGGATGACCTTGCCGCCCTTATCGGAGATTTCAGTGATAGCGGGCGCGGCGCGCTCGATGCGTGTCGCATCACTGACGACGCCATTCTCTACCGGTACGTTGAGGTCTACGCGCACAAGAACGCGCTTTCCCTTCACGTCGACGTGGTCGAGAGTGCGGAACGCGCTCATGTTTCGCTCGGGCGGCGAGCGGCTTCAGAGCAACTTGCCCATCGCTACGGCGGTATCCGCCATACGATTGGAGAAGCCCCATTCGTTGTCGTACCACGACATCACGCGCACCAGCGTGCCGTCCATCACCTTGGTCTGGTCCATATGGAATACCGAGGAATGGGAGTCGTGATTAAAATCGTGCGAGACATTTGGCTGCGTGGTGAAGCCAAGAATTCCCTTGAGCTGCTGCTCCGCGGCGCGCTTGATGGCGCCGTTGATCTCGTCCTTGGTGGTTGCCCTCTTGGCGACGAATTTGAAGTCGATCACCGACACATTCGGCACCGGCACGCGGATCGAGACGCCGTCGAGCTTGCCGTTGAGTTCCGGCAATACCAGACCGACTGCCTTGGCCGCGCCGGTCGAGGTCGGGATCATGTTGAGGCCGGCCGCGCGCGCGCGATAGAGATCCTTGTGCATTTGATCGAGCGTCGGCTGGTCATTGGTGTAGGCGTGGATGGTCGTCATGAAGCCCTTGTCGATGCCTACGGCGTCGTTGAGCACCTTGGCGACGGGGGCCAGGCAATTGGTGGTGCAGGAGGCGTTGGAGACGACCTTGTGGTCTTTCGTGAGCTTGTCGTGATTGACGCCGTAGACGACCGTCAGGTCGGCGCCGTCGGCGGGCGCGGACACCAAAACGCGCTTGGCCCCTGCGGTCAGATGGGCAGATGCCTTGTCCTTGGCCGTGAAGATGCCGGTGCACTCAAGTGCGATGTCAATGCCGAGATCTTTCCACGGCAGTGTGGTCGGATCCTTGACGGCGGTCACTTTGATCGCACCGTTGCCGACGCTGATGGTGTCCCCCTTGACGGTGACTTCGCCGGGGAAGCGGCCGTGCACGGAATCGTAGCGCAACAGATGTGCATTGGTTTCGACCGGCCCGAGATCGTTCAGCGCGACAACCGCGATATCGCTGCGGCCCGACTCGGCGATGGCGCGCAAAATATTCCGGCCGATACGGCCGAATCCGTTGATGGCAACGCGTACAGTCATTGAAGTCGCTCCCGGCTCGTTCAGTCTGTCATGGCCACGCTGGGCCGTGACGCAAATATAGTGCTCGCTTACTGCTTCCCAAGTTTACGCAATGCCGCAGCGGCAACGCCCTCTGCGGTAATGCCAAATTTCTTGTAGAGTTCCTTATAGGGTGCGCTGGCGCCGAATGAGGTCATGCCAACGAACACGCCGTCGGAGCCGATGATGGCGTCCCAGCCCTGACGCACCGCGGCTTCCACGCCGATTTTGACCGGCGCGGAGCCGATCACCGCGCGGCGGGCGGCATCGGGCGCCTCCATCAGCAATTCCACGCAGGGGACCGAAACCACGCGCGCGGGCACGCCCTTCGCGGCCAGCAGGCTCTTGGCATCCACCGCGATCGCAACTTCGGAACCGCTGGCGAAGATTGAGACTTCCGCCTTCCCCTCAGCCCCGGCGATTTCATACGCACCGGCGGCACAGCGGTTGATATCAAGAAAATTCTTTGAGAGTTGCGGCAGATTTTGTCGTGTGAGCGCAAGCACGCTCGGCCGGTTTCTCGCTTCCAGCGCCAGTTGCCAGCACTCGGCGGTCTCCACCGCGTCGCACGGCCGAAAAACGAGCAGGTTAGGGATCGCGCGTAGTGCGGCGAGGTGCTCGACCGGCTGGTGCGTCGGCCCATCCTCGCCGAGGCCGATCGAGTCGTGGGTCATCACATGAATGACGCGAAGACCCATCAGCGCGGCCAGCCGGATCGCCGGACGGCAATAGTCCGAGAATACCAGGAACGTGCCGGAATACGGAATGATGCCGCCGTGCAGCGCCATGCCGTTCATGGCGGCGGCCATGCCGTGCTCGCGCACGCCATAATGGATGAAGCGGCCGGAGTAGTCGGCGGCCGATAAGGCCTTCATCGATTTGGTGCGGGTATTGTTGGAGCCGGTCAGATCGGCCGAGCCGCCGATCATTTCCGGCAGTGCCGGAATGAGGCTTTCAAGCGCCAATTCACAAGCCGTGCGGGTGGCGATCTCCTTCGGTGTGGCAGCGAGCGACTGTTTCACTGCACGCACCGCATCGTTGAGCAGCTGCTTCGGCAAATCGCCTTTCATACGGCGCTCGAATTCGTCACGCCTGCCGGCGTCGAGCGCGGCGAGGCGCTTGTTCCAGTCGGCATGTGCGGATATTGACCGTTCGCCGGCATTGCGCCAGGCCGAAAGGATTTCCGACGGAATTTCGAACGGCGCGTGGGACCAGCCAAGTTTTTCGCGCGCACCTTTGATCTCATCGGTGCCGAGCGGCGAACCATGAGAGGACGCCTTGCCGGCCTTCGTCGGCGCGCCATACCCAATCGTTGTTTTGCACGCGATCAGCACCGGCCTGTCGGCGCTTTGTGCCTTTTCCAGCGCGGCGGCGATCGCGGCCGGATCGTGGCCATCGATACGTAACGCCGTCCAGCCGGCGGCCTCGAAGCGTTTCATCTGATCGACGCTGTCGGCGAGCGACAGCGCGCCGTCGATGGAAATGCCGTTGTCGTCGAACAGGACGACCAGTCTGGAAAGCTTCAGGTGGCCGGCGAGCGCAATCGCTTCCTGGCTAATGCCTTCCATCAGATCGCCGTCTGACGCGATCACGTAGGTCTTGTGATCCACCACGTCGCCGAATTCCGCTGCGAGATGACGCTCTGCGATGGCCATGCCAACCGCGTTTGCCAATCCCTGGCCGAGTGGACCTGTGGTCGTCTCCACGCCGGGTGTGTGGCCGTATTCCGGATGGCCGGCTGTGATCGAGCCGAGCTGGCGGAAACGCTTAATCTGATCGAGCGTCATCGCCTCGTACCCGGTGAGGTACAACAGCGCGTAGATTAGCATCGAGCCATGGCCGGCCGAGAGGACGAAGCGGTCGCGATCGGGCCAAGCGGGATCGGCAGGATCGAATTTCAGGAATTGTGTGAACAGTACGGTCGCCACATCGGCCATGCCCATCGGCATGCCTGGATGACCGGATTTTGCCTGCTCGACGGCGTCCATCGCCAGGGCGCGGATGGCATTGGCCATGCTCGTATGGGCGACGGCGAAGGCTGCAGCCGGTTGCCCGCGACGCTCAGTTGGCGCCACGGCGGCCGTCGGCGAAGCGTTTGCACTCATGGAAAAGGCCTGTTTGCGTGGGGTGGATAGCATGTGAGGCCCCCGAGTCAATGTGACCAGGGCGGCGCTTCGCAGCCATGCACAGGGGGCTGAAAACATCAGGGCATATCGCTCGGCGAGCGTTGACGGATGGATCGTGCAGCACGTAAAGTTCTTCGGCTAAACAATTGCGGCCGCAAGAGTTTTTGAGTGCGGATGCGCGCGATGACCGACCAAAGCGCAATCGATATGGCAGTCAAACGTCTGGCGCTGGCGCTTGACGCGCTCGATGCCGCAGTTGAACGGCGTCAGCAGGCCGACCGCAGCGTGGAGGCCCTCGCGGCCCAGGTCCATTCCCTCGGCGTTGACCGGACCCGCCTCGCCGCTGCGCTCGACGGTGAAACCGCGCGCTCAAGACGGCTGGAAACGACCAACAGGGAAATCGCCCAGCGGCTGGATACGGCCATCGCTTCGATCCAGTCGGTGTTGGATGCAAACGAGTAGCGCATGCGTGCGAAAAACGGGATCCGGTTTTCGGAAGTGATCGCAAGGGATGGATGATGTCATGGCCCAAGTGAATGCCACTGTCGCCGGCCGCCAATTCCGCCTCGCATGCGAGGATGGACAGGAAGATCATCTGCAGAAGCTCGCTGAGGAGCTCGATGAGCGGATCAGCGGCTTGCGCGCCAAGTTCGGCGAGATTGGTGATACGCGGCTGACGGTGATGGCGGCGCTGACGTTGGCTGACGAACTGTCAGAGGCCAATCGCCGCATGCGCAGACTGGAAGAGGAAACCGCCGCGCTGCAGGATGCGCGCGTGATCGCGTCCGATCGCGCGAAGGTGGCGTCGGATGCGGTGATCAAGGCCTTCAATTCGGCGGCCGAGCGGCTGGAAGGCATCGCCAAAAAGCTCAATGCGACGCTCGGCAACGGTGTGGCGATCGGGTAAGCGACGTTTACCACTTAGCTTGTACCGTGAGAGAGACGGCATGGCGCCCGTACCGCCGAACCACTACATTGTCCGGGCGGGGCTGTGGGGCGCGACGGAGAAAATTCCCCGGGGCCTTACGATCCTAACGGGAGCTGTCCCTGACTGGGCTCGTGGGCTCGGTCATATGGCGCCCACCTACTTATGTAGGTTCCCGGGATCACCTCCGACGGCCATCGCGGCTCCGCACTATTGTTGTGTCTGAATTGACCGAAACGCCCTCGCCCAAAGCTGTCCTTCGTGCGCAAGCCATCTCGCTGCGCGACGCGCTACCGCCGGCGGTGCGGGCGGCAGCGGCGGAAGCGATTGCGGACCGCACATTTCCACTGAAGATAGCGCCAGGCACCATCGTCTCAGGCTTCTCGCCGATGAAATCGGAGATCAATCCGATCCCGTTGATGCGCAGGCTCGCTGACGGCGGCGCGCAGCTCGCGCTGCCGGCCATTGCGGGGCGGGGCAAACCTTTGATCATGCGCGCTTGGACATTCGGCGATGCGCTCAAGACCGGCCAATGGGGAATTCGAGAGCCGATGCCGGAGGCTGCGGAAGTTGCGCCCGACATCCTTATTGTGCCGCTCGCCGCGTTCGACCGTCGGGGTCACCGCATCGGTTACGGTGCCGGCTATTACGACATGACCATCAACGCGCTGCGCGCGACGAAGAAGGTCTCCGCCATTGGCGTAGCTTTCGCCGCCCAGGAAATTCCACAGGTTCCGGTCACGGAGCGCGACGAGCGGCTCGACTTCGTGCTAACGGAGCGTGAGACAATCGATTTGCGCGAGTCATAGCCAGCATGCGCATTCTTTTCATTGGCGACGTGGTCGGCCGATCGGGCCGTGCAATTGTCCTGGAGCGTTTGCCTGGCCTGATCGCGCAGTGGAAGCTCGACCTTGTCGTCGTCAACGGCGAGAACGCCGCCGGCGGATTCGGCATCACCGAGGCGATCTACAACGAACTGATCGATGCCGGCGCCGATGCCATCACGCTCGGAAATCACGCATGGGATCAGCGCGAGGCGCTGGTATTCATCGAACGCGCGCCGCGCCTGATCCGCCCCGTCAATTATCCCGCCGGTACTCCCGGCCGCGGCGCGACCCTGATCGATGCCAAGAACGGCAAGCGCGCCTTGGTGGTCAACGCCATGGGGCGCATCTTCATGGACGCGCTCGACGACCCATTCGCAGCAATCGAAAGGGAATTGTCCGCCTGCGCGCTCAAGTCCGGCGCCGACGCCATCGTGATCGACATGCATTGCGAGGCCACCAGCGAAAAGCAGGCCATGGGTTTTTTCTGCGACGGGCGGTCGAGCCTGGTAGTCGGCACCCATACACATTGTCCGACCGCAGATCACCGCATCCTTCCGGCGGGTACCGCCTTTGTGTCGGACGTCGGCATGACCGGCGATTTCGAATCGGTCATCGGCATGAATAAAGACGAGCCGCTCAACCGTTTCCTGCGCAAATTGCCGGGCTCCAAATTCGAGCCGGCAAACGGCCCGGCAACCCTGTGCGGACTCGCCGTGGAGACCGATGATGCCAGCGGCCTCGCGCGTCGTGTCGGCGCCGTGCGGCTTGGTGGCATCCTGGAGCAGGCGAGCCCCGGCTTCTGGCAATAATTTTATTTGCAACGTTCGGGTTGACCGCGACTCGCCGCGATGATTCGGTAAGGCACGGTGATTTGCCGGCTAGTGCTGGGTACGGCATCGTTACCTCGGCACGGCGGACATGAACCTGCAGGTCAATCGCAATCTTGCGCTCGAGCGCATTCCAGACGGCGAGCCGTCGTCAGCGGCGCCCGGGGCCGAAGCCCGGGCGGAGCTCGCAGCCCAATTCATTCCGGCCGGCTCGCGCGTGCTTGAGTTGTCTTTCGGCGATTCGACGCTGCAGGGTCTCCTCCCGGCCGGCTGCAGCTATCAGATCTGCGATCGGGTCGCGCGCGGCAGCGGCGCGATCGTCTGCGATTTGAACGTCGGAGATTTCCCGACTCAGGCCGCGGCCAATTCCGACATCATCGTGATGCTCGGCGCGCTCGAGCAGATCGCCGACGTTGAAAGTTTCTTCACCCATCTGCGCTTTTGCAAGCAGGATATCGTTCTAAGCTATTGTGCGTCCGATCTGTCTGGCGGGCGCGACCGCGCGGCGCTCGGCTTTGTCAACAACCTGAGCTTTTACGACCTCGCGTTGCTGTTCGATCGCTATGGCTTCCGCATCGAGTGCACAGCGCCAATCGACGACATGCAGGTCATGATGCGGCTGACGCCGACCGAGAAGCTGGCGTCGATCGTGCCGTGCAGCGTGGCCGTCGTATCGAGCGGCGACGGCGGCAATTTCGGCGACCGCCTCGGATTCCATATGATCAATGCGCTGCTGCCGGGCGAGGCGGAAGTGCATCATCTGACATTCAATACGCTCGACCAGGCGCGCGAGAAATACGACCTGGTGGTGCTTGGCACCGGCAACAGCATCTTCAAGCCGCTGCTCGGGGACGACGTCCTCGATTTCGTTACGCGCGGCAAGGCCTCGATCGGAATTTTCGGAACGCAATATCGCGAGCTGCTACCGCGCGCGGCACTCGACCGGCTCCTCGACCGGCTCGATACCTGGTTCGCGCGTTGCGAAGACGACGTGCTGATGTACGGCCGCGGCCGGAAAAACGTGGTGCATCTCGGCGACTGGCTGATCGACCAGTTCCCCATGGCCAAAGGGACTGTTGAAGAGCCGCTGCAGATCAGTGAAGAAATACGGCCAGAGCATGCGCTTGACCATGCCATCCGGATCATTCAGCTCCATCGGCAAGTCTATTCGGCACGGCTGCACCCGCTGCTGTGCGCGCTGACCTCGGCCGAACTGGTCGCCTATGCCGAACAACCCGACGAACATGCGCCGGAAATCGTTTCGGGAAAGTTCCGAAGCATGCTGATCGATATTTTCGGCCGTACCTATCCGGAAAAGAAGTTTTTTATCGTCGATCGCGACGCTGTCACCCGCTACAAATCGCGTGTGCACCAGAATATCGGCAAAGTCGGCGTGGTCATCGACGCGGTTCTGCGCAACGTCGCGGTTGCGGCGGCGTAAGCCGGGGACGCGGGCGCAATCATTTCATATATTTATTTTCTTGATCAGGCGGACTATATACCCGCCTGCATCACCTAAAATTGCAGTTTAGAAGTCATGGCCGGTCATTCCCAATTCAAGAATATCATGCACAAGAAGGGGCGCGCGGATAAGGCGCGCTCCAGGCTGTTCAGCAAGCTCGCGCGTGAAATAACGGTGGCGGCCAAGCTCGGCATGCCCGATCCGGCCTTCAATCCGCGCCTGCGCGCGGCCGTTCTCGCGGCCCGCGTCGAGAACATGCCGAAAGACAATATCGAGCGCGCCATCAAAAAATCGCAAGGCTCGGATTCCGAGAACTACGACGAAATCCGCTACGAAGGATACGGACCAGGCGGCGTTGCGGTAATCGTCGAAGCCTTGACCGACAACCGCAACCGCACCGCGGGCGAGGTGCGCGCAATCTTCACCAAGAACGGCGGCAACCTGGCCGAGACGGGCGCCGTGTCATTCATGTTCTCCCATGTGGGCGTCGTCGAATTCGACACCAAGGTCGCAAGCGCAGACGCCATGCTGGAAGCGGCAATCGAGGCCGGCGCCGAGGACGTGGTGTCGAACGAAGACGGGCACCAGATCTTCACGACGCCCGACACGTTGAACGAGGTGGCGAAAGCACTGGAATCGAAATTCGGCGAACCGCGCAAGGCCGCGCTGTTGTGGAAGCCGCAGAATACGGTTTCAGTCGATGACGAAGCCGGCGAAAAATTGCTGAAGCTTATCGAGTCACTGGACGAAAGCGACGACGTGCAGAACGTCTACGCCAATTTCGAAGTGTCGGACGCGCTGGTACAGAAGATGAGCGCGTAGATATTACGCGCCGTCGAATTCCAGAATATAGAGCCCGGCATTGTAGTCGGTGGCATAGATCAGCCCCGCTGCATCCACGAACACATCGGCAGACTGGATGACGCGCTCTCGATTGGGGCGGGTATCGGCGAGCTTTGCAGGCTGCGGCGGCACCAGCGCTCCAACTTCTTTGGGAATGAACGGATCGGCGATGTCGAAGACGCGTATGCCGGCGTTCTGATAGGTCGCGAAGATCAGCCGGGAGGAAATGAAAGTGCCGGGTCGGTTCTCATGAATGTTGTGTGGCCCGAAATGGCCGCCCTTTACCTTGTAGTCGGCCTCCACCGGCGTCGGGAATGTGGAAATGCTCACAGGGTTTCCGGGCACGCGATTATCAAATACCCAGATCAGCTTGAGCCCGTCCTCCTGACGATCGAGTACCGCTTCGTCCAGCACCGCGAGTAACTCGCGGTCCGGTAAGGGCAGACAATTGTGCGTCCCGCCGCCGAACGGCGGCGACCAGTTCTTGTGCACGATCAGTTGCGGCTTGCTGCGGTCGGCGATGTCGAGCACGACCATGCCGGCGTCGCGCCACGCGGCATAGGCGGTGTCACCGTGAACAATGGCGTGGTGCAGGCCGTAGCGTCGCGCCGCAGGCCATGATGGCGTCTCGCCGGTTGCCAGATTCATGCCGGGAATCCACCAGCGCCCGGCTTCGCGCGGCTGCTCAGGATTGCTCATGTCGATGGTCATGAAAATATAGTCGGAAAAGCCATCGAGCAGGACCGAGGCGTAAGCCCAAGGTCCGCCGGTGTACCAGACGCGATGAATGCCGCCGCCTTCAACCGGCATGAAGCCGATGCGGCGCGGCGCTTGCGGCCTGGAAATATCATAGACGGCAAGCCCCGCGTTCCAGTCGCGCACCCGTATTGCCTCGGCCGTGCCGACCGTTTTGCCCAATGCGCCGCTGTAATAGGCGCGCTCGTCGGCGAACTCGGCGGCCGCGAACATGTCCTTGGCATTGATCACCAGCAGCAGATCGTCGTGGGTCTGCAGATGGATGTTCCAGGTATTTGGCGGGGCCGCGATGTAGCAGACTGCGCGCGGTTTCCTGGCGTCGCGCACGTCGACGACCGAGAAGCCTTTCGAGAACATGTGCCCCACATAGGCGAAGCCGCGATGCACCATCACTTGTACGCCGTCGGGCCGCCCACCCTGGTCGCTGTGGCCGACAATGCGCATGTTGCGCGCGTAGTCGGGGATCGGCAGGTCGCTCATCGATAGGCGTCCAGAAAGTGCGGCACCGCGATCCAGTCCAGCATCGCGCCATCGCTTTGCAGCAGCGCGTGCATTTTCCGGTCCTCTTCGGTTTCCAGATTGACACCAAGATGTGTGCCGAGCTTGCGCCCATGCATGACAATATTGTTGCCGATCGGTTGTCGCTCGGCGTTGTAGGCTTTCAGTGCGACGTCGATGTCATCATTTTCATGCAAGGCTTTGGCGAGCGCCTGCGCGTCGGTGCCGGCCTTGGCCATGCCAAAGCCCATGTGCGGACGCGCGTTGGCCGCGGCATCGCCAACCATTGCCACGCGCCCGAACACAATTTGCGGCGCGGTGAAATCGTAAATCGGCGTGATAAATGGTTGCTTGATCTTCATCAGGCTGTCGAGCAGGGCTGGAGGCAAGATCGCGCGGGCGTCGTCATGCATTTTTGCGATCAGATCCTTGCGGACCAGCGGCGGCGGCACCGAATATTCATGCTGCATACCGTTTTCGTCGACGCACATGTCGCGAAGCTGATCGGCGTCGGCGACCCGGTACCAGATGAAATTGAAACGTCGCCTGCCTGGACGCAGATCGTTGTCGAAGCCTGCGATTGGATAGGTGATTACCTGCTGCCGTTTGGGCAGGTAGAAGGTGAACAGCGGATAGATGCTGCGCAGCGTTTCCGGGGCAAGGTCTGCCTCGTTGGGCGCCCCGCGCCAGATGTAGTAGCCTGCATAGACCGGTTGTACCTCGGGTGCCATTTGCGCGCGCACGCTCGAGCGGATGCCATCGCCGCCGACGAGAATGTCGGCGTGCTCGACGCGATCACCGGAAAACCGGACGCGCACGCCGCGCTCGTCCTGGTCAACGCGTTCGAAATTCCAGCCAAGATGATAATGTGCTTCGTCGATCGTATCGCGCAGCAAGCGTTGCAACCGGTCCCAGGATGTGAGGATTTGCCGCAACGGGCGCTCGTCGGTTACGCGGCCGTCGCGGTCTATGGCGATCCGCTTGGGCACCTCGACGCCGAGGTCTCTGGTGCCGGCGCCGCTTGCTTCCAGGGCCTCCAGCAATTCCGGATGGCCCGTGATGCCGGCGCCGCGCCCGACCAGTTCGACGCGCGATCGCTCATAGACATCGACGTCCCAGCCGATCTGGCGGAGAAATGCGGCGCTGAACAGCCCCGACATCGAGCCGCCAATGATGACGGCCCGGCGGCCGCGGCGGCGTGCGGAAGAGGGCGAACCCGGCATGGCCGGAACCTTAACGGCCTGCGTCCGGCTGTCCATTGCGACTGCCGAATGGGCCGCATGACTGAACAGGGGAGGCCTGGGGAGCTGAAAGCTCAGCGCTCTATGCCCGAACGGGCGGCGGGGCTATCAACGGACCATGGTCGGGCATCCGATTCGCATTCTCGGCATCGATCCGGGGCTCCGGCGCACCGGGTGGGGCCTGATCGAGGTCGACGGCAACAGGCTGATTCACGTCGCATGCGGTTCGCTGGAAACCAGCGACAGGGCCGAGCTCGGCCTGCGGCTGGTGGCCATTCATGACGGGCTTGGCGCCGTGATCAAGCGCTACCATCCGCACGAGGCTGCGGTGGAGAATACGTTCGTCAACACCAATGCGGCGGCGACCCTCAAACTCGGTCAGGCCCGCGGCGTCGCGATGCTCGTGCCGGCCAAGGCCGGACTGACGGTGGCGGAATACGCGCCCAACGTGGTGAAAAAAACCGTGGTTGGCGCAGGCCACGGCGAGAAGATGCAGATCCGCATGATGATCGGTGTGCTACTTCCAAAGGCGGATCCGCAGAGCGAAGACGCAGCCGACGCGCTTGCCATTGCGGTATGCCACGCGCATCACCGCAGCAGCGTATTGCTCAAGGTGGCGGCACGATGATCGGCAAGCTCAAGGGCAGCATCGATTCGTACGGCGAGGACTACATCGTCCTCGATGTCGGCGGCGTCGGCTATCAGGTGCATTGTTCGGCGCGCACCCTTCAAGCGCTGCCCGGTACCGGTGAGCCGGCCACGCTATCGATCGAAACGTATGTGCGCGAGGACCAGATTAAATTGTTCGGCTTCGCGAGCGACGTTGAGCGCGAGTGGTTCCGCCTGTTGCAGACCGTGCAGGGCGTCGGCGCCAAGGTGGCGCTGTCGGTGCTGAGCACGCTGAAGGCGGCCGAACTGGCTTCGGCGATCGCAATGCGCGACAAGGTGGCGGTGGCGCGAGCGCCCGGCGTCGGTCCAAAGGTGGCCGAGCGCATTGTGACGGAGTTGAAGGACAAGGCGCCGGCGTTTGCCAGTGTCGATCCGGCGGTCGTGCATCTGGCTGGCGCGCTCGATGAGAAGCGCGCGCCCAAGCCGGTCGCTGACGCGGTCTCCGCACTGGTCAATCTCGGCTATGGCCAGCCGCAGGCGGCCGCCGCGATTGCCGCCGCGTCGCGCAACGCCGGGGAGGGCGCCGATACCGCGACGCTCATTCGGCAGGGCCTCAAGGAGCTGGCGAAATGAACAGTCCGCGCCGCCTGATGGCCGCCGAACGACGTGACGACGACGTGGATGCATCATTGCGTCCGCAGCGTCTCGCGGATTTCATCGGCCAGGAGAAGGCACGCGCGAACCTGTCGGTGTTCATCGAGGCTGCGCGCGCGCGTAAAGAGGCGTTGGATCATGTGCTGTTCGTCGGTCCGCCGGGCCTCGGCAAGACGACGCTTGCGCAGATCGTTGCGCGCGAACTGGGCGTGAACTTTCGTGCAACATCCGGTCCAGTGATTGCAAAAGCCGGCGATCTCGCCGCGCTGTTGACCAATCTGGAAGCGCGCGACGTGTTGTTCATCGATGAAATCCACCGGCTCAACCCGGCGGTAGAGGAAATCCTCTACCCGGCGATGGAAGATTTCCAGCTGGACCTGATCATCGGCGAGGGGCCGGCGGCGCGCTCCGTAAAGATAGAGCTCGCGCCCTTTACGCTGGTCGGCGCCACCACCCGCGCCGGGTTACTGACCAATCCGCTGCGCGACCGTTTTGGCATTCCGGTACGGCTGAATTTCTACTCGGAAGGCGAGCTGGAAGAGATTGTCAATCGCGGTGCCCGCGTGCTCGGCATCGGCATGAGCGCCGACGGCGCCAACGAGATCGCGCGTCGCGCCCGCGGCACGCCGCGTATTGCCGGGCGTCTCCTGCGCCGGGTACGTGACTTCGCCCATGTCGACGGCGCCAAGGCCATCGACCGCAAGGTGGCCGACCGTGCGCTCGGCGAATTGGAGGTCGATGCCGCCGGGCTTGACGCCATGGACCGGCGCTATCTCACCACCATCGCGTCGAGTTACGGCGGCGGCCCGGTAGGTGTCGACACGCTCGCGGCTGCGCTGTCTGAGCCGCGCGACGCCATTGAAGACATCATCGAGCCGTTCCTGATCCAGAAGGGTTTCATCCAGCGGACCCCGCGCGGCCGGTTGCTGACTTCCCACGCATTCAAGCATCTCGGTCTGGCAGAACCCGCACGCGATCCAAGTCAGTTTGGGCTGTTTTCGGGAGACGATGAATGAATGAGAGGATCATCCGCGTGGTCGCCGCGTTGATCCGCGATGATACGGGCCGGGTGCTGCTGGTACGCAAGCGCGGTACAGCGGCCTTCATGCAGCCCGGCGGTAAACGCGACGATGGCGAAAGCGATATCGCCGCGCTATCGCGTGAGATCGTCGAGGAACTGGGCTGCCGCGTCACGGAAAATAGCGCGCGGGCGCTCGGTGTGTTTGATTGTGCGGCGGCGAACGAGCCCGGCTTCCAGGTACGAGCCGCCGTGTACGCGGTTGACATCGAAGGCGCGGTGAGGCCTCAGGCCGAGATCGATCAGGTTGTTTGGGTTGATCCGCGGACGCTCCCCGATTTGCCGCTCGCTCCGCTGATGCGCGACCACATCTTGCCGCTGGCGGGATGACGCAGACATGACGTCACCTCTTGATGGCGAAATTCGCGACGGCAGGCACCATCAGCAGGTACGCGTCTACTACGAAGACACCGATTTTTCCGGCGTGGTCTATCACGCCAGCTATCTGCGTTTCATGGAACGCGGGCGCACCAACTATCTTCGTCTGATCGGCGCCGATCACCGCGCCATGTTCGAGCAGGCCGAGAAGGAGGCGCCCGGTTTTGCTTTCGTCGTGCGCCACATGAGCATCGATTTCCGTAAGCCCGCGCACATGGATGACGTGCTCGATATCGTCTCCGCGCCCGAAGACGTGAAGGGCGCTTCCGTCATGCTCAATCAAAAGGTAATGCGCGGCAAAGACATCCTGGTGGAAGCGCATGTGCAGGTCGCATTCGTATCGGCCGGCCGCGCCAGGCCGATCCCCAAGCCGCTACGCATCGCCATGAAGGCGGACCAGGAATCGGGCAGCGCGGGCTGATGGCGCATGCTAGTATTTTCTGCGTTATGTCCGGTCAGAACTTTGCATTATTTGAAACGGCCTTAGGCAACTGCGCCCTGGTATGGAGCCAGCGGGGCGTTGCCGGTGTTCAGCTTCCGGAGGCGAACCTCGCTGCGACACGCAGGCGAGTGCTGCGGCGCTTTCCTGCGGCGAGGGAAGCCGTGCCGTCACCGGACGTGCAACACGCTATCGATGGAATCATTGCACTCCTGCGTGGCGAACCAATCGATCTGAGCGGAGTGGTGCTCGATATCGACGGGATTCCGGAATTCAATTCCCGCGTCTATGCCATTGCGCGAAGCATTCCGCCCGGCGAGACATTGTCGTACGGCGAGATTGCCCAGCGTCTTGGCGATCGCATGCTGGCGCGCGAAGTCGGGCAGGCCCTCGGGCAAAATCCGATTCCGCTGATTGTGCCGTGCCACCGCGTGCTGGCCGCAGGCGGCAAGACCGGCGGCTTCTCGGCCAGCGGCGGCGTCGTGACCAAGCTGCGCCTGCTGACGATCGAAGGTGCCCAGCCGGGGGGGCCGATGCTGTTTGACCGCCTGCCATTGGAAGCGCGGCACCGCCGCGGCTGAACAAACGTTGCCCGCATCGACGCGGGCTCGGGATTCATGTTAATGCCATTCACATGACATGGGGCAGGCGCGCCGGGCCGCGCGGCTATCACCACGGCAATCTGAAGGAAGCCCTGGTACGCGCCGCGCTGGAATTGATTGCGGAGAAGGGGCCGGCCGGCTTCACCTTCGCCGACGCCGCGCGCTCGGCTGGCGTTTCGCCGGCGGCGCCTTACCGGCATTTCCGCGACCGTGATGCCTTACTTGCCGATGTTGCGCGGCGCGGTTTTGAGGAATTCACTGCAGCGCTGGCAAAAGCCTGGGACGAGGGCCGCCCGGACGTGATGTCCGCCTTCGACCGGCTCGGAAGAGCCTATCTCGACTTCGCCAAGCGCGAACCGGCGTATTATTCGGCGATGTTCGAGGCCGGTGTCCCGCTTGATACCGATCCGCAATTGCGCGAGGCCGGCGAGCGGGCCTTCGCTGTGCTGCGCGGTGCGGCCGAAGAACTGGTGGCACTCATGCCGGCACCGGCGCGCCCGCCGGCCCTCATGGTGGCGCTCCACATCTGGTCGATGACCCACGGCATCGCATCGCTGTTCGGGCGCGGCGACGCTGCGCGGCGTGCGCTGCCGATGCCGCCCGAAGAATTGCTGGAGGCAGCGGTGCTGATCTACCTGCGCGGGCTCGGCCTGGCGGGGGGCGCGGCGTCTGGCCGTCAGTGATCAATCGCGCGCAATCCACAGGGGGTCGCAACCCAACCGGCGCTTCCTATGTAAAGGGTCTTGACATCGGCACGCCGTGTCCCTAATCATGTAAATGTTATTTACATTCACGCGAGGCCCGCAATGCCTATCACCGCAAAGCTCGATGAATTCGGTAAACCCGCCTGGATCGCACTGATCGTGCTCGGGTTCATGGCTTGGTGGCCGCTGGGCTTGGCCGCGCTCGCCTTCACTGTATGGAGCGGAAGAATGGGATGCGGATATTACGGCAGCCAAGGCCACGGGTTCGGCCGCTGGCAGCACAAGATGGAGCGCATGCAGCGCAAGATGGACTGGATGCGCGAAAGAATGGGGAGTGGCCCCTGGAACTACGCGCCGTCGAGTGGCAATCACGCTTTCGACGAATACCGAGCAGATACCTTGCGCCGGCTGGAAGAAGAGCAGCGCGAGTTTCGCCAATTCCTGGAGCGTCTGCGCTTCGCCAAGGACAAGACCGAGTTCGATCAGTTCATGGCCGAGCGCCGCAATCGTCCGGCCCCCGAAAGTCCGCCTCCGGCGAACTAAGCGAGCGTAATCCCTCTGCGCTTGAGGGCCGTCCGCTTTTCCCGAAGCGGACGGCCCTTTTGTTTTTCATGCCGGCTTGCGCGCCAAGGCTGCGTAGCGGTAACCACTCCTTAACCATAATCAGCGCTGTCTAGGTATCTCAAACACCGGTCTTGCGCCCTAGTTTGGCCAAGTTTCGCGGGGAATTCGTAAAGCTGACGGTGGCGGGACGAGTTTTCGCGAAACCTGCGGTTTTCGGCTGAGCGCGTGAGCGGTATCGCCCCGGCGCGCCCGTTTGGTCCGAGCATTGTGCCCGCGCCGGTTTGACCGACGAAGCCGGAGAGCGGAAAGGGACGTGCCCATGAATCCTGCCGATGTGGCACAGTCGGTGCTTCCGCTTACTTCGTCAGACCTCTCCTTGTTCACGCTGTTCTGGCACGCACATTGGATCGTCAAGGCGGTCATGGTCGGACTGCTGATTTGCTCGGTCTGGGTCTGGGCCATCGCTATCGACAAGACGGTGCTCTACACCCGCTCCAAGCGCGCCATGGACCGCTTCGAACAGGCGTTCTGGTCCGGCCAGTCGCTGGAAGAACTCTACCGGTCTTTGTCATCGCGACCGGCTCATTCCATGGCGGCGCTGTTCGTGGCGGCGATGCGGGAATGGAAGCGCAGCTTCGAAGGTCAGCCGCGCTCGTTTGCCGGACTTCAGATGCGGATCGAGAAGGTGATGGAGGTGACGATCGCGCGTGAGGTCGAGCGGCTGGAAAGGCGCTTGCTGGTCCTCGCGACCGTCGGCTCGGCCGGCCCCTTCATCGGCCTGTTCGGCACGGTCTGGGGCATCATGACCAGCTTCCAGTCGATTGCGGCATCCAAAAATACTTCGCTGGCGGTAGTGGCGCCGGGCATCGCCGAAGCGCTATTTGCGACCGCAATAGGCCTTGTGGCTGCCATACCGGCGACCATTTTCTATAACAAGTTCGCGGCCGAAGTGAACAAACAGGCGCAGCGCCTGGAAGGGTTCGCTGACGAATTTGCTGCCATTTTGTCGCGGCAAATCGATGAGCGTGGGTAAGGGGACGTTTCCATGGCCGCGAATGCCGGCACGCCCGTCATTGGACGCAGAAAGCATCATCGCCGCAAGGTGATGAGCGAGATCAACGTCACGCCGATGGTGGACGTGATGCTGGTGCTGCTCATCATCTTCATGGTCTCGGCGCCGCTGCTCACCGTTGGCGTGCCGATCGACCTGCCGCAGAGTCAGGCCAAGAGCCTCGATCAGGACAAGGAACCACTTACCCTTTCGGTGAATGAGAAAGGCCAGATTTTTCTGCAGAATGAAGAAATCAGTGTCGACGACCTGATCCCCAAGCTGCAGGCGGTCGCGCAGGCACGCGGCGGCACCGAGGCGCGTATCTATGTGCGCGGGGACAAGAGCGTGAACTACGGTAGCATGATGAAAGTGATGGGACAGCTGTCGGCGGCCGGTTTCCACCGGGTGGCCCTGGTCACGGAATTCGAGCAGGGTTCGAGAGCACAATAGTCATGGAGATGCGGACCGCATCGGCGATTTCGACAGGGCTGCATGTGGCAGTGCTGCTGTTCGCGGTCGTGTCGTTCTCTGGCAAGACCTTCGAGGTCACGCCGGCGGAATCGCTGCCGGTCGATCTGGTCAGCGAAAAGGAATTCTCCGAACTGACCAAGGGCATCAAGCAGGCGCCCAAGCCGGTCGAGAAGCCGAAACCGATTGTGGAGAAGAAGGAAGAGAAGCCGACGGTGACCGCGGAGGAAATAATCGCCAAGCTGACCGAGAAGAAGGAAATCAAACCGACGGCAGAAAAGCCACTCGAACCGCAATCCGACCCGATCGCCGACAAGCTCAAGAAAGAGCAACAGGAAAAAAAGAAGGACGAAGCCAAGGCCGAACCCAAGCCGCTGCCGCCGAAGCGGCCTGAGCGCAAGCAGCCCAAGTTTGAACCGGACAAGATCGCCGCCCTGCTCGACAAGCGCGACCCGCAGCGTCATGCGGCGACAGGCGAACAGCTCAATTCGACGCCCTCGATGGGCGCCGCCATGGGCAACGCCGCCAAACTGTCGCAATCGGAAATCGACGCGCTGCGCGCGAGGCTGATGGCGCTGTGGAATCCGCCGGTCGGCATGCGGGATGCCCAGAACGGGCAGGTCACGATCCGGATCAGATTCAAACGTGACGGTACGCTCGCTACCGGTCCGCAGGTTTTGACCAGCGGCAGCGGCGCGCAATTCAATGCGATGCGTGACAGTGCGGTTCGTGCCGTCTTTGTTGGACAGCCCTACACTATGCTGCGCCCCGAACACTACGATATCTGGAAGGAAATCGACTTCACTTTCGATACCAGGGAAATGTTCAACGATATTCCATTGAGGTAATCCAATTCCGTGATTGAAGGCACAACCGCGAAACTGAACCGACGACACATGTTGCTGGGCGCAAGCGCAGGCGCCCTCATGGCGCTCAAATCGCGGCCGGCGGAGGCGGTGCTCCGCCTCGACATTACGCAGGGCAATCCGCAGCCGATGCCGATCGCGTTGCCCGACTTTCTGGCGGGCACACCAACGGAAGCCGAAACGGCGCGCAACGTCAGCGGCGTCATCACCAACAATCTCCAGCGCAGCGGTTTGTTCGCGCCGATCAATCCGCAAGCATTCACCGAAAAGATCACCAACAGCGACGCCGTCCCGCGCTTTGCCGATTGGCGCGTGATCAACGCACAGGCGCTGGTGACTGGCCGCATCACTCGACAACCCGATGGCCGGCTGAAGGCGGAATTTCGGCTGTGGGACGTATTTGCCGGTCAGCAGCTCGACGGCAAACAATATTTCACCACACCCGACAACTGGCGGCGTATCGCTCACATCATCTCGGACGCCATCTACCAGACGCTGACCGGCGAGAAGGGTTATTTCGACAGCCGCATTGTCTTCGTGGATGAGACCGGCCCGAAGCAGCGCCGGGTAAAGCGGCTCGCCATCATGGACCAGGACGGTGCCGGCGTGCGCTATCTCACCCGCGGTGACGATCTTGTGCTCACCCCGCGTTTCAACCCGTCGACGCAAGAAATCACGTACATGTCCTACGGCCAGGGCGATCCGCGCGTATACCTCCTCAACATCGAGACCGGCCAGCGGGAGATTGTCGGCAATTTTCCCGGCATGACCTTCGCTCCCCGATTTTCCCCCGATGGGCAGCGCGTGATCATGAGCCTGCAGCAAGGCGGCAACGCCAACCTGTTCGTGATGGATCTGCGCTCGAAGCAGACCACGCGGCTCACCGATACGCCGGCCATCGACACCGCACCGTGCTATTCGCCGGACGGCGCCCGTATCTGCTTCGAGAGCGACCGCGGGGGCACCCAGCAGATTTACGTGATGGCAGCCAACGGCGGACCAGCGCAGCGCATCAGCTTCGGCGAGGGCCACCACTCGACACCTGTCTGGTCGCCGCGGGGAGACTACATCGCCTTTACCGGCCAATCGCGCGGGCAATTTGCCATCGGCATCCTCAAGCCGGACGGCTCAGGCGAGCGCATCCTCACTGAAGGGTTCCACAACGAGGGTCCGACGTTCGCGCCCAACGGCCGCGTGATGATGTATTTCAGCGATCCGGGCGGTGGACCGTCTCTCTACACAATCGACATTACCGGCCGCAATCAGTTGAAAGTTCCAACGCCGAGCTATGCGTCGGATCCGGCCTGGTCTCCGCTGCTGTCGTGACCACGCCATATTCACGAGGTCTTAACCATCATAAAAGGTTTACCGGGTCCCGAGAGCTTTAGTGGCGCTGTGAAAGGTTCGATCAAGGTTGATGGAACGTTCGCTTAACGAAGGCCCTGTTAGACCGGATGCCAACCCGGTCATTGCTGAGAATGGAGGCACCGGAATGGTCAATCTCAGGCAAATCGTGCGCGGCGCCCGGCTCGCAGCCGTACTCGCAGCGGCGCTGGCTATCTCGGCCTGCGCCAACAAGGCGGCCGACAACGCACAGGCGAACGCAGGCGCTCTGGCGACGCCCGGCAGCCAGCAGGACTTCGTGGTCAATGTCGGCGACCGCGTGTTCTTCGAAACCGACTCGTCTGAGCTCACGCCGCAGTCGCGCGCAACGCTCGACAAGCAGGCGCAATGGCTCAACACCTATAATCAGTACGTCCAGTTTACGGTCGAAGGCCACGCCGACGAACGCGGTACGCGCGAATACAACATTGCGCTTGGCGCCCGGCGTGCCCAGACGGTGCGGGACTATCTGATATCACGCGGCGTGGCGGCGAACCGTATGCGCACCATCTCGTATGGCAAGGAGCGACCGGTGGCAGTCTGCGACGATATCTCCTGCTGGTCGCAAAACCGCCGTGCAGTCACCGTGCTCGGGGTCAGTTCGTAGAGCGACATTCCCCGTTTCAATTGTCCGGGCGGCGCGATACTGCCGCCCGACAAGTCTTGCCGGACGTTCAGCCGGCAACGCCTGAGCGCTTGCAAATCTCGAGAAATATCGGATGCTTGCCCGCACTCGCGGGCGAGTAAGGCTGGTATCGTCTGGCCATTACCACTCGGCCGCTCCGGACAGCGGAGGGGCGATGACCACGGGCGAAAGGGCCTCAATCCATGCCTGGACAATGGCGCCGCCGCTGTTTCTGGCGCTGGTCATTCTTGCCGGTTGCGGCGAAAGTAACACCTATGTGCCGCCGCCACCGCCCAAGGTGAGTGTGGCGTCGCCGCTCCAACGCAACGTCACTCTTTATCTCGACGCAACCGGAAATACCACCGCGGTCAACACAGCCGATTTGGTGGCGCGCGTGGCTGGGTTCGTCGAAGCCATCAAATATAGCGACGGCGCCTTCGTGAAAAAGGGCACGGTGCTTTTCGTCATCGAGCAGAAGCCCTACGAGCTCAAACTGCAGGCCGCCAAGGCATCCGAGGACAACGCGCGCGCGACGCTCGTGAAGGCAGAAGCCGACTACCAGCGCCAGGCCGCGCTGGTGCCGAGTGGCTCTGCTTCGAAGGCTGCGCTCGACAATGCCGTCGGCACCCGCGACAGCGCCAAGGCCAGCCTCGACCAGGCGATCGCCAACACCAGGCAGGCCGAACTCGACTACGGCTACACCAGCGTGACAGCGCCGTTCGATGGCATCGTCACTGCACGCAAGGTTTCGGTCGGCAGCTATGTCGGCTCCTCGCCGACGGTGCTCGCCACCATTGTCCAGCTCGATCCGATCTATGTGAATTTCTCGGTCAACGAGCAGGACGTGCTGCGCATCCGAGCCGAGATCCGCGCCCGCGGGTTGACGCCGGAGGATCTGAAAAAGGTGCCGGTAGAAATTGGTCTGCAGACCGACACGGGCTTCCCGCACACAGGCAAGCTCGACTATTTCTCGCCCACCATGGATGCCTCGACGGGAACCCTGACGGCCCGCGCGATCCTCGATAATCCGAAACATGTTTTGCTTCCCGGTCTATTCGTGCGCGTGCGAATTCCGACCGAAAAGCAACAAGATGCACTTTTGGTGCCTGATAGTGCGCTCGGCACCGACCAAGGCGGCCGCTATCTGCTGGTGGTCAACAAAGATAATGTCGTCGAACAGCGCAAGGTCGAGATCGGCGCGCTGGAAGGTGCGTTGCGGGTAATCAACAAGGGCATCGGGCGTGACGACCGCGTTATCGTTGGCGGGTTGTTGCGGGCGATTCCGGGACAAAAGGTCGAGCCGCAGACGGCTTCCGCAACAGCAGCCAAAAGCTGACGGCGCGCCATGCTGTCGAAATTCTTCATCGAACGCCCGGTCCTCGCCAACGTCATCGCCATCCTGACGATCGTGATTGGCGCGGTCGCCGTGCTCAAGCTGCCGGTGGCGCAGTATCCCGACGTGGTGCCGCCGACCGTGCAGGTAACCACGCGCTATCCCGGCGCCAGTGCCCGCACCATCATCGATACCGTGGCCTTGCCGATTGAGCAGCAGGTCAACGGTGTCGAAGGCATGATCTACATGCAGTCGTACTCGACTGCCGACGGCACCTATACGCTGACTGTAACTTTCGAGATCGGTACGGACCTGAATTTCGCGCAGGTGCTGGTGCAGAACCGTGTTTCCTCCGCGCTGTCATCTTTGCCGCAGGCGGTGCAGGCGCAAGGCGTTGTGGTGCAGAAGAAGTCAACCTCGATCCTGCAGATTGTCACCCTGACGGCGTCCAACGCAGCCTATGACAGCCTGTACCTCGCCAATTACGCCACCATCAGCCTCAAGGACGAGATCGCGCGGTTGCCGGGTGTTGGCGACGTCACCGTGTTCGGCTCCGGCCAATATGCCATGCGGGTTTGGCTCGACCCCGAGAAGATGAAAGCGCGCAATCTCATTGTACAAGACGTGATCAATGCGCTGCAGCAGCAGAATACGCAGGTGACGGCCGGGCAGATCGGAATGCCGCCTACGCCCAACGATGTCGCATTCCAATACACCTTGAATGTTTCCGGACGACTGGATGATCCCAATCAGTTCGCCAACATTGTCGTCAAGACCGGCAGCAACGGTGAGATCACGCGGGTTCGTGACATTGGCCGGGTGGTCCTCGGCGCGCAGACCTATGGTCAGGCATTCACGCTGGATGGTAAGCCGGCTGCCGGTATCGCCATTTTTCTGACGCCTGGCGCCAACGCGCTCAGTGTGGCGAACGAAGTGAAACGGCGCATGGCTGAGCTCGCACGCGGCTTTCCGCAGGGGCTCGTCTACGATGTGCCCTTCGATACGACCATTTTCGTCAAGGCGTCGATTAACGAGGTCTACAAGACACTTTTCGAGGCGGCGATTCTGGTGCTCATCGTCATCCTGGTATTCCTGCAGGATTGGCGCGCCATGCTGGTGCCGGCGACGACGGTGCCGGTGACCCTCATTGGCGCCTTCGCCGCCATGGCGGCGCTCGGCTTTACGATCAATTTCGCAACGTTGTTTGCCATCGTGCTGGCGATCGGCATCGTCGTCGACGACGCCATCATCGTGGTGGAGGGGGCCGCGCACAACATTGACAAGGGCATGAACGGTCAGCAGGCGGCGATCAGCGCCATGCAAATTCTCTTCGGTCCGATTATCGGCATCACACTGGTCCTGCTCGCGGTGTTCCTGCCGGCGGCATTCCTTCCCGGCCTTACCGGGCAAATGTATGCGCAGTTTGCACTTGTCATCGCGGCCACCGCGCTGATCAGCGCCATCAACGCGGTTACGCTGAAACCGACGCAATGTGCACTGTGGCTGCGGCCGTCTGTTCCGATGGAAAAGCGCAACGCTGCCTATCGCGCCTTCAATGCCGGCTATAACCGCCTCGAACACGGCTACGCGGCGTTGATGCGCTGGCTCGTCAGATATGCCGGTATCATGGTGGTTCTGGCGGTGGCCGTTATCGGTGTCACGATGTACGAATTTTCGCGGGTGCCGACGGGCTTCATCCCGATTGAAGACCAGGGATATATGCTGGCGACGGTGCAGTTGCCTGATGGTGCCTCGCTGTCGCGCACTCAGGCGGTGCTTGACCGCGTCGGTGAAGCCGCGCGCAAGACGCCGGGTGTCGACAAGGTCATCACCATCGCCGGCGTATCGCCGCTCGACAACAACTCTTCGCTTTCCAGCGCCGGCGTCGCCTATGTCATCCTCAAGGATTGGAGCGTGCGCGGCAAGGCGCAGGGTCTGCTGCCAATGCTTACCGGCCTGAACAAGGCGATGAGCGGCATCGAGGAAGCGAATATTCGCGTTCTGCCGCCACCCCCGATCCAGGGGGTTGGCTTCGCTGCCGGCTTCACGATGCAGATCGAGTTGCAGGACAACAGCCAGGACTTCAGCAAGCTTGCCACTGTGGTCGATACCACGGTGGAAAATGCGACATCGCAATCGACGATTGCTCTGGTGCTGTCGTCGTTCCGGGCCAATACCCCGCAATATGCCGTCGAACTCGACCGGGTGAAGGCGCAATCATTGCAGGTCAGCGTGGATCAGGTATTTTCTGCGCTCGCCGGGTATCTCGGCTCGTCCTACGTCAACCAATTCACGAAGTTCGGCCGGACCTTCCAGGTTTTCGTACAAGCGGACGCGGATTTCCGCCTGCGCGTCGGTGAGATTGCCAATCTCACCGTCCGCAATTCTGCCGGCGAGATGATCCCGCTTGGCACGCTCGTAAAAGTAACGCCGGTCACAGGCCCCTCGTTGATCAGCCTCTACAATCTTTATCCCTCAGCGACGGTGGTCGGCATACCGGCCCGCGGTCATTCTACCGGCGAGGTCATGACGCTGATGGAGCAGATCGCCGCGAAGACGTTTCCGGCCCGCGTGCACTATGAATGGTCGGCGATGTCATACCAGGAGAAGCTGGTCGGCAATCAGATGTATCTGGTTTTCGCCATGGCGTTGTTGCTCGTGTATCTGGTGCTGGCCGGGCAGTATGAAAGCTGGTATCGGCCGCTGGCGGTGATTCTGGCGGTGCCAATCTCGCTGGTCGGTCCGGTCGCCGCGCTTCGAGCGTTGCACATCGACAATAATCTCTACACGCAAATCGGGATTGTGCTTCTGATCGCGCTATCGGCAAAGAATGCCATCCTGATCGTCGAGTTTGCGCGCGAACTGCGGGCCGAAGGCAACGACATTGCCGAATTCGGCGGTCGAAGCGGCGCGCGCGCGCTTCAGGCCGATCCTGATGACCTCATTCGCGTTTATCCTGGGTGTCGCGCCGTTGGTGTTTGCGTCCGGCGCGGGCGCCAATGCGCGCGCTTCGATCGGCATCACGGTATTCACCGGCATGCTCGCATCGACCTGCCTGGCAGTGATGTTTGTGCCGTCGTTTTTCGTGGCGATCCAGCGCTTCGAGGAATGGCTCGGCGGCCGCAAGGTTGTGCAACCTGCGGCGACGGAGTAGGACGGAACCGCTTCTGCCAGCGGGCTTTTCGGAGGCGGTGGCCATATTCTGGTCGTACTCGGCTGCCTATGCTACGCAGCCGCGTCCAATCCCGTCACAAACCCGATCTGGGCGTCCAATTCGCCGATGACACGCAACCGGCTCCGCACAAAACCAGCTTGCACAATCCTGGCTGCAACTTTTGCAGTGCTTCTTGGCGCTGCCGGGAGCACGCAGGCCCAGGAACGCTCAGGCAACTTTCTCGACAACCTTTTCAATCGGGGGGAGCCGCAGGGGCAGCGCGAGGTGCCCCCGACGTCGCGTACGCCGCAGATAGCGCAAGCCGACAGCGCTGATGTCACCCTGCGGCTTGACCGTATTGAAAATGCGTTGCGCAAGCTCACGGGTACCATCGAGGATTTGCAGCATCGCAACCAGCAGCTCGAGATGCGGCTGCAACGCATGCAGGATGATACCGAATACCGTTTCCAGCAGTTGGGCTCCAAGGGCGCGGGCGCGCCGATGCGCAATCCGACCGGAGGCCAGCCGGGGGTGATCCCGCAGACGGCGCCGGGTGGTTTGCCGCCGGCCGCAACACCGGGCCGGCGTGCCGACGTGTTCGATCCCAATCAGCATCCGAATGCGCCGGGCGCTCCGCGCGTGCTCGGCTCTCAACAGGTCATGGCCCCACAAGCCGCGAATACGCCAGACGAGGCGATCGGAGCGCCGGGCGGCCGCGCCGCGGGTGCGCCGCTTGACCTTTCGACGCTTTCCAGCAATGCGCCGGCGCCTCCGGCTGCTCTGCCGCCGGGCGCCACGCCGGCTACGGCGGCGCCGATGAATGGTGCGCCCGTGACGACGCAGCCGCCGCCGGTACAATCTCAATTGCCGCCACCGCCGCGCAATGCCGGCCCGTCCGGTTCGCAGCTGGCCACGCTACCGCCCTCGGCCTCGCCGCAAGACGAATACGACATGGCCTATGGCTATGTGCTGCACAAGGATTACGCGCTGGCCGAACAGGCCTTCCGCGATTTCCTCAAGAGGCATCCGGAGGAGAAGCTGGTGCCGGATGCACAATACTGGCTGGGCGAGACCTTATTCCAGCGACAGCGTTATCGTGATGCGGCGGAATCGTTCCTGGCGGTGTCGACCAAATACGAGCACGCCGGCAAGGCGCCGAACGCGCTGTTGCGCCTCGGCCAGTCGCTCGCGGCAATGCACCAGAAGGAAGCTGCATGCGCCACCCTGGCCGAAGTCGGGCGCAAATATCCTCGCGCTTCGGCCAGCGTAAAGCGCGGCGTCGCCCAGGAACTCAAGCGTGCGCACTGCTAGGGCGTGATCCCGAAAAGTGGGAACCGGTTTTCGGTAAAGATCATGCCCACACAGGAATCTGAGCCGGTCTCGTCCACGGAAGCCAAATCGCTGTTTTCCGATCTCGGGCACTTGCCCGTGCTTGTACTGGCGGTCTCAGGCGGACCAGATTCCACGGCCTTGATGTTCCTGGCGGCGCGTTGGCGCGGTGCGCGCAAGAACGGGCCGGCGCTGATCGCGACCACGGTCGATCATGGTCTGCGCGCGGAATCCAGGCACGAGGCGGCTGGTGTAGGACGTCTTGCGCGCAAGCTGGGCATCGCGCACCGCACAGTACGCTGGACCGGCGCCAAACCGAAAACTGCTCTGCAGGAGGCCGCGCGGGCCGGGCGGTACCGCTTGCTCGCCGGCGCCGCACGCAAAGCTGGCGCCCTGCATGTCCTCACTGCTCATACGCTCGATGATCAGGCCGAAACCGTTCTTATTCGCATGATGCGCGGCAGCGGCCTGAAGGGTTTGGCGGCAATGTCGCGGAATTCGACGCTGCCGGGGAACCCGGACATCAAGCTCGTTCGACCGCTGCTCGAGATTCCGAAATCCCGTCTGGTCGCGACCCTGCGGGCAGCGAAAATCCCGTTTGCTGACGACCCATCGAACCGCGATCCACGCTTCACGCGTGCGCGGCTGCGCGGTCTGATGCCGGCGCTGGCGCGTGAAGGTCTTGACGCCCGCAGGCTGTCGTTGCTGGCGCGCCGGCTCGAACGGGCGGACCGGACGATTGAATCGGCAGTCGACCGCGCCCAGGCCGAGCTTTCGCTGCACCCCTCATCGCCGGGCGCCGTCGCCTTCGATGCCGCCGGCTATGCCCGGCTGCCGTCCGAGGTCGCGTTGCGCTTGATTGGCCGTGCGCTTGCAAGAATCGGCGATGAAGGCCCGGTCGAGCTTGCCAAGCTGGAAGCCCTGAAAGAGGCGCTCGATACTGCCCAAAATGCCGGTCGCACGCGGTTTCGGCGCAGTCTGGCGGGAGCCATTGTGACACTGGGGGGCGGGCAAATCGCGGTGGAAAGGGCGCCGCCGCGGCGCGGCAAAACCTTAACCACGCGCCGATCCGGCAAAGCAAAATCAACGAATGCGCGGTAGAATACCTGGATTCGGGCCCTTTCCACCGGGCTCCACGGTGCCTACATTAAACGCGGCCGGGTAGAACGTGAAACTGCCACGAATTCTCGGCATAGAGACAATGGCCGCGGCGCTGCGCGCGGCGGTTAGGGACGCCTGATGAACGCCAATCTGCGGAATTTCGCCCTCTGGGTGATCATTGTTCTTTTGTTGCTGGCACTGTTCACGCTGTTCCAGAACCCGGGTCAGCGTACGACCTCGCAGGAGATTTCGTTCTCGCAGTTGCTCAGCGATGTCGACCAGGGCCGCGTCCGCGACGTGGTGATCCAGGGCCCGGACATCCACGGCACATTCACCAACGGCACCGCCTTCCAGACCTACGCGCCAAGCGATCCGGGGTTGGTGCAGAAACTTTATTCGAAGGGCGTCTCGATCACCGCGCGGCCGCCGTCGGACAACGTTCCGTGGTTCGTATCGCTTCTGGTGTCGTGGTTGCCGTTCATTGCGCTGATCGGCGTGTGGATCTTCCTGTCGCGCCAGATGCAAGGCGCGGGCGGCAAGGCGCTCGGCTTCGGCAAGTCGCGCGCCAAACTCCTGGCGGAAGCGCACGGCCGTGTCACGTTCGAGGACGTCGCCGGTGTCGACGAAGCCAAGCAAGACTTGCAGGAGATCGTCGAGTTTCTGCGTGACCCTGGAAAGTTCCAGCGTCTCGGGGGACGCATTCCGCGCGGCGTGCTGCTGGTCGGCCCGCCGGGCACCGGCAAGACGTTGATCGCGCGTGCGGTCGCCGGCGAAGCCAATGTGCCGTTCTTCACCATCTCAGGCTCCGACTTCGTCGAAATGTTCGTCGGCGTCGGGGCAAGCCGCGTACGCGACATGTTCGAACAGGCCAAGAAGAACGCGCCCTGCATTATCTTCATCGACGAAATCGACGCTGTCGGACGTCACCGTGGTGCCGGCCTTGGCGGCGGCAATGACGAGCGCGAACAAACTCTCAATCAATTGCTGGTCGAGATGGACGGCTTTGAGGCCAATGAAGGCATCATTCTGATCGCCGCCACCAACCGGCCCGACGTGCTCGACCCGGCGCTGCTGCGCCCCGGCCGCTTCGATCGTCAGGTGGTAGTGCCAAATCCGGACGTGGTCGGTCGCGAGAACATTCTCAAAGTGCACGTGAAGAAGGTTCCGCTCGCGCCCGACGTCAATCTCAAGACCACCGCGCGCGGGACACCCGGCTTCTCGGGCGCTGACCTGGCCAACCTTGTCAACGAAGCCGCCTTGATGGCCGCGCGTCGCAACAAACGCATGGTCACGCAGTCCGAATTCGAGGACGCCAAGGACAAGGTGATGATGGGCGCCGAACGCAAGTCGCTGGTGATGACAGATGAAGAGAAGATGCTGACCGCCTATCACGAAGGCGGCCACGCCATCGTCGCACTCAATGTCAAAGCTACCGACCCGGTCCACAAAGCAACGATCATTCCGCGCGGCCGTGCGCTTGGCATGGTCATGCAATTGCCCGAGCGCGACAAACTCTCGATGAGCCGCGAACAAATGACTTCGCGCCTCGCCATCATGATGGGCGGACGCGTGGCCGAGGAAATGGTGTTCGGCAACGACAAGGTTACGTCGGGTGCTGCTTCCGACATCGAGCAAGCGACCAAACTCGCGCGCCTGATGGTCACGCGCTGGGGCCTGTCGGACAAGCTTGGCACGGTTGCGTATGGAGAGAACCAGGACGAAGTGTTCCTGGGTTACCAGGTGTCGCGCCAGCAGAACATTTCGGAAGCCACCGCGCAGACGATCGACGCTGAAGTCCGCAAGCTGGTCGAGGCTGGCTATTCGGAAGCAACCCAGATCCTCACCGACAAGCGCGCCGACCTTGAAGTGCTGGCCAAGGGCCTGCTTGAGTTCGAGACATTGACCGGCGAGGAAATCATCGACCTGCTCGCGGGAAAACGCCCGGTGCGCGAGTCGGTGATCGAACCGACCACGCCACGCTCGTCTGCCGTGCCACCGGCCGGCAAGCCGCGCCCGCGACCCGAGGCGCCATCAGGCGAGGTCGCGCCCCAGCCGCAGGGGTAGACAATCCGGCACGTCAAAAGAGCGCCCGCCGTCAAGGCGGGCGTTTTTGTTTGCGCGCCGGCGCGGACGACGCGCCGTCCTGCCCGTATTTCTGTTCTGTCTTATTGATAACGATCAATGTGCCTCTGCTTGGTCTTGGTTTTACTTATAAAATTAAATGTCATTGATGGAGCAACCAGATGACGACGACGATGGGTGGACGCGGCATTGCCGAGACGATCAAACGCGGCATCCTTGCTGGCGCGGCGGGTGGAGTGGCGGAGATCGCATGGGTGTCAGTCTACGCAGCCGTCACCGGCGGCGATGCGACGATCCTGGCGCGCGGCGTGACTACGGCGGTCGGCGTTACCGCCATGCTGCCGGCGGCATCAGTCGCGATGGGCGTGGCCGTGCACATGGTGCTGGCCATGCTACTGGGTGTCGCGGTGGCCTGCCTGTGGCAGGTGCGAGTGCGCAGGCAGGGCGTCAGCGGCGCCTATGCTATTGTGCTTGCCGCGCTTGCCGCGGTCTGGGCGGCGAACTTCTTCGTATTGCTGCCGGTGATCAGCCCTGCATTCGTACATGGGGTGCCTTATGCAGTAAGCCTTGCGTCAAAGCTGCTGTTCGGGCTTGCCGCTGCGGAAACATTGCGGCGTCTGACAAACGCAGACGCGGCGAGATTGCCGACGGTGGCCGCGATCGTCAGGGCCGTCGTCAAACTACGGCGCCCCGCCGCTTAACAGTGTCATCTTGAGCCTTGTATGGTGGCCGGACCGGTTCCCGTCACCATGCATTTGAGCCCTCGGCGATGCCGCTGCAAAACCGTGTTGATCCATTCGGAAACCTGTTTGCAACACCCGCACGCGGAACGCTTATGGGCAACCGCGGCGGAAGGCTGCATGACGGCGTGCGCAAGCTCGGCACACGGCGCTGGACTTCGAAGGCCTGGATCTGTTGCCGCCTCGAATTCAACGACCGGCATCGCACGGTCTGGGGCGACGGTTACACCGAATTGTTCTTTCTCGACGAGGTGACGGCGCTCGCCGCCGGCCATCGCCCCTGCTTTGAGTGCCGGCGCAAGGATGCCGAGCGCTTTGCGGCGCTTTTTTCCGGAAAGCGCAAACGCGCAATGGCCGCCACGATGGACGAAGTCCTGCATGCCGAGCGGCTCGACGGAAAGTCGAGGCGTGTCCACGCCTGTGCGCTCGCCGCGCTGCCTGACGGTGCGATGATTGCCATCGATAGCAAGCCGTTCGCCGTCCGCGGGCCGCGATTGCTGCGCTGGACGCCGTCAGGCTACCGGGATGCCCGGCCGCGTCCGCGTGCCATCGACGTCGATGTGCTCACGCCGCCCGCAATCCTCGCAGTGCTGTCGAAAGGCTATACGCCGCACTGGCATGACAGCGCTGGTTGTTAGGGCGGCTCGATCGGTGGGGTCGTGGGAGCGGCCGGCACGCGGCGTGCCCAGGCGAAGAACACGATACCGGCCATGACGGCAAGCATTGTTGCCACCATCGCGACGCAGGCCTCCCAGCCGCCGATCGTCCAGGCCACGCCGCCGAGTGCCGCGCCGAAACTGCCTCCAATATAGAAGCTGGTGACATAGAGACCTACCGCAGATGAGCGGCCGACCTTGGCGGTAATTGTCACATAGCCGGTCGAGATTGCCTGGCAGATCAATCCGCAACCGGCGCAGAGTGCGAGCCCCAGCACGATTGCCCAAAGCGGGCCGGCGAGCGTGAGAACGATGCCGCCGATCCAGAGCGCGATGATGCGGATCATGAAACGGCGTCGACCGAAGCGACCGACCGCCCAGCCGGTCATCGGCGTCGCCGCCGAGCCGACCAAATAGACCACGAAAATCGCGCCCAGCCACGTCGCCGATAGGTCGTAAGGCGGAGCGGCGAGACGGAAGCTGACATAGGTGAAGGTCGCGATGAAATTGAACAGCACGCCGAAGCCGACCGCGTAGGTCGCGACCAGCTGGCCGTTGCGAAAATGCCGCAGCATCTGCTTGCCTGAGGCGAGCAAACCTTCCGAACGCACGAATTTGCGTTCGCGCGGCAGCAGTACCGAGACGGCAATCGCGCCGACCAGCGTCATCGCCGCCAGCACCAGGAACGCGGCGCGCCAGCCTGCGAGATCCGCGATGATGCCGGCAAAGAACCGCCCACTGAAACCGCCAAGACTGGCGCCCGAGGTGTACACGCCGGCGGCAGCGGTCGCCTCGTGGCTTGGCCACTCCTCGCCGATATAGGCGATCGTGACGGCGAAGACCGGCGGCATGACCAGTCCTTGCACAAAACGCCAGAATATCAAGGCTGACAGTGTCGGCGCCATGGCTGCCATTGCCGTCGGCACCGCGAGCAGCAGCATTGCCGTGACAATCACGCGCTTGCGCCCCAGTACGTCGGCGACCGTTCCGGTGAACGGCGCGGTCAAGGCCACCGCCAGCGTGCTGGCGGTCATGATGTTGGAAATTTCGGCAGCTCCCGCGCCGAATTCTTCCGACAGCAGCGGCAGGATCGCCTGCGGCGAATAGAGATTGATGAAGGTACAATATCCTGCAAGCCCGACCGCCAACTGGCGCACGTTAAAATTCGAGCGTGACGCAGCGGCGTTCATCGCAGGGACCCGGCGGGGCAGGAATTGTTCGTGGAGAAGCTATGCCCCGGTTTTGCATATTGTGCCATGGGGCAGGGCGGCGGGCAGCGGGCCGCCCAATGCATAGCTTCTCTCAAACGAGGTCGAGCGCAGCGCGGGCACGCCGCAGGGTTGTCTCGGGATTGCCGGAGGCATCAACTGTTTCCCAATCGATCACGCCCAGGTCGTATTGCTCTTGAGCGCGCGCAATGCGCTCGTCTGCATCGGAGGCGTCGAGCGTTCGTTCGCCGACACGGTTCAGACGCGTTGAGAGATCGGCAGTGAGATAAAGGCCTCGGAAATCAATGTCTGCGGCTGCCACCGATACGGCGGTGCGCTCTGACGATTTGGCAAACACTGCGTCGACAATGGCCGAATGACCGGCATCCAGCACCCGTCGCGCCTTGTCGTTGAGCGCCGCATAGACCTGCGCCGTGATTTCGGGTGCGTAGGCCGACTGCGGCAGCCGACCGGCTTCCGCAATGCCAAACAGGGTTTTTCGCTCGACATCACTGCGCAGCACCACCGCGCCCGGAGGGGGTGCGACATATGGTGCGAGCCCGCGAGCGAGCAGCGACTTGCCGGTGCCCGACAGCCCGCCCACGGCAATCAGGCGCGGCGCAGCCGGCGTTATCAGCGATTGTGCCAGCGCGAAATAGGCGCGCGCGCTTTGCTCGGGCTCGGTGCGGTTGGCGCTGTGCCTGGCGCGTGTTGCTGTGACTTTGGCGCGGATCGCCGCACGTAGCGACATGAACAACGGCAGCGCCGCGAGCGCGTCGAAATCTTCCATACGGCGCGTTTCGATCAAATAACGATTGAGCACGATATTGGCCGCTTGCCTGAGGCCGCGCTCGATCAGGTCCATCAGCAGAAAGGCCAGATCGTATAATACGTCGCCAGTGGCGATACGGGGATCGAATTCGATGGCGTCGAACAACACAGGCGCCCCGTTGATCAGAACGATATTGCCGAGATGCAGGTCCCCATGGCAGCGCCGGACCAAACCGGCGCGCTCACGCGCAGCAAGGAGCGTACGCACGCGATTGAGGCTTGAGCGTGCCGCCTTCGTCAAAGTGCTTACCGCCGCCGATGCGAACAACTCGGGCTGCTCCCTCAGTTCGCGATCGTTCTGCGCGATTACGTTGGCAAGTTCGTCCGCAAAGTGCGCATCCGCAGTCACCGGCGCCGAGTTGTGTGCGTCCTTGACCGCGCGCGCCAGTGCATCGGCGAGCGCGTTATCGATACGGCCGGCGTCCGCCAGGTGATCGAGGGTCTGCGCCTCGTCGAAACGGCGCATTACGACCGCCCATTCCACCGGTTCATCTGTGCCACCGATCGCAAGCGTGCCGTCCGCGGCGCGCGTAATCGGTGTGATGCCGCGATAGATCGTTGGGGCGTAGGGACGATTGACGGCAATCTCGGCCTCGCAGGCGGCCCTGCGATTGGCCAATGTCGAATAATCGAGGAACGGAAAGCGCACCGCGCGTTTGATCTTCAGCGCTCGCTCGCCAGCCAGAAATACCACCGCGGCATGGGTGTCGATGCGCCGCACCGGCACGCCGCCATGGGTGGCGGGCCGTTCCAGGAAATCGATGACCGCCTGCTGCGTGTGGTCACCGGGCGTCATCCCATTATCGCCTCCACGATCCTGGCACTATCGATCCGGCGAAATTCGCGCGGTCTGATCCAAATCAATATGCTGGTTTGCGGGATATAGTCATGTATAGCAGATAAACGCACTATTCGCCGATTGGAGGCCAAAGCCGTGACGACTCTGCCGCATACATTCAAACGCATCAGGCTCAATCTCGCCCGTTCCAAGGATTTTCCCAACGGTTCTCCGCGACACGGTTACGAATTCGTCGCGCCCCTGGACGACAAGAACCATATCGATGTGACGCTGTGGCGGGCTAATCGCGACCATTGCCGCGTGCGCCGGTTCTGGGAAAGCCAGGACGACGAAATCGGCTTTCTTGTGCACAAGCCGGGCGGGCCCGAGCATGCGCGCTGGGTATTCGACTACGACGAGACGGCCGAAGATGACGATGAAAGCGGCTACCGTTTCGGAGCACATGCGTTCCGGCCCGGCGAGTATGTCTCGATTCGCAACGAGGACGGCGAGATGCACACCTACACGGTGGTGTCGGTGGAGCCGGCGACCTGAGCCAACCGGCTGATCGGGAATTTTCCCCAAGCATTCGTCTGGCGCTGATCGGCAGTGCCAGCATCCTTGCCCACGACCGAAAGCCAGCCGAACACGCTCGGAAGCCGGTGCACCCGACAAGCCTTGAGCGCGGCAGTGCGTGATCCTGAAATGCGTAAACTGGCTTTCGGGAAAAAAATCATGCGCCGGAAAATGCCTTCGTAAAATCTATTGACCGCGGCGCATCAGGAGCGGAAGAGTCCGCGCTTCGCCGTACTCAGCGGCCAAGCCAGGGAGTAATGCAGTGCTTATCGACCATCGCACCTATACCGTCCGGCCCGGCACAATGCCGGCGCAAGTCAAGCTCTACAGCGAACTCGCCTATCCGGTCCAGCTTCGCTACATGGGTGAACCGCTTTATTACCTGATGGCCGAGAGCGGTGAACTCAACACGCTGGTGCACGGCTGGGTGTACGAGAGCGCGGGCGATCGCGAATCCAAGCGCGCAAAAATGGCGGCCGATCCCGACTGGAAGCATTATCTTGCCGAGAACGCCAAGGCGGGCAATGTCGTGCAACAGCGCAACGTGCTGATGGTACCGGCGCCGTTTGCGCCGAAGCTGTCGATGCCGAAGATCCATCGCTGATCCGGAGCAAGACGATGCGCGGCAATGACGGCACGCGGTCCGGTGGCGAAATCCTGATCGACCAGCTGACGGTCCACGGAGTTCGCCACGTATTTTGCGTTCCAGGCGAAAGCTACCTTGCCGCGCTCGACGCTTTTTTTGATCGCGACATCAAATTGACGGTCTGTCGTCATGAAAGCGGCGCCGCGATGATGGCGGAGGCCATGGGGAAGGTGACCGGGCGTCCCGGCATCTGCTTTGTCACGCGCGGTCCCGGCGCTACCAATGCCTCGGCCGGTATTCATATCGCCCGTCAGGATTCGACACCGATGATCATGTTTGTCGGCCAGGTGGCGCGGTCGATGCGAGAGCGAGAAGCATTCCAGGAACTCGACTATCGCGCCGTGTTCGGCGGACTGGCCAAATGGGCAACGGAAATCGACGATCCTGCGCGCATTCCCGAGATCGTATCGCGTGCATTTCATATCGCATGCAATGGCCGGCCAGGCCCGGTCGTGATCGCACTACCGGAAGACATGCTGACCGATCGCGCAGTCGTGGCCAATGCCGGTGCATTCGAGCCGGTTGAGATCTGGCCGGGCCTAACGGACATGAGCCGCCTGCAAAAGCTGCTGTGGGCGGCGAAACGCCCAATCGCACTTATCGGCGGCAGCCGCTGGTCTGAAAGTGCCTGCGCAGCGATGGCGCGTTTTGCAGAACGCTTTGCGTTGCCGATCGCGACCACATTTCGCCGCGGCCACTTGTTCGAGGCGCTCCACCCCTGCTACGCCGGCGATTTCGGTATCGGCCCGAACCCCAAACTGCTGGCACGCGTCAAAGGTGCCGACCTGTTGCTGCTGATCGGCGATCGTTTGAGCGAGATGCCATCGCAGAGCTATACGCTGCTCGATATTCCGGAGCCACAGATGAAGCTGGTGCATGTGCATCCGGGCGCGGACGAGCTCGGGCGCGTCTATCACCCGCATCTCGCCATAAACGCCTCGCCGACCGCCTTCAGCTCCGCGCTCGAAGGATTGCAGCCGCCGAACGATATTCCGTGGCGTGGTGAGAGCGATACAGCCCATGCCGACTACCTGGCCTGGACCGGGAAGGCGACGCCGCAACCAGGCGCTGTCAACCTTGGGGAAATCATGGTTTGGCTGCGCGAAAACCTGCCGGCTGATGCGATCCTCACGCAGGGTGCTGGCAATTTCTCGGCCTGGGTCCATCGCTTCTACTATGTGCGAAAATACGGCGGCCTGGTAGGCGCGACGTCCGGCTCCATGGGCTATGGCTTTCCGGCCGCTGTGGCGATGAAAACCCTGCACCCCGAACGAACGGTGGTGTGTATCGCGGGCGACGGCGATTTCCTGATGACGGGACAGGATTTTGCGACTGCCGTACAATACAGGTTGCCTGTGATCGTCGTGCTTGCCGACAACGGCATCTATGGCACGATCCGCATGCATCAGGAGCGCGAATATCCGGGTCGTGTGATCGCCACCGCTCTGCATAATCCCGACTTTGTCGCCTATGCCATGGCGTTTGGAGGTTTTGGCGCGGTCGTGCAAAAGACCTCGGATTTTCCGTCCGCATTTGCTCAAGCAGTGGCCACCGGAAAGCCTTCGATCATCCACGTGAAGATCGATCCGGATGCGATAGCGCCCGGCTCAACGCTCACCGCCATTCGCGAAAAATCGCTTGCGGGGAGCAGCGGCACGAGGGGGACGCACCGCAGTTAAAGCCCTCCGCTGTCCTTCCCGCCCGCGCTGGTGCCTGCGGGGCGGCAGAGAAGCACCCTTGCACCTTGCTCGTGAATTGTCGTTCACTCGTTGTCATGCCCTATCGGCGCACCGAAAACGTCGTCCGCCGTCTCGCTGAGCGCGAGGAGACAATCCTGGCCGCAGCGAGCGGATTGGCGGCTGAAGGCGGCATGGCAGCGGTACAAATCGCAGCCGTCGCCGCGCGTGCCGGCATCGCTGCAGGCACGGTCTACCGCTACTTTCCGTCCAAGACCGATTTGATCGCCGAATTGGTCGCAGCGGTCGCCGGTCGAGAACTCGAGGCGATGCGGGCTGCAGGCGACGCCGCACCCGGGCCGCTGTCTGCATTGGCCGCGTGCATCGCCACCTTCGCGGCGCGCGCGCTCAATGAGCGCCGTCTGATCTGGGCGATCATCGGCGAGCCGGTTGACTCCCAAGTCGACGCCATGCGGCTGGATTTCCGTCAATCGCTTGCCGCGGAGTTGGAGTTGCGCATCAAGGCTGCGACTGAAGGCGGTCATATTCCCGATGTGGATGTGCAGGTTGCCGCGCCGGCTATCGTCGGCGCACTGACCGAAGGATTGCTCGGACCTCTGGCGCCACTTCATGACGGTGCGGCGGGACTGCGCGAAGCCGTGCAGACGGCGACGCTGCTTGCGCTACGCACTCTCGGTGTCGTCGATGCCCGCGCCCGCGGGCTGGTGGCACAATGCCGATTGCCGGGAGCGGCAACAGAGCGCGCGGTCGCTCAATAGGCCTGCAGTGGCACCTCATCGAGAGACAGCGTTACCCGTTTTACACCGCGCTCGCCCGTATCGTCGGTAATTTGAAAGCCGAGCTCTTCGCACATGATGAGCATGGTCGAGTTTTCCGCCAGCACCTGCCCGTGGACCGTCTTGAGCTGTCTGTCTTTGGCACAGGCAATCATGTGCTTCATCATGAGCCAGCCGAGCCCGCGCCCTTTGAGTTTCGAGCGCACCAGGATTGCGAATTCGCCGTTCTTTTCGGCGTCGTAATGGAGGCGCACAACGCCAAGCATGCGGCCGGTATTTTCCTCGATCGCGATGAAGGCCATGGCATGTGCCGGGTCGTAGTGGATGAGCTTCTCAATAAGAGCGTGGCTGACCTCGCGCATGGTAGCAAAAAAGCGCAGCCGCAGATCTTCGGGCGTCACCTCATTGAGAAAATCCGGGTAGAGCGCCGCGTCCGCCACGCGAAGCGGGCGCAGCAGCACCCGCGTTCCATCGCGCAAGACGACGTGGCGTTCGTTCAGCGTGTCCGTTTGTGACCTCGTCAGTGCGACATCAGCACCGGCACGGTCATCGACTCGAGCAATCCGCGAGTGGCGCCGCCCAGAATGAATTCGCGCAGGCGCGAATGCCCGTAACCGCCCATCACGATCATATCGGCGCCGGAATCCGCCGCATACGACAGGATCGTGGAGGGGACGTCGATGTCCGGCGAGGTTATGCGTTTCACGTCTACCTTCAGCCCATGCCGTGCCAAATGCTGACCGAGATCGGCGCCGGCAATTTCGTCGCTCTTAGGCTTGCCGCCGGCGACCATGACGATTTCGACCTGCTTGGCCTTTTGCAGGAACGGCAGGGAATCGGCGATGGCGCGGGTAGCGGCGCGGCTGCCATCCCAGCACACCATGATCCTGGAGAGCTTGAGACCGGCTTTCTGAATGAATGGCACGAAAATTACCGGCCGACCGGATTCAAACAGCACGCCTTCATCCACCAGTTCGTCGGGGGTCGATTTTTCCCGATCAGGCTGTCCAACGACAACCAGATCGAAGCGTCGTCCCAGGCGGCCGAGCTGATCAGCGGCGCCGGAAACGCTTGCGGTCAACATGTGGCTCTCGGCCGAGACACCCGCGGCCGACGCTGCCTTCTCAAACCGGGCGATGGCCGCACGCGCCTTCTGTTCCGATTCCGCGCGTTGCGATTCAATAAATTCCGGAGGAATGCCGCCCATGACCGTACCCGGGATTATCGGGTCGTATGCGAATGCGACGCCGTACACGTGCGCCCTGAAAGTATCCGCGACCGAAACGGCAAAATCGCCGGCCGGATCCTTGGCACCAAGCCCGAGATTGACGATAATATCCTTGATCATGACTGCATTTCTCCTGCTCGAGCTGTTGAACTTGAATAAATAATATTGTGCCAGCCATCGAATTTCATGTCCTTGACCAAAGTCAAATGCGGGAGTTGGCCCTGATTTCCCGGCTGAGCACCCGCATATTGCAGCAAATGGCTATCTCTTCTTCCCGTCGGGGCCGAACTGCTTGAGATAGGCCCACAGATTGTCAGCCTCTTTCTCGTTCTTGATGCCGGGGAAGATCATCTTTGTGCCCGGGATCTTGGCACGCGGGTCCTTGATGTATTCCTTGAATGTAGCCTCGCTCCAGACAATGCCGGAGTTCTTGTTGGCGGGGGAATAGCTGTAATCGGTGGCGGAGCCGGAATGACGGCCGTCGAGGCCGTTCAGTTCGGGGCCGACCTTGTTCTTGGCGCCCTCGCCGACGGAGTGGCAGGGGAAGCATTTCTTGAACGACTGCTCGCCCGCGGCCACGTCCTGCGCGTGTGCCGCCTGTGCCACAGCCGCAATGGCCACGGCCGCTACCACAAGTACTGACTTCATCGCTTCGCTCCCATTGTGACGTTTCGCCGTCGCCCAAAATGCCGCCTTTTGGCGTGGGACCGTCAATCGAGCCCTGTTTCGAAATGCATTTGCCAGCCCTATGTGTCAACCGTCAATTGGCTGGTATCGTTGCGCCGGACTAAACAGCCGGGAATTGCCCGAATGTCGTTACGGATGCCTGAGGCGGATAATGCTGTGCTCGCGAGACGCGAGCGTATTGTGGCAGCCTTGCGCGCCATCGTGCCCGGCGAGGGCGTTATCTCCGGCGAACGCGAAATGAGGCCGTTTGAGTCCGACGGGCTGACTGCCTACCGCGAGCTTCCCATGGTTGTGGTGTTGCCCGACACCACCGAGCAGGTGTCGGAGCTGCTTCGCTATTGCCATGGCGAGGGCATCAAGGTGGTGCCGCGTGGGGCCGGCACTTCACTCTCGGGCGGCGCAATGCCGCTGGCCGACGGGGTGTTGCTCGGCATGGCCAAATTCAATCGGATCAGGGACATCGACTTCGGCAATCGGGTGGTGGTGGTAGAGCCCGGCGTCACCAATCTCGCAATAAGCAACGCAGTGGCGGATAGCGGCTTCTATTATGCGCCCGATCCATCTTCACAGATCGCCTGCACCATCGGCGGCAATGTGGCGGAAAATTCGGGCGGTGTGCACTGCCTGAAATACGGCATGACGACCAACAATATACTCGGCTGCGAACTCGTCTTGATGAACGGCGAAGTGCTGCGCATCGGCGGCAGGCATCTCGATGCCGGGGGCTATGATCTGCTCGGCCTGATCACCGGCTCGGAAGGCCTGCTCGGCGTGGTGACTGAAGTAACCGTGCGCATCCTGAAGAAGCCGGAAACCGCGCGTGCTGCCTTGATTGGCTTTCCTTCATCGGAGGATGCCGGCAAATGCGTATCGCGCATTATCGGGGCCGGCATCATTCCCGGCGGCATGGAAATGATGGACAAGCCGGCAATCCATGCAGTCGAGGAATTCGTGCACGCCGGCTATCCACTCGACGTCGAGGCGCTGCTGATCGTCGAAGTCGACGGGCCGGCGGCCGAAGTCAACGACCTGGTCGAACGAATCGAAATCATCGCTGCCAAATGCGGCGCGGTGTCCTACAAGGTATCGGCCTCCGAGGACGAGCGGCTGCTGTTTTGGGCCGGACGCAAGGCGGCATTTCCGGCGGTCGGCCGTATTTCACCCGATTACTACTGCATGGACGGCACAATTCCGCGCGCTCGGCTTCCGGAGGTACTTGCGCGAACGAGGGCGCTTTCCGAAAAATATGGTCTGCGGGTTGCCAACGTGTTTCATGCCGGCGACGGCAACTTGCATCCGCTGATCCTCTACGATTCCAACAAACCCGATGAGCTCGATCGCGCCGAGCAATTCGGCGCCGAAATCCTCAGGCTCTGCGTCGAGGTCGGCGGAGTTCTGACCGGTGAACACGGAGTTGGCGTGGAAAAGCGCGACCTGATGCCGGTCATGTTTTCAGAGATTGATCTGGCCGCCCAGCAGCGGGTCAAATGCGCGTTCGACGAGAAGGGTCTGCTCAATCCCGGCAAGGTTTTTCCGCAGCTTCACCGCTGCGCGGAATTGGGCCGCATGCATATTTCCGGAGGCAAATTGCCGTTTCCGGATATTCCGAGGTTTTGAGCATGATCGCGATAACGAGCAATCGGTGTTCTGATCGGATCACACTCAAAGAAGAAAGCTAGTCATGCAATTTGGCTTGTTCTGCTCACCCAAAGCCGACAGCGGCAGTCTCGGCCCGGAGACCGGGCAGGGCTTTCGTGACTATCTCGACTTCAATGTCGAAGCGGAAGCGCTCGGTTTCCATTCCAGCTTTTCGGTCGAGCATCATTTCACCGGCTGGAACCAGGTCTCCGCCACGCTGATGCTGCTGATGGCGCTGGCGATGCGCACCAAAACGCTGCGGCTCGGCACGGCGGTGATCGTGTTGCCGTGGCACAATCCGGTCTTGCTGGCAGAGCAGGCGGCGACACTCGATCTCGTCTCCGACGGCAGGTTCGATTTCGGCATCGGCAAGGGTTACCGCCACAGTGAGTTCAAAGGCTTTCAAATTCCGCCAGAGGAGGCCGAGGCGCGCTACGAGGAAGCGATTGAAATCATGACGCGGTCGTGGACGACGCGCGATCGCTTTTCCTGTCGCGGCCGCTTCTGGCATTTCGAGGATATCGTGGTGGAGCCACCGCCGGCGCAACGTCCGCATCCGCCTTTCTGGGTCGCTGCCGGCAATCCGCATTCCATCAAGCGCGCCGCGACGCGCGGCTTTAATCTGATCCTCGACCAGTACGCATCGCCGGAGGCGCTGCGCGACCGCATCGCCATCTACAAGGCCGGGCGCGAGGCCACGGGCCTACGCTTCAATCCGATGCGGGTAACGGTGGCGCGCCAGCTCTATATCGCCAAAGACAGGGCCGACAAGGAGGCCGCGTTGGCGCGGCAGGCGGCATATACCAAACGCACCATTGACGTGGCGCGTGCGCCGGACAGAAAGACCGGTTCGCATGTGCTTGCCTATGCCGACAAGGCCGGTGCCACGGAAGAAAACGCGCTGTACGGTACGCCCGACGAAATCTGCGTCATGCTCGAAGCGTTGCAGAAGGCGAACGTGGAATACATCCTGCTTACGATCGCCGGTGGCCTGGACCAATTGCGCCGTTTCGCGCGCGAGATCATGCCGGCATTCGCCTGCGAACCGGCCGCCGCCGCGGAATAGTGTATCCGTAAAATGACCGACGTTCTCAAGCCCCGCGACGCCAAGGAAGTCGAGGATGCGGTGCGCTGGGCACTCGGCAACGACAAGGCGCTGGACGTGATGGGGCAGGGGACCAAGCGCTTGATCGGTCGCCCGAGCCAGACCGACCTCACCCTCGATCTGTCGGGGCTGTCCGGCGTCACACTCTATGAGCCCGAGGAACTGGTGCTCACCGCGAAGGCGGGGACGCCGCTTGCCGAGATCGAGGCACTGCTTGAGCAGAACAATCAGGAACTCGGCTTCGAGCCCATGGACTACGGGCCGCTGTTCGGCCGCGACGCCGGCCAAGGAACCATCGGCGGCGTGATCGCCGCCAATCTGTCCGGCCCGCGCCGGATAAAGGCCGGTGCCGCGCGCGACCACTTTCTTGGCGTAACCGCGGTTACCGGCCGGGCGGAAACCATCAAGTCGGGCGGCAGGGTGGTGAAGAACGTCACCGGCTACGATATGTGCAAGGCGATTGCCGGCTCGTGGGGCACGCTCGCCGCCATGACCGAGGTCACGATCAAGGTGCTGCCCAAGGCCGAAAGCGAGGCAAGTGTGATCGTCACCGGCCTGGACGATGCGCAGGCGGCACAGGCGATGGCCGCTGCGATGGGTTCGTCCTGCGATGTCACCGCCGCCGCCCATCTGCCCGACCACGTGGTGTCCTGGGTCGACGGTCTTCAGAAACCGGAGGCTGCAACCGCCATGCGGCTGGAAGGCTTCGCGCCCTCGGTCAAGCACCGCAAGGAAGTGCTCATCGCGCTGATGAAGGCATTCGGTTCGGTGGTGCTGCTCGAAGAAAAGGATTCACGCGCGCTCTGGCGCAGCGTGCGCCAGGTCAAGCCATTCGCGACCGATACTGCCCGCGCGCGGCCGCTTTGGCGGATATCGACCGCGCCCAGCAAGGGCCATCAGCTGGCTTCGCTGATCACGCCGGCGGCACAGATGTTTTACGACTGGGCCGGCGGACTTGTCTGGGTAGCGATGCCATTTCCCGATGAGCCGGATGCGGCCGCAATTCGCGGTGCCGTCGCCGGTATCGGCGGTCACGCCACGCTGGTGCGTGCACCGGCAGCGGTTCGTGCGACGGTCGACGTGTTCGAGCCGCAGGAAGCAGGCCTGGCGGCGTTGAACAGGCGGGTGAAGGAGGGCTTCGACCCCAAAGGCGTGCTCAATCCCGGACGCATGTGGGCAGGGGTTTAAAGAGCGATGCAAACCAGCTTCACCCTCGCTCAGCTTGCCGACCCGCAGGTGCAGGCGTCCGAAAAAATCCTGCGCGCCTGCGTCCATTGCGGGTTTTGTACCGCCACCTGCCCGACCTATGTGCTGCTTGGCGACGAACTCGATAGCCCACGCGGGCGCATCTACTTGATCAAGGACATGCTGGAGCAGGGCCGGCCGGCGAGTGGTGACGTGGTCAAGCACATCGACCGCTGCCTTTCCTGCCTGGCCTGCATGACGACATGCCCCTCCAGTGTGCATTACATGCACCTGGTCGACCACGCCCGCGAATACATCGAAAAAACCTACAAACGTCCGATCCTCGATCGGGCCATGCGCGCGCTGCTCGCGCGTGTGCTCACCGATCCGGGCCTGTTTCGCCTGGCTGTGGTGGCGGGGATCGTCGCCCGGCCGCTGGCGCCGCTGCTGCGTGCGGCCGGTTTCAAGCGGATGGCGGCGATGCTGCGGCTGACGCCGCGCCGCAAGCCAGCACCGCCGGCGGAGCGGAGCGGAAAGGTCTATCCGGCAAGTGGTACGCGGCGTGGCCGGGTGGCGCTGCTGTCGGGTTGCATCAATCCGCTGCTGGCGCCTTCGACCAACGAAGCTACGGTCCGGTTGCTCAACCGGAACGGTATCGAGGTCGTGGTCGCCGGTGGTGAAGGCTGTTGCGGCTCGCTCGCCCATCACATGGGCCGCGAGACGCAAGCACTCGCGCAAGCACGCAACAATATCGACGCATGGACCCGTGCGGGGCCCGGGCTCGACGCAATCCTGATCACTGTCTCCGGCTGCGGAACCACGATCAAGGACTATGGCTTCATGTTCCGCGACGATCCGGCCTATGCCGCCAAAGCGGCGCAAATTTCAGCTCTGGCCAAGGACGTCACGGAATACCTCGCAACGCTTGATCTGCAATCTGACACGCTGCCTGCCGGTCTGACTGTGGCTTACCACTCGGCCTGTTCGCTGCAACACGGCCAGAAAATCGCTCGCGAGCCGAAAGAATTGCTTTCCAAGCTTGGCTTCGTGGTCAAAGATGTGCCGGAAGGGCATCTGTGTTGCGGCTCGGCGGGCACCTACAACATCTTGCAGCCCGCGCTGGCGGAGAAATTGCGGGACCGCAAGGTCGCCAACATTTTACGGGTCGAGCCGGATGTGATTGCGGCCGGCAATATCGGCTGCATGACACAGATTGCCACCGGCACCGCAATTCCGGTCGTCCATACCGTCGAGCTCGTCGACTGGGCGACTGGCGGCCCAGTGCCGGATGTGCTGCGGGAACTGGCGAGCGTCGAGCGGCCCTCGGACGGTCGAGCTGAGTAAAGCTGGCCTGCGGCAATTGGCCGTCACGTTGCCGTAACGAGTGAAGGGCACGGTTCTCGCAAACAGCTATTTGAACTGATCGGGAGGACGATCATGGCAAAGAGAACGCGAAAATCGAAAGCGAAGAAAGCGAAGAAATCGAAGCAATCGATGAAAAAGGCGAAACGCGCGGCGCCGGCACGCAAGAAGAAGGGAATGAAAAAGGCGAAGGCCAAACGCGCGCCCGTCAAGAAATCGAAGAAGCGTGTCGCGCCCAAGTCTGCGCCCAGGTCTGCACCGATGCCGGCACCCATGCCGGAATCCGCCCCGCCGGCGCCGAAACCCTCGCAGCCCACACTGCCCCTTGGCGGCTTTGGCGGGATGTTCCCAAGTGGAAGAGCGGACGATACCCACTAGGCGATATGCGCCAGGCGACCGTCGTCCGCGGCGCGGCAGGCCGGAAAATTCGTTGACGCGGCGCGAACGCCGCCGGGCTCACGCGCATCGCGAGGCGAGCCATACGCGCTTTGATATGCAGAATAAGGCAGCTCAAAAAGCCCGTAATTCAGGGGCAAAGTCGATGACGTTTGCACCTCGCCGTCAGCGCCGGCCCCGATTGCATCGCCTAGCTTGGCCGCATAGCATGCGCGCAAGAGAAGGATGGCCTTAAGGCTGGAACTCTCGCAATCTCTAAAAGCGATACGGGAGTGGTGGTTATGCCGGCGACATACAAAATTCTGATTATGGGCGCGTCCTACGGGTCGCTACTGGCCTCAAAGATTCTGTTCGGCGGACATTCGGTTCATTTGGTGTGTTTGCCGGCGGAAGCCGACCTGATCAATGCCGAAGGCTTTCGTGTCCGTTTGCCGGTCAGGGGCCGCAAGGATCCGATTGAACTCGACTCGCGTAAGCTCCCGGGCAAGGTGACGGCCGGCGGCGCCGCCAATGTAAACCCGAAGGACTACGACCTGATCGGGCTCGCCATGCAAGAGCCGCAATATCGCTCGCCCGGCGTGCGCGAATTGCTCGATGCAGTTGGCAAATCGCGCGTCCCCTGCATGTCCATCATGAACATGCCACCACTGCCTTATGTGAAGCGCATTCCGGGTCTTGATTATGAGCCGCTCAAGGCGGCCTATACCGACGCTTCGGTGTGGGACAGCTTTGACCCCGCCGCGATTACGCTGTGCAGCCCTGACCCGCAGGCGATCCGTCCGCCTGACGAAAAGGTCAACGTGTTGATGGTCACGCTGCCGACCAACTTCAAGGTCGCGCGCTTCGATTCCGACCAGAGCACCAGCATCATGCGCAAGCTGCAGGATGACATAGAGGCGATCCGGTACGATGCCCCCGAGGGCAAGATCGAATTGCCGGTGAAGCTCAAGGTACACAATTCGATTTTTGTGCCGCTCGCCAAATGGGCAATGCTGCTCGCCGGCAATTACCGCTGCATCACCAAGGACGGAATGCGCACGGCCAAGGAGGCGGTGCACAGCGACATCGAGACCTCGCGCTCGGTCTACAATTTCGTGAATGATCTGTGCGTGAAGCTCGGTGCCAATCCGAATGACCTGGTGCCGTTCGAGAAATACGCCGCGGCGGCCGAAAGCCTCACGCGTCCCGCCTCGGCCGCGCGTGCGCTCTATAACGGCGCCCCCAATATCGAACGCGCCGACAAGCTGGTGCAGTTGATCGCCAAGCAAAAGGGGATGAGCCATCCAGCGATCGACGCCGGCGTGGCTTTGGTGGACGAGCTGATTGCCGCCAACCGCAAGAAGGCAGCGGCCTGATTCTCGCGTTCGAGCTTCGGCTTAGCTCAATGTGATTGTTGCCAACACCCGCTGCAATTCGGCGGGTGTTGGATTCTTGCTTGTCTCGCAAACCCTTAGCGCGTGGGGCCGGACTTATTCACAGATGGCAGGCGACGGACGGCTTTTCCGCCGGCGGATTGCCTCGGGGCCGCCGCCAGCCAGCGCACGAAAAATGTGACATTGCCGCAACAGTCGGCCGCATTTTGCCGATAGAAGCCGGAATCGCCTAAAAAGGCAGCAGTTGCGCACGTTTTCGTCTTGCTCGCGCGCTCTGCCCAAGGTGTAAATTTCGGTGCAATGCACGTCCTGTTGCGTACGGGATTGGTCGCGGTCGGGGGATTTTTTGTGCGCAAATGGGATGGGCGATTTGAATCGGCTTAACATCGCAAGCCGGTCGAACCGAAAAAAGGGGCAGGGTCAATGAAGAAAGTTGTTTTGTCGGTAGCCGCGGCGTTTGCTCTCTCTGCAGCCGCGCCTGCATTCGGGGCGGATATGCCAGTGAAGGCGCCCAAGGTGGCTGCTGCACCGGCGCCGGCTCCGGACTTCGACATCGCCATCGGCGGCGTCGTCCAGTCCGATTATAATTTCCGCGGCGTTTCGCAATCGAACCGGGGTCCGTCGGGCGGCGCCTATTTCGAACCTGACTTCAAAACGCCAGTCGGCACCTTCTATATCGGGATTGCTGCCCTTGCCATCGATTGGCCGAGTGGCCCAGGATACGGCTTTACCGATCCGTCGGCAGAAGTCGACTTCTACGGTGGTTGGCGCAACAGCTGGGGCCCGTTCTCCCTCGATATCGGCGCCATTTACTATTACTACCCGAAGGAAAGCTTCAACGGTTTCACCGATCAGAGCGACTTCTGGGAAGTTTACGGAAGGGCGGCGTATGAAATCGTCAAGGGTCTGACGATCGGCGGCAACGTTTACTACACGCCTGATCTTTTGCACTACAGCACGACTTTCTCGACAATCGGCATTTCAAATCATCCGGATGCGGTCTACGCGTCGTTCACCGGCAGGTGGGTCCTGCCGTGGACAGCCGGCGATCTCGGCGCCTTCATCTCCGGCGAACTCGGTCACTGGTGGATTGACGACACTGGCTTCGTCCTCGCCGGTTTGACCGATCCAAGCTACACTTACTGGAACGTAGGTATCGCGCTCACCTACAAGGCGTTGACCCTTGATTTCCGCTACCACGGCAATGATCTCGGCACGACGGGTTGTGGCGCATTCCTGCTGACTGGCGTGCCGAACAATTCGAACAACTGGTGTGACGACACGTTCATCGTCGCCCTCAAGTTCGACACCACGATCAACTCGATCAAGTAGTCGAGCGATCTGACCTCTGCCCTTACCATGGGGCGGCGGTTCCCGAACGGGAGCCGCCGCCCCTTTTTGTTTGCGCCGAGACGAACGAATTTAACCTGTGGTGCGTTTCTTCAGGACGTCGCCGCCAAATTGCCTTCGCGCAACTGATAGCTGTTGCCTTCGCGGCTGAATGCCAGGCGACGGCGGTGGAAGGCGGCGAGCGTCGCCCGGTGGCCAATCGATACGATGGTCGCCGCACCGAGCCGGCGCTCGAGGAGCTGATAGAGAGCGGCCTCGGCCGGCTCGTCGAGCGAGGCGGTGGCCTCGTCGAGGAACAGAAAATCGGGGGCGTGCAGCATCGCGCGCGCGATACCGAGCCGCTGTTGCTCGCCGAGCGATAACATCCGATTCCAATGAACCTCCTCCTCGATGCGCGAAGCCAAAGCAGGCAGCCCGACCGCTGCTATGAGTTCCGCGACGCGGGTTGCATCGAAACTGCCGGGCTCTGCGGGATAGGCAACTGCGGCAGCCAGGGGCGCGATCGGGAAGTAGGGTCGCTGCGGCAGAATCATCAGGCGCGCATTGCTGGGCACCGTGATCGTGCCGGCGCCGAATGGCCAAATGCCCGCGAGCGCACGGAATAGCGTGGATTTGCCTGCGCCTGAGGGGCCGTTGACCAGCACGCGTTCGCCTGGATTGATGGAAATGTCGCTCGCGCTAACCAGCGGCACACCACTCGGCAGACAGACAGCCAGGTCCTTGAAAGCAATAGTGGCCGCCGCGCCGGGCACCACGTTGATGACAGGCGGCGTTACCGCCACCGAGCGCGCGGCCGCTACTGATTGATCGAATCCGGACAGACGTTCGACCACCGCGCGCCATTCTGCCAGGTTCCGGTAGATGCTCACGAACACTGACAGTGCGTCCTGTACGCGATTGAAAGCATTCGCAGTCTGCATCAGGCCGCCGAGCTGGACTGCGCCCGCGAAATAGGCGGGGCTGACCATGATGAAGGGGAACACGACTGATGCCTGCGAATAGCTTGCAGTGAAAAAGGTAAGCTTCTTTTGACGCGTCATGATCGCATACCAGTTGCCCACCACGTTTCCGAAGCGCACGAGCAACTGGTCTCGTTCTGCACGCTCGCCGTCGAGCAAGGCGATCTGTTCTGAATTTTCGCGCACGCGCACCAGGTTGAAGCGGAAATCCGCTTCGTAGCGTTGCTGTTGAAAATTGAGCGCGATCAGGGCGCGGCCAATCAGATGGGTGAGGGCGGTACCGATGCAGGCGTAAATCAAAGCGGCCCACAGCAAATAGCCGGGAATATCAAATTTCATGCCGAACAGGTGAAGCGGAGCAGCCGCCGACAACGACCACAGGATGATCATGAACGAAGCAATCGTGACGAGCGCGTTGAGCAATTGCAGCCCGATGCTGAGGGTAAGCTCGATGAATTGCCGGACATCCTCGGCGATGCGCTGGTCGGGGTTATCGGCGGCGTCGCCGAGCAGCTGCATGCGGTAGTGATTGGCGCCCTCCAGCCAATGATCGAGATAGGCGCGGGTCAGCCAGCGCCGCCAGCGGATCTGCAGCCATTGATTGAGATAGAGTTGGTACACTGCCACCAGAATAAAGGCGGTCGCGAGTACGCAGAAATAGCCAAGCTGATAGACGAAGGCGTCCCAGTTTCGATCTTGCAGCGCATTGTAGAACTTGGCATTCCAGGCGTTGAGCAGCACCGTGATACCGACGATCGACAGTTCGATGGCGATCACCGCTGCCAACAGCAGCCGTCCGGGCCAGCGATCCTCCGAACGGAAATATGGGCCGGCAATTCGCCAGACTGTGGCGAGCGTCGAAAAAATGCCTCTCACGGGCGGTCTCCTGTCGGGCGGGCAAGCGCTCGATTGTGCGCCTCCGGTCACCTACTATTGGCTAATGGCGCACGGATTCCATTCCTTTTTGCGCGGATTCGCATATAAAAAAGGCATATGAACGGCCTGTCGCGTGCTAACCCAATGTTGCTTCCGGCCGTCGCAACCCGTACGATTATGGGCTAAGGGTTACCGGATCCAGACGAATAGGTCGGGTCATGGAATAAGACCCGGCAAAAAATGTTCACGGGATAACAATCCAAGGGAGGGTAAGAGAAATGGCAAAAAGCAAACTGTCTACGGCTGCGACCCGCCGTAAGTTCCTCGGCGGCGCCGCTGTCGCCGGCGCAGCGACTATCGCGATGCCGCAGGTTTCTCGCGCACAGACCGTCACCCTGAAAATGCAGGGCTCGTGGGGCGCGCAAGACATCATCAACGACTACGCCAAGGACTACGTCAACAAGGTCAACACCATGGGTGGCGGCCGGTTGAAGATTGACTACCTCAACGCCGGCGCCGTGGTGAAGGCATTCTCCGTCATGGACGCCTGCCACTCTGGCGTGCTCGACGGCGGTCATACCGTTCCGGCCTACTGGTACGGCAAGCACCGCGCAGCGTCGCTGTTCGGCACCGGTCCGGCCTACGGCTTCAATGGCAGCCAGTTTCTCGGCTGGTTCTATTATGGCGGCGGCAAGGAACTGTACCGCGAACTGACGCAGGACGTTCTGAAGCTCAACGTGGTTGGCTTCTATGTCTTCGCCTTCCAGACCCAGCCGCTCGGCTGGTTCAAAAAGGAAATCAACGGCCCGGAAGCCTTCAAGGGCCTCAAGTACCGCACCGTCGGTCTCGCCTCCAACGTCATGCAGGCGATGGGTGCGAGCGTCGCGCAACTCCCCGGTCCGGAAATTCTTCCGGCGATGGAGAAGGGCGTCATCGAGGCGTTCGAATTCAACAACCCGACATCCGACAGCCGCTTCGGCGCCCAGGACGTCGCCAAGTACTACTACATGGGTTCCTACCATCAGGCTTCGGAAGCCATCGAGGTGCTGTATAACAAGGCCAAGTGGGACAAGCTGGCGAAAGAGCAGCAGGAAATCCTGATGCTCGCTGGCCAGGCCGCCAATTCCGACGACATCTGGAAGTCGTGGGACATCTACTCGAAGGACCTCGGCACCTTGGTCAGCAAGCACGGTGTGCATGTCAAGCGCACGCCGACCTCGATCTTCCAGGCTCAGCTTAAGGCCTGGGATGTGGTCGAGAAGGAACTGCTGTCCAACCCGCAACAGGCGCCGATGATCAAGAAGATCCTCGACAGCCAGAAGCTCTGGGCGGCGCGAGTGGGCTTCTACTATCACAACAACGAAGCCGACTATAAGACCGCTTGGGAGCACCATTTCGGCCCGCTGGCGAATTACAAGCCAAAGGCCTGATGCGGCTCAATTGAGAATCGCCGGGGTGGTACATCTGCCCCGGCGACTTTTTGTCCTGCATCAAACGCCGAGAAAACTTCGTGGAAAAGACTCTTCTCTTTATCGACCGCCTCAGCGCGGGCGTCGGAAAGGCGTTCGGCTGGTGCATTGTCATCATGACGCTGGGCACCTGTTACGAAGTGTTTGTGCGTTACGTGTTGCGCAATCCCACGAACTGGGCCTTCGACCTCAGCTATTTCATGTATGGCGCACTGTTCATGATGGCGGGCGCCTATACGCTGTCGCGTAACGGACATGTGCGCGGCGACGTACTCTACCGGCTGATGCCGGTTCGTATGCAGGCTTCGGTCGATCTGGTTCTCTACATCATCTTCCTCGCCCCGGGGTTTGCCGCCCTGCTGTATTACGGCATTCCCTATGTCGAGATTTCCTGGATCCAGCGCGAAGTCAGCATCTACAGCCCGACCGGCGCGCCAGTCTATCCGCACAAGACGTTGATCCCGATTGCGGCGGCGCTGATGCTCATCCAGTGCTTTGCCGAGGTTGTGCGCTGCGTCATCTGCATCCGTGACGGCGTGTGGCCGCAGCGGCTGCATGACGTCGAGGAAATGGAATCCGCAATTCTCGCCGAAGCGGAAGACCGCCGGCGCATCGAAGAAGAAATGCATGTGGGGGCTGCCCGATGATGTTCACGAATCCCGAACTCGGGATGATCCAGCTCGGGGCGTTCATTATCATCATTCTGCTTGGATTCCCGATCGCCTTCACGCTGGTCGCGATGGGCATCTTCTTCGGCTACTACGCGATGGATACGCGTATTTTCGACCTGCTCGTCACCAATACCTATGACGTGATGTCGAATGACGTGCTGACCGCGGTACCGTTATTCCTTTTCATGGGTTACGTTGTCGAACGCGCGAATATTCTCGATCGATTGTTCTATTCGATCCAGATGGCGGCGCGGAACGTGCCAGGCTCGCTCGCCGTTGCCACGCTGATTACCTGCGCGCTGTTTGCCACCGCCACCGGCATCGTCGGTGCGGTGGTCACGTTGATGGGCCTGCTGGCCTTCCCGGCGATGCTGCGCGCTGGTTACGATACCAAGCTTGCGTCCGGCGTAGTCTGCGCCGGCGGCTGTCTCGGCATCATGATTCCGCCCAGCGTGCTGCTCATCCTCTATGGCGCGACCACGGCGATTTCCGTGGTGCAGCTGTACGCCGCTGCCTTCATCCCGGGTTTCCTGCTGGCGAGCCTTTACATCGTCTATGTCGTGGGACGCGCGCTGATCGACCCGAGCCTGTGCCCAAAGCCAAAGGAACTCCAGCGCGACATACCATTAGTCGAGGTGTTGTGGGCGTTGGCGACCTCGTTCTTTCCGCTTGCGATCCTGATCCTCTCGGTTCTTGGCGCCATTCTGTTCGGTCTTGCGACGCCATCGGAAGCTGCCGCCGTGGGCGCGGCCGGCTCGGTGGTGCTGGCGGCCGCCTACAGGTCGCTCACCTTCCTGCGCCTGAAGGAAGCGGTGTTCCTCACCGCGCGCACTTCGGCGATGGTCTGTTACCTGTTCATCGGCTCGTGGACTTTTTCCTCGGTGTTTTCGTATCTCGGCGGTCACGAGGTGATCGAGCACTGGGTCAATGTGCTGAAATTGACGCCAACGGCCTTCCTGATCCTTGCCCAGTTCATCATCTTCCTGCTTGGCTGGCCGCTGGAGTGGACCGAGATCATCATCATCTTCGTGCCGATCTTCCTGCCGCTGCTCAAAACCTTCCACATCGATCCGCTGATCTTCGGCATTCTGGTCGCGCTCAACATCCAGACGTCGTTCAATACGCCACCGATGGCGATGGCGGCCTATTACCTCAAGGGCGTGGCGCCACCGCACGTGAAGCTGACCGATATCTTTTCCGGCGCCCTGCCATTCGTGTTCATGGTGTTCCTCACCATGGCCATGGTTTACGTCTTTCCGGGGATTGCCCTGTGGTTACCCCATCAATTGTATAAGTGACCAGGCCGTGGCGGAAGGCGATCTTCTTGAATTGACAGCGCTGGAGGTTGCCGAGCGGATCGCCAACGGCGAAACATCCGCGGAGGACTATACCGCCGCCTGTCTCCAGCAAATCGCCGCGATCGACGATACGGTACGTGCCTTCATTCATCTCGACGCCGATGAGGCACTGGCCCAGGCGCGCGCACTCGACGAGCGCCGTCGAAGTGGTGCGTCGCTTGGGTTGCTGCACGGCGTGCCGGTCGCGATCAAGGATATCTTCGACACCATCGACTATCCCACTGAATGCGGGTCGCTCCTGCTCAAGGGTCGCCGGCCGGTGCGCGATTGCACGGCGGTCTCTCGCCTGCGTGCCGCAGGCGCGGTGATCATCGGCAAGACGGTGACCACAGAGTTTGCCTATTTCCATCCCGGTCCCACGCGCAATCCGCACGATCCGGAACGCACGCCCGGCGGTTCGTCGTCCGGCTCGGCGGCTGCTGTGGCGGCAGGCATGGTCCCGCTGGCTATCGGATCGCAGACCAACGGTTCGATGATCCGGCCGGCGGCCTTTTGTGGCGTTTACGGCTGCAAGCCGACGCACGGCATGATCTCGCGCCACGGCGCGCTGATCCTCTCGAAGACACTCGACCATGTCGGCACTTTTGCGCGCACGCTTGCCGATACCGCGCTGATCCTTGAGGTGCTGGCCGGCTACGACCCGCAGGACAGCGATACACGGCCGGTGGCGGCGCCGGCTTTCCTCGATCGGGTGACTGAGGATCCGCCGATGGCGCCGCGCTTTGCCTTCGTGCGTACACCTGTGTGGGAGAAGGCCGATGCGCAAACCCGCGCTGCGTTCGAGGATTTCGTCGACCGGTTGGGCGGGCAGGTGCAATCGATCGATCTGCCGGAATCCTACGCGACGGCATGGGACGACCAGCGCGCGATCATGGCCGCTGACATGGCGCACAATCTCAATACCGTGGTCGAACGCGGCGGGGAAGCGTCGAGCAAGACACTGCGCGAATTTCTCGCCGAAGGCAGCAAGGTGACTGCAGTGCGATATCTGGCGGCGCGCGATGCGGCGCGGCACTACGAAGCCGGCATCGCCGAAATATTTCAGGATTTCGATGCCATTATCACGCCGGCAAGCACAGGCGTCGCGCCCAAAGGCGATGTCACCGGCAATCCGGCATTCTGTTCGCTGTGGACTCTGACCGGGCTGCCGGCCCTGTCGTTGCCGTTGTTGACGGGTGAGGGTGGCATGCCGCTCGGTGTCCAGCTCGTCGGTGAACGTGGCGACGACGCGCGGCTGCTGCGCACGGCAAATTGGCTGGTCGGTGAATTGGCGGGAGACTAGGCGGGCTATTTTGAATTGCGCTTCAATATCGGGCTCCAGGCGTCTTGCCAGAAGGACCAGACCATCAGCCCAACGCCAACAATACATGCGATCCACAGTGGCAATTCGTTGAGCTTGTCCGCGATCAGCCAGATATAGCCGATCATGATCACCGATCCGATCGCAGCCGTAATTGCGTCCGCCATCTTTTCCTCCCGCGACGGATTGCCGTCGCCACAGTTAAATTATTCTAGCCCGGCACACCTGCGTGCGCCACCGGTATTTGCGCAGGCGCGCCGAGATATTGCTTGAGAAAGGCGATCTTGCGCGCCCGTGCAAGGTTCGCAAATCATGCGTCATTCTAACACGCGCAAGCGGGTTGCTATTCCCGAATCTGGCTTGACGGAATCGCATGAGGCCTGCAATTCAAAGGCCTCGCTGGCGTCGCGGCCGCGATCGCCAACCCGGAGAACAGCATGATATTCATTCGCCTGATCGCAGGCCGGCCGGCTTTTGTTCGCGGCGTTTTGGCCGTAGGCGCGATGATGCTGTGCGGTACGGTACCGGGCTGGGCGGCAAGCAATTTTCCGTTCGATCAGGACCTGTTGCTCGATGCCGCGCCCATGCGGCCGGTCAAGCGCGTCCCGATACTCAACGTGGCGCCGGACGGTAACGCCACCATAGACCTGTGGTGCCGGACGGTTTCGGGCCGGGTGGAGGTGTCCGACGCCACCATCAGGATCGAACCCGCTCCGTTGCCGGACGCATTGCCGGACATGATGGCCGACGGCCAGTGCACGCCGGAACGCATGCAAGCCGATCAGGATCTGCTCGCGCTGATTTCGCTGATGACCGGGTGGCAGCGCAACGACGATGCCGTGGTGCTCATCGGACCGAAGACCTTGAGGTTCCTGATTTCTAGCCACTGATTGTGTTCGGTCGCGTAGCGACGGTTGGCCGCCGGGCCCAATTGAAAAGGGCGCGGCCGAAGCCGCGCCCTTGGATCGTTTGCTAGATGCGGCAGGCTTACATCATGCCGCCCATTCCACCCATGCCGCCGCCCGCGGGCATCGCCGGGGCCGGCTCCTTCGGCGTTTCAGCGACCATCGCTTCGGTGGTGATCAGCAGGCCCGCGATCGATGCCGCGTCCTGCAGCGCCGCGCGCACCACCTTGGCCGGGTCGATAATCCCGGCATTGACCATGTCGACGTACTTTTCAGCCTGGGCATCGAAGCCGTAGGTCTCAGACTTCTCGTCCATGATCTTGCCGACCACGATCGAGCCCTCCACGCCGGCGTTCTCGGCGATCTGACGCATCGGCGCTTCCAGCGCCTTGAGCACGATGTTGATGCCGGCCTGCACATCAGGATTTTCATCGTGGATGCGGCCGACCGCTTTCTTGGCCCGCAGCAGGCAGACGCCGCCGCCCGGCACGATGCCTTCCTCGACCGCGGCGCGGGTCGCGTTGAGGGCGTCCTCGACGCGGTCCTTCTTCTCTTTCACCTCGATTTCGGTGGCACCGCCGACCCGGATGACCGCGACGCCGCCGGCGAGCTTCGCCAGCCGCTCCTGCAGTTTCTCCTTGTCGTAGTCGGAGGTGGTCTCCTCGATTTGGGCCTTGATCTGATTGCAGCGCGCCTCGATTTCGGCCTTCTTGCCGGCGCCGTGCACGATCGTGGTCTTCTCTTTTTCGATGATCACCTTCTGGGCGCGGCCGAGCATCTGCAAGGTCACGTTTTCGAGTTTGATGCCGAGATCTTCCGAGATCAGCTGGCCGCCGGTCAGGATCGCGATGTCCTCGAGCATGGCCTTGCGGCGATCGCCGAAGCCCGGCGCCTTCACGGCCGCCACTTTCAGGCCACCGCGCAGCTTGTTGACGACGAGCGTGGCGATCGCCTCGCCCTCGACGTCCTCGGCGATGATGACCAGCGGTTTTCCGGACTGCACGACTGCTTCGAGAACGGGAAGCATCGACTGCAAGCCGGACAGTTTCTTTTCGTGCAGGAGGATATACGCGTCCTCGAGCTCGGCCAGCATCTTCTCGGCATTGGTGACGAAGTAGGGCGAGATGTAGCCGCGGTCGAACTGCATGCCCTCGACGATCTCAACCTCGGTGTCCAGGGCCTTCGCTTCCTCGACCGTAATCACGCCTTCATTGCCGACCTTCTGCATTGCCTGCGAAATCATCTTGCCGATATTGCTGTCGCCGTTTGACGAAATGGTGCCGACCTGGGCGACCTCGGCTGAGGAACTGACGGCCTTCGCGCGTTTCTGGATATCCTTGACGACCGCGTCGACTGCGATGTCGACGCCGCGCTTCAGGTCCATCGGGTTCATGCCGGCGGCCACTGATTTGGCGCCTTCCCTGACGATCGCCTGCGCCAGCACGGTGGCGGTGGTGGTGCCGTCTCCCGCGAGGTCGTTCGTCTTCTGGGCGACTTCGCGCACCATCTGCGCTCCCATGTTCTCGAACTTGTCCTCAAGCTCGATTTCCTTGGCGACGGTGACGCCGTCCTTGGTAATGCGCGGCGCGCCGAAGCTCTTGTCGAGCACCACGTTGCGTCCCTTCGGGCCGAGCGTCACTTTCACCGCATTGGCGAGGATGTCGACGCCCCGCAGCATGCGGTCGCGGGCATCACCGGAAAATTTCACTTCCTTGGCAGACATTTCAATTTGCTCCGTTGGGGTTTTGACTTGGTCCTCATCCTGAGGAGGCGCGCAGCGCCGTCGCGAAGGATGAGGCCCGGGATTCGTTGCCCTCGTCCTTCGAGATGGCGCCTTCGGCGCCTCCTCAGGACGAGGATTGGCGTCAGGCGATCACGCCCATGATGTCGGACTCCTTCATGATCAGGAGCTCCTCGCCGTCGAGTTTGACCTCGGTGCCCGACCACTTGCCGAACAGCACTCGGTTGCCTGGCTTCAGGTCGATCGGGATCAGCTTGCCGCTTTCATCGCGTCCGCCGGGTCCGACGGCGATCACCTCGCCCTCCTGCGGTTTTTCCTGGGCGGTATCGGGAATGATGATGCCGCCTTTGGTTTTCTCGCTTGGCTCGATGCGGCGCACGACAACGCGGTCGTGCAGGGGGCGAAACTTGGTCTTGGCCATGGCTTCCTCGTCGGCGCTTCCCGCGCGGGTGTGAACAGAATATGTCGATTTTTTAAGCCCTTAGCACTCCGTACCGGAGAGTGCCAGCGGCTGCCCGGGAGATATTGCCTAAGCCGTGGGGTGTCAAGCTTGCGATCGAACATCGGCCACGGCGTCACTGGGCAGCGTTAACCGGCTGGGACAAGCATCGAAGTCCGCTTGCACTGCCAGCCAATGCCCCCCAAAGTCACATCTTGCGCCGCTGCCAGGAGGACGCATGACTCGGCCCAGTTGTCCCCGCCTGCCGACTGCCTTGATTTTGACGTTGCTGGCGCTGGGGCTTACGGCCTGCGCAACAGGACCTCAGCCTGAGCCACCACCTCCGGCGCCTGCTCAGGTGCTGCCGCCGGCATTTCCGCCGCAGGATATCGTTGGCCGCTGGGGGCTCGCCGCCTACCATCGCGAGGATGATCGGGCGCGCACCGAAGCCGCCGCTGCGGCGCAGTGCCGCCAGCCCTACGTCATTACGCTTGGGCCCACGGGCGGCGTGATGATGCATCTTGCCGATCAGGCAACTCCGTCCGAGCTTCGCCTCAAGGGCGCGCCAGGCAACAAGACCTACATCGGCCCGGAGGGCGAGGCCGGCGGTGCCCAGGACCGGGAGGTCGTGGTCTTCGATGGCCGCATCCTGATCCTGCGATGGATGGACCCGGAAGTGCAGGGGCGTTACGGCACCATGGTCTATGTGCGCTGCCAGCCGGAAGGCGCCAAACGGGCCAAGCCGAAAGCCAAGCCAAAACCCAAGCCGGCGCCCAAACCGGCTCAGCCGCAACAGAAGCCGCCGCAGTAACGGGCTTGCCCGCGCGGTGTCCATGAGCGCGCGGGCCGCGCCGTGCTAGAGATTCTGCCGATATGGCTTCGACCCGCGATTTTTTCGACGGCCCCTGGCGCGCGGTGCCGGTTCTCGGCGTCACCCAGATTCTGGCTTGGGGCACGATCTTCTATACGCCGGTCTTGATCGTGCCGCTGATCGCGGCCGAGCGTGGCTGGTCGATCTCATTCGCCATGGGCGGCTTCTCTGTCGGCTTGCTGGCAGCCGGACTGATCGCGCCCTATGTCGGGCGGTCGATCGACCGTTTCGGCGGTCATATGGTCATGACCATCGGCTCGTTGATCGGTGCGCTTGGGCTCTTGCTCATTGTCAATGCCGCAAATCGTGCCGCCTATCTCGCAGTGTGGGTGGTGCTCGGCATTGCCATGGCGGCAAGCCTCTATGATTCCGCGTTTGCCAGTCTTGGCCGCATCTTCGGCGTCGGTGCGCGCAAACCGATTACGGCATTGACCCTGGCGGGCGGTTTTGCCTCGACCGTAAGCTGGCCGGCGACGCATTTTCTGCTCGAGGCGGTCGGCTGGCGCGGTACGTATCTCGTTTATGCCGTGCTGCTGGCATGCATTGCCGCCCCCTTGCACGCCCTGGCATTGCCACGCAGCCGTCACGAAGCGGAATTGCCGGCGCACAAGGATATGCCGGCGCCGGCCAAGCTTCTGCCTCCGTCTGGTTTTGCCTTCATTCTCGTTGCCTCCGCATTTGCGACCTATGCCTTCGTTCCATCGGGACTGTCGGCGCATCTTCTGGCGATTTTTGCGCGCTCCGGGATCGATGCTGCCACGGTGGTGTGGATCGGAGCGCTGTTCGGGCCGGCGCAGGTCGGCGCACGGTTGATCGAATTTACTTTCGGCCGAAACCTGCATCCGCTCTGGGTGGCGCGCTTTGCGCTTACGACGCTGCTTTGCGCCTTCGCGATGTTGCTGCTGCTCGGTATTTCGACGCCGCTCGCCGCGGCCTTTGCGCTGATGTTCGGTGGCGCCAATGGACTGATTACGATCACGCGCGGTGCGGTGCCGCTGGCGCTGTTCGGCGCTTCAGGCTACGGACGCCTGATGGGGCGGCTGGCCGGTCCGTTTCTGCTCATGCAGGCGGCGGCGCCACTGGTTATGGCATTCGTGGTAGAGCGGACCTCGGATGCAGCGGCGCTGGCGCTCGCGGGCGGCTTTGCCGCAGTCGCGCTGGTCTGTTTTGTGCTGATCCGGCGACCAGAGCAAGCAGGCTAGGCAAACATCGTGTCGATATCGATCTGACTGGCGTGTCCGGCGTCGCCGTCGAGCCGTGGTCCGTTGAGCAACTCGCGGTCGGTAGTGAGCCTCGGCGTCTCGGCAACGTCTGCCGACGGCGCAAAACCATTGCGCCCGAGCATGTCCGCTACCTGCATCTCGATATTATTCAAAATGCCAATCACCTTGCCGATACGCTGGCCGGCGAGATCCTGGAAATTGCAGGCTTCGTATATTTTCACCACGTGTTCCTGGATATCCTGGGCGAGACCGCGGTCGTAGTCGGACTTGAGGGTTGCGACGAGCGCCTTGGCGCTGTCGTCGATGAGTTCGCACGATTTCAGGATCTTCTCGGTCGCCTTTTCCATGCCGTTGATCGCTGCGCCAAGCTCGCCGGCCGCCCGCGTCATCGGGCGCTCCTTGCCATCGCCGATCAGCGCCGAAAGTTCGTGCTTGTTCCGGGCAATTGTTTCATGGATGAGCGCAAGTTCGCACTTGAGACTTTGCAGCGTTTCATCGCCGGAGTCTTCGCCCCGTTCGACTGGCGCATCACGAACGTCGCCGTCGCAATCCGGCGTGGCTGCGCGGCCTGCGACAAACATCTTTTCGACGCGGAAGACTCTGCGCTGCACGCCGTGCCCTCGAATACCGATTTCGGATTCCTATCAGACGGCCGATTAACGCTGGGTTGCAGAATTCCCGGGCGATTTTTGTGTGTTTTGCGGCGTGTGAAGCGGTATGCGCAAGAACGAAACCCTTGAAGTGAAAACGAAACCGAATGTTTACTATGATGGTCGGCCTTTTACGCAAAATAAACTCTAATGCCACGAAACGCGGCCGCCGTCGTGCCAATGCCGCGGGCACCGCACGTGGTTTACCAATCGTGTCTATTTCGGCCTGTATTGTCGCGTCGGGAAAATACGTACGAAGAGTGTGTCAATGCAGCGCGTATCCGTTCCAGTCCTCATCTTCACCGTAACCGCTTGCAGCGCCGTCATGGCGCAGCCGCTGCCGCGCCCGCCCATGGCGACGACACCGCCGATGGTCGTGACGGCGCAGCCGCCGCAGATGCAGTCCAGTCTCGGCGGCGGCTTCATCGAGTTCCTGTTCAGCGGAAATCCGCGGCAGCGGTACGCTGCGGCGCCGCAACCGCAATACATCGCGCCTCCGCAAATCGATCGCGAGCCCGCACAAGGCGCACCGGTCTATGCCAACGCCGATCCGGCGGCCGATCCCATGCTGGAGCAGCGAATTCCGGGTCGCGAGATGGATCCGCGCTATGTGCGCCGGGAAGTCGACTATCAAACCAGGGAACCGCCCGGCACGATCGTGATCGATACGCCGAACCATTTCCTCTACCTGGTCGAACCGGGCGGAAGGGCGATGCGCTACGGCATCGGCGTCGGCCGTCCCGGCTTTACCTGGTCCGGTGTGCACAAGGTGTCGGCCAAGAAGGAATGGCCCGACTGGACGCCGCCCGAAGAGATGCTCAAGCGTCAACCGGGATTGCCGCATTTCATGGCAGGCGGTCCAAACAATCCGCTCGGCGCCCGCGCGCTCTATCTCGGGTCAACGCTATACCGCATCCATGGCTCGAACGAGCCCTGGACCATCGGTCACAACGTGTCGTCCGGATGCATCCGGCTGCGCAATGCGGATGTGATCGATCTCTACAGCCGCGTGAATGTCGGCGCCAAAGTGGTGGTCATCTAACCGGCGGGGTCGTCGGGGCGAACGAGTTCGATGCCGTGATCGGCCAGTGCGCGCGGAAATTCGTCTGAGTTGAAATAGGCGAACTCCCGCTCGCGCGCATGTGTGAGCGAGTCGAGCCGTTCAAGTTCGGCATCGACAAAGCCCGGGTGGCACATGACCAGCGCTCCGTCCGGCAACCCGGCCAGGAAACGGGGGAAAATCCTGGCGAAATCGGCCTTGCCGCTGAAATTGTAAGCGCCGGCAAAGGCCGGATTGGTGGCAATGCCAAGCCGTCGCGCCTTGCGGCGAAAACCCTGACTCAGGATGTCGAGCACCAGAGCCTTGCGGTTGCGCACGCCGCGCGTCGAACGGGCGCGGCCGCATTGCCGTACCCAGGCCGTTGGTGCGGTCTCGGCGACGACCTTCAGCACGGCGTCCCGTACTTGCGGGAACAAATGCACGTGCTGGTGTCCATCGACGAAATCGGGGAGGTGGCCGAAGGCGTCGGTAAAGGCGCGTAGCTGAGTGGCGATCTCGATTACCAGCCGTTCGGTTTGCAGCCGCCGCGCCATTGCCAGCCGCAACATCTCGTTGAGCGGGGGAAACGAGCCGCCGCGGACAGGCGCATAGTCGGTGCTCAGAGGTTTGAAAGGCGCGGTCAGCGTGACATGCAAGCCGAGGGCGGAGCGCTTCTCGCCCGAATTGAGCATTTCGAGGGCATCGGCATCGTCGCCATCGGTGAGATGCGGAGCCGCAGTCATGACCGACGTTGCGTTGATGCGTTCGCGCAGGATCAGTTCGCGGATGGCAGCATTGACCGACGGGGAAATGCCGTAATCGTCGGCGCACAACCAGATGCGGCGGGCGCGCGCGTGATGCAAAGGCTCACTCCGCGGCGCGCGAGGTCATCGTTCGCGCCTTTGCAGATTCCTTGCCGGACTCATTTGCGAGCTTTACGCTGTGCTCGGCAACAAAATAGACCGGCCGCGCCTTGCTCTCGGACAACAGCTTGCCGATGTATTCACCCAGCACGCCGATCATGATGAGCTGCACGCCTCCCAGCACCATGAGGCCGACCACCACCGATGGATAACCCGGCACGTCCTGGCCGAAAATGATCGTCTGGATCAGGATCCAGGCGCCGAAGAACAACGCGGTGACTGCGAGCAAGACCCCGAGCATGCTGGCAACCCGCAGCGGCGCCACCGTGAACGAGGTCAGTCCATCGATCGAGAGCCCGACCAGCGTCCACACGTTCCAGGTGGTCACGCCGTGGGCGCGCGCGGCGGGTTCATAGTCGACACGCACCTGGCGGAATCCGATCCAGCTCGACAGGCCCTTGAAGAAGCGATTGCGCTCCGGCATCTGCCGGAGGGCTGCGGCCGCGCGCGGCGATAGCAGGCGAAAGTCACCGGCGTCCTCGGGAATTTTTTGGCGCTGGCCCCAATTGATGAGGGCATAAAACCAGTGCACGCCGGTTCGGCGCAGCCAGGATTCGTTTTCGCGATGCGCCTTGGCTGTGTAGACGACGTCGAAACCGTCATCGAGCCAACGTGCCACCAATGTTTCGATCAGGCTGGGCGGATGCTGGCCGTCACCGTCGATGAACAAAACGGCGCCCAGCCGGGCGTGATCGAGGCCGGCGAGCAGGGCGGCTTCCTTGCCGAAATTGCGCGACAGAGTGACCACCTGAATATCGAGCGGCATAGCCGGCAGGGATTTTGCGATGGCATTGGTGTCGTCGCGGCTGCCGTCGTCCACATAGACAATTTCAAGGGCAAGGCCGCGCTTGGTCTTGAGAAAGCGGGCGACCTCTGCAATGCGTTCGTGCAAACGGGCAAGCCCTTTGGCTTCGTTGAACAGCGGAACAACAATCGACAGCCCTTGCACGGGCGCCTGGCGGGCGGCGCGAGCGCCGATTTTGGTCGATTTTACCGCCATTTTTCCTTAACCCGTCGTCCCCGCTTTACCGCGATCTATAGCGCACCGGCCGGTCTCTGTCGCCCCGCCGGCATCATGCTATGAACTGACGATGATTCCGGCGCCGCTCCAGAAAATCATCGATCGGCTTACGGTTGCCTGGCATGAGCGCGCGGTCGCCCTCAAGGCGATCAGCTTCGCGCTGGTGGGCGTCGTCAATACACTCATCGATTTCAGCATTTTTTGGACCGCGGCCAAGTTTCTGGGTTGGCCGCTGGTGCCCGCCAACGTCTCGGCCTGGCTGGTGGCGGTGACGTTTTCCTATGTTTTGAATTCCTTCATCACCTTCGGGCCGGAATCGGGCCGCGTTCTGCGTTGGCGTGACTACGGCACCTTCGCCGCCTCCGGCGTCGCCGGAATGGTCGCGAGCACGGCCACGCTGTTTGTCCTCTCCTATATCTTGCCGCTGCTGGCAGCGAAGCTGCTGTCGATCCTGGTCAGCTTCGCGGTCAATTTTTCGCTTTCACACTTCGTCGTATTCCGCACGCGCAAATCGGCCGAATAGCGCCACCTCAGAGACCCGCGTTCAATTTCTCGAACAGCGGGTTGTCGCGCGAGAACACGTAGTCGAGATCGGCTACCGCCACCGCCTCGGCGCCATTCTCGCGCAGGAAACTGGTGAGCGCGTAGACCTGCTCCGGCGGGCAGTGCAGCGTGAGCATGCCGGAGGAGGTCGGACCGCCGAACGGCGTGACCACGCCGAATTTCTCCTTTGCAGCATCCACCAGGCGGATGTCGCAGGCGGCAAAGCGTGCGCGCACCTCGCGGAAGGCGCGCGCCCGTGCCTGTGCGGCAATGCGATCAAGGATCACGCGCGCGGTTTCGCGCTCGGTTTCTCCCCAGGTCGCGCCGCGGGCCGCGACCAGGTTGGCCTGCGAGCGAAGAATGACGCCGTCCTCGATCACCTTCAGGCCGTTGGCGGCGAGCGTGGCGCCGGAGGTGGTGATATCCACGATCATTTCGGCGGTGCCGGCGGCCGGTGCGCCCTCGGTCGCACCCGAGCTTTCGACGATGCGGTAGTCGATAATGCCGTGGGCGGAAAAGAAGTCCCGCGTGAGATTCACGTATTTCGTCGCCACCCGCATCTTGCGGCCATGGTGATGATGGAACGCGGTGGCAACATCGTCGATGTCAGCCATGGTGCGCACGTCGATCCAGGCCTGCGGCACTGCCACCACCACATTGGCGAAGCCAAAGCCGAGCCCTTCGATCAGAATCACCCGCGTATCGGCGTCGGGAATCATTTCGCGTACCAGATCCTCGCCGGTGACGCCGAGATGCACGGCGCCGGCTGCAAGTTGCGCGGTGATTTCCGATGCCGACAGATAGGCGATCTCGACGCTGTCGAGCCCGGCGACCGTGCCGCGATAGTCGCGCGCGCCACGCGGCTTGACGAGCGAAAGCCCAGAGCGGGCGAAAAAGGCTTCGGCGTTTTCCTGCAGCCGACCCTTGGCCGGCACGGCCAGCACCAGAGACGCGCTCATGACGCGCCTCCATAGACGCTGAGCCGCTCGATCCAGACGGCCAGGCCGACGGCGGGAATCGGTTCGGGGCTGCCGAGGCGTGCGAGCAATCCGTCATAGCGGCCGCCGGCGACGAGCGGGTCGCCGGTCCGCGACGGGTCGGTCAGTTCAAACACGAAACCGGTGTAGTAGTCGAAGCCGCGTCCGAACGCAGTCGAGAAGCGCACGCGCTTCAAATCGGTGCCGCGCGCGGCCAGAAATCCGGTACGGCTTTCGAACAGATCGATGGCCGGCACCATCGCCGACCCGACATCACCGGCGAGCGTGCGCAATTCGGCGGCCGCCTCATCCGGATCGCCGCTGATGCCGAGGAAACGTTCGATCAGCCCGCGGATGTCGCGCGGCAGGCGCGCGCTGGCGCCGAGTGCGGACTGTTCAAGGAAGCGATCGGCAATCTCGCCAACCGAACGTCCGCCGACCGCGGTGATGCCGGCAATCGACAGCAGGTCGGTGACCAGCGCATGCGCGCCTTTGGGATCGGAGCCCGCGAGCGCAGCCAGCACGCCCTGATATTCGGGGCGCGTATTGTTGCCACCGAGGACGAGACGATCGAGGTCCTGCGCCAGATTGGCCTTGCGGTTGAAATCCTTGATCAACCGCCGCTTCCACGCCGGCGGCAGGTCGAGTCCGGCGATCAGGCCGGCAAACAATGCAACGTCGCCGATCTGGATGTCGGGCGCATCGAGCCCGTAATGCGCGGTGGCTTCCAGCGCGAGCGAGAGCATCTCCGCATCGGCCGCCGCAGTGTCGGGCCGTCCGAAGGATTCGATGCCGGCTTGCATGAACTCCGCCGGTGCATCGCTGCGGTGACGAAATACCGGGCCGAGATAGCAAAAGCCCGCGGGCTTGCCGGCCAGAGGGGAGGCGAGATAATCGCGCGATACCGGAATTGTGAGGTCGGGTCGCAGGCAGAACTCGGCCCCGCCCGGCGTGGTGGTCAGATACATGCGCTTGCGGATGTCCTCGCCGGACAGATCGAGAAACGGTTCGGCGGGCTGCAGCATGGCGGGCGCAATGCGGGCGTAACCGGCGCGCTCATAAGAAGCGACCAGCGCTTCTGCCCGCGCGTCGGGGCCCGTCGTGCCATTGGTCAGCTTGGCGCCCATTTTCTTCCAGATGTGGCTCAAAAATTGCCGGTTGAGGGCGCCCTTTAGCACGATGGCCTTAAGGATTCGACGACGTTCGGCCGGCGCGATTAACGCAGCGGGCATCCAAATGCCTGTTGTCGTTAACAAATTTTGTTGCCGGTTTCGGGGCCCCGGCACGCGCAATCGGTCGCCATCGCGAGCCGGTAATACAATCTCAACTCAACCGGCGTTGAACCGGTCACGGAAACCGTCGACGTGGCTGGCCCCCACAGCGTTCAAGCATCCGGATTTCGAAATTCCGGCGTTGTTGTCCAGGCTGCGTGCTAGTGTCGGGATGTAATCCGCGATGGAGAATTTCTTATGCGCCGCCAGCTTGCCGTTGCCGCCTTCGCTCTGCTTTTCGTCGTTCCCGCATTTGCGCTCGACATGCCGATCCGCAAGGGCGGGTTGTGGGAACTCAAGATGGATTTCGAGGGCCGTAACCTGCCGGCGCAGGTGATCAAGCAATGTACCGACGCCAGCACCGATAAACTCATGACGTCGAATTTCGGCGGGCCCGCTCAGGAAAAATGTTCCAAGCGTGACGTGAACAACAGCGGCGGCACCATCACGATCGATTCGATCTGCACATTCGGCGACGCGACCACCACCTCGCACGCGGTTGTCAGCGGCGACTTCAACAGCGGCTATACGGTCGACGTTACTTCGACGCGTCAGGGTGGCAGGGCGCTGCCCGGCATGGCGCCGGGTGCGGCAACCCATATGAAGATCGCGGCGAAATGGCTCGGCCCCTGCGGCGCCGGCCAGCGGCCCGGCGATATGATCATGGGCAACGGCTTCAAGATGAATATTCTCGATCTGCAGAAAATGGGCGGGATGCCGCGGCGCTGAAGTGACTGCCCGCGTCAGGTCTGCACCTGCGTCACCGTCACTTCGACCGTCATGCTGAGAAAATCCGAACTCGTGCCGGTATAGCTCCCCGAAATCGGGATCGCCTGCGACTGATCGCGCGTGACCGCGACCCGGATCAGATTCTCGCCGGCGATCAGCACATCGGTGGGGTCATATTCGATCCAGCCGGCCCCCCTGCAGATAGACTTCGGCCCAGGCATGGGTGGCGGCGACCGCCTGGGTTGCCTCACCCCGATCGAGTGCGGGATCGTAAAGATAGCCGCTGACGAAACGCGCGCCGAAGCCGAGGTAACGCGCCGCCTCGATGAACACCATGGCGAAGTCCCGGCAGGCACCGGCTTTCTTTTCCAGCGTCTCGGCCGGTGACTGGGTGCCGGGCTCGTGTCGCTCGGCATAGACAATGTTCGGTGCCAGCGCGGCATTCATGGTCTGCAGGAGATCGAGGGTGCGCATCGGCCGTGCGGTGACAAAGCTGTCGGCCCAGCGCGCCAGCGCGCCGCCGGGATCGGGATAGTGCTGTTCGAGAAGACGGCCGAGATCGACGCGATCGCTGCTGGAGTAGATGAAGGGATAGAATTCAGCCTCCGGCGCGATCGGAAAGGCCGGGCCTTCGATGCCCCAGCGTTCGATCCTCAGCGTACTGGCAATCGACAGCGTGGCGGCGGGCGAGGGGAAGTGCGCCAGCGCAACCGAATTGCCGAACACGTCATGCATCCAGCGCACATTGCCGGGTGGCGAAAGCGTCAGTTCGGCCCCCACCAGCCGCAAATCGTGGGAATCACGCGGGCGCAGCATCAGCCGGTGCGGGCCGAATGCGACCGGGCGGGCGTAGCGGTAGATGGTGGCGTGGCGGACCGAGAGGATGCGCATGGGGCATTCGTTTCCGGCGAGGCATTTTCCGGCATGGAAGATGCAAAGCTTGCGCCAGTTTGATCTGTCATCCTGAGCCCATGCGGAATCAACCGTTCGTCCCCGCGAAAGCGGGGACCCAGGGCCAAAATCTCCTGACCAGCGATTGCATCCCTGGATTCCCGCTTTCGCGGGAATGAGCGGAGTTTGGGTTAAACCAATCAGAATACGCCCTAAGCCAGCTTGTGCCGCGCGAGCAGCTTGCGCACGGCGTCGACCAGCTCGGTTTCCTTGACCGCGAATTGGGCCTCGGCCTGTTTCTTGAGGTATTCGTCGCGGCCTTTTTCGAGCTTCGCCAGTTCGGCGCCGACGATCAGATCCTTGATGGTGACTTCACCCTTCGCCTTCTCGTCGCCCCCCTGGATGACGGCGCAGGGCGATGAGCGCTTGTCGGCATATTTGAGCTGGGCGCCGAGATTGTTCTTCGGATTGCCGAGATAAAGCTCTGCGCGGATGTTTGCGGCACGCAGCGCGGCGACCATTTTCTGATAGTCCGCGATACGGTCGCGGTCGAACACGGTGACGACCACAGGACCGCGTTCGGGCCTGTCGCCCAGCTTGCCGAGCGCGGTGAGCGCGGCCTGCAGGCGCGAGACGCCGATGGAAAAACCGGTCGCCGGGACAGGCTCGCCGCGGAAGCGTGAAACCAGACCGTCATAGCGTCCGCCGCCGCCGACCGATCCGAAACGCACAGGCCGGCCTTTCTCGTCCTTGATCTCGAAGGTGAGTTCGACCTCGTAGACCGGGCCGGTGTAATATTCGAGACCACGGACCACCGATGGATCAATTACTATTCGCCCGTCGTCATAGCCCGCCGCAGCAAAGGTGTTTCGAATGGCGGTAAGCTCCTCAACACCGCTGACACCCAAATTGCTCCCTTCAACAGTCGTCTCAAAATTTGCAAGCGTGACTTCGTTGGCCGACGCCAGACTCTTAGATCCAGAACCACGGTTCCAGCCAGTAAAATTGATGAGGCGAGTAATTTGTGGATCAGTGAGTTCGGCGCCCTTAGTAAAATCACCGGACTCGTCTTTGCGTCCAGGCCCCAGCAACTTGATGACTTCATCTCCACCTAAGCGGTCCAGCTTGTCGATTGCACGTAAAGTCGTTGACCGCTTTTCGATGGGCACGCCGGCTGCATCCATCACACCATCGAGCACTTTTCTATTGCTTACCTTCACCACATAACTGCCGCGCGGAATGCCCAACGCTTCCATGGTGTCGGCCGCGAGCATGCACATTTCGGCATCCGCCGCCATGGTCGGCGCGCCCACCGTGTCGGCATCGAACTGCATGAACTGGCGGAAGCGGCCCGGGCCCGGCTTCTCGTTGCGGAACACCCAGCCGTAACGATACGAGCGATAGGGCAAAGCGAGATTCTGTAAATTCTCCGCCACGTAGCGCGCCAGCGGCGCGGTCAGATCGTAACGCAGGCTCAACCACTGTTCGTCGTCATCCTGGAACGAGAACACGCCTTCGTTCGGCCGGTCCTGATCGGGCAGGAACTTGCCGAGTGCGTCGGTGTATTCGATCGCGGGGGTCTCTACCGGCTCGAAACCATAGCGCTCGAACACGAGGCGAATCGCCTCCACCATGTGACGGGTGGCGGCGATCTCGGCCGGCCCACGGTCGGCGAGGCCTCGTGGCAGGCGGGCTTTAAGCTTTTGCGGCTTGTTGGGCTTGTCGGCCATGCGATAATGGTGCTTCGCAAGAAATCGCTGCGGTGGTAGCAGCGAAGCCACCGAGCGGCAAGCATCGTCAGGCTGTCATCATCCGCGAAAACGGATGATCTACCGTGTAGCCGTCCAGTTCCACCCTCATCCTGAGGAGCGGGCAAAGCCCGCGTCTCGAGGGATGAGGCGGCCTCATGGTTCGAGACGCGCCGCTTCGCAGCGCTCCTCACCATGAGGCCGAAAATTGAAAACAGCGAGGCGGCCCCATGGCCCAAACGCAACGATCAACAGCAACCGCCACCGTCCCGAACGATCTCGAGCCCTATTGGATGCCGTTCACGGCCAACCGTGCATTCAAGGCGCGCCCGCGCCTCGTGGTCGGCGCCAAGGATATGCATTACATCGCGAGCGACGGGCGCAAGCTGATCGACGGCGCCGCAGGCCTCTGGTGCACCAATGCCGGTCATAACCGCGACCCGATCGTGGCCGCGATCCAGGCGCAGGCTGCGGAACTCGACTACGCGCCGGCCTTTCAGTTTTCCCATCCGAAAGCCTTTGAGCTCGCGTCCAGGATCGCAGCTCTTGCGCCTGGCGATCTCGATCACGTGTTCTTCTGCAACTCCGGCTCCGAGGCGGTCGACACCGCGCTCAAGATTGCGCTCGCCTACCACAATGTGCGCGGCAACGGCTCGCGCGTGCGCCTGATCGGGCGCGAGCGCGGCTATCACGGCGTCGGTTTCGGCGGTGTCGCGGTTGGCGGCATCGTTTCCAACCGCAAGCAGTTTGGCGCGCTGATGGCCGGCGTCGATCATTTGCCGATGACCTACAATCGCGCCGAACAAGCTTTCACTGTGGGCGAGCCGGAATGGGGCGCGCATCTTGCCGACGCGCTCGACAGTCTGGTGGCGCTGCACGATGCGTCCACCATCGCCGCGGTGATCGTTGAACCGGTCGCGGCCTCCACCGGCGTGCTGCCGCCGCCAAAGGGATATCTGCAGAAGCTGCGCGCAATCTGCGACAAGCACGGCATCCTGTTGATTTTCGACGAGGTGATCACCGGTTACGGCCGCATGGGCTACGCCTTTGCCGCCGAGCGCTACGGCGTCGTGCCGGACATGATCACCTTCGCCAAGGGCATCACTTCGGGCAGCGTTCCGATGGGCGGCGTGCTGGTGCGCAATGGAATCTACGACGCCTTCATGAAAGGCCCCGAGCACGTCATCGAGCTGTTTCACGGCTACACTTATTCCGCACATCCGCTCGCATGCGCCGCCGGTCTCGCCACGCTCGATCTCTATCGCGACGAAGGGCTGTTCGAGCGCGCGCGCAAGCTGGAAACGCCCTGGGCGCAGGCCGCGATGGCCTTGAAAGGCCTGCCGAACGTCCTCGACATCCGCCCGGTCGGCATGACCGTTGGCATCGATCTCGCCAGCAAGCCGGATGCGGTCGGCAGGCGCGGCATGGAAGCGCTTGCACTGGGTTTCCACGAGCACGATGTCATGTTCCGCGCGGTCGGTGACACCCTGGCGCTCAGTCCGCCGTTGATCGTGAGCGAAGGCCAAATCGGCGAAATATTCGACAAGCTCGCCAGGATCATCAAACAGGTGGCGTAAACGCCATCGCGGCCTTGCCGGCGGACATCGCAGGTCTTGCGCAAGATCAATATTCTGCCATGCGGCCCGTCTAGATTGGTTTCAAATGTGATTTGGGTGGGAAGACCTCAATCGTGCAAAGACGAAAATTCCTGATTGTCGCGGCGATCATCGTCCTGCTCGCGGCGGCAGCCGGCTGGTGGCGTTTCGGCCGCGGTCCGCAAGTGGCGGCGGTGGCGGCGACACGCGGGACTGCGGTCGAAATTGTCTACGCCACCGGCGGTGTGGAACCGGTGCGCTGGGCCAAGGTTGCCAGCGTCATTCGGGATCGCATCATTGAAATCTGCGACTGCGAGGGCAAGACGATCGCGAAAGGCGAGGTGCTGGCGCGGCTCGATGACCGCGAAGTGCGGGCAGGGCTCAAGGAACTCAAGGCACGCGAAGAATTCCTCCAGCGTGAATTGTCGCGGGTGAGCGAATTGATCACGCGCGGGGCTGCCACCACACAGGCGCACGAGCGCGCCGCCATGGATTTGCATACCGTGCAGGCGCTGATTTCGGTGCAGACCGAAAAGATTGCCGACTACACCATCGTTGCGCCCATGGACGGGGTCGTTCTGCGCCGCGACGGCGAAATCGGCGAGATCGCAGAAGCGGGCCAGATCCTGTTTCGGGTCGGCGTTCCGAAACCTCTCCAGGTGGTCGCCGAGGTGAATGAGGAAGACATCCCGCGCGTCAAGGTTGGCCAGACTGTGCTGTTCCGGACGGATGCCTTTCCTGACCAGTCCCTGAAAGGCACCGTGCGTGAAATCACGCCCATGGGCGATGTCGTGGCCAAGACCTATCGTATCAAGATCGCGTTGCCGGACGACACGCCGCTCAAGCCAGGCATGAGCGTGGAAGCCAATATTATCACACGCGAAAAACCCAATGCCCTGTTGATTCCGGCCGATGCCCTGCAAGGCAAGATCGTATTCGTCGTGGACGGAAACCATGTGCGCAAGCGCGAGATCAACGTCGGCATTCGCGGCACCCGCACCGTCGAAGTGTTGTCCGGCCTGAAGGACGGCGAGCGGGTAGCATCGCCGGCGGCGACCGAACTCAAGGACGGCGCCCGCGTGCGCATTGCCGGCGGCACCCCGCCATGAATACCAGTGTGATTTCAACGCGCGTGAATTCATCCGTTCGTCCCCGCGAAAGCGGAGACCCAGGGAGGAACACGCTGACTTTGCGATTTTGGCTCTGGATTTCCGCTTTCGCGGGAATGAACGGAATTTGTGTCGACGCGAGCAGCAAAGACTCGAAATGAACCTGATCCTCGATATCGCCTGGACCCATGTGCGTGCCCGCGTGCGGCAGACCGGCTTCGCCGTCGCCGGCGTCGCCACTGGAGTCGGCTTTTCAATAATGATGGCCGCGCTGATGCAGGGTTCGCAGGACGATTTCACCGAACGTCTCGTCAATACGCTTGCTCATATTACGATCACCGATGAGCGCCGCTCGCCGCCCGTACAGCCGGCCGAACAGCTGTTCGACAGCGCCGAGATCCACGGACTGACGCCGGAGGCGCGCCGGCGTGGAATCAAGAACCCGCTCGCGATAATGGCCGGGCTGGAAGCCTGGTTGCCGGGTGGGGTGGCGCCGTCGGTAAAAGTGCAAGCCATCATTCGCTACGCCAATCACGACGTTGCCACCAGTGTGGTGGGCATCGATCCGCGGCGCGAAAGCAAGGTGTCCGAACTGCCCAAGCAGTTGCGCGGGGCCACGCTCAACGCACTCTATCGCACCACTAATGCCATCATCCTCGGCGACCGGCTGTCGGAAAAGGTCGGCGCCCGCATCGGCGCCAACGTCACGCTGCAGACCAGCCAGGGCGTGCGCATCACCGGGCAGGTCGTCGGATTTTTCCACACCGGCGTGCGCCAGCAGGACGAGGGCACCGCCTATGTGCTCACCAAGACCGGACAGATCCTCGCCCAGCAGACCGGCCTGATCAACGAATTGCGCATTCGCCTCAAGGATCCGCTGAAGTCGCGGGAAATCGCAACCCGGGTCGAAAATGACACCGGTTACAAATCGGTATCCTGGCAGGAAGCCTATGAGGATCTGCTCTCCACCTTCATCATTCGCAACATCATCATGTACGCGGTGGTCGGCGCCATCCTGCTGGTGGCGAGCTTCGGGACCTACAACATCATTTCCACCATCACCCACGAAAAAGCGCGTGACATCGCGATCATGAAATCACTGGGTCTGAGCGAATACACGGTGCGCATGATTTTCGTGGTCGAGGCGCTGATAATTGGCCTGGCAGGCGCGCTTGTCGGATTTGCGCTCGGGTATCTGCTCTCCATTGCACTCGGCTCGGTCAAGATCACCAATCCGTTTCTCGATACCGATCATCTGCCGCTGGCCTATACGCCCGTCCACTATTTGCTGGCCGGCATGGTGGCGCTGGTATCCTCGGTCGCCGCAGGGTACCAGCCGGCGCGCAAGGCGGCGCGCGGAAATCCGGTCGAGATTATCCGGGGCGCGACATGAGCACAGCGGCGGTCCAGAAAGACCGGCGGACTGCGGCAGGCGCGGCGGCGCTGATCGAGACGCGCGGGGTCACCCGAATACTGCCCGGTATCGTACCGACCACTTTGGTGCACGACATCAATCTGGCGATCAGCGAGAATGAATTCGTGGCAATAACCGGCGCATCGGGTTCCGGCAAATCCTCACTGCTCTATCTGCTCGGTTTGCTCGATTTGCCGACTGCAGGCGAGGTGTTGATCCGCGGCCGCTCCACGGCGCACATGGAAGAAGCCGAGCGTGCCTTCACCCGTCTTTCCCTCATCGGCTTCGTGTTCCAGTTTCATTTCCTGCTGCCGGAATTCACGATCCTCGAGAATGTCATGCTGCCGATGCGCGCACTTGGCCGTCTGTCAAATGGCGGCATGGACAAGCGCGCACGCGATCTGCTGGGCTCTCTCGGACTTGAAGACCACGTGAACAAGCGGCCGGACCAGCTTTCCGGCGGTCAACGCCAGCGCGTGGCGGTGGCACGGGCACTCGCCAACGAGCCGCCGATCATTCTGGCCGACGAGCCGACCGGCTCGCTCGATTCAAAGGCCAGCGAGCAGGTGTTCGAAGTGCTGCGCGAACTGGTCGACGTGCAGCGCAAGACCGTGGTGGCGGTCACCCATGATCTCGCGCTGGCCCAACGCATGGATCGCGAGATCATCCTCATGGACGGCGCGATTGTCGACGACAAGTCGGCGAAATGATCATCGTGCGGGCAAGACCGCCCAGCCGACAGTGACATTCCCGGGTCCGCGCCGGTATGGCAGCGTAAAGGATGGCTGCACGGCCGCCGCTGCGGCGATTTTGGCGAACTTTGCCGGGAGCACCCCAGGGTCGCTGTCGGTCCATACCACGACGGCGCCTTGACGCTTGAGGTCGGCCAGATCGATCCAGGGCGCACGCTCGGGTTCGCCGTCGATCAGCACGCGAGGATGGCTCGGCGCATAGTGCGCGACATTGCCGCCGTCCCACATGGTGCCGACGACGTAGACGACCGGCTTGCCGGCGATGGCGCGATAGCGTTGCGCAATACCGCGGCCCAAATCGTCGCCGGGGAAAAATACTGCGCGGTAGCGGTGATCAAATCGCGGCAGCACTGCGTAGTTGGCGATGAATGCCAGCGCGAGACACGCGAAGACAATTCCCCAGGTCATGACAATTCGGCCAAGACGTATCGCATCGAATGCGCGGCGCGTGCTCAGAACGAGCCACAGGCCGAAAAACAGCCAAAGCGGATAGCCCCACATCGCGACCGTGCCGCGGCCGCTCAGCGCCGCCATCGCCAGCACCGCCGCCATTGGTCCAAAGGCAAGCAGGGTGATGATGCGATAGTCGAACGCATCGGCTTTTACGTCGGCCAGCTGCTCGGTGATGCCGCGGCGCGGATAGAACAGCGCCAGGGCGATCAGCAGCGACGGAATCAAGAAGAAAACCTGGCTGACCGCGAATTGCAGCGGATGCCAGAGGTGATCGTACCAGCCGCGCGAGAGCACCGCGCGGTGCTCCGCATATGCAAAGGGCAGGAAGTCATTCCGCACCAGCCAGACAAGATGGGGCGCCATGACGACCAACGCGACCGCCGCCGCAATGTATGGCCCCGGCGTTGCCAGCACCTTGCGCGCGTCACGGTCGGCCAGCAAGAACAACGCCAGGGCCGCCGCCAGCACCACCACGAAATATTTCGCCCACAGCGAAAAGCCGATGGCCAAACCCAGCAGCAGCCAGTCCGTTGTCTGGCGGGTACGCAGCGCGCGATGGAAGGAAAAGCCCGCCAGCGCCCACAACGGCAGCTGGATGACGTCATGATTGAACTTGGCGGCGGTGTAGTTGAGATAGTGCAGGCCGTCGATAATCAGCACGGAGACCAGCGCTCCCAGTGCGCCGACCAGCGGTCTTGCGGCCATCCAGACAATTGCGAGCGCCGTCGCCACGGCCGCTTGCGCCAGCAGGTAATAGGCGAAGTCGTGGCCGATGAGCTGATCGGTGATCTGCACCAGCCACCAGGGTAATGGCGGCAGCTTGTCGTAGCCGAGCTGCCATTCGCGGCCGTAGACCAGCGCTTCGATCAGGTCGAGCGGCAGGTTCGGGTAAAGCAGCGCCGGCAGGGCGGTCCACACTGCTGCATGCAGGCCCAAAAACGCGGCCAGCGCCCGCCCTGGATGGGCGACAATCCAGCCGGTCATCGGGGTGCTGCGGCGTGCCGGCATCGGCTCCAAATCCAGGACAGTCCAAGTTCCTGCGCATAAACGGCGAATTGTCGTTAGCATAGCAGGTGTTGGAGGTTGCGCGGACCCGCGGCGTCATGGACATTGTACAAGGGCCTCGCGAATCACGTCGGTTTGCGGATTGCGCGGGCCCTGCGGGGGTCGCCCGGGACTAAACCCATGCGTCGGATCAGCGCCATCTTCATTGCAGTCTGCATGGTGCTCATCGCCGCTTCGCTCGGCGCGTTGCTCTATCTTGGCCTCAAATTCGACGCTGGTACCTCGTCCATCGTCGGTATCGCGGCGCTCACGGCCATGGCGCTGTACAATGCAGTGAGTAACCGGCTGCGTGACCGCGCCGATCTCGACGAGCAGATCGCAGATCTTTCGCGCGGCACAACCGACCTTGCCCGCCAGGTCGGGGAGGTTTCACGCCGCCTCAATGCGGTGGAAACCCAATTTGACGCAACTGTAAACCGCGCGCGCGGAGCGGTCGATCCGCTGGCTGCCGAGATCGGAGAACTGGGCTCGCTCGTGCGCCAGATCGCCGACACCGTCGCGTCGCACGCCACCATCCTGCAGCGGCGGGGAGCCGCCGCGCCGCCGCCTGTTGCCGCTGCCATCAAGTCAAAGGCGAAGTCGCAATCGGACGAAACTGTGGTGCCAACCGGCGACGGTTCACTTGCCTTGAAGGAAAAAGATGCGGTCAGCGGCGTGCAGCGATTTCGGGGGCTCTCGCGCGAGGCCGTCGCCGATCTGATCGCCAAGGCGGTCGACGCCAATCGCATTGATCTCTATCTGCAGCCGATCGTGACGCTACCGCAGCGGAAGGTGCGATACTATGAGGCGTTGACGCGCCTGCGCACCGAAGATGGCGACATTATTCCGGCCGGCGACTTCATCGAGTTCGCCGAAAGCTTCGGCCAGATGCCGAAGATCGACAACCTGCTGCTGTTCCGTTGCGTGCAGGTCACCCGCCGCCTGCAATTGAAGAGCCGCGACGTCGGCTTGTTCTGCAATGTCAGCGCGTCGACGCTGTCCGATCCGTCGTATTTCAAGCAGTTCCTCGATTTCATGGACGCCAACCGCGCGCTCAGCAATGCGCTGATGTTCGAATTCACGCAGGCAGCCTATCGAGAACTCGGACCGCTCGAACTTGAAAGCCTGGCGGCGCTGGCCGAACGCGGCTTCCGCTTTTCCATGGATCATGTCACTGACCTGCGTATGGAGCCGAAGACGTTGGCCGAACACGCGTTCCGCTTCCTGAAAGTGCCGGCCAATGTCCTCCTCAACAAGGCCGCAAGCGCGCAGAGCGATATCCATCCTGAGGATCTGGCCGATCTGCTGGCACGCTCCGGCATCGACCTCGTCGCCGAGCGCATCGAGAACGAGAGCACGGTGCTTGAACTGCTCGATTTCGACGTGCGTTTCGGTCAGGGCTTCCTGTTTTCGCCGCCACGGCCGGTGCGGTCAGAGGCCTTGCAGGCTGCGAACGAAACGAGCAGGAATTCGGCGGTCGATCTGTCCGGAGAACTGGTCGCAGCCGGCGCGATCACAGGTTGACATCCTCCCGCCGGCGTTCGAAGCAATATCCCCGGTCCTTCCGGGCCCGGCCAGCCAGGCAGTCCGGGAGGGCCGCGATAAACGATGACAGCCGCATTGCCGCCGTTGATCCCGCATTTTTCCACGCTGGCTTCCAATTATGACGTGCTGTTGTGTGACGTCTGGGGCGTCGTGCACAACGGCGTCGAGGCGTTCCCGCACGCCTGCGACGCGCTGATGCGCGCGCGTGCTCAACGGGCGACCGTGATCTTCATCACCAATTCCCCGCGCCCGAGCGATGGCGTGGCGCGCCAGTTCGAGAGGCTGCACGTGCCGCGCGAGACCTATGACTCCATCGTCTCCTCCGGTGACGTTACGCGCGGAGTGATCGCCGAGCGGCGCGGGCGGAGCATGTTCCATCTTGGCCCCGAACGCGACCGCTCGATCTTCAACGGCCTCAATGTTCGCTTTGCCTCGCTTGATAGCGCCGACTATGTGGTCTGCACCGGCCTGGTCGACGACGACGTCGAGACGCCGGACCACTATCGGGCGACGCTTGAGACCATGCGCTCGCGAAAGCTGTTCATGGTGTGCGGCAATCCCGATGTGGTGGTGGAGCGCGGCAACCGGCTGGTCTATTGCGCCGGCGCGCTGGCCGATCTCTACGCCACCATGGGCGGCGAGGTGCTCTATGCCGGCAAACCCTATCGGCCGATCTACGACATGGCCCTGGCGAAAGCGGAAACGGCCGCCGGTCGCAAGTCCGCGCTGGCACGCGTGCTGGCAATCGGCGATTCCGTGCGCACCGATCTCAAGGGCGCCCACAGCCTGGGCGTCGATTTTCTGTTCGTGACGTCGGGCATCCATGCCGAGGAACTGGGCGGGCGCGAGCGGCCCGATACCGCCGCACTTGGCAGTGTGTTTGCGGCTGCCGGCGAGATACCGAAAGCGGTGATGCGGGAATTGGTGTGGTGAAACGAACGTGCCCCGTCTGGGCACAAGCTGCAGTGCTTCAGAAGGAAGGAGCTCCGGGATCCATGAACACGGCGTCGATCTTGCTCCTGAGCGTCTGCGCGTTGAACGGCTTGACGATATAGTTCGACACGCCCGCCTTTTTTGCCGCGATCACATTCTCGGTCTTCGATTCCGCAGTCACCATGATGAACGGAGTCTTCCTCAGGATCGGATCGGACCGCACTTCCTGCAGCAGGTCGTAGCCGGTCATCGGCTCCATGTTCCAGTCGGAGATGACCAGGCCGTATTTGCGCTCGCGCATCTTGGCGAGCGCCGCCGAGCCATCACTCGCGTCATCGACATGCTCGAAGCCAAGCTGTTTGAGCAGATTGCGGATGATCCGGATCATCGTGTTGTAGTCGTCTACGATCAGAACCGGCGCGTTGAGATCGACAGCCATGGTTTATGCCCGAGCTGGGCTCCCCCCAAGATGCGGCAAGAAGTAACAACCGGCTTTGAATATCTGGTTAATTTGAAACTTTATTAACGGCACGCTAACCGTAGGTGCGCCTGTATTGGTTCAAGTCGCGCCGTGCCGCCAAAATGAGCAGATCCAAGGTGATCAGTATCTTCCGCAACTGTTTGACCGCGCGATGACCAGGCCCATGCCGCCGGCAAAAGCCTTCCATGTCGCGCGTGGCGGTAATCCCGGTCCGCTCACCGGCGCCGTGGTGGCGATCGGCAATTTCGACGGGGTGCATCGCGGTCACCGCGCGGTGATCGGCGCCGCGCTCAAGCGTGCAAAGAGGCTCAGGCGCAAGGCTGCGGCCTTGACCTTCTCGCCGCATCCGCGGCTGTTCCTGAGACCGAAGGAGCCGCTGTTTCAGCTTTCGAGCCCGCGCGACCGGCTGCGCCTGCTGGCGGCGACCGGTCTCGACGGTGCCATCGTGATGGGTTTCGACGCGGCGCTCGCCGCGACCTCGGCGGAGGAATTCATCGAGCGAATTCTGGTCGGCCGCTTCAATATTGGCGGGGCGGCGATCGGCTTCGATTTCCATTTCGGAAAGAACCGCGCCGGCTCGCCGGCTTTCCTGACCGAGCAGGGCGCGCGACTGGGCTTTGCCGTCGACATCGTGCCGCCGCTCGAGGATGAGGGCCGGCCGGTATCATCCGGCGCGGTGCGGGCGGCGCTGGCCGACGGCAAGGTGGTGGAAGCAGCCGAACTTCTGGGCGCGCCGTGGTTCATCTCCGGAGAGGTGATCCATGGCGGCAAGCGCGGACGCGATCTCGGCTTTCCGACCGCGAATATCAGGCTCGATCCGGCCTGCGGCCTCAAGCACGGCATTTATGCGGTCCGTGTCGCCGTCGGCGACATGCGCCACGACGGCGTCGCCAGCTTCGGGGTCCGGCCGATGTTCGACGACGGCGCCCCGCTGCTTGAAGTGTTCCTGTTCGACTTCGACGACGATCTGTACGGCCAGATGATCGACGTGGCGTTCATCGGCTGGATTCGCCACGAGCAGAAATTCTCGTCGGTCGAGACGCTCAAGCGTCACATGCAGGCGGATGCAGCGCAGGCGCGCGACGCACTCAAACGATCCGGCAAGGCGTTTCCGGTGCTGGGCGAGATCGAAAACGCCTGAAAACCGAGCCTTTGCGGGCGCGCGAACGCCTGCTACATAGCGGGCCCATGTCGAAGCCTGAGCGCGACTATTCCGAAACGCTGTTCCTGCCGCAGACGGATTTTCCGATGCGCGCCGGGCTGCCGCAGCGCGAGCCGGAGATTCTGGCGCGCTGGGAGAAGAGCGATCTCTACCGGCAATTGCGCCAGGCCGCCAAGGGGCGCGACAAATTCATCCTGCATGATGGTCCGCCCTATGCCAATGGCCCGATCCACATCGGCACTGCGCTCAACAAGATCCTCAAGGATATGGTGACGCGCAGCCAGCAGATGCTCGGCTTTGACTCCAACTACGTGCCGGGCTGGGACTGTCACGGTCTGCCGATCGAATGGAAGATCGAGGAAGAAAACTACCGCTCCAAAAACAGGAAGAAGCCGGACCTCTCCGACCCTGCGGCGATGGTCGCATTCCGGCAGGAGTGCCGCGCCTATGCCCAGCACTGGCTCGGCGTGCAGCGCGAGGAATTCAAGCGCCTCGGCGTCGAGGGCGACTGGGCGCACCCGTACACGACTATGGAATTCTTTGCCGAGGCGCAGATCGCGCGCGAATTGATGAAGTTCGCCGCCAACGGCACGCTCTACCGTGGCTCGAAGCCCGTGATGTGGAGCGTGGTGGAAAAGACCGCGCTTGCCGAAGCGGAGGTCGAGTACGAAGACTATACCAGCGATACGGTGTGGGTGAAGTTTCCGGTATCGCACATTCCTTGGGGGCCGCAAGGCAAGCGCCTTGAAACCGGAGATGAAATTCCGGAAATGCATCCCATGCTTCCGGAAGGTGTATCGATTGTGATCTGGACAACAACTCCATGGACGTTGCCTGGAAATCGCGCGATCAGCTTTTCATCAAAAATAAAATATGGCCTTTACGAGGTTACTGACGCACCGGCCGGCAATTGGGCAAAGCCGGGAGACAAGTTTATTTTGGCTGACAAGCTTGCCGAAGAAGTCTTCAAGCAAGCGCGCGTTACATCTTACAAACGCCGAGACACCGTTTCGGCTGGTGTGCTCAGCGGAATAACTTGTGCGCATCCTTTGCGCGGCCGGGGCTATGATTTCTTGGTCCCGCTGTTCGATGGTGATCACGTAACGGATGATACCGGTACGGGCTTTGTACACACAGCGCCCGGGCATGGCCGCGAGGACTTCGAAATCTGGATTGAAAATACATCTCTTCTCGGCGCAGCTGGAGTCAATACGACCATTCCTTACACGGTTGATGAAAATGGCGCGTTCACCGGCCACGCCCCAGGTTTTGAGGGCAAACGCGTCATCAATGACAAAGGTGAAAAGGGTGATGCCAACGAGGCGGTAATCAAAGCACTTGTCGAGGCTGGGATGCTGGTCGCGCGCGGCCGCCTCAAGCACCAGTATCCCCATTCCTGGCGCTCGAAAAAACCGGTCATCTTTCGCAATACACCGCAGTGGTTCATTGCAATGGATAAGCCAATTACCGGGGGGCACATTCGCTGGTCGCCTGACTCTGGCGTCGCGTCTTCAGATACTTTGCGCAATCGGGCACTCAAGGCAATTACTATCACCCGCTGGGTGCCGCCGCAGGGCGAGAATCGCATCACTGGCATGATCGAATCGCGCCCCGACTGGGTGATCTCGCGCCAGCGCGCCTGGGGCGTGCCGATTGCGGTGTTCATCAAGGAAAAACCGGACGGTTCGGTCGACATCCTGCAGGATCCCGAGGTCGAGCTGCGCATCGTCGAGGCTTTCGAAAAAGAGGGCGCCGACGCCTGGTACAAGGCGGGCGCGCGCGAGCGCTTCCTTGGGCCAAAGCTGGCCGGCGACGGCTGGAAGAAGGTCGACGACATCTGCGATGTCTGGTTCGATTCCGGTTCCACCCATGCATTCGTGCTGGAGGATCCGGTCCATTTCCCGACGCTCGCCGGCATCAAGCGCAAGCGCGACGGCGGCAAGGACACGGTGATGTATCTGGAGGGCAGCGACCAGCACCGTGGATGGTTTCACTCCTCGCTGCTGGAATCCTGCGGCACGCGCGGCATTGCGCCTTTTGACGTCGTCGTCACCCACGGCTTCACGCTTGCCGAGGACGGCCGCAAGATGTCGAAGTCGCTCGGCAACACCATCGCGCCGCAGGACGTGATCAAGCAATCCGGCGCCGATATCCTGCGGCTGTGGGTGGCGTCGGCCGACTATTGGGACGACCAGCGGATCGGCCCGGAGATTCTCAAGACCACCACGGACACGTATCGCAAGCTGCGCAACACGCTGCGCTGGATGCTCGGCAATCTCGCGCATTTCCACGAGGACGAGCGCGTCAGGCACGAGCAGATGCCGGAGCTCGAGCGGCTGATGCTGCATCGCCTCGCCGAGCTCGACGTGCTCGTTCGCCGTTCTTACGCTGAATTCGACTACAAGCGGATCTTCGCGGCACTGAGCGCCTTCATGACGTCGGATCTCTCGGCCTTCTATTTCGACATCCGCAAGGACGCGCTCTACTGCGATCCATATTCGTCGACGACTCGAAAAGCCTGCCTGACCGTGCTTGATCACCTGTTCCGGTGCACCGTCACCTGGCTTGCACCGTTGCTGTGCTTCACGGCGGAAGAATCCTGGACCGCGCGCTACGGCGCCGACGCCCGGTCCGTGCATCTGGAGCTCTTCCCCGACGTGCCGGCGGGCTGGCGCGACGACAGGCTGGCCGAGAAATCGCGCAAGGTGCGCACCGTGCGCCGCGTCGTGACCGGCGCGCTGGAGATCGAACGCGCGCAGAAGCGCATCGGCTCCTCGCTCGAGGCCCACCCGATCGTCCACGTCTCGGATGAGGATTTGTTCGAGGCGGTTGTCGGCGTCGATCTGGCGGAAGTCTGCATCACCTCGGCGGCAACTCTGGTGAAGGACGATGCTCCAGGCGACGCATTCCGGTTGCCGGAAGTCTCCGGCGTTGCAGTCGTCCCCAATCTCGCCGAAGGCACAAAATGCGCGCGCTCGTGGAAAATTCTTACAACCGTCGGCGCCGATCCCGAATTCCCCGATGTATCGCCGCGCGATGCCAAGGCACTGCGCGAATGGGAAGCCATGCGCAAGGCGGCTGAATAGCCCGCACGCAAAATAATTTTTTCTGTCGTCCCCGCGAAGGCGGGGACCCATAATCCCTAAATTCGCGATATGTTGACGATAAAATGTTTTGGACCACCACAGCCAAACTGACTAGGCACGGCGTATGGGTCCCCGCTTTCGCGGGGACGACAAGTTAATGCGATCCTCTTACATCCACGGTCCGCTCACGCGCTTCGGCATCATCGTTGCGGCGTTGGCCTGCCTGATCGATCAGGCAAGCAAGGTCTATCTGCTGTTCGTCTTTGATCTCGCCGCGCGTGGCCCCGTTCGCCTCGCCCCATTCCTCGATTTTGTTCTCACCCGCAACACCGGCATCAGCTACGGGCTGTTCCAGACGCAAGGGCCGATTGGCCAATGGGTGCTGTTCGCCTTCAAGGTGTGTGCCGTAATTCTGCTATGGGCCTGGCTTGCGCGGGCGCAATCGCGGCTTACGGCGCTTTCCCTCGGCCTGATCATCGGCGGGGCGGTCGGCAACGGCATCGACCGGCTGGCCTATGGCTGGGTCGCCGACTTCGTGTTTTTCCACGTTTCCGCGTCAAATTGGCGCTTCAACTGGTATGTTTTTAACCTCGCCGATGTAGCCATCGTTGCCGGGGTGATCGGCCTGTTGTATGAATCATTGGTAAGGGACCGCGCCGCAAAAGCGCCCTGATCCGCCGATAGTCACGGACAAGACCACCCGACACGCGCGGGGTTGCAGGGGGCCTCGATAGCTCAATCGGATGTGTGCAATGCGTCTGACACGCCTGACCGTGAAATTCGCCGCCAGCGCTTTGACCATAGCGATGGGCGCGGCCGTGCTGACGCTGCCTGCTGCGGCGCAATCCCAGCCGGCCGAAGACGTGCCGTTCGACACCAAGATTCTCCGCGGCATTCTTGAAGGGATCGGGCTCAAGCGCGACGGCGGGGACAATATCAATTATCAGGAGCGGTCACCGCTGGTGATTCCGCCGAGCCACGAATTGCCGCCGCCACTGACAACCGACACTGCGATTGCCAACAACCCCGCCTGGCCGAAGGATCCCGACGTTGCCCGCCGCAAGTCGCAAGCGGCCGCGGAGCGCAATCGCAATGTGAGCGATGAGCGTGAGCGCGAACAGAATCCATTGCCGCCGGATCAACTCGCACCTGGCGCCAAGGGAAACCCCCAATTGGCGCGCACCGGCGGCCGGGCCAACACCGGTCCTACGCCCACCGATGACGATCATTACCGCATGACGCCTTCCGAACTCGGATACAAGGGTGGTCTGTTCAGCAACATGTTCGGCGGCAAGGATGATGAGAACGTCGCCAAGTTCACCCGCGAGCCGCCGCGCGCCTCGTTGACCGATCCACCGCCCGGCTATCGTACGCCGTCGCCGGATCAGCCCTACGGCGTTGCCAAAGACACCAGCGCGCCCAAGGCGACCAATTACCTCGCCACGCACGGCGAACTGGAAAGCGGCCGCTGATCGGCAGGCTCAATTCCAGCGCGTCCAGTTCGCGTATATTTGCGTGCCCAACGGTCTGAACCCAGTCTCCGGCAAATTCCAAAGCTTCGAGGCCCCGCACGTGCCAACTTTTATTGCTTCTGCCATTCGCACTTTTTGTTTCGCGGTTGCGGCCTTGGCCGCGGCGACTGCCTCGGCTGCGGAATCCGGTGGCCCAAAGATTTCGCAGTTTGTGCTGGGCAACGGTCTTGAACTCGTGGTCATTCCCGACCACCGCACGCCGATCGTCACGCACATGATCTGGTACAGGGTGGGCGCCGCCGACGAGACGCCGGGCAAGTCGGGGCTTGCGCATTTCCTTGAGCATCTGATGTTCAAGGGAACGGCCAAGCATCCCGCCGGAAAGTTCTCGCAAGTGGTCGCCGGCATGGGCGGCCAGGAAAACGCATTCACCTCGAACGATTACACCGGATATTACCAGCGCGTCCCGAGCGAGAAGCTCAAGACGGTGATGGAATTCGAGGCCGACCGCATGACCGGTCTCCAGCTTACTGACGAGGTGGTCCTTCCGGAACGCAATGTCATCCTCGAGGAGCAGAACCAGCGGGTCGCCAATAATCCGCGTGCGCGGCTCGGCGAGCAGATCGACGCGGCGCTGTTCCTCAATCATCCCTATGGCAAGCCGGTGATCGGCTGGCGCCACGAAATGGAGCAGCTTTCCCGCGACGATGCGATCGGCTTCTACCGGCGTTTTTATGCGCCCAACGATGCCGTGGTGGTCGTCGCCGGCGACGTCGAGCCGGAAGCCGCCCGCAAATTTGCCGAAGAAACCTACGGCAAGATCGCGCGCCAGGCTTCGATCCTGCCGCGCAAGCGTCCGCAAGAGCCAAAGCCGGTAGCTGTGCGCAGATTGACGCTTGCCGATCCGCGCGTCGAGCAGCCGATGATGCAGCGCGACTATCTGGTGCCGTCCTTTCCCAACGCCAAACGGGGCGAATCGGAGGCGCTGGAGGTGCTCGCGCATATTCTTGGGCGGGGCTCGAACAGCCGGCTCTACCGTACTCTGGTGGTGGACAAGCACATCGCAGTCATGGCGGGCGCCTGGTACGACAGTTCCGCGCTCGATATGACGAAATTCGGGATCTACGGGTCGCCGAATTCGGGCACCACGCTCACGCAGTTCGAAGAGGCGGCCGATGCGGTGATCGCCGACGTCATCGCCAACGGTGTTTCGCCCGAGGAGCTGGAGCGCACCAAGACCCGGCTGATCGCCGACGCGGTCTATGCCCACGACAACCAGGCCAGCATGGCGCGCTGGTACGGCTCCTCGCTGACGACCGGCGCGACCGTCAACGACGTGCTGCACTGGCCTGATCGTATCCGCGCCATTACCGCCGAACAGGTGAAGGAGGCCGCGCGCAACTGGCTCGACAAGCGCCGCTCGGTCACCGGTTTTCTGATCAAGGATACCAGCCCGCAAGCGGAGAAACGTTCATGAACCGGTTCTTCACTTGCGCCGCGCTGGCCGCGCTTGCCTTGCTGATCGTCTCGCCCGCCGCCCAGGCGATGAACATCGAAAAAATCGTCAGCCCGTCGGGCATCCCGGCCTGGCTGGTGCGCGAGCAGACGGTGCCGCTGGTGTCGCTCAATTATGCCTTCGTCGGGGGCTCCAGCCAGGATGATGCCGATAAGGCTGGCACCGCCAGTCTCACCGCCAACATGCTCGACGAGGGCGCCGGCGATCTCGACAGCAAGGCCTATCACGAGCGGCTGGAAAACCATGCCATCGAGCTTGGTTTTAATGTCGGCCGCGACTACTTCCACGGTTCGTTGCGCGCGCTCAACGAGCACCGCGAGGAGGCGTTCGATCTGTTGCGGCTGGCGCTGACGGCGCCGCATTTCGACGCCGAATTGACCGAGCGGGTGCGGGGTCAGGTTCTTTCGACCTTGCGGCGCGACACCACCAACCCCAACGACCTGGCAAGCCGCAGCTGGTGGCAGACCGCCTTTCCGGATCATCCCTACGGCCGCGAAACCCGCGGCAGCCTGGACACCGTTCCGCACATTACGGCCGACGACATGCGCGACTACGTCCGCAGGACTTTCGCGCGCAACGAACTGACGATTTCGATTGTCGGCGATATCGATGCAAAAACCGCGGGCACCCTGATCGATCGCACTTTCGGCAGCCTTCCCGCAAAGAACAATCTCAAGCCGGTGGCCGTTGCCACACCGCGCAATCTCGGCCGACGGATCGTCATCAATGTCGACGTCCCGCAAGCGGTGGTCACGTTCGGCGGTGTTGGCATCGCGCGGCACGACCCCGATTTCATGGCCGCTTATGTCGTCAACCACATCCTGGGCGGCGGCAGCTTCTCGTCGCGCCTGTACAAGGAGGTGCGTGAGAAACGCGGCCTCGCTTACGGTGTCTCCGACAGCCTGATCTGGTTCCGTCGCGCCTCGGTTCTGCTTGGCGGTACCGCTACCCGTGCCGACCGCACCGGCGACGCGCTCAATGTCATCGAGCAAGAGACAAGGCGCATGGCCGAGAGCGGCCCGACCGCCGCCGAATTGGCCGAGACCAAGTCCTATCTGAAAGGCGCCTACGCGCTTTCCCTCGATACTTCGAGCAAGATCGCGTCCCAATTGACCCAGATCCAGCTCGACAAACTTGGCATCGACTATATGCAGCGCCGCGGCGCCTTGATCGACGCCGTCACCATCGAGGACGCCAAACGTGTTGCCAAACGTCTCTACGGGGGCGGGATGCTTGTGACAGTGGCGGGCCGGCCGAAGGGGCTGACGTCGAGCGGAACCGAGCAACCGGCGCCCGCGTTATCGCCTCCGTTGCGCTGATCGCGCGATTCCGGGCTGGTCGCTTCACGGAATTCGGGACTGTGATGGCCGGGCTTGACCCGGCCATCCCGTTTAGGAAGGTAAGGCCTTGCGTTCCTCAGAGCGATGTCCGGCACGAGACCGGGCATGACAGCGGAGCAATATGCGTCCCATGCCTTTGATTCAATCCATCGACAGTGCGCGCGAGAAGAACATCGGCCCGCATGGCGTCGCCGACAGGACCCTGGATGCGATGCTTGCGCGGGCGGAGACCGCGCTCGAAGCCTTGTGCATGCGTTACGTCGACGGCGGCCTGCCGTTGCTGCGGCTGCCGGAGGCGCATGGGGACATCGAAGCGATCCGCGATACCGCCCGCCGGCTGGCGCAAGATGCCACCGATATCGTGCTTCTCGGCACGGGCGGCTCCAGCCTCGGGGGGCAGACACTGGCACAGCTGGCCGGCCATGGCGTGCCGGGTATCGGCAGCCTGCGGGCGCCGCCGCGCCTGCATTTCATGGACAATCTCGATGCCGGCACGTTCGATGCGCTGCTCGCAAAGCTGCCGCACACGACGACCCGTTTCGTCACCGTCTCGAAATCCGGCGGCACCGCCGAGACTCTGATGCAGGTCATCGCCGCGCTGTCGGCGGTTAAAGCCGAGGGACTTGCGACACGCATTCCTGACATTTTCCTCGGCCTGACCGAACCTGCCAAACCGGGCAAGCGCAACGGCTTGCGCGAATTGCTCGCGGCCCACCACGTTCCGATTCTCGATCATGATACCGGCGTCGGCGGGCGTTTTTCGGCGCTCACCAATGTCGGCCTGCTGCCGGCGGCTATGCTCGGCCTCGACGTCGCGGCGGTGCGCGAAGGCGCCGGCCTCGCGCTGGCGCCGGTGCTGGCAAAGAAGAAGGCGGCAGACGTGCCTGCCGCGCTTGGCGCCGCGCTCGCCGTGGCATCGGCCGAGAGCAACGGAATGAATATCAGCGTGCTGATGGCCTATGCCGACCGGCTGGAGCGCTTCACGCATTGGTACGTGCAGCTCTGGGCCGAAAGCCTCGGCAAGGACGGCAAGGGCACGACGCCGCTTGCTTGCCTCGGACCGGTGGACCAGCACAGCCAGGTGCAATTGTTCATCGGCGGGCCGCGCGACAAATTGTTCACGGTCATCACCACAGCCGCGCGCGGGGAGGGCCCGCGCATCGATGGCGAACTCGCCAAGCTTGCCGGGGAACCCGGTTTCGGGGGCAAGACCATCGGCGATCTGGTTTCGGCCGAGGGCCGCGCCACGGCCGAGACATTGGCCGGGAATGGCTGTCCGGTGCGCACCATTCATATTCCGCAAGTGAACGAGGAAAGCCTCGGCGAACTGCTGATGCATTTCATGCTGGAGACCATCATCGCCGCGCACCTCCTCGGCATCGACGCTTTCGACCAGCCGGCGGTGGAAGAGGGCAAGGTGCTCGCCAAGAAGTATCTGAGCCAGTGAATCGCATCGCCCGTGAAGACGGGCGAACCGGTCATCAACGATGGACATTTGTGTATACTGGATGCCCCGCAGTCGCGGGTCACCGGGCAGCGAAATGATTGCGATCACCGACAATATCTCGATAGACGAATCCGAATTGTCGGAATCCTTCGTGCGCGCCTCCGGGCCTGGCGGGCAGAACGTCAACAAGGTGTCGTCTGCGGTGCAGCTGCGATTCGACGCGCGCCATTCGCCGTCGCTGCCGAACGACGTGGCGGTGCGGCTGATGCGGCTTGCCGGCAAGCGGCTGACAAAGGAGGGCGTCATCGTGATCGTCGCCCAGCAGCACCGTACCCAGGAGCGCAACCGCGCGGACGCGCGCGAGCGCCTGTTCGAACTGATCCGGCAGGCAGCCGTCAGGCCGGTACCGAGACGCGCCACCAAAGTGCCGAAGGCGGCAAAGCGCCAGCGTCTCGAAGGGAAAAAGCACCGCGCGACCATCAAGCGGATGCGCAGCAGCAGACCGTCATTCGACTAGGTCAAGCGGCAGTGTTGCGCAGCTTCAGGCAAGAGACGAAAGTGATCACGAGTGCGATCGCCGCCATCGGCAGCAGGAATACGAAATACGGGACGCCGCCGGCGGTCAGCACCCTGCCGGCGACTGATTGGGAAATCAGCACAGCCGATATCGCAGTGAATACGATCAGCAGGCCGTAGGTCGCAGGCGCGCTGACGCTCCGGCATTCCAGCACGGCGTTATCGGGATGTTCGGGATCGTAGAGGACCTCGACTTTGCTACCGGCCGGGTACTTGGCGATGGTCTGCTCCGCCAGCAAGCGCGTGGTGTCGGACTGTCCGCCGAACCGGATGCGGTCGCCCTCATAGGATTTTCCGCCGACACCGTAACGATAGCGGACCCTGGGTGTACAATCGGGAACGTCATCCGAAGAATGCGATCCCGCCAGCTCAACTTCGGATTCGATCACTTCGCCGACGGTACGCGCCCAATTTTTGCCGGCGGCGACCTGATTGCGGCCAAGCCGGATCGCGTAGACCAGATTGGCCCACGCGATCAGGCTGATGGCGGTCGCAACATGGGTCCAGGCAAGGGTCGAGCCGGTCAGCATCGCCGTTTCCAGTAGTGCGTGTGCCCTTTGGAGGCATGGTTCTCCCTTAGTGGCTCGACTTTCCTGAAAGGTTCACGGGCGGTGAATTGCCGGGAAATCCGGCCACAAACCTCACTGCAGCGTACGGAGCCCTGTACATTACTCACGTATCGAATCGAAGGAATATGGATGCCCGTCCGCCAGCTACCCGAGACCATCGTCAACCGCATCGCCGCCGGTGAGGTGGTCGAACGGCCGGCGAGCGTGGTCAAGGAACTGATCGAGAATGCGCTCGATGCCGGCGCGCACCGCGTTGATATCCTCACCGATGGCGGCGGCCGCCGTCTGATCCGCGTCACCGATGACGGCGAAGGCATGTCGCGGGCGGATCTTGCGCTTTCGGTCGAGCGCCACGCCACATCCAAGCTTGTCGGAGACGACCTGTTGTCAATCCGGACGCTTGGTTTTCGCGGCGAAGCGTTGCCATCGATCGGCGCAGTCGCGCGGCTGACCATCACCACGCGCCATCGGAGCGAGCCGCACGCCTGGTCGATCGAGGTCGATGCCGGCGCAAAATCGGAGATAAAGCCGGCCGCGCTCGGCCAGGGCACCAGCGTCGAGGTGCGCGATCTGTTTTATGCCACGCCGGCGCGATTGAAATTTCTGAAGACCGACCGCAGCGAGGCGGAAGCCGTGCGCGAGGTGGCGCGGCGCCTGGCGATGAGCCGGCCAGATGTTTCCTTCACGCTCGCGGGCGAAGAGCGGGCGCCGGTCACATGGGGCCAGGCTGCCGACGAGATCTCACGCCTTGGCGACGTCCTGGGCGCCGACTTCCGAGCCAATGCCGCTGCCATCGACGCCGAGCGCGAGGGGGTCCGCGTTTCCGGCTTCGCCGGGCTGCCGACGCTCAGTCGCGCAAACACGCTCGGGCAATATCTTTTCGTCAATGGCCGTCCGGTGCGCGACAAGCTCCTGGTCGGCGCGGTGCGCGGCGCGTATGCCGACTATCTGCCGCGCGACCGCCATCCGCTGCTGGCGCTGTTCGTCACGCTTGATGCCCGCGAGGTTGACGTCAACGTGCATCCGGCCAAGACCGAAGTGCGCTTTCGCGACTCCGGCCTGGTGCGCGGCCTGATCGTACGCGCGCTGAAGGATGCGCTGGCGCGCGAGGGCCAGCGCGCAGCGACCACCGGCGGCAGTGCCACGATCGCCGCGTTCCGGCCGCTGGCGACGGCGCGACGCGGCGCCTACGACTGGCGCCGCTCGCCGGCGCGCCCGCCCGGGTACATTCCCACGCGCGGTGGGGTAGCGCCCGGTTTCGCGGAGGCCGCGCAGGCCGCCTTCGAGGTCGGCGCGCCGTCGGCCGATGTCAGGATTGAAAGCATTGCGCCTGCGCCGGACCTGATCGAACGCCCGCTCGGTGCAGCGCGCGCACAGGTACACGAGACGTATATCGTGTCGCAGACGTGGGACGGGCTCATCATCGTCGACCAGCACGCCGCGCACGAGCGCATCGTTTACGAGCGCATGAAGGCGGCAATCGAAAAGTCGGGCGTGCCGCGACAGATCCTGCTGATTCCGGAAATCGTCGAACTCGACGAAGCCGATGCTGCCCGGCTGGTGGCGCGCGCGGATGACCTTGCGCGGTTCGGCCTGGCGGTCGAAGCCTTCGGGCCGGGTGCGGTTGCCGTGCGGGAAACGCCCTCGATGCTGGGTGAGGTCGACGCAAAGGGCCTCATGCGCGACCTCGCGGAACACATGGCGGAATGGGACGATTCGCTGCCGCTGGAGCGTCGTTTGCTGCACGTCTCCGCCACCATGGCCTGCCACGGCTCGGTGCGTGCGGGCCGGCGGCTCAAGCCGGAGGAAATGAATGCGCTGCTGCGCGAGATGGAAGAAGTCCCGAATTCGGGCCAGTGCAACCACGGCCGGCCGACCTATGTGGAGTTGAAACTCGCTGATATCGAGCGGTTATTCGGGCGGAAGTGATTTTGTTTCGACTCTCTTCCGTTGTCCCCGTCAAAGCGGGTCTCACTTGGCTCGCCTGCGACGACAGTTACAGACTCCGCAAGAACACAAACGCCGTGTCGTCGTATTGCCGCCGCTCCAGCTCCTCAAATCCCTCCGGTGCCTTGAACTCCGCGTCAGCGGCTTCCTCGACGACAATCAAAGCCTGCGGCTTGAGCCAGCCGCCATCGCGCGCGGAAGCGATCGCCTTTTCGGCAAGACCCTTGCGGTAGGGTGGATCGAGGAACACCAGATCGAACGGCTCAAGCGGATGGGCAGGTCCCAATTTTGTTGCGTCGCGCCGGAAGATGCGAGTGACGCCGCCGAGCCCGAGTGCCTCCGTATTGTCACGCAACAATGCACGCGCTTCCACGCCGTCGTCCACGAACAGCACGTAAGATGCGCCTCGCGATATTGCCTCGATACCGAGCGCGCCGGTGCCGGCGAACAGGTCAAGCACGCGCACGCCTGAGACCGGATCGTCATAGGCGTGCGTGAGAATGTTGAACAGCGCTTCGCGCAAACGGTCGCTGGTCGGCCGCACGGCGTCGGATTTCGGCCCCGCCAGCGGGCGTGAGCGCAACTTGCCGCCGATCACGCGCATTACTTCGGCCTCGGCCGCGACGGGCGCGGGCCGCCGCTGCGGTCGCGGCGATGGCGCTTCGGTCCACGGCGCTTCACCCTCGATCCGTCATCCCGAGATGTACGGCTCTGCCGTGCCTCGAACGATGAGCGGCCCGGGCCGCCATGCTTCGAGGCGCGCTTCGCGCGCGCCTCGGGGTGACGGGCAATGGCTTTGCGGGCGTCATCCTCAAGCGGCGAACTAAAATCCGCGTTTGCCAGTGCGGCGAGCTCAGGCCCAAGCTGCGCGCGTAACGCCTCGGTCTCCACTTCCTTCACCGCGCCGTCATCGAGTTCGCCCAGTTCGAACGGCCCATAGGCGACGCGGATCAGCCGGTTCACTTTCAATCCGAGCGATTCCAGAACCTTTCGCACCTCGCGGTTCTTGCCCTCGCGAATGGCGAATGTCAGCCAGACATTGGCGCCTTGCTCGCGGTCGAGCGTGGCTTCGATCGGCCCGTAGCGCACGCCGGCGAGCGTGATGCCGGAGCGCAGGCGGTCGAGCGCTGCCTGAGTCACGCGTCCAAGTGCGCGCGCCCGGTAGCGGCGAAGCCAACCGGTTGCCGGCAATTCCAGGACGCGAGCAAGCCCGCCGTCATTGGTCAGCAGCAGCAGCCCTTCGGTGTTGAGGTCGAGCCGGCCGACGCTGATCAGGCGCGGCAGGTGCTTGGGCAGCGCGCGGAAGATGGTGTCGCGGCCTTGCGGATCGGCATGCGTGGTCACCAGCCCACGCGGCTTGTGATACAGGAACATGCGCGTGCGCTCGCGCCCGGGCAATGGCTGTCCGTCGACGGTAATGCGGTCGGAAGCGATGACGTTGAGCGCCGGTGAGGTAATCACCGCGTTGTTGACTGCGACGCGCCCCGCCGCGATCCAGGCTTCCGCCTCGCGCCGCGATGCGAGACCGGCGCGCGCGATGACCTTGGCGATGCGCTCGCCCGGGATTTGCTTGCTGTTTATTTCGGCCATTTGCGGTCTTCGTCATGCCCGGCCTTGTGCCGGGTATCCACGCCTTTATACACGGTGCAGCAATAAAAGACGTGGATGGCCGGGACGAGCCCGGCCATGACGGTGTACATGGCATCACCATCATTCATGCAACTGGCTCTCGATGAAGCTCGTACGGCAGGAGTGCGCGGCGAGGTGCCGGTCGGCTGCGTCATCGTGCGCGAAGGGCAGGTGGTCACGCGTGCGGGCAACCGCACCTTGGCCGACAAGGACCCCACCGCGCATGCCGAATTGCTGGCGATCCGTCAGGCCGCGGCGGCGCTCGGCTCGGAGCGGCTTACCGGCTGCGATCTCTATGTGACCCTGGAGCCCTGCGCCATGTGTGCGGCCGCGATATCGTTTGCCCGCATCCGCCGGCTTTATTTCGGCGCCAGCGATCCGAAGGGCGGAGCAGTGGAAAACGGCGTACGCTTCTTTGCTTCGCCCACCTGCCATCACCGGCCGGAGGTCTATGGCGGTATCAGCGAGAGCGAATGCGCTGACGTATTGAGGACGTTTTTCCAGGCGCGGCGCGACTGACAAATTCCGCTGCCATCGCCCGCGCCGGCGGGACGAATTCGATGAGGGGATCAGGCCGTCTTGTCGACGAACTTGCCCATGCCGGGCGGCGGCGGCGCCTGCTTGGGTGCCGCGGTCCGAGAATCACTATCGTTGTCGTTGGCCGGTGGCGGCGGCGCCGTCTGCGGGCTCGTTCCGGTCTTTGGCATAATGACCTGGATGCCAATGCTGTTGGCGATCATGTTTGATGCATTCTCAATTGCATCACGGTCGTACCGGACGGGTCTCAATTTTATCCAACCCGATTGATCGGAATAGGGTCTCACGACGTAAGGATTCGTTGACCGTAAGGCGCAGGCAATGCGTGTTACTGCGCGGCTATGCGGTCAGCAGGGAGCGGAGCCGGTTTTCAATATCCGTTTTCACCGGTTCGGCCGCCCGCAGAATGGCGTTGGCCCGGTAGAAATCGAGGACATGAAACAGCCCGACCCTGGGCTGGATCAGCAGGTCCGGCTGCGTGCGCTTGAGCTTCTCGGTTGTGACGGCATGGCCCATCACCAGCACCGACATGTAGACACACTCCCAGGGGCTTGGCAGTTCGGTACGTTGCTCGGACGGCGCGCCTGAAATATCCACCGCTGCCACGATATCGGCGCGCCCACGCAGATGTTCGAACGGCAGCGGATTGGTGGCGCCGCCATCGACCATGATGCGGCCGTTAATGCGCACCGGCCGCATCAGGCCGGGAATTGCAATTGACGCTGCGAGCGCCGGCCACAGCGGACCAGAATTAAACACCACCTCGCGCCTGCCGTAGAGATCGGACGCCACCACCGTCAGCGGGATGGCGAGATCCTCGAAATTTTTCGGAATTTCATCGGGCAGGAATTTCGCGCAGAATTTTTCTGCATCAATCAGCGTGGCGGTGCGGAAACCGGTGAACAGGTGAGGCAGCACGCGTGCGCGCGCCGCGATCAATCGCTTGATCACTTCGGTCCGTTTCTTCGACAGCGAGACGACATAGCGATGGATGGCCTTGCCGCTCATGCCGGCTGCATAGGCGGCAGCAAACAGGGCGCCGATCGAGGTACCTGACAGTGCCACCGGCCGGACGCCCATCTCGTCGAGCGCCTCAATCGCCGCAATATGCGCGAGACCGCGGGCGCCGCCACCGCCGAGCGAAAGAGCGAGGGTTTTCATTGGGCGCCGGCCTCGCGCGCAAAACTCCAGGCCTTTTCGGCCAGCGGGCGCACCATCTCGGCCTTGGCGGGCGCGAATTCGGACGTGGCTGTGCCGTCGCGCACGCGGCCGATAATGCCCTGCAGGATGGCGGCGATGCGGAAGAAATTATAGGCGAGGTAGGTTGGCAGATGCGAGCGCGGGTCGAGCCCCGTACGCGCAGCGTAGGCGGCGATGTAGTCCGCCATCGACGGAATGCCCAGCGCGCGAAGATCGTGTCCGACCAGCGAGGCGGTGCCGGCCGCGCTTTCGGAGTGCGGCATGTGCCAGGCCATCAGGTGATAGGTGAAATCGGCAAGCGGATCGCCGAGAGTGGATAATTCCCAGTCGAGCACGGCGACGATCTTCGGTGCGGTCGCCGCCACGATGAGGTTGTCGAGACGGTAGTCGCCGTGGACCAGCCGTGGCGGGCCCGCCGGCGGAATGTGCCCGGGCAACCATTCGATCAGCTGCTCCATGGCATCGATCTTTTCGGTTTCGGAGGCGCGATATTGCTTCGACCAGCGCTCGACCTGCCGCGCGACATAATTTTCGCCGCGGCCGAAATCGCCCAGCCCGATTTGCACCGGGTCAAAGTTGTGCAGACGCGCGATCGTTTCATTCATGGCATAGTAGACTGAAGCGCGTTCATGGGGATTCGAGCCCGGCATCTGCGGTTCCCAGAACACGCGGCCGTCGACGAAGTCCATCAGATAGAACGGCGTGCCGGCGATGGTTTCGTCTTCGCAAAGGACCAGCGGTTCGGCGACCGGAAACCCCTGACCATGCAGCGCGCGGATCACGCGATATTCGCGGTCGACCGCATGGGCGGACGGCAGCAATTTGCCAGGCGGCTTGCGGCGCAGGACGTAGCGCCGTGCAGGCGTCTCCAGGAGATAAGTCGGATTCGATTGACCGCCCTTGAACTGTTTGAGCGTCAGCGGACCGGCAAAGCCATCGACCCGTCGCGTGAGATAGTCTTGCAGGCGCGCAGCATCGAGACGCAATGTAGCTGCCACCTCCTTGGTGCCCGAAAACGCCTCCTGGCGGTCGATGGCTGTCATCTCCGCGGCACGCTTATTTCTTTGCCTCGAACGAGATCGGGGCGTCCGCATATATCTTGTACTGCTGCGTCCTCGGCTTGTCCTTGTCCTCGTCCTTTACATACTGGATCGAGCTTTTGCCGAGATAGGCCCGCGGCAGGATCATCACGCGGATGAACCGGCTCGGCACGCCCGCCGCCGCCTGTGCGAATACGGGATCAGGACCGGTCTCATACCACGCACCACCCGGTCCATAGGAAGTCGAGCGGTTGTGGGTGTCGATGCGGATGCCGCCCTCGATCATGCAGCGAATGCCGGGGCCCTGATGGACATGGGTGTAGGCGCAGCCGCCGGGCGGGAAGGCGACGCTGTCGCCGCGCATCAGCAATTCGCCCTTCGGCAGCGTTTCCAGATACGCCGTGAGCTTCTCGTGCGTCATCATGCCGGGCGCGGCGGCGACCGTGCTGCCCTGGTCGCCGCGCGTCAACTCCCAGCGCCAGCATGTGACACCACCTGCGCCGGGCTTGACTACGCCTTCGCTCTCGCCCTGCCAGGCCTCGCCTTCGTTCAAATGCTTGCCGGCGATTGTGGCCGAGCCGTGGACCACGAATATAAATCGCGGGAGCGGCGGCAGCCGGAATTCAAGGGTCTCGGCGCTCGACAACACGTCTTCGTAAAGCCGCAGCACTGGATGCATTTTTTGTCCCCGCAGGAGGCCCGCCCGATTGACGCAAACAAACTCACGTTGCAGTCGGCAACAGTCGGACCGCAGTGTCAAGCGCAGGCGTGACGGGTGGATAGCGCACAAAGCAAAGCCCGGCATCGTCGGGCTTTGCCGATATTTCAATTCTCAGAGGTTCATTCGGGCCCGCCTTGAAGTGATGGAGCCTCGCGCCACAGCTGAAATCGAATATTGGGATCCGGATCGCTTCCGATGACCAATCCATCGAACACGACGTCGTTGCGGTTCGTGGTGGCTATTGAGCCGTCAGAGTAGATGCTATTCGAACCGTAGCCGATTGCGCCGGCGGAAGCGTAGGAACCGTAGCCGGACTCACTGACGAGATAAGAATCCGTCGCCTGCGCGGCGACTGGCTTGCGCGGATGGTCTGTTTTTGCGAGTGCCGGGGTCGCCGCAAGTGTTGCCAGCACAAACGCTGTCGCGAGTTTTTTCATGTCAGAACTCCAAGGAGCCCCGTCCGTCCGGAACAGCATCGCTCAATTGCGCTTGAATAGAGGCGCAAGGCTGCGGACGCAGGACGCCCGTGCAGTCGATGCCGTCAAGAATGTGTGAGGTTAATCGGCGCTTACCGGCGACTACGCAATACGAATCAGCTGGCACTATTTCCGCGCCCGATCACGGCGGAAAAAACAAAGCCCGGCGAGCAGGCCGGGCTTTGCGGGAGAGTTCAATTCCAGGCGGTCTATTCGGCGCCGCCCTGAAGGAACTGGGCCTCGCGCCACAGCTGGAACCGGATATTGGCGTCCGGATCGCGTCCAATGATCTGCCCTTCGAACACGACATCGTTTGGATTCGTCGTGGCGACCGAGCCGTCGGAATAAACGTGATTCGAACCCGTGGATTGTGCCAACGCGGGCGAGGCGACAGCGAACGCGGCCAGCGCGGCCGCAATAACAAGCGTTTTCATTTTGATGAATCTCCTTGCGGCAAATAGCCCCGCAGCGCCGAGACGCTACGCCGCAGTGCAGACCGCGCCTAATAGCTTCGGCGTCAATATTTGAATGGCGCTGTAAACTTGGCGTATCAATTCATCGGCCGAAAGCGCGAATGCTAGGCTTTTTCGCGCTCGATGGCCCGCCAGCCGATGTCGCGGCGGCAGAAACCGCCCGGCCATTTGATGCGGTCGACCGCTGCATAAGCCCGCTGCTGCGCTTCGGCTACCGTATTACCGCGAGCGCAGACATTCAGGACGCGGCCGCCATTTGCAAGAATTCGGCCTTCCTCGGCCTTGGTGCCGGCGTGAAAAATCTCCACGCCGTCCACCTGCGCGGCCGCATCCAGCCCCTCGATCACCGTGCCTTTGTCATAGCTGCCGGGATAGCCCTTCGCCGCCATCACCACCGTGAGCGCCGCGTCGGGGTACCAGCGCAAGTCGAAATTTTTCAGCTGTCCGTCGCGCGCGGCCAGCAGCGCGGGAACGAGGTCCGACATCAGGCGCAGCATCAGCACCTGGCATTCCGGATCGCCGAAGCGAACATTGTATTCGATCAGCTGGGGCCCATCCTTCGTAATCATCAGGCCGGCAAACAGCACGCCTTTGTAAGGCGCACCTGCGCGTTTGAGAGCACGCACGGTCGGGTGAATGATCTCGTCCATCACGCGCCGGTTCATTTCCGCCGTCATGATCGGCGCCGGTGAATAGGCTCCCATGCCTCCGGTATTGGGTCCCTTGTCGCCGTCGCCGACGCGCTTGTGGTCCTGCGCTGACGCAAGTGCGATCGCCGTCTCGCCATCGCACAACGCGAAGAAGGAAGCTTCCTCGCCGACAAGACATTCCTCGATCACGATTTCCCAGGCGGGCTTGCCCAGGCCGCCACCGAACATCATGTCGATGGCGGCTTCCGCTTCCTGCACGGTTTCTGCGACGACGACGCCTTTCCCGGCTGCCAGCCCGTCGGCCTTGATCACGATCGGTGCGCCCTTCAAGCGTACATAGTCCTTCGCGGCCGACGCGCCCTTGAAGCGTTCGTAGGCCGCGGTTGGAATCTTGTTGGCTTTGCAGAGGTCCTTGGTGAAACCTTTCGAGCCCTCCAGCCGCGCCGCCCATTTGGTCGGCCCGAACGCCTTGATGCCGGCTGCCTCCAGGTCGTCGATGATGCCGGCGCACAGCGGCACCTCGGGTCCCACCACAACCAGGTCGATCTTCTTGTCCTTGGCGAATGCGACGACGGCAGCGTGATCGGTCAGTTCGAGCGCGACACATTCCGCTTCCTGCGCGATGCCGGCATTGCCGGGCGCGCAATAGAGCTTGGTCGTCAGCGGGCTCGCCGCCATTTTCCAGGCCAGCGCGTGCTCGCGTCCGCCGGAACCGAGGATGAGGATGTTCATGCCAGTGCGTTCTCGTTTCTCTTCACTTCTCCCATCGGGAGAGGTTGCCCGACGACCCGTCTCCGCTCGCTGCGCGAGCTTCGGCGGGTTTGAGTCCGCCGTAGCGCATGAGCGCGAAGGCGGAAGCTGTGGCGAAGGCGGGCGGGTGAGGGGTTGCGACCTGTCGATAAGTCCTTCACCCCCAACCCTCTCCCTATGGGAGAGGGAGTCCCGCCGCATTCGTGGCGCAGTCTGAAATTACAGGCAGACCGTGACGGCGGCTTTTGTGTAGCATGCCGCCTCGTATCGCAAGAGAGTCGGCCCCGATGGCAGAGCCCGCCCTGAACAACGTTGTGGAATGGACCGTCTCCGAGCTGTCCTCGGCGCTCAAGAGGACGGTGGAGGACGCCTATGGCTATGTCCGGGTGCGCGGCGAGGTGTCAGGGTTCAAAGGGGCCTCACCCTCCGGTCACGTCTATTTTCGCCTCAAGGACGACAAGGCCGTACTCGAAGGGGTGATCTGGAAGGGCGTCTACGGCCGCATGCGGGTGAAACCGGAAGAGGGACTCGACGTGATCGTGTCGGGCAAACTCACCACCTTCGCCGGCTCGTCGAAATACCAGATCGTCATCGACACGCTGGAACCGGCCGGCATCGGCGCGCTGATGAAGTTGCTGGAAGTGCGCAAGAAGAAACTTGCCGCGGAAGGCCTGTTCGACGAGGCGCGCAAGCAGCTGTTGCCATTCCTGCCCGATGTGATCGGCGTGGTGACGTCGCCGACCGGCGCTGTGATCCGCGATATCTTGCATCGCCTGGAGGATCGTTTTCCGCGCCGCGTGCTGGTGTGGCCTGTGCGCGTGCAGGGCGAGGCCTCCGCTGCCGAGGTCGCGAATGCCATCCGCGGTTTCAATGTGCTGCCCGAGCGCGGGCCCTTGCCACGGCCGGACCTGATCATCGTCGCGCGCGGGGGCGGCTCGCTCGAAGATCTGTGGTCGTTCAACGAGGAAATCGTGGTGCGGGCTGCGGCCGAGAGCATGATCCCGCTGATCTCCGCGGTCGGCCACGAAACCGACATCACGCTGATCGATTTCGCCGCCGATCGGCGCGCGCCGACGCCGACAGCGGCTGCTGAAATGGCGGTGCCGGTGCGTGCCGAACTCATGAGCACGCTCGCTTCGCTCGGCGCCCGCAAGCTCGCATGCTGGCAGCGCAATATGGAAGGGCGCCGCAAGGAGCTTTACCTGTTGTCGCGCGCTCTGCCGGCGCTTGACGATCTGCTGGCGGTACCACGCCAGCGGCTTGATGCCTGCGCCGGACGCCTGCCACGTGCCTTGGGCGCGAACGCGCAGCTTCATCGAACGCAGTTCACTCGTGTCGCCGCCAATTTGTCGCCGCGATTGCTGCGGCAGCGGTTGACGCGCGGCGGCGAAATTATTGCCGCGCTTGGCGCACGCGCCATCCGTGCAGAACGCGTTATTCTCGATCGCCGGATCGAACGGTTGCGCAGTGCCGGTCAATTGCTGTCTGCCTTCTCATATCGCGGCGTGCTCGCGCGCGGATTTGCACTGGTGCGCGACGGCGTTGGCCGCCCGCTGCGCTCGGCCGCGGCGGTCACGGCCCGCATGCGGCTCGATATCGAATTTTCCGACGGCCGCGTGGCGGCGGTAGCGGATGGAGAAGGCGAGGGAATTGCGGCGCGGACCGCGCCGGCGAAGGGAAAGCCGCGCGGCGGCGGCGGCCAGGGTGGGCAGGGCACCCTGTTCGGCGCCTAGGTTGCGAAACCGTGATCTGAGGCTTTCGCTGCGCCCCCCGAGCGACTATCTTTGGGTTGGCAAAAGACGACGGATGCCCAGGGAGGCCGCCATTGCTCAATCGATATGATCGCTCCTCGCCGATGAGCGGCGAGGCCGAGGTCAAATATCTCGATGGCGATTTCCGCGTGGTGCACCCGGGCGCCTATGTGCGTTGCGCCGTGACGGGCCAGGCTATTCCGCTCGACGAGCTTAAGTACTGGAGCGTCGAGCACCAGGAGGCCTATGCGTCGCCCGAAGCGGTATTGCAGCGTCTGAAGCCGGCCAAATAAAAGCCGCTCTACCGTCGCACCTTCGCTAGGACCAGCCGGCGTAACTCATCCGTCTCATCCAACCTGAGAGTCACCGCCAGTACATGCGCGCGGGTCCTGAGGGCGTCGAGCAGGGACTCACCTGTCATGCGAGCATGGTCTTTTTCCGTGGTGAGCAACGCCAGACCACCGTGCTCGGCCTGCATGATCAGCGCCGCCGCTTCCTCCGCCGTGTAGCGGTGATGGTCCGGGAACGGCACGGCTTGTCCAATGTCGATGCCGGCCTCGGCGACGCTGGAAAAGAACTTTTCCGGATCGCCGATTCCGGCGAATGCCAGAACCTTTCGGCCCTTGAACGTGGCGGCCACGCCTGTGTCGGGCACCAGCCGGCCGTGCAGCACCGGCACACCGCGCGCGCCGGCAGCTGCGACAACGTCACTTGTGCCACCATTCTCACCCACGACAAGCAATGCATCGGTGCGGGCGAATTGCGCCTCAAGCGGCGCGCGCAAAGGCCCGGCGGGAAATACGCGCGCATTGCCAATGCCGCGGCGGCCATCGATGACGGCGATGGTGAAATCCTTGGCAAGTGACGGGTTCTGCAGGCCGTCGTCCATGATGACGACAGTTGCACCGGCCGCGCGCGCCGCCGCCGCACCGGCGACACGGTCGCGCGCCACGATCGTCGGCGCCACGCGCGCCAGCAGCAGCGCCTCATCGCCGACCTGGGCAGCATGATCGGCGTGGGCGTCGACCTGCTTCGGGCCTGCCAGGCTGCCGCCGTAGCCGCGGCTCAGGCAGTAGGGCCGCTCGCCGGCATCCTGCAGCAAGCTGGCGAGTGTCATCACGGTCGGCGTCTTGCCGGTGCCACCATGGGTGAAATTACCCACGCACAGCACCGGCAAACCGGGTTGCGCGCCGGACCTGGCCATCCGCCGCGCGGTGATGGCGCCATAACAAAAGGCGGCGGGTGCCAGCAGGCCCGCGGCGAGCCCGGCCTTGCGCCACCAGAACGACGGCTCACGCATGATCGGCTCGCTGGCGCAGGCGAAGCTGCATCAGATAGGGATCGAGCGATTGCATGGTGCGCTCGAGCGCGCCGCCAAGGCCCTCCACAGTGTCGCGCGCGGTTTCGGCAACGCTCGCGCGCAGCTCCGGCTGCTTCATGAGCGTGCTGATGCGGACCGACAGCGCGTTTTCATCGGCGACAGGCTGAGCGCCGCCCGCATTGTCGAGCTCGTCATAGATCTCGGCAAAATTCCACACATGCGGACCGTGCAGGATGGCGGCGCCGAGTTTTGCCGCTTCAATCGGATTTTGCCCGCCGTGCCGGACCAGCGATCCGCCGACGAACACGACAGGCGCCAGGCGATAGGCGATTCCGAGTTCACCGACCGTGTCGGCGACATAAATATCCGTTGAGTCTCTCGGCATTTCACCGCGCGAACGCAGCGCGGCGGTGAGTCCGGCGGCGGCCGCGATCTCGGCGACACCGAGGCCGCGTTCGGGATGACGCGGCGCGATCAGCGTCAGCAGTCTGGGAAACTCCGCGCGCAGGCGCCGGTGAGCATCGATGATGGCGGTTTCCTCGCCGGCATGGGTGGAGGCCGCCGCGAACAGCGGGCGTCCCGCAATTGCGTCTTTCAGAGCCAACAGCTTTGCTTCATCGGCCGGCGGCGCCGGCACGTCGAGTTTGAGGTTTCCGGTGGTGACGATGTGCTGCGCGCCCAACTCGCCGAACCGTCCGGCGTCGGCCGGCGTGCGCGCGAGGCAAAGGTCGAAACGCCGCAACAGGTTGACGATCGCGTCCGGCAGATAGCGCCAGCGCTGTAGCGAGCGCTCCGACAGCCGGCCATTGAGCAGGATCAAAGGCACGTCCCGATCAGACGTCTCGATCATCAGGTTCGGCCATAAATCGGATTCTACGAACAGCGCGAGATCGGGACGCCAATGATCGAGGAAGCGCCGCACGTAACGCGGCACGTCGAGCGGTACGAATTGATGGACGACGCCTCGCGGCAGTCGCTGCGCTGCCAACCCGCCTGAAGTGACGGTGCCGGTGGTGACAAGCATGTTGAGCTCGCGCTGGGTGATGCGTTCGATCAAGGGAAGTACGCTTGCCAATTCGCCGACGCTGGCGCCGTGCAGCCAGACCAGTGGTCCGTCGGGGCGCGGGATGCGGGCTTCGCCGCGCCGTTCCGGCAGCCGCGCGCGGAGCTCCTTGCCGCGGGCCAGCCGTCGCGCGAGAAATATCGGCGCCAGGGGCGCCGCTGCCGCCGACAAAAACCGGTAGGCGCGCAAGCTGGCCGGCAATGACTTGCTCACGGTTGCGCGCTCCCCTTGCGGTCGACGATTTCGTAGGCGCGCGCCGTCGCCTGGTTGAGTTCAAGCTCCACTGTTTGCCTTGCCGCCTCCAGCGCCGCGGCGTCGGCATCGCGCGGCACGAAAATCGGTTCGCCCGCTACCATCGCGATCCGTCCGAACGGAAGGTTTATTGCGGTTCGATCCCAGTTGTCGAGCTCGATGCGGTGGTTCGAAGCAATGGCCGCAGGGTAGATCGGCCGGCCGGAGTGTTGCGCGAGCTTGACGATGCCGAGGCCGGCGACGCGCGCGATCTTCGGGACGTCGGCGGTGAGCGCCATATTGTAGCCTTCGTCAAGCGCCTTGAGCATTTCGTTGAACGCGCTGGCGCCACCCTTGCGGTGGAATTCGCCATTGTGTGCACCGGAACCGCGGATGGTGCCGACGCCGAGCCGATGCGCGGCACGCGCATTGATCTCGCCGTCACGGTGGCGCGATATCAGGACCTTGGCGCGATGGTTCGCGTCCTTGCGCTTGATGAACGGCGCGAGAAAATGTTGACCGTGCCATAGCGCGATGATCAACGGCGGTTGCACCGTGTCGTAGATATTCGCCGGCTCCAGGGTGACTCGGCTGGTGAACCAGACCAGCCGCAGATACCAGGCGCCAATGGCGCCCGCGGCTTCCTGGAAGGCCGACGAGGTGAGAATTCGTTTGGCTACCGACATCGGCCCCCTGCTCAACGCACCGGTCGGCCCGTGCTTTCGGGATCAAGCAGGCGGTGCAGGTGGACGATGAAGTAGCGCATATGGGCATTATCGACGGTTTGCTGCGCTTTCGCCTTCCAGGCGACATAAGCGCTCGCGTAGTTCGGATAGATGCCGACAATGTCGATCTTGTCGAGGTCCTTGAAGTCGGAGCCGTGCAGTTCGGTGAGCTCGCCGCCGAAGACAAGGTGCAACAATTGTTTCCCCGGAACCTGATCGGACATGGCTTGATCCTTCGAAGAAGCCCCGGCGGACATCGCGTGAGGTGATTTGGATGATACCGCCCCGGACAGAGCTTACGCGAACTCTGCCTCGCGGTCGCGTACCAGATCGATCAGCGTCCCGTGACGGGCAGGACCGGCTGCGATCAGCGCGCCATGCACGATTTGCGGCGTGTTGTATCGCAGCGGCTGGCCGGAAAAGTCGGTCATCACGCCGCCGGCTTCGTGCACCAAAAGGTCAGCTGCCGCAAGGTCCCAGTCGTGGCTGCCGGGGGAGGCAAAGGCGGCGTCGAGCCCGCCATGCGCAACGCGCGCCAGCCGTAATGCCAGGGAGTGCACTTTGGGCTGTGCCAGGATGCCGGGATTGAGATCGCCGAGCCGGTCGAGATAGCGTTTCGGGCCAGCGAGCCGGGCGCGTTCAAGCGTCCCGCCACGGCTGGTGGTGATAGCCGCACCATTGAGGCTGGCGCCCTTGCCGCATGCCGCAACGAACATCTCGTCGGTCACCGGCGCATAGAGAGCGGCCAGCACCGGGCGGCCGTTGTCGACCAGCGCCACCGAAATGGTCCAGTCTGCGCGGCCGGAAATATATGCGCGCGTGCCGTCGATCGGATCCACGATCCAGGCCAGTGAAAAAGCGCGGTCGGGCAGGTGGTCTTCCGTTTCTTCCGACAGCCAGCCGGCGCCGGGCTCGAGCGCGCCCAGCCGCGCGTGCAGCAGTTCGTTGACCGCGATGTCGCCTTCGCACACCGGCGAATGATCGTCGCCTTTGGTCCAGTGCTTGAGGGGCCCGCTTGCGGTTTGCCGGGCGAGCGCGCCAGCCTCACGCATCACGGTTTCAAGTTCGCCGCGCAGCGCGGCGCCGCTACTGGCCGGCAACGGTGAGGCCCTCCATCCGCAAGGTCGGCGCATTGGTGCCGTAGCGGAATTCGAGATCATTGGCCGGCGTGATCGTGCGGAAAATGTCCAGCAGATGGCCGGCGATCGTGACTTCGCTCACCGGATAGCTGCACTTGCCGTGTTCGATCCAGAACCCGGAGGCGCCGCGGCTGTAATCACCGGTCACCATGTTGACTCCCATACCGATCAGGTCGGTGACGTAAAAGCCATCGGCGATGTCGGCGATCAGCGCCTCGGGACTGACGCGACCGGATTCCATGTGCAGATTTGTCGGGGCCGGCGACGGCGTCGAGGAGACGCCGCGTTGGGCGTGGCCGGTCGTGACAAGGTCGAGCTCGCGCGCCGTGGCGCAATCGAGCAGCCAGGAGCGCAGGCTTCCATTCTCGACCAACGCAAGTTTCTTGCCGGCCACGCCCTCGCCGTCGAACGGATGCGAGCGCAGGCCCCGCTTGCGCAGCGGATCGTCGATGATGCTGATGCCGTCGGCAAACAGTTTCTCGCCCATCTTGTCACGCAGAAAACTCGTCTTGCGCGCGACCGAGGTGCCGTTGGCGGCGCTGGCGAGATGGGAGATGAGCGAGCCCGCCGCGCGCGGATCAAACACGACCGGCACCTTGCGGGTGGAAACCTTGCGTGGATTGAGCCGTGCGACCGTGCGCTCTCCGGCAGTGCGGCCGATCTTCTCCGGGCTCTCCAGGTCGCTCGCGTGCAGCGCCGAAGAATAATCGTAATCGCGCTCCATGCCGGTGCCACTGCCTGCGATCGCGGTCATCGACAGGCCATGGCGCGAGCCAAGATAGGCGCCGCGAAATCCGTGGCTGGTGACCAGCACCATGCCGCCGATGCCGGCCGAAGCCGAGGCCCCACCCGATTTTGCGACGCCTTTCACCGCCAGCGCGGCCTCTTCGGCGGCGCGCGCCATGGCCTCGAGCTGCTCCACCGTGGGCATTTGCGGATCGACCAGGTCGAGATCGGGAAAATCGTGTGCGAGTTGCGACTCGTCGGCAAGACCGGCGAACCTGTCCTCCGGCGCCGCGCGCGCCATTGCCACCGCACGTTCGGCCAGAGTCACCGCGTCGCCAGCCAGGTCATTGGTGGAAACCACCGCCTGTCGGCGGCCGACGAGCACCCTCAATCCGAGATCATCGCCTTCGGCGCGTTCGCTCTCTTCGACCGCTCCGTCGCGCACTTCGATGCCGAGCGACATCGAGCGCACCGCCACCGCGTCGGCGGCATCGGCGCCGGCGGCGCGGGCGGCCTTCACCAGCCTCTCGGCGCGGTCGAGAAGGGCGGTCTGGTCGAGCAGGGATGGAGCAGGGGCGCGCATGAGGTGGATAGCCTTCAAATGGGACTGAATACGGCGCGGTGCAACCGCCGATTTCGGACAATTCGCGCGATCACTGCAACACCTCGTCAATCATGGTTGGCAACGCCGCGTCAATCATGCAGCGCAAACCGGTTAAAGCTACCCACGGTTAACCGCGAACATTAAGCGAATTCGGACGCCTTTCTGCCATGATCTTCGCGCGACCGGCCTCATAAGCCCGGCGCGGGAGAGTTTCGAGGCGTCAAATGTTGAGTGGCGGATCGCCCGCCGGGTCGGGCCGCGCATTGCGGCTCGACCCGTTTGCCCTGCCTGTGCGTTTCGCAGCGAGCGATGCCGAGGCCGACGAGCGGGTGCGTCATGTGGAACTCCACCGTGAGCGCGTCGTGGTAAGGCGCTCGCTCGCGGGCATGCCCATGGCGCTCAATATGCCGGTCAAAGCTTTTGCCGGTGTCGCCATCAAGCTGTTGCAGGGAGAGGGTGGCGTGCAGGACGCCGTTGCCGTCGTTCTCGCCCACAGGGATCCCGCGCTCGTGCTGCCGCTCTACATCTCGAGCGAAGCCGAGGACGCCATGGCTGAATGGCGCGTCTGGGGCAGCGTCCTTGGCCTGCCGCTTCTGATCGCCGACGACGACGGCGCGCTGCGCGAACCATTTGCACGCATCGGCGGTATGCGTGTCGAGCAGCCGCGGCCGCGCCGCCGCCGTCGCAGTTCTTTGCGCAAACGCCGCCCGTTGATTCTCATGTGGCGAAACGCCGGCCAGATCACCGACGCAACGCAGGTCCATCGCGGCGAGCGCGAGATCATCGCCAGAAACTGAAAGCCCGGCGCTCATTCGCCGGCAGCCGTCCCGTATCCTCCCGCGGTCGGGGTCTGGATGATGACTGCTTCACCTTCGTCGATTACGGTCTCGTCACAGCCCTGCAGCTTTTCCATGTGCCCGTCCTTGCGGCGAGCCCAGTTCTCGCCGATCTGGCCGGCTTCCCCGCCCGCAAGACCGAATGGTGGCACAAGGCGGTGGCCTGACAAAATCGTGCAGTCCATTTTCTCCAGGAAGCGGATGGTGCGGCGGATGCCGTCGCCGGCATGCCATCGTCCCCTGCCGCCGGAGCCGGCACGGATGTGGAAATCTTCCAGCACCACCGGATAGCGGAACTCCAGCACTTCCGGATCGGTGAGTCGCGTATTTGTCATGTGTGTGTGAACGGCGTCGGTGCCGTTGAAACCGGGCCCTGCCGGGGAGCCGGAGCAGATGGTCTCGTAGTACTGATACGTCGCGTTGCCGAAGTTGAGATTGTTCATGGTGCCCTGCGCGGCAGCCAGCGCGCCGAGCGCGCCGAACAGCGTATCGGTCACTGCCTGCGAAGTCTCCACGTTGCCGGCGACGACAGCGGCGGGATATTCCGGCGTCAGCATCGATTTGGGCGGGATGACGATATTGATCGGGCGCAGACAGCCGGCATTCATCGGAATATCGTCGTCCACCATGACGCGGAAAACATAGAGCACCGCAGCGCGCGTGACGGGTTCCGGTGCGTTGAAGTTTGTCGGCTGCTGCGGCGAGGTGCCGGTGAAATCGACCGTGGCCTCACGCTTTTTCCTGTCGACCGTGATCCGGACCTTGATCACTGTGCCCTGGTCCATCGCGTAGGAAAATTCCGCGTCGTGCAGCCGGTCGAGCACGCGCCGCACGCTTTCCGCGGCATTGTCCTGTACGTGCTGCATATAGGCCTTGACCACTGGTAGCGTGAACTGCGCCACCATCTTGCGCAGCTCGGCTACGCCCTTCTCGTTGGAGGCGATCTGCGCCTTCAGGTCGTTGATATTTTGAACCGGGTTACGTGCGGGATATGTCGCGCCCAGCAGTGCCGCCATCAGTTCCTTTTCGCGAAAGCGCCCGCGATCGACCAGCTTGAAGTTGTCCATATAGACACCTTCCTGCTCGATGGTGGTCGCGTTGGGCGACATCGAGCCCGGCGAGATGCCCCCGACATCGGCATGATGTCCGCGCGAGGCCACCCAGAACAGGATCGATTTTTTCCTGTCGTCAAACACCGGCGTGCACACCGTGATGTCAGGCAAATGCGTTCCGCCGTTGTAGGGCGCGTTGATGGCATAGACATCGCCAGGGCGGATCCGGTCTTTGTTCTCCCGGATGATGGTCTCCACCGCACGATCCATGGAGCCCAGATGCACCGGCATGTGCGGCGCATTGGCGACAAGGGTGCCGTCATGCGCGAACACCGCGCAGGAGAAGTCGAGCCGTTCCTTGATATTGACGGAATAGGCCGTGTTTTGCAGCGACACGCCCATCTGCTCGGCGATCGACATGAACAGGTTGTTGACCACTTCCAGCATCACCGGATCGGCATGGGTGCCGATGGCGTAACTGCGCCTGAGCTTTTTTGCGCGGACGAGGACCAGATGATTCTTGCGCGTGAGCTCCGCCTGCCATCCGGGCTCGATGACGACCGTCTGGTGCGGTTCGATCACGACGGCTGCGCCCTTGACCTTCTGGCCGGGCTTGAGCTGGTCGCGGGTGTAGACATTCGCCTGGTGCCATTTGCCCGCGGAGAAGAATTGCGTACGCCGCGCCGGTTTCGGCAGCTTGGCGCGCGTCGCCTTGCCCGGCCGCTCATTGAATTTGGCGCCGCCGCCGACGGCTTCGACCGAAACCGCCTCGACCACCATCTGCTTGGTCCGGTCAATGAAGCCGAAACGCGCCTTATGCGCTTTTTCAAACGCGCGCTGCATTGCGCGCAGGCTCCCCGCCGGCACCACGAGTGCGGTGTCCGTGCCCGCGTAGCGGATATGCGCACGCATGAAGACCCTGATTTTTCCCGGCGAGACTCCCTGGCCCGCGACCTCGCCCTTGACGGCCTTGCCGAGTGTGCCGCCGGTGCGCCTGAGCAAGGCGAGCGCCTTGGCGCCAAACGGCAGTTCGATCGCCTGTTCGCGGGTGGCACGGATATTGGCAAGACCCATGCCGTAAGCCGAGAGCAATGAGGAAAACGGGTGGATCAGAACCCTCGTCATGCCCAATGCATCGGCGACCAGGCACGCGTGCTGGCCGCCGGCACCGCCGAAGCAGTTGAGCGCGTACCCCGTGACGTCGTAACCGCGCTGCACGGAAATTTTCTTGATCGCGTTCGCCATGTTCTCGACCGCGATCTTCACGAAGCCGTCGGCGACTTCCTCCGGCCTGCGGCCGTCGCCGACCTGCTGCGCCAGATCGGTGAACGCCATCCGCACCGCATGGGCATCGAGCGGTAAATTCTGGTGAGGCCCGAAAATCTTCGGAAAGAAGTCCGGGATCAGCTTGCCGAGCATGACATTGGCGTCGGTCACCGCCAGGGGTCCGCCGCGGCGATAGCATTTGGGTCCCGGATTTGCGCCGGCCGAATCCGGACCGACGCGGAAGCGTGCGCCATCGAAATGCAGGATCGAGCCGCCGCCGGCCGCCACGGTGTGTATGAGCATCATCGGCGCACGCATACGCACGCCCGCGACTTCCGTCTCGAAGGCGCGTTCATATTCGCCATCGTAGTGCGACACGTCGGTCGAGGTTCCGCCCATGTCAAATCCGATCAGCCGCTCGAAGCCTGCCTGCTTGCCGGTCTCGGCCATCCCGACGACGCCGCCTGCCGGACCCGACAGGATTGCGTCCTTGCCCTGGAACAATTCGGCTGCAGTCAGCCCGCCCGACGACATCATGAACATCAGGCGAATGCTTTCTTCCCTCTTCCCCAAGGGGAGAAGGTGGCGCGCGGCGCGCGCCGGGTGAGGGGGATCGTGACATTCCAGCGCCACAATCCCCTCACCCCGGCCCTCTCCCCAACGGGGAGAGGGAGAAGAAGTGCCCGCGGTCATCTCCTTCGCCACCTGCGCCACGTAGCGCCGCAGGATCGGCGACAGATAGGCGTCCACCACCGTGGTGTCGCCGCGCCCGACCAGTTTGATTAGCGGCGACACCTCGTGACTGACCGACACCTGCGCAAATCCCATCTCGCGGGCCAGCGCTGCCACCGCACGCTCGTGTTCGGGAAACCGGTAGGCGTGCATGAACACGATCGCCACCGCGGCGATGCCGTCGGCCTTCGCCGCGGCGAGATCACGCTGCACGGCGGCGAGATCGGGTTCTTTCTCGACCGTGCCGTCAGCGCGCACGCGCTCGTCCACTTCGGCGACGCGCTCATACAGCATGTCCGGCTTGATGATTTCGCGCGCGAAAATCTTCGGGCGCGCCTGATAGCCGATCTTGAGGCTGTCGCGGAAACCTCTGGTGATCAGCAGCAGCACCCGGTCGCCTTTGCGCTCGAGCAGCGCGTTGGTGGCAACCGTGGTTCCCATCTTGACCGCGCCGACACGGCCCGCCGGAATTGCTTCGCCGGACTTTATGCCCAACAGGTCGCGGATACCCTGTACAGCGGCGTCGGCATAGGCCTCCGGGTTCTCCGACAAGAGCTTGTGCGCATGCAGGCTGCCGTCCGGCCGCCGCCCCACCACGTCAGTGAAGGTGCCACCGCGGTCGATCCAGAAGTCCCAACGTTGATCCGCCATGATCTCAAGCCTGCCGCTGGCTTTGTTATAGGGGGCGACGGCGCTTCGCGAAACAGCGCCAACCCTGATCGGCCGCTTGCAAATGCCATCGTGATGCGCGCGTTCAGACCATACTGGCATCCCGACAACCGGCGGTGCATCATGGTGGCAGAACAACACCGATCAGGCGCCAGGGAGAATGTCCATGAATCAGCCGTTCACCTTCACCCAGGGCAGACCGCTCACCAGCGAACAGGCCGGCGTGCGCGTGACGCGCAAGGGCGTCCATCTCGGTGCCGAAGTGGCCGGCGTCGATCTCACGCAGCCGCTGTCCGACGCGCAGTTCGAGGCAGTCGAGGCCGCGTTGGTCGAACACGAACTGATCATCTTCCGCGGCCAGAACATCTCATCCGAAAACCTGATGAATTTCGGCCGCCGGTTCGGAGAATTGACCGTGCATCCGTTCGCGCCCAACGAGGGCAAGGACGCGCCCGAGCTGATCAAGTTTCGCAACGACGAAAAGACCGCGCCGTATGGCACCGACGTCTGGCACTCGGACGAGACCTTCCGTGCCGAACCGCCGATGGCGACCATCCTGGTTGCCAAGGAAGTGCCGGCGGTCGGCGGCGATACCATGTATGTCAGCATGTCCGCGGCCTATGAGGGCCTGAGCGACCGCATGCAGCAGTTCATCTCCGGGCTCGAGGGCATCCACGACATGAAGCCGTTCCGCCCGCTGTTCGGGAAATCCGTGGAGGAGCGCAAGAAGCTGCAGCAATTCGAACTGAAGTATCCGCCCCAGCTGCATCCGGTCGTGCGCATCCACCCGGTGTCAGGAAAGAAAGTTCTGTTCGTCAATCCGCAGTTTACCGTCGGCATCAACGGCATGGAGGAACACGAAAGCCGCGCGCTGCTTGATCTCCTGTTCCGTCAGGCCTTCGTGCCGGAATATCAGTTCCGCCATCACTGGGAGCCGCACACCATCGCCATGTGGGACAACCGCTCGACCCAGCATTACGCGGTGCACGATTACTATCCGCAGCGCCGCTACATGGAGCGCGTGACCATCAAGGGCGGTCCGGTCACCGGCGTGCCGAAGGCGGACCCGGCGAGCATCCGCCGACTGAAATACGTCGCGCCGAAAGGCGTCGACGTGCATGGCGGACACAAGCCGCACTGACGGCAGTCGCAGAAATTGGCGGGGCGCCCGGCGGGTACTCCGCCGGACGCCCCTTGAACATATCAGCCGGCCTGTAAGCCGGGTTCTGTATGGCCTGCGGCTCGCGCCGCAGACGTGACGGCCATTCCTCTGGTACGCCGGTTGCCCGGCGCATCAAGCAACCTACCCGAATGACTGGTCCGGACGGACCTGAAGCTTGCGCCTCGCGTCATTCCTATTCGGTCTTGCTCCCGGTGGGGTTTGCCGTGCCGTTTCCGTCACCGGAAACGCGGTGCGCTCTTACCGCACCGTTTCACCCTTGCCTCGGCTGAAACGCAACGCGCCGTGGCGGTCTGTTCTCTGTGGCACTGTCCCTGGGCCTTGCCCCGGAGGGCTCATCCCGCCGGACGTTATCCGGCACCGTTCGTCCATGGAGCCCGGACTTTCCTCCCCGGCCGCCTTTCGGCATTGGCGCGGAGCGGCCGTCCGGCCGACTGACACGCATAGGCATGGGGGGCCTTAGCGTCCCCGTCAAGGCGAACAACCTTTCATGGTTGGCAAGAAATGCCCGGACCCGTCGGGGAGGGAGACAGGCCCGGGCTTCGGAGGAGGCTTCCGATGAAACCTGCTGGGCGGGTTAGGCCCACACGCCCGTCTGCGGCAGCCGCTGGCGGTTCGGGCGGACCTTCGCGGCCACGCGCTTGATCAGCGCCGAGACTTTGGTGGCGGCAAGCCCGATATATTCCGCGCGGTCCGCGTGGGCACGCGCGATCGCGGCATGGATGTCGATCGGCGGGATGTGCAGTTCGTCTAGGGTCTTCATTTCAATTCTCCAAGGTGGGGGTTCGGTTTTTCCACCTATGCGTTGATTGCATAATATTATCTTCCAAAGGAATTATAATGTGCTATTATAGGCATGCTTTTGTGAATTTTAGGAAGGAATATGGACGCGGTTTCCGATCTCCGGGTCTTCGTCCGGGTCATGGACCGCGGTAGCTTCTCCAGTGCTGCCAAAGACTTAGGCCTCACACCCTCGGCGGTCTCCAAGCTGGTTTCGCGGCTGGAGGATCGGCTTGGCGTTCGGCTGCTGGAACGCAGCACTCGGCGGCTGGCGCTCACCGCCGAAGGCGAAACGTTCCTGGCGCGCGCCCGGCGCATCGTCGCGGACATCGAGGAGGCGGAGGCCGAAGTGGCGCGGGCGCGTGGCGCTCCCCGCGGGAGGCTTCGCATCAATTCCGGAACGGCCTTCGGCCTGCATCAGCTTGCACCGGCGCTGGCGGATTTCCTCGGCCGGTATCCGGAAATCGACATTGAACTGTCGATCACCGACCGGCTGGTCGACCTCATCGAGGAGCAGGCCGACATCGCCGTGCGTTCGGGACATATCCCCGAGGGGCCGTTCATCCAGCGCAAGATCGCGGACCTCGAGCGCGTGATCTGCGCGGCCCCCGCGTATCTCGCGCGGCGCGGTAGGCCACGCGTGGCCGCCGATCTGAAGGATCACGACTGCATTGTTGTTGCGGGTCCCGGCCTCAACCGCTGGCCATTCAAGACCCGCACCGGCATCGACGTGTTCGAAGTGCGCCCGCGTGTGTCCACTGACGATGCGGAGGCCGCGCTACGTCTGGCGATCGAGGGCGCCGGCATTACCAGATTGTCCGACGTGATCGTCGGCAGCCCGCTGCGTGACGGCAAACTCATCGCGCTGCTGACCGACATCCATCACGTCGAACCGTTTCCGCTGGCGGCGATCTATCCCGCCGGTCGCCATCGCTTGCCGCGCGTCGCGGTTTTCATTGAATTCCTGGAGGAGCGCTTCCGCCACGCGCCCTGGCGGCTGGGAGGCGAACCGGCCAAGCGCGTTACCTGAGCGGCAAGGGTCGCGTTTCCATCAGCGCACGCAATGTGAGCAGCGTGGACGGATCGGCAATGCCGTCCACCTGTGCCGGCCGGAAGTGGCGCTGGAAGGCGGTGACCACATCGCGCATGGCTTCGTCATAATTGCCGTTTTCAACGATGCCGTAGCCGTAACTGCGCAAGATACGCTGCAGCCGCCTCACTGCATCGCCTTGGTCGCCGGGCCTGATGCTCTCGCCATCGAGATTGAGCGGGGCGGGCCGTACCCAGTGGCCGATGCCGGATTCGCTCAGCAGCCACCACGGAAATTTCTCGCCCGGATCCTGCTTGCGGGCCGGCGCAACGTCGGAATGCGCCAGAATGCGGTCGGAACTGATCGGTCCGCGCCGGGTCAGGATCGAGCGGCAGAGCGCGATGATCGCCGCGGTCTGGCGCAACGGAAAATCGATATAGCCCAGTTCGTGGCCGGGATTCACGATCTCGATTCCGATCGAGCAGGAATTGATGTCGGTTTCGCCGGCCCAGGATGAAACGCCCGCATGCCAGGCGCGCCGGTCCTCGGGCACGCATTGCACGATACGGCCGTCCTCGAACACTACATAGTGCGCAGACACCTTGCTCTCGGGCGCGCAAAGCCGCTCCAACGCCGCGTCGCCGGTCGCCATGCCGGTGTAATGCAGCAGGATCATATCGGGCGGCTGCTTGCGTTCGTCGTAGTTGGGCGAGGGCACCACGTCGGTGACGAGGAAAGAGTTGGCCGGGAAAGGCGCCACAGGCCGGACCTGAGAATCGAGAGACATGGGTCGGACCTGTGAATTGCGCGACGCGGACGCGTGCGGAAACGCGCGGCCATCATTCAATCCGTTGGCCGATAAAATCAACTGGCGCTGTCGGTGGTGCAAAACCGTGCTGTCGTACCGTCAGTGGAATTCCGCCTGCGGGCGCGAGCCCGGAGTTGTCGCATCGCGAGCGCAGGCGGCCGGCGCCCGGTCGCGGCCGCGGTTCCATCGGGACGCATGCGCCGGTGCCCCGCGGGCCGCACCACGGTTCCACAGGTCGCACAGGTCGCATAAGTCCACCGCGCGCGTGCGCCCGTCGGCAACAAATCCTTAAGTTTAAGGGCTGTTAATGGGTTCAGACGGTGCGAGGCGCCGATGCCCGGGCGGGGATGCCGGGGCAGGTCATTCCATTGACGCCCATGATATCCCATGATATCCCACAACTTCTCATCATGTATCCGGTCGGTGTGGAGTGCGGGATTTGGACCGCTTCGTGTCGAACACCACGTTGCGGCTCGACTCCAAGGGGCGCGTATCGATTCCTGCGCCCTTCCGTTCGGTGCTCGGCCGCGACGGCTTCGACGGGCTCTACTGCTATCCGGCGTTGGATCGTCCGGCGATCGATGCCGGGGGGAATGCGCTGATGGCGGAGATCGAGGCGCTGATCGCGCGCTATGCGCCGTTTTCGGAGGAACGCGAAAGATTCGCGCTGGCGCTCTACGGCACCAGCGAGACGCTGAAGATCGACGGCGAGGGCCGCGTGGTGTTGAGCGACAGCTTGAAGCGTCATGCAGGGATTACCGAGGCGGTGACCTTTGTCGGCCTCGGTCACAAGTTTCAAATCTGGGAGCCCGGCCGCTTTCAGAACGAGCTCGCGGAGGCCACCGACAAGGTGCGCGCGCTCAAGGCCCAGCTCGGTTCCCAGGTGGCGGCGCGCAATGCGCTCGGAGCACGGGAATGACGGCGGGCGGCGACGGCTTGACGGCTGTCGCTGGCGGATCAGCCCCCCACATTCCCGTGCTCGGCGCGCCGGCTCTCGAATTCCTCCAGGTTCGTGACGGCGGCGTCTACATTGACGCCACCTTCGGCGCCGGCGGCTATTCGCGCGCAATCCTTGGCGCCGCCAATTGCAAGGTGATCGGCATCGATCGTGATCCGAATGCCATGGCGCTTGGTGCGGCTCTGGTGGAGCAGGCGAGAGGTCGTCTCACGCTGATCGAAAGCCGATTTTCGAATCTGGACGTTGTCGCACGCGACGCCGGATTCGATTCGGTCGATGGCGTTGTGCTCGATCTCGGTGTTTCCTCCATGCAGCTCGACACGCCGGCGCGCGGATTTTCCTTCCGTCACGACGGTCCGCTCGATATGCGCATGGGCGCGGACGGTCCGAGTGCGGCCGATGTCGTCGCCCGCGCAAGCGAGCGCGATCTCGCCAACATCGTCTTTATTCTGGGCGAAGAGCGGCATTCCCGCGCCGTTGCGCGCGCGATTGTCAAGGGACGCGACAAGACACCGATCACGACGACTGCCGCGCTGGCCAACATTGTCGCCTCGGCCGTGCGATCGCGACCGGGCGATATTCACCCCGCTACGCGCACCTTCCAGGCCTTGCGTATTTTCGTGAACGACGAACTTGCCGAACTGGTGGCCGCCCTTGCCGCCGCAGAGCGCATCCTCAAGCCGGGCGGGCGGCTGGTGGCGGTGTCATTCCATTCGCTGGAAGACAGAATCGTAAAGACATTCCTGGCCGGGCGCGGCGAACAACGCGGCGGCTCGCGCCACGCGCCTGAACGCAAACATCCGGTGGCGACGTTTCGTGTACTCACCAAGCGGCCGGTGATCGCCGATGCGCAAGAGATCGTGCGTAATCCGCGTTCCCGCTCGGCCAAGCTGCGTGCGGCTGAGCGCAGCGATGCCCCGGCGCAGTTGGGCGACGTGTCGGATCTGTTGCCGCGGCTGCCCGAAATGGCCAACGTATTGAGGGGGCGCTGAGCATGCGCTTTCTGAATATTCTGGTGATCGCCGCGCTCATTCTGGCAGCGTCTTTCGTCTACAAGATAAAATTTAACTCGACGCTGCAGGCCGAACGTGTTGCGAAAGTCCGCAACCAATTACGCCATGAGCGCGAAGCAATTGCCACCCTGCGGGCGGAATGGGCCAAGCTCGATACGCCCGGCCGCATCGAAGGCCTGGCCTCACGTCATCTCAAGCTGCGGCCGATCGAGCCGACGCAGTTCGACAGTCTAGACCGGCTGCCCGACCGTCCGCCGGTGCCCGTCAATCCGCCCGGTGACGATCCGATCGGTGCCATGCTTGATGTCCCGTCGACGACCGGCAGCGTGCCGGCGGCCAAGCCCGCGCAGTGAACCGGATGCACGCACCGCCGCCGCGAAGATCGACCGAGTCTCGCTGGCAGCGCTGGCTACGCTCGCTGCTCTATGGCCGCAATGTCGACCGCAACGTAAAAGCCAAGGCGCGGCTCGGCTTGGCCGTGCTTGCCTTTGCCGGGATATTCGGCGTGATTGCATTGCGGCTTGTCATGTTCGCGACCACGAGTGACGGTCACGGCGCACGCCGTACTGTCACGCAGGATGCGGTCGCCACCGCGCGGCCCAACATCCTCGACCGCAATGGCGCAGTGCTCGCGACCGACATCAAGTCGCCGTCGCTGTTTGCCGAGCCGCGCAAGCTTATCGACGTCGATGAGGCAGAAGAACTGCTTACGGCGGTGCTGCCAGATCTCGATGCAACCGAAATGCGGGAGCGGCTGTCGTCGAAGCGAGGCTTCGTCTGGCTCAAGCGCGAAATCAGCGCCAAGCAGCGGCAGGAAATCCACCGGCTCGGCGTTCCCGGCATCGGCTTTCTGACCGAAAACAAGCGCGTGTATCCCAACGGGCCGGTGGTTTCGCACGAAATCGGCCACGTCAATATTGACAACCAGGGCATCGCCGGAATCGAGAAATGGCTGGACGGGCAGGGGCTCGCGGCACTGCACATGGCGGGGCTTGCCACCGACCGGCTGCAGAAGCCGGTCGAGCTCGCGCTCGATCTGCGGGTGCAATATGCGTTGCGTGAGGAGCTGGTCGCCGCACGCGAAAAATTCAAGGCCAAGGCTTCGTCGGGACTGATTGTCGACGTGAACACCGGGGAAGTCATTGCCATGGTGTCGGAGCCGGACTACGACCCGAACAACCCGCGCGAAGCCAACGATCCGACGCGCATCAACCGGTTGACCACCGGTGTCTACGAAATGGGTTCGACATTCAAGTCGCTGACGATGGCTATGGCACTCGACAGCGGCAAGGTTTCGCTTGCTTCGAAATTCGATGCGCGCGAGCCGTTGCACTACGGCAAGTTCACCATCCACGACTTCCACGCGACGCACCGCATCCTGAGCGTGCCGGAAATCTTTGTGCATTCTTCCAATATTGGCACCGCGAAAATGGCGCTCGCTCTCGGTGTCGATTACCACAAGGCGTTTCTGAAAAAGCTCGGCCAGCTCGACCGCTTGCGCACCGAATTGCCGGAAAGCGCCGAGCCGCTGGTGCCGAAAAACTGGGGCGAACTCAACACCGTGACCATCGCCTTCGGCCAGGGTCTCTCGGTGGCTCCGCTTCAGGCCGTGATGGGGATTTCCGCCCTGGTCAATGGCGGCAAGCTTATCCCGCCGACGTTCCTCAAGCGCGACCAGGCTGCCGCCGAGCGACTTGCCAAACGCGTGATCAAGCCGGAGACGTCCGAGAAATTGCGCTATCTGATGCGGCTGAATGTGGAAAAAGGCACTGCAACCCGGGCCGATGTCGCCGGCTATTATGTCGGCGGCAAGACCGGAACGTCGGAAAAAGTGGTGGGTGGGCGCTATTCCAAGACCAAGGTTTTGACCAGTTTCACTGCCATTTTGCCGGCCGACAAACCGCGCTATCTGTTGCTGATCATGCTCGACGAACCGCAGGGGCTGCCGGAGACCAAGGGCTACGCCACATCAGGGTGGAACGCCGTGCCGGTCGGCGCCAAGGTGATCGGACGCGTCGCGCCTTTGCTCGATATTCCGCCACGCTTCGATTTGCCCAAGGCGGATCAATTGCTGCTGGTCAGCGCGAGGGAGACGCGGTGAGGCTGGCCGAACTTCTGCCCGAAGCTGCGGCCGATGCAGGCCAGGCCGGCATCGAAATCGCCGGCATTGCCTCCGATAGCCGCAAGATCAAACCGGGTTTCATGTTCGTCGCTATCGCCGGCGCCAAGGCTGATGGCGCGCATTTTGCCAAACAGGCGGCGGCGGCAGGCTGCGTGGCGGTGGCGGCCGAGCAGCGCCCTGAGGGCCTGCCCGCCAATGTCGCCTTTGTGCCGGTGAGGAATGCGCGCCGTGCGCTGGCGCTGGCCGCGGCAAAGTTTTTTCCGCGCCAGCCGGACACCATCGCCGCGGTCACCGGTACAAGCGGCAAGACATCGGTCGCCGCCTTCACGCGCCAGATCTGGAGCACGCTTGGATATCAGGCCGCCAGCATCGGCACCGTCGGCGTGGTTTCGCCCAAGGGTGAGACTTACGGGTCACTCACCACGCCCGATCCGGTCGAACTGCATCGAATGCTCGATGGATTGGCCGGTGAAGGCGTCACCCACCTTGCGCTGGAAGCATCTTCGCATGGTCTCGATCAACACAGGCTCGATGGCGTGCGGATCAAGGCCGGTGCATTCACCAATCTGTCGCGCGATCATCTCGATTATCATCAGACGATCGAAGCCTATCTTGCTGCCAAGTTGCGCCTGTTCGATGCGCTGATCTCGCCGGGTGGCTCGGCGGTGATCGGCATCGATGATTGCTATGCCGGGCAGGTGGTGGAGGCCGCGGCTAGGCGCGGTCTGAAGATTCTCACGGTCGGCGAGCATGGCGAGGACATCAAGCTGATCGGCGGTGCCATCGATGGCTTTGCGCAGACGATCACCATCGCGCATTCCGGGCATAAATATAAAGTGAAGCTGCCGTTGGTCGGAGCCTTTCAAGTGCAGAACGCAAGCATCGCGGCGGGTCTGGCAATTGCGACCGGAGGGGAGCCGGCGCGCGTCTTCGCCGCCCTTGAAAAGCTGCAGGGCGCCAAGGGACGGCTGGAAATGGCCGGCGTCAAGAACGGCGCGCCGATCTTCATCGACTATGCCCACAAGCCGGACGCACTGAAGAAGGCGCTTGAGGCGCTGCGTCCTTACGCCGGCGGCAGGCTTGTCGTGGTGTTCGGCGCGGGCGGCGACCGCGACCAGGGAAAGCGTCCGATTATGGGTCGCATTGCAGCGGAGAATGCAGACCGCGTCATTGTTACCGACGACAACCCGCGCAGCGAACAGGCCGCCGCGATCCGCGCCGCCATTCTCGTCACCGCGCCGGGCGCGATCGAAATCGGCGACCGTGCCGAAGCCATTCGAAAGACGATTGGCGAGCTGAAAACGGGTGATGTGCTGCTGATCGCGGGCAAGGGGCACGAGACCGGCCAGATCGTCGGCGATCGCATTATTCCGTTTTCCGACCACGAGGCCGTGGCGGCGGCCCTGCGCGGGCAAGTCGCATGACCGCGCTCTGGACCGTCGACGATATGGCAAGCGCCATGCGCGCGGAAAAAACCGGCGCACTGCCGGCCGACGTGTCGGGACTGTCGATCGACAGCCGCAGCCTCAGCCGGGGCGAGGCGTTCTTCGCTATCCAGGGCGACAACCGGGACGGTCACGACTTCGTCGAGGGGGCGCTAAAGGCCGGCGCCGGCCTGGCTGTGGTGGCGCGCAATCAGCGCCGCCGCTATGCGAACGATGCGCCCCTGCTGCTGGTCGACGACGTGCTGGAGGCTTTGCGCGATCTTGCTCGCGCGGCGCGCGAGCGCTCGCACGCCAAGGTCATCGCAGTCACCGGCTCTGTTGGCAAGACCGGCACCAAGGAAGCATTGCGGCTTGCGCTCTCGCCTGATGGCGAAACCCATGCCTCTGCCGCATCCTACAACAATCACTGGGGCGTACCGCTTTCCCTCGCGCGTTGTCCGGCCAGCGCAAAATATGCCGTATTCGAAATTGGCATGAACCATGCCGGCGAGATCACGCCGTTGACCAGCCTGGTGCGCCCGCACGTTGCCATCATTACTGCGATCGAGCCGGTCCATCTGGAATATTTCGGTTCGCTCGAGAAAATCGCCGACGCCAAAGCGGAAATTTTTGTTGGCGTCGAGCCAGGCAGCGTCGCCGTGCTCAACCGCGACAACGCGCAATATGTGCGGCTCGTCGCCGCTGCCAAGGCCGCCGGCATCAATCGTATCGTGCCGTTTGGCGAACACGCCGAGGCCGAGGCCCGGCTGCTGCGGTGTTCGCTGCATGCCGACAGCTCCGCAGTTGAGGCGCGCATCCTCGGGCAGGATGTCACCTACAAGGTCGGGGCGCCCGGCCGCCATATTGTGCTCAATTCGCTCGCCGTGCTGGCAGCGGTCGCGCTGGTGGGCGCCGACCTGGCATTGGCTGCGCTCGCGCTCAACGATCTCAAGCCTGCGACCGGCCGCGGCACGCGCATTGGCCTCAGGCTGCCGGGCGGCCGCGCGCTGCTGATCGATGAAAGTTACAACGCGAACCCTGCCTCCATGGCTGCCGCCATCGCACTGCTCGGACAGGCGCCGATTGGCAGGAACGGCCGGCGCATGGCGGTGCTGGGCGACATGCTGGAGCTCGGTTCTGAGGGCGCTGCGCTGCACCGTGCTCTTGCCGAACCGATCGCAGCGGCGGCGATCGACCTGGTCTTCTGCTGCGGGCCGTTGATGCGCTCGCTTTGGGAGGCCCTTCCCTCCGGCGCTCGGGGCGGGTATGCCGAGACCTCGGCAGTCTTGGAGCCGGTCGTGCTCGATGCCATTCGCGACGGTGACGCTGTGATGGTGAAGGGCTCACTGGGCTCGAAAATGGGACCAATCGTCAGGGCGCTTGAACGGCAATTTCCAAGACGGGCGACGCTCGAACAAGCGCAGAACTAGCGCGTGAGTGCCGGAATTCCGGCGGTGGTTTTCGGATACAGTCGTGCGTCACGAAAGATGCGGTAGGGTTTGACCCGATGTTTTATTGGCTGACCGATTTCTCCGACAAGCTCTCGTTCCTCAACGTATTCCGATACATCACGTTCCGCACCGGGGGCGCCATCGTCACTGCCTTGGTGTTCGTCTTCCTGTTTGGCGGCCCGATCATCGACTTGCTTCGCATCAAGCAAGGCAAAGGCCAGCCTATACGTCGCGATGGTCCGAAATCGCATCTGGTTACCAAGATCGGCACCCCGACCATGGGCGGGCTGATGATCCTCTCCGGCCTCCTGGTCTCCACCGTCCTGTGGGCGAATCCAACCAGCCCATATGTGTGGATCGTGCTCGGCGTGACGCTGAGTTTCGGACTGATCGGTTTCTACGACGACTATCTCAAAGTCACCAAGCAAACCCATGCCGGCTTCGCCGGCCGTACGCGGATGATGGCGGAGGCGCTGATCGCCATCGTGGCCTGTACGGCGCTCGCACATCTCGGCAAGCCTCCGATTGCGACCTCGCTGGTGTTTCCGTTCTTCAAGGAGCTCGTGATCAATCTTGGTTGGGGCTTTGTGCTGTTGGGCGCCTTTGTGATTGTCGGCGCCGGCAACGCGGTCAATCTTACCGATGGACTTGACGGCTTGGCGATCGTGCCTGTGATGATCGCGGCCGCGAGCTTCGGGCTGATCTCGTATCTGGCCGGCAATGCGGTGTTCGCCGAATATCTCCAGATTCATTACGTTGCCGGCACCGGTGAACTGGCGGTGCTGTGTGGCGCGGTGATCGGCGCCGGCCTCGGCTTTCTCTGGTTCAACGCGCCGCCGGCCACGATCTTCATGGGCGATACCGGCTCACTCTCGCTCGGCGGTATGCTCGGCACCGTCGCGGTCGCCATCAAGCACGAGATCGTGCTCGCCATCGTCGGGGGGCTGTTCGTGCTGGAAGCCGTGTCGGTGATCGTGCAGGTGGTCTCGTTCAAGCTCACGGGCAAGCGCGTGTTCAAGATGGCACCGATCCACCATCACTACGAGCAACTGGGTTGGACTGAACCGCAGATCGTTATCCGATTCTGGATCGTCGCGGTGGTGCTTGCGCTTGCAGGTCTCGCGACTTTGAAACTGCGATGATTCAGATATTGTCGTTCCCGCGAAAGGCCCTCGCTTTGCTCGGCCGGGACGACGAAGACAAATGATCCCCGTCACCACCTTCGCCGGCAAGACTGTCGCGGTCTTCGGTCTCGGCCGTTCGGGCCTGCTGTCCGTACAGGCACTCGGCACGGGTAGCGCCAACGTTGTCGCCTTCGACGACGACGAGAACAGCGTGGCCCAGGCACGGGCCGCCGGAGTCAATATCCAGGACCTGCGCCGGCTCGATTGGTCCGGCATTTCCGCGCTGGTGCTGGCGCCGGGCGTGCCGCTGACCCACCCGACGCCGCATTGGGTCGTTACACTCGCTCACAAGGCCGGCGTCGAGGTCATAGGTGATATCGAACTGTTCTGCCGCGAGCGCGCGAAATCCGGACCGGAATGTCCGGTGGTCGCCATCACCGGCACCAACGGCAAATCCACCACCACCGCCCTGATTGCGCACCTCATCAAGAGCGCCGGCCGCGACGCGCAGATGGGCGGCAATATCGGCGTGCCTGTTCTGGCGCTTGAGCCGTTCGCTCCCGCCCGCGCCTACGTGCTTGAAGTCTCGTCCTACCAGATCGATCTTGCACCGTCGCTGCATGCGACGGTCGGCATTCTGCTCAACGTGACGGAAGACCATCTCGATCGCCACGGCACACTCGAGAATTATGCCGCCATCAAGGAGCGGCTGCCGGCAAACGTGGAAGAAGGCGGCAGCGCGGTCGTCGGCGTCGACGATTCTTATTCGCGCGCTGCGGCAGACCGTATCGAACGCTCCGGCAAGACGGTCGCACGAGTTTCGGTCGTCATGCCGCTGCAGGACGGCTTCTACGCGCAGGGTGCGCAGATCCTGCATGCGTCACGCGGAAAACCGGAAATTGTCGCTGATCTTTCCGGCATCGGCAGCTTGCGCGGCGCGCACAACGCACAGAATGCTGCCTGCGCGATCGCAGCCTGTATTGCGCTCGGCCTCGATCTGCCGGCGATCCGGAAAGGGCTCGCCAGCTTTCCCGGTCTCGCCCACCGCATGCAGCAGGTCGGCCACAGGGACAACGTGCTGTTCGTCAACGATTCCAAAGCCACAAACGCGGATTCCGCGGCCAAGGCGCTGGCAAGTTTTCCCGATATTTTCTGGATCGCCGGTGGCAAGCCGAAAACCGGCGGCATCGAGAGCTTGTCCGAATTCTTCCCGCGTATCCGCAAGGCCTATCTGATCGGCGAGGCCGCTGCAGATTTCGCCAGGACGCTGGACGGCAAGGTGCCTTTCGAAATCAACGGCGCGCTTTCCGCCGCCGTTACTGCGGCCGCGCGCGATGCGCATGCATCGGGCCTGAAGGAGGCGGTCGTGCTGCTCTCTCCCGCCTGCGCGTCTTTCGACCAGTATCCGAATTTCGAAGTGCGTGGCAAAGCCTTCACCGATCTGGTGCTGGCGATCCCCGGGATCAGCGGCCCTGCGTAGCCGACCTGGGGGGATCGATATTTCCTGCCCGCTTTCGCGTGCAATGACGGCTGGAATTAATGCTTCGTAAACCGTGACGCGTCAGCTTGCGGGCGGGAAACGGCATGGTCTCGCGCGCGCAACGCACGCCCTTTGGCGAATGGTGGTGGACGGTCGACCGGCTCACGCTCGCCGCAATCGGAGCGTTGATGCTGGCGGGCGTCGTATTGTCGCTGGCGGCAAGTCCGCCGGTGGCCGGGCGCCTGGGCCTTGATCCGTTCTATTTCGTCAACCGTCACATCCTGTATCTCTTCCCGACCATCGCCATCATGCTGGGCGTGTCGTTCCTCAACCCGCGCCAGATCCGCCGTCTCTCGGTCTTGGTCTTTGTGGCAAGCCTTGTTCTGGTCGCGGCGACGCCGGTCTTCGGCCCCGAGATCAAGGGTGCCCGACGATGGCTCATCATCTTTGGCATGAACATTCAGCCGTCGGAATTCCTCAAGCCTGCTTTCGTTATTCTGGTTGCCTGGCTGTTCGGGGAATCCGCCAGGCGGCCGGACATGCCCGCGAACACTTTCGCGCTCGCGCTGCTGCTGCTTGTGGTCGCGCTGTTGGTGCTGCAGCCGGATTTCGGCCAGACCATGCTGATCGTGCTGGTGTGGAGCGCGTTGTTCTTCATGGCCGGCATGCGATTGATCTGGGTATTCGGGCTTGCCGGCGTCGCCGGAGTCGGGCTGTTGAGCGCCTACTACACCGTGCCCCACGTGGCGCGCCGTATCCAGCGCTTCCTCGATCCGGGCTCCGGTGACACTTTCAACATCGACATCGCTACCGAAAGTTTCATGCGCGGCGGCTGGTTCGGCCGCGGGCCGGGCGAAGGTACGGTCAAGCGGCTGCTGCCGGAGAGCCACACGGATTTCGTTTTTGCCGTGGCGGCGGAGGAGTTTGGCGTCGCACTCTGCCTGGTGCTGGCGGCGCTGTTTGCTTTCATTGTGGTACGCGCGCTCATCCGCGCCATGCGCAATGACGATGCCTTCACGCGTTTTGCCGCAGCCGGGCTCGCCATCCTGTTTGGCCTGCAGTCCGCGATCAACATGGCGGTGAACCTGCATCTCATTCCGGCCAAGGGCATGACCCTGCCATTCATTTCCTATGGCGGTTCCTCGATGCTGTCGCTCGCCTATGCCATGGGCATGCTTCTGGCATTGACGCGCGAACAGCCGCGTGCGGCCATCGTGGCGCCTGAATTGGCCCCGATGGAGAGCGCGGTTTGAGATTTTCCGTTTCTCCGTCATCCTGAGGCGCACGCCGGCCTCGCGCCTTGGCAGATGACGAATACCGGTTGCGCCCGCGGGCGAGGGGGCATGAACAGCGATGCCGACGGGTGATGGAAGCAAACTTGTGCTGCTTGCGGCCGGCGGAACCGGCGGCCATCTGTTTCCGGCACAAGCGCTTGCGACGGTCCTGCAAAATCGTGGCGCCGCCGTCGAACTTGCAACCGACCATCGCGCCGCGCATTTCGAATTTCCCGCCCGCGTCGTCCACATCATCCCGAGTGCGACCTTGCGCGGCCGCAATCCAATCTCGCTTCTGCGCACGGCAACGCTGCTATCGGTTGGAACCGCCAAGGCGTGGCTCCTGATCAGACGCAATCAGCCGGCGGTCGTGGTCGGTTTCGGGGGTTATCCGAGCGTGCCGCCGCTGATGGCGGCGAGCATGCGCGACGTTCCGACCGTGCTGCACGAGCAGAACGGCGTCATGGGGCGCGCCAACCGGCTGCTGGCGCCGCGCGTTACCGCAATCGCCACCGGATTTCGCACGCTGAAGAATTTCAACCGGCACTGGCAAAGCAAGATCACGTTCACCGGCAACCCGATTCGAAACGAAGTAATTGTCGCGGCCAACACACCCTACACCGCACCTGATCCAAAGGGGAAACTGCGCCTGGTCGTCTTCGGCGGTAGCCAGGGCGCGCATGTGATGGCGCAGGTCGTGCCGGCCGCGATCGGGCTGCTCGACGTCAGCCTCGGTTCGCGACTGTCGCTGGTGCAGCAGGCGCGCGCGGAGGATATCGACGCGGTGCGCGAAACTTATGCCCGGCTCGGAATCGCTGCCGAGTGTGCGCCGTTCTTTTCCGACTTGCCGGCGCGCATTGCAGCCGCCCATCTCATCATTTCACGCTCCGGCGCTTCGACCGTGGCCGAGCTTTCGGCCATTGGCCGTCCTGCCGTTCTGGTGCCATTGCCGCATGCGCTGGATCAGGATCAGTTCGCAAATGCCGGCGCGCTGGCGGAGGCGGGGGGGGCAATCCGCATCGAGCAGCCGGATTTCACGCCACGACGGCTGGCCACCGAAATTGCCACGCTGGCCGCCGATCCGGCGCGGCTGACCGCCATGGCGCAGGCTTCCAGGTCCGCGGGTGTCATTGACGGCGCCGAGCGGCTTGCCGATCTGGTGTTGAAAGTTGCCGGAATATAGGCATGTGCGGCTATGCCCCGTGCAGGTGAGACGTCCGGCATTCACTATGCTTTCAATTTCCCAATGCCGTGCCATAAACAATCCCGGTGATTGCTGGATCGTCCGCTTTCGCGGATGATGACAGCAGGGGAGTAGTCGGTTCATGAAACTGCCGCGTGACATCGGCCCGGTGCATTTCGTCGGTATCGGCGGCATCGGCATGAGCGGCATCGCCGAGGTGCTGGCCAACCTTGGCTACACCGTCACCGGTTCCGACGTTTCCGACAGCGCCAACGTCAAGCGCCTGCGCGCAAAAGGCATCAAGGTCGCGGTCGGCCACAAGCCCGAGAACCTCGACGGCGCCGATGTGGTGGTCGTTTCCTCGGCGATCAAGCGTGACAATCCCGAGCTCATCGCCGCCCGCGCGAAGCGGCTGCCGGTCGTGCGCCGTGCCGAGATGCTGGCCGAACTGATGCGGCTGAAAAGTTGTATCGCGATTGGCGGCACGCACGGAAAGACCACCACGACTTCTCTGGTGGCGGCGCTTCTCGACGCCGGCGGGCTCGATCCGACCGTGATCAACGGCGGCATCATCAACGCATACGGCACCAATGCGCGGCTCGGAGCCGGTGACTGGATGGTGGTGGAAGCGGACGAATCCGACGGCACATTTCTCAAGCTTCCTGCCGACGTTGCCATTGTCACCAACATCGATCCCGAACATCTTGATCACTTCCATACCTTCGATGCGGTGCAGGACGCGTTTCGCGCCTTCGTGGAAAACATCCCCTTTTACGGTTTCGCGGTGATGTGCACCGATCATCCGGTGGTGCAGTCTCTGGTCGGCAAACTGGAAGACCGCCGCATCCTCACCTACGGCGAGAATCCACAGGCCGACGTTCGCCTCGCCGACCTGAACCACCAGAACGGTGAATCGCTTTTCTCGGTGCTGTTCCGGGACCGCGAAGGCAAGACGACCCATTCAATAGACAAGCTGACCTTGCCGATGCCCGGACAACACAATGCGCTCAACGCTACCGCTGCGGTGGCGGTGGCGCACACCCTCGGCATCAAGGACGACCGTATCCGCAAGGCGCTGTCCGGTTTCGGGGGCGTCAAGCGCCGCTTCACCAAAGTGGGGGAGTGGAACGGCGCCGTCATCATCGACGACTACGGCCACCACCCGGTGGAGATCGCCGCCGTGCTGCGCGCAGCGCGCGAGAGCGCCAAGGGGCAGGTAATTGCGGTGATGCAGCCGCATCGCTACACGCGACTGCACGACCTGTTCGAACAGTTTTGCACCTGCTTCAACGCCGCCGATGCCGTCGTCGTGGCGCCGGTCTATCCGGCCGGCGAAGCACCGATCGCGGGCGCCGATCGCGACGCGCTCGTGCAGGGCTTGCGCGCACACGGGCACCGCCAGGCAATCCCGCTCGAAGGTCCGGAAAAACTTGCCGGCCTGATCAGGACTCTCGCCAGGCCTGGCGACTATGTGGTCTGCCTCGGCGCCGGCTCGATCACCCAATGGGCCTATGCGCTTCCGGCGGAACTGAAAGCGTTATGAGTTTTCCCGACATCGTCCCCGAAATGAAAACCAGAATGCCGGAACTGCGCGGGCGGCTGTTGGCCAACCAGTCGCTGGCCGAGCTTGCCTGGTTTCGCGTCGGCGGTCCGGCGCAGGTTTTTTTCATGCCGGAGGACGAAAATGATCTTGCTTATTTTCTGCGCAATTTGCCGGCCGACATACCCGTTGCGGTGATCGGCGCCGGCTCCAATCTGATCGTGCGCGACGGCGGCGTGCCGGGTGTGGTGGTCAGGCTCGGCCGCGGTTTCAACGAAATCAGGATAGAAGACAACCACCGCGTCGTCGCAGGAGCGGCCTCGCTCGATGCGATGGTGGCGCGCGCGGCGCAGGCCGCCGGCATTGCGGGCCTCGCATTCCTGAGCGGCATTCCGGGTTCGATCGGCGGCGCATTGCGCATGAACGGCGGTGCCTATGGCGGTGAAACAAAGGACGTGCTGGTCGAGGCGCGCGGCGTCGACCGGCAAGGCAATGTCGGCACATTCAGCAACAGCGAAATGGGATTTTCCTACCGCCATTGCGGCGTGCCCGAGGATGTCATTTTCACAGCTGCGGTATTGCAGGGACGTGCCGGTGAAGCGGACGCAATCGCCGCTGAAATGGCCTCGATCAAGACCAGGCGCGAAAAGACCCAGCCGCGCAATCGCACCGGCGGCTCCACCTTCAAGAATCCGCCTGGCCACAGCGCCTGGAAGCTGGTGGATGAGGCCGGCTGTCGTGGTCTCACGGTCGGCGGGGCGCAGGTCTCGACTCTTCATAGCAACTTTCTCATCAATCTCGGCGGCGCAAGCGCCACCGATATCGAAACGCTCGGCGAAACCGTGCGGGAACGGGTGAAATTGCACTCCGGTGTCGAACTGGAGTGGGAAATCAAGCGGATCGGCGTGAATTGAAAATGTTTTCCGTCAAATCTTGCGACCGGAATCTTTTATGATGAGATTGCGTTCCTTCAGCCATGGATTGATCGCCAGCGCGCGTTTGAGCGGTGCCTGCGCCTCGGCTTCCTTGCCCTGCTGGATCAGAATGATGCCTCGGCCCGCGAGGGCCGCATAATGCATCGGCTCCAGCTCCAGGGTGCGATCGAGCGCTGCCAGCGAGGCGTCATAACTGCCGGCGAGAAACAGGACATAGGCGAGCTGGTTCCATCCTTCCGCAAACCGCGGTTGATGCTTGACCAGTTCTTCCAGCGCCACCAGGGCGCGGCCATAGTCAAAGCTCAGCTGGGCTTCTTTCGAAACATCGAGCAGGCGCCGCGATGTCTCATCTGCAAAGCCGCGCCAGAAGGTCCAGAGCTTTTCCTCCACCGCGCGTGCTTCCGCATCGTTTCCGGTCGCCGCCAGCTCCGCGAACAGCGCAGCACGCTCCTTGGCCGCGCCATCGCTGATACCCACTATCGGCGGCAAGGGCTCCGCGCTTTGCGCGGCCACGCTCGCAAGGATCAACAGCATCGCGAGCGACAAAATGCGGATCGCGCCGATTGTCATATGCTAAGGATGCCGGGCTCGCTGCGGCCAGGCAAGTTCAGCGGCGGATATGACAGGGCGCTCAAACGCTCGACGGCGCAATCAATCTCATTTCTATTAGACGCCAAGCGACTCGGATCCGGAAAGAGGGCGCCAGAACCAATATGAGCAAGCACGTCGCAGTTCTGATGGGCGGGTGGTCGGCTGAGCGCGAGATTTCATTGCGCTCCGGCAAGGCCTGCGCCGACGCGGCCGAAAAATCCGGCTACCGCGTCAGCAGGGTCGACGTAAATCGGGACATTGCCGCGACCTTGCGCGCGCTCAAGCCCGATATCGCACTCAATGTACTGCACGGCCGTCCCGGCGAGGACGGAACGCTGCAGGGCATGCTGGAAATTCTGGCGATCCCGTACAGTCATTCCGGCGTTCTGGCATCCGCGGCCGCGATGCAAAAGGATATCGCCAAGACCGTGCTCAAGGCCGCCGGCGTGCCTGTGCCGGGTGGTCTTGTCGCGACGCGCAGCGCCGCCGCCAGGCGCCATCTGTTGCCGCCACCTTATGTCATCAAGCCTTTGGCGGAAGGCTCAAGCGTCGGTGTGTTCGTCGTGCGCGAAGATCACAAGCATCCGCCGCAGGAGCTCACCCGGCCGGACTGGGCGTTTGGTGAAAATGTGCTCGTCGAGCCCTTCATTCCGGGCAAGGAATTGACGTGCGCGGTCATCGGAGACAAGGTGCTCGGCGTCATCGAGATCGTGCCGGCCACCAAATTCTACGATTACGAAGCCAAATACGCACCCGGTGGCTCCAAGCACCTGTTGCCGGCGCCGGTTGCGCCACTTGTCTATGACGAATGCCGCCGGCTTGCGCTGGCCGCGCACCGCGCGCTCGGATGCCGCGGCGTCACGCGGACGGACTTTCGCTATGACGATAAGCTCGAAGGCGCGACGGGTCTGGCGTGCCTGGAGGTCAATACCCAGCCGGGCATGACCGAGACTTCGCTGGTACCAGAGCTCGCAGCGCACGCCGGTATCGCGTTCGAAGAGCTGGTGCGCTGGATGATCGAGGACGCCTCGCTCGATCGTTAACGGATCGTAACGCTCCGCCAAAGTTAAGCGGTCCTTCATTCAATCCTTCAAACTTTACGCTTCATTTACCTAAAAGCCTGAAGACTAGGCGCTGGCGGCGCATCTCGCGCCCGGCCGCCTGATTGCTCGTGCGGACGTGCCGCTACGACGGCTTCGAGGGGACACGGGGGACTGGTCCGACTTGATGCCGATACACCGGCTTGATCGGACGTTCGCTCTTGCCGGAGCCGCTGCCGAAGGGTTGCCGAAGTTTTGCCCGCACGGGGCAAACGTATGAAGAGTTGGTTGCGATGGATGGTCGAGGGCGCCTCGCTCAATCGCCGAAGCTGAAAGCAAGACGACGCGCTTCAGCGGTGACGCAGTGGCGTGCGCGTAGCTGGTCATTGTTGCCTTCGGCATTGCGTCGAGCGGTGCGTCGCTGGACTCATGCAGTGTTCGAATGCAAGGTGCCGCGCGGCGCCGGCGCGACCGGCGCCGCAATGCTGCTGCTCGCTACGACCTGTTACGGCGTGGTCAAAGGCGGACATGTGCGCGATATCGCCGCGCAGGTTCAGGATATCCGCGATGCGGCGGCCAACAGCGTGGGCTTCCGCATTTCCGAAATTGCGCTCACCGGCGAACGTGAAGTCAGCCGCGAGGATATTCTGGCGCTCGCGGGCATTGGCGGCAACACCTCGCTGTTGTTTCTGGATCCTGCGCAGGCGCGCGCGCGGCTGTTGACCAATCCGTGGATTGCCGAGGCGACCGTACTCAAGCTCTATCCCGGCCGGCTGCGCATCGCGATCAAGGAGCGCAAGCCGTTCGCCCTTTTGCAGCAGGATGGGCGTATTTATCTGATTGCCGTGGACGGCACGGTGCTGGAAGCATATGTGCCGGAGCGCTTCGCCTGGTTGCCGCTGGTTGTAGGCAAGGGCGCTGAACATGCGGCGCAAGAATTCATCGCGCTGGTCGCGCGCTTTCCCGACATCGCGAAACGGGTCGAATCCTCGGTGCTGGTCGCTGACCGGCGCTGGAACCTTTATCTGAAAGGCGGAGTGGAAATTCTCCTGCCGGAAGCGAAGACCGCACACGCTTTGCAGATGCTGGTCGCGCTCGACCACGACAAGAAATTGCTCTCTCGCGACATCGTTGCCGTCGACCTGCGGCTCCCCGATCGCGTGACCGTGCGCCAGTCCGATGCGGCAGCCGCTGCTCGCGATGCGGCGCTGGAGGCCGCCGAGAGGGACAGGAAGACCAGGAGTGGTGTGCGCAAAGGAAGCGACGCATGAATGTGCTGCGCTTCGGCCTGACACCCAAAATGAAGCCGGTTTCGCCGCGTCGGGCGGCGGTGGTCGCCGGTATCGATATTGGCACCAGCAAGGTCGCCTGCATGATTGCGCGGCTCGAGCCGCAGGGTCCGCGTGAAGCGTTGCGCCGGCGCAGTCATGGCGTGCGAGTGCTCGGCTTCGCCCACATCGCGGCGAGCGGGATGAAGGCGGGCACTGTGGTTGATCTGGTCGCGGCCGAAGAGATGGTCCGTCAGGCGATCGATAGCGCCGAAAGCATGGCCGGCGTACAGCTCCAATCCGTGGTGGTATCGCTATCCGGAGGCCGGCTCGGCAGTGAACGCTTCATTGCCGATATCGAACTTGCCGGTGGCGTGGTCACCGACGGCGACATGGCCCGGGTGCTGGCAGCGGCAAGCCGGCATTCGGTCCGCGACGGGCGCGCCGTGGTGCATTCACTTCCGATCGGTTATGCGCTGGACGCCGCTGTCGGCATTCGCGAACCGCGGGGCATGCTCGGCCACCGTTTCGGCGTGGATATGCACATGGTCACCGCCGATGTGGCCACGGTGCGCAATCTGATGCTGGCGGTCGAACGCAGCCACCTGGGAGTGGAGGCCATGGTGGCCTCGCCCTATGTGGCCGGTTTGGCGTGTTTGGCCGACGATGAGGCCGATCTTGGCGCCGCTACCATCGATTTTGGCGCGGGAACAACCACCATGGCTGTGTTTTCCGGCGGCCGATTTGTCCATGCCGACGGCTTCGCCCTGGGCGGAACCCACATCACCATGGATTTAGCCCGTGGATTGAACACCAGAATCGCAGATGCTGAGCGAATCAAAGCGATTTATGGCAGTGTTTTGGCGGGTGGATCGGATGAACGCGACATGATCACTGTGCCTCCGGTCGGCAATGACGAGCGCGAACCGCCGCAATTCGTTGCGCGCGGAAACCTCGTGCGAATCATCAAGCCGCGGGTCGAGGAGATTCTGGAAATGGTGCGCGACCGGCTAGCCACGTCGCCGTTCGCGGCCGAGCCCCGTGCACGCGTCATCCTGACCGGCGGTGCCAGTCAACTTTCCGGTTTGGCGGATCTTGCGGCGCAAATCTTGCGCCGCCCGGTGCGCATCGGCCGGCCGCTCGGGCTGGCGGGCCTGCCGGAAGCGGCGAAGGGTCCGGCCTTTGCGGTTGCGGCCGGCCTGCTGGTTTACCCACAAGCGGCACATCTTGAACACTTCGAACCGCGGCGAACGCGGCAATTGATGACAGGAACGGGCGGTTACATGGCGAGGGTCGGACGATGGCTGCGCGAGAGCTTCTGACCCGCAATCCCAGAACCACGAAAGGGCCGGTTGCGGACCGGCTCTGTTCGGCGGCGTGCAAAGGCGTTGGCGCAAGACGCGCGATGTCGGACTGCCGCCCGTGCATTAAAGAGGCAAACTCATGACTATCAATCTGACGATCCCCGATATTCGCGAAATGAGGCCGCGCATTACCGTGTTCGGCGTTGGCGGCGCCGGCGGCAATGCCGTCAACAACATGATCGCGGCGGGTTTGAAGGGCGTCGACTTCGTCGTCGCCAATACCGACGCACAAGCGCTGACCATGTCGAGGGCCGAGCGCATCGTGCAGATGGGGGCGCAGGTGACCGAGGGACTCGGCGCCGGATCGCAGCCCGATGTCGGGCGTGCCGCGGCGGAAGAAGTGATCGACGAGATTCGCGATCATCTCACCGGCGCACACATGGTGTTCGTGACGGCCGGCATGGGCGGCGGCACCGGCACGGGTGCGGCTCCCATTATCGCCAAGGCCGCGCGTGAGCTGGGCATCCTGACGGTCGGCGTGGTCACCAAGCCATTCCACTTCGAGGGCGCCCGCCGGATGCGTTTCGCGGAAGCCGGCATCGTTGAACTGCAAAAGGTCGTCGACACCCTGTTGATCATCCCGAACCAGAATCTGTTCCGGGTCGCCAATGAAAAGACCACCTTCGCCGATGCGTTCGCCATGGCCGACCAGGTGCTCTATTCGGGCGTCGCCTGCATTACTGACCTGATGGTCAAGGAAGGCCTGATCAATCTCGACTTTGCTGACGTGCGCGCGGTCATGCGCGAAATGGGCAAGGCGATGATGGGCACCGGTGAAGCATCCGGCGACAAGCGCGCACTGCAGGCGGCCGAGGCGGCGATCGCCAATCCGCTCATCGACGACGCCTCCATGAAGGGCGCCAAAGGCTTGCTGATCTCCATCACGGGGGGCAAGGACCTGACGCTGTACGAAGTCGACGAGGCTGCCACGCGCATCCGCGAGGAGGTCGATCAGGACGCCAATATCATCGTCGGCGCCACCTTCGACGAAAGCCTGGAAGGCATCATCCGCGTTTCGGTGGTGGCGACCGGTATCGATCATACCGGCGTGCTGCGCCAGACGTCACAGCCGGAGAGTGCGCTCAAGGAGCTTGCCAACCGCGTGCGCAACGAAACGCGTCGCACGGCTGAGCGCATCGAGCGCAGCCTGCCGCCGGTTTCGACCCCGGCCACGGCGCCCGCCGCCGCGACGGTCGAGTCCGCCGCCCATGCCGCGGTGGCTGCGGCAATCCTGCCGCCACCGGGAGTGGACGACGTATCGATTCGGCCGATGCCGATGAAACCGTCGCTGTTCGAGCCGGCTTCCGGCGAATTTGCGCCCGCTGAGCTGCCAACGCCGAAGACGCACATTCCGCCGGCGCCCGAGCGGATCGCGACGCGTACGCCGCGCATGCCGCGCATCGACGAGCTGCCGCTGCCCGCACAGAATGAGATTCGGGCACAGCGCGGAGACCTCGGCGAGGATCATCCCGAGCACCGCCGCATGTCGCTGATGCAGCGACTGGCGTCGGTCGGTCTCGGCCGTCGGGAGGAGGCCGAGCCGCCGCGCGCACCGCGCACCGCGCAATCGATGCCGCAGTTCGAGCGGCCGATTCGGCCGAGCGCACGTCAGCCTGAGGGCCGGCCGGCAGAACCCGTGTCGGAATATGCCCGGAGGGCTGCGCCGCAGGGGCTGGACCCCCATGGCCGAACCGCGCCTGTGCATAATTCGGCTGAGGATGATCAGCTCGATATCCCGGCCTTCCTGCGCCGGCAGGCGAACTGACACCGTGAGGGTCGGCCCCGTTCCGCCAGCCGGAGCGGGGCCACCGAACGCTGCTGCAGCGGCACCACTCCCTTAACTGATTGATATAGAATATCTTTATCGACTATTTCGGGTCCGGCCCGGACTTGCCGGCGGCAGTTCTCGAAGGCCCGATGGGCGGCGGTAGCGCAAAACCATGACGGTGATGCTGACCGGCCGCGCAATTGCGGCAAAAAAGAGTAACAGTCGGTAAGAAAGCGTGAGTTGGAGAAGCCCGGAGGTATGGCCTAAGTTTCAGGCGCGTAAGGGACTTTTCGGTCCCGGGGGGAGCCTTCCAAAGCTTGCGAGTGATCGCTGAGTTGAAGGCCGAAATGTGGCTCCGCTGGAGCCCGAAATGGGGTCGCCGGATCTGCGAACGGGCCGGCGGGTACGGGTTTGATGAAGGGCGCTAAGCAGACAACGCTACGCGACCAAATTGCCGTGTCCGGCATCGGCGTGCATTCCGGACTCCCCGTCACGCTCACGCTGAATCCGGCCGATGACGACACCGGCATCGTTTTCCAGCGGATCACGGCCGACGGGTCGATCGAGCGCGAAATTCGCGCTGACGTGCGCGCGGTGACCGCCACCGAATTCGCGACGGTTCTTGGCGACGCCAATGGCCCGCTCTGCTCCACGGCCGAACACCTGTTGGCGGCGCTGCGCGGTCTGTTCGTTGACAATGTGCTGGTCGAGATTGACGGGCCGGAAGTGCCGATCATGGACGGCAGCGCGGCCGCCTTCGTCGATGCAATCGATCAGGCCGGCCTCACGGCGCGTGCGCTGCCGCGGCGATATATTGAAGTCATCAAGCCGGTGTGCGTTTCCAAGGGCGATGCCCATGGCGAACTGCTGCCATATGGGCACGGCTTCCGGGTCGAAGCCGAGATCGAGTTCGATCATCCGCTAATCGGTCGTCAGGCGCTGGCGCTCGACATCGAGCCGGAAACCTTCCGCCGCGAAATCGCACGCGCGCGTACCTTCGGCTTCATGAAGGACGTCGCCAAGTTGTGGAGCGCAGGCTACGCGCTCGGCGCCTCGTTCGAAAATACGCTGGTGGTCACCGAGGATCGCGTGCTCAATCCGGAAGGTCTGCGCTTCGGCGACGAATTCGTGCGCCACAAGGTTCTCGATGCCATCGGCGATCTCGCGCTTGCCGGCCAACCGTTGCTCGCCAACTACCGGACAATTCGTGGTGGTCACAAGCTCAACCATGCCGTCCTCTCGGCGCTGATGGCCGACACCAGTGCCTGGCGTGTGGTGGAAGCCGCCGCCGAGCCAGTCCGCCGCATGCGCGGCCATGCCGCTGTTGCCGGCGGCCGGGTGGCCCCGGCCTATGGGCCCGAAGTATCCTGAATCATCTCAGGAATTCGGCTTAACCTTTCGCCTTAATCCGGGCCGAATGTCGGCTTAATGCCTTGGCGCAACCGCGTTTTTTCGTTTACATCAGCGCGGGCTGAGGCGTTGCCGGAGCGCAATCGCCGTGTGGGGGAAGCGGACACGAACGCGTGGGATCAGGTTTGTGCCCCAAAACTGCGTGCCGAAGGAAATCACGGTCATGAACTTTGCGGCCGAGGGTCTGACGCCCATGACGTCGCCCGCCGCGGCGCAATCGCGCGCCGCTTGGCACGGGTTCTCGCGCGCAGTCGCCGTGCTGCTCCTGGCGGCAAGTCTCGGCGCCTGCAGCAGCTTCAATTTCTTCAACAGCAAGGATGACACCCCGCCCGACCTGCCGGCCGAGCGGCTGTACAACGAGGGCCTCTATCTCCTCAACGCCAAGCACAACCCGAAAGAGGCCGTGAAGAAATTCGAGGAGGTCGACCGCCAGCATCCTTATTCGGAATGGGCGCGCAAGTCGCTGATCATGTCGTCCTACGCCTACTATGAGGCCGGCGCCTATGACGATTGCGTCGCCGCGGCCAAACGCTACATCACGCTCCACCCGGGCAGCCCGGACGCCGCTTACGCGCAATTCCTCATCGCCTCGTCCTATTTCGACGAGATTCCGGATATCACCCGTGACCAGTCGCGCACCGAGAAGGCGCTCGGTTCGCTTGAAGAGGTCATCCGCAAATATCCGACGACCGAATACGCAAACAGCGCAAAGCAAAAGATCGAAGTTGCCCGCGATCAGCTCGCCGGCAAGGAAATGCAGATCGGGCGCTACTATCTGAACAAGAAGGATTACACGGGCGCCATCAATCGCTTCAAAGTCGTCGTCACCAGGTATCAGACGACGCGCCACGTCGAGGAGGCGCTGGAGCGGCTGACCGAAGCCTATATGGCACTCGGCATTGTTGAAGAGGCCCAGACTGCGGCGGCCGTGCTCGGGCACAATTTCCCCGACAGCATCTGGTACAAGCACGCCTATACACTGGTCAAAACGGGCGGCGTCGAACCGCACGAGAACCAGGCCTCCTGGATCAGCAAGGCATTCAAGGGGATCATCGGCTAGTGTCCCGAATCCGAAGTTCGCCCTCCCTTGCGGCACCCGCTTATGCGAACTTCCTGGACCCTCTTGTCATGTTCTGCAAAAGCGGGGCATCCAGTACCGGGCCGCGATTCTTGTGAAAATCCCGGAACGTGGTGGTTACCGGATCATCCGCTTTCGCGGATGATGACGGCCCAAGGATCGGCCATATGCTTTCACGGCTTTCAATCCGCGATATCGTCCTGATCGACCGGCTCGACATCGATTTCGCCGAGGGTCTTGCCGTACTCACCGGCGAGACCGGTGCCGGCAAGTCGATCCTGCTCGACGCCTTTGCGCTTGCGCTTGGCGCGCGCGGCGATCAGTCGCTGGTGCGCCAGGGGATCGAGCAGGGCCAGGTGATCGCCAGCTTCGAGGTCGCCCGCAATCATCCGGCGCGTGCGGTGCTCAAGGCCAATGACATCGCAGCGGAAGACGAGCTCATTCTCCGACGCGTGCAATTCGCCGACGGGCGCACCCGTGCCTTCGTCAACGATCAGCCTGTAAGCGTGCAGGTCATGAAGCAGCTTGGCAGTGCCCTGGTCGAGATCCACGGCCAGCACGACGAGCGCGCCTTGATCGACGCCGCCACGCATCGCACCTTGCTCGATGCTTTCGGCGGGCTCGAGAACGACGCGGCAAAAGTCGAGACCCTGTGGGAGACGCGGCGCGAGGCGCAGGCTGCAGTCGACAGCCATCGTGCCGAAGTCGAGCGTGCGAAACGCGAGGGCGACTGGCTGCGTCATGCGGTCGATGAACTCGAAAAGCTCAAGCCCGAGACCGGCGAGGAAACCGCACTGGCCGAGCGGCGCACAGGCATGATGCAGGCGCAGAAGGTGGCGGAAGATCTGCGCGACGCAAACGAGGTGCTGGCCGGCTCCAATTCCAGCGTGCCGGCGCTCGCAGCCGTCATCCGGCGGCTGGAGCGGCGCGGTTCGCAAGCGCCAACCCTGATCGAGCCGGCGGTGCGGGCGCTCGACACCGCGCTCACCGCACTGGAGGAGACCCGCGGCCACCTGGAGGCCGCGTTGCGCATGGCGGATTTTGACCCCGCAGAACTCGAGCGTATCGAGGAGCGCTTGTTCGCGCTGCGCGCGGCAGGCCGGAAATACAATGTGCCGGTGGACGATCTGGCGGCGCTGGCGCGCAAATATCAGGCCGACGTGGCGCTGATCGACGCCGGCGAGGAAAAGCTCAAGACGCTGGAACAGGCCGCAAGCGCGGCCGAATTCGCCTATCGCTCCGCCGCCAATGTTTTGTCCAAAGCGCGCGTGAAAGCGGCGGGCGCGCTCGACAAGGCGGTGAACGGTGAGCTCAAGCCGCTCAAGCTCGAACGGGCGAAATTCTCGACCGAGATCGACAGCGACGCGGCCGCCGCCGGCCCGAACGGTATCGATCGCGTGGAATTCTGGGTACAGACCAATCCCGGCACCAAGCCGGGGCCGATGATGAAGGTCGCGTCAGGCGGCGAACTTGCGCGGTTTCTGCTTGCGCTGAAAGTTGTTCTTGCGGATCGCGGTTCGGCACCGACGCTGGTATTCGACGAGATCGATACGGGCGTTGGTGGCGCGGTGGCGGACGCCATCGGCGTGCGGCTCGCGCGGCTTGCCCGCGGCGTGCAGGTGTTGGCCGTGACCCACGCGCCGCAAGTGGCAGCGCGTGCCGATCGCCACTACCTCATCAGCAAGGATACGCTGGAGAAGGGAAAACGGGTCGCGACCCGCGTCACCGAGGTGGCGGCGGAGCGTCGCCGCGAGGAAATCGCCCGCATGCTGGCCGGTGCGGAGATCACCAACGAAGCCCGTGCCGCCGCCGAACAGCTGATCAAGGCGGCGAGCTGATATGCCGATCGTTCCGGGGCCGGCCGACGGCCGGTATCCGGAATGACGCGCTAGTCATAGGGGCTCTTGGCTGCAGGGGCCTCGGCTGCTGCCGCAATTGGCGGCGTCGGTACATAATGTTGCGGCACGGCGCCACCTGCGGCCTTGCGCGCGCGGGCCTGATTGGGCGTCTCGAGCAGTTCTTTCGCGGTCATCGCCGCCTTGCGGTCGACAACATGTGGCGATGGGTCGTTCGGTGGCGGCATCATGTTGGCGTGGTAATAGGCCATCTTCTGCGTGGCCGCGTCGACCTTGCGCGCGGGGTCGATGTCGCGCGCATTGGTCGCCTTGGCCTCGACCGCGACGCCGTTGATCAGTTCGTGATCGAACCACCAGCGCTTGGCCGGATTGCGCATTCCGTTGCCGATCCAGTCGTCGAACCAGGTGGCGATCGGCACCATCAGCGGCTTCAGCCATAGCGCATTGACGCCGCACCAGCTGGCAATGCGCGTAAGCAGAGCGCCGTCGGCGTCAACCACCTTGTTGATCGGGCAGGTCTTCATGCATCGCCCGCAGGCGGAGCCGCGCGCGTTCGTCAGCCGGTAGCGGGTGCATCGCTCGACATCCGGCTTCCACATTTCGTAGCCGTTGAACATCACCTTGTCGCCGAAGGGGATGGCATCACACGGACACTCGCGCGCGCATTTGAGACAGTTGCTGCAGAAATATTGCAGGCCGAAATCGATCGGCTGGTCGGTCTCAAGCGGAAAATCCGTGGTCAGTACCACCGATTTGAAGCGCGGGCCGACGAAGGGGTTGAGCACGAGTTCGCCGATCCGGCTCAGCTCGCCGAGGCCCGCCCACAGGATCAGCGGGATGTGCAGCACATCGGAATCCGCATTGGTCTGCGAGCGCGCCGAGAATCCAAGTTCGCGCAGCATTTCCGCCATGATGCCGGCGATGACCGCGCCGCGCAGATAGGCGCGCATCGACTGCGAACCGGAAATCCAGTCGTCGCCGCTTGCCGCCTCCATGGTGTCATAGCCCTGGTCGATCAGCATCACGACGGCAAAGCGGTGATAGGGCTTGATTTCGTTGCCGTCTTCCTTGTGGGAATACCAGGCATAGCGCGGAATTTCGCAGATCCCGGTGAGGTCCGAGCCGAGCGCATAGGAGAGCGACTTCAGGGCGTGTGCATTGGCTTGAATGTTGCGATATCTGGCGCGGTCTATGGCAGGCGCGGGTTCACCACCCTGGAATGGCACCAGCGAACGGATCACCTGCAAGAGCGAAAATGACAGCGGTGTCTTGAACGCAAAGCGCGTGCGTTCGGTCTTGGCCTTGTCGCCGAGATCGCCATGCAATGCACGCTGAAAGAACGCGGCACGCTTGGGCACCTGCGGGACCTCGTCGTCGAGGATGAGCGTCGTCGGACGCTCGACGCGCTTCACGGTCTCCATGGGAAAGCGGGACAGATGCGTGGCGCGCCTGGCCTGGCGGTTGCGTTCACGGCCCGACTGCGCACCGTTCAGGCCGAGCCAGTAGGCCATGCCTTTCGCATTCAGCGCGCTCGCATGCAGGGGCTTGTCAGGTGCCAGCGGGTAGTCGGTCGTGACCACCGCAATGGAGAAATTGTCGAGATAGGGATTGCGCAACGAGTCGTTCTCGCCGCGTACGGCCAGGCCCGCCAGTACCGTCAGCCGTTCGGTATCGACCAGACTGTGGCCGGCGAAATGCGCCCGTGCGGCAAAGCCCATGGCGCGGATATGGCCGGCGACGCAAACCGCGATCTCGGCAGCGCGCATGTCGGCAACGGCGTCGCGCGCAGGCTGGACCCAGTCGCTTGCCAGATTGTCTGGTTCCGGGACGCGCGGCTGCTCCACCAAGATCACCGCGGCGAATTCGTGGCCCGGATGATCTCCACCGGCGAACCAGGCGCTTGCGGGAATGCGGCAGATGCCCACCTGGGCGGCGTCGAGAAAATAGGCCGCGCCCTTGATGTCGATCGCCCGCCGCGCGAGATCGTCCGGGACGGGCGCCCGGCTCTCTGCAACCTTGCCGTCGGCAAATTTGGCGAACAGCGAGCGGTAGTGGTCGGCGGCGCGGCCAAGCGGCCCTTTGGCCGCGTTTTCCGCCGGCGCTGCGACCAGCGCTCGCGCTGTCTCGCTGGCAACCACACTGTCGTCGACCCGAAGTGTCTCCAGCGGAAACGGGCCGAGGTGGTAGGGACGGTTCCGGCCGCGCGGATGGATCAGCATGGCCTGTTCAGCGCTTCCTCTTTGGCCTTATTCACTAGCCATTGGTCCGTTCCCGCACCTTCGGGTAGTTTGCGGCTCGGCGCAACCCGGCCTATATCGGAACTGCGGCATCTCGAAAATCCATGGCCAAAGACTCCACCAAATCAGCAGTCTCCGACCTGACGGAAGCGCAGGCCAAGGCCGAGCTCAAACGGCTCGCCGCCGAAATTGCGGCGCACGACAAGCGGTATTATCAACAGGACAAGCCGACAATTACTGATGCCGCCTATGATGCGCTGCGCGAGCGCAATGCGGCAATCGAGAAGCGCTTTCCCGCACTTGTGCGTGCGGACTCGCCATCGCGACGAGTCGGCGCTGTCCCGACAGGCAAATTCAAGAAGGTGCGGCATGCGGTGCCGATGCTCTCGCTCGACAATGCGTTCGAGGATCAGGACGTTCTGGATTTTGCCGCCCGCATCCGCCGTTTCCTCAGGCTGGGTGAGGAGGAAAAAATCGACTTCAGTGCCGAGCCCAAGATCGATGGGCTGTCGATGTCGCTGCGCTACGAGGACGGCGCCCTCGTTACCGCCGCCACGCGCGGCGATGGCAGTGAAGGGGAGGACGTCACTGCCAATATCCGTACGCTGAAGGACGTGCCGCAGCGGCTCAAGGGCAGGCACGCGCCCAAGATCTGCGAGGTGCGCGGCGAGGTCTATATGACCAAGGCGGATTTTCTCAAGCTCAACGAACGGCAGAAGGCGGCGAGCGAACAGATTTTTGCCAATCCGCGCAATTCTGCCGCAGGCTCCCTGCGTCAGAAGGATCCTGGCGTCACGGCCTCGCGGCCGCTCGGCTTTTTTGCCTATGCATGGGGTGAAATGAGCGAGATGCCGGCCGAAACCCAATCCGGCATGATCAAATGGTTCGAGCATTGCGGCTTTGCCACCAATCCGCTCACGAAGATTTGCCACTCGGTCGAGGACCTGCTCGTCTTTCACCGCAAGATTGAGCAGCAACGCGCCGAACTCGACTACGACATTGACGGCGTCGTGTACAAGGTTGATCGCATCGACTGGCAGGAGCGGCTCGGCTTTGTCTCTCGCAGTCCACGCTGGGCCATTGCGCACAAGTTTCCGGCCGAGCGCGCCGTCACCGTGCTCAAGGACATCGAGATCCAGGTCGGTCGCACCGGCGCGCTGACGCCGGTCGGCAAGCTTGAGCCGGTCGGCGTCGGCGGTGTCATCGTGCAGAATGTCACGCTCCACAACGAGGACTACATCAAGGGCATTGGCGGCGACGGCGAGCAATTGCGCGACGGCCGCGATATTCGCATTGGCGATACCGTCATCATCCAGCGCGCCGGCGACGTGATCCCGCAGGTGGTGGATGTCGTGCTCGACAAGCGCCCGAAAGCGGCCAGGCCCTACCAATTTCCGAAAAAATGCCCGTGCCATCTGCACACCGCTATTGTGCGCGAGGAAACCGCCACCGGCGAGGAGGGCGCGCGCGCCCGTTGCACCGGCGAGTTCGCCTGCCCGTATCAGAAGATCGAGCACCTCAAGCTGTTCGCCTCGCGCCGCGCCTTCGATATCGAAGGGCTGGGCGAGAAACAGATTGAACTGTTTTTCGAGAAGGAATGGGTGAAGGAGCCGGCCGACATCTTCACCCTCGAAGCGCGCAACAGGAAGATCAGGCTCGAGGAGGTCGAGGGCTACGGCGAAACCTCAGTGCGCAACCTGTTCACGGCGATCAACGAGCGGCGCGAGATTTCGCTCGACCGTTTCATCTATGCGCTCGGTATTCGCCACGTTGGCGAGACCACCGCGTTGGCGCTGGCGCGCGGCTACGGCTCATGGAAGGCGTTCCACGATGCTTGCCTCAAAGTGGCCAAGGGAGATGAGGAGGCCGCCACCGAGATGGATGCACTCGATCAGATCGGCGACACGGTGATCGAAAGCATCCAGGCCTATTTCGGCGAAAGCCACAATCGCGGCATTGTCGAGCGGCTGACCAAGGAAGTGAAAATCCTCGACGCCGAGAAGCCGAAAACCGACAGCGCCATCGCGGGCAAAACCGTCGTGTTCACCGGTGCATTGGAGAAGATGACGCGCGAAGAGGCAAAGGCGCAGGCCGAACGTCTGGGCGCCAAGGCTGCCGGCTCGGTGTCGAAGAAGACCGATTTCGTCATTGCAGGCCCCGGGGCCGGTTCCAAGCTGGCAGAGGCCAGGAAGCACGGCGTCAAGGTGCTGACCGAAGACGAGTGGTTAAACCTCGTTGGCGGCTAACAGCGGCCGCACCAGCGCGAAGAACGAGAGCCCTGTCGCCACCACCACGATCAGCATCATCCAGGCCATCGGCATGGCCGTGGTCGTCCCCGCGAGCAAAATCGAGACCAGCTGCGTCGATCCCGCGCCGATCGCCATTTGCGTGAAGCCGGTCATGCCGGATGCGGTGCCGGCGGCCTGCGGACGGATGCTCACTGCGCCGGCGACGGCGTTCGGCAGCAACAGCCCGTTGCCATAGGAGATCACCATCTGCGGCAGGAAGATGATGGCCGGTCCCGCCGCCGGCAGGCCGGCGACCAGCACGGCGGTGAGAACAGCGCCAATCAGCTCAAACCCGATGCCGGCAACAATCATGGCATCGACGCCGAAGCGCTGCGACAGCCGCGAGGCGGTGAAATTCCCGCTCATATAGCCGAGCGATGTGACCGCGAACCACAAGCCGTATTCGGCCGAGGTTCGACCCATCAGCGTCACCACCACATAGGGGCCGCCGCCGAGAAAAGTGAAAAATGGGGCCGAGCCGAGCGCGCCGGCCAGCACATAGCCGTAGAATTTCGCATTGCCGAGCAACGAGCGCGTTTCCTGCCACAGTACCCCACGCCGTTGCGCCACGCTGGCCGGCCGCGTCTCCGGCAGCACGACAATCGCCCAAAGCAGCACCGCGCCGCTGAACACGGCAATGAAGATGAAAATCGATTCCCAGCCAAAGGCAGTGTCGAGAACACCGCCAATCAGCGGCGCAATCATCGGCGCGATCACCATGGCGGTGGTAACCAGGCCGATCATGGCCGCGGCGCGGTCGCGCTCGTAGAGGTCGCGGATGATGGCGCGACCGATCACCACGCCGGTCGAGGCGCCGATCGCCTGCACGATGCGCGTGGCGATCAGGGCGCCAATCGAGGCTGTGGCAATCGCCGCAAACGAAGCGACCACCGCCAGCGCCAGCCCGCCCAGTACCACGGGCCGACGACCGAAGCGGTCAGATAGCGGTCCGAGCAGTAACTGCGCCGTCGCCAGGCTGAGCAGATAGAGGGAGAGCGTAAGCTGGACTGTGCCGGCGTCGGAGGCGAGCAAATTGACCAGGCCAGGCAGTGCCGGCACCAGGATGTTGAGCGTGGCCGGTCCGATGGAGGTCATCGCCATCAGGAGCGCCAGCAGTCGCCAAGGGGTGACTTGCTTGCCCGGTGCGCCGGCTGGGGACGTTTGCGCGTCCATCAAGCATTTCCAAGCGGTCGCGTTGCGGCGTCAAGCCAGCGCTGGGTTGGCGCGTCCAGCAAAGGACTGAGCTCTTCCCGCACGCGTGAGTGATAATCGTCGATCCAGGCGCGCTCTTTGCCCGTGAGCATTCGGGTATCGAGAGGGCGGCGATCGATCGGCACCAATGTCAGAGTTTCGAAGCAGTTGAGCGGCTTCTCGCTGCCTGCCGGCTCAGGCGCGGCGATCACCAGCACCAGATTCTCGATGCGGATGCCGTAAGCCCCCGTTTTGTAATAGCCCGGCTCGTTCGACAGGATCATGCCGCGTTTGAGGGCAACCGTGCCGAGCTTGGAAATGCGTGCCGGCCCCTCGTGCACCGACAGATAGCTGCCGACCCCGTGCCCGGTCCCGTGGTCGAAGTCGAGGCCCGCCTGCCAAAGCGCTGTCCGCGCCAGCGGGTCGAGCTGGGCCCCGCTGGTGCCTTCCGGAAACACCGCGGTGGCGATCGCAATATGGCCCTTCAGAACGCGGGTGAACCGGTCACGCATGTCTTCGCCCGGCACGCCGACTGCGACCGTGCGGGTGACATCGGTCGTCCCGTCCTCGTATTGCGCGCCGGAATCGACCAGGAACAATTCGTTCGCGCGAATCGCGCGGTTGCTTTTGCGCGTAACCCGGTAGTGAACGATTGCGCCGTTCGATCCCGCGCCGGCGATCGTCGGGAACGAGATATCCTTGAGCAGTCCGGTTTCCCGCCGGAAACTTTCCAGCGCCTCGACCGCATCAATTTCCGTCAGCTTGCCGCCCGGCGCCTCCCGGTCGAACCAGGCGAGGAAGCGGACCATGGCGGCGCCGTCACGCTTGTGCGCGTCCTGCGCGCCGGCGATCTCGGCATGATTTTTCACCGCCTTCATCAGTGAAATCGGATCGGCGGCGCGCACCGGTTTGCCGCCGCCATCGACAACAAGCCCGGTCAGCGCATCGGCGGCGCTTGCCTGGTCAAGCCGAACCGACTTGTCCTTGAGCTTGCCGAGATCGCGCGCGAGTTCGGCCAGCGTGCGCACATCTGCAATTTCCTCGAGCGAATGACGCACGCTATTGTCGAGCTTGGCGCCATCGACATAGAGAGCCGGCTTGCCCTCGCGCGGCACCAGCGCGAAGGCCAGAACCAGCGGCGTGTGCGCGACGTCCGAACCGCGAATGTTGAAGGCCCAGGCGACATTCTGCGGATCTGACACGATCAGCGCATCGGCGCGTAGCTTGACGAGCTCGATGCGCACGCGCTTGAGCTTGTCGGCCGCGCTTTCGCCGGCGAATTTCAGCTCACGCAAGCTTACGGGCCCGGCGGGCGCCGCCGGGCGGCTGGTCCACAGCGCGTCGATCGGATTGCTTTCGACAGCGACCAGCTCGGCGCCAGCGCTGCCGCAGGCTTTGCGAAGTTTTTCCGCAGCGTCGGCCGTATGCAGCCAAGGATCGTAACCGATCCTGGCGCCGCTCTTGAGATTGTTTTCGAGCCATTGCGGCGGCGGATTGTCCACCAGATGCTCGATGTCGAAGATCGTCTGATCGACTTGAGTCGCTGCCTGCACCGTGTAGCGGCCGTCGACGAACAGCACCGCCTGCCCGGCCAGCACGATTCCAGCGCCGGCAGATCCGGTGAAGCCGGTGAGCCAGGCGAGGCGCTCTTCGCTCGCCGGCAGGTATTCGTTCTGCTGGCGATCGGCGCGCGGAACGATGAATCCGTCGAGACCGCGGCGCTTGAGTTCGGCGCGCAGTGCCGCGACCCTGGTGCCGCTTTGTGCGCGCTCGCTGGCATCGTCGAATGTCTGGAACTTGGCCTCGAACATGGGGCGGCACTCTAGCCTGCTTCTCGGGCACGGCAACGCAGCCATGCGTCGCGTGCCGGTCGAGGCATATGTGTCACCACGTAGGCAGAACCGGGGAACAATTCGTCTCGGTTTGGTCACCCATGCGGCAACGAATCAATTGCCTGACTCAATTTTGTGCAGTGCATTAAATTCGCCGCAATGATGACACCCATCTAAAGAATTCATTACCCGGTTATGCCGAAATGACGGGCCTCCATGCATAGTCATCAGTAGTTCGCAATTGCGAGACAGATTATGTTGCGTCGCAATAGTCGGGATTCGAAATCAGCACGACGACGCTGTGTTGCCGAGAAGGAGAGACAAAAATGGTTGCCGTTACATATGGCGTTGCCCGCGTTCCCAAGAGCAAGGCCAAAGGCGTTGCCAAGGCCAAGCGCGCGGAAAAGGCCGCGCCGACGAAGGGCTGGTTCGCCCGTTTCATGGATGCGCTGATTGAAGCACGCATGCAGCAGGCGCGCCGCGAGATCGCGATGCATGCCCGATTGGCGCCATCGTTGGGTTTCGATGAACGCGGCAATCGGCTGGTCAAGACCGGCGCAAATGACATGCCGTTCGGCGGCTGGTAATCAACCGCCAATTCAGCGCGCAAACCGCCCCGGTCTCCCCGCCCGGGGCGGTTTGGTTTTTGCCGGTCGTTGCAACACCAGCGTCACCCAGCCGTCGAGGGTGATGCGCCGCGAAAGCATCAGGCCTTGCGCGCGATAGATCGCCAGCACCGCATTTGCGTGCTCGGGGAGCAGACCTGAGAGGATGACGTTTGCGCCGGGCGCGGCGAGGCGGCGGATCGAGACCGCAAGCCGCACCAGCGGTCCGAGCAGAATATTCGCAAAGACCAGGTCATAGGACGTGGTTTGCCTGGTGATCTCGGCAGTCGCGCCGGAGGCCTGTACAAACGCGATCATCGTTGCCACGCGGTTGAGCCGTGCGTTCGCGCGCGCCGATGCAACGGCGACCGGATCGATGTCGCTTGCGACCACGCGCGTGCGGAAATGTCTGGCCGCCGCAATTGCGAGCACGCCGGAGCCGGTGCCGAGATCCAGTACGCGCGCGGCGCGGCGCCGCTTCGCCAGATCATCCAGCGCCAGCAGGCAGCCGCGGGTGGTGCCGTGGTGTCCGGTACCGAAGGCGAGCGCTGCCTCGATCTCGATGCCGATGGCATTGACGGGAATGCGCACGCGGTCGTGCGCGCCATGCAGTGTGACGCGGCCGGCGCGGACCGGTTTGAGCCCGGCAAGGCTCACCTTTACCCAGTCGGTCTCTTCCACCGGCGCGATGCTGAGCGAGGCCGCCGCCGTCTCGCCCGCGGCAGCCGCCACCATCGCACGCAGAGCCGTTTCGTCCGGGGGATCGCGGAAATGGACTGCCACTTGCCATTGCCCGCCGTCGCCTTCGAACGCGGCACAGGCGCAGTCCTCCGGATCGAGGTTTTCTGCCAGATGGCTCGCCAGCCGCCGGGCGGTCGGCTCGTCGCAGGCGAGGCGGGCGACAGTTACTGTCATGCCGCGTTTCTACTTGGTCATGACCGCCCTTGTCCCGGCCGCGTATGTCCCCGCTCGGCGGGCAGCCGGCAACCCGGCCGGATTGCGCGGGTCAAGTCCGTGCCGCGCGGTTGGCAAACGGGTTCATGGTTGTTAGCTAGCGTGCAAATGACCATCGAAACGCCCAGCACCAGCGACACCGAGGCATTGGCGCTGGCCAGCCGCAGCGGCTGGCCGGAGGATCTTCGCGTACTGGTCGCGCGCTATCCGCGCGAGCAGTGGGAGGGTCATGCCAATCTGGGCGAGATGGCCCGCTTCTGGCTGTCGCGGCATGCGATGTTTCGCGAATTGGCCACGATGATCGAAGCGATCGAGGCGCAATTCCACGCCGGCACGCTGCCGCCGGCGGAATTCCCGCGGCTCTTCGTGCCGCGGCTGCAGTTCCTGTTGTCGCAGCTCGACGTGCATCATCAGATCGAGGATTTTCATTATTTCCCGATTTTTCGCGCGGCCGATGCGCGCCTTGCGCGCGGCTTCGACGTGCTGGAAGGCGATCATCACGCCATACACGCCGACATGGCAGCGACCGCCGAAACCGCAAATGCGCTGTTACGTGCGCTGGCGCAGCCCGACGCGCTCAAGCGTTGCAGCGACGACTACGCGCAGGCCAGTGGCGCGTTGATCAAGGGACTGATCCGACATCTCGACGATGAAGAAGACCTGATCGTGCCGCTGATCCTCGACCGCGGTGAGCAGGCACTCGGTGTCGCGCATCACGGCTAATCGGGGGCGCGTCTCCTGATTAATCATTTTATTAATCATTCGTTAGGCTATCGCGTTACGGTAGAATTTACGTTTCGCCCATATAAAAAACGCTGCGATCGTCGGGCAATTTTTCTTACGGGTACCCCTTTGCTTCCGAACAATCTCATTTCCGACCTTGAAAAGGCGATCGCAACCCGGTCCGAAGAAACAGGGGCGATGCTGCATCGCATCACCGACCTGTTCCTGCTCAATGTAGGGCATTATTCATCCGACCAGCTCGCCGTCTATGACGGCATCTTGCATATGCTCGTCGCCAAGGTCGAAGTTGCCGCCCGCGCCAAACTGGCTCAGCGCCTCGCTCCGGTTAATGGAGCGCCGGTCAATACGGTCCGCTCGCTGGCGCTTGACGATGCGATTGAGGTTGCAGAGCCGGTGCTGTCGCAATCGAATGCGGTGGACGACGACACGCTGATGCGGTGCATCGCGATCCACGGCCAGGACCATCTCCTTGCAATTGCCACGCGACCCAATGTCAGTGAAAAGATCAGCGATGAGCTCGTGACAAAAGGTAACAACAAGGTTCTCGGTACGCTCGCCAGCAATCCGGGCGCGCAGATCTCCGGTCCGAGTTTCGGAAAGCTCGTGGAAAAAAGCGCCGAGGACGATTGGCTGTCGGAATGCGTCGCCGGGCGAAAAGATATCCCCGAGGACCACCTTCGCGCGCTGTTGCTGAAGGCTTCCGGAATCGTCCGGCAGAGGTTGATTTCGGTCAATCCGGAATTGAGTGACCTCATCGATGAAATCTTGCCGGATGCGGCAGCGCCGGCTGCGGACAAATCGCCGGCCTCTCCTACGGACTATCGGATGGCCGAACTCGCCGTTAAATCGCAACCACTGACCGAAGAGGTTGTGAAGGAGTATGCAAAGCAGTCGAAAGTCGAAGAGGTCATTGTCTCGATTGCCCAGCTGTCCGGACTTTCGGCAACCGAAATCGAGCGGCTGTTCATGGCCCCGTGGACAAGCCCATGCGCCGTCATTCTGAAGGCGGTCGGTTTCCACCTTGCGACTGTTGAAGCAATCTACCGTTCGCGCCTGGCAAAGGGTGAGGTCCCTCGCAACGATTTGATACAGATAAAGGCGGAGTTCATCGCGCTTCGCCGCCCGACCGCCGAACGCATCATGCGGTTCTTCTGCGCCAGAAAAGCCGCCAATATTTCCAATCTCTCCGTCGGCGCGATGCGCAACTGACCCGCCGCGGCCCTTCCGCGGTGCCATGCCGGCGATCAAGGCCAATCCCGGTGGGCGCCAGACCTAAGACGTCTTCATGAGAAGGACCCAGGCAGAACCGGCGCTTTCCCAGTTCTCCTTGACCATCGGACGTATGGCGGCCTCCCGGTATCCCATTCGCTCGTAGAGGCGCCGCGCATCAATATTGTTGTCGGCGACGATGACGCTCATGCCTTTTCTGACGCCTTCCGCAACCGCAAGCCTTTCGGCATGCTCGAGCAATGCCGTGCCAAAACCCTTTTTGCGCCATTGCGGGTAGCTGGCGAGAACGTTCACATACCAGGTTCCCGGGGCGAGATTTTCCAATTGCTGCAGCGGAACGAACATCGCCGGCATATTGGCTTCATCGATGGCTTCCGGCTCCTCGGATAGCGGGTAACCGATAAGACACGCGGCGGCACGGCCGTCATTTTCGACGATGACCGCGTTTCGATAGCTGAAGCTGCCTTTCTCGCGGCCCGCCCGGGCCCTGCCGACCGACCAGGGATCTTCTCCGTCCTTGGCCATTTTCGTCCAGAGATAGAGCGGAAGCCCTTCACCGGCAAAATTGACCAGTTCGGCGAGCGTTGCGACGTCTTGAACGGACGCGGGGCGGATCAGCTGTGATGGTGCAGTCATTGCGGCAAAAACTAGCCCCATCGCATGCTGTTCCGGAAGCAGCGTCATATGCGGCAGATCGTCCGCGCTAATCTCAAGCGAAAATAAAGGCTGCCTCAAGCGCGACTCCAAGCATTCCTCGCCGTCAACGGGTAGATGCCTCGCTCATGCGCACCCCCGAAGGTGCACTCCCAATCGATCAATTGGCGAAGGATATGCGATCATGAGATTTGACAAATTGGACCGCGCTGCCGTCGCGGACGAAAGAGCAACCGTTATTGCCCTTCATTGTTCGGGTGCAGGCGGTTCCCAGTGGCGGCACCTTGGCCGCGATCTTGGCCCCCATTATTCTCTTGTGGCTCCCGATCTCATCGGAACCGGCGGAACCGAACAGTGGTCCGGCAAGCGCGCCTTTACGCTTTTGGATGAAGTCGCATCGATCCTGGATGTCATGGACGCGGTCAATCATCCCGTCCATCTGGTTGGCCATTCCTACGGCGCCTGCGTCGCACTGCGTTGCGCAGTCGAGCGGCCGACCCGGGTGGCGAGCCTGACGCTCTACGAGCCGGCCGCGTTCTACGTACTCAAGACGCTGGGCCCCGATGGACGGATTGCACTCGAGAGCCTCCAGGACGTGGCGAGGGAGGTCGGCCACCTGGTGTTGAACGGGGCCAACTCTGCTGCGGCGAAACACTTCGTCGAGTTCTGGAACGGCGAGGGCAGCTGGACGGCAATCCGTCCGGAAACGCGAGACAGTCTCGCCCGGTATATTCCGAAGGCGTCGCTTGAGTTTTCGGCCATATTTACCGAGCGGACTCCGCTGGTCGCCTATGGACGGCTCAACTGTCCGATCCTGCTGTTGCAGGGCGAGCATTCGCCCCAACCGATGCACATGATTTCGCGGCAGCTCGCCAGAGCCATGAAGCGCGCGTCACTGCAATCGGTTTACGGCGCGGGTCACATGGCTCCGATGAACCAGGCCCCGGTGGTGAACGCGATGATGGCGAATCATATTGTGAGCGCTGAAATGCAGCTACCGCGCGGCGAGGTCGAGATCGCACCAAATATTTCTCGGGCGGCCTGATGCCGACAACCTCGCGGCGGCCGACGGCCGCCGCGAGTTGAGACGGTCTGGAAAATCTCCAGACAAATTCAAACGAAACCCATGCCCGGCCGAAGTTTTCCTCCAAGCGAGTTGCCTCGCGCCGAACTATCAAATCGCCAACGCAAAGGCGCGAGCAGGAGAAAGATCATGATTGACGACATCCATTCCACCCGCCCCTGGTCCTATGAATTTGAGAGCATAGCCAAACGCGCGCGTAACCTGTTCTTTGCAGAATTTGTGCGCGCCGCTGCGCGTGGTATCGCGAGACCGTACCGTGCTCTCGTCCGGGGCTGCTTCCGGATGATTTCCGAATACCTGATGTGGCGGGGAATGAGAGCGCTTCGAAAATTGGATGATCAATTGCTGGCCGATGTCGGCGTTTCGCGCGGAGGAATTGAGCACGTCGTACGCAATGGCCGGCACGGACGATCGTTGCGGACCACGGGATTTTATCCCCGGCCCAAGCCGCACCTCCCGGCGCAGACTGGCAACCCTGCGGCTAAAATCGCCGGCTGAACTGGATGTCCCGGCGCACCCTGCGAACCTCGTCTTCGACGCGTTTGATTTCGCGAGTGAGTTCGAAGAGCGCCTTGAGGATGCTGTCGTTGATGTCTCGTTGCGAGACCTGCTCCTTCGCGTTGCGAAGAAAATTTTCGGCGGCTGTGAGGGACATGGCCGGGTCTGACCTTCAAGATCCATAAAAAGCGGCGACAAGCATGATCATGCAGATTGTCACGGCAATGACCATCGACAGACCGACTTTGGTGCGCTCGCCGAGTTCAAACTGCATGTCACCCCTGGAAGCGTCCCCGGCTTGCCTCGGGCCGCAGGCAACCGGGATGAGTTACACAACAACAGCGCGGCCAGCATGGATGGAAGTGGTGAATTTTCTTCAAATGTTAGGGCCGAATTGTCGCAAATGACCCTGCGGTAATAAGCCGATTTCAACCAAAAATGGCTGGTTTCGCCCAAAATCCCTTTGCTGCGGGCAAAAGTGGCCGATGCCGAGCCCCTGTACGACCGCCTTTAAGTTCCAGTAATAACCTCTGCCTACGGTCCGCCGTCCGGGATTGTGTCTGAGCCCCGGGCAATACAGGGAGGCCCCGGTGCATGACGCCGGGGCTTCTTTTTACATAAAAAATACGTTGAATAGGCCGCGTAGGTCAGTGCCGTTTGAAGTACTGGATGTCGCGCTCGTGCTGAAGTGCGGCCTTCTTACTGGTGAAGGTGCCGAGATTGCGGCGTTTGCCGGTACGCGGATTCACTTTGCGCGAATAGAGCCGCCACTTACCCGGCTTGAGCTTGCGGATCATGCCCGGGCACGGCGGCGCCGGCGTAGGGCGGCCTGAGCCTTCTTGATGTTGGTCCGTTGCGCGCGGCGCATCGCCGGTGTCGGTTTTTTGCTTTCCGGGATGTTACGGCGTGGCTTGGCGCTGAAGCGGTCGCCGCCGAGATGACGCGGTACCGAGCCGAGCGTGCCAAGCACCTTGCGCGCCGCTGCGGTGTCGGCCTCCAGACGCTTGCCCACGCGGTGCGCCTGGCTTTTGCCGATTAGCCATTTCTGCGTATCCCAGGATCCGTTGGCGCGCCGGCCCGCAACCCTCTCGATGCCGCCGCGTCCGCCAACGTCCTGATTGCGAAAGGTGACGAATTCGGTGCGAGGCCGCACCTGAATGTGGAAGAAGCCGCCGCGTCCGCGGGCGCCCGGCTTTGCGCGGCGTTTGGCGCTGCGGCGGTTGCGTGATTTCGACATGGCCCTGCTCCCTCAGCTCGCATGCGATAAAGGTTTAAACGAGCAGAGGTTCCGGCCGGCGGCCTTGATCTAGCGCAAAGCGCTAGCGGCCAAATGGGAAAAACGGGAAGCCGCCGTAGCGGTAGTAACGGCGGGGTGGGTAATAGGGCCGATAGTAGTAACGCGGACTGTCACGATAGCCGGAGCGGCGCCAGTTCGATGGCGGCACGTCGTATTCTGGGGCAGCTTGTGCGTCTTCGCGCCGCGCTACTACGGTTCCGGTGTCCGGCGTCTCGCCGGTGAGCACGACGGCGGTGTTGGCCTTGCCATGCCGCTTGACGAGTCCCCAGAGCGTCGCTGCGTTCTTCACTGCCAGCCGAACGCAGCCGTGCGAGACCGGCTGACCGAGGCTGCGATGATAGGTGCCATGAATTGCGTGGCCCTTCTTGGTGAAAAAGATGGAGTAGGGCATCGGCGCATCGTCCCACTCGCGACTGTAGTGGTCGCGGTCCATGCTGAACGCGCTGAAAGCGCCGTTGGGCGTGTCGTAGCCGGGGCGGCCGGTGGACACCGGCCACGTGTAGAGCGTCTCGCCGTCGACCGAGACGGTCATCTGCTGACTGGACTTGTCGATTGCGATCAGGATCGCGGCGCTTGCGGAAGTCGCCGGAACAAGCGCCAGCGCGGCCGCAAGCAGAACAAGGCGGGGGAGACGCATACGACTACAATCCTCCGGCCCGGACTGAGGTTCCCGAAAACCATAGCACGGCGGCGGACGAGGTTAAGGCAACAAAGAGGGCCAAAAGGACGCGGAGGCCGTACCCCTCCCTATCGCGAGGGCAGGCTCAGTGTTTTCTCGAGTCGACGCGGAAGCCGATTATGCTCGTCTCGCCCAGCGCCTTTGCGGCCTCCAGCCGGTGCAGGCCCTCCACCAGCACGAAACGCGCGCCGTCGGGGCGCACTAGGATCGGCGTCTGCTGGCCGTCCTTGAGCATGCTCTCGGCGATTTCGTGCACGCGCTTCTGATCGAGGGTCGCGCGCCGCTTGACCGGAACGTAGATATCGGCAACCGGGAAATTCTCGCGCTTCATCATGGCGCGAGGAGGGTAGCACAGTTTGGCACCCTCATCCTTCGAGACGTCCGTTTCACAGCCGCCTCGGGATGAGGGCGGGTTCGCGTTACTTCAACTGCTCGGCCACCTTGTCGAGTGCTGCCTTGATGCAGGCCTCGTCCTTCTCGCCACCCGGTGCACCGGACGCGCCGGCAGCCCCGATGGTATCGTCGCCGACCTTGATCGGCAGCGCGCCCTGCGCCGCGACCACGTTGTTCAGATGGACCGCGCCGAAAGTCGGATTTGCCTTCACGCGTTCGGCAAAGGCGCCCGACGGCGTGCGGAAGGTTCGGGCGGTATAGGCCTTGCGGAAGCTGTTTTCAGTGGTGTGCGGTCCGGTGCCGTCGCCGCGCACCTGCAGGATGATCTCACCGTTGCGGCCAACCACGGTAACCGACACCTTGTGGCCGTTGGCCTTGCAGGTGGCAATCGCGGTCTCGGCGATCGTCATGGCGATTGACGCGCTCAGATCCTTGTGGGTGAGCAATTCGGCGCTTGCAGGCTGTACCAGCATGCCGGCGCAGGCGGCGGCGATTGCAAAACTCGTCAAATGAAGCCCGGTCCTTTTCATCGTGTCTCCCCCTTGGCGTTGGCGGCCGTCGCGGGTTCGGCCGGCTACCACGCAATCTAGCAAGCGTGGCGGCGGTAAGAGACCGGTCATTTTTTCTTTCAGGCGGGGAATAAAAAGGACGGGGCGCAATTCCACGTCCCGCTCCCACCGGGAACGGAAAAGTAGCCGGCCCGACCGGACTACATTGCCACAGCCTTGGTTCGCGTCTTTACGACGTCGCGGCCAGTCAATCCGGCGTAATTCTCGATCGGGTACGGCCTGCCGGTGAGAAATCCCTGCACTTCGTCGCAGTCTTCCCGGGTCAGGAACGCCAATTGGGCCTCGGTCTCGACGCCTTCCGCGAGAACCGGAATATTCAGGCTGTGTCCCAGCGTGATGATGGCGCGAACGATTGCCATCGAATGGTGGTTTTGATCCAGATCGCCGACAAATACCCGGTCGATCTTGATCTTCTCGAATGGAAATGCGTGCAGGTAAGACAATGATGAATAGCCTGATCCGAAATCATCCAGCGCGACGTGGATTCCAAGCGCTTTCAGCTTTCGCAGAACCGAAACCGCGCGCGAAAAATCGTCGATCAATACGCCCTCGGTAATTTCCAGTTCGAGCCGCTCCGGCTTCAGACCGGTATCGAGCAGGATCGAATGAACGAGGTTGGGCAAATCGCCGTGATGAAACTGTATGGGCGAAATGTTCACGGCAACCTTGAGCGGGTTCGACCATGAGGCGGCTTCCCCGCAGGCCTCGCGCAGGATCCATTCGCCGAGCGTAATGATGAAGCTGCTCTGCTCGGCAACCGGGACAAAAATGTCTGGCGGGACCATACCGCGGTCCGGACACCGCCAGCGCGCAAGCGCTTCGAGGCCGATCACTTCGCCGGATGCGATCGTCTTCTGCGGCTGGTAGTGCAGGCTGAGATCGCCGCGGTCCAGCGCTGCCCGCAGGTCGGTCTGCAATTCGCGGCGCTCGCGCAGACGCGAACCGAGCTTTTCTTCGAAGAATCGCAGCGAGCCGCGCACTTCCGATTTTGCCTGATAGAGCGCGGCGTCTGCGTTGGCGATCAGCGTCTTGACGTCGGTGCCGTCGGCCGGAAAGGTCGCGACGCCGATGCTCAGCCCGACCTGGAGCTCGTGACCGTCGATTTCGAAATTGTCCTTGAACGCCGCAAGCAGCCGGTCGCCGACCTCTCTGGCGGCGGCGTCGGGGGCCTCGCCCGGCAGAACCACGATGAATTCGTCGCCGCCGATACGGGCAAGGTAGGCTCCTTCTGCCGCCGTCTCCAGGCGGCGCGCGGCCTCGCGCAGAAGCCCGTCGCCCACCAGATGGCCGTAGACGTCATTGGCCTCCTTGAACCGGTCGAGGTCGAGACACATGACGGCAAAGTGCTCGCCGCCCGCGCGGGCTTTCTCGAGCGTCTCGGCCAGGTATTCGAGCAACGAGCCGCGGTTGGGCAGGCCGGTCAACAGATCGTTGTGCGCCAGATAGGAGATGTGCTGTTCCGCGCGGCGGCGCTCGGTGATGTCGTCGAGAACGGTCAGGAGATATTGCGGCTGGCCGCTTTCGTCCCTGATGGCTGTCTTTTTCGCAACAACCAGGCGAGGTCCTTTGCTCTCCGTATGGATGTGGTGTTCCGGCGTGGTGACGATCCGGTCAGAACTCCAGCGTCTCCTTGTCGAACTGGACGATCATGTCGGCGCGCTCGGCGGGGAAAATTTCGTGGGCGGCCTTTCCGATCAGGTTTGCGCGGGAAGCGCCTGTCAGTTCCTCATAAGCCCGATTGAACAGCGTAAAATTGCCCGATCCCCGGGCATCCCGCACGATGAGCGGCAGCGGGACATGCTCGATGACCGCATCGAGAAATATCTTTGTCTCGCGAAGCTTGCTTTCGGCGAGGTTGGTTTTGGTAATGTCGTGAATGACGGCGATACGCGCCTTGTGCCCGTCGTAGGTCAGCGATCTTGAATATGTCGCGACGTCGATATTTCTGCCGTCCGCCGTTATGTGGTGTCCGGTACTCTCCGCAAATTTGTCATCCGACACAGAGCGCCAAAACGCCAGGAAACGTTCGCGGTTCTCTGGCGGCCGCAGGTCGGCAACCGTCATCGACATGAACTGCTCGCGGCTATAGCCGTAATGCACGATTGCGGCTTCGTTGACCGCGAGAAAGCGCAAGCTGTCGCGGTCGACGACCCAGATCGGAACGGGATTTCCTTCGAACAGCAGACGGAACGATTCCTCGCGACGCCTGGCCTCGGTGACATCCTCGTGCGTCGCCACCCAGCCGCCGTTGGCCATGGGGCGGTGAACGATCGCAACATAGCGCCCGTCACGCAGGCGATTGACGGTCTGGTACGGCTCATTGACCGTGACTTCGTTGAGCCGCTCCTTGATATAAGTCTCAAAATCCTCCGGCGCGTTTCCGTTCGCAATTCGGTACCGCAGGATTTCCTGAAGCGGTGTTCCGGGCTTTGTCTGCTCTGCGGTCAGTCCGTAAAGATCGGTGTATCGTTTGTTGCAGATGATCAGGCGTTGCGAAGCATCATACATGCAGACGCCCTGCGAAATATTCTCCAGGGCGGCATAGAGCTGTTCTTCCTTTTTACTGACCGCATTTTCCGCATCGACTTTTTCGGTAATATCTTCGTGGGTTGCGACCCAGCCGCCGTCCGGCATCGGCTGATTCACGATTTGAATGATGCGCCCGCCGGGCGTCGGCACGATGTTCTTCGTCAACTTCCTTTGGGAAATCTGCTTCAGCAACTTGGCGTGATACTCGACAGGATCACCGCTGAACGACCCGCATTCCTTCCGGTGCTTGAGCAGATTCAGCAGCGACAGTCCCGGTTTAACGACCTTTGGGGACACGCCGTAGATTTCAAGGAATCGTGCGTTGCAGAGCACGAGCTTCGATGATGCGTCGAACATCACCAGGCCCTGCGACATGTTGCTCAGTGCCACGTCCAGCCGCAGGTTTCGTTCGCGAAGCTGTTCAATCAGTCGTATTGGGCTGAAAAATTTGGAAACGGAAATCGCTGCGGCTCTTGGAGCGCGCGCGAGTCGGGAAAAAACAGATTTAGGAAACCATCCCGGCATGCAATCCATGTCGTGTTGAATAGGCGTTCCACGTTCAACGCATGAGGGCTGTAATACTGCAAATCATTTAATCATTCGCCTTTCGTAACCGGCGGCAGGCGAGGGAATGTGACGCCAAACGATGCCGATGGTTAACGGCAGCCTTCGGGAAATATTAAAAATATTCCTTATCCGGCGTCGTCGACGGAGTATCCGGGCGCACGGAAGAAGGCCGGGAGAGGGCGCGCACTCAATTCCCCAATTCAAGCACCCAGTAGCGCCGGCCGTCTGCGCTCGTGGCCGAGGCCAGTCCATAGCTGGTGACCCCGCGCATCAGCATGTTGGCGCGGTGGCGGCCGGAGCGCGCCCATTGGCGGATGGCGCAGGCCTCGTCGGCGCAGCCATAGGAGACGTTTTCGGCGGCGGTCGAAGCGACCGCGCCGAGCCTCTGCTTGAAGCCGCGGTGGTCGAGCTGGCGCCGGCCAGCGAGCTCGGCCGCATGAGAATAGGCGGCGCCCATCAGCGCCGAACTTGCCGTCAGCGGCGCGCGGCCATGCTGGGCGCGGAACGAATTGATATCGAGGGCGAAGGCGGGGCTGGCGAGACAGGCGCAGGCAATGCCGGCAATGGCAATCGTGGAGGCTTCGCGTTTCATTCAATTCAGGCCTTCGGACACCAGATTGTTCAGTGCGTCGGGTGCGAGAATGACCACGCCGCCGCGTTCCAGCTTCAGCCATTTGCGGCGCTGCCAGGTCTGCAACTGCTTGTTCGCGCTTTCGCGGGAAACGCCGATCATCTGGCTGATTTCGCGCTGGGTGATGCGGATCCTGTTGCGGGGCGCATCACCGCTTGTGCCGCGATTGAGATGCAGAAGCACCTTGGCAAGGCGATTGGGCAAGCCGAGAAACATGATGTCTTCGATCTGCTCGCTCGTCCGGCGCAGTCGCGCACATAATATTTCGATCAGTTTCAAGGCAACTTCGGGATGGTCCCGGACCAGGTGGATGAAATCGCGGCGCTCGAGGACCATCAGTTCGCAATTGTCGATCGCGACCGCATCTGCAGTCCGTTGTCCGCCGTCAAGAAAGGCGATTTCGCCGAAAAGTTCTCCGGGAACGACCAGATTGAAGATGGCGTCCTTTCCCTGTTCGGACGGCGCGCTGATTCTCACGGCGCCTGCGCGCACGGCGTAGAGCCTGGTGCCGACATCACCCTTGCGAAAGATGACGGCGCCCTTTTTCACCTTCGTCGTGATGGTGCGCGGTGCCAACTGGTCGATGATTGAATCATCAAGATTTTTGAAAAACGGATGAGCGCGGAGCAGCGCATTCTTGTCGAACGTTTGCGTTCGAACATTCCCGCTTGGCCTTATAGCCATGTACGATAACGCCGATATAGGAGTTCTCAATAAGTGCCACCATACGATAAAAACCCATTGTGGTGCAGGTTATTTCGCCGGCGGGCGCCGGATACCGCCGCCGCCTGCATTGCAGTGCGCTGGCCGCATGCGAAGGATTCTGCTAAAATTATTTTGGTTTTTGTAAATGTTTCTGGACTTCCGGTGAAAGAAGACAGGCGCCGATACTCCGGCGCGGCTGCTGACGGCCCGACCATGACCATCAAGGGGGGCTACCATGAAGAGAGCAATTACGCTTGCCGGCGGCGGGCCAGCGGCCGGCCTGCACATCGGTGCTTTGAAAAAACTCAAGGAGGCCGACATCAATTTTGAGGTATGGGCGCTGTCGTGTATCGGCGCCTGGGTCGGCCTCGTCTACAATCAGTGCGATCCCGGCAAGGAAGTCGAGCAGACCGAGGAGTTTTTCCGCAACGGTGTCTTCCGCGACGACCGTTCATACGCACGATTTCCCATCAACACGGTGTTCGGATCCGACAGCGTCGCCAATACGAGGGCGATGATCGAGTTCTTCATCGATCCGAAGAGTTATCAGGACCTGTGGCTGCCCGATAAGGTCATTGAGGCGGCCCAGGAAACGCTATCATTCATGTCCGATCGCGCAAAATGGAATCAGGGCGACTTCAATCGCTGGGTGCTTAATCACGTCCTGTCGGTGAATCCGTTCGTCAGATACTGGACGTCGATGATGTATCTGAGCAACCTGTCCGGCCTTTCGCGCATCCATTATCCCGACAGCACGTTCATGAAGGCGATCAAGTTCGACAGGCTGTATGACACCAAGAAGCCGTTCATTTTTCACAATGCCTGGAACATCAGCAAGAAACGGCTGGAGTTGTTCTCGAACAGACCAAGTTTTGTCCCCAACGGCAAATTCAAATACGGCCGGATCACTCCGGCCAGTCTCTGCGCCTGCTCGGCGTTGCCGTATATTGAAGAAACGGTCGAAATCGACGGTGATATCTACTGCGAAGGCGCACTTGTCGACACGGTGAATTTTTATCACCTGGTCGAGGATCATCCGAAACTCGATGAAATCTGGGTGTGCAGGATCGTGGATGCGGATCAGGTTCGTCCGCCACGCAACATTGCCGATGCCCTTGGCAATCTCTGCATGCTGTTCGCCGCGACCGTCGGCGAAGACGATGTCAAGCTGTTCCAATACCACGTCAAGGAAAAAGACTCCAAATGGAACGGTCAAATCGTGGAGTTCAAGGTGTCGGGCCAGGTCAATTTCGACTGGAGCCACAAGAATCTGGATCTCGGAATCGCTGAAGGCTACCGCGCCGTCAGTGAAGCGCTCAGGACATACAGGCCAAGAGAAAAATCAAAAGAAAAGACCGCGGCCGAATAGCGGAGTCGAGGTTCCGATCGGCAGCACTGCGCTGCATCCTGCGAGGAGTGGGCGACCCGGCAACCGGGCCGCTTTTTGTTTTTCCGGCCGAGTTCCCACGGTGGCCTGCGCGCGTCACGCGCCGGCGCAAACCGCGCGTGTGAGCTAGCTCGCTCAGGGCCACGCACGACCTGGGCTAAGGGCAGCCGCTCCGACGGGCGCGCGATGGCAACAACGGCAATACCTCCTGCTCCTGTCGACTTAATGAATTGCAACCCCCCACGTCGATGGAGAGAAGTTCCATGTCCTTGCAAGCTCTCGGCCGGCCGGCCGATCGCAATCAGCGCCTCATGCCGGCGCTCGCCGCGCTCGCCGCGCTCGCCGCCCGCGTCAAGCCGATCAACGAACGCTGCAAACAATTCTTCATGCAGCTTCTTGCCGCGATGGAGGAATCCAAGCGAAAGGAAGGCGCCCGGCTCATCCGCCGATACCGGCACCTGATCGACGATCCGTTGGAGTGATGGCGTGATTTTGGCAAGCCGGGAGAATATTCGTGTCGCAGCCCATCGTACAGGCAATCGCGTCGGAGGAATCACCGGCGGTGCGACGGCCTTTCCGGATGAGGCCATAGTCCCCCGGGTGGTGCTGCGGTTTCTGCTGATTTCCGGAGCAACCTCGCTGCGGTGATCGCCGCCGAATGTGAAATGCCTCACATTCCGGTCAGCCGGTGGCCTGTAGTCTTCGTCCGGTGAAGATCTCAACCTCCTTCACATTCCTCCCTTGCCCCGCCGTGACGGCGGGGCATTTTTTTTGGCGTTTTAGAGCAGGGCCTTCGCCCGCTGCAGATCCAGGGTGTCGCTGCCCTCGGTGAACCACTGGCAGACCGGCGCAAGGACCGCGCGCGCCTCGCCGCGCTTCTCCTTGGCGGATTCCAGCTCGACCATATCGGATGCAATGCGCAGCTCCAGCGATTTTGCCTGCTGCGCTCTTGCCGTACGCAATGCCTTTGCAAGCAATTCGCCCGCCTGTGCCTTCGCATTGGCGTTGTTGACCTGTTGCAGGGCCCTCGCTTTCAGGCGGTACAGCTCGGATTCGAAGATACGTTCCGAATTGTTCTGAACGATCGACAATGCTCGGTCGATGATGTCCATGGCAATCTCGACCTCGCCGCGCAGCAGGAGGAGGGGACACAGCAGGATATATTGTGCGGTGATGCCAAGCTGATATCCCGCCACGCGATACTCTTCCAGCGCCGCTTTGACATCGTCGAGCGTTCCCGACGATTCGAGCAACGCCATGCAGATACCTTTGATCGCGCCAGCCAGGCCATGCCACTGCCGGAACCCGTGCCCTTCGGACAGCGCAAGACACCGTTCGGCATGCTTGAGCGCAATTTCGGGCTGACCCCGCAGCAAATAGAGCACCGATGCATAATATGATGCATAGGCCTGCGAATGGGGGTGCCCGATGGCTTCGGCGCGTTGCAGGGCGGCCTCCACGCGATGCCGGGCGGCATCCGGCTTGCCAAGCAGCCACAGCGTCCAGGACATCAGCGCCAGATCGGCTACGCCGGCATCCTGGCCGGCGGCGCGCGCGGCCAGTTGATCGCCTTCGCCGCTCGCGTTGAAGACATTGAACGCGCGCTCGATCATTTTGCCGGCCTCGACGATCTCGCCCATGAACATCAGGATCATCGCCCTGCCGCGCAGGGCATTGAGCATTGCCGGGCGGTCTCCGCGCGCCTCGGCGAGATCCAGCACGGCGACGATGGTCTCGTTCGCAAGCGGCAGCTCGCCGCGCATCACCGTCGATGTCGTAAGCCAGAACATGACCTGCAGGAATTCCGGCGGATCGCCGAGCCGCTCGCACAGCGCGCGCGCTTGCGCGAATGTGGCCACGGCATCGCTGCCGGCCGGTCCCTGGGTGGCGATCAGGCACGGACCGAGCGCCAGCAGCAGATCCAGCTCCGTACGGTCCCGCTCCGGCCCGGCGGCCGTCGAACGGACAACGTCCAGGCCTTTCTCCAGATGCGCAATGGCCTCGATGTTTGCGGAGCGCTGCGCGGCCTTCCGTCCGGCCTGCAGCCAATACTTGACGGCCGTGGCAGTCTGCCCGGCTTCGGTGAGATGGTGGGCGACGGTTTCCGGCTGGGTCTCGACAATTTCGGGGAACTTCCGCTCGAACGTATCGGCGAGCACGGCGTGAAGCTGCGCGCGCCGGCTTTTGAGCAGGCCGCTATAGGCGACATCGCGCACCAGAGCGTGTTTGAACGTGTAGACGGCTTGGGGAACTGTGCCGCGGCGGAATATCAGCGCCGAACGGACCAGCTGTTCGAGCGCCTCATCGAGCATGTTCTTGGACAGACCCGCCACCGTGCTCAGCAGTTCGTAGCTGAATTCGCGCCCGATCACCGCCCCGATCTGTGCGACGTCACGCACCGACGACAGGCGGTCGAGTCGCGCCGTCAGCGAGGCATGCAGCGTCGTCGGGATCGCCAGCAAAGGCAACGGGCTTTCCAGAACGTATTGACCGTTCCGCTCGTGCAACTGCCCGCTTTCGAGGATGGTCTTGGTGAGTTCCTCGACGAAAAGCGGGACGCCGTCCGTGCGGGCGAGGATCTGCGCCAGCACCTCCCTGGGCAGCGGCTTTCCGCCGGTAACGCGTTCCACCAGCGCCGCGCCGTCGCGCGCGCTCAGCCGCGTCAGCGGCAATGTCGACACATGCGCGTGTCCCGGCCACGGCGGCGTGAATTCGGGCCGGGCCGTCATGAGCAGGAGGACCCGCATGGCGTGGAGGCGTTCCACGGTCCGTGCGAGCAGTTCGAGCGATGTTGGATCAATCCAGTGCACGTCTTCGAAAATCATCAGGACCGGCAGTTGCTGCGCCAGTTTGTCGAGCTGGGCCGACAGTGCCGCGAGCGTCGCGTCCTTCTGCTTTTGCGGGCTCATCTCGGGAAGCGGGGAGCCGGAATCGCCGGCGAGCGACAGCAGATTGCTCAAGAGCGCGACGGTTTGGCTGCCTGCTTTGGTGTCGTCGTCCACGAACGCCTGAAGTTTTGCAAGCTTGTCCGCCGGTGAATTGGCCCGTTCGAATCCGGCGGCACGCTCCAGCTGGCCGATATAGGGAAACAGTGCACTGTTGGTGTGGTGCGATGAACAGAAGTAATGCAACGTTACGTGGGGTTCGTTCTTCAGCAGCTCATTGAGCGTCAATGTGATGTGGGATTTTCCGATCCCCGGTTCGCCCGTCAGCAGGATCGCACGGCCGTCGCCCTGCTTGGCCGACCGCCATCGCCGCATCAGCAGATCGATTTCTTCCTCGCGTCCGAGCGGCTGCAGCAGGGTTGTATGGTGCTGGGCCTGGAACCGGCTTTCCACGCCGGTCGGGCGGAGCGCCTGGCTGTAGGAAACCGGTTCGGACCAGCCCTTTGGCGTGACATTGCCGAGGTCGCGATATTCGAAATAGCCGTCGGTCAGCCGGCGCGTATTGGCGCAGACCACCACCATCCCCGGCGCGGCGGCAGTCTGCAATCGCGCCGCAAGATTTGGCGTATCGCCCACGACCGCGTGTTCACGCACGCCTTGTTCCGTCGTCAATACGTCTCCGACGACAACCGTGCCGGTCGCGATGCCGACGCAGATCTGCAGGACGGAGTTGATCTCCAGCTGCAGTTTCGGGATTGCATCGACCAGCGCGAGACCGGCATGCACCGCCTGTTCGCTGTCGTCTTCGTGCGCCTGCGGATAGCCGAAATAGACCAGCACGCCGTCGCCCATGTAGCGGGCGATCATGCCGTTGTGCCGGCCGACGACGTCGGCGATGCGGCTTTGATACGCCGAGATCACGCCGCGCATGTCCTCCGGATCGAGCTTGGATGACAGCGCGGTCGAACCCACGAGGTCGCAGAACATCACCGTGAGCTGGCGACGCTGCGCGCCTACATCCGGCGCTGATTTGGGTGGCGGCGCGGCAGTCGGTGAAGTTGCCGGCCGCTCGGATTGCTCGAGTGCAGCGATCGCCCGCAGCAGTTTGCGGCGATGGCCGAGAGGAATCTCGAGTTCCCGCAGATCCTGTTCGGTCAGTTCCGTAAGGATCGAAGCGTCGATTGCGTTTGCGTGGAAACGATCGGCGTATTCACTCAACCCGAGCGATGCAAGCCAATCAACGACCGAAGTTATTGATGTCTTGGGGTTTTCCATCACCATGCATCTTAGCATCGTGCATGGAAGATTGAAGGCGGGATGAACTGAATACCGCCAATTGAAATCGCATTTAGCCGAAAACAGGCGTGATGCCGGTCCGATAGCCGAATTCATGTGGCGGGAGAGCGACGTAGGCCCTTCCGCCCGCAGCCGCCCCAGCCACCGGCGGTTCAGGAGTAGTGATGCGCCGGTCCCGCCGGAATGTTCTGATCGGACTGTGAGCTAGCTCACCGTGGCCGTCCGGCACGCATGTTAGCCGTCTCTAAAATGGAGGCGTCCATGCGTGCTTTCACCGACGATCGGGAGGTCCGCCGCACACCGTTAGAGCCTGTGCAGGAGCCTCCCCGCCACAGCCACACATACACCAGCGGCGACATCGCTGCCGCCACCGCCTGGCTCGTCTTCTATGCCCTCGCGATCACGGTGCCGCTGCTCTCGGGCGCGATCGTGATCGCCTCCCGATAGCGGCGGGCCTGGACCATGCATATACGCGAAATCAGATACTTCCTCGCCCTCTGCGAAGAGAGAAATTTTGTCCGCGCCGCCAGACGCTGCGGCGTCACGCAGCCGTCGCTCTCGGTCGGCATCAAGCAGCTGGAAGCCAAATTCGGCGGGCCGCTGTTCGATCGCAACCGCAGGACCACCCGGCTGTCACCCCTCGGTGGGGTCGTACGGCCCTATCTCGCGGACATGGAACGTTGCGCCGCGAATGCAAAGCGTGAAGCGGCACAATTCCTGGAAGCCAATTCCGTCCCGACCCTCGAGCCAAAGGAGAAGTCCATGCGTAAGGTCATCTACAGCGTGGCCATTTCGGCGGCCGTCCTGTTCTTCATATCCATCGTGAATGTCCGTTCGCAGGTCCGGGCACCGGTGCAGGTGCAGGCAAGCGATATCGTGGACGTGCGTGCGATCGAGGCAACGATCGATATCGACGCACTGCCGCGTCAGGACATCCTGTCCGAAGCCGACGAGTGACCGTGTGAGCCGGAAAGCAGTGGCCGGTCAGAGCGGCGCCGGCGTTCAGGATGGTTGCCGCCCGGTCCGGCGCGGTGGTTTCCAGCGGCAGTCATAGGCGATGTAATCGCCATAGACGCGATGAACGCTGGTGATCACGGCATATTTGTTGAACTGGCTGCAATTGCTCTGCGCGATGTCACGTCCGTCGCGCTCGGATTCAGGCGACCACGGGATGATGCCGCCCGTATCGTTGCCCTTCGGGCCATAGACGCCGGCGCAGGACACGAGCGTTGACGCCAGCGCCGCTGCCAGGACCATTCGGCTTCTCATTTTGCCCCCTCACGCCATCAGGCCGGCGACTCGATTGAACGCGAAAATCCTGCCACGGACGCAGCGCGAGCGCCAGCGTGGCAGCATATGGATACCTTCGCTGAGCGCGCCGGCGCCCGAGCCTTCCGGCCAGCAGGTAAGGGGCCGTGCCGGCGGAACTGCGGCAAACGCGGGGCAGCTTTTCCCATTCTCTCCACATGCGCACCCAAAATTGGTCCGGTTTCGAACGCATGAAGCGTCGGAACGACAACGGGGCCCTCCTTTTCATTTTCATTTCGATCGATACCGGCGGCGCGCAATTGGCCCGTGGCCGGGAGGTTCAGGGGACACCATGCGGATTTTCTATCTGCCCGCCTGCCTTTGCCTGTTGGTGCTGCCCGGCTCGGATGCCGGCCTCGATTCCGAACGGTTTTCTGACGCGGTGCTTGCACGTTCGGTTGACGCCGGCGGCGGTGCGCAAAGACGCGCCGAGACTGACAACGAAGAGATGATCTCGTCCGTAAATAGCCTGCGTATGGCGTATCCGGAGCCCGGCGTCATCGATGATGCCCTTTTGCCGCCGCTGCCGCCGATTGCGATGCCCGTGATCCTGCGGTCGGACAATGAAATCTGTGACAGCGTTGTCGAGGCGGCGCAATCGAACGACCTGCCGATTCCCTTTTTCATCCATCTGCTGTTTCAGGAAAGCGGATTCAGGGCCGGCGTGGTCAGCTCGGCCGGCGCGCAAGGCATCGCACAATTCATGCCGGAGACGGCGACGATTGTCGGTCTCGACAACCCGTTCGATCCGCTGGAGGCAATTCCGGCATCAGCCCGTCTGCTGCGCAACCTGATGCAGAAATTCGGCAATCTCGGTCTTGCGGCGGCCGCCTACAATGCCGGCGCACGCCGCGTTCAGGATTGGCTCGACAAGAAGGGCAAGCTGCCCGACGAAACGCTGCACTACGTCAAGACCATCACCGGACGGCCGGCGGAAAGCTGGACCGATGCGAAGCCGGGCAGCACCGATCGCAGCCTCCCGAGCCGTGCGCCCTGCCGGGAGCACGCTGCCGTGGTCGCCGCGATTGAGCCTGAGCCGCCGCTCCCGCCGGTGCGGCCGTCAACGGCGCCGGGCGGTGCCGAAAAGACTGCGATGCGGGCGCCGGCAAAGCCTGCGGATCACGCCGCGCAGAAGAGTGCGAATATCGCGAAGGACAAGCCCGCAGCGCACGCGCGCACCGGGGCGCACGCCGTTGAAAAGCACGGCAAGAAAGCAAAGAGTGCCGTTCAGATCGCCGCGAACCGCAAGAAGGCGCACCGGAAAGTGCAATTGTCGCAGCGCTGACGACGCTGCGTGGCGGCTGCGCGAGGCGCGGGTCGGCGCCTCGCGATTGACGATCCCGCCAGCCTAGCGCGTCGTGACGGTTTGTCCCTGCGCGACGGTTTGTGCCTGCGGATTGACGAAGATGTAGCCGCGCACGTCGCGGATATGCAGCCGCGACAGGCCGCCGCCGGAATTGTAGTCGCGGATCAACCATTGCCCGTTATCGGCGGCCGCCTCGATATACATCACATGACCGTGGCGCACGGCGGCAAGCCCTGCGCGCGGAGCGCTCTCGCGCGGAAACAGCCGCGCCCAATTCCAGGCCAGATTGAGCCGCACGTCGGACAGGCCGAGATATTTGCGCAGTCCGCAGCCGCAATAGGTGTGCGGGCAGCCGGCCGGCCGTCCGCCGATGATCGTGCCGTCGTTTGTCGCCAGCGCGACGGCATTGCCGGAGGCATCCAGCACGGGCGTTTCGGCGGCGAGCGCGCCGCCGCAGACTTTCCGTCCATCATTCGTCAGCTGGCAATTGCGATCGACGAAGTGTTTCGCCTGGCGGGCGTCGTGGGAGCCCTTCAGGGGATAGGCTTCGGCAGGTTGCGCGAACAGCGCGACGAGGAGCACGGCGATCGGTGCTCCCATGATGCTCAGACGATTCATCTGTGTCCCTCTTCAGTAGTGAACGAACAACCAAGGACACGCCGCCCCCTGGGCGTGAACAAACTCATGCGATCGAATCCCGGAGCGCTTCGGAGTTGCGAGACCGTTGTTGTGTTGGGGGAAGCCGGAAATCACCGGCGGCGTAACAACCGATTTAAAACAAACGCGTCCATCGGCATTTGCTCCCGGTGATCAACGGCTAAAACGCACGCAAACTCACTCGCCCCCGAAAGCGCTCCGACAACGTCCATAGAGGAACCCGGGTTCCATGGCACGCGGAAACTGTCCCCAGGGTTAAGTTAAATGGTTGAAATCATGGGTTAATTTCCGGGGCTAAAGGTATGGAACCATGCGGTATTTGGGCTTTGTGGCGCGCCGGTCAGTGCGACCTTTTCGCGCGCCCCCGGCATCGCCACATCCTCCCTATGTCCGGTGCAGGAGGTATCCGAACGTGTCCGAGCCGCTCGTCGTCACCATTTCCCACCGTCTCGGCAAGGACGAGGCGCTGCGCCGGATCAAGGACGGCATCAGCCGCGCCAAGGCCGAGTTCGCGTATCTCATGCGGATCGAGAACGACGTCTGGGACGGCGACCGCCTGACCTTCGCGGCCAGTGCGCTTGGCCAGCGCGCGCACGGCATCGTCGATGTCTACGAGGGCGCGGTGCGGCTGGAGGTGACGCTGCCCTGGCTGCTCGCGCGCTTCGCGCACGCGGTACAGCGCGTGGTGGGGCAGAAGGGCACGCTCATGCTGGAGAAGAAGTGACAACACCGAAGCGTTAGCTTCGATATTGTTATCCCGGGGCGAAAGGCGCGAAGCGCTGGCATCGCGTCTGAAGGCCCGGGGATCTCGTTCCGCAATCTCGGCGCGTCAATCCGTCAACTTCCGCTCATCCCCGCGCAAGCGGGGATCCAGAGCAGAGAATTTTTGACTTTGAGATTGGAGCCCTGGATTCCCGCTTGCGCGGGAATGAGCGGAGCGTGAGCCAGCGATCACGGCATTCTCGATTGCCCGCGCATGCCGCTGCGGCGCCTTCCGCGGCAACCGCGGGTGCACGCCGGTCGACTAATGCCGCCCCGGTTTGGTCAGCGCGTCGGCCACCGTGTGCGGACGCCGGCCGCCGATCACCTGCGCTACGCACCGTTCATCGGGTGCGCAGGACACGATGCAATCGGTGCCGGGGCCGCCGTGGCAGTTCGTTCCGCAGCCATACCGTTTCGGACCTTGCGAGAACTGGCCGCCGACCTTGTCGCAGGTGCTCTTGAGCGCCTCGGCGGTCGTCTTGTGGAGGGTGATGTTCCGGGCAAAGGCCGGGCCGGCGACGGCAAGCGTCCCGATCAGGACGAACAGGGCGATCGAATTTCGCACGACATGCTCCAATGATCCATGTCGCCCCTGTCAGGAGTATAGCAGGTCGCTCACGTGTGGTCCGCAGCGACAATGCGCAAATTCGCCGCACGTTTGATGCGGTGCGGCGCCCGTCATCACGTGGCGGTTTGGTGGTCGACGAGCCTCACTCCGCTGGCGTAATGGTTTCGGCCGCAATCCGGTATCCGGTCTTCGCGATATCGGTTTCTGCGGGTGCCACGGCCATGACGCCCGTGACGGCAACCGGATCGACAAAATCGGCGAGCCGGATGCCTTTCTCGATGGTAACGAGAATCGCCTGGTTGCGCGGCGGCGGAAACTTCACGCACGCCCCGGAGAAGGGAATGAGTAGAAACCTACGATACGGTGGCTCCTCGTTGTTGAAGGGCACAACGAAGCCCGTAATTCTGACGCGCCGGCTGTCGTAAGCCGCGACCAGATCCGACCGCTGCGATACGCTCATGTTTGGGCGTTCGTTCATGGGTTCGCGCGATGCAAGCTTCGCCATCAGGGTATGGGACGCGGTCTGTTGGAGGGATTTAGGGATCAGCTGTTCCCACCGGATATTGAGCGGCTCCGCGCGCGCTGCCGGCAATGAAACGATCGCGGCCACGGCAGCGATCAAGCAGGCGAGCAGGGACTTCCGCAACGGGGCTCGCATGGGGGATTCCCTCCTGCTTCTTGCGCTTGGCATTCTACGGAAAATTCAGGTTCCCAGCCATGGCCACCGCGGCGGCTTACGCCCGCTCCACAAAGCTATCCACCACGCGCTTTTCGCCCGCCTTGTCGAAGTGAATGGTCAGCTTGTTGCCGTCCACGGCGGTGACATTGCCGTTGCCGAATTTCTGGTGAAAAACGCGCTCGCCCACGGCGAACAGTGACGCAGTGCCGGTGGATTTGGCGACCAGTTCGCCTTCGATTGTCAGAGGCACACGGCGGCCTCTCACTCCCTCTCCCCGCCGGGGAGAGGGGCGGGGTGAGGGGGTTCCGCCCTCACGATCAGCAGAATCACTTGCCCCCTCACCCGAACGCGCTGCGCGCGTTCGACCTCTCCCCCCAGGGGAGAGGTGATCCGAGCCAGCCTCTTCTCCGAAGTCTTTGTCCTCGTCGAAAACACCATCCGGCACGTAGCGCGGCTGACCGTTTTCGGAAAAGCCGCCGGCACCACGCCGCTGCTGCGCGCGCTGCCAGCCGGGCGTGGTGTAGTTGGAGCCGAACGAGGCCATCTCGTCGAAGCGCGAGGCGCCGTAACCCGACATGCCGAAGCCGCCGGCGCCGCCCGCGGCCTGCGTCACCTCCACGTCCCCCTCCGGCAACTCGTCGAGAAAGCGCGAGGGCACCGTCGAGGTCCACATGCCGTGGATGCGCCGGTTGGTGGCGAAATAGATCTTGGCGCGCTTCCTCGCACGAGTGAGTCCCACATGGGCGAGGCGGCGCTCTTCCTCCAGGCCGGCGCGGCCGCTCTCGTCGAGCGAGCGCTGATGCGGAAACAGGCCTTCCTCCCAGCCCGGCAGGAACACGGTGTCGAATTCCAGCCCCTTGGCGGAATGCAGCGTCATGATGTTGACGGCCTGCTCGGCTTCCGCGCTGTCGCGGTCCATCACCAGCGAGATGTGCTCCAGGAAGCCCTGCAGGTTTTCGAATTCCTCCATGGAGCGTACCAGCTCCTTGAGGTTTTCCAGCCGGCCGGCGGCGTCGGCGGAACGGTCCTTCTGCCACATTTCGGTGTAGCCGGATTCATCCAGCACGATCTCGGCCAGCTCCGTGTGCGCCATGTTGTCTTTTTTCGTGCGCCAGCGCTCGAACGAGGCCATCAGATCGCGCAGAGCCATGCGCGGTTTTGGTTTCATCTCGTCGGTGGCGCTGATCAGGGCCGCGGCTTCGCTCAGCGGGATGCGCTTCTTGCGCGCGAAGTCGTGCAGCATCTGCACGGTGGCGTCGCCCAGCCCGCGCTTGGGCACATTGACAATGCGCTCGAAGGCAAGATCGTCGGCCGGCTGCGCGATCACGCGCAGATAGGCGAGCGCATCGCGGATTTCCATGCGCTCGTAAAATCGAGGCCCGCCGATAACGCGATAGGCCAGGCCGAGCTGGATGAAGCGGTCTTCGAATTCGCGCATCTGGAACGAGGCCCGCACCAGGATGGCGATTTCGTCGAGCGGATGGTCGAGACCCTGTTCGCGCGCATCGCGCTGCAGCTGTTCGATCTGATCGCCGATGTCGCGGGCTTCTTCTTCCGAATCCCAGGCGCCGGTGACGGTGACCTTTTCGCCCGGCACGTCCTCGGTGCGCAGCGTCTTGCCGAGGCGGCCTTCATTGTGCGCAATCAGATGCGCGGCGGCGGCGAGAATGTGCCCGGTGCTGCGGTAGTTGCGCTCCAGGCGAATGACTTTGGCGCCGGGGAAGTCGTGATCAAAGCGCAGGATGTTGTCGACCTCGGCGCCGCGCCAGCCGTAGATCGACTGGTCGTCATCGCCGACACAGCAGATGTTTTTGGGGGCGCTTTGGGGCGCCTTGGCCTCGTCCTTCGAGACGCTCGGGCTCCGCCCTCGCTCCTCAGGATGAGGGTTTTCGGTTTCGTCTCGCGGCGACGCCTCACCTTCGCCCTCATCCTGGCGAGCGCGCGACAGCGTAGGACCTCCCTCCTCATCCTGAGGAGCATCGCGAAGCGATGCGTCTCGAAGGATGAGGCCACCAGATGGCGCAGCCGCCGCCGGCTGCGCCAGCAGGCGCAGCCACAGATACTGCGCGACGTTCGTGTCCTGGTACTCGTCGACCAGAATGAACTTGAAGCGCTGCTGATACTGCCGCAGCACGTCCGGGTTCTGCCGGAACAGTCGGATATTCTCCAGCAGGAGGTCGCCGAAGTCGGCGGCATTCAGCGTCTTCAGCCGTTCCTGATAGGCGATGTAAAGCCGCTTGCCCTTGCCGTTGGCAAAGCTCGCCGCTTCACCGGCCGGAACCTGGTCGGGCGTGAGCCCACGGTTTTTCCAGCCGTCGAGCAGCATGGCGAAGACGCGCGCGGGCCAGCGCTTCTCGTCGAACTTCTCGGCCTCCAGCAGCATCTTGATCAGGCGGATCTGGTCGTCGACGTCGAGAATCGTGAAATTGCTCTTGAGGCCAACCATCTCGGCATGCCGGCGCAGGATCTTCACGCCGATCGAATGGAAGGTGCCGAGCCACGGCATGCCCTCGACGATCTGCCCGACCATGAGGCCGACGCGGTGCTTCATCTCGCGCGCGGCCTTGTTGGTGAAGGTGACGGCGAGGATGTCGCCCGGGCGCGCGCGGCCGAGATTGAGAATGTGCGCGATGCGCGTGGTGAGCACGCGTGTCTTGCCGGTTCCCGCGCCCGCCAGCACCAGCACCGGACCATCCAGCGTTTCGACCGCCTCGCGCTGTTCGGGATTGAGATCGGCAAGATAGGGCGCAGGCCGTGCGCCCAGCGCGCGAGCGGCGATGCCGCCCGCCGCAGGCGGCGGGCTCATGGGAGCAGGGTCGTTACGCTTGGGCTCGGCCATCTTGTCCCTGGGGATTGAGCGGTATCCGGCGGCCCGGCGATTCTGTCACGCCAAACATGGCATCCATGGGCCGCGAATTCGAGAGGCGGGCCTCGGCCTTGTCCGCATGGGAGCGCGGCTTTAGCGTGGATTCCCGGTTTTCCGCAACAATTCAAGGGGGATTCCCGTGCGCCTCAAGGACAAGATCGCCATCATCACCGGCGGCGGCCGCGGCATCGGCCGCGACATCGTGCTGGCCTATGCCCGCGAGGGCGCCCACGTGGTGGTCAACGACGTTAACCCGGCGACCGCGGAGGCGACGGCGAAGGAAGCCGCCGCGCTCGGCAGCAGGAGCCTTCCCATCGTCGCCGACGTGGCGAAGTCCGCCGACATCAACCGCATGATCGCGACCGTCGTCGCCGAGCGCGGGCGCGTCGACATTCTCGTCAACAACGCAATGAAGATCGTGCCGGGCAAGCTGGAGCAATTGCCGGAAGAATCCTGGGACACCACGATGAATATCGGACTGAAGGGCGCATTCCTCACGAGCCAGGCGGCGGCGAAACACATGATCGCGCAGAAGTCCGGCAACATCGTCAACATTGCCTCGATCGCCGGGCTGTTTCCCTACAACTGGGCCGGCGCCTATTCCGTTGTGAAGGCGGGGCTGATCATGCTGACGAAATTGCAGGCGATGGAATGGGCGCCTTACGGCATCCGCGCCAATGCGATCACGCCCGGCTATATCCGCACGCCCGGCACCGAGGCGATGTATGCCGATCCTGAAATCTACGAGGGCCGGCGCAAGGGCGTGCCCATGGGCCGCGTCGGCTCGGGCGAGGACATTGCGGGTCCGGCGGTGTTCCTGGCCTGCGAGGAATCCCGCTACACGACTGGCAGCGTGCTCGGCGCCGACGGCGGGCAGGCGGTGGGCTATTTCCTCACCGTGCCGGGGCGGCGGTTTTCTGGTGGCAGGATCGATTGACCGTCACTTCCCTTTTGCCGGCATCCTGATGCTTCGCCCGGCGGCTTCCGGCCGCGGCAATTGGGCATGCGCGGCTTTCATGCGCGCGAGCGCGCGCAGGACGGTGTCGGGAAACGGCGCCACTTTCTTCGCCGTCATGTCGACATGCAGCGTCATGCTCTCGGAAGTGGCCGACACCCAGTTTTCGGTTGCGTGCAGCAGCTTCTCGAACAAATGGATGCGCTTTTCGTCGAAATCGAGCAGCTGGACCGTAACCCGCAACAGATCGGCTTCATGCACTTCGCGGAGATAGCGCACATGCAATTCGGCAACGACGGTCGAATGCGCGCGCTCTTTCAGATATTCGGGTCCAAGGCCAATGAGTTCGTAGACTTCGTCGACCGCGCGGTCGAACAACACGTTGTAATAGGCGACATTCAGGTGGCCGTTGTAGTCGATCCATTGCGGTTCGATCTTCATCACCGAGGAGACGAAGGGTGCGGCGAACGGAGCGGGGTCGGTACGGTCGAGCATGTCAGAGCGGGTCCGGTCTGTTCCGCGCACGATTCGCCCGCACTCCGCTCATTCCCGCGCAAGCGGGAATCCAGAGCGGGATCGCAAGGTCAGGGAATTTTCGCCCTGGGTCCCCGCTTTCGCGGGGACGAGCGGCTGAATGGCATGTGCGGATCATGCCTGTCTTGCGCATGACCTTTTTCAAAAACGCGTCTCCACCTTTCGGGATCATGCGCTGATCGGATAAACCGCCTTCTCGCCCGAGAGCACGCGCGCAACATCGGTGGCGCACTTGGTTTGCAATTCCTCGAGCGCCTCGATTGAATAGAACGCGGTGTGGGGCGAGATGATCACGTTGTCGCGGCCGAGCAGGGGAGAATCCTTGGCCAGCGGTTCGGCCGTCACGACGTCGAGTCCGGCACCGCCAACCTGGCCCTTGTCGAGCGCGGCGATCAGAGCCGGCTCGTCGATCAGCGGTCCGCGCGCGGTGTTCACGACATAGGCGCTCTTCTTCATCTTGCCGAAGGCTTCCGCGTTCATCATGCCGCGCGTCTGCGGCGTCAGCGGCGCATGCACGGAAACATAATCGGATATCTTCAGCAGCGTATCGAAGTCCACGCTCTCGACATTGGCAGCCTTGAACACGTCCGGCTTGGCAAAGGGATCGTACGCGATGACTTTGATCCCGAAGGCCTGCGCCTTCGGAGCGACGAGGCGCGGAATATGACCGAAGCCGACCAGACCGAGCACGGTTCCCTCGAGGCGACGGATCGGCACCACTGCCGGCATTTCCCAGCGCCCGCTCTGCACCAGCTTGTTGGAGAGCGGGATCTTGCGGATCAGGGCGAGCAGCAGCGCCATGGTGTGGTCGGACACTTCGCGAATGCAATAGTCCGGCACGTAGTTGACGGCGATGCCTTTTTCCTTGGCGGCGACCAGGTCGATATTGTCGACACCCAGACCGAAACGGCCGATCGCCTTGCACCTGGTCAGTTGGCTCAGAATGTCGCGCGTGAGCTTTGCATAGGTCACCAGGATGGCGTCAGCGTCCCTGGCGACGGCCAGGATGTCCTCGGCGCTGGCGCTTTTCGACATCCGGATGGTCGGGCTGAGTTTGGCCAGCGCGGCTTTCGCCGGATCGAGGGTGGGAAACACGCTGTCGGTGACAGCAATCACTGGCCCGGCCATAGCAAACTCCGCATTCATGGCGATTGGAACGCGGCGAAACCTACGACAGGGGCGCTGGCCCGTCCACGCGTTAACCAACAATTAACTATGGGGTTACCCGGCGGCCCCCCTCGGCTATCCTGACAAAAAACAGGGAGACGGGGCCATGATCAAAACGATCGCCCGAGGAGCCTATCTACTCTTCCTCGTCGGAATGCTTGCGGCCTATGCGTTCGCGCCTGCAAAGGGCGAAGTGCCGGACCAAAGCGGCAAAGAGCAGATCTGGATTGCCTTCGCCTGACGCATCAGCCTGCGTCAAAATCTCGCAATTATTCGAGGCCGGCCTTGCGGAAGCCTTCGAGGTAATGTTCGCGCTCGTTGCCCTGGCGGATCGGCATGTTTTCTGCGATCCAGGCCAGTGAAATGTTCGGCTGCGCGCGTCGCAGTTCCTGCAACGCCTGATGCGCAAGATCCATCTGTCCCGTCATGGCCATCGCGGCGGTCAACACGCGATGCGCCCCCACGAAATCGCTGCTCTGGCGCAACGCCTCGCGCGCAAGCTTGATGGCATCGTCATAGTTGCGGCCGACAAACTGGGCGTAGGAGGCGACACCGATATACACCGCCGCGAAAGGATCGCGCGGACTGAGGCGGATCGCACGGCGTGCGGCTTCGTCGGCTTCCTGCCAGCGGCCGCTGTAGGCCAACGACAGGCCATAATAGGCCTGCGCCAGTGCGAAATTCGGATTGAGCTGCAGCGCCGTTTCAAACTCCGCCAGTGAGTTGTCGAAACGGCGCGCGAAGAGGTACACATGCCCAAGCGCATTGTGCGCCCATGGGTCCTCACTGTCAGCCCGGATTGCCGCCAGCGCCGAACGTTCCGCCATTTCCATCGCGCTCGCCAACTCCATCCAGCCCATATGCGTGGTAAACATGTAGGTGGTCGCCAGGACGCCGAGCGCCTGGCCGTAATTCGGATCGATCCTGATCGCCTTTTCCAGCAACGCCTGGGCGACGACATAGTCCTGCCGCGTGACGCGCCAGTAGTGCGACAGGGCCCGCATCACCAGGTCCCAGGCATCCAGGCTGTCCGGCGGCTTGCGCTGGGCGTGGAAGTTTTCCGCGGCATAGAGCTGCGGCTCGATCGCCGCCACGATGGCTTCGGTGATCTCGTCCTGCACCGCGAAAACATCGGCCATGCTGCGGTCGAAACGTTCCGCCCACAAATGAGTGCCGGTGGCGACGTCGTTGAGCTGCGCCGTGATGCGGACTCGATCGCCGCCCTTTCGCACGCTGCCTTCGATGACGTAGCGCACGCCAAGTTCCTCGGCGATCTGACTGTGATGAACGGACTTGCCCTTGTAGATGAAGGATGAATTGCGGGCGATCACCAGGAACCAGCGCAGCTTCGACAGCGCGGTGATGATGTCCTCACTGATGCCGTCCGAGAAATATTCCTGCTCGGGATCGCCGCTCATGTTCGTGAAGGGAAGTACAGCGATCGACGGGCGGTCGGGCGGCGGTAACACCGTTCCCAAAGGTCCGGCGGCCGCTGTGGCCTTTTCTTCACGCAATTTGCCGACGAAGCGGAAGCCTTTGCGGGCAAACGTGCGGATCAGGTTCTGGGCATCGCCGCTGTCGCCGATCGCTTTTCGCACGGCATTGATACGGCTGGTCAGCGTGGATTCCGACACGATGCGGCCGTGCCAGACCGCGGCCATCAAATCGTCCTTGCTGACCACGCGGTCGCGATTTTCAACAAGATACGTCAGCAGGTCGAAGACCTGCGGTTCCAGCGCGATCAGCTCGGGGCCGCGCCGCAGTTCCCGACGGTCAACGTCGAGCACATGATCATCGAAGGCAAATTGCACATGCAGCTCCGGGAACCGTGGACGCTACTCTCTGAGGAACGTCTTGATTTCATCGAGCAGGCGAGGCCAGGCCGGCTCGCTTTCTAATACCAGGTGATTGCAGCTATCAAGCGCCACAAACTTCGCGTCCGGAATGCCGGCCGCGAGCCTGCGACCCTCATCGAACGGCACCGCTGCGTCATTGCGGCAGTGAAGCACCAAGGTGGGCACGCGGACTTGCGGCAGCAAATCGGAGATATCGACCTGTCCCGTGGCCTCCATGATACGGGCGGCGTTCTCGGGCGAGGTGGTGATGCGTTGCAGATCGTTGAACCACTGCATCTGCTCTGGAGTTCCCTCGGGAAGGAAAAGCGATGTGAAGAACTGACGGAATGCCGGATTTTCCCGCCCCCAACCTTGCCGGATCAGCGATAACAGTGTTTCGGCATTCTGCCGATCGCGCTTGGCGCGGCCGCGCGCAAATCCGCCAAGCAGGATCAAGCGACTGACGCGCTCGGGGTGACGTACGGCATAGACGATGGAGGCTGCGCACCCTTGCGAAATGCCAAGCAGCGCGAAACGATCGAGCCCGGCGGCATCGACGACGCTTTCGAGATCGTGCACGAAGGCTTCGAACGAGATGTCATCCACCTCCCAATCGGAGAGGCCATTACCGCGTTCGTCGTAGCGGATCAGCCGGTTGTCTGCCGCCAGTTCGTGCAACAGGTCGCTCCAGATCGGGCTTTGCCAGTCGTATTCGAGGTGATTGAGCCAGTTGGCGGCTTTGACCAGGGGCGGCCCTTGTCCGGCCAGGGCGTAAGCGATGCGAACGCCGTCGGAGGCCGTGCAAAAACGGACCTCCTGCTGTGTGCGGTCCGCGGCCGCCGGCGCGTCGGAATCACTCGACCTTTCCGCCGCGGAGATTTCGCCGATGAAGCGAAATCCCTTTCGGGCCATCGTGCGGACCAGACGCTGTTCCTTGCCGCTGTCGCCGACCGCCTTGCGCACGGCATTGATGCGGCTGTCCAGCGTCGAGTCCGACACGATTCGTCCCTGCCAGACTGTCGCGATCAGGTCGTCCTTGGTGACCACGCGGTCACGGTTCTGCACAAGAAAAAGCAGCAGATCGAAAACCTGCGGTTCGACCGCAACTAGCTCGCCGGCGCGCCGAAGCTCGCGCCGGTTGGTGTCGAGAGAGTAGTTTTCGAACCGCATATGCGCCTTCAGTCCGCTCGTCTGTTCAGGTCCATACCGGCTTAAGTTCTGCCACGGCACGTTTACCGAAATATCGCTGAATTTCGTCGAGATTGAGCGTGGGCCGGATGCGGCGCGCCTCGGCCAGGGCGCTGCGGGCTTCATCAGGGCGGCCGAGTTTTGCGAGCATCAAGGCCGATACGACGCGCGCGCCGTAGAGGCGGCCGTCGCGCCGCGATGCGGCCGATGCCTCCGCCAGGGCTTCTTCATGGTGTCCAGCGCGGCCGAGTGCGTGGGCCAGCATCATGCGCCAGAACGTCAGTCGAAAATCCTTGGGGCTCGACCGCATCCCGAATCGCATGCTCCTGATTCCCTCATCAAGGCGGCCGACTCGAGCGAGAGCTGCGCCAAATGCCACATGGGCCTGCGCGTTGCTCGGATCGAGCTCGATCGCCCTGCGCAGCAGTTCGATGCCGCGTTCGTTCTCCCCGATATCGGCAAAGGCGCAGCCGGCAAAACCGAGGACATCGGAAGCATTTGGGTCAATGTTGACGGCGCACTCGGCCTGCTCGCGTGCCAATCGCTCGGCGGCGTCGATATCCTTGACGAGCGACAGATTGGCGCCGAACGCACTGAGTAATGCCAGCACGGCGTGCGCGAGTGCAAAATTCGTGTCAATGGTGACCGCCAGGCGCAGGTGATGCATCGCCTCCTCGACCGAATCTTCATTCAGGCCGTGAACCGCGACGGCGCCGATGCTTCTGCGGAAATGCAACCAGGCATCGACGCTGTCGAACTCGTCGCCGGCGGATAACAGTCAGATCCGCCCTGGTCAGCGCCGGCTCCAACTCCGCCATGATACGCCGGGCGATTTCGTCCTGGAGCTCCAGCGTGTCGCCGCGCTCCACATCATAGCGGCCAGCCCATAGCTGGTTGCTGCTTTCGGCTTCAACGAGTTGCACGGTGACGCGCACGCGTTCCGACGAAGCGCGGACGCTGCCGGTGACAACGTAACGGACACCAAGCTCGGTACCGACCTGGCGGATTTCGGTGGGGCGCTCCGCATAGACGAACGAAGATGCGCGGGCAATGATGAAAAATCCCGGTACGCGCGCAAGAAGCGCGATGACGTCCTCGGCGAGACCGGTGGCGATCAGTTCGAGCGCGCGGTCCTCCGACAGGTTCACGAACGGAAGAACGGCGATCGAAGGCCGGTCCGAAATGAGTGGCGGCAATGGGTCGGCATTCAGGCCGTTGAGCGGGTCCCCGGGATCGCTCGAAGCGGCGGGGCGCTCTTCGCGCACCTCGCCGACGAAGCGGATTCCCTTGCGGGTCGCCGTCCGGATCAGGCGCTGCTCCTTGCCATTGTCGCCGATCGCCTTGCGCACGGCGTTGATGCGGCTATCCAGGGTCGAATCCGACACGATCCGACCGCCCCAAACCGACGCGATCAGGTCGTCCTTGCTGACCACGCGGTCGCGGTTCTGGACGAGATAAAGCAACAGGTCGAAGACCTGCGGCTCCAACGCGACCAACTCGGAGCCGCGCCGGAGCTCCCGTCGATTTAGGTCAAGTAGATGATTTTCAAAGAGAAATTGCACCGCGGCGCCCATGAACGCGGGACGTTCTCGCGACATAATCAAGCCGATCTCAAGGACAAATCAAGCGGGATTCAAAGCCAAAACAGCGCACCGGCGGCATTCTCCGGCCTGTCGCCGAAGCCGCGATCGTGGCCGCCCACGCTTGGTCGCTGACGAATGCCGGTGAGGGTCGTCCGATCGGACGACGCGCTGAGCTCCAATCTGAGGCAATGGCTGCGCCTCGGTTTGTTCCGGGCACGACTCCCTGAGTCCGACTGATCGACCGCCAAGGCCAATCGCCACAATCAAGCAGGAGATGTCTATGAGCAGGTTCATCGCTTTTCTCTACGGCCTCGTAGCCTACTTCACTTTTTTCGCCAGCTTCCTCTACGCAATCGGGTTCATCATGGCGACCGGTGTGCCGAAGACGATTGACAACGGCACCACGGCACCGATCGTCGAAGCGCTCGTCGTCGATATCGTCCTGATGTTGGTGTTCGCCCTTCAGCACAGCGTGATGGCGCGACCCGCCTTCAAGCGCTGGTGGACGAAAATCGTGCCCAAGTCGGTCGAGCGCAGCACCTATGTCCTGTTCGCGAGCCTCGCGCTCAGTCTGCTTTGCTGGCAATGGCGACCGATCCCCGAGGTGATCTGGCAGGTGAGCAATGCCTATGCCGCGATGGCGTTGACGGCTTTGGGTGTTGTCGGCTGGCTGATCGTGCTTGGCAGCAGCTTCCTGATCAATCATTTCGAGCTGTTCGGCCTGCATCAGGTGGTCAACAATCTTGGCGGCAAGCCGATGCCGGCGACACACTTCAAGACGCCGGGGTTCTACAAGATCGTACGCCATCCGCTCTATCTCGGCTTTATCATCGCCGTCTGGGCGACTCCGGTGATGACCGCGGGCCATTTGCTGTTCGCTGCGACGATCACCGGCTACGTTTTTATCGGAATCGCGCTCGAGGAACACGATCTGATCGCCGTATTTGGCGACGAATACCGGCGCTACCGCCAGCGGGTGGCGATGATCGTGCCGTTCCTCGGCAGATCGTGATCACGTCCGGGGCCGACGGGCGTTCTCCCTCGCAAAATGGCGGTTGAGGCCCCGTCCGCCACCGCCGGCCCTGTTTCACCCCTGTCGCGTCCTCTGCTAGTGTCCGGCCAAAGACGCCAGCAGAGGACTTATCTATGGCTGTCGCGCAATTTGCAGGCCAGGACCATCGCAACCCGGCGGCGATCGAGAACGCCGTGCGCGAGCTCGCCGCCGCGTTCGGCAACCGGCTGGTCACATCGCAGGCGGTGCGCGAACAGCACGGCAACACCGTCACCTGGATCGAAAACCAGCCGCCCGACGCCGTGGTGTTTCCGCAGAGCACCGAGGAAGTTCAGCAGATCGTCCAGATCTGCGGACGTCACGGCGTGCCGATCATTCCGTTCGGCGTCGGCACCTCGCTGGAAGGGCACGTGAACGCGCCGCACGGCGGCGTATCGATCGATTTCCGCGACATGACCAAGGTGCTTCGCGTTCATGCCGAGGATCTCGATTGCATCGTGCAGCCCGGTATCACGCGCAAGGAGCTGAACGAACAGCTGCGCGACAGCGGTCTGTTCTTTCCGATCGATCCCGGCGCCAATGCCACGCTCGGCGGCATGGCCGCGACGCGGTGTTCGGGCACCAATGCCGTGCGCTACGGCACCATGAAGGACAATGTGATTGCGCTCAAAGTCGTGCTCGCCAACGGCGAGGTGATCGACACGGCCCGGCGCGCGAAGAAAACCTCCGCCGGCTACGATTTGACGCGTCTGATGGTCGGGTCCGAAGGAACCCTCGGCGTCATCACCGAACTGACACTGAGACTGTCCGGTATCCCGGAGGCAATTTCCGGCGGCATTTGCCCGTTTCCTTCGGTCGAGGCCTGCTGCAACACGACTATTGCTGCAATCCAGTCCGGAATCCCGGTGGCGCGTATCGAATTGCTCGACGCCCTGCAGGTGCGGGCATGCAATATGCATTCGAAGCTCGGCTTGCCCGAGACGCCGATGCTGCTGCTCGAATTCCACGGCACCGAGGCTTCGGTCGCGGAACAGTCAAAACGCTTTGGAGATATCGCGACCGAATTCGGCGGCGGCCCGTTCACCTGGACGACGCGGCAGGAAGAGCGCACCAAATTGTGGGAAGCGCGCCATCACGCCGCGCTGTCCAACTTCGCCCTGCGGCCGGGCTGCCAGATGATCTCCACTGACGTCTGCGTGCCGATCTCGCGGCTGGCCGAATGCGTCACCGAAACGCAGCGCGACATTGAAGCGAGTCGCCTCCTGGCGCCGATCGTCGGCCATGTCGGCGACGGAAATTTTCACCTCAGTCTGCTGATCGATATGGCCGACAGCGATGAGGTCAAACGCGCCAAGGATCTGTCCGAGCGATTGGTCGAGCGTGCACTTGCCATGGATGGAACCTGCACGGGCGAGCACGGGGTCGGACAGGGCAAGATGAAATATCTGTTGGCCGAGCATGGCGCGGCCGGGCTTGCTGCCATGGCCGCGATCAAACGCGCGCTCGACCCGCAAAACATCATGAATCCGGGCAAGATCGTCGCACTTTCGTGACGACATATAATTGCCGCCAAATGCCGGCAGAAATGGCTTACATTTCACACTCTTGAACGCGAGCGCGCCTCGAGTCGGGGAGGCGCTGGAGTTGGCGTTGCAGACCACCCTGCTTGGATTGGCGATCGTGATCATCCTGGCGCTGCTCGTGGCGCTGGTGGGTCCACTGGTGATCGATTGGGGCGGCTATCGTTCGGCGTTCGAGGGACAGGCCACCCGTCTGATCGGCCTCGACGTGCGGGTCGCCGGCGAAATCGATGCGCGGTTGCTGCCATCGCCACGGCTTACGCTGCATGACATCGACATCGGCCGCCCCGGCGAGAACAGGATCCGTGCCCGTGCGCTCGGTATCGAGTTTGCGCTCGGACCGCTGATGCGCGGCGAATGGCGGGCGGCGGAGATGCATCTGGTCGGCCCGCAACTCAAACTCGGGCTTGATGGAGCTGGCCGCGTGAAGGCGCCTGACGTGGCGATCCGCTTCAATCCCGACGCGCTGTCGATCGACCGGCTGAGCATCCAGGACGGCAAAGTGACGCTCGCCGATGCCGCCAGCGGCGCCAGCCTCACGCTCGACCGCCTGTGGTTCAACGGCGAAGCGCGATCGCTGCTCGGTCCGTACAAAGGCGAGGGCGCCGCAACCATCGGCGGAGATCTCTATCCCTTTCGGATCGCCGTCGGCCGTTACGGTGACGACGAAGTTGTCAGGCTTCACGTCAATGTCGATCCGGTCAATCATCCCCTGAACATCGAAGCCGACGGCGCGCTGACACTCGGCGCCGACAAGCCTGGCTTTGAGGGCAGCCTCAGCCTGACCCGGCCAGTCGGCATCGCATCACGCGGCGCCGACCAGCTGACCCAGCCCTGGCGCGTCAGCGGAAAGATCAAGGCGAGCGCGGCCTCCGCGTTGATGCAGAAATTCGAATTCCAGTACGGCTCGGAAACCGAGGGGTTCGCGCTCACCGGCGTTGCCGATTTCAAATTCGGCAAACATCCGCGCTTCGATGGCGTGCTGTCGGGCCGCCAGATCGATCTCGATCGCGCGGTAACCGGCGTCGACGGGGCCAGTCCGCTGCCGGCCGCCGCCATCCGCAGGATCGCTCAACTGGCCGGGAGCGCCTTCCGTCCTGCCATCCCGGTCCAGATCGGCATCGGAATTGATCAGGTGACGATTGGTGGCAATACGATTGCCAATTTGCGTGGCGACATAACAACTGGCGACGCAGGCTGGAAGCTGGACGGCTTCGAATTTCGCGCGCCGGGCTTCACGCAGGTGCGCCTGAGCGGCAATCTCACGGTCGATGCCGACGGCGTGCGTTTTCGCGGGCCCGCCGAGATCAATGCCGGCGATCCGAAGCTCCTGACGGCGTGGTTGCAGGGACGCACCGAGTCCGGCAAGGGCGACCGTCTGCGGCCGCTGAACTTGCGCGGCGAAATCACCCTGGGCAGCGACGAGGTCGCGGTCGAAGGCCTCAAAGCCGAGTTCGACCGCAAGACCATCACCGGCCGGCTCGTCTATTTGTTTGCGGGAAAAAATCGCCAGACCAAACTCGACGCCGAACTCAAGGCACCCGAGATCGATATCGATGCGGCGCTCGGCTTCGGCAAGGCGATGCTGAGCGGCGCGACCGTCGAATGGCCAAAGGATATGACCATCGCCGCCGATATCGGCCACGCCACTTTTGCCGGGCTCGATGCGCGCGGCGCCGAGGCGCGGCTCAAGATCAATGCCGGTGGACTGCAGATCGACCGGCTTTTAGTGACCGATCTCGGCGGCGGCGCGTTCTCGGCGAACGGCCGGATCGACACCAGCGGAAAAGCGCCGCGCGGTTCAGTTGCCGTCGACTTCGAAACGCGTCAGACCGCCGCCATCGCCGCGCTGGTCGCGAAATTCTCGCCCCGGGCGGCGTCGCCGGCGTCAAGCCTGCTCGATCGCGCCACGCACGCGAAATTTCACGCAACGCTCGACGTGACCGGCGACAAGGACATGGGTGCGACGCTCGCGCGGTTTGCGGTCGCCGGCGACCTCGATACCATGCGGTTCGATGCGCGCGCGCGCATGACCGGGGATTGGGCAAAGCCATCCGCCGCCGACCTGCAGGTCGACGCCGCGGTCGATGCGCCGGACGGTGCAACGCTGATCAATGTGCTGGGCCTCGAGCGCTTTGTCGCTGCGGGTGAAGGTCCGGGACAGATCAAGTTGCAGGCGACGGGGCCGGCCGACCGGGATCTGAAAATCGACTGGAAGCTGACCGCCGGCGGGCTGGCTGCGCAAGGCGCCGGCCGCGGCCGGGTCTCGCTCGACCAGGGCGCCCACATGACAGCAACGTTGGCTGTGGAAAAGGCCGACCTGCGGCCCTTGCGACCTGGCGGCGGGATGGATCGTTCCGAGGCCCTGCCATTCAGCATGGCATCGCGCGTCGCCATCGACGGGCGCAATGTGAAATTCGACGACATCGATGCAAGGCTCGGTCAATCAGGCATTCGCGGGCATCTTTCGCTTGCCGGCGTTTCGCCGCGCCGGGTCGATGGCGCACTGGAAACCGATGCGGTCGACGCCGCGGCGCTGATCGCGCGCGCCATCGGCATGCCGGCCCAGGTCAAACGCGACGGCGCGGCCTGGACCTGGTCGAGCGAGCCGTTCGGCTCCGGTGTCTTCGGGAACTACGCCGGCCGGATCGCACTCAAGGCGCGTCGCGTGGAGCTGCTGCCGCATCTGGCGGCGCGGGAATTCCGTGCCGCGCTTCGCCTCGGCAAAGATGGATTCGCTCTCGATGACATGGTCGCCGACATGGCGGGAGGGCGGTTTGCCGGCGGGATGTCGTTTCATGGCGCCGAGGACGGATTGACCGCGCACATCAAGGTATCTCTTGCCGGCGCCGATACGGCCGGGCTGCTGTCCTCGGGCGCGCGGCCGCCGGTGACCGGCACGCTTGCGTTGTCTGCCGAAGTAAAAGGCAACGGTTTGAGCCCCATCGCCCTGATCGGCTCGCTGCAAGGCACTGGCAAGTTCGCGCTCAGCGGCGCGCAATTCGCCGGCCTCGATCCGCGCGCGTTTGATGCCGTCACGCAGGCGGTCGATCGGGGCCTGGCAATCGACGCAGAGCGAATCACCGACGTGGTGAACAAGGCACTCGACAGTGGCCAGCTTTCGGTCGAACGCATCGAAGGAGCGGTTGCGCTGAGCGCGGGACAGGTACGCTTGAGCAATGTCAGCGCCGACGGCAAGGGCGCGAAACTATCGCTTGCCGGAACAGCCGATCTGACCGACGGCTCGATCGATGCACGGTTGCTGTTGTCGGGAGCGGGCCAAAATGCCGGCACACGGCCGGATGTCTTTCTGGCGCTGAAGGGGCCGCTGATGGCGCCGGTGCGCAGCGTCGACGTGTCGGCGCTGACCGGGTGGCTGACATTGCGTGCGATCGACAATCAGGCAAAGCAACTGCGCGCGATCGAAGAGTCCGCAGCGCAGTCCAAGCCAACGACCCCGGTGCCGAAGGTTGAGCGCGCACCGGCGTTGCCGGCGCCGGTTGTTATCAAACCATTGCCGCTTCCGCGCCGCGTGCCGTCCGGGGCGTCAATCGGCCCGCAGAACTGACGACGTCAGGCGCATGCCGCCCAAGTCGCGGCTGGTGTCACGTGCGCGGCGTTCAACCGCGATCAGCGCGCGATAGTACTCAAGCACGAACAGCCGGATGGCGGACGACAGATTGCCGTGGCGCCGATCCGTGTCGATGGTGGCCACCAGATCCGATAGCGTCATATCCCGTGCGGTAGCGATCTCCTTCAGCCCTTTCCAGAACGCATCTTCGAGACTGACGCTGGTCTTGTGGCCGGCGATCACGATCGAGCGTTTGATGACCGTTGTTGTCATCGGCCGTCTCCTCGTTCAATCCGGTGCTGCTCGAGATCACGGCCGGCTTTCGCCTGCCGGTCGGCTGCGAGTTTGCGCAGACGTGCGGGCTGAGCATGGGCAAGCCGATTGGCGTCGGCGCGAGACGCCGCGTGGCGCCGCGTGACGCGTTTCCGGGCTGTTCGAAGATTGACCAGTTCAGCCATCCCGTATCTCGGCGGTAGCCGGTTACTTTGTCACCTGGACCCGGATTGGGTCCCTTTGGCGCCGCCAATTACAGTCATTCCAATCCCGGACGATCGTCATTGTTCCGTCAGCGGCGCGACTGCCCAAGATCGTAATACTATTCTGCAGCAGATCGGCGTGACAATTCAACACACACGAGGTTGATCGCAATAAACTGCAATAAGTATGCGAGCGAATACAATCAGATTAGCGTGATACAATTATTGCAATTGCACGGCGCTTCAATTGTATATTTTGTCGTGTCCAAATAAATACTATGAAGACGGGCGAGCTGGTAAGTAATAACCTCACAGAGCAACTTTCACATTGTGAGAATTGACACGTTTCAGCAGTAAATTAGTACCCGGTTACGCACATGGGATTGTGCCCAATACATCCCGCGCCCCGCATATGACTTTGCACATCGGGAAAAAATATTTTTTTGCGCATTGGGGGAAAATATTGGGCCCAACGCAGGGACGGCCGCCGCGTGCGGTGCAAAACCAGCCGGCTATCCCGGACGGGTCATTTTCTCCGGGCGCACGAGACGGTCGAATTCGGCGCCGGTGACGAAGCCAAGCCTCACCGCCTCCTCACGCAAGGTCGTCCCGTTAGCATGCGCGGCCTTGGCAACCTGCGCCGCCTTGTCGTAGCCGATCCTGGGTGAGAGCGCGGTCACCAGCATCAGCGAGCGCTCCATCAGTTCGGCGATACGCGCCGCGTTGGCTCTGATGTCGACGACGCAGTTGTCGGTGAAAGAACGCGCGGCGTCGCCGAGGAGCTGGATTGATTGCAGCATGCAATAGGCGAGAACCGGCTTGTAGACGTTGAGTTCGAAATGTCCCTGGCTGCCTGCGATCGTGACCGTGGTGTGATTGCCGAACACCTGGCAGCACACCATCGTCAGCGCTTCGCTCTGGGTCGGGTTGGTCTTGCCCGGCATGATCGACGATCCAAGTTCGTTCGACGGCAGAATCAGTTCACCGAGTCCCGAGCGCGGGCCGGAGCCGAGCAGGCGAATATCGTTGGCGACCTTGAACAATGCGGTGGCGGCAGCGTTGAGTGCGCCGTGCACGAACACGTAAGCATCGTGCCCGGCCATGTGCTCGAATTTGTTGGGTGCGCTCACGAACGGCAGCCTTGTCAGTCGCGCGATACGGCGGGCGAAGGTCTTGGCGAAAGCAGGTTTTGAATTCAAGCCGGTGCCAACCGCGGTGCCGCCCTGCGCCAGCGGATACAACTCGCGCGTGGCCAGCGCGATACGCGCGGCGGCCGATTTCACCTGCGCAGCGTAGCCGGAAAATTCCTGGCCCAATGTGAGCGGCGTGGCATCCATGGTGTGCGTGCGGCCGATCTTGACGATCCTTGCGAACTCTTTTGCTTTCCTGTCGAGCGCGCGATGCAGATGGTCAAGCGATGGCAGCAGGTGGCGCGTGATCGCCACCGCGGCCGCGATGTGCATTGCGGTCGGAAAGCTGTCGTTCGATGACTGGCTCATATTGACGTGGTCATTCGGATGGACCGGCTTTTTCGCGCCGAGCTCGCCGCCAAGCGCGAGATTGGCCGCATTGGCGATCACCTCGTTGACGTTCATGTTGCTCTGGGTGCCTGAGCCCGTCTGCCACACCAGCAGCGGAAAATGCGCGTCGAGCTTGCCGTCGGCGATGTGCTGCGCCACCGCGATAATGGCTCTCGCGCGGCGGTGGTCGAGGTCGCCGAGGTCGCGATTGACCTCCGCCGCGGCGCGCTTGATCAGGCCGAAGGCACGTACGATCTCAATCGGCATGCGCTCGCCGCCGATGCGGAAGTTATGCAACGAGCGCTCCGTCTGCGCCCCCCACAACATGTCGGCGGGGATTTCCAGCGGCCCGAAGGCGTCGCTTTCGGTGCGGGTTTGGGCGCCGGCTTTGCGCTTTGGAGCCATCTATTTCTTGCGGAAACGGTCGAGCCGCACGACTTCGCCGCCGCCCGTCGGCTTGTCCGGCTTGTCGGGACTTTCGGGCTTTGCGGCTTTCTCGGTCTTGGCCGCGGCGGCGGTCTTGGCGGGCGCTTTCGCCGGTGGCGGCGGCGCGGCTGGCGACACATCGGGTACATTCGGCACCGACGCCGGACGACGCTTCTTCTTGTCGGCTGAGTTCTCCTGGCCGATGGCCGGCTCCGAGCGCGTGTCCTCGCCTTCGGCGACTTCCTCGAACTGCAGGCCAAACTGCACCGACGGATCGAAGAAGCCGTTGATTGCTTCGAACGGAATGCTGAGTTTCTCCGGAATGCCGCCGAAGGACAGGCCGACTTCGAAGCCGTGCTCGTTCACCGCCAGATCCCAGAACTGGTGCTGCAGGATGATCGTCATCTCCTCCGGATACTGCGTACGCAACCGATCCGACATGCGCACCCCGTCCGCACATGTATTGAATGCAATGTAGAAATGATGATCGCCCGGCAGCCCTTTTTTCGCTGCGTCGCTGAGCACGTTGCGGACAACGCCGCGCAGTGCCTGTTGGGTCAGGAGATCGTAGCGGATTTGGTCGGCCATGGCGGTTACGAACGTCCGGGATTCGCCGGGATGCTAGCGCGGCGGGCGCGGAAAGCCATCCCTGTGCGGTCTTTAAAACCACACTGTCATAAATGGAAATCCTCGCCCGCAATTGAAAGTGGAGGCTTCTGTTGCCAGGTGCCTCCGGACCCCGCCTGGTGGAGCTTAACCCGCCAGGGCTTCAGTTCGGTCTTTCAAACCGCTTACGCGGCCTGAGCAACCGGAGCATAGTTGTCGTTTGCAACTATGAGACGGCCCGATAACGGCGGTACCATGCCGAGCAAAAGTCCGCCCTTTACGCCCTCGTCGATCCTATTTCGCCCCCGCCAAAGCCCAGGCCCGCTGGGCTTGGGTGGAGGCGCCGGGTACTGCCCCCGGGTCCGAAAGGTTTATTACGACGGCCGTTTATCGCCATAGCCGGATTGCTCCGGCACCCTGAATATAGGGACAGAAGGTTACCGAAGAAAGAGCGGGTACCGAGCCTTGTGTGAAAGTGTTCCTATATCGAGGCCGCTCGGCGTTTCCCGCCTAGTCGCACGCTCCTCGGCGCGATAAGCCTCATCCACCATGTCCGATTCCACGTCGTCTTCAGCGTCCCCCGTCCGCCCCTCGCTCGCCGAACTGTTCCGCGCTTTCATGGCCGTATCGCTGTCCGGCTTCGGCGGAGCGTTGCCCTGGGCGCGGCGCATGATCGTGGAAAAACGGCAATGGATGACGCCTGAGGAATTCAACGAAGCGTTCTCACTGTCGCAGTTTCTGCCCGGACCGAATGTGATCAACTTCTCGGTGGTATTTGGAGCGCGCTTCGGCGGCGCGGCGGGGGCGGTGGTTGCGCTCGCGGGCCTGCTCGGGCCGCCTCTGGTGATTGTTACCGTGCTGGCCGCGCTCTACGCCCATTACGGTGACATCGAAATGCTCGGCCGGATCCTGTCCGGCATCGCGTCGGCGGCCGCCGGCCTGTTGATCGCCATCGTCGCCAGGATGGCGGCGCCGATGTTTTCCAAGCGCTGGGACTTCGGCCCGCCGGTGGCGATCGCTGCATTCATTGGTGTCGCCCTGATGCATTGGCCACTGCCGCTCGTGTTCGCCGTGCTCGCTCCGGTGAGCGTCGCGCTGGCATGGTGGCGCCTTCCGGTCCGCAAATGAACGATAGTCCGCTGCTTACGCTGTTTGGCTATTTTGCACTGCTGTCGCTGTTCGCGGTCGGCGGCGCGAATGCCGCAATTCCGGAAATGCACCGCATCGCGGTCGACGTCATGCATTGGATGAACGATCGCCAGTTTGCAGACAGCTATGCCATCGCCCAGGTGTCACCCGGCCCGAACGTGATCATCGTCACCTTGATCGGCTATCACGTTGCGGGGCTCGCCGGTGCGGGGGTCGCGACTGCCGCTATGTGCGGTCCGACATGCGTGCTGGCTTACATAGTCGCGCGCACCTGGGACCGCTTCAAGGACGCACCCTGGCGCATCGCAACTCAAGCCGGGCTGGTGCCGGTCTCACTCGGGCTCATCGGGGCGAGCGCGTTCGTGTTGGCGCGCGCTTCCGATAACACTGTCACCGCGGGCTTGATCACTGCGGTCACCGCGGCGGTGGCATATTTCACTCGGATCAATCCACTGTGGATCTTTGCCGTAGCCGGTGCGCTGGGCTTAAGTGGTTGGCTTTAGTCGGGGAACTCCCCCGAACCGCTTCCGCGCTGGCGGCTTGGTGTGCTAGGGATCGCAAAGGGCGCCGACCTTAAAGAAAAAAGCGCAGGAGGAACGGGGATGCCCAAGCAAACCAAGCCCGCCCCACACGGGGGCGGGTTTCGTTTCAAGGTGCGTGGACCGCGCGATTTTTACGGCGGGCTGGTGCTTGTTGCGATCGCGATTATCGCAATTTGGGCGTCCGGCGATTTGCCCGGCCAGCAAGGCTTCGCGTTCGGACCGGGCACGGCGCCGCGTATGTTCGCAATGCTACTGGCAACAATTGGCGCCCTCGTGGCGGGCTCCGGTCTGCTGTTCGATGGACCCCCGCTTGAAGGATTTGCCGTTCGTGGCCCCGCTTTTGTGCTGGTTGCGATCCTCGCCTTCGCAGCAATGATCCGTGGCGTCAGCCTGGATTTCATCGGCATTCCGCTGACGCTGCCGCCGCTCGGCCTGGTGGTTTCCACCTTTTGCGCTTTCATGATCTCGATCATGGGATCGAGCGAGATGCGCTGGCGCGAGAGCCTGGCCGCCGCAGCCATTATGACCACGTTCTGCGTCATCTTGTTCGTCTATCTTCTCCAGCTTCCATTCCAGCTCTGGCCGCTATCCTGATCGGATCGCCTCTGCATGACCGAACTTTTTCATAATCTGGCGCTCGGCTTCTCGGTGGCCGTGCATCCCTACAATATCGGTTTCTGCCTGCTGGGCGCGCTGGTCGGCACCCTGGTCGGCGTGTTGCCCGGTATCGGCACGGTTGCGACGGTCGCCATGCTGCTGCCGATCACCTTTGGCCTGCCACCGGTCGGCGCGCTGATCATGCTGGCCGGCATCTATTATGGTGCCCAATACGGCGGCTCGACCACTTCGGTGCTCGTGAACATTCCGGGCGAGGCGACTTCAGTGGTGACCTGCCTCGATGGCCATCAAATGGCGCGCCAGGGACGCGCCGGCGCAGCTCTGGCGATCGCCGCCATCGGCTCGTTCTTTGCCGGCTGTATTTCGACCGTCTTGGTTGCCGCCCTCGGCACGCCGCTGACATCAGTCGCGCTATTATTCGGACCGGCAGAGTATTTTGCGCTCATGGTGCTCGGGCTGATTTTCGCGGTCGTGCTGGCGAAAGGCTCCGTGCTCAAGGCGGTGGCCATGATCCTCACAGGCCTGCTGCTGTCCATGGTCGGTTCGGATCTGGAGACCGGCGCCGGCCGCATGACCTTCGACCTTGCGGAACTATCCGACGGCCTCGGATTCACCAACGTGGCGATGGGCGTGTTCGGCTTTGCCGAAATCATCCGCAACCTGGAAATGTCGCAGGAAAGCCGCGACATCGTGAAGGCCAAGATTTCGGGACTGATGCCGACCCGTCAAGATCTGATCGATTCCTCCGGTGCAATCGCGCGCGGCACCATCCTCGGTTCACTGTTGGGGATACTGCCAGGCGGTGGCGCGGTGGTGGCGTCGTTCGCGGCCTATACGTTCGAGAAACGGATTTCAAAACATCCGGAACGTTTCGGACGCGGCGCCATCGAGGGCGTGGCTGCGCCTGAAAGCGCCAACAATGCTGCAGCCCAGACGTCGTTCATCCCGCTGCTCACGCTAGGCATTCCGCCCAACGCGGTGATGGCGCTGATGGTCGGCGCAATGACCATTCACGGCATTGTGCCGGGCCCACAGGTGATGACCAAACAGCCGGAACTGTTCTGGGGCATGATCGCCTCGATGTGGATCGGCAACCTGGCGCTGGTCATCATCAACCTGCCGCTGGTCGGCGTGTGGGTGAGCCTGCTGCGGGTGCCGTACCGGCTGCTTTATCCGTCCATCATCGTGTTTTGCTGTATTGGCATCTACTCGATCAACAATTCGCCGACCGACGTGGTAATCGCCGCGATCTTTGGTCTGTTCGGTTATTGGCTCAGCAAGCACGATTTCGAGCCGGCGCCGCTGGTGCTCGCCTTCGTGCTCGGTCCACTGATGGAGGAGAACCTGCGCCGCGCGATGCTGCTGGCGCGCGGCGACGCCACGGTGTTTCTCACCCGTCCGATTTCAGCGGGGCTGATCCTCGTGGCCGCTACGCTCCTGGTGATCGCCGTACTGCCGATGATCCGCCGGCGGCGCGATGAGGTGTTCGTCGAGTAGGCCGGGCCTTGTCCGGCCGGGTCAAACCAACCCGGCGATGATCAGGGCAATGCCGATTGCGAGCGCCGAGACGATGGCGATCGGAACCAGCGAGTTGACGATCGGCTTCTTGGCGAAGGCACGCACCTCGCCATTGCGAGGCATGGCGTACCACAGGCCGGTGGCGCCGGCGCCGGTGACGATTAATCCGGAAAGAATGGAAAGCATGACATGGCTCCCGATCGCAATTTGCGATGCGGAGTCTTGATAGTCTTCTCGCTCCGGCGTGGATGTTAAGGTTGAGCCGAGCGGCGTATAAAAGGCATAAAATGCGTCTACCGCGGACGTTGGAGAGCGCTGGTGATCGCCAGTTACTGAATGGCGCCGGTCGCGATCATTGCGGAACTGATGATGATCACCGTCAACAGCACAAGGGGTATTGCGCGATCGAGGACATCTGCCGCCGCGGAATAGGAGCGGCCGACTGGTCCCGCGCCGACGTGCGTCGCCATCCTTAAAAAAATGGTCTTCACCATGCCAAGCCCCTCGCTTCAGACGGATCGAGGGTCTTGTTAGCCGTTCCGCGGCGGCGCGGATGTAAAGCTTGGCTGCCTCGTCGTAAAAAGCGAATAAAGGCTGTGACGATGCGTCAACCTTTGGACGCGCCGACCAGCGCCAGCGTGCTGGCAGCGAGCAGCACGACCTGGACGCAGAATATGGTGATGTTGACGTCCCACTTTTTGGCGATTAACGGCACCGGTGCGGCGAACGGTTGATAGCCGTTGCGGTCGTATGCCGCGCCGCCATAAATCGGCATTGCGAATACGGCCACAAAAAAAGCTGCATAGACGATCGCCGCCATCAGGGCGACCAGATAGAGCCTCTCGACGGCCATGGGGCCAGGCCACCAGATCAGCGCCACAGCCAGCAAGCCGAAGCCGACATAGCTGGAGATCTGCCAAACGACGTGGAAGCGCGCATGCGGGGTCCATTTCGGATTGGTCGCGTGGGTCTTGTTGAAATCGGCGAGCACTGTAGCGAAGGCATATCCGGCGGTCACAAGCGTAAGCAGGACACGGGCGATGAGGCTGCTGTCGAATGCCGTATGCATGGCGTATCCCCCCTTTGCGGTTGGCCGATGGTAGCAAAAAGCATCGCCCCGTCGGGAACTAACCGGGCAGGTCGTCTTTCTGTCGTTGATAAGCCGCAGCCGCGCGGTTGCCGGGGACGTTAAACTTCCCCATCTTCCTCTGAGTTGCCGGCCATTTTACCAAGACGCCGAGCCCGGATTGCGGGCAGGATCATGCGCCGGCGAAAAAATTTGGATCATGGAATGCGACAATATCTCGACCTGATGCAGCACATCCTCGCCGACGGGGTGGAAAAACGCGACCGTACTGGCACCGGAACGCGTTCGGTGTTCGGGCATCAGATGCGTTTTGATCTTGATGAGGGCTTTCCACTGACCACCACCAAGAAGCTGCACGTCAAATCGATTGTCTACGAACTGCTCTGGTTCCTGGCCGGCGACACCAACATCAAATATCTGAACGAGCACGGCGTGCGCATCTGGGATGAGTGGGCCGACGAGCGCGGCGACCTCGGGCCGGTCTACGGTCAGCAATGGCGTTCCTGGCCGGCACAGGACGGCAAGACAATTGACCAGATCAGTCACGTCATCGACATGATCAGGCGGAGTCCGGATTCGCGCCGACTGATCGTCACTGCCTGGAATCCGGCCGACGTCGACAAGATGGCGCTGCCGCCCTGTCACTGTCTGTTTCAATTCTACGTGGCGGAGGGCAGGCTGTCTTGCCAACTCTACCAGCGTTCGGCCGATGTATTTCTCGGCGTGCCGTTCAACATCGCGTCCTACGCACTGCTGACCATGATGGTAGCTCAGGTCACTGGCTACAGGCCCGGCGAATTCATCCATACGTTCGGCGACGCGCATCTTTATCTCAATCATCTGGAACAGGCGAAGCTGCAGCTCTCGCGCACGCCGCGGCCACTCCCGACCATGCGGCTCAATCCGGCGGTGAAGGATATCTTCGGTTTTCGCTATGAGGACTTCACGGTCGAAGGCTACGACGCCCATCCGCATATCAAAGCTGCGGTGGCGGTGTGAGCCTCGCGATTCGTGTGGCGCGGCCTGCCGATAGCGGACTGATTTACAGTTTCGTGCGGGAATTGGCAGACTACGAGAAGCTTGCCACTGAGGTTGTCGCGACCGAACGGGACATTGCCTCGGCGCTTTTCACATCGCCGCCACGGATTTTTTGCGACATCGCGGAATGGAATGGCGAGCCCGCGGGTTTTTCGATATGGTTTCTCAATTACTCAACCTTTCGCGGCTCCCACGGTATCTACGTTGAAGATTTGTTCGTACGTCCGGCATATCGTGGCCGCGGCATCGGCAAGGCGCTGATGGCCCGGCTGGCGCAACGCTGTGTCGAAGAGGGCTGGGCGCGATTCGAGTGGGCGGTGCTCAACTGGAATACGCCATCGATTGCGTTCTATCGCTCGTTCGGTGCAACCGTCATGGATGAATGGAAAATCTGTCGCCTGAGCGGGCAGGCCCTGCAAGCCTTCGCGCGCGAGGGAACATGACCATGAAAATCGTGCTAGTCGCTGCGATCGGCGAGAACAATGTCATCGGCCGCGACGGTCAATTGCCGTGGCGGTTGAAATCCGACCTGAAGCATTTCCGCGACGTGACCATCAATCGGCCGGTCATCATGGGCCGCAAGACGTATGACTCAATCGGCAAGCCGCTCAAGGACAGAACCAACATCGTGTTGACGCGCGATTTCGGATTGGTCGCCCCCGGCACCGTACTGGCAACCAGCCTGGATGCCGCACTCGCCTATGCACGCGACGACGCCGCCAAGCGGAAAGTGGACGAGATCATGATCATCGGCGGCAGCGATATTTTCGCAACCTTGATGCCGCGTGCCGACCGGCTCGAAATCACTCATGTGCATGCACGGCCTGAAGGGGATGCCGTGTTCCCGCCGATCGACCCCGAGGTCTGGCATGCGACCGCTCAAAAGAAGTATCCGGCCGGGCCGAATGACAGCGCCAGCTTCACGGTAGCGACATATTTAAGGCGCTAAAGCGCATTAAAGCGCGGCATGAGAGCGCGTTGTAACGTACCGCCTCGTCCCCTATAACCCGTTCCCAACAAAGGCCTGCCGGCCCCAATGCGCCGGCGCCGGGAGATCGATTCAATGCCATGGACCAATCAGGGCGGCAGCGGCGGCGGTGGCCCGTGGGGCTCGGGCGGCGGCAAGGGCCCTTGGGGCTCCGGGCCGCATTCGTCCGGACCCACCCCGCCGGATCTGGAGGAGATGCTTCGACGTGGCCAGGATAAATTGCGACGTGTATTGCCTGGCGGAAATCTCGGCGGCCGCGGTTTTGCACTGCTCGGCCTCGCGGCCTTGGCATTGTGGGGGTTCTCCGGCTTCTTCCGGGTCGAGCCGGACGAACTCGGCGTCGTACTGCGCTTTGGCAAGCAGGTGCGTGAGGTTCAGCCCGGACTTAATTACCATTTGCCGTATCCGATCGAGAGTGTGCTCACGCCCAAGGCGCTACGCGTCAACAAGATCGATATCGGCATGCGGGTGGTCGATGACCCGCGCCGGGGCGGCACGACCGTGCGCGATGTGCCCGAGGAAAGTTTGATGCTGACCGGCGACGAGAATATTGTCGACGTCGATTTCTCGGTGCTGTGGAAGGTCAAGCCGGCCGGAGTCGGCGAGTACCTGTTCAACATCCAAAATCCTGAAGGCACGGTGAAGGCGGTGGCCGAAAGTGCCATGCGCGAGGTCATCGGTCGTTCTGAAATCCAGCCGATCCTCACCGGCGCTCGCCAGACGATCGAGACCGCCGTCCAGGATCTGATGCAAAAGACACTCGACCACTACGGTGCCGGCATTTTCGTACAGCAGGTGCAATTGCAGAAGGTCGACCCGCCAACTCAGGTGATCGACGCCTTCCGCGACGTTCAAGCCGCGCGCGCCGACCTCGAGCGCTCGGTCAACGAGGCGCAGACCTATGCCAACCGCGTGATCCCGGAAGCACGCGGCAATGTCGCCAAGATCATTCAGGCGGCGGAAGCCTATCGACAGCAGACGGTCGCCGAAGCAACCGGTCAGACGTCACGCTTTCTGAAGATCTACGAGCAGTACAGCAAGGCACCCGCCGTCACCCGCGAACGCATGTATCTTGAAACCATGGAGCGTGTGCTCGGTCGCGCCGACAAGATCATCGTCGATTCCAAGGAAGGCAGCTCAGGCGTTATTCCCTATCTGCCGCTCAATGAACTGACGCCTCCCGCGAACAGCCGTCAGCGGTCAGGAGGCCAGCCATGAGGCTCAATTTCCTCGGCGGCGTCATCGCCGTCCTCGCTGTCGCCGCGCTGATCGTCGGCTATTCGTCATTGTTCACGGTCTACCAGACGCAGCAGGCGCTGGTCCTTCGTCTCGGCCAGCCGCAGCCGCCGGTCCCCAATCCGGGCTTGCATGTGAAGGCGCCGTTTATCGATACGGTCGTCTATATCGACAAGCGCATTCTGGACCTCGAAGCGCCGGCGCAGGAAGTGATCGCGTCGGATCAGAAGCGGCTTGTGGTGGATGCCTTCGCCCGCTATCGCATCAATGATCCGTTGCGCTTTTACCAGACGCTCGGCTCAAAGGCCGCATCCGACTCCCAGCTTGCCATTCTGCTGAACTCGGCACTCCGGCGCGTGCTCGGCGAGGTCACCTTTATCCATGTCGTCCGCGATCAGCGCGCCGACCTGATGTCACGCATCCGCGAACTGGTCGATCGCGAGGCTGCCGCCTACGGCATCCAGGTCGTGGACGTGCGTATTAGGCGCGCGGATCTGCCGGAGCAGAACAGCCAGGCGGTCTACCGGCGCATGCAAACGGAACGTCAACGCGAGGCAGCAGAGTTCCGCGCCCAGGGCGCCCAGCGCGCGCAGGAAATCCGCTCACGTGCAGATCGTGAGGTAACGGTGCTGGTCGCCGAGGCGACCTCCAAGTCGGAACAGATCCGCGGCGAAGGCGACGGCACCCGCAACCAGATCTTCGCCGACGCGTACAGCAAGGACCCTGACTTCTTCGCGTTTTACCGCTCGATGCAGGCTTATGACGCCGGTCTGAAGGCGGGCGATACGCGCATGTTGCTCAAGCCGGACACGAATTTCTTCCGCTACTTCAATAATCCGTCCGGCCAGATGCCAGGGGACAAGGCGCCGCCAGCGGCCGCGCCAGCCCGCTAGCCGCCCGGCCCGAGGCGGCATGTCCGATTTCCTGGCAGCGCTCGGGCTGGTCTTTGTGATCGAAGGCCTGGTATTTGCCGCCTTTCCTGGGCCCGCAAAGCGGGCGATGCAGAGCGTTCTGGACACGCCGGATGCATCCCTGCGCGCCATTGGCATCGGTTCGGCCGTTATTGGCCTGATCCTGGTCTGGCTGGTGCGCGGCTGACATGGTTGGTTTCGCGGGCGAATCGGCCTCTCATGGTCTTGATGGCCATTGCCCTTGAATTGCCTTGAAGACGGGGGCAGTGTCGGCAAAACCCAATTTCCCAGGAGACAGGACGCCTATGGGCGCTTACTTCAATCGCAACGCGCGGCATCTCGACCGCGCAGGCTTGCGGACAAGTTTGGCAATTTTCTTTGCTGCCGTAATTCTTTGGCCGGCGCTGACCGCTCCTGCCGCGGCACGCGGGCCGGACGGCATCGCGGATGTGGCCGAACAGGTCATCGACGCGGTCGTCAACGTCTCGACCAAGCAATCGGTCGATATGCGCAGCGGCGCCATGCCGCAATTGCCACCAGGCTCGCCGTTCGAAGAATTCTTCGAGGAATTCTTCAAGAATTGTCGCGGTCAGGGCGGGCAGAACGGCCAGAAGCCGACACCGCGCCGCGTCAACTCGCTTGGTTCCGGTTTCATCATCGATCCGGCGGGCCTGGTGGTGACGAACAATCACGTCATCGCTGATGCTGACGAGGTCAACGTGATTCTCAACGATGGAACGACTCTGAAAGCGGAAGTCATCGGTCGCGATACCAAGACCGACCTCGCGCTCCTCAAGGTTACGCCGACCAAGCCACTCAAGGCGGTGAAGTTCGGCGATTCCGACACGTTGCGCCTGGGTGAATGGGTGATTGCCATCGGCAATCCGTTCAGCCTTGGCGGTACGGTGACCGCCGGCATCGTGTCGGCGCGCAACCGCGACATTCAGTCCGGTCCGTACGACAATTACATCCAGACCGACGCCGCCATCAATCGTGGCAATTCCGGCGGGCCGCTGTTCAACCTCAACGGCGAAGTGATTGGTGTCAACACGGCCATCATCTCACCGTCCGGCGGCTCGATCGGCATCGGTTTTGCGGTGCCGTCGAAGACCGTGGTGCCGGTGATCGACCAGTTGCGCGAGTTCAAGGAAGTACGGCGCGGCTGGCTTGGCGTGCGCATTCAGCAGGTGAGCGCCGAGATTGCCGACAGCCTTAATATCAAGCCGGCGCGCGGCGCGCTGATCGCCGGCATCGACGACAAGGGCCCGGCAAAACCCGCCGGCATCGAACCGGGTGACGTCATCGTCAAGTTCGACGGCAAGGACATCAAGGAAATGCGCGATCTGCCGAAGATCGTCGCCGAGACGCCGGTCGGCAAGAACGTGGAAGTGACGATCATTCGCAAAGGCAAGGAAGAAAAGAAATCGGTCAAGCTTGGCCGCCTCGAGGACGAGAAGCAGGCAGCGCTGACGCCGAAGAAGGAAACCGCCAACGAGGAAAAGCCCGCGATCAAGAAGGCGCTCGGCCTCGATCTCGCCAATCTCACCGACGATCTGCGCAAGAAGCACAAGATCAAGGACAAGGTGAAAGGTGTGCTGATTACCGGCGTCGAACCGAATACGCCGGCGGCCGATAAGCACCTGCAACCCGGCATGGTGATTGCAGAGGTGCAGCAGCAGAGCGTCAAAACCGCCACCGAATTGCAAGAGCGTATCGACGCGCTCAAGAAGAGCGGCAAGAAAGCGGTGGTGCTGCTGGTGGTGTCGCCCGATGGCGACCCGAGCTTTGTGGCGCTGAGCTTGCAGTAGCGCCTGACCTCTCCCCGTTTGCGCGGGGAGAGGGAGAAACACTCAATCCAACAGGTGGCTGACCATGCCGTCGGCGAGCTTTGGCTCGAACCAGGTGGACTTGGGCGGCATGATGCCGCCCGCATCGGCCACCGCCATCAGGTCTGCCATCTGCGTCGGATAAAGCGCGAAGGCGATCGCCATCTCTCCGGAATTCACGCGCGCCTCCAGTCCTTCCAGCCCGCGCGCGCCACCGACGAAATCGATGCGCTTGTCGGTGCGCGGGTCCTTGATGCCGAGCAGCGGTTCGATCACGTGGCGGCTGAGCAAGGTGATCGGCAGGCGGCCGATCGGATCTTCTCTGGGCACCAGAATGGAGCGTAGCGATAACCGGTACCAATGGCCGCCAAGGTACATTCCAAATTCGTGCGACGCGGTCGGGCGAACCGGCTTGTCGGAGGACGTCACCGCGAAGGCCTTGGCCAGCGCGTCGAGAAATTCATCCGGCTTTCGCCCGTTCAAGTCCTTCACCACGCGATTGTAGTCGAGGATGGTCATCTCCCGTTCCGGGAACAGCACCGACAGAAAATACCGGTGCGGGCCGTCGCCCTTCCGCGCCGCGGCGACACGCGCGGCGGCGGCCGAGCGGTGATGCCCGTCGGCGATATAGATCGCGGGGAGGGCGTCGAAAACGCGCGTGAGGGTGGCGATCACCGTGTCGTCGGACACCACCCACAGCTGGTGGCGCACGCCGTCCTCTGCGGTGACGTCGACGGCTGGTTCGCCGACCGCCGCCTGCGCCAGCAGCGCATCGATCTCAGGCGCACGCGGGTAGCCGCTCATCACCGGCCCGGTCTGTGCGTTCACCGCGTCGATCTGGCGCACGCGGTCATCTTCCTTTACCGGCGTGGTGTGCTCGTGCTTGCGAATGCGGTTGCTGGTGTAGTCAGCAAGCGAGGCGATGCAGGCAAGGCCCGTCTGTGTGTGGCCGCGCCAGGTGAGCCGGTAAACGTAATAGCAAGGTTTGTCATCGCGGATCAGCACGCCGGCATCCACCATGCGCTTCAAGTTTCTGGCTGCTTGGTCGTAGACCGCATTGTCATAAGGGTCCGTCTTGGGATCGAGATCGATCTCCGGCTTGGAGACATGCAGGAAGCTGAATGGTTTGCCGTCGGCGCGCACGCGCGCCTCGGCACTCGACAACACGTCATAGGGCGGCGCCAGCACCTCGGCGGCGCGGCCGGGCGCGGGACGCAGGGCGCGGAACGGCTTGATCAGCGGCAATCCATTTCTCCTTGGCGCCGGGGCCACGCGCATCGTGCTATCAAGATCGCGACCAAGGCGGCACGATGACGAGCAAACCGGTCAAGGTGGTGCTTATTGCAGGGCCGACCGCCAGCGGCAAGTCGGCGCTGGCGCTTGAGCTGGCCGAAATGCTCGGCGGCACAATCGTCAATGCCGATTCCATGCAGGTGTATCGCGATCTGCGCATCATCACCGCACGACCGGCACCGGAAGAAGAAGCGCGCGCCCCGCACCGGCTTTATGGCCACGTGGATGCGGCCGAGAACTATTCGGTCGGGCGCTGGTGCCGTGACGTCGGCGAGGCTTTGGCTGAAATCGACCAAGCCGGCCGTATTCCAATCCTGATCGGCGGCACCGGGCTCTATTTCCGTGCGCTGACGGCGGGGCTCGCTGCCGTGCCGGCAATACCAGCCGAGATCCGCTCGCAAGTGCGTGCACGGCTGGCGGGCGAAGGCATTCGCTCCTTGTATGCGGAGCTGATTGCGTGCGACACGCGCACCGCCAATCGTCTGATGCCAAACGACCGCGCACGCATTACCCGCGCGCTGGAAGTAATTCTGGCGACCGGACGTTCACTGTCGGACTGGCATCGCGAAGGCATGCAGGCGTTGGTTGACCCCGCCCGCGCGGCCAAAGTGTTCCTGACCTGTGAGCGCAAGGAACTGGTCGCGCGCATCGAGACGCGGTTTGCCGGAATGCTGGAAGCCGGTGCACCCGGTGAGGTGAAGGCTTTGGCCTTGCGCAAACTGGATCCGTTGCTTCCGGCCATGAAGGCGCACGGCGTGCCCTGGTTGCTCCGTCATCTGGCCGGCGAGATCTCGCTCGACGAGGCTGCCGCGGGCGGCATCATGGATACCCGCCGATACGCCAAGCGTCAGCTCACTTGGTTCCGAAATCAGATGAAAGATTGGCCCTGGATGTCGGCCGACCAAGCACGCGATGCAATTCAGAGCGCGATCGGCTGATCGCATGCCGGAAGAATCTTAATGTAGAATAACAAAATAGCTAATAACAAATCCGGCGCGGAATTAATCAATAAAAAAAACTTCGAGAAGAATGTGTCGCCCTACCAGTGGGTTTCTCGGGGGTTGTCGAAGATGCTGTGTGGCTCAGTGAAGATTGCCGGTGCGATCACTGTATTTGTTGGGATCGTGGCGGCAACTGCAAGCGGAATTACGCACGCCGATGCTGCAGCACTTGTAGGCGAGACCCGCACGATCGAAATCGCCAAACCGCCGGCTCCGACCGTAGACAAGCTGCGCTCCGAATATCGGCGCCCGAAGTTCATTCCGTTTCCCAAGGACAATTTGTACACGGCGGAAAAGGCCGCACTCGGCAAGAAGCTCTATTTCGACACACGCCTGTCGGCGGCCAACTTGTTGTCGTGTGCGGCGTGTCACAATCCGGGCTACGGCTGGGGCGACGGACAGCCGACAGGCGTCGGACACTTGATGAAGCGTCTCGGCCGGCGTTCGCCGACAATTATAAACGCCGCCTACGGTCAGATCTTTATGTGGGACGGCCGCATGGCCTCGCTTGAACAGCAGGCATTGGGGCCGATCCAGGCGGACGTTGAAATGGCGCTGCCGCTTGCTGAACTGATGAAACGATTGAACGCCATCCCTGAATACAAGCCTCTGTTCGAAGCCGCCTTTCCCGGCGAGGGCATCAGTGCAAATACAGTCGCCAAGGCGATTGCCACATATGAACGCACCGTCATATCCGGGATCGCGCCTTTCGATGAGTGGGTCAGCGGCAACGACAGTGCGATTTCGGACAGCTCCAAACGTGGATTTGCACTGTTCAATGGCAAGGCACAGTGCAGCAACTGCCACAGCGGCTGGAAATTTACGGACGACAGTTTTCACGACATTGGCTTGAAGAGCGAGGACATCGGCCGCGGGAAATTCCTTGAGGGTGTCTTGAAGGCACAGCATGCCTTCAAGACGCCCGGCCTGCGCGAGATTACGCGCCGCGCGCCATACATGCACGACGGCTCGGTCGTTACACTCGAGGCTGTAATCGACCAATACGACACTGGCGGCGTGGTACGCGACAGTCGCTCTGACCTGATCAAGCCGCTCGGGCTGACCGCGCAGGAGAAGGCCGATCTGGTAGCGTTCATGAAAACACTCACCAGCAACGTCGACCCGACGACGGTGCCCGTGTTGCCGCGATAATATTTCCAAAGAAACGCAAAGGAGCTCGTCTATGAAGGGATTACAAATTTCGCTGGCTGTCGCCTTTCTAGCAGGCGGCGCTTTGGCCTGCGCGGTGGCAGCATATGCCGCAGACCATACGATCATGCAGAAGGGAAAAGTTTTTTCGCAGACCGACATCACGATCAAAGTCGGGGATGCGCTGGTATTCGTAAATAATGACACTGTCCCTCACAACGTGATGTCAACTGACCCGGAAAACAAGTTCAATCTCGGCTCGCTGAAGCCGGGCAGCTCAACGCCGGTGACTTTCAAAACCGCGGGTGATTTTACTGTTATCTGCGCCATACATCCGACCATGAAGATGCATGTGAAGGTGACCAACTAGTCAAACCGGCTCGATCGCGGGGAATCCTATGTCTATTCGCCTCAAGATGCTGCTGGCATTCAGCGCGATCGTTCTGCTTGCCGCCGGCGTTGCCGGTTACGGCTACAAGCTGATCTCGTCGACGAGCGCGATGGTTGTGAGGCTGTACGATGGGCCGTTGATGGCCGTCAGTCATGCACGTTCAGCGCAGCTCGCTTTCACTGAGGCACGGCGCGCGGTCGAAAAGGCCATTGCACTGCGCGCTACCGGAGATGCGGCGAAACTAGAGCAAATCGAGAGCGCGATGGGCCAGTTCGCCACCGATATGAATGTCGTGCGCGAGCGTATGGCCGGAGCGGTTGGCTTCAATGAGGGCATAGACAAGATACTTCCGCTTGCCGAAGATTGGTACAAGGCAGGTTTGAGCTATTTGAAGCCGCCGAATCCGGGCGTGACCGAACTTCCGCTGCCGCAGACAATCATAGCCAAGGGTAATGCCATTCACGCGGCCTTGGACTCGATCGTCGAATATGCCAGCGCCTTTGGGTTCAATTTCCGAACGCAAGCCGAGAACAGCGCCGCGGAATCCGAAAGGAACATTATCTTGCTGGCGGCCGCTGCGGTCGTAATCGGCCTAGCCCTCGCATTCATGCTGGCGGCGTCCTTTAGCCGTCCGATTCGCAATGCCATGGCGATCTCGGAAGAGATCGCGAGCGGAAATTTCTCGATCCAGATTTCAACCAGACGCCGCGATGAGCTCGGTCGCCTGCTGCTTTCGCTCGACAAGACGCGCGCTTCACTGGACGAGATGGAACGGAATAGAGAGCGCGAGCGCGCTCAGCAACTCGGGATCTTGCGCGCTGAAGTCGAAAAAGAGCGCGAGAAAATGACCAAATCCCAGGAGCAGGTTTCGGCCGAACAGGCGCGCATCGCCGATTTGCAGGCTCAGGCTGCGGCCGAACGCCAGAGGCAACTTGAGTCCGGCCACAAGGTGGCGCTCGACCAGGCACGCATCGCGGAGGAGTTGGGCCAATTGATCCGGGCGCTGGGCGAGGGGCTTGCCAGGTTATCGGGAGGCGACCTGACTGTGCGCATGGACGATGCGGTCGCTGACGCCTACCGCCAGCTTTCGCACGACTTCAATGCCACCGTTGATCGCCTGGCGGATACCGTGTCCAGGATTATTTCGACCGCCCATGAAGTATCGAACGCCGCGGCGGAAATCTCCACCAGCACAACGGATCTCTCGCAGCGCACCGAGCAGCAGGTAGCCGGCCTGGAAAGGACCGCAGCATCTCTCCGGGAGATTGCCTCGAGCGTGAAGAAAAACGCCGACAACGCGCAGCGTGCCAACGAATTCGCTTCAAGCATGCGACAGGTGGCCGACAGCAGCACGACGGTAGTCGGCAATGCGGTTCAGGCAATGTCGAGAATCGAGGAGTCTTCACGCGAGATTTCGGAGATCATCAGCGTGATTGACGAGATTGCAAGGCAGACCAACCTGCTGGCGCTCAACGCGGCGGTGGAAGCCGCGCGTGCGGGCGAGGCGGGTCGTGGCTTCGCCGTGGTCGCTTCCGAGGTCCGCAACCTGGCACAGCGTTCGGCACAGGCTGCCAAGGACATCAAGAATTTGATCGTCAACAGTTCGAGCCAGGTCAAGGACGGCGTTGACCTCGTCAATCAGGCAGGCGCCGCGCTGGAAAAGATCGTGGAGTCGATCCGTAACGTGTCGACGCTCATGGCTGACATCGCGACGAGCACCGGCGAGCAGGCACAGGGCATCGATCAGGTCAACAGGGCGCTGGTACAACTGGACGAGGTCACTCAGCAGAATTCTGCGCTAGTTGAGGAGAATGCCGCCACCGCCAAGACGCTTGAGCATCAGTCCGGCGACATGGCGGACCGTGTCGCCTTCTTCAAGCTCGACAACGAGATGGCTCGGGGGGCCGCCCAAGCGCGCCACGCCGACAGACTAAATCAGGCGGCGTAGGCGTCGGACATAGAGTGCCTGACAGGCCAGTCGCTGCCGAGAGCGTCGGGTCACTCCATTGCGATAAACGGCCCCTTTGGCTTTGATTCCGGTAGGGGTCAGGGGCTAAATTGCGCTTGACCGGCCCTTGGGGTCGCTTTATAAAGCCGCGCAATGAAAGTGCGGGCGGACACAGTGATGCGCAATATTATTACTCTCGTGGTAGCGGTTCGGACGCCACCTCGGCAGCCCTGACAGGGGCTTCCCAGGAAAGCGTCCGGACATGGCCCTTCACGGGCCTTTTTTATTGGCCGGAGCAAGTGACCAGCAGGTAGCCAAACGAGGGATGACGACCATGACACGCGAAATGACCGGCGCCGAAATGGTGATCGAAGCGCTCGCCGACCAGGGCGTGAAGCATCTGTTCGGCTATCCGGGCGGTGCGGTGCTGCCGATCTACGACGCCATCTTTGCGCAGGACAAGGTCAAGCACGTGCTGGTTCGGCACGAGCAGGGCGCAGCCCACGCGGCCGAAGGCTATGCGCGCTCAACCGGCAAGGTCGGCTGCATGCTGGTCACGTCCGGCCCAGGCGCCACCAATGCGGTGACGGGCCTGACCGATGCGCTGATGGATTCCATTCCGGTTGTCTGCATCACCGGGCAGGTGCCGACGCATCTGATCGGGAACGACGCGTTCCAGGAATGCGACACCGTCGGGATCACACGCCCATGCACCAAGCATAATTACCTCGTAAAACGCATCGAGGATTTACCGCGCGTGCTGCACGAGGCGTTCCACATCGCCGCCAGCGGCCGGCCGGGTCCAGTCGTTGTCGATATCCCGAAGGACATCCAGTTCGCCAAGGGTATTTACTCAAAGCCGAAGGACTTCCCGCACACCGGCTACAAGCCAAAGGTGAAAGGCGACATCGACAAGATCAAGCAGGCAATCGAACTGATGGCGCACGCCAGGCGGCCGTTGTTCTACACCGGCGGCGGGGTGGTCAATTCCGGAAAGGCGGCGAGCGACCTGCTGCGCGAACTGGTGAAACTCACCGGTTTTCCGATCACGTCGACGTTGATGGGGCTCGGCGCGTTTCCCGCTGCCGATCCGCAATGGATGGGCATGCTCGGCATGCACGGGACTCTGGAAGCCAACATGGCGATGCACGATTGCGATGTGATGATCTGCATCGGTGCGCGCTTTGACGATCGCATCACCGGTCGCGTCGATGCCTTTTCGCCCGGCTCGAAAAAAATCCATGTCGATATCGATCCGTCCTCGATCAACAAAAACGTGCACGTGGACGTCCCGATCGTCGGCGATTGCGCGCATGTCCTGGAGGACATGGTGCGACTATGGCGCACCGGCGCCAGGCATCCGGACAAGAAGGCGCTCGCCGACTGGTGGAAGCAGATCGACAAGTGGCGAGCCCGCAAATCGCTCGCCTACCGGCATTCCAACGAGGTGATCAAGCCGCAATACGCCATCCAGCGGCTATATGAACTGACCAAGGACCGCGACACCTACATCACGACCGAGGTCGGGCAGCACCAGATGTGGGCAGCTCAGTTTTACGGCTTCCAGGAGCCCAATCGCTGGATGACCTCGGGCGGGCTCGGCACCATGGGTTACGGCCTGCCCGCCTCGGTCGGCGTTCAGATGGCGCATCCGAAATCGCTGGTGATCGACATCGCCGGCGAGGCCTCGGTGATGATGACGATGCAGGAAATCTCGACCGCGGTTCAGTACCGGCTGCCGGTCAAGATCTTCATTCTCAACAACCAGTACATGGGAATGGTGCGGCAGTGGCAGGAACTGCTGCATGGCGGCCGCTATGCCGAAAGCTACTCCGAGGCGCTGCCGGATTTCGTCAAACTGGCCGAGGCTTACCACGCGGTCGGCATCCGTTGCGATAAGCCGGGCGACCTCGACCACGCCATCAAGGAAATGATCAGCGTCGACAGGCCGGTGCTGTTCGATTGCGTGGTCGATCCGAAGGAAAATTGCTTCCCGATGATCCCGTCGGGGCGCGCGCACAACGAAATGATTCTCGGTGACGCCGCTGAAAGTCTCGACAGCGCCATCACCGAGGAAGGCAAGGTGATGGTCTGATGAATGCTCCCACCACAAGTCACTATCCGGCGGCGCCGACGGCGCAGAAGCAGGAAACCCATACGCTGTCCGTTCTGGTCGACAACGAGCCGGGCGTGCTGGCGCGTGTGATCGGTCTGTTTTCGGGCCGCGGCTACAATATCGAATCACTGACGGTGTCGGAGACCGAACACCACAAGCATTTGTCGCTTATTACCGTGGTCACCACCGGCACCCCGATGGTGATCGAGCAGATCAAGAACCAGCTTGACCGGCTGGTCCCGATACACCGCGTGGTCGACATGACGCTTCTCGGCGGTGCGATCGAGCGCGAACTGGCAATGGTGAAGGTCCGCGGAAAGGGGGAGCACCGGGTCGAGGCGCTGCGCCTTGCCGATGCCTTCCGTGCGCGCGTGATCGATGCCACCACCGAGAGCTTTGTGTTCGAAATCACCGGCAAAAGCGACAAGATCGATCAATTCGTCGAACTCATGCTGCCGCTCGGTCTGGTCGAGGTTTCGCGTACCGGCATCGTCGCCATCGCGCGCGGGCCGGAGGGAATGGCGGCCCGATAGATAAACACATGTCCGGCCTTGTGCCAGGCATCCACGTCTTGCTATCGACGCTGCGGAAAATCGATACCGTGGACGGCCGGGACGCGCCCGGCCGTGGCGCTTGAGGATAGTGGCCGGGCAACGGGCTCAAAGAGGGGTTAAGTACCATGCGTGTTTACTACGATCGCGACGCCGACCTGAACCTGATCAAGGGCAAGAAGGTCGCCATCATCGGCTATGGCAGCCAGGGCCACGCCCACGCGCTGAACCTGCGCGACAGCGGCGTAAAGGAGGTCGCGGTTGCGCTGCGCAAGACATCCGCCGGCGTCAAGAAGGCCGAGGGCGAGAAGCTCAAGGTCATGGAGGTAGCGGAGGCCGCCAAATGGGCCGACGTGATGATGATGCTTACACCCGACGAACTGCAGGGCGATATCTACAATGATCACCTCGCCAAGAACATGAAGCAGGGCGCCGCCCTCATGTTCGCGCACGGCCTCAACGTGCACTTCAATCTGATCGAGCCGCGCGCCGATCTCGACGTGCTGATGATCGCGCCCAAGGGTCCCGGTCACACCGTGCGCTCGGAATATCAGCGCGGCGCCGGCGTGCCGTGTCTGGTGGCGATCCACAAGGACGCTTCCGGCAACGCGCACGATCTTGGCCTGTCCTATGCATCGGCGATTGGCGGTGGCCGCGCCGGCATCATCGAGACCACGTTCAAGGAAGAATGCGAGACCGACCTGTTCGGCGAGCAGAGCGTGCTGTGCGGCGGTGTGGTCGAACTGATGAAGGCGGGCTTCGACACGCTGTGCGAGGCCGGCTACGCGCCGGAGATGGCCTATTTCGAATGTATCCACGAGATGAAGCTGATCGTGGATCTCATTTACGAAGGCGGCATCGCCAACATGAATTACTCGGTGTCCAACACCGCGGAATATGGAGAATACGTCTCCGGCCCGCGCGTCATCACGCAGGAAACGCGCGCCGAAATGAAACGCATTCTGGCCGACATCCAGTCCGGCCGCTTCACCAGGGACTGGATGCTGGAGAACAAGGTCAACCAGACCTCGTTCAAGGCAACGCGCGCCAAGCTCGCCGACCATCCGGCCGAGCAGATCGGCGCCAAGCTGCGCGAGATGATGCCGTGGATCAAAGAGCGCGCGCTGGTGGACAAGAGCAAGAACTGACCTATACCCGCCTCATCCTGAGGAGGCCGCCAACGGGTCCGCGCGAAGCGCGGCCCGATGACAGGCTCCGCGCCCGTCTCGAAGGATGGGGCGGTCCATGCTTCGAGACGCGCTCCTTCGGAGTGCTCCTCAGCATGAGGCCGATAGAGGCTTCGATGTTCAAAGCATGTGTTGCCGTCGTGCTGCTGGCGTTAATGACGCCCGCCTTCGCCGCCGATGCCGAGAAGGACTGTGACGGCAGTACCTATGACATCGTGATGTGCCAGAAGGCCAATCTCGTGATCCTCGAGAAACGACTTGCGGCCGCGTTTCGCAAGGCATCAGAATTTGCGCTGCCGAAGCAGCGGGCGCAGTTGCGGGCCGCGCAGGACCTGTGGCTCAAATTTCGTGACGCCGACTGCGATTACTACGAGCTGGAAGAAGGTACCATCGCACGCATCCACGGCGGCAACTGCATGCTCGACCTGACGCGAGCGCGCGCAAAGGAGCTTGAACAGGCGGTCGAACCCTAGGGAGCAGGCGATGCGAACGAAGCTGATCCTGGCCATCGGCCTCATGGCGCTTCAACCCGCGGCATTTTCCGAAACCAAGGCCGAACCGGACGAGAGCTGCGACGGGGGCACCTATCAACTGGTGGAATGCCTGAACGCCAAGACGGAGCTCTGGGATAAGCGGCTCAACGCTGCCTATCGGGAGGCGCTCAAGGATGCGCAGCCGTGGCAGCGCGATTTTCTGCGTCAGGCGCAGCGTGCCTGGATCAGGTTCCGCGATGCGGAGTGCGAGTTTGTCGCAGCGGGCTAGGGCAGCATAGCCCGCGTCGAAGCTGCCAAGTCCCTGCGCAGCATGACCGAAAAACGCGCGCGCGGGTTGGAGACCGACGAGCACCGCAACTAGGTGCTACTCCTTCGGCGGTTTCCCGGAAAGCCACCGCGCCACGTCTGCCGGCGTGGTGCCGGTGCCGGCCGCGCGCAGATTCGCCTCGCGCATCAGCGCAACCGGAATGGCGCCAACGAGCGGCGTAAGCGCGGAAATGAACTTCTCGTCGTTGGCGCGCTTCGGCGCGACCAGGAGGATCGCGTCATAGGGCGGAATCGCCTGCTTGGGGTCGCCGAGCACGACAAGATCATATTGCGCGATCCGGCCATCGCTGGAATAGGCCGACACCACGTCGACGTCGCCCGCGCGTGCCGCCTGATACATGAAATCGGATTGCATGGTGCGCTGCTGGCGGAAATTCAGACCATAGGCGGCGCGGATTGCCTTCCATTCCGGACGCTCGAAGAATTCATAGTCGCCCGCAATGGACAATTGGGATGCGTGCGCCGCCAGGCCGGCGATCGAGCTGATGCCGAGCTTTTCGGCGCGCGCGCGCGGCATCGCGAGCGCATAGGCATTCTCAAAGCCCAGCCCGCCCAACATACGAATGCCCTGTTTCTCCTTGAGCCAGCGTCCCACCTCGGCAAGCACCTCGCTACGCGGTCTGATGTCGCTGCGGTGCATTTCGTTCGCCCAGATCGTGCCGGAGTAATCAACATAGGCATCGATCTCTCCGGAGCGGAGCGCGTTGAAAATCACGCCGGAGCCGAGCCCGTCGCGGCGTTCCGAGCTCAACGCGTTTGCAGCAAGCCGCTGCTGGATCAGTGCGGCCAGCACATATTGCTCGGTGAACGGCTTGGCGCCGATGACGTAGCCGCCTGACGCACGGCCGAGCCCCGGCAGCAGGGCTGCCAGGACGACGAGCGCGATCCCCACGCCGCCGATAGCGACTTTTACGCGGCTATGCGCCTTTACGCCCAATTCCATCAACGCAAGCAATTGATCGACCGCCAGCGCCAGCGCCGCCGCCGCGATGCAGCCGAACAGCACGAATACCCAGTTCTGTGTCTGAAGCCCCGCGAAGATGTAATTGCCGAGGCTGGTCTGCCCGATCGGCGTCGACAGCGTAGCGGTGCCGATCACCCAGACTGCCGAGGTGCGGATACCGGCCATGATCACCGGCATGGCTATCGGCAGCTCGACCAGTCGAAGAATTTGTCCGCGCGTCAATGCAAGGGCGCGGCCCGCATCGTGCAGTTCGGGATTGATGCCGTTCAGACCAGTCACGGTGTTGCGCAACACGGGCAGCATCGAATAGAGCGCCAGCGCCAGGACCGAAGGCAGGAAACCGAGTGCGGAAAATCCCTTGCCGAACAAACGTTCGGACAAGGCGGCGAGCGCCAGCAGCACAGGATAGAAGAGTGTCAACAGGGCGAGACCCGGGATGGTCTGGATCACGCTCGCGATCCCGAGCACGCCCGTGCGAAGCGCCGGCCGCCGCGCGGCGATGATACCCAGTGGCAGGCTGATGCCGAGCCCCAGCGCCAGCGCCGTGATACTGACCAGCACGTGGCTGCCGAGATAGTCCGGCAGCCGTTCAACGGCGTATGCAAGACGGGTGTCGACCATCGGGAAAGCATGCCATGCGAGGAGGTCGTTCGGTACCCGCGTTCGTGGCCGTTTGCAACGATCCGGCAAGCCGGTAGTTTGCGGCATCAAGAGGGGCTGGACTCGAATGGCCGGAGGCGGGGCAATGACGGGCGCGGGTGCCACAAGCGCGGTGTCGCTCGCCGGTGTCGATGTGGCGTTTCGACTTGCGGGCGGCGGCAGCTATACCGCAGTCGAGGACGCCACGCTTCAGGTCGCCGACGGCGAATTTGTCGCCATTGTCGGGCCCACCGGCTGCGGCAAGTCTACGCTCCTCAATATCGCCGCCGGATTAATGCCGCCGTCAGCAGGTGGGGTGGATATATTCGGCACGCCACTCGCCGCGCTCAACGATCAGGCCGGCTATCTGTTTCAGGCCGACGCGCTGTTTCCCTGGAAGACTGCGCTGGAGAACGTTGCCATCGGTCTTGAGACCGCAGGTACGCCGGTTTCCGATGCGCGTGCGCGCGCGCACGAATGGCTTGCGCGGGTCGGTCTCGGCGCCTTCGGCGACCGCTATCCGCACATGCTTTCCGGCGGGCAGCGCAAGCGCGTGGGTCTCGCGCAAGTACTGATTCGCGATCCGAAAATACTGCTGATGGACGAGCCGTTCGGACCGCTCGACGCGCAGACGCGGCAGATCATGGGGAACCTGCTGCTCGATCTGTGGAGCGGCGATCGCAAGGCAGTGTTGTTCGTCACCCACGATCTCGAAGAGGCGATCGCACTATCCGACCGCGTCGTCATCATGTCCGCCGGACCTGCGGCGCGTATCATCGGCGACTGGCGCGTGCCGCTGGCCCGGCCGCGCGATATCGGCGAGGTCAAGCTTGACCATTCGTTTCACGAATTGCACCGCGAAATCTGGCGCACATTGAAGGCGGAAGTGATCAAGGGTTACGCCATGACGGAGAGGGCATGATGGGTGACTCGGCGAAGCGCGCTCTTCTTCCCTCTCCCCTGGAGAGAGGGCAAGAGAGTATGCTGCGATGAAAAGGTTCACACTTCTCGTCTTACAAATCCTTGTCGCCGTCATCGGGATCGCTCTTTGGTATGTCCTCTCGACTTATCCTGTCTTCGGAAAGATCCTGCTGCCGCCGTTTTTCTTTTCCAACCCGGTGGACGTGGGCAAGCAGATCGTCGACTGGTTCGTCAGCGGCGTGATCTGGAAACATCTCTGGGTGACACTGGTCGAGGCGACACTCGCTTTCGTTATTGGTTCAATTGGTGGCGTTCTGGTCGGGTTCTGGTTCGCGCGCCAGCCGCGCACCGCGGCGGTATTCGACCCTTACGTCAAGATGGCCAATGCACTACCGCGCGTCGTGCTGGCGCCGATCTTTACGCTCTGGCTCGGCCTCGGAATCTGGTCGAAGGTTGCGCTTGGCGTGACCCTGGTCTTCTTCATCGTGTTCTTCAACGTCTATCAGGGCGTCAAGGAAGTCAGCCCCACCGTGCTCGCGAACGCGCGCATGCTGGGCATGAACGAACGGCAATTGATGCGCCACGTCTATTGGCCGTCCGCGCTGTCGTGGATGTTCTCTTCGTTGCATACCTCCGTTGGCTTTGCCGTGGTGGGCGCAGTGGTGGGCGAATATCTCGGGGCGGCGGCAGGATTGGGTTACCTGATCCAGCAGGCGGAAGGCGTGTTCGACGTGGCTGGCGTGTTTGCCGGTATGTTCGTACTCGCCGCCTTCGTGATCGTGATCGACACGATCGTAAGCGTGGTCGAGAAGCGACTGCTGGTCTGGCGGCCGGATACCGTCGACAGCAGGCCCTAGCGCATGATCCCGAAAAGTGGGAACCGGTTTTCGGAAAAGATCATGCGCCAGTAAAATGTTAGGAAAGCACGGTGATTCAACTTAAACGTATCGGCTCTAGGCAGCGCGCCCGGCCTGGCTTATCGTCCACGCCGAATTGGCCTGGTCAAAGGCCTTTTAAGAACAGGGAGGATGTCATGCCCGCTATCATCCGGCGGCTCACCGTTTCGCTCGCAGCGCTGGTGCTATCGTCGGGTCTCGCGCTCGCGCAGTCCAAGGTAACGCTCGCCATCGGCGGCGCTTCGTGCCTTTGCTACCTGCCGACGATGCTCGCATACCAGCTCGGCGAATTCAAAAAGGCCGGCGTCGACGTCGATGTCGTCCAGTTCAAGGGAGGCTCGGAGTCACTGAAGGCCGTGATGGGTGGCAGCGCCGACGTGGTGTCCGGCTATTTCGACCACTGCGTCAACCTCGCCGCCAAGGGCCAGCACCTCCAGGCCTTCGTGGTGTACGACCGGTTCCCGGGCTTCGCCCTGGTCGTGTCGCCAAAGCACACGAACGAGATCAAGTCGGTCAAGGATCTCGCCAACAAGAAGGTCGGCGTCTCCGCGCCCGGATCTTCCACGGACTTCTTCCTGAAATACATGCTGAGCAAGAACGGCGTCGACCCGAACTCGGTTGGCGTGATCGGCGTTGGCCTTGGCGCCACGGCGATCGCCTCGATGGAACAGGGTCAGATCGACGCCGCTATCATGCTCGATCCGGCGGTGACGGTGCTCGCGGGCAAGTACAAGGATCTGAAAATCCTGACCGATACGCGTTCGCAGAAGGACACGCTCGCGGTGTTTGGTGGCGAATATCCGGGCGGCGCGCTTTATACCAAGGCCGAATGGATCGTTTCCCATGAAAAGGAAGCACAGGCGATGACAAACGCCATCGTCTCGACACTGAAGTGGATTCACTCGCATACGGCCGAGGAGATCACCGCAAAAATGCCGCCGGAGTTCACCAAGGACAAGGCGCTCTATATCTCTGCGCTCAAGAACACAATGGCAATGTATTCCGATACCGGCCGTATGGACCCCAAGGGCGCCAGCGCGGTGCTGGCGGTGTTCAGCCAGTCCTCGCCGGCGGTGGCAAAAGCCAATATCGACCTGTCGAAGACCTACACCAACAAGTTCGTCGACGAGGCCAACAAAAAGATGGGGATGAAGTAGGCGCATTCTGCACTCCCCATTGCGGGAGAGCTGTGCTGTTCTATGGCCTCATGGTTCGAGACGCGTCGCTTGCGCGACGCTCCTCACCATGAGGCTTTTTCTTTTCCTCATCCTGAGGAGCCCGCGAAGCGGGCGTCTCGAAGGATGAGGCCCCAGGTGGTGCCTCACGCGACATGAACCTCCTCTCCATCCAATCGCACGTCGCCTATGGCCATGTCGGGAATTCAGCCGCGGTGTTTCCGCTTCAGCGCATGGGCGTGGAGGTGTGGCCGATCCACACGGTGCAATTCTCCAACCATACCGGCTATGGCGCATGGAAAGGCCGCGTGTTCGACGCTGGACTGATCCGCGAAATTGTCGGCGGTATCGAGCAGCGCGGTGTGCTGGGTGAATGCGACGGCGTGCTGTCCGGCTATATGGGCGGAGCCGATATCGGAACCGCCATCCTCGACGCGGTGGCGACCGTCAAGCGCGCGAACCCGTCGGCAAGATATTGCTGCGATCCGGTGATCGGTGATGTCGGCCGCGGCATCTTCGTTGCGCGCGGCATACCGGAATTCATGAAGCAAAAAGCAGTGCCGGCTGCCGATATTGTCACGCCCAACCAGTTTGAACTGGACTATCTTGCCGGTCGCGAGAGCAAGACGCTGGCCGACGTGCTGGCGGCGGTCAAGGCGGTCCATACATTGGGGCCGCGCGCCATCCTGGTGACGTCGGTGCACACCGACGATACGCCGGAGGACACGGTCGATCTTGTTGCCTCGGACGATGCGGGGCGTTTCCGGCTGCGCACGCCGAAACTGCCACTGGTGGTCAATGGGGCGGGCGATGCCATCGCGGCGCTGTTTTTCGCCCACTATCTGCGCGAGGGGAAGATCGATGTCGCACTGTCACGCGCGGCTTCCGCCATCTTCGGCGTACTGACCAGGACCGCCGAAGCCGGCGCACCGGAGGTGCAGCTCGTTGTCGCGCAGGACGAGATCGTCAATCCGAGCAAGGTATTCGAGGCCCAGGCCATCTAGTGTACCGATTCCGAAGTTCGCACTCCCTTGCGGCACCCGCTCATGCAAACCTCGGAATCAAAGGGACACTAGCAACTTAATGATTCTAGTGCGGTTTAGGGTTTGAGGTTCCTCCCGCGAGTTCGCGGCTACAATAGGAGGAACTTCAAACCCACCGCACTAGGCATTTGACCGAAGCCATTTGATAAATTATCGGCCGCGGCCTTGATGATTTCAGTGGAACGTTCAAGCTGGCGCCGGTCTTTTCGCTGAGGATTGCACGCCCATGCGGCGGCACTTTTTCACCCTCGACGTCTTCACCGACCGGCGCCTGGTGGGAAATCCGCTTGCCGTCGTATTGCAGCCCGACGGCCTCGACCAGACGGCAATGCAGGCGATCGCGGGCGAATTCAACCTGCCGGAAACGGTGTTCGTTCTGCCGCCGGACAATCCGGCGCATCGTGCGCGCTGCCGCATCTTTACCCCCAAGCGAGAACTGCCGTTTGCCGGTCACCCTACGGTAGGGACATCGGTGCTGCTCGGCCGTTTGGACGGTGGCCAGGATTCGCGCGCCATGATTCTCGAAGAGACCATCGGGCCGGTGCGGTGTCATGTCGCGCCGGCGGATGGCTCGGGATTTGCGTCATTTGATTTGCCGGCCCTGCCGGTCGACGTCGGCCCGCCGCCGCCTGCGGACGCCTTGGCCGGAGCCCTCGGCCTTTCGGTTGAGGACATCGGGTTTGGGAAATTCGTACCGTCACGCTGGTCGGCCGGAAATCCGTTCATCTTTACGCCACTCAGAAGCCTGGCCGCGGTCCAGCGCGCCCGGCCCGACATTGCACAATTTGCATCCGCGCTCGGCGACCCTGCAATTTACGTGTTCGCCAGGCAGACGCTCGAACGCGGGCGGGATTTCCATGCCCGCATGTTTGCACCCGGGATGGGCATCATCGAGGATCCGGCAACCGGCTCGGCCGCGGCCGCTTTCGCCGGCGTGGTAGCGCGTTTTGCCGGGCTCAAAGACGGCAAGCACGTTATTGCGATTGAGCAAGGCCACGAGATGGGCCGGCCTAGTCTGATCCATCTTGGAATGACACTCGCCAACGGGGCGCTTGTCGCCGCCTCGATTGGCGGCGATGCGGTCGTGGTGAGCGAAGGCACGATCGAGGCTTGACGTTGCGGCCGCGGTCGCGTCGATTGCCGCCGATGAGCGATGTCATCATCCTGCCGGTTGACCGGCTTGAGTTGCGCTTCACGCCCAAGCCTTGGGCCTTCGCCGATACGCGACGGGGCGAGATCGATGCCTATTTTGACCCGCTCAGGCGCGACAAGCCGGCATTGTGGAACGGCCGCGTGCTGCTTTTGCATCGTCAGATTATGACGGAGGACGTATTTAGCGGCGATTTTCTTGAAACGGATTACGCAAGCTTTTCTGCCTGGATTTAATGGGGCCGTCCGGCCGCCGGCGTGCACGACTGTTTCGGCGCGGCGGCGATGCTTTCGGCTGACGGCGCTTTTCTGTTGGGCCGAATGGGCGAGCATACGTTCAATGCCGGCCAGGTCTATTTTCCCTGTGGCACGCCGGATCCCGACGATGTGATCGAGGGCAGGGTGGATCTCGATTCGAGTGTGCGGCGCGAACTCAAGGAAGAAACCGGGCTCGACATGGATGAATTCACTGTTGAGCCCAGCTGGACCGCGGTGATCGACGGCACCCTGATTGCCCAGATCAAGGTGATGCGGAGCGCCTTGAGGGCTGACGAACTGCGTACGCGCATCCTGGGCAACCTGGCATCGCAACAACAGCCGGAACTTGCCGACATCTGCATTGTGCGCGGGCCCGCCGATGTCGATCCTGCAATGCGGTCTTTTATCAAGGCGTTTCTGTTTCATCATTTCAGTGGACGGTAGCCTTGCCAAGCGCGCCGCCGTAGCGTGAACTTGGCGGCATGAAACTTGAACAGCTTGCAAAGCGCTTTCGTATCGACCGGTCGGACAAATTCCGGATTGCCGAGTGCGATCCGGCCGATTGTTGCGGCCTGGGCATCGACAAGGATGATGCCAAGGACATGCTGAAAGACGGCATTGAACGGCTTTCAGAACTGCAGGAAAAACTTTATGCCCATGATCGCTGGTCGGTCCTGGTCGTGCTTCAGGCGATGGATGCCGCGGGCAAGGACAGTGTCATCAAGCATGTGATGACCGGCCTCAATCCTCAGGGCGTCGAGGTGCATCCGTTCAAGGCGCCGAGCGCGGAGGAACTCGATCACGATTTCCTCTGGCGCGCCGGCAAGCGGCTGCCGGAACGCGGCCGAATTGGGATTTTCAACCGCTCGCACTACGAAGAAGTGCTGGTTGTCCGCGTGCACGAGGAGTTGCTCGCCCGCCAGAAACTGCCACCGCAGCTCTCCGGCCCCGACATATGGCAGAAACGTTATGAGGCCATTTGCAACTTCGAGAGGCACCTCGCACAGAGCGGCACGCTGGTGCTGAAATTTTTTCTCAATGTTTCGCCCGAGGAGCAGCGCAAACGCTTTCTCGATCGCATCGACGAACCGGGAAAGCGCTGGAAGTTTTCCATGGGCGACGTCGCGGAGCGCAAGCTGTGGCCGAAATACATGGCCGCCTATGAGGACACCATCCGGGCAACAAGCCGGCCGGAGGCGCCCTGGTATGTCGTCCCGGCCGACCACAAATGGTTCACGCGGCTTGTCGTCGCCGCCGCGATGGTCGACGCGCTGGATAGCTTGAACCTCGCGTTTCCAAAAGTGACGGGCAAGGCGCTGGACGAACTGCAGGAAGCAAAGAAGGCGTTGCTGGCTGAAACCGGTCGCCGCTAAGCCCTTGCAACGTGGTGCGCCGATCCGCTAGAAAGGGGCCGTTCGCCCAGGGTTAACGCGGGTTTAACGAGTTTTCGCCACCCTGGGGGTCGAAAACGAGGGCTTCAGCGGCAATGTCGACGCGCCACAATATCTGCGCGATCGAGCGGACGGCGGACAACGCCGGCTCCGCGGCCGTCCTCATTCTGGGCACGCTCCTTCTCCTTATCCGCCCCTGAGGGCCGGCTGGGCAATTGCGCCTGGGCACTCGGGGGATCGACGGAGACATAGGACCCCATAGAGCGCCGCAAGCGGCGCAATCGACCGAGAAGGATCAATGCCATGACCGCCAAGAAACCGTCCGACAAGGACCGCGTCGTTATCTTCGATACGACGTTGCGCGACGGCGAACAGTGTCCCGGCGCGACCATGACTCACGAAGAGAAGCTCGAGGTCGCAGAGCTGCTCGATGACATGGGCGTGGACATCATCGAAGCCGGATTTCCGATCGCCTCGGACGGCGACTTCGCCGCCGTGCACGAAATCGCCAAGCGATCCAAGAACGCCGTGATCTGCGGGCTCTCACGTGCCGGCTTCAAGGACATCGACCGTTGCGCCGAAGCCATCAAGCCGGCCAAGCGCAGGCGAATTCATACCTTTCTCTCCACCTCGCCGGTGCACATGAAATACAAGCTCCAGAAGGAGCCGCACGAGGTCTACGAGATGGTGATCGCGCAAGTCACTCGCGCGCGCGGCCATACCGACGACGTCGAATGGTCGGCGGAAGACGGCACCCGCACCGAGTTCGACTTCCTCTGCCGTTGCGTGGAGGCGGCGATCAATGCCGGCGCCACCACCATCAATATTCCGGACACGGTCGGCTACACGACGCCGGAAGAATATTTCAACCTGTTCAAGACAGTGCGTGAGCGCGTGCCGAATTCCGACAAGGCGCGCTTCTCGGTGCATTGCCACGACGACCTCGGAATGGCCGTCGCCAATTCGCTCGCCGGCGTGAGAGGCGGCGCCCGCCAGGTTGAATGCACCATCAATGGCATCGGCGAACGCGCCGGGAACGCCGCGCTCGAGGAAGTCGTGATGGCGATCAAGACGCGCAACGACGTCATGCCGTTCTGGACCGGTATCGACGCCACGATGCTCACGCGCGCATCCAAACTGGTATCGGCGGCGACGTCGTTCCCTGTGCAGTACAACAAGGCGATAGTCGGCCGTAACGCCTTCGCGCACGAGAGCGGCATCCATCAGGACGGCATGCTCAAGAACGCGCAGACCTACGAGATCATGACGCCGGAATCAGTCGGCGTGAAGCAGACCTCCCTGGTCATGGGCAAGCACTCCGGCCGCCATGCCTTCGTGCACAAGCTGGAGGAACTCGGCTACCAGCTCGCCGCCAACCAGCTCGAGGATGCCTTCGTCCGCTTCAAGGCGCTGGCCGACAGGAAGAAGCAAATCTACGACGAGGACATCGAGGCACTGGTGGACGAGGAGATTGCGACCGCCCATGACCGCATCAAGGTGCTGTCGCTGACGGTCATCGCCGGCACCATGGGTCCGCAGACCGCGACGCTCACGCTCGACATCGATGGCGAGCACGTCACCACGCAATCGACCGGAAACGGGCCGGTGGATGCGATCTTCAAGGCGATCCGCGCGCTGGTGCCGCACGAGGCGACCCTCGAGCTCTACCAGGTGCATGCAGTGACCGGGGGGACCGACGCACAGGCAGAAGTGTCGGTGCGACTGGCGGAGCAGGGGCGCTCCTTTACCGCCAAGGGCGCCGATCCCGACACACTGGTAGCCTCGGCCAAGGCGTATCTCGGCGCCCTCAACAAGCTCATGAGCAAACGCAGCAAGACGCCGGCGGTCGAGAACCGTATCCATTCGACCGATGCCGGTTAACGATTAGGGCCGAAACGGCGTAGTTAACGACGATGCCGCGCCCCGACCCGGGGCGCGGCATTTTCCTTACCGTCGCATGGACTTGCGCGGGTCCCAGAAATCACAATTCGACCGCAATTAATTCGCTTTGAGGGCCGATTTGCGGGCTACGCGCCAGCTTGATGCTTGTGGTACGGGGAAAATTCAGAATGAAAATGCCTCTTTTCGCGGGCGCGTTAGCGCTTGCGGCAATGGTCTTGTTTCTGCAGTTTTCATTAACCGCTCGCGCCGCGGATCTGGGCACGCAGGTCAACGGTGATCGCCTGGCCTCGATCAATATCAGCCGCGTAAAGAGCGTGCTCAAGCTTACGCCCGAGCAGGAGCGCTATTGGCAGCCGGTGGAAGCGGCGCTGCGCAGCCTTGCCCGCCACCAGGCTCGACAGGATGCCAACGGCGGCTTCATTCACAGGGTCAGCCAGCGCGTGGTGTCGATCGTGCTCAGCAGTGCCGCCATCGAGCGGCTGGCGGTCGCCGCACGGCCGTTGATTGCGGCGCTGACCGAGGATCAGAAGCGTTCTGCCCGTGACATGGCGCAGGAAATGGGCTTGGGCCCTGTGGTGGCCGCCCTGAATTGATCGGGCGGACGGCTTTTTTCGACCTTTTTCAGCTTGACGATTAGCCCGGCCAATGCTGCTTTTATGGCCACTTGCCGGGCAACCGGTATAATGCCTGTACGGCCGGCCCAAAAATAACGAAAGCCGGTTCCAACGCTTCAAACTGGAGGACGACGTTCATGCGGAAGTGGCTTCTTGCGGCCGCTGCGGCTGCCATTATTGCTGCACCGGTTACGGCTTCGGCCGAACCGATGGTTCTCAAATTCAGTCACGTTGTTGCCGAGAAGACCCCGAAGGGGCAGGCGGCGCTCAAGTTCAAGGAAGCGGCCGAACGCCTGCTTCCCGGCAAGGTGAAAATCGAGGTCTATCCGAACTCGCAATTGTTCGGCGACGCCAAGGAGATGGAAGCCATCGCGCTCGGCGATGTGCAGTTCATCGCGACCTCGCTGTCGAAGTTCGGCAAGTACACCAAGAAGACCGAAGTGTTCGACCTGCCGTTCATGTTCAAGGATATGGAAGCGGTTGACCGCTTCGAACAGGGCAAGGTCGGTCAGTCGATCCTGCACTCGATGGAAAACCGCAACTATCTCGGCCTCGCTTATTGGCACAACGGCTTGTCCCAGATGTCCGCCAACAAGCCGCTGCTGGTCCCGGCCGATGCCAAGGGTCTGAAGTTCCGCATCCAGCAGTCCGATATTATCCAGGCCAGCTACGAGACAATTGGTGCCAACGTACAGAAGCTCGCGTTCTCGGAAGTCTATCAGGCGCTTCAGGTTGGCACCGTGAATGCGCAGGAGAACACCTGGTCGAACATCTACTCGAAGAAGTTCTACGAAGTGCAGAAGCACTTCACCGAGTTGAACGGCCGCGTTATCGACTACATGGTTCTGGTCAACAACAAGTGGTGGAAGGGCCTGCCGGCCGATATCCGCGATGGTCTGACCAAGGCGCTGGCTGAGGCGACCGCGGTCAACAACGATATCGCCGCCAAGCTGAATGACGAGGCCAAGAAGAAGATCACGGCCTCGGGCGTGACCACCATCCATCAGCTGACGCCCGCGCAGCATGCCGAGTGGGTGAAGGCGATGCACCCGGTCTGGAAGAAGTTCGAAAGCCAGATCGGCAAGGACATCATCGACGCCGCGGTGGCATCGAACGCTCCAAAAACCAACTGAGCATCTACGGCGGCCGCGGGCTTGAAGCCGCGGTCGCCGTCCATAATAAACAAAGCCAGGGGGGTCTACGGTGTCGCTGCGGGAGGCGGTGCACCGCGTTGAGGAAGGCTTGATTGCCGCGATCCTCGGCGTGATGGCTGTGCTGACATTCGTGCAGGTCGTCCTGCGCTATGGCTTCAACTCGGGCTTCATCTGGCAGCTCGAGGCCAATTTCTATCTGTTTTCCTGGCTGGTAATGATCGGCATCTCCTATTGCGTGCGCGTGCGCGCGCATATCGGCGTGGATGCCGCGGTGCGGCTGCTGCCTCCGAAGGGTCGGCGTGCGGTTGGCATATTCGTGCTGATGCTGGCGCTGCTTTACACCTCGCTCATGCTGTACGGCTCGTACGAGTACATCCGGCGCATGTACATCATCAATGTCGAGGCCGAGGACATCCCGATAGAGACCTGGAAACTGAGCCTCTGCCTGCCGCTGGGCTTCATCCTGCTGTTCATTCGCCTCATCGAGATGGGTTGGCGCATCTTCACCGGCCAGTCGGAAGGCTACGAACTCGCGGACGAAGCCAAGGAAGCCGTCAAGGACATTACCCACGACAACATGCCTGACGCCACCACGGTGCAGCGATGAATACCGTTTTCCTGTTCGTCACGCTGTTGACGATGCTGGCGGTCGGATTGCCGGTGGCTATGGCGCTCGGGCTTTCCTCCATTCTCACGATCCTGTTGTTCGAGCATGACAGCCTCGCCTCGCTGACCTTGAAATTCTTCCAGACTTTCGAGCAATTCACGCTGCTGGCCATACCCTTCTTCATCCTGGCTGCAAACTTCCTCACGACCGGCGGCGTGGCCCGCCGCATGATCAATTTCGCAATTGCGGCAGTCGGGCATTTGCCCGGGGGGCTCGCAATTGCCTCGGTGCTCGCCTGCATGCTGTTTGCCGCAGTGTCCGGCTCGTCGCCGGCAACGGTGGTGGCGATCGGCTCAATCGTCATCGCCGGCATGGTGCGAGCGGGCTATACGCAGTCCTTCGCCACCGGCGTGATCGTCAATGCCGGCACCCTCGGCATCCTCATCCCGCCGTCGATCGTCATGATCGTTTACGCGGAAGCGACCGAGAGTTCGGTCGGGCGACTGTTCATGGCCGGCGTTATTCCCGGCATCTTGCTGGGCCTCACCCTGATGATTGCGATCTACGTGGCGGCCCGAATCAAGAAGCTGCCGCGCCAGCCCAAGGCGCCCTGGGGCGAGCGCCTCTGGCTTTTCATGAACGCGTTCTGGGGTCTGTTGCTGATCCTCATCGTCATGGGCGGAATCTATGGCGGTGTGTTCACGCCGACTGAAGCGGCCGCAGTTGCGGCAGTCTATGCCTTCATAACTGCGGTGTTTATCTATCGCGACCTCAAGATCACCGACGTACCGCGGGTGCTGCTCGATTCAGCGCGAGTCTCGGTGATGCTGATGTTCATCATCGCCAATGCATTCCTGTTCGGCCATGTGCTCACCACCGCGCAAATTCCGCAGAGTATCTCGGAGATGGTCGCGGAAGCGAACATGGCGCCGTGGCACTTCCTGCTGATCGTCAACATCATCCTGCTGGTGGCCGGCAATTTCATGGATCCATCGCCAATCGTGCTGATTACGGCGCCGATCCTGTTTCCGACTGCGCAGAAGCTCGGCATCGACCCGATCCATCTCGGCATTATCTATGTCGTCAACATGGAGATAGGACTGGTGACGCCGCCGGTGGGGCTCAATCTGTTCGTTGCCTCCGGCGTCACCGGCATGCCGCTCACTGAAGTGGTGCGCGCCGCCATCGGCTGGCTGATGATTCTTGTCGGGTTCCTCGTCGTCGTGACATACATTCCGGAAATCTCGCTTTATCTGCCGAATTTGCTGTTCGGAAAGCCGATTTGATCCGTCAACGATTGAGCGCGCGATAACCTGCGTTAATTTATTCTGAACATCCGTAAATCTACATTGCGTGCGGGTAATCTCTGTCCAAACTTTAACTTGCTAAGGCAACGGGGCGTACTTCTACTGGTGGCATCAGAAATGCCATTGGAGGAATGCCATGTGGAAGACTGTTCTGGCCGGATCGACCGCTCTTGCGATTGCCGGTGCTTCGCTGGTCTATGCACAGCCGGGACCGGCGGGATCCGATCGTGCGCAGCGCTGGCGGCCCAGCGCGGAAGACATCAGTGCATTCGGTGACGCGCGCATCGCGGCGCTGCATGCCGGGCTCAAGCTGACGCCTGAGCAGGAGAAGAACTGGCCGGCGGTGGAAAACGCGTTGAAGGAAATCGCCAAGCAGCGTTCCGAGCGTTTCGCAGCGCGTGCAAGCGCGGACCGTCCGCAGGATCCGATCGAGCGCATGACGCTGCGTGCCGACATGCTGTCGCAGCGCGGCGCATCACTGAAGAAGCTCGCCGAAGCGGCCGGCCCGCTCTACAAGAGCCTGGACGACGCGCAGAAGCATCGCTTCACGATGCTCACCCGCATCGGAATGGGCGGACGGCAATTCGCCGAGTGGCGCCGTCCACACGGTCATCGCGGCAAAGGTGACTGGAGACATCGCGGTCCGCGTGGACCCGAGCAGGGCCCGCAGCCGCAATAATACGCTCACGAGTGGCGGACGGCCGCGCAGTAGTTCCGAGGCATCGCGCCGCCGTCCAAGAAGCCGCCGGGCTTGCCCGGCGGCTTTTTTCGTCGTCCGCATCGGGGCTTAGGGCAGGGACCGCGGCTGGACAGCATGGCGTTGCTTTGCTAAGGGACCACTGCCTGTCGCGAACTTTCGGCCGCGGGCATTCCGGGCGCATAGCTCAGTTGGTAGAGCAGCTGACTCTTAATCAGCGGGTCCAAGGTTCGAGTCCTTGTGCGCCCACCATTGATCCGCTGCAACTTTTTCCTGTGCACGCAACCGAAACAACGGAAATCCGGGGTGCTCAGCCTGTTTGCATCCGCATGATTTGTTTAGAAAGCGGACAAACGCGGGCGCAAATCGATTGTCCGCTCCAAGCCAAAAGCGGTAATCGTCTTTCGTTTTTTAGCCCCCGCCTAAAGAACTGCGCAATAAGGCTCTAATACCGGTGTAGATCGAACCGCCACCTAAAGCTAAAGCGACAGCCGCGGCTGCGATCGTCCTCAATTTGTTCTGAATTTTCTGCGCACGACGGTGCAGAGCCGGATCCCCAACGTGTCGGCCAATCATCCGGGCAACCATTATCGCCAGTAGTCCCGGCGCACCCGTTGCAGCCAGCGTTCTCGGCACCATCCGGCGTGCGAGCACCGCGATTGCCGCGCCCGTTACGTCCGCGAGTGCGATGCTGGTGATATATTCCAGTGTTTCGCGCCAATCGCGCAAGTCTTGCGGCAAAATCGGAACGTTATCAACAAACGCAACGACAGTCAGCATGGCGGTCACGCTGACGATGCCAATGATAGTCCCTTCCAAAACGGACCAGCGAATGTCGTGATGGGAAAACCAGAGCAGGAAGAAACCGAACGGCAACGGAATCAGCATGGACAGAATCCGCAGGTAGAGCGGCGAGATATCGAGGACAATCGTGATTATGAAATGCGCTGCAATCAGAAGAATAATGGGCGCGAACACGTAGACGCAAAGGTGGATGAACCAGAATTTTATCGGTGCCGTGGACCGTGAAATCGCCGCGCGCGCATTGTTAAGCGGCAACTGCAGGTCCTCGATCTGCGCAAGTAATATCAGGTTTTTCTCAATGAGCGGACGCACCAAGCGGAGATCACGTCCACAACTCTTACAGACGAGCGCATCATATTTGAACGGCTCTGCACAGAACGGACATTCCATGGAAACATTACCCACCGCAGGCGGCGTCAAATCAAATGCTATTTAATTTGGGATGATTTGAGACCTTTTTTCAGAGTTAGTTGAGTGTGCAACTCTTCGAGCTCGCGTTGCAGGTCAGCGAGATGCGCCCTGAGTTCTGCATTTTCGGAAATCAGAGATTCCGGTATTTTGACATCATTGCCGCAGTAGCGACATACAGAAGCATCATCACGAATATCTTCTGCACAAAACGGACAGCGCATCGCAAGGGTCTCGCGTCTTTATTGCTTCGCCACTTTGAGATTGAAAGTCAATGATCCCGCGCGTCCATCCTTGTCTCTGATCTCCGCACGAATGGTATGCATGCCTGGCGGAACGACAGCTTCGGGAACATCGATGCCGGCCGCTTTGATGAAATCCTTTACGCGGTCTGTCAGATCGATTGGTGGAGTTTTAACATAGGTAAGCTTGAACGAGTCCATATCAATTTGCGCACCGCCGTGACCCTGGAATTTTAGTTGAAGATGAACAGGAGAATGGGCGGACGGCGATTTCGGCGATACCAGTTCAACTCTTGGCCCGCGCGAAATGCCGGCACGAAATGATAAGCCGGTTGTCGGCGGAGCAGAAAGCCTGGCCTCATCTGGCGTGATCAGCACGACCCGCTTCGATTCCGCATGGCAGGATCCAGCAGAAAGCGTGCTCATGGCTGCAATCAGACAAATAGCGGTCAATGATTTGCTTGGCATGTTGCGTCCGGTCCTCAATATAATGCGTGTTGGATGCCGATGGTGCGCTTCCTTCGTTGAGGTGCAATCGAATGTTACCTCGCGGCTTGTGCGCCTCCACCATCACCGATGATGCTGTAGGGCGCCCAGAATAACGGGTGAGCGTAGGCAAACAATGTCTTGCCGGTTGCGTCGGTGAAGCCGTGCCCATCGAGCAATGCCATTGACGCTCGCCGCAATGCCTCCGCCCGTGTCAGTGTTGGGTCAGCACTTTGCCGCCGGAACATGTCTGTGACGAGTTCGCGCGCTGAAGCCGAATGAACCGACCAATTGGTCACAAGAATCGCGCGGGTTCCGGCATAAAAGAATGCGCGTCCGAGCCCGGATGCCGCCTCGGCGCCGGCTCCGGTACCCGCTCCGGTGTTGCAGGCCGATAGCACCACCCAGTCGGCATCAAGCTTGAGAGCAAGGATTTCCCCCATCGTGAGCAGCCCATCACCGTCAATGCCAGCAACGGCAGGTGCAGCGAGGGCGAGTGCCGGCTGGGTCAGCCCGTCCAGTTCACCCGGCACCAGTCCGTGGGTTGCAAAATCTATGATGCGGTAATGCGACAGATCGGTGTTCTCGACCTGATGCTCGTTTGCCGCCTTGCCGAGATGCAAGACATCGGCCGGGTCAAGCCCGAGCGCCTTGGCGATCGAAATGAGTTCGGCGGCTGTATCGGGCAGACGCGGTAGTTGCGCGAGATCGGCGCTACTAACTCCCTTCGTCTGTGGTCTCGAACGTCGCGCCAAAGGCACACCGCGCGTTGCGGTAGCGGTCGAGGCTACGAGCACCGGTTTCGCATTCTGTTCTGCCTCGGCATCCGCTGCCTGTTCAACGCTGAAATAAGGATCGCCAAAGCCTATGAACGGGTCCCGTGTCGGCGGGCTCGGCGGCAATTGCCGCAGCGTGCGCAACGCTGCAGCCGACGGCACAAGGGTCACCGCATGGGTTCGGGCAAGCCATGGGACATTTCGGTAGCCCGAAAACAACGGCCCGCCACCGTCTTGCGCTTGCGCCGGTTCGGTGGGGAGCAGCGAAAGTGGAAGCAGGCCGAGCGCCCCATTGGTGACCACGATCAAACTCTTCGCGGGCTTCCAGGCTGCCTCGACCGGCTTGAGAAGCATTCTGTAGACTTCATAGGCGAGCGCGAGGTCGAACTGCGGAATCTCCGCAACGGTCGCCGCCTCCGGCTCGAGCGCCTTGCGCAGCGTATCAATTTTACCGCCGATCTCGCCATTGGTTGCATGGATGGCGGCGAACGCCACTTTTCCTGTCTTCGCCACCGCCCAGACGAAACTGGTCTGGCGCCCGAAATAGAATGATAACAGCGCTTCGTCGGGTCTCAATATCGCTCGAATTTCATCGACGGTTGGCGGTTTCGGATCGATCAGATTGGCATAGTTTGGGAACCGCCTGGCAATGTCGGCGCGCAGCGTATCGCGTTCGATGCGCAAGTTTTTGATCGCAAGGCTGAGTGCCCTGACACTATTCTCGTCGCGTTGATCCGATGGCAATGCAAGTGCATTATTCAACGTGCCGAGTTGGGCATCGATCTGTTTGCTCAAGTCCTGCTCCTGGCGGACGAGTTCGGCCAACGCCGGATCATTTATTTTCGTGCGCGCACTCGATTGCGTCAGTGCCCGCTGGACCGACCGGCCACGGATCGCGTCGGCAAGCGCAAAAGTTTCTATTGCCGCGCTGTCATCGCCGCCTGAAGTTTGCCTGCGAGCGAGCAACGCGATGTAGGATTCGACGAAACCTTGCAATCGGCTAATTCGCATCGCCGCCTCGACCGAATCGTCGCGATCGGCATGTTCGCGCGAGCCAGCAATCAATACGGGAATAGCGCCGCGGAATTCGCGCGCTGCGTCGGCGTCACGATTGGCCTTCATGTAGCCAATGGCGAGAATTGCGCGCGCAATCGCGGTATCGTAGTGCGTTTCTCCAAGTCGGGCGATATTGCGTTTGAGCAGTATCTGAGCCTGGGAAATGCCATGCTCGATCTGGCCGGAGGCGTAGAGCGAATTGATGCGCGAACCATTGAGATCAAACCGTTGCCGGCGCTTCGGATCCCAATGAGCCATCGCCTTGTCCATCTCCGCGTACGTGGCAATCGCTTCCTTCCGTTTGTTTTGAAGATTCAGGACAGTGGCGAGGTCCGAGAGTTCGCTCACCGTCGATTGCGAATCTTCGGGAACGCCGACCGTCCGACTTATGTCAAGCGAGACACGTATCAACTTTTCGGCTTCGGCATAACGGCCCTGGGCCACGAGGGTATAGGCCAAACCTCCGATATACTGTGGTGTCACCGGATTGAACTTGCCCTCATCCTTCAATCGGGCAAGGAGAGCGCGTCGGGCGTCAGCTTCGGCCTCCGCCAATCGACCTTGTTTCACTTTCATCCGCGACTGACCGAGGACCATGAAGTCTGCGCCCTGAAGAAAATTGGATTCGGGCGCCGCGCCGGGTAATTGCGAGAGCGCCTTTGCGGATCCGCGCTTGCGCAGTTCTGCCTGACGATAGGCTATCTCCGCCTCTCGGTATTGCCCACGGGCTTCGTAGAACATGGCGCGAGTGTGTTCGACATCGGCCTCCCATGACTGGCCTTTGAGGGCATAATTCTTGCGCCATCCCGGCTGCCCACTCGTGCGCGCCTCGTGGAGGCGATCGACGCTTCGTTTCAGATAGGCCTCCGCCTGAACGAAGTCCCCCATTTGCCAGAGAATTCTGACAACATGCCGAACAGCACCGAACAAGAAGCCCTTGGCGCCCTTTGTGTTCGATTCGCGGATCAGCTGCTGAAAAATTTCGAGGGCCTTCTTGGGATCACCTATACGTGCATACTGGAGACCGGAAAACTGGAGCAGGCGGCCCAACAGATGTGCGTCGATGGCGCCGCGCCCGATCTCGATAGCCTTATTGGCATCGTCGATCGCTTGATCAGGGCGACCGAGCGTCGAGCGCGCGTTACCGCGCTGAAAATAAAACCGCGCTAACTCCACACGCGAAGCATGGCTTGGGACCGCAGCGTCTGCTTCGGCTTTCAATTTTGTGATCTTTGCGGCATCCGGCTTTTCACTGTCGAGTATCGCAGTGATATCGGCAATCGTGCGCGGCGGCGGAACGAATGGAGCTGGCAAAGCTTCAGCTTGTTGCTCAATTTCTTTGCTTGGGGCTTGTTCCGCTGGAAGTGCGACGGGAACGTCGGCGCGCCCATTGGCGGCATCGAGCGCCTTTGTTATGCAGGCATGGACTTTTGGTTTTGCGCGGGTTCGGCATGTCTCGCGATCGCCGCTCCCGCTACGGATGCACGTCTTGACGAACGGGGCGCCAACTGTAGCCCGGCAGTTTTCACGCGCCTGCTCTTTCGTCAGCGCCAGTGAGGGTTGCGCGCCGACCAAGACCAGCAACAGTACCAATCCAGTGCGCCAACTCTGCCAACCATTCGCCATAGTGGTTCTCCGTGGGGTAAGTGCGCCCAGTGGAAACCATGCCTTGGAAACTATATACTATATCGAGGTGCATTCATGTCGCGTTCGGTGCTGGCGTTGAGCCGGGCCATAGTCTGCGCGCTCGCGTCGCGCCATGTTGCCCAAGGGCATTTAAGACGAGCACATTTTTACGAGATTCAAACGGCTGTACCATCTCCGCTTTGGGTCGTTGGCGGACAAACGGCCCGGCGCCAAAACCAACTGCCGTCGGCTGTTGTCTGAAAGCGGACAAACGCGGGCGCTGTCGGATTGTCCGTTGGGCAAAAACAGACATTCGGACGAATGCTCATGGCATCCCCGGCCTGGCCTGAAAGGCCGGGGATGATTTTAGATCCGCTCTATTTCTTTTTCTTGCTGCTATTTCTTAATTCGCATTTCTCCATGCAAGTCGTCGGGCAATACGTCGCCATGCTGCCATGCTGACCTGCGCAATATTTTGCGCACTTTGCCTGACAATCGACTGCAGAAGCCGTCGTGGGAAGCGACCCCGCTGCAATGGCAAAAAGTGTCGCAATGAATATGTTGGTCAGTGTGCGCATCGATACACCTCTGCTGCTTGGCATTTTCGAGTCAAAAACTGCGGCGTTTCAATTACTGCCCGACGCAGACGCACGTCCGGGTTCGAATATCGTATTTTGCTTTGCACTTATGTGCTTTCCCATAAGGCTTGCATTGGTACGCGCGATCCCCTTGGACAGGCTGTATCAACCTGGTCTGGTCGGCAGCTTTAGCCATTTGACCTGGCATGGGGAGTGCGAGCGCCGTCTGGGCCGCAAACAGTCCCATTGCAATGACAATTGCTCCAAAGATGATTTGCACTGGGCCCCCCCTTGATGACTATTGAATCAGGTCACGGCGGCGCAGACGCGCCCCCAGTCCAGATATAAATTTCGTGTAAACACGCATTGATTGTCAAGCGTAAGTAGCGGCGAGCGCGTATGGGCCATTCGAACGTGTGCAAACAATCTTGGAAAACAATTGAATGCCTGGTGCGACCTGATCGGAACGCCGCCTCGCCGAAGGCCGGAGGCGTGCTTTGCCCAAACGAAGGGACGGCGTAGTGGGGAGCTACGCCGTCCGGGGCTAAAGCCAAAAGGTGCGGGTGCGGGGGAGGTTTCTGCCTTTTGGCTTGCGTCAATCGTCCTGTCAGGGCTGCCAGCACCACCTTGCAGCTTCGGCGCGGGCTTCGGCCATGCGGAACGGCAGATAGTAGTCGGCGAATGTCATCGTTTCATTACCCTGCGTCGGCGAGTGCCAGTGGCTATTCGCCCAAGGCCGATTTGCCGATCGCGCTGCAGGATCACCACTGTCGAACGCAGAGTCGACCTGGCCTCATATCGTTGCAAAGCCTCATTCCGGAAGACCATCCTGCTGAATATGAGTTCGTATGCCAGTATCGGGCGCTGCGCCAATTAGTTTGCCATCGGATCCGAAAACGGTGTTGGCATGAAATGATTGTACGTGCGATCGATCTTCGAATGCCGGTTGCACGTGTACGGACAGAGCAATCGCCAATGTAGCGACCACGACGGCCGCACCTGCGGTTACAGAGAGAAGTTTCTCATTGCGGGTTATCATTCCATACCTCGCTTTATTGTTGACCCGATTGTTTGGAACTGGCCGCTATCGCAAGTCGGAGATCGTTCTGCCGACTCCGCGCGCCATGCCACCAATCGGTTAACTCCATTGATTTGCTGCACGATCTATCTCGTGTGGACGCTCATGTGGCGGGGAGCTGCTTCACGTGCAATTCACGTCAAGTTCACAAACACCTGAGCCGTGGTTCACGCGAAAGTCATGGAATAGGCAGCGGAAGGAGTTTGTTCTATGTCAGCCACAAAATTGATGAATCTCGTTCACGAGGTTAAATTCACATAGAATATTTGCCTCTTCGCGACGCGTCGCTTCGACAAGTACTGGCTGACATGCGGTGCCGGCATTGCTGTTTTTCACCAGTTGTATGGGATTTCAGGCACCCGATTCGCGGATGCTGCAGGGTTTTGGGCGAGTTCACGCCAGCTCGAATTGCGCACCATCGTCGTCAAAATCGATCGCCGCGTTGAAACAACACGCCGGCATCATATCGCCCTCCGCACGGGCCATTCAGCCGAGCGCCTTTACCGATCCGACGCCCAGCAACAAACCCGCATCTGCGTGCCAGCGTCAGGGTGATTGGACAGGGCGGCCTATGATCCAACGGGCGATCAGATACACGCCCAGCGGAATCCCAACCGTGACGACAAGCAAAAAGAAATAAGGCAACTGCAACGGATTAGATGACCTTGAAAATCGCTCGACAATTTCAGAAACCCAATATGCTTCCCACAGGAAGAGCATGAAATATCCAAACAGTGCAATGCCGCGCCGGCGACGATTACCAATACCGGCTACATCGGCCCCCGGCAGAACTGACCCACCAGGATTTCGCACAGAGTCCTGATTGCTTTCACCAAAGGGGTTTAGCTTCCTCAATCCCGAGGATTTTCTCACTGACGCCTTTTTCTGATTTCGATCAAACAGCTGAAGCTTTGCCACTTGCCAGGCCAGAATTGCCCAGCAGCCGAATGCAACAATCCATGCGAAAATGATCAGAATGTGCAGCATGCCCGTACCGACGCAACAAAACTGTGAGATTGTATTGCATATATCAATATCAAACCCTGACGTGAATTCATAATCGAAAGGCGATTGAGTTCTTCGTGCAGATCCACGGTTAGCCAGTGCAGGCTGTCGTGGTGCCAAGCGTAGTCTTCTTCGGCGGCACGCGCGCACTCATTGTTGTTTTGGATCACTAACGGACAAACCAGTTCGGCCCAAAATTCACTTTTTTCTATTGGCCGAAAAATGGATATTCGCGGTTGCAAAATGGATATCGGCCAAGTGCCGGACGTATCCTTGCCCAAATGAAGGGACGGCGTAGTGGGGAGCTACGCCGTCCGGGGCTAAAGCCAAAAGGCACGGGTGCGGGGGAGGTTTCTGCCTTTTAGCTTGCATCAATCGTCCTGTAAGGGCTGCCAATACCACCTTGCAGCCTCGGCACGGGCTTCGGCCATGCGGTACGGCAGATGGTAATTGGGCACTGTCATCGTTTCATTGCCTTGCGACTGCCGCCGCAATTCTGCAACGCGCGCTGCGATAGCGACCCGGCTGGTCCAGTTTGTAAACGGGTCTGACATGTGTGCCTCCGCTCCTCAAATCTCATGGTTGTAGACTAGGGCAACGGTTGCAACCTTGCTGTGACGGGGATCACGAAACTTGCGATTTATGGATGCCCAAAAGAAATCGATGCTCATCCATGGTCATGTCCGGTTTCGACCTCAAAAGCGGATCTCACAGACCACGGCCAATATGTTCGCTTTGAGCCAAAAGTGGCAGTCATCGTCCCGCCTTGTTAAAACAACGACGTTGTGCTGACTTTTAATCAGCGGGTCCAAGGTTCGAGACCTTGTGCGCCCACCATTTATTCCCCGTCAAACCTACGCTCTCCCACGTCGTGTAATTTGGCGCGACCAATGGGGCAAATTCGGCGACGGTGCGGCGGTTCGCGGTGGAGCAAGCCGAGACCGTTGGCGTTTCAGGCGCTTTAGTCTCTGCGCCCCCAAAATCCGTTTCCCGATGCAAAGCCTTAGGCCGGCGGCGTTAGGCCGATTGCCCGATATTGTCGTCGCCACTCCGGAGGCAGGTCGCAGAGTTGGGCGTATCCAATGCCACGAGGCAACGCCCCTTCGAGGATAGCCCTGACCAGAGTCGGCGCCAAAAACGCCAGCGAAATGGTCATGTTGATCGTTCGCACGGTACGGCGTTCGCGGATGGCAAGCTCGTTCGTGCCCATGACGGCACCGGAGACGATCTCGTCGAGCCAGCTTCGCCCCCGCACGATTGCCGCGATCAACCTGGCGCGCGCGTCGCTGCGGATCGGCCGCAAAGACGATGTTGTCGCGGTCGTTGACGGAAGAAGGATTTCACGCCTTCGCTTCGAGGGCGGCTTTTTCCAGGCTACGCGAAAGCTCAGAGGCTTCTTTGAGGGATTCGATTGCTTCATGGATATAACAAGTGTGTCGGGTCCGACATCGACCCGGTTAACGGCGGTGCGGATCAGCTCACTATCGTCGTGATTGATACTGACAACTGTCATTCGCTTTCTGAGCGCGGCCGCAATGGCGGTCTCGATCTCGGCGGCGGGGACGCGATGGACGGAGCCAGCCAGTTCTTTGCGACCCTGCAGAATGCATGACGACATGTAGTATCGATACTTGCGGCCTCTTTTGCGGGTGTGAGTTGGTCCCATCAAAATACCGCGGTCGTCGAATATCTTGCCGAGTAGCGGAGCTTCTGAGTTGGTCCGTTTTTCGATGTGGTTGTTGAGCTGTTGGGCTAGTTTGGCCTGGACGGCCTCAAACAGAGCGGAAGAGAGTAGAGGTGGCTGAGACCCCGGTAGAATCTCGCCTTTATATTGCACTTGGCCAATGTAGAAGCGGTTTCGCAGCAGGTACGACAGGGGTCCGCGCATGAAGGGCTCGCCGCCAACCGTTCGCCCGCTCTTGAAAGTACGCTTTTTGGTCCGGATACCCCTGCGCATGAGTTCAACGGACAGGCGATCGATGCTGCCAACCTTGAGGTAAATCCGGTAGATGGTTTTGACGAGTTCTGCTTCCTTCCGCACGATCATTATCTTGCGATCTTTGAGCATGTAGCCAAGCGGCAAATTACCGCCGACCCACAGGCCCTTGCGCTTAGAAGCCGCGATCTTGTCGCGGATACGCTCGGAAGTAACCTCCCGTTCAAACTGCGCGAATGATAGAAGCACATTAAGTGTTAGCCTCCCCATGCTGGTGGTCGTGTTGAACTGCTGGGTGACCGATACGAACGAGACATTGTGCCGGTCGAACAGCTCGACGAGTTTGGCGAAGTCGGCGAGCGAGCGCGTCAGACGGTCGACTTTGTAGACCACGACGATATCGAGTTTTTCACTGCGAATATCTGCCAACAGGCGCTGCAGAGCGGGTCGGTCCGTGTTGCCGCCAGAGAAGCCGCCATCGTCGTACTTTGTCCGGGCTAGGGTCCAGCCGGCATGCGCTTGACTTCGGATGTAAGCGTGCGAAGCGTCGTATTGGGCATCAAGCGAGTTGAAGTCCTGCTCAAGCCCTTGGTCGGTGGAGACACGGGTGTATATGGCGCAACGAACGGTCTTCATGTGCTTGGCGCTCATGGCGGGCCAGCCGATTGAGTTTTCTGCCGATCGCGCAGACCAAAGAACCGTGGGCCATTCCAGCGGGTTCCGGTAATTGTAAATGCCACTTTGGATAGGCTCGTATAGGTCTTGCCGTTCCAGGCAAACCCATCCGACACCACTGCAACGCGATGCATTCGGCCGTTCCACTCGCGCGTCAGAATGGTGCCTTGTTCTACCTTGGCGCTCAGCAGCTTCGGGGTCCGGTCGCTGTCGGCCCGAACCGAGTCTCGATTGTCGAGGAGCCGCAGGCATTGGCCGTCCAGATCACCGAACTGATCGGCCTGCTGGCGGTAGGCAATGATACGAAATAGCAGCTGGTCAGATAGGTGAGGGGGCGCCGGCCCTCTGAATAAGATGCGCCAACGGGCCTGAAGTTCTCTGGTGTTGAGGTCGCGCAAGCGCGCGATCTCAATCTCCAAAGCTTTTTGGCCGGTTCCCGTTGGACCCTTAGTGACGCGTGCCATGGATCGGGGTCACCGCCGATTGTTCGCTCGCGATTTTCTGAACCTGCGGCCGATCGGATCCGCAACACGATAAGTGCGATGGCCATTGATCAGTACGGAGCCGAGTTTTAGTTTCAGTCGCTTGCGCACGACGCCAGCAAGAAAACCACGCACTGAATGCCGTTGCCAGCCGGTGACTTTCATCATGGCGTCGACGCTCGCGCCCTTTGAGGATCGCAGCATTTCGATCACAAGCGATTGCTTTGAAGGCTTGTTTGGCCGGGCTGCTTGCGGATTGTTTGGGCGACGATCCGACAGAGCAGATGCCGAAACGGGTGTTTTTGATGGTGGAAGGGATCGCTTTTTGGCTGGCTTTGACATTGAGATCCTCCGTTCGATTCGTACGGCGTGGTGCCGCACCACCGAAGCCCCGCCTCGGCAACCGAGCCGGCGGGGCAGGATCTCTGGGCGCAAGAAATGGGCCCCAAGATTGAGGATAAGTACCGCTCTTACGGCGTTGAAACGCCAGCGCTTTCTGGATAATGGTGTTGCTGATTTCAGCGCAATCTGAGCATCAGATTATCAGGGCTGCTTTAATCGCACAAAGTTCGGGAATTTCGCGGTTCGAATCCCGCCGCCCTACCTTGCCAGTCGCATCAACTCGTCGCTCAGAAGTGAAGGTTCGAATCTCTCTCGCTCCGCAACTACCTCAGCCTCGCAATGTTGAGCGAACAGCGGCAATGTCGATAACGAGAAACAATCACTACGTTCCGAAATGGTACCAAGAGGGGTTCTTTGAACCCGGCCGCTCGTCGCTTGCCTACGTCGACATGACGCCGGACCGGAGGGTTCTCCCGGACGGCCGCGTGATCGTTCAAAACTCTGCGTGGGACGACACGTCGACCTCTCGGGCTTTCCGCCAGAAGGACTTGTACTCGACCTTCTTCGGTACGTCCGTCAACGACGAGATCGAGCGCCGCCTGTTCGGCGATATCGACGGTCGAGGCTCAAAAGCCGTCCGTGCATTCATTGACACGGACATGAGCGAATGGCACCGGCACTTCCAAACCTTCTTCGAATTCCTCGATATCCAGAAAATTCGCACACCGAAGGGCTTGGACTGGCTCAAGGCCCAGTACCCCGCTCTCACGCAAAACGAGCTGATGTTCGAGATGCAGGGCATCCGCATGCTGCACTGCACGATCTGGGTCGGCGGTGTGCGCGAGATCGTCTCTGCTGAAGACGCGGACGTGAAGTTCATCACCAGCGACCATCCCGTGACGATTTACAACCACGCCGTCCCTCCCTCGGATGGGGCGTGCGCGTACCCGCTGGACCCCGGAATCGCGCTGCGGGGGTCGCAGACGATTTACCCGATGGACCGCAACCACTGCCTGATCCTTACGAACTTGGAATACGCCAAGGATCCGAACACCGGGCCGCTCGAGAAGAGGACCTTCGCGCGCAACTACCGACAGTCCCTGACGCGGATCGACGCGTTCATTCGCTCGCGAAAACTCAACGCGCACGAAGTCGCGCAAATCAATTTCATCATGAAGAAGCGCGCGCGCCGCTTCATCGGCGCCGGCCGCAAGGAATGGCTGTACCCGGAAAGGACCGTGACGGAGCCCTGGAGCGAGCTGCGGAAGACGCTTTTGCCACCCGAGGGCGGCATGTTCCACTTCGGTGGCGAGATGTTCGTCAAGTACGAGAGCGGTGATGTCCATTACCAGGACGAGTACGGCAGGACCGAGAAGCCGCGCGAATTTCTGATCAAGAAGGCGCCGGACAAGCCCTTGCGGCCGGGCGACTACTGCGGATGCGGGCGGGGAAAATCGTTTAAGGAATGCTGCCAGTCCAAGCCCGAGGCGCTGCGGCCGGCTTGGAACGAGAAGAGTATCCGCGAGCGAAACCTAATGCTGCAAAACGGCATCGTGAACGTCCTGGAGCTCGAATCGGGAAAGGACTGGGTGCAAGTCCGCCGCGAATTGACTGACGACAAGATTGCCAAAATTTACAGTCTGTATGAGGCCCTATGGCCGCTCGAGACCGACTTGCTCGCGCTGCTGCCTAAGCCCGACGGAGAAGCTCGCGCCGTCTACACGGGGTTGATCCACCCGGCGTCGATCACCGATTTTGCGCTAGCGGCTCCGCTGTATTTCGGCGAGGTCGCCCTGGCGCATCCGTTCGTCCACTCCGGGATAATAAAAAAGGAGATGAGGCCAACCGAGAATCCGAAGTCATATAGGCAGGAATTCTTGAAGACCATCTTGTTTTTCCTGAACGTCATGCCGCTCGTCGATCTCGGATTGGTCAACCTCATACCGGACCCGTGCGACTTCGACTTCCATCTCCGCGAGCAAATGATGATGATGGCCCGAGCCCGGTCGACGCGGTTCGATCCGAAAGACGATCCTCGCCTGCTAAAGACGATGGAAGAGGAACGCCGGCGTGGAATCATGCTTATGCCGCCGGACGCGATGCGGAAGCAGCTCCGCAAGCTCGAGCCGAACCTCAGTGAGGAGGAGGTCGAGGCGGTCATGCGCGCCAACGTGCGGATGCGGGAGCATGATCCCCTGGCCGTCCTCCAGGAAGGCTCGTTGGAAGGTGGGAAAGGCGGCGGGCAGATGAATATGTTCAAGCTCCTCCCGAATTTCGAGATGACGATGTATTTGGCCCAAGCTACGGGCGCCTGCATCGTCACGGATAGCCCGTTCCGCTGGAGCGAGATCCAGGGCGCCATCCGGCGGCGGTACAAGGCCGCGACTCCTGGTCTCGCCCCGCTCGTGACGAACATAGAGCGCTCGAAATTCGCGTTCCCGCAGAGCGCGACGGATGTTGTGGCCGCGGCCTTGAGCAAGACCGGCGCGGGCTACCTGGATTTGTTCCGAGACCTCTTCAAGTATCTTTCCAATCTCGAAGAGCGCGGGGCGAAACCCAATCGCGAGGCGCAGTTGGTCAGCCGGCTCGTCAAAGCCCATGCCGCGGCGCAGGCCGGGTTCAAAAAGTCGGGTGTGCCCGTGAAAGAGGGGCGCATCTCGTGCGTCTTCCCTCCGGGCGGCATGCAGGACAATACGGTCAACCGGCTGCTCTTGATGTCGAGTTCTGAAAGGCACTTGTCGGGCGTGCCGATGGCCTTCTTCATCGAACCGACCGATGAACTCTCAGTGGGGGCCAAAGGGACCGCTGTCAAAAGCTAGGTCGGATGACGAGGTTTTATTAGACCCAAATGTTCCATAATGGCGCTTATGCGCGATCCGCCGTTCGGGCTTTGCTAATTCAGCGCAATTCCACTGGCTCTGCCGTATTAGAACTTGGACGCCAGCGCAGAAGCCTGGATTCAAACTTATTCATGATCGCATTCAAGAGAGTCATCAAGATCATGATGATCAGGATGACGGTCATCGCGCCTGTAATATTATAGGTCGTGGTGAAGCTGTTCAGGCGATAACCGATCCCTTTCGACGATGCCATAAATTCACCGACAATGACGCCAATGAGCGAAAAGGGCAGGGCCATTTTCAAACTCGTGACGATCCAACTTGAGGCCGACGGTAACATCACCTTGTAGAATATTTGCCACTCGCTCGCGCCCATCACGCGGGCGACATTGCATAGCCGAACATCAACAGAACGGATGCCGCCGATTGTATTAAAGAAGGTGATGAAGAACACTAACGTCGCTGCGAGCATGACCTTGGAGGTCATGTCGATCCCAAACCAGATGATGAGCAAGGGTGCGAGCGCCATTCGCGGGATGCTGTTTAACGCAATCAGGAACGGATCAATGATTTTGGCGATTACTTCCCATCTCGCGAGAAGAACACCTGTCGCAATTCCCGTTAACGCGCCCGATGCAAAGCCAAGTAACATCTCGACGCCGCTAACATAGAGGTCACGATAAAAGCCGTAATCCGTGATCTCATTGAGCAGATTGCCGGCGATGCGGCTCGGGCTGCTGACGAAGAATGGATCGACAACTGTACGCGTCGCAACCTCCCATGCGGCGATGCAGATGACGACCAGAATTAGCCGCCCGCTTAGAACTTTAATTTGCTCTCGCGTCTCGGCGTTCATTGCGCCTTCCCAATAGTCGATGTCAGTGCCGAGCGCGTACCGCTGTTTCGCGCGCTGAGCACTTGCACCTCCAGCTCGCGCCAGATCTTATCATAGAGCTCACGAAAGAACGTATTGTCGTGCATGTGAAAAATGTCCCGTGGGCGCGGAATTTCGACGCGGTCCATGCGCACAATTCGACCCGGACGTGCGCTCATGAGTATGACCCGATCGGCGAGCGCTATGGCTTCTGTCAGGTCGTGTGTGACGAAAACAATGGTCTTTTGCGTCTTGCGCCACAGATCGAGCAAATCGTGCTGCATGAGCAGACGGGTTTGCGCGTCAAGCGGTCCAAACGGCTCATCCATCAGCAGAACGTCCGGCTCGTATACAAGTGTGCGCACGATATTTGCACGCTGACGCATGCCACCGGACAGCTCGTGCGGGTAGGCATCTTCGAATCCGTCCAGCCCGACTTGCCCGAGCCATTTATCCACACGGCCATAGCGCTCTGCCTTGGGCACACCGGTGATTTCGAGTGGGAAGGCAACGTTGTCCCGCAAGGTACGCCACGGCATCAGGTTATCTTGCTGCGTAATGTACCCGATATGACGGTTGACCCCATGCACGTCAGCGCCGTTGAAACGCAGCTTGCCCTCGGTCGGAACCGTTAGCCCCGACATTAAATTGAGCAGTGTCGATTTTCCGCAGCCGCTTGGTCCGACGATGGTGACAAACTCGCCGCTAGCAATGGTCAGCGACGTTTTCTCGACCGCGACGACGGGCCGATCGGCTCGCCCAGCAAACCGTTTTGTTACCTCTACGACTTCGAGCATTCCACGTCACTTTGGAAGGTATGCCAATTCAAGTCTATTTGGGCAAGTATTCGTTCGAAATGACGGCTTGCCACGGAATATCGTTCTTCAGCAGACCGGCGGATTTCAGGAACTTGATGTGAGCATCGACGGACGCCTTTGAGATACGGCCTGTCGGATCGATGGCATTCCGCGTGTTGGTCAGCAATTCCAGCAATACATTGTCGGGTGCCCCGCCGAAGTTCTTGCGAAGGATCGGCAGGTGTTCTGAATCGGGTGCCTTGGCGATGAATTGGAGCGCATCAACCAGCGCTGCTGCGACTTTACGCACAGTCTCCGGGTTTTTCTGTGCGTAGTCAGGTCGCACGTAAAGCACTTCCATGAGAAATTCTGAAAATTCGGGATCTTCACTCTTGGTGTTGTTGACCCACATGATCGAATGTCCGCAACTCACGGCCAATTCTGGTGCGGGACTGGAGATGCAGCCTATGTCGACGCGACCCTGTTCCACGGCGGCAAGCATTGAGGGTCCGCCGCCTGCGCCGACGATCTTCACGTCCTGTTGCGGTACGTATCCGCCGCGTTTGACGTAATTCGTGGCGAGCTGAAAGGTAAAGGCCCCAGCCCGTGTCGCCCCGATGGTCAGGCCCTTAAGCTTCTTAATTTTTTCGGCAAGTGGGGTTTTTTCAGTCACGCCAACCTTTTCGGCCGATTTTTTGCTCATGAAGCAGTTGATTCCGACCTTGTTCATGAGATTGACGATGCCAAGCAGCTTGCGCCCCTGCTCGTACGCGGCAAAAAGCCGATGCGGCGGTGTCGCGGTGAACTCGACGCTGCCGGCAAGCAGCGCGTCTACGTCCGGGCCGTCGCCCTGCGTTACAACAATCTCGAATTCCACCCCGTGTTTCTTGAAGAAGCCTTTGTCCTGAGCGACGAATACCGGATAGAAGGTGAACGATCTCACCGGAATGGTCATCCGCAGCTTAGTCAATTCCTGGGCGGGTGCACTCACGGTTTGTATCATTAGGCAAAAACCTAAAATGGCGGCCGAGATGGCGGTTCCGAGTTTCATGGTGTGCTCCAGGGTTTGCGTTTTCACTTTGTCTCGAGTTTATGACGCTCTCGCCGAGTTAGATTGAGCCCAGGTTTCGAGGATTTCTGTTGACGGAACTACCACCCCGAAAAAATGACCCAGTGTCTCCAATGTCAGCCGGTGCGTCTCTGGGTCGGGCGTTGCTGAAAGGTCGGACGGGATGACGGGATAGAAGCCGTTGAAATAGGCATCCCGCACCGTCGAATCGACGCATACATTTGTGAAAGTGCCGGTCACCACGACGGTATGCACCCGCAAATTTCGCAAGACATATTGAAGTTCAGTATGTGCGAAAGCGCTGAAGGTGCGCTTGGTGATCACGAAGTCGCCGGGCGCAGGGTCGAACCCCGGGTAAAAGTCGGCGCCTTTCGTCCCCGGCTGGCAGTAGGGAGAAATACCGAGTCGATGCAGGCGCTCGACCATCTGCGGCGGCATAAAGGCTGGATCATATTGACCGCGAACATTGATTATCGGCACGTATTGGCGTGCATTTGCAATAAAGCGTTTGAGTTCGAGTGCCATTTCCTGCATCGGGCGGATATCCCAGCCCTGTTTCGCCACATATCCTTCCGGCGAGCAAAACTCGTTTTGCATGTCGACGACGATGAGTGCCGTATGTGCCGGATCGATTTTTTCAAGGAACGTCTTCGGATAGTACCGATTGGAAAGGGTGATCGAGCTCATATCAAATCCTTTCACATGTGCCCGCGTAGCGCCTCAGAAGCGCTGACCACATCCTGAAAGGCAACACCGGTCGAATCGAACACGATGATGTCTTTCGAGTCCTGTCGACCCTTGTCGGAACCAGCAAGAATTGCGCCAAGTTCAGCAACACGCACACACTCAGCGTCGGACCATTGCAACTCGCCGACGCTCTTGCACTGCTGCAAGCTGTCGGCGACGATTACCGACGTCTGACGCAGGATTTTTGGCCCCAATTCTCGCTTGCCGACCGCATCAGCGCCCATCGCAACCACAGTTGAACCGGGGCTGAGCTTTTCCTCGGTAAGAATAGGTGCGCTAGCCGGTGTCGCGGTTACCACAATGTCGGATGCGGCGACGGCCTCCAGGGACTCGGTACGCACCAACGCGTTCGTTTCTTGGGCAAGGCGTTCGGCAAGACCCTTGGCCATGTTGGTCCGGCGGCCCCAAATGCAAATTTCCTTGAGGGGCCGCACGTGCGCGATCGCCAGGGCATGCCAATACGCCTGTGTGCCAGCGCCGATTAGGCCGAGCGTGCTTGAGCCGGGGTTGGCCAGCGCGTCCACCGCTACCGCGCTGGCGCCTGCCGTGCGCATATCGGTAATCAGGCCGGAATCGCACAGCACTGCCTCGATCCGACCATTGCGGCGATTTGCCAGCACCAGAACGCCGTCACGCGTCGGCAAGCCTTGCGCCGGATTATCGTAATAGCAGGTTGCGATTTTTACACAGATGTGGTCGCCGGCAGCCATGTAGCCAGGCTTGATGTGCATTTCGCCGTGCGCTTCGGGTATTTCGATGTTGGTTATCGACGCGACTTTCGCGCGACCGGAATGAAAGTCTTTGAAGCCTTGCGCGATAATGGGAATGAGCCGCTGGAAGCTGAGATGCGGAGAAATTTCGCTCTTGTTGAGGACGAGAGGCATCATGGGCGTGCACCGGCAAGTCCGAGAAAGGTCTCTGCGGTGCGATAGAGAATGTTGGACCTATCGTCCTCCGACAAACTGGCTTGGTCGATCAGCTCGATTGGTGCTGCAATTCCCATGTCGAATGGGTAGTCACTGCCGAGCATGACGTGGTTGCTGCCGACGCGCCGACACATGAATTGAATGATCTCCGGGTCGTGGGTAATGGAGTCAAAGAAAAGGCGGTTCATGTAACTGCTCGGGGGTCGTTCGACCTTAACTTTGGTTTCCGGGCGCACTTTGAAGCCGTGATCAAACCGCGCAAGCAGAGGCAGAAAACTTCCACCCCCGTGTGAAAAGCCGATGCGCAGCGTCGGCAGTCGGTCAAGAACGCCGCCGAAGATCAAGCGTGCGATCGCCAGGGCGGTGTCTGCGGGCAGCGCCACCATGTGTGGCAAGTAGTAAGCTTTCATTCGTTCTTCGCCGATCGCGTCCCATGGATGCACAAAGACGGCGAGGTTCAAGTCGGATGCTGCGGTGAGCACTTCGACGATGCTAGGGTCGTCAAGGTAGCGGCCCATGACGTTGGTGCCAATTTCGACCGCCTGGAAATCCATGTCGGCAATGCGGCGGAGTTCGCGAATGGCCAGGTCGGGCGCTTGCATGGCGACTGTACCGGCCGCAAGGAAGCGGCCCGGGTGTTTGGCGACGCAGTCGGCAATGAAATCATTCTGGATACGGGCGAATTCTGCAGTCGCCTCCGGGGGCCCCCAATAACAGAACAGCACAGGGATCGGCGACAACAACTGTCGATGCATGTGGCCGCTGTCCATGTCGGCAATTCGCCGTGCGGGCAGAAAACATTGGTCGCTGACCTCGCGAAATTCGCGCTCGCCTAGCATGATGCAGGCCGCGCAAGTCGAGCGTTGCTTCACCCAAGGCCAGCCGGCGACGCCAAAACGGGAGGCAAGATCCTCCCACTTCGGCGGCATGATGTGGGTATGGATGTCGATGGCGTGCATCCCGTTCGTCGTCATGTGCCTGCCTTAGCGGTGTCGGACGTGGCGACTTGCGGTTCGGATTCGAGGCCAAGCTGCGACGACCAGCTCACTGCCGGTTTTGCGCTTCGATCGACGACCAGACGGAAGATGTCCGGCCGCGCGTAATGACCGGTCACGTCAAAATCGAATTTAGCGCGCGCGATCTCGGCAAGGTCGATTTCAGCGGTGAGGATACCTTCCGTATTTTCCAAGGGTCCGGCGATTATTTCGCCCATCGGATTGACGATCGCGCTCCGGCCGGGCGTGATGACATCGCCGACGCCCGAAAGCTCCGGTAGGTCGAGCCAATGCTTGGGGTACATGCTGCGGTCGACGAACTGATTACAGGAAAGGACGAAGCAACGTCCCTCGTAGGCGATGTGTCGTATGCTCGCCAGCCAGATGTCGCGTGCGTCGGCAGTCGGCATTAGCAGAATTTGAATGCCCTGCGCGTACATCGCCATGCGCGCGAGTGGCATGTAATTTTCCCAACAGATCAATGCGCCTGCGCGTCCTGCCGGCGTGTCAATCACCGGCATCGTGCTGCCATCGCCCTCCGACCAAATTAGCCGTTCGGAGCCGGTGGGCTTGAGCTTGCGATGGACGCCGGCAAGTTCACCGGCAGGATTGAAAAACAGGACTGAGCAGAACAATGATCCACCAGAAAATTCGGTGTCGCGCTCGATAACGCCGACAGCAACCATGGCTTTGGCTGCGCGCGCCGCAGCACCGAGCGCGCGCGTCACCGGGCCCGGAACTTCCACCGCGGCATCCCAATATTCCTGGAATAGCTTGCGACCTTCGGCCGTGCGGCTGCCTACAACCGCACCAAATCCGAGGCCACGCGGATAGCCGGTGATTAAGGCCTCGGGAAACAGGATCAGCTTGGCGCCGTCGCCGGCGGCCTGCTGGATCAGTGTCACGACCTTGCAAACGGTTGCATCGCGATCGACGAGAACCGGCGCGGCCTGAACGACAGCGACTTTCGTCTTGTTTGCGGCAGCCATACTGACGAACCTCTACGCCCGCAACGGCGCACATTATAGGGGTGTGATATCGGGGTGGCTCCGTCTCTTTACTAAATCGATTTACTAATGTGGAATCTCCTCCAACCCGCAAAGGAGCCGCCGATGCAGTTCGGAATTAAGTCCGTTGAGGTTGGAGGGCGCCTGCTCGACGTACTAGCACACGCACACGAACCACTGATGCTCAAGGAATTGGCATCGAAGGCGCGGCTTTCGCCGAGCGCCGCACATCGTTATCTCGTCAGTTACCGCCGAATTGGGCTGGTGCAGCAGGATAGCGGCACAAAGGCCTATGACCTTGGACAGTTCGCCATTGAGCTGGGTGTCACTGCCATCGGCCGCTCGAATTTTCTCAGCGCCGCGCATGAACTGCAACGTAAGCTGCGCGATCAGCTCGATGAATTGGTGATGATCGCCGTGTGGGGTAGCCACGGACCGGTGATCACCTCGGTCGAGGAAAGCAGCAAGCCGGTCGTTGTAACCATGCGGGTGGGGGCCACGTTGCCGCTCTTTCGAACCGCGACGGGCTGGATTTTTGGTGCATTCATGCCTCGCACTGTCGTCAAGCCAATCATGCGCACGGAGATTGCTGCTGGACGCGGCCCAGTTGAACGGCTCGGCAAAGGCGGCATCGAAATGCGACTGGCAGAAATTCGAGTCTCGCGCCTCGCATTTCATTCCGGTCACTTGCTGCCTGGGATCACCGCGGTTGCTACGCCACTACTCGATTTGCGTGGTGCATTGGTCGCCGCGATGTCAATCTTTGGCAGTAGCGAACAATTCGATGCTTCTCCAGGGGGAGCTGCTGCTAAATTGCTAAAGGATTCTGCTTCTCGATTTGGAGCGCTGGCTAGTTGATCGGGGCTAACGAGCTTTAGGGCGTCCGGTTGCTTATCCCACTGAAAAGGGAAGGGCTTGGTCAGCTGCTTAAGCGTCAGTTCATTGTTGTGGCGTCCGTTCAGGATGCCTGTCACAATTGTAGGTGCGAGAAGCGTCAAACGCAGAAGCCGGCACGCATATGACGGGTTCACTTTGTTGGCTTTGGCGAGGTCGGTGATCGTTGCGTATTCGCCATCCTCTATCTGTCGACTTCTACGATGAGCGCGGGCAAGCGCTTTCAGCAATGCGTTGTCGATCCTGGCCTGCGGGGCGGGGAGACTGATTTCGGAGATGATCGTCTTGCGGCCTCCGCGGACACCAAGTCGCATGGGGTGAATTGTGACAGTTGTATCCATCGTGCTGCATCCCGATGGTGTGCCGCCGATCGCAGGTCTTGGAGAACGCTGGACAATCCTTGGAACCTCAAGATGATATCAGCGCCGACTCGACGTCGACTATCGTGCCCCCGTGTAATGGGCCTATGGCAAGGAAGCCAATCGTAAAATATGGAGTGCGTTGTGCGACTATCAAGCCGAGCAGCAACTCTCACCGCGTAACGTTGGCCTGGATTGTCTGTTTGTTACCGGCTGACGGAGCCAGCGCGCGCGGCGCCCCAGCCATTGTACAGAAATATACTGATGTTCTCAGGAAACTCTCTATTGTGTGTACCGAAACTTGTTACCCGCCGGTCTGCATCACTTATATATGCTGATTTAGTTTTCGATAGGAACGGCTCTTGTGTTAGGTGACTACGATTTCAAGACAATATGGCATCAAGGAGAGGCAAATCATCGGAGTGACTGGATTTAGCATATTTGAACTAAACGCCGTGAACAGTTGAGTTTTGAAGAGGCTGATGGTCTCTTAGAATTTCCGGAATTGAAATATCAACGAGCGGATACCATGAAGATTGCCGTACCTGATCTGATTTCACCGTCCTATTTTCCGGCGGAAGCAGCTGTTGCCTTGGGGTTTTTCGCTGCCGAGGGCATTGATGCAAAGTTAGAACTGATTGCGCCCGTAGAACGGGCTTATGCCGCCATGAGGGACGGGGAGGTGGATATTGTCGCCGGCTCTGCTCACTCGACGCTGTCGGCTTTTCCTCAGTGGAAAGGCGCCAAGCTTCTCTGTGCTCAATCGCAAGGCTTATATTGGTTTCTCGTGATGCGATCCGACCTCAATGGTAGAAAGGGCGATCTCTCTGTAGTTAAAGGTCGCAGAATAGGTGCAGCCCCTTGGGTCGGCATGGGTTTACGCCGTCTACTCGTCGAAGGCGGCATTGACCCTGTCCGTGACGATGTCAGCATTGTTCCCGTCCCTGGTTCCGTCGGCGCCAACGTGAACATTGGTGTCGTAGCAGCAAATGCGCTTAGAGAGGGAACGATTGATGGTTTCTGGGCAAATGGCATGGGTGCCGAGATCGCCGTCCGTTCTGGAGCCGGAACACTTATCATTGACGCGCGGCGCGGGGACGGACCGGCAAGCGCATTCAATTTTACCATGGCGACGATTGCCGCGACCGACGACTTTATCGAAAAAAGACCGAACGATGCCGCCGGCGTCGTGCGTGCAATCGTTGCAACTCAGAAGGCGCTAAAAGCAAACGTCGAGCGGGCTGCGGAGGTCGGCGTAAAACTCTTTCCCGGCGAGGCGGAGTATATTGTTACCCTTGTTCGTAGAGACTTGTCATTTTATCAAGCCCATCTTTCGAGAGAGTTTGTCGCGGGGATGAATCGCTTTTCGCGCGCGCTTGGCATTCTTGACGAAGACGTTCCATATGAATCCGTCGTCGCGGATCAATTCAAGGAACTTTGGAATCAGTAGGCTATCAGTAATCAGCGACGCCAGCATCGCCCCGGATCTTGTAATTTTATTTTTCAAATATTGTCTGCACTGGCAGCGAGAAATTTCAACTCGCGGGCTATCAGTTAGTTGGTATTTTGCTAGATTTAACAGATCGGATTCAATGAATTGCAGGCTGCCCTTGGTAAGCTGAATTCTCACTGCGTGCGAGATTTAATTTCTAGTGAAACGGTGTTCACAGCTGGCGCACCCGATTCGAGTGGGTGAGCCAGCTGTATTTACTTCCATCGCTGACGCGTATCGATAATTCGTCAGGCGGGTTTCGGTAGGTATTTTTTGGATCTTTGCTCGGTGCGTTTCCATTCGTCGTCGTTGAGTTTAACTGCTCCGACGAATTTGTTCGTGAACATCGTATCGGTCTTGGGCATGGACTTCACGCCCATATAGGTAGAGACGGTATTGGCAGTTTGCTCGACGAGCGTGGGGTCCATATATCCAAGGCCCTGTTGCTTGAACGCCGGCACCATGCCCAGGGCGGTACTCACGGCTTGCCCATACTCGATCACCTTCTTATTGGTGACGCTACCACCCTTGAACTCCTTAACGCTTTCAAAATGCATTTCGACAGATTTCTCGGGGTTCAAGTAAACGTATTTGAGGCCATCCATGAGACCTTCCATGAAGTTTTTGCAGACGTCCGGCTTTCCTTCGATCGTAGCGCGCTTGCAGGCCACCACATTGCTCAGCATTTTGATGCCGTAGTCAGAATAAAGGATGCTGTTGATCTCTAAGCCTTGCGCCCACAGGCTGGGTGCAATGCTGCCATAAAAATTACCTTCCGCCTTTACTTGTTTCTCGGCCAGCGCCTTGATCAGTGCTGCGGGATCCATGGTAACCTTTTTTACCTTGTTATCATCGATGCCTGTGGATTTGACAAATGCAGGCCACAGTTGGAAGTCGCCGCTGCCAACATTGAAAGCGACGGTCTGACCTTCGAGATCCTTCGGCTTCACGATGTTGTATTCTTTGAGTGAGAAAATTCCGACCGGCGATGTCGGCCAGATGGCACCAATGGACACGAGGTCGAGTCCGCGCCCCGCGCAATTCATCATGACCGCCAAATCTATTATGCCAAAATCGTATTGGCCTTGATCGACCGGCACACAAACTTTGCCGGAGCCAAAGCCACGGTCGATGGTGACATCGAGGCCACGCTTTTCCCAGAACCCCATCTTCTTGGCTATAAAGGCGTAGCTGAACGTGCCGAGCGGCAACCATGGCAGAGTCAGTTTTACAGCAGTGGCCGCCCTGGAAATTGAAGGGGCGGAAATTCCCAGCGCGCCTGTTACGCCGACCGTCCCGGCCAACGTCATAAACGATCGTCGATCCAATCCAGTCATATTCGTCTTTCCTCCGTTTGGTTTGTTGTCATTCCAAGTTCACGACGATTTAGCCGGCGGAATTTGCTCACTCGATCGCGGCAAAGCCGCCGGCAATAGCTTGAATAGATCGAGTGAGCATGGTAATTGTAGCAACAGATTGCGTGGTAGAAGAACATGGATACCGCGGTTTCCATTGACGAATTGCGTGACGCGCATATCAGCTGCGATGCTGCATAACCGGTAGGCGTCATGGAATGGCATGCCATAATGCCGTTCAAGAATTCCAATCATGGTTCGCATGGCAATGCGTGCGGCATCTTCGAGATCTTCATGAAACGCCATTGTCATAAGATGGGTTGGCGTCACAGCGAGTGGCCACTCGATCGCAAAATCATTTCGTAGCGACAGTCGGAAGCGTCCGTCGAGGCTGGTTTCAATTGCCGTCTGGTTAACTTCGCCGTCACCTTGCGCGGCGTGGCCATCGCCGACGCTAAAGAGTGCGCCCTCGACCCAGATCGGCAAGAAAACGCGCGTTCCCGGGATCAGTTCTTTGTTGTCGATATTGCCGCCATATTTGTTAGGCGGTCGGCTATCGATGCGGCCCCATTCGCGCGGCGGTGCAACGCCTATTTGGCCGAAAAACGGTCGCGTCGGCACATGCAATCCAGGCACCACTTCGGCAAGACCGGTAGTGAAGTCGATGGGAATAATCGTCGTCTTCTGAAGCGGAGTCTCTGTGCCGAACATTCCTTTGACGGGGCTGACTATATTGTAGCCGTAAGGCTGTGTGAGTTTGATATCGAGGATATCCACCTGCAATACGTCACCGGGCAGAGCGCCACGCACCGCGATCGGCCCGGTGAGGATATGTGGCCCGGTGCCGCGCTTGGCCCGGGCAAAAATATCGTGAATTTGCGGCGGTAGCCAATGTCCTGGGACGTCATGTTCTGGGTCCGCGGATACCGTACTGATTACGATCTCGGTGTCGCTCTCAATGTCGAGAACAGGATGGAGCGTGGCGTCGTGAAAGCCAATGTGAACTGTGTCAAAATGTGCAGGCAGGTGTGTCATCGTGTTACTCACTTCCGCCTCGTATTTAAACGGTCAGCCTCCGGCGCCACCGCTGACATCTCCCGTCGATTGCCAGTAGACTGCGTGCTGTTCGGCAAGCACGATGAGACCGTAAAGGCCTAGGCCGCTAATGCTTAGGACTGTGATGGCCGCCATCATCAATGGTGTATCGAGTAACCCGCCGGCAAGCTTGATCAGGTAGCCAATGCCTTCCTGCGAGGCAACAAATTCGGATACGATCACGCCGATGATCGCCAGAGTAATTGAAATCTTCATCCCGCCAAAAATGTAGGGTAAGGCATTCGGCATGCGAATCTTCCAGAAGATCTGCCAGCGCGTGCCCATAAAGGTGCGCGCCATTCGATAGATGTCCGCGTCAATCGACTCAAATCCCAGCGTAGAATTGATTGTCATCGGAAAGAAGGCAATGAGGAACGCGAGCAGCAAGCTCGACATTGTTCCAGTCCCGAACCACACAATAAACAATGGAGCTATCGCGATTTTCGGAACAACTTGCGAAACGACAATGATCGGATAAAAGCCCTTTCGCAGGATGGATGAATAAGTGATCAATATTGCGACTAGGATTCCTCCGACAACCGAAAGCGCAAATCCAAGTACCGTTAGATACAGTGAGGGCCACAAATGCGCTAACAACAGTTCGTAGCGTTGAACAATTGCTTCGAAGACCTCAGACGGCGGCGGCAAAATGATACTGCGGATTCCGAGTTTGCGGACTGTGATTTCCCACAGAAGCAACATGGCTACGCTGATCCCTATCGGCCAGCCTAGGTCAACGATGAATTTTCGTACCTTAGTGAGCATGGCTCGCCTCGATTGCTTTACGTAGCTGCCGGACATACTGATTGAAGCGATCGTCTTCCATCATCGAGATTTGACGTGGTCGAGGAAGATCAATCGTAACTTCTTTAATGATAGTCGCCGGGCGCCGACCCATCACAAGGACTCTATCCGATAAAAATGCAGCTTCTCGGATGCTATGGGTAACGAACATGACAGTTTTGCGGTTGGCCTGCCAGATGCGGAGTAACTCGACGCCCATTTCATCGCGGGTTATCGCGTCCAATGCGCTAAACGGTTCGTCCATGAGCAGGATGGTTGGGTCGTGAATCAGCGCACGACATATCGACGCACGTTGGCGCATTCCGCCGGAGAGCTGGCGAGGTAGATGATTTGCAAAGTCGTCAATTTTTGCCATTGCCAGCAGGTTCATTGCACGCTCAATGTATTTGGCGCGAGGCAATTTCAATAGTTCGATCGGAAACAGTACATTGTCGAGGACGGTTCGCCACGGCAGCAAGACTGGTTGCTGAAATACAACGCCAATTTCGGCGCGCGGACCAGTCACCGGCTCGCCGTTGATCAAAATCTTACCGTCGGTTTTGTCGACCAAACCGGCGACCATCATCAAAAGCGTGCTTTTGCCACATCCGCTGGGCCCTAATACGCTGACGAATTCGCATGCTGCGACATCAATCGAAACCTCTCGAATAGCCTCAAGCTCCTGATAAAGTTTGCGCACCGATTTGATGTGCAGCACTGGTCGAGAGAGAGGCTGGCTGGGATTTTTGGCGCTTATCACATTAGTGGACAAGAGCGGCTCGCGAGATGGAGATGCGAATTACAATCCTGCTGTTTAGCATCATAACACGTTTGCCTGTCTGGGCTAGCGTAGCAAGGTCAAAAATCAATCGTTTTTGAACACGATTGGCATGGAAAATCGCCTAGAGTGAGTGAATATGAAATATAAACCAGTGGTCGCCGTTCGCTGGCAAAATTCAAAATATAGCTGCGTGCTTGACAGTACATCCAGACAGCAAACGAGAGATCAACCAGCGAGACTTCCAATGAGGTTACTGTTTAGGACTATTGAATGGTTTAACAAATATCGATTTTAGGCGAGCCCATAAAACTTGCCAAACAAGGCTGCTTACTTCGAATGAGGAATGTATATTTTGATCATCGGCCGATACAGCACCAGAGAGTCGATTTTCGAGGTTGCGCGCAAATGCCTCGGTGATCCGGGCTACGAGATCTTCAACAATTCCACTGCGGCTGAATTGGGCGAGGGGGCCCACCAGTAGAGCACGTATACTCAGCGTGACGAGTGTTCCGTCGTGTTCAGTCGGTTCCAAGGCATACTCGACTTCTCCTGCTGCCCAGGATCCACCCGATTGATCTCTGCCGGCTCCCATGATGACGCCGCGCTGCCGAGAGTCATCCCGCACGATACGGGCCTGTCCGGCGAAGCTCGCGATAATAGGCCCAAGCTTGACCGACATTTTTCCTTCAATGTGCCCACCCGCCGGCGGTCGAGTGAGGCTCGCACCTGGCAAGCAAGGTACGACCTGCGTAATATCATCCAAGAATTTCCAAACCTCAGCAGGAGACCGCGAAACTGTGATGGTTTGCTTGAGCTCCACGTTCGGCGGTCGACCTCCGAGTCCCAATACTGCTGTACCGATCGATGTTTCAGTTTTTGTGCTTGGTGTGACATATGGGGTGCCGCCCGATGGGCGCGCATCCGCTCTAACCGGTCTTGCTCCAACCGGTCCCAGCGGCGCTTCACGATGAACGATGCCCGTCAATACACCTCGACGGCGTTCGGCTAAAACGCGACTGATCGCCCGCACGATGCCCACATAACCAGTGCACCGGCATAGGTTGCCGTTTAATTCATTGCGGATGCGGGCTTGATCGGCGTCAGGAATCCGAATGACAATATCGCGCGCTGTCACCAGCATTCCAGGTGTGCAGTAGCCGCACTGCAGTCCGTGTTCTTCAGAAAACGCACGCCTCAAAGCCGCCATGATGGAATCGTCCTCAAGTCCCTCAACTGTGGTGATTTCAGCGCCATCGCACAGGGCTGTGAAGGTTATGCACGAGCGGGCTGGCTGGCCGTCGATGAGCAAAGTGCATGCGCCGCACGCACCTTGCTCGCAACGTAAATGAGTGGCGGTTAGGTTTAGGCGTTCGCGAAGAAAATCAGCTAGATGCGTCCGCGATTCGACGACTTCGGAAACTAAGCGTCCATTGACCGTGAGGCTGACCGGTTTCATGATCTTATCGTTTGATCATAAGCGCGTACGAGCGCGGTCATTTTTTGACGACGGGTGACACGATCAACAATACCGTGCCTATCAAATATATACATGATGGCAGCTTCGTCGATCGTCTTGTCTGCGCGCTGTAAGTTACTTGCATTGGCTACTACAATCGGCCGTCCTTTCGTTGATCCGATGACGACGCGAACAATTCTGCGATCACGATCGTTCAGCACAACACCAATCGCCGTTGCGAATTCACCAGTTTTTCGGCAGATCTTATAGTAGCCGCAGCGCTCGTTCGCAGTCAGTCGCGGTACTCGGATCGCTTCCAATATTTCATCGGCGGCGAGTGCCGTCTGATAGGCTCCGGTGATGAATTGATCGACAAACATTCGTCGCTTGCCGTTCACACCAGTTATGAGACATTCCGCGTTTAGTGCGCAGAGTGTCGATACCCAATCCGCAGCCGGATCGGCGTGACACAGGCTACCGCCGATGGTGCCGCGATTGCGAACGGCGCGATAGGCAATCTGCGCGGCCACGGACGGCAGCGTCTCCAAGCCACGACCAGGCAAGCGGCCGTCTTCAATATTTGCCGTGCTGACACAAGCGCCGATCGTGACCGAATCAGTGGCATCCTCAATCCGCGTCAAATCTGCGATTCCAGTGATATCAATCAATAGACGCGGTTGAGCAAGGCGAAGGTTGAGCATCGGCCCAAGCGACTGAGCGCCGGCAATCAACCGCGCGGTACCCTCCGATTCTACGAGCAGTCGAGTGGCTTCGGCCAAGCTGCTTGGGCGAACAATGTCAAATGCGGAAGGTTTCATTCGTGATCAACCGTTGCTCGCATCAGCGATGCATCGATAGCGGCCAGAATCTGCTCCGGTGTCACCGGCAAATTATGGACTTCGACATTGAGTGGCCGCAGAGCATCATTAATAGCCGAAACGATGGCGGCCGGCGGTCCAACTGCGCCACCTTCGCCGATGCCCTTGATCCCGAATTCGGTATAAGGTGATGGTGTCTGCATGTGCAGCACACGAATATCGGGTACTTCTGTCGCGCTCGGTAGCATGTAATCGATCATCGTCGATGCCAACGGTTGACCTTGCGTATCGAAGGGCATGGCCTCGAATAGACAAGTGCCGATTCCTTGCGCGGTTCCGCCGTAAATTTGTCCATCGACAATCATCGGGTTCACGAGAGTGCCACCGTCTTCGACAACGACATAGTCCAATATCTTAGTGATCCCTGTCGCCGGATCGACGGCGACGAGCGCGGCGTGTGCGGCATAAGAAAATGTTCCACTATCGCGCGAAGCACGATACCCTGCCGTCACGTCAAGCCCACTTGTATCGATGTTGGGTGGCAGGTTCTGCGGCTGCAAATACCAGGTACGCGCTACTTCACGAAGCGTGACGCTGCTGCTTCCGGCGATGACTTTACCATCTGCGACGCGGACATTTGCCACATCGGTTTGCAACAGCCATGCCCCGATATACGCCACGTTTTTAGCTAAACGACGAGCCGCATTGGCAACCGCTCCTCCGCCATACACCATGGAACGCGAACCCCAGGTTGATGTCGAATAGGGTGTGTAAAGCGTGTCGCCTTGAAGCACTTTGATTTTATCGAAATTGACGCCGAGTATCTCGTAGGCAACCTGGGAATAGGTTGTCTCATGACCTTGCCCATGGGAATGGGTCCCAACGTGAATTTCAACTTCGCCGTCGGCGGTTAGTTTCACATTCGCCTGTTCGTAGCCCGGAACAACCGGTCGTCCCCAGGAGGACAGCACCGATGTTCCATGCGCACCCTGTTCGACGAAAAATGAAAGTCCGACGCCGATCAAACGCCCGTCAGGCTCCGGCTGTTTCTGACGTGCGCGAATTTTTGATAAGCCAATGGCTTCGATGGCGCGGTGCACGCATTCAGGATGATCGCCGCTGTCGAAATGCTTTCCAATTACATTTTCGTAGGGCATTTGCTCCGGACGTACCATGTTACGCAACCGGACTTCGGTTGGTTCGAGACCGGATTTCTGGGCAATCGCGTCCATGATTGCCTCTATAGCCAAACAGATGCCTGTTCGGGCCACGCCACGATAGGGGAGAATTGGGCACTTATTGGTTGCAACTGCATATGACCGGCAACGATACGCGGAGAAAACGTACGGCCCTGGTAACAGGTTGGCGATTTGCGCGGCTTCTAGGGCGGAAGAAATCGGATAAGTGGAATACGCTCCAGCATCTACATGGGCGATGCAATCAATGGCTAGCAACTTTCCATCAGCATCGGCATAACCGCTGATATTGTAGTGATGTTCGCGGCAATTCGCATTTGCCGTGAGATGTTCTCTGCAATCTTCAAGCCAGCGCACGGGATAGTCTACTTCCAGCGCAAGCCAACCGAGTGCAACTTCTTCTGGACACAAGAGTCCCTTGTATCCGAAGCCGCCGCCGACATCAGGCGAGATGACTCGAGTCTGGCCGTGCTCGAGCCCGAGGCATTCGCAAAGACCGGTTTGAACAGAGTGCGGGAACTGCGTGGACGTTATGAGCGTGAGATATCGTAATCGCGAGTCACGATAAGTAATGACGCCCCGTCCTTCCATAGGATACATGCAATGCCGGGCAGTACGAATTATTTTTGTTACTTTTATTGCCGCAGTTTTGGCAATCTCTTCAATCGGCCCATTCTCATTGAACTCGACAACAATGTTATCACCCCATTCTTCGTGAACCAGAGGGGAGCCAGGTTCGCAGGCCGATAGCATATCGGTAACAGGCCGCAATTCTTCAAATTCGAGTGTGATCGCATTCGCGATATCTTCCGCTTCGGCACGAGTCGGTGCCACACACATTGCAACCATTTCGCCTACGTAGCGCAGCTTGTCGACGGCCAGGATCGGTTCGTGGGAATACTTGAACCCTTTTACTGATGGCACCGAAACAATTGGTTTGACATCCGCCAGATCTTTCGCGGTGAAGACCACTTCACGGAATTGTTCCGGAACATGTATATTTTTCAATCGGGCGTGTGCCACAGGACTTCGCACAAAGGCTACATCGCGAGTGCCGGCCAAACGGAAGTCGCCGACGTATTGCCCGCGCCCCCTCAGAAAGCGATCATCCTCTTTGCGGAGAACGGAGGCTCCAATTCCGTGCGTTGTCATTAGGACAGCTTTCATGATTTTCTAAAAAATAGACTGGTAGGAAATATTTATACTGAGCCTAATTATAGGATGACAGCAACATCAAAATGACGGGAATTGGTATGCTCTCTAAGTGGTGGCGGCCCGGCCAATTTCGAAGTCAGAACTTTTTGGCATTATTGTTCATCAGTCAAATTGGCGCGGCGGGTCGATCAATTTCACGATATATTGGGTTACTATCGGCTGGTCTCCCATATGTACCAAATTTCTCGTCCGAGAACGATTTCGCTTTTGTCAGGTGAAATGCCCTATTTCTGCATCGGAATTCCCTGTATCTCTGAAATAATTCCCTGTTTCGTTGCGTAGGGAAACTGCCTCAAACACCTTGTCCCAGTGTCCCTGTTCGAAATCTCTGGCGCGCCAGACGCCGAGATTTTGTAAAATTCCTGTTAGCAGGGAAATAAGCGGAGCAGGGTGCGCATAGACTGTGTCGCCAGCCAGCTGGTCCAGGCTCTAGCAGGCCGTTGAAGAAGTGGCCGGTTGGCGGGCGATGAAGGGAATATCGTCACCGCCTTCGAGGGAAATTTCACCTTCGAGCGAGCCATCGTCCAGCTTCTCTGCCCAACCATGGCCGCGGGCGGGCTCCATCTCGTCGCTGCCGTCCCATGTGAACTCGACGGCATCACCTTCGCAGCGGCCATGGATCGTTCCGGTGAGGCAATCCAAGGCGAACTCGCCACCGTCCTCAGCGAACAGAATGTAAGAGCCTGGTCCAGCCATGTCGTAATCCGGCGTTTCCACGACACGCCACTTGCCCTGCACGCTCATGGCGGCACTGCCAATAGCTTGGGCAACCGGATCAGGTTGTAGGCTACGAGCGCCATCGTGAAGACGGCATTCACCCGCTTGCGGCCCCGCAGCTTGACCTTGGCGAGGCCCGCAGAGCTCTTGATCCAGCCGAACACCTCTTCGATCCGCTTGCGACAGCGCTGGCTGATATCGTAACTGGCATGGCGGATGGTGCGGCCGTCAACCGCGGTCTTGCGCCGCTTGCCGGTCTTGCTGAGATGGCCGTCGATTGCGATGTGCGGCGTGACCGATCGATCTCTCAGATCGTGCACGAACTGCGTGACGTCATAGGCTTTGTCGGCCCCAAGCGTGATCCGCCGTCTTCCCCGATGACGGCCGTCGATCAGCTCCAGCGCCGTTGCCCGCTCGGCGGTGCCGGTCGCCCGGCTGATGCCCCCGCCAACCGCCAGGCCGTAGCGGTTCTCCATCAGGGCATGCCCCATGTAGCAGAGTTTGGCCGGCTGCCCGTCACCCTTCTTGTAAAGCCGCGCGTCCGGGTCGGTCGTGCTTTGGTGCGTCTCATTGGAACGCTTCTCCTTATGGAAGCTCCGCTCGGCGTTCCGGCCCGGCCCCTCCATGTCGTTGTCGCCGCCATCCTTCCGGCGAAAGCTCTTGATCGAGGCCCAAGCCTCGATCAACGTCCCGTCCACCGAGAAGTGATTGCTCGACAACAGCCGCTTTACCTGCGGCCGCGCCAGAACCGCGGCCAGGAACTTCGCGGCGATCTCTCCCTCCAGCAGCCGGTCGCGGTTCTTGGAGAAGGTCGAATGGTCCCACACCGGATCGTCCACGCCGAGCCCGACGAACCAGCGGAACAGCAAGTCGAACTCAAGCCGCTCCATCAGTTGCCGCTCGGACCGGATGCCGTAGAACGCCTGCAGCAGCATCGCCCGAAGCAGCCTCTCCGGAGCAATCGATGGCCGCCCGAAGTCCGTGTAAAGCGCCGTAAACGCCGCCGACAGATCCTTCAAGGCTGCGTTCGCAATCTCCCGGATCACCCGCAGCGGGTGATCGATGCGAACCCGCGCTTCGACATCCACGTAACTGAACAACGATCCAGACCGTTCGTCAGACCCGCGCATCCCAATCTCCCGATTCAAGCATCGAGAGAATCATGCCCCGCTCCATCCCGCTAGGGACTTCTTCAACAGCCTGCTAGAGATTTTCCCTACAAACTCCTTGGTAAAGGCCCGCCGCTGGCGGGCTTCTTGCCGCAGGCGGAGAGCCTCTATGTTCCAAAATTGATATTTTTCCGGCCCAATATGCCGAAAGTCTCCGCACACCTTCGGCATTATTCCCGCTTTCTAGAGAAACGAGCCGCAGAATTGGTGCGATCACACTGCGTGACGGGGTTGACAGTGAAGGCTGTGCCAGTCTGTTCGAATCACGTTCGCTTCGCCATCATCCCCTTACAACTCGGCTCTTGCGCCGCTTGGCGAGCGTTTCCTGCGGGGGTTTAGTCCCCCTCTGATTTGGAGCGTTCGCTCAGGAAGAAGTCAATTACTCTGTTGGCAGGCTTGTTTTGACGTGACCGTGGTCTTCAACGAAAAGCAGTTATGGTGCTATAGGAAAAATTGGGACAAAAATGCCGAGTGCAGATCAGGTGAAAGCTCAAATTGCCTCAATGACTGAGGGCAATGGCGCGCATTTTTTCTCGATCGCGATGCAGATCGCTGAGGCCGAGTTTAGTCCAAATTAGTCTCCGACTGGGCATGCGAGGAGTAACCTCGATGGATTTGTCAATTGCAAACGCGCTAAATTGAGGATCCGACATGGAATGGGAAAATAAAATAGGAATTTGTTTCGAGGGGCCGAGCCTGATTTTTGCGGCTGAGGTGACTACAGAACGGAACGCATTCGATTTACTGTCGGAGCTTAGAAAGAATGAGATCTCATGGGGCGAGGCGGCGGTACATTTTGCTCAATATTTGCTGAGTAACGGATGTACGGCGCAACAAATAGACGAACAGATTATTCGTATTCATGATCGGTATGCTGCCTGGCTTAAGTAGTGTAGCGGGTTATAATATCAATTAAGATTAGCACGTAGCGGGAGTGCCCATTTAAATTGGCCATCAGGGGGGTACGGAATTTGTTTTTGAGGAGGTTCTTGTCGAAAATATACCCCCGCTTAGTACGGTTGGCGAAAACTGTTTTCGGACCGACAATCGTAGCGGTGTCCGAGCCATATTTTGATGATTGTAGTTGGTATTATCTATTTGGCGACGAAGAGAATTTTGAGTTTCGGAAATTTAATACTTCTGGCGATGCTTACAATAGCTACCAGATTACCGTGATGGGACTGACTCTGGGTTCGGCTGCAATAGTCATCCGCATCATTAAGTTAGATGCCAACCAAGCTCGAAATATACGCGAAAATAATTCTTATCGCGAAATTATTGCTTCTCGCCTGTGACGTAAGCGAGCTGCCTGCGGCAAGAGTTTTACCAAAAGCTTGTCTTGGTTGGCTGAAGCTTCAAAAGCTTGATTTAAAGTTTGCCGAGGACTTGCGTGCTCACGTAAAGGTATTGTGTTTCTATAAATAGAACCTTATGCTATCTGGGTTTCAGACGTTTAGCCCCATCGTCCGAGTGAATCAGTCTTGCGAGTTAATCCGACTATTGCAATTCTCGGCGGCACCGGCGATCTGGGTTCCGGACTTGCGCGTCTTTTGGCGGCGGCAGGATATCCGACATTTATCGGGTCGCGCGACAAGACAAAGGCCGAGCGGGCGGCTAGTGAGCTTTCCCAGCAGATTGGGACGGCGGTGAGCGGCGATGACAATCGCGGTGCAGCGCAGGCTGCCGACATTGTTCTTCTCTGCGTTCCCTACGCCAATCACGATGCCATCATCGAAGACATCAAGTCGGTGATGGCCGGCAAGATCTTGGTCGATGCCGTCGTGCCGCTGACGCCGCCAAAGGTTTCGGTGGTCCAGCTTCCGGCCGCGGGTTCACCGGCGCTGGTGGCGCAGCGTCTCCTCGGACCTGAAGTGCGCGTCGCCGCGGCGTTCCACAATGTTGGCGCCAAAAAACTGCACGGCGGCGCGAAGGCCGACTGCGATGTATTGGTGTTCGCCGATGATGCCGAGGCGCGTGAGCGGGTGGTCGCGCTCGCGAATGTCTGTGCAACCCGCGGTGTCGCTGGCGGCGTGCTTGCCAATGCGGTTGCCGCTGAAGCGTTGACGTCGGTCCTGATCGCCATAAACCGACGCTACAAGGTGCCCGGTGCCGGAATTCGTATCACCGGCTTGCCCGACGCTGGCGCCCGGTGATCGTCAATGGCTGTGACGGGTCTCAGTTTGACGGCCTTGCCCGGGCTGCCGCTCGTGAAGCCTGGCGATGATCTTGCCGCCCTTATCGCAGCTGCGTTGCGCCGCGCCGCCATTGTGCCGCAGAATAAGGATGTTCTCGTCATCGCACAGAAAGTTGTCTCCAAAGCGGAAGGTCGATATGTTGATCTGAGGACAATTACGCCGAGCGCACGTGCTGTTGATCTGGCGACGGAGGTCAACAAGGATGCCCGCGTGGTCGAGCTGATCCTCTCCGAATCGAGTGAGATCGTCCGCAAGGAGCGCGTGCTGGTCGTCGTGCATCGGCTCGGCCTGATCATGGCCAATGCCGGTATCGATCACTCCAACGTGGCGGGTGACGAGAGCGAGCAGGTCCTGTTGCTGCCGCGCGATCCGGACGCCTCCTGTTCTGCGTTGAAAATCCGGCTCGACCGTGAATTCGGCGTTGATCTGGGCATCGTGATGAATGACAGTTTCGGTCGTCCGTGGCGCAGCGGGGTCGTCGGCGTCGCAATTGGCGCGGCCGGTCTGCCGGTCCTGCGCAGCATGGTCGGCGCACCGGACCTGTTCGGTCGCAAGCTGCGCGTTACCGAAATCGCTCTGGCCGACGAAATCGCCGCTGCTGCTTCGCTAGTAATGGGACAGGGCGCCGAAGGACAGCCCGCCATCCACATTCGCGGGCTCGACTGGAGGGGGCCGGCGGCGCCGGCTTCGGCATTGTTGCGGCCGAAGGAAACGGATTTGTTCCGATGACAGAGTCGCGTTCCGGACCAGTTCTTGCGCTGTGCGGCGGCGTCGGCGGCACCAAGCTTGCGCTCGGTCTTTATCGCGTGCTCGCGTCTGGCGGATTGACGGTGGCTGTCAATACCGGCGATGATTTCGAGCATCTCGGGCTCCATATTTCGCCCGATCTCGACACGGTTCTATATACGCTTGGCGGCTTGGCCGATCCTGAGCGAGGCTGGGGCCGCGCCGACGAGACCTGGCATTTCATGGAGTCGATCTCTCAGGCCGGCGGCGAGACTTGGTTCCGGCTGGGTGACCGCGATGTTGCCGTGCATGTGCTCCGCACCGCGTGGCTACGCTCCGGACGGACGCTGTCGGCTTTCGCCGCGTATGCTGCCGAACGGTTTGGCATAACTGCTGCCATTGTGCCGATGTCGGACGCGCCGGTGCGCACAATGATCGATACCGAAGAGGGCGAATTGCCCTTCCAGCACTATTTCGTGCGGCGGAAAGCCGAACCGCGGGTGCGGGCGATCCGCTTCGCTCACGCCGAGCAAGCCACGCCGTCGGCCGGATTGCTGAATCTGATGACGGATTCGGCGCTCAAGGCGATCATAATCTGCCCATCCAACCCATATCTTAGTGTCGATCCCATCCTCGCCGTGCCAGGCATTGCCGCCGCGCTGACAACGGCCGCCGCGCCGGTCGTTGCGGTGTCGCCAATCATAGGCGGCAAAGCTGTCAAGGGACCGACCGCAAAAATCATGGCGGAGCTTGGCATAGCAACGACGCCGCAGGCGATCGCATCACATTATCGCGGACTGATTTCCGGGCTGGTCGTCGATGAATCCGATGCCGAAGCGGGCCGCGCGCTCGATCTGCCCGTGCTGGGCACGCGCACCCTGATGTGCGATGTTGTCGATAAAGAACGGCTCGCCGGAGAAGTCCTGGCCTTCGCTGACACACTAGCGTGGCAGCCAGCTACGATGCGCGCGGGAGGCGCCAGCCGATGACGCACTCGCTGGATATCTGTGCGGTGGTGCCCGTCAAGCGGTTCTCTGCGGCAAAGCGCCGGCTCGCGCCGCTGCTGGGCACGAATGAGCGCGCCTGTCTCGCCCGCCTGATGCTGGCGGATGTGCTCGACGTACTGCGCGGATGCGACGACATTTTCGCCGAGATCGCCGTCGTGACGGCCGATCCGGCTGCGGCATCCCTAGCAAAACATCACGGTGCGATTGTGGTTCAATGTGACGACGGCTGCGGGATTAATGCGGCAATCGAACGCGCGGTGGCTTCCCTCGGTCTGGCTGGCGATTGCGGCCTGATGGTCGTGCCGTCCGATATTCCGCGACTAACGCGCGACGCCATTGCCGCCGCCGCCAATGCGATCCGTCATTCGCGCACGCTGGCAATTGCCGAGGCGGCCAATGACGGCGGCACCAATCTGCTCGCCTGCCGCCCAATGCGCGCTGTCACCATGCAATTCGGCCGCCGCAGTTTTGCGCGGCATGTTCTTGCCGCGCGTGAAGCGGGTATCCTGACAACGGTGCTACAACAGCCCGAGCTTGCGCTCGACATTGACCGGGCGGACGATGTTCGCACGTTTCTAGCGCTGCGTTCGTCCACGCGGGCCCATGCCTATCTCAGCGCCATCGGCGCGGCTGCTCGGCTTGTCTGCGTCGCTGAACGTCTTCCCGCTGAGGTTACGGCATGAGAAGCAATGACGATCTCTTGGCCGGTCTTCGCGACAATACGGTGTTGTCGCCGGAGGATGCGTTCCGTCTCATCGATCGAGACGATCTTGCGCCCCTACTGGCTGCCGCCGCGCGCCGCCGCGACGCCGCGCACGGTGTCTCGGTGTCATATTCGCGAAAGGTCTTCATCCCGCTCACCAAACTGTGTCAAGACGTTTGTCACTACTGTACCTTTGCGCATCCCGCGCGCGCCGGTGAGCGCGCTTACCTCAGGCGCGACGAAGTACTGGCGATCGCCCGGGCCGGCTATGAGGCCGGCTGCGACGAGGCGTTGTTTACGCTCGGCGACAAGCCAGAGCTGCGCTACCAGACAGCTCGCAAGGAACTCGACCAATTGGGCCACGAAACGACGCTGTCCTATCTTGCTGAGATGGCTCGGCTCGTGTTCGAAGAAACCGGCCTGCTGCCGCATCTAAATGCGGGCTTGCTCGACGCGGCGGATCTCGGCGCGTTGCGTTCGGTTTCGGTGTCGCAGGGCATGATGCTGGAAACCGCTTCGATGCGGCTGTCAGAGCGCGGCGGACCCCATTTCGGGTCACCTGACAAGGATCCGGTGGCGCGCCTTGCCACCATCCGCATGGCTGGCGAGCAGCGTGTGCCATTCACCACTGGCATTCTGATTGGCATCGGCGAGACGCAGCGCGAACGCATTGAGGCGCTACTGGCGCTGCGCGATTTGCACGCCGCCCACGGCCATATTCAGGAAGTCATCATCCAGAACTTCCGCCCCAAACCCGGCACGCGCATGGCGAATGCGCCTGCGCCGACGCTCGACGAACATCTATGGACCATCGCCATCGCTCGGTTGATCTTCCCGGCGTCGATGAACATTCAGGCGCCGCCCAATCTCAGTCCCGGCGCGCTCAACCGGTTGGTTGAAGCCGGCATCAACGACTGGGGCGGCGTGTCGCCGGTGACGCCCGATCACGTCAATCCGGATGCGCCATGGCCGCACCTCCGGCTGCTCGAATGCGCTACGCGCGCCGCGGGAAAGAGCCTTATCGAACGGCTGGCGATCTATCCCGCCTTTGCGCGCGAGTTGCCGCGCTGGGTCGATCCGGCCTTGCGCACGACCGTAGTACGGCGGATCGACGCCGATGGCTGGCTACGGCGCGGCGACTGGACACCGGGCAGCGCCGCGCCGCTGCCGCCACAACGCATCGCAAGCCCAGCAATGGCGAGCAACGATCTCGCACCGGTCATTGAACGCGCTACCGCAGGTCATGAGCTTTCGGAAGACAGCATCGTGCGGCTGTTTCGGGCGCGCGACGACGATTTCGCCGCGGTTTGCGCGGCGGCCGACGCATTGCGCTATGAGACTTCCGGAGACACAGTGTCTTATGTCGTCACCCGCAATATCAACTACACCAACATCTGTTCGTTTAAGTGTCAGTTCTGCGCCTTTTCGAAAGGCAAGATGAGCGAGAACCTGCGCGGGCGGCCATACAATCTGTCGCTTGACGAAGTTGCGCGCCGCGCATGCGAGGCGTGGGAACGCGGCGCCACGGAAGTGTGCATGCAGGGCGGCATCCATCCGTATTTCACCGGGAAGACTTATCTGGATATCTGCCGTGCTGTGCGCTCCGCGGTGCCGGAAATGCACGTTCACGCCTTCTCACCGCTCGAAGTGCATCAGGGCGCAGCGACGCTTGGCCTTCCTGTTGAGGAATTTCTGTTGCGCCTAAAGGACGTAGGGCTTGGTAGCCTGCCCGGAACGGCAGCGGAAGTGCTTGACGATGAAGTCCGTGCGATTTTGTGTCCCGACAAGATCGACACTGCGCGGTGGCTTGATGTCATGCGCACCGCGCATCGCGTCGGCTTGAAGAGCACGGCGACCATCATGTACGGCCATGTTGACGGATACGTGCACTGGGCGCGCCATCTCCTGCGCTTGCGCCGGTTGCAGGCTGAGACCGGCGGCTTTACCGAATTGGTACCGCTGCCTTTTGTGCATATGGAAGCGCCGATATATCTTAAGGGTCGAGCACGGCGCGGCCCGACCTACCGCGAGGCGGTGCTGATGCATGCGGTGGCGCGGATTGTGCTTCATCCGCTGGTCCAGAACATACAGACATCGTGGGTGAAGATGGGCCCGGAGGGCATTAAGGCATGTTTGCGCGCCGGCGCTAACGATCTTGGCGGCACACTGATGGACGAAACCATCACGCGCTCGGCCGGCGCCGTGCATGGCCAGGAAATGACGCCCGAGACGATGGAAGCGATCATCCGCTCGCTAGGCCGCGCGCCGCGCCAGCGCACAACAACCTATGGCGACGTACCCGTCGGGCGGTGTCGCGTCGCAACTTCTAGTCTTAAAACGGCAGTGAGGTCGTGAGCGGAGAATCTTGCGCGGAAGCGATACCGGAGCCCAGGGCATAACTTTCTATTGTTCTAATAATAGGATGAATTTATACTTCTTGGCTGCCGGACCTGCACAAGAATAAGGACGCGGCTGAAACAACACTAACGACACGAACGTCAATGCCGAACTAGTTATTCGGGATTTTGCGGAATGAGCCTTTTTATTCAGCCCGAAATCATCGACCGTGCGCGTCGGGCGGCGGCCATTGACCGCCTGCGCAAGGTCGGCGGTCGGCTGCCGACCTTCAGCGAACTCGCTGACCCTGCCTCGATTGACGCCAAGACGTTCGCCGGTCTCGCGGCGGTCGATCCCGATGCGCCGAACGCCGCCAATCTCTGGCGTGTCCACTGGTTTAACGGGGCGGACCGCAAGGGTCGGGTCGATGTGCCCGGGCATATCGTCCTGCCACCGAAACTGACGGGGGTGAAATCGCCCATCGTAGTCCTGCTTGGCCGCCGCTTCCCGATGATTGGCGCGCACAAGGTGCTCGCCGCCTATGCCTGCCTGGTGCCGCGTCTGGTGACGGGACGGTTCGATCCGTCGCATGACCGCGCGGTGTGGCCGTCAACTGGCAACTACTGCCGGGGAGGCGTCGCAATTTCGCGTATTCTCGGCTGCCGCGGCGTAGCCGTACTGCCCGCCGGTATGAGCCGTGAGCGTTTCGACTGGCTCAAGCAGTGGCTTGCCGATCCCGCCGACATTGTTCGCACGCCCGGCACCGAGAGCAACGTCAAGGAAATCTACGATAAATGCGCGGAGCTCGCAGGCGACAAGCAGAATGTCATTCTCAACCAGTTTTCTGAGTTTGCGAACTATCTCATTCACTACCACTGCACCGCGCAGGCTCTGGACCGTGTCTACCGGCACTTGAAGGACCGTCATGGGCAATATCGACTCGCGGCCTTCGTCTCGGCGACGGGGTCCGCCGGTACGCTCGGCGCCGGCGATTATCTCAAGACGATGCACGGCACCCGGATCGTTGCGGTCGAGGCGACTGAGTGCCCCACCATGCTTTGCAACGGCTATGGCGAGCACAACATTCAGGGTATCGGTGACAAGCACATTCCGCTGATCCACAATGTCATGAACACCGATGTGGTGATCGGCGTATCGGACAAGGCGAGCGACTCGTTGAACCTCTTTTTCCGCATCAAGGCCGGGCAAGACTACCTGACCAGTCGTCGCGGCATTGACGCAGGCTTAGTACGTGCATTCGAGGACATCGGTATTTCCGGGCTTGCCAACATCGTCGCTGCGATCAAGCTTGCGAAACATCTCGATTACGGCCCAGACGACGTGATCGCGACCGTCGCGACCGACAGCGCGGCGATGTATGGCAGCGAAAGCGAAGGCTATCTCAAGCGCCGCTATCCGGACGGCTTCGATGTGGTCGATGCCGGTGAAGTGTTTGCACTCCATCTCGAAGGCGTCGCCGATGACCACGTGGTGGAGCTTCGTCACACCGACCGCAAGCGCATCTTCAATCTCGGCTACTACACCTGGGTCGAGCAGCAGGGCGTGTCGGTCGAGGACTTCGACCGCCGTAGAGATCAGGCGTTCTGGCAGGAACTGGTTGCAACCATCCCGGTCTGGGATCGCTTAATCCGAGAATTCAACGCCGACGTCACCGGCAGGACGGCAGCATGAATCTGGTTCACCCCTATACCAAGCTGCGGAAAGACCTTGCGCAGCGCGACCGCAGCCTGCGCGAAAAGGTCGTGTCGCTCGAGGAAGCGGCATCGTTCGTTCAGGACGGCGAATCCGTCGGCATCGGTGGTAGCACCATGTCCCGCACGCCGATGGGCATGATCTGGGCGCTGATCCGGGCCAAGAGGAAAAAGCTTACCTGTTCGCGATGCATCATCTCCAGCGACGGCGATTTGCTCTACGGCTCCGGTGTCAGCGAGCACATCATGACCAGCTGGTTCAGCCAGGGCATTCTTTGGGGCGTCTCGAAGGTCATGCGCCACTATGTCGAGACGGGCAAGGCGGTATATGACGAGTGGAGCCACATGGCGATGGGCATGCGCTTCCGCGCCGGCGCCATGGGCGTGCCATTCATGCCGATCCGCTCGATGCTCGGCTCCGGCGTGCTTGAGCAGCGGCCGGATACCAAGACCATGCGGTGTCCATTTACCGGCGAAACACTGCTGTTGGTGCCCGCGCTCAATCCGGACGTCGCGCTGATTCATGTGCAGCGTTGCGACGCCTACGGCAATGCGCAGATCGATGGTTTGCAGTTCATGGATGTAGATCTTGCGATGGCGGCCAGGCGCGTCATCCTGACCACAGAGCGCATCGTGTCGAACGACCAGATCCGCCGCGCGCCCGACCAGACCAAGATTCCATTCTTCGCCGTCGATGCCGTCGTCGAACTTCCCATCGGCTCGGCCCCGCACGAGTGCTACGGCGAATACGAGCCGATGATGAAGCACATGGGGTCTTACGTCGAACTGGTGAACAAGGATCCGGTCAAGGGCATGCAGGGGTATCTGGATCACTATGTTTACGGTCCAGCGTCCTGGGTCGAATTCCTCAACATGATCGGCATGGACGAGGTACTCGCCGCCGTGCGCGCCGGAAAGGCGATCTATGACGCTTAAATCGGCCCATACCGCGGGTGAACTACTTGCGATCCTCAGCGCGCGCCAGCTCGAAGATGGCCAGGTGGTGTTCGCCGGCGTCGGCGTGCCGCTACTCGCGGCGACACTCGCGCAGCGTCTGCATTGCCCGGGCCTCACGATCCTGTTCGAAGGTGGCGTCATCGGCGCACTCATCGAGCCCGGTAAGCTGCCGCCCTCGACCAACGACCAGCGTTGTACCGTGCGCGCCAATATGGTGCTCGGCAGCGCAGACGTGCTGCTGCTCCTGCAGCGCGGGTATGTCGATGTGGGCTTCATGGGCGGTGCGCAGATCGACCAGTACGGCAATCTCAACAGCTCCTTCATCGGCGATCCCAAGAAGCCGAAGACGCGGCTGCCTGGCACCGGGGGCGGTAACGACATTTCGAGCCTCACTAAGATGATCGTAACGATGAAGCACGAAAAGCGGCGCTTCGTCGAAAATGTCGACTTCATCACTAGCCCAGGATGGCTCAAAGGCAACAAGTCGCGCGCTGAGGCCGGCTTGCCGATGGGCGGCATGTATCGCGTCGTCACTGAACTGGCCGTGTTCGGCTTCGACGACGAGACGCGGCGTCTGACCGTGCTCGCGCTTAATCCGGGCATCACGCGCGAGCAAGTGCAGGACAAGACCGATTTCAAACTCAATTATAGTGCCGATTTGTCCGTGACCGAACCTCCGACTGATCACGAACTGTCGACGTTGCGCGCGCTCGACCCAGACCGCCTCTATATCGGCTGACAGCTTATAGAATTGACGGGAGTACCAACATGAAAACCTTGGCCGGCACCTTCGGCATTGCTGCGCGCAACTTTACCGCCTATCCGCAAATTCCGGATGCCGGGGCGCTGGTAGACTACGGCGTAAAGATGGAAGAGCTTGGTTTTGACTCGATCTGGGTGTGGGATCACATTCTGCTCGGCGTTGAGCCACATTTTCCGATTATCGATTCGCTTACGGTGCTGACCGCTATCGCTGCGCGTACCAAGCGAATCAAGTTGGGCACTGGCATCCTGGTCCTTCCAGCACGCAACGCGGTGGCGCTCGCCAAGCAGCTCTCTAGCATGGACCAGCTTTCCAAGGGCCGCCTGCTCATGGGTATGGCCTCCGGGTGGTACAAGCGCGAATTCGATGCCCTGGGCATTCCGTTCGAGCGGCGCGGCAAAATAATGGACGAGAATCTTGAGATTCTGCGCCGCCTGTGGACCGAGCCTTCGGTTACCGGCGAGTTCTCACGTTATAAAATTTCGAAGGCGGTGATGTATCCGAAGCCCGCACAGGACCGCATTCCGATCCTGATCGGTGGCTATGTCGACCGGGTACTCAAGCGCGCGGCGACGGTGGGAGACGGCTGGCTGACCTATTTCTACACCTCGGAAGCCTTCACCAAATCCTGGGATAAAATTCGTGCTTTTGCCAAGGAATCCGGCAAGGATCCCGACACCTTGGCGAATGCATCGCAGCTACCAATCTATATCGGCAAGTCACGAGCCGATATCGAAAACAAGATGATGGAATGGCTCGACACCGAATGGGATTTTCCGGCGAACAGCGATTGCTCGCGGGACAGCGCAATCATGGGCTCTGTTGAAGAATGCGTCGAGCAACTCAAGAAACACATAGCCGTCGGTGTCCAAAAAATAATTTTCGTGCCTTATAGGTATGAGGCGGACCAGATCGAAATAATCGCGCGTGAGATCATCCCGAGATTGAAGAACGGTTAGGACGGCTCTAACAGGGGATATTTTGGCGCTGCCATGATTAGCCTGTTCGAATTGTTCAAGGTCGGCATCGGGCCATCTTCATCGTACAGGACTGGTCCGATGAAGGCAGCCGGGAACTTCAGGGCTGCGCTGTTGCAGCAACCAGCAGCCAACCAGGTCGCGCGGATTGTTGTGAGGTTGTTCGGTTCGTTGGCGTGGACCGGTAAGGGCCATGCCGTGGACAAGGCTATTGTGCTTGGGCTTAGTGGTTACCGGCCCGATACAATCGATCCCGATGAGGCTGAATCAGACTTCGCGGCGCTCAAGACGAGTCGCCGAATGCAACTTAGTCAGACACGGCAGATCGAATTCGTTTGCGAAATCGATATTGTTTTCGATTTCGTGCGTACACTCCCTGGGCATCCGAACGCACTGACGTTTTACGGCTTTCGCAGCCGATGGTCACCCAATATTTGAAGAGACTTGGTATTCGATCGGCGGCGGTTTCGTCGTTCGCGAAGGCGTCGATCCCGAGGCGATACGCTCGCCTGTGCCGCTTAACTATTACTCGGCTGATGAGTTGTTGTCGCTTTGCGCGGCCAATTCTTTGACTATTGCCGAAGCTGTTCTCGCCAATGAGCTTGCCTTTCGCACGAAGGCTGAGGTCCGTGCCGGCATTGATCGCATCGCCGGTGTAATGCTCGCGTGCATTGAGCGCGGAATTCGTACGAAACGTCTGCTTCCGGGTGGGCTTAAAGTGCGCAGGCGGGCAAGCGGTCTATTCGAACAAGTGGATGCGTCCCAGCGAGAAAATTTCCGCGCAACACATGAGGCGATGGACTACGTGAATGCCTATGCCATTGCTGTTAATGAGTAAAATGCGGCCGGCAGCCGTGTGGTTACCGCTCCGACCAACGGCGCAGCAGGCGTCATCCCGGCAGTTATAAAATATTACCGAGACCATTGTCCCGGCGCGACCGAAGATGGTGTCCGAACGTTCTTTCTGTCAGCCACCGCAATTGGTCCTTTGTGCAAAATGGACGCATCAATCTGCGGCGCCGAAGTTGGCTGCCAAGGCGAAGTTGGCGTTGCTTGCTCGATGGCTGCGGCTGGTCTGGCCGCCGCGTTCGGCGGTACCAACCAACAGGTGGAGAATGCAGCCGAAATCGGCATTGAGCACAACCTCGGTATGACGTGCGATCCAATCGGGGGGCTAGTCCAAATTCCGTGTATCGAGCGCAATGCATTCGGGGCCGTCAAAGCCATCAAGGCCGCGTCCCTGGCGATGCGTGGCAACGGATCGCACCACGTCACGCTCGATCAAGTGATTGAGACCATGCGACAAACCGGCATCGATATGCAGTCGAAATATAAAGAAACGTCTCGCGGCGGCCTCGCTGTAAAAGTCCCCGAATGCTGAGGCGTTCGCATTCTTGCTGGTGCAAATGCCTCAAGATGTGCCGTCATATTCGATTGATTGGCTTTAGTTTGCGCTTGCCTGAATTTTTCACCTTTACTATCATACTAAAAATAGAATGACTTGAGCGGGGGTTGGTGGTTGTGGCTCGCAATAGACGATTGAGAGTGGAAGGCCTGCTCACCGCTGAAAAAGGCGGTTTGGGCGATGCAGGTGCGAGGCGTTCATCTAGCCCCGTCGACACAACTTACCGTGCGAAATACAGTCTCAGCTTCCTACCTGAACCTTAAGAGGCGAGTGGTTTCGATTTGTTGGCACAAGCTGTCGTCGACTTTGGACGACACGGATCGGAGGAAAGTGGACATGAAAAAACTGACAAGAATGAAACTGACCGGAGTAGTGGCGACTGTAGCTCTGATGGCGGGCGGCTTCGTCACAGGTGCGTTTGCTCAGGATGCCATCAAGATCGGCGTGACCCAACCGCTGACCGGCGCCTTCGCCGCGTCGGGTAACTATGTCGCGCAGGGCGCCAAGATCGCCGAAGATGAGATCAACGCCGCCGGCGGCGTGCTCGGTAAGAAAATCCAACTGGTCATCGAGGACAACAAGTCCAATCCGACCGAAGCGGTCAGCACCGTCGAAAAGTTGATCGAGAAGGATAAGGTTCCGGTGTTGATCGGCGCCTGGAGTTCGACGTTGACCCTCGCGGTGATGCCGAAGCTCATAGAATATAAGGTGCCGATGATCGTCGAGACCTCGTCCTCCGGCAAAATCACCGTATCGGGCAATCCTTACATCTTCCGCATCAGCCCGACTTCGGCGATGGAGGCGGTGGCCTTCAAGCCGCTGGTCAAGAAGCTCGGCATCAAGAAAGCCAACTTCCTTTTCACCAATAACGACTTCGGCATCGGCTCGGCCAACGAATACGCCAACATGCTGAAGGCGAGTGGGGTGGAGATCGGCGTCAAGGAACCGATGGATCCGAAAGCAACCGACTTCTCCGCCAACCTCGCCAAGATAAAGGCCACGGGCGGCGACACGCTGTTCGTCACGACTGCTGTGGAGCAGCTGACGTTGATCCTGAAGCAGGCCAAGGAGCAGGGGCTGAACGTACGCGTCATTTCGTGCGGCGGCTCGAATTCCCCCGACCAGCTCATCGCCCAGGCCGGCGCCGCTGCTAATGGATCTTATCACACCACCTTCTTCCCGCCGTGGTTCCCGGAAGTGACCAAGAACCCGGCAGTGTCCAAGCGCTACATGGACGCCTGGAAAAAGCACGGTCATAACGTCGGCGGTCTGACCGAAGGCTATCGCGGCTTTGACGCGGTCTATGTCGCTGTCGCAGGGATCAAGCAGGCCGGCAAGGCCGACCCGACGGCGATCAAAGACGCGCTGTGGAAGGTCACCGTGAAGGGCGTCTATGGCGACATCCACTTCAACAAGCAGGGACCGGCCGGCAAGGAAAGCGGCCAGAACATTCCGACCGTCTATCTCGTCCAGATCAAAGACGGTAAAGTTCAAAAGTTCTGAAAACCCCGTATGACGAAACAGCACAGGCAGCCGGTGGCCGCCTGTGCCTCTTATTGATGTTTTGAATCGCTGGAGTGTCCGGAGTTGAACGAACTCCTTCAGCATCTGCTCAACGCGATTATTCTGGGTGGCATTTACGCGCTGCTGGGGATCGGGCTAACGCTTATCTTCGGCATCATGCGGGTGGTGAACTTCACGCATGGCGAACTTTACGCCTTCGGGGCCTACTGCATGTACGCCCTCGTTATGCCGCTTGGACTGAATTTCTTCGTCTCGCTACTGTTTGCGATGGCGCTCGGCATGTTGCTCGGCGCGCTGATCGAAATCGTGCTGCTCAGTCGATTGCGTGGTGCCGACATCGACACCACCATGCTTGTGATGATCGGCGCCTGGATCGCCTTGCAGAACGCCGAGCAATTTACCTGGACCGGCGTCGCACTGTCGATCAACAACCCTTTCCCTGCCGAACCGCTGGTGCTCGGTCCCTTATCCGTGTCGTGGAATCGTGTCTTTGTTTTCGTCATCGCGCTCATTCTGATCGGCTTGACATATTTGCTCGTCAACCGCTCGCGGCTTGGCAAGGCGATGCGTGCGACCTTTCAGGATCGGGACACTGCGGCGCTGATGGGCATCCGCATTGAGCGTATCCATACCGCGACCTTTGCCATTGGTTCGGGGCTTGCCGCTGCGGCGGGGGCGTTGCTTGGCCCGGTCTTCGTGGTGACGCCGACTATGGGTGACCTCGCCGCCGCGAAGGCCTTTGCCGTCGTCATCCTCGGCGGTCTTGGCAATGTCGTCGGCGCCACCGCTGGCGGATTCATCCTCGCCTTCGCGGAGGAAATTGGCGCCGGTTACATATCGTCGGGTTATCGGGACGCCATGGGCTTCTTGCTGATCATACTGATCCTCCTGTTCAAGCCCACCGGCCTCTTCGCACGTAAGGAGCGGATCGGTTGAGCCGCTTTCTGCCGTGGGTTCTGGTGGCCCTGCTGGCGACGATTCCGCAATGGCTTACCGACTTCTATTTTCTGCACATCCTGATCACGACCGGCATTTTCATCATCGCGGCGATGAGTCTGAACCTGCTGCTCGGCTACACCGGTCAGCTGTCGCTCGGTCATGTCGCATTCTTTGGCATCGGCGCCTATACCAGCGCGCTGGTCTCGCTCGGCTTCGAGGTCCATGTGCTGCCAGGCGTGACGGTCGGCCTAGAGCCGAAGCCGGTTTGGTTTGCGATGCTGTGCGCAATCGTGGTTACCGGGATCGTCGGATATGTCATCGGTAAGATTTCGTTCCGCGTCCGTGGCGCCTATTTCGTTATCGTCTCCATCAGCTTCGCCGAAGTTGTGCGCCTCGTCGCGCTCAACTGGGTCGAGCTGACGCAAGGCCCGATGGCGCTCAACAGCATTCCGGCGCCGACTTTCAATTTCGGCGGCCATGAATTGTCGTTCCTGCGCAAGCCGGAATTTTTCTATCTCATGCTGTTCGTGGCGGTGATCAGCTACATCGTAATTGCACGGCTGGTGAATTCGCGCGCCGGCCGGGCGATGATCGCGCTGCGCGAGAACGAGCCGCTCGCCATGTCGGTCGGAATTGATGTTACGCGCTCGTTGGTGCTGGCAACCGTGGTTTCGGCGTCGATCTGCGGCATGGCCGGCTCGCTCTACACACACTATATCCGCATCGTCGATCCCGACATCTTCCTGTTCATCTACACGGTGACGATGGTGATTATGGTGATCACCGGCGGCAAGGGAACGCTCGCTGGGCCGATCGTCGGCGGCGTCATTTTCGGCTTCGTTCCGGAATTTCTGCGCGGCATGGAAATCCAGCCCGAGATGCAGTGGATCGTCTACGGTGTTTTGATGGTGCTAGTAGTCTACTTTCTGCCGCGGGGCATTGTGCCGGCAGTCGAGCGCTTGCTCGCCAGCTGGCGCGGCGCATCGCGGGATGGGCCAGTTAGCGCCGGGGCGGAGGGCCGGAAGCGATGAACGCCGCGGTCGGAACCGTCCTTTCGGTCGAGAACGTTGCTGTCCATTTCGGCGGTCTCGTCGCCATTTCCGACATGACCTTTTCGGTGCGCGCCGGCGAAATCGTCGGCCTCATCGGCCCAAACGGTGCAGGAAAAACCACTGCTTTCAATGTCATAACGGGCTTCTGGCAGCAGACCAGCGGGAACATCCGTTACCGCGAAACGGTTCTTAACGGTCTCAAGCCGCACGAGGTGGCGCAACTGGGCCTGGTGCGCACCTTCCAGCGCACCAGCGTGTTCCAGGAGCGCAGCGTGTTCCAGAATATCCTCACTGGGCTGCATTGCCAGGGCCACTCGAAATTGTGGGACATCTTGCTGCAAACCGCGCGCGAACGGGCGTCCGAACGCAAGCTTGAGGATGCCGCCCACGAGATCATGGCCTTTGTGGGCCTCGAACGGCGCGCTAACGAACATGCAGGCACCTTGCCTTATGGCGAGCAGCGGTTGCTGGGCGTTGCATTGGCGCTTGCGGTCAAGCCTTCGCTGTTGCTGCTTGACGAGCCTGTTTCCGGCATGAATCCGGCGGAGACCGCGCGCTTTGTCCAACTAGTCGAGAAGATCCGTGCCTCCGGCGTCACAATTCTTCTCGTCGAGCACGACATGCCGATGGTCATGGAGGTATGTGACCGCATCGTCGTCCTCAACTACGGCAAGATCATCGCCGAAGGGACGCCGGCTGAGATCCAGAGTAATCTGGAGGTGATCCGCGCCTATCTGGGAAAGGGGAAGAAGCGTGCTTGAACTCCGCGACGTGGTCTGCCGCTATGGCAAGGTGGAAGCGGTCAAGGGGATTTCCCTTCACGTTGGACGCGGCCAGCTTGTGGCGCTGATCGGCACGAACGGCGCCGGCAAGACGACTACGCTCAAGACGATCTCGGGATTGCTGCCGACGGCCAGCGGCAAAATTGTCTTCGATGGTACCGACATTACTACTGCATCGGCTCGCGCTATCCTGGCGCTCGGCATCGCGCATTGTCCTGAAGGTCGTCGCGTCTTTCCCTACATGACCGTAGCGGAAAATCTCGAGATGGGCTGCTACTTGCGCACGGACCGGCAGGGAATCGCCGAGGATTTCGACCGCACCTTCACGCAGTTCCCGCGCCTTGCCGAGCGCCGCCAGCAGGCAGCGGGCACGCTGTCGGGCGGCGAGCAGCAGATGCTGGCGATTGCGCGCGCGCTGATGTCTCGGCCGAAGCTTATCCTCTTCGACGAGCCCTCGCTTGGCCTTGCGCCGAACATCGTCGAGCACACCTTCGACATCATCAACGGTATCCGTAGCGCAGGCACCACGGTACTGATGGTCGAGCAAAACGCACTCGCCGCGCTGGAAATGTGCGATCAAGCCTATCTACTCGAATCGGGCTCACTGGCGCTATCCGGCAGCGGACACGAACTGATCGATAATCCCCACGTCCGCAGCGCTTATCTTGCAGGCTGATCCGGCGCTTTCGGCCATTTCACAATGTCCGATAGAGGCATTCGCGTGCGTTTGTGTGCCGCCATGTCGGGCAAGCCGAGCGTGACCAGCAGTTGCGGCTGCCACTCTTTCGGCAGACCCAATACTTCTAAGACGGCGTCCGGGCAGAACAACGGCGCACACATAATGCAGGCACCAAGTCCATACTGATCAGCGGCAAGCAGCAGGTTTTGGACCGCCATCGCGGCACTTTGGACTGCCATTACATACTCGGCGTTGCGCCTACGTTCATCCGGATAGGCGTGCATGTCGCGCAGGTCGATGCAGACGACGATTGCGGCAGGCGCCTGCGTGATCCGCGCATGGGAACGCGCGATGTCAGATTCTATTGCGTCCAAACTGTCGCCGTCTGCGGTTCGGTCCTGGCGCAGGCGCGCACCCATGGCTGTGGCAAGTTTTTCCCTAGTGGCAGGATCGTCCACGATCGCAAAGCGCCACGGTTGCCTGTTATGGGCTGATGGCGCCAGAGATGCGGCGTTTAGCAGCAACTCGAGCGTCTCGCGTGCAATTGGCTTCCGACGGTAACGTCGGATCGAGCGGCGTCGTCCGATCAGCGATGCGAGCGTGTTTTGGGCAGTCACCGGATCACCTGCAATTTGCTGCGACGCAATATTAAGATTTAAATCGTATGCCGGCCATGACATTGCCGCAACTCGTTGGTAATGTTCCCATGGTTCTAACATTGAAAAAAGGTAGTGTTTCGAACCTTTCGACCCCTTGCGGGAGAGACCGGTTTCGACCGGCGCCGAAGGAGCAACCGCCCCGGAAACTCTCAGGCCCCAGAACCGCAACGGACATGACACTCTGGAGAGAGGCGCGTCAGCGCCCGCCGACGGGATAACACTCTCAGGCAACAGGACAGAGGGGGCACCGCAATCACCGGCCATACCGGCTGGCGCAGGGGGTGCCTCAATGCTGGATACCTATTTTTGTATTGTCTTCACGTCGGATGCGGTGGCCTAGCCATGGGCACGCCACAACCTGCAACCGTGCTCGCGCGCACGCCGCTCTACGATCTCCATATCGAGCGCGGTGGCCGTATGGTGCCGTTCGCCGGTTACGAGATGCCGGTGCAATACGCGGGCGGAATTCTTAAGGAACATTTGCATGTCCGCGCAGCCGCCGGTCTATTCGACGTCTCGCACATGGGGCAATTGTCCATCCGTGCGCGCAGCGGCGCGCTGACGGATGCCGCGTTGGCGCTGGAGTCGATGGCGCCGGTCGATTGCGTCGGGCTCGGCGTCGGCCGCCAGCGCTATGCGCTGCTGACCAATAACCGCGGCGGCATCCGCGACGACCTGATGATCGCTAATCTCGGCGATCGCTTCGCCACGGTGGTCAATGCGGCGAGCAAGAATGCCGACGAAGCACACTTACGCAAGGCGCTGTCTGCCGTCTGCGACATCGAACGTCACGATGACCGTGCTTTGCTGGCGCTGCAAGGCCCGAAGGCTGAGGCCGTGCTGGCCTCACTTGCTCCCGAGGTCGCTGTCATGCGCTTCATGGACGCTCGCGCCACGCGGATCATGGGCGCTGATGTCGTCCTGACCCGCTCCGGCTACACGGGCGAGGACGGTTTTGAGATCAGTATGTCGGCCACGAAAGCCGAAGGGCTTGTGCGCGAATTGCTGAAGCACCCGGACGTCGCGTTAATCGGATTGGGTGCGCGCGACAGCCTGCGGTTGGAGGCGGGTCTTTGCCTGTATGGCTCCGATATCGACACTGCCACGACGCCTGTCGAGGCCGCGCTGGAATGGAGCATTGCGCGGAGCCGGCGCGCCGGCGGCGCCCATGCCGGTGGGTTTCCGGGCGCGGACGTTATTCTCGCTCAGCTCGCCAATCGCGCGCCGCGCCGGCGGATCGGAGTGTGTCCCGAAGGACGCGCACCGATTCGCCAGGGTACGCAACTCTATCGTGATGCTCAGTCGCCGGATGCGATTGGCGCCGTCACGTCGGGCGGCTTCGGTCCGAGCCTGAATGTGCCGATCGGGATGGGCTATGCCGCCACCGATGCAGCCGCGCCGGGCACTATGTTGTTCGCCACGCTACGCGGCGAGCGCGTGCCAGTGCGCGTCACCAAGCTTCCCTTCATCACCCTGACGTATAAACGATGAGGCAATAGCAGAATCCGCCATGATCAAATATACCTCCGACCACGAATGGATCTCCCTCGACAACGGCATCGCCACCGTCGGCATCACCGCGTTCGCGCAGGAACAGCTTGGCGATCTGGTCTTTGTTCAATTGCCGAAACCTGGCGCCGTGTTGCAGCCAGGTGCCGCCGCGGCCGTGGTCGAAAGTGTCAAGGCCGCTTCGGACGTTTACGCGCCGCTCTCCGGCGAGGTGACGGACGTCAATCAGCAGGTCGTCGAGGATCCGACCCTCATCAACTCCGATCCGATGGGCAAGGGCTGGCTGTTTAAGCTGAAGATTTCGGATCGCGCGCAGCTCGATGGCCTGATGGATGAAAAGGCCTATCAAGCCATCACGACCAGCAACCCAGCCTGACAGCCGTATCCAACGCCTATGGACGCCGCCATGACATCTGACGCGCTATTGCCTTTCGCCCGCCGCCACATCGGGCCGTCGACCGACGACATTCAGATGATGCTGAAAACAGTCGGCGCCGCGAGTCTCGATGATTTGATTGCGCAAACGCTGCCAAAGGATATCCGGCAGAGCGCACCGCTCGATCTTGGCCATGCGCTGTCCGAGACGGAAGCGCTGGCGCGCGCGCGCGAAGTGGCCGCGGAAATTAAAATCATGACGTCACTAATTGGGCAGGGCTATTACGGCACCGTATTGCCACCGGTGATCCAGCGCAATATCCTGGAAAACCCAGCCTGGTACACGGCCTATACGCCGTATCAGCCGGAAATCAGCCAGGGTCGCCTTGAGGCGCTGCTCAATTTCCAGACTCTGGTCGCTGATCTGACCGGCCTCGACATCGCCAATGCCTCGCTGCTCGACGAGGCCACCGCTGCCGCGGAAGCGATGGCAATAGCGCATCGTGTTTCCGTGACCGGGCGTACGGCATTCTTCGCCGACCGCGATTGCCATCCACAGACGCTGGCTGTGCTCAAGGTGCGTGCCGAAGCGCTTGGTTGGCAGGTCATCATTGGCGATCCGGTGCGCGACCTGGATGCCGCCGCTGTATTCGGCGCACTGCTGCAGTATCCCGGAACTTATGGCGATATCCACGACTGGCGCGCTCCGATTGCGGCGCTCAATGCGGCCCAGGCGATTGCAATCGTTGCCGCCGATCCGCTGGCGCTCACACTCCTAACGCCGCCCGGTGAACTCGGCGCGGACATCGCGGTCGGCTCAATGCAGCGTTTCGGTGTTCCCATGGGTTATGGCGGACCGCACGCGGCCTATATTGCCTGCCGCGATGCGCACAAGCGCGCGCTACCCGGCCAACTCGTTGGCGTCTCCGTCGACAGTCGTGGCCACCGGGCCTACCGTCTCGCGCTGCAAACGCGCGAGCAGCACATTCGCCGCGAAAAGGCGACATCGAATATCTGCACCGCGCAGGTTCTGCTCGCCGTCATCGCCTCGATGTATGCGGTTTATCACGGGTCAGAAGGGCTGAGGTCGATTGCGCGCCGCATCCACCGCACCGCCGCCGTTCTTGCCGCCGGTGTCGAGACGTTGGGGTTCAATGTTCAGACGTCCGCGTTCTTTGATACCATCACTGTCGCCGCAGGCGGTCAGCATCGCGACATTATCGAACGCGCGCGCAAGAACGGGATAAATCTTCGCGACATCGCCGCAACTCCGGATGCGCCCGCGCGCATCGGCATCAGTGTCGATGAGACGACCACCCAAGCGATTGTCGAAAGCGTCTGGTGCGCTTTCGGGGATACACCCCAATCGGCAACGCAGCGCAACGCAGCGCTCGCTGATACGCCCTCAGCCTTGCCGCAGGGGCTGGTCCGCATAGGAGAATTCCTCGCGCATCCGGTGTTCCACAGTTACCGCTCCGAAACCGAACTGTTGCGCTACATGCGTCGGCTTTCAGACCGCGATCTTGCGCTTGACCGCGCCATGATTCCGCTCGGCTCCTGCACCATGAAACTCAATGCGACCGCCGAAATGATGCCGTTGACCTGGCCGGAATTTTCGTCATTGCATCCGTTTGTCCCAGCGGATCAGGCGCGCGGTTATGCGACGATCATTTCTGAACTTGGCGAGACGCTGAAAGCGGTTACCGGCTACGACGCCATTTCGTTCCAGCCGAATTCCGGCGCGCAAGGCGAGTATGCCGGCCTGCTCGCGATCCGCGCCTACCATCGCGCGTGCGGCAACGCGCATCGGACCGTATGCTTGATTCCCGCTTCGGCTCACGGCACCAATCCTGCCTCCGCGCACATGGCTGGAATGGAGGTCGTCGTTGTTCGTTGCAACGATGCCGGCAATGTCGACATCGAGGATCTGCGCGCCAAGGCCAGTGCGCACGCCGGGAAACTTGCTGCGGTCATGATCACCTATCCATCGACGCATGGCGTGTTCGAGGAAGACGTGCCTACGATCTGTGACATCGTCCATGACCATGGTGGACAGGTCTATCTCGACGGTGCCAATCTCAATGCGCAGGTCGGTCTCGCCCGGCCGGGCGACTACGGCGCCGATGTCGGTCACCTTAATTTGCACAAGACATTCTGTATTCCGCACGGTGGCGGCGGTCCGGGCATGGGGCCGATCGGCGTGCGCGCGCATCTTGCGCCCTACCTGCCCGGGCATCCGGAATGGCGGGATTGGCCGCAGGCTGCCTTACCGGTCTCCGCGGCGCCGTTCGGCTCCGCGTCGATCCTCACCATCTCTTGGCTCTATTGCCTGATGATGGGAGGCGAGGGACTAAAGTCGGCGACCGAGGTCGCAATCCTCAACGCCAACTACATTGCGCAACGGCTCGAACCGCATTACCCCGTCCTCTACAAAGGCAAATGGGGCCGCGTCGCGCACGAATGCATCCTGGACATGCGACCCCTGAAAACGTCATCCGGGATAAGCGTTGATGATATTGCCAAGCGGCTCATCGATTATGGCTTCCACGCCCCGACCATGAGCTTTCCCGTTGCCGGTACGCTGATGGTCGAGCCCACGGAATCGGAATCGAAAGCTGAACTCGACCGGTTCTGCAATGCAATGATCGCTATCCGCGAGGAAATCCGTTCTATTGAACAGGGGCAATCTCCGCGGGAGAGCAACCTTTTGCGTGATGCTCCCCACACCGTGCGCGATCTCGCCGATGAGAACTGGCAGCGTCCCTATTCCCGCTCGCAAGCCTGCTTCCCAGAAGGCGTGTCGCCGGCTGAGAAGTACTGGTCGCCGGTCAATCGGATCGACAATGTCCACGGCGACCGCAATCTGATGTGCTCCTGCCCGCCGTTGGAGGCTTATCAGACTGCAGCGGAATAGAGCTTTTCGCTGGAGCTTGTACCTGCGCGCGAGAACGTTAAAATCCCCCGGATCCTGCCGGATGATTTGCGCACTCTGTAGCGACTACGCTGGGGTGACGCCCCGGACCACCGTCGAAGGACTCATGTCGAACTTATCCCGAGTTTATGACCGCAGCCGTGTGCCGCTTTATATCCAGGTCGCGTCAGTGATGCGCCGCCGCATCGAGACCAGGCAATGGCTGCCGGGCCAAAAGGTTTCCACGCTGGTCGAGCTTGAACAAGAGTTCGGGGTCGCGCGGGTCACTGTACGCCAAGCGATCGATATCCTCCGCGAGGAAGGGTTGCTGCGTTCGCAGCAGGGCCGAGGCACTTTCGTTGCGGAAACGCCGGTGTCGCGTCACTGGTTCAAGGTCGGAACCACTTGGGATGCTCTAGTCGACACCATCAAGGACAACGTTCCAAAGCGCATCAAGGTGGATAATCCACCGCCGCTACCTGAGCTACGTGAAGATGAAGGCGCCCTGGCGCCGAAATACCAATTCATGCGGAGCGTGCAATACAAGGACGGCGAGCCATACGGCATCGTTAGTGTGCATCTCGCCGACAACATCTTTAAGCTTGCCGCGAGCGAGTTTCGTCAGCACCCAGCGCTGTCAGTGCTCGCCGGCCTGAAGAATGTCAAAGTGCGCGACGCACACCAGACCGTCGTCATCGGTAGCGCCGACCCTATTACGGCCGACATGCTGCGCATGGGGCTTGGTGCCCCGATAGCAGAATGTCGCTGCGTGGTAATCGATACTGACGGCGTTGCAATCTATGTCGCCAACATCATTTATCGCAGTGACGCCATCAAACTTCATATCGACCTGCTCGCCGGAACGCAAACCGCGCGGAGGCAGAGGTGACAGCGCTTTCCGCCGTTGCAATTGAGGTGGTATTAAGTCTAGTATCATAGCACTTCATCGTCCGACGCTTGCGGCTGCTTGCATTACGCGGCCGAACGTGCGTGGCGGCGCCGCCGGGTTTTGCGAGGGCACTGGAGCAGGTCGCTGTGAGCGGGCAAGGCATTGGCGCGCGTATCCGCCGCAAGGAAGATGACCGGTTGATGCGTGGTCGCGGCCAGTTCGTCGCCGACCTTCGCTTTGCCGGCATGAAGGACGTCGCTTTCGTCCGCAGTCCCGTCGCGCATGGCCGCATTCGTCACATCGCGTTTCCCGAATTGCACCAAGGCGCAGTGTTCACCGCTGACGACCTCGACGGCGTCGCGCCAATCTGCGCGGTATCGGGCCTGCGCGGCTTCAAGATCTCGGATCAGCCTGCGCTCGCGAGCGGGAAGGTCCGTTATGTCGGCGAGCTTCTTGCGGCATGCGTCGCCAAAGATCGCGCCACAGCTGAAGACATTGCCGACACCATCCAGCTCGACATCGAAGAACTACCCGCGGTTTCTGAAATGCTGGCAGCGCGCGAGAAAGGCTCGGCGCGGCTTCATGAGCACTGGGACGACAATGTTTTCCTTGAGACCTTCGTCGAGGTGAATATCGACAAGGCGTTCGACGCACCAATCAAGGTCACGCGCGAGATCCGCACCGCGCGGCAATGCATGGCGCCTATCGAAGGACGTGGCGCAGTGGCGGTCTGGGACAGCCGTCTCGAGCAGCTTACGTTGCATTCGGCCTGCCAGATGCCGCACATCGTGCGGACCGGCCTCGCCGGCTGCCTTGGGCTGGACGAGGGACAGGTCCGCGTCGTCGCACCGGATGTCGGCGGCGGTTTCGGCTACAAGGGCATCTTGCTGGCGGAAGAAGTCTGTCTTGGCTGGCTAGCGATGCATCTTGGTCACCCGGTGCGCTGGATCGAGGACCGTCGCGAGCACCTGACGGCCGGAGCCAATTGCCGCGAGCATCACTACCGCATCACCGGCTATGCCGATCGCGACGGCCGGCTGCTCGGCATCGATTGCGAGGCAACCGTCGATTCCGGGGCCTATTCGGCCTATCCGTTCTCGGCCTGTCTCGAGGCCGCGCAGGTTGCGAGCATCCTGCCTGGCCCCTACGATTTCCCGGCCTATCGCTGCCGTACCTATTCGGTAGCGACAAACAAATGTCCGATCTTGCCTTATCGCGGCGTGGCGCGGACCGGTGTCTGCTTTGCGCTTGAGTTGGTGCTCGACGCAATTGCGCGCGAGGCCGGCGTCGAACCGCACGAGGTGCGCGCCAAGATTCTGGTGCCGCCGGACAAGATGCCCTTCACTAACATCACCAAGAAATGGTTCGACAGCGGCGACTACCCGGAATCGCTGCGTCGTGCGGTGTCGGCGATCGATGTCGACGGCGTCCGGGAGCGGCAGAAGCGTGGCGAGCCGGACGGCCGCCTGATCGGCGTCGGCATGGCGACTTACTGCGAACAGGCCGCGCACGGCACGTCGGTCTATCACGGCTGGGGAATCCCGATGGTGCCTGGCTTCGAGCAGGCCACCGCGCGGCTGACGCCGGACGGCGGCCTCGAACTACGCGTCGGCATCCAGTCGCACGGGCAGGGTCTCGAAACCACGCTGGCGCAGGTCGCGCACGAGATCCTCGGCATTGACATCGCCAAGATCAAGGTTGTGCACGGTGACACTGCTATGACGCCGTACTCGACCGGCACTTGGGGTTCGCGCTGCATGGTCATGGCGGGCGGCGCGGTGTCGGTAACCTGCAGGGAAATCGCCAAGCGCGCCGCGAAGATCGGCGCGCAATTGTTGCAGACTGACGTCGATAAGGTCATTGTGCGCGGAGGCGAAGTCGTGGGGGCGGGCGGTTCGATCAGCCTCGGCGAGATCGCTTCCACCTGGTATCTCAAGCCGCAAAACTTGCCGAGCGACGTCGATATGGGCGGGCTTGAAGCCACCGTCGGTTACCGTCCGTCGCCGGACAGCGGCACTTTCAGCTACGCGACGCATGCCGCGCTGGTCGCTGTCGATCCGGAAATCGGCAGCATTGAGATTCTCGATTACGTTATCGTTGAAGACGGCGGCAAGCTGGTCAATCCGATGATCGTTGATGGCCAGATTTGGGGTGGCTTCGCGCAGGGTGTTGGTACCGCGCTTTATGAGGAGATGCCGTTCGATTCCGCCGGTCAGCCGTTGGCCTCGACATTTGCAGACTATCTCTTGCCGGGACCGACCGAGGTGCCGCCCGCGCGCATCGATCACATGGAGACGCTGTCGCCGCATACCGAATTTGGCGTCAAGGGTATAGGCGAAGGCGGAGCGATTGCGCCGCCGGCGGCGATCGGTAACGCGGTCAACGACGCGCTGCGTTCTCTCGGCGCGGAATTGCTTGTGTCGCCGATGACGCCGCGGCGAGTTCTGGCTGCAATTTATCGCGCAAAGCGGAGCGAGGCGTGAAACCGGTCAATTTCGACTACGCGCGTCCCGCCGATCTGTCGGAAGCCGTTTCGCTCGCCTCTAACGACGGGGTCGTCAAATTCATCGCCGGTGGCCAGTCGCTCGGGCCCATGCTTAATCTGCGGCTGGCGCAGCCCGATATTTTGATCGACCTCACGTCCATTGAGGAGCTCAAGTACGTCGAGAATAAGCGCAACAGCGCGTTCATCGGCGCCTGCGTTACCCACGCCGATATCGAGGATGGCCGGGTGCCAGACGTTACCGGCGGCGCGATGCGCGCGGTAGCGGCTGGCATTGCCTACCGGGCGGTGCGCAATCGCGGCACCATCGGGGGCAGCCTCGTCCATGCCGATCCGTCGGCGGACTGGATTTCTGCCCTCGCGGCGCTTGGTGCGGAGGCGGTGGTGCGTGGCCGCCGGCAGGACCGGCGCATTCGGGTGGATGAACTGATGACGGGTGCATTCGAAACCGGCCTTGCCCCCGATGAAATCCTAGTCGGCGTCGAGGTGCCGCGTCTATCCACATCGGCACGCTGGGGCTACTTCAAGTACTGTCGCAAGACCGGCGAATTGGCCCAGGCCGTCGCCGCCTTCCTGCACGATCCCGACCGCGACACTTGCCGCGCTGTGATCGGCGCCACGGGTTCACGGCCGGTCGTTTTCGGTGGTGCAGAGGACTTGTTCAGCGGTGGTGTCAACCGTGTGCTCGATCGCGGCGTCGTAGCGCGCAGCATGTCGGACCGTGGATTGACCGACCCGATCGACCAGCAGATTCATTTCGCCTGCTTGACGCGGGCCGTTGCCCTTGCGCGCAACCCATGACAGTCGTCTCGCTTATCGTCAACGGTAAGGAGGTGCGGGCGGAGGCCGAGCCACGGACGCATCTTGCCGATTTCATCCGCGACACACAGACACTTACCGGCACCCATCTCGGCTGCGAGCACGGCGTCTGCGGCGCCTGCACAGTGCTGGTCGACGGTGTTCCAGTGCGCTCCTGCATCACCTATGCGGTGACGTGCGAAGGGGCGAGCGTTACCACGGTCGAAGGCTTAGACGACGACGAGATAGGCAAGGAACTCCGTTCCGCCTTTGCGCGTGAGCACGCCTTGCAGTGTGGCTATTGCACGCCGGGAATGCTGATGGCGGCCCGCGACATCGTGGTGCGCGTGCCGTCCGCCTCGGAGGACGATATCCGCGTGGCCATGAGCGGCAATCTGTGCCGCTGCACCGGCTATGTCGGTATCATCCGCGCCATCCAGAGCGTGGTCGCCGACCGGCGCAACCGTGGTATTCCAGCTATTCCCGGTGCCGGCCGGCAGGCGCTCGGCCCGGCCGGGGCGGGGCATGCCGGCTCTCTTGCTCGCGCGCCGACCCGCGCAACGGCGTCCCCCGCCAAGACGACGGCATCGGCCTTGCGAGATGGCTTGGATTGGACGCCGCAGGCGACCATTCTGCTCGCCTTCACGGTCAATCGCCACATCGACGAAGTGTGGACGCTTTTTTCCGACACCGGCGCAGTGGTGTCCTGTCTTCCGGGTGTTTCCATCGAGGGTGACGGAAAAGGTCCCAATATCAGCGGGAAGATGCGCGTCAAGGTTGGGCCGATCATCGCCGATTTCTACGGCGTCGCCCAGATCGCGCGCGATCCAAATAATTACAAGGGCAGCATTCAGGGCGGCGGCCACGATCAGCGCAGCAATTCCTCAGCGCGCGGTGTCGTAGACTATCGTCTGCTGCGCGAGGGCGAGAAGGCCACCCGCGTCGACCTTAATGTCGGCTATCGGCTCACCGGCGCGCTGGCGCAGTTCAGCCGTACCGATCTAGTTCAGGACATCGCCGGCCGCATCGTCGCCGTGTTCGCGCAGAATGTCGAAGCGCGGATGAGTGGAAAAGCGACAGAATCTCAGGCAGAATTCAACGCTGGCGGTCTGTTCATCTCGGTGCTGCGCGACCGTATCGGGGCTTGGCTCCGGCGCCTGTTCGGACGACACAGCAAGAGATCAAATTCAGAATAAATCAATGGAGAGTTGTCAGATGACCGATGTCCGCAAAAAAATTCTCAAAACCGTCGACGACAACCAGGAGAAAGCAATCAAGTTCCTGCAGGACATGGTGGCCATCCCGAGCGTCACTGGCGACGAGGCCAAAATTCAGGCGTTCCTTGCGGACTATCTGAAGAGGGTCGGGCTCGATGTCGACATGTGGGAATTGGACTGGGAGGCGCTGAAGAAGCACCCCGGCTATATTCCGGTCGAGCAGGGTTATGAAGGCCGTCCGAACATCGTCGCCACCTGGAAGGGCACCGGCGGTGGCAAGTCGATCCTGCTCAACGGCCATACCGACGTCATTCCGGTCGGCAACGGCGAAGGGTGGAGCGACAATCCGTGGTCAGCCAAGGTCCAGGAAGGTCGAATCTACGGTCGCGGCTCCTGCGACATGAAGAGCGGCGTCGCCAGCCACATCCTTGCGGTTGAATTCCTGAAGGCCGCCGGCGTCAAGCTCAAGGGCGACGTGTTGATCGACATCGTCATTGACGAGGAAGTCAGCGGTCACGGCACGCTCGACACCGTGATCCGCGGCTACACAGCGGACGCCGGCATTTCCGGCGAAACCAGCGGTCTGGCCGTGCAGCCGGCCTGCATCGGCCGCATTTGGTTCGAGATCGAAATCCAGGGCAAGGCGGCCGGCATCCAGCGCCGTTACCAGGGCGTGAGCGGCATCGAGCTTGGGTACAAGATCACCAAGGCGGTGGAGGCGCTCGAGGCCAAGCGCGTCGCGACCGTCAAACATCCGCTCTATCCGAAGGCAATCGATGCGCTGCCCTGCATGATCGGTGCCTTCCACTCCGGAAACTTCCCGAGTTCGTTCCCGGCCACCTGCCTGCTCAAAGGCAGCATGGCGACGGTTCCGGGCGAGGACCACGAAGGCGTAAAAAAGAGCCTGGTTGAGCACATCGCCAAGGTGGCCGCCGAAGATCCGTGGATGAAGGATCATCCGCCGAAAGTTCGTTTCGTCGGCTATGACGCGCAGGCATCCGAAATCCCGGTCGAACATCCGATCGTCAAAACGGTGAGCAAGAACTTCACCGAGGTCACCGGCCGGCAGGCGGAGATCAGCGGCCGCCAGGGCGCCGCCGATACGCGCTTCCTCAACCTTTACGGAAACACGCCGACGGTGATCTTCGGGCCCGGCTCGACAGCGGTCATGCATTCGGATGACGAATACGTGTCGATCGAGGATTACATTGCCGGCATCAAGGTGATGGCGCTGAGCATTTACGACTGGTGTGGCGCATAACCGAGGTCACAACTTTCGATAACAATGTAGATTCGACGATCGCGTCTGAAAGAATAACGGCGGGCGTGCTGGCGCCGCTTGGAACCGCTGAATGATTCCGGCGAATTACACGTCGGCGTACCGAAAACCTCATCCGGCGAGCTCATCGAGCACCGCGTCGACTGGCGGTCCGGCCGGCACGTGGAGAATTACGAAGCGCGGCGGCTTCAGCAGTTTGGCGAAATCCTTGAGTTCAGCCGCCAGCTTGAGGCCGGCGCGCTTGAGATCGTCGGAAACGGGGCGCGTATCCAAGCCGGCCACGCCGTATTTCTTGGCGAGCGCATTCTTCGCCATCCCGGCCCCCATCTTGCCGAGGCCGACAATGCCGAAGCTGTCGAGCGGTTGTGACATATACAGATCCTCCAAGGTTGAGGTTCTCTCCCCGAAACAGACAACGCGCCCCTGCATGCATTTTAGCATGAGAATGGCGGGCATTGCCGGATGAATTGTCAGGGTTCAATTCGGCGCACTGAGAGGGGGCTGATATGCTGTCCCGCGTTGGACAGCGCATGTCCGCTTTGTGCCGATTTTGTTGCAAAAGTCAGTTGAGACAGGCCGTGAAGCGTGATTCCGTTATGTTGACGCGATTCTCGGTGAGGTCGATCCATGATGGGCCGTCTGAAGAGTGACCAAGGTCAACTGTTCTACGAGTTTTGTCTTGGCGACGCGGTTCCCGAAGATCACCTGGTGCGGAAGATCGACACTGCTCTCGATCTGTCCAGGCTCCGCAGCGAACTTGCACCCCATTATTCGTCCATGGGTCGCCCGTCAGTCGATCCGGAACTGATGATCCGGATGCTGGTCGTAGGTTATGTCTTTGCGATCCGCTCGGAGCGATTGATCTGTCGTGAAGTGCAGGTGAACCTCGCCTATCGCTGGTTCTGCAAGCTCGGTATCGAGGATGCTATCCCGGATCATTCAGCGTTCTCGCGTGCCCGCAACGAGCGTTTTCGCGAGGGGGATGTTTTTCGCCGCGTGTTTGAACGTGTCGTCGAGGCGTGCATTGCGGCCGGTCTGGTTGGTGGCGAAGGCTTTGCAGTCGATGCGAGCCTGATCCAAGCCGATGCCAACAAGCAGCGCTCCATCGCGGGCCAGGATTGGCGCAGGGATCGTGATCCGGCGAGGTCAAGCCGCGCGGTGAAGGAGTATCTGGCGACCCTCGACGATACGGCGTGGGGTGCGGCCAGTGACGTTGTCCCGAAGTTCATCTCGCCGTCCGATCCCGCGGCTCAATGGACCGGAGCTCACAAGGGACCGGCGTTCTTCGGGTACTCCGACAATTATCTCATCGACGTGAAGTTCGGCGTCATCGTTGATGTCGAGGCCTCCCGCTCCATTCGCCAGGCCGAGGTCGGAGCGGCGAGGACCATGATTGAGCGAACGGAGGAGCGCTTTGGTCTCAAGCCGGAGCGGCTTGTCGGGGATACCGCTTATGGGGCGGCTCCGATGCTGAACTGGCTGGTCGAGGAGAAGGGCATCGCGCCACATATACCTGTGTTCGACAAGTCGAAGCGGGATGATGGCACCTTCTCGCGCAGCGACTTTCGATATGATCCGACCAGCGACGTCTACCACTGCCCGGGCGGAAAGCGGCTCGGAACGAGCGGCACCGTGCACGAGGGCAAGACGCTTCTGTATCGTGCGAGCAAGCTCGACTGCGATGTATGCCCGCTTAAACCGCAGTGCTGTCCAAAAGAACCATCGCGCAAGATCCCGCGCGATATCCATGAGCACGCCCGAGACGTTGCCCGGTCGTTCGCTGGCACCGAAGGCTTCGAGCAGTCGAGGCGTGAGCGCAAGAAGATCGAGATGCGGTTCGCGCACTTGAAGCGCATCCTCAAGCTCGGTCGGCTTCGGCTGCGGGGTCCACGAGGCGCCCAGGACGAGTTTGTTCTGGCCGCGATTGCTCAGAACCTACGGCGGCTCGCATCGCTGGTTGTGCGACCGCCACCACCCCAGGTTCTGTGCATCGCGTAGCGTTGGAGTTGCGTAGACAGAGGCAGAGCCGGCGCGTTAAAGCCGCCGCTCCAACGGCACGACACAAAGGCCCAATCGGCAACGGCTGCGTTTTGCAACAAAATCTGCCAACAACAGACAAGCTTGTCCTTCCCCCGCTCGCGGGGGAAGGAAACAAAACAAACTCAGGACTTCACCGACGCCGGCGTGATGATGCTCTCGATCTTGCGGTCGCGCGTGCGCGCCACCAGAACCCGGCCATGCAGCTTGGCGTATTCCATCCCGGCCAAAGTGAGAATGTTGTCCGCCGTCTGCTGCGGAAACGCATGCAACGCGACCGACTTCGGCAGATCGACGCCGACTTTGGCCTGGAAGCCGGTCGGGCCGCGCGGCCACAGCCGATCGATCAAGATACGGAGGCCATCTTCAGCTGCGGGCTTCTCGTAGGCGCGCTTTATTTTGATATTCGTAGCCGAAATCCGTTTTGCCATTATGATGTTCCTGAGGTTTCCCGGGGCGGCAATCAGAAATATTTAAACACGAATTTTCAACGCCGCTTTGTTCCGAAGCACGGGATCATCTCCGACCGCATCAGCGTGCACGTGTCACTTCCGAGAAAGAAGAAAGCCCGACCAAGGGGGGTTCTCAGTCGGGCTCTCTATGATCACTCCTTATACGTGATCAAGGCATAGACCGGGACTGAATTGGGGAGGGGGCGTCCCGAGCTACGCTAACAATCGGCACCGACATATCTTCGATGCTCCGGGGTACCAATGCTTGCTCAAGCAGACGGTTATGATTGCGCTCTCCTGCCGCCGCCGCTTCCAGAATGCGCACTGCGACAAGTGTCTTGTTCGACCCGGCTTTTTCGTCAGACCCCATGGAAGCCCATCCCTGATCAAACACGACAGCTGTAGTCGTGGCGATTCAGGCGTCGTCACCGGACAGACCTCGACGCACTTTCCGCATCGAGTGCAGATGTCGAGCATCGCATTGACGCGATTTTGCAACGCCGCTTCGAAGCTTTCACTCAATTTCGTACCGCTAAATTACAATTTTCGCGCGCCGAATACTATACACGCTTCTTTAAAGTCTGAAATTCAAGCAATAAAATATTATTGATTGTACAAACCCAAAGAATCCGCTCTGGAAGAGGCCAGACGTGAGCTCAAGCACAGGTCAAGCGAACGGAGAAATCCGCCTTGAGTAGCGGACATTTGTTCGTGTGGCGGTCATCTCAGCTTCAGGATGCTATACCGACTTCTTCGCCAGCAAGCCGGTTGTAGAGACAAACAAAGATCGCTCCGCCGACAATGCCATCGATCAAAGCGTATCTTGTCCCAATAATCACCGAACCTACGCCGGTGCCAGGATGGTAACCGGGGTAAATTGACGCGCATATCTGAAGAAGCGCCTGCCGTAACTGGGCCAAATCATATTGGCGACGCCAACGAGGAGCATACAAGCGCCCCATAAAACCCCCGAAGGCAACTGCCATCGCCGCGGTGTTGAGTTGCATGATACCTCTCAGGTCGAAGCTGAAGTTAGCAGGTGTGGGTCCTATCTCCACTCCGCGCGATCAAAGCTGACATTCGTCAGCGCGTACAAAGACGACAATTGCGTCGACCTAGAACCCCGTAGCGAAGCGCGCCATGACAACGATGATCGCGACCTGCATGGTGCCCTGCACCGCCACAACGCGCAAATAGGTTCTCATCCAGCCCGCGATCTTTTGCATATCGGGCTGCGGCTTTTGCACCTCGAAAAAGAGCCGGAGATTGGCTGGCAGTAGGTAGCCGAGACCCTGCACCGTAAGTACGGTGACAATAGCGAGCGCGGCGATGACCCACCAGAATTCGGGATAGCCGAGATCGAGATAACCCATCCGCACCGCCAAGAACCAGCCGGAGCTCGATGTGATGATGGACAGCGTCGGCATCAGGACGAGTGTGCGCGGAATCAGTCCACCGATTATGGCGCGGCGGGTCTTGAAGGAGACGCCGCGCAACACCGGGCCGATGATGAAGCCCATGAACAGGTCGATTCCGGTCCAAAGCGCGCCAGCCATTACGTGCACGAAGTTTAGAAACCAGAGGCTGGGGCTTATGATTGCCGCCGTCATTAATCCGAACGCGGCCGCCGCCGCCACGAGGTACCAGACCCGCAGTGGGGAGCCGCTGGGGGCAAGGGATGCGCCAACAATGGTGTCAGTCAAGTTGATGGTCCATGGGAAAGAGTTAGTCGCGGGCTACGCTGATATTATATCAGATTCAGGCGTTGGTAGTCTCTAAGCGCTAGACAGTCCCCGAACCGATTGTTGTGACGACGACATGGCATGCTTTTGGGTGCGTCATAGTGAGCGGGCCATTACGCTGCAGCCCGTCCTATCCCGCTGAGTACCGATCGCTCGCTGTGAATACGATGTGGCTAGAGGTTTGGGTCGTCTACGGACATAACAACCCGAATTATCGATGCCCGCTTTACCACCTCGATGCCGTGCCGGATTGCGGTTACCGCTCCACAGGAACGTCCACAAGGTTACCCCATTCCGTCCACGAGCCGTCATAAACTCGGACTTTTTTATAGTCGAGTAGTTGCGTCAGCACGAAATATAGGACAGTCGCGCGATGGCTCATCCGGCAATAAGCGATGGTCTCCTTTTCTGGAGCGGCCCCGGCAGCCTGTACGAGCTTGCGAATTTCCCCGACGGGTTTGAAGCTCTTGTCGGCAGCTAACAGGTCTTCGAAATAGAGATGTTTCGCGCCAGGAATGCGGCCATACCGCAATGCACCGACATCGGGGCCGCCGGGGCCGTTGACACGCCGGCCTTCGTATTCCTCACGCGACCGACCGTCCAGAATTATGTGGCCCGCGTTTCCCAGCGCTGCGAGCACCTCGTCTCTGCCGATGCGCATGGTGTGGTTACGTGCAACGGGCGCATAGCGGATCGGGACTCTGGCCTGCGGCACATCCATAACTAATGGGCGGCCTTCGTTGGCCCATCGGTAACGTGCACCATCGAGCACATGTACGCTGCGGTGGCCGCAATATTTGAAAACCCACCATGCATACAAACCGAACTGCACGGGCTCGCCGTAAAACACGACTGTCGCCTTATTACCGATTCCGGCCGCGCCGCAATTGCGAGCAAATTCTTCAGGAGAAAGGAATTCACGCCTGAGCGGATGCCATAATGTATCCTTCCACCACCAGCATGCTGCTCCTGGCACATGACCGGCTTTGTAGCATTGCCTCTCCTCCTGTCCGGTTCCCGCAATCTCTATGAGCGCGACGGATGGATCATCACGATTCGCGTCCAGCCAAGCGGGAGTCACCAGCGCGTTGATATTGCGACCCACCCCGATCTTCACTCCTCTCGTTCGCGCAAGCGTAGCTTCGCACGACCTTCGATGGCTGACTCGATCAAGACACCAACCTATAGAAATCGATTCATCTTCACTGTACTCTCCAGTCTTGTTGACAGGATACGATGCGAACTGCGTCGCATCACGCAGGCACAATTAGGTTCCGATATTCCACCGAAATGCATCGATCCATGACCACGAACATTCCGGCGTATCGAGCACGCAGCGCTGAATTGTCATTGACGATACCCCGCTGAATCCAGATTGCCGGCATTCCGCTGGAAATGCACTCGTCAACGACTTCGGGAATGTCAACAGCGGGTCGAAAAACATCGACCAGATCGATGCGTGTCGGAATGTCGGAAAGCCGCGCATATGCCTTTTCGCCGAGCACCTCACCGGCAGTAGGATGCACCGGTATCACGCGGTATCCCCAGCCCTGCAAACGTTTTGCGATGCGGTGGCTTGGACGGTCGGGGTTGGGTGACAACCCAACGATAGCGATCGTCTTAATGCGCTGAAGAAGCTCGCGTAACTGTTCCAGAGAAGGATTTTCGAAAGTCATTGTCAACCCCGACATTTCCTCACCGCTACGCGTCTCCTATGAGGATGGCATTGCCCGCTCCCGTCGCTGAACCAGCAGACAAACTTTGCTCCAGAAGACGCCGATTGACCTTGCCGATCGCGCCGACGCGCGGAAGCTCGTCGCGATATTCGATAATTTGCGGCACCTTGTAAGGCGCGAGCTTCGAGCGCACATGCTCGCGCAATTGCGACGTAAGATCGTCGGACCCGCACCAACCCCGCCGGAGTACGATCGCAGCTTTGATGGCACGGGAGATCTGCGGATCGGGCACGCCGACGATTGCAACTTCGGAAACGGCAGGATGCTCCTGCATGACGTTTTCGATCTCGACGGGCGCGATCCCGTATCCGCGAACTCTTGAACATGTCGTCGCCACGTCCCGCGCACCAGAAATATCCATCGGCATCGCGGCTAAAGAGGTCGCCAGTAATGAACCATCCGGCGCGCATGGATTTTCGCCAGATATCCGGTTGGTTGTCATAGGTGAGGAACAAGCCGGGATCGTCGCCGCGGATCGCCAGAAGGCCGACTTCGTCCGGTGCTGCGGGACGCAGAGCCGAGTCAAGAACCTCTACCACAAGTCCTGGAGGCGCAATTCCGCTGGAGCCGGGCCGCACCGGCACCCCAGGGCCATTGGCGAGTACCATCTGGAATTCCGACAACGCATAATGTTCATAGAGCGGAGTTCCAAAACGCGTCTCCCATTCCAGCGGAAGATTGGGGCCGATCGGTTCGCCGCCGGAGACGGAAATTTTAATCGACGCCAATGCGGAGACATCCAGGTCCCGCATCGCGAGGATCCTCCTGAATATGGAGGCAACGCCGAAGAAAATGGTCGGCTTGTATTCGCTTATCGCTTCGAGCACGCGATCCACGATGGCACGGCCGCGCAGTAGGCTGGCGCAGGCGCCACCTCTGAGCGGAAACAAAAGGCAATGCCCGAGCGCGCCTATATTGCACAATTCACCAACTCCGAAGGCGGTCTCGCCTGGAGCGAATTCTTCACCGCGCACGCGCGCCATATCGCCCACGGCGGCCAGCCAACGATGGGCGTGCACGACTCCCTTCGGCCGACCCGTAGAGCCGGAGGTATAGACGATGAAAGCAGGGGCATCTCGATGAGTGTCGGCGGCCACTACAGGTTCGTGGCCAAGCGCCATCAACTGCTCGATTGAACTCTCGCCGGAATTGGCATCCCCCATTATGATCATTGCATTTAGTGCGGCGTCGGCCGGCCAAACCTGACGCACGGCGCTTGCTGCTTCGGCATCAACCACGGCACGACGAATACGGCTCGTGGCGAGGATCTGTTCGATTTCCTTCGGTCCGAACAGGATGCTTACCAGCACCGGGATGGCACCGAGCTTAACCAAAGCCAGAAAAGCAGCTGCCCAGTCGGGACTGTTCGGTCCGCGCAACAGCACCCGCTCGCCGCGAGCGATGCCGTTCTGGCGTAAGCCGATCGCCAGCGCATCCACGCGCTGGCGCAGCGCATTGAAGGTAAGTTCGCCACCGGCATATCGAATTGCCGGAAGATTGCCATAACCATGCAACTCAATCGGATCGTCCAGAACCTCGCGCGCGATGTTGAATTCGGGCGGCGCAGTTCTGTAGCCGGGGAATGCGGGCCACACGGCTCGACTTCCCGCTTCGCTTGCTGAGGATATGGGAGCTTCAGCCGTCATTCTTGAAGTACTTTGAATAGAGCGGACCCTTGAATACAGGCTTGCGCTTTTGGTTGAAGGCCAACACTCCCTCTTCACAATCGTCCGTTCGATAGATCTCATTGACCACATCGGTTTCCCGCCTGGTCCGTTCGGGTGTCCGATCGATCGACCAATACATATGGATCAACTCTTTCGCCCGCCGGACCGACAACCAGGGATTGACCGCGATCCGCGCCGCGAGATCCAGCGCGCGCTCCATTAGCTTGTCGTGCGGAACGACGTGATCGACCAGACCCATCTCCAGCGCTTGCGCGGCGTCGTAGACATCGCCCGTCAGGATCATCTCGATCGCCTTGCCTTTTCCGATCAGCTTGGGGAGTGCAAAAGCAGCGCCTACTTCCGCGACAAACCCCGCAGCCACGCCGGCTTCGGTGAACTTGGCCTTCTCCGACGCGATCCGGATATCGCACGCGACAGATGTCTCTAATCCTCCGCCTACCGTTATGCCGTTCAGCGCGGCTATCGTGGGCTGCGGGAGACCTTCGATCTTGAGGACCATCTTTTGCAGCAAGTCGTGGCGTACATCGTTGAAGAAGTATTCCATTGCGCGCTTGTACGGACCTTTGAGTCCCGTATCGAGTTCCGCAGCACCGTTTCCGTGAGGGGTCGCTTCGGATGGCAGATCGCCGCCGGCGCAGAAGGCCCTTCCTTCGCCGGTGAGAATGACGACCTTGACCTGGTTCATATATCTGAGCTCATCCAGAAGAGCGTTCATTTCCAGGCGCATATCGACGTCGATTGCGTTTAGCGCTTCAGGCCGATTGAGCGTGATGATCCCGATACTTTTTTCTTCGAGTTGCTTCGGGTTGGACACGATCTCAAATTTGATTGCAGTAAGCTTCATGTGCGTTTCTCTCGTTTGTTATTGATTGGCCCTCACTTATTGGTCCACTTGCAATGTTAGTCGGAAGGCCGGTTGCTAAGGATATTTTCCTGCTTGGTCTTTGAGCCGTTGGTTGGCAAGTGCCAGATTCGCTACCAGGCGCCTGAGGTGCTAGGTCTCATGCTCGAGCCCTCTTAGACATTGCGCTTGTGAAAGCATGTTAGTTCATGACTGGGCTTGGCGCTACCGCTGGTGTGGCCCTGTCCCTATCGCAAACCTAATACGCTTGGCGAGGAACTGCGAATCAGGTGATGCTTTTTCCCGATGTCCAATCTTTGCTGATTCATCTTGTATGCGCTCGTCGGGCGGTTTTGATCGCGTGACTCGCTGGAAGCAAAGAACCTGATACTTCGCCTGTCCCTACCGTAAGTTCAATCCGGCTGGCTGTCGCGGTCGCAAATCGTATTCGGCTGGCAGTTGCTTGGGAATTGGGCGATGCTATCGCGCGATGCGGGACCTATTTAGGCTCATTGGTCGGGTAACCGCCGACCTTTTTCAGTCTCGATGTGCGCTTGAGGCTGAGCTCCTGGTGCTGAGGCATCAAATCAATGTGCTGCGGCGGGCTTGTCCCAAGAAGCTTCCCTTCATCTCGATTGATAGACTGATATTGGCAGGTGTCTGCCGACTATTTCCCAATGTCTATGATACATTGGCAATTGTCCAGCCAAGCACCGTGGTCCGTTGGCATCGCAAAGGGTTCAGATTGTACTGGCGTTGGAAGTCGAAACGCCGGCCCGCTTGCCGGCGGCTTCTGGGGAAGCGGCACCGTCAAGAAGGCGCTTGCTCTCATTGTCCAGAGCTTTATTCTACCGTTTAGCTAGGCTGAGAAAATAATTTGTCGCGGTCAGTCTGAATTGCAGACCTCCGCCAACTAAAAAAAGTTGCGATCACCGGGGCGCCGGGACCGTTTTTGTTTCTCGAGGGAGAACGCTCATGAAACGACCAGCCGTCATTTATGACGATAAAGCGCTGCGTCTGGCTGACGCGATGATCTCGGCCGAGGCGCGGCATATCGCTCAGCGCAAGGCGCAAGAGCAGGATTGCGATTGCAAAGATGGAATGTTCCCGCGAGCGGGAATGACCGATCGTCGCAAATTTCTGTTTGCGGCTGGGTCGCTTGCCGGCGTTGTCGGCTCCTCGACCTTGGTGCAAGCGGCGGATTCGAAGGCGCCTCCTGGCGCTGTCCACTATGACGTCCCCGCCGATCCGACCAAGGAACAGGGCCGGCCAGTCGCGGGCGACGGCGGCTACGGCTCGCGCTCACAGTTTGAAACGGAAGTGCGCTGGCGTTTCCCGACCGCGAACGAGTACACGTCCTGGAGCATGACGCCGCTCGACAAAGAGCTCGGCAATCTTACGGCGTCCGGCCTGCACTTCGAACGGCATCACGGTGGCGTTCCGACGATCGACCCCGCCAAGCACATGCTCTATGTGCACGGCATGGTGAATACGCCGAAGAAATTCACCGTAGCCGATCTCAAGCGTTTCCCCTCGGTCACCCGCAAGCACTTTATCGAATGCTCGGGCAACGGACTGACCGAATGGAACAAACCGACATTGAAGACCGTGCAAGGCACGCACGGTCTGCTCAGCACGTCGGAATGGACAGGGGTGCAGTTCGCCACGATCGCGCGCGAAGTCGGGCTCAAGGACGGTGCCGCCTGGGCGCTGGCCGAAGGCTCCGACGCGGCGGTGATGACGCGCAGCATCCCGCTGGAGAAATTGCTTAGGGATGCGATCCTGGCCTACGGCCAGAACGGCGAAGCGATCCGCCCGGAACAGGGTTATCCGCTGCGGCTGCTTCTGCCGGGCTTCGAGGGCAACACGCATATCAAATGGCTGCGTCGACTCGAGATCAGTGACAAGCCGTTCATGACCCGCGAGGAAACCTCGAAATACACCGACCTGTTGGCCAATGGAAAAGCGCGCCAATTCAGCATGGAAATGGAGGCCAAATCGGTCATCACATTTCCGTCCGGAGAGATGAAACTGCCCGGGCCCGGATTCTATAACGTCACCGGCCTGGCTTGGTCGGGGCGTGGTCGCGTTCAGTCGGTTGACGTTTCAGCCGATGCGGGCAAAACCTGGTATCCCGCAGAATTGGGATCGGTGCCGGAGACAATCTGCACCGTGCGCTTCAGCTTCCCGTGGATGTGGGACGGCAAGCCGGCGATATTGCAGAGCCGCTGCACCGACGAGACCGGCTATATCCAGCCAACTTTGCCCCAACTGATTGCGATCCGCGGATCGAACGGTCCGTTTGGCTCGATCTATCACCTCAATGCCATCCAGAGTTGGGCCATCAGTGCCGATGGGAGTGTGACCAATGTTCATGCGTGACATTTATCTCGGTGCGGCCTGCCTCGGGCTTGCCCTCGCACCGCTCGGCGCGTTGGCGCAAGAGCAGACGCATTACGGCTTCGGCTCGCCGGCGACGCCAAGCGAACTTGCCAAATTCGTCTCAGTTCAACCCGACGGCCGTGGCCTGCCTGCCGGCGGCGGCGATGCGGCGAAAGGCAAGGAAGTCTACGCCTCGACCTGCGCCGCCTGCCACGGCGACAAGCTGCAAGGCAATCCTGCGAAGGGAATCGGCGGTGACAAGCTGCTCGGAGGTCGCGGCTCGCTCGCCAGTAAAGCGCCGGTCAAGACGGTGGAAAGCTACTGGCCTTATGCCACGACGCTGTTCGACTACGTCAAGCGCGCGATGCCGTTCAACGCTCCTGGATCGCTCAGCGACAACGATGTCTACAGTGTCGTCGCCTATATCCTCTCCGACGCCAACATCATCAAGCCGGGTGAAACGATGAACGCCTCGACGCTGCCGAAGGTCGCTATGCCCAACCGCGACGGGTTTGAGCCCGATCCGCGCCCCGAGGTGCAGCTTTATCGATAGGATGCAAAGCGCGGCGGCTTTGACGGCGGCGTCTTGAGCACGGCGGCATAGGCCTGTGCGACCTCGGCCGGGAAACCCGCCGACTGTTCGGCGGCGAAGGCGTTTGTCGGCCGGCCGACGCCGCGTTTGCGGTACTGTGTGTACCGAAAAGCTCATCCGGCATTGATTTTGATTTTGGCTGGAAAAATTCCCTGTTCGCGCGCCGAATTTCCCTGTTCCGCTAAAATAATTCCCTGTTTTGTTGCGTAGGGAATTTGGCTCAAAAGCCCAAAAATCATTAGGCGCTTGCGATCTTCTGAGCCGCAAGCTGGCCGGAAATTGCAAAATTCCCTGTTCTTTTCCCTGTTAGTAGGGAATTCGGTAGCGGAGACGGGTTCGACTGTGACTGCGTCCGCCACCAATCATTTCCGGCGATCTCACGCATTTCGATTCCGGCAAGTGGCCGCTGCCGTCATCCGCGGTTGATTGCGCGCGGACCGAACATTGACGCGCACTCAATATCAGGCTGATGAGGCCGCCATTAAAATTAATTTGTACGCGAGTGAATTGCTTGCACCCTATGACGATCTGAAAATTCGCAATAAAGATATGTACCCGCCTACAAATTCATCATGGCGAATACCTCCACTCTTGCGTTTTAAGCCTATTCATTTGCGCACTTGTCCAAGCATAAATGCGTTGTCCTGGCGTAGACGTCGCCCTCATGCGCGCAGGACTCTTGGCATTGCAAATTCCATTCTTGACCGTGGCCCCAGTGGACGAGAGGGCCTCGGAATGCCGTGTGCGGAAGATCGAGAGACAATTGAGTGCAAGGTACTTTGACGACGGAAATTTTCAATCTCTACAGGCGCTGATTCCGTTCCATTGCGCCGGCGCGGCTGCCGGGCACGCGCGCCTTCGTCATATCCACATCATGGCCGCCGCGCGTCGCGTCGCCTGAGTTGCTGGAAAAGCCCTCCGCAGAGTCGATGCCGGAAACGTTCACCATTCGCTTTCTGATTTCGCATGATATCGGACGCCCCCGATCGACGCGACGCTGCCGTGTCGGGATGTTGGATTGCACGCATGCAGGAATCTGAAGAGCTTGCCCGGCTCATTGGCGAAATCTACGACGCGGCGATGGAGCCGAAGCTCTGGTCGGGTGTCGTAGAGAAAGCAGCGTGCTTTATCGCCGGATCCGGAGCTGGTGTCCTTCCAAAGGACGCCCCGACCAATCGCGAAAATCCTGACATCGACCATGGCATCGAATTGCAGGTGCAGAAACTCTATTTCGAAAATTATGTAAATCGCGATCCGTCATCAGCCGTTCAGTTTGTTACCGAAATTGAACAATTGGGCGCGACGGCGCCCCTGATGCCCTACAGCGAATTCATCGAAACCCGGTTCTATAAGGAATGGGTGCAACCGCAGGGCCTGGCCGACGTCGTGAGCGCGATGCTGGACAAATCAGCATCAAGCATGGCGATGTTCGACCTGCTTCGTCACGAACACAGTGGCCTCGTCGACGCGAAGGCGCGCCGCCGCATGCAGCTCGTCGTTCCGCATTTTCGACGCGCGGTCCTGATCAGCAGGTTGTTCGAGTTGAAACAGGGCGAGGTTGCCATATTCTCGAGAATTTTTGATGGCATGACCGCTGGCATGTTTCTTGTGGATGCCGGTGGCCGAATTGTTCACAGCAACGCTGCCGCCCGCACAATTCTCCATGCCGGTGACTTCCTCCGCGCCGTTAACGGCCGGATCGCCGCCTGTGATACGGAAACGGATCTGATCTTGCGTGAGGTATTGTCCGCCGCCGCCGGCGACGATGATGACGTTGGAGTTAAAGGCAGAGCGTTGCCGTTGGCCGCCCGTAGCGGGGAGAGATATGTAATTCATGCGCTGCCGCTGACGTCGGGTGCGCGCAGTCCCGCCGGCGCAGCGCGTGCCGCGGCTGTTGCGCTGTTTGTCCGCAACGCTGCATTGGATAGCGCGTCATTGCCGGAAATTGTCGCCAAGGCCTACAAGTTAACGCCGGCTGAATTGCGTGTGCTTCTTGCCATCGTCGACGTCGGCGGCGTTCCGCAGGCTGCAGCGGCTCTCGGAGTGGCTCCCACGACGGTAAAGACGCACCTTGGGCGTCTGTTTGAGAAGACCGGCACCAACCGCCAGGCCGATCTTGTCAAGCTGATTGCCGGATTCTCGAATCCCCTCGTGGGCTGACAAGACGACAACCGGAGACCAGCTGCGGAGAAGTATCGCGTTTAGCCGCCGATGTTCCCCTCTGCCATCCATATTTACCTCTCCCAAATTTGCACTTCCTCGGATATTCCCGAAGGCCGCGAAATAAAAAGCCGGCTTTCCTCCCCCGATCGGAGGACGCGTAACAGTCCATATGTCGTCAGATTACCACCGATGATGGCGCGGCGATCAGCATCCCTTCCAGCGATTCGTCTTCGACAAAACATATGCTTTCTACTTCACAGGGCTGTCCACGGGGGTAGCGCGTTTCGAATCCAATTTCCGGCATTGTCAAGACCTGTTGCCACGCCATCGCTGAATTTATTCGACCACATTGCTTCTGATGAGGGAATGCAGAGTGGCACTGACCGAACAAATTCGGCGCCGCTTTAACGGGGCGACAACGAAATGAACTCAGCTGATTTCTCGACGATCCGGTACTCGGCCGCCGATCTTCCCGAAAAAGATCGGATAGCAATGTGGCGCGAGCATTACGGACGCGTGGCCATGAAGCTCGATATCGAGCCTGCATCCGAGGCATCGTTCGAATACGATATCGCCGTGCGCGCACTGCCGGGGGTGCAGTTGGTGTCGGCAGTGATGTCACCTTTCCGCGTCGTGCGGACCCGCGAACTTCTCGCCGACGGCAACGACAGCCTTGCCCTCTTCGTCAATCAAACCGGCGCCTTTACAGCGTCTGCGCGCGGATGCGAGGTGACGCTGCGCGAAGGCGATGCCGTCTTGATCAGCAGCAGTCACGTTTCGACGTTCGATCGTCACTCCCATGGCAGCTCTCTCTCGCTTTGGATTCCGCGACCTGTTCTCGCGTCGATTGTCGTCGATGTCGAGAACGCGCTCATGCAACGGATTCCGCGCGAATCCGGGGAGCTCAAACTGCTCACAGGCTATGCCGCTCCACTGCTGGACGAAATCGATTTGGCGAGCGCCGGGTTTCGGCGCGCTGCTGTCAATCATATGCATGATCTCGTCGGGCTCGCGCTTGGAGCGACGCGTGATGCCGCCGGCGTGGCGGCCGGCCGCGGCCTGCCGGCGGCCCGGCTCAGGTTGGCTAAAGCCTATATTATGGAGAACAGCCACCGCCGGGAACTTTCGGTGGGTGTCGTTGCGGCGCATCTGCGCCTGACGCCGCGAAATCTTCAGCGGTTGTTTGAAAATGACGGCACGACATTTTCCGAATTTTTGCTCGGTCAACGCCTTGCCCGCGCCCACCACATGCTGACCGAACCGCGATTGGCCCAATGTGCGGTCGGCGCGATCGCATACGATGCCGGATTCGGCGACCTGTCTTATTTCAATCGTACATTTAAGCGGCGCTTTGGCGCCACACCGCGCGATATCAGGAACGGCGAGGTGACATCGGAGCAAGTTATCGAAAAATTGGTAAGCGATTGTTAGGGCCAAACGAGGGTCTTCGTCCTGGTCCATACCTCAGTCGCTCCGGCCCAAGCCTCTCCTTCGCTGACGCGCCTAGGCTTTGCGCGCTTCGTCCCGCCATCAAGCGAAGGAGTTCCTCGTCATGGAGTGGTTGCTCAAGTCATCTGAAGAATATCGGTCGCGGCTGCGGCAAGGGCCGTTCTTCAAGAAACTGTCCCGGGCCGAGCGTCCGAACGATCTGCAGTGGGTTCACCAGCTCATTCACCAGTCGCGTGAATTCACGCAGGCCCTTTGCCTGCGCTATTCGCTTTGTCACGACAAGCGCTATCAGCCGGTTTTCGCCGAGCATGCGCTCGAGGAGGCCGATCATCCCGATCAGTTGATCGTATGGATGAAGGAGCACGGATTTCTCAATGGTGCGGCGCCGGGTGCGATCTCTCCCACACAGGAAACCGCGAATTGTACAGCGTTTTCCTGGCGCAGCGCGCTGCGCGAGCCGCATGACGTGCAGGTTGTCGGGCTCAACCTGCTGAGCGAAGGAGTCGCCTTTGACTTCTATTCCGCCGTGATCCCTGTGTTGGACAGGCTGAAGATTCTCAGCGGACGGTACTGGAAAGTGCACACCGATGTCGACCAGCACCATCTGTCGATGGGCTTGGATCTTTGTGAGCCGGTCGGCCCCGATTCGGAAAAAGGCAGGCGCTACAGCGACGTGCTGTGGCATTCGGCCTCGCTCTATCACCAGATGCTCAGTTCCTGGGTCGGCGAACATGTCGCGCCGCTCCGCCGTCTGAACTAGGCGGTGGATCCGGTGAGCATTTCATCGGGCTCCCGGCGCGAGGCCGCCGGGAGTTTTTCCAGGTGTCCGGATTTCGTGCGTGAACATTGCGTCGCGTATCTGCGCGCCAGCATCCAAACGAAGGACCAAAAGATGAACGATGAGTGCTCGCTCGAACCGGTCGCGATGCACATGCGCAGAAATATCGGTCGGGCCGCAAGAAATTCCGCGCCGTCGCCAGGGTCAGAATCGCGTTCATCATAATATCGTCATTCCTGCAAGCGCATGACGCGAAGCGTTGGGCAATGCGCGATGAAGCATCCCGCTTTATCGCGGGACCTTTCGCATGCGTCGTGCTTTTTTGCGACCACTATTTTCGTGGCTGCGGCGTCGGCTCACGGCGTGGAAGCGAGCTGCGATTTAAGTAAATGCATGGACATATGCCGCAGCGAATATGAATTCAGGCTGCGCCGGTATGTGCGGCAGGATCATTTCACTCGGCAGGCAGTTCGTGCTGAAACCGGCGGGCATTCGCAGTGTGCTGCGTGCACACAGCGCGCATGGGCGCATCAAACTTGACGCGAAGGCCGGAAGTTCTCTCGGCCTTATCGACTGATCGGAGGATGAGGCGATCAGCGCTACGCAGACGCTGTCGCCTTTTTGCATCGGTCGTCGGCGGAATCTCAGTTTTTCGTTTTTGTCCAAGAAGCTGTCGTCGCAGCCCAAGTTTTTACTAGTCACCGCTCTTAAGCATTTGACAGCGCTAGCCCTGCGTCATGACGACGATTCCGGATTGATGCCGGCAAACGGCTTGTCGTGCTTGAGATCAAATTGGGTTGCAGACCAGTGAACCGCTTCAAACGAAACAAATTTGCCCGGGTGCTTGCGACACTGGCGTTGCCGGTAACGACCGTCGCTTTGACAGGCAATGCCAATGCCGCATGCGCGCCCGCTGCCCCGGTAACCGACTCGACGGTGACTTGTACCGGAATGACCAACAACCAGAACGGCACCATTGGCTTCGGTGACATTGCTGATGCCCGCAACACAATCAACGTAATTGCCGGCGCCTCTGTGACGGGGACAAATCTCGGGATGAGGTTGACGGGCAGCGGGATTTTTGCCAACGCGGAAACTGTAAACAATTTTGGTGCCATTTCGGGCGCTGACGGCATTTTCGGTTTCAGTGGCATTGTGAACAATAATGCTGGCGCAACCATTGCCGGAACGGGAGCAAACGGGGTCGGTTACCTCATCTTCTCGCAAGGGGCATTGACAAATTCGGGGACGATTTCAGGAAATTCCCGGGGCGTTGATATTCAAAATGGGACAGTAACCAACAACACGACAGGTACGATCACAGGCGGGAACAGTGGTGTCATTATTCAGGATGAGAATCTGCAAGGTGTAGATGTCCCAACCATTATCAACGCAGGCAGCATTACAGGCGGCACGACGGGGGTTCGCTTCCACAGTGCAGGCGGCAACCCCGGCGATCTTATAAACAGCGGAACAATTTCAGCTACAGGCGCCAACGGTGTTGGAGCTGCGTTCGACCGATCCGGCACCGTAGCAAATTCCGGTACAATAGCCGCGAATAACGATAGTGCCAGAGCTATCAACGCTGCTAGCGATGTCACAGTCACCAACAATGCGGGGGGCACGATCAGCGGCAGGCTTGCCGGCATTCAGGCGGCCGGGGCTGTCACTGTGAACAATGCACAGGGCGCTCTGATAGAGACGACGGAGCCGATCTTTATTGCCGACGCGATTGCCGGTTTGGGTAATACCGCCGTACAGAACTCAGGGACGATTAGATCGCTCGGCGGTAGTGCCTCTGGCATTGTCTCCGAGGCCGGGCTTGCCATCACCAACACCAGCACCGGCGTGATCACGGCAACACGGATAGCCACCTTTGCGTCTGGCGACGCCACCGTCAGCAATGAAGGACTCATCGAGGCGAATAGCTCGTTCGGTTGGGCCGTTATCGGCAGCACCAGCGTAAACGTCAGCAATGGCAGCGGCACCATACGCGCGATGGGAGGCGACAACATCGCGATCGGCACGAGCGGCACGGCGACGGTCAGCAACGGCAGCGGCCTTATTCAAACCACGGGCCAGGACAGCTCGACCATCCAGGGCGCCAACGTCAAAATCACCAACAATACTGGCACCATCGAGGCAACCGGCGTGAATGGAATTGTCATCGGGGCCACAGACACGGCGGATGTGACCAATTCCGGGACGATCCAGGCGACGGGGGACAATGGCATCGCGATCAAGGCCGCTGACGCCATCATAAACAACAATGCAGGCGGAACCATCAGCGGAAATTCCGGTGCGATTTCGACCGGAACCGGCACGATCCACAATGCCGGTATCCTGTCATCGACGAAAACCGGGAACAGTACGCCAACCATACTCGCCACCACCCGTGCGACGGTCAACAATACCGGTACGATCTTTGCTCCAAACGGCGGCTTCGGAATCGAGGTCATCGGTCCGTCAGGGCAACTGGATCTCGTCAATTCGGGGACCATTTCCGGAGTCGACAACGGCATTGGCATTGACGCCACGATCGCGAACGTCACGAACACCGGAACAATCAATACCGGCTCCAACGCCATCGTTGCGAAGACGGGCAATATCGAAAACTTCGGAACAATCTCAAGCGGAAACTCCGGGATCTCCATTCTTGCGGGAAGCGTCAGCAACTTCGGAACGATTCAGGCGCCGGGTGGCAACGGTATCAATATCGAAAGCGGAACGATCAATAACTCAGGTTTGATTTCGGGACAGTCCGGTGTCGTCGCCGGTATCGCGGCAACGATAGGCAATTCGGATTCGATCCAGGGCGCGGGCCCCGGCAGCTTTGGCGTCTTTTCACTGAACGCTTTCAATATCGTCAATTCGGGAACGATTTCGGGCAATACCGCAATTCAAGCGAATGGCCAGAACAATGTCGGCAGCGTGATAACCAACGCCGGAACTATTGCAGGCGCGGGCGGCACCGCGATCAAATTAAGCCCGGCGGCGGACACGCTGACCCTTGTGTCCGGGTCGCAGATCATCGGTGTGATCGACATGGGCGGCGGAGCCGACACGATCAACATTAATACGATCATCCCGGCCAGTCGGGTGTCGTCGCTCACGACGCTTCTACCGGTTGATACCATCTTGCAGAATGTCATCAACTTCACTGGCACGGTGAACGCCGCAGCCACCGGCGGCGTGCCGGGCATGCCCTCGGTGGCTTCGCAAACACAAGTCGCCACGCTGGACCCGACAGCGCTTGGGCAGGCCGATCGCACGTTGATCGACTTCACCGGCGGCATCTCGTCGCTGGTGCGGGGCCGCCTGGGCGGCTCGGCGGCGGGTGTTTCGGTAATGCAGGTCGTTGAATTCGCCCCCACTAGCGCGAACGACCGCACCAACGAGGCATTCGCCGCCATCTCTTCTGTCATGGCCTATGGCCCGGAGCAGGGCGGGATGCCCGCCGGGGCGCAGGCCTATGGCCACGCGCCCGATGCCGCGCCCTATACCGTCTGGACCAGCGGCTTCGGTGGCGCGCGCGCGCAGAGAGCTGACGACCTCATGTTACGCTCGACATCGTCAGCCTGGGGCGGCGTGATCGGCCTCGACCGGCAGGTGCGGCCCGATCTCCTGCTCGGCGCTTTCGCCGGAGGTGGCACCGGTCGGTTGGCGGTGGACCTGAACTCGCAGAGCGTCGATACCGATTACATCGTCGGCGGGCTCTATGGCCGCTTCGACTGGGTTTCGTATTTCTGCGATTTTACGCTGCAGGCCGGGAGCATCCACAACAGGTCGACGCGGCAAGTGCTGAACGATCTGACGCCCGGCGGGTCCGAATTCGCCACCGCAAGCTACAATGGCTGGTATGTGAGCCCGGAACTGAACTTCGGCCTGCGTTACGGGCTCGGCGATGGCTACACGGCGACGCCGACGGTGCGGCTTCGCTACCTGGCCGGTGTTCTCGAGGACTACAGCGAGGCGGGCTCGGGACAGAACCTGTCCGTCGGCCGGCGCATTCTGAACGACGTCGAGGAGCGGGCCGAGATCGAACTGTCGAAGATCACGGGGGTCTCCGGCAATGCGTTCAAGGCGAGCGTGCATGGCGGGGTGATCGCACTGCAGCGCCTCGGCAGCCCAGCGATCAACACCGTGCTGATCGGGCAGGACCTGTCGTTCGCGACGCCCGGCGACGCAAGCACCGTGGGCGTGGTTGCCGGTGCCGGCATCGACTTCCGCGCCAGCGCGAACATGACGATGTTCGGCATGATCGAAGGCACGGCAATGTCCGACAGCAGCCAAACCATCGCCGCCAAGGGCGGTCTGCGCATGGCGTTCTGATACCGCGCCGACGTCGCGCCGGAAGCAAATGATGTGCTGCGCTCCCGCCTCATATGGGCGCGCGATCAGACGGTAATGCCGTTTTTCCGCGGCGTTTTTCTGCGCCTGAATCCCGGGCTATTTATTCCGTCGTCACGACCGCATTGCCCTTTCGTCCGCCGCGCTCGATCATGACCGGAGCGGCACCGGCGGCGATCAGCCTGGCTGCGAGGTCGAGGCATAGATGACATTCAATATGATTGTGCCGGCAACGCTCATCGGGCCCCGTTTGCAAGAATTGACCGGAACGCCCTCGAAAACAAGTCTCAATCTTCAGCCAGGATCTTTATGCAGGCTTCGACCGCAGCGTGCAGAAATGTATCCGCGTCGCGTTGCGGAATTCTTGCGGCGACAATCCGGCTCGCGGGCGCGATCGCCGCAGTGAACTCATGCGTGTGCCAATGGCCCGGCGCCGGCAGGCGCGGGAGCGCCGCGGCATCCGGATAGGGATAGGGGCTCACATAGAAATAGGGTTCCTCGTAATAATGATCCCCCGGCGAGAAGCCGGCATTGACCGAGCGTCCATGCTCGCCGCCGGGCTCGTCCAGCGAGGTCAATGTTGCGACATCGAAATGGTGCGGCCAGCAACGCACCGCTGACGCCGCCAGCTTGCGGTCGACGATCTCGCGCCTGACTGACTCGAGCGAACAATGCGCATTGTTGAACCAGGTAGAAAGCTCGGCCAGCGCGCCCGCTTCCTCGTCGACCCGATAAGGAGATCCGTCCATGATCGGGTCGGCGGGAATCTCGTAGGGCGCGGGCGCGTCGAGGGCGGCTGTCTCCATGCCGCGCGCCGACAACTGGGCGCCCAGCCACCGGCGTGCATGGGCGTCCGTGCGGCCATTCAACGAAAAATCGCTTGAATGCGAATTGCCATCGAGCAAGACAAGCGTCAGGTCGGCAATCCTCAGGCCAAGCCGCGTGTCTGCTTTGAGCGCATAAGTCGCAAAGCCGCCAAGTGCATCATCCCACCCAAGACTTGTATGGCTGTCGTCCGCCTTCGCAGCAACAAATGCACGCGCGGCACGCGCCAGCCATTGCACGGCATAGTGCGCCTGCACACGCGCCTTGACGAGTTGGGCAGGGCGGAGATTGCCGAAAGGCCGCCAGTCGTTAGATGTCATGGAGGCAGTCCTGAGAATTCGGCCTGTTCAAGTTGGGAACCAATCCGGCTTGCATTTTCGCACATAGTCAAGGTGGGCGTGCATCGACTTGCGCAAGGCATCAAGCCCTTCCGCGCCGTGCCCTTGGTCGGAGTCAATCGCCGTCTCGATTGGCGGCTATTCCGTTCGCCGCGGCACTGCCAGCTTACCGGCGGATGCGGCACCGGAACAGCGCTGCAGCGGCGGGCTAGCTGGCGTCTGAATTAAGCCCTATACTTCATCCACCCGAAAGTATCGGAGCATCTTCATGCGAATTCTGGCGGTGATCGGCGCGCTTGCGATTGTCGTCGCGGTGGCCGCGGCGGTATTCTTTTTTGGCGGTTTTTTCAACGTCGCAGGCACCCAGGAGGATCCGGCAATCGTGCGCTGGGCTCTGGTTACGGTTCGTACGGTTTCGATCAATCGCCACGCGAACGACCAGCCGCCGGCCAATTTCAACGATCCTGCTAGGGTGCAGGCCGGCGCGCGTGAATATGCCAAACAAGGCTGCGTGACTTGTCACGGGGGGCCCGGCGCGAACTGGGCCAAATTCTCGGAAGGGCTGCACCCGGACCCACCCGATCTCAAGGAACAAGCCGAACACCTGACACCCTCGCAGCTGTTCTGGGTGGTCAAGAACGGCATCAACATGACCGGCATGCCGAGCTTCGCCGCGGCCGGCGTGAAGGACAACGAGATCTGGTCGATTGTCGCCTTCCTGAAGAAGTTGCCAGGCGTTTCCGAGGCCGACTACAAGGCCTGGACTGCGCCGCCTGTCGCGCCTGCGCCAGCGGCAAATCCGCCGGAACAGAAACCATAGTCACGGACCGCGGGAAGACCGGGGGCAGGCGCTCACAAGCGGGCGGCTTTCGGATATGATCGTTGGCGCAATGAGCCGGGCCGGGCCCCGATGAATTTTGTTCGCCTTTACGGCCGCGTCCTCGAGACGCTCGGATCGGACCGCCGATTGGGCTGGGCGCTTGCACTTGCCAACGTGGCCTTGGCGGTGGCGCAGTTCGCGGAGCCGGTCCTGTTCGGCCGCGTCATCAACGTCCTGGCACGCGCCCAGGAAAACGACGCCGCGCCCGCATGGTCACGGCTTGGCGTTTTGTTGAGCCTGTGGGCCGGCTTTGCGATCTTCACGATCATCTGCGGAACCCTGGTCGCGCTCTATGCCGACCGGCTCGCTCACCGCCGCCGTCTCGTGGTCCTGACGGACTATTTCGAGCACGTGCTTCAATTGCCGCTTGCCTACCACGGCGAAAGGCATTCAGGCCGATTGATGAAGATCATGCTGCAGGGCACCGACACGCTGTGGTCGCTCTGGCTCGGCTTTTTTCGCGACCACCTCGCGGCCATTGTGTCGCTGCTGGTCCTGGTGCCGCTGTCGCTGTTCATCAACTGGCGGCTGGCGATCCTGTTGATCGTGCTGTGCGTACTGTTCGCCATTCTGGCTGCGATCGTGTTGCGCAAGACCGAATTGATGCAACACGCCGTGCAGGAGCATCATTCAGGCCTCGCCGAGCGCGCCTCCGACGCGCTCGGCAATATCGCACTGGTGCAAAGTTTTGCCCGGGTGGAACACGAGGTATCGGCACTGAAGAGCGTCAGCGAGCAATTGCTGGCCGTGCAGTTTCCTGTCCTGTCCTGGTGGGCGCTCGTTGCGGTACTGACTCGTGCATCGACGACACTGGTCGTGCTCTCCATCATTCTGCTCGGCACCTGGCTGTTCCAACGGGGCCTCATCAGCATCGGCGAGATCGTCACCTTCATGGCATTTGCCGGCATGGTGATCACGCGGCTCGAGCAGTCGGTCAGCTTTGTCAATCGCCTGGCATTGGATACGCCGCAATTGCGCGAATTCTTCCAAGTGCTCGATACCATTCCAAGCATGCACGACCGGCCCGACGCCGTGGATGTGGATCGTGTCGCGGGTCGCGTCGAATTCGACCACGTTACATTCAACTACGACGGCCGAAATCCGGCGGTCTCCGATCTCAGCTTTACGGCGCGCCCCGGCGAGATGGTGGCGTTGGTGGGGGCCACAGGGGCCGGAAAATCGACCGCGCTTGCCTTGCTTCACCGCGCCTTCGATCCGCAATCGGGACGCATCACCATCGACGGCATGGATATCAAGGACATCAGGCTTTCAGCACTACGCCGCAATATTGGCGTGGTGTTTCAGGAATCGCTGCTGTTCAACCGCTCGATTGCGGAAAACCTTCTGGCCGGGAAGCCCGAGGCGAGCGAAGCGGAGATGCGCGCCGCAGCGACCAGGGCGCAAGCGCTCGATTTCATCGAATACAATCCCGACGGTTTTACAGCCAAAGTCGGAGAGCGCGGGCGTTCCCTGTCTGGGGGCGAACGCCAGCGTCTTTCGATCGCGCGCGCGCTTTTGAAAGACCCGCCGATCCTCATTCTTGACGAGGCGACGAGCGCGCTCGACGCGGCAACCGAATCCAAGGTGCTGGCTGCGCTCGACGAAGTCATGAAAAACCGCACCACTTTCGTCATCGCCCACCGCCTCGCCACGATCCGCAAGGCGACACGCATCCTCGTCTTCGATGCGGGGCGAATTGTGGAATCCGGCTCGTTCAACGAATTGTTCGCCCTCGGCGGCCGGTTCACGCAACTCACGAAGGCGCAGTACCTGCCGGCCGACGCATGAATGTCAGATACTGGAGCAAAATCGCTTCGATTTGAATTGGGCTGCGCCGCACACTCTCTTCACCTCTCCCGTTGGGAGAGGTCGGATCGCCATAAGCGCGTTTACGCGCGTCTTCGGCGCGCTATGGCGATCCGGGTGAGGGGTTACAAACTATCGAGAGCCACCATCCCCCTCACCCCAGCCCTCTCCTCAGTCGAAGTCGGCGACTTCGACCACTCAATAATGCCGAACTCGGGTAAACCCGAGTTCGGGCGGGGAGAGGGAGCTTGCTGTGCTTGAAGCTGCCGCTTCGACACAAAACAATCACGCGAGCCTTGCTCGTTCGAGCACAACCACGGCGCCGCCGCTGATCCCCGCCAGCACGGCCCAATACGCATAGCGAAAATCGGACGCAACGCCGACGGTAAAGAACGTCAGCACGTAAAGGGCGGCCGAGCCGCAAGCGCCGATCGCAAAGGTGCCGGCTGGCGTGCCGCGGCGGCGCCATGCCAGGGTCGCCACGGCGACGCAGACGATAAGCCATACGCCGGCGCGAAACAGCGGGGTCGGCTTAAGTGCGTCGTTGACCACCACAAGCGCATTGAAGGCGGTGCGCTCAGGAAACACTTTCTTCGTATGGTCGTAGACGTCGTCGGTCCACATGGTGAGGTTTGCACCGCCGAGGAAATTCCACATGAATGCGCCGCGGTGTTCAAGATAGGCGACAGGATGCCTGATGATCGCGCGCATCCACGCATCGGTAATGACCGGCGTGCCGAACAGCTTGTCGCCTTCGAGCTTGTGCATCACGAATTCGCACGGCTCAAGACGCCAATAGATGTCCCATTGCGTTGGCCGGTAGCAGTCCGTGGTGAGAAGCGCAGACTGAGGTGCGCTCCATGTCACAGGATACTGGTTCTGTTTGGTAAAATGGCTGATGCCGCCGAGGTCGAAGACCATGATCGATTGCAGCGGGTGTTGCCGCGTCGCACCAAGTGCCCCGTAGTAGATCAGCTGTACCAGCGCAAACAGCGCGACGCCGGCCGGGATGTAGAGAATGGCCGCGCGCTTCCAGGAAAATCGTCTCGGCCACATGATGGCCGCTGCGAGCAGCGGCGCTGCAACGAGTGCATTGGGGCGGAGCAAAACGCCGAGCGCCAGCAACCCAAGCGCAATGCCTTGTGCGGGCAAGCGCAGCTTCGCCTCGTTTTCGGAGGAGACATAAGCGAGCGCCGCGGCCAGCAGCCACGTATTTGCGAACAGGACGTCGCGCCAGATGATGCCCTGAAAGACAAAAGCCGGTGGCAGCAATGCCATCAGCAGCAACGCGGCCGCCAGCCGGAACGATTGGCGCGCCAACCTGAGTGCCAGCAGGCCAAATGACAGCCAATAGAGCGTGACGATCAGCAGGAACATGCTTGCCGGGCCGGGCGCAACCGGATCGATCAGGCCCCACAGCACGGTCATGACCGGGGATTGCCAGTCACCGAGCGTGCCCTTGGCGATGTCTTCATAGACGAAACGGGCGTCGTAGGTCATGACGCCGGGATAGAAAATGAAAAGCGTCAGCCCGAAGCCGGCGACGATCATGATGAGAATCGTCAGTGCATGACGTCGGGACAGTGCCGCCTCCGGGCTGTCAGGCGAGGGCGGCATAGACATCTCCCGAGTTGGCGTCGTGCGGCAGCCCGGTCAACCAGCGGGCAATTGCGGCAGCGTCGCTCCAGTCGGCATGCTCAAGCAACTGGCTCTCGCCGAGCGCGGCGTTGAACCGCGTCATTCCCAACCCGGCACATCGCTCGATGCAGGCAAGTGCGACGTCGCGCTGGATCGTGGTGAACTCGAATGAAAGCGCCTTGACCGGCTGCGTGAGGCCGGCCAGTGCCTCGGCCTCGAAGCCCTCCACGTCGATCTTGATGAACGCCGGCTTGCCGTGGCGGGCGATGAGCGTATCGAGTGTCGTTACCGGTACGCGCGCGGTCGTGGTCCAGCGCTGGGAATCCCAGCCGGAAACGCCATGCGCTGCCTTGACGAATTCCTGCGAAGCGGTCGACACCGTCGGATTGTCGGTATTGATCAGCAACTCGATCGTCCCGGCGCTGCTTCCGACGGCGGTGGCTTCAATATCGACGTCGGATGACCGTCCGTGAATGAGCCTGAGAGTCTTTACCAAGGCAGGCTGCGGCTCGATCGCGACGACACGCGCGCCCAGACGCCGGAATGAGGCAACGCGGTCGCCCACATGGGCGCCGACGTCGAAAACGAGATCGCCGGGCTGCACGAAACGGCTGTAAAGACGATCCATGGCCGCCGCGCGGCCGCGATCGCCATAGTAGATGCGCAGCGATCGGACGACGCCGCGTGCAGTCCTGAGGCCTTTGAACATTGGTCAGGGCCGCAAGGGATGCGGCGCCGACGCCGCGATGGCGGGAAGAGCCAAGGCATCGAGTGCCGCGGGCGGCGCGGTCTCTTCGGGCAGACGGCCAACCCCGACGCGGGCCAAGAAGCGGCCGACCGACGGCCATGCGGTGACGACCGCAAACGGGATGGCGAGCGCCGGTCCACCGGCAAGGAACAGCGCATAGGGGATTGCAACCGGATGGGTCAGCGCCAGGATGCCGATCGTCCCGATGCCGAGCAAGGTGTGCGGCCACAGGTTGCGCAGTGCCAGCGCGAAAGGCACGGCATGATCGTCACGGGTTTGCCCGATCCAACCGATCTCGCGGCCGAACAGAAGACCAGTGAGGAACATGGTGTGGCCGAACCACAGGATCGGGCACAACACGATCGAATACACGGTTTCGATTGCGTAATTGGCGACAAACCGTCCGGCGCCGCCAAAAGCACGTCGAAGCTGGGGCCGCAGCAGGATGTCGATGGCACTGGCGATTTTCGGCGAAAACCACATCACCAGGACAACGGCAAACAAGGCCATACCGGCATCGGCGCGGACGAAATCGGATGGAGTCTCGGCAAAGGCGAGAGCAAGCGTGCCAATCACGAGCATGCCGATCCAGGCCGGCGACCCAATGAACATCAGGATTGCAATTACCAGATTGTAACGGGTGACCGGCTTGAGGCCGGGCAAAGCGAGAAAGCGCCAGTACTGCATGTTACCCTGGCACCAGCGCAGGTCCCGGTGGATGAATTCGATCAGGGTCGGTGGATTCTCCTCCCAGCCCAGATCCTCTTCCGGCAATACCCGCACGTCGTAGCCCGCGGCCCGCATCAGCGCAGCCTCGAGCTGGTCATGACTGAGAATGTGATCGTCAGTGTCGTCCTTTTTCGAAACCGGCAGCTGACAATGCGCGATGAACGGCTTGAGCCGCAGAACCGCGTTGTGGCCCCAGTAGGGGCCGCAATCACCCTGCCACCAGGCACTGCCGATCGTGTAGGACCGCATGCCGAGCCGCATGCCGAATTGAAAGATGCGCGCGAAGGCGCTTGTCGACGGCAGACCCACCACGAGGCCCTGCAGAATTCCCAGCTTGGGGTCTGCCTGCATAACCCGGACCATGCGCAGGATTGCGTCGGCGGTCATGAAACTGTCGGCATCGAGCACAACCGCAAAATCGTGGTCGCCGCCCCAGCGATCGCAGAAGTCGCGAATATTGCCGGCCTTGAAGCCGGTATTGGTCTCGCGCCGCCGATAGGTGATTGCCATGCGATCGCGCCAACGGGCCGTCAATTCTCCGAACCGTGCTTCCTCCTTTTCCGCGATACCGGTGTCGCTGGTATCGCTCAGGATATAAAGATGAAAGCGATCCCCGCAGCCGGAGAGTCCGGCCATCATCGGCTCGAGATTGCGGATCATTCGGTCCGGCAACTCGTTGCGGATGCACAACAGAATTGCCGTTGATGCCGTTACCGGCTCGTTGCCGCGGATTTTCGCCGCAACCGGAATCACGGCAGCAATCGGATCAGTACTGCGCATGATCATAAATCCGATCACCGCATTCCAGAAACCGGCCACCATCCAGGGCAGCGTAAGCGCAAACATTGCGATGACCGCAAAATCCGCGATGCCGAAGCCGCCGGCCGACAACGCCAGCGCCATGAGACCCAACGAGCCGGCCATGGTCGCGGCAAAGAGTACGCCAAACAGCAGCCGTCGACCGGTCATGATCTTCCCGGCGCGGGTCGTTTCCGCTACTTGCAGAGGGGAGCGTTCCAACACGCGGTTACGGCTTCTGATGTCTCGACGGTTCGCGCAGGGTATAACACTTGGAGCCGTCGCAGAAGTCCAACCCGGGATCAAGGAAGTCGTGACCAGCCGGACAGACGAGGTATCCCGGGCGCTGTGGTATATCGGTCCCGGATCCGCCGAAATCCGCGAGGAAAGCCTCGATCCGCCGGGGCCCGGCGAGGCACGCGTGCGCGCGCTTTACAGTGCGCTCAGCCGTGGCACCGAGGCGCTCGTTCTGGCCGGCCGTGTCCCGAAAAGCGAATTCGAACGTATGCGCCCGCCCTGCATGGGCGGCAACTTTCCGTTCCCGGTGAAATATGGCTACGCGATGGTCGGCCGGGTCGAAGCCGGGCCCGCTGACGTTCTGGGGCGGACCATCTTTGTCCTGCATCCGCATCAGAGTCTGTTCAATATACCGGCAGGCGCGCTCGTTCTGCTGCCCGACGGAATTCCGCCGGCGCGCGCGGTACTGGCGGCCAACATGGAGACGGCGCTCAACGCGGTCTGGGATGCGGCACCGGGACCGGCAGGCCGCATTTCGATTGTCGGTGCCGGCGTGGTTGGGTCATTGGTCGCGTTTCTCTGTAGTCGCATTGCCGGCACTGACGTCACACTGGTCGATGTCGATCCGGCGCGTGCAGATCTGGCGCGCAAGCTCGGCGTGGGTTTCGCCACGCCCGAATCTGCGCCCGCAGACTGTGGCCTGGTGATCCACGCAAGCGGCACGGCGGCCGGTCTGGCGACCGCGCTGTCGCTCGCAGCGTTCGAGGCGACCGTGCTCGAATTGAGCTGGTATGGCGATGCGCAGATCCCGGTGCCGCTCGGCGGCGCGTTCCATAGCCGCCGGCTGAGACTGGTCTCGAGCCAGGTCGGACATGTGGCGCCATCGCACCGGGCTGGCTGGACTCGTCATCGCCGTCTTGCCGAGGCCGTGTCGCTACTGGCCGATGCGCGCCTGGATGCGCTGCTGGCGCCGGCTGTATCGTTTCGGGACCTCCCCGCAAAGCTTCCCGATATTCTTGCCGCCAGGAGCGGCGTACTCTGTCAGCTTATCGCTTACGATTAAGGGGGACGCCTTGTTCGCCGTTGAAGTCCGCGATCATATCATGATCGCTCATTCATTCCGCGGGGCCGTATTCGGCCCGGCGCAGGCGCTGCATGGGGCGACCTTTGTCGTCGATGCTGCCTTCGCCGCAGAGAAGCTCGACGCCAACGGCATCGTCGTCGATATCGGGCGTGCCCACGAAGTGCTCAAAGCCGTATTAATGACGCTCAACTATCGCAATCTCGACGATCTGCCGGAACTGAAAGATCAAAACACCACGACCGAATTTCTAACCAAATATATCTTCGACCGGCTGGCGGATGCCGCACGGGCCGGTGAACTCGGCCGAAACGGGCGCGAGCTCAGGAGTATCCGTGTCACGCTTTCGGAATCGCACATCGCACGCGCGTGGTACGAGGCCGCCTTGTGGTGAGACGCGTCGTCTTCGCTGTGCCAGGCAACCTTGCCACGCCGACTGGCGGCTATGTCTACGACCGACGCATGATCGCGGAACTCCAGCAGCTTGGCTGGCAAGTCGATGTTGTCGATCTCGGTGAAGGGTACCCGTGGCTGAGCGCCGACAAGCGCAAGGACGGCGAGGCGCGGCTTTTGGCGCTACCCGAAGACCGGACCGTCGTCGTCGACGGGCTGGCCCTTGGCGTTCTGCCGGATGCGGCGCGCCGAATGCGCGCAAACTACCGACTGATCGCGCTGGTCCATCATCCCTTGGCCCTGGAGTCGGGACTTTCGACCAAACAGGTCGAGATTTTGCGAGCGAGTGAGCGTGAAGCGCTTGCGGCCGCGCATCATGTCGTCGTTACAAGCCGTGCGACCGCGAAGACTCTTGCCGCCGATTACGGCGTGGCGGCCGACAAGATTACGATTGCGTGTCCCGGCAGCGATCCGGCGCCGGCAGCCCAGGGGAGTTCTGACGGTGTCGTGCGGCTGCTTTCAGTGGGCGCAGTCGTGCCGCGCAAGGGCTTTGATGTGCTGATCGCGGCGCTTGCGACGCTTGCCGATCTGCCATGGCGGCTGACAATTGCCGGCGATCGTCGTCGCGATCCGGACGCAGCCACACGGCTGGATGCCGATATTGCCCGGTTCAAACTTGCAAGCCGGGTCGACGTGCCGGGCGCGGTGTCGTCCGAGCGGCTTGCAGAACTGTACGGAAGTGCCGATCTGTTCGCGCTTGCGTCCCGCTACGAGGGCTATGGCATGGCCTATGCTGAAGCCGTAGCGCACGGTCTGCCGGTCATCGGGACCAAGGCCGGCGCAATTTCAGATACCGTGCCGGCCGACGCAGGCGTGCTCGTTGACCCCGACGATGTGGGAGCGCTCGCGCTGGCGCTTCGCCGCCTTATCGAAAACCGGGACGAACGCCACCGCCTGGCGGCATCCGTGCGTGCGGCGGCACGGCAACTCCCGACCTGGCAGGACGCCGCACAAAAGTTTTCGGCGGCATTGGAGGCGCTTGCATGAGCGGTTTTTCGGCGGATTGGCTGGCGTTGCGCGAGCCCTATGATAGGCGCGCGCGCAACGCAGATGTTCTCAATGCAGTTGCCGATTCGCTTAAGGGCTGTTCATCAATCAGGATTGTCGATCTTGCCTGCGGCACCGGCTCGACGTTACGTGCCATCGCGCCGCATCTGCCGTCGAACCAGAATTGGCGCCTTGTCGATAACGATCTCGGCTTGCTCGGGCGGGCGCTCGCGACAGGGCGTCCTGCCGGAGTTACAGTCGCCACGGTACCACTCGACCTCAGTCGCGACCTTGAAGCGGTGCTGGACGGGCCGCTCGATCTGGTCACGACCTCGGCGCTGCTCGATCTCGTATCCGAGACCTGGCTCGAGCGCCTGGCCACCGAGATTGCCGCGCGATCTGTCCCGCTCTATGCGGCGCTCAGCTATGATGGACAGATCGACTTTGCGCCTGTCGATCCGGCTGATGCGGCGATCATCGCCGCGGTGAACGCGCATCAGCGTACGGACAAGGGCTTCGGGCCCGCGCTGGGGCCTGCTGCGGCGGCCGTCGCGATCGCGCGCTTTGAGTTGTTCGGTTATTCCGTCGCGCAAGGCAAATCCGACTGGGTGATTGGGCCGGACGATCGTGACATTCAAATGGAGATCTTTTCCGGCTGGGCGAGCGCCGCCCGCGAGATCGGCGATGCCTCTCTTGCCGATACGGTCGGCTGGCTGACGCGCCGCCGCGATGCCGTCACGGCCGGCCGCTCGTCAATCCGTGTCGGTCACGTCGATATCTTCGCGCGGCCGATGGGAACGCGCTGAGCCGACAGATCGCAATCGAACAGAACTTCATCGTCAAGCTGGTGGGCATGGACCGGCACGCGCAAGGCCTGATCGGCGCGTTCGATCGGTGGCAGGATGAAGCTTGCGCGTCCGGCGCCGAGGATGATCGGCGCGACCACCACATGCATGCGGTCGAGACAGCCGGCGGCAAGAAAGCGCGATACCGTGTCGGCGCCACCTTCGATCAGCACACGGCGCAAGCCGCGCTCGCCCAGTGCGGAGAGAATTGCCGACGGTGCAATATGACCGTTGGCGGTGGGCAAAGCCACGATTTCCACCCCGGGCGGTGAATCGAATTGCGCTCCTTCCGTCGCGATCAGCAGGCGACGGACACCGTCATCTGCAAAAACCCGGGCGCCAGCGGAAAGGCGGCCTTTCGGATCGATGACGACGCGCGCCGGCTGCGGCCCGGTTACGCGGCGCACTGTCAATTGCGGATCGTCGGCGAGCGCGGTGCCGACACCGATGACGACGGCATCGACGAGGGCCCGCAGCCGGTGGAGATGGGCGAGGCCCGCCGGCCCATTGATGTATTTCGAATGGCCGGATTCGGTGGCGATACGACCGTCGAGCGATTGTCCGATCTGCCCAACGACGACCATACCATCGGCCATTCCGGTCCGAAGCGGCCCGAACAACTCGCCCCACGGTGACGGTAATGGCCCTGCCGAACGTCGAAAATTGGCCGTAAACTTGGCCCATGGATCAACCGACCCGCTACCGGCATCCTGCTGTGTATGGGGTTCGAGCCCAGAGACTTTTTTCGATGACACGAGGCTTGCTTCTGGATGCGGTAAACGAGCTGTAGCAGGCTCGCACAAAACGCCAAAACTTGCGACGGGGAATGGCTATTGGCGCGCGGTGTTATACAATAGCGGCCAATTAGAATGGGAAGTTCAGTAATGAGTGCGGTTACGGCGGGCGGTGGTTCCCTTTTGTTCGGGGTCAAAGGGCAGGTGAACGTCAATCGTGGGCTCGCCGAATATCACGCCAGAAGGCCGGTGCTCGTCACCGGGGGCGGCGAAACTCTGCTCACATTGCCGGTCGAAGGGCTCGACGCAGAACGGCTCGCGGAATTCGTATCGCTGTGCATGCCGGTCACGCCGCGCCTGATCATCACGGCACGCCGGGCGCTTGCGCTCGGCATTGAGGCGGTGACGCCGACCGCGTTGCAGCTCAAAGCGGGCGATAGCGTGGAAAAAATATTGGCGTTGGTGGCCGATACCAGGATCGATTGCGCCGTGGACGCAAAGCCGGCGGGCGCAGCTGCTGCTGCCGCCATCCAGTTGGTCAAATTATCGCATGGTTTGCCGGCTGTGCTGGCAGCAGACGTCTCGCCCGCCATGACCATCACATTGGCGTCAGAAATTATCACCGTCGAAGCGGCGGCGGTCGCCCGCTTTGGCGAAGAAGCCATTCAGTCTCTGAAGATTGCGAGCGAAGCGTCAGTGCCGCTCAATTCCGGTACACGCACCCGGTTTGTCGTGTTCAAGGATGCGACAGGCGGCAGTTCGACTGCGATCATTGTCGGCAAGCCCGACTTCGGCAATCCGGTTCCGGTGCGCTTGCACTCCGCTTGTCTCACGGGCGATGTGTTCGGATCGCGGCGATGCGATTGCGGCGACCAGCTCAAACTCGCACTGGCGCGGCTCGAAGATATCGGTGGCGGGATCATTCTCTATCTGGCGCAAGAGGGCCGCGGGGTCGGGCTGGCCAACAAGATGCGTGCATACCAGATGCAGGACGACGGCCTCGATACGGTCGACGCCAATACCACGCTCGGGTTCGATGACGACGAGCGCGACTACGGAATTGCCGCACGCATGTTGCAGATCCTCAACTGCACGCGAATCGTGCTGCTGACCAACAATCCGGCCAAGCTCGACGGACTTGCCAAATCCGGAATTGAAATCGCCAGCCGGATGCCGCTTGAGGCGCCGATCAATGCCGACAATCGTCGTTATATGACGGCGAAGGCGGCGAGGGCCGGCCACCGGCTCGATCAGCTTCTGGTGCCGCTTGCCGATCCATCGAACCCGGCAAAGGATGTGGCTCCGCTGGCGACCTGAGATCGGCAAGGTTGATATTGTCGTGGTGAACAGCCGCGCGTGGTTACTGCGAAGGCAATAGACGGTAGCGGACATGCCACCAGCGGTGCCGGGCCGATTGATCGGCGAGCTCACTTTCCTCGAAATATCGCGGGCGCTCGAAAAGGGCTCGATCCTCTGTCTGCCGGTCGGATCGATCGAGCAACACGGGCCCCATCTGCCGCTCAATACGGACGTCGTGCTGGCGGAAGAATTTACGCGCCGCATCATCGCCCGCTGGGGCGAGGCCCTGGATCTCTGGCAGCTACCGACCCTGTCGATTAGTCTTGCGCGCGAACATGAATGGGCGCCAGGCACCATGTCGCTGTCGATTGAGGGCATGACGGCGTTCATGCGCGACCTGGGGCGCGAGATTGCCCGCGCGCTGCCGGCGCAGAACCTTGCCATCATCAACGGTCATGGCGGAAATCGCGGGATCCTGGAAGCACTGGCGCAGGACTTGCGCGCCGACTTTGGACTCAATGTCGTTGTCCTGCATCCCGCTTCCTGGACCGAGAGCAATGCCGGTCCTGGAATCCCAGAGATCCATGGCGGACGCGATGAAACGTCGATGATGCTGGCGATTGCACCGCATCTGGTGCGCCGCGATCAGATCGCACAATTGAAGAATCCCCCGGACCGCGAGGAAGTCCGCAAGACGATCCTTGGCCATGGTGTGTCGTGGCCCTGGACGACCGACGACGAGAGAATTTCAGACTTGGGCGTCATCGGAAGCCCGCAGGATGCGTCGGCGGAATTTGGAAATCGTCTCCTCGACCATGCGGCCGAAACGGCCGGCGGTTTTCTCAAGCAACTGTCGCAGAGGTCGCGCACATGACCGCCAGGCCGTTGCAATCGGGCATCGGACGTGGCGCATCAGGCTATGCCGGCATCCGGTCGGAAACAGATCTGTTACGGACAATTGTCGTTGCCGGCGGGATCGTCTGGTCGGTCCTTTTTGTCGCGATCGGATTGCGCTACGAACTGCAGCTGTATGGCGACGGCGCGATGTTTTCCTATTCGGTGGCCGCCCAGAATGCCTGGGCATTTCATTGGCATAATATTTCGGGCCGGTTGACCGTCTATCTGCTGACCTTGTTGCCGGCCGAATCCTACGTCGGACTGACCGGGAGCCCCGGCGGAGGCATCACCATCTACGGATTTCTGTTCTTTGCATCGCCGTTACTCGGGCTGATCGCGACCTTTGCGGCGGATCGATCCGGGGGCCGCATCATCTTCGCCTATGCCTGCTGCTCGACGGCCTGTCTCTGCCCGCTGGTGTTTGGTTTCCCGACCGAAATGTGGATTGCGCATGCATTGTTCTGGCCGACACTTGCGATCGCCCACTACGGGATGCGCGGTATACGCGGGACGGTATTGCTGTTCGCATTGTTGATGGCGCTTGCCCTGACCCATGAGGGCGCGCTTGTGCTGGTGGCCGCCATCGTCGGCACGCTCTTGCCACGAGGTATAAAGGACGAGGCTTTTCGCCGGGCTGCGGGCGCGTCATTGGCGGTATTGGCAGTCTGGGCCGTGATCAAGGTCATGCTCCCGCCAGATCCCTATTTTTCCGATGTGCTCATCCGTGCCGGACGGGATTTCTTTGATCCCGAAAATTTCACCGGGAACTTGCTCCCTCTGCTGTTTGGCGCCATCGCGGGATATGGCGCGATGCTTCTCATCCTTGCGCGGCTGACGCCAACAAGGGCTCACATCTACGCGGCCACCATTGTTGCCGTCGCGCTTGTCCTGTACTGGTTGCGGCTGGACCATGCCGTCCACGCAGCCAACCGGTATTATCTGCGGACGATACTCGTGCTTGCCACGCCCGTGCTCGGTGCGCTCGCGACGATCTATGCGCTGCAGGCCGATGGCCGACTACGGCTGATAACCAAGCACCTGCCACGCATCATGCAGGCTTTTGCGAGCAGGACTGCCGCGCGTGCAATTGCCGGCGCATTCATGCTCGTGATGCTGGTGCACGCCGTTGAAACCGCGAAATTCGTAGCGGCCTGGGCGGACTACAAGGCCGCGGTTGCCGCGCTGGCAACAGGAAATCTTTCCGATCCGGAGCTGGGTGATGCGAGTTTTGTATCGTCGGACCGGATTGGCGCAGACCTGAACCGAATGTCCTGGTATTCGACGACTCCTTACCTGTCGGCAGTCGTGGCCAATTTTGCGCCGAGGCGACTGGTCGTGGATCCGAGAGCCGGTAATTATTTCTGGCTTTCGTGCGAAACGGCGACATCCAATCTTGAGGCCGACCGCGCCATTCCGGCGAAGACCCGCAAGCTGGTGCGTGCATATTCCTGCCTCCATCGGTAACGGCCGCGCGCCGCAAAATTCCCGTCATTCAATTCAACGTTGAACGCTGGCGACTGTAATCGGCTGAAACCCACGCCTATAATCACCATCGCGCAAATTGTATGCCGATCGATGGTCATGCTGGTGATGCAGCTCAATGGCGATTTGAAAACAGGCCGTAAAGCAATGTCAGACTAATCAACGCAAGGATTGCCGACAGACATTTCCAGAATAATAACGGGTTGCGTTCGATGAAGGGTGTCGACGACAATTCCAGACCGTTTTTGTTGGGATTACGAAGGTCAAATACAAACTCGGACAATTCCGCATATCGTTTGGACGGGTTCGGGTGAACTGCATTTTTTAAAACCACATCGATCCATGCCGGAATCTCACTCGTGTCGTCGAGCGCGGATTTGTATCTTAGTTTTCGCTGTTGCGATTTCGTTCGCGCTTTCGGAACTTGGGCGCCATAGGGCAGCCGTCCGGTCAGCATCTGATACGCGATGACGCCGAGCGAAAATATATCGGAGCGCGACGAGCCGCCTTCACCCAGGAAGTATTCCGGCGCGGTGTATTGCACCGTCCCCAGAATGGCGTTCTGGCTCGAAGGCGTATCGTCGGCGATACCGGCAATTCTCGTCGAGCCAAAATCGATGATCTTCGCGGTGCCGGTTGCATCGATCATGATGTTGTCCGGCCTGAGGTCCTGATGCAGCATTTCCATGCGGTGGAACGCCTGCAACCCCTTGGCGATTTGCTCGATAATGTCGCGCACGGTCTCCAGGCTGGGTTTCTGATTGTCGATCATCCACTGGGTCAGGGTCTGCCCTTCGACGAACTCGGTGACGACGTACAGGTAATTGCGCCGTCTCGACTGGATGCGGTGGTTCAGGACGTGCGCGCTGTTGACGCGCCGCGCGACCCATTCCTCCATCATGAACCGCTGCAGGTAGGCCGGGTCGCCGCGCAGATCGATCGACGGTGTCTTGATGGCCACGCGCGCACCGTCCATGGAGTCGACGGCGAGGTAAATGTGGCTTCGGCTGCTGGCGTGGATTTCCCTGACGATCTGATAGCCGTCAAACGCCATTCCCGCTTCAAGGAGCGGGGGGCATGGCAACTCCGACGTCTGGGCGACGACTTCGCCCGGCTCGTGGTCGGGCAATTCGTCAATTCTGACGATTTGCACGGTCAGGTTGTCCGAGCTGCCCTGCTGATAGGCCTCTTCGACAATGCCCTTGGCAACTCCGTCCAGGTCGGTGGCGCCGCCATTGACCGTCTCGGCGATGAAATGAGGGTTGACGTGCTCGTACACGCCGTCCGTCGCCAAGATGAAGATGTCGCCCTTTTCGACATGGAGCGATCGATAGTCGATTTCGACCTGCGGATTGATCCCCAGAGCGCGGCCCAGATAGCTCTGCACCGAGGACACCATGACCCGGTGATCCTCGGTGAGCTGCTCGAGCGCGTGTCCGGCGACCCGGTAGATGCGGGCGTCGCCGATATGAAAAATATGCGCCGTAGTCGATCGGAGGACCATGGCGCTGAGCGTGCAAACATAGCCCTTGTCGCGGTCGTAAAGGTACTGGCTTTGTCGGGTCTGCGAATGCAGCCAGGAATTTGCCGCGACGATGACGCGTTGCGCGGACGTTTTGACAGTCCACGAATCCGAGGTGCAGTAGTAGTCCATCAGAAAGCTTTTGACCGCAAATTCGCTGGCGATGTGGCTCACGTCGCTGGTGCTGATCCCGTCCGCCAGGACGATGGCGATGCCTTTCAGGCTCAACAGCGGCTCTTCCGGGATCAATGCACCGTGAAAATCCTGATTGACCTCCTTTCGGCCCCTGTCGGAATGCTGCCCAAGCGATATCGCGAGTTGTGCCATGCGGCCGACCAAAGAATAGAGCCTCAACCCGGGTGGGTTGAGGCTCTACCCTAGCAAATCTTATCAGGCGACGCGCTTGAGGGCGACGCGTTTGGGAGCGGTCTTCACGTGCGTGGCATAGAGGGTCAGGCCGGTGAAGGTGAGGCCACCGACCAGGTTGCCGAGCACGGTCGGAATTTCGTTCCAGATGAAGTAGTCCATGATCGAGAAGGGTGCGTGGAGCATCAGGCCCGACGGGAACAGGAACATGTTCACGACGGAATGCTCGAAGACCATGTAGAAGAACACCAGGATCGGCATCCACATCGCGATCACCTTGCCGGGCACCGTGGTCGAAAGCATGGCCCCGACGACGCCAGTGGACACCATCCAATTACACAGCATGCCACGCATAAACAGCGTGACCATGCCCATCGCCCCGTGCGCCGCGTAGCCGAGCGTACGGGCCTCGCCGATGTTGGCGATTACGGTTCCGACCTTGTCCGGCGGCTGCGTGAAGCCGAACGTCGTCGTGAACGCCATGAAGAAGGCGACGGTGAGCGCACCGGCGAAGTTGCCGATAAAGACCAGGCCCCAGTTTCTCAGGATGCCCATGATCGTGACGCCCGGCCGCTTGTCGAGCCAGGCCAAAGGGGTAAGCACGAACACGCCGGTCAGTAGATCGAAACCCAGGAGAATCAGCATGCAAAATCCGACGGGAAAGAGAACCGCACCGATGATCGGCTGGCCGGTTTTCACGTTGATCGTGACCGCGAACCAGGCCGCCAAGGCCAGAATTGCGCCGGCCATGAATGCCCGCACGACCGTGTCTCGCGTCGACATGAAAATCTTGGATTCGCCGGCGTCGATCATCTTGGTGACGAATTCGGAAGGGACGAGATAAGACACGAGACCTCCTTTTGCGTTTGTTGCCTCGATCCGGTCCTGAGCAATTGACATGCCAACTGCGCGTTCACTGCGCACGCGCTTGGCTTTCATTGAAGAAATGCTGCCTTTGCGGGCTGGCGCGGAGAGCGCTGCTTTGTCGACGCAAACGAAACGTTGTGCGTGCATTATTGCGCTGCACAAAAAGTTGTCGCACCTGACCAAATAAGATGCATCGGCGGCCGAGGATGTAGAAAACGCTCACAAGATCAGCCGCTTGGGTTTGGCATGGTCATTGCTGACAGAGCCTTAGGTAGTGGGCAGGCGGGTGCCAAACGGATGACGACGGAAGTCGGGAACAAATTGGCGGTTGAAGCGGCGGCGGAAGACTTCGAGCCCGAGCAGAAGCGCTATCTCGAAGGGTTCGTTGCCGGTCTGCAGATCGCCAAGACGGCAAAGGGGCTCGCTGGCGGCGGGGCTCCTGCGCCCGGCACCGGAGGTCCGGCGCCTGCCGAGCCGATCGGACCAGACGCTGCGGCGTTGAAGGCACAAGACCGCGTGCTGGCGGCTGGCGGCAAACTCTCGGATCCTGAGAAGTTCAAGCGCGAGCAGCATCCGTTCGACACCTACGGGCGGCTGAAGGATTTGGCGTCGCGCAACGAATATCCCAAGCCGCCGGACAATTTCCGCTGGCGGTTCTTCGGTCTGTTCTATGTTGCGCCGAACCAGAACTCCTACATGTGCCGGCTGCGGATTCCGAACGGCATCCTTAATGCAGTGCAATTCGCCGGCGTCGCCGATCTCGCCGAGCGTTACGGCGGCGGCTATGCGCATGTGACCACGCGCGCCAATCTGCAGGTCCGCGAGATCGAATCGAAGAACGCGGCCGCCATGGTCGAGGCGGTACAGGACCTCGGCTTGTGCTCGCGCGGCTCCGGCGCCGACAATATCCGCAACGTCACCGGTACGCCGACCGCCGGCATCGACCCGCAGGAATTGATCGACACGCGGCCTTATGCGCGTGAATGGCACTTCCATATCCTCAACGACCGCGGCCTCTACGGACTGCCGCGCAAGTTCAACGTTGCCTTCGACGGCGCAGGCGTCATCCCGGTGCTGGAAGATACCAACGACATCGGTTTCCAGGCGGTCACGGTGAAGGACGGCTTCGGGCTCGATCCCGGCGTCTGGTTCCGGCTCTGCCTTGGCGGCCTCACCGGCCACCATAGCTTTGCCGGCGACACCGGCGTGCTGGTGAAGCCGGAAGATGCCACCAGGGTGGCGGACGCCGTGGTGCGCGTGTTTATCGACACCGGCGACCGCACCGACCGCAGCAAGGCGCGGCTCAAATATGTGCTGGAGCGGCTTGGCGTCGAGAAGGTGCTGACGCTCATGGAAGAGAAACTCGGCCGCAAGCTCGACCGCGCCGTGCCCGGCGCCATCGGCGAGCGCCCGCCTTTTTTGCGCACCGCCCATCTCGGCGTGCACCCGCAGAAACAGGAGGGCCTCAATTGGGTCGGCGTCTGGGTGCCGGTTGGCCGCATGACGGTCGTGCAGATGCGTGGGCTCGCCGACGTCGCGCGTGAACTGGGCGACGGCGAGATCCGGCTCACGGTCTGGCAGAACCTGCTTATTTCGGGCGTGCCGGACGCAAAAGTGAAGGCCGTGCAGGAAAAGATCGAGGCGCTCGGCCTGGCAATCGAAGCCAATGCCATCCGCGCCGGTCTCGTCGCCTGCACCGGCAATACCGGCTGCAAATTCGCTGCCTCCGACACCAAGCGCCACGCCGAGGAGATCGCGGCCTGGTGCGAGACGCGCGTGGCGCTCGATACGCCGGTCAACATCCATCTCACGGGCTGCCATCACTCTTGCGCGCAGCACTTCGTCAGCGAAATCGGCTTGCTCGCCTGCAAGGTGCAGGAAACCGAGGAGGCCGATCCGGTCGAGGCCTATCACGTGCTGATCGGCGGCGGCTTCGGGCCCTTCGCTGCGCTTGGCCGTGAGCTCTACCGCGACGTCAAAGCGGAAGATGCGCCGCGCACTATCGAGCGCATCCTCAAGGCTTATGTTGCGCATCGCGCGTCCAAGGACGAGAGCTTCATTGATTTCGCCCGCCGCCACGAGATTGACGCGCTCAAGACGATGACCGAAGAGGTGGAGGCGGCCGCATGAGCATCACGCCACGCCCGCCCATCCCATCGTTCCTGCCGAAAACCGCGCCCTTCACGCCGCAGCAGCGCGCCTGGCTCGATGGGCTGTTCGCCGGCGTGTTCGGTCTCGAAGGCGGCGTCACGCCGCTGTCCAAGCAGGACGTGGCTAAGCTGCTGCCCGGCGTAATCGACGCGCCGGATGAGGCGCCGGAGGAGATCGACGACGGCGCGCCCTGGCACGATCCCACGACGCCCTTGCCCGAGCGCATGAAGCTCGCCGAGGGCCGGCCGCTGCCGCGCCGCTTGATGGCGGCAATGGCGCAGCAGGACTGCGGCCAGTGCGGCTACAACTGCAAGGATTACGCCGACGCGGTGTTCGGCAAAAAGGAAAAGCGCCTGAACCTTTGCGTGCCGGGCGGCAAGGACACCTCGCGCATGCTCAAGCAGCTCTATCAGGAGCTGGAGAGCGGCGCGCCTAAAACCGATGCCGCGCCGGCAGAGGAAGCGCCCGCACCGCTCGGTGAGCCTGGCCGCTCGCGCGACAATCCGGTCACCGCCACGCTGCTGTCGCGCTACCGGCTCAACAAGGAAGGGTCCGAAAAGGAGACCTGGCACATCGAAATCGATCTCGCCGAATGCGGTCTCGACTACGAGGTCGGCGATTCCTTTGGTGTGTTTCCCGCCAACGATCCTGGTCTGGTCGATGCCGTGATCGCGGCGCTCGAAGCGCCGCCTGACTTTCCTATTGGCGGCCGGACGTTACGCGAAGTCCTGACCGATGGTGTCTCGCTGTCTCCGGCGCCCGACATGCTATTCCAGCTCATTTCCTACATCACCGGCGGCGAGCGGCGGAAAAAAGCGCAGGCGCTGGCCGAAGGGCGCGATCCCGATGGCGATGCCGCCGCGCTCGACGTGCTGGCAGCTCTGGAAAAATTCTCCGGCATCCGGCCGGATCCGGAAGCCTTTATCGAGGCGCTCGATCCCTTGCAGCCGCGGGTCTATTCAATCTCGTCGTCCTTGAAGGCCAACCCCGGGCGCGTCTCGCTCACCGTCGATGCGGTGCGCTATGAGGTGGCCAAGCGCACGCGGCTCGGTGTCGCCTCGACCTTCCTCGCCGGCCGCGTCAATCCTGGCGACCAGATCAGGGTCTATGTGCAAAAGGCGCAGCACTTCGCGCTGCCCGCCGACCCCAACAAACCGATCATCATGGTCGGGCCGGGTACCGGCATCGCGCCGTTCCGCGCCTTCCTGCAGGAGCGCATCGCGACCCAGGCGCCGGGCCCCAACTGGCTCTATTTCGGACACCAGCGAAGCGATTTCGATTTCTTCTACGAGGACGAACTGAAGGCGATGCGCACGTCAGGCCATCTCACGCGGCTGACGCTCGCCTGGTCGCGCGACGGCGACGAAAAAATCTATGTGCAGCACCGCATGCGCGACGACGGCCGCGATCTCTGGGCCTGGCTCGAACGCGGCGCGCACATCTATGTCTGCGGTGATGCGCTGCGCATGGCCAAGGATGTCGAACGCGCGCTGATCGACATAGTGGCCGCGCACGGCAAGCGCAGCCCGGAGGACGCCGCACGCTACGTTGAGGACCTGAAGAAGAACGACCGTTATCAGGCGGACGTTTACTAGGGGCGCACCATGGAAACCGTCTCCCGCGCGCCTGCCGAAACACCACCTGGACGCATGGGCGCGCTGTCGCGGCTGCCGGTGTTTCTGTCGCTCGGCGGCAAACGGGCGGTGGTGGCCGGCGGCAGCGCGGCGGCGGCCTGGAAGGTTGAACTGCTGTCGGCGGCGGGCGCACGGGTTGCGGTATATTCCCAGCAGATGGGCGAGGCGATGCTGGCACTTTCCGGCGATGCGCCGCAGGGCGAGATCGTGTTGCACCGGCGGGCCTGGACGGCGGACGATCTGGCGGGTGCCTGCGTTGCCGTCGGCGCGTTCGAGGACGATGACAGTGCCGCGGCTTTCGCGACAGCCGCCCGCGCTGCCGGCGTGCCGGTCAATGTGATCGACAAGCCGGCGTTCTGCGACTTTGCCTTCGGCGCCATCGTCAACCGCTCGCCGCTGGTCATCGGCATCTCCACCGACGGCGCCGCGCCTGTGTTCGCGCAGGCGATCAGGGCCAAACTGGAAGCGCTGTTGCCCAGGGGCTTTGCGCGCTGGGCGTCGGCCGCGGCGCGCTGGCGCGGGGCGCTGCAGGAGACCGGTCTGTCGTTTGCCGGACGGCGGAGGTTCTGGCAATTGTTCACGGCGCAGGCGGTCAACGCTCCCGGGCGCGAGCCTGGCCAGGACGACTTCGAACGTCTTGTTGCCGAGGTGAGGGGGCTGGGCGGCACGGTCGAGACCGGTGCGGTGACGCTGGTGGGCGCCGGTCCCGGCGATCCCGAACTGCTGACCTTAAGAGCGGTGCGCGCGCTGCAGGCGGCCGACGTCATCCTGTTCGACGACCTGGTCTCGCGCGAGGTGCTGGACTTTGCCCGCCGCGAGGCGAGGAAACTGCTGGTGGGCAAGACCGGCTATGGGCCGTCCTGCAAGCAGGAGGAGATCAACGCGCTGATGGTGAACCTGGCGCGACAGGGCAAGCGCGTGGTGCGTCTGAAAGGCGGCGACCCGCTGATCTTTGCGCGCGCGGGCGAGGAGCTGGAGGCCTGTCATGCGGCCGGCATCCCGGTCGAGATCGTGCCCGGCATCACCGCGGCGCAGGGTGCGGCCGCAAGGCTTTGCATTCCGCTCACCGACCGCGACCATGCGCGCCGGCTGCAATACATCACCGGCCATGCCAGGAACGGGCAACTTCCCGCCGACATCGACTGGGCGAGCCTGGCAGACCCTGCCGCCACCACGGCGGTCTACATGCCGGTGAAGACACTCTCGGCGCTGGCCAGCCGCGCCATGGCCGCGGGGCTCGATCCGCAGACGCCGGCACTTGCCATTGCCCGCGCCACGCGGCCCGACCAGGCGGTGATCGCCTCGACCATCGCCGAACTGCCGGCCCGTCTCGCCGACGCCAATCTGCCGGGACCCGTGCTGGTAATGATGGGGGGTGTTTGTTCCACGGCGAATTTCAGGTCGTATGCGCCGACAGAAGTTGACGCCAATTCACGCGATAGAATTACCGCTTCATAAATATGGTTCGGCGGTCAATCCCGCCCGACATTCAATGCCTGATTTACGGCGCGTCGCGCCGGCAGCAAAGTATCAATGGATGAGACTCCGTCGCTCCCGCCCGCCGGCCATTGCACGGCGGGGGCAAAAACGCCATAGGATAGCGATTATCTCGGCAGGAGAGGAAAGCGGTATGGGTGCGCAACCAGTGAAACTCGGGATTGTCGGGCTCGGCCGCTGGGCAAAGGTGCTCACACGAGCGGTCACGAAATCAGACAAGCTCAAGATCGTTGCCGGCTACAGCCGTACCGAGGACAAGCGCCGCGCGTTCGAAAAAGAATTTGGCGTCGCCGGCGTGCCGGACATGAAGACCATGCTGGCCGATCCGGAAATTCGTGGCGTGATCATCACGGTTCCCAATGAACAGCACCTGCCGGTCGCCACCGAAGTCGCGAAAGCCGGCAAGCACGTCTATACCGAGAAGCCGATTGCCGCCACGCTCGAGGACGGGATCGAGATCGAGGCGCTCGAAAAGAAGTACGGCGTCACCATCACCGTTGGCCACAGCGCGCGGCTTCAGGGCAGCATTCGCCGCATCCGCCAGGCGATTGACGCCGGTGAGCTCGGCCGCGTCGCCTTCATGGAGGCAAATTTCTCCAACGAGCGCGCGCTTGAACTGACGCCAGACACCTGGCGCTGGTATAAAGCCAAGGCGCCGGGCGGGCCGTTGTCGCAGCTGGCGATCCATTCCTTCGATATCCTGCACTATCTTGGCGGAGAGATCGTCGAAGCCTCATCGATCGCTTCAAAGCTGTCACCGGTCGGCGCGGAGGTCGACGATCAATCGATGACTCTGTTGCGTTTCGACGATGGCAAGATCGGCTATGTCGGGTCGTCCTGGACTTCGCCCGGGATATTCTCGGTCCGCGTATTCGGCTCCAAGGGCCTGATGCACAGCGAGACTGATTTCTCGTCGTGGGACGTGCCGAGCAAACTGCACCTGACATCCGCGCTTTATATTCAGCGTGGCAAGGATGGTTACGGGAAGCGCGAAGACCTGAAAGTGCCCGAAAGCGACATGTTCGCCGCCGAACTGGAGATGTTCGCAGAGAGTTGCATCAGCGGTAAGCCGAACGAGCTGACCGCGCATAACGGTAACGTGGCGGTGGCGGTGGTGAACGCCGCGCTTCGCTCGATCGACAATCGCGGTCAATTGGTGCGCATCGGCGAAATCATGGACGAGGCGCGCATGCGCGCCGCAGCGAGGAAGGTCAATGTTGCCTAGCCGCTATTTCATCGAGCTTACCCAGCCGGAAATCGCAGCGCAGCTGAAAGCCAATCCGCTGGTGATCCTGCCCGCCGGCAGCGTCGAGCAACATGGGCCGCATCTGCCGACCGGCACCGACACCTTCGCTGCCAATGTGATTTCCGCCGCCGTCGCCGGGCGTATGGACGGATTGGTGCTGCCTGCGACGCCGTTCGGCGTCACTCCCATGCATATGCCGTTCGAGGGCACCATCACGTTCACGCCCGAGACCTATATGCGGGTCGTGACCGAGACCTGCGTCTCCACGGCAAGGCATGGCGCGCGCCGCCTGCTCATTCTCAATTGGCATGAAGGCAATATTCCTTCGCTTGCGATCGCCGCCGAATCGCTGCACCGCGACCACGGCATGAGCGTGGTCACCGTGCAGGCCTGCTACGTCGCCGAGGAACTTTACGGCAAGACCTGCAACGGCCTGACCCATGGCGGCGAGATCGAAGCTTTGGCGGTGCTGGCGTTCCGGCCAGAGCTGGTTCATCTCGACCGCATCGATTATTCGTCCGACCACGAACGCGGCCACAAGATGGACAAGCTGCGGCGCACGCGCAGCTATCAGCCGGTGCTCACCGACATTCGCACCATCGCGCCCACAGGCTGGTTCGGCAGCCCGCAACACGCCACCGCCGAAAAAGGCGCGCGCATGCTTTCCGATATCGCCGATGCGATTGCGCGCGAAGCCGCCGACATTTTCCGCCAGCTGGATGCGGTGCAGAGCGGTACCGCCGAGATCAAGCAGTTGCGGCAGGCGGTCTGATGGCGCGGCGGCTCACGCAGGCGCAGGCGAAGCACCTGGGCCTGCCCGGGCGTTCGGCGATTGAAGTGATCTCCGGCGACATCGGGGCGAGCGTTACATTCCGCATTGTCGAAATCCCGGTGGCGCGACCGGGGGAGAGCTTGCGCGGTCCGCACGTGCACCACGGTTACGAGGAATGCATCTATGTGCTCAAAGGTGAGGGCCGCACCTTGTCCGAAAGCGGCGAGCTGGCGGTGAGAGCCGGCGACGTGGTGCTGGTTCCGGCCGAAGAAAAGCACGTAACCCGCAACACCGGCAGCGAACCGCTGGTTCTGCTCTGCTTCTTCCCGACCCCCGACATCACTGCCACGACCGAAAATTTTCCCGATTTCTGACCCGCCCTAACGTCCGAGATACGCATGAGCACCGACGTTCTTTGCCTGCGGCCGGAAGCCGATTTTACCCGCGTGAATGCACCCGCACCGCCGAGCTTGCGCGTCAGCTACCGCAAGCCGGACGACCCGACGCTCGCCGATCTGATGCGCACGGCGGACGCCCTTGTCATACCGGCCGTTGGGACAAAGCTCGCGCCAAACCTGTTCGAAGGCGGTCGGCTCAAGCTGGTACAGGTTACCGGTGCCGGCCTCGATCGGCTCGACCGCGATGCGCTTGTGCGGTTCGGTATTCCGGTCGCAAATGTTGCGGGCGGCAGCAATGGCGCGCTGGCGGAATATGCAGTCAGCATGGCGTCCATGCTGTTGCGGCGCTTCGCCTCGGCCGACGCGGAAATCAAGAAGGGAAATTACGCAGCGTTCCGCACCCGTATGCTGGGGGACAATCTTGCAGGTCTCGACGGCCTGCTGGTCGGTCTCATCGGCTTCGGCACGATTGGGCTTGCGGTCGCGCAAGCCTTCCAGCGTGCGGGCTGCCGGATCTGCTATCATGATCCGGCGCCACGAAATCCGGCGCCTGATGTTCAAGCCATGACGCTCGACAAACTGCTTGGGGCCGCCGACGTGGTGAGCGTGCACGTACCATTGCTGCCGGAAACGAACGGGCTGATCGGCGAGCGCGAACTGTCATTGATGAAGCCGGGCGCGGTGCTGATCCAGGCCTCCCGCGGTGGGGTGGTGGACGAGGCCGCACTGGCGGCGAACCTGCGTTCCGGCCGTCTCGGCGGTGCCGCGGTCGACGTCTTCTCGACCGAGCCACCGCAGGCGGACAACCCACTTCTTTCCCTCGACGGCGAGGCTGCGCAGCGATTGCTGCTGACGCCGCATATTGCGGGTGTCACTCGACAATCATGGGCGTATTTGTTCCGCTCGGCATGGGAGAATGTCGAACGCGTTCTGCTTCGGAGCGAAGCGCCGCTCTCCCGGGCTTATTGAGGAGGCGGCGATGACCGTTCGCAAACGCAATCAGGGCCTTGCACGCAATAGCAAGCTACAGGCATTCGAGAAAAGACATTACAACTACGGCAAATGGACCAGAGGGCGCTTTTCGGAAGCTGTGACGGTCACCGGACCCGGTAAAATGATCTTTCTCGCCGGCATCGGCGCCGAGCACGAGCAGACGGGAAAAATACTCTATCCCGGCAATTTCGACCGGCAGTGCCGCTACGCCTACAGGAAGCTGAAAAAGGTTCTGGCGCGCAACGGTGCCACCATGGCCGACGTAGTCAAGCAGGTGACTTACGTCACCGACGTGCGCCATCAGCGCAGGTCCGGGGAATGCAGACGGCAGGCCTATGGCAACGCGCCGCTGCCGGCGCACACCTTTCTGAACGTCAGTCAGCTCGCCTGGCCCGATATGATGGTCGAGATCGATGTGATCGCGATGGTGCCGGTGAAGTGAGCCGGTTCAGGACGCGGTGTGTCCGATCGCCCGCTCCAGGCGAAGCTCGTAATCCTGGAATTTTTCCTCGTGGCGGTTGCGCGGACGCAGCAGATCAATGTCGAGTTCGAGCGATATGGTCGCCGGCCGTCCGCTCATCACCAGTACGCGGTCGGAGAGATAGATTGCCTCGCGGATATCGTGGGTGATGAACAGCACGGTCTTGCGGGTTGCCTGCCAGATATCGCCCAGCGCCTTCTGCATGCTCTCCCGCGTCTGAGCGTCGAGCGCGCCGAACGGTTCGTCCATCAGCAGGACCGAGGGATCGATCGCCAGTGCGCGCGCAATGCCCACGCGCTGGCGCATGCCGCCGGAAAGCCGGTAGGGATGAAAGTTCTCGAAACCGGTCAACCCGACCATGTTGACGTATCGTTGTGCGATCTTGTGGCGCTCTGCCGCCGGCACGCCCTTGGAGCGCAGCCCGAACTCGATATTCCCGGCGACCGTGAGCCAGGGAAACAGCGCAAATTCCTGGAACACCACGCCACGGTCGAGGCCCGGACCGAAAACCCTGTGACCATCCACGAAGACTTCGCCGCTGCTCGCGCTGTCCAGGCCCGCGCTGAGATTGAGCAATGTGGACTTGCCGCATCCCGACGGGCCGATGATACAGACGAATTCGCCCTCGCTGACCGAGAAGGTGACGTTGTCGAACACCCGCAACGTGCGGGTTGTGTTCCAGCCTTCCTTGCGCTGGAAATTCTTGCCCAGATTTTCAACGCGCAGCTCGCCCATGGCTAGTTCAGGTCCCGCATGATGCCCCACCGCTCGACCGTCATTACCTCGAGGGTGCGCAGAAATACCCGCTCGATCAGGAGGCCGACGATGCCGACGACGAACAGCGAACCGAATACGATTTCAGAATTGAAGTATTCCTGCGCCCAGTAGATACGGTAGCCAAGGCCCGCTGAAACCGACACCAGCATTTCCGCCACCACCAGGATTCGCCAGGCGCGCGAGAACGCCTGCCGGTAGCCGGTGATGATGGAGGGGAGTGCCGCCGGAATCAGCACGCGCCAGAACAATGCAAATCCGGAAGCCCCGAACGCCCTGCCGGCGCGGATGAGCGCGAGATCGACGGTCTTTACGCCGGTCCAGGTGTTGAGCATGACGGTGAGGGCAACCTCGTAAATGAGGATCGAGATGATCGCGAGATCCGTCAGCCCGAACCAGATCATCGACAGCGGAAACAGGGCGGTGCCCGGAATCGCGAGGAGGAAGTTCATCGGCGCGACCAGCGCTTTTTCCCAAAGGCGGAAATAGCCCATGAGCACGCCAAGAATCGTGCCGGCAACCATGCCGATCAGCGTGCTCTTGACCAGACGGTACAGCGTCGCGCCGACGTCACCCCACAAGGTGCCCTCATAGGCCATCTTCCAGATCGCAACGAAGATGTTGCTCAGAGGCGGCAGGATCGCCGGCGGAACGTGGCTCAGGCGGACGGCCACCTCCCACAGCACCATGATTCCGATGAGCGGTATGACGGTTGACAGCACGCTGCCGGACGCCGCCAGCAACCCGCCGCCGGAGCGGGTTTCTTCCGGCGAACCGGTGCTGGCGCGCCGTTCTTCCGTTGGCGTGACGACGCTCATCCGATCCTTCCCCTCAGGCGGTCAGCGGCCTACTTTGCCGCTGCATCCGCCTTGGCGCCAAAGCTCTGGTCGATGATCGTCTTGAGATCGAGTGGCGCCTTGATCTGCTTGATCTTGAGCAGGTAGTCATGCGTGGCCGGGATGTCCTTCATGTCCCCGGCACTGAACGCGGCACCGCCAAAGCGATCGACGTCGAACAGCATATTGCGGATGTCATCCTCGCTCAGCTTGCCGCCGCGTCGCTTGACCTCCTCGACGTAGATCTTGACCGCATCTTCATGGTGGCCGCTGATGAATTTGTCGGCCTTGGCATAGGCATTGACGACCTTTTGCACGATGTCCGGATGTGCCTTGCGGTAGTCCTGCGAAGTGGTGAGCAGGAACGGATAGGTAATCCCGGCCATGTCCTCGAAATTCTTGGCGGTGATCACGACCTTGCCCTTGCCGGCATTGACGATGCGCCGCATGCCCGGCTCCCAGCCGAGCACCGCGTCGAGGTTGGTTGAATTGGTTTCCATCGCGGCCGGCATGTCGACGACACGCAGATTGGTGAAATTGAAGTCGCTCTGTTTGAGCCCCTTCTGCTCCAGCAGCATCAGCACAATGGTGAACATGCCGGTTCCCATCTGGGTTCCGATGCGCTTGCCCTTGAAATCCTCCAGGGTCTTGAGGTTCGCATTGGCGTTGCTGGCGACCAGCTTGCCGTAAAAGCCGCGCGCGACCACCCCGACAGCGATCAGAGGAACGCCGCGCGAGACCGCGGCAAAAAACGGAACATGGGCGGATTCGGAGAATTGCAGCGTGCCGGCGGACACGCCCTTGATCGCATCGCCGCCGCGGGAGAGCGGTCGCAGTTCCACATCCAGTCCTTGTTCCTTGAAATAACCCTCGTGGACAGCGACCAGGCTCGGCACCATATTGATGCCGGCGCTCATGCCGATGATGATCTTGTCATCCGCATTTGCCGGTGCGGCCGCGACCAGTGCCGCCATGCCGACTGCGGCCGAAATCCTCAGTAGACGTTTGATCATTGTTGCTTGCTCCTCCCGTTGGGCGACGATAGCCATCCTGCATTGCAAAGCAAAACGTTCTGTCGCATGTGCGCCAGGCTTACATCCGTTGTTCGTGCCGGCCCTTCAGATCACCCCCATCGTCTTTGCGTCAGAGTCAGTCTATCATGGATGCGATCAGGGAGGAGACCATAACAATGTTCAAGCAACTCGCTGGAATGGCCTTGATTGCTTTTCTCACGGCGTGGGACGGGGCTTCGCCCACCGCAGCCGAGGACATCAAGGTTGCTGTCGGGATGGCCGGCGGCGTCAATCAGGTTCCAAGTCTGGTGGCCAAGGCAAAGGGGTTTTTCAAGGAAGAAGGGCTTGATGTCGACGTGCGGGCGTTGCCGCGCGGCGCGATTGCCATCGATGCGGTGTCAAACGGATCGTTGCAGTTTGCCGAGGCCGCCAATGCCGCCTTTTTCCATGCGGTCGACAAGGGCGTGCCACTTGTTTCGATCGGCGTGAGTTCGCGCGGCTATACCGGCAAACTGCTGGTCGCCAACCGTAACGCGGGCATGAAGTCCCTTGCCGATCTCAAGGGCAAGCATCTGGCCACTCAGGTCGGTACCGGCATGTATACCGTGCTGCTGATGCTGCTGGAGAAGCAGAACCTCAAGCTGAGCGACTTCAATGTCACCAATCTGCGTGTCGTCGATATGCCGGCCGCGATGGCGTCGTCCGACAATATCGACGCCGTGCTGGGCTGGGAGCCATCGATCCAGCGCATCGTGCAAGCCGGCAAGGGCAAGGTGATGCTGACCTCCAAGCAACTCGAGGACATGGCCGGAATCACGTATCCGTTCCTGGTGGCAACCTCGCAGACCTATCTCAAGGAGCATCCCGATATCGTTCAGAAGTTCATGAACGGCTACGCCAAGGCCGACAGGTACATCGCAGCGCACCACGAGGAGGCGGTGAAGATATATTTTGAAGAGATCAAGCGTCGCGGCGCCAAGCTGTCGGAAGACGATATTCGACTCATGCTGTTCGACGATGTCGATCGCTTCGGCGGTGCGGCGTTCACGCCGGCGGACATGCAGGATCTGACCTCGACCGTTTCCTATATGGAGAAGAGCAAACTGCTCAAGACCAAGCTCGATCTCGGCAAGATTCTCGACCAGAGTTTCGGCAAGAAAGCCGACATGGCGGCAAAATAGCCGCCGGGAATCTGACAACTCTCGGCGTGATCACGCGACAAGCGCGATCACGTCGATGCCTTGTCCAGCGCCTGATTGTGAACGTCGAGCAGGCGCAGCACCAGTTCCGGCTTGCGTGCCCGCGCCATGCCGCACTCGGTGGCGATGCCGAATTTGTCGATGAATTTTCCCGCGACCTCCATGCGCTTGCGCGTGCCCTCGGCGCCGTCCGCCGCATGCACCAGCCCGAGATAGATTTCGGTGTCGGGAGCAAGTTTCAAATCGCGCAAAGGCTTGAAATAGGCTTCGTCGTTGCGCGCGATCGGTACCGGCATATGGATATAGGCGATCGGGTGGCTGATCGCTTTGGCGAGCGCATTGCAGATCTCGACCATCTTGCCCATGTCCTTCGGCTCGATGAAATGCTTTGCGCCGAAATCGCCATAGCAGAGATGGAAGCCGAGTTCGACATCTGCGGGAACGGCAGCACAGACGCGCGCGAGGCGCTCCATCACCTCCGGCAGCGAAGCCTTGATGGTGGGGAACATGTCCTGCGGCTGTCCGTCGAGGATGATGAGCTCGTGGCAGAAATCCCACTGAATGCACAAGTCACGGTGCGGGATCGCACGGCACAATGCCTTGACCTCCTCGATCATCGCCTTTTCATATGCGGTATCGATCGCCAGAAGGTCGCGTGGCGTGCAGAAGCCGTAGATCACGCCCATAGGCGTCGGCATGCAGACCTGGAAGCGGACGTCCTTCGACAACTCGCCGCGCTCGCGCGCGGCGCAAAAATCAAGATAGGAGGCGCGCGCCTCGCGCGCGTAGCCGAGCTCGCCGAAGCGGATTTCGGCCGGATCGACGCCTTCGGCCATGCACAGCTGCGGAATACCGGAATTCTTGCGCACGGCGCCGCTCGGATCGGGCCGCAGATAGGGGCTCGAGCGGAGCAACGGATACTGGAAGCTCGCCCATAGCCGGCGCGGGCCCGGCTCGCCGTCGGGCACCCGCAGCAGCCGCTTGCCGAATTTCGTGCCCACGGTGCGCAGAATTTCCTCGACCGAGTCGAGCCCGATGCTGCCGACCAGATGAATATGTCCATTTGCTCTAGCGTTGCCTGTCATGGTGTCCACTTTTACTCTGCGGCGCCGGCATTGGCGGGCTGCCTGGTTCGACGGTCGAGCAATCTCATTCCGGATTTCGCCAAATCGGCTTTTTTCTGCGCCAGCCCGCGATAGAGCAGTTGCCCGCCCCGCTTCACCGGCCTGCCGGCTATCAGCACTGTATCGACATTCGCGCTGCTGCCGTGAAATAGCACGCTCTCGATCGGATCGTTGCTTGGGAACAGATTGAGATCGTCCGTGCGGAACATGATGATGTCGGCCTGTTTTCCGGGCGTGAGTGAACCGATCTTGTGCGCCATCCCCAGCGCCCGCGCCCCGTCGGCGGTGATCCATTCCAGCGCCTTGCGGGCCGGGATAGATACGGTTGCGACCTCCTGACCGGTCTTGTTGACGGCGATATTGTCGATGCCGCGCTGAAGCTGCAAGGCAAAGCGCGCCGCCCACAGCAATTCGCCACTGATCGCGGATTCTACATCAATGCCGATGGTCGGGTGGGCACCCAGCGCCAGGATGCGGCCGGTGATCGGCAAGCCATGGCCCATCTGCATTTCCACTTCCGGTGTTGACGTGAAAGACGCGCCGGCATCGGCCAGGATGCGAAGTTCTTCGTCCGACAACTTGTTGGCGTGAACCACGTTGAATTGCGGGCCGAGCAGGCCATCACGCTGCAAACGAAAGATGCCGTCAGGCGTCTTGCGGTTGAACGGCATGCGGCCGCCGATATGGCAACTGGCGATCAGCCCGTATTTGCGGGCAAGCGCGAGGTCGTGAGCAGTCGCCTCGTAAGACGCGAGATCCGGGCCGCGGACGCACATGGCCATGGTAACCAGTGCATCGTCGGCCGCGAGACGGCCGTGGCGCAGGCGTATCACCTCGTCCTCCGGATGCAGATAGTCGTCGGTCGGTACGCCTCCCTTGCCAAGTTGCGGCTTCGGCGTGCCGTGTCCGAAGACGGCACGGATGCCGGCTTCCGCCAATGCGTCAATGGCCCGGTCCGAATGATCGGGCGTCGGATTGTTGTGGCACCAGTCGAACAGCGTGGTCGCACCGCCGTTGATCTGGTTGAGCGCGCCGACAAGATTGGCGATGTAGATATCGTCCGGCGTGAAGCGGGTGGCCAGGCCGGCATGCATCTGCCGGCCGTAGTCGAACAGCGTCCAGTCGCCGGCGATCCCGCGGATGGCGGTCTGCCAGGTATGTTGATGGGCGTTCACCAGGCCTGGCAGGACGATCATGCCGCGGGCATCCACCGTCTCCGCGTCGGCCGGTGCCACCAATCGCGGCGCAACAGCCGCGATGCGATCGTTTTCGATCAGAATGTCCCCGCCGGCGATATCGCCTATCCGCGAGTCCATGGTGACCAGCGTTCCGTTCTTGATGAGCAAGCTTGTCATTGGCCGCCCGGCACGGTCACGCACGAAATTCATCGGTGATGAATTGATGGAAGCGTGATTGTACGGGCAAGAATGACACGGCCATACAGATCGGACAAATCCTTGGCCGACAGCCGTTCTCATCGTGTGGGACTGCATCGCGCCCACCGGTACGATGGGCAACACGTTAGTTATGCGATTGATGATGTGCGCGCGTGGCGCGCGGAAAGCCGTTAAGGGCGCGCGGTGGATGCAGCCTGCAGGCTCGCCAGCGCCGCGTTGGCCTGCTCGCGCAACGCGGCCATAGTCGTTTCGTTGCTGGCGAATGTCTCGGCACTTGGCTGCGAGCCGATTTCGAATGACGCACCGCGCGCCGCAAAGCCAGGGCCGGGCTTGGGAGCCGGAAAAGTTACGACGATGGCGCAGATTGCAGCTGTGATTATGAATGCGAATTCACGGCGAAACTTCACGATGGAGCCTCCGGCAACGGGCTTTGCCCATTGCCTTCAGTCTGACACAAATGAAGTTCCATCCCGTTTCAAATTGTCGGTAATTGGGGGCGCATCGATTTACCACCCGTTAGCCATACGCGGTCGATGCGTAACGACAGCTGGTGCGGTCAGCGGCCCTGGTACGAGGGCGTGCGAACCACGAGTCCGTCGAGCTCCTGCGTAACCTTGATCTGGCAGGACAACCGCGAGGTCGGCTTTACCTCGAAGGCGGTGTCGAGCATTTCTTCTTCTTCTGCCGAAGGCGGGCCGACGATGGCGCTCCACGCCTCGTCCACATGCACCAGGCAGGTCGCGCAGGTGCAGGAGCCGCCGCATTCGGCGACGATGCTGGTAACGTCGTTGCGCAGCGCCGTCTCCATTACGGTCGAGCCGATTTCCGCCTCGACTGTGTGCACAGTGCCGTCATGCTCGATGTAGGTGATCTTCGGCATTGCCATCGATCGATCAGGCCACGCCGAGCTTTTTCTGCAGGCTGGTCGATGAGGTGGTGTACTGGAACACCAGCCGCTTCTCCGGATAGACGTAGCGGTGGGCTTTCTGCGCCATCAGCGCCGCCTCGTGGAAGCCCGACAGGATCAGCTTGAGCTTGCCCGGATAGGTGTTGATGTCGCCGACTGCGAACAGTCCCGGGATGTTGCTTTCGAACGCGGCGGTGTCGACCGGAATCAAATCGTCGTCCAGCTTGACACCCCAATCCGCAACCGGACCGAGTTTCATGGTCAATCCGAAGAACGGCAGCATGGCGTCGACCTCGACGCGAGCGAGCGAGCCGTCATTGCCTTTGACGCTGCAAGCGGAGAGAACGCCGTCGCCGCCTTCCAGTCCCGTCACCTGGCCGATCTTGAGATCCATGCCGCCGGAAGCCACCAGCGCGCGCATCTTGTTGACACTGTCGGGCGCACCGCGGAATTCGTCGCGTCTGTGCACCAAAGTGAGCCGCTTGGCGATGGGCTGGAGATTGAGCGTCCAGTCCAGCGCGGAATCGCCGCCACCAACGATCAGCAGACGCTTGTCGCGGAAGGCATCCATCTTGCGCACCGCGTAGAACACCGACTTTTCCTCATAGGGCTCGATGCCCTGGATGGGCGGGCGCTTGGGCTGGAATGAGCCGCCCCCGGCGGCAATCACCACCGTCTTGCATTCGAAAATCTTGCCGCCGTCAGTGCCGACGCGAAATGCCGGGTCCCCGGTCTTTTCCACTGTGGTCACCATTTCGCCGAGATGGAAGGTCGGTCCGAACGGCTTGATCTGCTGCATCAGGGCGTCGGTCAGTCCATGCCCGGTGATGTAGGGAATGCCCGGGATGTCATAGATCGGCTTTTCCGGATAAAGCTCGGCGCATTGGCCGCCGACCTTGTCGAGAATGTCGACCAGGTGCGCCTTGATATCGAGCAGCCCCAGCTCGAACACCGCGAACAGGCCGATCGGCCCCGCGCCGATGATCAGAACATCGGTCTTGATCGTCTCACTCATTCTTTTCGCCCCGGCACCGGCCGGCTCCTCACCTTGATCCTTACGACTTTCAGGCTGTTTTCCGCGCGATGTGGTTACCGGGAACCGCGATCACACGCAACAGCTCCGCCAGATTCTGCTCGGGCGTCTTGCCTGTCGTGGCGACCACGGCTTCCGCCTTGGCGTAGAGCGGTTCGCGGCTCTTGAGAATGGACACGAGGTCCTCCATGGCGCGGGTGTTGTTGGCCATGGGCCGCATGTCTCCCTGCGCCATGACGCGCTTCATATGGTCTTCCGGCTGGGCGCGGACCCAAACTGTGAAACAGGACGACAACAAGAGCTCAAGCGTGCCTGGTTCGGTGACGATGCTGCCGCTGGTGGCGATGACGAAATTCTGATGCTGGCGCAGCACATCGTCGAGGGCTTCGCGTTCGGCGCGGCGGAAGGTTTCCTGGCCGAACATTTCGAAGATCTCACTCAGTGGAGCGCCGCTACGCTTTTCGATTTCGCGGTCAAGTTCGATGAACGGCACATCGAGTCGCGCTGCAAGTAGCCGGCCGAGGGTGGATTTGCCGCCGCCGCGCAGACCGATCAGCGCAATGCGCTTGCGCCGCACGTCGTCCGGAGTTTTTCCGAGATGGCGGAGCAGCAGATCGCGTGCCTGCGCCAGCGCGGGCTGCGGCAGCCGTTCGAGGAATTGCGACAGCAACACCAGATCGAGTGGAGGATCAGCGCCTTCCTGCACGAGTTGGGTGACCGGCAATCCGATCGCGCGCGCGATCCGGCGCAGCAGGACGATTGAACAATTGCCTTTGCCGACCTCAAGCTGGGCCAGATAGCGCTCCGACACCCGCGCGTGCGCGGCAAGCACCTTGCGTGACATGCCGCGCTGATTGCGCAGCATCCGCACACGCTCGCCCAGGCGATGCAGATAGCCATCAGTGTCCCGGCCTTGCGGCGGCTTGGGGCGGTCCGTTTTCATGGGGCATGGCCTAACATGCATTATATTGCTGATGCAACAGGTGCCTGACCGGGCCGCCGTGCCGGCGTCCGCTGTCACGACGTCCCGCGAAAAATCGAAATATTTGCCGAAATATGCAAGCTCCCGAGCGAAAGAACCTGTGGGCGGCGCCTGCGGGCCGCTGTTGTGAGCGAAAGGCGGGGATGCTAGAATTATGCAAAATAATGCATAGAAAGAGGAGAAGGGCGGCGGGAGCGTTTCGCCTGCGGCCGAGGGTAATCATGCAACCAATCGATTATCAGACCGACCCGTCACGCTACCGGCATTGGCGCCTCGAATTCGATGGCGACGTGGCCTACCTGATCATGGATGTCGATCAGGCCGGCGGGTTGTCCAACCAATATGAATTGAAGCTGAATTCCTACGATCTCGGCGTCGATATCGAGCTCAACGACGCGGTGCAGCGATTGCGCTTCGAACATCCGGAAGTTCGCTCGGTGGTCATCAAGTCCGGCAAGGACAATGTGTTCTGCGCCGGTGCCAATATCCGCATGCTTGGCAAATCAACCCACGGGCAGAAGGTGAACTTCTGCAAGTTCACCAACGAGACCCGGCTGGCGATCGAGGATGCATCGGAAAATTCCAGGCAGGTCTATCTCTGTGCCATCAACGGCAACGCCGCCGGCGGCGGCTATGAACTGGCGCTTGCCGCCGATCACATCATGCTTGTCGACGATCGTCGCTCGGCAGTGGCGCTGCCGGAGACACCGCTCCTGGCTGTGCTGCCGGGCACCGGCGGGCTTACCCGTGTTACCGACAAGCGCAAGGTGCGGCGGGACCGTGCTGACGTGTTCTGCTCCATCGAAGAGGGCATCCGCGGAACAAAGGCGGTCGAATGGCGGCTGGTGGACGAAGTGGTGCCCAATTCCAAGTGGAAAGAGACGGTGGCCGCGCGTGCCAGGGAAATCGCCGCGCGTTCCGATCGTCCGAAAGACGCCAAGGGAATCGAACTCACACCGATTGATCGAAAGATCGATGCCGATCGCGTGACCTATTCGCATGTGGATGTTGAAATCGATCGCGCCCGCGGGCTTGCGACCATTACTGTGCGTGGGCCCAGACAAGGTGTGCCGGCTTCGGTCCAGGCTGCCCATGCGCTCGGCGCCAGGTTCTGGCCGCTCACGGTGGCGCGCGAGCTTGAAGACGCCATCCTGCATCTGCGCACCAACGAACAGGCAATCGGCGTGCTGCTGCTGCGGACCGACGGCAATGCGGATGCCGTGCTCGCGCATGACGACTTCCTGGCCAAAGCCAATGGCGACTGGCTGATGCGCGAGATCCGCCATTACCTCAAGCGCGTGCTCAAACGCCTGGACGTTACGCCGCGCAGCATGATCGCCCTGATCGAACCGGGCTCCTGCTTTGCCGGAACGCTTGCCGAGCTCGCGTTTGCCGCCGACCGTTCGCTGATGCTGGTCGGCACGCGGGAAGGCGACAACCGGAAACCTGCGGCGGTCACCCTTGGACAGGCCAATTTCGGCTTCTATCCGATGGGCAACGGGTTGACGCGTCTGCAGACGCGCTTTCTCGGCGAGCCCGAGGCGCTCAAGGCTGCCGAAAAGAAAATCGGCGTCGCGGTGGAAGGCGAGGAGGCTGCCGAACTCGGGCTGGTCACGCAGGCCTACGAGGATTTCGACTGGGACGATGAATTGCGCGTCATGCTGGAAGAGCGCACCAGCTTCTCGCCCGACGCCATGACCGGCATGGAAGCGAACCTGCGCTTTGCCGGCCCCGAGACGATGGAAACCAAGATTTTCGGACGGCTGACCGCCTGGCAGAACTGGATATTCCAGCGGCCGAATGCGATCGGCGAACAGGGCGCGCTGAAGCTTTATGGCAGCGGCGTGTCGCCGACTTTCAACAAAGAGAGAGTGTAATGCAACCGCGTGCCATACAGTTGGCATCATGCGCAGGCATCGCCGTCCGAAGGACGGCGTGCTTTCGCACGCCTATGACCCTCGCATCCATGATGAAATGCCACCTGCAAATTCTTACGACAATCTTTGCGGCATGGCCTCATGGATTTCCGGGTCAGACCCGGCAATGACAGCGCAGGGGCAGTGCGGGCCGAATAAGGAAAGGGTTTAGTCATGAGCATGATCGCAGTCGACTATGACGGCTTGATCCCCAACAACGTTGCGCTTGGTCAGGACGTGCGCGTCAAGCGTGCGCTGGAGAAGTGGCATCCCGGCTATATCGGCTGGTGGATGGACATGGGGCCGGAAGGCTTCCAGAACGCGCAGGTCTATTTACGCACCGCGATCGGCGTCGATCCCAAGGGCTGGGCCAAGTTCGACTACGTGCGCATGCCGGAATACCGCTGGGGCGTCTTGCTGGCGCCGCAACGCGAAGCCCGCAAGATTCCGTTCGGCAGCCACAAGGGCGAAGATGCCTGGCAGGAAATCCCCGGCGAATATCGCGCCATGCTGCGACGTCTCGTGGTGATCCAGGGCGACACCGAACCGGCTTCGGTCGAGCAGCAACGCCATCTCGGAAAGACCGCGCCTTCACTCTACGACATGCGCAACCTGTTCCAGGTCAATGTTGAAGAAGGCCGCCATCTATGGGCGATGGTCTATCTTCTGCAGAAATATTTCGGTACCGACGGCCGCGAAGAGGCGGAAGCACTGCTCGAGCGCCGCTCAGGCGATCCCGACACGCCGCGCATGCTCGGCGCCTTCAACGAGAAGACGCCGGACTGGCTGTCATTCTTCATGTTCACCTATTTCACGGATCGCGACGGCAAGATGCAGCTTGAGGCGCTGGCGCAATCCGGCTTCGATCCGCTGTCGCGCACCTGCCGGTTCATGCTGACCGAGGAAGCGCACCACATGTTCGTCGGCGAGACGGGCGTCACCCGCGTCATCCAGCGCACCTGTGAAGCGATGAAGGCGGCCGGCATCACCGACCCCTACGAGGTCGACAAGATCCGCAAGCTCGGCGTCATCGACCTGCCAACCGTGCAGAAGAAGGCCAACCTGCACTTCTCGCTCACGCTCGATCTGTTCGGCAATGAGATCTCGACCAACGCGGCGAGTGCCTTCCATGCCGGGCTGAAGGGTCGCTTCCGCGAGGATCTGCTCAAGGACGATCACCAGCTCGAGAGCGGCACCTATCCGGTGCTGCGGCTGATCGACGGCCAGATCAAGAACGACGACGCGCCGGCGCTGTCGGCGCTCAACATGCGGCTGCGCGACGATTACGTCGCGGACTGCCAGGTCGGCGTCGACCGCTGGAACAAGGTGATCTCCGATTTGGGGATTCCCTTCGAGATCAAGCTGCCGCACGTTGCATTCCATCGCCATATCGGCGAATTCTCGCGCACCAATGCCGACGTCAATGGCAAAATCCTCTCGCCCGCAGAGTGGACGCATCAGCGGACCGATTTTCTCCCCTCCGGAGCGGACAAGGACTTCATCGAAAGTTTGATGAAGCCGGAATTCGAGAAGGGAAAATTTGCCAGCTGGATCGCGCCGCCCAAGGTCGGCATCGACAACAAGCCGGGCGACTTCGAATATGTGAAGATCCACGACGCGTAAGCTATAGAGTGGTCATTTCGGGATGGCCCAAAGGGCCGCACCTGGAATCCAGAGACAAAGAAACGCAATACGAGCATCCGGATTTCGGGGTTCACGCAACAGACGCGAACCCGGAATCACAGTATGCGAGGGGAGGACCAATGGCCGCGGAAACCTTGGAAAGCTATCTCGGCGGCCGCTGGTCGCGCGGGCAGGGCGTCGAGACCGAACTCGTCGATCCGACCATTGGCACCGTGCTCGCCACCGCCAGCGCCAAGGGTCTCGATTTCGGATCCGCGCTCGACTTCGCTCGCAAATGCGGCGGGTCGGCGTTGCGCGCGCTCAATTATGCCGAGCGGGCCAAATTGCTCGGCGCTGTCGCCGACGTGCTTGTCGCCAACCGCGCGCGCTATGAAGAAATTGCCATTGCCAATTCGGGCAATACCAAGGCCGATGCGGCGATCGACATCGACGGCGGAATCGGCACGCTGAAATATTACGCGCGGATTGGTGCATCGCTCGGCATGGCCAAGGCGTTACTCGACGAAAAGCCGGTGCGGCTCGCAAAGGCCGAGAATTTTCAAGCCATCCATTTGCTCACGCCGCGCCACGGCGTTGCCGTGCACATCAACGCGTTCAACTTCCCGGGCTGGGGCCTGTGGGAAAAGGCGGCTTGCGCGCTGCTCTCAGGCATGCCGATGCTGGCCAAGCCCGCTTCGGCAACCTGCTGGCTCAGTCACCAGATGGTGCGCGATGTCGTCGCCGCCAACGTATTGCCCGAGGGCGCGCTCAGCCTTTTATGCGGCGCGACCGGTGATCTTCTCGATCATGTCACCGCCGCCGACGTCATTGCCTTCACCGGCTCCGCCGACACTGCGAACCGGATCGTCGCGCATCCCAACGTGCTGCATCGCGGCGCGCGCGTGAACGTCGAGGCCGACAGCGTCAACGCCGCGCTGCTTGCGCCCGGCGTCTCCGGAGCGACACCTGCATTCGATGCCTTCGTCAAGGAGGTGACGCGGGAGATAACGGTGAAAGCCGGTCAAAAATGCACGGCAATTCGCCGCATCTTCGTGCCGACGGAGCGCGCGGGCGAGGTAGCAGACGCATTGGCCGCGCGTCTGGCCAGGACCCCAGTCGGCGATCCGCGCAACGAGGCGACGCGAATGGGGCCACTGGTCACTCGCTCGCAACAGAAGGCGGCGCTCGACGGCATCGGGCGGCTCGCCGGCGAGGCGAAGGTCGTCGCCGGCGGCGCCGATGTGCCCAAGCTCGACGGCATCGATGCTGCCAAGTCGGCTTTCGTGGCGCCGACGTTATTCAAGCTGGAGGGCGAGGGCCAGGCGGTACATGACACCGAGGTGTTCGGGCCATGCGCGACCGTCGTCCCCTACAAGGACGAGGCCGACGCCTTCGCGCTCGCCGCGCGTGGCGGCGGTTCTCTGGTGGCATCCGTCTTCGGCGAAGATCGAGATTTCCTGGCGCGCGCAGTCCGCGAACTCGGCGCTTCACACGGCCGCGTGCTGGCCGTTGATCCTTCGATCGCCGATGCGCACACCGGCCACGGGATCGTCATGCCGCAATGCCATCACGGCGGGCCCGGTCGCGCAGGCAATGGCGCAGAACTCGGCGCCTTGCATGGTCTGCACCTCTATCATCAGCGCGTTGCAGTGCAAGGCTCGAGCGATCTGCTCGCGGTGCTGCAGGCGCAGACAGCGTCCGCACATTGAGGCGCTCTTTCCCGCTCCACGCCTGCGGGCAATATCCGCTCGTGCCCGCGAAGGCGGGGACCCCTGGGCCCGACTATTCCGGATTCCCGCTTGCGCGGGAATGAGCGGAGTGTTGGGCCAAGCGCTCAGTGAGTAAATCCTCATCCCGCAGTTTGAAGCGTTGGATCTTGCCGGTGGCAGTGCGCGGCAGGTCTTCGCGCAATTCGATCCAGCGCGGAAATTTCCACGGCCCGGCTATCGCCTTCACGTGGATTTTCAGATTTTCCAGCAAGCCGTCGTCGGCGGCATAGCCGCTTTTGAGCACGATGAAGGCTTTCGGCTTGATCAGCCCATCGGCGTCCTGCTTGCCGATAACGGCGGCTTCCAGCACGGCCTCGTGAGAGGTGAGCGCCGCCTCGACATCGAACGGCGATACCCACATGCCGCTGACCTTGAACATGTCATCGGTGCGGCCGCAGTAGTAATAGTAACCGTCGGCGTCGCGGCGATATTTGTCGCCGGTGTGGGTCCATTCGCCGGCGAAGGTCCGCCGGCTCTTCGCGCGGTGATTCCAATAGCCTTCGCCTGCCGACGGACCGCGCACAATCAATTCGCCGATTTCGTCTACGCCCAATTCGTGACCATGCTCGTCGACGATGCGTACTTCGTATCCGGGTACCGGCTTGCCGGTGGAGCCGTAGCGAATGTCGCCGGGTCGATTGCTCAGAAATGTCTGCAGCAATTCGGTTGAGCCAAGCCCGTCGAGGATGTCGACGCCCACCACGTCGCGCCAGCGTTCCCCGATATGCGCGGGCAGCGCTTCGCCGGCCGAAACGCAGACGCGCAGCCGGTCGGAGCCGGCGCCCTTGCAGATTTCCTTGTGGGCGAGCAGCGCCGTGTAAAGCGACGGCACGCCGTAAAAGATGGTCGGCCGGTGGCGCCGCATCAATTCGAAAACACCTTCCGGCGAGGGGCGATGAGGCCATAAAGCGGCAGTCGCGCCGACCGACAGCGGGAAGGTCATGGCGTTGCCAAGTCCATAGGCGAAAAACAGCTTTGATGCAGAATGCACCACGTCGTCCTCGCGGATGCCGAGCACGCCCTGTCCGAACAGCCTGGCGGTCGCTATCAGGTTGGAATGGACGTGCTTGACGCCCTTGGGATCGCCGGTCGAACCCGAGGTATAAAGCCAGAATGCTACTTCATCGGAGAGCGTGTCGGCCGTGAATGGCGTCGGGTCGGCGGCGGCGATGACATCCTCGAACGGCTGCAGTTCGCGACCGGAAAAAGCAGTTTTGTCTTTGTTATCCGCGCCGACAAGGATGATGGTCTTCAGGCGAGGAAGCTTTTCAAACGCCGGCCAGATCGCCTGTGCCAGCGGCGCGGCGGCGACGAGCACGGTCGCGCGGCAATCGGCCAGGATATAGGCGTATTGCGGGAGGTTGAGGAAGGTGTTGAGCGGGATCGCGATTGCACCGGAACGGATCGCGCCCCAGAACGCCACCGGATAGTCGACCGTATCATTCAGGAGAAGGGCGACGCGGTCCTCATGCTCCACGCCCAGTTTCCGCAGCGCATTGGAAAAGCGGATACTGCGCGCCTGCAAATCGCCATAAGTGAGCGAGCGATCGGGATCGACAAATGCAATCTTGTCACCCCGGCCGCGCGCCACATTGGCGTCGACGAAATCGGTCACGGCATTGTAGGGGCGGCGCTGGTTGAAGTCGTCGGACAAGGCCTTCCCCCGTTCGCCTGTCAGCTTTCAAACAATCGCGTCACCAGGCGTCGCGCCAGGACGCCGGCCACCCGGCGGCGGTAGTGCCCGGGCGTGAAGGTGGTTTTCATCGGCATGATCTGATCGCGCACCAGCGCGTCGAGCGCCTTGATGACACGATCATCGAGGCCGCCGCCGCAGAGTTCGGCGGTGCCGGCGAGCAGAACAGGACGTGGATTGGTCCCGGTGAAGGCGATGCGCAAATCGGTGAGCGTATTGCCCTCGCGCCTGAGCGCCACGGCCACGCCGGCTACCGGATATTCGATCGATTTGCGAATGCGGATTTTGTCGTAGGCCGAGCGCAGGCCAGGCGTATTTTTCGCCCGCACCGCGGTGACGATCTCGCCGGGGCGCAGCGAGAGATAGAATTTTCCGTCGCCTTGCGACTCTGTCACCGGCACGTCTTGCCGCGCGAATCCGATATAGAGCTTTTCGAGCGGAATGGTGCGCTTGCCGCCCGGGCTGGCGATGTCGATTTCGGCGCCGAGTGTCAGCAGCGCGGGCGCAAGATCGCCGCTGAAGGTCGCAAAGCATACCCCGCGGCTCTTCGGCGCCACGTGACAAATCGTGCCTGTGGTCTTGAGGCAATGGTTATTGGCGTCGCGCCACCATTCGCTCTGATTGTAGTAGATGCAGCGGGTATCGAGGCAGAGATTGCCGCCGAGCGTGCCCATATTGCGATGCGTTGGGCCGGCAATGTGGCCCGCAGCCTGTGCGACGACCGGATAGTGTTTGACGATGTCCGGATGTTCCGCGATCTGGGTCAGCGTGACCGATGCGCCAAGCTCGATCGATTGAGCATTGGCCTTGATCGTGTGCAATTCCTTGACACGATTCATGTCGATCAGTACCGGCGGTGCGACGATGCCGCGCCGGATATTGACCACCAGGTCAGTGCCGCCCCCGAGCGGTCTGCTGTCCGGATGCGCCGCACGCGCGGCGATTGCTTCGTCGAGGGTCGCCGGATTGAGCACGCGGAACTCGGGCAAGGCGTCCATCAGCCGCTCCCCGTCCAACAACAAACCCGCTCATTCCCGCGCAGGCGGGAATCCAGAGCCACATTGCGGAGCCTGAAGATGCCCGCCCTGGATCCCCGCCTGCGCGGGAATGAGCGGAGATTGGTGCAGGGCTTTACCGCCATCAGCCGCCACCGTTCTTGTTCGGCGCTTTTTCGAGTGCGCGCTTGCGTTTCTCGATTGCCTCGAATACGCGGTCAGGTGTCACCGGCAAATTGTTGAAGCGGATGCCGATGGCGTCGGCGATGGCATTGGTCAGGGCGGGAAGGAATGCGGCGAGCGATCCTTCGCCCGCCTCCTTGGCGCCAAACGGGCCGTGCGGATCATTGCTTTCGACGATGCCGACCTCGATCGGTGGGGAATCCTGGATGGTTGGTACCCGGTAGTCGAGCATGTTGGCCGTAACCATCAGCCCCTCGTGATAGGCGGCTTCCTCGCTCATGGCCTGGCCCATGCCCATCCACACCGAGCCCTGCACCTGGCCTTCGACGGTGAGGCGATTGAGTGCCTTGCCGCAGTCGTGGGCAACCCACACCTTGTCGACGGTGACGACGCCGGTCTCCTCGTCGACGCTGATTTCGACGACCTGTGCCGAATAGCTGTAGCCCATGGTGCCGCCGATGGCCGCGCCGCGATATTTCTTGCCGCCGTGCGATTCCGGAATCGTCGAGTAGTTGCCGGTGACCGTAATGGTTCCGGAATCCTTCAGCGCCTCGGTCACCACCTCGTCAAATGTGGCACCCTTGTCCTGCGCGCCGGCGCGATAGACTTCGCCCAGGCATTCGATGTCTTCGGGACGCGCTTCAAGCTTGCGCGCCGCTGCATTGACCAGAACGCTCTTGAGATTGCGCGCGGCATCGAGCGCGGCATTGCCGACCATGAAGGTGACGCGCGAGGAATAAGAGCCGTTGTCTTTCGGCACTACTTCGCTGTCGCCGGTGACGACACGCACGCGCGCAAGATCCAGTCCGAGGACTTCAGCCACGGTTTGCGCCAGAATGGTGGTCGAGCCCTGGCCGATATCGGCGGCGCCGGAAAGCACCACGATCGAGCCGTCGAAATCGAGCTTGATCTTGACGGTGGCGTGCGGCTCGCCGGTCCAGTTCACGGGTTTGGAAGCGCCGCTGATATAGTGTGAGCAGGCCATGCCAAGGCCTTTAAGAACTTGGCCGTTGCGAACACCACTGCCCTTGTGAAGGTTGCCCTTGCGCTTTTTCCAGCCGCTTTCCTTTTCGACCCAATCCAGACACTCCGGCAGGCCATAGGAGTTCACCATCAAGTCGTTGTCGGTGAAGGTCGGGGCGCGCAGGAAATTGGCGCGCCGTACCGCGAAGGGATCAAGGCCTAGCGCGGCGGCCATCTCGTCGACAAGACTCTCGAAGGCAAAGCGGATATCGACAGTGCCGTGGCCGCGAAACGCCCCGCACGGCGGCGTATTGGTGAGCACCCGCTTGCCGACATATTTGACGTTGTGCAGGTCATAGATGGCGTAGAGCATCGAGCCGGCATAGAGGATGGTGACCACGCCATAGCCGGAATGGGCACCGCCGCGCTGGTCGCATTCACATTCGACGGCGGAGATGCGCCCGTCCTTGCGCATTCCGATCTTGAGCTTGATGTCCGTCTCCGGGCGGCCGCGATGCGTGATGAACGTCTCTTCGCGCGACGTCACCATCCGCACCGTGGCATTCGCCTTGCGTGCCAACAGCGCCGCGATCAGCTCGATCGCCAGCGTCTCGGTGCGGCAGCCGAAGCCGCCCCCGACATGCGGCTTGATCACGCGGATGCGCGACATCTCCATCCCGAGGATCTGCGACAGCATCAGGTGCACGTAATAGGGCACTTGAGTCGAAGCATGTACGGTCATGCGATCGCGGACTGCATCGTATTCGGCGATTGCCGCATGCATCTCCATCTGGTTCTGGCAGACTTCGGCGCAGTTGTAGGTGCCTTCGCTGACAAGATCGGCTTCGGCGAAACCCTGCTCGGTCGAACCCAGTTCGAACAGCACGTCGCGCTCGACATTGCCGGGCTTCTTCTCGTGCAGCTGCACGGCACCCGGCGCGAGCGCATCCTTTGAAGTGTGATAGGCGGGCAGTTCGCGCACCTTGAACCTGATGCGGCGCAGCGCTTGGCGCGCGCTTGCATCGTCGACCGCCGCGACGGCTGCAACGGGCTCGCCCCGATAACGGACTTTGTCGCGCGCCAGCGGATACTCGCTGCGCGCGATCGGCAATACGCCAAAGCCTTTGTCGCAATCGCCGCCGGTGACAATCGCGACGACGCCGGGAACCTTGGCCGCCTCCGACACGTCGACCGCGATGATCTCGGCGTGCGAATAGGGGCTGCGGTAGATGCGGCCCGCGAGCTGCCCGGGTGCCAAGATGTCAGCGGTATATTTGGCGCGGCCGGAAACTTTCTCCGGACCGTCGATCATCGGCACATAGCCGCCGATGTTGTGCGCGGGCATCGGTTTGTTCATGGCCGTGGCTCGAAAACGCGGGCGTCCACAGCCTCTCGGCTGTCATTGCCGAGCCTGACCCGGCAATCCATGAGGCCGCGCCGCGAAGAAGATCGGAACAGCTTGTCGTGACGCGTCTCATCATGGATGCGCGGGTCATGGGCGTGCGAAAGCACGCCGTCCTTCGGTCGGCTATGCCCGCGCATGACGGCGGGGCAGGTGGCGAATCTCCGATTCATGGTGCCACCCCCTGCTTGCCGAGCGCGATTGCGTATTTCACCGCCTCGATGATTTTGACGTAGCCGGTGCACCGGCAGATATTGCTGCCGAGCGCTTCCAGAATTTCCACATCGCTCGGATCTGGATTTTTCCGCAGCAAGCCGGCCGAAGCCATGATGAAGCCGGGCGTGCAATAGCCGCATTGCGATCCGAGCTTTTCGTGGAAGCCGCGTTGTACCGCGGAGAGTTGTCCGTCGGCACCAAGCGACTCGATCGTGTCGACGCGCTTGCCGTGCACGGTCGCCGCCAAGGTGAGGCAGGACAATACCGGCCTGTCATCGATCAGCACGGTGCAGGCACCGCATTCGCCGCCGTCACATCCGGTTTTGGTGCCGGTCAGCCCGATCTGCTCGCGCAGGAAATCGAGCAGCAGGATATTGTCCGCGACCGCATCCGCGCGGTCGCGGCCGTTGAGCGTGAACTCAAGCAGCCGGGCCAATCGTTTCTTCCCTCTGTGCGCGTTTCTGCGAATCGCGCTTTTTCATTGTTCGAGCCTACGACACACCAGCGTGCCGGGCCTCTCCAGACCTATTACCGGGAATGGCTTGGACGTTTACTGAGAGCCGAATTTCGCAATGATTTCAGGGGGGATCGACACAGCGCCGATCTTTTCCGGATTGTCCTTGGCGCGCGCCGCCCACACCCGCGTTTCGCCGCCGTCGACCGCCAGTTCGCCACCGATCGTAATCTTGTGCTCGACGTCGAAGCTGGATCGGCGGAATTCGGACACCCGCGAGGCAAGCTCGATCACGTCGCCGAATTTCGCGGGTTTGAGAAAGTTGGCGCGTGCATCGACCAGCGGGATACCAACGATGCCGAAGGTCGAGCCCAACTCGTGCGGCTTCACGCCGAGGGCGGCGTCGAACAGCATCCAGGTGCTGGTATCAAAGAATTCGAAGAAGCGGCTGTTGAATACGATGCCGGCCGGATCGCATTGGCCCCATTCGATGGTCAATTTCCGGCGCAGTGTGAAAGACGTCACGTGAAGGGACTCCGATATCTGGATTTCAACGGCGCATACTAGACGGGGCCGTCGGCGCGGTAAATCTTGCGGGCCTACTTCGTGCGGGCGACCCGGCGCTCGCGCGGGACCGGCCACTCCGTCACGTCCTGCGACTTCAATTCAACCCGGGTTGAGCGCCTACGATTACGTAAGGCGTGCGTAGGCGCCACCGGCACGTGCGGCGACAATTCCAGCGCATACAACAGCCAGTCGAGATCGTCAGGTGCAATCACCCAGCGCCTGGGCGAGTAGCGCACCAGGGAGAACGGGCGCGAAAACGACAGCATCGACTTCTTCCCGCCGTTCAGATTGTATTCATGCGCGTAGGTCATCGCGAGCTCGCGCGGACTTCGGTAGATCGGATCGCGCCATCGCAGCACCGCATGGTTGGTCTTGCTGATTGCACCCCAAAGGCCGCGCTCCTGAAACAGCGTGACGACGTGATCCTTGTCGCTCGGCAGCGCGACAATATCCATCAGCCAGGCGCCATGGCAGTGATAGGCGAGCGCCGCGGCCGCGAAGAACGCGGCTTCCGAGCAGTGACACGTACGCGCCTTCAGCATGGTGCGTGGCGACATGGCGGTGTCACCCTTGAGTTCGAAATTTGGCGGCAGCTTCTCGATGAAGGTTTGAATCTTCTGCGGCGTATCGAGGCGCGCAAAAACCCGATGCTCGGCGGGCGTCAGCAGCGCGCGCAGGGTTTTTCGGTAAGCGATCGTGGTCATGCCCGGTACAGGTCTCACGTCGGCGTGCGTCTCGCATGCCTTGTTTCGCATGCGAGAGGCGCCGGAACACGTGTTACCGGCGTTCTCCACAGGGCGCCGCCGGGAGCAAATAGTTGCACTCGTGGCGGGGCAGGGCAGCAAATTTCTTCTTATTTTCCGGCACTTATTGCGATTGTTTAGAATAGTCTCCTATTTAGCAGCTCCTGTTCATTCGTTTTCCTGGCGCGGGAGCCGCAAGCGATGACCGATTTCCCCCGAGAGCCGCAGCGCCTGCTGGCGCGCCTGTCGCTCGACGAGTGGGCCGTCGCGATCGCAACGGCGCTGCTGGCGCTCATCCTGCTCGGTGTTCTGCCGCGCATCCAGTGGTGACGTAGACATGTCGTCAGGCGTCGCCACCATTCCCAAGACCGCGCCGTTTTCCGAGGAAGATGTCGAACTGCTCAACCGTGTGGTCGGACCGGCAAGCCAGGTGCAGCGCGCCTGGCTGGCGGGATTCCTCGCGGGCGTCGAGTCGGTTTCAGGACAGGGCCAGCCCGCGGCTCCGGCGCGCCCCGCCGAACCGCTGACGGTTGTCTATGCCAGTGAATCCGGCAATTGCGAGAAACTTGCCAACGATCTTGCCAAGGCGGCTCGCAAGAACGGCATGAAGCCGACCTTGATCGACATGGCCGATCTCGATCTCGCTTCGCTTGCGAGCGCGAAACGGCTGGTGGTGATCGCCGCCACCTGGGGCGAGGGCGATCCGCCGGCGCGCGCCGTGCGTGCCTACGGCGAATTGATGGGCGAGGCCGCGCCGCGGCTCGAGGCGGTCGAATTCGGGGTGCTGGCGCTAGGCGACACTGCTTATGCGGAGTTTTGCGCGGTCGGTAAGAAGATCGACGAGCGGCTGGCGGCACTGGGCGCAAAACGCGTCGTCGATCGTGTCGATTGCGATCTCGATTTCGCTGCGCCGGCCGCCGCCTGGATCGGTGATGCGGTCAAGACGCTGGCGCCCCCCGACGACGGCCGCGGCCGCGTGATCGAGGTCGATTTCGGCAAGCCCGTGGCTTCGCCCAATACCGATATCGTCGAGGCCGAAATCGTCGAACATGTGAATTTGAATTCCTCGCGCTCGAACAAGGAAACGATCCATCTTGCACTCGCCTTCGATGGCGCAGCGCCTGCTTACGAGCCGGGCGCCTCGCTCGATCTTTTTGCGGAGAACGACCCGGCCTATGTGGATGAACTGCTCAAGCTCGCGGGCCTGGCGAGCGACGACAAGCTGCGCAACGAATTTATCGCCTCGCGCGACGTCACCACCCTGTCGCTCAAGACTGTCGAAACCTATGCAGAGAAAACCGGCCATCAATACGTGAAGGCATTGATTGCAGACGGCGAGGCCAGGGAATGGATCGCCGGCCGCCAGCTCATCGACCTGATCGCCATGTTTCCGATTGCGCTGACCGCGGAACACCTGCGTGCAGTTACGCGGCCGCTGGCTCCGCGGGCTTATTCGATTGCATCGTCGCGGCGGGAAGTCGGCGAGGAGGCGCATCTGCTGATTTCTGCCGTGCGCTATGACAGCCACGGCCGCGCGCGCAAAGGCGTCGCCTCGAACTATGTGGCCGAGCGGCTCAAGCGCGGCAGCCGTGTCCGGGTCAAGCTCAAGCCAAACAAGCATTTTGCGCTGTCGGCGGCGGACAGAGACATCATCATGGTTGGTCCCGGCACGGGTATCGCGCCATTCCGCGCCTTTGTGCAGGAGCGGCGTGCGACAAAAGCCAGTGGACGCAGCTGGCTGTTCTTCGGCGACCGGCAGTTCACGCACGATTTCCTCTATCAGCTCGATTGGCAGGAGGCGCTCGCGGACGGCGCGCTCACCCGCATGGACGTCGCGTTTTCGCGCGATACGCCGGAAAAGATCTATGTTCAGCACAAGCTGTGGGAACAACGCCGGGATCTGATCGCGTGGCTCGATGGCGGCGCGCATTTTTATGTCTGCGGCGATGCCAAGGCGATGGCAAAGGATGTGCGGGCGACCCTCGTTCGCGCCTACGCCGATGTGAAGGCAATCACGCCGGAACAGGCCGAGCAGGCGGTTGCCGGTCTTGAGCGCGACAAGCGCTATCTGCAAGACACCTACTGAGCGATGGCGCTGTTCTTCCTGGTGTCGAGCCTTGCGCAAGCGCGCGGCGATGACAGCTGGAGTTAAAGGTATGACCGACGAAGTCTCGCGCAACGAGCGTATCAAGGAGGCGAGCAATTATCTGCGCGGCACGCTGGCCGAGGGGCTGCGCGAGGAAATCACCGGGGCGATCGTTGAAGATGACCAGCAGTTGGTGAAATTCCACGGCATGTATCTGCAGGACGACCGCGACCTCCGTCCCGAACGCACGCGCAAGAAGATGGAGAAGGCCTTCGCCTTCATGATCCGCGTGCGGATTCCGGGTGGCGTATTGACGAGCGCGCAGTGGCTCGCGCTCGATGAGGTGGCCCGCATTTACGGCAACAACACCATGCGGCTCACGACGCGGCAGACGGTGCAGCTGCATGGCATCATCAAATCGAACCTGAAAGCCACGCTGAAAAAAATCGACGATGTGCTGCTCAATTCCATTGCCGCCTGCGGCGACGTCAACCGCAATGTGATGTGCAACGTCAATCCTGACCAATCGGACGCGCACGCCGCGGCGCTCGATCTGGCGCGGGCGATTTCCGATCATCTGACGCCGCAAACGCCGGCCTACCGCGAAATCTGGCTCGATGGCGAACGCATCGCCGGCGGTGAAGAGGACGTGGTGGAGCCGATCTACGGCAAGACCTACCTGCCGCGCAAATTCAAGATCGTGGTGGCGGTGCCGCCGTCCAACGACGTGGATGTCTTCGCGCATGATCTCGGCTTCATCGCAATCCTGGACGACGCAGGCCAGGTTGCCGGCTGGAACGTTACCGTCGGCGGCGGCATGGGCATGACCCATGGGGAAGAAGACACCTATCCGCGCACGGCGGACATCATGGGCTTTTGCGGCACGCGCGACGCGGTTGCGGTCGCCGAAGCCGTGGTTACGGTGCAGCGCGACTGGGGTGACCGCGCCAACCGCAAGCATGCGCGGCTGAAATATACCATCGAGGACCGCGGGCTCGATTTTTTCCGCGCCGAAGTCGTGCGCCGGTCGGGCGTGTTGCTTCAGCCGCCAAAGCCGTTCACGTTTACGTCGACCGGCGATCGCTATGGTTGGAGCGAGGGCGCGCAGGGTCACGGTCACCTCACGCTGTTTGTGCCGAACGGCCGGCTCGCCGATCGCGCGGGTGCAGCGCAATTGGCGACGCTGCGCCGGATCGCGCAAATCCACGGCGGCGAATTCCGCATCACGCCGAGCCAGAACCTGATCGTCGCCAATGTGCCCACCGGCAAGCAGGCCGAAATCGAGCAGATCGCGCGCGACGCGCAACTCCTTGCGCCGTGGTCCGGCCTTCGCCGCAACGCCATGGCCTGCGTCGCGTTGCCCACCTGCGGCCTCGCGCTCGCCGAGAGCGAACGTTACCTGCCGGACCTTCTCGACGCGCTCGACGAGCGGCTCGCGGCGCATGGCCTTTCCGCCGACGACATCGTCATCCGCATGACGGGATGCCCGAATGGCTGCGCGCGGCCTTATCTTGCGGAGATCGGCTTGGTCGGCAAAGGCCCGGGGCGCTACAACCTCTATCTCGGTGCGGCCTTCGATGGCGCACGCCTCAACAAGCTCTATGCCGAGGACGTCGATCACGCGGCGATCGTCGCTGCGCTTGACCCGATCCTTGCGGCTTATGCAGGAGACCGAAAAAAGGACGAGCGCTTCGGCGATTTCTGCATTCGCGCCGGCTTCGTTGCGGCAACAACCAATGGTCGCGATTTCCACGCCAATACCGGCGCCGGGCGCGCGGCATGAGCAACGAACGCAAACCGCATGAGAGGCGTATGGAGCGCTTTGGCCCGCTGTCGCGGCTGCCGGTGTTTCTGTCGCTCGGCGGCAAACGGGCGGTGGTGGCCGGCGGCAGCGCGGCGGCGGCCTGGAAGGTTGAACTGCTGTCGGCGGCGGGCGCACGGGTTGCGGTATATTCCCAGCAGATGGGCGAGGCGATGCTGGCACTTTCCGGCGATGCGCCGCAGGGCGAGATCGTGTTGCACCGGCGGGCCTGGACGGCGGACGATCTGGCGGGTGCCTGCGTTGCCGTCGGCGCGTTCGAGGACGATGACAGTGCCGCGGCTTTCGCGACAGCCGCCCGCGCTGCCGGCGTGCCGGTCAATGTGATCGACAAGCCGGCGTTCTGCGACTTTGCCTTCGGCGCCATCGTCAACCGCTCGCCGCTGGTCATCGGCATCTCCACCGACGGCGCCGCGCCTGTGTTCGCGCAGGCGATCAGGGCCAAACTGGAAGCGCTGTTGCCCAGGGGCTTTGCGCGCTGGGCGTCGGCCGCGGCGCGCTGGCGCGGGGCGCTGCAGGAGACCGGTCTGTCGTTTGCCGGACGGCGGAGGTTCTGGCAATTGTTCACGGCGCAGGCGGTCAACGCTCCCGGGCGCGAGCCTGGCCAGGACGACTTCGAACGTCTTGTTGCCGAGGTGAGGGGGCTGGGCGGCACGGTCGAGACCGGTGCGGTGACGCTGGTGGGCGCCGGTCCCGGCGATCCCGAACTGCTGACCTTAAGAGCGGTGCGCGCGCTGCAGGCGGCCGACGTCATCCTGTTCGACGACCTGGTCTCGCGCGAGGTGCTGGACTTTGCCCGCCGCGAGGCGAGGAAACTGCTGGTGGGCAAGACCGGCTATGGGCCGTCCTGCAAGCAGGAGGAGATCAACGCGCTGATGGTGAACCTGGCGCGACAGGGCAAGCGCGTGGTGCGTCTGAAAGGCGGCGACCCGCTGATCTTTGCGCGCGCGGGCGAGGAGCTGGAGGCCTGTCATGCGGCCGGCATCCCGGTCGAGATCGTGCCCGGCATCACCGCGGCGCAGGGTGCGGCCGCAAGGCTTTGCATTCCGCTCACCGACCGCGACCATGCGCGCCGGCTGCAATACATCACCGGCCATGCCAGGAACGGGCAACTTCCCGCCGACATCGACTGGGCGAGCCTGGCAGACCCTGCCGCCACCACGGCGGTCTACATGCCGGTGAAGACACTCTCGGCGCTGGCCAGCCGCGCCATGGCCGCGGGGCTCGATCCGCAGACGCCGGCACTTGCCATTGCCCGCGCCACGCGGCCCGACCAGGCGGTGATCGCCTCGACCATCGCCGAACTGCCGGCCCGTCTCGCCGACGCCAATCTGCCGGGACCCGTGCTGGTAATGATGGGGGGTGTCGTCAGCATGCGAGGGAACTCACAGCGAAACATCTCGCGTCATGTGAGCAGAAAGCCGGCTGAAGTTGGTGCAGAAAGTTCCGCGTTGTGAATTGAGGTAACCTGGCACCGCAAACTGTGTTCTGGTGGGCACAGCAGGCGAAAATGTATTTCGGACGGCCCAGAGTAGAATGACGACCGATTGACGCTCAATTTGCGGACGCTTAGCGTAAAATTACACGCCATATCAGAGACGCCGTTTGTCAGCTCGCCGAGAGGACTTGCCAATGCGTCGTTTGAGTTTAGCGCTGCTCACATCTTTTGCGCTTGTCGGCACCGCCGCGGCGGCCGACTTGCCGGTCAAAGCTCCGATAGCGCCGGTCGTGGCGCCCGTCTACAACTGGACAGGTTTCTATATCGGCCTCAACGCCGGTTACAGCTGGGGACACCAAACCAATGACCTGGTCTCAGCCGCTACGGGCGTAACCGTTTTTTCGAACGGCGATCATCTCGACGGATTCATTGGCGGCGGTCAGATCGGCTACAACTGGCAGGTCAATCAATGGGTCTTCGGTCTTGAGGCCGATTTCCAGGGCTCAGGCCAGGATGCCGATGGATCCTTTTTGATCGTCCCGGTCGGAGTGTTTGCTGCGGCCCCCCCAACCACGGCGATTTCGTATTCCGATAAACTCGAATGGTTTGGAACCGTCCGTGGTCGTATCGGCTACGCATTTGATCGCTGGCTGCCCTATCTCACTGGCGGCTGGGCATACGGTCACGGCAAGATCAGCGGAACGACAACGATTGGTGCTGTGGCGACAACCTTCAGCGCGTCGCAGGATTACAGCGGCTGGACAGTCGGCGGCGGCGTGGAATGGGCATTCCAGGATCATTGGAGTGTGAAGGCCGAGTATCTCTACATCGACTTCGGCGATGGCCCCACAGTCGCGGTGAGTCCGATTGCGAACATCGTCAACGGCAATTTGACGGACAACATCGTGCGGGTGGGCGTGAACTACAAGTTCTAGAGCGTGACCTGATCACATTGAATCAAGCAATTCTCCGCTCGTCCCCGCGAACGCGGGGACCCAGGGCAACAATGATTGGCGTTTCAACGTGGCCCTGGATTCCCGCTTGCGCGGGAATGAGCGGAGTGTAGTTCAACGCAAATGGATCAATGGATCACAGTCTGGACGCGCACGCGGCATCCCGTGCAGCAAAGCGGCCGCCGTCAGGCGGCCTTCGTTTTATCGGGCCACCGCAGGTCCGTTCGGATCATCGATAATTGTAGCGAATCGGAACAACGATCGCAATTTGCGCGCCGGTTATTTCCGCCGGCGGCGGCGGCAGCGGTGCCGCCCGCTGGGGCAGCGCCAGCGTCTCGGCATCGAGCACGTTCGAGCCCGAGCTGCGCACGATGCGAACGTGGTGTACGTGGCCGCTGCGATCGACCGAGAATGCAAGCTGTGCCACGCCGTGATCGCCGTGCGCTTGCGGCGGATAGCGCTTGAAGCGTTCGAGCCGTGCGACCAGCTGCGATTTCCAGTTTGGTAATGCATCGGGGTTGTGCGAAGCCGCACCCGGTGCCGGTGTGGCCGCGCGTTTCGCATGATGCTCGGCGGTCGAAGGTGCGCTTGGAATGCTGGCGTGCCGGCGCTTGGATTTTTGTACTTGCGGTTTTTCGAGCGGCTTGGGCGGCGGTGTCACGACAAGTTCCGGCTGCGGCGCGGGCTGCGGTTCGATTTCTATACTGGCAACCGGCTTTTCCGGTTTCTGCTCGGGTTCCGGCTGCGCATCGGTCTGCACCGGGCCCGGCGGCAGTTCGGTCGGCGTGATTTGCGGTGCGACCGGCAGTGATGCCAGTTCAATGGCGATCACCGGTGCATTCGCCGCCTGGTCTGCATCCTCGCTCCAGCGCGCTACGAACGCCACGGCGCCGGCGGCGTGAATGCCGAGTGCAAGCGTCAGGCAAGCGCCCCAGCGCGCGGCGGCGGTGAAACGGCGCGGCGTACTCATGGCGATACCTTGTCGCCTTCCAGGGCGACCAGCGCCACATGCAGGTAACCGGCGCTGCGCAGTTCATTCATAAGTGCCATCAGCTCGCCATAGGGAACGGTCTTGTCGGCGCGCAGAAAAACGCGCTGTGTCTTGTCGCCGCCGGTTGCGGCATCGAGCGCGGCGGCAAGAGCGCCGCGCGTGATCGCATCATTGTCGACCATGATGCCAAGATCGGATTTGAGGGTGAGAATCAGCGGCTTGTCGGGCTGCGGTGTCTGTTCTGCATTGGCGGCCGGCAGATCGACGGCCAGATCCACCGTCGCCAGCGGCGCCGCGATCATGAAAATGATCAGCAGCACGAGAATCACGTCGATGAACGGCGTGACGTTGATCTCGTGGATCTCGCTTAACTCAGCATCGCCGTGGTCGAGACGCGCGCTCATCGAAAATCCTATTCGGCGGCCGTCGCCGGCCGTCGCCGCTCGGCCGCACGATGCTCGAATGCGCCGCGATCGAGATCGCGGCCGATCAGGCGCAGGATTTCCGCGCTGGCGTCAGCCTGAAGTGCGCGATAGCCGGCAATCCAGCGCGAGAAGATATTGTACATCACCACCGCAGGAATTGCGGCCACCAGGCCGAGCGCGGTCGCCAGCAGCGCTTCGGCGATGCCCGGTGCCACCACCGCCAGATTGGTCGTGTGTTGCCTGGAGATGCCGATGAAGCTGTTCATGATTCCCCACACCGTACCGAACAATCCGACGAACGGAGCGGTGGCGCCGACGGTTGCGAGAATACCGGTGCCGCGGATCATCTGGCGGCCGCTGGCCGCTTCGATCCGTTCCAGCCGGGAGGCGATGCGTTCCTTTACGCCGGCAAGGGCACCGGCGGACATTCGCAATTCGGTCTCCGCCGCCGTGACGAGCGCTCCCGCCGCGTTGTCCTGCTGTGTCAGGCGTGCGCTGACTTCGCTCCATGTTCGCGCCGCATTGAGCACTTCGATCGCCGCACGCAAGCGCCGGCGCGCAAGCATCAGTTCGATTGCCTTGGCGAACCAGATCGTCCACGTGAGGACCGAGGCGAGAGCGAGGCCGATCATCACGGCTTTCACCACGATATCGGCCGCCATGAACATGCCCCAGGGCGACAGGTCGCGCGGCAGCTTGAGCAAGATGCCGGAACCGGCAACGGGTTGGGACGATGCGGCCGCGGGGGCGGCAATGGTGTCCGGTGCCGGCGGCATCTGCGCGATGGCGGATACCGGCAGCATGACGGCGAGGGCGAGAATTGCCGCTGCCAGTGGTCGCCTCAGCGCCTGAATGCGAACAAAAACGCTCATTTCGTCCCGATCGCGATGCCTGTCCCGTTCACAGTGTAGCACTGTGCGATCAAGGGGCGGGACGTCAATGCGGTTTCCTGGCTTCCGCTCGATCCCTACTATTTCGGTCAACAAAGAACCGCCCCGCCGGTCTCCCGGCGAGGCGGTTTTCCTCTTCGAATCCGGGCTGGCCGGACTGGCCGTCGACTATTTGAGCCGCTTGGCGGCTTCCTTCACCAGGCTCAGATCCGCGTGCTTGCTGATGTCGATCCGCTTCTTGACGAAGCCGAGGTCTTTCACGGTATCGACATTGCGCTGCAGTGCTTCGAGATTCGGGAGCAAGTCGGGATCACGATAGGTGTCCTGCTTGGTGAACAGCCAGCCGAAACGCTCCGGTGGCGCCTTGGTGACCGCGGACGCGATCTTGGCCACTTCGTCGTGGTTCTTCGGGTCCTGGAACCAGCGGGTAATGACCAGCATGTCCTCCATGAAGTCGACCATGGCGGCGCGGTGTTTTTCGATGAATGACTTGCGCGCCGTCCACACGATCATCTGTGTGACGCCGAGCGCTTCCTTTTGCTCGAACAGCACTTTGCCGTCGGCGCGCAGCTTGGGATTGAGCGCGAAGGGCAGCACTGCCGGGATCAGGTCGGCTTTCTTTTCCAGCAGGAACGCCGGCATGGCCGGCATCGGACCCTCGACGACGGTATAGTCGCGCTTGTCCTCGAGGCCGTGCTTGCGCAGCATGGCGCGGCTGGCGATGTCGACCGCGGAGCCCACCGCATTGGTGCCGACCACCTTGCCCTTGAGGTCCTCGACCTTGTTGATGCCGCTGTCCTTGCGCACGTAGTACTGCTCGCTGAAATAGCCGGGCACGCCATCCTGGAATTCATCGGCGATGACCATGATGTCGTCGAGGCCGGCATTGTCGATGGCGATGGCCAGTGTCGAATAAGCCAGGTTGGAAACTTCCAGCTCGTTATTGGCGATTGCCGTGATCATCGGCGGGGTGCCGCGGAAGCGGATGGCTTCGATGGTGTAGGACTTGCCCCAGTGCTTGGCCAGGTCCTTCTTGTAGCTGACAATCGAGGCCCAGTTTGAGACCGGCGCCACCCAGGACATGCGGATCTTCACCGGCTCCGCAGCATTGGCGGATCCGGCGCCCAACAGGCCGAGCGCGCAAACGCCGGCCAGCGCGAGTTTGTGAAAACGCATCTTTGATCCTCCCGTTACAACCGGCTTGCTCGTGGTTCGGCAAGCTTTACTTTTGTGAAGTGGCGAAGATTGTCGGGGCTCCAACTGCTTTTGGCAAGCCTCGTTCGCTGCGGCGCTTTGCCCGGAATGCGGTACAGAGCGGACAATCATGACGGCTTACGCCGTGCTGGGGTCGTGCGCTTCCTGGTGCCAGATCAGCAGCCGGCGGCGGATCAGCGCCATCGACTTGACCAGGACGTAGCCGACAATGGCGATTTCGACGATTCCGGCGAACACTCCGGTCGAATTGGCGAAGCGCGAGGCGTTCATCATGGCGCCGCCGAGCCCGTAGCCTCCCATCAGCATCTCCGCCACAACGGCGACAATCATGCATAGCGGCAACGACACCTGAAGGCCGGTCATGATCTGCGGACTCGCCGCCGGCAACACGATCTGGGTCAGGAGTTCGCGGTTGGTCGCGCCCATGTTGCGCGCCGACCAGATCAGCTCGCGCTCGACGCCCTGGATGGCGATGACGGTGGCGGCGATCACCGGGAAGATGGCGTCGATGACGATGATGGTGATCTTGGAGACGTCGTAGATGCCGAGCCAGAGGATCACCACCGGCAGGAAGGCGATCTTCGGCATGGGAAAGCCGACCGAGACGATGGGATCGAAAAACCAGTGCGCGAACACGTTGCGCGACATCGCCATGCCGATGAGCACGCCGCCGACGGCGCAGATGAAGAATCCGGCCAGCGCGCGATAGAGCGTCAGGCCGGTATTGAGGAAGAACTCGCCGCCGACCACATCGTCCCAGACGCGCACGCTGACGTCGCTCAGCGACGGCAGTTGGAAATGCGTGTAGACGCCGCTGCGCGCCAGCAGCTCCCAGGTGATTGCCAGCGCCAGGATGGAAAAAACGCGGCTGAAGCCGAAGACGAACATGCGCGACGCGCGCCGCAGGGCCTGCTCCGCGGCGGGGCCGGCGGCGCTTGTTTGCGCTACTCGCGCCATTGCAGCACCCGCTTCGTGATGATCAGGTAAAGACGGTCGGCGGCAAAGCCGAGGAACGCCACAGTGAGCACCACCGCATACATGGCATCATAGGATCCGTTCGCACCGAGAAAGCCGATCAGGTAGCCGAAGCCTTGCCGCGCCGCGATCAGCTCGGCGGAGACCAGCAGTATAAAGGAGAGAGCCAGCGCGGTGCGGATGCCGTTGAGCAGTTCCGGCATGGCGCTCGGTACCACCACGTCCCACAGCATCCGCAACCGGTTCGCGCCCATGCTGCGCGCCGACCACACCAGCACCTGTTCACTCGAGCGCGCACCGTTGAACGCGCCGATCGTCACCGGCAACATGCAACCGAGGAAGATCAGCAAGATCTTGGAACCGTCACCGAATCCGAGCCAGATCACGGTGACGGGGATCAGCGCCGATTTCGGCAGCGGATAAAAGATCTCCACGATCGGCGCCAGCAGCACATTCACGGGCTTCCACCAGGCCATGATGATGCCGAGCGCGGACCCGATCAGGATCGACAAACCAAGGCCGGCGCTGGCGCGGTAGAGTGAGGATATTCCGTTGGTCACAAGTTCGCCGTCCTCGATCATCCCGAACCAGGAGGCAATCACGTCGGTCAATGGAGGCAGTGCGGTCGAGGAGACCAATTCGAGCCGCGCCGTCAGCTCCCAGGCAACGGCAAGAAGCAATAGCGGTGCGTATCGCCACAGCGCTTGCTTCATGACGCCGCCGTCTCCTCCGGGTCTGGTGCGCGGGCGCCTTGCGCCTTGATCGCTTCGTCGCGCACCAGGTTCCAGATTTCGTCGACCTTATCGACGAAGGCCTTTTCCTTGAAAATGTTCTTTGCGTTCTTGTCGAACCTGGTGTCGACGATGGTCTTGATGCGTCCCGGTCGCGCCGACATCACCGCCACCCGGTCGGCGAGAAAGACCGCCTCCTGTACGTCGTGGGTAACGAAGATCACCGTCTTCGGCGTGCGCTGCCAGATGCGAAGCAATTCGCTCTGCATCAATCCGCGGGTCTGCGCGTCGAGCGCGCCGAACGGCTCATCCATGAGCAGAATCTTCGGATCGAAAGCCAGCGTGCGCGCAATTGCGGTGCGCTGCTTCATGCCGCCGGACAATTGCGAGGGATAGCTGTCCTCGAATCCATGCAGGCCGACCAGCTCGATGAAATCGAGCGCGCGTTTCTCGCGTTCCTCCTTCGGCATCCCCTGGCGTTCCAGGCCATAGAGGATGTTGCCGCGCACCGTCTTCCACGGAAACAACGCGAAATGCTGGAACACGATGCCGCGGTCGGGACCGGGCCCGGCTACCGGTCTGCCGTCGACGGTTATGCTGCCGCGTTCGACCGGCAGGAAGCCACCGATCAGATAGAGCAGGGTCGACTTGCCGCAACCGGACGGGCCCAGCAAGGCGACGAATTCGCGATTGCCGACCTCCAGCGACACTTCGTCCAATGCCAGCACCTCGCGCCCGCGTGGGGGGCGATAAAGGTGGCTGACGCCGTCGATGACGATTTGCGGTTGCCCGGCCATAGCGGAACGAAGCGTCACTAACGGACGCGATCTGTCAAGCGTCGTAGCGGCTGTTTCGCCAATGGCATTGTCCTATAATGCGGGTCACCAAACCATCAATAATCGAAGAGGAAACGTCAGTGCCGAATAAACTCGCCGAAGCTCGCGCCGAACTCTCGCTCGCCAATCGTATTGTGGCCCACGAAGGTATCATCGATGCCTTCGGGCACGTCAGTATGCGCCACCCGGGTGACCCGAACCGATATTTGCTGTCGCGCTCCCGCGCACCTGAACTGGTCGGCCCCGACGACTTTATCGAGTACGATCTCAATTCCCAGCCTCTGCGTGACCCCGGCGTCGGGCAATATTCCGAGCGCGTGATCCATGGCGAAATCTACAAGGCGCGCCCCGACGTGATGGCGGTATGCCACCATCATTGTCCCTCGTTCATGCCGCTGCTCATCACAGGTGCCGACTATGTGCCGGTCTTTCATCTGGGCGCCGGCGCCGGCATCAAGCCGCCGGTCTGGGACCAGCATCACGAGTTCGGCGATACCAATATGCTGGTGGTCAAGCCGGAGGAGGGCGCCTCGCTCGCTCGCGCGCTCGGGCCGAACTGGATGGTGCTGATGAAGCGTCACGGCGTGACCGTCGCCGGCGTCAGCGTGCGCGACTGCGTGTTCCGGTCGATCTTTTCGGCCCGCAATGCCGAATTCCATGTGCGTGCATTGATGATCGGCGGCAGCATCGATGCACTCACCCCCGGCGAAGCCAGGCTCGCGGCCCAGCTCGTCAACAACACCACCGGCCTGAACCGTTCGTGGGAATACTGGTCGATGCGGGTGGCCAAAGCCGGCGGCGCAGTTGCGGTGCCCGGCGCAGGCAAGGTTAAAAAGAAGGCCGGGGCCAAAAAGCCCCGGTCCGCGGCAAAGACGCGCCGCAACCGGAAATCGCGCCGGCGGTGACGATTGAGGCTTCCCTTGTGGATGGCGACCGGTGTTGAATGCCGCTCACGGCGGGAAGTCCGTCAAATGAACGAAAAATAGTTTGGGAGGAAAGACAGAAATGAAATGCATGACAACTCTTGTCCGCGCGCTCGGGCTGATCGCCCCGCTCGCGCTCGCCGCGGCGCCGGCCTCGGCCGAGGACCAGCTCAAGGTGGTGATCGGACAGATCAATAACTGGGAAAATCAGGCGCCGACGCTCGGCCAGGATGCCGGTATCTTCAAGAAGCACGGTCTGGTTCTGGAAAACGTCGGAACGCGTGGCGCCGGCGAGACGATTCAGGCGGTGATCTCCGGCTCGGCCGATCTCGGCGCGGGCGTCGGCGTTGCCGGCGTCATGCGTGCGTTCGAGAAAGGCGCACCGGTCCGTATCCTGATGCCGGCGTTCACGGGCACCGGTGACATCTACTGGTTCGTGCGTGCCGATTCCAAAATAAGAAGCCTGAAGGACGCCACCCCCGAAAACACCATCGCCTATTCGACCAACGGTTCGAGTTCGAACAACATCGTGGTCGCTTTCGTTCAGGAACTCGGTTGCAAGGCCAAGCCGACCGCGACCGGCAGCCCTGCCGGCACATTGACGGCGGTGATGTCCGGCCAGGTCGACATCGGCTGGTCTGCTCCTCCATTCGGCCTGCAAGAAGAAAAAGAGGGCAAGATCCGCATCATCGCACGCGGCAGCGATGTGCCGTCCTTGCGGGGGCAGACGGTGCGCACGATCATCGTCAACGCCAACGCGCTCAAGACGAAGCACGACGCCATCATGCGCTTCGTGCAGGCGTATCGTGAATTGGTCGAGTGGATGTACACAGACCCGAAGGCGGTCGAGATGTATTCAAACAAGATTCACAAGCCGGTCGATCTGCTCAAGGCGTCGATGGCGAAATTCCATCCGAAGCCCGCGCTGCAAACCGACCACATGGCGGATCTCGACGGCGCGGTGCGCGATGCGGTGAAGCTCAAATTCCTGCAGAAGCCGCTGACAAAGGAACAGCTTGCCGAACTGATCCAGATTCCACCGATGAAGAAGTAAACCGCGCTTCGACGTCGCCTGAAATGCAAACGGGCCGCTGCGTTGCAGCGGCCCGTTCCTTGTCGCCTCACGATATCGTTTGGCGGGTTATTTTTTCATCGTCTTTTTTGCGGCTTTCTTGGCCGGCTTCGAACCGCACTCACCTTTGGAGATCACCTTGGCGCCCCAGAAATTGGCAACGCACGCATTGCTGTAGGTGTGTGTGATGCCATGGTCGTTGGCGCAAACCGGCTTCCAACCAAAGCCGCAGATTTCGGCCTTCGCAGCGCTGGTGCTGAAAATAAGGCCGGCGGCGGTGACCGCGACAGCCGCGGCCATTCCGAAAGTCTTGAGCGTCATCTCTACCCTCCGAAAAATGAAAACGCCGCATACTAGGAGGTAGCATTGCACCGATTCAAGAATTTTGAATCATCGGCTCGCGGTGCAAGCTGAACAGTCGTTCATCTTGCCGCCGGCAACCTGCACTCGATTCCGAACGCGATTGCGCGCGATTGATTCCGGACGCGGGCGTGGTGATCCGGAAAATCGCGCAGATGTGGGCCGATCTGCCCGCTCAATTGCGGTTTTTGGCCGCCGTGCTGATGGCATCCAGGATTGCGGCGCGGCCAGCGGTGAGTGAGTCGCGGACCTTTTCCTGCTTGCCGATTGAACCCATTTCGCGGTGGCGTGTGACGGTGGCCTCCACCATCAACGGATCGAGACCAAGTTCGCGCAAGGTTGCAGCGGATTCCTCCATCTCGGCGGCACGGCGCTCACCGTGGCTGGCCATGCGTTCCAGGTTGTACTCGGACATTTTCGGCCAATCGATGCTCGGGTAGTTGTTCTTCAGCGAGGCCGTCACTTCATCGAGCAATCCGGCGCGGCTGGCAGCGAGGAAGCATTCCAGCGTAAGCGCTTCGATGCCCTTGATCATCACGCTGCGGATCATCTTGATCGCCGCGGCCTGGCCGGTGGTATCCCCAACGACGGTGAGCTGCATCTCCATTTCGCGCAGCAATGGCGAGACTTGCTCGGCATGCGGGCCGGCGATCAACAACGGCGTACGATGGCGCGCCGGATGAATTGGTGCGACCACCGCGACGTCCACATAGCGGGCGCGCTCGCCGAGCAGCTTTGCGGTCTCTTGCTTGCGGCCGGGCGAAACCGAATTGATGTCGAGATAGTAGGGGCGGCCCGACAGATGCGGCTCAGCGGAGCGGGCGGCGTCCAGGCTCGAAGCGGCAGTGACCGCGGAAATAATCATGTCGGTTTCGGCGACAGCCTCCGCAGCGGAGTTGGCAAGCCGCACGCCGATGCTCTCGCCGGCCGCGCGCAGGCGCTCGCCGGATTTTTCCGGAAACAGGATATCCCATGCGGCGATGCGCTCTATTCCGGTTTCACGCAGTCCCGATGCGATCGCCTGACCGGCCTCGCCGAAGCCGATAAAGGAGACGCGTGGCGTGTTGCGGCGGTTCATGCGGCCAGCCTCTCGATTCAGGAATCCGCAACGCCGGGTACCGGCGGGGTTCCCTTTGTGTGGAACGACTTGATCGTCTGCAAGCCCCAGGCCTGGCCTTTCTTGCGTTCGGCTTCCGACCATCGGATCGGCTTCCAGTCCGGCGCCAGGACCAGGCGCGCACCTGCACAGGCGACTTCCACGCGATTGCCGCCCGGCTCGTAGACATAGAGGAAGAATGTCTGCTGGACGGCGTGCTTGTGCGGGCCGGTCTCGATATAGACGCCGTTCTCCAGGAATATATCGGCGGCGCGCAACACGTCCTCACGACTGTCGAGTGCGTAGGTGATGTGGTGGAAACGGCCCTTGGTTCCCGTATGATCGCGTGTGTAGGCAAAGTCGTAGGACTTGTTGGTGGCGGTCATCCACATGCCGGCCTCCGTGCCGTCGTCGAGCACAATCTGCTCGGTCAGCCGGAAGCCGAGATAGCGTTCGAAGAATTCCCTGTTGGCCTTGATGTCGGCGGCAAGCCCGTTGAAGTGGTCAATGCGGCGGACATTGCAGCCGCGCGCCGGGTAGCGCTGGGCCTGGTTCTTGAGAGCGGGCTTCTTGTCGGGCGGCGGGTCGTACCACTCGGTGTCGTAGTAGAGTTCGATCACGTGGCCGTCGGGATCCTTGCACACGAAGGTCTTGCCGTGACCGAGATCGCCCTCGCTCCAGCCGACGTCGAAACCGGAGCCTTTGAGCGCGGCCGCGCGCCGCTCCAGCGCTTCGGTCGAGCGGGTGCGGAATGCGACATGCGCCATGCCGGAGGTTTTCGAGGCGGTGAGCTTGAGTGAGTAGCGCTCGTAGTCGTCCCAGCCGCGCAGGTAAACGCTGTCGCCCTTTTCGCCGCTCTGGGTCATGCCCATCACGTCGATGAAGAACTTCAGGCTCTCGTCGAATTTTGGTGTGAGCACTTCGAGGTGGCCGAGATGGGCGATGTCGTAAATCGGTTCGTTTTGCATGAGACCCGGTCGTTTCGTGTTGTCGTTTTATCAATTGTGCCGAAGTGTACGCTCAAATACCAGAACCAGATTGTTTGCGGGCATTTCAACGACACGCGCCGGTGCAAGACCGGCCTGTCCGGCCACAGCGCCGAGGTCGGCGACGTCGCGGACTCCCCATTCGGGATTTTCCGCTCGCAGGCTGGCGTCGAAGGCGGCGTTGCTCGGCGCAGTATGAGCGCCATCGCGCATGAACGGGCCGTAGACGAAAAGCGTTCCCCCGCCGCGCAGCAGTCGGCCGGCGCCGGCCAGCAGATTTTGTGACACGCGCCAGGGCGAGATATGCAGCACGTTGATGCAGAGCATGGCCGTCAGCGCGCTGCCCCCGGTCCAGTTCCATGCGGGATCGGTGAGATCGATACGCTGCGGCGCACGCAGGTTTTGCAATCGTGCGTCGCGCCGCCAGGCGTCGATGCTGGCAAGATGGGCCGGGATAATGTCGCTCGGCCACCATGTGAGTGCTGGCGCGCGACGCGCGAATTCGGTGACGTGCTGTCCGGTACCGCTACCCAGTTCCAACACGTCGCCGGTCTGCTCGCGCAGGACATTTTCCATCGCCGACCAGATAGCGGCGTGGTTGCGCCGGAACGCGGGACCTTCCAGCCGGCCGTCTGCCGCCGGCTTGCTGACATTTCCGTAGTTAACGACGAATTCGGGCATGGTTTCAGCCGGGCGCGTTCGCATTAAAAACAGGTGCAATTAGCCACTTCCATATTCGCTGGTCAAAGGCAGCTCTTTTGCCGCAGGGCCGGGATTATATGGGCTAGTTCGTTGTTTTTAAGGGTGCAATCGGGCAATATCCCACCGCCAGCGGGACCGCCGCGATCTGTTCGAAAGGCATCGGGGGCTTCGGACAGGCCAAAAAAGAAATTGGGAGGAGATGACATGCGAAAATTCTACCTGACCTTTGCGGCGATGGCCGCTGCGCTCGCGCTGCCGGGCATGGCGCATGCGCAAGCCAACAAGCTCACGCTTGGCATGCCGACCACGCCGCCCAATGTCGTGCACATGCCGGCGCTGATTGCCAAGGATCTCGGACTGTTCAAGAAGTACGGCGTCGAGGTCGACACCGTTGCGCTCGATGGCGGCGTCAAGGTCTTCCGCGCCATGCTGGCGGGCAATCTCGATATTGCCCAGTCGCCCGGCACGGTCACCTCGATCGGGATTTCCAAGGGCTCGCACGTCAAGGCCGTCCTCGGGACGCTCTATAAGTTCGAAGCCTCGATGGTCGTCCGCGACAACGTCAAGACCATGGCCGACCTCAAGGGCAAACGAATCGGTATCCAGCAGCCCGGCGGATTTGCCGACATCCTGAGCAAGTCCGTGTTGCGCGCCGCCAAGATCGATCCCAAGGAAGTCAACTTCGTCTCCATCGCGACCGAGGACGTGCCTGCGCTGGTCGCCAATCAGGTCGATACCGCGATCCTGCATGTCGAACAGGAGATGCAGGCCAAGGAAAAAGTGCCGAGCCTGCACGCGATCGCGCGCATGTGGGAATTGCAGCCGAAGCAGATGTACACCTTCTATGCGGTGAAAGAAGAGACCATCAAGGCCAAGCCGGCTGCGCTGCAGGGCTTCGTTTCGGCCGTGATCGAAGCGACCCGCATCATGTATACCGACAAGGCCAAGGTGCTGCCGATCATCATCAAGCACACCGGCTATCCTCCAAAGATCGTGGAAGAGACTTATGACTTCCTGGTGAAGAGCTGCATCTGGGATGCCAACACAGGTCTATCGCCGGAGCGCATCAACTTCACAGCCAATCTGATGACCAAGGTCGGCAATATCGAAAAGGGCAAGACGCCGACCTACGAGCAGATCGTCGACAAGACTTTCGCGGAAAAAGCGATCAAGGACCTCGGCGAATGGAAAGGGCCGGTTTGCCCGAGTGCGGTGTTCTAGTCACCGGACAGTACACAAGCTTGGCGGACGCCGCCGTGCGCGAGGCGGCGTCCGCGGTCAATTTGCGGACGCTGACAATGAGAATCGCGGCGCGCGCATCTGGGAGCGGATTTGATGACGGTTGCCCATGACGTTCACGCCGGCGCGATTGCCGCCAAGCCGCAGATGCCCGTGGCGGCGCAGGAAGCCAGACTTCCCTGGTGGGAGCGGCGCGCAGTTTTTCGCTACGGTTTCGTCGCGCTGATTTTGATCGTCTGGCAAATCGTCGGGCCGCACATCAGCCCGATCTTCTTCACCTATCCGACCAAGATCGCGGTCGCCTTCTACGACCTCACCGTTTCCGGCGATTTGCCGTATTACCTGGCACAGAGCCTTGAGGTCATGATCTACGGCCTCGGTCTCGCGATCCTGATCGGAATCCCGCTCGCGATATTGATGGCGCGCGTCCGCTGGCTCGATTGGGCGCTCGATCTGCCGATCAATGCGCTCTACGCCACGCCGCTGGTCGCGGTCGTGCCGCTGCTGGTGCTGTGGTTCGGTATCTATCTGAAGGCCAAGATCATCGTGGTATTCCTGTTCGCGGTATTCCCGGTCCTGATCAACACCTATCAGGGCGTCCGTGAATGCGACAAGAACATGCTCGAAGTGGCCCACTCGTTCCGCTCCAACGAGTGGCGGATCTGGCAGGATGTCCTGCTGCCCTTCGCGGTGCCGTATATTATCGCCGGCATCCGGCTCGCCATTGGCCGCGGACTGATCGGCATGATCATCGCCGAATTCTACACCACCATTTCCGGCCTCGGCTTCATGATCACGCGCTATGCCAATAACTTCGAGATGGACAAGACTTTCGTGCCAGTGATCGTGTTGATGACCCTTGGCGTGTCACTCACATCCTTGCTGAAATGGCTCGGGCGCCGCATTGCGCCCTGGAGCAACGCCAACCGCTGAGCCGGAAGGCTAAGTGTCATTGCCGACTGGCGGGGTTCTGGCTCGACATGCGCGGCGCACGCACGCTGTCCGTTGCAACGGCGACATGAGATATCTCATATGCATGTAAATCAGGGGTCGTCTGTGGCGGCCGGCGCGTCCGCGTCGTAGGATTGTTGCGGGGATCTGTAGAGCAGGGGCCAGCCATGATACTCGGCATGTCGCTTCAAACTTTCACAACCGTGCACGTCATCATCAGCCTGGTCGCGATCGCGAGCGGCCTGGTCGTTTTATTCGGCATGCTCGGCTCGCATAAACTCGGATATTGGACAGCGTTCTTCCTGTTCACCATGATTTTAACCAGCGTCACCGGGTTCATGTTTCCGATTCAGGGCTTCACGCCGGCGCTGGCGGTTGGCGTGCTGTCGCTGGTGATCCTGGCGTTCGCGGTCCTGGCGCGCTACGGCAGGCATCTTGCCGGCGCATGGCGCTGGATTTACGTCGTCACGGCCGTCACGGCGCTCTGGTTCAACGTGTTTGTGCTGATCGTGCAGTCATTCCAGAAGGTGGAATTCCTGCAACCGCTGGCGCCGACCCAGTCGGAACCGCCGTTTTTGATCACGCAGACCGCTGTGCTGGTTGCCTTCGTGGTGCTCGGCGTGATGGCGGCGATCAAGTTCCGCCCCGCACCCGCGCTTCATTCCTGACTGGCCGTCACTCCTTGCATCGGAGTGGTGATTTCGGACGGTCAGATCACTTTGTCTTTTCTGTCGCAGTCCGCCGCCGTAAATCGCATCCCGGTCTGGGCACGACCAAGATGATCGAATTGCAATTCGAAAAAGATGTCGGCGTTCGGACAGAAAGCGGGCGGTACAGTCACCGCTCCCGGCGTGCGCTTGAGCCATTCGCGGCATGCGCGTTTGGAGGGGCACGCGGCACAGCGGTGCATTGCGGTCAGGTAGCTCAGACTAAAGTGCGGAACCGCGCCCTCGGCCGGGTCGATCCCGAGGCGACGCATCATTTCAAACACATAGCTGGCTTGTGTCTTGCGTGCGGCCGGCATGACGGCATCTCTCCCGTTCTCCCGGACGCAAGGCACTCTAAGAGGCCGTGTCGCCATTTCCATGATCTGGATCAAAACCGCTCGATCAGCGGTCACTGATTCACATGGCACCTCCCGCATGGCGGCGACCCGTTGCACAAGAATTGGTCATTTCTTGAATCGGTGGACTGTGACCGTATCGCCGATCTCGAACGAGGTCAGATCCTCGCCAACTTCCAGCGGACCACTGTAGGTTTTCCGCGTTTCTGCCACGAGGTCGTCGAGTGTCGGCTCCGGAACCTGGGCATTGCTCAGGAAGACGATGTGGGTATAGGCCGCGAGCTTGGGCTTGGCCTTGGTGAAGACCATCCCCACTTCGTGCGGGGGCGTATGATGGTGGATGATGCGCTGGACCGCAGGGATCTCCATCAATTTCGGCCGCGCCATCGCCACTTCGTGCACCAGCAGATCGGCGCCGGTGCCGTATTTGATGACATTTTCGTTGTAGGTGGTGTCGCCGGAAATCACGGCCGCGTGGCCCTTGTATTCAATGCGATAGCCGACCGATGGACGGATGAGGTCGCCGTGATGGTTGGTGAATGCGATGACCTTCACCCCGTTCTTCTCATAGACGACGCCGTCCTTGTCGAATTCGTCGACCTTCACCGCCACGCCTTCCGGCGGCAGTTTTTCGTCGGCTAGGCGGATCTTGATATCGAGCGCATAGGCCTTTTCGAGATTTTCCATCAGCGACTTGGCGCCGGTCGGACCGATCACATGAAACGGCGTCTTGCGTCGGGCGAACGGCGGCGACAGCCAGCCGGTGAGCCAAAGGTCGGGAATGCCGGAGACGTGGTCCGAGTGGTAATGGGTGATGAACAACACGTCGATCTTGCCCATCGGCACCTTGAGCTGCCACAGACGGATGGGAACGCCACGTCCGGCATCAATGATGAATTTCTGGTCGCCGGCCTCGATGAGTGTGCTTGGCCCGAAGCGGGTCGGCCGCGGGGAGGGCGAGGCGGTGCCGAGCAAGGTGACCTTGAAATCGCTTTGGGCGTGGCTCTTTTCCGGCATAAGGGTCGCGGCCGCCAGGCAAGACAGGCCCAGCGCTATTGTCAGTGATTTTTGCATGAGCGTTTCCCGGTGTTTGATTTTTTATGTGTCGCAGGTCGGCCAAGCATCTTCCGGATTGTCCATGGAAATCAAGCCTGCCTGCTGCAACGCACAGCTTGTCCAGGCCGATGCGGAGTTCGCCAGCACAGTCTCGCCGAATACGATCCCTTGCCAGACTTTCAAAAAGGAAGAAGCCGCCGTTGCCGGCGGCTTCGACCAAGACAGCCAAGTGTGTGGATCAGGTGCTACGGCGCCTGTTAGGGAGTGCCGCCGCCAGTATTCGAAAGCTTCTCGTTGACGGTATCGAACGTGGCGGTGAGGCTGCTGCCGACCGAATTGACAGCGGCGATGATCGCCACCGCAATGCCTGCGGCGATCAGGCCGTATTCAATGGCCGTCGCACCCGACTCGTCTTTCAGAAACGCAAACACATTTGACATCTGCATACTCCGTGTGGATCGTGACGGCGCGAAACTAGGGCCGCCGAATTAAAAGCATCTTCGGTCGCGCGCGCAAAATTGCGAAAAATCCGGACCGCTTTACGACAAGCGTGTCGTTGCAGACGAAGTTGGCAATGGAATCGTTGTCGCTTTAAGACAAGTGTGTCGCTGAAAACCAAGTCGACGGCATGCGCCGTCGCAAGTGTGAAACATTCAACCGGAACTACGAATGTTCGAACAAAAAAATTGCACGGCAGGAATCAACGCAGTCGGCCGGCCGTTAACGGCTTGTTGTGCACGCCCGCAGCGATTTCGTTTTATATTTCGCCCGCCGCCGGTCAGACGTCTTCCGGATTGTCGACATAGACCAGGCCCGCCTTCGCGAGAGGCTCGCGCATCTTGTACATATCGAGGCCAAGTTCGCCGGCGGCGAGCCGCTTGCGTTTGCCATCCTCGTCGTCGTGGCGTTTCTGTGCCTTTTGCGCCGTTTCAACCGCAAGCTTCTTCGGGATGACGACAACGCCGTCATCGTCGGCCACCACGACATCGCCGGGCTCGACGTTCACGCCCGCACAGACCACTGGAACATTGACGGCGCCGAGCGTTGCCTTCACGGTCCCCTTGGCGGAGATTGCCTTCGACCAGACGGGGAAGTCCATCTCCTTGAGCGCCTTCACGTCGCGGCAGCCGGCGTCGATCACCAGTCCCTTGACGCCGCGCGCGCGGAGAGCGGTCGCCAGCAACTCGCCGAACATGCCGTCAGTATTGTCGGCGGTGCAGCCGACCACCAGAACATCGCCCTTCTGGCACTGTTCGACGGCAACGTGGATCATCCAGTTGTCGCCCGGCTGTGCCAGCACCGTGACGGCAGGCCCGCCGATCGCCGCGCCCGGATAGACCGGCCGCATATAGGGTTTCATCAGGCCGAAACGGCCAAGCGCTTCATGCGCGGTCGAGACGCCTACGGCGCCGAGGGTGCCGACGGCATTCGGGTCGGCGCGTTTGATATTGCGGACGACGACGGGTTTCATGGACGTTTCCTCTTGCTCGGTTTCTGATCCCGTCATCCTGAGGTGCGAAACGCGCGAAGCGCGTGAGCCTCGAAGGATGGCGGGCACTGCCGGGGCCGTCGCCCTTCGAGGCGCGCTGACGCGCGCGCCTCAGGGTGACGGATTAACGCATCACGCCAATTCCATCGCCACCCGCGGGAACAGCGTCTGATAGGCTTCGCCGTAGGTCATCGGGATGCCGGTGTTGCGCGAACCCTGGATGCCACGGTTGAGCGCGACGCGCTCGTAGTAATGCCAAAGGTGTTTCTGCGCCGCGAGAATCTGGAACGCCTTGTATTTGGTTTCCCAGACGTCGTCGATCTTGAGAATGAGATCGGGCTTGTAGTCGCACTGTTCGGGCTGGTGCGGCTCGAACAGATAAACCGGCGGCGCCGCGTATTTGTATCTGGCGCCCGGTTTGTGGCCCATGGCCTGCGCCACCACGCGCGTTTCCTGCGCGAAGTGAGCGGCATTTGGATGATCGAAGTTATAGGGATCCTTGAGCGCATGCGTCAGTACGAAGGCGGGGTTTGTTTCGCGATAGATGTCGACCATGCGGTCGAAATGCGCTTCGGTGAGTTTCAGCGGGTAGTCGCCGCAATCGAAGAATTCGATCTCGGCGCCAAGCAGGGCGGCCGCGCGTTCGGCTTCGTCCTTGCGGCCGGCCTTGACCTTTTCCAGGGTGGCGCCCGCTTCCTTCCAGGCGAACTGGCTTTCGCCGCGCTCGCCGAAGGACATGCATACGATCTTCATTTTATAGCCGTGCTTGGCGTGCAGCGCGATAGCGCCGCCTGCGCGCCAGACGAAATCGCCTGGATGGGCGGTAACAACGAGCCCGGTCTTTTCTTCCGCCATGGAGGTAACAACCTTTCTTCCTGTGGTAGTCACGCGTTCGGGCCGTACTCATAAAACAGGTTGCGCTCCATGCGCCATCCCCCGGCCGATCATGCTGCGGATTATCGAGTTGCCTGCTGCAGTGCAATGTCATTGGGGTCTTGACGTGCGTGGCACGCAGCCCTTCACGGCATTGGCAAACAACTCGTAGTCGACGCGTCCGTCGGCGGCGACGGGCACGTGTTCGCGCAACCGCGCGCGGTATTGCTCACGCTTCTCCGCCGACATTTGAGCAATCAGTTTGCCCTGCGGTCCGATCGGCGCCGAATTCGTATTCCAATAATCGTCGAAACTGTCATAGGTGACGGGGATGCGGATGACGCGCGTCTCGATTGTCTCGAGTGCCGCTTTTTCCCACAAGTCCTGCAACGCGTCGAGCCGCGACACTGGAGGATTGGGCCGCACCGGTCCGCTCCAGCCCAATGATTCGAACGCCGTGTACATTGCGGTGACCGGCGATCCCCCGCCCGGAAGGTCCCACATATAAGTAGCAACCCAGCCGCCGGGCCGCACTACGCGTACCATTTCTCCGACCGCTTTGGCCGGATCGGGAACGAAGGAGATCACCAGCGCCATGATTGCGATATCGAAACTGCTGTCGGCGAACGGCAAGCCCTGCGCATCGCCAATTTGGTACTGTACCATCGTCGTTCCAGGTCGCGCCCGCGCGTAGGCGATTTGATCCTCGGACGGATCGATCCCGAAGACCGCGGCGGGAGCGTTGCGAGCGACAACCTCCTCGGTGAAAGCCCCGTTACCGCAGCCGACGTCGAGCCAGCGCAAGCCTTGCGGGACGTCGAGCCAGTCGAGAAAATCTTCGCCGACAAGCCGGCTCCAGCGGCCTATCAGCCGTTCATAGGCTTTTCCATCCGTGAAAAGCTTGTCAGCTTCGCCCATGATTACATTTTCTCCCGCGGGCTCGAACTGCAACACGTGTACTCCACTGCCCGTGGAAAGGACATTTATGGGCCGTGCTGGCGTTCTTGGCGCGCGCTTGCCAATGTCTTTGATCGGTAGCAGTCTCGGCGGCCTTATGGCCGGCGCTACCACCCTTCGCATTGCTATCGGCGACTATCCGCATACGCTGCCGCTCAAGCGCGGCGAGATCACGTCGCCCTGGCTCAAGCTCGACTTCGTCGAGGTTAAGCCGATGCACAGGGCGTTCAAGCCGATGGTGCGCGAACACGCCTATGACGCCAGCGAAATGGCATTGGTCACCTGTCTGCAGGCGAAAGCCTACGCCAAGGGTTTGACGCTGCTGCCTGCGGCGATGCTCGCGCGCTTTCAGCATGGCACCGTCCTCTACAACACAGAGCGCGGCAAGCTTGCGCCGGCCGATCTGCCGGGCAAGCGCATCGGTGTGCGCTCCTACAGCCAGACCACCGGCGTCTGGATCCGCGGCATTCTCGAAAACGACTACGGCATCGATATGAGCGGTGTAAAATGGGTAACGTTCGAGGACGGGCACGTCGCGGAAGCAAAGGACCCGCCCGGCGTGATCCGTGCCGGGTCGGACAAGGACATCACGCAAATGCTGCTCGACGGCGAACTCGATGCGGCGATCTATGGTGCCGCCTTGCCGGGCGATCCGCGGTTGCAAAGCGTGATCCCGGACCCCGATGCCGCTGCGCGGGCCTGGTACGGCAAACATGGCCTGGTGCCGGTCAACCATATGGTGGTGGTGAGCGAGGAACTGGCGAAATCAAACCCGAGTGCCGTCGCGGAGCTTTACCGACTGCTCGAGGCGGGGAAGCAGATGGCCCCGGCTGCGGGCGCCATCGAGATGACGCCATTTGGCAGGGAGGCCAACCGGCCCTGTCTTGAACTGCTGATCTCCTATGCGGTCCAGCAGCGGCTAATTCCACACAAGCTTTCGGCCGAAGCGCTTTGGTAACCGCCGAGCCGTGCGAGACCCCGGCTCTCCCGACAGGACGATAAACCGACTGGAACATAATCCGGCATGCTGCCTAATATTTAGTCACAGGCCTTTGCCTCTAAAATAGTCAATCCACAGGCAAAACGATAAATTCCTTTATCGGTCAGGTAGTTACGGCCAAGCCGCAGGCTTGGCACAGGCCTTGCGAATTGCATAACGCGCGGAAAGTCGTCGGGACGATCGCGCGCGTCAAATATGCAGGGGTTTCGCTCATGCTCACATCAAAGAATGCGGTCGCTTCGCGACCGAATGCCCGTCGGTGGCTCTCCGCCGCCGCGGGTCTGGCGTTCGCGGCGACAGGCGCGATGCACGCCGCCAAGGCCGAGGACACGATCAAGATCGGCATCCTTCATTCGCTCTCCGGCACCATGGCCATCAGCGAGACCACGCTGAAGGACGTGATGCTCATGCTCATCGATGAGCAGAACAAGAAGGGCGGCCTGCTCGGCAAGAAGCTCGAAGCCGTGGTGGTCGATCCGGCCTCCAACTGGCCGCTGTTCGCCGAGAAGGCACGTGAACTCATCTCCAAGGACAAGGTTGCAGTCGTGTTCGGCTGCTGGACATCGGTGTCACGCAAATCGGTGCTGCCGGTGTTCAAGGAGCTCAACTCGATCCTGTTCTATCCGGTGCAATACGAAGGCGAGGAAAGCGAACGCAACGTGTTCTACACCGGCGCCGCTCCGAACCAGCAGGCCATTCCGGCCGTCGACTACCTGATGAGCAAGGACGGCGGCAATGTGAAACGCTGGGTGCTCGCGGGCACCGACTACGTGTATCCGCGCACCACAAACAAGATTCTTGAGGCCTATCTGAAGCAGAAGGGCGTCAAGCAGGAAGACATCATGATCAACTACACGCCGTTCGGACATTCGGACTGGCAGACGATCGTGTCGGACATCAAGAAGTTCGGCTCAGCCGGCAAGAAGACCGCGGTGGTCTCGACCATCAACGGTGACGCCAACGTGCCGTTCTATAAGGAGCTCGGCAACCAGGGCATCAAGGCCACCGACATTCCGGTGGTGGCGTTCTCGGTCGGCGAAGAAGAACTCGCCGGTCTCGACACCAAGCCGCTGGTCGGCCATCTCGCCGCCTGGAACTACTTCCAGTCGATCAAGAACCCGGCCAACACCGCCTTCATCAAGGAGTGGCACGACTTCACCAAGAAGCCCAAGCGCACCACCAACGACCCGATGGAAGCCCACTACATCGGTTTCAATATGTGGGTGAAGGCGGTGGAGAAGGTGAAGTCGACCGATCCTGACAAGGTGATCGCGGCTCTGCCCGGCATCGAAGCGCCGAACCTGACCGGCGGCATGTCGAAGATGCTGCCCAACCATCACATCACCAAGCCCGTCTTCATTGGCGAAGTGCGCGGCGACGGCCAGTTCGATGTGGTGTGGAAGACCAAGGGTCTGGTGCCCGGCGATGCCTGGTCGGACTATCTCCCGGGTTCAAAGGACCTGGAGTCGGACTGGGTGAAGCTCAAGTGCGGCAACTACAACAAGGCCACCAAGAAGTGCGGCGGGGCTTCGTAACGGCCGCCCAGGCACACATATAGCGGAACCGTTCATGGGTTCCTCCGGAGGCGGCGGTCTCACCGCCGCCTCCAAATAACAACATCGATGCCGGGGTCTGATTGCAATGCGTATTTTCTACGATCGCATGGTGGCGCTCGTATGCGCCCTCGGCTTTGTCCTCGCGGCCGCCGGCGCGGTTCATGCCGGGCCTTACGAAGACGCCCTTGTCGGGTTCACCGAAGGTTCGCTGAGCGACACAGGCGAGGCGATCGGCAAGGTGGTTGCGAGCGGCAGTCCGCTGGCCGGGCCCTTGCTCGCGGCGCTGCAGGACGCGCGGCTGCTCTACAGCGCCAAGGACAAGAAGGTCTATATCAAGACCAAGGCCGGCAAGCTCACCGACGCGGCCACCGGCAAGGACATTGCGGGCGCGCCGCCGGACGATATCGACACCGTCATCGTCAATAACCGGTTGCGCAACGTCATCGACGCGGCCATCGGCGGCCTGACGCTGATGGCGAAGGATCCCAACCGGCGCTTCGACGCGGCACAGGCCGTATTCAAATCACGCGCCGAGAGTGCGCTGCCGACACTCGACAAGGCGATCGCCGCGGAAACCGACCCGCGAGTCAAAAAAGCGCTGAGCGAAGCCCGCGCCGCGGTCATTCTCTCGATGGCGGATTCAAGCGCTCCCGACAAGATTGCGGCCATCGCGGTCATCCGCGACCGCGGCGACCAGGACGCGCTGGGGCTGCTCGATGGCTTGCCGGCGAACCTGCCGGCAGACGTGCACGCCGCCGCGCGCGCGGCAAGCGCCAAGATCCACGGCAGTCTCGCCATGTGGACCGGCGTGCAGAACGCCTGGTACGGGCTGTCGCTCGGCTCGGTGCTGTTGCTGGCGGCGATCGGGCTTGCCATCACATTCGGGGTGATGGGCGTCATCAACATGGCGCATGGCGAAATGGTAATGCTCGGCGCCTATGTGACATTCTCGGTGCAGGAACTCATCCGCACCTACAATCCCGGCCTGTTCGACTATTCACTGCTGATCGCGATCCCGCTCGCCTTCCTGTTTTCGGGCGCGGTCGGCATCCTGATCGAGCGCAGCGTGATCCGCTTCCTCTATGGCCGGCCGCTGGAAACGCTGCTCGCAACCTGGGGCCTGTCGCTGATCCTGCAGCAGGCGGTGCGCGCGATTTTCGGGCCGACCAACAAGGAAGTCGGCAATCCGTCCTGGATGAGCGGCGCCTTCGATCTCGGCGGCATCACCATCACCTACAACCGGCTGTGGATCATCTGCTTCACCATGATCGTCTTCGTGGCGCTGCTGGCGATGCTGCGCTTCACGCGGCTTGGGCTGGAAATGCGCGCGGTGACGCAGAACCGCGCCATGGCCGCCGCCATGGGCATCCGCACCGCGCGTATCGACGCGCTCACATTCGGGCTCGGCTCGGGGATCGCCGGGATCGCCGGCGTCGCACTGTCGCAGATCGACAATGTCAGTCCGAACCTGGGGCAGGGCTACATCATCGACAGTTTCATGGTCGTGGTGTTCGGCGGCGTCGGAAACCTGTGGGGCACGCTGGTCGGCGCATTCACCCTCGGCATCGCCAACAAATTCCTCGAACCCTATGCCGGGGCGGTGCTCGGGAAGATCGCCATCCTGGTGTTCATCATCCTGTTCATCCAGAAGCGCCCGCGCGGCATGTTCGCGCTCAAGGGCAGGGCGATCGAGGCATGAGTACGGTCGGGTTGGCTCCCTCATGGTTCGAGACGCGCTCCTTCGGAGCGCTCCTCACCATGAGGTCGCGCAAGAGAAGCCTTCATCCTGAGGAGCCGCCGAAGGCGGCGTCTCGAAGGATGAGGGCGGGCGATCGAGGCATGAGTACGGTCGGGTTGGCTCATTCATGGTTCGAGACGCGCTCCTTCGGAGCGCTCCTCACCATGAGGTCGCGTGAAAGAAGCCCTCATCCTGAGGAGCCGTCCAACGGGTCCGCGCAAAGCGCGGCCCGATGGCAGGCTCTGGCGGCGTCTCGAAGGATGAGGGCGGGCGGAAGGCGTCGATGAAAGCATTCCCGCTCACACGCCTGCTCGATCGCAGCGCTACGGTGTTCCTGGTTCTGCTCGGCGCCTTCGCGGTCGCCATTCCGGTCCTGAACCTGATCGTGCCCGCGGGATCGGCGCTGCACGTGTCGACCTACCTGGTGGCGCTGTTCGGCAAATATGTCTGCTATGCGATCCTTGCGCTCTCCATCGATCTGATCTGGGGCTATGCCGGCATCCTGTCGCTCGGCCACGGCGCGTTCTTTGCGCTCGGCGGCTATGCCATGGGCATGTATCTGATGCGGCAGATCGGAACGCGCGGTGTTTATGCCAACCCGATCCTGCCCGACTTCATGGTGTTCCTGAACTGGCCGGAGCTGCCGGTCTACTGGTACGGCTTCAACTATTTCGCCTATGCCGCGCTGATGATCCTTCTGGTGCCGGGTCTTCTGGCATTCGTGTTCGGCTGGTTCGCCTTTCGCAGCCGTGTTACCGGCGTCTACCTCTCGATCATCACCCAGGCGATGACCTATGCGCTGCTGCTCGGATTCTTCCGCAACAATTTCGGCTTCGGCGGCAACAACGGGCTGACCGACTTCAAGGATATCCTCGGCTTCAACGTGCAGGCCGAAGCGACGCGCAATGCACTGCTGGTAGCTTCGTGTCTGGCGCTGGCGATCGGTTTTCTCATTTGCCGCGCGCTCGTCACCTCCAAGTTCGGCAAGGTGCTGGTTGCGATCCGTGATGCGGAGGCGCGCACGCGCTTCCTTGGTTACCGGGTCGAGGCGTACAAGCTGTTCGTGTTCACGCTTTCGGCCTGCATGGCCGGCGTTGCCGGCGCGCTTTACGTGCCGCAGGTCGGCATCATCAATCCGAGCGAATTTGCGCCTGCCAATTCGATCGAAGCAGTGATCTGGGTGGCGGTCGGCGGCCGCGGCACATTGACCGGCGCCGTGCTCGGCGCCTTCGTGGTCAACTACGCCAAGACCTATTTCACGTCCGGTTTCCTTGCGCCGTATTGGCTGTTCGTCCTTGGTGGTCTGTTCGTGGCGGTTACATTGCTGCTGCCGCGCGGCATCATCGGCACCTACGAGCATTGGCGTGCCGGGCGCGACGAAGGCAAGAACGGCGCGGTAGCGGTGCCGGCACCGCACGCGGCGGAATAGGAGGGCCCATGGACAAGCACACCACCACGGCCTTGCTCTATCTCGACGGCATTACCGTCTCCTTCGACGGGTTCAAGGCCCTCAACGAGCTGTCCTTCATTATCGAGTTGGGCGAGATGCGCGCCATCATCGGCCCCAACGGCGCCGGCAAGACCACCATGATGGATGTCGTCACCGGCAAGACCAGGCCGGACGACGGCGACGTCTTTTTCGAGGAAGGCACCTACGATCTCTCCAAGCTGGATGAAACCGAGATCGCCGAGCTCGGCATTGGCCGCAAGTTCCAGAAGCCGACGGTGTTCGACATGCACACGGTCGAGGACAATCTGCTGCTGGCGCTCAAAAACGACCGGCGCGTGCGCGCGACCCTGCTGTGGCAGAACTCCGCCCCGCAGGAGGCGCGCATCAACTCCATCCTCGACACCATCCGCCTGAAACCGCTGCGTTCGCGTGTGGCCGGCAGCCTGTCGCACGGACAGAAGCAGTGGCTGGAGATCGGCATGCTGCTGGCACAGGAACCGAAATTGCTGCTGGTCGACGAGCCGGTTGCCGGCATGACCGACACCGAGACCATGCAAACGGCGGAGCTGCTGAAGGAAATCAATCGCGACAAGACCGTGGTCGTGGTCGAACACGACATGGCTTTTGTGCGCGAGCTCGGCGTCAAGGTCACGTGTCTGCATGAAGGCTCGGTGCTGGCGGAAGGCACGATCGATCAGGTCTCGGCCAATGAGCGCGTGGTCGAGGTCTATCTGGGGCGTTAGAGATACGCTCTCATCCTTCGAGACGCGAGCTTCGCTCGCTCCTCAGGATGAGGGCTACAGATCGGAAATGTCACCTCATCCTGAGGAGCCGCCAAAGGCGGCGTCTCGAAGGATGAGGTGACGGAAAGCGAAGCGACGATGCTCGACGTGAATGCCATCGATCTCCACTACGGCGCGGCGCAGGCGCTGCGCGGCATTTCACTGAAGGCCGATGTCGGCAAGGTGACCTGCGTGCTCGGCCGCAACGGGGTCGGCAAGACCAGTCTCCTGCGTGCGATCATCGGGCAGCATCCGGTGAGCGCAGGCTCGATAACGTTTGCGGGAACCGATATCACCCGTACATCCACGGTCGAGCGTGCACGGCACGGGATCGCCATCGTGCCGCAGGGACGCGAAATCTTCCCGCTGCTCACCGTCGAGGAAAATCTGGAGACCGGCTTTGCGCCGCTGCCGCGCGATCAGCGCGATGTGCCCGACGACGTGTTCTCCCTGTTTCCGGTATTGCGCGACATGCTGGGCCGGCGCGGCGGCGATTTGTCCGGCGGCCAGCAGCAGCAACTGGCGATCGGCCGTGCACTGGTGATGCGGCCAAAACTGTTGTTGCTGGACGAGCCGACCGAAGGCATCCAGCCTTCGATCATCAAGGATATCGGCCGCGCCATCGACTATCTGCGCTCGCTCAAGGACATGGCCATTGTTCTGGTCGAGCAGTATCTGGATTTCGCCCAGGAGCTCGGAGATTACCTCGTGGTGATGGATCGCGGCTCAATCGTCTATGCCAGCGACAAGGCAAACATGGACGAGGCGGCAATCAAGCGGGCACTGGCGATTTGAGTGAGGAGTGCGTAAAAGTTTTCGTCATGGCCGGGCTTGTCCCGGCCATCCCGATACCTGGCGCACAGCCTTGCCAATCTGAGCGAGATGCCCGGCACAAGGCCGGGCATGACAAGTGTGGAGGCTAATGGCGTGCAACTGTCCGCTCTCCAAATCAACGCGCAGATTTTTGCCGCCAATCGCGCGAATGGCCATATTTCGCTTGCCGTCGCCGCCAGCGCCGGCCGGACCCGGCGCACGCGCGTGCATGAAGACGGCTCGCTGCGCGTACGCTTTCCCAATGCCGGGCAGCAGGCACTGGAAGCGGTCATCGTCAACACCGGTGGGGGCATGACGGGCGGCGACCGCTTTGCCATCGAGATTGCGCTGGAGGAGGACGCCAGCCTGATCGCCGGCACGGCGGCGGCCGAAAAAATCTATCGCTCCACCGGCCCGGACGCGGTCATGGATGTCCGATTTACCGTCGCAGCCGGCGCGCGGCTGGTCTGGCTGCCGCAGGAGACGATCCTGTTCGACCGCGCAAGGCTTGCGCGCCGCATTGACGTGGACCTTGCCGCTGGCGCTTCGCTGCTGATGGTCGAGGCGGTGGTGTTCGGTCGCTCGGCCATGGGCGAGGCGGTGGAAGAGGGCTATTTCTCCGACCGCTGGCGCGTGAAGAGTGCCGGCAAGCTGGTGTTTGCCGAAAATGCGCGGCTTGACGGCGCCATCTCTGCAAAGCTTGCGCAAGCTGCCGCCGCCGCGGGCGGTCTTGCGATCGCCACCGTGCTGGTGGCGCCGGCAGACGATGCGGCAATTGCCGCGGTGCGTGGCCTTGGCGGACGGCTTTCCGGAGAGGTTGCCATTTCGGCCTGGAACGGCATCGCTGTCGCCCGGCTCTGCGCAAAGGACGGCGCAGCCTTGCGCAACGATCTGATCGCCGTTTTGGCCGCGCTGGGGCAGCGCGTGCCGCGGCTCTGGTTGAACTAGCGCATGAATCCGAAAAACAGGACCGGTTTCCGGGCAGGATGATGCGCGAGGGGGAGCAGAGGGTTCAATGAATTTGACGCCGCGGGAAAAGGACAAGCTGCTGATCGCCATGGCCGCCATGGTGGCACGCCGCCGTCTTGAGCGCGGCGTCAGGCTCAATCACCCGGAAGCTGTGGCGCTGATCAGCGATTTCATCCTGGAAGGCGCGCGCGACGGCAAGACGGTCGCCCAATTGATGGAAGCCGGCGCGCACGTGCTCACGCGCGCCCAGGTGATGGAAGGTATCCCTGAGATGATCCACGACATCCAGGTGGAAGCAACTTTTCCCGACGGCACCAAGCTCGTCACCGTGCACAATCCGATCAGATGAGGACTGGCCAATGAAAGCACTACTCCCGTTCTTGCTCCTGCTTGCCGCCGCGACGGCGCATGCACACCCCTCGCTGGTTCCGCACCACCATCCGCACGGGGTCAGCATGCTGCCGGACCTCGACACGATCGCGGTCGCGGTGCTCGCGCTGGCGGCTGCGCTGGTTGCCTATTGGAAATTCGGACGCGGGTGACGCCATGATCCCCGGCGAGATGTTCATCAAGGACGGCGAGATCGAGCTCAATGCCGGCCGCAAGACGGTGACGCTGACGGTCGCCAATTCCGGCGACCGTCCGATCCAGGTCGGTTCGCACTACCACTTCTTCGAGACCAACCCGGCGCTGAAGTTCGAGCGAAAGAAAGCGCGTGGCATGCGGCTCGATATCGCGGCCGGCACTGCGGTGCGGTTCGAGCCCGGGCAGACCCGCGAGGTCACGCTGGTCGCGCTTGCGGGCAAGCGGACGATCTACGGCTTCCGGCAAGATGTGATGGGGAAACTTTAGGGCGCGTCAAATGTTAGCCGTCGAACTTACAGTACCGGGAGCACGTAATGAATCAGACCTACACGGGCGGCTGCCAGTGCGGCAAGGTCCGCTACCAGGTCACGCTCGACCTGGGCGCGCCAGTCATCGCCTGCAACTGCTCACGCTGCGGCAGGCTTGGCTCGCTGCTCGCCTTTGCGCCGGCGACCGATTTCAAGCTGTTATCGGGCGAAGACGACCTGACCGAATATCAGTTCAACAAGCACGTCATCCACCATCTGTTCTGCTCGACCTGCGGCATCCAGTCCTTCGCGCGCGGCAAGCGGCCGAGCGACGGCGCCGACGTGGTCGCGATCAATGCGCGCTGTCTCGACGGCGTCGAGCCGGACACACTGACGATCAAAAAGGTCGATGGACGGAAATTCTGACGGGCCTCAAAAGCCATAACGGGCAGACCGTCGTCTGCCCGTCACAAGCTCCCGGATCCAAACCCAGCGCTGGCGTGAGCCAGCAGCACGGGTACCAGCTACTGAGAGCCAGGGCCGGCAGTCATGGACCACGAATACAGCAAGCTGCACTCACGTCCCATGGCCGATCCGGTCATGGCGACCATCCCTGTCCGGCGTAGCCGAAGATGGATGACCTGCGGGGAAGCTTATGCCGATCGGCTTTTCTGGCAAGACCGTCGAGAGGCCTGTTGATAATTCTGAGGACGAATTATGACGGCGGTAAAAGGGCTTATGGAGGGCCTCAGGGGTATGCAGCGGGTGTCATGAAGAATCTGGAAGGCGTTGTTGCAGCCATCGGCGAGGCCGCCAAGTTACCCCGCTCCCTGTCCATCCCCCGCAAGGGGGGAGGGAATCCCAACGCAACTGTCGGAGACCGATCATGTCCGTGAAGATGCAACGCGCGGCCTATGCCGACATGTTCGGACCGACCACCGGTGACCGCGTGCGGCTTGCCGATACCGTTCTCGTGATCGAAGTCGAAAAGGATTTCACGACTTACGGCGAGGAGGTGAAGTTCGGCGGCGGCAAGGTGATCCGCGACGGCATGGGGCAATCCCAGATCACCAACAAGCAGGGCGCCGTTGACACGGTCATCACAAATGCACTGATCCTCGATCACTGGGGCATCGTCAAAGCCGACGTCGGCATCAAGGAAGGCCGCATCGCGGCCATCGGCAAGGCGGGCAATCCCGACATTCAGCCCGGCGTCTCCATCATCATCGGTCCCGGCACCGAGATCATCGCCGGCGAAGGAAAAATTCTCACCGCCGGCGGCTTCGACAGCCATATCCATTTCATCTGCCCGCAACTGGTGGACGAAGCATTGATGTCCGGCCTCACCACCATGCTCGGTGGCGGCACCGGCCCAGCGGCCGGGACCAATGCCACCACCTGCACGCCCGGCCCCTGGCATCTCGGCCGCATGATCCAGGCCGCCGACGCCTTTCCGATCAATCTCGGCTTTTCCGGCAAGGGCAACGCGTCGCGTCCCGCAGCGCTGGAGGAAATGGTGAAGGCCGGCGCCTGCGCGCTCAAGCTGCACGAGGACTGGGGCACCACGCCGGCGGCGATCGACTGCTGCCTCTCGGTTGCCGACGACTACGACGTGCAGGTGATGATCCACACCGACACCTTGAACGAAAGCGGATTCGTCGAAGACACGATCAAGGCGTTCAAGGGCCGCACCATCCACGCTTTCCATACTGAAGGCGCCGGCGGCGGGCATGCGCCCGACATCATCAAGGTCGCGGGCCTGAAGAATGTGCTGCCGTCTTCCACCAATCCGACGCGGCCGTTCACCCGCAACACTATCGACGAGCATCTCGATATGCTGATGGTGTGCCACCATCTCGATCCGTCGATCCCCGAGGACCTGGCCTTCGCCGAAAGCCGCATCCGCAAGGAGACGATCGCAGCGGAAGATATCCTCCACGACATCGGCGCGCTTTCGATGATGTCGTCGGACAGTCAGGCCATGGGCCGCGTCGGCGAAGTGATCATCCGGACCTGGCAGACCGCCGACAAGATGAAGAAGCAGCGCGGATCCTTGCCGGAGGAAAAGGGCGACAACGACAATGCGCGCGTGAAGCGCTATGTCGCGAAATACACCATCAATCCGGCGATCGCGCACGGCATGGCAAAGCACATCGGCTCGGTCGAAAAGGGCAAGCTCGCCGACCTGGTGCTGTGGGCGCCGGCCTTCTTCGGCGTGAAGCCGGAGATCGTGATCAAGGGCGGCTCGATCGTTGCCGCGCAGATGGGCGATCCCAATGCCTCGATCCCGACACCGCAGCCGGTGCACTACCGGCCGATGTTCGGCGCCTTCGGCAAGGCGATCACCGCGGGTTCGGTGATGTTCGTGTCCAGGGCGGCGGCCAGGAGCAGCCTGCGCAACAGGCTCGGCGTCGAAAAGTCCTTCGTTGCGGTGGAAAAGACGCGCTCGATCGGCAAGAAGAACATGGTCCACAACGGCGCCACGCCGGAGATCGAGGTCGATCCGGAAACCTACGAGGTGCGCGCCGACGGCGAGCTTCTGACCTGCGCGCCGGCAGAGACGCTGCCGATGACGCAAAGGTATTTCCTTTTCTAACTCGTGTCCCCGGCGCAGTGCAACGCGTAGCGTTGCGCTGCAGACCCGGGACCCCGCTTAAAGAAAGCTGGACCCCGGATCTGCGGTGCATCACTTCGCTTCGCTCGTGCTGCACCGCATCCGGGGAACGAAGCCCTACACTACCCGAGGATCGTCCCCTTGCCGCGGCCGTCCTTCATGTCCTCGATCATGACGGTGTCATGCTTGAGGGCGAGGGCCTTGGTCAGCTCCGGATTCATCAGGTCTTCCTGGCTGAGGGCGTGCATGTCGGCGAACATGCCCTCGGTGCCGGCGGGGCTGTAGACCATCAGCATGCGCACGCCGTCCTTTGATGTCACCTGATGGGGAACGCCAGGCGGAATATGTACGCACGATCCCTTGGTCCCGTGGAACAATTCGTCGCCGACCTTGAAATCCGCGCTGCCTTCGAAAACGTAAAACGTCTCATAGGCCTTGATGTGATAGTGCGCGCGCGACTGAAAGCCGGGTTTGCAGTTTTCCTCCACCACTTCATAGGTCTGGCCGGTGTCGCCGCCGGTGATCTTGACGATCACTTCGTTGGCCTTGGCGTAGACATTGCCGGCGCCCGGCGGCGAATGTTTGCCCTTGTCTGTCATGGTCTTGTCTCCCCCGGCCGTGCCGTCGGTCTGGGCGCAGCCGCGCAAAAAGGCTATCGTCGCGCGTGATGGAATGAAACAGGTTTGCTGGACCGAAATGGGTGGAAATCCTTGAAACGCGTTGCGTCAATTCGTCATTCCGGCGAGTGGGACACCGCGTTGGCCTTCGACCGCATCGTGCTCGATGCCGGCGATCGCCAGCGACGACGCATCATGCTCAGGGGAGAGAAGGGCACGGAATTCCTCATCGATTTCGAGAAGCCCGTTACGCTGCATGACGGCGACGGTCTCGTGCTGGATGACGGATCGGTCGTTCTCGTGCGCGGCGAGAATGAAAGCCTGGTGGAGATTTCGGCCGGCAGTGCACTTGATGCCGTTCGGCTTGCCTGGCATCTCGGCAACCGCCACACAGACGTGCAAATCGTCGGGGACAGGATCCGCATCCGCCGCGATCACGTGCTGGAAGAAATGTTGCGTGGCCTGGGTGCGCAGCTCGTGCCACTGGACGCGCCGTTCGATCCGGAAGCGGGCGCGCCGCACGAACATGAGCACTCCCATGGCGCGTAAACGCAAGACTGCACCGCTGGTAAGCAAGACGCTCACCAAGCTCCGCTCGTCCCCGCGCAAGCGGGGACCCAGAGTCGCGCGCAAGAAAGTTCTGGATTCCCGCTTTCGCGGGAATGAGCGGAAGACGGAACTGCTGGCACCAAGCCTCTACCGCCTGATGGCATGGCTGTCGCCGGCGTTTCCGGTTGGTGCTTTCTCCTATTCGAGCGGCATTGAATGGGCGGTGGAGGCAGGCGACATAAAAAACGCTGGAACGCTTCATGCCTGGCTTGCGGTGATGCTGGCCGAGGGCGGCGGTTTCTGTGATGCCGTACTGCTGGCGCATGCACATCGCGCCATCGCGGCAGACGACGATCGCGCCCTCAACGCGGTGGCGGAACTGGCGTCCGCCCTGGCGCCGTCGAAGGAGCGCCATCTGGAAACCACGGCGCAGGGCAATGCCTTTGTGGAAGCCGCCCGTGCCGCCTGGCCATGTGCTGCGCTCGACCGGCTGAAAAACGTCTGGGACGGCCCCGTGGCCTATCCGGTGGCGGTGGCCGTGACCAGTGCCGGCCATGGCATTGCGCTCGAGCCCGCGCTTGCGGCTTTTCTGCAGGCGATTGCCGCCAATTGGGTCTCCGCCGGCGTGCGGCTGATCCCGCTTGGCCAGAGCGACGGCCAGCGTATCCTGGCGGCATTGGAATCCGTGGTCGCGGCGACGGTACAGCGCGCCCTCGGCGCGTCGCTCGATGACATCGGCAGCGCCGCCTTCCGGGCCGACCTTGCCAGCGCCCGGCATGAGACACAATACACGAGGTTGTTCAGGTCCTAGCCGGTCATCGCCGGGCTTGACCCGGCGATCCCGATAAGAGACGCAATGCTGTGCCATTCCAAACGAGATGGCCGGGACAAGCCCGGCCATGACGGAAATTGACAAACAAAAATCCCCACGGCCCATTGCGTGTCGGCGTCGGCGGCCCTGTCGGTTCCGGCAAGACCGCATTGATGGATGCGCTGTGCAAGACACTGCGTGAGCGCTACGAGATTGCCGCCATCACCAACGACATCTACACCAAATGGGATGCCGACTATCTGGTGCGCTCCGGCGCGCTTGCACCGGAACGCATCGCAGGCGTGGAGACCGGCGGTTGCCCGCACACTGCAATCCGCGAAGACGCATCGATCAATCTTGCAGCGGTTGCGGACATGCGCGCGAAGTTTCCCGAGCTCGATCTCGTTCTGATCGAATCCGGCGGCGATAATCTGGCGGCGACATTTTCGCCCGAGCTTGCCGATCTGACGATCTACGTCATCGATGTCGCGGCCGGCGACAAGATCCCGTCCAAGGGCGGGCCCGGCATTACCCGTTCCGACCTGCTGGTGATCAACAAGGTCGATCTGGCGCCCCATGTTGGCGCCTCGCTCGAAGTCATGGAGCGCGATGCGAAGAAGATGCGGGGGGCGCGTCCCTTCGTTTTCACCAATCTGCGCGAGGGCAGGGGCGTGGACGAGATCGCACAGTTCATCGAGCAGAAGGGTGGGCTCGGAAGATGAAAAGCATCTCCGCCCGCGAACGCCTCGATGCCGCATTGGCGCGCATCGATGACCCGAAAGGCGAGGGCGCGCGCGCCTGCCTTACGGTCTATCGCGAGGCAGCGCGTGCGGCCGCTGATGCCTCCGACGCCCGCGCCAAAGCCGGCATATCGCTCGGGCCGCTCGACGGCGCCGTCGTCACGCTCAAGGATCTGTTTGACATTGCCGGCGAGGTGACGCGCGCCGGCTCCAGGGTGCTGGCCGAAGAGGGCAGGATTGCCGAAAGCGACGCGCCGGTCGTGCAGCGCCTGCGCGCTGCCGGCGCGGTGATCGTCGCCAAGACCAACATGTCGGAATTCGCCTTCACCGGCATCGGCATCAATCCGCATTACGGCACCCCCGGCAATCCTGCCGACCGTGCACGCGCGCCGGGTGGTTCATCGTCGGGCGCAGGCGTCGCAGCGGCGGATGGCATGTGCGAGATCGCCATCGGCAGTGATACCGGCGGCTCGGTGCGCATTCCGGCGTCGCTCTGCGGCGTGGTCGGCTTCAAGCCGAGCCGTCAGCGGGTGCCGACTGCGGGTGCGTTCCCGCTGTCCTATACCCTCGACTCCATTGGCCCGCTGGCGAAGAGTGTTGCGCAATGCGCCCGCGCCGATGCGGTCATGGCCGGCGATGCGCCGTGGGCGCTGGATGCGGCGCCCCTTGGGGGCTTGAGGCTCGGTGTCGCGCAGGGCATGCCGCTGGACAATCTCGACGAGACCGTGGGCGCGCGCTTTGCCGCCGCGCTTGGCCGGCTGGAGCGCGCCGGTGCACGGCTTAGCGACGAAACGCCGCCGCTGCTCGACAGCATGATGCAGGCCTTGTCGCGCGCCAGCATCCTGGTGGCGGAAGTCTATTCGATCCACCGCGAGCGTCTGGCACAGCGCGGCAATGATATCGACCAGATCGTGCGTGGCCGCATCGAGAAGGGCCGCGACATCTCCTCGGCCGACTACATCAACGTGGTGCGCGAGCGCGCGCGGCTGATCCGTGCGATGGACGCGCGGCTTGCCGATCTCGACGCGCTGGTGATGCCGACGACGGCAACCGTCGCGCCGCGCATCGATGAGGTAAACGACCCCAAGGTCTTCATGGGCCGCAACGCGCTGCTGCTGCGTAATACGACGATCGTCAATTTCTTCGATCTCTGCGCCATCTCGCTGCCCACCCCGCGCGAGAGCGGATTGCCGTGCGGGCTGATGCTGATTGCGCGCAATGGCGATGATCGCCGGCTGTTGCGGATTGCGGCGGCCGTGGAGAAAATGTTTGCGGCGTGAGGGCCGGGTCAGAATTCCCGCAACGCATCCAGCAGGAAACGGTGGCGTTCCGGTCCAAGCTTCTCCTTTAATGCCGTCTCGTGCTCGTTGGCCAGTGCTTTCGCCCGCGCCAGAATCTTCTGCCCGTCGCGGGTCAGCCGCAGGGCGTGGCGGCGGCGGTCGGCCGACGAGGACAGGCGCTGGGTCAGCCCGCGTCGCTCCAGCCGGTGCAGCATGCGCACCAGCCGGGCGCGCTCGATCCCGAGCGTGGTCGCGAGTTCCATTTGCGACAGCCCGGGGTTGGCGCTGATCACGACCAGCACCGAGAACTGCGCCGGGCTGATATCGATAGAGGACAGCCGGCGGATGAAGTCCTGAAACACCCAGACCTGCATGCGGCGCACGAAATAGCCGAGGCGCTCATTGAGCACGTCGAGATCAATCAAAGGCTTGCTGGCGCGCCGCATTTGCGGGGTCTTGCGCAGCGCCACAACCGCGCCGCTGCCAGGCCGAAAACCGCGCTTTGCTGGAGACATCACAGGGCTCCCGTCGCCCACCCCAGCCGTCTGGGTCTTGCCGGCCGCGGGCATATTGGTGTTGACGAAATTGTTGTCCACGTCAACAATATCGTACGATTGACGAGGTGGTCCGCCGCCCAGGCGGCGGATTGCAGGCGGTGCCTGGGGTGCCGCCGCTTAAGCTTTTCGAGCTTGTGATGACCGGAACAAATCCGGCATCATCCGAGGCAACGGCCTTGTGAATGGCCAGGGAGGACATGCCAATGAATTGCAAACCACAGTCGAATTCCGCGCGCGTGACGCGCCGGACCTTCAACACCGGGATCGGCGCAGCCGGTTTCGTTGCCGGAACAGCGCCGTTCAATATCATCCGCGCCGCCGGCGGGCCGCTCAAAGTGGGCGTGCTGCTGCCGCGCTCCGGCGTTCAGGCCGGCATCGGGCAGGACTGCCAGCGCGGCGTCGACGTCGCGACCGGTATTCTCAAGAGCCTCGGCCTGCCCGAACTCCAGATCATGAATGGCGACACCGAGACCAAGGTGGATGTCGCCCGCTCGCGCGCCGAGCAGCTGATCAGCCAGGGCGCGCAGCTTCTGGTCGGCGCCTTCGATTCCGGCCAGACCACGGCGATTGCCCAGGTCGCAGAGCAGAAAGGCATTCCGCTCGTCATCAACATTGCGGCCGCCCCGCCAATCACCGAGCAGGGCTACAAGTTCGTATTCCGCAATTTCCCCACCGGGCCCATGATCCTGCGCGACGCCTTCCTCAATCAGAAGGAAGTGTTCAAGCTCACCGGATCGGCTCCGAAAACGGCGGTGATGCTGCACGTCAACGATACCTACGGCACCGCAATCCTGAACGGCACGAACGCGATGTTCCCGAAGTTCGACATGCCGTACAAGATTGTCGAGAAGATCGCCTACGATCCGGCGGCGCGCGACCTCTCGGTCGAAGTCGCCAAGGCCAAGGCGACCGGCGCCGAGGCGCTCTATGCGGTGAGCCGCCTCAACGACGCCATCCTGCTGACCCGCGAACTGGTCAAGCAGCGCTGGAACCCGATGGCGATTCTGAGCATCGGACCGGGCTGGTACGAAGACCAGTATCTCAAGACCTTGGGCAAGCTGTCCGACGGTCCGATCAGCCTCGTGCCGTGGTACGATCCGAACAAGAAGGTCACCAACCTGCTCATAGCAGCGCTGGCCAAGGCGCATCCCGGCATCGGTCTCAACACCAACCACGTCTATACGTTCGAGGCGCTGCTCACGGCCGCGGACGCTTACAAGCGGGCCGGTTCGACCGATCCGAAGGCGCTCGCCGAGGCGATCCGCAAGACCCACATCACCGACAATGTCAGCCCCGGCCCCGGCATTATGTTCAATGAAAAGGGCCAGAACGACAAACTGAAATGCTCCGCGATCCAGAATCGCGGCGGCAAGACGGTGACGCTCGCCCCGAAAGAGGCCGCCAACGCCAAGCCGGAATGGCCGCTGAAGCCGTACGACAAGCGCGCCTGACGCAGTTCGTTTCGTGGCAATGCTCCGGCCGCATCGCGCGGCCGGAGCATCGCGTTGTTAGGATCGTCTCGTGCCGGCAGATATCTATTTCAATGTCGCCGTAGGAGGGGTCCTGACCGGGCTCGTCTACGGCCTGATGGCCCTGGGCCTGTCGGTGATTTTCGGCGTGGTGCGCGTGGTCAATTTTGCCCACGGCGAAATGATGACCATCGCCATGTACATCGCGGTGGCGCTGTTTTCGGCCTTCCATCTCGATCCGCTGGTGATGATGGTGCCGATCGCGGCCGTGTTGTTTGCCTTCGGCTACGCGCTGCAGGCAGGTCTCATCAACGTCTTCATCACGCGACCCGAGCATAGCCAGTTCCTGTTGCTGGTCGCGATCGCCATCATCATCGTCAACGTTCTGTTGATCCTGTTCGGACCCGATGCGCAGAACGTGCAGGCGTCCTATGCCTTCGACAGTTTCCAGATCGGGCGGCTGATCATCGACGCCACCAAGCTGTATGCCGGAATCGCCGCGGTGGTGGTCGCAGCCGTGCTGTTTGCCTTCTTTCGCTATACGGTGCTGGGTGCGGCCATTCGCGCCTGCGCCGACAACTACACCGGTGCGCTGGTGGTCGGCCTCGACGTCAAGCGGCTCTATGCGTTGACCTTCGGCCTCGGCTCGGCTTGCGTGGGCGCAGCCGGATGCATGCTGCTTCTGATCTTCGACGTTACGCCTGCGGTCGGTCCGTCATACACGCTGCTCGCCTTCGTCATCGTCATCACCGGTGGCCTCGGTTCGATGCCGGGTGCGCTCATCGGCGGCGTTCTCATCGGGCTCACCGAGGCAATGGCAGGATTGCTGTTCTCGCCGTCCGCCAAATCAATGTTCGCCTTCGCCATTCTCGTTGTGGTTCTGCTGTTCCGGCCTCAGGGCATCATGGGCAAGAGGACAGCATGATCGCGCGACTGATCGAGGATGTTCCGCGGCGGGTGTTGGTCCTGCTTGCCGTGCTGCTGACGGCCTTCATCGTCGCGCCGCTCGTCGCCGGCGACTATCTGCTCACGGTGCTCATCCTGATTCTCTATTTCGCCTATGTCGGCCAGGCCTGGAACATCATGATGGGCTTTGCCGGCCAGCTCTCGCTCGGGCACGCGCTTTATGTCGGGCTCGGCGCCTATACCGCGGCCGCGCTCTACGTTCATTTCAGCATCGGGCCGTGGATTGGCCTCCTGGTCGCCGTGCCGTTGGCGGCACTGGCCGGTGCCTTCATCGGTTTTCTGGCTTTCCGGTTTCGCGTCGGTGGCGTCTATTTCGCCATCCTGACGATTGCAGTCGCGGAATTCGCACGCGTGGGCTTCGACCATCTGGGCTGGACCGGCGGCTCGGCCGGTCTGTTCCTGCCGGTCGCGCAATATGCCCACAACGACCTGTGGCACCTGCGCGGCCATCCGGTGATGTTCTATTACATCCTGCTGGGTGCGACCGTGTTCGCCCTGGTGCTGTGCCGCGCACTGCTGCAAAGCCGGATCGGCTATTTCTGGCTGGCGATCCGCGAGGACGAGGAAGCCGCGCGTTCCGTCGGCATCGATACTTTCCGCTGCAAGATGATCGCAGTGGTCATTTCGGCGGGCATGACTGCATTCGCCGGTGTGATCAATGCCTTCTTCTACAACAACCTGTTTCCCGAACAGGTCTTTCATATCTCCAGCTCGATCGAGATTATTCTTGGCCCGATTGTCGGCGGTGTTGGTACGCTGTTCGGGCCGGTCCTTGGCGCATTCATTCTGACCGGGCTTGCCGAAACGCTGACGGGTGCGCTCGCCGCGCTTGGTGTCGATCTGCCCGGTGCCAAACAGGTATTCTACGGCATTTGCCTGCTGCTGGTGATCATGGCGTTGCCGGATGGCGTGTGGCCCTGGTTCGCCAGGCGCGTCGGGCTGATGGAGCGGCGCAAATGAGCGTATTGCTTGCCATCGACGGCATCAGCAAGCGGTTCCGCGGTCTGGTCGCGGTTGACCGGATCAGCCTCGAGGTGCCGGAGGGCGGTATTTTCGCGGTGATCGGGCCCAACGGCGCCGGCAAGACGACGATGTTCAACATGATCGCCGGCGTTTTCGCGCCGGATGGCGGGTCCATCATGTTCGACGGTGAACGCATCGACGGTCTCGCGCCCGACCGGATATGCCGACGCGGCATCGGCCGGACCTTCCAGATCGTGCGGCCTTTTCCCGCGCTGAGCGTAGAGGACAATGTCCTGGTTGGCGCGCTGTTGCGCCGGCACAACCCGCGCGACGCGAGGGAATGGGTGCATCGCATTCTCGACCGGCTCGATCTGTTCGACAAGCGACATCAGCCCGCCGCATCGCTTACCCTGCCGGACCGCAAGAGGTTGGAAGTAGCCCGCGCCATTGCGACCGAGCCGAAGCTCTTGCTGCTGGATGAGGTCATGGCCGGATTGCGCCCGACCGAGACCGACCGCATGGTCGAGGTCTTCCGCCGCCTCAACAGGGAGCACGGTGTTACGATCCTGCTGATCGAGCACGTCATGCGGGCGGTGATGGCGCTCGCCTCGCGCATCCTCGTGCTGCACCACGGTGCAGCCATCGCGGAAGGCACGCCCGACGAGATCGTGCGCGATCAGGCGGTGATCGACTCCTATCTTGGTGCGGAGGCGATCGGCCAATGATCCCGAAAAGCATGTCCTCGAGCCCGATCGGGCATGGAACCCGGATTTCAGAAGCGATCATGTGCAAGTGGAAAATGCCATGATGCTCCAGGTCGAAAACCTCGACGTGTTCTACGGCGATGCCCAGGCGCTCGACGCCGTCTCACTTGACATCGAGGAGGGCGCCATCGTTGCCATCGTCGGCGCGAACGGTGCCGGCAAGACATCGCTGATCCGTACGATCGCCGGCATGTTGAAGCCGGCGCGCGGACGCGTCCTCTATCGCGGACTGGATATCGGCGGCTGGCCGAGCCACAAGGTCTGCGATCTCGGCATCGGTCAGGTTGCCGAGGGCCGGCAGATATTTCCGTCACTGTCGGTGGCCGAAAATCTCGCCATGGGTGCGATGCTGCCGCGCGCGCGCGCCGAACGGGCGCAAAATCTCGAGCGGGTCTATTCGCTGTTCCCGAAACTCGCTGAACGCCGCACCCAGGCCGGCGGCACGCTGTCGGGCGGCGAGCAGCAAATGCTCGCGATCGGGCGCTGCCTGATGGGCTCACCGGACCTGGTGATGTTCGACGAGCCCTCGCTCGGGCTGGCGCCCACCATCGTGCAGCACGTGCTCAAATGCGTGCGCGATCTCAACCGCGACGGCCTCACTTGCGTTCTTGTGGAGCAGAACGTGGCGGTCTCGCTCAAGCTCGCCAGCCGCGCCTATGTCCTGGAGAACGGCCGCATCACGCTGTCGGGGAGCGGCCAGGAGCTGCTGGTCGACGACCGCGTACGACAGGCCTATCTGGGGCTCTAGCTCTTTCCGTCATCCTTCGAGGCTCGGCCGTCGGCCGAGCACCTCAGGGTGACGAATATAGGTTGTCTACTTCAGCGGCGGCCCGATGGTAACAGTGAGCTTGCCGACGCCTTCCACCTCGCATTCGATTTTGTCGCCGGCGATCGTGGCGGCCACGCCCGACGGCGTACCGGTCATGATGACGTCGCCGGCTTCCAGCGCGACCATTTCCGACAGCTTGGAAATTATTTCCGGCACATTCCAGATCAACTGATTGAGGTCGCCGTCCTGGCGGATCTTGCCGTTGACCTTGAGTGTGATCTTGCCCTTGCTCGGGTAGCCGATCTCGCTTGCGGGCTTGAGCGGGCCGCAAGGCGCGGAATGATCGAAGGCCTTGCCCACTTCCCACGGCCGCTTCAGGTCGCGCGAAGCGATCTGCAGGTCGCGGCGCGTCAAATCGATGCCGACGGCGTAGCCCCAGATGCAATCATTGGCCTTGGCGACCGGGATATTGCGCCCGCCGCTCTTGAGCGCGACCACCAGCTCGACTTCGTGGTGCATGTCCTTCGTGAGGGAGGGATAGGGCACTGTGCCACCGTCCGCCACGATGGCGTCGGACGGCTTGGCAAAGAAGAACGGCGGCGCGCGCTCGTCCTGCCCCATCTCGCGAATATGCTCGATGTAATTGCGGCCGACGCACCAGATGCGGCGAACGGGAAATGCCTTGTCGGAGCCGGCAACCGCGATGGTTGCCTGTGGCGGCGGCGGAATGACGTAACGGTTGTCGGACATGGTGATTGGCCGTTGTATATCGTTTTGGTTGAAGGGATCACTTTGGTTGAAGAAGTGCCCGGGCGCGAGTTCAGCCGGCCGGGCGAAAGATCGCTGTGGGTATCAGGTGGAATGCGCCGCCGTCAACGGCCGTACCGGCTACGAAATAACAGCAGCCGCAACCGGGGTATCTGCCTCCTGCTCCTTGAGCTGGAGCCGATAGAACGCGGCATAGCGGCCGCCTTTGCGCAGCAATTCATCATGCCGGCCCGATTCCGTGACGCGGCCGTCTTCCACCACATAGATACGGTCCGCGTGCGAGACCGTGTGCAGACGATGCGCGATTGCGAGCGTGGTGCGGCCGGCGCATAGACGCTCCATGGCTTCGCGCACCTGCAGCTCCGATTCCGAATTGAGTGCCGCAGTGGCTTCATCGAGCAGGATGATTGGCGCGTTCTTGATCAATGCGCGCGCAATGGCGACCCGCTGGCGCTGACCGCCCGACAGTTGCAGTCCATGCTCGCCGACCGGCGTGTCATAGCCACGCGGAAACGTCATGATGAAGTCGTGCGCGTAGGCAGCCCTTGCGGCGGCGACCACCTCATCTTCGCTGGCGCCGGGCTTTCCGAACTCTATATTTTCGCGGATCGTGCCGCGGAAAAGAAACACATCCTGCCCGACATATGCGACATGCCGACGAAGCGAGCGGCGGGAAACCTGCGCAATGTCCTGTTCGCCGATGACGATCTTGCCCTGCTCGGCGTCATAGAAGCGCATAATCAGATTGAAGACCGTCGACTTGCCGCCGCCCGAGGGTCCGACCAACGCGGTCAGTTTGCCCGGTTCGGCTGTAAATGACATGCCGCGCAGCACCGACTCCTCGTTGCGGTAGGCAAAATGAACATCGTCGAATGTGAGTTGTGACGTCTTGATCTGCAGTGCCGGCCGGTCATCGTCGATCGGCTCGCTCGGTGGTGAATTGATGACCTCGAACAGAACCCGCACCCCTACGAGTGCACTATTGAGTTCGATGTTGAGGCGGGCGAGCCGCTTGGCCGGCTCGTATGCGAGCAGGAAGGCCGCGATAAAGGAAAAAAACTGGCCAGGTGTCGCTCCGGTCTCGATCACGCGATAACCGCCATACGTGATCGCGAGCGCGATCGCGCAGCCGCCGAGCGTTTCCATCAACGGACTGGAGCGATTGGAGACGCGTGCCATCTTGTTCGCTTCGTGTTCGACCGCCGCGACGTTGCGGTCGAAACGCTCGCGCATGATGTCTTCGAGCGTAAAGGCCTTGACGATCCGGATGCCTTGCAGTGTTTCCTGCAATGTCTCCATGATGCGGGTGCCGCCGTGGAACTGGCTGCGGGCGATCGAATAAATGCGGCGAATGAGCTTGCGTAGAACAAGGAATGCGGGAGGTGCCACGACAAAACTGAAGATCGACATCAGCGGATCCTGCACGACCATCACGGTCACCAATCCGATCAGCGACAGCAGGTCGCGGCCGAGTGAGGTGACCAGCAGATTGATGACCTGCGTCGCGGCCGCCGCGCCGGCAGTCATCCGTGCAATGAATTCCGTCGAATGCCGGTCGGAGAAGAAGCCGAGACCCTCGTTGAGCAGTTTGCGGAAAACCGCGCGCTGGTTGTCCGCGACGATGCGATTGCCGATGCGCGAGAGCATCACGCTATGGCCGTACGTCGCGAGACCTTTCGTTGCGAACAGCGCGACGGTTATGCCGCCGATCGTGATGATGCCGGCGAGGTTGCGATTGACATAGGCCTGATTGATGACGTCGCCGATCAGGTAGGCGCTGAACGCGGTGCATCCGGCGGAAATCGCCATCAGCGCGAACGCGATCGCGTATTTGCGCCAATGCAGCAGACCCTGCTCCGTGAGCAGTCGCCGGATCAGGGCGAGGGCGCTGTAGTGCTCGTCTGCCGCTGTTGGTACGGTGTGATCGTTCATCCGCCCTCTGGGCTTGATTTTGGCCCACGGGTTCGCAACGGGCAGGAGTTTCATTGCCTGCGGTGGAGGAATTTATCAAGCCAAAAACGGAGTCAAAAGACGCCGGAACGACGCGGTTTTGCGCGATTCCTCAGGCCGTTGCGGAATGGCGCCGGCCGGGCAGCCGCTGTTCCCATGCAAACGCATGGGCGACGATGGTGTCGAGATCTTCGTACTGCGGGCGCCAGTCGAGCGTGGATCGGATGCGATCGACGCCGGCCACCAGTGCGGCCGGATCGCCCGCGCGCCGGGCGGCGATTTCGACCGGGAAATCGCGGCCGCTTGCCCGCCGCACTGAATTGATCACCTCCAGCACCGAGTGACCGCGACCATAGCCGCAATTGAATGTCGCGCTGGTGCCGCCGCGGCGCAGATAGGCGAGTGCCGACGAATGCGCCCGTGCAAGATCGCTGACATGGATATAGTCGCGGATGCACGTGCCGTCCGGCGTCGGATAGTCGGTGCCGAACACGTCGATCTTCGGCCGCTTGCCGAGCGCGGTCTCGCAGGCGACCTTGATCAGATGGGTTGCAGCCGGCGTCGATTGTCCGGTACGCCCTTTCGGATCAGCGCCGGCGACATTGAAATAGCGCAGGACGACAAATCGCAGCCCATGCGCCTTGCCGGCATCGTGCAGCATGATTTCCGACATCAATTTGGAGGTGCCGTAGGGCGATATCGGCAGCGTCGGTGCATCTTCGCGCACCGGGACCCGTTCGGGATTGCCATAGACAGCGGCGGTGGATGAAAAAATGAACTGCCTGATCCCGGATTCGATCGCGACATCGAGCAGGTTGCAGGTATTCATCGTGTTGTTTCGATAGTAGCCAAGCGGATCGCGTACCGATTCCGGAACCACAATGGATGCGGCAAAGTGAATGATGGCGTTCACGCCGTAGCGCTGGATTGTCTTGGCGACCAGATCGCGGTCGCCGGTGCTGCCGGCAACGAAAGGTGTCGAGCCGGGGATCAGGAAGCGGAAGCCGGTCGACAGATTGTCGAGCACGACCACCGGCTCGCCGGCATCGATGAGTTCATGCACCATATGGCTGCCGATATATCCGGCGCCGCCAGTCACCAGGATCGTCATGACCATGCCTCGATTGGCGGTATCTCCCTGTCCGGCTTGCGTGACAGGGCGCCCCAAAAACGCGCCGCGAACGATCTTGGTTATAGCGGCTATTCTTAATGCCGGGTATATGGACGGCGTAGCGCGATATGGCCGATATTCTCTTCATCAAGACATCATCGCTCGGGGATGTGATCCATCACATGCCGGCGGTCACCGAGGCTCGCAAGCGGCGTCCTGGTGACAAATTCACATGGCTGGTCGAGGAGGCCTTTGCTCCGCTTGTCGGATTGCATCCGGCGGTCAACGAGGTCGTCCCCGTGGCCTGGCGGCGATGGCGAAAGTCGCTTTATGCGCCGGCGACACTTGGCGAGATCGCCCGGAGCCTGCGCGACATACAATCATACCGCTACGACGACATCGTCGACAGCCAGGGTCTGTTGCGTTCGGGTGTCATCGCGCGGCTGGCGCATGGGCGACGTCATGGCTACGACACCGCCAGCATCCGGGAGCCGCTCGCCGCGATGTTCTACGACCTCCGCTATGGCGTCGACCGCAAACTGCACGCGATCGAGCGCAACCGGATTCTCAGTGGACTGGCGCTTGGCTACAGACCGCAGGGAGAGCCGGATTTTGGCCTCGACCGGGAGCGTTTTGCCGATGCTGGCGGGCGCTACGCGGTGTTGCTGCATGCCACCGCGCGGCCTGGCAAGGAATGGCCGGAGGCCGATTGGGTCGCGCTCGGCGAGGCGCTTGGCCGGGAGGGTTTCGATCTCGTACTGCCGTGGGGCACCGAATTCGAGCGCGCGCGCAGCGAGCGCATCGCTGCGCGCCTTGCTCGCGCGCGCGTGCCCGCCCGTGCGCCGCTGGAAGAAGTTGCCAGGCTCATTGCCGGTGCGGAATTCGTGGTCGGCGTCGATACCGGGCTTCTGCATCTTGCCGCCGCGCTTGGCGTACCGCTGGTCGCGATCTTTGCCGACAGCAAGCCCGGCCTGACCGGCCCGATCGGACGCGGACGGCTCACGGTTCTTGGCGCGCAGGGCGATCCGCCGTCAGCCGATCAGGTCAGGAAGGCGGTCGAAGCGCTTGTGCGCTGACCAGGCCGCGTACTCACAAATTCGGTTCATGGCTTCACTCCGAAAGCGACGCAATTGCTGCGTAGCGGCGGAATGTCGCGAAGTGCCGGAACGGAATATTCCAAACACCTAGACCTCAGCCACGATGACGTGGGCCTGAATTTTGGCAGCAACCTCGCCGCTGCCATGTCTATCTGCAATCGCGGATGCGGCGTAGTTGGTTGCAGCTTCCAGTTTTCCGGCGTCTCGGGCCTCGATTTCGTTGCGAAGAAGAGTTCCCTGACAATAGGCAACGGCCGGAATGCGCGGCGAGGATGCACGGCTTTGTTCGGCTCTCGTCTCGATCACCACACGGGAGAAACCGGCGTCCTCCAGCTCGCTGCGGATCAGTGCCGTATCGTGGTAGCCGTGCGGCGTGCGTGCCAGAAAGCGCGGCGGATCGTTCGGAAAAATCCTTGCGAGAGCATTCGTCACATCATCCGCAAATACATTCTCCTCGATGCGATCCCATACGCTGAATAAAAAATGTCCTCCGGGCTTCAGAACTCGCTTTGCTTCGCGGTAACCAGATGCGCGGTCAGGAAAGAACATTGCGCCGAACTGGCAACAAACAAGATCGAAGGCCGCATTTTCAAACGGCAGCGCCAGAGCATCCGCCTGGCGCCATTTGATCCGAGTGTCGGGAGGTTGTCGCGATGCGGCGTAGTCGAGCATCGGCTGATTGAGGTCGGTTACGGTATAGCTTGCGCCGGGGGACAGTCTTGGCGCCAATGCGCGGGTGACAACCCCGGTGCCCGCGGCGATCTCCAAAACGGCGCTTGGCGACATGGACGCTGCGCGTCGTGCAATATCTGCGGCGTACGGCTCGAAAATCAACGGCACCATATAGCGGTCGTAGTTTTCCGGAACCGAGCCAGCGAACACCTTGTCCGTTTCCAACATTGCTGTCATCCACCGTCCGTTTGATGGCTCGCGAGACTAACCTATGAGTCCGCGCCTAGGCTGCACCTGCGCGCAGCAGATCATGCACGTGGATGACGCCGACCGGTTTGCCGGCTTCGACCGCAAACAGCGCGGTCACCTTCGTTGCGTTGAGAAGCTCGAGCGTCTCGCTGATGAGCTGATCAGGGCGCACGGTCTTTGGCGCGCGCGTCATTACGTCATCGACGCGGGCATCGCGCAGTTCGTTCCAGTGCCGGCGCAGGTCGCCGTCGGTGATGATGCCGACCAGCTTTCCGCCTGCCTCGACGATGCCGACGCAGCCGAAGCCTTTGCCGGTCATTTCGATGATCGCGTCGGACATGGCGGAGCCAAGCGGCGCGAGCGGCATCGAGGCGCCGCTGTGCATGAAATCGCGAACAGTCTTGAGCAGCGCGCCAAGCTTGCCGCCCGGATGCAGCAGGCCGAAATCGATCGCGGTGAAGCCGCGGCTTTCCAGAAGCGCAATCGCCAGGGCGTCGCCGAGCGCGAGCTGCATCAGCGCCGAGGTGGTAGGTGCGAGATTGTGCGGACAGGCCTCGCGCGCCTGCGGCAACGTCAGTACAACGTCCGCGGTCTTGGCCAGCGTCGACTCCGGGCTGGCGGTCATCGCAATCAGACCGATGTTATGACGTTGCGAATAGTCGGTAAGATTTTTCAATTCGGCCGTTTCGCCCGACCACGACAGCGCGAGGATAACGTCGCTTTTCGTGATCATGCCGAGGTCGCCGTGGCTGGCCTCGGCCGGATGCACGTAGAGCGCCGGCGTACCGGTGGAAGCGAAGGTCGAGGCGATCTTGCGCGCGACATGCCCCGACTTGCCCATACCGGTGACGATGACGCGGCCTTGCGCCGCGCTGATCAGGTCGATCGCGGCAAGGAAGGTTGAGCCGAGCCCGTCGCGCAGCGCCGCGGCCAGCGCATCGACGCCGCTGCCTTCGGCTTCGAGCGTGCGCAAGGCCGATGTGATGACGGCTTGCGCCCGTTCGCTGTTCTGGTCGCTCGGCTGTGGCTTAGCCATAAGGCCCCGATAATCCTCGACTAATCGTCATCTAGATAGCACGGATACGCGCCCGCGTCAGCTTTCGGAGTGCCCGGTCGTTAACGCGGGCAGGCGCAGTTCTCAGCGGTTTCGCGCATTTTGCAGGCATCTTTCGACGAACGCCTTCAGGCCGCCGCCGGTGAATAGCTCACCTGCAATACCGGCGGCGCGCGCCGCCTGCATGTCGATCTCCTTGTCGCCGATGAAAAAGCTGCGGGCCGGGTCGACCGGCCAGCACCGCATGAGATCAAGGATCATGCCCGGCGCCGGCTTGCGCCAGTCGGAAGTCTTGCGATAGGCGGCGATGGAAGCGTCCGGATGGAACGGGCAATAGCGGACATCGTCGATGCGTGCACCGTTTGCGGCCAGTTCCCCGCGCATCCAGCCGTCGAGCTCACCAAGTTGCTGTTCGGTGAACAGGCCGCGCGCAACGCCGGACTGATTGGATGCCACGAATACGAGGTATCCGCTTTCATTGAGCAGACGGATGGCGTCTGCCGCGCCCGCAATCCAGCAGAATTGCTCGCGCGTCCCGATGTAGCCGTCATCGTGATTGATGACACCATCGCGATCAAGAAATGCTGCCGGTCGTGGACCGGTTTGCGGCGCACTCATGACCTGGTCCGATGCGGGTCGCCGAGGACCTCGCGCACCGCCGTCAGGACGGTATCGACAGCGACATCCGCCGTACGGCGGTGACGGACGGCATCGTTGCCTTCATCGCGGGCGCGTTCCCGTGCAAGCTCATCGCCCGGCGGCTCGAGGATCGCGGCGATCGGGTTGAGCGGCTTCCAGTGCCATGGACTTGTCGGACCGAATATCGCGATTGTCGGCGTGCCGATTGCCGCGGACACATGCATCAATCCGGAATTGTTGGTGACGGAAACATCGGCTGCGGCGAGTGCCAGAACCGCATTGCGCAGATCCGTACCGGTGAGATCGCGTACGCGATCGCCGGCGGCCTCCATGATCTGTTTTGCGATTGGCGTCTCGCCCGGCCCGCCGAGAATCCAGACCGAAGCACCGGCCCTGGTCAGCTCCCGCGCGAGATCCGCATAGTGGCCTGAAGGCCAGGCCTTGCCGGCGCCGACCGCGCCCGGTGACAGCGTCACAATGGGGCGAGTGTCGTTGGTGTGACCACGCCGTTGACTCCATTCGTCGATTTCGCGCGACGGGACGGTCAGTTCCGGCAAAGGCCATTCGCTTGGGAGGCTGGCGCCGCGCGGCAAGGCGAGAGCGCCCATGCGGTCGATCATGCGGGGAAGTTTTCGTTCGCCCCAGCGCACGTCGTTGAGCAATCCGAATCGAAGTTCGCCGGCAAATCCGGTGCGCAGGGGAATGCCGGCCAGCCATGGCGCCAATGCCGCTTTCCATTTGCGCGACATCACCAGTGCCTGCTGATAGTGAGCCTCGCGCAGCGTGTCGGCGAGCTGGCGTTGGCGGTGCACGCCAATGCGCCCCCTCGGCAAGTCGGCAATGATCACCTTGCGTACGCCCGGCATGTAATCGGCGAGTGGCGCGCACAGCGTGCTTGAGACCATGTCGACCGGCCGGTCGGGTGCCTGCGCGCGCAACAGCTTGACCACCGAATGGCAGCGGACGAAATCGCCGATCCAGACATAGGGGACGATCAGGACCGGCGCGGCGGTTTGTTTCAAGTCCGGGCTCATGGATTTGGCGCCGCTTCCCCCGCGCATGACCTCCCGAAACGTGACTCCAGCTTTTCGGCCCAGGATCATGCGCGACGCAAAATAGGCCCATTCCGGGCCAGCTGGGCAGGCGTTAGCCTGCGCCGCGGGCACCTGTCCAGCCGCGATTTTTACCCTTTCCGGAGCCAGTTGCGCGCGCCAGCGCGGTCCCATTTGCGCCCGCCTCTGGACTGGGGCAAATGAAGGCCTCACCAGCTTGGCCGTGGGGCAGGGCATGTTTTTGGTCACCGGCGGGGCCGGGTTCATCGGGTCGAACGTGGTTGCGAGCCTCAATGAGGGGGGCGCGACCGACGTCGTGGTCAACGACCTGCTTGGCCATGACGACGCCAAATGGCGCAACCTCGCCAAGCGCCAGGTCGCCGATGTGGTGCCGCCGGCCGAATTGATGAACTGGCTCGACACCCGCAAGCTCGACGCCGTCATCCACATGGGCGCGATTTCCGACACCACGGCAACCGACGGCGACCTGGTGATGGAGAACAATTTTCGGCTGTCGCTGCGCCTGCTCGACTGGTGCACGGCGACACGCACGCCGTTCATCTATGCATCGTCAGCCGCGACCTATGGCGACGGCACACGGGGTTTCGATGACGACTGGTCGCTGCAGGCCTTGCGCAATCTGCGGCCGATGAATCTCTACGGCTGGAGCAAGCATTTGTTCGATCTCGCCGTGGTCGACCGCTACGTCAAGAAAGAAAAGCTGCCGCCGCAATGGGCTGGCCTGAAGTTCTTCAACGTCTATGGGCCGAACGAGTATCACAAGGGGCACATGGCGAGTGTGCTGGCAAAGGTATTCGACGACGCCAAGGCCGGAAAACCGGTACACCTGTTCAAATCTCACCGCGACGGCATAAAGGACGGCGACCAGCGCCGCGACTTCATCTATGTCGACGATGCCATCGCGGTGTTGCGCTGGCTGATCGACACGCCCTCGGTCAACGGCGTTTTCAATGTCGGCACCGGAAAGGCCGAAAGCTTCCGCGACATGATCGGCGCCATGTTCAAGGCACTGGGACGCCCGGACAACATCGAATATATCGAGATGCCTGACGCGATCCGTGGCCAATACCAGTATTTCACCCAAGCCAAGGTCGAGAACCTGCGCCGCGCAGGCTATAATGCGGGTTTCACGCCGCTTGAAGCCGCGGTCGGCCAGTACGTCTCGGGATATCTCGACCGCGAAGACCGGTACCGTTAAACCATGGCGCACCTGTTACCCAAGCCAGACCCCGCTCGTCCCCGCGAAAGCGGGGACCCAGGCAGACAAGCAGCTGGCATCATGACGGCCGCTCTGGATTCCCGCTTGCGCGGGAATGAACGGCGCTTGACGCACCACCAGTGGAATTGAACTAGATGTTCGATTTCGACAAGCATCTCGCAGACCTGGCCGATCAGACCGTGCTCTGCATCGGAGACTTGATGCTGGATGAATTCGTCTATGGCGATGTCTCGCGCATTTCGCCGGAAGCGCCCACGCCGGTCATCGCGGTCAAGCGAACCGAGGTGATGATCGGAGGCGCGGGCAATGTTGCGCGCAATCTGGTCGCGCTTGGTACGCGTTGCATCTTCGTCGGGGTCGTCGGCAATGATGACGCCGGCCGCGCTCTCAGCGAGGCGCTCGGCACCAGGCCGCTGATCGAATTTCATCTGGTCGTCGATCCGGTGCGGCAGACCACGCGCAAGGTGCGCTTTGTCTCCGAGCATCATTCGACGCATTTGCTGCGCGCCGACTGGGAAATGGTCTCGCCCGTCGAGCGGTCGAGCGAAGACACGCTCATCGAGTATGCGATTGCGGCCATGCCGCGGGCTGGGGCGGTCGTGCTGTCCGACTACGCCAAGGGTTCGCTGACGCCGCGGGTCATCCGGGCCGTTATCGATGCCGCCAACAAGCTCGGGAAGCCCGTGGTGGTCGATCCGAAAGGGCGCGACTACACGATCTATCGCGGCGCAACGATGATTACGCCCAACCGGCAGGAGCTCGCCGACGCGACGAATGAACCGGCGCAAACCGACGATCAAATTGCCGCTGCCGCGGCGAGCCTCGCCCGTTCGCTCGGTGCGCGCGCGGTTCTGGTGACGCGCAGCGAAGCCGGCATGACCCTGGTGGGCGAGGGGCCACCGATCCACATTCCGGCCTATTCGGTTCGCGTGCGCGATGTATCCGGCGCGGGCGACACGGTGGTGGCGGTGGTTTCCGCGATGCTTGCCATGCGCGCGGATTTCGAATCCGCCATGCGCGCGGCCAATGCCGCAGCCGCGGTGGTTGTCGGGAAACGCGGCACGGCGACGCTTTCGGTCACCGAGCTGCGCTGGCGCATCCTGCCTGCTGCGACGCTCGCGCCCGAGGAGAAGATCGTCTTCGATTGGGCGCTGCTCGACGAGCATCTTGTCGAATGGCGCCGGCAAGGCCTGCGCGTCGGTTTTACCAACGGTTGTTTCGATCTCCTGCATCCAGGGCACATCAAGCTGCTGGCCAGCGCGCGCGCGGCTTGCGATCGGCTGATAGTCGGCCTGAATGGCGATGCTTCCGTGACCCGGCTCAAGGGCGAGGGTCGTCCGGTGCAAGGCGTTCAGGCGCGCGCCGAGGTGCTTGCCGCCCTCGAAGCGGTCGATCTCGTTGTCGTATTCGACGAAGATACGCCTGAAACGCTGATTGCGCGCGTGAAGCCGACGGTGCTGGTGAAGGGAAGCGACTACCGACGTGAGGAAGTTGTCGGCCGCGCCATCGTCGAGGCGGAGGGCGGCGAAGTCATCCTGATCGAAATCGTTCCCGGCCACTCGACGAGTGCCATGGTCGATCGCACGCGCGCGCCCAAGACACGCTGAATCTGTTCACTCAGGATTTGTGTTCGCGCCAGATCGTCTTGCTCTTCGGTGCCCGCCAGCCTTTCGTTTCCTCGTAGCGCTTGGCATAGCGATAAAATGTGCCCTCGAAATTTCCAAATGCGATGACGAAGCCGGCCCAGCCGTCGATAAAGCCGAGCTTGAAAATATAGTGCTTGAGGAAGGACCACAGGCCATGGCCAAGCGCGCCCGCCATTGAAACCCGTTTGCCGGCGAGCTTCGGGACCCCGAGCGACGAATAGCGGTTCATCTTCCTGATGACTTCTTCCAGATTGCGAAACGGAAACTGCCATACCGCATTCTTCAGCGTGCCGACCGGCCTGGCGCTCAGCACCTCATAGCCCTCGTGCACCGGCTCCAGCGTGTAGCGCATGCTGCCCCGGCGAAAGAGCTGCGGCTGGCGGAAATTCGGATACCAGCCGGAACCGCGAATCCAGCGGCCCATCATGTAGCTGCGACGCGGCACGAGGTAGACGTCGTGGCGCGGCGAGCGGGCAATCAGGCCGAGAATCTCGTCACGGACGGCCTCGGTGCATCTCTCGTCGGCATCCAGGCTGAAAATCCAGTCGTGGCGGCAGACCTCAATGGCGCGATTGCGCAATTCTCCGAAACCGTTGAATGCCACTTCCACCACGCGCGCGCCGAGCGATCGCGCGATCTCGGCGGTGCGATCGATGCTGAAGGAGTTGATCACCACCACCTCGTCGGCCCATAACACGCTCGCAACAGCGGCTTCGATCTTTTCGGCCTCGTTATAGGTCAGGATATAGGCTGATATTTTCTGCATGGTCGCGTTCGCCGCTGGTAAAGGCCTTTGCGGCCTCGCGGTCCAAGGTAACATTGCCGAGCGGGCCGGCCCTAGGGATTTGTCGCGGTCTACGACTTCGGCTAAAGCCTTCATATTCCAGAGGACGACCGTGGCCGAACTGATTTCCGTCATCGTCACGACCTATAATCGCGAAGATGCACTCGACGCGGTGCTGCGGTCGCTTGCGCGGCAGACCGACCGGGATTTCGAGGTCGTGGTGGCCGACGACGGGTCGACTGCTGCCACGGCCGCACTGATCGACGCCTGGAAGACCAAACTCGGTCATCAACTCGACCATGCCTGGCATGAGGATCGAGGGTTTCGTGCCGCCGAGATTCGCAACCGCGCGATCCTGATGTCGCATGGCGCCTACTGCATATTCCTGGACGGGGACTGCATCGTGCGGCCGGATTTTGTCGCCACCCACCGCCGTCTCGCCGAGCCCGGCCGTTTTGTCACCGGCAACCGAATTCTGCTGTCTCGCGATCTCACGCGCAGTGTCCTGGAGAAGAAACTCGCGCCGGAAAACTGGGGTCTGCCGGAGTGGTTCACGCAGCGGATGCGCGGCGGCGTAAACCGGCTGGCGGCTGTTCTGCGCCTGCCGCTCGGGCCGCTGCGTCGCTTGCGCGGCAACCTCTGGCGCGGCGCGCGTTCGTGCAATCTTGCGGTCTGGCGTTCCGATCTCGATCGCGTCGACGGGTTCGACGCCGACTACAGCGGCTGGGGCAAGGAAGATTCGGACATCCTCGTGCGCCTGCTGCATGCCGGCGTGCGCCGCAAGGATGGGATTTTCGCGACCGGGGTCCTGCATCTGTGGCACCCCGACGCCGACCGCTCGCGGCTCGACGAGAATGAGCGCAGGCTCGGCGACATTGTCGCCGGCGACCGGATTCGCGCACAGCGCGGATTATCGTCGCTGCGTCCGGCATCTGTAACGGCAGCGGGTTGAGCGATGGCCGGGCCTTCGATCACCAGCCATGTCAGCCGGACCAGATGGGCGCGCAGCGCCGACTGTCTGGCGGTGGCCGTGGCGGTTTCCTTGCCGTGGTCGACCTCGGCAACGGGCATTCTGGTGGTGCTGTGGCTGGTCGCGCTCGTACCGTCCCTCGAATGGGGCAGTCTTCGCCGCGACCTCACGACAATGGCGGGCGGCTTGCCGGTGCTGCTGGTCCTGCTCGGTATGCTCGGTACGCTGTGGGCCGACGTGAGCTGGGTCGAACGCTGGAAGGGACTCGATTCATTCATGAAGTTGCTGGCAATCCCGCTGCTGTTCGTGCAGTTCCGCCGTTCGGGCCGGGCTGAGTGGGTTTTCGGCGGCTATCTTCTCTCGTGTGTGTTCCTGCTGGCAGCGTCGACGCTGGTGCAGTTCGTTCCCGGCTTTTCATTCGTACCGATGAAGTGGGACAATGTGCTGGTCAAGAATGCGGCAACCCAAAGCGGGGAATTCGTTACTTGCATATTTGGATTGATTTTTCTCGCTTATGAATCGATCGCGCACCGCCGATGGCGGTGGCTGCTCGGCTTGCTTGCGGTCGTTCTGGCCATGCTGGCCAATATCCTGTTCGTGGCGACCAGCCGCACGGCGCTGGTTGTCATTCTGGTGCTGCTTGTTCTGTTCGCGATCAAGAAGCTGGCGCGGCGCGATGCCTTGCTGTTTTTTGCTGGCGCTGCCGCAGTCCTCGTCGCGGCCTGGGCTTTCTCGCCCTATTTTCGCGCCCGCACCGAGCAGGTTTGGACCGATTTCCAGAGATATGAAGCAACCGGCGCCACCAATTCGTCGGGCGAGCGCATCGAATTTGCGCGGAAATCGATCGCGTTCATTCGCGCGGCGCCATTTGTCGGGCACGGAACAGGCACGATCCATGCCTTGTTCGCCCAGGCATCGGTCGGGCAAACCGGAGCAGCCGCCTCGGACACCACCAATCCGCACAACCAGACATTCGCGGTGGCGATCCAGCTCGGGATCGCCGGCGCCGCGGTCTTGTGGGCCATGTGGTTTGCTCATCTGGTCTTGTTCCGCGGCGATGGCCTCGTGGCGTGGATCGGGCTCGTCGTCGTGGTGCAGAATATCGTCGGCTCTTTCTTCAATTCGCATTTGTTCGATTTCACCCAAGGCTGGGTCTACGTCTTCGGTGTCGGCGTTGCCGGCGGCGTTGCACTGAAAAATCAGGCGATGGAACGGCTGGCCGGCAACGCGACATGAATGATGGTGGCCGCATCGATCTTCCGGCACGGCCGCGCATTCTCGTCGTTTCGCTGCGGCGGCTCGGCGATGTGCTGCTGACCACGCCGCTGATCCGCAGCCTGCGGGCGGCATGGCCGGACGCGTGGATCGACGCACTGGTGTTTGCCGACACCGCCGGCATTCTTGAGGGCAATCCGGATCTCAATGGCGTCGTCGCCATGCCGGCACATTCGGGCGGCGCGCGCGAGTTTTCACTGGCGGCGCGCCTCTGGCGCAAATACGACCTTGCCATTTCGACCCAGACCGGAGACCGCCCGACGTTTTTTGCCGTTGCGGCGGGTCGTGTTCGCATCGCGCCGGTCGATCAGACATTGAATGGGCGGCTCAAACGGGCATGGCTCCAACGAAGTGTGCCCTTTGCAGGCCGCACACATCGGGTCGAACAGATCCTGCGGCTGGCCGATGCAATGGGCATTGCGCGGGTACCGCAACTGGTCGCGCCGCGCCCGCGTGCGTTCGCCGGTATGCCGGCCGGCGACTATGCGGTGATCCATGCCGCGCCGATGTTCCGCTACAAGCAATGGACCATGGAGGGCTGGCGTGCGGTTGCGGCCGCGCTCGCCGCGCGCGGACTGGGCGTGATCGCGACCGGCGGCCCCGCCGAGGCAGAGCGCCGGTACCTTGATGAGGTCTGGGCCGGTGTGGATGTCACGCGGCTCGACGGCGGGCTCGATTGGCCGCAGCTTGCAGGGTTGCTGTCGAACGCGCGCGTCTATGTCGGCCCGGACACGTCGGTGACTCATCTTGCCGCTGCTGCCGGCTGTGCGACCGTCGCCATCTATGGGCCGACCGATCCGCGGCTATGGGGGCCGTGGCCGGCGGGCGGTCTGGAGTCCGCCTGGGATGCTGCAGGCTCGCTCCAGCATCGCGGCAATGTCTGGCTGGTGCAAAACCCGCTGCCGTGCATGCCGTGCCAGCTCGAAGGCTGTGAGCGCGGGCTCGACAGCGACAGCGCGTGCCTCGACGGCCTGGTGCCGCAGCAGGTTATTGCCGCAGCGGATCAGGCGCTTGGGTCGATTGAATTGTAAACGCCACTCGGAAGTCTTCCTAAACCGGGTGTCATCGCACCGCGGAGCATCTTACCTCTACCAACCGCGCCTCATGCCCGACTGTATTTGGATCTCGCGTTTCGCCCCGGGCAAAGATCCAGGGAATACGACTTTCCTGGAACAGTAGAATCAGTCTAAGAGGATCTTTGCGCTACCAGTCACCGGGAACGCGCGGTGGACGAGATTCCTACCGGTATTGGGAGTTTCTTCTATTTGCTGCTGGTCATCATTCCAGCATACGCGTTCGCGCGCCTTCAGTGCCTGATCTTCGGTCACGTGCCCGCTGCCAACACCAACTGTGCAGATGAAGCCACGTGCGATCGATGCCTGAACCGATTTCATGTCAGAGTTGTCAAACCGCTCCCGCCGATGGACGATATTTTCGCATCCAAATTGGATGTCTCGATAAAGCGATTTTCTGAGGGACCACAAACGCACCCCTAGGCGGCCGCCTCTCGCAATCCTTTCCCAAATCATATCGGGTGTCACGGCGCGCTTGCATTTATTGTACCTGTTTCGAAACAGGTGTGTTCTTCAATGGCTCGCTTTTGAAAGACGATATTTGTTGTTGAACGTCCATAACAGCGCGCCGACGGCGACGCTGCTGCCGGCCGCAGCCGCAATGCAAGAATTCAAGGATGAATTGAATACCGTGAGCGCCGCAAACACGGCGAGCAGAATGTTTACCGCAAAGACCAGGCCAACAATCCGGTGCACCTCCAGGCCGCCGTCCATCGCGCGCTGATAGAAGTGGCCACGGTGTGCCAGCAAGACCGACTCGCCCTTAACAAGCCGATGGAACAGGGTGACGGTTGAATCCGCGAGATAATAAAGAGGCAGCAACAACGCCGCCACGAGATGCCCGTTGCCTGCGAGCACAAGGAGAAGCCATCCCAGCAACAGTCCAATCGGCAGGCTGCCGACGTCACCAAGAAAAAGCTTCGCGACCGGACGGTTAAAGGGCGCAAAGCCGATCACTGCCCCGCAGAGCGCAAACGATACAAGCGTCGCGTCTCGCGGCAATGCGCCCGTCAAACCAAAAAGCGCAAGCGCGACCGTAACCGGTACCACTTCGGCGACCGTCATCAGGTCGATGCCGTCCATGAAATTAACGAGGTTCACAAACCACAGCACTGCGACGAACATCAGCGCGCGCTCGAGCCACCAGGGGAGTGCGTCAATGACGTGAAAATCGAATGGCAAGGTGGCGATGACGCCAAGCACCATAACGGCCTGGAAAAGCAGCCGAGGCAGTGCATCGAGCGGGTACACGTCGTCGATGGCGCCGATCGCTGCGAGACCGACGACACATGCAAGTACAATGGTCAATCGAAATCTGTCATTCAGAAGATCGGGGGCAAGAATTGCAGCGCCGATGATCGCGATGATCGTCGCCGAAATCACTGCGATGCCGCCCCCTTGCGGGGTCGGGTCACGATGTGAGGATCGGGCATTCGGGCGCGCCAGCGCGTAACGCACAAGCAGCGGGTGCAAGGCAAATATGAGTACCGCGCAGAAAACCGCGGCAGCTGCGGCGATCAATCCCAATCTTCCGGCGATGGTCCACGCATCCATATTTGCGGTCATTCATATCGTCCTGGTCGTATCCCCACCCAGGAAAGTTTTCCTTGAAGCGCCTGACGACGGCAAACTTGCGCTGCGGGGTTGATGTTACCCTTCCTCCAGACGATTTTCATGAGATATTTCATAGATATAAATTTGTTCATTGCCTGAACGGAAACTTGACGTTCAGGAGATGAACGCGGTATCAAATGCCGACTCAGTGGGTGAAAAGTGCGCGGAGCTGTCGGCAACAGTGAGACTGAAAACGAGCGCATTGTGCTCGGGTTGCTGGAGTCCGTGGAGCGCGACGGTGCCCAGTCGCAGCGCAAACTGGCCTCCGATCTTGGTATCGCTCTTGGCCTGTGCAACGCCTATCTCAAGCGTTGCGTGACCAAGGGCCTGGTCAAAATGAGCGCCGTTCCCGCCCGGCGCTATGCTTATTACCTCACGCCAAAGGGTTTTGCGGAAAAATCGCGGCTCACGGTCGAATACCTGAGCTCGTCGTTTTCATTTTTTCGCCAGGCGCGGGCTGACTGTTCGGAATTGCTCAAAGCCGCCCAGGCGCGGGGCTGCCAACGCGTCGCGCTGCTCGGAATATCCGATCTGGCGGAAATCGCAACAATCTGTGCGCTGGAAAGCGGAGTGCCGATCACAGCGGTGGTCGACCCCAATTCAGAACTGGAACAGTTCGTCGGCTTGCCGGTGCTTGATTCGATTGATGCGCTCGTTGGTCAAGTCGATGCGGTCATGGTGACGGATCTCAAGACCGCGAGTGAAACCGTCAATGCCGCGATCGACAAATTTGGTTCTGAATCCGTGCTGGTGCCGAAGCTTTTGGGCGTGCGGGTTGGTGATGTGCGGGAAAATGTAGCATGACCAGTTGCTTTGCGCCGCGTTGGTATGTTGTCCAGGCTCGTCCGCGCGCCGAAGGTCTGGCTGTGGCGCATCTCAATCGGCAAGGATTCCCGACGTATATGCCGCGCTACCTGAAACGTCGACGTCATGCACGGCGAGTCGACTGGATTTCTGCGCCGCTTTTTCCCCGCTATCTTTTCGTGTGCGCAGACCTGGAGACTCAACGCTGGCGGTCGATCTTGTCGACATTGGGTGTGTCGCGACTCGTCTGCAATGGCGACCGCCCGGCCTTCATTGATGATCGGGTCATTGAAAATCTCAGGCAACGCGAAAATGACAATGGCTTTATCCAACTGGAGCAGCATCTTCAGTTGGGTCAGAAAGTCCGGATCGTCGATGGCGCGTTCTGTGAAAGTCTTGGCCTCTATGAGGGCATGACTGACCGTGAGCGAGTGACAGTTTTGCTCGATCTTCTCGGTCGCAAGGTACGCGTCGATTTGGATGCAGACCTGGTGATCGCGGCCTAGCTGCGGTCAGATGATTGTGAGTGTGCCCCGGATGACGCTGAAGTCACCCGGACTGCGGTAGCGTGAAAAAAACCAAGGCGCCAACGGCAAAGTCTCGCGAGTCTCATGGCAACCGGAAAAACTCACTCATGCTGTATTTTTGATCGGGTGCGCGACCAACCATGACACACACACAGCAATTCTTCGAAGAAGCCAAAAGTATTTGCGATTCGATTTCCTATGATGTCGTCGAGGCGATGGCGGATCAATTCGTGGCCCTGCGTGAACGAAAAGGACGTCTATTCCTGATCGGCATCGGCGGCAGTGCAGGCAATTGCAGTCATGCTGTCAATGACTTCAGAAAACTCTGCGGAATTCAGGCATACACGCCGGTCGACAATGTATCGGAACTGACTGCGCGTGCGAATGATGAGGGGTGGGAGACGATTTTCTCCGGATGGCTCGATATCAGCAATCTGTGCGACGATGACGCCATTCTGATTTTTTCGGTTGGCGGCGGCGACGTTGCGCGCAACGTCTCGACAAATATCGTCAAAGCCATCGACTTTGCCAAATCGCGCGGCGCCAAGGTTTTCGGAATTGTCGGCAAGGACACCGGCTACACGGCATTGAACGGGGACATCGTCGTGATTGTGCCGCAGGTCAATCCCGCCCGGATCACGCCGCTGTCAGAGGCATTCCAGGCCGTCATCTGGCACTGTCTCGTGAGCCACCCAAAGCTTCAGGTCAAGCGCACCAAATGGTAGCCGAATCGGGCACATCCGGGCGCCGCGCGGTCTTTCTTGATCGCGACGGGGTCCTCGTCGTCCCGGAATTGCGCGACGGGCGAAGCTTTGCGCCGCGCCGTCTGGAAGACTTCCGCCTTTATCCGGAGGCGAAAGCTGCTCTCAATCGCCTGAAAGAGGCCGGTTACCTGCTGGTGGTCGTCACGAACCAGCCTGACGTCGGGAAAGGACTGATCTCCCGGGCCACAATCGAAAAAATGCACGATCGAATTCTTCAGGAACTTCCGGTCGATCAGATTGAAGTATGCACTCATACCCAAACCGAAGAATGTACCTGCAGGAAACCGCGACCAGGCATGTTGCTCAATGCTGCACGCGAATGCCACATAGACCTGGCGAGCAGTTTCATGGTCGGAGACCGTGCCAGCGATATCGCGGCCGGTGTCGCGGCCGGATGTGAAACTGTATTTGTCGATCTCGACTATATCAGTGAGTTGAAGCCAGCATCCCCCCAACACACCGTTCGCTCCGTAGCGGAAGCGGCGGACATTATCCTTGGTATGAATCCGAGGCACAGGAGGTCGTCTATGCCGCGCGTCCAGGATCTGAAAATCAAGATTTTTGCCGACGGTGCGGATCTCAAGGGCATGCTTGAGATGCACAAGAATCCGCTGATCAAGGGCTTTACGACAAACCCTACCTTGATGCGAAAAGCGGGCGTGAGCGATTATGAGGCGTTCGCACGAAAATTGCTTGAAAGCATAGGCGACCGCCCGATTTCCTTCGAGGTCTTTGCCGATGATTTCCCGACAATGATCAGTCAAGGGCGCGCAATTGCGTCTTGGGGCAAGAACGTAAACGTGAAAGTTCCCGTGACGAACACCAAGGGCGAGTTCACCGGGCCGGTTCTGAGCGCTCTCGCGTCGGACGGCGTGGAGCTCAACGTGACTGCGATCATGACAACCAGCCAGGTGCGCGCTGTGACCGAGCTGCTTGATCCGGCTGTGCCGGCGATTGTATCGGTATTCGCTGGTCGCATTGCGGATACCGGAATTGATCCGGTGCCGCATATGCGAGACTGCAGGGAAATCGTTTCGAGCAAGCCGAGGGCAGAGCTGCTGTGGGCCAGTCCGCGCGAAGTTCTCAATATCTTCCAGGCCGACGAAATTGGATGTCACATCATAACCTGTACGAATGACATGATTGCGAAGCTCAATCTCGTTGGGAAAGACCTGGTCGAGTATTCGCGCGAGACCGTACAGATGTTCTATCGCGATGCGACTGCCTCAGCGTTTTCGATCGACTCCACAAAATATGCCGCTTAACCGGGAAAAGGCCGTGCAAAGACTGTTCAACTCCATATTTGTCACCGGCGGCGCCGGCTACTGCGGTAGCCTGCTTGTGCCGCAGCTGCTCAAGCAGGGCTACAAAGTCACCGTCTACGATACGTTGTTTTTCGGCGACGACTTTCTGCCGAAGAGCGACGCAAATCTGCGCATCGTCAAAGGTGATATCCGCGACACGGCCCACCTCGCGGCTGCAATTGCCGGTCACGATGCCTTCGTGAGCCTTGCCTGCATCTCCAATGATGCAAGTTTCGAACTCGATGAGAATCTTTCGACTTCGGTCAACATGGACGCTTTCGAGCCCATGGTGGTGGCCGCCAAGACGGCGGGCGTGAAGCGCTTCATTTATGCATCATCGAGTTCGGTCTATGGCGTGTCCGACAAGCCGGACGTGACGGAGGACCATCCACTCGTACCGCTCACATTGTACAACAAGTACAAAGGTCTTTGCGAACCGTTGCTGAAAAAGCATGCGGACGATGGCTTTACCGGCGTTGTCTTTCGCCCGGCAACCGTGTGCGGCTACGCACCTCGCTTACGGCTCGACCTGTCGGTCAATATTCTCACGAATCATGCGATCAATGCCGGCAAGATCACCGTTTTCGGTGGCTCGCAACTGCGCCCCAATCTGCATGTCCAGGACTATTGCGACGCCGTGCAGCTGTTTCTGACGGCGCCAACGGAAAAGATCCAGAAGGAAACTTTCAACGTCGGCTATCAGAATCTGTCCATCATGGACATTGCCAAGATGGTGCAACGCATAGTTTCGCAGGAGTTTCCGGAGAAGGGCGAGGTCGCCATTGTCACGACCCCAAGCGACGATCTGCGCTCCTACCACATCAATTCGGACAAGATAAAACGCGTACTCGGTTACGTCCCCAGGCGCACGATTGAAGACGCGGTGAAGGACCTTTGTGCGGCATTCCGCGAGGGTCTTATTCCCAACAGCATGGACGATGACCGGTACTTCAATGTCCGCCGGCTAAAAAGGCTGCGCGCCGCCTGATGTCAAAAGACATTGCCGTAGTGACCGGCGGCGCCGGCTTTATCGGCAGCCATATGGTGGATCTGTTGCTGGATCGCGGCTTCGAGGTTCGGGTTGTCGACAATCTGAGCGGCGGGCACCGCAGCAACCTTGAACACAGGAAAAACGATCCGAACCTGGTCTGCCATTGGCAGGACATTCGGACGCTTGAGCCAAAATCACCCGTTTTTTCCGGCGCAAAGTATGTTTTTCACCTGGCCGGTATCGGTGACATCGTCCCGTCGATCGAAAAGCCGATCGATTACATGGACGTCAATGTTCAGGGAACCGTGCGCGTGCTGGAATGCGCCCGTGAGGCAAAAGTCGAAAAGTTCGTCTATGCGGCGTCTTCATCGTGTTATGGCCTCGCGGCAACGCCGACGGACGAGAACCATCCGATCGCACCGCAGTATCCCTACGCGCTGTCGAAGTATCAGGGCGAACAGGCCGCCTTTCATTGGCGCAATATCTACAAGCTCCCCGTCAATTCAATTTGCATCTTCAATGCGTACGGGCCCCGTGTCCGGACAACCGGAGTTTATGGCGCGGTGTTCGGGGTTTTCCTTCGCCAGAAGCTTGACGGCAAGCCCTTTACGGTGGTCGGCGACGGTACCCAATCGCGCGATTTTATTTTTGTCACGGATGTCGCCGAGGCATTCCTGGCCGCGGCCGATACGCCGGTGGTGGGAGAGCGGTTCAATGTCGGTGCCGGCGATCCTCAACCGATCAATCGCCTGGTCGCGATCCTGGGCGGGGACGTAACGTATGTGCCGAAACGGCCAGGCGAACCCGACTGTACGTTCGCAAACATCGACAAGATCACATCGATGCTTGGCTGGAAGCCCAGGATCGCATTTGAGGATGGCGTAAAGCTCATGCTCGCTGATATTGAACGCTGGCGCGATGCGCCGCTATGGGATCCGGCGTCGATCGCGCGCGCCACCGAAACCTGGTTCCGCTATCTTGGCTAGAAAATCTCGGTCTTAAAGAAACGAAAAATGGTTTCGTTAATCGAACGCTATCGGCACAAGATCAAGACGGCGGAAGAGCTGCGCGAGATTCTCGGGCCACCGCCGCGCGAGCGGCGCGTCATCATGTGTCATGGCGTATTCGATGTGGTGCATCCCGGGCATGTTCGACATTTGCTCTATGCCAAGAGCAAGGCTGACATTCTTGTCACCAGCATTACCGCCGACAAGCACATTACGAAAGGAATGCATCGGCCGCATGTGACGCAGGATTTGCGGGCGATCAATCTCGCCGCATTCGAAATGGTCGATTATGTCGTCATCGATCCTAACGACAAGCCGCTCTCGAATATTGAGATCATTCAACCCGACTATTTCGCCAAGGGCTTTGAATACAACGCCAAAGGCCTTGCACCGAAGACCGCTGAAGAAGCGAAAATCGTCGAGGCCTATGGCGGAGAGATGATCTTCACGCCGGGTGATATCGTCTATTCGTCAAGCGCCCTGATCAATCTCGCGCCTCCGTCCATTAAACTTGAGACGCTCCAGATACTGATGGAGCGGAACAAGCTCACTTTTGACCATTTGCGTGATGTTCTGGATCATATGGCCGGTTTGCAGATTCATGTCGTCGGCGACACGATCGTCGACAGCTATACGCACTGCGCGATGATCGGCGGCCAGACCAAGACCCCCACGATGAGCGTCCTCTATGAACGACGTACCGACTATGTCGGCGGGGCGGGAATTGTTGCCAAGCACCTGGTGGCAGCCGGCGCCAACGTGACGTTTTCAACCGTGCTGGGCGAAGATGCCCTGAAGGATTTCGTGGTTGAAGACCTCAAATCCGCCGGCATTGACGTGCGCGCGGTCATCGATGCCTCGCGCCCGACGGTCAACAAGAATGCAATCGTCGTAGGCGGATACAGGCTGCTCAAGGTCGATACTCTCGACAATCGTTCTATATCCGACTCCACCCTTGGCTCAATCGCAGAAGCACTGCGCTCAACGGCTGCGGATGCAGTGGTGTTCTCCGATTTTCGGCACGGCATGTTCAATCGCCGCACGATTCCCGAACTGATCAAGGCAATCCCGCATGACGCCTACAGGGTGGCGGACAGTCAGGTGGCCAGTCGCTGGGGCAATATCACGGAGTTCAAGAACTTCGATCTGATCACGCCAAATGAGCGAGAAGCGCGGTTTGCGCTCGCAGACCAGGATTTAGGGATTCGTCCGCTTGCTTCGAGCCTCTATGATGCTGCGCAATGCAAATTGTTGATCCTCAAGCTCGGAGAGCGAGGTGTGTTGGCATGCCGCGACGCCAATCACGAATCGCTCGACAGTTTTTTTGTGATCGACAGTTTTGTCGACAATCTTGTCGATGCAGTCGGCGCTGGTGACGCGCTCCTGGCTTATTCAACCCTGGCCATGCTGGTTTCGGACAATGACGCGATTGCGACAATTCTCGGGACCATTGCTGCCTCTTGCGAATGCGAGCGCGATGGCAATATCCCGATTGCGACGAATGATGTCCGGGCAAAAATAGCCAGCGTCGAGCGGCAGATCAATTTCTCCTGACATGCGTGTTGTCGTCGCCGGAGTTGGCGTGCAAGGTTACAAGCGACGGAAGTTTGCAGCAGTCGACTTTGTATGTTCGGTCGACCCGGTCAATCCGGAGGCCAACTACAGGTCGCTGACTGACGTCCCGCTGGGCGACTACGATGCGGTTCTGGCCTGCATTCCGGATGCGCCCAAGAAGCAAATCGTGAATTTTTGTGTCGACAACGGAAAACATGTGCTGGTTGAAAAGCCGCTGTGGCTTGGAGACGAGGCGGATTTCATCGACCTGGAAAAGCGTGCCCGCCAGAATGGCGTGACGGTCTACACTGCCTATAATCACCGATTTGAGCCGCACTTTATACGCATGCGCGACCTGATCGCGTCCGGCGAACTTGGCCGGATTTACAGTTGCAGAATGTTTTACGGAAACGGCACTGCGCGGCTCGTTCGTGATTCTGCATGGCGCGATGAGGGGGCCGGCGTTCTTCCGGATCTTGGCTCGCATCTGCTCGACACGTGCCATTTCTGGTTTGGCAAGATCGATGCGGATTTCGCCGTGACCTCGGCGCACAACTATGAAAATCGTGCGCCCGATCATGTCATTGCCGCGAATGAAAAAATGCATCCGCGAATCGAACTCGAAATGACCTTGTTGATGTGGAGAAATCACTTCACTTGCGACATTCTGGCCGAAAAAGGAACCGCCCATATTTCGTCGCTGTGCAAATGGGGCCCGACAACATTCACACACCGGCGGCGCGTATTGCCGAGTGGCCGGCCGTCGGAAGATGTCGAGACATTGACCCAGGACGATCCGACCTGGGCCGCGGAATACATGCATTTTAAGGCGTTATGTCGCCGCGGCGAAAAGACGGATCTGTCGTGCGACCTCTGGCTGCATCGGGTCCTTGCGCGGCTCGGCACTGAAGCCGTCGGCAAATTGCAGGCAAAGTAATGGCGCGGCCTGTCGTCGCATTTGCGGGTATGACACATCTCGGACTTGTTTCTGCAACGGCGGTTGCCAGCGCGGGTTTCGAGACAATCTGCTTCGACAAGGATGCCGATCTGATCGCACGATTGAAAAAAGGCGATCTGCCGGTTGTCGAGCCGGATCTCCCGGAATTGCTTCGCTCGAATGGTGAACGTCAGAGGTTCACCTCATCAGTGAAGGACATTCTCGCCTGTGATGTGGTGTACGTCTCCCCGGACATTTCGACTGACGATGAAGGACGAAGCGATACATCGCAGCTTTCCGCACTGATTGATCTCGTCGTTCCGGCGATGCATCCGCAGGCTGTCCTGGTTGTCCTGTCGCAAGTCGAACCTGGCTTTACCCGCGCATTGCGGGCGCCCGCACCGGAGCTGCGCTACTACCAGGTAGAGACCCTCGTGTTCGGCCGTGCTGTTGAACGCGCGACCAGGCCTGAGCGGTACATCGTGGGGTGTGCTGATCCGAGCCGCCCCCTGGATGCCAGGCTGAAATCCATTCTGGCTGCCTTCAATTGCCCCATCTTGCCCATGCGATATGAGAGCGCCGAATTGGCCAAGATATCGATCAACTGTTGCCTGGTCGCGTCGATCAGTGTTGCCAATACGCTTGCCGAACTGTGTGAGTCGATCGGTGCGGATTGGGCGGAGATTGTTCCCGCGCTCAAGCTTGACCGCCGAATCGGAGAATTTGCCTATCTTGCTCCCGGCCTTGGGCTTGCCGGCGGTAACCTGGAACGTGACCTGGCGACCGTGCGCCGTCTCGCCACCGCAAATAAGACTGATGCGGGCCTGATTGAGGCCTGGATCAACAACAGCCGGCATCGCCGCGGCTGGGCGGAAAGCACCATTCGCCGCGCGCTCCTCGTTCGCAAGCCCGACGCGACCGTTGCAATCTGGGGACTCGCCTACAAGGAGAATACGCATTCGGTGAAGAATTCTCCCTCGCTCGCGACCATCTCCCGGCTTGCCGGAACGCGCCTGCGGGTTCACGATCCTGTCGTTGACGCATCGGATATCGTTGCAGGCAACGTGGAAGCATTTGCCGATCCGCTGGCGGCGGCGGAAGGCGCGGATGCATTGATGATCTTGACGCCGTGGCCGGACTACCGCCGGATCGCGCCGGACAAAATAGCGAAGGCATTAAGCGGCAATATTGTTCTCGATCCCTACGCGGCGCTGGATGCCGGCGCAGCCGGAAAATCCGGGCTCGTCTACTACACGCTTGGTCGGCAATTTCCCAAAAATAGCTAGGAAGCCGGTTGCTGGTTCATCTCAATCAGGTATCGACGCCGCCTCGGCGGGCCGTCGTGATAGGCGCTGCCGGATTTGTGGGTGGCGCCGTGCTGGCGCGGCTCAATCAACAGGGTGCCAATGTTCTTGGTATCACCAGAAAGGACGTCGACCTGCTCGCCTCCGACGCGACTGAAAAATTGCGGGGCTTGCTGAAGCCGGGTGACGCCGTGATTGCGGCCGCCGCGCGGGCGCCGTGCAAGGACATGACAATGCTGATCGACAATATCGTCATGACAAAAGCGATGGTGGATGCCATCAGACCGGTCCCCGTTTCTCATGTCGTGAATATAAGCTCGGATGCCGTGTATCCCGACGAGCCGCTTCCATTGTCGGAAAAGACGCCGGCCGCACCATCCACCTTTCACGGCGTGATGCATCTGGCTCGAGAAATTTCGTTCTCCAGCCAGATCGAGGCGCCGCTCGCTAATCTCCGCCCAAGCCTGCTTTACGGCGCACAAGATCCACATAATGGCTATGGACCAAATCGTTTTCGTCGCCAGGCCAATGCCGGTGAGGACATTGTGTTGTTCGGGGAGGGCGAGGAACGCCGGGATCACGTGTTGATCGACGATGTCGCTGACCTGATCGTCCGCGTGCTGGAGCGCCGCAGCCGCGGCATTCTCAATATTGCGACGGGCACTGTGCATTCGTTTCGAACGATTGCCGAAAAGGCGGTTGATCTTTCGGGGCGCGAGGTTTCGATCAGCGGAAGCCCGCGTTCGGGTCCGGTACCGCACAATGGCTATCGGCCGTTCGACATTTCCGCACAACGCGCGGCGTTTCCGGATTTTGCATATACACCGCTGTTTGAGGGCATGGCCAAGACGCAACGCTCCATGACAACTCAATAATGGCTGAAATCGATCTCCTGCGCGCCCTTCCGAAGGTGAAGCGCAACATACAGAAACGGAAGGACGCGAAAGATCCCGCCGTCGTCGCGATTTCCAGACAATACGGGGAAATGTACTTCGACGGACCGCGTGACTATGGCTATGGCGGGTACCGCTACGACGGCCGCTGGATCCCGGTGGCTCGTGACATAGTCGCGCATTTCAATCTGAAGCCCGGGATGCGCGTGCTCGATGTCGGGTGCGCCAAGGGTTTCCTGGTCAAGGACCTGATGGCGGTCTGTCCCGGTCTGGAGGCATTCGGCCTCGATATTTCACTCTATGCCCTGATGAATTGCGAGCCCGAGGTTGTGGGCCGGCTGCACCTTGGCACTGCGGAACGGTTGCCGTTCCCCGACAACAGTTTCGATTGCGTCTTGAGCCTCAATACGGTTCACAATTTCCCGCGCCCCCGCGCAATCAAGGTCCTGCAGGAGATCGAGCGGCTTTCCGGAGGGCGTGCATTTGTGCAGGTGGACAGCTATCACACACCGCAGCAAAAGGAGATATTCGAAAGCTGGGTTCTCACCGCCGAATTCTACGATTACCCGGATGGATGGAAGGCGCTCTTCCGCGATGCCGGTTATAGCGGCGACTACTATTGGACGATCATCGAGTAAGGCATACGAAAAGGACGGACGGAATGGCAGGAAAGACCTATGCGATCCTGGGGGGCGGCGGAAGCTTCGGAATTCAGGCCGCGTTCTATTTGCTTGACCACGCCAATCCGAAAAAGGTCATCGGGATTGGCCGTGCTCCGCTCCGGCCGGAACCGTTTTCGCTCAACATCGAGAAACGAAGCGGTTATGTGTATCACGCCCGTCACGTCACCCATGAGCTCGACCTGCTCCTTGAGCTGCTCGACAGGGAGAAGCCCGAGGTTATCGTCAATTTCGCGGCGCAAGGCGAGGGGGCCGTATCCTGGAAAAATTCCTGGCGCTTCTTTGAAACTAATTCAATGGCGCTGGCCCGGCTCTGCGAAGAGCTGATGAAGCGTGATTGGCTCGAGCGCTTTATTCAGATCGGCACATCGGAAATGTATGGCTCGGTCGATCATGCAACCAAAGAGGACGAGCCGATCAAGCCTTCGAGCCCATATGCGGCTTCCAAGGTTGCTTTCGACATGTACCTGGAATCCGTCCATAAGTTTCTGAAGTTCCCGGCAAACATCATACGACCGTCAAACGCCTATTGTCCGGGCCAGCTGCTTCATCGGGTCATTCCCAAAGCAATCTGGTGCGGACTGACGGGCAACAAGTTGCCGCTGCATGGCGGCGGTCGCGCCGAAAAATCCTATATCCATGCGCGTGACCTCGGCCGCGCCATCCATCTGGTCGCGGAGAAAGCGCCGCTTGGCGTCATATACAATGCAGGTCCGGCCAATCCCACGTCCATTCGCGAAGTGGTGGAACGATGCGCCAAAGCCCTTGGCATGCCATTTGAGGACCTATGCACGGTGACCGGCGACCGACTTGGCCAGGATTTGCGCTACTGGCTGGATTCCAGCCGCATCAAGGCTGAGCTTGGATGGGAGCCGCAGATTGGCTGGGACGAGGGCCTTGCTGAAATGGTCGCGTGGGGAAGGCGATATCTCGATGAAATTCGGGACTGGCCTACCGACTATGTGCTGCGCGCCTGAATGACGGCAAGAGCAAGAATGACATGTTGACGACGTCGAACATGCGCAACGCTTTTGATGGCGCGGCCGCGCGCGAGCGCTGCCGCCGTTATCGGCGCCGCATTCTCGATATTTCACAGCAAGTTTCGGCGCTTCATGTCGCGCCGGCATTTTCATGCACGGAAATGACCGACGTGATCTATCACGGCTTGATGCGACAGAATGCCGATGGGTCTTACCTCGATGTGTTTCTCATGTCCAAGGGGCATGGCTGCATGATCCAGTACGTTATCCTGGAAGAAATGAATGTTCTCAGCCGGGACGATCTGGATCTTTACTGCAAGCCGGGCGGCCGTCTCGGCGCGCATCCGGATTATGAAACGCCTGGCGTGAATGCATCGACGGGATCGCTGGGCCATGGCCTCGGGATGGCGACCGGGCAGGCTTACGCCGAGAAACTGAAAAACACGGATACCCTTATCTACTGCCTTCTTTCCGACGGCGAATTCCAGGAAGGTTCGACCTGGGAGGCGGTCATGATGGCAGCCAATCTGGGGCTGAATAATCTGATCGCATTCATGGACTACAACGACTTCGGTGGCCTCGAGCGCATGAGTGACGGCCATCAGGCGTTCTATCCGCTTGTGCCGAAGGCAGAAGCGTTCGGCTGGGAAGCCGTCGAAGTCGATGGCCATGATGAAGAGGCGATGGCGCAGGCTGTATTGGAGCGACGCGGAACGCGCCCCCTGCTTGTGGTTTGCCGTACGGTCAAGGGAAAGGGCGTCTCTTACATGGAGAACGTCCCGATCTGGCATTATCGCTCGCCCAACAAGGAAGAGTATCTGCAGGGTATCAAGGAACTGTCGGAAGGCCGCGAATGAGAAACCGGTTTGCCGATACATTCTACGAGCTCGGCAAGGCCGATCCGCGCCTGTGCGTGGTTGTCGCCGATATTTCTCCGGCGGGATCGATTGCGAAGTTTCGCAGTGAATTTCCGCGGCGCTTCATCAACACGGGCGTCTCGGAGCAGATCATGATCGGCATGGTTGCCGGTATGGCACAGCGCGGATTGCGCCCGTTCGCATACACGATAGCGACCTTCACGCTTTACCGGCCGTTCGAAATGGTCCGTGACGATCTCTGTTATCAGAATCTTCCGGTGACAATCGTCGGAATTGGCGGTGGTGTGACCTATTCGACGCTTGGTGCCACGCATCACGCGCAGGAGGATGTTTCGATCGCCTGTTCCATTCCCAACATGAATGTGATCGCCCCATGCGATCCCGTCGAAACCGAGGCGGCGACCCGTTGGTGCGCGCAGCAGCAGATCGGTCCGGTCTATTTGCGTCTGGGCAAGGCGGGTGAGCCCGATCTTTCAAAAGATGCCAGGACGCCATGGACCTTCGGCAAGATTCGGACCCTTCGCGAGGGCAGCGATGTCTGCATCCTGTCGTATGGTCCTATCACCAGGCGTGCCTTTGAAGTTGCCGATCGCTTTACGGCTTCGGGTCGCAGCGCTGCCGTCGTGAGCGTACATACGCTCAAGCCGCTCGACCGTGAGGGACTGAGCGATGTACTTGGCAGCTACCCACATGTTGTCATTATCGAGGAATGTGCAGCGAATGGCGGCCTGGCAATGCGCGTCAAGGAAATTGCCTGGGAAATTCAGGCTCGTTGCAAGCTCGACACATTTACGCTGCGGGACGCTTTCATCCATTGCTACGGCAGCCATGATGATCTGCTGGCAGAGCACGGGCTTTCGACGGCGAAGATCTGCGGCCATCTCGGTTTGAGCTGAGAGCATCCGGAATATTTCAGCGTGCGCGTGTTGGTCATCGGAGCAGATGGTGCAATCGGTAGTTCCCTGGCGCTGGCATTGCGTATGGGAAATCACGACGTCATCGGCACTACGCGGCGCCAGAACCACGTGCATTTACCTGAAAAAATGCTTCTCGATCTCTCCCTTGAGATGCCGGCATCCTTGCCGCAGGCAGATATCGCGGTGATCTGTGCCGCCATGTCCAGGTTTGCAGAGTGCAGGGAACAGCCTGCGCTTGCCCATCGCGTGAATGTCGAAGGTCCAATGCAGATTGCCGAACGCCAATTGTCGCAGGGCGGGCGCGTTTTGCTGTTGTCGACGAGTGCAGTGTTCGATTGTCGCACGCCTTTGCGTAAGGCGGACGACGCGCGGTCCCCGCGCAGCGTGTATGGCCGTCTCAAGGCCGAAGCCGAGGCCGGTCTCGCAAAGATGGGTCAGGGTACGGCGGTATTGCGCTTGACCAAGGTGTTGCATCCCGAGACCGGCATACTGAGGGACTGGATTGAAGCATTGGCTGCCGGGCAGACGGTGACCGCTTTCAATGACCACGGTTTCTGTCCATTGCCGCTCGAGACAGTCATCGCAGCGATTATCTCTGTGATCGGGAGTGGCGAAGATGGAATTTTCCAGGTCTCCGGCGCCGACGATATCAGCTATGCGGATGCGGCTTGTCATCTCGCCAAACGACTTGGCGTTGATGCGCGTCGTGTCGTGTCGGTGCCCGCAGCGACGGCCGGGCTCGCGAGCGATGAAATTACGCCGTACACGTCTCTCGATTCGGGCAGGTTGAATACGATGACGGGTTTCATGCCCCCGCGCGCGATTGATGTCATCGATACCGTCTACGGATCTGCGCTTGCACAAGCGCGCCGTACTGTCAGCGCGCACTGATGACTGATTACTTTCTCACAGGCGACCTCGATCTGACTCCCTCTGACGCAGTCGTGGCGCTGATCATGCTTGATGATGGCCGCTACCTGATGCAACTGCGCAGCCAGAAACCGGGGATATTTTACCCTGGCCATTGGGGTCTGTTTGGCGGCGCAGTTGATGAGGGTGAAGACGCAGATACGGCGTTGGTGCGCGAATTGCGGGAAGAGCTCAACGCTGAATTTTCCGACCTGTCGTACTTTACGGAATTCAACTTTGATTTTTCATTTCGGGGTTTGGGCCGGGTGTGGCGACGCTACTACACTGTCGGTTTGCCCGCAGCGGCGTTCTCCGGATTGGTCCTTGGTGAAGGCGTCGAGATGAAGGCGTTTTCGGCGCCAGAGGCCCTGGCGCACCTGCGCGTGGTTCCCTACGACGCCTTTGCTATCTGGCTGCACGCCACCCAGGCGCGCGCATCTGAATCCGCCAAAAGGAGCTGATGCAGGTGCCTGAAATTCATTGCCGGATTTGTTCAGGTGGACAACTTGAGGAAATCGCAGCCTATGCAAAATTGCCGCGTGTTACCTCGGATTGCAAACCCTGGCCGGCCGGCGGCACATTGACCGTCTGTTCGGATTGCGGGGCGGCACAGAAGCGCGCTGATGAACGCTGGTTCGACGAGATCGATCGGATATACAAGGCCTATCAGATCTACGAACTGTCTGCCGGGTCCGAGCAGGTCATTTTCAGCGACGGCGGTGACGCGAAACCGCGGTCCCGTTCATTGGTCGAGTTTGTTGTTCGCGAGGCAAAACCAGGGCCGGACGGATCGCTCATCGATATCGGATGCGGAAACGGTGCTGCGCTGGCAAATTTCTCGCGCGCGCTGCCGGGATGGTCACTCTACGGCACCGAACTGTCGAATGAGCCGCGACAGGCGCTCATGAAACTGCCGAATTTCCGCGGCCTTTATACTGAGCCGCCGCGCAATATCGACAAGCGCTTTGACATCGTGACCATGATCCATGCGCTCGAGCACATGCCGGACCCGGTGGAAACGCTGAAGGAGTCGGCGGCCCTGTTGAATCCGGGGGGGCATATTTTCGTCGAAGTCCCGAATGTAGCGACTTCGCCGTTCGACCTCCTGATTGCGGATCACATGATGCACTTTTCGCCCGCGCATCTTGGTTTTCTTGCTTCGCGCGCCGGTCTGAATGCCGCGATCTTGCGCGACGACGTGCTGCCGAAGGAAATCACCATGCTCGCAACGCGCGGGGCCGTGCCGCTGCGTTGCCCCGATCCCGATCTTGGCCTTGCGTTGGTGAAACGGCACATCGATTGGCTGGTGAACGTGATTGCTGCGGCGCGCGAAGCAGCGGAACGGGCGCCGTCCTTCGGTATATTCGGTACGTCGATCTCCGGCATGTGGCTCTATGGTGCGCTGCGTGACCGGGTGAAATTCTTTGTCGACGAGGATAAAACGCGTATTGGCGGAACATTCGAAGGCAGGCCCATCCTGGCGCCGCAGGAGGTGGTGGCGGGGGCGACGGTTTTCATGCCATTGGCCCCATCAGTTGCCGCCAGCGTGTCAGCGCGGCTGAGACGTCAAAGCCGCGGCCATTTTGTAGAGCCGCCGCCCATTGAGTCCGTGGGTGCACCGGCGTGACTGCTGCGATGAACACGGCAGGTCTTGCGACTGTCGATCCGGCAAGGACATCCGTGCCCTATGTCCACGACGGTCGGCTGACCGTCATTGTTCCCACGTACAATCACGCCCATTTCATCGGCCAGGCGCTTGATAGCGTGTTTGCACAAAGCCGGCCTCCTGAACGGGTGTTGGTGCTCGACGATGGCAGCACGGACGACACGGCCGATGTCATGAAGCCCTATCTGGGCCGGAAGCCGCCCGTCGAGTATGTGCGCATGACGACAAATCGCGGTGTCGTTGCCGCGCTCAATACAGGCGTGAGCATGGTGGAAAGCGAGTTTGTGGTTTTCCTGGCCGCGGACGATATGCTGGCGCCGGCCGCGGTCGAAAAAAGCCTGAGTGTTTTGACGCAAAACCCACAGGCCGCTCTGTGTGGCATGTTTGTAAAATTGATTGATGAAGCCGGCGGATTGCTGAAGCGACCGCGCGACTTTGATTTTGGTATGCAGGCTCGTTATGTGCCGCATGAAGAGTGCCTCGCGCGCCTGTATCGGGATGGCGGCCTGTTTGGCGGTAACGGCGTTGTTTACCGAACGAGATACCTGCAGGAGGGCGGAGGTTTTTCCGCCGAGCTGATGGCATTTTGCGACGGATTCCGCATCCAGGAGCTCGCTCTTCGCTATGGCGTGTGTATTGTTCCCGAATCATTGGTCACGTGGCGGCAACGGACCACGAGCTACGCAGCGACCAGCCGGTCAGATCCGGGCGTGAGTCTTGCGATTCTCGACGCCGTCCGAGGCCAGCTTCAGGCGCCGTCCTCCATATTTCCGCGCAACTACGGCCTGCGGCTGGAGAAACGTCTGCGCTACAGTGCGGCTGCGGCGGCGCTGGCGGTCGAGCAATTCGACCTGTCCGCGGTGCAGGCCGCAATCGGGGCATCAAGCCTTTTCATTCCACGCCTTCTCGTGACGCTTCGGCGCATTGCCGGGACATGGGCAGCGAACGCAGCGCTGCTGTTTTATCTGCGTCCCTTCGACATCGTGCCTGGACTGTTGCGGCGTGTCGGAAGAATTCGCTGAGATCAGACGCAATCACGACAAAATCCTGCTGACGGAGGTACGCGCCGGAATTGGCGCTGGAAAGGCAATTCGATGACAACTCAGGAAATTCAAGTGTGGACGAAGGTAATCGAGTCACGCCGCCCGCTGGTGGATTTGCGGCTTGGAGAATTGTGGCGGTACCGGCACCTCGTCGGGATCTTTGTGCGGCGCGATTTCGTCGCCGCATACAAGCAGACGATTCTTGGCCCGTTCTGGATGATATTTCCTCCGCTAGTCTCAACGCTCGTCTTCACGGTTATTTTCGGCAACGTTGCCCAGATTTCGACCGACGGCACGCCGCACGTTATTTTTTATATGTCCGGGATATTAATGTGGGGCTACTTCAACGCTTGTGTCACATCGAGCGCATCTGTGTTCAGTTCGCAGGGTGGCCTGTTCAGTAAAGTCTATTTTCCGCGTCTGACCGTTCCGATCGCGAACATGATATCCGCGGCAATCGCTATCGGGATCCAACTCGTCATTTTCTTCTGCTTCCTCGGATACTTTATGTTTCAGGGGAAGACGCCGGGCCCGAATGCGGCGATCCTGCTGACTCCTGTTCTGTTCATCATGATGAGCATGTTTTCGCTCGGTGTCGGTAGCATATTCTCGGCCCTGACCGTGAAATACCGAGACTTAACGTTTCTGCTCGGCTTCGGTATGCAGCTCTGGATGTACTCCACGACGATCATCTATCCGTTGTCGAGCGTTCCAGAGAAATATCGCTATCTTGCTCTCCTCAATCCCATGTCGGCCATTGTGGAGACATTTCGCTACGCGTGGATCGGCAATGGATCCATTCCGATGATAGGGCTTGTCGGCGCAGCGTTCGCGGCAGTGGCGGCGCTTTTCGTCGGCGTCGTAGTTTTCAATCTCGTCGAACGAACTGCAATGGATTTGGTTTAAGTATGAGCCTGGCTCTTTCCATCGAGAATGTAAGCAAGCGCTACCGGCTTGGCACGTTTGGGTCTGGCTCGGCGGCGGACGATTTCCGGCGCTGGTGGTCTCATACCGTGCTGCGCCGCCCGGAAGTCGCGACTTTGGTAGTCCAACCAGATCATGGCAACCGCGAGGGCAACGACCTATGGGCTCTGCGCGATATTGGATTTACGGTGAGCGAAGGTGAGGTAGTTGGAATCATCGGCAAAAATGGATCCGGAAAATCGACGCTCTTGAAAATCCTTTCGCAGATTACCGCGCCGACAAAAGGTCTTATGCGTATAAATGGTCGCCTCTCAAGCTTGTTGGAAGTGGGTACCGGCTTTAGCGGCGAATTAACGGGACGGGAAAATATATTTTTGAATGGAACGATTCTAGGCATGAGGCCGGAAAAAATACGCAAGAGGTTCGACGAGATCGTAGCCTTCTCTGAGATCGAGGAATTCATCGATACTCCAGTGAAGCGTTATTCAAGCGGCATGTTCGTTCGTTTGGCGTTCGGCGTGGCGGCACACTTAGAGACCGAGATTCTCGTTGTTGATGAAGTTCTCGCGGTGGGAGACGTCGGCTTTCAGCGCAAATGCCTCGGAAAAATGTCAGACGCATCTTCCGATGGCCGAACTGTTCTATTCGTCAGCCATCGTATGGACCATATCACTGCATTATGTTCCCGTTCGATCGTACTCAATAAAGGCCATTTGATTTTCGATGGTGGTACCTCGCAGGCTGTTCAAAAATATTATGGTCTTTTCGAAAGTGACCAAGGCGAAATGGCCAAACGATCCCGCGAGAAGGACTGGCTAAATCGACTTTCCATCGTCGGAGCGCATGTTGAAAACGAGTTTGGCAATCCAGTGCAGTTCGTTTCATCGGGTGGATACATCAGATTCGTGGTCAATATAGAAAACATGACAAAAAAAAGAGTTTCAAATTTGAAGCTTTCGATTTTTCTCTACACGTCCGAGGGGACGCACTTGGCTGATTTGGGAACCTGGGAATCTGGAGCCGAACCGTTCAGCGTGGATCGCCACGCAAAGGTCATGGTCGAGGTGCCCCGGTTGCCCCTTAATCGAGGGCAATACCGTTACAGCGTAGTTGTGCGTAGCGCAGGGGGCGCTTACGAAATCGACGACATGATAGAGAACATTGGAAGTTTTACCGTGGATTTTGGAGATTTCCACGGTATCGGTTCGGCTGTCGGAGGTCTTTTTTCGGTCGATCACACCGCGTCGGCAACTGAATTCGAATAGGAGCGTTTGTGAGCGCGTCTCGGCCCACGCAATTGGTATTTCCAATCGTCGTGTGGGGTGACCAATATGTAGAGACCTTTCTGTCCTTGGCATTGCGGACTTTTCTTGCGCCGGAAAACTTGCCGTATTGCGCAATGGAGGTCCCGACGCGCCTGATTATTCTAACGACAAGCGATAGTGCAGAAAAGGTCAGGCATTCGCCGGTAGTCGAATATGCGATGAGTGTATGCGACGTGGAGATTAGACCTTGTATAACGCCTGCGATGTTGTCCGCGGGCAACAAATACAGCGTTATGGCATCGTTGCATCACGTGGTGCTCAAGGAACTCCAAGGCACCAATTCAGTTTTCGGCGTCCTTTCGCCTGACTGTATTATTAGTCAGGCGTGTCTTAAGACGGCGTTGTTGCGCATACTTGAGGGCTACCAGGCGGTTCTTGTCGCTGGGCCGCGCGCGGCATTGCAGCCGTTTAAAATCATGTTCGGTGCGCCTGGTGGCGGAAATTATCGGTATCTTGCGTTGGCCTCTCGGAAAATTGTCACCGCACTTTGCGAAAACTTTCATCCGATATCGAAGTCTGTTGTTTTTTCATCACGAATATTCACCACGATGCCTAGCTGCCTTTATTGGTTTGCGTCACCGAAATCATTCATTGCGCGATATTTTCACTTGCATCCACTCTTGGTCCGGATTTCGCCAGAAATGCAGTTTCCTGACCAGCATACTGGAACCGTCGATTCGACCCTGCTGGATGATACCGACGTTTTGGCGAAACGATGTTACGTATGTGAAAACTCGGACGAGATGACTATCGTCGAGCTCACAGACGCAGATGCCATGCACATTCCGTCGAAGCGGCGGTGGTTAAAATCGTTGTTTGTTTATCGGTGGTCGAAAAAATGGGCGAATGCTCGGCAGGTGCAAAACTTCTTGACTTATACATTTTTGTTCAAAGGAGCCGATGATAATTTTGAGCTTCCGCAGGCGCGCGCAAATCGTGATACCGCCATTCTCAGGTGTCTTCTGCGTACTCGATTGATCAGTGGATTGCGATAGAAATGGAGTTGACTCGGCATGGACGGGGTTTGCGCGAGCAGCGTTCCCTCAAATTTGTGTACGACACAAACAAAATGCCGATTTCGTTCGATATCTGTTGGGCTCTTAGTTGGGCTGACATTCAGCGAAATAGAGAGGGCTATGATTCGCTCGACGTTACAATCGTGAATTTAGATCCGTGCTTTGTCCATTCCATGCCGGAAGGTCATCCGGATTATGTATCGTCGGAGGAGTTGCGCTGGCGCGTTAATGAAATCATCGTGCCGATCACCATGATGCATAAAAATGTTGCGTGCGTTTCCGTTTGTGAAAAAGAGTCCTTTTTCGCCAAGCAATACGTTCTACCTTTATCTTCGTCGTGTCGCGATATGATACTTTATCCCAAGACGCTCCCCGAAATGTATAGAACGGTGCTATCGGATGATCGCGGTCCTGTCGGTTTTTCTGCCAGAGGAGAAGGGCGACGGGCTTTGGAATGCTTGCTCGCGACAGAAAATCTTCAGAATATCGTGTCTATAACAATTCGACAAAACGACGGTGGCATTCAGAGAAATAGCTTGATTGATCAGTGGAATAATTTTGCGAAGGCAATACAGGCGCATGGGTACCGACCCATATTCATTCCTGATACAACTCGTTGGTTTGTGAATGAAGATTATGCGGCGCCATCATTCCCGGCTATCGCTCTCAATATGCGTTTGCGAATGGCGCTCTATGAATTGGCAACAGTGAATCTGTTCGTCAACAGCGGGCCGGCGGCATTGTGTTGTCTTACGCCGGGCTTGCCTTATCTTACTTTCAAGATATTGGCGGCTGGCGAAGTTTTGGCGTCCGAATTGGTCATTTCCGATCTTGGCTTTGAAATTGGCGCAACGCCGCCATTTGCAACTTGGGGTCAGAAGTGGGTCTGGGAAGATGACCGCGATGAAGTGATTTTGCGGGAGTTTACCGAATTTTGTCGAGCTGCCGACAGTCGGCTTCGCGCGACGTGGTGACCGCAAACGTAGCGCTGCTGCTCTATCTGCGTGCCTTCGACACCGTGCCCGGCATGTTGCGGCGCGTCCGCAAAATTCGCTGAGATCAGACCGATCATGATCAATTCTTGCGGATCGCGGTGTGCGCCGGAAAGGCAGTTCGATGACAACTCAAAATGAAGTGCAAGAGTGGACGAAGGTGATCGAATCACGCCGCCCATTGATGGATTTGCGACTTGGAGAATTGTGGCGGTACCGGCACCTCGTCAGGATCTTTGTGCGGCGCGATTTCGTCGCCGCGTACAAGCAGACGATTCTTGGCCCATTCTGGATGATATTTCCTCCGCTCATTTCCACATTGGTGTTCACCGTCATATTCGGGCGCGTTGCGCAAATTGCGACGGACGGAATTCCACATGTCATTTTCTATATGGGCGGAATCATAACGTGGGGATATTTCAATGCTTGTATAACGTCTGGCGCCGGCGTTTTCATGAATCAGATCGGATTGTTCAGCAAAATCTATTTTCCGCGAATGACGGTTCCGATCGGAAACACGATCTCTGCACTCATAGCAACGAGCATTCAGCTCGTGATTTTCGCGTGCTTCGTCGGATATTTCTGGTTCACGGGTCAGATTGCCGGCCCCAATTGGGCAATGTTGCTGGTGCCGGTACTGTTTGTGTTGATGAGCATGTTGGCGCTTGGTTTTGGAAGTCTGGTTTCGGCGCTGACGATCAAGTACCGCGATCTCAGTTTTTTGCTGGGTTTCGGGATGCAATTGTGGATGTACGGAACGACCATCATCTATCCGTTGAACGTCGTGCCCGAAAAATATCGAACTATCGCGTTGCTCAACCCAATGACATCGATTGTTGAGACATTTCGCTACGCCTGGATCGGCGCTGGAGCCATTCCAATTGAGGGGCTGATTTACACGAGTGGTCTCTGTCTTGCTTTTCTTCTGGTCGGCGTAATGGTGTTCAACTTCGTTGAACGTACTGCGATGGATCTGGTGTAGTCGATGACCCTCGCTCTTTCCATCGAAAACGTCAGCAAGCGCTATCGCCTCGGCAGGTTCAGTTCGGACTCGGCCGCGGATGACCTTCGTCGCTGGTGGACGCATACGGTCTTGCGTCGGCCGCAAGGCGAACCAAAGGTATTCCAGCTTGATCATGGCAACAGAGAGGGCAACGAGCTGTGGGCGCTGAGGGACGTGAGCTTCAAAGTAAATGAAGGCGAGGTCATCGGAATCATCGGCAAGAATGGATCGGGCAAGTCGACGCTATTGAAGATCGTGTCGCAGATTACCGCACCGACATTTGGGCGAGTCCGTGTAAAGGGGAGGCTGGCAAGCTTGCTGGAGGTTGGCACCGGCTTTCACGGAGAGCTCACAGGGCGCGAAAATATCTTCCTAAATGGCTCGATTCTTGGAATGACGCCGCACGAAATTGCACGCCGTTTCGACGAGATTGTGGAGTTTTCGGAGATCGAGGAATTTATCGATACTCCCGTCAAGCGCTACTCAAGCGGGATGTTTGTACGGCTTGCTTTTGCGGTCGCGGCACATCTCGAAACAGAGATTATGGTGGTCGATGAAGTGCTGGCGGTTGGCGATATCGGCTTCCAGAAAAAATGTCTGGGCAAGATGTCTGATGCCTCGTCTGCGGGGCGCACCGTCCTTTTTGTAAGTCACCGCATGGATCATATTACGGCTCTTTGTTCCCGTTCGGTCGTGTTGAATGCGGGCAGGCTGATTTTCGACGGCAAAACGGATCTCGCATTGTCGCGCTACTACAGCCTGTTTCAGGGCGAGCGACAGACTGATCTTGCGGGAAGAGTCGACCGGCGCGGCCTTGGGCGTGGACGAATTGTCGATGCCTGGATCGAAGATGCCGGCGGGAACCGGACTGAAACGATCAATACCGGGCAGGACGTTCGATTCAAATTGCGCGTCAAGAATATGAGCGGCAAGGCGCTCAGGAATCTGAATGCAGGCGTGGCAATTTTTTCCTTGAATGGCCAATTTATTGGAAGTCTTAGCACCACCGAGTCTCGTATTTCGGCCTTTGACGTCCAGGACGAATGCATCGTGTGCATCGATGTCCCGCGCTTCCCGCTAAATCAGGGCCAGTACTACTTCAATGCCGTTCTTCGTGCCGCCAATGGCGCATTTGAATATGACGACCTGATTGAAAATGTCAGTTCGTTTTCCGTCGACTACGGCGATTTCCATGGCATTGGCCAGTCCTCCGGTGGGTTGCTGTCCATTGCGCAGACTGCGGAAATCGCTGAAGTCGGTTCGCAGCCATCACCATCGATCCGTCCAAAAGACGCCTCAGCCCGCGCGTGAATGACAATGAGAAGGCTCGATATAGCGATTGCTGCTTGGGGCGAAGCCTATGTCGACACAATGTTGACATGGGCCGTGCCAACCTTCCTCGCGCCAGGCAACCTTCCGGCGTGCGCGGCAATCATGCCGATTCGCGTGACGGTTGTAACGCGTCCGGAAGATGCAGACGCCATTCTTGAGCATCCCGTTGCCGACGCTCTCAGGAGCATTGGCGAACTCGCCGTTGTTCCACTGCTTACAAAAGAGACTTTTGACGGGACTAACCGATACGATGTCATGGCGCTAAGTCACCGCCATTGTCTCGCGGCGAGTTTGCGTGAGAATGCAATTATAACGCTCTTGTCGCCAGACTGTCTGGTGGCGGACGGTTCACTGTCGCATGGACTAAGAAAGATTACGGAGGGAAAGGGCGCCGTACTCGTGGCCGGTCCAAGAGCGACGTTTGAAGATGTTACCAAACGTCTCCCGCGCTACAGGGACGCCGGCGCTGTTCCAAGCCTGAGTATACCGGCCCGCGACCTCGTATCCCTGGCAGCCAGGTTTCCACATGAAATCAGCCGACTGCTCTATTGGACTGACCAGCCGTTCAGTCGTTTTCCGAGCGCAATCTATTGGCGCGCCGGCGAGGATTTGTTTTTGGCGCGCTATTTCCATTTGCATCCGCTCTTTGTCGACTTGGCCATTGCAAGCGCGGAGGCCGCGAATTCTGGCACGATCGACGGCTCCTTGTTGTCGCTTGCAAGGATCCAGCCAGAAGACGTTTATGTTGCCGAGCAATCGGACGAGGTTTGCGTAATTGAGCTTAGCCGGATGGATCATGATCCAATGGGTTCTTTGCCGTTGCACGTGAAAAACAAAACAAAGTTTGTGGCCAAATGGGCAATTCAGGCAACGGATGCAACTCATCGCGCACAGTTCTCGCGATATTGTTTCAAGTTTCAGGGAAAGGAAAAAGCTGATTGGGAGTTGGCGATTTCGAAAAGCCGACGCGACACGCGTGCGCTCGAATTCCTGCTGAATTGCGTCGAAATTTACAAATTACCTGTCATGCTGCGAAGATGGTTTCGTGAATTGCCCATCGGGAAGAAGTGGGGCGCTCTCCGCAACCTTTCGCTTAAGGTGACAAAGTGAGAGCCAGGCAAATTTTAAAGCTCGTTCTTCCTCAATTTGCGATAGGCGCGCTCCGAAATCTTAAAAACCCGACTCATCGCCGGGTTTCTCTGCGCGACATGTTTTCGCGCATTAAGCCATCGGAGGCCGAGGTCCTGATCCGACGTATGGACGCCGGCGACTTTAAATTTGATTCTGATACCGAAAAAAGATTGTCCAAAGCATGGCGCCGGTATCCCGGCAGCGTTCCCTATCCGACGGCGCTGAGGCTGGCCTATGAAAGCCAGGATGCATTCGCGATGAATGCAAAAGCACTAATGGAATTGACCTATCAATTGCCCTATAGCCATGCCTACGAAAGCACGCAACGCGAGAAATACGAGAACTTTGTTGGTGCCTGTTCCGATGCCGGAATTGACTTCGTCGGCGCCCATGTCGCCGACATTGGTTGCGGCTATGGTGGTTTGCTCGAAACAGTGAGAGAAAAATATCCGACAACAGAGCTTTGTGGCGTTGAATGTGCTGCGTCCGCAATCGACGATATGATGCGAAGACGTCCGCACATCAAGGGAATTGTTGCGGATATTGAGGCGCCAACGAATGAGTTTACGGCGAACGTTGGCGAAAAGCTTGATGTCGTGCTTTGCACCGAAGTTCTCGAGCATCTTACTGGGCCGGAGCACGCGCTCGCCAATCTGCTGTCATTGCGCCCCAGTCGGGGGATCGCGATTACCGTCCCAAATGGACGCATTGACACGGCAGCTCAACATATCAATTTCTGGTCACCGGAATCCTGGAAGCTGTTTGTAACGCGGAATGCGGCGGGTTGGCGTGTGATTGTGGGGCCTTGCAGCAGTCCCGGGTCGCCCGGCGGTTTTGATAATTTTGCCGTGCTGTTGCCCAACTGAATGTCCCTGATTTGATGCGTTCGCTTTCATCGGTCAAACGATCCATACGATATCGTGCTTCGGTCATCCGGCTGCGGCAACAAAGTGGCGTACGGCGTGGCGTGATGATCGCCATGCACCTCCGCGAGCGTATGTACAACTGGTATTTTCATCGACATTTGAGACGCCGTATTATTCATGATGGCTGGATAAAGAAAATTGTCATTTCCCTGATGCGACATCAGCGCGTCAGGGTTTTGTTCAATGTCGTCCCCGGGCTTGGCCACAACACCGTCGAACTTGATTTGTTTTTCCGGATGCAGGCGCTCGGGCAAGTGGGCAAGGGTGAGCGGATCGCATTGGTGCGGCGCTCGAACAATATTCACGATGATACGCTTTCGCTATATCGGCGGCGCTTCTGGCTTGCCACGAAAAGCAACGTGCTGTTCGACCTTCTGGTGCCGCCGGCAGCGAGCGCGAGCGACCTGCGTATTGATTGCGGATTGTCCCGGCTGAAATGGCACTATGAGCCTGATCGGCCTCTGGCAGTTCCGTATGGTGGGCAGAGCTACCTGCATCAGGTCAGCAAGGCGGAAAATCGGGAAGCGTGGATACGCTACTATGACATCAGACGCAGAACCGCCGATATCAATCCGCTTAAAGAGGGCGTTGGAGTTGATCCATCCTTGCGCAAGTTTCTGCGGTACTATCAGAAGCCGATTGCATTGGTTCATATCAAATACCATGTCGCAAATGCCACAGCCGCGCCGACAGATCCTGCATCCTACGTTCCGGCAATCGAATGGCTGAAGAGCCAGGGCTATCTGGTCGTACAGGCAGGTCGAGAACCGTTGCCGGCCGAGTTCAAGAGATTGGGTGTGCTGAACTACGCCCAAAGCCAATTCGCATCCTACCGACATGACATTCAGCTCTTTGCCCACGCGGCTTTGGCCGTTACCGCGGGCTCCGGAATTGCAATGATCGCGGACTGCATGGGAACACCATTGGTGTATCTCGATTCATGGCATCTTGGGATGCCAATGGCCTCGGCGCGGTGCGTTATGGTGCCCTCGCTCGTTCGGGAGCGTACGACTGGCCGTCTCCTGACATTCCGGGAACAGCTCGAGCTTTATTTCTCTTTGGAAGATCGTGGAGCCGAGATTTTCCCGGATGATCGCTTTGCCGGCCGTAATGCTGATGCAGCCGAAGTATTGGCGGCGGTCAAGGAAACCTTGTCGACGGATGACAAGGTCCGAAATCTTTCGCCTCTGCAACAAAAGTATCGATTCCTCGACCGAAACGGTCTTGGCTCCATGACGGATGCGCGAATCAGCGAATACTTCATTGAGCGGCACGCCGATTTGCTTGCGGACTGATTTCGTACGCCAGGAATGTGACGCAGCGATTTTAGAGAGAGGATAGACAGACATGGCCGAGCGGGTAGGTGAGCCGCAATACGAGGAAGTCATCGCCGAGATGCGCCGGCGTGGCCCGGAGAAGCTCGGATTGATGTCCGGATGGGGCTGGTATGATGATCCGAAACGCCTTGCGTTCACCCTGTCACGGTACAAGTTCGTATCGAAGATGCTTGGCGGCCTGGAGCGCGTTCTTGAAGTCGGATGCGGCGACGGGTTCGGCAGCCGGATTGTGGCGCAGGCGGTCGGGCACCTGACGGCCGTCGATTTCGACCCGGAACTGCTGGAATCGGCGGCGTCCATTGCCAGCGACCGCTACCCGATCGAGTTCCGTCGCCACGACATGCTTAAAGGTCCGGTGGAAGGCCGCTTTCTGGGCCTTTACAGCATGGATGTGGTGGAGCATATCGATCGCCACAACGAAGACGTGTTCCTGTCCAACCTGGTTGCGTCGCTCGAGCCTGTGGGAGTCTGCATTATCGGTACCCCATCGCTTGAGTCGCAAGCCTATGCCTCAAAGTTCAGCAAGGTGGGGCATGTGAACTGTAAATCGCAGGATGAACTAATGGCCCTGATGCGGCGTTATTTCCACAATGTCTTCATGTTCTCCATGAATGACGAAGTGGTGCACACCGGTTACAGCAAGATGTCTCACTACAACCTCGCTCTTTGCTGCGGACGTCGATGAAATGATTTTTCCTGAAAGGTTCAGTGTCTGATGGGCGGCGAACGAATCTCGAATTTCAGAAGAATTACGCTGCTGCCCGGAAAAATCGCCAAGCAGGGCTTCGGATGGTTTATGCGGCGGGCCTTGGAGGTTGTTGGTTCTTACGGCTCAAGAATTTTCCAGGCATTGTGTCTGATCCCGCTGAGAATAGTGCCGTTCGTGGATTTGTTCGCCCGGAATACGTTGATCGTACATTACGATCTCAACGTATATCCGATCTCGTATGACATCTTCTGGTTTCTTGCTTTAGCCGATCTGGAGCGGAAGAGACGCGGGCTTGCTCACGTGCATTGCATCTTTGTTCCGATCGAGGACCATGAGAATCGCGCTTACCCGCCTGGATATGATGCCGTAGTCGATCTGACGTCGCGCCGTTGGCGTTTTGAAAACATCTGCGTGCCCGCTTCGTCGCTGTTCCCTGCGTGCGAAGGCTTCACGGTATGCAGCACGCGCGCACAGCTGAATTCGCTCGACCTGCTTTCGCCGGCCTACTGGCCGCAGCCGAGGAGGTTGGGTTTGCATCCGCCCTTGTCGTCAATCTATCAGGATCTCATGAAGCGTCTGGACAAGAACGATGCCGACTGGGGCCTCAAAGCTCCGGAGCAAGGCCTGCGGTATGTCCAGAAATGGCTGAACGAACGGGCACGCGGCCGCCTGCCCGTAACCGTAACATTGCGGCAATATGCGGTCGATGTGGAACGCAATTCCCGAACGGACAATTGGGTCGCTTTCCTTCGTGGGCTCGATCACAGTCGATACTTTCCAATCCTGGTCCCGGACACGGACCACGCCACCGAAATTGACCGGCGCTTTGATGGCTTGACCCAGTTTACGGAAGCGGCCTGGAACCTCGGCTTGCGGATGGCACTGTATGAAATGGCCCACATAAATTTGTTCGTCAATTCCGGTCCTGCATCGCTTTGTGTTCTCAATCCCCGCAGCCGGTATTTGTTATTCAAGGTCACGGTTCCAGGCGTTTACCTGGTGTCGGAAGGTACATTGCGTGAAATGGGATTCGAATCGGGTACGACGCCTTCGTTTGCGACGCCCTTTCAGCGATGGATTTGGGAAGACGATAGCCTCGACGTGATCCGCCGCGAATTCCAGACGATGACTGAACTTATAGAAGGGCCCACTGATCGTCGGCCCAGAATTTCCGCCGTGGGCTGATCGGAGACGGGCTTTGGGGCTTGCGCGTGGTGCTGCAGCGTTGCTGCTTGAAGAGTGCGTGCGGAAGCCGTTTTCCGGCCGCATTGCGACACTCGGCGTTCAGACTGTTTACATGACGCCGGCCGATCTTACCCGCCAGTTCGAGCGTTTTGGCGTCAAGCCCGCCGTTCCGATGAATAGCGGCACACCGCTCGATGACAAACTGCTGTTCAGGATGATGGGGTTCGAGGCGATCGAAACGCTGGATTACAGCGACTTCGAAGGCGCCGATCATGTCGTCGATCTTAATCAAGAGGGGCTGCCTGAGGACCTGCGCGGCAATTTCGACGTCGTGCTCGACAGCGGTACGCTCGAGCACGTGTTTCATGTGCCGAATGCGTTGAAGAACATCGTCAGCCTGGTGAAGGTCGGTGGCCGCATCATCTTCCTGTCTCCGTCGTCCAACCACATGGACCACGGCTTCTATATGTTTTCGCCGACATTTTTCGTCGACTATTTCATGGCGAATCTGTTCGATATCGAGAAATGTTATGTGGTGCGCTACTCCCCCAATCTCGACGAGCTCTGGGATGTATATGAGTACGATCTGAAACGGTGGCGGGACCTCCATATTGGAGGACTGGACGATAAGGCTTATGCCATTTTCTTTGTCGCGACCCGCCGCCCTGATTTAGTGAGCGACCGCACGCCCCAACAAGGCTACTACGCAGATAATTCGCCGCTCTATACCGGAGCTCGGATTGCGGGTGCTGGCACCGAGATTAACGACGCGGGGACGCTGGCAACCGGCGCATGCTTTGTGCCGCCGCCTGCGCTTGACTGGCAGGATCGCGTGCGAAACCTTTTGCGGCATGTGCCGATACTTCTGCGCTTGGCAAGAGGGGTGAGGCGTAAGGTCGCGAAGAAATTTCTGAACAAGAGACTGGTCGGAAGATTCTGATCTCTCGGCGCATCCGAAATCAGCGCTACCAGAAAGGGAAATTAATGCCATGAAGCCGCGTTTGCTGGATGTCTTGGCTTGCCCTGTTTGCAGCAAGGGAGGTATGCACGCCGAGGCATTTGAAAGCGAAGATATTGTACTGGACGAGCGGCAGACGGAATTGTGCCGACAGTGGGGCGTGGACCCGCTAAAATATTCGTCGACTATTAAAACCGGGCTGATTTGCTGCGACGGTTGTAAGACCTGGTTTCCAATTCGAAATCATGTCCCGGTTCTGTGGAAGTTCGAGATGCCCTTCCACGATGAGTTCAAGGCCGAATTCTCGGGACGGTCTTCCGCATTTGCGTCGCATTCCCCACCCGGTGGGCAAGCCCGGCCGGGCGAGAAACGGACGCTCATCAACTACACAGCGACCTGGAAGACCTCGGGTGAGAACGAACTCAATTTCTATTTCACTCACGAAAAGATTCAGGACATTTTTCGAGCCTGCCTCGACTGGCCGGAATGGGTGTTGAAGCGCGACAACATGCTTATTCTAGACGTCGGTGTCGGCTTTGGCTACGAGGCGGCCAACGTACAGGCCGTGTTCTCATCCAGCGAGGTATTTGGTATCGATTTAAATGTCTCGGCTGTCACGGGCGGGCATCTCTTTGCGAAGCGGCCGTTTGTGCACTTAGCGGTTTGCTCTCTGTTCGATATTCCATTCCCCCAAAGATATTTTGATGGCGTCATCAGCATGGGAGTGCTCCACCATACCTATTCAACTCGCGAGGCGTTTCGGTCGGTGGTACGCTATATGGGCGAAGACGGATTTGTATTGATATGGTTGTACGGTCAGGAGGACTTCGCCGGAACGCCGCAAAATATGCTGCGTTATATATGGCGCGAATGGTTCGTACGACCGGTTATTGCGCGGCTTCCGTTGATTATCCAGGTGCCCGTCATTCATCTCATCTCGATTTTCCGATATTTGCCGGAAAAACGAAGGGTCCCCAATCCGGATAAATGGCGCTACCAAAATACAGTTCATCACACGCGTGATCTGTTTACACCCGTCTATGCGTATCGGCATCGGTTTTACGAGCCGATCATGTGGATGGATGAATTGGATATGGAGTGCAGGCATCTCAACTACGTGCTTTTTAAAAACAAAATTGGTTATTGGAATAACGGCGTGACCTGCCGCGGTGTACGGCGGTCTTCATCGCTCAAAAAGACAGCGTAAATTTAGTGTGCGGCATAACCGGCTACTGGTCCTATGACGCTGCGCCGCTGGCGGAAGCGCGTTTTCGCGCCTTCACCGTCGCGCTTGCCCACCGCGGTCCTGATGGACAGGGCATTCAGCATTTCCCCGGTGAGCGCCTGTTTCTCGGCCACCGCCGTCTCTCGATCATCGACATCTCCGATCGCGGCGTACAACCGATGTCATATGGTGACGGCCGCTACTGGCTCACCTACAACGGCGAAGTCTACAACTACCTTGAGCTTCGCGAGGAACTTCGCGGCCTCGGCCACAGCTTCCGATCAGAGACCGACAGCGAGGTCATTCTCGCCGCCTATGCGCAGTGGGGGCCCGCCTGCCAGTTGCGCTTCAACGGCATGTGGGCCTTCGCCATCTGGGACACGCGCGACCGGTCGCTGTTCCTGTCGCGCGACCGGTTCGGGGTCAAGCCGCTGCATTATATTCATCGCGGCGGCGTCTTCGCCTTTGCGTCCGAACTGAAAGCATTTCTGGCACTGCCGGGCGCTTCGGGCGCACTGGACGAAGCCGTGCTTGCCGGAACGCTCGCGAATATCAACGGGCAGGAAAGCACGCCGGAGACCCTGTTGCCGGGCGTCAAGCGCCTGCCTGGCGGGTATTCCCTGACGTTCGATGGCCGTGGTGCGCCGAAAATCGAGCAATGGTGGCGGACGCTCGACCATCTCCGGCGGATCGACGATACATTTGCCGGACAGGTGGGTCAGTTCCGCGACCTGTTCTTCGACGCCTGCCGGCTGCGGTTGCGCAGCGATGTCTCGGTTGCGACGTCGCTGAGCGGCGGCCTCGATTTAAGCGCGGTCGCCTGCACGATCGCCGAGCTTGGCCGCCGTGGGCATGTCGAGCACGCGCCGGCCGACTGGCAGCAGGCTTTCATTGCACAGTTCCCCGGCAGCAATCTCGACGAGACAGTCTATGCCGACGCGGTCGTGCGGGCCACCGGGCTGCGCGCGCATTACCATCCGGTCGATGACGCAGGCGCACTGAACAATATCGAGCAGCTTCTGTTTGACTATGAGGGCGTCTATTGGGTGCCGCTGCTCGGGCCCTGGGAGATTTACCGGGAGATGCGCGCGAGCGGCATCCGGGTCAGCCTCGACGGCCATGGCGCGGACGAACTGCTCGGCGGCTATCACTTCTTCGTTGAGCGCGCCCTCGATGCGGCGATGGCCCGCCGACTCGATCTGCGTCGCTATCTTGATCTCAAGCGCGTGCTGGCCGGACTGGTCGGTGGCAGCGGGCAGGTCACGCGCGCCGGCATCCTTGGCGATATCAACTGGCTGATGAAGAAGCAGTTGCAGCGCTGGCATCTGATCGAACCTTTGCGTGGGGCGGCTCTGCGCGCGCGCACGCTCTGGCATCGGCTCGCTGCGTCAACTGCGGCGCGACCGGATTCCGGCGCGGCGATTCCGGATCTGCCGCCACCGCCCGTCGAGCCGTCTTTGCGGTCCTGTGCCGGCGCCACCAGGCTTTACGACGAGGCCTCCGATCCGCGGCTCGGCGGCATGACGCCGTTGTCTGCGATGCTGTTCGCCTGGTTCCACGGCAGCGTATTGCCGACCATTCTTCGCAGCTACGACCGCGCTTCCATGGCGCACGGCATCGAGGTGCGCATGCCCTTCATGGACTGGCGCCTGGTATCACTGGGTTTTGCGCTGCCCGAAACCAGCAAGATTGGTGGCGGCTATACCAAGCGCGTGCTGCGTGAGGCGATGCATGGCCTGATGCCGGAAGATATTCGGTTGCGGACGAACAAGATCGGGTTTACCTCGCCGCTCGACCAGTGGGGCCGCGGCGTGCTGCGGCCCTGGCTGCTCGATAAGGTCGCGAGCCGCCGCTTCCTGGAATCATCCGTGTGGAACGGGCCGGCCGTACGCAGCACGGTGGAGCGAGCCGTGGCTGGCGCCGGTAGCCTCAATCCGGTCTGGCCCATCATCAACGCCCATGTCATCGGCGAAACCTTTGCTGGCGCCGCCAGCCGCCATGCGGCGAACTGAACTTCAATCGGGAATTACGGGATGAGCTACCGCGTCTTCCGGCTCTGCATTTCAGGGCCGTACTACAGGCACTTCTTCGACTTCGCCGACACGATCGCGGAGTTATCCTTCGCCGAGTCGATTCAGCGTTGCCGCGAGCGGGGGTTTCTCTATCCGGGCCGCTTCAAGGCCGAGATGGAGAAGCACGGCGCCGAAGTGTTCGAGTGCCTGGTCGACGTGCCGGCGTTCCAGAAGAAATGGATGATGGAAAACGGTCACGGCGAGGATGTATTCGACCGCAACGACGTGTTCTTCCGCCAGCTCAAGGCGTTCAAGCCCGACATCGTCTATTTCCAGACGTTCCTCGCCCTGGCGCCCGAAGTGCGCAAGCGTATCAAATCCGAGTGCCCAAGCGTGCGTATTGTTTGCGGACACAGGGGCTTCCCGATTGACGATTGCACTGGATACGAAGATGTCGACGCGGCATTCCTCGGATATCCCCGACTGCATGAGCCTTGGCATAGAGCCGGCGTTAAGACCTATTTTCATCTGCACTGCTTCGACGAAGGATTGTTGCCGGCGATCCGCAAGCGCGCTGGCGAACTGGTTCCGGACGATTTCTCGTTTATCGGTACGACCGGATGGGGGTTTCCTCCCCATGACGGACGCTACTACGATTTGCGGAAGGTGCTCGATGCGACCGACCTTGTCATCTATGGCAACGAGCCAGAGAGCGTATCCGCACCGATGACAGCGATTGCGCAATCAGCGAGGCCGCAACTCCGCAAGGCGCTGATTGAAGCTGGGCGATTTCTGCCTGACCTTGCCCTCAAGGCTATTTACAAGACCGGGCAGGTGTCCGATCTCGATGTTCTGAAACGTGGCGCTGAAGCTGTTTTGCGCCGGAAAAAATATGGTCCGGAAACCCCGGTTCCCGCAAAGCAGCCGGCGGAATTCTGGTATCACCGTGAAAAGCCCATCCGCGAACTCTATCCGGATCGAATTCATCCCTCACTTTTCGGCATCGAATATTTCGCGCGGTTGGCCGCATCCAAAGTAACCTGGAACCGGCATCTCGAGATGGAAGGTGCGGGCGCGAATATGCGATTGTTCGAGGCGTGCGGTGCGGGAACTTGCCAGCTCGTCGATTTGCGCGACGAAGTGACCCAGGCCTATGTGCCGGATACCGAGATCGCGATTTATCGCTCGGTCGACGAATGTATCGAGAAGGTGCGATGGCTGCTCGACCACCCCCGCGAACGTCAGGCGATCGCGGCGGCTGGCCAGGCGAGAACCTTGCGCGATCATTCGGTTGCAAAGCGCGCCGAGATCATTCACACGCATTTTGTCGAACTGCTTAAGTCAGCTTCAACCCCGATGAGTGTGTAAGGTATTGACCGGTGGCCCCGCGACCAGGCGGCCATGGTCGTCACGGTTCACAGAAGTAACGCGCAAACTATTCAAATGGTGGAGTGCCGGCCGGTGCCGCCGTTCAGGCCGGATTGGGCACGACCCTGAACAGGTGGCATGCGCTGCCCAGCACGCGCGCAATGCGTTCGCGCTGCGCGATTCCAAGATGCGGGCCGAGCAACATATTGCCGGTATAAAATAATCCCATCGGCTCGTCGTGGACGATGGTAAAACCGTTCGCCCGGAAATTGCGCCGCCACCATTGCGGGCGAAATAACCAAAGCTCGGAAATAACATTTCCCCGCTCGCCATGGCGCCGCTGAAAGATCCGTCCGCCGACATAGCGCACGAAGCGATACCAGGCGTCGCCGAGGCGACGCGGTTCTGCCGCGTTCGGCAAGGCATGCGGAAAAAGCCGATGGAAATTCGCAAACGAATAAACGACGGCTTCGGGGAAAGACGACACGATCGTCCAGAAGCGCCAGGCATGCGTCGGCATGATGTGAATGCAGTAGCCGCCGGGCTTGAGGACACGCCGGATCTCGGCGTGCATCTGCGTGAGGTCGGGTACGTGTTCCAGAACGTTTGACGAATACACGATGTCGACGCTGGCGTCGGGTAGCGGAATATGACGTCCGTCATAGTCTGTTATCGGGTACAGGCGATCGGCCAAATAGTTTGAATCGGGAATTTCAATTGCGGTGACCTTGTAACCACGCTTTGACAGTTCGATGGCCTGCCGGCCGGTTCCGGCGCCGACTTCGAGAATATGCGCACCTGACTTCAAAAACGGAATGATACGGTCGATTTCGGCGATCCTGATCCTGTCGAGCTGATCGAGCGAGATCACGGATTTGCGCCGGCAGCAGAATCGTCTTCATCGGGCAGTTTTCCGAGCAGGTGCAAGGCATCGAATGAACGGACCGCGCGATCAAGCGAGTAGTGCTTTTCCACGCGCTTGCGGGCAGCACTGGCTCGTGCGCGGCGTTTCGCGCCCTTTTCCGCCAGGATACCGGTGATCGCTGCCACCATCGCCGGAAACTGGCGCGGGGAAACAATGACGCCGGTATCTCCCACGATGCGCCGGGAATCGCCGACCTTCGTCGCCACGATGGGGACGCCGCAGGCCATCGCTTCCGCGACCACGTTTGGAAAACCTTCGCCGAAAATCGACGTCGACAGCAGGAGATCGGCGGCCGCATAGAGATCCGGCATGTCACGCCGCAGTCCGAGGGCCGTCACGTTTGGTGGCACGCCGAGTTTCTCGGTGCCGGAACCCGCCATGATGAAGTGAACATCCGGGAGCGCCATGGCGACGGCGATCAGGGTGCCGTGGTCCTTCATCGGGTCAACACGCCCGACGTGAATGACGACCGACTTGCCGTCGGGGATTCGAAGCTGCTTGCGCATGCGGGTGCGCGTGGCCGGATCCGGACGGAATTGTCGTGTGTCGATGCCGTTCGGGATGACCGGGAAGGCCCGCGGCGCGTAACCCATCGCACGGTGCGCGTCGCGACCGGCGTAGGAATTGGCCACGACGGCGTCCGGCCGTGCCGAGAGCTTCGCGCAGGCCTGGATGGTCCAGCCCAGAGCGCGGCGATAGTGGTTCTGGTTCATGTCGGAGCTGCGAATACCCCAATACAGCCGTGTCGTGGCGCGCTGGCCGGAGAGCGCGAGCCCCCAGAGCGATGCGAGGTCCGCGTAGTAGAGCCAGCTCTGAACGGCAAGCGGGCGTACCTGCCGGATCAGACGGGCAAGCCGGAACAAGACGACAGGAAAATCGAGGACCGTTCGCCCTCCAAACTGATGAACCGGAATTCCGGCCGCGCGGATAGCCTCGGTCAGCGCGCTGTCGCTCGCGCTGCTCAAAAGATCGACGACAATCTGCGAAATCGGCTGCTTGCGCTTGGCGGTGACCAATGCCGCGAGCGCATGTTCCGCACCGCCGGTGCCAAGGCCCGGAATGACATGCAGGATGGTCGGTGGAGTTTTTTTCTGCATCGGATCGGAAATCAGCCTGATTGCATTAGCATGCGGCTCAGCCCCATCGCTCGCGCCACGTTTCGAGCATCAGCACATCCCATATCAGGTATTGCCAGTTGCGCCGACCGTCGAGGTGTTCCTGCCAGTATTGCCGGACCCGGGTAGCATCGAGCAGGCCGGCTTCGCGCAGCCGCTGTTCGGCGAGAAAGGTCTCGGCCCAGTCGCGTAACGGGCCGCGCAACCATTCGCCGAGTGGGACGCCAAACCCCATTTTCGGCCGATCGATGAGATGCTTCGGCACATGGCGGTCGAGCACCTGCCGCAAAAGCCATTTCGTGGAATTGCCCCGAATCTTGGCGGAACCGGGCAGTTGCCAGGCAAATTCGACAACACGATGATCGAGCAAGGGCACGCGCGCCTCGAGCGCGACGGCCATGCTGGCGCGGTCAACCTTGGTCAGAATGTCGTCCGGCAGATAGGTGACGAGGTCCATCAATTGCATCTGTTCAAGGAAGCCCGGAATCTGCTTTCCCAGCTCCGGCTCCCACAGGATTCCCTTGTACTCGTCGGCACCCGGCATCACCTCGGTCGGCTCCCAGTGGGTCACCAGCCGGCGGTAGACGGCATTGCCGTCCGGAAGCCCGAGTACAGTCGCAAGCTTGTGGAGCTTGTCGCCGAGCTGGGACGGGCGCACGTTTGCGGGCAGAAACGACATCAGGCGCGACCAGCGGTCAGGCGACACGCCCATGATTGACGCGGCGATGCCCTGGCGAAGCTTGCGCGGAAGCAGGGACAGGCCGTTCCACATCCGCGATGCAAGCTGGTAGCGGTTATACCCGCCGAACAACTCGTCGCCGCCGTCGCCGGACAGAGCCACGGTGACGTGCTTTCGTGTCATCGCAGAGACGAGGTAGGTCGGAATTTGCGATGAATCCGCGAATGGCTCGTCGAACATCTCTGGCAGGCGCGGGATGACATCGCGCGCTTCCTGCGCAGTCACCATGAGTTCGGTATGTTGCGTGCCGAGATGGCGCGCGACGGCGGTTGCGTGACGAGATTCATCGAAGCCCGGGATGTCGAAGCCGATCGTAAAAGTCCGCACCGGCCCGAGATTGGCGGATTGCATCAAGGCCACGACCGTCGAGGAATTGACGCCGCCTGACAGAAATGCGCCGAGCGGAACATCGGCAATCATGCGCCGGTGAATTGCGTCCTTCAGCAACGTCTCCAGCCTGTCGGTCAATTCGACATCGCTCGCCTGGAGCGGCGAGGCGAGGCCGGCGCGCGCGACGCTTCTTGCATCCCAGTAACGGGCAAGATGCGGCTCGCCGCCTGCAGGCAAGGTGAGGATCGAACCTGGCTCGAGCTTGTTCACCCCTTCATAAATGCTGTGCGGCGCCGGTATGTAGTTGTGGCGCATGAATGACGCGACGGCATTGCGGTTGATCCTGGCGCTCCAGCCGGGATGTGCGCGCAAGGCCTTGAGCTCGGAGCCGAACAGGAAAAAACCGCCAAACTTTGCCCAGTACAGCGGCTTGATACCGAGGCGGTCGCGCACCAGCTTGAGCACACGGTCGCGGCGATCCCAGACGGCAATCGTGAACATCCCGATCAGGCGCTCGACCGTTGCCGCGACACCATAGGCGGCAATGGCCTCCAACATCACTTCGGTATCGGAATGACCGCGGAACCGGACGCCGCGTGCTTCAAGTTCGGGGCGAATAGCCTGGTGATTGTAGACTTCTCCATTGTAGATGATCACAAAACGTCCATCGGCCGATATCATCGGCTGGTGGCCGGCGGGTGACAGATCGACGATGGAGAGTCGCCGGTGCGCCAGAGCAACGCCGGTTTCGGCATCGCTCCACACGCCATGGTCATCGGGGCCGCGATGGGCGAGCGCGTCACCCATCGCCTGCGCCAAACGCCCAAGCTGTGCCGTCGAACCCGCGGAGGGGGAGGTCAGAAAACCTGCAATTCCGCACATCCGGCTAACGCAGCTCCTTGCAGTTAAAAACCGATTGGCATGTTTGGCAATTCGACATGCTCGTCGGGAATATGGCGATGCAGGCTCGATCTGATTGTTGCCGGGTTCTGTGCATTCGCATCAAAATACGCTGTTTGAGGATAAGCATAGCGACGTTATGTTGCATCCGCATGTTAAGGTCACAAGTGGGTTCGCTGCGCTTTCGCCACTGAGAAGGGCGATATAGGTGCCTAAGCACATCCCATGCGCCTTCGTCGGATTTTCCAGTACTCGAAGAGTCGGTAAGTAATCTCAATTGTCAGGTATCCGATAAAAAGTGGGACGCAAACGAGCAGCACTCCCAAAATCGAATTCGTACGAGATCGATCTTTTGGATTATCAGTGGGCAAGCTGAGAAACCTTCAAATGCCAGCTGCGAACCAGATACATACTTGTAGGTTTGTCTTGGTAAATTCTGCCGGCAATCCTATACATTGTTCCGGAAGCTGCCAAAGGGAACAAGAGGCACTGATGGATTTTCGTGAGTGCGGCGCACCGAACAGGTTCGTCAGACTTTGATGCGACGTTGGGGCCTAATTCTCGGCAACCTGGCGACGGTAGCAGGAAGTGTCGCTGTCGGCATCATCTTGCTTGAAGCCATATTTCGATTTCTGCCCGTGGCAGTCGCTCCGCCGGTCCAGGCGCCAACGCCCGCCAACCCGATTCAGCGCTATGCACCGAACACGCAGTTCACTTGGTCGCTCGGCAGCGATTTTCACGTTGTTGTCCATGGTCGCACTAACGCGCAAGGTTTCGTGGCAGACTACGATTACGACGCGAACGCCACGACGCCGCTGGTCGCCGTAGTCGGGGACAGCTACGTCGAAGCGCTGATGGTGCCGTTCGCCGAGAGCCTGACCGGCCGGCTCCAGGTCATGCTCGCCGCGCACAACGCCCGCGCGTACGCTTTCGCCCAATCCGGGTCGCCGCTCAGCCAATATGTGGCGTATGCGCAGTACGCCTGTGCAGTCTACCGGCCGCAGCGATTGGTGGTGGTGATAGTCGGAAACGATTTCGACGAAAGCGTCTATTCCCATCGCCTGCGTGGCGGCATCTATCACCTTCATCCTCGCACTGACGGGGGTTTCGACTACCGCCTCACACCGCAGGCGGCGCATGGCCTCTTCGATCGGATCTTACGCCACAGTTCGCTAGCCCTCTATCTCGTGCACAATGTGGGCATCCTGGGACTCGTCGAATTGTTCTTGTCAGACCCAGCCGCCTATGTCGGAAATTCAGCGATCGTGTCAAAGCCAACCGCTTATGTCGGTAATACCGCGGCGGATGCCGGATCCGAGCGCCTCGCCGAGGGTGAGCGGGTTATCGCCTGGTTTTTGGAAACGTTGCCTTCAGCGGCGTGCTTGCCACCTGAAGATATTTTGCTGGTTGTCGACGCAATGCGACCTCAGGTTTATGACAACGCAGCGCTCGCGGCCGCAAAGACCAGCTACTTCGGGCGGATGCGTCAGAGCCTGATGGCGCGTGCGCGCGCGCGTGGCTTTCGAGTGGTGGACCTGGAGCTGCGCTTCCGCGATGCCTACGCTGCTGAGCGGCAACTCTTCGAATTTCCGAATGACGGCCACTGGAATGCGCGTGGCCACAAGGTCGTCGCTGAAGCAGTGCGTAAGGCCCTTGGTGATTGGCCTGCGCCCATCGCGGCCCGGCCTGGCAACTGACGGCTGCAACAATGACCGCCTTGCGACCGTCTTTCTGTTTGGTCCCTTATCGCGATTGGCGGTTTTGATTAAATGAATCAACTATCGGTATTAATCTGGATCGAATGCAGAACTATTGTCCCGTTTCAGACCGGGATCCTGTGCCGTCTTCCGTAGAACGCAGTTTCCGATCGCCAACAGATCAAGCTCGTTGCCCATGAAGCAATTGAACGCATCTTCCGGCGTGCATACGATAGGCTCGCCGCGCACATTGAAGCTGGTGTTAACCAGCACCGGGCATCCCGTCATTTCCTTGAAACGCGTCAGCAGTCGGTGGAACAGCGGGTTAGTGTTGGCGTGCACGGTCTGGATGCGCGCCGAATAATCGACATGTGTCACGGCCGGAATTTCCGAGCGCGAGATGTTGAGCCTGTCGATGCCAAACAGCCTTTTCTCCTCCCGTGTCATGGCGCGACGCCGGTTCTCGCGTACGTCGGCAACGATCAGCATGTAGGGGCTGTCGGAATCAAAATCAAACCACTCGGAAACGTCCTCGCGCAGCACCGAGGGCGCGAATGGCCGGAAACTTTCGCGATACTTGACCTTGAGATTGAGGTTGCGTTGCATGGTTGGCGAGCGCGGATCGCCGAGGATTGAGCGTGCACCGAGCGAGCGCGGGCCGAACTCCATACGGCCCTGGAACCAGCCGACCGCCTGCTGCCCGGCCAACGCTATTGCGACGGCCTCTATCATCCGGTCTTCGTCGAGTATATCGAAGCGAGCGCCCGCGGCGGCAAGCCGGCGCTCGATATCGGATTGGCTGTAGCTCGGTCCGAGCAGCGCGCCGGCCATACCGTCGTAACCGTTGGTCGTGCGCGCTTGACCTTTGAAGATGTGCACCGCGGCGAGCGCTGCTCCGACCGCACCGCCAGCATCGCCCGCCGCCGGTTGGATCCAGATGTTCTCGAATGCGCCGTCGCGCAGTACCTTGCCGTTGGCGACGCAATTGAGAGCCACGCCACCGGCGAGGCATAAGTTCTTCGCCCCGGTCGTCCTGGCCAGGTTACGTGTGATGCGGAGTACCGCTTCGTCCAATACTGCCTGGATGGAGGCCGCGATATCCATGTGAAAATTGGTGAGCAGCTTGTCCGGCGTACGTACCGGCTCGCCGAACAACGTTGAGAAGCGCTTGTTGGTCATGGTTAGGCCGGTGCAATAATCGAAATATGACATGTCGAGCCTGAACGAGCCGTCCGGCTTGAGATCTATCAGGTTCTCGAGAATTAATTTGGCGTATTTCGGTTCGCCATAAGGCGCAAGCCCCATGACTTTGTACTCACCAGAATTAACCTTGAAGCCGGTGTAGTACGTGAACGCCGAATAGAGCAGGCCAAGCGAATGCGGGAAGTGTATCTCCTGGAATACCTCCAGGCTTTTGCCCGAGCCGATCGCCGCTGAGGTCGTCGCCCATTCGCCCACGCCGTCCATTGTCAGCACGACTGCGTCTTCATAGGGCGAAGGATAGAACGCCGATGCGGCATGGCTCAGATGGTGTTCGCAGAACAGGAGCCGAGCACTATCGAAACCGTCGGCAAACTGTTTCAGCTCGCCCTTTACCAGGCTCTTCTGGAACAACTTTTCCTTCAGCCAGAGCGGGATCGCCATACGGAATGAGCGGAACCCCCGGGGAGTGAGCGCGATGTAGGTTTCCATCAGCCGTTCGAATTTCAGGAACGGCTTATCGTAGAATACCACATGATCGAGATCATCGAGTTTCGCGCCGGCTTCATCGAGACAATAGGCGATAGCGTTTTTTGGAAACAATGGATCATGTTTCTTCCGGGTGAAGCGTTCCTCCTGCGCGGCGGCCACGATTCGGCCGTCCTCGACCAGTGCAGCTGCGCTGTCGTGGTAAAAGGCAGAAATGCCGAGGACACGCATCGGTCAACGGCTAGAACAGCGTATAAATGAATGGCGCTACCGCAGAACCCTTGGTCAGCACCACCAGCCCGCCGAACACCACCATCATAAAGAGGATGGGCAGCAGCCAGAATTTCTTGCGAACGCGCATAAAACGCCAAAGCTCAACCAGGAAATCCATGCTATTTTCCTACTAGAACTGATCCTTCATGGATTGAGGCGCTGGCCCAGGTGGGCGCCGTTCTATCCAGTAGCTTTTCGCGTCAGGCTGCCGTTTGAGCCGAAGTAGATCCTTTCCCAGAGCCCGCATAACGAGTCCGGTCGGAAGCACCGCGCCGAAAAACACGAATGCCATCATGACAGGGTTGACCACCTTGTGCAGCAGTAGCCCAAACTTGAACCATAGCCGATTGAGCGGATTTAGCACCGTGGGAGAAAAAAGTGCCGCGGCCAGAAACAGGCCCGCCAGCCCCACCATCCACGGCCACAGGTGACCGCCATGCCAGCCATTGAGCAGAGCCAGAACACTGAAGGCCGCGGTTATTACAATACCGAACGACCGGTCAGAACCGGCAACTACAATTTCGTCGCGAGAAAAATCTTCGTGGGTCGTATTTGTCATTTTTTGACCACTGATCGACCGGCACTACTCCGGCAAATCGCTCCAGTACCTCACAATACACAGAAGAGGCGGGAACGTAACGACTTCAAGTTTGATGCCGTTACCGAAGCACACTTGTAGCGGACGGGTTGCGATGGCCTTCCAGTCCGCTTTGATTTGGCGGCGCACCTTAGCGTGTGTGAGCCTCTTGCATGGAACTGATGCTCACTTCTTTTCCGTAGCCCCACCGGTCCAGGCTTGCTGGCGTCGTCAAGCATCGACATCGGATTCGTGCATCATCATCTTATTGTGTGCACAGCTGTCAATGAAAAGTTGAATAGTCTCCTTCATTAGATCGGCAGCAATCTTCAGTCGGCAAGACAAGGCGGCGGTGCGCTGGTGAATATACAATTGAGTTTCTTTAAAACGTATTGCGCTAGTAGCTTCTGCCCCTTATCGCTCGGGTGTCCGCCGCAGGCGGATACATAGAAGTTCACTCTGCAATTTCAGGACTAGGATTCTTCCGATTGAAGGCATAAAAATTAGCGAGATACCAGCCCGGACCGGAGAGTTGAGCGCTAACCTGTTGGTACATGCGATCATAAAAATCTTTGCGAAGGCTAGGTTCGTGATTAAGATGAAGCTTGATTTCTGACGCGTGCAAGGCTTGCCAGACAATAAAAATTGGGATGCCATCGAAATCGCGCCGAATAGATTGCATTGCGTGGATGTATGAGGGCGTGACCACTTCATCCATGAATTTATTCGGATCAGTGTAGTGCCGTCCGTAAGAGCGATCGTAGCTTTCCTGAGCGCGCCGCAGAAAGTAATTTGGAAATAGCGCATACTTAATTCCATATCCGAATGTTGTTTTTGTCATCAGATTGGGTAGAAACCACACAAGCCAAGATAGCTGCGGTGGGGATTCAGATGCGCGCGCGGCAATTGCAAGGCTGTTGAGTTCATTGAAATAATAATGGGCATCTCTCATTTCTTCGTGAATCAGCGGCACGACATAGTCGTTGACGCCCGAATAGCTAAGAATTAGGTCTGGCCTAAGTGGATGTGCCCACCGGTTCAGGGCAATGAAATTTTGATATGTGAGTGACGATCCCATGGCGAGATTGATGACCCGATAAATACGGCCGTCACGCCGATCATTTAACAGGCGTTCGAGTACTTTCGCCATTGTAGACGCAGTCGAACTCGCACCCCAACCTTGGGCACCGCTGCCGCCAATCAAAATGATGCGGTACTCGTTTGCCTGCCTTTTTGGCGGTGACCGGATATCAAAATCAATCGCGAATCCCATTGATCCCAAGCGAAACTCTCCTGCATTGGCTTCAGCCTGCATATGCCAGCCTTCATATGGGAATAACTCCAGCGTTCTCGCTGTACGCTGGGCAGCATCTAGATCAAGCCCCGGAAGTGTCGATGATTCGGGGCCGATCATAAAAGCATCAAACAATTTCAAGGCAACCAGAACACCAATGACATTAACGATTATTACAGCCACCGTGGGCAGTTTTAAGTACCGAGATCGGAGGATCCGCCAGGCATTTGCAATAGTCGCGAGACTCCGTCGGCGCCCAATTCACCGCGAGAATTCAAACAACGTAACTGCGAATAGCAAAAGGAATCCGAGCTTAAATTGCCCAAATCGCGTCAACCCGATCCACTCGTAAGAGACAAATTTCTCGTTTTCGCCCAACCCAAGATGTTTTGCGAATGCGGCGGTGAGGATCAGCAACAACGAAAATGAAATTGCTGCAATGGTTAGTGGTTCAATATTGCGGCGCATGATAAGGGATCGGAGAAATCACTGAGAGTTTGATGGGCGCCCGTTGTCATTACCCATGTGAGGATTGTGTGTCAAACCGGTGCCCCAAAACGGACCGATGCATTGGCTGAAAGACGATCTGATCAGTACATAAATATTCCGAGCCAATCAGCTCGAGTGATTTTCGCCGTCAAAAGAATTGGTGGTGCTTAGCATGATTGGCGAACTGATGGCGAGGCCGCAATGGTTTTATCATACGTGCTTCGTGCCACGACCTCGAAACCATTTTGTAGAATTCTACTTCACCTAATTTCGCGAGCCATTCGGCAATCTCGAAGGCCCCATTTTTCGATCTATATTTTACAAAATCACGGGCTTTGCCGGCAAATTAAAGGGATATTGCTAGAGTAAGATTGATGGCCTTGCGAACCGTGCTGACGAGACGCCTCAAGCTCTGTGATCCCGCATCGCCGGTCCGCTTGGCCCGTGGGTCGACTCCTTGCCGCGCATTGCTAATCCGGCTAGCTCGTCCCATTGCGCCATAATACATAGAGGAAGCGAGAATGTATATTTTCCAGGACATGATGCGGTTGGCAATATAAAAGCTTGTAACTGTACTATTGCCTGCGCATCAATCCGTTGCAATCAGGATCTCCATTGAACTCTCCGCCGATATTGCTCTACCTCGTCACCGAGGACTGGTATTTTCTTTCCCACCGGCTTCCGATGGCGAAGGCGGCGCAGAAGGCGGGCTATGACGTGCACGTGGCAACACGCGTTGGCGAGAGCGGCGCCGAGATCGAAGCGCTCGGCTTTTGCCTTCACCCGCTGTCATGGCCGCGCGGCAGCCTCAGTCCCTTTGCCCGGATCGCCATCTGGCGGGATGTCCGCGCGCTCTTCCGGCGTCTTTCACCCGACCTTGTGCACAATGTTGCACTCGAGCCGACGATTATCGGTTCGTTTGCTGCCCTTGGCCTGCCGATGGTCCGTCTCAATGCCCTGGCGGGTCTGGGATTTGCATTCACATCCCGCATGCTGAAGGCGCGGGCGACCGGCGCAGTCCTCGGTCGCATTCTCAAATGGCTGCTCAATCGCCCGCTCACTGCGGTGCTGGTTCAAAATGAAGATGACCGGGCTGCGCTCGTGAGGCTTGGCGTGCGTGCAGATCACATATTTCTGATTCCGGGTTCGGGAGTGGATACCGACGTCCTCAAACCGTTGCCCGAACCCGACGGTTCATTGACCGCGGCATTCGTCGGGCGATTGCTCGATGACAAGGGCGTACGCACGCTCGTCGCGGCACATGAGCGCATCAGCCGCGGCCCGCGGCCAATCCAGCTGCTTCTGGCGGGCGAGACCGATCCCGCCAATCCGGCGTCCATCTCGGCGGACGAAATCGGACGCTGGGAGCGCCGGCCCGGTATCTCAATTCTCGGCCATGTCGATGACATCCGGGAGGTTTGGGCAAGGGCGCATATTGCCGTGTTGCCGTCACGACGCGAGGGTTTGCCCAAGAGCTTGCTGGAAGCCGCGGCATGCGGCCGGCCCATTGTGGCGACCGACGTGCCGGGATGCCGTGAGATCGCACGCGCCGGCATCAACGCGCTCCTGGTGCCGCCTGACGATCCCGCTGCTCTTGCAGAGGCCCTCGACAAATTGGCGCAGGATCGTCCGATGCGCCTGCGATTTGCAACGGCAGGCCGCGCCCTGGTCGAGGATCAATTTTCCAGCGCACGCATCGGCCGCGAGATTGTCGCGCTCTACGATCGGCTCCTTGGCCGCAAGTCAGGCCCATTGCCCGCCCCATCGGGCCCCGGCTAAACAGGTGCGCAACTCCGCGATCTGACCGCTTCGGAGAGGAACCTTGCGTGGCGCATAATCGAAAAATTGCGGTGATCGGCCTTGGCTATGTTGGCCTTCCGGTTGCCGTGGCCTTCGCGCGCTCCGGAGTGCCGGTCATCGGCTATGACATCGACACAAGGCGCATCGAGGAACTGCGTTCGGGTCGCGACCGCACGCGCGAGATCGAGGTGGCCGACGTCAGGCAGCCGACGTTGCGCTATGAAAACGATCTGGCTCAGCTGAGTGGTGCGGATTTCTATATCGTGACGGTACCGACTCCCATCGACACCGCGCGTCGTCCGGATCTCGGTGCCATGCTGGCGGCCTCGGACAGCGTCGGCAGCGTGCTCAAGCGCGGCGACATTGTCGTCTATGAATTGACCGTGTATCCGGGCGCGGTCGAGGAAGAATGCGTACCGGTCCTGGAAAAAAAGTCGGGCCTTGCAGGCGGGCGCGATTTCACGGTCGGCTATTCACCCGAACGTATCAATCCCGGCGACAGGCAACATCGCTTCGAGACCATCACCAAGGTCGTGTCCGCGCAGGATCAGCGGACATTGGATATCGTCGGCGAGGTCTATGGTTCGGTGGTAAAGGCGGGCATCCATCGCGCGCCATCGATCAAGGTGGCCGAGGCCGCCAAGGTGATCGAAAACACGCAGCGCGACCTCAATATCGCTTTCATGAACGAACTGTCTGCCATCTTCCATCAACTCGGTATCGACACCGGCGATGTGCTCGCGGCCGCAGCGACCAAATGGAACTTCCAGAACTACCAGCCCGGCCTCGTCGGCGGCCACTGTATCGGGGTCGATCCGTACTATCTGACTTTCCGTGCCGAGAAGGCCGGCTACCATCCCGAGATCATCCTCGCGGGCCGGCGTATCAACGATGGCATGGGCGGGCGCGTGGCGCGTGAATGCATGCGGGCCTTGCTGCAGCGCGGATGCAGCGACCCGACGGTGACGATCCTTGGCATGACCTTCAAGGAGAATGTGCCGGACATCCGGAACTCGAAGGTCATCGATATCGCGCGTGAACTTGGCCGGGTCGGCGTGGGGGTTCAAATACACGACCCGATCGCCCTTCCGGAAGAATCCGTACACGAATATGGACTAACGTTGACGCCGATCGAATTGCTGCGCCCGGCCGATGCGGTGATCGTTGCGGTCGCTCACAATGAATACGTCGCCGGCGGCTGGCCGTTGATCCAGAAGCTGCTCAAGGGCGGGCAGGGCATCGTTCTCGACGTCAAATCGAAGCTCGACCGCCTGCAGAAACCGGAGCATATCGACCTATGGCGGTTATAGACGAAGGCCGCGCCGCGAACGGGAACCGAGCCGATGTCCGATGATCCGATTTTGGTGACCGGCGCGGCGGGCTTCATCGGTTTTCATGTCGCCCGGCGGCTGCTGGATAACGGCCGCAAGGTTGTCGGCCTCGACAACATGAATGCCTACTACGACCCGAAACTGAAGGAAGCGCGCCGCGCGGAACTCGCCAAATTCGACCTCTTCAGCTTCGAGCGGCTCGATCTTGCCGATCGCGCCGGTATGGCGGCGCTGTTTGCCAAACATCGTTTCCCCTTCGTGGCGCACCTTGCCGCACAGGCCGGCGTGCGCCATTCGCTCGTCGATCCTTATGCCTATGTGGACGCAAATCTCGTCGGCTTCACCAATATTCTCGAAGGCTGCCGGCACAATCGCTGCCGGCATCTGTTGTATGCATCCTCTTCGTCGGTTTATGGCGCCAATACCAGCATGCCGTTTTCAGTGCATGACAATGTCGATCATCCGCTCAGCCTCTATGGCGCGTCGAAAAAGGCCAACGAGCTGATGGCACATTCCTATGCATATCTGTTCGGCCTGCCGACGACCGGCCTGCGATTTTTCACGGTCTACGGTCCGTGGGGGCGGCCCGACATGGCGATGTGGATCTTTGCCGAAGCGATCACGGCCGATCGGCCGATCAAGCTGTTCAACAACGGCAACATGCGGCGCGACTTTACCTATATCGACGATGTGGTGGAGTCAGTCGTGCGGCTCGTGGAACGCGCGCCGTCCGGCAATCCGAAGTGGTCTGGCGAGACGCCGGATCCGGGCTCAAGCTCGGCGCCATGGCGGGTCTACAATATCGGCAACAACAAGCCGATCGAACTGTTGGAAGTCGTGCGTCTGCTTGAGGAAGCGATCGGCAAGAAGGCCAAGCGCGAGTTTCTGCCCATGCAGCCGGGCGACGTTCCGGCAACCTTCGCCAATGTCGACGATCTCATGCGGGAGGTCGATTTCAAGCCCGCGACGCCAATCGCCGACGGCATTGGCCGTTTCATCGACTGGTATCGCGATTATCATCGCCGCTGACCGAGACGGGCTGCACGGGCGCGGGCGTCATTCCTGGCTAACAACGCCGGGAGCGGGACCACTTTCGCGCCGCTCAATGGTGAGAATCCAGACGAGGCCGCCGATCATGCCAAGGGCAAGGAAGCCGGCGCCGAACAGCAGCGAGACGATCAGGCCGTCGCTTTGCGGCAGATCGGCATAGGCAAAGGCAGCCACCATCGCGCTTTCGCGCACACCCCAGCCGGCGATCGAGATCGGCACGATGGTGACCAGAACGACCGGCAATACCAGAAGCAGGGAATTGAGGAGCGACAGGTTGGCGCCGACGGATCGCGCCGCGCACCATGCCGCGACGGCGGTGAAAAGGTGAATCGTGATCGACAACATGAAAATCGGCGCCAGCGCGCGCCGCGACCTCGCGATCGTCAATGCAACCGTCGCCATGGCCGCAAGGTGACGCGTCGGTGACCAACGTTGCAGGATCCGCAACCGGTCCCAGGCCAGGCCGATGAAGACGAGAGCGGCAACAATGCTGCCGAGCCCGATGATCAGCAGGGCGCTGCGGCCGACCGGATTGCGCACCAGTTCGAAGCTCCATGGCAGGCAGACCACGACCAGAGTCGCAAGGGCAAACACGCCCATCACGCGGTCGAGGAACACCGAATAGGCGGCGACGCGCCAATCGGTCTGTTTGCCAAGAAGCCAGATGCGCATGGCGTCGCCGCCGACGCTGGAGGGAAGCGTCTGGCTGAAGAAGACCGCGATCAGGCTGAAACGGAACAATCGAGTCAGAGGCAGGGAGGCGCCGCACGCGATTACGATCTGTCCCCAGCGCAACGCAAGGAAAAAGGTCTGCACCAGCAGAACCAGCAGTTCCAGTGCGATCCATGCGGGATCGATTCGGCTCAGGCGGCCGGCGACTGTCTCGATGTTGACCAGGTTCAATGCAAAATAGAGCAGCAGCCCGGATACCGCAGCCTTGACCGCAAGGGAAAGCGCTTTGCGCATTGCATCTCCTGGAGCGGTAACGCGGCTGCGCTGCCGGGACGCATCCGGTTGCCGTTTCAGCGGCGGGAAGTCAAGAAGCCGGCCTGCACGAACGCACCGAATCGCGCGGGCTCCGATTTTGTACTAGACTGGCAGAAAGATGAGGGAAGGTAGCGGCCCATGAACGTCCCGACTTTGGCGAAACTGAAGGTCAAGCTGTTCACCGACGGCGCCGACAAGGCGCAGATCCTGGACATGGCCAGGCAGACCTGGATTGCCGGCTTTACGACAAATCCCTCGCTGCTGAAGAAAGCGGGCGTCAGCGACTATGCCGCCTATGGCCGCGATCTTGTTGCCGCGGTGCCGGATCGGCACATCTCCTTCGAGGTATTTTCCGACGACATCCCTGAAATGGTGGCGCAGGCGCGGGTCATCACGACCTGGGGCAAGAATGTCCATGTGAAGCTGCCGGTGACCACCACCCGCGGCGAGCCATTGTTCGACGCAGTGCGGGCCTTGTCGCGCGACGGAGTCAAAATCAACATGACGGCGATCTTCACGCCCGAGCAGGTCGCCCGCGCCGTCGAGGCGCTCGCCGGCGGCGCGCCGGCCTGCGTTTCGGTTTTCGCCGGACGGCTCGCCGATTTCGGGATCGACTATCGCCCGGTCATGCAGGACGCGGTCGCGCGCGCACGCAAGACCGCGAATGTCGAGATCATCTGGGCGTCCACGCGCGAGGTGTTCAACGTGGTGGAAGCCGATGACATGGGATGCCACATCATCACCGCGCCGGCCGACGTGCTCAAGAAGATTCCGGGCCTCGGCACGAAAACCGCGGCCGAGCTTTCGCTCGGCGCAGTGAAATCATTCCGCGAAGACGCCCTGGCCGCCGGCCTGCGGCTCGCGGTCCCCGCTTCGCGCGCTGCGGAATAGCCAAAACGAAACGACCGGTATTTCGGTCGCGCCGAAGCGATTGCGCGCCTGTAACGCTTTGAATCAAATCGTGTTCACGCGGTTTTTGGGGGGTGGTCGCCAGCCGCCCTGCGGCATGCTAGGGGTTGGGCCGGACGAAGGTTGCGTTCAGGGGCTTCGGTCAAGGCATGGTGCAGGCGGCAAATCCGGGCGCGGAGAGATTATTGCGCGTCGGCGTGGTGGGCGTCGGCGTCATGGGCAGCAATCATGCGCGTGTTTTCTCCGGGCTGCCCGGGGTCGAACTCGTCGCCGTTGCCGATCCCGACCGCAAGCAGGCGGATTTCGTCGCGCGCACGCTCGGCTGCGGTTCGGTCAATGACGTGGCGGAACTGATCGACCTCGGCATCGACGCGGCCACCATTGCGGCGCCGACCCACCTGCATCACGAGATTGCGCTCGCCTGCATCGCGCGCGGCATCCACGTCATGGTGGAAAAGCCGATTGCCTCTTCGGTCGAGGAGGGGCGTGACATCATCGCCGCGGCGCGGCGTGCCGGCGTCACCCTGATGGTTGGTCACGTCGAGCGCTTCAATCCGGCGGTGGAAGCGATCAAGGACGCGATCCGCAACGAAGATATTCTGTCGATCGCCATCACCCGCGTCGGGCCGTTCCCGCCACGCATGTCGAATGTCGGCGTGGTCATCGATCTTGCCGTTCATGACATCGATCTGATCCGCTGGTTTACCGATTCCGATATCGTTGAAGTACAGCCGCAGCTTTCCAATGCGGTCGCCGAGCGCGAGGATATCGCGCTCCTTCAGTTCCGCACCGCGTCCGGCGTGCTCGCGCACATCAACACCAACTGGCTGACGCCGTTCAAGGCGCGTAATGTCATCGTCGCAACGCGCGGCAAATACATCATGGCCGATCTCCTCACGCGGCAGGTGACCGAGTGCTTCGGCTTCCAGCCCGACGGCAGCTATTCGATGCGTCATCTCTCCGTTGGCCATGCCGAGCCCCTGCGCTCGGAATTGCTTTCCTTCCTGCGCGCGGTCCGTTCAGGCGCCGCGGCTGCGGTGACGGGCGAAGAGGGCGTGGCGAGTTTTGAAATTGCGATCCGCTGCCTTTCCGACCGCGCCGCGACCGCCGCGCCCGCGCTGCGCCAGGCGCCGCGCGTGGTCGTCGGCTGACGGCGCATCGTCTCATCGTCCCTGGACGTCTTATGAATCAGCGACCCAGCCTGCCGCCAATTCCGTTTATCGACGTGGCCGCGCAGCGCCGCCGCCTGGGCAGTGCGATCGACGCGGCGGTCGCACGCGTGCTTGGACATTGCCAGTTCATTCTTGGGCCGGAAGTGCGGGCGTTCGAAGACGAACTCGCAGCCTTCAGCGGCGCGCGCCATGCAGTGAGCTGCGCCAGCGGCACCGACGCGCTGGTGCTGACGCTGCGCGCAAAGGGGATCGGGCCGGGCGACGCGGTGCTGTGTCCGTCATTCACGTTCTGCGCTACCGCGGAAGTTGCGGCGCTGGTGGGCGCGACCCCGGTCTTTGTCGATGTGGAGGAAGCCACCTTCAATGTCGACGCGAACGGAATTGCCGGCGCCATTGAAGCGGCAAGAGAAGCAGGACTTACGCCCAAAGCAATCATTCCAGTCGACCTGTTCGGACTGCCCGCCGATCATGCGGCCGTATCGGCCGCTGCCAGAGCCGCGGGCCTGTTCATCCTGGACGACGCAGCGCAGGCTTTCGGCGCGGTCTACCAGAACCGCCGGCTCGGAACATTCGGCGATGCCACCGCGACCAGTTTCTTTCCGGCCAAGCCGCTCGGCTGCTACGGCGACGGCGGCGCGGTGCTGACCGACGACGCTGAGATGGCCGACGTCCTGCGCAGCCTGCGCATGCACGGCCATGGCAGCGACCGGTACGACAATGTCCGTATCGGTCTGGCCTCGCGCCTCGATACGATCCAGGCGGCAATCTTGAGCGAAAAACTGAAGATCTTTCCCGATGAGATCGAGGCCCGGAACAGGGTTGCCCGCCGTTACGCGGAAGGCCTGAGCGGCGTCGTGGCGGTGCCGATGGTGCCGCCCGGTTCGACCTCGGTCTGGGCGCAATACACCATCCGCGTGCCCGGCGGCCGGCGCGATGCTTTCGCCGCCGCCCTGAAGGCCGAAGGCATACCGACAGCGATCTACTACCCGATCCCGCTGCACCGGCAGGTGGCCTACAAGCACTATCCGGTCGGCAAAGCCGGTGTTGCCGTGAGCGACAGTCTGGCGGCGGATGTCATCAGTCTGCCGATGCACGCCTATCTCGATGCCGCGACCCAGGAGCGGATCATCGACACGGTAAAACGCGCCCTGAAAGCGTGATTGATTAGATGATATTTTCCGCTTTGCGGATGAATTTGAAATATCGCGTCTTCCCGCATTCGAGCGAATTGAAGTAGCACTGCCGGGCACGGAGCCTGCATGTGCCTGATGATCTGGCGCGATAACAACATCCGCTTGCGCCGTCTTGAAGCGCAAGCGATTCACATTTTCCGCGAGACCGCGGCCGAATTCAGCAATCCGGTCATGCTGTATTCGATCGGCAAGGATTCGAGCGCGATGTTGCACGTCGCGCAAAAGGCATTTTATCCCGGCAAGCTGCCGTTCCCGTTGCTGCACATCGATACCGGATGGAAGTTTCGCGAGATGATCGCGTTCCGCGATCAGACGGCTGCACGCCTCGGCCTGGATCTTCTGGTTCATCTCAACGAGGAAGGACGCGCACGCAGCGTTTCGCCGGTGGCTTCGGGTTCGGCGGTTCATACGCAGGTCATGAAGACGGAAGGCCTGCGCCAGGCGTTCAACAAATGGCGCTTCGATGCGGCTTTCGGCGGCGCACGGCGCGACGAAGAAAAGAGCCGCGCAAAGGAGCGCATCTTCTCGCATCGCGCCGCGAGCCACGGCTGGGATCCGCGCAACCAGCGGCCCGAGCTGTGGTCGCTGTTCAATACCCGCATCAAAACAGGCGAATCGATGCGGGTGTTCCCGTTGTCGAATTGGACCGAGCTCGACGTGTGGGAATACATCCGCGCCGAAGAGATCCCCGTCGTGCCGCTTTATTTCGCCAGGCCGCGGCCGGTGGTCGAACGCAATGGCGCCCTGATCCTGGTCGACGACGATCGCCTGCCGCTCGCACCGGGCGAGACGCCGCGCATGAAGTCCGTCCGCTTTCGCACACTCGGCTGCTATCCGCTGACCGGTGCAATTCCCTCGAGCGCCGGCACGCTCGATGCGATCATTGCGGAAATGCGCGGCTCGACGCGTTCGGAGCGGCAGGGACGCATCATCGATCATGACGAAACGGGATCGATGGAGAAGAAGAAACGCGAGGGCTATTTCTGAGGCATGTCCGATTGTCCGCAAATCGCAAGGTATTCCGCTCATCCGCGCGAAAGCCGGGATCCATGGCGGGATATCCATACGTCCGAAATCCTTGTCCTGGATTCCCGCTTGCGCGGGAATGAGCGGAGTATGCGGTGATGGAAGCGCCAATCGCTGCTCCCGCGAAGGTTCATGCTGCCGGCGCCGATGCCCGTCCGGCCTTGCAGTTCCTCACCTGCGGCTCGGTCGACGACGGCAAGTCCACCTTGATCGGACGTTTGCTGTACGAGCAGAACCTCATCCTGGAGGATCATCTGGCCGCGCTTGATAGTGACTCGAAACGATACGGCACCACCGGGGACGATATCGATTTTGCGCTGTTGCTCGACGGGCTGGAGGCCGAGCGCGAGCAGGGCATCACCATCGACGTGGCCTATCGTTATTTCTCGACCAGGCGTCGGGCCTTCGTCGTCGCCGATACGCCGGGACACGAGCAATATACCCGCAACATGGCGACCGGCGCATCGAATGCCGATCTTGCAATTTTGCTGGTTGATGCACGCAAGGGCCTGGTCAGTCAGACCCGGCGCCACGCCATCATCGCCGCCCTGCTGGGGATCCGCCACATCGTCCTTGCGGTGAACAAGATCGATCTTGTCGAACTTGACATGGCCGTCTTCGAACAGACTGCGTCGCGTTTCGGCGAATTCGCGGCCGGGCTCGCCTTCAGGGACATCACGGCGATCCCGGTTTCGGCGCGTTACGGCGACAATATTTCCGTTCGCAGCGCGCGTACGCCCTGGTACGCGGGGCCGCTCCTGCTCGACTACCTGGAAAACGTCGACGTCGAAGACGGCAGGGAAGGCAGCGCGTTTCGCCTCGCCGTGCAATGGGTCAGTCGATCCAACGCCGATTTCCGGGGTTTTGCAGGAACGATCGCGAGCGGCAGCGTCCGGCCGGGCGATGAGATCGCCATTCTGCCGTCCGGACAGACGTCGAAGGTCAAGTCGGTCATCGGGCCCGGCGGGGCACTTCAGTCCGCGGCAGCACGCGATTCGGTCACCATCACGCTCGACGACGAGATCGACGTCGCCCGCGGCGATATGCTCACCGCTCTGCGCGACCGCCCGCCGGTCGCCGACCAGCTTGCCGCGCATCTGGTCTGGATGGGACGCGAGCGATTGATGCCGGGTCGCTCCTATCTCATGAAAATCAACAATTGCACGCTCGCTGCGACCGTGACCGAGCTCAAGCATCAGATCGACGTCGGCACGCTGTCGAAGCTTGCCGCCAAGACACTTGCGATCAACGAGTTTGGCGTTTGCAACTTGTCCGTCGCCCGGCCGATCGCATTCGACGCCTATGCCGACAACCGCGAGACCGGTGCCTTTATCCTGATCGACCGTTTCTCCAACGAGACCGTCGCCGCGGGCATGATCGATTTCGCACTTCGCCGGGCCACGAATATCCATCGTCATAACCTGGCGGTCGGCAAGGCGGCGCGTACGGCGCTCATGCATCACAAGCCGGCGGTGCTGTGGTTCACCGGCCTGCCGGGCTCCGGAAAATCGACCATTGCCAATCTGGTTGAATCCGCGCTGCATGCGCGCGGCGTACATACCGTCATGCTCGACGGCGACAATATCCGGCACGGCCTGAACAAGGACCTGGGCTTTACCGAATCCGACCGTGTGGAAAATATCCGGCGAGTCGGCGAGGTAGCCAGGCTGATGACCGAAGCCGGCCTGATCGTGCTCTGCTCGTTCATCTCGCCGTTTCGCGCGGAGCGCCGCATGGCGCGTGAACTGCTCGGCGATGAATTCGTCGAGATATTTGTCGACACGCCGCTTGAAGAATGTATCGCGCGGGATCCAAAGGGCCTCTACCGACGCGCGCTCGCCGGCGAAATCAGGAATTTTACCGGCGTGGATCAGCCCTATGAGGCGCCTGAAAATCCGGATTTGCATCTTGCGGCCGGACACGATGAGCCCGGAAATCTGGCCAATGACGTGATCGACGCGCTGGTGCGGCGGAAGATTCTGTAGATCGCACGCTCCAATGGGCCCTAGAACGTGATCGTTTCAGATGGAATCGCTACCACAACGGCAGCGCGCTCCCTCAATTTGAAAAGGGGAGGGTTGGGGCGGGCATCACTTAGACCAAGATCCATTTGCGTTGAACCACACTCCGCTCATTCCCGCGCAAGCGGGAATCCAGGACCACGTTGAAATGCCTATCATTTTTGCCTTGGGTCCCCGCTTTCGCGGGGACGAGCGGAGGATTGCTTGATTCAATGTGAACAGATCACGCTCTAAGCGCACCTGACCCCCACTATCATCGGGCCGGACTTCGGCCGGACCCGTTCGCTCGCCGACCTCCCCTTTTTAAGGGGAGGTAAGACGTTGCGGTAACCGGATTCAGAGAGAAACGAAAATCCGCTAGGTGCGCTTGTACACGTCCTCGAGGCGCTCGATGTCGTCCTCGCCGAAATAGCTGCCGGTCTGCACTTCGATCAGTTCGAGCGGGATTTTCCCCTGATTGGCCATGCGGTGCACGCTGCCGATCGGGATATAGATCGATTCATTCTCGTGCACCGCGCGGCGCTCCTCGCCCAGCGTGACTTCCGCGGTGCCGCGAACCACCACCCAGTGCTCCGAACGGTGGCGGTGCTTCTGCAATGACAGGATGCCGCCGGGGTTGACCACGATGCGCTTGACCTGGAAACGCTCGCCCATGTCGATCAACTCGTAGTAGCCCCACGGCCGGTGCACGCGCTTGTGGTCGGTCGCCTCGGCGCGCTTCTCCGCCTTCAGCCGGGCAACCAGCTCGCGCACCTCCTGTGCGCGGGCCCGCGGCAGCACCATCACCGCGTCAGACGTGCTCACCACCACCAGATCCCTGATGCCCACCACCGCCGTCAGCCGGCCGTCGGAATGCACCACGCAGTCTTTGGCATCGGTGGCCACCACCGGACCCTGCATGACATTGCCATCGGCATCGCGCGGGGTGATGTCGAACAGCGCGTCCCAGCTGCCGATGTCGGACCAGCGGAAGTCGCCGGCCACCACCGCGGCGCGGTCGGTCTTCTCCATCACCGCATAGTCGATCGACTTCTGCGGCGCGCGCGCAAAAGCCTCCGGCTCAAGCCGCAGGAAGCCGAGATCGGTCGTGGCTTTTGCCACCGCAGCCTCGATCGCCGCCGCCATTTCCGGCTCGAGCCGGGCAAGCTCGGCCAGCAGCACGTCGGCACGGAACAGGAAATTGCCCGAGTTCCACAGATAGCCCTCGCGCACATAGCGCGCGGCGGTGGCGGCATCGGGCTTTTCCACGAAGCGCTTGACCGCCTGCACCCCGTTCGTCCCGATCGCCTCGCCCGGCAGAATATAGCCGTAGCTGGTCTTCGGCTCGGTCGGCTTGATGCCGAAGGTGACGATGCGCCCGGCATCGGCGGCCTCGCGCCCGATCAGGCAGGTCTCGCGGAACTGCGGCACGTCGAGGATGATGTGGTCGGCCGCCAGCGCCAGCACCACCGCGTCGGGATCGCGTTTGCGCGCAACCGCGGTCGCCGCCGCAATCGCCGGGCCGGAATCCCGCCGCAGCGGCTCGATCACCACGGTGGCCTCGACGCCGATCTCCTCGGCCTGGCGGCGGGCGAAGAAATGGAAGTTCGGCCCCGTGATCACGATCGGCGGGGCGAACATCGGGTCCTGCACGCGCGCCAGGGTCTCCTGGTAGGTCGAGCGGTTGCCCACCAGCGGCAGAAACTGCTTGGGCAGGGCATCGCGTGAAACCGGCCAAAGCCGTGTCCCGGCGCCCCCGGCCAGCAATACAGGAATGATCGCAGAAGGCATGGCTGGGGCAGAGCTCGTCCGGGCGCTATGTTCGGGTCGGGAATTGTCTTAAGGCAGTTCGGGATATCTGGCTATCGTAAATGTTGTGTGTTTCCTGAGGCACTATTGCGCCGATTTGACCGTGACGCGGCAGGATTAACCGATGATTGATCGCATACTCACGGTCGGCGGATTCACGCTGATTTCGCGGATCACCGGCTTTGTGCGCGATATCGTCCTCGCCGCGGTGCTTGGCGCGGGACCCGCGGCCGACGCATTCTTTGTCGCGTTACGCCTGCCGAACCATTTTCGCGCGATATTCGCCGAGGGCGCATTCAATGCCGCGTTCGTTCCGGCCTATGCCCGCATTCGCGAACAGGGCGGAGTGGAGCGCGCCAGTCTCTTCGCCGACAGAATCTTCACGTTGCTGCTGGCAAGTCAGGTCGTACTTCTGGCCATCGCGCTCATTTTCACGCCGGAGGTGATCGATGTTCTGGCGCCGGGGTTCAGAAACGATCCCGGCCGTTACGCGCTCGCCGTCGAACTGACCCGCATCACATTTCCCTACCTGCTGCTGATCACGCTGGTCACGCTCTACGGCGGCATTCTCAACGCGCTGCAGCGTTTCGCCGCCGCCGCCGCCGCGCCGATCCTGCTCAATCTGTCGATCATCGTGGCACTCCTGCTGGCTGCGTTCTTTCCGACCGCAGGTCATGCTGCAGCCTGGGGTGTGCTGATCGCGGGCATTCTCGAATTCCTGCTGGTTGCCGGTGATGCCACGCGTGCCGGCGCCTGGGCACGACCGCGCTGGCCGGAATTCGACGCCGACGTACGACAATTCTTCCGTGCGTTGGGGCCGGCGACCGTCGGCTCCGCCGGTGTCCAGCTCGCGCTGTTCGCGGACACCATCATCGCCAGCTTCCTGCCGGCCGGCGCCTTGTCGGCGCTCTATTATGCCGACCGCCTCAATCAACTGCCGATCGGCGTGATCGGCATCGCCGCCGGCACGGTGATCCTGCCCGAGATGTCGCGGCGGATTGCCGCCGGCGACGAGACCGGCGCCGCCCATGCGCAGAACCGCGCGATCGAATTCACGCTGCTGTTGTCGATCCCGTGTCTTGTGGCTTTCTTTATCATTCCCGAACTGCTGATGCGGGCGCTGTTCATGCGCGGCGCCTTCACCGCCGCCGATGCCGATGCCGCGGGCCGCACGCTTGCGGCCTACGCGTTCGGCCTGCTGCCGTTCGTGCTCATCCGCAGCACGGTCGCGACGTTCTTTGCCCGCGGCGACACCGCGACGCCGGTGAAAGCCGCGCTCGTTGCCGCCGCGGTCAATATCGGCTTCAAGTTTCTCCTGATGGGACCGCTGGCGCAGGTCGGTCTCGCGCTGGCGACATCGATCGGCGCCTGGATCAATCTCGGCCTTGTGCTGTGGTTCGCAAAACGCGCCGGTCATTTTCGCATTGACGAGCGCCTGCGGCAGTCGGCAATCAAACTGGCCGGCGCCGGACTGGTGCTGGCGGTTATCCTGTGGCTTTGCCGGATGCCGGTGGCCCAATTGTTCGGCGACTGGCGGGAATTGCGCGACCCTGCCGCACTTGGCGTGCTCGCCGCGATCGGGGCCGCCGTTTATGGCGGAACGATCATGATCCTGTTCGGGCGCGCCTGGCTCACGGCATTTCGCGCCAGGCTCCGCGGTTGAAATGAAGTTTCTTGTTGCCGTTGCCGAACGGCAAGGTGGACATAGCTATCCCCCGACGCTATGGGGTCTGGCCGGATTGTTTGCGGCTAAGCGGTTTTGCAGGCACTCATGAATTCTGGACGGGCGATTTCATCAATCTGGATGATGTATGCTGCCCGCGCGGCGTCGTGGGTCGCGCTTGCGACTTTGGTCGTAAGCTGCGGCGAACGCCAGCAGCAGGCCGGGGCCCCGCCGCCGCCGACGGTCACAATTGCGGAACCGGTCAAGCGCAAGGTTGTCGATTTCGATGAATATGTCGGGCGTTTTGCCGCCGTGAATTCGGTGGAAGTGCGCGCGCGCGTTTCCGGCTATCTCGACGGCGTCCACTTCAAGGATGGCCAGATGGTGAAACAGGGCGATCTCCTGTTCACCATCGACAAGCGTTCATTCCAGAACGCGCTCGAGCAGGCGAAGGCCAATCGGGAATTGGCCAATTCCAATCTTCTGTTCACCAAATCCGATCTCGATCGCGGCCAGCAGCTCGTGCGCGACAAGACCATCACCGAACAGGTCTTCGAGCAGCGCGCGCAGGCCTATCGCAACGCGCAAGCCCTGGTGAATGCCAACGCGGCGGCGGTGCGGCAGGCCGAACTCGATCTCGAATTCACCGAGCTGCGCGCGCCGGTCAACGGCCGTATCGGCGATCGCCGCGTGTCGCCCGGGAACCTGGTAACCGGCGGCACCTCCGGCAACACCACGCTGCTCGCCACCATCGTGTCGACCGACCCGATCTATTTCGAGTTCACCTTCGATGAAGCGTCCTACCTGCACTACGAGCGGGCGGCTAAAGCAGGCAGCGACGTCGCCAGCCGGAATGCCGGCGTCCCCGTCACGCTCAAGCTCATCGATGAAAAGGAATTCGATCACAGGGGCCGCATGGATTTCGTCGACAACGTGATCGACAGGCAGACCGGAACCATTCGCGGCCGCGCGCAGTTCGAAAATCCCAACGGTTTTTTCACGCCCGGCATGTTTGCCCGCGTACGCGTTCCGGCATCACCCCCCTATGAGGCGCTGCTGGTGCCCGATACCGCCATCGGCACCGAACAGACGCGCAAATATCTGCTGATCGTCGACGCGAAAGATGTCGTGCACGAGAAGTACGTCACGCCCGGTCAGCTCACCCCCGATGGTCTCCGCGTGATCAAGGAGGGGCTCAGCCCCGATGACCGCGTGGTCGTGGACGGCCTGATGCGCGCCCGCGACGGCCTGAAGGTCAAGCCGCAGCACAGGGGCGAGAAACCCGAATCGCCCGTCGCCTCGGACGGTTCGTCCCCGAAGCCGAAATAACAGACTGAAGATCAGCCGATGCGCATTTCGCATTTCTTCATCGACCGGCCGATCTTCGCCTCCGTGGTCTCGATAATATTCGTGATCCTCGGCGGCGTCGGTTTTTCGCGCCTGCCGGTCGCGCAATATCCGGAAATCTCGCCGCCCACCATCACTGTTACCGGCCAATACCCCGGCGCCAGCGCCGAGGTGGTCGCATCCACGGTGGTGGCGCCGATCGAGCAGCAGATCAACGGCGTCGAGAACATGATTTATCTCACGTCGAATTCGACCAGCGACGGCAGCTTCTCGATCGCGGTGACCTTCGACATCGGCACCGATCTCGATATCGCGCAGGTGCAGGTGCAAAACCGCGTTTCGGTCGCGACGCCGCGGTTGCCGGTCGACGTGCGCGCTATCGGCGTCACCGTGAACAAGAGTTCGCCCGACATCATGATGGTCGTGCATCTCTTTTCCCCGGACAAGACGCGCGACACGCTGTTCATGTCGAACTATGCGACGCTGGAAATCACCGATGCGCTGGCACGCATCGACGGCGTCGGTTCCATCATCGTGTTCGGCAGCCGCGACTATGCCATGCGCGTCTGGCTCGATCCCGATCGCCTGCAATCGGTCGGGCTGACCGCGAGCGATGTGGTGGTCGCGCTCCAGGGCCAGAATGTCCAGGTCGCCTCCGGTGTCCTGAGCCAGCCGCCGGTCGATCGGGCGCGTGCGTTCCAGATTTCGGTCCGCACGATGGGCCGGCTCACGAGCGCCGACGAATTCGCCAACATTGTCGTCAAGCAGACCGGCGACGCGGTCGTGCGTCTGAAGGACGTGGCGACCGTCGATCTCGCCGCGCAGGACTACACGACAAATTCCTATCTCGATCTTAACCCGGCGATCGCGCTCGGCATCTTCCAGCGGCCCGGCTCGAATGCACTGTCAACGGCGGCCACCATCCAGAAGACGATGGCGACCCTGTCGCAGCGGTTCCCGCCCGGCATGAAATACGACATCGTCTACAATCCGACGCAGTTCATCCAGCAGTCGGTCGACGCGGTCGAGCAGACCATCGGTGAGGCGATCATTCTGGTCGTGCTGGTGGTCGTGCTGTTCCTGCAGACCTGGCGCGCCGCCGTGATCCCGATCGTCGCCATTCCGGTGTCGCTGATCGGCACGTTCTTCTTCATGTCGCTGTTCGGCTTTTCGCTGAACAATCTGTCGCTCTTCGGACTGGTGCTTGCCATCGGCATCGTGGTGGACGACGCCATCGTCGTGGTGGAAAACGTCGAGCGCAATATCGCGGCGGGTCTTTCGCCGCGCGACGCGGCGGTCAAGAGCATGGACGAGGTTGGCGCCGCACTGATCGCGATCGCGCTCGTGCTGACGTCCGTGTTCGTTCCGTCCGCCTTCATCACCGGCATTTCCGGCCAGTTCTACCGGCAATTCGCGCTCACCATCGCGGGCGCCACCGTCATTTCCCTCATCGTCTCGCTCACGCTGTCGCCGGCGCTTTGCGCGTTGCTGCTCAAGCCGCATCGCGAGGCCGAGGACGGACACTGGTGGAGCAGGCCGATCCGCGGCTTCTTCCGGATTTTCAATCGTTATTTCGACGCGCTGACGCGCGGCTATGGATGGCTTTCGGCGCGGCTGGTGCGCGTCGCCGCGCTGATGCTCGTCGTCTACGGCATCATCATCGCCTTCGGTCTCAACGAATTCCGCCAGACGCCGCTCGGGTTCATTCCAAACCTCGATCGCGGCTATCTCATCATCGTCACGCAGCTGCCGCCCGCGGCCTCGCTTGCGCGCACCGACGACGTCAACCGGCGCGTGGTCGAGACCGCGCTGAAGATTCCCGGCATCCAGCACGCGGTGAACATCGTGGGCTTTTCCGGTGCGACATTTACCCGCGCGCCGAATTCGGGCGCCGTCTTCGTCACGCTCGCGCCGTTCGAGGAGCGGGCGAAGGATCCGCGCCAGTCGGCCGCGGCGATCCAGGGTCAGCTGTACCAGAAGCTCGCCCCGATCCAGGACGGCCTGATTTTCGTGGTGGCGCCGCCGCCGGTCTCCGGTATCGGCAATGCCGGCGGTTTCCGCATGATGATCGAGGACCGGGCCGACCGCGGACCGCAGGCCCTTCAGGGCGCGGTCTATGCCATGATGGGTGCGGCGGCCAAGACGCCGGGCGTCCAGCAGGTCTTTTCGCTGTTCGAAACCAAGACGCCGCAGATCTATCTGGATATCGATCGCACCAAGGCCCAGCTGCTGGGGATCAGTATCCCCGAAGTCTTTGCCGCGCTGCAGATCTATCTGGGCTCGGCCTATGTCAACGATTTCAACATCCTCGGGCGCACCTATCGCGTGGTCGCGCAGGCCTCGAGCGAATTCCGCAACGACACACGCGACATCCTGAAAATACGCGTGCGCAACAACAGCGGCGGTACCGTGCCGCTCGGCGCTTTCACGACTGTGCGCAATATTTCCGGCCCCTATCGCGTGCCGCGCTACAATCTCTATCCCGCGGCCGAGCTCGACGGCGCGGCGGCGGCCGGCTATTCGCAGGGGCAGGCGATCAAGATCATGGAACAGCTCGCGCAGAAGGTGCTGCCCGAGGGCTTCAGCTACGAGTGGACGACGCTCGCGTTTCAGCAGCTCCGCGCCGGCAATACGGCAATCTTTGCTTTTGTGCTGGCCGTGGTCTTCGTTTTCCTGGTGCTCGCCGCGCAGTTCGAAAGCCTGACCCTGCCGCTTGCGGTGATCATGATCGTGCCGATGTGCCTGATAGCCTCGATCGTCGGCGTGATCCTGCGCGGGCAGGACAACAACCTGTTGACGCAGGTCGGCTTCATCGTGCTCATCGGCCTTGCCGCCAAGAACGCCATCCTGATCGTGGAATTCGCCAAGCAGCTGGAGGACGGCGGACGCGACCGATTTGCAGCGGCGGTCGAGGCCGCCCATCTGCGGCTGCGGCCGATTCTGATGACGTCCTTTGCCTTCATTCTCGGCGTTACACCGCTGGTCTGGGCGATCGGCGCCGGCGCCGAGTTGCGCCAGACGCTCGGCACCGCCGTGTTCTCCGGCATGATCGGCGTGACGCTCTTTGGCCTGATCTTTACCCCGGTGTTCTACGTGGTATCGCGCTGGATCGCTCTGAAAATGGCACGCCGCCGGGGCGAAGATCACGCGGCAGGAGCGCACGGGAAACAGCGATGAAATTCGGGTTCGGCCAGGGACTGACGCGCAAGGAAGACGACAGGCTGCTGCGCGGCGCCGGGTGCTATGTCGCCGACGTGTCGCCGGACGCGACGCTCCATGCGGTCATGCTGCGCTCCACGCATGCCCATGCGCGGTTCACGATCGGCAATCTCGGCCGGGTGAGGGCCATGCCCGGCGTGCGGCTGGTGCTCACCGCTGCCGATATCCCCGAGCTCGAAGGGCTGCCGACGCCGGGAACCATTCCCGACATGGAAACCGATGTCCCGGTCTACCCGATCCTCGTAAAGGACGTGGTTCGGCATGTTGGCGACGCCATCGCCTTCGTGGTCGCCGATACGCTCGATGCGGCGAAAGACGCGGCCGAGGCGATCTCGATCGACTGGCAGGCGCTGCCCCATGTAATCGGCGCCATCGCGGCGCTCGAAGCGGGCGCACCGCAGGTGTGGCCGGACCACCCGGGCAATCTGGCGTTTGAAACGCAGGTTGGCGACGCGCAGGCGACCGAAGCCGCGTTCGCGCGCGCCGCGCACAGCGTCTCGACAACGATCATCAACCAGCGGCTGGTGACCAATTATCTCGACACCCGCGGCGTGATCGCAGAATACGACGGCAAGCGCACCACGCTCACGCTCGGCAGCCAGGGCAGCCACATTATTCGTGACATTATCTGCAGCGACGTGATGCTGGTGCCGCCCGATACAATGCGGGTGGTGACGCCCGACGTCGGCGGCGGTTTCGGCACCAAGCTGTTTCCCTATCGCGAATATGTGCTGGCTGCAGTCGCGGCCCAGCGTTTGCGTCGACCGGTCAGGTGGATTGGGGACCGCTCCGAACATTTTCTCGGCGACAGCCACGGCCGCGACAATATCTCCACAGCAAAACTGGCGCTCGATGAGAAAGGCCGTTTTCTCGCGCTCGATGTCGATATCGTGGCCGACATGGGCGCGTATCTCTCGTGTTACGCGCCCTACATTCCCTGGCTCGGCGTCGGCATGGCGCCCGGCGCCTATGACATTCCGGTGGCGCGCGTACGGCTGCGCGGGGCCTATACCAACACCGTACCGGTCGACGCCTATCGCGGCGCGGGGCGGCCCGAGGCGTCCTACCTCATCGAGCGGGCGGTCGAGGCGGCCGCGCGCGAACTCGGTATCGCGCCGGATGTCCTGCGCCGCAGGAATTTCATCAAGCCGAAGGCGATGCCCTACACCACGGCCACCGGAAAGATTTACGACTCCGGCGACTTCGCCGGCACCATGGCGCGCGCGCAGGAAATCGCGGACTGGGACGGCTTCAACAAGCGTGCGGCGGCGTCCAGACGCAACGGCAAACTGCGCGGCATCGGCCTTGCGACCTATGTAGAGGCCTGCGGCGGCAACGGGCCGGAGACGGCAAACCTGCAGCTCGACCGCGATGGCGGCGTCACCGTGCTGATCGGCACGCAGTCGACGGGGCAGGGACATGCGACGTCCTATGCGCAACTCGTTGCCGAGCGGCTCGATCTTCCGCCCGAGCGTGTTCGTGTGGTGCAGGGCGATACCGACAGGATCGCCACCGGCGCCGGCACCGGCGGTTCCAGTTCCATTCCGGTCGGCGGCGTATCGGTCGACCGCGCCGCGAAAACGCTCGCGGATCAGATCAAGCAACTCGCCGCCGACGCGCTCGAAGCCGCGGCAGGCGACATGGAAATCGCGGATGGCAGCGTGCGCGTCGCCGGTACCGACCGGGTCATTTCGTTTGCCGAACTGGCGGCGCATCCGCAGGCGACACCGGAGCGCCTGCGGGCGGCAAGCGACTTTGCGCCCGACCAGCCGACATATCCAAACGGCACCCATATTGCCGAAGTCGACGTTGACCCCGATACCGGCACGACGACGATCTTGAACTATGTCGTGGTGGATGACTTCGGCGCCACGCTCAATCCGCTGCTGCTTGCCGGCCAGGTGCATGGCGGCGCCGTGCAGGGCATCGGTCAGGCGCTGATGGAAAATACCGCCTACGATGCCGCCTCGGGTCAGTTGCTCAGCGCCAGCCTGATGGACTATGCGCTGCCGCGCGCGGCCGACGCCCCCGACTTCATATTCGAAACCCGGAACGTGCCCTGCAAGAACAACCCGCTCGGCGTCAAAGGCGCGGGCGAGGCGGGCGCCATCGGGTCCTGCCCGGCGGTGATGAATGCGATCCTCGATGCGCTCTGGCGGGCCTACGGCATTCGCCATCTCGACATGCCGGCGACACCGCAACGGGTCTGGGCCGCCATCGAGAAAGCGCGGAAATCCGCGGCGTCCTGAACCAGGAACGCCTCACGAAGTCGTGACCGGGGTGCGGCTTAAAGCCTCTCAGTTCCCGCCGGAATAACCCCATCAAGTTGGTGTTTGCCCGTGACCGGTCAAAGCCAATTGAGGGGTGACACTCATGAAATTTTCTACCGCATTTGCGGTTGCGGCGGTTGCCGTGGTCGCGTTCGGCGCAACGTCCGTCATCGCGCAGCAGGACCCGATTGCCGCGCGTCAGGCACTGATGAAGGCGAACGGAAAGAATGCCGGCGCCGTATCCAAGATGGTCAAGGGCGAGACGCCATTTGATGCGGCGGTCGTAAAGGCTGCCTTCGATCAATGGGACGAGACGGCGCAGAAATTTCCGGGCCTGTTCCCCGACAGTTCCAAGACCGGTGACACGCGCGCGCTGCCGGCAATCTGGACAGAGCGTGCCAGGTTCGACACCGAAATCGCCAAGTTCAAGAAAGACGTCGACGATAATCGCGCAAAGGCAACTGCCGGTCTGGACGGCCTTAAGGTGGCACTGGGAATTATCGGCAAGGACTGCGGCGGCTGCCACGAGACATTTCGCAAGCCGAAATAAAGTCGCTGGCGTCACACTATGAATAAAGGGGCGGCAATCCGCGTGGATATGCCGCCCTTTCGCTTTCGGGAATCGCTACGAACGACTGGTGTCCCAATTCCGAAGTTCGCACTTTCTTGCGGCATCCACTTATGCGAACTTCGGAATCAAAGGGACACTAGCAACTTTATGATTCTCGTGCGGTTTAGGGTTTGAAGTTCCTCCCGCGAGTTCGCGGCTACAATAGGAGGAACTTCAAACCCACCGCACTAGACCATGATCTGTTCGCGTTGAAACAAGCAATCCTCCGCTCGTCCCCGCGAAAGCGGGGACCCAGGGCAAAAATGATAGGTGTTTCAACATTACCCTGGATTCCCGCTGGAGCCTGCCCCCGCGCAGGCGGGGGCGGGAATGAGCGGAGTGTAGTTCAACGCAAATGAATCATCGTCTACAGTCGGGCCGGGGAGAGTTGTTGATGATGCGCAGGCTTGTCGTTGTCGCGGCGCTCGCTGCCGTCATCGGTTTTACCGCTTTCTGGTTTCTCACCATCCCGGCCACCGTGTCCGCGAGCGCGCTTTCGCCGCACACGCCTGATCTCGCCAACGGCAAGGAGATGTTCTACGCCGGCGGCTGCGCTGCCTGCCATGCGGTGCCCAAGCAGGACGACAAGACGAGGCTTGGCGGCGGGCTGGCGCTCGGCTCACCCTTCGGAACCTTCTACGTTCCCAATATTTCTCCCGACAGGCAGGACGGCATCGGCGGATGGACGGAAGCGCAATTCATCACCGCCATGACCAGGGGCGTCTCGCCCGCGGGCGAGCATCTCTATCCTGCTTTTCCGTACACGTCGTATCAGCACATGCGCTACGACGACCTGCGCGACCTGTTCGCGTTTCTCAAGACGCTGCCGCCGGTCAAGGGACGCGTGCGCGAACATGATCTGCCGTTTCCGTTCACGATCCGCCGTGCGCTCGGACTGTGGAAACTGCTTTATCTCGACGGTCAGCCGTTCAAACCCGATCCGTCACAGCCGGCGCAATGGAACCGCGGCGCCTATCTGGTGAACGGCCCCGGCCACTGTGCGGAATGTCACTCACCGCGAAATTTCCTCGGCGCCGTCATTCCGAGCCTGCGATACAGCGGCGGTCCGAGTCCGGACGGGCAGGGCGGCGTTCCCAACATCACCCAGTTCAAGCTCAAGAGCTGGACGGTGTCCGATATTGCCGGGATGCTCAGCACGGGCTTCACGCCGGACGCCGACAGCGTCGGCGGCACCATGGCCGAGGTGGTGAGAAGCATGGCTCAGATCGGTGCTGCGGACCGCCAGGCGATTGCAATCTACATCAAGTCGCTGCCGCCGGTTGAAAGCGAGGAGCCCAGGAAGAAATAGCTGGACATCACGCGTGCCGCGGCTGGTCGGGGCGCGACAGGCCGCAGCGACGCGGCTATGTAGTACCGATGAACTTGTTCAAGGCCATCGGCCTCAAGCTGATCTCGGCCCTGCTGTTCGCGGTGATGTCGGCGCTGGTGCGGCATCTGGGCGATGTCGCGCCGGTCGGGCAGATGGTGTTCTTCCGCTCCGCCTTCGCCATCGTGCCGGTGGTGGTGATCTATGCCATCCGCGGGGAGTTGCGAAGCGCGGTCCATACCGGCCGTCCGCTCGGCCAGCTTGGCCGAGGCCTGCTCAGTGTCGGGGGCATGTTCACCAATTTCTCCGCGCTCGTCCGGCTGCCGCTCGCCGACGCCACGGCGATCTCCTTCGCCTCGCCGCTGATCACGGTGGCGCTGGCTGCGATCGTGCTCAAGGAGCGGGTGCGCATCTATCGCTGGTCGGCGGTGCTGGTCGGATTTGCCGGCGTGATCGTGATGCTGGTACCGCGTTTCGACATTTCGAATTATGCCGCCGTCGGCGCGGCCACCGCCGTCGCGGGCTCGCTGTTTGCCATCATCTCCGCCTTCTGCAATGCCGGCACCGTGATCCAGACCCGCCGGCTGACGCAGAGCGAGACCACATCCTCGATCGTGTTCTATTTCTCGGTGGTCTGCGCCATCGCCGGCGCGGTGACGCTGCCGTTCGCCTGGCACAGCCCGACGGGGCCGGAACTGACCGCGCTGATTGCGCTTGGCGTGCTCGGCGGTCTTGCGCATATCTTCCTGACCGAAAGCTATCGCCACGCCTCGGCTTCGGTTGTGGCGCCCTTCGACTACACATCGATGCTGTGGGCGCTGCTGCTGGGCTACTGGGTGTTCGGCGAATTGCCAAGCGTGCTGGTCTATATCGGGGGCTCGATTGTCGCCGGCGCCGGCCTGTTTGTGATCTGGCGCGAACGCCAGCTCGGTGTGCAACGCGCGCGCGCGGCGGAAGGACCGCGGCGGCCGGAAATCTGAATTTGCGCTTCGCGCCCTCCGCCGTCATGGCCGGGCTTGGCCCGGCCATCCATGATGACGGGCGCAACGACAAGGTCTGTATGGCATGCGTATGCTGCACATTATCATGGATGCGCGGGTCATAGGCGTGCGAAGCTCGCCGTCCTTCGGACGGCTATGCCCGCGCATGACGCCGAGATTGTCGCGCGGATCGGGTGGCCGTATCGTCCCCCGATCAAGCAAGTAGCCCGGATGAGCGCGGAAGGACCGCGGCGTCCGGAAGTCTGACTGCCGCTACAGTCAGCGCTTCATTTGCTTGTCGATCTCACTTGCATTCGCGTCATTCTCACTTGCATTCGCGTCATTCGCCGAATTGCCTTTTTTGGTCGGTGACTCGTTACCGGTATGGGCGCCGCTGCTCATGCCGCCGTTCGGTGCTGAATAATGCTCGCGTACCGATGGAGGATCGCGCGGATCATTGGCTTGTCCCGTCGTTCCGACCGCCTCCGGTTTGCCTTCTTCCGCCAGTGGCTTTGACTGCGCAAAGACGCCAGCCGTGCCGCCCGAGAGCAATATCGCTGCGAGTACGATCCGAGAATAATGCAATGCCATATCGGCCTCCTGCCTGGCGATAAAACGCCCCAGGCAGCGGCTAAGTTCCGCGCGGCTACGCCTGAAATGCCTTGAAGGTGATGATCGTGTAGGTGTCCTTGATGCCGGGAATGCAATGCACCTTCTCGTTGACGAAGTGCCCGATATCGGTGCCGGCATCGACATAGAATTTGACCAGCAGGTCGTAGTCGCCTGCGGTCGAATAGATCTCGGAGGCGATCTCGGCCTCGGCCAGCGCGTTGGCCACCTGATAGGCCTTGCCGAGCTCGCATTTGATCTGGACGAAGAAGGGGGTCATTGCGAACCTCCGGCGGGCCTGGGCCAAATGAAGCCATTCCGTATTATTCCGCTCATTCCCGCGCAAGCGGGAATCCGGAGCCGCGACGACCGAGGTCGCGTTTTTGCACACTGGGTCCCCGCTTTCGCGGGGACGAGCGGACGGTGAACAACGCCGACGCAATCCAGCAAAAACAGGGGTCCAAGGCAAGGCGGCCTTGCGCCCGCCTGCGCTGCAGTCTAACTAATCGTCAGCAATCTCGTGGGGTGCCCGGCCTTTTCCGGGCTGAGAGGCGTCAAGCCAACCCAACGAACCTGATCCGGGTCATGCCGGCGGAGGGAGAAGAGATGCACAATCCCGGCCAGTCATCCAACGGCGACCTGCCGCAGACGGCGGCCGCGCTGATCAAGCGCCTGCGCGCGGGAAGCCCCCGCGTTCATTGCATCACCAACGCCGTGGCGCAGAATTTCACCGCCAATGTGCTGCTGGCCGCCGGTTGCGTGCCCTCGATGACCCTGTCTGCCGAAGAGATCGGGCCGTTCGTCGCCGGCGCCAACGCCGTCCTGGTCAATCTCGGGACCTTCGACCGCGAACGCCGCGAGGCGACCGAGATTGCGGTCACGACCGCATCGCGCGCAAACCTGCCCTGGGTTCTCGATCCGGTCTTTGTCGACCGCAGCAAGCCGCGGGCGGAATTCGCGCGTGCGCTGATCGAGCGTGCGCCGAATCTGGTGCGGCTCAACCGCGCCGAATTTTCCGCGCTGTCCGGCGCAGACCCTTCGCACGACGCGCTCGCAACCTTTGCCCGCGGCCACGCAACCGTCATCGCCCTGTCGGGCGAGACCGATCTCGTCACCGACGGCGAGCGCTTTGCGGCAATCGAGAACGGCCACGCACTGATGGCCAAGGTGACCGCGATGGGCTGCGCGGCCTCTGCGCTCGCCGCGGCCTGCCTCGCGGTCGAAACCGATAGCTGGCGCGCGGCGGCGGCCGCGCAGATCATGCTCGGGGTTGCCGGCGAACTGGCGGCCGCGAAGGCGGAAGGACCGGGAAGCTTCGCCGCCGCAATCATCGATGCGCTCTACAATCTCGACGGGCCCACGCTCGTCGACCGTGCACGGGTGAAATGACCATGGACGTCGACCTCAGTCTCTATGCTCTCATCGATCCGGCGGTCGCCGGCGGCCGCACGCTGGTCGATCTTGCCGCCCGCATCGCCGGCAGCGCCACGCTGGTGCAGCTGCGCGACAAGCATTCGTCGACCCGCGCCATGGTGGAAGAGGCCCGCGCGCTGCGTGCCGTGCTGGAGCCGGCGGGCGTGCCGTTCCTGATCAACGATCGCGTCGACGTCGCGCTCGCGGCCGAGGCCGATGGCGTGCATATCGGACAGGACGACATGGCGCCTGCCGATGCGCGGCTGCTGCTCGGCCGCATGGCGATCATCGGCTTGAGCATCAAGACCGTCGCGCAGGCGCAATCCGCTCCGCTCGACCACCTCGATTATGTCGCGATCGGCGGCGTCTACGCCACCACGTCCAAGGACAACACCTCCACGCCGATCGGCATCGGCGGCTTGCGCAGCATCGTGCAGACGGTCCGCGCGCGCGCGCGCGATTTTCCGATTTGCGCCATCGCCGGCATCAACGCAGGCAATGCCGCCGAGGTGATCGAAGCCGGCGCCGATGGCGTCGCGGTGATCTCCGCGCTTTCGCTCAGCGCCGATCCCATCAAGGCCGCGCAGGATTTGCGCGCTGTTGTGGATGAAGCTTTGCAGCGGCGGCGGAAATGAAAATCATTGCTACATGCGTCAGTTTGAACGCTGCGGAGGCAACAAACCTCCGCTCGTCCCCGCGCAGGCGGGGACCCAGGACCACGTCCTCCGCCTGCAAGAGCCGGATTCCCGCTTTCGCGGGAATGAGCGGGGTATGTGCAGGGGTCGTGCCATGACCGCCATTGCCGTCACCATCGCCGGATCGGATTCGAGCGGCGGCGCCGGCATCCAGGCGGACCTGAAGACTTTCGCGGCACTGGGCGTCTATGGCGCTTCGGTGATCACCGCGCTGACCGCGCAGAATACCCGTGGGGTAACCGCCATTCACGACGTACCGGGCGATTTCATCGCCGCACAGATCGACGCGGTGTTTTCGGATCTGGCGGTCGACGCCGTGAAGGTCGGCATGCTCTCGCGCAGCGAAGCGATCGGGGTGGTCGTGGCCGGCCTCGCGCGCCATGGCGCAAAGAATATCGTCCTCGATCCGGTGATGGTCGCGACCTCCGGCGACCGGCTGCTGGCGCCGGACGCGGTCGAAGCGCTGCGCTCCGAACTCATCCCGCGCGCACTGCTGGTCACACCCAATTTGTCCGAAGCCGCCGCGCTGACGGGCGCGACGCCTGCCCGTAACGAGACGGAAATGGAAGTGCAGGCGCGTGAAATTCTCGCGCTCGGCGCACGCAACGTGCTGATCAAGGGTGGCCACGGCAGCGGCGAGGAGAGCGTCGACCTGCTGATCGGGCAGGGCGCGGTCATTCGTCTCGCCGCCAGACGCGTTGTCACGAACAATACCCACGGCACCGGCTGCACGCTCTCATCGGCGGTTGCGGCCGGGCTTGCCAGGGGTCTCGACCTCGTTGCCGCGGCGCGCACGGCGAAGGCTTACGTCACCGCGGCCATCGCCGGCGCCGACACGCTTCACGTCGGTCACGGCCACGGCCCGCTGCATCATTTTCACGACCAATGGAGCAAGACATGACGACGCGACGCAAATTCACCATCGCTGCAGCAACTGCCGCAGCCGGGGCGCTGGCCGTGCCTTCGATCGCGCGGGCGCAGACGCTCAAATGGCGCATGGTGACGTCATGGCCGAAGCGCCTGCCCGGTCCCGGCATGTCGGCGGAACGCATCGCGACCCGCATCCGCACGCTCTCGGGCGGCAGGATCGACATCACCGTGTCCGCGGCCGGCGAAGTGGTGCCGGCCTTCGGCGTGCTGGAGGCGGTCGGGAATGGCGTCGCGGATATCGGCCATACCGCGGCCTTCTACTGGCAGGGCAAGATGCCGGCGGCGGCGTTCTTCACCACCGTGCCGTTCGGATTGACGCCCGGCGAACACGTGGCCTGGATCGATGCCGGCGGCGGGCAGGCATTGTGGGACGAGCTTTATGCACCGTTCGGCGTCAAGCCATTCATGGGCGGCAATACCGGCGTCTGCATGGGCGGCTGGTTCCGCCGCGAGCTCAAGAGCCTTGCCGACCTGAAGGGGCTGAAGCTGCGCACGCTCGGCCTCGGCGGCGAGGTCTATCGCCGGCTCGGCGTCACGCCGCAGACCACGCCGCCAGCGGAAATTCTCACCAGCCTGCAGTCGGGTGTGATCGACGGTGCCGAATTCGTCGGGCCGGGCACTGATATCGCGCTCGGACTCTATCGCGTGGCGCCGTTCTACTACTATCCCGGTTTCAACAAGCCGAACGGCACCGGCGAATGCATCGTCGCGCTGAAGGCGTGGAACGCGCTCTCCGATGACCTGAAGGCGGTGGTCGCGCACGCCTGCGCCACGGAAGCCAACTACGCGCTGGCCGAAATGGAGCGGCTTAATGCGCAGGCGCTCGAGGTGCTGGTGAAACAGCACAACGTGAAGCTCGCCGCTTTTCCGAATGACCTGGTCGAGGCCGCGCGCAAGCAGGCCGACACCGTGCTCGGCGAACTGTCACAGCGCAACGCGATCACCGGCAAGGTGCACGCCTCCTACGCGGCGTTCCGTGAACGCACTGCGCCGTGGTCGCGGGTGTCGATCGAGGCGGTGCTGCGCGCGCGCGGGGCGTGATGCGTTTCGCGAAACAAAAACGGGGCGGCCCCGAAGGGCCGCCCCGACCGCAAGTCGCCAATTTACTTGTTACTCGTCGCACTCGGTACTAGTCGCAAACGCGCCGGGTTCGCCAGATGACGTTTCCGTGCCGCGTTACGATGCGACTGCGGATGGTGCGGCAATCCGGCTCGTAGGCATAGTGATGTCGCCAGTGCCGGTGGTATCTGCCGTCCCAGTAACCGGGGCCGACGCCTACGCCAACAGGCCCAACCTGCACGCCGACGCCCCCCGGATCAGCACCCAGGTAAACCTGCGCGTTCGCCGGTGCCGCGGCAAAAAGCATTGCTGCTGCCGCAACTCCAAACAATAACCGTTTCATGCGCGATTCTCCTTTTGCTGTTGGGACTTCAACGGAAAGGAAAACGCGCGTGCAACGATGGACGTTTCCTCACGAATTGTTGCGGTTGATGATTGTAATTGCTGGAACAAAATCGCGCGCGCCGGAAAGCGAAAAGTGAACGTTTCTTCATTTTGCATTGCAATGTTGCGCTTGCGAATTTGATTCCTTGCTTGCGCTCGTGGAACCCGCACTTGCGAAAAGCGTTGCCCAGCCATGCATCACCGAATCGACTGGGAGGCGTTTCCATGACTCTTGTTTTGAAATTTCCGCGGCTGTTCGCGCGCGTCGTGATCAGCATCGCGATGCTTTGCCTTGCGCCACTCGCAATGCCGGGCGGTGTCGTGACGAAAGCCAATGCGCAGGTGCAGGCGTCCGTTGAATTCCGCTCCGCGCTCAAACCCTACGGGCAGTGGCGGCACAGCCGCCACTGGGGCGATGTCTGGATTCCGGCGCATCGCGACAGGCACTGGCGGCCTTATACGGTCGGCCATTGGGTCTACACCGACGATTACGGCTGGTACTGGATCACGGATGACCGCGAAGCCGATTGGGGCTGGGTTGCCTATCACTATGGACGATGGGTGCTTGATGGCGATCTTGGCTGGGTCTGGATTCCCGGCAATGAATGGGCCCCGGCCTGGGTAACCTGGCGCCGCGGCCATGATCACATCGGCTGGGCGCCGCTGCCGCCGGACCGCATCGTCGTCGAATATCGCGAACGTCCCGACGTGTGGGTCTTCGTGCGCGCGCGTGACTTCACCGCGCCGGCCATCGTCCATGTGGCGTTGCCGCTGCGCGAACAGCGCGTCTATGTGCGGCAGACCGTAGTTGTGAACCGTACCGTTGTGGTGCACGACCGCGGGCCGCGGTTTGCGGTCAACCCCGGCATCGCCCCGACTGTCGTCGCGGCGATCTCGGGGCGGCCGCTCCATGCCTATCAGGTGCGCCCGCATGTTCTGGCCGGGACAGCACGGCTTCCCAACGCAGTCGAGGTCCGCGCGCAGGATCTCCAAAGCAAGGATCGCACGAAAGTGCGCGTAACCGCGCAGGAGACCAGGACCACGATCAAGCCGGAGAAGGACGTGCCGCAGCCGAAACCGCTGGCCGCAAAGGAAAACGGTCGGCTGGGCGAGCATCCGCCGAAGGCGGCTCAGGCCGCGGCACAGCAGCGCAACGGAAAGCAGCAACCTGAGGCCGCTCAGGAGCAGAAGAACGGCGAGGGACCAAAGTCCAACACTGCCGAGCAGAAGAAGGGCGCGGAGCCGAAGTCCAGGGCTGCGGAGCAAAAGCAGGGCGAGGCGTCCAAGTCCAGGGCGGCGGAACAGAAGAAGGGTGACGAGTCCACGCCCAAGGCTGCCGAGAAGAAGGGCGAGGAGTCGAAGTCCAGCGCTGCCGAGCAGAAGAAGAACGAGGAGTCCAAAGCCAGGGCTGCCCGACAGAAGGCCGAAGAGTCAAAAGCCAAGGCTGCAGAGCAGAAGAAGAACGCGGAGTCGAAGGCAAACGCCGCACGGCAGAAGGCCGAAGAGTCAAAGGCAAAGGCCGCCGGGCAGAAGAAGAATGCGGAGTCCAGGGCCAATGCGCCGAAAGCTGCCGAGCAGAAGCACAATGCCGCACCGAAGCCGAAGGCCGCCGAGCAGCACGCGCCGCCGAAAAATCCGTCGGCCCAGCGAAGCCAAAACGCGCCGGCACGGGCGGCGCCCACTGCGCAGCAGCACAAGCCGGCCGGCCCGCAGACGGAAGGCCGCGGCGGTCCGCCGGCAAAACGGCCTCAGCCGCAGCAGCAGGACGAAAAGGGCAAGCCGGAACACTGAGCCGGCTGCGAACGAAGGCAAACAAGGGCGGCCCGCAAGGCCGCCCTTTTTGCCGATCGGCTCGCCCTCCTGGCGGGGCTTTTTATGTCTAACCCGGCCTTAACGATTTCCGCACTCTGCAGGGCGCATCCGCGGCCGCGCGCACGCGGGGCGTGATGCGTTCTGCCAATTGGAACGGCCGGCGACGAATGGCGGCCCCGACCTGCGTCAACAAATTTTTCTTTGCCCGCAACGCTCTCACCTACGCCTGGGTGGGCCAATTCCCACGACCGTCTCACGGAAGACCCCCGGGGTATCGGCTGCTGCGCAGGCCGTGACATAATGGCGCGATCAGGAAACGCCGGGAGGGCTCAATGAACGTCGGCAGATTTGCGTCCGCTATCGTTGTGGCGACACTAGCGCTCGGTACTTCATATCAATTGCGGGCATCGGAGATCGCAGTCAGTCAGTACGCTCGTGTCACGGCGACACTGCCGTGGGCTGTGGCCATGGAAAAAGGGTTCTTTGCGGCAGAAGGAATAAAGATCGATCAAATCATTTCTGGAAAAGGCGGTGGAACGACGCTTCGCAATATGCTGGCCAGCGATTTGCCCTATGGGGAAGTCGCGACCTCCGCCGCCCTGGCGGCAATTCGCTCAGGCATCGATATCGTCATCGTCAACACGGCAAGCGACCATATCGGCGAAATCGCGCTTGTCGCCAATCCGAAGAGCAGCATCCATAAGGTGCAGGATCTGCAAGGCAAGAAAGCCGGGTTCACCAATCCGAAATCGACAAGCGAGCTACTCCTTCGGCTGGCACTCAAAGAGGCCGGCATGACAGGCAAAGTAGAGCCGGTGGGAACCGGCGGTTTTGGCGGCGGTCTCACCTTGCTCGATACCGGTGGTGTTGACGCTGCGCCGCTGATTGATCCGATCCTGACGCTCAAGCCCGACAAATATCGCGTCATCTTTCATTTTGCCGATCTCATTCCTCGCATGACATGGCTCGTCGGCGTGACGACCCGCAAGTTCGCGAAAGAGCATCCGGACACTGTCCGTAAGTTGATCAAGATTCATCGCATGGGGGTCGACTACATCTATGCCCATCACGATGACGCCATCCAGATCTACGCGAAATACTGGCAGCAAAAGCCGGCAGATGTAGCGACCTATTTTCCAAAATATTTCGGCTATAAGGGCGAATGGTCGCCGGGTGGTTTCGACAAGGAGGCGTTGTCGAAAATGTCCGACGGGCTTCAATTGATCGGAGAGTCCAAGGGACCCGTCGATTGGAAGGCCGTCATCGACCAACAGTATCTGCCCAAGGACCTCCAGAAACCGCTTTAGCTCGGGCGTATCGGCGCCGGAGTTGGGCGGAATCAGGAAACATAAGAAGGGCGGCGTCACCGGTGGTTCGCCGCCCTTCGCGCCAAAAAAATCGAGGACCTGATTGGATGATGCAATGGCAGTGGCTGAGGATCTCGAATGTCGGCGCTGCAAGGGCGGCACTCATATTCGCGTTTTTTGCCGCGCTGGAAATCCTGTGCCGCGTCGGCGCGATCGATCGCATCACGATGATCCCGCCCACCGAAATGGCGACGTCGTTGTGGGATATCCTGAAGAGTGGGCGATTTAATCACGACATATTCTTTACGCTTTACAACGTTGTTGCCGCGACCCTGCTTGCCGTAATCGCCGGATTTTTTATCGGCGCCGGCCTGCACGCCGTGCCGCGGTTGCGCCGTCCGATCGAGCCGCTGTTGTCGGCCTATTATGCGATCCCGACCTTTGTCTTCTATCCGCTGTTGATCGTGGCATTCGGCGTTGGGCGGACGGCATTGGTCGTCATGGGAGCGATGTTCGGGATCGTCGCGATGGTCGTGAACACAACGCTCGGCCTCGATCATGTCCCGTCCGTGGTGATGAGAACAGGCTCGATTTTGAAGCTCGATCGCTTTCGCCAACTCGTTCTCATCAGGCTGCCAGCCGCCGCACCGCATCTTGTTACAGGCATAAAACTTGCCGTTGCCTATTCGGTCATTGGCATTGTCGCCGGCGAATTTATCCTGTCGACATCCGGGATCGGAAAGCGGGTGGCGTTTGCCTATGACAATTTCGACAGCAGGACGATGTACGGCATGCTCCTGCTGCTCCTGATTGGCGTCATGATTGTGAACGGCGCGCTTTCGATGTGGGAAAATCGGCTTCATCGCCGCTTTGGTCAGCGATGAAGCCGCGCAAGTCCGACTATTTGTTTCTGGCCGGCGGCTTGTTCCTGATCTGGCAACTCGTCTATTGGCTCGCCGGGCCCAACGTCGTTTCGGCCCCGGCTGCGACGATGATGAGGGCGTTTGATCTGCTGGAAACGAAAGCCTTCTGGGGCCATGCGGCGAAAACGGGCGAAGCGTTCGGAATGGCTGTTCTCATTTCAATCGTTGCCGGAATCGCGATCGGGCTTTGGCTGGGGCTTCGGCGGTTCGCCGGGGACGTTGCTGATCCGATCCTGGGCACGCTGTATTCGATCCCGAAAATCACATTGTATCCGATCATTCTTCTTGTTTTTGGCCTTGGCATATCCGCAAAAGTAGCGTTCGGCATAATCCATGGTGTATTTCCGATCGCGATCTTCACCATGAATGCCGTGCGCAATGTCGCCCCGATCTATTACCGGACCGGGCGCATGATGCGGCTTTCTTTCATGACGACTGCAGTGACCATCATGACGCCGGCGGCCTTGCCTGAAATCCTCACGGGCGTTCGCATCGGTGTCGCCCTGACGCTGCTCGGCACTTTGATCGGAGAACTGTTTGCTTCGACGTCGGGAATTGGATTTTCACTGATCCGGGCGATGGATGTTCATGACGTGGTTGATATCCTGGCATTGACGACGTTGATTTTCGTCTTTGCCGCCTCGATCAATGCATGTCTTCATTTTGTCGAACGGTGGGTCCGGCACAATGGATAGCGCCGCCCACATCAGCCTCCGCGGCGTCACCAAGATATTCCCGGGCTATGAAGGTCATGCGGACGTCCATGCGCTCGGCCCCGTCGATCTGGACATTGACCGTGGCGAATTCTTTTCCGTCGTCGGCCCGTCCGGCTGTGGAAAGTCGACGCTCCTCGACGTGCTGTCCGGGCTGTCGAAAGCGACGTCCGGAACGGCGATTTTTGACGGCAAACCCCTGACAGGTTCGGTTCCTGATGGAATAAGCGCGGTCTTTCAGCAGGATGCCAGCTTCTTTTGGCTCAATGTCTGGGACAACGTGGCGTTTGGCCTGAAGCGAAGCGGGATGAATGGGGCCGATATCCAGCGCCGGGTCGACAGCGTTCTCGCGTTTATGGGGCTGACCGGTTTTGCAAAGGCCTATCCGGCGCAACTTTCCGGCGGCATGCGGCAGCGTGTCTGTATTGCGCGTACGCTCGTGCTCGAGCCCGAAGTTCTTCTCCTGGACGAGCCATTCGGGGCCCTCGATCAGCAGACCCGATTGCTGATGGGCGATGAACTGTTGCGTATCTGGCGTGAGACCGGCGCAACCGTCGTTCTGATCACACACGCCCTCGACGAAGCGGCAATGCTGTCAGACCGTGTCGCAGTCATGTCTGCCCGGCCAGGGCAGTTCATCGACATCGTGACGACAGGTTGGCCCCGCACCCGCGACAGCCGGATCGTATCTGACCCGCAATTCGGTGCGGTTACCGGCCGTCTCTGGACGAAACTCCGGGCGGAATCCATCCGTGCCCTGGGAGCCCCGGTGCAAGCCGATATCCAATCGAGCTAGGAGAACGGATTGAAGACGAGCCAGGAACGAATTCTGACCACGCATGTCGGTAGCTTGCCGCGGACGGATACAGTGGTCGGCTACCTGGAGCAGCATGAAGCTGGCGCAGCAATCGATCAACGCGGATTTGACGAAGCGATGCAGCTCGCCGTTGCCAATATCGTCAAAAAGCAGGTCGAAATCGGGATTGATGTCGTCAGCGACGGGGAGACGAGCAAGATCAGCTATGCGACCTACGTGAAAGACCGGCTCAGCGGTTTTGCGGAAGAGGGCGCCACTGAATCAGCCAAGCCGCATCTCGACTTGCAGCCGTTTCCCGGCTTGCGAAGAAAGATGGCGTTGCTGACGGGGCCGCGTCGCTTCAAACGCGTGGCATGTATTGGGCCCGTGGCAGTCCGCAACCGCGCGGCATTGGAGCACGACCTGGAGAACATGAGGCGGGCAACGGCGATTGCCCGGCCGGTAGATGCTTTTCTCAATGCGGCATCGCCCGGTGTCGTGGCGAGTTTCCTTCCGAATCAATACTATCCGTCGCACGAGGCCTATGTCGAAGCGGTCGCTGAGGCCATGCGCGAGGAATATGAGGCGATCGTGGCCGCCGGCTTCATCGTTCAGATCGACTGTCCCGATCTTGCGATGTCGCGCCATACGGCCTTTCAGGATTTGTCCGAGGCAGAATTCCTCAAACGTGCCCGGTTTCATGTGGAAGTTCTGAATCACGCGCTGACGAATATCCCTTTTGATATGGTGCGGATCCACGTGTGCTGGGGCAATTACGAGGGGCCCCATACGCACGACATCGAACTTTCCAGGATTCTCAAGGTCATCCTCGCAATCAAGGCAATGGCGCTTTCGCTCGAGGCCGCAAATCCGCGACACGAGCATGAATGGACGGTTTGGAAGGAAGCCGGGATTCCGGACGACAAGGTGCTTCTCCCGGGTGTTGTCGACACGTCGACAAACTATGTCGAGCATCCGGATCTGGTGGCGCAAAGAATAGTCCGGTTTGCCGATGTCGTCGGCCGCGAGCGCGTGATCGCCAGTACCGACTGCGGTTTTGGAACGTCCGCGGGATACGGCAAGATCGATCCGGACGTTGCGTACCTGAAGCTCGCCGCGCTGGTTTCGGGTGCGGCAAAAGCCAGCAAGGAATTGTGGCGCTAAAACCTGAATGCAATCGTCGGCCGCTCAGCGGCTCCAAAGCCTTTGGCTGGCCAAATGTGCGCCTTCGACCAGGGACCGCAGTTTGGCCCAGGCGACCTCGGGGTGAACTTCGTCGCCGGCGCCAGAGGTTCCGAATCCGCAATCCGTTCCGGCGACGACGCGCTCGCGGCCGACGACATCGGCAAAACGCTCGATTCTCTGCGCAACGAGCTCGGGGTGTTCCACCAGATGAATACAATGTGAAACAACGCCCGGTACGAGAATTTTACCTTCCGGCAATTTGACGTTCTGCCAGACCTGCCATTCGTGTTCGTGGCGCGGGTTCGCCGCCTCGATCAGGTACGCCGCCGCGCGGATTTGCAGCATGAGATCGACAAAATATTTCAGCTCGAAATCGTGCGCGCGTGGGGCGATATTGACGCTGTAACATGTGTGGAAACGCACCCTGTCCTCGGGAATACCCCGGAGCGCATGGTTTACCGCCTCGACGCGCAGTGCGATGAACTTTCGGCAATCCTCGACGGAGGCATCCACCGCCCGATTATAGTGCGTCGCCATGCGCGGGTCGTCGATCTGCAGCAAGAGGCCGGCATCGACGATGGCCTTGTATTCGACATGCATCGCGTCCGCGAGTGCCGACAGATAGTCCTCGTTCGAATCGTAGTATTGGTTTTCGTAATAGAGCTCGAGATTGGACGGCGAAATCGCCGTCATGAATACGTCTTCAACCCTGGTATCTTTTGTTGCGGCCTTGAGATTGTCGATATCGGTTTGCAATTCCTGTTGCCCGATATAGCGAATGGGGCCGGTACAGACTTGCGCACGCGGACGCACCGTGCGCTTGGCCACGATTGCCGACGAGCGTGCCGCCAGCATGACTTTCATGTCTTCGTAGGTGTTCGGAAACGCCAGCGAATCCCTGGTCGCGCCTCGAAAACGGACAGGACTGTCGATCTCTTCCAATCCGCTCAGACGCGCGCGGGCATACGCCATCCAATTGACTTTGCTGTGTTCGCCATCGTTCACGATGTCGATACCGGTATCGATTTGCATGCGGACGATTTCCGAGATCGCACGACGTATTCGTTCTGAATATTCACGCCGGTCGAAGTCTTCCCCAAGCTCCTTCTTGTTCAAAAGCGCTACCAGGTCGGCCGGTCGCGGCAAGCTGCCGGTATGGGTCGTCAGAATTCGATCGGAACTGATTTTCATCGACAGCCATCCCTCGTCGCCGGACCAGCCAATGCAGAATTTGATATTCGTTTCGATCTGATGGAAAGCCGTCAGCCGTGTCAAATAGCGACCCGCCGGATTTCAGTTTCGATCTTGCCAGCTGGCCCACATTTCAGTTCTTGAGATGTGGGCAGTTCTCCGTCCCGCGATCGAGCCATCGCTCCCGAAGCGGTTGCCCCGCGGGACGGGCAACGGGCTTTGCGCCGGCGGGAAACCGGTTCCCCCTCCGATCCGGCCAAGAACAGGCATTGCGATCATGCGCACCAGCGCCGCGATTGCGGGGCTTTTTATGTCTAACCCGGCCTCAACGATTTCCGCACTCTGCAGGGCGCATCCGCGGCTGCGCGCTGCGGGCGTCAGCCGCCTGCGCCCGGGCTAGGCCTTTTCGAGCTCAACATAAATTCGCACCAGTTCGGCAAGGTTGCGCGCACCGACGCGCTCCATCATCCAGGCACGGTGGTTTTCGACCGTGCGGAAGCTGATGCCGAGACGGCTGGCAATTTCCTTGTTGGAAAGGCCGGCCACTGCCATGTCAAGCACCTGGCGCTGCCGCTGGCTGAGGCCGGCAAAGCGCGCGCGCAACTCGGACACTTTGGTATCTTCCAGGTGTACCTGGCGCATCTTGCTGGTGGCGTTGCGGATCGATTCGAGCAGGCGACTTTCGTCGAAAGGCTTCTCGATAAAATCGAAGGCCCCGAGCTTGATGGCCGAGACCGCCATATCGATGTCACCATGGCCGGTAATCAGGATCACGGGCGTCGCGCAGCCTTGCTCGTTCAGGCGCCGCACGAGGTCGAGACCCGAAAGGCCCGGCATCCGCACGTCGGCGATCACGCAATCGAAGGTCGATGCAGCCTCACCGGAGAAGAAGGCCTCGGCGGTGGCGAAACAGGAGACTGCGAATTTCTGCCGCTTGAGGTAAATCCCCAGGGAGTCGACCACGGCCGGATCATCATCGATCAGCGCCACGCGCATGTTTCACCTCCTTCCGGCCGCCGGAAGCGTGAAGCGTACCACCGCGCCGTCCGCTCCGCCGCCGATCGTCAGCTGACCACCGTGGGACTCGACAATCGAGCGACAAAGCGACAGGCCGACGCCGAGGCCCTCTGCCTTGGTCGACGACAGTGGTGCGGATTCGACGTTCACCAGTTCGGCCGGGAAGCCGGGGCCGGTATCGCGAATCTCAAATTCGATCTGATGAGAATCCGCAAGGCTCGCCCTGATGGTAACGATCCTGTTACGTCGGACTTCTGACATCGCCTCGGTGGCATTACGCAGGATATTGAGCAGAACCTGCTCGATCTGCAGGAGATCGACCATCACCGGGGGCAGGTCGGTTCCGAGTGAAACGCGAGCGGTCACGCCGTAACGCTCGAGGTCCGGCCGGCAAATATCCAGAGTCTCATGTATGATACGCGCAACGCCGATTGGCGCGCGGCCGCTCTGGTCAAGCCGGATCAAGGCGCGGAGCTGGCGAAGCACGTCGGCGGCGCGCTTGACCTGAGTGGCCGCCTTCTCCGCAGTTTCCACCGCCGTGCCGCCCTTCATCTCACCACTGTGCAGCATGTCGGCCGTCAGCCGCGCATAGGTGCCGGCCGCCATCAGCGGCTGATTGATTTCGTGGGCGATCATGGCGGCAAATTCACCCATGCTTCCGAGCCGGGCCACACGGGCGAGGGAGTCCTGGTGCCGACGCAATTGCAATTCGTTGCGGCGATGTTCGGTAACGGCGGCTCCCGCGGCAAGTCCCGTTACTGCCAGCACCAGCATGAGCGCCTGAAATCCTGCAACGTCCAGTTCGGCATGCGGCAGCAATTGGGCGATGAGGATCAGGCCGACCTGAGTGATCGAAATCCCGACAGTGACCAGCTCAAGGCCTCCACGTACCGCCATCCAGGTAATCGGCAGGAAAAGAATATAGAAGAACTCAAAGCGGTGCTTTTCGGCCGAGATGAGCACGAGGCCGAGCGCCACAAGAATGGCAAGCAGCTGGATGACGGTTTCGGCGGTAACGCGCAAGGCGCGCCCCCGCGTGAGATAGATGAGCACGAAGGGCGCAACGACTGCCACTCCGATAATATCTCCAATCCAGAATTGCAAAGCCGCCGCAGCGAAGTTTTGCGACGGCAGCCAATCCGATCCCACAAGCAGACCGACGTACAAAATCGCGACCGCGGCAGCGCTGACAATGGCGACCACAAACAAGATGACCAGATCACGCAACGAGGCGAGCGCAGGGTTGAACCTGGTTGCGGGCCGAGTCAGCACCATCAGGCCAAGGGTGTAGCCGCCGCCGATGATGAGACTGGTCGTTATTTCAACCCACCACGGTAACGGAAGTTGACGTACGAGCAGATCGGCCAGCAACGGCGCAATGAATAGCAGCGGGATGAAACGCTGACCGAAGAGCAGCACCAGGACGAAGCTCAGGCCGGTCGGCGGGTTCCATGGCGTAATGCCAAATGGCGCGAACGGTTGAATAAAGCTGATCCAGTCGAGCAGCACGTATCCGGCGAGAAAGCTGATGACCAGAACTGGATTGGGCAGCGAGAAAACGCGCGGGAATGCCATCGCGACCGGTCGGTGTTCGAGGCCTGATTGACTCATTTTTTTTCTACCGCAATTGCGCTCCCGGGCTGCTGAGGTTCGATACCTAGGTATTCGCACGCTGGCGTCATAGCCTAGGTGCGTACACGGAATTGTCAAAACGGCGCCGAAGGCAACAAATCGCGGGATGGACACCACCACCTCCCGCAGCTTGAAAAGCAAACGGGCCGAAAAGCAGAAACGTGACGAAATCGTCATTCTCTGCGCTGAAGAAGAAGTGCGCGACGTCATTGCCTATTGGCTGTCATCGCGGCAATCCAGAGCCGTTGTGGTCGGCGACGGTTATCACGCGGCCGAGGTGCTGCAGAACGGCTGTCGTTGGCTCATCACTGACCGCGTGCTGCCGCCCTGGCCCGGACTCGATACGTTTCTCACGCTACGCAGCCAGCATCCTGACTTGCGCATCGCATTCGTTGAAAGCGGAAATGTGCATGACGGAATCCTGGCCAAAGTGACCGGTGCCAGTGTGCTGTTGCCGCGGCCACTCAGCCGCCAGGCGCTTGCTCAAGCACTCTTCAGCAACAATGCTTAGGCTTCCGGCGGCGCTTCCATGAGCGGCGTTGGCCCCACGACGATGCAGCTCGTTGCAACGATCCTGTTCGCAGGCGCTGTATTGCATACGTTCATGACGCGCTGGTTCAGGCATCTTGCGCATGCTCAGCCGCGTCATGCGGGGCTATGGCACCTGCTTGGCGAAGTGGAAGCCGTTTTCGGGATCTGGGCGGTACTGCTGCTGATCTTCGTGGCGCTCTACGACACCCCGACGCGCGCCCTGCATTATCTCGAAAGCCGCACCTTCACCGAACCGGCCTTCATTTTTGTCATCATGGTAATCGCGGCCAGCCGCCCCATACTGGATTTTTCCAGTGCCATCCTGCATTGGCTGTCGCGATTGCTGCCATTCGCGCAGTCCAGCGCATATTATTTTACAGTGCTGTTCATCGGCCCGCTGCTTGGCTCCTTCATCACCGAGCCCGCATCAATGACGCTCACCGCGTTAATGCTGCGCGAGCGCTATTTCAGTCCGCAGGCACCGCGCGTGTTCAAATACGGTACGCTCGGCGTGCTGTTCGTGAACGTCTCGATCGGCGGTACGCTCACGCCCTATGCAGCACCCCCCGTGCTGATGGTAGCCGAGCGCTGGGGCTGGGACATCGGCTTTATGATGCAGACTTTTGGCTGGAAGGCAGCGATTGCCGTGCTGATCAATGCAGTGGCGGCAACACTGTTCAATCGCGGCTACCTGGCACAACTGCCGACGATCTCGGCGGCGCTTGCGCGCATCGACACGCCGTGGCCGGTGATCCTCGTGCATCTGGCGTTTCTCGTCGGCGTGGTGGCAGCGGGGCATCATGTGGTGGTCTTCGCCGGCCTGTTCCTGTTTTTTCTCGGCTTCACCGAAGCCTATCGGCGCCATCAGCGGCGGCTGATGCTCCGCGAGGGCCTGCTGGTGGGCCTGTTTCTCGCCGGGCTTGTTGTCCTCGGCGGATTTCAGGAATGGTGGCTGGCGCCATTGCTTTCAAATCTTGCTGCTACACCTCTTTACTACGGCGCGGCCGCGCTCACGTCGGTTACCGACAATGCGGCCCTGACCTATCTCGGCTCTCTGGTCGACCAGTTGTCACCAGAGGCGAAATATGCGCTCGTCGCCGGTGCGGTGACTGGCGGCGGCATGACGGTTATCGCCAACGCGCCAAATCCGGCCGGCTTTGCCATCCTGAAGAATACATTCGACGACGGCGCCATCAGCCCGGTCGGGCTTGCGGCCGCGGCCGCGCCGCCGACCCTGACGGCGATCGCTGCCTTTCAGCTGCTGCCGGGTTGAAAGGTCAGCGCGATCCGTGGCATCAGGATCCCCGCGATTGCGGGGTTTTTTATGGTTAACCGCGCGTTAACGATTCCGGCGCTCTGTTAGGCGCATCCGCGGCTGCGCGTCGCGCGCGTCTGCCGCCTGCGAATTTCACAGAAACGCCAAAGGGCCGAACACCATGACGCGTCATCTCATCCGATCCGGCTTTGCCGCCGCCGCGCTGCTGCTGGCGCCGCTTGCCCATGCGGCCGACATGTCGCGGTCGCCGCCGGTCTTTGGCGCTCCGCCCGTCGCCAACTGGAGCGGCTTCTATATCGGCATCAACGGCGCCTACGGATTCGGCACATCCGACTGGAGTTTCCCGGCGGTCAGTGCGAGCCCGGACGGCTGGCTGGTCGGCGGCACGATCGGCTTCAATTTCCAGGTCGGCAGCATGGTGCTGGGCGTGGAGGGCGACTACGACGCCACGTCCATCACCGGCAGCGTCAGCTGCCCGCTCACTTTTACCTGCGAGAGCAGCAACACCTGGCTCGCCACCGTGCGTGCGCGCCTCGGTTATGCCGGCTTCGACAACTGGATGCCGTTCATCACCGGCGGCGCGGCCTTCGGCAATATCAAGGTCAGCAACACGGCATTCGCCAGCGCAGAAAAGACCGGCACCGGCTGGACTGCCGGCGCCGGCATCGAATACGCCTTCCTGCCGAACTGGAGCGTGCGGGCCGAATATCTCTACGTCGATCTCGGCAGCTTCGATTGCGGCATCGCCTGCGGCGTGGTGAGCGACAATGTGAGCTTTACAGCCAATCTCGGCCGTATCGGCATCAACTACCGGTTCTGATTTCCGCCGCTGTTGTTACCGCGTCTCTCATAGGAACTTCGCCAAGAGGACGGCTCCGCGCTTTGCCTCCCTCTCCCAGCGGAAGTCGGATGTATCCGACTTCCGCCAAACTCAACTGCGGAACTCAGGTAGACCTGAGTTCCGCTGGGAGAGGGAGGGGGATAGAGACGTGTCGGCCGTGCGTTTGGTTCCGAGGAATATAGTCCTTGACAGCGTAACACTGCGCCATTAGCGTTGCGGCAGGCTTGCCGCCTTGCGTGCATCACGCGCAACGCCGGCCGGCCGTTCCCAAACATCATCATTCAAAAGATCATCAAGGAGCTTCGCACATGGCGAAACGAACCCGTGCGCCCGCGCGCCAAAGGCGCGCAAATGACAAAGTGCGGCGTGGCCGCGCAATCAGGAAAGCGCCGGGCGCAACCGGCAATGTCCGGAAAAGCAGCGTCAGGAAAGGCGCGCGGCGCGCGCGCCGGTCGCCCGGCGCCGGCAAGCCGCCGCCGCCGTCGGCGCGCCGCCACAACTATACGCCCGAACTGCTCGCGGCCGGCCGCCATCGCTACGAGCACACCGAAGAGAGCATCACCTCGATCGCGGTCGACTTCGGCGTCCACAAGAGCACGCTCCAGCGCATGGCCGCGCGCCTGGGCTGGGTGCGCCACGTGCCGCCGCCGCGCGATCTGCCACCCGCGGTGCGCCTTCTGGCACAGGCAGAGGCGCTGGAAAAAGCCACGTTCGCTACGGGCCATCAGTCACCCCGGGACAACGGAGAAGGGCCATCGTCCGCTGACCAGACAGAGGGGATGGCGGAGCACAAGCATTCGGCGGACAGTCAAGTGACTGGTTTATCGCCGCCGCCCGGCATCACCGTCGAACGCCTGTACCGCGACGTGCTGGAGGAAATCACCGCGGTAGAGGCCCTGCGCGCGCAGCTCAAGCGCCAGCCGCAGAGCGCGCTCGACGGCGAGCGCACGGCGCGGACGCTCTCGAGCCTCGCAGAGACGGTCAACAAGCTTCAACGCATGCAATGCGGCAATCTTCAATCCGGACAAGACCATGACGACATGCCTCGCGACATCGATGAATTTCGTAACGAGCTTGCGCGCCGCATTGAGGCGTTCGTCGAAAGCCGGGCGGACGAAAGCGATGCTGGAGACAATCCCGCTGTGGATGTGGGTCCGCCTCAATAACGACTTTGTCTCGCTCGCACATCGCCATCAGGATCCGCCGCCGCGCGCCAACGGCGGCGGCCCCTGGACGACCTGGCTGATGATGGGCGGACGCGGCGCCGGCAAGACGCGGCTGGGCGCGGAATGGGTGCGGGCGCTGGCGCGGGCCATGCCGCCTTACGCCGCGCTCCCCCACGGCCAGATTGCACTGGTGGGCGAGACCGAACACGACGTGCGCGAGGTGATGATCGAGGGCCCTTCGGGTCTGCTGCGCGTCTCGCCGCGCAGCGAACGCCCGCAATGGACCTCGACGCGGCGCCGGCTCGAATGGCCCAACGGTGCGGTCGCGTTCGCCTTTTCGGCGGAGGATCCCGAGCAGTTGCGCGGGCCTCAGTTTGACGCCGCCTGGTGTGACGAACTCGCCAAGTGGCGCCATGTCGACGCCACCTTCGACATGCTGCAATTCGGGCTCCGGCTTGGCGAGCGTCCGCGCCAGCTGGTCACCACGACGCCGCGCCCGATCGCGCTGATCAAGCGGCTGGTGAGCGATCCGCGCACCGCGGTGTCGCGCGCGCCGACGCAGGCCAATGCGGCATTTCTGTCGCCTGCTTTCCTTGACGAGGTGATCAGCCGCTATGGCGGCACGCGGCTCGGCCGCCAGGAAATCGACGGCGAGATCATCGAGGACCGTGTCGACGCGCTGTGGACGCGTGCGATGATTGAAGGCTCGCGCGTTTCCGCCGCGCCGCCGCTGATGCGCATCGTCATCGGGCTCGATCCGCCCGGCTCCGCACGCCCGGGTGCCGACGAATGCGGCATCGTTGCGGCCGGCACCGCCGAGGACGGCTGCATCTATGTGCTGGAGGACGCCAGCGTTCACGGCCTGTCGCCCGCCGGCTGGGCCAACAAGGCCGTCGCGCTTTACCACCGCGTGAAGGCCGATGCGCTGGTGGCGGAAGTCAACATGGGCGGCGACATGGTGCGCGCGGTGCTCCGGCAGGTGGATGCCGACGTGCCGCTGCGCACCGTGCACGCCACGCGCGGCAAGTGGCTGCGCGCCGAACCCGTTGCGCTGATGTACCAGCAGGGCAGGGTGAAGCACGTCGATCCGCCGCTGGCGGCACTGGAAGACGAAATGTGCGCGTTCGGTTTCGACGGGCTTGCCGCCGGCGCCTCGCCCGACCGGCTCGACGCGCTGGTCTGGGCGGTGACGGAACTCGTCGAGCGCGGCGCGGGGCCGAGGATCAGGGTGCTTTAAGAGCGGTCTACGGTGGCGCCTTGTACATTCACAGATAGAATATATTCATCATACAATTTGTGGGGGAGGCTCTTGAGCATGTTGACAAATGTTAACAGCCAAATATATTGGCGATTGTCCGATGGCATCTAGACCTCGGCATCCCAGCAAGGAGATCGAAGCGGCGGTCGCTTATGCCGAAGCGAGAAAGTGGACTCTGCGGAAGATGGGGCATTGGGGCCGCTTATATTGTCCGCAGGCCGATCGGGATGGCTGCCAGGTTGCTGTGAACAGCGCGCCAAGAAACCCGGAGGTCCACGCCCGACAAATCATGCGGGGCGTCGACCGGTGTCCGCATCAATGGGAAGCCGAAGATGAAAATGTATGAGTTCAGCATCATCGCTTCAGGTCTTGAACCGGAGGCAATTGATTTCGACTCCCGTTTCTATGCCGCAGGCTTTGACGACGCGACGATTGCTTTTCAGAAGGGCCACGTCATCGTGGACTTCGCGCGGGAAGCGGAAACGTTGGAGAATGCGATCGCATCCGCAGTCGAGGCCGTGAACAGGGCCGGCGCAAAAGTGAAGCGCGTCGAGCCTGATCCTCTCGTCAGCCTTTCGGATATGGCGGCGCGCGCAGGGTTGACCCGTGCGGCGATCACGAACTATTTCAAAGGAACTCGAGCAAGAAATTTTCCGGCGCCGGTCGCCAAGATTACATCGGAAAGTCCGTTATGGGATTGGGCAACGGTCGCTCGCTGGATGTTTCAAAACAACAAGCTCAGCCGGGAAGCGGCCATTAATGCCGAAATCGTAAGGCAAGCCAATGAAGCCGTTTGTAGCGGTGAACGACACATTGGAGAGCGGCTGAAAAAGACGGCTGCAAAATACGCAGCGGAACTCGATGTCGCCTGACGCGGAGTGTGGGGCCGAGGATCAGGGTGTTGTGAGACCACTGCGCCCACTACCCTCGTTCGCGAAAAAGAAGCCCGAGGCTGAAAATATCCGAACAGCTGCGCGCCATTCAAAATCGTTATAGCGCCAGAACAAGATAGAATTACCCGCTCCCCGCAAAATAAGGCCATGTTGAAAACGCGCTTCGTGCCGCGTCAGCGCGCTGCGCCGGACGCGCGTGAAAACACATTGAGTTTCGCGGAGGACACGCGATGAAACGAATGATGGCTTGCGCCGGCATGTTGCTCGTGGTTGCCGTGTTCGCGGATGCCGTTCCGGCACGGGCCCAGCAGACCCCGCAGCAGCTCTGTCCGCCGGGCTATTCCCGCATCGGGGAGGTCTGCATCAGCGACAAGACCGGCGATATCGTCCTACCGCGCAAGGAAAAATAGGCCGTGTCGAATTTGGCTGCGCACTGCGGCTACGCGGGATAAACGCAAAGTTCAAGGCCAATAGTCATGTCGAAAACCTGGACGATTGTTCAAGTTGTTTACGACAACATCCATGCCGCCTTGTGGGCAGCGCTTTGCGTTTTCGTGCTGTATTTCATTGTCATTGTCGTTCCGGGGATGCCGGCCGCGCGCGCGCGGTTCGAGCACCGCCGGCTTCAGGATATCGCGGCAGAGAGCCGAAATTATTGCGAAAAGTGGGGGATGCCGGCGGGGACGCCCCGGCATGAGACCTGTGTTCACGACTTGCATACGATCCGTGCCAATGTCGAGAAGCGGATCGCGGACGACTCGTTCTTCTGATTGTTTCTACCGCAGAGGCTTTGCGACCTCGTGCGCATGCGCGATGAAGAGCGCAGTGACCGGGTTGAGCGTCCGCTTTTTCAGGGTCGTGATGCCGACCGGCGGCGGCCGTCCGGGCAACACCACCGGCAGCACCTTGACCGGCATGCGGTGGGCACTGAATTTCAGCAACGAACGTGGATACACAGCGAGGAAAGGGCCCTCCGTTATCAAGGCGTGATGGAGCTGGATCGAGCCGCAGCTGACCACGGTACGCGGGCGGTCCAGGCCGGCGTCGCGAAAGGCGCGTGTCAGGTAAGTGCCGACAACGGTTTCCGTGGGCGGCAGTGTCCAGGGCTCATCGATCAATTCGGCGATCGCGATCTTGCGGCGGCGCGCCAGTGGATTGTTCAGCCCTGCTACGACCGCCCAGGGCTCCTCGAAGAGAATCTCGGTCGCTAGATCGTCTTCCAACTGGTCGCGCATGATGCGGCCGACGATTAGATCGACCCGCCGCTCGCGGAGATTGCGATGCTGTAGCGCGAGCGACACGGGTTGGGTCACGTCGAACTGGATGCGCGGGAACTGGCGGTTGATGCGAAGGATGACCGCTGCAAGAAACCCGCCGAACATCGGTTCAGTGCCGCCAATGCGAAGTTCGCCGGCGGTCGGATCGGACAGAAATTCGATTTCTCTGACGCCCTCGCGGACGTCATCGAATATAGCGGCAGCCCATTTCAGCAGCACCCGTCCGTAGAGGGTGGGTTCCACGCCTTGCACCGTGCGATCGAGCAGGCGAACACCAAGCGTGTGTTCCATGTCGGCGACGGCCTTCGACACCGCCGGTTGCGACACCGAAAGCTGGGTTGCTGCCTTGGCCATGCTGCCGCATTGCGCCACGGTGATCAGCGTATCGAGATCGCGCAGTTTCAGACGGCGTCTGATGCGGGCGTCTGTGGGCACCGGATCGCCCCTATCAGGAATAGTTATATCGATATTCGAAATTTGATCTTCTCATTATAGCCTGCACCACGCACCTTGGCCATGACATGCCGGTCATTCGATGCGCGGCGTCAGGGCAGGACATCCGGAATGATCACGCGACGATTGTTCACCAGGGCGGCGCTGTCGCTGATGATGGTGCCGGCCGCCGCGGTGTGCCTGGCCCGCGCCGCGGACTATCCGGCGCGTCCGGTGAGCATCATTACGCCGTCGCCGGCCGGCGGGGGCCCTGACGTCATTGCCCGCGTTGTTGCTGACCGTCTCACCCGAATATGGGGTGAGCAGGTTCTGATCGTGAACCGACCCGGGGCAGGCGGCCTGATCGGGTTGCAGGCCGCCGCCGGTGCGAAACCGGATGGTTATACCTTGTATATGCCGCTCGGCTCGACTTTCTTCGTCTTGCCGGAGACCCATCCGAAATTGCCGCTCGATCTGGCGCGGGACTTTGTTCCGATCGGGCTTGTCGGCGAGCAACCGATGGTCATCGCGGTCAATTCCAAACTGGGGGTCAATTCGCTTGAAGAACTCATCGCCCTGGCAAGAAAACAGCCGAACACAATTTTCTATGGCGCGAACAAAGGCTCGCTGCCGAACCTGACGGGTGAGGTGTTCCAGCAACGTGCCGGAATCAGGCTTGCGTATGTTCCCTATTTCAACACGGCGCAGGCGACGCAGGATGCGGCCGCCGGAACAACGCAGCTTATGTTCGAAAGCCTGTCCGGACTTGCCGGGCCAATCGAAAGCGGGATGCTCAAGCCGCTCGCGGTCGCCTCGGCCAGGCGCGTGTCGAATTTTCCCGATCTTCCGACGGTTGCCGAGGCCGTGCCTGCAATCGGCATGTTCGAATCCCGGGGCTGGTTCATGTTGACGGCGCCGCGCGGTACGCCGGATGCCATCGTGCACAAGGTGAGCCACGATCTGCGTACGGTGCTCGCCGAGCCGGGGCTCCAGAAAAGATTTGCTTCGCTCGGGACCTATGCGCATCCGATGACACCGGATGAAGCAGCAATCTTCATCCGGAGAGAGCAGGCGCTCTGGCGGCCCATCGTCAGACAGGTCATGCCGCTTTCGCATTGAGATGCGGCCGGACCCGCCAGGTCTGAGTGTGCTGCCGGAAGTATAACAGGCGCGTCATCATCCCCGTTCATGCCCGCGAATGCGGGCATCCAGCGCTCGGTCCCCGCTTTCGCGGGGACGAGCGGGTTGGGCCATCTGTTTGCTGCCATTGCCCGCGCATGACGAACGAGAGGCGGGAGAACGTGGTCGGTTGGACCCGGCTCGCCGCTAGGCCGCGTCGGCAGACTGTACTGCTGCAGAAACGCCGGGCGTGCGGAGCGCGTCTTTCGACAGGTACTTCTGCTCGAATTCCGCCGCCGGCATCGGGCGGCCGAAATAATATCCCTGGCCTTCCTTACATCCCATGCTCCACAGCAGATCGGCCGTGGCCTTGTCCTCGATGCCTTCGGCGATGACGGTCAGGCCGAGCAGCTTGCCGAGGCTGATGGTGGCACCGACGATCACCATGTCGTCGGATTCCGCGCGCAGTTCGATGACGAAGGATTTGTCGATCTTGAGCGCGGTGAGCGGAAATTTCTTCAGATAGGTCAAACTGGCATAGCCGGTGCCGAAATCGTCGAAGGCGATCTTGACCCCGAGATCCTTGATCGTACGGAAAATTTCGCCGGCCCTTTCTCCGTCTTCCAGCAATATGCCTTCGGTCACCTCCAGTTCGAGCAGTGAAGGTGAAAGTCCGGTGTCTCTCAGGACGGTGCGAACGGTCTCGGCCAGGTCGCCCGATTGAAACTGCGAGGGGGAAAGATTGACGCCCAGGCGAACATCATGCCCCTTCTGCTGCCATTGACGGCCCTGCATGCAGACGGTTTTCATGACCCATTGCGCGACATCGGCTGAAATCGATGACGCATTCACCACCGGCATGAAGTCATCCGGCATGACGAGCCCGTGATCGGGACGCCGCCAGCGAATGAGGGCCTCTGCACCCAGCAGCCTGCCGTCCTCGAGGTCGACCTGGGGCTGATAGAAAAGCTCGAATTCGTCTTTTTCGGTTGCCTGCTGCAAATCGGCTTCCATCGACAGACGGGATTCAAGCTGCTCCCTGAGCCTGCGTTCGAAAAAGACAAATCGACCGCGTCCGGTCGCCTTGGCCCGATACAGCGCGAGGTCGGCGTTCCCAAGCAGCTCCTCGGTCGTCCGGCAATCTTTTGGATGGAGTGCGACGCCGATACTGACGCCGACATCGAAGCTGCGTACACCGACGGCAAGGGGGTTCTTGCTGAAGATGCGGGATGTGCGCTCCGATAGAAGTTTCGCTTTTTCCGCGATATTGCTTCCGCTGATCACGACGGCGAATTCATCGCCACTCAGACGCGCGACCAAGCCGGCGCCCTTGACCAGACCGTTCAGCCGCTCGGCGACGGCACAGAGCACCTGGTCGCCGCAAGCGTGGCCGAGTGTGTCGTTGATCTCCTTGAACTTGTCGAGGTCGATCAGCAGCAGCGCGACTTCGCTTTTTTTCATTCTCGCTTCTGCAAATCTCGCGATCAGTTCATCGTGCAAGGCATTGCGGTTGGCGAGGCCCGTCAACGTGTCGTACAGGGCGAGCCGCCGAATTCTTTCCGCTTCCCGTTTGCGGGCCGATATGTCCCGCAATACCGCGCCGTAGTGATAACCGTCGATGCCCTGCCACCGCGAGAAACAGGCCTCGAGCGGAAAGACTTCCCCGTTCTTGTGCTGGCCCTCGAGCTCGATGACCTTACCGCCTGCGGCCTGGAGTTCATCGAGCGGCAGCTCGAAGATCGAGAACGACGGGCCATGCCCGCCCCCTTCGCGCGTGGCAAATATCCGGTCGAGCGGCTGGTCAAGCATTTCCTCGGGCTTGTAACCGAAAATTGCTGTCGCCCCGGGATTCCACACTGTGATCATGCCGTTGCGATCGGCGCACACCAGGCCGTCGCCAAGCGACATGGCGAAACGCTGAAACCGTCTCTCGGCGATTTTGCCCAGCAGCTCGCGGAAGTCGATTTCGTCGAGCGCCATCACGGCGAGATAAACGGCGATCGCCGCATACCAGAGCGAGGTATCGAGGATGATTCCCCACTTTGCCTGTAGCAGGACGGCGCCCAGCTCAGCCGCACCTGCCAGGCCGACAAGAAACGCCACCCGTATTCCGGCGGAGCAGCGTCGCCACAGCGCCACCATCATCAGAACGATGAGACCAAGTCCGCCAAATGTCACGAATGTGGAGGAACTGCGCAGCAGTCGGTCCTGCAGGATCGTCTCGGCGGCCAGCGTCTGCAGGATCGGGCCTGGAATGACGTGGCCGCCCGGAACATTGAAACGGTCGCCCAGTTCGATTGCGGTGGCGCCGATGATGACGTTTTTGCCTCTGACCTTTTTCGTGGCGACCGGATCGCCGCGCAGCACATCGACGTAGGAAACGACCGGCAGGGAGTCCCTGGCGATGCTGAAATCGATTTTGCCGGATCTTTGCTGCCGCTCGGTTTTGCCTGCCAGCATCGCGCCCAATGAGGGCAGGTATCGTCCTTCCAGCCGCTCTCCGGACGAATAGCTCCGCACCAGGCCGTCGGAATAGACGGCGACGTTCACGATCGCCGACCATGCGTTTTCGGCAAATTGCGGGAGCGGGTGGTTCACATGGACGGGATTTCCCGATCCGTTGTTTCCCACCAGTTGCCTGAATGCCGGAAGCACGACCGATCCGCCGGCCTTTCGCAAGGCGTCGGCAAATGCCTGGTCAAATTCCCGTTTCGACGGAGAGCTGAAGTCAACGTCGAATACGATATTGCCGGCGCCGGCATCTTCCAGCCGGCTGATCAATTCCGCATGAAGCCATCGTGGCCAGGGCCAGACCCCGACTTTCTCGATCGACGGGGAATCGATTGCCACCAGGACAATGTCGCCGCTGGCCTGACGGGTAAACCAGCCGAACCGCATATCGGTTAATGCGTTCTGAAATGCATTGTGCGCCCCGGTCAGCAGGGCCGCTGCCAGGACGCACAATACAAGGATATGAGGCCGGTACTGTTTCATTTCCCGCCAGCGGGCAACGTCCTGTCGCCTTTCGAGCTCAGCAATGATTCATCAGCAAGCTTCAGCCGCCGGCGAATGCGTCAGGATTTGTTCTTGCCTTTGCCATGTCCATTTCCGTTGCCGCCGTTGCCATTGGCATTGCCGTTGCCATTGCTGACGCCGTTGACGAGGCCAAGGGCCAGGCCGTTTCCATTCCCATTCCCATTCCCATTGCCATTCCCGTTACCGTTGCCATTCCCGTTGCCATTGCCATTGCCGTTGCCGTTGTCCTGAGCGAATGCGCTCTTGCCATTGTCGGTCGAAGCGCTGTCACCGGCGCCGGGTGCGTTATGCTTGTCGCGTCCGAACGACGCGGAATGCGTCTCCGCGCGTGCCAGACCGTTGGTGACCTTGTGGATGTTCAGTTTCACGTCGCCGAGCGGAGCATCGATGCGAACCTGATGTGCATTCGATGAGCCGTGCAGGGCCAGGCGTTCGTCCTTGGACAGAGGCGTCACTGACGGTTTGCGGGGCTCACCCTGCTGGATCGGACTCAAGGCGCCCGAGCCGCTCAAGGACAGGCCAGCGGCGCCTTGTGCGAGGACCTTCGCCGACTGTCCCGGCAGAACGAGCGCGAGCTGACCCGATTTGAAATCGGTCACTTCGACCCGGCCCCTGAACACGTCGACATGGGTCTCGTTGTTGTTCACGGTCACGCGGAACTGCGTGCCCTTCACGACCGCGGCGAGATACGGCGTCGTGACTTCGAAATGCTTGACGTTGCGCTTTTCCACCTCGAGCAGAATCGAGCCCGCCCGCTGGGTGATGGTTGTCCAGCCTCCGTCTTTCTTTTCGCCGGGGATACCGATGACGGAGTTCGGCGCAATCAGGATGGATTCCGCGCCGCGCACCAGAAGGACGCGGCCGTTGCGGCCGGTGTGGATACTATCGCCGGGTTTGAGAACGGTTTCCTTGCCGAGGGAGACCTGCTGGACCCCCGACGAGCTGACCGCGACGTCGCCCGACAACCGGCTGACGCGCCACAAGTGATCTTCCGAAGTCGCAACAGAACCCGCAAAAAGCATTCCGAGCATCACGAGCAGGAACTGTGCAGAAAAAATTCTGCCCCTGGAAAACATGACTGCCTCGCACATGTTCCGGTCGCATCGCGTGCGAGATGCAACCGTATTTCCATTTAGAATCAAAGTTATCGGATAAATCTCACGCAATTCTTGTAGAATGCGCGTCAAACCGGGCCATCGATCAATATTTCATTAACCATATTCCTTCCTACTGAGAGCCTATTTCTTCATTTTCTTATTCCGCGGTGGCCCGGCGATCGTGAAAAACCCAGTCGCGATCGGCGAAGCGGGAAATTTCCGTCCCGGCAGGCGCATGGTCCGGGCCGCTGTTCACGCCGGGCTCCTGGTTCTGTCAGCGACGATTACCGGCATTGCTCACGCGCAGCAGCCACCGCGTCCGCCGACGTTCAATCCCACCGAGACCGAAAAGAACATCGACCTGCTGGAAACCGAGCGGAAGCGGGCAAGGACGCCGGTAAAGCTTCCGCAAGTCGCACGACCGGAAATCCCGACCGACACCAGGCCGCTGTTCAAGCTCACCGGCGTCACCGTAACGGGTGCGAGCACCCTGTCCGGCGATGTGATTGCCGGGACCTACCGGCCCTATATCGGCAAGTCCGTATCCACGGCCGATCTCGCCACGATCGCCGTCACCATCAGCGATCGATACCGCGATGCGGGCTATTATCTCAGCCGCGCAATCATCCCGCCGCAGGACATCAAGGGCGGGCGCATCCGCATTCGCGTGATCGAGGGAACGATCGCGGATATCGTGTTCAAGGGCGAGGGGATCGACGAATTCGGCATACGGCCGATGCTGGATGCGGTGGTGGCCGAGCATCCCTCGCGGCTCGTTACGCTCGAGCGGCAGCTGCTGCTGGTCAACGAACGCCCGGGCGTGCGCATCACCGATACGGCAATCGAAGAGATCGGCAGTGCGACCGGCCGCTTTCGTCTGATCGTTTACCTGAAGACCTGGCGCATCGGGGAACTGTTGGGATTGAGCAACTGGGGCACGCCCGCGGTCGGACCCCTGCAGGTCTATTCATCGACAGGGTTCAATTCGGTTTTCACCGGCGGCGACAGCATCGGGCTCAACCTGTCGACCGTGCCTGACACGCCGCGTGAACTCAGGTTCGGACGGCTGTCATATGACGTGCCGGTCGGTCTCGACGGCGTGCGGCTCGGCGCCTCGGCGCTGTACGGTGATGTCTGGCCGGGCGACTACAGGAAGAACTTCGACGATCACACCACGACCAGGACCTACGAAGCGCGAGCAAGCTTCGAGCCGGTGCAGAGCCGCAAGTCCGCGCTGCGGCTGACGGGGATTGCCAGTTTCAGCGACGTCTCCGAGCGCGCCTCGTTCGGAACGATCTACAACGATCATATCCGCACCCTGGGTCTGGCGGCCGACGGCAAGCTGCACGACGATCTGGGCGGCTGGAACTACCTGAGCCTGCTCTACCGGCAGGGTATCGGGGCTTTCGGCGCATCGCACAGCGGCGACGATTTTCTGTCCAACAGCAACGCTTCCGGCATTTTTTCGCTGCTCGGTTTTTCATACACACGCTATCAGAGCCTGTCCGACGTCGCATCGGTGAAATTCTCGTCGTCCGGGCAGTGGGCTTCTGCGCCGCTGCTGACATCGCAGCAGTTCTATATCGGCGGGCCGATCTTCGGCCGCGGTTACTACAGCGGCGATCTCAGCGGCGACAACGGCATTGCCGGCTCCATGGAGCTTCGTTTCGACGGGAAGCTGAAGGACGGCTTCCTGAAGGGCTATCAGCTTTACGGGTTCGTCGACGGCGGTGCGGTCTGGAACTACGGCGCTGCGCGCGATGACGTGCTCTCGCTGTCATCGGCCGGGGCGGGCGTGCGCTTCTATCTTGCCGATGAACTTCTGGCCGATCTCACGGTTGCCGTTCCGATGAAATCCCGTTCACCCACCGACATCGACCACGATGTGCTTTTCCTGTTTTCAGTGTCCAGGTCTTTCGAATTCTGTCCAGGCAGGACAAAAACGCGCTGCTCCTGAGCGCGACGTCGTCATTGATCGTCCCGCGGCAGGGGAAGGTCCGGGCTCGTCGCGCCGAGGATCATGCGCTTGTCGGTTCCGCACCGAAAGACGCGTGCGTGTTCGTCGGCACTGCAACAATCCTAGATCCCGACGAAGTCGCGCAGCTTGCGAACGGTCGCTTCGGCCTCAGTGGCCTTCTCGGTGGTCAGAACAGCGGTCTCGCCGGTGCGCCGGTGCAGGACGCTATGGTGGATCGTTGCGCCCGAAGGGCCATCGACAATCGATCTGACCGCGATGTCGTCGATATCGGACAGCGCGAACTCGACCGGTTTCTTTTTCCACAGCAGGAGTTTCTGCTGAAGGACCGCCTTGCCGGAGTCCTTGTCGAGCATGAGCGTCGTCGAACCTTCCTTCAGAGCCAGCTTGCGCGGAGTGATTTCCATATTTGCCATGGCAGGTCCCCGTCTGGTTTCCTACGCGACGAGTGTAACGCAAGAGGGCAGGAGACCTGTTGCGACCAGGTGACGCGTGCTGTCCCTTTGAAATGTGAACGCAAGCGGTTTTGAGGCGATCATTCGCAGCGTGCGATGTGCCTGCCGAAAGCAGTTGACGCTCTGCAAAGCCGAATAGGTCAGGTCCTATGTCGCAAAAAGGGGCGCCCTGGTGGACGCCCCTTCCTGTTCCCGGCTAAAGCCGTCAGCCTGCCAGCATGATCGCGATCAGCAGGTCCAGACCGCGTAATTGTAGCGCCAGATCCAGCAGCTCTCGTGCGGGCCTGCAAAAAACAGCCGCTTGAAGACCGGGCCCGGCGAGTTGTAGCTGTAGTGGCTGGGGTAATACGGGAAATAATAGGGCGTGATGGTGCTGCGCACCCGCGGCCCGCGGACACGGATCGGCGCCGGCGCATGAAGCGTCGGCTGTTCGACAAAGAAGATCCGCGGATAGGTTTGCCGGACATGCCGGCTTCCATTCGCTTCGACCGATGTCGCGCTCGCGAGCATCGCAAGGGCGGCAAGGACTGCGAGAAAATTCCGTACGCACTGTTTCACGGCGTCACCTGAAATCCGGATTGTATTTTTTGAATGATACCAGCCGCGCCCCGGCGGGCCAATATTCCGTCGGCAAACATGATTAACCGCAGATGTGATCCTGTTAACGTGGAGGGTGGCGGCCCGCAACGAGCGCGGTCAAATGCGAGATACCCTGTGCGATCTCGCGGATTTTCGCATCCTGAGCCATGCGATCATAGTTTGCCGCGACCTTCAGCATCTGCTCGCGTGCGAATTGGCCGCGAAATGATCCGGCCATCGTGCGGCATTCGAGGGCGCGTGCCCGGCATCGTCGGCTTTCGGGTACAGCCATGGAAAGGGGCATGACGGGTTACTCCAACTGGGATTTGCCAGAAAACCCGGCACCCCATGGTTCCGTTCCTCGAAGTCCGCAAAAAAACAAAACCCGGCACCCTGCGCGGCCGGGCCCATGGCCGCGCGGGCTCCGTCATGAGTTGCCGGATATCCGTATCTTGTCGTCGCTCTTTTCTTGTAACGCCGGTCGGCCGGAATCGGCCGCCGCAAGCGCTCAATCGCGCGCAAGCTCGCCCCGCGCAAATCAGAAAATAATCTTGATAGCTTCTTGATCGTTGGCGTCCCGCGATCGTTGTGGTGAAAGCGGGCGCACGTTGAAACTAAAAAGTTTAAGGCCCGTTGTGTGGCTGTCAATATGAAATTCTGCAACAATTCCACGCTGCAATCGGGTACTATGATCCGGATCAGCCGGCAAAAAATTGTCTGCTGCGATTTCAACCCTCATCCCTTCAGCAACACCACAAAAGGTTGACTGATCATGTCCGGCGATAGCGGTCCCGCACTCGAAAGGCAGCTTTCTGAACTGAAAGGCAGCCTCGATGTTCTCTCCGAATTGCGCGAGGAGTTTGCGCAATGGGTGGAAGAAGCGGAGGACGATTCCAAGCACGAGGCTCTGGAAAATGTTCTCGGCCACATCGAATCGCTCGAAAGCGAATACCGGAGGCGCCTGGAAGAGTTGCAGAAGAAAACGAAATCCAGCTAGCGCATGCTCCCGAAAAGTGGGAGCCGGTTTCCCGCCTTCGCGAAGCCCGCTTCGGCGGGCGAAGCAAGGTCGGAAAAGTTCATGCGCCAGCAAAATGCCAGGAAAGCACGGTGATTCAACCTGAACTTACAGTGCTCTAACGGCTGCAATCCGGACGGCATTTCGGCGAAGGCAGCCTTTGCAAATTGTGACGGCGATTCAGCTCAGGATCCACCAGTGCCAGCTGCCGTCGTTCGGGCAATCGCCAATTCCGCACTCCAGAAAGGTCGTCAGCGTCTCGATTGCCGCCACCGCGAACAGGATTCCGACGCCTGCAACCGCAAGGCGGGTGAGCCAGGCAGGCTCAGGCGCGGCCGGCCCGAACTGACCGCGAAACAACTGGACAATGCCGACCGCGAGAATGACCGCTCCGAACACCACCACGCCCCAGACATAGAGATCGAGGCCCATGACCGGGTGCCCGAACGGCGGATTGCTGGCCACCGACAGGGTCGGCTTTCCCGTATTCGTGTCGAAATATGGATTGATGTGCAGCAGCGTTTGCCGGATCGAAATGGCGCCGCCGAATGCGGCGGATACGAGACAGACGCCGTAGTGACGCGGATCGGGCCCCAGCACCACGTTCGTCGCCGCTCCGAAAGCGACGGCCATCATCGCGACGCGCTGCAGGAGGCAAAGCGTGCAAGGAAGTTCGTGATAGTAAAACTGGTAGATGTATGCGCCGAGCAGAACGCCGATCATGGCCATCAGGCCGATGAAGTTGAGGACGCGGGCGAGTTCGGGCGAGAGCATGTCCTCCTTCATAGCTGGATGCCCAGGTTTGGGGTGAAGTCGACATCGCGCATGAAGATGACGATCCCGATCACCAGGGCGGCCATGACGGCTGCCCATCCCCATCGGGCCTTATTCCGCCACAGGAAGAAGGAACCTGCCGCCAGCAATCCCCATGTCAGGGTCATCATGGGTCCGTCCCCCTCGCACCGGTGTTGAACGCGTTGACCGCCGGATACGCGGCTTGATGCCTTGTATTCTAATCGCAAACATGGAGCCGGCTCAAACTGCCGCCCGCACAATCCTCGCGGCCGTCATTGCCGGGCTTGACCCGGCAATCCATGAGGCCGTTCTCCCGGCACGGTTACAGAGGCACCGCATCGCCTGCGGCGGGTCATCATGGATGCGCGGGACAAGCCCGCGCATGACGCGGAATTTTGTAAAACTGCCGGAGAAACTCCTTCCACCGTCGTTGCGCGCAACGCAACCGCCGTCGGAACCATAGAACTCACAGACAATTGTATTTGAGGTGGCGCCAGGCGTCACAACATCGCCGCGATGGGGCGGTCTGCTTTGGCTTGAAGGACAACCATCTCGGCTGTTCGCTGATGAGGAGGACCTTCAATGTGCGACTATAGTCTCCAGCATGTTGCATCACGGCCGGCGAAAGTCGGCGACCGGCTGGTCTCGACCGGCTTCTTCAACTCGATCACGCGCGGGTTTGCGGAAGTCGGCGAGCCGAGAGTTGCGGTTTGCCTGCTGCCCGGCACGGAACTCACGTTCGTTAACGGGATCGAGGCCGAACCGCGCTGGCTTCTTTCGCGGGCGCGGAAATTCGAAACGAAAGTAGCGGTTTTCCGGCAAATCGAGGTTGACCGGCCGAATGTGCACCATGACGCGCTGGAATTCCCCGACGGCAAGGTCGTACTGCTCAACGACCTGCGCGAGGGACAGATCGCCACGGTGATACAGCTGCCTGCCGTGCCGCATCCTGCGCGGGCCGAGATCACCGAAACACCGGTTCTCGCGACGCCCGAATAGGCGCGCGCCGGTCTTATGAATTGTAAAGCGGCCGGTCGTGCCGGTGAGGTGGGCTTCCCCTCATGCGGCGCGGCCGGAGCCCTCCCGTATTGCGCATTACCGCAATGAAATTCGCCGGCATTTGGCACAAATGAACCGGTTTTGGCAGACCTGCCACTCGTCAATTCCTGCATCAGGGTTTAGACCGTCTCCGCGATGAGATCGGGTGTACCGGCAGGCAGCGTGCCGCCAGGACCCCCGGTTTCAGGGAAATCAAGGCTGTCTCAAGGACAAATCAAGCGATCCCCAAAGCCTGCCGGGCCCGATTCCGGCAAACCAGCATTCAACACGCGCCGGCCAGGGCCCGCATCCCGGGCCGTAAATTTCGGCGCACGGCCCATCAACGCCGGCGCGAAGAACGGAGACGAGACATGAGACTTTTTCCGGATTCCGCGGTCGGCAAGGCCGGCATGGATCCGCTGGCGCGCTGCGATCGCGCGCTTGAGCTGATGCTGACGAATCGCGGCAATCCCGCCGCAGAAGTCGACCGTGCGCTTGAGGATGCCCCGCAATTCATCTTTGGCCATTGCCTGCGCACCGCGCTCATTGTCCGTACGGACGACGTCACCGCGCGCTTCGCCCTTGCGGTCAGCGTGACCGTTATCGAAACAGCCTGCCTCGACAAGGATGATCCCGCGCGCCGTCACGCCGCCGCGGCGCGCGCCTGGCTCGACGGCGAGCAGGGTCTTGCGGCCGAACGTTACGGCGCCATTCTCGACGACCGGCCGCGCGACATTCTCGCGCTTGCAGCCGCCCATGCGCTGGACTTTCGCCTCGGCCAGCGGCGCATGCTGCGCGATCGTCTTGCCCGGGTCATATCCGAATGGGACGCCACGGTGCCCGGTTATCCAAGCGTCCTTGCGATGTATGCGTTCGGCCTCGAGGAAAACGGTCACTATCGCCGTGCCGAAAAAATGGCGCGTCGGGCGCTCGCTCTCGACCCGCGTCATCCGGGCGCTATTCATGTCCTTGCCCATGTGATGGAAATGCAGGGGCGCGCCCGGGAAGGGCTTGCATTCCTTGCCGACACCGAACCGGCATGGCGGGACGCGGAAGGCATTTCGGTCCACCTGGCCTGGCACCGCGCGCTGTTTTATCTCGAAGCGGACGACCCGAAATCCGCGCTCGCGGTCTATGATGAGCAGGTCGCGAATACGCGCACGCCGGACATGGCCGCGCTCTCCGACGCATCGGCCTTGCTGTGGCGGCTCCAGCTCCGGAACGTCCAGGTCGGCGCGCGATGGCGGATTTTGGCCGACAACTGGGAGCGGCAACCGCTGACCGGCGCGCGGCCGTTTTACGCCGTGCACGCGATCATGGCGTTCGCCGCGGTCGGACGCATCGCGGCGGCAACACGCGTTTTCGAAGCGCTGCCGCTCGCCGACACCGGCAGCGACATCCTGTCATATCCGGAGGATGCGCTCACGCCGCCGCTCTGCACGGCGCTGCTCGCCTTCGCGCGCGGCGACTATGCGGCTTGTGTCGAATCGTTGAAACGCGTGCGCAGCATCGCGCACCGTTGCGGCGGCAGCCTTGCGCAGTGCGACCTCATTCATCTCACCTTTACCGAGGCGGCCCTGCGCGCGCATAAGGCCAGTCTTGCCCGCGCGCTGGTGGCGGAACGCACCGCACTGAAACCTCAGAGCCGGCTCAATCGGCTGCTGCAGCAGCGCCTGGGTTGATCGGGCGGCCCGCCAGACGCGGCAACCGCGACTGGCAAGGATCCGACAAGCCAAACGTGCTCACGCACGTGCGCTTCGCCATTTGCGCGAACTTGTCGCGCGTCTGGCTGTTGGTGCCCTGGTGCCGCGCTTGCTGGCCCTCCGGGTTCTGTGGTTGGATATTCTGGCCCTGGACGCAAGTTATGGGCCTGCATGTGCGGCAGGGGGGCTTGAAAATTTCCGCACGGAAAAAGCAAAGCGCAAGCGGCGCCATCACGCATTTCGGTGCCATACTGGCTGCAGCCGTTCTATCGGCGGCGCTGCTTGGTGCGCCCGCAATGGCTCTGACCAAGAAGGATGTTGCCGACTGCAAACAGCACGCGGATCTCGATCGCCAGCTTGCAGGCTGCACGCGTATTCTCAATACAAAAAATATTCCGAAGCAGGCGCGCGCCATCGGGCACAACAACCGTTGCCTCGCATGGCTGGACAAGGGCGATTTCGACCACGCCCTGGCCGAATGCGATGCGGCCATTCGTACAGACTCGAAATACCCGATTGCCTACATCAATCGCTGCCTGGTCCGGATCCGAAAGGGCGATTTCGACCAGGCCGTCTCCGATTGCAGTGACGGTATCCGCCTCGACCGGAAGTCCCCCAGTGCCTACGCCAACCGCTGCGGCGCCTGGATCCTCAAGGGCGAACTCGACCGTGCAATAACTGATTGCAACGAAGCGATCCGCCTGGACCCGAAGTTTACCGATGCATTCTACGCCCGCTGCAACGCGTGGTCCAACAAGGGCGATTTCGATCGCGCCATTTCCGACTGCAGCGAGGTCATCCGGCTCGCTCCAAAGGCTGCTGCCGCCTACACCGACCGCGGCAATGCCTGGCAATTGAAAGGCGAATTCGACATTGCCATGGGCGACTACAATGAGGCCATCCGTCTCAGCCCCAAATATGCTCCGGCCTATGTCGGCCGCGGCGCGGTCTGGAACCACAAGGGCGAGCCGGATCGCGCCATGACCGATTGCAACGAGGCAATTCGCCTCGCGCCAAAAACAGCAGACGCCTACATGGTTCGCGCCATGGTCTGGCGCGACAAGAGTGAGCACGATCGCGCCATTGCGGATTATAATGAGGCAATCCGCCTCAACACGCGGCAGAAATCACTCGCCTATGCATTCCGCGGAGAAATCTGGCGGCTGAAGGGCGATCTCGACCGTGCGCTTGCGGACCAGGATGAGGCCATCCGGCTTTTCACATCCGGTTCGAACCCCCGAAAGGCAGATGTGTATGTCATGCGCGGCGACACGCTGCGATACAGGGGCGACCTGGATCGTGCACTGGCCGATTACGATCAGGCGCTGCGTCAATGGCCGGACTATATTGCCGCATTTACCGGGCGGGGCCTCACCTACGAGAAAATGAGCGACCCCGCCCGCGCACGGATCGAGTTCGAAAAGGCGGTATCCTCGCACAGCGCTTTAAGGGCATTTCAGGCCAAATCCGCGCTGGAAACCGCGCACGCCCGGTTGGCGGCGCTTGACTCCGGCGCCGCACAGCCGGTCATTCCGGCAGCGCCGAAGCGGGCGGCGTCGGCCACGTCGATCCCGACGCCGCAGGCGACGGTACCGAAGCTTGCACCGGCGGCCATCGCCCATCACGACCGGCGGGTGGCGCTGGTGATCGGCAATTCGGCCTACAGGAACGTGCCGGCCCTGCCCAATCCGGAGCGCGATGCCGAAAAGATCGCGGAATCGCTGCGCGCGATCGGCTTTGAGACGGTGACGCTCGCCAACAACCTGACGCGCGACGCGCTGATCGACGCGCTGCGCAGCTTTGCTGACCAGGTGGCGAAAGCCGACTGGGCGACGGTCTACTATGCCGGCCACGGCATGGAGGTGGCCGGCGTCAACTATCTGATCCCGATCGACGCCAGGCTTGCGGCCGACGGCGACGCGGAGTCCGAAGCGGTGTCGCTCGACCAGGTGGTGACCTCGATGGAGGGCACTCACAAGCTCAAGCTCATCCTGCTGGACGCCTGCCGCGACAATCCGTTTGTGCACCAGATGCGCCACACCGCCGCGCCGAAGACTGCGGAAACAGGGAGGTCGACCGCCGGTGGCGTCGTTGTCACGCGCTCGATCGGCCGTGGGCTCGGCGAAGTCAAAGTGACCGGAGCGACACTGGTGGTCTATGCCGCCAAGCACGGCCAGGTCGCGCTCGATGGCGATGGCGGAAACAGCCCGTTCGCCGTTGCCCTCGTGCAACGGCTGGCCACGCCAAATGTCGAGATCAACAAGCTGTTCCGGCTGGTGCGCGACGACGTGATGGAAGCGACCGCTGGCCGTCAGGAACCATATACTTACGGCTCGCTGCCAGGGCGCGAGGACTTCTTCTTCGTGCAGCAGGCAAGCCGCCAATAAGGAAGAATATCGAGTCCCGCTTTTGCGCGCGCATGGGGCAATCGCGAAGCGATGCCTGAAGCTGGCGCGTCGTCATCGCATCATGCGTGCGCCCGCCGGGTAATGTTGGGCGGCGGGCGCACCATCCGGATAGCGGGGATAGCTCACCTCCGGAGCAGGCCAATGGACCGACCTGACTGGCCCGGATTGTTTCAGCGAACGCAGTTCGAAGCAGTTCAAAATTGAACAGCCCCGAAAAAAGGCGCGGGGAACCGGCCGGATTTGATCGCGGCAAGCGAGGACCTGCGCCGTAATGCCGCGACGGGAACGGAAAATCGTATTGTGTTTCAAACTACTAGAAACGCATGGTCGAAGGACTGAACGCGAACTGGAATTGTCAATGAAATTTGACTAAGCTTTGCTCGTAGGAGAGTCTGCGGACGGAACGTGCCTTGGCAAGAAGAGCAAAAAGAAGATCGTTCGATCCCAAGCTGTTTCTTTCGACCATCGACGGTGGCCGAACGCTGACGGACTACCGGAAGGATCAGGTCATTTTCTCGCAGGCAGATCCTGCAGATACCGTTTTTTATATCCAGAAGGGCAAGGTCAAGCTGGTCGTCGCGTCCCGGCAAGGAAAGCAGGCCGTCGTCGCGATCCTCGGGCCGGGCGAGTTTTTTGGAGAAGGATGCCTGATCGGTCAGCCTTTGCGATTGGCAACGGCACGCGCCCTGACCGAGTGCACAATCATGCAGGTGCAAAAGAAAGAGATGATCCGCGTTCTTCATTCCGAGCCGGAATTTGCCGAGATGTTCATGGCTCACCTCCTGACACGCAACAGCCGGGTCGAGGAGGACCTGGTCGATCAGTTGTTCAACTCGAGCGAAAAACGCCTGGCACGCACGCTGCTTGTCCTGGCGAATTTCGGCAAGGAAGACGCGCCTCAGGCGATCCCGACAAAGATCAGTCAGGAAACGCTGGCGGACATCATCGGTACCACCAGGCCGCGCGTCAGTTTCTTCATGAACAAATTCAGGAAGCTGGGTTTCATCGAATATAACGGTGTGCTGAAGGTCAATCGTTCATTGTTGAGTGTTGTCTTGCGCGAATAGTTTATCCGGCGATTTGAGACGGTTTCTCTGCAGTGTTCAATCGTGAACACATTGCATTTGCCATCCTGTTCAATATTGAACTGACCGTCTGCATGAATGGGCGCATCGTGCAAAACATCAGCAGGCGGGGAACATCTTCGCCTGAAGGGTAGAGTTACCTCCCAGGCGTTTTCCGGATGCATGCCCTCACCCGGCATCTGAAAACGTCAGGCCCCGGCGGAGGCAGCCGGGGCTTTTTTCCATGTGCTGGTCCTGCCCTGGACAGATTTCAGGGACCCCATGATGACCAGGCTCGAACATTCAGACTTGGCCTCCGCAAAGCCGGTGCGTGGTCAAACATGCACGAGTTGCGGCGGCCGACTTTCGGTAATGGTCAGGATTGAGTTTGATCTCGCCCGCCCGCCTGTGACCTATCATGCGTGTGACAGGTGCGCGCAAATTTTAATTTTGGACGAATAAGGCCGGCAGCGCGATACAATATTAATTGAACCATATTTCCGGAGCTGACGAACCGCAGCAACCGCCGTCATATACGGCGGGACGCGCCCTGAGACCGAATTTTAAACATTTGTCCTGTAAAATGCCATTTACACACTCTTAACGGACGGCGCAGAAGCGCTCGATTTCGTCCCAGTAGGGCGCCGAATGTATCACCACAGGTCGCTTATTTCTGAGCTCGAGGACTCGGTCCGGCGCGGTTCCCAGGGGAAACGCGTTCAGGCGCTGAGACGGGTGACCGATTTATTCCTGGGTGAAAGCGAGCGGCTCAACGAGGAGCAGATCGAAGTCTTCGACGAGATCCTGAGCCATCTGATCGCGCGGTCGGAATCGAAGGCCCTGGTCGAGCTCAGCGAGCGTCTCGCGCCGGTCAACAACGCGCCGATCAAGGTCATCCATACGCTTGCGCACGACGACGAGATTGCGATCGCCGGGCCGGTTCTGTCGCTGTCGGAGCGTCTGAGCACCCCCGATCTGATTGAAATCGCCAGGGCCAAGAGCCAGCCCCATCTGCTCGCAATCTCCAAGCGGAGCAGCCTCAGCGAGGCCTTGACCGATGCCCTGGTTGAACGTGGGGATCGAGACGTCATCAGCAAGCTCGCCGAGAATGATGGCGCCCGGTTCTCCGAAAAGGTCTATACCCAGCTTGTCGATCAGGCCGATGCCGACGAGACGCTGCTGGAGAAACTCGGTCTTCGCCTCGACATTCCTTTGCATATTTTCCGCCGTCTTCTGGCGCGCGTCACCGACGCGATGCGGACACGTCTGCTGGCCATGGCGTCGCCGGAAAAACGCGACGACATCAAGGACCTGCTGGCCAGCATATCGAATGATGTTGTCCTGAATGAACCGGCGGGAAATGACTTCAATTCCGCGCAGCGCCTCGTCCAGCAGATGCAAAAGACCGGCGAACTCGATCAGGTGGCATTGCTGGAGTTCGCAAGGGCGCGACGATTTGCGGAAACAGTGACCGCACTCGCAACGTTGTGCTCGGCGCCGGTTGATATGATCAAGCAGATGCTGAGCGATGGCCGCAATGAAGCGCTGCTTGTTCCCTGCAAGGCCGCCGGAATTTCATGGGCCACGCTCCGCGCCCTGTTGCAGGATGATGTCGCCGGGAAATCGGTCGCGGAAGACGAGCTCAAGAAACTGAAGCGGGACTACCACAAGCTGTCGCCGGAAACCGCAAAAAGAGTGCTTGGGTTCTGGTGCACACAGCATTCGACGCTGGGCGCATGATGCCGTCGGACGATTAATGTGACGGCACGCGGTGACTCGTTCGTTTCAACTCAGCGCTACCGCGCACCGAGCCAGTCACCCATGCCCGCCCAGCCTTCGTTTGCATAGCTGTTGCCGGGTTTTGCCGGAATGTCGTCGGGCTTCTTTCCCGATTCACAATAGGTTCGCCATTCGGCGTCCGATTTCAGCCCGAGGCGGCGTACGAACACACGGGCTTTTTTGAACGATCGATATTTCGCCAGATACATGGCGGCGGGGCTCGCCCCGAGCCAATCGCTCCAGCCAGCCCAGCCATCATTCGCATAGACATGATGCGGGGCAACCGGAATGTCGTCGGGCTTCTTGCCTGATTTGTTGTATGTCCGCCATTGATCCGCGGACTTCAGCCCGAGGCCGCGCACGAAAGCGCGCGCTTTCTTGAAGGAGCGATATCGGTTCTCCATGCCCAAGCGCCGATCGATACCGGACCGGCGCTCTCCCTGGAGAAATTTTTCTTCTTCCGGTCGCGTATCCAGCCCGCATCGCCGGTCATTCCGGGCCCGCCGGTCAAACGGTTGTTTCGTGGCGGATTTCTTCCGGATTTTCCGGTCTTCGACGACGATTGCGCCGGCATCGGCGGGAATTGGGTCGTCCAGGCGAAACCGGAAGCGGCGATTTCCGTGCAGGAATCTTTCCGTTTTCGAACGGCTATCCTTTCCGGATCGGCGATCGCCGTAGCCTCCGCGGTGAGAGCGGTGGCCGGTGCCTTTGTGCCGATCGTCGTGGTCCATGGCGGGTTCTCCACTAGCGGTTGAAAGCTAGTGGTATTCCCTAAATGAAATGTGAATGGTGGTCGCGGGGGGCCCCATTCTGTGCGCAGACCGGCGCCAGCGCGTGATCCCGAAAAGCGGGAACCGGTTTTCGGAAAAGATCATGCGCCAGCAAAATGTCAGGAAAGCACGGTGATTTAAGCTAAACGTATCGTGCGCTAATGCAGGCTTTTCCTGCCGCCTGCCAGTTCCACGAGCTCGGACATCCGCTTGCGCGCGTAGAACATGCGCGTCTTGACGGTGTTGCGCGGTATCCCGACAACTTCGGCCGCCTCGTCCACCGACTTCCCATGGTAGTAGACGAGGTCGATGATTTCCCGGTGCTCGGCAGACAGTTTCTTCAGACACGCCGAGAGCAGGGCGCCGGTGTCCTTCTTTTCGAGGGCAAGCTGGGGATCGTCGGCCGGATCGACGATGGCTTGCGTCACGTCGTCCTCGAGCATCTCGTCTCTGGGCTGGCGAAGCGCGGTGATGGCCTTGTTGCGCGTGATCGCCAGGATCCAGGTCGACACCTGGCTGCGGCCTTCGAAGCGGCCGGCGTGCCGCCACACGTTGAAGAACACCTCACTGACGATGTCCTCGGCCTTGGTCGTATCGCCGGTCAGGCGCAATGCGAAGCGGTAGACCCGCACATTGTGACGGGTGAACAGGGTGTGCATCGCCAGTCGGTCGCCGGAGGCAATCCTGTCCAGCAGCTCCCGGTCCGTGGTTGCATGCGCTGCACCATGGGGCGAGATCACCGCAGTTCTTGTGAGAACCTGTGCGTTTGGCATTGTCGACGTCCCCCGCGCCCCGAGAGGCGCTTTTTGTGAGGCTCGTTACGCGAGCCGCTGTTAGGGAAATCACTATCAGAGCAGCGGATTTTGCGATGTGAGCCACGTCACATTTTGGTTTGTTTTTGGGCTCGACCCGGCCCGATGATTGGGGGATTTTCAACGCACATGCCCGGAGGCCAAGAATGTTCCGTTCGAAACCGAGGAATCCCAGGCTGTTCCTGTTTGTTTTCGTCGTCTCATTCGCAAGCCTGGCCATCTCGTCCGCAGCGCTGGCGCGCTCTGATCTGGCGCGCGCTTACCGCATCATCGCGGGCAAGACTTTCGTCGATCTCACGCACGGTTTTTCGCCGGATTCGCCGGTCTGGTCCGGCTTCGGACAGGCGAGATTCTCGCCGGCAGCCGATCCCAAAACGAAGAAACCCTACACGATCAAGGATGACGGTTTTCAAACGACCTATTACGAAATGGTTGGCCAGTACGGAACCCATGTCGATCCGCCGGCGCATTTTTCCGAAGGCGGCGAGACGATAGACCGGATTTCACTCAAAAAGATGATCCTGCCGCTCGTCGTGCTCGACAATACGCCCTATCAGGCCAGGGACCCCAACCATGCCTTCTCGGTCGCGGATCTGCACGCCTGGGAGAAAAAACATGGCCGCGTGCCGAAGGGCTCGTTCGTTGCGCTGCGGACCGACATGTACAAGGATTTCGACACCAATCCGGAAAAATTCAAGCGTGCACCGTTTCCGGCCTGGGCGTTCGAGACCATCAAGTTTCTCTACGAGCGGCGCAGCGTCGTCGCAACCGGCCATGAATCGCTCGACACCGATACAACCGACAAGATGCTGTCGGAGACCTATATCCTGCAGCATGGGCACTATCAGATCGAGGTGATGGCGCAACTCGACAAGGTGCCCCCTCAGGGGGCGCTCATCGTGGTGACGTGGCCGAAGGTCAAGGATGGGCTCGGGTTTCCCGCTCGCGCGTTTGCGATTCTGCCTTGAACCGGATCTACGCCTCTCCGGGCGTGGCCCTCAAAATGGCTTCGAGCACGCGCAGGGCGTCGGCACTCCCGTCTGCCTCGCCTTTTTCAAAATCTTGGCCCCCCAGGCCCATGGTATTTGTCACATGGGCCAGGCACAGAATTTTCACGCCTGCGGCCCGCGCGAATGCGTAAAGAGCTGCGGCTTCCATTTCGACAGCCAGAATGCCTTTGGAACGTGCAGATCCAATTGCTTCGGCGGTTTCGCGAAATGGTGCGTCCGTGGTCCAGCTCGACCCGACGACGGCGTGCAAGCTGTCGGCCTTGAGTGCCTTATCGGCCAGCGCAACAAGACGCGGGTCCGCTTCGCCGTATTCCGACGGCGCTGCGTAATGGTAGCTCGTTCCTTCATCGCGCAGCGCGCGGTCAATGATGACGAAGTAGGGGGGCGAACCGGCAGGCGTGATCTGGCCCGCCGATGTGATGCTCAACAACAGGCGGCAACCGCTCGCAAAAAGTTCTTCCGCGACCAGCACCGCGAAGGGCGCACCGACCGCGCAACCGATGATCCCCACGGATTGTCCGGCAAGCACGAATGTATCGAGCGCCGTGTGGTAGCAGGGCCAGCCCTCGAATGCCTGCGCCTGGCCGGCGCGCCTGAGGCGGCGAACGATATCACCGTCAGGATCCAGAACGCAGACCGGTGGCACATTGACGGCAGCCAGCCCCTTCTGCCGCCGTGCTTCGCGCAGAAGCGCCTTCGGCTGAAAAACCGTCGGCGCCAACGGGTTCTTGTTGTCGAGAAGAGGAGGCATAGTTGTCATTCATGTATTACATTTATTGTGGTGACGAAATCTTTCCCGGGACATCGACGAATCGCATGATCGAGCAATCCACCATCACGTGCCCCGACTGCGGGCACAAAGCGACCGAGCAGATGCCGACCGATGCCTGTCAATTCTTCTACGACTGCAAGGGATGCGGAAAAAGGCTCAAGCCGCTGCCCGGGGATTGTTGCGTGTTCTGCTCCTACGGCACCGTGAAATGCCCGCCGATGCAGAGCGGTGAGACATGTTGCCCATAAAGGAGGCCACGGGCAGACCCTCCAGGCAGTTGCCGCGAGCGCAGGAAAGCCGGGAATTTCCGCTTAGGGCCTGAAACGACCCAATCAGGCGGAAAACCGGGCAAATTCCAGGATACATATTCAAGATATTGAATTTGTTACAAATCAAAAAGTCCTGAGGGAGGGCTCTCTAAGAAGTGTACATGGCTACATTTCTTTATCGCTGCCCCAAGACAGGGTTCAACATTCAGGGATGGGTCGCTGATGATCAGACCGGCGCAAAAGCCGTCGTTCCGGTCGATTGCCCGCTGTGCAACACAGTTCACATGGTCGATTTGGCGGCGCTCAGGAATCCCGGCGAAGAAAATCCCGAAAAATAGGCCGTATCGGCCGACAGCCCTTTTTCTCTTGATCGGGATTTTCGCCCGTGGCGCAATGCTGATTGCGGCACCCAATGACGTCTGTCGGGTTCGAGGAGGCTGACAATGGCGCTCTGGAAAAAATTGCTCATCACGCTGGTGACCATGCTGGTGACAAGCTTCCTTGCCGGCCTGCTGTGGCGCTGGCTTTTCAATACGGATATTCCAAGCTATCTCAGCGGGGCTGTCGGCGGTCTGACCGCGGTGCCGGTGTGGGAATTCCTGAAACGGGTCGAGATACGCTGATCGCCTGCGCGGAGATTGTCGCCGGAACACCGGGCATGCGTGAAATCCCGTCGCCGGTCTTTCGAAACGTGCTAGCATTTAACCTTCGAAGCTGGTGCGTTCTCGGAGAGGTTGGCATGAAGCGGAATTGTTTCAGGGTAAGTCGGCTAATGATGCAGTTCCTCGTCGTTGCCCCTTTGGGTGTGATGGCGATGTCGTCAGCCGTGGCCGCGCTTGAGGTCCCAAAGCCCGAACCTGCAAAGAAATATCTCGGCAAGAGCGCTACCGGCTCCAACTATACCGTCGGGACGACCGTGCGCAGCGATGGCGTGATGCGCATCTTCGACGTCAATACCTCCTTCGGAAAATTCACGATCAGTGGCGTCGAATTTACGAAGTTGCGCCTGCACGAACTCGATGCCGTCGCCGCACTGGAAAAAATGTCCCAGTCCGAAGCCTTCGGTAATGCGTTCGGCCGTGCTGCGCTTGGCCCGATCAAATTCGGCGCCGACCTCGTCACAAATCCCGTCGATACGATCGGGCGCTCGCTGCACGGCATCTCCAACATGTTCGACCGCGTGGGTGCCGGGCTCGCCAACAACAACGCCGACCGCGATCAACTGATGGACAGTCTGCTCGGCGTCAGCGACACGCAACGCCAGCTTGCGATCGAACTGGACGTCGATCCCTACACCGATTTTCCGCCGCTGGCGCAGAGGCTGAAGGAAATGGCGGGCGCCATGGCCGGCGGCAGTTTGCCGGTCAGGGCGGGGCTGGCGCTGGTTCCCGGCGGGGTCGGGATCGCGGTTTCATCGGTAGCGACCGTGGAGAGCGCGAAGGATACCCTGCGTGACAAGACGGCGGCGCAGGTCATCGCCGAAGTGCGTACGATCCTGCAGTCCCTGGATGTGTCCCCCGAGACCACGAACCGGCTGCTGGAAAACCGGAATTACACGCCCGCCGACCTGCTGATCATGGCGCTCGCGCTGAAGCAGCTTAACGCACAGAACACCGCGATCTTCGTCGAACACGCCGCCGGTGCCGGCTCACGCAATGCGGCATTCTATCAGCGCCGCCGCACCCAGATCCTGGCGGCGCGCAGCGCCGAACTCGGCGGTCTCGCGTCATTTCTCAAAGTCGGGGGCCAGCCGATCAACGTTGCGCGCAATGGCAACATCGTCGCCGCATTCATGTTCGACGATGTCGCCTGGACTGAGCTCCAGCAGCGCACATTTGTCGCGGCAACCGCCGAAATACGCCGTGCGCGGCCGGCCGCGCACCCCGTGCTCGCCACCACCGGCGCGGTGACGCCGATGGCCGCCGCCGCGATCAGGAAGCTCGGCTGGAAGATTGTTCAGCTCAAGCTGCGCTGAGCCGATTCGGTTTGTGCAGGACCGTGATTCCGGGAATAAATATCAGGCAGTTCAAACCACTATGGGCATGATCGTTCGATGACGGATGGCGAATGGGTCAATAGCGCTGTCTGATATGGGTCAATGCCGCGAGACAGGTTCCCGCTAGCCTTTGTTCGCACACGAGAGGGGGGATCCCGATCGAGGAGCCGGGAAACTTCCCAAAGTGCAAAAATTGAGGGGATAGTCTTGGGTGGTCCCCTGTCCAGGGCGTCCCCTCATTTTTTTCAGACCCCGCGCGTGGAGGATGCGCTCAGCCAGAATGTTCGAAGATCGTTCCGCTTTCAAAGCGGCAAGAAACAACAAAGATTGAGGAGGTCGCCATGGCAACGATAGCATCCCTGCGTGGTTCCGCTCACGGTATGACCTGCGACAAGTGCGGTGGTTCGCTGATCGCGCCTGAATGGGCAGAATACTTCAGCGAGGAGCAGCTCGTTCTCAATCTCTGGTCCTGCATGAGCTGTGGCAATCGGTTCGAAACCGAAGCATTCGTGCCGGTCGATTCAAAATCGAAAATTGACAGCGATGTCCTCGAACGGTTCCTTCCGACGCTGTTGGTCGCGTAGTTCCTGCATGCATCGCAGGATGTGAACCGGCCCGCTGTCGCGGGCAGGAGTTGCAAGCGGACGGGATCGGGATGAGGCCGGCCGTTAACGACGGCCAAACGTAGCGACTTTGTCCGATTTGCCGATCAGGGATCGCAGCGACGGCGCAATCGACGGCGATTCCGTTTCAAGGAATTGCAGCAGATGCCTTTCTGCCGAGGTCAGCTTGCCGTCGCGGGTGAGATGCGCGATGACCCAGGCGGCCTCGGAATCGCTGATTTTCTCGCTTTCGCCGCGTTGCGCAGCGTCGCTGGCGTCGCGCCTGGACAGATCGGCCTCGTAGGCTTGTGCCGGCGACTGCAGGACATTGAAGGAATTGCCGCCCTTTTCGGGGTGAAACATCCGCGAGAAAAAGCCCGACAGGCTTTCCTTCTCGTCAAGCCACTTTTCGAAGTGCAACGCCTCGGCCCCATCCGGGGCGTGCATGCTGATGGCCATGAGATAGTTTCCGATTGCGCGGGCGAACAGGTCGTCGAACGAGGGATCAGCCTGCGACGTGGCATGCGCGATCTCGAACAGCACTTCTGCTTCTTCCTGGGTGACGTGGCAGGCAGTGCCGGTTGTTGCGGCATAAAGGACCGCACGCAGGGCATCCACGTCCGCCCTGGTGACGACTCCGGCCGGATGATTTTTATCCGTGAGTGCACTGCGACGGCCGGTCATGATTGCGGTCTTGATTTCCCGCAAAGCGAACGCGGAGAGCGAGGCCGGCACGCCAACCGCATGCGTCATGACGTCGATGAGGACCGCGAATTCGACTTTTGAGGAAATGCCGCCGCTTTTGGCGAGCTTGTCCGCGAACCAGTCGGCCTTGTCCTGCGGGATGTAATCTTCGGGAACGTTCTGGTGAACGAGGTAGTCGGTCATCGCCTCGCACAGGACATTTGTCCACTCCTGCGACGGATTGCTCCCGACCTTTTGCGCAGCCGCAAAGACAAGGTTCATGTCCGACGGCGTCAGACGGTCATGGGAATAGATGGCCTTGCGGAGTTCAAGAGGCGTTGCGGGCAGCGCCGCTCCGGCAGGCGAGGTGACGGTGGCAGGCTGGTTCGAAGTGGCCATGGCAAAATCCTGCGAACTTTGGTGTTCAGGAGCTTTGGCCTATTAAACTTGATTTTCTTTAAAATGCCGTAAGGGAGGTTGGTAACGAATGCTTAATTCCACGGCCGGAAAGACAATTTTTTACAGGATCGGCTTCAGTTTCAGGCACACGGCACCCCGCCTGATGGGCACTTCCATCCCTTCTTGCCCTATGCGGGCCGTCTCAAAGCATGGCAACGCGAGCGGGCGCGGGCACTTCAGCTTTGACTTGGTCCACGCATCAACTTGAGAGCCGCCTCGACATCCCTCCAGGTCTTGGCCTCATTGGTTTTTCCTTTTTCTTCAAAAGACCGGGCCTTGCTGGCAGCCACGACAACGGCCTTGTCTCCGTGCATTTCCAGCAATTGTTGCGCGTATTCCTGGGTTTCGATCTGTTGCATGTTTAGCCTCATCACGTACGAGGTTTGATGGACTTCCCACCGTTTGAATGCGGCACGGAATGCAGCCCGGCAGAGCCGTCCTCGAAAAAAAGAGTATTGGCAATGCCGAGTGTTGAAATTCTAGGGTGACGTCAGGGCGACCGGCATTGATCCAGGTCAATGTGTCATTTGCGATCGGCAGTGCGCATCAAACGTCCGAGCCGGCGCGTGCTCGCGTTTCCTGCTCAATAAACATCAGGGTACCGCCTTAACACTGCGGAAACGCGTTTCGGACAGAATCCGGGGCTGTGCCCCGCAACTGGCGGCGTGGATATGGCGCCTCATTATTCAAACGGAAACCGGGCCTTGAGTGATCGCGAAAAAGCTGTCGCCAATCGCAGCAGGATGCCCGGGCGGCGATCCCTGTGGTCGACCGTTGCGTTCGTCGGTCTTGCCGTCGTCGTGCTGGCAATGACGTTCCCGAAAAGCACCCTGACCGCACCCATGCCGAATACAGTCGACATGGCCGACATGACCTGGGTCGAAGTGCGCAGCGCGATAAAGCGCGGCTATACCATGGCCATCGTGCCGACCGGCGGGATCGAACAGAACGGCCCCCACATGGTGCTCGGCAAGCACGACTACATCGTTCACGCCGCAGCCAATCGCATTGCGTCGGCTCTCGGCCGCGCCCTGGTGACGCCGGTGGTCTCGTTCGTGCCGGAAGGCAACACCGAGCCGCCGAGCGGCAATATGCTGTTTCCCGGCACACTCGGGGTTCCGGAACCGGTGTTCGCGCAGGTGCTTGAAGGCATTGCCCGCAGCCTCAAGTCGTCGGGCTTCAAGGTGATCTGCTTCATCGGAGATCACGGCGGCAACCAGGCTGCGCAGGCCGCAGTGGCGACAAAGCTCAATGGTGAATGGGCCGGACACGTCAGGGTGCTGAACGTGTCGGACTACTATTCCGATGCGGCGCAAATCAGATATTTGCATGACAAGGGTGAAACCAGATCGACGATCGGCAGCCATGCCGGTTTGATCGACACCTCCGAGCTGCTCTCCGTGCACCCGCAGGGCGTCGACCTGGCGCGGTTGTCGGCGCTGCCGTCGCGCTCGGAAGTCTCCGGACACTCCGGCGATCCGATGCGCGCGTCGGCCGATACCGGCAAGGCGCTGCTCGACATCAGGATCAAGGCCGCGCTGCGGCAGATCAGGGCAGGGGTGCCGGGCTGGCAGATTTCACAATAGGCCGGTTCTGCAAATGTGCAGCCGTGACTGAATTGCACGGGAAGTCCCGTGCGACGGTTCCGCCACCATTTCGCCCCGATTGGCGCCGCATCGATGAAAATTGTCGGCAATTCATTGAGCAATATTTAGATGTTTATAGCTGAAATTGGAGGCTGCTGCGCAGGAGGCGAGCGATGCGGCAACTCATTGGAAAAATACCGATCAAATATCGCAACGTCACCGAAGAGATCTATCTCGCGGAATATGTGCGTTGCCAGGACTGCCAGGTCGTGGCGCCGATGGGAATCGAGGTCGTCACGGTCAGGAAAGACGGCAAGGCCAAGAAGATCGTCAAGCACGGCTGGTATTGCCGCGCGCACGGCGCTGACTATGCGATGCGGGCGCAGGGCGAGTAAGTTGGACCCCGTGCGCCTGCACTGATTTTTGGATTTGGGCCGGCCAATAACACCCGCCGCCGCTTTCGGGAATAAAAGCGGAAATCAGATTTTGACGCCATCATGCCGGCCTGTGACCTGAGCGGTCATCAGGTCCGGCGTTCACTTCATCGACGATGGCCGAGCCTGATGCCGAGCGCGCGTGCTTTCTGGCGCAATGAGCCGACAGAACGTCTCATCTGCCGTGAAATTGTCTTCACGCGCATCTTGTCCTTCGAACACCGCCTCAGCTCCGCCACTTCGGCCCTGGTCCAGGCCTTTCGTCTCGTGCGTCGTCGCTTTGCCTTCTTGGCCATTCGACTCTCCATACCTTTTAAATCGGTGGGAGCCGGTGTTTACCGGCAATTAATCGGCCTGGGACACGGACGCCCCGACGCTACAATACGGAATCTTTGACGGCCTTGACCGGCCGCGCCTTGATGATCTTCCGGGCGGGCTTTGCCTTGAAAATCGTTGGCTCTTTCGTGAAGGGATTGATGCCGCTGCGCGCCTTTGTCGCCGGCTTCTTGATCACGACAAATTTGGCAAACCCGGGCACAAGGAAGACACCGGATTTATTCAGTTCCTTGTAACCGATCGCGGCGAGCGACTCGATAACGCCCTTGACGTCCTTCCGCTTCAACGTCTTGGAATGTTCCGTAGTAATTTTTTGGATAAGCTCCGACTTTGACATCAACTTGGCCATGGCCTGCTCCATAGTGTCGAATCAGCGTGACTGAGTTAGCCAGAAGCCTGCGGTGGAGGGAACTGGTAGTTCGTTTTTATACGGCAATTCAGGGGAAAAGTTGCACCAACCCGCCGCCGGCGCCCGCGAATCGCTGAAAATAATCCTCCAGGCGCGGTTGCCGGCCCGCGACCGGCTGCTGCGGCGCTCGAAGTCCGCTCCAGGTGGTGCAAATTTACCTCAATTTTATCTGGTTCGGAGCTGTCGTCCCGGCCCCGGCCGAACCTTCATGCCGCGTCGACACATGTCTGCGACGACAAAAGAAAGCGGAAACCTGACTGCTCGCCCTGGCGCCGGCTTGAGCTGCAGCGTGACCGTGTCGATGACGATTTCAATGCTGCGGGGCAGGGCCGTCCAAGGAAGCGCACGCCGGGAGCGACCGAATTGGGGTCTTGCCTGACTGATGCGACCCGCGAGGATCGCTCCCGGCGTACCGTTCGCTTGTTGCCGCTATGCCGCTACCCGAACGCGTGCTGCGACAATCTTCGCGGCTATTTGACCCGGTGGAATCATTCAAACCTCCGTGTCACGAGACTGGCATTCTGATCCCCGGATGATGAATCAGCAATGAACCCGGGCTGTGGCTTTTCGGCGCATAGGGATTTCTACGTAGCCCTCGCGACGCGCGACGCTCCGGGCGTTGGTATCCATTGTCACTTTTCTCACGAATATGTGCCATTCACGAAGCGCGTAAACTCAAGGGGCGGACCATATGAGATATCACGTCATCAATCCTGAAGACGCGTCGGTGACCGTTTCAGGCGAAAATGTAGAAATGACTCTCAATGCGATCGACGACGTGCGCGGTCCTGTGTCCGCTCAAATCCAGACGACGCTGTCGATCGAGACTGCCGAGAAAATCGCTTCGCAAATTCACGCCGCGCTGTTGATCGCTCGCGCGCATCGGGCCAATCGCTAGCGGGTCGTCAGCCGCCGGACGCGGAAGGCACAAGGGCCTCATCGCGCTGGCGCGGCCCGCGCCTTTGATTCAAATCAAGAGACGCGGTTGCCGGTGTGTGGTATTTGAAAACCACGTTGCAGGATCAGCAGGGCCATGTTCTTTCCAGCAGTCGCGGCAATCATCACATTGGTCGGCGCCGCCGGGTTCGTCATATCGAGCCTTGTCCATGCGAGCGCGGCGGCCAACTTCATCTTCAATGCGTCCGCATTTTGCATGGTCGCCGGTCCCCTCATTTTTCTGTGTTATGTCGTCATCGGCCTGTGCCTGGAATTCATCAGCATCAACCGCATCCCTGCAGTCAGGCGTGTTGCGCGTGGTCCGTCACCTGACCTGGCTCAGCCCGGCCCTGCCGCCATGGATGAATGGATTCCCGAAGGTCTCCTGCGCGAGCACAAGGGGCCGCTGAATCGCAGCACCGGACGCGCCAGCAGGATTTGATCGCCGCGACAGTCATCGGCGCGCCGGCCAATTCAAGGACGCCGGCGACTTTCCGTTATTTTGACGCCGGGTTGATAAAATGAATCCGGTCTAGCCCTTCACCTTGGACATTGCGTCCACGGCCTTTTCACCCGGATTGTCCAGGCAGCGCTCGATAAAATCCTTGGTCTGCTTGTGCAACAAATCGAGATTGAATGTCGAGCTCCCGGATTTGCCCAGCAGGAATCCGTGCAGAAACGCGATGGCGACGTCACGGTCTGAACCGTGCTCGCGCATCACATCCTTGCACATGTATTGATCGATCGTGCGGGTTTTGGCGTCCTGCGCCCAACCCGGGCTCGCGCCGAGAAGAACCGCGGCGACAGTCATGATCAGCTTGCGACTGGTCTTCATGTCATGATCCAATCAGTTGCAGTTCACGCGGCGCAACAGACCGATGCAGCGCGAGCCGTCTCCGCTGAATGTGATGGCACCGAGCGTCGCCGGCTGATCATACAGCCCGGAGGACAGGCTCCCGCCGAGGCTCATCGTCGGTGCCGAAATGCCGGGTGATGTCGACAAGGTCGGGCTTCTCCTTGTCTCTGACGCGCAATAGGTGCCGTCGATCGCTGGATTGCAGGGCTGGGTGTTTCCCGGGTTGCCAAGCGTCACCATTGCAATCGTCGCAAGGGAAATTTTCGACAGGAATTGCCCCGGCCTCGAGCGGCCGAAAGAACAGTGACGCCATTGCCGGAAGGGTTTCATCTGTCCTGCTGAGCCTGACGTCACTCTAGCATTGCCACCGGATGTTTCCAGTGCCGTACCGCTGTCCGGCAGGATTTTGCATCGCCGCCGCATCCCCCGATCAGGTCGGGGGGCAGGCTCTTCGGCACGCTCGCTGCGCGGGCTTCTCAGGACGAGGTTGAGAGAGGTTTCCGCATATCGCGCGAAGTATCCGAGTTGAAGCGCCGGTGTCCGGCGCCATGCAAGTGCAGCGCTGCGTGATTGTATAACACCGCACCGCGCACCTAGATAAGTTTGTCGCGATCTGCCGGAGAGAAAAATGGGTGCCGATTGCTGCGGGCATCAAGGAACTTTCGAAGGCCTGTCGGTCGACTACCGGCGGCGGCTGTGGCTGGTCATCGCGATCAATGCGGCGATGTTCTTCGTCGAGATGGGCGCCGGCGCGCTCGCGGGATCCCAGGCGCTGCAAGCGGACGCACTCGACTTTCTGGGCGACGCGGCGACTTATGGCATCAGTCTGGCGGTCATCGGCGCGTCCATTCAGGTCCGCGCCCGTGCTGCAATGTTGAAGGGTCTCAGCCTCGCCGCCATGGCGCTTTGGGTGCTTGGTTCAACGGCCTATCACGTGCTTGTTCTCGGAATTCCGCGCGCCGAAGTGATGGGCGCGATCGGAATTCTGGCGCTGGCAGCCAACGCGGCGAGCGTATTGATCCTGCTGCGCTACAAGGACGGCGACGCCAATGTGCGCTCGGTGTGGCTGTGCTCGCGCAACGATGCCATCGGCAATGTGGCGGTCATGGCCGCCCCCCTGGGTGTCTGGGGTACCGCGACCAAATGGCCCGATCTCCTGGTGGCCGCGATCATGGCGGCGCTTTTCCTGACCTCTTCGATCCAGATCCTGCGGCAATCGTTCCGGGAAATGCGCGAGGCGCGGTTCGTGGCGGCGGAGTAGGATGGCCGCACGGACGAACACGGCTCCGGTTTCCGACTTCCAGACGAAGATGTGTTTGCCGACAGGGCGGGCCGATGGAACCTGCATATCGCGCGCTCGTTGCCCCTGATAGGTTCCGGTACCAGTCCACGAGGGAGACCTGTCATGCGCACGCTGTCTTGTCTTTGGGCCATTGGACCGGCCGTGTTGCTGATGAGTGCATTGTCGATGCCGGCGATGGCGCAACTGGCGCGCGCTAGCCTCAAGGACGCGGGCGGCAAGGCCGTCGGCGAAGTCAATCTGAGCCAGACGCCGTCGGGGGTCCTGCTTCGGGTCTCGGTCAAGGGGCTGCCGCCAGGCGAACACGCATTCCATTTTCATGAAGCCGGGCGATGTGAACCTCCGTTTACCTCGGCGGGCGGCCACTTCAATCCGGCAAAGCACGCCCATGGCTATCTCGCCGGTGAAAGCCATGCCGGCGACATGCCAAATCTCCATGTGCCGCGGAGCGGGGATCTTGCGGTCGAGATCATGAATCCGAAAGTCACGCTGGAGAAAGGCAAGCCGAATTCGCTCTTCGGCGCCAACGGGACGTCGATCGTCATCCATGCAGAGGCGGATGACTACAAGAGCCAGCCGGCCGGCGCCGCGGGCGATCGCATTGCCTGTGGCGTCATTGTCGAGAGCGGCGCGGTGAGCGGAAGTCCGCCACAAAAGTGAAATTCGCAGCGTCATCCTGCGTTCATCTCCGCGCCCCGCCGAAGCTCGCAAAGCGAGCTAGACCGGGCGCGAGCGGGCGAGCTGGAGCTTCTCTGGTCCGTTTCGGCCCGTCGGTATCCTTTTCTGGAACTTTTGATCGTCTGTCTCGAATCGGCGGCCAAAAAAACCCGTTTCGGCAGGGAGAAGATGCTGGCCGGAACCCGACGAATCAGCGCAAGTTGGGCGCCTCAAGCACAGACCTCGACCGAAGGGCAAGGGGAGCACGCTAATGATTTACAATTATGCATCTGGTGCGTCGCGTGCGCGTGTGATCGTCGTAGCCAATGAAAAGGGTGGCTCGGGCAAGTCGACCGTTGCCATCCATATCGCGATCGGGTTGATGCGGGCAGGCCACAGCGTCGCGACGATCGATCTCGACAGCAGGCAGCGCAGCTTCACCCATTATATCGACAACCGGCTGATCTGGTCGAAGCAGAGCGGGCGGGAGCTGCCGACGCCCGTCCACATCTGCTTCAAGGAAGACGAGAACGCCGCAGCATCGCAGGACGAGACCGCCAGGCGGGGCGCGTTTCTCAGCACGCTCGGGAACCAGGCTTCCATGCACGATTTCGTCGTCATCGATACGACGGGCCATGACAGCTACCTCACGCGGCTGGCGCATACGGTCGCCGACACGCTGATCACGCCGATGAACGACAGCTTTGTCGATCTGGACGTGCTTGCAAACGTCGATCCGCAGACCTTCGCTATTTCCGGAACCAGTCAATATGCCCGGGTCGTCGAGGATGCGCGGCGCGAGCGGAAAAGCCTGGGCAAGCCCGACTTCGACTGGATCGTTCTGCGAAACCGTCTCTCGGTATCGCCGACGCGCAACAAGCGCTTTGTCGGCGAAGCGCTGCGGGAGCTTTCCGGCAGGCTCGGCTTCCGCCTGGTCGACGGACTGGCCGAGCGGCTGATCTTCCGCGAGTTCTATCCGCGCGGCCTGACCGCGGCCGACACGCTCGATCTCGAAACGCTGGGTGTACGGCCGTCGATGTCGCACCTCACGGCGCAGCTCGAGGTTCAGAATCTGGTCCAGGCGATCCTTCGCGGTGCCCGCGACGACGTCATCGAGCGGGCCGACGCAGCGTAGGGTCTTCTCCGTCGTCGTAGGTTCCTCTCCGTCGTCATTGCCGGGCTTGTCCCGGCAATCCATGAGGCCTGTCGGCAAGTTTCAGCCGTAAGGTTTGTGCTTATGGCGATTCATCATGGATGGCCGGGCCATAGGCGTGCGAAAGCACGCCGTCCTTCGGACGGCTATGCCCGGCCATGACAGTGGAGGGGTCGTAGATGGGGTAACGGGCCGGGGCCTTTCCAGCCAGCCGCGCTCGCTACGGCATTGTTTGATTGTGCGCTTGGCACGGCTGGCAGGGAAGGCGGTCGTCCCTCACACTGATGGTGTAGCGGAGTCAGGATGTTGAGGCCTGCTCCAAGCATCAAGGAGGGACGACCATGGACTATTATGCAGGAATTGACGTGTCATTGGAATGCTCGAGCGTGTGCGTGGTGGACGCGAGCGGCAAGATCGTGCGCGAGGCCAAGGTAGCGAGCGAACCCGAGGCACTCATCGGCTGGTTCAGTTCGCTTGGGCTTGAACTCGCCAGGATCGGGCTGGAGGCAGGCCCGCTATCGCAGTGGCTCTATGCCCGGATGAAGCAGGCCGGACTTGCCGTCGAGCTTCTGGAGACGCGGCACGTCAGCGACGCCTTCAAGGCGATGCCGGTAAAGTCGGACCGCAATGACGCCCGCAACATTGCGCAACTGATGCGGCTGGGCTGGTTTCGCCCGGTGCACTGCAAGTCGCTTGGTGCGCAGGAAGTGCGGGCGATGCTGACGGCGCGCAAGCTGGTGCAGAGCAAGCTTTTGGACGTCGAGAACAGCTTGCGCGGGATCTTGCGCGGCTTTGGGCTCAAGGTCGGCACGACAACGCGGACCCGCTTTGCCGGTCGCATCGAGGAGCTGGTGCGGGGCCATCCAGGCCTGGAAGCGATTGCAGCGGCTCTGCTGCGGGCGCGGACGGTTCTGCTCGCAGAGTTCAATGGCTTTGAGAAGCGAGTGCGGCAGACGACGCGCCTTCATGCCCGGGCCAGGCTGTTGATGTCGACGCCGGCGGTCGGGCCGATCATCTCGCTGACCTTTGCCAGCGCGATCGACGACCCCTCGCGCTTCACATCATCAAAGCAGGCGGGACCGCTATTTGGGTTGACGCCGAAGAAGTATCAGTCGGGTCAGACCGACCACTCTGGGCGGATCAGCAAGCTCGGCGATGCGTCCGTGCGCGAGGCGCTCTATGAGGCCGCCCACATCATCCTGACGAAGCCGATCAAGGGCTGCACGCAGCTCAAGAGCTGGGCGATGCGGATCGCAAAGCGAGCCGGCATGAACAAGGCCAAGGTCGCCCTCGCGCGCAAGCTCGCCGTGATCATGCTTCGCATGCTCAAGGACAACATGCCATTCAATCCGGCCGCCAAGGCGGCTTAACAGGAGACCGAACGGGTTTTCGGGCGGGTCAAACACCAGCCTCCCGAAGCGAAGTCCCTTCGCCGGGACGATGGATCAGGTCAGGCCGCCATCCGGGTTGTCGACGCATCGGACAATGCGATCACGCTTCCGTAGATTGGCCGACCTGCTCCTCTTATGAACCCCATCAGGCGACGGCCTTGTGCGCCGATCCCGTACAGAAGCAAGTCCCCGGCGAGTGGACAACGCAAAAAGGGATTGACTAACCAAGGCCCGTTACAGAAGCCCGGATGAGCGTTAGCGAAATCCGGGGCGAGTCCCGGTTCACACTCTGGTCCCGCATTTCGCTTCGCTCATGCGGGCTACTAACTTCTCTGCTGTCATTGCCGGGCTTGCGCGGCTATTGGCTGCCTTCGCCGCCGGTATCCGGCGCGGCGCCGAGCAACAATCCGCCCAGGTCGACCAGGGCGGCTACGGACGCGCGCGTGCCGATAGAAAAGCGCAGGCCATCCGTCCTGGCCAGCACATCGTCAATCCGCGCGATTGCGGTACCGATGGCGCCCGCATCGGGCCTGTTCACCGCCGTTGTAAGTTCGCTGCTCCGGAGCAGGGCGGAAACGTCGGCTGCGAATCCACCGGCGCCGTTCGCGCCGACGCGCGAGACCAGCGTTGCGACATTCGCGACAAGCGCCTCGAGCGCGCCGCCGGCATTAACCGGTGTCCGGTTTGTGCGTTCATATCCGACGACCAGAGATCGCGTGCCGCGCGATTCCCGTATCGTCCCGGCCTCGACCAGCCCGCCGTCGACCGTGCCGTAGACGGTCTTGTCCACGGTCTGCGCGATGTCGGCGACGACCGGCTTGAATTCGGTGCGGCCTGGAATGGAACTGACCTGGTCGCGCGCGGCCTGCAGTGCGTCACGCAATTTCGTCAGCGCCGCCTTCACCGCCTCGATGCTGCTGCGGCCGCTGTCGAGGCCCTGCAGCGCGCCCGCACCGTCGAGCAGGCGGCTCGCATTGCTGTCGGCCGCCGTGCCATAGCTGACCGATCCGGCACCATAGAGCGCCGAATAGACCGAGACATTGAAGACGGAGCCGATCACCGGCGCAAATCTCCAGCCCTGCTGCCGCCCGTGTTGGCGGCACGGATACGCCCTGCCGGTGTAGGCGAGGTTTGTTGACGGCGCGCGTCCGGTACCCGCCGGATTTGGCTCAAATTTTAACGGTTGCGGCGACCCAGGGCTGCGCATTCCGACTTGAAAGACTGAATTCCCGCGTTCGCGGGAATGAGCGGGTGGGGCAGGCGTTGCGCTCGTTGTTTTCCGCTCACCCCCGCGGAAGCGGGGGTCCAGTGCGGCAATTTCACCGCCAGTGATTTTCGCCCTGGATTCCCGCGTTCGCGGGAATGAGCGGGTGGAGGCATCGCCTTGGCCGAAGAACCGGATTTCCGCTTGCGCGGGAGATGACGGTCAGCCGTTACGGGTGCCAATCATGATCGCGCCCGAGAGGAGCGGCACTGTAATCGCGAGGACGTAGAAGACGAGCCAGGCGGCGGCGGCGACAATTTCGCCGCTGACGGTCGCGTGCCGGTCGCGCATCGGCGGCTGCACGGTCTTCGCATTGCGGCCGGTGATGCAAGGAGAATTGTCCGCCGGGTCTGCTTGAAGATGCTGGTATCGGGCGATGAGGCGCGCCGCCTGCCGCCCACGCGATTCGTCCATACTTGCGAGAAGTTGCTTCAGGCAAAGTTTCGCGATCTGCGCAGCACGCATCTGCAAACTCCTGTGGCGAGCGATCGGGCTCGAGGGTCAGGCACCAACATTTGCGTCGGCGCATGGTTGGATGCGACAACGCTTAGGCCTCTTTTCCATCAAATACTTGGACAGCCGCGCCATTTATTGGACTGGAATGACAATCCGGTCGCATGCAGTGGGAGGAATGCATCGCGTCGCGTGGGCGAACGAGTGCGGTGGGTTTGAAGTTCCTCCTGTTGGTGCCGCGAACTCGCGGGAGGAACTTCAAATCCTGAACCGCGCTGGACCATGATCGATTTGCATTCGACCACACTCCGCTCATTCCCGCCCCCGCCTGCGCGGGGGCAGGCTCCAGCGGGAATCCAGAGCAATTTTGAAACCCCTATCATTTTTGCCCTGGGTCCCCGCTTTCGCGGGGACGAGCGGAGGGTAGTGTGATTCAATGTGAATAAATCTGCCAAAGTAGTGCTGGTGGGCAATCGCAGAACCCGTCAGGGAAATTCCGCCAAACCCGATTCAGTTGCCAGGTTCCTCATCCCGAGCGGCGTGAGGCCAAAGCGCCGCTTGAAGGCGCGGTGGAAATAAGAGAGATCGTTGAAGCCCACCTCGAAACCGATCTGGCCGATGTAGCGATGGTCCAGGTCCGCCGCGCTCAACATGCGGCGTGCGCGGTTGAGGCGCTGCCTCAACAGGTACTCCGTAAACGTGGTGCCGTCGTGTTCGAACAGCCGCTGCACGATGCGCGGCGTCACGCCGAGATGCGTCGCGACGGCGGCAACGTTGAGATCGCGCCGGTCGCTGTTTGCAGCAATGTAGGTCTTGGCCGCATTCAGCCGGGCAGCACGCAAACCCCGGTCGCTGGCGACCTCTGTAGCGCCGCGCGTTGCGCCAAGCGCAAGCGCCACCAGATCCTGCAGATGATTGGCCGTCGTCGTCCGGACCCTGGGATTCGTCGGCAGGCTTTCGTCAAGGAGCGGGGCTGCATAGGCCGTCAGCAAATTGAGGATACCGGTGTCGCGCGGGATGCGTTGCATGTGGAGATCATCGAGATCGTCGACCATCGAGGACAGGGCAGGCCGCGGAATCAGAATTGACAGCGAGCTTCCATGCGAGTGGCGGTTGAATACGCTGACCTCCGTGCTGCTCATCAGGACGGCGTCGCCTTCGCGCAATGCGACATCCTGCCCGGATGCGGACGCGCTGATGGCTCCGGACCGGTTGATGATGAACGCGACATTGTCATTGCCGTCCGAGATCAGCTCCCGCGTGCGCGTAACCCGCAAAGGGGACATCGCCGCGGACAGCAATTGCACGTCCGGCAATGAGCGGGCCACGACGGCACAATCGAATCCGGCTTCGTCGACGGGCTCGATGTCGAGCTTCATGGCAAGCCGGCCATATTGCTCCCGCCACAACGCGATTCTGTTTTTTTCCGGCAGGTCGGCGGTCGAAAACCTGACCACGGACGAATCCAGTGACACTGACATAGTCGCCCCGTTTCCGCGTCAGCCGGAGCAAGGAGACACGGCGTAAGATGTAGAGAAATGATCGATGGCTTCGCGGGCGGGCAGATAGCACAGAATCAGGTTTCGCCAATAGCGTGCTTTTTTGCGACGTTCGCGAATATATGCACGCAAATACCTGGGCGGCCTGCCGCGTGGGCATGTATCGAGCGCTCTCCAGTCGGGATTCGGCCGCATTTTATGGACTGGAGCGACATTTTATTGGACTGGAGCGTCAGACGCATATCGAGTTTTGCATCTGTTGTCGTTCCGGCGGGGCGCAATCGGTAAAATACGGTGCCGCCGCGATCGCAACCGTGCGAACGGAACGCTGATCAAATTCAGTTGATGAGCCTTCGCGTGACGGGTGGGATTGGTGGGACGGAGTTAAATCGCGGGCGCATCAACCGGGATTGGCGGAATGCGTTTCGACCACCGCGCAGACTTGCCGCCCTTCGGCGAACGGCTCCGGGAATCCCGGATTTCGCTTACGCTCATCCGGGCTTCTGTAACGGGCCTTGGTTAGTCAATCCCTTTTTGCGTTGTCCACTCGCCGGGGACTTGCTTCTGTACGGGATCGGCGCACAAGGCCGTCGCCTGATGGGGTTCATAAGAGGAGCAGGTCGGCCAATCTACGGAAGCGTGATCGCATTGTCCGATGCGTCGACAACCCGGATGGCGGCCTGACCTGATCCATCGTCCCGGCGAAGGGACTTCGCTTCGGGAGGCTGGTGTTTGACCCGCCCGAAAACCCGTTCGGTCTCCTGTTAAGCCGCCTTGGCGGCCGGATTGAATGGCATGTTGTCCTTGAGCATGCGAAGCATGATCACGGCGAGCTTGCGCGCGAGGGCGACCTTGGCCTTGTTCATGCCGGCTCGCTTTGCGATCCGCATCGCCCAGCTCTTGAGCTGCGTGCAGCCCTTGATCGGCTTCGTCAGGATGATGTGGGCGGCCTCATAGAGCGCCTCGCGCACGGACGCATCGCCGAGCTTGCTGATCCGCCCAGAGTGGTCGGTCTGACCCGACTGATACTTCTTCGGCGTCAACCCAAATAGCGGTCCCGCCTGCTTTGATGATGTGAAGCGCGAGGGGTCGTCGATCGCGCTGGCAAAGGTCAGCGAGATGATCGGCCCGACCGCCGGCGTCGACATCAACAGCCTGGCCCGGGCATGAAGGCGCGTCGTCTGCCGCACTCGCTTCTCAAAGCCATTGAACTCTGCGAGCAGAACCGTCCGCGCCCGCAGCAGAGCCGCTGCAATCGCTTCCAGGCCTGGATGGCCCCGCACCAGCTCCTCGATGCGACCGGCAAAGCGGGTCCGCGTTGTCGTGCCGACCTTGAGCCCAAAGCCGCGCAAGATCCCGCGCAAGCTGTTCTCGACGTCCAAAAGCTTGCTCTGCACCAGCTTGCGCGCCGTCAGCATCGCCCGCACTTCCTGCGCACCAAGCGACTTGCAGTGCACCGGGCGAAACCAGCCCAGCCGCATCAGTTGCGCAATGTTGCGGGCGTCATTGCGGTCCGACTTTACCGGCATCGCCTTGAAGGCGTCGCTGACGTGCCGCGTCTCCAGAAGCTCGACGGCAAGTCCGGCCTGCTTCATCCGGGCATAGAGCCACTGCGATAGCGGGCCTGCCTCCAGCCCGATCCTGGCGAGTTCAAGCCCAAGCGAACTGAACCAGCCGATGAGTGCCTCGGGTTCGCTCGCTACCTTGGCCTCGCGCACGATCTTGCCGCTCGCGTCCACCACGCACACGCTCGAGCATTCCAATGACACGTCGATTCCTGCATAATAGTCCATGGTCGTCCCTCCTTGATGCTTGGAGCAGGCCTCAACATCCTGACTCCGCTACACCATCAGTGTGAGGGACGACCGCCTTCCCTGCCAGCCGTGCCAAGCGCACAATCAAACAATGCCGTAGCGAGCGCGGCTGGCTGGAAAGGCCCCGGCCCGTTACCCCATCTACAAGTGCTCGCTCCGCCGTCATCGCAGTGCTCGCGCAGAAGCGTCCCAACTCCGTCGTCATTGCCGGGCTTGTCCCGGCAATCCACGACGCGTGTCAGCAATTTTCAGCCGTAAGGTTTGTGTGTGTGGCGTTTCATCATGGATGCGCGGGCCAAGCCCGGCCATGACGCCCATCGATGCGCGGGCCACAGGCGTGCGAAAGCACGCCGTCCTTCGGACGGCTGTGCCCGGCCATGACAGTGGAGGGATCGTAGCCCGGATGAGCGTTAGCGAAATCCGGGATTCGTTGCGAGGGCTGTCCCGCATTTCGCTTCGCTCATGCGGGCTACTAACTTCTCCGCCGTCATTGCCGGGCTTGTCCCGGCAATCCATGAGGCTTATCGGAAATTTTCGGCCGTAAGGTTTGTGTGCGTGGCGATTCATCATGGATGCGCGGGCCACAGGCGTGCGAAAGCACGCCGTCCTTCGGACAGCTATGCCCGCGCATGACGCCGCCGCCTGGCGCAGCGTGCACTGCACACTTGCCTTGATCGCAATCAATATCCTCTCGCCGGAAAATATGGCAAGTTTGGCCTCACGCCCGTTAAACCTCGTGCGAGGCCGGTTTGAACGCATCGAGACCGACAGTCGCCGTCCTGGCGACGATGAATACCAAGGGCAGGGAAGCGCGGTTTATCGCGGATGCGCTGACGCGGGCCGGGGTGACCCCTTGGCTGGTCGATCTGTCCTTGAAGGCAAACCACAAGGAAGAGGCCGACATTGCCGGCGCGAAAGTCGCCGCGGCGGCCGGCGCCTCTTGGCAAACGCTGCACGAAAAAACACGCCAGGACGCCGCCGCGGTGATGATCGAAGGCGGCAGCAAGATCCTGGCCGAAAAATTTTCCAGGGGTGAAATAGCGGGTGCGATCGGGGTCGGCGGCGCGAACGGGACCAATCTCGTCTGTTCGATCCTGCGGGCGCTGCCATACCTGGTGCCAAAGGTGATGATCAGCACGGTCGCCGGGACCGCGGCCGTCCAGTGGTATGTCGCCGAAAGCGACATCGTCATGTACCCCTCGATCGGCGACGTTTCACTCAACCGGATCACCAAAACGGTGATGGAGGACGCCGCAATGGCATTGGCCGCGGCAGTCCAGAGCCGGGCCGCGAAAAAGAATTCAAAGGATAATGCCCCGCTGGTCGCAGTCTCCTCGTTCGGCGGCACCGCGGCCTGCGTCGACCGGGTGAGCGAACGGCTCGAAGCGCTCGGCTACGAGGTCATCCTCTTCCATGCCTCGGGCGTCGGCGGCAAATCGCTCGAACGGCTTGCGGCGTCGGGAGAACTCATGGGCGTCATCGACGTGACGACGCATGAACTCGCCGATCTGGTTGTCGATGGGGTATTTTCCGCAGGCAGTGGCCGCCTGACCGGGGCCGGCGCCGCCGGCCTGCCGCAGGTGGTCGTGCCGGGGGCGATCGACCATTCCAATTTTTGGGTCGGCCATGTGCCGGAGTGTTATCGCGGGCGTGATTTCTTCCAGTACAACGCGCAGAACCTGCTGATGAGAACCAATGCCGAGGAGTTCGAGAAACTGGGCTGTGAAATCGGCAACCGGCTCAATGCGGCCAGAGGACCGGTGCGCGTTCTCGTGCCGCTCGAGGGCTTCAGCGAACACACCAAGCGCCGCGCGCATGATCTTGCCGGCAAGGAAACGGGCCCCTGGAAGCGTCCGGAGGAGTATCGGCTATTCATGGAGTCCCTGAAGAAGACCCTGACGGTCGCCCCGGTCGAGGAATTCCCGCTGCACGTCAACGACGCCGTCTTTGCCGATGCCTGCGTGGATGCGTTCGTCGAAATCGCGAAGACCTGAAGCGGGACCCATGACAACGCCGGCCCAGCACACGCGCCCCGAGATTCCGCTCAAGCGTTACAAGACCGACGTGTTGATCGTCGGCGGCGGTGCGGCCGGCACCATGGCCGCATTCGAATGCGCCGAAGCCGGTGTTGCCGTCATCCAGGCGACCAAGGGCCGCGCCACCAGCGGAACGACCACGGTGGCGCGCGGCGGCTTTGCCGCCGCCATGGGCAAGGATGACAGCCCGGAGCTTCATCTTCAGGACATCCTCAAGCATGGCGGCGAGCTGATCGATCCGGAGCTCGCGCGCGTGTGGGTCTACGACATCGTCGATGTGGTGCACGACCTGGAATCCTGGGGCGCGGAGTTCGTGCGCAATGCGCAAGGCGAGCTCGACCTCAAGGCGTTTCCCAGCCATTCCAGAAACCGCGCCTGTCACCACTACGACACCACCGGCAACATGATCACCAAGGTGTTGTCGAAGAAGCTGCGCGCCGATGCCCGCATTGAAAAACATTCGATCACGGCCATCGTCGATCTGATCAAGCGCGGCGATCGTGTCGTCGGCGCCTGGGGCGTGGACTACCAGAACGGTACGCTTGTCATCTACGAAGCGCAGCAGATCATCCTGTGCACCGGCGGCGGCAGCGGGCTGTTCTATGTCAACGACAATCCGCCGCAGGTGACCGGTGACGGCTACGTGCTCGGCTTTCGCGCCGGTGTGCCGCTCATCGGCATCGAGATGATCGACTTCCAGGCGATGTGCTGCTCGCCCAAGGAGCTGTTCGGCTTTGCCCCGCATCCGACCGGCTTCATCAATGCGGGCGCGGTGTTCAGGAACCGGGAGGGCGAGGAATTTCTCAAGCGCTATTTCCCGGACACGGCGGAGCAATCGACGCGCTCGGAAGTCATCCTCGCCATGGCCAAGGAAATCCACGCCGGGCGCGCCGGATCGACCGGCGGCATTTTCATGGATGCGACCAAAGTGCCGATGGACGTCATCCAGAAGCAGATCCCGCACGTCTACAAGACCTGCCTGCACCGGCACATCGACATCAGCAAGACGCCGCTCGAGGTGGCGCCCGGGAGTCACACCTGGCTCGGCGGTCTCAAAGTTGATGTTGACGGCAAGACGCCCGTCGACGGCCTGTTCGCCGCCGGGGAGACCGCCGGCGGAATCCACGGTGGCAACCGTATCGGGGGCTCGGCGCTGTCGGCGTCGCTGGTCTATGGCCGGCGTGCCGGCAGGAAGGCCGCTGCGCTCGTCAGGAATGCGCGCGCCGATGGGACCGCAATGGACGACAACGCTGTTCCCGAATCCGATTACGCATGGCTTGCAGGCCTGATCAGCCGGGACGATGGGCCCCTGCAATCCGACGTGCGTTCGGCCTGCCGCATGCTGGCGCACAACAAGTTGGGCCCGATCCGCGAAGAACAGACGCTGAAGGAAGCGCTCGCGGAGTACGAGCGCATCGAGCGCGAAGACGTGCCGGCCATGCGGCTCGACGACAAGGCGCGAAAATCGGACAAGGTGCGGGGCGAGGAACTGGAGAGCGCGCTGTCGGTGCGCAACCTCGCATTGCTGGGGCGTATTCTCGCCACGGCGTGCCTCAAGCGCACCGAAAGCCGCGGCGCGCACTTCCGTCTCGACTATCCGCAGACTGACGAAGCGCGCTGGCGCGTCGTGACACGCGTTGAGACGGGAGCGAACGGCGCGCTCGAATTTTATACCGATCCGGTCAAGGAGCCGGCGGTTGCGAAGTTGCGAGGCGAAACGGTGGTTACAAAATAACGCAGGCCGCGCAATCGTGGTCCGAAGCGTGGTCTACGTTTCCCTTGCGGATCGAACTCCAATGTGCAATTCGGTGGGGACGAATCATTTGCGAATGCGTGATGGTGTTAGGTTGAATCGCTTGTCGTACCCCCGTGTCCCGGATGCGGTGCAGCGCGTCAGCGGTGCACCGCTGATCCGGGACCCAGCTTCCTTGAAAACGCAACCGGGGTCCCGGGTCTGCAGCGCACCACTCTCGTGCTGCGCTGCGCCCGGGACACGTGGTGCCGCGGTGTGCCTCGATCTAAAATCATCTCCTGCGGCTTGTCTGTCTTAACAAACGTCGTCGATCCTGCCGGAAGGTCATTTCCACATCATGCGTATTGCAGCCATCAACAGTCCGCGCGGAAAAATTTTCGGCGCCGTCCAGGACGAAAACTTTCGTCCATTTTCGATCGGCGGCGCATCGGTGCGCGATCTGCGTCACGTCATCCGGCTGCTCGGCGAGGGGGCGCCCCCGGAATACGGCGAGCCGGTTGCCATCAGCCGTGCCAGGCTTGCTGCGCCGGTCGGGCCATTGACGAAGAACGTGATCTGCGTCGGCAAGAATTATCACGACCACGCCCAGGAGTTTGCCCGCAGCGGCGTCGATCAGTCCGGCGACAGGCAGGAAGTCCCCGCCGATCCGGTCATCTTCACCAAGTCGACGTCGTCGCTCGCCGATCCGATGCAGAAGATTTACGCATCCTCGGACCCGACCCACACGGTGGACTATGAAGGCGAGCTCGGCGTGGTGATCGGCAAACGCTGCAAGAACGTCACGCGCGCCGATGCGCTCGATTATGTTTTCGCCTACACCATCGTCAACGACGTGACCGCGCGCGCCGTGCAGCAGCGCCACAAGCAATGGTTTCTCGGCAAGAGCCTGGACGGGTTCTGCCCGGTCGGCCCGTGGCTGGTCACGCGCGACGAATTCGGCGTGCCGGCCGAACAGGAGCTCGCCACCTATGTGAACGGCGAGCGCCGCCAGTTTGCAAAGCTGCGCGACATGATTTTCGACGTGCCGACATTCATCGAAACCGTTTCTGCCTATGTCCCGCTTGACCCCGGCGACCTGCTTGCCACCGGCACGCCGGCCGGCGTCGGCATCGGCTTTGATCCGCCGCGCTATCTCAAGGCCGGCGACGAAGTCCGCGTCGCGATTTCCGGCATCGGCGAGCTTGCGAACCCGGTGGCCTGACCGGCCGGCACCTATTATAAAGACTCCGTCCAACGGGGAATTTTCGCCGGCCTTTGCGAAATATCAATGTTTCCAATAGTGAAAGCGGTCTGCTCGCCCTGACCGTCCGGCCCCAGAAACACGCCTGAATAACGCCCAATCAGCCCAATCAGCCCATGCAGGAGGAGTAAGAAGAATGGCCAATCAACCCTGGAAAACCAACGACTGGTTCGTCAGCGAGTGGAATTTCGCGCCCGAAGTCACCAAGGACTTCAAGTTCGCCAAGCAGATCAAGGTGCACGACGTCACGCTGCGCGACGGCGAGCAGCAGACCGGCATCATCTTTTCCAAGGACGACAAGATTCGCATCGCAGAAGGGCTCGCGGAAGCCGGCGTGCACCGCATCGAGGCCGGAATGCCGATCGTCTCGCCGTCCGACAACGAGGCGATCAAGGAAATCGTCAAGCGCAAGCTGGGCCCGCAGATCTTCTCCTTCGCGCGCTGCATGAAGGAAGACGTGCAACGCTCCATCGACACCGGCGTCGACGGCGTGGTGATGGAAATTCCGTCCTCCAAGCACATGGTCGACATCGCCTATCGCTGGCCGATGGAAAAGGCGGTGGAAACCTCGATCGAGGCCACCAAATTCGCCCACGATAACGGGCTCGAAGTGGTGTTCTTTCCGATCGACTTCTCGCGCGCCGAGCTCAAATGGGCGCTCGACCTGATCGAACGCGTCGGCAAGGAAGGCCACATGGACGCGCTCGCTCTGGTCGATACCTTCGGCGTCGTCTCGCCGCACGCCATGCAATATTTCGTCCGCTCGGTGCAGTCGCGCATCAAGAAACGGCTGGAGGCGCATTTCCACCAGGACTTCGGCATGGGCGTTGCCAACACCGTGATGGCGCTTGCCGAAGGCGTCGAGGTGTTCCACTCGACCGTGCTCGGCATCGGCGAGCGCTCAGGCAATACGCCGATGGAAGAAACCGTCATGGCGCTCAAGTGCCTTTACGGCGTCGACATCGGCATCGACACCACCAAGCTCACCAAGCTCGCGCGCCTGGTGCAGGAAAAGAGCGGCGTGGCGGTGCCATCGAACAAGCCGATCGTGGGCGAGGCGCTCTACCAGATCGAGTCCGGCATCATCGCTTCCTGGTACAAGAACTGCGGCGACAAGTTTGCGACCGAACTGTTCCCCATGCGCTGGGACGCGGTCGGCCAGCCCGCTGCCAAGGTCGTGATGGGCAAGGGTTCGGGCATCGACTCGATCTACATGTGGCTGCAGAAGGCCGGCATCCAGGCCTCCGACGAGGACGCGATGAAGATCCTTCAGGCGGTGAAGGCGCATTCGCTCAAGAGCAAGAAGCTGCTGACGGAAGCCGAGTTCAAGCAGGTTGTCGACAGCGTGCTGAAGAAGACGGCGGCGTAAGCGCGCCGAGAGCGGCTTGCTCTCCGTCGTCATTGCCGGGCTTGTCCCGGCAGCGGCGGCAGAGATAAAGTCGCGGCCGCACCACACGCGCGGCGTCATGCGCGGGCTTGGCCCGCGCATCGATGATGAAACGCCACACACACAAACCTTACGGCTGAAAATTGCTGACACGCGTCGTGGATTGCCGGGACAAGCCCGGCAATGACGACGGAGTTGGGACGCTTCTGCGCGAGCACTGCGATGACGGCGGAGCGAGCACTTGTAGATGGGGTAACGGGCCGGGGCCTTTCCAGCCAGCCGCGCTCGCTACGGCATTGTTTGATTGTGCGCTTGGCACGGCTGGCAGGGAAGGCGGTCGTCCCTCACACTGATGGTGTAGCGGAGTCAGGATGTTGAGGCCTGCTCCAAGCATCAAGGAGGGACGACCATGGACTATTATGCAGGAATTGACGTGTCATTGGAATGCTCGAGCGTGTGCGTGGTGGACGCGAGCGGCAAGATCGTGCGCGAGGCCAAGGTAGCGAGCGAACCCGAGGCACTCATCGGCTGGTTCAGTTCGCTTGGGCTTGAACTCGCCAGGATCGGGCTGGAGGCAGGCCCGCTATCGCAGTGGCTCTATGCCCGGATGAAGCAGGCCGGACTTGCCGTCGAGCTTCTGGAGACGCGGCACGTCAGCGACGCCTTCAAGGCGATGCCGGTAAAGTCGGACCGCAATGACGCCCGCAACATTGCGCAACTGATGCGGCTGGGCTGGTTTCGCCCGGTGCACTGCAAGTCGCTTGGTGCGCAGGAAGTGCGGGCGATGCTGACGGCGCGCAAGCTGGTGCAGAGCAAGCTTTTGGACGTCGAGAACAGCTTGCGCGGGATCTTGCGCGGCTTTGGGCTCAAGGTCGGCACGACAACGCGGACCCGCTTTGCCGGTCGCATCGAGGAGCTGGTGCGGGGCCATCCAGGCCTGGAAGCGATTGCAGCGGCTCTGCTGCGGGCGCGGACGGTTCTGCTCGCAGAGTTCAATGGCTTTGAGAAGCGAGTGCGGCAGACGACGCGCCTTCATGCCCGGGCCAGGCTGTTGATGTCGACGCCGGCGGTCGGGCCGATCATCTCGCTGACCTTTGCCAGCGCGATCGACGACCCCTCGCGCTTCACATCATCAAAGCAGGCGGGACCGCTATTTGGGTTGACGCCGAAGAAGTATCAGTCGGGTCAGACCGACCACTCTGGGCGGATCAGCAAGCTCGGCGATGCGTCCGTGCGCGAGGCGCTCTATGAGGCCGCCCACATCATCCTGACGAAGCCGATCAAGGGCTGCACGCAGCTCAAGAGCTGGGCGATGCGGATCGCAAAGCGAGCCGGCATGAACAAGGCCAAGGTCGCCCTCGCGCGCAAGCTCGCCGTGATCATGCTTCGCATGCTCAAGGACAACATGCCATTCAATCCGGCCGCCAAGGCGGCTTAACAGGAGACCGAACGGGTTTTCGGGCGGGTCAAACACCAGCCTCCCGAAGCGAAGTCCCTTCGCCGGGACGATGGATCAGGTCAGGCCGCCATCCGGGTTGTCGACGCATCGGACAATGCGATCACGCTTCCGTAGATTGGCCGACCTGCTCCTCTTATGAACCCCATCAGGCGACGGCCTTGTGCGCCGATCCCGTACAGAAGCAAGTCCCCGGCGAGTGGACAACGCAAAAAGGGATTGACTAACCAAGGCCCGTTACAGAAGCCCGGATGAGCCAACGGGTCGGCGCGAAGCGCCGCCCGATGACAGGCTCCGCGAAATCCGGGATTGCTTGCGAGGGCTGTCCCGCATTTCGCTGCGCTTATGCGGGCTACCAACTTCTCTGTCGTCATTGCCGGGCTTGTCCCGGCAATGACAACGGAGTTGGGACGCTTCTGCGCGAGCACTGCGATGACGGCGGAGCGAGCACTTGTAGCCCGGATGAGCCAACGGGTCCGCGCGAAGCGCGGCCCGATGATAAACTCCGCGACGCGTCTCGAAGGATGAGCCCTCATGGTTCGAGACGCATTGCTTCGCAATGCTCCTCACCATGAGGGGAAAGGCAGTAGTCACGTGCTACTCGAACACCCCGAGCTGCCATGAGGCCGATCGAGTCAGGTCGATCTGACACCATTCTCACATCTTGAACGGCACCACCTTCTGCCGCTGCACGCCCAGGCCCTCGATGCCCATCTCCACCACGTCGCCGGCTTTCAGATAAACCGGCACCGGCTTCATGCCGAAGGCAACGCCCGGCGGCGTGCCGGTGGCGATCACGTCGCCCGGCTCCAGCACGAAAATCTGCGACAGATACCAGACCAGATGCGCCACATCGAACACCATGGTGGCGGTTGAGCCGTTCTGGCGCGTCTCGCCGTTGACCCTGGTCCACATTGCAAGTTTCTGCGGGTTCCTGATCTCGTCCTTCGTCACAAGCGACGGCCCCAGCGGCCCGAAGGTCTCGGCGCCCTTGCCCTTGCAGATGGTTTGCCCGTGCTCCATCTGGAACGCGCGTTCCGACACGTCGTTGGAGATGCAGTAGCCGGCGACCGCGTCCATCGCTTTTTCCTTCGACAGATAACGCGCGCGCTTGCCGATGACGACACCGAGCTCGCATTCGTAATCGAGCTTGGTCGAGCCTTTCGGGATCATGGTGTTGTCGTTGGGCCCGCAGATGCAGCTCGGCGCCTTGTTGAACACCACCGGTTCATCCGGCACCGGCACGCCGGATTCCGCCGCATGATCGGCATAGTTCAATCCGATGGCGATGAAGTTGCGCACATGGCCGATGCAGGGGCCGAGCCGCGGCTTGCCGGAGACCGGCTTCATCCGCTTCAGGTTGGCCTTCCTGATTTTGGCGAGGCCGCCGGAGGCGAGCATATCGCCGTCGATGTCCTTCACGAGGCGGGACAGGTCGCGGATCTTGCCGTCATCACCGATGATGCCGGGCTTCTCGCGGCCGGGTGCGCCAAAACGGACGAGCTTCATTGATGGGTCTCCTTGGGGGCGTTTTTGTTGGGGTTTTTGAATGTATCGGCAGGTTCGGGGCCGATCATGCGATGGCCGCGGGCAGGGGGCAAGCCCGTGCCGGCGTTTCTGGCGACTGACCTGAGACTTGCGGCTTCAGCCGTGCGGGGACATCGGACGAAAAAAGCGTCAACGGCGCGACCTATGCTGCACCCGCCTGGCGCTCATCGCCACGCGAAATTGACTGGAACATCCGGCGATATTGCCCTGGCGTCAAACCGGTGCAGCGTTTGAACAGACGCCGGAAAAACGCAGGGTTCTCGTATCCGACACCGGCTGCGATCTCGTCGGACGAGGTCTGTGTGGTCTCCAGCAGACGTTTCGCCTCTTCAACACGAAGATTTTGCAGATAGTCGATCAGCGTCGATCCGGTTGCGGCCTTGAATCTGCGATTGAGGCTTCGCTCCGGTATGCCGCACGCAGTCACCGCGCCCGCGACGGCGCGCGGCTCGCGAAAGTGGTGCGACAACCACTCCTCCGCGCGGCGCGCGACGGAGTCCGCATGCGGCTGGTGCCGTACAAGGCTTGCATAGGGCAACTGGCCTTCGCCATGCAGCTTCAGAAGATAGACCTTGGCGATCCGGAGAGCCTCTCCCGGGCTGCAATGGCGCGAGATGATATGGATCGCGAGATCATGCCAGGACGTCGTTCCGCCTGCGGTGACAATCCGACCGGCGCGATCAGCAAAGACGAGATTGGGGTCCGGTTTGAATCGCACTTCGGGGAAGCTTCTGCGGAACAGATCCTGATAGCCCCAATGCGACGTAGCATCGCAGCCATTGAGGAGGCCGGTCGCAGCCAGCAGGACCGCGCCCGAGCAGGCCGAATAGATCGCGCTTCCTGCGCGATATTGCTTGCGTATCCAGTCCTTCAGCTCAGGATATCGGTCGTTCATGTCGTCGGTCGGCGCGAGCCAGAGCTCCGGCAGTATGACAATGCCGGCGCCGGTCGCGTCAATGATGGCCAGATCAGGATTGACCGGGATGCCGTTTCCGCACTGGAACGGCTCGCGCGAGAGCGAAACGATTTTCGGCCGGATGAGACGGCGGCCCGGATCCTGACCGACCAGTTCGCGCCATAGCGTTCCGGCCGAGGCGAGGACATCCAGCATCCCGTAGAGCGCTGATCCTGCAGTCTCAGGCAGGGCGATGATATGGGCCTCGATGGCCCCTGCCTCGGTTTGCTCCATTCCCCCCTCCCGGTTCTGGCGCAAAAGGATCGCTTTTGACGAGAAGCAATCTGACCCCGCGAAATGTCCGGTCCTAGTTTGCCCCCGTCAACACCGCCATGCCCCGCGATCAGGGACCGGCGGACCCTTCGAAACCCTTTAAACATGGAGAAAGACAATGTCGAAGCAACATGCGGTCGCAGAGAAGATGACCTACCTCAATGGCCTGAATGTCGAGGCCGCCGTCGGCACGATCGAAGCGCTGAAGGCGGACAAAAGCCTCGCCCGATTTCAGTTCCGGGCACAGAACACCTGGATCAGTGGCGGCGAAAACCGTTCGACGATCCGCGGCTTCTATGGCGCCGGGCGCGAGGATGATTCCCGGACGCAGGCATTCGAGTTCATAAACGGCGAGCCGCCGGTCCTGCTTGGAAACAACGAAGGCGCCAACCCGGTCGAATTCCTCCTGCATGCGCTTGCGGGGTGCGTCACGACAACGTTCGTCCTGCATGCGATGGCGCGGGGGATCACCATCCGCGAGCTGTCATCGAAACTCGAAGGCGACATCGATCTGCAGGGCCTGCTCGGGCTCGACGACTCTGTATCGCCCGGTTACGAGCAAATTCGCATCCAGCTGAATGTGAAGGCCGACTGCCCGGACAAGGAGCTGGATGATCTGCTCGCCTACACCCAGCAGCACTCTCCGGTCTGCAACACGGTTTGCCGACCGGTGCCGGTTGTCATCGAGCGTACGAAGAACTGAGCCGTGGTCTTCTGGTCCAACGTCATTGCCTGCCGCCTGTCCCCGGAGTGCTCACTTGCGTTTCCGGGGGCGGGCGTCCGGAGTCTATCGGGGCCTGTTGGAGCGAAGTCCCGCCCGCAGGTCTAGCCGGCCGGCGTTGCGCGCGAGGCTTTCTCGAATTTGGCGCAGAATTCCTCAAGCTCCTCGCGATTGAGATCGCTTATCGCCAGCAGGTTAAGGCCATGATCGGTCCAACGCCGGATATTGAATCCCTGTATCGATTCGAGACTGGGCGACGTCAATGCAGGTCCGATATCCTGTGCCACAAACAGATTGATGACATGCACGCGGCGGCGATAGACGATTGCGGCAACCGGCTTGCCGTCGATGAAGTCCAGCCGCCCTCCGATCAGGGTGAAGCCCTGGGCGGTGAGGTCGATGACCGGCGGCGCGAGATCGATGCGACCGTTGAACCACGGTTTGACCGTGTGCTGATTGCTCGACAGCACGTCGGTCAGATGTTCGGCCTGCAACGAGCGCAGATGCGCCGAGACGGCATCGGCGAGAAGGCGCTGGTCGCGGTCGTCGCGCAGGATCACAAACGACACGCTTGCTGCGGCCGCCGCCGAAGCAAGGCTGCCGAACGCAAATCCCTTGAGCAGCGAGCGCCGGCTCGTCACAGCGGCCGACGGCATTGACCGATCGATGCTTCGCCGCAGGGATGCCGGTGCCGTATGCCGCAGATTGGCGCCCTGCATGGCCTGGCGAAGATCCCGATAGGCGGCAAGTTGGGTTGCGCAACGCGCGCATTGACCCGCGTGCACCTCGACCTCGCGGGCATGACCGGCGTCGAGTTCGTCATCGATCAATGCATGCAGCATGACTTCGGCTTCGTCGCAGGTCATGGGATCCGTTCCTCCGCCAGCCACGCGGTGCGCAAGAGCGAGCGCGCACGCGCGAGCCGCGACATCACCGTGCCGACGGCAACGCCGGTCACGTCGGCGATTTCCCGGTAACTCAAGTCATTGACCTCGCGGAGTACGATTGTCTCGCGAAACGCGTCCGGCAATTGCGCAATCAGGCGCTGCATGGTCTCACCGTCGATCCGGTGCAGGGTTTCGGTCTCGGGAGACGGCTCTTCACTCCAAACTCCATCGGCAGACTCGCTTGCCTCATCGGGGTCGTCCGTCATCACCGCCGCGAGCGCGCCGCGGCGGGCATATTCGGCGCGGCACACATTGCGCACGATCGCAAGCAGCCATGGCTTGATCGGCCCGCCGCGAAACGTTTCGTAATGTCGAAAGGCGCGCAGGTAGCATTCCTGCGCGGCGTCTTCGGCATCGGCCGCGTTCTTCAGCAGATAGCGCGCCAATCCGTAGACGTCGTCGAGATAGGGCATGGCTGCCGCGCGGAAACGCTCCGCCTTGCCGGTATCGCCGCCTCCCTCGTAAGCCATCATGCCGTTCCAAGCCGTTACACGATCATTGCGCCGGGACGCTTCCGGTCGTTGCCTCGACGACAACTATCCCAGTCATGTGCGGATGCAAGGAACAAAAGTACCTGTAAGTGCCCGGTGTCGTGAATGTGAATGAGAAGTTATCATTCGTGTCGAGCGCCCTGGACCGGAAGTTATTCGGCGAGACGACCGTGTGCGGGATGTCGTCGCCGTTCGTCCAGGTGACGGTGGTGCCGGATTTCACCGTCAGTTGCTGCGGACCAAAGGTGAAGTTGTCGATTTTGACGGCGACGTCTGCTGCCCGCGCCGATGCAGTGGCGAAAAGCAGCATGGCAGCCATGCTGGCAACGATCAGCTTCGAATGCAATTTCATGCCGGTCATGACTGCACTCAACCCTTCAACGGCGTATCGATGATCGCGAGCCGCTGCTCGTTCTGCCTGAACGTCACGCTGGCGATGCCGAGCAGCGAGCGCAATTTGTCCGCCGGGACCTTGACGGGGCCGGGAGACGGGGCGGTGCCAGGCGCCGGCTGCGGAAACGCGGTTGAGCGCGCCGTGTGAAAGGTTACGTTGCCTTCGACCTTCTGCATCACCTGATGAATATGGCCGTTCAGCACGGTGACCGAGCCAAAGCGCTTGAGGTAACCGAGTGCCTGGGCGCTGTCCTGCGTTCCCCAACCCCAGTCCGGATAGACCGTCCACAACGGGATGTGCGCGAAGACGACGATCGGCTGCGATGACGGGCGTCCCCTGACATCATCCTCGAGCCACTCGAGTTGCTCGGCGCCAAGATTTCCGAGGCCGCCGGCTTTCAGATCAACGACATTGACCAGCCCGATGAAGTGCACGCCATTGGCGTCGAAACTGTAGTAGCCGGGCCCCCGGGTGCCGCGGCCGTAGCGGTCGCGGTAGAGCTTGCCTTGCCCTTCATCGAGCAGATCATGCTCGCCGGGGACGTAGTGCACGTCCAGCCGCGCCCGCGCGATGATATTTTCGGCATCGTCGAATTCGGACGGCTTCGACAAATGCGAAATATCACCCGTATGGATCATGAAGGACGGCTTCACCGGCAGCGCGCGCACGCGGGCGATCGCTTCTTCCAGCGTACCCTTGGCATTCGGATTGGCCGGCTTGTCGAAGCCCATGTGGCTGTCGCTGATCTGCAGGAAGGTAAAGCCCTTCTGTTCAGTCGCGACGGCGCTGTCGATGATGCCAAGTGATGTCGGCACCCCGCCGGCAATGCTCCAAAGCACGCCGGTGCCCGCCCAGGTCATGCATTCGAGCACTTTGCGGCGGTTGGGGCCCTGGTCGTGATCGTTCGTGGTCATTTGCGGTCTCCGGTGGTTTGCGCACTCATGAGACCAGATCGGCCGGCGTCGAGATTTATTCCCGGATGCTGCGATGAATTCGTCCGGCGCTTTCGTCGTCATCTCCGGCTGTCATTCAATTAAATGTGAGCCCCCGGCGCAGGGGTGCGCCGGGGGCCGAGCAGCCAGATGCAAGTCGGGGAGGGAATTCTTGCACTGCCTGGCAGTACCAGAGTCACGTATTCACCCGTGGATTCGGTACTCGCTATCGGACTAGATCGTCGAATGCCGAAAGTTATTCCCGCGCAAAATTACCCGGGGTGTGCGCCGGCGCCTTGAGTTGGCGTCACTGCAAAGCCGACGCACCCTGTGAATATTTTTATTCCGGATCGTCATCTCAATCGTGTTTCATAAAAACGTTATCCGGAAAGAGCCGCTCGCCGCCGATTGCCGGGAATAACCGGTGCATATTCGCAATCTCCTCCTGCGTGTGGCCCGACAAACGGCCATTTTTTCAACCACAGGAGATGATCATGAAGAAAGTTCTGACTGCCCTCGCAATGCTGGGGGGCATCGTGACGCCGGCATTGTCCCAATCGTTCAGTGCGAGCCCGGTTGGGACCGGCAACTCATTGCCGTTCAGCTACGGACCGGTTCCTTCGCAGAATGACAAGATTGCCGATCGTGCGGGCGGCCTTCAAAGCTACGCGTTGGCGCCGCGCACCCAGTCGTCGGTCAATCCAAACGACCCCGCCCTCACGGGCGGCGGCAGCCTTGGCTACAATGAGGACCTCAAAAACGACTGAGATTATACGGGAAACAGGGCAGGCCAACGCCTGTCCTGTTCTCCCGACAGAAAACTGTCGCAAACGATTACGATCATTCACGACATGAATATCGATTATATCGACTATCGATTTCGCGCATAACCGAAAATGATTATGGTCGCCGGAAAGGCGGCCCTTCAGCAAAATTTTCGGACACGCGCAAACCGGACAGCGGCCTGATGTCAGACCTCTGCGCAACCCAAGGCGGGAACGTGATGCAAGGCGAAACGCAGGATTTCATCGAAGAGACCATTACTCTGACCGCGGCCGACGGCCATTCGTTCGAAGCCTTTCACGCAGTCCCTAAGGGCGGCAGCCAGGGCGGCCTTGTCATTCTGCAGGAAATCTTCGGCCTGACCGACCAGCTCAAATCCGTCGTCCGCAGCTATGCGCGCGACGGCTATGACACGATCTTTCCCTGCGTCTACGATCGCGTGGCGCCGGGCACGGTGGTCCCGTTCAGCGAGCCGGACCGGGGCAGGGATCTTGCGTACGGCCTGCCGCTCGACAAGGTCATGCTCGACGTGGGCGCGGCGGTGCAGCGGGTCAACAGCAATCGCGGCGTGTCGGTGCTCGGCTTTTGCTGGGGCGGCGGCGTCATCATCCGCGCTGCGGCGGAGCTCGATCTGCGCGGCGCCATCGCGTTCTATGGCACGCGCCTGTCGACCTACCTGGACCTGAAGCCGAAGTGCCCGCTGCTGTTTCATTTCGGCAAGACGGATCCCAATTCGACGCCCGAGATCATCGAGCAGGTGCGCAAGGCGTTTCCATCGGCCGAGACATATATCTACGAGGCCGGTCACGCCTTCGCCAATGATGTGCGTCCGGCCTACAACGAAGCCGCCGCCAAAACCGCCCGTGCGCGAACGCTCGCGTTTCTCGAACGCCACCACAAGGTCATGAGCCCGGCCTGAGAGCCTGGCCGGAAAGGGAGCGAGTCTTTCCAGCGACTTGAGTGAGGCCTATCCGGCGTCATGGCCGGGCTTGTCCCGGCCATCCACGCCTTTTCGCTGCTTTTGCTTTGAGACTTGGATGCCCGGCACAAGGCCGGGCATGAGATATTGATCGGCACCGCGCGTTTGGTCAGCTTGTATGCCGCATGAGCCAACGGGCCGGCGCGAAGCGCCGCCCGATGACAGGCTCCGCGAAATGCGGGTGTGCTCCGAATATCCCCGGATTTCGCTGCGCTCATCCGGGCTACGATTGCTGAATTCCCGCTGGAGCCTGTCCCCGCGCAGGCGGGGGCGGGAATGAGCGGAGAATGGCTCACAGGTTCTCGTAGACGGCCCTGATCTGCCGCCGTAACCAGGCGTGTTTCCGGTCTTTTTCGTTGCGGCGATGCCAGACCATGTGCGTGGAAATTTTCCCGACATCGATCGGGACCGGGCGCCTGGCCAGCTTGAAGGACTTTTCGAACACGTTCGATGCCAGCTCGGTGAAGACACCGATCATGTCACTGCGCGCCAGGAGATGGGGCACGGCGGTGAAATTTGATACGGCCACGAGCGCGTGACGCTGCAGGCGGTGACGCTGCAGAAGATCGTCAAAAATTGCCCTGCGGGTCCCGGTCGCGCTCACGACGAGATGGGGAAACGACAGCAGCGCCTTGATGTCGAACCGGGTTCCGCGCCTGAGCAACGGGTGGCCGCGCCGCAGCACGCAGAACAGACGTTCTTCGAGGATGAATTCCGCATTCAAATGTGCCGGTTTTTCGTCGAGCCAGCCCAGCGCCAGATCCGTGCGATCGTCGTCGAGCAGGTCGAGGGCCTGCTTGCGGTCTGCGGTCAATATCTGCAGGGACATATGCGGCGCCAGTTTGCGCAGCCGCTCGAAAAGCGGCGGCACGATCGCGAGGCTGAGCCGGTCGGGCGTGCTCAGACGGAATACGCCGCTTGCGGTGGCCGGATCGAATTGCGGCTCTCCCGCCAGGCAGCCTTCCGCGAGCACGATCGCTTCGCGCAGCGGCGCGCGGATGGCTTCGGCGCGCGGCGTCAGCAGAAAGCCGTTCGGCCCGCGAACGAGCAGGTCGTCGCCCAGCAGCTTGCGCAACTTGTGCAGCGCATTGCTGACGGCCGGCTGGGATCGCCCGACGCGCTTGCCGGCACGGGTTACATTGCGTTCGCTGATGAGCGCATCGAGGACTTTCAGGAGATTGAAGTCCAGCGTGTTGAGGTTCACGGAAAGCCTCCGCTCGTTCAATCTCCAGGCATTTGCCCCATGAATACTTTGTATTTCTACTATCAATTATGAAAATAGAGAAGGCGTCCCTAGGCTGGACATCAACGCCGACAAGACGCTTCGACGGATCAACGTCGGAGTTTTCAGCTATTGGGAGGATGACCATGACGATCTCTCGCCGTGCATTGATCGCAAGTTTGGGGGCCCTGCCGGCTGCGGCCGTGTTGCCGCGCGAGGCCTTTGCCGCCTATCCGGACCACCCGATCCGCCTGATCGTGCCATTCGCGGCCGGCGGCAATGCCGACATCGTCGGCCGCCTGGTCGGCGATGAAATGGGCAAGGCGCTCCACCAGACGGTCGTGGTCGAAAATCGTGGCGGTGCCGGTGGCGGGCTCGGCGCGCAAGCGGTCGCCAAGTCCGAGCCGGATGGCTACACGCTGCTGGTCGGCTCGAACGGGCCGCTCACCATCAATCCTCTGATGCACGCCAATCTCGGCTACGATCCGCAGAAGGATTTTGCCGCTGTCGCGCTTACCAGCTACGTGCCGCACGCGCTGATCCTCGCCAACAAGACTGAGGCCAGGACCATCGCGGAATTCATCGCGCTTTCGAACAAGGGGCCATTGACCCTCGCCACCAGCGGCGTCGGCAGCGCCAGCCACATGACGCTCGAACGCTTCAAGGCCGCCACCGGCGCCAAGATTACCCATGTGCCCTATCGTGGCGGCGGCGCCATGATGCCGGACCTGATCAGTGGAAACGTGAACGGCGCGATCACCGAATTCTCCACCGCGTTGCAACTGCACAAGGGCGGCAAGGCGCACATCATCGGCGTCGCTGCGACCCATCGCTCGAAACTTGCGCCGGACATCCCGACCTTCATCGAAGGCGGCGTGAAGGGTTTTGTCGCCCAGAGCTATATCGGCATCGTCGCGCCGGCCAAAACTCCGGCGGCGATCATCGCGCAGTTGCAGAAGGCGGTCGAAGCCGGCCTGAAGAGCGGGCCGGCGCCCGAGCGCCTGCGTCAGCTGGGTGCGGAAATCGCCACGCCCGAGCAGATGACCTCGAAGGGCTTTGCCGACTTCATCCGGGCCGACTTCGAGAACATGCGCGAGGCTGCCAGGCTGGCCGGCATCACGCCAAAATGAGCGGGCCGCTGCCGGCCGGGGCCTGCGACTGCCACTGTCACGTGTTCGGCCCAGCCGCGCAGTTTCCCTATGCGGAGCCGCGCAGCTATACGCCCGACGACGCGCCGCTCGGCGCCTATCTCGCGCTGCTCGACCGGCTCGGCTTCGATCGCGGCGTGCTGGTGCAGCCATCGGCCTATGGCCGCGACAATGCGGCGATGATCGACGCGCTCGAACGTGAGCCGCGACGCCTGCGTGGCGTTGCGGTCGGCGGCGCCGAGCTGACATCGGCGACGCTGAGGCATTGGCACGCATTGGGCATCCGCGGCTTGCGCGCCAATGAATTCCGCCGTGACGGCAAGCCTTATTATCAGAACGGTGTCGGCCTGAAGGAGATCGAGCCGCTTTATGCGCAACTCGCCGATCTCGGCTGGCATCTGCAATTGTGGGTCGACGCACGCGATCTGCCGGACATGGCGTCGCAGCTGGCGCGCGTCCCGGTGCCGGTCGTGGTCGATCACATGGGGCGGCTCGAACACCATCACGGCACCGGCAATCCCGGCTTCCAGGCGCTGGTGCGTGGCGTCGGCGAAGGCAGGTTTTGGGCAAAGCTCTCGGGCACCTATCGGCTTGGCGCCAAACCGCCCGACTATGCCGAGGCGCGGCCGTTCCACGCAGCGCTGGTCGCCGCCAACCCGGCGAACCTCGTCTGGGGCAGCGACTGGCCGCACCCGCGCCCGGAAGGTCCGGTGCCGGATGCGGCACGGCTGCGCGACGTCTTTCTCGACTGGACCACGCCGGCACAGCAGCAGGCGATCCTCGTCGACAACCCGGCAAGGCTGTACGAATCTTCGGTTGCGCGGTGATGCGTGATTGCGTGACCGGAATGTGCTGGTATTGATCTCACGGGTCTCAAAACAACCTGACGACATCATGCAAGGGAAAACATGCGTGCATATCAATTGGCCAAGGGCGGTGCCGGTGTTGAATCGCTGACCGTCATCGAACGGCCGGAGCCGAAGCCGGGCCACCGGCAGGTGCTGGTCAAGATCCACGCCTGCTCGCTGAACTACCGGGATCTTGCGATCGCGCGCGGCACCTATCGTGTACCCGTGCGCGACAACATCATTCCGCTGTCCGACGGCGCGGGTGAGGTGATCGCGGTCGGGGACGGCGTCCGGAAAGTGAAGGTTGGCGACAAGGTTGCCGGCAATTTTTTCCAGCGCTGGCATGCGGGCGAACCCGGGCCCGATACGCACCAGGCGGCACTCGGCGGCGGCATCGACGGAATGCTTGCCGAATATGCGGTGCTCGAGGAAGACGGCGTTGTGAAGATACCGGATCATCTTTCGCTCGAAGAGGGCGCGACCCTGCCGTGCGCCGGCGTCACTGCCTGGCATGCGATGGTCGAACACGCGCGGCTCCTGTCCGGCGACTGCGTGCTGCTCCAGGGCACGGGCGGTGTTTCGATTTTCGGCCTGCAATTGGCGAAGGCCATGGGTGTCAGCGTGATTATCACATCGTCGCGTGACGAAAAGCTCGCGCGTGCAATGCAGTTGGGCGCCGACCATGGGATCAACTACAATACGACGCCCGAGTGGCAGAACGCGGCCATGGAAATCACCGGCGGTCGTGGTGTCGATTGCGTGGTCGAGGTCGGCGGCGCCGGCACGATCGCGCGATCATTTGCGTCAATTCGTGTCGGCGGCAGGATCGGTTTGATCGGAAACCTGAGCGGGCCGCCAACCGAGCTCAATCCCGGTCTGATATTGGCAAAGCGCGCCAATGTTCAGGGCATCTCGGTCGGATCGACGGCAATGTTCGAGGCGATGAATCGGGCGATCGCCGCAAACAAAATAAGACCGGTGATCGACAAGGTGTTCGGCTTTGACGAGGTTCAGGCCGCCTATCAGCACATGGCCTCGGGAACGCATTTCGGAAAGATCGTCATTCGCGTCACGTAAGAGACCGTGCTAGCCCTGCTGACACGCTTGTTGACCGGGGACAGTCCGGCGGAGACAGATTCATGCAGGACAAGGAAAAGGCCGCCTCGATCGCCGCGATGCGGGCCTCAGTCGAGCCGGCTCTTGCCTTGCTGGCCGGGATGCAGCTTGGCGTGTTCACGGCGCTCGGAGCAGGCGACCGCACGGCGAATGAGGTTGCGGCAGATATCGGTTGCGACGCCGGGCGGCTGTCGCGGCTGCTCTATGCGCTGGCCCATGTCGGTCTGCTGGAGGTTGCTGACGGGCGCTTTCGCAACGGGGCCGAGGCGGCCGAGATCCTGGTGGCCGGCAAGCCGGGCTATATCGGCGGCGCGCATGAAGTGATTTCCAAGGTCTGGAGCGCCAACCTGAACACGGCGGAATCGATCCGGACCGGCAAGCCGGTCGCGGAGCATGATTTCTCGACATCAAAACCGGAGGACACGGCGGCATTCCTGCGCGGGCTGGGGCCGGGCGGGCTAGCCTTCGGGCGGACCGTCGCCGGAATGCTCGACCTGTCGCAGGCCTCCTCCGTGATCGATATCGGCGGCGGGGCTGGGACGGTGCTGGCGGGACTGAAGGAGCGCTGGCCACATCTCAAGACAACGCTGCTGGAACTGCCGGAGGTGATCGTTCATGCCGGCCCGATCCTTGCCGAGCACGGCGCGGGCGAGGTGGCGCTGGAGGAGGGCGACATCCTGCGGGGACCGTCCGGAACCAGGCACGACATCGCGATCCTGCGCGCGGTGATCCAGGTGCTGTCGCCGGCGGATGCCGAGCTGGCGATCCGTCATACGGCGCAAAGCCTGCGCCCCGGCGGAGAAGCGATCATCGCCGGCTGGGGCATTCTCGATGACGACAGGCTGGGGCCGCGCAGCGGCGTGTTCGTGAATCTTACTTTCCTGAATTTCTACCGCGCCGGTGAAGCGTATACCGAGTCACAATATCGCGGATGGATGGAAGGAGCCGGGTTCTCCGGAATCGAACGCGGCAGCATGCCCGACGGAACCGGGATGTTCCGCGGCTGTATCGCTGCCTGACGGTCTGGCGCGAAAATAAATCGGGCTGTGTGCGACGGGCGGATCGCGAGCGACGCCGGTCAAACGCCGCCGCGATACGAAAGCGGCGGAGCGGTTTCGTCGCTGATGGCCTTTTCGGCGATCTGCGTCATGTAATGTTGACGCCCTTCCTGCGCGATCAGTTTCAGAAACTCATGGCGAAGAAGATCATCTGTCGTCTCGGCCAACAGGCTTCGATATCGATTTGAATTCATGTGCGGCTCCGGACGGCAATGGTTTTGTCGCCTCTGTATTAGAAGAATTGAGCTGAGAGATGATGACGGAGATATGGCGAATTTTATGTTTTCGGCACTTTGTTTCCCGCACTGCAACAATCTTTTATTGGCACACAGCGGCCATAGCTGCCCATCCGCCCGACATGGCCGTTTTTGCGGGCAAAGTGGACATGTCGCTTCGCAAGGCGCCGTCCACACGTGACCCAAAACCGGTATCCACCAGGCCTCAATCCGACGCGACCCGTGTTCACGGATAAGGGAAAATTGTGCTGAACTCAGGCTGAATTGACCGGATGACCCTTGGCGCACATGCTGCAGGTGTCTTTGACACTCGTGCCGAACGAGGTGGCAAAATGAGCATCACCCGAATGCACGCGATTGCTGTGATCACTGCGCAAGTCGTGATCGCGACCATGGCGCAAGGCGCTTCCGCGCAGGAGACGGACAAAGGGCTGCTTGCAATTCAGGCTCGCGCCCAGGGTTATCGTTGCGACAAGCCGGTCAGCGCAAAGAGAGATGAAAAACATTCAGGGCCGGACGTATCGGTATGGATACTTCGTTGCGAACATAATTCCTACAGGATGAGGCTGGCGCCGGACATGGCCGCGCGCGTGCAGCGTATAAAGTAGCCGCGATCAACGCATGCGAATGGCCCGCACATGACCGGACGCGTCCGGCCCAGGCCCTGCCTTGGGCGCCATTGAGAAACACCTTCAGCGGCCGCAGCCGCTCCCGGATCAGTCAATAATCGGGCTGTAGTATACTGTCGATGCTGGGATAAATGTCTGCGGGAATGTCGGGACCGCCTGCGTCACTGTCGATCATTTGCATGGCGTTCGATAGCTGGCCACCGCCGCCTGCGCCCGGATCAGGTGGCCCATTCTGGTATGCCGCGTAGGCCTGCGGCGTTCCCACATAGGCGCAATTGCAGCGGGCGGCATCCGCGTACACATAATACACCTTTCCGTCCCTGGTTCGCTTGACGAGCTTGTCCGGCGGCAATGATCTCAGGATCGCGCGCTTTTCCGGCGTCGTCGCGTATTTCACGACAAAACCGGCGGCGGTGAACAGATTGTTGGGCACAACCACAACCGACTGCTGCGCGGCCGCGCAGGAAAGCCCCATTGCCAGCACCATGGATCCGATCGTTAAACGGTGGGTGGGCATTTTCAGCTCCGTCAAAAAAGATGCAAACCTCGATTTCATTCCGGCGGAGGCCCCGGGTCGCTTGCCCCGTCAAGTCCCGGAGGTGGCCCCGGATCGAGTTGCAGCGGTGCATTCGGGCCGGAGCCGAAAAGCGGTCCAGGTGGTGCCGGTGGTGGTGTGCCGATATTCGGATTGGGATTGCAGGATCCTCCGACCCCGCTCATCGTCTCCAGACATTGCTGTTGCGTATAGTAGGCGCAGTTGGTGCCGGTATCGTCGTTCGGGACCGCGCACCAGGGAAGATTTTGTCCAAAGGCCGGGCTTGCAACGAGTCCGGTTGCCAACACGAAAATTCCCCGAAGTGAGCGGACATTGGCCATCTCGAATACCCGAATGCTTCAAGACCTGAATTGACTGCCAGTGAAGGCGCGACGCAACCTCACATCGCCGGCCGCAGCTTGAGCGCAGAGACGCCGAGCGCGACATCGACCGCAATCGATCCCTCCAGAGAGACAGGCTGCAGCGCAAAGGTGCGCCCGGAACCGCCGAGCAGGACGTTGGCGCCGGCGCCGACACCGAGGCCAATATCGCCGGAAGCGCCGACATACTCGCCGGCCAGCGCACCGGCGGGAATGCCGGTCGTTGGCGCGAACACTGCCCAGCCGAACACCCCGCCGGCGGTAATGCCGATGTTGAGCCCGATCATATTAAGCGCGCCCTGATAGGCCTGCGGCGGGTTTGGCCCGTTCTGGGTAAAGCGGCACTCCATCGATTGGTGACCGGCAATGATGAAGCCAATGCTGGGATTGACCTTGCAGCTCAGCATTCCGACTTGCGTCCATTTGGGCGGCGACTGGGCTTGGGCAGGCGCGGCGAGCATCGCAATCAGCACGAGCCCAGCCAGGGTCGAACGGCATCTGAACATCGGATGGCTCCTCTAGACATTTAATCAGCATATTCGCGCCATGCGGCGCGCGTCAGTAGCAGGGCGGATAGGGGTAATAACCGCACGCCGGGCGCGCGTAATACGGTGGCGGATACGCTCCGTAAGCCGCTGCCGCGCCGTAGGCTGCTGCCGCTCCGTAAGCTGCTGCCCCATAAGCGGCGCCCCTGTACATGGCACCGCGAAAAGCGGTTCGACGCGCGACGCCGGCAAATGAGAGTGGCGTCAGCGGTCTGCCGATAATGTCAATGAATATTGCCGCAGCGCCATCGGCGCCCGTCAAATCCCCCTCAAGGACATCGACATCAAACGCCAGCCGGTCGCCATCGAGTTTCGGGATCTTCAGCACGACCACGGCGTCGCGAATTGTGGAGCCATCCTTGCTGAAAGCCGACACGGTTGCGTTAGGCGGATCTTTCGCAAAGTTGTCGCTGCCGGTCCCCCAATCTTCAATGATATGGCTGGTGAGGTCATGCCCTGCCGCACGAACCGGACGATCGGCAAACACGATGGAGTTTGGTGATACGCCGGTCAGCACCAGCTTGTTTCCCTGCAGGCTCGCACCGCGAGAATTGAAGACGATGAGCGAGGGAACGATCTCCGATTTGCCCGCAACACCGATGGATTTCTGCAGCGGCACGTGTGGTGGAGTGGTTGCAGCAGTCTGCGCACGCGCCATTCCCGACACGCAAAACGCACTGATGATGATTGCAATGGCCGCTGTAATGCGGGTCATGAAAAATACTCCTTTACCGTTGGCCGCTCTAAATTGGTGTTGGATAAAAGACCGATTTGCAGCGTGGGCCATAATGAAATGCTGCGCCACTTCCCAATGGGGCAGCACTGACTATTGATGCTGTACAAGTTTCGGGCAATCCGCGAGGCACGACAGCGTCGATTTGTCGGGATGATGACAGACGCCTTGCTGATACGTCAGGCAATCATATTCCACCGAGGCGATGGTTTGTGTCTGGCCGTATTTCTGATTTTGGCACACGCCGGGTTGACTGGTTCAGATGACTCAACCCCAGGCCATTCAGAATCCGGCAGCACGCGCACTGAACTGCCTGGACGATGATCAATTTGTGTTGAACGACACACCGCTCATTCCCGCCCCCGCCTGCGCGCGACGAGCGGAGGATTGCTTGATTCAACGTGAACCGATCATGCGTTCGGAAGAGGCTGGGGCGCGGCGAATTCGCGGGTGGTATCCCGATGCTGGCGGGCCACTTCGTTCACGCGATACCACAGCTATCATTGCCTGTTTTTTCGTCAGCTTGAGCGGAGATTCGAACGTGGCCCGAATCTGCAGGACAATTGCCGCAGGTCGAAAAAGCGCGCCTAATACATGCGTTATCGGAAGGACGACACGTAATGTTGCTTGCGGGTGTGCGGCCAGCCGGTTGTGGCTTTGCGCAAATGCAAATCCTTGCATTCGCAACATTGCTTTCAGTTTTGTCCGGTATGGCCGAGGCTGCGGATAAGCCCCGGCGAATATATTTTCTGGAAAGCCTTGCGCCCACGCAGACTGCCGCGGTGCGCACCATTGCGGCATTCACGCAGCGCCTAGGCGGTAAAACGGCAGAGCATTTCGAGATTTTTGTCGACTACATGGAGCTGTCTCGCTTTCCAGGCCAGGCGCATCTCGATCGCACGATAAAGTACCTTTCCGAAAAATATGCGGAAGCACCGCCCGCTGTGCTCATTACGCTGGGCCGTGCGGCAAATTCTGTTTTGGCGAAATACCGCGATGTTCTGGCGCCTGGCGTGCCGATTATTGTCGCCAGTGTGCCAACCAGCGATATCGCCAAAACGCGCCACCTGAACAACCTCTATTGGGTAGCTGCGGATTATAATTTTGCAAAAACACTTGAGCTCGCCCGGCAGCTCCAGCCGGCTGCACGAAATCTTGTTGTGGTAGGCGGGTCGAGCGACTACGACCGGCAGTGGCTGGGTGACGCGCGTCGCCAGCTGCAACCGCATAGTGACCGATATAACATCAGATACATCACCGACCTGCCGTATGACGAACTGCTAAAGGAGATCTCGCAGCTATCGAAAGACACGATCGTCATGATGTCGTTTGTCTTTGTCGATGGCGCCGGTCAGCCGCGCGTGCCGCCCGAAGTCGCTGCGCGTGTTGCAGCGGTCTCCCCGGCGCCTGTCTATTCGCCGATCAGCAGCTATTTAGGCACTGGTGTCGTCGGCGGTTATATGGACAGCTGGGAGGAGGAAGGGCTAGCGGCGGCCGATCTCGCTCTGGAAATCCTGTCGGGCAAGGATCCCGCTGCGATTACTCGTTTGCACAGTCCGGCTCTGACGTATCAAATTGACGAACGTCAATTCAAGCGCTGGAAACTCAGCAAAGCCCGGCTTCCACCGGAAGCCGATGTCCGCTTTCACGAATTCAATCTGTGGGACCAATACTGGTGGCAGATTATTGCCATCGCCGCAGTTCTGGCGCTGCAGGCCGCGGCTATCGCCTGGTTGTATTTCGAGCGGCGCTGGCGCCGTGTTGCAGAGATTGAATTGCGTCAACGGCTGCTGGAAGTCATTCATTTGAACCGCACGGCAGTTGCGGGTGCATTGTCTGCCTCTGTTGCTCATGAACTGAACCAGCCACTGGGCGCCATTCAGAGCAACGCGGAAGCGGCGTCGCTCTATCTGAAAGCCGACCCACCCAACATCAGGAAGGTCGAACAGATACTGGCCAATATAACCCGGGACGACCAGCGGGCGGCCGATATCATCAGCCACCTCCGCGGACTGCTGAAGAAAAAGGAAGTGCTCGAATTGCAGGAGTTCGATCTCAACGACGTCGTTCAGGATACCGTCGAGATCATTGGCCCTGAGGCCATAAAAAACGGGGTCGAGCTCAGCACGATCCAGGCGGACAGTTCCTTGCCGATGCGGGGCGACCGGATTCATGTGCAGCAGGTCATTTTGAACCTGGCGATGAACGCAATCGATGCCATGCACAATTGCATTCCGGGATCCGGCAGGATCTCGATCGAAACCGCGCTTGTCGATGGCGCCGCCGCCGAAGTATCGGTCGCCGACTCCGGGACGGGTATCCCGGCGGACCGGTTGAACACGATTTTCGACACGTTTTACACCACGAAACGGCAAGGCACCGGGCTTGGCCTGTCGATCGCCCGCACGATTGTCGAGACCTATGGTGGAAAGATATGGGCGGAAAATCGTGTCGAAGGCGGCGCAACGTTTCGGCTTACTCTGCCTTTAGCCAGAGCGATCGACTCATGACGGAATTGGCGCCGGTCATTCACGTGGTCGATGACGACGCATCGTTTCGATCGGCGGTTGACGAGCTGTTGAGTGCCAGCGGTTACAGGGTTTCATTGTACCAGTCGGCAAATGAACTGCTTGAGGCGTCTCTGACCGGCGAAATCGCCTGTATTTTGCTGGACGTACAGATGAAAGGCGTGACCGGGCCACAGTTGCAGGATCATCTCGCCAGGCGGGGATACAGGCTTCCAATCATTTTCATCAGCGGCCACGGCGATATCCCGACGACGGTGCAGACCATCAAGGCTGGCGCCGAGGACTTTCTGACAAAGCCCGTGGAAAAGGATCGCCTCTTGGGGGCGATCGAGCGCGCCCTTGCCGGTTTTCGCGAAATACAGGTTCAGGACGATCGGATTTCCTCCCTTCGCTCGCATCTCGGCCACCTGACGCCCCGGGAGCGCGAGGTGTTCGATCTGCTGGTGCGCGGCAAGCCTCACAAGCAGATCGCCTACGCGTTGGGCGTATCGGAGCGGACCGTGAAACTGCATCGGCATCAGGTGATGCAGAAATGTCAGGTTCGCTCGCTTGCAGAGCTTGCGGTGATTGCCGAACGTCTTGGCTTGCTGTCCGCCGCGAGTACCGGCATTGGGCGCAGCGACAGAAAGACGTCGTAATTTTCCGTTTTCACGTGAAGAAAATGACAGCGCGTCGGGCTATTCAGCGCGCCGGGTCTCCTTTCCCTTAGGGGCAGGTCCCCATGGGCAACAATTCTGTCACAATGTACCCAACGTGCCGGGTGACGGAGGCGTCGCTCCCCCCGATTGCAAGACGCAGGCCAACCTTGGATATCCATGAAAAAGCGGCGAAAGATCGTAGCCGTCGTCGATGACGATCCGAGCATGCTCAGCGCCGCGGAAAATCTTTTGGACGCGCATGGCTACAAAGCTGCGCTTTATAATTCTGCAGAGGCGTTTCTTTCCAGCGGGTGTGCAAACGAAATCGATTGTCTCCTGCTGGATATTCATCTCGATGGATTATCCGGCATTGAGTTGAGGCGGCAACTGACGGCCTCCCATGCCAGGCTGCCGGTCATTTTCATGACTGCCGTCGACGACAATGGCCTCCGTCGACAGGCGCAAAAGTCAGGCTGTGTTGCATGTCTGCGCAAACCTTTTCTGGCGCGCCAGCTGATTGATGCGATCGAGAAAGCCGTCCCCAACTAGAGCATGTTCCGATGAATTTGACACAGCGCACGCGGCGAACTCGGTCCGCTCCCTCTCCCCGCCCGAACTCGGGTTTACCCGAGTTCGGCATTATGGAGTGGTCGAAGTCGGATATATCCGACTTCGACTGGGGAGAGGGTTGGGGTGAGGGGGATCGAACCTATCGATAGTCAGCAACCCCTCACCCGACGCGCTTCGCGCGTCGACCTCTCCCAATGGGAGAGGTGAACGGAGTGTGCCGATGCAACGCGATTCAACATCAACGGAACATGCGCCAGCCGTCGGGTTTCAAAAAATCGCGGGTCCGATTCAAATTTATCATTGTTTTATCACTGTACCGCCAACGCGTCACACACAAGCCCTTCCCCTATGTGCAGTTTTTCCCGGTCGCGATCGATGTGACGATGCCGCCCTGGCATCGGCATCGACTCCGGAATTACCGGGTCAGGTCGGTGCTCCGCGTGTCACCAGACGTCGGAGGATTTGACCATGAAGATCACTCCAAAATTATCGCTCGTGCTGTTTTCGCTAGCGACTGCCCTGATATCCGCGAGCGTGCCGGCAGTCGCGCAGCAGCAACAAAAACCAAACATCCTCTTCATCATGGGCGATGACATCGGCATCATGCAGCCGTCCATCTACCACCGTGGTCTCATGGTTGGCGAGACGCCCAACATCGACCGGATCGGGCAAGAGGGTGCGCTCTTCATGACCTATTACGCCGAGCAGAGCTGCACGGCGGGACGCACCGCATTTTTTACCGGCATGCACCCGGTGCGCGCGGGCATGGTCCTGCCTCAGCTGCCGGGCGCGACAAGTTCCCTGCTGCCGGGCACGCCATCACTTGCGAAGGCGCTGCTCGACCTGGGGTACAACACAGGCGAGTTCGGCAAGAACCACCTGGGCGACAAGGCGAACTCGCTACCGACCGCCCACGGCGTCCAGGAATTCTGGGGCTACCTGTATCACCTCGACGCGATGCAGGGCGTAAGCTTCCCGGACATCAACAAGTCTCCGACCGACCAGGCTGTCGTGCCGCCATGCAGGAATACGCCTGTTCGCGGGCTGTCCGAACCGCCGGGCGCGGTTGATCCGAAAGTTGCGCTGTGCATGACTCCGCCGCGGCCGGTCATCGCGTGCACATCCTCCGACGGCACCGAAGAGAATCAAACCTGTAAGGACGAAGGTCCTCTGACGTTAGAACGTTCGAAGACGGTGGACGAAGAAATCTCCGCCAAAGTCATCGATTACCTTGATCGCCATGATCCAAAGAAGACAGGCAAGCCTTTCTTCGTCTGGTACAACCCGGCGCGCATGCATATCACCACAGTATTCTCGCCAAAGTACGAAGCGATGCTGGGCCAGAGGGGCGGCAAAGACTGGGGCATCAACGAAGTCGGCATGAAGCAGATGGACGACAACATCGGCGTCGTGCTCAAGAAGCTGGAGGACATGGGCCAGCTCGACAACACGATCGTTGTCTTCACGACCGACAACGGGGCCGAGGCCATCACCTATCCGGACGGTGGCGTCACGCCGTTCCGCGGCGGCAAGCTCACAACCTGGGAAGGCGGGATGCGGGCGCCGCTCGTCGTCCGGTGGCCGGGTCATATCAAACCGGGCACCGTGAAAACCGAGATCGTGTCGGCGCTCGACTGGCTGCCGACATTGGTCGACATCGCCGGTGGCCCGAAGGGCGACGGCCTGAAGAAGCAGATCGAGGCCGGAAAGTATCCCGGCTTCGTCAAGACGACACTCGACGGCGTGGATCAGCGCAAATACCTCGAAGGCGAGGGTCCGTCAGCGCGCGACACGCTGTTCTACTGGACAGGCACGCACCCGTCGGCCGTCCGTTACAAGAACTGGAAGTTCTACTACACGATGGCGCCATCCTCAGCGATGGGTGGATTGACGGGGGTCGTGACGTACCACTGGACCCTGATCGACAACATCAAGCGCGACCCGTTCGAACAGGCTGTTGCGGAGGATCAAAAGACGCTTCTCGGGATGGGCGGCGCGCTCGCAGGAGCGAGTTCGGCCTACATCTATGACTGGAACATCGTACCGGTCGGACAACTCCTGTGGCTGAAGGAACTTGAGACCTTCCGCGCGTTCCCGGCGCTGCAATATCCGGCGAGCTACAACCTCGACCAGATCATCCACGCCATGCAGGAATCAAAGCATATCAGCCACGCCGGCGAGTAACGGGCGCAGGTCTCTTGCGGAAAACGGCAGAGCGAGCGGCTCGCAAGGGCCGCCCGCTTTGTCTCCAACCAGGAGCAAGCTTTGTTATTGATGAAACGGAGGCCACGATGACAACGTTCATTCCATCCTCGGGTGTCAGCCGTCGCACCCTCGTTTCAGCCCTGGCGACGCTTCCGGTTTTGTCGACAACGTTCTTTTCCGCATCCGCGCAGGCACAAACCGTCGCGGGCGGCCCGCTGCCGTCGTGGAACGATGGCGCCACCAAACAATCGATCCTGGATTTTGTTGCTGCGGTGACCCGCGAAGGCTCGCCAAATTTCGTGCCTGTGCCACAACGCATCGCCACTTTCGACAACGATGGCACGTTGTGGGTCGAGCAGCCAATGTATGTCCAGCTCGCTTTCGCGCTCGATCGCGTCAAGGCGCTCGCACCGCTACATCCGGAATGGAAAAAGAAGCAGCCGTTCAAGGCCGTGCTGGACCGCGACGTGAAAGCGCTGGCTGCGTCAGGCGAAAAGGGACTGGTTGAGATCATTGCCACCACGCACGCCGGAATGACGACAGCTGAATTCGCCAGGATCGTTTCCGATTGGCTTTCGTCGGCACGCGACACCCGGTTCAGGCGACCCTATACCGAGCTGGTCTATCAGCCGATGCTGGAGCTGCTCGCCTACCTGCGCGCCAATGGTTTCAAGACCTTCATTGTCTCAGGCGGAGGCATCGAGTTCATGCGTCCGTGGAGCGAGCGTGTCTACGGCATCCCGCCCGATCAGGTCGTGGGTTCCTCGATCAAGACCCGGTTTGAGATGCGCGACGGCCGGCCCACTTTGTTCCGGCTGCCGCAGGTCAATTTCGTCGACGACAAAACCGGCAAGCCCATCGGCATCAACGAGCACATCGGCCAGCGGCCAATCGCGGCTTTCGGGAACTCAGACGGCGATCTTGAAATGCTGCAATGGACGACGATGAGCGGCGGCCTGCGTTTGGGTCTGCTCGTTCACCATACCGACGCGGAGCGCGAATATGCCTACGACCGCAAGTCTCATATCGGGAAACTCGACAAGGCGCTCGATGCCGCGAAGGTGAACAAGTGGACAGTGGTCGACATGAAAAGGGACTGGAAAGTCATCTTCCCGTTTGAGAAGCCGTAGAAGGGAGAAAATTTTGTCGGCATCGACTAGCGCATGATCCCGAAAAGTGGGAGCCGGTTTTCGGAAAAGATCATGCGCCAGCAAAATGTCAGGAAAGCACGGTGATTTAACCCAAACGTACAGCGCTTTAATGACCAATTTCGACGGCGAAACGGATCTCACCGCATGCGGAAAACATCGCTCAGAATTTAAGCGACAAAGTGTCAGGGAGATACATATGCAACACGCGATCATCGATAGACTGTGGCGATACGGGTGCGCCGTACTGCTCGCAGGGACGGCGCTCTCGACCTCGCTCAGCCCAGCACAGGCGCAGGCTCAAAAGCCTAACATCGTCGTCATTATGGGCGACGACATCGGCATGTGGAACATCGGCGCCTATCATCGCGGCATGATGGCGGGCCGGACGCCGAACCTTGATCAGCTCGCGAAAGAGGGGATGTTGTTCACGGACTACTACGCCGAGGCAAGTTGCACGGCGGGGCGCGCGAACTTCGTCACCGGGCAGCTACCGATCCGCACCGGCATGACCACGGTCGGCCAGGCCGGCGCGTCGGTCGGCCTGCCGGCCGAGGCGGTCACCGTTGCGACGATTTTGAAATCAATGGGCTATGCCACCGGCCAGTTCGGCAAGAACCACCTTGGCGACAAGAACGAGTTTCTGCCGACCGTTCACGGCTTCGACGAATTCTTCGGCTATTTATATCACCTTGATGCGATGGAAGACCCGGCCCATCCCAACTATCCGCAGAACCTGTTGAATGTCGTCGGCCCGCGCAACATGGTCCACAGCTGGGCCACCGACAGAGACGATCCCACGGTGATGCCGCGCTGGGGAAAGATCGGCAAGCAGAGAATTGAGGATGCCGGCACGCTCTATCCCAAACGCATGGAAACGGTGGATGACGAGATCCGCGACCTGGCACTCAAGTTCATGGACAAGGCCAAGGCCGACGGCAAACCGTTCTTTGTCTGGCTGAACCCGACGCGCATGCACATCGTGACGCACCTCTCACCAAAATATGAGGCAATGCGCAATGCCGAAAACGGCTGGTCGGAAGAGGAAGCCGGCATGGCCCAGCTCGATGACGATGTCGGTTTGGTGATGAAGAAGCTCAAGGACATGGGGGTGGACGACAACACCATCGTCGTCTTCACCACCGATAACGGCACCGAACTCTTTACCTGGCCCGATGGCGGTCAAACGCCATTCGCGCAGTCAAAGGGAACGGTCCTCGAGGGTGGTTTCCGCGTGCCCGCACTCCTTCGCTGGCCTGGCCATGTGCCGGCTGGTTCAGTGCAAAACGGCATCTTCTCCGGCATGGACTGGTTGCCGACCTTCGTGGCCGCGGCCGGCAATCCGAACATCACCGAAGAATTGCTGAAGGGCAAGAAAATCGGCGACCGCACCTACAGGAACCATCTGGACGGTTACAACCAGATGGCCGCCATCACCGGCAAAGGGCCGTCCACGCGTCACGAGATTTTCTACCTCGGGGAAAGCACGGTTGGCGCGGTTCGCATTGACGACTACAAGTTCCGCTTCATCGACCAGCCGGCCGGCTGGTTGGGCGAGAAAACCAAGCCGGACGTGCCTTACATCACCAACCTGCGCCTGGATCCATTCGAGCGCACCGGCTGGCCAAACAACGGAACGAAAGAGGGCGGACAGCAGTACTTCGATTGGTTCAAGTACCAGTTCTGGCGCTTCGTATTTGTCCAGCAGGTCATCGCCAAGGAAATCCAGACCTTCATCGAATACCCGCCGATGCAGCGGGGCGCGAGCTTTAATCTCGACGCAGTCAAGGCGGAGATGGGTAAACGGATGGAGGAGGCGGAGAGAGCAAGCAAAGGCCCTGGCCAGTAGCAGGAATGACGGTTACGGCGGGCGGCTTACGTGGCGCCGCCCGCCGCCATGGCTCCGGTCGCTGCCGCGCATTGCATTTCGCAAAAAACGGCTGGAAGCCAATGCCAATCCGCGGCGGTATCGTGGAGTGCAATGGGGGCAGCAAGTCGCGGCCACGTCTTTCGTGGCCGACGTTCATTCGTGAGCCAGTGCGGTGGGTTTGAAGTTTCTGCTATCATAGCCGCGAGCTCGCGGGAAAGACTTCAAATCCTGAACCGCACTGGAAAATCAAGTTGCCAGTGTCCCTTCGATTCCGAAGTTCGCATAAGTGGGCGCCGCAAGGGAGTACGGACTTCGGAATCGGGACACTCGCGCAATCAGTAGAGTTGGGGGCAGGTATGAGCAGGCTCTTCATCGGAGCGCTTCTGTTTGTGGTGTTCACGATTTCAGTGCCGGCGAAAGCCCAAGACCAGGACCTCGCGAAGAAGCTGGCCAATCCCATATCGAGCCTCATCAGCGTTCCATTCCAGTATAATCTGGATTGCTGTTACGGGCCGTCACAGGGCTATCGCAACACACTCAATGTTCAGCCCGTCGTCCCCTTCAAACTCAACGATCAATGGAACCTGATTGTTCGTACCATTCTGCCGGTGGTCTATTGGGAGGAGCCCGCACCCACCATCGGCAACCATTTTGGGCTCAGCGACACACTGCAGAGTTTCTTTTTTTCCCCGAGCACCACGACCGGAGGAATCACCTGGGGTATCGGTCCGGCACTTCTCTACCCGACGGGAACCGACGACAGTCTGGGCAACAAACGTTGGGGTGCGGGTCCGACATTCGTTGTACTCAAGCAAGAGGCCGGCTGGACCTACGGCATCCTCGCCAACCACGTCTGGTCATTCGCATCAGTCGATTCAGGCGGCAGCGATGTCAATTCGACTTTCCTTCAGCCGTTTGTAAATTACACGTTTCCGGACACATTCGGGATCACGGTCAACACCCAGTCGACCTACAACTGGATTACCAGGGAATGGTCGGTGCCGATCTATTTGCTGTTCAGCCGCATTTTCAGATTCGGTGAACAGCCGGTCAGCATTCAGGTTGGTCCCAAGTATTATGCCGCAACGGTTGCCGACGGATCGCGATGGGGCGCGGTATTCAACGTCACGCTCTTGTTTCCGGCGAAGTAGCGTCCACCGCGGCCTTTATTCCGTTGTTAGGCGCGGCAGCAAGGCTTAAGCTGTTTCCAGCCTGCTGCCGGCAATCGGGTATCGAGCGAGAACTGAAACAAACCGAGGGGGCTGTGAGTTGGCCGGGTGTGAAATTGGGCTATGATCGGGCCGATACAGCCTGTCACCGACAGCTTTGAGTGACTGATTTGGAGGTATCGCTGCGGGCGAAGCCTGTGGCGAGGTTTGAACGGCATGGAAAGCAGGAGATTGACAATGCCAAGCTTCATTCGCACATCGCAACTCGTTACCGTTATTGCCCTGGCTGTGACAATGCTTTTAGGCGCGTCCACGCAGTCCCAGGCGCGAACCGGCACCATCCGGCTCCATATCGTCAAGGCAGGCTTCATTATCGGCGCCGGCGGCGGTAGCGGGACACTGACTTACCACGGCAAGACATATCGGCTGAGCGTCGGCGGCGTTGGCATCGGCAGCCTTGGCGTTGCGTCCGTCGATCTGGTCGGCACGGCCTCCAATTTGAGGAGCCCCGCGGATATTGTCGGCACCTACGGGGCCGTAGGCGCAGGGGCCACATTCGTCGGCGGCGGGCAGGTCGCGACGCTGCAGAACGAAAAGGGCGTCGTCCTGAGTGTTCGCGGCGCGCAAAAAGGCTTTCAGATATCGCTCGGTCTGGCTGGCATGACCATCACGATGCGATAAGCCGGCTCGACCCCGGCGGACAGGCTCGCCAAGGCGCCAGTCGGCTGACTTCCGGCTTCGGCGGCTCGCCACGATGGTCGCATGATCGTCTTGTGCTGCGGTGCATTGAGTCCGCAGTGCACAGGTCCACTATTGGATTTGTGAGACAAGGCAACCGCAATCGCAAAAGTCCGCCATTGGACCGAAGCGGACGACGGCGGGTTTTCGCCCGAGAATGTCCGTGCGCTGACGACGCAGAGCGGACATTCGATCGGGCGCTTTTTAACGCGTTCTTGCACTGATGCGGGAGGGCTCTTTCCCGGTGTGGGTCCGAGCCGCTACGATACCCTTTCCTGAGCGTCTGGGGGGGCGATGGGACGGCACGGCAGGGCAAGCGGCAAAGCAGGACAAAAGCAACGCCCCCGGACGTTGAAGCGCCGCAACGCGCCAAAAACCGGAAGTCATAAAAGCTTTCCCGCCGCCAGCAAGGAAACGGGCTCCGCGCGGCTCATCCGCGAACGCGACGAGGCGCGGGACCAGCAGACGGCGACCGCGGAGATTCTCCGGGTCATACGCAATTCGCCCGCTGACGCGCAGCCGGTATTCGAGACGATCGTGCGCAATGCGGTCGCTCTCTGCGGCAGTCTGTTTGCAAATGTGTTCCGTTTCGATGGCGAGTTGTTGCACTACGTCGCCTCCCACAATGTGGGCCCAAGTTATGTCGGTATGCTCCAGCGGATCTATCCGAGGCGACCTGACCTTTCCCAGATATCCGGGAGAGTCATTCTCACAAAATCGGTCGTCAGGATGGAGGATGCGCTTAGCGATCCGGAATACGATAAACGGTTTCTCGGAGTCATGCGCTGGCGGCGCGCGCTCGGAATACCGATGCTGCGCGATGGCGAATTGCTCGGCGCTATCGTCGTCGGCTGGGTCGAGGCTGGTCCGGTTCCCAAGCCGCAGGAAGAGCTGCTCAAGACGTTCGCTGATCAGGCGGTCATTGCCATCGAGAATGCTCGGCTGCTCAACGAGCTACGGGAATCTCTCCAGCGGCAGACCGCCACGACTGACGTGCTCAAGGTCATCAGCCGTTCAACCTTCGATCTGCAGACCGTTCTCAATACGCTCCTGGAATCGGCGGCGCGCCTGTGCCATGCTGACCGATCAGCGATCCGGCTGCTGAAAGACGACATGTTCCATCACGTCGCCGGCTTCGGCATTGATGAGGGTCACCGGGAGCGGATGGGGCGTGACCCGGTAAAAAAGGACGGTAAATCCATCGCCGGCCGAGTGGCGATAGAAGGCAAATCGGTTCAGCTTGTTGATGCGCAGGCAGATCCCGACCCCGGCACGGCCCGTAGATCCAGGTCGGCAAACATACGCACGATGCTGGGCGTGCCTTTGCAGCGGGAAAGGGTGCTTATGGGAGTACTGCTCCTGCAGCGTGGCGTCGTGCAGCCATTCACTGAAAAGGAGATTGAACTGGCTGAAACGTTCGCCGATCAGGCGGGAATCGCGATCGAGAACACACGGCTGCTCAATGAATTGCGCGAATCGCTGGAGCAACAAACCGCAACCTCGGAAGTCTTGCAGGTCATTTCACGTTCGTCCGGGGAATTGCATCCGGTTTTTCAGACCGTGTTGGAAAATGCAGTGCGAATCTGCGGTGCAAAATTCGGAATCCTGTTCCTGACCGAGGACGATGGCTTCCGAACGACGGCCATGCACGATGTCCCGCGCGCATTCGCCGAAAAGCGCGAACGCGGGGCGTTTGTACGCCCTCCTGCCGCGAGTCCCTTGGGCCGCGTCAAGCGGACGAGACAGGTGGCTCACGTCGCCGATATCACGGCGGAGCAGGGCTACGCCCAAAGCGAGCCGTTGAGAGACCTGGCTGACCTAGGTGGTGCACGGACCGCAGTCTGCGTGCCAATGCTCAATCACGAAGAACTGATAGGCGCAATTACCATTTATCACAAAGAGGTGCGCTTATTTACCGACAAACAAATTGAGGTAGTGACGAACTTTGCCTCTCAGGCCGTCATCGCCATCGAGAACGCTCGGTTGCTCAACGAACTGCGCCAGCGCACCGACGATCTGACCGAGGCGCTGGAACATCAGACCGCGACCAGCGAGGTGTTGAACGTAATCAGCAATTCGCTCACAGATACACAACCCGTGTTCGAAGCGATTGTGCGGAGCGGACTCAAGCTGTTCGGAGATGCCGCTGTTGCGATCCTCATTCCCCGCAGCGACAAGGCAGTGGCCGAAGCTATTGCCGATGCCGACCCGACGCGCGCGGAGGCGCTGTGGCGACGCCTGCCGATCCCGCTCACCCGCGAGTTCATGGCCTCACGGGCCATTATCGACGGGAGGATCGTTGACGTTCCCGACGTCGACGATCCGCCGGCAGACCTGGCACCGGGTGCAAGGAACTTCCGCGCGAGCGGCTTCCGCGCCGTCACCATCGTGCCGATGATGCGAAGCGGTAGTGCGATCGGATCGCTGATGATCGCGCGGGTGGTGCCGGGATCACTGTCCAACAAACAGCTCGCGGTCCTGCAGACGTTTGCTAATCAAGCCGTCATCGCGATCGAAAATACACGGCTGCTCAACGAACTGCGCGAATCGCTTGATCGCCAGACCGCGGCTTCGGAGGTCCTCAGCGTCATCTCCAGCTCGCCCGGCGAGCTGCAGCCAGTGTTTGAAACTATCGGGGCGCGCGCAGAGAAGTTGTGCGGCGCCGAGATCAGTGTCGTTTCCATGGTCGACGGCGAGCTGATCCGTCTGGTTTCGATCAACGGCGTTACGCGGGACGGGGTAGAGGCGGTGCGGCAGGCATTCCCGATGCGGCGCGACGAGGAAACGATCACGGCGCGCGCGATAAGGTCTTGTACGGTTTGCCACGTCTCCGACGTACTCAGGGATGCCAATTACCAGAACAAGGGCACCGCGCGAGTGAGCGGCTATCGCGGCTGTCTTGCTGTACCGATGGTCCGCGATGAACAGGTTGTCGGAGCGATCTTTGTTGCGCGCAAGGAACCGGGGCTCTTTGCCGATTCCCAGGTCGAACTCCTCAAGACTTTTGCCGAGCAGGCCGTCATTGCGATCGAAAACGTCCGCCTTTTCAATGAAACAAAAGAAGCTCTCGAACAGCAGACCGCCACTGCCGACGTGCTCAAGGCCATCAGCCGCTCGACGTTCGATCTGGAAACGGTCCTCGATACGCTTCTCGAATCGGCAACTCGTCTGTGCGAAGGCCATATGTCGTGGATATTCCGACGCGACGGCGAAATCCTTCGGTGGGCGGCCAGCTATGGCCATACCGCCGAAGTACACGCGAAAATCAGAGACTATTTCAAGCCGCTAGAGGTGCCCGTGGATCGCGGCAGCGTCGTTGGGCGTGCCGCATTGGAGGCAGCAGTTATTAATATTCCCGACGTGCTGGCGGAACCCGAATACAAGTGGGGTGAAGCGCAAAAAATCGGTGGCTACCGAGCTTCGCTTGGCGCTCCGCTTATGCGCGAGGGCAAAGTCGTCGGCGTACTTTTTGTCGCAAAAAACATCCCGCAACGTTTTACTGATAATCAGGTCGAGCTGGTGAAAACTTTCGCCGACCAGGCCGTCATCGCCATCGAAAACACGCGGCTGCTCAGCGAACTGCGGGAATCCCTGCAGCAGCAGACCGCCACCGCTGACGTTCTCAAGGTCATCAGCCGGTCGACCTTCGACTTGCAGACAGTACTGCAAACTCTCGTTAAATCAGCCGCTCGGCTCTGCGATGCCGATAAGACCATCATTACCCGACAGAAAAACGGAGTCTTCTACCGCGCTGAGGCATACGGCTTTTCTCCCGAATTCTTGGATTATGTCAGAAATATTCCGATCCAGCCCGAACGCGGCTCTGGGTTCGGGCGCGCGCTGCTCGAAGGGCGGGCGGTGCATATCCGGGACGTAAAGGCCGATCCGGATTATACCTTAGTGGAGGGGCAGAGATTGGGCGATTACCGCACGGTTCTCACCGTCCCAATGCTGCGCGAGGGTGTCCCAACCGGCGTGCTGAGTCTGACGCGTTCGGAAGTGCGCCCGTTCACCGACAGACAGATCGAGTTGGCATCGACGTTCGCCGACCAGGCCGCGATCGCGATCGAGAACGTACGCTTGTTCGAAAGCGTCGAAGCGCGCACCCGCGAATTGGGAAAGTCGCTGGACGACCTGCGCACAGCGCAGGACCGGCTGGTGCAGACCGAGAAGCTGGCTTCGCTCGGGCAGTTGACCGCCGGCATCGCCCACGAGATCAAGAACCCGCTCAATTTCGTCAACAATTTCTCCGCCGTCTCGGTCGAGCTGATCGATGAGCTGCGCGAGGCGCTGGCGGGTGCCAATCTCGACGCCAGGCTGCGGGGGGAGATCAGCGAGCTGGCCGACATGCTGCAGGGCAATCTCGACAAGGTGGTGCAGCACGGCAAGCGGGCCGATTCCATCGTCAAGAACATGCTGCTGCATTCGCGTGCAGGTTCGGGCGAACACCGGCCGGTCGACATCAATGCCCTGGTCGAGGAAAGCCTCAACCTTGCCTACCACGGGGCGCGGGCCGAGAAGCAGGGCTTCAATATCACCATGGAAAAATCGCTCGATCCGGCCGCCGGCGAGGTCGATCTGTTCCCGCAGGAGATCACCCGGGTGCTGCTCAACCTGATCTCCAACGGCTTCTACGCGGCCACCCGGCGCAAGGCGGACGGCAACGGGGGTGAGGGCTACGAGCCAATTCTTGCCACGGCCACCCGCAACCTGGGCGATCGCGTCGAGATCAGGATCCGCGACAATGGCACCGGCATCCCGCCCGAGGTGAAGGAGAAGATGTTCAATCCGTTCTTCACCACCAAGCCGGCGGGCGAGGGGACGGGCTTGGGTCTGTCCATCAGCCACGACATCATCGTCAAGCAGCATGGCGGATCGATCGAGGTCGATACGAAGCCTGGTCAGTACACCGAGTTCACCATTATCCTGCCGCGCCTGGCGGCAACCATTGCCCCATCGGGAGACCGCCCGTGACCCTGCTGATTCTCGTGGTTGACGACGAGCCGGATGTCGAGACCCTGTTCCGCCAGCAGTTCCGGCGTGATCTGCGCGCCGGCCGGTTCACGATGGAGTTTGCCCGGTCTGCGCCGGCGGCCCTTCAGCGCATCACGAATGCGGCGGGCGCCTCCATCATCCTGATCCTGTCGGACATCAACATGCCGGGGATGAGCGGGCTCGAACTGTTGCCGAAGGCCAAGGCCTTGCGACCCGACATTCCGGTCATCATGATCACCGCCTATGGCGACGCCGAGACCAAGCAGAAGGCGCTGGAGAATGGCGCCGAGGCGCTGCTGACCAAGCCCATCGACTTTGTCAGTTTGCGCAGCGAGATCGATACGCGGGTCGAACGGGCGGCGTGACCGATCAATACGTTCGGGCTCACCCGCCCGTATGTCTGTTTCTGGTGCTTAGCGTCATTCCCCGCGCCGCACCATCTTGGTCGCGATTGGACAAGACCGGACATTGGTCGGATCTGGCGTTGAAAGCCTAGGGCGCGAATGACCCAAGGCGGACATTGGTCCCCTTTACGTGTTAGCTTTGGCTGAGATATTTTGCATATGGGGGAATGTCATGCAACGGATCGTCTTGGCCATTATTGTGCTCAGCCTCGCGTTGCTGGTCTCTCCGCCTGCCGTCGCAAAGTCGCCAAAGTCTTCGAAGTCAACATCAACAACTCAGCCCGCTTCCGGAACATCGACCTACCTCAAGCAGGTACCAAAAGATGAAAGAGGTGATCGGAAGATCCCCCAAAAAAGCAGAGAAAATGCTTTATCGAGTTCGGAGACGAAGTCCAAAGTTCGCTTAGAAAATAGCGCCGACAAAGACAAAGACTCGAAGGACGCCAGCAAGGCTTACAAATAAGCGACGCATGTCATGAATTGCTCAAAGAATTCGTAGAGACCGCCGCGAGCAGGCTGTGTGAAAACTCATACATCGGAGAAATGTAGAAAATACAATTCCCCAACGCGGCATCAAACCGTATGTTCGCAGCTCATCCGTTCTTATGATGCGCAATTTCTAAAAATTATTTCTACGCGGGCAGCAGGCGTTTGAGTTTTCACACAGCAAGCGCGAGGCGGTCTTTCTTTTTGTACCGATTATGCTGCGGTGCCTTGTCGCCTTTTGGCACATCACTGCATTCGCCGCGCCGTACCGTTTCGGTCGCTGCTGGACAAGAGCAGACATTGACCGGAATTGGCGCTGAAAGCCTGGGGCGCGAATGATCCGAAGCGGACATTGATCGCCCCTTTCCCCGCAGCGGTGTGTACCGGTATTATCCGCCTACTGAGCTTGGGGGGAACATGCGGCGACGCCAGTTTATCCTGCATCTTGCGGCTTCAGCAGCGGCTTGGCCGCTTACGGCAAATGCCCAACAACACGTGAGACGAGTGGCCGTTTTGATCGGCATTGGCAATGATGACCTAGGGCAGTCATGGATCACAGCGTTCCAACAGAAGCTCAGAGATCTCGGTTGGTCGGATGGTCGCGATATCCAGATCGAAGTGATATGGGGCGGCGGGGACATCGAGCGCATTCGAGCGAGTGCGGCGGATCTGGTAAGCGCGAAGCCGGACGTAATTATGGTTTATTCTGTTCGTGTTTTGAATGAGGTGCGGCAGAGAACCAGTGAGATTCCAGTCGTATTTATTGCGACTAACGATCCGGTTGGCCTCGGCATCGTCAAGAGCCTCGCACATCCAGGCGGCAATCTCACCGGGTTTACGCTTTACGAGGTTTCAATAGCTGGCAAGCTGGTGGAACTCCTGAAAGAGATGGTGCCGCAGCTTGCAAGAGTGGCGATGCTGTTCAACCCGAATAACAGCAGCGCAAAGCTCTACTGGCCGCTCATCCAGAAGATTTCAAAGTCCGCTGGCATTGATGCAGTCTCGTTCCCCGTACGCGATGCGGCAAGCATCGAACACGCCATTGGTGCATTCGCTCGTGAGCCGAATGGCGGGATAGTGCTCCCGAGTGACGTGACGACTACTGCCTATCGCGATCTGATCGTCGAACTGGCAGCTCGCTATCGTGTGCCTGTGGTCCATTCAGTTCGCTCCGCTGTGGCAGGCGGCGGATTGATCGCATACGGACCGGACACGTCCGATTTGTTCCTTCACGCCGCCGCCTATGTCGATCGCATCCTAAAAGGCGAGAAACCCGCAAATCTGCCGGTACAAGCGCCAACGAAATTCACCTTGGCGGTCAATCTCAAGACTGCCAAGGCCCTCGGCCTCACTGTGCCAGGCTCCGTGCTTGCACGCGCCGACGAGGTGATCGAATAAACTGGCAATCTTCGCTTCTGGCACGTCGCATCATCAACTGCGACGCATCATTTTGTCGCCTCTTGGAGCAACAGCGGACAAAGATGCCATTTGGTCCCGGACCGTTTGTCTGCGAATGACCCGATGCGGACATTGGCCGCCCATTCATCGGTTCGTGGTTGGCTACATATCCGCCCCATTTTCAGTATGCTAGTTTGAGCTAGTGGAAGCCCAGTCCTGAGCCTTTTGGGGGAGGCGATGAGACGGCGCGAGTTCATTGCCGGATTAGGCGGTGCAGCGGTGGCATGGCCGCTGGTGGGTCATGCGCAGCCTGCGCCGGGCCGTCCGCTTGTTGGCTTCCTAACACCCGCCCCGGCCATCGCGGTGGCACGCAACATTGAGGTGCTGCGAACGGCATTGCGCGAGCTTGGCTATGTCGAAGGCCGCAACATTTGGCTGGAGTTTCGTCATGCCAATGGAGAGCTGGCGCGCTTGTCGACGCTCGCTGCCGAATTGGTCACACGTAAGCCTGATGTGATCATCGCCGCTGCATCGCAGGGTGTTCTCGCCGCCCGTGGTGCGACGCGGACAATCCCTATCGTCATGAATTCGCTCGTGGATCCCGTTATGCTTGGGGTAGTGGAAAGCATCGCGCGGCCCGGCGGCAATGTCACCGGAGTCTGGCTGTTCGGCGGCAATGACGCGTTGATTGGCAAGCGGATCGGTTTGTTGAAGGAAATCGTACCCGGACTATCGCAAATTGGAGTCTTGGCTGCCTCGGGCGATCGGTCCGACGAAATCATTTTAAAGCTTCTGCCGGCCGCCGCTCGCGCCCTGGGCGTGACCGCCAAGGTATTCAAGGTACGCACGGAGGCCGAACTCGACGCCGCGTTCCCACAGGCCGCGCGCGATGGCCTCCAAGGTCTTTTCATCAATCAAAGTCCGTTCTTCTTTTCACGCCGGGCCAAACTCGCTGAGCTGGCGGCGCGTACAGGCCTGCCGGCCATCTACGGCTACCGCGAGCACGTCGAAGCTGGTGGATTGATCTCCTATGGCTCCAGCGTGTCCGGGGCCTATCGGCAGATCGCCCGGCTTGTGGACAAGATACTCAAGGGCGCGAAGCCGGCCGACCTACCGGTCGAGCAGGCGGACAAGTTCGAGTTGGTGGTGAACAACAAGGCCGCCAAGGCGCTTGGACTGAATATTCCGGAGCCGTTCCTGCTGCGAGCCGACGAGGTGATCGAATAAAGGGCGATGTCAATTGTTGGCACTCAGCGTCATACACGGCGTTGCAACATTCGTGGTCGCTATTGGGGCATAGCGGATAAGCCCGATTTTGGCGAGCGGTGGCTATGACGCGAATGACCAATAGCGGGCATCGATGGGTGTCACGTCCGGGCCTTCCAATGTGCTATTTTGATCCGCTACGATACACACCCTGTCTTTGAGGCTCGGGAGCGGCAGTGAGACGGCGCGAGTTCGCGGTGATTATGTGCAGCGTGATGCTGGCGCCATCACTGCGTGTGGCTGCGCAACAGAATGGACCCACTCATCGGATTGGCATTCTTGTCGCCGGCGAGGAACATGACACGCTGGTGAGAAGACGTATTGCCGCAATTCGGGCTGGTCTCGCGGAGCATGGTTGGATTGAAGGTAGAAACATCGCAATTGATATCCGCTATCTGGGGGGTAGGCTAAACCGCATACCTGCCCTGGTCGCGGAGCTGCTACGCGCGAATGTCGAAGTGATTGTGACTTCAGGAACTCAACTCACTCAGGGCGTTCAAAAAGCATCACCCACCATACCGATCGTCATGGCAGGCATCGGAGATCCCGTAAGTGCCGGTGTCGTGAAGAGCCTGTCGCGCCCCGGTGGAAGCACGACTGGCCTCAGTCTTCTTGCTCCTGAATTGGCCGGCAAGCGGCTGGAGCTGGCCAAAGAGGCGCTAGGTCATCTTGCGCACGTCGCAATCATTTGGAACCCGGAGAACCAAAGCGTCAAACTTCGCTACGAAGAAACAGCAGCGGCAGCGCGGAAGCTCGGTGTCGTGCTCACGTCAATTCAGGTGCGGCAATCAAGCGATATAGCGACAGAGTTGCACGCTGCCGCGGGCGCTGGGGCTCACGCCCTCATGACGACCGAGGATGCCCTCCTTTTCGCTAGCCGGAAGCAAATTGCTGATCTCGCATTAAAGCTTCGATTGCCTGCAATTTCCGGTTTTCGGTCATTTGCGGACGCTGGCGCACTGCTCAGTTATGGCCCGAACACGTTGGATTTGTGGAGCCGCGCCGCGACGTTCGTACAAAAGATTTTCAACGGCGAAAAGCCCGCCGACATACCCGTCGAACAGCCGACCAAGTTCGAGTTAGTGATCAATCTTAAAACCGCAAAAAAGCTTGGTCTAACGGTGCCTAACTCGCTGCTTACGCGCGCCGACGAGGTGATCGAATAACGATACAGTTTGCTGCGGTGCATGGTCGCGATTGGCACTCAGCTTCGTTCGCGGCGTTGCGACATTCGTGGTCACTATTGGGGCATAGCGGACAAAGCCCGATTTTCGCGGGCGGTGGCTACGACGCCAATGACCCATCGCGGACATCACGCCTCCGCGTGGCACCCCTTTTCTAGGACAGGTTTTAGCCGCTACGATGTATGTTCTGAGCTTCGGGGGGTGCATGAAACGGCGCGAGTTTATTACGCTTCTCGGCGGCGCAGCGGCTTGGCCGTTTGCGGCGCACGCGCAGCAGCCGCCGACGCCGGTGATCGGATTCCTCAGACCCACGAAGGCGGAGGAGTCCGGGCACTTGCTTGCTGCACTCCGGCAGGGCCTCCGCGAATCCGGCTATCCAGGTGACAAAGTCGTAATTGAGTCACGTTGGGGAGATGGCCGAGTGGAGGGGCTGCCAAAACTCGTCGCTGAACTGGTCGGTCTTAACGTGGCGGCCATTGTCGTTGGTAGCATTGCCGCGACGCGGGCAGCAAAGACGACTACGTCAAAGATTCCGATCATTTTCGTTACCGGAGCCGATCCGGTAGCAGTGGGCCTCGTATCCAGTCTGAATTGACCGAATGGCAATATGACCGGCGTGAGTTTCTATGACGTTCCGATCATAGGCAAACGGCTTGCGCTCCTGCGTGAGTTGGTTCCCAAGGCCGAAACCATCGCTATTCTAAACGACCCAACTTCCCCGGCGTCTCAGATAGAGGCGCGCGAAATTGAGAAGACAGCTATCGCCATGGGACAGAAAATTGTGACTGTCAAAGCCAGCAGCGAGCAGGAAATCAACGTAGCCTTTTCCACCGTTGCCAAGTCCGGCGCCGGTGCACTACTGGTGGGCGGTGGTGCATTTTTTAATGGTCGTGCTAGCCAAATGATTGGCCTCGCCGCCCTCCACGCGATCCCGGCGAGCTATTTTTCGAGCAGATTTGTAGGGGCCGGAGGCTTAGTAAGTTACGGAGCAAGTTCGACGGAAGCTTACCGCCGTGCTGGCGCTTATGTAGCCCGCATTCTGAAGGGTGAAAAGCCCGGCGATCTTCCCGTTGAGTTGCCCACCAAATATGAGCTGGTCATCAATCTCAAGACGGCCAAGGCGCTCGGTCTCGATGTTCCGCCGGCGCTGATAGCTCGTGCCGATGAGGTCATCCAATGAGATCCACGATGTCCGCTTGTGATGCTGTGGACGGCGCCCACTCTGCGGCATCGAAAGTGCCATAGGGTGGTTGCGTGAAGCGAACCACATTGAGGGGAGCCGTCCATGGGCGAGGTTAGCACGATCGGTCTCGATATTGCGAAGTCGGTATTTCAAGTGCATGGCGTTGATGCCGCGGGCCAGGTGGTCATCCGCCGTCAGTTGAAGCGGCGCTATGTCCTGACATTCTTTGAGAAGCTGTCACCCTGCCTGGTGGGGATCGAAGCCTGTGCCTCATCGCACCACTGGTCGCGGGAGCTCCAGGGGCTCGGTCACACGGTGCGGCTGATGCCACCGGCCTACGTGAAGCCCTACGTCAAACGGCAGAAGAACGACGCCACTGATGCGGAGGCGATCTGCGAAGCGGTGACCAGGGCAAACATGCGGTTTGTCGCGACCAAGACGCCCGAGCAGCAGAGTGGTCTGACGCTGCATCGCACGCGGCATCTGTTCATCCGCCAGCAGACCGCGGTGATCAATGCGATCCGTGCCCACCTGGCCGAGTTCGGGATTGTCGCGCCGGTCGGCCGCAAGGGTGTCGAGGCGCTGCTCGCTGTCGTCGCCAATCCAGCTGACAAGCGAGTTCCGGCGATAGCGCGTGCCTGTCTTGCCGCACTGGGGGCTCAGCTGCGCCGGCTCAAGGAGCAGATTCTGGAGTTCGACCGGATGATCATGGCCTGGCACCGATCGCATGAGGCAAGCAGGCGGCTTGATGCGATCCCCGGCGTCGGCCCGATACTGGCCACCGCTCTGGTCGCCAGTGTCGCCGATCCGAAAGTCTTTCGCTCGGGCCGCAACTTCTCGGCCTGGATCGGGCTGGTGCCGAAGCAGCACTCGAGTGGAGGCAAGGACAGGCTCGGCAGTATCAGCAAACAAGGCGACCGCTATCTGCGCGGCCTGTTCGTGGCCGGCGCGCTCGCCGTCATTCGCTACGCCAGGATCCATGGCACCAGGCATCGGCCGTGGCTCACGGCCTTGCTGGCACGGCGACCGGGCAAGGTTGCCGCCATCGCACTTGCCAACAAGATCGCGCGGATGGTGTGGGTGCTGATGGCCAGGGGCGAGCGCTACAAGGAACCGGTCGCGCTGGCGGCGTAAACGAGATCGCGCCGGACATCCGGCGTGATGTGAAGGTTGGAAAGGGCGAACAGCACGGAATGCAGAGCCGGTCGATCCGGCGATCAGGACAACCCACTAGTGCCAGCGCATGGTCGAATGCGTGCTTTTGATCGGGACCTGATCCGCGGAGGGCATTATGGCCAGCGGCCCTGTGTGCCGCACTCAAAGGCCGAACACATGGCTGCACCGACCAAGGCTGCAAACGTGAAGAAAGCTCTTGCCAACTCGGCGCCGTCCACACATGGCACATCGCGTCGTTCGCGGCGTCGCGACATTCGTGGTCGCTATTGGGGTGCCGCCTCAACTGATCGACGCAACACAGGCATTGAATTTCTCCGCTGGGGTTTCAAATTGCAAGGTCTCGCGTGGCCGTTCATTGAGCCGACGCGCCACTTTGTTCAGATGAGCTTGCGAGTGTACCGACAGGTCGGTTCCTTTTGGAAAGTACTGTCTCAGCAGTCCATTGGTGTTCTCGTTGGAACCGCGCTGCCACGGGCTTTGCGGATCGCAGAAGTAAACGTCGATATTGGTCGCCAGTGTAAATTGCCGATGATCGGTCAGCTCCTTGCCCCTGTCCCAGGTCAGCGACTTATAGAGCTCATTAGGTAACTTCTTGGCCTGCTTGATGAGCGCGGTGATGACCGTCTGGGTGTCCTTGTTGGCCACCTTTGCCAGCATCACGTAACGCGTATGACGTTCGACCAAGGTCGCGATGTAGCTGTTCTTTGACCCCGTCAGGAGATCGCCTTCCCAATGACCAGGCACCGCCCGATCTTCAACCGCTGCCGGCCGCTGACGGATCGAAACGAGACCCTTGATTCGCCCCGGTTGATCACGATTGGGGTCCACCCGCTGCGATCGACGGATCGTACGCCTCGATCGCAGATAGCCCAGCAGTTCTTTCTTAAGTACCCCGCGGGCCTGAACAAAGAGACTGCGATAGATCGTCTCGTGTGACACGTGACAACTCTCATCGCCAGGATGCGCTCGCTTGACCCAGCCGGCGATCTGCTCGGGCGACCAATTCAATCTGAGCTTGCTCGCCACCGCCCGCCGTAGCCACGGACTGTTTGCCAACTTACACCGTTTCGGACGTCGAGCTCGCCCCCAGGCCTGCTCATCCGCTAATGCGGCTCGATAGCGATCATAGCCGCCATTGCGCTTGAGTTCTCGGCTCACCGTCGAGGCCGAGCGACCCAGCAGCCTCGCCATCGATCGGCACGATTGGTGCGCTACAAGACCCCTGGAGATCTCCTCGCGTTCCGAGAGCGTCAGTGCTAGCCGCGAGCGACGCCGTGCCGCGGGACGTATCCCACCGTATGGTGCCACCTGGTTATGGATCGATGAGGACGGCTTACCAAACGCTCGTCCAATTGCCTTGAGCGACTCGCCCCCCTGCCGGCGATCCCATAACTCCGTCTTCTCGGCCGCGGTAAAACCTCGACGAAATCTCTGATCCATCGGCACACTCCATCTTTTCCCTCAAAGATAAAGTGTTGCGTCGATCCCTTGAGACCACCGGGGCATAGCGGACATAGGTCGGCCCGGAGGCTCAATTAATAAGCAGCGAATGACCCAAGCCGGACATCGGTCAGTCATACAGAGTTACTGGCTGAGTGAGTTCGATCCGCCGGTGCCTTCAAATCAGCGGGCCAGGAGCAAAACAGAAAATGGTGACATGATCGCCAGCGCCGTCGTACCACACGACCGCATGGCCGGTCGGGTTGGGGCCTTCAAGCAGTTGTTTTGGCTCAATCGCGTGCTGGGTGCCGTCAATTTGGACGTACCATTTTCCATGCTTTATGTAAGCATTGTAGATCGGGTGGGCGTCGCTGCGATCGCAACATGACCAGCCCTCATGGTTGCGCTGTCGCTCGAACCAGGCCTTATGTGGCGAGTTGGTGAACTCAGGTTTCCAACGCGCCTGCGCCGGCGACACAAAACCAGCCGGGTTTGCACCAATCGCCAGCGCAGCAACAGCCAACACCACCGTGAGATTCAGGCCGCGGGCTTTTCGCATTTGGGCTCGCTGCTGCCTGCAGCAATCACTCTTCGGCTTCAGAAAGCACGTCGTATCTTGGTAATGCCCTGACGTCGATCGTTGCTTCGATCGCGTAGACATCGGTGATCATGCTCGCTTGCGTCGGCGGCGATGCGTCGGCCTGTTGGGGTGGGCGAAGGGTCACGCCCACGAAGAGAAGAACAACAGCGGCAACGGCCAGACTGTAAATCACTTTGCGCATTGGTTTCTCCTTTGGCTTGAATGGTAGGATTTGACCGGCGGCCAGAAAGTCCGCAGCCTCACGCTTTGCACGCTCGGCGGCGTTATCGACGGCCAATAAATGTGGCTGTACAACCATGCCGAGGCGGGATGGGCGGCTCAGCCTTCGGCTGCGCTCAAATAGCGGGCCGCCCAATTCCAATTCCAACTGCTTGATGGCGCATGTAAGTGAGGGCTGCGTGACGCCGCAGCGTTTGGCCGCTCGAGTGAAGTTGCGATCTTCACAAAGGGCCAGAAAATAACGGATTTGTTGCATCTCCATGAAGAGCGACCATTCAATAAGTGGCGGCTAGCTCGATCGCCGCGGCGAAGGACTGATTGCTCGCTCCGTGCGCTATCAATACGAGATAGAAGATGACCCACCCCATCGCCATCGCTGCGACGCTGACATCGAAATCATTGATTTTGGATTGCTGTTTTTTTCTACGGGCGATGTCCGCATTGATATCGATAGGCGCGCCCCCAAGCTTTCCATAAAACCGGATGAGATGAAGTTCTGTCGCGGCTTCGCCCATTTGCATTAAGCCTCCGCGTTTAGAACAATCTGCGCATCATTGGACGCAGCTTTGCTTTTTGGAAAGTTCAGGCAATACGTTTTGCCCCTGCCGCGTTGCTCAGATCGTATTGGGTATTGGCAGCATAACTATGCAGGCGTATATGTCCGTTCGCGTGAAAGGGACTCAATAAACGCCAATTAAATTCCCCCGAGGGCCAATGTTTATTTTTTCAAACCGCGGGAATAAATCAGCTCCCACCTGAGTCCTATTAATTCGGGGCGTCGTGCAAAACGAAGACGAAAGAGCAAGGTTTGAACGGCTTGTTGTTCCCCATCTTTCGGACGCGTTGACAATTGCGCGATGGCTAACTCGAAATCGCTCTGATGCGGAGGATGTTTTCCAAGAGTCATGCCTCCGTGCCTTTCGATCAATAAGGCAACTGGAAGAGGGAAACGGCCGTGCATGGATGCTGGCAATAGTGCGCAACACCGCATACACATGGTCCCGAAAAAATCGTTCGGCGTCTTTCGTGCTCGTCGAAGATCTCGCCGGACATGAACGCGTTGAGGCCGAGCTTGGCGGAGAATTGGCAAATGAAAATACCGCAAATCCAGAGTCGCAATTGATTGAGAAAATTGACGCCGATCGTCTCGAAATCGCTGTCGAGGGGCTACCTTCGCAGTTTCGGGAGGTCCTCATCTTGAGAGACCTGCAAGGACTGGGATACCGCGAGATCGCCCAGGTGATTGGAGCACCAATCGGAACTGTGATGTCGCGATTGGCGCGTGCACGTGAACGATTGATTCAAGCTATAAAAGGCGGGCAGCCATGACCTCGGCGCCTAATTCCACCGATCGTGAGCAAGACTTGAGGATGCTCGTCCATGCTTATCTTGACGGCGAGGTCGATGTCGCCGATGCCGCGGCAATCAAGCAGCAGATCGACGCGAATCCAGCCTTAGCCACTCGCCTTGAGAATTACACTGCGCTTCAGAATGCGCTGCGAACGCGATTGCCACGCGAACAAATTTCACCATCTCTGCTGGCGCGCATCAATACCGCAATCGAAATACGACGATCGTGGGCGAGACCGACGTGGGGGGCACTCGCGGCCTCGATCTTGCTTGCAGTAGCATTATCCAGCGGTTCAACATGGCTTGTACTTCGCTCAGACCAATCAAAGTTGCCAGCTTCAGGCAACGCCGCCGGCGACCGCGTCGCTTTTCCGCGTGAACTCGGAGTCCTGTATGCAACGTTTGAGACAGATAAAGATGGTCCGTCAGGTTATTACCGCGAAACGTACGCAGACCAAGCCGCTTTGGATGCTGTGAAGGCAGGAAAGCCTATTCCATACGGTACAGTTCTAGTGCGTGCTGTCTATGACGTGCTGCGTGACTCCAAAGGAGCCCCAGCGATAGACGCGAATGGAAGGCTCACAAAGACTAGGCTGCTCAGCGTAAATGTGATGGAGAAGCGCGCTGGCTGGGGCGGCAGATACTCGGCCGGCGAGTGGGATTTTCAGTCCTTCGCACCGGATGGGACTCGTCGAGCGAAGCCCTCGGCTTCCGCCTGTTTCGCATGCCACAATAGGGTTCAAGCGCAGGACTTTGTGTTCAGTCTCGATAAGTTGAAGGCCGCGAAGCGGCAAGGAGCGTCCATTTGGCGCTATTTTAGGTAGCTGCAGGTAAAGCAGGCCACGCCGACCGATAAGCCTTTTCGTTTGATCGCGTTCTTGCTTTCGCGACTGGCCGCCGAGGGCACCGACATCGTGCGAGCTGGTCGCTATGCCTGCTTCTGGCACAAAGCGTCGTTCGCTGCGCCGCAAAAGGTTTGGTCGTTATGGGGTGGTGGTCTCAAGGGATCGACGCAACACTTTATCTTTGAGGGAAAAGATGGAGTGTGCCGATGGATCAGAGATTTCGTCGAGGTTTTACCGCGGCCGAGAAGACGGAGTTATGGGATCGCTGGCAGGGGGGCGAGTCGCTCAAGGCAATTGGACGAGCGTTTGGTAAGCCGTCCTCATCGATCCATAACCAGGTGGCACCATACGGTGGGATACGTCCCGCGGCACGGCGTCGCTCGCGGCTAGCACTGACGCTCTCGGAACGCGAGGAGATCTCCAGGGGTCTTGTAGCGCACCAATCGTGCCGATCGATGGCGAGGCTGCTGGGTCGCTCGGCCTCGACGGTGAGCCGAGAACTCAAGCGCAATGGCGGCTATGATCGCTATCGAGCCGCATTAGCGGATGAGCAGGCCTGGGGGCGAGCTCGACGTCCGAAACGGTGTAAGTTGGCAAACAGTCCGTGGCTACGGCGGGCGGTGGCGAGCAAGCTCAGATTGAATTGGTCGCCCGAGCAGATCGCCGGCTGGGTCAAGCGAGCGCATCCTGGCGATGAGAGTTGTCACGTGTCACACGAGACGATCTATCGCAGTCTCTTTGTTCAGGCCCGCGGGGTACTTAAGAAAGAACTGCTGGGCTATCTGCGATCGAGGCGTACGATCCGTCGATCGCAGCGGGTGGACCCCAATCGTGATCAACCGGGGCGAATCAAGGGTCTCGTTTCGATCCGTCAGCGGCCGGCAGCGGTTGAAGATCGGGCGGTGCCTGGTCATTGGGAAGGCGATCTCCTGACGGGGTCAAAGAACAGCTACATCGCGACCTTGGTCGAACGTCATACGCGTTACGTGATGCTGGCAAAGGTGGCCAACAAGGACACCCAGACGGTCATCACCGCGCTCATCAAGCAGGCCAAGAAGTTACCTAATGAGCTCTATAAGTCGCTGACCTGGGACAGGGGCAAGGAGCTGACCGATCATCGGCAATTTACACTGGCGACCAATATCGACGTTTACTTCTGCGATCCGCAAAGCCCGTGGCAGCGCGGTTCCAACGAGAACACCAATGGACTGCTGAGACAGTACTTTCCAAAAGGAACCGACCTGTCGGTACACTCGCAAGCTCATCTGAACAAAGTGGCGCGTCGGCTCAATGAACGGCCACGCGAGACCTTGCAATTTGAAACCCCAGCGGAGAAATTCAATGCCTGTGTTGCGTCGATCAGTTGAGGCGGCAGGTACACAGTGGACATAGGGCTGCGCTAGGGCTGAATTGGTACGCAGCGATTGACCCAACGCGGACATCAGCCGACCGTCGCCCCGAGGCGTATCCGGCCCCTTTTGGTGTGCTAGTTTGGGTGGTCCAGACGTCATGTCTTGAGCCTTGGGGCGAGGCAAATGAGACGGCGCGATTTCGTATCCCTTCTAAGCGGCGCAGCAGCGGCCATGTGGCCGCTCGTGGCGCGGGCTCAACAACGCGAACGGATGCGGCGTATAGGCGTTCTCATGCAATACACACAGAGCGACCCGGAGGGACAAATTCGGGCAGACGCGCTCATTCAAGGGCTGCAAAAGCTGGGTTGGAAGGTGGGGCTTAATCTGCGGATTGATTATCGCTGGGGAGGCGGCAATCGCGACCGCTTCCGACGCGGTGCCGCGGAACTCGTGATGCTGAAGGACGAACTCGTGGTGGCTGTTTCAACACCGGCGGTCAAAGCATTGCAGCGAGAGTCGATGACCGTACCAATCGTATTTACGCAAGTGTCTGACCCAGTTGGGCAAGATATCGTCAAGAGCTTGGCGCGGCCGGGCGGTGTAGCTACAGGATTTACGAATTACGATCGAGCAATGGGCGGAAAATGGTTGGAACTGCTTAAGCAAGTTGCGCCCACCATGACCCGAGCCGCAGTTGTCTTTAATCCTAATACTGCGCCCTACGCCGCGTTGTACATGCGCTCGATCGAAGCGGCTGCGCCCTCAATTGCGGTGAAGGTAACTACGGCTCAAGTGCGTGATGCCGCCGAAATCGAAGGCACCCTAACAGCGTTTGCGCGTGAACCGGATGGCGGTCTCATAGTAATGACCGACGCCTTCACTTCTGTACATCGTAAACAGATCATAGAACTCGCCGCGCGATTATCATTGCCAGTGATGTATCCATATCGGTACTACGTCGCCGACGGCGGATTAATGTCATATGGGATCGATCAAGTTGACCAAATTCGCGGTGCGGCTATTTACGTTGATCGAATTTTAAAAGGCGAACGGCCTGGCGATATGCCCGTGCAGACGCCAACCAAGTTTCTACTGGTTGTCAATCTAAAGACAGCAAAGACGATTGGGCTCAAAATTTCAGAATCATTTCTCCTACGCGCCGATGAGGTGATCGAGTAATTCGGTTTGCTGCGCTGCGTTTGTCCGCTTGTGGCGCTCAGCGTCGTTCGCGGCGACGCAAAAGGTTTGGTCGTTATTGGGTGCACAGCGGACATAGGGCTGCGCTAGGGCTGAATTGATACTCAGCGATTGACCCGACGCGGACATCGAATAGCTATCCGAATTCGAGCTTGTCCCTCTTTCGGAATGATCATTCGAATCGGTAAGATTCCGTCCTGAGCCGCCTAATAGGCCAACCCACGGGAGGTCAGTATGCGTTCGCAATCGATCTCGGAACTGTTGAAAGGTGTCTTTGATGCCTTCAATGCGCATGATCTTGATCGGATCATGAGCTACTTCGATGACGATTGCGTTCTTGAAATGCCACGCGGCCCCGACCCTTGGGGCCAGCGGTATGTTGGCCATGCAGCCGTACGGGAAGGGCTCGCCTCGCGGTTTGCAGGTCTCCCAGACGTACAATACTCGGAAGATTCACATTTTGTGTCGGGCAACACTGGCATCTCGAAATGGACTATTCGCGGCACGACCACCAAAGGCCAGCGAGTCGAGGTGCACGGTTGCGATTTCTATACGTTTCGGGGCGGAAAAATTACCCAAAAAGATTCCTACTGGAAAATCAGGGAACCGTGACCGTCAGAAATCAAGGGCTTTCGGCAACGCCGAAGTGCTGGAGCTTGGTCAAGCGGATTTGTCGCGATGGGGAAACTGACGCGATTGGCACTTAACGTCATTCGCCGCGACGCACCGTTTTTTCGCCTATTGGAGCAACAGCGGACATTGCTCGGAACTGGTGCTGAAAGCCTAGGGCGCGAATGACCCAAATCGACATTGCGGCCATCGGGCCCCTTCCTCGACGCAGATCACCGGCAGGCCCACTTCCGCGAGTGCACTGAATAGCCATTGCGACAGCGGCCCGGCTTCCAGTCCAATGCGCCTGAAGTGATAGGCACCGTGCTTCAGCACCTGCAGCAGAGCATCAGGCTCGCTCGCGACCTTCACTTCCCGCACGATCCTGCCTGTGTCATCCACAATGCAGACGCTGGTCTCCTTGACCGAAACGTCCAATCCGGCAAAATGGTCCATGCTGCGCTTCTCCTTCTGATGCTTGAGGCCGTTCACACGGACCTCGTTTCACCATCAGCCTGAAGCGCAGCACCCAAAATCTTCAGCTATCCACAAGCTGCCGGCCGAATACCCCATCTATTATTGGACAAGAGCGGACAAAGATGCCTTTTGGCCCCGGACGGTTTGTCTGCGAATGGCCCTCTTCGACCTTTGGCCAGCATTTCATGTTGCGGTAGCGAAACTGGTTTCAGCCCCTATCAAAAAGTCCGTTTGAGCGCTTATCATGCCGCCACCTGAGCCGAGGGGGCGAGCGTGAGGCGACGGGAATTTCTCGGTACTTTAGGCGGTGCGGTAGCGTGGCCGCTGGTGGCACGGGCGCAACAGCCCGTGCGGATGGCGCGTGTCGGCGTTTCATTGGGCGGCAGCGCAAACGACGGTAACACCCAGCGCATGCTTGCCGCCTTCAAGAAGGGAATGCAGAGCCTCGGCTGGATCGAAGGACAAAACGTTCGCTATGAGGTCTATTGGGGCGACGGCATTCCTGAAAGGATCGCATCCAATGCAAAGGAATTGGTGAACGCGGCGCCGGATGCACTGCTGACCGTCGGAACGCCGACGACGGCGGCCTTGCGCCGCGAGACCGACAGCATCCCGATTGTGTTTACCGTGGTGTCCGATCCGGTCGGCGACGGCTTCGTCGAGAGCCTGGCGCATCCCGGCGGCAACGTGACGGGTTTCATCACCTTTTATCCCGAAATTGTCGGCAAGTGGCTCGAGACGCTTAAGGAACTTGCGCCGCAAGTAAAGCGGACAGCGCTGATATTCAATCCGCGCACCGCGCCCTTCGCCAAGTCCGGTTACCTACGTCCGCAGTTTGAGCAAGCGGCGCGCAGGTTTGCAGTCGAGCCGATCATGTCACCCGTGCATGACCTTGCCGGAATCAAAATGTCGATCGATGCCGTTGCGCGTCAGCCCGGCGGCAGTCTGCTCGTCATGCCGGACAGTTTCATGCTCGCCAACCGTATGTCGATACTTGAGCTGAACGCCCGCCTTCGCGTTCCGGCGATGTATCCGTTTAGCGTTTTTGCAACCGATGGGGGCCTCATCGCCTATGGCGTGGACATGGTCGACCTGAATCGCCGCGCCGCGAGCTATATGGACCGCATCATAAAAGGCACAAAACCCGCTGCACTTCCGGTTCAGGCGCCAACCAAGTTCGAGCTGGTGATCAACCTCAAAACCGCCAAGGCGCTCGGGCTCGCAACTCCACAGACGCTGCTCGTGGCCGCCGACGAAGTAATCGAATGAAGCGACGAGAATTCATCACACTCCTTGGGGGCGCGGCCTCGTGGCCTCTTGCCGCGCGCGCGCAGCAATCGGAGCGGATGCGGCACATCGTCGTTCTGATGGGCAACGCCGAAAATGATCCAAATGGAAAGGCCTATACCGGCGCATTTCGGCAAAGCCTACAGAAACTGGGTTGGATCGAGGGCCGGAACGTTCGGATCGACTATCGTTGGAGCGCTGGCAAGCCCGATCGCGCCAACGCCAACGCCAGGGAATTGGCAACCCTAGCTCCGGATGCGGTCCTCGCAAATGGCACGCTGGTGCTAACTGCATTGCAAAGGACGACTCGGAGCATTCCTATCGTATTCGTTGTGGTCGCTGACCCGGTCGGAGGCGGGTTCGTCAAGAGTCTTTCGCACCCTGGAGGCAACATTACCGGATTCAGCACATTCGAACCCGAAATTGGTGGCAAGTGGCTCGAATTGTTGAAGGAGATGAAGCCAGACCTTCGGCGTGTAGCAGGCATTTGGGACCCCGCTTTCAAGGGATTTGCCACAATATGGAGCGCGATCGAAAGCTCGGCGCCGAGACTGAACGTGCAGGTAACGAGCATCAGGCTTCACGACCAATCTGATGATATTGAATCCGCACTCGCAGTGTTTGCGCGAGAGTTGGGGGGCGGCTTGATTGTGCTGCCGACGCCTGCCAACGCTAGCGCTCGCGATCGAATTTATTCTCTGGCGGTCCGTCACCGGCTGCCTGCCGTGTATCCGTTTCGGTATTTTGCGACCGATGGGGGCTTGATGTCCTACGGGTTTGACACTGTGGACCTGTACCGGCGAAGCGCGTCCTACGTCGACCGCATCCTTAAGGGTGAGAAGCCGGCTGACCTGCCGGTGCAGGCTCCGACTAAATACGAGCTGGTCATCAACCTGAAGACCGCCAAGGCCCTCGGCCTCACCGTTCCGCCATCGCTGCTTGCCCGCGCCGATGAGGTGATCGAATGACGGATCGCGCCGAATCGGTTCAATCTCAAACGGCGGCGAGGCCCAAGATCCGCAACCGCTTGTTTTTTAAATATGTGGGCCTGTTTGTTGGCGTCGTTTGCGTAGCGCTTTTGATCAATGGCCTGTTTGAAGCATGGGGTTCATATCGCGAGCATAAGGAAGCACTGATCCGGATCCAGCATGAGCAGGCGGAGTCGGCAGCGACCAAGATCAGCCAGTTCATCAAGGAAATCGAAAATCAGGTCGGCTGGACGACGCAATTGCTTTGGTCGGCCGAGACGATCGAACAGCGCCGGTTTGATGCGCTGCGGTTGTTGCGCCAGGTTCCGGCGATTACCGAACTGGCGCAGGTGGATGGGAACGGCAAGGAGCAATTGCGAGTCTCGCGACTGGCCATGGATGTGATCGGGAGCGGTCTCGACCTATCGAAGGAGCCCAAATTTACCGAAGCTGTAAAACATAAAATTTATTACGGGCCGGTGTATTTCCGCCGTGAATCGGAACCGTACATGACCTTGTCGCTCGCCGGCACCCGACGCGACGCCGGCGTGAGCATCGCCGAAGTCAATCTCAAGCTGATTTGGGACGTCGTTTCCAGGATCAAGGTCGGCAAAGGCGGTCAGGCCTATGTTGTCGGTGCGGGAGGCCGTTTGATCGCGCATCCCGACATCAGCCTGGTTTTGCGTAACACGGATATGACCCGACTTCCTCAGGTTCAGGCGGCGCGGCTGGGGAAGACTGGTGATGCGGCGGACGACATCCAGGCTGCAACCGATATCCAGGGACGGCGTGTTTTGACAGCTTATGCGCCGGTTGCCCCTCTCGGCTGGACCGTATTTGTCGAGCTTCCGGTCGATGAAGCTTATCAGCCGTTGATCGCATCCATTGAGCGTTCAGGCCTGGTCTTGCTGTCCGCACTTTGTCTGGCTGCACTCGCGGGCATGTTCCTTGCCCGTAAAATGGTTGTGCCGATACAGGCGTTACGGTCAGGCGCCGCCCGCATCGGTGGGGGCGATCTGTCGCAGCGCATCGAGATCAGTACCGGCGATGAGCTCGAGGCACTCGCGGACCAGTTCAACGACATGGCCGGACGGCTACAGGAATCCTATGCCGGCCTCGAGAAAAAAGTCGAATTGCGAACACAGGCATTGAGCGAGGCTCTGGAGCAGCAGACGGCAACCTCCGAGGTGTTGCGCGTCATTTCCAGTTCACCGGGTGAAGTTGAGCCCGTGTTTAAAGCCATATTGGCGAACGCGGTAAGTATCTGCGAAGGCAAGTTCGGCACGCTGTACCTTCGCGAGGCAGATGGCTTCCGCACAGTCGCTACGCATAATGCACCGCCAGCTTATGTCGAGGCCCGGATGCGCGAGACGGTGCTTCGACCACCACCGGACGTACCTCTTGGACGCGTTGCGGTGACAAAGCAGGTGGTTCACATCGAAGATATCAAGAAGACGCAGGCCTACGTGGACCGTGATCCTTTTATCGTCACTGCTGTCGATCTTGGCGGCTATCGAACCGTTCTTGCTATCCCGATGCTCAAAGACGATGAGCTGATCGGTTCCATCAACATCAATCGCCAGGAAATTCGCCCATTCACCGATAAACAGATCGAATTACTGGAGAATTTTGCCGCACAAGCCGTCATCGCCATCGAGAACACGCGGCTGCTTAACGAATTGCGTGAATCTCTCCAGCAGCAGACCGCTACCGCCGATGTGCTCAAGGTCATCAGCAGCTCTGCATTTGATTTGCAGGCGGTGCTCGACACGCTAACCAACTCGGTGGCCGGGCTTTGCGAGGCGGACATGGCCGCCATTATTCGTCAGAAAGGCGAAGCTTATTATTGGGCGACGAGTTACGGCATACCACCGGAACACGCCGAATATGTTAAGAACATACCGCTGGAGCGGGGCCGTGGAAGTGTCGTTGGACGCGTCTTGAACGAAGGCAAAACCGTTCACGTTCCTGATGTGCTGGCCGATCCAGAATACACTTTTGCAGAAACCCAAAGAAGAACAGGCTACCGTACTTTGCTTGGCGTCCCACTCCTGCGCGAAGGGTCACCAATTGGCATAGTCTTGCTGATGCGTCGTACTGCAGAGCCTTTCACCGAACGACAAATCGATCTTGTCGAAACCTTTGCCGATCAGGCGGTGATCGCGATTGAGAATGCCAGGTTGCTCGACGAGATCCGCCAGCGCGAGGCGGAATTGGGCGTCACCTTCGAGAACATGGGTGATGCGGTGGCGATGTTCGATGAATCCTTGCGGCTGACGGCGTGGAACCGCAATTTTCAGGAGCTGCTCGATTTGCCTGAGTCGTTTCTGGCCGAGCGGCCTGCCTATACTGACTATACCCGCTTCCTCGCCAAACGCGGCGAATTTGGCGAGGTTGATGTCGAGGCGGAATTGGTTCGCTACGCGGAGAAGGTTGGCCTGAAATGGTCGACCGAGCGCACGCGGCCGGATGGGCGCGTCATCGAGGTCCGGCACAATCCAGTGGCGGGCGGCGGGTTTGTGCTGATCTACAGCGACATCACCGAGCGCAAACGCTCTGAGCAAGAGCTTCGCGCGGCGCGCGATGCCGCCGAGACGATGTTGCAAGACCTGCGCACCGCGCAGGACCGGCTGGTGCAGACCGAGAAGCTGGCTTCCCTTGGTCAGTTGACCGCCGGTATCGCCCACGAGATCAAGAACCCGCTCAACTTCGTCAACAATTTCTCCGCCGTCTCGGTCGAGCTGATCGATGAGCTGCGCGAGGCGCTGGCGGGCGCCAACCTCGACAGTAAGCTGCGGGGGGAAATCAGCGAGCTGGCCGACATGCTGCAGGGCAATCTCGACAAGGTGGTGCAGCACGGCAAGCGGGCCGATTCCATCGTCAAGAACATGCTGCTGCATTCGCGTGCAGGTTCGGGCGAGCACCGGCCGGTCGACATCAATGCCCTGGTCGAGGAAAGCCTCAACCTTGCCTACCACGGGGCGCGGGCCGAGAAGCAGGGCTTCAATATCACCATGGAAAAGTCGCTCGATCCGGCCGCCGGCGAGGTCGATCTGTTCCCGCAGGAGATCACCCGGGTGCTGCTCAACCTGATCTCCAACGGCTTCTATGCGGCCACCCGGCGCAAGGCGGACGGCAACGGGGGTGAGGGCTACGAGCCGACCCTTGCCACGGCCACCCGCAACCTGGGCGATCGCGTCGAGATCAGGATCCGCGACAATGGCACCGGCATCCCGCCCGAGGTGAAGGAGAAGATGTTCAATCCGTTCTTCACCACCAAGCCGGCGGGCGAGGGGACGGGCTTGGGTCTGTCCATCAGCCACGACATCATCGTCAAGCAGCATGGCGGGTCGATTGCGGTCGACACGAAGCCTGGTCAGTACACCGAGTTCACCATTATCCTGCCGCGCGCGCCTGTCTTCCTCGCCGAAACCGGAGGGCGGGTGTGAAGCACGTCACATTCAAGTGTACCTATCCATGCAGGTTATCCTTGGATGATAGAACCAAGACCGGAGTATCACCTTGAACCTCCTTATTCTTGTGGTCGATGACGAGCCGGACGTCGAGATGTTGTTCCGCCAGCAGTTCCGGCACGATATTCGCGCCGGCCGGTTCACGATGGAGTTTGCCCAGTCTGCGCCGGCGGCCCTTCAGCGCATCACGGATGCGGCGGGGGCCTCCATCATCCTGATCCTGTCGGACATCAACATGCCGGGGATGAGCGGGCTTGAGCTGCTGCCGAAGGCCAAGGCCTTGCGACCCGACGTGCCGGTCATCATGATCACGGCCTATGGCGACGCCGAGACCAAGCAGAAGGCGCTGGAGAACGGCGCCGAGGCGCTGCTGACCAAGCCCATCGACTTTGTCAGTTTGCGCAGCGAGATCGATACGCGGGTTGGACAGGCTACATGACCGCACGAATCCTCGTTGTCGACGACGAACCGGACATGGAGGTGCTGCTTGTCCAAAAGTTCCGTCGGCAGATCAGCGAGGGCTCGGTCAGCTTCGTGTTTGCCCGGGACGGCATCGAAGCCCTGGCTGTGCTGGCGGCAAATGACAGTCTGGACATGGTGATTGCCGACATCAACATGCCGCGCATGGACGGGCTGACGCTTCTGGGCAAATTGCAGGAGACCGACGAAAAGCTCTCGACAATCATTGTTTCGGCCTATGGCGACATGGCCAATATACGAACGGCAATGAATCGCGGTGCATTCGATTTTCTGACCAAACCGATTGAATTTTCCGATCTCGAAGCCACCATCGCCAAGACCATCCGGCATGTTGAAGTCCTGCGGGAGGCGAGGCGGCGGCAGGCGGAGGCCGAGCGAGCCCACGCATCGCTCTCGCGCTATTTCTCGCCCAATCTCGCCCAAAGGCTCGCCAGCGACGCAGACACAATCGATCTTGCCGGCCAGCGCCGGGACATTGCATCGCTGTTCACCGACATTGCCAGTTTCACAACGCTGGTGGAGACCCTGGAGCCCGATGTGCTGGGGCCGCTGCTCAATGAATACCTTACGGGCATGACCGATATCGTGTTTGCGCACGATGGCACGGTGGCCAAAATTGTTGGTGACGCCTTGCACGTCCTGTTCGGAGCGCCAGGTGAACAGCCGGACCATAGCGCCCGTGCTGTCACTTGCGCTCTGGCTCTCGACGAATACGCCCGGTCGTTTCAGGAGTTATGCCATCAAAAAGGCATTGTGCTCGGCGTTACCCGGATCGGGGTTCACGCCGGGCCGGCGATTGTCGGGAATTTCGGCGGTGGGCGTTTCTTCGACTACACGGCCTATGGTGACACCGTCAACGTGGCAGCGCGACTCGAAGCGGCCAACAAGTATTTCGGTACTCATGTATGTGTGAGCGCGACGCTGGCGGAGAAGGTGAATGATTTTTGTGGGCGTCCAATTGGTGACCTTGTACTGAGAGGCAAGACCGAAGCAATGCGCGCCTTTGAACCCCTGCGGCCTGCGAGATACGAAACGGCTGCCACAAAGAGCTATCTGGAAGCATTTGCCAGGCTCGAGTCGGATGATCCTGTCGCAACGGCCGCGTTCGCGTCACATGTCGGCAACAATCCGACCGACAAACTCGCAAGCTTTCATCTCAAAAGGCTCCTGAATGGGGCGACTGGCACACGGATTGTGATGGAATAGTGCGCCTTATTTCGGAGGGCGTGCCCGGAAACAACGCATGCACCCACAGGCTTCGGGGCCCGTCTGCCCGCAATCATAAATCGCAAGTTTCGTGATCCCCGTCACAGCAAGCTTGCGACCGTTGCCCTAGTCTACAACCATGAGATCTGAGCAGCGGAGGCACCCCCATGTCGGACCCCTTTACAAACTGGACCAGCCGGGTCGCTATCGCAGCGCGCGTTGCAGAATTTCGCCGCCAGTCTCAAGGCAATGAAACGATGATATTGGCCGATTACCATCTGCCGTTCGGCAAGGCAGAAGCCCGTGCAGAAGCTGCAAGGTGGTATTGGCAGCCTTGACCTCCAACACTCGACTCTCAAAAGGCCACTCCCGAAAACGCAAATGTTCGCACCACAAGGATCAATGCCATGAATGACAACACCTACGAACGCCAACAAAACGAAGAAGATATCCTTTGCAACGGATTCTCCGATGAGGCGCTTGAGATCGCGGCAGGCCCGGCCCAGACAGCGAACTACACCCTTGGGTCCTGCACCGGCATGATCAGCTGCCCGGCCTGAACCGTAGCCCGTACCCTGTTGGCTAAGAGGCAGAGACATCCCCCGTACCCGCGCCTTTTAGCTCGATGCCCGGACGGCGTAGTCCCCCGCTACGCCGTCCATTCATTTGGGCAAGTCCGGTCCTGGCGCCTGGCTGACAGCCCGTCCGCACCCGCTTTTGGACCAGGGCAGACAAAGACCAGTTTCGGCCCGGGACCGTCTGTCCGCTTATGAATCCAGAGCCGATGTTGCGTGGCTGTCGCCCGCGCAGGACCCCCCTTCCGGTGCGCAGGTTTAACCCGGTACGATGGCCTGTCCTGAGGCTCGGGTTCGGCCATGAAACATCGCGACAAAGCGGGCGGCAAAGCTGCAAGGACACAACGCACCAAGACGCTGAAAATCAGCAATGCAGCAAAGAAGGCGCGGCCTGGCAGTTCCGTTGCTTCCGGAAAGGAAACCAATACTGCTCGAATTGCCCGCGAGCGTGACGAGGCTTCGGAGCAACTGACGGCAACTTCTGAAGTTCTCAAAATTATCAGCTCCTCGCCTGGCGATCTGGAGCGGGTATTCCAATCCATACTGGAGAATGCGACCCGCATATGCGGTGCAGAATTCGGCACGCTCTATCTGTCCAAAGAAGATGCGTTCTACGCAGCCGCGTTCCACAACGCGCCGCCTGCCTTCATAGAGGCGCGCAAAAACCGGCCACTCCGCCCGGATCCCGAAAGCACTCTCAGTCGCGTTGCGAGAACCAAACAGGCGGCTCAAGTCCTCGATAGTCGGAAGCGGGAGGCTTACCGCAAGGGCGACCCGTTCGTGGTTGCCGGTGCAGACCTGGGCGGCTACCGGACGATCATGTCTGTGCCGATGCTCAACAAAGACAAGTTGGTTGGGGTGATCAGCATCTACCGCCAGGAGGTTCGACCATTTACCGACAAGCAGATTGAACTGGTCAAGCACTTTGCTGCCCAAGCCGTCATCGCTATCGAGAACACGCGGCTGTTCAATGAACTGCGCCAGCGCACGGACGATCTGAGTGAGGCGTTGGAGCAGCAGACCGCGACCTCAGAGGTATTACAGGTTATCAGCTCCTCGCCCGGCGAGCTTGCACCGGTGTTCGAGGCAATGCTGAAAAACGCCACCCGGGTTTGCGGGGCCAAGTTTGGCATCCTGTTCCGTTACGAAGGCGGATCATTTCACCCGGCAGCGATGCTTGATGTGCCGCCCGCTTTTGCCGGGTTTCTCAGGCGGCAAGGCGCGTTCCAGCCCAAACCCGGTCAGCTTTTTGGCCGGCTTTGCGAATCGAAAGACGTTATCCAGGTTGACGACCGGACGATGGAGCCGGACCTCAGTCCGTCGGCCAGGTACGCCGGCGCGCGATCTTCCATCGCAGTGCCGATGCTCAAGGAAGGCGAGCTCGTCGGCGCCTTCTTCATCTATCGCACCGAAGTGCGGCCATTCGCCGACAAGCAGATCGAACTGGTGCGGAACTTCGCAGCGCAAGCCGTCATCGCGATCGAGAATACCCGCCTTCTGAACGAGTTGCGCGAATCCCTCCAGCAGCAGACCGCCACCGCCGACGTCCTCAAGGTCATCAGCCGCTCAACTTTCAATCTGCCGGCTGTGCTCGACAAGTTGATCGAATCGGCCTGTCATTTGTGCGAAGCCGAGATCGGTACCGTCCGATTCGAAGAGGGCGACCGTTACCGCCTCGCCGCGACCTATGGCTGCCCGCCGGAATGGCACAAGCATTTCGCCGGTTATTCGAGCAAGCCGGATCTCACATCGGTTTTCGGTCAAACCATCATCAAAAGCCGGACTGTTCACATTCCCGACGTTCTCCTCGATCCCGACTATGCGCGTCCGGAGGCGCAGAAGCTGATGAATTTGCGGGCCGCGCTCGGCGTACCTCTCATGCTGGAGGGCCGGGTTTTCGGCGTCGTAAATTTATTTCGCTCGACGCCGCAACCTTTCACCCAAAAGCAGATCGAATTGGCCGAGACCTTCGCCGACCAGGCGGTGATCGCAATCAAGAACACGCGAATGTTCGAAGCTGAACAGCAACGCACGCGCGAGCTCTCCGAGTCTCTGGAACAGCAGACGGCGACGTCGGCGGTACTGAAGGTGATCTCGAGCTCACCGGGCGAGCTTGAGCCGGTGTTCAATGCCATGCTGGAAAATGCGGTGCGCATTTGCGAAGCCCGGTTCGGCGTCATGTGGCGCTTCCGTGGTGACGAAAACCGCCCCGTGGCGATGCTGAACCTGCCACCGTCCATCGATGAATTTCTTCGACAGCGGGGCTGGCTAAAACCGACGCCTGGTTCAGATCTCGACATTCTCAGGGAATCAAAACAGCCAGTTCACACACTGGATATGGCGAGCTCGCCGCACCCGACACGAATGGCGAAGTCTGCCGGTGTGCGAACGCAGCTTGCCGTTCCAATGCTGCTGGATAAGGAATTGGTAGGCGCCATCACAATTTACCGCCAGGAGGTGCGTCCTTTCACCGAGAAGCAAATTGAGCTGGTCAAGAACTTCGCTGCACAAGCGGTCATAGCGATCGAGAACACGCGGCTGCTCAATGAGCTGAAGGAATTGCTTCAGCAGCAGACCGCGACCTCCGAAGTACTCAAAGTCATTTCCAGTTCGCCTGGCGAGTTACAGCCGGTGTTTCAGGCGATATTGGAAAATGCAACTCGCATCTGCGATGCGGGATTCGGCGCGATGTCGCTTTTGGAGGGGCAGGAGCTGCGATCAGCCGCCCTGTTTAACGCTCCGCCTGAAATGGAGGAGCTGCGGCGCCGCCAACCGGCGGTGCCGCGCGACACCCCTGTGGGCAGGGTTGTCGAGACCAAGCAGGTTGTGCATTTCCCTGACGTGACCGCGGTCGAACGCTATGCAAATGCGCCCTTGGTCAAGCATGCCGGTGTACGCAGCATCGTTGCTGTTCCAATGCTTAAGGATGACGAGCTGATTGGCGTCATCGCCATCTATCGAAAAGAAGTGCGGCCGTTCACCGACAAGCAGATCGCGCTGGTCAGCAACTTTGCCAGCCAGGCGGTCATTGCGATCGAAAATGCCCGCCTGCTCAATGAACTTCGCCAGCGCACCGACGATCTGAGCGAGGCTCTGGAGCAGCAGACCGCGACCTCAAAGGTGTTGCAGGTCATCAGCTCCTCGCCCGGCGAGCTTGAGCCGGTGTTCCAGTCGATATTGGAAAATGCCACCCGGATTTGCGAGGCGAAGTTTGGGACGCTATGGCGGTTCGATGATGGCGCTGCCCGGATCGCCTCGAACGTTGGCATTCCACCGGCGTTCGCGGAGTTTCTGGCCCGTGGACCTCATCGGCCCAGCCCGCTCAGCCCCATTAGCCGTGTCATCAAAACGCGAGAGCGCGTTCACATTGCGGACTACCGTCTGGATCAATGCTTTCTTGAAAAAGATCCCTTGGCGATCGCCGGGGTCGAACTTGGCGGCATACGGACATTATTCGTTGTGCCGTTGCTCAAGGACAACCAACTGGTGGGCGCAATAGGTATTTTCCGTCAGGAAGTGCGACCGTTTACGGACAAACAAATCAATCTGGTTTCAAGCTTTGCCGCTCAGGCAGTCATCGCCATCGAGAACGCCCGCCTGCTCAATGAGTTGCGCCAGCGCACAGACGATCTGGCCGAGTCGCTGGAGCAACAGATAGCCACGGCTGAAATCCTTCAGGTCATCAGCAATTCGGTCAATGACACGCAGCCGGTTTTTGACGCCATCGTGGAGAGCGGGTCGAAGCTTTTTCCGGGCGCGCTCGTCAGCGTCGCACTCAGGTCCGGGGGCACAATAAACGCCGCGGCCATCGCCGAGACCGATCCCGCTCGCGCCGAAGCGTGGCGACGCACAATCTCCCGTACCCCGCTCGCGCGGGAGTACATGCACGGCGCAGCGTTACTTGATCGCAGGATCGTGGATATTCCGGACGTAGCGGATGCCCCCGCCGAATTTGCCGCCGGGGCCCGGAACTTCCTGACCAGCGGCTACCGGGCAATCACGATCATACCCATGATGCGCGGTGATGAGGCGATAGGCCTCCTCAGCGTCGTACGGCTTGCCGCCGGACCGCTCTCCGACAAGCAGGCCGCGGTTCTGCGGACATTTGCCAATCAAGCCGTCATCGCCATTGAGAATACGCGGCTGCTCAACGAGCTGCGGCAGCGCACCGACGATCTCTCCGAGGCGCTGGAACAGCAGACGGCGACGGCTGAAATTCTGCAGGTCATCAGCAACTCGCTCAACGATACCCAGCCAGTGTTCGACGCCATCGTGAAAAGTGCGGTGGCGCTTTTCCCGGACTCGTTGATCAGTATCGCACTCAGAGACGGCGACATGATCAGGGGTGCCGCCGCCGTAGCCGTATCCGATCCCGTTCGCCTCGAAGCGTGGCGGCGCACATTTCCTTATCCCCTCACGCGCGAGTACATGCATGGCAAAGCCATTCTCGATTGCCAGATCGTGGACATTCCCGACGTAAAGCAAGCCCCGTCCGAGCTTGCGGTCGGGGCCCGCAATTTCCTGACGAGCGGCTACAGGGCTATCACCATCATGCCTATGATTCGCGGGGATGCCGCGATCGGCGCGATCAGTGTCATTCGAGGCGCGCCGGGTCCGCTCTCGGACAAGCAGACCGCTGTCTTAAAAGCGTTTGCAGCCCAAGCCGTCATTGCCATCGAGAACACACGCCTGTTGACCGAGCTGCGCCAGCGCACCGACGATCTGGCCGAGTCGCTGGAGCAGCAGACGGCGACATCGGAGGTACTGAAGGTCATCTCCAGTTCACCGGGCGATCTGCAGCCTGTATTTGACGCCATGCTGGCGAATGCCACCAAGCTGTGCGAGGCGAGCTACGGGGCCATGTGGCTGTGGGATGACAGCGGCATGCGCGCGGCAGCGCTGCATGGTGCCCTGCCGGAGGCTTATCTCGAACATTTGCGCGGCGGCGTGGTGTTGCGACCGAGCCCGGACATCCCGGGTGTTCGTGCCATGACTGAGCGCAAGCCAATCCAGGTGACCGACCTTCGCGAAGACCCGGCCTATCTCGCCGGTGATCCTTTGCCCGTAGCCGCAGTCGAAGACGCCGGCATCCGCACATTGGTATGCGTACCGATGTACAAGGACGATCAACCGGTCGGCAACATTACGATCTACAGGCGTGAGGTTCGGCCGTTCTCGGACAAGCAGGTTGAGCTCCTTGCGAACTTCGCTGCCCAGGCGGTGATCGCCATCGAGAACGCGCGACTGCTTTCCGAGCTGCGCCAGCGCACCGCTGATTTGAGTAAATCGCTCGAAGACCTGCGCACAGCGCAGGACCGGCTGGTGCAGACCGAGAAGCTGGCTTCGCTCGGGCAGTTGACCGCCGGCATCGCCCACGAGATCAAGAACCCGCTCAATTTCGTCAACAATTTCTCCGCCGTCTCGGTCGAGCTGATCGATGAGCTGCGCGAGGCGCTGGCGGGTGCCAATCTCGACGCCAGGCTGCGGGGGGAGATCAGCGAGCTGGCCGACATGCTGCAGGGCAATCTCGACAAGGTGGTGCAGCACGGCAAGCGGGCCGATTCCATCGTCAAGAACATGCTGCTGCATTCGCGAGCAGGTTCGGGCGAGCACCGGCCGGTCGACATCAATGCCCTGGTCGAGGAAAGCCTCAATCTCGCCTACCACGGGGCACGGGCCGAGAAGCAGGGCTTCAATATCACCATGGAAAAATCGCTCGATCCGGCCGCCGGCGAGGTCGACCTGTTTCCGCAGGAGATCACCCGGGTGCTGCTCAACCTGATCTCCAACGGCTTCTACGCGGCCACCCGGCGCAAGGCGGACGGCAACGGGGGTGAGGGCTACGAGCCAATTCTTGCCACGGCCACCCGCAACCTGGGCGATCGCGTCGAGATCAGGATCCGCGACAATGGCACCGGAATCCCGCCCGAGGTGAAGGAGAAGATGTTCAATCCGTTCTTCACCACCAAGCCGGCGGGCGAGGGGACGGGCTTGGGTCTGTCCATCAGCCACGACATCATCGTCAAGCAGCATGGCGGATCGATCGAGGTCGATACGAAGCCTGGTCAGTACACCGAGTTCACCATTATCCTGCCGCGCCTGGCGGCAACCATTGCCCCATCGGGAGACCGCCCGTGACCCTGCTGATTCTCGTGGTTGACGACGAGCCGGATGTCGAGACCCTGTTCCGCCAGCAGTTCCGGCGTGATCTGCGCGCCGGCCGGTTCACGATGGAGTTTGCCCGGTCTGCGCCGGCGGCCCTTCAGCGCATCACGAATGCGGCGGGCGCCTCCATCATCCTGATCCTGTCGGACATCAACATGCCGGGGATGAGCGGGCTCGAACTGTTGCCGAAGGCCAAGGCCTTGCGACCCGACATTCCGGTCATCATGATCACCGCCTATGGCGACGCCGAGACCAAGCAGAAGGCGCTGGAGAATGGCGCCGAGGCGCTGGTGACCAAGCCCATCGACTTTGTCAGTTTGCGCAGCGAGATCGATACGCGGGTCGAACGGGCGGCGTGACCGATCAATACGGTCGGGCTCACCCGCCCGTATGTCTGTTTCTGGTGCTTAGCGTCATTCCCCGCGCCGCACCATTTTGTCGGCTGTTAGATGCCCAATGCGAACATGGTGTGCGAATGAAGAACCCCGCTCAAGGATCGGCGAAGGTTTGCCTCAACGTTGTGGACCGGACAGGCTAAGTTCGCGCTCGGCACGGAACACATTGCTGTACAGATTGGCAATCCACTGCCGTCCGCTCGACGTGACATTGAGGTAGCGGATTGCGCCCTGGATATGTGGCGACACGCAACCCCAATAAAACTGCGGATATAAATCGGTCAGATCGGCCGGCGAATCATAGCCGAGTTGCTTGTTCATCCCGACTTCCTCGAACTCGTAATAAAGAGCATTGGCTTTGCGCAGATAGTGCGGATCGCCGAGCTGGCCGATGAGATCGGCAGCACGCATCAACATGCCCTCTTCGCTGCATTTATCGTCGATCACTTGCGGTGAGGGAAAACGCGTGAACTCGATAGCATTGGCAACGCGAGCGGCGTCGAGCGACTTAATCTTCGCCAGGCGATCCATCACGAACAGCTTCGACCGGTCAACATGGTACGGTAACAGTGCCGCGTCGGATGAGCCGCGCGGCAGCTCGACCTTATTGCCTTTGTCATCGACAATGTAGCTGTCAGGACTATCGCCATTAAGAATACCACGAACGTAGCCAATGTCGTGAAACAGACACGCAAAGATGAGGTGCGCGAAATCGTCGGCATTTGTTGACGTTAAAAGCCGGCGCCCCTTCAAGATGTCGTAGCCGACGAACGTTACAAGCATTGTGTGCTCGACGTTGTGATAGAGCGCGTCACTGTTGCCGATACAATCGAGCGCAAGGCGGGCAGCCGATTGCACGAGGTCCACCAGGCCGGCGTCCGTCGAGCCGAACCGCCGACCCATGTGTTCGGCAAGGTGAGACCCCAAGGCCTCCGCCGCCAGTTCGGGAATGGTGATCATGACCCCTCTTTGAAATCGTGATGCCTAATTTCGCATATTGCAATATCAGAGGGAGAGTTTTCGTTTGTTTCCTGCTCGCTTTTGGCACAAGGCAAACACAAAGTTCGCGGTCTGTGCGATTGCGCTTTTGAGCGTAAAGGGGACCCAACGATGGGTCAGCATTACTTCCTTTTGGCCACTCATAAATCGCAAGTTTCGTGACCCCCGTCACAGCAAGGTTGCGACCGTTGCCCTAGTCTAGAATTATGAGATTTGAGCAGCGGAGGCACCCATGTCTGATCCCTTTACAAACTGGACGAGCCGGGTCGCTATCGCAGCGCGCGTTGCAGAATTGCGCCGGCAGTCGCAAGGCAATGAAACGATGACAGTGCCCGATTACCATCTGCCGTTCGGAAAGGCCGAAGCCCGCGCGGAAGCTGCAAGGTGGTATTGGCAGCCCTGACAGGACGATTGACGCAAGCTAGGAGGCAGAAACCCCCGTACCCCGCGCCTTTTAGCTTTAGCCCCGGACGGCGTAGCTCCCCACTACGCCGTCCCTTCATTTGGGCAAGCACGCTTCTCGTACATTGCGGACAATCCGTTGAGACCGGCATTTGTCTGTTCCTGGGCCGAAGCAGACAAAATCGACTTTGGCCCGGGATCATTTGTCTGCGAATGATGCTGTAACGACTCCGCGACGGAGAGGCGTCGAGACCTATCTTCTATGAGACCTGTTTCACGCCCGGTGGCCGCCACGTGCCTTCGCCCGCCGGTAGGATCGAAGGTGGCGTAGGCTTCGGCCAATACAGGCGCATCACGAGATAGATTTTGTCATCCGGCGCCGGAAGCCAATTTGCTTCCTTATCCGCGCCGGGGCTGTCTTTTTGAATGTACAGCGTCAGCGAGCCATCTGCGTTCTTTTTCATCGCCGGCAACATCGGTGAGTTGATGAGGTAGCGATTGATCGGGTTCTTGACCAGGAACTGGCTCTTGCCGTCGTACATCGTAACGGACCAAAACGCATTTACCGGCGGCAGTTGGCCGGGTGCGAAGGTGATGGTGTACTTGTGCTTGCTGCTGTCGAGCGGCTCACCGGTCGCGTCCGTTCGGGTATAGGGGTACATGGCTTCTACGGCATCGTTGCCATAGAGACCGCCCTTGGCAGCCGCCGCCCGCATCAACCAATTGCCGTTGTAGAAGGCTTCGTCGCCAAAGAACGCGCCGACGTTCCAGCCGTTGATGCTTTTGTTTCCGCTGGCCAGCCATTTGTCTACCTTGTCGTCACCCTGCTTCATGGCCACCAGGATTGCGGCTTTGTGTTCGAGCGATAAATCCTTGAACTCGAAGGTCTTGCCGGGCCCGATACCAATCTTCGCAAGCTTTGCGCGAATTGCCTTGTCCCTCGGCGTCTCAGGGACGTACTGCAGGGCAGCGTCGAGATACTGGAAGAAGTTATCCTTGATCCCGGCAGTGGTGGCGGGGAGGAAATCGATCTTCGGCGCGGCCGGCGGTGCGGGCCGTTTAAGAAACGCGGAAAGCGACTGCGCCTGATAGCCAGTCTGAATTTTCTCGACGTTCGACATGTCGCCGGGGTTAAAGAGTTGAGTGCGGAAAAGCGCGAGCGTGAACGGCGTTGTCGATTGGAAGGCCTTCTTGATCCCGGTGGGCGTTTCACCTTTCCAATCGGAGCCGACCACCAGATAGGCGCCCGGCTCGGTCCCCGTGGTCCGGGTGCCGATGTAGCCATAATTGTAGGTATTGCCGTCGATGAACTGGACCGCGTAGTAGCGCACCTTTTCAATCTTTGGCACCGAGATAACCATCGGTTCAGCGCGTAAATCCAACCAGAGGATCGAGTAAGGGGTGTCGCTGTTCGGCGTGATGACTGCCGTATCCTCCGGGGTGGCGACGTGGTGCTGGTTGTTGATTTCGTTGAACGGCGCTTTGAACTGCCCCGAGTTCTTGTCCACGGCAAACTCTTGCATAACCGCATAGTTCATCACGAGCGGTAAGCCGTAGATGAAGCCTTGTTCGGCGATGTCCTTGGCTTCCAACAGGTTGGGCCATTCGGCTTTGTTCTGCGCAAGTACCGGAGCGGGCTTCGCCGTCGTGACGGCGAGCGCGGTCATCGCAGCAGAGCGAAGCAAATCGCGTTTCGTTAACATCCGAGCAATTCCTTCCGGCTCGCAGCAAGTGGTAAAGCGCGTGTGGGTAGCAGAAAAAGGTTAGGCGCCCTGTGCGATGGTTGGCAATACAAAATTGGTCTGTCCAGACCCGCCTGGATGTCCCTCGCGGGACGACGGATGAGGTGAGATCGTATGTCCGCTTGGACCTGCCGCTAATCGACGGCAAGGCCGACCAAAAGATTGTTCCGCCTCGTTCTCGAACCCCATGACGGAAGGGCCTTGGGTGCCGATTCCCGAGAGAAGCACGAGCCCGCGGGAGACATCGACACTGCAGTTGGTGGACAGTCTGAAAGCGCTTGACCCCAACCGGCCGACTAGAGAAGCGGACATGGATCTGCCCCCGGAGCCCACTACCGTCGTGCCAGCATGGCCCTTAGAATGATCGGTTGTGAGCCTTCGGAGGGACGATGATACGCCGCGACTTCATCAAATTGCTCGGGGGAACGGCTGCCGGCTGGCCGTTTGCTGTTCACGCGCAGCAAGCCACGCGAATGCGGCGGATCGGCGTGCTTTTGAACTATTACGAGGGCGATCCGCAAACAACAAACGCAACCTCGGCTTTCGAGCGCGGTTTGCAGGAACGGGGCTGGAAGCCCGGTGACAACCTGCAGATCGTGTACCGATGGGCCCCGGACGACATAATCGTTAGACGATTTGCGCACGAACTGGTTTCGCTCGCTCCAGACGTTATTCTGGCCGTCGGCGGATCAAGTGCGAGCGCTCTGCAGGAGGTGACCCGCGTTATACCGATCGTCTTCATGAAAATGAGCGACCCGGTCAACCGCAGATTAATCGCGAATATGGAACAGCCCGGTGGCAACTTCACAGGACTTATCGAGTTCGAATCCAGCATAGGTCAAAAGTGGCTGGAATTGCTCAAACAGGTCGCGCCGGGTGTGAGGCGAGTGGCGGTTATCCAGGATCCTTCACGAGTTGCCTGGAGGAGCTTGCTGGGCGCAATTCAGAAAGCGGCGCCATCATTCAATGTGGAGGTGAGTCCGGTCGATGTACGTGATGGCCTGAAGATGGAACGCAGCATAGGTACTTTTGCGAGCAGTCCGAGTGGCGGCCTGATCGTGACGCCAAGCACATATTCTGTGATTATTCGGGATCGGATCATCGCGCTTGCAACCCGGCATAAACTGCCTGCGATCTACTTCACCCAAATCTTTGTTTCTGACGGCGGTCTGATCCTTTATTGCCCCGATCCGATCGACCCGTATCGCCGTGCAGCAGGCTACGTTGATCGCATCCTGAAGGGCGAAAAGCCTGCCGACATGCCGGTTCAGGCACCAACAAAATTCAGGCTTGTCGTCAATCTCAGGGCTGCCCAGGCGATCGGACTCACCGTTCCTGCGGGCGTGCTCACCGTCGCCGATCACGTGATAAAGTGAGCTGCGCAATGTCATACTTTGGCGCATGACGGACTATCCAATTGCCCAACCGTTTGTCCGCCATTGGCACCCGGCGTCAGTGGCCATGCTCGTCGGGACCGTTTCTGTCTGCCAAGTACGGCCTCGCCTTGAATAGGCTTCAATGCTAGCGTTCGCCAGCTCAGCCCGGCGGGACCCGCATGTCTTCTGACGTGACAGCAAACCGAGCAGTGGCAGCCAGCGACAGCCATCCTTCCAGCATCGAGGTCGCCGAACACGAGCGTCAATTCCGGGAACTCCTGGAGTTCAGCCCGGCTGCGTTGTTAGTCGTAGACGAGGATGGCCGGCTATTGTTTCACAACGCGCGGCTGCGCGAGCTACTTGGATATGAGAAAAACGAGCTCGACCGCATCGACACTCGCGAGTTTTGGCACGACCGCGAGCAGCGTTCCCAGATCATTGCGTCACTGCACGACCGCGGCGGGCAGCTTTTGAACGAAAAGGTGGTTTGGCGCACCAAGGGCGGCCAGCTCCTAGACCTGCTGCTGACCTATGCGCAGGTGGCATATCGCGGTGGCCATATCAGCTTCGTTGGCGGCAAGCGGGTGCTGTGGGTCTACGACATCACGACGCTTACCCGGCACGAGCTCCAGGTCGTGGAGCAAGAACGTCAGCTCCGAGAAATTCTGGACTATTGTCCGGCGGCGGTGTGCGTCGTTGACGACGAAGGGCGTGTCCTTTTCCACAATCGACGCATGCGCGATCTGTTGGGCTATGAGAAGGAAGAGCTGGACCTGTTCGACACCAGGCTGTTTTGGTACGACCTCGATCATCGAACACGCATTATCGAGCTATTGCGTACCCGCGGCGGCCAATTGCTCAACGAAGAAGTCATATGGAAGAGCAAGCAGGGCGAACCGCTTCATCTGTTGATTTCCTATGTGCAAGTCGCCTACCACGGCGGCCATGTGGCCGTGTCCGGGGGCAAACGGCTGTTCTGGCTTTATGACATAACGCCGCTGCGCCGCGCGGAACAGGCGCGGCTGCGCAGCGAGCGTCGACTCGCCGAAGCGATTGAGAGCATCTCGGAAGGTTTCGTCTGCTATGACGGGGAGGACCGTCTGGTCATCTGCAACTCGTGCTACCGTGACTTGCTTTACCCAGGCCTGGAAATGGAACTGACCGCGGGAACGACATTCGAAAGCATCATTCGATACGCCGCAGAGCGCGGCTACGTGGCAGACGCACAAGGCCGCGTTGAGGAGTGGGTGGCGGAGCGGCTGCGCCAGCATCGCGATCCGGGCGAGCCGCAGGTACAGCGCCGCAACAATGGCCGGTGGGTCATGGTCAGTGAACGGCGCACCGAGGATGGCGGCACCGTCGCGGTGTACTCCGACATTACCGAGCTCAAGCAGCGCGAGCAGGACTTGACCGAGAAATCGAACGCGCTCGCCGCGCTATCGTCGAAACTCGCAAAATACCTGGCACCGCAGGTGTACGACTCGATCTTCACCGGTCAGCAAGATGTCAAGATCGTCAGTAAACGCAAGAAACTCACCGTGTGCTTTTCCGATCTCGTCGGCTTTACCGAGATCACCGACAAGATGGAGTCGGAAGATCTTACCCACCTCCTCAACCACTATCTCACTGAAATGTCGAAGATTGCGCTGCAGTACGGTGCCACGGTTGATAAATACGTCGGCGACGCCATCGTGATGTTCTTTGGCGATCCAACAACGCTAGGCGTGAAGGAAGATGCACTGGCCTGCGTCCAAATGGCGATCGCTATGCAAAAGCGCGTCGGCGAGCTGGCCGAAGCCTGGAGCAACTTTGGCATTGAGACGCCGCTTCGCTGTCGGATCGGTATTCACACTGGTTATTGCACTGTGGGTAATTTCGGCAGCGAAGATCGTATGGACTATACCATGGTCGGCGGCACGGTGAACCTTGCGTCCCGGCTTGAGCATGAGGCACCGCCAGGCGGCGTGCTGATCTCATTTGAGACGTACGCGCACGTGAAGAACGACGTGCGCTGCGAGGGGCGCGGCCGCGTGCAGGTCAAAGGAATCGCTCAGCCAGTCGCGACCTTTGCGGTGGTTGGGTTATTGCAGGACGCGGAACAGGCAGGCACGGCGCATCTGCGGCTGGAGCTCGACGCTGACCGCATGTCCGACGACGAACGCAAGGTGGCGGCCGATGCGCTGCGCCGCGCGCTCGGATTGCTCGAAAAAGGTGGCCAAGTCTAGTGCTTGCCCCATGTCCGCCATTGGCACGTAGCGTCAATCGCCGCGACGCACCGTTTTGTCGCCTATTGGAGCAACAGCGGGCAAAGATGCCTTTTAGCCCCGGAATCATTTGTCTGCGAATGACCGAAAGCGCTCAAAATAGACAACACATAATGCCATCCGCGAACAGCAAAACCACACGGTCTCACCATTCCATCGCTATCGATTGCACGCGCCGCCGAGGTATTCGAATAAGGCTGACGACATTTGCTTCAAGACACCAATGCGGCGGTCGTAAATCGCAATCCGAGTGACCCTCATCACAGCAGGACCGGAAGCGTCGGTCTAGTTTGCAGGCATGAGATCGAGAGCAGGAGGCCGCCATGTCTGTAACCTTCACAAACCTGGGCAGCCGGACAGCAATCGCAGCACGCGTCGCGAAAAGACGCCGGCAGGCCCAGGACTGGAATCAAACCAGGATTCCGGGCGACTACCATTTGCCGTTCGGCAGAGCCGAGGCTTCGGCGGAAGCCGCAAATGGCCTCAGGCAACGCTGATAAGGGAGAGTTTTGTCGGCTGCCGTAGCGGGCACATCGAGGACTCTGCCCTGCAGCAAAATCGCAATGTTGCCGGTTTGCATTCAATCGGTGAGGGGGACCATGAATTCCGATCGGAAAGTACAGCGTAAGAAATTCCGGGCCGAGCTCGCGAATTTGAAGAACGCAGCCGTCGCCGATCTTGAAGAGCGCGGTTATGACGTCCGTGGAAAAACTCCCGCCCAGATCAGGCGGATCCTGAAGCGGCGTCCCTCCAGGCAGAACCGTTTTGTCGATGGCGCCATGGGATCGGACGCATTGTAAGGTCGATAGCCATCTGGTGTGCTTGGAGAACGTGAACCATGACGACAATCCTCGGCCTTATTGGCGGTGGTGATCGCGATCAGATTATTATGCGGACATCTCTGGCCGCGGCGGTGCCCCTTTCGGCCCATTTGGACTTCCTTCATGTTCACGTAACCCCGGGAGTTGCGGCAAAATATAGTCGTGCTGATTATGCCATTGGACCGGCGATCCGGAACGCCCTGAGTGAACTTGACACCAAAGCCAACACGTTTTCCAAAGTTGCCGCAGACCATGTCCGCAATTTCTGCTCACAGGCGAACATTGAGTTTTCCGACATCCCGGCCAGCGGGAAAAACGTAACGGCGAGTTTTCGCGAAGAGACGGACACGACAATAGAACGTTTGACGTTTCATGCCCGGCAAAGTGATCTCGTTGTCATAGGGCGCGCCAGGCAAACGCAAGGTCTTTCTCCGCATACTCTTGAACATCTGATCAGGAATTGTGGGCGCCCGGTGCTTGTTGCAACCGGTGCGGCGCCGCAGAGCCTCACTGGCACCGTCATGGTGTGTTGGAAGAACTCCGAAAATGTGGCCCGCGCTGTAGCCGCTGCCATGCCCTATCTGACCAGCGCGAAACGTGTCGTGGTGACGATTGTGGAGGCGCGCGGCAAGGGCGATATCGCGGCCGTGCACGGTCTTGAGCAGCAACTGGCCAGCAATGGAATTCCGACCGACGTGCAGGTTATTCCCGCAAGCAAAGGCGGGATATCCAGCGCGCTATTGACCGCAGCCAACGAATGTAAAGCCGACCTTGTGGTTATGGGCGCCTACGGCCATTCACAACTACGCGAGCTGATTTTCGGCAGCTGCACCGAGGCGGTCATCCGCAATGCCGACAAACCTATATTGTTAATGCATTAGCTCCTTTCGGCCCCAGGATACATAGGGGGCCGACGACGTCTGTTTCTGACGCTTGGCGGGCATTGCCGTTGCTCAAGCTTTGTCCGCTCATGAGCCGAAGCGGTCATTTCCAGGTGTCGACGTCTTAAGTGTGCGGCGGAGCGCGACCTGTGATCAACGCGTCTCCGCCCGGCTCGCTCAGGGACACGGATGGCGATATCCATCGTAGCCGAGATAGGTTTGGCTCCGCACGTCATACGATTTGAACCGTCGTATGCAGTAACCGATGGCGTCACCCTCCGACGGCCCGTATTCAGAGTAGACGGGTCCCCCATAGTAGTAGGGGGCGGCGAGCAATCCGCCGAGAATCGCGCCGGCCGCGAATCCGCCGCCATAGTAACCCCATCCGCCACCACGCCAACCACCTCCGCGCCATCCTCCACCGCGCCATCCGCCACCGTGCCAACCGCCACCGTGCCAACCGCCACCAGGCCCAACGCCTCTCGCGACAACGCCCCCGCGCCATCGCACGGTTTCAAGGCTGTTCGGCGCCGCATGTTCGATCGCGCTGGCGCCGTTCACTGGAGCGGCAGAGGCGGGGCGCGAATACGAGGGTACGACCAGACCAATTGTGATCGCCGCTATTGCTATTGCGTGCGCTTTCGACATGGTGACATCTCCTCTTCCATTTTCTGTTCGACGGCGAAATATTGTTCTTAGTTTGACGCGTCGGTGCGGCATAAGTGTTTGGCTGCCTCTTCCTTGCTCAAGCGTAGCAGAAGGTCGGCAAAGCCCGATGGTCATCTTTCGTAAAATGGCCATGGTCTCCAATACACTCACTGGTCGCGAAGTGGCTTGACATAGGTCAAAGCCGCAATCGTCGTTCATTGCGTGCAACAAATGTGGCGCTTCAATCACTAGGCGCCGAGTTCCCGCATTGCCAGTCGCTGTTGAGCGCGATCTGAATTGGCCATGCGTGGCAATGCCCGCTATTGGCGCAAATCCGGAATGCCTCTACTCGCGGCGCTGGCGCTCTTCTCCGCGGGCCTCGGCACATTGGGTCTGCCCGCCACATAAGGGCAAATCAGCCGTTTCAGCCGGCGAGGTTCTGTCCGGATTTCCTTGAACCGGACGGTAGTCTCACCACACACACGTGTACGGGGCAACGGCGACCCGAAGCGGTCGCTCCGCATTGAGGAACTTCGCAACCGAAGGAGATCAGCAATGAAGACCGTTGCCATTTTGACTGCAATCGTGACTGTTATGGTGGCCGCAACCGCGAACGCCGGACAACCAACGTCGCACCAGCCCGGATCACCGCTCCAGCAAGGCAAGTATTGCTGGGTCTACACCGGTGGCAATGGCTACGGTTATTGGGATCCATGCGACGGCTCCTATAAATATCCGCGCGGTGTATCGCTGCGCGATTATCCCGAAGAACTCGTCATTGGCGCCGAGAATGGTGAGGGCGGCAGTGGCGGCGGCGGTGGTGGCGGCGGTGGTGGCCGCTAAGCCAGCCCCTTTCCTCGAACCGCAGGGTTTTTACAGCAGCCTCCGGCTTCGATCAGCCGGAGGTTTCTGCGCTATTCTGTTGGCGCTCACCTGGCAGTTGCTGTCACAGTTCCGTACATGCCCGCTTCCCGGTGGCCTGGAATCAGACAGGCATATTCAAATGAGCCCGGCCTGGTGAACCTCCAGACAAGCTCAGCGGTGCTGTACGGCGAGAGACGTTTCGCGTTCGGATCGTCGTGTTCCATTTTCGGATATTTTTTCACGAGCTCCAGGTGTTTGCCGTTTTCCTCGACGGCCGCCAAAACGAACGCGTGGTTTTCGGTCCCGTCGTTCTCGAGCACGAAACAGACTTGTTCGCCTTTTCGAACGGTGTTCTGCGATGGTTCGAAAAGCATTTTCTTGCCGTCTTCGTGCATGATTGCCTTGACGGTTCGCACAGGTCTTTTCGGGTTGCCGGGCTCGCCTGCTGACAAATGGCCTTCGTGTGCCGCCGCGGGACCGGGCGCGCCCGATATCGGGATGATGCTTGCCGTCCCCGGCGACAGCACGATAATTCCGGCGCTCGTAATAGTTTCATGATATAGCTTCTCCAAAGAAAGGATTGAGCCAGGTCATCGTGACCGATTGATTGGGCGAGTATCATAATTAATTGATCAATCATTGACAGGCGGGGCGCAAGAACGACTTGAGAGACAGCATCAATGGAGAGGTGACCGATGCTGGTGGCCGATGATCCGAAGGCGCGGGCCTTCAAACTGGCTTCGATCGAGGACTATGAACCGCTGGCCGGCTCTGAAGCCGTCGAGCGGCTGCTGAAAAAGGCAGAGGCGCTGCGCGACATTCACGTCGTCAATATCAACTCGACCTATTACGGCGGCGGTGTTGCCGAGTTGCTGTCTTCGCTGACCCTCCTGATGAACGCGTCCGGCATCAGGACCGGCTGGCGCGTGATCGAAGGACGGCCTGATTTCTTCAGCATCACCAAGAAAATGCACAACGCCTTGCAGGGTGGCGATATCAACCTTACCGACCTGAAGCTGCAAATCTACGAGGAAGTCGTTTTCGAAAATGCCGCCCGCCTGCATCTCGATCATGATGTGGTGATCGTGCACGATCCACAGCCGCTGCCATTGATCCAGCACTTCCGCAAGAAGGCACCCTGGATCTGGCGATGCCACGTCGACTTGAGCAACCCGCATCGAGAGGTGTGGGATTATCTGGCGCCGCTGGTCGAGCGCTATGACGCGGTGGTGCTGTCGCTCCCGGAGTATGCGCAGAAGCTCGGCACCCCGCAACGCTTCATCATGCCGGCCCTCAACCCGTTCTCCACCACAAACAAGGAATTGTCCGAAGCGGAGATCGCCGACCGCTTCGCGCATTACGACATTCCCACCGACCTTCCGCTGGTGGTGCAGGTCTCGCGATTCGACAAGTGGAAGGACCCGCAAGGCGTGATCAACGCCTTCCGCATTGCGCAAAAGGAAGCGGACTGCAGGCTGGTGCTTGTCGGCAACGTGGCGACCGACGACCCGGAAGGGCAGGAGGTGTTTTCCTCGCTTTGCAAATGCAGTGACGACCGAGTCCGCATCCTTTCGGTGCAGGACTCCGCGCTGGTCAACGCGCTGCAACGGCGCGCCGCCGTCGTGGTGCAGAAGTCGATCCGGGAGGGTTTCGGCCTGACCGTCACCGAGGCGATGTGGAAGGGCGCCGCCGTGATCGGCGGCAATGCGGGCGGCATCAGGCACCAGATCGAGCACGGCGTGAACGGCTACCTCGTGAACAACGTCGAAGAGGCAGCCGCGTGCATCGTTGCGCTGCTGAAGGACCGGAAATTGCGGGAACGCATGGGCCGCAACGCGCGCAAGACCGTACGCGAACGCTTTTTGATGACGCGGCTGATGGAAGACTGGCTCGACCTCATCGGTTCTTTCGAGGCGCATTTCCGGCTCAGGGGGGCGGCGCAGCGAGATGGTCGCTGATCCCGGCAGCAAGCGGGTATGGGCGCCGCCCGGCTTCGCCGCTACGGCCGATGCCTGCCGGCCTTCCGTGGATGCCACCGGGTGGCCGCACGTCCGTGCGAAGGCGGGGAGACCTGGCAACAGCACGTCGGTCGCTGGAGAAATTGATTCCTGCTTTCGTGAAAGCGGGCGACGTTGGAACGCATGAAGATCGTATGTCGGAACTGAGACAGGACCGCACAAGCGGCAGCTGGGTGATCATTGCGCCCCGGCGCGGTCGCCGGCCGCAGATGAAAGACCTGGGAAACCGCCCGCAAAAACGACCTCGCTTCGATCCGACATGTCCGTTCTGTCCGGGGAACGAGGCGCAACTTCCCGGCATCAATGCCGAGACGTCCATGCCGGAGGCGCCTGGCTGGCGTGTGCGGGTCGTGCCCAACAAATTTCCTGCCGTGCAGCTTGAATCGGAGACACCGGTTGCCGATGGCGGTCATCGGGCGCGTCCGGGTAACGGCGTGCACGAAGTCATCGTCGAAAGCCCCTGGCACGACGTCGAGCCGGCCGGCATGAGCGCGGCCGAACTGGGCGCGATCATCGATGTCTATCGCGAGCGGTCGCGCATTCTGCTCCACCGCGACGGAATCGCGACGGTCATCTTATTCCGCAATTACGGCCAGCGGGCCGGGGCTTCACTGGCGCATCCGCATGCGCAGGTCATCGCGCTCAATCTCGTGCCGCCGCGCGTCGCTGCTATAGGCGAGTGGGGAAGGTCCTATCACAGCGCGCATGGTCGCTGCGCGCTCTGTGATGAGCTGGACATCGAATGCAGGAATGGCGTCCGTCTTGTCGACGGGAACGAACATTTTGTGGCGCTGGTGCCGTTCGCCGCCCAGCACCCTTGTGAACTGTGGCTGGTGCCGAAGCGGCACCAGGCCTCGTTCACAGTGCTTGATGAGAAGGAATTGCCCGCCTTCGCCGGTCTGCTCGGCCGGACCTTGCGTCGGCTGCAGGTGGCGCTCAACGATCCGCCCTACAATTTTGTGGTCGACAGCGCCCCCAAAGGGGAACGAGAGGCGCCGCACTGGCATTGGCGCCTGCGTATTGTTCCGGACGTCGCCACCTGGGGCGGATTTGAACTTGGCGGCGGTTTGCCCATTAACCCGTCGAGTCCCGAAGACGACGCGCGCCGTTTGCGCGCGACTGATATTGGACCATGAACGCTTGATCCGACGGAGATCGCCACCTTCGAGACCGGGCTAGGCGAAGCGGTGCCTTCCACGCCGCGCTCTCTTCGCCTATGGGGCCAAATACGATCATCCGCGCAACGCATCGGACATTGAATAGGGATCGTCCGTTAAAGCGCCCGATCCGGCAGCGTCTCCGCCATATCAGTTTTGGCCGGTCTCTATCATCAATACGATATGAATTTCGGAATGCGAATGAGCCGGAATATTTGTTTCGGCCTTGCGCTAAATCAAAAGCCCGGCGCGCGGAATATCGAGAATTTATTGATTTCACGCTTTAGCAGGCTGTTGAAGAAGTCCCTAGCGGGATGGAGCGGGGCATGATTCTCTCGATGCTTGAATCGGGAGATTGGGATGCGCGGGTCTGACGAACGGTCTGGATCGTTGTTCAGTTACGTGGATGTCGAAGCGCGGGTTCGCATCGATCACCCGCTGCGGGTGATCCGGGAGATTGCGAACGCAGCCTTGAAGGATCTGTCGGCGGCGTTTACGGCGCTTTACACGGACTTCGGGCGGCCATCGATTGCTCCGGAGAGGCTGCTTCGGGCGATGCTGCTGCAGGCGTTCTACGGCATCCGGTCCGAGCGGCAACTGATGGAGCGGCTTGAGTTCGACTTGCTGTTCCGCTGGTTCGTCGGGCTCGGCGTGGACGATCCGGTGTGGGACCATTCGACCTTCTCCAAGAACCGCGACCGGCTGCTGGAGGGAGAGATCGCCGCGAAGTTCCTGGCCGCGGTTCTGGCGCGGCCGCAGGTAAAGCGGCTGTTGTCGAGCAATCACTTCTCGGTGGACGGGACGTTGATCGAGGCTTGGGCCTCGATCAAGAGCTTTCGCCGGAAGGATGGCGGCGACAACGACATGGAGGGGCCGGGCCGGAACGCCGAGCGGAGCTTCCATAAGGAGAAGCGTTCCAATGAGACGCACCAAAGCACGACCGACCCGGACGCGCGGCTTTACAAGAAGGGTGACGGGCAGCCGGCCAAACTCTGCTACATGGGGCATGCCCTGATGGAGAACCGCTACGGCCTGGCGGTTGGCGGGGGCATCAGCCGGGCGACCGGCACCGCCGAGCGGGCAACGGCGCTGGAGCTGATCGACGGCCGTCATCGGGGAAGACGGCGGATCACGCTTGGGGCCGACAAAGCCTATGACGTCACGCAGTTCGTGCACGATCTGAGAGATCGATCGGTCACGCCGCACATCGCAATCGACGGCCATCTCAGCAAGACCGGCAAGCGGCGCAAGACCGCGGTTGACGGCCGCACCATCCGCCATGCCAGTTACGATATCAGCCAGCGCTGTCGCAAGCGGATCGAAGAGGTGTTCGGCTGGATCAAGAGCTCTGCGGGCCTCGCCAAGGTCAAGCTGCGGGGCCGCAAGCGGGTGAATGCCGTCTTCACGATGGCGCTCGTAGCCTACAACCTGATCCGGTTGCCCAAGCTATTGGCAGTGCCGCCATGAGCGTGCAGGGCAAGTGGCGTGTCGTGGAAACGCCGGATTACGACATGGCTGGACCAGGCTCTTACATTCTGTTCGCTGAGGACGGTGGCGAGTTCGCCTTGGATTGCCTCACCGGAACGATCCATGGCCGCTGCGAAGGTGATGCCGTCGAGTTCACATGGGACGGCAGCGACGAGATGGAGCCCGCCCGCGGCCATGGTTGGGCAGAGAAGCTGGACGATGGCTCGCTCGAAGGTGAAATTTCCCTCGAAGGCGGTGACGATATTCCCTTCATCGCCCGCCAACCGGCCACTTCTTCAACGGCCTGTTAGAGGCATGCACTTCAGATTACCGCGGCCGCCAAACCGCAGATGAGATCATGGATCATAATATTTTCACCGCTCAACGCCTGACCAAGGTGTACGCCACCGGTGAAGTGGAAACGTCAATTTTGAAAGTATCAGCTGCCTCAAATTAGACGATTGTCTTTCGCCTTTGATCATTTCTGCCGTATTTCCGCACGGGCTGATCCGCACAAATTCCAAATCCTGAGATCAGCAAACCCAGAGCGCGTTCAAGTTCGCTCAGGCCGGTGCGAAGATTCGTCACGTCGTTTGCGAGCCAACGACGTAATTCAACCTGAAAGATGCAAAACAACGTCCAGCCAGCGAACAGCGGCGGTTCGTTCGGTGCGATTTCCTTATTCACAATCGCCAGTTCGATGGTGTGGCCGAACAGTCGGATCAGGCGATCTCGGGTCTTCTGAAAGGGAGCGGCTTGCGCGCCGGAATCGTAAAAAATCATTTCGCGCAGGGCGAGACGCGCCAGGGCTGGCTGCTTTCCGAAAAACCGGTAGTGCAGTTTCGCGACCGACAGGAGGTTGTCGATCAACGGCGCCGTCGGATCGACGGCGTCCTCGGCTTGCTGCGTAACATTCTCCAGGGGCTCGTTAATGGTCAGAAAGAGCAAATCGCGCTTGTCCTTGGCGTAAAGGAAAATCGTGCCCAGGCCGACCCCTGCGCGCACCGCAATCTCACGCATCGTCGTATCGTCGAAACCCTTGGCCACAAATAGATTTTGGGCCGCCTCCTTGATGCGCCGCAGCTTCTCCAGCTTATTGCGCGTGCGCAGGCCGTTAGCGGCCGCGAGCATCATTTCGGTCATTCGAATCTTCTCCGCGAGATACGCCCGTTTTAGCGGCGAGACGGCTTGACAACAAGATGAACGCGTTCAAGAATGAACACGTTCATAAAGAAACAAGCGCCCCATTTCAAGGGGATCGCTCTGCCGGGAGAGGCCCAGGTGCAGCCATTGCGCAAGACCGTTGGTGCTGCGTGTCCATGCAAGGCCGAACCATCCGCGCTGGCGATTTCCAATCTCAGCGTACGTTTCGGTGCGCGGACGGTCCTGCACGCGATCAACTTCGAGGTGCGCGAAGGCGAGTTTCTCTGCATTGTCGGCTCCTCGGGATCGGGCAAGACAACGCTGCTGCGCGTTCTTGCCGGGCTCGCACGTCCCGCCGAGGGCAAAGTCCTGTTCTCAGGCGCCGAGATTTCCGGCCCGTCGCGCGACCGCGCGATCATTTTCCAGGACTATTCGAAGGCGCTGCTGCCCTGGCGCACCGTGCGCGGCAATGTGGCGCTCAGCCTGGAAGCGCGGAATTTCCCAGCCGGCCAGCGGGACGCCATCGTCGACGATTTGCTCGCCAAGATGGGCTTGAGCCAGGCAAGAGAGCAATTTCCCGGCCAGCTCTCCGGCGGCATGCAGCAGCGCGTGCAAATCGCACGCTGCCTGGCGCAAGACCCGAAGTTGCTGCTGATGGATGAGCCCTTCGGTGCGCTCGACGCCATGACCCGGCAGACCTTGCAGGACGAAATCCTGCACCTGGTTGCCGACAAACAGACCGCGACCGTCTTCATCACGCACGATCTCGAGGAAGCAATCTATCTCGGTGATCGCGTCCTCGTGCTCGGGGGTTCACCTGCCGGCATCATGGAGAGCATGGAAATCGATCTCCCGAGGCCGCGCCATCAGCTCACGACGCGAGAGGACGCCCGCTTTCTCGCTTACCGGCATAGCCTGTTCAAAATGCTGGCGCATCAACGGACCCCGCAATCTCCCCAAATTAAGGGTCAGGGCTGATGCGTCGCCTTTTACTCGGAGCGGTCATCCCGGTTTCCTTTCTCGTGATCTGGGAAGCATCGAGTCGTGCTGGGCTGCTGACACTGGAATCGCTGTCGCGGCCCTCTGATATTTTTGCGTCCGCATACGCTGCTTTGCTCGACGGGTCACTGCTGCTCGCTACGCTGCAAACTTGCGAAACGGCACTGCTCGGGCTCGCAATTGCCGCCGTTCTCGGGATTGCACTTGGCACCATTCTCGGCCTCTTGCCCACGGCGGAGCGTATCGCCGGACCGACAGTCGAAGCTCTGCGGCCCATCCCCGCTATCGCATTCATGCCGCTCGCCCTGATGATGTTTGGCTTCGGCATCGGACTGGAAGCCAGCATCGTTGCCTATGCCTGCGTCTGGCCGATCCTGATCGTCACGATAGCAGCGGTTCGTGCAATCGAGGAGCGGCTCCTGGAAGTCGCCGCCGTGCTGGAACTGCCCCTCTGGAAGCGGATGCTGAAGATCGTGCTGCCGGCCGCCTTCGCGCGGATCAATGTCGGCCTGCGCGTTGCCGCTGCCATTTCGCTTGTGGTCGCGGTGACGGTCGAGATCGTGCTCAATCCGCGCGGCCTCGGCTATCACCTTATCCTTGCCGAACAGTCGCTGCAGATCGGCTTGATGTGGGCACAGCTTGTCTGGCTCTGCCTCCTGGGTTTTGTGTTGAATCTCGTGCTCAGCCGGGTCGGCAGCGGTTCGGGATTGATCTGGAGGCCGCTATGAGGCGGCTCTTCGATCCCATTAACCTCGCCGCGCTCGGCTTCGCACTATCGCTGCTGGTCGCATGGCAGTTGCTGGCTGATGCGCATCTGATCTCGCCCATCTTCTTCCCGTCGCCGCTGCGCGCAATTGAGGTTCTGCAGTATCGGGCTTTTGATGGCTCACTGTGGGTCTCGCTTGGGTCGACCGCTCTGCGCATGGTGGTTGGCTGGTTGCTTGCCTCGGCAATCGGCATCGCTGTCGGCGCGGCCATCGGTTCCTCCCGGCTTGCACGCGCTCTGCTCAATCCAACTCTCGAATTCATCCGGCCGCTGCCCGCCTCGGCCGTCATTCCGGTCGCCGTCCTGTTCCTCGGCCTGTCCAACGCGATGTCGCTCACCGTCATAGCCTTCGGAGCGGTCTGGCCGGTCCTGCTCGCGAGCGTGCACGGATTTTCGTCTGTTTCGCCGGAACTGACCGACGTGTCGCACGTGCTCGGCTTCAAGCGCCGTGACTTCATACGCAAGGTCGCGCTGCCCTCCGCGCTCCCCGATATCGTCGCCGGGCTACGCGTCAGCCTCGCCCTTTCGCTCATTCTGACTGTGGTCACCGAAATGCAGTCGTCGCTGCCTGGCCTTGGCTGGGATATCTTCTTCGCACAGCGTTCATATCGCAGCGCCGATCTCTATGCCGGGCTGATCCTTCTCGCGCTGCTCGGATTTGCTGCCAATCACCTGATTTTGCTTTTCGAACGTCGCGCACTGCGCTGGCGCAACCTGCGTACTTAATAACGGGAGGACATCATGAAGACGTTCCAGAGAATTCTGACGGCGGTGGTACTGTCGGTCTTCGGTCTAACGGCGGCAGGCGCAGCCGAGCCGACCAAGATCGCCATCGGTTATCCGCCCGCGACCGATTTTCTTGCCGCCTATGTCGCCAAAGAGAAAGGTATATTCGCCAAACACAATATCGACGCGACGACGGTCAAGATCCCGGTCGTCAACAACATTCCCTCGGCGGTCGTCTCGGGCAGCATTCAAATCGGCATGACCACGATTCCGACTCTGCTTCAGGCGGACGATGGCGGTCTCAATCTCGTCCTGGTCGCCGGTGCCGCGCGTCATACCAAAGCGCATACCTTCATCAGCCTGATGGCCCGCAGCGACGTCAAATACAGCAAGCCCAGCGATCTTATCGGCAAGACTGTGGGCGTGCCGGGGATCAACAGCGTCATCGACGTTATGTTTCGTAAATGGCTGCTCAACAATCACGTGCCGCTTGACAAGGTCAAGGTGGTCGAGGGGCCTCTGCCGCAACTGCCCGATATGCTGAAGAGCAAGAGCGTCGATTACGTCGCCATCGTCGAGCCGCTGCGCACGCGTATCGTCGCAACCAAGACCGGATATAAAGCGGCCGAGTATTTCGCCGAAGTCAATCCCGATGTGCTGGTCAGCGGCTGGCTGGCAAGCGGCGACTGGGCGAAGAAGAATGCCGAGGCGGTGAAGGGCTTCCGCATGTCGATTGACGAGGGTTTGGACTTCATCCAGAAGAATCCGGAAGAAGCCAAAGTCATCGAGAAAAAATACATCGGCTATAACTCTCCGAGCTTCCCCACATTCAATAACGAGGCGCGGCCGGAAGACCTCACGTTCTTCCTGAACGTCGGGAAGGAATTGAATCTGTACCGCACTCAGCTCGATCCGAAGAAGATTGTGCTGCCGTAGTCTGGTCGGAAAGGCTTGATCATGCGAGATCGGACGCGAGTAACGCTGCCGGCTGCGGGCGACCGTATTCCGGGAGAATATGATCGTAAACCCGCCTACGAGCGGATGGTTGCGGAAAAGGACGTCGCTGTGCCCATGCGCGACGGCGTCAATCTTTCGGTCGATATCTATCGTCCGGATTCGACCGAGAAGTTTCCGGCGTTGCTCGCGTTCTCGATCTACAACAAGGATCTGCAGGGGCCGGAGGTCGCCGCCTCGCTGCCCCCGCAGCCGGCGTGGTCATCACTCTGGGCCGGGCTTTTGGAAGCTGGCGACACCAAGTTTTTCGTTTCGCGCGGCTACGTGCACGTCATCGGGTCGCCGCGCGGAATTTTCAAATCTGACAGCGGCGGGAGCCGCCAATGGGACAGTTACGACCTGATCGAATGGGTTGCGCAGCAGCCATGGTGCGACGGCAATGTCGGTATGGTCGGCATCTCAGGCTTCGGCGCGGAGCAATTCCATGTCGCCAAACAGAATCCGCCCCATCTGAAGGCGATTTTCCCGTTTGATCCGCGTGGCGCGCTCGGCATGCTGGGCAGTTTCCGTGAGGAATATCCTGGCGGCGTACTCCACTTCTTCCGCTACCTGATCATGCACTTCGCCGCTCTGCACCAGAACAAGGGCAAGCCGGGCGACTTGCCGGCCGAGCGCGAAGCGCTCTGGCGAGAGGCCATGCAGAATCCCGATTACCGGTTGTATCCGCATGTCTTCAACGTGCTGACCCAGAAGGGTCAGCATATGCCGCCGTATTTCGATCTGTTGATTGATCCTTACGACAAGGAAGCCTTGCTCGAGGCGGCCGAGAAGGCGCTCGAACAGATCAAAGTCCCGAGCTACACCGGCGCGGGCTGGTACGCCTACACCTACAAGACGCATCTCAATGGCGCGCAAAATTATTTCGAGCGCCTACGTGCGCCGAAGAAATTAACCTTTGCCGGGCCGGCGCATCTGGAGCGGCCGTTCCATTCGCTGCACGGCGAAATCCTGCGCTGGCACGACCATTGGCTTAAGAATATCGACACCGGCATCATGGACGAACCGCCGGTGCGTTACTGGGTCATGGGTGCCAATGAGTGGCGGTCCGGCACAGACTGGCCATTGCCGGAAACAGAATGGACCAGGTTTTATCTCAACAGTTGGGAACGTTTACAGACGACGCCTTTCACGTCGTCCAGCGTCGAAGATGAGCTGCCGCCTGATGCCTTCGTGCAGATGCCGCCGACGCAGACCAACACGATCCAGAAGCTGCGTTATTTGACCGATCCGCTACCGCAGGATCTTCTCATCGCGGGGCCTGCAGTACTTAACCTGTTTGCCGAGATCGATCAGGACGACACCAACTGGATCGTCAGCCTGAAAGATGTCGGACCTGACGTCTCAGTCCGGACCGTGCGCGAAGGCGAGCGTGAAGTCCCGCACGATCTAACCGAACGCGAGGTGACGCGCGGCTGGCTCAAGGCCTCCCATCGTACGCTCGACCCGCGTCGCTCGAAACCGTGGAAGCCCTGGCATCCTCTGACGCGCGCGGCACAGAAGAAAGTCACGTCCGGGACAATCGAGAACTACGCAATCGAAATCATGGCAACGGCCAATTTGTTCCGGCGCGGCCACCGCATCTGCCTGGAGATCATGTGCGCCGATATGCCGACAGGCATCGGAGGTGCGACCAATGCCGAATACGTCCCCAACCACATCTGCAGCAGCCGCACCACACTGCACAAGGTCTACCACGATGCACGGCGGCCCTCGCATCTGTTGCTGCCCGTCGTCCCGCAATAAGGCTCTCATTCGGAGTTACCCATGAGCGAAGCCCGCCCAGTCACGCCGGTAAAACCTGGACCAGAGGTCAAGCGCTTCCGGCGCATCGTCACCGGTCACGACCCCCAAGGCCGCTCGATGATTCTGTCCGATGGCATGTCGCAGCACGTGATGCCGATTATGGACCAGCCGAACTTCGCGGTGACCGATTTTTGGAGGACTACCTCCACACCGGCCGACAACGGTCCCGGGACCAGCAAGGATCCGTGCCACTTGCCCATCCAGGTAGCGCCGCCGGAAAACGGCAGCGTATTCCGTGTCGTGCAGTTTCCGCCCGACAAGGATTGGGCAGCCAAGGCTGCGGCACTGGGTGGGTCGGTCGCAATCGACGAGACCGCCAGGGCCGCACACACCGGCGGCCCCGTCCGGCACGCTCACATGCATCGCACGCGTTCGATCGACTACGCCATCGTGCTGTCAGGGGAAATCTGGGCGGTGATGGACGAAGGCGAAACCAGAATGATGGCCGGCGATATGCTGATCCAACGCGGCACCAATCACGCCTGGGCGAACCGGTCGAATACACCTTGCGTGGTCGCCTTCGTGCTCATTGATGCCAAACCGGTCGATTGAAATTGCACGGACAGAACGCAATCGAACTTATGGAGGATACTTGCATGAAGCCCCACCCCAAGAGTGTTGGAGATCATCTTTACGTGGCAGTGCTGCTGCCCTTCGATCGGCAAATGAAGATCGATGAGCCGGCCTATCGCAGTTTCCTGCAGTACTTCCTGCGGAATGAAAAATTCGTCCGCATGGGCGGCGGATTGTGCATCAATCCGGAGGCCGGCGAGATCTTCTACCTCACCCGACAGGAAAAGCGGCGCGTGCTGGAAATCGCCATGGAGGAAGTGAACGGCAAGGTGCCGGTCCTCGCCGGCACCTGGGCGATGACAACCGACGAAATGGTTGAAACCGCGCGCGACTGCAAGGCGCTTGGCGTCGACGGCATCTTCGTGACGCCGCCGGGCGGAGCGCAGGATGTCACCTCCTGCTGGGATGCCGACAACTATCCGGAGATTTGGCTCGATCAGATCATTGCGCAGGACCGCGCGGTCGATCTGCCGATCGTGACGCATCCCGTGGGCGGCGCCAAGCCGCCATTCTTTCCCGGTCTGCCGCTCGAAGCGACCTTGCGCATCTGCCGCGAGGTGCCGAACGTGGTTGGCTGGAAAATGACCTACATGTACGACGGCTTTCGGCTGATCGCGAAAGGGTTGCGCGGCCTCAATCATCATGTCGCCGTCATGGGCGCGCTGGCATCACGCTTCCACGAATACAAAGCGACCGGTCTTTTCGACGGCACGCTGTCCGGTTTCTGGAATTTTGCGCTGGAGCCAATGCTCGATCATCTCGAAGCCTGGGACGCGAAGGATATCGACAAGGCGCGGCGGATCTGGGACGGAGGACTTGTGCAGCTGCACGAATACGTCGCCGACATGGGCCGCTTGCACATTCGCTACAAGACGGCCACCTGGTTACGCGGGCTTATTCCCAACCCATTCATGCGCTCGCCGATGCCGAAGCCGAAGCAGTCGGAGATCGATGCCCTGTATGATTTGCTGAAGTCGCTGAAATTCGAGGTGATCGGGGTCAAGGAGACGAAGCTCGCAGCATAATCGCTGCTAACGCTCCTATTGCTCACTGAACCAGAACGTCAGGTCGAATCCGCCACCCGCATCTAGCTTCGTAGAAAGGTGCACCGTTGCGACGAGCGGTGCAGCGGACCGGAAGCATGAGCGCTGTTCCCGTCCGCGGCGGTCTCCATCAGAAATAGGTCCAGATATGATCTTCGAAAAGGCGCTGGAAGTCGCGGCCTCGGTGGGGCCGCCCTGGAGGGTCGGTCGAGATCCGGCAGTTGATCCGAGAGATGAGCCTTGCCAATCCACTGTGGGATGCACCTTGCATCCACGGCGAACTGGTCAAGCTCGCAGCCATGGTCCGGAGGTGATGGCGTTCACTATGCACCCAACGCCGCATATGTTATTTTGAAACAATGCCGGAATGATTATTCGTGGCATCTGCGCGAAATCCGGACCGCCAGCGTACGCGCCAGCCCGGAAGCGTGTTCACGATGAGCCAGATTCGCTTCTGCAAATCGACCGACGGCGTGCGCATCGCCTATGCCTCTGCGGGTCGGGGCCCGGCAATGATCGAAGTCGCCACCTGGCTCAATCATCTCGAACATGACTGGAAAAGTCCGATCTGGGGTCCCCGGCTGGTCGAACTGTCCAGACAGTTTGCACTGACGCGGTATGACAGTCGCGGATGCGGCCTTTCCGATCGAAAGGTCGAGAACTTCAGCTTCGACGCCTGCCTGCGTGACCTCGAAGCGGTGGTGGATGCCGCAGGGCTCGAGCGCTTCGTTCTTCTTGGTTGCTGTCAGGGAAGCGGCCTGGCGATCGCCTATGCGGCGCGCCATCCCGAGCACGTCAGTCAGCTGATCCTCTATGGCGCCTTTGCGCGGGGACGGATGAAACGTGATCCTTCGCCGCAGGACATCGATGAAATCAATACGATGCTTAAACTCGTCGAACTCGGTTGGGGCCGCGATAACCCCGCGTTTCGTCAAGTCTATACGACCATATTCATCCCTGACAGCAGCCCGGAGCAATATCGCTGGTTCAGCGACCTGCAGCGCATGTCGACGTCCCCGGAAAACGCAATCGGACTGATCCGGGGATTTGACGCCATGGATGTTTCGGGTGCACTGGCTGATATCCGCAGCCCGACACTCGTTCTGCATGCGCGCGAAGACAGCCGGGTACCGTTTGCGGAAGGCCGCCTGATTGCGAGTTCCATCCCCAACGCTGAATTCGTCACGTTGGAAAGCCGCAACCATATTCTGCTGGAGCATCAGCCGGCATGGCGTCAGTTCCTTGTCGAGGTTACGCGTTTTGTGTGCGGCCATGCTACGACGGCGGACGGGGATACGGAGTTGCTGGAGTTGACCGCGCGCGAGCGTGAGGTGCTTGATCTCATCGCGCGCGGGCTCGACAACGCACAAATTGCGACCCACCTTTCGGTGAGTTCGAAGACCGTGCGCAATCACATCAACAGCATTTTCAGCAAACTGGGGACGCCCAATCGTGCCCAGGCCATTGTGCGTGCCCGCGACGCCGGACTTGGGCTGAGCGGAAAGCACGGTGATTCAACCTGAACGTATCGTGCTCTAGCAGGCCGTTGAAGAAGTGGCCGGTTGGCGGGCGATGAAGGGAATATCGTCACCGCCTTCGAGGGAAATTTCACCTTCGAGCGAGCCATCGTCCAGCTTCTCTGCCCAACCATGGCCGCGGGCGGGCTCCATCTCGTCGCTGCCGTCCCATGTGAACTCGACGGCATCACCTTCGCAGCGGCCATGGATCGTTCCGGTGAGGCAATCCAAGGCGAACTCGCCACCGTCCTCAGCGAACAGAATGTAAGAGCCTGGTCCAGCCATGTCGTAATCCGGCGTTTCCACGACACGCCACTTGCCCTGCACGCTCATGGCGGCACTGCCAATAGCTTGGGCAACCGGATCAGGTTGTAGGCTACGAGCGCCATCGTGAAGACGGCATTCACCCGCTTGCGGCCCCGCAGCTTGACCTTGGCGAGGCCCGCAGAGCTCTTGATCCAGCCGAACACCTCTTCGATCCGCTTGCGACAGCGCTGGCTGATATCGTAACTGGCATGGCGGATGGTGCGGCCGTCAACCGCGGTCTTGCGCCGCTTGCCGGTCTTGCTGAGATGGCCGTCGATTGCGATGTGCGGCGTGACCGATCGATCTCTCAGATCGTGCACGAACTGCGTGACGTCATAGGCTTTGTCGGCCCCAAGCGTGATCCGCCGTCTTCCCCGATGACGGCCGTCGATCAGCTCCAGCGCCGTTGCCCGCTCGGCGGTGCCGGTCGCCCGGCTGATGCCCCCGCCAACCGCCAGGCCGTAGCGGTTCTCCATCAGGGCATGCCCCATGTAGCAGAGTTTGGCCGGCTGCCCGTCACCCTTCTTGTAAAGCCGCGCGTCCGGGTCGGTCGTGCTTTGGTGCGTCTCATTGGAACGCTTCTCCTTATGGAAGCTCCGCTCGGCGTTCCGGCCCGGCCCCTCCATGTCGTTGTCGCCGCCATCCTTCCGGCGAAAGCTCTTGATCGAGGCCCAAGCCTCGATCAACGTCCCGTCCACCGAGAAGTGATTGCTCGACAACAGCCGCTTTACCTGCGGCCGCGCCAGAACCGCGGCCAGGAACTTCGCGGCGATCTCTCCCTCCAGCAGCCGGTCGCGGTTCTTGGAGAAGGTCGAATGGTCCCACACCGGATCGTCCACGCCGAGCCCGACGAACCAGCGGAACAGCAAGTCGAACTCAAGCCGCTCCATCAGTTGCCGCTCGGACCGGATGCCGTAGAACGCCTGCAGCAGCATCGCCCGAAGCAGCCTCTCCGGAGCAATCGATGGCCGCCCGAAGTCCGTGTAAAGCGCCGTAAACGCCGCCGACAGATCCTTCAAGGCTGCGTTCGCAATCTCCCGGATCACCCGCAGCGGGTGATCGATGCGAACCCGCGCTTCGACATCCACGTAACTGAACAACGATCCAGACCGTTCGTCAGACCCGCGCATCCCAATCTCCCGATTCAAGCATCGAGAGAATCATGCCCCGCTCCATCCCGCTAGGGACTTCTTCAACAGCCTGCTAGGTCCTCTGACCCAGAATTTTCGCACGATTTCGGCCGGATGGCGTGACGCCTGGGCCAGGGGCCTCATGACAGGTCCAGCGAATTCCCCGAATTTGGATCAGCGATCGCAGACCAGCGCCGCGTGCCCGGTCTGCATCCCCGGTTCTCAGGAAAGAGTTCGCCATGGCCCACGCCGCCGCACAGCAAATCTCTCACCGCCAGCCGAAAATTGGGCGTGTTTCCGGCAGGCCGCCCGACGCCACATGGCGTCTGGCGTGGCGGTCGCTCACGCTTCCAGGCTTGCCGGTCAAATGTGCGCTTTTGGCATTTGTGAATTTCTGGAACATCCCCGTGCTTGGTGCCGAGGAAACGGACACCCGGTATTTCCGCACGAGAAATTTCAGCTGATCGAGAGGGCAAGACCATGAGCGCAGCCGCAACATCATCGGCGGGATCGGCAGTTCTGCAGGGAGAATTGTGGGGTGCCCGCGCACGCGACTATGCCGAAATCCAGGAACCGACCTTCCTGCCGCTTTACCAGGACGTCCTTCGTCGTGCGGAATTGGCCGGTGCCGGCACGCTCCTCGACGTGGGATGCGGCCCGGGCCTGGCCACACAGACGTTTGCCAGGAAAATTGGCAATGTCGCCGGTATCGACGCCTCGGCACCCTTCATCGAGATTGCCCGTGCCCGCGTTCCTGCGGGCGACTTTCGTGTCGGCGAGATGGAGGCGCTGCCCTATGCGGACGATTCGTTCGACGTGGTCACCGGGTTCAACGCATTCCAGTACGCGGCCTCGCCGGTGAATGCGCTGCGCGAGGCGCGTCGCGTCGCCAGGCCGGCAGGCGTTATCGTGGTTGCAGTCTGGGGCTCGCCTGAACTCTGCGACGCCGCCGGGCATCTCAAGGCGCTCGGGCCACTCTTGCCGCCGCCACCACCCGGCGCGCCGGGGCCGTTTGCCTTGTCAGACGAAGACAGGCTCAAAGCATTCGCAGCGGACGCCGGACTGGCGCCGCTTGCCGTCGTGGACGTGCCATGCCCGTGGATCTATGCCGATCTCGAAACTGCCCTGCGTGGCATGCTGTCGGCCGGACCGGTCGAACGTGCCATCCGCACGTCCGGATTCGAGCGGGTTCGCGATGCCGTTGTCGGTGCCATTACCCAATACCGCACGGCATCCGGCGGCTATCACATGAACAATGTTTTTCGGTACCTGATCGCGCGCGCGTCTGCGGCATAGGGCGGGACTGCCCGGGCCCGACCGGCGAACGCCCGCTTTTTGCATCTGGCGGACGGCAGCGCACGAAGCAGACAATCAGTCCGACAGGGCCCCGAGGCCGTAGACCACGCGCAGGATCGGGCCGAGCGGCAGGCCGATCTGGTTGAACCATTTCTTGAAGATGCCGACGATCTCTCCGCTCTGGTAGATGTGCGCAAGGCCCGTATTCACCGCAAGCCGAAGCGCCCAATCGCCGCGCGGCAGCGTGATCGCATAGGGCTCCACCGACAGATCATCCGGCAGCATGACCAGGGCATCTGCATGCTTGACGTGGGCGCCGACCAGCAACAGCTTGTCGCTTGCGAAGGCATCGACCTTGCCGGATTCGAGCAGGGCAACGGCCTCATCGCTGCTCTTCACGGAGACGACGGTCGCGTTGACGTTTTGCTGTTTCGACTGCCTGATCACGGCCTGTTCATTGGTCGTGCCGGAGATGACGGCAATCTTTTTCCCGGCCAGACCGGCAAACGATTCGATCTTGGAAGCCTTGGCGACGGCGAGGCCGGTGCTCTCGACGAAGACAAAGCTGGAAAAATCGACCTGCTTCATGCGCCCGAGCGTCACCGTGCTCGATCCGCATTCCATGTCGGCCTTGCCGCTGGCGACCGTCGAAAAGCGCGTCTGAACGGTGACGGGGACCCAGGTGACCTTGAGCTGATCGAGCTTGAGTTGCTGCCCGATCGCATTCACCACCAGTTTGCAGATATCGATCGTGAAGCCGACAGGTTCGTTGTTGTGCACGAATGAAAACGGCCGGGCGTCCGTGCGATAGGCAACCTTGATGGTTTTGGTGGCCGTGATGGCGCTCAGGCGGCTGTTGGTCGGAAAATCGGTCTGGGCGGACGCCGCCGTCGCGACGAAAACAGCCAGAAAAAAGGCAATGAACCGGAGCATGTCGTCCCCAATGTCCTCAATCGCGCCATGGTGGAAGGTATCGATGCAAGCGTCGTGTTTTTGGGCTGTGTAGTCAAGCGGCCGCGGGAAGCCGCTTTTTCGGCGCGGAGCGCCGGCATCGGTCCGGGCGGCGTAAGGTCTGACGCGCCAGAGCACGATCCGTTCAGGTTGAATTACCGTGCTTTCCTGACATTTTGCTGGCGCATGATCTTTTCCGACCTTGCTTCGCCCGCCGATCCGGCCTTCGCAGCCGAAGCGGCTGCTTCGGCGGAGCAGGCAGCGGGCTTCGCGAAGGCGGGAAACCGGTTCCCGCTTTTCGGGATCATGCGCTAGACCGGGTGGCGGCGGTCGCTCACCAGCAGCAGCACGATATAGAGAATGAGGGCGCTGCCGATCAGCAGCATCCAGTTTTGCCCGGAGAGGCCGAACAGGTCCCAATTGCCCGTAAGCCAGTTCAGCATGGCTGCTCGGCGTTTCCTTCAGAACTTCCGAAGTGTTAATCGCGGCCGATACTCTAGACCGCGCGGCGGCGCATTTCCGTAAACCGGAGATAAATTAGGCAGTCCTGGGCCGGCTTTCGCCGTAAAGAAATGCCGCAGGTGCGTAAAATACCGCCGGCCAGTGCGCGTGGCGCGCGTGGCGCGCGGCATGGTTAAGGCTCTCTAACGGAAATCACCGTGTTTCGAACAGCAGTTTCACGATCGCATAAAGGGCTGCGCCTAGATTGGGCATACCGGCCAAGGCCGTCTGGCCGCTGGCGCCTGCGCCAAAAGGTTGCGCGGGCCATGAAAAGACGGAGGGAAGCCATGGATGAAGACAGACGCAGGAGCCTTCGCCATCGCGCCCTGAAGGCGGCGCATATCGTGCTCACCAGCGCCGCGCGCATCGATTGCCGCGTGCGCAACGAGTTGCCCGCCGGCGCCTGCCTGGAAGTGGCAAGCCAGGTAGGCATTCCAGAAGAATTTGTCCTGGTGGTTGACCGCGATCATCTCAAGCTACCGTGTCACGTAATCTGGCGCACCATGACGCGGCTTGGCGTGGAGTTCAAAGCGGCATAGGGATTGAGCACGCGTTTCGTGCTCGTCCTCCTGTCAGTTTTGCGAAAGCGAGCGTTAGTATAGTTGTTCAGTCGGAACGAAGCGACATTCTGCGCGGATGCGTCGTGACGGCAGGCTAACTCAGAATGCGCCGTTAAACGTTCCGCCGTCGATCAACAGATTTTGCCCCGTGATGTAGCCGGCCTGCGCGGAGCACAGAAATGCGCACGCCGCGCCAAATTCGGCCGGATCGCCGAAGCGACGCGCCGGAATCGTGTTGATGCGGTCGGCTGCAATTTGCGTTACGCTCTTGCCTTTCTGTTCGGCCGTCCTGCTCAGCACGCCGCGCAGCCGATCCGTGTCGAACGCTCCCGGCAATATGTTGTTGATGGTGATATTCTTGTCCGCCACCGTGCGCGCCACCCCGGCGAGAAATGCAGTGAGCCCTGCGCGCGCGCCGGACGAAAGATCAAGTCCGGCGAGCGGCATTTTCACCGAGCCAGATGTGATATTGACGATGCGGCCGAAGCGATGCTGGCCCATCGGGTCGATCACTTTCTGGATCAGTTCAATCGCGACAACCATATTGGCGATCACGCCGTCGACCATCTGTTGACGCGTGAGTTCGCGAAAATCGCGTATTGGCGGACCGGCATTATTGTTGATCAGAATATCGGGGGCAGGGCAGGCGGCAAGAAGCGCCTTTTGGCCTTCCGGCGTGGCGACGTCGGCCGCAACCGCCGTGACCTTGGCACCGGTCAAACCCGAGAGCTCAGTGGCGGTGGCTTCCAGCTTCTTCTTGTCGCGTCCGTTGATGACGATTTCACAACCGGCTTCGGCAAGCGCGCGCGCGCATGCCTTGCCGAGCCCGCGGCTCGACGCGCAGACGATGGCCTTGCGGCCGGCAATTCCGAGATCCATGGGGTCCTCTCGAAGCGTGGCAATGGCGCGGAGTGTCAGGGGCTGGACGCAAAGCGTCAAGGGTTGCGATTTTGCCTCTCACGGCGATGCCGGGTGAAGCGAAGATCAATTGTCGCCTCATTGTCGCAGACGCTTGCTACCTCCCCGCGGATCAGCATTCGATTTGCGAGGGGCCATGTCGAGCGATCCCGACAAGCAGGTAATGGAAAAGGCCTATGCCCGCTGGGCGCCGGTCTATGACACCCTGTGCGGCCCAATCTTCCTCAACGGACGGCGCGCTGCGGCGCAGGCCGCGCGAGAGGCCGGCGGACGTATTCTGGAGATCGGTGTGGGCACCGGCCTGTCGTTCGAAGATTACGACCGCTCCACTGAAATTACTGGCATCGACATTTCTGGTCCCATGATCGCGCGGGCGCGCGAGCGTGCGGCATCCGGCCGCTATCCTTACGTGAAAGAGCTGACGATGATGGACGCCGCGGCACTGTCGTTTCCCGATGGAAGCTTCGACTGCGTGGTCGGGCAATTCGTTATCACGCTGGTGGAGAACCCGGAATGGGTCTTGAGCGAATGCGCGGGTGTCGTGAAGCCGGGTGGGCAGATCATTCTGGTGAACCATCTCTATTCGGAGCGCGGACTTGCCGCTGCGATCGAACGTCTGCTGGCGCAAAAAGCGCGCTCGCTTGGCCTGCGGCCGGAATTTCCGTTCGCGCGGCTAGCGGCGTGGGCCGAAAGCCATGGCGGCACCGAATTGATCGAGCGGCGCAGGGTCAAGCCGTTCGGCGTCTATACCCTAGTGCGTTTCCGCCGACTTGCGACGCAGACGCAACCGATCGCCGCGTGACATTCTCACCAATAGGTAAACATAGCTGTCATAAATCTGAAACATCAGACTGCTAATGGACTTGCGCATGACTATCGCCCCGGAGATCGCTTGCTCGTGACGGACGTCGCCACGAAGCGATATCACGCGCTTTTTGTTTCAGATGTGCATCTCGGCACGCGCGGCTGTCAGGCCGACAAGCTTCTCGACTTTCTCCGCCACCACGAAGCAGAGACGATTTACTTGGTCGGGGATATCGTCGACGGCTGGGCGTTACGATCAAGCTGGTATTGGCCGCAGGCGCACAATGACGTTGTTCAGAAACTTTTGCGGCAGGCGCGCAAGGGCGCACGCCTGATCTATATTCCCGGCAACCACGATGAGTTTCTGCGTGGCTACTACGGCACCCATTTCGGCGGCATCGAAGTGGTGGAGAGCGCTATCCACAATGGCATCGACGGCCGTCACTATCTGGTGGTGCACGGCGACATGTTCGATATCGTGGTGACGCAGGCGCGCTGGCTGGCTTTACTCGGCGACAAAGCTTATGAGTTTGCGCTCACCGCCAACCGCATTTTCAACGCGTTCCGACGTATACTGGGTGCACCGTACTGGTCGCTGTCAAAGTGGGCGAAGCTGAAGGTGAAGAATGCGGTCAATTATATCGGTGCGTTCGAGAAAGCGCTGGCGACCGAAGCCAAACATCACCACGCCAACGGCGTAATCTGCGGCCACATTCATACGGCCGCGATGCATGACGATTTCGGCATTCGCTACATCAATTGCGGCGACTGGGTGGAAAGTTGCACCGCCGTTGCCGAGCGCCACGACGGGCAATTCGAGATTATCACCTGGATCAGGATTGGGCACGACACCGGGTCGGCGCCGTTTGAATCTCAGCCGCAGGCTGCATGAAGATACTTGTGGCCACCGACGCCTGGCATCCGCAGGTCAATGGCGTGGTGCGTACGCTCGGTCACGTGGCGCGCGAGGCGCGCGCACTCGGGACGGAAATCGAATTCCTGGCGCCGGATGCGTTCTGGACACTGCCGATGCCGAGCTATCCTGAAATCCGTTTGGCGCTGCCAGGGCCGGGCGCCGTCGAGCGGTGCCTCGACGGCATGCACCCCGATGCCATTCACATTGCCACCGAAGGCCCAATCGGCCATGCCGCGCGTCGGGTCTGCATACGGCGCGGCGTGCCGTTCACTACCAGCTTCCACACACGCTTTCCCGACTATCTTGCCGAGCGGTTGCCGGTCCCGCGGCGATGGACCACCGACATCACGTGGGCTTGGCTGAGGCGCTTCCATGCTCCCGGCGCGGGCGTGTTGGCTGCGACGCCGACCTTGAAATCCGAACTTGCCACGCGTGGCTTCAAGAATGTGAAGCTGTGGCCGCGCGGTGTCGATGCCAAGCTTTTCCGACCGCGTGCGGGCGCCCCGCTCAATCTGCCGCGGCCTGTTTTTCTGACCGTTGGGCGGCTGGCAGTTGAAAAGAATCTTGAGGCATTTCTAAAGCTCGACCTGCCGGGTAGCAAAGTTGTGGTCGGCGACGGACCGGCGCGCAACAGCCTGGCGCGGGCCTATCCCGGCGCGGTATTCATCGGCGCGCATCATGGCGATGACCTGGCGGAGATCTATTCCGCTGCTGACGTTTTCGTGTTCCCCAGCCGCACCGATACATTCGGTCTGGTGCTGCTGGAAGCATTGGCAAGCGGTGTGCCGGTTGCAGCTTTTCCGGCGACTGCGCCGCGCGACGTCATCGGCGATGCGGGAGTTGGCGTGCTCGATGAGGATCTTCGGCTCGCTTGCCTGGGCGCTCTGGAGTGTTCGCGTCAAGAGTGCCGCGACTTCGCGCAGCGCATGACCTGGGAGTTGAGCGCGCGCATTTTTATCAATCATGTAACGGAAGCGGCCAAGGCCGCACGCAGGCTGGCGGCGTAAAGCAAGGCGGGTAGGCCTCGCGAGGACGCGGGATCAGCCGCTTTCGCGACTGATGACAGCCGTGGACGACAGCGCTAGCCTTGTTTCATGGGCGCTATTGGAAAAATACCGCCAACCGCCGCCGATATCGAAGCCGCAGTCAAGCGGCTTTCCGGCGTTGCCGTGCGCACACCGCTGATCAATGCGCCGGTGTTGGATGAGCGGCTCGGCGCGAGGGTGTTTTTGAAGGCGGAGACGCTGCAGCGCACCGGCTCGTTCAAGTTCCGCGGGGCATACAACAAGATGTCGTCCATTCCGGCCGAACGTCGCGAAGCCGGGGTCGTGGCCTATTCGTCCGGCAATCACGCGCAGGGCGTGGCCGCTGCCGCACGATTGCTCGGCATGCGGGCCACCATTGTAATGCCGCACGATGCCCCCAGGGCCAAGCGAGATCGCACCGCAGCACTTGGCGCCGAGATCATCGTCTACGATCGTGACCGCGAGGACCGCGCGGCGATCGCGCATTCGATTGCCAGTGAACGTGGCGCGACCATCGTGCCGCCTTATGACGACCCGCTGATCATTGCCGGGCAAGGCACCATCGGCGCGGAGATCGTGGAGGATCTGGCGAGGCTCAATCTGAAGCCCGAGATCGTGGCGGTGGGCGCTTCCGGCGGCGGACTGGCGGCCGGCATTTCACTCGGCGTCAAATCGCGCGTGCCGCGGGCCCGGTTCTTCACTGTCGAGCCGGAGGGTTTCGACGACACGCTGCGGTCGTTCCGGAGCGGGCGGCGCGAAGCGAATGCACGCATGAGCGGCACCATCTGCGACGCGTTGATGAGCAACACGCCGGGCGAGTTAACATTTCCGATTACGCGCGAACTCATCGGGCAAGGCATAGTCGCAAGCGATTCGGAAGTTGCGACTGCCGTGCGCTACGCCTTTGCGGAATTGAAATTGGTGGTGGAGCCAGGCGGGGCGATCGGCTTGGCGGCATTGCTGGCCGGTAAGCTTGGTGGCTTTTGTGATATTCGCGAGAAGGTGGTAGTTGGGATATTGTCCGGTGCCAACGTAGATGTTGATTTGTTCGCGAGATTGATCGCGACCTAATTTTTCTAGGTAAACAGCGCGACGCGTTCGTCTTGACTGAGCGCCAGCAGTGCGGCCAGCGGATCGGGAGCCGGCGCGGCCTCGGCCTCGGCCTCTGCGGGCACTGGGACTTTTTCATTCGGCGCAACGGCTTCGACCTGGATTTCAAATTTCACTTCGGCTCGGGCTTCAGTCCGAACTTCTGTTTCTATCTCCAATTGGACAGCGGGCAGAACCGTCTCGGCGGCCCGGGGTATTTCTGCGTGCACCGGCGGCATCAACTCGGCAACTGAATGCATCCAGAATTTGTCTTCGGCGGTGCTGGCGCTTGCAACATCGGCGGTAGACAGCGCCGGTTCTTTTTTATGGGCTGTCGCGGGAGTTCTTTCGGTCTCGGCCATCGTGGGCAGCGTGCCGTCAAACGGACTCGGCATGATGGCGGCCGTCGCAACCAGCGAGATCTCCGGTGCTTGCGCGCCTGTCGGCGAGGGGATCGGGAGTTCCGGTTCCTCCGATGGTGGTACCACAGTGAGATGAACGCGCGTGGTTTCCTGCTCTGCTTCATCCGACATGGTGTGGGTGCCGAGCGTACCGGTGGCGGGCGGCGGATTGGGGGGCACTTCGACCAGGGTGTCGATGCGGTGTTCCAGCAGGTTGAGCAGCCCCGCAAGCTTTGCCGGTTCTTCAGCCGCGTCGGCGGCACCACTGTCAGGCCGCAACTGCCGGACGGCGGCCAGCAACGCTCGCAGGTCGTCATGCAGCCGTTCGACCGCCAACCCATCGGCTACTATCCGCGCCTCCATCCGCTCGAGTGCCGCCAGCACGATCAGCGTGTCGGCATTGCGGTTGCGCCTTGCATATTCGTCGAGAAACCAACGCCCGCGGGTACTCGACGACAGCGCTGCGCATACCGCCTGGAAATCATCCTCGTCGGACGCTTCCGGCTCGGCACGTCTCGCCAGCGCGTTGGTTTCGATTGGCATAGGCAATCCCTGGCCGGGCAGTTTATCAATCAGCCGGGTTGATTCGGCCAGCCAGAGCGACGCGATGCGATTCGTTCCCCAAGTCAAATTCGGCTTTGCAGCACGGGTAGCAGCGTTTTACGCGGCGTTATTCGTTACGGCCGGCATTCAGCTGCCTTTCTTCCCGGTCTGGTTGAAGGATAAAGGGCTCGATCCCATCGCCATTGGCCTGGTACTGGCGATGCCGACGATCGTGCGGAACATCGCTGTTCCGCCCGCCAGCCGCATCGCCGATCGGCGCAATGCCTTGCGCGCAAGTCTGATTGTCCTGAGCTGCGGAACTATGATCGGCTATGCACTATTGGGCCTGGCCGAGGGGCCGCTCACGATCCTTCTGGCCTATGCCCTTGCTTCAGTTGCCTATACGCCGGTGATGCCCCTGATGGAGACCTATGCGCTCAAAGGTCTCAGCGCGCGGGGGCGCGCCTATGGTCCGGTACGGTTATGGGGCTCGGCCTCCTTCATCGTTGGCAGTTTCGCGGCCGGCTTCGCTCTCGATATTGTTCCCGCGCGTCAACTGATCTGGATGATGGTAGCGGGCACTCTTTTTGTCGTGTTTGCCGCCTTCGCGCTTTTGCCGCTGCCGCCCTCCGCAGGCACCGTGGACGAGCTTCAAACGCAGCACCGAGGCCTGCTGCGCAACCGGACATTCATCGCTCTGCTGGCAGCGGCGAGCCTGATCCAGTCGAGCCATGCGGTCTACTATGGTTTCTCGGCCCTGCAATGGCGCGCCGCGGGTCTCGACGGCACCGCCATCGCAGCCTTGTGGGCGCTTGGCGTCGTCGCGGAAATCGTGCTGTTCGCGCTGCAGGGACGGTTGCCGCCGTTCTTGTCGCCAGCCATCCTCGTGATGATCGGCGCGGCGGGCTGTGTGTTACGCTGGACGGCGATGGCACTTGATCCGCCGCTGGTGGCGCTACCATTCCTGCAGCTTCTGCATGCACTATCGTTCGGCGCGACGCATCTGGGCGCGCTCGGTTTTGTCGTGCATAACACGCCGCCGGGCCGAAGCGCGACCGCGCAAGGCTATCTGGCGATAGCGGTTGGCACGGCGATGGCCGGCGCAATGGCTATTTCCGGCGTTCTGGTCGATATCTTCGGCAGCAGCGCTTATGCCGCGATGACGCTATTGGCGATCGCTGGCGGCGTTTGCGGGTATATAGCGCAGACGACGCGGCGTGTTGCCGTGTTCTGAGCGCGCGCGAATTTGGGGCGAACTGCAGCTCGGGACGATGCCGGCGAGCGCGCGGCCTTGCATGTAGATCATCCGACGCGAGAGGCCGCCGTGGCGCTTGATCCAGTGCCGCACTGAATTCGGATAGGTGTTCCACAACGCCTGTGTACCCATCGGGCTGGTAACTGGGCGCCCATCGACGTCGGGCATCCAGGCGGCATGGAAGCCGAAACGCGCGCGCGGCGTCGCGCACATTTGATTGCGCGGGATGATGCCCAGCAATAGCGTGCAGGCCGAAAGGCAATTGCCGTCGATGATGACGCGTTCGCCTGACGAGCGCAGGAGTGCGAAGGATTCCAAGTAATGGCCGATCTGGCCGCCGCGGTCTTCGGAAATACGCATTGTGGCTAACGCCGGCGTCAGGCTCGACATCAGCAGAACCAGGCAGAGCAGCAGGCCGCGAATATGCATTCCCCCATCCCCGCTCTCATCGCCGGGCCAACCGCGGCCAAGCGATTTCAAATCAAGTCTAAGCCAAGTTGCGGGTCTGCGGAAAGAGTCAGCCAACTAAAAAGCATGGAAGAATAGATTAATGAGTTCAGCTACATAGCCGAACAGGCGGTACTGTGCTGTGGACGAGTTAATGGGCCCTGGCGGGATCGCCGGCCGTTCGGGCGGCGCGCAGGCATTCCTTGGCCAACTGTTCGAGCTTGCCGGCGATTTCCTCGTCCCGGCATTGGGTGGCGATCTCCCGGCACAGTTCAGCATGCGCGAAAAAGCGTGCGGTCATGGCGCGCGGCGAAGGCTCGTTTTCGTTCTTCGTGTCTGAAAATCGGCCCATAAAATTTTTTATGGCCGCAATCACAGATGCCCATATTGAGCCAGATCAAATTAGCCCCAGAGTTCCGGCAATGGCGGGTAAATCAAGCTCTTTTCGTAAACAAGTCCGTGTTCGCGGTCTTTAGACAGCAGAAGCGGACCGTCGAGATCGACGAGTTGCGCCCATTGGGCGATCAGGACGGCCGGCGCCATTGCGAGCGACGTTGCCACCATGCAGCCGGCCATGATTGCAAGGCCAATTCGCTCTGCCGCGCGCACCATCGCCAGTGCTTCAGTCAGTCCGCCAGCTTTGTCGAGTTTGATATTGACCGCGTCATATTTGCCGACGAGTGCCCGCAGCGAATTTAGGCCACGCGCGCTTTCGTCGGCGCAAACGGAAATTGGGCGCTCGATATTGGCGAGCGCACTGTCCCGTTCGGCCGGCAGCGGCTGCTCCACCATTGTCACGCCGGTTTGCGCGCAGGCGGTGAGATTTGCAGCAAGGTTACGTTCGTCCCAGCCTTCGTTGGCATCGACGATGAGCGTCGCGTTTGGCGCTGCGGCACGCACCGCGGCAATACGCGCAGCATCGCCGCCATGATCGCTATTTCCACCGAGCTTGACCTTGAGCAGCGCCCGGTTGGCAGCTTTCCCGGCTGCCTTGGCCATTTCAGCCGGCCCGGCCAGCGAGATCGTATACGCAGTAGTTACTGGGCGCGGAGCCTGAAGGCCGACGAGTTCGTGGACGCGTCGTCCACTGCGCTTGGCCTCAAGGTCCCAGAATGCGCAGTCCAGTGCATTACGCGCGGCACCGGGGGGCATTGCCATTTGCAAGGCGGCGCGGTCGAGGCCCGCCATCAATCGCGGACGCATTGCCTCGATATCGGCAGTCACAGTCTCGATGCTTTCGCCGTAGCGGCCATAGGGCACACATTCGCCGCGGCCGCGTGCCTTGCCATCGCCCAATTCGACGACCACCACCACAGCTTCGGTCTTGGCACCGCGGCTGATAGCGAAACTGCCGCGGATGGGCCAGCGTTCGATAGTGAGGGAGAGGCTGAGGGGCGAGGTCACGATCTTGGGGATATCCATGCAAGATGGCTTTGAGGCCAAGCCTCGACAGGTTCACCTGCCATGGTCAAGTATGGCTTTAGACCCTTCAACTGCCTCTGTCTTTGGGGCCTATCCACAACCGGGGCCGGCGTGACCGAAATACTGCTCGAAGGCGTGCAGAACGGCGACCGGCTTCGCCTCGCGGCAACCGGCGCCTGGACCGCCGAGAACGCGCACAACCTGGAAATTGCGATCGACGCTGAAACCCGGCGGCAGGACGCGATCAGGCATGTCGATATCGACATGGGCCGGATCGACCGGCTCGATACATTTGGTGCCTGGCTGCTGGAGCGCCTGTCACGAAGCTTCTCGGCCCGCGGCTGCGACACCAATGTATTCGGTCTGAAGGAGGATTATCGCTCGCTGATGGACGAAGTTCATGGCGTCAAGCTGGACAAGGCGGCTGGCCGACATGCCGACAACCGGGTGAGTGAAGTGCTAGCCTCGGTCGGCCAAAGTATCCTAGGGGTCGGGCAGTTATGCATGTCGATCGCCAATATGCTGGGCGCGCTCACGGTCGCATTGTTGCGGGTGGTGGCCCGGCCGCGCAGGTTCCGATTCACCTCGATGGTGCACCAGCTTGACAATGTTGGCTGGAGGGCGGTTCCGATCATCCTGCTGATTACGTTTCTGATCGGCTGCATCATAGCGCAGCAGGGCATCTTTCATTTCCGCAAGTTCGGCGCTGACATCTATGTTGTAGATATGGTCGGCATTCTGGTGCTGCGCGAACTCGGTGTGCTGATCGTCGCTATCATGGTCGCCGGTCGTTCAGGCAGTGCGTACACCGCCGAACTCGGCGCGATGAAAATGCGAGAGGAAATCGACGCGCTTCGTACCATGGGTTTTGACCCAATCGAGGTGCTGATCCTGCCGCGGATTATCGCGTTGGTGATTGGTGTACCCGTGCTTACTTTCCTGGGTTCGATGGCGGCGCTCTATGGCGGCGGCCTGGTGTGCTGGTTATATGGGGGCATCGATCCCGACGTTTTTCTGTCGCGACTCAAGGAAGCGATCACGCTTGATCATTTCAAGGTCGGTTTGATCAAGGCGCCGTTCATGGCACTGGTGGTCGGCGTGGTGGCCTGCGTCGAAGGTCTTAATGTCAAGGGCAGTGCGGAATCGCTCGGGCTGCAGACAACCGCTTCGGTGGTGGAATCGATCTTCTTGGTGATCGTGCTTGACGGGTTGTTCGCCATCTTTTTCGCTTCGATCGGGATGTGAACGGTGGCGGACCGGAACAAAGACATGGTTATCGAGGTGCGCGACCTCACGGTCGGCTTCGGCCAGCATGTCGTGCTTGATCATATCAATCTCGACGTCTATCGCGGCGAAATTCTCGGCTTCGTTGGCGGCTCCGGCGCAGGAAAATCGGTGCTGATGCGTACCATCATTGGTCTGCTGCCGAAGCGCGGCGGCACCATCAGGGTGTTCGGTATCGATCTGGCGGCCGCTACCGATACTGAGCGGCAGGCAGTGGAGCGACGTTGGGGCGTGCTGTTCCAGCAAGGTGCGCTGTTCTCCTCGCTTACCGTGCGCGAAAATCTGCAATTCCCAATTCGCGAATACCTGAAAGTGTCTCAGCGCCTGCTCGACGAACTGGTGGTCGCCAAGCTCGAAATGGTTGGGCTGGATGCGAGCGTGTGCGAGAAATATCCGTCCGAACTGTCCGGCGGCATGACCAAACGCGTGGCACTGGCGCGCGCATTGGCGCTCGATCCGGACATTGTGTTTCTCGACGAGCCTACGTCGGGCTTGGACCCGATCGGGGCAGGCGATTTCGATTCACTCATCGCGACCCTGCAACGCACTTTGGGGCTGACTGTTTTCATGGTAACCCATGACCTCGACAGTCTGCATACGGTCTGCAACCGCATTGCAGTTTTGGCCGAAGGCAAGGTGATCGCGGCTGGAACTATGGATACGATGCTTGCCTCGAATCACCCTTGGCTTAGAGCGTATTTTCACGGTAAGCGGTCGCGGGCGGGCAATTAAGGCTAGGCAGGGCCGTTGACGGGCGCAATTCGCATTGTGCGAGGCCCGACGTGCCCACATTCCGTCATGTTGAAGTGCGACCGGATCGATCTCGAAAAGTGCCGCGTTCGGGCAGCGAGACTGTTTGGCGACGGCTTGGACAAGTTCGATGGAAACCAGAGCAAATTATGCGATGATCGGACTGTTCACGCTGGCGGTCGCGACCGGCGTATTCGGATTTATTTACTGGTTTCAGAGTATCGGCGGCAGCGGAGAACGCACCTTCTATCGTGTCGCGTTTGAGAGTTCAGTGTCGGGCTTGCGTACCGGTGGCAGCGTGCTGTTCAACGGTATCCGGGTTGGTGAAGTCGCCGATCTCAAGCTCGATCCGAAACATCCAAATCAGGTGGTCGCAATAGTATCGATTGATAAATCGGTGCCGGTGCGTGCCGACACACAAGTGGGCCTCGAATTCGCCGGGCTGACCGGCATCGCCGCGGTCTCGTTGAAAGGCGGCAGCCCTTCGGCCGCGCCGCTCATCGGCAACAAGGACAATCCACCGCTGTTGGCCGCCGCGCCAGGCTCCGCACAGGACGTCACGCAAGGCGCACGCGATACGCTTCGCCGGCTCGACGATTTTCTGGCCGAGAACCAGAAGGCATTTCACAGCGCGCTTGACAATCTTGAAAAATTCTCTGGCACGCTTGCACGCAATGCCGAACGCATCGACAAAATCGCCGAGGGCTTGCAGAATCTAACCGGCGGTGCGGACGGGAAGAGCGGTGAGATCAACGAGGCGGCACACTCGATCCGTAAGCTCGTCGATAACCTCTACAAGCGAACCGACGAGATCACATCGAGTGTCGGCCTGCTGACCGCAGCGGGCACAAAGCAGATCAACGCGATCGGCGCCGATGCGCATCGCATGATGGCAGAGGTGGAGCGGGCCGTGCGAAATATCGAGCGCAATCCGCGCACTCTCATCTTTGGCGGTTCCGCGGCTCCGGAACCGAAAAGCAAACGTTGAAGACGCGCCAGGGCGGCACACGAGACCCGGACGCGCAGGACAGGCCAACGCAATAGGTTATGTGTCATGTGCGGCGGCAGCGCCTCGAACAAATAGTCCGAAGCAGCTCAGGTCATGCGCCCAATCGCGGCGCTGGTGGCGGGTGAGGGCGCCATGGATGAGTCAATCTCCACCAACCCCGGATCGGTGTCCGACACAATTTTTCGGCGCACCATGAACCAGTAGGTAATCACCGCAAGAACCCCGACGGAAACGATGTCCGAGGCAATGTCGTTGAACGAAAACAGAATGAATAACGACATTGCGGCGAGCACGATGCGGGCCATGCGATCAATCAGGATGCTCTCCGAATAAGTAGCCTGCAGGCTGAAAGTGATGCCTATCGTTGCCACCAAGACGAGGTATCCGGCACCCAACTGGTCGAGACCCGGCTTGATCACCAGTTCAGGATGCACGAACACGGCGACCATCAGGGTGAACAGTGAAACGCAGATCTGCACCGAACGCCACAGCGTCGTATAGAACGAGGCGTTGGCAATCTTGGACGTGATCGCCGCGGTGATCGACGTCGGCGGCGTCAGTTCGCCGAACACGCCGATGAAGAATGCGAAGAAGTGCACCACCCAAGGATTGACGCCGACCTTGATGAAGGGGCCGGCGATCACGATCGCCACCAGGATGTAAACCGGCGCCGGCGGCAGGCCGGTGCCCAGGATGGCGCCGAAGATGAACGCCATGCCCACCATAGCTGCCATGTTAATGCCGGCCGCATCGACCAGCAGCGAACCGAGCTTGGTAGGAACGCCGGTGATGACCAGGGCTCCCGTCATGATCGACAGCGTCGCCAGCAAGAGAGCGATGTCGGCGATCATGTCGATATAGGAGTCGAGGAAGCGCTTCATTGGCGCGATGAATTCGCCGAAAGACCATTGTCGGGATACAATGAGCGCCGTCACATGAATGATGACGAGTCCGACGGCTGTTGCGCAGAACATGTAAAGCGCGGCGAACATCGGTGCCAGGAAGATCGTCGCCATCAGCGTGATCAGCCCGGCGACGACAAACACGAAAGCGCCCAGATTGACCTTGTCACGCCAATTGAGGCCGCGGGCTTTGCGGTCGACCACCATCTTGGTGTGATAGAAGGTCGCCAGCAGATAAACCGACAGCGAGACCGAAATAAAGTAGATGAGCGCCGGCACCCAGCCGCGCGCGACCACGTCGAAATAATCGACGCCGAGGAATTCGGCCATCAAGAAGGCGGCGATGCCCATCACCGGCGGCATTAGCTGCCCGCCCATCGAGGACGCATTCTCGATCGCCGCCGCGGTCGCCGGCGGCAGGCCGGCCTGGATCATCGCCGGAATCGTGGCCGAGCCGACCGTAATGGAGTTGGCGGCGCCAGAACCACTGATCGTGCCGATTGCCATGGAGCCAACGACCGCCGACTGTGGAATGGCGTGCGGTGAGCGGATGGCAATACGCTTCGTGGCGCGCAGCAGCGAATCGACGCAGCCGAAGCCGCGCAACAGGCTTAGGACCAGGAGGAACGAGCCGATGATGGTGAGCGCGATCTGCGGCAAGTTGGAGAAGATACCGGTTTCCATTTCCACGCTGCTGGCGCTGATGACGCGCTCCCAAGAAACGCCGGCGTGATAGAACATGCCGGGTACCACGTAACCGTAAACGGCATAGAGAATGAGAATAATGTTCAGGATGAAAAGCGGCATATGGCGCTTGCGCGCATATTCAATTACCAGCAGCGTCATCACGCCGCCAACGGTGAGGTCGGTTGAGTTCCACATGCCATTGCGCTCTTCGCCGAGCGAGACGAAATTTGTGTACATGTAGTAGGCGCAATAGATCGAAAATAGACAAAAGGCCGTGCCGATCAGGTAATTCACGCTCATCGGCAGCGACGGATAAAGGTCGTTTTGACGAAGTCCCTGCAGCGTGAACAACACGAAAGTGATCGGGATCATGCCCATGGCGAGCAAGACGGGCCCGTCATTGCCGGTCCAGTAATAATAGAGCATGTACGCGAAGTACGCGATCGCAAGCGCGTAATAGAGGCAGTCGAGCACGAATGGCGGACGGCGCAGTGTTGTCGTGTCGCTCATTGCGGACCTATCTGTGACTGAATTCAAGTCTCTGCCGAATTCAAGCGAGGCGGGCGCGATGAGACGCCCGCCTCTCTGTTTGGGTCGATCGACCGATCAGTCCTTACATCTTCGCTTTTGCGACGCGGCCATCCCATGACGCGTCCCACATCTTGTGCTCTTTCATGAACTTGGCGAGGCCGGGGTGGATCGGCACCAAGTCCGCGGTTGATTCCAGAGCCGCTTTCTGGAATTCGGCCATCTTGCCACCGCTGATCTGCCGGAAGCTCGGATCGAGCTTGGCAAGTTCGTCGGCATTCTTTTCGATGACCTTGAGCACCTTGTACATCTCGGCTTCCGAGACGCTCAGGCCAAGGTCGAAGCCCCAGTAGGTCGCGACCAGATCGATCTGCTTGCCCGAGGTGTCCTTGTGGTGGAAGTTCGACGCGGGCACCGCCATGACGGAGAACTTCTTAGCTTTGAGCTGCTTCAATTCGTCGGCGCTGGGGTTAAGGCCAACCCAATCGACCGATAGCGAAGCTTCCGAAATCCACGGTGCCGGGGTCTTGCCCCCGGCGGCGTAGACAATCATCGCCTTGATGCGGCCGGAGTTGAGCTGCGAGCCGGCGGTCTTCATGTCGACCGCCTTGTAGATGTGCTTGACGCCGAGCGCCTTCAAAGCGTTCTCGAGCTGCTTGCGGGTATCGAAGGGCAGGGGACCGGTGAACACATCCTTGCCGGTCAGGTCGCCCCATTTCTTGATGGTGCCTGCGTCGGTGTCCTTGATGGCGACGCCGACATCGAGCGTATAGGCCCAGAACGACTGCACAGGCTGAACTTTGACCTTCTCCTTGAAGCCTTTGAACCGCTCGGTATCGGTGGCGAATTCATGCAAGGCCACATCGGAGCCGTAATAGCCATCGAGCTCGCCGGTCGCAAAGCTCTTCACTGTACCGACGGCGCCAGGATGCGGCAGCACGGAGATGCGAAGTTCCGGAACTTCCTTATTGAGCAGGTCGGCAAGCACGACCAGTGCTTTATGGCCCGACGAACCGACCGGGCCGGTTCCCCACTTGATGTCTTTCGGTGCCGACCACGCCGTCGTGCTCGGCAGACCGATTAATGCGAGTGTGGATGCCGCAAATAGTCCGGCAGCAAGGCCGCGTGCAGCAAGCGCACGTGCCGAAAGAACATGTTTAAGCATAGCTTTTTCCTCCCAGAGTAGCCTTTGCGTTTCATTTTTGGCGTCTGTGAACGCCGCTTGGATCTCCTCCGCGCCGCCCGTCCTTCGATCGTTGACGACGCATCCATCGTGACAAGTTTAGGTCGCGGCTACGCCCCCTAAACGCCCGCGACGGTGGTGTACTATCGGTCAGGCGGAGGCCGCTGGCAAACTGAAAATTCCGGTATTTTTATATGAGTTAACACGGCGAAATGCCGCGGCCCGGCGCGCGTTTTCGCGCCAAGCCTAGATATTGTTCAACGAGAAACTGTTGGGCGTCAGTCGAAGCGCCCGGCCGCATGTGCCAGCATGGTATAGACCTTGCCGGTTTCCGAGGTGAGGTATGTACGGGCCACCACCTGGCCGCGGTCGTCGCGCGAGACCTCCTCGAGCAGTCGTTCGAATTCGACGATATAACGGTCGACTGTCTGCTTGAACTCGCGGTCAGCGCGGTACTTGGTTCGGATTTCGTCGAACGCCTTCTCGCCCTGCAGGGTATAAAGCCGGCGCGTGAAGACGTTGCGCTCGCCGCGCTTGTAGCGATCCCAGAGATCGGCTGCCGCGTCGTGGTCAATCATCCGAGCGATATCGACTGACAGTGAATCCAGTGACTCGATGGTGTGCCGCGGTGGACGCTCCTCCGGCTTTCTCGGCGGCTCGCGCATTGCCTCGCGCACTTGCGGCTCGCGCGGTGGCAATTCCCGCGGCGGTTCCGCTTCCTCGCGGGAGGCACGGCTCAGCAAGTCGGTCAGCCAACCGCGATTGGGCGCAGACTGCGCCGGGCTGAGCGGGGGCGTATCGGCGGAGCGGCGCGGGGTGGGCGCGAAGTTCCCGGCATCCGGACGCGCCGGAGCCGAAGGCGCAAAGCCAGCGGTATCGCTACGCGCTGGAGCCGAGGGCGCAAAACCGGCGGTATCGGTACGCGCTGGAGAGGAGGGTGCAAATCCGGCGACTTCAGTGCGGGCCGGAGGCACGGGGGCGAAGTTGGTGACATCGGTACGCGCCGGCGCGGTCGGGCGGGCAGGAATTTCGGTGCGGCCACCCACGATAGCGAGTGTAGGCTCTTCGCGGCGTCGCATCGGTTCGACCGCGTCGAGATTGCGGCCGTGACGGGCAACAATGCGGTTGAGTTCGGCCAAAGCTTCGATCTGATCGACGATGACCCTGCGCATCTGAGCAGCGCTTTCTGCAGTCTCCTGCGGCAAATCGAAGATCCCGCGTCGTAACTCGGTTCGCGTGACCTCCAGCTCGCGCTGCATTTCGTGCGCCATCTGCTTCATGCCCTGCACGACCTCAGCGAAGCGCTCGTTCGCTTCGCGGAATAGTGCCTGGGTGTCACCGACCGATTGGTCGTAGATGGAGCGGGCGGTTTCGCGCACGCGCTCATATTGATCATTGATTGCGCGGGTACCCTCGGCGCTGGTTTCCGACACGACGCGGGCGACGTCCCGAGCGCGGGCAGATGCAGCTTCAAGCAACTCATCGAGCAAGCCGGAGAAGCGCTTGAGCCGTTGATCGAGATCCTCGGTGCGGATATCGAGCGTGGCCACCAGCGAATTGAGCGCGACCCGGCGTTCGTTGACGGTGTCCTCAGTGCGCTGGTTGCTGCGGTCAATCTGTTCGGCGGCCTTGGCGAGTTCGCGGCCATGGATGTCGAACTGACCGGCAAGTTGATTGAGGTCTGTCACCACGCGTGACGTGATATCGTGGAAGTTGGCAATATTCGTTTCCACCCGGGTGGTGGCGGTCCCGGTTGCAGCCGTCACTTCATTCATGGCACTCACGAATTCGGAAACGCGCAACATCAGCGTATTCTCAAGCGCCCCCATGTTCTCGTGTGCACCAGAGAGTACTTCCTGCAGCATGATGTTTGCTTCACGCAATCGTTCGAACAGCGCCGTGGTATCAGCGCGTAGCCGATTGTGCGTTTCCATCATCTCGGTGACGGTGCCGGATGCGGTCTCCTTCGACTTTTCAATCGCTTTCTGAGCGGTGTCATGCAGGTCGTGCAGTGCTTTGGTAACGGTTACCGCGGCGGTCTCGCCTGCGGTATTGATCATGCGCGATAGCTCGGCGCTATTGTCCATCATATTGCGGGTGAAGGCGAAGCCGCGGTCCTCAATTGCCTTGATCGCATCCTCCGTGGCTCTTCCGACTTCGCCAGCGAACTGTTGGCCCTTTTCGGTGATCGCAGCCAACACGCTGCCGCTCTTATCGGACAAGACTGTTGTCATCTCGCCGGTCCGCTGGCTGACCTGGGACGCGATCTCCTCGGCCTTGCCGACGAAGCCGCGGGCGACTTCGGCGCTCACGCCCAGCAACGTACGCTCGACTTCGCTGGCGCTGGTCCGGATCGCATCAGTAGTGGAGATTGCCAGCTGACCGAGCGAGCGCTCGGCCTCGGTCGAATTGACCTTGATCGACTGACTCAGCTGCTCCATGCGCGCATTAAGTGCCTCGGCAGCAGCCTTGGTGCGGCTCTCGATCTGGTTGGTCACGGTCTCGGCGCGGCCAACCAGCAGGTCCTCGAACCGGCTGATGCGGCTGTCGAGATTTTCTGCGACTTCGAGCGCTCGCGCGCCGAGTGTCTTATCGAGCTCTGCGGTCTTGGCGCCGATCGAGTCGGCAACCGCGTGGCCGCGTGAATTGATGGTACCGGCGACGTCGCCAATGCGCCGGTCGATCGCCTCGACCACTTCTTTGCCGCCCTCTGTGAGGTTGGCGGTGAGGGTTGCTACGCGCGTACCGAGCTGGTCCTCGAACTCCGAGAGCCTCTGATCGAGAGTGCTGGAGAGCGCACTGGTGCGGCTGCTCACGCGCGTATCAAAGGTATCAACGTAGTTGCGCATCGCCTCTGACAGGTCCTGAGTGCGTTGGCCAAGCCGTTCCACCAATTCGCCGCCATAGGTCTTCACGGTGCGGTCGAACTCGGCGATGTGACGAGTGATCAGCGTGCCAAGGGTTGTGGTGTCCCGCGACACCTTTTCGGTCAGTTCGGTGCCGCCGTGACTGAACATGTCCTCGAATGCCTGCAGTCGCGTCGTCAGCATTTCCTTGACTGCATCCCCGCGATTGTTGAGCGCGGCTACCAGGGCTTCGGCGTTGTCACGGAAGGTGTCAGCGACAGTATTGCTGCGGGTAATAATGGTGTCGGTGATGCGCGCGCCGGTCTGCTCCAGCTTGGAGATCACATCGCCGCCCCGCATGCTCAAGTCGAGAACCAGCGAGTCGCCGGTCGAGCGCAGCGTGGAATTCACTTCATCGGCGCGGGCCGAAATTGTTTCTGCCATTCGGTTGCCGGTGTCGGTCAGTGCGGCAGTAAAGGTTTGCGAGCGCGCGCCCATCGACTCAATCGTAACGGCGGCTTTCTGCGCAAAACCCTGCGCAACCTGATCGAGCCGAGCGGTCATCATCTGCTGGAGGCGGGCGGCGAGATCGGCAAACTCGTCGTGGACGTGCTCTGTCTTGAAGGTGAGGCTTGCGGACAACCGGTCGCTGGCCGACGCTATAGCGGTGGTAGCGCTGTCGCTGGTGGTCTCCAGCCGGTCGAGCAGGGTCGATCCACGCTCGGTCAGCGCGTCTATCATGGAATCGCCAGCATGGCCCAGCGCAAGCGTAATGTGCTCGCCCTTCTCTGTGAGCGAACGGGTGACGCGCTGGGCGACCTCGTTGACCTTGTCGGCGACCAGATCGCCGACCGATGTGATGTCGTGAGAAAGATCGAGATGGACGCTGGCGATTGCGTTGCGCACTTGCTCTGCCTGATTGACCAAAGTCTCGCGCTGATTGGTCAATTCGCTGAGCAGGTCGCGGATGCGGACTTCGTTATCGTTATAGGCGCGCTCGAGAGCCGAGACCTCATTGTGAACCAGAGCTTCCAGTTCCGCGGCGCGGGCAAGCGCGCGCTCCACGCCGTCGCCCATGGCCGCAACCTCGCGGCGGATCGCGTGACCGACTGTCACGATCTGCTCGCGTGCGCTGGTTTCCGGTTGTGCCAGCCGAATTGCCACCTCGGCCATGGTCTCGGCGACCAGACGAAGATCCTGTGAGCGGCGGACCATGTGGGCGAGTACAAAGAAAAAAATCGCCGGCAAGACGATCGCACTGCCGAGGCCGATCATGGCGGCCAGACCAATGCGGGGCGCGCCGATTGCGGTGCCGTAAAAATAGATATTGGCGATGCCGCCGGCAGCCCAGATCAGGGCGGCAGCCCCGGCAACGATGTAAGGAGTATAGGCTGGTCGGCGGCGCAGAGCCGCCAGCATTTGGCCAATGGCGGCGCGGTCATCATTGGCTGCGCGGCGCGGCGGTGTCTCGTCAGAGGTCCAGCCTGATGACTTCGGCTCGTCGTGGAACAGGTCGGCTGTCGGTGGGATCGGGGCCTGTGCGTTGTCGTCTTCGCCCGCGTCAAGCGGCGTGCCCCCCCGCAAGTCCGGCTGGCGGACACTGAGCGCCTCCTGGATAGCGGCAAGCGCCTCGTCCGTCGCGTCCTTTGATTTTTGCGGGATATTCGCCATTTCGGTCGTCGCCTCGTCGTTACGCCGGACTGATGCCGCGGGGCGTCACGGTACGCCATACGGGCCGCGCCAGGCGCGCGGTATCGGAAAAACTCTGAGCCCACGGTGCCGTCCTCACCTTTTACACCGCTGGCACGTCATCCTATCGGCTTGGCAAACCGAAAGAAACCGCACTGGTAAGGACTTTTTCATCATCGTTAACTGTCTGTTAACCATAATATTACAGCCGCAGGCCTACGGTGCGGAAGTCAAATCGTATTTGCTGCATGAGGCGGTTGGAACGGCGCTGGGCGTCGAGCGGTTATACCACGCTAACCACACATGGCGCCGACAGTGCAAATACCAGTCAACCCGGTCGTCAATTTACCCGAATTTTGTCGCGAGCGGGCCAAACTTGCCGAAGACAAGAGGCCGTGGGGCCTCAAGGACGGCTCGCATGGCGCAAGCTGCGACCAAGACTACCAAACCTGGTCCGATCGTTGCGGTGACGACGGCGATCGACCGCAGCTACCTCGAACATATGACGTTTGGCGACCGCAACCTCGAACGCGAGGTGCTGCAACTGTTCGACCGGCAGGCCGAGTTGCTGATCGGCCGCATTCGTGTGAGTGAGCCGCCGGTAGTGGCCGTGCTCGCGCATACGCTCAAGGGATCCGCATTGGGTATCGGAGCGACGAACGTCGCCCGTGCGGCCGCTGCGACCGAACTGGCGGCCAGTGGTGGCGTGGCCGAGTGCCGGCTTGCAGTTGGCCGGCTGGCCGCCGCGGTCGAAGAGGCGCGCACAACCATCGCCGCGCTCCTGCACACAGACTGAGCGCCATCAAGTTTCCATTGGCAGACAACAATATGTCGCTGAAATTGCCGGATGGGCTGCCGCGTGGCCGCTGCACTGGCGCACGCGGGCGAATGACTATATAGGAAGCCGCCCGCGCCAATTCCGGCCGGGCTGTTTCCCGCATCAGTCAGCTATGCCGAAAATAACCTTCATCGAACCTAGCGGAACCACCCGCACGGTGGACGCCGAAGTCGGCTCGACCGTGATGGAGACGGCGATTCGCAACAATGTCCCAGGTATCGAGGCGGAATGTGGCGGTGCCTGTGCCTGCGCCACCTGTCACGTCTATATCGACGAGGCCTGGCGCGAGAAGACCGGCGAGCCCTCGCCGATGGAAGAAGACATGCTCGACTTTGGCTATGATGTTCGGCCGAATTCGCGGCTATCCTGCCAGATCAAAGTCACGGACGATCTTGACGGCCTTGTCGTGACCGTGCCCGAGAAGCAGGCATAAGTCCGACCGGCTGAAATCGCGGCGGTGCCACCATTGTTGCCGGTGCGCCGCAATCGCTAAAATTTGCGCAGGTCTTCCATCTTGGGAAGCGGCAATGGGCAATACTAGCATTAAAACAACCTGCTGTATTGCGGGCGGCGGCCCCGCGGGCATGATGCTCGGCTTTCTATTGGCGCGCGCCGGACTGGCAGTCACCGTGCTGGAAAAGCATGCCGACTTCCTGCGCGATTTCCGGGGCGATGTCGTTCATCCGTCGACGCTTGAGCTGATTCACGAGCTTGGCCTTATCGACGAATTTCTGAAATTGCCGCACGAAAAACTCGATCATCTGACCGGCAAGATTGGTGCCGAAAACGTCACCATTGCCGATTTCTCGCATCTGCCGACGCGCTGCAAATTCCTCGCGCTGATGCCGCAATGGGATTTTCTCAACTTTCTGGCTTCGAATGGCAAGCGCTATCCGGGATTTGATCTTCGCATGCGTACCGAAGCAACTGATCTGATCGAGGAGGACGGCCGTATCGTCGGCCTGCGGGCGAAGTCGCCGGAAGGTGAACTTGAGATCCGTGCCGAACTTGTTGTCGGTTGCGATGGTCGTCACTCGACGGTCCGCAAACGCGCTGGACTTCAGGTGGAGGATATCGGCGCGCCGATTGACGTGCTGTGGTTCCGCATTTCCCGACGCCCCGACGATGCCACTGACATGTTCGGCCATATCGAGGCCGGGAAAATGATGGTCATGCTCGACCGCGGCGACTACTGGCAATGCGCTTACGTTATCCCAAAGGGGGGCATCGATCGCGTCAAAGCGAATGGCCTCCCGGCCTTTCGCGACGCCGTAGTCGAGATGACCTCGTTCTTCCGGAACCGCATCGACGAGATCAAGGATTGGGATGACGTGAAGCTATTGACCGTGGCGGTGGACCGGCTGACCTGCTGGCACAGGCCGGGTCTCATATGCATCGGCGATGCCGCACATGCGATGTCGCCGGTCGGCGGGGTCGGCATCAACCTTGCGGTTCAGGACGCGGTCGCGGTCGCCAACACTCTGGCCGGCCCCCTAAAGGCGGGACAGGTCACGAGCGATCTGCTCGACGCCGTGCAACAACGGCGCGACTTCCCAATGCGGGCGATCCAGCGTATTCAGGTTGTGGTTCAGAACATGTTGCTGGCGCCCGCGCTTTCCAGCGCACAGCGGCCAACACCGCCATTCCCGGTCAAGCTGATGCAGTGGGGTTCCCTGCGCTGCGGCGAATTCCCGCACGTGTGATCGGAATTGGATTCAGGCCAGAGCATATCCGCACGCCTGAGGCGGCCTAGGATTTCATCCCGGCAGGCGCGACGACCGAGGAATTCAGGCCCATCTCGTCGAAGGCGTTGCGCACGAGGCCAGAGGCCTTCGCTTCCTCGATGAACGCGGTGGCATAGGCGAGTGCCTGCGGTTTCCCCTTCGGCACCGCGATCGATGTCGTGGAGTTCAAAAAGCCGCCCTCGAGGATACGCGAGCCCGGAACTTTCGGCGCCAGGCCGGTGAGCGACTCGCGAGAAAATGCCAACGCGTCGACAAGGCCCCCGCGCAACGCATCGACCGCAGCATCGGTCTTGTCGAAACTAATATGGGTTGCATTGGGCGCTGTCTTGTTCGAGGTGCGGAAAGTCGCGGTATTAGCGACGCCGCCTATACGCACGCCCGGCGCATTGGCTGCCACCACTGACGCGATCTTGGCGTCAGGCCCGATCAAATAAGTACTTTGCAAGAGGTGATAGGCGTTACCGAAGTCGACGAATCTCTTGCGCTCTTCGTCCACGGGAAGGAACGCCACGTCCCATTTGTTTTCAGCGGCGGAATTCTGGATTTCACCGGAGCCATTGTGAGCGACCAGCTCAACAGGCACGCCGAGCTTCTTTCCAAGTGCGGTGCCGAGAATCACGGCGACGCCGCGATAGTTACCGTCGGGGCCCTTGATGGCGAATTGTGCGGAGGGCGACGGTGCAATCGCAATGGCGACGCGGAGCTTTCCAGTGGGCGCAAGTTGATTTGTTACAGCTGTATCGGCCATCGGCACACTCTCGATTCAATGTCATAGGACGACAATTGCCGCCCGCATGCTCTCAATGTGGCGCGCCGCGCTCAAACCGGCAAGCCGGGGGTCTTACCTTGCGCATGACGGTCCCGAATGCGAACGATTGCGATCAACACCACGAGGATTGCGATCCAGGCTATGCGTGCACCGTAGCGGTTATGGGCGGTCGCCAGGGTGCCGAACACAAATGCGTTGGCCAAAATGGCTAGGGCTGCCGCTGCGGCAAGTTCTCCGAGATCGACAGACTTGGGTTGTCGCAGTGTGAGTAGGACGATAATTGGCAACATCGCCATTGCAAAATAGGCGAGAGGCACTTGAAATAGATTGATTTCATCGAAAGAGATGCCGGCGCGTTGCTGGCGCGCTGCCTTCATAGCGGGCACTGCGGCGGGCGCATAGGTTTTGATGGTGTCATATGTATTCCAGATCCAGTTGACCACGCCGGCGCCGGTGTCCAATTGCAGGAGCTGCATGCCGGTCTCTGACAACGCTGATTTGAGCTGCAGCAGCGGATAGTCGGTGATACTGCCAAGCGCGATCCGCTGCATCTCATCATTCATCCCTTTAAATCGGCCAAGCTTGTCGAACACGCCTTCGCCCCAAAAGAAATCATCGGCGTCATTCGGCAGATCATTTCTATAAGGGCAGAGACGCAAGCTGGTGTCGGGACAATGTTCGTCGAGATACTTCTTGACAATGCCGTCCTGCAGCATACGAGCGAAGGACAGGGCTGGCCCGCCCGGTGTCCATGCAAGCTTGCCGGTGACCAGAAAGTCCGCTGCGAATACAAAGACAACCGCGAGTGCCAAGGCCAGGGCGCCGCGCATGAAACGCGCGCGCGGAATGTGCCGCAAGCCGACAAATGAGACAACGCCTGCAGCAGCAATGAGTAAGGCCAGCACGGCGATGGTGGCGCTGTGGGTGGCGGCCGACCCTGTTACCACCGCAACGAGGCCAACGCGCTCGTTTCGGCTTAGTGTGTCATCACGAAGCAGCAGGAGATAGAGAGCGAGCACGCCTAGCCCGGCAAAAATGTCGGTGAGCAATATGGCGGTGAGCCAGGGCAGGGTGGTGAGCAGGCAGAGCGTGGCAATCGTTCCGAGCAGCACAAATGGCCGATCGCCTAGCCGATGTGCCCGCAGGATGAGAGCCACGATCCAGACGGTGAGCACCGACTGTACGATCAACACCGGCCAGAAATCTGGACGTTGACCCGTCACAAGCAGAAGGCCGTATGGCACCGATCGGCTGATGTGCAACTGGCCCTCGTACCAGGGCGCCAGATAGCCGCCGGTGTCGTATTGCAGCAGCGGGAAGCCGTTCCACAGCGCCGGCGCCATCAGCAGCGCCACGCAGACAAGGATGACCAGCGCCCACAAGACGCGGCGGCGATACTTCATTGAAAATCCCCCGGCACGGCCTTGTTACCGGCTTGACGGAGCGGCGGCTAGGGGCGAATTCTGGCCTCATGTTCGTCACGTTCTTTCAGGAGCTCAAAAGCGCCGGCGTGCCCGTGACGCTGCGCGAATATCTGACGCTCATGCAGGCATTGGAGGCTGACCTGGCTTCGCGCCGGGTGGAGGACTTCTACTATCTGTCGCGTGCGGCTCTGGTGAAAGATGAGCGCAATCTCGACAAGTTCGACCGGGTGTTCGGCCATGTATTCAGAGGGCTCGAACTCCTGAGCGACGCGGTCGAAGCCGAAATTCCAGCCGAATGGCTGAAGAAGCTGGCCGAGAAGTATCTCACCGAGGAAGAAAAGAAGCAGATCGAGGCCCTGGGTGGTCTCGACAAACTGCTCGAGACGTTACGAAAGCGCATGACCGAGCAGAAAGGCCGCCACCAGGGCGGCAGCAAATGGATCGGCACCGCCGGCACATCGCCGTACGGCGCCTGGGGTTACAATCCGGAAGGCGTTCGCATCGGCCAGGACGCCAACCGCAATTTTCGCGCTGTGAAGGTCTGGCACAAACGTGAGTTCAAGGACCTCGACGACGAAGTTGAACTGGGTACCCGGAACATAAAACTCGCGCTACGCCGTTTGCGCAAATTCGCCCGCACCGGCGCGCCCGAAGAACTCGATCTCGACGGCACCATCAAGGGCACTGCACACAAGGGCTATCTCGATATCCTGATGCGGCCGGAGCGCCACAATTCCGTGAAGGTACTGCTGTTCTTCGACATCGGCGGCTCAATGGATTGGCACATCAAGGCGACTGAGGAATTGTTCTCTGCCGCGCGCTCCGAGTTCAAACATATGGAACATTTCTACTTCCACAATTGCCTGTATGACAAAGTGTGGCAGGAGAATTGTCGAAGGTTCCAGCAGACCACGCCGACTTGGGATGTGCTGCACACCTATCCGCACGATTACAAAGTCGTCTTCGTGGGCGATGCATCGATGTCGCCTTACGAGATCTCCGCGCAAGGCGGCTCGGTCGAGCATTTCAATGACGAGCCCGGCGCGTTGTGGCTGGAGCGCGTGACGCGCACCTATCCGGCATGCGTGTGGCTTAACCCGGTGCCTGAGCGCGAATGGGACTTCACCTATTCGATCAAGATGGTCCATCAGCTGATGGGCGGGCGGATGTACCCGCTGACGCTTGAGGGGCTGGATCGCGCGATGCGGGAGCTGGTGCGCTAGCGGGAAAACGTCGGCGCCGGAAGGGGCTTCCGAATTGGCCGCGCCCGCCTATATTGGTCGGACCGTTAACAACCGAAAGGAGGTGATCCAGTGTCTCATTGTCTATCGCCGCGGTCGCCGGCATTCGTGAACTGGATCCTCGCCTCAACCGAGGTCCACGCTTGGTGATCTAATCCGTCACCGGCTCACGCGCGCGCGGCAGACTATCGCCGGCGCAACCGGGCCACGGCCTGACAATGGAAGGGCTGTCCGCAAGGGCGGCCCTTCTTTGTTTTGGTGGGCGGGCACGCTACAAGCAGAAAAAACGGCGTTAGCTTTTTTATCGGCCCGAATGACTTTGCGGCGCTCTACTAAAATTACATCGCCGGGGCATTGGCCCGGCGATGTAGCAGTATTTTCAGCTCTGAAGAGTCATGCGGCATTGGCCGCGCGCGGCTGTGTTGGGACCGTTTGTGCCTGCTGCTCGCGCTGCGCAGCCATCGCCTGGCGCATCAGTCGGGCGAAGTCCTTGCGGGTGGTCTCAAGCGCGCCTTCGGTGACCGAGCGCTCCATTTTCTCACGGCGCAGCGACGTATTGAGATCTTCAATCATTTCCATCGCGCTCGCCTTCTCGGCCGCGCGGGTGTTCTCCAGGCCGTCGATGCGGTCGTTGAGCACGGCGTTGGCCTCCTCGGCGCGAGCGAGCGCCGCTTCCTTGGTGGTGAAGGCGCGGGCAAGCTGCGCACTACGTTCAATCAGGGTCGCATGCGCTTGGCCAAGTTCGGTGAGTTCGGATTCGCGCTGGATGCGGTCGGTTTCGAGCTCAGCAATCCGTGCCCGCAGGACATCGCACTCCATTGTGGCCTCGCTGCTGCGGCGGTCGGAGGTGCGGAGTTCCTCGGCGCGGGCCAGCAAGTGCTCGCGGGCCTCGACCAGCAATTTGTCAGTCGCCGCCGCGCGTGCCTGCAAGGCATCAAATCGCATCCGCTGGCTGGTCAGCTCGTGTTCGCGGCGCTCGTTTGCCTCTTCGATTGCATTGGCAAGCCGCGAGCGCTCGGTGCTCAATTCAGCGTAGTTGACCTCGACGTGGCGCAGGCGGCCCTGTGCGGCATTGAGACTGGCTTCCGTTTCGGCCAGCTTGCGCGACAGACGAGCCGCTTCTGCGCTCGACTTCTCGAGTGATACGTGCTGCGCGCGTTTTTCGTCCTCGGCCGTCAACAGGCGCTGGCGCGTGGTGTTGAGATCGGATTCGAGGGCAATAATGCGTTTGTCAGCGGTAGTCAGCCGTTCGTCGAGGCGGCGATTCTCATCGCGCAGCGAGTTGGCCTCCGCAGTCTCCAGCACCAGGCGCCCTTCCAGATCGGCGATCTGGGCGCGCCGCGCGGCAATATCGATGGCAATCTCGGCCTTGGTTGCTTCCACCGTCTTGAGCTGGTTCTGCGTGGTAGCGAGTTCCTGCCGTAGATCCTGGCATTCGCTGGTTGCAAGATTGAGTTTCTTTTCGATTTCGCTGACTTCGTTGCGCAGCTTGCCGTAGGCGGTGCGGGTGTTGTTCAGCACCGTCTGCAGGCTGATTTTTTCAGACTTTTCAGCCTCGTAGGCGCGCAGCGTATTGCTGACCGGATCGACCAGCTTGCCGACGGCGGCCTTGATGGTGTCGAGTTCACCGATCTTGGCATGGGCGTCGAGCAGCAGATTGCGCAGTGACTCGTTGTCGCTCCCGAGCTGGGCGCCGAGCGCCGAGAACAATTCCTCGTCCAGCTCAAGCGGATTGTCGGGTGGGGTGACGCTCGCCGGGACAGGCTCGGTTGGCTTGTCGAAAAGACCCGCCTTACGGGCGAATAAGCCCCCGAATTTGCTCATTTCAGTGATCCTTGTGGTGCGCCGATCCGCCCGGCCGAAGCGACGCCGAATCACCCTACATCTTGTTCTAATCGAATCTGGGTTAGGGATGGTTAACGAGTGGTTAACGAGCGCGCGTCCGCAGGAAAAGCGCTTGGCCGATCAATGGTTTGAGTCTTGCCGCAGCTTACGCGCGCTTGGCGATGAACAGGCCCTCGCACAGGCGGAAGGTCAGCTCACTACCGGCGCCTAGCGGCTCCAGCGCGTCTTTCACTTCCGGCGTGGCCAACGCCAGCATCGAGCGCAGGAAGTTCTGCATGTTGGCATCGTGACGGGACGCCCAACTCTTGAATTCCATCTGCTTGAGCAATTGCTCTTCGTGGGTAACAGAGAAGCCGTGTGCTTTGAAAGCCGCACGCCATTCCTTCATTGTCCATGCGCGCAAGTGACTGGGATCACGAAAGCGCTCGAAGGCATTGATATAGTCGCCGACGATGCCCTCCGGCACAACGTTGTCCACCAGAGCGAACAGGCCGTTGGGCTTGAGTACCCGGTGCACCTCGTCAAGGAATTCGGCGATCGAGTCGAAATGATGCGGCGCAATGCGGCAGGTGACGAGGTCGAAAGTTTCGTCTTCGAATGGCAGCGCTTCAGCCTTGGCATAAGTGGTACGGATATTGGCTAAGCCGCGCTTCTTGGCCTCGCCCTTCACCATGTCGAGCATTTCCTGGGTGATGTCGGTTGCCCACATACGCTCGACGTGCGGTGCGAAGGTGTAGGCAACATGGCCACCGCCGGTGGCAACGTCGAGCGCACGCCATGTTTTCTGCGGAGAGGTGAGGGCCACCAGCCGTTCCAGGCTCTTCCCAAGCGCATGCGGTGTCGAGGTAAGATAGCTGGCGGCTGTCTTGCCGAATTGTTCCTGGACGAGGGTCTTGCTCATGGCGGCTTCCAAAATCGGTGACGGCGACCGCAATTCATAGCCTGTCCCGGAAGCCGGGGATACCGGGGGTCTGCGCAGGACAGCTTTTCCAAACCGCCATGAATGTCAGTGCGGGTCGTTATCGCCGAAGCGGCCCTGGCCGTCGTCATAGCCGTGGCGGCTGGAATAGAATACCAGCGCCATCAGGCCGCCCCCCACGGCCAGTGACACCAGCACGCCCCCGCCGATGGCAAGATAACCATAGACCGGGATATCCCCGCCGAGGTGCATCCACGCACTGGCGGCGAACCAGAGCGACACCACAAGAAGTGCGAACAGGGGAACAGAGACAGCAAAGAGCTTGCGCATGGTCTCGATATAAGCCCCGCCGGCACCATTGTCATTCGCAACGCTGTTTTGGCCATCAGTCGCCGAAAAGACGACGCCCAGCCGTCAAGCCGGGCGTCGCCGAACGTGAATGTAACCTGCGTTACTTCTTCATAGTACTGGTATCGGAAGGTTGTGTATTCGGAGCCATGGTGTTCGAACCGGTCGTCTCCGATTTTGAGTCATCAAAATAGGCGAACTTCGGCGCATTCTTGAGCTCATCCTTGGTGTAGCTCACCGTGATCTTGTCGATCGTATCGGAGTTTGCCTTGCGCGTAATATGGAGCGCATCGAAAGGCAGGGCGACATTCTTCTCGCCGACACCGAGAAAGCCGCCGACACCGACCACAACCGCGCGGATATTGCCGTCGCTGGCGATCAGCACATCGTTGACCTCACCGATGGACTTGTTATCCGGGCCATAGATGCTGGCACCGATCAGCTTGCTGCCACGCCAGTCATTGGCACTCTGTTGACGGATGAAGCTGACATGCTCGGACTTGTTCATTTGCGCTGCTGTGGCCTTGTCCGACATCGTGCTTTTGTCTGACATGGTACTCTGGGCCGCATCCGGTTTCGACATTTGCGTTTGCTGCTGCGCGAACGCAGGCGTCGCCAGAACCGCGGCCAGCGCGGCGGCAGTCAAAGTACGTTTGAGCATCGATTTGCCTCCTCATTCTGTTGGCTAGATACATTGACGGAGCGGCGCACGGATATGCGCGCCACTTGAACAGAAAACGCGGGACCCACCCCCGCGTTCCGAACATGACGAAATGTTTATATGCGGCGCGATGCCGCTTGCAGCTTACGCTTTGCCGCTGGAGGCAGTCGGGGAATCCGAACTCTTGCCTTTTCTGGATTTTGCCGGGGCCTCGTCATTGTCAGGCTCGCCCGGTGCCAGTTGCGATTCTTCGAGCGGCGCGCCGCGCCGGAGTGTGGACCGCAGTGCCGCGACCTCGCTTTGCAGCCGCGAATTGTCCTTGCGCGCGGCTTCCAGCGCACCTTCGACAACGGCACGTTCCATGCGCTCGCGCTGCAGGGCCGAATTGAGTTCCTCGACGCGCTTTTCGATATTGGTACGACTGATCTGAACGTCCGCTTCCAGGTGCCCGTTGCGCTCCGTGAGCGCCGCGATCTTTTCTTCTGCCCGCGCCAGCGCGGTCTCGCGCGTTTTGAGCGTCTTGGTCAAGGCGCTGTTGCGTTCGCTCAGCGCGGCGCGCGCCTGTTCGAGATCCCGGATCTGGCGCTCGCGCGCCTCGTGCTGTGCTTCGATCTGCGTCAGCCGCTTTTCCGAATTGTTGCGGGCGATGGTCGCTTCCACCGATTTGCGGTCGAAAGCGCGCACTTCCTCGGTTCGCGCGATCAGATTTTGTCGGGCTTCCGCCAGCAGCCGTTCCGCGGTGGCGGCGCGGGACTGCAGTGCGTCGAGCCGCATATTCAAGCTGTTGCGCTCGGCCTGATGCTGTTCCTTGGCCTCGTCGAGCGCGGCGCCGAGGCGGCCACGTTCAGCATAGGCTTCCTGAAAGCTCGTTTCGACCTTGCCGAGTTGAGCGCGCGTCGCGGTCAAGGTGTTTTCGCTTTCGGTCAGGCGGCGAGTGAGGCGTGCAGTTTCGTTGAGAGCAGAATCGATCGCGAGTTGAAGCGAACGCTTTTCGTCCTCCAGCAGCGCCAGCTTTTCCCGTGCGGCAGCGAGTTCGCCTTCAATCTGGCCAATGCGCTTCTCGGCGCTGTCGTACTGATCCTGCAGTGCGCGGCGCGCTTCACTTACGCTGCGGCGTTGCGTGCTTTCCTGCGACAATTGCCGTTCGAGTTCGACAATTTGGGCCTTGCGTGCAGCGACTTCATTTGACAATTCCAGGCGTGTGCTTTCCAGCCCACGGTTGGATTCGCGGGAAAGTTCGAGGTCCTCACGCAGCCTTTCGGCTTCAGCTTCGAGTACGGTCGCCTTCCGTTCGATCTGATAGAACTCTGTGCGCAACGTTTCATAGGCGGCGCGCGATTCGTCCAGCATGCCGGTCAGGCTGAGCGTCTGCGATTTTTCCTGCTCCAGCGCGCGCAGTGTCGAATTGAATGGGGCGACGATCTTGTCGAAAGCTTCTTTGAGTTCGTCGAGTTCGCTGATCTTGCGGCCGGTATCGGTCAGCAAGTTGCGTAATACTTCGTTTTCCTCGCCCATGCGCGAGCCAACGTCGGAAAAATTCTCGATGCTGATATGATCCCCGTCGCCGTTTCCGCTGCGGGTGCCGGAGCGCGGCGGGAAAGACCCGCCTTCGCCGCCCTTGCGGCCGAACAAATCCGAAAACTTGGCCATTACCCCCGCCTCCAACCCCACTGCACGCCGACGAATGCCCACGCAACGCCGTTAAGATATTATATACCATACTGGATTGGAACCGGCGCTGCGCTCATCCACACCCCAGTCTTTCTGGGCTTCATCATGGTTAATAGCCGGAAACATGGGTGAAACAGACCACTTGCAGGTTTTGACATACGGAATGCCCGCATGAACGGAGATCGAGCCGGCGCGGCGGGCGAGAGCGTCATCGCATATGCCTACCGGCCTTCGCTGCTTGGCGCGCCATGGGAGTTCAGACTGACGGGCAATGGCATCGATTGGGCCGCTGGTTCCAGGTCCGGCCACATTGCGTTTCGTGACATCCGCCGCGTGCGCCTGTCGTACAAGCCGGCCAGCATGCAGTCGCATCGGTTCAAGACCGAGGTGTGGGCCGCAGGCGCACCCAAACTCGAGATACTCTCCAGTTCCTGGAAAAGCCTGGTCGAGCAGGAACGGCTGGACCGGCCCTATGCGACCTTCATCCTGGAACTGCACCGACGCATCGCGCTGGCCGCGCCGCCGGCGCGCTTCGAGCAGGGTGGCACACCGGTCACGTACTGGCCCGGACTTGTTGTGTTCGTCGGCGTTTCGCTCGGACTGGCCGCGCTGGTTGCTCGAGCGATGCAGGCGAGCGCGTGGGGCGGGGCAGCGTTTGTCGCCACATTTCTTGTATTGTTCCTTTGGCAAGGCGGAAATTTTTTCCGCCGCAATTGTCCCGGCATCTATCGCCCGGAGGCGCCGCCGGCCGAACTATTGCCCCGGTGGTACGAATAGCCCGCGGACTTAGCCGAAAGTCGCAGCCCGTGCGAGGCACGGCGATATCGACTTGCAGCAATGACAAAGCGGTATATCCGCCAGGTTTGCGGCTGGCAGCATGAACATTGCGGCTGTCCGGGTTTGCCTGGAATGGATCGGCCGCAGCGGGCACTGTGTCAGGAAAATAATTTTGTCCTCACGCATTGATGTCACATCCGTGATCGGCGGTCGAATTGTTGTGACTTCAATGTGGGTTGAGTGTGAGCGGGCGTGGCTCCATGTGGTCGCCAGCAAGAAATTCATCTTGCCCAGAAACTTTGGAGTTGAGAAATGAAGACCGTTCGCAAATTCGCAGTTGCAACCCTCCTGGCTCTGTCCGCTGCCGCGCCGGCGCTCGCCACCGAGGCCGAGAATCTCACCCTTACCGAACGCAACACCTATCTCTACACGGCAGACGCCCGCCCGATCGGCCAGCACGTGCAGCAGAACGTTGTGCGCGGCATCGATGCGCTGGCTCAGGCGCCTGTCGCTTTCGATGGCATCAGCAATCACGGTGCTTTCGACGGCTATTAATCGTTCCCCGACGATTGTCGTCGAGAGCAAGGAGGCCGCCCCACCACAGGCGGCCTCTTTTATGTCTGTGGCCTGCGAACTGAATCGTGCAACGGCCGGGAATGGTTGCTCCATCAATGACCTAAGCGGAGCGCGGTTTAGCCACCTGCTGGGTAATTTCATAACCCGGCGGAATAATTTTATTGAATTGCAGTTGATGCCGTACCACCGGCCGTGAGCCTGAACATGGGCAAACGAGTCAGGACGCTCAGTTGCGCACCACCAGCACAGAGCATTTGGCATAGCGCACCACATGGCCGGCATTCGAGCCGAGGAAATATGTGCGCATGGCCGGACGATGTGAGCTCATCACGATCAGGTCGGCGTCAATCGCCTTCGCCTCTTCCAACACCTCGTGGTAGATGCCGCCTTGTCGCACGGTGCCCGAAACATGAGCGGGATCGAGTCCACATTCTCCCGCGACGATGCTCATGGCCTCTTCGGCCGATTTGCGCTGTTGAGCGTCAAAATCCGGCGGTACGTATTCCGCCAGCATTACCGGTGTCATCGGCAGGACATTGATAAGCCGTACCGAACCGCCCGATGCGCGGGCGAGCGAGACTGCAGCCTCGATTGCGGGTTTGGCCAGTTCGGTATCGGCGAGATCGATCGGCACCAATATCTTCTTGTACATGACAGCGCCCCTCTATTCGCTGCGAGGCCCTGATCATGACATGTTTTGAGCGGCGCGTTAATTGGCCGCCGCTTCCAGCGATTTCGGGCTTACGAAACGCTCCAGCCGGCCAGATTGCGGGTGCAATTTGCTCCAATCGTCGGACGCGAAATCGATGATCACCAGCCCCGACGTGGGCAGTTTCTCCCGCAACCGTTCGCGTGCTTCGATATCCCCGGAGGCGATCAGCATCAACGCGATTTCATGCAGGCCAGGATTGTGGCCAATTACCAGGAGCGTGTGGGCGGAAGCGGGGGTATCTTTGATGACCGACAGGATGGCATGCGGCGTCGCGTCGTAAAGCCGCTCCACCGACTGTGCCGCGGGAGCAGGGCGGAATGCGGTCGACGTGAACTTCCAGGTCTCCTGGGTACGCGTAGCGGGCGACACCACCACGCGGTCCGGTATCAGCGCATGACCCGCCATATAGGCACCGATTTTGACCGCATCCCTGCGCCCGCGCTCGGCCAGCACGCGCATACGATCCTCCGCTCCGGGTTCCGATCGTTCGGCCTTGGCATGGCGAAATAGCAGAAGACGGCGCATGGTCGTCCAAGTGATGATTTATGGGTACGCCTTCGCGAAAGCGTCGATTTCGAATCTGCGGCAGTCTAGCATGGGTGTCGCGTCCTCCGGCCGCTGCACCGGCGCGACATTTGGTAACCGATGAACGAAGGCCGTAATACGGCGGACAACTGGTATGAAGCGACCCGGGTTGGAAGCCCGGAGCGCGCGCGGCTGAATTATGATCTCGACGTCGATGTCTGTGTGGTCGGCGCCGGCCTTGCCGGATTGACGGTCGCGCGCGAGGTGGCGCGGCGCGGCTGGTCGGTGGCGGTGCTGGAAGCCAATCGAATCGCGTGGGCTGCCTCGGGGCGCAACACCGGCTTCGTGCTGCCGGGTTTCCACGAAAATATCGCGAGCATGATCGAGCGAATCGGCCTTGACCATACCGCGCAGCTTTGGCGGCTGTCGGAACAGGGCCTCCATTATGTGCGCAATACGATCGAAGAAAGCGGCATGCCCGGCACCGATCCGATTCCCGGCTGGCTGCATGTCTCGCAGACAGACAATGAGATCACCACTGATGTCGAGCGGCTTCGCTGGATAGGGGTCGACGTCGAGGCATGGCCGCCTGACCGTGTGCGCGAGGTCCTGCCAAATCCGCGCTATTTCGGCGCCATGCATTTTCCGCGCGCCTTCCACATTCATCCACTCAACTATGCTTTGGGTCTGGCGGTTGCCGCGGAGGCGGCCGGCGCGCGCATATTTGAGGAGACGCCAGCGGTCTCTATTGATCCGGCCGGTGTTCGCAAGCGGATTTCCACGCCAGGTGGACGCGTGCGTGCGGCCCATGTGGTGCTTGCCGGCAATGTCCATCTCGGTGAGCTGATGCCGCGTTTGGCGGCAACTTTGCTGCCGATCACCACATTTGTTATGGTGAGCGAACCGATCGGGCGAGTCTTGCACGATTTGGTGCGCTATCGCGGCGCAGTGAGCGATAGTGATCATGCCGATAATCACTACCGTATTGTCGATAGCGACCGTTTACAGTGGTCGGGTCGCATGCGGGCATGGGAGGCCAAACCGCGCTGGATTGCGCGCGGTTTGCGCGCGGATATACGACGAAAATTTCCAGATCTCGGGCAGGTGAAGATCGCCTATTTGTGGAGCGGTACGCTCGGCCGCGCGATCCATCGCATGCCGCAGATTGGTGAGATGGAAGCTGGCGTGTGGGTAGCAAGCGGATTCGGCGGCCACGGACTTAACACCACGGCTATGGCCGGCGAATTGATAGCGCGCGGCATCGTCGAGGCCGACCAGACTTGGCGGCTGTTTGCGCCCTATGAACTGGTATGGGCCGGCGGCACTCTTGGCCGCGTCTTGGCGCAGGGCATCTACTGGGGCAGCAAACCGGCCGAGCGGATCGAGCAAGGCCTGGCCCGCTATCGCGAGCGTGCGCGGAGCCGCAAACAGGCACGGCTCGCGGCCCGTAATAACGGGCATGGCTCCGCCGGCAAGGAGCAGGTCGCTGCGCCGGTCGACAGCATTCGTCCACCAGGCATTGAACCCGGTCCGATCTTTGGCAAGCGTCGCGGCGGCGATTCTGATCCGAGCCTTCCGGCCTGACTGGCAATGAATTGGCCCAATCCTTCGGCCGGATGTGAAAGTATTCTCCATAATGAACCACCCGATCTGTCGTCTTTACGCGTTCTGTGTCGGCATTATCGCACTGACGCTTGCCGGCTGCGCTGGCGTCACGATCGGCGGTATTGGCACAGGCGACGCAACTCGGCCGAAGACATTGGTCGTTTCCGATTTTGTTTTTTCCAGTGATGTGGTGGCGCTCGATCGCAGCTACACGACGCGACTGGAACGCAAAGTCAGCACCTTTCCAACGTATGAGCGCAAGCAGCGCACAAACGCACGCGTAAACGATGAAATTGTTGCAACCATTGTTACTACCCTGAAGGAGGCTGGCCTCGATGCGCAGCCCGGCAGTGAAGAAAGCCTTACGCTTCAAGACGATGTGATGCTGATTACCGGGCGGCTGCAGGCGGCCGAGCAGGGCAATGCAGCGAAGAACAAGCGGATCGGCTTTGGCGCAGGGCGCGGAGGCGTCATGGCCGACATGGCGCTGTCTCGCTTCACTTCGGGCAGCAAAAACCAACTGCTTTCCTTCACCGTGCATGCGCAAGCCGCCCGCAAGCGTGATGCCGGCGGCCGAAAACAGACAGCGGACCGCAATGCCGCGATTGAGGCGACGCTTGCTGCCGAGGGCACACCGCCGGTGAAGCTCTCGGTTGATACCGAGGGGCAGGCGCGTCAACTCGGCACAGCGATAGGCGAAAGAATTGTAGCCTTTGCCAGAGAAAATGGCTGGCTGGCGAAAGCTGAAGAGGGCGCTTCGCAATCCGAGAAAATGCCGGGAAGAATTCCCCCGCAACGTCCGGCACCGGAGCAGCAGGTCAGCAAGCCGGCGACTTGAAGCGTCTTAGCGCCCCTCGCGACGCGCCATAAAAGCTAGCCGCTCGAACAAATGCACGTCCTGCTCGTTCTTGAGCAGCGCGCCGTGCAGCGGGGGGATCAGCTTCTTGGGATCGCGCTCGCGCAGAATTTCCGGGCCGATGTCCTCAACCATCAAGAGTTTGAGCCAGTCGAGCAGTTCGGAAGTCGACGGCTTCTTCTTGATGCCGGGCACATCGCGGATCTCGTAGAATAAATTCAGCGCCTCGCTGACAAGCCGTTGCTTGATGCCGGGAAAGTGCACTTCGATGATAGCAGTCATGGTGTCGGAATCGGGGAAGCGGATGTAATGAAAGAAACAGCGGCGCAGGAATGCGTCGGGCAATTCCTTCTCGTTGTTTGAGGTAATGACCACGATCGGCCGCCGGCGCGCCTTCACAGTCTCTGAAGTCTCGTAGACAAAAAACTCCATGCGATCGAGTTCTTGCAAAAGGTCGTTGGGAAACTCGATATCAGCCTTGTCGATTTCGTCAATCAGCAGCACCGGCCGCTCGTCGGCGACAAAGGCGTCCCACAGCTTGCCGCGCTTGATGTAGTTGCGGATATCCTGCACGCGCTGGTCGCCAAGCTGGCTGTCGCGCAGGCGCGAGACCGCATCGTATTCGTAGAGACCCTGCAGCGCCTTGGTGGTGGACTTGATGTGCCATTCGATCAGCGGCGCGCCCAGGGATTTCGCTATCTCCAGCGCTAGCACCGTCTTGCCTGTGCCGGGCTCGCCCTTGACCAGCAATGGCCGCTCCAGGGTGATGGCCGCGTTGACCGCAATCTTGAGGTCGTCGGTGGCCACATAGGCCTTGGTGCCTTCAAAACGCATACAATCCTCTCCGGCGCATGATTGTCCGCCAGTCATATAGGGAAGATGCAGCGTGGCAAACAGGTTTGGCGAGGCCACACGTTGCTAACCGCGCACAGCAGTCTCTAGGAAATCCTCCAGGGCCGTTACCGGCGCGCGGTCGCGATAGAGCCTTTGCTTGTTTTCGGCCATACGCGATGAGATCACCTGCCGAGCCTGCGGGTCGGTAGCGAGCCGCACGGCAATCGCGACATAGTCGTCGACTGTCTTTGCGATCGTGTCAGTGACGCCAAGCATCCGAAGAATTGCCGCACAGTGCCGGCCGCGCATTGTAGGGCCTTCAAGCGTAACTACGGGTAGGGCCCGGGCGAGGCTCTCCAGCGCAGAATTGCATCCGGACCAGCCGATGCTGTCGAGGAACATGTCCGAAAGGCCGGCCGCAGCCACGAATTTGCTTTGGCTCATTCGGTCGAGAAAGACGCAATGATCATCGGCTCGGAGACCTACTGTGGCAAACGCGTGCTCAAGTCGCGCGCGGACGATCGATGTGACCCTGGGGGCGCCGAAATGGCGCAAAAACACAAATTGACAATCGCCAACCGCAAGTGCGATGCGTGCGAACACCTCATCGTACTGCGGCAGGTACTTGTAAAGTGACTGCGCACTCCAGAATACTGCCGCGTCAGGTCGAAGGCCCAGCTCCTCGCGTGTAACCGAAACCGGTTCGTTTTCGACCGGCTCGTAATAGATTGAGAGATTCGGCAGTCGCACCAATTTTTCGGTGTAATATGTTTCAGCGTCCGGCGGCTCCATCAGATCGCTCGACAGGAAATAATCAAGTGTCGGCAAGCCGCTGGTTTCGGGATGGCCCCATGAATTGCACTGCACCGGTGCAAGCCGCTGCGCTGCCAGCTGCAGCGACGATGTATCCATGAGAAGGCCGGGGTAAATCAATACGTGCGGGGCGTCTCCCAGGATTTCCCGCCGCCAACCGTCAGTGTCGAGGGTTCGGTGCACGAAGCGGTCGCACATGCCGGCAGCGACCTCAGTCTGGTCGTCGTGCATGGTGCCAAGATGATAGCCTGTTACCCGGAAGCGGCTGCGATCGAGCTGGCTGATCCAGCCTTTGATCGGTATCTTCCAGTTGGAGTGGCGGAAGAAAAAGCCGCTCACGATACCGACGCGGATCGGTTCGCCGGATGCAGGAGGAGACGGCAGCGGCGCAGGGGGAAAATGGCGCGCGACGATGCGGCCCACCATCTCGCCATAGATTTGCTGGAGTTCGCGATCGTTGCCACCTTGATAGGCGAGCAGAAACGGGTGCCTGGCCCCGATGGCCTTGATGAGGTCACCCTTAACGAGTCCGCGGTCGACGTCGTGGTTCAAGTCGCGGAGTTTCTGCTGATAGGCGGCTCGCCCGCGTGTGATCTGGCTTTCGTGTGTATAGACGACCGGCAACTCGGCAAAACAGGCGGCAAAGCGGGCATCCGCATGTTCGGGTTGCAGCGTCAGTGCCTGCGCGAGATCCGCCGCGGCTTCATCATTGCGGCTGAGATCCAATAAAAGTCTGCCGCGCTCATACCAGACCTCTGCTTTTTTTGAATCGAGCCGCAGTGCGATCGAGAAATTATCGATTGCCTCATCGGCGCGGTCGAGACCGAAGAGCACGCGGCCACGATTCTTACGTGAGTCGATAAAATCCGGCGCCAGTGCGAGCGCGCGATCATAGCAGGCAAGAGCGTCCGAGAGGCGATTAAGCCCCTCCAGCACTGCGCCGCGATTGTTGTGCGCTTCGACATTGTTAGGATGCAGCGCCAATGCCCGATCGAGGCTCTTCAACGCCGCGTTATACTGGCCAAGGACGCGCAGCGACGATCCGAGGTTGTAGTGGGCATCGGGGTAGTCGCCCTTGATGGCGAGCGCTTTGCGAAAGCATACGAGCGCCTCTTCGTGGCGGCCAAGCGCCGCGAGAACCGCGCCACGATTGTTGTGCGCTTCGGCAAATTTCGACTTCTGCTTCAGCGCCGCGTCAAAGCTCGCGAGCGCCTCCTCGCTGCGGTCGAGTGCGTGCAGGATCATGCCATGATTGACCAGGATTTGGGGCGAAGGCCTGCGCATCCGCATAGCCTCGGAAACGAGGCGCAGGGCTTCGGCCGGCTGGCCCTTGGCGAGCTTGATCATGCCGAGCATCTGCAGCGCGTCGAAATGCTCCGGGCGGACGGCCAGGATCGCGGCATAGAGCGGTTCCGCGTCGTTCAGACGCCCTTGCTCATGCAGCTTGAGCGCCTGGGCGAGCGCCTGCGGCACGTCGAACCCGGTGCTTTGCTGCGCCAATGGTGGCATGGAAGACTTCCCCCGGCTGATGGGTAGAAAAGCCGCGCTGAGTTGTCCAGGGGGCGGGTTTTGCTCGCACAAGCGTGATGGCCGGGTGATGCCAATTTGATTAGCTATTATGCGCAAACGTTATATGTCAGGCGCGAGAGGAAATGGTCTCGGGAGGTTTGGATGTCCCGTTTGCTGCTCAGCCTTGCTCTTGTGGTGGCCGCATTGGGCGCCGCCGCGGCGCAAATGGCCCCGCTGCCGAAGCCGGGGCCCGGTCAGGCGGTGGCCACATTCGCCGGCGGCTGCTTTTGGTGCACCGAATCCGATTTTGATCACGTTCCGGGTGTGATTTCGACCACCTCAGGTTATACGGGCGGTCACGTTGCCAATCCGACCTATCATCAGGTTTCCGCCGGCGGGACCGGCCATGCCGAGTTGGTGGAAGTGATCTACGATCCGAAAAAGGTCAGCTACCGGCAACTGCTCACCTATTACTGGCATCATGTCGATCCGACCGTGAAAGATCGGCAGTTCTGCGACGTCGGCAACCAGTACCGCACCGCCATCTTCGTGCACAACGAGGAGGAGCGCAAAATGGCGGAAGAATCAAAGAAGCAGGTCGAGGCCGAGCTCAAGAAGCCGATCTACACACAGATCGTACAGGCCGGGCCGTTCTACCCGGCCGAGGAATATCATCAGAATTTCTATAAAAAGAGCCCGACAAAATACAAATTCTACCGCTGGAATTGCGGACGCGATCAGCGACTTGAGCAACTGTGGGGCTCGCGCAAGGGGGACAGCTGATATGATGATAAATCGGCGGGTCCTGTTGATGGCGGGCGTTGCGCTTGGCGCAAGTGCAGCCGCGAGTAGATTTAGCGAGGCAGACACGATGATGACGACCACGGCACCGGCAAGCGAGACGGTCGATTTTCGCAATCTGAGCAACGCCGAATGGCGTATGCGTTTGACGCCGGAGCAGTACAATGTACTGCGCAAACACGGAACCGAGCGCGCCGGCACCAGTCCGCTCAATCGTGAGAAGCGCAAGGGAACCTTCGCCTGCGCCGGTTGCGATTTGCCGCTATTCTCCTCGGATACCAAGTTCGAAAGCGGCACCGGTTGGCCGAGCTTCTACAAGCCGCTCGACGATGCGGTTGAGACCAAGACCGATCGTTCGTTTTTCATGACTCGCACCGAGGTTCACTGCAAACGCTGCCTCGGCCATCTTGGCCATGTATTCGAGGACGGTCCGCCGCCGACCGGATTGCGTTACTGCATGAACGGTGTGGCGATGAAATTCGAACCGGGGGCAGCAACGGCGAGCTGACGTTCATCGAGTCCCGGCAATTTCTGCCGTTTGGCGGCAGAAAGCACCTCTCAGGCGGCCCTCATGGGGCCGCCCTTTGTTTTTAAGTTATTGATATTATTGAGTAGTTTCATTGGCACGGGGATTGCGATGGCTTGTTCGCGGGATTGTCCGCGGCGCGCCCATGGGGCGATGCATGTTGCGGTAGTGGAGATGAATCATGGGTCTGTTTAATGCTCTTACGTCTGCGGTCACCGGTCTGCAGGCGCAGTCCTTCGCCATGCAGAACATATCCGGCAACATCGCCAACTCTCAGACGATCGCCTACAAGGGCATCAACACGAGTTTCCTGGATCTCATCCCAAGCGCTTCAGTACCGTCGCAGCAAGTCGCCGGTGGTGTCGTTGCATTTTCAACTGCAACGAATGGCGTCCAAGGCGCGATCCAGTCGGCATCGTCGGGAACGGATATGGCCATCAATGGCGATGGTTATTTCATTGCGACGCATCCGGAATCATTCAACGGAAACCTGCCGGTTTTCTCCGGCGTCAACAGTTATACCAGGCGCGGCGATTTCGCGCTCGATGCCAATGGCTATCTGGTGAACGGCGCCGGCTACTATCTGGAAGGACTGCCAATCGATCCGACCACCGGCAATCCCACCGGCAGCGTTGCGACGCCCCTGCAATTTCAGAATAATTTTCTGCCGGCAAGCGCAACGACAACGATCACTTACGGATTGAATCTTCCAACGCTTCCAAAGAACAATGCGTACGATCCTACGATTGCCAATTCCGAACTGCTCGATCCCGCAAATTTCACCGTCGGCAATGACCCCACCGTCGCGGGAACCGGGCAGGTTATTGGGACCGACGTTCAGACGTTTGTCGATGAATCAATCGATGGCGGTGCAGTAACGATCTACGATGCAACCGGCACGCCGGCCAATCTGCAATTGCGATGGGCGAAAATCGACAGCGTTGCCAACGGTGGCACGGATACATGGGAACTGTTCTATCAGGTCGATTCAGCCGCGACCGGTGCAACAGTAGCATGGCAAAATGCCGGGACCGATTTTGTATTTGACACGACCGGGCGGTTGAATCCCCCCATTACCAGCACGACCCTCACCGCCGTGACTATCAACGGCCTCCCGCTTGGAAATATCACACTGAACAGCCCATCCGGCGCTATCACACAATTTGCCAGCACCAGCGGAGCCTCGACTGTCAACAATATGCAGCAGAACGGTTACGCAGCGGGTCAATTGCAATCCATTTCGGTCGGAAACAACGGCACGATTACCGGCACGTTTTCCAACGGGCAAAATGTCCCATTGGCTGAAATTCCGCTCGTTCATTTCAACAGTCCAAACAATCTCAAGCGCCTGGACGGCGGTGCCTTCCAGGTGACGACCGATTCCGGCCCTGCACTCGCCGGGGCTTCCGGTCAAATTGTGGGCCAATCTCTTGAGGGCTCCAATACCGACATCGCGACCGAATTCACCAAGCTGATCGTGACCCAGCAGGCCTATTCGGCGAACACGAAGGTGATCACCACTGCTAATCAGATGTCACAAGATCTCTTGAACATCCTGCGGTAATCGGCATTGCGGCATGACTCGGCACGGGAAATGATCGGGGCCAAAAAATGAGTTTGACGCAGGCGCTTGCCACGTCCTTGTCGGGACTGCACGCGACGCAACAGGGCCTGTCGATAGTCGCCGGCAACGTCGCCAACGCGCAGACGCCCGGCTATATCACCCAAACGGCGGTTCAGGTCGCGGTCACCTCTGGCGACGCGGGCGACAGCGTACGTGTTGCCTCGATCAATCGGATGCTCGACCAATTCGTACAACAGCAATTGCGGATGGAGACCTCCGGAGGCTCATATGCCGACGTCCGAGCCGATTTTTATGGGCAGTTGCTTCAGGTGTACGGCCAGCCCAGCGCAGGCACGGCATTTGACTCAATTTTCAACAATTTTACATCGGCCATTCAAGCATTGACTACCTCGCCAAATTCTGCCGCCGCGCAAAGCGAAGCGCTCGGCGCCGCTCAGGCGTTGGCGGCGCAGCTCAATCGGACGAGCGCGAATATCCAGTTGCTTCGGAGTGAGGCCGATCAGGGAATTGCGAACGACGTACAGCAGGCCAACAACGCGCTACAGCAGATTGCAAATATCAACCAGCAGCTTGCGTCGGGCGGCGGTGGCGATGAGGCGGCGGCGTCGCTGGAGAACCAGCGCGATCAATATATCGATCAATTATCCCGGATTATGGATATCCGCATCGTTCACAGCGACAGCAACCAGGATCTGATTTTCACCAGTTCCGGCACGCAGCTTGTCGGCACTCAGGCGTCGCAACTTGGCTTTAATCCGGCCGGAACAATCACCCCTGGGCAACTGTGGAACTCGGATCCGACCAAAAGTACCCTGGGGACCATAACTTTGGTGTCGCCCGCTGGTGGGAGCGTTGATCTGGTCGCCAATGGCTCAATTCGGTCCGGTGAACTCGCTGCCTATCTCAATATGCGTGACAAAGTTCTGGTTCAGGCTCAGGGGCAGATAGACGAGATCGCTGTCCAAATGTCAAAAGCGCTGTCGGATACCACGACAGATGGGACCCCTGTAACGGTCGGGCCCCAAAACGGCTTTTCTGTCGACATGGCCGGCCTGCTCGGCGGCAATACGATCAACATCACTTATACTGACGGGTCGAGCGTGCAGCACAAGATCACGGTTGTGCGCGTCGACGATCCGTCGGTCCTGCCGCTCTCCAATACTGTCACGCCCGATCCGAACGATGCCGTGGTTGGCATTGATTTTTCGGGCGGACCCGCATCGGTTGTGACCCAGTTGACGACCGCGCTCGGTGCGACAGGACTGCAATTCTCCAATCCGTCTGGTACGACGCTGAATATACTCGATAGTGGCCCGGCAACGATCACAGTAGACGGCGCGTCGACGACGACGACCGCGACGACATTGACCGGCGGCACTGGTCAGCTACCGCTGTTTGTCGATGGAACGGCGCCATTCACCGGCTCCATTACAGCCGCTAGCTATGAGAGCGTCGGGTATGCTGCTCGGATTGCGGTCAACAGCGCCCTCATCGCTGACCCCACCAAGCTTGTTACCTATCAGACATCGCCCGCAACCCCGGTGGGCGATGCCACCCGGCCAAATTTCATCTACAACCAGCTCGTCAACGCCTCGCTCGAGTTTTTGCCAAGTGCAGGGATCGGCGGGACTGCTGCTCCGTTTCAGGGGACACTATCGAGCTACATCAGTCAAATGGTGAGTACACAAAGTCTGGCAGCAAACGCTGCAAGCAATCTGAAGCAAGGCCAGGATGTCGTCGTCAATTCGTTACAGGCGCGGTTCAATCAGACATCCGCGGTCAACATCGATACTGAGATGGCACGTCTACTTACACTCCAGACAACCTACGGCGCGAATGCGCGAGTCATGTCGACAGTGAAGCAGATGCTGGAAGCCTTGATGCAGATTTGATGTGAGATAGAGATGACGATTACAGGTATTTCGCCGAACATTGCTCCGCTCGTCCAATCAATTCTGGATATAAACAAGCAACTTGACAATCTTCAGCGCCAACTCGGCAGTGGGCAAAAGGCAGACAGCTACGACGGTCTCGGCTCGCAAGGCGGAATCGCAGTCGCTCTGAATGCGCGTCTCGCGGCGCTGACCAGCTTCGACGACACGATTTCTACCGTCGGAACGACCATCAGCCTGCAGCAATCAGTACTTCAGCAGATTGCGGACATTGGCAGCAGCACTAAATCTTCAGTGGCCCAACCGAATTTTGGCCTCGACAGTTCCGGCCAGACTGCGGTCCAGAAGTCAGCGCGGGACCAGCTCGATTTGATACTCAGCCTGCTTAACTCACAGGGTGCGAACGGCTATCTGTTTTCAGGAAGCGGTATGGATCAGGCGTCGGTGGACACGGCCGATCATATTCTGAACGGTAATGGTGCGCAGGCTGGACTAAAGCAGCTAATCGATGAGCGCCATCAGGCCGACCTGGGAGCCGATGGCCTCGGCCGGCTGGTGATCCCGGCAGCGGTCGGCACAACGATGTCGATCAGCGAGGATGTGGCCGGCTCGCCATACGGACTTAAGCTTGCGGGCGTCAATTCAACGCTCACCGGAGGGACAGTCAGCGGACCGTCCGGCTCGCCCCCGGCGATTTCGATCGATATCGGCTCGACCAATCCCAATGTGGGCGATACCATCACCTTTACTTTCAACATGCCGGACGGCACGACGGGGACATTGCGTCTTACGGCGACAGCGTCGGCAACGCCTGGGCCCAACGAGTTCGCCATCGGCGCAACGCCAGCCGCGACTGCGACAAATCTCGACGCAGCTATGACAGCCGGAGTCGCCAAGATCGGGACAACCGCGCTGTCGGCTGCATCCGCCATGGCAGCAACCAACGACTTTTTCGATGATCCGCCGTTACGGGTCCCCGGCCCCGGTTTCGATACCGCGACCACGCAAGTGGCCGGTACGTCGGCGGACACCGTTATCTGGTACACCGGCGAAAATGGACCTCGCTCGACGCGGTCGACGGCTACCGCCCGCATTGATCCGACCTTGACGGTATCCTATGGCACGCGGGCTAACGAGCAGGGAATTCGTTGGGTCGTGCAGAGTATCGCTGCACTTGCCGCGGTGAGCTTTTCTACGAGCGACCCGAATGCGTCCACAAGCTATGCCGCCCTCAGTCAACGCGTTTATGCGGCGCTTGCCGTTCCGACGGGAGTTCAGAAGATTCAGGATATCCAGGCTAGTTTGGCGAGTGCGCAAACGGCCATGAACTCGACACAAGCCCAGCATAAGCAAACTTCGAATATTCTGACCAGCATGTTGCAATCGATCGAAGGCGTGGACACGGCGGAAATCGGATCGAAGATTCTATCGCTGCAGACGAGCCTGTCGGCGTCGCTCTCGACGACCGCGAGGCTATCCCAGCTGAGCCTGGTCAACTATCTCTCGTAGGCGTCCTGCTTACTTCAGGTTATTTTGTTAAAGATAAAGACCGCGCCACTGCGCGGTCTTTATAAATTCGACGCCAAAGGTGTTGTTAAGCGCGGCCAAGCAATCCAGCAGCCAGCTCGCGATTGATATTGATAAGCGAACCAAGTGTTTCCGGCTTGGGATTAACCAGGACCTTCACGGTCTGTTTGAAGACGAATAGTCCGAGGTTTGCGACATTCTGGCGGACCGCTGCGGGCAGTGGATTTTCCGCGCTAGTCACCGACGTTATAAAGATTGTCCACAGCTTGCGATTATACAACAGCGCTTCGTCAAGCTCCGAGTGCCCGTTTTCCCAGCCGTCGTGAATTGCCTGCAAGCGCGCTGCCGCGCTGAGCAGCAAATCCGCTTCCAATTCACGCGGACTTGCGGTTGTTATCGCGGTTAGTCCGTACGCTTTTGCCGCTTCGTGCATGATCGAGCAGTTCCTTTTCGTATGAAATCAGGGCTTTGACGCTCTTGAGCGCCTTGTACATGTCGCCGGCCATGATGTGGTTGGTCACCGTCATCATCTGGGGCCAGGTGCTGGGCGCGGCCTGAACCAATTCGCGCATCAGCGTGAAGAAGGCCTCATGCTGCGCGTGAAAGTCGCGCGATGTGTACATGAACTGGACGGCAAGATAGATGCGCTTGGCGGGCGTATCTGCCTTCGCCGGTGTCATGATGTCCTTCTCGCGCAGTATCGGCACTTGCCCTTCGATAAGCAGCCGTGTGCGCTGATCGCTATTGGTGATCAGGCATTCACCCAAGATTAGCCGCTCACCCGGTTTAAGTTCAACCTTGAGGCCCATTCGAAGCTGCTCCTTGCGGCCATTGGTCCGAATGGACGCGGCGAAGAGCCATTTCGCCGCGTAAGCCTAACCCGACTACTGGAACAACCGCAGGACGTTCTGGTCAGCCTGCGCGGCAAGAGATAGCGCGGTGGTCGACAGCTGCTGGCGGGTCTGCAAGGCAAGGAGGTTTGCACCTTCCTCGTTGGAATCTGCCAATGTGAGTTGGTCGCTGCCTGTACGCAACGTATTGATCATCGCCTTGGTGAATTCCTGGCGGATCTGCACAGTCGATAAACTGGAGCTGAGGGATTGTGCCTCCGAACGTAGCGTGGCGAGCGCGGTGGTAAGTTTGGCCTGCGACACAGCGACAGCGGCGTTGTCAGCCCAGCTATTGGTCGAGGCGTTAATGGCTAGCGGTGCGGCTTGGGCATTGGTGTAGTCGACGCCGGTCACCGTAACGACCGAGGTGCCTGTTTCATTAAGCGTCAAGGTCAGCGTGTCGCCGCCAAGCAAGTTGATTCCGTTAAAGCCGGCATCACCGGCGAGCTGGCCAATCTGCGTCAATAACGCATCGAACTGTCCGGCGAGGTTCGCCCTGACCGTAGTGTCCGTGGTCTGCTGTGCCTGGCTGGCCAGTGCTTGGGCTGACTGCACCAGTTTGGTAATCGATGTGATACCATTATTAGCGGTTTGAATCGTATTAATGCCGTTAGACATCGAGTCCAGCAGCGCATTCAGGTCATTGGCCCGAACAGTCAGGCTCTGCGCAGTGAAGAAGTTAATCGCATTGTCGAGGGCGGAATTGACGCGCTTGCCCGTTGCCAGCCGGTTTTGTGTCTGCGTTATCAAATCTGATGTCTGTTGTAGTTGGAGCAGGTTCGAACGAACGCCGCTCGATAATGATATGTCACTCATGGCAAACTCCTTCGCTGCCTCTAGACAATTCGACCGGCGGCGATAGTGAATTGTTAGGGTTGATATACGGTTAAAACGCTTGCGTTAACGACTTGTTAACCATGTTTTTTTCGACAAAAAAACGGCGGCCGGATGGCCGCCGTTTTCATTGGTTTTATCGAGCCGCTTATTGGAACAGCCGCAGCACGTTCTGGTCGGCCTGCGCCGCGAGAGACAACGCGGTTGTCGACAGCTGTTGACGGGTCTGCAAGGCAAGCAGGTTTGCGCCTTCCTCGTTAGAATCGGCTAGCGTGAGTTGGTCGCTGCCTGTGCGCAACGTGTTAATGGTCGCCTTGGTGAAATCCTGGCGGATCTGCACGGTTGACAGGTTCGAGCCGAGGGTCTGGGACTCTGTGCGCAGTGTGGTCAGCGCTGTGGTAAGCTTGCCCTGCGACACTGCGACAGCGGCGTCGTCTGCCCAGGAATTGGTTGCATTATTGATGGCCAGCGGCGAAGCATTGGCATTGGTGTAGTCGACGCCGGTGACAGTAACGCTCGACGTGTTGGTTTCGTTGAGTTGCACTGTCAGAGAGTTGCCGCCAATCAGATTGACGCCATTGAAGCCGGAGTTGCCGGCGAGCTGGCCAATCTGCACCAACAGCGCATCAAATTGTGTAGCCAAAGTCGAACGCGTCGTGGTGTCGGTGGTCTGAAGCGCCTGGCTGGCCAGGGCTTGGGCTGACTGCACCAGCTTGGTGATCGCGGTGATGCCGTTGTTGGCGGCCTGAATCGTGTTGATGGCGTTGGACGTGGTGTCCAGCAGCGCGTTCAGGTCGTTGGCGCGGTTGTCGAGGCCCTGAGCCGTGAAGAAGTTGATCGCGTTGTCGAGGGCCGAGTTGACGCGCTTTCCCGTGGAAAGTCGGGTCTGCGTCTGCGTGATCAGGTCGGAAGTCTGCTGCAATTGCAGCAGGTTCGACCGCACGCCAGCCGAAAGAGTGATAGCGGACATAGTAGGTACCTTTCTGGTCTAATTGCCGTACTGGCAGTTACACGTGTCGATCCCTTGGATCGGCAATGTCATCGCACGCCGCTCCAAACGTCCCGTAAAGGGACATGGTTAATGAGCTATCGTGGGCGATGGTTTGGCGGGCCCAAGCTCCGGTTTGACCTCGAGGCGGGTGATTGCGATCGGTCCAATGGGTTCAAAATCAGGCATCAATAGTGATCCGCAGCCAAATTAAGAACCTGGTAATATTTGAATTTTCTTAACTATCTTGCGGTACATTTTACCGTCATGACTTCGGTCTCGGGTGCATCTTCGTCCAACACATTGTTCAGCGGGGCCGGGACTTGGCTCGGTGAAACCATTACCGCGATACAGAATCAGGCCAATCAGGGCGGCCTCTTGGGGATGCTGCAAAACGCCGGCGGCGACGGCAGCATCATTTCATTTCTGGGGAAAAGCTCAGCGGTCGCAGACAATATTGCGCTAATTTCCCAGAACAGCGTGACGAATGCCTCGAGCCTGATCGCGCAAATCGCCGCTCAAAATCTGAAGGCTGAAAACGACAAAAAAGTAGCGGAAGTGATCAAGGCGCTGTCTGCGTCCCAAAATCAGGTTCAGCCGCACAACACGCTCGATGCGTTCATCTATCTGTCCGATGGAACATCGATTGATACCAACAACAATATTTTGACAAGGCCGGACGGGACTCAATACGACACGACGACGGGCGCGCTCTATGTCGATCCTGCCTACATTGTCCAAATGGCCAATGGCGCCTATCTCGATACCAAGAACAATATCCTGACCATGCCTGACGGCACCAAGATTGACACGGTGACGGGATTGAATCTTTCGACGACGGCCTAGGAGTTGCGGAAACGTTTTCTGTTACGGCCAAAATCCTGTCGGGCCTGCAGTTCGCGATGGTTAACGTCACCTTAAGGCCGATGAGCCATTGTGTCCTTTGACCGTCCATCAAGGGGACCAGAATGGGCCTTGCAACGAAGAAATTGCTTTTCATCATCCCCCCGTATTTCAACGCCGACGATTACCTCAATAAATCGCGGGCTGCCGTATTGCCGGCTTTCACGATGCCATACGGCATCCTCTCGATGGAGAGCTATCTAAGTGCGCGGTGCAAATCGGCGGTTGAAACGCAGTTGCTCGATTTAAACATTACGTTGAAGAAACTAGTCGATAAAAAGTTTGACGGTGAATTTACGGCTATTTTCAACGCGGAGATCGAACGGCGGCTGTCTGCGTTCAAGCCGCAGTTCGTCGGCATATCCGCCTTGTTCAATTCGTCTAACCGCTACATCCAAGATATCGTTAAGGTGTGCAAGGAATTCGACCCGACCATTGTCACGTTGGCCGGCGGCGGCCTGCCGTCGGCGGCTTACGAGGTGATGCTGCAGAATTGCTCGGCGCTAGATGCGATATGCAAGGGCGAGGGCGAGTTGCCGCTGCAGGCGCTGCTGGATGCCGACGATCCGTGGGTAGTTATTCGCACACACAGATCCTGGATCGCGCGCCAGGAATTATCGGCGAATAAAGTACCGCAGCATACCTTCATCAAAAATCTCGATGACATTCCACCGTTCGACTACAAAAGCATCAATCTCGACTACTATAACAATCGAAGTATCGACAAGCAGCATGCCGGGCGGCCGAAGCACGAAATGGCAATACACACCTCGCGCGGCTGCCCGTTCCTTTGCGTGTTTTGCTCGAATCCATCACTGCATGGTCGCGATGTGCGAACGATGTCGATCGAGCGTGTGGTCGCGGACGTTCGCCGCATGAAAGAAGACTTCGGCATGACAGTATTGCTGATCGAAGACGACCACTTCTTCAACGACAAGGGGCGGGCGAAGCAGATTTTGTGCGAACTGGCGGCGCTCGGGATACGAGTTGAATTTCCGAACGGCGTTGCAGTGTATGCTATCGACGATGAAGTAGCCGAGCTGTTTTCCAAAGCCGGCGTGTCAGCTGTCGCACTCGCGGTCGAGTCCGGCTCCGATCATGTTCTAAACAACATCATTCGCAAACCGCTGAAAAAGCGGCTCATCCGGCCGGCAGTCGAAGCGCTGCGCAAGTTCAACGTACGTTCACATGTGTTCATTGTTATCGGTCTCCCGGGCGAGCAGGACGAGCACCGTGAAGAAACGTTACAGATGCTGCTCGACTGCGGCTTCGACTGGGTGCACGTTTATCTCGCCATGCCGATTTTTGGCAGCCGGCTATATGACATATGCATCGAGAACGGGTATATCGACAATCCGCGATCTGAGGATTTCGTTGCGACAAGGTCGGTTATCCGGGCCCCCGGTGTCGATCCGATCAAGCTCGAAGCCTTTGCCTACGAGATGCAGCTGCGCGTGAATTTCGTTGAAAACCACAACATAAAGATCGGCCGCTACGACGTGCCGATGGATTACTTGCAGAACGTGGTCAACAAATACCCTGATCACGCGTTCGGCCACTATTTTCTTGCACAGTGTCACCGCGCGGTCGGGCAAAATGCACTCGCGGAGAAGCACCACGCGATCTTCATCGACATTTGTGAGCGCGACGATTGGTGGCGCGGGCTCGCAAAAAAATATGCGGTACACTTCCCGACTGCGGTTTCGACTATCCCGTCGATTGACGCAGCATTAACGCAAGCTGTCGCCTGAAACTTATCCCGCGTCGGCGCGCGTGCAGTGAATATCCCACCAATGAGTACGAGGTCCGAGTCGATTGCCGACTGCATCCCGCACCGTGGTCGAGTAGAACTTTACCATTTCTTCGTGCGGCAGCCATTGTCCCGGTAAATCGTCGCCGAACGGACCCGATGAGCCGGCGGAAAAGGTGTTGCCGAAAATGTCTTTCATCTGCGGGACCATGGATTGGTCGAGCAACTGGAAACGGTCGTAGCCGCAGGCCGCCAAGATTCTCATATAGTCGAAGCCCAATCGGCAATCTTCGACGCTGACAAAAAGCGGACGCGTGGCATTGACATGCAGTTGCTCAAGCACACTCTGGTCCACGCCCTCCACGTCGATTTTCAGATAGTAGGGCACGCCAAATTCACCAAACAGTTCGCCAAGCGTGACGCAGCGTACCGTTATCTCGTCGTAACGAGTGGCATCGCGGCCAGCCCAGTCGACGTCCAGACTACTCCAATGATCGTTGTCGAGGTTTACATAGAATTTCGCCCGGCCTGGTTTATCCCAAATCGCTGCATTTAGCATTTGCAATCTGCCATCATCGATTGCGACGCGGAATCTTGCTTGCACGCGTTCGCATAGTGCCGGATTAGGTTCGAGCGCAATTACCTTGTAGCCGCGTCCAAGATAATATGCGGTGTCATCGCCATTGTTCATACCGAGATCGAAAATGAGCCGGCTGTCCTTGGCGTACCGGGTCATGGAAGCCTTTCATCGGGGATCGCGTATATCACCGCGCCTGTGCCGCACCATGAATGGCAGCGGAACAGGAAATGGTAGTGGACGAGTGTCTCCATCAGCCATGTCGCAGTCCGCCAGATGCCGTCATCATTGTGATAGACTGTCAGTACTATGATCGGTCGACAATTTACAACGGTCTTCCTTGCGCCTTTAAGTGCGGAAAATTCGGCACCTTCGAGGTGAAGTTTAATGAATGTCGGGGACAAGGCGAGTGAATCAATCGTGCGCGTTACGACCGTCGTTCGGCCTGTATCGGATAGTTGTGACGTATAATCGAGGCCGCCGTGGAACGAGGCTTCGCCCACACGGTCTGCGAGCGCAAAATCGTAGACCATGACGCGCCTGTCATCCTGCAGAAGGCTTCGTAGCGTATCCACGAGGCGAGCCCGATTGAAAGGGTCCGGCTCAACCGCGTGAACCTCCCGGAACGAACCCTTGGTGTGATTAATGAAGTTCAGCGTCACGCTACCGCGGTGGGCACCAGCGTCAAGCATGACTTCGTCAGCGCGCAAGATGCCGGCAACCTCGGGAATAAAAAACCGGCTACAAGCAGGCAGGGGCGCCGGCTCAAATTTCCATTCCTCTCGCAATCTCCGCCAGGCGAGAAATTGAAGATGATGAGCGCGCGATATGTCGTCATCCCATTTCGAAAGTACTTTGGCGGTGGTTGTCTGATCTTGCGACGTAAGAGGTGCGGCAAACCACCCGTTCGATAGTGGATGAAAACGACGAAAGCTTTCTGCGACATCGTAAAAGGGGACCACGTCCGTGAATCCGCGATCTAGCAGCGACCGTTCAATCGGTACATAGGGCGATGTAACCACGCTAACGGCGAACCGCACGCTCGCCTTTTCTTCAGCAGTTACCTCGTCCGGATGAACCAACCGCACGCCTGCCCACTCCAGACATTCGGCGCGATTGCGTGCGTTGCGATCGACGACCATGACAACGTCCTGACCCACAGTCTTGAGGAAATCGCGCGCCAGATGGCCAAGATCACCTGCGCCGTAAAGCGCTAGCGGGCGGTCGGCCGGAACTGGAGCGGAGAGGCAGGTTGCAGTGGCGAGTTCTGCCAGCAGCGCTGGCACACGACAGCGGCCGGGCAGTTCATGGAATGAGCGGGCCTTATGCGGCAAGCGAATCTCTCGGCGCGTGGGCGAATCGGCCAGCATTCTGTTTGCCACCCTAGACATCAATTGCCCAGAGTGGCGGATTGTCCATAGTGGCGGGAGAGCGTTGTTGTTATGCTGCGAATCAGCGCTAGAAAGCCCTAAAATATCGCTCAAATCGGTGGATTGAGGCCCTTGCATCTCTCGATTCTGCTCCCCACGAACCGGACCGGTCCGGTGGCGATCTCCCGAATTGCTCAGGCCTGCTCATGGGGCAGCTCAAAAATTCAGGTTGTCATCCGCGATAATTCCGGCAATGCCGAGAAGCGCTCGTTGCTCACGCATTTTCAGAGCGAACATTGCGAAATCATCAGTGTCGACCCATGCCAACCGCTAGAGAACTATTCTGAAATTCTTCGTCGTGCCAAAGGCGACTTCATTTTCTGCATTTCCGATGACGATCAGTGTATTGACCGCGCCATCAAGGGCTTGCCCGACGTCATCGACAGGTATGGCGAAGACACCGCAGTCACCGCGATAAATGGGTCATATGCGCTCGAGTGGCAGCAGGGGACGTCAATCGTCAACTACAAGGATATCGACTCGGACGACCCCGCGATCCGCGTCGCTGGGTATCTCGGTTATAAAGGTCCCAACATGCTGTTTTACTCCGTGCTCCGCCGCGAGATCGCCGAACGAGTTCCTGCGGTTCATGAAGGCGATGCCGATCTATCTATCGTTTCACGACCAGATACTGTGCTTGCTTTATCTGCTCAGTGGAAAATACATCAGCCTTCAGCGCCTCTTTTATGTCTACGACATTGGCGTATGGGAAACTGCCGAGTTGGCACAGAGGCGCGACATTGATTTTTATACGGCCGCAGGGCTGGATTCGGCCACCAACAAGCTGCAGTGGCTGCTGTGCGGCTTCGAGGGCGCAGTACTGATTATGAATTCGTCCATGTTTTCACATTATCCGGTAGCTCAACGCCAACCCATCGCTGATCGATGGTTTGCGATAATGTTTTCCCGATTCAAGAGCCAATCCCGGCAGACAAACGACTCGCCTCTGACTGATGAAGCTGAGAAGCTCTGCGCCAAAATGCAAACCGCAACTGGTCAGATGACATTTGAAAATGTGCTGTCGGACATTTGTGGTTTCATGGCGTTGAAGTCCAAAAACCAGGCGCAAGGTTATTTCGACTTCTGGAGCGCTGTCCTCAAAAAGCGCGAGCCGCATTTGTGCAAGACGGGCTCCTGAGTTGGAGGGAGCCTCCTTCACCCGGCTTACCCGGGCAAAGTAGGCCAGTTACACGTTTGTTTGGCGAATCAGTAAACCGGCGTCTGCGATGGTAATGGCGGCGTCCTAAGCGACTCCAAAATCAGTTCATCAAGAGAACCCATGAAAGTTGTCATCCTCGCCGGCGGGCTTGGTACTCGCATTTCCGAGGAAAGCAATCTGAGGCCTAAGCCGATGATCGAGATCGGCGGCAAGCCCATCCTCTGGCATATCATGAAGATCTATTCCGCCCACGGGGCAAACGATTTCGTGATCTGCTGCGGCTACAAGGGCTATGTCATCAAAGAATATTTCGCCAACTACTTCCTGCATATGTCCGACGTGACATTCGACATGGCGGACAACAGCATGATCGTGCATCAGCGCAAGGCTGAACCTTGGAGGGTGACGCTGGTCGATACCGGCGAAAGCACCTTGACCGGCGGACGCCTCAAGCGGGTCGCGGAGCACATCAAGGATGAGCAGGCTTTTTGCTTCACCTACGGCGACGGCGTCAGCAATCTGGATATTCGTTCATCGATCGATTTTCATTTCCGTCACGGGAAGCTTGCCACCGTAACAGCAGTACGGCCGCCGGGCCGTTATGGCGCAATCGAACGCGATGGCGACGCGGTCACGGCGTTCATTGAAAAGCCGCGCGGTGACGGCGGGCTGATCAATGGCGGTTTTTTTGTTCTTTCGCCACGCTGCCTGGATCTCATTGATGGAGATGACAGCAGCTGGGAAGGCTCGCCCATTATCCGACTCGCTTCCATGGGGCAAATGATGGCCTTCGAACATCGCGGTTTCTGGCACGCAATGGATACGCTGCGCGACAAGGCCATGTTGGAAGAGCTCTGGGCAACCGGCAAGGCGCCATGGAAAATCTGGAATTGACCGGCAAGCCGGGCACATCGTTCTGGAGCGGCAAGCGAGTTCTGCTCACGGGCCACAGCGGGTTCAAGGGCGCCTGGCTCACGTTGTGGCTACATCGTCTCGGCGCAAGGGTAACCGGCGTCAGCCTGCCGCCGATGACGACACCGAACCTCTATCAGGCGGTCGCGCTGGATACTCTGTGCCAAAGCTGCTTCTGCGATATTCGCGACAGCGTTGCGCTCGACGAGCTTTTGCAGACAGTTCAGCCGCAGATCGTTTTTCATCTAGCGGCTCAGCCTTTGGTTCGCGCAGGCTACCGTGAACCGCGGGTTACGATCGAGACGAATGTGATGGGCACGGTTCATGTGCTTGAAGCGTTGCGCGGCCTGGATAGTGTCCGTGTCGCTGTAATGGTCACGACTGACAAGGTTTATCGTAACGGTAAGTCGCGAAGGCCGCACCATGAGGACGACGCGCTCGGCGGCCACGACCCTTATAGCGCCAGCAAGGCGGCCAGCGAAATTGTCATCGAGAGCTATCGCAATTCCTTCTTATCGGCGCGAGGTGTGGGCATAGCGAGCGCCCGAGCGGGCAACGTGGTTGGGGGAGGGGATTGGTCGGAAGACCGCCTGCTTCCGGATGCAATTCGCGCATGGCAGTCCGGTCGGGCTTTGGACATTCGACGACCAGAGGCGGTCCGCCCCTGGCAGCATGTGCTGGAGCCGCTGGCGGGCTACCTCGCTTTGGCAGAAGGTCTTTGGATGAGACCGGCGCTAGCGGGTTCGTACAATTTCGGTCCGGAAATCGGCGACGCTGTAACGGTGCGCGACGTGGTGGAAATGGCGCGCGCCGCAAATGGCGCCGGCAATGTACGCTATGCCTCCGCCAACGAAGGCCCGTATGAGGCAGCTTGGCTCGCACTCGATAGTACGAAAGCGAAGAGCGCGCTCGGCATCGCGCCGGCGATGACGCTAGTGCAAGCGGTTGAGCGGACGATGAACTGGTACCAGGCGCACAACAATGGCGCCAATGCGCGCGAGCTCTGCTTTGCCGACATTTCCGATTTCGAGCGCCATATGAGCCGTTTCGCAGGCGCAGATACGCAGCCTGCGTGGATTAGACGTGGGAATCAAACGGCGAATTGAATTCCGCGAACGGCACGAGCGCGGCGTCGCGATCCGACACGATCGGAGCAGTGGAGGGCCACAAAATGCCTGCGGAATCCCAGCGAATGCCAGTATCGTGCGACGTTACATGGAGCGTACTTGCATTGTACAAAACGATCGCGGATTTCGAGCGGACATAGAATCCGTGTGCGCAGCCCGATGGTACGAAAACGCTGTCGCCCCTGTCACCTTTCAATTCGAAGCTTTGATGGTGGCCATAGCCAGAGCCTTTGCGAAGGTCGACGATGACATCGAACACTTCGCCCTCGACACAGGTCACCAGTTTGTAGTGGTTGTGCGGCGGGATTTGAAAATGAAGGCCGCGCAAAACATTGTTTTCTGACACTGAATAATACTGTTCAGCGAATCTTGTCGGGATTCCGTGTCGCGAGAAGACGTCCTCCTCGATTGTTTTAACGAGGCTGCCACGGGAATCACGTCGCGCCGTCGGCCGCAAAATCCGAACGCCCGCGATTTTCCCCGGTGTAATCTCGATCATTGTCCGTCCAAACGGTGCCTAACGTTCTTTTCGAGTTACGTTCGGCGAACCTCAAAATGTCGCACCATTTCGACAAGGGTGGACACGATGTAGTCGCGTTCCCGCTCGCCAATTCCGGGCCACACGCCGATCCAGAAAGCATCGTTCATCAATTTGTCGGTATTGGTGAGCTCTCCGACCACGCGGAATTCGACGTCGCGAAATGCCGGCTGGCGTGTCAGGTTGCCTCCAAACAATAGTCGCGTGCCAACCTTCCTATTTTCGAGATATCTCACCGCGTCGCGACGCTTTACCGGGCTCCCGTCTCTAATTGTCATCAGGTAGCCGAACCAGCTCGGGTCCGAATTTTGCGTTGCTTCAGGCAGAATAAAATGTTCGTCGAGTCCGTTCGCACGAAACGCCGTGGTGAACTTTTCAAAGTTATCCCTTCTTGCGGCAATGAACCGATCGACTTTATTGAGCTGGCTGAGCCCGATGGCTGCCTGCATGTCGGTCGCTTTCATGTTGTATCCGATATGGGCGTATGTGTATTTATGGTCATAGCCCTCCGGCATGCCGCGTACACGCCAGTCAAACCGTTTGCCGCACGTGTTTGCCTCGCCGGGCGGGCACCAGCAATCACGGCCCCAGTCACGGTAAGATTCGACCAACGTCACGAACGACTTTCTGTTCGTCAAGACTGCACCGCCTTCGCCGGTCGTGATGTGGTGGGCGGGGTAGAAACTGATGGTCGCCAGATCCCCGAAAGTGCCGACATGCCTCCCGTCATATGAGGCACCCAGCGCGTCGCAACAATCCTCGATAAGATAGAGGTTGTGTTCTTTTGCGATGGCCGAAACCGCACCAAGATTGAAAGGATTTCCTAGCGTATGCGCCAGGACGATCGCCCGGGTTTTGGGCCCAATCGCCGCCGCTAGGCGCTCGACCTGGACGTTGGCCGTTTCGAGATCGACATCGACGAAGACTGGTATGCACTGATTTTGGATAATTGGCGCAACGGTCGTCGGAAAACCTGCGGCGACGGTGATGACCTCGCTGCCGGGTTCGATCCGCCGTCGGTGAAGCTTCCAGGACGTCAACGCCGAAAATGCAAGCAGGTTCGCCGCCGAGCCGGATACGGTTAGCCGGCAGTGCTGCATACCGAATCGTGCCGCCAGCGCGCTTTCAAACGCGCCGGCATGGCGGCCCGCCGTCAGCCACATGTCGAGAGATGCGTCGAGCAGGTGCCGCAGGTCTTGCGCGTCGAGCACCTTGCCGGAACAGGGAATGTAGGTCTGCCCCGGGATAAACGCCTTGCCGCTTTCCTGTTCGGCGAAGAAACTCTCGCCGAGCGAAAGGATTTGCTCGCGTAACTCACGCGCCGTTTGGACTTGTTTTTGCGGCGTCAGCATAATAGGGCAAGCTTCATACCATCGTGACGCCCGATTCGCGATCTCGGCTGATTTTACTGACCGGCGCCACCGGCTTTGTCGGGCGTCAGGTGTTGCGCGCGCTGCTCGATCGGAAATGCCGTGTGCGGGCAGTCATCAGGGATGGGAAGCTGGACCGATTACCGCACGCGGCCGCGCTTGAACGGATCATTACCAGCCCGGACATCTTTGCCGAAAACGCCGGCTGGTGGGCGACGGTCTGCGGTGGCGTCGATACCATTATTCACGTTGCCTGGTACGCCGAGCCAGGGAAATACCTTCAGTCGATGAAGAATGAAGAGTGCCTGTCCGGCACGCTGCGGCTGGCGCAAGGGGCGATCGGCGCAAACGTGCGTCGTTTCGTCGGCATCGGCACCTGCTTTGAATACGATCTTGGCGCCGGTCGGCTGACGGTTGCGACTGCACTCAAACCTTCGACCCCTTACGCACATGCGAAGGCCGAAGTATTCGAGGTGCTCTCGCAGAGGTTACCGGGCCATGGCGTTGAATTCGTTTGGTGCCGTCTGTTTTATCTGTACGGCGAGGGCGACGACCCTCGTCGACTGGTGCCCTATGTGCGCGGCCAGTTGGCGGCTGGCGCGCCGGCCGAATTGTCGAGCGGCCAGCAGGTCCGCGACTATCTCGATGTGCGCGAAGCAGGCCGCATGATTGTGGAGTTGGCCCTTGGGCCCGGGCAGGGGCCAGTTAATATCTGTTCGGAGACGCCCATTACAGTGCGTGCACTGGCCGAACGCATTGCAGACGAATATGGCCGTCGGGATTTGCTGCACTTTGGTGCGCGCCCGGACAACCTCACGGATCCGCCTGTCGTGGTGGGTGTGCGCAAGCTCTGATTGCGGCTTGCCGTCCTCTCCCTTGGTTAATCCCTGTTAACCAAGGTCCTGTAGGACTTGGGGCGCGGCACCGTTTATTGCAGGAAAACCTATGAAAGCCCGCCTGGAACCGCGAATCAATCTCGAAGGGCGGACGCCCTTGGAGACGGTAATCCCGCTGTCGACACCTTTCATCGTATTCGTCGATCCGGCGAGCTCCTGCAATTTCAAATGCACGTTCTGCCCCACCGGTCATCGCGAAATGATCGCAGAGACCGGCCGCTTCCAAGGCGTCATGAAACTCGACCTATTTCAAAGGATTATCGACGATCTCGGCGAGTTCGATAGGCCGATCAAGGTACTGCGCATGTACAAAGACGGCGAGCCGTTCCTGAACAAGCGACTGGCCGATATGGTTGCCTATGCGAAAAAGTCGAAGCGTGTCGACTATATCGACACCACCACGAACGGCACCTTTCTCACTCCCGAGCGCGTCGGCCCCGTGCTCGAAGCGGGTGTCGACAAGATCAATATTTCTGTCGACGGCATGACCGAGGAAACCTACCTTCGTTTCACAGGATTCAAGTTCGACCTCGCGAAATTCATCGAAAACGTCAAGTGGATCTATGCGAACAAGGGCAATTGCGAGATCGTCGTCAAAATTCCGAATGAACTGATAACCGAGGCGCAACGCCAGCAGTTCTTCGACACATTCGGCGATCATTGCGATCGCATCTTCGTCGAGAACTTTGCGCCCTGTTGGCCCGGCTTCGATATCGAGGCCCATACCGGTGTCAAGATCAGCAAGGGGATCTATCAGCAGGACATCGGCGACACGGATACCTGCCCTTATATTTTCTACGGTTATGCAGTGAACGCTGACGGTCTGGTCAGCTCCTGCTTCCTGGATTGGGGCCGTAAACTCGTCATCGGCGATGTGCGCCGGCAATCCATGAAGGATATCTGGAATTCCGAAGCTATGAATGCGCTACGCCTGCAGCATCTCGAAGGGCGCCGGCGGCAGAATGGCGTCTGCGCCAATTGCGGTCAGCTCAGCCATTGCCTGCCAGACAATATTGACGCGCACCGCCTGATGCTGTTGGCCAAATTCAAGACGCTCGTGCCGGTCGATCCTGACATCGAGCCACCGGGTGGGGCCAACCGTAAGTTTGCGGCCGTGGCGGCGGAATGAAGATCCTGCACGTCACTCCGCATCTGGGCGGCGGTGTCGGCAAGGCGCATGCGGCCTTGAGTGCCGCTTTACCCGATATCGTGGAACAGACCTTCGTCCTGCTCGAGGAGCCCAGAGACCGCCGTCATATCGAATTGATTGAGGCCACCGGCGCGCGCATCGTCGTTGCCGGTGACCTATGCGAGGTGGCATCGCTGGCGCGCGGGGCCGACATTGTCCAGTTCGAATACTGGAACCATCCGCGTCTGCTCGAATGTCTGGCCTGCACCGAATTTCCCGCGGTTCGCAGCGTATTCTGGTCGCATATCTCCGGGCTTTCGAAACCGCTGATTCAACCCAGTTTGATTGAAGAGGCAGCGCGTTTCGTCTTCACAACGGCAGCCTCCCTGTCGATACCTTCGGTCGCAGCGCAGCGTGAGGCGGCGCGCATGAAGATCGCGGTGATCAATAGCGGCTTCGGATTTGCGGCCGCCGCGCCGCGATCCACGCGTGGCAGAAAACCTGGCATCGCTTATCTCGGGACTGTCGACTTCGTAAAAATGCATCCGGGGTTCTTCGACGCCATCGATGCGCTGTCTGGCTGTGACATTCGGGTTGCGGTCTGGGGCGCAGTCGATCCCGCCGGCGCGGTCGCCGCGCGGGCGCAGGCCATGCGTCATCCGGAACGAGTGGTTTTTATGGGCGAAACGGCAGATCCCGCGGCGGCGCTGGCGTGCTCGGACATCTTTTTCTATCCCTTGCAGCCGGATCATTACGGGACCGCGGAAAATGCGTTGGTCGAAGCAATGTCGCTCGGATTGACGCCGCTGGTTCTGAATAATCCTCCGGAAATGGCGATCGTTCGCGATGGCGAGACCGGGTTTGTTGCGGGATCGATCAACGAGTGCGTGTCGTTCCTGGAAATGCTGCCTCTGCTCCCGGACGTGTGCGAACGAATTTCACGAAACGCCATCCGCGACGTTGCGGAGACGCGAAATCCGACCCGTTCGGCGCAGGATTTCATGATTATTTGGCTTGGAATGCTCAGCGATCCGAAGCGGCGGTGCGATTTGCGAGGCGCGATCGGCGAAAGTCCGGCCGAATGGTTTTTGTCGACACAACGCTTGCCGGGAGCGCCATGGGCTTTACCGCTACCGGAACGGGCGGCCAGGCCGTCAAAGGGCACGCTCGCTCATTTCGAAAGCGCCTTCGCCGGCGATGAATTGTTCGCGCGCCTTCGAAAGTCGGGCACTTGACGGTCGGTTGGTCGTCTCTCGCTCAGTGGTGTGGGCGAGCATGTCGGCGCCACAAACGTATTCTTCAAAACTGAGCTGGCTATAGCGCGCGGCTGAACGCGATTGGCTGACTGGCCTTGGCGCTCGGGCTGTTCGCGCGGCCGCTGGCGCCGTAGGTCTGCGGTGTCTGCTTGCGGGCAAGTTCGCCGGACACGCCGCGGATGATGCCCTCTGAAACAGCGTGCGCGGTCGCAAGCACGGTGAGGTTGGTCTGCAACAAGGCCTGAAACTCCGCGTGACGCTGGCGCAAGCGCTCGAGCGCTTCAGGTAGCGATTGGGCGATCAAGTTGCGGGCGGCCTTCACGCGGTCACTTTCGGCGGCATAGCGGCGCGCGAGTTCGACCTTGGTCTCGTCGAGTTCGGTGCTACTGCTCAGATGGCCGGCACGGACCCGCGCGGTCTCTTCCTCGACCGTTTCCGTCAGCCGATCCATGATCGTGTTCAGGTTGGCGATTGCCCGCTCGGCTTCGCTCGCGCTGGTGATCGGGACGTTGGTTTCAGTGTTGCCTGCGTTCATGGGCGGGCCTCCTGCTGTGCAATCAGGCTCCGGTAAACCTCGTTGGCAATGCCGATGCCGCCAGCCTTTGCGAATGATTTGGCATATTCATCAGTGAGAAATGAACGCCAGACGCCGCTTGCGCCGCTGCCACCGAATGGGCCTTCGCCTTCTATTCCGGTGAACATCTGCTGGAACATGGAATTGAGGAAAACCGCCTCGAAATCCTGGGCTGCGGCCCGCGCCTTGGCGCTGTTGGCAGGATTAAGCTTGCCGGGATCGGACGTGCCGGCTGCCAACAGGTCAAGCGGCTTGAGGCCAGGTGTAGGGAGGGACAGTGCGCTTGCCATTACATCACCTCGATGTCGGCCTGGATCGCGCCCGCGGCCTTGATCGCCTGAAGGATTGCGATCAGGTCGCGCGGACCAATCCCCAGTGCGTTGAGCCCATCGACCAGCTGTTGCAGGGATACACCTTCCCTGACCAAGGCGAGTTTCTTGCCGTCCTCCTGCACACCGATGCGCGTGCGCGGTACGGTGGTGGTGGTGCCGCGCGAGAACGGCAGCGGCTGGCTCACCTGTGGCGTCTCGGTGATGGTAACTGTGAGATTGCCCTGTGCCACCGCGACCATGGATACGCGTACATCTCGTCCCATCACAATGATACCCGAGCGCTCGTCGATCACGATCTTGGCCGGAAGATCGGGCTCGACCTGCAATTGTTCAATCTCGGTGAGTAACGAAATGACATTGCCGCGATATTGTCGTGGGATGGTGATGCCGATGGTGGCCGGATCCAGCGGTTCGGCCGTCGGTGCGCCGATGAAGTCGTTGATCGCCGAGGCAATGCGTTTTGCTGTGGTAAAATCGGGGTTACGCAGCGCCATGCGCATCTGACTGAGGCGATTGAGGGTAAATTCGATTTCGCGCTCGATCAAGGCACCATTGGAAATGCGACCTACTGTAGGCACGCCGCGCACGATCTTTGCGGCCTCGCCTTCGGCCTGAAAGCCGCCTATGGCGACAGAACCTTGGCCGACTGCGTAGACGTTGCCGTCGGCACCGAGCAGCGGGGTGACGAGCAACATGCCGCCTTGCAGGCTCTTGGCATCGCCCAGCGAGGAGACCGTGACGTCGATGCGGGTGCCTTGGGTGGCGAAGGCCGGCAAGTTGGCGGTCACCATTACGGCAGCGACATTGCCAGTGCGCAAAGTCTGCCCGCGGACATTGACGCCGAGCCGCTCCAGCATCGCCTGCAGCGACTGCCTGGTGAATGGAATGTTGTTGAGGGTATCGCCGGTGCCGTTGAGGCCGACCACCAAGCCATAGCCGATCAACTGGTTTTGCCGCACGCCTTCGATATTGGCGAGGTCTTTGATGCGCGAGGTCGCGCCCGCGTTCGGCATGGCGAACACGGTCAAAAGCACGGCCAGCAATGCGGCTCGCAACGCCTTCGTCATCACTGCTCCCCAATGTGACGTATGACTGTCCACTGTTATGCGAACGGCGTGCCAACCTCCGCGCACCGTCCAAGGCATTGGCAATGTTGAAGTTTCTTGATCTTGCCGGCGAAATCGAAGTGCCGGTTGGGCGGCATGAATGCCCCAGGGCGGTAATTTTTGCCGGTGTGTTTACTCCGGATTAACCATACCGGCGCAGGCTTGGGGGTATTCGGGGACCGGCAATTGTGTCGGTTGAGGTTTTCGCTATGCGCGTCTATGGACCGAACGGAACTGCGCTGGCGAACGCACCAGCAGCTGCGCGGCGCACTGCGGGCGGCACTTTCACTGTCAGCGAGCAGGAAACACCGAGGGGTACCCCTGCCGCGGGAACCTTGCGGGCGATTTCGACCGTCGACGCGCTGATTGCGCTGCAAGGTGTGGAAGACCCCACGGAGCGGAAGAAACGGGCCGTCGCGAAGGGGCGCAACGCGCTGGACGTGCTCGATGCCCTCAAGCTCTCGTTGCTCGACGGCACGGTGGATAGCTCGACACTGGCCCGCCTCAAGGTGGCGTCCGAAGGGCTGACCGAACAATCAGGCGATGCCGCGCTGGATACGGTCTTGGGCGAGATTGACCTTCGCGTGGCTGTCGAATTGGCCAAAGCCGGCATCCGGTAGGGTTAAGCCGGCAGCCGGCCATTCGACCCCAAGTCACTGATTTGTCACATAAATATGGTCATGGCGTGAGCCGTACTCGGATATTGTCCGCGAGCGGGCGCGCGTATATAAGCCTGCCCCACCGGGGAGGATGGACTTCGGTTCTAAGAACATAAGAAGACAGGGAGTCAGTGGGATGTTGGCGAAAACCAAGACCTATCGACCGTCTGACAAGGAGCCGTTCATGAACGAGCGCCAGCGCGATTATTTTCGCCTGAAGCTGCTCGCATGGCGGGAGGATATCCTCAAGGAGGCCAAGGAGACGCTGCAGCATCTGCAGGAGGAAAATCAGAATCATCCCGATCTGGCCGATCGGGCTTCATCGGAGACTGACCGCGCTATTGAGCTGCGCGCACGCGACCGCCAGCGCAAGCTGATCGCCAAAATCGACGAAGCGCTAGGCCGCATTGAAGACGGTACCTACGGATATTGCGAAGAGACCGGAGAACCGATTTCGCTGCGTCGGTTGGAGGCGCGTCCGATCGCCACGCTTTCGGTGGAGGCGCAGGAGCGGCACGAGCGGCGCGAGCGAGTCTATCGCGACGATTGAGCAAAAACGCCATTCAACACAGTCTGATCAAAATGCCCGGCCTCGGCGCCGGGCATTTGTCATTCTGACGGACCTGGCTGATTGCAATTGAGAACATCATGTTGTCGTACAAAAAGTACCGCGGCCTCCGGCTGGGGAGCATCCGGAGGCCGCGTCGTTGACGCCGCTTTACGCTCGCGAGACGACAAGCGGCGCGGGAGCCCGATAAGCTACGCGGGGACGCTTCGTATTCAGGTAAAGCGCGAGTTTATTTTTCCCCAATTTTGACTCAAGCTTCAGAACGGCAGGAATACGTCGAGTACTTGTTGGCCGTAGCGCGGCTGCTGCATGTCGGTCAGCTGTCCGCGCCCGCCATAGGCGATGCGCGCTTGCGCGATTTTGGTCGAGTCAATTGTGTTGTCACTTTCGATATCCTCAGGCCGCACCACGCCGGCCACAATCAATTCGCGGATCTCGAAGTTGACACGGATCTCTTGCTTGCCTTCGACCACAAGGTTGCCGTTCGGCAGCACCTGCGTCACGATCGCCGCGACGTTGGTCTTCAATTCCTCCGAACGGTCGACCGAGCCCTTGCCGTCGGTCGTGGTGACAGAATCCGCGGTGAAGACGGGTGTCGGTACCGGGGTGTTCATAATTGGCACCTTGGGTTTGCCGAAGAAATTTTTGATGTTGGAATCATCTGCGGCGGTTCGACTGCGTTTCGTCTCGTTGTCAATGTTGGCCTTGTCGGTGATGTTGACCTTGACCGTGAGAATGTCGCCGATCTGATGCGCGCGTTGATCCTTGAAGAATGCACGTGAGCCACTGCGCCAGAGAGAGTTTGGATTGTACGAAGCCGGCTGCGCTGCAGGCATCGGCAGCTGGACCGGCTTGTAGCCCGGCCGCGTGGTTGGATTGTCGACCGAGGCCAAGGGCGGCGGCTGGCCTATGTTCTTGAGTTGGTCAACCGCTGCGCAGCCGCTGAGCAACGATGCGGCAAGCGCGGCCAGGACCGCATGGTGCGTAACCTTGATTACATTCATCGGCATCACTTTCACAAAGAGGGCGAGGTTTTGCCTAGCGGCTGTTGGTCGTGGCTACCGGTCGCGTCGGCGCGATATTGGCAGCAAGCCTGGGCGAACTCGTGCTGATGACGACGCGGCCGGGGCCGACCACCACCCCCTGCACGGTGCGCTTGGATTGTTCGTTGAGCACAGAGATCACGTCGCCTTCGGCGCCCGATTCGCCCGCCTTGCCGCGTACCGTCAGCTTGATGCCGGGCACCTGGTAAACCAATGTTACCGTTTCATTGCGCTGGACCAGCGCGGGCTTTGTCAGATCGGCGATACGGATCGGACGGCCCGGCTGCAATGGATTGCGGGCGGCGAGGCCGATCGCCAGGTCGCGGTCCGCGATCAGGTCGCGGCCAACTTGGGCGCGCGGACGCCGCTCCATAACCACATCCGCGCCCTTGAGGACATCACCGCGGTCCAGGGGCCGCGCCACTGTTACGACTTCCACTGTTGCCGCTGCATTGCCGGAAAGTCGGAATGCGCTTCGGCCACCGCTGCCTGTCGGGATTTCAATCGTGGCGTCAAAACGACCGCTGTGGCCATTGAAGCCGATATGTGTGACGCGCGGCTCGCCCCTGGTATCGACGCCCACCTGAATGTCGCGCAACTCGCGGTCGAAATTTACTGCGATGTCCTTGACGGGGCCGAGCCGGTATTGCGTAGACAGCGCCTGCGCGATGCTGGCTTCGATTGTCTTGGCAGGGATGGCCCGGCTCGCGTGCGTTACCACCACTTCGGCAATGTTGCCGGTGTCGAACCCAACCAGAGCGTGGGCGCGTACTGCCTCGATAATGGAATCGACCGAGACCGTTCCGGTTGAGCCGAGATCAGGTGCGCGGAAGATCGGCACATTGGCGACGATGCCGGCATTCTCGATCAGGTCGCCGATCCGAACGATGTCGCCCGTGACGACGACCTGCGGCTTGAGCTTTGGTCGCAACTGCTCGGGCGAAGCGGCGGCGGACGCACCGAGCACTGCGAGCGTCGTTATGGCCAGGATAACGGTGCGGATCATGGGCACGCCTCAATGCATCAGGTTCGATGTTGCCGACAACATCTGGTCGGCGGCGGAAATGACCTTGGAGTTCATCTCATAGGCGCGCTGAGCGGCAATGAGATCGGAGATTTCGGTGACCGCTTCGACGTTGGCCTGCTCGAGGCTGGATTGCAGCAGATCGCCAGCGCCGTCGGTCGCAGGCAATCCGTCCTGCGGCGTGCCGGAGGCTGGTGTCTCCGTGAACAAGTTGTCGCCAATTGCAAGCAGGCCGGTCTGATTGATAAAACGGGTCAACGTCAACTGCCCGAGCACAGTGGGCGTTGTGCTGCCCTGCGGCGTGACCGAGACCTGGCCCTGTGGGTTGATCGTCAGCCCGGTGGAATTCTGCGGAATGGTGATGCCGGGCGCGATCACGTTGCCCTGAGCAGTGACGATGCGGCCTTGCGCGTCCATCTGGAACGAGCCATCGCGAGTATAAGCGTAGGTCCCGTCTGGCATCTGGATCTTGAAGAAGCCGTCACCGCGAATCGCGACGTCAAGACTGCCGCCAGTTTGCAACAATGTGCCCTGCGTCATCAGGCGCGGGGTGCCGACGGTTTTTACACCACCACCGAGATCGATGCCGACGGGAAGGGTGTTGCCCTGCGCGGAGGTCTGGGTGCCGATCCGGCTGACGTGTTCGTACAGCAGGTCCTGAAACTCGACGCGCTGACGCTTGTAGCCGGTGGTGCGCATGTTGGCGATATTGTTCGAGATGACCTGAACATTGAGTTCCTGGGCCATCATCCCCGTCGCTGCGGTGAGAAGTGCGCGCATGGGTTCAACTCTCCTTGATCATCAATTCGGAACGTCGGCGAGTTTGTTGATCGCCTGCTGAGTGAGATCGTTTTGCTGTTGCAGCATGTTTGCAACCTGGGTGTAGCTGCGGGTAATTTCGATCATGCGCGTCATCTCGACGACGCCGCGAACATTCGATTTTTCGATCGATCCCTGGATTACACGCGACGTCTTTGTTGCCTGCGGCTGCACATTGGCGTTCGCCGCGAAGGTGCTGCTGCCGTCCTTGTGCAATTGTTGCGGGCTATCAAATCTGACGAGGCGTAGCGTGCCACGCAGTGAGTCCGTATTCGCGATACCTTCGCGTACGCTGATGGTACCGTCGGCGCTGATCGAAATCTGACGGTCGTTTGGCTGGAACTGGATTGGACCGCCATCACCGAGCACCGGATTTCCTTCACTGGTGACGAGCGCGCCGGTGCTGTTGATGTGCATCGCGCCGTTGCGGGTATAGCGCTCGCCATCCGGCGTCTGCACCACGAGATAGGCATCGCCATCGATCGCGACGTTGAGCGGATTGCCGGTTTTTTCGATCGGGCCCGGCCTCACGTCGTGCCAGGTACCGCGGTCCTGCACGAAACTGACGCGGCTCCCCGTATCGGCGGCGCGCGCAGCTGAATCGAGATACTCCTCGAACAACGAGCCGTCGGCCTTGAAGCCCGTGGTGTCTATGTTGGCAATGTTGTTGGCGACCACATCAAGTTCGCGGCTGAGCGCAACCTGACGCGATAGTCCGACCAGAAGCGCGTTCGGCATCGGTTACTCCCCTTCAATTCCGACGGAGCCTTGAGCCCTCCCGAGGCCAGGCTTGCCGAGATCTTGCCGCTCAGCTCTCCCAAGCCTGCGGCTGCTGGGTTCATTGCACCCGCCATGCCAATGACGGAAATGCTTGTTAATCAGACGGTTATGAGAAAATGCCGGGCCGCGGTTGAGGCAAAATCGGCCGTTCCGTGCTGCTGCCCGGCAAAAGATGCCGCCCTGCAGGGCAGCGGGAAAGCATCTGTTAACCATACCGACCTACCTTCGATGTCGGGGGAGCGCGCGTTGCGTACGCGGCATCCGGCGCGGGCGACGCAGCTTGCGGGGCCCGCCAACAGTTACGAACCGGGGTCATTCCCGCCAACAGTTACGAACCGGGGTCATTTATGGCAGCAGCCAAGGCGAAACAGTTGGAAGCGGAACCGGACCTCGAGGACGAAGAGGAGGCGGAAGAGGGAGCCGAGCAGCAGGCGCCGAAGTCGAAGTTCAAAATTCCGCTCAACAAATGGACCATCATCGCCGCGGCCGGATTTCTGGCGGTTGCCGGTGGCGGGACTGGCGCCTATTTTTTCTTCGGACATCACCCCAAGCCAGTGCAAGCAGCCGTCAAGCCTGCAACCTTTGTTGATCTACCCGATGTGTTGGTCAATCTTGCGAACGCCGGCACCGACCGCACACAATACCTCAAGGTCAAGATCGTACTTGAATTGCCCGACGCTGCTCTGGTGCCCCAGATCCAGCCGCTGATGCCGCGGGTGATGGACGCCTTCCAGACCTATTTGCGTGAACTGCGTCCAACTGACCTTGACGGCTCTGCCGGACTTTATCGGCTCAAGGAAGAGTTGACTCGCCGGGTCAACGCGGCCGTCGCGCCAAACCATATCACCGCCGTTTTGTTCAAGGAGATCGTCGTCCAGTGACGGCGTAACTCATGGCGCTGAAAGACCAGATTGACCAAGACGCGCTGGCCGCTGAATGGGGCGTGGCGTTGGAAGCGGAATCCGGAACTGGCGCACCGGCCGCCGCAACTGATGCTGCTGCCGCGCCAAGCGTCGACGAAGCCGCCGCACAGTGGGCGGCGATGGTCGACGACAGCAACGGTTTCCAGGGCGCCAAGGGTGGCGCCGAGCGCATCCTCAATCAGGACGAAATAGACGGGTTGCTCGGCTTCAGCCTTGCAGACGTCACACTCAATGACAATTCCGGCATCCGGGCCATCATCGATTCGGCGATGGTGTCCTACGAGCGCCTGCCGATGTTGGAAATCGTCTTTGATCGCCTGGTGCGGTTGATGACGACGTCATTGCGCAATTTCACCTCCGACAACGTCGAAGTCTCGCTGGACCGCATCACGTCGGTGCGTTTCGGTGACTACCTCAATTCAATCCCGCTGCCGGCGATCCTGGCGGTTTTCAAGGCGGAGGAGTGGGACAATTTTGGCCTCGCTACCGTCAATTCCAGCCTTATTTATTCGATCATTGACGTGCTGCTGGGCGGCAGGCGCGGCCAGAGCACGGTGCGCGTGGAGGGCCGGCCTTACACGACCATCGAGACCAATCTCGTCAAGCGCATGATTGAGGTGGTGCTTGCGGATGCCGAGCTCGCATTCAAGCCACTGTCGCCGGTCAAGTTCAACATCGACCGGCTGGAGACCAACCCACGCTTTGCCGCGATCTCGCGCCCGGCCAATGCTGCAATTCTGGTCCGGCTGCGCATCGATATGGAAGATCGTGGCGGCAATGTCGAACTGCTCTTGCCGTATGCAACGATTGAGCCGATCCGCGCTACTCTGCTGCAGATGTTCATGGGCGAGAAGTTCGGCAGAGATCCGATCTGGGAAGGCCATCTCGCGACCGAAATCGGACAAGCGCAAATCGGGGTCGATGCCGTGTTGTATGAGGCGCGGTTGCCGCTACGTCAGATGATGAATCTCAAGGTCGGTGATACGCTCATGCTCGAGCTCAAGCCGGATGCGCTGGTGAGCGTTCGCTGCGGCGATATTACGATGACCGAGGGTCGCATGGGCAAAGTAGGTGATCGCGTCGCCGTACGCGTCGCCAAATCCTTGCGTAAGCCGCGCACCACGTTTGCCATGTTCGAGAAGGCAGACGAATCCAACAATCGCATGGAGGCGCAGTAATGCTTCATTATGGATTCCTGATCGAGAGCATGGTCTCGGTCCTGCTGTTGTTGACAATCCTGTATTGCGTACGGCTGAACAATCAGCTGCGCCTGCTCAAGGCCGACGAGCAGAATCTGCGCGCCACCATATCGGAGCTCATAACCGCGACCGAAATCGCCGAGCGTGCCATCGCCGGATTGAAGTCAACCATGCATGAAGGCGAGCAAAGCCTGGGTGGGCGGTTGCAGCGGATAGAGGAACTGTCGGCCGACATCGAGCGTCAGATTGGCGCCGGCGAACAGCTGCTGGCGCGGCTTGCGCGAATTGCCGGCGTCGGGCGGCCGACGGATGAGCAGGCGAGCGTTCCCGACGCCAAGGCAGTTGCCGCCGCCGCACAAGCCTTTGCCGAACGCGCGCGCGCGCGGTTAGGTGGCCGCGCAGCATGATCCGTCTTGCGCGCGATTTCCGGCTGATCCCGATCGTACTGTTGGCGACGATCAGCCTGTTTGCGCTCAAAGTGTCGGGTCTTGTGTTTGACGGCGGGTATACGTTGGCCGAGCGGATTCAAAATAAATTCAAGCCCGAGTTGCAAATTACGGTGCCCGAAAGCGTGCCGGAGTTTCCGAAAATTATCGTTGACGGAAAACGGATCAGCCCGGAAGCAGCCCCGTCCAGGCAAGCAGCCGCGCAAGCAGCAAAGCGTTCCTGGGCGCGGGAAATGTTCAACTATAGCGACACGGGAAGGGTCGATGTCACCGGTTCGGCCGGTAGCGCGGATAAGGAAAAAGAAAAACCGGCTGAGCCACCGCTCAAGGTGAGTAACAAGCCTCCGGCTCCGCCGAAGCTCGAGGTCGGCGATGTCACAGTGCCAATCGCACAAGGCCGGATTGCCTCACCCGGCGAGCGCGCCATTCTCGAGCGCCTGCAGGGCCGCCGCAAGGAGCTCGAGTCCCGCAGCCATGAACTCGACATGCGCGAAAGTCTATTGAAGGCCGCGGAGAAACGGCTGGAGGCAAAAGTTGCAGAGCTCAAGGGCGTAGAGACGCGGGTCAACACCGTGATGGGCAATCGCGACCAGTTGGAAGCCAAGCGCTTAAAGAGCATTGTAGAGATGTATGAAAATATGAAACCGAAGGAGGCGGCCCGCATTTTCGAGCGCCTCGACCTGAAAATCCTGGTCGATGTCTCGACCCAAATTAACCCGCGTAAGATGTCGGAAATTCTCGCACAGATGACGCCGGACGCCGCCGAACGCCTGACCGTCGAGCTCGCCAGACGCGCCACCGGGCTCCCAAAATCGCAAAAATTGGACGAATTGCCCAAAATCGAAGGCAAGCCAAACGGGCCTGGTTGAGCGTCCGGACCTGAAAGACCTGGCCGTGAAATTTGCCGTCCTGCTTTTGGGGCGGATCATTTGCAATGCAATCGCCACGGTTAACGCGCAACCGACCTGTCGGTACACTCGCAAGCTCATCTGAACAAAGTGGCGCGTCGGCTCAATGAACGGCCACGCGAGACCTTGCAATTTGAAACCCCAGCGGAGAAATTCAATGCCTGTGTTGCGTCGATCAGTTGAGGCGGCAGGGGCATAGCGGACAAAGCCCGATTTTGGCGGGCGGTGGCTACGAGGCGAATGACCCAACAGCGACATTGAGCGTGCAGCACCTGGTTCGGACATCCGATCTGCGGCGCCGCGGTTCATGCTTATTGACCTAGATCAAGTGTCCGGACTCCAAACGGCGTGACAGTGCACCACTTTCGGACCCGACCTTGAATTGGCCGTGAGGTATTTTACGCAAAATGCTGTGCGGCCACCGAAACGGTAGGGGCACATGCGCTTCAATCAGCTACGACGACGCGAGTTCATCACCCTTATCGGTGGTGCGGCGGTCGCGTGGCCGCTTACGGCTCACGCGCAGCAGACCAGAAAGATCTACCACATCGGGTTTCTGTGGGATGGTCCAGATGTATTTGCGGATGCACTCGAAGCTTTCCGCCAAGGACTTCGCGATCTGGGCTATGTGGACGGCCGGACCATCGCCATCGAGTACAGGTGGGCGGACGGCAAGCCGGAGCGGATGCGAGAACTCGCGGAGGAGCTTGTCCGGCTCAAGGTCGATGTCATCATGGCACCGAGTTCCATTTACACCGCGGCGGCTAAACGAGCGACCTCGACGATTCCGATCATTTTCATGAGCCACGCGGACCCGCTCGCCACCGGGCACGTGGCAAGCCTCGCACGGCCGGGCAGCAACGTCACCGGGCTCTCCTTGATGATGACCGAGACAAATGTCAAAGGCCTGGAGTTGTTCAAGGCGGCCGTTCCCTGGCTCTCGCGCGTTGCGGTCATCTTTGACCCTGCTACGCCCTCGCATGGACCGGGCTTGAAGGCTGTAGAAGATGCAGCACCGGGACTGGGGCTCCGGATTCAGCCAGTGGCCGTGCGCAGTGCGACGGAATACGAGGAGGCTTTTTCGGCAATCGTGCGGGAACGCGCTGACGGGATTCTGGTGCTTTCGACCCCGCTTTTCATTGCCGGCGCCAAACAACTCGCCGAACTTGCAATGATGCACAAAATTCCTTCGTTGTTTGGGCCGAGACAGCACGTACAAGCCGGGGGCCTGATGAGTTATTCGCCTGACCGTGTCGATCTATGGCGCCGTTGTGCCATCTATGTGGATAAAATTCTGAAAGGCGCTGCGCTAGCCGACTTGCCGGTGCAGCGGCCCACGAAGTTCGAACTCGTCATCAATCTGAAGACCGCCAAAGCAATCGGGCTGGCCGTGGCGCCATCGTTTATCCTCCGCGCCGATGAGGTGATCGAATGAGGCGGCGCGAGTTCATCACGCTTCTCGGTGGCGCGGCGGTTACATGGCCGCTCGCTGCGCGCGCGCAGTATAAGGGAAAGCTTCCGCGCGTCGGATTCATGGGTAACTCCACCGCAGCGCTCGAAGCCAATCTTGTCGGCTCGTTCCGAGATGGCTTGCGAGAGCTCGGCTACGAGGAGAACCGCAACATCATCATAGAATTTCGTTGGGCGGATGGGAAATACGAACGATTTCCAGCGCTGGTCGCCGAACTACTTTCCGCCAAGGTAGATGTGATAGTTACCGCCGGCACGCCTGCAACGCTGGCGGTTACGAAAGCGACGTCTACAGTGCCTCTGGTGATGGTTGCAGTCGGCGATCCGGTCGGCACCGGGATTGTGCCGAGCTTGGCGCGGCCGGGTGGCAACATCACCGGGCTGAGCTCGATCGCCCCGGACCTCGAGGGCAAACGCCTAAATCTTCTGCGCGAAGTCGTACCAGAACTTTCGCGCGTTGCTTTTTTTCTCAACCCGGCGAATGCATTTCATACAGTATCGATCCGGCAGGCGCGCGCGGCGGCCCAAACCTTGAGAATCAAGTTGCAGTCGGTGGAGGTGCGCAAATCCGAAGACCTCGACACTGCATTCGCCGCCATCCTTAAGGAGCGGCCGGACGCGTTGCTCATCCTGGCCGACCGCGTGTTTCTGCATAACCGTAAGCGCATGATGGATTTCTGCACCCAAAACCGCCTGCCGACAATGGTCCCCTACCGGGAACTGGTCGAGGCCGGCGGCCTAATATCCTATGGGCCTAGCTACGAGTACATGCACCGGCGTGCGGCGATCTATGTTGACAAGATTCTTAAGGGCACCAAGCCGGCCGATCTGCCAATCGAGCAACCGACCAAATTCACGTTGGTCATCAACCTCAAGACTGCCAAGACACTTGACCTGACCGTTTCATCCGAACTGCTTGCGCTCGCTGATGATGTCATCGAGTGATCGGATAGCAGCTATAGACATAACGACGGATCGCATGGCACCGGCTCAAGCAGGAACATCTGGCGCCGCGCGGCCGCGGAAGATCCACAGCCGCCTATTCCTGAAATATGCCGGGCTGTTCGTCGCCGTGGTTTGCGTGGCGCTGGTGACAAATGGGCTGTTTGAAATATGGGTCTCCTATCGAGAACATAAAGACGCATTGATCAAGATACAGCATGAGCAAGCGGAGTCAGCCGCGGCCAAGATCGGCCAGTTCATCAAGGAAATCGAAAGTCAGGTGGGTTGGACTACGCAGTTGCTCTGGTCCGCCGGGACCGTTGAACAGCGCCGATTCGATGCGTTACGCTTGTTGCGTCAGGTTCCAGCGATCACCGAGCTTGCACAGGTCAATGCAAGTGGCCAGGAGCAATTACGGGTGTCGCGGCTGGCGATGGACGTCGTCGGCAGCGGCCTCGATCTATCGAAGAAGCCGGAATTCACCGAAGCGGTGAAGAATAAGGTTTACTACGGGGCAGTCTATTTCCGCCGCGAGTCCGAACCGTACATGACGTTGTCGCTCGCTGGTACACGCCGCGATGCCGGCGTGAGCATTGCGGAAGTCAATCTTAAGCTGATCTGGGACGTGGTGTCCAAGATCAAGGTCGGCACGCGCGGTGACGCTTATGTGGTCGACAGCCAGGGCCGTCTGATCGCGCATCCGGACATCAGTCTGGTTTTGCGCAAAACGGATATGATGCATCTTGCTCAGGTCCAGGCTGCACAGCGACAGGAGAAAGACGTTGCGGGGGACGAAAAGCAAACCGCAACCGATATCCAAGGCCGGCGGGTACTGACGGCGTTTGCGCCGGTCATGCCGCTGGGTTGGACGGTATTTGTCGAGCTGCCTGTGGAAGAGGCGTATCAGCCACTGATTTCCTCTATGCAACGCACGACACTAGTACTAATTGCCACGCTCTGCCTTGCGGCGCTCGCCGGCATGTTGCTCGCACGTCGGATGATGGTACCAATTCAAGCTTTGCGGGCCGGAGCTGCGCGCATCGGCACCGGCGATCTTTCGCAGCGTATTTCGGTTAAGACCGGCGACGAGTTGGAGGGGCTCGCGGATCAATTCAACGAAATGGCGGGACGATTGCAGGAATCCTATACCGATCTCGAAAATAAAATTGAAAATCGCACGCGCGAGCTCCGTGAAACGAGCGAATTTCTTTCGTCTGTTTCGACAAAGATTTCTAAATATATCTCTCCGCAAATTTATAAGAGCATTTTTTCCGGCCAACGCGACGTTGCGATTGCGACCGAACGTAAGCGGCTTACGATCTTTTTCTCCGACATCAAGGATTTTACTTCGATCACCGAACGATTGCAGGCCGAAGACCTGACCGCGCTGGTGAATGAATATTTTACCGAGATGTCGAATATTGCGTCGCGTCACGGCGCAACCATAGACAAGTTCATCGGCGATGCCATGCTGTTGTTCTTTGGTGACCCGGAGACCAAAGGCGCGGCAGAGGACGCGCGTGCCTGCCTCGAAATGGCGATCGACATGCAAACCCGGCTGGCGCAGCTTAACATCGAATGGCGACGGCGCGGCATCGAGAGACCTTTCCGCGCTCGCATGGGCATCAATACCGGCTATTGCAATGTCGGTAATTTCGGCAGCAACGATCGGATGGAATACACCATCATCGGCGCTGAAGTAAATTTGGCGGCGCGCCTACAACAGATTGCCGAGCCCGGCAGTATTGTGATGTCCTACGAATCTTTTGCGCTCGTTCGCGACGTCGTGCGCGCGCATCCGCTTCCCCTGATTACCATGAAAGGGATCAGCCGCGAAGTTGTGCCTTATGCGGTCGACGGGTTGGCCGGGGACGAAAAGCGACAGCACCTGATCAGCGAGCGGGCAACAGGTGTTGAAATTGTCGTCGATCTTGAAGCGATCGACGATGAATTTATAGAACGTACGCGCCGCCTGCTACTAAGCGCGTTAGCAACGCTCGATCAGAGGCGTAAATCCAGCGCTGCGTGATGACCAATCATGTTGGAGCCATGAGTCCGTTGTTGGCACTCAGCGTCGTTCGCGGCGTTGCAACATTCGTGGTCGCTATTGGGGGCATAGCGGACATAGGTCGGCCCAGGAGCCGGGCGGCTCGGTCGCGAATGACCCTTATTCGCACCCTGAAGCGCAACCCTCTTGAATGCTGGGCAGCGCAGCACTTCGAACAACCGATCGTTACGGGCGGATTGCCCATTGGGCACGCGGAATGACTTGAATGACCCCAAGCGACATTGAGCCTGCGTTACTGAGCAATTATCGTCAAGCAGCATGGCGGGTCGATTGAGGTCGACACGAAGCCTGGTCAGTACACCGAGTTCACCATTATCCTGCCGCGCGCGCCTGTCTTCCTCGCCGAAACCGGAGGGCGGTTGTGAAGCACGTCACATTCAAGTGTACCTATCCATGCAGGTTATCCCTGGATGATAGAACCAAGACCTGCACTTGTTCGGCGCTGCTGCGGGCGAGCCATCGTGTCGCGGCCTAGGCATCTGCCGTGTCTCCCCAACTAACGCACCGCTAAAGTTCAGACCTAAATTGGGCCTTACGGCATGTAATGCTGGGCAACAGTAAAAGTAAACCAAGTACTTGAGATATAAGCGTTATTTAACAGAATTTAATGCCGCTTTAACGCACCCTATACTTAACGCGCCGTTAAACGCCAAACCATAGGCTGTCGCGGCCGGCATTGTTGCCGGCCGGAACGGCATCATGACCGCTTTGCCACCCAGCCCCAAGGGGACGTGTGCCAAGGAGCACGCACGGTCGCGCCCACACTTCGGTCGGCGCGCGATGGCGGTCGTTCTGGAAATTTTGATATTTGCGGCGTTGGCAATTGCGTTTGTCGGGTCTGCCAGCGCGGCCGGGGCGGTCAAGGGCGAAGTCAAGGTTTCCACCGACGGCGGCTATGTGCGTCTGGCATTCCGCCTGGATGAGGAAGTCGAAAGTACGATCCGCGTCTCCTTTCCGGTCATGGTGGTGTCCTTCAAGAAGCCGGTTGCAATCAATGTCGATCGCCTCAAGACAGCGGCGCCTGACCTTATTACCGCTGCACGACTCGATCCTGACGGCAGCGCAATCCGCATTGCGCTGTCGCACGCGGTAAAGGTCAATTCCATACCCGCCGCCGAACGGCTGTTTGTTGATATCCTGCCTGAGACCTGGTCCGGCGTGTTGCCCGGTCCGCCACCGGAGGTGATTGCAGAACTGGCGCGCCGCGCGCGCGACGCCGAACATCAGCTGCGGCGGCAGCGGCTCAGCGATAAGGCCAAGAAGCCAACGACGATCCGGGTCCGCGTCGCGACCCAACCGACTTTTGTGCGTTATGTATTTGAGATGCCGGACGCGACGAACGTCGTACCCGAACGCGCCGAAGGAAATCTCACGCTCAATTTCGATCAGCAGATCAAATGGGATCTGGCCGATGCCAGGTCGGCGCTACCACCGACATTGACGTCCATTGAGTCGGAGACCGAATTCGACTCGACCACGGTCAAATTTTTGCTCAACGGCGCGCCCAAGGTCCATACGTTCCGCGAAGACCGCAGCATTGTGGTCGACATCGGGCGCGATGGCGCAACACCGAAGCCGAAGGCAGAAGCGCCAGGCGAAAATGGCGCAAAATCGGCCGCCGCCGCACCGGCAATCGAGGCGCCGCAAACTGTAGCCACCGATATTGAAGCGTCTGGTCGGCCGCCCATGGCCGCTCCTGCGCCAAAGCCGGCGCCTGCGCCGCCGTCAGCCAAAGCGGCCGAGAATCCGCCACCGTCGGCCGCGCCGAAAATGAAGGATGCAGCACCGATGGCCGCCGCTGCTCCGGCACCATCTATGCCCGCTGCGCCAGCCGCTGCCGCCGTTCCGGCACCTGCCGTGCCGGCTACGCCAGCCGCGTCTGCCGCCGCGACAAAAATGAAAGACGAAATTCCGATGGCTGCTGCGGCCCCAACGCCCGCGGCCCCTTCTACGGTTCCCGCGCGGCCCACCCCTGAGACGCCTGCGCCGAAGACAGAAGATAACGCGCCCAAGGTTGCTCCGGCTCCGGGACCCGCCATGCCCGAGGCTCACGCCGCGCCGGTGCCAAAATCCGCGGCCACCGCGCCGGCTGCAACGCCGGCCTCACCGCCAAAAACGAAACCCGTCGCGGACCGAAAGCATATCGCCCCCGATCCAAATACGCCGGTCACGGTCGAGTTGCACCAGTCAAACGAGAATATAAGACTCGAATTTCCGTTCGCAGTTCCAACGCCGGTTGCCGTATTCCGCCGCGCGGACATGCTTTGGCTGGTGTTCGACTCGGCTGCCAAGATTGATCTCGCCAAGCTAACGGCCGACACCAATCGGGTAGTCCGGAGCGCCGTGCTCGAACGCGGCGGTGACGGCGAGGTTGTCATCCGCATCAAGTTGTCGCAGCCACGCCTGACCAGTCTTGAGGCCGATGGGCCGTCCTGGATCGTCAATATCGGCGATACCGTCACGGCGCCAACACGGCCACTCGTCATCGCCCGCAGCATCGCCGACAAAAATCAGATCAATATCGCGGTTCCGTTCGATCGCCCGTACAAGATCCACCAATTGATGGATCGTGAAGTTGGCGACCGCCTGCTGGTTGTGACCGCGCTCGGGCCCGTGCGTGGATTTCTCAAGGGCCAGGATTTCGTCGAGCTGCGCGCGCTGCCTTCGATTCAGGGAGTTGTGTTGCAACCGCTTGCCGATGATATCTCTGCGGCGCTGGACGCCGACAAGATCACCGTCAGCCGTCCAGGAGGTCTCTCGCTTTCGGCAACCGCAGCCGGCCAACAGCAACTCGCCACCAGCTTCCGCGCATCAACCTTCGATACGCAGCTCTGGGGTTTCGACCGCCACGCTGCGTTCAATGCCCGTCAGGCCGAACTGATCCGGACGGCAGCGATGGCGCCGAAGATCAAGCGCCGGCAGGCGCGGTTCAATCTCGCGCGGTTCTATCTCGCGCGCGAAATGTCGGCTGAGGCAAAGGGAGTGCTCAAAGTAGCACTGAGCGATGATCGCGGAAACGAGGACGTCACCGGCTCGGTGCTCAAAGCCGTTGCCGACGTGATGCTCGACCGGCCCGAAGATGTGCTTAAGGAATTGTCCAATCCGCTGGTCGGAAATCAGCTCGACGCTCCGATCTGGCGTGCAATCGCATTTGCTCGCCAGGGCAAATGGCCCGAGGCGCATGGCGCATTCAAGAATGTCGAAGCCTCTATGGGTGCGTTGCCGATCGAATTGCAGCGCATGGCGCTGCGAGCTGCGCTGCGGACCGCGATCGAGGTGCACGACTATGCCGGCGCCGACCGAATCATCAATGATCTTGAGACAGCCGGCGTGCCGCCAGAGATGAAACCTTCGATCGCGGTTCTGGTCGGCCGCCTGGATGAGGGCCTCGGCCGCAAAGAGGATGCGCTGAAGAACTACCGCGCCGCCGCGGATTCGCGGGACCGCCGGGCTGCCGCGCAGGGGCGTCTGCGTGAGATCGAGTTACGGTTCGCTATCGGCGACACGCCGCGGAAAGACGCGATCAGCGAGCTCGAAACGCTCACCACGACGTGGCGCGGCGACGAGACCGAAGTGGAAGGGCTCAAGCTGCTCGCGCACCTTTACACCGAGGACCGTCGCTATCGCGACGCCTTTCATGTCATGCGCACGGCGATGTTGGCGCATCCCAATTCCGACTTGACGCGCAAGATTCAGGACGAGGCGGCGGCAACTTTCGACAGTCTGTTCCTCGACGGAAAAGGCGATGCCTTGCCGCCGATTGAGGCGCTCGGCCTGTTCTACGATTTCCGTGAACTTACCCCGATCGGCCGGCGCGGCGATGAGATGATCCGCAAACTCGCCGACAGGTTGGTGTCCGTCGATTTGCTCGATCAGGCCGCGGAACTGCTCCAACATCAGGTCGATCATCGCCTCCAGGGTGCTGCGCGTGCGCAGGTCGCGACGCGTCTTGCGGTCATCTATCTGATGAATCGCAAGCCGGACCGCGCACTCGCAACCTTGCGCGCGACCCGTACGGCGGATCTGTCCAACGAATTGCGCGATCAGCGCCTGCTGCTTGAGGCGCGCGCGCTATCCGATAGTGGTCGACATGATCTGGCGCTGGAGCTGATCGCCAATATCGGAGGTCGCGAGGCGATCCGGCTGCGGGCGGATATTCTATGGGCAGCGCGGCGTTGGCGTGCCTCCGCTGAGCAGATCGAACTGCTCTATGGCAACCGCTGGCGCGAATTTACGCCGTTGAATGCGAACGAGCGCGCCGACATCCTGCGCGCTGCAATAGGCTACGCGTTGGATGACGACCCGCTCGGTTTGGCGCGCTTTCGCGAGAAATATGCAGCCAAGATGGCGGAAGGGCCGGACGGGCGGGCTTTCGACGTCGTCAGCGCGCCGATCGGGACGAGCGGCTCTGAGTTTCGAGACGTAGCCAAATCCGTGGCCGGGACCAACACGCTCGATGCTTTCTTGAGAGAAATGCACCGGCGTTACCCGGATGCGGCGCCAGTCTCGCCGGAGGGCTCCGTAGACAACAAGACAGTGCCGCCAATGCCGGAAAGGCCACAAAGCAGGAAGTCGTCGGATGCGGCGCCCGAAAAGCCGACGGCGCCAGCCAAGCCTGCCGCTGCTTCCTCGCCGCTGCCGCCAAAAGTACCGGCAGGCGTGCCACTCAAGCCCGATCCGGCGCCTACAACCGGGTCAATTCTCCGGTTGCCGACGATACATTGGTCCAGCCGCTAACCGGTTGATTGATTTTGGGGCACTACGTTCCGTAACTCTGGATCAGCGAGCCGGCGACAAGGCTCCAGCCGTCCACCAGCACGAAGAAGATGAGCTTGAACGGCAATGATACCACCACCGGCGGCAGCATCATCATGCCCATGGACATGAGAACTGAAGCCACCACCAAATCGATGATCAGGAATGGCAGAAACAACAGAAAGCCGATCTCGAAGGCGCGTTTGAGTTCGGAGATCATGAAGGCCGGCACCAGAACGCGCAGCGATAGGTCTTCCGGTTTGGCTGGTGTGGCTTCCTTCGACATATCAACGAACAGCTTGAGGTCTTTTTCGTTTACATTCTTCTGCATGAAGGCGCGTAGCGGCACCGTGCCGCGCTCGAACGCCTGTTCGGCCGTAATCTCGTTGGCCACCAGCGGGCGGATGCCCGTGTCGTAAGCGCGCTGCAGCGCCGGGCCCATCACGAAGGCGGTGAGGAACAGCGCGAGTGACACGATGACCGCATTGGGCGGCGCGGTTGCAGTGCCAAGCGCGGTGCGCAATAGCGAAAGCACCACCACGATGCGCGTAAACGACGTCATCATGACCAGAATCGACGGAGCCAGCGAAAGCACTGTGAGCAGCGCGATCATCTGGATCACGCGCTCGGTCAGTCCGCTGCCTTGTCCGAAATTGACGCTGATGTCCTGAGCGGTGGCCGGAACCGTACCCGCCAGTATCAGCCCGGCTACTCCGACCGCCACCGTCACAAGACGGACACGGCGGTCGGACGGACCTGTCAAGTTTTTCCTGACGGACGGCCTAACAAACTCGCCATCTCATCTTCGAGGTTTTCATAGAGATCTTTGCCAGGCGTCGGCGGCGGCTCGAACTTGGGTTCGGGCTTATGCTCAGGCCTGGATTCGCGCTTTGGTTCGGCCTTGGCTTCGAGCTTGGGCTCGACGCGTGCTCTGAATTCGCGCGGGGTGCGCGGCGGCAAGTCGGGCGCCTTGCCGGCGGCATTGACCGCCAGTGGATCAGTGACCTGCGGCCTGCCTTCCGACGCTGGTCCGCGGCGCAGCGCCGCTTCGAGCTGCTGCGCCATCTCTGCAAGATTGTGATCGCTCTGTGCCGGAGCCACCGGTTCCGGAACCGGATGGGCGACGCCGCGTTGCAGTGGCTCATTGCGCGGGAGCGGCGGGACGACGTCGGGCGGGTTGAGGCGCGAGGACAATTCGGCAGCAAGACCAGTGAGGCTTTCAGCGGGGCGAGGGCGGGCGCCCGGCTCGGGTGCGTGCCACGGCTCTTCGGTCGCGGGCGAGCGATATGGACGCGGCGCCGGCAATGGAGTCGGCTCGTTCGTAGGCTGAAGCGGCCAAGCGCCGTCGACAGCCGGCGCCTGGCGTGCGGCGAGTTCGTTCGGAACTGCGACGCGCGGCTCGCGCGCGGTTTCACGAGCGCCGGTCGCGCGCACGATGTTCGGTTCGACAACGACGTCGGTCGGACCGCCAATCATCAGGAGGTGTTCGACGTTGTCGCGTCGGATCAGTATCAGCCGTCGGCGTTGGTCAACAGTCGCCGCATCAATAACCGCCAGGCGGGGCTGGCGTCCGCGCGCAGCACCGCCGCCCAGGCGATTGGCGCCAAAGCGGCGCACCAGCCAGGCCGTAAGCCCTATCAACGCGAGCACAACAAGGAACGCGATGAAGAAGCGAGCGGCCAGCGGCATCTCTGAACCGAACAAGGTCCCGAACATCAATTCGCTCCGTCCTTCGCGCCGCGGCTCAATGCGCGGGAATCGCCCGAATGGTTAACAACCCAGGCACTATTTGCCGCCCCGAATACTAACAGAGCATTAACAAAAAAAGAGCCCCTTGGCATCAGCCCGCTGCTTTCCCTGTAGGGAAGCGACTTCTGAAGCGCTGAAATGGCCAAATGGTGGCCGGCATGGCAGCGGTATCCCTATCTATTTACCCGCCATTAACCATACGCCCGGCAAAGTCTGCCTAGCGCGGCGAGGCCGCGAATGGGGATTCTCAAAGAAGGGCCACCATGGCGATCACAGATCTTCCGATCCTGTCCATGCTGCGCACCCGGCTGCAATGGGCCCAGGAACGCCAGCGCGTCCTGGCGGAAAACGTCGCCAATGCCGATACGCCCGACTACCGCGCACGCGACCTGATGCCGCCAAAGTTTGAGGCTCCGGGGCAGGTGACCGTTGCCTCTGTTCCCGGTGTCTCGCTCGTGCGTACCGAGAGCGGCCACCTTGCCGGTTTTGGGGGCGGCGGCTCGCCGTTCCGGACCGACAACAACAACAAATACGAGGTCCGCCCGAGCAACAACGCAGTCAGCCTCGAGGATCAGATGATGAAGGTGGCCGCGAACCAGATGGACTTTCAGGCAGCGACGGCGCTGTACACCCGCAGTCTCAATCTCATCAAGACCGCGATCGGCAAGCGCTGACCGCGGAGCCGGGCCCACCGACTATGGGGGCGGCTGCGTTTCATTGAAGGAGGCAAGACGTGGATTTCCTCAAGACCATGGCCATCGCCGCCTCCGGTCTGCGCGCCCAGGCGGGCCGCATGCGCATCATCTCGGAGAACATCGCCAACGCTGATTCGACGCCGTCGAGCCCGGGTGCAGATCCCTATCGGCGCAAGGTGCCGACCTTCCATAGCGAATTCGATCGTGCTCTCGATGTTCAGTTGGTCGAACTTGGCAGGACGCAAATCGATACGTCCGACTTCCGTCTGAAATACGAACCGGGTCATCCGGCAGCCGATGCGAAAGGCAACGTCAAGTATCCCAACGTCAATTCGCTGGTGGAAATGACCGACATGCGCGAAGCGCAGCGTTCCTACGAAGCCAACATAAACGTGATCAGCGCCACGCGGCGCATGATCCAGCGCACGATCGACATTCTCAAAGCCTAGAACGTGGTTTCGAAATTCGATTTCGGAATTCAGGTCCAGGCAAAACAAAAGGCTTGAACAACTATGGCTTCACCCCTCACCGCAGCCAGCGCCTACGCAAATGTTGCTCGCCTTGCCACTGAACCAGCTGCCGGCCTTGCGCGCCTGCCAGGGGGCGAGACCAGGAACGAGAACAGCTTTGCTTCCGTCCTCAAGGACGCAATTGGCTCCATCACTGAGATGGGACAGAAATCCGATGTCCAGGCCCGGGATTTGGCCAACGGCAAGGCCAACATGGTTGGCGTGGTCACGGCGGTGGCGGAGACAGAGGTGGCAATCGATGCTGTGGTCGCCGTGCGCGACAAGGTGATCGCGGCATACGAAGAAATCATGAAGATGCCGATTTGATTCGGGCATCACGCCCGCAGACACGGGCAAATGCGAAGCGAGTGGCTTACGATGACCGGATCAGAAGTTCTCGATATATCCCGCGAGGCGATCTATACGCTGATAATCGTGTCCAGTCCGATCATGCTGGTGGGCCTGGCGGTCGGCCTCGCCATTTCGCTTCTCCAGGCACTCACGCAAATCCAGGAAATGACTCTGGCCTTCGTGCCGAAAATCCTTGCGATTTTCATTTCGCTGATGGTCGCGCTGCCGTTCATGGCCGAAAAGTTGCACGCGGAGATGTTGCGACTCGCCGCCCGCATCGTCGGCGGGTAACGCAATGCGCATCGATATTTCGTTCCTGCCGGCAATTGCTGCCGCATTCCTGCTGACATTCGCCCGCGTCGGCACCATGGTGATGTTGTTGCCGGGCGTCGGCGAAATGAACTTTCCATCGCGGGTCCGGCTGGCGATCGCGCTGGTACTTACAGCCATCGTGCTGCCATTGCATCAGAAGGCCTATGCAGTCGATCTGACGGCGCTTGCTCCGGTCATCGTCATGGTCTTTCAGGAAATCATGATCGGAGCGGTACTGGGATTGACTGCGCGGCTGGCTATTTCGGCACTACAGGTTGCAGGCTCGGTGGTAGCCCAACAACTCGGTCTCGGATTCGTCACCGCAATTGATCCAACACAGAACCAGCAAGGTTTGCTGGTCGGCAACTTCCTTACCTTGCTCGGTGTCACGCTGATCTTCGCCACCGACCTGCATCATCTGGTCATTGCAGCCCTGAACGACAGCTATACGATTTTCCAACCGGGCGAAATGCCGCTGGTCGGTGATGTGGCGCAACACGTCACGCGCATCGTTGGCACCGCGTTTCGCATCGGCATCCAGCTTTCTGCGCCATTCCTTGTGTTCGGGCTGCTGTTCAATCTTGGCCTTGGGGTACTGTCGCGGCTCATGCCGCAGATGCAGGTATTCTTTATCGGTCTGCCGCTGTCGATCATGCTCGGCTTATTGCTGCTGCTGCTGGTGATCGGCGGCATGATGGGCACCTTTGTCGGCTATCTCGAGGGTGTTCTCGGCAGCCTTGCGCCGCACGCCTGATTTAAGGGTCCTTCATGGCCGACGAAGCAGACGCCAACGAAAAAACAGAAGATCCGACACAAAAGCGTCTCGACGATGCGCTCAAGCGCGGCGACGTGGTCAAGAGCGCAGAGGTCAATACCTGGTTCATCGTCGGCGCTGGCACGCTGGTATTGAGCACATTCTCCGGAAAAATGGCGGAAGGGCTGACCGCTACCATGCGCGGCCTGATCGCCAATGCGCACCAGATAAACATGGATGGTCCGGCGCTGCCGCATCTGTTTGAAAAAATCGGTCTCGAAATAATCGCGGCCATGGCCATTCCGATCCTGCTGCTGATGCTGGCGGCGCTTGGCGGCAACCTCATTCAGCACCGGCTGGTCTGGTCCGTCGAAGTCCTGGTGCCCAAGCTTTCAAAGATATCGCCTGCCGCCGGTCTCAAGCGAATGTTCTCCTCACAGGGGCTGGCAAATTTTGCGAAGGGGATCGTCAAGCTCGTTGTCGTCGGTAGCGTGCTGACCGCGCTGATGTGGCCGGAACGCGGGCGCATCGCGGCGCTGGAGCGCAACGATGCGACGGCAGTGCTGCCGCTTGCTCAATCGCTTGCTTACAAGCTGATGATCGCGGTGGTTGCCATGCTGGCCGTGGTGGCGGCAGCCGATTACCTGTTTCAGTACCGGAAATGGTATGAGCGGCAGAAAATGTCGCTGCGGGAGTTGAAGGAGGAATTCAAGCAGACCGAAGGCGACCCTACGATTCGCGGCAGGATGCGGCAGCTGCGGCAGACCAGGCAGCGCCGCCGCATGATCGCGGCGGTGCCGAAGGCCACCGTCGTGATCACCAACCCGACCCACTATTCGATCGCGCTGCAATACGAGCGAGGCATGGAAGCCCCGATCTGCGTTGCCAAAGGCGTCGATGCGCTGGCCTTGAAGATCCGGGAGGTCGCCGGGGAGCATTCGATACCGATCGTCGAGAATCCACCCTTGGCGCGCGCGCTGCATGCCACGGTCGATATCGATCAGGCGATCCCGCCGGAACATTACAAAGCGGTGGCTGAGGTGATTGGCTACGTCATGCGGCTGCGCCGTATGGCTTACCGATGATTGCCGGCATAGCCTGATTATCCAAAGGGCGGGATTGGCTGAGACTGGCTCTTGCGCCGGTGGGGTGGCTTAAGGCACTCAGGACTCATGGCAGCTCAGGATCCGGCAAACCAGGAACCGGCGCCCGATCGTGGCGAGGGGAGGCAGGCTTTCGATCAAAGCCAGCATGCCTCGCGCGGCGGCTCGGTCGGCATGGTGTTGCTGGTCGCCGTGGCGCTGGTCGCCGCCGCCACAGGCCTGGTCTATGTCGGCCAGGACTACGTCGAGACCTATATCGTGACACTGCTGGCCGTGCTCGGCACCGTGGGTGTGTTCGCCCTGTTCGCCATGGCGTCCGGCATCATGCAACTGGCCGGCAAGGTCGAGGGCAATCCGGTGCTCAAGGCGCTGGCCGACAATGCTTTCGACGGCATCGTGGTGACGGACCAGTCGGGCCGTGTGTTCTATGCGAACGCCACTTACCTCGACATCATTGGGGCAACCGACGCCAATGATGTGCGGCCGATCGAGCGGGTTTTCATCGGCGACCCCGACGTTTCCGAATCGATCTATCGCCTGCTCAAGGCTGCGCGCGAGGGCCGTCGTTTACAGGAGGAAGTACGCATTGCTGGACCTGACGCTGCCCGCTGGCTGCGCCTGCGGGTGCGCCCGCTCGGGACGAGCAAACGCGAAGCGCGCATGACGGTCTGGTCGATCACCGATGTGAGCCGCGAGCGCGAAAGTCATGAAAATGTGTTCCAGGAGCTTCAACACGCCATCGACTATCTCGACCATGCGCCGGCCGGGTTCTTTTCTGTCGATGCGGCCGGATCGATCGTTTATCTCAACGCCACGCTGGCTGCCTGGCTTGATCATGATCTGGCTCAAGTCGGCGCCGGCTCGCTGAAGCTTGGTGACATTGTTGCCGGTGAAGGCGCTGCGCTGGTCACCACGCTCAGTGCGGCACCGGGCGAAGTCAAAACCGAAGTCCTTGATCTGGATCTCAAGACCCGAGCCGGCAAGCCCTTGCCGGTGCGGTTGTTTCACAAAGTCGCGTTTGGTGCCGACGGCACCCCGGGCACTTCGCGGACGCTGGTGCTCAACCGCGCTCGCGACGACGGCACGGATCCGCAGCGCGCCGCCGAAGTGCGTTTCATGCGGTTCTTCCAGAATACCCCAATGGCAATCGCGACCGTCGACAAGACCGGCCGCATCGCACGTCGCAATGCGCGTTTTGTGTCCTCATTCGAGGATGTGCTCAAGGGCGACGAGCGCTCGATCCTCGCTGTCGTCGAAGCACGCGATCGCGCCGCGCTCGAAGCGGCAATTCGCAAGGCGGCGGAAGGCCATGGCGACATTGCGCCGGTGGAGGCCGCACTTGCCGGCAACCGCGAGCGTTGGGCAAGTTTCTTCGTATCGGCGGTGGAGGAAGAAGACCGCGATGGCGAAGCGGCGATCGTCTATGCGCTCGAGACCACCGCGCAGCGCACGCTGGAGAACAGGGTCTATCAGCAGCAGAAGATGGAATCGGTCGGACAGCTTGCCGGTGGCATTGCGCACGATTTCAACAACGTGCTCTCCGCCATCATGATGGCGACCGACTTCCTGCTCAACGCCCACAAGCCGACCGATCCCTCGTTCAAGGACATCATTCAGATCAAGCAGAACGCCAATCGCGCTGCCGCGCTGGTGCGGCAATTGCTGGCGTTTTCGCGCAAGCAGACGTTGCGTCCACAGGTGCTCGATCTTGGTGAGACCTTGAGTGATCTTGGAATGCTGTTGAAACGGCTGATCGGTGAGAAGGTAACGCTGGAAGTCGTGCACGGCCGCGACCTGTGGCCGGTGAAGGCGGATCTCTCGCAATTCGAGCAGGTGATCGTCAATCTCGCGGTCAATGCCCGTGATGCCATGCCGGATGGCGGCAGGCTCACTGTACGAACGGCAAATGTGCTGGCGAGTGATTCAAGCAACTTTGCCTACAAGGGCATGCCGCGTGCCGACTATGTGCTGGTCGAGGTGAGCGACACCGGTGCCGGCATTCCACCGGACATTATCGATAAAATATTCGAACCATTTTTCTCCACGAAGGAAGTCGGCAAGGGTACGGGGCTTGGTTTGTCGACGGTGTACGGTATCGTCAAACAGACCGGCGGTTTCATCTACGCGGAGTTGGTGCCGGGTCAAACGACGTTCCGCATCTTCCTGCCGCGTCATGTTCCGGGCGCAGAAGATCAACTCGCGCAAATCCCCGACGTCGATTCTCCGGCGATTGCCGGCGCGATATCGGCGGCTGATACCATGGCGCGGGCGGCCAGCGCCGACCATACCGGACAGGGCGTCATTCTCCTGGTCGAAGACGAGGAAGGCTTGCGTGCGCTCAACGCCCGCGGACTGTCATCGCGCGGCTATACCGTCCTGGAAGCCGGCAACGGCGTCGAAGCGATCGAGGTGCTGGAAAAGCAGGGCCATGTCGACCTGGTGGTGTCGGACGTGGTGATGCCCGAGATGGATGGGCCGACGCTTCTCACTGAACTGCGCCGGCGCGACCCCGATGTGAAGATCATATTTGTATCGGGCTATGCCGAAGAGGCTTTCGCCAAGAATCTGCCGGATAATACGCAGGGCAAGGTGCAGTATTCGTTCCTGGCGAAGCCTTTCACGCTCAAGCAGCTGGTCGCCGAAGTGAAGAAGACGATGTCGGATTGAGCTAGACTTGTCCACTCAACGCCAGGATCAGGACCACGATCAGCAATACGCCGACGATTCCCGAGGGTCCGTAGCCCCAGCCCGCGCTATAGGGCCAGCGCGGGAAAGCACCGACGAGCGCCAGGATCAGCAAAATGATAAGAATGGTGCCGAGCATGTTTCGCCCCTGATTTTGGTGCGCCGTCGTATTGGCGCGTTCGAGGCAATAACGATCACGTCGCCCGATTGTTCCCGTAGCGAATGCGCCGTGGCCGTTGCGGCGCAAGCTCAAATGAATTCGTCAAAACAATCAATTGCATGATCGTGCGATGCGCGTCTTGTCGAACAACCGAAGCCGGCACGGAAAGATTTTCTCGACCGCAGGCGGCGGTGGTGGCGCGCGAAAGTAGTCGGCTTCCACGATCGCCGCGGCGTGGCCGGAATCGATGGCGGCGATCACGCTGAGTGGCCGCCATGAAAGCATCGCGGGCTTGGCCAGCGCGGTTGTCGCAGTGCACAGCAACATGCAAAACGCAACAAGGGCCTTCATCGGTTCATCTCCCACTCCCCACGCGTAATAATGGCGGGGGGATGTCGCAGGTTCCGCGTCGGCTATGACATTGGCGTGAAGATGCCAGGGGCGCAGTCAGGCGCCTTTCACCGGTTCAGCACCAGTTGCCGAAACGTCTGCCCTGGCTTCACGATTTGGCACCGGCACGATGCTGCTGGCTGCGCTGACCTCGATGCGTTTGAATGTCACGCCGAGCTGTCTTGGGGTGCGCCAGATGACGTTGCAGGCGCGCTGCGCGGCGCCATTGACCGACAGTAACAGGACGAATTCGTCCGGGAGGATGTCGACGTCCGGCATGTTGATGCGCGCGCCGGCATCCGAAATATCGGACAATAGACAACTGTGCCGTTTGCCGTCGGGAAGCACCACCCACGCGGTGTAGCGTACGGACTGCCGGCGGTTTTTGCGCTTGTCCTTGTACACGTCGAAACGTCGCCTTGCTGCCGAAAGGTTGGGCGGTCGCGGTCGGACGTTCATAATCCGTTAACGCTTTCGCCCGGGCGAATGTGACAATAAGGCCTCGCCGTTACCAATCTATAAAGCTTCACGAATGGTGTACTGCACGCGCTGCCCGGGCTTAGCCCGTTGACCTAGCGGCCGATTCCGTCTATGTCGCCGCGCGCAACCTGGTTTTCGGCCTCATCTTGCTGACACGCTCCCGGCTTTGGGCTGCGCTTCCAAGTGAACTCCCAAAACTCGGATAGTTGCCGCCGGCACGATGAGCGTGCGGGCGTTCAACGAGAAGCGTGAAAGGAACTGAGATGCCTGTCGGAACTGTGAAGTTCTTCAATACCCAAAAAGGCTTCGGCTTTATTCAGCCGGATGACGGCTCCAAGGACGTGTTTGTCCACATCACCGCGGTCGAGCGCGCTGGTATGCGTTCGCTGATGGAGGGACAGAAGATCAGCTACGAGATCGTCACCGAGCGTGGCAAGCAGGCTGCCGGAAATCTGCAGCCGGCCTGAGGCCAGATTGAAAACTTCGCTGAACGAAGCCCGGCGGCAACGCCGGGCTTTCTGGTTTCTCGGGTCGTGCAGCCGGGATAGGCTTGCACATATTCAATTCAGGGGAGGCAATCATGGACATCATCGCCTGCGGGGCGCGGCCGTCGAAGAAGATGGGTGCACCAAGTTTCACCGGCACGGTGTGGCAGGATCCGATCATTCAGACGCCGGATCCCGCGCTGCTGCGCTCTGCCTGGGTGCGCTTCGAGCCCGGTGCACGTACCGCCTGGCACACCCATCCGCTCGGGCAGACCCTGCATATTACCTCCGGTATCGGACGGGTGCAGACCTGGGGTGGCCCGGTGCGCGAGGTTCGCGCGGGCGATACCGTCTGGATTCCTCCGGGCGAGAAGCACTGGCACGGCGCCACCCCCGAGCACGCGATGGAGCACATCGCTATGCAGGAACACCAGGGCGGCGAGCACGTGAAATGGCTCGAACCGGTGACCGACGAGCAGTACGCGGTAAAGCCGGCCGGTTGAGAGCCCGCGGTGCTTGCGGCCACGGCAGCCCGATCACCGCACTGTGAACGCCGGAACCGCGAACGCCGGAATAGCGTCACAGTATCCGGGTTCATCCTCCTCACGGCGGGGCGACGGGCTCGCGCCGATGTTGGGAGGTATCCAATGACTGCAATGAAATGGGGTGCGCCGCTCGCGGTGTGCCTGTCGTTTGCATGCGCGACACCGGTTTTGGCGCAACAGGCCAATATGACTTTCTTCGTCACCAGCAACGGGCCCGGCAAGGGAGCCGACCTGGGTGGCCTTGCTGGCGCCGACCGGCATTGCCAGCAGCTTGCCGCATCAGTAGGGGCGGGCGGCAAGACCTGGCATGCTTATCTGTCGACGCAAGGCGCAGGCGCCGTGAATGCGCGCGACCGCATCGGCAAAGGTCCCTGGATGAATGCCAAGGGCGTCGTTGTCGCAACAAGCGTCGACGATCTGCACAGCGCCAACAACAAGCTCACCAAGCAGAATAACGTGTCGGAAAAGGGCGAGGTCATTAATGGTCGCGGCGACACGCCGAACCGGCATGACATATTGACCGGCTCGGGCCCGGACGGTCGTGCATTGCCGGCCGACAAGGACATGACGTGCAAGAACTATACAAGCAGCACGGAAGGCTCAGTGATGGTCGGCCACAACGACCGCCAGGGCTTGAGGGATGACGAGCCATCGAAATCGTGGAACTCGTCGCATCCCTCACGTGGACCGGACGGCGGCTGCTCTCAGGCAGACCTGCGCTCGACCGGCGGTGACGGACTCTTCTACTGCTTTGCGACAAACTAGAGCGATATCCGTTCGAGTTGAAGCATAGCCTCACCCGCTCATTCCCGCGAAAGCGGGAATCCAGAGATACTTGCTCTGACTCTCCAACCTTTTGCCCCTGGGTCCCCGCTTTAGCGGGGACGAGCGGAAAGCAAAATGCCGATTCAACCTAATCGAGTTTTGCTCTAGCGGCTTGATCGACTTCAAAGTGCGGCCGGCGTCCTTCCGGGGCGCCGGCGGCGCTGTTCTTGGCAAGGCGCAATCTGTGCTATCTATTGTGACGCTGGGCCGGCAGGCCGAGAACGATGAACGGAACGGCGCGCTTTGATGGAGCGCGATCCATGAAGCAGGATATTCGGTTCTGTACCGCCCCCGACGGCGTGAAACTCGCCTATGCGGTGAGCGGCGAGGGGCCGCCGCTGGTGATGTCGGCGACATGGCTGTCTCACCTGGAGCACCAGTGGCGCAGCCTCGCCTGGCAACCCTGGCTTGAGGCTTTCTCCAATGGTCACAAATTGCTGCGCTACGACTCGCGCGGCTGCGGGCTCTCCGATCGCGATGCTGGCGACCTGTCATTCGAAAACTGGCTGCGAGATTTCGAACGCGTTATCGATGCCGCGGCCTTCGACCGTTTTGATCTCCTGGCGACGTGTTGGGGCGGCCCGGTCGCCATCGAATACGCGGCGCGGCATGCAGAGCGGGTGAATCGTCTGGTCCTCTACGGGACCTATGGCCGCGGGCGGCTACGGCGCGACGACCGGCCGAAAGAAGTTGAAAAGGGCCGCTTGCTGCTTGACCTGACGCGGCTCGGCTGGGGCCAGGAAAATCATGCTTTCCTTCAGGTCTGGGCATCGCATTTCCAGCCGGGCGGCACGCTGGAGCATCTGCGCTCCTGGTGCGAACAGCAGCGTGCGGCGAGCTCGGCGGAAACGGCTGCGCGCTTGCTTGAGATCGGCTGGAACACGAACGTGCTGGAGGCTGCTCGCAAGATCAAATGTCCGGTTCTGATGTTGCACGCCGAACGCGACGCCGTGGTGCCGATCGACGAAGGCCGTTTGCTGGCGAGCCTCATTGCCGACGCCCGCTTCGTTCAGCTTGATAGCGAAAACCATATGCCGCTCGCCGGCGAACCGGCCTGGTCCAGGCTTGTCGCGGAGGTTCGCAGGTTTTTGGCCGAGCCTATCGCTTTACCGGATGTATCACGCGAGACCATGTTGCCGCTCAGCGACCTCACGGCACGCGAGCGCACGGTATTGGACGGTATCGCCCGGGGGCTCGACAATGCCGAGATCGCCGCCGCGCTCGGGTTGTCGGAAAAGACAGTGCGCAACCATATCACGCGCGTCTTCGACAAGATCGGCGTTGAACACCGCTACCAGGCCATTGTTCGCGCCCGCGACGCCGGCCTCGGCCTGAGTGGCCGGCTGACCCCCGTGCGCTGACAAGGGACATTTGTCCCGGTCGGCTCGACGCAAAAAATCGATCAGGCGGGACTCTCGTCTCAATACAGGCTCTGAAGAATGCGCGACCTTGGACCACAGGGAGCGCATGATGCGCTGTCCATCAAGGAGGACACGATGCCGAAATTCGTTATCGAACGGACCATTACCGGAGCCGGTAAGCTGCCGCGCCAGGAACTGCAGGCCATTTCCCAGAAATCCTGCAATGTACTGCACAGCATGGGCCCGCAGATCCAGTGGGTGCAGAGTTTCGTCACCGACAACAAGATCTACTGCGTCTACATCGCACCCGACGAAGAAACCGTAAGAAAACACGCCCAGGTCGGCGGCTTTCCGGCCGACAGCGTCGCCCGCGTGCGCTCGGTGATCGATCCAACGACCGCCGAGGCGGCCTAGAGCGATATCCGTTCGAGTTGAAGCATAGCCTCACCCGCTCATTCCCGCCCCCGCCTGCGCGGGGGCAGGCTCCAGCGGGAATCCAGAGATACTTGCTCTGACTCTCCAACCTGTTGCCCCTGGGTCCCCGCTTTCGCGGGGACGAGCGGAAAGCAAAATGTCGTTTCAACCTGATCGAGTTTTGCTCTAGGCGGTCCGGCCCCTCTTGCGCCTGATCCCGTGCGCAAGGCACCCTTGCGCACGGAGGATGGCAAGCCATGCGCTATCAGCTCTTCTACTGGCCGGAGATCCAGGGCCGCGGGGAATTCGTCCGGCTGGCGCTCGAGGATGCCGGTGCTCCTTATGATGATGTCGCGCGCAAGTCAGGCGGCATGAATAAAATGATGGCACTGATGGATGGCGCACGCGAGAAACGCCCGCCGTTTGCGCCACCGATCCTGAAGGCCGGTAGCCGCGTATTCGCGCAGACCGCCAATATCCTGTTCTATCTCGGACCGCGGCTGAAGCTTGCGCCACGTGTGGAAGCGGACCGGCTCTGGCTGCATCAATTGCAGCTGACGGTGACCGATTTCGTGAAGGAGATCCACGACACCCATCATCCGGTCGGCAGCGGACTCTACTATGAAGACCAGAAGCCGGAATCCAAGCGCTTCACCGGAAATTTCCTCGACGAGCGCGCGCCAAAATATCTCGGCTATTTCGAGACCGTGCTGAAGAAGAGCGGCGGTCCGTACGCACTCGGTCGCAAGGTTTCGTACGCGGATCTTTCGCTGTTCCAGCTGATCGAGGGCCTGCGCTATGCGTTTCCGAATGCGATGAAGACAATCGAGCGCGCAGTGCCGCGTGTGGTTTCCGTGCGTGACCGCGTCGCCGTGCGCCCGCGCATCAAGGCCTATCTCGCGTCGCCGCGACGGATAGCGTTCAACGAAATGGGAATATTCCGGCGCTATCCGGAGCTGGACGCCTGAACAATATTCGCACAAGCCTCTCCATTGTCATGGCCGGGCTTGTCCCGGCCATCCATGACGAGGTTCGGCAAAAGCAAACCAGCGTAAGGCATTTGCAGGGAGGTTGGCGCCTCATGGATGCGCGGGTCAAGCCCGCGCATGACGCCGAGTGGGTGGCGGCCCCCGAGAAATATCAACCGTGCGCGGGCAACGTCTTGCCGCCGGCGGTCACGGGTTTCGAGGCAACAAGCGTGAACGCGATCACGCAGGGCTCCTTGCCCTTGTTCACCCAGTTGTGGATGGTGCCACGCTGCACCAGCACGTCGCCGGCCTTCAGGTGCACGCTGCCGATGTCGAGCTCCATGTCAATTTCGCCCGACATGACCACCGCGTAGTCGATGGAATCGGTGCGGTGATTGCGGGGGGCGACGCCGGGACCGAAACTGACGATCCGGAACACTGTGCCGTTGTCGATGGTCGTGGCGATTTCCTTGCCGGAGGGATCGTCTTTGCCGTCATTGTTCACCGGAAAGCCGACACTCGACCAGATCACCGATGAATTCGCGCCTGGACGGGTCGAGATCACGTTCTTGACCTGCTCGTCGATCAGCACCTTGGCGCGGCCCTGGTCGTCATGGCCGGTGACGACACGGCGTATCTTTATGCTCATCGGTTCATCCTCCCTTGCGATAGTGTTGATGCGATCAATGGCCCATGGCGTGCACGATTGCAATCAGTCCACCGGCAGCACCTTCCTGGCACTCTCGTGCCAGAGCAGAAATAGCCCTGAGCCGACAACGATCGCGGAGCCCGCGAGCAGCGGCAGCGTCGGCACGTCGCCCCAGAACAGGAAGCCGATGATGAGCGCCCACACCAGCGTGAAATAGTAGAACGGTCCGACCGCCGAGGTCGGCGCCAGCGACAGCGCACGCGTCCAGATGTATTGCCCGAAGCCGTAGAGCACGCCGCTGACGAGCATCATCGTCGCGTCCCTGGCGGTCGGCCAGGTAAAGCCGAACGGCAGCAGCAGGGTGAACAGGCCGAGTAGAAACACCATCTGATACATGGTCAGCGTTTCGGTCGATTCAGTGGCGGTCATGCCGCGCACCGCGGCGGTGACGCTGCCGTAGAGGAGCGCGTTGGCGATCGCGAACAGCGCCCCGATGCGGAAACTGTCGGCGCCGGGTGCGGCCACCACCAGCACGCCGCAAAATCCGACCAGCAGCGCGCCCCAGCGCACCGCGCCGACTTTCTCCTTGAGCAGCAACGCGGCGACCACGGTCGCGACCAGCGGCGCGGAGAAATTGATCGCCACCGCGCCGGCAAGCGGCATCAGGCTGAAGGCGATGACGATGAAGGCCTGCGCCGTGCCCTGCATCAGATTGCGCCCAGCGTGGTCGCGCAGACGTTTCGTACGGAACACGCCCAGGCCGGTGCGCGGCAGGATCAGCAGCCCGCAGACCACGAGCGCGCTCACCGAGCGCCAGAACAGCACTTCGCCGAACGGATAGCTGACGACCTGCCACTTCGAAATCGCGCTTGAGCAGGCGAACACGACGGTTGCGACCAGCATATAGAAGATGCCGAGCGGGATGCGATCGGCGCGCGTGGGAGGTGCGGGGCGCTGGTCGAGACTGTCAGAGGTCACCGGGAGACAAGACCTTTGGCGGGAAGGGCAGGGGAAAAATGGCTAGCACGGTCGTCTGCCTGAGGGCAGGGCGCAGCGCGAATAGCCGGTGTGTCCTTCTGCAGGCAGCGCCTATGGCGTGATTCGTTCGAGTTGAACCACATTCCGCTCATTCCCGCGCAAGCGGGAATCCAGGGCCACGCTGAAACGCCGATCATTTTTTGCCTTGGGTCCCCGCCTTCCGCCTTCGCGCTTACGCGCTTCCGCCTTCGCGCTCCGCGCTTCGGCGGACTCAAACCCGCCGAAGCTCACGCAGTGAGCGTAGGGGGGTCGGCGGACTCCAAGCCCGCCGAAGCTTGCAAAGCAAGCGTAGGCGGGTCGCGGGGACGAGCGGAGTGCGGCGCGATTCAGGGTGAACAGATCATGCTCTAGCGCTTGCGACGCTGCTTGACGCGTCGTTTCGCCCGCCGTTCGCGCGCCAGCCGCGCGGCCCGGCGTCTTTTCAAGGCGCGCAATTCGCGGGCGCGCCGCGCCCGGCGCCGCCGGCAGCGCGAGCATTTGCAGTTCGAGCGCCCGATGACGTTCTTCAGATAGTCCGTGCCGTAGTCGTAGGTGATTTCCTCGCCCGGCTTGATGTTGCGCAGCGCCTTGATGAACACGCGGCCGCGCCAGATCACCGACTCGGCGTTCGGGTTGCAGGAATGGTTGGCGTAGCGGGCCACATTGCTGCGCGGGGTGCCGTCGATGGTGCGGTGCTTGGAGACTTCGTAGAGGTAACGGTTCCCGCGGTTCTCGGCGCGCCGGGCCTCATCGTGGTCGAGGATCGGCCCTTTGTATTCGGCGATGCGGGCGTATTTCCTGATCGGGCGGGTGGCGAACAGGCCAAGGCCGGTCAGCGAGCGGCCGAGCTGGAAGGGTCTTCGGGGCATTGCACGCAGGGGCTCGAGGCGAAAGGCCGATGGCGATGGCAGATGGCGGCGCGGGCGTCAAGGGAATAGCCGAACGCCTCCCCATTTCGAGGGCGCCGGCGGTCGCCGGCTGAACCCTTTCACGGCCCCGCGCGACCAAGGGTGATCGGGCTCCATTCCATCCAAGGGGACACGTCCATGACCAACGGCAATCTCTGTCTTGTCGGCTCCGTGCTGTCGGCCGGCTTCTTCACGCTCGCTTCGGCGCCGGCGTCCGCCGAAACGCTATTCAAGATCGTGACCGTGAAGGACGAGATCGTGGTGGGGCTGAACGAGGCCGAGCTGAAGGAATCCGGCGGCGACGCCGGCGGCATTGCCAGGGCGATCGCGACCAAGGGCTCGCTCACGTTCAGGCAATATGCCGTCACGCAGAAAGACGGCACCCGCATGGTGGCGCCGCGCGCCAGGATCGGCGTGCTGGCCAGCGCCGCGCTGCGGGTCGAGCCCTGCAAGCAGCCGTTCAAGGTCATCGCGCACGACTAGCGCATGATCCCGAAAAGTGGGAACCGGTTTTCGGATAAGATCATGCGCAAGAAAAATGTTAGAGATGCACAGCGATTCAATCTAGGCGGATAACGCACTGGAGAGCCGCCTCGCGCGCCGCACCGGCCCGCAGGCGAGGGTCCACATCATTATCCGGACGCCGCGTGCGGCGGCGCTACGGCAGTTCGGCAATCAGCTTCTGGTATTCTTCCAGCGGCCAGGCGCGCGCCGTGCGCGTGCGGACGTTGCCCTGCATGCTGATCGCCATTGCAAACTTGGCCACGTTGTCGCCGTTTGGCGCCTCGACCATGACGACCAGATCGGATTCGCCGCTGGTCAGATACACCTGCTTGATGTCGACGCCGACTTTCTTGGCGAGGTCGCGTGCCTGTTGCGCGCGTTTTGGGGCGTCCTTGATATTGCGGATGCCCTGGTCGGTGAAGTTCAACGAGAGAATGAACATCATGGCGTACCTCCCTGAAGGGAATGTCACCCCTCGGCAGCGATCATCCGGCAAGGCGGCCGCGCGGGCAAGCGGCGCGTCTCTCTTCGTGGTGAGGACGCGGAACAGGACAATTTCGGCAACTTTCCCTCATGGTGAGGAGGCGGCGAAGCCGCCGTCTCGAACCATGAGGCCCGCTTTCACTTGCATAGTTGGGCCTGCTAACGTCGTCCAGACATGACGGGGCAGCGCAGGAATACAGGGGCGGCAGAATGACCATCACCACGGCGATGACAAAAGTGCCGAAGCCCGCGCCCGAATTGCTCGAGGCCTTTCGCGTGGCGCCGACGTCCATCATCAGCGACAATCTCGATCGCCTGCCGGGCGCGGTTGGGCTACGGCCCTTTCACCGCAGCGGCACGCTCGTCGGTGTCGCCTTCACCGTGAAGACGCGGCCGGGCGACAATCTCGCCATCCACCAGGCGCTCGAACTGGTCGGCCCGGGCGACGTCATCGTGGTCGACGGCGGCGGCGACGAGAGCCGCGCGCTGGTCGGAGAGATTATGAAAACAATCGCCGAATACAGGGGCGCCGCCGGCTATGTCATCGACGGCGCCATCCGCGACGTCGTGGCGTTTGCCGCAAGCGATTTTCCCTGCTTTGCCCGCGCCGCCATCCACCGCGGTCCTTACAAGAACGGCCCCGGCGCGATCAACGTGCCGGTGTCGATCGGCGGCATGGTGATATCGCCGGGCGACATCGTGGTCGGCGACACCGACGGCGTGGTGTCGTTTCCGCAAAGCGTCGCGGCCGAGCTGCGCGCGAAGGTCGAGGCACAGATCGCACGCGAGCAGCAGACGCTGATTGACATCCGCGAGGGACGTTACAAGGGCAGCTACGGCAAGCCGTGATGTCTGTAGCGCGAGGTGCCTTAACCCGCCTCATCCTGAGGAGGCCGCGAAGCGGCCGTCTCGAAGGATGGGGCGGCCCGACCGATCTCGGGTTTACCCAGGATCGGCAACAACATGGTTCGAGACGCGTCGCTGCGCGACGCTCCTCACCATGAGGCCGGGAGAGGCAACTTGTAGCTCGCGTGGACGCATGAAACGAAGAGGACAAAGCTATGAGTCAAAAAGACGAATTCCACAACCTGCAGAAACCGGACGACGGCCTGCTGCGCGAGCTTGCGCCGGGCGTGACGACGCGCATTTTCGCCGGCGAGCAGGCCATGCTGTCGGTGGTGACGATCGCGCCCAACGCGGAAGGCGTCATGCATCATCACCCCGAGGAACAGTGGGGCGTGCTGCTCGACGGCTCGGCGATCCGCTTCCAGGGCGGCGAGGAGATCCCGGTGAAGAAGGGCGACTTCTGGCGCACGCCGGGCAACGTGCCGCACACCATGCGCGCCGGCCCCGACGGCGCGCGCGTGCTCGATATCTTCTCACCGCCGAGGGCGGAATATAAGAAGGCGGGGAAGGGATTTGGGACGGCGTGAACCTTTCGCCGCCTCATCCTGAGGAGCGTCGCTTTGGCGACGCGTCTCGAAGGATGGGCGGCCGACCCGATCTCGGGTTTACCCGAGATCGGCACCAAGATGCTTCGAGACGCCGCGCTGCGCGCGGCTCCTCAGCATGAGGCCGGGAGAGTTCAAACTGTAGGGCGCGTTAGCGAAGCGTAACGCGCTGGCTTGTCGGGAACGGCGGATTACGCTTCGCTGGCCCGCCCCGCGGACCGATGCATAACTTGGCAGGAGAGGGTTGCCATGGCCGATGACCGTTTGCCGATCGTATTCAAGGGCGGCATGCGCAACACGCTGTTCGTGCTCGCCGCCGGAGCGGCGATGGTGGTCGCCGGCGTCTATGCCGTGCAGGAGCCGATGAGTCATATAATCGGCCGCGGCCTGCGGAGCATCGAGATGCCGGCGCCGGTGGCGGGATGGCTGCTCATTCCCGGCGGCCTCGCGATCCTTGGCCTGGCGCTCTCTGGCATCATGCGCGGCTGCCCGCGGCTCGAACTCAACGCCGACGGCATCGCGTTCACGCACTGCTGGCGCGGCGTGAAGCGGATGACGTGGCGCGACCTCGCGCGCGTCGAAGTGCGCGAGAACGCGCGCGCCGGGCTGGAGAGCGTGGCGTTGATCCCGGCGCGCGGCCCGACGATGCTTCTTGGGCAGCTCTCCGCGCCGGCCAATGAGTTGCGCGCGACCATCGAGCGCGTGGCGGCGCGGATACGGTCTGGCGCACCGCCGCGCGGATGACGAGCGGCAAGGGCAGGACGTGAAGATCACGGTGAAGCCGACGCGGAATCGCGTGGGGAGATCGAGGTGGTGGGGTGAGCGCCGCCTTGGGCGTAATGGCGGACTACGCTTCGCTATTCCGCCCTGCCGGCCACGATCTATGACTATATACCTAGACTAAGATCGAGTTTTCATCCATATATTGATATGGTAAGATAGCCATACAATGGCGGGCGAGCCGAACTTCGAATGGGACCTGATCAAAGACCGCGCGAACCGCGCCAAACATGGCGTTTCATTCGCGCTCGCGCAGCGCGCATTCTTCGATCCGCGCCGCGTGATCGCCGAAGACCTGGGCCACAGCACGGCCGAGCAGCGTTATTTCTGCTTCGGGCAGGTCGAAGGCGGCATCATGACGGTGCGTTTTACCTGGCGTGATGGGTGCATCCGCATCTTCGGCGCCGGCTACTGGCGGAAAGGAAAGACGATCTATGAGCAGCAGAACCGTTAAATACACCGCCGGCGAAATCGGCCGCTTGCGCGTGGTGAAGGATTTTCTGCCCGCGCCGGACGCCCTTGTGCCGCGCGAGGAGAACGTGAAGGTCACGCTCTCGCTGTCGCGCCGCAGCGTCGATTTCTTCAAGCATGCTGCGAAGGCGCGCCGCGTGCCTTATCAACGCATGATCCGCGCGCTGGTGGATGCCTATGCGGAGAAGCAGGCGGGCAAACGCTAATGCGCAGCCGCGCCGGCAATGTTGAGGTCGGGCGGCTGATGGAATTCCTCACCGCGCTCGGGCAGGACGTGAAGATCACGGTCAAGCCGACGCGGAAGGCCGTGGGGGAAATGGAGGTGGTGGGGTGAGTGTTTTGACTGGCTTTTCTGACGGAATTGTAGTATGAGTTTTTTAGTCGCCAAGGCGACTCCATTGAAAACCAGCACAAATCGAACCGCAAAACAATCCGATTTAAAAGCACAAGCAAGCAAACCTCAGATCAGCAAACCAAAAATCCGAAGAACTCCAGAAAACCGGAATTGAGGCGCGGCCGCGCCCCTGCAAGTCAAGAATAAACGCGTATGCGCGGCGCGGATTTAACCAATCCGTGGCCACGGACCAACAGCATGAGGCAATCCATGCTCAAGGTTCAAATTCGGGTCACGGCAGATTTGCGGCTGATCGCCAAGGTGATCTTGTTGCTCTATCTGCTTTTGACTTAAACGACGGCGCGGGACAGCGTGTGTTGTCCCGCGCTTCGTCATTTTGAATGGATGGTGGAATACGCTTCGCTATTCTGCTCTACAGGCATTCCATTTTAAGCGAATTTTCCGGCATTGAGATCGTGCGAAAACTTTCTTAGCCAATCAAGCGGGTATTGCGCGCATCTATTGTAAGTAAGCGCCTTCCCAGTAACGCGGTGCCGCATGGTGACAAGAATGGGGCGACCCCAATTAGATTCAACGGGCCGGGATGTTGCGTCGAACGAACTCGCTTGAACGTTCGTGCCAAGAGTATGGCTAAGCTCATTTAGCTCAAATTCCGAGAGTTCTAGCTTCATGACAAAACCTGTTTCGCGGCTTCGACAGTCCAACCCTAGCAAAATTCAGTAGATTGGACCAGATCTCGCTCCAATATGGCCGCCACTGCTATAAGGGATCATGAGGGATTTATCTCATGTCGAAAGAATATTTGATCGCGGCAATGATAATTTTGGGGGCGTCTGTTGTCGCGCTGTATTTCTTGCGCAACAGAAGAACCAAGCCCACGGACCCAATTGAGAGTTTAATTAGGCAGGCGGAAAAACTGCGCTGGATACAAGTTGCCAAGGTCGAAAAGGACGGGGTCGGTGCGGCGTGGACACAACGAAGTATTCGATTTGCACGCGGCAAGGAAGAAGCCGTTGTTTGGTATAAAGATGCAACTGTTACTCTTGTTAGAGTTCACGCGCCTCCCACGTTCGAGAGCTTTTTGAAATTGGAAGATTGGATTGCGCGAAATCCGAGCGACAATGACGATGATCTGAATCCAGAAATAGTATATTTGCGCGAAATAGGAAAATTCATCATTCGCCACGGGCATTTTATGGATTTGTTGGAAGTGGAAGCAACCGATGAGAAATTCTTTTATTCGACCGCTAGTCTCAAGAAAGCGGGGTACGCCGCGAAACAGGACCCGGTTATAATCGCGGCGCTAATATTGGATGCGCTGAAACAATATGAAAATGATCGAGGTCGCGCGTTAGCCTTCCTCGCCAGAAAGCAAATCGAACTGTAGGCTACGAATTGGTGCCAACCAAAATTATCAAACGGTAGAAGAGTTCCCATGAACGCCCCCGTAACACCCCCCACCGTCCCCCCCTATCACCACACGCCGCTGTTCCCGCTCGGGCCGGACAGGACGCCCTACCGCAAGCTCGAGATCGACGGCGTCAAGGTCGAGACGGTGATGGGCAAGGACATGCTGGTGATCGAGCGCGAGGCCTTGCGCGCTCTTGCCGAGGCCGCCTTCACCGACATCAATCATCTGCTCAGGCCCGCGCATCTCAGGCAGCTGCGGAAAATCCTCGACGACCCGGAGGCGTCCGCCAACGACAAGTTCGTGGCCTATGATTTTCTCAAGAACGCCAACATCGCCGCCGGCGGCGTTCTGCCGATGTGCCAGGACACCGGCACGGCCATCATCATGGGCAAGAAGGGCCGCCTGGTGTTCACCGACGGCTCTGACGAGGGCGCGCTCGCCGAAGGCGCGCGTGATGCATACTTAAAAAAGAACCTGCGCTATTCGCAGCTCGCGCCGATCTCCATGTTCGAGGAAAGGAACACGCGCTCCAACATGCCGGCGCAGGTCGAGATCTATGCGGAAGGGGAGGATGCCTACAAGCTCCTGTTCATCGCCAAGGGCGGCGGGTCGGCCAACAAGGCCTTCCTGTTCCAGGCCACGCCCTCGATCCTGACGCATGACCGCATGCTGGCGTTCCTCAAGGAGAAGGTGCTCACTCTCGGCACCGCCGCGTGTCCGCCCTATCACCTCGCCATCGTCATCGGTGGAACGAGCGCCGAACTCACCATGAAGACGGTGAAGCTCGCCTCGACGAAATATCTCGACGAATTGCCGACTGAGGGCTCTGAGGACGGCCACGCCTTCCGCGATCTCAACATGGAGGCGGAGGTGTTGAAGATGACGCAGTCGAGCGGTGTCGGCGCGCAGTTCGGCGGCAAATATTTTTGCCACGACGTACGCGTGATCCGGCTGCCGCGTCATGGCGCGTCGCTCCCCATCGGTCTGGGCGTCTCCTGCGCCGCCGACCGGCAGGCACTCGGCAAGATCACAAAAGACGGCGTGTTTCTGGAGGAGCTCGAGCATCATCCGGCGCAATATCTGCCCGAGGTCGATCAGGAGAAGCTCGGCGGCGCGGTGGTGAAGGTCGATCTCAACCGGCCGATGAAGGAGATCCTGACGCAGCTGTCGAAATATCCGGTGAAGACGCGACTCTCGCTTACCGGCACCATGATCGTCGCCCGCGATCTCGCGCACGCCAAGTTGCGCGAGCGGCTGGAGGACGGGCTTCCGCTGCCCGATTATTTCAAGAACCACCCGATCTATTATGCCGGCCCGGCGAAGACGCCGGCCGGGTATGCCTCCGGCGCCTTCGGGCCGACAACGGCGGGTCGGATGGACAGCTATATCGAGCAGTTCCAGGCTGCCGGCGGCTCGATGATCTCGCTTGCCAAGGGCAACCGCTCGGCGCAGGTGCGCGAGGCCTGCAAGAAGCACGGTGGCTTTTATCTCGCCTCCATCGGCGGTAGTGCCGCCAAGCTCGCGGAGATGTGCATCAAGAAGGTCGAGGTGCAGGAATATCCCGAGCTCGGCATGGAAGCGATCTGGAAGATCGAGGTCGAGGATTTCCCGGCCTTCATCGTCATCGACGACAAGGGCAATGACTTCTTCAAGGAATTGAATTTGGGATAGGACGTATACTCATACATCCGCGCTGTCTGCTCTGCCCCGAAAGCCACAGATCAGAGGATCATCGTCGCCCCTGAGATCAACAGGAACAGCAAGATTAGCTTGCGAAACTTTCCGTCATCGACCCGGTCGAACAGCCAGAGCCCGAGTGAGGTGCCGATGATGACCGCGGGAGCGCACCACAGATACGTCGTCCATGTCGCCGACGCCAGAATGCCGAGCTTCGAGAAATAGACGAGGGTTGCGATCTGCATGAACAGGATAAACGGCTGAACGATGCCGCGTTGCTGGATCTTCGATAATCCTTTCAGGCTGCACCAGATGGTAGGGATCGCGCCGGGCATGCCGGTCGCGCCGCCGGTGATGCCTCCGGCAAAGCCGGCGGCCACTTCCGCGATCCGCCCGCCGCCGCTAAAGGCGAACTCTGGCCGCAAAAGCATGTAGATGCTGTAGCAACTCAGGAAAATTCCGAAGCCCGACGCGAAGGCGTGCGGGCTGAAGCCTTCCAGCAATTTTGCGCCGACGGGGATGCCGACAATGCCGCCGGCTAGATAGGGAATGCAGAGCCGCCACTGCATATTGCTCCAGAGTTTTGTGATGCTGAAGAGCTGCGTTGTGATGCTGCAGATCAGCATCAGCGGCACGGCTTCGATAGGCGGCAGCCAGTGAAACAGGAGCGCCCCCGCAATTGCCGAGAAGGCAAAGCCCGCCAGACCGGCAGCGAGCGAGCCAACAAAAATGGACAGCAAGGTTACGGCCAGCGTGATCGTTGCAGGCGGGATGGAGCCCACCGCGTGGCTTGCCGAAATGATGTCCTCCATGCGCGACGTCCTTTCGACAAGCGCCAGCGATGAGCCAGATTTCCACGCGATTTTCTGCGATTTACGAATTGGGGCCCCGGCGCAGTCTGTGAAGCGCCGTATTCGCGGCGGCGACGCATTCGCGCGATAGCTTCGTGATGTCAGTGTAAATTGGTCCTCAGCGAAAAACTTGGACAGAAGCGTCGATCTATTGGACTGAAACGACTAAGGGTTCCGCGATCCAAACAATCTTTCGCGAAATCGGTCGGCGCAAATCGCTTGGGCAAATATCCTGACAAAAAAATACATCATGTGTGAAATATCTCACGCGACATTTGCAGTGCACGCACGCATATTCGCTTTACCCTGAAAGCGCGGTACCGAATTTATGCGTACACATCCTATTGCGCCGGCGCTTCCGAAAATTTTCTATAGCACCGGATGAATCTGTGAATTTTTCGCATGCGCGGCAAAATCGCGTCTGCATCAGTTCGTGCTTGTCGACTCAGCAGGATGCATGGCAACGTTTATGCACGTTCCGCGATTACAGCGATAAGAAACGCGTCGAATAAACTACCGAGGGAATTTGGAAATGACCGACGCTGCCATGGACTTCGATGCGCCCGATCTGGCGGCGCGCATCGAACAGCTCAGCCAGCACGATCTCGACAATCTGCCGTTCGGCGTGATCCTGCTCGATCGCGAAGGGACGGTATTATTCTACAGCGCGACCGAAGCGCGGGAATCAGGCTACGGCACAAAGCCGATCGGCCAAAATCTCTTCGCGCTGTCGCGTTGCATGGGGAGCGACGATTTCCGCGGTCGCATCATGCGCGCGCACGAACATGGGCCGGTCGATATCGAATTCGGCTGGCAGGGGGATTTCTCGGACCCGAAACGCGACCTGCGTATCCGCGTGCAGTCGTCGCGGCAGGGCGGCTTCTGGGTCTTCGTCGAACGCGATGACAATGCCGTTGTGCGCAAGCACTCTGCGCGCGGCAAGGCGCACTGACGGCACGCGTTCAATCAGATCGTGGCGACGGCCACCATCAGCAGGGAGAGTCCGACATATTTCGCCGTCTGCGCCGGATCGGGAATCTGATCGGCGAGACCGACCAGCCACAGAACGCTCACGACCGCGATCAGCGAATACTTCACCACCGGGATCGCACACCACTTCTTCAACGCAACCAGGGTTTTCATAACACTCCGTTTCGCCGCGCCCCGCCCCCACGGCTTGATGTTCGCACTACACAACCAGACGATTGCATCGCAACGTTAACTTATTGCATTGCAAAAAGGCAAATCTGCCGCCCGCCCAATTTCCGGGCAGAACCGGGCGCGAGCAGAATTCAGCCTGTTGGACAAGGGGTTAGGTTCGGCCGGCGGCGTTGCTGGACGGTTTCAACGCCGGCCTTGCAAAAGGGTTCAGCCGGCCGGGGCGCCCGCTATTGCTTTGGCGCCGGCGGTTCCGGGCGCCGCGGCATGTTCTTGGCAAAGACGCCGAGCGTGATGGCGCGCGCGACATATTGCGCCAGACAATTATATCCGGCCTCGTTGCGCTCGAATTCCTCCGCCACCGCAGCGGGGCCGCTTGCCTGCGCCTGGTTGATGATCTGCATCGCTTCGTAAAAGCGGATGACGAGCACATTTTCCTGCGCGGCGACGCGGCGCAGCGCCTCGCGGATGTCGATGTAGTGCGCGTCGCGCAGCATCTGCGGCGCGAATTGCAGTCCGACCAGCACCACGTCGACCTTGTGCGCCTTGAGCCAGTCGATCTGGTCCTTGACGGTGAGCGCGAATTCGTCGTCCGGCACGTAGGCAAGCGCGTCATTGGTGCCGACCTGCCAGAGCACAAGGTCGGGCTCATTGAGCGCAACTTCATTCTTCATGCGGGTGGCGGCATTGGCAGCGAGTTCGCCGGAAACGCCGCGGTTGATCATCGTGATGGTGATGCCCTTGAGCGCGCTCTGCAACATGCCCTCGATCAGCGCGGTGTAACCGCCGCGCGGGCCGACGCGCCCGGGCGCCGCGCCGAATGCAAGAATGCGCAGGGCTTTGCGCTGCGCGAGTGCGGCCGCGACATTGGGGAGCTGTGAGGCCTCGCTCAGCGCGGCGGAGCCCGACTGGCACGACTTCGAGAACGGTATAACGGCCGGCGGCGCGGCCTGCGCGCGCGCGCCGGGCGCCGGAACGAGTGCAACGACGAGCGCGCCTAGGAGCGCCGCGCCGACGGCGCAGGCGAGGCGGGCCGTGCACGTTGTCGCGATTCTGCGAGCCATGCTGTAAATGCCATGATGAGAATGCCGGAAATTAGCACGAAGGTGTCGATGCCGACAGTGCCGCGGTAGTAGTAGCGGGCCATCTGCGCGGCGAGGCTGAGCAACGAACCGATGCAGAACACATAGAGCGAATTGCGCCCGAGCATCGCCAGCAGGCCGATCAGTCCGAGGACCGGACGGCGCAGCGGCGGCCAGTCGGCGGCCTTGCGGATATAGGGGAAGGCCGCCGAGAAGATTGCCACCAGCGCCAGGAACTGGATCAGGCGGGCCGGCGTCGCGTAGCTTTTGTCGAGAATGAAGAACAGCTTGGGATTGGGCACATGGGTCGGATCCCAAAGCCAGTCGAACCTGACTGCGAGCGTGGCGTAGATCACGATCGGCAGTGCGATCAGCCGCAGGATGCCGATGTGGCGGCGCGCCCAGGCGCCGACGCCGTAGTCCCCACGGGCGAGCACGAAGCCGAGCACCAGCGTGAACTGCCAGGCCAGCGGATTGAAAAACCATGTGCCCGAGACCGGCCAGGTCGGCAGTGTCAGGCGAAACGTGAGGACGGCAAGGTAGAGCGCAAACGATACCGGGAGCACCAGCGCGGGCGCGGCGCGGTCGATGAATGCGAAGAACGGCGCCATCAGCATCAGCACCACATAGAGCGGCAGGATGTCGAAATAGCCGAGCTGGTGGGTGAGGACTGCGAGCCCGATATGGGTCGGCACAGGATCGTTGAACACCGCGGCGGCGTTGTGCCACTCCAGCAGCAGCGGATTGGACAACTCGATCGCGGTCATCGCCAGCATGGCGATCGCCAGCATGGTGATCAACACCTGCGCGGCGTAGAGCTCGAGCGCGCGGCCGAACAGCCGGAACATCACGTCACGGGTCGGCATGGGGCGACTGCCGTCCGCCATGAGGCGGATCGACCAGCCGGCAAGAAACACGAACAGGTCGGCGGCGTCCGAGAGCGAGAAATTGACCAGCGTGTAGCGGGCATAGACGATGCCCGGCACGTGATCGACGAAGATCGTAATCAGCGCGAAGCCGCGCCAGAAATCGACTGCATTGGGCTCGCGCGTCATGCAAGGCGCCTCGGCGCGGACCGGTTCGCAATCCGCGACGAGAATTGTCCGGGCCGCGGCGCGGCCGGTCAAGCGTCCTGTTTGCGCGCCGGTCCCCGCCCGGCGTGCGAAACGCTTACATTACGGAGAAAGTCGACGCGACAGCGCGGCGGCCGGGAAGCTCGCCGTGGCCATCGGCCTGCGCGGCGACGGCCTGGGCGCGGACCTGCTCCAGGACGAAGATGCGGATAGCCGACGAGAGGTTGGATTGACGACGCTCGAGATTGATCTTTCGCAGCAAGCTGGACACTGTCATCTGCTGGGCTTCAGCGATCGACTGGACCGCACTCCAGAACGGCTCTTCCAGACTGACACTGGTCTTGTGGCCGCTGATGACAACAGAGCGCTTGGCGATGGCAGACTTCATGGTGTCTCCCCCGATTGGATGGTTAAGACCGGGGGCAAGCCCCCGATCAGTGCTCAAATGCGCGATCGTCAAAGGGGTTCCAATAAATCTGGCGTTTTCACAGAAAAACTTTGGGTCGCCCGCAGCCGCTCGGGAACCGTCGTTTTAACGGTCATTTTACGGGCGCGGCGCGCCCCCACCCGCTAGCGTCCCGCGCCAGACAGGCGAGGGAGACCCATGAGCTATTTCGTGTTTGGCCTGGCGCTGATCACCGCGACAATCGTGATGGTGCTGTTGGCGCGCCCGAAGGACGGAGACTCCGCGCCGTTCCTGAAGGCCTGGGTGGTCGGCCAGGCCTATGCCCTGATGGCGATGTCCAGCGCGGTTGCCGGCGTCACCCTGGTCATTACCAGTTGGCCGTTTTGACCGCATTGCCCAGGGCGATGTCCCCGGCAGGCCCGCCAGACGGAAATTGATCCAGATCAATTTCGGCGGCCGGCGAGGCGGTGCCGCGCGAACTGATTTAGGTCAATGCGCGTCCCGTCCGCACGCGCATCCTGCACACATGTGGAAATCCATCTCTACCGCGCCGTTCGACCTCGATATCGAACTGGCCGTCATTGACGCTGAGGGTCCGCATGCGCTGGTTTTCCCGTGCCGCCGCATCCTGGGCGGCTGGATGAACGCCGAAACCAGGGAGCGCATGGACGTGCGCCCGACCCATTGGCGCGAATGGAAGGACGGCCGCGTCTGCGAGGCGCAGTCGGGTTGACCTGCGCTTTTTTTTGGGACGGGCTATTTTTTTTCGACAGGTTTACTTGGGGTCCCGGAGGCTGCGACGTTGGCTTCTTCCTTCGCCAGCAGGGTGAGCAGAGTCTTCCGGCGGACTTCGTCGGTCTCCTGGGCGAGGAGCTGCTTGTAGTGCTCGATATTGAGGCGAGCCACTGACCGGTCCACGGCGCGCTCCGTCAAATTGTGCTTGAGAATACTAGCAGGCCCGTGTGACGACCCGAAGAGCCAAAATTGAGGCAGGGTCGCTCGTTTGCGGCGGGTTGCCAGCGAAAGGGCTTTTCAAAGGTCCGGAGGCGTGCCGGCGCGAGCCGGTCAGCCGTTGTCCTTTGGCACCTTGAAAGTTTCTTCCAAAGCTTCGGCCTTGTCGGTGAGTTCGGCGCTGATGGCGGCCAGCGCGTCGTGGGTGTGGGGATCCGGACATTTGCGTGCGATCTTGTTACAGCGCACGGCGAGATTTCGAAGATAGGCGGCAATTCCAATCTGCATCAGCGTTCGCCTCTCCAAACGTTTTGCCCCGTTCTCGCGGCCGCCGGTCTGGCCGGCAGACCGACAATGGCGCGGGGGCTTTTCGCAGCACATCAGTTTACGCGAAATTTATGCGCAAATCTGTAACGGCATACCATTTTGGGGAAATAAGGCATGCTTTCCGGGGCTCGGGCCGCGCGGTTGCTGCCGGACAATTGCGAAGGCAAGGGGGTCGCGCAGGCAGCCGCCCTAGCGCATATGCATCGCGATTTCCGAAAACATTCGGCTGATGGCCTGCATGTAATAGCCGCCATAAATCGAGGCATCCAGCGACACGGCCAGAGCGATCAGGGTCACTGTCCAGAGCAGTCCTCGCATCCAGTCAGCATGGCGCGAAATTCTTAAGGCGCGATTGGAATACTTTGGTGGGGGGTGCTCGCCCCTTGTGGTCAAAATCCGGGATAAAGACGAGCACCGTCGATAGGTACAAATGAAAGAGGCTGTCAACCGGAGGCTTAGTCGTTGATGTCGTCGCGCCCTTGAACGGACATCATGGTCGCGGTCAGAAATGCAACGAGCTTTTCCTGGCCGTCACTCACCGCGAATACTTCTGTCTGCGCCAAAGTCAGGGTGCGGCCCGCCTTTACGACCCGCCCGCGCGCAATGATGCGCTCACCCACCGCTGGCGCGACAAGATTGATCTTGAATTCCGTCGTTAAGACTCCCGCGTCCGGGGGCATAAGGCTGAGCGCGGCATAGCCCGCCGCAGTATCGGCAATCGCGCTGATCGCTCCGGCGTGAACAAAGCCATGTTGTTGCGAAATTCCGGGGCCGGGGCGCAGTTCGATTTCGACCATGCCGGGCGAGATTCTGCCGAGCGCCGCGCCCAGGGTGCTCATGAGGCCCTGTTTGGAGAAGCTCGATTTGATGCGCGCTGCGGGGTCCATGGCGTCTCGTAATGCAGATCAGGCCGCTGGCGAAATCAACCTGAGGCATCAGGGGGCCAAACGAAACCCCAATTTCGGTGCTGTCCGAGGCCAGTACCCATTTTCCAAAAAGAACATATTGCGAACTGAGAACAAATGGTGTACAGTGGATTCTTCAGTCGATCCCGGCACCCGTTTCGGTTGCTTCGTTGTCGGGGGGTCGAATCCCGGCCATAAGGAGCTCAATTATGAGTCAGCCTGCTCTGCGTCTCGTCGAAGGATCGTCCATGGACAAGTCGAAAGCCCTGACCGCCGCGCTCAGCCAGATCGAGCGCCAGTTCGGCAAGGGCTCGATCATGAAGCTCGGCAAGAACGACAAATCCATGGATGTCGAGACCATTTCGACCGGCTCGCTCGGGCTCGATATCGCGCTGGGCGTCGGCGGGTTGCCGCGCGGCCGGGTGGTGGAGATTTACGGCCCGGAATCCTCCGGCAAGACCACGCTGGCGCTGCACACCATTGCCGAAGCCCAGAAGCTCGGCGGTATCTGTGCCTTTGTCGACGCCGAACATGCGCTCGATCCGGTCTATGCCCGCAAGCTCGGGGTCAATGTGGACGAACTCCTGATCTCGCAGCCGGATGCCGGCGAGCAGGCGCTGGAAATCGCCGACACGCTGGTGCGCTCAGGCGCCATCGATGTGCTGGTGGTCGATTCGGTGGCGGCACTCGTGCCGCGCTCCGAGCTGGAAGGCGAGATGGGTGACGTGCAGCCCGGCAGCCAGGCGCGGCTGATGAGCCAGGCGCTGCGCAAGCTCACCGCCTCGATCTCGAAATCGCGCACCATGGTGATTTTCATCAACCAGATCCGCATGAAGATCGGCGTGATGTACGGCAGCCCGGAAACCACGAGTGGCGGCAATGCGCTGAAATTCTACGCCTCGGTGCGCCTCGATATCCGCCGCATCGGCGCCATCAAGGAACGCGACGAGGTGATCGGCAACCAGACCCGGGTGAAGGTGGTCAAGAACAAGCTGGCGCCGCCGTTCAAGCAGGTCGAATTCGACATCATGTATGGCGAGGGCGTATCCAAGGTCGGCGAACTGATCGATCTCGGCGTCAAGGCCAACGTGGTGGAGAAATCCGGCGCCTGGTACTCTTACGACAGCCAACGCATCGGGCAGGGCCGCGAGAACGCGAAGATTTTCCTGAAAGAGAACCCTGACGTCGCTGGCAAGATCGAAGTTGCCGTTCGCCAGAACGCGGGCCTGATTGCAGAAGCGATCATGGCGGGCGAGGAGAGCGACAAGGACGACGACGATGACGCCGAGGCCGCGGAGGCTTGATACGAAAACATCCGTTCGTCCCCGCGCAAGCGGGGACCCAGAGCAACGATGACTAACCGGGATTATTGCTCTGGACTCCCGCTTCCCGCCTTCGTGCTTACGCGGTCGCGGGAATGAGAGCGGCAAAAACCAGGTACCTGTGTCAGGCGCTGCGGCGGCGCCGGTTCTATCCGCCGCACCAGATTGGTAATGCGTAAGAACGCATGGCGTGTCCGAGAGATGCGTTGAGCATTCGCCCCCGTCGGCACCCGGCTGCGTAAAGCGGCCGCAACCGAGGACGGGGGCGATGTGCGTTTGGGGGCTGACATAGCCGTCTCCGCTCGTCCCCGCGACCCACCTACGCTTGCTTTGCAAGCTTCAGCGGGTTTGAGTCCGCCGAAGCGCATAAGCGCGAACGCGGAAAGCGGGGACCCAGTCTGGATTCCCGCTTGCGCGGGAATGAGCGAATTGGGTAACCACCCGCTATCCGTCCGCCATTCCTGGACTTCACTCACCCCCGTCGCTAAATAGGCCCCGAAACATCAAGCAGGGCGGGGATTTAGCGCTCCCCACCGGCCATCAGCGAAGGCGAGCGGCCCCGATCCATGAGCGGCGTCAACGACATCCGCAAAAACTTCCTGGATTTCTTCGCCCGCAACGACCACCAGGTCGTGGCGTCCTCTGCGCTCGTGCCCCGCAACGACCCGACCCTGATGTTCACCAATGCCGGGATGGTGCAGTTCAAGAACGTCTTCACCGGCCTCGAGAAGCGGCCGTACGCGCGCGCAGTCACGGCGCAGAAATGCGTGCGCGCCGGCGGCAAGCACAACGATCTCGATAACGTCGGTTACACCGCGCGCCATCACACCTTCTTCGAAATGCTCGGCAACTTTTCCTTCGGCGACTACTTCAAGGAGCGGGCCATCGCGCTCGCCTGGGAGCTGATCACCAAAGAATACGGGCTGCCGAAGGATCGCCTGCTGATCACAGTCTATGTTGACGATGACGAGGCGTTCAATCTGTGGAAGAAGATCGCCGGCCTGCCGGACAAGAAAATTCTGCGCATTGCCGGCAGCGATAATTTCTGGTCGATGGGCGAGACCGGCCCCTGTGGCCCCTGCGCGGAAATCTTTTACGACCACGGCGAACACATCCCCGGCGGGCCGCCCGGCAGCGCGGACGCCGAGGGCGACCGCTTCATCGAGATCTGGAACCTCGTGTTCATGCAGTACGAGCAGCAGGAGGGCGGCAAGCGAATCGACCTGCCGCGTCCCTCGATCGATACCGGCATGGGGCTCGAGCGTATCGCAGCGGTGCTGCAAGGCACCCATGACAATTACGGGATCGACCTGTTCGTCACGCTGATCCGCGCCATTGCAGACCTGACCGGTGTTTCGCCCGAGGGACCGCAGAAGGCCTCGCACCGGGTGATTGCCGATCATCTGCGCGCGTCCGCCTTCCTGATTGCCGACGGCGTGCTGCCCTCGAATGAAGGCCGCGGCTATGTGCTCCGGCGCATCATGCGGCGCGCCATGCGCCACGCCGAACTGCTCGGCGCCAAGGACCCGCTGATGTGGAAGCTCGTTCCCGCGCTCACGCGTGAGATGGGCCAGGCCTATCCGGAACTGATCCGCGCCGAGGCGCTGATCAGCGAGACGCTGAAACTGGAAGAAACGCGCTTCCGCAATACGCTCGCGCGCGGTCTTGCCATCCTGGAAGAGAAAAGCAGCAGCCTGAAAAAAGGCGACATGTTCGACGGCGACACGGCGTTTACGCTCTACGATACCTATGGCTTTCCGCTCGATCTCACGCAGGACGCGTTGCGTCCGCGCGGCATCAGCGTTGACCTTGCTTCCTTTACCGATGCGATGGAGCGCCAGCGCGCCAAGGCGCGCGCCTCATGGTCCGGTTCGGGTGACGCCGCCCAGGAAGCCGTGTGGTTTACGCTCCGCGAGAAACTGGGCGCGACCGAATTCCTCGGCTACGAGACGGAGAGCGCCGAAGGCGTGGTGGCGGCACTGGTGCGCGACGGCAAGGAAGTCTCCGAACTGAGAAAGGGCGAGAGCGGCGCCGTGGTGATGAACCAGACGCCATTCTACGGCGAAAGCGGCGGCCAGGTGGGCGACACCGGCGAGATGCGGCGCGAAGGCGTTCGTGTTGTCGTCAGCGACACCCAGAAGGAGGCCGGCGATCTGTTCGCGCACATGGTCAAGGTGGAGCACGGCAGCGTGAAAGTCGGCGATCCGCTGCTCTTGGAGGTCGATCACGCGCGCCGCGCCGCCATCCGCCAGAACCACTCCGCAACACATTTGCTGCACGAAGCGCTGCGCCAGGTGCTCGGCGATCACGTGGCGCAGAAGGGTTCGCTGGTCGCCCCCGACCGGCTTCGCTTCGACTTCTCCCATCCCAAGCCGATGACCGCCGACGAGATCGAGCGCGTCGAAGACATCGCCAACGACGTCGTGCTGCAGAACGCGCCCGTAACGACGCGGCTAATGGCGCTCGAGGATGCGCGGGCATCCGGCGCCCGTGCGCTGTTCGGCGAGAAATACGGCGACGAGGTGCGGGTGGTGGCCATGGGCGAAGGGTCGGGCAATGCCATGGGCTGGTCGGTGGAGCTGTGCGGCGGCACCCACGTGAAGCGCACGGGCGATATCGGCCTGATTGGCGGGCTGACCGACAGCGGGGTCGCCGCCGGCGTCCGCCGCATTGAGGCGCTCACGGGCAAAGCCGCCCGGAAGGCTTTTAACAAACAGGTTGAAGCAGCCAAAATGGCCGCTGCTGAACTTAAAGTACAAGTTGAGGACATGCCTGCACGGGTCGCTACGCTCCTGGACGAACGCAGGAAATTCGAGCGTGACCTGACCGAAACCCGCAAAAAGCTGGCCATGGGCGGCGGCGCGGGCAAAGGCCCCGAAGAGGCTGTCCGGGAGGTCAACGGGGTGAAACTGATCGCGCGGTCGGTATCCGGGATCGATCTCAAGGATCTCCGCAGCCTCGCCGACGAGGGCAAGAAGCAGGTCGGTTCCGGTGTGGTCGCCATCGTCGGGCTGTCCGACGACGGCAGGGCCGGCATCGTGGTCGGCGTGACCGGCGATCTGACGTCGCGGTTCAACGCCGTCGAACTGGTGAAGAAAGGTGCGGAGGTGCTCGGCGGCAAGGGTGGCGGTGGCCGGCCCGACATGGCGCAGGCCGGCGGTCCCGACGGTGCCAAGGCCGACGCCGCGCTGAAGGCGATCGAGGCGGCGTTGAGCGGCGCGTAGACGCCGGGTTCTGCTTCTCCCCTCAGCCTGAGGCGCGGCCGAAGGCCGCGTTTTCCCGCCTCATCCTGAGGAGCGGGCGCCAGCCCGCGTCTCGAAGGATGGGCGGCCACCCGATCTCGGGTTTACCCGAGATCGGCATGGCAAGCGCGCAAGTCGGCTAAAGCCGACTTGCGATGTTCGAGACGCGCTGCTTCACAGCGCTCCTCACCATGAGGCCGGGTTGCGGTCCCATCTGATTGGCTGCCGTTGGGACGACAAGAACGGGAACCACGCGCTGCCATTGATGCGTCGCGATTTATCGCTACGTTTGAAAAGATGGCTCAACTCCACTTCACATCGTGGTTGCGCGAACTGGTGCCGGACGGTCCGCTACAGGCCCAGGGCGGCACCGTTGGCGCCGCGCTCACGCAGGTATTCGATGAGCGGCCGCACGTGCGCGGCTATGTGCTCGACGAACGCGGGAACTTGCGCAAACACGTCTGCATCTTCGCCGATGGCACGCGCCTGCCCAATGCGCAGGCGCTTGCGCAAAGCATTCGCCCGGATTCGAAACTTTACGTCATGCAGGCCTTGTCGGGCGGCTAGCGCATGGGAGCGACTTCATGAATGACCGCATGCTGGTGGCGACGCGCAAGGGCCTGCTCTCCTATGAGCGCAAGAACGGCAGCTGGCGGATCGCACGCACCGATTTCCCCGGCGTGCCGGTGACCGCGGCATTGCATGATGCACGCGATGGCGCGCTTTATGCCATGCTCAAGCACGGCCATTTCGGCAGCAAGCTCCATCGCTCCGACGACAACGGCACGTCGTGGAAGGAAATCGCGGCGCCGGCTTTTCCGGCCGATGCCGCGGGTTCGCCGGCGCTGTTCCAGGTGTGGACACTCGAGCCCGGCGGCGCCAACGAGAAGGGCGCGCTGTGGGCCGGCGCGCTGCCGGCCGGATTATTCCGTTCGGACGATCGCGGGGAAAGCTGGCATTTGGTGAGCGCGCTGTGGAACGTCCCGGAGCGCGAGAAATGGTTCGGCGGCGGCTATGACGATGCCGGCATTCACAGCATCTCGCTCGATCCGCGCAATGCGCACGCCGTGTTCGTTGCAATCTCCTGCGGCGGCGTATGGGATTCAGGCGACGGCGGCAAAAGCTGGACGTTGCGCGGGGAGGGGCTGGTCGCGGCCTATATGCCGCCCGAACTTGCCGGACAGAAGGAGACTCAGGACCCGCACCGCGTGGTGCGCTGTGGTGCCGCGCCCGATACGATGTGGATGCAGCATCACTGCGGGATTTTCCGCTCGACCGATGCCGGCCACACCTGGACGCAGCTCAAACTGCCGGTCGACGATTTCGGTTTCGCCGTTGCCGCGCATCCGCGCGACCCGCTCACCGCCTGGTTCGTGCCTGCGATCAAGGACGAGATGCGCGTGCCGCGCGACGGCGCGCTCGCCGTTACCCGCACGCGCGATGGCGGCAAGACCTGGGAGAGCTTCCGCGCCGGGCTGCCGCAGCGCGATGCCTTCGACCTGGTCTATCGCCACGGCCTCGATGTCGCTGCCGAAGGCAGGACGCTCGCCATGGGCTCGACGACAGGCAGCCTCTGGGCAAGCGAAGACGCGGGTGAGGCTTGGCAGCTCATCAACGCCCATTTGCCGCCGGTCTATGCCGTGCGGTTGTATTGAGGCCGTGTGCATGAGTAACCAGATATTGGCCATCCCCATCCTTCGAGACGCGCCTGCGGCGCTCTTCAGGATGAGGATGGAGCAAAGTCCGCGCGTCCCGCATTAGCCCCGCACGCGTACCCGACCCTCATCCTGAGGAGCCGCGCGAAGCGCGGCGTCTCGAAGGATGAGGCCACGGTCGGCTGCCCCGCAGGTGATCCGGCAACCCGCATCCGATATAGAGTGTTGCGAATCCACCGGAAGATCGCGCCCGTGCTGCACGCCGAGGAACTGAGAGGCCTCATCATCTTTCTGGTCGTGGCCGGCGTGGTCGTGCCGCTGTTTCATCGTGCGCGAATCGGCACGGTGCTCGGCTTCCTGATCGCCGGCGTCGTGCTCGGTCCGCATGGTCTGGGGCGGCTCGCGGCAGAACATCCCTGGTTGCATTACGCCACCTTCGACGATCCGCGGCGCGCGGCCGGGCTGGCCGAATTCGGAATTATGGTGCTGCTGTTCCTGCTCGGGCTCGAACTGTCATTGCAGCGATTGTGGCAGCTCAGGCGCTACGTGTTGGGCGTGGGCCTGGCACAGGTCGTGCTGACTGCGCTTGCCATCGGTGCCGGCGTCCGGGTGCTCGGGGGCGTACCGCCGGTTGGCATTGTGCTCGGCCTCTGTCTGGCGCTCTCGTCCACCGCGATTGTAATGCAGCTCCTGATCGAGCAGCACCGCGCCGCCGACCAGGTCGGGCGGATCGCGCTCTCGGTCCTGTTGTTTCAGGATCTCATGGTCGTTCCGATCCTGTTTGTGGCGGAAGTTCTGCCAGGCGGTGAAAAGACCAGCATCCTCGCACTGATCGAGCCATTCGCCGGCACACTCATTGGCGTCATCGCCATCATGCTGGTCGGCCGCTTTGTCGTGCGCCCACTGTTGCGCTCTGCGGTGCGAACCGGCAGCCGTGACCTCATCATGGCGATCACGCTGCTGATCCTGGTGGTGTTCTCGGTGGCGACCGGTTTGGCGGGGCTTTCGATAGCGTTCGGCGCCTTCCTTGCCGGCCTGCTGCTCAGCGACAGCGAGGCACGCCATCACATCGAGGTCGATCTCGAGCCCTTCAAGGGCCTGCTGCTTGGCATCTTCTTCATCACCGTCGGCACAAGTGTCGACATCGTTGCCATAGCCGCCGACGTCGGCTGGATTCTTCTGGGCGTGGTTGCGCTGATGAGCGTCAAGGCGATGATCCTTTTTGGCGTCGCGCGCATCTTCGGCGTGCCACGCGCCGCGGCCGCCGAAGTCGCTCTGCTCCTGGCACAGGCCGGCGAATTCGGCTTTGCGGTGATCGGGGTGGCGCAGACGGGGGGCCTTCTGTCGCCGCGACTTGCCGGGGGGGTGATTGCGGTGGTGGGGCTGAGCATGCTGGCGACGCCGCTGCTGGCATTGGTCGCGCGTTCGGTTGCCGCGCGTCTCGACGCCGCCGACCATGGCAGACACGCGCCCGGGCCGGAACATGGCGAGCTCGACAATCATGTCGTCATCGGCGGCTTCGGGCGCGTCGGCCAGTTGGTCGCACAGGCGTTGGAGGCGGAATGCGTGCCCTACGTGGCGCTCGACACCAACGGAGAAATGGTTGCCCGCATGCGCCTCGCCCGCCGGCCGGTGTTTTTCGGCGATGCCGGACGACCGGAACTTCTCGACAAGGTCGGCGCTGCCCGCGCCCGCGCCTTTGTGGTGACGGTCAATCATGCGGCGGCGGCCGAACGAATGGTGGCGGCGGTCCGCCAGATCAGGCCCGACGCGATGGTGTTCGCGCGCGCGGTCGATGCCGTTCATGCCAGCCGGCTGATCGGCCTCGGCGCAGTCAGCGTGATCCCGGTGACGGTGGAAGCAAGCCTGCAGCTTGCGGCCCGCCTGCTTGAGGGCCTCGAACTGCCCGAGGAGGTGGTCGCGCAGAGGATTGCAGACATGCGCGCGGCCGAACTCGGGAAATTGACGATGCCCGACAAAAGCGAGTGACCGGACGGGGCTGAGCTTATGCCCCCATCGCCTTCTTCAGGTTCTCGTCCACCTTGTCGAGGAAGCCGGTGGTGGAGAGCCACTTCTGGTCGGCGCCGATCAGCAGTGCCAGGTCCTTGGTCATTGCGCCTGATTCAACCGTGTCGACGCAGACTTTCTCCAGCGTGCTGGCGAATTTCGCAAGTTGCGCGTTGTTGTCGAGCTTGGCGCGGTGGGCAAGCCCGCGCGTCCAGGCGAAGATCGAGGCGATCGAATTGGTCGAGGTCTCCTTGCCCTTCTGATGCTCACGATAATGTCGCGTCACCGTGCCGTGGGCGGCTTCCGATTCCACGACCTTGCCGTCCGGCGTCATCAGCACCGAGGTCATCAGGCCGAGCGAGCCGAAACCCTGCGCCACGATGTCGGACTGCACGTCGCCGTCATAGTTCTTGCAGGCCCAGACATAGCCGCCCGACCATTTCAGCGCCGCCGCCACCATGTCGTCGATCAGCCGGTGTTCGTAAGTGAGCTTCTTCTTGTCGAACTCGGCCTTGAATTCCTTTTCGAACACCTCCTCGAAAAGGTCCTTGAAGCGGCCGTCATAGACTTTCAGGATAGTGTTCTTGGTGGACAGGTAGAGCGGATAGCCGCGCGCGAGCGCATAATTCATCGAGGCGCGGGCGAAGTCGCGGATCGAACCGTCAAGATTGTACATGGCCATCGCCACGCCCGAGTCCGGAAACTGAAACACCTCGTGCTCGACCTTCTTGCCGTCGGCGCCGACATAGCTCAGCGTCAGCGTCGCATTGCCCGGCACCTTGATGTCGGTGGCGCGGTACTGGTCGCCATAGGCGTGACGGCCGATGATGATCGGCTTGTTCCAGCCGGGCACCAGACGCGGCACGTTCTTGCAGATGATCGGCTCGCGAAAGATCACGCCGCCCAGGATGTTGCGGATGGTGCCGTTGGGCGAGCGCCACATTTTCTTGAGGTTGAATTCCTTCACCCGCGCTTCATCGGGGGTGATGGTGGCGCACTTGACCGCGACGCCGACCTTCCTGGTCATTTCGGCGGCATCGATGGTGATCTGGTCGTTGGTCTCGTCGCGCTTCTGGACCGACAGGTCGTAGTAAAGCAGCTCGACGTCGAGATAGGGGTGGATCAGCTTGTCCTTGATCAACTGCCAGATGATGCGGGTCATCTCGTCGCCGTCCATCTCGACGACGGGGTTTGCCACCTTGATCTTCGCCATTGCGGAGTAAACCTTTTGAAAAAACGCGCGGTCGGGGGAATGAGCCGGCGGCGTGCCTATAGCACCCTCAAACGGGGGGCGAAAGCCGCGATTTCTGGCATTGTTTCCCGGCAGCGAGCGGACGGCTATACCCCTCGCAAACGGAGGGTCTGATGCCAGGCGCCGGCACCGACAAGACCAAACGCTGGATCACGCAGCCTGCGCCGATCGTGGTGCTGGTCGAGCCGCAGCTCGGCGAGAACATCGGCGCGGTGGCGCGCGCCATGGCCAATTTCGGACTTTCCCATCTCAGGATCGTGAAGCCACTGCAGGGCTGGCCGAACGAAAGGGCGCGGGTCATGGCTGCGGGCGCCGACCGCATTCTCGATGGCACGGCGATCCATGACAGTCTGCCCGACGCGATCGGCGATTGTACCTTTGTGCTCGCCGCTACCGCGCGCAACCATGATCAGGCCAAGCCGGTAGTCGGCGCGGCCGAGGCGGCGGCTGAAATGGCGTCGCGGGTTGCTGCAGGGGAGAGCGTTGCCATCGTGTTCGGGCGCGAGCGCAACGGCCTGGAAAACCACGAGGTCGCGCTCGCCGACCGCATCATCACGCTGCCGGTCAATCCGGCCTTCGCCTCGCTCAATCTGGCGCAGGCGGTGGTGATCGTCGCCTATGAATGGTTCAAGCGCGCGGGCGGCGGCGAACTGCCCTTTGCCATGCCGGAGAAATCGCCGCCGGCGGCCAAGCAGCAGGTCGACGCATTTTTTGCCGAACTCGAGCGCGAGCTGGAGCGGGTCGAATTCTTCCGCCCGGAGGAAAAGCGCGGCACGATGACGGTGAACCTGCGCAATATTTTTCAGCGCATGGCGCCTACGCAACAGGATATCCGCACGCTGCACGGCGTGATCACGGCGATCGCGCAAGGACGCAAGGGTCCGGCGCGCGGCGGCGTGCTCGACGGGAGGCAGGCACAGGACCTGCGCGATCTCATCGCGGGCGATGCCGCAGCGACCGCCGGCCGCGCCCCGGCGCGCGGACTGGCGAGGCTGCTGCGACGCAATCCGACCGATGCCGAGCGGGTCTTGTGGCAGGCGCTGGTGAACGACCGTCGCTTCGCTGGCCTGGGCTTCAAACGCCAGGTGCCGATCGGGCCGCACATTGCAGATTTTGTTTCCTTCCCGCTCAAGAGCGTGATCGACCTGATGCCGGCCGATGAAAGCGAAGCGGCCGCGCGCGTGCGTTCAGAGCGACGCGCCTATCTGACGGAACGCGGTTATCGCGTCAGTCAGGTGGAAGCGGGCGACGTCGAGCGCGATGTCGCGGCCGTGCTGGCCGCGCTTGCGACTGCAATGCCCTAGAACATGATCCACTTGCGTTGAACCACACTTCGCTCATTCCCGCGAATGCGGGAATCCAGAGCTGCTCTCTCGGCATCTTTGACATGCCGCCCTGGACCCCCGCTTCCGCGGGGGTGAGCGGATTAGGTTATCTGCGCCGCCGACGCAGCCTTATGGTTCGAGACGCGCTGCTTCGCAGCGCTCCTCATCATGAGGGCCGTGACAAGCCCGGCGTCCATGGCGTCCCCCCTTCACAGGGACGACAGCCACATTGTTGCCATGTCCTGCACTGGCGATGCGCAAATGCTCGCCGACAACATCGCTTCAAATTCGTAAATTCGACAACTTGTTATTCCACTCAGGTTCTAACGGATGGGAAAATTAATTTGCCTAAAATTCAAACTCCGAAAGGGAGAGCTCCGATGTTGCGTGTGTCCCTCGTTACGCTAGCGCTGGTCGCCTGCATGACCGGTGCGGCCGCTGCGGAAGATGCCCGGCGTTCCGTCGTATTCCCAACCATGAAGAGCGATGTCCGCGTCACCGTGAACATGAATTTCTTTGTGCCGGCGCCGATGAGCGACAAGGACGCCGCGGTGAAGGCACAGGAAGATGCGCGGCGCATTTTTTACGAAAGCGCTTCGCGCGAATGCCAGGTCCTGCTGACAGCCATCGCCAGCGAATGCCGGCTTGAGTTGATCAATGTGGGCATGAACCGCAACTATGGTCAGCATCAGCCGGACGGTTTCAACGCCAACGGCAATTTCAGCTACCGCGTGACGATAAAATAGGCGGTCTAGCTTTTCAGTATCTTCAGTTGCGCCGCGGCGCCCTCGCGGACAATGCCTAGGTCGCTGCCAATTGTGATGAATTTGAAGCCGCGTCGGCTCATTGCCAGCGCGCGTTCGGCATCGCGACAATAGACCCCGGGAATTTTCCCCGCCTTTTGGGCGGCCTGGCCGATGCGATCGATCTCGCGCTCGACCTCCGGCGCTGTCACGTCCTGTGCCGTGCCGCCGCTCAGCGCGGTCGACAGATCATAGGGGCCGACAAACAGCGCATCGATGCCGGGCGTGGCGGCAATGGCGTCGACATTGCCGAGCGCGGTCCTGGTCTCGATCATCGCTAGCGTCAGCGCTCCGTCATTGGCCTCGCGCAGATAATCGGTAGTGACGGTCTTGCCTTGCAGCGCCATCGCGCGCTGCGGTCCCCAGCTGCGCTCGCCGACCGGCGGATATTTTGCGGATGCGGCGAACCGGCGGGCATCGTCGGCACTGTTGATCATCGGCGCGATGATCGCTTCGGCGCCGAAGTCGAGCGCGCGGGAAACATATGCGAAGTCGTTGAGCGGCACGCGCACGAGCGGCGCGGCTCCGCCGTGATGAACGGCGCCGATGCCGGCGACGATCGAGGCGGCGTCCCACAGCCCGTGCTGGATATCGAGGACGACGGCACCATAGCCCTCGCGCGCAATCGTCTCGGCGACGATCGGTGAGGCCAGTGTGCACCAGGCTGAATAAACCGTTTCGCCGGCGCGCAGACGCCGCGCGAGCGGAAAAGCTTTTTGCATCGACAATCCCCTCAGTTGTCATTCCGGGGTGCCGCGCAGCGGCGAACCCGGAATCCAGACCCGTGTTCAGCGCTCGCGGCTGGATTCCGGGACCCGGAATGACAGCGAGTTACCCGCTCGCCTTGATCTGCGCCACAGCCTGCTCCATCAGCTCCCGCATGGCGCCGCGGATCTCCTCGTCGGAGACCGCGACCTTCCTGGCGTCGCAGTCCTTGCGGATTTTCCTAAAAACGTCATCGTCGCCGGGCTCCTCGAAATCCGCCATCACGACTTCCTTGCCATAGGCCTCGGCTTCTGCCCCGGCCAGGCCCATCTTCCCGGCCGCCCACATGCCAAGCAGCTTGTTGCGCCGGGCGCTCGCCTTGAACCGCAGTTCCTCGTCGTGCGCGAACTTCTTCTCGAAGCCTTCCTCGCGCTTGTCGAACGTCGTCATGTCGCCCTCGCTATTGCCCAACAGTCGCAGTCACTTGCGCGCATATTGTTGCGCGTCGCCTTGCATATCGCCGTGCCAGCGTCAAGGCAACATCGGGGCGCTCCAATGCGGCGGAATTACGGAGTGGAAAACGTGACCGGCACTCGATTGTGCTGCCCGAAACGATCGGCTAGGTTGAATGCGTGCCCGGACGCATCAGCGCGCTTGAGCGCGTTTCGTCCGGTCCCGCCGCCGCGGATCTCGGTCACGTCACTAACAGGAGCCACGGCACATCCGATGGACTTTCAAAAACCACGGTATACCCCGATGAGTTGCCGCCGCCGCATCTACGAAGGCAAGGCGAAGGTCCTCTATGAAGGCCCCGAGCCAGGAACACTGATCCAGCACTTCAAGGACGATGCGACCGCCTTCAACGCTAAAAAGCACGAGGTGATCGAAGGCAAGGGCGTGCTGAACAACCGGATTTCCGAATACGTCTTCCAGCACCTCAACGACATCGGTGTCCCGACCCACTTCATCCGCCGGCTCAACATGCGCGAGCAGCTGATCCGCGAAGTGGAAATCATTCCGCTCGAAGTGGTGGTGCGCAATGTTGCGGCCGGTTCGCTGGCCCAGCGCCTCGGCATCGAGGAGGGCACGCAGCTGCCGCGCTCGATCATCGAGTTCTATTACAAGAACGACGCCCTCAACGATCCGATGGTATCGGAAGAACACATTACCGCCTTCGGCTGGGCTGCGCCGCAGGAGATCGACGACATCATGGCGCTGGCGATCCGCGTCAATGATTTCCTCTCCGGGCTGTTCCTGGGTGTCGGCATCCGCCTGGTCGACTTCAAGATGGAGACCGGCCGGCTGTGGGAAAACGACGTCATGCGCATCGTCGTGGCGGACGAGATCTCGCCCGACTCCTGCCGGCTGTGGGATATCAAGTCGAACGAAAAGCTCGACAAGGACCGTTTCCGCCGCGATCTCGGCGGGCTGCTGGAGGCCTATACCGAGGTCGCCAAGCGACTCGGCATCATGAACGAGGGCGAGCGGCCGCAGGGCACCGGCCCGGTGCTGGTGAAGGGCTGACTATTGGCCTAGGCAAACTCAGTCCCTTCCGACTGTCATTGCCGGGCTTGGCCCGGCAATCCATCACGACTGTCCGCCCAAACAACGTTTCGTAAAGCATCACTGCGCCGGAATTCATCATGGATGCGCGGGTCAAGCCCGCGCATGACGCTGAGTATTTTATACGCGCGTTTGATTTGTCGGGTCAGCCCGACCATGACGAAAAATTGGCTTGGATCTAGAATTTGTAGGCGAGCCCGACCGTTCCCGTCAGCAACGTGTTGCTGAATTCGCCTCTGTAGGTAGGGCAGAGAATTGGGTTGCCCTGCGTACAGACAACGCTGCTCGTTCCAAGATCGACAAAACGGAATTCGGCGCGTGCGGTCCAATGGGGGGAGAATAAGTGTTCGACGCCAGCCCCCGCTGTCCAGCCGACTTTCGTTTTATCTTGCCTAAAAGAACTAAAAGGCGGGGCGCCAGGATCAAAGGACGCAATGCTGTTCTTGACGTGCCCGATAGCGACGCCCCCGGTGACATAGAGAAGCGTCGCATCCACGGCCAGACCGGCACGGCCGCGAATAGTGGCCACCCAGTCGATATTGTATGACCTATCGGTCAGGAAAAATGTACCCATCGTCGCTGTCGTCTTTGCGCCTATCCAACTCCAATCGCCCTCCAGCCCGTAGACGAAACTGCTGTACTGCCAGTTGTAGCCAAGAAAAGTCCCGATCGTCCCGCCGGTCTTGCTTCCGCTGATGGTCCCACAAGCAGGCACGCATGCCAGATCATTGAATGCGGCGTCGTGCCGCGCGACGCCGCCCCGAACGCCCCAATAGCCGCCGGTCCAGGCCGGAACTGTATTTGGCGCATAGGCAAAGGCCCTTCCGGCCAAATCAGCTGAGCGGCTCGCGCTCGTGAGCGCCAGAACGGAAACCGTCGCCAGGAAAAACTTTTTCATTTGCAGCCCCTTCGCCTCGTTGACTTCGGCGACCTGCTTGCCACGTGAATTTTTCCGCCGCGTCATTCAATCGGACGACGCGCGCGCGATTTGCACGGGTTATGTGGCAGACCGGCAACTGGCGCCGGAGCACGCGTTGAGCCAAGCGTATGAACGTCGTCGAGCCCATTCTCTTTCAGGCAAGGCATAACCCGCCGGCGCCCGCCATGTGCGCGCCGGGGACGGGGCTCGGCATGATCAGCTATGCGCGGTTGGCGCAGTTCATCAACAACGTTGGCCGCCGCGCTGTGAGTTTGGGGATCTCACCCGGACAGGTCGTCGCGATCCAGGTCAGTGATCGCATCATCCATTCCGCCATCGCCCTGGGCCTCATGCATATCGGGGCGGCAACGGTCTCGATCGGTGCATCCGTGCCGGCCGGCCTGCGCGTGGACGCGATCATCACGGATTCCCGCCGTTCACTGGGCACGGCATCGGGCGAAAAGATTTTCGCCGCGGATTTTACCTGGCTTGCCAGCGGCGACCCCCTCGACAAGCGCCACATCTATCGCGGGTCGGGTGATGCCATCTGCCGGATCGCAATGACGTCGGGGTCAACCGGCGAGCCGAAGGCCGTCGGCTTCAGCCACAAGACGCAGCTTGCCCGGCTCGCGCGCTACAATCACCTGTTCGGAAACTTCTTCCCGCAATATTCGCGGTTCTTTAGCGACTATGGTCTCGGCTCGAGCGGCGGCTTTCGCCACCTGCTGTATGTGCTCTCGCGCGGCGGCACCATGTTCTTTCCCGGCGCCACGCCAATGGACACGCTCCAGACTTTCGAGCTCTACAAGGTGCAGGGGCTGATCGCATCGCCCGGCGGCTTGAGCGGTTTCCTGAAATTTTACGAAGCCAACCGCGATTTCAAATGCGGCTTCGACGTCATTATCTCGGCTGGCAGTCCGATGCCGGAGTCATTGTCCGAGCGGGTGCGGGCGAGACTGTGTTCGACGCTCATCTTTTATTACGGCACGACCGAAACGGCGACCATCTCGTCCGCGCCGGCGCATGCTCTGACCGGCATCTCCGGAGCCGTCGGCTATGTGGCGCCGGACGTGACGGTGGAGATCGTGGACGGGAGCGGAATGCTGCTGCCGCCGGACCGCGAAGGCTCGATCCGCATCGGCAGCCCGGTGAGCGTCGACGGATATCTCGACAGCGTCGATGACGCGCCGTCGCCGTTTCGCGACGGACGATTCTATACCGGCGATGTCGGCTACCTGACGCCCGACAATCTGCTGGTCGTCACCGGTCGCGAGAAGGATGTCCTGAACCTCGGCGGTGACAAGGTGAAACCGCAAGCCATCGAGGAAGCAATCACCGCATTCAAAGGCGTCGAGCAGGCGGCGGTGTTTACCGCGCCGAACGAACTCGGCATCGATGAAGTGTGGGCGCATATCGTACCGAACGCGCCGGTGGATGAGACGGCCTTGCGCAACCACTGCAAGGAAAAGCTCTGCGAGACCCATGTCCCGGTGCGCTTCATCAGCGTCGCCGAACTTCCCAGAAATCCCGGTGGCAAGATCGAGCGGAGCCGGTTGCGGGCGGTGGCGCAGGACCTCCCAAGGCCTGGTTTCTGATCGCGAGGGGCCAAACGCCTCGCTCCAGCCGGGTTCATTCCTGTCACGGCCCTCATGGTGAGGCGCAGCGCGCAGTGCTGCGTCTCGAACCATAGGAGGGCCGCCTCATCCTTCGAGACGCCCGCCTTTGGCGGGCTCCTCAGGATGAGGCGGAGACGCGTGGTTGAATTGGGCCGCCGGCCGATCTGACCTTGAAATCCAAGATCAGCGTGATGACCTGTGTGGTGCGCGTCCCGCCCGGTTGAGGTGGCCTGCCACGGGTGCTAGGCAGGCAGCGAGCCGGGAATTGCTCGAAAAGAACCGATGAAAGCCCGCGTAACCGTTACCCTGAAATCCGGCATCCTCGACCCGCAAGGCAAGGCGATCGAAGGCGCGCTGCGCTCGCTCGGTGTCGCGGGCGTCGCCAGCGTACGCCAGGGCAAGGTGTTCGACATCGAAATCGAGGGCAACGACCGCGCCAGGGCCGAGGCCGCCCTCAAAGAGGCCGCGGACAAGCTCCTGGCCAACACCGTGATCGAGAACTACCGGGTGGAGGTGCTGGGGTGATGCATTTGATCCGTCACCCTGAGGTGCGAGCGAAGCGAGCCAACGCAGGTCGGCATTGGCCAATTTGCGCGCTTTCGTTCGGATGTCGGGCAAGCCCGACATCCGGGGGCGACGGCCCGGGCTTGTCATCCTTCGAGGCGCGACCTGCGGCCGCGCAGCTCAGGATGACGATCTTGATTCGAGCTACAAGATGAAAGCCGCTGTCCTCGTCTTTCCCGGTATCAACCGCGAGCGCGACATGGCGCGCACGCTCAAGCTGATCTCGGGCCGCGAGCCGGCCATGGTCTGGCATGCCGACACCGCGCTGCCGGCGGGCACCGACCTCGTGGTGATCCCGGGCGGTTTTTCCTATGGCGACTATCTGCGCTGCGGCGCGATTGCGGCGCGCAGCCCGATCATGGATGCGGTGCGTGCGCATGCCGCCAGGGGCGGGCTCACGCTCGGCGTCTGCAACGGCTTCCAGATCCTGTGCGAGGCCGGACTGCTGCCAGGAGTTCTGATGCGCAATGCGCGGCTCCGGTTCATCTGCCGCGACGTCTATCTGCGGGTCGAGCATTCAGATTCGCCGTTTACCCGTGGCTACAATGCGGGCCAGGTGATCCGCGTGCCGGTTGCGCACGGCGAGGGCAACTACATTGCCGATGCGGAGACCATCAGGACAATCGAGGACGAGGGCAGGGTGCTGTTTCGCTACTGCTCGCCCGAGGGTCAGATCGATCCGGCCTGGAATGTCAACGGCGCGACCGACTCCATCGCCGGCATCGTGAGCGAACGCGGCAACGTGCTCGGCATGATGCCGCATCCGGAGAACCACGTAGAGCCCGTCATCGGGATCACCGACGGCCGCGGGTTGTTCGCGGGGTTAAATGAGGCGCTCGGGCGTGCGGCATAGACTGTGTAACCCTCTCCCCTTGTGGGAGAGGGTGGCGAGCGAGCCGAAGTCGGAAGTTTCCGACTTCGGCCACTGGAGGAAGTGCCAACTCGGGTAGACCCGAGTTCGGACGAGCCGGGTGAGGGGGCCGGTCTCGATTGAACTCTCCCCCTCGCCCGGTTCTCGCATCGCGTGCTGCGATGCTCGAACCATCCTCTCCCACAGGGGGAGAGGGTAAGAAAAGCCGAGTTCGCTGCAGGTGATCCCCAACGAGCCGAAAATCACTCCCGAACTGGTCGCCGAGCACGGGCTGAAGCCCGACGAGTACCAGCGTATGCTCGACCTGATCGGGCGCGCGCCGAGCTTCACCGAGCTCGGCATTTTCTCGGCCATGTGGAACGAGCACTGCTCGTACAAATCCTCCAAGGTTCATCTGCGCACGCTGCCGACCAAGGGCCCCGTCGTCATCCAGGGCCCGGGCGAGAACGCCGGCGTGATCGACATCGGCGACGGGCTCGCCTGCGTATTCAAGATGGAGAGCCACAATCACCCGAGCTACATCGAGCCTTATCAGGGCGCGGCCACCGGCGTCGGCGGCATTTTGCGCGACGTCTTCACCATGGGCGCGCGGCCGATCGCCTGCCTGAACGCGCTGTCATTCGGCGCGCCATCGCATCCCAAGACCCGGCATCTGGTCTCGGGTGTGGTCGCCGGCATCGGCGGTTACGGCAATTCGTTTGGCGTTCCTACTGTCGGTGGTTCGGTGCGATTTCATGCGCGGTATGACGGCAACAATCTCGTCAACGCCATGGCGGTCGGGATCGCGCGCAAGGATCAGATTTTCTACGCGGCAGCCTCCGGCGTGGGCATGCCGATCGTCTATCTCGGCTCCAAGACCGGGCGCGACGGCATTCATGGCGCCAGCATGGCCTCGGCGGAATTTGGCGAGGATTCGGAGGAAAAGCGCCCGACCGTGCAGGTGGGCGATCCGTTCTCCGAGAAGCTCCTGCTCGAGGCCTGTCTCGAAATCATGCACAAGGGCTGCGTGATCGCGATCCAGGACATGGGTGCGGCCGGCCTCACCTGTTCGGCGGTGGAGATGGGCGCCAAGGGCGACCTCGGCGTGACGCTCGATCTCGACAAGGTGCCGTGCCGCGAAGAGGGGATGAGCGCCTACGAGATGATGTTGTCGGAAAGCCAGGAGCGCATGCTCATGGTGCTCAAGCCCGACAAGGAAAAAGATGCCGAGGCGATCTTCCGCAGATGGGGCCTCGACTTCGCGATCGTCGGCGAGACCACGCCGACCAAACGTTTCATCGTGCGCCATGGCGGCGACGTGATGGCGGATCTTCCGATCAAGGAACTGGGTGACCAGGCGCCGGAATACAATCGTCCGTTCAGCGAGCCGAGAAAGCCGGCCGCAATCGATGCCCGCAAGGTGACGCCGCCGATGAGTCTGGCCGATGCGCTGGAGAAACTCATCGCCACGCCCGATCTGTGTTCGAAACGCTGGGTGTGGGAGCAATATGACCACATTATCCTGGGCAACACGGTGCAGCGACCGGGCGGTGACGCCGCAGTCGTGCGCGTGGAGGAGGGGCCGAAGGGGCTCGCGCTCACGACCGATGTCACCCCGCGCTATTGCGAGGCCGATCCGTTCGAAGGCGGCAAACAGGCGGTCGCGGAATGCTGGCGCAATCTGACCGCGGTCGGCGCCACGCCGCTGGCCATTACCGACAATCTCAATTTCGGAAATCCGGAGCGGCCCGAGATCATGGGCCAGTTCGTCGGCTGCGTTCGCGGCATCGCCGAGGCCTGCAATGCGCTGGCCTTTCCGGTCGTCTCAGGCAACGTCTCGCTCTACAACGAGACGAACGGTCGCGCGATCCTGCCGACGCCGTCGATCGGCGGGGTCGGCCTGCTCGACGACTTCAAGACGTCCGCGACGCTGGCCTTCAAACGCGAAGGCGAGTCGATCCTGCTGATCGGTGAAACCACCGGCTGGCTCGGCCAGTCGATGTATTTGCGCGAACTTTGCGCGCGGGAGGAGGGCGCGCCCCCGCCGGTCGATCTGATTGAGGAGCGTGAGAATGGCGACTTCGTGCGCGGCCTGATTCTTGATCGTATCGCGACTGCGGCACATGATCTTTCCGATGGCGGGTTGGCGATTGCGCTTGCCGAGATGGCGATGGCCGGCGGCATCGGAGCGGTTTTGACCGCGGCTCCCGACGATATCCCGGCGCATGCATTCTGGTTCGGCGAGGACCAGGCGCGCTATCTCGTGACCGTGGCGGCCGGCGACACCAATGCGGTCATCGCCCGTGCCCGGGGAGCCGGCGTGCCGGCGAGCATGGTCGGGACAACCGGCGGCGAAACATTGACGCTTGCTGGCGAGCGCCCCATGCTGGTCAAAATTCTGCGCGAACGCTTCGAGGGGTGGTTGCCGGCTTACATGGCCGGCGAGCTCTAGTGGTCCGATTCCGACATTTGCATCCCGTTGCTGCAAGTTCCCGAGCAAATGTCGGATCAAAGGACCACTAGCAATTATTTGATTCTAGTGGAGCTTTGAATTTGACATTTGATGAGCAACTAGCCGCAAATAGGTATCAAATGTCAAATTCGCTCCACTAGCTGTGACGATGGGAGTAACCGACGATGGCGATGGATGCCGGCGAGATTGAACGGCTGATCAAGGCGCGGCTTCCGGATGCCCAGGTGACGATCCGCGATCTCGCCGGAGACGGCGACCATTACGCCGCCACCGTGATTTCCGCTTCGTTCAAGGGCAAGTCGCGGGTGCAGCAGCATCAGCTGGTCTACGAGGCGCTGAAAGGCCAGATGGGCGGCGTGCTGCATGCGCTTGCGCTGCAGACCGGCACGCCCGACAGCGCATGACCCCGAAAAACGTGCGCCGGTTTTCGGAACAGATCATGCGCAGGCAAAACTGATGGCGCCGCAACGCGGTGTCAGGATTTTATCTCCGCAGGGCGCGATCGCGCCGACCGGCACCTGGAGCCTTGGCGCGCGCGCCGGCGATTTTGTCTTCGTCGCCGGCATGCGCGGAATCGATCCGGTGAGCAACACGCTCGTTGCGGGCGAGGAAGAGCGGATCCGGCGGGCGTTCATGAACATGCAGACGATCGCGGAATCAGAAGGCGCGCGGCTCTCCGACTGCGTGCGGTTGACGGTCTATGTCATCGACATGGCTCGACTGCGGCCTCTCGTGAACAAGGTACAGGAGCAGCTCTGGGGCGGCGGACCATATCCGCCGCGCACGATCCTCGAGGTTTCCAGGCTCAATCAGGACGATATTTTCGAGGTGGAGGGCACATTTTATGCCCCGTTAATGCCCTGATTGGCGCGCGGCTGTGTCACATCAGCCATACTAGGGGATATTCGCTACCCTCTTGGGTTGGCGCGCGTTTTTGCGCTACATATATCGGCAAGCATGGCGGCCATGACCCGCGCGGCAGACGAACGCGCGGTGCCGCCCAACAGGACCTTGAATCCAATGGGCATCGAGCAATTCATCGACAATGAAGTGAAGGCAAATGACGTGGTGCTGTTCATGAAGGGCACGCCGCAGTTTCCGCAATGCGGGTTTTCCGGCCAGGTCGTGCAAATCCTCGACCATCTGGGTGTGAGCTACAAAGGCCTCAACGTGCTGGAATCCGATGAATTGCGGAACGGCATCAAGGCCTATTCGAACTGGCCGACTGTGCCGCAGCTCTACGTCAAGGGCGAGTTCGTTGGCGGCTGCGATATCGTGCGCGAAATGTTTCAGGCCGGCGAATTGCAGCAGACGCTGAAGGACAAGGGCGTCCCGGTTCGCCAGACCGCCTGATCGCAACCGCAGCGGCGGCAGGAGCGGGACCGCGGTGGCCAAGTTCTCGCTCGTCGCCGCCGCGATCGTCGATCTCTGCCTGGCGGCGCTGTTGATCGGGGTCTCCGGATTTCTGTTTGGGTCGGGTCCCGAAAGCCTGCATGGCGGCACTGGGTTTGCAGCCGCCTATATCGCAGGCGTCATTGCCTGCGTGGTCGCGCCCGTCGCCGGATTTATCCTCTATGCAGCGGGAAAGCGCGGCGCCGCACAGCTTATCGCATGGCTGCCGTCGGCAGCCGGACTGGCGGCGCTGATGATTCCCGCGCCCTATTAGGCCACTCAGCCGCGCGCGACTATTTGCGGCTCCGGCCCATGATCTCGTTGCGTGACCAGCCGGTCCGGCGCAGCACCAGATAGGCGATCGCAAGCAGCAACACGATGCCGAGCATGCCGGCACTGGTTGCGGCGGCGAACTTGGTGACGTTATCCGCGACCGAATTGACGTAGGGGCCTGCCCCCGCGCCGAGAAGGAGCTGGATCAGGACCAGGGCGAGCACGAGCAGGAAGGCCAGCTCGACAAATTCCCACAGGACCTGCTTGGCAGTGGCCACAAATTTCCACATGGCACGAACCTCAAGGGTGGCGCATACAGCGCGAAGGAGTGGGGGGTTTTAACCCCCCACTCTGGTTGTCTCAGCAAAACTGAAAAGCCCGGCCGCGTTTGCCGGACGCGCCGGCCTCAGGCCATCTTCCGGTTTGAGAACAGCCAGAGGATCAGGCCGAGTGTGATCAGACCGACAAGCCCATTCGAGCCGAGATCCTTTACCCAGCCCATAATATTGCTGCTGACGGCGCCAAAGAACGGCAAATTCGCGCCCACCAGCAGCGAGAGAACAATCGCCAGCGCCAACAACATCAGCGCCAGTTCCGTCAACGCCCCGACCCAGTCTTTTAAGGTATCGATCCCTTTCATTGCGGAGTCTCCCTAGGCATGTCCTGCGATTCGCAGACCGCACACGGCTTTTAGCGCAAGTTGGCCACTAAATGTAGGCAATTTTGGTAAGGAGCGTACTAAATTTGCTGTGTACTAGTTCTTTAGTCGGGGGATAACTTCCCCGGTCCGGGCCGAACTGGCACGGGTCAAATTCATCGATTTTCGCGGTCAGGAGCTGAATTGCCCGTTGTGCCGGTGCCCAAACGAAAAACCCCCGCCGGGGCGGGGGTTTTGATTTGACGGGCGCGGCCGGTGATTTGGCGGCTGCCTCAGCGCGAGTAGTACTCGACCACCAGATGCGGCTCCATCTGCACCGCATAGGGCACATCGGTGATGACCGGGATGCGCGTGAGCTTGGCGATGAACTTGGACCCGTCAACTTCGATGTAGTCCGGCACATCGCGTTCGGCCAATGCCTGGGCTTCCAGCACCAGGGCCATCTGTTTCGATTTCTCCTTGACCTCAACCACGTCGCCGACCTTCACCCGGTAGCTTGGAATGTTCACCCGCCGGCCGTTCACCTTGATGTGGCCGTGGTTGATGAACTGACGGGCCGCAAACACGGTCGGCACGAATTTGGAGCGGAATACAATGGCATCCAGTCGGCGCTCCAGGAGGCCGATCATGTGCGCCCCGCTGTCGCCCTTCATGCGAATGGCTTCGTGATAGATGCCGCGGAACTGTTTCTCGGAGATGTTGCCGTAGTAGCCGCGCAACTTCTGTTTGGCCTTCAGCTGTACACCGTAGTCGGAAAGCTTGCCCTTGCGGCGCTGGCCGTGCTGGCCGGGGCCATATTCGCGGCGGTTTACCGGGCTCTTGGGGCGACCCCAGATGTTCTCGCCCATCCGGCGGTCGAGCTTGTATTTGGCTTCATGGCGCTTGGTCATCGCGTCCTCTTTGTTGACGGTAAGATTTGAGGAACCGCGCCCTCCTCTGTGCCGGATTTCTCCGGTACCGACAGGCAGAGCCTCGAAAGCGCAAGGCCTTGCCACGGGTCGCGAAACGCCCTGTCAGGTCATGAAAACCCATAGGGCGCGCGGGTTTTAGGGTCGATCGGCGCGGGTGTCAAACGGCCGGCCCCCGCCGGGGGACAGGCCATTTTGCCGCTAGCCAGGCCCTTGTCCGAAGTCCGCTCTGCCGCCATGTTGGGGCTGCTTCAGGCCGGGCCCCTCTGGCAGCCTCCAGGCTGCGATGTCGGACTGAGCGATTCGATCTGCCGCGGAGGGGCTGGTGATGCCGTTTTCTTCCAACCATTCCTGTATCGGCCCGGGGTGCGCCAGCCCGCGGGGGCATGCCCATGGCTGACATTTTTGGTTTGTCGCATGCGGCGATAGCGGCGTTCTTCCAGGTCATCGTGATCGACCTGGTGCTGGCGGGCGACAACGCCGTGGTCATCGGGCTTGCGGCGGCGGGGCTGGCGCCGGAATTGCGCGGCCGCGCCATCCTGGTCGGGATCATCGCTGCGACCGCTTTGCGCATTCTGTTTGCAATCTTTGCGGTCGAACTGCTCGCTATCGTTGGCCTCCTGTTGGCAGGCGGGATCCTGCTGCTGTGGGTCGCCTGGAAAATGTGGCGTGAATTGCGCGGACAACGCCATGAGGATTCCGATGCGGGCGTGGCGGAGGCTGCTGCGCGTGCGCCCCGCAAGACCTTCGCGCAGGCCGCCTGGCAAATCGTGATGGCGGACGTGTCGATGTCGCTCGACAATGTCCTGGCGGTGGCAGGCGCCGCCCGCGATCACGTCGAGGCGCTGATATTCGGGCTGGGCCTGTCGATCGTGCTGATGGGCGTTGCGGCGAACTACATCGCGAAATTGCTCAATCGCCATCGCTGGATCGCCTATGTGGGGCTGGCGATCATTCTTTATGTCGCGCTCGACATGATCTGGCGCGGTGCGCTCGAGATTCAGGCGCAAGCGTTTTCCGGCTAGAAGCCGTAGCCGGTGAGGGCTGCGGCAAGTTTGGGCGAGGGTTCACGTCCCGAGGTAAATCCGATCTGCGGCCGCGGCGGGGATTTTTCGGCGCGCGCGCGATCACGCAGCAAATCGGCAACGCGGCGCGCGATCGCCGGTGCCGGATCCAGCCATTGCACTGGCCAGGGGGCGACGGCGCGGAAGCGGTCGAGCAGGAGCGGGTAGTGCGTACAGGCGAGCACGACGGTGTCTGTCCGCCGCGCATCGGCATCAATAAAACATGCGGCAATCTCTCCCTCAATTTCCCGATCAATCACCGGCGCGCCGACAAGCTCGGCCTCCGCGAATGCGGCGAGACGCTGTGAGCCGACAAGTTTGACGTCGCAGTCGCCGGCGAACTCTCTGATCAGCGTGCGGGTATATTCGCGGCTTACGGTCGCCTGCGTGCCCAGCACCGTGACGCGTTTGCTCGTCGACTGCGCGCAAGCCGGCTTGATCGCCGGCACGGTGCCAACGAAAGGTACGGAAAAGCGCCTCCGCAGTTCGGCAAGCGCCAGTGTCGAAGCAGTGTTGCAGGCCACCACCACCAGATCCGGCGTGTGCGCATCAATCGCTTTGCCGAGCACTTCGGTGACGCGCGCGATCAGCGCGTCCTCCGGCTGGCTGCCGTAGGGAAAACCGGCATCGTCGGCCAGGTAGATGTATCGCGCATCCGCGCGCGCGGCGACGATCTGGCGGAACACGGTGAGGCCGCCGAGGCCGGAATCGAAAACGAGGATGGTTGCGGGATCGGTCGGGATCATGGTCGGCGGTGTATTCGGGAACGCTTACGAGGCGAGCTAAGACATGAGTGACTGCCCGTGACAATGGGTCGCGGGGCCGAACCGTGGCGCACTGAAACCTGCCGGACGGTGTGTCGCGAAACAATCAGGCGCGATAACCGTTTGATTCGAGGAGGGCGAATACGCAACTCGAACGCAAATGGGATAGAACATGCGACTTAAGACATTATCACTTGCCGCCGTCGGCTCGCTGCTTCTTGCAGGTGCGGCTTCGGCAGCAACAATCACCAATGATCTCAATCTGCGCAGAGGGCCCGGCACCCGTTACGGCGTCATCGACACGATGCCGGCGGGCTCATATGTGCGCGTGCTGGACTGCGGCGGGTCCTGGTGTCGCGTCGCATGGAACGGCACCGAAGGCTATGCCAGCAGCAACTACATTTCCGGTGGCGGGCCGGTCTACGCCGCCGCGCCGCCTCCTGTCGTTATCGGGCCTCGCTACGACTACGGCTATGGCTGGGGCCCAGGCTGGGGCGGTCCGAGCGTCGGGTTCGGAATTGGTTTCGGCGGCTGGCGCCATCATGGTTGGCGCCACCACGGTTGGCATCACTAGAGCGATATCCGTTCGAGTTGAAGCATAGCCTCACCCGCTCATTCCCGCGAAAGCGGGAATCCAGAGATACTTGCTCTGACTCTCCAACCTGTTGCCTCTGGGTCCCCGCTTTCGCGGGGACGAGCGGAAAGCAAAATGCCGTTTCAACCTGATCGAGTTTTGCTCTAGCGCGGATGCTCACGCTGCGCCGAAGACGCGCTTGAAAATCGTATCAACGTGACGGAAATGGTGATCGAGGTCGAAATTGGCCTCGATCTCCTTTTCGCTGAGCTTTGCGCGCACGTCCTTGTCGGCTTTGAGCAGCGACAGGAAATCGCTCTCGCTGCCGTCCCAGACTTTCATGGCATTGCGCTGGACAAGCCGGTAAGCATCCTCGCGGGGCACGCCTTTTTGCGTGAGCGCGATCAACACGCGTTGTGAATGGATCAACCCGCCGAGCTTGTCGAGATTCTTCTGCATCGATACCGGGTAGACGACGAGCCTGTCGATGATGGAGGCAAGCCGCGCCAGCGCGAAATCGAGCGTGACGGTGGCATCGGGCCCGATCATGCGCTCGACACTCGAATGCGAGATATCGCGCTCGTGCCAAAGCGCGACATTCTCCATGGCGGGCAAGGCGTAGGCGCGCACCATGCGGGCAAGGCCGGTGATGTTTTCCGACAGCACCGGATTGCGCTTGTGCGGCATGGCGGATGAGCCCTTCTGCTTCTCGGAGAAGAACTCTTCCGCCTCCAGCACTTCGGTGCGCTGGAGATGGCGAATTTCTGTGGCGAGCCGCTCGATGGACGAGGCGACGACGCCGAGGGTTGCGAAATACATGGCGTGCCGGTCACGCGGAATGATCTGGGTGGAAACCGGCTCAACTGTAAGGCCCATCGCCTTCGCCACATGCGCTTCGACGCGCGGATCGACCTGTGCGAATGTGCCGACCGCGCCGGAAATGGCGCAGGTGGCCACTTCCTTGCGCGCGGCGGCAAGCCGCTCCCTGGCCCGCGCAAATTCGGCATAGGCATAGGCAAGCTTCAGGCCGAAGGTAGTCGGCTCGGCGTGGATGCCATGCGAGCGCCCGACCGTCGGCGTCATCTTGTGTTCAAGCGCGCGACGCTTGAGTGCGGCGAGCAGGACGTCGACGTCGGCGATCAGGATGTCGGCGGCACGCACCAGCTGCACGTTGAAGCAGGTGTCGAGCACGTCGGAGGAGGTCATGCCGGAGTGCACGAAGCGCGCTTCCGGGCCCACGATTTCCGATAGATGCGTGAGGAAGGCGATGACGTCGTGCTTGACCTCGGCCTCGATGGCGTCGATACGCGCCACGTCGAACTTCGCGGCCTTGCCTTTTTCCCGGATTTTCCTGGCAGCCTCTTTCGGGATCACGCCGTGGTCACCCATGGCCTCGGCGGCATGCGCTTCGATCTCAAACCAGATGCGGAATTTGGTTTCCGGCGACCAGATCGCGGTCATTTCGGGGCGGGAGTAACGGGGGATCATTGAAGTGCCTGCAAAGTCACTTTCCTCATGGTGAGGAGCCGCGCCAACGGGTCCGCGCGTAGCGCGACCCGATGACCGGCTCCGCGCGGCGTCTCGAACCATGAAGCCCTCACTATCGGGGCCTCATCCTTCAAGACGCGCTTCGCGCTCCTCAGGATGAGGTTCGAGGTCGTCACGCTGCTTCCCCGCGAGCCAGCGCTGCCGCATTGCGGATCGCCGAGATATTGGCCCGGTAGTTTCCGCCCTTGAATACGGCCGAACCGGCGACCAGCACATTGGCGCCAGCCTGCACGACGCGCGCCGCGTTGTCTGCGGTGACGCCGCCGTCGACCTCGATATCGATCGGTCGGGCGCCGACGAGCGCGCGTATTTCCTTGAGCTTGTCGAGTGCCGCCGGGATGAAGCTCTGCCCACCAAAGCCAGGATTGACCGACATCACCAGAATGAGATCGACCATATCGATGACATGCTCGATCGTGGAGACCGGAGTCGCCGGGTTCATGGAGACGCCGACCTTTTTTCCGAGCGCGCGGATCGCCTGCAGCGATCGGTGCACGTGCGCGCCGGCCTCCACATGGACGGTGATGATGTCGGAACCGGCCTTGGCGAAGGCCTCCAGATAGGGATCGCACGGCGCGATCATCAGGTGCACGTCGAGAGTCTTCCTGGTGAGCGGGCGGATCGCCTTCACCACGTCGGGGCCGATGGAGATATTGGGCACGAAGTGTCCGTCCATCACATCGACGTGGATCCAGTCGGCGCCGGCGGCCTCGATCGCGCGCACCTCTTCGCCCAGCTTTGCGAAATCGGCTGCCAGGATCGAGGGTGCAATCAAAAGCGGGCGCATCGACGGCCTCCTTAGGGCCTCCGGGTATCACGCGGCGCGGCAACGGGCAATGTTCGGCGGAAGCACTGTTAACGCTTTTTCGCCAGCCGCCGCGCCAGCGGTTGCAGAACCGCCGGCATCAGATAGATCGGAAACTGCACCATGGCGAAATAGAACCATGCGAGGTCCGGAAGCGAAGCCCCCAGCGTCGCCATCACGAGGCCGATATTCCGGAACCCGGCAAGCAGACCGATTACCAGTCCGCGGTCGAGTCCTGCGCGCAGAAACACCAGCACGCTCAGTCCGATCAGCGCGCAGGACAGGACGATGATAAGAACGATGAGCTCGAACGCGAACAGCGGGTCCGCCAGCACATTGCGCGGCACGCTCTCCATCGCGGCGATCGCAAAGATGAAGACCGCGACGACGTTGAGGCCGTCGATCGGTTCCTTCTGCCGATCGATCCATTCCTGACCGGCAATGCGACGGATGGCAAATGCGATGGCGCCGGCGCCCGCAAAAAAGAAAAACAACTTGATGCCGAGGTCGATCGGCGAGAACAGGGAGGAACCGAGGAACAAATAGCTGAATGCGACGGTGGTGACCGGCGATATGGCGTTGCTGATGATCAGTGCCACCAGCGAAAACGCGACATCGAGCCCCATCAATGCCGCAAACGCCGCGGACGAGGTGATCGGCGTTATCGCGATCTGCAAGATCATGATGGTATAGAGCGCCGGAATTGCCTCGCGGATGCCCGACAACGCATAGGCCGTGCCGAACAACAGGGGCACGATCACCATCACCCACAACGCCGCGGCAATGGTCAGGCCCGGGGATCTGAGATAGCGCCTGAAGGCGGCGGGATCGGTCCGCAGATAGGAAAACAGCAAAAGCACGAACACCGTCTCGCCGAGATACGGCTTGACGTAGGCAGCGAGCGGGGGAACGGCGAGGCCGAGAAAGATCGATGCCGCCAATGCGCGCGTGCCTTGCCGGCCGAGCCACGCCAGCGCGGTCCTCAGCGCAATCAGAATCGACATTGGCGGCTGTGCTCCGGCAAGAATGTTGCCAGATGGTCATAGCGCCACCACCTGAAGCATTCCATATAAAAGGAATACGTCACGAGCAGGCGCAACAGAGAGAATTATGGCACGCACAGACGCCATCGTGCTGGGCGCCGGCATTGTCGGAACCTCAATCGCACTGCATCTCGTCAAGCGTGGCCTGAGCGTCGCACTGATCGACCGCGCCGGTGTGGGGGAACAGACCTCCTACGGGAATTCCGGCGTGATCGAGGGGAGCACGATCCTGCCGCCGGCCTTTCCGTCGCGGTTTGGCGCACTCATGCAGGTTGCGCTGAAGCGTGCCAGCGACGCCAATTATCATCTTTCATTTCTGCCGAGGGTGGCGCCCTGGCTCATGGCGTTCCGCGCGGCCTCACGGCCGGATCGCCTGGCCGAGACGGCGCGGTTGAATTGTCCACTGTTTGCGCGCGCGATCCCTGAGCACGAAGCGTTGATGGCCGAGTCGGATGCGACACACTACCTGCGCAAAACCGGTTGGCTCAAGCTCTACCGCAGCGCGCGTGCGTTCGCTGCGCTCAAGGCCGAATTCGATCTTGCCGGCGAATTCGGCCTGCCATTGCAGACACTCGACGCCGCCGATGTGCAGACGCTCGAACCATCGCTTGATCCGGTATTCGCCCATGCGGTGTTTTGGCCGAAGGCCGCGAGCGTGAGCAATCCACTCGCGGTGACGCGTGCCTATGCCGCGCGGTTTACCGCGCTCGGCGGCGTGACACTTGCCGGTGACGCACGTTCCCTGCACCGTGCCGGACGCGGCTGGCGGGTTGAAACCAACGAAGGTGGCGTTGATGCGCCCGCGGTCGTGGTTGCGCTCGGCCCGTGGGCGCCCGATCTGCTCCAGCCGCTCGGTTTGAAACTGCCGATGGCATTCAAGCGCGGCTATCACCGGCACTATCATGCGCAAGGCAATGCCGCGCTGGCGCGGCCCGTCGTTGACGTTGAGCCGGGCTATCTGATTACGCCGATGGAGCAGGGCATACGGCTCACGACCGGTGCCGAATTCGCCGCACGTGACGCACGACCGACGCCGGTGCAGTTCGACCGGCTGATGCCGAAGGCGAGCAAGCTGTTTCCGCTCGGCGCGCGGGCCGATGACAAGACCTGGATGGGCAGCCGGCCGTGTTTTCCGGATTCGCGGCCGGTAATAGGACCCGCGCCGAACCTCCCGGGCCTGTGGCTGGCAATCGGCCATGCCCATTGGGGCCTCACGCTCGGGCCGCCGACCGGACGCATGATCGCGGAGATGATCGCCGGCGACCCGCCATTCTGCGATCCGGCGCCGTATCGGGCGGAGAGGTTTCTCTAGCTCGCGGTGCGAACCAAAATATCCGTTCGTCCCCCGCGACCCGCCTACGCTTGCTTTGCAAGCTTTGGCGGGCCTGGAGTCCGCCGAAGCGCGTAAGCGCGAAGGCGGAAGCGCGTATGCACGAAGGCGGAAAGCGGGGACCTGGCACTGGATTCCCGCTTGCGCGGGAATGAGCGGGGGAATTCAGCGTCCGAACTTGTCGCGCCAACTTTGAAGCGCGCCAGGAAAGGGCAGGGCGCGCGCCTCATAGATGCCGCGCGCGATCGCGCGCGCCACGACATTGGCTGCGACCATGCCGAGTTCGCTGAGCGCAAATACGGGATCTGACAGGGCCGTGCGTCCGGTCGCTGCGGCGAACACCACGTCGCCATCGAGCGGGGTGTGGACGGGATAGATCGCACGCGAGAGGCCGGTCTGTGCCATCACCGCAAGACGCTTGGCTTGCGCCTTGGTGAGTTTTGCATCGGTTGCGACGATCGCCAGCGTGGTATTTTCGCCGGGTGAGCCCTTGCTGCGAAACGCCAAGGCATCGTCCGGGAAGGAAGCCGGCCAGCCGCGCCCGCCGAATTCCTTGTTCTGCTCGAACGGCGCCGCCCAGAAATGCGGGCCGCTTCCGATCGTCATGCTGCCGGCAGCGTTGGCCGCGACGAGAGCGCCGACCAGGATCCCGTTGCGGGTCTGCGCACTGGCGGTGCCAATTCCGCCCTTGAGGTTGACGGTGGTGGCGCCCAGTCCCGCACCAACACTGCCGATGGCAACGTCCGCGCCAGCGTTTTTTGCCGCCGCGTATCCAAGTTCGCGATAGGGCGGATAGCGGCCCCAGTCCTTGTCGCCGCCGGAAAGCAGGTCGAAGAGGATCGCACCCGGCACAATCGGAATGCGTGCTTCGCGCACTGCAAAGCCGCGGCCTTGTTCGCGCAGCCAGGCCTGCACGCCGGAAGCGGCATCGAGACCAAAGGCGGAGCCGCCCGAGAGCACGATCGCATCGATGCCTTCAACCGTCTGCGCGGGGTCGAGAAGGGCGGTTTCGCGCGTGCCGGGTCCGCCGCCGCGGACGTCCACGCTTGCCGCAACCGCCGCGTCAAATATGACCGCAGTGGCTCCGGAGCCGAGCTTTTCATCGCCGGCATGGCCGACGCGGACGCCGGGGATATCGGTGATTAAGTTACGCATTGTCTCTTCTTCACCTCTTTCCGCCCATTCGGCGCGCGAGCCTAGCGAGGAAGCCGGGTGGGGGGCAAATGGCCTCCTTCACGGTCCGATCACATCGCAGTCAGGACCGCGCCGTCCGACTTGCCATCGCCACACTTGGCCGTGCATCTAGGTGCCATGCATGGCGACGTCACGTTCCTGGCTGCCCTGTTCGCGGGCCTGGTCAGTTTTCTTTCCCCTTGCGTCCTCCCGCTGGTGCCGCCGTATCTGGTGTTTCTGGCGGGCACCTCGCTGGAACGCCTTGCCGACCAGGAGCCGGAGCCGATGGTCAGGCGCGAGACCGTGCTGGCGGCCGCGCTGTTCGTGCTCGGATTTTCCACCGTATTCGTCTCGCTGGGCGCGAGCGCCAGCGTCATCGGTTCGCTGATCCGCGCCTATTCCGAACCCCTCGCGATCATTGCCGGCGTGGTGATCATCGTCATGGGTCTCCATTTTCTTGGGTTCACGCCGATCGCCCTTCTGCATCATCAGAAGCGGCTGGACGTGGCGAAGCCGGTCGGATTGTGGGGCGCCTATGTGATCGGCCTTGCTTTCGCGTTTGGCTGGACGCCGTGCATCGGGCCGATCCTGGCCGCGATCCTTGCGGTGGCCGCGTCGGAGCAGACGGTCGCCAAGGGTGCGGGCCTGCTCGCGATCTATTCGCTCGGCCTCGGGATTCCCTTCATCATTGCCGCCTTCGCCATCGAACCATTCGCGGCCTTTCTCGCGCGCTTCAAGTCCTATCTCCATCGCGTCGAGCAAGTGATGGGCGCGCTCCTGGTACTCACCGGAATTGCCTTTCTCTTTCCATCGTTCAACTGGATAAATTCCTTCAGTGTGTGGTTGCTGGATGTTTTCCCGGCTTTGGGAAAAATTGGGTAACAGAAGTCCGATCGATTGACCGTTGCGGACAGTTTCGTAACCGATCGGATCGCCGCGCTCAAAACAAAAAGCCCGCCACGAGGGCGGGCTTTCCGTGAATTGAACGTATCAACTCATTTCATCTTCGAGCAATCGGACTTCGGACACTCGACGTAGTTGATCTTGCCGCTGGCGTCCTTCTTCCAGATGTACATCACATAGTCGAGCTTGGTGATGTCGCCCTTCTTGTCGTAGGAAATGTCGCCGAGCACGGTCTTGAACTTCATGCCTGAGTGCATCTTCTCGGCGACCTTCTTTGGATCGAGCGACTTGGCTGCTTCGGCCGCCTGCTTGATGATCTGCACACCCGCGTAGCTATACAGCGTGTAGGCTTCCGGCTCGAACTTCTTGGCGCGGAATTCCGCCACGACGGCCTTGGCCTCCGGCTTGTTGCGCGGATCCGGACCGTAGGTCATCAGCGTGCCTTCCACGCCCGGCCCGCCGACGGAAGCGAACTCATCCGAGGTAATGCCGTCGCCGCCCATCATCGGCGCCTTGACGCCTTGATCGCGCATTTGCCGCACGATCAGGCCACCCTCGGTGTAGAGGCCGCCGAAATAGACGAGATCTGCGCCGGATTGCTTGATCTTGGAAACGAGCGCCGAATAGTCCTTCTCGCCGGTGTTCACGCCTTCATACAGGACTTCCTTGATGCCGCCCTTGTTGATCGCTTTCTTGGTCTCGTCGGCGAGGCCTTTGCCGTAGGTCGTCTTGTCGTGGACGATCGCGATCTTCTTGCCCTTGAAGTGCTTCACGATGTATTCGCCGGCCACCTTGCCCTGTTGATCGTCGCGGCCGCAGACACGGAAGATGTTCCACATCTTGCGCTCGGTAACCGTCGGATTGGTGGATGCCGGCGTGATCTGCAGGATGCCGTTCTCCTGATAGACCTCGGACGAGGGAATAGTGACGCCGGAATTGTAATGACCGATCACGAACTTCACGCCATCGCCTGCGAATTTGTTGGCAACGGAGACGCCCTGTTTCGGATCGGAGACGTCGTCGCCGTACTCGACCGTGATCTTCTTGCCGAGGATGCCGCCCTTGGCATTGATGTCGGCGGCGGCCTGGTCGACGCCGTTCTTCATCTGTGCGCCGGTCGCCGCGCTCGGCCCGGTGATCGGGCCGCCGACGCCGAACTTGACCTGAGCAGCGGCGGTGCCCGCCGTCGCGAACGCAAAACCCAGCGCAAGGCCGAGCGTGGTAATCCTGTTCATTTGTTCTCCCCTTCCAAATGGAACCGGCACATTCAGTATTGAAGGAATGTTACGTCAGGGCGCTTTCCGACGCCAGCGCATCGCGCCGGCATGGCTGTACAGCCAGCGATACTGGGTGACCATCTGGGCTGAGCGGGCGGCCCGGAAACCGATGGCTCCGAACGCCACGCAGAATGCGCTGTCGACCAAATAATAGTGCAGCGACAAGAATGTGCCGCCGAATAGGGCGAAATGGAAAAACCGCACGGCAAGGCCCAGGATCAGCGCATATGCGACAACTTGCCATGACGGTCGCCAGGTGGCGGCGATTGCGCGGCCGGCCAGCGCCGCCGCCCCGCCGCCAAGGATGATGGTGACCAGCAGAAAGACGCCAAACGAGCCTTCCTCGTGAAGAAATCCCTGCATCATGGCACCGCCTGCTGCCGGCCGCCTTCCAGATAGGCGGATTTGACCTCCTGCCGATCGAGCAGCTCGCGACCAGTGCCTGAAAGCGTGATCAGCCCATTGACCATGACATAGCCGCGGTGGGCGAGCTTGAGTGCATGGAAGGCGTTCTGCTCGACCAGAAACACCGTGAGTCCGGACTCGGCATTCAGCGTTCTGATGGCATCGAAGATCTGGCGCACAATCAGCGGAGCCAGGCCCAGGGACGGCTCGTCAAGCAGCAACAAGCGCGGCCGGCTCATCAGCGCACGCGCGATCGCAAGCATTTGCTGCTCGCCGCCCGATAGCGTGCCTCCACGTTGGGTCAAGCGCTGCTTGAGGCGCGGGAACAGCGTCAGGACGCGCTCAAGGTCGTCCTGGAAATCGGATTGCTCGGCGACAGTCGCGCCCATTTGAAGGTTTTCCAGCACCGTCATGCGCGAGAAGATGCGGCGGCCTTCCGGCGCCTGCGCCAGCTTCAGATGCGCAATCTCATGTGTCGCCAATTGCGTGATGTCCTGGCCTGCGAACGTAATCGTGCCTTCGCGTGCGCGGGGATTTCCGCAAATCGTCATCATCAAAGTGGATTTGCCCGCACCGTTTGCGCCGATCAGCGTGACGATCTCGCCATCATTGACGTCCATGTCGACGCCCTTGAGCGCCATTACGCGACCGTAGAACGTCTTTACGCCGCGAACGGAAAGGAGCGGGGAGGTCATAGGCCGGCCTCCGCCTCCGCCTGCGCCACGTCCTCGTCCGCGACGCCAAGATAGGCCGCGATCACCTTGGCGTCGTTGCGCACCGCATCGGGCGGGCCGTCGGCGATCTTGACGCCATAGTCGAGCACGACCACGTGATCGGAAATCTGCATCACCACCGACATGTCGTGCTCGATCAACAGGATCGAAATGTCATGTTCATCGCGGATGGCGAGCAGCAACTCATTGAGCTCGGCGCTTTCGCGCGGATTGAGGCCGGCCGCCGGCTCGTCGAGGCAGAGCAGCACCGGGTCGGTGCACATGGCGCGGGCAATCTCCAGCCGGCGCTGCGCGCCATACGGCAGGTCGCCGGCCGGATCGTCCGCGCGCCCGGTCAAGCCGATGCGCTCAAGCCAGAACTTTGCCTTGTCGATCGCCGCGCGTTCGGCACTGCGATAGGAGGGAAAGCCAAGGACCCCGAGCAATGTATAGCCCGAGGCGAGCATCAGCCGGTTGTGTTGGGCGACCAACAGATTTTCGAGCGCGGTCATGCCCGGAAACAGGCGGATGTTCTGGAAGGTACGGGCGACGCGCGCCTGCTGGGTAACCAGATAATCCGGCATTCGCTCGAGCAGATAGAGTGCTCGCCCCGTGCCGGCGACGCTGCGCGCACCGCTGCCGGTGAGCGCGTCAAGGTCCGACCATATCGCGGGGTCACCATGGCGAAGCGCGAGCCGGCCCTCGCTTGGTTTGTAAAATCCGGTGATGCAGTTGAATACCGTGGTCTTGCCGGCGCCATTCGGGCCGATCAGCGCGGTGATGGTGTTCTGAGGAACGTCGAAGGTAAGATCATCTACGGCGACCAGACCACCGAAGCGCATCGACAGATGCTCGACACGAAGCAGGGGTTCGCCGGCGCGTGCCATCAGCCGTGACCTTCCTTGACCAGATCGGCGGAAATGCTCTTTCGCTCCTTCAGGAATACCGAAGGATCGCGCGTTGAGATCAATCCGCGTGGCCGCCAGACCATGATCAGTACCATCGCGAGGCCGAAGAGCAGCATGCGATACTGGGTCGGGTCGAAGGTCGACCCGAAGATCTGCTTGAGGAAGTCCAGTTCGCGCATGATCTCGGTACCGCCAATCATCACGATAGCGGCGATGACGACGCCGATTTGGCTGCCCATCCCGCCGAGCACGACGATCGACACGATGCTGGCAAACTCCAGGAATGTGAAGGAATCCGGCGAGATGAAGCCTTGCCGCGCGGCAAAGAACGAGCCGGCAAAGCCGGCAAACATTGCGCCCATCGCGAATGCGGTGAGCTTGGTATTGGTGGTGTTGATGCCGAGTGAGCGACACGCAATCTCATCCTCGCGCAACGCTTCCCACGCGCGCCCGACCGGCAATCGCCGCAGGCGAACGGTGACAAAGGCCGTCAGCAGTGCCAGCGCCAGGATCAGGTAGTACAGAAAGATGGTGCGGTAGGTCGGCGAATATTCCAGGCCGAATACGGCCGCGAAGCCGTCATCATTGGCGTTGAACGGAATACCGAAGAAGGTCGGTCGCGGAATTCCACTGATGCCGGCATAGCCGTTCGTCAGATCAACCCAGTTGATCAGGATGAGGCGGATGATCTCGCCAAATGCGAGCGTGACGATGGCGAGATAGTCGCCGCGCAGCCGCAGTACCGGAAAACCGAGCAGGATGCCCCAGAACGATGCGAGAATGCCGGCGAGCGGAAGCAGTATCCAGAACGCAAGTCCGAAGGTCTTGGCAAGCAACGCGTAGGAATAGGCGCCGACCGCGTAGAAGGCGACATAACCGAGGTCGAGCAGACCGGCGAGGCCGACCACGATATTCAATCCCCAGCCGAGCATGACGTAGATGAGAATCTGGATGCCGAAATTGTCGATCCACTTCAGCGCGCCGCGCAATCCGGTGGTGGCAATGATGATGGCGGGATAGGCGACGACGAAGCCGATCGCGAAAGGCACGAACCATTTGCTGACAGTGGCACGCCAGGCCGGTGGTGCTGCCGCGACCGGGCGCCTGGCGCGTCGCGCCAGCCAGGGTGCGATAACGAGCGAGTAGGCGAGGCGGCCGCCAATAATCACGGCAACCAGAGAAAACAGCAGCGGCCAGCGTGTCCTGACCATCAGCACATTGCGGATGTCGGTGACGGTTTCCAGACCAACCAGCGGCAGGAAAAGCCCGAGCGCGACGATTCCGGTGAGACCTGCGTCGCGCAAGGCGCGAGGCACGTCGACGCGCTCGCCGTGCCCATCGCCGCTCATGTCAGACCTTTTCGACGTCCGGCCTGCCGAACAGGCCCTGCGGCAGGAAGATCAGAGTAATGGCCAGAACGGAAAAAGCGGCGACGTCCTTGTAGTCGATGGAAAAATAGGCTGACCAGAATGTCTCGATCAGTCCGATCAGAATTCCGCCGACGACTGCGCCCGGCAGCGAGCCGATGCCGCCGAGTACCGCTGCGGTAAATGCCTTTACGCCAGGCACGAAACCGTCGGCGAAGCTCACGACGCCATAGTACATCAGATACATTGTCCCGGCGACCGCCGCGAGCGCCGCGGCAATGACGAAGGTCATTGAAATTGTCTGATCGACATTGACGCCAACCAGCGCCGCCATCTTCTGGTCCTGTTCGCATGCCCGTTGCGCGCGACCGAGCCGCGTTTTGGCTACCAGATACCAGAACGCCAGCAGCAGCACGGCAGTAACGCCCCAGATGATGAGCTGCTTGTAGGACAGCGTGACAGGATAGTCGTTTTTGGTGAACAGGACGAACTCGCCCTGCACCATAGGCGGAATTGCCTTATTGCGAGGGCCTTGCGTGACCTGGACGAAATTCGAAAGGAAGATCGACATGCCGATCGCAGAGATCAATGGGGCGAGGCGGAATGAGCCCCGCAAGGGGCGATATGCGACCCGTTCGATCACCCAGTTGACCAGCGATGTGAACACCATCGCCACGATCAGCACAATGAGCAGCGCCAGTGCAATCGAGGAAATGCCAAGCCAGGCAGTGAGGATCAGAAACGCGATCAGCGCGATGAAGACGGAGACCATGAACACGTCGCCATGGGCGAAGTTCACCATCCCGATGATGCCAAACACCATCGTGTAGCCGATGGCGATCAGCCCATAGATCGAGCCGAGCGTAATGCCGTTGATCAGCTGCTGGAGAAAGACTTCCATGCGTCCCCTTCACTTGCGCATGGCTGCCCGGCCGACAACCTTGGTTCCTGTAAAGGCTTAACAGGGCAGGACGGGAGCGGCAACGCTCCTGCAAGACATGTTATTAAGTCGCTGGCCACAGGAGATCAGGCTTGCCCGTAGAACTCGAAATTGTCGTCCGCGTTGGCTGTTATGCCGCAGTTTTCGCCAGCCTCGCGCTATGGGAGTGGTTCGCCCCGCGCCGCACGCTGGTCGCCGGGCGCAGGCCCCGCTGGCCGGGCAATCTCGGCATTCTGGCGATCGATATTGCGGCAGTGCGGCTGCTGGTGCCGACGGCAGCGGTCGGCGTGGCGCTGATTGCGGCCGACAAAGGCTGGGGGCTGCTTCCGGTCCTGGGTTTACCGACTTGGGCAGCGATCCTTGCCGGTGTGATAGTGCTCGATCTGGTAATTTATATCCAGCACGTTGTCTTCCATCATGTGCCGGTGCTTTGGCGACTGCACCGCATGCACCATGCGGATGTCGACATCGACGTCACCACCGGAGTTCGATTTCATCCGCTGGAGATCCTGCTGTCACTGGCGATCAAGATGACCGCGGTGGTCGCGCTTGGTGTACCGGCACTTGCAGTACTCATCTTCGAGGTTCTGCTCAACGCGACCTCGATGTTCAACCACAGCAACGTGGCATTGCCGCCGTGGCTCGAGCCGCTGGCACGCTGGATCGTGGTGACGCCGCAGATGCATCAAGTCCATCATTCGATCGAGCGTCAGGAGACTGACAGCAATTTCGGTTTCAATCTGCCGTGGTGGGATCGCCTGTTCGGCACCTATCGCGAAAAACCCGCCGCCGGCGAACAAGGCGTGACGATCGGGCTGCCGATTTTCCGTGACGTCGCAGAGCTGCGGATCACGCGACTTTTGACACAGCCGTTCCGCAACGACCCGAATGCGTCAGTTAGTGCAAGCCGCCAAACATCCAGATGAGTACCAGGATGGGGATTGGAATGCCCAAAAGCCAAAGCAGAAAATAGCGTCCCATGATGATGCGTTCCTCAGTTGTATTCGTTGTTGTCTGCAGTGGAAAACTCGCGCGATGGCGGCCAGTTCCTCGGACTTGTTTCCGGGCAGCTATGCGGAACTTTTGGCGTGCTGGGGTGTTGGTTTCGCAATTGGGCCGGGGAGTAGAAGGCCAACGTTGGAAGGAAAACGAATGAACCAGAATCAAAATCCCAACCAGAAGCCCGGCCAGCAGCAGCAGGGTAATCAGCCCGGCCAAGGCGGTCAGCAGCAAGGCGGCAGCCAGAAACCGGGCCAGCAGCAACAGCAGCAGCCACCGCGCCCGGGTCAGCCTGGCCAGCAAGGTCAGAATCGCTGACGCAGCACTAAACAAGATACAAAAGCCCCGCTCTCGAGCGGGGCTTTTGCTTTTTGGGAATTCGCCCGGACGACGTTGGCCTTGCGCGCGGTCTCGCCTATGCTTGCGGCGCCATGGCCACGTCTGCGCTCCCGTTGTTTCATCTGTACGGTGATCCGCCGGACGATTCCGCATTCGATTTCATCCACATCGAAACGATCGCTTCGCGCTCGTCAGTGCATGACTGGACCATTCGCGCACATCGCCACCGCAATCTGTTCCAGGTATTGCTGATCGAGAAGGGCGGCGGTGAAATGACCTTCGAGACGGCAACCGTAACTTTCTCTGCACCGGCGGCGATCCTGGTGCCGGCGACCACGGCGCATGGCTTTCGATTTACCCCGCAAGTCACCGACGGGTGGGTCGTGAGCTTCACTGAAGACGTTGCTGACGCGCTCGGTGATCAATCGGGCGAAGCGCTGGCGCGGCTCAAGGCGGTGGCGATCGATCCGCTGGTGCCGCTCGCGGATGCGGGCGAAGCCAGGCGGCTGTCGGCACTGTGCGCGGATCTCAACGAGGAGGCTTCTCTCGCGCGCGAAGGTTATCGACTTGCAATGCGCGGCCTGTTGACGCTCATCGCCATCGAGGTGGTGCGGTTGGCCGTCAGCCGCGCGCGCTCGGGGACGGTGACGCTGACGCGCACCGATGCGCGCGTGGATGAGCTTCGTCGGCTGCTGGACGATCATTTCCGGAAGGAACGATTGATAAGCTTCTATGCCGAGAAACTTGCAATGACCGCCGACCGGCTCAACGATCATGTCAAGCGTGCCACCGGCGTCACCGCCGGCCACATGATCCGCCAGCGTGTCCTGACCGAGGCCAAGCGCCAGCTCGTGTTCACATCGCAGCCGATCCACGAAATCGCCTACGACCTTTCGTTTTCCGATCCGTCGCACTTCACCCGGTTTTTCCGCAAGCAGACAGGCATGACGCCGCAGGCATTTCGCGAAGGGCGGGGAGGGTAAGGCGCCGAAAGCATGCGCCGCCGGTTTGGTTAAGCGGCTAACAAGTAAGGTAAAGGTTGGTTTCGTTTTGAATTCGGGAAGCGAAGCGTTTACCGATGCTGTTCTGGAGGAGGAGGACGGCATGCGTAAAGCTTCTGGCGCCGCGACTGCGATCATTTTGGCGATAGCGCTCTATTTCGCGCTGTTCTGGGGTCTCGAGGCGGTGCGTATTTTGATGTCGCCCGCCTATGGGCTGGATGACGTCTGGCGTTCTCAGTACATATTCGCCGTCGGCCGGCTCTTCGGCCTGTCGCCGATAGGGCTGATCAAGCTGGCCGCTTTCTTTGCCACGCTCAAGCTTGCCGCCGCCGCGATTTGCGCCGTTCACATCCTCGACCGCGCCCGCATTCTGGTCGGCCGCAAGGCAGACACCGACATCCTCGAAGCCGGCCTGATCCTGATCGTTTTGATCAGCATCATATCGGTCGGGCCGGCGGTATGGTCGCACAATGCCGGCCTGGTGCGCGAAGCGGCGGTCCAACTGCTGCTCGCGACCGTTGCGACCGGGCTTTGCATCGTCGAGCGCAGTCATGGCCGCAACACCAGGCTGACCGGAACCGCCGCCGCCCGCGCGACGCCGATCAAGCTCTGGCGGTGGTAAGAGCATCCCCGGCCGATTTATTTCGGCCGGGCTTTGTGCAAACCGCGGTCTTGCGGCTTATTCATTTTGGTTTCGCCTTGAATGGCGAGCGCGTCGGCGGCGCGCACTGAGCGATCTATTTTTTGGCGATCTCGCCGATGATTTCGGCTGCCTCCTTGAAGGCATGATTGGCAGCCGGCACGCCACAGTAAATCGCCTGCTGCAGGATGATTTCCTTGATGTCGTCGGGCGTAAAGCCACCCTCGGCCAGTGCGGCTCGCACATGCAGGCGGAACTCGTCCCACTGGGCGAGCGCGACCATGGTGCCGATGACCAGGATGCGGCGGGTACGCTCATCATAGTGAGGCCGCGTCCAGATTTCGCCCCAGGCAGCGCGCGTGATGAAGTCCTGGAATTCCTCATTGAATGGGTTCTTCTTCGCGTTCGCGCGGTCGACCCATTCGTTGCCCAGCACCTTGCGGCGCCGGGCCATGCCCCGCTCGTGGCGATCTTTCTCGTCCATGAGCCGGCCCCTCAGGCGCGCAGGAAGTCAAGTACGGTTTCAGTGTATTGCTTCGGCTGTTCCATGTTGGCGATATGGGCGGCGTCGAGGCTGACAAGCTTGGCGCCCTTGATCGCCTTCTGGATGATTTCTCCGGCTGACGGCGGGGTTGCGGGATCCTGCGCGCCTACAATCACCAGTGTCGGTGCGGTGATGCGCGGATTGCTGTCGCGGAAATCCATGTCGCGGATCGCTTCACAGCAGCCGACATAGCCGGGAACCTTTGTGGCAACGAACATCTGCTTCATGTGCGCGATCACTTGTGGGGCGCGCTGGCGGAATCCTTCGGTGAACCAGCGCTGCATGTTTGCGTCGACCAGTTCCTCCAGGCTTTTCTCCTGCACGAACTTGATGCGATCGATCCAGGGCGCCTTATCGGCATAATAAGAATTGGTGTTGGAGAGCACGAGCTTTTCGACACGATCGGGCGCGTTTGCGCCAAGCCATTGGCCCACCATACCGCCCATCGAGAGCCCGCACCAATTGGTCTTGTTGATCTTGAGCGCATCGAGGATCGCCAGCACGTCTTTGCCCAGCCGTTCCATGGAATAGGGGCCATTGGGCACACCGGATTTGCCGTGACCACGCCGATCGTAGCGCACCAGCCGGAAGTGCTTCGCCCATTCGTCGGCCTGGTCGTCCCACATGTGCAGATTGGTACCGAGTGAATTCGACAGCATCAGCACGGGCCCGCTCTCCTTTCCCTCGATCTCGATGTAAATCGGGCAGCCGTCGGCATCGATCATCGGCATGAAATTCCTCCCTTAAAGCTCGTGTTTTCAATGTTGCAGAAAAGCGGCGTCGCCACACTTAATGCGGTCCGGGGTTGCTGCAAAGGCCCTTTTCAGGCGCCGCGCAAGGGCTTAAGCCCTCACTACGCTGTAAAAGGAGACGACGCCGATGGCGATGACGATGACGGGCGAGGTTCAGCTTGCCGCCTCCCGCGAAACGGTGTGGGCAAAGCTCAACGATGCAGAGGTCCTCAAGGCCTGCATTCCCGGCTGTGAGGAACTCAACAAGACCTCGGATACCGAATTCCAGGCTGTCGCCACCACCAAGATCGGGCCGGTCAAGGCTCGCTTTAAAGGTAAAGTGCACCTGACCGATCTCGATCCGCCCAACGGCTACAAGATTTCAGGGGAGGGCGACGGCGGTGTCGCCGGCTTCGCCAAAGGCGGGGCGACCGTTGCGCTGACGGAAAAGGAAGGCGGTACGCTGCTTACCTACAATGTCGAGGCGCAGATCGGCGGCAAGCTGGCCCAGCTCGGGCAACGCCTGGTCAATGGCGCGGCCAAGAAGATCGCTGACGACTTCTTCCGGAATTTTGCCGCGGTCGTAACCGCAGGCTAGCAGCGCCTCCAGCCGCCATTTTGGTGGTCTTCGTCTTTTGAATCCCTTGACCCGGCGTATGGTGGGGGTTCAAAGTTATTCCGGTTCCAAGGCGCATCTGGGCTGAAATCGGCGCGATTTCGGGACCGCGCCAACGCCGCCCGCGGTGGGCGAGGCAAAAAGAGGGCTTTGGCCCCGAATTTGGGAGGACGGTCATGCCTGCGGTGTCCATGACGGTGAACGGCAAAGCCGTCGCCGGCGACGTTGAAGCGCGCACCTTGCTGGTGCAGTTCTTGCGCGAAAACCTCCGGCTCACCGGCACGCATGTAGGTTGCGACACCTCGCAATGCGGTGCCTGTGTGGTCCATATCGACGGCATCGCCGCCAAGGCCTGCACCACGCTCGCGCTGCAGTGTGAGGGGGCCAAGATCACCACGATTGAAGGGCTGGCGGAGCCAGGCGGTCCGCTGCATCCGATGCAGGAGGCGTTCCGCGAGAACCATGGACTGCAATGCGGCTATTGCACGCCTGGCATGATCATGGCCGCGCTCGACATCGTACGCCGCAAGGGCAACGACCTCGACGAGCACACCATTCGCGAACAGCTCGACGGAAACATCTGCCGCTGCACCGGTTACCACAATATCGTCAAGGCGATTGCAGCGGGCGCCAAAGCGATGGCCAAAGACGGCGGACAACGGCAAGCCGCAAAATAACGTCAACAAGAAGTTCAACGGGAGGAGACCGCCATGAGCGCGACCGGGATCGGCGCGGCGGTGCGCCGCAAGGAAGACTTCCGATTTATCACCGGCCACGGCCAATACACCGACGACATTCGCCGGCCTGGCGAGACCCGTGCAGCGTTCGTCCGTTCGCCGCATGCTCACGCCAGGATCAGGAACGTCGATGTAAGCGCCGCCAAGACGATGCCGGGTGTCGTCGACGTGCTCACCGGCGCACAGCTTGCTGCCGACAAGATCGGCAACCTGATCTGCGGCTGGATGATCCATTCAAAGGACGGCTCGCCCATGAAGATGGCGCCGCATCCGGCGCTTGCCGCCGAGAAAGTTTGCCATGTGGGAGACGCGGTCGCCGTGGTCATCGCGGAAACCCAGGCGCAGGCGCGCGACGCGGCCGAGAAGGTGAAGGTCGACTATGAAGTGTTGCCTTCGGTGAGCGACCCATCCAAGGCCAAATCGGGCCCGCAGATCCATGAGACGGCACCGAAGAATACCATCTACGAATGGTCACTCGGTGACGCCAAGGCGGTCGATGCGGCATTCGCCGCTGCCAAGCACGTCACCAAACTGGACATCGTCAACAATCGGCTGGTGCCGAATGCAATCGAGCCGCGCGTGGCGCTTGCCGAATACGATACCGGCACCGATAGTCTGACCCTTTGGAACACATCGCAGAATCCGCACGTGGCCCGGCTGGTGATCGCGGCCTTTATCGGCATGGCGCCGGAACACAAGTTGCGCGTGATCGCGCCCGACGTCGGTGGTGGATTCGGCTCGAAGATTTTCATCTATCCGGAGGAGGTCGTCTGTCTGTGGGCGGCGCGCAAGGTCCAACGGCCGGTGAAGTGGACGGCGGATCGTTCGGAATCATTCGTCACCGACGCACACGGCCGCGACCACGTCACGCATGCCGAGCTCGCGCTCGACTCCAACGGCAAGATGCTGGCGCTGCGCGCACACACCATCGCCAATCTCGGCGCCTACATGTCGACCTTTTCGTCGTCCGTGCCGACTTATCTCTACGCCACGCTGCTGTCGGGCCAATACGACATTCCGCAGATCTACTGCGAGGTGGATGCGGTCTACACCAATACCGTACCGGTTGATGCACTGCGCGGCGCCGGCCGTCCCGAAGCCACCTTCGTGGTCGAGCGGCTGGTCGAGGTGGCGGCGCGCCAGATGGGGATCGAGCCGACCGAATTGCGCAAGCGGAACTTCGTCAAATCGTTCCCGCACCAGACGCCGGTGATCATGGCCTATGATACCGGCGACTATAATGCTTCGCTCAAGAAGGCGATCGAGATCGCCGACGTGAAGGGTTTCAACAAGCGCAAGCGGGAAGCGGCGCGGCACGGCAAGCTGCGAGGCCTTGGCTACTCCACCTACATCGAGGCCTGCGGCATCGCGCCCTCGAAGGCTGTGGGCTCGCTCGGTTGCGGCGTGGGCCTGTGGGAGAGCGCGGAAGTGCGCGTCAATCCGACCGGTTCGGTGGAAGTGCTCACCGGCTGCCACGCTCACGGCCAGGGCCATGAGACCACTTTCGCGCAACTGGTGTCGGAACGGCTCGGCATTCCATTCGAAAACATCTCGGTCGTTCATGGTGACACGGACAAGGTGCAGTTCGGCATGGGCACCTATGGCTCGCGCTCGGGCGCGGTCGGCATGTCGGCGCTGGTGAAGGCGCTCGATAAGGTCGAGGCCAAGGCCAAGAAGGTCGCCGCGCACGTGCTGGAAGCGGCCGAAGGCGACATCGAGTTCAAGGACGGCAAGTTCACCGTCGCCGGCACCGACAAGTCGGCGGCCTGGAGCGACGTGACGTTGCAGGCCTATGTCGCGCACAAGCTCCCGTGGCAAGACGTAGAGCCCGGCCTTTCGGAAGGCGCATTCTACGATCCGGCGAATTTCACTTTTCCGGCCGGTTGCCACATCTGCGAGGTCGAGGTCGATGCCGAGACCGGCAAGACCGAGATCGTGAATTGGACCGCGGTCGACGATTTCGGCACCGTGATCAATCCGATGATCGTCGAGGGACAAGTGCATGGCGGCGTCGCGCATGGCATCGGCCAGGCGCTGCTCGAACACGCGGTCTACGACAAGGACGGACAACTCGTGACCGGCTCGATGATGGACTACACCATGCCGCGCGCCCACGATCTGCCGTCATTCAAGGTCGGTCTCACCGAGACCAAGTCGCCGTCGAACCCGCTCGGGATCAAAGGTTGCGGCGAAGCCGGCGCCATTGCATCGCCCGCCGCAGTGATCAATGCCATCACCGATGCGATCGGAACGGAAAATCTGGCCATGCCGGCAACCGCAAATGCGGTTTGGTCGGCGCTCAAGCGCGCGCAACCTGCACGCCAGGCCGCATAAATCACGGGAGACAGCGATGTACAATTTCACTTTCCATCGTCCGACCACGGTCCGCCAGGCGGCCGGCCTGCTGACGCGCAATCCGGACGCCAAGCTCCTGGCTGGCGGACACTCGCTGATCCCGGTGATGAAACAGCGGCTGGCGCAACCGTCGGCACTTATCGACCTTGCGCTGGTCGAAGGACTTGCCGGCGTCGAGCAGAAAGGCCGTTCGATCGTCATCGGCGCCATGACGCGGCATGCGGACGCCGCCAATTCGCCCGTGCTACAGCAGGTTCTGCCGGGGCTCGCGTCGGTTCCGGCCTCTGTCGGTGATCCGCAGGTCCGCAATCGCGGTACCATCGGCGGCTCGATCGCCAACAACGATCCGAATGCCGATTATCCGGCGGCATGCCTCGGGCTCGGCGCCACCATCGTCACCAACAAGCGACGGATCGCGGCCGACGATTTCTTCACCGGTATGTTCTCGACCGCGCTGGAAGACGGAGAGATCATTACGAAAATCATGTTTCCGATTGCAAAAAAGGCGGCCTACGAAAAATTCAAGCATCCGGCCTCCGGCTTTGCGCTGGTCGGTGTGTTCGTGTCCAAGCGCGGCTCCGACATTCGCGTCGCGGTCACCGGTGCCGGTGCCAATGGCGTATTCCGCGTAAAATCATTCGAGGAAGCGCTGAAGAAGCGCTTCGCGGCGAAATCGCTGGACGGCATGACGATACCTGCCACCGGAATGAACAGCGATATTCACGCGAGCGCGGAATACCGTGCGCATCTCGTCGGCGTTCTGGCGCGGCGCGCGGTGGCGAAAGCAACCGCCTAGAGCGATATCCGTTCGAGTTGAAGCATAGCCTCACCCGCTCATTCCCGCGAAAGCGGGAATCCAGAGATACTTGCTCTGACTCTCCAACCTGTTGCCCCTGGGTCCCCGCTTTCGCGGGGACGAGCGGAAAGCAAAATGCCGTTTCAACCTGATCGAGTTTTGCTCTAGGAACCAGCAGCCGGCCGAAGATTTCGTTCGCCCCGGCGGAACCGAGCGGTCGCAATCGCGTTGCCGAACGGGGGCGTCAAGTTCGGAAGGCCTGCGTGTTCGAATTTCCGGTTCTGGTAATCGTCCTTCTAGCGGCAGGCATGGCGCTGGTGCGCATCATCGTCTAGTGCATGATCCGTTTGTGTTGGACCGCACTCCGCTCATTCCCGCCCCCGCCTGCGCGGGGGCAGGCTCCAGCGGGAATCCAGAGCCACTTTGAAACGCCTACCATTTTAGCCCTGGGTCCCCGCTTTCGCGGGGACGAGCGGAGAATGGTGTGATTCAATGTGAAAAGATCATGCACTAGCCCGACGCGGATGGATGGTATCGCACACATTCCGCCCGCGCTGATCATCGGGTGCGGCGTCTGCCGCAGCGCTCGGGACGGCTGGCGTTATTCGGCGCGGTCGAGTTCGGCGAGCAGATCGTGCAGATCGAGCGGATTGGTGTACATCCGCAGACCGCCGTCGGGCCGCTTTGGCCACATGTCCTTGGGACGATCCCAATAAAGCTCAACCCCGTTGTCATCGGGGTCGCGCAGATAGAGCGCCTCGCTCACACCATGATCGCTGGCGCCCTCGAGCGGGATCTTGGCGACGATCAGGCGGCGCAGCGCGTCGGCCAGGAGACGCCGGGTCGGATAGAGAATGGCGGTATGGTAAAGGCCGGTCGCGCCCGGAGGCGGCGGTGAGCCGCCCAGGCTTTCCCAGGTGTTCAGCCCCAGATGGTGGTGGTAGCCGCCGGCCGAGATGAAGGCTGCGCCAGGCCGGCTGGTGGTGAGCGTAAAACCCAGCACCCCGCAATAGAAATCGAGCGCCCGCTGGAGATCGGCGACTTTGAGATGGACATGGCCGATGCGAACCCGCGGGTCGATGGTGGGGAGCTGCAGGGTCTGCTTCTCGAGCGGTGCGGTATCGGACATGGCTCTGATCCCGGGTGGCTTTGGGGCGTCCTGGACCCCACATGTATGATGCCTTCAGGTTAGGATAAAGTCCCCCTCCAGGATCGATATTGCCCATGAAGCCGCTTCCGACCTCCATTGACGCCACGCTCGCGCTGCTGGCCAAGGCCGACTACATCGCCGACCGGTCGTTGGCGACGGTTCTCTATCTGGCGCTGCGCATGGGCAGGCCGCTGTTCGTGGAGGGCGAGGCGGGCGTCGGCAAGACCGAGATCGCCAAGGTGCTGGCGTCGACGCTTGGACGGCGGCTGATCCGGTTGCAATGCTACGAGGGCCTCGATATTTCGTCCGCGGTCTATGAATGGAATTACGGAGCGCAAATGATCGCGATCCGCCTCGCCGAAGCGGAGGGCGAAGGTGACCGCGAGCGTATCGAGCATGACGTCTTCTCCGAGCGCTTCCTGATCAAACGTCCATTGCTGCAGGCGCTCGAGCCCGATCCGGATGGGCCGCCGGTGCTGCTGATCGACGAGATCGATCGCACCGACGAAGCGTTCGAGGCGTTTCTCCTGGAAGTGCTGGCCGATTTCCAGGTGACCGTGCCGGAGCTCGGCACCGTGAAGGCCATGCATCCGCCGATTGTCGTCGTGACATCCAACCGGACCCGCGAAGTCCATGACGCGCTCAAGCGCCGATGTCTCTATCACTGGGTCGGCTATCCCAATGCCGAGCGCGAGCTCAGGATTCTTCGCACCAAGGTTCCGGGTGTCGGCAAGAAATTGTCCGAGCAGGTGGTCGCTTTCGTTCAGGCCTTGCGCAAGGAAGATCTGTTCAAGGTGCCTGGCGTCGCCGAGACACTCGATTGGGCCGGCGCGCTTACCGAGCTCGATGTGGTCGCACTCGATCCGACGACCGTGTCAGACACCCTCGGTGCGCTGCTCAAATATCAGGACGACATCGCCCGGCTCGACGGCAGCAAGGTCAAGGCGCTGCTCGACGAGGTGAAGTCGGAGCTGAGAGCGGCGGAGTAGTTTGCACGGATGATGCAACAAACTCCGCTCATTCCCGCGCAAGCTGGAATCCAGAACTGGGTCCCCGCTTTCGCGGGGACGAGCGGATGAGAACGCAGATGACGCAAGGCCAGGGCAAGCTCGCTGAAAATATCGTGTACTTCGCGCGCGCGTTGCGCGCGGCGGGGCTACCGGTGGGGCCCGGCGCCGTGCTCGACGCGCTGGAAGCGCTTCAGGTTGCTCGCGTCGGTGACCGCGAGGATTTCTACTGGACGCTGCACGCCGTATTTGTAAAACGCCACGAACATACGATCCTGTTCGACCAGGCCTTCCGCATCTTTTTCCGCAAGCGCGGCTACATCGAAAAGCTGATCGCCTCCATGTTGCCCGATACCGCGGCGGGCGCGCCGAAAGCGCCACCGCCGGGTGCACAGCGCGTGCAGGAGGCCTTGTACTCAGGCCTCAATGCGCGCGAGCAGGATAAAGCCGAGATCGAGGTCGATGCCAGGTTGACCGTGTCGGACCGCGAGGTGCTGCAGAAGAAGGATTTCGCGCAGATGTCGGCGGCTGAGGTTGCCGAGGCCAGGCAGGCGATTGCCCGGTTTGCACTGCCCCTTGATCTGATACGCACGCGGCGCACGGCGGCACGCCGCCGCGGTCATTTGATTGACATTCGTCGCACGCTGCGCGCCAGCATGAAAGCGGGTGGGGCCGTGATCGATTTGAAATATTTCGGCCCGCGAGAGAAGGAGCCGCCGATCGTGGCTTTGCTCGATATTTCCGGCTCCATGAGCCAGTATACCAGACTGTTCCTGCATTTCCTGCATTCGATTACCGATGCGCGCAAGCGCGTCACGACTTTCCTGTTCGGCACGCGGCTGACCAATGTCACGCGCGCGATCCGAGAGCGGGATCCGGACGAGGCGCTGGCTGCATGTTCCGCCCATGTGGTCGACTGGTCGGGGGGCACGCGCATCGCGTCTTCGCTGCGCGCCTTCAACAAGCAGTGGTCCCGGCGCGTCCTCGGCCAGGGTGCGGTGGTGCTGCTGATAACCGACGGGCTGGAGCGCGACGCCGACGATACGCTCGGATTCGAAATAGACCGGCTGCACCGCTCTTGCCGCCGGCTGATCTGGCTCAATCCGCTGCTGCGATTTGACGGGTTCGAGGCGCGCGCCAAGGGCGTGCGGGCCATGCTGCCGCATGTTGACGAATTGCGGCCGATCCACAATCTGGAATCCATGACCGGGCTGGTGCGCGCGCTATCGGGCGAACCGGCGAAAGGTTACGATCCCAAACTGATGTTGAGACACGTTGCCTGACGGAGAAAATCATGCTTTCGCGCGATGAAGACATTCTGAAAGCCGCAGAGGAGTGGCGGAAAGACGGGCGGGGCGTGGCGCTGGCGACCGTGGTGGAGACCTGGGGTTCGGCGCCGCGGCCAGTCGGTTCCAATCTGGTGATCGACAACGATGGCAATTTCCTCGGCAGCGTATCCGGTGGTTGCGTCGAGGGCGCCGTTGTGACGGAAGCCATCGACGTGATCGAGAGCGGAAAACCGAAGATGCTGGAATTCGGCGTAGCCGATGAGACCGCCTGGAATGTCGGGCTGTCCTGCGGTGGCACCATACGGGTCTATGTGGAGAAGGTGAGCTGACTTGAAACTCGAAATCCTGCACGCGCTCAATGCCGAACGCACCGCGCGCCGTGCGGTGGTGGTCGTTACCGATGTGGCCAGCGGCGAGCAGCGGCTGGTCAAGGCCGCCGATGTGGCCAGGGATCCGCTCAAGGGTGCGATCGAGAAGCGACTGCGCATGGCCAAAAGCGGCATGGAAGAAACGCCGCGAGGCCGCGTTTTTCTCACTGTGCATGTGCCTTCGCCGCAGCTGGTCATCACCGGCGCGGTCCATATCAGCCAGACGCTGGCGCCCATCGGACAATTGCTCGGCTACGACGTCACCATCGTCGATCCGCGCACGGCCTTCGCCTCGATCGAGCGCTTTCCTGACGTAAAGGTAATCGCGGAATGGCCGGATGTGGCGCTGCCGCCACTCAATGTCGACCACTACACGGCGTTTGTAGCGCTTACCCATGACCCGAAGATCGACGATCCCGCGTTATTGCACGCGCTCAAGCGAGACTGCTTCTATATCGGCGCGCTCGGCTCCAAAAAAACCCATGCCAAGCGGGTCGAGCGGTTGAAACTGGCGGGCCTCACCGATGCGGATATCGTGCGCATCCATGCGCCTATCGGGTTGCCCATCGGCGCCGTTTCGCCGGCCGAAATCGCGGTCGCCATCATGGGTGAAATTACCCAACGCCTGCGGCTGAAGTCCGAGAAAGCGGAGGCGGCATGAAATTCGGCGCGGTTGCTCCGGCCGACGCGCTCGGCGGCACGGCGGTGCATTCGATCCGCCAGGGCGGCCTCGTGCTCAGGAAGGGCACCCTTATCGGGCAGAAGGAAGTGGCGGCGCTGCAGGCTGCCGGCGTCAAGGACATCGTGGTGGCGCGGCTGGAGCCCGGCGACGTGTCGGAGGACCAGGCTGCCGGCGATATCGCGGCTGCGATCGCGGGGGAGGGCGTGCGTACCGACCGCGCCTTCACCGGTCGCTGCAACCTGTTTGCGGAAAATGCCGGCGTGCTGGTGGTGGACAAGGAAACAATCGACCGCCTCAACCGCATCGATGAATCGGTGACGCTGGCGACGCTTGCCGCCTACAAGCCGGTGGTGGAAGGCGAGATGATCGCCACCGTGAAGATCATTCCGTTTGCGGTGGCTGGAAGCACGCGCGACCGGTCGGTGAAGGACGCAGCGGCCCACAAGCCGGTCATTCGCGTTGCACGCTACAAGGTCCGCAAGGTCGGCGTGGTCTCGACATTGCTGCCGGGATTATCGCCGAAGGTCGTGGACAAGACTCTCAAGATCACGGCCGCGCGTATTGCGCCCGCCGGCGCGACAATCGTTTCAGAGCGCCGCGTGCAGCACGAACAGCAGGCACTGGCGCGCGCCATTGACGAGATTCTCGAATCCGGCGCGGAGCTGGTCATCGTATTTGGCGCGTCAGCAATCGCCGACCGGCGCGATGTCATTCCGGCGGCAGTAGAAGCGGTCGGCGGTGAGATCGAGCATTTCGGCATGCCGGTCGATCCTGGCAATCTCATGCTGATCGGCCGGCTGCGCGGCCATGCCGTACTGGGTGCGCCAGGCTGCGCGCGGTCACCCAAGGAGAACGGCTTCGACTGGGTGCTGATGCGGCTGCTCGCGGGGCTTCCGGTTTCGCGTGAAGACGTTACCGGCATGGGTGTCGGCGGGTTGCTGATGGAAATCGTGACGCGGCCCCAACCGCGCAGCGAACCGCAACCGGAAAAGGGCCGCCGCATCGCTGCCGTTGTGCTGGCGGCCGGACGTTCGACGCGCATGGGCGCGGTCAACAAGATGCTGGCCGAGATCGGCGGCAAGCCGCTGGTGCGGATCGCGGCGGAACAGGCATTGGCTTCAAACGCGAGCGCCGTGATCGTCGTCACCGGCCACGAGCGCGAACGTGTAGAAGCGGCCCTCAAGGACCTGCCGGTGCGCTTTGTTCACAATCCGGAATATGCAGAGGGCCTCGGCACTTCGCTGAAGGCGGGCATTGCCGCGGTACCGTCAGGTGCCGACGGCGCCATCGTTTGCCTCGGCGACATGCCGCAGGTCGACAGTCTGTTGATCAACAAGCTGATTGCGGCTTTCGACCCGGAACGCGGTGGTCTCGTGGTGGTGCCGAGCATCAACGGGCGGCGCGGCAATCCGGTCGTGTGGTCCCGCCGTTTTTTCAGCGATCTGATGTCGATCAGCGGCGACATCGGCGCCCGTCACCTGATCGGCTCTTATGCCGAGGCGGTCGTCGAAGTGCCTCTCGCCAGCGAAGCGGCGCTCACCGATGTGGACACGCCCGAGTCGCTCTCGGCAGTCAAGGCCGAAATCGAACGCGCTTAAGACTTCGAATCGTTGATCGCAACCGCAACTCAACCCCTTATCGGGACGGAGCACTCGGGTATGGGACGATGACGGATATCGACACGCCGGTGGTGCGCGCGTTTGTGGCCGCAGCATTGCTGCTGGCGATCGCGACGCTGATGGCGGTTGCGGTCAATACCTCGCGCGCGGCCGGGGCGCTGGCCATCGGAGCCTGCGGCGCGTTCGGCGAATCGTTCGATTTCCAGTCCCCGGAGGAAGCCCGCAGGAATGCGCTCGCGAAATGTACGGGCAGGGGATGTCGCGTTGTGGCAACGGTTCAGGGCGGTTGCGCCGCCTTCGCAATCGACTACGCCAATGCCTGCGGCGCCCACGGCTGGGGCAAAGGGCCGCAGCTTGGAGGCAGCCAGAACGACGCGCTCCGCGCCTGTTACCAGAGTGGCGGCAAGGAGTGTGTGATCCGCACCTTCTTCTGCGACGCCAGGAGCTAGCCGCCGCGGGACGGCTGTGAGGGCCTGGACGGAACATCCTCGCGCATTCAGCCGTTCATAAGCTGGTTCTGAAGCCATTGACGCAATGGCATTATTTGCGGGGGCGCTTGCGCATTCTCTATGGACGCGCTAAATAATGACTGACCAGTCAGTCAGTATAAGGCCAAGTGTTGGTGCCCTCGTCTCGCCGCCTGCATGCCAAGAAAGAGCGCCACCGCAAACGCGGCGCGGTCGCGGCCTCGCGTACCGCCATGCCGCAAGGAAGCCCTGGTGCGCGCAAAGCCCGCAGCGCAGAGCGACGTCAGGCGATCCTGACCGCCGCGCTTGACGAATTTTCCGCCCGCGGTTTCGAAGCGGCGCGCCTGGACGATGTGGCCAAGCGCGCCGGCGTCGCCAAGGGCACCATCTATCTTTACTTCCGCGACAAGGAGAGCCTGTTCCAGGAACTTATTCGCGCCATGCTCACGCCAATTGTCGGCACCATCGAAGCGATGGGGCAGGCTGACCTACCGGCTGAGAAACTTGCCGACACCATCATCGATCTGTTCGTGCGCGAGATCTATGAAACGCGACGCAAGGACGTCATTCGGTTGATGATCGCCGAAGGACGGCGCTTTCCCAAGCTGGCCGAATTTTACTATCGCGAAGTGTTGTCGCGCATCATTGCGGCCGTGCGCGTGCTCCTTACCCGCGCTGCGGCGCGTGGCGAAATATCGGAAGAATTGGCGCAATTCCCCCAGATCATCGCGGCGCCCGGCCTGGTCGCGATCATCTGGAACGGATTGTTTGAGCGATTCGAGCCACTCGACGTGCGCGCCATTATGAAGGCCCATATCGATTTGTTGTTTGCGCGCGGGAGAGCGCCATGAGAACGACGCAAGTCGCCCTGGTGTTCGGGCTCGCCGGATTGGTGCTTGCCGCGTGCGCGAAAACCGATGATCGCGTATTGCAGGGCTGGGTCGAGGCCGACCTGATATTCGTTTCTCCGGATGAGCAGGGTCGCGTTGAGACCTTGAAGGTGCGTGAGGGAGACCACGTCAAAAAAGGCGCACTGATGTTCACCGTCGACGACGATCTGCAGCAGGCTGACGTGGTCGTCAGAAAAACCGCCGTTGTGAATGCGCAACAGGCATTCGATCGCGCCCAGGAGCTATTGAAAACGTCGGCCGGTACGAAGAAGAACTACGAAGACGCGGAAGCCACCCTGCGCCAGGCCAAAGCCAATCTGGACGCCGCGCAAACTCGTTTGGCGCGGCGTATCGCCAACAGCCCCGCCGACGGAACGATCGAGCAGATCTACTACCGGCCCGGCGAAACCGTGCCGGCAGGGCGACCCGTGGTGTCACTGTTGCCGCCCCGGAATCTGAAAATCCGCTTTTTCGTCCCGCAGGCGCTCCTGCCGACGGTCAAATACGGGGAAACCGTCGCCGTGAGCTGCGACGGTTGCGACAGCGGTCTGACCGCGAAAGTGAGCTTCATCTCCCGCAGCGCGGAATTCACCCCGCCGGTGATCTACAGCATGGAGGAGCGCGCAAAGCTGGTCTTCCTGATCGAGGCGCGGCCCGAACAGCCGCTGAAATTCCGCGTCGGCCAGCCCGTGAGCGTTACGCTTCCGAACGAGGCGCCGAAGTGAATTCCGATATCGTCATCGACGTCCATCATTTGACGAAGAAATTCGATGGGCGCGCCGTGGTGCGCGATCTCTCCATGCAGGTCAAGCGCGGCACCATTTACGGATTTCTCGGCCCCAACGGCTCCGGCAAGACCACCACGATTCGCATGCTGTGCGGGCTGCTGACACCAGACGGCGGCGATGGCACCTGCCTCGGCTACGACATCAAAACCGAAACCGACAAGATCAAGCGCCAGGTCGGCTACATGACCCAGCGCTTCAGCCTCTATCAGGATCTTTCGGTGCGCGAGAACCTGGAATTCGTCGCCCGCATCTACGGCATCGAAAACCCGCGTGCCGCCGCGCGTTCAGCGATCGAGCGGCTCGGGCTTACCGGTCGCGAAGAGCAGATCGCGGGGGAATTGTCCGGTGGCTGGAAGCAGCGGCTTGCGCTTGGCGCCTGCACGTTGCCGAGCCCGCAATTGCTGCTGCTTGATGAACCTACCGCCGGCGTCGATCCGAAAGCGCGGCGCGACTTCTGGAACGAGATCCATGCGCTCGCCGCTCATGGTCTTACCGTGCTGGTTTCCACGCACTACATGGATGAAGCCGAACGCTGCCACGAAATCGCATATCTCGCATACGGCGAACTGCTGGTCCACGGCACCGTCGAGCAGGTGATTGAATCGTCACACCTGACGACGTTCACCGTCGGCGCGCCCGAGGGCGAGGGCCTGTCCGAACTGTCTGAAGAACTTACCGGCAAGCCCGGCGTAGATATGGTGGCGCCGTTCGGCACCACCCTGCACGTGTCGGGACGCGACGCGCGCAAGCTCGAGGCAACAATCGCACAATACCATAAGCGGAAGGATCTCGAGTGGAAACGTTCCGAGCCGTCGCTCGAGGATGTATTCATCGACCTGATGGGCAAGGCGAAGGACAATTTCCAATGACCCATTTGCTCCCGGCGCAGGCCCCACGCCGCGTCCGCGGCGACGGCTTCTGGGGCAAGACCTGGGCGGTGCTGGTGAAGGAATTCATCCAGCTCAAGCGCGATCGCGTTTCCTTCGCGATGATCATCATGATTCCGCTGATCCAGCTCATGCTGTTCGGCTATGCCATCAATACCAATCCGCGGCATCTGCCGACTGCGGTTCTGCTCCAGGAGCACAGCGACCTCGGGCGGTCGATCCTGGCTGCGCTCAAGAACACCGACTATTTCCGCATCACCGAACGTCCGCGCAGCGAAGCCGATCTCGACGAACTTCTGGCTGCAGGCAAGGTGCTGTTCGGTATCGAGATCCCGCGCAATTTCGAACGTTCGGTCCGCCGTGGCGACAAACCGGCCATGCTGGTTATAGCCGACGCGACCGACCCGGTTGCCGCCAGTGCCGCGATCGGCGCGCTCGGCCGGGTGGTGCAGACGGCGCTGGTGCATGACCGCGCAATTCCCGAACCGGTGTCACTGCCATTCGAGATCCGAACGCATTCACGCTACAATCCTGCAGGTCTGACCCAGCTCAATATTGTGCCGGGGCTGGTCGGCACCATTCTCACGATGACCATGTTGATCTTCACTGCACTGTCGGTGACGCGCGAGATCGAGCGCGGCACCATGGAAAACCTGCTGTCGATGCCGATCATGCCGTTCGAGATCATGCTGGGCAAGATCGTGCCCTATATCATCGTGGGCTTTGTGCAGGCGGCGCTGATCATCGGCATTGGCGTGGTGCTGTTCGGCGTGCCGATCCTTGGCAATCTGGCAGCGTTGGCCGGCTTGAGCACGCTGTTCATCGCGACGAACCTGTCGATCGGTTACACGTTTTCGACTGTGGCGCAAAATCAGCTGCAGGCAATGCAGATGTCGATCATGTTTTTTCTGCCCAACATCCTGTTGTCAGGGTTTATGTTTCCGTTCGCCGGCATGCCGAACTGGGCACAATGGATCGGTGAGGCACTACCGCTGACGCACTACCTGCGTATTGTGCGCGCGGTTATGTTGAAGGGTTCGTCGATCAGCGACCTGCATTACGATGCAGCGGCGATGTTTGTCCTGATGTTGGTGGCGATGACCATTGCAGTGACCCGGTTCCGCCGGACGCTTGACTGACGAAAGTCAACGCCACGTCATGACGTTGAGTCGCAGATATGGGCCGGAATGGCCGTTGGAGGCAATTGCAAAGCCGGCGCCCGCCGACCATTCGGTGGTGCCGGTTTTCATGCTGGTGATGTGTCCGCCAAAACGCAGCTGGCTGTAGCCATCACCGCCGTAAACCTGCGTTTCCGGCCCGGAATAAAACGCGTCGAGCACACGCCAGCCCAGAGCTGCACGCGCCGAATAGATGCTGCCGACTGACGAGAGTGATGCGTCGGCGGCGGCCATGGTCTCCGTGGTCGGCTCGGCCCACAGCTCGATGGCAAAACGCAGTCCGAGCGCGCGCCCGCGCAAGCGGTTATCAGGATCATCTGGCCAAAGACGATGAAATTGGTACTCCGGCCCGAAGAAAATCTTGGCTTCGATTGGTCCTCGCTTGATGCGCCAGCCGGGCAATAGCTGTGTCAGCCATTCCGCGCCGATGACTTTGTCGCCGCCAGGATTGCCGGCGTCGTAGCGGTAAAGGCCACCCGAGAGCAGAACCTTGAATAGCAGGCCGTCCTGCTCGAACCCGCCCGGCCCGAAGATCAGGCCCCCATAGGCAAAAGCTCCATTGCGCCAGATATCTCGGCCCGAATACAGAATGATCCTTGCGTCGTCGTCTTCGTCTGCTCGGCAGGGGCCAATCGCAAGAATCCCGCAAAAATTGCATGCCGCGGCGACAAAAATCGCCGCGAAAACGCGCCTCCGCCAACTCATCACATCCCCAACGCAGCCAACCGGCTAGTGCACACCCGATTACCATTACAACCTGTGCGTGTCTACCCGGCGGGCGCGGCCGGCCTGCAGAATCCGGATAGGAGAAAGGTTCGCCAACCGCTATATGCATCCAGGCGACAACAGCCTCTGCCGGATGAATCGGCCATGACCGCTGCAATCCCCAGCACCAAGCCCAATGCCGAGGAGCAGGCGCGCCTGCGGTCGATCGCCTTCCTGAATTGGGCGCATGCGCTCGATCATTTTGTCTTGCTGATCTATCCGACCGTCGTCATCGGGCTGGAGGTCATCTACAAGCGGCCCTATGCTGAATTGATTGCGCTCTCGACCGCCGCCTTTGTCGCTTTCGGCGTGTTCTCGCTGCCTGCTGGCTGGCTGGCCGACCGATGGAGCCGGCGCAACATGATGGCGGCTTTCTTTATCGGCTGCGGCGTGTCGCTCCTTGGCGTTGCGGCCTCACCCAATTTGATCATGCTGGCGGTGTCGATGTTCGGGGTCGGCATGTTTGCCGCCATCTATCACCCGGTTGGCATGCCGATGCTGCTCGAGGCTTCCAAGGCGCAGGGACGGACTGTGGCCTTCAACGGCGTGTGCGGCAATCTGGGCGCGGCGCTGGCGGCCGGTATTGCCGCTGCGATCGCTTCCTGGTTTGGCTGGCGCGCCGCCTTTCTGGTGCCGGCCGTCGTGTGCATCCTGAGCGGCATCGCCTATGTCATGTTGGTACCGGACGATCGCCATCATACCGCCAAGCGCAAGACCGTCGCTGACGTGGTGCTGTCGCAGCGCGCGGCCATGATCATGTTCGGCCTTTATGTGGTGATTTCGCTCGCCGGCGGCCTGACGTTCAACACCATCTCGATCGCACTGCCCAAGATCGTCGATGAACGGCTGGGCGCCGATGTGCCGTTGCTGTGGGTTGGTTCGCTTGCCACCGCCGTGTTCATGTGCGGCGCCGTGGCGCAGATCGTTGTCGGCCGGGTGGTCGAATACATCAAGCCGTACCAGTTGTTTGCGGTTGTCGTGGCGTTGCAATTCCTCGGCATCCTGTGGGCGGCAAATTCCAGCGGCATGACGCTGCTGCTGGCACTGGCGTTGTCGATGGCGGCGATCTATGGGCAGGTCACGGTCGGCGACCTGGTTATCGCACGCTATACCGCCGACGCCTGGCGCGGCCGCGTCTATGCGGTGCGCTATTTCCTCACCTTCGTTTCATCGGGCGCGGCGGTTTCGATCATCGCCTGGCTCTACAGCCGTGGCGGCTTCGATCTCTTGCTGGCGGCTGTTGCCGGCATTGCCGGGATATTCCTTGCCGGCGTGCTCGGCATCGTGTTCCTGGTCTCTGGCGTTGAGCGCGCCCGTCGCGTGGCGCAGCCGGCGGAATAGTCAGAACAGCGGCGGGATCAGGTCTTCGACCTTCACGCGCATGCGTTTCTTGACCAGTGTGGCAATGCGGCTGCGGTGGCATTCTTCCGGATTACGCTCGTAGCACAACAGTGCAATCCGCTTGCCCGACTTGATCAGTCCGATCAGTTCATCGAGCGCGTTCTGCGCTTCCGGCGACTTGATATGCCTGTCGTAGATGCGCCAGAGCGTGTCGAAATCGCCTGAGCGTGCGGCGGCGCGGCCCTCAGCTGGCGTGCCAAGCTTCTGCAAATGAATATAGGCAATGCCGTTCTCGTCGAGGGCGGCGGCGAGTTGGCGTTTGGAAAATCCCGGGCGGCGTGACGCCGCGACCGCACGGGTATCGACCAGAAGATTGACCTTGGCACGTTTGAGTTCACCCAAAACCGCATCTGGCCTGGCCTGCTCGTAGCCAATTGTAAACAAAGGGTGCATGCCACCGTCACAGTAATGACACAGACGCAGGCTATACAGGTAGCAAGTAGCGAGCCGGGAAGCTTTGAGCTCCAGTTCGCTTGACGGCCACGATGAGGTTCAGGCGACGCCGGATGTACGCGCGCCTCTCATTTGTGGTCGTTTTCATTTGGAACGTCCGTCGCGCGGCGCGGTGAGCCGCAGAAACGGGCAGGCGCTTTCATAGGCGCGGGCGGCACGCAGCACGATCTCATCGCGGCGGGGCGGGCCGACAATCTGCAAGGCAATCGGCAATCCATCGGATGAAAACCCGCACGGGACGGATGCTGCCGGCTGTTGCGTGAGGTTGAAGGGATAGGTGTACGGCGACCAGTTGATCCACTCGTCGCCGAAACGCCCGTCCGCCGGCGTTACGCGGCCGGCTTCGATCGCCGGTACCGGCATTTGCGGTGTCAGCAACAGGTCATAACGCTCGTGGAAGCGCAGCATGTGAAGGGCCAGTTCTGTGCGATGCGTGTGGGCGGAGAGATAATCGGCGAGCGAATAGCGGCGGCCTTGTTCGGCCATGCGGCGCAGGCCCTCATCCATCTGCTCGCGTTCGGCCACCGGGACCGCGTCGACGAGGGTGGTTGCAACCGCGTACCACACCTTCTTCTCGATATCGATCGGTTCGGCGAAGCCGGGATCGACCTCTTCGACATGAGCACCGAGTTCGGCAAAGAATTGCGCCGCCTTGTATGCCGCCGCTTCGACATCTGCGTCCAGTTCTTTGACGTAACCGAGGCGCGGGCTCCAGGCGACGCGCAAGCCGCGCACGCCGTCGTCAAGCCCGATGCGGTAGTCGGGCGCCGGCGTGTTCCACGCGGTGGTGTCGCGAGCGTCCGGCTGTCCGATGACGCTGAGCATCAAGGCTGCATCGGAAACCGTGCGGGTGAGAGGCCCTTGATGCGCAAGCACCGTGAAAGCCGAAGCCGGATAGGCGGGCACACGGCCATAACTCGGTTTGATACCGAATACGCCGCTGAATGCTGATGGAATACGGATCGAGCCGGCGCCGTCGGTGCCGAGATGCAAGACGCCGAGGTTCAGGAGCGCTGCCGCCGCCGCGCCACCCGAGGAGCCGCCGGTGGTGCGGGTGAGGTTCCAGGGGTTACGCGTGATGCCGGTCAACGGCGAATGGCAGACACCGATCCAACCGAATTCCGGCGTGGCGGTCTTGCCGAGAATGATTGCGCCTTGTTCCTTGAGCCGTGCGACTGCCGGCGCGTCGTGTGTTGGGGGAGTCATCGAGGTTGTGAGCGAACCTTTGCGGGTCGGCAGGCCCTTCACGTCGATGATGTCTTTGATGGTGGCTGGAAGGCCGTCGACCAGGCCCATCGGTTTGCCCTTGCCCCAGCGCGTTTCGGACGCACGGGCGGCGGAAAGCGCGCCATCTTGGTCGAGCAGCACGAAGGCATTGATCTGCGGTTCGAAGCATGTGACGCGCTCCAGCGTATTTCGCAAGACTTCGACCGGCGACAGTTCTTTCCGGCGATAGAGGCGAAGGAGTTCACCGGCGTTGAGTTGGGAAATATCGGTCATTTGTCTTTGCCCCCTGCGGACAGCCGCTCGATTAACGCCATGGCGGCAGCCGGCGCACGAACCTTTGCTTCGTGGATGAAATAGACGAAGACGTCGCGCGGCAATTTCGGTGCGGTCTTCTTGTCGACTTTCGGTAGGTCCTTCGGCTCGCCACCTTGCGCCCAGGTTTTGGCGCGCAGCGCCCAGTCATCGAGCGCCTTTTCCGGATAACCGACTTTTAGCATTTCGTTGCCTCTCTGCAGACGGGCATACACGAAATCGTCGGTCACGTCGGCGATCGCCGGATAGGTATCGTGTTCGGCGAAGGCCACCGGTATGGAAAATTTTCGCAGCAATGCAATGAAAGCGCCAGTCTTGAAGCTGTCGTGACGCACTTCGACGACATGGCGTAAGGAATGTCCGTCGAAGGTTTTTGGCAAGAGTTCGAGAAATCCGCCGAAATCGATTTCATCGAATTTCTTGGTCGGCGCGAGTTGCCAAAGCAGGGGGCCGAGCCGGCTGCCGAGTTCTGTGATGCCGGAATCGAGGAAGCGGCTGATGGATTTGCCCGCTTCCTTGAGCACCCGGCGGTTTACCGCATAGCGGGGCCCCTTCAGCGCGAATACGAAATTCTCCGGCACTTCCGAGGCCCATTTTCGGAACGTTGCCGGCGTCTGCGTCCGATAGAAAGTTCCATTGACCTCGATCGAAGTCAGATGCTCGGCTGCGTAGGACAATTCGCGCGAGTGCGGCAGACCTTTCGGATAGAACACGCCGCGCCACGGCTCATAGGGCCACCCACCGATGCCCGCGTAGATTTTTCCTGTTTGCTGGGCCACGGCGGTTTTCCATTCACGGCCCTGACCATAATGCGAAAGGCCCGGGATTGCTCCCGGGCCATTGCATTTTTCGTGTTGACTGGACGTTGGACTTAGAAATCCATCCCGCCCATGCCACCGCCCGGCATTGCCGGCGCTGCGGCCTGTTTCTTTGGCACCTCGGCGACCATGGCCTCGGTGGTGATCAGCAGGCCCGCGACCGAGGCCGCGTTCTGGATCGCCGCCCGCACAACCTTGGTCGGGTCGATGATGCCCTTGGTCATGAGGTTGCCGTACTCGCCGTTCTGAGCGTCGAAGCCGTACGAGTACTGATCCTTTTCGAGCAACTTGCCGACAACGACCGAGCCGTCAGCGCCGGCGTTGGCCGCGATCTGGCGGGCAGGAGCCTGGATCGCCTTGCGGACGATGTCGACGCCATGCTTCTGGTCCTCGTTTTCGGTCTTCAGGCGCTTGAGCGCCTCGACCGAACGAAGCAGGGCGACGCCGCCGCCGGGCAGAATGCCCTCTTCAACAGCGGCGCGGGTCGCATGCATCGCGTCGTCGACGCGATCCTTGCGCTCCTTCACTTCGACTTCGGTTGCACCGCCGACGCGGATCACTGCAACGCCGCCGGCGAGTTTTGCCAGCCGCTCCTGCAGCTTTTCCTTATCGTAGTCCGAGGTGGTCTCCTCGATCTGTGCCTTGATCTGCGACACCCGCGCCTCGATGTCGGCCTTCTTGCCGGCGCCGTGGACGATGGTGGTGTTCTCCTTGTCGATCATCACCTTTTTGGCGCGACCGAGCATGTTGATCGTGACGTTCTCGAGCTTGATCCCGAGGTCTTCGCTGATAGCCTGGCCGCCGGTCAGGATGGCAATGTCCTGCAGCATGGCCTTGCGGCGATCGCCGAAGCCCGGTGCCTTCACCGCCGCGACCTTGAGGCCGCCGCGCAGCTTGTTGACGACGAGCGTTGCGAGCGCTTCGCCCTCGACATCCTCTGCCACGAGCAACAGCGGCTTGCCGGTCTGCACTACCGCTTCGAGCAGCGGCAGCAGTTCCTGCAATCCCGACAGCTTCTTTTCGTAGATCAGGATATAGGGGTCTTCCATCTCAACGCGCATCTTGTCGGCGTTGGTGATGAAATAGGGCGAGATGTAGCCGCGGTCGAACTGCATGCCTTCGACCACGTCGAGTTCGGTCTCCAGGCTCTTGGCCTCTTCGACCGTGATCACGCCCTCGTTGCCGACCTTCTGCATGGCCTTCGCGAGGAAGTTGCCGATCTCGGTATCGCCGTTGGCCGAGATGGTGCCGACCTGGGCGATCTCTTCGTTCGAAGTGACCTTCTTGGAGTTGGCCTTGAGGTGCTCGACGATCGCCTCAACGGCGAGGTCGACGCCGCGCTTCAGGTCCATCGGATTCATGCCGGCGGCAACCGCCTTGGAACCTTCCTTGACGATCGCTGCGGCCAACACGGTGGCGGTGGTGGTGCCGTCGCCGGCGAAGTCGGACGACTTCGACGCCACTTCGCGGACCATCTGCGCGCCCATGTTCTCGAACTTGTCTTCCAGCTCGATTTCCTTCGCGACCGTCACACCGTCCTTGGTGATGCGCGGGGCGCCGAATGACTTGTCGAGCACGACGTTGCGGCCCTTGGGGCCGAGCGTCACTCTCACCGCATTGGCGAGGATGTCGACGCCGCGCAACATGCGGTCGCGGGCATCGACGGAGAATTTCACGTCTTTAGCAGCCATTGTTGCAGTCCTCTGTTTTTCTCGGTCCCCATCCTGAGGAGCGCGGCGCGCCGTCTCGAAGGACAAGGCCGTAATGATTCATTGCCCTCGTCCTTCGAGGCGCCGCGCGGATCGCGCAGCCCCTCAGGACGAGGATCGCGCTTACGCCGCCTTCTTCCTGGCGGCGCTGCCGCCTTCGATCACGCCCATGATGTCGCTCTCCTTCATGATGAGGAGATCCTGGCCGTCGATCTTGACCTCGGTGCCCGACCATTTGCCGAACAGCACTGTGTCGCCGACCTTCAGATCGATCGGAATCAACTTGCCGCTCTCGTCGCGACCGCCGGGGCCGACGGCAACGATCTCGCCTTGGCTCGGCTTCTCTTGGGCAGTGTCGGGAATGATGATGCCGCCGGCAGTCTTTTCCTCGGCATCGATGCGCTTGACGACGACGCGGTCGTGAAGCGGACGGAACTTCATGGCAGTCCTCCTAAATTATTGGACGATAAGGCGTTTTTGGCAGTCAGCGTGTCCCCCCGCCAACTCCTGGCCCGCAGATGGGTTACGGATTTTTCACCCGCAAGGGGCCTCGGAAAATTTTTTAGCACTCATTTTGATCGAGTGCCAACAATTGCAGAAAATGCATCCGCTCCAATGGTTAACGGCCAGCGCCGGGAACCCCACCGGGCGGCGCCAGGTTATCCTTGGCGGTGCGTCCGATCGTGCCGCCACCGCTGTTAGCAGGCTCACGTGGTTGCTGCTAACGCCTTGATTTTAAACAGTTTGTTTACCGTTTTGGCTTGCAATGAGCAATGCCGGGATTGGAAACTTGCAGTCCGACTTCAACGGAGGACGCGATGGTCTCGAAGGACTTTCTGAAACAGGTCAACGGTTACGGCCTGACAACGGCCCATATCCTGTACCGGCGTCCCGATCACCACTGGCTGCTCCAGTCCTATGTCTGGCAAGCCTACGACCTGTTTCCGGAGTTTCCCGAGCTGCAGCGGTTTCTCGCATTCTGGCAGGAGAAGCTGGAAGGGCCGTTGCATTCGGTGCAAGTGGCGCACACGAAGCTGATCAAGCCTGCGGAGCTCAAGGCCATCAACGGCGAGTTCCGGCTGCACTGAGTGCGATCACCGGCGCGATACGCGCTTCATCAGCATTTCCACCAGCGGCAGCATACGCGCGACAAGAATGGCATAGCCTTCAGCATTGAAATGTACGCCGTCGCGCGCGCGAAATTTGCCTGCGGGCAGGCGCCATTGCGCGTAGGGGACATCACGCGCGTGTGCGACATCCGAGAGATCCAGGCGGCCGAGCCCGATCACCAGCACCGCGATGCCGCGTTTGCGCAGCGTGCGGACGATCTCGTCCAGGTTAGCGCGCATGCGCTGCGGCGGCACGCGATGGCGCAGGTCATTGATGCCGAACTCGACAATGGCAATGTCGGTGCCGGGTGCGATTGCGGAATCGAAGCGCTTGAGCGCGCCTGCGGTGGTCTCGCCGCTGACGCCGGCATTGTCCACGACGACGTCGTAGCCTTTCTTGCGCAACGCCGCCTGCAGCTGCGACGGGTAGGCCTGCTGGCGCGGAACCAGATAGCCTGCGGTGGCGCTGTCGCCGAAGGCGACGATGTGGACCGGGCGAGCGAAGCCGGCGACCGGCCCGGCCATCAACAAGACAAGCGTTGCGACCAGTTTGAGCATCTAGTTCAGCACGCCGACGATCGCGCCCATAAGACAGGTTGTCAGCGTGCCCGAGACGATCGACTTGCCGCCGAGCGAGATGATGTCGGCGCGGCGGTCCGGCGCCATCACCGTAAGCCCCGCAATCATGATTCCGAGCGAGCCAAAATTCGCAAAGCCGCACATGGCATAGAGCATGATCAGTCGTGAGCGGTCGTCGAGGGTGCCGGGCGGCAGCCTGGCGAGCTCCAGAAAGGCGATCAATTCGTTGAGTACGGTCTTGATGCCCATCAGCGAGCCGGCAGTGACCGCCTGGCTCCAGGGCACGCCCATCAGCCAGCACACCGGCGCCATGATGAGGCCCAGCACGCGTTGCAGCGTAATCGCGCTCCCGGCCACGTCCGGCAGCAGGCTCAGGATCGCATTGGCGAGGTGCACCAGCGCCACCAGCACGATCAGCATGGCGACAATGTTGAGCAGGAGTTCGAGCCCAGCGGCGGTTCCGCGTACGATCGCGTCCATGGTCGAGGCGGCGATCCGGCCGACGTCGACCGCCTCGATATCGCAATGCTCATCGGGCGCGACGGGTACCATCAATCCGCTGATCAACAGCGCTGCCGGCGCGCCCAGGATCGACGCAACCAGAATATGGCCGGCAACGTCCGGAATGGCGGCGCGCAATATGGTCGCATAGAGCACGAACACGGTGCCGGCGATGCCGGCCATGCCGCCGGTCATCACCATGAACAATTCGCCGCGTGAAAGTCGCGAGAGGTAAGGCCGGATGAACAGTGGCGATTCCACCATGCCAAGAAATATATTGGCGGCGGTGGACAGGCCGACTGCGCCGCCGACGCCCATGCTGCGCTCCAGAACCCACGAAAATCCGCGCACGATCGGCGGCAATATGCGCCAGTGGAACAGCAGCGTGGTGAGCACACTCATCACCAGCACGATTGGCAACGCCTGGAAGGCGAGCACGAATTCGGCGCCCGGCGACGTCACGGCAAAGGGCGGGGTGGCGCCGCCGACATAGCCGAACACCAGCGATGTTCCGGCCAATGTTGCCGCGGCAATGGCCTCGACCGCATGGTTGATCAGTGCAAAGGCGGTCCTGATCTGAGGCAGTTCGAGCAGCAGGACAGCGGTCGCCAGGGTGACGACGAGCGCCGCGCCCGCGGCCCTCCAGTTCACCGCGCTGCGCTTTTCGCTGATCAGGTAGGCGAACCCGATCAATGCCACCACGCCGACCGCGGATTGGAAATGCCCCATGTCACTTTCCCCTCATGCGGCCGTGGTTAAGTCGTGTTTGTCGTCTTGCCAACGCCGCCGCGTTATTGTGCATGATCATTTCCGAAAACCGGCTTCCACTTTTCGGGATCATGCACTATGAAAATGCATGAATTGCCGGGGCCAATGCAATCGCGAAGCCAACAGGAGACCGCATGGCCCGCATCCGTTTCGATTTCGGCACACTGACGCTGGACGCCGAGTTGCTCGACACGCCCACCGCCAAGGCTATCGCGGCCGTGCTGCCGCTCTCTTCGTCCGCACTGACCTGGGGCGAGGAAGTCTATTTCGACGTGCCGGTGAACGCTGCGCGTGAACCGGATGCCCGCGCGGTCATTACGCCGGGCGAGATCGCCTATTGGCCGCAGGGGCCGGCGATTGCGATCGGGTTTGGGCGTACGCCGATCTCCAAGGGCAACGAGACGCGGCTGGCGAGCCCGTGCAATGTGTTCGCCAAGGCGCTGGGCAACGTGAAGGTGCTGGCCAAGGTGAAGACGGGGACGAAAGTCGAGGTCAGCGTGGTCGAATGAGGCTTATCCGCCAACCCGCCGTCGGCGGGCGATAACGTACCAGAGCAGGGTGCCGACAACGGCAACCGCGAGCAGGTAGATCCAGGTATATCCGGTGCCGTTCCACGCCAGGTCTCCCGTAACCACCAGAAGCGTGGTGATCGGCAGAATGCCAAGCCCGGTCGTCCACAGGAAGGTCCACCAGGAAATCGGGGTGAGGCCCGCGGCGTAATTGATGACGTTGAACGAGATCAGCGGCATCAACCGGCTGAGCAACAGCACGCCGACGCCCTGCCGGCGTAACCACCGGTCCATGGCCTCGCGATGCGCCTCGTTCATCAAGGCATCGACAAACGGGCGGCCGAACCAGCGCGCCAGCGCGAAGGCAAGGCATGCGCCGAGCATTGCACCGATCCAGGTGACGACGACACCCCAGACCGGGCCGAACAACATACCGTTGGCGAACGTGACGAATTCGGCGGGGAACGGGACCAGGCTGTGTGCCATCATCAAGCCGATGGAAGCGGCCACCGCCCAGTGACCCCACGAGCGGATTTCCGCTTCGATTCCCTTGGGCGTCGGCGCAATGCGGACGATATCGTTCCACCACGCGAAGACGCCGAGACTGATGATGAGCACGAGCATGAGCGCGGCCGCGATGCGCAGCAGGCCGATGCGCCGGGAAGACATCTGCTCGCTCAACGGGGCCCCTGGTTTGGCGCTGACGCGGCGTCAACTCAAGCGATACATATATCACCCGCCGGCTATCGACGTCCGCGGTGATGACGAACCATGACGAGCGTGAGGTCCCACGCATTGCGGATATTGACGATCGCCAACAGCAGGAGCGCGCCGGCGAGCACATTGAGCCCGATCTCCATCTTCAGGGAGATCGTCACGGCGGCGGCCAGCAGCGCGAGATAACCGAACACGGGAAGGAGGCCGTAAGCCAGATAGTCCTGCACGTAGCCCGTCAAGTTGGTGCGCAGGACCTGCACCGTGATGTAACTCGAGACCGCGGCGCCGATAACGGCAGTAGCGCCAATCAGCGTGGCGAAGAAAGTTGCCCCGTGTTCCGGCACCATGGCGACCGCGGACAAGAAGAAGACACTGGTGAAATGGATCACAACCGGGCTCATGAAAGTACGAGTTGGTGCCTGTCGTTTTTCGGTCAGATAGCCGGCGCCCAGCGTGACGGCGACGAACAGCAAAGCGAGCAAAGTGGCGCCGGCCGTGCCTACCAGAAGATAGAACTCGCGCCACTCCTTCAGCGCATCGGCCGGCCACATGAAACGCTAGCCTCGCCCCACGTACGGCATCTTGTTCGCCATCACCGTCATGAAAAGAACGTTCGTATCGAGCGGAAGGCTCGCCATGTAGACGACGGCATTGCCGACGTGGTCAGCATCCATGCGCGGCTCGATCATCTTGCGTCCGTCGGGCTGCAACACGCCGTCGCCCTGAACCATGCGGTCGGTGAGCGGCGTTGCCGCATTGCCGATGTCGACTTGCCCGCAGCAGATGTCGTACTGCCGGCAGTCAAGTGAGGTGGACTTGGTCAGGCCGGTGACCGCGTGCTTTGTCGAGGTATAGGCGATCGAAAACGGTCGTGGCGCATGGGCCGAGATCGAGCCGTTGTTGATGATGCGACCGCCGCGCGGCTTCTGATCCTTCATGATCTTGATGGCTTCCTGTGTGCACAGGAACATGCCGGTGAAATTGGTCGCAACCACGTTCTGCCACGTCTCGAAAGGCAAATCCTCGAGCGGCACAGGCGGGGCGCCGATACCAGCGTTATTGAACAACACGTCGAGGCGCCCAAAGGTCGATTTGACCGTGGTGAAAAGAGACAGGATTGATTCACGCTTGGAGACGTCGGTCGGTACCGCCAGCGCCTGCGCGCCGATGGCGTTGATCTCGCCCGAAACCTTGTCGAGCATATCCTTGCGGCGGCCGGCCAACACCAGACTGTAGCCGGCCTTGGCGAGCGCAATCGCCACTGCCCGGCCCACGCCCGTTCCCGCTCCGGTCACAAGCGCAATTTTTGCGGACGCACTCATCGGAATCCCTTCCCTGAAACCTGTCGCGACCGCCATATCACAAAAGCGCGCGCATGCCATCGGGGGTGGCCGAACTGCGCTTGTTCCCGTGCCAACGGGAAGCGGACGTCTCAGGGAATTTATTGAATTGTCGGTGCCACGCGAGCACACCGGAAACGAATGGATCGAACCCTAGCTCGCCAGTGCGGTCGCCACATCCATCGGCCGGAATTGGGCTTTCGACTCCAGACGGTTTGTGATCTCGGCGGCGGTGACCGCTTTGCCGAAGCGGTAGCCCTGCATGGAATGCACGCCGGCGGCGCGCAAGAACAACTGCTGGTCGGCGGTTTCCACACCTTCGGCTGTCACCTTCATGCCCAGGCCTCGGCCGAGGCTGACCACTGCGTGAACGATGGCCGCCGCATCTGCGGCCTTTTCGATCGAAAGCACGAAGCTGCGGTCGATTTTCAGTTTGTCGAACGGGAAGCGGCGAAGGTAGAGCAGCGAGGAATAGCCGGTGCCGAAATCGTCAAGCGCGAGCCGCACGCCCAGTGCCTTGAGTTGCAACATGGCCGCTTCGGCGGTATCCACGTTGCCAAGCAGCACGCTCTCGGTCAGCTCGAGTTCGAGCCGCGCAGGGTCGAAATTGGTGTCGGCCAGCGTGCGCTCCACCAGGTCGAAGAAATCGGGACGACGGAACTGCAGCGGCGAGACATTGACCGCAACCGTCAAACCTGGCCATGCCTTGCCATCGATGCAGGCGCGGCGCAGGACCCAGGCGCCGAGTTCGATGATCAGGCCGCTGTGTTCGGCGGCAGGGATGAATTCATTCGGCGAGATCTCTCCGCGCACGGGATCCGTCCAGCGGCACAGCGCCTCGACGCCTACAAGGGTCTCACCGCTCTTGTTGACGATCGGCTGGTAGAGCAGCTGCAGGCGGTCATTCTCGATCGCCTCACGCAGGTCCGCTTCCAGCAGCTTGCGGCTCGACAGGTCGGCGTCCATGGCGGCGTCGTAGATACAGGCGCGGTTGCGTCCCTCGTTCTTGGCGCGATAGAGCGCCATATCCGCGTAGCGCATGATATCGGCGGCGGCGCCGCAGTTGCGGTCGATCACCGCAATGCCGATCGATGCGCCGATTACGATGTTGTGCCGGCTGATTGCATATGGCGCGCAGAGTGCGGCGATGATGCGCTGGGCGATCGCCATCATCTTCGCGTTGTCGTTGCCAATCGATGATATCACTGCAAATTCGTCGCCGCCGAGCCGCGCCACCAGATCGTCGCCGCGCAGCGTGCTCGACAGGCGCAGGGTGACATTGCGAATTAATTCGTCGCCAATGTGGTGACCGAGCGTGTCGTTGACGTCCTTGAAATGGTCGAGGTCTATATAGAACACCGCCGCCGGCGATGAGCCGGCACGCACTTCCTCGATCACTGCTTCCAGCCGTTCACCGAAGAAGATGCGATTGGGCAAACCGCAAAGCGGGTCATGCAATGCAAGATGACGCAAGCGTGTTTCGCCGGCGGCAATCGCCGCCGCGGTACGACGCATGTACCGCAGTACGAATGCGGCGAGGAGTGCGAATCCGGCGAGCGCGACGGCAATAAACGGAATGACGCTGTTGACGATCTCGGCGCCGGGCTGTCTCGGCGTCCAGGCAAAGCGCGCAATTTCATTGCCTTCGCGGCCTTCCAGTTCATAGACGAGGTCGCCCGCCGGTGCCGGTGCGTCGCCGATCTGGCGCAAATTCGTCAGCCGCAATTGTGTAGCAATGTCGGCCAGCACATCGTTGTCGATATATTTGACCGACATTACGATCGGCGCATTGGTGTCGAGTGCCGGTGCCAGACCTTTGAGTGGTCCGACGGCTGCCGCGGCGACGACGGCGGTTTGACCGAGAATTTGCCGGATCACCGCCGCTTGTGAATGAGCACCGCCTTCGGTCAGGCTTGGTGCGGTGAGGCGGACCGCGTTATGCAGGCTCGGCTCACGTCCCCGCATGTAGTCGATGACAGCCATCAGATCGGGACGCGCAGATGCGAGCCATGCGGTACCGGCCGGCTTCTGGCCGATCTGCGAGTAGATCGGATTGTCATGCGCGTCGAAGATGAAGACGTAGTCGTGTTCGAAATAGGTCTGGAGCCAACGTCCGACGCGCTGGTTCGCCCAATCCGGATCGAACCTGGAGCGAACGTTGCTGACCGCCGATTCCGAAGTTGCAACGCTCTTGACCTCGCGCAATACGCGTTGGCCGAAATTGTTCAGCGCGCGCGTGAACAATTGCTTCTCTTGCTCGATCGCGACTTCGTCGGCGCGTTGCGCTGAGGACAGCACTGCAACGACGATGCAGACGATGGCGACAGCGACGATCACGCCGATCGGAACGACGATGCTCAGGCGAGCACGGTCCCAATTGGTATATGGCCGATCGTCGGATGTGCGCGGGCGAGCCACAGCCGGCAAGATGATGCCCCTTAAGCTACAGTCCTGGTTGGACTTTTCGGGGCGGAAACTAGGTGGAAAAGCTTGCTATTCGCTTTCGGTCTGCCGCCGTCACGGCCATTTGGGCCCAAAAAGCTGCAAATCGCGCGCTGCTGTTAACTGAAGGTAAAGCCCAAGCGCATTTACGGAACTCTCAGCCCGGATTGCGGTAGGGCGGGCGTGGAATTGCCATGTGGGCCGCGCGCAAGGCGCCCGACCAGCGCTCGCGCAGGTCCTGAAAATAAGGCTCGCCTGGCTCGATACGATAGTTCACCTCAGAGTTGCAGGAATCTCTTCGTACTACCAGAATATCGATCGGCAGGCCGACCCCGAGATTGGAACGCATGGTGGAGTCCATCGAGATCAACCCGATCTTGAGTGCGTCATAGAGATCGGTTTCGAAGCTGATCGCACGGTCAAGAACCGGCTTGCCGTACTTGTGCTCGCCAATCTGCAGATAGGGCGTGTCGGTCGTGCACTCGATGAAGTTGCCGGCCGAGTAGATCATGAACAGCCTCAAGCGGCCGCCCTTGATCTGGCCTCCAAACAGGAAGGCGACGTCGTGGTCAACCTCCGCTGCAGCGAGTTCGGGACCCTCGGCGTTCTGGAGGTTGCGGATGGTGCGTCCGATGCGCTGGGCGGCTTTGAACATGCTCGGCGCGTTCATAAGGGTCTCGATCTCGCCGGTCTCGGGATTTTCCACGCCCTCGGTCAGCGTGGAGCGTACCGACTGGCTCAGCGACAGATTGCCGGCGGAGGCGAGCGCCATGATGCGTTCGCCCGGCTCCGTGTAGACGTGGAGCTTGCGGAAGGTCGAGACGTTGTCGAGGCCGGCATTGGTGCGCGTGTCCGCGATCATCACCAGACCTTCACGCACGAGAATTCCGCAGCAGTATGTCATGTGGTCCGACTTTTTCTTTACCGAATTGGATGCTGGTTATAGTGGTGGGGGTCCGGGTCCGACAACGTCATCGCTATGTCTGGGCCTGCTGGCGCGCCTGGTCGACATGCACAGCCACCTGGAGCGTTTCGCCATTGCCGCCGTAACGCGTGCCGCGCACAGGCGCCGCGCCCAGATAGTCAAGTCCGACCGCAACGCGCACGTGAGCCTCCGTGGTGGCGATCCCGTTGGTCGGATCGAAGCCGATCCAGCCAAGATTCTCAACATAGGCCTCGGCCCAGGCGTGGCCGGCTTCCTGTGCCGTCACTCCATCCACGCGATGGAAATGCCCACCGATGTAGCGTGCCGGGACGCCGAGCGCCCGCGCGGATGCGATGAAAATGTGTGTCAGGTCCTGGCAGACGCCGCGGCGCAGCGCGAAAGCTTCCGCCGCGGTCGTAGCCGCATGGGTCGGATCGGTGTCGAATGTGATCTCGCGGTTGAGCGCATTGAGCAGCGTGTGCAAAAGGTTCAGCGTATCGCTCCCGGCGTCGCTATGCGTGCCTTGGGCGAAGTCGATGATGGCCGCATCGGCTTGAGTGAGCGCGGTTTCGCGCAGAAACAAACCGGGTGGAAAACGTTCGAGCGCGCCGCGTACCACGCCGTGCGTGTCCTGCGTCTCGACCTCGCCCTCGACCGCGACCGACAATTCCTTGAATGGGCCTTCGGCAGTAAAGGTATGGATAATGTTTCCGAATGCATCCTCATGCTGATGCAGCAGGCAGTCCTCCGACACCTCGACGCGCCAGCCCACCACATATTGCCCATCATGATTGCGCGGGGTAAGCCGCAATGTCTGCGTTACGACACTGGGCGGCACGTCGTAGCGATAGGTGGTCGCGTGGGAAATATGAATCCGCATGAGGTCCAGGGTGGCTATCGTCTGGGGCAGGGTTCTAGCACAGGCTAGTGTCCCGATTCCGAAGTTCGTATTCCCTTGCGGCGCCCATTTATGCGAACTTCGGAATTAAAGGGACACTAGCAACTTAATGATTCCAGTGCGGTTTAGGGTTTGAAGTTCCTCCCGCGAGTTCGCGGCTACAACAGGAGGAACTTCAAACCCACCGCACTAGCGCATGATCGCGAAAGGTGAGAACCGGTCTTCGGGGTAGAACACCCGCCAAAGTGTCCGCGCGCGGTGCCAACGCGTTCATAGCAGGAATTGCTCGGTGATGGCGGCGCCGAGGCGGTTGTTCTCGGTGATGAATTCGCTGATGAATTCATGCAACCCGCGCTGGAAGATGCCGTCCATGCGGCTGTTCTGCAACCTGGTGCGAATGCCGCGGGCCTGACGCTGGGCCGGCCCCTGCCGGCCATAGGCGCCGGCGACCGAGTCCAGATAGCGGGCGATCGCCTCGTAGCAGGAAGCGAGCGAGCGCGGCATTTCCTCTTTCAGGATCAGCAGGTCGGCCACCAGCCAGGGCTGCAGGCCTTCGCGGTAGACCCAGTGATAGGCGGTGAGCGCCGACACCGAGCGCAGGATTGCGGCCCATTGGAAATAGTCGAGTGGCCCGCCGACGCGTTCGTTGTCCGGCAACAGGAGATGGTATTTCACGTCGAGGATTCGCGCCGTGTTATCGGCGCGCTCGATATAGACGCCGAGACGGGAGAACCAATAAGCGTCATTGCGCAGCATGGTGCGGTAGGCGGAGCCGTCGAAGCGCAGCGAAGACTCCTGAACCCAGCGCAGGAACCGGGAGAATTCCTCGCGCGAGGTTGGTCCGTTGCCGTAGCGCCTGAGCTCGAGCCAGGTGCCGTTGATGGCGTCCCACATTTCCATCGTCAGCGCGGTGCGCACCGCGCGGGCATTGCTTCGCGCGAGCTCGAAGCAGGAGCGGATCGAAGATGAATTGGCGGTTGAGAAGGCGAGGAAGTCCGTGACGTTCTCTTCGTTAGCTTCGTCGTATTGCTTGAAGAAGGCATTGGCGCAGCCGGCCGTTGCAACTGCGGATTCCCATTCATTGCTGGTGCCGACATATGCGAGCGGAAGTGCGGTCAATCTCTGCGTGGCGTCGAGAATGCGCGCAAGATATTCCGCGCGTTCGACATAGCGCGACAGCCAGTACAGGTTATCGGCGGTGCGGGAGAGCATTACAGGCCTCTGCTGTCGTCCTCATGGTTCGAGACGCATCGCTGCGCGATGCTCCTCACCATGAGGACCGAAAGGAAAGCCCTCATCCTGAGGAGCGGCCGCAGGCCGCGTCTCGAAGGATGAGGGACCTGTACATGCAGGCGTACATTCATCCGTCCAATACCCACGTGTCCTTGGTGCCGCCGCCCTGGCTGGAATTGACCACCAGCGAACCGCTCTTGAGCGCGACACGGGTCAACCCGCCGGGCACGATGCGGGTTCGGTCGCGGCCGGAAAGGACGAAGGGGCGCAGGTCCACGTGACGCGGTGCCACGCCTTCTTCGACGCATGTCGGGCAAGTAGAGAGCGCAAGTGTCGGCTGCGCGATGAAGTTCTTCGGCGCGGTTTTGAGCTTGGCACGGAACTGCTCGATTGCGATTTTGCTTGCAGTCGGCCCGATCAACATGCCGTAGCCGCCGGAGCCGTGCACTTCCTTGACCACCAGCTCGTGCAAGTGGTCGAGCACATATGCGAGATGGTCCGGCTCGCGGCAGCGCCAGGTCGGCACGTTCTTCAGCAATGGCTCCTCGCCGAGGTAGAATTTCACGATCGCCGGCATGAAGCTGTAGACCGCCTTGTCGTCGGCAATTCCGGTGCCGACCGCATTGGCCAGCGTAACGTTGCCGGCCTGATAGGCCGACATCAAGCCCGGGACGCCGAGTGTGGAATCGGGACGAAAGGTGAGGGGATCGAGGAAATCGTCGTCGACGCGGCGGTAGATCACGTCCACCCGTTGCGGGCCCTGGGTGGTGCGCATGAATACCATCTCATTCTTCACCAGCAGGTCGCGACCTTCGACCAATTCGACGCCGAGCTTGTCGGCCAGAAACGAATGTTCGTAGTAGGCCGAGTTGAATACGCCAGGCGTGAGCAGCACGACCGTCGGATCGCGATTGGCCGTCACCGGCGCAACGGATTTAAGGGTGGCGAGCAATTCGTCCGGATAGTTCTCGACCGGCGCGATGCGGTGCCGTGCGAACAACTCGGGGAACAACCGCATCATGATCTCGCGGTTCTCCAGCATGTAGGAGACGCCGGATGGCGTGCGCGCGTTGTCTTCCAGTACATAGAATGTCTCGGCATCCACGCGAACAATGTCGATACCGGCAATGTGCACGTAAATGTCATGCGGCACGCTTTGTCCGCTCATCTCCGGACGGAAGGCGGGATTGCGGAACACCAGGTCGTCGGGAACGTGGCCGGCGCGCAGGATTTCGCGCGGGCCATAGACGTCCTTTATGAACATGTTGAGCGCGTTGACGCGCTGGGTCAGGCCTTTTTCCAGCAGGCGCCATTCGGCGGCAGCCATGATGCGGGGGATGACGTCGAACGGGATCAGCCGTTCCTGGGCATCGGCCTCCCCATAGACGGCGAACGTGATGCCGATGCGGCGAAACAGAAGTTCGGCTTCGCGCCGGCGGTAGTCGAGCACATCAGAGGGCACATCCGCGAGCCAGCGCGCGAGCTCGCCATAGGCCGGGCGCACGCCTCCGTCGGCTCCCTTCATCTCGTCGAAGGCGGCAACCATATAAGACCCCCAGCGCGCAAACGATGCCTGACCTACAGGACCTGTACCCTTTCCGTGATAGGGCAATCGCCCCGTCGTTCCCGGGCTTTGAAGCTGCAAGCTTCAGGCCAAAGGCCGGACGAGGGGTCAGTCGGGCAGATTGCCTATTTACGCAGGCACAAGCGGCGGACTTTGCCGCTGATTGCCTATATTTTGGGCGGGAATCACAAGTTACAAGGGGCGGGTCCTGCGGCCGATAGTCCGGACGCCGCTTGAGCGGTCGTCGGGGCCACGCTAGGTGTTCCACAGCCGTGCAGGAGAAGCCGTAACCGCCATGAGCAGCGCGCATCCGGAGATCGTCACCGCGGCGGTTCTTGTCATCGGCGACGAGATTCTGTCGGGCCGCACCAAGGACAAGAATATCGGCTATATCGCCGACTACCTGACCGCTATCGGCATCGATTTGAAGGAGGTGCGCGTCGTCTCCGACGACGAGGCCGCAATCGTGGCCGCCGTGAATGCGTTGCGCGCGAAGTACACCTACGTCTTCACCACCGGGGGTATCGGGCCAACCCATGACGACATTACTGCGGAATGCGTGGCCAAGGCGTTCGATGTGCCCATAGATTACGATCCCCGTGCGATCGCGATCCTGAAGGAGCGCATCGCCAAGACCGGCGGCGAGATGAACGAAGCACGCATGCGCATGACGCGCATACCTCAAGGCGCCGATCTCGTGCTCAACAAGGTGTCGGGTGCGCCCGGCTTCTGGATCGGCAATGTCATCGTGATGGCCGGAATCCCGACCGTGATGCAGGGCATGCTCGACGAGGTGGCGCCAAAACTGAAAACCGGTGCCAAACTGTTGTCGGAAACGATCCGCGCCGATGCACGGGAAGGCGACGTCGGCACCGAGCTCGGGCAGATCGCGAAAGCGCATCCGGACACGATCATCGGCAGCTATCCGTTTTTCGACGAAAAGCTCGGCCCCAATACCAATATCGTGGTGCGCTCGCGGGACGCCGGGAAGCTGGCGTTGGTCAAAAGCGCAATTGAGGACATGCTGACGAAAGTAAAGGCGCAGCTCACCGCTGCGCCGCGTTAGCACGTCGGCGAAGGATCCCGATGCAAACTCCGCAAGCCGACAGTACACCGCGCCCGGAGAAAATCTTTCCGGTATCCTGGGATCAATTCCATCGCGACTCGCGTGCGCTCGCATGGCGGCTGCACGAAGCGGGACCGTTCGAGGCAGTGGTGGCCATTACCCGCGGCGGTCTGGTGCCGGCGGCGATCGTGGCGCGCGAATTGAACGTGCGGCTGATCGAGACGGTTTGCGTGGTGAGCTACCAAAACTACAAAAATCAGGGAGAGCTTAAGGTGCTCAAGGGCGTTGCGCCCGAAGTCACCTCGATGCGCGGGCAAGGCAAAGGCGTGCTCATCGTCGACGACTTGGTCGATACCGGAAAGACCGCGCGTGTCGTGCGCGACATTCTGCCGGCCGCGCACTTCGCCACCGTCTATGCAAAGCCCATGGGCCGGCCGCTCGTGGATACCTTCATCACCGAGGTCTCGCAGGACACCTGGATCTATTTCCCGTGGGATACCGGGCTCGCTTTCCAGCCGCCGATCCGCGAGGGTGGCGACTGAGGGGGCGCATCCGGCCGCCGGGTCGGTTAGTATAAAAACGGGATACGGAGGAACCGCCATGACTGCCGCCGCCAAAAAGGCCGACATTGAGGACCTGCGCTCGCATCACCTGCTGCCGAAAGACATGCCTTGGCAGAAAACCCGGTTTCCCGGTTGCGAGATGAAGACGCTGCTGTTCGACCCCAAAAGCGGCCTCGCGACGTTGCTCTTCAAGATGGATCCGGGCGCGGTATTGCCGGATCACGAGCACGTGCTGATAGAACAGACTTATGTGCTGGAAGGCTCGTTGGTCGACAAGGAAGGGCCCGACGCCGGCATCGAGGTTGGGCCCGGCGAATTCGTCTGGCGTCCGGCCGGCAGCCGCCATACCGCCTGGAGCCCGAACGGCGGCATCTTCATCGCCATTTTCCAGATCCCCAACAAGTTCTTCGAGAAGGACGGCCGGGTGACCGACGCGTCCGGCAAGGACTGGGATCAGGCCTGGAGCGCCTTATTATCGAACTAGATACCGCCGCACACGCGTGGCCCAACCCGCGCGTGGGCGCGGTGTCAAAGAGCCACGCGGACGTGGCGGAATGGTAGACGCAAGGGACTTAAAATCCCTTGGGAGATTTCCCGTCCGGGTTCGAGTCCCGGCGTCCGCACCACCATAGGGTAAGCAGCACGCTACATGCCGATTGCGAAGCATGAAGACGCAACATTCAAGCGCTGCGCGTCGATAATCCTCGGCTTTGCGCTCTCATGCCTGCTTGCCGGCTGTTCGATGTCGGACGACACCATGGCCAGCTTTCTGGTCGCGCCGGGAAAGTACACGCTCTACAATTGTGCGCAGCTTGCCGAAGCAGAAGCGGCCAGGTCGTCGCGCGAGAAGGAACTCGAACAGCTCATGGCACGCGCGGAAGTGGATACGTCCGGGCGGCTGGTCAGCACCATCGCCTATCGTTCGGAGTATCTCAGCGTGCGCGGCGAACTGGACGAAGTGCGGCGGGCATCGGCCGAAAAGAAATGCCCCAATACCGCGGGCGGGCATTTAAGTAACACAACCATCCGCTAATTCACGCCGCGACGTATCAAGGCGAGCGAGCCGTCAGCCAGGCCGACTGCGATTGCCGGCGGCCCGGATTTGTCGACAAGCAATCCGATGTTGGTGACAGCCTTGGCAGGCAGCGCTACGTCGGCGATTTCGCGCGGTTGCGGCGAGAAGCTGACAAGACGCAGGCGTGACCGGTCAAGCGAAGGCGCGGCAATATCGATGATACCGTCACCGTCGAAATCAGCGACGGCCGCCATGTCAATCGCCCGCGTGCCGGCGATGTGATTGGTGATGTCGGGCAGTGCGGCAGCTTTGCCCAATGTTCCATCGCGCCAGAGCCATAACTGGAGTTCGCCGACCACATGCGGCTGGCGCACCAGTGCGATTCCTTTTTTGCCGTCTCCGGTAAAATCGCCGATGCCAGCCGGATCGAGCCAGCGGTGAGCTGAGCCCAGCGGTGGCGTTTCGGCGATGACCTCATATTTGCCGCGCCGCCCGGAAATGACCGCGAGACTGGAGCCCCGCTTGAGGTAGGACTTTACAACGATAATTTCGTCGCGCCCGTCGCCGTCGAGATCGGCAAGTCGAGGTTCCAGGTCTTCAAAGACGGCATCGTCCTTGAGCTGGACGACGTGACGCTTGCCGTCGCGCATCTCGATCACGACGGAGCCTGCCTCGATCTCGTCACCGAGAATGCCGTGATCATAGCGCCCGGTCGGATTGGCCAGCCACACGCGGGCAATATCGCGGGTGCCGCTGACAATGCGGCCGTCGGGCAGGGCGCCTGCCGGACGCGGCGCCCTGGGCGGTGTGTCCACGAAGTCGAGCGATGCCTTCTCGCCCGCGAGCTTGACCGCGTACCACAGGCCGCCGGCGTTGATGCGCACCTCGCCATTGATCGTCTCGACCGCCGTCACGCGGGCCGGAGCGTTGATCCGCTGCACGTGCCACGCAGGCGATTGTGCGGCGGCTGCCGAGGCAATGATGACAAGAGCGGTAAACAGCGGGCGGTGCATCCGCAAATCCTTACAGCGTCGTGCGGCGAAGCCGCAATGCATTCCCAACGACGCTGACGGAAGAAAGTGCCATGGCGGCGGCGGCAATAATGGGGGACAGCAGCAATCCAAAAACCGGATAGAGCACCCCGGCGGCGACGGGCACCCCCGCGGAATTGTAGATGAAGGCAAAGAATAAATTCTGCCGGATATTTTGCATCACCGCTTGCGACAGCGCCCGGGCCTTGACGATACCGGTGAGGTCGCCCTTGAGCAGCGTGATGCCGGCGCTTTCAATCGCCACGTCGGTGCCGGTGCCCATCGCGATGCCGACCTGCGCTGCGGCCAGCGCCGGGGCGTCGTTGACGCCATCTCCGGCCATGGCGACCACACGGCCTTCGCGCGTGAGTTTCTCGATTACGGCACTCTTCTGGTCGGGCAGCACTTCGGCTTCGACCTCGGCAATGCCCAGTCGCTTTGCGACCGCCAGCGCAGTCGTGCGGTTGTCCCCGGTGAGCATCACCACGCGGATACCGTCGGCCGTAAGTGCCTTCAGCGCCTCCGGCGTGGAAGTTTTGACCGGATCGGCAATGGCGATCACCCCGGCAAGCTTGCCGTCGACACCGAGAAAAATTGCGGTTGCACCATCCTGTCGCAGGCGCTCCGCCTCGGCTGCGAGCGGTCCGGTATCGATCTTGCGTTCAGAGAGAAATTTCGCGCTCCCCAGCACGACTGTCTTGCCGTCAACCGTGCCGGTGGCGCCCTTGCCCGCAGGTGCGTCAAAATCGGTGACTTTCGCCAGTTCGATGTTGCGCGCGGCTGCTGCGGATACGGTGGCCGTGGCGAGTGGATGTTCGCTGCCGCGCTCGACGCTGGCCGCAAAGCGCAGGACTGCCGCATCGTCGAGGCCGGGCAGGGCCACGACAGCGACCACCTTCGGCTTGCCTTCAGTCAGCGTGCCGGTCTTGTCGACGACCAGCGTGTCGACCTTTTCCATGCGCTCGAGCGCCTCGGCGTTCTTGATCAGCACACCGGCCTGCGCACCACGACCGACTCCGACCATGATCGACATCGGCGTGGCCAAGCCCAGCGCGCAGGGGCAGGCGATGATCAAGACGCTCACGGCGGCCACCAGTCCGAAGGCAAAACGCGGTTCTGGCCCGAACGTGGCCCAGGCGGCGAATGCCAGGAGCGCCACTGCGATCACTGCCGGCACAAACCAGCCGGCAACCTGGTCGGCCAGCCGTTGAATCGGCGCACGGCTTCTTTGCGCGCTCGCGACCATCTGTACGATCTGCGACAGCAGCGTATCGCGCCCGATCTTGTCGGCGCGCATGATGAAGCTGCCTGAGGCGTTGAGGGTGCCGCCAATTACGCGCGAGTCCTTTTCCTTGGTCACCGGCATGGATTCGCCGGTCACCATGGATTCATCCAGTGTCGAGCGGCCTTCCAGCACCACGCCGTCCACCGGCACCTTGTCGCCGGGGCGTACGCGCAAGCGGTCGCCGACCTGAACGGAATCGAGCGAAACGTCCTTGTCGCTTCCGTCGTCGGCGACGCGGCGCGCGGTCTTGGGAGCGAGATCGAGCAGCGCCTTGATCGCGCCGGATGTCGCCTCCCGCGCGCGCAATTCCAGCACCTGGCCGACGAGGACCAGTACGGTGATCATGCTGGCGGCTTCGAAATACACCGCCGGCGCGCCGTGCGTCCCACGGAATGCATCGGGAAAAATGCCGGGCGCAAAGGTTGCAACCACGCTGTAGACATAGGCCACGCCGGTGCCCATTGCGATCAGCGTGAACATGTTGAGGTTGCGCGTGATCAGCGATTGGTAGCCGCGCACGAAGAACGGCCAGCCCGCCCACAGCACCACCGGCGTAGCCAGGGCGAACTGAATGTCGTTGGAGAGCTTCGGATCGATCCAATGAGCGCCGGCGAAGTGGCCGCCCATTTCGATGACCATGATCGGCAGCGCCAGCACGAGGCCGATCCAGAAACGGCGCGACATGTCGGCGAGCTCGGGATTGGGGCCCGTGTCGGCAGTGACGATGTCGGGTTCCAGCGCCATGCCGCAGATGGGACAGGTGCCGGGACCGACCTGGCGGATCTCCGGATGCATCGGGCAGGTGTAGATTGTGCCCTCCGGTACAGCGTCTGGCGTGCGATCGACGAGATATTTCTGCGGATCTGCGGTGAACTTGGTTTTGCAGCCGGCGCAACAGAAATAGTAGGCATGCCCACGATAGTCGGCGCGATGCTTGGCGGCGTGCGGATCGATGCTCATGCCGCAGACCGGATCGATGGCGCGGCCGCCAGCCACCTCGGCATGATGGTGATGCTCGGCCGTGGCGCTCATGTTGACTTGCCTTCTATACCCCCAGGGGGTATATAACGCGCATGGCCAGGAACAGCAAGGCATCCACGCTCAAACGGCTCAACCGCATCGAAGGCCAGGTGCGCGGGCTTGCCCGCATGGTCGAGGGTGAGCGCTACTGCATCGACATTGTCACCCAGATTGCAGCGGTCCGCGCCGCCTTGCGCCGCGCCGAGGAGGAGATCCTGCGCGATCACGTGGCGCATTGCGTCGCGCACGCCATAGCGAGCGGTGACAAGGCCGATCAGCGTCGCAAGGTCGCTGAATTGATGGATGTGATGGGCCGCGCCTCGCGGTAACGGCTGATGCTAATTCGTGGATAAGCCGAACAGGCTATAGGCAGGGCAGGTCCCGAAGATGGCGGTCAGGATCGGGACCACACCGATCCAGCCGACCCAGTTCCATCCGGTGCCCGGCGCCAGATACCCAAACGCGAACGCCAGCAGCGCAAGGCCAACCACCACCCGCGCGATGCGATCGAAGACCCCGACATTCACGATCATGGCAAATCCCCTCATATTGATTGCTCAACGGTGATCCTAGCCGTGGCAAAAGGGCCGGCGTTGATCAGGATCAAAGGAAGAGCATTCAGCCGTGCTGCTTGCGCGCGAGCACGGTACCGGCGCCGAGGGCCTTGAGCTTTGCCTCGGCAATCTCCCGCCGCATGGGTGCCATGCCGCAATTGGTGCAGGCGACGATACGCTCTTTGGGGACAAACTTCATCACCTCGCCGATAACCTGCGCCACATGCTCAGGCGTTTCGATCGTATCGGTTGCGACGTCGATAACGCCGACCAGTAGGTCCTTGCCTTCGAGCAACGAGAGCAGCTTCAGCGGCACACGCGAATTGATGCATTCCAGTGATACCTGATGGATCCGGCTCATCGCCAGGGCCGGAAAAATCTTCTCGTATTGCCGCCACTCGCCGCCGAGCGAGTTCTTCCAGTCGATATTGGCCTTGATGCCGTAGCCGTAGCAGATGTGCACGGCGGTGGTGCAATTCAGGCCGTCGATCGCGCGGTGCAGCGCATCGATGCCCCAACCGGACACCTCGTCCATGAACACATTGAAGGCCGGCTCGTCGAACTGGATCACGTCGACACCGTCGGCTTCCAGCGCACGTGCTTCCTGATTCAGCAGGCCGGCAAAGGCCATCGCCATCTTCACCTTGTCGCCATAATGGGCGTCGGCGATCGTGTCGGAGATTGTCATCGGGCCGGGCAGGGTGATCTTCAGCTGCCGCTTGGTGTGGGCACGGGCATGTCGCGCTTCCGCCTGATGTACGCGGCTTTTCAATTTCAGTTCGCCGCAGACGACCGGCACCATCGCCTTGTAGCGATCGGCGCGGATGCCCATTTCGACCTTGTGCGCGAAATCGATGCCGTCGACGAATTCCAGAAATCCGTGCACGAAATGCTGGCGCGACATTTCACCGTCGCAGACGATATCGATCCCGGCATCCTCCTGCAGCTTGACGGCCAGCAATGTGGCGTCGAGTTTGGCCTGCGCGAGATCGTCGCCTTGCTGCCGCCACTGCGGCCACAGCTTGTTCGGCTCGGCCAGCCATGACGGTTTCGGCAAGCTGCCGGCGACGGTGGATGGAAAGATCATGCGCGCGGCTTCCGGAAAAGTTCAGGCGGTTGCCAAGTATAAAGCCAGTCATAGCGGCTGAGCAGTTTTTCTCCGCCCAACATCCGCATGCCGAAATTCCGGATGAGCGCTTCCGGGCCGCTCCGCCCATAGATACGACCCTGGCGCCGCGACGCTTGTTGGGCGCGGTCCGTACGATGCCAGCGCGCAGCTTCATAGGCACGGAGCGCGCCGGGCGGGTCATTCATGTGCTTGTTCAGCATATCGGCAAGGACCGCAGCGTCCTCGATTGCAAGGCCGGCACCTTGCGCCAGAAAGGGCAGCATCGGGTGGGCGGCGTCCCCGATCAGCGTCACCGGCCCGGTGCCGCCGCGGAATGGGTGAGGGCAATCATACAGCGCCCATTTCAGCCACCGGTCGGGGATCGCGATCAGGTCGCGCGCTTTCTCGGTCCATGACCAACGCGCGAAATGGCGAAGAATTTCGTCGCGATCGCCGGCCGCCGACCAGCCGGTCTCTTTCCATTCATCGTGCACGATGCCGACAATGTTGATGAGGCGGCCGGCCTTGACGGGGTAGTGCACCAGGTGCGCATTGAGTCCAAGCCACAAGTGTACCAGTGGCGAGCGAAATTCCTTCGGCGCAGCGTCTGCCGGAATGAGCGCGCGCCAGGCGGTGCGATGGGCAAAGCGTGGCGAGCGTTGGGACTGCAATTGTTCAGCTGTCGTCGACCAGATGCCGTCGGCGCCGATCAGCACAATGCCACGCTCGTCCAGCGCTTGCGGTCCGCGGCGGCCGTGTACGGTCACGCCATTCACCTGGGCGGCAAAGTCCTCAACACGAACACCAAGCTTGACGTCGACGTCTTGCTCGGCGTCCGCAGTTGCGGCCAGCGCTGCCTGCAGGTCACCGCGGTGAATCATCCAGTACGGCGCGCCATAGCGGCGCTCCGCGTCGGCGCCGAGCGCCATGCGCACGATCTCGCGGCCTGTGCCACCCGCCATCACGCGAATTGCATCGGGTACAATGACGGACGGCGCGAGACGCGCGCTCATACCAAGCGAAATCAGGATGCGCGTGGCATTGGGCGAAAGCTGGATACCGGCGCCGGTCTCTTCCAGCCTGGACGCCTGCTCGAGCACGGTGACGCGAAGACCGGCGCGCGCCAGTGCCAGCGAAGCCGTCAATCCTGCGATGCCGGCGCCGGCGACGATGACATGACGCTCGGCCGCCAAGGGGCGTGGCTCCGATACTGATCAGGCTGAAGCGGTGAGCGGCAGTGCGCATTCCGGCGGCCGCGCCGCGTGTGGATCGAGCGAGGCGTCGAAGCGGTAGAGCGTCGAGCAATAGGGACAGACGATCTCGTTGTCCTCACCCATGTCGAGAAACACGTGCGGATGATCATATGGCGGCGTGGCGCCTACGCACATGAATTCCCTGGAGCCGATCTCGATCGCCGGCACGCCCGGATCATTGTGGAAATGGGGGACGACATGCTCCGCCATGGGGAACCTTCCATCCGGCCGCTTCGGCCACAATTGTTGTTCGGGCCGCACCATAGCGAGGCGGTGCGGGCATGTCACCGTTCGGAAGGTGCGCCGCGGCGGGGCGCGGAATTCCGCCAAAATGACAAAGTCTTCATACCTGAAGCGGAACCGGCTTGTCCCCAGGGCCGCGATTCTGCCGTCAATTTATCTGACCCTTGTCATGGGCCCTCGTCATGGGCGGGCGGGATTCGCACCGACAGGATAGAGTGTAATGCGCAGGCCAGGTATTTTGCCTGAATTGCTGATCGTCGCCGCACTCGCGGCGTTCGCGGCCTATGTCGTGCCGCGCGGAATCGCGGCGCGTTCCTGGCTTGTCGAGGACGACCCGGTCCGCATCGCCGGTCGCGCACTCGACGGGAAATTCAGCGCCGCGCTGGCATCGCGCGAGGTCGAACAGGCGCTCGCAGACAATGATGCCGATCTTGCCAGGAGCTTTCTCGACCTGGCTTCCGAGCGTCGGGTCGAGATTGATTCCGCGCTCACAAAAAAAGTGAACGCGGCGGTGGCGGACGCAGGCTCAGTCACGCATACAGCCGAAAATTTTGCGCTCGGATTTCTCGCCGGCGAACCGAACGACATGGCCGGTCTTGCCGGTACCGCGCTCGGCGATCTGCTTGTGTTCGGCGACATTCGCGACGCCGTGCGGGAGGGTGGACGGCTGGCTTTGGGTGAACCCGCCGATCAGCTGGTGCTCGGCCTGGCTTGCGTCGGGCTGGCCGTCACTGCCGGCACCTATGCAACGATCGGCGCCGGCGCTCCGGTCCGTGTCGGTCTGTCGCTGGCGAAGGCCGCGCGCAAGACCGGACGGTTTGGTGCCGACATCGCTGCAGCCACGGGCCGCATGTTGCGCCAGGTCGTCGATTGGGGGCGATTGAAAAAGGCGATTGCGGCCGCATCCCTTTCGCAACCGCAACTTGCCATCCGCGCAGCCCGCGATGCAGTGAAGGTGGAGCGCGCCGGCGGGTTGATGCATCTGGTGCGCGATATCGGACGGGTGCAGACCAAAGCCGGCACGCAAGCCGCCCTTGACGGCCTGAAAATTGCGCGGTCTCCACGTGAATTGTCGCGGATTGCGAAACTGGCCGAAAAGGAAGGCAGCAAGACCCGCGCCATTCTCAAAGTCGTCGGTCGCGGTGCCATAGTGCTCAGCGTTGCGACATTCGACCTGGGACTCTGGATCCTGGGTGCGCTCCTGACGGCTTTTGCATTCGTGTCCTCGCTGAAGCGCGCAGCGGAACGCGTCACGCTACGGATTCTGCATCACCGCAAACAGCGGCGGCTGCAGCGGTATGCCGTGCAGGCCCCGCACGGATAAGAAAGGTTGTTCGGCACGCCCGGCGGCCGTTGACGATTTCGGCAATGTGAAATCTCGAGCGGGACACGCGCTCTAATTTCGCGCTGCGGTGAATCCGGACCTGGCCCGTCAGCGTCCGGATTGCTCTCCGTGGGCACAGCCGATAGGCTGCCTGCCGCGCCTGAATTGAGGTTTGCACCTTCATGCATCGCAAATGCATGCGCAGCGATCCGGAAGATCGCATAAAATAATAAGGGCGACAAAGACGTGGGGCATCGCGTACCGGCGTACGCAAATTGGGCGCCGGCGGGTTTGGGAGGAATAGGTGAGCCGCACGCGACAGGATTCCCGCCTATGAAGGGTCCGGGCGAGGCACGGCTGGTGGTCGAGAATGCGTGCCTGCGCTACGGGCAGCTCGACGTACTCGCCGATTTGAGCCTCAGCGTCGGCAGTTCCGAAATCGTCAGCATTGTCGGACCGTCGGGCTGCGGCAAGACGACATTGCTGCGCTGCGTCGGCGGTCTCAATCAGCTCAATGCTGGCGAGATCCGGATCGACGGCCAGATGGTGGAGAAGCCACTTCCAATCGTGTCGATGGTGTTCCAGCATTTCGGGCTGTTTCCGTGGAAGAACCTCTGGAACAACATCGCCTACGGTTTGAAACTCAAGCACACGCCGAAGGACGAAATTGATCGTCGCGTCGGCGAGGCGATTGAATTGGTGGGCCTGAAGGGGTTTGAAAAATCCTATCCGCATCAACTTTCCGGCGGCATGCAGCAGCGCGCCGGTCTTGCGCGCGCGCTGGTGATGGAACCAAAGCTTTTGTTGATGGACGAGCCGTTCAGCGCGATCGACGCACAGACGCGCGAGCAGCTCCAGTTCGAGCTGTTGCGGATCTGGGATCAACGGCCGACCGCGATGATGTTCGTAACCCATGCCATCGACGAGGCCGTGCTCATGGGCGACCGCGTGGTCGTGCTGGCGGGCCGTCCTGCGCATGTCCGCGCGGTGCGCAAGGTCGATCTGCCGCGACCGCGCGATCGCAGCGTCGTGTCGAGTTCAACATTCATCAATCTTCGAGAGCAGGTCTGGCACGACTTGTTCGACCAGCAAGGAGGAAATGGAGCGCGCGTACAGTAGTTGTTCAGATAATCAACAGCCAGGGAGGATGAAGTAACATGCGTACAGTGACGAGGCTCGGCTCCGTGCCGAAGAAATCGCTGTTGGGCGCGATGTTCGCGCTTTCGGCGATGACGTTTGTCGTTCCTACCAGCGTTTCCGCCGAGGACATCAAACTGACGGCGTCGGCGATCGGCCGTCCGCCGATCTTCTCAAACACTTTCGTCGATGTCGGTCAGGACAAAGGTTACTGGAAAAAAGCCGGCCTTGACGTCAATTTCCGGTGGTTCCAGCGCGGTACCGACACCGCCAAGGCGGTGGTCACCAACGACGCCCAGGTCGGCTACACGGCGACGCCACCGGCGGTGAACCTGATCGCCTCGGGCGCCAAGATCAAAGTGATTGCAGGCATGCCCAATCAGGATTGGATCATCGCCTCGGATGATCCGGGCGTGAAGGGCTGCAAGGACCTCAAGGGCCAGACCGTCGCTGCCGACGGCATCAACAACGCCCGCTATCTCTTCCTGCAGACGGTGGTGGAGAATTGCGGCCTGAAACTCAGCGATCTGAAGCTGATCAATCTCGCGAATGCGCCCCTGGTGAAGGCGGGCATCGCGGGGCAGGTGCACAACGGTGTGTGGCACATCGATGAACTGGCGCAGGTCGAGCAATCCACCAAGAAGAACTGGAAACGGATCGACTTCCCGAAATCGATCTACGCCGGTCTTCACTATGCGGTGCTGGTTGCCAGCGAACAGGCGATCAAGGACAACCGCGAGGGCGTGATCCGATACCTCGTCGGCTGGATCGAAACCCAGCGCTTCATGGGCAGCAAGGATCCGAAGGATCAGAAGGAGTTCGCCGAGATCGCGGCCAAGGCGAGCCAGAAGGATGTGGCGGTCGCCGCATCCGCCATCAAGTCGTATCAGGGCATCAATTATTGGGTGAACAACGACGGGCTCGAGGAGAAGCAGTTGATGTCCCAGGTCAACGATCTGGTGAAGGTCGGCATCATGAAGGCCGAGAACAAGCCAAGCTATGACAAGATCGTCGACCGCTCCCTTTATGCGGAGGCGGCCAAGCGCGTCGCCGCGATGAAGAAGTAGCGGGGAGCTCGAGGTGTCCGGAAGCGCGCAGACGGCAATGGCCGGTGAATTGTTCGGCGCGCGCGTTGATCGCTTCCGGACCGCCAACGCCTGGTGGATCCAGATCGCCTGCTATGCGGCGAGCATCCTGTTGCTGCTCGTCGCGTGGCAGGTGCTCGGCAACAGCTTCGGCGTGCTGTTCGTTCCGTTCACTGCCACGATAAAGCAGCTATGGGTGATGCTTGATGGCGGCCCGCTGTTGCCGGCACTCTGGGTATCGGGAAAGCTCTATCTCGTTACGCTCGCGATCAATATCGTGGTCGGCGTGGGCCTCGGGCTGGCCGTTGCGCGTCTGAAACTGGTCGCGGCAGCGTTCGAACCCTACATCTATATACTCTATGCAACGCCCACGATCTCGCTGGTGCCATTCGTATCGGTGCTGTTCGGCTTCGAATTCTGGCCGCGCGTACTGGTGGCGGTGCTGATTTCCATATTTCCGATTCTGCTGGGGACGGCCGAAGGCGCGCGCAGTATTTCGCGCCAGCATCTCGACGTCGCTTCGATCTTCGGATCGAACGAGTGGCAGCTTTGGCGCGACGTGATCCTGCCCTATGTCACGCCTTATGCCATGACCGGCATCAAGCAATCGATCGCGCTGACCATGGTCGGTGCGCTGGTTGCCGAATTCTTCCTCAACCCCGACGGCATCGCCGCATTGCTGCTGGAAGGGACCACCATCGTGGACACCGCCTGGGTCCTGGCGGTGACAGTCTTCATCGCGGCGCTTGCAGTGGTGCTGGTCGGCGTCGGCGAATTGATCGAACGGTATCTGGTCCGATGGCGACGTACAGCAGTCGGCTAGAAGCGGCCGCCGGCACCCGGCCGGAGTGGCTCGACCGCTGGCTGACCCGCGAACGGCTGGCGCCGGCGATCGCGGGCCTGGCATTCCTCGTCGTCTGGGAATTGACGGTGCGCGCCAATCTGCCCGACTTCGTGGCGACGCCGAGCGGCGTGATCAGGGCCTTTCCGTCAACAGTGGCGACCACTGAGTTCTGGAAGGACCTGGCGGCGAGCCTCGGATCGATCCTGGAGGGCGTGGCCATCGGATCGCTGGCGGGCATCCTTGTCGGCGTGGCGATGGGCCGCGTACGTGAGCTGAACTGGTTCCTTTCTGTCTACATTCGGGCGCTCTATGCGCTGCCGCTGATCGCGCTGGTGCCGCTGGTCATCATCTGGGTCGGCTATCAACCGGCGGCGCGCCTGATCATCGTCGTCATCTCGACCTTCCTTCCGGTTGCCGTCACGACCGCCGACGGAACGCGCGCCATCCCCAAGGACTACCTGGACGTCGGCAAGATGTTCGGGGCGCGCACACGCAATGTGTGGTTCGGTATTGCACTTCCGACCGCCATGCCGCATATCGTCGCGGGAATCGAACTTGGATTTGCGCGCGGCATTACCAATGCTATTGCTGTCGAAGTGCTTGCCAGCGTCCCCGGCATGGGCATGTCGGTCTTTACCAAATCGCTCGAACTCAACGAGAATGCCTCAATGGTCTATGTCGTTTGCCTCGCGATCTTTGCTGTCGGCATCCGCTCGCTGATGATTCGCTTCCGGTATTGGCTCGCGCCCTGGTACCGCGGCTAGGCATGCCGAGCTTTCGTCACGGAGAGGTCGAGATTGCCTATCTCGACGAAGGGACCGGCGATCCAATCGTGCTGGTCCACGGTTTCGCTTCGACGAAGGAAGTAAACTGGGTCTTGCCGGGCTGGGTGGCGACGCTGACAGGCGCAGGACGGCGCGTCATCGCGCTCGACAATCGCGGGCATGGTGCATCGAGCAAGCTCTACGATCCGGCCGCCTATCATAGTGCGACCATGGCAGACGATGTCCGGGCCTTGCTCGACCATCTCGCAATCGAAAATGCCGACGTCATGGGATATTCGATGGGCGCGCGGATTGCCGCATTTCTGGGTGTCGATCATCCCGCACGTGCGCGTTCGCTGGTTCTCGCTGGCCTCGGCATCCGGCTTGTGGAGGGTGTGGGCCTGCCTGAAAACATCGCGGGGGCTCTGGAAGCGCCCTCAGTGGACGACGTGACAGATCCGACCGGTCGCGTTTTTCGGACGTTTGCCGAACAAACCAAATCCGATCTGATCGCGCTCGCTGCATGTATGCGCGGGTCGCGGCAGACCTTGAGCCGCGCTCAGGTCGGCTCGATTCGCGCGCCGGTGATGATTGCGGTCGGGACGAAGGATGATGTTGCAGGTTCTGCGCAGGAACTCGCCGCGCTCATCCCGGGTGCGCGTGCGTTCGACATCCCGGATCGCGACCACATGCTTGCGGTCGGCGATAAGGAGTTCAAAGCCGGGGTGCTTGATTTCCTTGATCAGCGCAAATGAGCCATGCGCAGGGGGCTTTTCGGGCCCTCTTCGCGGCTCGAAATATGTGATAAAAGACTTATCTGAGGGGTCCGAAAGGCGCCAGGAGATTCGATCCATGGCTCAATTTCAAACGCGGCCCGCCAAGGGTTTCGACAAGGTCGATCCGGTCTGGGCGCGCATCCGCCAGGAGGCGGAGGACATCGCGCGCCGCGAACCGGAACTCGCCACCTTCATCTATGAAAATGTTCTGCACCACGACTCGCTCGAAGCCGCGGTCATTCACCGCGTCAGCGAACGGCTCGGCAATGGCGACATTTCAGGCGATTTGATCCGTCAAGCCTATGGCGACGCGCTGGAAGACGAGCCCGCGCTCGGCGAGGCATTCCGCGCCGACATCGTCGCGATCGTCGACCGCGATCCGGCCACCAGCCGTTTCATCGAGCCGGTGCTTTATTACAAAGGCTTCCACGCCATCCAAACTCATCGTCTCGCGCATTGGCTGCTCGGCAAGGGCCGCAAGGATTTCGCGCTCTATCTGCAAAGCCGATCGTCGGCCGTGTTCCAGTGCGATATTAATCCGGCCGCCCGCATCGGGCGCGGCATATTCCTCGACCATGCCACCGGCCTGGTGGTCGGCGAAACCGCTGTAATCGATGACGACGTCTCCATCCTTCATGACGTCACGCTCGGCGGTACCGGCAAGGAGCACGAGGACCGCCATCCGAAAATCCGTCGCGGTGTCATGATCGGTGCCGGAGCCAAGATCCTCGGCAATATCGAAGTCGGCCATTGCGCACGAATTGCCGCCGGCTCCGTCGTCATCAAGGCGGTTCCAAACAATGTCACCGTTGCCGGCGTGCCGGCCAAGGTGGTGGGTGAGGCTGGCTGCCCCGAGCCGTCGCGCGCCATGGACCAGATGCTCTACGGCATCATGCTCGATGGATAGGTGTCAGTAAGGCGGCTTGCGCCAGGTCGCGCAATCGGGCATTGAGGCGCGGCCTACAGCAAGGAGCGGCCCGGTGGACGTCCAGGAAGTCAGAAAGCTCGACGCGTATCTGAAAAAGCTTTTCGGCACCGCGAAAATCCGCGTGGTGCCGAAGAAGGGCGATACCGCCGAGATTTTTGTCGAAGATGAAGATATCGGCGAGTTGATTGTGGACGACGAGGACGGTGACCGATCCTACAATTTCCGCATGGTCATCCAGGTCGGTAACGACCCCAGTATCCAGCCGGTACCGACGCTCAATGCCTATCTGCGGAGAAAATTCGACAACGAGAATATTCGCGTTGTGACGCGCCCGAAGAAAACGGACTCGCTGGAAGTCTATATCGGGGAAGAATTCATCGGCGTGCTGTTCCTGGAGAACGAGGGCGGCCGGCGGTCGTATATTTTTGAATTGCCGATACTGGACGTCGATCTCGTCGACTGACAGGCATGCCGGCCGGTTCTATTTGCCGCCCGAATGCAATCTTTCCATCAAACGATCGATACCGGTCGCGACAATTTTCCAATCGACCAGCCAATCACGCGGAAACCGCAGTGTGATGTCCGCGTTTCCGACACGCCGTTCGAGCAGACAAATGCCGGAGTTGGTGACACCCTTGCGCGAGCAGCGTGCCAGAAAATGCTCCGGCACGGCCGACTCGAATACCAGCTCTTCGCCCTGGTACGGTGTGCCGTCGCGAAAATCTCGCAACGTAAGGCCGTCAGGACCGGCGGTCGGCTCAGGCACCAGGTAGCGCGGGTAGATCGACTGCACCCTTTCGAGGAGCGGAAGCGTCCCTTCGCCGGATGAAATGGTCACGAACAGCCGTTCATTGGGGTCGACGGGCGCCCCCACTGTCGGCTTGACCGTCGGATCGGGTGGCTTGAGCGATGGCCAGAGATAGGCAAGGTCGACGCGCTCTTGCGTGCCGGGGCGGCGCTGCACGGCCATACGGATCGCTGCCGGCTCGATGTTGAAGGTGGTGCCGGCAACAATGATCGGCAGTGATGGTACGTCGAGGGTGACCGGCGCGTCCGGCCAGCGCGGCCACAACACATAGGCCACATAGAGCGCGGCCATGACCGTGACGCCCGCCAACAGGAGCAGCGGGCCGGTGAGCGGATTGTGCCCGGTCCGATGCGGGCGCCGCCGACGTGCGGTCCGGGTGCGCTCCTGCGCGTAGGCCATGCGGTCTCCTGCGGGCGAAACGAATCGATTTGATTATGCCACGGCGGGCCTTTCGTCCCGGCCCGCCGGCGTTAACTAATCATTAAGGATCGGCTGGCGCCGGCCGCAGACGTCTGCAATCAATACCGGCCTGTATTGCGTTGAGGCCGAAATGCCGCCGGAATCCCTGCAAATGCTGCTTTCGCTTGCGCTCGGCTTTGCCGTGGCGGGTATGTGCAGTTCCGGCTATCAGCTGGTCACCAGCAGGCTGCCGAGCTTCAACCTGCTCAGCGCCGGCCCAAGCGCGGGAGTAATCGCCTCCGTGCCGGTCCTGATGCTGGCGGCGCCGTTTCTGATCATGCGCAACACCATCCGCGGCCGTCAGCAGGAAGGTCGCCGCTTCGAATTCGTTTTCCTCGCCACGCTGATTGCCGGCTTCTGGAGCTTGATGTCGGGCATGGTGGTGGTGATGACTTTGCAGGCCTGCGGCCTGCTGATGGCCTAACGACTTCCAATTTCCTGCTTTCGTTGCGAATGTTCTTCTCGTCAGGAGGAGCGCGCATGCCAATCTATGAGCTCGATGGCCAGGCTCCGGAATTTCCCGGGGAGGGCCACTATTATGTCGCGGACAACGCGGTGGTGGTCGGCCGCGTGCGCCTGAAGCCGCAGGCGAGCGTCTGGTTCGGCGCGGTGCTGCGCGGCGACAATGAATGGATCGAACTGGGTGAGCGGTCGCAGATCCAGGACAACGCCGTGCTGCATACAGATCCCGGCTTTCCGCTGACGATCGGCAGCAACTGCGTGATCGGCCACAATGTGGTCCTTCACGGTTGCACGATTGGCGACAACAGCCTGATCGGGATGGGGGCAATCCTGCTCAATGGCGCAAAGATCGGGGACAATTCGCTGGTCGGCGCCGGCAGCGTGGTCACCGAAGGCAAGAGCTTCCCGGATAATTCGTTGATTGTGGGTGCGCCCGCGCGCGCGATCCGCACCCTCGATCAGAAGGCCGTGGATTTGATCCGCGAGGGCGCCGACATCTATGTGCGGCGCTGGCAACGCTATACCAGGGGCTTGAAACGCGTCGGGTGACTCTAGGCTGCCGCTCTCGCGCTCGAAAGTTGCGGCGGCACGCGGAATGCGATCGCGAGCCGGTTCCAGGTATTGATCGCAACAATTGCCGCAGTGAGATCGATGATCTCTTTTTCGGAAAATTGTTGCCGCACTTCTTCGAACACTTTGTCGGGTACGTGGCCCTGCGTTATCAGGGTAATAGCCTCGGTCCAGGTCAGTGCCGCCCGTTCGCGCGCCGTAAAGACCGGCGCCTCGCGCCAGGCATCAAGCAGATGCATGCGTTCATCGCTCTCACCGAGCTTGCGTGCGTCGCGCGTATGCATGGCGATACAATAGGCGCAGCCGTTGATCTGCGACGCCCGGATCTTGATGAGCTCGCGTAATTTCGCATCAAGTCCGGATTGATCGACATAGGCCTGCAACGCATTCACCGCCTGGAATGCGGTGGCACTCACTTTGGTAATGTCGATTTGTTGTTGCATGGGACACCCACAGTGCTTGGAATGTCGCGCCCCGAACCAGGTATTGCGCTCGGAATTGGCCGGTAATCTGACGGCTTGGTGACAATCGCGTGGATGATGGAACGCCGAATACCGGCCGCCAAACAGCGAACAGGGTGCGGCCGGGCCTTGGGGGAGGCCCGGCCGCTCGCGAACCCGGTCTGGGGACGGGGAGGGGTGGGGACGTGACCGGGAGCGCGAATTCTACCTCAGCGTGACGACACCGTTGCCGGTGCAACACGCGGCGCGCCGAGTGCAACCCAGGTGTTGGGGTCGGACTGCGACTGCCGCTTCACAAATTTGTAGCCGGTCCTGTTCCACGGCAGGACCTGCGGTTCCTGGTTGTCGAGAACAAACTCACCGTGATCGGTCTTGACCGTGAGCACGGCATGGCCGTCGCCCTTCTTGTCACGCACCACGGTGATAAGCAGTGCCTCGCGCGGCCATCCGGCCTGCATCAACATGCGCCGCTTGAGCAGCACATAGTCCTCGCAGTCGCCATAGCCGTCGTTAGGATAGTTCCAGCGCTCGATCACGCCCCAGTGCTCGAGATCCGTGATCGGCTTGATGTTGTCGTTGACCCAGTTGTTCACTTTGACCATGTCGGACCAGGCCTTGGGCGAGAGCACGACGTCGCGCGGGCTGGAAGGCTTGCTCGCGCATTCCGACCTGTACTCTTCGCAGAACTCGACCCAGCCGATCGGCGTGCGCGTGGACGCGCCGACCGACACATAGACCGTTCGCTCTTGCTGGGCAGGATATCCGCTGTAAAACGCGAGGCGTTCGCTCGCGGCGCTGCTGACCGACGCGGCAGCCAATACCGCTGCGCCGGTAATGACCAGCATGCCGCCGGTCAAAATCTTTTTGATACGCCTGCCCATTTGTGGCCCCTTCCCGTCTTCTTGGGACCACATTTCCCACAAAGCTTTTGCGGGGCCACTAAGTCTAGTAAGTCATTTTAATGAGAACTGAAATAAACAGAGAGGCGAATACAGTATAAATTTGAATTGAATTCCACTAAAATCTTATACTATTCAATTTGAATAAAATTTTACGTATTAATGTACTTAAGGCAGCTTTCGCTGGCCCAAATGAGCTTCCTCAGGTGTTCTATTTACTCTAGGTGCTTTGGGGATTTCGCGGTGAGGATGCCGGCGCGACTGCGTGGCGCGCGTGAAGATCCCGTCACCACTGCGCGCAATTTTAGGCGTCCCGTTTACCGGCGGCTGACGCTATTCACCGGTAACGTTTTCTTCGATGAAATCGGGATGCTGCAGGCGGGTGAATTCGATGGCGAAGCCATCGTCTATGTGACGGACGACCCGGCCTGTGGTTTTGCCGATCGTAATTGCGGTGCCGACCACAGGCCGCAGATCGGGCGCGATCGCAATAGCTGCACCCGAGGCGGAAAGATCGATCACGCGGCAGGTGACGTTGGTGCCATTCGGCAAAATCACCCGAGCCATGGGGTTGCGCGGCGTAAAGCGTCCGTGGCGGCGGTCTTCCGGAAGATTGAGAATGCTGCGATTGGCCAACCAGGTCAGCTGAGCGGCTAGCTTGTCGCGCTTGCGCAAGGTTGCGCCAATGGTCATTGCAAAGCCGTTTTCGATTGTCCGCGCAACTTTGCCCTCGAGCCGGCCGAGATGATCGACATAGGCGATCACCCGGTCGCCGGGAATTCCGGGTACCGGCGCTATCAACGCCATGCCGCCGGGCGACATATCGATGACCTGGCAAGGGAATTCACGGCGGTCCGCAAGCATGTAGCGCCCGAGAAGGTTGACCTTCACGCGCTGATGGCGCCGGCGTTCCTCGGCCAGCGGCAATACTTTCTGCTTGGTCAGCGGCAATGCCATGGGACGACTGGATTTCAGGGGCCCGTTGCCCCGTGTCCAATCAGCCTATGGCGGTATCGTTAACGGCGCGTTAGCCGGTCTGCCTGCCGAAAGGAGGGCGGCGGCCGCCGCTATAGACCACAAAGCCGTGCTGTACGCGGATTTGGTCCGGTTCCGGCGCCAGAAACGGTGTCGGAACGCTGCCGGCATCGAGTCCGATATGGCGCACAACGCCGAGTTCGAGCTCGGCCACCGGCTTTACCCCGATCCAATACGGCGGCTTCATCGGCGCCAGCACGCCAAGGGCCCGGATGCGAGATTGGCCGCTTTCGGCCAGCGGAAGCAGCAACATTTCGAGATCGGCTGCGTCGCCATCCTCAGTGCGGCCTGTGAGGCCGGCGACTGCACCCATGGTCTCGGTGGCACTAATCGTGAGCAGGTCGTCGACGGCTCTTCGGCTCGCCTCGCTCCAATTTTCCGTGAAGGCGTCACCCTTGATTTCGCGCCCGAACAACGCGCAGACATGCGTGCCAGCGAGACGGAACCGCAGCTGATCGTCGAAATCCGCCGCCAGCATGAACGTGTCGCTGAGCGCATGGCGAATGTCGGCTGGATCGATATCGGCGCGCCTGGGCGCCGGACGGCTCCCTCGCCTGGAATTCCAATAAGCGTACACCGCCCTTGTCGATGCATGTTTCATGGACGCCACCTGTTCCGCCGCGGGACGGCGCCGGCCCGTCATGTCCCCGTGTGGGACAATCGAGCCGGCGTTTCGCAGCGATGACGTTTGCGGAGCAGGGAACATGCCCCGGGTGCATCGGCTCAGGGGCGCGTGCAAATTAGTGTTAAAACCGAAGTCGAGTTGGCAGCGCACGCCTGCTTGCCTATGGTCGTTGTCGATCCACACGAGATGGCAACTGACTGAAGAGTCGCGGGGAGGCGAGGGGATGTGACAAGCGCCATTCAAGGCGCGACGATAACTCCGCGGGTTGCGGCTTGAAGGAGGGCGAAAGCCCTCCTTTTTCTTTTTCCGCATGACCCACAAGGAGTTTGAGCTGGATTTCGCAAAGTGTTGCGTGCGAACAATGCTCCGGTGGCCGCTTGCAAAGAGGCGTTCATGCGGCGTAACCCAATTCCCTCACCGAACTTGTAGGCCCTCCGTGAAACGCGAACCGCTGTTCAACATACCGCCAGTCATCGTGGCGGTGCTGGCCGTGCTGGTCTTCATTCATGCGCTGCGCACACTGGTGCTCACGAATGACCAGGACATCGAATTCATCCTCGCATTTGCATTCATACCGGCGCGGTACGACAGTTCAGTCGTGCTGGGCGGCGCCTTGCCGGGCGGCATGGGCGCGGAAATCTGGAGCTTCGTGACCTATTCGCTGATCCATGCGGACTGGACACACCTTGGCGTCAATTCCGTATGGCTGCTGCCATTCGGGAGCGCAGTGGCCCGCCGGTTCGGCGCCTTGCGCTTCCTGGCATTCTACGCGGTGACGGCCGCGGCGGGCGCTGTCATGCACCTCTTGACCCATGCCGGGGAGCAGTACCCGATGATTGGCGCATCGGCGGCGATTTCGGGCACCATGGCGGCGGCAATGCGTTTCGCATTCCAGCGCGGTGGTCCGCTGAGCTTTTGGCGCCACGGCGATGCCGCGAACTACCGCGTGCCGGCGATACCATTGACCGGCGTTCTGCGTGACCCGCGCGTGCTCGCTTTCCTGGCGGTCTGGTTCGGGATCAATCTCCTGTTCGGACTAGGCTCGTTGCCGATTGGCGGAGCCGGGCAGGTGATAGCCTGGCAGGCGCATATCGGCGGCTTTCTGGCCGGGCTGTTTTTGTTTTCCTGGTTTGATCCCGAGCCTGATTTTCAGCAATTCGACGATCTTGGTGCAACGCGGCATTAGCCACGGCGACTGCGCAGAGCCGGTATCGCGCGATAGTGCTTGACGGAACCGGCGCGACGGCAGGATCGTTCTCACTGGCCCGGAGTCGCGGGTCTGCCGTGAGCGCCGGGCTTACGGAGGCTGCCATGAACGTGAAGACGATTCTGGCTGCCAAGGGCGACGACCTTGTCAGCATCGAACCAACGGCGGATCTGGCCGCGGCGGCACAACTGCTGGCCGCGCGCCGCATCGGCGCGGTTGTGATCCGCGGCGCGGGAGGGCGCCTCGCCGGCATATTGTCGGAGCGCGACATTGTGCGTGCCATCTCGGAATACGGCGCCGCCGCGCTCACGCAGTCGGTCGGCCAGGTCATGACGCGCAATGTCGCGACCTGCACCGAAGACGATACTATTGCCAACATCATGGAACGGATGACGGCGGGAAAATTCCGCCACATGCCGGTGATGAAAAATGGCCGGATGGTTGGCCTGGTATCGATTGGCGACGTGGTGAAGCAGCGCGTCGAAGAGATCGAAGGTGAATCCGAGGCGATGCGGGATTACATCCGCACGGCCTGAATTACTTGTCGGCTCCGTTGCTGCCGTAGGGCTGCGACAGGGCGGTGATCGCCTCGGTCACCGCGTCGGTGGCTTTTTCCGCCGCTTCTGCACCGATCGTGATGGCGTCGCTGGCACGATGGAAATCGAACCAGCCGATCTGACCAAGCCGTGGGCTGATCAGCACGTCGGGCGGGTCGCCCGCAAGCCGCGCACGGGTAATGCGGTCCTGCATGACGTTGAAAGCTTCCACCATCACGGTCGGAATGCCCGGCCGGCCGCGCGTGCCGAGAAACTGGCGGCGCAGCGAGCGCTTGCCGCCGAACATGCCGCGAAACCCGTTTGCTTTGTCGGTTGCCGGCTCATCGCTGTCATCGGAGCCGTGGCTGGCAATGATGGTGCCACGGCCGAACAAATCCGAGTTGAGATTGACCGCGATCACCAAGCGGGCACCGAGCGCGCGTGCCGCCGACACGGGTACCGGATTGACCAACGCGCCATCCACCAGCCAGCGACCACCAATGCGTACGGGTGGGAAAATTCCCGGCAGCGAATAGGAGGCGCGCAAAGCGTCGGCCAGCCGCCCGCGGGTCAGCCAGATTTCGTGGCCGGTATTGAATTCGGTTGCGATTGCGGCAAAGCGGATCGGCAGGTCGTCGATGCGATAGTCGGCGAGTGCCGTGTCGAGGCGGGCAGCAAGATGGTCGCCGCGGATCAGTCCGGAGCCGGACAGGCTGATGTCGAGATAGCTCAGGATCCCCCGCACGGTAAGCCCGCGCGCCCAGGTTTCGAGGCCGTCGAGCTGGTTCGCCGCATAGCTGCCACCGACCACCGCGCCAATCGAGGTTCCGACGATGACATCCGGCACGATGCCGTGTGAAAGCAATGTGCGCATGACACCGATATGGGCAAAGCCGCGCGCCGCCCCGCCACCGAGCGCCAGCCCGATGACTGGCCGGCGTGTGTCCGGTTTCGGCGTTGCGGTGGTGGCTTCGGCGGAGCGGTCGCCGTTGCGCGAGCGCGCGAATAGACCCTCAAATACCAAGAGCAATTTCTCCCACGCTGCAAATGATCAAACCGGGCCAGCCACCGGACAAGTGTTTCACGCCAACATGGTGAAAACGCTGGCGGAGTCTTGTGACCGAAACGTGACAGGGAGCGTGCGCCCGGGTGATTACATTATGGTTAAATGCCGCCGGCGGTCGGCATGAATTTCCCTAGGCGGTCGGCCGGCGCATCGAGAACACGCTTTCGACGACCGCATATTGGTCGTAGCCGCAGCGTGCGATCGGTTTCATGGCCGCGGTGTCGAGCAGCCCGTCGACGATGAAGCGGTCATCGATATGCACGCCGATCACCTGGCCGAAGACCACGTGGCAGTCGACCGGCATGCCGTCGATCTGATCGACGTCGACAATCCTCATCAGCTTGCATTCGAGCGCGCACGGGGAGGCGGCCACCCGCGGTGGCCTCACCAGCCGTGATGGAGCCGGCTGCAGGCCTGCGCGTTGCATTTCGCTGATGCCGCGGGGCAGTGGCGCCGACGTGGCGTTCATCGCCTCGCGCAGGTCCCAGGTGGCGAGGCTGCAGACGAATTCTTTCGTCTCGGCGATGAAGCTCACCGAATCCTTGAGTCCTTCGCTCGCGAACATGACCAGTGCCGGGCGGCTGTTGATGCCGTTGAAATACGAATAGGGTGCCAGATTTACCTCACCCTTCGAATTGACAGATGTGATCCAGCCAATTGGCCGAGGTGCGACGATAGCCTTGAAGGGGTCGTGAGGAAGTACCGCGCGATCGCGCTTGTCAGGCTCGTAGAACATTACTCGCCCGGCGCCGAATAACGGCTGACGATATCGGTCAGTCGCGGACGTTCGCGATCTTCAGGCGGATTTGCCGGACGGCCGATATGTACAAAACCGGCAATGCGCTCGTTTGGTCCGAGGCCAAACGCGTCGAGGACCCGGCGGTCATAGGCGTACCACTCGGTGATCCAGCTTGCCGCATAGCCCATGGCGTGGGCGGCGATAACAAGACTCATGGCAGCGGCGCCGGCCGACAATTCCTGTTCCCATTCCGGAATCTTCACATGCACGCCGGCGCGGCTGACAACTGCGACGACCAGCGGCGCGCGCGCCAGCCGTTTGCGTTCGAATTCGATCTGCTCGGGCGTGGCGTCGGCTCGGTCGGCGACAAACACAGCGGCAATCTTCGCGCCGGCTGAGAACCGCGCGTCGCCTTCGAACAGGATGAAGCGCCAGGGCGTGAGTTTGCCATGGTCGGGCACGCGGGAGGCGATCGTGAGCAGGCTGTCAATTTCGTCGGGCGTCGGACCGGGATCGGTCAATTCTATCGGCTTGACCGAGCGACGGGTCTTGAGCAACTGCAAAGCGTCAGGCATTGCGTCCTCGCGGCGGGACTTTGCGCCTAGCATAGGGTTAATGGAGTGACAAACTTGGCATTCAGGCTTGAAATCGCCTCGATTTGGGCCGAAAACGACCGCACCATGAGCATTGCACCCGCAATTGCCACCGCCGCGGGCCGGCTGTGGTCGGCGCTCGCTATCGTGCTGTCGATGGCAGTTGCGCACGGCGCGTGGGCACAAACGCCCGGGCAGAATTCACTGTTTTCGGCGGCGCCTTCGACCGGGCTGATTTCACCACCAAATTCCGGTGACGGCGCGTTCGGGCCGGGTGGCGTGCTGGCGCCATCGCGACAATGGCCCGCGCCGAAGGTGCCTGCGCAACCCGTCACGGCGCCGATGGTCCCGGCGGGCAAGGTGGCGCTCGCGCTTTCGGCGCGCTTTGGCAAGAATGCCCCCGTCATCGACGGCGGTCTCACCTGGCGCGTGTACGGTGCCAAGCCCGACTCGAATGGAAATTTCCATTTGATCAAGGAAGACAAGTCGCCGAGACCCACACTTGTATTGCCGGCCGGCGCCTACATCGTGCATGTCGGCTTCGGGCTTGCCAATGCGGTCAAGCCGGTAACACTCGCCGGGCCGACGGTGCATGAAGATTTCGACCTTCCGGCCGGCGCATTGCGCATGGAAGGCCGCGTTGGCGACGTACGAATTCCGCCCGGTCAGATTTCATTCGACGTTTACAACGGCAGCCAGTTCGAGCCCGGGGACCGGCGTCCGGTCGCCGAACACATCATGACCGGCAGCGTCGCCGTGTTGCCGGAGGGTACCTACTACATCGTCTCGAACTATGGCGACGCCAATTCGGTCGTGCGCTCCGACATTCGTGTGCAGGCCGGCAAGCTCACCGATATCACCGTCAATCATCGTGCCGCAGCGATCACGCTCAAGCTGGTGAGCGAGAAGGGCGGTGAGGCGCTTGCCAATACCGCCTGGTCGGTGCTCACGCCGGGCGGCGATGTGATCAAGGAATTGATCGGCGCCTTTCCGCGCGTGATCCTTGCCGAGGGCGAATACCGCGCTATTGCGCGCAACGAAGGAAAGGTGTTCGAGCGAGAATTCAAGGTGGTCGCCGGCGTTGATGGCGATGTAGAGGTGCTCGCAAGGTGACAGCGGGCAGGATCAGGCTACACCTTTTCAAGTTGGAAGGATTCCGGTGACGCTGCCAATTGCGAACGACGCGGCCATTGATATTTTTGCAGACCTCGATACGAAATCGATTGCGCTGCTGCTCGACGTGGACGGCACCATAATCGACATTGGGCCGACACCACATGAGGTCCACGTTTCCGACGATCTTTGCAAATCGCTCGCGCGCCTGCTCGAACTCACCGGCGGGGCGCTGGCGCTGGTCAGCGGGCGGCCGATCGCCGATCTCGACCGGCTGTTTTCGCCGCTGGTGCTTCCGGCCATCGGCGGGCACGGAGCAGAGATGCGCGTGCACGGCGCGCAAGTGATCCCTTGCGCCAAGCCGCTGCCACAGGAGCTGCGGCGGCAGCTCGCCGATGCTGCGACGCCCGATTCAGGAATTCTGGTCGAAGACAAGGGCTACTCGCTTGCGCTGCATTACCGCAACGTACCGCAAGACGAGGGCCGTTTGCGCGAACACATCGCTGCCGGCCGCGCGGCGTTTCCGGGCGAAGCGACTGAAATTCTGCCGGGCAAGGCCATGCTTGAAGTCAAGCGTCCGGGCATCAACAAGGGCGAGGGTGTGCGGAAGTTGTTGACCCATCCGCCGTTCGCCGGCCGCATGCCGGTTTTCATCGGCGACGACGTAACCGATGAATTGGTGTTCGCGATCCTGTCTGAATTGGGCGGCAAAGGCTTTTCGGTGAGCCGGCACTTCTCCGGCGTGACCGGCATTTTCGATTCGCCGATGGATGTCCGCCTCGCCTTGCAGCGGCTGGCTGCCAAAGGGCAGGGGGCAACGGCGTGACGGACTATGGCCTCGACCTTGCCGTGATCGGCAATGGCCGCACTGCGGCCCTGCTCAATCCGGACGCACGGATCGTATGGTGGTGCTTGCCGCGTTATGACGGCGATCCCGTGTTTTGCCGGCTGCTGTCGGGGAGCGAGGAGAAGGGATTCACCGACGTCCTGCTCGACGGTATGGTCGAGACCCGCTCGGACTACGTGCGCAACACGGCCGTTGTGGTGACCGAGCTGATCGACAGCCAGGGCGGGGCGGTGCGCATTACCGATTTCGCGCCGCGCTTCCAGATTTTCGGCCGCACTTTCCGCCCGCCGCAACTCATACGCATCATAGAGCCGATCGGCGGCATGCCGCGCATTACCATTCGCTTTCGCACCGCACACCGCCACGGCATACCAGTGACGCAGCGCTCGTCCGGCAGCAACCACATCCGATATTGGCGCGACGACATCCCGGTACGGCTGACCACAGACGCGCCGCTCTCCTACATCGAAAGCGAGGCTTCATTTGTGCTCTCCAAACCCGTGCACATGGTGTTCGGCGTGGACGAGCCGTTCGAAGGCGCGCTCGAGAGTACCTGCCGGGAATTCTGCGAGCGCACGCGCGACTATTGGATGGAATGGGTTCGTCGCCTTGCTTTTTCGATCGACTGGCAGGATGAAATCATCCGTGCCGGAATCACGCTCAAGCTTTCCAACTTCGAGGAGACCGGAGGAATTGTCGCCGCGCTCACGACCTCGATTCCGGAAGGGCCGAATTCGGGGCGAAACTGGGACTACCGCTATTGCTGGATGCGAGATGCATTTTTCGTCGTGCGCGCGCTCAATCGCATCGGTGCGACACGCACGATGGAGGAATTTATTTCCTACATTCTGAGCGTCGCTGCCGGCCGCGCCGAACAGGTTCGGCCGCTCTACGGCATGGTTCATACCGATTCGCTGGAAGAGCGCGTCGCGGACGCACTTGCCGGCTATGGTGGCGACGGGCCCGTGCGGATCGGCAATGCCGCTGCCGACCAGAACCAGCACGATGTATATGGCAGTATCATCATGGCGGCGACGCCGATGTTCTTCGATCGCCGGCTGCCGAAACCGGGCGATGCTGCGCTGTTTCACGTGATCGAACCGCTTGGCGAACAAGCCGCGCGCCTGGCAATGGTTCCGGACGCCGGAATCTGGGAGTACCGCGGCAAAAAGCGCATCCACACATATTCGGCCGCGATGTGTTGGGCCGGTTGCCAGCGACTGGAGGCAATTGCGTCACATCTTAATCTGTCCGAACGCGCAAAATACTGGGGCGAGGCTTCCGATCGGATCGGCAAGGAAGTGTTGCATCGGGCGTGGAATCAGAAACGGAAAGCATTTACCGCGGCTTTCGACAGCGACGACCTCGACGCCAGTGCATTGTTATTGTCCGAGCTTGGCCTGCTCGCGCCCGATGATCCCCGATTTGTCTCCACGGTTGAGGCGATAAATCGTGAACTTCGGCGCGGATTCCACGTTATGCGGTATGTCGCCGCAGACGATTTCGGCCTGCCGGAGACGGCTTTTTTGATTTGCCGATTTTGGCTCATCGATGCATTGTGGGAAATTGGGCGGCGCGACGAGGCCCGCGAAATGTTCGTCGATGCGCTTCGATTGCGAAACCGATACGGATTATTGTCGGAGGATGTGCACCCGGCGACCGGGAAGCTCTGGGGAAATTTTCCGCAGACCTATTCGATGTCTGGATTAATTTTTAGCGCGATCAGGTTGTCGCGTAGTTGGGGAGACCGGTATTGGCGCGGCTCGTCGTAGTATCGAACAGAGTTGGCGTTCCCGATCGCAGCGCGCGGGCCGGCGGGCTAGAGGTTGCCATCCGGCCGGCGCTGAAGAAGCGGGGCGGTGTCTGGTTTGGCTGGAGCGGGCGCATTACCGATAACGACCCGGGTCCGGCCAAGACGATCGAACAGGAAAATATCTCCTACGTCACCGTCGACCTGCGCAAGGACGACTACCAGGAATTCTACAACGGCTTTGCCAATCGCGTGCTGTGGCCGATCCTGCATTACCGGCTAGATCTCGCCGAATTCTCGCGCCGGGACCTTGGCGGCTATTTCCGCGTCAACGAGTACTTCGCCAGAAAACTCGAAACGGTATTGCGCCCCGACGACGTGGTTTGGGTGCATGACTATCATCTGATGCCGCTGGCCAAAGCTCTGCGCGAGCGCGGCCACAAGAACAGGATCGGCTTCTTCATTCATGTACCGTGCCCGCCGCCGGAGATTCTGACCGCGCTGCCCAACCACGAGCAGCTCATTCCGGCGCTCGGCCAATATGATCTGGTCGGCTTTCAGACCGAAATCGACGCCGCAAATTTCTCGCGTTATCTGGAAAACGAAAGCAACCTGTCGCGCGTCGACGCGGACAGTTTTGCCTTCGGTAACCGGGTGGTGCGCGTCGGCGTGTTTCCGGTGGGCGTGGAGACCGAGGCCTTCGCCCGGCTGGCGCGGCGTGCGATCGAGTCGGAGTTCGTGCGGGAGGTTCTGGAGAGTCTGTCGGGGCGCGCCATGATCATCGGCGTCGACCGGCTCGACTATTCCAAGGGCCTGCCCGAGCGAATGAATGCGTTCGAGCGGTTTCTGATCAATTTCCCCGATTGGCGCGGCAAGGTCACGTATCTGCAAATCACTCCGCGCAGTCGCACGGGCATCCAGGAATATGCCGATATCGGCCGGCAGGTGGGAGAGGCGGTCGGTCGGATCAACGGCACCTTTGGCGAAGCGTCATGGACGCCGCTGCGCTACATCAACAAGGCGCATAGCCGCACTGCGCTCGCCGGCCTCTACCGGGCCGCGCGCGCGGCGCTGGTTACGCCATTGCGCGACGGCATGAATCTCGTGGCAAAAGAGTTCGTTGCCGCGCAGAACCAGGACGATCCAGGCGTCCTCATCCTGTCGCGCTTTGCCGGCGCCGCGCGGGAGTGTGGTGCTGCGCTGCTTGTCAATCCGTTCGATTCCGAAGGCGTTGCGATTGCCATCAACCGGGCGCTATCAATGCCGCTCCAGGAACGGCGCCAGCGCCACGAGGCGAATTTCAGGGTTCTGGTGGCGAACGATCTCACCCATTGGGCCGGCCGTTTCCTCGCGGCGCTGGAGCGCCCACCGGTTATCGACATTCGCGGCGGCGGCCGCGCCGCCAGCGGCGCGTGACGTCATGTACATGAATGAACTCATCCGAAAGCCGGTATTACCTTCGCCGGAACATGCGCTAGACTGATTCTCCAATCACGGATGCGAGGTCGCCGCCCATGGCTGCAATGACGCGTGGACTTGTTTGTGGATTTCTATCGGTTGCTGCGGCTGGCGCCCTGCCAGGCGGCGCGAATGCCGCCGACGCGCATCAGGGCGAGGTGCTGGCCAAGCGTTGGTGTGCCACCTGCCATGTGGTGGCGGCGGACCAGAAGAATGGTGGTGCGCAGGCGCCGGCATTCTCGGCTGTCGCCAAGATGCGGGGCTTCGATGCCGGCAAGGTGGCGCTGTTCCTGCTGGTGCCGCATCCGCGGATGCCCGACATGAATTTGTCGCGGAGCGAGGCCGCTGACCTCGCCGCCTACATCGCAACCCAGCGCAAATAGGCCGCGCGAGGCGTAACGCCTACGCGGCTTGTTTCATGCGCCGTATATCCGGCGGCACCGCCTCGTCGGCCAGTGCCTTGAGCGCGGCGTCGAGCGGCATGACTTCCTGCTTTTCCTGGCCGAGCCGGCGCACCGAAACCGCACGTTCGGCGGCTTCCTTCTTGCCGACCACCAAAAGGGCAGGGATCTTGGCGAGTGAGTGTTCGCGCACCTTGTAGTTGATCTTCTCGTTGCGCAGATCGCCGTCGACGCGCAATCCAAGCTTGCGCGCTGCGGCAACCGCTTCGCTGGCATAGTCATCGGCATCCGACGTAATGGTGGCGACAATTGCCTGTTTCGGCGAGAGCCATAGCGGCAGATGGCCGGCATAGTGCTCCAGCACGACGCCGAGGAATCGCTCCATGGAACCGCAGATGGCACGGTGGATCATCACCGGCGTCTTTTTCGAGCCGTCCGGGGCGATGTAGAAAGCTTCGAAACGCTCCGGCAGATTGAAGTCGACCTGGGTAGTTCCGCACTGCCAGTCGCGGCCGATGGCGTCGCGCAACACATATTCGAACTTGGGGCCGTAAAAAGCGCCTTCGCCTGGATTGATCGCGGTCTTGATGCGCTGGTTATGGCTTTGAGTCTCGATGCGCTTGAGCACCTCACGCATAATGCCTTCGGCGTGATCCCACGCCTCGTCGGAGCCCACGCGCTTCTCGGGCCGCGTCGAGAGCTTCACCGTAAGATCGCCCGTGAATCCGAAATCGGCATAGGTCGAGAGGATCAGGTCGTTGATCTTCAGGCATTCATCGGCCATCTGGTCTTCGGTGCAGAAGACATGGGCGTCGTCTTGCGTGAAGGCGCGCACGCGCAAAAGCCCGTGCAACGCGCCGGATGGCTCATAGCGGTGCACCACGCCAAATTCAGCAAGCCGTAGAGGCAGATCGCGGTAAGATTTCAAGCCATGCTTGAAGATCTGGATGTGTCCGGGGCAGTTCATCGGCTTGATGGCATAGACGCGCTCGTCCTCGGTATGGTCGCCGGCGGACGTTGCCTGGAACATGTTCTCGCGGAACCAGCCCCAATGACCGGAGGTCTCCCATAGGGACTTGTCGAGAAGTTGTGGTGCGTTGACTTCCTGGTAATCCCCTTTCAGGCGGCGACGCATGTAGGCGACGATCTCCTGGAAAATCGTCCAGCCACCGGCGTGCCAGAACACCGTGCCCGGACCTTCCTCCTGGAAATGGAAAAGGTCCATTTCACGGCCGAGCTTGCGGTGGTCGCGCTTTTCCGCCTCTTCCACGTTCTTCAGGTACGTGTCGAGTTCGTCCTGCTTGGCGAAGGCGGTGCCGTAGATGCGCGTCAGCATGGGATTGTTGCTGTCACCGCGCCAATAGGCGCCCGCCACCTTCATCAACTTGAACGCATTGCCGACTTTGCCGGTGGACGTCATGTGCGGGCCGCGGCAGAGATCGAACCAGTCGCCCTGCTTGTAGATCTTGATCTGCTGGTCTTCCGGAATGGCATCGACCAATTCGACCTTGAACTCCTCGCCCATGTCGCGGAACGTCTTCTTGGCCTTGTCGCGCGACCACACTTCCTTGGTGAAGGGTCTGTCGCGGGCAATAATCTCCTTCATCTTCTTCTCGATCACCGGAAGGTCTTCCGGCGTGAACGGCTGATTGCGAAAGAAGTCGTAGTAGAAGCCATTCTCGATGACCGGGCCGATAGTGACTTGCGTACCAGGCCACAGGCTTTGCACTGCCTCGGCCAGCACATGAGCTGCATCGTGCCGGATCAGTTCCAGCGCGCGCGGATCCTCGCGATTGATGAATTCGATCCTGGCGTCGCCGTCGATCGCATCGGACAGGTCGACGACCGTGCCGTCGAGCGCCATGGCCACGGTGCGTTTGGCCAGCGAGGGCGAGATGCCCTTGGCGACGTCAAGTCCGGTGGTGCCTGGGGGGTAGTCCCGACGCGCGCCGTCGGGAAAGGTCAGCGCGACCATAGTCGTCTCCTGTTGCTCACTCGCTGCCTACGAATGCAGGTAAGCGGAATCGAGAGTGGATATAACAGCCGATTTTGGCGGCGCAACCGCTTTCAGCGTGCCCCGGTTTGCAGGAATCCGGCGCGATAAATCACCGATACAGAGAGGACCGCCAGAGCGGCCACCAGCCCGCTCAGATTGGCAAGGAACTGGCGGCATCGATGTTGCTGCCGATAATAAATCCAAGACCCAGATAGGCCGCGGTCCACGCCACGCGGCCGAGTCCTGAGAACAGCAGGAACGAAGGCCAGGCGTAGCGGCTTAAGCCGGCGAACAGGCTCATGAGCGAACTTAGATGTGACACAAGCGTGCGCGAGAACAGCACGGTCAAACCACCCCAGCGGTTGAACAGCGCCTGAAAGCGTCGGAAGCGCTCCGGCGAGTAGCCGAACAGCCGCCCGTGACGGGCGAGAAAGTTCTCGCTGATCGTGCGACCAATCAGATAGGCGAGGGCATCGCCGGCGATCGAGGCCACAACTGCAATCAGGCCGGCCCAAAACCATTGAATGTGGCCGAGTGCGGCGAGCGATCCCGCCAGCACTGCCACCACACCGGTTGGTAGCGGCAATCCGGCGGCACCGAGCAGCAGCGTCGCGGCAAGGGCCGGGTATCCATAGACGAGAACGGCCGACAGAGTTCGGTCGGCAAAACTGCCCAGAATTCCTCCCTCGTATTTCTCCGTCTCGCTGATCGGCGCGATCTCACCGACTGCGCGTTGCACTTGCCGCACGAAGTCAAAACGCGACACGCCACGGCGGTCAGCGAGTGTTTTCAGGCTTTCGTCATGTTTGGTGTCCGGTGGCAAACCGAGGCGTGTGATCAATTCGCTCTCCGGCACACGATAGGTCGCCGCAACGTGATCGAGCGTCATCCAGGCACGCAAGCTACTCACTTGCGGCCGGCCGATTTCATTGGCCGAACGCAGCAGCAGGAACGAGCCATAGCTGCGGAGCCCAAAAAAGACCGTTGCCAGCGTTGCGAGCACGGTGACCGCGTTGAAAATATGGCCACGCCGGCTCATTGGCGTTCAGGCGCCGACTTCGTTGCTTGCCGACGTGCGGCCCGTCTGAACCAGCTGAGCAATCGACCGTCGATCACCAATAGCGCGCTGCCGATCACCAGCGCGCCCGCGATTTCGTTCAGCGTGATCGGCTCGTCGAGCACAAGATAGCCGAGCAGGATCGCCGTGACCGGAACCAGAAGCGTTACCAGCATCACGTTGGTTGCGCCCGAGCGGGCCAGGATGTGGAAGAAAACGATATAGGCGAGTGCGGTTGCCAGCGCGGCGAGACCGAGCAGCGACAGCCATGCGGCGGCGCTGGGCATCGGCAGCTGCCACGGGCGTTCAACCGCCGCGGCGACAACCGCCATGATTACGCTCGAGCAAATCAGTTGGCAGGTCGCGGACGTGATCGGCGGCACGCCGACAAGCTTGCGGCGCCCCCATAGGCCGGAAAATCCGTAGCTCAAGGCCCCGCCCAGGCACAGCAGCATCCCGATGGTCTGGCCCGGTCCTTCACCAAGACCCGGCCCGCGAAGCACGATGACGCCAAGGAGACCGATGACAACGCCGATAACCCGTCGCGCGATCAGACGTTCGTCACCGAACGCCGCCATTACCAGGACGGTGAACAACGGCGTCGTCGCATTGAGCACCGAGGCAAGCCCGCTCGGTATCAGAGTTTGACCTGCGACAATGAGCGAGAAGGGGATGACATTGGAAAGCAACCCCATCACCAGGAACGGCATCCAGTCCGCGATGCTTGTCGGCAATGCGCCACCCATTGGTTTGAGCAGCGGCAACAGCAGGGCGGCGCCCAGAGAGGTACGTGCCAGCACGATCGTTAATGGCGGCAACTCGCGCACTGCTGCGCCGACGAAAAAATACGATCCACCCCACAATATCGAGAGCAGGATCAGCAACAGCCAGGTTTGGCTGTCGATCGTCGTGGGTGAAGTGGGCATTCGGTCGTCTAACCTCCATGCCCGGCCGGCGACGAATTCGTTCCGCGCCACCGTCCGAAACGCCACGGCGTCCACCAATATGCGCGCTGCGGCAGCGTGGCCGGCACGAAATCGAGACCATCGCTGCCCCAGGGATGACAGCGCAAGACACGCGCCAGGGCCATCCAGGAGCCCGCCCACAAACCGAAGCGCATGATCGCCTCTTCGGCGTAGTCCGAGCAACTCGGCAGATGGCGGCAGCGCGGACCGATCAAAGGCGAGAGCGTGTAGCGATAGAGCAGCACGAGTCCGCGTCCGGCGAGCCGCGGCAGGCGCGCAATCTTCCTCGGAAATGGGTGAGTTTTCGCCATTTCTGCCATCAAAGCTTCACTTTAACCGATCGCGTAAGTTCCAGTGAAAGTTCCATTATGAGCTTCCAAGCCCATGGAACTGTTCAGAATTCGGACAGGAAATCCGCACAGGTGACCTTTTTACACTAGACCCGAATCCGGGCCGTCATTAGAAACGATACGCGCACAATGCCGGGGGTTACATCCCGCCGAAGCCCAGCACGAACGTGGGTCGCCACGCAAAAAAGGGCTCGGCGGTTAGAAGGGGGAAGAATGGGTCGCTCCCTTGCGGTCACCATTGCGTTCGCTATCGCGGCGCCACTCCTGCTCTTGCCCGCCACCGCTCAGGTCACCGATCGAACGCTGCCGATGCGCTTCGAACTGCGTCGACAGGGGCCGGCGCAAGATTGCAATGTCAAATGCACCTTATGGGTTTCGGCCAGCGGGGCAATCACCGCAGACACGCCGCGTGACTTTACGACATTCGCGGAAGGCCACGATCTCACTGGGGCCGTCATGGCGCTGGACTCCGAAGGTGGCTCGGTGCGAGGCGCCATCGCGCTCGGCCGCGAAATTCGCCGGCTGAATCTCGATACCACCGTCGGCCGCACAATCGATCTGGACGGTGCGAAGCAGGATATGCGGCGCGCCAGTTTGTCCCCTTATGCTGATTGTGAATCCATGTGCGCTTTCGTGTTGCTCGCCGGGGTACATCGCATGGTGCCGCCGCATGCGCGCGTCATGGTGCATCAGATCTGGCTCGGCGATCGCCGCGACGATCCGACTGCCGCAACCTATTCGGCCGAAGATCTGGTGCTGGTTCAGAAAGATATCGGACGGCTGGCGAAATACACCATCGACATGGGCGGATCGGTCGAGCTGCTCGATCTCGCGCTGCGCATTCCGCCCTGGGAGCCGATGCATGTATTGACGAGTGAGGAGGCTCGCCGCATGCGGGTCGCGACGCAAGAGCCGGCAGCACCGGCGGTTGGTGCAGCGGTCGCCGCTTCGCGGTCAGGCGCAATCACTCAGCCAATCCCACGAAAAACCGATGGTGTCAGCGCGACCGAGATCAGCGAGCGGCAATGGGCTGTGATCGATCGCGCCGGAGTCGCGGCCCTGGCGCGGCGCCATCCGCTCACCGTCGAAGGCGACGAGATCGGCAGCTTCGATCTTATTGTTTCTTGTGGTGTGGGGGGCGACGGGTATGACTTGGGTTATCTTGAGCGACGGCATGACGGCGCCCACGCGATGGTTCCGATCAGGCTCAGCGCGGTCAGTGTGACCGTCGGCGACGTCTCGGCCTCGCTTAAGGTGTTATCCTCACAACGGCGAAGCGCGCCCGACGAACTCGTCACCTTTGCGAGTGGCTCGGCACCGGCCGCGCTGATTGATGCATTCGCTGCCAACGGAAACCACTCAATGATGATCGAAACCCGGAGCGACGGCGGCAGGCAGGTGCATCTGATCACCGGCATCCGGCTCGGCAACACCGGCGTGCAGCAAAATCTGCCGCGGCTCACGGCAACCTGCGGTAAACCGCTTGGCAACCGCGCCAGTCTGCCGGCGCAAAAGACCGGGGGCTTCGCTTCGGCGAAGTAGATTATTCCGCTGCCAGCTTTTGCCTGGCTTCGATCTGATCGAGCGCCGAGACCACCGCATCGAAGGTAAGCAGGGTCGAGGCGTGGCGCGCCTTGTAATCGCGCACCGGCTCGAGAACTGCGATATCGGCCCATTTTCCGGTCGGTGGCGGACCGTTTTCCTTCAGCATCTTGCGAACGGTTTCGCGCAATTCGCGAAGCTCGGCAGGCTTCGAGCCAACCACGTGGCGGGCCATGATAGACGATGAAGCTTGTCCCAGCGCACAGGCTTTGACGTCATGGGCGAAATCGGACACGGCGCCACGATCCATCTTGAGGTCGACGGTTACGGTCGACCCGCACAATTTCGAATGGGCGGTCGCGCTGGCATCGGGCGAATCGAGCCGGCCCAGGCGGGGAATATTGCCCGCCAAATCGAGAATTTTGGCATTGTAGACGTCGTTAAGCATCGGAAATTGGAACGTTTTGCCGGCCCGGCGGATTGCCCTTGGTGCGCAAACGAATATATAGGGATGGACCCTAGGGCGCGAGAAGGGGTTCTCGGTGCCAGCATGGTTGCTTTCAGCCATGTAGAATGGGAATGCAGCGTCCGGACGCCCCGCATCGTCGAAGCGGGTTGCTGACGCGGCCACCCCGGTGACACTCCCGGTGCAGCTCTGTCAGGGCGCGTGCCGGTCGAACGGAGAGACCGTCATGGACGCAAAGAATACCAATGTAGCACCGTGGCCGAAGCAGGGCCTGTCGGAACATGTGCGGGCGGCGCCGGCGCCGGTCGAACCGCGCCCGTCGCGCGAGCAGGCGGAAGCCGCCGTGCGTACATTGATCGCTTATGCCGGCGACAATCCAGACCGCGAAGGTCTGCTCGAGACGCCCAAGCGCGTGATTGGCGCCTATGAGGAGATCTTCCAGGGCTATCGCGAATGTCCGGTGGAGGTGCTCGATCGCACCTTCAGCGAGACCGGCGGCTATGATGATTTCGTGCTGGTCAAGGGCATAACCTTCAATTCCCATTGCGAGCACCACATGATGCCGTTCTACGGCAAGGCGCATGTCGCTTACATGCCGGTGGAGCGGGTCGTCGGACTGTCGAAGCTCGCGCGCCTGGTCGATGTCTATGCGCGCCGCCTGCAGACGCAGGAGCACCTCACTTCACAGGTCGCGACCGCGATCGACGAGATCTTGAAGCCGCGCGGCGTTGCGGTGATGATCGAGGCCGAACATATGTGCATGTCGTTGCGCGGGGTGGAGAAGCCCGGCGCGCTTACCGTGACGACGCATTTCACCGGCGCGTTCCGTGACGATGCGAATGAGCAAGTACGGTTCATGACCATGCTGCGCGGGGCGCAACGTTAGCCCCGCGTAAACAACGCGAGGCGAATTTGGCAGACAAATCCCAAATCGAGGAAGGCTTGGCGTTCGCGCCTCAGTTCGGCGCTGACGGGCTGGTTACGGCGGTTGTGACCGACGCCAGGTCGGGCGACGTGCTGATGGTCGCGCACATGAACGCCGACGCCGTCGCCAAGACCATCGAAAGTGGCGAGGCGTGGTATTATAGCCGTACGCGAAAGAAACTTTGGAAAAAGGGCGAAACCTCCGGCCATGTCCAACGTGTGGTCGAACTGCGTGTCGACTGCGATCAGGACGCACTCTGGCTGAAGGTCGAGCAGGCGGGCGAAGGTGCTTGCCACACGGGGCGCCGCTCATGCTTTTACCGCACCGTGCCGCTCGGCAAGGAGGGTGGCGTGAGGCTGGAATTCTGTGACGGCGACAAGACCTTCGATCCCAAGGCAGTCTACGGCAAGCCATGAGCGAGGCGTCTCGCATCGATCTGCGGCTCGATGCACGCGAACGCGGCTCCATCGCCCATCTCACCATCGACAATCGCGCCAAGCTCAATACGCTGGACAGCGCGCTGATGCGCGAATTCGTCGCTTCGGTCGAAGGTCTCGCGGAGCACACTGATCTGCGCGTACTGGTCGTTTCCGGCGCCGGTGAAAAAGCGTTCATCGGCGGCGCCAATATTGTCGAGATGGCGGCGCTCGACCGCGCCAGCGCCGGGCACTTCATCACACTGGTGCACCACTGCTGCGATGCCTTGCGGCGCCTGCCAGTGCCGGTGATTGCGCGCATCGACGGCTATGCGCTGGGGGCCGGGCTGGAAGTAGCGGCGTCCTGCGACCTGCGGGTGGCGACGACGCGCGCGCAATTCGGCATGCCGGAGGTGAAAGTGGGCTTGCCATCAGTGGTCGAAGCCGCGCTCATTCCAGGCCTGATCGGTTACGGTCGTGCCCGCGAACTGATGATGCTGGGGGAAGTTATCGACGCAGAGACTGCGCTGCGGTGGGGTCTCATCGAGCGCATGGTGGCGCCGGAGGCACTCGACGCTGAAGTCGAGAAAGTTGTCGTGTCCCTGCTCGCCGCCGGGCCGCAGGCAGTGCGGCGGCAGAAGTCGCTGATGCGGGCCTGGGAAAAGCTGCCGATGGATGGGGCCATCGTGGCGGGCATCGACGCTTTCGTGCGCACCTATGAATTGGATGAGCCGACGCGCATGCTGTCGGCATTCGTCAAGCGCAAGCGCGACTAGCTTTTCGCCCGTGCCAGCAGCGCCTTTGCTCGCACCAGATGGGGGCGATCATACATCTTGCCGTCGATGCCGACCGTGCCGGAACCGGGCTTTGCCGCGAATGCGGCGACGATTGCCTTGGCCTTCTCGATCTGCGCGGCGCTGGGCGAGAATACTTCGTTGATTACCGGAACCTGCGCCGGATGAATGGCCAGTCGGCCGATAAAGCCGTCGCGACGCGACAGTTCGGTATCACGTCGGAGAATATCCGCGTTGCGGAAGTCAACATGGATAGTCTCGATCGCCGGCACTTTCGCTGCTGCAGCGCCATAGAGGCACATGGCGCGGGCGATGCGATAGGGCTCCGTGAGGGTACCGTCGGCGTCACGGTTGGCTTCGGCCCCGAGTTCGGCCGACAAATCCTCAGGGCCCCAGGTCATCCCGATCAGCCGCGCGCTGGAATCGCGATAGGTGCCCGCTGAAAACAGGCCGGCGGCTGATTCAACCGTCTGGGCCAATATCTTGATCGAGCCCTCCGGCAATCCGGCGATGACTTCGCGTGCGGTCAGCTTGGCATCGAGATGGGTGACAGTTGCGCCGCCTTCCGCCTTGGGGAACAGCACAGCGTCCGGACTGCCTGCGACGATCGCATCGAGATCGGCATCAGTCATGCCGGTGTCGAGGCCATTGATGCGGACCAGAATACGGGGTCGGTCCTTCCTGGGCGTCGTCCTTTTAAGAAATTCCAGGGCTGCGCTTCGCGCCTGCTCTTTGCGCTCGGGCGCGATCGAATCTTCGAGATCGAGAATGATGGCGTCAGCGCCGCTCGCCATCGCCTTGTCGAGTTTGGCGCCCCCGTCGGCGGGCACGAAAAGCAGAGAGCGCATCAGGTCACTTCGGCCGCATCACGATAAAGGCCTGTCGGTGACATTCCGCCACCAGCGTGCCGTCCTGCTTGAACGCCTTGTGCAGGAATTCGACGATACCGGCGCCGGGCCGCGATTTCGACTCGCGCTTGGCCAGCACTTCGGTGGTGCAATGCACGGTATCGCCTTCGAACAGCGGATTGGGAAACTTCACGTCTTTCATGCCCAGATTGGCAATCGTCGTGCCGACCGTCATGTCGGATACCTGGATGCCGATCATCAGCCCGAGCGTAAACAGCGAATTCATCAACGGCTGACCCCACTCGGTTTCCTGCTCGCAGAAGTGCCGGTCGATATGAAGCGGTTGCGGATTGAGCGTCATGTTGGAAAACAACATGTTGTCCATCTGCGTTACCGTGCGCGTGTAGCGGTGCTCGTAAGTCCTGCCGACCTCGAAATCCTCGAAATAGAGCCCGCCGCGCTTGTGCCGCTGGATCGTTTCCACCATCGCTCACCTCCGGACCAGGTCGTGGGGGTAAGGGCCTACCCCCGGCATTAACGTTCCATTTACCATAATTACCCATGTTCTACAGGGCTGGGTAAAGCTGGCGCGTCGTTTGGCCGAAACCTGCGTGTCCCGCAAGCCGCTTTCCTGGACGAATATCATGGAAATCGACTCCATTATCGGCAATGCGGCATCGCGGATTGCGGGTGCGATCCGGAAGGCGGCGCACTCGACCGGCGCCAGCTTCGAATATCTCCTCACCACGGCGCGGATCGAATCCAATCTCAACCCGACCGCGCAGGCGTCGACCTCATCCGCAAAGGGGCTCTATCAATTCATCGAGCAGACCTGGCTCGGCACGATGAAGCGCGCGGGGCAGGCGCTCGGCTACGGTCAATACGCCGATGGAATTCATCAGAATCCCGATGGGCGATTTCAGGTGCCCGACCCGCAGCTCCATGCGGAGATCATGAAATTGCGAAGTGATCCGACTGTAAGCGCGGCCATGGCGGGCGCCTTCACCCAGACCAACGCCACCCAGCTTGCCGCTTCCATCGGTCGGCCGCCGACCGAAGGCGAGCTTTATATTGCGCATTTCCTCGGGCCTGATGGTGCGGCCAGGCTCATCGGCGCTGCGGCGAACCAGCCGCAGGCAAGTGCGGTCGCTCTGTTTCCGCAGGCGGCGGCGGCCAATCGAAGTATCTTCTACGACGGTTCCGGTCGTGCCCGCAGTGCCGCCGAGGTCTACGGCAAGCTGACCGGCCGATACGAACACGTGCGCTCGGTCGTGTTTAAAGAGCCCGTACAGACGGCCAGCCCGGCCGTCGTCGCGCCGCCCGTACGCATGGCAAGCCTGCCGATGACTTCGCCGCCTGTACCCCCGGCCGACATCCCCAATGTCGTGTCCCACCGCCTGCCGGATACTGCCGGCGTCACGCAGGCCCTTGCGAGAGCGAATGAGGGCCGGCCGGCAGCGGCCCCAGCCCAGCCTCTGTTCCAATCCATGTTCACCGACCGCACCAATCGGCCGGTGACGAGAACCGTAAGCAATCTGTGGACGCCTGCCGGGCCCACGGCGCCGTCACCGTCGGGGCCGCCAGTGCAGGCGCTGGATCTATTCACCGATATCAAGCCGGGCACCCGCAAACTGCTCGGCGGTGGCGCCTGAATATTTTCGGGGCCGCGACAGCCTCGCTCCGTTAACAGATCCTCAATGTCTATGGTGAACGCTTTGTTAAGCCTCCTTGATTAGCCTTGTGGCGTGGCGTCGATGTTGACGATGCCGATGCGGTGCCAGGGCGTTTCATGATTGTCCGTCAGTTCTTGCAGTGGATCCGCTATGCACCGCCCGGCGAACGCGCTGAGGCGACATCTGCGCTGGCGCGCGCCTATCTTCATTCCGAACTTTCCACCGACGATCTGGCTGCCGCCGAAGGCGCGATGATCATGTTGCTGGACGATCCGTCCCCAATTGTGCGCTGCGCGCTCGCCGAAGCGCTCGCATTCTCCGAGAAGGCGCCGCCGGTGGTCGTGCATGCACTTGCTGCGGATCAGACGGAGATCGCGTTGCCGGTGCTCGCGCGCTCGCCGCTGCTTCTTGAGGACGATCTTGTCGACCTGGTCGCTACCGGGAATTCCGAAACGCAGGTGGCGATCGCCGGGCGCGCTGCGCTGCCGCGCTCGCTGGCCGCGGCAATCGCCGAAGTCGGCTCGGCCGAGGCTTGCCTGGCGCTGGTTGAAAATCCCGATGCCGACATCGCCGTGTTTTCGATCGACCGCATGGTGGAGCGGTTCGGTCATCTCGCACCGATTCGTGAAAACCTGCTGGCGCGCGACGGTTTGCCGATGGTGACCCGTCAGGCGCTGTTGTCGAAGCTGTCGCAGACACTCGCCGGGTTCGTCACCGCGCGGCAGTGGATGGGACCAGAACACGCGGAATACGCCGCCCGCGAGGCGTGCGAAAAGGCTACCGTCGCACTTGCCGCCGATACGCCCTACGAAGAGGTCGGTGAACTCGTGCAGTACCTGCGCAAGTCCGGGCAGTTAACCGCCGGTATGATCCTGCGTGCGCTTCTCTCCGGCAATGTCGTGCTGTTCGAGGAAGCATTGGCAGAACTAACCGCGCTGCCGATCGATCGTGTTACCGGCTATATCCACGACAGGACCATTTCCGGTTTCCTTGCGCTCTACCACAGGGCCGGCCTGCCGGAGGCGGCCTATCCGGCATTCCGCGAAGCGATCGCCGCGATGCGCGAAGGCGCGCTGATCGGCGAACATGGCGGGGTGGCGCGACTCAAGCGGCGGATGGTCGAGCGCGTACTGGCGCGTTGCTCGGTCGAGCACGGCCGCGAAATGGCTTCGCTGTTGGCGCTGCTGCGACGGTTTGCGGTCGAGGCCGCGCGTGAGGAAGCGCGCATGTTCTGCGACGATCTGGTCGCCGATGACAGCACAATACCGTTTGCCGATCAGGTCGAAGAGCCACGTCTGGTGGCGTAGGCGCCGCGCCGCTATTCCGGCACGATTGACGGACCCATGATTTGTTCGAGTACCTCCGGGCGGTCCCGGTTCTCGTGGATCAGGAACTCGTCGGTAACCTCGCGCAAGCGCTTGTTCAGCATGCCGGCAAGCGCGCCCGCGTTGGAGCGACTGTACTCACGATAAATCGCCCGCACCGCGTCTACGTGCTGGCTGACCAGATTGAGCGGAATGCGGTTGGAGTCAGGCGTGTGCTCGATCAGTCGGCACAGGCTTTCAGCTGTCGCCGCGACAAGCGGAAAGCCGAAAGTAGCGGATTCCCCCTTGATATCATGGGCGGCGTGGAACAATGCTTCCTTGTTTGTATTGGTGAAACCGCCCGCGACGACGTTACGGCGTGCCACGTCGAGCCGTTCGCATTCCGAATCCATCCACTCGCCGAAATTGCTCGACAGATCGCCGAGCGCTTTCTCCGCGCGCGCAATCGGGTCCTCCTCGCCGGGCGGAAACGGCGTATTGGAGACCGCTTTGCGCAATTTGTTTTCCGGCGTGATGACCTCGTATTCGCCGAAAGTAATAGCGACAGTGGCTTTTTCATTGCGGGGGGACATTAGACGAATTCCTCTGTCAGCCAGGTGCGCGGACTTTTTCCAGCAAGGGCGCTTGCCGGATCACGTCGGCCTTGGCGCCTTTGCGCCGCTCAGGACCGACATAGTTCGGGTTGACGTTGCGGCGGCGGTCGGGACCGAAATAGTTCTTGGTTTTTATGAATGGGCGAGGATTGGCAACCACGTTGACGATGCGTTGATACAGGCCCTTGGCCGATATCGGCTTGGCGAGAAATTCCGTAATGCCGGCGTCGCGTGCCGCAGTGACGCGCTTCTTTTCCGAATGGCCGGTGAGCATGATGATCGGGACGTAAGGGTTGGAATTGGCGCCGGGCTGGCGGATCATTTGTGCGAGTTCGAGGCCGTCAAAAATCGGCATTGCCCAGTCGGTGATGACGATGTCGGGGATGTAGTGGGTGAACGCCTCAAGGCCGGCGGCGCCGTCTTCCGCCTCGTAGACTTCGCGTGCGCCGAAGCCGTGCAGCAGCGTGCGCAAGATCCGGCGCATATGGGCGTTGTCGTCGATGACGAGGAAACGCAGGCGATTGAAATCGATGCGAACCATGCTGCCTCGCGCCCCGGGCGCGCTGCGCCCGATGCCTCATGGGCCGCCAAGCTAGCCCCGCGCCGTTAACGGCCGGTTAAGCATCAAATTCCAGAAAACCTTTTTCTTCAATAGCTTGAGAGTGCAGTCGACGGCCGAGATCGGGCTAATCCTTAAGCAGACTCGCCATGATGCGTTCGCGGGTGAGCGGCAGGTCGCGAATGCGCACGCCGAGCGCATGTGAGAGCGCATTGCCAATGGCGGCGGCCGTTGGGCCCGCGCTCACTTCGCCGACACCAAGCGGATCCTCGTCCTTGCTGTCGATGATCGCGATGTCGATTTCCGGGACCTCGCTGAATTTCAGGACGGGATAGGTCTCCCAGTCGATGGACGACACGCCGTTGTCGAACCGGACTTGCTCCTTGAGCACCCAACTGGCGGATTGGATGATGCCGCCTTCAAGCTGATTGATGACGCCGTCGGGATTGACCACCAGGCCGGCATCGGCCGCGCACCATACGTGCTGAAGGCGGACGGTCTCGTCGGCTTCCAGATCGACGATGATGGCGGCATATCCGGCGCGGTTCTTGTAACGCGAAAAGGCAAAACCGCGCCCGCGGCCCGAGCCCGCGGGTATTCCGGGTTTCCACTTCGCCATCGCGGCGGCTTTTTCGATCACGGCGCGTGCGCGCGGATCGGTGGTCATCGCGAGACGATAGGCCACCGGGTCCTTTCCCGCGCGTTCGGCCAGTTCATCGACGCAGCATTCAAGTGCGAAAACGTTTGGCATCGCGCCAAGGCCGCGCAGCGAAGACACGCGCACCGGTGTTTCCGGCACGAGATGGTGGATGATGCGCTTGGCTGGAATGTCGTAGAGCGGCTCGGCGTTACGGGTTGCGCCGCCGCCGTTCGCCTCGGGCACATCGCTGGGCGGCGGCAGCGGCAGCGGGTCAGGCAGCGCCTCGCCGCCGAGCAGGGGATTGCCGCCACCCGGGCGCCCGTTATGCGTCCCGCTCCAGATTTCCGCGGTCCAGTCGGTTGGCTTGCCGGTCGCGTCGAGCAGGGCGCGCACCTTCACGACCATGGCCGGGCCCTTCGGCTCGTAGACGAATTCCTCCTCGCGTCGCCAGCGCACGCGGATCGGCTTGCCAGGCATCTGCATGGCGATAATGGCGGCATCGGCGGCGGCGTCATCGGCGCCGTTATGGCCATAGCAGCCGGCGCCTTGCACATGGTGCACGGTGATGGCGGATGGCTCGAGCTTGAGCGTGCGGGCCAGCGCACCGCGAAGCGGGAATACGCCCTGGCAATGGGTCCATACGGTCAAGTGTCCGTCGCGGTATTCCGCCAGACCGCACGACGGTGAAATCGATGCATGGGCGAGATGCGCCTTGGTATATGTCGCCTCGAAGCGCTCGCGGCCTTTCGCGTCGGCGGGCTCCGGCGGACCGATGGTTTTGTCGAGTGCCGGGCGTTGCAGCAGCCAACCGGCTTCCTGTTGTGCCGGCGTCGGCGCTTCGACGTTCTGCCAAGCCATATGGTTGGGGGCGGAGGTCGCCGCCGCTTCAACCGCGGATTCGTCATTGCCGAGGATGGCAAGAAAGTTGCCGACGCGCACGAATTCAATTTTGTCCCTGGCGGCGCGCCTGATCGCGGCTTCATCGATTGAGGCAATGGTCGCGCCACGGTTGGGCTGGCGAACGACGCGGGCATGCGCCATCTCGTCGAACTTCAGGTCGTGGATGAAAATCGGTTCGCCGAAGACTTTTGCCGGCAAATCGAGCCGGGCGCTGCTGTTGCCGATGGCCTTGAATGCGGCCGGCGATTTGCGGGTGCCGCTCCCTGTGGCGTCGACCGCAAGGTCCACGGCCGATTGAAGCGTCCAATAGTCCTGACCGGTCGATGCGCCGTTACGCAGAATGTTGCCATCGCGAACAATGAGCTCGCTCGGCTTGCAGCCGAGCACTTCGGCTGCGGTTTCCAGAAACAGGGCACGCACATCGGCGCAGGCCTGGCGCATGGCGACGCCGCCGAATTGCATCGACATGCTGCCGGCCGTGTAGCCTTCGTTCGGGGTGATTTCGGTGTCGCCGGAACGCACCGTAATGTGCGCCATGGATACATCCAATTCATCGGCGGCGATCTGCGCCATGGCGGTGAGCACGCCCTGGCCGAACTCGACGCGGCCGGTCGAAATGGCGACCTTGCCGGGCGCGGGAAACGTGATCCAGCGATCGAGTCGCGGATTGTCCTTGAGCGGGCCGGGCAGGGGAGCGTTCATGACCGCACTCCCTGGCGCATCATTGCCGCCGCCTTTTCGACCGCGCGCAGAATACGGTTATGTGTCCCGCAGCGGCAGATGTTGCCGTCGAGAGCTTCGGCGATCTGCGCGCGTGACGGCTGTGGGTTACGGTCAATGAGCGCCTTGGCCGTGATCAGGATGCCGGACAGGCAATAGCCGCACTGACCGGCCTGTTCGTCCAGAAAGGCCTGCTGCAGCGGGTGGGGCGTTTCCGGACTGCCAAGCCCCTCGATGGTGGTGATGCTCTTTTCGGCCACGCTCCATACCGGTTTGGCGCAGCTTTTCTCCGGTCTGCCATCGATCAGCACCATGCAGGTGCCGCACTGCTCGAGCCCGCAGCCGAAACGCGTACCCATCAGGCCAAGCTCGCTGCGAAGAACGGCAAGCAAGGGCGTTTCTTCGTCGGCCGGCGACACACTTACGGCGCGCCCGTTGACCTTAAACTGGAACTTGCGCGTCATCCGCTAAAACCCGAACTGCTCACGCAAAATACGTTCATCGAGGTTGTGGCCGGGATCAAACAGCATATTGAGCGAAATGCCGTGATCCATGTTGATATCGACGGCGCGCACAGAGCGCACTTCGTCATGATCGGCAACTGCGGCCACCGGACGCTTGTCCGCCTCCATCACCTCAATGGTGACCTTGGCCTTGTCGGGCAGCAAAGCGCCGCGCCAGCGTCGCGGCCGGAACGGGCTGATCGGGGTCAGCGCGAGCAACGGCGCATTGATCGGGATGATCGCACCTTGCGCCGACAGATTATAGGCCGTGGAACCTGCCGGCGTCGCCACCAGCACGCCGTCCGCGATGAGCTCGGCCAGCCTCTCCTGCCCATCGATGAGGATGCGCAGGTGCGCGGCCTGGGCGCTTTGGCGAAACAGCGAGACTTCGTTGATGGCACGATGCTCGTGGATGCGGCCTTGCGCATCGCGTGCGCGCATCACCAGCGGATGGATAACGGTGATATGCGCGGCGGCAAGCCGTTCAGCGAGGCCTTCCTCGACGAACTCGTTCATCAGAAATCCGACCGTGCCGCGGTGCATGCCATAGATCGGCTTGCCGGAATTCATGAACTTGTGCAGGGTCTGCAGCATCAGTCCGTCGCCGCCGAGCGCCACGATCACGTCGGCCTTGTTTGGCTCGGCATTGCCGTAGCGTTTCTGCAGCCGCTCATAGGCCTCGCGCGCCTCGGGCGTCGAGGCGGCGACGAAGGCGATCTGGTTGAAGCGCTGGGCCGGCTTGCTCATGGTGAAATCGAGGGCCTCTGCTATGGAACGCGCGGTGCTCGTCTATACGACTTGGCCCTCGATTGTCGAGGCGGAGAAGGCCGGGCGCGCCATCCTCGAAAAACGCCTTGCGGCCTGCGTGAATATCCAGCCGGGGATGGTTTCGCACTACTGGTGGGAAGGCAAGATCGAGCGCGGCGAAGAGACGGTCATGTTGATCAAGACCCGCGCCTCGCTTGCCGAGCAGGTGCGGGCAAGCGTGAAAGACATGCATTCCTACACGACGCCAGCGATCATGATCCTGCCGGTCGAAAGCGCCGATCAGGATTATCACGAATGGATTGTGTCGCAGACGACACAGTCCTAACGGTCATTGCCCGGCAGGGCTGCCGGCAATCGCTGCGGGTGCCGAGCCGACGGCATAAACCGCTTTCGTGTGGTATGATGGCTTCGCGCCATCCGCGCGACGATCTCAATAGGTCGCCGTGCCGTCGATCACCGCCTTGAGTTCGACAAACGCCCGACACGTGGTGTTGCCGCAGATCGACTTCACCTTGGCGAGGTCCTCGAGCGCTTTCAGCCGGTTGCCCTGTTCCATCTGCCACATGCCGTAATAGGACCAGGTGCGCACATGGTTGGGATCGGCGGCGAGTGCCTTCTCGTACCAGATCTTTGAATCGTCGTATTGGCCGAGTCTGCGATAGGCGTAGCCGATGTAGTTGGCCACATCCGGGTGATCGTCATGACCAATCGCGTGCATGGCAACAATACCGGCCGCATATTTGTGTTGCAGCATCAGCGCGCGGGCGGAGCGATAGGCGCGCAGGAAGTCCTCTTGCGACTTCTTTTCCTGCTGCTGCTGCTGCTCCTGCTCCTTGTCCTTTACCTTTTGTTTCTTGGTCTTCTTGAGCTTCGGCTTGGTCGGAGGCTTCGTCGGTTCGGTATTCTTTTTGAGCAGGGGATCGGGTGGCGGCGCCGGACTGTCGGTCTCAATGGCGTAAACAGGCATGATTCCGATCGCTGCCGACAGCAAGGCAGCCGCGGCAAGCATACCGATACCACGGAGCGCTTTGGCTAAGGTCATGGCGGACCTCCTTGAATCGAATGTGAAATGGACCCGTCGACGCTGGTGACAGAAAGAACAAAGAGCGGCTGTGTTTAGTCCCTCGCGACACAAAAACTTTTCGATTCAGGTCGCGTGAAGGCAGCACAGCCTTGACTTGCGATCGGCTTCAAAGGAACATTTCAACGTGCTGGTTCCCCGGGTCAATCCGGGGACGAAAGAGGGAACACGGCTGCTGCGAGTTCGACGATTCATTCGAATACTCGAATTTGAAGTAGTCCGTGGCTGCCCCCGCAACTGTAAGCGGCGAGCCCGCGTCCGCATGGCCACTGGGAAACCGGGAAGGCCGGACGCAACTGGGTGACGACCCGCGAGCCAGGAGACCTGCCAGCACAGTCACCCAACCGGTGGACGGGGCGTCCATACGGAGCGGTCTTTCGCAGCGGTGACGTCAATGCCGGTGCGAAGGCCGTGAGAGTAAAGTCTCCCACGACATTGCGCAGGTGAGCGTCGCGCGCCATCCGCAACACGCGCCACCAGCGTCCTTCGTATCGGGCTTGGTCTCACCCGATGCGTTCGCTTGCCGCGAACGCAAACGAAGGAACGTTGAAATATGGGAGCTCGATCAATCGCAGTCGGCACCGCCCTGGCGGTCAGTGCACTGTTCGTCACGCCCGCATGGGCGCAAAGCGAAAAAAAAGACGAAGTAGTCTTGCCGGTCATCGACGTGTCGTCGAGCCGGCTCGGGTCCGGCATCGTCGGAACATCGACCAGTGTTATCACCGCCGAAGACATCGCGAGTGCGACCAGGCAAAATCTGCCGGAAATTCTTTCCGAACTGGCGGGCATTCAAATCCAGCACATCGGCGCCGGCGTCAATGGCGCGCGCGACGTGGTGGATTTGCGCGGCTTTGGCGCGAGCGCGCCATCGAACGTGCTCGTGCTGGTGAACGGCCGCCGCTTCAACGATTTCGACCTGCAGGGCTTCGATTTCTCGTCGATCCCGCTCAACAGCATCGAGCGGGTCGAAGTCACACGCGGCAATAGCGGCGCCGTGCTCTATGGCGACGGCGCTGTCGGCGGGGTCATCAATATCGTGACCAGGACCGGTGTGAACCTTCCGCCTTCGGCCCGGGTCGAGGGGGCGTTCGGCTCGTTCCGGTACAAGGAGGGCAGGGCGTCGGCCAGCGGCTCTTCCGGTCCATGGTCCGCGGCGATCAGCGGCATCGGTATCACCACCGACGGTTATCGCGAGAACAGCAAGCTCCATCAGAAAGGCATCAACGGCGATTTTCGCTACGTCTCCGGCGAGGGCAGCGTCTATTTCAATATTGCCGCCGACGACCAGAAGCTCGGTCTTCCTGGCGGGCGGCTGGTCGATCTGTCAGCTGGCATCAATCAGGTAGTCACCGACCCGACCGGCGCTGCAACGCCCAACGACTTCGCCAACAAGCAGGGCCAGAACTACATCCTCGGCTTTACCCGCATGCTTGCGCCGGGTGCCGAACTGATCGTGGATGGCAGCTTGCGACGCAAGACGCAACAGGCCGAACTTTTCTTCATGGGCTCACCCTTCAATGGCGTCGACACAAAACTGACGACGACCTCGGTGACCCCACGGCTCAAACTCGACAGCGACGTGATGGGGATGCCGGCGAAGATCCTCACCGGTTTCGACTATTACCACACCGCCTATCGGTCGGACCGCGCCAAGGATCTGATGTCGCCGCCATTCCACATGTACGACATCAAGCAGTCGACGGCCGGCGTCTATGCCAATGGTACTCTTGCTGTTCGCTCCGACACGGATATTACGCTTGGCGGCCGCTACCAGTACAACACGCTGTCGGCACGCGATGTTTACGACCCGACCGCACCGTTCGGATTCGGTGATGCGCAGGGTCTGCCGCTTGATCGCAGTGAATGGCAATACGCGGCGCAGGCCGGCTTCGAACACCGCTTCAGCACCATGTTTGCTGTATTCGGTCACGTGGCCCACAGCTTCCGTGTGCCCAATGCCGATGAGCGCATCGGGCAGGCAGTGGCATTCAATTTCCCCACGCCGACACCGACCAATTTCAATCTGCAGACCCAGACCTCGAACGAAATCGAGGGCGGCTTTCGCGTGCGGTTCGGCGGCTTCGCGTGGCAGACCAGCGTCTACAATATCGATCTCACCAATGAGATTTTCTTCAGCCCGGCAACGGGGACCAACGTCAATCTCGATCCGACCCGCCACTACGGTGTGGAGAATGCGGCGTCATATCAACTGACCGACACGGTACGGCTGAGAGGGGGGATTGCGTACACGCGTGCGGTGTTCCGCGAGGGTCCTTTTGCCGGCAACGACATTCCCCTGATCTCACGCTGGACTGCGACCGCCGGCCTGTCCTGGGACATCTGGAACAAGTGGGTCGTCTACGACGCAATTCTGCGTTACGCGAGCGAGCGCCGCCTCGATAATGACTCTGCTAACGTGCAGCCGCTGATACCGCAACATACGGTCGTGGATATGCGGATCGGTGGCGAGGTGAAGCACGCCTATTGGTCGTTCACGGTGCAGAACATCTTCAACGAGTTGTTCTACGACTACGGCATTGCCAGCACCTTCACCCTCGGCCGATTCAATGCCTATCCGCAGCCGGGCCGCACGTTCATGGCCCGGCTCGGCTTTGTCCTGGAATAAGCGGACGCGGTTCGGGACAGCCCCGGCCGCGCCCCACCCGGCAAAATCTGCTAGCGTTCGGCCGGACGCGTGCGGAGAGCGACAGATGTCGATGTTGCGCTGGCTGTTGGCTGTGGCGGTTCTTGCCTCCGGCTCACCGGCATTTGCTGCCGACGACATTCTCGATGCCATGGAGCAGGCGCGCAAAGCATATCAGGCCGGCGACATGACCAAGGCCAAGCAATCGCTTGATCTGGCCTCGCAATTGGTCGGGCAGAAGAACGCGGAGACGTTCGCCAAGCTGTTGCCGGAACCGCTACCAGGCTGGACGGCGGAGAAAGCCGAGACTGCGTCGGTCGGCATCGCTGTGTTCGGGGCTTCCTCGGCCAGCCGGCACTATACCGACGCCAAAGGTCACCATGTGGATGTGCGGATCACAGGCGACTCGTCGCTGGTGACGCAGTTCGCGCAATTTCTGATCAATCCCGTGATTGCCGGTGCCATGGGCAAGCTCATCAAGGTCGGCGGACAGCGCGCGCTGCAGACCAATGAAGGCTCGATCAACATGGTGATTGCCAACAAGTTTCTGGTCACCGTGGAAGGCTCGGCCGACGCCGCGGCCAAGCTCGCCTATGCCGAAGCGGTCGATGTCGACAAGCTGTCGAAGATGTAAATTGGTACCATCCGCTGGTCTCCCGTGACCCGCCTCCGAGGAGGGAAACGGAGACCCATAGCCACGGGTCGGCAACGGCCCTCATGGTGAGGAGCGCTGCGAAGCAGCGCGTCTCGAACCATAGGGCCGCCCCATCCTTCGAAACGCCCGCTGCGCGGGCTCCTCAGGATGAGGCGGAAACCTGCTGCGGCGTATAGATTCTCGCCTACACGGGAGTAACGGGTCGGGGTGAACCTCCTTATTGAATCGATTCTGCTACAACGGCGCCCACATGACCGGCGCGAACTCGTAGCCGGTTTTTGTCCTGATCATGTGGCCGCAGGCCGGGAACGGGAAATGATAGGCCTCGACCAGCATGCGGTCCGCCGCCGCACGATCGAGCATATTTCTGCGCGCTTTCACGGCCATCGGACCATCCATGTCGAAGATCGGCTGCCAATCCGGATGGCGCGCGAACAGATACGGGTTGCGCACCGTGTCGCTCATCACCAGCAATGATTGGTTGCCGGAATGGATCGAAAAGGCGGTGTGTCCCGGCGTGTGGCCATAGGCTGGAATCGAGATAATGCCGGGCGCGACTTGCGAGCCCGGCTTGAAGCGGCGCACCTCCGTGGCGATGTCGCGGAAGATACGGCGCGTATTGAGGAAGTAGCGATGCACCGCGCCCTGGGCGCGGCTCATATTGGCGTCGTCCATCCAGAACGCCCATTCCGGCTCCGGCACCAGTATCTCGGCATTGGGAAAGACCCTGCCGCCGTCCTTGGTCTTGATGCCGTCGATATGGTCGGGATGGAAATGCGAAATCAGAATGATGTCGATGTCGCGCGGCGCCACGCCCGCCACGCCGAGATTATCGAGCATCACACCAGCGCTGTCGGCAATCTGGCCGGCCGTGCCGGTGTCGATCAAGACAAGCTTGGCGCCGGTGTTGACCAGCAATGCAGTGAACGAGATCGGCAGGATGCGCGGGGGCAGGAATGCGGCAACCAATGCTTCGTTCACCTGCGCTGCGCTGGCATTGCGGATCAACCGGCCGTCGATCGGCAGAAACCAAGTCCCGTCGTAAAGTGCGGTAAGTTGAAAGGCGCCAAGCCTGTAACGATAGACGCCGGGGGCCTGCATGGCGGTCTGCGGCGCTTCGGCTGATCCGGGATCGGGCAGGGCGGCGGCGCCGGCAGCGAGCAGGGGCCCGGTCAGGAATGCGCGACGCGAAAGCGCTGACATGATGCTGCCGTTTCTTTCAGGGACAAGGCGCGTCGTCTGACGCCAGTCACCACATTGAACACCGCGCCGCCTCGGTCTATTTCGGAGCGCACCGCGCCGCAAAGCCGGCTATGATTGCGGTCGGTAACAATGCGGGGCGTGGGATGCGCGTGCTGGCGGTGGCGAGGGGGCTTTTCGGCGCACTGCTGGTGCTGTTTGCGGCTGGTGGCTGCTCAACCGATCTGGAGCCCACCGAGGCCGAACTCAAGGCCCGCTGGGAGGCACAGAACGTCTTTCCGCAGACCTACAAGAGCGACCTGCTGGCGTTCCTGCGCACTTACCTCAATGATCCGAGCCATATTCGCGGCGCCGCGTTGTCGCAGCCGCAGCGCAAACCCGTTGGCCAGGGCGAGCGATTCGTGGCTTGCGTGCGCTACAACGCACGCAACACCGACGGGAAATATATTGGGCCCAAGGACAGTGCCGTGATTTATGTTTCCGGCAAGCTTGACCACTATATCGACGGGGTGACGAAAGACGCTGCGATAAGGGTCAAGGAACTTTGCAAGGATGCGGTCCTTGCGCCGTTTCCCGAATTGGAGAGGCTGACACGCTAGCGCGATATCCGTTCGAGTTGAAGCATAGCCTCACCCGCTCATTCCCGCGAAAGCGGGAATCCAGAGATACTTGCTCTGACTCTCCAACCTGTTGCCCCTGGGTCCCCGCTTTCGCGGGGACGAGCGGAAAGCAAAATGCCGGTTCAACTTGATCGAGTTTTGCTCTAGCGCACGCGCGAAAGTTCGCACCGCCGCCGCGCCATAGCACGCGCACCAACTGCCGTGCGCGTGGCTCGGCGGCAGCAATCGTCAGATAAAGTGGCCGTAAGTAAGCGCGAGCGCCGCGGTCACTTGACCTTGAGGTTCTCCGCAGATGTTTTTCCGCGGTTCTCGACGAGTTCGAACTGAACGACTTGACCTTCGTTCAGAGTGCTTAGTCCGGCACGTTCAACAGCCGAGATGTGCACGAACACATCCTTCCCGCCTTCTTGCGGTTGGATAAAGCCGTAGCCCTTCGTCGGATTGAACCACTTCACGGTGCCCTGCGGCATGCTAGATCTCCGAGGTATTGCGAGTAACAAGCCCAGTTTGGCACAGTCCACGACTGCCGAACAAGGTGCCGGGGCCCCCGGCGCGCGTTCTATTTGGCCTGCGTTCGTGGCCGGCCCGCGCGCTCGAACCTGGTGCCGGGTGAGGGAATTGAACCCCCGACCAACGGTTTACAAAACCGCTGCTCTACCGCTGAGCTAACCCGGCCTGGCGTGAGAGCTACCAGCGTCGCAGGGCCGCTACAAGGCGCGCGACGGGCCCCTGGCCGAATCATTGGCGTAGAAACGATGCGGGAAGGCGGGCCAAGGACGGCTCCCGGACACCCGGGCCTGCCGGGCTCAAAGCCCTTCACAGATGATCACAGTGAGCTTTCCGGGCATGTCGATCAGTTAGCGGCCGCCTGACCGCCAGGTGCCGGGCAAGCTTCAACTTGTGGACGGTGCGGTTGAGCAGGATTGAGCGCGCGCTTGTGGGCGAGATGCCGCTCCGCGCGGCCGACGAGCGCGTAGCGACCTGCGAACGCCTGGCGCTGCGTGCTTCGCGCTCGTCATAACGCTTGCGGAACCGGGCGCGCGGCGATGCGTTGTTGGTTGGCATCGGTCGGCGTGCTGACAATGACGATTAACTTTAATAACGCCATGTTGGTTTGCCGCTGGCGGAAAATCGGCATGTCGAAAGTGCGAGCAATCCCGGCGCATTCAGGATCGCGAGTGCAATTAATGTTACCCGGCGATCGCATGTGTCGGCGTGAATCCTTCGTATAAACTGCGCTCGATTTTGTTGCCGATTGGGAGATCATGCGGATGCGCGCTCTGCTTGCTGTCGCGCTCTTGATTGTCGGCGTTGCCGGCGTCACCGTCGCGCTTGCCGCGGACCTTCCGACCGAGCGTGCGCGTTCTGCCTACACTTACCATCCTGTCGTGGGTCAGCGCGCCGGTGCGTTGTACATCTACGACTATGAGCCCGGCGTTGTGATCCGCGCCTATTGGCTGCCGCCATGGCGCAATCGCCATTATTTCCCGGCCACCGGCAAGCGGCCGCGGGTTGGGCGCCTCGAACACATTTCTGCGCGCGGTGTGCCAAAGCCGGCGGAAAGCTACCATCGCACTTGGTCTACCGCGCCGGCTTACTTTCCGGGAATGTGGCAAGAAGACCTGTATCCAGGATTGCCGCGCGAAGAAAAGTATCCACGACGAGTCACACCACCGCGCCCGGAGGCGCCAGTCTATGAGTAGGACAATGAGCAAAAACTCACATCGACTTGCCGTTCTTGCTGTAGCCGCTACCGGATTGTTTTCGGCCACAACCGCGCAGGCCTGCGGATGGACATATTGTGGTGAGCCGGCTTATCGGTATGCCGTCAAGCCGCAGCCGTATGTCGTGGAGCCTTTGCCTCCACTGACCGAACTGGTGCCAAATGTCTATCTGATGGATCGGCACCGCTGGCACCGCAACTATCCTTACGTATATTGCGGCCTCGGCTGCGAAACCAACTACCGCTACTATTACTATCGATATGGTGTGGCAGCGCCTGTACGCCGCGGGCTGATCGGTGAAGCATACCCGCGCGGTCCTGTCGTCCGTGAAGCCCGCAGGCCTTTTGGCGGGGAAACACGCGTCATTCACGCTGATGCCAAAGTCACCATCATCGGGCCGGATCGTATGAACATTCGTCTGTACCGCAAGGGAAGCGGCTCCAAAGACCAGTAGCGGCACTTGAAATCAGGGATCGTGGGACGCGAGCGGCGGGCCGGGGCCCGTCGTTTGCTTTTCAGGCGAGTGTAAAGTTGCGGCTTGCGACGTAGAGTGCAAGCGCCGCAGCGTTTGACACGTTGAGGCTCTTGATCTCGCCCGGTAACTCGATGCGTGCGACGTGATCGCAAGTGTCTTTGGTCAGTTGGCGCAAACCCTTGCCTTCGGCGCCGAGAACGAGAGCCAGCGGCGTTCGGAGCGGGAGCGCGGCGATGTCAGTCTCACCGCTCGAGTCGAGGCCAACCACCAGGAAGCCATTGTGCTTGAGCGCGGCGAGCGCGCGCGCCAAATTCTGCACGTTGACGAGCGGCACGAGTTCGAGCGCGCCGGATGCGGCCTTTGCCAGCGCGCCGGTTGCGTCCGGGCTGTGCCGCTGCGTGGTGATGATGGCGGTTGCCGCGAATGCCGCCGCCGAACGGAAGATTGCACCGACATTGTGCGGATCGGTGATCTGGTCCAGCACCAGCACCACGCCCCGCGCGGGGACGGCGTCGATGGCAGGCGAGGGCAGAGGGTCGGTTTCGAGATAGAGCCCCTGGTGCACGACATCGGGCAGCAGCCGCTCGGCGATCGCCGACGGCCGCACCACCTCCGGCTTGATGCTGGACTGAACGCCTTCCTCCGACAACCGGCGCGCGACATTTTCGGTGGCGAGCAGCTTGCGGACGCGGCGCGCGGGGTTCCGCAACGCCGCCGTCACCGTGTGCCAGCCATACATGACCACTGGCGCGTCGGCGGCAGACCGCAGGCTCTCGCGACGGGCGCGCTCGAAACGCTCGCGACGCTCGATTTGCTCGCGGGTGGCGCCCGGTTTGGCGCCGGCGCGGGATCGGCTGGTGGGTGGCCGCGGTGGCATGTCCCGTGCCTTAACTGATCTGCCGCGGGCGGAACAGCCTCCATTGACTTCAGGGGGATGGGTGCCCATAAAACGCGCGAATCCCGATCGTGCGCAGCGCCGTTTTTGTTGCGAGATCAATACGGTGCGGCGGCTATGGGGGAGAGTGTCCCGAGCGGCAAAGGGGGCGGACTGTAAATCCGCTGGCTATGCCTTCGTAGGTTCGAGTCCTACCTCTCCCACCACCGCTGGAATGTACACCACAATGTCTCACGCCGGGAGCGGGACCGCACCGCCGTTTCGTCCGATCAGCGCCGTCTTGATGACATCGTTGACCAGCAACGAGGCGACGAACGCGTAGGCCACCACCAGGCCTATGTGCGCGGGCGCCAGAGGCTTCATCTCCGCGAGCCCCAAGAAGCCGATGAGAACACCGACGCCAGCGTCCGCGACCAATGCGGCCGTCAGAACGAGGCTCGGACGCGAGCTCCAGAAGAAGCGGCGTTCGCGGATGGAGACGATCGAGAACAGCGCGAAGAAGAGGAGGGTTTCGAAGGTGAAGGTCTGAAGTTGGCCCGGATGCCGGCCGAGATCGAACCGGCTCCATCCAAGGGCGAGCAGACCAAGCGCTTCCGCCAGCATCAGCAGGCCGAGGAACGCCGCCGTCCGGACCAGGCCGCCGATCTTCCAGCTCTCGGGTTTTTGCGACGGGCGCACACGATCGGTCGAAAGAGCGATTTTGACAAAGTCGGTCATGAAGACCAGCAGGACCATGCCCAGCGCCGAAATCACGAACTTGCCGGTGACGAGAAAGGCGACCACGACAAAGCCGGACTTCAGGATGGTGCGGCTGATCTTGTTGATAATCCATGTCAGGACCCGCTGATAAATCGCGCGCCCATTCTTGACCAGATCGACAATGCCTCCGAGGCCCTGCGTTGTCAGCACCACGCTGGCCGCCGCCTTGGCCACGTCGGTCGCATCGCAGACCGCAATGCCGACTTCGGCCTGGCCGAGGGCGGGGGCATCATTAACGCCGTCGCCGGTCATGCCGACCACGTGCCCGGCGCCTTGCAGGCTCTTGACGACGAGGAACTTGTCTTCGGGATAGACTTCGGCAAACCCGCCCGAACCTTGCGCTATGGCTTGAGCGGCCGCGGCGTCCGCCGTGCGCAGCTCAGGGGCGCGGACGATGTCGGCGAGACCGAGAATCCCGCCGATCTCGCGGGCGACGGCGAGCGCATCGCCCGTCAGCATCTTGACGCTCACGCCGAGCGCCTTGAGTTCGTCGATCAGGCGGCGTGAATCCGGCCGTGGTGCGTCGGCAAGCAGCGCCAGCCCCACGAACTTAAGCGGTTGGTTGCCTTCGGCACGGCCGATGGCGATGACGCGAAAACCCTCTTTGGCTTGCCCGTCGGCCTCTGCTTCGAGCGCGGCAATGGCCGCTTCGTCCAGCTCCGCCGACGCCGCGATCGTGCGCAGCGCGCCTTTCATGACCGTCAGCCGCCGCCCGCCACGCTCGATCACAGCTTCGGTTCGCCGGGTCCTGGCCGAGAAGGGTGTAAAGGAAACGACCGTTCCGCTCCGCTCCAGCCAATGGCCTTCCTGCGCTTTGCGCAAAAACGCCATGTCGATCGCATCCTGATTGGCTTCGTTCGACGCGGCAGCGCCGTCGCGGAGCACGTCGTCTTCCGTGAATCCGGCTTGCGGGATGGCCCCCGCGTAAGAAAGGCGGTTCAGAGTCAGGGTCCCGGTCTTGTCGGCGCACAGCACATCCATGTTGGCGGCATCTTCGGCCGCGCTCAGGCGCGTGACCAGCACGCCGCGGCGGCCGAGCTCGATGGAGCCCAGCGCCATGCTGACCGTGAACATTACGGGCAGGGCCACCGGGACAGCGCTCATCAGCAGCACAAGTGAAAGCGGCAGAATCTCGACGATCGGCAAGCCTTTGGGAATGGCGACCGCCACCGCCAATGCGACCTGCACGCCAACGATCAGGAACAGCCAGCGGACGACGCGAGTGATGACTTCTTCGATGTGGAGTTTGGGATGGGCGCTTTGCACAAGCTGGGTGGTGCGGCCGTAGTAGGTCCGCACCCCCGTCGCGACCACAACGGCAGTGGCCTCACCGTGCCGAACGATCGATCCCGAGTAGAGAGGATCGTCCGGACCGCGGGGGATTTCCTGCAATTCGCCCGTAAGGGCCGATTGGTCGATCTGTAACTCTCCGCCGATCACTTGCGCATCGGCAGTCACGAAATCCCCCGACCGCAGCCGGATCACGTCCCCGCAGATAAGCTCGCGCGCCGGGATGAGGTTCCATGTGCGGTCGCGCAACACGCGTCCGCTCACCTGCAAGCGCTTGCGCAGCGCATTGACGGCCGCCGAGGCCCGCTGCTCCTGCAGGAAGCTCAAAACCGCGTTGACGAGTAAAAGCGCCAGCGCAATCACGAAATCCGTATTCTTGTGCAGGATGAAGGACAGGATCGCAATCAACTCGATCATCCAGGCCGAGAGACCCCAGAACTTGAGCAGGAAGCGAAGAACGGGATGGGATTTTTGTTCGGGGACATCATTGGGGCCGTCGCGGCGCAGACGGGCCGCCGCTATGGCGCTGGCGAGCCCGGTCTCGGGGTTTGAACCGAAGGAAGCGAGGGCGTCGGCAGCGCTCGATGGCGGACTCTGCCTTTCCTTCGCATCAGCCGACTGTGCCGGACCACCTGTTTTCAAACGTCGCGCTCTCCTGTTGGCTCATACACTCACGCCAACGCGAACCAGCGGCCGAGGCAAATAGGGGTCAGGGTATCCCGTCAGGGGCGAGTGTATCACACGCCAGTCCGCGTCCGAGAGGCGGCAATATTGCAAGTGCGGTGAAGTTATGGGGACGAGTCGCGGAACGATGGAGGGCGCTTCGCCATAACTCAGGAGCACTCGGCGCTAACCCATGTTGCGGATCTGCTCTAAAAGAGTTGGATCGAGTTCCTGAAGCACTTCTTCCAGGAATTTCTTGCCGTCTGGTAATGCATCGCGATACGCGGTCAAGATCACGGATTTTAGCTCAGGCTTGCGGCTAATAATTGTGCCAACGTCGTGTCGTGCCAATTGCTGAAAATCTTTATCAGCGATCGCTTCGGATTGGACCGCCATAAGCAATCGCAACGATATTAGTTCAGTCTCGTTTGCCCCGGTGAAATACGACATCTGCAAAGCGGTTGCTTTTCGGTTGAGCCAGTTGAACCGCGAGTTGATGCTTGCGAGGGTGGCCCAAACTCGCGCGTCGTAGGGGGCGAGGGTGAGTGCCCGAACAGCAGTTTCTCGGGCACGCTCAATTGTTTTGGAACTTTGTTCTTTGGTACTACTTTGGCGATCGCTCCAAAATAAATTGAGGTATGTGAACGCATAGTCGGCCCAAAGATCGCCGCGCATAATGCCAAATGAGGCAGCCAATTCCGCGGAATTTCGATTGTCAGCTGCCACCGCAGCTGCTTGGGCGTCGACTGGGAAACCGAAATGTTTGGGGCGAGTAAACTCAGCAGTTAAAATCCATAGGGCTTGGCAGCCGAGCACAAAGGCGACCACGAGCGCGGTACCACGAAAAAAACCTATATTTGACATGGTGGTCCCGGCCAAGGAGATCTTTTAATTTCGATTATTTTATATTGTAAAGCCACTCAAAGTATACGCGCAATGTCGTCTTCAAGCACCAGGCAAGTCAATTGTCCGGTTGCATAAGCACCAGTGTCGATATTTATACGGTTTACACGCATTTCCGGCTGCGGCACCGGCGTGTGGCCATGAATAATGATTTTGCTGAAGTCATCTTCGCAATGCAGAAAGTCCTGACGAATCCAAAGCAAATCTTCTTCGCGTTGTTTTACCAGCGGAATGCCTGGACGGACGCCCGCGTGGACGAAAAAGTAGTCGCCAAAAGTGAATGACAATTTCAGATCACTAAGAAATTGGCGGTGAGTTTTGGTAAGGGCTTGATCAAGTGCGGCCGCGAGCTCAGCTCGCCCTACTGGGCTTGGGTTGAGCAACGGCGCAATTCCGTAGGACATCAGCGTCTCGAGACCCCCGAGACGCTGCCAATCTTTGAGAATAGTGGGATTGAGTATGAAATCGGTCAATAATGCTTCGTGGTTGCCCCGAAGAAAGACCGTTTGATGAGCGATTTTGCGTGCCACCAATTGATCGAGCACTTGACGCGATTCGGGTCCCCGGTCGATATAGTCACCTAGGAAAACTTGGATGCTTCGGGGTATAGGATTCTTCACCAAATCCGCATCAATTTGATTTAGCAATGCTTCAAGAAGATCGGCCCGACCATGAATGTCGCCGACTGCATAGACGCGAAAACCCGCCGGAATTCGGGGCCGGGCCTTTTTTCGCGAGGTACCGGATCGAAAAGTAATCATCCCTTAACCCGTAAACTCGAAGCCAATCATACAATTCTTCTATTGTTAAAGGATTTATCCCATAAACGAAAATGTTTGAAACAAATTACCAAATCGATCCGAACCAGATCAAAGATTTTCGTCGTCATTCGTCTTGCCGGAAAAAGTTACGGTAGGAATAAAATTGTGCATCAGACCATCAAGATTGCGACAGCTTCGCCTAGTCTCGTTCAGGCTGCGACTGCGGTAATCGTGGCCATGCCGATCGTTTATTGCTTTCTGGCCTCTAACGCAAATGACAAAAATCATCCGCTCGAGCTCAGTGCCGGAGCACCGCAGAGCGCCATCGAACGACGTGGTGTAACATCAACAAACTCGTACACTTTATCGCGGAAGAAAGACGCGGAAATTCGGCGCGGTTTCAACGTTGCAGCAATACCTGCCGATTTTGATGTTCCACGCCTCAGGGTGAATGTTCAATCAACTGCCTTTGAACTATCCGCCACGGGATCAGCAGTCTTTTCCATTGATCGTCACGCGAAATCATACGGAATTATATCAAAGGCGAGGTCGGTGACGACTGGGGAATATAACGCACCGAGTCGCCACCCAGAGGTAAGTGTCGACAGGATTGCTTTTGAAACGCCAGCTCTTGCGCCGATGGCATTCATGCGGTTTTGCTTGAAATATCCGAAGGACTGCGAGGTTCGTCGTATGCCATTTCGACCACGACCGGTCGCACTCACCGCCGGGCGAAAGATTGAACTGGCGACCCTGAACCGCTCCGTCAACCTTGCGATCAGGCCAAAGGCCAACAACAATGGCGTGTTGGCGGAAGAGTGGTCGCTGTCGCCGCTCGAGGGAGATTGCAATGATTATGCAGTTACCAAGCGGCACCAGTTACTTGCGCGAGGCTGGCCATCGCGTACGCTGTTGTTGGCGGAAGTCGTAATTCCTTCGGGTGAGCATCACCTCGTGCTGATCGTCCGAACTCGCGATGACGATCTTGTGCTCGACAATCTGGATTCGAATATCCGACCGATTTCGCAAGTCCACCATCAATGGGTTCGCGCCCAGCAGGAGAAAAATCCAAAATTCTGGTCAGCGATCAACGTGTCTCGCGCTGCGCGGGTCGCATTTAACACGCGCTGACTAGATTACAGTGAGAATAGTCAGACCAGGCGGCTCTTGCTCTGTGCGATGCCTGCGCCAATGACAGTCGCGGCAATTATCGCCAGTGCGTTGCTAAGGACGCCTGCATTGCCGAATGCCAAGAGTGCAATCATCACAACGCAACTCGCGCCAACAGTCGAATAAAAAAAATCTCGGCTGCGTCGCACTGCACCGCGCAGAAGCATCATAGTCAATCCCACAGTTGCGATCACGACCGCCAAAAGAAATGGTCGACCCATTTCTATTGCAATGGCGGCCACAGCGTTCGGCGCCAAAGAGCCAGTCGCAATTTCGTTTATGTCTCTATAAATAGGCAGGAGAGCGGCGAAAGTTCCTGCGCCTGTCCCCGCCCAGGGTGTACCTGCCAATATTCGTTGAGTGAGGGCGACTAATGGAGGCGAGCCTTGCGATGTAAACGCGAGCATCAACCCAAAAGTTTGGCTGCTGGCCTGAAGGCTGACCGCCGCGATCGCAATTACTGCGACAATTGCCGCAATTGCGGAATAACCCCATGGCCCAAGATGGAAACGGCGGATCACGACGACAATGATGAGCGTTGCAATGCCGCAAGTTACAGCGAAATAGGTCTGGCTCTTCGCACTTAGAATGATTGCCCAACAACATAAAGCAAACGCAACGACGCATCCGACGAGAATCAACCGAAACCAGGTAGCTGAGCCATCCTGGTTGGTACCGCGCGATTGTGTGCGATCTGCTGTTTGAAACACTGCAGTCATCGAGATGATGACTCCTAATCCGGCGCAATCAGTCGCAGCATTCGTGGTCAAGCTGGCGCCGACAACGCTCGCAATCGTCGGAATTCCAAAGTGGGCTGCTACGATCATCAGTGCGATTAACGCGGTCGACGTTGTTTGTGCAAATAAAAGCCACTCGGCCCGATGACGATCAATCGCAACTGCGGCTGCTACGAATGCAATGGCCACCACAGAAAGATATTTCGCCAGAGCAAGCAATGTGGCGCCGGGATCAATGCTGATACTTCCCTTCGTTGATTGTCCGAGTGCTGCCGCCGCGTTCTCCCAAATCGGATTGGCAAGGCCGAAACTACTCAATGGTAGCATTTGAACGAGCATCCAAAGGGCCGGGATGGCCGCCACGACGGTGGCCGCATAAATTAGTGAGGACAAAAAGTTGACCTCGCCTGGTCGAATGCGCATGGCAATGATTGCGACCGAAACCGCTGCCGTCGCTGTGATTAGGCCAAGTGTAATCAGCCCATCAAAGACAAGAACTGCGGGCGCCGCTATAATTAATAAAATGAGGACAAGTGGCGCTGGAAACATGTTGCCGATTTTTTTGACGACCCAGCGTGCTCGTCGAGCGCGAGCAACGGACATTTATGCTGGAACAAGAATTGCCGCGTAATCTGTCCCTTTTCGCTTCACCGCCACTCGCCTATCGATGTCGCACAGTACAGTTCAAAGCACAGTAATCAGTGCCTCAGTAGCAGCGCGCCTTCGTCGCGATGAGATGGCCCCGACGATCGACGTAAGTCCGCCAATTCCAACCGCAATTGGCGAAGGGCCCATAGCCCTCAGACCAGTAATAGTATGAGCTGTAACCGTTATTCCCATAATATGGATGCCCGTTGGCGTTGTACCAGGCAAATCCGGGGCCATACGTCCAACGGAAATCCCCTCCACCGGGGTCCCACTGGGACGAACCAAGTCTTTGCGCATACGCCGATGGAGCAAGGCAAAATGCGTTTCCAATAACCGCTAACGCCACCGCTGCCACGCCAAGTTGTTTGAGAGTTACGGCCATGAAAATTCTCCATTTTCGGGCACTTTTTGCGAATATCGCCAAATTGCCCTTATCCCCCTGGCGCTCCTGGCGCCGTGTCATCTCAACTAACTAACATTGCGGGAACGCACCAACGGGTCAAGCCGCAGTTTTGATGCGGCGTCGAATTTAGGTCGGCCAGTGCTCTGTCAGTCCGCAAAGGACACGGCGCCCCGATCATACGCAATGGGGTCTCCCAGGGAGGTTGAGTCGGATCTCGGCGATCTGGTTGAATTACAAACCAGTATGGTGCTTGCCGAAACTGCTTGTACCGGAAAATCCCATTAAGCTTGGACTTCTACGAGACGCGATGTACCCGACCGTAGTCGTGACCGGCGAGATTTGCGTCGATCGTGTGCGCCGCGGGTGCGGCCGATTTCCCAATCACGATCATCGGATATTGCCCTATGATTCCGAACAAGCGCGGCCATCGGTCCTCAAGTCGATAGAGCCCGCGCAGGATCGCCCGCCCGAACAGCCAGTCGTGGATGTAAAGCTTGGTGAAATCGACGCCGACGCTACGCCAGCACCGTAGTTCATAGGTGAACGGCCATTGCCGGCCGGAGAACCAGCGGTAGCTGTGCTGGTGTGCATAGAGGTCCCGCCTACCGCCCGCACGCGCGCGGCGCAAGCGCCGCAGGAGGAATTGCCAGGCCCGGATCGGAAGCATTGTCGCGAGCATCAGCAGCGAGCGATTGCCCCACGAATAGACGACGACGGCCTTCTTGTCGCGCGCGAGCACTCGATGGATCTCCTTGAACGCCGTTTCCTGCCTGACCTCCGGAACGTGGTAGATCGTGTGCAGCGAGACGATGCCGTCGAACGCGTCGTCGGCGAACGGCAGTTCGGTGACATCACCGAGAACGTAGATGCCCTTGTCGCCGAGTCGCTTACGTGCCTCGGCCAGCGCGAGGAACGAGATGTCGACGCACACTCGCCGACGATAACCCTTTGAGTAAAGAAGGTACTCGTCATACTGCACTGGTCCGGACGCTACATCGAGGAGATAGGTACCGGCCGGTGCAAGATGCTTTGCCACTCGCAAGTGGCAGGTATGCTGATATTGTACCGTGACCGAGCGCAAGTCCTCGAAGATTACGGCGTCAGAAAATACCGCGTCGCGCTTCTTCCAGCCGCGTTCGTCGTAAAATTGCTGAACCTCTCGCTTGATGGCGGCGACACGGCCATCGTCGGTCAGCAGGGGAGGGCCGCCGCGCACGATCGCGCTCTCAGGTAGTAAGCAGAGGATACCGCCGCGCACCGGATAGACGATCGTGCCGTCGTGTGTGGACAGCGCCGCATCAACCGGATCCGCAAACAAGGGCGCAGCCTCGTCGCTCTCGAGCAGCCGGAGCGGCGCCTTGCTCACAGGACAGCGCAACAGCGCAAGGAAGTCGAGGGGAAGCATCGGTCGGATAGCCGCGTTCAGGTTTGAATGGCGCACTTTGTCAAAAATTCCGCGATTGATAGTAACTTAAGCGCGCTGAATTCGCGGCTGTCGTTTTTGTGCACTCTGGAGCGGCGTGACAGAACTTTTTTGCCAGCGTACGGCTGCTCCACCGAGAAAGCCCGCTTGCAGCGCCGTGATTGTTACGATCGCGACCAGCAGAATTGACCAAAAGTCGGCATGGCCAGCGATGCCTATCAAGATGCTTGCCGTCAACCCAATAAGTAAAACCGGGATAAGTACAAATACCTTGAAGTGCAAACCGAGCAGGGCGCCGGTGAGCGCGATGGTCATCGCGAACATCATCGTGAAATCCTTAATAGCCTTGATTACAGCCTCTCTTCGTGACGTTAATTATTTCTTAATTTCAATTTATTCGGTCCCTACAGGGTGACCGATCGACTAACGCAATCTGATCAGGGTATGGGGCAACTCGCGATGAATACTTTGAACGCCGTTTCTAGGCCTGCAAGTGGGACAACGCCGCGAATTGTCTTTTGGCCTTCGGTTACGCGTATAAAAAGGTCCCTCAAGCCATGCCATGAGCCGCGCACAATATCTGTCGCAGCCGTGGGCAGTAGAATTGCGGTGCCAGGTGGCACAACAGTTGCCTTAAACTGTGCTTCATGTCCTTGCGGGCCCAAAAAGACAGTTGGCTGCGCCCGAAACGGGAATGATGGTATGAAAATAATTACAACCTCAGTACCACCATCGCGGCAACGGATCATGAGGCCGGCAAGGTCGGGATCTGACCTTGAGGTGTCAGCCGTATGCATAATGGACACGGCGTCGGCGCCGCCACGGGGATTGGGCGTGCGGACAAAACGCCATCCTTCTGTCAATCGAGTACTAGTGAGTGGCTCGGTGCCAACAATGCGACGGTCGTCCGAATCGGCGGCCATGACCATGGATGTGGCGGCAATCGCGAGCGCAAAAGCCGCTATGAGAGGAGGAGTGTGGAACCTCAAAATCATAAGGTTACAAGCTAGGCGTGAGTAGTTTCCCTTGGCTATTGATATTAATGGTTTCGAACTCCGCCGCCTTCATGGCCATCTGGAAGGGTAAAGTCGCGGCACCACGATCAATTTGAAGGCGCTCTGAAAAGCCAAATAAAATGGGGAAAAATCTGACGGCGCGCTGCCTGGCGGATCGCCGATTGAGGCGCAGTTAAATTGATATAACTATCTGTGATCATTGAATAAATAGCAGATTCGGGCGAAACATTGCCTCAGATTTGCGTTGCATTTGGGCAACACGGCGCAAGAATGAGACATTTCGGATTCGGACATGGTTGCCGGATGGATTCGATCAGTGTCTTGTAAGGGTACAAAGGGCGCGGTTAAGAAACTGGGGACGTGGGGTGGCGCTGGCTATTCTCCGAATTTTTGCTCTCCGTAATTTTGCGTTGATGGCTGCTCTTGGCGCTGCTTTTGCGGTGTCAGGCTGCACCAATCCGCAATTTCCGGTAGCTGGCCCGCAGAGTTGGGATATTCGGGCGCATAATCAGGATGCCGACAGCGTTCCTTATGCACTCATCAAGCTGAACCCCGAGGTCATGTCCCTGCTGGGCGAAAATGTGCCTGGCTTTTATGGGACGTTTTCGGATCGGCGCCCACCACAAGAGATTAAATTTGGCATTGGCGACGTTGTCAGCGTAACGATCTTCGAGGCAGCCGCTGGTGGTTTGTTCATCCCGTCAGAGGCGGGCGTGCGTCCTGGCAATTTCGTACAGTTGCCCAATCAATCGGTGGATATTGCAGGCAATATCACCGTTCCGTATGCCGGGGCGGTGCGCGCGCTTAACCGCACGCCAGCCGAGGTCCAACAATCCATTGTTAATGCATTGCGAAACCGCGCAATCGAACCGCAGGCAGTCGTTGCACTTGTCGAGCAGCGCACTTCGCTGATCAGCATCCTTGGTGACGTCAATACGCCCGCGCGAGTGCCGGCCAGTCACGCTGGTGAAAGAATCCTCGACGAGATCACGCGAGCGGGTGGGCCCAAAAGCCAAGGCTATGACAGCTGGGTGATGTTGGAGCGCGACGGGAGGCGAGCGACCATCCCATTCGGTGCCCTTGTCTATGACCCGCGAAACAACATTTATGCGCGCCCCAACGATACAATTTACGTATATCGTGAGCCGCAGACATTTGTTGTCTTTGGCTCAGCTGGGCAGCAAGGACAATTCAATTTCGATGCTTGGCGAATCTCGCTTTCGGAAGCGATTGCTAAAGCCGGCGGGCTCAATGATACCTTGGCCGACCCGGCGTCCGTGTTCGTCTATCGCGGCGAAACGCGAAACGTTGCCGAGCGACTCGGAGTGGATATTTCGAAGTTTGCAGGACCTATCATCCCGATTGTTTATAATGTGAATTTGCGCGACCCGGCAGGGTATTTCTTGGCCACAAAGTTCCCGATGCGAAACAAGGATGTAGTCTTCGAATCCAATGCGCTCGCGGTGGAAGAAGCCAAAGTTATGAACTACATCCGATTGGTCACTGCCACGGTTAATGACCCGATCGTTGCGGCATCAAATGCAATTATAATGCGAAATCTTGCTGTACGTGGCATCCCGGCGCGGTAGCTCGTAACGGGCCATCATTGGCGAGGGAACTGCTTCTAAACGCTGTTGGATGAAATGTGACGATCGTCAGGCGAATGCCGTCAAATCGGATTTCGTCGTTTGCGCTTTTTGTTGTGGTCGCTGTAGCTCCCTTTCCATTTGGCTCAACCGAACCTGCAGCGAGCGCATTTTGGTGTATTGTCCTTGGGGTTGCTTTAATTTCTACGTCTACGCGAGAACTTCGCCGCCAACACGTTCCTCTCATTGTGTTGGCCGCGATTGTGATTCTGTCATATGCCTTCGTGTTGCATGAACAGCTAGCGCCGCGCCCGTGGATCGCATTGCCGCATCCATTGTGGAAAGAGACCGCCAAGATCCTTGGCACTCCGATTGCGCCATCAGTGTCAATTGCTCGCAATCAGCCCTTTCTTGCATTGGGGGCGCCGCTTGCAAATACACTGGCCATCGTCTGCAGCTTTATTGTTTGTATTGATCGTGTTCACGCGCGGCAATTGTTGCGTGTTATCGCTTGGTCCGGCGCGGCCTATGCTATTTATGGGATTACAGCGTATCTGATTGAACCGACTTATATTCTGTGGCGCGAAAAGATAGCGTATCGCGATGTACTCACCGCGACTTTCGTCAACCGCAATACGGCGGCCGTCTATTTTGGATCCTGTGCCGTTTTGTGGTTTTTGATCCTGTCTCAGCAATTGCGGCGGCGACTGGCAAAGGGCCGGATTTATTGGCGGAATGTGCCGCGTCTTGTTTTATTTAATGCGTCCCGCCGCGAGTTATTTGCATTGACGATGTTGCTTGTCTGCCTCGCAGCGATGCTGATGACGAATTCGAGAGCCGGTATAGTGTTCTCATTGTTTGGACTCGTTGGTGCCTTTGCGCTGTATTTCTATCGTGACTTTCCACGGCGCCGTGGTTTTGTCATATCGTTGGGAGTTGGTGGGCTTGTTGCGCTCCTTTTCCTTCAAATTCTCGGCGGAACGGTTAGCGGCCGTTTTGATATTCAGGGGCTGTCGGATGAAGGACGTTTCGACGTTTATCGTTCAAGTCTGCGCATGATCGCCGACCATCCATGGTTTGGGACCGGGCTTGGGACTTTCGCGTGGAGTTTCCCGACCTATCGCAGCACCAATATCTCGATGTGGGGCGTTTGGGATCGGGCACACAGCACGCCTTTGGAACTCGCCACCGATCTTGGATTGCCGCTGGCGGTATTGATTATTCTGGCCTGGCTATTCGTTTTGGCAGTGTTGATCCGCGGCATAGGCATTCGCCAGCGTGATTTGATCGTGCCGGTTGGGGCGTTCGTGGTCGCTCTACTTAGTTTAATACACTCGCTTATCGACTTTTCACTGCAAATCCCTGGCTACTCAATTGTAGTATTCGCATTGGTTGGCGCAGGTCTAGCGCAGTCATTCCCGAGAACTAATTTGGCCGGCGACAAGTAAGTCCTGCAGGAGAACTTAGTCTCCGTTTACTGACGCATTCCCTATAGCCAATAAAGTCCCGCAGCGTTTAGGTTAATATGCTTTACGGCTAGATTAAGCCGCTCCATTCATCCAGTATTGGTTTGCAGCGACATCGCCGTATGCTAAAAACGACATAATCTTTGTATTTGTGAGACCTTCAATGGACCTTGGTGATCGGATAACACACATCATCGCCGCCACCATCTTTGCCGCAGCCGTGGTGACCGGCGGCGGGCTGAGCATGGCAACAGCACAGCACATCCAGCCGCTGACGATCAGTGCGTTCCTCGCTAATCCTGGGCATTTGCTGCAGCAGTACCCCAACGCGGGACGGCAGCTGGTTGCTGCGGTTGAACAACTTGCGCTTTCGGATGCGACGGCGTTCAAGGTGCTGATTGGTCTGTTGGCATATGCCAATGAGCAGCAAAAAGGCGCCATCGGTGAGGGGCTCGCGCGGGCCGCGAAAATTGAGGTATCGACCAATCAGGCGCTGGCCGCCGATTGGCAGCAGCAGATTGCTGCAGTCACCGACCCCTCATTTCAAACTGCGGCGACTAACGCACTCGGCGACGTACAGTTGGGGGCCGTCGGTGGTGGGCCGCTCGGCGCTGCCGGCGGAGGTGGTGGACAAACGAATCCCTTTAACCAGGGACCGTCAAACAATGGATTGCCACCACAGGATGGATCAAATCCGATACCGACCCCGTTATTCACATTCTCATCCGGTACGACCCCAGCGAGTGCGGTTACTGCCGCAAGTAAACCGGTCAGTCAGTAGGTGGCTCACAAAGCCACCATTGGCTTAAGCCAATACCGGGGCTGGAAACTGAGACGACAGCCGATGTCGCCTCGACATGTTGTGATTGAGCGCCGATCACATCGCTGCGAATAAAACGGGGCGTGACGTTGCCAGTTACACCTGAGTTCAGGGATGCTTCAGACCAATAAAACACAGACCGAGTTTGTTCGCGAGGCGATTGGGCCTGAAATACCTTCAGCGGCGGAGACGTTGCGGGTCTTCGGAGGCTTTGTTCGTCGACAAATTTCTGTCATCGCCTTTGTAACGATTTTGGCGATCTCCCTTGGTCTTATTTACTGCATCACAGCGCAGCCATTGTTCTCAGCTCATGCGCAGCTGTTGATTGATGCGCGAAAGCTGCAAATATTCCAGCAACAGTCAATCTTGGGCGATGTGCCGATCGACACTGCGCAGGTCGAAAGTCAGGTCGAAATTCTAAAATCTGAAAATATCGCTGCTGCCGTCGTCAAAAATCTTCACCTTGCGGAAGATCCCGAGTTTTCGGGTTCAGGTATGGGATTTCTGGGAGCGGTGTTTGATTTTGCTGTCGGTTCACATAACGAAGCCACCTCGGAGTATGAGTCTTCTCGACGTACGATCCGTGCGTTTCAGAACCATCTGAGTATCAGGCGTCTTGGCCTGACTTACGTCATCGAAATTGGTTTCACTTCATACAGTGCTGAACGCGCCGCCCAAATCGCAAATGCCGTTGCCGATGCTTATATCGTCGACCAGTTGGAAGCCAAGTATCAAGCTACGAGGCGCGCCAGCGTTTGGCTGCAAGCTCGAATAAAAGAATTACGCGATCAAGTTTCCAATGCTGAGCGGGACGTTGTTGAATTTCAAACGCGGCATAATATCGTTAGTACTGGTGGAATGGACAAGCGGCTCCTTAGTCAGCAACAGGTGGCTGAACTAAATAGCCAGCTCGTAATCGCGCGTGCCCATACCGCTGAAGCAAAAGCCCGGCTTGATCGAATTGAGTCAGTTCTCAAGGCACCGAGTGCATCGCTCGCCGGCACTGTTGCCGACACCTTGAAGAGTGAAGTTGTCACAAAATTGCGGTCGCAATACCTTGAATTGTCTGCTCGTGAGGCGGATTGGTCAGCGCGATATGGCGCGAATCATCTTGCCGTCTTGAATTTGCGCAATCAGAAGCGCGAGATCAGCAAGGCGATTTTCGAAGAACTTAAGCGTCTCGGCGAGACTTATAAAAGCGACTATGAAATTGCGAAGCAACGGGAGGAGGGGGTTCGCAACGAACTCGCGCAGGCCGTATCCCAGTCTCAGGCAACCGATGTTGATTCGGTCACCTTACGTCAACTTCAAAGTACTGCGCAAACATACAAGACGCTCTATGATAACTTTTTGCAGCGCTACATGGAATCAGTACAGCAGCAATCCTTCCCGATTACCGAAGCGAGGATAATTACAACGGCGGCGCGACCGCTGACCAAAAGCAGCCCTAAAACGTTTCTTATCATGGGCATCGCAACGGTAGGAGGTATGTTTCTTGGCTTTGGAATCGGAATGTTGCGCGATTTGTCAGAGCGCGTGTTTCGCACCAGCGAACAGGTCGAAGATAATCTTCAGACGAATTGCATCGCGCTTGTTCCATTATTGACGGGTGACGAAATAAGGCAGGATGTCGATACTTCAGGCATGGAGACGGGGGTGAGCAATCCAAGGACGGATATGCGCGATCAGAATGGTACCGGCGTGCGCTCAAAATCTCTATTCTCACGTATTACCGGAATGACTCGATCGTCCGTTTTGGTGTCAGATATGCATGGAAGTATTAAGTCGGCCAAAAGAAAAGTCGGATCGCTCAATTCGTCCATTTCCAATACAGAATTGCCGCCCAACTTCTCTTCTGGTCGAAAGCCAGAAGCAAAAGTTAGCGGCACACGCAACATCGTGTGTGATGATATTACGTTTAGAAGCGTGATTGATGCGCCATTCTCACGTTTTTCAGAGGCAATGCGATCGATCAAGCTCGCGGTCGATTTAAATGGATCAGCTAAATCAAGGCGAGTGATTGGTATTACGTCAGCACTTCCGAATGAGGGAAAATCAACGATCGCAGCCGCCCTGGCGCAGGTTATGTCGCAAGTAAACGCCCGAGCAATCCTGGTAGATTGCGACTTGCGCAACCCATCGCTCTCGCGGTCGCTTGCGCCCGGCGCGAAAAATGGGCTGCTCGATGTCATCGCCAAGAGGGTCTCTCTTGAGGAGGTCATCTGGAAAGATCAGTCAACAAATATGACTTTCTTGCCAACTGTCGTAAAATCACGTCTGGCGCATTCTAGTGAAATTATCGGTTCAGAGCCTGTAACAAAACTATTCGAACAATTGCGAGAAAATTACGATTACGTCATTGCTGATTTTTCACCGCTCGCCCCGGTTGTGGACGTGCGCGCAACGACACACCTCGTAGATTCGTTTATCTTCGTAATCGAGTGGGGACGCACCAAATTTGACGTCGTTGATCATGCTCTTTCTCAGGCACGCGGAGTGCATGAAAATTTGCTTGGTGTCGTACTCAACAAGGTTGATATGGGTTTGTTTGGCCGCTTTGCGGGCAATCAGGAAACATATTATTATAACAAACATTACGAGCGGTACGGCTACACTGAATGAGATTTGGATTTAGCAGGTTTGTTGCCGGTAATTCCGTTCTTTTGAGTTGTAGTATCCTTGTGGCATTCGGCTGCGTTGCGGTTTTATGGGGAATTCTCGAGTTGCCGGCTTTTCTGAGAGAAGCCCCAATAGAACGAATTGCAAATCAAATTACCGCTGGAGAACGTTTCACGGCCGAGGCATTCGATCGTCAACTTCCTATTTTGGAAAGCATCGAGAAATCAGCCGATTGTCGTCCGGCTGTGGTGCGAAGCGCGGCGATTTTTCGAATCCGATCAATGGAAGTTGCCGCGTCCGAGCCTGGTGATCGGCGGACCGACGAGCTTGTGAACTTGATGGCCAATTCAATTCGACGCTCTTTGTCTTGTTCGCCCGCGGATCCGTTTTTATGGCTGGTACTGTATTGGGCGATGAACACGCAAAATGGGTCGCAATCGGACAATTTGAAGTACTTGAGGATGTCGTATCATCTGGGGCCGAACGAAGGGTGGATCGGAATAAAACGGAATCGCCTTGTCCTTGTGCGCAATGGTTCGTTACCACCCGACCTTGCGAAGGCGGCTTTCAATGAGTTCGTAGGACTGGTTCAGTCAGAATTTTACGAACAAACGTCCGCAATTTTCATTGCGCTGGATGCAAGGACGAAAATGCTGGTGCTTGAGCGCCTCAAACACATTCCGCAAATCTATTTCGATCAATTTGTTTTTGCACTGCGTGGTCTTGGCTATGACGACCAGCAATTTATGGCCAAAGACCGGCGTCCCTGGCAATAGGGTCCGATAGGCAGCAATATAAACGGAGTCGAGAGTTCTACGAAGTGGCCGATTTTTTGCTGGCCGGTACGCTCGATATTGTTCTGCAAAAACATGTTTCATCGAAGCGAAGTTCGGTTGAGCCATCAATTGAAAATCAGGTGATCGATCAAGCTATGCAAGCAAATCATCCATGAAATGTTTTATGGTTCGGTGGTGCTTCTCGGGAACAGAATTTGCGATTGATTCAAAACGTTCCCGCAATTGCGCTAAACCTGTGGTTCCATCGAAAATCAAGGTGTTTTCTTCGTTGAAAAAGCGGTGGCGTTTCACAAAGGGATTGTTGGTAATAATCTTTGTTTGCGTGCTCGCGGCCTCGAAACATCTAACAGTGATCCCGGACTGCTTTGGATGTGCGTAATCCAACGTAAAGTTGGAATTTGCCAGCACCGATACATAGTCGCTGTAAGGCAGCGGCTTAAAATGTATACTGGAACGATACTTCATATAGAGCAGTGGATTGCGAATAAAATTCAATGCAAACGTAAACAGATTCAATTCAAAAATATAAATGAATGTTTTCTTGCCAGGCAAGGCATTCAAGACGGCATCAAGATATTTCAAGCGATTGGAATGGTTCCGTAGAATTGCAGAGATGTCATAAAGGCCCCGTTTTGGCGCGTCGGCCACTGGCACGGAGGAGAACAATTCCACCAAAGGTATCGAATATTTCTCTGAATCGCGATAGTCAAAAGTGCAATACTTATCAACGCACTCATACCAACTAGTGGGACTGGGATTGTAGCCAAAAGAATCAAAATTATAGGCAATAATTCTGTGGGTAGCTTGTCGAAGTATTTGGAGCGCCTGTCGACTGATCCCTCGGCCTTTAACGATCAGCACAAGATCGTAGTATCGACCCGCTATGAAATTGCGATACAGCACGTGCTTAGTCGTGATGTAAAGTGGCCAAAAAACCCTTAGATTGCCAAGGATCTTTCCAAATATGTTCTTGGGGTACTCGTGATTGGCAATGACAACGTCGTAACCTGCAGCCGACATAGCCTTCAGAATTCCGTCTGCAAAAGAATAAAATGATTCCGGAAATATCAGTAGCGCTCGGCGGCGCTTCCCCTCAGGGGCGCTGGTCATCATGTCCTCAATTGTTGTCCTCAGGCAAACGTTTCGGCTTCGGCCAGGGTCTTTCCGCTTGCGTCTTTTTCGGCCAGGAGCGGGACACCGGAAAGCGGCCAATTGATGCCAACCGTCGGATCATTCCAAATCAAGCTTCTTTCATGCTGAGAATACCAATAATCAGTGGTCTTGTAGAGAAACTCTGCGTGGTCGCTTAGAACCAGAAAACCATGGGCGAAACCCTGTGGAATCCACATCTGTAATTTGTTTTCGGCAGAAAGCCGCACACCAGCCCATTTTCCGAAGTTCGGTGAGCTACGACGCAGATCAACGGCGACATCAAATACTTCGCCGGAGGTCACACGCACGAGCTTTCCCTGCGGATACTTAAGCTGATAGTGTAGTCCACGCAAAACTCCTTGAATGGAGCGGCTATGGTTATCTTGCACGAACTCTCGTTTTAGGCCTGTAGCTAGTTCAAACTCGCGCGCGTTAAAACTTTCGAAGAAAAAGCCGCGTGCGTCACTGAATACCTTTGGCTGCAAGAGCAGCACCTCAGGCAAGGATGTTGGGGTGGAAATGTAAGCCACGTTTGCCGCCAATCAATGAATGAGTTTGAGCAGATAATCCCCATATCCATTCTTGATCAGGGCGCGCGCCAGAACCTCGACTTGGGCCGCATCGATCCATTTTTGCGTAAATGCGATTTCCTCGAGACAGGCTATCATCAAGCCCTGACGTTTTTGCAGCGTCGAAATGAAATGGGACGCCTCCAGCAGGCTATCGTGGGTGCCGGTGTCCAGCCAGGCGTAACCGCGTCCTAAAGTCATAACATTTAGCGCATTCATCTCCAGATAGCGGCGATTGAGGTCGGTAATTTCTAATTCACCACGGGCCGACGGCTTAAGCTCGGCTGCGATGTCGCAAACGCGTTGATCGTAAAAATAAAGCCCCGTTACTGCATAATTCGATTTTGGCGACCTGGGCTTCTCTTCGATGCTAATAGCACGCCGGTGGGCGTCAAATTCAACCACGCCGTAACGCTCGGGGTCGAAAACATGATACGCAAATACCGTGGCGCCGTCAGTTCGAGCGTCCGCGTCGTGGAGCAGCGTTGCTATATCATGACCATAGAAGATGTTGTCTCCCAGCACTAAAGCGCTAGGGGCGCCGTCCAGGAACGTGCGGCCAATCAAGAACGCCTGCGCCAGCCCCCCCGGCGAAGGCTGTTCGGCATATTGAATTGATATGCCCCACTGGCTCCCATCCCCCAATAATTCTGCAAAGCGCGGGGTGTCTCGAGGCGTAGAGATGACCAGAATATCCCGAATTCCGGTCAGCATCAGTACGCTCAGTGGATAATAAATCATGGGTTTATCGTAGATCGGCATCAGCTGTTTCGATACCGACTGTGTGACCGGATAGAGCCTGGTCCCGGAGCCCCCAGCCAGGATAATTCCCTTACGCTTACGTTGGATTTGGCCTCCTGTTGTCATGCTTTCATCGCCGGTAATATACGGTCGAGCACATCATCTACTGCGGTCTCCCAATCCGGCAATTCCACGTTAAACGTCGAGCAGAGCTTGGAAGTATCGAGACGCGAATTGGCCGGACGCATCGCTGGAGTTGGGTAGTCTATTGAGCCGATAGCAGTAATTCCCTCAAGCTTGATTTTCAGAGGGAGTCCCATCGCAATCGCGCGAGCGATAACATGACGCGCGAGACCATACCAGCTCGTTTCGCCTTTCGTGGTCAAATGATAGAGACCCCAGCGGGTATCGGTCGGGGGCTGCATCGCCATCTGTGATAGGATTTCAGCGGTCACTTTCGATAGCAGCGCTGCCGATGTCGGTGCACCAATTTGGTCGTCAACGACGCGTAAAGCGTCCCGCTCACTCGAGAGTCGCAACATCGTTTTGATGAAATTGTGTCCATGCACTCCAACCACCCAACTTGTCCGGAGGGTCAGATGCTTTTTGCAGACTCGCACGGCCTGTTCACCTGCAAACTTGGTGCGGCCATAGGCAGAAAGAGGGTTGGGCGTGTCGATCTCGACGTAAGGTGACGGTTTGCGACCATCGAACACGTAATCGGTTGAATAATGCACGAACGTCGCACCGAGTGCTTCTGCTTCTTCCGCCAGTACGCCCGGTGCGACGGCATTGATGGTAAATGCTAGTTCAGTTTCGCTTTCGGCCTTGTCCACTGCGGTATATGCCGCAGCATTTATAATAATATCGGGACGATGATCGCGTACAACGGCACGCATGGATTCGGGCCGACTAAAATCGATATCGGGCACATCCAAAGATATCACGGTCCACATCCCGGCAAGTGTCTGTCGCAATTCATGACCGACCTGACCCTGCGCCCCGAAAAGCAAGGCCAGGTTGCGATTAAACTTTGCTGCCATAGTGCTTATCTACCCATTCTCGGTAAGCACCGGTGGTCACGCCGTCGGTCCAGGCCTGATTGTCGAGATACCATTTTACCGTCTTGCGGATGCCAGTGTTGAAGGTCTCGTTTGGCTTCCATCCGAGTTCTTGTTCGATCTTGCGCGTATCAATCGCGTAGCGGCGGTCATGCCCTGGGCGATCCTTAACAAAGCAAATTTGATTGGCGTAGGATTTTCCGTCGGACCGCGGTTGCAATTCATCAAGAACAGCACAGACCGAGGTTGCGACTTCGATATTGGTTTTCTCGCTTCTGCCGCCCACGTTGTAAGTCTCGCCGACGCGCCCTGCCTGCAGGACGCGAATGATCGCGTGGCAATGGTCTTTCACGTACAGCCAATCGCGTATTTGTCTGCCATCTCCATAAAGTGGGAGTGGTTTATTCCCCAAGGCGTTTACGACAATTAGGGGGATCAATTTTTCCGGGAACTGATATGGCCCGTAGTTATTGCTGCAGTTAATTGTGAGTACAGGCAATTCGTATGTGTGATGCCAAGCGCGCACAAGGTGATCGCTGGCAGCTTTGCTCGCTGAGTAGGGTGAATTTGGTTCATAGGGATTGCCTTCAGTGAAGGGCGCGTCTTCGGGCCTCAGCGTTCCGTACACCTCGTCAGTAGAAATATGAAGGAATCGGAACGCGACCTGCTGCTCGGGCGGCAACGTGATCAAATAGCCACGCACAGATTCCAAAAGATTGAGCGTGCCAACCACATTTGTTTGAATGAAATCACTTGGGCCGTGGATTGAACGATCGACGTGTGATTCGGCAGCGAAGTTAACTACTGCCCGCGGCCGATATTTGTCCAGCAGGCGTTTTACCAGAGCGCGGTCGCCGATATCACCGCGCACAAATACATGCTGTTCATTTGTCTGGATGGCCGAAAGGTTTGCGAGGTTTCCTGCATACGTCAGGCAATCCAAATTAACGAGCAGTTCGTTGCTGCTCGACAGCCATTCGTGGGCAAAATTGCTTCCGATGAAGCCGGCACCGCCAGTGATTAAGATGGTCACAACTCATGCCCTACTATGGAGAGACTCATTGGTCACAGGATTGGACTATTTCAACAAACCTTTGGATTTCATTTCTCGTATTGATTGCTCATAAGCCTCACTCACATGGCCAATAGAGCGTGCCCATTGACAGAACCGGCTCAATCCAGAGTCAAAGCTATAAGCTGGTGAAAAGCCTAGCAAATCCCTGATCTTTTTAATATCCGCGTAGTTATGCCGGATATCGCCAATACGAAAGTTGCCCGTTACGGTCACCGGCGAGCTTCCGTTAAGCTTGTTCAGCAATGTTTGTGCGACGGCCAGGACGCTTATTGGCTCGCCAGTGCCAACATTGAAAACTTCGCCGGCCGCTTCATCTCTTTCGATTGCCAGAACTGTCGCCTCGACCACATCATCCACAAAAACAAAATCCCGACTCTCAGCCCCATCTTCGAACACGTTGATCGGCTGATATCCCATGATTAGATTCGAAAAAATCGAAAGAATGCCGGTATATGGATTGGAAAGGGATTGGCCAGGTCCATATACATTTTGATAGCGTAGCACAACTGGGGCAATTCCGATGCTGGGACAAACGGTCATTATCAACTGTTCTTGAGATTGTTTGGTAATGCCGTAGACTGATGAGGGATGAAGTTTCGATTCTTCGTCTGTCGCCGTGGCTGCCAACGGTTGCAAACATCCGGGATATTTGACGGCGAAATCGCCGGCCATCATATCGGCCGCCGCGCGGTGTCCGGGATAAACAAAACCAAACTCTTTCGAAAAATATTTACCTTCGCCATACACTGCTCGTGAAGAGGACAGCACCAGTCGCTTTACGGCGTGTTGCATATTCGCCAGCACGTCGAGCAACAAAGATGTGCCACCAACATTGACGCGCGTATAGCGGTCAATCTGATACATCGATTGGCCGGTGCCCGTATCAGCCGCCAAGTGTACGATGACATCTTGACCAGAAATTACCGATTCCAGGTCCTTTCGGCACGTCACGTCACCGCGCACAAATCTAACCCGATCGACAATCGAACGATATAACTCTGACCGTTCAGGGATATCCCCGTGAATTTGGGGAGATAGGTTATCAAGAACCGTTACACGATAGTTCGATTTCAAGAGCCGACGTGCCAAATGGGAGCCGATGAAGCCCGCCCCTCCGGTGATAAGGACATTATTCATACTCGGTGCTCGCTCGGTCGCAAAAGGTTGTTGACAATAAATATTGCCGCGAATGACAATATTTCCTAGCGAAAAGGCGGATTAAAGTTGATTTGGTTAAATCCCTAATGTCGGTACAACTAAAGCGCGGTTTCGCAACGAATGCGTGTTGAAATTAACCGTCGTCCAGATAAGTTTGGCGGATTGCAGCATGGTTAGCGCCCATATGTTAGGTTGTTAGCTGAGCTTTAGTGAGGCAATTCAGCAGACGGCGAATGTCGGTATTATCCAGTAATCTTGGCTCACCACACAAATTTCGTGCAGGCGCTTCTAGCTCCGGAGAACGCGTTGTTTTTGTGACCGATACGCCAACGCCATACATGAACGAGCTGTTGCGCGCACTGGCCTTAAAGGTTGACTTAACTTGCCTGTTTTGCTCCGGCACATCCACGCGTGGAATGCCGTGGCAATTTACGCGACAACTAGGATTTCAATACGTCTTAGTCGGAGGAATGGTCATCCGTCGGCGCGATGCGGAGGGTGTTGACTATTATATTAGTCCTAAAATCTTCTGGCATTTGGTCCGTGCTCGCCCAAGCGTGGTCATCAGCGGTATGTTCTCGTTTCCAACCTTGTATAGCTGGCTGTACGCAAGACTATTTGGCGCCAGGCTGTTCATTTTCAGTGACGGGACGGCTCGCTCCGAGCGGAGACTTTCGCGGTGGCAACTTGCGGCGCGAAAATTTCTTCTGCCGCGAGTTGCCGGCTGTATTGCCCAAAGTGGTCCAGCGGCGGAGCGCTTCAAACAACTAGCACCGAAGCAAGCTATTTTTATGGCGCCACATACGACGAATTTGGCTCCCTTTTTGGAAATTGCCAGCGCTCGGAATTGGTCTGAGCGCAATGAACTGCGCCTTCTTACGGTCGGGCGTCTCATTAGGGGGAAGGGCATTCATCATTTGATTCGAGCGCTCGCGCAAATGCCATCAACGCGTCGTCCGGTGCAGCTGACCATTGTGGGCTCCGGTCCCGAGGAGGAGCGTCTTAAGGCACTTGTCCAGGATCTTCGTTTGAAAAATGTTAAGTTTGCCGGATTTGTCGATCAGGCAGGATTGCCAGCATATTATGCGGATGCTGACGTCTTCGTATTTCCCACGCTTGGTGATACTTTTGGAATAGCAGTTTTAGAGGCCGCGGCTAGCGGCCTTGCGCTCGTGGCATCAAACGAGGCGGGAGCCACTGAAGACCTGATCGCAAACAATGAATTTGGACTGGTCTTCGACCCGCTCGATGAATCAACACTCGCAAATCAGCTCACGTTGTTGGCCGAGAATCACGATCTTGTCGTTCGACTGGGACGTGCCGCGCATCGTGTGGCCCGCGAACGAACACCTGACAGGGCCGCGGATGGCTATTTGTCCGCGATTGGTGTCGAATTGGGTGCTTCGAACTGACGCAGTTTGTCGGGCCAATGATTGTTATCCTTAAGGCGGCCGATCGACCCGTAATATATAGGCGCAGTGATCATACTTAAGCATCTTTTCGCCAGCTGGCGGACAATCGAGATAACCTTAATTTTAAGGTCGCTGCCTCTAAGCGCCGGCTTTCAGTTAAAGTTGCCCTGTCTTACAAAAACGGATCGTCAATTGGTGAGCCAGGCCGAACGACATGGACTGATGAACCAGTGCCCCCGTAACACCTAATTCCGGTTCAGAGATGTCGGTGACTGACTTTTGTCGCAAGCTCTTCGCAAATCGGAAGAATAAAGTCTGGATTTAGTGCGTCGCAGCCAGCGAGCGTTGTCTTCAACAAAATAAGGAACTATAAAGTGAGCTTTGTGGAGTGAGTACATGGGGGTTAGATCAACCCAAGATCCGAAACCGGAAACCACCATGAAACGGGAGAGTGGTGCGAGCGCTCATAAAAATTATGAGGGTATCCAAGCGCTCAGGTTCTTTGCTGCGTTTCTGGTCGTGCTCAATCATGCCACGTTCTACACTTCGGAACGGTTGCTGCCCGGTACCGGATTCTGGCACCAGGGCGCCACCGGTGTGAACATCTTCTTTGTGATCAGCGGGCTCGTCATGATTGTTTCGACGACAACATTGCGAGACCGGGTGGACGGCTGGAAAATATTCGCCCTGCATCGAATCATACGCATTGTGCCGCTTTATTGGGCAGCCACGACGTTGAAATTGGTTGTATTTATCGTCCTTCCAGCCACGGTGCTCCACTCGCAGTTCGATATTTTTCACATCGTATCCTCATACTTTTTCATTCCAACTGTTAATGCCGAAGGCGAGTTCAAACCATTCCTGGCTGTGGGTTGGACGCTGTATTTTGAAATGTTCTTCTACGGCCTATTCGCGCTCGCGCTCTATTTGAGGTGCAACCTGTACTACTTCGTCGGCGCGGTTCTTGCGATATTCGCATCCCTTTCCGTGTATCGGACTGAAGGGGTGGCTGCCACGATGTTTTTTGACGCGGTTGTGCTCCAGTTCTATTTTGGGATGCTGGTCGCTACGACGACTTGGCGGTTCGACGCATTCAGTGAAGTGACAAGACGCTATCCCATCATTCCGGCGGTGCTGAGTCTGACAGGCACACTACTGCTTCTTGCCCCGATAGAGGTACCTGGACTGCCTGATGCGTTTCGGACCGGCGTGCCGGCTGTGATGATCGTTTTGGGTGTCGTATGGCTGGAACCGCATCTGAAAGGCCGGCTTCCCAAGACACTTCTTATTTTGGGAGATGCCTCCTATGCAATCTACCTTTTCCACCCACTGGTCGCGCCGGCAATCCCGACGATACTTAAAAAGATGGGCATTCTCAATTACTCGGTTTCTGTGCTGCTCGGTAGCGTTATTGCCATCGGTGTCGGCGTCTTGATCCATATTATCTTTGAAAAGCCGTTGACCCAGCAGCTACGATCGCTGACGCGATCGTTACGCCCGGCACGAGCCTCGATTTGATGGCTACACTGGCGGCGGCATAAATAAAATGATCGAGGTATAGTTTGATCAAACTTGGTGTTGTTGGATTGGGCAAAATGGGAATCTCGCAACTCGCGATCGCAAGGGCGCATCGCGACGTTGAGGTCGTCGCAATTTGTGATTCTTCCACCTACCTTCTCGACGTTCTGGGGAAGTATGCCAAGCTTAAACACTATTCCAAATTTTCCGATATGTTAGATCGCGAGTTGTTAGACGCCGTTATTATTTCGACGCCATCACGACTCCATGCCGAAATGGTTCGTGCTGCGCTCAATCGCGGACTACATGTATTATGCGAAAAGCCGTTCACGCTGGATGCCAATGAGGGATTTCAGCTTGCCAAGCTTGCCGAAAGCAAAACGCTCGTCAACCAGGTCGCATTTCACAATCGCTTTGTCGCAACATTTCAAGAATTGAAACGCCTTTTAGGCGTGAATGCTATTGGCGATGTCCACAGCTTTCGAGTGGAGGCCTATGGTCCGGTTGTTCTGCGTCCAAGCGGCAGGACGTGGCGTTCGTCTTCTAAGGAAGGGGGCGGCTGTCTTTATGAATACGCGTCCCATGCCGTCGATCTGGTAAATTTTGCACTCGGGCGGCCGGATACCGTCAGTGGGACGATCCTCAAAAAGATCTTCTCACGCGATGTCGAGGACGAAGTATTCTCCACTTTTAACTACGTAAATCGTGGGATCAACGGCCAGTTGGTTGCGAATTGGAGCGATGAAAGCTTCAGGCGAATGTCTACCAGACTTAGTCTTTGGGGGAAAAACGGGCGAATTGCAGCCGACCGGCAGGAGATCCAAATCTACCTGCGCGATACGGGAGCAAAAACAAGCAACCTTCGTCGGGGATGGAATGTCCTGTATACCACCGACCTGACCGAACCCGTGGACTTCTATTTGCGCGGCGAAGAATATTCCGCGCAAATCGACCACTTTGTAAAATGCATTCAAAACCGAACGAGCACCCAATGCAGCTTTCGGGATGCGGTAGCTACCGACGCTGTCCTGCAGATGATGGTCGCCGATGCGCAGTCACCAGCTAGTATGACGCCAAAATCCGTTGCAACGTGCTCGGCGTGAACACGATGTCTGAACACCAAATGCACCGCATTCTGTTCGGGGACAACCAGTTTTTCGGCATAAATCATATGTCGGAGGAAAAGGCGCGCGCCCAGGCCATAAAATTCAATAGCGTTGAAGCAATTATCAAAGTCCTGGATGCCGCATATGATGAAGGCATCAGGGTGTTCATGTGCACAACGCATGACCAAATCGCGGATGTTTGCGATCATGTTCGTAAGCATCCGGAACGCTACGCCGATCTGGAATTCTACCCGTGCATGCCATATGCGCACAAATATGCGAACGCAGTGACCGAACACGGCGTGATGGAAGCAATCCGCATGATTTTGCCACAGCAAGGCATATTTGGAACATTGGTGAAGGGCGGTCTCTCAATCGCGCAAAAGGATATGACTGGTATCGCCGAGGTTCTGATCGGCGCTGAGATGAAGGCCTTCCATGGATTGAAGACTCCCGTAATTTTTCTGCAAAATGTCGTAACTGATCTTCTGTTGGGTCTGCAAGTCAAGGAGGCGTTTAAGATTTTCTACGATATCGTGACGACCAAATATGATGCCGAACCTGGCTTCATCACGATGAACATGATTCGGCTGCTTGATACGTTGGAAGAGGTGGGCATTGATAATCCAATTGTATGCGCAAATATCAATAAAATAGCCTTTAGGACTCCGGGCGGATTACAGGCGTATGAAGCCGCGATTGCAAACCGAAGGTTTCGGCCAGTTGCGATGTCGATTTTCGCGTCTGGCGCAATTCCCGCAAAGGAGGCGGTTGAGTATGTATGCAGACAGACAAAAATCGAATTGATCGTCTTCGGCGCTTCATCCCGCGTCAATATTCGCGAAACGAAACGCCTGATTGATGAGCTGAGTGTGGCGGCCGCGACATAGGGGTGGCTGCCTTATACGGGATAGTTCAGCAAACACTCCCACCTTTTTAAATATTCGCTTCAGGTCAATAAGACAGCATCTGCATCGTTCGACTAAAGGATCGATACATTATCGTTTCCTTGCACATGACGAATGATTGGGAGCATTGTCGCAACAGGATCGGCGGTCTCAACCGGCTGAAATGAAAAGGTTTGATCCGTTGGCAGGCGCGGCAATCGCGCAACAATCACATGCACATTGCTGAAATTTGCATTGATATCTTGGCACAATATTTCGCCAGCCATTTTAGACATTGCGTATTCGGTCATATTGGCTGGTCGATCGACCACTGCCACAGATGATGGATAAAATATTCTTATCCGTTCTGGAGTTTGTCGCGCTGCGGCTTGCACCATTTGATAGAAGCCATACAAATAAAAGGCGTTGAATGATTCGAATCGCGAGGGATTAAAAGGGCTCGATTTCGGCAGAAATATTGGTGGAGTAGGAAAATAATAGATATGGGTCGGAGCCTCGGAAAGAACCGCCAATTGTTGGTCCGCATTTTGGTGAATATCGAAATGAATCACATCGCAATGGCCACCGGCCGCCTTAATATCATTCGCTAGCGCTTCGGCCTCTGATTTTCCAGCCGCATGCGATATTGTAACGTTGCCGCCGCCGGCCGCGACGATGTTTGCGGTTAATGCACCGAGCCCGCGCGACCCACCGATTATGAGCGCACGTGCGCCTGAAAACTCGCTGGCCGAGACCAGCGGGGCAACAGCTTGCATCGAAGACTGGACGATCGGAGGCTGCCTGGCGAAAGCCTGCAACGCGCCGGACAATCCTGCGCCCCAAATGTCAATATCGACCAATCGGAAAATGGGGTGGACTGACGTTACCTCGTATTGGAACGGTTCAGCCGGGTCGCTGTCGGCGCAAAGTCGGACATCCAGCGCCGAGTAAAGCGAATGCAGCCCAGGTACAATCATGCCAACGAGGAAGGTCGAACAACACAGGGCCGCGATCTGGCGTGGTGCGAGAATGCGGACCGCATTCGGGAACATCGTTCGATAGTCGTCTAAACTCGAGAAAAACGGTAGTTGGCCCGACCGACCTGCCATAGCATCGATATCCCGATCGACTGGCACACTGGGAACGGGGTCTGGGTTCGCAACCGGTGCCCGAGGGATCGGCGCATCCGGAGGAGCGATGGTGGCCACCAGTTGTATCGCGACGTTGCCATCGACAGTGATGTCGGCTTGCACAGTGTTTGCGCTGAGTTGTCTGATCTCCGCTTGGGCGAGTTCTCCAACATAAATGACTCTTGCAAATCTCGCTTTAATCCTTGAAACCGCCGTTAGCTCGGCGTGACCGGCAGCAATACATTCCAGAAGCCAAAGCAGTGCATGGATGCCGTGGACAACGGGTGCACCAGCGAATGTCCGGCGCGCGAATACCGCGTCGGTATGGATCGGATTGATGTCTCCCGTCAGTCTTGCGAAGCGTAGCTGATCGGTTGGCTCGAATTTACGCAATGCGAGCATTCATTGCTCCAAGTAAACACATTGAACGAAAACCATTGGCGCAAAGCCTATCCCGTGAACGTAGACAATCCGATCGAATATAGCGATGATACAGGTTTCGGCGTTTGAGAGGACTCGCCGTTCTTCAGCCTCTGCAAGTGACCTGTGATTTCTCTCATGATCAGCTTTCGAAATGTTTCCTGGCCCGCGACCGTCAGGTGATTGGAATCGACAAATGCGTCATCCGGCATCGCATGAGCGAAATCGATCAGGGGAGTGGACGTCTCTTGGCACAGCGCACGGATCAACTTTTCGTAGTGGATCTTGAATGGAAGAGCGTTCATCCAGGTCGCCTGGGGCAACAACATTATCTTCACCTGTGCATGCCTTGAACGAAGTAGCGAAATTGTGTCCCTCAGCTGATCGACCTGCGTGTCCACACTCTCTCGCCAGTGCTCCCCCATGATGGCGCGCCAATAGCGTTGATACAACGCCGCATCATGCTGTACAGGCCGACGTGCCCCATCAAGCGACTTAAGCGAGCTCTTGAACAGGCGACCATAGTTCCATATGAGACCGCCGCTGCGAGCCTTTTCGACATTGAGCCAATGCTCTATCGGGTTCATCGGTACCGACAGCATTCGGCCGTCTGCCGAAATCGTGAATAATCCGCGCCTGTGCAGCAATGAGGAAAAGAAATTGTTCTGATCATCTTCTATCCCAAGATGAAAACTTACCCCCAAGATCACCAAATTTGCGTCGCCCGCTCTTAGAAATCGCCGTTGCGCAATCAAATAACGAATAAAACGCAACACCGTCCTATGATTTGACGCGCCGATACCGTAGTTCCCAATCCAATGTCTCTGTTCTGGGGGCAAATCGAACGTTGTAAATGCCCACTTCATGTTTGAGGTGCCAAAGAAGTAAACGCCTCCGTGCGAATAATCCGTGCGCGGCAATTCGTCTAGCAACAGACGCTCCTCAAAATCGATGAAATTCCCGGTATTTGAGAATCCGGTATTGTTGATCTCGGCATAGTTGTAATTCTTGACCATCAGCCAATGCTCGAGGCGCCGATTGTGAGCCAGAAGGTCGGTCGCAAGGCAAACCGCGACAAGCAATAGCAATAGCGCCAGCGAGACGATGGCCTGACGGCGTGCCGGTGCCAAATTGCGATCTGTGGAGACAGTATTCATGTCAAAATGCCTGATACAGTACGATCGGCGATTCCGATGCGGTCAGCAGCACGAGAGTCACAATTACCGTCAGTGTGCCGGCCGCCAATAGCATCAGTCGCGGATGGCTCCGCCCGAACCTATCGACGCGATCTGAAAAACTGTCCTTTTGTTTCATGGTCACACCGCTTCCCGAAGCTCCGTCAGCCATGCCCTGAGGTCATCACAAACGCGACTCGCCGACGATTGCCGGCGCGGGCAGGGGGCAAACTCCCGCTGCCTGGCAGCTTTCGCTCGCGCTATGCCACATGGCTTGAGCGGTTCTGGCCAAATGCCGCCTGCCGTGTCTTGTACTCAAATTATACACTCCTGAGACCTAATCCAGCGCGACAGATCCTGTTTTGCGAAAACCGAACCGCGTCGTTAACTGCGCGGGGTGCCCATTTACGTTACCGGTAAAATTGGTGACATGAGGGCGGCCCATTGAGGAGAATTCAACGCGTTAACGCTATATGACCGCCCGAAATACGGCTTTCAGCATGTGAGCGGTCGTATGGATGTCAACCGGAAAGAACAGCAGGGCGAAGAATTCAAAGTGCAATGTGCAAATAATGGCCACGATCCTGACACGTGTGGACTGCATGTACAGTTTGAGGCCGGCGCGGCCGCGACGTTTGACCAAATGCCTCTCCCACAATTTCGCAGCGGATACCCCGATTGCCTGCAGTATTCCGTAGACAATGAAATTCGCCGTGGGCCCGTGCCAGACACCTGCGAAGAAAAAAGCCACAAAGTAACAGAGAAAGGCGTATGACTCGGCGCGCTTTGGCCAACGTTCGGCCACACCCTTGTACAGCGGCAAGAACAGATAGTCCCGGATCCAGAATCCTAGCGTGCGATGAAAGCGGGTCCAAAAGTCGATCACGTTACGGGCAAGATATGGGTGATCAAAATTTTCCGGCAGCTTCATTCCCAAAAGGGAGGCGCCAGCAATCACAATGTCGCAATAGCCGGAAAAATTGAGATAGAGATAGAGTGGAAAGAAATAAAGCACGCCGAGGAAATGCCCGATGGTCTCCATTCTACCGAGCGTGGAACCGTTGGCTGGCGATAGAGCGGACGCCGATGTTTGATACAGCGATAGAAATACGGTTGCCACAATCGTGATCTTGGCGAAACCGAATAAGAGCCGAAGGTAAGTGTTTAGAAGAGCATGGCGATCGTGGGCCAACGGGGTGAGTTGGCTCCAACAGGTTTTGAAGTCCTCATATCGCTGGATCGGACCGGAGAGCAAAGTAAACAAATTCAATTGATAATTTGCATATGACCAAATGGAAACCCGATCGATTTGCCCTTCAAATGAATCTATCAAAAAATGAATTTGCCGAAAAAGCATATAGCTTAATCCGACAATACTGAGTGTATGCATTGCCACTGATTGCGGCAGGAAATCGACCACAAAGTCGTATTTTCGAATGACGAGGAATGCCATCACCAGGGCCAACAGATACGCTGCCAAAAGACCCCGGCTTGGCCATTTGCGCAATAGAAGAGCGACCGCATACCCGCTCAACAGGAACAGCGCTAGCGCAGCGGCGCTTTTCGCGTTCGACATTTGAAGGGAGAGGAAACCCAGACTGCACGCGGCTAATACAACCTGCCGCCATCGAATTGTCGGTACAAAGAAAAAAACGCTTGAGAGTAGCAATAGCGCTACGAGAAATTCCAGACTGGCGACATTCATCGAATTTGATTTTGCTTCCGGGCCACCAGCTCCAACAGAGTACCGATGTTCGAGCCTTCCTCTCTTAGTCGAGAGATCTCAGCTGTCGCGAATTTGACCTCAAGCCGCTTTTCGATCGCGATGATAACATCAATATGTCTGAGGCTGTCCCAACCGTCGATGTCGTCTGCCGTCATTTCGGTGCTTAGGGACAGGTCCGCGTCGTCAAAAACTTCGCGGAATACATCTTGAACCTGCTTACGAATTTCATCCATTCCGCTACGTCCTTGCAATGAAGGTACTCAGCGGCACGTAGTCTGCCAGCGAAAGCCGCCAGACGGTGTGACCGTCAGTACCTTTCTCTATATTTTCGAAGCCCAGCTCGGCATAGTGATTGCGAACGAGGTCATTTCTCGCCGTTGGGATGTATTCGCCCTGGACGTGCTTCAACCCACGCTGGAGGGCCTGCTCGCACAGATAGTTCAACAGAAATGCTTCCACGCCGCGCTTGAGTACGCGGCAGCTCATCAGCCACGTATCAATTTTCAGGGTATCCTCGCATACGCAACCCAGGACCACGCTAATCAAACCATTGTCGCCAAATCGGTCCATCAATGAAACCGTGACCGTGACCCAATCTGGTGATTGCGTCAGCGCCAATACTTCGGCGACGTTTCGGCGCCGTGTTGTAAGATTAAATTGGTTCGATTTGTTGATGAGCTGTGTGCTTCGCTCCAATGTGGTCTGTTGGATCGGTCCCACAGTTGCCGTCATGTTAAGCGACTTCAGGAAGCCTTCGACTCCGCCGGCGTTTGATTTAATCTCTGCCCGTTGCGCATTGGCTCGATAGTAGTCGGTCCGCTTGAAGTCCTCAGATCCCAGCGTGGTCACCTGAAAATAGCGATGCCGTTCCAGCGCCTCAATGAAATCGAGCGGGTCGTCTGAAACTTCGGGCACCGCCACTTCGGGGATCAGTTGCCGGACAATACTTCGTTCCGCCGGGTTGTCATCGACAAATACCAGCGAATCCAAACCGATGTTCAACTGTTGGGCAATGCTTCGAATATTGCCGGCCTTGTCCGCCCAGTTGATCACAAGGCATGAAATGTCATCGAGTCGCAGGATCATTTCCGGGTGCTTCTCGAAAACCTCCCGAGCAGTCTGCTCATTGTTTTTGCTGCAAACCGCCAGAATAACGCCCCTTGTTTTCAGGCTCTTAACGTAGCGCTGAAAAGACAGAAAAGCCTCGCCCTCTGTATCGCCCTGGCCAATTCGGATCCCGCCAATCCCATCATCGCCGATCACGCCGCCCCAAAGTGTGTTGTCCAGGTCAAGCACCAGGCATTTTCGGCTCAATCCAAGTTGTGCAGCGAGAATTGAGCTGACGCTGTGCCCGTATTGTACCAGGTATTCGGGTGCACACGGCATCTTGGCATGCAGATAAAACCGCTCGTCGCCCCAGCCGCGACGTCCGACGAGAGCGGCAAGGCCGTCCACGTCGTGAATTGTCACATAGGGTGGGGCCCGTTCCATCAGCAGCCGATTGGTGTCGGCAATGAAACGGGACAATGCAGCCGAATGCCGCATTTCGAAATTATCCAATGATCGAAAGGGCGGAGTGTCAAAATTATTCTGTAAGATTTGACATCCCAATCGTTCATGAACCGATTGCCAAAGCAGGTCCCAATTGCGCCACTCCGCCTCCAACAGGTCGCTCACCTCTTGAGCAGATGAATGCAATGACGGTTGATGATTCAGATTGCGCCAATGCGTTGCAATAAACACAACGTTGGGCTGAAATTGATACAATCCCGAGCCTGGATCCAAAATTTCCTGTCTAAACACGTCATATTCTGCTTCGTAAATCTCAGCCGTAACCCCATGTGCAAAGAGATAAAGCTCGATGAGATCGCGAAGTTGGTGGGTAGTAAAGCCGCCGAGGATTGCCAATTTTAATTTCGATCGCCCCTGTAACGACGACGGCAGGGACTTGAAGTATTTGTGAAGTGTTTGGGCTGACGTATAATCCAATGTGGGGGTCAGCGCGAGGCGCAAACATTTAGCGACTGCGTCAAATTGTTCGGCATTTGTCGCCGTCTTGATACGTTCAACAAAAGTGCGAAACGCTGCGCGACGATCACTTTTTTCGTTTGCGATGTAGTGCTCGGCGGCGGCAATCAATTCCGAGGTGCTGCTGGAACTCTGATCGCCGGCAAGCGGCTGTTCCTGACCCGTCGGACAAAGCGTCGGAATGTCAGCCTCGGGCGGAAGCATGTGAACGGCGCCCTGCTGGGCGCCGGTAATCTTGGCATTTTTGCGGGCAACAACCATTTGAACGGCTCTGCACTGGGTTCTGGTTCATGTATTCGCAAATAGCATGCCCCTCAGTCAATCAGGCTGGATGGATGAAATTCGCCTATAGTAACTATGGTGAGGTCTGATTGGCCGTCGTTTTTGGCGGTTTGCTGGTACGGTTTGTTCAGGCAGAAATCTGGCCGGTTAATGCCGGCAACGGATCAGAATATGCTACATTAACCTAAATTCTGATCGCAGGGTTTGCATCATCGCGAAGACCCCCGAAACAGTTCACACTGACGGCCGTCAATCAATGGGCAAACTATGCTATGTGTGGTCCCACGCTGAACCGCGAGAGCATAGTATTGCATGTTTATGAACCAGTTCGAGCTCCGAGAACAATCAAGAACAGGAAAGAACCGTCTGGTTCAACAGCGAAGCGAGATAGCTTGAAGATCCGAACAATTGCTTTTCTGTACACTTCAGATTTGCAAGGGGCAATCACGAAAGCGGCGCCAATCGAGTTTGTGTGGCTGGGTCAATGAGCAATAACATCAAGTGGCTGCCGACCGCCTTACGCAGTATTGGATTGTATACCCTTGCGATTGGCATCGTGAATGGCGCCAACTTTCTCACCGCACCGCTTCTCGTGGCGTTGTTGGGCAAATCGGAGTTTGCGCGGTGGGGATTGCTCGAGCCAATTCTGCTTATGGGAATTACGCTCGCCGGTTTTGGACTGCAAACCGGATTGATGCGGGCGATCCGAGGCGACGTCGATAAAGATCGTCGTGCGGTTCGGGCGCTCCTTCCTTTCTATGTCTTGTCTGCTGGCGTGGTCGGCGTTTCGTCTGCCATTGTCGTGTGGTGGGTCGGCGAGACACGGACGGTAGCACTGTTGATTGGTACCGCTGTATTGGCTGAGGCGACCATGGTGTTCATGGCGACGTTGTGGAGGTGTCAGGACCGCGCCGGTCTTTATGTCGTGTTTGAAGGAGGCCGGGCGCTTGTGGTCATTGCCGTCCTGATTTTGGTTTTGCGGTACCTGTCCATTTCGTTTGATGACATCGAGGATTATTTGTGGTTGCGCGCTTTGGCGGCAGTTGTCGCGATGCTTGCGGCCTTTGTCGTTGTGCGTCCGGGCTGGCAGCCAATTGCAAGCGAGGCACAGGCTGCGTTCGCCTACGGTGGGCCGATTGTTATTGCCTCATTATGCGCTGCGTTACTCACAAGTGTTGACCGTTATGCTCTCGCGATCTGGAGCAACAGCACAATCCTTGCAGGCTACCTTGCGCATGTGAAAGTGTCCCAGGTGCTGGGAAGTATCGTCATGCCGTTTTATGCCTGGTTTGCACCAAAGGCGATACAGTGGCTCGAATTTGATCGGCAAGATCGCGCTTTTATCGAGCGAACAACATCAATATACTTTACCGCTCTGGCCGGGATTTGTGCCAGTCTTTGGCTGGCTGCCCCCACAATCTGGCCGATCATTTTTCCCACAATCGAATTTGATCGGCCACTGTTTGCAATTCTGTTGATTGGCGCCGCGATATATGCGTTGGGCAATCCGGTGAGCATTGGCGTGTTGCGACCCGGCAAGACATATCAAGCGGTGGTGATCACTCTGGTGTCGACAATCGTTGGCGCCGGTGCCTGCTTCGCATTTGCGCCGAGTCTCGGCGCGGTCGGGGTTTCTCTCGGCCGCGGTCTAGGGCTGGTGCTTTATACGCTGCTGTTTGCGATGAACACGACGATGGCGCTCAAAATCACTTATCAATGGGGATTGTTTGCCCAGGTAACTGCGGTGTTGTTGGGCGTTTGCCTTGTTATCGACAGGTTAATTCCCAAATATGATTTTCTTAGTCTTGGTGTGAAGCTGGTATTTCTGGGAATTGCTGTTTCATTGTTGCTGTACGGGACTGTCCGATCCACGGGCCGTCCTTTGGCGAAAGGCGCAGACGTTTAGTGCAGAACGCGATGAAGCTGGAGCGGACCGCGATCAACCTTGCCAGTGGAGTTGCGTACTGGTTGGCGCCGCACGATTCGATCGCGGTGTCCTGGAAACAGATGTCTGAACGGGAATATTTTGAGGAGTGCCTGACGCATTTGCTTGGAGACAAGAGGGCGGGGGCGTATACGTTTTTTATCGCGTCAGATTTGAATGACCCGACATATCGTCATCAATTCCGTAAAGGCCGGCGACTGGGCCAAATGCCGCCCGGCGTTCCGACAGATGATGTTGAACCGGTCGGGCTTGCAGCAGGGCGTAAACCGGTCCTCCTTTATCTGTCGCGGGAATCCGCAATTCCAGTTTCTTCAAGAACTGCCAGCCGATTTCACACGGTTTTCCAGACGCCCCTGACGAGTTCCAGGGAAGATACACGCATATTTCCCCTGCAGATCGGGGCATTCAACGGTGTATGGAATTGCGAGCGGCCTGAGGCGCACCCGAGGGAGGTTAATATTTTTTTCGCCGGCAAGTTGACGAGTGTGCGACTTCGGGCGTTGGTGCATGTCGCGGATCCAAAGAACTGGCGGACGATGTTTTACAGACTGGCCGCTCACATTTCCTCAAACCGGGTGCTGGAAAATCTGGCTGCTGTAGTCAGTGCTCCGCCATTGGCAAAGGGTCTGCGCGGGAGAATGGTCTTTACGTCACGTTGGGCTGGTGGCGTGTCCCCAGCGCAGTACAAGGCGCAGCTTCTCAATGCGCGCATCGTCCTTTGTCCACGCGGGAATATCTGTGCCGAAACCTTTCGACAATACGAAGCGGCGTCCGCTGGCTGCGTGATCGTTACGGAGCGGCTTCCGGAAATCTATGCCTTTCGCGGCAACCCATTTATAGAGGTCGACAGCGTCAGCGGGTGGTTACCGGCGTTGCAGGCGTTGCAAAATGAGGGCGATGAGGCGTTAACGATGAGAAGCCGGGCCACGCGACAATTCTGGGAAGACCGATTATCACCGAGGGCGACGGCGGACTACATATGTCGTCAATTAAGTAGTCCGACGGCACTTTGATCGCCGTCCGGGTGGGACGAGCGTTTTGGCCAAATTGAAGACTGCAAAATACGGATGAACCAAGCGGTGCAATCTCAAGGCAACTCACGTATTGCAATAGCGGCCGTCATGGCATGCTACAATCGTCGAAAAACGACGCTTAAATGCCTGCGGTCCGTATACAAATCTGTCCGGTCAAATATCGATCTCACGGTATGTCTCTTTGACGATGCCAGCCCGGACGGCACAGCGTCAGCTGTACGCGAGCAATATCCTGATGTCCGGATTGTCGAAGGGGACGGCAACCAATTCTGGTGTGGCGGAATGCGAGCCGCAATGTCAGAGGCGGCAAAAATCAATTATGATTTCTTGCTTTGGCTCAACGATGACGTCGAATTGAATGACGACTCGCTGGACGTCCTGTTGGCATCGTACGAGCGGGCAAGGGCTGAGCATGGCGAACTCAATGTTATTATTGGTGCGATCGCCGACCCGGCGTCGGGTTCGCTAACATATTCTGGCTACCGGCGAACGTCTCGGATTCATCCGGCGAAGCTGGTCAAAGTCGAGCCAGATCCGAACAAGCTCGTCCAATGCGATACCATGAATGGAAACTGCGTTTTGTTTCCTGCCAAGGTCGTCAAAATGGTCGGCGAGATCGGTCGGGCCTATATTCAGACCATCGGCGACGTTGACTATGGCTACCGCTGCGTGGATGTGGGAGCAAAACTCTGGCTCACCTCATCGATCGTGGGGAAATGCCCGCCAAACACGCGGGTGCTGGCCTGGCAAAACAGTTCGCTTTCGTTTATCCGGCGCCTGAAAATCCTCAACACGCCCCATGGTCAGCCAATTCGGCCGTGGCTTCATTTCATGTTTCGATTTGGTGGACCAATCGCGATTGGCCTGCTGTTCTGGAATTACTTTAAGTGGTTGGTGATCAGCCTGATCCCGCATCGGCTGCGGCCGAGCTACAAGACCTGACTTGTGCGTATACGCGGCATCAGGACTTCGAGCGCGATTTCACTTCAAGAGAAATGCATCAAACTGGGACGATACGCCTGAGAAATGCGATCCCGTGCGCCGCCAAACTCAGCCTGGCATGACCTTGAAGCGCATTCGTTCGCTGTCACATCACAATTTGGCGATGTGTAATCGCGGCGCCAAGTAACGTTAAAATGCGAATGGTAAACTAGTGCTTGGAAGATGCCTGTCCATGCGGCCATAAATTATCCTGAGAACCTCAACTCCTTTTTGCGGGGGGAAGCCATTCGTGAAATTCTAGACATCGCCGTTGTTGGTGCAGGACCCTATGGCCTCTCCATTGCAGCGCATCTCAGCCGGCTCAACGCAAGCTATCGCGTGTTTGGCAAGCCAATGGATACCTGGCTTCACCACATGCCGAAAGGGATGTTCTTGAAGTCTGACGCTTTTGCGTCATGCCTGTCGGCGCCGGCGGACAATGCAACCTCTTGTGACGACGGCAGCCTCCGCTCGTATTGTGCCCGTCACGCGATTCCGTATCACGACCTTGATATTCCGGTCGCGCTGCAAACGTTTGTCGACTATGCGCTCGACTTTCAACGTCGATTTGTGCCCGTCGTTGACCAACGATCAGTCATGGATATTCGGGGCAGCGAGGGCGCCTTCCAGCTCGAAATCGATGACGGCGAAACAATCGGCGCGCGTCGCATTGTTCTTGCGATCGGGATTAATCATTTCGGCTATGTGCCGGATGTGCTCGCAGCGCTTCCTCCAGAACTGGCGAGCCACAGCAGCGCGCATCACGAGCTCGGTCATTTCAAAGATCGTGACGTCACCGTTGTTGGGGCAGGCTCATCGGCAATTGACCTGTCTGCGCTGTTGCATGAGGCTGGCGCGAATGTGCGGCTCGTTGTGCGCAAGCCGGACATTCGCATTTATCCAAAGCCGGATGCGGGCGAAAGAAGTCTCTGGCAAAAAATCCGGCGTCCGCAATCGGGCCTGGGCCCAGGCTGGCGATCGCGAATGGCCTGTGACGTGCCGGACCTGTTCCGTTTCCTTCCGGCTTCCCTCCGACTCGAAATTGTGCGGCGTCATTTGGGTCCTGCGGCGGCGTGGTACCTCGGACCCCGGATCCACGGCCACGTTGAGATCATGCGCAGCCATACCGTCACCGAAGCAAGAACACGCAATGGTCGGGCCCAACTCAGCCTTCAAGCTGCAGACGGGAAAACCGTGACAGTCGACACTGACCATGTGATCGCGGGGACAGGCTATCGCGCTGACGTCGATCGACTGTCTTTCATCAACGCGCAGCTTCGATCGCGCATCCGGACGATCGGAAAAATGCCTTCGCTCTCGCCCAACTTCGAATCCTCGGTGCCGGGGCTCTATTTTGTCGGCAATGCCGCAGCTGGCAGTTTTGGCCCATTGATGCGTTTCGTGTACGGTAGTGAGTTTACAGCGCGCCGGGTCGCCCGACATGTCACTCGCTAACAACCGCGATGCGCAGCAGTTCAGGGTTCGCCGCTTGAGGGACACCAAGACTCGCGGCAGCATCGTTGCCGGACGAGCACCGCAGGTCCTGTTGATTACGGCATACCGCTGGCCGACCGCAACGCGATTGGCGCTCGCCCTTTCCGAAGCTGGATTTACCGTTGAGGCCGCATGTCCCGCCGGCCATTCGCTGGCACGGGTTCATTTTGTGTCGCACATCTACCGTTTTAATCCGCTGCGCCCCGGGCGCAGTATTTACGACGCCGTGATCGCGTCGAACGCCGATTTCATCATACCAACTGATGATATCGCGGCGCTGCAACTGCGCAAATTATATGATCAATTCAAAGCATCGGATCCGGCAGGCGAGCGAGTGCGCTCTCTCATTGCGCGCTCGCTCGGAGATCCAGAAAACTATCCGGTCATCTATTCGCGTTCGCATGTGGCGTCGGTCGCCAGTTCGGTCGACGTGCTTTGCCCAATCGTCACAGACATTCACAATGCGGATGACCTGTCACGCCAAATTGAAATTGACGGCTTTCCGATCGTATTGAAGACCGACGGCAGTTCCGGTGGAGCCGGCGTTGCAATCGTCGACAATAACGCTGATGCCAGGCGCGCATTCGACAGGCTTGCTGCGCCACCTAACATCGCGCTGACGCTGAAACGTTCGATCATCGATGGCGATGCCAATCTTATCCTGCCATGCTTGCAAAGAGCGCGTAAATCAGTCAGCAGCCAACGCTTTATCAATGGGCGACGGGCCAATGTGGCGGCTGCTTGCTGGCAAGGCAAAGTTCTCGCGGCGGTCTGTGTCGAGGTGCTGGCATCAAACGATGCGACCAGCTCGTCGACTGTGGTGAGGGTATTTTCCCATCCAGGAATGTCGCACGCGGCTGAGCGGATGGTGCGTGCGTTTAAAGTATCCGGTCTTTGCGGATTCGACTTCATTCTCGATTCGAGCGACGAAAAGCCATATCTGATCGATTTTAATCCGCGCGCGACGCAAACTTGTCATCTCGTTTCAGCTGACGGGAAGGACCTTCTCGGTTTGCTGGCTGCGAAGCTGCGAGGATTGCCCCCGCCTGAAAAAGTGCGAGAACCATATCATGGTCCGATCGTGCTCTATCCGCACGGCTTTGTGTACGATCCGGCGGGACCATATTCGAACTATATTCATACCGATCTGCCGCCGGGTTCCCCCGAGTTTGAAAAAATTGGTCTGGAATTTCGCCGGGAAAAAAACAAGTTGCTCGCCAAAGCCGTGCGGTTTGCGCGAAACAAATGGTTTGTGAGCGAATCAAAGTTTTAAGATAGCCCGCTCAGAACAAACGGGTTTTACCGTCCAAGCTCCATAGCTGTTAGACCAAAGCGCGACGGTGCTGATCTTCAATCAGGTCAGGCTTTTCAAGGGAAGCCGACGTGGTAATTTGACTTTATGGGCGCGTGACAAGCGAGCAATCGAAACTGTCGCGGAGCTCATGAGCAAGAAATAAATCCAAAGATTCGAACTCAACGTGAAAAACGTAACCTCGGTGATATTGACGAGGCAGTTCGCAAACAGAAGATAAATTGCGATGAAGCAAACTCTGTTGACTCGTTTGATTGGAATTCGGAGCCACAGGCGACACAAGGTAACGACTAAAAGGCCGATTAACAGACTGAGACCAACAACGCCGATTTCGGCCAGGAGGCCAATATAGCCGTTATGCGCATGCTTGAGGACAAGGCCGATATTGAGAATTTTTTGTTGCATGAGGCTATAGATTCCCACGTTCCAAATCGCGCCAAAGCCTTGTCCAAAAATCGGATTTTCCCAGAATAGGGACATGGTGTAGTCCCATATGGCGGTTCGGCCGGAGAACGTCAGGTCGTCGACGAAATAGGACAGAAAATTATCGAGGCCAATCACTGCAACGAACATAACGCTCACTGCGATCACGCAAGCAATCATAAACACAATCGCGCTCGTATAATCGGCACTATACAGCCGCGCGGCTACCAGCATCAAAGTAATCGCCAGAGAAATAGGCGCAAGCGGCAGCGATGTCTTCGATTGCGAAAGAACTAGAAATGCTAGACAACACAGTGCAAATGCGGCCGATACCAGCCGGGAAAAAAATATGCGACGGTCAATAGTTCCCAACAGGAAAATCGGCAAGGCTGTCAAGTAAAATACGCCAGCATCATTTTTGTGATAATGAAATCCCTTAAATCCGTCGTCTAAGAAAGAGATGTCGGGAAAAGCCAACAAAGCGATATCGATTGCCATGATGAAACAAAAAGTAAAATAAGTCACGCGCAGGAGTCGGTATTGATCGCGATACGCGGCGGCGAGTAGGACAGCCGTTGACGTTTCCAGTGTTATGCGAACCGAACGTTTCAGTGTTAGTTCGGGAAAGTGTGACCATATCACCGACAAAAGAATCCAAATCAAAATTGGCGCAAGAGGGATTGCGACTGACGCAATTCGCCGGAAGCTCGCCCGGCTTAAAATATTCAGAAGGAGTGCAACTGTGAAGAAGCTTGGCACCAGGATTTGCCAGAACAAAGACCCTTCGGCCAAATCCGGTTCTGCTCCAGTTATGTTTGAAAATAGTAGGGATACCGATGTAAAATTTGCAATGAGGTATGCAAAAACAACTCCGTTGCGAATCAGTACCAGGTTCGAGATTGGCGTTCGCCGGTATGTGGGGTAAGCCGTGCCGATGCTGGAAATTCCCTGAGCCATTCGGATGCCTGTTTCAGATCTCAATTGTTAATGGTTTGAGGCCCAACTGCGCAACTCCAGCACGAAGTGTATGAACGGTTCAGGCGAAGGTCTATCAACGACCCGCTCCAAGCCTGCCCTGATCAAATCCGCACCATCTCACAGATTGTTTATGACACGGTTATGTAAATTACGCCGGTCGACATTGACTGCCAAAGCATTTTCCGGGCGGATGGTGAATGTGCGGCTGGTCAAGGCGAAAGTAGGGCCGCCTGTGGAGCGCGTCATATGACGGTTTACTATGTGTCACCGACCGGCAATGACGCCTCGTCCGGGACGTCCGTGGACTCAGCCTTTGCGACGCTCAATGCCGCCGTTAAGGCAATGGCGGCCGGCGGCACGGCCGATACGACCTATGTGCTCGATGGCAGCTATTATTTCAACGGCACGCCACTGTCGCTGACCAGCGCCAATTCCAACGACACGATCGCGGCCTACCAGGGCGCAACGCCGGTCATCAGCGGCGGCACGCCGGTGCCCGCAAGTGGCTGGACGGTGGGCGCGAACGGGATTTGGAGCATCCAAGTCAACTCCAATGACGTTGAACAATTGGTGGTGAATGGCCAAAGCCAGACCCTGGCGCGCTATCCCAACGAAGTACCAACCAATCCCATTCAAGGCGGCTGGCTGTGGGCGCAACCGCTGCCCGCCGGCCTCGATCCCAAGACTCAGATGGCCTATAAACCGGCCGACTTTCCCGCCGGGCAGCAGCCCATGGTGGGGGATAAGGTCACGGTCTATAGCGCTGCCAACTGGTCGAGCGGCGTGCTGACGATTGGCGCCGTCGACACCAGCACCCATGTCATCACCTTCAAGCAAGCGGAGTGGTTCAATATCGGAGCGGGGAGCCGGTATTTCATTTCGGGTTCACAGGTCGAAACTCGATCAGCCGGGTGAATGGTATTTCAACCAGGCGACCCACACGCTTTATTACAAGGCGCCGGCTGGCTTTAGCGGTGACGGCGCGGTCGTTTCGGGGAATACGACTCTTCTCAATATTTCCAATGCGCAGAATGTCACGATTCAGGGGCTGAAGTTTTCCGATGCCGCGACCAATGCGGCGGTCAATTATATTACGACCGCGGCCGTCAATGTCAGTTCCAGCAGTGGGGTGGTGATCGACGGCAATGACTTCAAAAATGTCGCCCAAGGCGTCATGCTCAGCGGCACCAGCCATCACAATACCGTATCGAACAACACCTTCAGCCATACCTGGGCGGCGGCCGTTCAGGTTGGTCAGGGCACTGGCCAAGGGCCCTCGCAGAATCTTATCACGCGCAATTCGATTTAAGAATCAAACACGGTTTTTGTGACATCGGGCGCGATTGAGCTGGAGAACACCTGGACCAACACCATCTCCCACAACAGCATTCAGAACGTGCCCCGTTTTGGCATTGCCGACTTCCAAACCAGTGGCAAGTCCGGTGCGAATGTCATCGAATACAATACGATCGTGAATGCCGGATTGAAGACCAACGATCTTGGTGCAATCTATGCCTATGTGGGGACCAATTCATCCGCACTCGGTGACAAGATTGGGTACAATACGATCATCAATCCCACCAGTCTCGGCACGACCAGCTCCGGTTTCATCTCCGGAAATCACTGGAGTGTCGGCATCTACATGGATTCCGGCACCAGTAATGAGCAGATCTACGGCAACGTCATTAATGGCGGCACGATGGGAGGTATTTATCTCTCCGGCGGCGACAACAATCATGTCTGGAACAATATCGTTACCGGGACCCATCAGGCCGCCGACGGCGGTCTAGGGTATGGTATTCTACTCGGCGGCTTTGCCAATACGACGCCAATGGCTGGCACCAAAGTTCACAACAACATTATTCAGGTGCCGGCCGGAGCCAGTGCGATCTTTTTCAAAACCGGGATCGTCGACCCCGCCGGCATTTATCAAAACATCTACTACAGCCCCAGCGGCACAAATCCGCAAATCGCCAACAAGACCTTCAGCCAATGGCAGGCCCTGGGCGGCGATGTGGGCAGCACGGTGGTAAGAGACCCGGGCTTTGCGGACGCGGCCAACAATAACTTCCAGTTGAATGCCGGCTCATACGCGCTCACCCACGGCTTCCAGGATCTGCCCTGGGCGCAAATGGCGCTCGTCGGTGCCCGCGGCCAAGTTCACAAACTGCCTCCAGGCGCGCCCGCAAATATATCGTTCTCGATCGGTGTGATTTTGACATTCGCTGTTTTGATCGGCATATTGTGGCGGGCACTATCGCGCATCAGAAAAACAAGATAAATTTAGCTGCGTGTTTTATCAGCGCGGTCTTATTTTAAAATGTATCTATATATTTGGCCGATTGCGGCGCTCTATTGCGCAATCGTGGGTGTCTAAAATTTTCGTGCATCGAGCATCAAATCTGAATTGGTCGAAACGCGTTAGGTTATTTTTTTATTCTAAAGTCATTTAAACGTCGTCTTCCTTTGTCGTCGAGTAGGTGAGCAAATCTTAGTGTGCAAACGATTTTACCGCCGCGCGATGTGCGCTTGTAAAGTATGTCAGTGCTCCGATCGAACAGCGAGATTGGCGTCGAATCTTCGACTGCTGATGCGTTTAGTGTGGAGCACGAAGCATGACAGTTTACTATGTGTCACCGACCGGGAATGATGCCTCGTCCGGGACGTCGGTAAATTCAGCCTTTGCGACGCTTTCTGCCGCCATCAAGGCGATGGCAGCGGGCGGCACGGCCGATACGACCTATGTGCTCGATGGCAGCTATTATCTCAACGGCACGCCACTGTCGCTGACCAGCGCCAATTCCAACGACACGATCGCGGCCTACCAGGGCGCAACGCCGGTCATCAGCGGCGGCACGCCGGTGCCCGCAAGCGGCTGGAGGTGGGCGCGAACGGGATTTGGAGCATCCAAGTCAACTCCAATGACGTTGAACAATTGGTGGTGAATGGCCAAAGCCAGACCCTGGCGCGCTATCCCAACGAAGTACCGACCGATCCCATTAAAGGCGGCTGGCTGTGGGCACAACCGCTGCCGGCTGGCCTCAGTGCTTCAAATCACTTGGCTTACAATCCGGCCGACTTTCCTGCCGGGCAGCAGCCCGTGGTGGGGGACAAGGTCACGGTCTATGACGCCGCAGACTGGTCGAGCAGTGTGCTGACGATCGGCGCCGTCGACACCACCACCCATGTCATCACCTTCAACCAATGGGACTGGTTCAATATCGGAGCGGGGAGCCGGTATTTCATTTCGGGGTCACAGGTCAGACTCGATCAGCCGGGTGAGTGGTATTTCAACCAGGCGACCCACACGCTTTATTACAAGGCGCCGGCTGGTTTTAGCGGTGACGGCGCGGTCGTTTCGGGGAATACGACGCTGCTCAATATTTCCAATGCGCAGAATGTCACGATTGAGGGGCTGAAGTTTTCCGATGCCGCGACCAATGCGTCGGTCGACTATATTACGACTGCAGCGATCAATGTCAGCTCCAGCAATGGGGTGGTGATCGACGGCAATGACTTCAAAAATGTCGCCCAGGGCGTCATGCTCAGCGGCACCAGCCATCACAATACCGTATCGAACAACACCTTCAGCCATACCTGGGCGACAGCCATCGAAGTTGGCCAGGGGACCTCGCAAAATCTCATTACCTATAATTCAATTCAAGATTCGAATGCGGTGTACGCGACATCCGGTGCGATTGAGCTGGAGAACACCTGGAACAACACCATCTCGCACAACAGCATTCAGAACGTGCCCCGTTTCGGCATTGCCGACTTCCAAACCAGTGGGGCGTCCGGCGCGAATATCATCGAATACAATACGATTGTGAATGCCGGGCTGACGACCAACGATCTTGGTGCAATCTACGCCTATGCCGGGGACAACTCATCCGCGCTCGGTGACAAGATTGGCTACAATACGATCATCAATGCCACCAGTCTGGGCACCAACAGCACCGGCTTCATCTCCGGCGGGGATTACTGGAGCGTCGGCATCTACATGGATTCCGGCACCAGTAACGAGGAGATCTACGGCAACGTCATCAATGGCGGTACGGTCGGCGGCATTTATCTCTCCGGCGGCGACAACAATCATGTCTGGAACAATATCGTCACCGGGACCCATCAGGCCGCCGGCGGCGGTCTAGGGTTCGGAATTTTGCTGGGGGGTTTTGCAGTCACCACCCCGATGGTGGGGACGCAAGTGCACAACAACATTATTCAGGTGCCGACGGGCGCGAGTGCGATCTATTTTCAAAACGGGATCGTCGACCCGACTGGCATTTATCAAAACATCTACTACAGCCCCAACGGCACCAGTCCCCAGATTGCCAACAAGACCTTCAGCCAATGGCAGGCATCGGGCGGCGGTGTCGGCAGCACGGTGGTGGTGGACCCAGGCTTTGTGGACGCGGCCCACAAAAACTTCCAATTGACCGCCGGCTCATACGCGCTCACCCACGGTTTTCCGGACCTGCCGTGGACGCAAATGGCGCTCGCCGGTGTCCAGGGCCAATCGAGTCCGGCCACCCCGGGCGCGCCCGCAATCACATCCTTCTCGACCGACAGCGGGGTGGTGGGCGACCACATCACCAATGACAGCACCCTGACGCTCGCCGGCACGGCGGAGGCCGGCAGCACGGTCAAGGTCTATGACGGGGCAACGCTGCTGGGCAGCACCGGTGCCACGAGCAGCGGGGCCTGGAACTATACGACGGCCGCTCTGGCCAATGGCGGCCATAATCTGACGGCCACCGCAACCAACACCGCCGGCAATACCGGGGCGGCCTCCAGCGCCATGGGCGTGACCATTGATACCGCGGCGCCGGTCGCCCCTTCGATCGGCAGCGGCGTGATCGTTAACAGCAATAAGGTTGCGCTCTCGGGAACCGCGGAGGCGGGCAGCACGGTTAAGGTCTATGAGGGGGCAACCCTTCTGGGCAGCACCGCGGCCAGTGGCAGCGGGTCCTGGACCTATACGACGGGCGTCGCTGGCCAATGGCGGTCATAATTTGACGGCAACCGCCACTGATGCCGCCGGCAATACCGGGGTGACCTCGACGGCCCTCAGCGTCAGCATCGACACCAGCGCGCCAGCGGCGCCCATTATAGCGGCGTTCTCGACCGATAGCGGGGTGGCGGGTGACCACATCACCAATGACAAGACCCTGACCCTGACCGGCACAGCCGAGGCCGGCAGTTTGGTTAAGGTCTATGACGGGGCAAACCTCCTGGGCAGCGTCACGGCCAATGGCAGCGGGGCCTGGAACTATACGACGGCGTGCCCTGGCCGATGGCGGGCACAGCCTGACCGCCACCGCCACAGACGCCGCCGGCAACACCGGGGCGGCCTCCAGCGCCATGGGCGTGACCATTGATACCGCGGCGCCGGTCGCCCCTTCGATCGGCAGCGGGGTGGTCGTCAATGCCAATCAGGTTGCGCTTTCAGGAACCGCCGAGGCGGGCAGCACCGTTAAGGTCTACGAGGGTGCAACCCTTATGGGCAACGCCACGGCCAGCGGCAGCGGGGCCTGGAGCTACACCACGGCAGCCCTTGCCGATGGTAGCCATAATCTGACTGCCACCGCCACCGACGCCGCCGGCAATTTGGGGGTGGCTTCAAGCGCGCTAGCAGTGACCATTGACACCAGCACACCGAGCCCGGCGGAGGACCCGATAACCGTGCAGCTGTCCGGTGACGCCTACAACGGCTTGCCGCAGTTCCGGCTCTTGGTCGACGGCGTGCAGGTCGGCGCGACCCAATCCGTCTCCGCCAATCACAGTCTGGGACAATGGGATACGTTTAAATTCGATCTGGCAACTTCCCCGCAGAGCGAAGTCAGAGTGGAGTTCCTGAACGACGCCTGGGGTGGGTCGGCTGATAAAGACCGCAATCTTTACATCGATTCAATCGACATCAACGGCGTCATCCTCACGCCGCAAGATGCCATCTACGATCGCGCCACGATGCCCGACATCCAGGGCCAATCCAAACTGGCATGGACAGGCGCGCTCGTGTTCAATGTGGCTGGCCTTGCTGGAACAGATTCAAGCAGCACAGGTATTCCGGCGGTCCCCACCATCGCCTCGTTCTCGACCGACAGCGGGCTGCAGGGTGACCATATCACCAATGATAAGACCCTGACCCTGACTGGCATGGCCGCGGCGGGCAGCACCGTCAAGGTGTACGATGGAGCAAATCTTCTGGGTAACGCCACGGCCAATGCCGGCGGAGCCTGGAACTATACCACGAGCCCCCTGAGCGATGGCGGCCATAATCTGACCGCCACTGGCACTGACGCCGCCGGCAAGACCAGCGCGGCTTCGAGCGTCATGGCGGTGACCATTGATACCAAAGCACCCGGTGCGCCGAGCATTGGCTCATTTTCGACCGACAGCGGGGTCGTGGGTGATCACATCACCAATGACAACACGTTGACGCTGACCGGCACGGCCGAGGCGGGCAGTACGGTCAAGCTCTATGATGGGACGACGCTGCTCGGCAGCGGCATTGCCAATGGTTCCGGCGCCTGGACTTACACCACAGCAGCCCTTGCCGATGGCTCCCATAATCTGACGGCCACCGCCACTGATGCCGCCGGCAATACCGGTGCGCCTTCAAGCGCCATGGCGGTGACCATTGATACCAGTACAGCGACCGCGTCAGACCCGATTGCGGTGCGGGTATCCGGCGACGCGTACAATGGGTTGCCGCAGTTTCGACTATGGGTTGATGGCGTGCAGGTCGGCGCGACCCAATCCGTCTCCGCCAATCACAGTCTAGGGCAGTGGCAGACGTTTAATTTCGATTTGCCATCTGCACCGCTGAACGAAGTCAAGGTGGAGTTCTTGAACGACGCCTAGGGCGGGTCGGCTGATACCGATCGCAACCTTTATGTCGATTCAATCGACATCAACGGCGTCAAGCTTATGCCGGAAGAAGCGATCTACGATCGCTCCACGATGTCCGACATTCATGGCCAATCCAACATGCTGTGGAATGGCGCGCTTGTGTTCGATGTCCACAATTCTCATCTCGTATAAGATGTGCAATCGAACATGCACGACGCAAGTCCATGACCACGACTTAAACAAAAGCGGCCCCAAAAGGGCCGCTTCGGCTTAGCAACTATCATTTGAGAGTCTAATTTGAAATCGTGAGCTCATGCGCTTCGCTCAGCGCGGGGGCTCGAATGGTGTCTGGTTGCATCTCCGCAAGGTCGGCGTCCACCATTTCTGACACAAGCGCGTCGAACGACACTTTGTGCCGCCAGCCAAGCTTTGTTCGCGCTTTTGAAGGATCGCCGATCAGGAGATCGACTTCGGTCGGACGGAAATAGCGCGGATCGACCTCAACAAGGACTTGATTGGACGAAGCATCATAGCCTTTTTCGCCAACGCCTTTTCCGCGCCAAACGATCCTTCTTCCGACCCGCGAAAAGGCCTTTTCCACAAATTCCCGCACTGAGTGACTTTCGCCGGTCGCGAGCACGTAGTCGTCCGGTTGCGGCTGTTGAACGATCAGCCACATCCCCTCGACAAAATCGCGCGCGTGACCCCAGTCGCGCTTCGCATCAAGGTTCCCGAGGAACAGCCTGTCTTGATGTCCGAGCGAGATCGCTGCGACCGCACGGGTGATCTTGCGGGTGACGAAAGTCTCACCGCGCGTTGGACCTTCATGGTTGAACAGGATGCCATTGGAAGCGTGAATTCCATAAGCTTCGCGGTAGTTTATGGTCGTCCAATAGGCAAAGAGTTTTGCGGTCGCGTAGGGCGAGCGCGGATAAAAGGGTGTGGTCTCGCGCTGAGGAATCTCTTGGACTTTGCCATAAAGTTCTGAGGTTGAAGCCTGGTAGAAGCGGACGCGCTTTTCCATTTTCAGGATGCGTAAAGCTTCCAACAGCCGCAGCGTACCCAGTGCGTCGACATTCGCCGTGTACTCGGGCGTTTCAAACGAAACCTGGACATGACTTTGCGCGGCAAGATTGTAGATTTCGTCGGGTTGGCTCTCCTGAATGATGCGGATGAGGCTGGTCGTGTCCGTCATGTCACTAAAGTGCATGATAAACTTGGGCTCGTTATCATGCGGGTCCTGATACAAATGATCGACACGGCCCGTATTGAAGGACGAGGAACGGCGCTTTAATCCGTGGACTTCATATCCTTTTTTGAGCAGGAATTCGGCCAAGTATGCGCCATCCTGACCGGTGACGCCTGAAATCAGCGCGGTGCGACCGTTTTTCATGAAATCGATACTATCGCTCGGGTTCGGGTTGTTCCGGATGGAATTGTGTTCTTCTTCGCGAGATTACCTAGCAACTGCCAACAGGTCCACGATAGCGCATTGTAGCGTTAATCTTAACCCTGAGCCTGGCATGCTAACTTGAAGACGCAGATCACGTTCTCCGCATAAAAAATCCTTAACCGAGGTCGTATTCAGAGCGGCGATCAGGGCAGGGCACAATCGATCGTGACGCGCCTGTCCGCGCAGCCCCCTGCGGCTCCTAGGGAGCACGACATTGGTTGAATATTGACCCGTTACTTGTTTCGAATCCCTCAAGACAAAACTCTGGAGATTCGACCGGTCCTTTGATTGTGAAGTCATATCCAATCCGGTTCAGGTCCAGAATATAGCGCCCGGCAGCCAACGGAGTGGCGTCATCGACGCGTGCGATCACCATCTCCGGCTGGCCGGCGACGGGGGACACATTAAGCTCGCGGGAAATGTTGCGAATGCGCCACGATCCTTCGATCTTGGTGATGTTTGCTTTGCCATTCACGATCTTTGTTTCCCGCACCATGCGCGCAACGATGCGCAACGGGAGTTTCTGCGGTGCATTGTTCAGGAGATCGCGTCGGAACAGAATAAAGGCCGGCTTATTGTCGGAGATTTCCAGAGTGCTTGGTTTCTTGACTTCCGCCGATAGCGCGACGCGTGGATCGGGCACGTGAATTCGCAAGGATTCGAGTTCGGTCAGTTTATCATGATGCAATACATAGATCCCGTATGAGGTTGGCACCGGAAATGGAAGTTTTGCTGCGGTGTCGACCAACGCAGTGCGTCTCTCACCTGGATTGTTTGCTGGTGGGGCCTTCTCGTTGATCTTGCTTGCGGATTCGCCAACCCTGTCGCTGATTTTATTTCCAGCTTCGCCGACCTTGGGCGTGGCTTCGCTGACTTTATTTGCCGGTTCCCCGACCGACGTTGCGGTTTCAACACGGGTCGAATTCTTGGGGAAATACCAGAGCGCGCTCGCCAAAATTACGAGTCCGATGCCAAGAAATCCAAGCAGAACAAAGCCGGCAATGCGTGTTGCGGATTGTATATGCTGGAGGATCGCGTCCCAACCTTGTTTGGCGCCAAAATAGTCTGCACTTTTGCTGCCAAAGTAGTTCGCGTTCGAAATCGGGGTGATTTCGGCGTATTCGGAAGCGTAGGGCGGAGGCGGCATGACCTCGACCGCATCGTCACTGTCGGATGAGGGTTGTGCGGTTTCCGGCGCCGCCGCCGGCCGTTGATAAGCCGGGAGAGAGGGTAGATCTACGGCATTGGCTTCGATGCGGGCAATGGCCAGCTCGAGATCATTAAATTGCCGCGCAAGTTCAGCGACGCCGAGCGATGACGTTCCGAATAAAATTTCTCGCTTGAGGTGAAAGCGCGCTCGCTCGTACACAAGTGCGCGCAGCTGGGCGGAATTCGTCGCCGTGTTCTGAATGGCCTCGACGAGGATTGAATGATAATCGAGCGATTGTGACGTTGTCGCGAGCCGTTGCTGGGCGGCATGATCAATGTTATTTGCCATATCGACTGCGTTGCTTTGGATATCGGCCCACGCGGCTCAAAACTTTAACTATTTTATGAATTTAACCAACCAATCGCAAGCGAAGCGATGTAGTTTGGCGCAAATATGTCGCCAATTCTTCGTGGTGCCGCAAGTGGTTAACAAGTGCCATTTCTCGGCGAGGCATTGAGGCAGAAATGATCCATCGGCGGAACCACGACCAAGCCCTGTCAATCGAACACCTCAACTCGTGCGGGTGCAATTCGAACAGGATTGCACTATATTTATCGCTTCATGAGCTATTGGCGTGAGCCCGCTTTGATTGCACCCCTTCTGTTCGATCTCAAAGGAAAAACGGTTTACGTCTCCGGCCACAATGGGATGGCGGGTTCGGCGATCGTTCGCCGTCTGGCGAAGGAAGATTGCGAAATCCTCGTCGCAGATCGCCACGCTTTGGATCTTACCAACCAGGCCGCCACGGAAGCCTGGCTCGAGCGCATGAAGCCCGACGTGGTTTTTAACGCCGCTGGCCGTGTTGGCGGAATCTACGCAAACGATGCATTCCCGGCCGATTATATTGTCGACAATCTTGCGATCGGGCTCAACGTCATTCGCGGCTCCTTCAAAGCGGGCGTCAAGAAGCTGTTGGCCCTCGGTTCCTCGTGCATTTATCCAAAATTTGCGCCGCAGCCAATGACGGAGGAGGCGCTTCTAACGGGGCCGCTTGAACCAACGAATGAGTGGTATGCCATCGCCAAAATTGCCGCCATCAAGCTGTGTGAAGCCTATCGCAAGCAACACGGGGCTGATTTTATTTCGGTCATGCCGACAAATCTGTACGGCCTTGGCGACAACTATCATCCCAAGGATAGTCATGTGCCGGCCGCGCTGATAAGGCGATTCCACGAGGCCAAATTGACCAAAGCGCCCAGCGTGAGCGTTTGGGGTACCGGAAAGCCTCGACGCGAATTCCTGTGCGCTGATGACCTCGCCGATGCCTGCGTATTTGTCATGAAACACTATTCAGCCCCAGGCTTTCTGAATATCGGCACGGGTCAGGACGTAACCATCCGCGAATTTGCAGAGATTGTCTCTGAGATCGTCGGCTACGAAGGCAAATTGGATTTCGATACATCGCGCCCCGATGGTCCGCCGCAAAAGCTTCTGGACGTATCCAAACTCCATGCGCTGGGTTGGTCGGCAAAGATTTCGTTGCGCGATGGGCTCGCAAGGGCTTACGCGGATTTCCAGGAGCGAATGCAGGTGAGCGTCTAGCGCACACTGTTTGCTCCGCAAAGTTTCTGCTTAGTTTTGTTTGCCTTCAATTTAAACCAATAATTTTAATAGTTTATCCGAGAAGTGATTGATCGATGCGTCAATGATCGGTAGATCCGCAAGTGCAACGCGGAGATACCCGGTCCGTGACCTTTACGAAAAACCAACTCATGAAATTCGTACGCCAATGGCCGAAGGCCTTGATCATCGCCGGGATTATTTTGTCAGTAATTTGGCTGGCGGTCCTGATCTGGGCGCCGTTGCGCTTACTCGATATGGTTTGAGGGTCTCTACAGGCCAATCCGCCATTGCATCGGGCGGAAGCAACTCCTGGCGATAAAATCTTCTCAGAATGGTGCGGCCGCGTGAGCGCTAATAGGCGTTCCTGCCATCGACAACTTCAGTCACCGTCATCAAGATAATCTTGATATCGAGGGCGAAGTTCCAATTGTCGATATACCACAGGTCATATTTGACCCGCTGTTCGACTTCCTCAACCGTGCTCATTTGTCCGCGAAAACCGTGAACCTGGGCCCATCCGCTTAATCCCGGTTTGACGTGCTGGCGGTAGGCGTAGGTGCTCAATACCTTTTCGAACTCGTTGTCATGCGCCATCGCATGCGGACGCGGACCAACGATCGACATGCTGCCGAAAAAGACATTGAAGAGCTGCGGCAGCTCGTCAATGCTGGTACGGCGCAACCAATTTCCGACCCGCGTCACCCGATTGTCATCGCGTTGCGCCGCGACAACAACGTCGCCGTCTTCCTGGACGTGCATGGTGCGGAATTTGAAGATCTGGAAGGGGCGGCCATTGAAGCCACGGCGCCACTGCCGGAATATCACGGGCCCTGGCGAGTCCAGTTTGATCGCAATGGCGGTAAACACCAGCAGCGGCATCAGCGCAATCAACGCTCCCAAGGACAATACAATATCGCTCACCCGTTTGATGAACCGCTGCGATCGTGTCCGCGGACCCTGCTGCAGCTCAATGGTGACGATATCGCCAATCGAGTGCGACGATAACCTGAAGAGCTCCGACAACTGTCCCATAGGCACCAGATTGACGGGCAATGGCAGTACCCTGAGCTCCGAAAACAGGCTGTTGAGCCTCGTCCAATGATCGAGGCTGACGCTGATGACGATTTCTTCGATGTCTGATCCGCGAATCGAAGTAATGGCCTGGCTAATGATTTCCTTGCAGCGTCTCGTGTTCATTTGATTGAGCGGCAGAATAAAGTGCTTAACGGGCTGCAGGCCGTGTTGAATCAGCGCCTGGGGCAGGTCGGAATCCGAGATCATTGTTTGCTCGGCGATCAGCGCGACCTTGCGGCTGGAAAATTTGCGAATCGCCAGACCATCAGCCAGATAAACCCGCCAAACGATCCGTACCCCGATGAGGGCCATCAGACCGGAAACAGCAAAGGCGATGGTGGTGCCGCGCGAGAAGTTTTCTCCCACTTTCATCGCAAAAGCGACGGCGGTGAGAAACAGAAAGATAATGGTCCAGTTGACCGTGATCGACCGCACTTGCGATTTGAAATTGAGCAATTCGGGCAGCGTGTAAAGCTTGCGGTTTTCGCCTAGCACAACGAACAGAACTGAAACCACCGCCGCAAAGCCTGCGAAGCGCGACAGGTGGCCCGGCAATTTGACGACTTCGAGGTGGTAAAGCGTGTGACTGAGCACACAGGTGGCAAAGATCACCAGCGTATCAATCGCCATGGCGACCGGTGCGATTGCCCGATACGGAATGGTCCAGCCGCGCGACGGCCGCTGCTGCGCCTCGAATGTAGGAAGAGCGAGACTTTTGGGTTCGCCAAAATCGCGCTTGAAGTAGTTCATTACGCAACCATCACTGGACTGTTGACCAAGACGCGGTCACTTTCGGGTTGCCGGCACAGAAGAAGATCCCGAGGTGGATCTCTCTTCTACATCATAGTTTCGGCTGACCCCTCAACTTGAACTCAAATTTATCTTAATTCGCTTGGCGGTTGTATGACAACCCTGCAAGGCCGGCATCAGAAAGTCGCCGGCAGGGCGATGTTCTTGCAATTATTCAGTTTTCAGCTGTGGCGCGGAGAGGTAACCCGGTCATGCACAGGTCAATTCTGCGCGAGCCGCACTATAGTTCCATTTGACCGCATATGATCGATCGCAATTAAGGTTGCCGGGTAAGACTAAAATCAATCGTCCGCGTTCGCCATATCGATCTTTTGCTCACAGCAACGCACAACCATCAGCACTGCCGGGAGTGTTTTTTCCGGCAGTACTCCAGTATGGAGGGATAGCCTCGGCTCAGCCACAAAGCCGGGGCTATTCTCATTTTTTGGTTGTCTTTGGGTGGTCGCGCCGCTTCCGCGCGCCGGATTATCCGCCGCTACTCGCGAAACGCCCGATTGATTTGATCGGAGAGCGGCTTCATCAGATAGGAAATGACGGTGCGGTCTTGGGTTTTCACAAAGGTCTCGACCGGCATGCCAGGAACCAGCTTGACCGCACCGAGCCGCGCCACCTGGTCGGCCGGCATCGCTATGCGGATGGTGTAGTAGCTTTGGTTGGTCCGCTGATCGGTGGTGATGTCGGCTGAAATCTGGCTGACATTGCCGAAAATCTCCGGAGTGGTGCGGGCGTTGAAAGCGGGAAACCGCAATGTGGCGCGCTGATCAAGCTGAACCTTATCGATATCCTGCGGATTGACCTTGGCTTCGACCATCAGCTTGTCGGCATTGGGAACGATCATCATGATCGGTTCGCCCGCGGGAATGACGCCACCCACGGTATGGACAGCCGATTGGAAAACCGTGCCGTCCTGCGGTGCGCGAATGTCGGTGCGCTTGAGCTGGTCGAGCGCGGAGACCTTGCGCTCGACATATTCGCCGATCTTTGCGTCGATTTCCCGCAGCTCCTTTGCGACTTCGCTGGAGAGATCCTGGTCGACCTGAATGATTTGCAGCTGCAGTTCGGCGATTTTTCCCCTTGCTTGGGCGATCGAGGCAATCAGTTGTCCGCGCTCACCCTCAAGGCGCGTTGCTTCGCGTTGAAGCGCGCTCAATCGGGTGATCGGCACAAGATTTTTCTCAAACAGCCCCTGGACGCCCGTAAGTTCGTGTTTGATGTAGTCGATTTCCTTCGCCTTTGCCGCAATTTGCGCATCGAAGCCAATGATTTCCTGCTTCGCCTGGTTGATGCGCTCCTGCAGCTGCGACTTTTGGCCGGACCTTGCTGAGCGGCGCAAGTCGAACAGTCTCGTTTCTGCCGCCAGCGCTTCAGCTATTTCCGGTACGTTGGATTGGCGCGCGAGATCGTCCGGAAACTTGACGGTCTGCGCGCCATCCCGTTCCGCCGCGAGCCTCGCCTTGCGGGCCGTCAGTTCGGTCAACGCCTTGGTCACGATCGCCAGATTGGCGCGGGTGATGGTGTCATCGAGCCGCACCAGCAGGTCACCACCTTTAACCCGATCGCCGTCCTTGACCAGCAGCTCGCCGACCACGCCGCCGGTCGGATGTTGAACTTTCTTGATGTTTGATTCGACGACGATTGTACCAGGCGCAATCAGCGCGCCGGAGATTTCAGTTGTGCCCGCCCAAACGCCAACGCCGCAGGTTAAGATCAGGACAACGACAAAACCAGCAACGGTATAGCGGCGGATGGAGTTGAGTGCACTGGTGGAGTCCTCCGCCATGATGCTGGCCTTGTAGCGCTGAAGAAACTCAAGCGCACTTTTCAAATTGTGCTTTGTCATGCCGTTGCGACTCCCTGGACCACTTTGAGTGGCGGCGTCGTGGCAGGTTTCAGGACCTTGGCCAACGTTTCATCCTTGGGACCAAACTGGATCTGTCTTCCCTGGTGCATCGCCAGGATGGTATCGAGGCCGGCGATCGCGCTCGGTCGATGCGCCACGACCACGACAATGCCATTGCGGTCACGAACGCCCAGAATGGCGCGCGTCAAGGCGTCATCGCCATCAGCGTCAAGATTGGAATTTGGTTCGTCGAGAACAACCAGGAATGGATCACCGTAGAGTGCGCGCGCCAACGCAATGCGTTGTGCTTGACCGGCGGAAAGCGAGGTGCCCTGTTCGCCGATTGAGGTGCCGTATCCGTCCGGCATGCTGACAATGAGCTCGTGAACGCCGGCGGCTTTGGCAGCAGCAATAATGGCTTCTGCCGTCGGGTTGGTGTCAAAGCGCGCGATATTCTCGGCAATCGTACCGGAGAGCAGTTCGACATCCTGGGGCAGGTAGCCGATATGTTGTCCGAGCGCTTCTTGCGCCCATTGATCGTAGGTTGCCCCGTCGAGACAGATTTTCCCGCGAATTGGTCGCCAGACGCCGACCAGCGTGCGGGCAAGACTGGACTTGCCAGAACCGCTCGGACCGATGATGCCAAGGCCGCTGCCGGCCTTGAGCACGAAATTGATATCGCTGACCACCAGCCGCTGGACGCCGGGCGGTGTCACACTCGCAGTCTCGACCTTGAGGGTTTCGCGCGGCGGTTCCAAGGCCAATGGTTCTTCACGCACAGGAAACTGAGCCAGCAACTGGTTGAGCCAGCCCCAGCTCTGGCGGGCGGCGACAAAGCCCTTCCAGTGCGCGATGGCAAGATCGACCGGCGCAAGCGCGCGCGCGCTCAAAATCGAGCCGGCAATAATGATGCCGGCGGTGGCCTGTTGGTTGATGACCAGGTAAGCGCCAACCGCGAGCACGGCCGATTGCAGCAGCATGCGCAGGACCTTTGAGGTCGAGGCAAATCCGCTGGCGACGTCGCTGGTCTGCTGCTGACTGGCGATATATTTCCGGTTGGTCTCGCGCCAGCGTTTGCCCAAGCGGCGCGACATCCCCATGGCCACCAAGGCTTCGGCATTGCGCCGGCTGAGCTCAGCGAGGTTATTGCGCGTGGCTCCGAGGCCCATGACCTGTTTGCTGGAATCGCGGGTATAGACCTCAGTCAGAATGGTGAGCACGCAGAGAACAATGGCGCCGAGCAAGGCGGTGATGCCGATCAGCGTGTGAAACGAAAAGCAGATAATCAGATACAGCGGGATCCACGGCAGATCGAACAGGGAAATGAGCCCCATGCCGGACAAAAACGTGCGCAGATTGTCGAGATGGCGCAGCGCCTGCAATCCGTCACCGCGGTTGCCGGCCTTCAGCGGCGTCTGGATCAGTGCATCATAAACCCGATCGCTGACGGCCTCGTCGAGGCTGGCACCGACGCGCACCAGGATGCGGCCCCGAATGAAATCAAGGATGCCCAGGGCGGCATACAGGCTTGTTGCCAGAATAATCAGCGCCACCAGCGTCGGGATGCTGTGGCTCGGCAGCACGCGGTCATACACCTCCAGCATAAAGATGGCGCCGGTGAGCATGAGAATATTGCTCATGCCACTGAACACCGCAGTCGAAATGAACGCGCTGCGGCAGGACGCCAATGCGGCAGAGAGTTCGGACTGCGGCTGGGATGTTCCCGCCGCCGCAGACGATGGAAGCAATTGCATGCAGACCTGCCCCGAACGACACTTCGAAGTGGGGGCAACGCTAAGGCTGGCCGGTTACGTTTTTTCTTACTGACGCGTGCACTCGGGTTTAATGCTTAATAAAACGGCAACTAAAAAATTCTGAATTGATCGAAAAATGCGGCGCAATCCAGCCTAAAAAACCGCGAAGTTTGCTAAAGGCAGGGTTTAAGTTTCACCTAATAGTCGACGGTATCTGCTGACCTCAGTTTTACAGGTGGTGGTTATATGAGACCTCCGCCCACGGGTTTGCGTAGGCTGAGGAGCGTGCAAGTGCCGACAATTTCTTACGTATCCCCATCGGGGATCCCGTACGTTGACTATGTCGACAGCGGGACGAAGTGGGGCGTCAGTTCGCTCACGTATAGCTTTCCGACCGACGCATCATTTTATGTCGGTATGAACGGCGGCTTTACGGCTCCGGCGAACAAAATAATGGGTTCAAGGCATTCAATACCACGCAGCAGGCGGCGACCGCCTCGATTCTCAATATGTATTCGGCGGTGGCCAATGTCACCTTCACGCTGATCACGGAAACCTCAACCCAAAGCGCCGATCTCCGCTACGCCGAATCCAATTCGCCCACCACGGCATGGGGCTACTTTCCGTCGACCTTGCCGGAGGGTGGCGATGCCTGGTTCAACAACTCGTCGGGCAAATACAACAATCCGGTCGTTGGCAATTATGCCTGGCTGACAATTATCCATGAAACCGGGCATCTGCTCGGACTGAAGCATCCGCAGACTGTCAGTGGTGCATTCGGCGCGGTGCCGGCGAATTTGGATTCGTTGGAATACTCAGTGATGAGCTATCGCTCCTATACCGGAGCGTCAACGACGACGGGTCTGACCAACGCGACCTGGAGCTTCCCGACCACGCTGATGCTCTATGACATGGCCGCGCTGCAATACATGTACGGGGCGAACTACAACACAAATAGCGGCGATACCGTCTACACCTGGAATCCGAGCACCGGCCGGGAGATCCATCAACGGCGTGGCGCAAACTGCGCCCGGCGGCAATACCATTTTCATGACGCTGTGGGATGGCGGCGGCAACGACACCTACAACTTTTCCAACTACACCAGCAACCTGTCGGTCAATCTGCAGCCGGGTGGTTGGACCATCACCTCGACCGCTCAGTTGGCGAATTTGGGCAATGGCCACACCGCCATCGGCAATATCGCCAATGCCTATCTCTCCAATGACAATCCGGCTTCGCTGATTGAAAACGCCATTGGTGGGACCGGCAATGACACCATCATCGGTAATGCGGCCGATAACAAGCTGACCGGTGGTGTGGGCAATGACTCCCTTGATGGTGTGAGCGGCACCGACACAGCGGTCTATTCGGGGCTGTCGACCGACTACCAAGTGACCCAAAATGCCAATGGCAGCTGGACGGTGGTCGATCTTCGCACCGGCAGCCCTGACGGCACCGACACGCTGACCAATATCGAACTCCTGCAGTTCAGCGACAAAACTGTTGCGATCGGAACGATAACGCCGCCAGTCGACCGGTGCCGGCGCCGGTCATCAGCTCATTTTCGCCGGACAGCGCCAGTGTTGGCGACAATATCACCAGCGCCAATGCGCTCACGCTGACTGGCACGGCGCAGGCCAACAGCACCGTCAAGATTTATGACGGGGCGACGCTTCTGGGCAGCGCGGTCGCCGATGGGACCGGCGCCTGGAGTTTTGCAACGGCAGTGCTGGCGGATGGCTGGCATGGCTTTACCGCGACCGCCACCGACAGCGGCGGAAATACCAGCCAAGCGTCAAGCGCGACAAATGTCATCGTCGATACTGTCGCGCCAGTCACACCGACCATCAGCCTGCAATCGGTCGACAGCGGCGTTGCCGGTGACGGCATTACCAATGTCAATGTCATTTCCTTGACCGGCACGGCGGAAATCAACAGCACGATCAAGATCTATGATGGGGCAACGCTGGTTGGGTCAGCGACAGCCGATGGGCAAGGCGTTTGGAGTTTTGTTGCCGATCTGAGCGGCGACCAGATCCTGCCCGCAGTTCAGCCCGCCAGCATCACCAGTGTTTATGGACCCGGCGGTGGTCTGCCGACGGTGCTGATGGGCACCGCCGAGCCAGGCCACACCGTTACGATCTATGATGCAGCCAGTGATGCTGTGGTCGGCACGGCAGAGACCCGCGCAAACGGCTCGTGGTATTTTGTCAGCCGCGATCAAGCCACCGATTTTAAAGTCGTCGACACGACGGCTGATCCGGCGGGCGGGCAGGGCGCGGATGCTGCAGCCGATGCAGGCCCAGACACTGAAACGCGGGGCTGGGGTGTGACCCTTGGTGCCCTGGCGGACGGTGTTCACAATTTTACCGCCACCGCGACCGATGCCGCCGGCAATGTCAGCGCCACATCGGCAGTGCTTCCAATTACGGTTGATACCAGTGCGCCACTCGCGCCGAGCATCACGGCGTTTTCGACCGACAGCGGGGCAGTGGGCGACGGCATCACCAATGACAATACCCTGACGCTGACTGGCACGGCGGAAGCCAACAGCACGGTCAAGATCTATGACGGGGCGACGCTTTGGGCAGTGCGACCGCCAACGGCAGCGGCGCCTGGAGCCTGACCACGGCCGCCCTTGCCAACGGCAGCCACAGCTTCACAGCGACGGCCACCGATATCGCCAGCAATACCAGCGTGGCCTCAAGCGGCTTGAGCGTCACCATCGATACCGCCGCACCGGTTGCCCCGACCATTGCATCGTTCTCAAGCGACAGCGGTGTCATCGGTGACGGCATTACCAGTGACAAGACCTTGACGCTGAGCGGGACGGCGGAAGCCAACAGCACGGTCAAGGTCTATGACGGGGCGACGCTTTTGGGCAGCGCGACTGCGAATGGCAGTGGCGTCTGGAGTTTTGCCACCGCTGCGCTTGCCGATGGCGGCCATAACTTCACCGCCACCGCCACCGATGCTGCCGGCAATACTGGGGTGGCCTCGAGCACCTTGAGTGTCACCATCGACACCGCCGCACCAGTTGCGCCCACCATTGCGTCATTCTCGACCGACAGCGGTGTCGTCGGTGACGGTATCACCAATGACAATACACTGACCCTGAGCGGGACGGCCGAGGCGGGCAGCACGGTCAAGCTCTATGACGGGGCCACGCTTCTGGGCAGTGCCACGGCCAATGGCAGCGGCGCCTGGAGCTATACCACCGCTGCACTCGCCAATGGTGGCCACAGTTTCACAGCGACCGCGACCGATGCGGCCGGCAATACCGGCGCCGCCTCAACCGCGCTGGCGGTGACCATCGACACGGCAGCGCCGGTTGCGCCGACCATCGCTTCGTTCTCGACCGACAGCGGGGTGGTGGGTGACCACTCACCAATGACAATACGCTGACGCTGACCGGTACGGCGGAAGCCAATTCCACCGTCAAGCTCTATGACGGCGCGACGCTGCTCGGCAGCGCCACGGCCAACGGCAGCGGGGCCTGGAGCTTTACCACGGCAGCGCTCGCCAATGGCGGCCACAGCTTCACGGCCACTGCTACCGACGCTGCCAACAATACCGGGGTGGCCTCGAGCGCTTGAGTGTCACCATCGATACTGCAGCGCCGGTTGCGCCCACCATCGCTTCGTTCTCGACCGACAGCGGGGTGGTGGGTGACCATCTCACCAATGACAACACCGTGACGCTGACCGGTACGGCGGAAGCCAACAGCACGGTCAAGGTTTATGACGGCGCAGCGCTGCTCGGCAGCATCACAACGAATGGCAGCGGAGCATGGTCATACACCACGGCAGCCCTTGCCGATGGTGGTCACAACTTTACCGCCACCGCGACCGATGCCGCCGGCAACATCGGACTGGCCTCAAGCCCGTTGGCTGTCACCATCGATACCAGCTCGCCAGCGGTGACACAGACTGCCGCTACGCCCGCCAGCGGAATTGAGTTTCCCGGCGATACCGTCACGCTGACGCTGACGCTGAACGAGGCGGTGACGGTGACCGGCACGCCGGTGCTGGCGCTCAATAATGGAGGAACCGCCAGCTATAGCGGTGGGTCGGGCAGCACGGCGCTGACATTCAGCTACACGGTCGGCGCAAGCGACAGCACGGTGTCGGCACTGGCAATTGCCGCCGTCAATCTACAGAATGGCGCTACAATCAGTGATGCCGCCGGCAATCCAGCAAACCTCGCCGGTGCTCTGACCACTTTCGTTGGCCTGCAAATCGACCCGCCGCCGCCGGCCCCGACCATTGCCGCATTCTCATCTGACAGCGGGCTGGCGGGCGACCACCTCACCAATGACAACACGCTGACGCTCACCGGTACGGCTGCGGTGGGCAGCACGGTCAAGGTCTATGACGGCGCAAACCTTCTGGGCAGTGCCACCGCCGATGGCAACGGGGCCTGGTCCTACACCACGGCAGCGCTTGCCGATGGCGGCCACAGCTTTACCGCCACCGCCACCGATACCGCCGGCGTCACCGGGGCGGCCTCGAGCGCCATGGTGGTGACCATCGATGCCACCGCGCCAGTTGCTCCCAGCATTGCCTCGTTCTCGACCGATAGCGGGGTGGTGGGTGACCACATCACCAATGACAATACCCTGACGCTGACCGGGACGGCGGAAGCCAATTCCACCGTCAAGCTCTATGACGGAGCAACGCTGCTCGGCAGCGCCACGACCAATGGTTCCGGCGCCTGGACCTACACCACGGCCACCCTGGCCGATGGCGGTCATAGTTTCACCGCCACGGCGACCGACGCTGCCGGCAACACCGGGCTAGCCTCAAGCGCGCTGCCGGTGACCATTGATACCAGCACGCCGGTCACGACGACGCAACACCATTGCCGTGCGGGTGTCCGGTGACGCATACAGCGGCTTGCCGCAGTTTCGGCTCTGGGTCGACGGCGTGCAGGTCGGCGCGACCCAATCCGTTTCCGCCAACCACAGTCTGGGGCAGTGGCAGACGATTAATTTTGATTTGGGATCTGCCCCGATCAACCAGGTCAAGGTGGAGTTCATCAACGACGCCTGGGGTGGGTCGGCTGCCAAAGACCGCAACCTTTATGTCGATTCAATCGACATCAACGGCGTCAAGCTGTTGCCGCAACAGGCGCTCTACGACCGCTATACGATGCCCGACATTCCTGGCCAGACCAATGTGGGTTGGAATGGCGCGCTCGTGTTCAATGTGGCCGGCCTTGTTGGTACAGGCACTCCGGCGGCCCCACCATTGCCTCGTTCTCGACCGACAGCGGGCTGGTGGGCGACCATCTCACCAGTGACAACACGCTGACGCTCACCGGTACGGCTGCAGTGGCAGCACGGTCAAGGTCTATGACGGCGCAAACCTTCTGGGCAGTGCCACCGCCGATGGCAACGGGGCCTGGTCCTACACCACGGCAGCGCTTGCCGATGGCGGCCACAACTTTACCGCCACCGCCACCGATGCCGCCGGCATCACCGGGGCGGCCTCGAGCGCCATGGGGGTGACCATTGATGCCACCGCGCCAGTTGCTCCCAGCATTGCCTCGTTCTCGACCGATAGCGGGGTGGTGGGCGACCACATCACCAATGACAATACCCTGACGCTGACCGGGACGGCGGAAGCCAATTCCACCGTCAAGCTCTATGACGGGGCAACGCTGCTCGGCAGCGCCACCGACCAATGGTTCCGGCGCCTGGACCTACACCACGGCCACCCTGGCCGATGGCGGTCATAGTTTCACCGCCACGGCGACCGACGCTGCCGGCAACACCGGGCTAGCCTCAAGCGCGCTGCCGGTGACCATTGATACCAGCACGCCGGTCACGACGACGAGCAACACCATTGCCGTGCGGGTGTCCGGTGACGCCTACAGCGGCTTGCCGCAGTTTCGGCTCTGGGTCGACGGCGTGCAGGTCGGCGCCACCCAATCCGTTTCCGCCAACCACAGTCTGGGGCAGTGGCAGACGATTAATTTTGATTTGGGATCTGCCCCGATCAACCAGGTCAAGGTGGAGTTCATCAACGACGCCTGGGGCGGGTCGGCTGACAAAGACCGCAACCTTTATGTCGATTCAATCGACATCAACGGCGTCAAGCTGTTGCCGCAACAGGCGCTCTACGACCGCTATACGATGCCCGACATTCCTGGCCAGACCAATGTGGGTTGGAATGGCGCGCTCGTGTTCAATGTGGCCGGCCTTGTTGGTACAGGCACTCCGGCGGCTCCCACCATTGCGTCATTCTCGACCGACAGCGGGGTGGTGGGCGACCACCTCACCAATGACAACACGCTGACGCTGACCGGTACGGCTGCAGTTGGCAGCACGGTCAAGGTCTATGACGGCGCAAACCTTCTGGGCAGTGCCACCGCCGATGGCAACGGGGCCTGGTCCTACACCACGGCAGCGCTTGCCGATGGCGGCCACAACTTTACCGCCACCGCCACCGATACCGCCGGCGTCACCGGGGCGGCCTCGAGCGCTTTAGCGGTGGCTGTGGATACAACGGCGCCAATTGTGCCGATCATCACAAGCAATACAACGGACAGCACCAAGACCATCGCGCTGGCAGGAACAGCGGAAGCCAATAGCACCGTCAAAATCTATGAGGGCGCGCTTCTTCTCGGCAGCGTTGCGGCCAATGGCACCGGGGCGTGGGCTTATACCACGGCTCCGCTATCAGACGGTGTCCATACGCTCACTGCCACAGCCACTGACGCGGCGGGTAACACGAGTCTGGCGTCGCAAGCGGTCGATCCGATCGTCGGCCCGACCACGGTCAAGATCGAACGGCTCGACCAGCCTGATCGAGATTGGCGGGCAACTTTTATCTGTTATGGTAGTGGCGGGACCGGTCCCACGCTGAAATTTGGCGGCGCGGACTATGTCGACGGTCAATTCGGCCCTTGGACGCCGATTGGTGTCGAGCAGACAGCAAGCGGTTATCAGGTCGCCTGGAAGCTCGCAGGTGAGCGATCAGTACACAATTTGGACGACCGACAGCAACGGCAACTATATTTCAAATAATGGCGAGCTGACTAGTCAAGAGCGCTGACATTGAAATTGTCTGAGACCAGTTTCCATCAGGACCTCAATGGCGACGGCGTCATCGGTCCTGTCATGACCACGGTTGAGTCGAACGGCTCGACCAGCCTGACCGAGATCGGGGGCAACTTTTATCTGTTAAATAGTAGCGGGACTGGTCCCACGCTGAAATATGGTGGCGTGGACTATGTCGACGGTCAATTCGGCCCTTGTAAGCCGATTGCTGTCGAGCAGACCGCGAGCGGTTATCAGGTGGCCTGGAAGGTCGAGGGAGCCGATCAGTACACAATTTGGACGACCGACAGCAACGGCAACTATCTTTCAGATAACGGCGCCCTGACCGGAAGCAGCGCAACGCTGGAATTGTCCGAGACCGGTTTCCATCAGGACCTCAATGGCGACGGCGTCATCGGTCCTGTCATGACCACGGTTGAGTCGAACGGCTCGACCAGCCTGACCGAGATCGGGGGCAACTTTTATCTGTTAAATAGTAGCGGGACTGGTCCCACGCTGAAATATGGTGGCGTGGACTATGTCGACGGTCAATTCGGCCCTTGTAAGCCGATTGCTGTCGAGCAGACCGCGAGCGGTTATCAGGTGGCCTGGAAGGTCGAGGGAGCCGATCAGTACACAATTTGGACGACCGACAGCAACGGCAACTATCTTTCCGATAACGGCGCCCTGACCGGAAGCAGCGCAACGCTGGAATTGTCCGAGACCGGTTTCCATCAGGACCTCAATGGCGACGGCGTCATCGGTCCTGTCATGACCACGGTTGAGTCGAACGGCTCGACCAGCCTGACCGAGATCGGGGGCAACTTTTATCTGTTAAATAGTAGCGGGACTGGTCCCACGCTGAAATATGGTGGCGTGGACTATGTCGACGGTCAATTCGGCCCTTGTAAGCCGATTGCTGTCGAGCAGACCGCGAGCGGTTATCAGGTGGCCTGGAAGGTCGAGGGAGCCGATCAGTACACAATTTGGACGACCGACAGCAACGGCAACTATCTTTCCGATAACGGCGCCCTGACCGGAAGCAGCGCAACGCTGGAATTGTCCGAGACCGGTTTCCATCAGGACCTCAATGGCGACGGCGTCATCGGTCCTGTCATGACCACGGTTGAGTCGAACGGCTCGACCAGCCTGACCGAGATCGGGGGCAACTTTTATCTGTTAAATAGTAGCGGGACTGGTCCCACGCTGAAATATGGTGGCGTGGACTATGTCGACGGTCAATTCGGCCCTTGTAAGCCGATTGCTGTCGAGCAGACCGCGAGCGGTTATCAGGTGGCCTGGAAGGTCGAGGGAGCCGATCAGTACACAATTTGGACGACCGACAGCAACGGCAACTATCTTTCAGATAACGGCGCCCTGACCGGAAGCAGCGCAACGCTGGAATTGTCCGAGACCAGTTTCCATCAGGACCTCAATGGCGACGGCGTCATCGGTCCTGTCATGACCACGGTTGAGTCGAACGGCTCGACCAGCCTGACCGAGATCGGGGGCAACTTTTATCTGTTAAATAGTAGCGGGACCGGTCCCACGCTGAAATATGGTGGCGTGGACTATGTCGACGGTCAATTCGGCCCTTGTAAGCCGATTGCTGTCGAGCAGACCGCGAGCGGTTATCAGGTGGCCTGGAAGGTCGAGGGAGCCGATCAGTACACAATTTGGACGACCGACAGCAACGGCAACTATCTTTCAGATAACGGCGCCCTGACCGGAAGCAGCGCAACGCTGGAATCGTTTGAGACCAGTTTCCATCAGGACCTCAATGGCGATGGCGTGATCGGTCTCGCGACCACGGGGTCGCTTGCGAACGCGGGCCCCGCTTTGGCCGAAGCGCCAGTCGACACCAGCAATACATTTGTCTTTTCGGACAGCCTCGGCTCACTCGCCGTCGCCGACCTGGTGAGCGGTCGGGAGGCCGTGCCATCCGGCTACGACCCATTTGCAACAGCCGCTGCTGCGGGGCAGGCGAGCTTTGCGACCATTGCAGACCATGGTGTTGGCGATGTCGCCATCAATGCTGAGCTCGCGACGTTGCAACACACCGTGCTGTCGCATTTCGCGACGAATAATTTTCATCTCGTTTGAAATGCGCGCGCGGGGGCGTGCCCCGAGCTGCTTGCAAAGCTCCGCAAAAAAGAAAAACCGCCTTGCGGCGGTTTTCCTGAATTCGTTGAATTCGTATGGCTTATGCTGCCACGGCCTTAACCGTCAGCTTTTGCCGTCGCTTGCGCCAGCCAAGCAGGCCGCCGAATCCAGCAATGCCACTGACGAATAACGGAAGAGCCGCCGGAAGTGGGACTTGGCTCGGCCCACCGCAGCCCTCACCCGTACAGCTGGCAAGAATGTTGGAAAATTCGAAGGCATTGCCGCCTGAGGACATAACCACCGTGTCAAACAAGCCACCTACGGTCAAGCGAAACCAGGTCATGGCCCAATCCGAAAGCAATCGGGGACAAATCGCCGCCCGTCAAGCTTCCAACTAAACAAGCCCCGTTATAGAACGCCAGCGTATTGTAGGCATCCGCTGAGCCCCAGAAAATTGAGAAAGTGTTGCTGAGTGGCGACCGTATATGCAGCGCTCGAAGCACCCTCCACTGACGTAAAGTGCGCCGTAGCAAATTGTCCATACCCTCAAATGGGCGACCGCCATACGGCAGTAGGCGCAAGGTTATTGCCTACCACGTTGGTATTAACAGTGCCGAACGTAAACGGACTGACGATAGGCGCCCCCGGCGTGTTAACAGACCGGCACCGTCGACGTATCATCCGAATTAATCGCGACATTCACCAGAGCTGCCGAGGCGTTGGGAGAGTAAGCGCATAACGCCACGCGCGCCGACCATCAACGCATACGAAACTGCACGCGGCCTCATTGAAACCTCCTGCGTTGTACCCTTACGCCTTGCCACAAACGAAAGTTAATCATTGATGAAATCTAACGTCAACACATCTCTCCGCACCGCACCATCGGTATCATTTGAAGCATGATGGAATCTACCTAAACATTTGAAATAATATAATAAACCGCTCGGAACTTCAATTGTGCCCAATTCAGTGGCTGGCAAGCTCACGGCGTGAAAATGCCGATGAATTGTGACAATTTCGCTGCTGCAAATATCATTTTGCATCTCAATGGCTTAGCAAAAGCTAATAGAGTTGATAGGCTTAGTGGTCGATCGAATTTTGAACGGCAACAAATGGGATGAAATGGCATGAGTGAATGGATGGCGATCGCGCAGTGGCAGGAGTGCCAAAAGATGGCACGTCCGGGCATCATTTTTGAGCTGAAAAATGCCGAAGGGCAAAGCCTGTTCACGCCTTGCATCCCCCAGCTTCCCGCAACGCCTTTCGACTGGAAATCGCCGCCCATGATGTTTCGGGCGGTTGCCGCACCTAAACCGCAGCACTCCACGCCGATGCCTCCGTCGCGGGGCGAATAGGATATGGCAATTGGTGACGCTCGCAGGTGACGATCGTTCGCGCAAAAAACCAGCCTACCGGAAAATCACTTAATCTTAAAATTCGCGTCGCCGAGACGATTGAACAGCTGTGACATGCGCTTAAATCGAGGGCGACGGCTCTGTTTTTTCGCGACCGTTTGGCCGTTGGTCGATCTATCTTTTTTCGCTGCCGGTTGGCCGTTGGTCGGTCTGGCGTAGGAGTAATAATAATCGGTTGCGAGGGTGTCTTCAGATTTGTTGAGAACAACTCGTATGATCTCTGCCGAGTCAAGATGCTTGTTGCATTCCTTGATTTCTTCCGCCGTCGTAAGTCCGGCACCAACGACAAACGCGATGCAATCAAGGCGAGGCAGGATCGAAATCACGTCGTCGCCCATCAAGATCGGCGGCAAGTCAAAGATCACCGTCCAATTCCAGAAGTTTTGCTTGATCTCTTGCAGTAATGCACTCATCGGCCGTGAAGCAATCCAGCCGGAAGAATTCAGCGTCGCTTGCTCGCACGGCAGGACCATGAACCGCTCACCCATGATGTCAGCCTGAATGAGTGCGTCTTGCAGGGTTACGTGACCCGCCAAAACATTTAAGACGCCGCGATCAGATTTTAGTCCGAGATAGTTGGCGACCTGAGGCTTTTGCAAATCGAGATCAACCAACAAAACCGACCGTTGCGGCTGGCGCGCGATACTGAGTGCCAGATTGATCGCGACGACGGACTTTCCGCAGCCCTCAGTTGCTGAAGTGATACCGAGAAACTGCCAAGATTTCAGATCCATGGGCTGCAAAATTTGCGTCCGCAGCATGTCGAATGCTCGCGAACGAGGATCTCTCACATCGTGCGCGATGATTCTTTGGGATTCCAAATAGGCGCTATCGAGTGAGACCTCTCTCGCCAAGATCTGAGATGGAGCTGGCCCAGATTGCGGATCTGAAAAATCCGAAGCATAGGATCCCTTGGCGCGCTCGACGGCTCTTCTTATCTGGTCCATGCGAGTCTATCCATCCAATCTGCAACATTCGCTGAAAGCATTGTTAGAAGAGCGTCATCACTTTATCGAACAACAGATCGATCGGTGGTAATACAAAATAATACAAGAGCGCCAATCCGAGCAATATTGCCCCGATCACCAGAGCAATGGTTATTCTAAATTTCGACTGCTTGCGCAGCGATTCCTGGTGTGTGGCGATATAGGGGATCGCAACGATCAATTGACGATCAATCAAGTACGACAAATCGGAGCTGCTGCGAATTGATTGATTTAACATCTCGGCAGCGAACGCGATGCCGCCTCCCGACGCGAGGGCCAGTGCAACAACTACCATGAAGAGTTTTTTTCGGTTTGGGCTAACCGGCTTGTAAGACATCGTCGGCTGTTCGATGACCTCCAGGCGCTCCGAATGCTGGCCCTTTTCCAAACTTTCGCCAAGTCGGGCGGCTGAAAATTTCTGCGAGGCCCTGTTCAGCTCTTGGAGAAGGCTCTCTCGTTGCGCCTGCAAGGGTATCAAGTCCCGGCGTTGTGACTGGTGTTCCGCCGTCAGTTGCGCTACTGGCGCTTGGGACTTGTTTTCGCTGCGGTCTTTTTGAGCTCAGCAATCTTGCGCTTAAGCGCTTGAATATCAGGATGGCTTGCCGAATACGTCGCGCTCTTGATCAACAGTTCGGATTGGAGTGTCGCCAGCGCCTTTGTGGGGTCGAGCTCCGCGGCGTCACCCATGGCGGCCATGCGTTTGTTCCTGAGCTCAATGATTTGGCCATCGACCACCGCCAATTGTTTTTCCAATCTGGTCACCTCCTGACCGAGGAAGCGCGTCGTCTGTGCCGCAAATTCTGTGCGTGAACGTACATCTTCGCTGAGAAGCATCGTGACAAGTTCGTTAGCCACCTTGGTAGCAATGTCGGGACGTTCGTAGTCAAAGCCAACCGTAAATGCGACTGATTGTTTTTTTCTTGATTCCAGCTTTTGTTCGGAGGGTTTGATGACCGTTCGATTTCGAATGAAATCGACAATCTCTGTCCCCGACACCCGTTCCAACCAACCAGATGTCAGGTGGTATTTTTTGGCGATTGTAAGCAGGTTATCGCGAGTCATGACCCGCTGTTCGATCACTTGAATACGATCATTCGCCAGCGCGGCAATGGTCGGGCGGACAAGATCACTGGGAATTTCTTGCGAGACAACAAGGATCGTGCCCTGCGAAATATATCGCGCAGGCCAAAATACGGTAATCAAAGAACCAATCGTGAGGACGGTGAGGAAGGGAATGGCGAAAAAAAGCGCGCGCCGTTTCAAAACGCCAAAGATGTATTCCTGATTTAGGGACAGCCCCAAATCCGCATCCGCGTGTGGCCCGTGAAATGTTTGTCTCTGCAGCATTCGCAATCAAAGCAGATGCGAGTAAAGGCGGGATGCCCAAATAAATAGCATTCCCGCTACGCTACCCCACCACGCCTCCCAAAATACCGCCCCGTTTACCAACGCAATGCGGATCAAACCAACCCATTACAGCAAAAACTTGACGCGGGTAAGACTAATGCGATTGCAACGACTGATGCAGTTAATTCCGCTGAGAGAGTCGCTTCCGGCCATGCGGACTTTTGTCGCGCGGTCGAAGGTTGAACAAAATCACCGGTCCGATAAATCGTTATCGAGACGTAAGGCGCGGGAACTTTGGCAATTCTGGCTATTGCCGGGATGGTGTACTTAAGACTATGAAATGATTGGCAATTGGCGCTTAGTGAGCCCCAGCAAGGGCCGGCATTCGCGTATATGATGGCTACGGCCGTGCCGAAAAATCGTGTCGGACAAGTAACCTAAAGCGGTAAATTGCCTTGGCGCCGGCCCCTTAGGTGGGGCACAACTTTGGGGGGCAAGCGTTGAGGTGGCATCACGAAGGCGCCTCGGAGTTATAGTACTTGAGCGAGTTAACCACCGGAGACGGCGTGCCGCGGCCGTAGGCGGCGAGAGGTCGCAATTGTGCTGCGCGCAAGTGGCGTTGAGTGAGGAGCGCTGATGTACGAGGCGTACTACGGGCTTCGGGAAAAGCCTTTTTCAATTTTGCCGGATCCGGATCTCATCTATTGGGGCCGCGCGCATCGCATGGCCTATACGATGCTTGAGTTCGGCGTACTCAACAACGCCCAATTTACTGTGATTACCGGTGAAGTCGGTTCAGGAAAAACCACCCTGGTGCGGCATCTTCTGCGCAAACTCGATCCGCGCAAAACCAATGTCGGGCTCATTTCAAATACACCGCGGGAACGCAATGAGCTGCTGCAGTGTATTATGATGTCGCTGAAATTGCCGTTCGAGGGATCGATCCCGTCGTTGCTGAAGACGTTACAAGACTTCCTCTACAAGCAAAGCGCCAACCGACGCCGCACGGTATTGATCGTCGACGAAGCGCAAAACTTGGGGGACGGCGCGCTTGAAGGCCTTCGAATGCTTTCGAATATCAACGTTGACAAGTTCCAATTTCTGCAAACGATTCTTGTCGGGCAACCCCAACTCAAGGAAATGCTATCAAAGCCGGAACTGTTGCAACTGGCCCAGCGGGTATCATCGGACTTCCATCTGAAGGCTTTGGCCGATGAGGAGGTCGACGATTATATTGGTTTCCGCCTTATTGCCGCCGGCGCCCGCGTTCATCTTTTCACCGACAAGGCCTGTCGGGTCATTGCAGAGGCAAGTCACGGCATTCCCCGTATGATTAATATTTTGTGTGATACCGCTCTGGTTTATGGGTATTCTTCCGGCGCGGATCAAATTACAAGCAAATTGATGCACGAGGTGATCGAGGACAAGCGTGAGTTTAGCATTTTTCCTATAAACGGCCAGATGGTAAAGTCTTGAAAGCCTTGAATAACCACTTTCACAAAAGGTATTGGTTTGTGATCCGGGGTAAACGGGGTTGATAGGGTGTAGCGGTAGCGTGTGCTGGGGATGGTGCGGCGGTAGCGTGCGGTGGGGACGGTGATGCGGATAGTTCTGGCCTTAATCCTGTTTTTCTGTGGATCGGCGACAACGGCGCTCGCTCAAAGCGAGCCCCTGCAGCCGGGCGATACAATTCAGATCTCTGTCTGGCAGGACCCGAAGCTCAACCGACAAGTGGTCGTAGGCCCGGATGGGATGATCGCGTTTCCATTGGCGGGGCACATCAAGGCCGAGGGGATCACGCCACAAAGTTTGGAAAATCTTCTCCGCAGCCGGCTGAAGAAAAATTATACCGGTCAGCTGGACGTCACTGTATCGTTGGCCGCAGTTAACCCGACAGAATCACAAGCCTCCAAGCCGCGCGTCTATATTTCCGGCGAGGTCCTGAAACCGGGGCCCATTCTTCTTAAGCCGGTCATCAATATTGCGCAGGCGATAGCGCTGGCTGGTGGCGTAAGTCCATTTGCCGCGGCTAAGCGAATTCAGATCCATCGTATGATCAATGGGGTCGAGACGGTTCTGGTGTTTAACTACAAGGCGTTCCAGGCTGGCGAGCCTGGCGAAAACATCGTGCTTCGCAATGGCGATATCATTATCGTTCCCGAACGAGGCTTGCTTGAATGAACTGTGTGGCTAGGTGGCAGGCGTTCCGAATAGGGCCGTGGTATAGTGAAAAGATCGGTCTATGTAGCCTCGTTGTGTCTGGGCGTTTACGCATCTGGCGCGTTTGCGGCTGACGTTTCGATCAGGGGCAATCTGAACGAGACCCTCGACGGGAGGCGACAACTATTTTCTGTCGAACACGTCGTCCGGTTCGACGTTCAAGTCATTGAGCACGTTAAATCTCGATGTTCTCGCACGCACGCCAGGCTGGCGCTATTTACTCGTTTCGAATTTAAGCTATTACAACTATTTTGGCTCCGGCGCCGACAATACTTCGCCGAAGGCCGGCATACCGGTCACCGAAACTTTTCATATTGACCATACGACCGATTTCGCCAGGTATTTTTTCGCGGCCTCGTGGCATCGCGAGGATGTGGCAACCACCCAACTGAGGGAAAGTGGCGTTGTTACCGGGTCTGGCGAAACTGACCGATTCAGTATTCTCGGTGGCGCCACTTACGACCTGAGCCGGACCGATTCGATTACATGGTCGGCTCAGGCCAACAGAGTTACGTTTACCAATTCCACACAAACGCCCTACAATGACTATGGAGCCTCGGTCGCCTGGAACCGGTTGCTTGATCCAACAACGAGTCTGAACACTTCGGTCAGTTTCGACTGGTACGATGCCGACGATCTGTTCAAGAGCCAAAGATTGTTCTGGCAGATCATGACGGGGGTGAGGTCGCAATTGACGCGACGTCTGACTTTGACCGCATCGGTGGGCGCATCGTTTGCCAACACCTGGCAAGACGCCGCAAATTCGCCACTCGGAACAACGACTTTTCAGACTGGAGCGCGCACTGGCGGGGTTGGATTGGTCGGATTGGGTTATCGACTGTCGAACACGACCCGCATTTATGTTTCGGCGTCGCATTTAATTGTTCCGACGACCACAGGATCGCTGCAAGCTACAACGACGGCCGGTGTTACAATCAGCCATAATATCAATGACTGGTCAAACGTGGCTTTTGGCGCGCATTTTGCGGAAACAAATACTGGCTCGGGTACGAGCCTGTTCGTTGGAACAGCGAACGATTTTTTCTCGGCGTACGTCGCTTACTCTTATCAGTTGGCTCGCGATTGGAACACGCAGCATTTCTTATACGTTCAGGCAGCGTGATAACTCTACGGGCACCGCGATGGCGAATACCGTATTGTTGTCATTGAACTATAACTTTAATTTGCTGGGTAATCCGTCAGCGCTAGACCCGGTCGACAAGGAAAGAGCCGCATTAAGACAGCGCAGAGCATTCGGAGAGGTGTTTCCCAGACTGCAGTGATTCTCTTGGTCCTCGCCGTTGCCGGGTGATTGACAGAGAGTGGGCCTGGGCGGATCGCATTGCACTTGTGCAGGCGATTGCCGACGAACGTACAAGTCCCGCCGTTATCCCTTTGCCTTTTCTGACTGCCTCTTCAGGGCGGCGTCGATCTTTGCGCCAAGCTCGGTGTCGTTCGGTGCCAATTCGCGGGCCTTTTTGAACTGCTCGGAAGCCTTCTCGTCCTGTGCTGTCGCCAGATAGGTCATGCCAAGGTGATAACGCACAATCGCCAAATTCGGCAGGGATTTGGCTGCCTCTTCCAGCATGGGAATTGCAGCGCGGTAGTCCTGTCGCCGATAGCTAATCCAACCGAGTGTATCTTTGAACTGCGGGATGTTTGAGCTCTTGAGCACAAGGGCGAGTGAATTGGCCCGCTCCAGACTGTCTTTGTCGGTGCGGTAGTCGGCCAACAGACTGGCCAGATTATTGGCGATGATCAACGATCCCGGCTGTTCCTTGAGCATCGATTCATATTCTGCGATCGCGGGTTCGTGTTCGCCCTTGGCTTCCAGTAAGCCCGCGAGTGCCAGGTGAAGGGCAAAATTGTTGGGTTGATGTTTGAGCCCTTGGCGAATGATGCGTAGCGCATCATCGATTTTCTTTTGTTGGCTGTAGAGTTGCGCTAGCGCCCGATAGCCGACGACATCGTTGGGCTTTTTTTCAATTGCACTTTTGAAATAGGTTTCGGCCTGGACTTGGGCGTTCTTTGCCAGTTGAATCGAGCCCATCAGCACGAGCGCTTCGGCATTTTCAGGATTATCGGTGAGAACCGAGCGAATGAAGGTCTCGGCCTCGCTGGTCTGGCCGGCCCTAAGGTAGGCGCGGACGAGCTCGGCCATTGGGCGGATTGCACCGGGATTCGCTTCGTAGGCATTTTGAATGACCGCCAAGCTGTCTGAGAATTTTCCCTGTCCGCTGAAAGCAGCCGCATTGATCTGGTCGGCAAGATCGCCTTTGTCACCCAGCCGCTTGATCGCATTTGCAATTGCGTGTGCAGCGACCCAATCCTGTTTTGCAAGCTTTACGCGCGCGAGCGCCGACAACACTGGCACGCTATTTGGATTACGATTGGCAAGATCAGTCAGCACACTTTCGGCCTGTGTCGTCGCGCTCCGCCGCTCCAAAAAGGCAACATAAGCAAGGCCGACTGGTGGCGAAAAACCCGAGGCTTTCATAGCATCGAAATACGCCTTACCGGCAAGTTCGATCGAGCCGTTGCGCTCGTAGGCCGTCGCCAGAGTACCAAGAAGCTCAGGAGAATGCGGCTGATCGTTAAGCGCGCTGCGCAGATCGGCAATTGCGTCGTCGATCTGGCCGCGCCTGAGGCGAATGGCCGCCCGCAGCCGCAGGCCATTGGTGTTGCGTGCATCCGCGCGCTAGAATCTCGGTCACCAGTGGTTCGGCGGCGGCCAAATTGTTCTGACTGAGATAGAGGTCTGCCAGCGTATTCTTGGCGAGCAGCGTCTCGTCGGTTGAGCTTGCGCGCGCGATAAGTTGCTGCAAGAGCTTGATGCTGTCATCGGCCTTTGCCTTGCGCGAAGTCAAACTGGGCTAGCGCAATCTGGATAGGGGAATGCGCCGGTACCCGTTTTGATGCGCGCCAGCAGCTCTTCGCGCGCCGCGTCGGGGCCTTTGACTGCCGCCAAAAGACTTACCAGCTCGAGCTCGGTTTTTGTGTCGGCTGGATTGGCGCGCGCGGCCGAGCGCAGCTCGTTCACCGCGTCATCCTGACGCTTGTGTCGCAAATAAAATTGAATCAATTGAGTTCGGAATGCGGCGACCTTCGGGTGCAGCTCGGTCAGTTTGCGCAGCAGCGCTTCCACCTGCGCAAGATCGCCCTTATTGTTGAAAATGTTGATCTTCAGAGCAATCACGCCGAGGTCATCGGACATGTTCCTTCGGTACGTGCGCAAGCGACTTCAACGCGCCTTCGGAATCCCCCTGCGAAAATTGGATGCCGGCCAGGATGGTGTTGGCGTGGTATTGTCGGCGTCGATCGCAAGCGCAGCCTGTGCCGTGCGGGTTGCCCCGTCGATGTCCTTCAGCTTGAAGAGGATGGCAGCCTTTAGCGCCAAGACGTCGGCATTCTTCGGATCGATTTCGCCCGCTGCGTTCGCCAGTTTCAGGGCCTGGTCGAGCGCATTTCCCAACAGATAAAGCCGCGCAAGTTTGGTCTTAGCAGCGAGGTCGTTGGGCGCCAGTTCGGTAATTCTGCGCAAGGTTCCTGCGAGCGCCTGGCAATTTTGCTCGTGTTCGTCGATTTCGGCGAGACCCTGCCAGGCCGGCAATAGGTCGGCTTTGCGCTGGATCGCGTTTCGAAACTCGATGCGAGCTTTGACGTAGTCTTTCTTTTCGAGATAGCTCATGCCGCGCTCGTAATAGGCCTGCGCCCGTTCCTCGCGCGAGCCGCAGCCGGCCATGAGCCAGCGCGGCGATACCGAGACAAACGCAAAGCGTCAGATATTTTTGCGGGCGGACTTTTGAACAGTTTACGCATGATCATCTCTGGAGGCTGACTCTGTTGAGCGATTTTGGTTGGAAGCTGCAGATGGCAAATAGGGTTCAAGGTTTGGTACCGCGATCCGGGTGAATTCCTGCAGCCGCTTGTCGGCATCAGCTTCGGTTTCGCCGGGATAAATCGGTGTCGTCAGCCGCACCAGCGCGCCGTCCGTGCGGTTTTCGAGAAGCGCATCGCGCAGCAAATACAGCTTTGACCAGTATTCGTTGGCGATTTTCATGCCGCGTTCTTCGAACCAGTAGTAGACCAGCTGCTTGTTGGATCCACGTGCGATGATGACACGATTTAATGGCAACGACATGCTGGAATCAGGACTGCGGTATTGCGTCCGTTCGAGGTTCGTAATCAGCCAACCATTGCCTGGAATACAGACGGCGGGCGAATGCGGCGAGGCACCTGTTCGCTGGCTCGCGTAGTAGGCCACATAGAGATTGACCGAGCGGCCATCGCGTCTGGCATAGTCCGACAGAATGTAATCGGTCAGGACAGGAAGTGTTCGGTCTGGCGATCGAGCGAGGAGGGGCGCCCGCGCCAGTCACCCAAGTTCGTGGGAAACGACACGAACAGCTTGCGATCGGGGATTATTTCTTGCCGGGCCGAGACAAATAGGCCGGCCGCGCCGGTTGCGCACAAAAGCAAAAAGCAGGCGATGAGTGGCGCGCGCGCGCCGCGTTGCGGGGCCGCGATCGGGAGCATTGCCGACGTCGTCAATTTTGGCGGATGAAACACATCGAAAAATTGCTTGCCCGATACCACGCGCGCCAGGACATACATCTCCGCGGCCAGCAATCCAGCGCAGGCAATGAAAATGATCCAGCCTTCGAACATATGAAGAAACCCGTCGGCATCCTGCGGCCCCCAATAATTGACCAGCACGCCGACCAGACCGATGCGAAGGCTGTTCATCAAAATTGTGATCGGGATAGTCGACAGGAACACCAGCACCCGCTGCCACATCGGCGCCTGGAACAGGTACGCCGCCAGAAAGCCGAGGCTCATCAGCGGATAGAGGTAGCGCAGGCCGCTGCAGGCCTCGACGACCTGGAGCTTGTACACGCCGAGGTCGATGACATTGCCCTCGAGATAGACCGGGATCTGGAACAGCCTGATGAAGAACACGCCGAGTTGCGATGAGATCAGCTGAAGCTGGAAGGTAAGGCCGGCCTCGACGACATAGGGCAGGGGGATTGCAAAAATGAGAAACGCGATCGGAATGAACGTCACCCTGAGCAATGACATGCCGCCGAAGGCAAGCACAATGCCGATGAGCGCGAGGATGAATGCCAGCTGCGGCAACAGGACGAGCGAACTTAATTTGCCGACGATGTGCAGGAGCGCGGCGAGCAGAATGACCAGCGGACCGATCCACGACGGCTTGCCGATGTTCGCCAGCAGCGCGTCGCGCCGTGTCCACAGCAGCCAGCCCGCGATGACGGGGATCAAGTATCCGTGGCTGTATTCTTCCTGGACGCTCCAGCGGCGCAGCAGCTCCTGCAGTCCGCCGCCAAATGCGATAAAGGCCACAAGGATCGAGGCGACGACAAGCAGTCCAAGCAAAAATGCGCCCGATGGCGCTGATTTCGCTAGCACCGCGCGATTGGTCTTCATCAACATATCTACGCTACGCCCGCTCTACGCTACGCCTGCACGTATAGGCTCAAAGCAAAAAGCCAAATCCGTTCAAACGAAACAGCCGCGCAATTGTGCGGGGCACGGCTGTCAACTGCATGCGCCGCCCGCTGTTCCTTGAGGCGTTTGTCTAACACAAGGAGTTGGCCGATAAAACGGGCATCAATTTGGCGGGTTCCAGCGAAGTTAATGACGATATCTTTTGCCGCGGATGCCGCATCTTCCAGATAAGAGGCGGCTTTCTCCAGGTTTTGCGTGGTCGCAACGCCGAATATGGCTAACGTCACACCATCATGCCCCTCGAATCTCTCAATTCTGAGGTCTGGCGTGCGGCGCCACCTCAAACGATGCCATCGGGACATGACCAGGAGCGGGATAACTGAGGTTAACATCAATTCTCCCGAGGATACGACCGTCGGTCCAATAGCGTCGCCATAGCGACGGCTCTTCCTTGATGCGATACAGCCACTCGAGGCCCCAGTCTCGCATGCGCCTGGGCGCTCGCCGGATTGTACCGGCCTGAAAATTGACGGTCGCACCGAGTTGCGCGCGGATCGGGATCTTCAGGCGGTCGCGGTTTCGATGCAGCCAGAGATGCCCCTTGCGGGCACCCATAGCGACGATGAGACAGTCCGCTTTGCTCACGTTGATCGTATCGATGATGGCATCCGTGCTCATCTCTTCGACGCTGCCATAGCCAGGAAACAACGAGCCGACGCAAACTACACCGCCATTTTGTGCGTTGATTTTTGCTGCGGCGCTCGCCGCTACGCCTTCAGCTCCGCCGAACAAAAATACTTTAAGCGGCGCGGAGGTTCGAATGCATTTGAGTACGTCGAACAGGTCGGATCCCGCGACCCGTTCTTTCATCGGAATCCCCATCAAGCGGCTGAGCCAGACCATCGGCATGCCGTCGGCCGTGCAGAGGTCGCTGCAGATGAGCGATTCCCTGAATTCTGAATCAGTGAGGCAGCTGGTCAGGAAATTCACATTGATCGTTGAAATGAGGAGGGGCGTCGCGCTGGCGGCGGCGCATTCGATCTTATGGACGACAGATCGCATGGTCGTCGCATCGATCGGGATGCCCAGTAAGCCATAGATCTCTCGCGTGGAATGAGCAAAATGGTCCGACTGGTGCGGACGCTCGACTGTATCGATTGCAGCTGTTGCAGTAAGCGTCACTTGCCGATGTCCCCTACGGCAGTAGTCTAGTTTATTCAGGAAAATGATGTCAGTAATGAGATAAGCTCAAGCAAAATTCCCAGAATTAACCCCGCCTGCGCTTAACCATACGCAATAAAAAAGTACTATACAACTAGCGACTTGGAGATTATTCGGCGTCCCCAGGGGTCGTACGCCGCGATTTCGCGCAAAAACTCTTGATACATTTTGGCAATTTTGCCCCAAGAAAAGGATACCGCCCTTGACGCGCGGTCTTGTTGTTTTGCGGGCGGCGTGCTGCCGGCGGTATTAATGGAAGCAGCGATGGCTGCAGGGTCATCGGTTTCGGCCAGAAACTGATCGTCGCCAACGATCCAACGCACCCGCTTGGTGTCGGGCGCCACAACCGGTAATCCGCAAGCCATTGCTTCAAGGAACACGTTTCCGAAAGATTCCTCTTTCGAGAGGTGCAGGAATACGTCCGCTGATTGATAGATTGACGGCATCTGGCCGGAGGGGACGGTCAAAAGAGAAAATCGTCCTGGCAGCAATTTTACGGCCGCGGCTTCAATCGCCGGGCGTAGCGGTCCATGACCCGCGACCACAAGATGGGCATTGGGAATTCTGCTGACGGCCTCTATCCCAAGTTCTACTCTTTTTGTCGCAATCAGGGCGCTGACCATGAGGACAATCAACCGGTTCGCGGGAAGCCCGAAAACCTCGCGCTGGCTGGGGCCAGGCTTAAAGCGTTCGCAATCGATGCCATTGGGAATGAGTTGGCAGCGCCAGTGCCTTCGATTGCGTTCGTAGAAATCGGGATTAGTGCAGATCAAACCGTCGCAGCCAAAAAAACGATATTCGGAATTGTTTGATTGCGCGGGCCAATCGCCATTCTGCGTCACGAACACATGGGGTGGGCGGCGGCCCCACAACATCGGACGGCGAAGAATCCAGTTCGTGAAAGGATAACTGCACGTCAGGGTCACATCGTAGTCACCTGGGCGATATTGTCGCAGGAGGCCAGGCACAAAAGTCAGCTCCTCATAGGCATATTCATTTCGCAACACCGGCATCGAAGGGAACGCAATAAAGCGATCGCGGGCAGCGCTGTTCGCGCGCAGGAATCGATAGGGGATTTTTGTGTCGGGTCGCCCAGAGCCGATCAACGTCACCTTGTCTCCGGCCTTGGCAAGCTCTTTGGCAACCGCAATGAGGGCAATTTCGGCGCCGCGATCGTATTTGTGAAAGCCGGGGAGCGCGAAAAGGATTCTCATTCGCTTTTCTCACGCTTCATTTTGGTCAATCGGTTGTAAATGCTGGCCGATAGAAACTTTGCGTCGATTGGATGTATCGCGATAGCGAGAAGTCCATCGGTCGGTCGTTCCGCCGCTCGCATTCTGCTGATTCTGGCCCCGCACCTAGCGAAGGATCGACCGAAAATATTCGATCGTTGGCTTGAGACCTTCGCGCAGGGGGATTTTCGGCGCCCAGCCCAATTCTTTCATTGCCAGGTTTATGTCGGGTTGGCGCTGGCGCGGGTCGTCCTGCGGCAGCGGCCTGTTGACCAGCGTAGACGTCGAACCGGTTTCGGTGAGGACTAATTCGGCCAATTCCCGCATGGTAAATTCGACCGGATTACCCAAATTGACCGGACCGGTGAGCTCGACGGGACTTTCCATCAGTCGAATGAGTTCGTCTACCAAGTCGTCGACATAGCAGAATGATCGCGTCTGGTTTCCGTCGCCATACAGGGTGATGGCTTCGCCCTTGAGCGCTTGGACGACAAAATTGGAGACCACCCGTCCATCAGCCGGGTGCATTCGCGGGCCATAGGTATTGAAGATCCGCGCGACCTTGACCGCGAGGCCGTGTTGGCGGTGATAGTCAAAAAACAGTGTCTCCGCACAGCGCTTGCCTTCATCGTAGCAGGAGCGGGGACCAATTGGATTGACATTGCCCCAGTATTCTTCCGTCTGCGGATGGATCGTTGGATCACCATAGACTTCGCTGGTAGAGGCCTGAAGGATGCGGCACCTTAGCCGCTTGGCCAGCCCCAGCATGTTAATGGCGCCGTGGACCGACGTCTTGGTCGTCTGCACCGGATCGTGCTGATAATGGATCGGCGAAGCCGGGCAGGCAAGATTGTAGATTTCATCCGCCTCGACATAGAGCGGAAAAGTAACGTCATGCCGCAGAAATTCGAAGCGAGGATGATTTTGCGTGTGTTCCAGGTTTTGCTTCGTTCCCGTGAATAGATTATCGACGCACAGCACTTCGTAGCCTTTGGCCAAGAGGCGATCGATGAGATGGGAGCCGATGAATCCTGCACCGCCGGTGACCACGACACGTTTGCGGCTGTTGTAGCGACGGGACATAGACGGATCCTTCTTTCAGACTGGGTACTGTTTGCGGACGGTGAAGCAGGTCGATATTGCGGTGGATGGAGCCGAACGTTTATTTCGGGCCCTTGCCATGCAAGTAAGAAATTGGGCCTATAACCTTTTCTGGTACGAGCTCAGGTTGAGGGAGGGTGCGGCGATTCCGCCAATAGCCAAGTTGCGTTGCAAGACCTGCTATCATGCCGACCGTTGTCGCAAACAGATATTGCACGTGATAGAACATAAATACCCATTCGTATGCACAGTGTATAATCACAACGATTAGAGTGACGCCTAACCCAAGCAAATAATCACCCCGTATATCGCGTTTATTGCGCCAGCTGCACAAGAAGGGAACTGGGGCGATCCTGATCAGCAAAAGCGCAAATGCGAACAGCCCGAAATACCCTGTTTCTGCGGCGATTAGCCAGTATATGCTGTGGACGATTGTATTTCTTTGCCCACCTCCCCAGGGCACGCCGGCAGCATCCTGATAGCCGCCAGTGTTTGCCGCAACGACATAATTATTGGCGCCGACGCCAAATGGATGGTCCAACAAAATCAATGAGGCCGCGTTCTCGAATAGTAACGCGTTCATCATCGCCGGCAGTGGCTTCTCTGAAAACCGCTTTTCAAACGAGCTTATCGCAAGCGGTGAAAGCAATGCGACGACAACAACGCCAGAAATAAAAACCCGCATTTTACGGCTGCTCCACCCGCGCATGCTCGACAGGACGAAGACCATCACAAGACCGATTGCCGCCAGGCCGACCGCGGCACGTGAGGTCGTGAGGATGGCGATAAGAAGTCCTGCCAAAGGAGCAACGATCGTCTGCCATCCCCGCTTTCCCGCCAGTAACAATGCGAACATCGGAAACACCGCAAATTCCGATGCGAGCCCCAAAAGATTCTTGTCACCGAAAGAAGCTCCCGTTTGCAGAATGCCAAGACCAAATCGTTGCCAGATCGCGAGACCTGCTTGATAGCAAAGTCCGAAAGTCATTCCGGTCAAGATTGCATAAGGCACGCGCTCGTCTGTGCTGGCCCTGGTGACAACAACGTAAACCAGGAAGGCGCGTGCAAGCTGCCAGACGTAAAAAACCGCGGCCATGGGGACCTGCGCGTGAAACACCGATAGGACGGCGGAGAGAAAATAAAGCCCCATAACGAATAGAAACGGGAGAGAATGCCGCGACCGTGGGAGGATCATAAGGAACGCAAGCGCCAATAGATCGATGCCGGTGAACTGGAGGCCGTAGACGTAGCCAGGCCATCCTGCCCAATCGATAAACGATATCTGCGGATTGAGGCCGTATTGTATGAAGCCGAACACAACCCAGGCTTTCCAGGTGTAGTTCGGATTCTGGCGCAGCCAATTTGCGAGAGGAATGAGCCCCGTGAGCGCGACTGCGAAGACGATCCATTTCAACTTAAGCCACTCCGCCGATTTGACCTGAATTCATACTACCAAAAAAAGAAGCGTTCATCTGCCGGCAGCGTTCCAGGGTAAAGAGGACCGGCAGATTTTGAGTTTGTTGAGATTCACGATCGTGTTAATGATTAGGGTAAGTGACCAAGGAATATAGTGGGTTCGTTTTGCCAAGGTCGTCATAATTAAATTCACCTCTCATTTCATTGACTTAAGCATCATTTCCGATAGTTGTTTGCATTGAGAAATGGACACACCACTGTGACGGTAGTGCGGTAGCCACCTGATCCTAGTACAACAATGGAACAAGAATTTGAATTCCTGCGGCATCATCAACGGCGTCATTCCCAAATGAAAAGTCTACCGCAGTATTTCAGCGCTTCGTATCTGATAAATCTGCGGGAACGCACGGACCGGCTCGCGCGGGCCAAGGCAGAATTTGCGCGAGTTGGATGGGAGGTTGGTCCGGCCGGGGTAGAAGTTTTTCCCGCCTGCAAATTCGCAGAGCGGGCGGGATTTCCCAACAGTGGAATTCGAGGCGCATTTCACTCGCATTGGCAGTGTTTGCAGCGCGCAGAAGCAAGGCGCGGCAAGGTGCTCATCTTGGAGGATGACATAGCCCTCAGCCCGGTCCTGGAAAGAGTAACGCCAGTGTTAGTTGGCTGGCTCGACGCGAATGAGTGGGATCTGGTCTATTTTGGCCATTACCAAACGGGTGCAATTCCAAATGCAACTCAAGCTACGAAGCCCGAAGATATTCGCTTTGAGCAGTCGAGCGCGGATATCCAAGGTTTACACTTTTACGGCGCGAACGAACGGATTTTGAGCCGCCTGAATGCTCATCTTGCTGATATTGCCAATGGGGTTGAAGGGGATCAAGAGAGCGGGCCAATGCCGGTGGACGGGGCGATTAATATTTTCAGGCGCAAAAATCCTGATGTCCGCACTTTTGTCGCGCGGCCGAAATTGGGATGGCAAGCGCCCTCCCGCAGTGACATCACGCCGGGAAGGTTCGACCGGATTCATGTTCTGAGACCGCTAACGACTGCCTTGCGCAACATGAAACATCTAGCCACCTCATGGCGCTCGTAGCGAAATGTTATTTCATTTTGCCTTGAGTCAAATGTGGGGAAGTTGCCTAGCGCTGTCTTCGATACACAGTGAAGCGCAAGGTAGTATATGAATTATGCGTGGCAAAATTGCCTCGATCCAGTTTCTAAGGTTTATCGCGGCCACGTTGGTTGTGATGTTTCATACGGCCGTGGCGCTCGAAAAATATTTTACCGGTAGCCTGCCGCATGCGCTCTTAAGTAACGCAGTTCTCGGCGCGTCTGGTGTGCACATTTTCTTTGTCATCAGCGGATTTATTATGGTGTACACGTCCTTCGACACCATGAACGATAGCTTTGATCCGAAGCGATTCGCGTTTAGGCGGTTCATTCGCATCTATCCAATCTATATCCTTTATTCGCTCTTCTATTTGTATTTTTACTTTGCGTTTGGAGTTGGAAAAGATTTGTCGCCGATCCAATTCGGTGGAAGCCTGCTTCTGCTGCCGGGCTACTCATCTTTAATTATCGGGCCAGGTTGGACGCTTTCGTACGAAGTTTATTTTTATCTTTGCTTCGGCATCGCGATGATGTTGGGTTTAAGACGAGGCCTGGGGGCTTTGACGCTATTTTTTGTGATGGCGATAGCTGCAGGTTTGGTATTTGGTACGAGCAGCGCTGCCATTCACGTTTTCACGAGCAGCCTGCTGATCGAGTTTTTATTTGGCGCCTGGATTGGATACCTAACGCTATCTTCCTCCCTCCGTGTGGGTAACAGCACCGCCAACGCAATGCTTGTGGCCTCTGGAGCAGGCTTTTTGGCAGGCCCCATGTTTGGGTTTTCGCACCTGCCGTCGGCGCTGACCTGGGGAGTGCCAAGCGCCCTGCTGGTCGGCGGGCTAGTGTTCAGAGAGAAGAACGGCAGCATTCCAATCTTTATAAGGCGATGCTCATTTCTGGGAGACAGCTCATATTCTCTTTACCTGCTTCATGTCGTTTTGATTGATGCTGTGATCTTTTTAGCAATTCCTATTCTTGGTCCCTGGTCGACGAGCAATTTTCAGTTCGGCGCATTCGGAATGATTGCCATCTGGCTGGCCATACCAATGTATTGCGTCGGCGTAGCTCTGGTTTCGTATCAGTTCATAGAACGGAGGATGCTGCGGCAGTTGCAGCGCCTATACAGAAGAAATTATTCACCCGCGTCAGGTAAGCCGGGTATCGGATGATAATCTGGATAACATGCAATAAGGCTGATTGATGGCGTCATTGGGACAATCGGCAATCATTGAGGCGATGCAGATTTGTCTCGCCGGGAATTGCTGACTGTCGCAAGGGGCTTGAACGACATAATACTCATGGCAGCCATTGCGCCGCGGCCAAAAAAATTCCTGCCCAGTCTTGCAAATCTATTTTGACCTTTCACAATTAGGTAGACCGTACAAGGCTGAGGCAACAGTACCGAGAAAAATTGCTCTGCGAGTTGACAATGAAATTAACCCGAAGAAAGTTCCTCATTAGTTCAAGTGCCGCTGCACTTTCGCTCGGTACCAACGTTAGATTTGCATACGCTGCACCGTCCATTTCGGACGTGTGGATGGAAACGCCAGATGTGCTGGCGTTCTCGGTGAGCGACGGCGCCATTGTGCCCGGCAATATCGTGAAACTGTCTGAGCCTGACAGCGCAGCTTATGACAAATGGGTTTTGCGCAAGAACCCGCGCAGCGGAAACAGGGAATATTGTGCGGTCATTGGCCCAGACAAAATGCATCTTCGTTTCGAAGATCGGATTTCTCCATATTTTGTCGACCGTTTTGCGCTGAGGGATGCGGGCAAATATTCGATTACCGGTGGAGCCGGGCTTAAGGTTTCGGCGGTGTATTATCGCGACGAACCAAACGGGCAAGGAGAGTTGGGCCACCAGAAAGTGTTGCTGCTTACGATGCGGCATAGTGTTTATCTACAGCTCGCGAGTGCTCCCGTTCCCGGCGTGACCTATACAATCAGGAATCTGGGCGGTGCGGTTTCAGATTTCAATTTTGTATTTAACGATAAGACCACTCGTGCTGGTGGTATTAAGGTGAGTTGCGCAGGTCATCGACCGAGCGACAATTTCAAATACGCCTATTTGTGTTCGCGGCTTCCGCATGGTCCTAACCATGGTGTTGTTGATTTTGCCGGCAGGTATGGCCTGAAGACTTTTCACATAATTGATCGAAGGGGCAAGTCGGTATTTGAAGGCCCTATTGTGCTGCGCAGAGCGTGGAACCAACGAGAAGCGGGCGACGGCTACACGGGGGGTATTGATGTCGCCGATCTGGCAGAGTCTTGGACGATTACAAGTATTTCAAAAGGCAATCCTACGGTGGTTACGTGTCCCCATCATCCCTTCGTGAATGGCGACAAGGTGCGCTTTCGCGGCATGAGCGGGATGAGACAATTAGAGGGTGTTGGCGCGTCAGGCAGCAGCAGAAGTTTGTGGTCGGCGGCGACAGTGACGGTGATCGATTCGAACAGCTTCTCAGTCAATATTGATAGTCGGTCATTTTCCAATTTGACAACGTCTGACTATAAGCCGGCACTAGGTGGGGTGCTAAACCAGGTCTACAAATGTTTCAACACCAACCGAGCGGCGACGAGCGTATGGGGATTGGACTATAGTGGTTTTCGGCCTGCTTCGCCCGGCACGTTTAAAATCTACATTCCGCGATATGGTGTTAGCGATCCGATTCCGATCGATGATGCCGCCTGGGCGGCCGCTGCAGCTGGGCACCACGAAGGCTTATACAATCTTCGCTTAGGTTGCGAGCTGAACCGATCGCCAGGCTATTTGCGAGAGATCGCGCTAAAGGATGGGGTCAATGGCTGTACCAATTATTGGAGCACACTGCCGGCAATTTTTTCTTCGGAATTTTCGAGCAATTCCTTCGGAAGGAAGGTACGGTCGGGAGAGGGTGCCTATGCAAAAGGCTCTAAATATGGGCCGGGGTTTATAACAAACAAGCGTGCGATAGGCAGCCGTCCAGGGCATCAAGACGCGGGCGACAACGATGATATTGGCGCCGATCATCTCGGCGCAATTCTAAACTTGGCATGGGTATTTCGCGAATTGCCGCATGCCTCTCGCTTTTTGCCATTTACCGTCCAAAGAAGCACTGAGCTGCTCGACCCGAAGTTATTTGCTGGCACCGAAGGATTGCCGCCGCTCTTTCACGAATTGGCCTGGCATCTCGAGGCCTACCGAATGCTTCAGAATTCAGACGGATCCGCACCGGGAGGTTGGGGATTGGGACACTTTACCGCCCAGATCCCGAACTATCCCGAACCCATTCAGTATTATCGTGGGACTGATGCGGGCGGCGAATACGCCGGGCAAAATGTCATGGCGTTTGTCTATGCATCAGACCACTACACGAACATGATTCTCGCTGGTGCGTTTGCAAAATTTGCGCAGATTGCTTTCGACTATAAACTGAACCTGCTCGGCGAAACTTACAAGCGTGCCGCGATTAATGCTTACAATTGGGCGGACAAGCTCTTAACGAATCAGGCCAGCTGCGACGACTATTACGTTGGGCAGCTCGATTTGAAGAACAAGTTGCGTTGGGACGAGAAAACCTACCGCGCTGCGATTTCCCGTGTAAACGGGCGGACTAGCTTCATCAGATACACTGTTTGCGGAATACTTTACCGATTGTTGGGGAGCATCGATGGTCAGCACCCCTATGGCGACATTATTGGTGCCAATGTCGCACGAATGAATGGCACGATAGGTGGCTGGGATTATATCATGACCCCTGGGTCAAGCCCGTGGGTTCGAAAATATTGTCTTGGCCACGCTTTTGATGGCGTGAACACTCAATCCTATTTGAGCTCCGAAACTTGCTTCAACACCATGGTGGGAGCCAAAACGACGAGCGGAAGCACTAATCTTAATAGTCCGCTTCGAATGATATTGGCTCACATGACTTATGTGCTGCAGCATGGAGTGGCCGCCGGATACAGTTCGCCATATCTCAAAAGCCTTCAAGTCGGCCTAGGCTTCATGTTAGGTGCAAATCAGCCAGGAAAGGCCTTTATGACTGGCTTTGGGCCTCGGCCGTATTCCTGCATCCTTCATGAGGATTCCTACAAGATGGGAGTTGCGCCGCCGCCGGGAATTACACCCTTTGGATATTTTGCCTGGGCGTCCGGGCTTATCATTTTTAATTTTGCGCCCGGACCAAACTGCGATGGTCCGCTGCAATGGATCTCCGACAACGTGAGCGGAAACTGGGAGAAACCTCCAAATTCCGGTTCGCATAAAATGGAAAACCCGTGGCGATTCGGTTCAGGTTATTGGGAGTGGGCGCCTGAAAACAAGGGACTCATCTTTCAATCCGAGTTTTCTATGCCGGGACAAGTCAATTCTTTGATCGCTTCGCTATATCTTCATGGTTGGGACGGAAATTCGAAGTCGAAATTCTCAAATAAATAGATTTAAACTTGTCAGCGAGATACTTAGCTTGTTTCAATCCCATACTTTTTGCAAAGCGCATAGATAAAAGACTCGCGCGGCGGCGGTTTGTCGACGAGCCCGACTAATCTCGAATACCACATATGTATCGCACGAGTTTCGTGCGTGATCATTCTTTCTACAATTTCGGCCGGCCCAAAAATAGCGCCGGCATCCTTCCATCTCACGGGGTAAAACACCGCCGGATTTTGCGCCTGTTCTGCAACTCCATGTTTTTTCGCAACATAAGTGACCATTCCTGAGCTGAATGTCCCCCACGGCAAATCCTGAACTCGTATGTCGCCTTTTGTCAGCCTCGCCCAATAATAGAGCGCAGTCCGTTTCGGTCCGTACCAAGGTGGACAACGGTTAGTTTGCGGCAGGTTGCAAAGATCGTTGGCCATTGCGGAATTGGCAGGAATTCGCAGCAATGCATTATTGATCCAGTTCTCATATTCCCAGCCAAAGACGTAGGGGCTTTTGAAGTCCAGCGGCCTCAAAAAACAGAAATCCATGTCAACCCAATAGCCAACGCCTTTGGCAAGTAAAGCATAGCGGAAAAAATTGGCCCCCAATTGAACTGCCCCGGTGTCCGCATATCGCACAAGTCTCTCTTCAGGCATGACTTCTCTTGCATCCCGAAGCTCAACACCTTGCGGTACATTGCGGAGGATTTCGGGAGAATAGGAATAGAGGGTGAATCGATGTCCGACAGCGAGTGCCGAAGCGAGGCAAAGTCGCTCAATGTATCCGAGGCGCTCTCCCACCCAGAGGGAATTTAAACGTTCAAGCATATTATTTGGTACACCATTTGCCGAAAGGTTTGAACCTAAACAGACTGTCTAGATAATTTGAGACAGATGGCGGTGTGATTTACGGGAGTGACCGGCTCATCTGATTTTAGTTTATGCGGCTTTCTTTTGATGCTGCAAGCGTCGATTTTGGATTGTGTTTCGTTTGATCCTTTCTCTTTCCAGCAGGATTGTTTGACCGCGCCCGAAGTAGACGTCGGCCGGCGTCAGATTGCTCAAGCTCTCGTGATAGCGCCGATGGTTGTAGTGATCGACGAACCGGCCGATGCTGGCCTCAAGATCGCCCGGCAGGTAGTAGTTTTCCAGCAGGATGCGGTTCTTGAGCGTCTGATGCCAGCGTTCGATCTTGCCCTGTGTCTGCGGATGGTAGGGCGCGCCGCGAACGTGTCCCATGTTCTGTGCATCCAGCCATTCTGCCAGCTCAGCCGAGACGTAGCTGGAACCATTATCGCTGAGCAGGCGCGGCTTATGGATGATCCGTGCCTGGTCACAGCCTGAGGCCGCGAGAGCAAGATCCAGCGTGTCGGTCACGTCCTGCGCCTTCATCGTCGTGCACAGCTTCCAGGCGATGATGTAGCGCGAGAAGTCATCCAGGACCGTGCTGAGATAGAACCAGCCCCAGCCGGTCACCTTGAGATAGGTGAAGTCGGTCTGCCAGAGCTGGTTTGGCGCCGTCGTCTTGTCCTTGAACTCGTCGGCCGCCTTCATGACGATGTAGGCCGGGCTGGTGATCAGGTCATGCGCCTTGAGCAGCCGATAGACCGAAGCCTCTGACACAAAGTAGCTGGCCGTATCGGTGAAGCGCGTGGCCAGTTCCCGTGGTGATAGCTCGGGCTCATCCAGGGCCAGTTGAACGATCCGCTCGCGTATTGCGTCAGGGATGCGGTTCCAGACGCGCTTCGGCCTTGGTGCTTATCTTCCAGTGCTTCGGGGCCGCCGGTCTGCAGGCGATCGTACCAGCGGTAGAACCTTGCAGGCTGGATGCCCAGCTTCTCCAGCGTCCGGCGCACCGGCAGATGGGATTGCTCGACCAGCCGGATGATCTCCAGCTTCTCGGAGGCGGGTATCTCATTCCTCGTCTCCCCCATCCGCGATCATGCTTTTTTTAAGCAGGCGCAATTCGAGCGCCTGTTCAGCCACGACCGCCTTGAGCTCCTGCGCCTCACGCCGCAGGTCCTTGACCTCGCCACTGGTCGCCGCCCGCGCCGTGTCGCCCGCCAGACGCCGCTTGCCGGCCTCCAGGAACTCCTTGGACCAGGCGTAATAAAGGCTCTCGGCAATGCCTTCACGGCGGCACAGCTCGGCGATGCTGGACTCGCCGCGCAGGCCGTCCAGAACGATGCGGATCTTCTCTTCGGACGAATGGCGCTTGCGGGTTGCCCGGCGGATGTTCTTCACGATCCGCTCAGACGACAATTCAGGATGCTACGGATTTCTGTCTCATCTCCACTCCTTGATGGTTACGATGAGCCAGAAATCCTCCGTTCCTCAAGCCGCTAAATCTGTCTCACAAGCGCTGATGTCGGACACGACTTATGAAGTCTCCAGTGCCTGCTCCTTGCGAACGGCATTCATTTGTCGAGTCGGCCAACTATGACATTAATGGATTGTTGCCGACCGAACACGTAGATCGCCGCCCAGATTAAATACCATCTGATGCTAATGTACTGGTCGTTTTTGTGTCATTGATGATGCGTAGCGCCTTTCGTGCTGCTCGCCAATCGGCAAGATACATTCTTCGCCGCACACCATGGATAATCAATATATTCTTTAGAACGGATAGTAGCGTCGACAGCGACAGGGGATTACGCGGCAAAACTCCCTGCCATTTGTATGCGAGGATAAAATGAGAGATCATTATTCCTTCGCGGAGTCTTACGAGATAGTCTTCGGTGACGCGTTCCTTGGGCATAAGGTGAGTTAGTTTTAGGTTCGGAAATACTGCCATTCCCAACCCGAGTTGGCAGGTGACGTAGCAAATTTCGATATCTCCTCCGCTCGAGAGAGATTTTCCGAGCCGATCAGATAGTATGAATGGCAGATTGTTTTAACATTTTGCAATATGCATGTGCTACGTCGGGACGCAAGCAAAGGCCAGCGCCGCATGGCGAAGCGTCTGCACAACTGAATACGTTGCTCCAACGCGGCTCTGTGACGTTGCGAAGCGCAAGTGTCTTGAGATATGGTTTCAAATGCTCCGACGGTTCCCGTTCAAATTCGGGAAGCAATGACCCGCTGCCCCATACGCCCAGCAGTGGCCATTCGCGGGCAATTCTTGTAGCTTCGGCAAGGTAGCCGGGATCCAAAACGTTATCATCATCGACGAAAACCAGCAGCTCGGCATTGGCTTCACGGATGCCGCATTCACGCGCGCTCGTAAGGCCTGGAGTACCCTCTAAAAGATGACGTGCATTTGGATGCCATGTCAGGTCCCATGTTGATGCCAACTGCACATTTGATGCGTTGTCTACAAGCAAAAGTTCCCATTGAGATTGTGGCAAAGTCTGATTGCGCAAGGCCTCTAACGTGCGCTGAAGATAGTCTGGCCGCGGATTGTGGCAACAGATGATAACAGATACGTCGAACATGGAAGTCCTAGAAATGTTTTATGTTCGTTAACTCTACCATGTGCAGGCTACCTCATGATCAATAAACGATAGTCGGCTTTGCTGCATTCGTAGCTTTTCACTACCGATTATATTTCCAAATGTTTACGCTGCTCGTTTGTTTCCGTTTGAGGATGGTGGGTACTCAGAGGGGGCGAGTACCGCAAACGAACTTGCTTCGCGGGATGGAAAATTGCTACTCGTTGCAGACGTTTTGCATGTTGTCATTGAACCACCGCCATGCGTGGGCAATTTGCTGGTCGAGACCAGGAAATTTCGGCCGCCAACCAAGCATTTTCCTTGCCTTGGCTGAATCGCTAACCAGAATAGGAGGATCACCCTGTCGCCGCGGGCACAGTTCCGTTTGTATTTTTAGGTTAGTTATCCCCTCACTTATTTTGACAACTTCAGCAACTGAAAATCCGCTGCCATTGCCAAGATTAAATGAAGCACTTCTATTTCGTTCCGATAGCCATTCGATTGCCGCGACGTGTGCGTCAGCTAGATCGCTCACGTGAACATAATCGCGAATACAAGTGCCGTCTCCGGTCGGATAATCATGACCATATATTCTAACTGAGGGCAGTCGTCCCATTGCAGTTAATAGTACCGACGGGATCAGGTGTGGCTCGGGTCGATGTAGCTCGCCGATTTCACCGTCCGGATCACTACCAGCCGCATTAAAGTAACGTAGAACGACGTGCCTGATGCCATGTGCTGCTTCGGCATCTTTCAACATGCGTTCGACCACGAGCTTTGTGTACCCATAGGGATTAATTGGCTGCTGAGGATCATCCTCTGTGATAGGCAGCTTCACAGGCACGCCATACGTCGCACAGGAGCTTGAGAAAACGATATTTGCGACATACAGAATCTGCACACATCGCCAACAGACTTGCAGTTCCACCAACATTATTATCGTAATACTTCAGCGGTTCCGCCACTGACTCTGCCACGTACGCATATGCCGCAAAATGTACGACTGCCGATGGTTTATATCGGGCGAAGACACGTTTCAGATCTTCCTTGTTTCTGAGGTCACCCTTCTCAAACGGTCCCCATTTGACAGCCCAGCGATGACCCCTCTCGAGATTGTCAAATGTAACCGGCGTGTAGCCTGCGCGGGCCAGCGCTTTGCAGGTATGACTTCCGACAAAGCCAGCGCCGCCGGTGACGAGTATTGTTTTCATGACTATCCGGTCCAACCGCCGCGAAATTCTAATCGTTACGCTCGGCGTTATCAGCCTAAATGAGGCAACATATCCACTTTACAAAAATCGATTTGCACTGCTCAATACAAGCAATTGACCTGACAAGCCCCAGATTATCGTGAAGGTCAACGCCAACACAGGTTGGCCACATTTAGTGAGAGTGTTCCCGATTTCGTCCTCCACGACTTGCCGCAAATTCTTGAAGACTTGCGAGGCGCATTCGAACGCCAATCACATATCCGAAGTCGCCTCATTCCTAAACGTTTCGTTGTTTATTTTCAATGGCTTATCAGCTGCGCTGTTTAACCATGTGGCTGGACTACTTGACGTAATTCCGACCGCTTAGTCTGCTATTTGTACGATTGGGAGAGGTAGGTTGCCAGGGCCGGCTATTATTGGCATATCAAAAAAGTAAGAATGTCAGATCTTCCCGTCACCATATATACGCCGGAGTCGCCACTCAGAAACCCCGGCAGGCTTTTCAGAGACATGTGGCGCGATCTGATCGCATCGCGCGAACTCGCATGGCGGCTATTCATTCGCGATATTAGCGCCCAATACCGGCAAAGTATATTGGGCTACGTTTGGGTCTTCATCCCGCCGCTGGCTGCCAGTTTGCCATTTGTCTATTTGAACTCACAAGGTGTGGTGAAGATTGGCGACACACCAATTCCCTATGCCGCCTATGCAATCATTGGCACCACAATATGGCAGGTATTCGCGGATGCGCTCAATGCTCCGCTTAGAGCTGTATTAGGTGCACGCGCAATGCTTTCACGGATCAACCTTCCACGAGAAGCAATTTTGCTTTCGGCTTTTGCGCAGGTCTGTATGGGTTTTTTGGTGCGACTTGTGTTGCTGGCCGGGGTATTTGCATGGTTCCGTCTTGTGCCGCCGGCGAGCGCGGTGCTTTTTCCGCTCGGTATTTTGTCGCTAATTTTGCTTGGATTTTTTATCGGTCTGTTAGTGACACCATTGGGAATATTATATAGGGACGTACAGCTGACGTTGCCGATTTTTGCAATGTTTCTGATGCTACTTACGCCTGTTCTTTACCCGGTGCCACAGTCTGGAATGGCCGCCACTATAGCGCAGTTTAGTCCGCTAACTACGTTGGTCGTAACGACACGAGACTGGTTGACACTGGGAAATACGACGCACGTGGGCGCATTTGTTGCAGTCTCCCTGACTGCAGCCGTGCTCTTAGGTTTGGTTTGGGTGATGTTCCGCGTTGCGACACCACACTTGGTCGCGCGTCTAGGAAATTGAAGTAATGGCAATGAATGACGAACTGTTGGTTCGCGTTGAGGGCGTGTCAAAAAAGTTCTGCCGCAGCCTCAAGCGGTCGCTGTGGTATGGCGTAAAGGATACGGTTAGCCGATCTAGTTGGACGTGACGGCTCGACGGATGAGCTTCGACCGGCCGAATTTTGGGCCTTGAATGATGTCTCGTTTGAACTCCGCCGTGGTGAATGTCTCGGTCTGATCGGACGCAATGGTGCCGGCAAGACAACGCTACTCAAAATGCTCAATGGCTTAATCAAGCCGGACAATGGCCGAATTGAGATGCGCGGGCGGATTGGTGCGTTGATTGCTCTCGGCGCGGGCTTTAATCCGATTTTGACTGGGCGCGAGAATATTTACGTGAACGGGTCGGTGCTCGGGCTGACACGGAAAGAAATCGACCGTAAACTTGATGATATTATTGATTTTGCCGAAATTGGCGAATTCATCAACTCGCCAGTACAAAGTTATAGCTCTGGGATGCAGGTGCGTCTCGGGTTTGCTGTTGCAACAGCGGTTGAACCTGACGTCCTGATTCTCGATGAGGTGTTAGCCGTTGGCGATGCAAACTTTCAGGCAAAATGCCATCAGCGTATCGGTACGTTGCTGACGCGTGCTGCCGTAATCCTCGTTTCGCATAACGCTTATCATATCAAGAAAAATTGCAATCACGCTGTACTACTCAAGTCGGGAAAAATAATCGCAAACGGATTACCTGATTCTGTCCTTCGTCTCTATGCTGAAGGCGATGGAAGTCCGGTAGAGCCAGTGAAAATCGCTGATGCCAGGGTCGCCAGCATCGAAATTCAGAGCTTATCAGAGACCCTAAACTTTAACGAGTTACTAAAACTTAAAATAGATATCGATCTCTATAAATCAATGCGGTGCGATCAGGGCTACCTGACCATTGTCGATGATTTGGGCAACATACACGCCCAGACCATTCTGTCCGAGCCGCCATTAGAGCTTCCTACAGGAAAATCAGAAATTTCGATTTCCGTAGGCCCACTGTGCCTTTCGGAAGGGCGTTTCTTTGGAAACTTGACGATGCTCACATCAGGCGGAAAAGAGACACTGGTTCAATGGCGTCCTGCCATTCGATTTAAGAACAAGGGTCCGCTTAGTATTGGCGCATTTTACTATCCGCAGGCAATTGTCGATGTTCGCCAAGAAAGTACAAAAGAGAGGCTGCTTTCCGTACCGGAGTATCTCAGATCGCAGAAAGGGGTACTGTAAGAGATTGTTGTGTTCGTTTCTTGCCACCATAGATTTCACAAAGTCGCGAAAGTTGGTATTCAGCCTGTGAGCGCGCTATTAACTAAGCCCATTGCCACTCCTACTACCGCATCTGCGCCACAACGGCAGGACAGTAAGCGTTAGGTATGAAGAATATTGCAGTTCTCTTTGATAGCTTTCTTATGGGAGGCCGAGAAACGTATGTCGTCGAAATATTAGACGAGCTAAATAAAAGAATTGAATTGACATGCGGCCTGATAGCTAAAAAAATTTCTCTAAGTCAGGTGGCAGACGCTTTTGACTATAAAGTTGAAACTGGAACAATAGATGCCAATTTGACAAGGTTTATTGAAAATCTAAAGCCGGAACTGATTTGGGTACAGCATAGCGAATTTCTTCATGCTATCGGCATATCGAAATTTTACGGCATTCCAATTTTGCCCACATTCCATACACCCTTCAAGAAAGGCACAATTTGGAATGATCCGGTTTTAATGATGGGATCTGCGCTTGTAATCAACCGATCTCCTCTTATTGCGGGGGTTAGCAATGAGATACTGCGAACCTTAATGCATTTAGGAGTGGAAGAATCAAAACTTCGCCTTCTCCCAAATCGGGTTCGGGTATTTAGTTGGTCCGAAAAACGAGTTGGAAAAATAATTTACATGTTGTCTTGCTTAGCAGAGCCGGAAAATATCATCATATAAAGAAAGCAATTGAATACTTTGGTGCACTTCGTCGGTCGCATCCAGAAACTCGAATGTCAGTTTACACTGGCTTCGAGTGGAACAAAAAAGCCTACGAAGCAAATAGTGTAGCATCGAGATTTCGCAATAGGAAAAAAATTGTTTGGTAGACGGTGGCTTGCAAGGAATTTGTGGTTTCTGAAAGATATTGATTTTTATCCGCCAACAGAAGACGCGCGGTCCGTGATTAAGAATGCAGATATCGTTGTTGGGATGGGTAGAGTGGTGCTCGAGGCGCTATCAATGGGCAAAATTACAGTTTTGGCTGGTTATAGAGATGTCATTGGAATTGTTTCGCGTGCGAACTTCCATCAATATAGATTAACAAATTTTAGCGGACGCGAAATTGAGCCAACTCCAATTCAATCGATCGTATCAGATACTTTGGACCAGTTGTCTAAAGAGCATTTAACGCCATCAGAGATCATAGATCATATTGATATATCTCAGCACTGGTTAAGCTATGCTAGGGCATTTAACGATGTTACTGAAAGTTGGACCTCTCATGCTGGTCAATGCTTTTCAGATCTGCCGAAGTCCTTTTGCAAATTGCTATATGATGGCGGCAGGGTTCCAATTGAAGAGTTGCTTGGCATCGCTAGCGAAATAGAGTTGGAAATTTACCAAAAGCTGCGAGCTATGTCGTTAGCATCAGCAACGATAGCTTGACTAAGGCCAAAGGCAGTAGGCTGCGGACGGGTAGAGGGTAAATCGCTTTGTACGCAGCTGCAGTCATTCCAGTTCGAAACAGGTCGGGTTTCATTGCCGACGCGATCATCAGCGTCCAACGACAAACATGGCCCCTGGACGAAATTATTGTGATTGATGATGGGTCCACCGATACTACTTCGGACGTGGTGGCTCGCTTGGCCCAGCAAGATAGTCGTATACGTCTCATTGGGCTGGCCGAAAGTGGAGGCGCTGGCGCAGCAAGAAATGTAGGTATAGATTTGAGTCAATCTGAGTATATTTGTTTTTTAAATTCCGATGATCAGTGGATGCCCAACTAAGATCGAACTGCAGCTTCGCGAATTAATAAGCGCCCCAGAAATGGTCGCAAGTTTTACTGGAATTCGCCATCAGTTCGGCAACAGCTCACATGATATTATTCCACCCATGAATGTTGGGCTCGAACTCTTGCGCAGAATGAATTGTCTGGGTACAACGTCAACCGCCATCGTTCGACGAGAGAAGTTGTTGGAGGTGGGGGGGTTCGACCCGAATCTCCCGAGTTGTCAGGATTGGGACCTGTGGATCAAATTGAGCCAGGTCGGAAAATTATCAATTGTTCCTGAGCCGCTTACAATTTTCAATCAGACCGCCGAGTCTCGAATCTCCAAAAATAAAGTTGGAGTCCTTGCCGGCCATAGGCAGATGTTCAAAAGAGTGCTAGCTGATGTTTCAAATAACAAGGAAAGAAGAGTGATTGCTGCGTACCACCAACTTCGTTTTGCAGCAAGTTTACTTGTGGGATTTCGGAGAACTAGGCAGTGCGACGATTTCAGTGTGTAAATCAATAGTGCTCTATCCGACTCGAAGGGGCGCTTCTTTACTTTTCGCGATATTGCGTAGGGCCATTGGTGCGCTTATTGCGTAAAGTTCGGCGATTAGCGCCAATCGCGTGAAAAATTGTCGATTGAGTCGGAAAGGGCACTTGCATTAACGTCTTTCGGTTTGAACACTGCCATCCTTCCTACCATATTTTTAAGGAAAGCGAACTTTTCAATCTCATGGTAATGTGGTCGGTCCTCGTAATCATCAACCAGAATTTCAAAATCCTGGCCTTGCATTGTTTTTATCGAATACAATGCACAATGCACACGAAAGCGGCCGTCGATAAGAATTAAATCGGGCGCTGATTTCTGATTCGATAAAAGTCCATGGTAGAGCCGCATAGTTTGCCCATCGCTTTAATCTGTGCGGTGTCGGGCGTTTGAAGAACGGGGATCCCCATTCAGAAGTCATGCCAATATCTGCGTGAATCAACTGCCCAGAAAATGAACCGTACTCAGAAGTAATTCTTTCGCGAACGGCTTTTAAATAGAGACGGTCACTTTCCACCGAAATGAAGCGCTTATGTAACCGAGCTGCCGCGACGGTGCTGCCGCCGCAGCCGTACTCCAAATAAAAGTGTGAGCGCGTGAGGCGTTCTAAAAAATATGAAGTGCCGAGGGTATCAAAGTGCGGTAGGTCAGGGACGGAAACTCGGCGAATGCGATGCTTAACAAAGTGGCGATATTTTTGGATAAGGCGACTGTTTAATGAAGACATGAATTCCACACGCATGTCACTTAGTCCGGCACAACTTCAGCCAAAACTCAAGCAAATTTCAGCTTTTATAGATCCAATTAGACGGCAAATACGGCGCAAGTAAGCTGCCGAGGGATTGGCGAGCATGCCAATTCTGGCCAGGCCAAGTTCATTAGTTGCGACACACAAAGGGAGTGTGATTATACCTGTATACAAAAGGACATGATTAAATAGACCCCCAACTTTTGGTGTAGATGTCCAGCAAGAAAGTCGTCCATAGTTTGCCTCCGCCTGACAACTAAACTGCTCGGTGTTTCTATGGGACACGATATTTTTCGATCGAGTTGACCTGACCTGGCTGTTTTTAGGCCTTGCGTTGCGACAGTATAGATTGTGATCATTCCGATGCAGTAATCTGCATCCCGGTGGCAACAAAAGCCGAAGATCTTTAACTGAAAATTTGTGTCGCAAGTTAGAGGCTCAATAGATATTAATTGTTGCCCTCTGGATAGACGCTAAAGAAAGCCCCACATGCGCATTGCCTACTTTATCAATCAGTATCCTTCAGTAAGTCACACTTTTATTCGCCGCGAAATTCAGGCGCTCGAAGAGTTGGGCGTAACAGTGGTTCGGTACGCGCTTCGTCCGGCATCTGGCGGTCTGATTCACGATGAGGATCAATCAGAATTGAAGAAGACACATTATATCCAACGCGCCAGCGTCGCCGAAATTTTTCGATGCCTATTGGTTTGCGCAATACGTCGACCGCTTGCGACGCTGAACATGATCGGCCTTGCTATAAAGATGGGTTGGCGGTCAGAGCGCGGCTTACTACGACATCTCGCTTTTGCGGCGGAGGCTGCAATACTTGCTAATTGGTGCAACCGTGACGCTTGCCAACATATCCACGCCCATTTCGGAACCAATTCGGCAGCGATCGCTATGTTGGCGAGCCGGCTGTCAGGGCTGCCCTACAGTTTCACAGCGCATGGCTCGGAAGAATTCGAGAAGGCACCGTTACTCGCGCTCGAATTGAAGTTGAAATATGCAGCCTTTGCCGTCTGTGTGAGTTGGTTCGGCCGAAGTCAACTCATGCGTTGGTCGTCGCCGGAGCAGTGGCAGAAAATCGCGATGATTCACTGTGGTATGGACAAGAGTTTCCTTAACGCTCACGTCCCGCCCATTTCAGCATCTCCTCGTTTTGTCTGTGTCGGCAGGCTTGGTGAGCACAAGGCGCAGCTTGTTCTTGTCGAGGCGGTCAACCTTCTTAAAAAAAGAGACATCTACTGCGAAGTGGTCATGGCCGGAGATGGCCCGATGCGGTCGCTCGTTGAAGCCGCGATCCATCGCCGCGGTCTCGAGCAGCAGGTCTCAGTTACGGGGTGGATTTCAGTCGAACGCGTTAAGGCAGAAATTGCCGCTGCGCGTGCGTTAATACTTCCAAGCTTTTCCGAAAATATGCCGGTCGTAATCATGGAAGCGATGGCGCTCGCGCGGCCTGTAATTTCGACCTACATTGCGGGAATCCCGGAACTCGTTCAGCCTGGCAAGACCGGTTGGCTAGTACCGTCGAGCGATGAGGTAGCATTGGCGGAGGTTATGAACGAGGCACTGAATACTCCTATTGAACGCATCACCGCTATGGGAGCATCGGGGCGCTCCTATGTTCTCGAGCACCACAACGCGATCAAGGAGGCTAACAAACTAAAAAAGTTATTCAGTCAATCTTGTGGAAGTTGCGGTTGAATAGTCTGGGAAAGCAAACGGTGGCTCAGCGGAAGATACAGCTTGCTTCCATTTAGTGCATTATAACTTGCTTGTGTGTCGATGAAATCAGATAAAATTGGTATTGTTGTCATAGGTCGCAATGAAGGGAGGCGGCTGGTTGATTGTTTGACCTCATTGAAAAAACACAGACTCAGTGTGATCTATGTTGACTCCGGCTCTACGGATGATAGTGCGAACGTAGCGGAAAAATTTGGTACGTCTGTAGTTAGATTGACGGCGAATAAGCCGTTTACTGCAGCGCGGGCAAGGAATGAAGGTTTCTTCACTCTGATGAAACTAGAGCCCAACACTAAATTTGTTCAATTTATTGATGGGGACTGCGAGTTAGTTTCGTCGTGGCTCGACACTGCGTTGCAGTTCATTACCAAACGCAATGACGTTGCCGTGGTTTGCGGACGCCGACGCGAACGCTATCCCGAACGCTCTGTCTATAACCGTCTGTGCGATATCGAATGGAATACTCCAGTGGGAGAAGCTTCAGAATGTGGTGGGGATTCACTTGTCCGAGTGGATGCCTTCAAAGAAGTAGGCGGGTTTCAGTCGAAGTTCGTATCGGGCGAAGAACCCGAATTGTGTGGCCGACTACGGGAACGAGGCTGGAAAGTCTGGCGGCTAGATGCGGAAATGACCCGCCACGATGCTGCGATGACCCAGTTCAGCCAGTGGTGGCGCCGAGCCGTCCGAGGCGGCTATGGAGAAGCTGAGATCGCTGAAATTTACTTAATGTCGGGCTCTGCACCAAGAGAGAAAAAAGCAGTTGCGCGTTCTATCATTTGGGCTGGTATTATGCCCATCGGAATAATTACGGTTGCCTTTTTCCAATCCGCTGCACTATTGGGCGTGCTGATCTACCCTCTTCAAGTTGTGCGCATCGCACTTCGCCGCGGGGTAGGGAAAACCAATTCATGGATATATGCTTTGTTCAATATGATAGGCAAGTTTGCCCAGCTTCAAGGCAATTTGAAATATTTCTGGGACCGATGGCGCGGGCATCCCAGCCGCCCAATCCAGTACAAACTGCCAGGTTAGTTATCAGACTATAGTCGACTTGCTACTCGCATTTTCTCTAAAAAGATTAAGAATCGTTTCGCTCGTTCGCCTCCAATTCAATCGCGTTTGGTATTCGTTGAATGATGTCAGGGCCAACGATTTATATCGTGAGGGCGTCCTTGAAAAGGCTCACTATGTAATCGCAATAATCCGATATCGCGGCATCTCTCGGAAACAATTTTCCGTTTACTCCGTCCTTAATGGCAGAGGGTATTCCTCCAACATTCGTAGCAAGTGATGGTGTTCCAAACGAACTGGCTTCACAAAAGACGGTACCAAACAATTCGGCCATCGAAGGCAAAATGAGAAAATGTGATTCCGATAGCAATTTTTCAATTGTCTCTATAATTATCGTTTTTGAATTTGTTTATAAATCCGAGGCTCTTTACAAATGGAGGTAAAGGCTCATTCACCTGCGGTTGGCATCCGACAATTGTCAGCTTTGTTTCCAAGCCGCTGGCATTCAGCTGTTTTGCTACTTTATAAGCGACATCCCCGCCTTTCCTTACCCAATCGACACCGAGGAAAAGCAAGTTGCAGTATTCCATGCTTCTACCATCGACAAGTTGAACAATGTCCTCGATCGTCCGATTGCAGTCCAAGTTCGCACCCAAGGGGGCGATCCTCAGTTTGCTGCGGTCGACCCGATAGCCTTCCATCGCTGTTCGGACCGCCCATTCTGAAGAAAAAACTGCATACTGACACCTATCCAGGGCGAGCTGCTCCATCTGATGACCAAAATTGAGTGATTCCGGCGCGAGGTTTTTAAACCACGGATAGTCCAAATTGCCCAAAAAGGTACAGTCCCAAAAGTAGATAATTGGCTTTTTTGTTTCCAAATAGGCAATCGGCAATGCATCAAGACTTAGGATGAAGTCCGCATCGGAATTGTTTAGCGCAGTCGCTGATTGAGCCGCAAAATGTTTGAGGACACTGGGATCGACCGTGGGGAGATAATTCTTTCCGCGCAAGCGATAAAAGATGCGTTTCAGAGACTAACGATGTTGATGTTTTCGGTCGCAGAGGCCCGATATATTCGACTGATGCGGAATGATCCTCAACTAAGGATTTTGCCAAATAGTAACTGCATCCTGACCAGCTCGTAATGTCACAAGGGTCAAACACGGATAAGTAGGCGATCTTCATGATGAGAAATTGTGAATTAGAGCTTGAACTTGTTCAAGTCGCTTGGAAATATAAACCGGTATTGCATTTGGGCCAATCTTCCTGATATTTTTATAATGGTTTTTTGGTCGCATCATTTTGTTCTTTAGTGACGACATTGACTTTATCGTCTTCTATGGCCATCCGCGGAGCAGCCACGGAGTTCTTCAGGCACGACGAAGTGACGATTGCGCCGAGCAGCTTGTAGCTCGCAAAAAATCATCAAGCACGAGCGCGACCTCGTCAACGTGTTTTGTGATAGAGGAAAAATGCGTCCCGGTAACAGCTTTACATTGAACTTCGGGTGCCAAGTTCGTCCATGGCTTCGGGGAGTAGCTTATCGAGTTGCGATTGTTTTCACCAATGACGCAAAGAACGCGCGTGCTGATCGGCGGCGGAATGTAGTTGGATATCGCGCGGCTATATAAACCCGAAATGCCGGCACCCCATTGGCCTGTATGGCAAAAATTCCAAGTTCTCTTGCTGATGCGCCGGACCATTGGCATTCCTTCAACCTTCAATTTTTTGCTTACCCCTTTTGGCACAGCTGCGCTCGCAATTCCAAGGAGTTTTGATATCGCGCGAAGACTGCGCCTGGCATTGAGAGAAATCGTTTCCACCAATACGAGAGCTTCAACCTCATGACCCATGTTCTGGATTTGATGCGCGATCTCCCAAGCGAGCAACCCGCCATTGCAATACCCACCAAGACGAAACGCGCCAGTGGGTTGAACTGCCAATACCTGGGGCAGGTAGGCCCGCGCCATTTCTTCAATCGTTAGATCGGGATCGGGCTGGAGATGCGGGTGAAGGAGATACACGGGCTGGTCTCCCGAAAGCATGTCTGCCAGCTTGAGGGCATAAAATCCCCGTGTTGTATAATCGCCATGGCAGAATAAGAATGGCGTTCCGGTGCCGCCTTTAGCTGGTGTTACAAGCATATTCTCCGGAGGCGTGCCGCGCAGGATCGCTGTTGTAAGCTCGCGAACGGTGTAAACTGATCTGAGGGTAGAGGGTGGTATTCGCTGGCGTATTATCTCCTCAATTTCACACATCATTTGAACGGCCAGTAGGGAGTCTCCGCCCATCTCGAAGAAATCATCGTCAATTCCGATGTCGACGCGACCAAGCAATTTTTGCCAAATTGCCAAAATTTGGGATTGAAGGGGCGTCCCCGGAGGCGCAATTGTTCCCATACGACGCGCAACGGTTTCCGATAATTTCACTCTTGATGTTTTTCCCGTGGTCGCCTTGGGAAGTTCCGGCACAATCACCAAATGATGAGGAATTTTGAATGGCGATAGTTGATCGGCGAGGAATGTTTTAATCTCCGACGGCGTCGTCGTGGTCCCGGACATGAGAACAACCGCAGCGCCGACACTTTCACCCAAACGAGGATGCGGAACTGAAAACGCAGCACCATCTCGGATTGCAGGATGTCGCAGCAGAGCCTTTTCAACTTCATAAAGTGAAACTTTTTCGCCACCGCGGTTGATGAAATCCTTGCGTCGTCCCAAGTAAGTCAAATAGCCTTCTGTATCGATCGAGCCGAGATCACCCGTTAAAAACCAACCATTCGAGAACGCAGCTCGGTTGGCGTCGTCGTCGTGTAGATAGCCTGGCATTACGCCAGGACCCCGCACAACAATTTCACCGATTGTATCTTTGGGCAACAGACGTCCATCTTCGGCACGAATTCCGACCTCATTCGGCGATGGTTTGCCCACTGTGCCGGCTTTGCGGCGCCCCGGCGCGATGGAGTTCGCGGCGACCGTTCCCGTCTCAGTCAAGCCATAACCTTCTAGCACCGGCACACCAAACACGCCTTCGAGCCCTTGCCGAATCGCAACAGGAAGTGGTGCGGCGCCCGATCTAATAAAGCGCAGACTATGCTTCAGCGAGGCAGCTTGTTGCGCGCGTTCGAGCAGATTCATATGGAAGGTTGGTGTAGCGTGCAGCCACGTTGGCTGCAGTTCGGCCAACCAATGAAGGATGTCAGGGTTCGTCGCGTAATCTGGGCAGGCGACGCTCCCCCCGAGGAGAAGGGGTGTGAACAATATCCCTTTGAGAGTTTGCCCATAGTAAAGCGGAGTGACGCACAGCGCGCGGTCATCAGGGGTAAGATTGAACCAATCGCGCCGCTTCTCGGCCGTATTCATGAGATTGCGATGAGTAAACGGCACTAGCTTCGGCCTGCCGGTAGTGGCCGAAGTCCGTAATATCAGCGCTGGATCATCCGGTCGTATCTGTTCATGGTGTGCTAATGCGAACGGGCCAACCGCTGTTTTAGCGGCTGCGCCGAATTTAACGGATCCGAGCGTATTGCAGCTCGCAGGCAGTGGTATTGCGCCATGGCGGGCGGCAACATCACGCACAGCGGAATCAATCCGATCCGATACCAGTACGGCATCAATGTGAAGCGTCGCGAATAGTTCATCGAGTTCCGTGGCGGCAAGTTTGGGATTGAGCGGAACAACAGCCGAATGACAGACTGCTGCGACCAGGGCGACGGCAAGCTCAGGGCCGTCCGACATCATGATTGCGACCCTAGCCGAGCGTCCGACGCCTATCGTACGAAGGCACTCACCATATGCCCCGATGTGTTCACCCAGCGTTTTATAGGTGAGACAGCGGTCCTGCGATGCA